>NZ_WKKF01000040.1 GCF_009674765.1 Metabacillus idriensis | reverse complement strand
ATTCCTAAGTACAGAAACCATTTGATTTCTAATTGATTAGGCGATCTCCACAGTTCCTGCGGTTGAGATGCGTTTGGCTTCGTTTCTAAGATTAAGTCCTGCGTTAAGATCTCGATTGTGATGAGTGCCGCACGAGGGGCAATCCCATTCACGCAAGGCGAGATTCTTAACGGCTTTGTTTTGGTATCCACAACGTGAACAGAGTTGAGAACTAGCGAATGTCTTCGATACGACAATGACTTGTTTACCGTACCATTTTGCTTTGTACTCAAGCATCGTTCTGAATTGTGACCAACTCACTTCGCTAATG
>NZ_WKKF01000039.1 GCF_009674765.1 Metabacillus idriensis | reverse complement strand
ATAAGTTAAATATAATTCCTCCATATATACTGGTAGGACACTCTTTTGGGGGAGTAAATGCACGGTTATTTGCGAGTGAATACCCTGAGAATGTATGTGGGCTGGTTCTAGTAGACTCTACTCCTGAGGATTACCGAGAAAGATTTCTTCCAACTATGTCAGAAGCTTTTCAAGAAGCATACAATAAGCAATTTGTTCACGAAGGTAATTATGAAGAATTTATGCAAAGTTTAAATCAATTAAAAGAAGACCAAAAGAAATTAAACATTCCATTGATTGTCCTTTCTGCGGGCAAAAAAAATCATTATTCACCT
>NZ_WKKF01000038.1 GCF_009674765.1 Metabacillus idriensis | reverse complement strand
TGCCGGTGTAGCTCAATTGGTAGAGCAACTGACTTGTAATCAGTAGGTTGGGGGTTCAAGTCCTCTTGCCGGCACCAGTTTTACTGAAATATGCTTCATTTAATAAATAAGTGCCATTAGCTCAGTCGGTAGAGCACGATCGAGTAATCTTCGAAGCTTATGCTTCAGCACACAAATCGAGCCACTCCTTGAATAATCTTTCTGAGATTTGGGTGTCTTGCAAAACTAAAGAGTGTTTTCATAATTAAGTGCCATTAGCTCAGTCGGTAGAGCATCTGACTTTTAATCAGAGGGTCGAAGGTTCGAGTCCTTCATGGCAC
>NZ_WKKF01000037.1 GCF_009674765.1 Metabacillus idriensis | reverse complement strand
TGTTAGTCCCGTCCTTCATCGGCTCCTAGTGCCAAGGCATCCACCGTGCGCCCTTCATAACTTAACCTAAATGGTCATCCGCATCTAAGATGCGTTTCGCATTTCGTTGTTTGTTCAGACATAAATGTCTGGAAAATCACTAATTATGGTAAGCGTAAATCTCAGTGAATTACTTGTTATCAATTACGTTATCTAGTTTTCAAAGAACAACCGACAAATCAGAAGATTTGTCTTCTATTACATGAGAGAATGATCTCTCAAAACTAAACAAAAACCAAAAGCGTCCTCATATATTCCTTAGAAAGGAGGTGATCCAGCCGCACCTTCCGA
>NZ_WKKF01000036.1 GCF_009674765.1 Metabacillus idriensis | reverse complement strand
GGTGACGTGTGGAGCTGACAGATACTAATCGTTCGAGGACTTAACCACAGTCTAATAAAGTGTAACATTTAAGTGAATCTTGTTATCATACGTTATTTAGTTTTGAAAGAATAACATTCTTTCTTCAATTGCATATTGTCTGGTGATGATGGCAAAGAGGTCACACCCGTTCCCATGCCGAACACGGAAGTTAAGCTCTTTAGCGCCGATGGTAGTTGGGGGTTTCCCCCTGTGAGAGTAGGACGTTGCCAGGCTGTAGCAATGATAGTGAGCAGCTATATGCTGTGAATTATCTGCGGTTCATTCCGCTAAGCTATTAATTTTAAAAAAGTAGTTGACTTTATTAATCTAGTATAATATGATTGTAAAGCTGCTCTTGAAGCAAATGATCTTTGAAAACTAAACAAAACCAAAAGCGTACCAAACGTTTTAAATTTTTGAAGTCAGCAACAAATTGAGTCACAAATTTTCTTCGGAGAGTTTGATCCTGGCTCAGGACGAACGCTGGCGGCGTGCCTAATACATGCAAGTCG
>NZ_WKKF01000035.1 GCF_009674765.1 Metabacillus idriensis | reverse complement strand
TGTTAGTCCCGTCCTTCATCGGCTCCTAGTGCCAAGGCATCCACCGTGCGCCCTTCATAACTTAACCTAAATGGTCATCCGCATCTAAGATGCGTTTCTCATTTTGTTGTTTGTTTAGACATAAATGTCTAGAAAATCACTAATTATGGTAAGCGTAAATCTCAGTGAATTACTTGTTATCAATTACGTTATCTAGTTTTCAAAGAACAACTTCTTGGTGGAGCCTAGCGGGATCGAACCGCTGACCTCCTGCGTGCAAGGCAGGCGCTCTCCCAGCTGAGCTAAGGCCCCATATGGAATTTAAGAGATGGTGGGCCTAAATGGACTCGAACCATCGACCTCACGCTTATCAGGCGTGCGCTCTAACCAGCTGAGCTATAGGCCCATCTCATAAGAATGAATAAAAGAATGTTTGTGACGTACAAAAAAGTACGCGCAAATGTTTCTTCGCTTACTCTAAGGTAAACTCACTATTCATTTAGAGGGAACAAAGTTCTCTCAAAACTAAACAAAAACCAAAAGCGTCCTCATATATTCCTTAGAAAGGAGGTGATCCAGCCGCACCTTCCGA
>NZ_WKKF01000034.1 GCF_009674765.1 Metabacillus idriensis | reverse complement strand
CGACTTGCATGTATTAGGCACGCCGCCAGCGTTCGTCCTGAGCCAGGATCAAACTCTCCGAAGAAAATTTGTGACTCAATTTGTTGCTGACTTCAAAAATTTAAAACGTTTGGTACGCTTTTGGTTTTGTTTAGTTTTCAAAGATCATTTTAAAAAATGGAGCGGGTGATGGGAATCGAACCCACGACATTAGCTTGGAAGGCTAGAGTTTTACCATTAAACTACACCCGCGAAAAGTATTTGTCTGGTCGGGAAGACAGGATTCGAACCTGCGACCCCTTGGTCCCAAACCAAGTGCTCTACCAAGCTGAGCTACTTCCCGGACACATAATATATAGAATGGCGCGCCCGATAGGAGTCGAACCCATAACCTTTTGATCCGTAGTCAAACGCTCTATCCAATTGAGCTACGGGCGCACTTGTTAATGTCTTGTTATTGTAATGAAGCGACTTAAATATAATACCAAGTTGCGTTCTTTTTGTCAACAACTTTTTTGAGGTTTTTTTAAGCTCTTTTGGTGCGGCCGAGAAGAGTCGAACTTCCACGGGGTTGCCCCCACTAGGCCCTCAACCTAGCGCGTCTGCCATTCCGCCACGACCGCGAAAAGATAAAAAATGTATGGTGCGGGTGAAGGGACTCGAACCCCCACGTCAAAGACACTAGATCCTAAGTCTAGCGCGTCTGCCAATTCCGCCACACCCGCATATTAGTTAAAATGGTGTGCCATGAAGGACTCGAACCTTCGACCCTCTGATTAAAAGTCAGATGCTCTACCGACTGAGCTAATGGCACTTAATAAGAAAACACTCTTTAGTTTTTTTAAAAGTGAAAATGGCTGGGCTAGCTGGATTCGAACCAGCGCATGACGGAGTCAAAGTCCGTTGCCTTACCGCTTGGCTATAGCCCAATAAAATGGCGGTCCCGACCGGGATCGAACCGGCGATCTCCTGCGTGACAGGCAGGCATGTTAACCGCTACACCACGG
>NZ_WKKF01000033.1 GCF_009674765.1 Metabacillus idriensis | reverse complement strand
CGACTTGCATGTATTAGGCACGCCGCCAGCGTTCGTCCTGAGCCAGGATCAAACTCTCCGAAGAAAATTTGTGACTCAATTTGTTGCTGACTTCAAAAAATTTAAAACGTTTGGTACGCTTTTGGTTTTGTTTAGTTTTCAAAGATCATTTGCTTCAAGAGCAACTTTTAAATCATATCATTGTTGAATTACTAAGTCAACAACTTTTTTAAAAGTAATTGGTGGAGCCTAGCGGGATCGAACCGCTGACCTCCTGCGTGCAAGGCAGGCGCTCTCCCAGCTGAGCTAAGGCCCCAATTAAAAAATGGAAATGGTCGGGAAGACAGGATTCGAACCTGCGACCCCTTGGTCCCAAACCAAGTGCTCTACCAAGCTGAGCTACTTCCCGTATATGGCGCGCCCGATAGGAGTCGAACCCATAACCTTTTGATCCGTAGTCAAACGCTCTATCCAATTGAGCTACGGGCGCATATATGATATGAAATAAGTGGTGCCGAGGACCGGAATCGAACCGGTACGGTAGTCACCTACCGCAGGATTTTAAGTCCTGTGCGTCTGCCAGTTCCGCCACCCCGGCGAAAGCAAGAGCGGAAGACGGGATTCGAACCCGCGACCCCCACCTTGGCAAGGTGGTGTTCTACCACTGAACTACTTCCGCAAAATATGATGCGGGTGAAGGGACTCGAACCCCCACGTCAAAGACACTAGATCCTAAGTCTAGCGCGTCTGCCAATTCCGCCACACCCGCATATTAAGGAAAAATGGTGTGCCATGAAGGACTCGAACCTTCGACCCTCTGATTAAAAGTCAGATGCTCTACCGACTGAGCTAATGGCACATATTTAAACATCTTAATTCGGTTTAAGACCGAATGGTGCCGGCAAGAGGACTTGAACCCCCAACCTACTGATTACAAGTCAGTTGCTCTACCAATTGAGCTACACCGGCATTTTAACAGTATGAAGTACAACTTTGTTTATTCACTTGATTAAGTCGTCCTGTTCTCAGGAAGCCTAGTCAAGCAGCAGCTCGATCAGTACGCTGAAGTTCATTCAGGAAGCTTATTCGGCCGTGCTCTACCAATTGAGCTACACCGGCATATAAAAGTAAGGAATGATTTTTTGCTGATTTAGGCAGCAGTAAGAAATAAATGGTGGAGGATGACGGGCTCGAACCGCCGACCCTCTGCTTGTAAGGCAGATGCTCTCCCAGCTGAGCTAATCCTCC
>NZ_WKKF01000032.1 GCF_009674765.1 Metabacillus idriensis | reverse complement strand
TCTCTCAAAACTAAACAAAAACCAAAAGCGTCCTCATATATTCCTTAGAAAGGAGGTGATCCAGCCGCACCTTCCGATACGGCTACCTTGTTACGACTTCACCCCAATCATCTACCCCACCTTAGGCGGCTGGCTCCTTGCGGTTACCCCACCGACTTCGGGTGTTGCAAACTCTCGTGGTGTGACGGGCGGTGTGTACAAGGCCCGGGAACGTATTCACCGCGGCATGCTGATCCGCGATTACTAGCGATTCCAGCTTCATGCAGGCGAGTTGCAGCCTGCAATCCGAACTGAGAATGGTTTTATGGGATTGGCTAAACCTCGCGGTCTCGCAGCCCTTTGTACCATCCATTGTAGCACGTGTGTAGCCCAGGTCATAAGGGGCATGATGATTTGACGTCATCCCCACCTTCCTCCGGTTTGTCACCGGCAGTCACCTTAGAGTGCCCAACTGAATGCTGGCAACTAAGATCAAGGGTTGCGCTCGTTGCGGGACTTAACCCAACATCTCACGACACGAGCTGACGACAACCATGCACCACCTGTCACTTTGTCCCCCGAAGGGGAACCTTCTATCTCTAGAAGTGGCAAAGGATGTCAAGACCTGGTAAGGTTCTTCGCGTTGCTTCGAATTAAACCACATGCTCCACCGCTTGTGCGGGCCCCCGTCAATTCCTTTGAGTTTCAGTCTTGCGACCGTACTCCCCAGGCGGAGTGCTTAATGCGTTAGCTGCAGCACTAAAGGGCGGAAACCCTCTAACACTTAGCACTCATCGTTTACGGCGTGGACTACCAGGGTATCTAATCCTGTTCGCTCCCCACGCTTTCGCGCCTCAGCGTCAGTTACAGACCAGAGAGTCGCCTTCGCCACTGGTGTTCCTCCACATCTCTACGCATTTCACCGCTACACGTGGAATTCCACTCTCCTCTTCTGCACTCAAGTTTCCCAGTTTCCAATGACCCTCCCCGGTTGAGCCGGGGGCTTTCACATCAGACTTAAGAAACCGCCTGCGCGCGCTTTACGCCCAATAATTCCGGACAACGCTTGCCACCTACGTATTACCGCGGCTGCTGGCACGTAGTTAGCCGTGGCTTTCTGGTTAGGTACCGTCAAGGTGCGAGCAGTTACTCTCGCACTTGTTCTTCCCTAACAACAGAGTTTTACGATCCGAAAACCTTCATCACTCACGCGGCGTTGCTCCGTCAGACTTTCGTCCATTGCGGAAGATTCCCTACTGCTGCCTCCCGTAGGAGTCTGGGCCGTGTCTCAGTCCCAGTGTGGCCGATCACCCTCTCAGGTCGGCTACGCATCGTTGCCTTGGTGAGCCATTACCTCACCAACTAGCTAATGCGCCGCGGGCCCATCTGTAAGTGACAGCCGAAACCGTCTTTCCAACTTGAACCATGCGGTTCAAGATACTATCCGGTATTAGCTCCGGTTTCCCGGAGTTATCCCAGTCTTACAGGCAGGTTGCCCACGTGTTACTCACCCGTCCGCCGCTAACCTGCTGGAGCAAGCTCCAGCAAGTCCGCTCGACTTGCATGTATTAGGCACGCCGCCAGCGTTCGTCCTGAGCCAGGATCAAACTCTCCGAAGAAAATTTGTGACTC
>NZ_WKKF01000031.1 GCF_009674765.1 Metabacillus idriensis | reverse complement strand
GAGTTATCATGAACGAAACTAGCTCCTTACTCGTAACATCGTAGGTTAATTTGGTTAGAATGTTTACTGGAAAAAACAAACCAAATCAGAGCTACATTACGAAAGGAGCTAGTTATTATGAAGGATACCTTAAAATATGTTGGTTTAGACGTATCTAAAGAAAAAATTGCAGTTGCTATTGCGGAAGAGGGGCGAGAAGAGCCTAGATACTTTGGGATGATTCCCCATACAACAGAAGCAATTAAAAAGTTAGTGAAAAAACTTGGGGACACTGAGTCTTTACGAGTCTGTTACGAAGCCGGACCAACTGGTTACCCATTATGCAGGCTATTACTTTCTTTAGGTGTCCATTGTGATGTGATAGCCCCGTCGTTAATTCCCCAAAGGCCAGGTGAGCGTATCAAAACGGATCGAAGAGATTCTATACGACTCGCCCAGTTATATCGAGCCGGGGAATTAACCAACATATATGTTCCTACTCCAGAAGATGAAGCTCTCCGTGATCTAGTCCGATCTCGTGAAGATGCAAAAGAAGATGAGCTAAGAGCTAAACATCGCTTAACTAAGTTTTTACTTCGCAATAACCTTAAACCATTACCTGGAGTTAATAAGTGGACGAAGAAGTATCGCGAATGGCTGGATGCTTTGAAGTTTGAAATTTCAGCATTACGAGTGGTATTTCAAGAATATTATCATCAGCTAAAAGAGATCGAACAACGTATTCTTAGGCTGGAAAAAGAGATAGGGATCCAAGCAAAAGAAGGGATTCATGCCCCAACAATTCAAGCTCTACAAGCATTAAGAGGTGTGGCGCTTATAACAGCGACAAGTCTTGTTGCCGAAATTGGTTCCTTCAAACGTTTTGCTACTCCAAGGCAATTTATGGCGTATGTCGGATTAATCCCAAGCGAATTTTCAAGTGGTGAAAGTCGAAGACAAGGGAAAATCACGAAAACGGGAAATCGTCATGTTCGCCGTTTATTAGTAGAGTCAGCTTGGAGTTATCGTTATCAACCTGCAGTAAAGGGAGAATTAAAAAAACGAATAAATGGTCTAGAACCAACGATTCAAGCCATATCTTGGAAAGCGCAAAATCGACTTAATAAAAAGTATTATCGATTACTGTCCCGGGGGAAAGAAAGTGGAAAGGCCATTACTGCAGTCGCTAGAGAGTTGGCAGGTTTTATCTGGGCGATTACGAATGAGTTAGAAGATACCCGTTCAAGAACTTGATTTTTGTTTTGTACGAATACTAAAAACATGAGATTTTTCATAATAGAATGATGAGAATAGGGCTCGAAGGCAAAGAGTAATACCGGAAAGGAAATCCCACGCGCCTCCTCTGTGCTATATCTATTCAGATTAACGCACGCTCCGAGTTAGTGGATAAGTCCTTTATACGGAAAGATAAAATGTGAAAATCCACGAATATCAGAATGCTAACCGCAGTAGAGATTTTTGCCTTCGTGCCGTGCACTTAACTTCTATTTAACTAACATGATACGGGAGGGAAAAAAGTGCTTACTCCTTCTTTAGCTATAGCTAAAGAAGGAGATAAACAATCCAGAATGGCAGCTGGGACAAAAGAGTAAAGAAGCAGAAATGTGCTTCTCTTCTTAAAGTTACCCAAAAATAAGACAATTACCAATTTAGAGTGGGAGCCTTGACAGTTTCGTTCATATCAGG
>NZ_WKKF01000030.1 GCF_009674765.1 Metabacillus idriensis | reverse complement strand
GAGCCTCCTGATATGAACGAAACTGTCAAGGCTCCTCCCGCAGACCTTTTTTTGGACATCTTTAAGAAGAGAAGCGTTTTAAGCTTCTTTTCGTAAGAGATAAAGCCATCCTGGCTAGATAATCTTCTTCTTTAGCCTACCTACTAATCTGAGGGTGAAACCCTTTTTCAGCTAAAGAAGCGTGAACTCTTCCTCCTTTTCTTCGAGTAAGATTGAAGGTAAGAACACGGCACGAAGGCAAAAATCTCAACTGCGGTTAGCACTCTGATATTCGTGGGTTTTCACATTTTATCTTTCCGTATAAAGGACTGTTCCACTAACTCGGCGCGTGCATTCATCTCTTTCGACTTAGCACAGAGGAGGCACGTGGGTTTTCCTTTCCGGTTTTCTCTTTGCCTTCGAGCCCTATTCTCATTCTTCAATTTTTCTGTACAATACATTATGAACTGTGAGATACGATCATGAATTTGTGTTAGGTAGCTCTTCTACTTCCTGCATCACCGCCCAGATAAAGCCGGCTAATTCTCTCGCAACTGCCGTTACAGCCTTACCCCCGTTTTTCCCTTTGGACAATAACCTGTAATATTTCTTGTGAAGACGATTTTGTGCTTTCCATGAGATGGATTGAATGGCTGGTGATTGACCGTTTATACGCTTCTTAAGTTCTCCCTTTACAGCTGGCTGATAGCGATAACTCCACGCCGATTCAACAAGTAAGCGCCGAACATGTCGATTCCCTGTTTACGTAATGTTTCCTTGTTTTCTTTTTTCTCCACTTGAATATTCGCTAGGGATCAATCCAACGTAGGCCATAAATTGTCGGGGGGTTGAGAAACGCTTAAAAGAACCAATTTCAGCTACAATACTTGTCGCCGTAATAAGCGCTATTCCTCTTAATGATTGAAGAGCTTGAACTTTTTCGGCATGTATCCCTTCTTTTGCGTGAATGTTAATTTCTTCTTCTAATCGCAGGATGCGCTGTTTCAGTTCTTTGAGCTGATGATAATATTCTTGAAAGACCACTCGCAGATGAACATTCTCAAATTTCACCTTATCCAGCCAATGAAAATATTTTACTGTCCATTTATTTACTCCAGCAGGAGGCTTCAGATCATTCCGAAGTAGAAATTTACTTAATCGGTGTTTGGCCCTTAACTCATCTTCTTTTGCGTCTTCTCTACAACGGACAAGGTCTCGTAATGCTTCATCATCCGGGTTTGGAATATAAATGGAAGTTAACTCGGCTACACGATATAATTGAGCCAATCGAATGGCATCCCGGCGATCCGTTTTGATGCGCTCTCCGGGCTTTTGAGGGATGAGCGATGGAGCAATTACCTCACAATGAATCCCCATATCCGATAACAGCCTGTATAAGGCATAACCTGTCGGGCCAGCTTCATAACATACGCGAAGATTTTCGGCCTTTCCCAACTTTTTCATGACCTTTTTTACGGCCTCCGGTGTATGGTCAATCACTCCCCAGTATCGAGGTGCATCGCGTCCCTCTTCTGCGATCGCGACCGCAATTTTTTCTTTTGATACGTCTAAACCTACGTATTTCATGGCATCCTTCATAATAACTAGCTCCTTCCGTAATGTAGCTCTGATTTGGTTTTCATTTTGTGAAAACAGTTTAACCAAATTAACCTACGATGTTACGAGTAAGGAGCTAGTTTCGTTCATGATAACTCGGC
>NZ_WKKF01000029.1 GCF_009674765.1 Metabacillus idriensis | reverse complement strand
TGACCATTTAGGTTAAGTTATGAAGGGCGCACGGTGGATGCCTTGGCACTAGGAGCCGATGAAGGACGGGACTAACACCGATATGCTTTGGGGAGCTGTAAGTAAGCTTTGATCCAGAGATTTCCGAATGGGGAAACCCACTGTTCGTAATGGAACAGTATCTTTATCTGAATACATAGGATATTGAAGGCAGACCCGGGGAACTGAAACATCTAAGTACCCGGAGGAAGAGAAAGCAAACGCGATTTCCCAAGTAGCGGCGAGCGAAACGGAATTAGCCCAAACCAAGAGGCTTGCCTCTTGGGGTTGTAGGACACTCTATACGGAGTTACAAAGGAACGGGGTAGATGAAGCGACCTGGAAAGGTCCGTCAGAGAAGGTAAAAACCCTGTAGTCGAAACTTCGTTCCCTCCAGAGTGGATCCTGAGTACGGCGGGACACGAGAAATCCCGTCGGAAGCAGGGAGGACCATCTCCCAAGGCTAAATACTCCCTAGTGACCGATAGTGAACCAGTACCGTGAGGGAAAGGTGAAAAGCACCCCGGAAGGGGAGTGAAAAGATCCTGAAACCGTGTGCTTACAAGTAGTCAGAGCCCGTTAATGGGTGATGGCGTGCCTTTTGTAGAATGAACCGGCGAGTTACGATCCCGTGCAAGGTTAAGTTGATGAGACGGAGCCGCAGCGAAAGCGAGTCTGAATAGGGCGTTTTAGTACGTGGTCGTAGACCCGAAACCAGGTGATCTACCCATGTCCAGGGTGAAGTTCAGGTAACACTGAATGGAGGCCCGAACCCACGCACGTTGAAAAGTGCGGGGATGAGGTGTGGGTAGCGGAGAAATTCCAATCGAACCTGGAGATAGCTGGTTCTCTCCGAAATAGCTTTAGGGCTAGCCTCAAGTATGAGAGTCTTGGAGGTAGAGCACTGATTGGACTAGGGGCCCTCATCGGGTTACCGAATTCAGTCAAACTCCGAATGCCAAAGACTTGCTCCTTGGGAGTCAGACTGCGAGTGATAAGATCCGTAGTCAAGAGGGAAACAGCCCAGACCACCAGCTAAGGTCCCAAAGTATACGTTAAGTGGAAAAGGATGTGGAGTTGCTTAGACAACCAGGATGTTGGCTTAGAAGCAGCCACCATTTAAAGAGTGCGTAATAGCTCACTGGTCGAGTGACTCTGCGCCGAAAATGTACCGGGGCTAAACGTATCACCGAAGCTGTGGACTGTTCTTACGAACAGTGGTAGGAGAGCGTTCTAAGGGCGTTGAAGCTAGACCGTAAGGACTGGTGGAGCGCTTAGAAGTGAGAATGCCGGTATGAGTAGCGAAAGAGGGGTGAGAATCCCCTCCACCGAATGCCTAAGGTTTCCTGAGGAAGGCTCGTCCGCTCAGGGTTAGTCGGGACCTAAGCCGAGGCCGAAAGGCGTAGGCGATGGACAACAGGTTGATATTCCTGTACCACCTCCTCACCATTTGAGCAATGGGGGGACGCAGGAGGATAGGGCAAGCGCGCTGTTGGATATGCGCGTCCAAGCAGTTAGGCTGAGAAGTAGGCAAATCCGCTTCTCATATAAGGCTGAGCTGTGATGGCGAGGGAAATTTAGTACCGAAGTTCCTGATTCCACACTGCCAAGAAAAGCCTCTAGCGAGGTGAGAGGTGCCCGTACCGCAAACCGACACAGGTAGGCGAGGAGAGAATCCTAAGGTGAGCGAGAGAACTCTCGTTAAGGAACTCGGCAAAATGACCCCGTAACTTCGGGAGAAGGGGTGCTTTTTAGGGTTCATAGCCCTGAAAAGCCGCAGTGAATAGGCCCAGGCGACTGTTTAGCAAAAACACAGGTCTCTGCGAAGCCGCAAGGCGAAGTATAGGGGCTGACGCCTGCCCGGTGCTGGAAGGTTAAGGGGAGAGGTTAGCGCAAGCGAAGCTTTGAACCGAAGCCCCAGTAAACGGCGGCCGTAACTATAACGGTCCTAAGGTAGCGAAATTCCTTGTCGGGTAAGTTCCGACCCGCACGAAAGGCGTAACGATCTGGGCACTGTCTCAACGAGAGACTCGGTGAAATTATAGTACCTGTGAAGATGCAGGTTACCCGCGACAGGACGGAAAGACCCCGTGGAGCTTTACTGTAGCCTGATATTGAATTTTGGTACAGCTTGTACAGGATAGGTAGGAGCCTTGGAAGCCGGAGCGCCAGCTTCGGTGGAGGCATTGGTGGGATACTACCCTTGCTGTATTGAAATTCTAACCCACAGCCCTGATCGGGCTGGGAGACAGTGTCAGGTGGGCAGTTTGACTGGGGCGGTCGCCTCCTAAAATGTAACGGAGGCGCCCAAAGGTTCCCTCAGAATGGTTGGAAATCATTCGCAGAGTGTAAAGGCACAAGGGAGCTTGACTGCGAGACCTACAAGTCGAGCAGGGACGAAAGTCGGGCTTAGTGATCCGGTGGTTCCGCATGGAAGGGCCATCGCTCAACGGATAAAAGCTACCCCGGGGATAACAGGCTTATCTCCCCCAAGAGTCCACATCGACGGGGAGGTTTGGCACCTCGATGTCGGCTCATCGCATCCTGGGGCTGTAGTCGGTCCCAAGGGTTGGGCTGTTCGCCCATTAAAGCGGTACGCGAGCTGGGTTCAGAACGTCGTGAGACAGTTCGGTCCCTATCCGTCGTGGGCGCAGGAAATTTGAGAGGAGCTGTCCTTAGTACGAGAGGACCGGGATGGACGCACCGCTGGTGTACCAGTTGTCTTGCCAAAGGCATCGCTGGGTAGCTATGTGCGGAAGGGATAAGTGCTGAAAGCATCTAAGCATGAAGCCCCCCTCAAGATGAGATTTCCCATCACGTAAGTGAGTAAGAACCCTGAAAGATGATCAGGTTGATAGGTCTGAGGTGGAAGCGCGGTGACGTGTGGAGCTGACAGATACTAATCGTTCGAGGACTTAACCACAGTCTAATAAAGTGTAACATTTAAGTGAA
>NZ_WKKF01000028.1 GCF_009674765.1 Metabacillus idriensis | reverse complement strand
ACTCGCAAATAACCGTGCATTTACTCCCCCAAAAGAGTGTCCTACCAGTATATATGGAGGAATTATATTTAACTTATTTAAAAGCTCTTTCAATTCTTTTACCATCTCTCGGCTATTTCTAGGATTAGAACTTGATTCGCTTCTACCTAAACCTGCTCTATCATATACAATAACTTCTGTTAGCAAAGAAACTTCGGAAATTATGGCATTCCACCCTTTTGAATAATCCCCATACCCAGCATCCATAACAACGGTTGGTTTACCTTTTTTTTCTCCAAACAAGTTAGCAAACATTAGAAAATCACAAACTTTTATATACATCTCTTTAGACATATTAATAAGATCCTCACATTTCATTTACTTTTATTATCAGACACTGTACCTTTTTCAATTAAACTGCCCTTTAATGGAATATCCAATATTTATAATAATATCATAAAAGTTCCATATACTCTGAAGCCAAATAGCATCATAATTAGAACTAATTTTAAGAGGGACAACAGCTATTGTACTATTGCTAAATAGGTAGCTAAACAGGTAGCTTTTTCTGCTCAGAAACGGTTGCAAACCTAATAACAACAACAAAAATAGCAGGTTAAATTTATGCAAATTAGCCTGCTATTTTTAGTGCTATTTACAGTTTCCCCTCTACAAACGGTACCTCTTACGCTATTAACGGAGTTTATTAGTTTTAGCCTAGAAGCCTATTAGCTAGTGGTTCTTTTATTGCGTTCCTGCATATTGAACTAGAAAGGTTTCGTTATCATTTCTTTATTCGGTTCTAACTATTATGTTCTTTAGGTAATTTCTCTCTGTCAGAGGCTTTTACAGTGCATATAATGTTTTAAGTTTTCATTTCTTAGGGGGAAATTTATTAAGGCAGCCATAATGGCTGCTCTTGTGTAGTTAGCATTTAACTTTTCTGCTCGTTCGGCATAGCGACAGGAACAGGTTCAGTAAAATATAACCTTAAACTGATCATACTGCCGAGAGAGAAAAGATAGAATATTGCCTACTCTTACTGCCCTTCTGTTCTTTATTCCTAATTAGGTTTTATCTGAAACAACTTTTTTCCCGCCAAACCAACCAATTAAGGCAATACCGATTAATACTCCATAGAAAATCATAGTCCAAGCTGGACTATGGGGAAAATCATGATCTAAAACCCCAATATCCTCATGGGCAAGGGTAATAACAGCAAGTTTAACACCGACCCAAGCTACAATGGCATAAGCTGTTGTCTCCAATGCTGGTCTTTTTACAAGAAGTTGCACAAACCACGTTGCTGCAAACTTAATCAAAATTAGGCCAGCAATACCGCCGAGAACGACAACAATAAACTGCCCTCCATCCATACCGCCGAAATCGTCAAGCGGTGAATCTGGAAGACCAAGGGCAATAGCAACCGCAGCTAGTATTGAATCGACTGCAAAAGCGAGGTCAGCTAGCGCAATCTTCCCTACAGTCGGCCAGAAACCTTTTCCGGCGGCTTCGTTTTCAATATCCTTTTGAATGTTCTCATTCTTTTTCCCGAAACGAGCCTGAATAACATGCTTTAATCCTAAGTATAGAAGATAAGCTGCTCCTATCGCTTGTATCTGCCAGACGTTTGCAATAAAAGAAATGGCAAAAAGCGCAGCAAAGCGAAAAACGAAGGCCATAATGATACCATAATTTATAGCTTTTCTTTTCTCATTTTCGGGTAAATGCTTGGCTATAACTGCCAGGACAAGAGCATTGTCTGCTGATAATAATCCTTCTAATCCGATTAGAATTAACAATGCCCATGCATACTCTATCCATAGTGACTCCATCAACTTATCCTCCATTTATAACCAATATGTAGGTACACTAATAGTAGAATAACCTATTTAGGGATTGATAATTCTATTGAACACACCATTTATGACTTTATTTGTTATTCTCTTCCTCTATATAAAACTGATAAATTTTTTATAAAAAATCGTTTCATTCGTTGCTAAAATATGGAATAATAGGAATTCTGATAAACATTACTTACGCTTTTAAAATCTAATGGTGGAGCCATGTTATGAATACAGTAGAACAAAGAGACCTTTTAAACGAAATAAATATCCTTAGAGAACTTATGATGCAAATTGCTAATAAACAAGGTTTCAGTAGCCCTGACACACTACTTTACAGTTAAAAATTAGATAAAGTGATCTATGAGTACCAGCAGTGCAGCTCACAATGTATTAATCCAATAGATGAGCTCTAATAAAGGCATCCTTTCATTTACTATATTCTATATCAGTGGATTTTAATGAGTTTTTTATTCATTACTGCAGGCAAAATGATCTCAACTGTTGTTCCTTCGTTTTCTTTACTATGGAATGACAATATCCCATTATGACTTTCAATAATCCTAAAGCATGTCATTAATCCAAGCCCAGTTCCCTTTTCCTTTGTTGTATAAAATGGCTCACCCAGTGTGGATATCCGGTCTTTTGAAATACCGATTCCCTGATCGATAATCTGGATAGATATTTCATCATCTCCCTTTAACTGGACCTTCACATCAATATTACCGCCCATTGGCATGGCTTCAATAGCGTTCTTAAAAACATTTAAAAACACTTGTTTTAATTGGCCTTCTGCACACAATACCTTTGGCAGTTCCCTCTCAAATTCCAGAAAGATTTGAACATTATTTAGAATGGACTGGGCATTGATTAAGGTGACCACATCTTTTAATAAACCTTTTACATTTTGCTCTCTAAAAACAACAGCATTCGGTTTTGCAAGGACTAGAAATTCACTTACAATTGCATTGATACGATCGAGCTCATTTAACATAATCGTATAGTACTCATCTTCTGGATGATCGGCCTTCTTCAGCTGAATAAACCCTTTTATTGCAGTGAGAGGATTGCGGATTTCATGAGCAATGCCAGCTGCCATTTGTCCCAATAAAGCAAGTTTCTCGGATTTTTGAAGCATTAGCTCCGTTTTTTCTTTCCTTTCAGTAATATCCTTACCAATTGAAAGCAAAGCCTCTTTTTCACCAAATATAATATTCAACAAAGATATTTCAAAGAAAAATGTCGTTCCATCAAAACGGCTAATCTTGTGTTCAATGTTGTGTATTGGCTGTTTCTCTTTCTTTACCTGATTAATCCGATCCAGCAATACATTTTTATACTCAAGTACAATAAAATCCAACAAATCTCTTCCGATTATTTCATCTTTACTTGTAGCCCCAAGCAATTTGACCGCAGCTTTATTTAAATACACAATTTTGTTATCCCGGTGAATAAAGATCGATTCTGGCAGCGAATCAATCATTTGTTTATAGCTTATTTCATTTGCACGTGCTTTTTTCCCGTAGTATCTAGCCGTATCATATTGCCATCCAACAAGCCAGGCAATAACGGTGAAAATTAAGAAGTCTAGTGTAAAAAAAGGGTCTTGGCCAAAAACCTTTTGATAGCCTGTGAATAATATAGAAATCATCACCAAACCAATCTGTCCCGTGTAATTCATCCAAATTGCCCCTTATATAAATAGTCCATCTATCATAGCACAAAATGAAATTATTAAGATAATTCTCATAATTAAACTCTTTATCTCCCAGTGCATACGGTGAGGGAACGAAACAAGCATCTAAAGCTGAACCTCCAAAAAGAATGCGCCTATTAAATTTAATGACATTCTCAAACTCATTTCTTTTTTGGTAATTATTTTAACATTCTAAGGCGTTTGAATTTCGTTAATATCCCCTCACTACTAGTTATGAAATACCTTATTCAAGAATCCTGTCATTTACTTCAATAAGAAGAGGCGAAACTTTGTTAAGCAATCGCTCCCTTTAGTTTAAGTAGGAATCTTCAATATTAACTAACATAAATACATCCAATTTACCTTTAAAATAGAAGCTTATAGTATTAGAATAATATAACCAGGGTAGTTTAGCATTTAATAAGGGGGATTCAATTATGAAGGGTTCACTAGATGCATATAAATTACTGGAATTCATCCAAGAAAATAAAGAGGATTTTGAAGATTCATTATTAAATGAAGCATCTAATGTGAAAATAAAAATTGAAGAAATTTTAACGGTCGGTAATATTAACCTGATAAATAATGCCCATATGCTGATTCAATATATTATTGAGGGTAAAGAACAAGAACTTCAATCATTTGCTAAACAAGAAGGTATAGCTTGGGCCACACATGCAATTCCATTATCTTTCAAATTGGAGTGGGTGCAAGCCATTCGAAGAACCTTGTGGAAGTTCCTGCAAAAATATAACGAGGTAACGAACAAGGTTTTAACTGAAGAATTTTTTTCGGTAGAAAAACA
>NZ_WKKF01000027.1 GCF_009674765.1 Metabacillus idriensis | reverse complement strand
GCGTAGGAGAAATCGGCTTTCTTCATGTCGAAATTTGCTTAGCGTATGTTTTCCGCGTTTTGTTGGTAGGACCCCATTCTGGGGTAAATGTATTGTTGAAACTTTTTTTGAAAAAGAATTAAAAGTAAACACAAGATATATAGATTTAACCTATTTCAAGGTACCAGATATGAGGAAGGTAACAGTGTAATACAGCTGCTGATCAGCGGACGGTATTACATTTAACGAGAGCAAGATAATTCTTGCTCGTTTTTTGCAGTTTAAAAGTAATGGTATTGTTGACGATATTCATTCACGAAGTGCCGTTCCTATGACCTAAAACAAGGATTAAACCTAACTAAAAAAGATACCAGGAATAGATAATCCCGGTACCTATAGCTGTTTCAATGTAATCTCATCATTTCCCTGCACCTCATTAAACGCCATAGAAGGTCCTCAGAGGCTTTTTACCTCCTTCCCATTAGTGAAGTTAGGTTGATAAAAGAAACAACTCTTAAAAGGCCAATATGAAGGCCTGGAGGGCATTTTTAAAAATTACTTCTTGAATAATAATAAAGAAAAAATACATATCATAACTATTTAATCTCCACGACGCTTATCAAGGCTTTCACGTTTACCTTCAGGAACAAAGGCATAAATAGCCTCCACGTCCTTTTCTTCTGTTATCAACTTATCGACTACAAAATTAAGGATTTTAAATAAGGCGAATGCCGCCTGCGGATCTTCGATCCTGAAGCAGTAATAATTCCCTTTTCAATAAGATCTTGAATCATAGCATCAATGTTGCCTTTCTTAGCACCGACATGTACTAGAAGTTTCTCCAGTGCTAATCTTAATAACGCAGCTGCAGACTTAGCAGAAAGGTTCGCTATAGATCTGGCTTCGTTATATATGGCCTGAATATCCCCCGGCATATCTAAATTTGGTGGTTCCACCGTTATTTCGCTTGGATAGATCATATTTGGACCGTGCCAAATAGAACTCTCTTTGCAATGGAGGCAATAACTTACAGAATTAATGTGAAGTGCAGCTGGAATCTTAATGTTCATTCTAATATGATCAACTCTATTGAAATTCCAATCACGTATGGCAATAAAATTCTTGCCTGTATCTCGAATAACTTCATCCCAAACTTGATGACTATAAGCACCACATACTGCGCAGTTAAATGCTGCTAATCCTAACTCAGGTGCAACGTAATTTCCTCTAACCAATCTCCTCAACCCCTACGAATGATTTTTTATCCTTTCCAACCTTTCGGTAGCTGAGGTCATTCCGGGACACTCCCGAAAAACTCAACATGATCAAACAGGCCTCTACAACTTTTAAAATTAAGGTCTATGAATCTTTGAATATGAACCTAAATTCTATTCTTCTAGCCAATTATAAAATGGTACTGACCGAGAATAACTACTGATTTCTTGGTTTTGAGTTTTGTTTTTTATTTTGGAAACTGCCCTGGTATTCTTTTTCATTTGCTTTTTACGGTAATCTGCCAAGTATTGATCTATGTTAGAGAATGTTTTATTCAAGAAACGAATGATATTTTTAATAGATTCCGGAAACTCTAGCAACTGATTGATGCCAGCTGCAAATTCACTGTAAGTGTAAATTTCATCATTAGCTTCGATCCAATTCAAAACGGTTTTTAAGTCAATATCTTTGGCTGCAAATTCCTCTAATCGATTTCCTATGTACTGTTTTAGTTCCAGATCAATTTCAGTACCCTTTAATAAATCTCTCTCTCTCTTAATTTTATTATTAAGTTCTTTATTATTAAGTTCTTTATTATTAGTGTCGGTTTTTCCGAAATGTAGTTTTCGGTTTTCCCGAAATCCAGTTTTCGGTTTTCCCGAAATCTGATCATCTAGAGGTTTTTCCGTACTTTTATCGCTAGAAATACCGTCGTTATCAGTTTTCGGTTTTTCCGAAATGTAGTTTTCGAATAGGATCTGTATGTATTTATCTGTAATATGAAAATAACGTTTTGCAGGTAAGCCGAATCTTTTAGTAATAATAAGGCCTTCTTTTTCTAATGTTTTAATAGCTTTATTCTGGGAGTCCTTTTTAACGCTTGTTTTATCCTCTAGATCTTCGATCGTGCAGAAAAACCATTCCTTATCTTCAAGAACAGTTAATTGATCTCTTTCTTTCCAGTATAAGAACGTGCTTACTAATTCACCATAAATAGTGGCCGGTACAAGACCAATGGCTTTCGCAAGTTCTTTATTGACCATAATAAAGCCTTTTCCACTGATTAACTCTTGAATACTCATTGTTTGATCTCCTTTGAGGAAAAGAAAAAAAGACATACCTTCAACCATTGAATACAAAAAAGGTTAAAGATATGCCTGGGTCGCCTATGTAAATTAGAAAAGGAAAATATTCTAATCTTGAAATAGAATAGGCTATGCCTATATAATAGCAGTATCTGATTAACCTTGATATTCAAGGCTGAAAGTCGTTTCCGTTCGGTACTGGTAATACCGGACATTATGGAAACGGCTTTTTTGTTTTCCATTATGTAATTGGTTGTTGGAATCTATTATGAACTACCAATCTACTAAAATTCAATAGAATCTAGGCATCTATTTTCCAAAAAGACGACCCCAAAATCCCTTTTTTACAGTCTGTTCTTCTTCCTGGCTTGCAGCTGCTTCCAGCCTAGCCTTCTTTTCTTCTTGTAGCTGTCGAATTGACTCCATTAATTTTCGATCACGATCTTCTAGACGATTATCAATGTATTTTTGCTGCTGATCTAACCTCTCTAATAACCGGTGGTTAAATTCCTGCTGCTGCTCAAGTTGAGTTTTCATTGCTAATAGCTGCTTTTCTATCCGGTCATCACGTTCACGGTTACGGTCATGCTCCTCTGGTTCAACGTTTATTGTCAGCTGAACACCACTGGCTGCAAGGGATCGATCGACCTCATCAATGCTTTTTCCATCTGAATATAATTCTCTAATCTGTTCGATGACAGTCACACATTCATCATGAAGTTGGTACTTCTTATGAAGTTTTCGGACCTTTAAATGGTGGCTGTGATTCCTTATGTATCTCCTGATAGTTTCGACCGGTATCCCGATTTTCTCAGAGACGTCTGCAACGGTCAGCCAATCATTATCACTCATGAAATCCCTCACTTCTTTGAACGGTCATACGTTCACGGTCATTAGTAATCTTTAGGTTCATAGTATATCATTCGTTATTTATAAAGCTTTTCCTGCCAATGCGGCCATGAACGATAAAAGTGTCAGTCATGCACCAGATAAACTTCTAAAAGTAGTGTTTTTCCTCTGCTTCACTTTCTTCGCGCAATCCCGAAGTTCCCCCACACTCTAAATATTTTCTTTCTCGAACTTCAAGAAAAAAGAGCAAATGGATCTCTATTTATTCTTCTGTTAGGTCAACTAATAGATTTCCAAAAACGACTAATTGTAGGGTACTTAAAGGGGACATTTATAAATTGTTGTAGGGACATGAAAGGGACATTACCTCAAAATATGGGGACGTAAAGGGGATATAATTTCATTTTCATTGGTATCATTAAAACACTAGGCTTTGCCTAGGTTATCACCCTTGGTGATATCAGTTTTTCCTTATGCTCTTTTCTCACTCTATAGCATAAATGAGACAGAAATAAGAGAGAAGTCAAATTCATTTTCATTTCTCTTTTATTTTGTTGGAAAAGTCCTATCTTTAAAGTAGTTCGGCCGGCTCCTTCTTTTTCGTAAACACCAGAAGACCTCACCCTACCAACAGTAGGATGAGGTCTTCTGGTACTTAAAGGCGTCGCTGGCCAAGGGAGTAAGAGGAGGGTCCGAGATAGAAGTTAGGATGAGGAAAGATAGACGGAATGATGGAGGATAGAGGTTCAAGAATAAATAGTTGCAGAGATAGAGGGATAGGAAGCAAGGTTCTATGGTTGTTTAGTGATGTGTGATGATGAAAGTGGAATATGGGTTTGTAGGTAGATTGTATAGGGCATACAGGATTAGTTTACATATTGAAAGGTTATCGGTAACTAAAAAACGTTAAGTATTAAGGTACCTAACGTTTTTTTATCGTGATCATAGTACAAGCAACATAAAAGTTTTCTCATAAGTTATCAATATGGGAAACCACAGGGGTTTCTAATATTGATAACAGAATGGGGGGCAAAGAATGTTCAAATTGTATTTAGACCCTGGACATGGAGGGTCTGATAGTGGTGCCGTAGGAAACGGATTGGAGGAAAAAGATCTTACTTTAGATATTGCACTTCGTACCCGTAAAATTCTCGTAAACGAGTATAAAGATGTAGAAGTAAGAATGAGTAGAACAACTGATGTTTTCCGAAGCTTAAATGAACGTACAGATGAAGCTAACACTTATGGGGCAGATTATTATTTATCCATTCATATAAATGCTTACAATGGATTAGCCCATGGTTATGAAGATTTTGTTCACAATAGTTTATCTGATTCATCAAAAACAGCACAATATCGTAACATTATGCATGAAGAAATCGTGAAGGTAAATGATCTTTATGATCGCGGAAAAAAGAAAGCTAATTTTCATGTGTTGCGTGAAACAAAAATGGCATCTCTTCTGACCGAGAATGGTTTTATTGATAATGCTAATGATGCAAAGAAATTAAAGAGTTCAAATTGGTGTCAAAAAGTTGCTCAAGGGCATGTGAATGGTTTAGTAAGAGCATTTAATTTAAAAAGAAAAGATGATATTCATGTTCATAGAGTTATCGTAGATGGTATTCAAGTAGGAGCTTACCAAGACGATCAAAATGTGTTAGATGCTGTTAAACATCATCTTAAAACAGCAAACAGAATTGTTGTAGAAAAGGTGTAGAAATAGTAGAAAACACTGAACATAATTGCCGTTCAGTGTTTTACATTAAGGAGTTCGTGCTCCTTTTTAAGGACAAAATCTATCGAAAATTCTTTAAAATTAAACAGATCGATTGGCATAGGTTATACAAACCTAGTTAACATAATAAAACCTAGAGGAAGTTGCAAAAAAGAAAACCCCTTGATAATCAAGGGGTTTTTCACTGTCTGGATTTATCATTTATGCACGTTTTTATACAAGGCTGCTAGATCAACGTTTTCAGCTGCGGAAGAAGCCGGTTGGCTGCATAAAAAAAAGGGTGTTTATGCATGTTACTTTAGAATAAAATTTGATCATTTCTCTGATCCTTCTTCAATTAGAGCGCCCGATTGCGGAACAAGGTGGGCTGAGTCTGGACACATCTTTTTTAAATTTTTTAATAAAAAAGAGAAGAGAAAAACCAACATTCCCTTCTCTTTTTGTTTGTTTTTTTGATGATTTTTGCGATAGTTAGCGATATTCCCCCTTCGGTCCGGTACCGTTGACAGGAATCATATGGGGTGTCCTGGATGTTCAAAGCATCAAGCAGGGATATTTATTATTGTGATGAATGTTCCTAATGCGAAGATGAATTTTGGAGAAATGCTGAATTTAAAGCTTTTGGTTTTTAAGTTGATGTTTAATTCCATCTACTTTCTACCTCCCTTCTTTATTTCTTGCTAAAAATAATCATTAAAACCTGCTTCGGATTTTAAAAAAATAAAAATTATTTATTTAGGGCTTTGATCTACCCCGGTATATAGGTGCAACAAAAGCCTATTTCGTACAGGTTCTTTTTTAATTTTTTTGCTCTATATGGTTTTAAGCACTTATGAAAAAAAGCACAAGCTTAAACTAATAGTTTTTAGCAGATACCAAAAAAAACCTTATGAGTTATAATTAGGTAAAACGATTTAAGGGGGATTTAACTTGCATTCAAAAGTTACAGGTCAGTTGAGTTTAGAAATTTTGCAGGATAATGAAAGATTGTTGGACGAGTTTGAAAGTGCATTTCGAAGTGTTGTAAAGACATACATAGAGTCTTCTTCTATAAACGTATTAGAACTTGAGGTAAAAAAAGAGAATGGTTTAATTGAGGTTTTATATGCTTTTGATGCAGTAATTCTTAGTTATGAAAATAGTAAAAAAGAAAAAAGAACTGCAACTACTCATAGTGCAGAGTTCGGAAGAGCTTTATTTGCATTCTGGGGTCCTACCAACAAAACGCGGAAAACATACGCTAAGCAAATTTCGACATGGAGAAAGCCGATTTTTCCTACGTTA
>NZ_WKKF01000026.1 GCF_009674765.1 Metabacillus idriensis | reverse complement strand
ACGCATCTCAACCGCAGGAACTGTGGAGATCGCCTAATCAATTAGAAATCAAATGGTTTCTGTACTTAGGAATCCCCTACTTCGAGGAGCGTTAGCGAGTAGGTGGAGGGTAGTTCAATATTTCGAATTCGCGCTGCCTTATATGATGGCAATCTTCTTTGGAATCATTGGATTCAGTGCGGTTCTTTACATGGCAATCGTTATACAAAACAAACAAAAGAATAAAACCAACTAGCGGACATACATATAGAAATGAACATTCTATGACGTCTGCTCTCCATAAGTAGTTTTTAAGGCTTTCCTATCTTATAATAAAAGAAAAAGTGTACTGGAGGTTCATCTATGCTTCAATCACCAATTGGCCGCTTCAGACTGATGGGATTCATCGAAGGAGCGTCTTTGCTGATTCTTCTTTTTATTGCCATGCCTCTAAAATATCTGGCAGAAATCCCTATGGCTGTAACGATCGTAGGATCGCTTCATGGGTTTTTCTTTATTACGTATTTGCTTATCATTGCCTATACAACTTATAAAATCAGATGGTCCTTCGCATGGGTTTTCAGTGCAGTCGCTGTGGCATTTATTCCGTTTGGGAATATGATTCTCGATGCGAGACTTAAAAAAGCGAATTTATAAGGATATAAAAATAACCTTTACGAAAAGGTTATTTTTTTTGCTGTTTTTCTGTTTAATAAACTTTCCATAGTTTATTAACCAAATTTAAATGTAATAAAATATAACATCTAAAGTCCTATTTTTTATAAAAAGGAAAGAAATAAAATTCATTGAGAAATGCTGATGAGCATTGGAGGTAAGCGTTTTCTGAAACCAGCGCCTCAATTAATATTCAGAAACCTGCTCATGCACTCGCATAAAGAAATGAAAAATAGCATCCGATTAATCGGATGCATACTTGACAATTCCATGTAAAAAAACGGAGTATTCGCGCTGCACACATTCTCTTAATTTGATTTTTCCTTCTCTTTCTAATTCCGATACGAATTCATTAATTTGCCGTTCTTCTTCTTTCGATGCCTTTTGAACCTCAATCGAAAACAAATTGCCGCGGCTGGCATGATGAATTTTTTTCAACAATTTATCCTTATTCATTGGGTCAACCCCTTCATCCTATTCAAATTCGACACAAAAGGAAATATTCCTCTAATTGCTAATTATATTAATAATAAAAAAATTTACATAAAATCGTATGATTTCAGTAAAGTAATTCTAATTCATAATAGGTCTATCGGTTCTTTGTTCAGTTACGTCTTTTGCACCATGTCTATCATTTTCTAAAAGAGTAAACTAGAGTTGTTTAGTTTACAGAAAATTCTAAATAAAGGACGTGGTTTTTTGAAAAAAGAAATGATAGCGTTTACTTTATCGGCAGCAATGCTTGCATCTGCGCTGCCAGTCCCGCATCATGCGGTCCATGCAGAAGCCTCACAGCTGCAGAATCTCATACCAGGGGCACAGAATGTTGTTGAAACTTATTTTGACGGGGTGGATAAAAATTACTTAACTACTAAAAATCCTATTCAATATCAAAACGCCATCTTGTTTGGAAACTTAGGTCTTGCTCCTTACAATTGGGGAAGTGCTGAAGATGGGACTGGCTGGCATCAAATGCATAAACCAGCCGCCATAAGCGGAACTCAGATTAATGGCGCTTTTGAAGACGCTCAGTTTGTCATACGTGTTCCGGATAACTGGAATGGAAAACTAGTAGTGGCCGGCATTCCTGCTACTAGAAATGAAACATCTACAGACCTTTTGTTCAGCGATTTTGTTCTTGAAAAAGGGTACGCATTTGCAGCGATTGATAAAGGAACACAAGGAGAAGCCGATCCATATGACCCACTTGCAAAAGCAAAAAATGCCCTCGCTGCAGAAGATAATAGTGTCGCAGAATGGCATAAACGTTTCAGGCAGATCACGATAGCTGCTCAATCGTATTTAGAAGAAAATTTCCGTGAGCAGCTTATTTCTGCAAAAGATAAATCAAATCCAGCCCATCATTTGGTGAGAAAAAATCACAGTGTGCCTACTTATGCGATGGGCATTTCAAATGGGGGATATGTCGTCAGGTATGCACTTGAGCAAGACGGCCGGGAGATAAAAGAGAAACGTCTTTTTGATGGCGGCGTAGACTGGGAAGGTGTTCTTTGGACAGAAAAGCAGCCAAACTTAATTTCTTCTCTCACAACAGTCGTCAATCATGCTGAGGATGCCATTTACGGCAGTGGAAAAGAGAAAGAGAAAGCCATGAAAGAAATGTATAAAGCTGGCCTTCCAAAAGGGTCAGAAGAATTGTGGACGTATCATGATCAGGTATATTGGTTCATTACGGCGAACCTTTACCGGGATCATTTTGACCCTAATGCCCCAAACAGCATTCCATGGAAAAACTACTTGAATTTCACTTCAAGCGGAGCCAGGGACAGAAGCTACGATTCTATTTTTGAAAACTACAAGTATCAAAGCCGTCCGAAAAGCGTGAAAGAGAACATAAAAGAAATTGCCAACACGGGGGATATAGACGTTCCGCTTATCAGTTTTACCGGAACGCTGGATGCGCTGATTTTCCCGGATATTCATGCGAAAGGCTATGAAAAACTTGTTAAAAAAGCTGGCAAGGAAAAGCTTCACCGCATGTATTCGATTGAAAATGGAAATCATGTGGACAGTTTAGTATGGAATACCGCAACAGACTCAAAGAAAAAGCTGCAGCCTCTGCTTCCATATGCCCATCAGTCATTTGACCTGCTGGTAGATTGGGTTGAAAACGGAAGAAAAGCGCCTGAAAGCAAATCAATTCCTGTTCCAAAGAATGCAACTAAGGTCATCGACATAAAAACAGGGAGAGAGATTGATCCAAAATGAAATAGGCTGGAAAAAGAGTGGTTTTTCTGGCTGCTTTTTGGATAAAAATAATTAGTGGAGTCCGTCTCCATAATGTTACCACTTTTAAAGTATTAAGGTGCAACAAGTGGCATCAGTCCAAGTAGTTTTACCACTTTTAACGGTTCAAAGCATCAATAGTGGCATCAGTCGCCATAGTGCTACAACTTTTAACGGTTTAAAACATAAATAGTGGTGTCAGTCAAATGTATTACCACTGTCCCAAAAGAAGGGGCTGTCCAGAAAGTAAGTGAAAAATAACTTTCTGGACAGCTCCTTTTTATATAGGAGGAGGATTTTAAGTTTTGCAGAATACTAAATAGGAATCAATAACAAAGGAGAATAGTATGACCGTACATTTAGTAAAAGCCACAGAATCAGATGCAGCAGCTATTTTAGATGGTCAAGTGCGTGCATTCACGCCGCTTCTTGAAAAGTATATGGATGTTGAGACAAATCCTGCAAATGAGACACTTGAAAAAATCCTCGCCAGGATCAATGAGCCAAATGGCGGTTTCTACAAAATCATTTTTGAAGAAACGTTAGCGGGAGCAATACGGGTGTATTCGAAAAGCGAGGCCACGAAATATTGGATAAGTCCAATCTTTATTTTTCCTGAATTTCAGGGCTGCGGGATTGCCCAAAAAGCTATGATTTCAGCAGAAACACTGTTTCCGCAGGCCTCAAGCTTCGAGCT
The DNA here is from genome assembly GCF_009674765.1 of Metabacillus idriensis. Taxonomy (GTDB): domain Bacteria; phylum Bacillota; class Bacilli; order Bacillales; family Bacillaceae; genus Bacillus_P; species Bacillus_P idriensis. Next base: position 4,026 of record NZ_WKKF01000026.1, on the reverse strand, counting down.
TGCCACCATTCTTGAGGAAGAAGGAAATTGTTATTTGTACAAAAAATTAGGCTACAAAGAAACGGGAGTCATGAAAAAGCTGAATGACCGCACTACGCTGATTTACTTTAGAAAAGGTTTTTAAAGAGCAGTGTCTACCAAGAAATGCTTTGAACAAAAACAAGATTCTGAAAAAGGATCTTGTTTTTTAATCGATTTTTTCTCATGAAAATCCCCACTAAATCCCACTATTCTTTTCGTATCTTCCTGGAGTATGATTACTTTTATATGTAAAAGATGACAGAAGGTAGATGAATGCAGTGAGAAAGGTTTTAAGCAGTTTACTAGTTTTATTCCTGATACTAAATCAAATGCCTATTATAGGCCAAGCTGAATCAAATTCTCAGCAAATCGGATCTGTAATAGGAAACAGCGTCAATGTTTATTCTTCTCCAAAATTGAGCTCGAAAGTGGCAGCTGTTCTGCAAAAAGGAGATGAATATCCTCTCATTCAATCAGCAGCCGGTGACTCGGCCGATGCGATTACACATAAAGTTATCAGCGGAAATACATTATGGAAAATAGCCAATCAATATGGAACAACCGTTCATGAACTGAAACAATTGAATGGTTTAAAAAATGATGCGATTTCTCTTGGACAAATAATGAAGATTCCTCAGACCGTCCAAGTTCACCAAGTAATCTCAGGAGATACGCTGTGGAAAATTTCGAACAAATATAGAGTAACTGTCAATGAAATTACCAAGCTTAATGGTTTAAAGACAACTCAGCTTAAAATTGGCCAAAAATTAAAAATACCCGTGTATTATTATGAAGTGCAGCTGCTCGGCGGGAAAAAAGGCTGGATTAAAAAATCGAAGCTTCAAGTTAAAAACAGCAAACGTGTCGTGATGGGCTGGAGTTTTAATGGAACAGCCAATACGTACATCCAGCAGATGAAAAATAAACCTAATCTAAATGTTGTCTCACCGCGATGGTTTACGTTAAGCCAATCGGAAACAGGTGTTTCTGTTAAGATGGATTCTGCCTATTCAGATGCAGCACATGCTGCCGGGAAAAAAGTCTGGCCGCTCCTTGGCAACAGCTTTGACCCCATTCTGACAGATTCCATCATAGGCAATCCTCAAAAAAGAAAAAAACTAATTTCTGCGCTTCAGACTGCAATAATCAAAAGCAAAAGTGATGGAATTAATGTTGATTTCGAAAACATTGATATAAAAAACAAACAGGATTACGTATCGTTTATCCGGGAATTAAAAACAGCCCTGAAGCCTCATGGAATCATTGTTTCTGTCGATGTAACAAGAACGAGCGATGACCCATTCTGGTCTTTAAGCCTGGACCGAAGAGAACTCGGAAAAATAGCCGATTATGTTGTGATGATGGGGTATGATGAGCATTGGGGCGGGGGGCCAAAGGCAGGTTCAGTTGCTTCCCTTCCGTGGGTGGAAGAAGGCATTAAGCTCTTAATGAAAGATGTTCCCTCACATAAAATCATTCTCGCTGTCCCGTTTTATACTAGAGAATGGGTGACAGAATTATCTTCTAACAAATTGAGAAGCATCGACCGCTCGATGTCAGAAGTCAATCGGATCATTTCCTCTAAAAGACTTAAAAAAGTTTGGGACCCAAAGGCTTCACAATACTATGTCCAATTCACTGAAAACGGCGAAAAACATCAACTGTGGATAGAAGATAAGAAATCAATTGAGCTTAGAATGAAGATGATGAAAGAAAATCACTTAGGCGGAGCAGCTGCCTGGTATATAGGCTCAGAAACTTCGGATATCTGGGACGTTTATCATTTTAATAAATGATAGATAATGAGGTGAAAACAAAATACAGAGGGAAACGGATACCAAAATGTACAGCGCTTGGTATCCGTTTTGGTGAATTTAAAGAATAATTCCTTAGTAATTATTCATTGGCACAATGTAAAAATAAATTTGACTTTCTTTATCAATTTCCGGGGTAACCTCTGGTCCATAATCTGTTGAAATGGCCATGTCAGCTGAATCAGCGCTTCCGAAATAGGCTTTATACGCTTTGTCTGAATAAGTTTTTAATTCAAATGAGACATGTGGTGCTTTTTTTCTATTTTTATACTTGACCTGTACCTCAGCATTACTTTTATACCACGCGTACTTCCCATTAGATTCTCTTAGATGGACAATGCCTGCGGCTTCTCCATCCTTCATTTTTCTTTTGAAAAAAACAAACAGTTCCCCGTCTGATTGTATTTTCCCTAAAAGATTGCCTGCGGATAAGCCTTCTTCTTTTAGACCATGTTGAATGGCTTCTTCTTTAGTAGCAAACCATTTTATGTGATCTTCATTAGCAGAACATCCAATAAGCAATGATAGAAAAAATAATAGTACAAACCTCTTCAATCTCAACTTCATCTTCCCCTGTGAAAACCATATTTTATTAGATTATTTCTTTCTCTAAGGTCAAAAATCCTTTTAGTTGGTATTAATAACCAGATGAACAGATGAAATTTTTTGATTTCATAGCTTCTTTGATTGTGATATTATTTAGTGATCCGAAATAAATTTATATGGTATTCAGTTAACTTAGGAGAGATACAGTGAATCAATTAACGAAAGCACCTCTTTGGACAAAGTCGTTTGTTATGCTTATGCTTGGAAACTTATTTATTTTCATGTCGTTTCAAATGCTGATTCCGACACTTCCGCCTTATATTAAATCATTGGGAGCAACGGGTCTGGAGATTGGATTAGTTACGGCTTTATTTTCAATAGGAGCGGTTCTGAGCCGTCCGTTTATCGGGTACATGCTTGAATATAAAGCACGAAAACCGCTTGTTTTGATTGGAGCTGCCGCGCTTCTTGTGATCACTATTTTTTACCCGATTTCAAATGTGATACTTATTTTCCTGATGTTCAGGTTCATTCATGGTCTTGCGTGGGGTTTTTCAACCACAGTAAACGGGACGGCAGCCGTGGATGTAATACCAAAATCCCGTCTTGGCGAAGGGATGGGGTATTTTGGTCTTTCTGTAACACTCGGCATGATTATTGCGCCAAGTCTCGGCATCTTTTTATTCGGTGTTACAACGTTTAACAATTTAATCTATATTTCCTGTGCTCTTGGGATCGTTGCGATTATTCTTTTAGCAGCTGTTCGCTACTATACGCCGGAATCGGTCAGACTGACCAAAAAAGAAGATTTGAAATTCTCTTATCTTGGGTCGCTCGTTGAAAAAACAAGCTGGTATCCTGCTTTTATTACAATGATTGCAACGTTCGGATATGGTTCTGTTGTGACATTTATTGTGATTTTCGGTGAAGAGCGCGGCATTGACCAGATTTTCATTTTCTATCTATTTAATGCGGTCATGGCTTCGATTTCAAGACCAATTGCAGGAAAGTGGTTTGACGAAAGAGGACCTAAGGGGCTGATCGTCGTCTGCAGCGCTCTGACCTTTGCAGGTATGTGGGCTCTTTCTTTCTCACACACCAATGTAGGAATTGCCATTGCTGGTATCTTATTTGGAATTGGTTTCGGTTCCCTGCTTCCGACTCTGCAGTCATGGACACTATCAAAAACTCCTGATAACCGCAGGGGTGTGGCAAATGGAATGTTTTTCTCTGCGATAGATTTTGGGATAGGTTTAAGCGGAATTGTTTTCGGCTTGCTGGCCCAATTTCTTGAAACAGCGGTTCTTTTTCAGATTTCAAGCATTTTTCTGATCGTGCCTATGATTCTTACTCTGTTAGAAGGAAAGGGAAGAAGGGTGCAAAAAAAACAGACAGCCGCCTCTACTTATTAAACTGGAAGAAAGCACCTGACTCAGTCAGGTGCTTTTTGATTTAGGCTCTTTTCGTAAATATTGCTGCTACCAGACTAAATATTAAAAACCTTAAGTGGAATGTAGCGGATAAACTTGACTCCTGCGGGAAATAGATAAGACCCCACAGGCAAAGCCGAGTTATCATGAACGAAACTAGCTCCTTACTCGTAACATCGTAGGTTAATTTGGTTAGAATGTTTACTGGAAAAAAC
>NZ_WKKF01000025.1 GCF_009674765.1 Metabacillus idriensis | reverse complement strand
ATGGGGTCCTACCAACAAAACGCGGAAAACATACGCTAAGCAAATTTCGACATGAAGAAAGCCGATTTCTCCTACGCTAAGGAATCATCGGCTTTTTAGTCACTATTCTGGTCGTGTTATGGTTTGAAAGCTTTATACGCCCTTAGTGTGCCTGTGATAGTTGAAAATTGCCCAGTTTCTTCAATTGAGACAAATCCAGTTTCTTTTAATAGCTTAGGAATAATCCCTTTAACATGATTTGAAGTTGTTTCAAACCCATCTAAAAATTGTATAGGGAAAAATGCGACACGCATCAACCAATTTTGCGGCTTCTCAAAATCAATAATATGAAATTGGCCACCAGATCTGAGTGTCCGATGAACTTCTTCAAATGTTTTCTTTTTCATCTCTAGAGTTAAATGATGAATAAATAAACTTGTAAATATATGATGAAATAGATTATTGGAAAAGGGAAGTTTATCAGAAAACCCTTCCTCAAAGGTGATATTATTAACTTGAGTTTCTTTAATTTTCTCCTTAGCAATTGATAATATTTCAGGATCAGCATCAACCCCAATTACTTGCACACCAGGTTGTGATTGCTGTATTAAAAGTGCCAGTGTACCTGTTCCGCAAGCTAAATCCATTATCGTTTCCTTTGGTTGGATGGTTGCTTGCTTAACTAAATGCATTTTAAACTTTTTTTCTTGCATTCCCCATTGAATTAACGGATCATAAAATCGAGTCATCCAATGATATTTTAGTGCAGGTATATATTCATTAGGTTTTTGAGACATTTTCTCCCCCCTAAAAACTTTAATTTTCAGAATAGTCATTCTGTTTATTTTAATAAAAAAGGGACAACACTTAGTTATCCCATTGACTTTCAAGAAAATTTTATTCTTTAACCTTCAATAGTCGTAAACTATTTAGAGTAACTATTAATGTTGCCCCCATATCAGCAAATATCGCAATCCATAGCGTTAACCAACCAGGCATGACTAACAGTAATGCCACTAATTTAATTGCTAAAGAGAAGGTAATATTTTGCTTAATAATCGCCAAAGCCTTCCGGCTTAACTTAATGGTATACGGCAATTTGCTTAGATCATCCGACATTAAAGCAATATCGGCTGTTTCAAGTGCTGTATCGGTTCCAGCACCACCCATTGCCACACCAACAGTGGAAGCTGCAAGAGCAGGTGCATCATTCACACCATCGCCAACCATCGCGACACTGTGATGTTTTTCTCGAAGTTCTTTAATAAAATTCAATTTATCTTCTGGAAGCAATTCGGCTTTGATGTTAGAAACCCCAACTTCTTTACCAATTGCTTCTGCTGTTCGTTGGTTATCCCCCGTAAGCATGACCGTTCCGATCCTAATTTGGTTCAGTTTACTAATGACTTCTTTTGATGATTCTCTCATTTCATCTGCTACGGCAATTAACGAAAGGATTTGTTTTTCTGTTCCTATTACCATCACCGTTTTTCCTTGTGTTTGCATACGAGTGATTTCTTCTTTGATTGATGTTTCTATGCCATTTGTTAGGATTTCTACAAATAAATTCGGACTTCCAACATAATACATTTCATTGTTTATATTGGCTTTTACGCCTTTACCCGTAATGGACTGAAAATCTTCCACTACAATATTTTGAATGTTTAATCCGTCTTCTTCTGCTTTTCTAACGATTGCTGAAGCTAATGGATGTTGTGACCCTTTTTCAATGGCTGCTGTTATTATCATTAATTCTTGTTCATTGCCAGCATATGTCACTACATCTGTAACGGCAGGAACACCTTTTGTTAAGGTTCCAGTTTTATCAAAGGCAATCACTTTTAAAGCTCCTGCTTCTTCTAAATGGATTCCACCTTTAATTAACACACCGTTCCTTGCAGCATTTCCTATTGCAGTTACTACGGCAACAGGTGTCGAAACAACCAGAGCACAAGGGCAACCAACCACTAACACAGCTAAACCTTGATAGATCCACTCGCTCCAATCACTGCCAAATAGTAATGGAGGAACTACAGCAATTAAAAGAGCCAAGACGATAATAGCTGGTGTATAGTATTTCGCAAAACGGTCCACAAACGCTTGAGAAGGGGCTCGTTCTGCTTGAGCTTCTTCCACTAAATGAATGATTTTGGATATAGTGGTATCTTCCACCCTTTTTGTTACTTTAACTTCTAGTAATCCCTCTTCGTTCAAAGTTCCAGCAAAGACTTCATCATCAATTGTCTTGGTTACGGGAACACTTTCCCCTGTAATCGCAGCCTGATTTAACGTAGATATACCCTTGATAACTGTTCCATCCATCGCTAATTTCTGTCCAGGTTTTACAATCATAATATCGCCGACTTGAATATCTTCAACGTTAACCATCATTTCTTCATTTCCACGACGAATTAAAGCTTCTTTTGGAGCAATATCCATCAACGATTCTATAGATTGACGAGCTTTATCCATTGAATAACGCTCTAATGCTTCACTAAGAGCAAATAGGATAACAACTGTTGCTCCTTCTCCCCATTCACCAATCACCGCAGCTCCTAAAATGGCAACGGTCATTAGCGTATTCATATCGAAATTTAATCTACTTAAATTTTTAAGACCCTTAATAAATAGCGAATACCCACCAATTAAAATGGATGCTGCATAACCAATCGTTGGAAGTATATGCTCTTCTCCATATTGCTCCCCTAAAAACCAACTAATAACAAGTAATATCGCTGAAATATACACCTTGATGTTTTCTTTTTGCTTCCAAAAAGGTTCACGCTCTACCTTTTGTTCCTTTTCATCCCGAACCTTTAGATTTTCAAAAGCACCTGCTTTTTCTAATTCTTCAATCGTTGTAGTACCTTGAACCATAATTTTTGATGCACCTAAGTTTACTTTTGCATCTTTAACACCTTTTAATTCTTTTACGTTATTTTCAAAGATCTTTGCACAATTTGTACAAGTAAATCCTTGAACACGGTAGGTTTTCATTTCCTGTTCAGACAGCTTCGCTTGCTGATCAGACATTGACTTTCACCTCGCTCTTATGTGCTAATGCAATAGTCATTAATTGCTTAATATGTTCATCATCTAACGAATAAAACGCCAGTTTCCCTTCTTTTCTAAACTTCACAACCCCTTGCTTATGAAGTGTTCTTAGGTGATGGGAAGCATTTGCAACTGTAACTCCTATAATATTTGCTATATCACAAACACATAGCTCTTCATCCTTACACAAAGAAAAGGTAATCTTTGCCCTGTTTTCATCAGCAACAGCTTTCAATAATTGGGCAGCACTAGAAATATCAACTGTTTGTAATTCGCCTTGTATTCGAGTTACCTTTTCTTCGTCATAACAATAAATCTCACAAGTATCTTTCTTATTCATTTTCTCACTCCATTATCATTCAAGTATTTGCTTGAATATAGTATACCCCTTTTTTAAATAGTTATTCAAGTGAACATTTGAATGAACCAATGAAAATATTCACTTCTTAGAATTCTCGTGTTCTAATAGGGGCCCTGCCGACACAACGCGGATAATATACGTTAAGACAACTTCTGGATGAAAAAAGCCGATATTCCTTAATTTAAGGAATATCGGCTTGATATTATAAAAAGATGATTAACCTGCACAACAAGATAGTTTGGATACATCTTTATCAAACGTTAGGGCAGCCAGCTTCAATCCTTCTGCCATTGTCAAATATGGTGCAAGGGTTTCGCGAAGATCCTCTACAGTTAGATCAAATTTCACTGCTAATGTCGCTGCATAAATCACGTCTCCTGCGTTTTCTGCCACCACATGAGCCCCTAATATTTTCAACGTTTTCGCGTCCGCAACCAGTTTAAACACGCCTGTTGTTTCCCGATTAACCAGTGCTCTTGGAACGGCATCTAACGGCAAGACGGATGTTTTCACTTCATATCCTTTCTCTTTTGCCTGTTGCTCCGTTAAACCAACCGTTGCAATTGCTGGAGCTGTAAATGTAACCCCCGGAACCACTTCTAAATTCAGCTTTTTGTTCAGTCCACCGATAGCATTTCCTGCCGCAACTCCACCTTGATAAGCTGCTACATATACAAATTGAGGACCAAGCGTGACATCTCCTGCTGCATAGATGCGTGAATTCGTTGTTTTTGAATACTCATCGATTACGATTTCACCACGGGGGCCTACTTCAACGCCTGCATCCTGTAAATTCAAGGTTGCCGTGTTTGGTGTTCTTCCTGTGGCAACTAGTAATTGATCTGCCTCAATGATTCGCTTCTTGCCATTTACCTCAACATGGACCTTTTTAATGTCTCCATCTTGTTCGATTCGTTCAAAAGATGCTCCCGTCACTAAGTTGACCCCTTGTTCTGTCAAGGCATGCGTGATTGCTTCTGAAACCTCAGGATCGTATTCCTTTAACAAACGCGGGCTTCTTTGCATCAATGTGACTTCTGAGCCTAGATTATGGAAGAGTTGTCCCAATTCCATCCCGATATAGCCAGAACCGATGACCGTAAGACGCTTAGGCACCTTCTTTAATTCAAGCAGCGTTGTGCTTGTTAAATAATCGACTTCATCCAGTCCAGGAATGTTTGGCACTGCTGGTGAAGCACCTGTCGCGATTAAGAATCGTTTGGCTGACAACTGCATGCCATTGACTTCAACGGTTTTTTCATCTACGAATTTCGCTTCGCCTTTGATTAATTCAAAGCCGTAGTCATCAATCAAATCTACATATTTTGAGTTTCGAAGATCCGTCACCAGTTCATTTTTCTGCTTGATCAATGGTGCCAAATCAACGTCGCCAGCTGACGTGTGCAATCCGATGAATGGATTATTTTTTGCCAGATGATTGATTTCGCCAGCCCGAAGCAAAGTCTTTGAAGGAACACAGCCGATGTTCACGCATGTTCCACCAACCGTACCACGTTCAATGATTGCCACTTTTGCTCCGTATTTCACGGCTTCGATGGCAGATGAAAAGGCAGCCCCACCAGAACCGATGATGATGTAGTCATAATCACCTTCATCACCTAACTGCATCATTTCTTGCGATTGTACTTCTTCTGCTTCGCCTGGTTGATATTTCGCTTCAGCAATCGCTTTTTTCGCTGTTTCAACCTCTAAGCCATTTGGTAGCTCAAATACAGCTTCGCCACCGCGAAAATCTACTTCAATCCCTCTTGCACCCATGTTTTCAAGAGCAACAGCTACATGCTCTTCACAACCCGTACAAGTCATTCCTTGAACGTTCACTCGATATTTTTTCATGTTAACTCCCTCCTTTTATTCGACTCCAAGCCCGAAATCCGAAACTGCCGTCTTAATTTCCTGTAAATCCGTTTTCTTATCATCAAAGGAAACCGTTACTTCGCCCTTGCTTCCACTGACTTTAATGGCTGTTTTGCTAACGCCATCTACCTGTTCCAGGACGCTTTCTACAACAGACGGTGGACAACAATCCATCCCCAAAACCGTGAATGTCCCTGTTTTAGTTGTTTCAATGGTAGCTTTTACTTCCTTCTTAGCATCTATATTATTTTGTGCTTCTTTTTCGTTGCTACACGCACTAACCACTAACAGAAGGGATAATAGCATCATAATCCTAATTATTTGTACGCTCATATAAAGCACCTCATTTTTTATAGTCCACCTTCAACTAGAAATAAAAAAAGAAACATGCAGAAAACGAAAAACGTCGTGATCCATAAGCCGATGATAGAACTCTTCCTTTTGCCTTTTCTCCCGTAAACCATGTAAAAGGAGTATGCAAGAAGGATGATGGTAACGATGCTGAACAATAACCGATACTTCAATGAGTAGAAGGCGATTGCTCCTGCAAATCCAGTTAAACCAAGAGGGATAAAAATCAGTGGACCCAAGCAGCATGCAGCCATACCAAAAGCTGAAAATATTGTGGCTAACTGTGACACTTTTTCCTTCATGATTTAAACCTCTCCATACTGCAACAATCATGCGTTGTTGTTTCTTTCGTTGTTTCATTTTTGATTTCTGGGTTCAATTTTCTCCAGCCATTGAATAGGGAGAAAACAAACAATATACCCATTATGATGAAGATAACATTTTTATATTCCACGAAATATGATCCCAGTGCTGTTCCTGCAATCAACGGAAGCAGTAAAAACAGATGGCATGGGCATGTAATTAGTGCGACAAGAAACCAACCTGAACTTTTTATTGTGTTTATCATCCTGTTTCACCTCTTTATTTTTTCATCAATGTTTCAATAATAGGACACTCGTAAATATCTTTGTTTTCGGGACATCTTTCTTTAAGATCCATCAGCATTTGTTCAATTCTTTTGAGATCTTGAATTTTATGCTGGATGTCTTCTATCTTAAGAACGGTGAAATCATACATATCACGGCACTTTGCTTCATCGCGATCGACGACCCCTAGCAATTTGTCAATTTCATTTAAGCTAAATCCTAATTCCTGCATCCGTTTTATGAAATTCAACCGATCGACCGTTTGTTGTGAATACATTCGGTATCCTTTTTCGGTACGATCAGGCTCTGGAATTAAGCCTAAACGCTCATAATATCGAATGGTCTCTTTGTTAACGTTACACTTCTCTGCGATTTCTCCGACTCGAAAATGCAATTTACTTCACCTCACATATAATATAAACCCTGTACCATAGTACAGGGTCAATATATTTTACTCCCTTCAATTAAATGATTCCAATACCGAAAACGACCGTTTTTGGTTAAAATAGAGAACTTCTCTAAAAACCTCGAAAACCACTTAAATTCATAACCAAAAATATAACCAAAAACTAACTACCAATATATCTATCTATTACCCTTTTTTGGTATAGTTAAGGTATTAAAAAGGGGGGATTCTTGTTGAAATTTGGGTATGCACGTGTCAGTACACAAGATCAATCATTATCGTTACAACTTGATGCATTGACTCACTACGGAGTGGACCAGACTTTTGAAGAAAAAGAATCAGGTAAGAAAAAAAACCGACCACAGTTAGATGAGCTTCTTAAAATTTTGCGTAAAGGCGACACGGTGATTGTCTATAAATTAGATCGAATCAGTCGGAGTACCAAACATTTAATTGAACTTATGGAACATTTTGAATCAAACGGAATTCATTTTGTCTCCATACAAGACAAGATTGACACTACAACTGCTATGGGACGCTTCTTTTTCAGAATGTTAGCCAGCATAGCAGAATTAGAACGAGATATTATTAGTGAACGAACGAAAGATGGATTGACGGCTGCTAGAGCTAGGGGAAGAAACGGAGGTAGACCGAAGGTTGATTTAAAGAAAATAGAACTTGCTATAAAAATGTATGAAAGCAAAGATTACTCGTTATCTCAAATTAAGACGGCAACAGGGATTGGAGCGACAACATTATATCGTTATCTAGAAAAGAAAAAGATACCTAGCAAGGAGTTATAGCATGAGAGGGAAAGAATTACTAACAGAAGATCAAAGAACGGAATTTGTACGAATTCCAGCTGATATGAGCGAAAGTGAACTAGAAACCTATTATACTTTTTCCCAATATGACCTTGAAATTATTAAACGACACAGAAGAGATCATAATCGTTTAGGCTTTGCTGTTCAATTATGTGTTTTACGCTATCCTGGATGGTCCCTTTCAGATGTTGGGCCTATTCCAGATTACATAATCGAATACATAGCTAGACAAATAAATGTTAATCCTAATTCATTTTCTTTATATGCCCAACGAGAGCCAACTAAGCATGAGCATATGGAAGAAATCCGTCAAGTTTATGGTTATCAAAATTTTTCCCTAGGGAACTATCGCAAGGTAGCTCAGTTTCTGTTGAATCATGCCCTTCAAAATGGAAATTCAATGTATCTTCTTCGTACAGCACAAGAAGAGCTACGGAATCAGAAAATTATTCTCCCTGGAATGACTACTATAGAAAGGCTTGTTTGGGAAACTCGTCAACGAGCAGAGGAAAGGATTTTTAAATCATTAACTTGTACTCTTTCTAAATGGCAAAAACAAAAGTTAGATAAACTTATAGATCCCTTTGTAGATAATAGAAAAACCCCCTTAGCATGGCTTAGAGAACTTCCCGGCCAATCTTCACCTGAAGCCTTTTTAAAAGTAATAAAGCGCTTAGACTATATTCGAGATTTAAAATTAGAAATAAATTCAGAACAAATCCATCCCAATCGTTTACTTCAATTATCTCGTATTGGAGCAAGGTACGAACCACACTCATTTCGAAGGTTTAAAGAAAAAAAGAAATATGCAATTCTCGTGGCATATCTTGTGACTCATAGTCAGGATTTAATTGACCAAGCAATTGAAATTCATGATCGACAAATGATGATCTTGCAATCAAAAGGACGTAAAACACAAGAAGAAATGCAAAAAGAAAACGGAAAAGCAGTGAATGAAAAAGTCGTACATTTTGCAGATATCGGTGCAGCACTTATCCAAGCACGAAATGAAGGACTTGATCCATTTAATGCTATTGAAATGATTATGCCGTGGGATAAAATTGTTTCTTCCGTCGAAGAAGCCCAAAAATTAGCCCGACCGATGGATTACGATTATCTAGATTTGTTAGAAAATCGGTTTTCTTATCTAAGAAAATATACTCCTACTTTTCTTAAATCTTTTGAATTTCGTTCTACACAAGGTACAGAGCCATTATTGCAAGCCTTAAAGACGCTAAATGAAATGAATGAATCTGGTAAAAGAAAAATTCCAAATGATGCCCCGGTAGATTTTATTCCTAAACGTTGGAGGAAGCATGTTTATGGTGATGATGGAATAATTAACCGACACTATTATGAGATGGCTGCACTAACAGAGTTGAAAAATCATATTCGTTCAGGCGACATATCCGTAGTCGGTAGTAGACTTCATAAAGATTTTGAAGAGTATCTTGTTTCTAAAGAAGATTGGACAACTTCTCGTCTTACGGAAACTAAACTAGCTGTTCGTTCATCGGCAGATGAATATCTTGAGGAAAGAAGAAAGTCACTAGCGCAACGCCTTACATGGGTTTCAAATAATCTTGATTCTCTAGAAGGAGTAAATATCGAAAAAGCTAAGATCCGAGTGGACCGTTTGGAGAAAAATACACCCGAAGAAGCGAGAGCTTTTAGCCTGTCTTTATATAATATGTTGCCGAGAATAAAGCTCACTGATCTTTTAATGGAGGTAGCACACTGGACAGGATTTGACGAAATGTTGATACATGCCTCAACCAATCGCCCGCCAAAGGGAGAGGAAAAAGGAGTTCTCATGGCTGCTCTCATGGCGATGGGCACTAACATAGGACTTACTAAAATGGCAGAAGCGACACCAGGAGTTACCTATCATCAAATGGCTAATGCAGCGCAATGGCGTTTATTCGATGATGCTATAAGTCGTGCACAAGCGACATTAGTAAATTTTCAACATAAGCTTAAACTAGCTTCCTATTGGGGAGATGGAAGTACCTCTTCCTCTGATGGAATGCGCGTACAGGTTGGTGTTTCATCGTTACATGCCGATGCCAATCCACACTATGGGTCTGGAAAAGGGGCAACCATTTATCGATTTACCAGTGATCAATTTTCAAGTTTTTATACGAAAGTCATTAATACCAATGCTCGTGATGCTGTACACGTTATCGATGGATTACTTCATCATGAGACAGATTTAAATATTGAAGAGCATTTTACAGATACAGCTGGCTACGCCGACTCAGTATTTGGATTGAGTCATTTATTAGGATTTCGTTTTGCACCAAGGCTACGTGATTTAGCTGACTCTAAGCTATTCACCATCCAAATGCCAAATGAATTCCCAAAACTAGAAAATATACTCCGTGGTCGTATTAATACGAAAATTATTCAAGATAATTTTGATGACGTATTACGTGTAGCTCATTCTATTCGAGAAGGAAAAGTGTCTGGTTCACTTATTATGGGGAAACTAGGGTCATATGCGAGACAAAATAAACTTGCATTTGCTTTGCGAGAAATGGGGAGAATCGAAAAGACCATTTTTATTTTGGATTACATATCTAACGAAACACTACGCCGTCGAATTCAACGAGGACTAAATAAGGGAGAAGCCATGAATGGGTTAGCAAGAGCCTTATTCTTTGGAAAACGAGGTGAGTTACGAGAACGAGGAATACAAGACCAACTACAACGTGCAAGTGCTTTAAATATTCTAATAAACGCTATTAGCGTATGGAACACTGTTTATCTTACAGAAGCAACAAAATTATTAAAGGAAAAGGGAAATTTGAGAGAAGATTTACTTAAACATATTTCTCCGTTAGGATGGGAACACATTAATTTTCTTGGTGAATACAACTTTGATGCAAGAGTAGCAAGTCTACATTCACTACGCCCTCTTATTCAATAATACTAAAAGCCGATGATTCCTTAACGTAGGAAAAATCGGCTTTCTCCATGTCGAAATTTGCTTAGCGTATGTTTTCCGCGTTTTGTTGGTAGGACCCC
>NZ_WKKF01000024.1 GCF_009674765.1 Metabacillus idriensis | reverse complement strand
GTTTTTTCCAGTAAACATTCTAACCAAATTAACCTACGATGTTACGAGTAAGGAGCTAGTTTCGTTCATGATAACTCGGCGTTGCCTGTGGGATCTCCCATTTTGCTCTATTTCCCGCAGGAGTCAAGTTTATCCGCTGCAATCCACTCAAGTTTTTTAACATTTAGTCTAATAGCAACAATATTTACGAAAAGAGTCTTTTCATAAAGCTTCCATCATGTGATACATTGGCAAAATCATTGATAAATACATCAATAAAACCGTCACTCCCACTGCCAAATAAGCCGCGGGCTGAATCATCATGATCCATTTCATTAATTTGCCTTCAATGCGCTCGAGGACAAATTGACTGTAAGTATAGAGCTCCCTCGCTAAATTCCCATTTGCTTGTCCGTGCCCAATTACTTGGGTCATTTCTTTTTCATAAAATGAGTTTCGTTCAACTAAACCCTCAAATCGCTCCCCTTTCTTTAGATGTTCAATAAACCAGGAAGCTTCATCCCTGTAGAAAGGGAGCAAATTTTGATTTTCAAAGACCGTCAGGCTTTCATATATAGATAAGCCGCCTTTCAGTAAATTGCTTAATTGCAGGGAAAAGTAGTAGCTATTAATAAGGATCACAAATTTCTTCCAGAGCGGAATTTTTATCGCAAATCTCATTTTTTCCTGAGGAGGCAGCTTTTTAAAATAACTGATGTAAAAAATGCTGCCTAATACAAATAGAAGGAATATTAATACAATAAAAATCTTAGTTCCCTCAAAAATCATAAATAGAATTTCAGTCAATATACTTGGCTTTATATTCATGGAATGATAGATTTGCTGAAACTGCGGAGCGATAACTGACTGGGAAATATACAGAAGAATGCCAATTGTAAAAAAGAGGAAAAGGGGATATTGCAGTACTTTCTTCATTTTTTCATGCTGAACAAGTTTGCGTCTGAGCATTTCCCCTCCTTCTCTAAGAGCTATTTCAAGATCTCCATGCCGTTCTGCAAAGTACAAATAACTTAGCACTTCAGTGTGAAAGCTCAGCTTTTCAAAAGCTGTGCGGACAGGAACTCCTTTGGATAATTCCTGCAGGCAAAAGAAAACAGCTTGTTTCTTCTCCTCATTTAAATCAATCGATGTGAATTTCATTGCTTCATTGAGTGTATATCCTTTTTCTAAAAGATCGCTTAGTCTATTTAAGAACACTGCCTGATCTTTTATCAGCCACTTTTTTTTAATCTTCATACTGATATGTCCACTTTTGCATAGACTGATTAGATAAATACCCTAACGCGATTCCTTTTTTAATCACATCTTTTAAGGTTGTATAGTCACAATCTACTTCTTCCCCCCTGGCTTCCTTTAATGCGAGAGTGAGATTTTTCCCATAAAGCATCTCGAAAATTCCAAGCCGTCTGGACTTTCTCATCTTTTTGCAGTGCGGAGAACAAACATTTGCGCAAAAAGGGCATTTTACCGCTACAAGCCTTTGTGCCACAACTGCTAAAAATGTTTGTTCTATTTCAGATAAACTGACATCAAACTCCAGCATTCTGTAAATAGCTCCTTTTGCATCTCTTGTATGCATCGTTGATAATACTAAGTGTCCTGTCAGCGCTGCTCTGACGGCAATTTGAGCTGTTTCTCTGTCCCTGATTTCACCTACCATGATAATGTCGGGATCATGCCTAAGAATAGCTTTTAATCCAACGGCATAAGTAATCCCGGCCTTTTCATTAACTTGTACCTGCAAGACTTCAGAGCTTTTTGTTTCAACAGGATCTTCAAGGGTAATAATGCTGCGGTTAAAATGTTTTTTTGCGTAATGAATCAGAGAATAAAGAGTGGTGGTTTTCCCTGAGCCAGTTGGGCCGGTAAATACCATCAGACCATGAGAGTGGTTAATAAAGGAGAGAAGCTTATTTGCTGTGTGGGGAAACAGAGAAAGATGCGCCAGTGAGGGAATAACTTCATTTGGAAGTATGCGGATCACAAGACTTTCTTCAAAGATTGTTGGAAGCGTTGACAGACGGAGCTGAACATCTATGGTTTCATTTGAAAGGGCCAAAGCACCATTTTGCGGTCTTCTTCTTTCTCCAATATCCATAGAGGCCAAAAATTTAAAGTGTGCGATAATCCGTTCACATACCTCTTTTCTGATGGAGCGCTTTTCGATAAGATCATCATCTATACGATATTGAATAACGGCATCCTTTTCTCTCGGAACAAAATGGATATCTGATGCTTGTAATGAACACGCTTCTTCCACAATTCTTTCACTTAATAATTCGATTGAATTCATGACATCCTCCTTTCTGAACAATTAAACAAAGCGTACTTGATTTCCTTTCAAAATGCACATCCTGAAAATGCAGTTTTTTCATCCATTTTAGATGTTTTCCCGTCTGATAATTTCATAATCTTCCAGATAAAATAAAAATTTCAAGCCTGATTGTATAATTTTGGTTCTTTTGTCAATAATGATTAGAGATTTTCATTGGGCTATAGCCAAGCGGTAAGGCAACGGACTTTGACTCCGTCATGCGCTGGTTCGAATCCAGCTAGCCCAGTTCATTAAGCGCGAAAAACCCTGCGAATGTACGCAGGGTTTTTTTAGGCTTCTCTTTTGGCGTAATAAATGTACGGCTTGCGCTTGGATTTAAGCAATGACGGTTTCATATAATATACCCGGTAACCGCTGTTTAGAATTTCATGATCGATGTATTTAAGTTTGTTTTTTTTAGCGAAATCCTTTGAGGCTTTCTCAATGCTTATTTCATTGGAAATATAATTTGGGCTTGAATAGTCAGTTGCTACATTCCTATTGCCAATGCCCTCTAAAAAGAATTGAATTTCTGTCATTTTAGCTCCACCTTCTTGTTCTTTATAATGAACTATTTGTATTCACTATACAAAGAAATTGGCGGATTGAAAATGGCTAAAAATGGTTGATTTCCTAATATATTTTATATTTACTTCGTATTTCTGACTATTCCTCTTTTATTCTCACTTTTTCGTTTCCGATAAAGAACAAAACGTTCTTTATAAATTATGATACAGATTTATGAACTTCCTTCTTCTTTGCAAGTTTTGTCAGAGCTTGGGGATTATAACCAACGACCAGCTTTTTTCCATCTGTTATAATCGGTCTTCTTAATAGCTTAGGCTCGTCAATGATCAGTTTTATGACATCGGATAAAGGAAGATCATCAATATTTAAATTTAAATCTTTATACGTTTGGCTGCGGGTAGCTAAAATCTCATCCATGCCATCTGTTGTAAGCTGAAGAATTTTCTGAAGTTCTGTATAAGAAGGAGTTTCACGAAACAAATGCTTTTCACTGAATTCGATATTGTGCGCTTTTAGCCAATGTTTAGTTTTTCTGCATGACGTGCAGCTTGGATAACTATAAAATAGTAACTCGTTCATTGTTCTTCATCTCCCATTCTTGTATAAGGTTTGTTTTAAAAAACGCTTATCCGACAGCAATTCTTACTTTCTAAATTCATTGTACAGCATTTGTTTAACTTTTGTACAGCGATAAACCTTGGAATAACTATGTTTTTTTAATAAAAAGTTTACACTTTGTTACATAAATGGCACTTCTAGAATGTAAACGCTATTTACAATGGTATTGGACGTACATTATAATAAAAAAAGTGATGGACTTAGGGACTAAACAAAGGAGGGATTGACATATGGATCGCATGTTCCGAGTATTAGGCTTTTGGACTGGCATCTTTGCTGTCATGTTTTATTTGGGAGATATGAAAACGACTTCATTATTATTCTTCGGACAGACTGGATTTTTCGTGCTTTTATCTTATTTAAAATTATCTGAACGCATGTATATTTACATTTTTGGAGCATATTTAACCGTTTTCTTCGTAGGCTTTACATATTGGACAACATTTATGATGGTGCCTGGACAGGGCGGACATTAATAAATAAAAAAGGTGAGCTGCTAGTGGCAGCTCACTTTTTTTAATAGATATCTTTTTCAAGAAGGTTTGTTCCTTTTTCATGTATATATACTTGAAAAGAAGAACTCATCCCATCCGGCATAATTAAACTTCTGATCGCTCTATTTTGCTTGGCCGCTTCCCCAAAAGGATTTAAATCTCCATTTCCCTTAAGGTATGAGAGAATTCCTGCGTTCGCCAAAAATAGATCCTGCCTTTCGCTTTTCAGCATATTCCAGCCAAACTCAACTGCTCTTTTCTCTAGTGCATCAAAGTGGATATGTGCAGTCAGATCCATTTCAAAAGGGTTCACAAGCGGAGTCAGCATTCTATGCCTCAAGTACCCCCGCATGCTTCCTTCATATCTAGCTGGATGCTGCCATTCTTTATTTGTATATCCATAGTCAATTGTAACAATGACTGCCTGATGAGCTAAGGCATTTATCTTCTCTAAATATTCGAGCATGGCGAGCGGTATCTCAAAGCGCTGTCCTTCACAAAGCTCGATTACCTGCCAATTTAAGTAATCTTTTATTTTATCATTTTTTAAAGGAACACGTTTTTCAACAAGTTCATTTTCTTGATTAAAGGAAATACACACTTCAAACAATTGGTTTTTATTTTTTTCTATCACCTCTACAGGAAAGGCATCGAACAGTTCATTTGAAAATAATATACCGCTGTAAGGTTTTGGGAGATCATCTATAGAAGATATAGATGTATGACAGTTCAGCTTAACACTGGCTGATTGAAGTTCTCTGTGATATCCGCTTTTTTCAACAGAATATACCTTCAGTACTTTGAATGTCTCTGGAGATATCTCTTCCCATTCACGGAGCATGGCTGAAAGAAATCTTCCTGTTCCCCCGCCCAGCTCACAAAAGAAGGGCTCAACAGCCCCGATTTTAACGAGCCTTGCAAACAGATTGGCAAATACTTTTGCAAAGACATCAGAAACATTGCTAGACGTATAAAAATCCCCATCTTTTCCGATTTTCTTTTCTCTTTTTGAATAATAGCCGAGCTCGGGATGATAGAGGACAAGATTCATGTATTCTGAGTAAGTGATCGCTCCGCCTTGTTTATTTATATAGTCAATAACAGGCTGAATCATCTTTTCTTTAAAAGCCATTTAAATATGGATTGCTTTCCATTTCGAGTTCGATTGTCGTATCTTGTCCGTGTCCAGGCAGAACAATTGTATCCTCTGGAAGAGTAAGCAGCTTTTGATGAATGCTTTTAATTAACTGACCATGATCACCCTGCGGCAAATCAGTTCTGCCGATACTGCCTGCAAATAAAGCATCCCCTGAAACAACAAAGCCGCCTTCCTTAAAATAAAAAGAAATGCTGCCTGGTGAATGTCCAGGTGTTTCGTATATTTGACAGGAAAAAGAGCCCAATGTGAGTGTGTCTTCCTGGTCAATTGTGTGATCTGCTTCACGTGCAGATATGGTCTGTGACATAAATGCAATTGAACCGTTCATGGCTGGATTAGAAAGCCATTTTTTTTCTAGTCGGTGAATATATACTGGTATCTTAAATTGATCCCGTATTTCATCTACAGCTCCAATGTGGTCAAAATGTGCATGTGTCAGTAAAATCGCGATTGGCTTCAATCCTCTTTTTTGAATATGCTGAATTAACTTTCTGCCTTCACTTCCAGGATCGATGACAAGACATTCTTTCAAAGCATTTGCTATTAGATAACAATTCGTTTGGAGAGGGCCTAAAGGCATCTGCTCCCATTTCATATAAACACCCCGATTGCATGATTTTTCTTTCTATTTTACACTAAACTCATGTTGAACTAAATGATTAGGGAGTGAAATGCGGGGTGAAAGTGTATTACGGAGTCGAATTTCATTCAGACGCAGATGTTAAAGACATCATTTCCGACTATGAATACTGTGATTCAGATGGCAGTATACTGATAACAGATTGTTACAAGCAGGCAATCCTATTAAAAAATCAATTTATTTCCAAAAACATCTATGAAGAAATGCACGAATTAATAAAGCTGCATCCCACAGAGATATACGGCTCTTTTACTGACTATGGAATGATTTCAGAGTCAGGCAATCACTACTTATTCAAAGAAATGGTTTGCCATTTTCAGTTCAAATCACCTGAGTTCACTCAGATGAAAATGTGCATCCTGCAAATCGAAGAACATTTACTTGCTGTCAGTGATCAGACGTTTTATGCCGGCAGCAATGACTCTGAGCTTGTTCAAAAAATTGCTCAATCATATGAAGTAACGGTTGATTTCGACCTCGACAAAAAGAATGAAAACGTTTAAAATATTAAAAGGAATATTTTGTTTTTCATTCTGATTACATTTCACCATTAAAAAAAGACTTACATACGTCAGGGGGCTTAAAAATGGGATTAGTTATTATATTCGCTCTAGTTACATTACTGTCTGCATACGGACTTTACCGCTCGTTTAAAGGCAAAAACGTACTTGGCATCGTCTTTGCCGGAGGTACTCTTGCAGTATTTGGATGGTTCACTTTTATGACTATCATCCATCATGGATTTCCGACTGCGCATTAATAAGAAAAGCGCAAGTGACCGTTTAGCGCAGGCAGACAAATAAGGGTCCGGCAGAAAAGGCGCTGTTTGCCATTTCTTGCGGATCCGTTCTGTCCTAGGAGCCTGAGCAATTCCGCTCGCCATCAAAGCGCAAAATTTTATACTTCCTTACCTCTTAAATTCAAAAAAAGCGGCTCGAGTCAGTCTGCGCAAGCAGAAATAGACTAGAGCCGCTTTTTCTTTTCCGGAATTGCTTATAGCTTTGAATGACGATTTACACTGTCTAGCTTGCTCTCCATCGTTGAAGATTTATCTCTGCGGTCATCGATGCGGATATTAGTAGCTACACGCTGGATCCCCTTCTCAAACGGTGATTCATGAATGGCTTTAATAACATCGAGCAAATCAGATAACTCACCCTCAATAATTGTATTCATTGGAGTAAGCTGAAATTTAATTTTGCCCTCGCGTTCATATTCTTTAAGAATTGATTGAACAGCAGCGACATATTCGCTTACACTTGCCGTTTCAGTGCCTATCGGAATAACAGTTACGTCTGCAATTGCCATATACTCTACCGCCTCCTGAAGGGTTTTCACTTTACAATACCTTTAATTTCAGAGTCTTTCAAGTTAATTACCTTTTCTAAATAGGAGCCGTACAAGGCCAGTTCACCGTTTGGAGAAAGTTTGATGTCGCTGTTATCAATATTTTTTAAAACAATCTCTGTTTTTTTATTTTTAGGATCAACGGCTGTTAAATTGAATTTATTTTCTTCTGCTGGAACAAATGTATAAAACAGGCCGCTTCTGCTTGAATAATCGAATTCAGGAACAAGCCATTCCGAGTATAGCGGCAGCAGCTCTTCATCAAAAGAATAGATGTAATCCTCATAATTTTCATCATAAAAAGTATAAGAACCGATTGATTCTTCTTCATTCTCAACTACAACAGCAAATGAAAGATCTTTAAAATTCGCGTGAGAAATAATATGTTCTTCAATCAAAACTTCTTTCTTACTCACTAATGAATGCTTATATAAAGGAGCTGTTAATTGAGGTTCCGCTTCATCCCATTTCAGATACGTTACATCCTCATCGGACAGCCACTGAATGAATGGAATTTCCACAGGATTTTTATCTAATGAGAAATCGCTCATATTCAAGATAAAAGTTTGAAACGTCCAGTTTTCATCAAAAGAGGTCAAAAATAAACGTTCTCCGGACGGACTCCATGAAAAAGTAAGCTCAGAAGAAGGAATAGACCGTTTCGTCTTCACATTGCCCATTGGATCAATAATCGTTATTTCTGCTTCAAAGCTCGATGGACTGGCGTGAACAAGAATTAAGTTTTTATCTGGATTCAATTCGAGCTGCACGATTGATGCTGCCGATTCGAAGACTTTCTCTTTTTCACCTGTAAAGAGGTTATATTTATAGACCGTTGATTTTTCCGCAGTCTCGCTTAAATAAAGGACATGCTGATTATCAAGCCAGCCTTCAACTGAAAAGAAATTCTCATCCGATATGGGAATAAGATTTTTTTCCTCAAGAAAATCTACAGAAATGTATCGTTCTACTGTTGCTGGCTTTCGTATCTCTGCGAGTTCAGAAACATCATGAGGTTGATGAGATTGCTGTGAACAGCCAGTGAATATTATTGCCGTTATGAATGCTAGTAGTGTTATTCTGAATCTCATCAACAAATACTCCCCTCTTATCTGTCACATCTAGTATTACGTTTCAGTCACCTAATTGTTTCATCATTTTAAAGAATATAAAGAAGCCCAGAAAATCCCTCTGCTCTTTTCATAAATTTCATCAAATTGATTTAGCGGAAGCGGATTGACGCCAATGCCAAGTTCTATGGTAAAACCGCATTTTTTCTTTTCATAAATAAACCAATCCCGAAAACCTGCATGACTGTCTATATTTCTTATAGCTTTATACCCGCTGAGACGGCTGTATTCGGTCACAATGGCCAATGCTTCCTCCGGTTCACAGTTCATGTATCCCCAGTAGATCTCCTCACCCTGGGTATGTACAGCCACTATGAGATCAAAGTCGCGTGCATCTGCAAGCTTAGCCATTGCAATAGATTCCGGTTCTGTAAGGGGCGCATCTCCAGGATAATCTCTCGATGCAGGAAATTTAGGAATTTTTCTTTCCTTTTCTATCTCCCAGTAAGCAGGATACTGGTTATTTAGATCTACTCCATTAATGTTGGCTTTCCATTGCTCGAAATCTAAACTGTTGTTATTCATGAACAGGACGGATTGGTAATGAGAATGCTCAGCAGGCAGTCCATTGATCACCAGCTGCACCCCATCCGGGTTAACCATCGGAACAAAAGATAAAGACGTATTTTGATACAGTTCCATCGCAGCGTGCCCTTCAAATGCGCCTCCCTCTACAACTGCTTCGAGATACTCATGAAGCCAGCACATTAAAACGGATGTTGTAATCCATTCATTTGCATGAAACGATCCATTCATGTGAACCTTCTTTGTGCCGGTTCCAATCAAAAGTTCAAATATAGGAAGGCCGAGTACGCTGTATCCAATGGTTCGCTTCTCTATAAAAGGAAAGGCTTCTGTTACTTTTGCCAGATCTTCAAGAAGAACATTGTAATCATATGCCCGTTTAATTTGGATAAACTCTGATGATTGAGGTAACGAATCATGACCCTCATAAAAGTCTATTATATTCCTTACTGGTGTCTCTTTGGAAGTGGACGATATGTGACATTTCAATTTTTCAGTAAAAGGGATATGGAATGTTTCACCGGACTTTATAAACGTTGAATTCAAATGAGGATTCGAATCATAAAGCAGCTGCTCATGGACGTTCAAAATACTCGACAGCTCCTTTAGGGTTGTGTTTTTTTCTGCTCTGACTTTCATCCTGATTCCTCCCTGACTTTTGGTTATTATTAGCATATGATTCAACTTCCCTATTCTTGTTAAACGCTTTTAAACAGTCACAAAGACTGACATAAGAAAAGCGCAAGCGCCCGTTTAGCGCAGGCATGACAGATAAGGATCCGACAGAAAAGGCGCTTTTTGCCAATACTTGCGGATCCGTTCTGGCCGAGGAGCCTGAGTGATTCCGCTCGCCATAGAAGCGCAATATTTTATACTTTCTTATCTCTAAAAAAAAGCTTTGGCCACAAGGCCAAAGCTTTAGATTCCTTATTAGATTCCTTATTTATTGGATTCTTTCTCAGGTTCTTTCTTTTCTTTTCCGTTTTTCATTTCATCATAGAAGCGCAAAAGATCTCCATAGATAATTTTATCTGAGTAATTTAATTCCTGCTTCGCTTTTTCCATAAACGGCTCACAGGCATTTTTATCTTCAGCAGGCTCACCGGTTGATTTATCGTAGCATGTTCCGCTTGTATAGACGAATTTGTCTGTAATGAAGCTTCCATCACGAAGAACAGTAAACGGCAATTTGTCTTTCGAGAATAAATCTTTGCCGAATTCAATTTCTTCTTTCGTCTCGATGCCCAATAAATGCATAAGTGTAGGACGAATGTCAATTTGACCAGAAACATCTGAAATCGTTTCAGGTTTTTTATCCGTTACACCTGGAATATGAACGACAAATGGGACCCTTTGCAGCTGAATTTCATCAAAAGGCGTGACTTCCTTGCCTAAGAATTGACCCATTGCTGCATTATGATTTTCTGAAATACCATAGTGATCTCCATAAAGGACAATAATTGAGTTTTCATATAACCCTTCATCTTTAAGCTTTTGAATGAAATTTTTCAAAGCTTCATCTTGGTAACGGACTGTCGGGAAATAATTATTCAATGTTTTGCTGTTAGAATTAAACTCATCTACCATTTTATCTTCTTCATTCAGTTCGAATGGGAAGTGATTTGTGAGCGTAATATGCTTGCTGTAAAATGGCTGAGGCAATTCTTTCATATGATCAACTGACTGTTCAAAGAATTCCTTGTCTTTCAGTCCCCAGCCTACTGAATTTTCCTCGTTTACTTCATAATCATTTACATCAAAGAATCTGTCGTATCCTAAAGCCTGATACATGATGTCACGATTCCAGAAACTTTTATTGTTCGCATGGAAAACAGCTGAGTAGTAGCCTTTATCTTTCAATAATTCCGGAGTGGCTGCATATTCATTGTTGCTGTTTGTGAAAAATACTGCACCCCGTCCAAGAGGGTAAAGCGAGTTATCAACAATAAACTCTGAGTCAGAAGTTTTCCCCTGGCCAGTTTGATGATAGAAATTATCAAAATTGTAGCTTTCCCCAATGAAGTCATTCAAGAATGGGGTAATTTCTTTTCCATTAATTTTTTCGTTGATGACAAAGCTCTGTGTCGACTCTAATGAAACCATAATGACATTTCGTCCTTCTGCAATGCCGAACATTTCATCATTTGGTTCTTTTTTATTTGCTTTTACATAGTTTTCAATTTCAGTCAAACTATTGCTGTCTGCCAGCGCACGCTGTGCAGATGTTTTTGACTGAAGGACTCCATCATAAACATGAAAGTTATAAACACTGATGTTTTTAACAAGCATTTCACGGTCAAAAGAGCGTGTTAAAAGCTGAGGGCGCTCTGTTTCAGCTAAGCCTAAGTTAAAGAAAAAGACCCCCGCTACTAAAAGGTAAAAAGCTGTTTTTTCTTTTCTGGTGACAGCTGCTCCAGTTTGAAATCTTGGACGTTTCATCAGCCAGAAGAGGATGACGATATCAACAAGAAGCAATAAATCAAAAGGTTCAAATAATGATGATATACTGCTTCCGAGATCACCCATATTGCTTGTCTGGAATAAAACAGGAATCGTTAAGAAATCATTAAAAAACCGGTAGAATACAATGTTGGCTATAAGAACAGCAGTGACAACAATGCTTGCCCCTAAAATGTACCTGTTGCGATTTTTCTCTTTCATAAACAGCCCAAATCCAAATATGAACAGAAGAAAACTTAATGGGTTTATGAACAGGATAAATTCCTGGGTGAAGTTTTCAATTTTAATGTCGAAGCTAGTTTTGTAGACAATGTATGTTTTTATCCACATGAACAATGTCGCAATCAGTAAAAATGAAATTTTTGAAAGTGATTTTATACGCATTTCATAACCTCCTCATTCGTTAGAACCTGCGTAACATATATTTTTTTTTATTTATTACAAATCAATATTTTTTCCATAAATTAGGCTGAAATATCACAGCTAAACCATATCTTAATACTTCTTTAACAAAAAATCAATCGTTTTTAACATTTCCCTTACACTAGGATGATAGAATAATAATGTTCAGCTTATTCGTTTTACCCTATAGTTAGACGTATAAAACATAAAAAAGTTTCAATAATATTAAAGTAAAACTTTTCAGAATATTTAATCACAATAAGAAGGAGCCTTATCTATGCGAGATAGGGCTCCTTCTTATTATAATTTATTTTATTTTTTATATGTGCCTTAAACAGTCGAAAGCTTTGTTTTCACAAGCCAGGCTCCGCCGATTACCCCTGCGTCATTTCCTAAAGTGGCAATTGATATGGAAGCACCTTCTGCCACGCGCGGAAATGCAAAGCGCTTGAAATATTTTTCTGTATTTTTTCTTAAGTGTTCACCTGCTTTTGAAACCCCGCCGCCAATAACGATCTTTTCAGGATTTAAACCATTCGATAAGTTTGCAATAGCAAGACCTAATTGCTTTGTAATATATTCAACAACTTCTGCTGCAAGCTGATCTCCTTGTTCAGATGCTTCGAACACATCTCTTGAAGATATGCTGCCGTTCTCTTCATATAATTTTCTCAGCGAGCTTGGTGCAGAGTCCTGATGCAGCTTTTCAACAGCAAGCCTCACAATACCCGTTGCAGAAGCAATTGTTTCCAGACACCCTTCTTTGCCGCAATTGCAAGGTGCGCCTCCCTCTACTACAGAAGTAATGTGGCCAATCTCTCCTCCTGCTCCGTTTACGCCGTGAACAACTGTTCCATTAGAAATGATGCCTCCGCCTACTCCGGTGCCGAGAGTAACACAGATCACATCTTTGGCACCGTCTCCGGCACCTTTCCACATCTCTCCGATAGCTGCAATATTTGCATCATTGTCTATTACGGCTTTTAAGCCTGTTTCAATTTCAAGATGGTGCTTCAGCGGGTAGTTCTTCCAGCCTAAGTTTACTGTTTCATAAACAAGACCTGTTTCTAAATTCACAGGACCCGGTGCTCCCATGCCAATTCCTGCAAGCTTGGACTTTGTTTGTCCGAGTTCGGCAAGCTTCGCATCGATTGCCTTTGCTATATCTGTCGTTATCGTTTTTCCGCTTTTATCTGTAGGTATTTCCCATTTTTCGATCATTTCGCCATAATGGCTGATAAACGCCATCTTAATTGTTGTTCCGCCTAAGTCAATTCCTACTAGCCATTTATCTGTCATTTTCAACGTCATCCTTTTTTATATTTTTTAAGAAACCGTTTGCACAATTTACTGAACGGTTTGCCTTACATTTTGTCTTTTACACGCTGGCGCTCCTGCCTTAAAAGCAGCACTGCCATCTGGTAATCCTGAACTTCGATAAGGTTCGATTCAAACAGCTGTCTGACTTCCATCTCCATCAGTTCTAAATCAGCTGAGCGATCGCCAATATATATGATAGTTCCATACTTTTTTAAGAGCTGCTGAACATCATAAATTGTTTTCACTTTCCCACCTACTCATATGAAGCTTAATCTAACTACATTAAAGTATAAAGGAATGTCGTAATGCGTCAAGAGAATTATCATCAATTAGGACAGATATCTTCTGAAATCGTCCGCAAGCTTTTATCTGGGGCCAAAAAAACAGGAAATAAAAAAAGGCTCTTTTCGTAAATATTGTTGCTATTAGACTAAATGTTAAAAAACTTGAGTGGATTGCAGAGGATAAACTTGACTCCTGCGGGAATTAGAGCAAAAATGGGAGACCCCACAGGCAACGCCGAGTTATCATGAACGAAACTAGCTCCTTACTCGTAACATCGTAGGTTAATTTGGTTAGAATGTTTACTGGAAAAAAC
>NZ_WKKF01000023.1 GCF_009674765.1 Metabacillus idriensis | reverse complement strand
TCCGGCTGAAAAGGCGCTTTTTGCCTTTACAGACGGAGCCGTTCTGGCCGAGGAGTTGGGCGGTGGAGCTAGACAATACAGAAAAGCGGAACCGCCCGTTTAGCGCAGGCAGACAGAAAAGGATCCGACAGTAAAGGCGCTTTTTGCCTTTGCTGGCGGAGCCGTTCTGGCCGAGGAGTTGGGCAGTGGAGCTAGACAATACAGAAAGTTATGACCGCTCACGCCTGCTATATGCCCGTTAGGTAAATGAATGCCATTTTACACTGACAGCCCTTCTCCTATAAAATTTTCAAGCACAAAAAGCCCCGCAGCTGTCTCAGCTGCAGGGCCATCTTTCAGAAATAAACGTTATCCATTAAATTCTTCAACTAACAAGTCACTGAGCACAGCAAACTCTTCGATCGAAAGGGTTTCTCCTCTTCTTCTTCCGTCGATGCCAGCTGTTTCTAATGCTTGTTCAATAACCGATTTCTTTTCTTTTCCGTCAGGAAGAGAATGAGTCAGATTGTTAAGGAGTGTTTTTCTTCTCTGCGCAAAGCTTGCACGAACAATTCTAAAGAAAAAGTCTTCATCTTTTATGACAACTCTTGCTTCCTCACGCAGAAGCAGACGGATAATGGCCGAATCTACATTAGGCTGCGGCATAAAAACGGTTCTAGGTACCGTCATGACCGTCTTAGCGTCTGTATAGTACTGAACAGCTATAGACAATGAACCGTAGTCTTTAGAAGAAGGAGAAGCCGCTATGCGGTCTGCTACTTCTTTCTGAAGCATGACGACAATTCCTTTTAAAGGCAAATGATCTTCAAGCAGCTTCATAATGATTGGAGTTGTTACATAGTATGGGAGGTTTGCAACGACCATCACTTCGCGGCAGTCTTTAAATTGTTCTTCCATAACCTCTTTTACATTCGCCAAAAGGATATCCTGATGAATGACTGTTACATTGTCATAAGGTGATAATGTATCTTTTAAGATTGGGATGAGGCGCTGATCAATTTCGAATGCAACAACCTTTTTCGCCCGTTTGGCAAGCTGTTCTGTCAAAGCTCCGATCCCCGGACCGATTTCAATAACTCCTGTTTCATCTGTTACGTCTGCATGGTCTACAATACGGTTCAGCACGTTAGGATCAATTAAGAAGTTTTGGCCAAGACTTTTCTTGAAAGAAAAACCGTACTTTTCTAATATAGCTTTCGTGCGAACCGGTGTTGCGATATCTTTAATCATTTTGCTGCTCCTCCCGAACAATCTCCTCTATAGCTTGTGCAAAAGTTTGTTTTGTAATTTGAAACATATGCAGTCTTTTTTCAAGCTGCTTGCCATTTGTATAGCCTATTTTCAATAGCACCCCGAGTTTTTCGCGCCGTGCCTTCGCTTTAGGCCCGCCGATTAAACCCGCAGTTATTAAATCATCTTTATCAATAATCGGATCTGTATCCGCCATCTCTTCTTTAACCTCTTTTAGAGCGTTTCGGATCGCTTCTATAGAAGCATGCTCAACTCCAATGCCTTTACCGTTTTTAGGCCTTGCTTCAGGTTTTGTAATAAAAGCATGCTTGCAGCCTGGAACCTGCTCTGCAACCGTTTTGCGTATTTTTTCGCCGGGAAAATCAGGATCTGTAAAAATAATGACCCCCCGCGTTTTCTGTGCAAGGCGGATCTGTTCAATGACCGAATCTCCAATTGCAGATCCATTCGTTTCAATTGTATCTGCATCAACTGCGCGCTTTATGGCAGTTGTATCATCTCTTCCTTCAACAACAATAATTTCTTTAATTTTCATGTTTTCCTCCAAAAAGATGAAACTTTCCTGAGCGGTCAAACGTCTATATTATTGAAACGTAATTGTAACCCATTATAACGCAAAAAAACAGAGGGATCTAAACCCCCTGTCAGAGAATCAATTCAACACTTTAATTTTTACCTGCTTTCTTCCCCATCGATAGGCTGCTCCCTTATCTGAGAAGAAAACATCAATCTTTTTCCCTTTAATTGCGCCGCCTGTATCAGAGGCAATGGCATATCCGTACCCTTCTACATATACTTTAGACCCTAATGGAATAACACTTGGATCTACAGCGATCACTTTGGCATTCGGATTGGCTCTTAAATCGACACCTGTGGCGGTCGTGCCTGAACAGCCATTGCAATGCGCCGTATAGGCAGTTGATGTAACAGTGAATTCTTTTGCGACAGAATCGTTTGAACGTGATACTGTCTCAGGCTTGCTTGATGTACTTGCCGTGCTCACAGGCTTAGGCGCAGCTTTTGTGCCTATTGCAACTACACGGTCCTGACTTTCACTTTTCGTTTCTTCTTTGATCAGCTTTCTTGACACTTCTTTTCCATTTTCGAGCATAACCTCAAAATGTTTCGCAACAGCACCTTCTGTACCAGGTTTAATAACTTCCTGTTTCCCTTTTGGAATGCTGCTGTCATTCTTAGTTACAACTGAAAATGCAACTGGTTCTTCCACTACATCGGTGACTTTTTCTACACGTGTGACTATTACGGCGTCATTTGCACTCAATGTTTCATGAATTTGGGGTTCAACCTTATCAAGTTCATTTACCTGTACCTTTTGGTCTTTCAAAAAGTCAGCGACAGTAGTCGAAGTTGACCATACTTGTTGTTTTTTATCTCCAACTGTTAGTGTGATCTGTATGGCTTTCTCAATGTTGAGCTTAAGATTACCTGAAATTTTCGTATGTAACGAAGCATTCATCTTATCGTGCTCAGAAACTGCTATTTTTTGTTCTTTCAAAAATTCTTCTACGGTTTTTGCTGTTGTCCTTATTGTCCTTTTCTCATCGTCCACCGTAAGCTGTACAGGTTTCGAAGCCTCATAAACAACTTTTAGATTGTTTGTGATCTTAGTATCTCCTGATGGAGATACATCGTCTTCTTGTTTTCTATCTATGTCTAAATCTTGAAGTAATTCATCTACTGTACGTGCGTGTGTCCTGAGCTTCTCGTCTTTGCCGTTCAGCGAAACTGTAACCGTGTTCTTCGACGCTTCAAACGTCGCGAACGCAGTACCCGTTCCCAAAACTACTAAACTGACAATTGCGAGGACAATCTTGTTAAAGCTTAGTTTTGCGGATAACAGCTTTTTCATATTATTTATCACTATGAAAAACGCCTCCTTCTCCTCCGAGGATTATATAGAGTATCGATCTTGCTGTCAACCCTCACCCACTTCTTTCAAATTTTTCTAATCGTAATCACTATTATGCTGAAAAACTATCAAAAAGTGAAGCAATTCTTGTCGACAAATATATCCTATGAGGAAAAGGAGACTTGTAGAACCTCATTAAAACCTGTACTTTCGGACAAGCTCCAGCAAAATTCTACAATTTCCTTTAGCGAGAAATGCCGAATATTCTTTTTGCATTGTCGGAAGTTTGTCTAACAAATTCCGCATAATCCATCTCTCTAAGCTCAGCAATTTGCTCTGCTACATATTTCACATAGCTCGGTTCATTCCGTTTTCCTCTAAACGGATGAGGTGTTAAATATGGGCAATCTGTTTCAATCAAAAGACGTTCCATTGGTATCTCCGCCGCAACTTCCTTCGTCTTTTTAGCATTTTTAAATGTAACCGGCCCGCCAAATGAAATATAAAAATTCATATCCATGCATTGTTTTGCCACTTCAAGGCTTCCTGTAAAACAATGCATAATGCCGCCAACTTCACTCGCATTTTCCTCCTGCAGAATCTCAACTACATCAGAGGTCGCATCCCGATTATGAATTATTATTGGAAGCTGAACTTCTTTTGCAAGGGCAATCTGCTTGCGGAATACTTCCTTTTGAATTTCCTTCGGAGATTTATCCCAATAATAATCGAGACCCATCTCACCAATCGCCACTACTTTAGGATGTGATGCAAGCTCTTTTATCCACTGAAGATCTTCATCTTTCATATCAATAGCATCGACTGGATGCCAGCCAACTGCTGCATAAATAAAATCATACTTCTCAGCAAGCTCGATGGCCCGTGTAATGGTCACTGTGTCAAATCCGACTACAACCGTATGGGTTACTCCTTCTTCCAGCGCTCTTTCAATGACTTCTTCTAAGTCATCCTCGTATTGGATCGCATTTAAATGAGCATGTGTATCAAATAACATGTTTCGACATCCTTTCTTTAGGTATAAACAAAAGAAAAAAGAGGCGTCATTCCCGATTGTTACACGTGAAACACCTCTTTTTTCTCTTTTTTTATTTAATAATCGTACCGTTCGGAAGACTTGAATCGACAGTAGCAAGCGACAAATTGCCTTCTTCTTCGCCAGCCAGGATCATGCCTTGAGACAGTTCTCCGCGCAGTTTTACCGGTTTAAGATTTGTTATGCAGATGACTTTCTTTCCGACAAGCTGTTCAGGCTGATAGCTCTTCGCAATTCCTGATACAACCTGTCTTTTTTCAGAACCAAGATCCAGCTGAAGCTTTAATAAACGATCGGCTTTTTTTACAGGTTCGGCATGGATTACTTCTGCAACGCGCATTTCCACTTTCATAAATTCATCAAATGTAATTTCGCCTGATATGTCTTCTTTTTGTTCTTTCTTTTCTTCCTCGGCAGCTGGTGCAGTTCCCTGCATCTGCTCTTTAATATATTGAACTTCTTCCTCAACTTCTAAACGAGGGAAAATCGGCACTCCTTTAGAAACTTTTACTTGTGACAGCTGTCCAAATTCCGATAAACTTGCCCACTCTTTTAAGGCAGCGTCCTGAATGCCAAGCTGTTCAAACATCTTGTCAGGTGTTTTCGTAAGGAATGGTTTCAGGAGGATCCCTGAAATGCGAAGCGACTCAGCAAGATGATACATAACTGAACCAAGCTTTTCACGATTTTCCTCATCCTTTGCAAGATTCCACGGCTGTGTTTCATCAATGTATTTATTCGTTCTGCTGATGAATTGCCATAGAGCATTCAAAGCAATAGAAAACTCCATTTTCTCCATCGCTTCTTCGTATTTTAAGATGGTATCTTTGCTGAAAGCTGTTAATTCTCCGTCAAACTCTGTTTTAGGTCCGCTGTACGCAGGAATTTCACCGGCAAAATATTTTTGAATCATAGCGATTGTACGGTTCAGCAGGTTTCCAAGGTCATTGGCAAGATCAAAATTCAGTCTTTCGATAAACCCTTCTGGTGTAAAGACGCCGTCTGAACCAAACGGTACC
This sequence comes from Metabacillus idriensis, assembly GCF_009674765.1. Taxonomy (GTDB): domain Bacteria; phylum Bacillota; class Bacilli; order Bacillales; family Bacillaceae; genus Bacillus_P; species Bacillus_P idriensis. The sequence continues at coordinate 10,352 of NZ_WKKF01000023.1, read as the reverse complement.
TCTCTTAATAAATAGTAACGAAGAGCATCAAGGCCGTATCGATCAATTAACGTAACAGGATCTACTACATTCCCTTTTGATTTGGACATTTTTCCGTCCTTCATCAATAGCCAGCCATGTGCAAACACTTTTTTCGGCAGCGGCAAATCAAGCGCCATCAGCATAATCGGCCAATAGATGGTGTGGAACCGTACAATTTCTTTTCCTACTAGATGAACATCTGCAGGCCAGTATTTTTTGTACTTTTCATCGTTCTCTGATCCATATCCAAGAGCTGTAATATAATTGGACAGTGCATCAATCCATACATATATAACATGCTTTGGATCTCCAGGCACTTTTACTCCCCAATCAAAAGTCGTCCGTGACACCGCCAAGTCCTCAAGACCTGGTTTAATGAAGTTGTTAATCATTTCATTTTTGCGTGATTCCGGCTGAATAAATTCCGGATTCTCTGAGTAATACTGCAGAAGACGATCTGCATATTTGCTCATCTTGAAGAAGTAGGATTCTTCTTTTACTTTTTCTACCGGTCGTCCGCAATCAGGACAATTGCCGTTTTCAAGCTGTCTTTCTGTAAAGAACGATTCACAAGGTGTACAATACCATCCTTCGTATTGATCTAAATAAATATCCCCTTGCTCAAGAAGCTTTGCAAATACCTTTTCGACAATTTCTTTATGACGGTCTTCTGTTGTACGGATGAAATCATCATACGAGATATCAAGCTTGCTCCAAAGATCTTTAATGCCGCTGACAATGTCATCCACATATTTTTGAGGCGTTACTCCGATTTCTTCTGCCTTGCGCTGAATTTTCTGTCCATGTTCATCTGTACCTGTTAAATACATCACATCAAAACCGCGCATGCGCTTATAACGGGCCATTGCATCACCCGCAACTGTTGTATAAGCATGTCCAATATGTAGTTTTCCGCTTGGATAGTAAATAGGTGTTGTAATATAAAATGACTTTTTGTGACCTTCCATCCGTTTCCCTCCTGGTAATGAAGACTGTCTCTGGGTTAGAGAAGAAAAGCCCCCGCCCCAATGGACGAGAGCGACTAATCATTGTTATTTATACTCTTTATGATACCATCTTAGCCTTTAATATCAAGAAAATATACCTTCTATGGACAAAAAAACAAAGGAGGACGGGAATAATATGAATGGCTCTAGTATGCCAAATGTTTCCTAATCAATTATTCTTGTTGATTCTTGTCGAACAATCGTTATAATTAAATAAACAATATTTTGAATTAATACTATTACATGTATAATTAAAAATTTCCTTTTATGAGTTTATTTTCCTTTTATCAGGGGTATATATTCTTATTATGCCTAGTGCATAAGGGTTCAAGAAAAATTCACTTTTTTTGACAAACTATTGGATATTTGAGGATTGACGTTTATTGGAAACACTGTTATGCTTATGAGGATGAAGATTTTGTCGAATAATGACGAAGTTTAAGAAAAAAACATATAGAGAACCTATTTTTGGGAGGAGAACATAAACATGAAATCTACAGGAATCGTACGTAAAGTTGATGAGCTCGGCCGTGTGGTTATTCCAATCGAATTACGACGCACATTAGGAATCGCAGAAAAAGACGCATTAGAAATCTACGTGGATGATGAAAGAATTATCCTTAAAAAATATAAGCCAAACATGACTTGTGCTGTAACTGGCGAAGTATCTGATGACAACTTCACTCTAGGCAACGGAAAATTAGTTCTTAGCCGCGAAGGTGCAGAACAAATCCTTAAAGAAATTCAAAGCAACTTAGTAAAATAATACAAAAAGGACCTGACAGCTATTGTCAGGTCCTTTTTGTATTATTGATCCACATGATAGGACTGATAAACGTCCCGCTTCGGAATGCTGCGTTCTTTTGCTACCTGCTTGATTGCTTCTTTTGAGGCATACCCCTCACTTACATAGTGATTGACATGCTCTTCAAGTGTCATAGAGTCCCACCACTCTTCTTCAGCAACCACATCATTTTCATCCCGGCCTTCTACAATTAAACAAAACTCGCCGCGAATCTGATTTTCCTCCGACCACTTTACTGCATCGCTTATTGTTCCCCTCACGAATTCCTCAAAGCGTTTTGTCAGCTCTCTTGATAAGCATATTCTGCGGTTGCCCAATATTTCGCTCATCACCGCCAGGGTTTCCTTCAGCCGATGCGGAGATTCATAAAAAATCATCGTTTCCGTTCGCTTTGATAATTGTTCCAGCTGTTTTTTCTTCTCTTTTTTCTGCCTTTCCAAAAATCCGAAAAAGAAAAATGGCTGCGGTGTAATTCCTGATGCCACTAAAGCCGTAAGGGCTGCATTTGCACCCGGAAGAGGGATTACCTTTCCGTTCTCAGCCAATATTTCGTCAACAAGCTGGCTGCCGGGGTCTGAAATAATCGGCATTCCGGCATCACTTATCAATGCAACGTTTTTTCCCTGCTTCATCAGCTCAAGGATTTTATGTCCGCTTGACTCCTTGTTATGCTCATGGTAACTGATCAGATGTGTGTCAATTTCAAAGTAATTGCACAGCTTTTTCGACTCCCGTGTATCCTCAGCGGCAATCACATCAACCTCTTTTAAAATATTGATTGCACGAAACGTCATATCTTCTAAATTCCCTATAGGAGTCGGGACCAGGTAAAGGGAGCCCCACTCTGTATCTTGATTAAAGCTTTTTTGTTCCTGCATCCGTATCATCCTCTCCCTGCAAAAATCCCCATACCTTTTCCTCATCAGGCACATTCAAAAATTCGTCCTTCTTTTTCCTGGACAGCTTTTTAAAGTAATATTCTGCTTTCAGAGCATTACTTTTCGTTTCAAACTGCTTGTTATAAAGCAAAGATACTGGTTTTCTTGCACGGGTGTATTTAGCGCCTTTTCCAGCATTGTGTTTTTGAATGCGGGCCAGAAGATCATTTGTGTAGCCTGCATAATAGCTCCCATCGCTGCATTCAAGCACATAAAAGAAATGAGTGCTATTTGTCTCCATATAAAATCTCTTTCACTTCTTTTGTGTATTCATTGGTTTCGTCATATACAAACAAAGGAGGCAGAATCTTTAAATCTGGCTGACCGCCCTTAATTCCTTCTATTAATAAAGTATTCGCTTCTTTTCCCTGTTTCGGGTAAACAAGCTGAATCCGCTTAGGTTCAATTTTATATTTTTTCATAAGCTCTGTAATTTCAATTAATCTTCCCGGACGGTGAACAAGCGCTATTTTACCGCCGATCCTGGCAAGCTTGCTGCTTGCCAGAATGACATCCTCAAGTGTACAGAGGATTTCATGACGGGCAAAGGCAAGATGTTCATTTTGATTGATTTCGTCTTTCTTGGGCGTTTTAAAATATGGAGGATTGCACGTAATCACATCAAACTTCCCATGGCCGAGCGTTGCCGGCATGTCCTTTAAATCGCCATGGATCATGGTAATCTGATCCTGAAGCTGATTATAGGCAACGCTTTTTTCAGCCATTTGAAACAATCTCTCCTGAATTTCAACTCCTGTAATCATCGCTTTGGACCTTGTAGAAAGCAGCAGCGGCACAACTGCATTCCCTGAACATAAATCAAGGACCCGTCCCTTTTGTATCGGCATATATGCAAATTTTGAAAGAAGAACCGCATCTAATGAAAACGCAAAGACAGACGGACTTTGAATAATCCTTAAATCCTCTGCCAGTAAATAATCGAGACGTTCATCTCCTATTAAATCAACCATCATAAAATCCTTTCTTTTTTGTTAGTATTGACAAAGTAAACCTCATCCATAAATTGAAACTTCAAACAGATAAGAAAAGCGCAAGCGCCCGTTTAGCGCAGGCATGACAGATAAGGATCTGCAAGTAAAGGCGCTTTTTGCCTTTACTTGCAGATCCTTTCTGGCCGAGGATCCTGAGCGATTCCGCTCGCTATCGAAGCGCATAATTTTATACTTTCTTATCCCTTTAAAAAAAGCTTTCCCCTAAGCAGGAAAGCCAGTTTATTTCTTATTAAGAAAGGAAAGACAAAACAAGCAGTCTCCATCTTTGCGGACACTTCCATAATGAACATTGCAAATATGGAAGCCTTCCTGATAAAGACGGGCCAGATTGTCGTATCCCTCTCCAATGTCCACAATCTTTGAATCCAGTGCCTGTTTATCTGTATGCTGTTTATTCTGCTTCTTTTTTTCTGCTGCAGCAGTCGCGTTCAAACGCCTGCGAAGGTTATCATTTTCAATCTGCAAATGATGATTTTCCTCAAGCAGCTCGCCTAAATGATGCTTCAGCTCTCCAAGCTGTCGATACAGAGAGCCGATTTGTTCCTCCATACTGCTTACAGATTCAAAGATCTCTTTTTTATCCACTTGTTCCACCTCATTAATCTGTGGATTTCATTGGAACTGCGCCTTCTTTCATTAATTCTTCCCAAGTAAATTCAACCACGCGGTCTTTTTCTGAAAGTTCAACCTGCAATACCCGTTCCAATATATTTAACCCGACTACTTTTCCGATACCGATTGGAGTCCCGATCGATTCTCCAATATCCGGAAGCTGTTCTTTAGCAGATTCGTACTCATCATTCTCATATTTTAAGCAGCACATTAATCTGCCGCATAACCCTGAGATTTTCGTAGGATTCAGCGAAAGGTTCTGATCCTTGGCCATCTTAATGGAAACCGGTTCGAAATCCCCTAAGAAAGTGGAGCAGCACAGCATTCTTCCGCAAGGTCCGATTCCGCCAAGCATTTTGGCTTCATCCCTGACCCCTATTTGTCTTAACTCAATTCGAGTTTTGAAGATGGCAGCGAGATCCTTAACCAATTCCCTGAAATCTACGCGTCCATCAGCGGTGAAGTAAAAAATAACCTTGTTTCTGTCAAACGTATATTCAACATCAACAAGTTTCATATCAAGTCTGTGCTCATTTACTTTTTGCTGACAAACCTCATAGGCTTCTTTTGCAGCATGATGATTTTCGTCAACAATCATGCGGTCTTTCTCATCAGCTACACGAAGAACCTTTTTAAGCGGCAAGACTATATCATTCTCGCCAACTTGTTTCTTATGAATCACTACTTTGCCAAATTCTACGCCTCTTACCGTTTCAACAATAACAAAATCGGCGTTTTCTATTTGAAGCCCATTAGGGTCGAAATAATATATTTTACCCGCTTTTTTAAAGCGGACACCCACTACATCGTACAATCTTATCCCTCCTGCAAAGATAAAACCAATTGCTCCATCAGTAATTGTGGACTCACATTCATCTGGAGTCTTTTTTTTGCTTCTAAAATAGAAGTGATTTTTTCAAGGACCATTTGCCTCGATACTTGAATGGCGTGCTGTTCTAATTGTGGAAGCAGATCTTGATAGATAACATGATCCGTATTGCCAATTTGGATGGAAAGAATGTCTTTATATAAATATAATAGCAAGTCATATCCCATGTCCTGCTGTTCTTTTTCTGCGAAAAATGGCATCCATTGGGTTTGAACTTGGACAAATGCCTGTCCGTTTCGCTTTGATATCACTTCATACAATTTTATCACTACAAGTCTTGCCTGTGCAAACCAATCATCTCGACTTAATTCGAGTGCTTTTTCAACATTGTTGGTCATTCTTGCTGCAAGCTTAGCAAAATTAGGGGATACCTCCTGCTTTAACAGCTCTTTCTCAATAGCTGAAACAGGCAGCGGCATAAAAGTGAGCGTTTGGCACCTTGATAGGATTGTATTTAAAATTTGATGCACTTGTTCAGTCATCAAAATAGCCATCGTATTGGCATTTGGTTCTTCTAAAAATTTCAGCAGACTGTTGGCAGCATTTGCCGTCATTTTGTCAGCATGTGAAATAATGTACAGTTTTTTGCTTGATTCTACGCCGGTTTTTGTGAATTCTCCCTGAAGATCTTGAATTTGCCACTTTTTGATCGATAACCCGTCTGGTTCTACCAAATGAACATCCGGATGATTGCCGGAATGGATGCGTTTGCAGTTTCTGCATGTCTCACACGGTCTGAAATCCTCGGTATTTTCACAAAAGAAGCTTCTGGCAAGAAGCAAGCTGATTTCTTTTTTCCCTGTTCCTTTTCTTCCTTCAAAAAGGTATGCATGAGCCAGCCGGTTTTTCTCGAGACTGTTGCCCAGCAATTTCAGTACTTTAGGCTGATAATCAGCAAGATTTTTCCAAGTACTCATCGTCATATCTATCACTCTTTACGTATAGAGGTTAATTAAAAGGCCTTTAATTTCACCTATTTTTGCCAGTATGTCGATGGATGACTGATCTTCATTGAGCAGACTTTCCGTCAGTTCAATCAGATGCTGATCCAGTTGTTCTACAGTTACAAGCGAGCGGCTGTTTCCGCTATAGTCGAAGCTTCCGGACTGCTTCACTTTCAGCCCATAGTCAACAGCTTCTTGTACGAAGCGTCTGACAAGCGATTTATATCTTGAAAGATCCCGCATATTCCTGGATTTCGCAATACGCCGGCCAGCCTCTTCAACATTTGCCATCAATGTATTCAATTGCTGCAGGTGCAGCTTGGATTCTTGTTTCAGCACCATTTCTGAAAATGGCTTGGATCCGGCTGCTGATGTCTTCTGATTGGCATTTCTCTTATCTATTCCTGTACGAAGCTCTTGATTGATCTTCATTTATTCCCACGCCTTAAAAATGGTGGAATTGTTCGATCGGAAGCACAAAGACTGTCGCTCCGCCAACTTCAACTTCAACAGGATAAGGTACATACGAATCTGCATTTCCGCCCATAGGAGATACTGGAGCTACAAGCTGCTCTCTTGATTGACAGTTCTCTTTAATAACGGCCAAGGCTTTCTCAACACGCGCATCTTCCGTGCCAATCATGAATGTTGTATTGCCGGACTTTAGAAATCCGCCAGTCGTTGCGAGTTTCGTTGCTCTGAAATTATGTTCAACTAATGCGCTTGAAAGCTTATTGCTGTCCTGATCCTGTACAACCGCAATAATCATTTTCATAGGTATGCCTCCTTATAGTTTAACAGCTTAAACCTGATAAAGCATTGTTTCATTTATGGTAATTGTAACATTGTTGTTACTTATTATATCAGCGTTTACTTTAAATAAGGAATTAAAACTTCCTTTACGTCACGATAGACCTCTTCTAAAGACTGATCAGCATTGATGACTTTTATCCGTTCAGGGAACTTATCGATTAATTGTTTATAGCCCTTTTGAACCTTTAAATGAAAGTCCATCTTCTCTAAATCCAGTCTGTTCACTTCTCTGCTGTCACTGCCATTGATTCTCAATAGTCCGCGCTCAGGCTCTATATCAAAGTATAAAGTTATCTCAGGCATGACACCGTCAATGGCAAACATATTTATAGAATAAACATCATCCACACCAATTTCTCTAGCGTACCCCTGATAAGCCAGGGAACTGTCAATAAATCGGTCACAGATAATCAATTTATCCTCATTTAAGGCAGGAATGACTTTCTCGACAATATGCTGGCGTCTTGCAGCTGCATACAACAAAGCCTCTGTTCTTGAATCCATTTCTGTATTTTCTTTATTTAAAATCACTTCGCGGATTTGCTCAGCAATCCTGATTCCTCCCGGTTCACGGGTGAAGACTGCCTCAATTCCCTTTTCTTTGAATTCCTCTGACAGCATATTCAGAATCGTTGTCTTTCCTGCACCATCAGGTCCTTCAAATGTGATAAAAATCCCTTTCATTACAATCACCTTTTCTTTATATAAACTGCAAGCTTTTCTTCTGTCAGTGCCCTGCTACCCTGAAACCTCGCACCGCCCTGAATCAGCGCCTGTATTTGGCTGATATGTTCCTTCGTTATTCTTTCTCCCTCCATTAATAGAGGGATTCCGGGCGGATATGGAATAACCGCATCTCCGCTTAATAACCCGTCCGCATCTTTAAAAGATACAACCTCTCTACTATACCCATTTAACTGATGATAGGATAGGGGGAGCATACTGATAGGGCTGGTGCCGTTCTGTAAAAATAGAGGATTCAGCTCGTTTTTTCCAGTGTAAGTACTGTTTATAGCGGTATACCGAAAATGAGGTTCCATCTTTCTTGTGAGCGGCAAAACGAGCAAAACATTCTGCAGGTCTGCAAGCTCCGTATAGACGCCAGAAGCCTCTAAGTGACTCTGAAGCTCAAAACCAGACATTCCAATAGTTGACTTAATCGTAAGTTTAAGAGGATCAGTACTTGCGTTTCTGTCACTAGAATGAAGAATCGAAATCTCATCTATTTTCTTAATCCTATTTTTAAAAGAATTGATTGCGGCAGAAATGGAATCAACTGCTTCTGCAGATCTTAAACTCTGCAAATAATCTCTTGCCAAGTCAAGCGAGGCCATAATTGGATAAGAGGGACTGCTGCTCTGTAAAATGGATAAAAAGCGGCCTATACGGCCTGTATCTGCCAATGTGCCTTTCACATGCAAATACGAACCCATTGTCATTGCAGGCAGCGTTTTATGAGCTGATTGAACAACAACATCTGCACCAGCCTCTAATGCTGATTGCGGGAAAGGATCCCCCAGTATAAAATGGGCACCGTGCGCTTCATCCACCAAAACAGGGATGTTCTTTTCATGAGCAAGCTTTACTGTCCCATGGAGGTCACACGCAAGTCCGTAATAATTCGGACTCGTTAAAATTAAAGCTGATGCATCCGGATATTTTTTTATCGCTTCAGCAATGGTTTCCTGCGGCACATAAGAAGGCACCCTCAGTTCTTCATCAAATTTCGGCGCCAGAAACACGGGACGAGCTCCCGCAAGTCTGATCCCATTAATGATGGATTTATGACTGTTCCGCTGGACTAAAACCGGCTTATCTCTCTCACAGCAAGCCATAATCATTGCGATATTTCCTGATGTTGAACCATTGACTAAAAAGAATGTTTTATCTGCCTTATATAGAGCTGCTGCAAGCTCCTGAGCCTCTGCAATCGGACCGCTTGGATCATGAAGATCGTCAAGTCCCGTGATCTCAGTCGCATCTAACTTTAATATCTCTTCAAAGTCTTCTATTGCCTCTTGAGAAAAAATCTGTCCAAATTTATGCCCGGGTACATGAAACGAAACCGGGCGCTTCATCGCATGCCTTTTAAGAGCTGAATACAGCGGAGTCGCCATCTAAACAAAAACCGTCCTTTACGATGTATTACCGCTATTATATCAGTAGAAGGTCAATAGAAAAAGCCGCCTGACACGGCAGCTTAAGAATAGAGCGGCGGCGTTTTCACTCTCCGCAGCTTATCAATAAAATATTTATATTTAGGATCTTCTGTTTCGGTCTGAATCATATCAGTCTCGCAATCTGTACAAACAAAGCTTGTATAGAGATGAATTCCCTTCGCCTTTTCTGTATCACATATAATACATGTTTCCCCAGCCGGTTTCTTCAAGTCTTCCGAATTCAATGCTCTCCACCTCCATACAAACAGTTTTGCCACAGATCAAAAGTTGTATACAAGATTTCGAATTATCTTACCCTCTCTAATTGTATGATGGTGTTCACAAATCGTGTATGTCTACAAAAAAATATCTGGTCTGAAAGCTTTTTGAAGATGAAGGCAGCTTGAAAAGAACCATTTTCGGGATTATTTTGGTTTGGATGTGATTATAATTTGGCCCCTCTTACTTCGATTTGAGGCTAGTTAGAGTACTCGGGTCGGATAGTAAAACGCGGATTGCGGAGATTAAGTTTGTGCAGCTTATTGAAATGAGCTCTTGGTCTGTTTTTTAAACAATTAATTTGACAAGGGCAGCTAGAAAAGACCAGTTCCAGAGTTTTTTTGATAAAAGCTGATCATATTTTAAACTTTCGTACTGTTCTGGAGCTGCTGCACATTCATTAACAGGATTCGTCCCTTGGCTTAAAGATCAGTTATTCTATTTATGCTCGTATAAACTCCTTTTCTGCTCGCTAAGTAAGATTTATACCCGTCATCGGTAACCTTACCAATAAGCCGTATCCACTTCCAACTGCCATCTTCCCCAGCTGCCTTTGACCATTCTCTTTTTTTCCATACAAAAAAAGAACAGCATCTTTGCTGTTCTCCTTTTATGCGTGCCTGGCAACGTCCTACTCTCACAGGGGGAAACCCCCAACTACCATCGGCGCTAAAGAGCTTAACTTCCGTGTTCGGCATGGGAACGGGTGTGACCTCTTTGCCATCATCACCAGACAATATGCAATTGAAGAAAGAATGTTATTCTTTCAAAACTAAATAACGTTTGATAACAAGATTCACTTAAATGTTACACTTTATTAGACTGTGGTTAAGTCCTCGAACGATTAGTATCTGTCAGCTCCACACGTCACC
>NZ_WKKF01000022.1 GCF_009674765.1 Metabacillus idriensis | reverse complement strand
GGTGACGTGTGGAGCTGACAGATACTAATCGTTCGAGGACTTAACCACAGTCTAATAAAGTGTAACATTTAAGTGAAACTTGTTATCATACGTTATTTAGTTTTGAAAGAATAACTCTTTCTAGTTGCATATTGTCTGGTGATGATGGCAAAGAGGTCACACCCGTTCCCATGCCGAACACGGAAGTTAAGCTCTTTAGCGCCGATGGTAGTTGGGGGTTTCCCCCTGTGAGAGTAGGACGTTGCCAGGCACGCATAAAAGGAGAACAGCAGAGATGCTGTTCTTTTTTTATATGGAAAAAGAGAGAACTTATTTCAAATGCTGCCTGTGTTTGAAATAAGTTGGCTGAACGGGCATAAATCTTACTTGGCGAGCAGAAAAGGAGCTTAGACGAGCATGAATTTCAGGGAGCGAGCACAAATGGCCGGTGAGCTAGCATAAATAGGAAAGCTGCTGTTTCAGCAGGCGACGAATCCTGTGTAGCAGAAAAAGAACTTATTTTAAAGAACTGCACAGGCTTACTCTCCGCAAACTCGGTTTTACTCTCCGATGGAGTGTTCTAACAATCCAGGAACGCTGTATCACTCTCCGCAAACGGATATTAATTATCCAGTGCTGCAATACATAACACGCACTTACCCCTTTCCCCACAATTCATTCAAAAACGCAAGCGCAAACTGAGGTATTTTTTCTTTCGTGACTTCAAGAAAACGGACGATGAATACATAGTCGTCCTGTGAATGGCTTAGCATCAGTTCGTACCACCACTCGGTTTCATATCTAGAGATCATGCTTAAGTTATACAGCAATAAGTAATGAGCCATAAATTCAGGCAATCCATTAAGATCATTCAAGGATGCAGGCAAGGTATAATCGTCTGTTTGTCCATTGTACAGAAATGGCAGACTGTAGAAAGCGCTGAAACGATCTGGCGGATGACAAGTGATGCTGTGTTCAGAATAGCTTTCTCCGCTTAATTGAAAATGATAATTCAGGTATTCAAGCAGCCTTTCAGGTGTCATATGATAAGAGGCGGCCGCTTCAACTGGAATATGTATTTGCTTGTTTTCATATCGGGATGCAATATGAACGTTTTTATCTTTATGTCTGCTGAATAAATCGCTCAGTTCAGGTATTCTTTTTAAAAGCTCCTGCATGGAGTACTTATCATTTTCTACATGTTCAAGCTTATATAAATGAGACGCTGCGTGAGCAAATAAACCATTTCTTTGTATCTTCACTTCATCCTGCAAAAAGCGGTATTGCTGTTTTTTCCGTTTTCTTGTTGAGACTCCATGTGCAAGAACAGATGATGTTGCGGGATATTCAGGATCTAATGTTAAGATACATGCTTTCATAAGCTGAGACATTCCGTAGAACAGGAGCATAGGCTGTACGGGCAGTGCGGCACTTGCAGATGTAAGATAAAAGTTTTCAGCATGCTTTAGGTGGTAAACAAAAGGGTAGCTGTTTTGATAGGATAATTCGGCAGGTGTCGGCTGCTGATTTTTTTTATAACATTTTTCCAGAAATTTTTGGACTGTTTCTGTTGATTGATATGATTTTAACTGGTTCCAGACGTCTGTTTTCATCATCCAGCAGCTCCCCTTTCTTTTTTCGAAATTTTTAAACTCTTTTGCCTGTTCTTGACAGTGGGTTGGCTAGTTGTTAATCTACTAATAATATTTTGCCGTTAAGAGGGGGATTTAATGATGTGGGAAAGTAAATTTTTAAAAGAAGGCTTAACGTTTGATGATGTATTGCTTGTACCAGCTAAGTCCGAGGTTCTTCCAAGAGACGTGAACTTAAGTGTGAATTTAACACCAACATTAAAGCTGAATGTCCCAATCATTAGTGCCGGTATGGATACTGTTACTGAAGCTCAGCTTGCGATTGCGATGGCAAGACAAGGCGGAATGGGCATCATTCACAAGAACATGTCGATTGAACAGCAGGCAGAGCAGGTTGACAAGGTAAAACGTTCTGAAAGAGGCGTTATTACAAATCCATTCTTTTTAACTCCGGATCATCAAGTTTTTGATGCAGAGCATTTAATGGGTAAATACCGCATTTCAGGTGTACCTGTAGTAAATAATGTGGATGAGCAGAAGCTTGTAGGCATTATTACAAATCGTGACATGAGATTTATTCAAGACTTCTCGATCAAGATCTCTGATGTGATGACGAAAGAAAACTTAGTAACGGCAGACGTCGGAACAACTCTTAAAGAAGCAGAAAGCATTCTGCAAAAGCATAAAATTGAAAAACTTCCGCTGGTTGATGACCAAGGTGTATTAAAAGGATTAATCACGATTAAAGATATCGAAAAAGTAATTGAGTTCCCGCATTCAGCAAAAGATGAGCATGGACGTTTGCTTGTCGGTGCTGCAGTAGGTGTTACGGCAGATACCATGCTTCGTGTTAAAAAGCTGGTTGAGGCTAACGTTGATGCAATTGTGTTAGATACAGCCCATGGCCACTCAAAGGGCGTTATCGATATGGTCAGAACGATCAGAAACGAATACCCTGATCTGAATATTATTGCAGGAAATGTTGCAACAGCTGCCGCTACAAGAGAACTTGCAGAAGCTGGAGCAAACGTCGTAAAGGTAGGCATCGGACCTGGGTCTATTTGTACAACCCGTGTTGTAGCAGGTGTAGGTGTACCTCAAATCACAGCTGTTTATGATTGTGCGACGGAAGCACGCAAGCTAGGCATTACTATTATCGCAGATGGCGGAATTAAATATTCAGGCGATATCGTAAAAGCATTAGCATCAGGCGGTCATGCCGTTATGCTTGGCAGTCTTTTGGCAGGTACGTCAGAAAGCCCGGGCGAAACAGAAATTTACCAGGGAAGACGATTTAAGGTCTACCGCGGCATGGGTTCTGTGGGCGCGATGGAAAAAGGAAGCAAAGACCGTTACTTCCAGGAAGACAACAAGAAATTTGTTCCAGAAGGCATTGAAGGAAGAACTCCTTATAAAGGACCTCTTTCAGATACGATTTATCAGCTGGTCGGCGGTATTCGCTCTGGTATGGGATATTGCGGAACGGCAAACTTAGAAGAGCTTCGTGAGAATTCACAGTTTGTCCGCATGACGGGTGCAGGTCTTCGCGAAAGCCATCCTCATGATGTTCAAATTACAAAAGAATCACCGAACTATTCGCTTTCATAAGCGTTTCTAGGTCGATTTACCTGAAATGTAATACAATGTTCAATCTTTAGGACAGAGTCTCAGACTCTGTCTATTTTTTTTGATCATAGTGTGATAAAATCGACTTTGTTGTTTGTCACTCAGGTCAATAATTGAATATAAAAATAGATAAAAAAACGGTGGAGGTTATGAATTTGAGCAACATGAAGTTTAAGCGTTTGCTGTCCGTGCTGTTAGCTGCTGTTCTGGCAATAACAGTTATTTTGCCGGCAGCACAGGCATCTGCGGCAGAAAATGATGCAGTTGGAGTGAATGCAAAAGGTGCAATTTTAGTAGAAGCGTCTACAGGTAAAATTCTATACGGGAAAAATGCAGACGATCTGCTTCCGATTGCAAGTATGGCTAAAATCATGACAGAATACTTAGTTCTTGAAGCAGTTGATAAAGGGAAAATCAAGTGGGATCAAACATACACCCCAAGTGATTATGTCTATAGAATTTCACAAAACCGCGGACTGTCCAACGTCCCATTACGAAAAGACGGTACATACAATGTAAAAGAGCTTTATGAAGCAATGAGCATTTATTCTGCAAACGGAGCAGCTATTGCTTTAGCAGAAATCGTTTCAGGATCTGAGTCTAATTTCGTAAAATTAATGAATGAAAAAGCTAAAGAGCTTGGTCTTAAAAACTTCGAATTTGTGAACTCAACAGGTTTAGAAAATGGAGATCTAGCAGGAATGCATCCTGATGGCACGACAGCAGATGCCGAGAATAAAATGTCAGCACGCGATATGGCGCTGCTTTCTCAAAAATTAATAAATGATTATCCAGAAGTATTAGAGACAGCAAGTACTCCGAGAAAAGTATTCAGAGAAGGCACAGAAGATGCAATCAAAATGGATAACTGGAACTGGATGCTTGAAGGTTTGTTATTTGAAACAGAAGGTGTAGACGGTTTAAAAACGGGTTCTACTAAATCAGCAGGTTCTTCGTTTACAGCGACTGCTGAGCGAAACGGCATGCGCGTAATTACTGTCGTTTTAAACGCTGCAAGTGATGACGGCAGCCTTCATACTCCTCGTTTTAAAGAAACGAAAAAAATGATCGATTATGCATATAACAATTTCAAGATGGAAGAAGTTTATCCTGAAAACTATCAAATTAAAAATAAATCTGACCTCTCCGTTGTGAAAGGGAAAGAAAAAGAAGTAGCTGTAGCAACAAAAGAGCCTCTTAACCTTGTTGTTAAGAATGGTGAAAAGGAATCATATGAGCCAAACTACGTCTTTGATCAAAAAAAGGTTAATGCAGACAATGAAGTACAGGCTCCAGTCAAAAAAGGCGAGAAAATCGGCTATATGACTGTAAAATACACAGGTAAAGGCCAAGATTTGGGCTTCTTAGAAGAAAAAAGCGAAGCTAATGTTGATCTCGTCACAAAAAGCGGTGTTGAAAAAGCCAATTGGTTTGTTTTATCCATGAGAGGAATCGGCGGATTCTTCGGCGGTCTTTGGGGAACAGTGACAGACACTGTGACAGGCTGGTTTTAATTGAAAGAAGACTTACTCGATATGAGTAAGTCTTTTTTACATATATGGATATATTAGGATTGAAACGGGCGGCTCCGCTTTTCTAATTGTCTAGCTCCACCGCCCAACTCCTCGGCCAGAACAAATTCCCCCAAAAAGTCAAAACCGGACTTTTCGGGTGAATTCTTATCTGTCTGTCGGAGCTAAACGGACGGCTCCGCTTTTCTTTGTGCGAATTGTTTTAATAATCCCTTTAATTTTGATAGGATTTTTTAATAACTTAGGATAGAATAAGTTATATGTGCAAAATGAAATTTTACATAATATGAGGGGGATATAGAATGAATAACACAGGTACAGATCGTGTAAAACGCGGAATGGCAGAAATGCAAAAAGGCGGCGTCATTATGGACGTAGTCAATGCAGAGCAAGCAAAGATCGCTGAGGAAGCTGGAGCAGTTGCTGTAATGGCACTTGAGCGCGTTCCTGCTGACATCCGTGCAGCGGGCGGAGTTGCCCGTATGGCAGATCCTACAATTGTTGAAGAAGTGATGAAGGCTGTAACGGTTCCAGTTATGGCAAAAGCACGTATTGGCCACATTGTGGAAGCTCGCATATTAGAAGCGATGGGTGTCGATTACATTGATGAAAGTGAAGTATTGACTCCTGCTGATGAAGAGTATCATTTAAATAAACGTGATTATACAGTTCCATTTGTTTGCGGATGCCGCGATTTAGGAGAAGCTACTAGACGTATTGCTGAGGGCGCTTCTATGCTCCGCACAAAAGGCGAGCCTGGTACAGGAAATATCGTTGAGGCTGTTCGCCACATGCGTAAAGTAAATGGCCAAGTGCGCAGAATCATTGGAATGAGCACGGATGAATTAATGACAGAAGCGAAGCTGTTAGGCGCGCCTTATGAGCTTCTTCTTCAAATCAAGCATGAGGGTCGCCTTCCGGTTGTAAACTTTGCAGCAGGCGGAATTGCAACTCCGGCAGATGCTGCTCTAATGATGCAATTAGGAGCAGATGGTGTATTCGTTGGTTCAGGTATCTTCAAATCAGAAAACCCTGCAAAATTTGCCCGTGCGATCGTTGAAGCAACAACTCACTATCAGGATTATGAACTGATTGCAAGTCTTTCAAAGGGACTTGGAACAGCAATGAAAGGCATTGAGATCTCAACTTTGCTTCCTGAGAACAGAATGCAAGAGCGCGGCTGGTAATTATAAAGGAGTAGAATACAATGCTTAAAATTGGTGTATTAGGCCTTCAAGGTGCTGTAAGAGAACATATCCGATCAATAGAGGCAAGCGGTGCAGAAGGAGTCGTTGTTAAGCGTCCTGAGCAGCTTGATGAATTGGACGGGCTCATTATGCCAGGCGGAGAGAGCACAACGATGCGCCGCCTGATTGATAAATATGAGTTCATGGGTCCGCTCAAAGCCTTCGCTGAGCAGGGAAAGCCGATGTTTGGAACCTGTGCAGGCTTAATTCTTCTTGCTAAAAACATAGTGGGTTACAACGAAGGACATCTTGGAGTAATGGATGTTACCGTTGAGAGAAACTCATTTGGGCGTCAGCGCGAAAGCTTTGAAGCAGAACTGAATATTACGGATGTTGCTGAAGATTTCGTTGGTGTATTTATCAGGGCTCCTCATATTGTCGAAGTTGGAGAAGATGTGGAAATTCTGTCTAAGCATAACGGAAGAATCGTTGCAGCACGTCAAGGACAGTTCCTGGGCTGTTCGTTTCATCCCGAATTAACAGATGATCACCGGATGACTGGGCTGTTTGTGCGCATGGTTGAAAATACAAAAGCAAAATTAAGTGTATAAAAACCTTGCAACCGTATCAAACTTGTAGTAAATTATGAATTACTTAATTGAACATGAAAAACATGACGACAGGAAATAGTAGCAAGTGCTTCTTTCTTAGAGAGCCGGTGGCTGGTGAAAATCGGTGTTAGATCCTTGTGAATCCATCCTTGAATGAGATGTTGAAATTTTCGGAGAGTAGACATGTCCGGTACAGGCCGTTATCCTGCTTAAGAGGAAGGCAATCTGCCTTCAATTAGGGTGGCAACGCGGATATAACTTCCGTCCCTTTACCAGGGGACGGGAGTTTTTTTATTTGCAAAAAAACATAAAAAGGAGTTTTGTCATGCTGGATATTAAATATTTGCGCGCTAATTTTGAAGAAGTAAAAGAAAAACTGTCTCATCGCGGAGAGGATTTAGGCGACTTCAGCAAGTTTGAGGAGCTTGATCAAAAACGCCGTGAACTGATTTCAAAAGTAGAAGTATTTAAAAGCAAGCGAAATGAAGTTTCAGGTCAAATTGCTGTGTTAAAACGTGAAAAACAGGATGCTGATCATTTAATAAAAGAAATGCGTGAAGTTGGCGACCGCGTGAAAGAAATGGATGATGAGCTTCGCGTGGTTGAGGCAGAGCTTGAAACGTTAATGCTGTCTATTCCAAATATTCCGCATGAAAGTGTGCCGGTAGGCGAGACGGAAGATGACAATATTCTTCACCGCGAATGGGGAGAAGTTCCTGCATTTGCATATGAACCAAAACCTCACTGGGATGTTGCCGATCACCTTGGAATTTTAGATTTTGAACGTGCGGGTAAAGTAACCGGCAGCCGTTTTGTTTTCTACCGCGGCTTAGGTGCACGTCTAGAGCGTGCTCTGATCAGTTTTATGCTTGATTTGCATATCGATGAACACGGCTATACAGAAGTGCTGCCTCCGTATATCGTAAATCGTGACAGCATGACTGGAACAGGCCAGCTGCCTAAATTTGAAGAAGATGCATTTAAAATTGCGGGCGAAGATTACTTTTTAATTCCTACAGCTGAAGTGCCTGTAACTAACATGCACCGAGAAGAGATTCTCTCTATCGATCAGCTTCCGGTCAATTATGCGGCTTACAGCTCTTGCTTCCGTTCTGAGGCTGGCTCTGCAGGCAGAGATACTAGAGGATTAATCCGCCAGCATCAGTTTAATAAAGTAGAGCTTGTGAAATTTGTTAAACCTGAAGATTCTTATGATGAGCTTGAAAAACTGACAGGACATGCAGAGAAAGTTCTTCAGCTTTTGGGTCTGCCTTATCGTGTGCTTAGAATGTGTACAGCAGATCTTGGATTTACGGCAGCAAAGAAATATGACATTGAAGTATGGATACCGAGCCAGGAAACATACCGCGAAATTTCATCTTGCAGTAATTTTGAAGCCTTTCAGGCGCGGCGCGCAGGAATCCGTTTCAGACGTGAGCCTAAAGGAAAACCTGAATTTGTTCATACACTGAACGGATCTGGTCTTGCGATTGGCAGAACAGTTGCCGCCATTCTCGAGAATTATCAGCAGGAGGATGGAACTGTTATTATTCCTGAAGTATTGCGTCCATATATGGGGAATAGAGAAGTCATTTCACGATAATAATAACCATTCAAGAAGGGGCTAAAATCCGTTTTGGCCCTTCCTTAAATTTTTTTGAAAAAGTTTTTTAGAATCGTTGACAAGCCCAAAATCAATATGTTATATTAGTTCTTGTCAGCAGGGAGGTATACCCAAGTCCGGCTGAAGGGATCGGTCTTGAAAACCGACAGGGGAGTCAAATCCCGCGGGGGTTCGAATCCCTCTACCTCCTCCATCTTACATATAAAATCCAATGTTTAGCGCATAAGTATTGGAGATTGATAAAACCTGCAGCATACATTGCTGCAGGTTTTTTGTATGGATTTTTTCTTAATACATAAATAACTGCAAAAAAAATAACCGGAGTAAACCGGTTATTTTTTAAGTAATCTTGTCTGCTCTATAAAATGTCCGACACGTTCGACAATCGGTTCAATTGAACCTTCGTTTGCCATAATGTCATAATCGTTTATGTTCAAGCGCAAAACAGGACATGCATTAAAATTATTGATCCAATCCTCATAGCGGCGGTGCATCTCTTCCCAATATGCAATTGGAGTCTGCTGCTCCATCGGACGTCCGCGTTCTTTGATGCGGGATAAAATATCCTCAAGGCTGCCTTCTAAATAAATCAAAAGATCAGGATGAGGGAAGTAAGGTGTCATGACCATCGCATCGAATAAATTCGTGTATGTTTCATAATCGACTTCTGTCATCGTGCCTTTTTCATAATGCATTTTGGCAAAAATGCCAGTGTCTTCATAGATCGATCGATCTTGGATAAAGCCTCCGCCGTATTCAAAAATCCGCTTTTGCTCTTTGAATCTTTCAGCAAGGAAATAGATTTGCAGATGAAAGCTCCATCTTTCAAAATCCGCATAAAATTTATCAAGATAAGGGTTTGTATCTACTTTTTCAAATGAGGTGCGGAAATTAAGTGCATTTGCAAGGGCATTTGTCATCGTTGATTTTCCTACACCGACTGTTCCCGCTATGGTAATGACGGCGTTGTGGGGAATGCTGTATTTCTCTCTCAAGTTCATTTACTGGTAACTCCTTCATGTAAAGATTCATCCAGGCGTTTAAATATATAGGTTAAATCTTTTTCGTTTTGTACAAAATCAAGCTCATCTCCGCTGAATCTCAGTACGGGGATGGATGGGTGTTCTTTTTCCCATTGTGACATGGCCACTTCGTAATCCTCTGATAACTGCTTTAAATAGCCGGGATCGATCTTTTTCTCGATCTCCCTTCCGCGCATATCAATGCGGTTAAGCAATGTATCAAGACTTGCATTCAAGTAAATGATCAAGTTCGGCTTTGGCATGTCGCTTGTTAAAATTGAATAAATATCCAGGTATTTATCGTATTGTTCATTTTTAAGAGTGCGCTTTGCGAAAATAAGATTTTTATAAATATGATAATCTGCCACAACAGGCTGACTCTTTTTCAAAAATAACTGTGCAATATCTTCAAGCTGTTTATATCGATTACACAGGAAGAACATTTCTGTCTGGAAACTCCACTCTTCAATGTTTTCATAAAATTTGCCGAGAAACGGATTCTCATCCACAATCTCTTTCAGCAAATGAAATTGATAGTGTTCTGCTATCGCTCGTGCAAGCGAAGTTTTCCCAACACCAATCGGTCCTTCCACGGTAATAAACGGTACGCCATTCATCACGGGTCCTCCTACGCAAAAAAATCTATCAAAACAGACAAATTTTATTGTATCACAGTGACAATATGAAAAGAGTAAGCTTTTTACAAAAAAGAAAAGTTTCCAATTATCCTCTCATAGTTGTACGGGTTTTATGCGAATGCACCAGCGGATGGAATAGGGTTTGCATCATTGCAGAAAAGCGTTATAGCTTTACTCAGCACTCTTGCTTCCATCTCTGCTTTTTCCGTATGATGTATTCGGAATAGTAATAATATTCATAAAATGGAGGGATTTATATGCGTGAGGAAACAGCAGCGATGGACAGTCAGGTTGAAGATTTTTTTCCGGTGAAAGATGTTGATTATCTGGAAATGTATTCAGGCAATGCCAAGCAGTCGGCTCATTATTTCTGTACAGCCTTCGGTTTTAAAATCGTCGCCTATTCAGGACTTGAGACAGGGAACAGGGAAACCGTTTCCTATGTGCTGCAGCAGCAGAAAGTACGCTTAGTTATTACAGGTTCTTTAAACGATACCTCACGCGTAGCTGAATTCGTCAAGAAGCATGGGGACGGTGTCAGAGACATAGCTTTAGTCGTTGATAATGTTGAAAAGGCTTACAATGAAGCTGTATCTAGAGGAGCCATTGCGATTACACCGCCATTTGAGCTGAAGGATGAACTAGGATCCGTTAAAAAAGCCGTAATTGGTACATACGGAGACACCATTCATTCTTTAATAGAGAGAAAAGAATACAAGGGTGCATTTATGCCGGGATTTGAAGCGGCTGAAATGAAGATTCCTTATACAGAAGCAGGAATCATCGGAGTCGACCATGTTGTCGGAAATGTAGAGAGTATGCAGGAATGGGTTTCTTATTATGAAAAAGTAATGGGCTTTAAAGAAATGCGTCATTTTACAGATTCAGATATCAGCACAGAATATTCATCTCTTATGTCGAAGGTTATGCATAATGGAGGGCGGATTAAATTTCCTATTAATGAGCCTGCAGAGGGAAAACGCAAATCACAAATTCAGGAGTACCTTGAGTTTTTTAAAGGACCAGGTGTACAGCATCTTGCAATTTTAACAGAAGATATTGTATCTACTGTAGCTATTTTAAAGAAAAATGGCGTGGAATTCCTGAATACGCCTGAGACTTATTATGAAACCCTCAGCGAACGTGTCGGAGATATTGATGAAGAGATTGATAAGCTGAAAGAACTTAACATTTTAGTAGACCGTGACGATGAAGGGTATTTGCTGCAGATTTTCACCAAGCCGATTGTCGATCGTCCGACAGTCTTTATAGAAGTGATTCAGAGAAAAGGAGCGAAAGGCTTCGGGGACGGCAACTTTAAAGCGCTTTTTGAATCAATCGAGCGGGAGCAGGAGCGACGCGGAAATTTATAAGCACTTAATCCCCCTGAAAGCAAGGTGATAAAGATGGATGTCATGCCCGAGTCGCTTCACTGGAAAGACGCCTATAAATTAATGATTGGCTCGATCTTGCCAAGGCCTATCGCTTTCGTGTCGACTATTGATGAAAAAGGAGCGGCAAACTTGGCTCCGTTCAGTTTTTTTACCGCGATCTCAGCAGAACCGATGATGGTTTGCTTCTCTCCTATGAGAAAAGGGACAGATGGATCGAAAAAAGATACTCTTATCAATATTGAAAAAACGAAGGAATTTGTCATCAATATTGTGAGTGAGCAGATAGCAGAACAAATGAATCGCTGTGCAGGCGATTTTGAACCGGAAGTGGATGAATTTGTTCAAAGCGGGCTGACGAAGGCAAATAGCAAGGGAGTTGCCCCTCCTCGCGTCAAAGAAAGCCTGGTTCACCTGGAATGCGAGCTGCATGAAGTCTTGCATTTTGGAGAGAAAGCGGGATCAGGCAGTCTTGTCATTGGCAAGGTGAAGCATATCCATGTCGATGATGCTCTTTTCTATGAAGGGAAAATTATTACTAGTCACTTAAAGCCGATCGGGCGTCTTGCCGGACACATGTATACAAAACCAATGACAGATACGTTTGAGATTATAAGAAGGTGAAATCTAAATGAAGTTTGTGACATTTCAAACCGCGTCCGGCAGACAGGCGGCGGGATGGCTTCAGGGAGATGATCTGGTCATTGATATGCATGCTGTCAGCCGGGGTTTCCTGCCTCAATCTATTCAAGAATTTTTAGCAGAGCATGATCGATATCTGCCATCTATTCATGCAATGAATCCGTTTAAAGAGGAGGATCAGGGAGTTTACAGGCTTTCAGAGGTTAAGCTGTCTGCGCCTATTCCAAGGCCGGTGAGCATTCGCGATTTTTATGCATTTGAAGACCATGTGAAAACCGCCCGCCAGAAAAGAGGGCTTGATGTCATTCCAGAGTGGTATCAATTTCCGGTGTTTTATTTTACAAATCACCTGGCAGTGAAGGGGCCAGATGAAAGGATTGAAGTGCCTCCTGGCTGCCGTGCTCTTGATTATGAACTTGAGATTGCCTGTGTTATTGGAAAGGAAGGGCGTGACATCCCGGCAAGTGAAGCAGACGCGTACATTTTTGGGTACTGCATCATGAATGACTGGAGTGCGCGTGATCTTCAAAAAGAAGAGATGAAAGTGGGTCTAGGTCCTGCGAAAGGAAAGGATTTCGCGACCTCGCTTGGACCATACCTTGTGTCAAAACATGAGCTTCATCCACATAAGACAGGAGATCGGTATGATTTAACGATGACAGCGGCTGTTAATGGAAAAGAGATATCAAAAGGGAATTTAAAAGATATCTATTATTCATTTGCCCAAATGATTGAACGGGCTTCTGCAGGGGTCACCTTATATCCAGGGGAAGTGATTGGCTCAGGGACCGTTGGAACCGGGTGTATTCTAGAGCTTGGGGAAGAAGTGCATCGATATTTAAGACCGGGAGATGAGATCGAATTAACAATAGAAGGTATGGGCTCGCTGAAAAATAAAATTGCAGCTAAAAGCAGGTGAGAGCATGTATTATCGCGCGTTAGGCAAAATCCCGCATAAGAGACATACGATGTTTAAAAAAGAAGACGGTAGCCTTTATCGGGAGCAGGTTATGGGGACGAAGGGGTTTTCAGGCACACAATCCATTCTGTATCATCACTACATGCCTACAGAGGTTGCGAAATCAGAGCTTCTTCATTCCTATCTCCCTGAATATGAACAGATGGATTCCTTGAAGCACAGGCATTTCTTTACAGACGCTCTGCAATCTAAGGGGGAT
Source organism: Metabacillus idriensis (assembly GCF_009674765.1). Classification (GTDB taxonomy): domain Bacteria; phylum Bacillota; class Bacilli; order Bacillales; family Bacillaceae; genus Bacillus_P; species Bacillus_P idriensis. The sequence goes on along the minus strand of NZ_WKKF01000022.1, from coordinate 7,843 downwards.
GCTTTTGAGGCTAGAGAGTATATCCTTGGGAATGACGATCTCTTAATAGGCACAGTTCTTGCAGGAAAACCGATGGAGTCTTATTACCGGAATGGTGATGGAGATGAATTGCTTTTTGTTCATTTTGGGAATGGAACGATTGAGACGATGTTCGGCGTCATCACATACCGTCCGGGAGATTACATTAACATCCCAATCGGCACAATCTATCGTATTGTTCCTGAAGCGGAAACAAAGTTCCTTTTTATCGAATCGTTCAGCCAGATTACAACTCCTAAACGATATCGGAATGAATACGGCCAGCTTTTAGAGCATAGTCCGTTTTGCGAAAGGGATTTTCGGGGACCGGAACAGCTGCTGACGTTTGAAGCAAGAGGCGAGTTTGAAGTGCTGACGAAATCCAGGGGCTATATGCATAAGCATACCTTTAACCACCATCCTTTTGATGTAGCGGGGTGGGACGGCTACTTGTATCCGTGGGCATTTAATATCGAGGATTTTGAGCCGATTACAGGACGGATTCATCAGCCGCCGCCTGTTCATCAAACATTTGAAGGCCACAATTTCGTTGTCTGCTCCTTCGTTCCGAGAATGTACGATTATCATCCTGAATCAATTCCGGCACCTTACTATCACAGTAATGTCAACAGCGATGAACTGCTTTATTATGTAGAAGGAAATTTTATGAGCCGAAAAGGAATCAAACAGGGGTCCATCACGCTTCATCCGAGCGGAATACCGCATGGTCCTCATCCGGGAAAAACGGAAGCAAGCATCGGGAAAAAAGAAACACTTGAGCTTGCAGTGATGATTGATACGTTCCGTCCGCTTAAAATCGTCAAACAGGCTAAAAAGATAGAAGATGCCGATTACATGTATACATGGGTTGAAAAATAAGAAAAGCGCAAGCGCCCGTTTAGCTCAGGCATGACAGATAAGGCTCCGCCAGTAAAGGCGCTTTTTGCCAATACTTTCGGAGCCGTTCTGGCCGAGGAGCCTGAGCGACTCCGCTTGCCATCGAAGCGCAAAATTTTAAACTTTCTTATCTCTTAAAAAAAGCAGCCGGATCAGGCTGCTTTTTATGTTGGTGTTTTTACAACGTCGAAGTTATCTGCAATCAATAACCAGTTTTGCGGGAATGAGAGCCCGAGTTTCCAATAGCTCATTCCTCTCAGCTTTAATTCTTTCATTAGATCAAATTTAGCCTGTATGGAACGGGCATCCTCAAACCAGACTTCATGCTCTCTTCCTTCCTTATCGCGATAGTTGAAGTGAGGAGCCTGTGCTTTCATATCATATTGAATGGGGACATTATACTGACTTGCCAAGCGGATGGCCTGCTGAGGGCTGATGGCTTTTGCGAATTCTCCCCCAGGCTTAAACGGCAAGGTCCAGTCGTATCCGTATAAATTCTGCCCCATCATGATTTTATTTGCCGGTATTTCAGTCAGGGTGTACTCAAGGACATCCCGAACCGGTCCAATCGGCGAGACAGCCATTGGCGGTCCGCCGCTATAGCCCCATTCGTAGGTCATCACTACTACAAAATCGACAATTTCGCCGTGTGCTTTATAATCATGCGCCTCGTACCATTTTCCTTTTTGATCTGCACTTGTTTTAGGAGCCAGTGCCGTAGAAATGAGCCAGCCTTCTTTCTTAAAGCGGGCTTTTGCTTTTCTTAAAAAACGGTTATAGGCTTCTCTGTCTACTGGCCTTAAATACTCCATATCGAAATGGATATCGCGGAAGCCGTATTTCTTAGCGGTTTCGACGATGTTATTGAGAAGCTTATTCTGGACATCCTGATTATTAAGAACGATTCGTCCGATTTCGTCGCTGAAACCCTCATCATCTAAATTCGTCACGATCATCATTAATGTGACTCTATTGTTTTTGGCGATATTAGCAAAGTCATTTAAGAGCGGCTCTTTTAGAGTGCCATCCTTTTGAATGCGGAAGCTGAACGGTCCGAGGTAGGTTAAATAGGGTGCTGCTTCACGGGCGCTTTCTTCCAGTTCAGGACTTACCTGATTTCCGGAAGGTTCAATATAAGCGTTGAATTCTGCTTTTTGTTTTGGCCGGTCGGGAATATAGAGCCTGAACCCTATTTGAAGCGGACTGTTGATCGAGATTTGGTTAACTTCAGATAATTCCTTTGGAGTTGAACCGTATCTCCTGCTGATTGACCACAATGTATCTCCTGGCTGCACCCAATAAAATCGTCCTTTTATCGGAATGACGATTGTCTGCCCGATGACAAGCTGGCCTGGATTAGGTATTTCATTTGTCCGGATAATCTCTTCAGCGGTCGTGCTGTAAGCTTGGGCTATCCCATATAAAGTTTGTCCTTCCCGGACAATATGTATCTGCATATTGATTCCCCTCACTCATTCGTCATAATCTCTCTGATACATCTTATGAAGGAACGAGCGTCAGCATGTTATATTTTTATTTGACGGGAATCGCCTATATCTGCCTGAAGGACATTTTTCATCATGCGCAGAGCATATTCATTATCTTGTTTGTCATTTGAAGCAATGCAGTCAGACGGAACGGAGAGTTTATAACCCCTCATATAGGCATCATTGGCTGAAAAAAGAACACAGATATTTCCGGCTATGCCTGTCAAAATAAGATGATCCACTTCCAGGTTGTCGAGAAGCATGTTTAAGGCAGTTCCATAAAAAGCTGAATGCATGGGCTTGATTAAGAAAAAGTCCGTATCATCCGGATAGAGCTGTTCGATGATGGGTCTGCTCAATTCATTTGTGCACTTTTCAGAAATCTTTTGAAAATCAGCCTGCCATAACTTATAATGATCATTTATATAAATGATGGGACATTTTTTCGCCTGCATTTTCTTTTTTAACGAAAAAATGTTTTCAGAAACTTGTTTGGCTTCATCAGCCAGCACTTCACCATGCTTAAACTTAAAATTATTTATCATATCTATAATGAGCAGGGCACAGGTCTCTTTTTTATCCAAGGCGTCATCTCTCCTTTACTGAGATTAGCTTGTGCCATAATGAATAAATCTATAAGGAGTACATGATGAATAAGGACACGTTATATATGGAGCTTGCAATAAAAGAAGCATTAAAAGCAAAGGCAATCGGCGAAGTTCCAATCGGTGCGGTCATCGTACATAACGATGAAATCGTAGGATCCGGCTATAATCTAAGAGAAAGTGAGCAAAGGTCGATTGCCCATGCGGAAATGATTGCGATTGATCAGGCGTGCGCCTCAATGGGTACGTGGAGACTTGAGGATTCGACGCTTTATGTAACCCTTGAGCCTTGTCCGATGTGCGCGGGGGCGATTGTTCTTTCGAGAGTGAAAAGAGTGGTTTACGGCGCTGCAGATCCAAAAGGCGGATGTGCGGGAACCCTTATGAATCTTCTGGATGAAAAAAGATTTAATCACCAGGTTGAAGTGACTAAAGGGGTGCTTGAAGATGAATGCGGCAATATGCTCAGCGATTTCTTCAGGGATTTAAGAAAAAAGAAAAAAGCTGAAAAGACTGCTTCAAAAAATTTACAGTAGCTGGATATTGCATTTTTCTCTAAAAGACTATATACTAGGTTATGCGTCGTACTAAACGGCGCACCTTAATCAGGTATCAATTTTGCCGTGCTAAGCGGGGAGGTAGCGGTGCCCTGTACTCGCAATCCGCTCTAGCGAGGCCGAATCCCTTTCCCGAGGTTAGCTGTCTGTAGGGCCTGCCTTAAGTAAGTGGTGTTGACGTCTGGGTCCTGCGCAATGGGAATCCATGAACCATGTCAGGTCCGGAAGGAAGCAGCATTAAGTGGAACCTCTCATGTGCCGCAGGGTTGCCTGGGCCGAGCTAACTGCTTAAGTAACGCTTATGGACACTAATCGACGGAAGGTGCACGGCAGTTTAATTTATAATGAACAACCCATCCTCTTGCAGGGTGGGTTTTTTATTTTGTAAAAAAAGTATTTTGCACTTCGTTGTCCAGCTCCATCGCCCAACTCCTCGGCCAGAACGGATCAGCAAGCATTAGCAAAAAGCGCCTTCACTGGCTGATCCTTATCTGACATGCTTGAGCTAAACGGGCGATTCCGCTTTTCGGTGTTGTCTAGCTCCACCTCCTAGTCCCTCGGCCAGAACAAAATCCCCCAAAAAGTCAAACCCGGACTTTTTGGGTGATTTCTTATCTGTCTGTCGGGTCTGACCAGTCGGTTCCGCTTTTCTTGTTGTCCCCTTTGTAAAATACTAATTCCATAAGGTATAATAGAAGAGATGAATTTGAAGGAGGGCGTTATGTGAGTTACCAGGCTTTATACCGTGTTTGGCGGCCGCAGCAATTTCATGATGTCGTAGGTCAAGAACATATTACAAGAACGCTTCAAAATGCCCTGCTGCAAGAAAAATTCTCGCATGCCTATCTTTTTTCCGGACCAAGAGGAACAGGAAAAACGAGTGCGGCCAAGATTTTTGCGAAAACAGTCAATTGCGAAAAAGCTCCTGTTGCGGAACCGTGCAATGAATGTTCTGCATGCCTTGGCATCACAGATGGTTCCATTTCCGATGTGATTGAAATAGATGCTGCTTCAAATAACGGAGTAGATGAAATACGGGATATACGCGATAAAGTAAAATATGCACCGTCTTCGGTGAAATATAAGGTTTATATCGTTGATGAAGTGCACATGCTCTCAATTGGAGCTTTCAATGCCTTGTTAAAAACGCTTGAAGAACCGCCTAAGCATGTCATCTTTATATTAGCCACGACAGAACCCCACAAAATCCCGCTGACGATTATCTCCAGGTGTCAGAGATTCGATTTCAAACGAATTACAGCGGCTGCAATTGTCGGGAGAATGCAGGAGATCACCAAAGATCAGGAGATAGAAGCTGATACTGCTGCCCTTCAGGTCATAGCCAGTGCAGCGGACGGAGGAATGCGTGATGCCTTGAGTTTGCTTGATCAGGCCATTTCCTTCAGTGATGAAACCGTGACATTAGACGATGCTCTGCTCATAACAGGCTCGGTCTCACAGGCGATGATAGGCGAATTAATTCATGCCATGTTCAATAAAAATGTATCTGGTGCTCTGCAGGCTTTAGATGAACTGATGAATCAGGGAAAGGATGCATCTAAACTTGTAGAAGATTTTATCTACTACTACCGGGATCTGCTGCTGTATCAAACAGCACCGCAGCTTGAGGAAGTTTTAGAGCGGGTTACAGTGGATGAACAGTTTGTGGAATTATCTAAACAGATGCCTTCCGGTACCATATACCATGCAATTGATGTGCTGAACAAAAGCCAGCAGGAAATGAAATGGACAAATCACCCCCGTATTTTCCTTGAGGTGGCAATTGTTAAGCTTTCCGAGCATGAGGCAAAAGCTGTTCAGCCTGGCGGGAATGAAAATCATACTGAGCTTGAAGCGACAGTAAAGAAACTTGCAAATGAATTAGAGCTTCTGAAAAAACAGGGAATCACAATCAGCGGACAGCAAGCGCCGCAAAGTGAACAAAAGGCCCCTAAAGCTGTCCGAAGCGGGTACAAAGTGCCAGCAGGCAGGATTCAGGAAATTCTGAAAGATGCTACTAAACAAAACCTGGCAGCTATAAAGAGCCGCTGGGGAGAGCTGCTTGATTATTTGCGCAGACAAAACAAAGTATCACATGCAGCCCTTCTGACAGACAGTGAACCTGTAGCTGCATCAGAAACGGCATTTGTGTTAAAGTTTAAATATGAAATCCATTGTAAAATGGTAGCGGACAACAACAATCAGGTCCGCAGCAATATGGAAGCCATTCTTTTGGAATTAACGGGACGAAACATGGAAATGGTTGGCGTTCCAGAACAAGAATGGGGTAAAATAAGAGAAGATTACATACGTGATCAGCGTCAGAATGAGGACGGCGATTCACCTGATGAAGACGAGGATCCGCTCATAGCTGAAGCAAAAAAACTAGTGGGTACAGATCTCATTGAAATAAAAGATTAATATTGGAGGAGATTTATTATGAACCGTGGCGGAATGGGCAACATGCAAAAAATGATGAAACAAATGCAAAAAATGCAGAAAGATATGGCCAAAGCGCAAGAAGAACTGGCTGAAAAAACAATCGAAGGAACAGCTGGCGGCGGGATGGTCACTGTTACGATTAATGGAAACAAAGAAGTCATCGATGTAAACATTAAAGAGGAAGTTGTAGATCCGGAAGATATCGATATGCTTCAAGATTTAGTTCTTGCTGCTACAAATGATGCTCTGAAGAAAATGGATGAGCTCACAAACGATACAATGGGCAAATTTACAAAAGGCATGAACTTGCCAGGCATGTTCTAGGAGGAATGGAATGCATTATCCTGAACCGATATCAAAGCTGATTGACAGCTTTATGAAACTGCCAGGAATTGGCCCGAAGACGGCCGTTCGTCTGGCTTTTTTTGTACTGAATATGAAAGAAGATGTTGTACTGGATTTCGCAAAGGCTTTGGTCAATGCCAAAAGAAATCTAACGTACTGTTCTGTGTGCGGCCATATTACAGATCAGGATCCCTGTTATATCTGTGAAGACCAAAGAAGAGATAAAACCGTCATTTGTGTCGTTCAGGATCCAAAAGACGTCATCGCAATGGAAAAAATGAAAGAATACTCTGGACTGTATCACGTGCTTCAAGGTGCAATCTCTCCTATGGACGGCATCGGACCTGAGGATATCAAGATTCCTGAACTGCTGAAAAGACTTCAGGATGATACGGTGCAGGAAATCATACTTGCTACCAATCCTAACATTGAGGGTGAAGCAACAGCTATGTATATCTCCAGGCTTTTAAAGCCGACAGGAATTAAAATGACGCGGATAGCACATGGCCTTCCTGTAGGCGGAGATCTGGAATATGCGGATGAAGTAACTTTATCAAAAGCTCTGGAAGGCAGACGCGAGCTTTAATATCGGGATGGCCGGAGAGGGGAAGTTTGATTGTTTTTTCGCAGAAAAGGCTGGCTCAGAAAAGAATATGATCAGCTGCTGGTGGATGATCTCATTTATATGAAAGATGACTGGAATCGTCAAAAACAGCTTGTTGATAAAAGTGTGGAGCCGTCTCCTGAAATACTGTATGCATTAAAAGTTGCTCAATCTAAATACTTCTTCTTATTAAGAGAAGCAAAAAAGAGAAATATTACAATCGGCAAGAAATAGCTTGTTCTATTTTCACCAGGCTTTCATAGATATTTAGAAAGTAATAATGAAAGTGAGTGGTGGAATGGAACCCGTCTACGTTTTTTCCATTCTCGGAGGAATCATCATCCTGCTGCTTGTTGCGGGCGCACCGCTCAGATCCATGCGATGGGCAGGTCAAGTGCTTGTGAAAGTTGTAATAGGTGCATTATTTTTATTTTTCATTAATGCATTTGGTACAAGCATAGGGCTGCACATCCCCATTAATCTGACGACTGCGGGTATTTCTGGATTGCTTGGTTTGCCGGGTGTTGCTGCATTAATCATTATAAAAATGGTGATCTTATCTTAGAACAGGCGGATTGTTTCGCTTGTTCTAATTTTTTTTGTTGACACCCTTTAGAGTGGGTGGTATATTAATAAACGTCGCTGATGACGTCACATAAAACTTTTTAAAAAAAGTTGTTGACGAAACATAGTGATGAATGATATATTGAAGGGGTCGCTTCGAGAGAACGCGACACAAAAAGTTCTTTGAAAACTAAACAAAACCAAAAGCGTACCAAACGTTTTAAATTTTTGAAGTCAGCAACAAATTGAGTCACAAATTTTCTTCGGAGAGTTTGATCCTGGCTCAGGACGAACGCTGGCGGCGTGCCTAATACATGCAAGTCG
>NZ_WKKF01000021.1 GCF_009674765.1 Metabacillus idriensis | reverse complement strand
ACGCATCTCAACCGCAGGAACTGTGGAGATCGCCTAATCAATTAGAAATCAAATGGTTTCTGTACTTAGGAATCCCCCACTTCAAGGAGCGTTAGCGAGTAAGTGGAGGGTAGTTCAATTTATGGTATACCTGCTATACTAGAAGAAAAACACAGGAGATTCTATGAAACCCTTATTTTTTATCATCATTGGTTTAATTTTTTTACTGCAGATTCCATTATGGTTCAATATTGTCTCTGACTGGCTTATGGCTGCTGTCGCCGTAATTGGTCTCTCAATTATTTTTTTAAGCAAGTGGCTGAGCAGGAAATCTGGTTATGAGGAAAAATAAAAACAAGCCCCTGCACATTTTCTGCAGGGGTTTTCAAATGCCTATTTTAATTTAGAAAAAGCTTTTTCAGCAGCAGCAATGGTCTTATTCAAATCTTCGTCTGTATGAGCTGTAGATAAGAATAGGCCTTCAAACTGAGATGGCGGAAGGAAGATACCTTCATTTGCCATTTCACGATAGAATATTGAGAAAAAGTCTAAATTAGATGTTTTGGCTGTCTCAAAGTTTGTTACTTTTTCATTTGTAAAGAAGAAGCCTATCATTGAGCCGGCTCTGTTGAATGTGATCGGAATATCATGCTTTTTCGCTGCAGCCGTTAAGCCTTCTTCGAGAATATCTGCTTTGCGGCTAAATTCTTTATAAGAATCCGGAGTCAGCTGTTTTAAAGTTGCATATCCTGCAGTCATAGCAAGCGGATTTCCGGATAAGGTACCAGCCTGATATATCGGTCCGCTTGGAGCAATCTGCTTCATAATGTCTGCACGCCCGCCGTAAGCTCCAACAGGCAATCCTCCGCCAATGACTTTCCCGAGGCATGTAATGTCAGGTGTTACACCAAAGTAGTCTTGCGCACAGCCATAATCAACACGGAAACCTGTCATTACTTCATCAAAGATAAGCAGTGAGCCATATTGAGCGGTAATTTCTCTTAGGTTTTCGAGGAATCCTCCAAGCGGCGGCACCACTCCCATATTTCCTGCAACTGGTTCAACAATCACACCTGCAATATCGTCTCCGTATTGTTCAAATGCGTATTTTACGCTTTCCATATCATTGTAAGGAACCGTGATCGTGTTTTTCGCAATTCCCTCAGGCACCCCGGGACTGTCCGGCAGACCTAGTGTTGCAACACCAGATCCTGCTTTGATTAATAATGAGTCACCATGTCCATGGTAGCAGCCTTCAAATTTGAGAATTTTGTTTCGGCCGGTAAACCCCCGTGCAAGGCGTAATGCACTCATTGTTGCTTCTGTTCCTGAGCTTACCATGCGAATCACTTCAATTGAAGGGACACGGTCAATCACAAGCTTTGCAAGTTCATTTTCGATTAATGTCGGCGCACCGAAGCTTGTACCTGATTCCGTCACCTTTTTGATTGCTTCAACCACTTCATCATTTGTATGACCTAAAATAAGCGGTCCCCATGATAAAACATAATCAATATATTCATTTCCATCGATATCATAAATCTTGGAGCCTTTTCCGCGTTCCATGAAGATAGGATCCATTGCAACCGATTTAAATGCGCGCACTGGGCTGTTTACACCGCCTGGCATTAAATCCTGCGCTTCTTTAAAGGCCTGCTTTGATTTTTCATAATTGCGCATAAGAATTCTCCCTTACGATTAGTGTTGTTCTTTAAGCCAGCGTGCAGCATCCTTTGCATGATACGTCAAAATCATATCAACACCCGCACGTTTCATGCTGATCATCATTTCCATCACGATCGCTTTTTCATCAACCCAGCCATTTTGTGCAGCCGCTTTGATCATGGCATATTCTCCGCTTACGTTATAAGCAACAATCGGTACATTGAAGTTGTTTTTTACATCACGGATGATATCAAGATAAGATAATGCAGGCTTCACAATTAGAAAATCTGCGCCTTCCAATAAATCTGATTCTGCTTCTCGTAAAGCCTCCATGCGGTTAGCAGGATCCATTTGATACGTTTTGCGGTCGCCAAATTGCGGTGTGCTGTGTGCAGCATCGCGGAATGGACCGTAAAATGCACTTGAGTACTTGATTCCATATGACATAACCGGCACATCTTCAAAACCCGCTTCGTCTAATCCGTGGCGGATTGCTGCTACAAATCCGTCCATCATGTTGGATGGTGCGATAATGTCAGCTCCTGCTTTTGCCTGGCTGACGGCTGTCCGTGCAAGCAGATCCAGTGTAGGGTCATTTAATATTTTGCCTTCTTTAACAATGCCGCAATGTCCGTGGTCTGTAAATTGGCATAAACATGTATCGGCAATGACAACCAGATCAGGGAAGTTTTCTTTAATTTGGGTAATCGCTCTCTGAACAATCCCGTGGTCATGATAAGCTTGTGAACCGACCTCGTCCTTTTCATCTGGAACACCAAACACGATAACCGATTTAATGCCCAGATCGGATACTTCCTGCATTTCTGCATTCAAATAATCAAGTGAAATCTGTTCAACGCCAGGCATTGATTTTACTTCATTTCTCTTCTTTTCTCCCTCTACTACAAAGATTGGATAAATGAAGTCTTCTGCATGAAGGTGAGTTTCACGTACAATTGATCTCATGCTGCTGGTGGTGCGGAGTCTGCGGTGTCTTGTAAATTGAAGATCCATAGTTATTCATTTCCTTTCAGATTGAATATGAGTTTTCATTCTATTTATCATGGCATCGATTGTATACGTTTCACAAACAATCCCATTAAATCCGTAATTGGAAAGGGTCTGGTGAGTAATGGGCCCGATGCTTACCAAAGTAACCCCAGAAAGCAGCGAATCCAGATCCATGTTTTTCATTACTTTCATAAAAGCATCTACGGTTGAAGAGCTTGTAAATGTGATATAATCCAGCTCATTTTGCTTCAGCAAATGCTCGATTTTTTGTCCATCATCTACATTATGTATTGTTTCATACAGCTTGGCATCTGTCACGGAGAAGCCCTTATCCGTAAGCTTATTGATTAAGATTTCTCGGGCGAGGTTTCCCCTGAACAGAAAAATATGCTGAGAGGCAGTGGTCTTTGCTGCAATTTCCTCTGCTAATCGCTCTGCCACATATTCTTTTGGAATGATGGTGACCGGGAAGCCTTTGTCTTCTATCAATTTCTTTGTTTTTCTGCCGACTGCGGCAAAGATGCACTCTGATAATTTGGTTATATGTATATTATGTTCTATCAGGAAGTCAAAAAAGTAAGCAACTCCATTTGTACTTGTAAAAACTAGGCAGTCTTTGGGTCTGATGCTGTCTATAATCTCATGAATTTGCTTTTCATTCTTTGCCTTTTCAAAACGGATAAGCGGAGTTACAATGGGCACTCCGCCGGCGTTTTTAATTTTTTCGGCAAATGTGGTCGCCTGTGTATGCTCTCTCGTAATTAAAATTTTCTTACCGGAGAGATCAGGAGCCATTATAGATCAAGCTCCTCTTTCACCCGGTCTATCAAATCTTTAGCCCCTTGTTTGATCAGGCGGTCTGAAACTTCCTTGCCGATCGCCTCCGGATCTTTCCCAACGATTCTTTCTTTATAAATCTCTTTTCCGTCAGGTGAGGCAATTAAAGCAGTTAGGGAGATTTCGTTATCAAAAGCAACTGTAGCATAGCCTGCAATCGGAACCTGACAACCGCCTTCCATGACATGAAGGAATGTTCTCTCAGCCTTAACAGCTAGTCTTGTTGCTTCATCCGTAAAATGAGACAAGAGCTCAAGCAGCTCGTGATCATCTTCTCTGCATTCAATAGAAAGTGCACCTTGTCCAACTGCCGGGACACAATCATTTGCATCCAGGAACTCAGTTACAACATCCTGACTCCATCCCATTCTGGCCAGACCGGCTGCAGCTAAAATAATTGCGTCATATTCTTCATGCTGAAGCTTTGCAAGACGTGTATCAATATTTCCCCGAATCCACTTAATTTCAAGATCAGGCCTCATCGCAAGCAGCTGCGCGCTTCTTCTTAAACTGCTCGTTCCAACAATCGCGCCTGCCGGAAGCTCAGAAAGCTTCACATGATTTTTTGAAATGAATGCATCTCTCGGATCTTCACGGAAAGGAATGCAGCCGATTGTCAGTCCCTCAGGCAAAACAGCGGGCATGTCTTTCATACTATGTACAGCCATATCAATTTCGCCGTCAAGCATGGCCTGCTCAATTTCTTTGACAAAAAGACCTTTTCCGCCTACTTTTGAAAGTGTCACATCTAATATCTGATCGCCTTTTGTCACAATTTCACGCACTTCAAAATCAAAAGGCAGCCCTATGTTTTTTAACTGATCAATCACCCAGTTCGTTTGGGTTAATGCCAATTTGCTTCGTCTAGAACCTACTATTATTTTGCGCATAATGAGTACCTCCAACTTTCAACCTGATGTATGGTGCATTTATTATGAATCCCATATATGAAACCGGGACAAACTTCCAAATAAAAAGAAATTAATTAATAGAATTAAAAAGGATGCTGCATTTAAGTAAGCAACCTGCTTGCCCTGCCACTCTTTCACAATGCGGCTGTATAAATAAAAACTATAAACGAGGAGCATCATAAAGGATCCAAGCACTTTTGCATCGTACCAGTGAAAGTTTGGAAGTTTTAAATACGCCCAAATAACTCCTAGAATTAAGCTTAATAACAGCATTGGTACTCCAATGACATTTAATACATATGACATATGATCAAGCTTTGCCAAATCATCGATTCGGAGTAATTGCTTACCCCATTTTTTCTTTTTCAGCAGATTGAATTGAATCAAGTAAAGCAGAGAAAAAACGAATGACAGTGTGAATGCGCCATATGAGAGAATGGCCATCGTAATGTGGATAAACAGCAGTTCAGAGATCAGCTGACCTGAAACAGCCGCCGATTCATACTGGGAAGGAGCAAATGTATGAATCGATAGCATAATAAACCCTAAGACGTTAGTAAAAAAGATAATAAAGTCCACTCTTAGAAAGCGGTTTAATACAACTGACAGTGTAACAAGCACCCACGAATAAAAGTACAAGCCTTCAGAAATATTCAAGATTGGAAATCTTCCGGTTGTAAACATTTGATAAAACAAAAAAATTGTTTGCAGCAGCCAAACAATAGAAAGCAACCAGAAGGCAATCTTGTTTGCCTTCCGGTTGTTATGAATAAAATCTATGAAAAAAAAGAGAACACTGAACGCATAGATAATAATGATTAATTCATTGATTCTTGTTAAACTCATCTCTGGCATAAATCAAATTCCTCTCACTTACGATTGAAGTGAAGCTTTTGCTTGCTCAATCGGTGCTTTTGAGCTGCTTAAAGAAATTGAGTTTTCTTGTCTTTTTTGCTCTTCTACCGCTTCTTCAATATCAAAGATTTTCATGAAAAGATCCAGCGTGTGATCTGCATCAGGTGCTGCAGACAATTCTTTCACCTTTAATATTGGATCACGGAGCATTTGATTGATGATGCTTTTCGTATGCTTGTTTAGAAGTTTTAATTCACGGTCTGTAAGATTTGGCATCTTCCGTTCAAGGCTTTGCATTGTCTCAGCCTGAATACCGAGTGCTTTTTGACGAAGAGCGGAAATGACAGGAACAACACCAAGTGTGCTGAGCCACTGTTTAAACGCAACAATCTCACCTTCAACCATAATTCCAATCTCTTCGGCTGCCTTTTGTCTTTCTTGAAGATTTGCATCCACAATCCCCTGCAGATCATCAATATCATATAAAAAGACACTTTCAAGCTCATCAAGTGCAGGATCAAGATCACGGGGAACAGCAATATCCACCATAAACAGCGGTTTGCCCTTTCTCATTTTTTCGACCCCTGCCATAATTTCCTTCGTAATAACAAACTCGTTTGAGCCTGTAGAACTGATCAGGATATCAGCTTCAACAAGCGCACATTGAAGTTCATTCATGCTTTTAGCGCTGCCGCTGAATTTCTTAGCCAGAAGTTCTGCTTTTTCAAATGTGCGGTTGATGACTGTCACTTTGCGCACTCCGCTTCCATGCAGATTCTGCACAGCAAGCTCTCCCATTTTGCCTGCCCCGAGAATAAGAACATGCTTGGATGATAAATCTCCAAAGATTTTCTTTGCAAGCTCTACAGCAGCATAGCTGACAGAAACGGCATTTGCACCAATATCTGTTTCTGAGTGTGCTTTTTTGGCAAGTGTGATGGCTTGTTTAAACAGGTGCTGAAAGACCGTTCCAATTGTGTCTTCCGTTTGCCCGAGCATGAAGCTTGACCGGACTTGTCCAAGAATCTGGGTTTCACCAAGTACCATAGAATCAAGTCCGCATGAAACGCTGAATAAATGATCGATTGCTCCATCATTTTCATACATCGTTAAAAAGGGTGAAAAAGAATCTTTGTCGATTCCAAACCACTCTGCTAAAAATGCTTTAATATAATAACGGCCAGTATGAAGCTGGTCCACAACAGTATAAATTTCTGTCCGATTACAAGTCGAAACAATGATATTCTCCAAGATGCTTTTCTTGCCTTTCAAAGCTTTCATTGCATCCCCGAGTTCATTTGGATTAAACGTTAATTTTTCACGGATTTCGACAGGGGCAGTTTTATAATTTAAGCCTACAACTAAAATATGCATGATCCTATACACCCCACATACAAGAATACTATTACCATTATACCATGACCTGCATTTTTCTCTTTTTTTAAATGTGAACAGTTCTTGAAAGCTTGTTTGTCTATGGTATGATACTATTTAAAAGCAAAAGCTGTTACATATTCGTCCACCTTGAACAATACCAAAAAAAGTGCTTACAATCAAGGAAATCGTTCTATTTAGAGGTGAAAATCAATGAAAAAATCGACAAATTTCTCTGCTCTCGCCCTGCTTGCTATCGGATTTTACTACTTTCTGCAAACCTTTCAAATCCAGCTGTTTGAAAATCAGGAGTCCTGGCAAACTTTGCTCGTCCTGTTTGGCCTCGTGTTTCTGATTGGCGGGCACTTCGATCAAGATGACAGCGCCATTCTTCCCGGGATCCTCCTGCTGGGACTTGGGATTCATTTTCATAGCATCGAACGTTTTCCGAACTGGCCCGAACATGCACCTGCCATTACCTTTATTATCGGACTCGGCATGCTGCTGCGGGGAGCAAAAACCAAAACAGGCTATTTACAAGGTTTCATTTTACTCCTGCTTGCCGTTTTTCTCCACTCATTTGATTCGATCATAAATGGGCTTGGCTGGGTCGAGCAAGGGATGGAGGTCATCCAGAAATTTTGGCCTGTCCTGCTAATTCTTGGAGGTTTTTACTTATTATTTATTAAAAGAAAGTAAATTATGTAAGATCAGGGATTTAAATGATGAGCTTCCAGCCCCATAGTGCGGCTGGTTTTCTTTTTGCCCTATAAAAAGAACCAGCCGTGTGGCTGGTTCCATCTTATTTCTTTAAATTTGTATAATGCTCGATTGCAGACCAGGCTTCTACTTTGCCCTGTCCTGTTTCAGAAGAGAAGCAGATCAGCGGATCATCTGGATCCTTGTTCAGTGTTTCTCTGACAACCTTCATATGTTTTTGCCATTTGCCTTTAGGAATTTTATCGGCTTTTGTGGCAACTACAATTGTCGGAACATCATAGTGCTTAAGAAACTCGTACATCATCACATCATCTTTTGATGGTGCATGGCGAAGGTCCACAAGTAACACAGCAGCACAAAGCTGTCTTCGTTTTGTGAAATATGTTTCAATCATTTTCCCCCATGCATCCCGCTCCGACTTAGAAACTTTTGCATAGCCGTAACCCGGCACATCGACAAAATGAAGCACTTCATTAATGATATAAAAATTTAAGGTTTGCGTTTTGCCTGGCTTGGATGACGTCCTCGCCAGGTTTTTCCGGTTCAGCAATTTATTGATAAACGACGATTTTCCTACGTTTGATCGTCCGGCAAGAGCAATTTCCGGCAATTCCAGATCTGGATACTGCTCGGGCTTTACTGCACTGATGACAATCTCGGAACTTGTTACTTTCATTCATTCTCTCCTACTAACGCATGCTGCAGCACTTCATCAAGGTGTGATACAGGCACAAATGTTAAATCATTGCGGACACTTTCAGGGATATCTTCAATATCTTTTTCATTGTCCTTCGGCATAATGATCTTTGTTAATCCTGCCCGGTGCGCACTCAGCGTTTTTTCTTTTAATCCGCCGATTGGCAGAACTCTTCCTCTTAATGTAATTTCTCCGGTCATGCCGACTTCTTTTCTGACCGGTCTTCCGGTCAAAGCTGAAATCAGCGCTGTTGCCATTGTAATTCCTGCTGAAGGGCCATCCTTTGGAACTGCGCCTTCTGGAACATGAATATGAATGTCATGCAATTCATGAAATTTCTCATCAATATTCAGCTCTTTTGCCCGTGAGCGGATAAAGCTGAATGCTGCCTGTGCAGATTCTTTCATGACATCTCCAAGTTTTCCGGTTAAAATCAGCTTGCCTTTTCCAGGCGATAACGATACTTCAATTGAGAGCGTGTCTCCGCCTACAGTTGTATAAGCAAGGCCGGTTGCAACTCCAATTTGATCTTCCAGCTCAGCCTGTCCGTAACGGAACTTGTTCTTTCCTAGATAATCAGCAAGATTTTTGTCTGTTACGATAATTTTCTTGCGTTCTTCAGAAACAATTTGCTTGGCTGCTTTTCGGCAAATCGCTGCAAGCTGTCTCTCAAGACTTCTGACGCCTGCTTCACGGGTATGATAGCGAATGATATTTTGTATAGCTGACTCACGGATTTGCAAATTAGACTTTTTCAAACCATGATCTTTTAACTGCTTAGACAGCAGATGATCCTTGGCTATATGAATTTTTTCAATTTCTGTATAGCCCGCAATCGTAATAATCTCCATTCGGTCGCGCAATGGGCCAGGTATGGTTGACAGATTGTTTGCTGTAGCGATAAACATAACTTTAGATAAATCATAGGTCTCTTCAATATAATGATCGCTGAACGTATGATTTTGTTCCGGATCTAAAACCTCGAGCAAGGCTGAAGAAGGATCTCCTCTGAAATCATTGGACATTTTATCAATTTCATCAAGTAAAAAAACCGGGTTAATGGTTCCCGCTTTTTTCATGCCCTGAATAATGCGCCCCGGCATTGCGCCGACATAAGTCCGGCGGTGACCGCGGATTTCAGATTCATCCCGTACTCCTCCGAGTGAAATGCGCACGAAATTCCGGTCTAAAGATTTAGCAACTGAACGGGCAAGGGATGTTTTCCCTACTCCCGGAGGCCCTGATAAGCATAAAATCGGTCCTTTAAGTGATTTTGTCAGTTTTTGAACGGCCAAGTATTCAAGAACACGGTCTTTTACTTTTTCAAGCCCGTAGTGATCCTCGTCCAAAATCGTTTCTGCACGTTTTAAATCAAGACGGTCCACCGTTGCATTTGACCATGGCAATGAGATAAGCCACTCGAGATAATTGCGGACTACAGAACTCTCAGCTGAGGTTGAAGGAACTTTTTCATAGCGTTCAAGTTCTTTCAACGCAGTAAGTTTGATATGATCCGGCATGCCGGCCTTCTCAATCTTCTCGTTCAGAATATCCACTTCACCCGTTTTGCCTTCTTTATCGCCAAGTTCTTTCTGAATCGCCTTCATTTGTTCACGGAGATAGTATTCCTTTTGCGTCCGCTCCATTGACCGTTTCACACGCTGGCCGATTTTCTTTTCAAGCTGAAGCACTTCTTTTTCATTATGAATGATTTCAATGACACGGTTTAAACGCTCTTTTATATCCAGTGTTTCGAGAACTTCCTGTTTTTCTTTCAATTTAAGCGGCAGGTGAGATGCGACAATGTCGGCCATTCTGCCAGGCTCATCAATATCTGTCACAGTTGAAAGGGTTTCGCCGGATATTTTTTTTGACAGCTTTATGTATTGATCAAAGTGATCGAGCAGCGTTCTCATGAGCGCTTCATCTTCGGCGTCTTTTTCTGTGCTTTCTTCTAAGGAAGCGGCACCGACTGCAAAATAGTCACCTTCATCTACATATTTAGTGATTTTCCCCCGCTGCATGCCTTCTACTAGAACCCGGATTGTTCCGTTAGGGAGCTTCAGCATTTGTTTAATTTTCGTTAATGTTCCTACTGTAAAGATATCTTCTTCGGTTGGTTCATCAATTGAAATATCACGTTGAGTTGTTAAAAAGATTATATGATCATCCATCATCGCTTTCTCAAGCGCCTGTACGGATTTTTCGCGTCCTACATCAAGGTGAAGTACCATTGTCGGGTACACTAACAATCCTCTAAGAGGTAGGAGGGGGACGATTTTCTCTTCTTTTTTCGCCAACTGTCATACACCTCCATGACTTTAGTATCAATCATTATAATATAATGAGTTCATTCTTGTACAATTCTATCTCATCGGCAAAACAGTGTCTATTTGTAAATCATATAGTGTTACCTTATGTAGTATACCCTTTCCTCGGTCAGAAGACTAAAGAAATTACTTCCGTGAACAAAGAAAAGCGGAACCGTTGGTTAGCTCCGTCAGACGGATAAGGATTTAGCCGAAGAGTTTGGCGATGGAGCCATATGTACAATCGCAGAATTTTATCATTCTTTTCACTTAAAAAACCCCGAGATTACCCGAGGTCTTGTTTTATTAATGATGTAATCGGTGCAGTTACCTCAGTTGGAGGATTCAGCAGCGCGACATCAAACACTTCCTGCAAATTCGTAACCGGGATGATATGTATGCCTTCGACCGTTTTTAAAATCGATTGCATGTTTTCAGCCGGAATAATGACTGTTTTCGCACCTGCGAGCTTAGCCGCTTTAATCTTCGGCACAACCCCGCCAATCGGTTTTACATTGCCATGAATGCTGATTTCTCCCGTCATGGCTACTGTATGATCGACCGGAATTTTGTGTATAGCAGAGAAAATGCCTGTTGCCATTGCGATTCCCGCAGAAGGCCCGTCTACTGGTATGCCTCCCGGAAAGTTGACATGGATATCATAATCATCAGCTTTAATTCCCATTGACCGCAAGACCGTAATGACATTTTCAATCGAGCCCTTGGCCATGCTTTTTCTTCTGACCGATTTGCCTCTGTCACCGATGCTTTCCTCTTCCACAATACCTGTTATATTAATATTCCCTTTATCTTTGGCATGAATGACCGTCACTTCTATTTCAAGAAGAGAACCTGAATTCGGACCGTGAACAGCGAGTCCATTGACGAGACCGACTTTCGCATCCGCATAGATTTTTTTATCATATCGCGGTGTAAGCTGACTTGAACTTACCACCCATTCAATATCCTGCATTGTAATTTCTGTGCGGTCTTCTGTCATCGCCATACCTGCTGCAATTTGCATCATGTTCACAACCTCGCGGCCGTTTCTTACATATGAAGTTAATGTGGCTATGCTCGGTTCACTTACCTTCATATTTACTTTGACTGCCGCTTTCCTTGCTACAACGGCAAGTTCGGCCTGCTCCAAATCTCTGAAGAAGACTTCAAGACAGCGAGAGCGAATGGCAGGCGGAATTTCATTAGGTGTTCTGGTCGTTGCGCCGATCAAACGAAAATCAGCCGGCAGTCCATTTTGAAAAATATCATGTATGTGATTTGGAATCTGAGTATTTTCCTCACTGTAATAGGCGCTTTCTAAAAAAACTTTACGATCTTCTAAAACCTTCAGCAGTTTATTCATCTGAATCGGATGCAGTTCGCCGATTTCATCTATAAACAGAACGCCCCCGTGCGCATTTGTCACAGCACCCTGCTTGGGCTGGGGAATACCTGCCTGTCCCATCGCGCCTGCCCCCTGATAAATTGGATCGTGCACAGATCCAATTAAAGGATCTGCAATCCCTCTTTCATCGAACCGTGCAGTAGTTGCATCTAATTCAATAAAAACAGCCGCAGGCTTAAATGGCGATTTATTATTTTGTTTTGCTTCTTCCAATACTAGTCTTGCAGCCGCCGTTTTGCCGACACCTGGAGGACCGTATATGATTACGTGCTGAGGATTGGGTCCGCACAGGGCTGCTTTTAGCGCTTTGATTCCATCTTCCTGGCCAACAATATCTGAAAAGCTTTTAGGACGGACTCTTTCAGAAAGAGGCTCCGATAATTTAATCGATCTCATCTTTTTCAGTTGTTCCATTTCTTTGCGTGATTCACGGTCGATTGATACTTTTTGGGTACGCTGATTTTTTAATAAATTCCAAAAATACAAGCCAATAATGACCCCGAAAAACAGTTGCACAAATAATGCAATACCAGTCCAGCTCATAGTGGTCCCTCCTACTGCGATGTCAATTTATCCCGCATTAACGGGCAGTAAAAACCCTCACCTAATAATAGTAGGGAATACTTATTCTCTGGTGAGGGTAACTGCCCGTAAATACCCGATCTGTTCAACAAATCATCACCATTTCTGCTGATGAAAGTTTCACTGTATAAGCTAGTATCTCCGAGGGACTTGCGGAATAAACGTGATTATCCTAACTATAATTACGATATTAATGTATAAAAAAAGCAGTCTTTCAAATTTAAAAATTACAAAAAAGCCTTGCGGATTATATCCCGCAAGGCTTTTAATTAGATATTAAATAAAGTATAAAGTTTTCCGCATCTATGTCCAGCTCCAGCGCCTAACTCCTCGGTCAGAACGGCTCAGCCAAATAAGTCAAACCCCGACTTTTCCGGCGAATCCTTATCTGCCTGTCGGAGCTGACCAAGGCACTTCCACTTTTCTCATTATGCAGATGTTTTCGTATCTTCTTCAATGATCGTGCCATCAGTCAGCACCAATTTAGGCGGTACTTTATCTGTGACTGTTTCAGCAGTAATAATGCATTTCGTAATATCATCTCGTGATGGAAGCTCAAACATGACTTCAAGCATGAGTCCTTCAATAATAGAACGAAGTCCGCGCGCTCCTGTTTTGCGTTCAATTGCTTTTTTAGAAATTTCCATCAGTGCATTCTCTTCAAATTCAAGTTCTACACCGTCTAAATCAAGCATTTTTTGATATTGCTTAACAAGAGCATTCTTAGGTTTAGTCAGAATTTCAACAAGTGCTTCTTCATCTAAAGGCTGAAGGCTGGCAATAACCGGCAGACGGCCAATGAATTCTGGAATAAGTCCAAAACGCAGAAGATCTTCCGGAAGCACTTTTGAAAGAAGCATTTTTTGGTCAAGCTCATCATCTTTTTTGTCAGAGCCAAAGCCAATAACCTTTTGGCCTAAGCGGCGCTTCACGATTTGCTCGATGCCGTCGAAGGCTCCGCCGCAAATAAATAAGATATTTGTTGTATCAATTTGAATGAACTCCTGATGAGGGTGTTTGCGTCCGCCCTGAGGTGGAACACTTGCAACCGTGCCTTCAAGAATTTTAAGAAGCGCCTGCTGTACACCTTCACCTGAAACATCACGTGTAATAGACGGATTTTCAGACTTGCGGGCAACTTTATCAATTTCATCGATGTAAATAATCCCTTTTTCAGCTTTTTCTACATCATAATCAGCAGCTTGGATTAGTTTTAAAAGAATGTTTTCAACATCTTCCCCAACATACCCAGCTTCTGTTAAAGATGTAGCATCAGCAATTGCAAAAGGAACATTCAGAATGCGGGCTAATGTTTGAGCAAGGAGAGTTTTACCGCTTCCTGTCGGCCCGATCATCGCAATATTACTCTTAGAAAGCTCTACTTCATCGATCTTGCTGTTGGAATTAATACGCTTGTAGTGGTTATATACAGCTACAGCAAGGCTCTTTTTCGCTTGTTCCTGCCCGATGACATATTCGTCCAAAATTTCGCGAATTTCTTTCGGCTTAGGAACATCTTTAAATTCAACTTCTTCTTCTGTTCCCAGTTCTTCTTCAACGATCTCTGTGCATAATTCAATGCACTCGTCACATATATAGACACCTGGTCCAGCAACTAATTTACGAACCTGGTCTTGAGTTTTACCGCAAAATGAACACTTCAGCTGACCTTTTTCGTCATTAAATTTAAACATGTTTTCACCCCTTATATCTTTGTATCATCTAAGTACCCATACATCTTCATCTATAGGAGAAGCTGCTCTGGATGGATTGTCTTTCTTATTCCTAAGTATAAAGGTAATGGGAATGAATATCACGTAACTTACCTTGACCGCTGGTCCGAAGCGGTTAAAGTCTGAAAAATTGGTATGTATTGCATTGTACCATAAGTATGTAGAGTACAGGAAATAAAACCACTCTGCCTGAGCAGATTAGAGTGTTTGTATATATAATTCGCTCTTCGGGTTCAAAATCCTTGCTCCTGCAAAAAAATGAATCTTTTTCTTAACATATGTATGTAGCATCCGGTAATTATATAGTACCCAATGCGATTAAAAATAAATCTATTTTGCAAAACAAGGCACGAATCATCTCGCGCCTTGTTTCTTTACTATTTTATTATGCAGCTTCTTTGCTGTTTTCAACAAGGAAGTCGATCGCTTTACGTACTTTAAGATCTTCTTTTAGTCCTTCTAAAGATCCTAGAGCTTGCTTGATGTTCTCAACAGGCATGTTGTACATTTCAGCCATTTTAGCAATCTCAGCATCTACTTCTTCATCTGTAACTTCGATGTTTTCTGCTTTAGCGATTGCTTCAAGAGTCAAGTTGTACTTCACTCGTTTAGAAGCATCTTCTTTCATTTGCTCTTTTAAAGCATCTTCATCTTGACCTGAGAATTGGAAGTATAACTCAAGGTTCATGCCTTGTGCTTGAAGGCGCTGTTCGAACTCCTGCATCATGCGGTTTACTTCGTTTTCGATCAATACTTGAGGAATGTCAACTTCTGCATTGTCAGAAGCTTTGTCTACAAGTGAGTCACGAAGTGTGTTTTCCGCTTCAGCTTTTCTAGTTTCTTCAAGGCGGGTTCTTGTTTTAGCTTTTAAAGCTTCAAGACTTTCCACTTCTTCATCTACGTCTTTAGCAAATTCATCATCTAAAGCAGGAAGTTCTTTTGCTTTGATTTCATGAAGCTTCACTTTGAAAGTAGCCGGCTTTCCAGCAAGGTTTTCAGCGTGGTATTCTTCAGGGAATGTTACTTCAACTTCTTTTTCTCCGCCAGCCTCAAGGCCTACAAGCTGATCTTCAAAACCAGGGATGAAAGAGCCAGATCCGATTTCAAGTGTATAGTTTTCAGCTGTTCCGCCTTCAAATGCTTCGCCGTCTGCGAATCCTTCGAAATCGATTACGACTGTATCGCCATTTTCAACAGCGCCGTCTTCTTTAACAACTAGTTCAGCATGACGCTCCTGCAATGTTTTAAGTTCAGCATCTACATCTTCTTCAGATACTTCTGCATCCACTTTTTCTACTTCAAGGCCTTTGTATTCGCCTAATTTCACTTCTGGTTTTACTACAACTTTAGCAGTGAAAATTAAGTTTTTGCCTTTTTCGATTTGTTCAACGTCGATTTCAGGACGGTCGATTGGCTCGATGCCAGCTTCTTCAACTGCTTGAGGATATACTTCTGGAAGAATGATATCCAAAGCATCTTGATAAAGTGACTCTACGCCAAAACGCTGTTCGAACATGCCGCGAGGTACTTTACCTTTGCGGAATCCCGGAATATTTACTTGTTTTGATACTTTTTTAAATGCTTCATCAAGGGCTTTGCTGAACGTTTCCGCATCAACTTCTACTGTCAGAACGCCTTGGTTACCCTCTAACTTTTCCCATTTTGCAGACATATGTTTCCCTCCAAAAAATCTATTGAAATAGTGACATAATCTAAGTTAGGTTTGGCAAAGTATGCCTTGTCCATTTTAAACAAGAGCTTCCTTTGTTATACCCATATGTAGATGATTTACTAAATCGGCCAGTGTAGTGTATGATGTCTGCGCGCATAAGGGTACATTCCCTTTGGTACGGCTGATCATCATTTTACAACCATTTTATTATAACATAGAAAAAATTCCTTTCAACATTTACGTTAGATTTGCAAATAAGAAATTTCTTCTATTTCATAAATTTTTCTTGCTGCTTCCATAAGTGTATTTTCTTTTACTTCATATGTATAGCTGACCTCTTCTGCCGGTGCGGCTATGCCATGCATTTCATAGCCTGCATAATGAAGGGCAGCTGCCCACAGCCTTGCTTCGGCCGGTTCTGGCAAAAATGGAAATAACACGTACAAATGGCGGATCCATATTTCTTTTACTGCTTCGAACAGTGCAGGGTTCTCCTGACCAAGAATATCATCCAGGACATTCAGGACTTTCTTGGTAAAAGGAAGCTCAGATAAGTCTTCAAGCTCTGCGGGAATCAGCGACATCGTTTTGCCGAATTTAGCAATTTTTACTTCTTTTGCCACCTCGTTTTCCATAAGCAAATGAAGAATCATCGATTGAACAACAGGATGGCTGCCTCCATCCTTTAAGATGGATTGAAGCTGCAGCATGTGCCTTGATACATTTCGGTCTTTTAAGGATTGAACATAGGCAACCTGCTGATTAATCGTATCAAGCAAATTTCTTGGTTCTGTATAGCTATCATCATCCTCTTCCTCATCCATCGGAAAATCTTCGTCCTCAGTCATTTTACGGCTGAAATCGAGAAGCTTATAAAAGTGCTCCGCCTGATCGTGAGGCAGCTGATTTTCCTGCAGCACAGCCTCGATCGTCTGCTGCACTTCACTGTATTGTCTAAGCTGAATAAGAACCGTTAAATAAACCTGCAGCACAGTAAAATAGTCTCCGATGTCTTCATGGAGCATTTTACGGCAAACCGCCTTTGCTTCTTCAAGCTCTCCAAGCTCCATCAGGCATAATGCGATTCCGAGATGAATTTCAGCCCTTTCCTCTCCAAGTTCCAGCACTTCATAAAAGAGAGTGAGAGCTTCTTTAAATTGTTTATTTTTCAGCGCTTCCAATCCTTTATCAACTAAACGCTCACTTAAGTTAGGAAAGGGAATGACTTTTCTCTGTTTTTTTCCATCCATCATTGTAGGATCATCTCCGGCTTGCTATTTGCCTACAAGTGTACCAATGGACGCTTTAGAAAACAAGGAAAGAAGAGCCTGGAATTACGACATCCAGACTCTTCTTGATTTTTCATATTCAGCAATCTGTTCTTCATACATGAAAGTAAGTGAAATTTCATCATGTCCGTTCAGCAGCATATCTTTCCAGTATGGATCGACCGTGAACGAGTAAAGTACCATTTCCCCGTCGCGGATTTCTTGTTTTTCAAGGTCAATCGTGCACTCAAGATGAGGGTTTGAGGCCCGCTGAATTAACTGCTGATGAAAAGTTTCTTCTATTCTAATAGGAAGAAGTCCATTTTTTAGGCAATTTTGATGAAATATATCTGCAAAAGACGGGGCAATGATGACTTTGAACCCGTAATCCCCTAAGGCCCAAGGTGCATGCTCCCGTGAAGATCCGCAGCCGAAATTCTCTCCTGCTACTAAGATGCTTGCTCCTGCTGCTTCAGGCTTATTCAGCTCAAATTCAGGATTGTCTGTTCCGTCATTTAAATATCTCCAGTCAAAGAAAGCAAATCTGCCATATCCTGTCCGTTCAATTCTTTTTAAAAACTGCTTCGGAATAATCTGATCTGTATCTACATTCGACCGGTTTAAAACAGCCAGTTTACCTTTGTGCACTTGAAATGCTTCCACTTTCAACCCCTCCTGCAAGTTCTCTGACATCAACAAATCTGCCGTAAACAGCTGCTGCTGCAGCCATGGCCGGACTGACAAGATGGGTCCGGGCACCTTTTCCCTGTCTGCCTTCAAAGTTCCGGTTTGACGTTGAAGCGCAGCGCTTTCCTTCAGGCACAATATCATCATTCATGCTTAGACACATACTGCAGCCTGATTCGCGCCATTCAAATCCTGCATTAATAAAAATCTGATGCAGTCCTTCTTCTTCTGCCTGAAGCTTCACTTTTTGGGAACCGGGAACAACGATTGCTCTTACAGATGGATTTACTTGTCTATCCTTAATCACATCAGCAGCCTGACGAAGGTCTGTTATTCTCGAATTTGTACAGGATCCGATAAACACATAATCAATTTCAATATCCTGCACTCTTGTATCCGGTTCAAGACCCATATAGAAATAAGCTCTCTCTGCTTCCTGCTTCTCTTCCTGTTTGTTGAACATGCTGGTGTTCGGCACTTTTTGATCAACTGCTACAGCCATGCCCGGATTCGTTCCCCAAGTAACCATTGGAGAAATATCGGCAGCTTCAATTGTGATTTTATCGTCATATTCAGCCCCTGGATCACTCTTCAGGTTTTGCCAATAAGCAACGGCTTCCTCTAAGTCTTTTCCCTTTGGAGCATATTGACGTCCTTTAATATATTCAAATGTGGTTTCATCAGGGGCCATGAGCCCTGCACGAGCTCCAGCTTCAATTGACATGTTGCAGACGGTCATCCGTTCGTCCATTGACATTTTCTCAATCGCTTCTCCGGTAAATTCAATGACATACCCTGTACCAAAGCGAACCCCGAATGTCCCGATAATATATAAAATCACATCTTTTGCTGTGACCCCTTTTTTCAGCGAGCCGTTTATATGGATGTTTAATGTTTTCGGTTTCTGCTGCCAAAGCGTTTGAGTTGCCAGCACATGTTCCACTTCACTTGTTCCGATGCCAAATGCCAATGCCCCAAAGGCGCCATGTGTAGAGGTATGGCTGTCTCCGCAGACAATTGTTTTTCCTGGCAGCGTAAGTCCAAGCTCAGGTCCGATTACATGGACAATTCCCTGATCTGTGCTATTAAGGTCAGCAAGCCTGATTCCAAATTCGCGGCAATTGGCCTCAAGTGCGCTTACCTGAAGTTTTGCAACTTCATCTTTAATCTCAAAACGGTTAACCGTTGGAATATTATGATCCATTGTAGCAAACGTATTCCCGGGCTTTCTTACCTTCCTCCCGTTCTGCCTTAAACCTTCAAACGCCTGCGGGGAAGTGACTTCATGAATCAGATGAAGATCTATATAAAGAAGATCAGGCTGATCATCTTTCCGGTAGACAACATGATCATCCCATATTTTTTCTACAATTGTTCTGGCTTTCAAACAAATACCCCCTTTAATATTTAAAGGCTGTTTTCGCATAGATTGTTGTTTTCGATTATAAATGTTGTCCGTTGCTTTCCGCGGGGAGCATGGGAGCCTCCTCGGCTTTGCCTGTGAGGTCTCCCATATTGCTCTATTTCCCGCAGGAGTCAAGTTTATCCGCCACAATCCACTTAAGGATATAAACATATAATCTAAAAGCAACAAAGCTTACGAAAAGAGCCTATTTAATAGATTGGCGCTCTTCATCTAATGAAAAGCGCCGAAAAGGTTTATGCGTAAGCTTCCATAATGTTAAAAATCGTATGATCATCTGCAAGAGCTGCTTTGATTTCTTCAACAAGCTTTGAGGTAGAAAGAGGTGTTTCTCCCTTTCTTGTTAAATCAGCCGTTCTTTTGCCTGAATCGAGTACATGTTTAACAGCATTTTCGATTGCTTCCGCCTCTTCCTCCATTTTAAAGGAGTGTCTCAGCATCATAGCTGTTGATAAAATCATGGCGACAGGGTTCGCCTTGTCTTCTCCGGCAATATCAGGAGCAGAGCCATGAACAGGCTCATAAAGATGCAGTCCTGTTGCACTCAAGCTTGCTGAGGGCAGCATTCCAAGGGATCCTGTCAGCATCGAAGCCTCGTCGCTTAAAATATCTCCAAACATATTTTCAGTGACAATCACATCAAATTGTTTTGGATTATGAATAAGCGCCATCGCTGCATGATCTACCAGCATATGCTGAAGCTCAACGTCAGGGAATTTCATTGCAACTTCTTCAGCGACTTCTCTCCACATTCGGCTTGATTCTAAAACATTCGCTTTATCAACAGAAGTCACTTTCTTTTTTCTATCTTGTGCAAGCTGAAACGCTCTTTCAATAATGCGCTCCATTTCATCACGCTTATAAAACAGCGTATCGACTACCGTGTGTTCCCCATTTTTCACATTCCGTTCACTCGGCTTTCCGAAATAAAGACCGCCCGTTAATTCTCTTACAATCATGAAGTCGACGCCTTCCACATACTCCCGCTTAAGCGGAGATGAATCGAGCAGGCTTTCAACCGTTTCAACAGGCCGGAGATTTGCGTACAAATCAAGTTCCTTCCGAAGAGCAAGCAGACCTTTTTCAGGTCTTAAATGAGATGGGTTCTTATCCCATTTCGGCCCTCCTACTGAACCAAGCAGAACTGCATCAGATTCTCTGCACATTTGCAGCGTTTCCTGCGGAAGCGGAGAATTCATTTCATCGATCGCCGCTCCTCCAATCATTCCATATTGAAAATGAAAACGATGATAGTAATGTTCTTCAATTGCTTTTAAAATTTCTACAGCACCATCCATAACTTCTTTTCCAATACCGTCTCCCGGCAATAATGCAATTTTCTTCTCCATTTAACTCTGCCTCCTTCATGATTTTTATTAAACAGTAGCTTTTAGACTTTCCTCGGCCTGAGCATTTAAAATAAGAATTCGATTTACAGCATTCAGATAGGCTTTCGCAGAGGCTTCAAGAACATCCTGCGCCATTCCTCTGCCGCTTGATTCAACGCCTCCGACCATGACTCTTACAAAGACTTGAGCAAAGGCATCGCGGCCGCTGCTGTTAGATTGAATCCGGTAGTCCTGCAGTTTAATAGTAAAACCTGTGCACCGCTCAAGCGTATTGTAGATGGCTTCTACACTTCCTCCGCCAGTGGCTGCTTCCTGCACTAACTGCTGCTCCTGATTTTTGAGAGTAACTGTAGCAGTCGGCACCTGGGATGTTCCGTACTGAACCTGCAGAGATACAAGTTCAAACATATCCTCGCTTCTTTCTACTTTTTCTTCTATTACAAGAGCGGCAATATCTTCGTCAGTGAATTCTTTCTTTTTCTCAGACAGCGTTTTGAACGTTTTAAAGATTTTATGAGATTCTTCTTCTGTTACACTGAATCCAAGCTCTGAAAGCTTGCTTTTGAATGCGTGACGGCCTGAATGCTTTCCAAGAACCATCGAATTTGAGCCGACTCCCACAAGCTCCGGTGAAATGATTTCGTACGTTGTTTTTTCCTTCAGCACACCATCCTGATGAATGCCTGATTCATGGGCAAACGCGTTCTTTCCGACCACAGCTTTATTCGGGGGAATCATCATTCCTGTCAGCTTGCTTACAAGATCACTCGTTTTTTTGATTTCATCAAGCTTCATATTGGTTTTTGCACCAAAGTAATCAGAGCGAATATGAAGAGCTACGCCAATTTCCTCAAGTGATGCATTTCCAGCACGCTCACCTATTCCATTAATCGTCCCTTCAATTTGCCCGGCTCCGTTTTCGATGGCTGCCAGAGAATTCGCAACGGCCATCCCAAGATCATCATGGCAATGTGCAGATAAGATGACGTTATCAATGCCTTTTACATTTGATTTCAAATATTGAAAAATCTCTCCGTATTCTTTCGGGTTAATGTAGCCCACTGTATCCGGGATATTAATTACGTTTGCACCCGCGGCAATCACTTCTTCCACAATTTTCGCTAAAAATGGAAGTTCGCTTCTGCAGGCATCTTCGGCAGACCATTGGATAAGCGGAAAGTATTTTGATGCATACTTGACTGATTCAACGGCTGTTTCAATGACTTGTTCAGGAGATTGCTTTAATTTATATTGCATATGAATGGGAGAAGTAGCTAGGAATACGTGCAGTCTCGGGTTTGCACCATCCTTCAGGGCATCCCATGCTGCATCGATATCTGTTTTCACTGATCTTGCAAGTCCTGTAACTGAACAATTTTTAATTTTTCTGGCGATCTCCTGTACAGCTAAAAAATCTCCTTTTGAGGAAGCCGGAAACCCGGCCTCCATAATATCAACACCAAGACGTTCTAGCTGAAGGGCAATCTGCAGTTTTTCTTTTGCATTTAAATTGACTCCGGCTGATTGTTCCCCATCTCTTAGAGTTGTATCAAATAGGTTAATTTTTCGCACTTGCGACCACTTCTTTCCGTTTTGGCTTAACAAATGGCATCATTTCACGAAGCTTTCTCCCTACTACCTCAATTTGATGTTCATTTTCACGATTGTTGATTGCGTTGAATTGAGGGCGATTTACCTGATTCTCGATGATCCAGTCTTTTGCAAATTTACCGGATTGGATATCATGCAAGACTTCTTTCATCGATTCTTTTACTCTTTCATCTACAACTCTAGGTCCAGATACGAAATCTCCCCATTGCGCTGTGTCTGAAATGGAATATCTCATTCCTGCCATTCCATCTTCATACATAAGGTCAACAATCAGCTTCAGCTCGTGCAGACACTCGAAGTATGCAAGCTCTGGCTGGTATCCCGCTTCTACTAATGTTTCAAATCCAGCTTTTACGAGAGATGTTAACCCTCCGCATAAAACCGCCTGCTCTCCGAAAAGGTCTGTTTCTGTTTCTTCTTTAAAAGTTGTTTCAAGCACTCCTGCACGAGCTCCTCCGATTGCTTTTGCATAGGCTAAAGCAAGATCCTTCGCCTCGCCTGTTACATCCTGATAGACTGCGAATAATGCAGGAACACCGGCACCGTCTTCAAACGTTCTTCTGACAAGATGTCCAGGACCTTTTGGAGCGACTAAAAATACGTCTACAAATTCAGGAGGAACAATTTGGTTGAAATGCACATTAAATCCGTGTGCAAATACTAGTGCATTTCCTGGCTGAAGCTGGTCTTTGATTTCAGCTTCATATACTTTTTGCTGCTGTTCATCCGGCAAAAGCACCATCACAACATCTGCCTGAGCTGCTGCTTCTTTAACCGTTGTAACCTCTACTCCGTCTGAGGCAGCCTTGTTAAATGAATTTCCTTTGCGAACGCCGACAACAACATCAATTCCGCTGTCCTTCAAGTTCAGTGCATGAGCGTGGCCCTGTGATCCGTAGCCGATTACTGCAACCTTTTTACCTGCTAATACTTCCTCTTTAACATCACCGTTATAATATACTTTTACCATGTTCATTCTCTCCTTTTAATGTCAATTAGTTAAACGATTGAATAAGTTTTTGCGCCATTTGCAGCACGCTGTGTTCCTCTTGGGAAAGCAGTTGTGCCGGTTCTGGCAATTTCTTTGATTCCATAAGGTCTTAATAGATCAATGATTGCTTCAATTTTTTCTGATTCGCCTGTAACCTGAACTACTACGCTGTCACGGCTCACGTCAATGACTGTTGCTCTGAAAGGTTCAATCACACCTTGAACTTCCATTCTCGTCGCTGGAGGTGCAATGACTTTAATTAAGGCGAGCTCTCTGGCGACGATTGATTGATTCGTAATATCCTGTACTTTTAAAACATCAATCTGTTTATTCAGCTGTTTTGTAATCTGTTCAACTTCTTTTTCGTCTTCTACGTGAATGACGAACGTCATTCTTGAGATTCCTTCAATTTCTGCATGACCGACTGTGATGCTTTCGATATTATAATGTCTTTTTGTAAATAAACCGGTAATCCGATTAAGGACCCCTGAGCGATTATTGACAGTCAGTGTAAGAATTCGCTTCACGGTTTAACACCCACCATTTCATGTAATCCTTTTCCTGGAGCAATCATCGGGTATACATTTTCCATCTGGCTTACATTTACGTTTATCAGAACGGGTTCTTTTGATAAAAGAGCCTGTTTGAACGCCGGAAAGTCTTCTTCAGTCTGAATTTTCAGTCCTTTCATGCCGTACGCTTCCGCTAACTTCACGAAATCAGGCTGAGATTGAAAAACAGATTGTGAATATCTTTCTTCATAGAAGATTTCCTGCCACTGTCTGACCATTCCGAGCACTCCGTTGTTCAATAAAATCACTTTAACCGGCAAATTAAGCTCGTGGATAACAGATAGTTCCTGAAGGGTCATCTGGAAACCGCCGTCTCCAAGGATCGCA
This sequence comes from Metabacillus idriensis, assembly GCF_009674765.1. Lineage (GTDB taxonomy): Bacteria > Bacillota > Bacilli > Bacillales > Bacillaceae > Bacillus_P > Bacillus_P idriensis. Next base: position 6,596 of record NZ_WKKF01000021.1, on the reverse strand, counting down.
ATGACATTTGCGTCTTTTTCAGCAAGCTGGGCTCCAATAGCGGCAGGCAATCCGAATCCCATTGTGCCGAGACCCCCTGATGTAACCCAGCGATTAGGTTGCTGCAGGCGGTAATACTGCGCTGCCCACATTTGATGCTGACCGACATCTGTTGTAATAATCGCCTCTCCGTTTGTCCACTCATGAATGAGTTCAATCATATGCTGAGGTTTAAGCTCTTCTTCTGATTTTTTGTACCATAACGGCAAGGACTTTTTGTTATTCTGCAAGGCTGTATACCACTCATCATGCTGACTGCGTTTGCCGTTTTGATGAATGAGATTTTCAAGAACAAGTCTTGCATCGCCAACGACTGGAATTTTTGTTTCAACCACTTTGCCGATTTCAGCAGGATCGATATCAATGTGGGCAATCGTTGCGCTTTTGGCAAAATGATTTAAGTTTCCTGTTACCCTGTCATCAAACCTTGCACCGACACTGATTAATAAATCACATTCATATAACGCCATGTTTGCGGTATATGTACCGTGCATTCCGGCCATCCCGAGAAAGAGCGGGTGATCTGCTGGAAAACTTCCAAGACCAAGCAGTGTGTTTACAACTGGAATGTGCTGCTGTTCCGCGTATTCTTTCAGCTGCTCGCTTCCCTTGGCATGCAGCACTCCTGCACCGGCTAAAATGACCGGCTTTTTAGCACTGCTGACAGCTTCGACAAGCTTTCTGATTTGAAGATAATTCGGTTCTGTTTTTGGCTGATATCCCGGCAAATGGACAGGGGCGTCATAATTGAAAATCCCTTCTGCTACTGCGATATCCTTTGGAACATCAATGAGAACCGGACCCGGTCTTCCCGTTGTTGCGATATGAAAAGCTTCTTTGATGATGCGCGGGAAATCATTTACATCCCGGACTTGATAATTGTGCTTTGTAATCGGCATTGTGATTCCAAGTACATCCGCTTCCTGGAAAGCATCTGTTCCAATGACGGAAGATGCAACCTGGCCAGTAAATACAACCAGCGGCAGGGAATCAATCATAGCATCTGTAAGTCCTGTAATCAGGTTCGTGGCGCCTGGCCCTGATGTTGCAATGACAACTCCAGGTTTGCCTGATACTCTCGCATAGCCCTCAGCTGCATGAATTCCGCCTTGCTCATGCCTTGTTAAAATGTGATACATGCCAGAGTTATAGAGTTTGTCGTAGATTGGAAGAACTGCCCCTCCCGGATATCCGAAAATCACCTCTACTTTCTCCCGTTTTAAAGCTTCAATCATCATCATGGCCCCGGACATCGTTTTCGTACATTTGGCAGACTTTGCATCCAATTGTACCTTCATACTCATTGATTATTGCCTCCTTTTTTCCCGCTATCATCAAAAGCCTTAATTTTTATTTATCTGATTATGTCAAAATAAAAAACCTCCCCGCCCCAATATTGCCCACGTGTAATGTGAGTCAAAGGGGCGAGAAGGTTTGAAAACACTTTTCGCGGTACCACCCTTGTTCATGGTCTGCATTAGACCACCTTATGAAAGCACTTGGCTTTCTTTTTAATAACGAGTGCTGTGTAAATGACACCCGGCTGATTCTACTAAACTTCAAATCAGCACTCAGAGGCGAGTTCACTTAAAAAGGGACCGCCGGTTCTCAGCTCCACCAGCTCTCTTTAGATCCTTGTTTTCTAAGCTACTTATCCTCTTCAGCGTTTTAAATTATTATTTTATCAGCTCACACTTAAGCTTGAACTGCTTCCTTTTACTTTTACACCATCTGATAATACTTTTTCTCTGAAACACTCAAGCAGACGGTTCGTATGCTCTCCTGGCTGCCCATCGCCGATTTCCCTGCCGTCTACCTTTACTACAGCAATGACTTCAGCGGCAGTTCCAGTCAGGAAGACTTCATCTGCTGTATAAACATCATGTCTTGTGAAAGGTTCCTCACGCACATCGTAGCCAAGCTCTTCAGCTATTTCGATGATGACATTTCGGGTAACTCCTTCAAGCGCTCCCAAGTAACCTGGAGGAGTAAGAAGTTTTTTGTTTTTATAGATAAAGACATTATCAGCAGATCCTTCTGCGACATATCCTTGATCATTCAGCATCAGAGCTTCGCTTACATTTGCGAGATGTGCTTCAATTTTTACAAGTACGTTGTTCAGGTAATTCAGTGATTTTACTTTAGGACTTAAAACGTCCGGTCTATTGCGCCTTGTTGGAACTGTCACAATATCAATTCCTGTTTCATAAAGATGTTTAGGAAAGATTGACAGCGGCTCTACAATAATGACAACATTTGCTTCTTTGCATTTATATGGATCAAGCCCAAGATCGCCGACTCCTCTTGAGACAACAAGTCTGATGTATGCGTCATCTAATCCGTTTTTCTCAACAGTCTTAACTGTTAAATCCGTCATTTCCTCTTGCGTATAAGGCATGTTGAGCAAGATGGATCTGGCTGACTCATATAATCTTTTCATGTGCTCATTTAATCTGAAGATGTTGCCGCTGTATACTCTGATTCCTTCGAAAATACCGTCTCCGTAAAGGAATCCGTGGTCATACACCGAAATTTTCGCATCTTCTTTTTTTACAAATTCGTTATTAAGAAAAATCCATTGGTCACCCATAAAGAGCACACCTTTCTTTTAAAGTCTAAACGCGTTAATCAGTTGAATTCTAGTGTGTAAAAAAAATCCGTATAACGTTTGTTATGGACTCTTTTAAATGAACCTCACATGTTCATGTAACTTATATTTGAGCCTATATTACGCCCATTAAATAGCGGTGTCAACCGTCTTTTTTCGAATTGTTAGATAATTTAGATTTGTTTAATAATTTGTATACGCTTACATGCCTGTCATAATAGGAATTGTGTTTTTTAAAAATTTTTTAGAAGTTTTTTTCTGTGAGATTGTCTGACAAGGTTTTGGCTGATTTGATAAGGGGTAAATAGGGGAGAAAAAAATTTTTGATTTTAGAAATTAATCATTTTTTTTGAGTCCAGAATGAAGTTTGTTAGCAATAGAGGGTTTGTAAAGCGCAAGGGAATCATGTTGAATATCCTAAACTTTTTTTGAAAATATTTTAAATCAACAAAAAAAACTTCTTTCGATAAATCGAAAGAAGTTGTATGTATAAAGTATGGCGTCCCAGGAGAGATTCGAACTCCCGACCAACGGCTTAGAAGGCCGTTGCTCTATCCACTGAGCTACTGGGACAAGTTATTTTGTTAACATCGCGTTTATGTATCAGCGACATTTTTTATTATATGTTCGATTAGATTAAAAGTCAATAACTTTTTCTAAAATTTTATGAAAGAGGGAAAAATATCCCTCTTTCACGATGAAGCCAGCTCAAACCTTTGCGAGAGGCCGGTTACAGGAGATCCGTCCAGCTCGAAAAAGGTAACTTGTGCAGATTGATTTTGTATTTCTAATATAACATATGTTTTTTCAGTCCGCATCCGCGGAAGCCTGATGCTTCCCGGGTTAATGAATAGGATATTATCGACATATTCCGCTCCTGCCAAATGTGAGTGACCAAAGCAGACAATCTTCGCATCGTGCTCTTTCGCACTGTACATCACATTCATAAGAGTCGATTTTACATTATGCAAGTGGCCATGTGCAACAAAGAAACGATATCCTTCCACATCTTCGATGACTTCATTTGCAAACCGTCCTTCAAAATCACAGTTGCCGCGGACAGAAGTATACCCCTGAATAGCAGAATGATCTGCTTCAAGTTCAGAGTCTCCGCAATGAAACATGGCATCTGTTTCCCCTTCATGGCGTTTTCTGATTTCCTGAAGCTCATCTGTTAAGCCGTGGCTGTCACTGATAATTAATACTTTCATGTATAAAACTTCCCATCGTCAGGCTTTAAGCAGTTTTGCAAGCTTTTGCAGCGCAACCGCACGATGGCTGATTTTGTTTTTCTCTTCTTTCGTTAACTGTGCCATCGTTTTTGCTTTATCTTTGACTAAGAAAATAGGATCGTACCCGAATCCATTCTCTCCAATTGGCTCTTCTGTGATATAGCCTTCAACTGAACCTTCTACCGTAACCGTTTCACGGCCAGGCTCAGCTAGTGCCAGTGCACATCGGAATCTGGCATTCCGTTCTTCCTTTGAAACACCCTTCAGCTGAAGCAGCACTTTTTCAATATTGGCTGCATCACTTTTCTCAGCTCCTGCATAGCGTGCTGAATAAACCCCAGGTTCTCCGCCAAGATAATCGACTGATAGCCCTGAATCGTCTGCAATAGCCATTTTTCCATATAACTTTGAGATTGCCTCCGCTTTTAAAACGGCATTTTCTTCAAACGTAGAGCCCGTTTCTTCAACTTCTGGAGAATCTTCCAGGTCCATCAGTGAAATGGCCTTTAAATCGTATTGAGATAAGATCGATTGAAATTCAAGTAATTTACCTGCATTTTTCGTTGCAATAATAACATCCTTCATATGATTCATCCCTTTCCATCTTTTTGATCGATGATTTTCAGAGCTAAATCTCCAAGGGCCTCCATTTGAATTGAAATTAGCGAGTTTATTCCTTTTTCAGCTAAATCAAGTAATTCATTCAGTTCTTCTCTTGAAAAAGTCGCTTCTTCTCCAGTTCCCTGAAGCTCAACGAATTTTCCTGAAGACGTCATGATGACATTCATATCCACCTCTGCTGATGAATCCTCAATATAGTTTAAATCTAAGATCTCTCCAAGCTTTGAATCCATTCCGACTGATGTCGCCGCAAGAAAATCCGTGATTGGTAGCGTGCTGAGTTTCTTCTGAGACATCAGCTTTCCAAGTGCTAAAGTCATGGCAACGAAAGCTCCGGTAATGGAAGCTGTACGCGTCCCGCCATCTGCCTGGATCACATCGCAGTCAATCCAGATGGTGCGCTCGCCTAACTTTTCAAGATCAACCACTGCACGCAAAGCTCGTCCAATCAAGCGCTGTATTTCCATCGTGCGGCCTGTTATTTTACCTTTTGAAGACTCTCTGATCGTCCGCTGTTCAGTAGCCCGGGGCAGCATGGAATATTCCGCTGTGATCCATCCCTTGCCTTCTCCTCGCATAAATGGAGGCACACGATCCTCAATGCTTGCATTGCAGATCACCTTTGTATCACCGACACTGATTAACACCGAACCCTCAGGGTGCTTCACGTAGTCTGTCAGAATTTCAACTCTTCTTAATTCATCTTGTTTGCGTCCATCATGTCTCATCATATTCCTCCGATCAATTCTTATGCTGATCAAGCTTTCGTTTTATGTATAAACAATAAAGAAGAGGCAGCGCTTATGACTACCTCTTAGTTTCTCTATATAGTATATCAAAAATCAGCGATTAAAAACTACCTGTGTTCACATCGACTGGACGGGAGACTGGTTCAGTGATCTTTTCGCCTTCTTCATTTACAAGCTCTGCTTTTCCGTCAACCGTTAATACGACGTTTTCAATGCCAGGCTGTTCTGTCAGTGATAAGACAAGGGAATTTAGAACATGAGTTGAAACCATCTTTTTCTCTTCATCTGCACTTCCATAAATGGACTCGTTGAAATTCAGGGTGACAGTGCCATCTTCCACTTTAGGTTCTTCAAGAAGCTTCACATCCTTCTGCATATCAGTGAGCAATGCATGGGAGATGTTCGGTTCCTCCGTTAATTTTTTCACCACAGCTGCTATCGGATCTTCTTCGTCATTGCTTACCCGGGTCGTTACAGGTACATAGTATGTCTGATCGTTATGCTGGGCTGTATAATAAACCGTCAGAGGCTTTGTATTCGTAATATCCATAACACCTGCTGTATCCAGATTGATGCCGTCAGCCCGGCTCAGCTCGCTGCTGATTGGAGTGCCGCCAACAGGCATTTCATTTTGTTCATGACCATTTATCATGATTTTGACTGTTTTCACAGAATCAAATTGAGTCAGTGTCCATGTAATCGACTGAAGGATTTTCAGCTCATCTTCTGCTTGATAGTTTTTAAACTCTTTAGAAAAGTCTACGATGGCAGTACCATCTTTAACATTCACATCCACTTGAGTATCCTGAGGGATAACGGCTCTGAAGCCATCAGGAAGGATATTGCTGACCGGTCCGCCCTCTACAAGGTATTCAAGAACCTGCTTGGCTACTCCTTCTTGCTTAGGCAAGTCAAAAGTCTGGGCAACAACAAGCCCGTTGCTGTCAATCAAGTATAACTGCCTAGTATAGGTTTGAGCAGACTCTTCTCCTTTTTCACCCTCTGCTGTTGTCTTTTCTTCTTTCAGAGTTTCTTCGTTCCCTTTATCAGCATCTTCTGTGTATGAAACATCTTGCGGAGGATCGATTTCCTTTGCTTTTTCCCCGCCGAATAATCCGCATCCTGACAAGAGCAGCGTCGATGTTACAACAGTAGCAGCAATCTTCATGTTTCTAGTTTGAGACATACAATTCCCTCCTAAGGCAGTTTGTACTACTATGTATACGAGCTGTTTATTGAATTAGACCGAATTTGAAAAGAATTTTTGTACTAAGAAAAGCGGAATCGCCCGTTTAGCTCCGACAGACAGATAAGGATCCGGCTGAAAAGGCGCTTTTTGCCTTTACA
>NZ_WKKF01000020.1 GCF_009674765.1 Metabacillus idriensis | reverse complement strand
CACCGCCCAACTCCTCGGCCAGAACGGCTCCGTCTGTAAAGGCAAAAAGCGCCTTTTCAGCCGGATCCTTATCTGTCAGTCGGAGCTAAACGGGCGATTCCGCTTTTCTAATTGTCTAGCTCCGCCTCCTAACCCCTCGGTCAGAACAAATCCGTCAGCAAAGGCAAAAAGCGCCTTCACTGCCGGATTCTTATCTGCCTGTCGGGCTAAACAGTCGGCTCCGCTTTTCTGATGGGTCACACTTTTTATTCATTATCATAGGCTAGAAAAGGATTGTTCTTAGCTTAGGGGTCTATAAGAAATAGACATAGAATGGGCATCACCTTAGGACCTAACCAGTCCGCGGTGCTCTTTAAAGATCAGTTCCGGCGAATCGGTCATTTGGAGTGAAGAACATGCAAGTGAAAATTGGAGATATCGTAGCCCGAAAGTCATATAAATGTGATGTCTTGTTTCGGGTGATTGACTTGAAACAAACAGAGGATGGAAAATGGGCTGCCATTTTATACGGAGAAGAAGTACGTCTGATCGCTGATGCATTATGTGATGATTTAGCCGTTATTGGTGACCGGGAACGCAATGAGAGAAAAGTGCATGAAAAGGAGATGCTTGAGCAGTCTCTTTACTTATTAAAGCAGGATTACCGCCTGCTGCAGGAGAAGCGGGAGTATGGTGCAACCGCAAGTTACAGCCATAATGAGGAGTTTTTTCATTTACCCGGAAAAGTGCTGCACTTAGACGGCGATCCGCTGTATCTTCAAAAGTGTCTGACTCTATACGAACGTGTTGGTGTCCCTGTATTTGGAGTACATGTGAAAGAAACAGAAATGCAGGATGTCGTAGCGGACCTAATTGAAGAGTACCGTCCTAATATCCTTGTCATAACGGGTCATGATGCCTACTCAAAGCACAAAGGGGCGATTAATGATCTAAATGCCTACCGGCACTCAAAGCACTTTGTACAGACCGTGCGCAACGCAAGAAAAGCCGTGCCTCATCTAGATCAGCTGGTTATCTTTGCAGGAGCCTGTCAGTCTCACTTTGAATCTTTAATCAGGGCTGGAGCGAATTTTGCGAGTTCGCCCTCACGAGTAAACATACATGCGCTGGACCCAGTGTATATAGTTGCTAAAATAAGCTTTACTCCTTTTATGGAGAGAATTAATGTCTGGGATGTCCTGCGCAATACTCTAACAAGAGAGAAGGGCCTCGGCGGCATTGAAACAAAAGGCGTCCTCCGAACGGGCATGCCATACCACAGACATGATGAATCAAATTCTTAGGGCCGCTTTCCACTTTGAGACAGCGGTTCTTTTCTTCCTGCTGTATGCTATGTGATTTCATTGAATTGCAAACGCAGTCAATGTGTAAAAGAAATCATTTCCTTTCTTTACATAAAAAATAAGATTTAGGTTAATCCTAATTTGTAGATAGAACGTGAATTTTGTTGAAAATATTTTGTTGACAACGAACTTTTATCACTGTTATAATTTAAATTTTATTTGACTTAAAATAGGCTATCGTGTATACTGAAATTAGTGAGGTGGATGCAATGGCAAAAACTTTAGTCGATATTAAAAATTCCCTGGATTCTAATCTTGGAAAGCGGCTTACGCTTAAAGCAAACGGCGGCCGCAGAAAAACGATTGAGCGTTCAGGTGTTCTTACAGAAACGTACCCAGCTGTTTTCGTTGTACAACTAGATCAAGATGAAAATGCATTTGAACGTGTATCATACAGTTATGCAGATGTATTAACTGAAACAGTGCAATTAACATTTTTTGAAGATACTTCAGGTTCAGTGGCAGTTGCTGGGCAGTAGACACTAGTTTGCTGCTTTTTTTTATGGATAAAATTCAGGACATCTTTTTCCAGAGCCAGTATTAATTTTGGATAACACTTACACAAAGCCGCACATACTAATAGTGCCGCTTTTTTTTATGCGGTTAAGTTCTTGGTGATCAGACGTAAATTAAAGGGGTGTTCTGTGATGGGAAGACGTCAGGGAATCATGTCCGATGAATTCAAATACGAACTGGCTAAAGACTTGGGATTTTATGATACGGTCAAAAATGATGGATGGGGTGCCATTAGATCGCGTGATGCCGGAAACATGGTGAAGAGAGCGATCGAGCGTGCAGAGCAGCACTTGGCAAGTCAGAATAAATCATAAAGCTTAAAAACAGACGGCAGAAGCCGGGGCGACAAGCTCCGGCTTTTTAAAGAGATAAGAAAGTATAAAATTTTGCGCTTCGATGGCAAGCGGAATTGCTCAGGCTCCTCGGTCAGAACGGCTCCGAAAGTATTGGCAAAAAGCGCCTTTTCTGTCGGATCCTTATCTGTCATGCCTGCGCTAAACGGGCGGTTCCGCTTTTCTTACATAATAAAAAATGTCTCATTTCCGGCTCTGTTATTTCAAATATTCCATCATTAAGCGGAAATGTCGAAAACTGCGTTATATTCATTCTATTTGTGGTACAATGTGGATAATTTCAGTTCGTTAAAAGTAGGTGAAAATGTTGCGTATATTGGAGAAAGCGCCGGCTAAAATTAATCTTTCGCTCGATGTCCTTCATAAGAGAACAGATGGATTTCATGAAGTGAAAATGATTATGACAACCATCGACCTTGCCGATCGCGTTGAGCTTGTCGAGCTTGCGTCTGATGAGATTAAAATCATTTCTCATAATCGGTTTGTTCCGGATGATCAGCGGAATTTAGCCTATCAGGCTGCTTCATTGTTAAAAAAGCGGTACGGTGTAAAAAAAGGCGTCTCTATAGCCATCACAAAGGTGATTCCTGTAGCTGCCGGGCTAGCAGGAGGCAGCAGTGATGCAGCTGCGACTCTCAGAGGGCTGAACCGATTATGGAAGCTTGGACTCAGCTTAGATGAGCTTGCAGAGCTTGGAGCAGAGATTGGTTCAGATGTTTCATTCTGTGTGTATGGCGGAACCGCACTTGCTACCGGCCGAGGTGAGAAAATCCAGCATATCGATACACCACCTCATTGCTGGGTCGTGCTTGCAAAGCCGACAATTGGAGTATCCACTGCTGATGTGTACCGCAATTTGAATTTGAATGCTGTTGCCCATCCTGATGTAGATGGAATGATTGAAGGAATCAAGGCACAGGATTTTGATCAGATTTGCAGCCTCTTAGGAAATGTACTCGAAGGGGTTACATTAAAGATGTATCCAGAGGTAGCAAATATTAAAGATCAAATGAAGCGGTTTGGTGCAGATGCTGTCCTTATGAGCGGAAGCGGGCCTACTGTATTTGGCCTTGTCCGCTATGAATCGAGGCTCCATCGTGTGTACAATGGATTAAGGGGTTTTTGCGATCAGGTATTTGCTGTCAGATTGATTGGGGAACGGAATAGCCTTGATTAAATACGTATATTAAGTTATATTATCTTTAAAATATTCGGATTTTGGAGGTTATTCCATGAAATTTCGTCGCAGTGGAAGGCTTGTTGATATGACTTATTACTTGCTACAACATCCACATGCACTTGTTCCCTTAACTTTTTTCTCTGATCAGTACCAATCAGCCAAGTCTTCAATCAGTGAAGATTTGACGATCATAAAGCAAACCTTTGAACAGCGGGGCATCGGTTCCCTTTTAACCGTGCCGGGCGCTGCCGGAGGAGTTAAATTTATTCCTAAAATCGGGGTAAGCGAAGCAAAGGAAATTATTTCTGAGCTTTGCACTCTTATGGCAAAACCTGAACGCCTGCTGCCTGGGGGATATTTATATTTAACAGATATACTTGGCAACCCGACGATCGTCAATCAGATTGGCCGTTTATTTGCATCTGTTTTCGCAGACCGGAAAATTGATATTGTCATGACTGTGGCAACAAAAGGTATTCCTGTTGCTTACGCAGTTGCAAATCAACTAGACGTACCAGTTGTCATTGTAAGAAAAGACAGTAAGGTGACAGAAGGGCCGACTGTCAGCATCAATTATGTATCAGGGTCATCCAAGAGAATTCAAACAATGGTTTTATCAAAAAGAAGTCTGAAGACAGGTTCAAATGTCCTGATTATTGACGACTTTATGAAAGCCGGCGGAACAATAAATGGAATGGTCAGCATGCTTGAAGAGTTTAATGCAAATCTTGCTGGAATCGGCGTGCTGGTTGAATCAGAAGGTGTAGAAGAACGCCTTGTTGATGAATACATATCTGTTGTGAAATTAACAGATGTAAATGTAAAAGATAAACAAATTGATGTCATGGACGGAAACTTCTTCCGCTTCTTAAACCAAGTAACATTATAGGGAGAGATTATGATGAGAAAAGTTGATACAAAAAAAGCTCCGGCAGCCATTGGACCATATTGTCAGGGAATGATTATTGACCGTTTATTCTTCAGTTCTGGTCAAATTCCGCTCACTCCTGAAGGTGAAATGGTAAATGGTTCAATAGAAGAGCAGACACATCAGGTTTTTTCAAATTTAAAAGCTGTCCTTGAAGAAGCAGGTGCCTCTCTGCAGACTGTCGTAAAAGCAACCGTATTTTTAAAAGATATGAATACCTTCGCTGCATTTAACATTGTGTATGGCGAATACTTCAGCGAACATAAACCTGCCCGTTCATGTGTTGAAGTAGCCAGATTGCCTAAAGACGCGATGGTGGAAATTGAAGTTATTGCTTCTGTTGACTGATTATTTTTTTGCAAGAAGAAAATTGTTTTTAAGGGATCTGCAGGGTGAAAAGTCCAGCTTGATCTCATGAATGAACGTCAAAAACAAAAGCACCAATAAAAAATGAGCACAATCACCTGATTTTTCAAAATATTTTCCCAATCTTGCAGGAAAAAGAAAAATTCCGTTGAATAACTTAACTAAAGTTTTTCATACAGGGAAAAGGTGGTGAACAGAATGGAAGTAACTGACGTAAGATTACGCCGCGTAAACACCGAAGGCCGCATGAGAGCGATTGCATCAATTACGTTGGATCATGAGTTTGTTGTTCATGATATTCGTGTGATTGATGGTAACAATGGCCTTTTTGTAGCAATGCCAAGCAAACGCACTCCAGACGGAGAGTTTCGAGATATCGCACATCCAATTAATTCTGGAACTCGCGGGAAAATTCAAGAGGCTGTATTAGCCGAGTATCATCGTTTAGGTGAACTAGAAGTTGAATTTGAAGAAGCGGGCGCTTCTTGATCATATGAAGCACTTTAAAAGTCGGGTAGGACTTAGTCCTATTCGGCTTTTTTGTTTTTTACAGGCAAAACTAAGATTGCTGTTTAAAGAAGGAAAGAGCCTTACATATCATGACAATTTTATGAAAAATTATGTACTTTCATATGTTTTCTTGAAATAAGGGTCTATTTGAGATATATTTTTCTATGGATAAAAAGGTATATTGGAGGCCTAAATATGGATAACCGATACGCAGTAATTTTAGCTGCCGGACAAGGCACTAGAATGAAATCAAAGCTTTATAAAGTGCTGCATCCAGTAGGCGGCAAGCCAATGGTTCAGCATGTTGTTGATGAAGTTTCCAAATTAGATTTAAGCAAAATCGTTGCCATAGTAGGTCACGGAGCGGAAAAAGTACAAGATCAACTAGGCGAAAGCATCCAGTATGCTGTTCAAAGTGAACAGCTCGGAACGGCTCATGCTGTTATGCAGGCAGCAGTTCATTTAGAAGATCAAGAAGGAACGACTATTGTTATCTGCGGAGACACTCCTTTAATAACAGCAGATACAATGGCATCTTTACTTTCTCATCATACAGAAATGAATGCAAAAGCTACAATTCTTACAGCGAAAGCAGATGATCCTGCAGGCTACGGCCGTGTCGTCAGAAATACTGAAGGCCACGTTGAAAAAATTGTAGAGCACAAAGATTCAAATGCTGAAGAGCTTTTGATCAAGGAGATCAATACCGGAACGTATTGCTTTGACAACCGTGCTCTTTTCGATGCACTGAAGAAAGTGTCAAATGACAATTCTCAAGGTGAATATTATCTTCCTGATGTGATTGAAATCCTAAAAACAAACAATGAAATTGTTTCTGCATTCCAGACGGCATCTTTTGAAGAGACGCTTGGAGTAAATGACAGAGTAGCTCTTGCGCAAGCTGAGCAGTATATGAAAAAGCGGGTAAACGCCTTTCATATGAAAAACGGGGTTTCCATTATTGATCCTGACAACACATACATCTCAAGTGATGCTAAAATTGGACGTGACACTGTGATTTACCCTGGCACAGTCATTTCAGGCAATACCGTTATTGGGGAGGATTCCATTATTGGACCTCATACTGAAGTGAAAGACTGCACGGTTGGAGATCGTACAACAATCCGCCAGTCTGTTGCACATGACAGTGAAATTGGCCATGATGTAAATATCGGGCCATTTGCGCACATCAGACCTGCATCGTCTATTGCAGATGAAGTGAAGATCGGCAATTTTGTCGAAATCAAGAAATCAGCAATGGGCAAAGCGAGCAAAGCTTCACATTTAAGCTATATCGGCGATGCTGAAGTCGGCGCAGATGTTAACCTTGGCTGCGGATCCATTACGGTCAATTATGACGGCAAGAATAAATTCCTTACTAAAATTGAGGATGGAGCTTTCATAGGCTGCAATTCAAACTTAATTGCACCGGTAACAGTTGGTCAAGGCGCGTATGTTGCTGCAGGCTCAACTATTACGGATGATGTACCTGGCAAGGCGCTTTCTATTGCGCGTGCAAGACAAGTCAATAAAGATGAGTACATGAAGTAAAGAAAGCGGAGGCGCCTTGTTCAGCTCCGACAGGCAGATCTGTTCTGACCGAGGAGTTTGGCGCAGCAGCTGGACATCAATGCGCAAGATTAATTTCTTCTCAATATTAATAAAACCTAGTGGAGGTCTCCTTTTAATATGTCTAATCGTTATGCAGATTCTAATTTAAAGATTTTTACATTAAATTCAAACACAGCTTTAGCTAAAGAGATTGCAGATGAAGTTGGTGTTGATTTAGGTAAATGTTCGGTAACTCGTTTCAGTGATGGGGAAGTTCAAATTAACATTGAAGAAAGTATCCGCGGCTGTGATGTATTCGTTATTCAATCAACGAGTGCTCCGGTTAATGAACACTTGATGGAAGTATTGATCATGATTGATGCGCTTAAGCGTGCATCTGCTAAGACAATCAATATTGTTATGCCTTACTATGGCTATGCACGCCAAGACCGCAAAGCGCGCGCTCGTGAGCCGATTACGGCTAAGCTTGTTGCTAACTTGCTTGAAACGGCTGGCGCTGACCGCGTCATCACTCTTGATCTGCACGCTCCGCAAATTCAGGGATTCTTTGACATCTTAATTGACCATCTAATGGGTGTGCCGATTCTTTCAGAGTACTTCCTTGAAAAAGACTTGAAGGACATCGTCATTGTTTCGCCTGACCATGGCGGCGTAACGCGCGCCCGCAAACTTGCAGACCGTCTGAAAGCGCCGATTGCGATCATCGACAAACGCCGTCCAAGACCAAATGTTGCTGAAGTTATGAACATTGTAGGTAACATTGAAGGCAAAACAGCTATATTAATTGATGATATTATTGATACAGCTGGAACGATTACACTTGCTGCTAACGCATTAGTAGAAAACGGAGCAACAGAAGTTTATGCTTGCTGTACTCACCCTGTTTTATCAGGACCTGCGATTGAGCGTATTGAAAACTCAAATATTAAAGAATTAGTCGTTACAAATTCTATTGCTTTGGGCGAAGAGAAGAAAATTGGCAAGCTGAAACAGCTGTCAGTTGCTCCTCTAATTGGTGAAGCTATTATCCGCGTTCATGAAGAGCAATCTGTCAGCACACTATTTGATTAATGCTTTATAAAAACACCCTTACGCCCTTCAGGCAAAGAGGGTGTTTTTTGTTTTAAGCAAATCAGCGATCCAGAGCAGCAGCCGAGGCAAAACCATCCTTTTCTTAAGAAAAATGTTTAGACCCTGACAATAATGGGAATTAAATAAGACATAACTTATCGTTAGGAAGGTGTTTTGGACTATGACAACATTAAAAGTGAAAGAACGAACAGAATTTACAAACTCGGCTAGAAGAAAGGTTCGTGAACAAGGACATGTTCCTGCTGTCATTTATGGTAAGTCAACTGATGCAAAATCAATCTCCTTAGATAGCATTGAATTAATTAAAACGCTGCGTGAAGAAGGACGCAACGCGATTATAAAACTTGATTTAAATGGAAAGTCTCATTCGGTCATGCTGTATGAAATGCAGACTGATCCACTAAAAAATGAAATCGTGCATGCTGATTTCCATGTCGTCAACCTAAAAGAAGATGTTGAAGTTGAGGTTCCGATTACATTGACAGGCGATGCAGCTGGAGTAAAAGACGGCGGAGTGCTTCAGCAGCCAATGTATCAGGCATCAATTACAGCTAAACCAGGTGATATCCCGCAATCCATTGAAGTGGATATTTCAGAGCTTGGCGTCAACGATACCCTGACAATTAAAGATGTAAAGGTCTCTGGCAAGTACACATTTAATCATGAAGATGATGAAGTGGTTGCTTCTATCCTTCCTCCTCAGCAAGAAGAGGAAATTGACAGCGGCGAGCAGCAGGAATCTGGCGAACCGGATAATGCTGAAGGCAGAGAGAACGAAGAAGGTTCCTCTGAAGACGAAAAACAATCATAATTTGCAGAACGTAGCCATTTAATGGCTGCGTTTTTTATGGTATTGTTTAAATAAAGAAAAAAGATACTAAACTTAGGGTGATGATTATGATTGGGATAACTCTGCTCCAATCCGCATCATCCTTTTTGAACATAACCCGAGGGAGTATGGCCAAGGCGGACACCCTTAAGCACAGCCATACCACTTCTAGAATAAAGGCAGGTACGAGAATGAAACTATTCATTGGACTTGGGAATCCAGGGAAGCAATATGAGGATACGCGGCACAATGTCGGATTTATGGCGATTGACGAACTTTCAAAGAGATTGAACATTCCTCTTGATCGTTCAAAGTTTAACGGAATCTTTGGAATCGGTCATGTTTCAGGCGAGAAAATCATATTATTAAAACCACTTACATATATGAACCTCTCAGGTGAGTGCATCAGACCTTTGATGGACTATTATGAAATTGAGGATAAAGACATTGCTGTCATTTACGATGATCTTGATTTGCCGGCTGGAAAAGTACGTCTGAGAACAAAGGGCAGTGCAGGCGGACATAATGGAATCAAATCAATGATCCAGCATTTAAACACACAGGAATTTAACCGTGTGCGCATTGGAATCGACCGTCCATCTGGCGGCATGAGTGTTTCAAATTATGTTTTGGGCTCTTTTGGAAAAGAAGAACAGCCGAGCATAAAAGACGCAATCTCATTATCTGCAGATGCATGTGAAAGCTTTATTAAAGAGCCGTTTTTACAGGTGATGAACAAATATAACTGAAGAGTATAAGCGGACTCCTGAAGGTTCATACTAGACTTAAAAACCTTTTCAGGAGGGGCTTTTCAATGGCGCTACACTATAAATGCCGTCATTGCGGCGTAGAGGTTGGAACAATTGACAGCGTTTCAGTTTACAGTGAACAACTGGGATTCCATCACCTGTCGCAGGAAGAGAGACAAGAAATGATATCATATGAGTCGAATGGCGATATACTTGTAAAAACCATTTGCGAGGATTGTCAGGAAGCATTAGAGCGAAATCCTGACTATCATCAGCTGCAGCGTTTTATTCAATAGGGAAAGCTTTGGTGACGAAAGGAACCAAGGCATTTTTCCGTTAAATCCAGTAACTGGGCTTATGGTGCAGGCGCTAGTTTTTTGCTCCTGTCGAGCCATTAATAGAGAGATCGACATCCGCCTTTCTATCACTAACAAAAGGGGAGGTTTTAGCCTTTGCAAAGTTTGCAGCATTACTTTTATGATAATGACGATTTTCAGACAATTATTGAAGGAGTTCAAGGAGGCTTGAAAGAACAGCTCGTAGCAGGCTTATCCGGCTCAGCAAGGTCTGTTTTCACGTCTTCACTCTATCAGCATTCAAATAAACCGATTTTAATGATTACTCATAATTTGTTTCAGGCGCAAAAGATCTATGAAGATCTGGTCAACCTTGTCGGTGATCAGGTTCTGCTGTATCCGGTGAACGAATTAATTGCATCTGAACTTGCTGTAGCAAGTCCCGAGTTAAAAGCACAGAGAATGGAAGTGCTGAATCAATTATCCCAAGATAAAAAAAGAATTATCGTAGCTCCGGTCGCAGCACTCAGAAGGTTCTTGCCGCCTAAGGAAGCATGGCTTGAAAATCAGTTTCACTTAAAGCTTGGACAAGATTTGGATCTTGAAAAAACAATGGCATCTTTAATTACGATGGGGTATGAAAGAGCCGGAATGGTTTCAGCTCCAGGAGAGTTCAGTTTAAGAGGCGGGATTATGGATATCTATCCTCTTACAGAAGAATACCCGATCCGGATTGAACTGTTTGATACCGAGATTGATTCAATCCGCTCCTTTAACAGTGAGGACCAGCGTTCGATTGCTAAGCTTAAAGAAGTTCATATTGGTCCAGCTGAAGAACTCGTTGTGGATCAAAGCAGAATCACTAAATGCATACAAAAGCTGGAAAACGGTTTAGCCTACAGCTTGAAGCGTCTTAAAGATGAAAAGCAAAAAGAGGTTCTGGCAGAAAATATTGGGTATGAGCTTGAACAATTAAGGAACGGCCAGTTTAATCAGGAAATGTTTAAATATCTTTCATACTTCTATGAGAAGCCTGCTAGTTTACTAGATTATTTTCATGAGCAGACAATCGTTGTCATGGATGAAGTCAGCAGAATTCAGGAAATGTACGAAAATCTCGAAAAAGAAGAGGCTGACTGGTACACTAGCCTGCTTGAGCACGGAAAAATTGTAAATGATGTTCAGATGTCACATAAATATGCAGATGTTCTAACTAAAACAAAACATCCGCTTGTCTATTTATCTTTATTTTTACGTCATGTTCCGCACACAAGTCCTCAGAATATCTTGAATGTATCATGTAAGCAGATGCAAAACTTTCATGGGCAGATGCACGTATTGAAAAGTGAAATTGATAGATGGAAAAAAGCCAAATTTTCGGTTGTTTTCCTTGGCGCAACAGAAGAGAGAGTCAAAAAGCTTGAAGGCGTGCTTGCTGATTATGACATCACAGCTGCTTTTTTGAAGAAAAATGAGGCGCCAAAGCTTGGCAATCTCTACCTTATGGAAGGCGATCTGCAAACGGGATTTGAACTCCCTATGCAGAAGCTTGCCGTTATTACAGAGGAAGAACTCTTTAAAAAGAGAGTGAAAAAGCAGCCGAAAAGCCAAAAAATATCAAATGCAGAGAGAATTAAGAGCTATTCAGAACTGCAAGTCGGAGATCATGTTGTTCATGTAAATCACGGAATCGGTAAATACTTAGGGATTGAAACCCTTGTAATTAATGGCGTCCACAAAGATTATCTGCATATCCGCTATCATGGCAGCGACAAGCTGTATGTTCCGGTTGAACAAATTGACCTCATCCAGAAGTATGTCGGTTCAGAAGGGAAAGAACCGAAGATCTACAAGCTTGGCGGCAGTGACTGGAAGAGGGTTAAGAAGAAGGTTGAATCATCTGTTCAGGATATAGCGGATGATTTAATCAAGCTGTATGCTGAGCGGGAAGCAAGTGTAGGCTACGGGTTTTCGCCTGATGGCGAAATGCAGCGTGAGTTTGAATCCGTCTTTCCTTATCAGGAAACAGAGGATCAGCTGCGCTCCATTCATGAAATCAAGCTTGATATGGAACGGGAACGCCCAATGGACCGGCTTCTTTGCGGTGATGTTGGCTATGGTAAAACGGAGGTTGCAATCCGTGCTGCATTTAAAGCAGTTGCCGATGGAAAACAGGTTGCACTCCTGGTGCCGACGACCATCCTTGCACAGCAGCATTTTGAAACAGTCAGAGAGAGGTTTCAAGATTATCCGATTAATATAGGCTTGTTAAGTCGTTTTAGATCAAGAAAAGAAATGAACGAAACGGTAAAAGGCCTGAAAAATGGCACAGTTGATATGGTTATTGGTACACACCGTCTCTTATCCAAAGATGTTACGTACAAAGAGCTTGGACTCTTGATTATCGATGAAGAGCAGCGCTTTGGTGTTACGCATAAAGAGAAAATTAAACAAATGAAGGCAAATATTGATGTCCTGACTTTAACAGCTACCCCTATTCCGCGTACGCTGCATATGTCGATGCTTGGAGTCCGCGATTTGTCTGTTATCGAAACGCCGCCTGAGAACCGGTTCCCGGTTCAGACATATGTCGTTGAATATAATGGGGGCTTCGTCCGTGAAGCCATTGAAAGAGAACTTGCAAGGGGAGGCCAAGTCTACTTTTTATACAACCGCGTTGACGATATTGACCGCAAAGCGGATGAAATTTCAATGCTTGTACCTGATGCACGTGTGACATACGCCCATGGCAAAATGTCCGAGAATGAACTTGAATCAACGATGCTTAATTTCCTTGATGGGCAATTTGATGTGCTTGTCAGTACGACCATCATTGAAACAGGTGTCGATATTCCAAATGTGAATACCCTTATCGTTCATGATGCAGATAAGATGGGTCTCTCTCAGCTTTATCAGCTAAGAGGCCGTGTCGGGCGTTCCAGCCGAATTGCGTATGCTTACTTTACGTACCGAAAAGACAAAGTATTGACCGAAGTGGCAGAAAAACGTCTGCAGGCAATAAAAGAATTTACTGAGCTTGGTTCTGGCTTTAAAATTGCGATGCGCGATCTTTCTATCCGCGGAGCAGGAAATCTGCTTGGTGCACAGCAGCATGGATTCATCGATTCTGTTGGTTTCGATCTTTACTCTCAAATGCTGAAGGAAGCAATCGAGGAACGGAGAGAAGACGGGCCGAAAGAAAAACCATTCCAAGTGGAAATTGATCTTGAAGTGGATGCATACCTGCCTGAAGAGTTCATTTCAGACGGCAGACAGAAAATCGATATTTATAAACGATTCAGAGCTGTTGCTTCCTTAGCTGATTTAGAAGAGCTGCAGGAAGAAATCGTCGACAGATTCGGGGATTATCCTGCAGAGGTAGGATATCTTCTGCAGATTGCAAAGCTTAAAGTTTTTGCTGTCCAAGAGAAGGTTGATATGATCAAACAGGATAAAGATACGGTGGCTCTTTACGTCAGTGAAGATGCGAGCAGACTGGTTGACGGTCAGAAGCTGTTTGAACTGAGCAATAAGTACGGCAGAGCTGTCGGTCTCGGAATGGATGGAAAAAGACTGAAAATCACCATTCAAATAAAAGGCGTTAATACGGATAAATGGCTGAAGATTGCTTCAGAGCTCTTAAATGGATTAGGAGCGGTAAAAAAAGAAGAGATTTCAGCAAACTGAGTTTAATACCTGATTTTTTTGTCTAAGCTGAAAAAGAAAATACTGCCTATTCAAGAAAATTCCGCTGTGATTGTGTATATTGCGTGTTTTAGTGAAGAATACTATTTCTAAGCAATGATGGTTGTGGCATTAAGAAGCTCACTTTTAGCTTGCGCCAACAATCATCGAGTACACAATCATCAAGTGAAAGTGAGGCAGCATTAGATGAAAGCAACTGGTATAGTACGTCGTATTGATGATTTAGGCCGTGTGGTGATACCGAAGGAAATACGCAGGACCCTGCGCATCCGAGAAGGAGATCCGCTTGAAATCTTCGTCGACCGGGACGGAGAAGTCATATTGAAAAAGTATTCACCAATCAGTGAGCTTGGCGATTTTGCAAAAGAATATGCCGATGCTCTATATGACAGCCTTGGACATCCCGTGCTGATATGTGACCGTGACACATACATAGCAGTTTCAGGCGGCTCCAAAAAGGAATACATGAATAAAAATATTAGCGAACAGGTTGAAAAAGCAATGGAAGAACGCAGCTCTGTGCTGAACACAGAAGGCGGGAATATCCAATTGATAGATGGAACAAGCGAAGAGCTTAAATCCTTCACAGTTGGACCGATTGTTGCTAATGGAGACCCTATCGGTGCTGTTGTGATCTTTTCAAAGGATCAGGCTGTCGGTGAAGTCGAGCATAAGGCAGTAGAAACAGCAGCTGGATTTTTGGCTCGTCAAATGGAACAGTAGTCATTATTCATATCGTATTATCAGGCAGCGATTTTTTGCTGCCTTTTCTTGTGTGACAGTATTTATATTGTCTTGAACAATGATGTCTAGCTCCATCGCCCAACTCCTCGGCCAGAACGGATCCGAAAGTATTGGCAAAAAGCGCCTTTTCTGTCGGATCCTTATCTGTCTGTCGGAGCTAAACGGGCGCTTCCGCTTTTCTAGTGGGTTACATATTGTGATATAATAGGCACGTTCAGCTTAAAATTGGAAGGGGAATTGGGCGATGGACGTCCGTTCTGATACATCAGCAAATCTCTTCCTGCAAGGTGCCTTTGTATTGACACTTTCGGGACTTATAATAAAGATCATGAGCGCTGCTTACAGGGTGCCTTATCAAAATATTGTCGGAGACATCGGATTTTACATATATCAGCAGGTTTATCCTTTTTACGGGATTGCTATTATGCTTGCTACAACCGGATTTCCGGTCATTATTTCAAAATTAATCATTGAATTTGGAGATAAAGAAAACAATTCCTCTCTTTTTTCTATCCTGAGGATTTCCTTTTTGTTCTTAATTTCCGTTTGTGCTTTGTTCTTTTTATGCCTCTATTTAGGCGCTGTGTACATTTCAGAAATCATGGGCGATGCTGAGCTTGCCCCGCTGCTTAAGATTATTTCATTCACTTTTCTTTTGCTTCCCTTTATATCTATTGCAAGGGGTTATTTTCAAGGGTTGGATACTATGCTGCCTACCGCTCTCTCCCAAGTAACAGAACAAGGAATCAGAGTTGTGACGATTCTTCTCTTTTCATATATTCTGATTCAAAATGGCTACTCTCTGTATGAGGCGGGAGAAGGAGCGTTGTTCGGCTCTTTGACTGGTGGAATAGCTGCAGCAGCAGTATTATCCGTGTTTTTGGCCAAGGATAAAAGAAGAGCTCTTTTTTTTCAAATAGAGAAATCATCAATTCACGCAAAAACAATTATTAAGTATTTATTAATCAATACAATGACCATTTGCATAACAAGCTTAATGCTGATTTTCATCCAAATGATTGATGCCATGCAGCTCTATTCGGCGCTCCGCTCTAACGGAATCGAAATGTCAGCAGCCAAAGCTCTAAAAGGAATATATGACAGGGGACAGCCTCTGATTCAGATAGGAACAGTGGTTGCAACATCCTTTTCCTTATCATTAGTTCCGCTTATATCATATGCGAAAAAGAATCATGAAGATGGAGTGATTTCAGATAAAATAACGAGTTCCATGAAAATCTGCACGGTGATTGGAACAGGGGCGGCAGCAGGACTGATCGTGATTATGGAGCCGACAAACATCATGCTGTTCCGGGATGCATCAGGAACCAGTGTGCTTGGGATTTTAGGCATATCCGTTTTGTTTACATCCTATGCCCTGACCCTGTCTGCTATCTTACAGGGTCTAAGCTTTACCTTTTTCCCGGCAGCAGCAGTTGTAATTGGATGCGCGGTTAAACTCGGTTTAAACATTCTTTTGGTTCCGTCGATGAATACGGAGGGAGCAGCTATTGCAACCGTGGCAGCATATGCAGTGATCGGTCTTTTGAATGCCTGGTATTTAAAAACGAAAGGGTACATGCTCATCAGCTGGAAGGATATGCAGAAGACAGCAGCCGCTGCAGGTCTGATGCTTGCGTTACTTTCTCTATATATGTCAGTCTTTGATCAATATTGGGCTGATCATAACCGATTGGCGGCTACTATCGGATCATTATCAGGTGCTTTAGCAGGAGCGGTTATCTATCTATTGGCCATTTTAAAACTTTCTATTTTTACGAAAAACGAACTCGCTGCATTTCCGGGCGGAAAGAAGCTTGAGAAGTTTTTAAAATAAATGAAACGGGGTATGGAATGATGGTGAAAAAGATTACAGTAGTAGGTCTTGGGGGCTCGGATGCCAGTCATTTGCCGCTTGGAGTTTATCGAACACTTACATCAGCCTCCCACTTGTTTTTAAGAACAAAAGAACATCCGGTTGTTGATGAACTGCGGGCAGAACTGCCGGATTACAGAACATTTGATCACCTCTACGAAGAGAATGATCAATTCGGCGATGTTTACGCTAAAATTGAACTGGAGCTATACAAGGAAGCAGAAGATAAAGAGGTTATCTACGCTGTTCCTGGACATCCCCTTGTTGCAGAGCAGACGGTTCAATTGCTGCTTCAAAATGGAGGACAGAGAGGCTATGAGATCCATATAGCAGGAGGCCAAAGCTTTTTAGATGCTACATTTACTGCGCTTCAAATCGACCCGATTGACGGATTCCAAATGGCAGACGGTCTGACGATGAAGAGAGAGCAGTTAAATTACAGGCAGCACCTGATTATTTGCCAGGTATATGATCAAATGGTTGCTTCCGAAGTGAAACTGACGCTGATGGAAGATTTGCCTGATGACTATGAGGTTCAGATTGTTACAGCGGCCGGAAGCAGTCAGCAAAAGATCGTAAAGGTGCCTCTCTTTGAGCTTGACCGGGTTACGTCGGTTAACAACTTAACAAGTGTGTATGTGCCTCCCGCAGAGGATGAGAGCATTCTGAATCACCAATTTTCATCACTTCGCTCGGTGATTGCGGAGCTTCGAGGACCAAACGGGTGCCCATGGGATTTGAAGCAGACCCATCAATCTCTGAAAAAGTATTTGATTGAAGAATGCTATGAGTTAATTGAAGCCATTGACGAAGGAGATGATGAACATGTGGTTGAAGAGCTTGGAGATGTTCTCCTTCAGGTCATGCTCCATTCTCAAATTGGCTCAGACGATGGCATGTTTTCAATTGATGATGTCATCAGAACATTAACAGAAAAAATGATCCGCAGACATCCGCATGTTTTTTCAACGGCTGTTGTAAGCGGTTCGGACGAAGTACTGTCAAACTGGCAGGAGATAAAGCGTGCAGAAAAGGGATCAGATGAAAAAGAGTCCCTTTTGAAATCGATTGCCGGCTCACTCCCTGCGTTGTCTAAAGCCTACCATATTCAAAAGAAGGCAGCTAAAGTCGGCTTTGACTGGGATCATGCTGAGTCAGCATGGGAAAAGGTTCAGGAAGAGATGCAGGAGTTCAAGGCTGAAACAGCGGAAAAACACGCTGATCAATCGAAAATTCTTGCAGAGTTTGGTGACATCCTCTTTGCACTGGTCAACATTGGCAGATTTTACGATGTAGAACCTGAGGAAGCCTTATCGGCAACCAATCATAAATTTAAAAGACGATTTGAATATATAGAGAAAAAAGCAAATGAGCTTAATCAAAACCTGGAAGAGATGTCTATTGAAGAAATGGATTCTTACTGGAATGAAGCAAAAAGCAAAGGGCTATGAAGGGGTGCTGAAAAGATGAGACTAGATAAATTTTTAAAGGTTTCAAGACTGATCAAAAGACGTACACTTGCAAAGGAAGTGTCTGATCAAGGAAGAATTACGGTAAACGGTACAGTTGCAAAAGCAAGTTCTATTGTCAAATTGGGTGATGAGCTTGCGATTCGATTCGGGCAAAAGCGCATTACGGTAAAAATTGAAAACCTGCAGGATTCATCCAAAAAAGAGGATGCTGCAGGCATGTATTCTCTTGTAAAAGAAGAAAAGATCAGCGAAGAATAGAATTTGATATCATACGAGGGCTTGTTCTATTTCGCATTCTCGGCTCATAGAAATAGGTAAGAATATTTCTTAGAAGAATGCGGGGGTTGGCAATGAATCAATATTATGATAATCAATCACAGCCTAAGGGAACGATCCAAGAGCATGATGTTATTATGAGAGGCCGTAAACTGCTTGATATTACAGGAGTAACACATGTGGAAAGCTTTGATAATGAAGAGTTTCTGCTTGAAACGGTGATGGGTGCTCTTGCCATCCGCGGTGAGAATCTCCAAATGAAAAATTTGGACGTTGATAAAGGGATCGTCTCGATAAAAGGGAGAATTTTTGATCTCGTCTATCTCGATGAGCATCAGACGGAGAAAGCTAAAGGACTCTTTAGCAAGTTGTTTAAATGACGCTCTCCACTCAATTCCTGACGATGCTTTCCATGGTTTGTTCAGGCTGTTTTATTGGCGCTTCTCTTGATACTTACGGCCGCTTTCTAATGCGGCCGAGAAGAGCCAAATGGGTCGTTTTCATAAATGACATCTTATTTTGGCTCGTTCAGGGCCTCCTTTTATTTTATGTTCTCCTGAACGTGAATGAAGGAGAATTCCGCATCTACATTCTGCTTGCCCTGCTGTGCGGATATGCAGCTTATCAGAGCTTGATCAAGGGTATTTACTTAGCGCTTCTCGAATTCATCATTAAGTGTGCAGTCGGTATTTATAAAACGGTGCTGAAGATGGGGAACTTCTTATTGGTGAAGCCCATTATTGGCATTTTAAATTTATTGACAGCGATTATAAGCGGACTTGTCATTTTTTTATGGAACTTGTTAAAATGGATGGCAAGAGTGGTTTTTCTTATTGCAAAGGTGCTGTTATCTCCCGTTTTTTGGATCTTGAAAGGATTGTGGAGACTGATACCTTTGTCCATCAGAAACTTTTTTTACAGGTTTTTCAAGAAAACAGCAGGATTTTATGAGAAAATCAAGAATAAGAGTGGTAACTTATGGATTTCGTGGAAAAAGAAGAAATAAAGGAGGCTAATGAATGAGTCTCGCTAAAGATCGGAAAATTACGCAGCTTCAATCACAATATATGCAGCAGCAGGAGCGGAAAGATCAGATTTTAAAAAGGCGAAAACGAGGATTGATCAGGCGGCTTACATTATTTGGATTGATTGCGGCGGTAACTTCTGTTATCGTATTAACGACTCTCATATCTCAATCAAGTGCCATTAATGAGAAGGTTCATCAAAAGAAAGAACTTAAAACTCAATTAACGGAGCTTCAAAAAGATGAAAAGGTATTAGAGGAAGAGATCGTAAAGTTGAATGATGATGAGTATATTGCTAAAATTGCTCGTCGGGACTATTTTTTATCGGAAGACAACGAGATTATCTTCACGTTGCCAAAAAAAGATAAAGAGTAGTGTTGTTGACACTTGATTTTTGGATTATGTATAATTAAATAAATGAGTTTTTTATGTTTATTAAGGAGGAGCATTTTTTTTATGTCGATAGAAGTTGGCAGCAAGTTACAAGGTAAGGTAACGGGCATTACAAATTTCGGAGCGTTCGTAGAGCTTTCGGGTGGCACTACAGGACTCGTCCACATCAGTGAAGTTGCTGATAATTATGTGAAAGATATTAACGATCACTTAAAAGTCGGTGACGAGGTAACCGTTAAAGTCATCAATGTAGAGAAAGACGGAAAAATTGGCTTGTCAATTAAAAAGGCAATTGATCGTCCTGAGCGCCCAGAACGTTCAGAACGCCCGAATCGCTCAGACCGTCCAAACCGCTCAGATCGTCCAAGAGGCAGAACGAACACAAATGAATTCCGCCCTAAGGAGAATTTCGAGCAAAAGATGAGCAGGTTCTTAAAAGACAGTGAGGATCGCTTATCATCACTTAAACGCAATACAGAATCAAAGCGCGGCGGTCGCGGAGCAAGAAGAGGTTAACTTGCTGCTATCTGATATAAATGCTGAAACGGCAGAGAAAGTACATGGGAATGTGCTTTCTTTTTTTATGGCTCTTTTTATTTAATGATTAGAATGCCAGGATGCTAGCTGAACTGAGTGACCGGGACTGTTCTTGAGACAAAGCTGCATTTCTTTATCCGATCAATCAAAATAAGTGAATGATTTTCAAAAATAGACCCTTTTTATTCCGACAATGTTTACTGAATATTTCAACTTTCTATTTTTTGTTGACGAAAGTCGAAATCCTTTGTATTATATATCTTGTGCCTTATAACATTTGGCAGTTAAAATGGCGGTGTAGCTCAGCTGGCTAGAGCGTACGGTTCATACCCGTGAGGTCGTGGGTTCGACTCCCTCCGCCGCTACCATTTTTTCCGGCCCGTTGGTCAAGCGGTTAAGACACCGCCCTTTCACGGCGGTAACACGGGTTCGAATCCCGTACGGGTCATCACTTTGAAAACCCTGATTTTCCTTAATGGAAAATCAGGGTTTTTTTGTTTTGCTTTTATAAAAATAAAAAGCTTTTTCGGGCATTTTGTCGCTATTCAAAAAAACAGTCGAACGTTTCTTGGGATGAGCTTCCTTCTTTTGACAAAATCTTTTTTTTGCCTTCGATATAATAACCACAACATTAAAAAGTGGGGGAATGAAAATATGGAAAAGGTAGAAAGAAGGGTTATCGAGCCCATGACGGAAGTGAATCTTGAGAGGACGCATCAATGGTTTAATCGTTCTGTTCATCGTTTGGGAACAAGATTGCAGCTGCTCTTTTTGCATAAAGGTCTTCTTTATGTGCTGATCGGCTTTCTGCTGGGAAGGGCGCTTATTCTAACGGAAGTACTTCCATTTGCACTGCCGTTCTTTGGCGCTGTTCTTTTAATGAAAAAAGATAAAGCGCTATTCTCCTCGCTTGCTCTGATCTCAGGAGCTGTCACCATATCGTGGCAGACCTCCCTATTTGTTACAGCCTCTATTCTTATCTTTCTGATCATGAAAAAAGTAATCTCTCTATTCTATAAAGATAAAATGAAAGCATTGCCGTTTGTTGTTTTCATCTCGATGATGTTGACTAGAATCGGTTACTTCTATTTGCAGGGCTCGCTCACGCTGTACGATTATATGATGGCAGGGGTTGAGTCAGGACTTGCGTTTATCCTGACACTTATCTTTATGCAGAGCCTGCCTCTTATATCTGCCAGAAAGTACAAGCAGTCTCTTAAAATAGAAGAAATCATCTGCATTATGATTCTGCTTGCTTCCGTGCTGACCGGTTTTGTCGGAGTTACTTACCAGGAGCTGCAGGCAGAACATATTCTATCGAGATATATTGTCCTTCTGTTTGCTTTTATTGGAGGATCCAGCATTGGGTGTACAGTTGGTGTTGTAACCGGTTTAATCCTGAGTCTTGCCAATGTCGGCAATCTCTATCAAATGAGTCTCCTTGCCTTCTCAGGCCTGCTTGGAGGGCTCTTAAAAGAAGGGCAGAAGTTTGGGGCGGCCATTGGTCTGTTAATCGGCTCTCTGCTGATTTCACTTTACGGTGAAGGGTCAAACGACCTGATGATAAACTTATCAGAATCACTCATTGCCATTGGGTTATTTCTATTAACACCAAAGGCAATTACAAATAAATTAGCCAAGCATATTCCAGGAACAAACGAACATACACAGGAACAGCAGCAGTATGTAAGAAAAATCAGGGATGTAACAGCGCATCGGGTAGATCAATTCTCTCAAGTATTCCATGCCCTTTCAGAGAGCTTTGTCACATTCTATGAGAAAAGTGAAGAGTCAGAAGATCAAAGGGGGACCGACTTGTTTTTAAGCACGATAACAGAAAAAACCTGCCAGACCTGTTTCAAAAAAGAAAGGTGCTGGGTGCAGAACTTTGATACAACCTATGATTTTATGAAGACAATTATGCATGAAAGCAAACAGAATACGTATCATAGCAATCGGAAATTAAAAAAGGAATTTGAGAGATATTGTTCAAAACCAAAGAAAGTAGAGGAGGCTATTGATCAGGAAATCAACTATTATGACGCGAATGAAAAGTTAAAAGAGCAGGTGCAGGAGAGCAGAAGGCTTGTAGCGGAACAGCTGATGGGCGTTTCGCAGGTCATGGAGGATTTTGCTAAGGAAATAAAACGGGAGAGGGAAAACCATTTTGTTCAGGAGGAACAAATCCTTGAGGCGCTCCAAAGCTTTGGGATTGAAATCGGCCATGTGGATATTTACAGCCTGGAACAGGGGAACGTTGATATCGAGATGAGCATTCCATTTTGCAATGGACACGGTGAGTGCGAGAAGATTATCGCACCAATGCTCTCTGATATTCTGGAAGAGTCAGTGATCGTCAAACATGAAGAATGCTCGAGCTATCCGAACGGATACTGTCACGTGTCCTTTGGTTCTTCGAGAACATATAGAGTTGATTCCGGTGTAGCTCATGCCGCAAAAGGAGGAGGTCTTGTTTCAGGAGACAGTTATTCAACGATTGAACTTGGCTTTGGAAAGTATGCAATTGCGATCAGCGACGGAATGGGGAATGGGGTGAGGGCCCACTTCGAGAGTAATGAGACGATCAAGCTGCTCCAAAAGATTTTGCAGTCCGGAATTGAGGAAAAAGTGGCAATCAAGACAATAAATTCCATTTTATCTTTGAGAACCACAGATGAAATCTTTTCAACGCTTGATCTGGCTATTGTGGATCTGCAGGATGCAACCTGCAAGTTTTTAAAGATTGGATCGACTCCAAGCTTCATTAAACGCGGCGATACAATTATGAAAATTCAAGCGAGCAATCTGCCGATGGGAATAATCGATGAATTTGATGTCGATGTGGTTGGGGAGCAGCTGAAGGCTGGAGACCTTCTGATTATGATGAGCGACGGCATCTTTGAAGGGCCAAAGCATGTGGAGAATCATGATTTATGGATGAAGAGAAAGATTAAAGAGTTAGAGACGATGGACCCGCAGGAGGTTGCAGATTTAATTATGGAGGAGGTTATCCGGACAAGAGCAGGCAAGATTGAGGATGATATGACAGTGGTTGTAGCCAAGATCGATCATAATACTCCTAAATGGGCTTCTATACCGACGTCCAAGCACTATAAAAAACAGAATGTGATGTAGAAGAAGCACCCTTTAAACAAGTCCCTTCTAAAGTATAAAACTCTTATTTCCTGGCGAGGATGGTAGTACATTATTTCCTTGGTGATAAGAGGATGAGGATATTAGGAGGGGCTAAATTAAAATGAATAAAGGGAAGTTAAAACAAATTCTGCTTATAACAGACGGCTGCTCAAATCATGGCGAAGATCCAATAGCGATGGCAGCTCTTGCGAAAGAACAAGGAATTTCAGTGAACGTGATCGGAATTGTAGAAGAAAATGTAATTGATCAGGAAGCAATCGATGAGATTGAAGGAATTGCTATGTCTGGCGGAGGCGTAAGCCAGATTGTCTATGCCCATCAGCTTTCTCAAACGGTGCAAATGGTGACAAGGCAAGCGATGACTCAAACTCTGCAAGGGGTGGTCAATTCTGAACTTCAGCAAATCCTCGGGAAGAAAGTGACGATGGAGGAGCTTTCTCCTGAAAAACGGGGAGAGGTGATGGAAGTAGTCGATGAGCTTGGCGAAACGATCGGCATGGAGATTTTAATTTTAGTAGATATGAGCGGAAGCATGAAGCCAAAGCTGCCAACTGTAAAAGAATCACTTTTGGATTTATCCATCAGTCTAAATTCGAGAATAGGGGAAAATCAATTTTCCGTGTCAGTATTTCCTGGGAAAAAGGAAGAGGTTGAAACCATTTTAGAATGGACACCGAAACTTGAATCTCTATCCGCTATTTTTCCTAAACTTACAACAGGCGGCATTACACCGACCGGCCCGGCTATTCGTGACGGCATCCACTCATTTAAGAAAAAGCGTTCTTTAAGGAGTTTGCTCTCAGATGATGAACAATACTTCAATGAATCAAACATGTAAAGCGGCACCAGGCACCATTATCAAGGGAAAATGGCATCATCAGCAATACCGGATTGTGAAAGCTCTTGGTCAGGGTGCTACAGGGATTGTCTATTTAGCAGAGGGAAAAAATGGACTTTCAGCTCTCAAAGTCAGTGAGAACAGCATGTCCATTACTTCTGAAGTGAATGTCCTTAAACACTTTTCAAAGGTCCAGGGGAATTCCCTTGGGCCTGCTTTAATTGATGTAGATGATTGGATGAATCCCCGGACTCGAACACAAGTTCCTTTTTATGTTATGGAGTATATTAAAGGAAAGCAATATCTTGATTTTATCGGGAACAATGGACATGAGTGGATTGGTGTTTTAACGATTCAGCTCCTCTCCAATCTGCAGGAGCTTCATCAGGCAGGATG
The DNA here is from genome assembly GCF_009674765.1 of Metabacillus idriensis. Lineage (GTDB taxonomy): Bacteria > Bacillota > Bacilli > Bacillales > Bacillaceae > Bacillus_P > Bacillus_P idriensis. Next base: position 16,419 of record NZ_WKKF01000020.1, on the reverse strand, counting down.
GGTTTTCGGCGACTTGAAGCCGGAGAATCTGATTGTTGCTGACAGGCCTGTTCGGCTAAGGTTTATAGATGTTGGAGGAACAACGCTTCAGGGAAGATCGATAAAAGAGTTCACCGATTTTTTTGACAGAGGGTACTGGGGACTTGGGACCCGTAAGGCGGATCCTGAGTATGATCTGTTTGCAGCTGCTATGATCGTAATTAATTCTGTATACCCTAAACGGTTTAAAAAGCAGGGAGACGGATATAGTCAGCTGGATGCTGTTATTCAGTCAAATCCATATCTGCGCCAGCATTCTGCCGTTTTAAAAAATGCCATCTTGGGAAAATACAAATATGCTTCTGAAATGAAACAGGATTTTCTGCAGTCTCTTTATCCAAAACCGAGCAGAAAGCCTCCTGCTTCAGTCAAACAGCCCGCTCAGAATCAGCAACAGAAAACTACGCGTGTGCAGGTTAAAAAGAAGAGCAGAGTAAGCGGATGGGCAGAAACGATGCTGATTATTGCCGCCTTATGTATTATCTATTCGTTCTACGTATATCACTATCTCATGTAAATTTGATAAATGTGTGAACGGGGGACTTCTTTTTTGCAGACGCCAAAGTATGCGTGATAGTATGAATGTTAGAATGTACCGTTCTCAGACAGGATGGGTTTTAGGAAGAACTTATTAAATTCAGCTATAAAAGAGGAATGCCATGCTAGAACGTTTCCGGACTTTTCTTAATGTAAACGATATAAAAGATGCCACCGTTGTAATTGGGGTTTCAGGCGGTCCTGATTCGCTCGCCCTTCTTCATCTATTTATGAGGTTTCAGCAATCTTTGCGTCTTTCAATCATTGCTGCTCATGTGGATCATATGTTTAGAGGTTCAGAATCAGAAGAAGAAATGGAATTTGTTAAGCGCTATTGCCGTTCAAATGGAATTCTATGTGAAGCTGTTCAGCTGAACGTTCTTGATTTCGCCCGCAAGCACCCGGAAATGAGTGCTCAGAATGCAGCCAGAGAGTGCCGCTACTCTTTCTACAGCAAGGTAATGGAGAAACATAATGGAGCGTTTCTGGCATTAGGGCATCATGGCGATGATCAGGTTGAAACCATTTTGATGAGAATGACAAGAGGAGGCCTTGGTGCTTCAATTGCAGGAATTCCTGAAATGCGTGAGTTTAACACGGGGAAAATCATTCGTCCGTTCTTATCCTTTACAAAAGATCAAATTCTTGCGTACTGTCATGAACACGGGCTGTCTCCGCGTTTTGATCCAAGCAACGAGAAGCAGGACTATACAAGAAATCGCTTCCGCAAACATGTTTTGCCGTTTCTTAAGGAAGAAAACCCTAAGGTTCATGAGAGATTTCAGTTTTTCAGCAGAACATTTAGAGAAGATGAGCAGTTCTTACAGGAATTAACGATAGAAAAATTGAATACAGTATTGAAAAGGAAAGAAAAGAACGAAATCGAACTGAATATTGAAATGTTTAAAACCCTGCCTATGCCTTTACAAAGAAGAGGTATTCAACTAATATTAAACTATCTTTACGAAGATATTCCATCTTCCCTTTCTTCTATACATATAGAGAGTCTTCAGTCCTTACTCTCGCAAAAACATCCTTCCGGTTCACTTGATTACCCAGACGGTCTAAAAGTAATCAAATCCTATAAAACGTGTTTGTTTACTTTTGAACAAAACACAGACCAGTCATATGAGATGCAGGTGCAGATACCTTCACGCACAGCCCTCCCAAACGGGTATATCATAACTTGTGAAATTTCGGACAGGAGTCCTGATGATCTGTCAGGGAACCATGTGTTCGTCATGCCATATTCTTCTTTGAACAAGCCCTTGCTTATCCGCACAAGAAGGCAGGGTGATAAAATCAAACTGAAAGGCATGAACGGTACGAAAAAAGTAAAAGATATATTTATTGATGCTAAAGTACCGATCAATAAGAGAAACAGCTGGCCTGTTTTAGAAGATGGCAGCGGTAATATCCTCTGGCTTCCCGGCCTAAAGAAATCTTCCTTTGAAGAATACGGGTTAACCGAGGGTGATTGTGTTGTACTGGAATATAAAGAGCAATGATTTTGTAGGGGGCAACTTGTAATGAAGCAGGATATCGAAAAAGTATTAATCACAGAAGAAGAGATCAGTGTCAAAGTAAAAGAATTGGGCAAAGTGCTGACGGAAGAATACAAAGACCGTTTTCCGCTTGCAATCGGTGTTTTAAAAGGTGCTATGCCTTTTATGGCTGACTTGCTGAAGAACATTGATACATACTTGGAAATGGACTTCATGGATGTTTCGAGTTATGGTACATCTACAGTCTCTTCCGGAGAAGTTAAAATCCTTAAGGATTTGGATACTTCAGTTGAAGGCAGAGACATTTTGATCATCGAAGATATCATCGACAGCGGACTGACTTTAAGCTACTTAGTTGAGCTTTTCCGTTACCGCAAAGCAAAAACAATCAGCATTGTGACGCTGCTTGATAAACCGACTGGACGCAAAGCTGATATCCAGGCGGATTATGTAGGCTTTGAAGTGCCGGATGCATTTGTAGTCGGCTATGGCTTGGATTACATTGAACGCTACCGCAATCTTCCGTACATCGGCGTACTGAAGCCTGAAATTTATCAAAATAAATGACACTGGATTTTGTCAAGTACACAAATGGCTAATTAGTTGTATTGCCATGATTTTCTATGATACTATTTAAAATAGTTGTGTTTACTGTGGGAGGAGGTAAGGAATGAATCGGATCTTCCGTAATACCATATTTTATTTATTAATCTTTTTAGTGGTAATTGGAGTCGTCAGTTTTTTCCAAGGAAACAATACAAAAACTGAACCATTAACTTACAGCAAATTCATTTCCGAACTTGAGGCTGGGGATGTTGAAGAAATAACGATTCAGCCGCTGCGCGGGGTATATGAAGTAAAAGGTAAGTTAACTGATTATAAAGAAGATGAGTTATTTGTAACTCATGTATTAAGCGACAAAGCATTAGACCGTGTGGATGCTGCTGCTCAGGGGAAAACGAATGTTAAGTTCGTTCCTGCAGAAGAAACCAGCGGATGGGTAACATTCTTTACATCCATCATTCCTTTTGTCATTATCTTCATTCTTTTCTTCTTCTTGCTCAACCAGGCTCAGGGCGGCGGCAGCCGTGTCATGAACTTTGGAAAAAGCAAAGCCAAGCTTTACACCGAAGAAAAGAAAAAGGTCAGATTTAAAGACGTTGCAGGTGCAGATGAAGAGAAGCAGGAGCTTGTAGAAGTCGTGGAATTCCTGAAGGATCCGCGTAAATTCGCAGAGCTTGGTGCACGTATTCCTAAAGGTGTTCTTCTTGTAGGACCTCCTGGAACAGGTAAAACGCTTCTTGCTCGTGCTGCTGCCGGAGAAGCTGGCGTGCCATTCTTCTCTATAAGCGGATCTGATTTCGTTGAAATGTTTGTCGGTGTAGGGGCTTCACGTGTTCGTGATTTGTTTGAGAATGCGAAAAAGAATGCACCGTGTATTATCTTTATTGATGAAATTGATGCAGTCGGCCGTCAGCGCGGCGCGGGTCTCGGCGGAGGCCACGATGAGCGTGAGCAGACACTTAACCAATTGCTGGTTGAGATGGACGGATTCGGCGGAAATGAAGGAATCATCATGATTGCTGCTACAAACCGCCCTGACATTCTTGACCCTGCATTATTGCGTCCAGGCCGTTTTGACCGTCAGATTACGGTTGACCGTCCTGATCTTAAAGGCCGTGAGGCAGTGCTCGAAGTACATGCCCGCAATAAGCCTTTAGATGATTCTGTTAACTTAAAATCAATCGCTGCTCGTACACCTGGATTTTCAGGAGCAGATCTTGAAAACTTGCTGAATGAGGCTGCACTTGTTGCTGCCCGCCGTGATAAGAAAAAGGTCGATATGACTGATATCGATGAAGCAACAGACCGTGTAATTGCTGGTCCTGCGAAGAAGAGCCGTGTTATTTCTCAAAAAGAACGCAAAATTGTTGCCTACCATGAAGCAGGGCATACAATTATTGGAGTGATACTTGATGAGGCTGATATGGTGCACAAAGTAACAATCGTTCCGCGCGGTCAAGCCGGCGGGTACGCAGTTATGCTTCCGAAAGAGGATCGTTACTTTATGACGAAGCCTGAGCTTCTTGATAAAATTACCGGACTGCTTGGAGGCCGTGTAGCTGAGGACATCGTATTCGGCGAAGTCAGCACAGGAGCATCCAATGACTTCCAGCGTGCGACAGGCATTGCCCGCCGCATGGTTACGGAGTTTGGTATGAGTGATAAGCTTGGACCATTGCAATTTGGCCAATCTCAAGGACAAGTGTTCTTAGGTCGCGACTTTAACAGTGAGCAGAACTACAGTGATGCCATTGCACATGAAATTGATATGGAAGTGCAGCGCTTCATTAAAGAAAGCTATGAGCGTGCTAAGAAGATTCTTACTGAGAATCGTGATAAATTAGAGCTGATTGCTCAAACACTGCTTGAAATTGAAACACTTGATGCAGAACAAATTAAACATCTTGTGGATCATGGCACATTGCCGGAACGTCCGGCTGCAGGTCTTGATAAAAAACAAGAAGATGTGAAAGTAAACATCCTCCCGAAAAAGGATGAAGAACAAACGTCTGAAATACATGAAGATCGCAAAGAAGATTAAGTGATCTGATACAGAACCGCATGTTCATTATGAGCTTGCGGTTCTTTCTTTTTGCATTTCATCTTCTAAAAAGAATAAAATGGAGATGTTGTGTATTTCGTAGAATAAAAATGGATTCAGTTCTTATTTTTAACCGATTCGAATCCTTAACTCATATGATATGATTGAAAAGAATGAACATTGGGTTGGTAAAAGAAACTAGACAAAGTGGTGATACATATGTTTTTAGTATTGGATGTAGGGAATACAAATACGGTTTTAGGCGTTTTTGAAAGTGATGAATTAAAACATCACTGGCGTATTGAAACGACAAGAAACAAAACGGAAGATGAATTTGGCATGCTGATCAAATCATTATTTGAGCATGAAGGCATACATCTTTCCGACATAAAAGGCATTATTATTTCGTCCGTTGTTCCTCCAATAATGTTCTCTCTTGAGAGAATGTGCTCAAAGTACTTTAAGCAAAAGCCTTTAGTTGTAGGACCGGGAATTAAAACGGGTCTGAACATAAAATATGAAAATCCGCGCGAGGTTGGGGCTGACCGTATTGTAAATGCAGTAGCGGGCATTCACTTATACGGAGGACCATTGATTATTGTTGATTTTGGTACAGCCACAACCTATTGCTATATCAATGAGGAAAAACAATATATGGGGGGAGCTATTGCCCCTGGAATTAACATTTCGACAGAAGCGTTATATTCACGTGCTGCCAAACTTCCGAGAATCGAAATTGCAAGACCGGATGATATTATCGGAAAAAATACAGTAAGTGCGATGCAGGCCGGTATTTTATTTGGCTATGTAGGACAAGTTGAAGGTATTGTTAATAGAATGAAACAACAGGCAAAAGCAGAGCCTAAGGTTATTGCTACAGGAGGACTGGCATCATTGATTGCATCTGAATCAAGTGTGATTGAAATTGTCGATCCTTTTCTGACGTTAAAGGGCCTGCAGCTAATTTATGAAAGAAACAGCATATAATTTGGAAGGTGAGATTACATTGGATTATCTAGTAAAGGCACTTGCGTTTGACGGACAAGTGCGTGCATATGCAGCTAAAACAACAGATACAGTAGGAGAAGCACAAAGAAGACACCAGACGTGGCCGACTGCTTCAGCAGCTTTAGGCCGGTCTATGACAGCTGGGGTTATGCTTGGATCTATGCTTAAAGGCGAGAACAAAATGACGATTAAAGTTGAGGGAGGCGGGCCTATCGGTGTCATTGTTGTAGACAGCAATGCAAAAGGCGAAGTCCGAGGCTACGTCACAAACCCTCAAACTCATTTTGATCTTAACGAAAAAGGCAAGCTTGATGTTGCAAAAGCGGTAGGTACTTCAGGAATGCTTTCGATTGTGAAGGATCTTGGAATGAAAGAACATTTCACCGGTTCTGTTCCGATCGTATCTGGTGAATTAGGCGAGGATTTTACTTATTACCTTGTATCCTCAGAGCAGGTTCCTTCTTCTGTGGGTGTTGGCGTACTAGTGAATCCGGATAATACCATCCTTGCAGCGGGAGGATTCATCATTCAATTAATGCCGGGTACAGATGAATCAACTATTGCAGAGATCGAAAAACGTCTTGGCAGTGTTGAGCCAATCTCGAAATTAATTCAAAAAGGATTAACTCCTGAAGAAATTCTTTTTGAAGTATTGGGAAAAGAAAATGTGAAGCTTCTTGATAAACATTCTGTTGCGTTCCATTGTCCTTGCTCCCGCGATAGAATTGCCAATGCCATTATCAGCCTTGGGGCAGAAGAAATTCAAAGCATGATTGAAGAAGATGGCAAAGCAGAAGCGGAATGTCATTTTTGCAATGAAAGATACCATTTTAATAAAGAAGAATTAACAGAGCTGAAAGAAAGCGCCTCAAACTGAACAATGAAACAGGAGATGGAGAAATGAGTGGAAAAACAGTATGGCCAATCATTTTCGGTCTTGTCATCATTAATTGTTTTACCTTGGCGTATTTCTTATCTAAAGATGACAGTATGGCAGCTGTTGTTTCTGGTAAAAACCAGGAATCTGAGTCAATTGCTGTGGTCGGAAAAAAAGAAATTACCAGGGAAGACTGGATGGCTGAGCTTGAAGAGCGTTTCGGAAAAGAAACCCTTGAAGAGATGATTAATTTTACAGTAGTTGAGGAGCTTGCTGAAAAGCACAGCATCAAGATCCCGGAAGAAGAACTTGACCGCGAGCTTACGATATACAAATCCATGTACAACTCGCTTGACAATGAACATCTTACAGATACTAAAGAACTGCGCGAACAAATCAGGTACAGCATTCTGCTGGAAGAATTGTTAACAAAGGATGTTGAAATATCTGATAAGGAATTAAAAGCCTATTATGACTCCAACAAAGACCTGTATTCCATTGAGGATTCGTATCACTTATTCCATATTGTAACGAAGACAGAGAAAGATGCTTTAAAAGTGATAGAAGAACTAAAAGGCGGCTCAAGCTTTGAAGCGCTGGCCTCTGAAAAATCAATAGATGAATTCACTGCAAATGAGGGCGGAGATCTTGGATTTGTGTCAGAGAATAATGATTATCTTCCCTCGCAATATGTTGTAGAGGCTGAGAAGCTGAAGGTTGATGAGTGGAGTAAGCCGATTAAAAGTGATCTTGGCTATTCTGTCCTTTTATTAAAAGAAAAGCTTGATGGAGTCCAGTATTCATACGAAGATGTGAAAAACCAAATGAGAAGGCAGATTGCACTAGAACAAATGGAATCTGCGGTATCTGTTAAACCGTTGTGGGAAGAGGCGGGGGTTACGTGGTTTTATGGAGACAATGCCTCTAAAGAATAAGCAGTTTGTCCTATTCGAGAAGTAAGAAAAGATTGACAATTCAGACTGGGTTTTGGTACATTCTTTTTAAAGCCAATAAAAATACTCGGAAATAGAGGTGGTCAGATTGACGCGTGTAGCAAATTCTATACACGAACTGATTGGGGAAACACCGATAGTGAAGTTAAATCGAATCGTAGAAGAGAATAGTGCTGATGTTTATTTGAAGCTTGAGTTCATGAATCCGGGCAGCAGTGTAAAAGACCGGATTGCACTGGCGATGATTGAGGCAGCTGAAGAAAAGGGTCTGCTTAAATCAGGAGATACGATTATTGAGCCGACAAGCGGCAATACGGGAATTGGCTTAGCGATGGTTGCTGCTGCCAAAGGCATTAAGGCAATCTTGGTTATGCCTGAGACAATGAGTATGGAGCGCCGTAATCTTTTAAGAGCATATGGAGCTGAGCTTGTGCTCACACCAGGTCCTGAAGGAATGGGCGGAGCCATTCGAAAAGCTGAAGAGCTTTCTAAAGAACATGGCTACTTCATGCCTCAGCAATTTAAAAATGAAGCAAATCCAGACGTTCACCGCAGAACAACAGGTCCTGAAATTGTGAGCCAAATGGGCGATCAGCTTGATGCATTTATTGCAGGTATCGGAACTGGAGGTACAATCACTGGGGCAGGCGAAGTGCTGAAAGAAGCTTATCCGGATATTAAGATCTATGCAGTTGAGCCTTCAGACTCACCAGTATTGTCTGGCGGTAAACCAGGTCCTCATAAAATTCAGGGCATCGGCGCAGGATTTGTCCCTGAAATCTTGAAAACAGACATTTACGACGGAGTCATTACCGTTAAAAATGAAGAAGCATTTGAGGTTGCCCGCCAAGCTGCTAAAGAAGAAGGCTTGCTTGGAGGAATTTCTTCAGGTGCAGCCATTAAAGCGGCATTGCAAGTTGCGAAAGAATTAGGCAAAGGCAAAAAAGTGCTGGCCATTATTCCAAGCAACGGTGAAAGATACTTAAGCACTCCTCTTTATCAATTTGATTAAAAATAAAAACAGCCCCCGGGCTGTTTTTTCTTTATTGCCGTTCAGTTTCCTCTCCTTTCAATATTTTCATCATGTAATCTTCTTGTGTTTTAGGTAAAATGAAAGTATGAGTTTTAAAGGAGAGGGTCCAGATGCATCTTGAGAGAAAGCCGCTCGCAAAAAAAACGGCATACAATCTTGATTTCTTTAAACAATATCAGCATCTATCAAAACATGAGGAGTATCATGCTTTTTTAGAGAGCGGCAGAGGCGGACGGTACAGCATCGCAGGACTTAAGCCTGCGGCGATAGTACGAGGGAAAGATTCTGTTTTAAACATAGAAGTGAAAGATTCTGCAGAAGAACGGAAAGGGAATCTGCTCGATGTATTCAGAGATTGGTTTTCTGCTTATAAATCTGTAAAAGATGAAGAGCTTCCCGATTTTCAGGGAGGAGCCATTGGCTTTTTCAGCTACGATTGTGTAAGATATTTCGAAAAGCTGGATCGGCATTCAGAAGATGATCTTGATACACCTGATTTGTTTTTCCTGCTGTTTGATGACCTTGCTGTTTATGATCACCAAAAGCGTGAAGTTTGGTTCATTACCCATTACCCTGCGGATAATGAAGTAGAAGAGGCGAAGAAGCGTCTTGCTGAAATGGAACACAGGTGGACTGAGGAGCCCGCTGAGCCGTTTATTCATAAACCGGCCGCTGAGCCTGGAACGGATGCTTTAAAGGGTGCTTTTACTAAAGAATCATTTATGGAAGCGGTAGAGAAAATCAAAGAATATATTGAGAGCGGCGATGTTTTTCAAGTGAACTTATCCGTAAGGCAAACGCAGCCACTCGGAGTCCATCCGCTTAAAGTATATGAAACCCTAAGAGAATTAAACCCTTCTCCTTATATGGCCTATCTTGAATTAAAGGATTTCCAGATTGTCAGCGGATCTCCAGAGCTTTTAGTGAAAATTGATGGAGAAAAGGCAAGCACGCGCCCCATTGCAGGAACCAGATCCAGAGGGGAAAATGAAGAAGAAGATACAAAGCTTGCAAATGAACTGATTGAAAATGAGAAGGAACGGGCAGAGCACGTTATGCTCGTCGATCTCGAGAGAAATGATTTAGGCCGGGTGTGCAAATACGGAACGGTTGAAGTAAATGAGTTCATGGTCATTGAAAAGTATTCGCACGTCATGCATATTGTTTCAAATGTCCAAGGAACATTAGCTGAGGGCAAAGACTATATCGACGTTTTTAAAGGTGTTTTTCCTGGCGGCACGATAACAGGGGCGCCGAAAATTAGAACGATGGAAATCATTGAAGAGCTGGAACCATCACGTAGAGGCATATATACGGGATCAATCGGCTGGATTGGATATAATGGTGATATGGAGCTGAACATTGTCATCCGCACACTGCTTGCAAAGGATGGACATGCCTACATCCAGTCAGGAGCGGGGATCGTCATTGATTCAAATCCAAAGCATGAATACAAAGAGTCATTGAAAAAGGCACAGGCCTTACTGAGAGCAAAAGAGCTGAGTGAAGAAGAGAATATGACAGCAGAGGTGAGAGAAAGATGATTTTAATGATTGATAATTATGATTCATTTACGTTTAATTTAGTGCAGTATTTAGGAGAACTTGGTGAGGAACTGCTTGTCCGCAGGAACGATGAAATCACTTTGGATGAAATTGAAGAGCTTGCTCCCGATTTCCTGATGATTTCGCCAGGGCCGTGCAGTCCTAACGAAGCGGGAATCAGTCTTGCGGCAATCGAACGCTTTGCAGGGAAAATCCCTATCTTTGGTGTTTGCCTTGGGCATCAATCCATTGCCCAGGTATTTGGCGGTGATGTCGTCCGTGCTGAACGGCTAATGCACGGAAAAACATCAGAGATGCATCATGATGGAAAAACGGTTTTTCAGGATATTGAAAATCCATTTACCGCAACTCGCTATCATTCCTTAATTGTGAAAAGAGAAACATTGCCTGAGTGTTTTGAGATTACAGCTTGGACAGATGAAGCTGAAATTATGGCGATTCGTCATAAAACTCTTCCGATTGAAGGGGTGCAATTTCATCCTGAATCGATTATGACTTCTTTCGGGAAACATTTACTCGGCAATTTCATCAAAACTTACCAGCCGTCCAAAAAACTGGTTTAACGATATGTATATTTACCTTAATTCAGGTTATGTAAAAGCTGAGGATGCGAAAATCTCTCCTTTTGATCATGGATTTCTGTATGGATTAGGGGCATTTGAAACATTCAGGCTGTATAAGGGGCACCCTTTTTTGCTGGAGGATCATTTGCACCGTCTCCGGGGTGCCCTGGAAGAGCTTCATATCCACTTAGATCTGTCCGGTCTGCAAATTGAGGAAGTGATTCAGAAACTGCTTGTCCTGAATCAGCTGGAGAACGAGGACGTTTCAGTTCGTTTAAATGTTTCAGCTGGCGCCGGCGGGCTTGCCTTTGGTGCAATGGAATATATGGAGCCTACTGTGATGCTCTTTATGAGGAAGCTGCCTGAAATGCCTGAGGACTTTGACAAGTGCGGGCGCATCTTATCACTGCCCCGAAACACCCCTGAGGGAGAGCAGCGCCTGAAGTCGCATCATTATCTTAATAATGTTTTAGCCAAGCATGAAATCGGCAATGAACCATCAATTGAAGGCATTTTTTTAACGAAAGAAGGTTTTGTGGCAGAGGGGATTGTATCAAATCTTTTTTGGGCAAAAGACCAAATCGTCTATACCCCTGCAATTGATACTGGGATTTTAAATGGGATTACCCGCCAGTTTGTTATTCGCTGTTTAGAAACAAACAGTGTTCAGGTGGAAGAAGGTTTCTATTTGGCAGAAGAGCTGCTGAAGGCTGATGAGGTATTTGCGGTCAATTCTGTTCAGGAGATCATTCCTTTAAAAGAAATTGGTTCCCAATCTTTTTTAGGGAAAAAAGGTGAAATTACGCAAACACTACAGAAGAAGTATAAGCAAAATGCAATGCTGCTGAAAAGCAGATTTGAGCTGTAAAGGATTGATGAGAAGATGGACACGATCTTGTTGGATAATAAAAGAGAATTATCATGCGGCCCTTATAGATTAAACCTCAGCGAGAAAACCTTTATCATGGGGATCTTAAATCTTACTCCGGACTCTTTCTCTGATGGAGGAAGATTTAATCATATAGATGCTGCACTAGCGCATGCAGAAGAGATGATTGCTGATGGGGCGGATATCATTGATGTTGGCGGTGAATCCACACGTCCAGGGGCGGAGTATGTTGATGCTGCTGAAGAGATTAAAAGAGTGGTTCCGATCATTGAAAAACTTTCTAAGGCCATCAATGTGCCAATATCTATCGATACGTATAAAGCAGATGTCGCTGAACAGGCCATCCTGGCAGGAGCAACTATCATCAACGATGTTTGGGGAGCAAAAGCAGATCCAAATATGGCTGCTGTAGCGGCCAAGTACAATGTCCCAATTGTTTTAATGCACAATCGGCAAGAGCGAAATTACGGCAGCCTGATTTCTGATATGATTGCCGATCTTAATGAAAGTGTAGAAATTGTCAAGCGGGCCGGTGTTCAGGATGATAAGATTATCTTAGATCCGGGTATAGGTTTTGCAAAGACAATGGAGGATAATCTTGTTGTCATGAGAAACCTTGAAACATTTTCGCAGCTTGGCTATCCGGTTCTTCTGGGAACATCAAGAAAAACCTTCATTGGCCGCATTCTTGATCTGCCTCCTTCTGATAGAATGGAAGGAACGGGCGCCACAGTGTGCCTCGGCATTGAAAAGGGATGCAGCATTGTGCGTGTGCATGATGTTCAGAGCATTGCAAGAATGGCTAAAATGATGGATGCGATGCTTGGAAAAGGGGCGGCTGTTCATGGATAAAATTTTTGTAAGCGGCATGGAATTCTACGGGTATCACGGGGTATTCTCAGAAGAAACAAAACTCGGCCAGCGCTTCCGCGCAGACCTCACAGTTGAGATTGATTTGCGCGAAGCGGGGCGCACGGATGATCTTCAGCATACAGTGAACTATGCTTCTCTCTATAACATCTGTAAAGACATCGCAGAAGGCAAGCCTTATAAGCTTGTAGAATCTGTAGCGGAAAAGATAGCTGAAAAAGTGCTGAAGGAATTTCAGCAGGTAAATCATTGCACGGTAAAACTGTACAAGCCGGACCCTCCAATCGCAGGACATTATCAGCACGTTGCGGTTGAAATAGGAAGAGGCCGCGAATGAACAAAGCCTATCTTGCACTTGGATCTAATATTGGAGACAGAGAGCGTTATTTAAAAGATGCCATCCTATGCCTGAATGAGCATTCGGACATAGAGGTAGAAAATATTTCCTCTATTTATGAAACAGATCCAGTAGGCTACGAAGATCAGGATGCATTTTTGAACATGGTGCTCTCCGTCTGCACAGATTTATCAGCGTTTCAGCTGCTCGATGTTATGCAGAAGATTGAAAAAGAGCTTGGGAGAAAAAGAGAAGTAAAATGGGGTCCGCGAACTTTAGACCTTGACATTTTATTGTTTAATCATGAAAATATTGAAACAGAGCACCTAATTATTCCTCACCCAAGGATGTTAGAACGTTCGTTCGTATTAATACCGCTTTATGAGATACAGCCAGATATAAGGATTCCAAACAGCGAGCAGCCGCTTTCGTTGATTATAGATCAATTAACAGATAAAAAAGGAGTACGAATATGGAAGCAGAAAAATGGGGAAGACGTATTCGCGCTTTTCGAAAGCTAAAAGGATATACTCAAGAAGGCTTTGCAAAAGATCTGGGTATTTCCGTGTCTGTTTTAGGTGAAGTTGAACGGGGAAACAGACTGCCGAATGATCAGTTGATACAAGAAGTAGCGGCCGCACTGAATGTCACCATAGAAGAATTATCACCAAGAGATTAGAAAGGGGGGTCAAACAATGTTTAAAATAGGCGATATTCAAATGAAAAACCGTGTTGTTCTTGCACCGATGGCTGGAGTCTGCAACTCTGCATTCCGTCTGACAGTAAAAGAATTTGGAGCGGGTCTCGTCTGTGCTGAAATGGTAAGCGATAAAGCGATTCTATATAACAATGCAAAAACGATGGGCATGCTTTATATCGATGAGCGCGAAAAACCATTAAGTCTTCAAATTTTCGGAGGGAAAAAAGACACACTGGTAGAAGCAGCTAAATTCGTAGAGAAGAATACGACTGCAGATATTATCGATATTAATATGGGGTGCCCTGTACCTAAAATCACAAAATGTGATGCGGGTGCAAGATGGCTCCTCGATCCAGACAAAATATACGATATGGTTTCTGCTGTTGTCGACGCTGTTGAAAAACCAGTTACCGTTAAAATGCGCATGGGCTGGGATGACGAGCATATCTATGCTGTCAGAAATGCTCAGGCAGTTGAAAGAGCTGGCGGGAAAGCCGTAGCGCTTCATGGCCGTACAAGAGTTCAGATGTATGAAGGAACGGCAAATTGGGATATCATTAAAGAAGTTAAACAATCCGTCAATATTCCTGTTATCGGAAATGGCGATGTTCAAACTCCTCAAGACGCAAAAAGAATGCTTGATGAAACAGGTGTGGATGGCGTCATGATCGGCCGTGCGGCTCTTGGAAACCCATGGATGATCTATCGTACAGTTCAGTATCTTGATACTGGAGAATTGATCGGTGAGCCGTCAGTACGTGAAAAAATGGAAGTCTGCAAGCTTCACTTGGACCGCTTAATCGCGTTAAAAGGTGAAACTGTAGCTGTCAGAGAAATGAGAAAGCATGCTGCATGGTACCTTAAAGGAATCCGAGGCAACGCTATCGTAAGAAACGCCATTAATACAATGGATACAAGAGATGAGCTCGTAAACTTGCTTGACGAGTTCACACTAGAGGCAGAAGCAAAACAACAAAACAGCATTCAGGCAGGATAATCTGTCTTTCAACGCAGCGATTGCAAACTGCCAGTTTGAACTGGCAGTTTTTCTGCTTTCGTTCGTAACTAATAGAATAGGAGCTGATTTTTTTGAGTCACGAAGAATTAACCCACGAAGAATTGAATGACCAGCTGAAAGTGAGACGGGAAAAACTACATACATTGCGCGAAAAAGGTTTGGATCCATTCGGCAAACGCTTCGAGCGTACGGGTTATACAGCACAATTGGTGCGCGAGTACGGTGAAATTTCAAAAGAAGATCTTGAAGAAAGAGAAATCTCTGTTACGCTTGCCGGAAGAATCATGACAAAGCGCGGCAAAGGTAAAGCGGGATTCGCTCACATTAAAGACATCGAAGGGCAAATTCAGATCTATGTTCGCAAAGATGCTGTAGGCGATGAGCAATATGAGCTTTTCAACACAGCTGACTTAGGAGATATTGTCGGGGTTACAGGTGTTATGTTTAAAACAAAAGTGGGCGAGCTTTCTATTAAAGTCACAAGCTTTGAATTGCTGACAAAATCATTGCGTCCTCTTCCAGACAAATTTCACGGTTTAAAAGACATCGAGCAGCGCTACCGTCAAAGATACCTGGATTTAATCATGAACGACGAGAGCAAAAGCACATTTATCGCACGCAGCAAGATCATTCAGTCTATGCGCCGTTATTTGGACCAAAACGGATACTTAGAGGTTGAAACTCCAACTATGCATACAATTGCAGGCGGAGCATCAGCACGTCCGTTTGTAACGCACCACAACGCACTTGATATGCAATTGTACATGCGCATCGCGATTGAGCTTCATTTGAAGAGACTTATTGTGGGCGGCATGGAAAAAGTATATGAAATAGGCCGTGTGTACAGAAACGAAGGTATTTCTACACGCCATAACCCGGAGTTCACTATGATTGAGCTTTATGAGGCTTATGCTGACTACAGAGATATCATGTCACTAACTGAAAACCTGATCGCTCATATTGCGAAAGAGGTAACGGGATCTACAAAAGTGACTTATGGCGAATATGAGATTGATCTTCAGCCTGAGTGGACTAGACTGCACATGGTTGATGCGATTAAGGAGCGTACAGGTGTAGACTTCTGGCAGGAAATGACTGTTGAAGAAGCCCGTGCTCATGCAGCTGAGCATAATGTAGAAATCAACAAGAATATGACGGTTGGCCATATCATCAATGAATTCTTTGAGCAAAAAGTAGAAGAGCACTTAATTGAACCGACATTTATCTTTGGTCATCCGGTTGAAATCTCTCCTCTTGCGAAAAAGAATGATGAAGATCCTCGTTTCACTGATCGTTTTGAGCTATTCATTGTAGCTCGCGAACATGCGAACGCATTTACAGAACTAAATGATCCAATTGATCAAAAAGAGCGTTTTGAAGCACAGCTCCAAGAAAGAGAACAAGGAAACGACGAAGCGCATATGATGGACGAAGATTTCATTGAAGCTTTGGAATACGGAATGCCTCCAACAGGCGGTCTTGGTATCGGAATTGACCGTGTTGTAATGCTTCTGACAAACTCATCTTCTATTAGAGATGTATTGTTATTCCCGCATATGAGACATCGTTAATATAGGTTAAAAACCTCCGTTTGAAGACGGAGGTTTTTTTATTTTATTTTTTTGTAAAAAAGGCTTGCTTAATAGTGTTAGCGGTGATATATTATTAAACGTTGCCGCAAAAAAGCGGACAAACAGAAAAACAAAAAGTTGAAAAGAGTGCTTGACTTATTAAAACGAATTTGTTATTATAATAAAGCTGCTCTTGAAGCAAATGATCTTTGAAAACTAAACAAAACCAAAAGTGTACCAAACGTTTTAAATTTTTAAGTCAGCAACAAATTGAGTCACAAATTTTCTTCGGAGAGTTTGATCCTGGCTCAGGACGAACGCTGGCGGCGTGCCTAATACATGCAAGTCG
>NZ_WKKF01000019.1 GCF_009674765.1 Metabacillus idriensis | reverse complement strand
CGTTGTGGATACCAAAACAAAGCCGTTAAGAATCTCGCCGTGCGTGAATGGGATTGCCCCTCGTGCGGCACACATCACGAACGAGATCTTAACGCAGGACTTAATCTTAGAAACGAAACCAAACGCATCTCAACCGCAGGAACTGTGGAGATCGCCTAATCAATTAGAAATCAAATGGTTTCTGTACTTAGGAATCCCCCACTTCAAGGAGCGTTAGCGAGTAAGTGGAGGGTAGTTCAAACGTGTTCAAGCATTCGCTCTAAAGCGAGAACGGCATGTTCTGCTGTTTTTGGATCAACTTTAATTTGATTGATGATCTTACCTTCTTCCAGTCCTTCGAGGGACCACAATAAATGTGGAAGGTCAATTCTGTTCATCGTCAAACATGGGCACATAAACGGATTCAGCGAGACAATTTCCTTATCAGGATGCTGGTCAATAATCCTTTTCACAAGATTCATTTCTGTTCCAATCGCCCATTTGCTTCCGGCAGGAGCTGCTTCAATTGTGTCGATGATATATTTTGTAGAGCCTGCCAAATCACTTTCAGCAACTACCTCTCTGCTGCATTCCGGATGTACGATGATTTTCATATCAGGCTTGGCGAGGCGCAAATCTTCGATATTTTTCACCGTGAATTTTTCATGGACAGAACAATGCCCTTTCCATAAAATCACGATAACATCCTCTGGATTCCCATCAAATTCAAGCTCGTTTGTCAGCGGATTCCAAATTGCCATCTTATCAAGCGGAACACCTAAATTATAAGCCGTATTTCTTCCTAAATGCTGATCTGGCAAAAATAGAATCCGCTGCTTTTGTTCAAAAGACCAGCGCAGCATTTTTTCTGCATTTGAGGAAGTGACAGTTGCCCCGCCATTTTTCCCGACAAATGCTTTGATTGCTGCGGTTGAATTCACATAGGTCAATGGCAGAATTGTATCCCCATACATTTTCTGAAGCTTTGTCCATGCCCGCTCAGTCTGCTCAATATCCGCCATGTCAGCCATCGAGCAGCCTGCTCTCATATCAGGCAGCAAAACATTTTGTCCTTCACTCGTCAGCATGTCTGCTGTTTCAGCCATAAAATGCACGCCGCAAAAAACGATGTATTCTGCCTCTTTGTTTTCTGCAGCGGCCTGTGCAAGCTGCAGGGAATCCCCCGTAATATCTGCAAACTGAATAACCTCATCTTTTTGATAATGATGACCAGGTATCAGCAGCCTGCGGCCAAACTTTTCTTTTATCTGTTTAACTCTTTCGATCATGTCCTCTTCTGTGAGTTCTTTATAATGAGAAGGCATTTTTTCATTTGTTTCAAATTGAAGCATATCAAGAACATTCACTGTAACTTCCTCCTTATTCTGCATTCATGCTTAAATCAAGAGATTTGGCGGAATGAGTCAGCATTCCAAGTGAAATATAGTCCACTCCGGTGTTACCGTATTCAGCCAGGTTTTGAAGGGTAATACCTCCGGAAGCTTCTGTAATGATAGACGGAGGTGTCAGATCAGCAAAAGCTTTCACTTCTTCAGGGCTCCGGTTATCAAACATAATGATGTCCGCTTTTGCTTCGATTGCTTCTAGGAGCTGCTCCTCAGATTCGATTTCAACCTCTACTTTTATCATGTGCCCTGCATGCGCCCTGACCTGTTTTACAGCTTCAAAAATAGAACCGCTGCTTGCAATATGATTATCTTTAAGCATAATTCCGTCATATAAGCCAAATCTGTGATTGTATCCGCCGCCGCACCGAACAGCATATTTTTCAATCATTCTTAGGCCGGGTGTCGTTTTCCGGGTGTCCGTAATCTTCGTATGAACAGAATTCAGGCAAGTCACTGCCTGATTTGTCAGTGTCGCAATTCCGCTCATTCTTTGAAGCAGGTTTAGGATGACTCGTTCTCCTGTAAGGAGGGAACCTATCGGACCTTCAATGACAGCTGCATGTTCACCTTTATTTATTTGTTCACCATCTTGTTTCAGAAGGTTAACTGATACATTACGATCAAGAATTTCATACCCGATTCTGATCACATCCGCACCCGCAAAAGTCCCGTCTTCCTTGGCTGTAATCACAGCATTTCCCCGCTGGGCTTTTGAAAAAATATACGAGCTTGTAGCGTCATGATCGCCGATATCTTCAATAAAGAAAGCTTCTAATTGTTTTTTCAATTTAAGTAAATTCAATTTCCATCACCTCTGAATCATTCTTTAACCCTGTATCGTATTTAGAAAGAAGAATTTGTTTTTTCAGCCATAACCGGTCTTCTTTATAAGGATAATCTGTTCTAAAATGGCCGCCCCTGCTTTCTGTCCTTCTCAGTGCAGAAGCCACAATAAGCCAGCCTGCTGTCAGCATATTTATTTTTTCGTATTCTTTATTTGTGAAGTTATTCACATTGATATCCCAAAAAGAGATTGGCAATAAGAATTTCTCAAACCAGCATTTTGCAACAAAAAGGCCTTCTTCAGAACGCTCAATGGCAGCAAAGTTCGTCATCAACCACTTTATCTCTTCCTTGGAAGGTAAAATGATTTCCTGCATCCTGCTGGTTCTGGTTTTCACCGATTCAGGTTCTCCAAATGCATGTTGAGGAGAATTTAAGATGTGCATGCCTAGGCGGCTGCCAAAAACAAGGCCTTCAAGCAGTGAATTACTTGCCAGTCTGTTTGCACCGTGAACTCCTGTGCAAGCAGCTTCCCCAACTGCATATAACCGGCTGACCGACGTTTTGCCATCTATATCTGTTTTGATTCCGCCCATAAGAAAATGCATTCCCGGGGCTACTGGAATCAAGCCTTCATTTAGATTGACCCCATGTTTTTTACACATTGCGGAAATCGTTGGAAAGCGCCTTTCAAAGGCTGGGATGGACGAGATGTTAAGGAACACGCGGTGTCCTTTTTTCATCTGTGAAAAAATCGTTCTTGCAACGATATCCCTTGGAGCAAGATCTCCAAATGCATGAATACCTTCCATGAATCGAATTCCACTCTCATTTTGAAGGAAAGCTCCTTCTCCTCTTACTGCCTCAGATATAAGCCCTACACATTCACCATTCACCAGAAGCATTGTCGGATGAAATTGAGTAAATTCCATATCCGTGAGGACAGCACCAGCCCGAAATGCCATTGCAAGTCCGTCACCTGTTGTAACCTGTGAGTTGGAAGTATGTTTGTATAGACTGCCGCAGCCGCCCGTTGCGAGAATGGTGTGCCCGGCAAAATACTGCTTAAGGTCACCTTGAGCATTCCGCGTAAAAACCCCCCTGCATATTCCATCACTGATAATAAGGTCGAGCGCCATTTCATCTTCAATGATTTCTGTGTTTTCATTTAACTGTGATAATAAAAAATGAATCACAGCTTTTCCTGTGGCATCTCCGCCTGCATGAAGAATTCTGCTGAATCTGTGTGCGCCCTCCTGACCAAGCAGTAAATTACCATGTAAATCCTGATCAAACTGAAACCCATCTTTTATAAGACCAAGAACTTCTTTTGCCCCTTGCTTTACAAGCAGTTCAGCAGCAAAAGCATCATTATGATGAGATCCTGCCGTCATCGTATCATCGTAATGACCCTGCCAGCTGTCATATTTGTCAACAGCTGCTGCAATTCCCCCTTGGGCCAGCATAGAATTGCTCTCGTATTTAGTTGATTTAGTAAGTATGGTGACTTTTCTTGATGATTGAAGCTGATAGGCTGCAGACAGAGCTGCAATGCCGCTTCCGATAATGACTGCATCCGTTTGAGGCACAAAATAACCCCCTATTCTTTACAAGTGTCTTGACACTTATATTTACATAAAACTAAAATAATGACAAGAGATTTTTTTGAACCTTGAGAGGAGACTCAAATTTGATTTATTTAGATTACGCGGCTACAACACCCATTAGCGATGAAGCCCTCCATGTATTTGCCGAGGCATCAAAAAAGGCGTTCGCAAACAGCAATAGTCTGCATGATGAAGGAGATGCCGCCAGAACGTTATTAGAAGCTTGCCGCGGGCAGATAGCAGACCTGATTGGCGGTAATGCCTCTGGAGTTTGCTTCACTGGCGGAGGCAGTGAAGCTAATGTGCTTGCCATTGAAACACTCTTAAAAAATTCTCCTAAACACAAAAATCATATAATTGCGTCTGCACTAGAACATTCTTCTATCTATAATTATTTACTATCTCTCGAGCAAAAAGGCTATGAGGTAACATTTTTATTGCCTGATAAACATGGTAAACTACATGTAGAAGCAATAAGAGATGCCTTAACGGAACAAACCGCACTTGTTTCCATTCAGCACGCAAATTCTGAAATAGGCTGCATCCAAAATCTAGAGAATATCGGTTATTTTTTACACGATAAGCCTGTTTATTTTCACAGCGATTGTGTTCAGTCGTTTGGAAAGATTCCCATTAAAGCAAATGCGTGGAAGGTGGATGCGATTTCTGTTTCAAGTCATAAGGTGTATGGACCAAAAGGGGTCGGGGGCCTCTATTTGAATCCTCGTAAACACCTTACTCCTGTTCTTTCGGGCGGCACACATGAAAATGGATTTAGAGCAGGCACGGTGAATGTACCGGGTATTGCAGCATTTACCTATGCTGCGGCGGCAGCTTGTTCAGTCATGCAGACAGAATTCAGCAGACTGGAATCGTTGAAGAAAAGATTTTCAGCAAAACTCAGCGACTATCGCGAACATGTTCACATGATCAATAAAGATCTGGATGATCAGCTTCCAACTATTATTGGCCTTGTGATTCGTGGGATCGAGGGACAATATATGCTCCTTGAAGCCAACCGAAGAGGACTGGCCATTTCCACAGGTACAGCCTGCCAAATTGGCATGCAGACTCCTTCAAAGGCGCTGATGGCTATCGGCCTGACCAGCGATGAAGCCCTGCAGTACATCCGGATTTCAACAGGTAAACATACAAATGCCGAAGATCTTGATAAAATGGCTGTCATCATAGAAAAAGCAATTAACGAGAGGTATATGGAAAGAAGGGAAAGACTGCATGAGCGAAGGTAAAATCCCTGGAACGAAAAGAAGAGAATTAATCCTGAATTGGCTGAAAGAAACGAAAGTTCCCATGAAAGGCAGCGACATGGCAAAGAAGACTAATGTCAGCAGGCAAGTCATTGTTCAGGACATTTCTTTGTTAAAAGCACAAAATGAACCGATCCTTGCAACAAGCCAAGGCTATGTTTATATGAAACAGGAAAATGATGAACTGCCTGCCTATAAGCGCATCATCGCAAGCAGCCATAAACCCGAAGCAACGGGTGAAGAACTGAATATCATTGTTGATTACGGTGTAACCGTGAAAGATGTGATCATTGAACACCCTGTATACGGGGAATTGACAGCATCCATTATGGTAAGCAACCGTAAGGAAGTTCGTGATTTCATTGAAAAAATTGAGGAAACAAAGGCAGCCTATTTATCCCAGCTTACAGAAGGATTGCACTTGCATACATTAGTAGCTGACCGTGAGGAAAAATTAGATGAAGTATGTGCTGCTTTGAAGACGGCGGGGTTTCTTGTTAACGAAGAAGATTAAACTAGATAAAAACCGGCTTGCATTTTGCAAGCCGGTTCATTTTTTATATAGAATAAGCGCTGTATGTACCAAGAGTCCGGACACTGCAGCCCAGGGCCTCAAGCTCTGCCATCGCACCTGGAATCAGGACATCATCCATTTTCATATCAATGTCGATAATAAAAAAGTAGTTTCCAAGACCTGTTTTCATTGGTCTTGATTCGATTTTTGACAAATTCAGCTTTCTCCATGAAAAAGCAGACAGCACTTGGTGAAGGGCCCCCGACTGATCTGAAGGCAAGGTAATCATGAGGGTTGTCCGGTCTGTGATCTTATTTAATTTTGTCTTGATATATGTATGCTGGTTTGGGTGCAGCACAGCAAACCGGGTATGATTATGGGTATAATCATGGATATTCTTGCGGACAATTTTGAGATTGTATTCTTCAGCTGCCAGTTCATTTGCGACAACCGCAATATTTTCTTCAGGATGCTCCTGTATGTATTTTGCAGCTGCACCGGTAGATGTCGCGTACTCATACTTCGCTTTAGGAAGCTGATGATGAAGAAATTTATGACATTGCGCAATGGCATGGGAATGAGAGTATACTCTTTCTGCATCTTCCCAAGAGTCTTCCCTTGATGGATGAACCATCAAGTGCTGCTGAATAGGCGCCACAATTTCCCCAATGATGGAAAGCGGCTGTTCATGAACGAGGTAGTCGATCGTTAAGTTAACAGAACCCTCTAACGCATTTTCAAGCGGGACAACAGCTAAGTCAATTTTCCCATCAGCTGCTGCATCCATGCATTGCGGGATGGTCAAAAATGGAACATGCTCGGCATGATCTTCGAAAAATTTTGTGACGGCAAGATGTGTAAATGTAGCTGCCGGACCTAAATAACCAACTTTATATGACATAAGAAACCCTCTCCCCTAAGCTCCAGATCCTAATATCTCTACTTTCTCAACAAATTCAAGACGCTTCAGCTTGGCCATGACGCTATTGATATCTTCTTTCATTCCATTTGTATTTAAAGACAGCGTGACATTTGCGCGTCCCTGCAGCGGAATCGTCTGATGGATTGTCAGTACATTGCAGCCTGCTGTGGCCACAACTGCGAGAAGCTGTGATAATGTGCCTGATCTGTCTTCCAGATGAAAAAAGAGCGTGATAATGCGCTCGTTTACCATTGTATGGAATGGAAAAACAGCATCACGGTATTTATAATAAGCGCTTCGGCTCATGTCCACGCGCTGAACAGCTTCAGCAACAGAGTCTGCTTTTTTTCGTTCAATCAATTTTTTAACCTCAAGCGTTTTTCTCATCGCCTCAGGCAGAACGTCTTCCCGTACTAAAAAAAAGGTTTCTTCCTTCATGACCTGCTCCTTTTCTTCATCTGCCTGTGAAAAAAGAAGAGCGGATTAAGGCTCTTCTTCTTTAGGCTATTCAACAAATTCAAATTCAAATTCAAGCAATCGCACGATATCGCCGTCTTTTGCTCCTCTTTGACGGAGCGCTTCGTCGACACCCATTCCGCGCAGCTGTCTTGAGAAACGTCTAATTGACTCTTCGCGCAGGAAGTTTGTCATTTTGAAGAGATACTCCACTTTCTCTCCTGATACGACAAATGTTCCGTCACTGTCACGGGTAATTTCAAATTCTGCTGCTTCTTTATCAAATTTATAAAGAACACGGTGATCGGAAAGATCCTCTTCCTCATAAAGCGGGAATTCCGGTGTCTTTTCAATTGTGTTCATGATTTCAAATAATAGTTCGCGGACGCCCTCACGGGTAATAGCAGAAACAGGGAAGATTGGAAGGTCATCCTCAAGCTTTTCTTTAAAAGCTGCAAGGTTTTCTTCTGATTCCGGCATGTCCATTTTATTTGCAACGATAATTTGCGGTCTTTCTGTCAGACGCAAATTGTATTCTTTGAGCTCAGCATTGATAGTCAGATAATCTTCATAAGGATCACGGCCCTCGCCGCTTGACATATCAATGACATGAACGATGACTCGGGTTCTTTCAATGTGGCGCAGGAATTGATGACCAAGTCCCACTCCTTCATGTGCACCTTCAATTAAACCAGGCAGATCCGCCATAACGAAGCTGCGGCCATCTCCTGTTTCAACAACACCAAGGTTCGGCACAAGCGTTGTAAAATGGTATTCGGCAATTTTCGGTTTAGCCGAGCTTACCACAGATAACAGCGTTGATTTTCCAACACTCGGAAAACCGACTAAGCCAACATCTGCAAGAAGCTTAAGCTCCATAATGATGTTCCGTTCCTGTCCGGGCTCTCCATTTTCAGAAAGCTCAGGAGCAGGATTGGCAGGTGTGGCAAAACGGCTGTTTCCGCGTCCTCCGCGTCCGCCTTTTGCAATAACAGCCTGCTGTCCGTGTTCAGTCAGGTCAGCAATAACCGTTCTTGTTTCTTCTTCCATAACGACCGTTCCAGGCGGAACTTTAACAATCATCGGCGTGGCATTTCTGCCATGCTGATTTTTCGACATGCCGTGCTGTCCGCGGTCTGCTTTGAAATGACGCTGATAGCGGAAATCCATTAATGTGCGCAGGCCCTCTTCCACTTCAAAAATAACGTCAGCGCCTTTACCGCCGTCTCCGCCTGCAGGTCCGCCCTTAGGAACATATTTTTCGCGGCGGAACGCAACTAGCCCGTTTCCTCCGTCGCCGCCTTTTACATATATTTTCACCTGATCTATAAACATGGTAATCCTCCGCTCCAAGCCAATTATGCAACTGCGACCGTAATGGTCAGTTCGTCCGGGGAAAGCTCATAATGTATTACTGACACCTGATTCTCTTCATTTGACTTCAGCCAATTTAATAACAATGCTGTCTCTGTTATTATGCCATTAAAATCAAAAAAGAATCGAACTTGTCCCTGATTGGCTTCCGTTTCTATTGTGATGCTTAAATGATTCTCATTAGACTTGTCAACGGAATTGTCAAGAACCTGAAAGAATTGCTCACACCATGCAGCAACCTTCACATCGTATTCGGACAAGTCATTAATGGAACCAAGGACTTCATACTCCAGAGAATAGTGATGCCTTTTCCAATTGAACGTCATTAAGAGGCTCGCAAATGAAAGCATTTTTAGATTGCAGAGCTTTGATTCGCTTTGTGCTTCGATGACGATTTCTTCAATAATCTGCTGTACGCGATCGTGTCTATTTAATGATAAGTTTCCTTTGATTAATTGCAGTTTATTCATCCAATCGTGACGTGAATGACTTAACACGTCGACAATATTCCACTCTTCATTTGTTTTTTTCATGTCGGCACTCCTACTCCCTTTTTTCTCTATTCTTTTCTCTAGGAGCTTTAAGACTTGGAAACTGAATGTCGTACTAAATTATAACAAACTATCCGGGGGAAAATAAGTGCAATTTGAAAAAAGCAAGAGGAAATCAATGTTATGGGGAGGTTTTCATGAAAAAATAACTGTTTTATCGTAAGATTTCTGTTTTAAGTACCACATCTTTCCGCTAACTGCTGATTTCATACTTGTGGCTCAAAACAGAATTGAAAATAAAGAAAAACTCTAACCAGAGGGCTAGAGTTTTCCTAAAAGAAATTATGCTTCTTGTGCTACAGGATATACGCTAACTTTTTTACGGTCACGTCCGAATCGCTCGAAACGTACAACTCCGTCCACTTTCGCGAAAAGAGTGTCGTCACCGCCGCGGCCAACGTTTTCACCTGGGTAAATTTTCGTTCCGCGTTGACGGAAAAGGATAGAACCACCGCTTACGAATTCGCCATCCGCACTTTTAGCGCCAAGACGCTTAGAGATTGAATCACGACCGTTCTTAGTAGAACCTACTCCTTTTTTAGAAGCGAAGAACTGAAGATCTAAACTTAAAAACATTCTAGTCCACCTCCTGCTGATTGTTATTTATCGTAATTTTTATGAAATGTCCATAGTTCAATTCAATTGACTGCAGCGATACGAGCATGCCTTCAAGCAGCAGCTGAGCCTGTTCGCCCGCTTTTTGCTCTAGATCATGAGGCAGCTGAAACGAAAGAAATCCTCCGTCTCCTCCCTGTTCAACAATCGGCGTTATGCCTGTTAACTTATGTATCGCATTAACAGCGCCAAATGTGACGGCAGATGCTCCGGCACAGACAATATCCTTTCCATGTACATCGAAATCGGCATGTCCAGATAATGTAAAGGATTCAATTAATCCGCCGCTTGAGCGGTTAATGACTGCTTTTATCATCTTAAATGGCCTTAAGCGTTGATTGCGTCAATTACAAGTTTCGTGTATGGTTGACGATGACCTTGTTTTTTGCGGTAGTTTTTCTTAGCTTTGTATTTGAATACAGTGATCTTTTTAGCGCGGCCTTGTTTTTCAACTTTCGCTGTAACAGTCGCTCCATCAACGATCGGGCTACCAACTTTCACGTCATCTCCGCCAATGAATAAAACTCTGTCAAAAGTAACAGTGTCGCCTTGTTCACCAGCAAGCTTTTCAACGTAGATCGCTTGACCAGCTTCTACCTTGATTTGTTTTCCACCAGTTTCAATAATTGCGTACATTCCTATGCACCTCCTAATTAGACTCAGACTCGCCAGCAAACAGGTGATCCGGAGCAATCCGAAAAACTTTATACCTGCATCTGTGCGGTTGTAGCACGGGTGCTACAATCAATAACATAACAATACTATCAAAATAGGCTCCAGTATGTCAATTATATTTTATCTTTATTTTTCAAAAGCCGCTGAATCATTTCACGATTTCCCAGCTGCACAATTTTATAGTGATCGGTCCATTCTTTCTTTTCCCTCAAAAAGATCTCAAAGTGCAGGGCTTTTTCCAATCGTTTAAGATGTTCATCATTTTTCCCTCTTAATATTTCAGCAGCATGGGGAGGCAGTTCAATTAAGGCAGCCTCATGCTCCATGTACTGCAGCTCCCATAGTTCCCGTTCAATTTTGAAAGCGATTGTTTCAGAAGACAGCACTTGGCCTGTGCCGCTGCAGACCGGGCAAGGTTCGGTGATGAGAGAGGGAAGATCGGGACGCACTCGTTTACGGGTCATTTGAAAAATATTCATTTGAGTAAAACCAAGCATTTTTGTTTGAACTCTGTCCAGCTTCGCTTCCCTGAGCATTTC
This sequence comes from Metabacillus idriensis, assembly GCF_009674765.1. Taxonomy (GTDB): domain Bacteria; phylum Bacillota; class Bacilli; order Bacillales; family Bacillaceae; genus Bacillus_P; species Bacillus_P idriensis. Next base: position 32,833 of record NZ_WKKF01000019.1, on the reverse strand, counting down.
GCGCAAAATAGCCTGCCTGTCCTCCTGCCTTGGCATATCAATGAAATCAATGATGATCATTCCGCTTAAGTTGCGGAGCCTGATCTGTCTTGCCGCTTCTCTTGCCGCTTCTAAATTCGTCTTCCTTACCGTATCCTGCAGTGAAGACTTGCCTGAGAATTTCCCTGTATTTACATCAATAGCGGTTAATGCTTCTGTCTGATCGATCACAAGATAGGCGCCATTTTTCAGCCAAACCATCCGTTTCAGTGCTTTATCTATTTCCTGTTCAATCTTGTACGCATCAAAAACAGGCTGCTTTGATTGGTGAAACACAACTTCCAAGATCTCATACCGGCTTTTTAAATCCAGGGCGAGATCGCTGTCATCGCACACGATCTGCTGCAGCGTACCAGGATCGATTTCCCGCAGGATTCTGTCAAAGAATGGCGTGCCTTCAGTTAAAAGGGCAGGTGCCTTCGTATTTGCATGCAGCAGAGCCTCGTATTTTTTCTTCAAATATCGATACTCGTTATGTAAGGTTTCTTCTGCTTGTCCGCTTGCTGCAGTCCGGAAAACAAGTCCTTCATTCTCTTCGCAAAAATGAGTTCCAATGGACCTGAGCCGCTCCCTTTCAGATGGATCCTCTATTTTTTTTGAAACAGCCGTATAGCCTGAAGTCGGCATGTATACGAGATATTGTCCGCCAAATTCAAGGCTCGCGGTCAGTTTCGGTCCCTTATGTTCAGTTGCTTCTTTTGCCACCTGAACCAAAAGCTGCTGTCCTTCATTAAGCTTGGCTGATTTCAAATCAGGGGGGAGATCATTAACTGAAAGGTATCCGTTCTTTTCTAACCCGATATCGACAAAAGCGGCCTGCATGCCTTTAAGAACATTTAAAACACGGCCCGCATATATGCTGCCGGCCGTTTCGTTTATATGATGAATGTGAATTTCCTGAACTAGATTTTCTTCAAGCAGTGCACAGCGATTTTGACTGCCTTTTGCATTTAGAACTAACTTACGCAATGATCATCCTCTTTTCTGTAGATGTCTTTCTCATATTTACTCATTTTATCAGTCCTGCGTCAATAATCATAATTCAGCTCGCCGACAGTTGATTGTGTCCGCTTATCAGCAAAAAAGGCATGAAGAAGTTCATTTTCATCGAGCTCAAACAGCTTCTTTCCGTTTCGTTCAACAATAATCGGATGCTTGCACCCCCGTCTGAATTTCAGCAGCGTTTGATAGATGGGCTCTCCTTCATCTACAATAATCGGCTCTAATATTCCAGGGTCCTGCTGGTTGCCGTAATATCTCTCGAGCAAAAATCTCATGCTCACAAAACTGCGGTGTTTATATTCCATATATAAAGAATAAATAAGGAAACCTGCAATCACCCAAACATTAAGCTGCTGCGGGTAAAAAAGGAGAAAAAATAGAAGATACAGAGCTAAGGACACAGCTGAAACCATAAGCATAGTCCGATGAGCATCCTGATAGGACCGCTTCATTGATACGATCAAAAACAGCAATTTTCCTCCGTCCAGAGGCCAAATCGGCAATAAATTGAACAGAAGAATCATGACATTGTAGAAGGTAAAGAGCTGATAGGTTTCATAACTAAGAAAACCTGCCGTTTGCAAAAGGAAAGCTGCTCCCTGGAGTGGAAGATGCTGCAGAGGTCCTGCGGCAATTGTCAAAAGCTCTTCCTTCAAAGGCCTGTTCCCGTGCTCCTCCACTTCTGCCACACCTCCAAATGGAAGCAGAACAATCGATTTCAGTCTCCAGTTGAAATGTCTGGCTGTCATGGCATGACCCAGTTCATGTATGAGGATAATGGACAGCAAAATCAGCAGTGACTGAAAATGAGCCGTCATAATCGAAATCCCCATGATTAACCATAGAATAGGGTGAATATGAATGTGAAGAAAAACAGATAAATATTTAGTCAAAGGATATCACCTGAATCGGGTCGATAAATTGATCACCCTTTTTAATAGCGAAATAATACGTCCCCTTTTGATCTTCTGACGCTTTGATTTTGCCGATTTCTTTTCCGCTTTCCACAAAATCATAAAGGGAAACATTTACTTCCTCCAGATTGCCGTACCAGCTCTCGGTTGAATCTGCATGCTGAACGACAACCGTCAAACCAGAGTCTTCTTTTTTAGCAATTTCAATAACAATCCCTTCATTCATTGCTTCTACAAGATTGCTGCTCGTTTCAACCATCACACCCTGGCCATTATCTTCAAACGTCTCAAGCACTTTTCCTGAAGCTGGAGCTGTGAATTCTGTATCTTCAGACTTTGGTGCCTGATCAGAGGTTTTAATAAGGGCAAGCGGGTCGCCAAACTGCTCACCGTACCACTTTGAAATCATGGCAAACTGAAAGTCCTCTTCAAAGGTACTTGTGACCACATTCTGAACTTTTTCAAAAGGAGGCGAATCATTCTTAAAAACAATGGCGGCCACGAGAACTAAGCAAGCTCCAATCAGCAGCTTAAACATAAATACATCCGGTTTAAATAATGGATGGGAGCCGCCTCCGCCTCTTTCCGGATCATAAGTGTGATAAGCGGAGCCTCCATATTTTTCTTCATCATCTGTGAATGATAAATCGGGCAGCTGTTTTTGAGGTTTTATCCTCTCAGCTCCTAAACTGCGGTCCCGTTTTCTTTTTGCCATTCTCCTGCGCAAATCATCCGCTCGATTCCCCATTGCCACACCCATCCCCTCGAATCACATTTACTCAATTTTATGCCTTGTCCTTTTGGAATATGACAAGCCTGCGGAACGGCATCCATGTGTTTTTGAAAATGGAGCAGCAGTGAAATTTATATAAAAAAAGCAATCTCCTAAAATCAGAGATTGCTTTTTGAATGAAATGAAGTATAAAATTTTGCGCTTCGGCTTATTTTGATTCCTTATACTCTTACGCCGAAAAAGCGTTTTATTTTTGTAAAGACACCTGGATTTGCATCTTCTAATGATTGCAGAGGAATGGATTCTCCCAGGATGCGGCGGGCAATGTTCCGGTATGCAATAGATGCGCGGTTGTTTGAATCCATTGCGATCGGCTCACCATTATTAGACGCTTTAATGACATCATCATCATCTGCTACGATTCCGATTAAGTCGATCGAAAGGTGCGTCACAATTTCATCCACATCAAGCATGTCCCCATTTTTCATTAAATGGTTGCGGATTCGATTGATGACCAGCTTCGGCGGTTCAATGCCCTCTTCTTTCTCAAGCAAACCGATAATGCGGTCTGCATCACGCACTGCTGATATTTCAGGAGTAGTCACAACGATTGCCTTGTCAGCACCTGCAACAGCGTTTTTAAAACCCTGCTCGATGCCTGCCGGACAATCGATCACAATATAGTCATAGTCTTGCTTAAGCTCATCTACAAGCTTCTTCATTTGTTCAGGATTTACAGCCGATTTATCACTCGTCTGCGCAGCAGGAAGCAAATAGAGCCTGTCTTCAAAGCGTTTATCTTTTACAAGCGCCTGATGAATTTTACAGCGGCCATCAACAACATCCACTAAATCGTAAATGATGCGGTTCTCAAGCCCCATCACAACATCGAGGTTTCGCAGGCCGATGTCTGTATCTATGAGACATACGCGTTTTCCTAAAATCGCTAAAGATGTTCCTAAATTAGCAGAAGTCGTTGTTTTGCCAACTCCGCCTTTGCCAGAGGTAATAACGATAGCCTCACCCACGGTCAAATTCCCCCTTCAAACCTTGTCAAGTTAGGTCGTAAATGAGTCAACTGCTGCAGTCGATCAATGATGATAGTTTCACTTTCATCTATGTAAGCACATTCCATCTCGTGCTTTTCTGTCTGAATATAATCAGGTGCACGGTTTACAATGTCGCAAATTCTGATTTGCGACGGTTTCATCACCGATGCGGCGATGACGGCCGACTTGTTCCCGTTATATCCAGCATGCGCAATGCCTCTAAGCGTTCCCATGATGAAAATGTTTCCGCGTGCAATAACAGTGCCGCCCGGGTTAACATCTCCGATCAGGAGCAAATCGCCTTCAACTTTTAGAACCTGTCCGGATCGAATCATTTTAGCAACCGAGACCACCTCTGCTTCTTTTTTCATTTGCAGGGCATGATCTTTTGTCACAACATTGCTTTCAAACGTTTCAACAACCAGATTCCGTTTTTTTTGTATAACAGCTTCAATTTGATCCTGCTGTTTTTGATGAAGCAGACGGTTACCCGCTTTAACGTTAACGGTGATATATGGCCCATCTTCATGAATGTATTGCTTTAAGGATAACATTTGCTCAAGTTCATTCAGCAGTTCTTCAAAAGAACATGAATCATCGAGATGCAGCGTTAATCCATCTTTTGTACCTTTTATTGTGACAAATTGCTGTTTTTGAGCCTTCATGACGTTCACCTCAACGACTATACTATTTCGACAGATAGATGCAATCTTCCTCTTTTTTTATAAGAGAATTTTGATTATTCGGCTGATGATCCAACATGTCTGCCGCAGCGATAGCCATAAACCAGAATGTGATTCATCAATAATCGCTAGTCATCCAGATAATCACTTTTGACTCTCGATATAAAGCGGCTCATCGGATAAATCAGGAAAACAGCCCCGACAGAATTCGCAGCCACTGTAGGCAAAAGCCTCAGATTAGTAAAATCATAGAATGGCAAATTGGAGTAGCCGATCAGCATTTGAATGCCATACGAGTAGAATTCCAAAAGTGTAACAGCAAGCAAAGACAAGAAAAGCACAACGAGCATATTTCCCTGCAGTGCTTTCAAAGCTTTTGAAATTAAATAAGCGAATAGCGGATAGGCAAATAAGTAAATGCCAAGTATTTCTGTATACACAATGTCATGCAGCAGTCCAAAAACCAGGCCGTAAATCAGTCCTAATTTTTGACTGTGATATGCCGTGATAAAAACGATCGAGAGCATAACAAAGCGCGGAATGATGACCTGGTCCTCATTTGTAAATGGAAGCTCAATCAAGTCAACAAACGTGCTTTCAGAAATAAAAATAAATAAGATCAAAAGAGGAAGGAGAATGCGGTTCATTATTCTTCCTCCTCCTCTGGATCCATATTATCGATATCAATTGTTTCTTTCACTCGCTCTGTAACAAAAACACGATCAATATCATAAAGATCAGCTTCAGGTTTAATGTAGGCCATTTGCGAGAGTCCGTATGAATCAGGCTCTACTTCCATGACTTCACCGATGACAAGTCCTTCAGGGAATATTCCGCTGCTCCCAGAAGTGACCACCTTCTGCCCTTTTTCGATTTTAACATCCGATTCAATTTTTTTAAGGAGCAGCGCTTTTTTCTTCTCATCATATCCTTCGATTAATCCGAAAATATTTGGCTGCCCTTCCTTGCCCTGTATTTCAGCTGCAATCCGGTTTTTTCGGTCTGGCGAGCTTAATAGCTGAACGGTTGAATTGAATTTTGACGTATTTTTTATTTTTCCGATTAATCCTTTATCCGTAATGACGGCCATGTCCTTTTGGATACCGTGCTGTGATCCTTTATCAATCGTAATCAGATCAAACCAGCGGCCAGGATCCGGATTTCTTGCAATTAGAGTGGCAACGATTGGATTATATTTTCTAAGCGATTCTTCTGCACCGATTTCAGCCCGGAGCTTTTCATTGTCCCGCTTCAGCTCTTGAAGCTCGGTCTCTATTTTCATATGCTCGTCAATTTTGCTTTTAAGCAATTTATTTTCTTCATATGTATTTTTCAAATCGCCGACATTCTCAAAGAAGCCCGCTACATATTGTGCGGGCTTATGAAATACAGTTTGGAATAATCCTGTTGAATCTTTAACAAATTGTTCTGGCCATGTTAGCTGTCTGTCTTCTTTTAAAGAATACCCAATCAATGCCACTAAAAAGATGATACTAACCAGCAACAAGATAAGACGTTTATTCAAGAAAAACTGTGGCATGTGACTTTACACCCTCTTAATGTTTATTTCACAATTAGCGGCTGTCTCTTGCTTTTGTTTTGAACAAATGAATATGCTCAAGAGCTTTCCCTGTACCGATTGCAACACAATCAAGCGGGTTTTCTGCAATTAAAACAGGCATGTTTGTTTCTTCGCTGATCACTTTATCAATGTTGCGAAGCAAAGCTCCGCCTCCAGTAAGAACAATGCCGCGGTCCATAATATCCGCCGCAAGCTCAGGCGGTGTTTTTTCAAGTGTATTTTTAACAGAATCAACAATTGAATTGACCGTATCACGCAAAGCTTCTGCAATTTCTTTAGCGGTAATTTCAATCGTTTTTGGAAGACCTGTCAATAAATCACGGCCGCGAATGTCCATATTATCAACACCTTCAGCGGACCCTGCAGAACCAATTTCCATTTTAATAGATTCTGAAGTACGGTCACCAATCATTAGGTTATATGTTTTGCGGATATAATTGACAATGGCATCGTCCATTTCGTCACCGGCAACGCGGATAGATTGAGACGTAACAATTCCTCCAAGAGAAATAATCGCCACTTCTGTCGTTCCTCCGCCAATATCAACTACCATGCTTCCAGTCGGTTCCCAGACAGGAAGATTCGCACCGATTGCAGCTGCAAACGGCTCTTCAATCGTATAAGCATCACGTGCGCCTGCTTGTCTTGTCGCGTCAATGACTGCACGCTCTTCTACTGCTGTAATGCCGGAAGGAACACAGACCATAACATAAGGCTTGCTTGCGAAAACACCTTTACCTTTTGTTGCTTGTTTTATGTAATACTTCATCATTGATGCAGTTGTTTCATAATCGGCAATTACGCCGTCTTTCATCGGGCGGAGCGCCACAACATTTCCAGGTGTGCGTCCAATCATATTTTTTGCGTCGTTTCCTACTGCAACGATAGACTTAGTGTCTGTCTGCATCGCTACAACAGAAGGTTCACGAACCACAATTCCTTTTCCTTTAACGAAAACAAGGGTATTTGCTGTACCCAAATCTATACCAAGGTCTCTTGTCCCAATTCCAAACATCAGATGTATCTCCCTTTCTAAAAACCGAATTACTTTCTACTATTTATTTTCAAATGTCATATGAGAACTAAAAAAACTCATAAACATTATTATAGCGTAATTACGCAAAAATAAAAGTGTTACAAATATCCTTTTTCTTTTAAACTCACATATTTTTGCTCACCGATAATAAGATGGTCCAAAAGCTCTATTCCTAACATTTTACCACACTCTGTTAACCTTTTTGTGACTTCGATGTCTTCGCGGCTTGGAGTAGGGTCTCCCGAGGGGTGATTATGGATGCAGATAATTGAAGCTGCCGACCGTTTCAGAGCTTCTTTATACACTTCGCGGGGATGGACAATCGAGGCATTAAGGCTGCCGATAAAAACCGTTTGTTTGTGAAGCACTTGATTTTTCGTATTTAAATAGAGGCAAACGAAATGCTCCTGTGATAAAAACCGCATTTCTTCCATTACATAATTCGCACCGTCTTGAGGGGACTTGATGACATATCTGTCTTCGTATGTGAGTCGGTTAATTCTTCTGCCCATTTCAAGAGCAGCGAGGATCTGCACGGCCTTCGCTTCCCCTATTCCAGAGATGCTTGTCAGTTCCCCAACCGATGCTTCTTTAAGAAACCTTAAACCCTCAAAGTGAGTGAGGAGTCTATTTGAAAGCTGCAGAACAGATTCCTTTTTTGAACCTGTTCTAAGCAAAATAGCAAGCAGTTCGTGATTTGCAAGACTTTCAGGACCGTCGTGGATCAATCTTTCACGGGGCCTGTCTTCTTCAGGGAAATCATGGATTTTTAAAACTTCCAATCGTCGTCTCCTCCTATTTCCCTCTCTGCTTAATCCTTTATTTAAGCGAAAACCCTGCTTTCTTCAGCTCTCTGACCGTGCGTGCGACAGGCAATCCCACAACCGAAAAATAGTCGCCCTTTATTTCTTTTACAAATAGGGAACCGAGCTCTTGAATTCCATAGGATCCTGCTTTATCCATCGGCTCCTCTGTCTCGATGTAATCTTCAATCTCTTCTTCTGAAATTGTCCAGAAGGTGACATCTGTCTGTTCATAAAACAAGATTTTCTCTTTTTGAAAAAGAATGGCAACCCCCGTTAAAACCTGGTGAGTATTGCCTGATAATTTAGTAAGCATCCGCTTTGCTTCTTCTGTATTGGCCGGCTTGCCTAAAATTTCTCCATTATAAACAACAACGGTATCTGCTCCAAGAACAATTGATTCATTGAAACGGTCTGCAACGGCTGCAGCTTTTTGCTCTGCAAGCGACATCACAATCTCAGAAGGCGGAAGCTTTGGATCCACAACTTCTTCTACATCACTGATTACAACTGTAAAAGGCACACGAACATTCTCAAGCAGTTCTTTTCTGCGCGGAGAACCTGATGCCAAAATAAGGTGCTGCTTCATTCTTCAACATCCTTTCATTCGGTTTAAAAGGGAGATACATTCGTATCGTAGCAAACACTGGGGGGATATACAAATAGGAAAAATCCGATTTTGCAGAACATAAGCGCAAGCACCAAGGCCCGCTCCGACAGGCAGATAAGAATCCGACAGAAAAGTCCGGGTCCCGATTTTTCATGTGAAAACAGGTTTAGGAATCTGGTTGGTGAAATATGATCGCTGCACTGGAGCGGGAAACGGGAGGTATTCTCTGCTTTCATTTTTTGGAGAGGTTATCCGTGTCATTCTTCCCCTCCAATACCGTTATTCGATTTAGCGGGGTACGATTCCGCCGCTTACTTACCCTCCAATACCGTTATTCGATTTAGCGGGGTACGATTCCGCCGCTTACTTACCCTCCAATACCGTTATTCGGTTTTGCGGGGCGTTTCAACTTGCCATTGATCAGATCACAGCAAAGTCCGGTTCCAGACTTTTTTGGCGGTTTCGTTCTGACCGGAACTAGGCGATTCCGCTTGCCACAGATAACATTATTTCCCTTATTCACAACCTTTTACATTTTATAATTTCGCTATACAACAAAAAAAGATTGTCCTCAATTAAAGGACAATCTTCATTTTAATGTCAGCAAGAGATCCATAAGCTTTTGCTGGGCAGCCCATCCTGTTTTTTCGTTTACATCTTCTTTTAGAAGCATGGAAACATCCGTCAAACCTTTTTTCACAGCTGCAAGATTTTCATCTTTCGGTTTGAGTTTGTTCAGTTCTGTCAAAATCGCATCAGATTCCGCCTCAATCCTATCTGTCTGACCTGTAACAGCAGATGAAGATAAAGTCACTAACGATTTAAAATGATTGATAATGGCACTTGCGTCTTCATTTGTTTTGATAGAAAAAACAGCACTTTTCCCGCTCCATGGTTCGATGGCGCTGGTTTTGTACACATTGCTCAAACCATCTGTTTCCTGTTTGGCATTTCCGACACCGCCATACACAAAGTATGATCCCTCTTCTTCAACAGCTATAGCAGGAAAACCTTTGCTTTTAAGGTCAGAAGCTGTCGTTTCTGCTCCTTCCTCTGATGAAAATTTTCCTATTTGAGCGAAGAACAGCTGAATGTCAGCTGAAGCTTCCCCTGAACCTGCCGCGCCATCCTTAGAATCGGCTTGAGAGGCTGCTTGCTCTGTCTCAGCGTCAGCCTGCTGCAGAGCTGCCGGCAAATCCTCATTTGAAATAAAGTTCAGTGCAACGAATCCAAAGCTCACGCCAAGCACAATCGCGAGAATGATGGTAACCGCATATTGTTTAAATGGATAGGCGCTAAGCGGATTCTTTCTGCCCATGCCGAAGTAAGGGGAGACTTTGCCCTTTGAAGATGATTTTTTAGAAGCAACTACTTTCGGATCATCCTGAAACACTTCACCGTCGTCCTCAGGCAAAACCCAAGAAAATTCATCCTCTTTCTCTGCACCAGAAGCGGCAATTTCTTTCTCAGCCATCACTTTCTCATCCCAGCTCAGAACAGGAAAATCCAGAGAGACTCCATCCTGTCCGTTTTCGTCCGGTTTCTTTTTCCCCTGTTTCACACTCTTCAGTTTGCGTTCTTCCCCATTGATCTTGATCTTAATTGCATTTGCCCGCTGCTTGTCCAATTCAACACCGCCTATCTGAAACGATTCTCGTATCTGAATTCCATGCTAGCATACGAAAATAAAAAAAGAACAAGACATTTGTCGTCTTGTTCAGAAAGGTTTTCGTCAAATAAACACCCTATTCGCCATCCTCAGATTCAAGTGACGGAGAAAGAGGATTAAATTTATTGCTTGGCTGTGGAGCAGCCACCTTAGGTGTTTCCGCGCTGAGATCCTGCAAACCATCCGCATAAAAAGCTGAAACCTGCAGCGTATATGTGAGCGGCTCTGCTTCCTGATCAAGTGAAGTAAGCTCAGGAAGCCCTTCAAACGTCAAGATATCAACTTTGGTGATCCGAGGCTGTTTCTCTAGGGTTTCAATAAATGTTTCCATCTCAAAGTAATGGATGGATGTAACTTCAAGTGACAGAATCACCCTTTTCAGACCTTCAGGTGCATCCAGCAGGGGCGCAGGCGATTCTGCAGCGACTGCAGGAGAAGAGTCCTGCGTCTCTGCCGAATCAGCTGTTTCCTGTGTTCCGCCCTCTTCAGGTGCTGCTGCCTGACTTTCCAAAGATTGATCTGCTTCAGGTTCAACGGGAGCAGCAGGCGGCAGCAGAGCGTCTTCACTTTCAGCAAATGTCACATTCTGAATCCTGCTGTTTGACACAGTTTCTGCTTTTTCCAGGTCAAGGACAAGCTGCTCAACCATCGGGGAAACCGGGACCTTTCGCTGTAATTCTACAGAATTTACAACTGGCTTAGTTTGTGTCGAAGTGTCGCTGCTTTTTTTCTGCTTTAACTGCTCTTCTTGCATGGTTTTCATACTTGCTAGACTATCAATCTCAGAATTCACTGGTTTGATGAATAGATAATAGGCACCGGCATATAGAGATCCGAGCACCAAAGCGGCTGCAAGCAGCAAAATGAGATGTTTTTTATGAAGATGGATTGTCATTGGTTTCATCCTCACTGGATTGATTCACATAGTCTGGGTTTACTTTCAGCAAATATTGAGCTTCAGATCTCGGAAGAGCCTCTTCACTCGCTGAATCTCTTTCTGAAAGAGAATTGTCTTGATCTGCTTCTTCTGCTGCTGCAGACAAACTAGTTAAATTTGCTTCAGCGAAAAAAATAGAGTCCTTCAATCTCGCTAAATAGTAGGCTGCTTCACGATTGGTGTCAAACTGAACGGTAAGCGTCAGTTCTCCAGCATCATTATATGAATAAGCTTTGAAAAACCCTCTCTCAGGAAGCTGTTTAGATAGCTCTCTTAAGATAGGTACTGTATCAAGAGAAACACCCGATGAATAATCAACAGCTGCCTGTAAAGCGGCTATTGACGATTGAGAGCTACCTGCTGTGCCTGAGTCATTTGTAGTCAAGGCTGCATTTTCCGCCTCAAGCTGTGTGATTTCTTTTTGAATGGCACTGAGATTTTGATTCGCTGAATAGCTTTGTATGAAAAAGATGACAGCCATAATTAACGTTAGGAATGCAATAATGAAATAAAGGGATAAATTAGCAACGTTTCTCGGGTCTTTTTTCGGAAGTAAATTAATATCAGCCAGCATCTAGTGCACCTCTTTTAATGCAAGACCTGCCGTTAAGTAAAACGAAGCAGGAAGCGGAGACTTGTCTGCAAGCTCTGCCTGCACATGATTCAATGTATCAATTCTCAAATCATACCTGGTGTTAAGCCTTTCATGAACAGCAGCAAGCATGGGATGATCGCCTGTCAAGATAAACGATGAAACTTCATCATTGCCCTGATTTAAGGAGAAACGATAAAAATTCAGAACGTGATCCATTTCTTTCAGAATTTCATCAACCTGCAGCATAAATTCCTCTCTTGAAACAGAAACCTTTAAATATTTTTCGCCTGATTGCTGAAAAATCAGTTCTTTGTTTTCTTGAAAGGTGATGTCTCCATGATCCAGAATCATGTGGTTTTTCTCTATTTCTATATTGCGCATAAAAACGGGCTGCTGCTGCTGAAAAATACTTAAATTCACAGCTGACAAATCAAATTGAATCAGCATGGCTGATGAATCTGTCTTCTCAGCTTCACCCAATTGAGAGTAAAGACGATAATGGCAGAGCGGAGAAATATCTGCAGCGAGAGGCTTTAGTTTTGCCCCATCAAGCAAATCTGAATAGGATCGCACAAGCTCTTCACTTGAAGCAAAAAGGAGCAATTGAAGATGCTTGTCGCTTCTTGACAAAACAATATAGTCAAAGACTGCCTCATCGAAAGGGAGATGAATAGATGAACCAATTTCAACATAAAGATGCCCTCTAATTTCATCATCTTTAAGGTCACCTGGAACCATAACCTTCCGGATGACGACAAAAGCATCAGGAACCGTAAACCGGACTTTTCTGCCCTTGATGCCCCAATCCTGTACACACTCGTCCAAGATCATCGACAACGTATCAAAATCCTGAATGACGCCTCCGCGAATCAACCCTTCCGGGAGAAAGCGTTCAACACATGTCTGGACGACCACCGGCTTTGACTGTTTTAATTCTATGTATCGGATCACTTCATCTTTAATAGTCAAATTCCCTATTTTCTTTTTAAGTGCAAATCCAGATAAATTCACTTGTTTCTCCCCCTACCCTATAAACCAATCAATCTGAAATACCACATTAAAAGTTCTTCGCCGTAAAAGTAAGCAAGCAATGTCCCAGCCATAATAGACGGACCAAACGGCATCGGCTGCCTGCGTTTCACTTTGCCCGTTAAAATAGCAGCAAGGCCGATCACGGAACCAGCCAGGCAGGATAAAAAGAAGGACAGCAGAACCAGTTTCAAGCCAAGAGCGAGACCAAGCACAGCAAACAATTTTATATCACCGCCGCCCATGCCGCGGCCTTTGCTCAAGAAAGCAATCGAGAAGAGCAAAATGAAACCGGCCGCAGCCCCAATCAGCGAATCCCACCAGGGAGCCAGCGGAATAAAAATTCTTTCTATTAAAAACAAACCTGCAAAAAAGAGCAGCACTTTATCAGGAATAATCATATATTTAATATCCGAGACAAAGATAATCATAAATAACGAGATGAGAGTAAGCGCAATAACCAATTCTTTTGACCATCCCACCAGCAGCGGTGATATCGTAAAAAGAATTGCCGTCATCATCTCAACAAACGGGTAAAGCGGAGAAATCCTCGCCCTGCACGTTCTGCACTTCCCGCCCTGAAGCAAGTAGGAAACAACAGGAATAAGCTCTCCTGCCGTTAACGTATGATGACACCCCGGACATGCTGACCGGGGCGCCACTATGGATTCTTTATTTGGTATGCGGAGACCTACTACGTTGAAGAAGGATCCTAGTAGGAGGCCACTAATAGCCAGGTACATAATTAAAATCGATGTCATATCCAATAAAACTCTTTCATTAGTTCTTCAGTTTATCTGCAATTTGTTGCTCTGTAGCACCTGTACTAAAATCAGTTATAGCAGAATTAACTTTATGTCCAGTTAGAGTATAAACTAGTTGATTACCATTTTTAGAAATCGTCAAAGTAAAATCACTAGGCTTGTCTAGATACTCCGCTAAATCGTTTTTAGTACTCGTTTTAACTAATGATACCGGGTAAGAAGTAGGGTTTTTAGAAGCCACATATAATTTTGAAGCATCGATAATCTGTGAAGCCTCAGATAAAGCAGCATCCTCTTTAGACTTTTGTATAACTCCCCCAATAGCCGGCACAGCAATAGCAGCAATAATCCCTAAAATAACAACAACAGCAAGTAACTCAATAAGCGTTAATCCTCGTTCGTTCTTTAACATCTTTTTAAGCATGTCTTTCTCCCCTTAACTAGTAAATTGGTAATATAGTCCTTTGTATGCAGACTATGGTTATTGTAGCATATAAATTGGATGATGTTGTTAATTTTTTGTCAAATTTTAATTTATTTTGTTAAAAATATCAAACATAGGTACTAGGATAGAAGTCACGACCACCCCGACAATTCCTGCAAGGAAAACAATCATTAACGGTTCGATTAATGATTTGAGCCGATCTGTCGCCTGTTCTACTTCTTCCTCATAAAAATCAGCTACTTTTGAGAGCATTTCATCTAATGATCCCGTTTCTTCTCCAATCGCAATCATCTGGGTGACCAGCGGCGGAAATACCCAATGATCCTTCATTGGCTCTGTCAAAGAGTTCCCTCTTTCCAGAGCATTTCTTGAATCCTTCAGTACTCTGCTGATCACTTCGTTTTCAACGATATTCTCAACTATAGATATAGCCTGTAAGATTGGAACGGAGCTTGAGAACAGGGAACTTAACGTTCTTGTCATTCTTGCAAGAGCTGCTTTTTGCAGCATTCTTCCGAAAATAGGGGTTTTCAAGATGACAATATCCAAGTAATACTTCGTTGAAGGCTGACTCTTCATGAATACAAGACCGATCGAGATTGCTAGAATGCCTAAAATGACCGCCCACCAGAACGTTTGCATCCACACGCTTGCTCCAAGTACAAATTGGGTAATCAGAGGCAGTTCTGCTCCAAAATCGCTGAACATATCTACAAATGTCGGCACAACCGCTACCAATAAAAAGATGACTACTGCTATAGCAACAATGCCGACAACTGCAGGATAAGCTAAAGCTGAAATGATTTTCTGTCTGGTTTTATACTGCTTTTCGTAATGAACGGCCAATCTGTCTAATGTTTCATCCATGTTCCCGGCAGCTTCACCAGCCTTCACCATGTTAGTAAACATCGAAGTGAAGATCTTTTTATTCTTTCCGGCCGCTGCTGAGAGAGGGTTACCTGAACGCAAGTCCTCTTCTACGTCAAATAAGGCTTTACTTAGAGCCTTGCTGTCTGTTTGTCTTGCCAGAATATTTGTCGCTTCTACGACAGATATTCCTGCTTTTAACAGCGTTGAAAATTGCCTCAGGTAGATGACAAAATCCTGCAGTTTCACAGGGTTTCCAATGCTGATGTCTTTTGTCAGCAGCGTTTCCTGCAATTCTTCTATTTTTGTGATCCGCACGCCTTTTTCTTGAAGCTTCAGAACGGCTTCGCGCCGTGATGTACCGACGATCACTCCGCTTGACTGGCCAGTTTTTCCACGGCCTTCATATTTAAATCTAGCCATTAATCATCGTCTCCTGTAAAAAGGGATCCGGCATTTCACGCAGAATCACTCCTGATTGCACAAGTTCTCTTATGCTTGCCTCAAGCGTCATCATTCCTTGATCGCGGCTAGTCTGAAGAATGTTATAAATCTGGTGGATTTTTTCATTGCGTATTAAATTGGCGATTGCCGGATTGTTGACCAATACCTCTGTTGCTGCTCTTCTTCCTTTAAAATCAATCGTCTGAAACAGCCGCTGCGACACAATCGAAACGAGAACCGAGGCAAGCTGAATTCTTACCTGCCCCTGCTGATTTGGAGGGAAGACATCAATGATCCTGTCAATCGTTGAAGGAGCGCTGGATGTGTGCAGAGTCCCTAAAACGAGATGTCCTGTTTCAGCTGCGGTAATGGCAGTATGCACTGTTTCTAAATCCCGCATTTCCCCTACTAAAATCACATCTGGATCCTGGCGCAGCGCTGCTCGTAATCCATTTGCAAAATTCAAAGTATCAAAGCCGACTTCTCTCTGATCAATGATGCATGATCCATGTTTATGCAAATACTCAATCGGGTCTTCTAGCGTAATAATATGCTTTCTGCTCGATTGGTTCATATAATCGATCATCGCTGCAAGAGTTGTAGATTTCCCGCTGCCAGTAGGACCTGTAACCAATATTAACCCTTGTGGTTTGCGGGAGATCGTGCTTAAAATCTCTGGCAGTTTGAGGTCCTGAAGTGTTGGGATTGATGTAGGAATAATCCTGATTGCAAGCGCTACACATGAGCGCTGCTTATACGTATTCACCCTGAACCTTGAGACCCCGGGAATGCCATAGGAAAAATCAAGCTCGCCTTTTTCCTGAAACTTGTCCCACATCGCCTGCGGCAAAATCGATCTCGCCATCTCCTCTGTATCAGCAGGCTGAAGAATGGTATTGCTGTATTTTTTCAGTTCCCCATTAATTCTCAGCATAGGCGAAATTCCGACTGTTAGATGAATGTCAGAGGCCATCAACTCAAAGGCGGCACGCATAATTCCTTCTAATTTTGATTTCATTTATTTATCACTCCGATAGAGCTACACGCAGAATTTCTTCTGTTGTTGTCAGCCCTTGCTTTACTTTAAGAAGACCATCATCAATTAGAAACAGCGTTTTATTTTTAACCGCCAGATCACGAAGCTTCGAGAACGATTCCCCGTTCATAATGACTTTTTTCATTTCATCGGTCATCACTAAAAGCTCATGTATGGCAAGTCGTCCTTTATAACCGGTCATGTTGCACGTACCGCATCCTCTGCCTCTGACGATTGCGTCTACAGTCATGCCTCTTTTAGCAAAGATCTCCGTTTCTCTTACTGAAGGCGGAACACTCTCAGCGCAATCACGGCAAACTTTTCTGACAAGACGCTGAGCGACAACCCCCGATAATGATGTGGCTACAAGAAAAGGTTCTACTCCCATA
The DNA here is from genome assembly GCF_009674765.1 of Metabacillus idriensis. Classification (GTDB taxonomy): domain Bacteria; phylum Bacillota; class Bacilli; order Bacillales; family Bacillaceae; genus Bacillus_P; species Bacillus_P idriensis. The sequence continues at coordinate 16,207 of NZ_WKKF01000019.1, read as the reverse complement.
TCTATTAATCGGGTAATGGTACCGACTGAATCATTCGTATGCAGCGTACTTAATACAAGATGTCCTGTAAGCGAAGCCCGGATTGCAACTTCTGCTGTTTCCTTATCCCTGATTTCCCCGACCATGATAATGTTTGGATCCTGTCTTAGAATGGAGCGAAGACCTTTTGCAAACGTCATGCCAACAATTGTGTTGACCTGGATCTGATTGATGCCTTCAAGCTGATACTCAACAGGATCTTCAATGGTAATAACATTGACATCCTCTGAATTCAGTTTATTAAGTGCAGCATATAAAGTAGAGGACTTTCCAGACCCGGTCGGACCTGTGATCAGCACAATCCCGGATGGGCGTTCGATCAAATTTGTGAAACGCTGAAGATTCGTCTTATGGAAACCAAGCTGATTCATATCATTAAGGGCACTGCTTAAATCAAGCACCCTTAAAACGATCTTCTCTCCAAATACGGTCGGCAAGGTAGCTATCCGCAAATCAATCGGATGAAAATCGAGATTCAGCTTAATTCGGCCATCCTGCGGAATCCGCTGCTCTGTAATGTCAAGATTGGACATAATTTTGATTCTTGCTGTCAGAACACTTTGCATATGTTTAGGCAGCGTTCTTTCTGTTTTCAGAACACCATCGATGCGATATCGTACAGCAATTTTTGTTTCTTGCGGATCAATATGAATATCACTTGCCCGCTGCTGCACCGCATTTTGCAGCAATTGGTTGACAAGCCTTACGATGGGAGAATCTGCATCAGCCAGTCTTTCATCCTGCACCGCTTCTTCAGGCGCTCCAATCAGCTGATCGATATCTTCTTCCATATCAAAATATTTTGTAATCGTGCGCAAAATATCATCTTTCGTCGCAATGGCCGGCTCAACCTGAAAGCCTGTTGAAAGTCTCAAATCTTCAATTGCGTAAAAATCCATTGGATCCGCCATAGCTACAAAAAGCTTGTCTCCCTCTTTTTTTAAAGGAATCATATAATTGCGCTTGGCCGTTTCTTTTGGGATCAAGGTAAACAGTTTGGTGTCAAAAGGGTAACGGAACAGACTTACATGCGGAATGCCAAGCTGAAATTCAAGAACTTCAATCAGCTGCTGTTCGGTTATATAACCGCGCTGCAGCAGGGCATCGCCAAGTTTTTGCTTTTCGCTTTTTTCCTTTAGCGTCAGCTGCAGCTGTTCCTCTGAAATAAGACCCGTTTCAACAAGGAGGTCCCCAAGTCTTTTTCTCATTTGCTTCATGACTTATCTCTCCCCCTTTTCAAATGCCGGTTCTTCCCATAACTCACGATCTTCAGCAGAAATAGGAGAAGTGGAAGAAAAAGAATTCACAGTCTGGCCTGGACTCAAAGCACTGTTTGATGCTTCAGTCGGATTCTTAGTTTGATCTGAATTCGAATGAGGATTTAGATTAGAATTTACACTTGGTGCAGCGCCATCTGTTCCAGGGTAAACTTGTGTGTCAGCTTGATTTGATGAAGGAGTTTCACCTTCATTAGGAGACGCAGAGCTTTCTTCTGGAGCTGCTTTTAATGCTGTCTTTTCAATCCGGTGCACAGGAGCATAATAATCATCTGAAATAAACTCAGTCGAAACGATGTTCCCTTCTTGATCGAGCTCATTGCGGTAGACGGAAATAGACTTCCCTTCTATCCCCTCTTCTTCTACTCTTGTTGTATTTTCTGCCAGGGCAGGATCATACTGGATGATTTTTTCAGGTTTATAGCTTTTGTCATTTTCCATCGTTAAGCTGTAGATTTTTTCAAATTCCAGTCCTTCCAGTGAAATGAGCAGGGAACTGGCATCTTGTGTGAGGTTTACTTCAAAAACAGTATCGTTTGGGTTATAAAAAATAAAATCCTGCTTACCCATAGTGAAACTCGCTTCTTTTCCCAGCTCAGAATAGGAAGGCAGCACCTGGCTTATATGTCTTTCAACTATCTCAAAATTTGCAGAAAGAATCGTTTGATAAATTCCCGTTGCAATCCACTTTAAAGTGGCATCATCAAAGTCCTGCAGACCGGCCGTTTCTATATATGATGAGAATGAAAAAGTTTGTTTAGGTTCAATCGTCAATGTCAGCGGATTTCCCAAAATGAATGTCTCATTTGGCAGGGATGTACTTGCAATAATGGTTTTGGGCGCTTTTTCTTTCAAGTAATATTCATCAAGATTAATTGAAATAATTCCTTCTATCAGCTCTGATGAGGCAGCTTCAATCTCAGCAGATAAAGCTTTTCGATCAACGGCATGTAAGATTTCCGCGGGCAATTCAGTTTGAAGAAACGCTGTAAAAGCTTCTTCATTCAAGTTAACCGCAATGGCTGCAGCCTTATTTTCAAGTGCGAGTTTTGCTGTTCTTTTCACATCAAATTCCACAAGTGTTAAATCTAGAGTGAACTCTTTATCCGCCTGAAGGAAATAAAAGCTCTTTTCTTTCCACGACTTAATGGCATCATCCAGCTTGGCAGCGGCTTTTTCTTCTGTTAAACCTGAAAGATCAACACCGCTTACAACCGCACCTTCCGGAACCGTTTTTTCAGAAAATAGTGCTCCGTAAGCCTTTGCACCAAAGATAGAAAAACCAAAAATGAAGAACACACATCCTGCTAATAGGACAAAGATTTTTAATTTCACAGCCTTCTCCATTTTTATGACCTTCCTTTAACTAGTTTCGTTTTGTTTAGAAGCGATTCAAAATCTATTTCAATATCTTCCTCCCCGGAAGAAACAAAGGCCAGTTCAGGAATATAGTCATCCACTAAAAGGTTTGACGAAGGACGGGGTAAATCTGCAGAAAAAGCTGTATTTTCTGGCAGAGCAGACGGTTCAACAGCATTAGGTACTATCTCCTCCATCCTGAGAGAATTTACAAATAAGAAGCCAGCCGCCCCTGTCAAAATAACCAGAATCAACAATCCACTCAATAATGAGAAAAAATAACTAGCTGCAACACCTACTATCGCAAGCAAGAAAGACAGCGGAGCAACAATCCATATCTTCGACCGCTTTACCGGGATCTGCTGCCTTGCAAGGATAGGAAAAATAATCAGGACACCTACTATAGCTAAAATCATTTGTTCTGCACTCAAACCCCAACACCCTTTACTAGTTAAATAAACCCATGAAATAAGAATTAATAATTTCCAAATACTAGACAAAAATCGACTAGTTTTATTGTATAATAGCTTTTAAGAGAAGAAAAGAAAGAAATGGAAGAATTGCCAATATATTTTGTATATAAGCAGGTGAGTGTAATGAAACAGCGGTTTATCAGTCAGAGAGGATTCACTTTAATTGAAGTTCTGGCATCTATTGTGATACTTGCCATCATGTTTTCAGTTTTAAGCGGGTTCTTTGTAAATAGTGCTTCCTACTCAAATACATTCGACAAGAAGTTGTCTGCCCTGCAGCTGAGTAAGAGCCTTCTGGAGAAATATCAGGCGGAGGGTTTTGAAGAAGCTGGTACAAAAGTTGGACAAACGGAAAAAATATCAGGAAAAGCAATAACAGAAAAGCTCGGATTACCTGAATCGATGTTTAATGCCGCTGATTATGAAGCTGATGTTTCCTTTCTTCCTCCAGATCCAAATAGGATTAAGACAGATCAATTAATCCGAATTCAAGTTACTGTTTCAGTCCATACAGGAAATACTTCTAGTACTTCAAAGATTGAGGGGTACATTCGAAAATGATGAAGCTGGTAAAAAATCAACAAGGAATCTCCTTAATTGAACTGCTGGCTGTGCTGGCATTGTCTTCAATGGTTATTATTTTAGGTGCTTCCTTTCAGACTGGGATGTTTAAAGCAGGGAATCTCACGATAACAAAAAATGAATTGAGGAATGAATCTGTTCTTATTCTCGATGCTCTAAATAAAGCAATGGAAAACGCAGATGAATTTGCATCTGACAATCAGATTGGTGCTGAGCTGAAAGCTGTAAATCTCTTAGAAATCGAAAAAATTTATGATGAGAATAAAAAAGAATTTACCGAAAGCAGAAACACATTCTCTATAGAAGTAAGAGGGAATGCCCTGTTCATCAGAGGCAAGCAGGTTAGCGATGAACGCCACGTCTTAAGAGATACGAAATTTCTTATAAATGGGAATCAATTAGTATGTACAATCATCCTCAATACGAAAGATTCTAACGGTGAACCTTATAAAATCATTAAAATATTTGACTTGTCCTGATGGAGGAATCGGTATGAACCTAAAAAATCAAAACGGGTATGCTCTCTTGAATGTTGTTCTTATTTTCACAATCGTGACGATCTTTGGAATTTCTTTAATTGGAATGACGCTCAGCTCACAGAAATTTACTGCTTATTCTGAGAGTTATACAGAGAATCTTGCTATAGCGGAAATGAAGATGGATGAATCGATGATCAGATTAGAAACAAAGTTAAATCAATTTAATAATGAGATGAATTTGAATCAAATCAGCGGAGAGGTTTTAAAATCAGAATTGGAAGCCAACATTAAATCTTTAAATTTATCTAGTGAAGATATTAAATTCGAGCCAAAAAATATTAGAACCAATACTTCTAGCGATAACCGCTTTTCTGAAATGGTCACTATTAAAGTTCAAATCGGTGAATCAGACAGGTATTTAACTAAAACGGTCACTATTACATCGGCTGCAGATATTTTCAGATTCAGCACGGTTACAGAAGGAAAGCTCACATTTAATGGCGCTGCTTCTATTATGGGAGATGTTTTCGCTGACAATGGAATTTATTTAAGTAAATATGCAAAATTTATCAAAGGGGATATTTACATGCCTCTCTCAGATTATCCAGTCATCGAAGGTAACATTACAGTTAAAAAAGCAACTTCTTTAGGCATGAAATTTTTCGAAGGAAAAGAACCTATCTGGCATCCTGTCAATGATATTGCTACTTTGCAAACCTATTTGACTAATAAACCCACGATGAAAGACAGATCTGTTCAATTCAATCAATTTAACATTTCTACGATAGTCAACGATAAGAAAAAGGAATATAACAAAGACATCCGCAATATCAATCATGCCACAGAAGATTCCTATCTAAACTCTTCAAGAATAATAAATCAAAGTACAAAATTTTATAATCTCCTGTACTTAGATAAAAGCTTAGAAGTGAAAGGAAATCTTTTTTTAGAAAATGGTCTAATTATGACATCTAAAGGAAGACTGAAAGTATCCGGAAATGTGTATATTAAAGAAAATCGTAATTGGAGAAACTATTTATCTGGTACAATATCTATGAATAATGAAGAGAATTTCATTTATATTGATGGTGATGCGACCATAACCGATTTGACAGTCAACTCTCACTTATACAGTCAGGGAAATGTTGACATTAAACAGAACCTAAATATGAACGGAACAATTTTTGTATTTGGAGAAAGTACAATCGAAAATCTATCTAATCAAAGCGGAGGTACTGCTGTTATCTTAAGCAAAGGTAATTTAACAGTAGCGAATAATAATCTCTATGAAAAAAACGCAAGACAAATTGACGCCTTCTTATACTCAGATCAAGATCTTGAAATCTATGGAGTCGGGTCTAATATTAAGATAAATGGAGGCATCTACGGTAAAAATATTACTTTAAATGCTACTAAAGGGGAGACTTATCCTACAACAGGATATTCTTCTTATAACCCTAATCTAAATACAAGCAATTTTAATTCTATAGGAGGCTTGTATATAGAAAAAAACCAACACAATCCGAACCTGCCTTCCCGCCTGCAAATAGAATTCAAACCAGAGTTAATTCAAAATCCTCCAGTCGGTCTGCCGACAGTAGATAAACTGCAGATCACGGAAATCGACCAAAAAATCGAATAACACCAAAAAAACCAGCACCCATACAAGGATGCTGGTTTTCTATTTCACATACTCCGCCACCCTGTTTCGTCCTGCCTGTTTGGCTCCGATATACATGGCACGGTCAGCATGTCTGATAAGGTCAAGCGGTCCCTCTGCATCATAAGGAGCAGTTGCGTATCCTATGCTCGCAGTGATCGGAACGGATTGGCGCCTGCCAATGGCATGAATGCCCTGATCAATCAAGAATGACCGGTTGGCTATCGTTTTGCGGATCCCTTCAGCGATGGCAAAGCATGCCATCTTGTCCACGTTTGGCAGAAGGATAACGAATTCTTCTCCCCCATATCTTGCAACGGTGCCCCTGTCTCCGATAAACTTTACAAGCCGGTCTGCGAGTGCGATCAGGATTTCATTTCCCGCCTGGTGCCCGTATGTATCGTTCACTTTTTTGAAGTGATCAATATCGAGCAAGATTAGGGATAAATGATTTAGTTTACCGCCTTCTAGTTCCATATACTCCGATTCAAGCAGCTTCTCCATATAGCGATAGTTATAGAGACCTGTTAGCGCACATCGTTCACTTTGTTTTTTCGTTTCCTCATAGCTTCTTGCATTATCAATCGCAACGCCGAGATAAGCAGTTAATAAATCAACGATCATCAGCTGTGACTGATCATAGGAGCGTTTTTTGTCAGAAGCAAGCACCACGATGCCAACGACTTTTTGGTTTCTGACAATCGGTACCGCAATCATACTTTCAATCGTTTCAGGCAGCAGGGTTTTCTCAAGCTTTGCCCAATGTTCGCGTTTTTTGTAAAGAACGCTTTTCTTTTTGGCATAAACCAGGCCGCCGATCCCCTGATGAACGGAAAGCGTTTCTTTTGTATTGGATAAAATTTGTCCATTTTCAAGCTTCCGGATGACTTTAAGCTCATATTCATTGATGACATCAATTATATAAGCGTAGTCTGTTTTGATCATGGATGTCAGCTTATCAATATAGACGTCCAGTACTTCTTTTACTTCCAGCCTTTCAGTAAGCTGATGGCCGATTTCACTCGATTGCTGAAGGTATGTATTCAAACGCTGGCTGTTTGACAGCAGGAGCAGAATAAAGGATATTCCGACAAAGGGAATTCCTACATAGAACAATGCTTCTAGACCTAAATCTTTATATAAAAGATACAGCATGATTCCAACGGGCAGGAACATGAGAGTGGTGAAGATCTCCCATAAGAAATCTTTCGAAAAGAATTTTTCTTTATTTTTATAAAAGAAGCCTCTGATCACATGCTGGAGAAAAAAGTGATTGGTCAGGCAAATGGTGAAAGCATAAATAATGACCTTCGCTAAGAATTCCAGAGTGAATTCAGTTTGCCCGTGTGATCCGCCAACAGCATAATAGACTGCCGCCCCTGCGATCGAAACGATTATGAACATCAATGAATTTGTGGGGTAGCGGTAGATTTCTTTAAAACCTACGCGAAGCTTAATAAGAAGAACCGTCAGGGAAACCTGCATCAGGATCATTTCAACAAATGGACCGAAGAGCAGGAAAACAGAAATCGATACACCCTGTGCGAAAAAAACAGGCGTTTCGTTTACGATAATAGGAAAGATGGAAACAATACACATCAAGATCAGGAAAGTTGCAATTTCCAGCTCATTGCCCGCTATCATCGGCGGCCAAAAATAGTAGGCTGCACAAAGTGCTGATGGAAACATAATGGCCCAGGACACCCACAATACAACTTTAAGATGTTTATCCACGTACTGTTCCCCCTCTCTATCTTTTTATTATTTTTATATTTTAACAAAAATTCAGATATCTGTCATTTATTTTAGGACTATCAGCCTAATTTTCCGATAAGAAATTTCGACAATAAGGCCTGACTTCTGAAATAAAGTACAAAGATCCTGTAACCAAGAAGATATCTCCAAATTCTCCCGCTGTCATCATTTTATCAAAAGCAGATTTCCATTCTTCATCAAAATCTTTTTTCGGATGCCTGCACGCCTCAAAAAGCTCTGCAGCCGAAGCAGCCCTTGGAAAATCAAAGGTTGTAAAATGCATGCTGTCTGCAATCGATGAGAGAATATCAATCATCTCAGCGTATTCCTTATCTTTTAATGCAGAAAAAAGAATATGAATCTTTTTGCCGTGATAATGGCGTTTCATCACTGCTGCCAGGCTTTCTACTCCCTCTTTATTATGAGCACCGTCAACAATAATGGCGGGGTATTCGGATACCTGTTCAAATCTGCCGCTCCAGCTTGTCTGCAAAAGACCTTTAATAACATGCTGCTCATCGATATGAAATAATTCATTCGCCCGCAGATAATCAAGTGCCATCACTGCAAGAGCGGCATTTTGGACTTGGTGCTCTCCGCGCATTGAGATCTCAAGATTTTGATAATGACTGAACGGCGTCTTCATTTCAAACCTTTCTCCTCTTGGGATAGGCTGGTGAGACAATACTGGAAAAGAATCATAGTAAAGTGAAGCGTTCATCTCATTTGCCTTCTTCTTTATGACGTTTAAAGCACGTTCATCTGCAACAGACGTCAGCATAGGAATGCCCTGCTTGATAATACCCGCTTTTTCACCAGCGATTTCTTCGATTGTATTGCCAAGAATATTCATGTGATCATACCCGATGCTTGTGATCATCGTTAAGATCGGCTCTGCAATATTGGTTGAATCATATGTGCCTCCAAGACCTGTTTCAAGCAGCAGAATATCCGTTTTTTCATGTCTTCCAAAATAGTAGAAAGCCATGGCCGTGATCACTTCAAATTCAGTCGGTCCGCCGAGCTCTGTCTCTTCAAGTTCATCTGCAAGAGGCCTGATCATATTTACTAAAAACAGCATTTCTTCATCAGAAATGGGTTTGCCGTTCATGCTGATTCTTTCGTTGAATGTTTCTAGAAACGGAGAGGTAAACGTACCTGTCGTATACCCTGCTTCTTGAAGAACATTGCGCATATAGGCAATAGTTGACCCCTTGCCATTTGTCCCCGCAACGTGAATGGCGCGAATGTGTTTATGGGGATTATTTAATTTTTCCATCATCCAGGTCATCCGCTTCAATCCTGGTTTGATCCCAAATCTTAAGCGGGAATGAATCCAATCTACAGCTTCCTCATAGGTTTGAAACATGAGCCTCTGCCCCTTTTCTCTCTATTTACATGAAAACTCGGGTGTGATTCTGCCAATCACAACCCGAGCCTCTTTAAAAAGCTTACCCTTTTAATTCGCTGATTCTTGAAAGAACAGCTTCTCTTTTCTCCACATAATCGCTTTCTTTCGCACGTTCTTCTTCAATTACTTTTTCAGGTGCTTTTTTCACAAAGCCTTCGTTGCTCAGTTTCTTTTGAACACGTTCGACTTCTTTATTTAATTTGTCCAGCTCTTTTTGAAGGCGTGAGATTTCTTCGTCAATATTGATTAAGCCTTCAAGAGGGAAAATAAGCTCTGCTCCCGTTACTACAGAAGTCATTGCTTTTTCGCCTGACTCTGCATCCGTGCTGATTGTCAGACTGCTTGTGTTGCAGAAACGCTCAATGTATGCGCGATTTTGATCAAGCTGCTGTGCAATATCCGCATTTTTCGCTTTAATCAGCATTCGAATCTGCTTGCTCATAGGTGTATTTACCTCTGCACGCACGTTTCTTACAGAACGGATCACTTCAACAAGCAGCTTCATATCTGCAGCAGCATCAAAATCCGTTAATGAAGCATCAACTTCAGGCCATTTAGCAATTGTAATTGATTCGCCTTCGTGAGGAAGGTTCTGCCATATTTCCTCGGTAATGAATGGCATGAATGGATGAAGAAGTCTCATCGTGTTATCAAGCACATAAGCAAGAATGGAACGAGTTGTTTTCTTCGCCTCTTCATTGTCCCCATAAAGCGGAAGCTTCGCCATTTCGATATACCAGTCACAGAAATCATCCCAGATGAAGTTATAAAGAAGGCGGCCTACTTCACCGAATTCATATTTATCAGCAAGTTTGGTCACATGCTCAATTGTTTCATTCAATCGAGTCAGAATCCATTTGTCAGCCACTGACTTTTCTCCGCTGATATCAATTTCTTCATATTTCAGGCCGTCCATGTTCATTAAAGCAAAACGTGAAGCATTCCAGATCTTATTTGCAAAGTTCCAAGTCGCTTCTACCTTTTCGTAGCTGAAACGCAAGTCCTGGCCTGGAGAGCTTCCGGTAGACAGGAAGTAACGCAGTGAATCTGCCCCGTATTTTTCGATGACTTCCATTGGATCGACACCGTTGCCAAGAGATTTGCTCATTTTGCGGCCTTGTTCATCGCGTACAAGTCCATGAATCAGCACATCTTTAAATGGACGCTGACCTGTAAATTCAAGACCCTGGAAAATCATGCGGGATACCCAGAAGAAAATAATATCGTAGCCCGTTACGAGCACATCTGTTGGATAGAAGCGCTGATAGTCGATTGATTCTGTGTCAGGCCAGCCCATTGTCGAGAACGGCCATAGCGCAGAACTGAACCAAGTGTCGAGCACATCCGTATCCTGTTCCCAATTTTCAATATCTGCAGGCGGTGAGTGATCCACGTGAACCTCGCCTGTTTCTTTGTTATACCATGCCGGAATTCTGTGTCCCCACCATAGCTGTCTTGAAATACACCAGTCACGAATGTTTTCCATCCAGCGCATGTACGTATTTTCAAATCGGTTCGGAACAAAGTTTACTTTTTCTTCTTTGCTTTGAAGCTCAATCGCTGCATCAGCAAGCGGCTGCATTTTAACAAACCATTGTGTTGAAAGGTATGGTTCAACAACAGCTCCGCTTCGTTCACTGTGCCCTACAGAATGAAGATGTTCTTCAATCTTGAATAAAACATCCATCTCTTGAAGATCTTTCACAATTTGCTTGCGGCAGTCAAAACGGTCAAGGCCATTGTATTTGCCTGCTTTAGCATTCATTGTTCCATCTTCATTCATAACGAGAACACGTTCTAAGTCATGGCGGTTTCCGATTTCAAAATCGTTTGGATCATGTGCAGGCGTAATTTTAACTGCTCCTGATCCAAATTCCATATCCACATAGTCGTCGCCGACAATCGGAATCTCGCGGCCAACGATTGGAAGCACAACTGTTTTTCCAATCAAATGCTTGTAGCGGTCATCTTCAGGATGAACCGCAACCGCTGTATCACCAAGCATCGTTTCAGGACGGGTTGTAGCGATTTCAATAAATCCTGAGCCATCAGACAGAGGATAGCGCATATGGTAAAAAGCGCCTTGAACATCTTTATAAATAACTTCAATGTCCGATAAAGCTGTTTTTGTTTGAGGATCCCAGTTGATGATATATTCACCGCGGTAAATAAGTCCCTTTTTATAAAGTGATACAAATACTTCATTTACCGCTTTTGATAACCCTTCGTCTAAAGTAAAACGCTCTCTCGAGTAATCAAGTCCAAGCCCAAGCTTTGACCATTGCGTGCGGATATGAGAAGCATACTCCTCTTTCCACTTCCATGTTTCTTCAACGAATTTTTCCCGGCCAAGATCATAGCGGGATTTGCCTTCCTCGCGCAGCTTGCCTTCTACTTTTGCCTGAGTAGCAATTCCTGCATGGTCCATCCCAGGAAGCCACAGCACATCATAGCCCTGCATTCTTTTCATGCGGGTCACAATGTCTTGAAGCGTTGTGTCCCATGCATGCCCAAGGTGTAGCTTGCCCGTAACGTTAGGCGGCGGAATAACGATTGTATAAGGCTGTTTTTCCTGGTCGTTAGTCGCTTCAAAGTACTTGCCCTCAAGCCAGTAGTTATAGCGGTTACGCTCGATTGCCTGTGGATCATATTTTGTAGAGAGTGTTTGTTCATTGTTCTCCATTTTTCTTCCTCCTTAAAAATAAACCGGTGATTAACTAGAAAAGCGCAAGCGCCTTGTTCAGATCCGACAGGCAGATAAGGATCCGCCATAATAGTCCGATTTTGACTTTTAAAGCGGAGCCGTTCTGACCGAGGAGTCAGGCGCAGGAGCTGGACAAAATAAAAAACTCCTCTCATCCAATAAAAGGACGAAAGGAGTTGATTTCGCGGTGCCACCTTTTTTCATAGGCGAAAATAAGCCTATGCTCTCAAATGGGATAACGGCGTTCATGCCGATTCTCTCTACTTCAAGTTCAAGAGAATTACTCGAGGGCGACCTTCAAGCGAGCTTGTTTAAGAAATCTTTCAGCAAATGATTTCTCTCTCTAAAAACAGCTTTCGGCTTTACTCTTCCCTGTCAATGTATGTTCTTTTATTCAATAAAAGCATATATGTATTATTGTATACAATCTTATCATTTTACGTCAATCATCTTCTCCAATTTTTCTGTCCTTTATTCACAGTCAGCACAAATTTGGGTAAATGCACATATCTTGTTAGCATGAGCCAACAGGTTAGGAGAATTTGTATGCGCAGAAAAATTAATTACTACAATATGTCACCATGGGTAAAGCAATTCAAAGTGATTGCAGGTCAGTTCATTGTACCGATCACGATTTTCCAGACGATACGGACTTTGATCTTTCCTTCTCCAGTAGACCTTGTTCTATTATCCCTGCTGATTTTACTTGGTGTATCCCTTCACATGGAGTGGATTTAAAGAACCCAATCATAGAGATGATTGGGATTTTTTTATGAGATAAGAAAGGATAAAATTTTGCGCTTCGATGGCGAGCGGAATCGCTCAGGCTCCTCGGCCAGAACGGCTCCGAAAGTATTGGCAAAAAGCACCTTTTCTGTCGGATCCTTATCTGTCTGCCTGCGCTAAACGGGCGCTTGCGCTTTTCTTATGATGATTGCTCTGCTGCTATTTTCTTATTCTCTTCAATTTGCGTTACTTTCATAACAAAATACTCGATATTTTTAAACGTCCAATAGGATTTGATGAGATCCTGATTCCGTTTGAGCTGGGGGACACTCCGGGTTCCATGGTTCATATGCTTTTTTAAATTTCTGTAAATGAAATCCGGGTATGCCAGATAGCAAGTGAATAAAAGCATTTCTTCTTCCCTGAAGGGAAAATGCTGCTGATGCGTATAGAGCCAATCCACACAATCATCATCTGCAAATGGATACGTATGAAACGTGCGATGATAGAAGAGAAGCAGATCATCGATTGGAGATGAGTATCTGGATTGTTCAAAGTTTGTTAAAAATCCAGTGCCCTGTTCATCATATAGGTAGTGATGGATAGAAGCTCTGCCATGAATAATAACCTGGCGGGTATCTTCCTTTTCCTTCATCATCTCATACCATTCATCAAGTTTCTTTCGTGCAAAATCCGTCGCTCTTGCTGTTTCAAAATAATACGTAACCGCCTGCAGTTCAAACGGGGACAAGTACCATCTTTTTTCGCATTCTTCTACATATTTTTCGTAAATGGCTTTGTTGTCATCCCATTGCTTGGATAACGTTTCATAATGTCCTTTAAGTGCATCCTGATTCAATTTATCCGAAGCTGCTGTTTTCTGATGGAGCACAGCGAGTTCCCTGAACATGTTTTTATGGCGCTCATCTCTCTCCTCTTCCGGTTCATTGTGAAGCCATGGCATGATGTAATACCAGTTCTCGCCATCTGAGGTGAAAAATTGCCGGTGTTTATTTCTGAAGATCGGCACATAGCCTGAAAATCCTTTTTGATGAGCAGTATGAAGGGTTTCTATAAAATTCCCATTCCGGTTTGCTGCAACTCTTTTTAAAGCATAAGATGCCCCAGAGCTTGCATAGATTTTGGTCAGTTTGTCACTGATTGATTCCGCGTACTCGCCAGTTAAATCATATTGGCTGATTACAGGCGCCAGCTTATCCATAATTCCTCTCACCACTCTATACCTCACCTTCCTTTAAGAAGGAATAAGTGAACGATTTTACCTTGTTTTATAAAGATTGATTCTTATAAAAAAAACAGCTGAGGAATACTCCTCCCCAAGCTGTTCAGTCCATCTTAATGCGTGTTTGCATAAACCGGAATATATAATGTCTGCCCTTCATGCACATCTGCCGTTGAGCTAATTTGGTTTACCCTGTGCAGCTGCTGGACCGTGATATTATAACGGTCGCATATGCTGTCAATGGAATCACCCTGCTGAACAATGCAGATTTTCAGTTTTGAAAACTCTTCTTCGTCTTCTCTGCCAAAAAGCTTTGTTAAATAAAGAGAGTTCTCGGTCTCCTTCGGCTGCTCCTGCTTTTTCGCTTCTTCTTTTCGGCTTTTTGGACTTTTTTTAGGCGGTGCTGAGTAAACCTCTTCGATCTCATCTTCAGCTGGCCTTCCTGCATTATAATGAATTTCAGGCTGTACAATTTCTTCTTCTATTGCCTGCTTTCTGACCTCTACATCAAAAGGCTGATAAAACTCTTCTTTTTCAGGAGTGCCGCTGTTCTCAGCATGTACGGCATCATAGCTTTCTGAATATGCTTCCTGAGTCTCCTCTTCATAGAGCAAAGCCTGAGACGAACGGTACAAAGGCTCAAGCTCTTCTTCAGTTGAGTGGTTATATGTGTGCTCTTCTTCTTCTTCTTCCTCTTCCTGAACTTCTTCAAAAGAATCCTGACTTGCGATTCCGCTTATTTCTAAATCTGCAACAAGCTTCAGATTTCTGCTTTCAGATAGATCATAGTCAAACGATTCAATCGTCACATATACTTCTTCTAAATTTCCAATTCTGTTTCTTGGAATTGTAATATCCACAGGAAATCGGTGAACAAGCTGCGAAATGCCGTCTTCCTCCCGGGTTTCAACACTGCTTATGAACCGGAGATTGGCATATTCAAATTCCTCTTCGTTATAATCCTCATCTATTTTGTACTCACCCGTTAACTGCAGTGCACCCCGAATGGAGATGTACTGGTCAAATTCCTGGATGGTGATGTCTGGATCTAATGAGATGGATAACAGCTCACCTACTTCCTGTCCCTTTTGAAACCAAACGGATTCTTCAACAGAAAACCGTAATGATGATTGTTGATCCTGTGACAACTTGAACTCCTCCTTTCAATGGCCTAACCAAATAGCTATGACATTAAAGGTTTATGTTCCAGATTCAAAGATTATGAGTGATTTTTAGAATTAGACTTATTTCAATCAGGGCTTTTTAGTATTTTAAATTCAGTGTTTCAACTATCCCCGGACCGGGAATATAGACTGTAACATACAAAAAGGAGTGATCTGCAATGTCAAAAGATCAAGGTTTAAGCGACAAAGTAAAAGGCAAGGTAAACCAGGCCAAAGGTGAAGTGAAAGACCAGGTCGGCAATGCGACAGACAATCCGAACATGCAGCGAGAAGGCAAAAAAGATAAGGTTAAAGGCAACATCCAAGAAGGTGCAGGAAAAGCGAAGGATGATTCCCGCCGCTATTAATGTACATAAAGAGAGCCTGGCCAAAGCCGGCTCTCTTTTTTATCGTGAACTTCTTCCCGAAAGAAGACTCCCTCTTCAATCGTGAGAAGGGCGTTGCCAAACGATAAGTGGGAGATGAATTTCGGTTGGAGGTAGCCAAAACGTTCCCTCTTATGTTATTATAAGAACATACGTTCCTGTTTTATCGTTGATCGTAAACAAAGCATACAGCTTCCGTATCTATCCCACTAAAGAACAAGAAACTCTCATTGCTAAAACAATCGGCTGCAGTCGTTTCGTATTCAACCGGTTCTTAGAGAGATGGAATGATTCATATACAGGAACGGGGAAAGGATTAACCTACCAGTCTTGCTCCGCTGAATTAACTCAGCTGAAAAAAGAATTACTGTGGCTAAAAGAAGTTGATAGCATTGCCCTTCAATCCTCACTAAAAAATCTTTCTGATTCGTATACACGGTACTTTAAAAATCAGAACAAAGCACCGCGTTTTAAGTCTAAAAAGAATAGCGTGCACTCCTATACGACCAAACATACGAATGGAAACATTGCGATAATCGAAAATAAAATCAAGCTGCCTAAACTTGGTCTTGTCCGATTTGCAAAAAGCCGTGAAGTAACAGGACGTATTCTTAATGCGACAGTTAGACGTCATCCAAGTGGTAACTATTTTGTTTCGGTTTTGACAGAAACAGAGGTTCTGCCAAAACCGAAAACGGGTTCCTCTGTTGGTGTTGACGTTGGGCTAAAACACTTTGCGATCCTTTCTGACGGAACCGTATTCGAAAATCAAAAACACTTCCGCAAACTGGAAAAGAAACTAGTAAAAGCACAACGTATTCTTTCCAGACGAAAAGAATCAGCATTAAAGAGAACATGCAAACTTGATGATGAAAAAAACTACCAAAAACAAAAGGTGGAAGTGGCAAGAATCCACGAAAAAATCAGGAACGCACGCTCAGACTACTTGC
>NZ_WKKF01000018.1 GCF_009674765.1 Metabacillus idriensis | reverse complement strand
GCGTAGGAGAAATCGGCTTTCTTCATGTCGAAATTTGCTTAGCGTATGTTTTCCGCGTTTTGTTGGTAGGACCCCATCTATAATTAACGATGTTGGGAGGTCTACTGGACTTTCTGGAAGATTAAAATCTTGCTTTTCTGGTTTTTGATACTTAGATTTTAATAATATGCTTATTTGTCCATTAGCTTCCAGTATACCGTATTTGACTTCACGAACTGAAAAAACATTATTTTGTCGAAGCAAACTCAATACCTGATTTATATCCAATTTGTTCTTTTTAAGTAACTTTCTGTTGAGGACACCATTCCGAATGATGATATTAGGATTGCCTAAAAAGAGAGAACGTGCCGATTTGTTTTTTAGAGTTATAAACTCTATCCCCAACATGAGAAGAGTCCACAATCCGATGGCATATAAAAAATGAAAAATCCTTACCTTATCTTCATAAATGGTATTTCCTAAAAAATCTCCAAGTACTAATATAAAAACTAAGTGAAACGGGGTTAACTGAGAGATAGATGTTCTGCCTGTTATGATAATAATAAAAAATAAAGCGACAAAACCTACGATAACTTTGATCGTCAGGAAACTAATGTTAATTTCTTCCAATGTGCTATTCCTCCCGTTAAATTATCCTTTTTTTGAGTTCTCTAATTTAAATCCGGCTAACTTATGAAAGGATATACATACTCCTTACATTATTTGAGTTGATTAGAAGGTGGTAAATATCAAATTATTTTAGTAGTACGGAGGTAGTTTTAAGATGAAGTTATCAGCAACACTATAAGGAAAGAATTGTTAAACAAAGAAACTGAGTTATCCCTAATTTTCAAGAAAAATAAAAATGGTTGGACTGTAGATTTAATATTGGTCATTTCACTTTACTTAGTTGTAAACCTTAAGATTTAGATGATGCAGCTTATCTTCTAACAAACGTATTACTTTAAGATTTTCAAATATATTATCTATTAGTATCACCACTATATTTAAATTAAAAGTATTATTACAATCCTAGCTCCGTTATAGTATCACCTTTTTTGTATTTTGTTTTCATCTTAAATAAAAAAATCCGTGCTAAAAGTTCTCCTAACACGGTTTTACTCCTTTTTTAATAAAATGAAAATTTTTTAAATCTAGATTTAAGATATATTAATTTATAATAATGGAGAAAGCAGGCGAGCACCTTGCTCAATAATACGCTCTGTCAGTGATCGTTGCAGCAAGTCTTCGATTCTTAAGGGTACAGAATCAGTAAGGTCGCGCTCGAATTGCTGTGTGAGTTCCCTTGCCACATCAGCACTGTACAAGACTTCACACACCTCGTAATTCAGACGAAAACTTCTCATATCATAGTTTGCTGCGCCTACTTCTGCAATTTCATCATCTATGATCATTAGCTTCGCATGCAACATCCCTTTGTCGTACTGGTAGATCTGGACTCCAGCTTCTATAAGTTCCCCGAAATAGGTACGGCTTGCAAAGCCTACGATTTTTTGATCAATGTGGCGAGGAACCAGTAATCTTACGCGCACACCACGAGCCACAGCTGTCTTTAATGCCATGATAATATCTGTTTCTGGTACAAAATAGGGTGTTGTTATATCAATCGTCTTGATTGCCTGTGTTATGCATATAAAGTAAGCTTGCCGAATGACTGGAGTAGGAACTCCGGGATTTCCTTCAAACGTATGGATGTATGCTTTTTGCAATTCCCCTGTCTTTGGGGAATTGTCTGTCATTATACCATCTATAGCATACAACTCAGATCCCAATTCGGCTGACCATTTGGAAAGATCTACGCTGCCGGTTGGATTGATTTCCTTTGATTTATATTTTGAGATTTTAGTGGGCTTTTTCGTTACCTTAGATTTTGTTTTTGACTTTATCCGTTCATCCAAAGCGATATTCCAATGAATGTCGAAGATAGTCTGCAAATCGATTGCTGCTTCCCCTATAATTTGCAAATGAGTGTCCCGCCAAAATCCTACGTCAGGCTTTAATCCTGTATATTCATACCCCACGTTCATACCGCCAGTAAAAGATTCCTTTCCGTCGATCGTAACAATCTTACAATGATCCCGGTAATTCCAATTGGACATAATCCAGGGAAAGCGTAAAGGAAATATTGTCCGGCATTCTATTCCTGCATCTATCATCTGAAGGATTATGTGACGCGGGAATTTTTTGCTCCCCCAACCATCTCTTATAAAACGAACCCTTACTCCGTTTGCTGCTTTTTCGATCAGCAGTTCTGTGATACGATTACCAATTTGGTCATTCCGATAGATGTAATATTCCAGGTCAATGGTTTTTTTGGCTTTTTGTAGGGATTTGATGAGTTGTTCATACTTTGCTATTCCATTGTTAAGTACTTGGACTTGGCCGACTCGAAGACCATGCACGGTGAAATTCCGTAAAGCATCAGCGATTACCGAGGCTGAACGACTAAATGTATCAGGTAATTTGTCAGACTCATTATGAGAAGAGGTCAATCTTTTTCGATGAATACGCCTGGGATTTGATGTACTAAGATATAGCCAGAAACCAATTATTGGCAAAATAAGGACGATTGTTATCCAATTTAAAGCTTTGGCAGGGCGACGAACTTCCCAAATTGCTATGAATAACATAAAGAACGTATTTAAAAGGTATAGATAAAAGATCCACTCCAACTGAAATCCCTCACTTGTTTTTCTCTTAACATGTACAAACTTTATAGCGAGTATACGTTTGGAATACGAAGGGATTGTTTAGATGAACCTCTGTATTTCTCTCATGAGACACCCCAAAATAAATTTGCTATTAGCCTGTTTTTTGTTACTGGAATTTGAACGATAGGAATGGGTAGAAAAACAAAAAGACGTTTCGTTTACTAGTAATAAAAAAACATAAAGTAAAAGTTGGAGATATGTAAGCTGAATTTCTGGACTATTAGCTCGTAAAAACAGTGGAGTTTATAAAAGACTGCCAAGGGATGATTTAATCGGAGGACATTGCTTTTTAGTTAGGATTAAACATAGATGTTTACTAACTTCTCCTCCAAAAACCTTAACCTCCAGTAAAATAAATTCACTATCTATTTTACTAAAGTAGTAGGTTGATTGAGCAAAGGTGTAAAATCTTATCAAGCAAAAACTGTCAACTTTATTCTAGCGTTTACACCACGGAAGCCATTTACTCTTCTAGTTTCAATCACTTCAAATTTCCATGGGGCGACACTAGGTGAAAATCCTTTAAAATCTTCGGATAAAAATAACCATGTAAATATTTTTCCAACATAAGGAGTAAGCATGTTTCCTTAGTATTCTAATTCTTACTGCTCTCCTCAACAATCTGGCCGATTGTTGATCAAAACTCTTGAAACCACTCTTCAACAATCCTGACCTTTACCTTAATAAGAAGAGCTGACACTTTGTTAAACAATCGCCCCCATAAATATATATTAAGGTAATTCATCCTGCTTCTTTACAACAACTTCGTTAGGATCAATTTCCTTTTGCTTTTTTTTGTTTATAAACCAATGAAGCAAAACATAAACTATGTACATCCCTACTACAGTCATGATAATAACTAATAAAAGCGGAGCTGATATTATATCCATTAATACCACACCATTCTTTAATTTGTAGAAATTATCATGTGTTATTTCATGATTTTTATACAAATTAAAGTTAAACTTTAGAATTCCTTTAGCTTAATAAGTTTGTAGAAAATCATCTTTTAATAAACCATAGTATTCGACATCCTCAAATTTCCCCCACTTTAAATCGTGTTTAGGAAAAGTCCCTTCGTGTTTAACCACGTTATTATTAAGAACTTTACTTGATGCGATGTTTTTCTTCATTACAGTTGCCCATATCCTGTTAAGTTCAATGTCTTTAAAACCAAATTCTAATACCTTGCCAATTGCTTCAGCCGCATATCCCCTTCCCCAGAAAGGGACCCAAACCAGTAAGAAAGCTCGGCTCTTTTGTGGTTTTTTTCTATTCGTAAGGTAACTGTTCCAATCAATTTACTATCGTTTTTTTCTTCTACTGCGAAGACAAAGCTGTCTTGTCTGTCTGCACATGCTCTTTGTGGTTTTTAATCCAGTTAATCACTTCCGGTAGGATATGGATGTGGAATAGTGAGTGTAGTCTCTGCAACTCATTTATCTCCTGCTAACTCCTCGACAAAAGGTGCATCTTCTTGCTCAAATGCCCTTAATAATAGGTTTTTCGTTTCAAGTTTAGGCACCATATTTAAACCCCTTAAATTCTTATTAAATAACAATAAAATACTAGGAGTTATTTCATTAAACTCTCTATAAAGAATAAGCGATTACCTTGTGCAGCAATCGGTCCCGTTAGGTGAGCAATGTATTTACTAATACTGCTCCCCAGTACAAAAAACTCATACTATAAAAAACAAATGAAAAGATTGTAATTGCTTTTGGTAATTTGCCGTAACATTATATCAATAGAAATCCCATAATTATGTGTATGAAAACAAATTGTGTAACACTTATCGGGTCACCCCTTGCTGGATTTTTACAATTTTCCCAACATAAATGTAATAGCTTATTCCATTAAACTCCCTCTATAAAGAAAGGAATAACATACATTTCGAGATGAACCACCTAATTGCCTTTTTTCACTCCATAATATGGTCCGATTGTTGAAGATCATCTATTTAGACTTATTGGATAAAACCATCCTTTCATATTAAAAAAGCCTAAGAAAAGCTGAAGAGTACTTCAGCTTTTCTTAGGCTATGGTGTTGTAAAGAAGAGCACAATGAAAAATGCTATAACAAGCACACTAATTATAATAAAGTTTGAATCTCCAAATTTTTTCATCAGCTGATTCTACTCCTTATTCAATGCCTATATCCAATCGAATTGAGATATCTACTATTAATTTGTTTATATCCTTTTTACACGGCCATTGAATACACTCTTCCAATAACCTTGTTTCATATCAGCTATTGCAACACCTGTACTGGATTGAGCTCCTATAAACTTCCCGTTTCCAACATAAATCCCCACATGGCCATCTCTCTTATACGTATTAAAGAATACGAGATCCCCAGGCTTCAACTTATCTGCAGATACCGGTTCCCCTAGATGCTTCAAGGTTTCCGTGCTGGTAGATGTTAATGGACCTAAATCAACTCCGACTTCTTTAAACGCCCAATGAATAAAACTGGAACAGTCGAAACGTCCTCTAGATATGTCACTTTGATTCCTTCCTCCGCCAAACACATAAACAGAGTTTCCAATCCATCTGTTGCCTACGTCAACCACTGCAATGCCTGTATTTCCACCACCGCCACCGCCTACCGTTACATACCCTTTCACATACTGATCTGCAAAACCGAGGACTTCTTCTACGTACCAATCTGCCCTATTATAAGCGAATACTGCTCGTCTTAAATCACCTTCAGCTGCCCCATTTGCAGCAAGATAGTTAGCTGCAGAAAATATGGCATCTTCTATATCCCATGGATCTGCTTTTCCATCACCATTTGCATCTACGCCATATCCTCCATACTTTTTAATCATAATAGGATTAGTTAAGATTTCACTCGGAATATTGGCATTACCCAACCGATTTCCGCCGGGGTAAGACCATCCAATCCAAGTTAAAGGCATGAAGTAGAGTAAGCACCCGGCGCCTTCTTCATGTTTCCATGATAGGTTTCCAAGTACTCCTCCCCGAACCGTACGTACACCTCTCGACGTATACGGCTCTCCATTTATCAATCTAGCTTTCCGTTGTGTAAGTCAAGGTGGCACTTTGCGCACAAAGCCATGGTTTTGCGATTTCTTTCAATCATTCGCTTCTCCCACCTTTTCCTACCTTTCAGATCTTTTAGCTTTCTTACATGGTGAATTTCTAAAGGTATGTTACTCATACCGCACCATTCACATTTGTCCGCTAAAAGTCGTTTGACCAAACTCGTTCTGTTATAGATAATGTTTCTTTCCGCAGGTACTTTGTCAATTTCTTTTGTCTTGTAAACAAGATTCTTTTTTCTGAATCCGTCTTTGTAGAAGTAGGAAACTTTTTTTCCACTGATTGTATCGTATCGCACTCCAAAATGACCATTTAATCTGAATTTGTTGATGATCTTTTTAACGCTGGATTTATATTTATTGGCGAATGTTTTATACATGCTGTACTCCATAATGTGTTTAAAGCTATCCAATTTGTAAACATTGTTCGCCAGTTGGTAATAGTTATACAAACCTCTAATTTCTGCGTTGTAAATCGACAAAATTTCTAAATCATCATTTTGGATAAGGTATGTTCGATGGGCCGATTTCCATTTTTTTGTTCTCGAGTCAATTTTCAACGCTCCGTACTCAATCAGCTTATTTCTCCATATTTCATGAGGCATAAGCAGTTCACAGCTCATTGTACGAGTACGCTGTTTGTGACCACTGGCTGTATGTTTTGCCGTCTTATTATCATGACTGATTTTCACGTCGTATCCGAGAAAACGCGCTCGGTCTTTTGAATGTGTAATCAACGTTTTTTCTTGAGATAGTTCAATCTTCAACTCGTTCTCTAGAAAATTGGTCAAGTCACTTTTAATGATCTGGCAATCCTCTTTACTGCCAATGACCCCTATGAGAAAGTCGTCTGCGTATCTTGTGTATTGCAGCCGTTTGTAGCCGTCATCCATCGGATCTTTATAGGGAAGTTCCATCATATGATTTTTAAGTGTTTTGACGTGAAGTCTTGCCTTTTCTTTTTCTTCCTCGTCCAATTCAGTCCATTTTTCCCCGTACTTCCTTTTAGCACGAGAGAGGCGCATTTCACGGGTTCTGTATTCACGTAATCTTTTTCTGGCTTTTCCTTTATCGAACCCCGATTTGTACTTTTCGATAAAACGGTCAAGCTCGCTTAAGTAGATATTTGACAGTATGGGACTGATGATTCCGCCCTGTGGTGTTCCACTGTATGTTTTATGGTATCTCCATTCCTCCATATAGCCTGCCTTGAGAAATTTCCAGATGAGGTTTATAAAGGCTTCATCCTCAATCTTCCTTTTTAGGATGGCGATGAGTGTATGGTGGTCAATATTATCGAAAAACCCTTTAATATCTCCCTCGATAAACCACTTTGCCCCTGTAAAGCGTTCTTTTAGTTGAGTTAGGGCTGTATGACAGCTTCTTTCGGGACGAAAACCATGTGAACGATCAGAAAAATTTGGCTCATAGATACTTTCCAGTATCATTCTAACGACTTCCTGTAACAGCTTATCCTCAAAAGATGGAACGCCTAATGGACGTTTCCCACCGTTTTTCTTGGGAATGTACACCCTTCTTGACGGCTTAGGCTGGTAGCTATAGTCCTTCAGACATTCTATTAGATTATCAATGCGTTTTAGACTCATTCCATCAATGGTAGCTTCATCGACACCTTTGGTCATATTACCTTCTTTGCTGTACACCTTAGAGTAAGCAATAAGATAAAATTCAGTGTTGTACAAGTTTCTGTAAAGCCTGCGGATTTTGTAATCATTACGAGTAGTCTGTTTCGCTAGATTGTCTAACACTATGTTTGGACTTCTCATAGAGCCTCACGCTCCTTTCCAATGTTGTGTAAGACGAGATAAACTGCTCTCCTTCGCCATGTAACAGGCTTTCCCTGTCTCGGACTACTACGAGAGCTCCGTTACCATATTGGATATTCAGTACCTTTGTACATAGCCCTAAAGGGCGTTCCAACTTAGGTAATCACCATTTAGTACGCATAAGAACAAGCTCGCTGTAATATCGGATGTGACGGTCGTCCTTTTCTTCTTATTGAAGACGGTCAGCCTTAGACCACTTCTCAACTGACACGCAATTAATCAGTTAAGTAATCGGAAACAAACCTGCAATTATTTCGTTTCCTTTGGCTGTATAGCGTTTATAAATACCTTCCGCTATAGGTGGACCATTAACCCCCTTGGACTATCATTCAAGCAGTTTAGCTTTCATCCTTATTTACAACTTTTCGTCTTGCCACTCAGTCGTATCGTGGTATTTCGATAACTTATGGCTTTCCCAGCATGCTACACTCCCCGATATTTGGTTTCCCTCACGGATAAGCTGGGTGACGACAGGTCATTGTGGTCTAACCTGTTCCTTGCTAAAGGAAATTTCTTATGCGACCTTATGGTCGCACCTGCATATGTCCAGCTGCCCCAACTGGTGAAACCATTACTTCTAACGTTGAAAATCTCGTTTCTACCCTGTGATGGGCAGCAAGCAAATGCCACGGTACCGCATACTTTTCTTCTGCAGCTTGATAGATTGGCAGATATTGAGCCGGTATTTCATTTGCTCCAAGCTCTGAGATTTCTCCCCCATGATATCCCATGCCTGGCTGCATTTTTTCTTCTCCACCAGTCGAAGACAGGATAACAAAAGCGATAATGATAAGCCCTCCAATGAGAACAATGGCGGCAGTTGCAAGACCCAAGACAACAGGAAGTCCAACGGTAGAACCAGTAGCTGCGGCTGCCTTTGCAGTTGCTGCTTTCAAAGCTTTCTTCCCAGCCTTTTTCGCTACGGCTTTTCCGGCTGTACCTGTCGCATTCTTTAAAGCAGAACTTCCATCAGTCTCGTGAGTATTGGAATCATTAATTTGGGACATTCACTCTCACATCCTCTACTTGCCATTCGCCTTGAACGTCTCGGATGCCCACTAAGTACCAATCTTCGGTTGAAGAAACCTTTCCATCAACTGACTTTGCTTCTCCTTTGACGATGACATTCCAGCGAACAATCTTGCTGCTCTTGTTAACAACTGGCGTCACTTCTGTTTCTTTCACTGTTAAATATGAGCGTTCAAGCACTTCCCGTCTGCCGTTCTGGTTCATTTTTTCATATAGAGCTTCTGTCATATAAGGTTTTGCCTTAACAAGGTAATCCATCGGTTTATCTGCATCATAGGTATGAAACTTTGTAACAAACTGAACAGCGATCTTTTTAGTAGCCTCAAGCTCTTCTGCAGAAAAGTGCTCCGTTTGATCATACTCATTTGACACCTCTTTACGGTGCATCACTGCATCAGTGCTGTCCTTTGAATTAGTATTATCGGAGGGGGGCTGGGTCGTTTCAACAGTCTTTGAAACCCCAGTGGGATTTCCTAATGTACTCCTAAAGAAAGTTGAAGCTGCAAAACCGACAATCAGAAAAACAGCAAGAAGAAAAAGGAACAGCTTGATCCGATCGCTTTTACTGTTTTGTAAATCCCATCCAAACATTAGTCTCTCCTCCTGTTTATTCCTCCTGTCCCTTATCTCGATTACGGTTACGTGCATTGATTTGCTGCTGAGCTTCCCACTGTGTAATATGTTTCCCCTGTTTTATGACGTTTTCTATATTTTCTAAATTATTAACAAGCTGTTCATTCCTGTGAGTGGCTTCTTGAGAAAGCGTCTCCCTGGTTGTAATGTTTTCCTGTGACCTTCGATGCGTTTCAGTTTCAACGTTATTGCGGTCAATCACATCATTAACAGTTCGATCGTTATTTTCATTATTAATTAAATTACGAGTCGTTGTCTCATTGATATTACGTTCATGGCCATCATGATTAAAAGACTGACGATTAACTTTATCATTGATAGTGCGTTCATTATTTGTTTGAACTAATCTTTCACGACTCATCGTATCTTCAGAAACTTCTTTGTCCGCCTGCCGATCCAGCACTCTGCGTTCTGCTAAATGATTACTTTGTTTGTCATTGACCTTATCTTCGTGACTGTTTTGATTAATTAAGTTCACATTACGCTCACTTTGCGTTCGATCTGACATCTCTGCATCCTGCGTTTCCGGCCTTTCTAATGAGGCAGCAATTTCATTTCGTGCAGCAATTAGTGATTGGCGATCTGCTAATGGAGCATTCGCAAGACTTCCACTCTCTAAACGTCGGCGTCGTAAATCTTCAATTGAAGTAATATTTCCTTTTTGAATTTCAGGTTGAGAGCCATGGATACGATCCATATGCTGTTCACGGTCTGAACTTGCATTTTCAACTCCTGTAGGACTTTTCAGCTTTCGGTAATCTTCCATGCCACTTTGAATTTCAGGATTGCTTCGTTCGGCCATCACGACTCCGTTCACTCCTGCAGCTACAGCATCCTTTTTGTTAAGGAGACCTTCTTTTGATGATTTCATCTGCTGTTGTCTTTCTGCTAACTGCTCTTTGGTAAGTGCGCCGATCTTACCCTGCCCTAAAGGCTTCCGTTCAGTTAGGGGCTGATTGCGGATCCGTCCTTTACTCGTGCTTGCATCCATACTGCTCTTGGCATTTCGGGCTATACTCCTTGCTTGGCTGAATTTCTGACGGTAGCTTTGCAAAGTAGCTCCCGTACTGCTTTCAACATTATTTACAGCTGTCGATACGATATTAAATAGTTCTTTTCGTTTAGCCCAAACCCCAACAAAACAGATTATTTGAAGGAGCATCATTCCAAGATACCCTAAATCCGAACTTTCTGTCGCACGGTAAAGAATGGCTGAAATACCGAACAAAATAGTAAGCAACAAAGCAATGGAGATTTTCATCAGCTGAGCATGAAGCACTTTCATGCCCCAATCAAAAGCTGCATGCTTCCAGCGTGGCACCAACGCCATCAGCAACGGAACCGGTGCAAAAAGAACCAATGCAAGAAAAACCATCTGATAAAGGATAATCGTGCCTGAAACCATGAGAAGGAAAATGCCAATGATGGTATTTGCTACAAAAAGCAAAGGGACAAACCCTGCACGCTGAGATATTCCGTCAATGGACATCATGATATTATCATTTTGAGTTACTTCTACTTCAGCCTTGGTATTTCTATCTTCTGAATTCGTAAAAGGATCTACCGCAAGCAAATCGTTTACTCTTCTTTCTTCAACCTCCGTCGTTCCATATTGCATGAGCATATATGGTTTCTTAACCATTAAATCAAACATTTGATTGCGGATAGTCGCAATTCCTTCTTCTTTAGAATATGAGGCACCAGGGTTTACAACACTCGCTGAAACAGCTAAAACATCACTTTGAAGGTCACTGGACCAATTATTAATTCCTTTTAATATAGTTGGTGCATTCGAGAAAAAACCAAGCGCAAAAACAAAAATAATCATTGAAGAAATCAAACCGCCCCAGGCACGGCTGCTTTCACGTTTTACCATTCCAACATATGTTGCCCAGGCACCTACAATCGCGATAACAAACGTGACAAGTAACGGCCATAGCCCATCCCCCGCGAAACCGTCTGGGCCAAACCCTGCGATATTTTGAATAGCTGTGCCAATCTCTTCGGTTATATTTGAAACAAAATCAAGCTCAAATGCTTCTTGTACAATCTTCATCGTAAAATTAGCCAATAGAATATTGACATTCCAGATGGAATTGATGATTTCCATTAATGCGATGTAAATTTGTTTTCCTGCCCCGTCTGCCCAATTCCACGGCATCCAGTCACCATCGGTATCTACCCAAGTGTCTAATTTATAGTGGTGTTGTGGATGTTCTTTATATTTTAAATCTACTTCTCCTACAGATCCTATATCAGAATCTTGTGGGACTAAGTTATCTTGAAGGCTCTCTGCTGAAACTGATACTTGAAATGTCAAAAGGATAGTAACAGATAACAAGATAAACCTTATGATTTTTTTCATTTATCATTCATCTCTCTGAGTACTTCTGGTTTTAAATCTTCAACTAATTTATCAAAATCCTTTAAATCGCCAAAAGCTGTTCTTTTCCATCCATCATCTGTTTTAATTACTTCCATTTGTTCAGTTTTTAATGTGTCTTTCTTAATCGGATTTTCATAACTAATCTCATAAAAATAATTATCGTTATTCCCTTTCCATTCGACTAACTTATATTTCTTAACGGTTTTGTTATTATCTGCACTGTCTTCTGGATCTAAAGCTGACTCTTTTTTATCAAGAAGTGAAAGCAATTTGGATTGATCTCGCTGTGTATCTGCATTCGCCCATTCAACTGGTATTTCTTCAGGTCCTTTTCCGTTAACCTCATTGCTGCCACATGCCGCAGCAACCACCAACAGGAACGAAAGACTCATAATTAAGAACAATTTTTTCATACAAACACGCCTTCCTTCTTGTGTTTTTCTTCTTTCTGAAGGTGTCCATCAATCGGAAGATCCCCATCAGGAATGATCTCTCCCTCTTCCAGTTCTTCTGCCGGGGGCCGTGTATCAAAAGCGTCAAAAAGATCTTTAAATAAGGCATTTATTGATACAACACCAACACGTCCTGTAATATCCTGGAACAGGCACTGACCGTTCTGAAGCTCTCTTAAAGTAGACGCGTTGTACTCCGTATTTTTCAGGTTTAGTAAAGAAAGCACATTTTCAATCTCGTTTGGATCCGTGCTGCGGAAAGCAAATTTCATTCCGATATTGTTTTTCATTTTTTCATCAAGAAGATCATTCGCATTCTGGGTAACAAAATAGATGCCGGCATTCATTGAACGTCCTGCACGAACTAGACGCGAGGCTAAATGGCTTCCCTGACTTGTGTTAAGGACCGCCCATGCCTCATCCAAGAGTACCGTTTTGAAAATCCTGCGGTCACTGTGAATGAACTTTAGCGCAAATGATGAAATCGGAAGCATCATCGCAACCGAAAGCATTTCTGACAGATTGTATTTCTCTTGCGGCGTATCCGGCGCCGGAAGCTCAAGGTTTTGGATCTGCAAAACATTTAAAGCTGTGCGAAGGTTGATGGCCGAATCATTCTCCCCATCACCGAAAAGCAGCTGCGCAAAGGACAATTCTTTAAATGAACGTATGTGTTCACCTAACTGTTTTGCGATTTTATCCTTGCTGCCTAAAAGATTGGTAACAACTTTCCCAAGACACGGCTTCTCGGATTCAGCAACGGACCGGACAGCCCGGGTGAGCTTTGGAAAACGCTCTGAATCATCAAGCCGTACCCCCGTTAAAAACGTCAGGATATCCAGCGCCAACGTTTCAGCTTCTTTTATGTCATCATGAATGGAAAATGGATCTAACCTTCCTTTATCCTCATGCCTTGTAGAGAGGGAGATGATATTGACCTCATCACCCAGCTCATATAAATCCCGTTTCCAGTTTCCGCGCTCACCCTTAGGATCTATGACAAGCGCTTTACCGCCGGATAAAACCGACAGGTAGGTGATGAGGTTTGAACTGAAGGATTTACCTCCACCAAGTGACCCGAGGAACGCTGCGGAAAGTGCATTGGTCTTTGTTCCCCGAATCCCCTGTGCAGCCCGGTTTGGCATAATGTAAACGGGCTGATCAAGGATCCCTGTACTTCCAATAAAGAACCCTTCCCCGTCACCTAGCTGCTTAGTTGCTCCAAACATGCTTCCGGCAACGGTTGCAGGTTCCATAAAATGAACATAATCCTTGATGTAGCGCTTCGCACCGGGCAGAAATTCATTGAAAGCAAGCCACTGGTCCCCGTATGGCTGTTCGACCTGAAACATCATATCCTGATACATGTCTTTGACCGTATCGCAGCGTCGTTTTAATTCATCTTCATTCGTGGCAGACACAGCTAAAATGATGGACGTTTTAATTAAAGGCATACGTGATTTTTGTAGATGGGCTTCAAGTTCATGGGCTTCTGCTCTGCCGTCAAGCACATTGAGCCCGGTATCATTCCCGGTCTCCCTCGCATGACGGTCTTGATCTTTCAAGTCTTTCTGCGCGTTGCGAACAGAAGATAACGCTTTTCGGTTATCCATCATTTCTGTTCGAACACTGATTTCTACAGGAAAATCAAGGTTTTGAATAACATACATCCATTCCTCACCGGGAAACTCCAGTTCATATGGGACATTGGCGATGGCAAGGAAAGCAACATGCCCTTCCACTTCTTCCCCTTCATGTATTTGCTTAAGTATGATGCTTCTCTTTGGCGAATCATCAACAAATCCTTCTGATAATCGCAATACATCATGATACAGGGGCCGTCGCACTGTAACTTCCCCCTCTTCATACTCTTTATAGTGAACGCTGTAATCAGGGCTCCAATTTTTTATAACAGGTGCTTTCCCGATTGAACGGTACCAGTTTCGGCGCACCAGCCATTGAATGTCTTCTTCATTGACAGGATCAGCTTGGAGCCTTGTAGATACCTTGTTATAAACACGGCGCTCTGCTTTCCGGTACCGGTCAATTTCATCTTCAATGATCTCAGGCACATCAAGGCCGGATGCTTCATTAACTCCACTGATAAATTCCTTCCACGCTTCTTTTATGTCCTGAAATAGAGAGGTTTTTTGCTTCTTTCCCTCGGCTTTTTGAAGTCTCACACCGATAAAGAAACGATATTCAGTTCCTTCTTTACCAAGCATCTTCTCAAGCTGAACGGCAGCATCATCCGTATGCTTCAGAGCCGCATCTTTTAGGGGGCCGGTTAATTTATGTTTAAAGCGATCATGTTTTTCTTCAATCGATTGAAAGTTAGGGACTACGAGGAGGTGTGTATCCAGATTGATTTGCCAAAAAAACTGCTTGATCTTTGTAAAGATAATCTCTTTTTCATCATCTGCTAAAAAATCGTAATTATATCCGGCTAGCTGATAATAGGCCCAGCATGAACCTTCCTGTGAGAATACTAGATTGCCTTCAAAGTATTTAATCGGAAATTCGATGGTCAAGGTCTTCACCCCTCTCATAATAGCTAAGCTTTCGGTACCCGACTTTACCGGCATATTTATAAGGCTTTTTTATATCAGATACTTCCATGTAGCGATTCATTTGATGTGGTGATAAGTGATAGCGCCCGGCACTTATGAAAAACCGGTGCGGAGCTTTCCCGTCGAGCAGCTGTTTTGTGAAAAACCAAGCGAAAAGTCCCGGCAAAAAGATATATTCAACTAAACCAAGTTCAAGTAAACTTAAAGGGGGAAAGTGGTTGAGTACCCACACAAGGAACACTCCACCCCCGAAAAATCCTATCTGCCGATACGTCAGAGGTATCGGCAGTGGGATATCTTGAATTCCGTACAGAACCTTCTCTACTTTCCACACACTGTTATAGGTGCGTAAGATTTTAGGCTTCATGGTATTACCTCACTTTCATCTGTCCTTTAACTTCCGAAAACAGTAGCCCATAGTTTAGTGCCCAGATCTTTTACGCTGTCCGGTGTAAAGACAAACACTCCTACAATCATGGCGAATATCGCAAAGCCTACAAATCTGGAAAACTCGCGTCTGACTAAAAAGTAGATGGCAATAGCTCCGATAATGACAAGGAATAACGCTCCTACCTGCGTTGAAAACCAGTTTTGAATATTCTCTCCAAAGTTCATAGTCTTCCATCCTCCTGCTAATTCTTATTTATTTTTCATCTCTTTAACGAACAAACGATTCTCTTCTTTTACAAGGGTTAACTCATAAGGGTAACTAACTTGAGCTTTTGATTGATCCTCCTCGAAAATCACCGTCGCATGGACTGTATATTCATTTTCAGCATCACCCAGTTTAATAATGGTATCCTTTACTTCCTTAAACGTAGTGATGCCGGTCATCGCTTTGATTTCATCGCTTTTCGTATAATAAGACAGTTCTTCCTGGGTTCCTGAGGTATATACTTTGAAAAATGTTTTAAGTCCTGAAGTAATCTCATCTTGAAGCTCTGAATCTTGGATTTTTCCTTCTTCGCTGATCGTGGCATCTGACGTGATTTCTGGTTTCTTGGCTGGAGGGACAAAATAAGGAACCTTATGCACAACATATGATTTTCCGTCACTTTTGACTGGAACAACAATATACTTTTCATAGGGATCTGATTTTTCTTCTTTAGCCTTAGGGAGAGGTTTTTTATCTTTCTTTGCTTGTTCGACGGCTTTGGCGTCAGGCGGTGTGGATTTCTTTAAGGTGTGTTGTACTCGAAGGGTAATTAATGCTGTATTTTCTGCTTTTTCTTCTACTTTCCAAACTTGTGAATCTGTTAGACTGCTGCTCCAGTCCGAATCTTCAAAAGAAAGACCTGCCTGTTCATCGAGTCCCATGGCTAGGAATGGCTGGAGACGGTCAGCTCGTTTTTTTATTTCCTCATCGGTGTTTTCCCAATTGAAGTACTCAGAGACAAAGTTTTCTGCAAAAGACTGGGCTCCAACGCCAGCTGCAACATTCTCTTCTTTTATTACATCTTCACCTGGCTTATGTTGTATTGCACCCGCACCTGCATTTCCACTACGTTCAATTGCCACTACTGACAGAAACAATACTAATATAAAAGCAGTCCAAAACATTCCTTTGATAAATTTTTTTAATAATACGGTTCTAGGGTATTCACGTTTTTTCATAGTGCCTCCTTTCAAAACTATAACTCTGCTAAACTCTTATATGTGTCAAAGTCTGTGAAGCATCCTCTCAATTAAAAATAGCTGTGTAACATTCTTGAGCCTATGCTATTTCATCATTTCATCCATGGCTTGCCTGCGGCGATCTTTCCTTTTTGCTTCTTCACCAAAAGCCCAGACCGCAAGACAGATGAATCCAACCATTCCGATTGTGGCCCAAACACCGTGCTCATCATAGAATGCTCTGACAAATTGTGCGACATCATCAGCTGCTATAGCGAACGCCGGAAACGCATCATACGCAAATTGATAGAGAAAATACCCAATAGCCGCCATGACGGCCATAATGATCACAACGGCCACAAGTCTTCTAATAAAGCTTAAGAACATCTCTTTAATGGAACTGTCGGTAGGAGTTGAACCGCGTTTCACCTTATATCCCACCATGTATCACCTCCTTTATTATGCTATTTATCTTTATGGTGTCAGAATATTACAAATTATTCAACCTTTTTATATAAACTGTATAATTTACTAGAATCCGATGAATCTTTCGCTTTCCAGATCTGACCGAATGGATCTGCAATGACATCTTCATAAGTTCCAAACAATAAACTGCCGCCTATTTTTTCAATTTCACGGGAATCAGCTTTATGTGAGTTCTCCATGATTTTATTGCGCTCAGTATCGTTATTTGATACGAATAACACACGGACAACCCGAACACCATCTCCAAAAATCCCGTCATTCTCAAATGATCTCTTTCGGACATACTCGTTATAGCGTCTGATCTTATTTAACGTGACATCCACTCTCTGCCTGCTTCTCTCGAGTTCCACAAAAAACAAAAATTTCACTTTCTGCCCGTTTATTTCTCTCTCCAATGTAAACGCACCATCAGGACGAATCACGGTTGTAGAAGACTGTTTTTTCTTTCCTTCCTTATCTATCAAGACCTCACCATAATTACGAAAGGCTCTGCGTTCTGAGAAAAACTCTTTAAATGTAAACTGACTATCTTTTTGCGAGGCATAGGCAGCCTGGATATGAGACATTCTCAAAGAATGAAAAACATAAGTCGGTGTTCTCTGCGTCCACCTTGTATCCCAGTCAGCCTCTCCTAGTATTTCTTTCACTTCCTGAACGCCTTTTGAATCAAGCGTATAAACGAGCCGATCCCGTCCTTGAACGGAAGCTTTGGCAACTGGAAATGACTTAATGTACCCTTCTGCTTCCATCGCTCTCATTTGCTTTGAAATCCAGTATTTACTGTAAGGCTTCCGGTCCTCATGAACATATATATATTTTTCTAAATATTGAACATCAACAAATACTAAATCATGCAGTGATACAAACAATTCTTCCTCTAAATCGGTTATTCTTTTGGCCATATTTTCTCCCCCTGCTACACCCATAAGTCATCGTTGCTGATGACTTTTTTTGTTTCATTCGTTTTTTTCTCTTTCTGCGATTCTTTCTTTTCACTTAAAGACCTATCAGAATCTAAGTGCTCTGAATCAGGATTTATGTTGTCTTCTTCCGGTTGCAAAACTTGTGCCCCGGCATGAGGTACCTCATAATCTTTTGAAAGATGAAGCAAAGGATTTTTTTCAACTGCTTTGCTGTCTGTATCTTTCTTAATCTCAATTGCTGCAGCGACTTCATTTGTCAGATAATCAGGGTAATCGGTATCTTGCATGTCTTCTTCATCAAGGTATGATTCATATATTGCTTTTTCTGCATCTTCCTTTTGATGCTCTATGGAAGCTAAAGCAGCCTTCTTTTCAATTTCCATGGCTTCAATAATTGTTCTCTTCTTAAGCTCTGGAATGGAATCTGCATATAAAGCCGGTCTAGGTGCCTTCATGTTAATTAAGAATGGACGGGTTCGTTCGTTTCCAACCTGCATTCTCATATACGCGCTATAAGGCTCAATTTGCAGGTAATCTGTTTCTTGCAGCACCTCTGATGACATGGAGCGATTCACATATTGAGCGTCATCAGGCTCCCCCAGACGAAAAGAGACAAATGTTCCGAAGTTTCTGAATATAGCAGACGCAACTTCTCTTGGCAATTGATCTTTGATGCCCTGCATGCCTAATATAATCGATGTTTTGTATTTCCTGAGCTCAGATGCAAAAGACTCAATTGCATCTATGCTATGCTCCATTAAAGTCGGAGCCTCATCCACCATCACAAAATGATACGGAAGTTTGTGACGTTCAGATACTGGTGTGTCAGCTCTGCTTTTACCGGCAAGCTCAGCATACGTCAAACACATCGAACCAATAAGCTTCTTCTCGTCACTTGTCAGTTCTGATAAATCTAACAGATTGATCATTCCCTGATCCATGCTTTCACGAAAGCGCAGTCCGTTGGTTTTAGCACGAAGCATTTTCCCAAGCACTCCTGATAAAGTGATTTTCCGCAGCTTATTAAGTGTGGAATTCGTTTTTGCCTGCAGTTCACGATCTTGAAGGCCTTGCAGGTTTGCAAAGTACAGATAAAGGTCATTCTCGATTGCGTCATCACGATTTAGACGTTCCAGGATATTTTCACGATAATCAGGATCACTCAAAAGCTTTTGCAAGTTCGGAAGACTCGCTTCGCCTAGCCTCTGCAGCACAATGCCCCCGTTTAAGAAATTATCGTCAATATTCGGACCCCAAAAATCTTTCCAGGTTCTCTTCAGTACATCCGCAACTGTTTGGGCAATCTTATCTTCAGTCGCCTGAAAATCAACATCATACACGTTAAACGGAATCTCACCTTCTGAAAACTTAATGTATCTGACAAGATGCTGCTTATCTGGCGGAATTCTTGCAGCAATGTCCTGGCACAAATCCCCGTGCGGATCAATGATGGTACCGCCTATAGTAGTGCCCGCACCATCAAGATTGATTAAATCTTCAACCAGATTATACATCGCAGTCGATTTCCCCATGCCCGACATTCCAATAAATGCAGCATGATAACGGAGCGTTGCAAGATCAAACATAACATCAGACTGCTTGCCGTGATAACGGTGTTCTCCGAGCGTTACGGATAAAGAAGGGTCAAACTCCACATTCTTTAACTCTTTCGGCAGTGGCGTAGACCTCATTTTTAGCCGGTTGAGTTTAGTGCTGTGAATTCTTTCACTAGGTAGCCTCATCATAGCTGCCATCTCTTCAGTTCCTAAAATCACTCGCTTCTTCATCGTCTCCATTGGATAGATGCGGTGGTTATACTCCCAGCGAAACAATGGCCGGATCGTACGGAACCACCACCACTCACGCCCTTTAAGCTGATTCAATCGTCCACTCGAAAACGTTCCGATCGAACCTTTTGCACTTTTAATCAGCTCTCTGGAATCACGTTTGTCACGTCCAAATGCAACAACTTTAACCCCTATCCTCGAAAGAACCCTCGTTGACTTACCCTCTATCGCTGATAAGTACAGTTCATTATCCTTCTCGAGCGTCTCATCATACTCACCCTGTTTATGAAACTGACGGACTATTCCCCTGAAGCTCTTTTCAGTGCGATAAGCAGGCTGTACAAGAAATTGCATGTGTATCTCCTGGCCATCTTCTAAATCATCTAAAAACTCTACAAGCTCAGCCTGAGTATCAACGACCTCGTTGTGATACGTTTTTATCGGAATCGTCCAGTGGCTCTCGGTGAATAGCTTAGTACCTGCGTGAGGACGGCTAAAATCAACGGAGTAATCTGCATCCACAATTTCAACATCGGAATGTTCGGCATAAAACTTGGCTTTGAACGCTCTCCCAATATGTTCATCAGGCACCCAGACAAAATACCGGATCTCATCTTTTGTTGCAGCAATCTCCCAGCTGATCCATTCCTGCTTAACCCACCGGCGGTACCACGGACGCGTTAAAAAACTCAGCATCGTCGTCCAGGCTGTCTCATCCTTGAAATACAAAATCTTCGCATCCATCGTTGTCCTTAACTCATAAACCTTACCTTCTCTCGGAATCAAAAACGGCAACAAATGAAACCTCACACTCATTCACCCCTTTAAAACCAACCTCAAAGTTTCTCAATTAAACCAACAATTTCTCACTTGCATCCAACTCATCAAACCTAACCAAAAACAATCTCACTGATCCTAAACCCTATAGACTACTCCATCCAACTCCTTCTGCACTTGAACTTACTCTTTTACTCCCTTGAACTACCTCCCTTGAACTTACTCTCACTCACTCTCTTACACACACTACTACTACTCTCTCTACCTCTCTCTCCTCCTCCTAACTACTACACTTACTTACTCTCTCTCTCTCTACTAACTACTCACCACCACTCACCTTACACTTATACACTATATCTATCTAAGATGGGTAAGTGGATTAGATATCTAAGGTCCTGCTAAATGGTCACGGAATAACTCTTCATCATGCCGTGACCATTTAGCAGGACTGCACTTGAGTTTAGGTGCATCACTAGTTGTATTAGATGTTGCATATACAGATAACAGCTTTTACTACAGTAATTACAAGAGTTATTA
The DNA here is from genome assembly GCF_009674765.1 of Metabacillus idriensis. Classification (GTDB taxonomy): domain Bacteria; phylum Bacillota; class Bacilli; order Bacillales; family Bacillaceae; genus Bacillus_P; species Bacillus_P idriensis. The sequence goes on along the minus strand of NZ_WKKF01000018.1, from coordinate 37,616 downwards.
CTAGTTAATACTACCATCTTGGTAAATAAATGGAAAGAGTCTTTCTTCCTGTTTAGAGAGCAAATGTTCTTATTTTCGTGTAAACGCTATGAAATTTCTCCCAGTTTTTTCACTTATCGAATTTCAGCATTTGAAGTATTGCTTGGCCAGGTAATTTCCTTACTCTAGTGAATCCTTCATGATAAAGCATACATATTCTGCACAGATTTGTTCTCTTCCAAACATAAAACATGAATCATATAAATCCAAAATAATAAATAACCTCTAGTTGTTCTAATAAATTAATTTGTAATTACTATAATCTGAGGCCCACTAGAAATAGCTAAGTATGTAAGTAACACTAAAACAAGGGAATACAGCAGCAGGAGAATATAGATATGTATTGGCAGACTGGCTTATTAATTTCAACTGGTATTCTTTATTGATGAAAGGGATCCAGAATCATTAAATATATCTATCTCTTCTTGGGAAGAAAACGGCATGTCGAACATATTGATAACTAGCTGTATTTCTCTTCTTATTGTGGATACCTTGCTGACTAGTGATTCAGGATTCGATTGATTTAGGTTTAATTGCTTTTTACGCATATGCAGCAATCCTTTAAAAAGCATACTTCTGCTGCTGATTTTTGTAACAGCTCCTCGACCACGGCCAACGGTTCGCTTAATAAGCCTGTCAGAACGGTTAATCACCTCTCTTAAGGAGGAAACTGCCATACCGAAGGTTTCTGCAAGCATAGTTAAAGAACCCTCTAAAAAAGGGGTTTCTGGACTTCTATTCTGTTCTATGTATTTCACAATATCTTCTTCCCATTCATCATAATGGGATCTTTCTCTGTCTTCACGCTCTTTTTTAAATTTATACCAGCCCTCTCTCCCTTGAAAACTGGCACTCCCATCAGTCCATAATTCAAGCAATCCTTCTACATAGGAACGCTTAACACCCTTGTATTTTCCTGAGTAGGCGCTTTTTAACGTTTTCTCAAATTCAGCTTTGCCAAGCGGATAATCTAAATAGCTGTTGAATTGATCGAGTTCATCATATGCTTCTTCGTAAGGACGCTCACTTGCGTAATTGGCAAGTGCAAGAGTCATTAAAGCATTGTTGCGGCTCGCGCTGTTATGTCCTTTTTCAATATAAGTAGCCTGGATTAAGGCTTTGTACCAATCTGATGAGCAAAGGTCCATTGACGAAGGATTGCTGCTGTAGACAACACGAAGAAACTTCTTTTTTTCTTGTTCCTCAAAATTCTTTGACCAAGAAAGAAGGAGGCTTGTATTAGCTGGTTGTTCATAAAAATCTAGAATGTTGTCTTCTCTGGGAATCCTGTAAAAGCCAAAGGGCACACAGTTCATATCTATCGGAACATACTTGCTTAACGCTTTGCGGATGTTGTCTGATAGGCGTTCTGCTATTCTTAATGATTTATAGTCTTCTCGGTTATGTACATAAAAAGGCGTTTCTAAAACAAAAAAACACTGATATCCTCTAGGTGTCTCAAGTAAGAGGTTAGGTCTCGGCAGTTTTAATTCTTCGCAGCCTAAATATAAACCGTAGAGATCAACCTCTTTAGTATCTATATCAAAACCAATCACATTGATTTGCTTTAAATTTTCTCGCTTATGGCCTTTGATGATTCGTTTTTTGAAATCATAATAGCTTCCGCCACGATACGTGTTTGGTGTCCAGTGCGATAAAAGATTGCACTTCTCTCCTAAGGTTTCATATGAAGTCACGATAAAACCTTTGCCTTCCATAAGATCATCTTTTGTTGGAGACACAAATACCGCACCCTTACGGTACGGATTCTTTTTTTCTGTTTTCTGATAAACTGTTAATCTATCTAAAGGGGCACGAGACCCTTTTGTCTTATAGAGCAGAAGGCTGTTATGGGTCATGAATTGCATGATCTCAGCCGGTGAAATCACGCTCTTTGTTACTCTATTAACTTCATGTTCTCCCATTTTAATCACCCTCCTAAATCTCTTAAATTTATTGGAATATTTTGCTGTAATAAGTATATCGAAATCGAAATTTGCCAAAGGGCGCTCTCTAAGCAAAATGCACCAAAATCAAAAACACCCCTGAAGCTAAGAGCCCCAAGGGATTGAAAAAAAGTTTATTTTTTTTTGTTATGCAGGTTTCGCTCAACTTTTGCACCAGTTTTTTTAGAATGCACCACTTTTAAGGATTGAGTCTATTCTCCAGCAGTTCAAAAAATCCTTTTATATCAACGAATAAAAGGAATACAAGCTATTTTCTTAATAAACAGGTTCCGCTCTTATCTTCTCTTCAGTGGTGCATTTATTGGATACAGGTCTCGCTCAAAATAACGATCTCCCGTAGATAACTTGAATCATCTTGGTGCAAAATTGCATTTTTTCTTAATTAAACGTGATACACCAGGGTTTCTTTCTAAACAGGTTCCGCTCACTGCATTCAAATGGTGCAGTTTTTTATACGAAAATACTATACAACTTCCGCTCATAATGTACATTTGGTTTTTGTGCACCACTTTCCCCGTATGTGTAAACCAATTTACTCATTTCAGCGGAACGTGTGTAGTATTTGGTGCATTTCAGCATGTATTTGGTGCATTATATGTCGAATTTGGTCCTAATTCTGAATAATCCGGTGCATTTCACTCTATATTGGTGCATTTTTTGTACACAGCAATCCCGGCTGTTGTTATAATGAAGTGGACTGGTGCATTTTATCCTCACTCGCACTCTGATCTTCATTGAATGAAGAAAGGATGATTTACATGAGGTATACGGATATCTCTGACTCTCTCATATTAAATTATGAACTTTTGAAAATAGCGATATATGAAGAAACGAAGCATCTGTTTGATGACAGGCCTTACATAAAAAATCACTGGAAAAAAGATGCATTCGAAATGACGGATTTTGAGTACAGGCATCAATCACCATGTGAAGAAATGCGCCCAAGCTTTCGGGCATTATTCTATTTATTTACTCAAACCCTGTATTGTGAAAAACATATTACTAAGAAATTGATTAGAGAAGGCGTTGAAAAATACAGCGAAACCATTAGGATTATTCTGGCAGGTCACTTCATCAATGAGTTTCCAAACGATGAAATTAAACGGAGCCTGAATGAGGAAAAGATTACTGAAGCATTAGACCGGGATTATATATACGGCAGCATGGATATAGACTTTCATTTGATGAGAGATATTGTAACGAAGAAAAAAGAATTCAAAGAGAATGAAACCGGACACCTTGCGACTGAAATTATAGATAATCGTGGGAAAGTGAAAGGTCTTGCTGAACTGAGGCCATATGAAACGTCGATCGCTGAAGTAACAACTGAACAGCAAGCAATGTGGCTTGAGATGATTGGTTCAACCATAAATTCTTTAGATGAAATGACAGCAGATCTCTTTGACCTTATTACATACTTATGGATGGTATCCCCTAGGAGCAGTGACGGATACATTGAATTTCACAGCAGTGATGCACTGCGGCTTAGAAACTTAAAAAAGAGGACGTCAAACGGAAGAGTGCTCGATTTCAGGGAAGAAGACCGTTTCAATATCATGAAACGGGTAGCAGCCCTCTCAAGCATATGGATATCTCTTGGAGACCAAAAGGTTAAAGTGCTCAACACGCAAGAGATGCAAGAAAATGAGCTCTATAATTTTAAGGATTTCCAGCGTATGTTTGAAATCGGTAAGATACGAGTGGCGTATGACAAAAAAACGGGAGAAGCAAAAGGAATATATGCGGTTCAAGTGAAGCCGACGTCAATCCTGACCCCATATCTCGTCGGACCAAACAGATCCATCGGCCTCCTTGATCTTAAAGTGTTTCAATACAGCCACTTTACACAGAGAGAGCAAAAGCGATTAACGCGTTATTTGAACCTTCAATGGAAAATACGCACGATGAAAAAGACACTCCAGCAGCCTTTTAAAGTTGCTACCCTACTCAAAGTAATGGACATATCCGCACGTTACAATGGAGTTCAGATAAGGGATAAATTCGAAACAGTGCTTGATGAACTTCAAAAAGATGATGTCATAAAATCCTGGGCGTATTCAGAGGAAATTGCAGAAGAGAAAGTCGGAAAAAAGGGCTGGGTAAAAAATTACTGGAGCAAGCTGAGCATCGTGCTTCTTCCGACTGATATCGTGATTAAGGAAAACCAGAAAAACCTTCTGGAAAATACGGGCAACAGCCTTGAGGATAAAATTATGAGTAGCATCAAGCAACAAATGCACCACAGTGACTATGAGCGTGCAACTCAAATTTCAGATTCATATAAGCCAGAAACAATTGGCAATTTGCAAACAGCTGCATCAATCGAATCAATTCCGGCAAATATGATTCATAAAGAAGAGTACGCGCAACAGAGTTTTCATTTTTCCGAGGCAGATACCGATACGGAAATTACGCTGTCTCCGACCGCTATGCAGGAAATGATCCAGGCACTGAACATCAGTATTCGGCAGTCTGCATCTGAAATTGGCATTTCTCACACGACACTTTCAAGGTATATCCGCAGGGAAAACAAGAGACAAAACAAAAATAATGATTTAAAGATGCTCAATTGGCTAAAAGAAAAAGAATCACTAATAAACATCTAACCAATTTGAAAGGAGCTCCTAGAAAGTCAGTTTTAACTGACTTTCTGGGAGCTCCTTCTTAGTTCCTAATTCCAACTTGACCCTCTGATTCATGATTCTTCAGCTTGCTCCGCATTTCTTCGGGATGAAAAATTACTTTTACCGAATGCAGTTCCCGATTGGTTATTTTACGAAAAGCTTCCGGGCCATCCTGCAATGAAAGCCGATGTGAGATCATCGGGCCGGATTGGATTTGCCCAGTGCTTAAATAGTGAATAGTGGAAGTCCATTCTTTACCTGGAAAAGGGTTAGAGATGGCATTCCAGGATCCGTATACTTTTAGTTCATTACGGACAATCTTTTCGAAAAAGAACCGTTCAATATGGATACCTGCATACGGGATCCCCATGAAAACAACTTCCCCACCTTTTCGAGGCAACGCAAAGACCTGCTCGGAGGTTACAGGAGAACCCGCTGATTCTATAGCCAAATCAACACCCCGGTCTTTCGTATATTTCATTACCATTTCATAAGGTGGGGCGTTCAGTGAATTAATGGTTACATCTGCACCAAGTTCTTTGGCAATTTGTAGTTTCCGTTCGTCAATATCAATGGCGTATACTTTCTTCGCCCCAAAAATTTTAGCCCATTGCACGGCAAGCAAGCCGATGCTGCCGACCCCCATAATCGCCACCTCTGCCCCGGGGCGGATATTCGTATGGTAGAAGCCGCGTGCGACGACGGCGGAGGGTTCTATCAGTGCCGCACTGTCATAATCTACGTTGTCTGGTAAAAGAATTACATGACTTTCAGGCAAAGTTGTATATTCTGCAAAAGCACCTGGCCTGTAAGCCCCGATGACCTGAAGTTTCTCGCATTGTGCCGGTTCTCCTCTGCGACAGCTTTCGCATTTTCCGCACACAAAGGCTGGGCATCCCGCTACCCGGTCCCCTTGTTTCACCCCCGTCACTGCAGGGCCTGTTTTTATTACCTCTCCGGCAAATTCATGACCGAATGTCATCCCGGGCACATATGGACCAAGCTTATTGTATCTGGAAGTATCGGAACCGCAGATCCCTGCTGACTTTACTTTTATGATGACGTCGTCCTCATTTTCAATGACAGGCATAGGGGCGTTCTCCTCAAAGCGCAGATCTTGTTTTCCGTACAATTTTAAAGCTCTCATTCTAATCACCCGGCTTTCTACGATTCTGAATTAACAGTCCTTTTCTTTTTTCCAAAAAGGAGTTTGCCTGAGGCTAATCCTACAATAATTAAGTTGAAAACGACCTGATTTTGGAAATAGAAATGGCTGATTCCCCTTAAGGGTCCCAGCATGAAATTTAAGAGTCCGTCAATCATTTCTTCACCACTCCTTATTTAAGGTCTCAGCAATACTTTAATCGCTTCACCGCTTTTTATGGCTTGGTACGCTTCATTCCATTGGGTAATTGAAAATTCATGGGTTACCAGTGCCTTTGCATTGACCTTTCCTTCATTCATCAGAGCAAGTGATGGTTCCCAGTCCGCCGAATTTTGGCTTCTGCTTCCTACCACCCTAATCTCTTTCTGAATGACTTTTTCAAGGTCAAAAGGAATTTCAGATTTTGCAAAAAGTCCAACCTGAGCGTACTGGCCTTTTTTGTGAAGCAAATCAAGTCCCTGTTTTGCACCAGGAACCGCACCGGAGCATTCAAGAACGACATCAGCGCCATAACCATCTGTTAATTGGTTTACAAGATCCTTTACATTCTCTTCTTGGGTATTGACTGCGTAGTCAATTCCTAGCTCCTTAGCTTTATTCAGCCTGATCTTATCATTCGTCAGCCCAGTAATGATAACTTTTCCTCCACGGGCTTTGGCCACTTGAGCAGCGAGCAATCCGATTGGTCCAGGACCTATTACTACAATGAGATCTCCTTGATTGATCTCAGTCTTTGCAATTGCGTGATAGGTACACGCCAAAGGTTCAGTCATAGCACCTGATTTGAAGTCCACACGCTCAGGAAGCAGATGGACACTGTCTTTACGGGCTATCAGATATTTAGCAAAAGCTCCATCCTGCTGCGTTCCCAATCCTTTACGAAGAGTGCACAAATTATAGTCTTCGGATTGACAATATCGGCATTCGCCGCAAATATAAAAAGTCGTTTCGGACGTCACACGGTCACCCGGTTTAAATTCAGTTACCTCTTCACCAACTTCCGCTACAACACCGGAAAACTCATGCCCGAGCGTAACAGGCACCGCCACCCTGTAATGGCCTTCATACGTATGAATATCTGAACCGCAGATACCAGCGTATTTCACTTCAATTTTTACTTCATTCTTTCCAGGCGATGGTACTGGTTTTTCCTGAATTGCCAAGTGTCCAAAGCCCTGTTCTGTTTTAGACAGTGTTTTCATTGTGTATACCCTCCAAGCATGTATTAATTAAATAAGGAGAAAACTTTCCAGATTACCCAGTTCACTAAGTTACCGCCTTGGTCTATGCTTGATACCATTGAAGAGCCTTCCGGCAAGTTTATTTCAGCACCCTTTGCCATATCGGTAAATATCGGAGCAATGTCTGTTGCCATATATAGAGAAAGCGCTATCATAATTGTTCCTACGATGACTGAATGAATAATATTCCCTTTGGCAGCGCCAACTACAAAGGCGATAACAAAAGGAATAGTGGCCAAATCGCCGAAAGGAAGGACGGCATTGCCTGGTAAAATAACCGCCAACAGAACCGTCACCGGTGTTAAAATGAGCGCAGTAGCAATGACGGAAGGATGTCCGAGCAGAACCGCTGCATCAAGTCCAATATAAATTTCGCGGTCTCCGAACCGTTTGTTCAGCCAGGTGCGAGCCGATTCAGAAACCGGCATCAATCCCTCCATTAAAATCTTAACCATGCGAGGCATCAGCACCATGACGGCTGCCATCGCCATTCCAATTTCAACAATCTGGCCGGCGCCGTATCCTGCCAATGCTCCAATGGCAGCACCTAGAATCAAACCCATAACCATCGAATCTCCGAAAATACCAAACCGTTTTTGAATTGCATCCGGATCGGCGTTCAACTTGTTCAGCCCTGGAACCTTTTGAATCCCCTTAATAAGGAAAATAAACGGTGCATATGAAATCGTACTCCCGGTGGCTACCGATACCCCTGGCATATCATAGAATTCACTGACCATCGGCTGTGTCCAGTCTGCTATCTTAAGGCATACAATTTGGAACAGCACAGCTGCGATTAGTCCTTGAACAATGCTTCCTGAAATGGTGTAGACCAAAGCGGCCATAAAAGTGTAATGCCAATAATTCCAGATATCTACATTCATCGTTTTAGTCGTCTTGGTCAAGAGCATCACAACGTTAACAAACAGTCCAATCGGAATGATGAATGCCGCTACGACAGAGGCCCAAGCAACAGAGGAAGTCGCTGGCCATCCCACATCAATGACGTTTAACTGCACCCCCAACCGGTCCACCATCCCTTGGGCAGCCGGCCCAAGATTTTTGGTCAGTAAATCAATAACAAGGAATATCCCGACAAATGCAACCCCAATGGTCAACCCGGAACGAAAAGCCTTTCCTGGTTTTTGGCCAAAAAGCAGACCGAGTAGAAAGATGGCCACTGGCAAAATAACGGTGGCACCCAAATCTAAAAATCCCTGGATAAAATCAACAAATGCTTGCATGAAAATGCCCCCCTTACAGAGATGTGTAAATTTATAAAATCTTCTTATCTATGTCGGTCAATTCGCATTTTATCTTTTATTTTTTCAAAGCTTCTAAAATTTCTTTCTTCGTGTCTTCCACTCCGATTCCCGTAAGGAAATTGCGGGCATTGATGACAGGGAACCTGTACTCTTTTTTCGTCATGGCGGTCGTCACCAATAAATCAGCTGTATCCTCATAGGCTCCCACTTCGGAAATTTTAAGCTGGACTAGATTAACATCCAGATTATTTTCTTTTGCCATTTCCTCAATTGCGCTGTTTACTACCGTTGATGTTGCAATTCCTGCTCCGCATGCTACCAATACTTGTTTTTTTGCCATTTTAAGCCCTCCTGTTTTTATATCTCAATTAATTTCGAATTCTAATTTTCTTTCCAGCAGCTTCTTAATTTCTGATTTATCCTTTTGGTTCACAAGCCACTTCAGAACGTCTCCATCCTGGAAAATCTGCATGAGATTCTGCAGCAGCGAAAGCTGGGAATGAGCTTCATCCATAGACAACATAAAGATGATTTGGACGGGTGTTGTCTCGCTGTCATTTCCCATCACCCCAAAATCAACCGGCTCTCTCAATACAGCCACACTGATTGATTTTGCAATGACGTGATGCACATCCGTATGGGGAATGGCTACAGAAACTCCTGCTGTTGGTAGTCCCGTGGCAAATTCCTTTTCTCGTTGAATGATGGCGGAAATAAAGCTCTCCTTAACTAATTTTTGATTTGCTAAATTCTGTGCAACTGTCTCTAGTATTTTTTCTACGGAATCACCTTCTACATCAAGTAGAATAAGAGATTCATTGAAAATCAATTTGCTCATATGGTACACCCCTGATTCGTAATTTCTCTTTAAGATAGCGTGAGGATTTGACCATTTACAACGGTAAAACAGAAAACCTTGTATCAATAGAGTTTAATCTATAGGGACTTAACTGATTTTACGTTAATGCTCCCTAATGTCTCTCATGAATTGTTTCAAAAGTCTTATTGTTGTTAAATGCTTCTTTTTTAATGCTGTAAAGAGCTTATCGTTGTAAATTCGGGACGCTACCCTTATTTGGAATAGCACTGGATCATTTGATAGGCTTCCTCAACGGATTCTGCATGTATCAAGCTGTCCCGCTCTTCCTTTGCACCGGCCAAGCTCATGAGCTGCATCAGCGCATGGATATGCTGATGCTTGTCCACCGCTGAAATCGTAATAATCAGGTGAATCCTGTAGTCTTGTGTATACTGCACGCCTTCTTTTACTCTCAGCAGGCTCATTCCCACCTGATTTGCTCCATCTTCTGGTGCTGCATGGGGAATGGCAATATCTGGTCCAATAACGATATATGGATCTTTTTTACTGTATCCAATCATGGCATCCACATATTCCGGCTGAATACACCTGCTCCGGATAAGCGGTTCAGCGCTTATTCGAACAGCCTCTTCCCACGAAGCTACTGAATCTCTAAGTGTAATATGTTCAGGGATTATAAGCTGGTCTAAATTTAGATCGGTCTCCACGCCTTGCTCTACAAAGGGAGAAGCATCTTCTCTATGAAAATATTTAGTCAATTCCTCTGCAAGTGCACTCCTGTGTTGAATTACGGCATGTTTTTCTACCATTTTTAAGATGGTGTTTATATCAATTTCTGATGGTAAATATTCGTTCACTGCAAGCAATACTTGTTTTCGAAGCTGATGCTTTTCATCCCGTCCTAGAAATGTCTTTGTAACAAACAGTTTTTTGTAGGTTTCCAGATAAATAGGAGCGAATACAACATCATAATCCAGCGAGTAATGCAGAAACTCACGCACCGATAAGTAATCCAAAAAGATGAATTCAGGGAAGAGCTCTCTTAATTCGTTAAACATCAGCCTTGAAACGGATATACCCTGCGGACAAACCACAATCGCTCTCACTTTCTTTTCGATGCTTTCCCCCTGACGCTTCATCCATCCCCCAATGAGCATCGTAATATATGCAATCTCATTCTCGGGGATTTCAAGACCAATCAGATCTTTCAGCGGACCTATGGAACGTTTCGTCAAATGATACAACTCTTTAAATTCCTTGCTTGAGGGAGCCTGATAGACAATGGTGTCGGTTAGCTGATATTTAATCCGGTAGTACGCGGGTTTTATATGTTGCAAAAGCTTACTTAAAAGTTGCTCACGCTCCTGCAGGTAAATGCAGGCACTCTTTTCAAATTGCCGAAGCATCTGATCTATTGCCGGCACGAGGTTTGGCACGGTTTCATCTTTTACAAGATTGGTTGAAAACACATTCGCCGTTAGCAGGTGGAGCGTAATAAACAGCCGTTCCGCCACTGGAATATCTCCGGTACCTGAGAGGATTTCTTCTGTCGCTTTGTACTCCTTCGTATTGGAAAGCTCCTCGTACTGGATGGAAAACGAATCAAGAATATACCCCTTATCTACTCTCTGATGAATCAGAATCAGCACATATGGCATCGATTTCAATTTTTCATCGGTGAATCTTAAATTCAGCTTTTCCTCTACCGTTTCAATTTTTCTCGTGAAATCTTCAATTTGCTCCTGAGTAATCCCTGATATTTTTTGAAGTCTGTTTTCTCCATGATGCATTCGAAGGACAAGATTCGTTATTTCCATCAACAGCTTGCGGATTTGAAATTCTTTCCCTGTTAAAAGGTAGCCGTATTTTCTTGAATACTGGATCAATAACTCATAACTGTTTAAATAGCTTTGGGCCTTTTTCAAGTCAAGAAGGATGGTATTCTTGCTGACCCCCAGTTCAAAAACGAAATGATTGAGCGATAACTCCTCCGCCGATCCGGCAAGCATTAATATAATCAGCTGGACTCGCTGACCCTCGGTAAGAACTGCCGCCTCTGCAGCAGCTGAAACCCCTTCATATCCTCCGCCTAATTTTGCAATCACCGATTGATCAATGACAAAATGACCTTTACTAGTTCGTCCTATGGGAGGAAGTTTATTAAACATCAGCCAATCATTGATTTTGTCTATGCTGTATCCAAGCTGCCTTCGGGTAAGCGTGTAATTTTCCTCCAATTCAATGCTCGTAACACCTGGATTGCCTGTCAGCTCATTCAGGATTTTCGTGCAACGATCGCTAAGCATCATGGTGTTCCTCCTTCTTGAATGTAGTGTAGCACTTTAAAGTTTTGTTTTGTATCCGCTTTCATCACAACCTTATGTACAAATGATGTACATCATTGTGCGGTACAATATACATCAAATTTGTTGTACATTATATTAATGGAAATAAGATGTTTTATCCAGGTTGAGGTTTTGCTGTTTGGCCGAAAAACAAAATGGGACTTATTGGACACCCCTATATCTAAAAAGACTTCATAAATCTGAAAGTGGCTTAGAAGAAGTTAAATACAGAGTGAACGTTCATGCCAAATTCCCAATCTAATTTCACACCTCACCATTCAATTAGGGGTATTCTGAAACTAGAATAAAAAGAAACAGTCCAATTAATATCAAATTGGACTGTTTCTCTGCTTGATTATATTTAAGTTTTGATCACAAACCGAATCTTCAAAATTTGTTAGAAAATAACGTCTAGTTTTTTCTCTATTTATTCTTTTTTACTAGTTCTACAGCTATCTTTGAATCATAAAAATTTCCGTTTGTTTGAACAGTCACACTATCAAGCTCTATTTCTTTGTACCATTAATAGTTACGATGTTTTTATTTACAGGGAATTCAGCAGTTGTTTTCCCTTTTTGAACGAATAGGACCGGGTTTTCTGGATTTGACACAACAATCTTAACGTTTGCTCCCATTGCTTTAAATGCTGTCTCAGCATAATAAATAATTGATTATCCAATTTCTTCAAATCTAAGCCAAGTGCCGATGCAACAGCATGTGCTAGATGTATTCTGCTATATGAATGTAAAAATAGATGATAATATCGATAAGGTGAAAGAAATTACCCTTTCTCCAGAAGCAATGAAAGAAATGATAGATACACTGAATGTAAGTATTCGTCAGACTGCACTGGATATAGGTATCTCGCACTCCACCCTCTCTCGGTATATCAGAAAAGAAAATAAAAGGCAAAATTTTATCAATAAATTAAGAAGGGATCTAGAAGCTTCTTGATTTACCTAATTGAGGTACAATATCAGAATGTTTTAACCAATTATTATTTTGATAATTGATCCACAACCAAACAGCTCTAAACAGGTTATCAAACCCTATTGCAATCCAGATTCCAGCTATTCCCCATCCGAAATATATACCCAATAGGTAAACCCCAATTGTTCGTATCACCCATATCCCAATTGCAGTTGAATACATAGGGAATTTCGTGTTTTCGGCTCCTTGGTACACACCAGTAAGTATAAGGACTACAGCTAAAACAGGCTGGATAAATGCATCAATTTGTAATGCAATTTTTATTTCATGGATAACTGAGGTTTCATTAGTGAAAAAATATGCTGTCCACTCACCCAATAGAAAGAGAAAAACCCCAAAAAGAGCCATTATTCCAGTTCCCAAAAGGATGGAGAAGTTTGCGTATTTCTTTGCTCCAGCTACATCATTTGCTCCCAGCCTTTGACCGACAAGAGTTGTTGCTGCTGCTGCAAAGCCGTAGCCAATCATGTAGGAGAAAACTTCAATATTCCCTGCAATTTGATGTGCGGCGAACGTTTTTGTTCCTAATGCAACAATCAGTCCGAAGTATAGCACCTGCCCAATACGCATGACCAGTCTCTCTCCTGCAGCTGGAGTGCCTAATGAAATTATCTTCCATTGCATATTCCTATCAAGTTTCCACTTAGAGAAGTCAAAAGAGATGTCTTTTGATTTAGATAGAAAAACAAATAGGCCAATAACTCCAATTAATCGTGCAATAACGGTTCCATATGCAGCCCCAGCTAGGCCCATGGCAGGGATAAAGAAGAATCCGAATATGAGAACATAATTTAAAGCAATATTTAGCAGATTAATCATAATGCTGACTTTCATTGGTGACTTTGTATCCCCTGTTCCTCTTAAGATGCTTCCCAAAACAAACATTAAAGAAATAAGGATGGAAGGAATGGAGACGATTTTAAAATATGTAAGAGCAGATGATAAAACCTGATCTTCAACTCCCATCAGTTGCAATAAGGGTTTTGCGAAAAACAATGAGATAAAGCCAAAAATAATGCCAATGACAGCCGCAAGCAGAATGGATTGCTGACAGACTAAATTGGCTTTTTCTTTTTCGTTAGCACCAAGATGTTTAGCTACAAATACATTAGCTGCTACTCCTATTGACATAAAGATTGCGAAATAGACTGCTAAAATCGCGTTTGTCACACCTACAGCTGAAACTTCAACTAATCCAAGTTTAGATACAAAGAGTGTGTCAACAAAACCTAGGATAGTCTGGAAAAAATTTTCAATGACCGCTGGTATGGCTAAAAGAAAAATAGTTTTGAGAATTTGTCCATTGGTTTCTTCTTTGTGTGCTAGCTGGCTCAACTCAATCTCCCCTAATTATCGATTGAATATATATATTACCTCATTTAAATTTCTGAATTTTGGTTTCTTCTTCTATCTTTACTAAATGATATAAAAAGAAATAAAGGTATGTCATTTTATACAATGATATATATGATAAAAACATCATTAACATATAAATTATAGTATTTTACATAGTATACATTATGTTCAATTTACATCCTTTGGATAAGAAAAAAACCGTTCATTTTGAACGGTGATACAAGCTGATTCTTTAAACAATCTTAATATCTTGGTTATAATTTACTACTTCTTTATTAAACATGTGCCAATTCAATACTTGAGGAAATCCATATTCTAATAACTCTGCTGAAAACTGAGAAATGATGGGCGGTTTTAATTTTAGTGAATGCAGCTTTTGATAGTTTTGAAAGAATACTTCTTTAGGACAGCCATCAAGTACAACTTTCCCTGCATCTATGACTAATACTCTGCTGGCGTATTGAGCAACTACCTCCATATCATGAGTAATCATGACCACTGTTGCTCCTTTTTCCTTTACCAGCTTTTCCATTAAGGTTAAGAGAGCTTTTAAGCTTTGATCATCTTGGCCTGTAGTGGGTTCATCTAACAAAATGATCTTAGGATCAGAAACTAACATCGTTGCTACAGCTAACCTTTGTCTTTCCCCTCTGCTTAAAGAAAAAGGATGTTCTTTTCTTTTCTTTTGCAGCCCTACCGTATTGATAGCCAGTTCCACCTGCTCACTGATGACATCTTCACTATAGCCCCTATTTTTCAATCCGAATTGGACTTCCTCCTCAACAGTGTTACAAAACAGCTGATTATCAGGATTTTGAAACACATATCCAATATCTAAAATGATATCTTGGACTTTATAGTTTTTAGTATTCTTGTTATTGATTTCGACTTTTCCTTCAGACGGCTTTAATAATCCAATTAAATTCTTCATTAATGTAGATTTGCCACATCCATTATGACCGACAATCGCCAAAAGTTCCCCTTTATTAACTTCTACATTAATATCAAATAGGATTTGTTTATCTTTCTGATATCGGAAGTTCAAGTCTTCAACTTTAGCAACGATTTCTTGGGTACTGCTTTTTAAGTTATTTTCATGTATTGGCAGAGTCAATTTCTTAGAAACAAGTAAATTTTTAACCCATTCAGAAACTGCTTTTTTTGAAATTGGAAAGGAATCGTATTTAAATCCTTTTTGAAACAGAAACTTACCTAGTCGTATATGGTCTGGTATACGTATTCCTAATTCGTCCAATTCATTAAAATGATTATATAAAATTTCGCTCGGATGACCGTTATAAAGTATTTCTCCTTCATTCATAATGATAACTCTGTCAACAAACTCAATAAGATCGTTTAAATCATGTTCGATAATTAGAAATGTCGTATCGATTTCTTCCTTTAATTCTGCCAATATATCCATGACTTCTTGTTTGCTGACTGGATCCAGGTCCGTTGTAGGATCATCAAGAATTAAGATAGATGGTAGCATCGCTAAGTTACTAGCAATTGACACCTTTTGTTTTTGCCCACCTGATAAAGAGAACGTTATTTGCTTCTTAATATCTTCTAATCTGAGCTTTTGAAGCCCATAGTGTACCCTTTCTTTAATTACTTCTTGAGTGTATCCTTGGCATTCTACCCCGAAAGCAATTTCATCTTCCACTCTTATTGAGAAAATTTGGTCTTCAGGGTTTTGAAAAACCATGCCTATTTCTGAGGCAAGAGAATGCATAGGCACGCTTTGGGTATTCTTTCCGTTGATGATTACATCTCCTTCTAATTTACCCTCTGCGAGATGAGGAATGATCCCGTTTAAGCATTTTGCCAAAGTTGTCTTGCCACTTCCGCTTGTACCAGTTATGAGGACAAACTCGCCTTTTTGGATTTCTAAGTCTATGTTAGTTAATGTGTTAGTTTCTACCCCTGGGTATGAATAACTTAGGCTCTTCACTTCTATTATATTACTGCTCATACTCTCACTCCTTTTGTAAAGGGTTTTGATGGACACTTTACTATAAGACGACTGAATTATCTGCACCTAACCCCAAAACGAATCTTACATATAAAGCAGCTATTAAGAAAATAATCGTTAATATAGTAATAATCGTATCGATATTTGTGAATTTCATATCCTGATAGTATTCTTTCCATGCCATTTTACTGAACCCTTTGCTTTCAACGGCTAGACCCATTGTTCTGCTTCTTCTCAAAGAGTTAATTAAAAGTGGAAAGACAGCCAATTTGAAACTGTTCCAACTTCCTCTTATCCCCTTCTTATTTACGCCTCTAATTGTTTGGGCATTAGAAATATTGGTTAATTCTTCGAACACTAGTGGGAAAAACCGCAATGTTCCTAAAAACATAAATGCAACACTGATAGGCACCTTCATTTTCATTAACCCTTTTGCAAGTAGAGCAGGATCTGTTGTAGAAATTAATATGATCGTCATAAAACAAGGAATAGCAATCCTATAACCAAGGATTAGACCTGAATATAGGCCGATATCAGTTGCTTGAAGTGAGCCAATTGAAAAAAGGATGTTAGCATTTGGCTGGTTGTAGTTATAAAAAGTTGCAAAAACAATTGCAGACATAGCAAGTATAACGATCGTTACGAGCAATGGAAGGATTGGCTTAATCTTGATCCTCGCTGCAAACCATAATGGCAGACCCAACAATAGAATGGTAGTTAAATATACAGGATTCAAGAATAAGAGTGGGATAATAACGAAACTCAATATTAAAAGTAATTTAGCTCTTGGGTCTAATTTATGGACCCAAGTGTTTTCATCCAAGTTGGAAACAAAATCAATTGCAGCCACTGTTTACACCTCCATATGAATTACTAGAATATCAGCCTAAAAGACCCTTCAGTTTGAGCCCAAGTTTCCTGGCAATAGCAGCACCAATTATCATACCTACAATAGAAATAGCGAACACGATTGCAATCATATTAAACGGAACAGGAATCTGATAAACACTGATAATACTCCACCAAACAAAAGCCTCGTATACCATGTTATAAAGAACAGCCGCAACGATTAAATCTTTTGTACTGGAATAAACCTCGTCAGCATTTGCAAATGCTTTACTTCTCATATTTAAATAGATTTCAGGCAATAATGGAGCGATTACAACCAAAACCCAGTATACGGGTATTTCTCCTTGGATAAAAAAGTTGATAGCGCACCAGGCAGCAGTAAAGTAGACAGAAGCATATGGCCTCCTTACAATCACCCAACAAAGAACTAGACAGAAAGAACAAAACAGATAAACAAACGTATGATTAAATGGAAAGACAACTCCTGCAAATTTAAAGAAATACCATAGTACTCGATATAAGACAGCAAATACGACAATTGTAATTAAATCAACCGCAGTTACCTTCTTCTTAAGTACAGCAATTTTATTTCCAGTAACTAATTCAGTCATTATTTTGCCCCCCACTTAATATTAATTTGATATTCCTAGATCTGTTGCGTTAGCCCTCCTACACCTAAGATTTGCTCTTTCCTCCAATCTTTAAAATTAACACCTTCTTCTCTATAATCCGTATTCATAAATAAAGAAGCTGTGTTTATGATTGAATCTGTATAAGGGGTGTCTATCCCCACTTTCTTTCCTAATTCCGATATAGGAACAAGTCCAAATGGGATATCCTCTGTGATGTACCGATGATTTAGAGTGGTAGGTGCAGTTCCAACTGGGAATAATCCCGGCAGAGCCTCATAAAGGCTTGAATAATTGGTTCCATAAAATTCGTTCAAGATACTGAGGATGTCTTTAGTTTCCACTTGTAACAAATTTGCTAACGTTACTCTTTCTTGATCAAGTTTTTCAATAAATGCAACGGTTAGTGGTGAAACACCCTGACCATAAAATTGGAATTCCTCGGATGAATCGATTCTGCTTGCATTGAAAAGTGTAATTGGAGTGTGGACAACAACGTTTGAATTGTTTAAAGATGTCTCAAATATATTCTTAGCTGTTATTAATTGTGGGAAGGTTTCTAAAAACTTGTTTGAGATGGAAGAATTCTTTGATGTAGGAATGGAACTGATGAGAACATTTTTCTTAATTTTATTGATGAAGACGGATCCTGCATTATCTGCTTTACTAACAAAAGGCATCGCACTAGTTTCTGCAACAGTAATATTTTTCTCTTCTATAATACCTCCAATAATCTCTTTACATTCTATTGCCCCCCAATAACCTGGAAAAATAGCAATGGTTTGGTTATCTTTTAATAGAGGTTTCAGTTTATTAAAGACTTGTTTATGTCCTAAAGATGTAGTAGTGACAATGATATATTCTGCATCTTCGATGACCTCTTCCATAAGAGAAGACGCTTCTATACTAAGCTTCGCAGAATACATCCCTTTCAGCTCTAGTCCTTGCTGCGAAATTCTCTTTGCCTTTAATGGATCTCGACTGTATAATTTTACCCTCTCCCCTTTTAAAGAGAGGTAGCTTGCAATCGCTTGGCCTGTATTACCTGCTCCAATCACCGCAAATGTCATATTATCCCCCTTATTCACTTGTAATAGAAATAGTCTTTAAAAAATGACTGCTTAATTTCTTTTTAACTATTAATTGGATTCGATTTGCAAAGTTTCTTCATATTGAATTACTGCTTGGACAGCTTGATTCATTGAATCTAATACATGATTTTTCATAGTTAATTCTGCATTCTTTTTATCTTTTTTAATGATGAAATCAAGTATGACCTCATGTTCATCCGATGTTTTTTTTGTGTCTATAAAATGAGCTAACCGTCTGTATCGCGTGATATGGTCGTTTAGTTGAAATAGTATTTTTACTACCGTTTTGTTCTGACTTAAATTGTAGAGGTAAGTATGAAATTGTGTACCAAAATTACTGACATCTTCATGGTTCCCTTCCACTGAAGTTTCTTTAACCATTCGAACTAAATAAGATAAATTTTTGATATCCTGATCCGTAATGTTGTCAGCAGCTTCTGACACGACAATTCCTTCTAACATGCTGCGCACTAAAAAAAGCTCTTTAACTTCTTTCACCGATACTGGTGCGACTTTTAAACGCCCATTTGGTTGACGAACGACTAATTCCTCTAGTTCTAACCTTTGAAGAGCTTCCCTAAGAGGAGTTCGACTAATCTCCAATTCATTTGATAATTCTTCTTCAACAATTTGTTGACCTGGTTTGAAATTACAATTTATGATTCTTTGCTTAACTTCTGTATAGGCGAAGTCTTTAGCCGAAACTCTCATTAACGGGATATCTCGCTGTGTTCTCAAAAATTCTCACCTCCTGTAGAATGTATCCAAATATAATTGTATACAATTATATTGTATTCAGTTTTTCTTAAAATGTAAAGAATAATCAAAATATTTTGTATTTTATAAAATAAGGACATCGGTAGCCAATGGAGAAATCTTACGCTAAGCAGATTCCAATCAAATATACCTACAGTTTATGGTGTATGACATAATCCTGAACAAGAAGAAACAGTCCAATTTATACTTATCGGACTGTTTCTTTGATTTAGCTATTCTTATCGTATATCAGACCCATTTTATTTCACATCTGTAAAGATATAGAAAAAACAACTCGTACCGTTCTTTTCTTATTTATTTTTTTCACTAGTTGTACAGCTTCTTTTGAAACGTAAAAATTTCCATTTGTTTGTACAGTCACGCTATCAAGCTCTATTTCTTTACCATTAATAGTTACGATGTTTTTATTTACAGGGAATTCAGTAGTTGTTTTCCCTTTTTGAACGAATAGGACCGAGTTTTCTGGATTTGACACATCAACATATATTAATATATATATTAGCATATGTTATAACAATAATTATGATATATATAATTCATAGGAGAAGAATAAGAATTAACGTTAAGGATTTAAACCGTTAATTTCAACAACTACGCCGATTGTTAATCAATTATTACTAGAAAAAAACCTTATTAAAAAGTATCTTCAAATAAAGATATTTTTTTAATATTTACAGATTTCTATCTAATAACTCAACCTGTAATAGGCGAAATTAGTCTTAATCCACGTTACCGTCTAAATTAAATTCAAATTTGTGTCTATCTGACATGGAACACCTTTTGGACACAGATGATAAAAAAATTGCCCCACCATCATTTTTCCAGCTCTCTATTTGAGAGAATTTTGTTTTTAACAAACTCCAAGTGAACTGTAAAGGCATCTATACATCTTTCAGTATCTTTTTGGATGAATGCATCCACTATAGGTTTGTGAATTTGTGTCAGTTCATTAAAATCATCAAAGTATACTTGGCTTGTAAGGTACCAAACACGATTTGATCTAGCACTTAATAATTCCCATATTCTATACATAAAAGAATGATTCGCCAGTTTATATATATAAGTATGGAACATCACGTCTGCACTTCTAATTAAATCAACATCTTGCTTTTCCCCTGCTTCCACCATTTTTTCAAAAAGTGAAAGAAGATTTATTTTGTCTTGTTCTTTTGCATTTTCGATTGCTAGCTGAATAGCTAACGGTTCCATCTTTTCCCGGAAATCATATATTTCTTTAATATCCTTGAGAGAGAGATTTGAGACAAATGTTCCTTTATGCCGCATACTTACTACCATACCATCTTCATTAAGCCTCAAAAAGGCTTCTCGAACAGGTGCTTGGCTTACACCATGTTTAGTAGAAATATCTAATTCCGTGATACGGTCACCAGGTTTTAATTCACCCTTTATTATTGAATCTTTTATCAAATGGTATATCTGATCCGCAAGAGAATCTTGCTTCAATAATCTCCCCATTGTTACACCTCATCTGAATTATATATCATCGATAATCTTTAAATATTACTAAGTATAATGTTGGGAAAATTACAAGGCAAATCAAGTGAAAAAATATGAATCTTGATGAATAATATTATAAAGTACTACGAGTACTGCATTCTTAGGAAACATTTATTTAATATAATTGTTCACAAAGTTGGGAGGGGCCTCTCCTAATAAACCAGCTTGTAGATTTGTTAAGGCAAGGTTAGCCATCTTCAAACGGGTTGAGATACTTGCACTTCCTATGTGTGGAAGGCATAAAACATTTGGCAATGCTAAAAGTGGATGGTCCAGCGCTACAGGTTCATTTTGGAAGACATCTAGTCCTGCACCCCAAATCTCATTGTTTCTAAGTGCATGGTAAAGCGCTTGTTCGTCGACTATTCCACCTCTTGCTGTGTTAATAAGAATCGCACTTTTCTTCATTAATCTAAGCTCTTCGGTACCAATCAGATTTATTGTATCTGGTGTATAAGGGACCATAATGCATAGGAAATCAGATTCCTTTAAAACATTTTCAAAAGAGGAGTAGGTGATGCCCAACTCATTTTCTTTATCATATTTACGAGTTCTGTTGAAGTAAAGAACATTCATATTAAAACCTTTTGCCCGTTTTACCAATGCTTCTCCAATTCGGCCTAGTCCTATGATTCCAAGAGTAGCTCCAAAAACATCCTGTCCTGTGAGCTGCATAGGAGACCACGTCTTCCATTCACCACTCTTCAAATAATTGGAAGCCTCTATAAGTCTGCGTGCTGTTGCCATTAAAATGGCAAATGTCAAATCAGCTGTTGTTTCGGTCAAAACACCAGGGGTATTTGTTACCATAATCCCATGCTTTGAGGCACAATCTAAATCAATATTATTGTAGCCAACAGCCATATTAGCAATAATTTTTAAATGTTTTGCTTTTTTGATTAACTGTTCGTCTATTGTTTCGGTTAACAAACAAAGTAAACCATCAACATCTTGAACTTCTTTTTCCAACACATTACGTGGAACTGGAGTTTCTTCTTCTGTCCACATTGTTACTTCAAACCGTTCGTAGACTTGAGTAAGAACTTGATCTGGCAGTTTACGTGTAATATAGATTTTTGGTTTCATTTTACTGCTCCCTGCTGCTTATTATGGACTTGGAAGGTTCAAGAAGTTCACAGCCCTTTTCATTCAGCAATTTATCTACCCATGTTCTATCCACTGTCCCTTGTTCGATTGCAGCAAAGATTTTCACTTCATTTGAGGCCATGTTATTTGCTTTTTTCAGAATTTCTTCGACTTCAGCCTGTGGTACGACAACAAGTCCATCCTCATCGCCTACAATAAGATCACCTGGATTAATCAGCATTCCTCCAATGGAAATTGGCACATTCACCTCTCCAGGGCCATCTTTATAGGGACCTCGATGCGTTACACCTTTTGCGTAAACTGGAAAAGTATCGTTTTTGAATGCTGCTGCATCACGGATTGCGCCGTTTATAATAAACCCGGCAATCCCTTTTTTTTCAGCAATTTTTTTCATAATTTCTCCAACAATTGCATTTGTTATATCACCACCAGCATCGACAACGATAATATCACCAGGCTCAGCTATATCTATAGCCTTGTGAACCAGCAGGTTATCACCTGGTCTTGTTTTCACTGTAAGCGCTGTTCCGACAAGCTTACCTTCTTTATGATAAGGTCTTAATTCACAACCTGCTGCTATCATTCGTCCCATATTATCGCTGATATGAGGCGTAACAATATGCCTAAACTGCTCAACTATCTCTTTGCTAAGACGTTTTTCAACGGATAGCACCCTAAATCCTAAGCTCATATTACAACCCTCATTTCTTATCAATCTTTTAATTTTTGGTGGTACACAGGCTTTCTTTTTTCAAAAAAAGCATTGAGTGATTCTTTGATATGTTCTGTCTGATGAAGGGCAGAAAAGTAGTCCATTCCTTTTTGGTAAAATTGTTCAGCATTTTTGTAATCTTTCATAGCTTGTTTAATTGTTTTAACGGTTGTAAAAGAATAGGAGGCAAGAAGCTCTGCTACTTTCTTTCCCTCTTTCTTCAGTTGATCTCTCTCAACAATTTTATTGGCTATTCCCATCCGCAGCATATCGGACGCCTTCATTCTTTCACCTGTTAATAACAGATAAAGTGCGTTCGCTTTTCCGCAAAGCTGAATTAACCGTTCAAATCCGCCATTGCCAGGATATACAGTTCGAGTTATTTCCGGATAGCCAAAAATAACATCATGTGCAAACAGCCTTATATCAAATGCACTAGCTAACTCTGCCCCTCCCCCGAGTGCGTTTCCGTGTACGCAAGCAATAGTAGGCTGAGGTGTGTTCATAATCGCCTGAAGCATTTCATGTCCCTCAATCCATGCTTTTTCACTTTCATTATTCTTGATTCTATCAGGAAATTCTTTCAAGTCCGCACCACAGCAAAAATGCTCTCCAGTGGATTCAAAAAGAATAACGCTAACATCTTTATCTGCTCCTAACGATTGAAAAAGATCCTTGATCTCACATTTTGCTTTATTAGAAAGTAAATTTAATGGAGGCGAATCGAATTGAACTTGAGCAATTCTGTCGCAAACGGTGACTTTTACCTTCATATGTTAACTTCATTTCTTTTTTCTTTTCGCTGTCCTGGCCAATTTTTTGTTTTTAGTTTCATTTCATTATTTTCATTTACAACATAAATACTTTTGATCCAATTTGAATCATCCTTTTCCGGATAATCTTCTCGAAAGTGACAGCTTCTGCTTTCTTTCCTGGCTTGGGCGGAAATCACAATGGACTTCGCAGTAATGAGCATATGTTTAAAATCAATAGCAGCAGCGAAGTCCTCTTCACCAAGCTTAAATTCTCCTGATTCAAGGTCTTTTTCAAGGTCGTTTATAAGTTCCAACGCTTCATTTAACCGTTTTTCATTACGGATGATTAGACAGTTTTTATACATATTATCTTTTAAATTCTTAGAGGCTTCATTTAGGTTCTTTGTTCCTGTACTCATTTTTATCCAATCAAATACCTCAGCTAATAAAGTTTTTGCTTTGCTTTCAACATCACTGGTCTGAATCTGTTGTTTCGCGTATGCAGCAGCTGCTTTCCCTGTGCGGTGACCAAAAACCTGTCCTTCAGCTAAGGAATTCCCTCCTGGACGGTCTGGACCTCGAAGTCCTCCTGCTGTTTCTCCAGCAATGAACAATCCAGGAACTTTTGTTGTACCATCTGGAGACTCAATTAATGCGCCCCCATTCATGCATTGAGCAATAAGTGCTACTTCAAACTTATCTTTAAGAATATCAATTCCTTTTGCTTTTAATACACCGCTTGTTTTTGGGATTTTTTGTTCCACAATTTTTTCAGATCCAGGCGGTAAATTAGCCCATACTCCTCCGTTTGGTGCAGGATTCGCTTCCATTTCTTTCTGGATAGATGTATCAAAGTAATACGCATCGCTTGAAATAGTAAA
The DNA here is from genome assembly GCF_009674765.1 of Metabacillus idriensis. Lineage (GTDB taxonomy): Bacteria > Bacillota > Bacilli > Bacillales > Bacillaceae > Bacillus_P > Bacillus_P idriensis. The sequence continues at coordinate 13,510 of NZ_WKKF01000018.1, read as the reverse complement.
TGGAAAGACTTTTTTCTTGTAAACATTATCAATATCTATATGCGAAGGAACATGTTTAGAGAAAATTTCTTCACCTTTATTGTTCTTAAGAATTGGCTTCGTTTTCCAAACTGGACCTGAAAGTAATGTAATAGAAGGTTTAATTGCTCCTGGTCCGATTTGAATAAATTCCATATTGATTAAAGGAACACCCAGTTCATAGGCCATTGCATATCCGTTACCAACCATTTCAGCTGTTCCTACTGCGTATTTATATACATGTTGAGCTCCGCCGCAGGCTAGGATAACAGATGGAGCTTTGTATAGGATCAGTTCGTTTGTTTCATGGTTTACTGCAAGTGCCCCTGAAATGTTTTTGTTTTCGTCTGTAACTAATTTGAAAACTGACATTTGTTCATCAATCGGAACTCCATTTTTTTTAATCTGTTTTGAAAGAGCAACAAGGATATGCCGAGCTGTTACGCCATTTACACGGCATGTTCTTGGATAAGTTGCAAAATCACTCATACCTTGCACTAATTTACCGTTTTCTTGTTTATCAAAATTTAATCCTATATCAATAAGGTCTTTTATTCGATCTGGAACTTCCGAGGCAAGTGTCCAAACAAGCTCCGGATCAATAAATCCTTTTCCTGCATCAAGTGTATCTTCATAGTGGATTTCAGGGTGATCACGCTCATCTCCGTGCCCAATGGCAGCAGCAATCGCAAGCAATTCAGAAAATGCAGTTGCAGTAGAACCGCCTCCAAGCCATTTTGATTTTACAGCTACACGTACTTCTGCCCCCGCCTCTACTGAAGATAAAGCAGCCCTAGCTGCTGCTCCGCCTCCTCCGACTACTAGTACATCTGTTTCAATTATTCTGTCAACATTATATTGTGACAATCTATTACACCCTTTCCATAAATGTCTTAGTGGCAGATTCCATGAAATAATTAGACTTCATTTCTCTTAAATCAGGAGAAATCGTTACTTTGAAATCTACATTTTTTAAAATATCCTTTTCTACATCAATTCCCGGTGCATGTTCTATTAGATGTATGCCATCTTCCTCTAATCTGAAAACACAGCGCTCTGTAATATACAGAACTTCTTGCCCTTTTTTGATCGCCTGAGCTGCATTGAACGTCATATGTTCAATGGCTTCTACAAACTTCTTGTGTCTGCCTTCCTGTTCAATCTTCAACTGTCCATCTGCTATAGATATTTTTAAGCCGCCGCTTGTTAATGTCCCGCAATAAAGAATCTTTGGCGTTTTATGTGTGATATCAATAAAACCTCCTGAGCCTCTATAGATACCATTAAATTTACTCACATTGACGTTCCCTGAACCATCAATTTGGGCAAAGCCAAGCAATGTAGCTGAAAGTCCTCCGCTTTGATAGAAATCAAAGGTTTGCGTAGATGTAACAAATGCATCAGGGTTTATATGTGCACCGAACACTTCTACACCCATCGGCACTCCTCCAATAGCTCCATGCTCCAAGGAAAATGTAATGTCCTTAAAGAAATTTTGCTCAATTGCTAGCTGAGGCAAATCAACAGGAATACCTACCCCTAGGTTTACCGTCATGCCTGGTTCAATTTCTTCTGCAGCTCTTTGGAGAATAACTTTTTTAACATCGAGTGATAGAGGATTGCATAATTGGCTCATCGGTTTTCTGATTTCTCCTGTCCAGCTTGGTTCATATCCCGGCAATAGGCTCTGTGTTTGTTCCTCATCGACAACAATTGCATCTACGAAAATACCAGGAATCTCAACTGACCTCGGATGAAGGGTATTATTTTTCGTTACACGTTTTACTTGTGCAATAACATAGCCGCCGCTAGCTTTCGCAGCCATTGCCATTTCAAGTCCGCTAAGAGTAGCTGGCTCTTCCTCCAGCGTAATATTTCCATCTTCATCTGCGGTCGTCCCTCTGATAATTGCAACATCAATTGGAAAGGACGGATAAAATAGAAGCTCTTCTCCATTAAGTTCAAGGATTTGATTTAGAGTGGCCTTCGTTAAATTGTTTAAACGGCCGCCATCATATCTCGGATCAACATAAGTATGTAACCCTGCTGTGGTAAGCAATCCTGGATGTCCACCTGCAATGCATCGGATAAGCTGGAAAAGTGTTCCCATAGAAAAGTTATAAGCTTCAATTTCATTGTTCCGAATCATATCTGTTAAATTTGGACTCTCTTTGACATTGAAACTGCCGCTTACAAGTCTTTTTAGCATCCCTTTATACGCAACATGTTCAAGTCCAGTGCTTCTTTCCGGATCCCACCCTACCCTGACAGGGGTAACGACAGTCAGATTTTTTGGTTCGGCTGTTTTTACATACCGCTCACCCAAGGCAGACAAAACTTTCTCCGGGCAGAGAATGGAGATAAGACCTCCTATCGTTATTGTTGCTTCGTTCGGAATTCTGTTCACTGCTTCTTCCGCGGAAATGACCTTGGACTTGCTTTTTTTATAATGAGATGTTGTCCCCATTCTCAAAGACCTCCCAATTTCATTGAAATCAATAGTTGGTTACTCGTATAATTAGTGGTTCATTATCCTCGCTGATCGAATCTTCTTTCTAGTACGCTTGAAGCAAGCATTGTTTTGTGAACTTGCAGTGTACCTCCTGCAATTGAAGCAGCACGTACACAGCGGTAGTACCATTCAAGTGGATATTGTTTTGAATATCCATATCCCCCGTGAAGCTGGATACAAGTATCTGTGATGCGTTGAGATGCTTCAGCCACAAAGATTTTTGCAACACTTACTGCGTTTTTATCAGGCTTATTATCTGATGCAGCCTCTGCTGCGCGGTATAGAAGTGTGCGAGCTGCTTCTAACTCAACATACATATCAGAAATCATCCATTGTAACCCTTGAAACTCTGCAATGTCTTTGCCAAACTGTTTCCGCTGTTTTACGTGCTCAATTGTTCGATCAAATGCAGCTTGAGTAATCCCAAGCGTTTGTGCTAAAAATCCTAAGCGTACACCGTTATATACGCCCATTAATTTTTTGAAGGCATTCTCTGTAACAAGAACATTTTCCTTTGGTACAATTGCATCTTCAAAATAAAGTGTACATTGTATTTCACCGCTCATATTTTCTTCGTGCGGACCAATTGTGAAGCCCTGTGTTCCACGTTCAACAAGAATTGCACCTATATCTGAGGTACGGCCTGAATTACCAAAACGAGCATATACTACAAACAAGTCAGCAAGATGAGCGTCACTGATAAACACTTTCGATCCGTTTAAACGGTAATGATCACCTTCGTCAATAGCAGTTGTTGTCATATCTGTTGCAGCGCTTCCTGCTTCTGGCTCACTCATTCCAAGCGCAACAAAAAGTGTTCCTGAAGTGACTTGCGGCAGATATTTATTTTTCTGATTCTCATTTCCTAAGTGATTAATGAAGGAAGCAATCCCCATACTGGCATGATAAGCATGGCGCCCACTTGTAGGACATACTCGGCAAAGTTCTTCAATGATTAGTAATGCTTCAAATAAATCAAGATTCATCCCCCCGTATTCTTCCGGGAGGGTTAAGCCTAAAAAACCATGATCTGCTAATTTTTTTGAATTACTCCAAAACTCTTCGCCTTCTAGCCACTTTGCAGCAGGATTTAATTTATTTTTCGCGAAATTGCGTGCTACGTCTTTCCAATCTTGTTGGGCTTCTGTAATTGCCATATAAATACCCTTCCTTTCTGAAAAATATCATATATTATCGATAATTAAAAACTCATAAAACTTCTAATATTCTGCTCTTCTGCCAGATAAATGTTTATGACACTTTCTATATAGATTCCTATTAATTGGCATTATAAATGACTTTTAAATCCGTAAAGAAATCCTTTGCCGTACTTCCAATTGAGTAAGGGCCAACAGCAGAAGCTTTCATCCCGCCAAATGGTACATGCGATTCACTAATGGTTCCGTTGTTTATGTGTATCATTCCAGCTTCTGCTTGTGCAACAAACTGATCTGCATAATCTTTATTTTTTGTAAAGCAAGAAGCAGCAAGTCCATACTCGCTGTCATTCATAATTTCTATTGCTTCAGTAAAGCTGTCTGCAGTCATTATAGAAAGGACAGGACCAAAAATTTCTTCTTTGGCAAGTCTTGAATTTGATTTTACATTTGTAAAGATCGTCGGCCGGAAGTAGTAGCCATCTTTTTCTTGAATTTTTATTTCTCCTCCAGTAAGCAGTGTAGCACCTTCTTCATGACCGATTTCTACATATTTCTGCGTTGTAATCAACTGATCTTTAGACACAAGAGGACCCATCGTAGTATTACTTTCGAGCCCATCTCCAATAACATATTCTTCAGCTTTTTCTTTAAGTGCGGCATATACGCGGTCTGCATCTCTTTCATTAATAATAATTCTGCTGATAGAGGTACATCTTTGCCCTGCTGCAGCAAAAGCAGCTCCAACGATTTGTGTAACCGCTCCTTCTACATCTGGGTAGTCATAAATGATAGCCGCGTTCTTCCCACCCATTTCTAGCTGAACTTCTACTAAACGTTTAGATGCCAGTTGGTAAATACTTGAACCTACCTCCGTTGAACCTGTAAATGTAATTCCTCTTACTTTTGGGTGATTAACAATTTGATTTCCAACAGATCTGCCAGAACCAATAATTAAGTTTAAAACACCAGGCGGCAAACCTGTTTTTTCAAATAGTTCAGTTATTTTAGCGCCCATTGCGCCTGTTATGCTAGCTGGCTTGAACACGACTGTATTACCCGCTGAAAGCGCTGGTGCAATTTTTCTTAATGGTGTTACTAATGGAAAATTCCACGGTGAAATGGCTGCGATTACTCCCTTTGGAACACGCACAGTTCGAATTTGAACGTTTTCACGTTCACTCGGCAATGTTTCTCCAGACAGCCTTGATGCTTCACCAGCTGTATAACGGACTTCACCAATCGTTTTATTTACCTCTCCTAAAGATTCACTAAGTGGCTTCCCTTGTTCCCTTGTTAAAAGTTCTGCAACTTCATCCTTATGTGATTCTAATAGATCGGCAAATTTATAAAGATATTTAGCACGGCTTATTGCAGGAACTTGTGACCATGTTTTGAAAGCTTCGTGAGCCGCTTCGATTGCATGATTGGCGTCATCTGTTGTTGAACTTGGACAAATTGACACGGTTTCTTCAATATTTGCTGGGTTTTCTCTATTATAAGTCTGATTTTTAGATGAAGGTACCCAATTACCTCCAATGTAGTTTTGCACTGTAATAGTCTTGTTTTTTACTGTTACCATTTTTCTCACCTCTTATAGAATAGTATGAATTAATGAAACTAAATCTTTTACTGAAACCTGTTTAGGGTTTGCATTTGCAATCCCACTTGCATATGCTTCTTCAGCAACAACCTGAACTTCTTCATCGGATAATTCAATGTCTATTTCTTTAAGCGTTGTAGGAATATCTAAGTCCGAGATTAAATTTTCAACAGCAGTCACTGATTTTCCGGCAGCTTCTCTAAGTGTTATGCCTTCAACATTTTCTCCAAGCAGGAAAGCGATATTTCTAAATTTCTGAAAGTTAGAGCTAACATTATATTTCATTACAACTGGCAGAAGCATAGAGTTTGCCAAACCATGTGGAATTTTATACCGCCCACCTAATGGATGGGATAAAGCGTGAACTGCTGCTACCCTTCCCCAAATAAACGCTGCACCTGCAATTGTGCTCGCAAGCATCATATTGGAAGCAGCTTCAATATCTGATCGATCTGCAGCAAATGGTCTTAAGTTCTTTCCAATCAATTCAATTGCATAGAGTCCTAATGCTTCTGTGATTGGCTGTGCCTGATTAGACGTATATGATTCTATAGCATGACTTAAGGCGTCCATTCCGGTCATTGTAGCAAGTCCTTTTGGTAAAGTTGTAAGCAAGACAGGATCTAATATAGCTGCCTTAGGGTGTAAATGTTCGCTTAAAATACCCATTTTGTATTTTCGATCTTCGTCTTTGAGGACCGTGGCATGAGTTACCTCTGATCCGGTGCCTGCCGTCGTTGGAATAGCTATTACATCAGGACCTTTATTTGGAATTTTATTTTTCCCCTCGAACTGGTTTAAGGAACCTGGATTTGCCACAGCTATGGAAATGCCTTTAGCAATATCAATTGAACTTCCTCCGCCAAAGCCGATTAATGCGTCACATTTTTTTTCCGTGAAAATTTGTTCAACCTTTTTCACGATTCGAATCGTTGGATCAGGTTCAACCTCGTCGAATACTTCAAATTTAATATTCCCTTCCTTAAGTATGGATTCTAACCTATCAAGTGCTCCAGAGTGTGCAATACCTTTATCTGTACAAATTAATACATTTTCATAGTTATATTTTTTTATAATTTCAGGTAATTCTGCAAGGCGGTTAACACCGAAATAAATCTGAGTGTGAAGGCCAAATTCAAAAGTATCTTTTATTAGGTTCATAACTAATCCTCCTGTGAATGCAATATCATTTTGATGATTTAAGAGATCTAAATCATTTAAAGAGTACCCTAACGGTAAACGCTTTCATTTGTGGCTAAATTTACTTTACATTTTCTATTTCTGCTAGAAACTCGTCCAAATAATCTTGGCCGATCTCATCAACAAATTCATCATAAACACTTTTTACAGCTTCTTCGAACTCAGCATGTGCTTCAGGTGTAAGTTCTGTAATTTTTGTACCGCCATCACTAATCATTTTTTTATAGTTTTGATCTTCTTTCTGGTTAAGTTGACGCTGATAATCGCCTGCTTCTTTAGCAGAGTCCAATACAATTTTCTTTTCTTCCTCTGAGAATCCATCAAAGATTTTTTTCGAAATTACCAGCCCCATTGGATTATATACATGATTTGTAACCGTCATGTATTCTTGTACTTCATAAAATCTATCCATCGCTGTGTTCCCAAATGGGTTTTCCTGACCATCAATAACTCCTTGCTGCATTGCTGTAAAAAGCTCTGTATACGCCATTGGTGTCGGGCTAGCACCTAATGTACTCCATGTCTCAATGTGAACAGGTGTTTGCATAACCCTAATCTTTAATCCATCGATGTCTTTTACAGACTCTATTTTTCTAGTGCTATTTGTTAATTGTCTAAATCCATTCTCAAAGTAAGCTAGAAAGACAAGGTCTTCTTCTTCAAGTAGTTTGCCTACTTTTTCTCCGTAAGGACCATCTAATACTGAATAAGCCGTATCTGCGTTGGGAAATACAAAAGGTAGATCATAAGCTAACATGGGCGGCGCCCAGTTTGCCAACATGGAAGTTGATACCCCGACGGCTTCCAATGTACCAAACTGCAGACCCTCAATCATTGTACGATCGTCTCCTAATTGTCCATTAGGATAAATCTCCACAGTTATATTCCCTTCTGTTCTTTCCTCTATAAGTTCTTTGAATTTTTCATATCCTTTAAATAATGTGTGTTGTTCATTATTTACAGAACCAAGTTTAATTACTTTCTTTCCGGAACTCATAGATCCGCCAGATTCATTGGAAGATTGGGAGCTCGTGGCACCTTCACTAGAACAGGATGCCAAAATGCCTGCTAAAAGAATAAGTATTAGCAGAATGAAACCATTTTTCATCATAATAAATTTCTCCTCCCCTATCACTAGACATTTGGTGTTTCTAGAATTTAATCGCCAAACAGTATAGATTATATTTCTAATAATTATCGATAATCTATAATACAAACTCTATCAAGTTTCTTTTTAATTGTCAAAATAATTTAAAAATTATATATTATCTTCTAAACTTCTCTTTACTTTTCGATTATCGATAAAATATAATAAGCTTTAAGATTGTCTATCTTGATGAATATAAGGAGGGTTAATTATCTTATGAATGTTGTAAAGAAGATTGATCGAAATTTTGAAGAGTATGTTTGCATCGTTTTATTTTCCATAATGACTCTATTAATAAGTGCTCAAATATTTACTAGGTTCATTTTTAATTACCCATTAGAATGGACAGAAGAATTGGCTAGATTCATATTTATATGGCTTGTTTACATCTCCATATCATTGGCTGCAAAACACAATCGCCATTTAAAAATGGAAATTGGAGAAAGTACAATTGCAAAGAAAACTGGTAATTGGATTTACTATTTTTCAGATTTATGCTGGTTAACATTTAATATTTTTATGATATTTTATGGTACTCAAATGGTTCAGAGTTTATTGAGTTCAATTCAAGTTTCTGCAGTAACGCGAATCAATATGGGAGCCGTTTATACGATTGTTCCATTTGGATTTGCATTAATGTCTCTGCGAATTATTCAAAATATGATTAAAAGAAAAAACACTTCTTCAGAACCTGAGCATATTCAAGGCAGTGTAATTCATAATGAACTAGAAAAACATCCAATAAAAAACATACAATAAGGGGGTCTCATTTATGGCAGCAAGTATTGCTTTAGGGTCAGTTTTGATCATGTGTTTAATTATCGGGATTCCAATTGCTATTGCAATCGGCATTGCTGTGCTAGTTTCTTTGCTTTTAGCCGATATTCCCATTGCATTCCTTACACAAAGCGCCTTTACTGCATTAGATTCATTTCCCCTAATAGCCATTCCATTTTTTATTTTAGCTGGGGCTTTGATGGAAACAGGTGGCTTATCAGCGAGATTAATCGCATTTGCTAACTCCTTAATGAAAACGTTTACAGGTGGACTTGCACTTGTTTCAATGTTATCTTGTTTATTCTTTGCTGCTATTTCGGGGTCTTCGCCAGCTACGGTAGCTGCAATAGGGTCAATTATGATTCCAGCTATGATAAAAAAAGGATATGATCCAGGATTTTCAGCTGCTGTATCAGCGTCTGGCGGTGGATTAGGGATTTTAATTCCTCCATCTATTCCACTTATCATTTTCGCTATATTAGCAAATGTATCCATAAGTGATATGTTTTTAGCAGGGGTCGGACCTGGACTTGTTGCAGTAATATTTTTAATCGGTGCTGTAATCATTATTTCTAAAAGGAAAGGTTATAAAGGGGCTGAGGGAAGGATTGATTGGAAAGAAGTTTTAATTAATTTCTGGGAAGCAAAATGGGCGCTCCTGACACCAATCATTATTCTAGGAGGAGTTTATGGAGGTATATTCACCCCAACTGAATCAGCAGTAACAGCTGTCTTATACGCATTCACAGTTGGTTTGTTTATACATAAAGAGCTTAATTTAGAGAAAATAAAAACTGCATTTATTTCCTCTTCCATCATGACAGGAGCCATTTTGATTATTCTTAGTACCGCAGCTGCATTTTCCAAGCTTATTTCAATCTATCAAATTCCGAGTATGATAGGAAACTTTATTATGGGTATATCAAGTAATCCACTGGTTATTATGCTATTAATTGGCTTATTGGTTCTTATTATTGGAACTTTCATGGAAACGCTTTCGATTATAATAATTTTAACTCCTCTCTTCTTGCCAGTCATTCTGCAATTAGGAATTGATCCGATTCACTTTGGGATTATTTTAGTGTTGGCTGCTGAGATAGGATTATTAACACCTCCTGTTGGATTAAATCTTTTTGTTGCTTCAGGCATATCCAAGTTATCAATTGAAAGAATATCGATTGCTATAATCCCATTTATATTAGCGATGATTTTAGCGCTTATTGTGATTATAATTGTCCCACAGGTATCGACTCTCTTGCCTTCAATTTTCAAATAAGTTTTATGAGAGCTAGAAATGCAGAGTGTATATCAAGATAAAAAATATATGTTCCATAAATTAAACATAATAAAGCTTGTCGTTAAGGAAGAATTACCTTTTCGACAAGCTTTTATTATTCTTTCCTTCACATACTAGTTTTAGAGGAAAAGAACACTCCTGTAAGATAAAAGGCATTAATAGACATTAATTTTAGGTTATCTGTGGACTTAGACTTCTGAATCCTCCCAAACAATCCATTTAATCATTTTATGCATTTACTAGTTCCTTTTTTAATTCCTCAATTAATAATGGTACAATTTCAAATAAGTCTCCTACGATACCATAGTCTGCTACTTTAAAGATATTCGCTTCAGGGTCTTTGTTAATCGCAACAAGTATTTTGGAATTCGACATTCCTGCTAGATGCTGAATTGCACCTGAAATTCCACATGCTATGTAAAGATCCGGGGTCACAACTTTCCCTGTTTGACCAATTTGAAGAGAGTAATCACAGTACTCAGAGTCACATGCACCACGTGATGCACCAACTGCTCCGTCAAGAATATCGGCAAGCTCCTCGAGCACCTTAAAGCCTTCAGCACTCTTAACTCCACGACCGCCTGCTACAATAACTTTAGCTTCTGAGAGATCTAACCCGCCAGATGTTTTGCGAACAATTTCTTTAATCACAGTACGCAAGTCTTTAATGTCTACTTTTACAGATTGAATATCACCAGAAAGGGATTCATCCTTTTCTAGAGGAGGAATATTGTTAGGGCGAATCGTTGCAAAAACCATGCCATCTATAATTATTTTCTTTTCAAAAGCTTTTCCAGAAAAAATCGGGCGAGTGAATATGATGTTATCATTCTCATTTTTCAAATCAATAGCATCAGAAACAAGTCCAGTATCTAGTTTGCTTGCAAGATATGGAGCTAGATCTTTGCCCTGTGCAGTATGTCCTATTATTATTCCTTCTGGTTTTTCTTTTTGAATAATAGCCATCATCGCTTGTGTATAGCCATCGGATGAGTAGGTTTTTAATTTTTCTTCATCCACGGTTAAAACACGAGTTGCACCATATGAAATCATTTCTTCTGCTAAATTATTTGCATTTTCACCAAAAAGCACACCAATTACTTCTCCATCTTCAGCAATAACTTTTCCCGCAGCAATAGCTTCAAACGACACATGACGGATGACTCCATCCCGAACTTCACCTAATGCCAATACTTTTCGTCCCACTTGATTATTCCTCCCTTATATTACCTTCGCTTCTTTCTTCAATAAATTTAATAACTCAATTACTTGGTCATGTACCTCTCCTTTTAAAACTTTCCCAGCTTCTTTTTTAGGCATTAAATATATTTCCAAAACTTTGGTTTTGGCTGCTGCATTTTCTTCATCAAGGTCAAGATCATCAAGCTCGAGCTCTAAAAGCGGCTTTTTCTTAGCTTTCATAATTCCTGACAAAGAGGGGTAACGTGGTTCGTTTAAGCCTTGCTGAGCCGTAACGAGTAACGGCAGTGAAGTTTCAATAACTTCCATGTCCCCCTCTACATCTCTCTCAATTGTCACTGCTTGACCATTTATTTCAATTTTTGTAATGGCCGTCACGTATGAAATATCAAGAAGTGCTGCTAATCGAGGGCCGACTTGACCAGAACCTCCATCGATTGCCACATTTCCACCCAGGATTATATCAAACTCATTTTTCATAAAGAAATGCGATAGTACCTTTGCGGTTGAACATTCATCTCCATCTTCAAGATCATCATCCGAATTCACCAAAACTGCCTTATCTGCCCCCATTGCTAATGCCGTCCGTAGTTCTTTTTCTGCATCTTCTCCACCGACTGTAATAACTGTGATCTCACCGCCATGTTTATTCTTTAAAAGTATGGCTTCTTCAATTGCGTATTCATCATATGGATTGATGACATATTTTGCTTCGAATTCTTCAATCACTCCATTTTTCATAACAATTTTTTCTTCAGTATCAAAAGTTCTTTTCATTACAACATAAATATTCATACCTTTACTCCCTTCCAAAGTTTAAATTATATATTATCGATAATATATAATTAATACTATACTCAATATTTTGATTTGTCAAAAAATAATTAACGTTGATTATCTGTTATTTTTTAGCTAAACTTAATATTAACGATAATTGATAGTTAATGAAAAGGAGTTATGCTTATGGGGAAATCAGTCAAAAATTTTTCATTAGCTGATCAGGTATGTGAGCTATTAAAGGATGCCATTATCAAGGGTGAATTAAAACCAGGCGATCGGCTTATTGAGATGGAAATAGCAAAGGAATATAAAGTTAGCCAGGCTCCAGTTCGTGAAGCTTTATCCCGCCTTAGAATTGAGGGATTAGTTGTTCATTACCGACATAAAGGGTCATTTGTATCCAATTTTTCCAAGAAAAATGTAGAGGAAGTCTACAGCTTCCGGGAAATGATGGAACCTTTAGCCATCCAAAAAGCACTTAATAACCTGACAGATGAAGATTTAAGGGAATTGTCGAATCTTTACAAAAACATGCTCACTGCTGGTAAAAATAATGATCTTGATAAGGTTAGAGAAACAGACAATGCCTTCCATAGCTATATATACAGGCTGGCTGATCACGGATTTATGTATCAGGTTTGGGAGGATTTAACCGCTTTATCCGATCGCATTTGGTACTTAACGAGTCAGATTTACTTTGATAAGCTAGATGAAATTGCAGAACTTCACAAGCCGATTTTAGATGCCATGTATGAACGAGATGAAAAAAAGTGTATTGAAGCATTTAAGGCACATATGCATTTTGTCTGGGAAAAAATCCGCCAAGATGAGAAAATCATTTTCTAAAAACCATTAGGAATGGCCTTTTAAATTGATATTAAGTGAGCTACATTTGGCTTTTATAGATTGCATGTTTTTGGAAAGGATATATATTTTAAATGGATTGTTATTATTGTTTACGCCCAAAGAAGGGATTTACATTGGAATGATCCAAAAGTCTAGCCGCTCTTGATAAAAGGGTGGTTTTATTCATTTTAAAGTTAATAGTGGAATCCAGCTTTCTTTTAACATTGGTTCCTTATGTTTCCTTCCTCCAATGCCTGCTTCCAACCACTTTCGAACGAGTTTTAAGGCCTGTCAATCGCTTATTCGTTGCTCCGAAAATTTCATTAACTTGGTTTGAGTGATTATCAAAATATCCTTGGATATCGACGTCGACTACCCCAAAAATCCATTTAAGTCAAAATAGGCAGTGCTTCTACCCTTAACTAACAATTTTACATCAAATACATTTTGATAAAATTTAATAAAAATTCTCTAAATCAGACACTGAAAATAAAAATGATTTAAACCTTTTACAGACACTATCCACCTCAAATTTGGACTTTTTTATATTCCCATCATACAAAGGAAGCAGGTCTTATTGAAATAAACCGCTTTGCTAGTGCAATTGCTAGTGCAATAAAAAAAGAAAGATCCTGTATTTTCACTACAGGATTTTGATCAAACTTTTTAAACTTATCAATCTATATATAAACAATCAGACATTATTATAAATTATCATTTGATCCTATTTAGGTTCATTCCCTCTTCTATTAATAAGTGACCTCCCCCATCTACATTTTACTAGAGATACTTAAGGTATTTTATCTTCAAACCATCCTGTACAACAATGATAATGTATATGTCAATATATACATTATCATATAAAAAATTATATAGTTAAACATATACATTAATTACATAGTCAACCATAATTTTATTTACATATATACATTAACATTAACAACAATGTTAATGTATATATTAAATTTAATAT
>NZ_WKKF01000017.1 GCF_009674765.1 Metabacillus idriensis | reverse complement strand
GGTGACGTGTGGAGCTGACAGATACTAATCGTTCGAGGACTTAACCACAGTCTAATAAAGTGTAACATTTAAGTGAATCTTGTTATCAAACGTTATTTAGTTTTGAAAGAATAACATTCTTTCTTCAATTGCATATTGTCTGGTGATGATGGCAAAGAGGTCACACCCGTTCCCATGCCGAACACGGAAGTTAAGCTCTTTAGCGCCGATGGTAGTTGGGGGTTTCCCCCTGTGAGAGTAGGACGTTGCCAGGCACGCATAAAAGGAGAACAGCAAAGATGCTGTTCTTTTTTGTATGGATCGTTTATTTTAGTGAGCTGCACACACTTACCATCTGTAAGCTGCATTTTACTCTCCGGAGTACTATAAATATAAACAAGTTGGCCAGTTTTTACTCTCAAGAATCACCTACTAACTATACAGGCATCAAACCGATGTGAGGAAGCCGAATCCTATTCACATCCAAACCTGAATAACATCGAAAAATGGCCACTTTCTGCCTCCCCTTGGCAATTTCATCTTTTATTGTTAAAAAGATAATCCCTTTCATGAATCATGTTTTTAAAACGTATATATAACTTACCTCCCAATTTTTTACTTCAAATTTTAAAAAACCTTTTAGCCTCCGTGTAAATAAAATGGTTATTCCTGTTTAAAAACGTTTCAGTGCCGTTAATAATGGAAATAGATAAATGAGTGGTTATAAGTTGAAAAAAAGTGAAGTTCGTTTTATATTAGTGTTAAAGTCAAATATAGTCAAAGTCAAGTTAGGGGGAGGCGGAGTGCGGAATATCTCGGATGTCATTGAACAGTATTTGAAGCAAGTGCTCACAACGAGCGGCAAAGAAATCGTTGAGATCAAAAGAAGCGAGATTGCAGATAAGTTTCAATGTGTGCCCTCACAAATAAATTATGTGATTAATACGCGTTTTACTATTGAAAGAGGGTATATAGTAGAAAGTAAGAGAGGCGGGGGAGGCTATATTCGAATCATTAAGGTGAAATCGAATGATGCTGCCCATCTAATTGATCAGATATTGGGAATTATCGATAGACGGATTTCGCAAACCTCTGCTGAAGATCTTATTTTAAGGCTGGTTAATGAAGAAGTGATTTCTAGACGCGAGGCGAAGATTATGATGAGTGTAATTGACCGTTCCGTCTTATATATTGATTTGCCGCATAGAGACGAGTTAAGGGCAAGGATGATAAAAGCTATGCTGACTTCCTTGAAATACCGATGAAAGCAGGTGAACAGACTTGATTTGCCAGGAATGCAATGAAAGGCCGGCAACTTTTCATTTTACAAAAGTAGTAAACGGCGAAAAGACAGAAATTCATATTTGTGATCAATGTGCTCAGGATAACAGTTCGATGTTTATAGATAACAGTACTGGTTTTTCAATTAATAACTTATTGGCCGGTTTGTTAAATATGGAATCCTCCATTTCAAAAACAAAGCAGGATGTTTTTAAGAAAAATGAAGTATTGCAGTGCAGCAGATGTCAGATGACCTATCAGCAGTTTACAAAAGTCGGCCGTTTTGGCTGTTCTGAGTGCTACCTGACTTTTCATGATCAGATTAATCCTATTTTAAGAAGGGTCCATAGCGGCAACACTGTTCATGCGGGTAAAATTCCTGAACGAATTGGCGGTAGCATTCACATCCGCAAACGAATAGAGTTATTAAAACAGAATCTTAAAGATTTGATACAGCAAGAAGAATTTGAAAAAGCTGCTGAGACTCGAGATGAAATCCGTTCGCTTGAACTGAAATTAAAAAGTTCCAGAGGAGGAGAATCCTGATATGTCACTTCAGCAATTTATCAATCAGGCAATGAGCGCCTGGATGAGCAAGGAAGGACCTGATTCTGACATTGTTCTCAGCAGCAGGGTCAGGCTTGCAAGAAATATTGAGAAATACAAGTTTCCAACGATTGCCTCCAATGAAGAATCACTGGAGATTTTAGAGCTTTTTGAAGAAACATTTTCAGGTAAAAACGTAAATGAGATCGGAAAGCTTGAATTGCTCAGGATGGATGATCTGCAGTCCATTCAAAAAAGGGTTCTAGTTGAAAAACATTTGATCAGTCCGAATTTAGCGGAAGATTCTTCTTTTGGAGGATGTTTGTTATCTGAGAATGAAGAGGCCAGCATCATGCTGAATGAAGAGGATCATATTCGAATTCAATGTTTATATCCGGGACTTCAGCTGAAAGAAGCTTTAAAATCAGCAAGCGAGCTGGATGATTGGATGGAACATGCTGTAGATTATGCCTTTGATGAGCAGAGAGGATACTTAACAAGCTGTCCGACAAATGTCGGAACAGGCCTTAGAGCATCTGTTATGATGCACTTGCCTGCACTTGTCCTGACACAGCAGATGAACCGGATTATTCCGGCAATTAATCAATTAGGTCTGGTTGTTAGAGGAATTTACGGGGAAGGCAGCGAAGCATTAGGTAACATCTTTCAGATTTCAAATCAGATTACACTGGGGAAGTCTGAAGACGATATAGTAGAGGATTTGCTGAGCGTTGTCCATCAGCTGATTGACAAGGAGCGTTCTGCACGCGAAGCTTTATATAAAACGTCGCAGATACCGCTTGAAGACCGTGTGTTCAGATCTCTCGGCACTCTGACATACAGCCGTATTATCGAGTCAAAAGAAGCCGCCAAATGTTTATCAGATGTCAGGCTGGGAATAGACTTAAATATTATTAAAGACATTTCCAGAAACATATTAAACGAGTTAATGATTTTAACTCAGCCTGGTTTTCTGCAGCAATATGCCGGCGGAGCACTAAGACCGGATGAACGGGATATAAGAAGAGCTTCCTTAATTAGAGAAAGATTAAACCTAGAAATGGTCAGAAGGATGGAGGATGATGAAGTATGATGTTTGGAAGATTTACTGAGCGGGCTCAAAAAGTTCTTGCATTAGCACAAGAGGAAGCGGTTCGACTGGGCCATAATAATATAGGCACTGAGCATATTCTTCTCGGTCTTGTACGTGAAGGCGAAGGGATTGCTGCCAAAGCTCTTACTGCACTTGGCCTTGGTTCAGATAAAATTCAAAAAGAAGTTGAGAGTCTAATCGGAAGAGGACAGGAAATTTCTCAAACGATCCACTATACTCCGCGGGCGAAAAAAGTCATCGAGCTTTCGATGGATGAAGCGAGAAAGCTTGGTCATTCTTACGTTGGAACAGAGCATATCCTTTTAGGGCTTATCCGTGAAGGTGAAGGCGTAGCGGCAAGAGTTCTTAACAATCTTGGAGTAAGTTTAAATAAAGCACGCCAGCAGGTTCTTCAGCTTCTGGGCAGCAATGAATCAGGATCCGGACATCAGGGCGGCTCAATGAATAACGCCAATACTCCTACTCTTGACAGTCTTGCACGCGACTTGACTGCCATTGCCCGTGAAGGCAGCTTAGATCCTGTTATCGGCAGAAGCAAAGAGATTCAACGGGTCATTGAAGTGTTAAGCCGAAGAACGAAAAACAATCCTGTCTTAATCGGGGAGCCTGGAGTAGGTAAAACGGCAATCGCAGAAGGATTGGCTCAGCAGATCGTAAATAATGAAGTTCCTGAAATCCTCCGTGATAAACGAGTGATGACGCTTGATATGGGAACAGTTGTAGCAGGAACAAAATACCGCGGTGAGTTTGAAGACCGTCTTAAGAAAGTAATGGACGAAATTCGCCAGGCAGGCAATATTATTTTATTCATTGATGAATTGCATACGTTAATTGGAGCCGGAGGCGCAGAGGGCGCAATCGATGCTTCCAATATTCTTAAGCCATCACTTGCAAGAGGCGAATTGCAGTGTATTGGTGCAACAACTCTTGATGAGTACCGCAAATATATTGAAAAAGATGCTGCACTTGAACGACGCTTCCAGCCAATCCAGGTTGATGAGCCGACAGCTGCAGAAAGCATCCTGATCTTAAAAGGTCTTCGCGACCGCTATGAGGCTCATCACAGAGTATCGATTACAGATGAAGCAATTGATGCTGCAGTCAAACTATCAGACCGCTACATTTCAGACCGGTTCCTTCCGGATAAAGCAATCGATTTGATTGATGAGGCAGGTTCAAAAGTGCGCCTTCGTTCATTCACGACTCCGCCAAACTTAAAAGAGCTTGAAATGAAGCTTGAAGAAGTGCGGAAAGAAAAGGATGCATCTGTTCAAAGCCAAGAGTTTGAAAAGGCCGCTTCATTGCGCGATACAGAGCAGCGTCTTCGTGAACAGCTTGAAGAAACGAAGAAAACATGGAAAGAAAAACAAGGACAGGAAAATTCCGAGGTTACAGTTGAAGATATTGCTATGGTTGTGGCAAGCTGGACTGGAATACCTGTATCAAGACTTGCTCAAAAAGAAACGGATAAACTTCTCAACATGGAGCAAATTCTTCATAACCGCGTTATTGGCCAGGATGAGGCTGTTGTTGCAGTTGCGAAAGCTGTACGCCGTGCAAGAGCAGGCTTAAAGGATCCAAAGCGCCCAATCGGGTCTTTCGTCTTCTTGGGACCAACAGGTGTTGGTAAAACAGAGCTTGCACGAGCACTGGCAGAATCTATTTTTGGTGACGAAGATGCGATGATCCGCATTGATATGTCTGAATATATGGAGAAGCATTCAACATCAAGACTTGTCGGTTCACCTCCTGGATATGTCGGCTATGAAGAAGGCGGACAGCTGACAGAGAAGGTGCGCAGAAAGCCTTACTCAGTTGTACTTCTAGATGAGATCGAAAAAGCTCATCCGGATGTCTTCAACATTCTTCTTCAAGTTTTAGAGGATGGACGATTAACAGATTCTAAAGGAAGAACAGTTGATTTCAGAAATACGATCCTAATCATGACTTCAAACGTCGGAGCAAGCGAGCTTAAACGCAATAAATACGTTGGCTTCAATGTACAGGACGAAGCGCAGGATTATAAGGATATGAAGGGCAAGGTAATGAATGAGCTGAAAAAAGCATTCAGACCTGAGTTCTTAAACCGTATTGACGAAATTATTGTGTTCCACTCTCTCGAGAAGAAACACATTAAAGAAATTGTGACGCTGATGGCAGATCAGCTGATGAAACGTCTGGCAGAGCAGGATCTGGTGCTTGAGCTCACGGATGCCGCACAGGATAAAATTGCGGATGAAGGATTTGATCCTGAGTACGGAGCACGTCCTCTAAGAAGAGCCATTCAAAAGCATGTAGAAGACCGTCTGTCAGAAGAGCTGCTGAAAGGCACAATCGAGAAAGGGCAAAAAGTCGTTCTTGATGTAACGGACGGGGAATTTATCGTAAAAGGCTCTGAGGCAGAAGCAGAGAAAATAAAATAATCATCTGAGGCGAAACAATCATGAGGCATACACTTTTTACGTATGCCTCGATTTCGTTTCTATAAAAAGCACATCAAAAATAACCATTTCTCTTTAAAATAGGTAATCTAGTAAGGAAGGACCGAAATAATGGCTAAAACGAAATCGAAATTCATGTGTCTGACGTGCGGATATGAATCTGCCAAATGGATGGGCAAATGTCCAGGCTGCGGCGCATGGAACACGATGACAGAAGAAATTGTCAAAACAGGAACTGCAAATAGAAGAGTTGCCTTTGCGCACTCAGCTCCAGGTCAAACCGCCAATAAACCTTCACCCATTACAAACATTGAAACAACTCAAGAACCGCGCATTAAAACAAACCTGCAGGAATTTAACCGTGTCCTTGGAAGCGGAATTGTAAGGGGTTCCCTAGTACTAATAGGCGGAGATCCCGGAATTGGAAAATCAACACTGCTTCTTCAAGTTTCTTCTCAATTAGCCGATAATGGGAACGATGTCTTATATATTTCAGGTGAAGAATCGGTCAAGCAAACGAAAATGAGGGCCGACAGACTTGGAGTGAAGTCTGATAAACTCTTTGTTTTTGCTGAAACAGATCTTGAATTTATTACAAAGGCAATTGATGAAACGAATCCTGCCTTTGTCATTGTGGATTCCATCCAAACTGTTTTTCAAAGTGATATTACATCTGCACCGGGGAGTGTTTCACAGGTTAGGGAATGTACCGCTGAACTGATGAGGATCGCGAAAACAAAAGGCATTGCGATCTTTATTGTGGGACATGTCACGAAGGAAGGTTCCATTGCGGGTCCGAGAATTCTTGAGCACATGGTGGATACCGTGCTTTATTTTGAAGGAGAACGCCATCATACGTACAGGATTTTAAGAGCTGTAAAAAACCGTTTTGGTTCAACAAACGAAATGGGCATTTTTGAAATGAAAGAAAGCGGTCTTGAGGAGGTCCTGAACCCTTCTGAGATTTTTCTTGAAGAACGGTCAAAAGGGGCAGCAGGCTCTACGGTTGTTGCATCCATGGAAGGAACAAGACCGGTTCTGGTGGAGATTCAGGCGTTAATCTCGCCTACCAGCTTTGGAAATCCGCGGAGAATGGCAACCGGGATTGATCATAACCGTGTCCCGCTGTTAATGGCTGTCCTTGAGAAACGAGTAGGCTTGCTTCTTCAAAACCAGGATGCCTATTTAAAAGTGGCAGGCGGGGTGAAATTAGATGAACCTGCTATTGATTTGGCAATAGCAGTCAGCATAGCTTCAAGCTTTAAGGACGTACCGTCAAAAGCGACAGATATTATTATTGGAGAAGTAGGATTAACCGGCGAAGTCAGACGTGTTTCAAGAATTGAACAGCGTGTCATGGAAGCGGCCAAGCTTGGATTTAAGCGTGCAATCGTTCCAGAGGCCAATATTGGCGGATGGACGGTGCCGGGGGACATTGAGGTTGTGGGAGTTAAGAACGTCTCAGAGGCCCTGCAGAGTACATTAGGGGGGTAGGACAATGATTGATAAAGAGAAAAAGACATATGAGAAAAGCATGAAGGAAATCTTGCAATTTATTGCTCCTGGGACACCTCTCAGAGCTGGAATTGAAAACGTATTGCGGGCGAAAACCGGCGGTCTGATTGTGGTCGGTTTCAGCGACAAAGTAAAAGAGCTGGTAGATGGAGGTTTTTACATAAACTCTGCCTTTTCCCCGGCTCACCTTTATGAACTTGCTAAAATGGACGGAGCCATTATTCTCAGCGATTCAGGCAATAAAATTTTATATGCAAATGCACAGCTTGTTCCAAATGCTTTTATCGGGTCCATTGAAACAGGCATGCGGCATCGGACAGCAGAAAGAGTAGCGAAGCAGACAGGCAATCTGGTAATCGCCATTTCACAGAGAAGAAATGTTATTACCCTCTATTACGGGGAGCTTCGCTATGCGCTGAGAGACATCGGTGTTATTTTAACAAAAGCGAATCAGGCGATTCAGACGCTTGAGAAATACCGCACGGTTCTTGATCAGTCAATCATAAATCTTGGAGCGCTTGAATTTGAAGAGCTTGTAACGTTTGATGAATTGCTGCAGGTCATTCACCGCATTGAAATGGTGCTCCGCATTAAGAATGAAATCTTGAATTACATTAACGAACTTGGAACAGAAGGACACCTGATCCGCCTGCAGCTGAACGAATTGCTGTCAGATATTGAAGAGGAAGCGGCGCTTGTCATTAAAGACTACTCATTTGATAAAACGCTTGATCCTAAATATGTGCTCGATCAGTTTCAGGTCCTTACAAATACGGAGCTCTTAGATGACATGGTCCTGCTTAGACTGCTTGGCTACTCAGCACATTTTACAAATCTTGAGGATTTAGTGATGCCGCGCGGCTACAGAGTTCTTAAGAAGATTCCGCGTCTTCCGCCTGTCATAATTGAAAATTTGGTGAACAAATTTACGAATCTGAAACTTATTACGCGTGCATCCGTAGAACAGTTGGATGAGGTTGATGGAATTGGCGAGGTTCGGGCGAAGAAAATTAAAGAAGGTCTGCGGAGGCTGCAGGAACAGCTGCTGATTGATCGTCAAATATAGCGAACTTTTTATGAAACTTTTTGTTTAAGCGTTTTAATCCCGCGGATTTAGGTTATATTATTCTTGTTTTTCTTTTTTAGGGAAAGGTATAATCTGTTCTAACATTTCAATCTGTTTACAGCTTTAGAAATTCATATCTTTGGCGTTTTAATTGAATTAAAGTGATTATAATAGATATAAAGGAGGTGGAGGTATGTTAAAGCGTATTGTGCAGATCTTTTTCCTGTTTCTCGGAGGAACTTTAGGCATTTTCTTTATGCCGGAGCTAATGAGATTGTTAAATCTACAAGACATACCTTTTATTAATTCACCATATGCATTGGCCATTTTAGGAGCAATATTATTCTATATAGCAACATTCTGGCTTGTTGATTATGTGGTTAACTGGGTCAAGCTTTTAGAAGAATCACTGGTAAAGGCACCTGTAACGGATGTTCTATTTGGTAGTTTAGGATTGATTGTCGGACTTATAATTGCCTTTCTTATCGTAAATGTTATTCCGTTTAAAGACATCCAATATCAAGTGTTCAGTACGATTATTCCGATCTTTCTTACACTGCTGCTTGGATACCTGGGTTTTCAGGTCGGTTTCAAGCGTAAAGATGAGCTGATCAGTCTGTTCTCTATTTCAGGCAAAATCGGAAAGAAAAAAGGCGCTGGCGAGGAAGACGCAGAAACAGAAGACAAAAAGCTTAAAATTTTGGACACAAGCGTGATTATCGACGGCAGAATTGCTGATATCTGCCAGACTGGGTTTTTAGAAGGCACGATTGTCATTCCTCAATTTGTCCTTGAAGAGCTTCAGCACATTGCTGATTCATCTGATGCATTAAAACGAAATCGCGGGAGACGCGGACTTGATATCCTGAACCGCATTCAAAAGGAGCTCTCCATTAAAGTAGAGATTTATGAAGGCGACTTTGATGAAATCCAAGAGGTTGACAGCAAGCTCGTGAAACTTGCCAAGCTTACATCCGGCGTCGTGGTAACAAACGATTTTAACTTAAATAAAGTATGTGAGCTGCAGGGTGTGGGTGTATTAAATATCAATGACTTAGCTAACGCTGTAAAGCCGGTTGTATTGCCTGGGGAAGAAATGAAAGTACAAGTCATTAAAGATGGAAAAGAACATAATCAGGGCGTCGCCTATTTAGATGACGGAACAATGATTGTTGTTGAAGATGGAAGAGATTATATAGGCAAGCACATTGATGTTATTGTGACGAGTGTGCTGCAGACATCTGCCGGAAGAATGATTTTTGCTAAACCCAAGCTGCTGGAAAAAGCGTTGTAGGGGAGAAAGCGCATGAAGTATGAGGTAGTCATTCCTGCTGCAGGACAAGGAAAGCGGATGAATGCAGGCAAGAACAAGCAATTCATTGAGCTTGACGGGATGCCTGTCATTGTTCATACATTGAATGTTTTTGAACAAGATCCGAAATGTACGGGCATTCTCTTAGTTGTCAATCCGAACGAAAAAGATATTTTCACCAAAATGGCTGACCGTTACGGAATTCATAAGATTAAAGGATTGATCAGCGGGGGCAGCGAGAGGCAGCACAGCGTGTATAATGGTCTAAAAGCTGCGTCTTCTGAGATAGTTCTTGTCCATGACGGGGCTCGGCCATTCATTAAAAAAAACATGATTAATAAACTAGTTAAAGCAGCAAGTGAAGATGGAGCTGCAACGGTTGCAGTCCCTGTGAAAGACACAATTAAACGTGTGCAGAACAGCGAAGTGATTGAAACAGTTGAACGTTCTAGCTTGTGGGCCGTACAGACCCCACAAGCTTTTCGTCTTTCAGCTATCCTCGCAGCCCACGAGGAAGCGTCACAGTCTGGTTTCCTGGGAACCGATGACGCAAGTTTAATTGAAAGAAGCGGAAGCAAAGTTCATGTAGTCGAGGGCGATTATACAAACATTAAACTAACGACACCAGATGATCTGCTGATTGCAAAAGCCATCTTAGAAAGTGAAAGAAGGGAAACATAATGCTTAGAATTGGACAGGGATTTGATGTGCATCAGCTCGTAGAAGGCAGACCGCTCATCCTCGGAGGAATTGAAATTCCGTATGATAAAGGACTGCTTGGCCATTCAGATGCAGATGTATTGCTTCATACAGTTGCAGATGCATGTCTGGGTGCTATTGCTGCTGGTGATATCGGCAAGCATTTTCCGGATACGGATCCTGAATTTAAAGATGCGGACTCCGCAAAGCTGCTGCAGCATGTTTGGCAGCTTGTTAAAGAAAATGGATATTCGTTAAGTAATATTGATTGCACGATTATTGCTCAGAGGCCAAAAATGGCTCCATATATTGACCAAATGAGAGGAAGAATTGCTGAATTGCTTGAGGCGGACATCAGCCAGGTGAATGTAAAAGCAACGACGACCGAACAGCTTGGATTTACGGGCAGAGGCGAAGGAATTGCATCTCAGGCAACGGTTCTCATTCAGAAAAAATAATCACGGACAATCTTTTGAACAGAGTGATTTTAGTGATAAAATGAAACGGATGCTAAAGATTATCGGAGGTACAACAATGACAAATGAAGTAAGAGTGCGATACGCTCCAAGTCCGACTGGACATTTACATATCGGGAATGCCCGAACAGCTCTTTTTAATTATTTATATGCACGCAACACAGGCGGCAAATTTATTATCCGAATTGAAGACACGGATAAAAAGAGAAATATTGAAGGCGGCGAAGAAAGCCAGCTTAAATATTTGAAATGGCTCGGCATCGACTGGGATGAAAGCATTGATACAGACGGTGAATACGGTCCATACAGACAATCAGAGCGCAATGATCTTTATAAAAAATATTACGATGAACTTCTTTCAAGCGGAAAAGCGTATAAATGCTATTGCACAGAAGAAGAGCTTGAGCAGGAGCGGGAAGAGCAAAGTGTCCGCGGGGAGACTCCTCAATACTCTGGAAAATGCGCGAATTTAACATCTGAAGAGCAGCAAAAGCTTGAGGATGAAGGAAGAAAACCTAGCATTCGCTTCCGTGTTCCAAAGGGAGAGGTCATCACATTCAACGATATCGTGAAAGATGAAATCTCATTTGAAACAGATGGAATCGGCGATTATGTCATCGTAAAAAAAGACGGAACACCAACTTATAACTTCGCTGTAGCGGTAGATGATTATTTAATGAAAATGACTCATGTCCTACGCGGGGAAGATCACATTTCCAATACACCGAAGCAAATTATGATCTTCAATGCATTAGGCTGGGAAACGCCTATTTTCGGCCATATGACATTAATCGTTAATGAAAACCGCAAAAAATTAAGCAAGCGCGATGAATCAATTATTCAATTTATTGAACAATATAAAGAGCTGGGCTATTTGCCGCAGGCGCTCTTTAACTTTATCGGCATGCTTGGATGGTCTCCGGGCGGCGAGGAAGAAATATTCAGCAAAGAGCAGTTCATTGAAATATTCGATCCGAATCGATTATCGAAATCACCGGCTGTTTTTGATACACAGAAGCTAATGTGGCTGAACAATCAATATGTCAAACAGCTCGAATTAGATCAGCTGGTTGAGCTTTCCCTTCCTCATTTGATTAAAGCTGGAAAAGTATCAGAAACTGCTGCAGCTGAAGAAATCGACTGGGCGCGGAAATTAATCGGCCTTCATCAGGACAAAATGAGTTATGGTGCAGAGATTGTTGAACTGACTGAGCTTTTCTTTAAAGAAGAAATTACTTATAACCGCGAGGCGCGTAATGTTCTTGAAGAGGAACAGGTTCCAGAGGTTCTTACAGCATTTGCTGTGGAAATCGAGAAACTTGAGTCCTTTACGGCTGATCAAATTAAAGCAGCTACAAAAGCTGTTCAGAAGTCGACCGGACATAAAGGCAAAAATCTCTTTATGCCAATCCGTGTTGCCACTACAGGACAAACTCACGGGCCGGATCTTCCTCAGGCAATTGAGCTGCTGGGGAAAGAAACAATTTTAACCCGATTAAAAAGTGCGAACAGTTAACTTTTTTCTAAAAATGTAATATAGTATGATTAATACATTTAAACGCGTTGATAAGGAGAAGTAGAGAGTCCGTTTCCATATTAGAGAGAACCTCCCCGGCTGAAAGAGGTTTATGCGAAAAAATTCTCGAAATGCACCTTTGAGCCTTTTATTGAACCATCAGCCAGTCTGACGCATTAAATAAAAGCGGATTGCTCACCGTTACAGGAGCCTAAAGTTGAAGCAGGCAATTTCTTTGCTTGTTTAAACAGAGTGGAACCGCGCATTTAAAGCGTCTCTGTCTATTAGGCAGAGGCGCTTTTTTAGATTTTTTTAAATAATCAAGGGGAATGTTTGGGGGGAATAGAATGTTCAAAATGCTGAAGGAAGATATCGAAGTTGTTTTCGAACAGGATCCAGCTGCAAGGTCTTATTTAGAAGTTATTCTTACTTATTCCGGGCTTCATGCAATTTGGGCTCACCGTCTTGCACATGCGTTCTTTAGACGGAATTTGTTCTTCATTGCAAGAGTCATTTCTCAAGTGAGCCGCTTTTTTACAGGAATCGAGATTCATCCAGGTGCAAAAATCGGCCGTCGCTTTTTTATAGACCACGGAATGGGTGTTGTGATTGGTGAAACATGTGAAATTGGAAATAACGTAACAGTCTTCCAAGGGGTAACTTTAGGCGGAACCGGGAAAGAAAAAGGAAAGAGGCACCCGACCATTCTGGATAACGCTTTGATTGCTACAGGTGCTAAAGTGCTGGGATCCATTACAGTCGGCGCTTACTCTAAAATAGGTGCGGGTTCGGTTGTGCTCCGTGATGTGCCTGATCATTCCACTGTGGTAGGAATACCGGGCAAGGTCGTGATACAAAATGGAAAGAGAATCAAAAATGATCTTGATCACTGCAATCTTCCTGATCCAGTCGCAGACAGGTTCAAAGAGCTGGAAGCAGAAATGCTGCATTTGAGACAAGAGCTTGCACAATTGAAAGAAGGGAAGAGTCAAGATGACCATCAAGTTATACAATACGCTAACCAGACAAAAAGAAACGTTTAAGCCGCTTGAAGAAGGCAAGGTCAAAATGTATGTGTGCGGACCGACCGTTTATAACTATATCCATATAGGGAATGCCCGTCCCGCAATCGTCTATGATACAGTCCGTAAATACTTGGAGTACAGAGGATATGATGTAACGTATGTATCAAACTTTACAGATGTAGACGATAAGCTGATAAAGGCAGCAAATGAACTCGGAGAAGATGTTCCAACCATTGCGGACCGCTTTATTGAAGCCTATTTTGAAGACGTCACTGCTCTTGGCTGCGACCGTGCAACTGCACATCCGCGAGTGACAGAAAGCATGGATATTATCATTGACTTTATTCAGGCTTTGATTGAAAAAGGGTTTGCTTATGAAGCAGGCGGGGATGTGTATTACAGAACAAGAGCTTTTAAAGATTACGGAAAACTCTCTCATCAATCCATCGATGAACTTCGAGTAGGCGCAAGAATCGATGCTGGAGAAAAGAAGCAGGATTCACTTGATTTTGCGCTATGGAAAGCGGCAAAAGAGGGCGAGATTTCTTGGGAAAGTCCGTGGGGAGAAGGAAGACCGGGCTGGCATATTGAGTGTTCCGCTATGGTCCATGATCACTTCGGGGATACAATAGATATCCATGCTGGAGGACAGGACTTAACATTCCCTCACCATGAGAATGAAATCGCCCAGTCTGAAGCACTGACAGAAAAACCGTTTGCTAACTACTGGCTGCACAATGGGTATATTAATATTAACAATGAAAAAATGTCGAAGTCTCTAGGCAACTTTGTATTAGTTCATGACATCCTGAAAGAACACGATGCCCAGGTTCTAAGATTGTTCATGCTGTCTGTTCATTATCGTCATCCAATTAACTATTCCGTTGATTTGCTTGAGAGCACGAAAAATGCATTAGACCGTCTTCGTACATCCTATGCAAATCTGCTGCACCGCGTACAAAGCAGCACGGACTTAACCGATGACAATGAGAAGTGGCTGAACATCATCTCTGAACAGCGCACCGTTTTTGTGGAAGCAATGGATGATGATTTCAACACAGCCAATGCCATTTCAGTCATGTTTGAATTGTCAAAGCAAGCCAACTATTATTTGCAGGAAAAGAACACTTCTAAAGAAGTAATTGCTGCATTCACAGCTGCATTTGATGAACTTGGCGCTGTACTTGGCCTGCAGTTCGGCAAAAAAGAACTATTGGATGCAGAAATTGAAGAATTGATTGAAAAGCGCATTCAGGCAAGAATTGACCGGAACTTTCAGCTGTCAGATGAAATCCGGGATCAGCTGAAAGGCATGAATATTATTTTAGAAGATACGCCTCAAGGCACGAGATGGAAAAGAGGGTAAGTATGCTTCACTTAGAAGAGATACCGCACCCAAAACAAGTGAACAGCCTGGCGCTTGCCTATATAGGTGATGCAATTTATGAAGTTTACGTCAGGCATCATCTGCTTTCTAAAGGCAATGTCCGTCCAAATCAGCTTCATAAATTAGCGACAAAATATGTTTCAGCCAAGGCGCAGGCCACCGTTCTTCATGAACTGTCTAAAGCGGAATATTTCTCTGAAGAAGAAATGGCCATTATACGCCGCGGCCGCAATGCAAAATCAGGCACGGTTCCTAAAAACACAGATGTTCAGACCTACCGCTACAGTACAGCATTTGAAGCACTAATAGGCTACCTGCATCTTATGAAAGATGCAGACAGGCTGGCAGAAATCATTCAGTCATCATTTGAATTGATTCAGAACGAAGGGAGGAAATAGGAATGTCAGAAGAATACATTATGGGGCGCAACACAGTCATTGAAGCGTTAAAATCAACGAGAAATGTGTATAAAATCTGGATGGCGGAAAACTCCGTCAAGGGACAGGCCCAGCAGATCATGGACCTTGCAAAAGAAAAGGGCATATCCATTCAATCTGTTCCTAAAAAGAAAATTGATCAAATGGTTGAAGGAAATCATCAGGGTGTCGTTGCTCAGGTAGCAGCATATGAGTACTCAGAGGTAGATGATATTTTAAAGGCGGCTGAAGATAAAAATGAAGCCCCATTTATCCTTCTTTTAGATGAAATTGAAGACCCTCATAACCTTGGTTCCATTATGAGAACAGCCGATGCAACGGGAGCGCACGGCATTATCATTCCTAAAAGAAGAGCGGTAGGGCTGACAGCTACAGTAGCGAAGTCTTCTACTGGTGCAATTGAATATATTCCTGTTGCAAGGGTGACAAATATGGCCAGAACCATTGAGGAATTAAAAGAGCGGGGCGTCTGGATAGTTGGCACAGATGCTAAAGGATCAGATGATTACCGTTCAATGGACGGGAAAATGCCTCTTGGCTTAGTTATTGGCAGTGAAGGTAAAGGAATGGGAAGACTGGTTAAAGAAAAATGCGATTTTCTGGTCAACTTGCCGATGGCTGGCCGGGTCACTTCGCTAAATGCTTCAGTAGCAGCGAGTCTGCTGATGTATGAGGTCTTCAGAAAGCGTCATCCATTAGGAGAATAATAAAATGGATATCCTTCTTGTTGACGGATATAACATCATCGGTGCATGGGCGAATCTTCAATCATTAAAAAAAGAGAATCTCTCAGAAGCAAGAGAGCTGCTGATTCAGAAAATGGCAGAGTATCAAGCTTACACCGGTTACAGGGTAATCGTCATTTTCGATGCTCATCAAGTAAAGGGTATTGAAAAGAAACAAAAAAACCACCGTGTCGAAGTCATCTATACCCGTGAAAACGAAACAGCGGATGAGCGCATTGAAAAACTTGCGATTTCCCTGAGCAATATTAAAACGCAGATCCATGTGGCAACTTCCGATTTTACAGAGCAATGGGCTATTTTTGGCCAGGGAGCTCTCAGGAAATCAGCAAGAGAACTTTTAAATGAAGTGGAAGCAATAGAAAAAAGAATCCAAAAAAGAGTAGAAAAAATAAAAGTGAATAGTCCTCAATCAAAGATTCCAATCACAGATGATGTCCTGAAAATGTTTGAAAAATGGCGCAGGGGCGATTTATAGCCTGTTGACGCTTTCAAAAATCATACTGTATAATATTTCTATCTATTGTGCGGTCGGGGGGATCGGCATGAACACACATTTCAGCACGGGTAAACTCAGCAAGGAAGACTTTCATGCTCTTTTGGATGAACAGGTTGTGGAGCTTGTTCATAATGGAGACAGCGATGCTCTTGATTATTTAATAACAAAGTACCGTAATTTTGTAAGAGCAAAGGCAAGGTCCTATTTTTTGATAGGCGCTGACAGAGAAGATATTATTCAAGAAGGTATGATCGGTTTGTATAAGGCTATCCGTGATTTCAGAGAGGACAAGCTTACTTCTTTCAAAGCTTTTGCAGAACTGTGCATCACTCGCCAAATCATTACCGCTATTAAAACCGCAACCCGTCAAAAACATATTCCTCTTAACTCTTATGTCTCACTGGACAAGCCGATTTATGATGAAGAATCAGACCGGACATTGATGGATGTTATTTCAGGGACAAAAGTCATGGACCCGGAAGAACTGATTATTAATCAGGAAGAATTTGATGATATCGAAGTGAAAATGGGCGAGCTTCTGAGCGATCTCGAACGAAAGGTGCTTGTTCTGTATCTGGACGGCAGGTCCTATCAGGAAATTTCTGAAGAGCTCAACCGCCACGTCAAATCAATAGACAATGCCCTTCAGCGGGTGAAACGAAAGCTTGAAAGGTATCTTGAGCTTCGTGAAATCAATATGTAAAAATCATGTAAAACACGTCAGGCGTCATTGACGAAGGTCCTTGCGTGTGTTACATTTTTATAGAAAAATGCAGGACTAGCGGAAGGTGCCATAAATGCGTAAGAAAGTTACAATGGCTTGCACAGACTGTGGAAGCAGAAACTACACAACGATGAAAAACACGTCAAGCTCCGAAGAGCGTTTAGAATTCAAGAAATTTTGTAAAGCTTGTAACGCACATACGGACCACCGTGAAACAAAGTAGCACTCATCTCATGATTCTTTATTTCTATGACAGGCTTTCTGAATTCTCTTGGAGGTAATGCAAATGCAGCGTATTGTTAATTTTTTCAAAGATGTTTCCCGTGAAATGAAAAAGGTCAGCTGGCCAAAAGGCAAAGAACTGACACGATATACAATTACAGTTATTGCAACTGTCGCTTTTGCTGTCATCTTTTTCGCCATTATTGATCTTGGAATTTCATCGTTAATTCGTCTAGTGTCTTAAAAAATAAAACACCGATCTTCATTTTCGTTTTATTTTTTGAATAATAGATATAAAATCGTGCTATAATAGAGAATATTATATTTCCCCAAAAACCCGTTCGACGGGTTTTTTCATTGTCTTAAAAAGAGTCAGCCAAAGAATAAGAGCAGCAGAATCATCATATAAGCTTCAAAAAGCAGGGAGGGAATGGACAAATCGTCCTATAAAAGATGGAGAAAAATTGGTATGTAGTCCACACTTATTCGGGTTATGAGAATAAGGTAAAGGCGAATCTTGAAAAGCGTGTAGAATCAATGGGCATGCAAGATAAAATTTTCCGTGTTGTCGTTCCGGAAGAAGAAGAAACAGATTATAAAAACGGCAAAAAGAAAGTAACAAAGAAAAAAGTATTCCCGGGATATGTCCTCGTTGAAATTGTAATGACAGATGATTCCTGGTATGTAGTCCGCAATACACCTGGTGTAACAGGATTTGTCGGTTCAGCTGGTTCTGGTTCAAAGCCAACAGCGCTTCTTCCTGAAGAAGTTGTATCAATCCTTAAACATATGGGAATGGAAGAAAAGAGAGTTGAACTTGATTTCGACTTGAAAGAGACTGTAAAAGTAATAGACGGACCTTTTGCTAACTTTACCGGATCAATTGAAGAGATTGATAAAGATAAGAGCAAAGTGAAGGTATTAGTAAACATGTTCGGCCGCGAAACACCGGTTGAGCTGGAATTTTCTCAAGTTGATAAATTATAAGAAAAAAACTTGAATTCGTAAAAGAAAAGTGATAATATTTCATAAGTCAGTATGTCTCGCAATGCGGGACAAAAAACTTGATTAATTTCTATCATTCATATAAAGAATGAACGACATGAGTGGGAGGGTATTACCCTATTACCACATCACGGACTTAAGGAGGTGTGTCTCGTGGCTAAAAAAGTAATTAAAATGGTTAAATTGCAAATTCCTGCTGGAAAAGCAAATCCAGCGCCGCCGGTTGGTCCTGCATTAGGTCAAGCTGGTGTTAACATCATGGGATTCTGTAAGGAGTTTAACGCTCGTACAGCTGATCAAGCTGGACTTATCATTCCTGTTGAAATTACGGTATTTGAAGACCGTTCATTTACATTTATTACAAAAACTCCGCCTGCTGCAGTATTGCTTAAGAAAGCAGCTGGTATCGAGTCTGGTTCTGGTGAACCTAACCGTAATAAAGTAGCAACAGTTAAGCGTGATAAAGTACGTGAAATTGCTGAAACAAAAATGCCTGACTTAAATGCAGCTAATGTTGAATCAGCTATGCGTATGGTTGAAGGTACTGCGCGCAGCATGGGTATCGTCATCGAAGACTAATTGTTGTTTTTGTTTTAGGGGTTGCGAGTTTGCTTTTAACAAGTTCGCAACCTTTATTCGTGGGAGGTTATTCCGCTAAAACCACTAAGGAGGAAATTTAAAATGGCTAAAAGAGGTAAAAAGTACGTTGAAGCTGCTGAATTAGTAGACCGTGCTCAAGCTTACGGAGTTCAAGAAGCAATTGAACTTGTAAAGAAAACAAACACAGCTAAATTTGATGCAACAGTTGAAGTTGCATTCCGTTTAGGCGTTGATCCACGTAAAAACGATCAGCAAATCCGCGGAGCAGTTGTTCTTCCAAACGGAACAGGTAAAACTCAACGCGTTTTAGTATTTGCTAAAGGTGAAAAAGCGAAGGAAGCAGAAGCTGCTGGAGCTGATTTCGTAGGCGATGCTGACTACATCAACAAAATCCAGCAAGGATGGTTTGACTTCGATGTAATCGTAGCTACTCCTGACATGATGGGTGAAGTTGGTAAGCTTGGCCGCGTACTTGGACCAAAAGGCTTAATGCCAAACCCTAAAACTGGCACTGTTTCATTTGACGTTGAAAAAGCAGTTAAAGAAATCAAAGCTGGTAAAGTTGAATACCGCGTTGACAAAGCTGGTAACATCCACGTGCCAATCGGTAAAGTATCTTTCGAAGACAGCAAGTTAGTTGAAAACTTCACTACAATCTTCGAAACGTTATTAAAAGCTAAACCTGCTGCTGCAAAAGGCACATACATGAAGAATGTAGCTGTTGCTTCTACTATGGGACCTGGCGTTAAAGTTGATTCATCAAGTTTCGGCATTAAATAATAGTTGACATAAGGGTCGACTTTATATATAATCAAAAATGTTGTTTAACTAAATAACTTCATTTATACCGAAGACAGTAGGTGCTTGCATAAGCTTAATTTCCTGCCGAGGTGTATATATGTGAACTAAAATTATTAGATCGCTTGTATATATACTGCCTCCATGTCTGACGTGGAGGCATTTCTTGTTTTTTAAAGAGAAAACACCGATCGGTATAAGTGTGGGACTTTGATTCTTACAGGAGGTGTATCAATGAGCAGCGCTATCGAAACAAAAAAATCCATCGTAGATGACATTACTGCTAAATTTCGCGACAGCAAAACAACAATCGTTGTTGACTACCGCGGATTAACAGTAGCAGAAGTTACTGAACTTCGTAAAACTCTTCGTGATGCTGGCATCGAGTTCAAAGTTTACAAAAACACAATGACTCGCCGTGCAGTTGAAAATGTTGAACTTACTGGTCTTAATGACGCCCTAACAGGTCCTAATGCGATCGCATTCAGTAATGACGACGTAGTTGCTCCAGCTAAGATTCTTAACGACTTTGCTAAAAAGCATGACGCGTTAGAAATCAAAGCAGGTGTAATCGAAGGCAACATCGCAACTGTAGAACAAATTAAAGCTCTTGCTGATCTTCCGTCACGTGAAGGCTTACTTTCTATGTTGCTTAGCGTTCTTCAAGCTCCAATCCGCAATCTTGCACTTGCTACTAAAGCAGTTGCAGAACAAAAAGAAGAGCAAGGCGCTTAATCTGTTTGACCCGTACCAAAACAAAAAACTAATAGGTTTATAAGGAGGAAATATACAATGACTAAAGAACAAATCATTGAAGCAGTTAAAGAAATGACTGTTTTAGAATTAAACGACTTAGTTAAAGCAATCGAAGAAGAATTTGGCGTAACTGCAGCTGCTCCTGTAGCAATGGCTGGTGGCGCTGCTGGTGGCGAAGCTGCTGCTGAGCAAACTGAATTTGATGTAGTACTTGCTAGCGCTGGTGCTCAAAAAATCAAAGTTATCAAAGTAGTACGTGAAATCACTGGTCTTGGCTTGAAAGAAGCTAAAGAATTAGTTGACAACACTCCTAAAGCTGTTAAAGAAGGAATCGCTAAAGAAGAAGCTGAAGAAATCAAAGGCAAACTTGAAGAAGTTGGCGCTTCTGTAGAAGTTAAGTAATTCCAAAAGACAAAGCTCGCTTAATTCATATAGCGAGCTTTTTTTTCACGTTTGACAGGAATTGATTTTTATAAAGATACAGAGGTATGAAAAATAGCATGATTTGCTATACTCCTTTAACATGGAGGGAAAAAGATGACAAATCATTATTATTCAAGTCAGCCTGAGGCTGAGAGTAATCGTAAATCATGGACGTTTACTTTAAGAGGGAATTCCTTTCATTTTCAAAGTGATCGCGGCGTTTTTTCTAAAAATGAAGTCGATTTTGGTTCAAGACTGCTGATTGAAACATTTACACTGCCTGATCAAAAAGGCGACTTGCTGGACGTTGGCTGCGGATACGGACCAATTGGAATTTCGCTTGCTAAAGAATTCAAGGATCTCACAGTTGATATGATCGATGTTAATGAGAGAGCAGTAGAACTTGCGAAAGTGAATGCAGAAGCAAATGGCGTGAAAAATGTCCGTATTATCGCAAGCAATCTTTTTGAAAATGTTGATCCTTCGAAAAAGTATGCGGCTGTTCTGACAAATCCTCCTATCCGGGCAGGAAAAAAGGTTGTTCACGAGATTTTTGAAAAAAGCTTTGAATCTCTTTTGCCGGGCGGAGAATTATGGGTTGTCATTCAGAAAAAGCAAGGAGCCCCATCGGCTATTGCCAAACTGGATGAGATGTTTAAAGAAGTTGTTACAGTCAAAAAGGATAAAGGCTACTTTATTATCAGAGCAGAAAAAGATTGACTCGCATTTTTCGCTATGTTAATATTATAAAATGCCAATATATATATTCCATAAGTCTCTATTTTTTGAGGTAAATGTATAAATATAGGACAGATGGAAAAACTTATAAAATCAATAGTACGTTTTACAAAAGTGGTTTTCTAATTTATAGAGACCTTTTTATTTTTGTTTTCTCCTTGTATGTGTATTGGTGGTTAATAGATTGATTTACGAGTACATATTACAAGTTATATTACGCTTGATTTGAGGGGTGAAGCAGTTGACAGGTCAACTAGTTCAGTATGGACGACACCGCCAACGCAGAAGTTATGCACGTATTAGTGAAGTGTTAGAATTACCAAATCTTATTGAGATTCAAACCTCTTCCTATCAGTGGTTTCTTGATGAGGGTCTTAGAGAAATGTTCCAGGACATATCTCCTATCGAAGACTTCACTGGTAACCTCTCGCTAGAATTTATTGATTATAGTTTAGGTGATCCTAAATATTCAGTAGAGGAATCTAAAGAGCGCGATGTTACCTATTCTGCACCGCTTCGTGTGAAGGTGCGTTTAATTAACAAGGAAACTGGTGAAGTAAAAGATCAGGATGTTTTCATGGGTGATTTCCCATTGATGACTGAAACAGGTACATTTGTGATTAACGGTGCTGAGCGTGTTATCGTATCACAGCTCGTACGTTCACCAAGTGTTTATTACAGCGGAAAAGTCGATAAAAATGGTAAAAAAGGCTTCACTGCTACTGTCATTCCAAACCGTGGCGCTTGGTTAGAGTACGAAACAGATGCTAAAGATGTTGCATATGTGCGTATTGATCGCACTCGGAAATTGCCGGTAACGGTTCTTTTGCGCGCACTAGGGTTTGGCTCTGATCAAGAAATCACCGATCTTTTTGGTGAAAATGAATACTTGCGCAACACACTTGATAAAGACAACACAGAAAGCACAGAAAAAGCTCTACTTGAGATTTATGAGCGTCTGCGCCCTGGTGAGCCTCCAACAGTGGATAACGCGAAAAGCTTGCTGGATTCAAGATTCTTTGATCCAAAACGCTATGATCTTGCAAGTGTAGGACGCTACAAGATCAATAAAAAGCTTCATATTAAAAATCGCCTGTTCAATCAGCGTCTTGCTGAAACATTAGTAGACCCTGAAACTGGCGAAATTATTGCAGAAAAAGATACTTTAATTGATAGACGTACTCTTGACCGAATCATTCCTAATTTAGAGAGTGGAGTAGGCTTCAGAAAAATTACGCCATCTGGCGGAGTTGTTGAAGAAGATGTAACGCTTCAATCAATTAAAATCTATGCTCCTATTGATTCAGAAGGTGAAAAAGTCATTAACGTGATCAGCAACGCTTATGTCGAAGAAAACGTTAAGAATATTACGCCTGCTGACATCCTGTCTTCTATCAGTTATTTCTTTAACTTGCTTCATGGAGTAGGAGACACAGATGATATCGACCATTTAGGCAACCGTCGTCTGCGTTCTGTAGGAGAACTTCTCCAAAATCAATTCAGAATCGGTCTTTCTCGTATGGAGCGTGTTGTACGCGAGAGAATGTCCATTCAAGATACAAATACAATTACACCTCAGCAGCTGATTAACATCCGTCCTGTTATTGCATCAATTAAAGAGTTCTTCGGAAGCTCACAGTTATCGCAGTTCATGGATCAGACGAATCCGCTTGCTGAATTAACTCATAAACGCCGTCTGTCTGCACTTGGACCTGGTGGATTAACACGTGAACGCGCTGGATTTGAAGTGCGTGACGTTCATTACTCTCACTATGGCCGCATGTGTCCGATTGAAACGCCAGAGGGACCAAATATCGGTTTGATCAACTCACTTTCTTCTTATGCTAAAGTTAATCGCTTTGGGTTCATTGAAACGCCATATCGCCGCGTAGATCCTGAAACAGGGAAAGTAACTGCCCGCATCGATTACTTAACGGCAGACGAAGAAGATAATTACGTAGTTGCCCAAGCAAACGCTCGTTTAGCAGAAGATGGTTCATTCATTGATGAGGACATCGTTTCCCGTTTCCGCGGTGAGAACACAGTTATGTCCCGTGACAGAATGGATTACATGGATGTATCTCCTAAACAAGTAGTTTCTGCTGCGACAGCATGTATCCCGTTCTTGGAAAATGATGACTCCAACCGTGCCCTAATGGGAGCGAACATGCAGCGACAAGCAGTACCGCTTATGAACCCTGAGTCTCCGATTGTCGGAACAGGCATGGAGTACGTATCAGGTAAAGACTCTGGTGCTGCAGTAATCTGCAAGTTCCCTGGAGTTGTTGAAAAAGTAGAAGCTAAAAACATCTGGGTACGACGCTACGAAGATGTGGATGGCGTGAAAACAAAGGGCAACTTGGATAAGTACAGCCTGCTTAAATTCATCCGTTCTAACCAAGGTACCTGCTACAACCAGCGCCCGATCGTAAGTGTCGGCGATGAAGTTGTTAAAGGTGAAATCCTTGCTGACGGACCATCTATGGAACTAGGCGAACTCGCACTTGGACGTAACGTTATGGTTGCATTCATGACATGGGATGGCTACAACTATGAGGATGCCATCATCATGAGTCAGCGTCTAGTAAAAGATGATGTTTATACTTCT
Source organism: Metabacillus idriensis (assembly GCF_009674765.1). Taxonomy (GTDB): domain Bacteria; phylum Bacillota; class Bacilli; order Bacillales; family Bacillaceae; genus Bacillus_P; species Bacillus_P idriensis. Next base: position 37,018 of record NZ_WKKF01000017.1, on the reverse strand, counting down.
ATTCATATCGAAGAATATGAATCAGAATCTCGTGATACAAAGCTTGGACCTGAAGAAATCACACGCGATATCCCGAATGTCGGAGAAGATGCTCTTCGCAACTTAGACGACCGCGGAATTATCCGTGTTGGTGCTGAAGTAAAAGACGGAGATTTGCTTGTTGGTAAGGTTACACCAAAAGGGGTTACTGAACTGACTGCAGAAGAACGCCTTCTACATGCAATCTTTGGTGAAAAAGCAAGGGAAGTACGTGATACTTCACTTCGTGTTCCTCACGGAGGCGGCGGTATCGTTCTTGATGTTAAAGTGTTCAACCGTGAAGACGGCGATGAACTTCCGCCGGGAGTTAACCAGTTAGTCCGCGCATACATCGTTCAGAAACGTAAAATTTCTGAAGGGGATAAAATGGCCGGACGTCACGGAAACAAAGGTGTTATCTCAAGAATTCTTCCTGAAGAAGATATGCCTTACCTTCCAGACGGCACACCAGTAGATATTATGTTAAATCCGCTGGGCGTACCATCTCGTATGAACATCGGTCAGGTACTTGAACTGCATCTTGGAATGGCAGCGCGCAAACTCGGTTTACACGTTGCATCTCCTGTATTTGATGGTGCACGCGAGGAAGATGTATGGTCAACTCTTGAAGAAGCTGGCATGGCACGCGATGCTAAAACAGTTCTTTATGATGGCCGATCAGGCGAACCGTTTGATAACCGTGTATCAGTAGGAATCATGTACATGATCAAACTTGCTCACATGGTTGATGATAAATTGCATGCCCGTTCAACAGGACCTTACTCACTTGTTACGCAGCAGCCACTTGGCGGTAAAGCCCAGTTTGGCGGACAGCGTTTTGGAGAAATGGAAGTATGGGCGCTTGAAGCTTATGGCGCAGCTTATACTCTTCAAGAGATTCTCACAGTTAAGTCAGATGACGTTGTCGGACGTGTGAAAACGTACGAAGCAATCGTTAAAGGCGAAAATGTTCCGGAGCCAGGAGTTCCAGAATCATTCAAAGTATTAATAAAAGAACTTCAAAGCTTAGGTATGGATGTTAAGATTCTCTCAAGCGACGAAAAAGAAATCGAAATGAGAGACTTAGAAGATGATGAAGAAGGACAGCAATCAGAAGGTTTATCCTTGAATGATCAGCCGGATGATCTTTCATCAGCAGCCATGGAAAAAGAAAAAGACGCAGTTATTAAAGAATAGTAAGCAATAAGGGTAAAACCTGAAGACGAAAAGGGAGGTAGGCCCCTTGCTAGATGTAAATAACTTTGAGTATATGAACATCGGTCTCGCTTCACCTGATAAAATTCGCTCGTGGTCATTCGGTGAAGTTAAGAAACCAGAAACGATTAACTATCGTACTTTAAAACCAGAAAAAGACGGTTTATTCTGTGAGCGTATTTTCGGTCCTACTAAGGACTGGGAATGTCATTGCGGAAAATATAAAAGAGTTCGCTACAAAGGTGTAGTCTGTGATCGATGCGGAGTTGAAGTAACTCGTGCTAAGGTCCGCCGTGAGCGTATGGGGCATATTGAACTTGCTGCCCCTGTTTCTCACATTTGGTATTTTAAAGGCATTCCTAGCCGCATGGGCTTAGTGCTTGATATGTCTCCTCGTGCATTAGAAGAAGTGATTTACTTCGCTTCTTACGTGGTTACAGAAACAGGCGACACGCCGCTTGAGAAAAAACAGCTGCTCTCTGAAAAAGAGTATAGAGCATACCGTGATAAATACAGCTCAACTTTCCAAGCTGCAATGGGTGCAGAAGCGATCAAAAAACTTCTTTCTGACATCGATTTGGATAAAGAGGTTGATCAGCTTAAAGAAGAACTTAAAACAGCACAAGGCCAGCGCAGAACTCGTGCAATCAAACGTTTAGAAGTATTAGAAGCATTCCGTAATTCAGGCAATGAGCCATCTTGGATGATCCTTGATGTTCTTCCTGTTATCCCGCCTGAACTTCGTCCAATGGTTCAATTAGACGGCGGACGCTTTGCGACTTCTGACTTAAATGATTTGTACCGCCGTGTAATTAACCGCAACAACCGTTTAAAACGTTTATTGGACCTTGGTGCTCCAAGCATCATCGTACAGAACGAAAAACGCATGCTTCAAGAAGCTGTTGATGCGTTGATTGACAATGGCCGACGCGGCCGTCCAGTTACTGGACCAGGTAATCGTCCTCTTAAATCACTTTCACATATGCTGAAAGGTAAACAAGGACGTTTCCGTCAAAACCTTCTTGGGAAACGTGTTGACTATTCAGGCCGTTCCGTTATCGTTGTAGGACCAAACTTAAAAATGTATCAATGCGGTTTGCCGAAAGAAATGGCTCTTGAATTATTCAAGCCTTTCGTTATGAAAGAACTTGTTGAAAAGGGCTTAGCACACAACATTAAGAGTGCTAAACGTAAAATAGAACGTGTATCTCCTGAGGTTTGGGATGTATTAGAAGCAGTTATCAGAGAGCATCCAGTTCTCCTTAACCGCGCACCTACACTTCACAGACTGGGAATCCAGGCATTTGAGCCTACTCTTGTAGAAGGCCGTGCAATTCGTCTTCACCCATTAGTATGTACAGCATATAACGCTGACTTTGATGGTGACCAAATGGCGGTTCACGTACCTCTATCTGCTGAAGCTCAAGCAGAAGCACGCATTTTGATGCTTGCAGCTCAAAACATTCTAAATCCTAAAGACGGAAAACCTGTTGTTACTCCTTCTCAGGATATGGTACTCGGAAACTACTACCTGACATTAGAACGCGAAGAAGCTGTCGGCGAAGGAATGGTCTTCAAAGATACGAATGAAGCCTTGCTTGCATATCAAAACGGATATGTTCATCTTCACTCTCGTATTGCTGTTCAAGCAAGCTCTCTGCCTAACGAATCATTTACGGATGAACAGCGCAAAAAGCTGCTTGTAACAACAGTAGGAAAACTGATTTTCAATGAAATTCTGCCGCCTTCATTCCCGTATATGAATGAACCGACTAAGAGCAACATTGAAGATGAAACACCGGAAAAATTCTTTATTGATGCAAATGTGAATGTGAAAGAATTCATTCAAAGCCAAGAGATTATCCCTCCTTTCAAGAAGGGGATCTTAGGTAAAATCATTGCTGAAATCTTTAAGAAATTCCATATTACCGAAACGTCTAAAATGCTTGATCGCATGAAAGATCTTGGATTCAGATATTCTACTAAAGCCGGTATTACGGTTGGTGTATCAGATATCATCGTACTTCGCGAAAAAGAAGAGATCTTAAAAGAGGCACAAGCTAAAGTTGATAATGTTCTTAAACAATTCAAACGCGGTCTGATTACAGAAGAAGAGCGCTATGAACGTGTTATTTCCATCTGGAGTGCGTCTAAAGATGTCATCCAGGGCAAACTGATGGCTTCTCTTGATAAGCGCAACCCGATCTTCATGATGAGTGATTCAGGAGCCCGTGGTAACGCATCTAACTTTACGCAGCTTGCGGGAATGCGCGGACTGATGGCCAACCCGGCTGGACGTATTATTGAACTTCCAATCAAATCAAGTTTCCGTGAGGGCTTAACAGTGTTAGAGTACTTTATCTCAACACATGGTGCGCGTAAAGGTCTTGCCGATACAGCCCTTAAAACAGCTGACTCAGGTTACTTGACAAGACGTCTCGTTGACGTTGCGCAGGATGTCATCATTCGTGATGAAGATTGTGGAACGGACCGCGGCATCTTGACGAAGTCAATCAAGGAAGGCACAGAAGTAATCGAGCATTTAGAAGAGCGTTTAATTGGACGTCATGCACGCAAAACTCTTAAACATCCGGAGACTGGTGAAGTCATCGTTTCTGAAAATGATCTCATTACAGAAGACCTTGCCTTAGCGATTGTTGAAACTGGCATAGAAGAAGTATGGATCCGTTCTGCATTTACATGTAACACTCGTCATGGAGTATGTAAAAAATGCTACGGACGCAACTTGGCTACAGGAACCGAGGTTGAAGTTGGAGAGGCAGTCGGTATTATCGCTGCTCAATCTATCGGAGAACCGGGAACTCAGCTTACAATGCGTACGTTCCATACAGGCGGTGTTGCCGGAGATGACATCACTCAAGGTTTACCTCGTATTCAGGAGCTATTTGAAGCGAGAAATCCTAAAGGTCAAGCAACCATCTCTGAAATTGATGGTGTAGTAGTAGAAATTAATGAAGTCCGTGACAGACAACAGGAAATCGTTATTAAAGGCGATGTTGAAACACGCACTTACACAGCTGCTTACAACGCTAGACTTAAAGTGGCCGAAGGCGACAAAATTACACACGGTCAGGAACTTACTGAAGGTTCAATCGACCCTAAAGAATTGCTGAAAGTAACAGACATCACATCTGTTCAGGAATATCTGCTTCGTGAAGTTCAAAAAGTATACCGTATGCAAGGGGTAGAAATTGGAGACAAACACGTTGAAGTAATGGTTCGCCAAATGCTTCGCAAAGTTAGAGTAATGGATGCAGGAGATACAGATGTATTGCCTGGAACATTGCTTGATGTTCACCAATTTACAGATGCCAACAAAAAGGTATTGCTTGAAGGCAAGCGCCCGGCAACAGGACGTCCGATCCTGCTTGGTATCACAAAAGCATCACTTGAAACAGATTCATTCTTATCCGCTGCATCATTCCAGGAAACAACTCGTGTCCTGACTGATGCTGCGATTAAAGGCAAGCGTGATGAACTGCTCGGCTTGAAAGAAAATGTTATCATCGGTAAGCTTGTACCTGCCGGAACTGGAATGCAGCGCTATAGACGCGTTAATCCAATTCCTCGCATTCAGCCTGAAGATGAAACTGTAACTGTAGATTAATTAACTAACTGAAAAAGAGATGGACGATTCTAGAAAAATGTTTCTTTGATCTAGTTGACATCCATCTCTTACGATGTTAGTATGTTCTAGGTGCTTAATTAAAACCTGTTGCTTTGGAGGATATATTTTTATGTCTTATGAAAAAGTATCGCAGGCACATAAAATTATTGTTGGTACAAAGCAAACAGTAAAGGCTCTAAAACTTGATCAAGTAAAGGAACTGATCATTGCTGAAGACGCTGATTCAAGAATCATTCACATGATTACTGAACTCGCTGAACAGAAGAACATTCCCTTTAATATGGTTGACTCTATGAAAAAGCTTGGAAAAGCTTGCGGAATAGAAGTAGGAGCAGTAACTGTAGCTATTATCAATTAAAACCGTTTTTGCCAAGGGTTTTAAATCCTCTGCAAAAACTTTGTTTTTGCCCAAATATGAACCACCTGGATGTGTGGTATTAAACTTCGAGAAGGGAGGACATAAACATGCCTACTATTAACCAATTAGTGCGCAAGGGACGCGTAAGCAAAGTTGAAAAATCAACTTCTCCTGCGTTAAACAAAGGTTACAACAGCTTCAAAAAAGAGCAAACAAACACATCATCACCGCAAAAACGCGGAGTATGTACTCGTGTTGGTACAATGACACCGAAGAAACCGAACTCGGCTCTTCGTAAATATGCTCGTGTTCGTTTAACTAACGGAATCGAGGTAACTGCCTACATTCCTGGTATCGGACACAACCTGCAAGAGCATAGTGTTGTACTTATCCGCGGCGGACGTGTAAAAGATTTACCGGGTGTGCGTTATCACATCGTGCGCGGTGCATTAGACACTGCTGGTGTTGACAAGCGTATGCAAGGCCGCTCTAAATACGGTACAAAACGACCAAAAGCACCAAAAAAATAATGCCTTAAGTAATATAAAGCTTAAGATTATAGCATGAAGGGAGGATATAACATGCCACGTAAAGGTCCTGTTACAAAAAGAGACGTATTACCAGATCCACTTTACAACTCAAAGCTTGTTACTCGTCTAATCAACAGAATTATGGTAGACGGTAAGAGAGGTAAAGCACAAACTATTCTTTACACAGCTTTTGACTTAGTGAAAGAGCGTTCAGGTAAAGAAGCAATCGAAGTGTTTGAACAAGCGCTTAAAAACATCATGCCAGTTCTTGAGGTAAGAGCTCGTCGTGTGGGTGGTGCTAACTATCAAGTTCCTGTTGAAGTTCGCCCTGACCGCCGTACTACTCTTGGTCTTCGCTGGTTAGTAAACTACGCTCGTCTTCGCGGTGAAAAAACGATGGAAGAGCGCTTAGCTAACGAGATTCTTGATGCAGCTAACAACACTGGCTCATCAGTTAAGAAACGTGAAGATACTCACAAAATGGCTGAAGCTAACAAAGCATTTGCTCACTACCGCTGGTAGGATTCAAACCATAAAATATACTAATCCTTATAATAGGAAGGAGAAAAACCCAAATGGCAAGAGAGTTCTCCTTAGACAAAACTCGTAATATCGGCATCATGGCTCACATCGATGCCGGTAAAACGACTACTACTGAACGTGTATTATTCTACACTGGACGTATCCATAAAATTGGTGAAACACATGAAGGTGCTTCACAAATGGACTGGATGGAGCAAGAGCAAGAACGTGGTATCACTATCACTTCTGCTGCTACAACTGCTCAGTGGAAGGGTCATCGCGTAAACATCATCGATACACCGGGACACGTAGACTTCACAGTTGAAGTTGAACGTTCACTTCGTGTACTTGATGGTGCAGTAGCAGTACTTGATGCTCAATCAGGTGTTGAGCCTCAAACTGAAACAGTATGGCGCCAGGCAACAACTTACGGAGTACCGCGTGTAGTATTCGTTAATAAAATGGATAAAATCGGTGCGGATTTCTTATACTCTGTAAAAACAATGCATGACCGTCTTGAAGCTAATGCTCATCCTATCCAACTTCCAATTGGTGCTGAAGATGAGTTTGTAGGTATTATCGACTTAGTAGAAAATGTTGCATATATCTACGAAGACGATCTAGGAACTCGCTCAGAGGCTATGGAAATTCCTGATGAGTATAAAGATCTTGCTGAAGAGTGGCGCGGAAAGCTTGTAGAAGCTGTAGCGGAACTTGACGAAGAGCTTATGATGAAATACCTTGAAGGTGAAGAGCTTACAATCGATGAATTGAAAGCTGCGATCCGTAAAGGAACAGTAAATGTAGAATTCTACCCAGTAATCTGTGGATCTGCATTTAAAAACAAAGGTGTACAGTTAATGTTAGACGCTGTTCTGGATTACCTGCCATCACCTTTAGATGTACCAGCAATTAAAGGTACATTACCTGACAGTGAGGACGAAGTAACTCGTGAATCTAGTGATGAGGGTCCATTCTCAGCACTTGCATTCAAAGTTATGACGGATCCTTATGTTGGTAAATTAACATTCTTCCGTGTGTATTCAGGTGTCTTGAACTCTGGATCATACGTACAGAACTCAACGAAAGGCAAGCGTGAACGCGTAGGACGTATCCTGCAAATGCATGCTAACTCTCGTGAGGAAATCTCAACAGTATACGCTGGAGATATTGCTGCTGCTGTAGGTCTTAAAGATACTACAACTGGTGATACTTTATGTGATGAGAAGAACCAAGTTATCTTGGAATCAATGAATTTCCCAGATCCGGTTATCTCACTATCTGTTGAACCAAAATCTAAAGCTGACCAAGACAAAATGTCTACAGCTTTAACAAAGCTTTCTGAAGAAGATCCAACTTTCAAAGCTCACACTGATACTGAAACAGGTCAAACGATCATCTCTGGTATGGGTGAACTTCACCTTGACATCATTGTTGACCGTATGAGACGTGAATTTAAAGTGGAAGCTAACGTTGGTGCTCCTCAGGTTGCGTATCGCGAAACTTTCCGTGGCTCTGCTAAGGTTGAAGGTAAATTCGCACGCCAATCTGGTGGACGCGGTCAGTTCGGACATGTTTGGGTAGAATTTGAACCAAACGAAGAAGGAAAAGGCTTTGAGTTCCAAAATAAAGTAGTAGGTGGAACAGTACCACGTGAATACGTGCCTGCTGTTGCAGCCGGTCTAGAAGACTCTATGAAAAATGGTGTTCTAGCTGGATACCCTCTAATCGATGTAAAAGCTACATTGGTTGATGGTTCTTACCATGATGTTGACTCTAGTGAAATGGCGTTTAAGATTGCTGCATCTATGGCTCTTAAAAACGCTGTATCAAAGTGTAACCCTGTTATCCTTGAGCCTGTTATGAAGGTTGAAGTTGTAATTCCTGATGAGTACATGGGAGATATCATGGGTGATATCACTTCTCGTCGCGGACGAGTAGAGGGTATGGAAGCACGCGGAAATGCTCAAGTTGTACGTTCAATGGTTCCACTTTCTGAGATGTTTGGTTACGCTACTGCGTTACGTTCAAATACTCAAGGCCGCGGAACATTCTCAATGCACTTTGATCATTACGAAGAGGTTCCAAAATCAATTTCTGAAGAAATTATCAAAAAAAATAAAGGTGAATAATTGATTTTCACCTTTTATTGAAGTATAACTACTTATGTATGAATAGAAAGTGGACATGTTTCACTTTCTGCAATCTATATAATGAATCACGACTCTAAGGAGGAATTTAGAATGGGTAAAGAAAAATTCGACCGTTCAAAAACGCATGCCAATATCGGTACAATTGGACACGTTGACCACGGTAAAACAACTTTAACAGCTGCTATTACAACTGTATTAGCTAAACGTAGCGGTAAAGGTGCTGCAATGGCATACGACATGATCGATGCTGCTCCAGAAGAGCGCGAGCGCGGAATCACAATCTCAACTGCACACGTTGAGTACGAAACTGAAACTCGTCACTATGCACACGTTGACTGCCCAGGACATGCTGACTATGTTAAAAACATGATCACTGGTGCTGCACAAATGGACGGCGGAATCCTAGTTGTTTCTGCTTCTGACGGCCCAATGCCACAAACTCGTGAGCACATCCTTCTTTCTCGTCAAGTAGGTGTTCCTTACCTAGTTGTATTCATGAACAAATGTGACATGGTAGACGACGAAGAATTACTTGAATTAGTAGAAATGGAAGTTCGTGACCTTCTTTCTGAATATGACTTCCCTGGCGATGACATTCCAGTAATCAAAGGTTCTGCTCTTAAAGCTCTTGAAGGCGAAGCAGAGTGGGAAGAGAAAATCGTTGAACTTATGAACGCAGTTGACGAGTATATCCCAACTCCAGCTCGTGACACTGAAAAACCATTCATGATGCCAGTTGAGGATGTATTCTCAATCACTGGCCGTGGAACAGTTGCTACAGGACGTGTAGAGCGCGGCGTAGTTAAAGTTGGAGATGTTATCGACATCATCGGCTTCACTGAAGAGCCAAAATCTACAACTGTAACAGGTGTTGAAATGTTCCGTAAGCTTCTTGACTATGCAGAAGCTGGCGACAACATCGGTGCACTTCTTCGTGGGGTTTCTCGTGAAGACATCCAACGTGGACAAGTTCTTGCTAAGCCAAAAACAATCACTCCACACACTAAATTTAAATCAGAAGTTTACGTTCTTTCAAAAGAAGAGGGTGGACGTCACACTCCATTCTTCTCTAACTACCGCCCACAGTTCTACTTCCGTACTACGGACGTAACTGGTATCATTCAACTTCCAGAAGGCGTTGAAATGGTTATGCCTGGCGATAACATCGAAATGACTGTTGAACTTATCGCTCCAATCGCGATTGAAGAAGGTACTAAATTCTCAATCCGTGAAGGCGGACGTACAGTAGGCGCTGGTGTCGTAGCTACGATCACTGAGTAATTCTACTTTCAAAAAGACGAGCTTAATGCTCGTCTTTTTTTATATGAAAAAATCTCTTCTATTAGAAGTATTTTAGTCAAGAAGCAAAAACATTTTCCATTTGCTGATTCGCTTGTCATACGACTATGAAGTATGTATAATAGTAAAAGTGCGCAAGAAAGTAAAAACTTTATTTTCTTCTTGCATTGGGCACGGATTTTTTATATAATAGACAATGTTGGTCTTTGACTGCGATGAAGTAGGAGGTTGCCGATACACACGGCCGCTTTGCCATGGCGAGTGTACGGAAAATTTCTACGGAGAAAGTCTATTTTAAAAGTAGGCGAAAAGGAGGGAAAATAATGGCAAAACAAAAAATTCGTATTCGTTTGAAAGCATATGATCACAGAATTCTTGATCAATCTGCTGAGAAGATCGTTGAAACAGCAAAACGTTCAGGTGCTAACGTTTCTGGTCCGATCCCGTTGCCAACTGAAAAATCGATTTATACGATTCTTCGTGCGGTACACAAATACAAAGATTCTCGTGAGCAATTTGAAATGCGCACGCACAAACGTTTGATCGATATCATTAACCCAACACCACAAACTGTTGATGCATTAATGCGATTAGACTTACCGTCAGGCGTTGACATTGAAATCAAACTTTAATTTCAAAAATAGATTTTACAACACATTATAGGAGGTGTGACTAATGACCAAAGGAATCTTAGGTAAAAAAATCGGTATGACTCAAGTATTCACGGAAAAGGGTGACCTTATCCCGGTAACAGTAATTGAGGCTACTAGAAACGTTGTTCTTCAATTGAAAACTGTTGAAAGTGACGGCTATGCAGCTGTTCAAGTTGGTTTCTCAGACAAACGCGACAAACTTTCTAACAAACCTTCAAAAGGACACGTTGCAAAAGCTAATACTGCACCTAAGCGCTTCGTAAGGGAATTCCGCGGAGATGCTGGTGAGTATGAAGTTGGTCAGGAAGTCAAAGTTGATATTTTCTCTGCTGGAGATGTAGTAGATGTAACAGGAGTATCGAAAGGTAAAGGTTTCCAAGGCTCAATCAAACGCCATAACCAATCTCGCGGACCGATGTCACATGGTTCTCGTTACCACCGTCGCCCAGGTTCAATGGGTCCTGTTGCTCCTAACCGAGTATTCAAAAACAAATTATTGCCAGGCCGTATGGGCGGAGAGCGCGTTACTGTTCAAAACCTTGAGATCGTGAAAGTTGACGCTGAGCGTAACCTTCTATTGATCAAAGGTAACGTACCTGGACCTAAAAAATCACTTATTACAGTGAAAAAAGCTGTTAAATCTAACTAATTTTTCTAAGAAAGGAGGAATTCGATAATGCCGAAAGTAGCATTATTAAACCAAAGCGGATCTAACGTTGGTGAAATCGAGCTAAACGACTCCGTATTTGGTATCGAACCTAATCAGCACGTTTTATTCGAAGCGGTTATCATGCAAAGAGCTTCCTTGCGACAAGGAAACCACAAAGTTAAAGGTCGTTCAGAAGTTAGAGGCGGAGGTCGTAAGCCTTGGCGTCAAAAAGGTACTGGACGTGCTCGTCAAGGGTCTATCCGTTCACCACAATGGCGCGGCGGTGGTATCGTATTCGGTCCAACACCACGCAGCTATTCTTACAAATTACCAAAAAAAGTTCGCCGCTTAGCGATCAAATCAGCTTTATCATCTAAAGTACAAGAAAACAACGTATTAGTATTAGAAGACTTACTAATGAATGCTCCTAAAACAAAAGAAATGACTTCTATCCTTACAGGTCTTTCAATTGCGAAGAAAGCATTGATCGTTACTGCTGATGTAAACGAAACAGTTGAATTATCAGCTCGTAACATCCCTGGCATTACAGTTCTTACAGCTAATTCTATTAACGTTTTAGATGTACTTAACCATGAGAAGCTTGTTATTACGAAAGCAGCGGTGCAAAAAGTAGAGGAGGTGCTTGCATAATGAAAGATCCTCGTGATATTATTAAGCGCCCCGTAATCACTGAACTTTCAACAGACTTAATGACTGAGAAAAAGTACACGTTTGAAGTAGACGTTAAAGCTAACAAAACTCAAGTTAAAGATGCTATCGAAGCGATCTTTGGCGTAAAAGTTGAGAAAGTTAACGTACTTAACTACAAAGGCAAATATAAGCGTGTAGGTCGTTATACAGGTCTTACTAATAAGCGTAAAAAAGCAGTTGTTAAATTAACAGCTGACAGCAAAGAAATCGAATTATTCGAAGTCTAATACATTTTTCAAGATAGGAGGGAAACGAGATGGCGATTAAAAAGTACAAACCAACCTCAAATGGTCGTCGCGGCATGACGGTTTCTGATTTCGCTGAGATTACAACAAACAAACCAGAAAAGTCATTACTTGCGCCTGTTCACAGAAAAGGCGGTCGTAACAACCAAGGTAAAATTACTGTACGTCATCAAGGCGGCGGTCACAAACGTCAATACCGTATTATCGATTTTAAACGCGATAAAGATGGTATACCAGGACGCGTTGCTACAATCGAGTATGATCCAAACCGTTCTGCAAACATTGCACTTATCAATTATGCAGATGGTGAGAAAAGATATATCCTTGCTCCAAAAAACCTAGAAGTAGGTTTACAAGTTGTTTCTGGACCTGAGGCTGATATTAAAGTAGGAAATGCACTTCCTCTTCAAAACATCCCAGTAGGTACAGTAATCCACAACATCGAACTAAAACCTGGAAAAGGCGGACAATTAGTACGTTCTGCTGGTACTTCTGCACAAGTACTTGGTAAAGAAGGCAAATACGTATTAGTTCGTTTGAATTCTGGTGAGGTTCGCATGATTCTTGCTACTTGCCGTGCTACTATTGGTCAAGTAGGAAATGAACAGCATGAACTTATCAACATTGGTAAAGCTGGACGCTCACGCTGGTTAGGTATCAGACCTACAGTACGTGGTTCTGTAATGAACCCTAACGATCACCCTCATGGTGGTGGTGAAGGTCGTTCTCCAATCGGACGTAAGTCTCCAATGACTCCTTGGGGTAAACCGACTCTTGGTTATAAAACTCGCAAGAAAACCAATAAGTCTGATAAATTCATCGTACGTCGTCGTAAAAAATAACGTGATGGTTCTACGGTTCGAAGGAACCGTAGCGCAATCGCGAAGGGAGGTACAAGTATGGGCCGTAGCTTGAAAAAAGGACCATTCGTAGATGAGCATTTATTCAAAAAAGTTGAAAAGTTAAACGAGTCAGAGAAAAAGCAAGTGATCAAAACTTGGTCTCGTCGTTCTACTATTTTCCCACAATTCATCGGTCAAACGATCGCTGTATATGACGGTCGCAAACATGTTCCTGTATACGTTACTGAAGATATGGTAGGACACAAACTCGGTGAGTTTGCTCCAACACGTACGTATAAAGGTCATGCAGCTGACGACAAAAAAACAAGACGTTAATGAGAGGAGGCTTTTAAATGCAAGCTAAAGCCGTTGCAAGAACAGTACGTATTGCTCCTCGTAAAGCTCGTTTAGTAATTGATCTTATCCGAGGAAAGCAAATAGGTGAAGCGGTAGCGATTCTTCGTCACACACCGAAAACTGCTTCTCCAATTATTGAAAAAGTTCTAAAATCTGCTGTGGCAAATGCAGAGCACAACTATGAAATGGACATTAACAACCTGGTTGTAACTGAAGCTTATGTAGGCGAAGGTCCAACTCTAAAACGTTTCCGTCCACGCGCAATGGGTCGTGCTAGTGCAATCAACAAACGCACAAGCCACATTACAATCGTTGTATCAGAAAAGAAGGAGGGATAATCCGTGGGTCAAAAGGTAAATCCAGTCGGTCTTCGCATTGGTGTCATTCGTGATTGGGAATCTAAATGGTTCGCTGGTAAAGATTATGCAAATCTTTTACACGAAGACATTAAAGTTCGTGAATATATCAACCAACGTTTAAGCGATGCTTCTGTTTCTAAGATTGAAATCGAGCGTGCTGCTAATCGTGTAAACATTACGATCCACACTGCTAAGCCAGGTATGGTAATCGGTAAAGGCGGTACTGAAGTTGAAGCACTTCGTAAAGCTCTTAACCAATTAACTGGCAAGCGTGTACACATCAACATTCTTGAAATTAAAAGAGCTGATTTAGATGCTAAATTAGTAGCTGAAAACATTGCTCGTCAATTAGAAAACCGTATTTCTTTCCGCCGTGCTCAAAAGCAAACAATTCAACGTGCTATGCGCGCTGGTGCAAAAGGAATCAAAACAATGGTATCTGGTCGTCTTGGCGGTGCTGATATCGCTCGTTCTGAACATTACAGTGAAGGAACTGTTCCACTTCACACACTTCGTGCTGATATTGACTATGGTACAGCTGAAGCTGACACTACTTATGGTAAATTAGGCGTTAAAGTTTGGATCTATCGTGGAGAGGTTCTTCCTACTAAGAAGAAAAAAGAGGAAGGAGGAAAATAATTATGTTGTTGCCAAAACGCGTTAAGTATCGCAGAGAACACCGTGGAAAAATGCGCGGTCGTGCTAAAGGCGGTACAGAAGTTCACTTCGGTGAGTTCGGTATTCAAGCTCTAGAAGCTTCATGGATTACAAATCGTCAAATCGAGGCAGCTCGTATTGCGATGACTCGTTACATGAAACGTGGCGGTAAAGTCTGGATCAAAATTTTCCCTTCTAAGCCATATACGGCAAAACCTCTAGAGGTACGTATGGGATCCGGTAAAGGGGCTCCAGAAGGCTGGGTAGCAGTCGTTAAACCTGGAAAAGTTTTGTTTGAGATTGCTGGTGTTTCTGAAGAAGTAGCACGCGAAGCATTGCGTCTTGCATCTCACAAATTACCAATCAAAACAAAATTCGTTAAACGCGAGGAAATTGGTGGTGAATCAAATGAGAGCTAATGATATTCGTGATCTTACCACTGCTGAAATTGAACAAAAAGTAAAATCACTAAAAGAAGAGTTGTTTAACCTTCGTTTCCAATTAGCGACAGGTCAACTTGAAAACACTGCTCGCATTCGTGAAGTACGTAAATCGATCGCTCGTATGAAAACTGTGATCACTGAAAGAGAGATCGCTGCTAATAATCGATAATCCTGAGAGGAGGTTGCAGAATGAGTGAACGCAACAACCAGCGCAAAGTCTACACTGGACGTGTAGTTTCTGATAAAATGGATAAAACGATCACTGTTCTTGTCGAAACTTATAAAAAGCATTCGCTTTACGGCAAGCGTGTAAAATACTCCAAAAAGTTCAAAGCTCATGATGAGAACAACCAAGCTAAAGTTGGCGATGTAGTGAAAATCATGGAAACTCGCCCTTTATCAGCTACTAAACGTTTCCGTCTAGTTGAAATTGTTGAAGAAGCTGTTATTATCTAATATTGTTCGGATTATTTTTCCGAAAGGAGGTAACGTAAATGATTCAACAAGAATCCCGTTTAAAAGTTGCTGACAATTCCGGTGCTCGTGAAGTACTTACTATTAAAGTTCTTGGCGGATCTGGACGTAAAACTGCTAGTATTGGTGATGTAATTGTTTGCACGGTCAAACAAGCAACACCAGGAGGCGTTGTTAAAAAAGGTGACGTTGTTAAGGCAGTAATTGTTCGCACAAAAAGTGGTGCTCGCCGTCAAGACGGAACATATATCCGCTTCGACGAAAATGCATGTGTAATCATTAAAGATGACAAGAGCCCTCGCGGAACTCGTATCTTTGGACCAGTTGCACGTGAATTGCGTGAAAATAACTTTATGAAAATTGTTTCTCTTGCTCCAGAAGTATTATAAATCGAAAATAGACAGCCTTACTAAGGAGGTGCGACTAGGATGCATGTAAAAAAAGGTGATAAGGTAATGGTTATCTCAGGTAAAGATAAAGGTAAACAAGGCACAGTTCTTGCTGCTTTTCCTAAGAAAGACCGAGTACTTGTTGAAGGCATCAACATTATGAAGAAGCATTCAAAACCTTCTCAATCAAATCCTCAAGGCGGCATCATCAGCCAAGAGGCACCTATCCATGTATCAAATGTTATGCCACTAGATCCTAAATCTGGTGAACCAACTCGTGTTGGATTCAAAGTGGTTGATGGCAAAAAGGTACGTGTTGCAACAAAATCTGGTGAAACTTTAGATAAATAGTAAATAAGGAAGGGAGGTCCTCGCATGAACCGCCTTAAAGAAAAGTATCAAAAAGAAATTACACCTGCTTTAATGAGCAAGTTCAACTATAAATCAGTGATGCAAGTTCCAAAGCTTGAGAAGATCGTAATCAACATGGGTGTTGGTGACGCAGTATCTAACTCTAAAGCTCTTGACACAGCTGTTGAAGAGTTAACAACTATCTCAGGTCAAAAGCCGGTTATCACTAAAGCTAAAAAATCAATTGCAGGATTCCGTCTGCGTGAAGGTATGCCTATCGGTGCGAAAGTAACACTTCGCGGCGAGCGCATGTATGAATTCCTAGATAAATTAGTTTCTGTATCATTACCACGTGTACGTGACTTCCGCGGTATCTCTAAAAAGTCTTTTGACGGACGCGGCAACTACACACTAGGTGTTAAAGAACAATTAATCTTCCCTGAAATTGATTATGATAAAGTATCAAAAGTTCGTGGTATGGACATCGTCATCGTTACAACTGCTAACACTGACGAAGAATCTCGTGAGTTATTAACTCAGTTCGGTATGCCATTCCAAAAATAATCGAAATAGGGAGGCGAAAACGTGGCTAAAAAGTCAATGATTGCGAAACAAAAACGCACTCAAAAGTTTAAAGTACAAGAGTACACTCGCTGCGAACGCTGTGGTCGTCCACATTCAGTTCTGCGTAAATTTAAACTTTGCCGTATTTGTTTCCGTGAACTCGCATATAAAGGTCAAATTCCAGGCGTTAAAAAAGCTAGCTGGTAATACCCCATAATCGGGAAGGAGGTAATTTTGATATGGTAATGACAGATCCAATTGCAGATATGCTTACTCGTATTCGTAACGCGAATATGGTTCGTCATGAAAAATTAGAAATTCCTGCATCTAAAGCGAAAAAAGAGATCGCTGAAATTCTTAAGCGTGAAGGTTTCGTTCGTGATGTTGAATATGTAGAAGATAACAAACAAGGTATCATTCGTATTTTCTTGAAATACGGATCAAACAACGAGCGTGTTATCACTGGTTTGAAACGTATCAGTAAACCAGGATTACGCGTTTACGCTAAAGCTAACGAAGTACCACGCGTACTTAACGGTTTAGGTATTGCAATCGTATCTACTTCTCAAGGTGTCTTAACTGACAAAGAAGCTCGTGCGAAGCAAGCTGGCGGAGAAGTTCTAGCATACGTTTGGTAAGAACCTGAAATAGAATGGAGGTGTACATGAATGTCTCGTATTGGTAAAAAACCACTTGAAATCCCTGCAGGTGTAACAGTTACTATCAACGAAAGCACTGTAACTGTTAAAGGACCTAAAGGTGAATTAACTCGTACTTTTAACTCTGATATCAACGTTAAAGTTGAAGATAACGTACTTACTGTGACACGTCCTTCTGATCAAAAAGAACATCGTGCTCTTCACGGTACAACTCGCAGCCTTTTAGGCAACATGGTTGAGGGCGTTTCTAAAGGATTTGAAAAAGGTCTTGAATTAGTAGGTGTCGGTTACCGTGCTACTAAATCTGGCAACAAGCTAGTTCTAGCTGTTGGATACTCACATCCTGTAGAAATCGTTCCTGAACAAGGAATCGAAATTGAAGTACCTTCAAATACGAAAGTTATCGTAAAAGGTACTGATAAAGAGCGTGTTGGAGCTATCGCTTCAAACATCCGTGCTATTCGTCCGCCAGAGCCTTATAAAGGCAAAGGTATCCGCTACGAAGGTGAATATGTACGTCGTAAAGAAGGTAAAACAGCGAAGTAATATCGCCTAGATGATAAGAAAGGAGTGACCTAGATGATTACGAAACTTGATAAAAACGTTGTGCGTAAGAAAAGACACGGCCGTGTTCGCGCGAAATTATCTGGAACAACTGCTCGTCCTCGTTTAAACGTATTTCGTTCTAATCAGCACATCTATGCTCAAGTAATTGACGATCTTCAATCAGTTACAATTGCAAGTGCTTCTACTTTAGATAAAGATCTTAATCTTGACGCAAAAGCTAATATCGATGCAGCTCAAAAAGTTGGCGAATTAGTTGCTAAGCGTGCGATTGAAAAAGGTGTTAAATCTGTTGTATTTGACCGCGGGGGTTACTTATACCATGGCCGTGTAAAAGCTTTGGCTGAAGCTGCTCGCGAAGCTGGATTAGAATTTTAATAAAAAAAGGAGGGACACAGAGAATGGGTCGTATTGAACCAAACAAATTAGAGCTTGAAGAACGCGTTGTTACTGTAAACCGTGTAGCTAAAGTAGTTAAAGGTGGACGTCGTTTCCGCTTTGCTGCATTAGTAGTTGTCGGCGACAAAAACGGTCATGTAGGTTTCGGTACTGGTAAAGCACAAGAAGTGCCAGAAGCGATTCGCAAAGCGATCGAAGACGCTAAGAAAAACCTTGTTGAAGTACCTATGGTTGGTACTACTATTCCTCACCAAGTCATCGGTAGATTCGGTGCTGGAAACATCCTTTTAAAACCTGCATCTGAAGGTACTGGTGTTATCGCTGGTGGTCCTGTTCGTGCAGTACTAGAATTAGCAGGAGTTAGTGACATCTTGTCAAAATCACTAGGTTCTAACACTCCAATTAACATGATCCGTGCTACAATTTCTGGATTAACAGAACTTAAACGCGCTGATGAAGTTGCGAAGCTACGTGGCAAGTCGGTTGAAGAATTGTTAGGATAAGGAGGGAAACATGATGGCAAACAAATTAGCGATTACCCTCACTCGCAGTGTGATTGGTCGCCCAGAAGACCAACGTATTACTGTTAAAACACTAGGTCTTAAAAAAATGCATCAAACAGTTGTACTTGATGACAATGCAGCTATTCGCGGCATGATCAACAAAGTATCTCATTTGCTTACAGTTAAAGAACAATAATATAGATCTTCTAATATCAAGGAGGTGTCCCGATGAAACTTCATGAATTAAAACCAGCAGAAGGGTCACGCAAAACACGTAACCGTGTTGGCCGTGGTACAGGTTCTGGTAACGGTAAAACGTCTGGTAAAGGTCATAAAGGACAAAACGCTCGTTCTGGCGGCGGTGTTCGCCCTGGATTCGAAGGTGGTCAAACTCCTTTATTCCGACGTCTTCCTAAACGCGGATTTACGAACATCAACCGTAAAGATTTCGCGATCGTGAGCTTAGACAAATTAAATCTTTTTGAAGATGGTACTGAAGTAACAACTGAACTTTTACTTGAAGCTGGCATGATCAGCAAAGTAAGATCAGGCGTGAAAGTACTTGGCAACGGCAAGCTTGAGAAAAAGCTTACTGTAAAAGCTAACAAATTCTCTGCATCTGCTAAAGAAGCTATTGAAGCTGCTGGCGGTACAGTAGAGGTGATTTAATGTTTAAGACAATCTCCAATTTTATGCGCGTGGGTGATATCCGCAATAAAATCTTGTTCACCCTTTTAATGTTAATTATATTTCGCATTGGAACTTTCATCCCTGTGCCTGGCGTCAACGCTGACGTTTTAAAGGCTCAGGATGAAATGAATGTTTTCGGAATTCTTAACACGTTCGGCGGTGGTGCACTGTATAACTTCTCGATCCTTGCGATGGGGATTATGCCGTACATTACAGCATCCATTATCGTGCAGCTTTTGCAGATGGATGTTGTGCCGAAATTTACTGAGTGGTCAAAGCAAGGTGAAGTTGGCCGTCGTAAACTAGCACAATTCACTAGATATTTTACGATTGTACTAGGTTTCATCCAAGCGTTGGGTATGTCTTACGGTTTTAATAATCTCGCTGGGGGATTATTAATTGAAAACCCAGGTATTGCAACGTACCTTTTAATTGCAGTTGTCTTAACAGCAGGTACTGCTTTTTTAATGTGGTTAGGAGAGCAAATTACCTCTAAGGGTGTTGGCAATGGTATTTCCATTATCATCTTTGCAGGGATTGCAGCAGGAATCCCTACAACTCTTAACCAAATCTATGCACAACAATTCCAGGACGCTGGAGATCAGCTTTTCTTGAATATTGTAAAAGTTGGGCTGATAGTATTAGCGGTAATCGCAATTATTGTTGGAGTTATCTTCATTCAGCAGGCTCTTCGCAAGATTCCTATTCAATATGCGAAGAACTCAGCAGGTCGTGCACCGGCGAAAGGTCAGTCTACTCACCTTCCGCTTAAAGTGAACCCGGCTGGCGTAATCCCTGTCATCTTTGCGGTTTCGTTCATTATTACACCGCCAACGATTGCATCATTCTTTGGATCCAATGATGTTACAAACTGGATTCAAAAAACGTTTGACTATACACAGCCAATTGGTATGGTAGTCTACGTAGCACTAATCATTGCTTTCACTTATTTCTATGCATTCGTTCAGGTTAATCCGGAACAAATGTCAGAGAATCTGAAAAAGCAAGGCGGATATATCCCAGGCATTCGCCCTGGTAAAAATACGCAAGAATATTTGACAAAAATTTTATACAGACTGACGTTTGTTGGTTCTCTTTTCTTAGCAGCTATCTCAGTTCTTCCTGTATTCTTTATTAAGTTCGCTAACTTGCCAGCTTCTGCACAGATTGGCGGAACGAGCTTGTTGATCGTAGTAGGGGTTGCTCTTGAAACGATGAAACAACTTGAAAGTCAGCTTGTTAAGCGTCATTATAAAGGATTTATTAAACAGTAAGGTTATGGGACTTGGGTCCCTTTCCTTCTAAATAGAGACTGAGGGGGGTAATATTCTTGAATTTAGTTCTTATGGGTCTGCCAGGAGCCGGTAAAGGCACACAGGCAGAACGAATCGTTGAAAAATATGAAATCCCTCATATCTCAACAGGGGATATGTTCAGA
Source organism: Metabacillus idriensis (assembly GCF_009674765.1). Classification (GTDB taxonomy): domain Bacteria; phylum Bacillota; class Bacilli; order Bacillales; family Bacillaceae; genus Bacillus_P; species Bacillus_P idriensis. The sequence goes on along the minus strand of NZ_WKKF01000017.1, from coordinate 16,327 downwards.
GCTGCTATTAAAGGTGAAACTGAATTAGGTCTTAAAGCAAAATCCTTCATGGATCAAGGTGCACTTGTTCCTGATGAAGTAACAATTGGTATCGTCCGTGAGAGATTGGGCAAGAATGATTGTGAAAAAGGTTTCCTCTTAGATGGATTCCCGCGCACAGTTGCTCAAGCTGAAGCTTTAGAAGAAATTCTGTCAGATCTTAATAGAAAAATTGATTACGTCATTAACATCGAGGTTGATAAAGACATCCTTATGGAGCGTCTTACAGGTCGCCGTATTTGCAAAAAATGCGGATCAACATATCATCTCGTTTTCAACCCTCCTGCGGCTGAAGGAATCTGCGACAAATGTGGCGGAGAACTTTACCAAAGAGAAGATGATAACGAAGAGACTGTTGCAAACAGACTTGAAGTGAATCTCAAACAGACACAACCTTTGCTGAATTTCTATGAAGAAAAAGGATATTTGCGTAATATTAATGGACAACAGGACATTAAGCAGGTTTTCGTTGACGTTAATGAACTGCTTGGAGGATTAGGTGAATGATCATTTGTAAGACTCCACGTGAAATTGAAATCATGCGTGAAGCTGGTCGCATTGTCGCATTGACCCACCAGGAACTCCAAAAACATATACAGCCTGGAATTACTACAAAAGAACTGGATGTAATTGCCGAAAAGTTTATACGCGGAAGCAATGCAATTCCTTCTTTTAAAGGTTATAATGGTTTTCGCGGGAGCATTTGTGCTTCAGTGAATGAGGAGCTCGTTCACGGAATACCTGGAGATCGAGTATTGCGTGAAGGAGACATTATCAGCATCGATATCGGTGCTAAGTATAATGGCTATCATGGTGACTCTGCTTGGACATATCCTGTTGGAAAAATCTCTCTGGAATCCGAAAGACTTCTTGAAGTTACAGAGGAATCCTTATACAAAGGGCTAGCTGAAGCAAAGCCTGGCGAGAGACTATCCAATATATCACACGCTATTCAGACGTATGTTGAACAGCATCAATTCTCGGTCGTTCGGGAATATGTTGGACACGGCGTTGGACAGGATTTACATGAAGATCCGCAGATTCCGCATTATGGTCCGCCAAACAAAGGTCCGAGGTTAAAACCAGGCATGGTCTTGGCGATTGAGCCAATGGTTAATGCCGGCAGCCGTTACGTAAGAACTCTTTCTGACAACTGGACAGTTGTTACGCAAGACCGCAAGATGTGTGCTCATTTTGAACATACAATTGCTATTACTGAAACTGGCTATGAAATTTTAACTAAAGCCTGATCCGAAGGTGATATTGTTTGAACGAAGCCGAATCGAGTCCGCGCATAGGTCAGTTTGTCTATATTACTGAAGGCAGAGAAGCTGGACAATATGCTGTTGTGATCAATATTCTCGATGAACGATTCGTTTTAATAGCTGATGGAGAGAATCGATTGTTTCACTCCCCGAAAAAGAAGAATGTTAATCATCTAGAATTTATTGATTGCGTATCTCCGGAAGTTCAGAACAGTATATATGAAACAGGTCGTGTGACAAACGGGAAACTTCGGTTTGCCTTAACAAAGTTTGTCAATGAGCAAGTTGCTGATTTGAAGAAGGGAGAAAAGTGAATGGCGAAAGACGATGTAATTGAAGTAGAGGGTACTGTACAAGAGACATTGCCTAATGCAATGTTCAAAGTTGAGCTTGAGAACGGTCATACGGTTTTAGCGCATGTATCTGGAAAAATCCGCATGCATTTTATTCGTATTTTACCTGGAGACAAAGTTACGGTAGAATTATCACCATATGATCTATCTCGTGGCAGAATTACGTACCGTTTTAAATAAAACACTCCGCAACTAAGGAGGTAAGAGAAATCATGAAGGTAAGACCATCGGTTAAACCAATCTGTGAAAAATGCAAAGTTATTCGCAGAAAAGGCAAAGTAATGGTAATTTGTGAAAATCCAAAACATAAACAAAAACAAGGCTAAAACTAAAGGAGGTGCAGCTTTAAATGGCTCGTATTGCTGGTGTAGATATTCCTCGTGACAAACGCGTTGTTATTTCATTAACATACGTTTTCGGTATTGGTCGTCCAACTGCTGAAAAAGTACTAGCTGAGGCTGGTGTTTCTGAAGATACTCGTGTGCGTGACTTAACAGAAGAAGAATTAGGTAAAATTCGTGATATCGTAGACAAGCTGAAAGTTGAAGGAGACCTTCGTCGTGAAGTTTCTTTAAACATCAAACGTCTGATTGAGATCGGCAGTTTCCGCGGTTTGCGTCATCGTCGCAGTTTACCTGTTCGTGGTCAAAATACCAAAAATAACGCTCGTACTCGTAAAGGACCTCGTCGTACGGTTGCGAACAAGAAAAAATAAGGTAAAGGAGGTTAACCCACAATGGCTCGTAAAACGAACACTCGTAAGCGTCGCGTAAAAAAGAATATTGAGGCAGGTATCGCTCATATTCGTTCAACATTTAACAACACGATTGTTACTATTACAGACGTACATGGTAACGCTCTTTCTTGGTCAAGTGCAGGTTCACTGGGATTCAGAGGATCACGTAAATCGACTCCATTTGCTGCACAAATGGCTGCTGAAGCTGCAGCTAAAGGATCAATTGAACACGGTATGAAAACTCTTGAAGTAACTGTTAAAGGACCAGGCGCAGGCCGTGAAGCTGCTATTCGTGCACTTCAAGCTGCTGGTCTAGAAGTAACAGCTATCAGAGACGTTACTCCGGTTCCACATAACGGATGCCGTCCGCCAAAACGTCGTCGTGTATAAATTTTCTGTATAGATTTTGTATCCCTGTCAATAATGGGTTATGATACAGTAAAAAGTTCTCGCAGAAATAACTATTTGTTGTTGTGCACATTCGGGACTTTATAATGGGGAATTTCGGTTAGACACACCTAAAAGCTTGCTTTTGTCTAGCCGGGGTTTCGACGTTTTGAAGGAGGGTTTATAGATGATAGAAATTGAAAAACCAAAAATCGAAACGGTTGAAATCAGCGACGATGCCAAGTACGGTAAATTCGTCGTCGAACCACTCGAGCGTGGATATGGTACTACTTTGGGTAACTCCTTACGTCGTATTCTCTTATCTTCACTCCCTGGTGCCGCTGTAACATCAATCCAGATAGATAGTGTACTCCATGAATTCTCTACAATCGAAGGCGTTGTTGAAGATGTTACAACAATCATCTTAAACATTAAAAAGCTTGCTCTTAAGATTTATTCTGAGGAAGAAAAAACGCTTGAGATTGACGTACAGGATGAAGGAGTTGTAACGGCTGCAGATATTACTCACGACAGTGATGTTGAAATTCTAAATCCGGACCTTCATATTGCTACATTAGCGAAGGGTGCACATTTCCGTATGAGATTGACTGCGAAGCGTGGACGCGGATATACTCCGGCTGATGCAAACAAAAGAGAAGATCAGCCAATTGGCGTTATCCCAATCGATTCAATTTTCACACCTGTATCCCGCGTGTCTTATCAAGTTGAAAATACACGTGTAGGTCAAGTGTCGAACTATGATAAACTTACTTTTGATGTGTGGACAGACGGAAGCACAGGTCCAAAAGAAGCTATTGCACTTGGTGCAAAGATTCTGACTGAACATCTTAATATCTTCGTAGGGCTTACTGATGAAGCTCAAAACGCTGAGATTATGGTGGAAAAGGAAGAGGACCAAAAAGAAAAAGTTTTAGAAATGACGATCGAAGAATTGGATTTGTCAGTTCGTTCTTATAACTGTTTAAAACGTGCAGGCATCAACACTGTACAGGAGCTTGCTCATAAAACAGAAGAAGACATGATGAAAGTTCGTAACTTAGGTCGTAAATCTTTGGAAGAAGTTAAAGCGAAACTAGAAGAACTTGGCTTAGGTCTTCGTAAAGACGACTGACGACTAGTTAACAAGTTAACTAGCGTTTTCGCGTGTTTCTAAAATTAACATACAGTATTAAACGAAGGAGGGAACACATAATGCCTTACAGAAAATTAGGACGTACAAGTGCTCAACGTAAAGCGTTACTTCGTGATCTAACTACAGATTTAATTATCAGCGAGCGCATTGAAACTACTGAGGCTCGTGCGAAAGAATTACGTTCAACTGTAGAAAAAATGATTACTTTAGGTAAACGTGGGGATCTTCATGCCCGCCGCCAAGCTGCTGCTTACATCCGTAACGAGGTAGCAAACGAAGAAGGCACGCAAAATGCACTTCAAAAACTATTCGGTGATATCGCACCACGTTATACAGAGCGTCAAGGTGGATACACTCGCATAATGAAACTTGGACCTCGCCGCGGCGACGGAGCACCAATGGTCATTATCGAATTAGTTTAATTATATTTAGTTACTCCAAGGGCGGGTCAGTTTTTAGAAACTGGATCTATGCCCTTTTTTTATACACTTAAAGCCCCTCTGCTTTCTAATAGGCTGTGAGGGGTCATTCTAAGTGTGAGCAGAGAGAGAATAGAAGAGTACAGGTGTTTTTTTGTGTGAACATGCAGTTGCATGTTTTCATTATACGAATAAAAACACAGGTGAGGGAGGCAGCAATGGAACAGCCGATCATTCATGTGAATGACGTGACATTCCGTTATCACGAAGAGGACGCAAGACCCGCATTGAACTCCGTTTCCTTAAGTGTAAACAAGGGAGAGTGGCTTGCGGTTGTCGGTCATAACGGCTCGGGCAAGTCTACACTTGCAAGGGTACTGAATGGTTTGATACTGCCTCAGAACGGTAACGTAATCGTAAACGGCATCACTCTTAATGAAGATTCAGTTTGGGAGATACGAAAACAGATTGGCATGGTTTTTCAAAATCCTGATAATCAATTTGTCGGTACAACCGTAAAGGATGATGTGGCTTTTGGTTTAGAAAATCACGGAGTGCCGCGGGAAGTCATGAAAAAGCGCGTGGAGTGGGCTACACATAAAGTGAAGATGGAAGCATTTCTCGATCAAGAGCCGCACCATCTGTCAGGAGGACAAAAGCAGCGTGTTGCCATAGCAGGTGTCATAGCTGTCCAGCCTCAAATTATCATCTTAGATGAAGCAACCTCCATGCTTGATCCCCAGGGAAGAAAAGAAGTCATGGAAACAGTAAGGGAACTAAAAGATCAGGGGATCGTTACTGTTATATCGATTACTCATGATCTGGAAGAAGCTTCGAAGGCTGACAGGATTATTGTCATGAATGGCGGGGAAAAGTTCTCCGAAGGTACACCTGAGACAATCTTCAAGCTTGATCAGAAGCTAGTTGAAATTGGCCTTGATCTCCCTTTTCCATACAGAGTGAGCATGAAGCTGAGAGAAGCAGGGGTTAACCTGACACGCAACCATCTTGATGAAGAAAGCCTGGTGAATGAACTATGGACATTACATTCAAAGAGTTAGAGCACAGGTACCAAGTTCATTCTCCTTTTGAACGTCTTGCCCTTTATGACATCAATCTGACGATTAAAGATCGTTCGTTTGTTTCGATTATCGGACATACGGGATCAGGGAAATCTACCATCCTGCAGCATCTAAATGGCCTGCTGAAGCCAACAAAGGGATCGGTCTCTATTGGGGACCGCAAAATTGAAGCTTCTAAGAAAAACAAGAATCTGAAATTAATCCGCCAATCGGTTGCGATTGTCTTTCAGTTTCCTGAGCATCAGCTGTTTGAGGAAACGGTGGAACGTGATATCATGTTTGGCCCCTTGAACTTCGGCGTGCCGCCTGAAGAGGCGAAAGTGAAGGCGGGAGATGCATTAAGACGAGTAGGTCTTCCTGCAGAGGTTCTTCAAAAATCGCCATTTGATTTAAGCGGCGGACAAATGAGACGTGTCGCCATTGCAGGTGTCCTGGCCATGGAGCCAAAGGTGCTTGTACTCGATGAACCGACTGCAGGACTTGATCCAAGCGGTAGAAAAGAGATCATGGACCTTTTCTATACCCTTCATCAGGATCGCTCTCTAACAACCATTCTTGTCACACACAGCATGGAAGACGCTGCCCGTTACTCAGATGAAATCATCGTCATGCACAAAGGAACTGTTCAAATGAAGGGAACTCCTGAAGAAGTATTCAGCCATTCAGAAACATTAATTTCTGCAGGGCTTGATCTTCCGGAAACTGTAAAGCTTCAAACAATAATCGAACAAAAGCTTGGCAAGGAACTGAAAGGGATCTCACTTTCTATTGATGATTTGGTTCATCAGGTTGCATCTGAGATAAAGGGTGACCCAACATGATGAGCAGTATGATCATTGGAAAATATGTGCCTGGAAGTTCTCTCATTCATAAGATGGATCCGCGTTCGAAGCTTGCGATGATCTTTTTGTTTGTCTTTATTGTCTTTTTTGCCAACAATACACTGACTTATGCGATTCTTGGATTCTTCACGCTCTTTATTGTTGCTTCTACCAAATTGCCGCCTAGATTTTTACTGAATGGCTTGAAGCCGATTATATGGATTATCTTATTTACCTTTATCCTGCACATTCTGGTCACAAAAGAAGGGCCTCTTCTGTTTGAATTTGGTTTTCTATCAATTCATGAAGAAGGAGTCAGACAGGGGATTTACATTTCCCTGCGTTTCCTGTTTCTTATTCTTCTTACGACGATCCTGACATTAACTACTACTCCTATCGAAGTAACAGACGGGATGGAAAGTCTGCTTAATCCGTTTAAAAAAATCGGCCTGCCTGTCCATGAACTCGCATTAATGATGTCGATCTCACTCCGGTTTATTCCAACCCTTATGGAAGAAACGGATAAAATCATGAAAGCGCAGATGGCAAGAGGCGTTGATTTTACAAGCGGACCTGTCAAACAAAGGATTAGTGCCATTATACCTCTGTTAGTGCCGTTGTTTATAAGTGCGTTTAAACGGGCTGAGGAACTTGCCACTGCTATGGAAGCGCGTGGATATCAGGGCGGCGAGGGCAGAACAAAGCTGCGCGAGCTGAAATGGGGAATCCTCGATTCGGTCATTCTGGCCATTTTAGTCGGTGTAGGTATTGTTCTATTACTATTGCGTTCATAGGAGCTTATCATGAGGGTAAAATGTACAATCGGATATGATGGAACAAGATTTAACGGCTTTCAAATTCAGCCGAATCTGAGAACCGTCCAGGGTGAGATTGAAAGGGGCCTTAAAAGGCTTCATAAAGGAAAAGAAGTAAAAGTATTTGCATCGGGAAGAACGGACGCAGGAGTCCACGCAGTCGGACAGGTTCTGCATTTTGATACGGACATTTATATTCCTGAGGACCGCTGGCCAAATGCATTAAATTCACTGCTTGCTGAGGACGTTGCGATTCAATCCGTTTCGTTTGTAAACGAAGACTTTCATGCAAGGTATCATGTCCGCGCGAAGGAATACCGCTATAAAATAAACCGTTCAGCGATCCGGAATGTATTTAATCGAAATTATTCTTATCATTATCCTTATAAACTTGATTACGTCAAAATGAGAGAAGCGATTAAATTTCTGATCGGCACTCATGACTTTACCAGCTTTTGTTCTGCGAAGACGGATAAAGAAGACCGGGTAAGAACATTATATGATATCGAATTTTATGAAGAAGATGACATGCTTACGTTTCGATTTGTAGGCGATGGATTTCTTTATAACATGGTAAGAATATTGGTCGGCACTCTGATCAATGCAGGGCGCGGAGCGATGGATCCTTATCAGATTCCGGAGATACTGAAGGCGCAGGATCGTTCCTTATGCGGCAAAACAGCCCCGGGGTCTGGATTATATTTGTGGAAAGTTTATTATGACAACTAAACCAGGTGTAACATTTTCTTGACAATGTTGCCTGAACGTTATAATATATCATATGGTATGTATTTCAACCCCACAAATAAAGCCCCGGAAGAGTTTAATTTGTGTTTTGAAATAGAATGATTAAATTTTAACAACTGAAAGATATTTAGGAGGGAAAAACATGCGTACAACATATATGGCGAAAGCAACTGAAGTTGAACGTAAATGGTTCGTAGTAGATGCGGCCGGCAAAACTTTAGGTCGTCTTGCTAGCGAAGTAGCATCTGTACTTCGTGGAAAACACAAACCAACTTACACACCACATGTAGACACTGGTGATCATGTGATCATCATCAATGCAGCACAAATCGAACTAACTGGTAAAAAATTGACTGACAAGATTTACTACCGTCACAGCCAATTCCCAGGCGGTTTGAAATCAAGAACAGCTCTTGAAATGCGTACAAACTACTCTGAGAAAATGCTTGAATTAGCAATTCGCGGAATGCTTCCTAAAGGTTCATTAGGACGTCAAATGTACAAAAAATTACATGTATATGCTGGCAACGAACATCCACATCAAGCACAACAACCAGAAGTTTACGAACTTCGCGGTTAATTATTAAGGAGGTTATTAATTTGGCACAGGTTCAATATTACGGTACTGGCCGTCGTAAAAGTTCAGTAGCGCGTGTTCGTCTGGTTCCAGGCGAAGGCCGTATTGTTATCAACGATCGTGAAGTAAAAGATTATATCCCATTCGCAGCTTTAATCGAAGATATTAAACAACCATTAAACTTAACTGAAACAACTGGAAGCTATGATGTTTTAGTTAGCGTTAACGGCGGTGGATTTGCTGGTCAAGCTGGCGCAATCCGTCATGGTATCTCTCGTGCATTATTAGAAGCTGACCCAGAATACCGCGGCACTTTAAAGCGCGCTGGTCTTCTAACTCGTGACGCTCGTATGAAAGAACGTAAAAAATACGGTCTTAAAGGCGCTCGTCGTGCACCTCAGTTCTCAAAACGTTAATCTGTACGTTTCAAAGGCTCTCAACCATTATGGCTGGGGGTCTTTTTTATAGCTGAAAAATGCTTATGGTCAATTTTTAGTCAAGAAAATATTTTTGATCAAATTTGACCACATATCATCACTCAATGTACTTTTGAAATTTTTCTGCTGTTTGTTCTTTAAGTGTATCTTTTTACGAAAATTCCTGTAGTGTTATTGCTAGAAATTGTTTTTATCTCATCCTTTTTCTAATAATTCCTCTCATATGCCTCATTTTCCTTGCTAATTAACTCTTTTTGCTGTCTTGGTATTTACATGCTCCAACGGGTTCTTTGAGATAATATCCATACTTAAAGCGCATTTAAAAACTTGAATTCGTAAATATTCATCCTATCTTTACCGTTAGATGAAAAAGGAGTTTATTCTTCTGTATTCTAGTACTATACCGGGCATGAACATGTCTCTGACGCCGGGCGGTGTGCATGAGGTACATTGACAAAAGCATGCAGACTGGGTTTAGATGAGTTTGAAAAACAGCAGGGGGAAATTCCTGCTGTTTTTTTAGACCTAAAAAACTTTTTTCTGATCTCGATCTTCTTTTAATATTTCTACCGCTTCACGGAATCTCATAGAGTGGACGATTTCACGTTCTCTTAAAAAGCTAAGCGAATCATTAATGTCTGGATCGTCGGACATATTGATCAGCCATTGATAGGTAGCACGCGCTTTTTCCTCGGCTGCTATATCTTCATATAAATCGGCAATCGGATCCCCTTTTGCCTGAATATATGCAGCAGTCCATGGTACACCAGCTGCGTTATGGTAAAAAACTGCACTGTCATGATTCGCATAATGTTCGCCAATCCCGGCATCTCTTAGCTGCTCGGGCGTAGCATCTTTGGTAAGCTTAACAACCATTGTCGCAATCATTTCAAGATGGGCAAATTCTTCAGTACCAATATCAGTTAAAAGCCCAACAACCTTATCCGGAATGGAGTACCGCTGGTTTAAGTATCGGAGGGCTGCCGCAAGTTCTCCATCCGCACCCCCGTATTGTTCAATCAAATACTTTGCAAGGGTTGGGTTGCATTTACTAACTTTTACAGGATATTGCAACTTCTTTTCATAGACCCACATATGCTCTCCTCCTTAAACCTGCCATGGCCAGGGGGCGCTTCCCCAATCCCAGCGGGGGCCGGGATTATTGCTGACTCCAAATTGAAACAAAGGACCGTATTTCGCTTCAAAAACCTGTTTCACTTGTCTTGAGTAATCGGAAAACTGGTTGAATTGCTGTAATGCGTTCTCATCATCAGGATGCGTGTCAAGGTAAAGAGTTAATTCGACTAGAACGAAATCTGCAGCCTGAATCTGATGCATCAATTGATAGTATTCATCATCAATTTGCTTTACCAAATCAAGACTTCCTCTCTTTATATGGATTTTCATAAGGATCGTATAAAGCTTTCCAAAGCGTTCCTTTTTTCAATGCTTCATAAGGCGGAAATTGTTCCAGGTTAGGCGGCTGAAAATTCATGTATAAGTTAGGTGGGGTCCAATAATATTTACTTCCGATTGGCGGACAGGGATCAAAACGGCTATGAAAGGGTTTATATGTTTTAACTGGTGTAAAGTGATTTGGATTTTGGCTATACAAATCATTTCCCTCCTCTCCAAAAATCCTTGCCATTAAAAGGTATGTGTGTGTATGAAAGCTTATGACCCCATTATTGCATCCGGTTTAAACATTGAAGTCACGGGACCACTTCTGGATTAGGATATTTACTATTTGTACATATCCCGCGGAACATCAACCCACCTTCAGGACAGACATTCAAATGCGGAGAGCTGAACAAGCTTTCGAACTAGTTCCTGCATACGTTTATCTAACATCTAATGAGTCGGCCTGCGTGACCGGCCAGTTTCTGCATGTGAACGGCGGAAAGATACGCTATACCTAGGGATAACCATCAATGTATAGTGATAAGGTTTAAAAAGAACATTTAATCATGAAGAACATGTACATAATTGGGCACCCTTTTGTCTTTTCGTTATTTGGACATGAAATTTTAATGGGAAACCTATTCGTGCACCTCTGTTCTGTTACTTTTATTAAAATCACAATATTTATGTGTGTGTTTTCATTGATCGCAATCCAAAGCCTCCGGATCCTCCTTTAATTGGTAAAACAATCACGAATGATAAAAAAACAGCAGTAAAACAATAGAGAAAGGGGGCGATGAATAAATGGAAATTATAACATCACTTGCAGATAAAAGAAGAGATAAACAAATCAAATACGAACGAAGCATCCTTAAGGATCTCACGTTAACCCAGCTAAAAGCAAAAGCCTATGAAAGCTTTGGCGTTTTCATGCATTCTGGTACATTCGATTATTCAGCAATTGAGGATGGCTGCATTGACTTATCGATTGAAGCTTATTTGCTTGGTGCCAGCTACAGCAGGTTTGGCTTTTTTGGAGAATCTATCCAAACTGTCAATAATAGGAGCAGAAGAGAAGAAAAGCTGCTTATCGATGAATTGTATGAATATATGCTGATATGGGGTAATCAAAGCGAAAGTGATTTTACAAATGAATCCATTTACTATGCTTGTGAATTTTTAATTCACTCATGGTGGTCTGAGGGATTTGAGATAGGTGAAAAACGGTACAAGCTTCGGCTTCATTAAACTTTTTTTAGCATAATCCATTCTATTTCTTAACATATTCCCTGCAAGTCCCCCATATATTGTTAAAGGACGAGCAGGAGGGGAAAAAATGAGAAGAAAGCTAAGATGGTTTGGCTTCGGTGCAGGCTTTATTTTATTACTCCTATTATTTCAGTTTCAATTCAATAACGACAGTTCCTGGAAATCGTGGAATCTGCCTTTGACGGGGAAAGTGATTTACATAGACCCGGGCCACGGAGGACCAGACGGAGGGGCGGTAGGAAAAAAACATCTTGAGAAAGATATCGCACTTTCCATATCGAAGCAGATTAGAGACTACCTTCAAGAACAGGGAGCATTAGTCCTTCTCACCCGTGAAACAGATACAGATCTTGCTGAAAAGGATACAAAAGGATATTCAAAGAGAAAAGGGCAGGATTTGAGAAAAAGACTCCACATGATTAACGATTCCGAAGCAGACTTGTATTTGAGTATTCACTTGAATGCCATTCCCTCTAATGAATGGAGCGGAGCCCAGACTTTTTATCATTCCAAAATGAAAGAGAATGAAAAGGTGGCAAAATTCATTCAAGATGAACTAAGAAGAAATTTAGAGAATACAGACAGAAAAGCAAAGCAAATGAACACAATCTACTTAATGAAGCACATTGATAAACCGGGTGCATTAGTAGAAGTAGGTTTCTTATCTAACCCAGAAGAGGCCAGGCTTCTTGGAACGGAAGAATACCAGGACAAAGTGGCTGCTTCCATTTATAATGGCATCTTAAGATATATGACACATGAAAAAAATCCTCCTGAGTGAAGGATTTTTTTGTTTTCTGCTGCATTCTCTGGTCGGAATGTGCAATACCTCTTTTTTGTCTATATATGTTATACTGATGTAAACGAATACAACAAAGGGTGGTTATCATGCTGAATGAGGAAACAGCTCGTAAAATTGTCGGGAATTTAGAAGAACCTTTTTTACATAGAACATTAAAAGAGTTAAATGCAATTGAAGAAGTTTCCATAAAAGAAGAGAAAAATCATATTAGCATGAAAGTGGCGATTGCCAAAACAGGTACATCTGAACAAATGCAGCTGCAGCAGGAAATCGTTGCTAAACTGAAAGAAACAGGGGCTGCAACAGTGGGTCTCCGTTTCACTGAGCTTCCTCAAGAGGTCATCGCGAAATATCAAACTGCAAAGCCTGAAGATCCTTCATTGCTCTCAAACGGAAAGCAGCCGACGTTTATCGCGATTGCAAGCGGAAAAGGCGGAGTCGGAAAGTCTACCGTATCAGTAAATTTAGCAGTTGCACTCGCTCGCTTAGGCAAGAAGGTCGGCTTAATTGATGCGGATATTTATGGGTTCAGTGTTCCTGATATGATGGGGATCACAAAAAGACCGGTTGTAAGGGGAGAAAGAATCATCCCTGTTGAGCGGTTCGGAGTACAAGTTATATCTATGGGATTTTTTGTTGAAGATAATGCTCCGGTCATCTGGAGAGGACCTATGCTTGGTAAAATGCTCAACAACTTCTTTCAGGAAGTAGAATGGGGAGACCTGGATTACCTGCTGCTTGATCTGCCTCCTGGTACTGGCGACGTTGCGCTCGATGTCCATGCCATGCTGCCGTCTTGTAAGGAAATCATCGTGACGACTCCTCATCCAACAGCTGCATTTGTAGCGGCAAGAGCAGGTGCTATGGCTCTTAGAACAGAGCATGAAGTAATCGGAGTAGTCGAAAACATGTCTTACTTTGAAAGCAAGCTCACTGGAGAAAAAGAATATGTATTTGGCAAAGGCGGAGGGGAAAAGCTTGCACGTGAACTTGAAGTGCCTGTCCTTGGAAATATTCCGCTGCAGCAGCCGGACTGGAACGAAGAAGACTTTGCTCCATCTGTTTACGCGAAAGATCACCCTACAGGTGAGATTTACTTAGGGATTGCCAAGAAGGTTACAGAACTTGTGCCTGTAAGTGTATAAAGAAAAGCGCCAAGTGATTGGCGCTTTTCTTTATTATTTAATGGATGCGGATTATTACCCGCCCGATCCAGTTTCACTTTGTCCGCCTTGCTCTGATTGCTGGCCGCCGCTTTCACCGCCTCCTGAGCTTCCTCCGCTGCCGCCTTGCTGATTCATTTCTTTAGCAGCTTTCAGGAGGGTTTCTTCCATCTTTGTTTTGAAAAGCGGGCTATTAATCGTTTCTGTGATGACTTGCTGTAAATGCTTGCGGAATTCTTGGCTTTGAAGCACTTTTACCGTTTGTTTTTCCATTTCAGGATTCTCAAGAACGCCAATAAGCATTTCTTGATACTCAGGGTCTTTCATCAATCCTTTAATGACTTTTTCATGCTCCGTCTGCAGGCTTTTGGCGAAGCTTTCACTGAATTTTGGATCTTCAAAGGTTTTTTTCCAGAATTCCGCACCTTTTTCAGATGTCAGTGTTTTAGAAATGGTATCTGAAACAACCTTTTGGTCCATGATCAAATTTTGCTTCATGTCATCATTTTTCAAAATTTCCTGTATTGCTTTTTTTCCATCATCGGTCTTTAGTATATCAACAACCATCTTTTTTGTTTCTTCATAATCAAGTTGTCCTGCAGGCTGATCCTTTGGTGAACAGCTTGCAAGGAAGAAACAAATGGCTATTAGCGATAATAATGAGAGCAACCCTCGCTTATTCATGTATGCAAAGCTCCTTTCATAATCAAGTTGCTTATTTTTAATATGAATTATCTAAAGGTTTTTATACTGGGAATTAAAATAGCTTTTTCAGAAGGACATTGGTAAAATTTCATGAGTAGATTACATATTGGGGGAAACTGCATTGAACAGTAGAAATTGGGTCCGTTTGTTTTTGACGACTCTGCTTGTCGGAGGCATCAGTACAAGCATCGTCGGCTTTGCATTAAAATGGGGAGAGTATCAGAAATTTTTTACCTCTTTTGATCTTGTTGAAATCCTCTCCATTTTATTTTGGCTGATTGGTGTTGGTTTTATTTTCAGTATTATTAGCCAAATGGGCTTTTTTGCGTACTTAACGATCCATCGCTTTGGTCTGGGCATATTCAAAACAGCTGCTTTATGGAATGCCATTCAAATCGTGCTGATTTTGTTCGTGGTGTTTGATTTGATTTATTTCCGCTATCAGCTGTTCGCAGCGGAAGGCGAATCGATTCTGTCTTATATCCTTCTTGCATTATTCATTGTTATTTTTGGTCTGGCTGTAGCTTACATCAAAATGCAGCAAACAAATAAAATGGCTTTCATCCCTGCTTTGTTCTTTATGATTGTCGTTACTTCTGTCGAATGGGTCCCTGCTCTCCGTGTAAATGAGGGAGACTGGCTGTATCTCATGCTCATTCCGCTTCTCATCTGCAATGCGTATCAGCTATTATTATTAACGAAATACTCTCAAGCCAAAAAAGCTAAGCCCATGTGAGCTTAGCTTTTTTATGATCTTTATTTCACTTCAGTTGTTTTCGCATTCCCATTAGCGATTAATTCAGCAACCGATACATTCTGTAATCCTTTTTGCTTCAGACCATCAACAATCTGGGGAAGTGCTTTTTGTGTTTGCTTAGCGGAATCAGAAGCATGAAGCAGGATAATGTCTCCGCCCTGGACACTGTCAATGACGTTTTTAACAATTTCATTTACTCCTGGATTCATCCAATCATCAGAGTCAACACTGTAGTGGACAACCGTATAACCATATCTTTCAGCTATAGTAAGAATTTCTTGATTGAAATTGCCTGTTGGAGGTCTGAGGAGTTTAATATCCTTCAGCCCAAGTTCATTAAACACATCCTGTGCCATTAGAATGTCACGGCGAACGTCCTCAGCCTCCAAAGAAGTATAATTTTTATAAGCATAGCCCATGCTTCCAACCTGGTGTCCATCCTTTACAATTTGCTTCACGATTTCCGGATGACGTTCAGCCCATGCCGCAGAGAGGAAAAAGGTTGCGTTTGTAATGCCGTTTTGCTTCAATGTTTCAAGAATGGGTTTTGCTTTCTCATCTCCCCAGCTGATATCAAAAGTTAATGAAACCTTATTCTCCTTTTCCTCACCTCTGAAAACGGCTTTAGGGCCATCTGCAGTTGAAAAAACAGGGAATTGCATGACGTTTTCTATATATAATATCCCGGCTGTAAAAAGCGCAGCTATAACAATAATAATAAGTTGCTTGATCTTTTTAACATGTAAAACGTAAAAATTATTCATCCTCATCAACCCCGTTCCAATGTTCTTGTCTCATATGTATGCCAAGCTGTTAATAATATGATTAGAAAAATACTGCTTGTGCAATAATGATAAAACTTAGGCATCTTAGAGGAGGATCATATGTCAAAAGGATTCATTTTTAATGATAAAGAAGCACAGGAAATGGAGCTGCTGGTTGAGCAGGAATTATCCATTATCAGCAACATACTGATCGATGAAAATTTGACGTTCGTTCAAAAAAGGTCTCTTTTAGAAAAAAGAGAACTCCTTAGCAATTTGTATAAAATTATCAGCGGGAAATTCGATCAGCATTTTAATAAATATATTAAATAATTTCTATTGACCATGGGTGGAATAGATGGTATATTATTCTTCGTCGCTAAGAAACAATTTGAATTTGAAAGAATGAAAAAATATTTCAAAAGGTTGTTGACACGGCGATAAAGACCATGTTAAATTATATAAGCCGTCACCACTGATGGCGCAAATGATCTTTGAAAACTAAACAAAACCAAAAGCGTACCAAACGTTTTAAATTTTTGAAGTCAGCAACAAATTGAGTCACAAATTTTCTTCGGAGAGTTTGATCCTGGCTCAGGACGAACGCTGGCGGCGTGCCTAATACATGCAAGTCG
>NZ_WKKF01000016.1 GCF_009674765.1 Metabacillus idriensis | reverse complement strand
CGACTTGCATGTATTAGGCACGCCGCCAGCGTTCGTCCTGAGCCAGGATCAAACTCTCCGAAGAAAATTTGTGACTCAATTTGTTGCTGACTTCAAAAATTTAAAACGTTTGGTACGCTTTTGGTTTTGTTTAGTTTTCAAAGATCATTTGCTTCAAGTGAAACTTTCTAATTATAATCTATCTGACTAGTAAAGTCAACAACTTTTTTTCAATTCATTTTATCGCTTGTTTGCGACAACAGATATTAATATACCACGATAACTTTAGAGAGTCAACGTTTTTTTAAAGGTAATTTATTTATCTGAAAGGTGCTCTTAAAAGGCACAAGAGATAGAATACCAATCTATTAAACTAATGTCAACAAAAAAAGAGATGCCGAAGCATCTCTTTTTTTCCTGTCTATTATCACCCTGCCAAAAAGACGAAATATAAGATAAAGATAATAAACATTCCGTACATAATTGGATGAATATCTTTGGCTTTACCTTTAACGATCATTGTAATTGGATAGAAGATAAATCCTACCGCAATCCCTGTGGCAATACTATATGTTAATGGCATTGCAATAATAGTAAGAAAAGCAGGAACAGCAATCTCAAAGCGGTTCCAGTCTATTTTTCCAAGGGATGAAACCATCAATATTCCTACTATTATTAAAGCAGGTGCTGTAACAGGTGCAGTGATGACACCAAGCAGCGGTGAGAAAAATAACGCAAGCAAGAACAGCCCGGCCGTTACAACAGATGCAAATCCTGTTCTCGCACCTGCAGCTACACCTGCAGAAGATTCAATGTAAGAAGTGGTAGTTGATGTACCTAAGATAGAACCGATAACAGTTGCTGCTGAATCCGCAAATAACGCTTTACCAGCTCGAGGCAATTTGTTTTCTTTAATTAGTCCAGCTTGATTAGCTACAGCAACAAGCGTACCCGCTGTATCAAAGAAGTCTGCAAATAAGAATGTCAAGATAACAACCAGCATTTGAATCGTGAACAGCTGATCCAGATTTTGAAAGGCTGCGCCGAATGTCGGCTCTAAACTTGGAACCGCCCCTACTATTTTAGTAGGAACATCAATCAATTGAACAATCATCCCGACAATAGCTGTAATGATCATTCCATAGAAGATTCCGCCATTGATGCGTTTAACCATAAAGATGACAGTGATGAAAACTCCGAAAATAGCAAGCAATGCATTTCCGTCTTTTAAATCCCCAAGCCCTACTAGTACAGCGTCATTGTTTGTAATAATGCCTGCATTCTGAAAACCTACGAATGTAATGAATAATCCGATACCCGCTCCAACCGCGTGTTTCAATTCTTCCGGAATGGAGTTGATAATCTTTTCACGAATTCCCGATAGTGTTAAAGCAATAAAGAATACTCCTGATACTAAAACCCCTGATAAAGCCGTCTGCCAGGGAATACCCATCGTAAGAACAACTGTAAAAGCGAAGAAAGCATTTAATCCCATACCCGGAGCAAGCGCAATCGGATATCTGGCTATCAGCCCCATCAGCAGGGAACCAATTGCAGCAGCAAGTGCTGTTGCTGTGAACACCGCACCCTGATCCATTCTAAGTTCATTAGGGAAATCAGGCACAGACGCAAGAGATAGTGTCAGCGGATTGACAAATAAGATATAAGCCATGGACAGGAAGGTTGTTAACCCTCCAATAAACTCGCGGCGGTAATTGGTGCCCAGCTCCTCAAATTGAAAATACTTCTTCATCTAAAATCCTCCCAATATCTTAAACGCCGTTATAAGCAGGTGGCCCGCAGAAAGATAAAATAAGTGCAAAAAGCGCTCCCTGCTAACGGGAGCGCTTGACGACAATGATATTAGATAGGACGGGTTCGTGAAATAGATCACGGATTCCCAATCTTATATAATACCTCGTAGTCAAGCTCTTTACGGTAGCTTGGTAGAAACTTTTGGGCCATATCCCCAACTTTATACGACGTATTTAGACAATTTTTGTGTACCTTCATCTTAACAGCATAGGTATAAAGTCGTCAATAAAAAAAACGAACATTTAATTAAAAATGTTCGTTTTCGTTCGTCTATTCCCACTCAATTGTTGCTGGCGGCTTGCTCGTGATGTCGTAAACTACACGGTTAATATGTTTTACTTCATTCACGATGCGGGTCGAGATGATCTCAAGCACTTCCCATGGAATGCGCGCCCAGTCAGACGTCATCCCGTCAATTGAAGTAACCGCACGGATGCCGATTGTATAATCATATGTTCTTGCATCACCCATAACACCTACACTGCGGATATCAGGAAGAACCGTAAAGTATTGCCAGATATCTCTTTCAAGTCCTGCCTTAGCAATTTCATCGCGTAAGATCGCATCAGATTCGCGAACAATCTCAAGCTTTTCTTCGGAGATGGCTCCTAATACGCGAATTCCAAGTCCCGGTCCAGGGAAAGGCTGGCGCCACACGATTTCATCAGGAATCCCAAGCTCAGATCCAAGTGCACGCACTTCATCTTTAAAGAGGGTATTCAATGGCTCGATCAGTTTAAACTGCATGTCCTCTGGAAGTCCGCCTACATTGTGATGAGATTTAATCGTTTGAGCTGTAGCCGTGCCGCTCTCGATAATATCTGTATAAAGAGTTCCTTGAGCCAGGAATTCAATGCCTTGAAGTTTTGTTGCTTCATCATCAAATACGTAGATGAATTCATTGCCGATGATTTTGCGTTTTTGCTCAGGATCAGAGACTCCGCGCAGTTTTTCCATAAAACGCTCTTTTGCATCAACTTTAATGACATTCATATTGAAGCCTTCACTGAATGTTTTCATAACACCCTCTGCTTCATCTTTACGAAGAAGACCGTGGTCAACAAAGATACATGTCAGCTGATCTCCGATTGCTTTATGAATAAGCACTGCTACTACAGAAGAATCGACTCCTCCGCTTAATGCACAAAGAACTTGCTTGTCACCGACCTGCTCACGGATTTTCTGAAGCTCCATTTCAATGAAGTTTTCCATTGACCATTCTTCTGAACAGCCGCAAACTCCAAATACAAAGTTTTTCAGCATGTCAGTCCCGAACTCTGAATGGCGTACTTCTGGATGGAACTGTACCCCATAAAGACGGCGCTCTTCATTGCTGATCGCTGCAAACGGACATGCAGGGCTTGTCGCATCTACGATAAAATCGTTTGGAATATCAGCCACTAAATCACCATGGCTCATCCACACGATCTGCTGTTTTGGCAGATCAGCAAACAATGCTGTTTCTGTTTGAACGTTTAAAGTCGCTTTTCCGTATTCACGATGATTGGCAGCTTCTACTTTTCCGCCCAAATAATGTGTCATCAATTGCATGCCGTAGCAAATGCCGAATACTGGAATGCCAAGATCGAAAATTCTTTCGTCACAGCGGAAAGCCTGTTCGCCGTACACACTGTTTGGTCCTCCAGATAAAATGATTCCTTTAGGATTCATCTTCGTGATTTCTTCAGCCGTAAGTGTATGCGGATGAAGCTCACTGTATACACCAAGTTCACGAATCCTGCGGGTAATTAATTGATTATATTGACTTCCAAAATCCAACACTAAAACCATTTCATCTTGCATGTTTATCACGGGTGGTCACCTCATTCGAAAGATATCCCCTTAATGAATAAAGAGGGGTCAGGCGTCAGACACTGATGCATCTTGTGCTTAATTATTAAAAAAAGCTAGAACTATGCCTTCAATCCAAAAAGAAAAGAAGGCAGAATTCTAGCTTTTACACTCGTCTATTCTGCCTTCATAGTCAGATTATTTGCGGCAATCCGGTAGAGACTCTCGAACCATATTATCGAGGATATATGAAGGATAAGTACTATTAATTTTCCCTATTCTAACAATGTCCCGTCATTCGGTCAAGATGATATCTTTTTAATTAAATTTTCCCACAATTTCTTTGATTTTATCCATTCTTCTTTTGAATTATCACCGCGGTAGAGAGATTTCTCATAACTGGCTGTCAATCTGGTCATATCCCTTACGTCAAAAAAGGAGTCAACATACCTTGCATAATCCCGAAGTGTTTGCCCTTCTTGGCGCTTCAATCCATAACGCTCCAGCTGCTTTAACAGTGCGACATATGCATCACCATACACTCTATCGTCTTTACGGTGCTTATAGGTGTATAAAATCACATAGGGCATCCATTTTAATCTCGTTTTATATAAAATAAAGAGAATCAGCGCAGCCGCTATCAGGATCAGATAGAAGGCCGTACTCCCGATTTGGATGGAAAATGGCCATGAACTGCTGTTTGAGCTGCTTGATTGCGGCGTATTGTTCTCCTCAGGGACAGGCTCTCTCTCAGGCTGGGATTGTTCCGGTGTTTCCTTTTCTGCATTCTCCTGAGAATCTAAGTTAAACGTAAAATCATATGGATTTGAAAAGCTTTTGGTCGGTTCAAACGGCACCCAGCCGATCCCGCTGAAGTAAACCTCTACCCAGGAATGGGCATTATTGTTGGTAATCTTGTACTCTTTTTGATTCCCGCCAAGGTTTTGTACAAACGCTCCATCAGAATACCCTTTTACCCACCGGGCAGGAATATCTGCAGCCCGAAGCAAAACAATCATCGAGGTTGAAAAGTTATCACAATATCCTTTGAAAGTTTCAAAAAGGAATTGATCCACGTAATCCTCTTCCCCCCTCGGTACAGCGACGTCAGTTGTTTCATAAGTAAACTGCGACCCTCCGAGGTAGGTTTCAATGGATTTTGCTTTATCATAGTAATTTTCGTTATCGGATGTTAATTCCAATGCCAAATCGCGGACCCGCTTAGGAAGCTCTTCAGGCAGCTGAGTATAACGGGCACGAACATCCTCTGGTACACCATTATTTGATGTAACATTACGGAGCTCATCAATTTTAAAGTCCGGAAACTCATAGGCTGCCGTGTAGGATCCTGGCGAAAAGTTTCCTCTGTTCTCTGCCAGGCGCGGAGTCATGAGCCCGGTAAGAGGATTTACGTCTAAAATTGAATCCATGGGAAGAGTGACGGACTCAATTCCAGCAGGATATATGACATGGTCATATCGGTATCGATTATCAATCTCTACACTTGCTGTTAGCGGAACTGTGTCTACTCCTTCTTCCGTCGATAAAATGGTGATATTTTCAGGATCCATCTGAACAGAATCCGCATCAGGATCTGATACATCCCAGCCTTTTCCCGTGTAGACATCCTTTGTTTCCACTCTCCAGTAATGACGGTCTTCAGCAACTGCAGTAAAAACAGGGGTATCATCTGCGACAAAAGCTCCGCCAAGCTGTTCATCATTCGGGCCATAGCCAATTTTGTTAACCGTGCCATTCGGTCCTTCCTCCTGACTCCCATATGCCGTCAAATATGGAACAGGATCCGGCCATTGCGGTTCAGCCTTTGGTGCGAGAAAACCGACAAGAACAGCACAGCCGATTAAAGCGGAAAGCGGCAGCACCCATTTCAACGTCATATAACGCTCTCTCTTAATCCTTTCAAGAACCTTGATTCTTTCCAGATAAAGCAGCCCGATCAGCACAAAGCCAATGACGACAATTCTTACAATGGCAAAGCTTGCATCATACTCCGTAAATGTATCAAGCACAGTCACATAGACAATCGTAATGATAAAAAAGAACATGATGCGTTTTTGAAAGATGATCCAGTAATTAATCAGATACACTAACAGCCATAAAAGGACAAAGAACAGCAGCGTTCGGAATGGAGAGGAAATCTCCATCCATCTTGCTTCCATCATAACGGCCGCATTATTACTAATATCTCCCAAAAATAATCCCAGCCATGCAGGACTGAAAAAAGATCCCTCAAAAAACAAAAGATGCTGGACAAACAGAATGTATAGGATTTTCACTAAAGCCCCTATATACCAGCGAGCCTTAATGGATATGAATAAAAAGCTGAGGCCAATAAAAAGGACAAACACTGCGGTATTCCCTGTTTCCGTGAAATCCTGAAGCGGCCTCAGCCATTCCCACAGCAGCAGGAACGCAAATCCATAGTAGATATAGGCGGATGTCTGTTTTTCAAAGTTTTCACTCACAGCGTACTCACCTCTTTGAATGCTTCTTCAAATCTGCCTGCACTTACTGCTTTAATCATAATTCTCCGTTTCATCAGCCGTTCCATCATCACTTTTTCTTCGCTTGAAATCCGGTCTCCTTCTTTTTTTATCAGGAACACAAACGTTGAGTGATTCCGGCTTCCGATCAGTTCAAGCTTTCTGACTAAATCGAGTGATAAGCTTGCCGTTACAAGCAATGGCGTCACATTTTTTGATTGCCAAGCCGGCAGTTCGCTTTCCGTTACATCTGCAAACGACCGGCTGCTGTCACAATCGACTTTTGCCAGGTGATAGTTAATCTGCTGCAAGTGCTGTTCCGTTTCTTGCAAGTTATACACCGTTTTTTCCCGTCCGACGGAAACAAAGCCCATTTTTGCCCCGCTTTTTATAATCGCTCTTGCAAGCGAGGCCGAAAACGTGACGAGTTCTTCAAAAGCCTCAGAGTTTACCCGATCCATCATCACCACGACATCATGACTTTGCATTTGTTCAAACTCTTTCGTCATGATACGGTCTCTTCTTGCAGTTGCCTTCCAATCAATCCACGAAAAACGGTCACCAGGCTGATACTCCCTTATCCCGATTGCCATTGTGGTATCCTGCCAGAATTTCGCTTTAGAATTGGTTGCTCCCTGCTCAAACTGCTTCTCATGTTGACGGTAAGTCAAGTCTACTGAATGAGGATAAACGAGGAAGTAATTTTCCGCTTCAAATGTCATCTCTTTATCGATAAGGCCAAACAAATCTCCCGTTCGGACCCGCACTTCTGTAAAGCGGTGCTCGCCCCTTGGCATTCGCTTCAATTCATATTGCATGGTGATCGTTTTTTTTAACCATGGAAACAAAAGCCTCTTCGGTTCTTTCATTAATTTCTGCTCTGACAGCTTCTCAGGCAGAATGTCTTCTACTATTAAATAGAACAATGGAAAAGGCACGTTCCTTTTTATCGTGATTGTCCCGACTAACTGTTCCCCTACTGAAAATTGCTCCTGATTAATGGAGCGTGTTACTTGAAACGTTCTGATTGGGTAAATAGCAATCAACAGTGAATAAATGGAGATCGGCAGAAAGCTGTAGAATAAAAACCAGCTCACAAATCCCCCCTGAAACATGGCATATGCATATGTGACTGCCGTAAAGAACAAAAGGCTCACGAGCTTCCAGACATAGCGGATTTTAAGAAAAAAGGATTTCATTAACGGCTCATCGACCTTTGCACCGGCACAGAAGTTCTTGAAATGATTTCAGAGAGCAGATGTTCAGCAGACTTCCCTTCATATTTCGCTTCTGATTTTAAAATCATCCGGTGAGGAAGCGTATTTGGGGCAAGATATTGGATGTCGTCCGGAATAACATAGTCACGGCCATACAGGAAGGCATAGGCTTGAGCGGATTTCATAAGTGCGATGGATCCGCGGGGACTTGCTCCTAAGTAGACGGAAGGATGCTTGCGCGTCTTAGTGACCAGCTCGACTATATATCGTTTCACTGTCTCATCTACATAGACTGACTGGATTTCTTTTTGAAGCTCGACTAATTCTTCTTTAGTAATGACTGATTGGATATGATGGATGGGTCTTTCTTTTTCTGCGAGGTTCAAAATTTCAAGTTCTTCTCCAGGAGTTGGATAGCCCATTCTGATTTTGAAAAGAAAACGGTCAAGCTGGGCTTCCGGCAGCGGATAAGTGCCTTCGTATTCGATCGGATTCTGCGTAGCCATAACAAAGAACGGACGCCCGAGTGATTTCGTTACACCATCAACCGTCACATTTGCTTCTTCCATTCCTTCTAAAAGCGCCGATTGGGTTTTAGGCGACGTACGGTTAATTTCATCCGCAAGGACGATATTTCCCATAATTGGACCCGGGCGGTATTCAAATTCAAGTGTTTTCGGATTATAAATAGAAACTCCTGTTACATCAGACGGCAATAAATCAGGAGTGAACTGGATTCGTTTAAAATCTGCTCCCACTGATTTGGCAAGAGATCTGACCATCATGGTTTTACCGACGCCAGGGACATCTTCAAGCAAAACGTGGCCCTCAGCCAATATGGCAACAAGACTGAGCACGGCAACATCCCGTTTTCCGACCATGACGCGTTCTATATTTTCAATCACTTTACCGAGTTTAGGATGCATCATTTCATTTTGAGCCATTCTATTCCTCCTAGAACTAGTTATCGATAAGTTGCTTAACTATAATAGAGTTCTGAACGAAGCGACAAATTCCTGTTTGTTTTTACATATTTAATCTTTTCTTAACAAACCCGAAAAGCGGAGCCGACTGTTCAGCTCCGACAGGCAGATAAGGATCCGACAGTAAAGGCGCTTTTTGCCTTTGCTGGCGGATCCGTTCTGACCGAGGAGTTAGGAGGTGGAGCTAGACACCAATGTGCAAAATTTTATACTTTCTTATCTCTTGAAAAAAAACCGCTTCACTGGATTGAAGCGGCTTTCATGTCTACGCTTTTAGTTCATAGTCCCGCGGTCGACCTGCTCTCCCAGAATCCCCATATTGGACGTCACCTTTTGAGAAACGTCGCACAGAGCCTCGATGGCATTTGCTTTGTTTTGTCCGAGCTGCGTAACCACATCTGAAAATGTCATTTCCATTTCTCTTAGAATGGCAAAAGCCGCAAGATTGTATAATTGGACATTTGCATAACTCGTTGCATTGAAAATGGCTTGATCGAGGTACGGCCGGAAGTTTGAAACAAGGGTTGGAAATTGAATCATCAGCCTTTCCGCCCCATCTCTGATCCCTTCAACAGTAGCAGCCATCTCATCCAAGGGTTTAAGCGTGTTATGCACATATGCCGTAATTTTGTCATCAAAATCCGTAAACATGCCGATTAGTTTTCCAGGCAGTGTATGGTTCACTCCAAGGTATGCTGCTCCTTTTATTGCTGAAGAAATACCTTCAAGAGTGAGCTCAATCAGCTCCGTTAGCGTTTTTAAAGCAACGATGAACGGGAAAACCTTACTATAAGCAAAACCCGTAAACGCTGTGAACGCCAAATCAAGCTGTACCTCTTTGATGCGCATGCCCACTTTCAAATAAGGAGATTCCTCTAAAACAAAGGAGGTTGTTTTTGGGACAGGACCTGCTTCATCTGCTGCCTCAGTACCTGCTCTTATGCTTTCACCAATTGAATGATCTCTGCTCTCAAATGAATCAGCTGTGCCATTTACTTGAGTTTTAAATTGTTCAATATGTTCAACCAGTTTGTCTTTGTTTCCATTTATTATGTCAAAATGAGCTCTAAGCTCTCCTACTACCGCATCATACCAAAGGTCCGTTCCGCCTTTAAATAGATCCGGAATCAGGTCAGAAATCACGTTCCCGAGCATTCGAGAGAGTCCGTCTACTTCATCCCTCATCTCACAAAGCTGATTCCTGGCTTTTCCGAATAATCCTTCTACACTCACATCCACATTAAACACGTGCTCCATAAGTTCCGCCGGCGGGGAATTTAAAACAGAGTTAAGAGATCTGCAAGAACCTTCCGCTCGCTCCAGCAAAGAAATCAGATCATCTATTTCTCCTTTTAAACGGCTGCCTGCAGATGTAATCCCAATAAAAATAGGATCACCAATCGAATTTTCAAATGAATCCTCAAAAATCTGCTGCAGCATAGAAATCCGCTGATACAGCCTGATCCCCTCATCATCAATAATTTCTGCAGAATTTGCGAGATAATCATTTGCTGTTGCAACCCTTGCCTTCACCTGACTATCGATCCTTTCCGCAAGCAACATGAGATTTTCTTTATTGATTTCAATGTAATCTGTATTTCCTCCGTAGAGAGGACTTCCGGTCCAGAGGCTCGTCACGATATGTGCATCGGCATCTATAAAGATCTCTCCCGCTCCTGGCTGCCCTGGCATCCCAATTTTATAAGATTGAGACCCGTCATCTTTTCGCAAGTACCCTGTGTGATTTGTCCCTAAATGTTCAAACGCAGGTACTGGGATTCCATTGAAAATTTCATACTGATGGCCGGGAATTCGTGAATGAAGGTCAAGACCAGAGAGCCCTTTTGTTAAAGGGTCATAGCTGCTGAAGTAATTTGTAATATGGCTGTATTCCATGTCAGGTTCCATCATGCCTGCAGGAAGAAGGGCAGGGTTCAGAGTCACTGCTTTTACATCAGGGTGTTCAATGGCGACTGACCCCACAAGAGCTCCGCCGAGGGAGTTCCCTGACATCGACTTGATTCCGCCTGCTCTCTGATACTTTTTATCCATCTCATTAAAGTATGCTCTCGCATCTGCGATTTGTGCGGGAGTCAGATCGCTCATCAGCTGGAAATCTGTCAGGAGATCTTGTTTTTGACTCGGGTTTGTGCCGACGTAGACGACGGTATATTCTCCAGTTTCATAGTTTTGAACTGTTAAAGCGTCCAAACCGCTTTTTTGATTATATTTAGTGTTAACTACTGTATAGTTTCTTCCGTTTACAGTGATCGTCTCATCTACATCAAAGCTTCTATATGCATGGTAACCCGCTAGTTCTACTAAATCTTTATCACTTATTGTGGAATCAACACCGTTAACTTCATTAACTTTAACAGTCGATATACCAGGTTTTTTCATAGTAGAGACTCCTTTTTCATTACCTATTCTTTTACAATATAATCCGGGTTCGAACGCTCTAACGTATTGTCCTTCGTCCCTATACCGTTCGTTTTATCGATTAAATTATCATTAAGATAGACCGAATAAGAACCACGGGGGAATCCATCCCTATCTTCAAGATCATTTACAACCTTTTCAAAAACCTTTTGATCAGGCTTTGCACCTTCTTCTTTCATATAGAGATATAGAGTAATAATGACGCCTTTTGATGGGTAATCATTTTTTGTGAAAGTTTGTTTCCATTCTTCTTTTGACTTATCCGGATTTTGCAAATATGCGTTGTAAAGCTTGTCAAAAGCGGGATCTAATGTGTTTACATAGTAATATGGGGTGCTATATCCTCCTGCACGAACAGTTTCCAGTGCTTCCTGAGTGATGCCGACAACAGGATTTTCTTTAACAACATCTTCTACATATTGATCTAGGGCAGAAAATTCCTGATCAAAAACCATAGCAAAAATACCAGTCTTTATCGCATCTTCAACCTGCCCCTCCTGTGACCATACCTTATCCGTTAAAACCTTATCTCCTTCAATCGGTACAATCGCATACGTATAAAAATGCGGCTCCCCAACGGACTCCACAAATACTGTTGCCCCGTCTACAGCTCCTACAACATTGTGAACTGTCACTTCTGTCTTATATGTATCCTGAAAGAACGCCTTCACTGCCTGGTCAATCTCTTTACGGTTGGCTTCGGCAATTTTGTCGGCCTTCTCGCCGTTATCAAGCTCATACCCTTCTCCCTTGTAATCTTGGACACTTACATACACATCTTCCGTTTGCTTTTCTTGTTGCGCTGCTGTTTGTTTTTCAGTCTCTTTTTCAGTCCCTGCGTTATTCATGTCAGAACACCCTCCGAGCATTAATGATAAACCCATGCTAGATATGATTAGTTTCTTTTTATAGTTCACTCAGCTGTCCTCCTATTGGATGGCATCGAATCAATGATTTTCTTTTATTTTATCGGAATAAGGAAGGTTTTTACATGAAGGATTGGATTAAGCGTCGGAAATAAGTCTATGCTCATAGGTTTCTGGGAATATGAGCGCTACTTTCCAACTAGTAAAACTAAAGAACATATAAAACTTTTGTTATGCTGGTTATACGTGATATCCGAACTATCAATTGTATAATTACCCCATATTTTGAATTTTCAAGCATGTTGTTTAACTATTTACTAAAAAAAAGGACTTCCCTATACGGAAAGCCCTCTCAATCGATCCCTCTATTTCATCATCTCTTTAACTAACTCCCTGTTTCGCTCTTTAAAAACTTCATTATGAGAGGAAACCATCGCAGACTTATGTGCATCTGGCTGTATATACTGCTTTGCTTTGTTTACCGCATTGGCCGCATCCTGGAAAGCTCCCGCGATTAAGTGCAGCTTCCCGCTGTGCATGAGGATGTCGCCTGCAGCAAATAGTCCTTCAACAGAAGATTCGCTCGATTCATTGCCCGCAATATAGAATTCTTCTGCGAGAGCGATGTTCAGCTGACTTTTTTGAAGCAGAGCAGCATCCCGTTCATATCCATGATTGATGATCACCTCATCAATAGAGAGGTAAGATCTTTCTCCTGTTTCCTGATTCGTCAGTTCGACACGTTCTATTTTTTCATGGTCATCAGAGGCCATCAGTTTTGTAATAGATGTCTGAAATACGCACGCTGCTTTACTGTTCATCAGCTGGGACACTTGTGCCTCATGACCTTTAAGTGCATCCTTCCGGTAAACAACATACACCTTTTCAGCAACAGGCTCTAACTCAAGTGCCCAGTCAATAGCCGAATTCCCTCCGCCTGAAATGATGACCGTTTTATCTTTAAATCGCTTTAAAGATTTGATCGTATAGTTCAAGTTTGAGACTTCAAATCTCTCTGCCCCTTCAATCTCGAGTTTCTGAGGGTTTAAGATGCCTCCGCCTACTGCTGCAATGACCGTTTTTGAATAATGGGTGCGTCCGGATGCAGTCTTCATCACGAAAATGCCTTCTTCATTTTTTGAGATAGACTCTACTTTTTCATTCAGCACAACTTCCGGATGAAACGTTAATCCCTGTTTAACCAGCTGATTAATTAATTGTGCCCCTGATATGGGAGTAAGTCCCCCTATATCCCAGATCATCTTCTCAGGATATACATGAACTTTTCCGCCGAGCTGCGGCTGATACTCAATAATCTTAGTTTTCATTTCTCTCAGTCCGCTGTAAAAAGCCGAATAAAGCCCGGCAGGACCGCCCCCAATAACCGTCACATCAAAAATTTCATACCCCTCCACACTCAACACTCCCTCTATGCAAAACTCTTTATTTATAAAGCATTAATTATTATTGATTATCATTCTCAATTAAATATATCTTGTAATCTTAAAATTGACAAGTAAAACTGTTATTGACAATAGTCATAAAGAATTATAGACTTTTCTTATCCGATATTGATAATCATTATCAGTAAATATTACCAATTTTTCAGCAAATGGAGGGAGAAAAATGGTTCGCCTACTTACCGAGTCAGTAAACATTGGCTATGGTGAACGTCTAATAGTAAAAGATCTTAGCGTGAGTATTCCGGATAAAAAGATTACAACCATCATCGGTCCAAATGGCTGCGGAAAATCCACTTTGCTGAAAGCGATTACCCGTATTATCTCTCTTCAGTCAGGAGACGTTGTTCTCGACGGAAAATCGATTTCCAAAGAACAAACAAAAAAACTGGCTAAGAAAATGGCGATCCTTCCTCAAACACCTGAAAGCGCCGCCGGCCTTACAGTGGGCGAGCTTGTCTCATACGGCCGTTTTCCTCACCAAAAGGGCTTCGGCAGATTAACGAAGAAGGATTATGAGGTCATTCAATGGGCTCTTGAAGTAACTGGAACTGCCGACTTTAAATACCGTCCTGTCGATTCGCTGTCTGGCGGTCAGCGCCAGCGTGTATGGATAGCGATGGCCCTCGCGCAGGAAACAGACATTATCTTCCTTGACGAGCCTACTACATATCTTGATATGGCTCACCAGCTTGAAGTGCTTGAACTGCTACAAACATTAAATGCTGAGCAGGAACGCACCATTGTCATGGTTCTTCACGATTTGAATCAGGCAGCCCGCTTTGCAGACTACATCATTGCCCTCAAAGACGGCGAAATCGTGAAAGCAGGATCATGTGAAGAGGTCATTTCCCGTGATGTGCTGAAAGAAGTTTTTCATATTGATGCTGTGATCGGAAATGACCCGCGCACCAATAAACCAATGTGTATGACTTATAACTTAATAAAGGGAGAAAAAGAAAATGAAGAAATTAATGATTCCATTCCTGCTGCTGCTCTTAGTCTTGCTTAGCGCTTGCGGCAATGAAGCAGCTAAAGATACAGGCTCAGAAAAGAAAAAAGAAGAAAAAAGCACCATCACTTACGAGTCAGAAGCAGGACCTGTTGAAGTACCAGCAGATCCAAAACGCGTTATTGTTCTTTCCTCTTTCGCAGGAAATGTGATGGCGTTAGATACAAAGCTTGTCGGAATTGATTCATGGTCAAAAATGAATCCGCGCTATGAAGCATTAGAAGGTGTAGAAGAAGTGACGGATGATAATCTGGAAAAAATCATTGAACTTAATCCGGACTTGATTATTGGCCTTTCAAACATCAAAAACATTGATAAGTTAAAAGAAATCGCTCCTACAGTTACTTATACTTACGGAAAAGTTGATTATTTAACTCAGCACCTCGAAATCGGAAAACTTTTAAACAAAGAAGAAGAAGCACAGGCTTGGATTGACGACTTCAAAAAACGCGCTCAAACAGCCGGTGACGACATCAAAGCAAAAATCGGCGAAGATGCAACAGTTTCTGTTATTGAAAACTTTGATAAACAGCTTTATGTTTTCGGCGACAACTGGGCACGCGGCACAGAAATTCTTTATCAGGAAATGAAATTGAAAATGCCTGAAAAAGTGACGGAAATGGCATTGAAAGACGGATTTTATGCTATCTCTGCTGAGGTTCTTCCTGAATATGCGGGCGACTATATGATTTTCAGCAAAAACACAGACGGAGATACTTCCTTCCAAGAGACTGAAACATATAAAAATATTCCTGCCGTTAAAAACAATCAAGTATTCGAAGCAAACGCAAAAGAATTCTACTTCAACGATCCAATCTCACTTGACTACCAGCTTGAATTCTTTAAGAAAAGCTTTTTAGAAAACTAATGCAAAAATGAGGGATTCTTACTAGTAAGAATTCCTTTTCCTTTATTCCAAAAAGAAGAGAATGATTGACTGATGACAAAAAACATGTTGTTCCCACTAAAAATGACCGCTTGCATTCTCGTATTCATAGCTGCTTTTACTGCGGCTATGATTTTCGGTGCCGCAGACACGACTCTGAAAGATGTCTGGCTTGCCATGACGAGCACAGAACTCAATGATAAGGCAACCATGATTCAGGAAATCCGCCTGCCGCGTGAGCTCGCGGCCATTTCAGTCGGCGCTGCCCTTGCAGTATCCGGTGCCATCATGCAGGGGCTGACGAGAAACCCGCTCGCTGACCCTGGATTAATCGGACTGACAGCAGGCGGTACGGCAGCGCTTGCCGTCACACTCGCTTTTTTTCCTTCAGTGAATTATTTTGGCATTATGATTGCCTGCTTCATTGGCTGTGCAGTTGGAGCCGTTATGGTTTTTGGTATAGGTTCGATGAATAGAGGCGGATTTTCGCCAATGCGCATCGTATTAGCTGGTGCTGCCGTCTCTGCTTTCCTATTTGCGGTCGCCGAAGGAGTCGGCATTTATCATAAGCTTTCAAAGGATGTTTCGATGTGGACTTCAGGAGGCATGGCAGGCACATCGTGGAATCAGCTTCAGTTCATTGTCCCGTTTATTGCGGCTGGCATTGTGATTTCCCTGATGCTTTCTAGACAGCTTACTATTCTAAGTTTAAGTGAAGAGGTTGCTGTAGGATTAGGCCAAAAAACGATTTATATTAAGGCAATTCTTTTTGTTGTCATCGTTTTGCTTGCAGGCGCAGGCGTTGCTCTTGCAGGCAATCTGGCTTTTGTCGGTCTGATGATCCCGCACATCGTCCGGGCGATAGTCGGAACGGACTACCGTTATATCATTCCAATGTCAGTTGTCACGGGAGCAACGTTTATGCTGCTTGCTGACACGCTTGGCAGAACCATCAATGCTCCTTATGAAACACCTGTGGCAGCAATTGTCTCCATTCTCGGTCTGCCTTTCTTTCTCTTTATTGTCCGAAAAGGAGGCCGTGATTTCACATGATTCATTCTGCTTTAGTAAAAAAACAGCGAATCACCATTTTGATCTTGTTTATCCTGCTTTTAACGACCATTATTGCCGGAATGGGGCTTGGCTACGCTTCTCTTTCTTATGACAGGCTGATTCCCGTTCTGACGGGACAGGGTACATTTAAAGAAGACTTTATTCTCTATTCCATTCGCCTTCCGCGGATCATCATCACGATTCTCGCTGGAATGGCGCTTGCTCTATCTGGTGCCATTTTGCAGGGCATCACAAGAAATGATCTGGCTGATCCCGGCATTATCGGCATTAACTCCGGCGCAGGAGCAGCTATCGCTGTATTCTTTTTGTTCTTTCCAATTGACGCAGGTTCATTCGTTTATATGCTTCCTTTAGTTGCATTTGCGGGAGCCCTGCTGACCGCTATTCTAATCTATGCTTTTTCGTACAGCCGCACTGGGGGCATGCAGCCAGTCAAACTCGTATTGACTGGTGTGGGATTTTCTATGGCCCTCTCAGGTCTGATGATTGTCCTGATTTCATCTGCTGATCGCCAAAAAGTGGACTTTATCGCAAAATGGCTGTCAGGGAACATATGGGGTGCGGATTGGCCGTTCATTTTGGCCATCCTTCCATGGGCTGCCATTCTTATCCCTTACACCCTGTACAAAGCGAATCGGCTGAATCTTCTTGGGATGAGTGAACCTGTGCCTATTGGCTTAGGTGTCTCAGTTGAAAAAGAAAGGGTGGTCCTGCTGCTGACTGCGGTTGCGCTTGCAGCTGCTGCTGTCTCTGTCACAGGAGGCATCGCCTTCGTCGGACTTATGGCTCCTCATATTGCAAGAGCGCTTGTCGGCCCCCGAAACCAGCTCTTTCTTCCGGTGGCGATTCTGATTGGTGCCTTTCTCCTGCTTTTAGCGGATACGATTGGACGGAACATCATTGAACCAGAAGGTATACCTGCAGGAATCATGATTTCGCTGATTGGAGCTCCGTATTTTATGTATTTACTGCTAAAAAAATAGGATAAATCGATTCAAAAGCTGAAGGTCTCTTCAGCTTTTTTGTTTGCCCATCATTTCGGCAAGGGAACATAATATAAGATCTCCCTGCGAAAAATATAAGGATAATTGGCCTTTTACAAATCCTACTTGTGCACGATTGACTTGGATTTTGGGTTTGATATAGTTTTAGGATGCTAAAGAGAGAAAGCCGTTTTTCAGCCTTCCGCGAAAGGAGTGACTCCTGTGAAAAGCATACAAAGCCGCCTGTTGATCATGCTGCTGATTTTCATTGTTCTGCCCTATTTCCTGTCTGTTTTTTTCATCTACACCTATACAAAAAGCAGTGTTGAGCAGCATGAACTTGAAAACAGCCGGGAACAGCTTCAGAAGAATGCGGATGAGCTGGAGCAGTATTTTGACGGCATGATCGATTTTCCTTACATCCTTTACCGGAACCCTGATCTTTTCAGGATTTTTAACAACGGCTTTGAAGACTCCATTTATTTCAGTCCCAAGACGATGGAAAAGAGTCTCGAAACCTTTTACCTGATGAGAAACGAAATCAGGCAAATTAGGTTCTATATTAATAAAAACAAAGAATCATTCACGCTGTACAATGCGATGATCAGCACACGCAGATATCAGCCTGAATTTCTTAAGCAGAGTCCAATTAAAGAGCTGTATGCTTCTGATTCGAATTATCTAATAGAGCCTCCCCACCCGCTTGTCAATTACAACAACGCAGCAATTGTTCCAAAGTCAGACAAAACGATGGTGATGACGTTTCATCACAAGATTACAGATGTCCTCTCCAGGAAATTTCTCGGGATCATCACGATTGACATTGACATGGGCGGCTACGCGCGCATCTGCAATAACCTTGTGCAGGGTGATGAATCTTCTGTTCTGCTTATTGATTCTGAAGATCGTGTTCTGTATTCAAATGACCGTGAACGGATTGGAAAACCTCTTTCTAAGCAGCTTCTGAACGGAAATGGGAGCGGCAAGGATGACAATATTCTGCTTTCAAAAGAGCTATCCGGCTCATTAAACGGCTGGAAGCTGATCAAAATCACCTCCAGTCAGGCCTTATATGAAGATGTCAGAAAAACCGCGTATACGAATATCCTTGTCGGACTTGGCGTAGGTTTGCTGGGCCTCCTGATGATTGGCATTATCTCAAATCGAATTACCCGCCCGATCGCTAAGCTGAGCAGCAAAATCCGTTCCATTGAAGGCGGAAATCTAAATGTGCCGTTTGATGATGATAGAGATGATGAAATCGGCCATCTTGAATCTCACATGAAAGATATGATGAACCGGATTAATTCCCACATTGACCGGGAATATAAGCTTGAAATTGAAAACAGGAAAAATCAGTTCAGAGTATTAAAATCACAGATTAACCCGCATTTCCTGTTCAATGCCCTGCAATCAATTGGAGCAGTTGCTTTAAGGTCAAATGCTCCAAAGGTGTATCAATTGATTACCTCCCTTTCCAGAATGATGCGCTACTCCCTGCAGGCGGATCAATGGGTGCGGGTGCGGGATGAAGCTGACTACACAAAAGCATACCTGTCTCTGCAATTAGAACGATTCGGTGAAACGGTCGGCTATTCAGTTGATATCGATGAGTCCATATTGGAGATGACTATTCCAAGTATGATTCTGCAGCCGCTCGCTGAAAATTTCTTTAAACACACATATGAGGATGGCTACAGCAGCGCTCACCTGTCCATTATTGGAAAGAAAAGTGGGGACCATCTGCATTTTCTTGTGGAGAATGACGGCCCGGGCATTGCACCAGATGAGCTTCAGGCCCTGAGGAACAATATCTGCACACCTCCATACGAAGGGACCTATTCACATGAACATATCGGCCTGAAGAATATCCGTGACAGATTGCTGCTGAGGTATGGGCCTGGTGCCGAATTTAACGTTGATTCAAAAAACGGAAAAGGTTTTTCAGTAAGCATGAAAATCCCGATAGATGTCTCCCAATGAAGGAAAGGAGCTGAACACAGTGAAAGCACTGATTGTCGACGATGAATTCAATGTGCGGGATGTCATCCGCCATTTAGGCCAGTGGGAACAGCACGGAATTACCAAGCTGCTTGAGGCAAGCAACGGCAAGGAAGCGAAGAAATGGATTGAAAAAGAAAAGCCCGAGCTGATTTTTACAGATATCAAAATGCCAGGAATTACCGGAATGGAACTGATTGAGTGGCTTGATTCGATTTCATACCCGGGAAAAGTGATTTTTATCACTGGATACAACGATTACTCCTATATGCGAAAGGCCATCCAGCATAGCAGCTTCGACTATTTGCTGAAGCCGATTGAATATGAAGCGTTCAATCATACCCTGGAAAAATCCGTACAGGCCTGGAAGGATGATTACCAGCATGCAGAAGTGCTTGAAGACGCGAAAAAACTGAGAAGAAATCAGCTGGCCACTGCGATCTGTCTTGGAGAGCGTCCCGACGCAGACAGCTTAACCGAGTTTCTTCCTGAAGCGGAGGGCTATGAACTGACACTCCTCTCCTTTTATCAGATGCATAATCCGGATTCTTATGTCGAAAAATTAGCAGATGAACTGATAGAACGCAAATTAGGAAATGCATTTTCCCTTCAGACAGATTTGAATCTCTGCCTTGTCATCACAATCCGCGACCAGTGGCTGTCTGCAGAAGAATGGATCAGCCAGGAAATCGATGTTCCTGTAAGACTTGTTACCGGAGAGCCGATTGGGTCGCTGCCTGAAATCCGGACTTCTTATCAAGCATTGGAGAAAAAGCTTGAGGAGCAGGATTTCAGATCGATTCACCGGCTGGATGAAATCGATGCCGCCCGGCGCTTGGAGGATATCGTTTCCTATGTTGAGACGTATTACATGGAGGATTTGAGTCTGGAAAAGCTGTCGAACGTCTTTTTTTTAAGCAGAGAGCATATCTCACGTAAATTCAAGCACGAAACCGGAATGACCCTTTCCAAATACATTACCGATCTCAGGATCAAACAAGCAAAAACATGGCTGCGGGGAACGGAAAAAAGCATCTATTCCATCGCGACCATGCTCGGCTATCAGGATGAAATCTATTTTTCTAAGCTGTTTAAAAAAGTAGTCGGCATGACGCCGTTTGAGTTCAGGAAGGGAGCAGCAGAATGAAAAAGATCATTTTTCTTATAATGGCCAGCCTGCTGCTTTCTGCCTGTCAGAACGAAGCAAAGCCTGAAAACCCTGAAAAGAAAGAGACGCAGATTACGCTTGATCTAAGAAATCCAAAAGTAGAGGTCTCCACCCAATTTGAAGAAATGACGCGCGCATATGAACAGGAAAATCCACATGTGAATATCCGCGTGCATACCGTTGGAGGCGCCATGGATGACCTGTCCGATCTCAAGGCGGAAATGGCGACTGGCGCCGGACCGGATATTTTCACAAACACCGGCTATGAAAATACCAAGCTGTGGCAGAACTACCTTGAGGATCTGTCAGAAGAGCCATGGATAAATCAGGCATATCAGGAAGCACTGAAACCGGTCACGTTGAACGGCAAGGTTTACGGAATGCCGATTAACCTTGAAGGCTATGGATTTATTTATAATAAGGAACTGTTTAACAAAGCCGGCATTACCGAACCGCCTGACACTCTTACTGAGCTTGTGGCAGCTGCCGAAAAACTGAAGAAGGCGGGCATCACTCCATTTGCAACAGGCTACTATGAAGACTGGAAGCTTGGCGATCACCTGATGAATGTCGCATTCGCCCAGCAGGAGAATACAGAAGCGTTTATCCAAAACCTGAATGACGGAACGGAAAAAATCAGCACGAATCAAAACTTTGAGGACTTGCTTAACCTGCTCGATCTCACCTTAGAATATGGAAACGATAATCCTCTGACTACTGACTACACGATGGAAGTCAATCTCTTTACTTCTGGAAAAGCAGCCATCATTCAGCAGGGCAACTGGATCCAGCCGATGATTGATCAAGCTGCGCCGAACATGAACATTGGTTTTATGCCAATACCGATTAATGATCGTCCCGTTAAGGAAGCCCTTGTAGTCAGTGTTCCAAACTACTGGGCCGTCAACAAACAGTCCAGTCCAGATAAGAAAAAAGAGGCAAAAAAGTTTTTAAATTGGATGGTGTCTTCCGAGCAGGGCAAGCGGTACATGACGGAAGAATTCAAATTCATCCCTGCGTTCCATCATATCAAGTCTAATAATCTGGGCCCGCTTGCCGAAGAAACGTTGCGCAATTACAAAAATGGCAACACCGTCCCTTCTAACTGGTTCCACTTTCCCGTCGGAATCCGGGAAGAATTCGGCGCCGCCACTCAGCTCTATGTCGGAAAACAGCTGAACCGCACGCAGCTGCTTAATGAATATCAGAATTCCTGGGAGAGGTTTTCGGGGGAATAGGCATACCGCTTTTGGGAGGCGGTATGCTTTTTTTCTTATAGGTGAGGCTGAATCGGTGAAGATAGTGTTGCAAAACCGGGTTTGACGCACTTTCTTCGGCATTTCCGGTGATGATTGTGTTGCAAAACAGGGTTTGACGCACTTCCTTCGGCATTTCCGGTGATGATTGTGTTGCAAAACCCAGTTTGGCGCACTTTCTTCAGCTCAACTGCTGTTGAAAATGTTCCAATACGGCGATCAGCGCACTTTCTCAGATCCGCCGCAGATAAAATCTCTCCAATATTACATCTCAAAAAAACTTTGTCTCTCAACTTTGCACACCCTAAGAGAAAACGCTTTGTACCATTCCGCTTTTCCTCGATCTTGGGCTGCCAAATGAGCAGACTGCTCCTTCCACTTTTGGATGGAGTCCAGCGAATTCCAATACGAAACGGTAATCCCCAGTTCTTCATCCCGCGCGCTTTCCACTCCTAAAAATCCGCTCTGATGAGAGGCGAGCTCCACCATCTTATCCGCCATTCTTCCGTACCCATTGTCCTCGTCCGTTCTCTCTGATGCAAAAATCACTGCATAATAAGGCGGTTCAGGTGTTCTGGCAATTCCGCTCATATGTACTCATTTCCCCCCTTTTCATCCAATCTTCCCTTGTCAATTTCATATTAATCGAATCGATCCATTCCCCTTCAAACTCTAATTCATTTTTATCTACACTACATGTAACAAACCCCAGCTTCTCATACACGTTCATCGCCCGCGGGTTAAAAGCAAAAACACTCAGAGTCAGACAGTTCAGTGCTGTACTTTTAAAAACATAGTCGATGATCAGCCGGGATGCTTCTGTACCCAGTCCGCGGTCTCTGCCTCTCGGA
Source organism: Metabacillus idriensis (assembly GCF_009674765.1). Taxonomy (GTDB): domain Bacteria; phylum Bacillota; class Bacilli; order Bacillales; family Bacillaceae; genus Bacillus_P; species Bacillus_P idriensis. The sequence goes on along the minus strand of NZ_WKKF01000016.1, from coordinate 38,689 downwards.
CCAATGAGAATTCTGAAATTCATGCTTTGCTGCTTCTCATCATAAAGATTGACGACAGCTTCTCCCACCAGAACATCTTGAGCCTGATCAATAATCGCAAGATCCAGACGCTCTATTTGCTCATGTCTGGACTTATACCACTTGTAAACCTCTTCTCTGTCGTAGTCGTCTGAACTGCCAGTATATTTTTGAACGACAGGATCCTTTAAACATTCTTCTATATAAGGTAAATCTTCATCTGCTTTAAACGGTCTAAGAATCACTCTTTCTCCTGTAATGACCGGCTTCATGCTCAAATCCACCATTTTTTTCTCCTCTCTTCACCAATCCAGAATCTAAAAACACATTTATTGACCGGCATTTTCTTCAGCAGATTTTCGTTTATGTTTTTCCGCAATGATTTTTTTGTTAAAAATCCTCACATCGCCAACCATCAGCAGCCTCATATCTTCTACGATATATTTGGCCAGATCCTCATTAGAAATGTCTTCTCCTTCAATATCAAGCCGAAATTCCTGCCCCTGAAGTCCGCCCCCGTTAGTAAACTCGATTTCAAAATCGAATTGAACTCTTTTATCCATTTGACGCCTCCTTAAACGTTTGGTTAAATCTCAATGTCATTGTAACTTCCACAAAAAGAGCATTAACCCTTCTTTCAAGCCAATATCAATATACGACTAAATTCCAATCAATATGTGCCATACCTCTTCTTTTAGGACTAGCCTATAATTCTAATTGTACTAATAAAACAACATATAACGAGGAGGAAGACTTATGAACTTTAGCAGGCTTGCCAAACAGGCAACAGCAGTAACACTCAGTACTGGCATTCTATTAAGCGGTACTGTTACCCAGTCTTTTGCGGCTCCAAAGGATCCGGCAGATTACAAAGAAACGTACGGTACTTCACAAATCACTCGTTCCGCAATGAAAGACATGATTAACCAGCACGGTGATGCACGATATACAGTCCCTAAATTTGACGAATCTACGATTAAAAACATCCCTTCTGCCAAAAAAGTAACCGAATCAGGCGAAACAATTGATATGGATGTATGGGATACATGGCCTCTCCAAAATGCAGATGGCACTGTAGCAGAATATAAAGGCTATCATATTGTTTTCGGATTAGCCGGCGATCCTAAAAACGCAAACGACACATTCATCTACCTGTTCTACAAAAAAGCAGGCGACAACTCTCTTGACGCTTGGAAAAATGCGGGACGCGTATTCGATAACAATGACAAAAACGTTCCAAATGATCCTTACTTAAAGCATCAAGCAGAAGAATGGTCAGGTTCTGCAACATTCACTGCAGACGGCGAAGTCCGCTTGTTCTATACAAACCGCGAACCATATACAGCTGATACAGGTCATTACGGGAAGCAAACCCTGACGACTGCTCAAGTTAATCTTTCTCAGCCTGATTCTAAAACATTAAAAGTTGATGGTGTTGAGGATTATAAATCCATCTATGAAGGCAAAGACAGCAAGTACTATCAAACGGTAGACAAGTTTGTAGAGGACGGAGCACCTTCTGATAACCATACGTTCAGAGACCCTCACTACATTGAAGAAGACGGCCGCAAGTATCTTGTATTTGAAGCTAATACAGGCACAGAGTATGGCTACCAAGGAGAAGAATCTCTTTACAATCAAGCCTACTACGGCAATAGCAACAAATTTTTCCAGGAAGAAAAAACAAACCTTCTGAACAGTGACAAGAAACAGCTGGCTGAAGTAGCAAACGGCGCAATCGGAATCATTGAAATCAACGACGATTATTCTCTTAAAAAAGAAATGAAGCCGCTGATCGTATCAAACACAGTAACTGATGAAATTGAGCGTCCAAACATCTTCAAAAAGGACGGCAAATGGTACCTGTTCACAAGCTCACGCGGATCTAAGATGACGATTGACGGAATGGACAATCAGGATATCTACTTGTTAGGCTATGTGTCTAATTCCCTTACTGGCGACTACAAGCCGCTAAATAAAACGGGAATTGTGCTCCATCAGGACCTGGATCCAAATGATATCACTTGGAACTATGCTCACTATGCCATTCCTCAAGAAGGCAGCGACAATACAGTGGTCACAAGCTATATGACAAACAGAGGATTCTTTGAAGACCACAAATCAACATTTGCTCCAAGTTTCAAGCTGAACATTAAAGGTAACAAAACTTCAGTTGTAAAAGACAGTATTCTTGAACAAGGCCAGATTACAGATTAAGTAAGAATCAAAGAAAAAAAGAGAAAGAAAATGTCACTTGGCATTTTCTTTTTCTATTTTAAAAAGTGGTGAATGTAATGAGCAAAAAACGAGTTTTCAAAAAAAGCTACAAGATTGCCGGCATCATAATCATTGGATTGTGGATGGTAATCAGCACCGGATTTTTAATTCAAACATTTTTTGAAACAAAAGAAGTGCCCCCAGAGGAAAAAGAAGAGTATTCCTACCGGGCAGCCTATCATTTTACGGCACCTGATCATTGGAAAAACGATCCGCAGAAGCCGGTTTACTATGAAGGAACGTATCATTATTACTATCTGTATAACGGGGACTATCCGGATGGCAACGGAACAGAGTGGCGCCACGCCACCTCAAAAGACCTTGTGCACTGGAAAGACGAAGGCGTTGCCATCCCGAAATACACGAATGAAAATGGAGATCCATGGTCTGGATCTGTTGTCATAGATAAAGAAAACACGGCCGGGTTCGGAAAAGATGCTTTTATCGCCGTCGTAACCCAGCCATCTAAGAACGGCCAGAAGCAGGAACAGTTCCTCTGGTACAGCACAGATAAAGGCAAAACGTTTAAGCCATACAGCGAAGAGCCGGTCATGAAGAACCCAGGTCCAAAGGATTTCAGAGATCCCAAAATCATCTGGGATGACACCCATCATAAATGGATCATGACCATGGCAGAAGGCAGCAAAATAGGCTTTTATGAGTCTGACAACTTGAAAGATTGGCGCTACACAAGCAGCATTTCCACCGAAAACCTCGGCGTGCTTGAATGCCCTGATCTCTTCCGCATGCGCGCCGATGACGGCACTGAAAAGTGGGTGCTGGGCTTCAGCGCAAACGGAAAAATTGCAGGCAAACCAAACACCTACGCCTATTGGACAGGATCGTTCGACGGTTCCGAATTCAAACCGGACAGCCAAGAACTCCTATGGCTTGACTACGGCTTTGACTGGTACGGCGGCGTTACATTCGAAGACGCAGAAGGCGATCAATTGAAAAAACGCTACGCCCTCGCCTGGATGAACAACTGGGCCTACGCCGACAATACGCCAACAATGGACGAAGACTTCAACGGCTTAGACTCCATTGTGCGTGAAATCGAACTGAAGCATGAAGGAGAAGATCAGTATTATCTTTCTTCACAGCCCATAAAAGCATTAGATGAATTGTCAAAAGTATCGAATGCTTATGACGAAATCAAAGTGAATGGCTCGAAAACACTTGATGTGAAGGCTGATGCCTATCAATTGGAGGCAGACATTTCATGGTCTGATCTTTTGCATGCAGGCTTTAGGCTGAGAGAATCAGCAGACAAGAAACGCCACGTTGACGTCGGGATATCATCTGAAGGGAATTACTCGTTTGTTAATCGGGCGTTTACAGATCATCCTGATAAAACAAATCAATTCGTTGAAAGCACTGCACCATTTGACGCTAGTAAGAAGAAGGTTCATTTAAAGATTCTTGTTGATAAAACTAGCATTGAAGTTTTTGTGGATGATGGAAAGGCTGTACATTCAAGTTTGGTATTCCCTCAGCCTGATGATAAAGGGATTACTCTCTTTTCTGAAGGTGGAAAAGCAGTTTTTGAGAATGTGAAGGTTAAGCATTTTGATTCGATCCATTGAACCTCGTCTGCAAAGAAATTATTCTTGGTGTATTTTTAAAAAACACAAAATTAAAATGCGTCAAATCCTTTTAAATTAGGGTTTGACGCTTTTTTATAGAATGAAATAACATCATAAAGCTCCTGATTTTGTCGATATCTAATCAGAATATGTAGATATTTCCCGGGAATTAGTCGGAATATGAAAAATAGTGATGTAGAATATTGGTTGATGTGTATCATGTATCGCTATTTGTTACACTGATTCTTTCTAACTTTCTGTTGATATACACGCCTTCTAGTTTTATCGTCTAGAGTATAACCATATCGAGTAACGGTATAAGCGTTGAATGACTGATTAGAAACGATATTACTATTTAAAACTCATTAAGGTTCTGGGGATATATTTGCAAGTTGTATCGCCCTGCGATACGAAACCCATCAGATAAGATGACCCTGTCTGAGTTTTATTCAATTGGGTTAAATCATCATTTGTTTTATTTATTGCAATCTGTCTTTAGCTTAATCGTCTAGGTTCTTTCCATATCGCCTCCTGCTACAAGCGATTCAATACCTTATGGAACAAAGATACACCAATCCCCATCAAAAACTCAGTTGTGTCTCAATATCAAACCTACCTTTCTATTAAAGGTGAAGGTTCTGGGGATTCATACGCACGTTATATCGCCCAGCGATACGATACAAAAAAAGAGCCGATTCCCCCCTTTCTTGAACAACTCCATTAATGATGATGTTCTTGAAAGAAGGAATCGCCTCCAATTCTTAGCTGACCCTTCGTTTGCTTTGTAAGAGCGCGGTGATACCATGTTATCCACACGCTCTTACAAAGCATGCACCCAAACCTGTTAATTAATGAACTATGATTTTATTCATTCTTATTCCGGAATAAAGAAAAAAGCCAGCTCCAATTTTCTCTAGGTTTTTGTATCGCTTCTTCTAAGCGTTTATTAAACTCATTTTGGGAGTTCCACTCTTGCTTTTGTTCATCGTGCATCGTTTGAATTTGTTTTTGCAGGAGCTCACTTTTTTGTTTTTCCTCCTGCAGCAATGTTTCGTAGTGATCCGTTTGCTGCTGAAGCAGTTTTTCAATTTTGGCATTCGTTTTATGTGACGAATTTCCAATCGTTGAACTTATTACATGATGATCTTGCTGGAGCCGGGAAACCGATGTTTTGAGCTGTGTTAGATCGTTTTTCAGCGCCACATTCATTTCACGTGCAGCTGCAAGTTCATTGACCACATACATAAATGCCTCTTTTAGCTGACTGGGATCATTTGGTAAATGATTATATGTATCTGGTATCGCAATCTCTGATGTATCGGATCCTTCTAATCTCTCTTTTTGTTCATAAACAAGGTCTTTGGCTGTATCGTCCAGTGGCTTGTCCGTATCGCGCAGCGCTATAAGCGCTCTGATGTCAGATTGAACAAAGATTCGCCGTTCGCCATCTTTCAGAAACTCATAACCGTTCCGCTCTAATATTTGGCCATATTTACGAACAGTGGGAGTGGCAATCCCAACTTCTTCAGCCGCTTCCTTTGAAGAGAAAGCTCGTTCATTCGGTTGTATATCACGTCGCATATCGGACCTCCTTTACTATTAAATATGAAGGCTTTTAAACCTTTTTGCAAGCTGTATCGCCGGGCGATACAAACAGTTCTATAAAAATAAGTTCGAGAACGAGTTGTTATTTATGGCTTGCCGGCAATTATTTGAAATTAATCTGATTTAAAATATTTGCTTTCTTATAATGAATGATGGATTTACGCCATACCTGCGTAATGTCAAGGCAGAGCAAGTTGCGATTTTGTTAGAGCGGCATCTATGATCTGCGTATACTTCCCAGAAAAATAAAACAGCGTCAAATCCCCAAAAATTAAGGTTTGACACTGTTTTGAGGGCTAATAATTTACAACATGCCACACCTAAGAAAGGGATGTAATCAAGTTAATGAAACATCTGCACCTAAAAGTTCATAAAAATTCCATAATTCATTTAATTAACAATAAGAATGACAATGAAAAACACCGCTTCAGCATCTATAACGGTTTTCCCTCATTATGGGCATCCGCACACTCATTTAGGTATCTGCCCGCATAAAGTACATAAGTGTACGAAGGATGGAGGCTTATGTATGATAAATTTTTATGCGTTTCAAGGAATTGTCACAGCGATCAATGATTTTAACACAGGACAAAGCGGCGAAGGCTGCTTCAAAGTATTCTCAGTAGAAAATCAATCGGGCACCACTGTAAATTTCATTGTGTCACCTTCCACCTATATTGTCGACTATGCAATGGTATCTGCCGGAGACCTGGTGACTGGATATTATGACGGAAATGCTCCTGTCCCCCTCATTTATCCGCCCCAATATCAGGCGCTGGTGGTAGTAAGAGAAAGCCAGAATCAAAATGTGAAGGTATCTTATTTCAACAATCAGCTGGTGAGCAGCGATGGACAGCTGAAGCTGAATCTATCACCCTTTACACAGACATTGCTGACAAACGGCCAGGCTTTTACTGGCAATCCCGCTAACCGTGATCTTGTTGTGATTTACGGGGCTTCCACGAAAAGCATTCCTGCTCAGACTGTTCCTTACAGGGTGATTGTATTGTGTTCATAAACGGAAAAAACACATGCTCCTGCTTAACGAGAAGTAAGAGCATGTGCCTTTTAAAATCGTATTACTAGATATTCTGCAGCCGATACATAAATTAAATCGAAGTGAGTTGTTACATAAATGGAAGATGACTCTTTTGAGGGAATAGCTTTGCAGACGAATGAAGAAGCGGATTGGGGAAAATCAGTAAACAGTCGTTATCCAAAATAAACGGAAACACTTCCTTCTTTTTTCACTATAGACAAACAGTTCAATAAAAAATCAAAAATTTGTTTTTTATCCCAACTGAAACCTTCTGACTGCAAAGCCTCATTTTTAAAGAAGAGATGACAGTCGTTTAAAGCTTGTTCAATCTGCTGCAGAGAAAAAACGGAGTGGCCTCCTGATCCGCTTACTCCTGCATTGAATTCATCAGCCCCAAGTAAACCGTACAAGATTCTGAAATTATAATTCCCCATACTGAAACGTGCGTAAGCAATTTCTTCTCCTGCTTTATTGTACCCTGAGATATCGTGACCCATATGTTTCCTCCTTTGAGATCAAGTACAATTGAATAAACGTTTGTTTACAAATGAAATCACCTCCTTGAAAAAAAGAGTTTGCGATGCGGATTTTTTGAGTTCTTGAAAAAATGGAGGAGTACTTCTAAACGTTCAGCCTATTTTAATCGTTTACACAGAGAGGATTTTTGGGAGTTTAGCAGGGAGATTTGCACAGGAGAAATGACACAGGTGTCTGCTTCAATCATTACATTTCCTGCAGTTCCAGTCAATAAACGGGCAGAAAATTTACCTAACTTTTACAATTCATCTCCTTTTTACCTTATTCGAAATGCAAAGACTGCTCAAGCATGTGAGCAGCCTTTTATATGACAATGACTTGCCTTGCTTACCCCAGCTTGCGTTTAAATTCTTTACTTGCAAAAAAGGAAGCGATGACCATGATGCAGAGGCACCAGGCAAGCGCGCTCCAGATGTCGTTTCCAGCGGAACCTTCGTACAAGAGAGCACGCAGCGTATTTACAATTGAAGTCACAGGCTGGTTTTCAGCGAAAACGCGGACAACTTTCGGCATAGTTTCAGTGGGAACAAAAGCCGAACTGATAAATGGCAGAAAGATCAGCGGGTACGAATAAGCAGTCGCCCCTTCCATAGACGATGCTTTTAATCCAGGTATGACAGAAAGCCATGTGAGCGCCAGCGTAAACAGCCCGAGTATTCCGGCTGCCGCCACCCAGCCCAGGATATCCGCGCCGGAACGGAAGCCCAGCAAGAGCGCAACGAATATGACCGCCAAGACAGAAAGAGCATTGGAAATAAGCGAGGTCAGAACGTGAGCCCACAATACCGACGACCGCTTAATGGGCATGGTCATAAAACGTGCCATCAGACCGCTTTTCACATCCGTATACAGCCGCAGGGACGTGTACGCGACCCCGGATGCGATCGTAATCAGCAGAATTCCCGGCAGCAAATAATTGACGTAGCTGTCCGTGCCTGTCTCTATGGCACCGCCAAATACATAGACAAACAGCAGCATCATCATAATCGGCGTAATCGCCACAGTAATAATGGTATCCGGACTGCGCATCATATTGCGCAGCAGACGCCCCAATAATACACCTGTATTGCTCTTCATTTACATCTCCTCCTTTTTACCGGTGATTGTGAGGAAGATTTCCTCCAATGTCGGCTGCTTCTCGATGTACTCCACTTTCACCGGCGGAAACATTTCTTTGAGTTCAGAAAGAGTACCGGTAGTGATGATTTTCCCCCCATGAAGAATGGCAATACGGTCAGCCAGTTGTTCCGCCTCCTCCAGGTACTGAGTTGTCAGGAAGATCGTCGTTCCGCCTTCCGCAAGCTCCTTGACGGTATCCCAAACTGCTTTCCTCGCTTCTGGATCAAGCCCTGTTGTCGGTTCGTCGAGAAAAATGACTGCAGGCGGCCCTATCAGGCTCATGGCAATGTCAATCCGGCGCTTCATCCCGCCGGAATAGTGATCTGCACGGCGGCTGGCCGCATCGGTCAAACTGAATCTTTCAAGCAAATTGTCTGCGACTTGAGCAGGATGGGAAACTCCACGGAGCCTGGCAATCAGCATCAGGTTTTCACGTCCGGTGAGCATGCCGTCCAAAGCTGCGAACTGACCTGTCAGGCTGATGCTCTGCCGGACATGAGCCGGCTGCCGCATTGCGTCAAAGCCGCAAATACATACTTCGCCGTCATCAGCCTTCATAAGCGTCGAGAGAATGTTAACCGCAGTTGTCTTGCCCGCTCCATTCGAACCCAGCAGTGCGAAAATTTCTCCGCGCCGCACTTCAAAATCCACCCCCTTCAGAACCTCTTTGTCTTTGAAGGATTTTTTTAACCCTTTGACAGAAATGGCAGTTTGATTCATCATTTTTCCTCCTTATTCTATGAACTGCATCCGCTATTTAGTGAGACTGATATTCTGTATCACTTACTACTAGTGCAAAAAATATCTGAACAGCAAAAGCGGACATTAGTCCAGCTATTCAGTCAAAATTATTTATTAAACTTCTCTTTTCCCAATCGCTTCATGATACTCTGATTCAAATCATCGCGATGTTTAGCCGTATACGTTCTCGCGGTTGCCACCAGGTCGTCGGCAAAGGTCGCTACGTCTTCCCCTGTGATCTCGAGCACCTGTCTGCCTTCCGCCGCTCCGCTTTCGAACAATTCGATCAGCTCATACTGGATATGCAGCATATCCATCCCGCTGCCTGCCGAGAAACTCCACATGTAATTCTGGATTTTCTTAAAGACAAACTGATAATCCTCAGGCAGGGCTTCAACCCGTGCCATCATCGTCCTATACTCTTTTTTATCACCTATCATTTTTCTAAACCATTCCATCATGCTGTTTTTCCTCCTTTTTATAAAACTGATTTATTGTTCATCCTGCTAATTGGACTTCAAGACATTGATTTTTGCAGATACAAAATCCCACTTTTTCCAAAACAGGTCAAGTTCCACCCGGCCAGCCTCATTGAGTGAATAAAACTTTCGTGGGGGTCCCATATCCGACGGTTTTTTTTCAATGTTCACCAGTTTCTTCTTTTCTAATCGAACAAGGATGGTGTAAACTGTCCCTTCCACTACTTCAGTAAACCCGAGTTCATTCAGACGGCGGGTTATCTCATAGCCATACGTTTCATGGCGGCTGATAATTTCCAGCACGCATCCTTCAAGCGATCCCTTCAGCATTTCCGTTAAATTTTCTATGTTGAGAACCTCCTTTGTTTTGTTTGACTTATAAGCCCTGTATAAAAAAGCATTTAGCTATTAAGTATTGCTTACTACTTATATATAGTATTACTAAGTAGTCGTGGTGTCAACTATTTGTAAAAATTTAGTTTTGGTATTTATTTCACTCGGTCAAAATCAAAAAGTTCCCTCCAAGATTATTTGATATGCTTTTTGTTGAATCATCGCTTCTGTATTTCCGTCTAATGAAGATTAGGATACAAAGACGACGGCACAACAAAAATAATGAAAAAAGAGGCTTCCCAAAACCTATTGGGAAACCTCTCATTTTGTTTCTGACGATAGCATATTATGCTATTTCAGGTTTCGGGGCGATGATTACATCATGCCGCCCATTCAGCGACGAACCTAATAGAATGGAATAGGACTTAATAAAACGCTAATTGACAAGCTTTCATGTTTTTTGAATATTTCATATATAATAGTTATAATTTTATTTGCGGACAAATCCGCGGACAAAAAGTTAACTGGAGGAAATCATTAAAACATGATCCAAACGATATTTAATGCTGCCACTTCTTTTCAATGTTTATCTTGTAATATCATATTTGGAGTTAACGGTCATGTAACTAAATTGCATTGTCCTTCATGCAGTTCATCAGTGCAATTATTAGGTGATGGTTTTCTTGCATACAACAAAGAAATGATTAATTTACAGACTAAAGAAGACGTTACTAATCCTCAGGAGAATACAGAGCGCCTCAAATACCCAATGGTTATGTCAGCAAAAGATGTGGCAGAGATATTGGGTGTTAATGTAAAGTTTGCATACGAAATAATGGACCGTGAAGATTTTCCTTTGATCAGATTAGGGAGAATTAAAAAAGTAAATCGAGATATGTTCTTTACATGGTTAGAGCAAGGACACGTTTAAGCCCCTCTCATAATAGAGAAGGGCATTTTAATGTTTATTGGTATTTATCTCTATTTGAAACTAATTCTTGTTTTATTTCTCTGTAATCTTTTCCTAACATAAGTAAAACCGAAATGGTCTTTTCTACTTTTACCACTTTCCTTAAGTCTTCAGTAGTAAAAGCATCTCTTAGAGCCTCTTTTCTTTCAAGTTCATAAAGTACTCTGAGTTCATTTGCAGTCATATCAAAAATGGTGTCATATACTAAATTCGTAAACTCAGCATACTCAAGTCCTTTGTTACCTCTCTTGAGTGTACCCATGTAAAATTCCTGAATAGCGTCGGTAAGTTGCCGCCTTTCACGCTTGCCAATTTCACGTTCAATTGCCCATCTTTTTTGTTCTGCATCAGATATTTCTTCAACATTAAGGAGATAACTTCTAACGGATTTTGCTACCTCAGATTCAGTAAGCAACATCCCTAATCTAAGTAATCCTCTCTTATTCACTAGGGTTAGAGCATTTACACCTTTAAAGAGAAGTTCATCCTGAACTTCTGTCTTAAAATCCTGTAATGACTTACCTTTTAAGATTCTGATTTCTCCATAATCATTAAATTCATTACGATTTCTTTTGACAAGGGACCGAACTGTCTCCACTGGCACCTCATAATACTCCGCTGCCATTTCCGTAGTTATTTCTAAACTATTCGGCAATTGTGGAAGCACTTTTACTTTCTCTAAAACCTCATCACGATAAACATGCTGATCTCTCATAGTTCTACTTTCAATAAGAACCAATTCATTTTCTTCATTTAAACCTGCTTCCAGTTGTTCCTTTTTGGATTTATTTTTCGGCATCTATTATCACTCCTTTGCGCCTATTACTTTCGACACAAACAGAATGAAAACCTTCCATTTTTATCCTTATTTATTGATTTTTTTACTTTTTCTAAAACTACATACTCCAAAAATCATCATAATTGACCTTATCATCCAGCTTCCGCAGCCCCTTTAATATCTTCCTAGCTGTGCTCATATTAGGCTGATGATCGTCATCCGAACAAAGCCTGGTGACTGTCGGCCGGGAAACCCCACTTATCTTGGAAAACTCCGATTGTGAAACACCGTGCCGATCTAACCACTTACCTAATTTTGATCTTTTTTTTCCTAATCCAAACCAATCCATTTTTCCACACTCCTCATACATTTCTACTTGTCCACCAGTCTGTCCAAAAATTTCATTTTTAAACTTTCTGCTCAAAAATTTAGCAACTTGTACAAGCAGGGCTACATAGAATTTACCAAGGCAGTTGATGAGGTAGTTAGAAAATTTTGACCAAAGCAATTACCCAAATACCTATCACGGTAAGCCTACCAAAGTAATGAAGCCTTTAAGAGTTGATATAAAAAGAAAACAAAAAGTGTTTAGTGAGAGAGGAGAGTGAAGGAACGAAGGGGGAGCGCGAGGGGGATTTAAATAACAGGGAGGCTGAAACATGGATACATGGAAAGAGATAGGAAACACCTTAAAGTACAAATATGAAAATTTGCAATGGCAGCAGGTGAACACCCCACCTTATGACATGTTCAAAGATATGGACGGTATTAAAGCAATTTGCGGAAATCCAACCCTTCCGGATAACTTAGGATGCTGGCTTGATGTCTATCACTGGAGCATCATAAAAAAACATCCTCTGTCTGAAGACATATATCAATTCATAACACACCGTGCAGCTGTTGTAAGGAATGGATTTGATAAGGAAATATCTAATTTTCAAATAAACATGGAGGCATTACCTAAGATAAAGGAATTCCCTCCACTTGAAGCATTAACAAACAGCATTGAGCTTGTATTCAATCTAATTGCTTTTTAAGGGGGAAATCATCATGATTGAACTTCTATGTGTGGGCGTTATTGGTACCTCTGTGGTCGCTGTGGCCATTGCTGAGGATAGATTGATGTCTAAGGGTATGTTTGTACAGTCAGACACACTAAGAGCCATTGTAACGGCTATATTGACTACTGGAGGAATTGGAGCGACAACATGGTTTCTATTTGAAATGACAAGGAGGTTTATCCTGAATGTTTAAAACATTTTCTTTAAAAGCTAAGCTGTCGAATGCCTTTAAAATGGCTGATGTCTCACATACTGTGCAGCATAAAGACTCTGTAAGGAAAAGATACCCGGCTATCCTGAATGCTAAAGAAAATGATGAGTATATTCTGTATGCTTTCATGATTCCTCCAGGTATGAATCCAAAGGACTTCTCGAAAAAAGAGTATATTTTTACCCAAATATTCGGCTCAAGTTATGAGCTTAAGGGCGATGGCCTGAAATATTCACTTAAAATCCACAAGAAGAAACTTGAAAAAGAACTCAAGTACAAATTTGAAGAAATTGAAGCGATCATAAAACAAGAAGGGTTTCACATGCCTATTGTTGCAGGGATGGACCCAAGCGGAGAAATGCGGGTCTATGATGCTACAAACAATCCTAATTTGTTGATATTCGGGGAACCTGGAAGCGGAAAGAGCTCAATTCTGCACGTAATTTTAACAACTCTTATCCAATTCTTTTCTCCAAAAGAATTTAACCTTTACTTAGCTGATTTTAAACAAAATGAACTATGTGTTTACGAAGGAGTTGAACACGTAAAAAACGTAAGCTATCTTGTTGATTCCTTTGCTCCAGTTCTTAAGTTATTGAAAAATGAACTAACTATACGCGGAGAATTGCTCAAAAACAACCGTGTTAGACACATAAATAAGCTACCGAAAGATAAAAAGCCACCCTATATAGTTCTTTGCATTGATGAGTTTGTAATGATTAAGAATGATGACATTATGGCTGACTTATTACAAATTGCTTCCCTTGGAAGAGCATATGGAATTTACCTCATACTTTCTATGCAGCGCCCTTCACACAAAATATTGAGTACGGATGTTCGAGGAGTTTTATCTGTAAGAATGGGCTTTCGGACTGTCGATTTGAGAAATGCAATGATTGGGGAAACTCCCGGAAGTGAAAAAATTAATGAGCCTGGTAAATACTTACTGAATCTTGATGCGTTAACGCCAATTAAAGCCCCATATTTAAATGAGGATGATGTTGAGAAGATATTGGATGTGTTTAGGTGTCCCAATCCTCCAGAAGTCGCTAATCCCCCTTTAAAGGCTCCTGAGGATGATGAATCATATGAAGACGTATTAGGAGGGCTAGACGAATGAAGAAAAGAGACCTGGCAATTTTGAAGGATCTGCAGCGTTTTAGATGTATGTCCCGAGACGATATAATCGATCTTCACTTTTCAGGATTAAAGAAGCCGGTCACCAGCTGCAACACCGTTTTAAAACGGTTAAGGAGAGACGGACAAATAGAAGTGAATGCAACCCGGCAGCCTTTCATGTATTTTTCTTCACCGGCATCAATCAAAAAAGACTCGGCAAAGATTCCTCATTTCCTGAAAATTGTTGAGTTCTATAAATCGTTGCTTCCGCATGAGCAGCCAAAATCTTATATTGTTGAGCCGAAATACGGGAAAGGTTATATGGAGCCGGACGTATTCATGAGATGGAAAAGGACCCCTTGGTTTGTGGAAATTCAGCGTTCTGTTTATTCTGAGAAGGTTATGCTTGAAAAGTACAGTCGATATCTAAGCTACTTCATGAGCAATGATTGGCAAAAAGAGCCCTGGCAACCTGAGAAAAAAATATTTCCCAAGATTATGATCGTTACCGATACGAGGTACAAATTACCTCCACATGAGCAAATGAAATTCATTCAAGTACAAAATATAAGTGAATTCATTGAAAAAACTACCCCTAAACAAAAAGAAATTCCTTCAAATATGAAGGGAATAACGGTGAAAATAGGTTAAGTGCCTGAATCGGTGCTTAACCTATTTTTCTTAGCATATAAATTTGAATAGATTTTTCTAGGAGGAATGACTATGGCCATAGTTACATTGTTAGAACACCTTAGAAATACAAAAAAGAAACATACAATTCTTGTAGGACCTGTTACCTTGAGTAGAATAGTTATTGACACATACAGTATAAGTGAAACAACCCTTTGGATATTGACTGATCAAAATCACGAAATTCAGGTTAATATCGAAAACTTCAAAGTAATCGACTTTGATGCAATCGTTTCTAATGCGCAATCAAGTATTCAAATGTTTCAATGTTTTACTAAACTTAGTGACACAGGAAAATATAATGCATATGTTCGAGATAAAAAGAATAATTGCATTATAGAGTTTTATCACATCAATTCAGATTACTAACAATAAAAACCACCTTCTATAATAAGAATGGTGGTTTTTTACACATTTCATTAATCATATTAACGGGTGTCAATGTCTAATGCTTTGCGGTTGTTAACATTAGACATTGACATTTGGTTCAATATTTTGCAAGTGATTAATAACTGCGATTATGTGATCATTTCGGAATAATCTCTTTTTTCTAGAATTCCAAGATTGAACTTTTTTTACAACTGTTTCAGGGGAATTAATTAGATCTTTGTCTTCTTTTATTAGCCAGTGTACAGTAGATAATAATTCCATACCATATGGGGTTTCAAATCCTCTTATCAACTCACTAACCTTTTTCAAAGTTTCTTGTCCTACAGGATCTTCAGACAAAAATGAATTAGCTTCCTCAACTGCACCCGGGAGTAAATAAATTTCTGCATCCTTACTTCTATCACCGTAGCCTCGAATATAATGACCTTCTATTCTTAATAAAACATGGTTTAAGTTCTCAGCATATGGACCATAAATGTATTTCTTGTAATCCAGACGAAGGGGTTCTCCTAGTTCTTGAAGAAAATAACCAATCTTTTGTATTTCTAATAAAGATAATTTATATCCTGGAGCCATATATTCATTAATTGCCGATATAAATAAAGCTCGTGATTTTGTCATATTTGGTTTAGTTGTACCTATTTTCATTTCATCTTGCTTAGGTGCTCCACCTGGTTCATACACATGAATATCTACATCTTTAAGTTTTTCTAAATGTTTTTCAATTAAGGGTTTAACATCTTTCCAGTTCAATCCCCCATTTCCACATCCTAGTGGTGGTACGGCAATTGATTTTATTCCTAAATCGCTTATTTCCTGAGCAAGTGCTACTAAACCACTTTCAACATCTTCAATTTTAGATTTATTCTTCCAATGTCTTTTTGTTGGAAAATTAATAATGTATTTAGGATTTTGAATCATGCTAACTGAAACTGTTAACATGTCTCCTGGTTTTAATAATTTTTGATCACATGATTTTTTATACTCTTTAAAGTTTTGTGGGAAGGCTTGTTTAAACTGTAATGCAATTCCTTTACCCATAACTCCAACAGTGTTAACTGTATTTACTAAAGCCTCAACATCAGCTTCTAATAAATTCCCTTTAGTATAATGAATCAATTCGACTCACCACCTTAATAGTACCAATCATCTTTAACTAGTACTGGAATATTGGTTACATTATGAATTTCCAAAAGTTTATTTATGTCATCTTTTATTGAATTATTTATTACACAAATTGCTTTTATAGAATTTAATGGGAGAAAGCTATGAATCAAAAACTCAGCTTGGCGTCTCCTTTTTCGATCATTATCTTCAGGAGTGTCGCTCCAATACTTCATTTTCATTACTTCCCAATCAATTTGATTAAGAAAAGTCAGCTCTTTATAATAATTTGTGAAATACATAATACCATGACCGTCAGTAAAACAAAATGGAATTGATTGTTTCTCGATTTCTTCAATAGTTGTAACAAGATAAACAATAGGCTTTTGACCATCGCTATAACCTGTGACATTACCCCTGTGAATTGTATATAACATAGGCGATCTTGGTGCAAAATAAAATGGAACATATTCGTGTAGTGTACCAAATGGGTCAACCGGTACAACAGTTGTTGCCCTTAGATCTTGTATACTATTATGTGCAATATTAGTATAAGAATTACTTTTACTACTCAGACTTGAAACACAGTGCAAACCTTTTGAATTGATAATTTTTTCTAAATTATTTTTATGTGTAATATGAAAAATTGGTGTTGGTTTAGTCTTCATTCTGCCCCTCAAAATATAACCTATTAGGTTTTTCTTTATTTTAACATAGGATTTCAAATTGCAGATTTATTAACCATAAATTTATTTTTAAAGATAGCACCCTTTTGGGTGCGCTCCTCGTTCTTTTAAATTTCAATACTTAGAATAAAGGCGAGCTTGTTATATTCTCGTCTTTAAGCCAGTAAAACCTTCTATCATTAATCATCTTCGTAGCAAGCATGAACGGCAGCGGCAATCTCCTTTAATATTGGGTTACCTTTTTCCCATTCATCTCTGAACCACTGCTTTCTTTCTTCACTAGACATGACCACAAGAGGGGAATGGACGATGATCGTGGTATTCCCAATCATAAACTCTTTTTTAGGTTTTTCCACTTACTGACCTCCAAAGAATCTTTTTCAATAGCTCTTCTAATTTCATCGAATTGCTTTATTCAGTCATTTTTTATCAAATTGGTTAATTTCTTTTCAGCTGCTGAAAGGATTATCTCGAATTCAGATGCCGTGAGATCCGTTCGGTCCCGCTCACCTTGGTACCGGATTAGAATGACGTCCAATTCCTGTTCAGTCAATTGAGCTGTGGCAGCATTGAACATGGCTGACTTTCTTCTCTCTTTTGCAATTTTGAACTCATATAGCTCTTTCTCCGCCAAGATTTTCAAAGCGACTCTCACAGTATCTGATTTCATCTTGTACATTTTGCACTGAACATAATCAACACCGATGAGGGTTGGAGCAATTTCGTCGTACAAGAACTTAAGAAACGCATCCTTCCCACTGACCAATCTGGTGAGTCGCTTATGCGCAAGAGCGTACTGCTGTCCGCCATTCATTTTATTTTTTTAAAAGCACTATAATAGCAGCTCCAACTTTTAGTAATTAAATTCTTCAATTTTTCCTAATTTCTGATGATTGACGACATATTCAATACCTTTGGTTATCAATTCGCCTTTATAACCCACTGCATTTTCTTCTAAGATAGCCAAAATATATTCCGGATCAACTTCCGTTTTAAATAGTTTCTTATCTTCCATTAGTGAAACAGATTCGGAAAAATGACGTGCCATTTCTATTTGTGGTGTCCATGACATTCCCTTCATAAATAATGGCTCTATACCTCTATATAGTGTTATGGGTTCGGTGGGTAGTGTTTCATCAATATTTGAGATAAAACCTACTTCCTCAAAATAAGGTAACCACCAATCAAATCCATAAAGGTTCCCATCTGCCTTGTTAAACCATACATGAATTAAAAAACGTTTCTTATCATAATCGTTTAGATCTTCCCACCATTTTTGAAGATGGTATTGTTTGTCAAAGTAAGGTGCATTTAAAATTGCATATTCTGGGTCTTTTGAATCCAAACATTTCTCCCTTTGATTATTAACTCTTTTCCAATAAAGACTTTCTTCTATAGTGTTTGGATTTTCTGGGTCAAACCCCATAATTAAACGGTGTTTATACCAAAACATATCTAAACTGTTGTTTTTCCACCACTTTTCAAAAACTTCACTCAATTATTTGCACCTCCAATTTCATTTTAAAAAAGGGATAGAATAATTTACCCACCCCCTTTGCAATTACTTATAGATCCTTAAAAAACTCTTTTTCATATGCTCTTATTCTAACCTGGACTACCATATCGAGCCGTTCTGCTTCCTCATTCTTTCCCTTTTGGGCTTCTGCTTTTCCCACAAGTGGTAGCGTTGCTGCCATCCCTTACAATGTTTTTATATCTTCAAATGTCAGTGACTGTGGCTGCTCATGAATAATTTTTTCACCAACTTCAATTTTAAAATCTTTACCTTCATGCAAAGTTACATAATAGCTTTTAATACCGCTATCATGATGAAATACTCCGGGAACACCACTTTCCGTCATTTTCCAAATAGCTCTTGATTTAGTTTCTCTTATGAAGTTCGCTTCATTTGGATCATCAAAAGGAAAAGATACCATCCCAACAAAGGGTTTTTTTTCAACATTTAGATACTTTTTAACTGTGTTCGCATTACTCTCCATAGGGCCTGATTTTTTGTTATGCTTAGCAAATGCGATCTTTGCCTGATCAGAAAGTGGAATTACCTTATAGGGATAGCTGCAAAAAATAGCTGGATTTTCTCTTTTTAAAATTTCTTTTTCAAATGCGTACATTATTTTTTACCTTTTTTCAAAAAGCTTAATAGTCCTTTTGTTTCCACAGGAGGCTCAACCTTTTTAAGGGCACTGATGGTTTCTTGCAAGGCTAACAAGGCATCTCTTGATTTTGTTTCATGCTGAGTTGGATTAAATACCTTAAGTCGATAGTAAACCGGGAAAGGTACACCTTCACCAATCTCACTATCTAAAATCAAATTGATTTGATCAGGGACCTTCTTCATTTTCTCTAACTGATTAATATTTCTAATCAAAGGGACTAACTCATTTTCTAAGTACTCAATGTGTTGTTTCAAAAGTGCTTTTAACTCATTTGACTTTGTATCAGCTGCAAGTTGTTCGATAACTGCATTTCTTTTTATTTTTTCTTTATACTCCTCGGGTACTGCAGGTTCTGTAAGCTGATGAAAGCGAACCTTTCTTTCAAGCTCTTTTTCAAGCTTTTCCAGTCCATCGTATTCTTCTAATGATCCGGTTTTACTCTTTTGTTCCTTCACCAATAAAAGCTTGTCCATTGCTTTCATTTGTTTATTAAGCAGCTCTTCTCTTTCCAAAACAACTTGAATGGCCTTCTTTGATTCAACATAGTATATTTTTTCATCAATTAATGTCATATTTTCCAAGGGTATTACCTCCGTTATATTTTAACGCTCGATTGAGCTGAGCTTCTATGTGTTTTTCGAAACGAATATATTCTTCAACGTGTTGGTTTCGAATCATAGAAGATCATAAGCTGAACGTTTGTTTTTTGTTTCATCTTCTTTTTCGACTGGCGAGGCTTTCAATCCAAGTGCTTCTAAAATCTTAATCATTCGATCATTGGTCTTATGCAAATCGTTTATGGCTGGGTTTGATTTTGGCCCATGCATCCCAGAAACTTTTATTCCATTTTCTTCAATATCATCTAACAATTCACACTTTAAATCCCATAGTGATATATAATCCTGTAGTAAATCTTCATAGTGGTTACCGAAGATTCCTTTTTCTTTTAGCTGCTTAGTTAGATCTTTTTCTATACGTTTTCTCAGCGTTTCTCGCTTTATTTTTGCCATTCTCACTCCCTCCTCCCTTTTGAATTTATTCCCAATTTAACACTATCGTGAGAAATGGCTCATAAATTTAGGGAATCGACCCCCCGCCCGGTCCCCGGGCTTTGAAAAAAAGCTGAAATATTTGACCGGGGGGTTATTTGTACCAGGTTATTTGTACCAACCACCCCCTTTAAATTTTCATTTTAAAAACTGATTGAATTAGCCCATAGTTTGAAAGCTTGGCTTGAAAATTCCGAGACTAATTGCAAAATCACGATAAGCTTTTGGTTTTGCCCTTTGGTGGTAATACCATTCACTTAATCCAAGATTGCTATAAACTTCATAATCAAAAATATCTTCTTCCTTAAAATGTTTTTGGATAATTAATTCTCGACTCTTTTTTGTTAATCTGTTTATCGCCTGCACAATTCGGTTCAAGTACTCATGCCTTTCTCTTTCAAAGTCAGATATATCTTCATCTGTTAAAGCCGGCATAAGTAATTTGAACTCTGATGTAAACTTTGGCATCTGATCTTCTGGAGTGGTAAGAAGATAAAACTTATATCTCTTTAGTTCAGATTCAACAGCAACGCTTATCTGTTTCTTATTCATCTGTTGCCTCCCATCTTTAATATGTCATCAGGTAATGCCAGGCCGAAAACTACAGCTAACTTCATGAATGCTTTGTCCTTTAACTTGTAATACTTACTCTCACTAAGCAGCATCTCACTGTACACTGTGTAGTCGTACTCTTCCTCGTGATCCATGTATCTTCGGACAATCAGCTCCCTCTCATATTTATTCAGGCGATTGACTGCCTTCCACAATCGATTGATGTACTCGATTCGTTCCCTCTCGAAATCCACGCGCTTTATGGCTATTGATTCTGTCTGGGAACTGAACTGGTTTGATTGAACCGGAGGAACGATGGAATATGATGCAGTTATTTGCGGCTGCCAATCACTGGGTAATGCAAGTAAATATATCCGATACTTCTCAAGCATTGATTCAACGTCTTGTTTAAGGGCCTTCTTATCTTTTTGGGTCAGTGTATTAGCTGCCATATTCCCCTCCACAATTTAGATGATTGTTAGAAAGAGTCCATCATCCATAGACCCTTTCAAATGTAGTTCCGTAAAAATGATACAACCCATTTATCGTTCTTGTCTGCCCAATATCTAAGCTGCTCGTATAGAAATATTTGTCATCAACCATTAAATTTATTTCCTCTTTTGTCTTCGAAATAAGATTAAATGATTCAATGATTTCGTTATTTTCATCTATGAAGAGGATCATTGGTTCCTTTACTTCATCACTCAAATTCTGATCGAATTTTCCAAGTCTTAAAAAATCAATCGTATTTTTGATAACCCATGTTTTCATTTCATTCATTAATAAAACCTCCTCTTATTTTGATGGTTTATAAGTTACTTTTTTTAAGATGTAACCAGTTTTTTCGAATGGACTATTGCCATCTATACAATGCGCTACTTTGTGTCCTTCTTCTTTACCATGATGGTGAAAACGGGCGCAGAATGGGCACCAGGCGCTTAACATACCGTCTTTATCGCGCTCAAAAGCTTGAAGAACTGGATAATTCATCTCTTCGACCTCCATGTGACAAAATGACAACTATGACGTAAAATCGGTAAACTTTTACTTATCTATTTATCTCTATAAGGACTTTCCTATTTTTTTGTCAGACTTGTCACTTTGTCATATATTTATATTTTCTTTCTTGATGTTGAGGAAAAATAATTAGAATAAGAGAAATCTGACTTTATTCCAATTCCTTGAAAGTAATGACCGCTGCCATCTTTCTTCTTTTTGAAGCCTCTTTCTTCAACTTTCCTGTTTAACTTAACCTTTGTAAGAAGGTGTTCCCCGGTCTCGTCACACCAGTCTTCATACCTCCTATATAAGTCTTTCACATAACACTTCGCACGTTCTCCTACTGTGCAGTATTCATTCAGAAATGTGCCTACTGTATCCATTTCATTGCGATAGCCCTCAGTGGCATCTTTAATTTCTTTTGGATATCCTAATCCTTCTTTTTTCCATTTCAAGCAACCTTCCAATGCCCAATTAAGAATTCCGGGCATTTCTTGCTTTAACAATTTATCCGGTAGGTACTTGTCAACTTTTTCGTCTGGAACTGTAACAGTGAAAGGAATTAATCTGATCCTGCGCCATATTCCTTCATCAGATCCACCAATCACAGGGCGGTAATTAGTCATAAAGAAAATCTTGAATTGTGGAGTAAAAACAAAGGGATTTCCATACAAGAACCTTGCCTGAATTGCATCTCCTCCAGTGAGCTGTTTTATTAATGATTCAGCTAATTTAGCTCCTTCTTCACTCTCTGCAGCTGCTACTAATCTAGAACCCTTTAAAGCTGCTAAATCACTTCGCACAGAATCATTTTTCTTAACAGTGAAGCTATCTGTATTCGCTTGTGTTCCATAGTCCCCGACTAGATAGCGGATTGTATCAAGGAAGGTGCTTTTTCCGTTTTTTCCTTTACCATAAAGAACGAACAAAACTTGTTCAGATGTATCACCTGTTAATGCATAACCAATAGCTTTTTGTAAAAAATCAATCAAATCATGTTTCACATTGCCTGCATCATCCTGCATAATATCTTCGAGAAACCTCATCCATAATGGACACTTAGCATCCGGATCATAAGATACCGGTGAAATCTTATTCATATAGAACTTTCGATCATGCTGCAGTAACTTCCCAGTCCTTAGATCCACCACACCATTCGCACAATTGAAAAGCCATTTATCTTTATCTAGATCATCTGGAAGGATAGGCACTTCAGATTGTGCAAGAGAAATCATTGATTCTATTCGCGGCCTTGATTCTGAAGCAGTAGCATGCTTTGAGATTTTTTGCCTAACATCATCTTCTTCCTCTTGAGAAGCTTCTTCATAAATGCTCCGGACAGTTTTCTTTGCAAATTGCTTTATTTGGTTTGTTAAGTCCGCTTCCCACCTTTTACCGTCCCATAAATACCAAGAGTTAAATGAGTTGTTGTATCGAATATCTTTTCCATACTGATACACCAAACGCTCGGCATTTCCCAAATCTGTACGTTTGAAATTTGGTCTTTTTTTCTTAACTTGTTCTTCACCTTGATTTATTTGAATCTCATACTTCTGATTATCAAAGGAATCAGATATTTTATTATGTGTTGACTGGATGGCATTATCTATTGTCATTTGTCCGTATGTACGGCCATCCGATGAATGCTGTCTTTCCCATTTTTCTCTATAAAGATTTGTTTCTCTAAACATTGAATCCATTTTTGAAGCGTCTTTATCTGTCCAGAATGCTAAGTGATTACATAAAGCAATATCTGTGGAAGAATGATCCCCATTTACGAGCTCCCCCAAGAATAATGATTTGATAACTTGTCCTTTTTTGCTGTTGAACATTTTCTCCCACAATTCATTATTTGTAAGATTGAGATTTCTTTTAAAAGAGCTTTGGGCTTTCTTCTTTGATACTTCTTTTTCTTTAAGGTATTTCTTGAAAAGTTCCTTTAATTGATCTGATCGTTCATTAACCTCGATGTCATTTACTTTATTACCAGTGAAAGTGAAATATCGTCCGTGCCGGTATACCTCTAATCCGAGTGATGGATTTTTCTTACCAGTTCCAATCCCTCTTAGTGGTAAACTACCTTTTGTAATAATGTGGATGCCTTTTCCACTTGGAGAAAATTCAGCATAACTGTCCACAAGATTAAGGATTTCATTAGAGAAATCATTTAGCTTTTCGTCTGCTACGCAATGATCAATATCTATCCCCACGAAGGGATCATCTTTCGAAAACATAAAGCCAATACCATGAAAATCTTTCTCAGAATAGGACTTTACTGCGGTATGAAAAGTGGACCAGGTACGCTTATTATTTGATTGAGCCATTTCACCGTTTACTTGATACGGAACCTTTGTGGGTTTACCTTCTCGATCTTCTGCTCTCCACACAATCCATTGAGGAGTATTTTTAAGTTCTGCAGGAATATTTTCAAATTTGTAATTCAAGCTTGTCCCCCCTCCCTTCTTCATATTTCAGAAGGGTAAATCGTGTATTTTATCTTCCGCTGCAATTTCTTAGCATTCCAAATTAGTATCTTGTATGGATTCACTTTTTCCAGTTCCAATGTAAATTTCATTTTCAAATTCTAAGGAGATACCCTCAGGTAAAACGTTGCTATAAATCACTTGTTTCTGATTGGGATTCATTGAATGTTCCTCCCTTCTTTTTAAATTTCATTCCAATAATCTAAAGATTTATTACATGCCCCTTTTTCCTTATGTTGATTGACCATTCATCAATGTACTTTTGAACTTCTTTCCGGTTGAAAATCCATTTCTTACCTATTCGCATACTCGGAAAATTCGGATCGTGTAGAAATAACTTTTCCACTGTTGGCCAAGATAGACTTAGTAGTTTACACAACTGCTTACTATCCAATAGCAGCGTTTCCGATTCAATTTCCTTAAGACGATTCTTTACTTCACTGAGATACATTTCTTTTAACTCATCTTCATTTAATGAAATCTTAATCATATTTTCACCTCACAAGTTTCTTTTTATGCAACTTTTTAACTTAATTCCTATTCTATTCTATTGAAGTTGCATTGTAAAGAACTTATTTAAATTTTATTGCATTTTTGTTTGTTTTAATGCAACATATAAGCTAATAAGGAAAATGTTAATAGGAGTGATCACAATGTTCTCTGGAGATAGATTAAAAGCAGTTAGGAAATATAAAAATTTGACTATGGAGGATTTAATACAAAAATTAGAAAATGAGAGTAATTTGAAAGTGAATAAAGGAATGGTTTCACGGTGGGAAAATGAAAAGGCATCACCAAGAGAAGAAACTGTAAAAGCATTAGCTTCTATCTTGGATGTGGACGTTAATTATTTAATGGGTGTTATGACCTTGGAATATGTGATTCAAGAACAAAGGTATTTAAATAAGATGACAACAGAAGAATTAAGTAAAAAAAGCGGAGTTGCTCATAATACCATTTATTTAACTGAATTGAATATTGATACACCTAATAAGGAGGAATTGCAAAAAATCGGAGAGGCATTAGGGATATCTGACTTCCGTTCATACTTATTAGAAAGAGATATAATTGTTTTTCCAGAAGACATTAATAATCTTTCTTCAGCTTTGAATCTAGCTAGGAATAGCCTTATAAAAATAAAAAATGCTGAAAGTAACCTAGATCTTCATGTGGTTTTGAGCAGTGATAAAAATGTTTTTTATGAAGAACATTTATTTACCGATACTGAAAAACTAAAAATAAAAAAAATGATTGAAATTCTAATTAATAAAGAAGTTTGAAAGGAGAAGAACTGAAGTGGCTCACTATCGTAAACGAGGGAAAAAGGGTGCTGAAAAATGGACATACATTATCGATCTTGGAATAGATCCACTTACAAAAAAACGAAGACAGATCTCAAAAGGTGGATTTGATAAAAAATCTGATGCCAGGGATGCAGCACTTAAAATAGAGCATCAAATCGCTAACGGACTATACACAAATGAGTCAAATATTTCATTCCAGATGTTTGCCCAAGATTGGATAAAATCATATGCACTCTCCGCTAAAGTAAGTAGCGTACGGGCCCGTAATAAGGAGATGAATCATTTTATTGCAGAATGGGGTAAATACCCGCTTAAACAAATTAATAAGAAGATGTATCAAGAAAAATTACTGGAGCTTTCAACAAAATACAGCCCTAATTATCTGAGTGGTATTCACGCTTGTGGACGAATGATCTTTAGACATGCAGTTAACCTGGGCTATATTAGTCAAAACCCAACGGAACATGCTCAGCTGCCTAAACGTCAAAAAAAGGTTGAAGAGATTGAAAGCCAGGAAGAAGTATTCAAATTTCTTGAAAAAGAGGAGCTAGCCCATTTCCTGCGCTTAGCAGCAAAAGAGGGTTTGGAAATGGATCATCTTTTATTTACAACTCTTTCTTATACAGGGCTTCGAATCGGAGAGCTTCTTGCTTTGAAGTGGAGTGATTTTGACAGAGAAAAGGGTACACTGCGGGTTACAAAAACTTTGTATAATCCAAACAATAACTTTAGAAATTATGAACTTTTAACCCCAAAAACAACAGGATCCATCCGGACACTTCGTATTGATGAAGGGCTCGTTAAAATGTTAAAGCGTCATGAGATTCACCAGAAAGAAATTAAAATGAAAAACAGAAACATGTATAGAGATAACCATTTCATCTTTGCCAGGGATGATGGATATCCACAATTGAGGAAAGTTTTTGAGGTAAGACTTAAGAGGTTATTAAAGAAAGCCGGCATTACGAAAAACATTACCCCTCACTCATTCAGACACACTCATACGTCATTATTAATTGAGGCTGGAGTAGGTATTAAAGAGATTCAGCAGCGTTTAGGGCATACGGATATAAACACCACAATGAACATCTACGCTCATATGACCGCAGACATGGAAGAAAAGGCCTCCCAACAGTTCAGTAAACTGATGAAAGACCTTCTCTAAGTAATATTTTTTTGTTCACTTCTGCGGACAAATATGCGGACAAATATTTCATCCACCCTTTAAAACCCTTGTTATATAAGGGTTTTATTAGGTTTTTTACATCATGCCGCCCATTCCACCCATGCCGCCCATATCAGGCATTGCAGGAGCGTTTTCTTCTGGCTTGTCAGCAACTACTGCTTCAGTAGTCAAGAACATAGCCGCTACAGATGCAGCGTTTTGAAGAGCTGAACGAGTTACTTTCGTTGGGTCAACGATACCAGCTTCGATCATGTTTACCCATGCGCCAGTTGCAGCGTTGAAGCCAGTTCCTACTTCAGCATGCTTTAGGCGCTCAACGATAACTGAGCCTTCAAGACCAGCGTTGTGAGCGATTTGACGTACTGGCTCTTCAAGAGCGCGCAATACGATGTTTACGCCTGTTGCGAAATCGCCTTCGCCTTCTACTGATGCTACTTTGTTGTATACATTTACAAGGGCAGTACCACCGCCTGATACGATACCTTCTTCTACTGCAGCGCGAGTAGAGTTAAGGGCATCTTCAATGCGAAGTTTGCGCTCTTTTAATTCTGTTTCTGTTGCAGCACCAACTTTGATAACTGCTACACCGCCAGCTAATTTAGCTAGACGTTCTTGTAATTTTTCTTTATCGAACTCAGAAGTTGTTTCTTCTAATTGAGCACGGATTTGTTTTACGCGGCCTGCAATTTTGTCAGACTCTCCAGCACCTTCAACGATTGTTGTGTTTTCTTTTGTCACAACAACTTTAGAAGCGCGGCCAAGTTGAGTGATGTTCGCTGATTTAAGATCTAGGCCTAAATCTTCAGTGATCACTTCTCCGCCAGTAAGAACTGAGATATCTTCAAGCATTGCTTTACGGCGGTCACCGAATCCAGGAGCTTTAACAGCTACTGCATTGAATGTTCCGCGAAGTTTGTTCACTACTAATGTAGCAAGTGCTTCACCTTCAACATCTTCAGCAATCAATAATAGAGGCTTGCCTTGTTGAACAACTTGCTCTAATACAGGCAGGATCTCTTGAATGTTCGTAATTTTTTTGTCAGTGATTAAGATGTATGGGTTGTCAAGGACAGCTTCCATTTTATCTGAATCAGTAACCATATAAGGAGATGCATATCCGCGGTCGAATTGCATACCTTCAACTACTTCAAGCTCAGTTGTGAAGCCTTTTGATTCTTCGATTGTGATAACGCCGTCGTTTCCAACGCGCTCCATCGCTTCAGCAATCAATTGGCCTACTTCATCGTCAGCAGCAGAAATCGCAGCTACTTGAGCAATCGATTCTTTGCTTTCGATTGGTTTAGAGATCGCTTTTAATTCTTCTGTTGCAATGATAACAGCTTTTTCGATTCCTTTGCGGATACCCATTGGGTTAGCGCCAGCTGTTACGTTTTTAAGACCTTCGCGGATCATTGCCTGAGCAAGAACCGTTGCAGTTGTTGTTCCGTCACCGGCAACATCATTTGTTTTGCTTGCAACTTCAGCAACAAGCTTTGCACCCATGTTTTCGAATGCATCTTCAAGCTCGATTTCTTTTGCAATTGTTACACCGTCATTTGTAATAAGCGGAGAACCGAATTTCTTTTCAAGAACCACGTTGCGTCCTTTTGGTCCAAGCGTAACTTTAACTGCATTAGCAAGTGCATCAACCCCGCGCAGCATTGCGCGGCGAGCGTCTTCACTGAATTTAATGTCTTTAGCCATGTTCCATTACCTCCTAAGAATGATGTTCTATGATATTGGAAATTTATAAATTAGCTGATAACTGCTAAAATGTCGCTTTCGCGTAAGATTAAGTATTCAGAACCCTCATACTTCACTTCTGTACCAGAGTATTTTGAGAAGATGATACGATTGCCTTCTGCAACTTCAAGAGCAACACGCTCACCGTTGTCAAGCACACGACCAGTACCTACTGCCACTACTTTACCTTCTTGCGGTTTTTCTTTCGCACTATCCGGCAGCACGATCCCACTAGCAGTTTTTTCTTCAGATTGTACAAGCTCAATTACGACACGATCACCTAATGGCTTTAACAAGTGAAACAACCTCCTCAAGATTTCATTAATTTAAATTTTCATTTTATTAGCACTCATATGTCTTGAGTGCTAACACAAGTACTATATTATATAATCTCTCATTCAAATTCAAGTAATATGTTAAAAAAAATTGAAATCCTTTTCCTTAAGCCGCTTTCACATGTTAATAGCCAATCCGGCATACCCTAAGGGCGTTATCTTCCTACATCCGCTCTTATTTATGGTACAATTATGCCTAGCTGAAATTTTGCTTTTGCTGACTTAAACATCCGGCAAGTTAAAGGAGTCGTTCATTTGAAGAAAGAATACTGGCTTATTATTTTGACATATATCGTCATGCAGTTTTCAGGCATTCTTGGCATTCCGCTTCTGCTTAAGCTTGGCGTCGGTGATGACGAATCGATGCGCATGGCGCAGATAACAGCATCAGGCTATTGGACGGTATTCAGTTTTGCAGCAGCCTTTGTGATCATACTTCTTCTCCTTCGCAGCCATTTTAAAAGCAAAGATCTAAGGGGCGATGCTGCTCCAGCTGGTCCATCCATTTTATGGGCTGTAGGCGGTGTGTTCATGGCGCTGTCTGTACAAGTGATTGCCGCTAATATAGAAATTCAGGTATTTGGCATTGAAGGTGAATCAGAAAATACAAAGGTCATCATGGAAGTATTGAAGGTAACGCCTTTGCTTATAATCGTCACTTCCATCATCGGCCCAATCCTGGAAGAAATCATTTTCAGAAAAATTTTATTCGGCGCTTTGTATCAGCGCATGAATTTCTTTTTGTCCGCACTGATCAGTTCGATTGTATTCGCGCTTGTTCACGGTGAACCTCAGCATCTTCTTCTTTATGGATCCATGGGGTTTGTGTTTGCTTTTCTATATGTAAAAACAAAGCGCCTCATGGTACCTATTTTTGCCCATGTTGCGATGAATACGTTTGTTGTCATTCTGCAATCAAACCGTGAGCAGCTTGAGGAAATGATGAAGAAGGCAGAACAAATGCAATTTATTTTTGGAGGCATGTAAGCATGAGAACAAGCCCAACTTCAATGGGAGTCTTTTACTTGGCAATGGGTATTCTGTTTACCTATCTTGCCGTAAACAGTTCAGAAAGCGGGATTTGGTCGTTTCCGACAATTCTGCTTATGTTAATCGCTACGTTTGATCTTGGAGTAGCATTTAGAATGTTTAATCTCTCTTTCAAAGTCAAAGCGAAGAAAAAATAAAAGAAGGGTGATCCTGCAAACAGGATCACCCTTCTTTATTTGCTTCTTCAAACTGTGTACGCTGCGCCTTGCGGTAAGCAAATCTTGAGACAACGATGCTTATTTCATAAAGGATAAACAGCGGCACGGAAACCATGAGATGCGACACAAGCTCCGGCGGTGTAATCAACGCTGCAATGACGAGAAGGGCAAAGTACGCATATTTCCTGATTTTCGAGAGGAACATCGGTGTTACTATGCCAAGCCTCGTTAAGAACATGATGACAACCGGAAGCTGAAACAGCAGTCCAAACGGCACCGTCAGCTGAATTAAAAACTGAAAGTATTCGTTGATGCCAATGACTTGATTAATCTCTAAGTCATTGGAGATCCCCTCCATGAAATCCACGACAAATGGAAAGAGCAAAAAGTACGAGAAGCTGATGCCGGCAAGAAACAGTCCAATGGAGATTGGAATATAGCTCAGCGTGACCCGTCTTTCTTTTTCATAGAGACCTGGACTAATGAATGCCCACAGCTGATAAAGAATAATTGGAGATGTAATAATAAATGCAATGATAAACGCAAATTGCATATAGACCATAAGCGGATCGGTCATTCGGAATGAATTCAGCGTTAAGTTCTGAGCTTCATTCGTATGCTGTAAATAGATGATAATCGGCTTTGCTAATAAAAAGCCTGCAATCACAGAGATGAAAAGGAAAAAAACCGTAATGATCAGCCTTTTCCGCAGTTCGGCAATATGATCGTAAACCGACATTTCGTTTTGTTTCATGACAGCTTTCATCCTATCTTACTTCTCTTC
Source organism: Metabacillus idriensis (assembly GCF_009674765.1). GTDB lineage: Bacteria > Bacillota > Bacilli > Bacillales > Bacillaceae > Bacillus_P > Bacillus_P idriensis. The sequence goes on along the minus strand of NZ_WKKF01000016.1, from coordinate 8,126 downwards.
TTTCTTTTTATCTTCATCATCATCCGCGAGACCCTTCGTTGCATGCTTAAATTCACGCAATGAATTTCCGACCGCTTTTCCAAGCTCAGGCAGTTTCTTTGGCCCGAAGATTAAAAGTGCAGCAAAAACAATCAGCAATAAACTTCCAAAACCGATAGTAGGCATAACATTCACCTCAATTCTTAAGCGTTAGGATAGTGTTTCAAAAAGTACACGAGTGATTGCAGTTCTACTGCAAGATCAATATGATGAATTCGTATTTCCTCGGGTACATTTAACCGTGCCGGAGTAAAATTCAGAATCCCTTTAATTCCTTTTGCAATCAGCCTGTCCGTTATGGGCTGGGCAGCCTGTGCCGGAACCGTTAAAATCGCCACGGTCACATCATCAGGAAGATGTTCCTCAAGATCATCCAGATTATAAATAGGCACATCTCCGATTTCAGTGCCGATCTTTTTCTCATCGACATCAAAGGCAAGTGAGATTAACGTATTATTATTCTTAGTAAAATTATAATGCAAAAAGGCTGTGCCTAGATTACCGACACCAATTAAGGTAACTTTTGTCACTTCGTCCTGATCGAGCGTTTTTCTGAAAAAAGACAGAAGATAATTAACATTATACCCATATCCCTTTTTGCCAAGGGCTCCAAAGTAAGAAAAATCCCTGCGGATCGTTGCAGAATCCACTTTTACCGCATCGCTCAGCTCTGCTGAAGAAACACGCTGTTTCCCTGATGCATGAAGATTCTTTAAAAAACGATAGTATAAAGGCAAGCGCTTAGCAGTAGCTTGCGGAATTTTCGATTGTTCGATGTTGTTCACATTCTATCCCCCACATTCAAAGCTACATCTTCGTCTCGTGTATAATCTCCGCTTTTCCCGCCAGTTTTTAAAGATAAATAGGCAGGTCCGATGATTAACCCTTTATCAAGTGCTTTACACATATCATACACGGTCAGGGCACAGACTGAAGCGGAAGTTAGCGCTTCCATTTCCACACCTGTACTTCCTGTTGTTTTCACAGATGCAGCAATCATCAGATGGAAAAGATCGTTCTCTTTTTTCCATTCAAATTCAATATCAATTCCCTTAAGCGGAATCGGGTGGCACATTGGAATGATGTTCCAAGTGTTTTTGGCAGCCATGATGCCTGCTACCTGGGCAACAGCCAGCACGTCCCCTTTTTGGAGCTTATTATTTACAATTTGTTCATATACATGTTCTTTCATGACAACGCTTGAAACAGCTACAGCGGTGCGCACAGAATCATGCTTGTTTGATATATCAACCATCTTGGCTCTGCCCTGCTGGTTAAAATGAGTAAAATTTGACATCTTTTAACGCCCCTCATACTAGACTATACACTATTTTTACAAATCTGTCTTTTTACTTATTGTGACAAATGTCTGCACCCTGAAAGCTACAATCATTGCGGCTCTCTCTTCTATAAGCTACACTTAAACTATCATAGCCTGAGGTGAAAATACATGATTTTGCTACAAATTAACCAGCTGACGAAATATTTTGCAGCTGATCTTATATTATCTAATATCAAACTTGAAGTTCAAACAAGGGATAGAATTGCTCTTGTCGGCCGAAACGGAGCCGGAAAATCAACCCTGCTCAAAATCATTGCAGGTCAGCTTTCTTACGAATCCGGAGAGATCATCAAGCCAAAAGGTGTCTCAATCGGGTACCTTGCGCAGGATACGGGTCTCGAATCCAGTCTATCGATTTGGGATGAAATGGTTTCTGTGTTTCAGTTTTTAAAAGATATGGAACAATCCATGTGTGATCTTGAGCAAAAAATGGCCAATACTGATCCCGCACAGCGCGAATTTGACCAATACTTAAAAGAATACGACCGTCTGCAAATTGAGTTTAAAGAAAAAGGCGGATATCAATATGAAGCGGATATCCGCTCAGTACTCCACGGACTGGGTTTCGCGGAATTCGATGTCACTTCTCCTATCAAGCGTCTGAGCGGAGGCCAGAAAACGCGTCTGGCACTAGGCAAGCTGCTTTTGACAAGCCCTGACTTATTAGTGCTGGATGAGCCGACGAACCATCTGGATATTGAAACATTGTCGTGGCTCGAGCAATATCTGCAAAGCTACAGCGGAGCGATTTTAATCGTTTCCCATGACCGCTATTTTCTAGATAAAGTCGTAAACCAGGTCTACGAAATTTCGAGAAACACCAGTATTAAATATGCAGGAAACTACAGCCGCTACTTAGAGCAAAGCGCAGAAAACTATGAGCGTGAATTAAAACTCTTCGAAAAACAGCAGGATGAAGTGGCGAAGCTGAAAGATTTCATCCAAAAGAATATGGCCAGAGCGTCTACCACAAAACGCGCTCAAAGCCGCAGAAAAAAACTGGACCGCATGGAACTTATGGACAGGCCTCTAGGTGATGAAAAATCTGCTCACTTCCGTTTTGATATTGAAAGACAAAGCGGCAATGATGTGCTAAAAGCCAAGGATATAGCCGTTTCATATGATGGTGTGCAGCCAATCATCTCAAACGTTTCTTTTTCCATCTCAAGAGGTGACAGCATTGCTCTTGTCGGCCCAAATGGAATAGGCAAATCTACGCTTCTAAAAACAATCATTGATAAGATGGCACCATTTAAAGGGGCATTTGAAATAGGTTCAGGAGTGAAGATCGGTTATTACGATCAAGAGCAGGCGAATTTAACTTCAAACAAACGCGTGCTTGATGAATTGTGGGATGAATATCCGATGCTGACTGAAAAAGAAATCCGTACCGTACTCGGCAATTTTCTATTTTCAGGCGACGATGTTTTAAAGAATGTATCAACTTTAAGCGGCGGACAAAAAGCACGACTCGCTCTTGCCAAGCTTATGCTGCAAAAGGCAAATCTGCTCATCCTTGATGAGCCGACAAACCATCTCGATCTTGACAGTAAAGAAGTTCTGGAAAATGCCCTGATTGATTATCCAGGCACGATCCTATTTGTTTCCCATGACCGATATTTCATTAATCGCATTGCGACCAAAGTATATGAACTATCAGCAAACGGCGTCTATGAATATCTGGGCGACTATGATTATTATCAATCTAAAAAGGCAGAACAGCATGAACTTGCAGCTCTTGATGCAGTTCCTGATCTGAAGCCTAAAGAAAATCAAAACAAGCTATCTTATGAACAAGATAAAGAAGCAAAAAAACTGGCAAGACAAAAACAAAGAAGATTGCAGGAAGTAGAAGAGCGAATCTCCTTCGTTGAACAGCAGATCGAGAAAAATGAAGAGCTGTTATGTGATCCGGAGATTTATCAAAACCATACGATAGTGCAGGAAATCAACACCGAAAACGATGGTTATCAACAAGAACTCGAACATCTAATGAATGAATGGGAACAGCTTCAAGAGGATTAACAGCTTATACACATAGTTCATGAATCAAAAAAACTCAGTGCCGATGATAGCACTGAGTTTTCTAGTTATCCACATGAAAAAATCTTATTTTATAAGGTTTCCACTCTTTTATTCACATTATCCACAAAATAGCGCATTTTTATCCACATTATCCACAGGTTATCCAATGCGTATTCCACAAGCTTTTCGAAAAGCGAAAAAATGTTATTAGACTGCATGTGGATAACATGTTAATACACCTTATTAACTAGGCAGTTCCATTCCAGGATTCGCATTCATTCTCAAATTGCCTCTATGTCCTTTTTCAAAAAGAACGCTTCCAGCAGCAGCAATCATCGCTGCATTGTCTGTACATAGAGATAATGGCGGTATCAGCAGCTCTACATCCTGAAATTCTTTAAACTTCTCTTCTAAAGCTGCCCTTAAACCGCGATTGGCTGCTACACCCCCAGCAAGAAGAACCTGCTTTACCTTGTATTTCTCTGCTGCTGATGCTGTCTTTGTGACAAGAACATCAATAACGCTCGCCTGAAAGCTTGCAGCTAAATCATTGGGATCAATGACTTCACCCCGCTGCTCTGCATTGTGAAGAGTATTGATGACAGCTGATTTCAGGCCGCTGAAGCTGAAGTTGTAAGAATCCGGCTCAAGCCATGCTCTCGGTAAATTGATGACAGGAGACCCTTCCGCTGCCATCCGGTCTATATGAGGTCCACCCGGATAAGGCAGATGAAGCGTTCTTGCCACTTTGTCATACGCTTCTCCTGCAGCATCATCAAGCGTTTCTCCGATTACTTCAAATGATCCATGTTCTTTCATATAAACAAGTTCAGTATGTCCCCCGGATACAACAAGCGAAAGCAAAGGAAACTGCAGTTCCGAGATCAGCTGGTTAGCGTAAATATGACCGGCAATATGATGAACGCCTATTAATGGCAGCTGGTGGGCAAATGCCAGCGCTTTTGCCGCATTGACTCCAATCAATAGCGCACCAACAAGACCTGGTCCTTCCGTAACTGCGATGGCATCCAGGTCTTTAAATGTCATTTCAGCCTGCTGCATCGCTTCTTCAAGCACAAGTGTCAGCTGCTCAACATGATGTCTTGATGCGATCTCAGGTACAACGCCGCCAAAACGTTTATGGCTTTCAATTTGAGTGGCGACAACATTCGAAATGATTTCCCGCCCGTTTTTCACAATCGATACAGCCGTTTCATCACAACTCGTCTCTATTCCTAATATATATTGATCTTTTCCAGTCATTTTAAATTCACCCACATTACTAACGCATCTTCCCCGTTATCAGTATAATACCGTTTTCTAATTCCGCCAGGCTGAAAACCGAGCTTGGTGTACAAAGATTGCGCTACATGATTTGAGACTCGTACTTCTAGAGAAATTTTCCCTGCTCCATATTCCTTCGCCATTCCGATAGCCTGTTTCAGCAGTGTTTCTCCAACCTTGTTCCCTCTATAGCCAGGCAAAACGGCAATGTTCGTTACTTGAGCCTCATCCATAATGATCCATAGTCCGCAATAGCCGATAATTTTCTGGTCAAATTCTACAACAAGGTATTTGGCAAAATGATTTTGAGTCAATTCATTGTGAAAGGATTCCTTCAGCCAAGGTGTTGCAAAGGATTGCGTTTCAATTTCATAAACAGCCTCAATGTCACCTACATTCATAAGCCTGATCCTGATTGTATCCAGTTCCTGTTTCAACCTTCTCACCCACTTATTTCTGTTGTTCGAGCCACTTTACTTCCGCCTCTGCTAAGCGGATATAGTTCGGCACGAAGGTATGTATATCCTCAGGCTTTTTCATCAAGCCGAGTTTTCCAAGCATGGCCGGTCTTGGATTATGCTCGGTTATACTTGCAATCACTGCCTGATCACCAAGCACTTCAATGATTAACTCCTGATGCAGGCTAACATCATTTCCGATAAAAAGAATTTGCTTCTCTTCCTTTTTTAATTCTAAGAGCCAGTCAGACAGCAGGAGATTCTGATCGTTTCTTCTATTCATAAGCTCCCTATCTGCATACTCGTACAGTCCGGTATACACCCGACCGCGCCGGGCATCAAAAATCGGACAGATAAAACCATTAAAATAGCTTCCGCCAGCTGCAAGCACCTCAAGACTTGAAACACTGGCTAGAGGAATGTTTAACGTCCATGCAAGTGTTTTAGCAATGCTGACACCAATTCTGAGGCCGGTATAAGATCCAGGACCTCCCGCAACAATGACACGATCCAGTTCACCAGGCGTGATTCCGCATTCCTGCATAAGCCATTCAACAGCAGGCATTGCCCGGACAGAATGATTCTGCTTAATGTTTGTTACATATTCTCCAATCACTTTGGTGTCTTCCACTATAGCCACACCAAGTGTCAAATTGGACGTATCAATCGCAATTGCTTTCATAGATAAGCTCCTTACATAAACCAATATAGTGATCCCCTATAGGTTCAAAAATTATCTCACGGGACTCATCTTCCACACGAAGTATACGAATACCAAGACGATCTGGAGGAAGCTGCTCCTGAATAAGATGTGCCCATTCAACCACTGTGACACCCTCTCCTTCAAAAAACTCATCAAACCCTAAATCCTCTTCACTGTCTTCCATTCTGTATACGTCCATGTGGTATAGAGGCAGTCTCCCGTCCCTGTACTCCTTCATAATCGTAAATGTCGGGCTGTTTACGTTTTTTCGGATCCCCATTCCTTTTGCTAAACCCTTTGTAAACGTAGTTTTCCCAGCTCCCAAATCGCCTTCTAATGTAATCACATCTCCAGGATTCACAAGTTCACCAAGCCTGACGGCAAGCTTCGTTGTTACCTCAGGGCTATTTGTTCTCACTGTATGCTTCGTCATATACTCACCTTACTTAAAATGATTGTATCCAGATTTTTCGAGCTTCGTTTTCTTGCCATTATGCAGAAGCAGCACCTCGGATGAGCCTGCTTCTACATGCCCAATCCTTGTTAGAGAAATGCCTTCTTCGCTGCACTTCTTTTGAAGAGAGTCAAATGCTGCGGGAGGAACCGTGCCAACCAGCTCAAAATCTTCTCCTCCATATAAAATCCACTCATCGAGCTGCTCAGAATGTAAAGAACGCAGAGAATCACTGAGTGGAACACGGTCTTTTTCTATGACCATTTTAACACAGCTTGCCTCGCATAATTCATTAAGTTCACTTGCAAGGCCATCACTGATATCATTCAATGAAATGCGCTCAGCGGAAGACATAAGCTGTCCTGCTTTAACCTGCGGCACTGGACGCTTATGGCGATTCACAAGAAATGCAGAATCGTTTTCTTCATGAACTGAGAGGTTTCCAAGCAGTATTTGGAGCCCTGCAGCTGAATCACCAATTGTCCCTGTAACAAATACCGCATCACCTGGACGTGCATCCTTTCTCAAACGCTGTTTCCCTTGCTGAACTTCTCCTATGACCGTAACCGTAATCACAAGCTTATCTGAGGTTGAAACCGTATCTCCTCCGATAAGATCCATCTTGTATGTAGAAGCAATCTCATCCATCCCTGCATAGAGCTCCACTAATTCCTCTTCAGACCAGGTTTTAGGCACAGCAATGGTGACGAGATAGTACTTTGGAACGCCGCCCATAGCTGCAACGTCACTGATATTGACAGCCACAGCTTTATAGCCGATGTCCTTTGGAGAAGAAGCATCTTTGAGAAAATGAACACCTTCTGTCATGGTATCAGCGCATACAATTTCTAAATAATCGGATTTTGCTCTATACAAAGCAGCATCATCCCCTATGCCTTCTATTAATTCCGGCTGACGATTCTTACTTTGCCTGATTTTATCTATAAAATGAAATTCATCTTCGATGGTCATGTGCTGCACCGCCTTTTCTGTCATAAAAGTCAGATGTAGCCTCGAACAGTCTGCTACCTTATAAGAAAAGCGCAAGCGCCCGTTTAGCGATGGCAGACAGATAAGGATCCGATAGAAAAGGCGCTTTTTGCCTTTACTTTCGGAGCTGTTCTGGCCGAGGAGCCTGAGCGTTGGAGCTAGACACCAATGCGCCAAAATTTTATAACTTTCTTATCTCTAAAAAAACCTTAGAACCCTGCAGTTCTAAGGACCGTTACCTGTTATCAAGTGTATCGCATCTAACTAGTTTGTCCAAGTTTCATTAACAGTCTACCCTAAAAAATGCATAAAAAAAACGAAACACGTAGTTTCGTTGTCGTTTATGTAATAATGGCGGTCCCGACCGGGATCGAACCGGCGATCTCCTGCGTGACAGGCAGGCATGTTAACCGCTACACCACGGGACCATTTGGTTGCGGGGACAGGATTTGAACCTGCGACCTTCGGGTTATGAGCCCGACGAGCTACCAGACTGCTCCACCCCGCGATAGTAATAAATATTTCTGAGCTTTTATGCTCATTGATTGCGTTGACCGTCCCGATTTCAGAAAGCTTAGCCAAGGTGCGGCTCAATCGGTACGCTGAAGCTGATTCGAAGAAGTTGATTCGATCGTGCTCCACCCCGCGATAATAATAAATATCTTTGATCTTTTATGCTCATTGATAAAATATATAATTGATACTGCCTGGCAACGTCCTACTCTCACAGGGGGAAACCCCCAACTACCATCGGCGCTAAAGAGCTTAACTTCCGTGTTCGGCATGGGAACGGGTGTGACCTCTTTGCCATCATCACCAGACAATATGCAA
>NZ_WKKF01000015.1 GCF_009674765.1 Metabacillus idriensis | reverse complement strand
GCAAGTAGTCTGAGCGTGCGTTCCTGATTTTTCCGTGGATTCTTGCCACTTCCACCTTTTGTTTTTGGTAGTTTTTTGCATCATCAAGTTTGCATGTTCTCTTTAATGCTGCTTCTTTTCGTCTGGAAAGAATTCGTTGTGCTTTTACTAGTTTCTTTTCCAGTTTGCGGAAGTGTTTTTGATTTTCGAATACGGTTCCGTCAGATAGGATCGCAAAGTGTTTCAGCCCAACGTCAACACCAACAGATGAACCCGTTTTCGGTTTTGGCAGAACCTCGGTTTCTGTCAAAACCGAAACAGAATAGTTACCGCTTGGATGACGTCTTACTGTCGCATTAAGAATACGTCCTGTTACTTCACGGCTTTTTGCAAATCGGACAAGACCAAGTTTAGGCAATTTGATTTTATTTTCGATGATCGCAATGTTTCCATTCGTATGTTTTGTCGTATAGGACTGCACGCTATTCTTCTTAGACTTAAAACGTGGTGCTTTGTTCTGCTTTTTAAAGAAACGTGTATACGAATCAGAAAGATTTTTTAGTGAGGATTGAAGGGCAATGCTATCAACTTCTTTTAGCCACAGTAATTCTTTTTTCAGCTGAGTTAATTCAGCTGAGCAAGACTGGTAGGTTAATCCTTTCCCCGTTCCTGTATATGACACATTCCATATCTCTAAGAACCGGTTGAATACGAAACGACTGCAGCCGATTGTTTTAGCAATGATCGTTTCTTGTTCTTTCGTGGGATAGATACGGAAGTTGTATGCTTTGTTTACGATCAACGATAGTACCTCCTTTAACAGGAACGTATGTTCTTATAATAGCATAAGAGAGAAAGTTTTGGCTACCTCCAACCGAAATTCATCTCCCTCTTATCGTTGGGCTACGCCCTTCTCACGATTGAAGAGGGAGTCTTCTTTCGGGAAGAAGTTCACGATAAAAGAGATTCCTACTAAAATAACGAGCAGCCAATGACCGTATTTATTCAATGCGCAAGCCCCTCTTTCTTTTCATAAAGGTAAAATACATAATCTAAAGGCACACCCGGCACTCCCTCCTGCCTAAGCATGGCTGTGATGTTTCCGCGGTGATAGGTTCCGTGGTTTGCTACATGCTGGATCAATTCAAAAACATTGGTTTCTAATTTACCATACTGCGGGTGTTCAATTGTAAATGTTCTTTCTGAATCTGCCTGTTCATTTAAAAATAGTTCGTATTCGTTCCCCAGTTTTACAAACATTCCTTCTAATTCTTCCAAACTTCTATTTTCTGTCTCTTTCCGGGCTTTTCCAAGGTAAGCCATTATGCTTTCAAAAGAATCCTGCTTGATGACTTTCAGCCAAAGGGCATCCGTAAGATAAATGTGAACCATAACATGGGACAGCGTCGGAAAAACACTCACTATTTCATTTGTATACAATTCCTTTGGCAATTCTTTAAGACGGTTAAACACTCTAGTATTCGACCACTTGTGAAAATCATACAGCTGGACCGCATTTGACATGAAGCTCATCCCTTTCTTTATTGCCGAATTCCCTCCTCTCAATTATAACTTATTATGGAAAAAATTTCTTTTTTTAATATGAAAAAACCAAGGCACAAAATGCGCCTTGGTTCCCGTTAATTTTCGCTGCTTTGCAATTTACCTGTGTTAATCTGCTTTTCTTTGTTTACAGCTGGCTGATCCTTTGCACTTCTTAGCGGAATTTCTTTAATAAAGAATGTTAAGAGAATCGCTAAGGCCATCGTGATGGTGACAAAGATGAAAACACCAGATAATGCATAGCTCAGTGAATCCTGAAGCTTGAGAATGACGTTTTCAAAGAAGGGAATCGCTTCTTTGGGCAGCGTATTTTTGAGTCCATCAAGTTTTTCGTGATCCAGCAATAGCTGCGGATTTTGCAGAGATTCCAATTTGCCGGCAAGTTCAGGTGAAGCAGCCATTTGATTCGTGTCACCAGTTTGACTCATGGACGCCATTTTATCCTTCATCCGTGAGTTAAGCAATGTACCCATGATGGCAACCCCAACCGTTCCGCCTACAGATCTGAAAAGCTGAGATGAAGCAGTTGCTACACCCAGAAGCTTTTGATCGACCGCATTTTGAACGGTTAAGGTAAAGACCGTCATGCCGATTCCGATTCCAAATCCGACTAATGTTAAATAAAACACTAATAGATATTGTGATGTTTCTACACTCATTGTAGACAGCAAGTATAGACCTGCAGCTGAAATACATAGACCGATGATGGCCTGCAGCTTATATTTTCCCGTTTTCGAAATAATCTGGCCGCCAAGCGCACTTGCAAAAACCAATCCGAGCGTCATCGACATCGTCAGGAAGCTCGAATGCGTAGCAGAATAGCCGAGCACACCCTGAATGAAGTAAGGAACGTACATGACGCCTCCAAACATGGAAACACCGATGACAAAACCAATAATATTTGAAATCGTAAAGATGCTGTTTTTAAATAAATCGAGTGGCAAGATCGGACTAACCGCTTTTCTTTCAACAAAGACAAAAATGATCAGAGACAGCGCTGTAGCTCCGAACAGAGATAAAATCTGAGCAGAATCCCAGTCGTATTTCGTTCCTGCCCATGAAAAAGCCAGCAATGCCGTTGTGATCGCCGCAGATAAAAAGACCGATCCAAGATAATCGACCTTCTCTCCTGCTTTTTTCACAGTTGAAGGGAAAAGCTTCCAAATCAAAACGAGAGCTACTATACCAAGAGGCAAGAACACCCAGAAGACCCATTTCCACTCAAGGTTATCAACGATGTAACCTCCAAGTGTCGGACCAAACACACTTGAAATCCCAAACACGGCACTCATGGCACCCTGCCATTTTCCGCGTTCACGCGGTGCGAAGAGATCTCCTACGGCTGTAAAAGCTGTAGACATAATCATCCCTGCACCAAATCCTTGAATCCCCCGATAAACGATCAGCTGAACGATGTCCATTGATGTTCCCGCTAAAAATGCACCGACTGAAAAGATAAGGATACCGATAATAATGAACGGCTTTCTTCCATAAATATCGGACAGCTTACCAACAAGGATCGTTGTGATCGCACTTGTCAGCATGTAAATCGTAAATACCCAGCTGTAATAATCAAGTCCGCCAAGATCCGAAATAATCTTCGGCAAAGCATTCCCTACAATTGTTTGATTGACAGCCGCAAAAAACATCGCGGCAATAATGGCGATCATAATCGTGATCTTTTCTTTATGACTTAAATGTTCCATAGTTCCACCTCTATTATTCTTCTAGTAATTTCGTTAATAAGCGATTAAACAGAATGATTTCTTCATCGGTTACGTTTTCCAGCTTCTGATGAAAGTATTCTGTAATGGTCGTTTCCACTTCAGTTTTTACTTTTTCTCCCGTTTCAGTCAGCTCCAGATAGACCACTCTTCTGTCATCAAGTGCGCGTATGCGGATTAAATAGCCCTTTTTGATCAGTTTCTCACTGACAGAAGTGATATGGCTCGCAGACACACTTAATTTCTCAGCAATCTGGCTGATATTTATATGTTTTTGCTCATCAATGAGGCGAAGGACCATAAATTCATTGAACGGAAGAAAAGTATCCAGTAGTTCATTCAAATGGGTTCGGGTCATTTTATTTAACTTCCGATAATTAGAGAGAAATTCATACGTAAGTTCCTGTCTTGTTTCCATTTTCCCCTCCTGTGCACTTAATGTAATTAATATTTAACCTACTTAACTATTAACTTTATTAAATATAAGATGATTCGAAGGTGTTGTCAAGAAATAAAAAAATAGGAACTAATTCTCTTCTTCCAGGTCCTTTTCAATTAGTTACAACGTTACACTTTGTACGTTTTCTCACAAAAAAACTGTTTTCGCATAAATTGTTGTTTTCCAATATAAATCTTGTCCGTTCCTTTCCGCTCCACTTATGGTTTTAACAAATAGTCTAAAAGCAAAAAATATTACGAAAGAGCAAAAAAAAAACAACCTACAAAGTAAGTTGATTTTAAAACGCTGCTTTTTTAAGAATTTCGTTTTCATACAGGTCCCAGACTTCATCGAAAACGACGAGGCTGCGGAGGTATGATCCGTTCAATTCGAGGTAGGAGCTGATTTCATGGTAGTCATCTGAAGCCTTTGGAAAGCTGTGGTCATCATATGCGTCGTTTGCAAATTGGCTTATATCATCGGCTGGTTTTGGATGTCGGTATTTCATTAAATAATGGTAAAAAGATTTCAAGGTAAATCCCCCTGTCACAATTACGTATGGAAAGTGACCCTATTATAACGTTTATTGGACAAGAAGAAAACCTTAGAGGTCAGGTGAAATCAAAGTAGTTGCGCTTCAGGTGACGCTTCCACTTCATCAGTTCTTCGTAAGCTATGCGGTTTGGCAGCTCTTTTACGGCAATTAGAAGGAGCTGATTTTCGATTTCATTGATGGTCTGTTCACTTTGATAGCTGATGCCGCAGTCCGGACAAGAGATGCAAGGTGTGTCTGAAATCTCGATGGCGCGAGATCCGTCAGGCAGCTCCCAATGGACAAGGTTGGTTGAGTGCTTTGCATGTTGCGATTCACACCATTCGCAGCGCTCACTCATTTTCTGCTGCCTTCTTTTCTTCAGATTTTAATAGCTGGGCGCGGTATTTTTTATCTTTTAATTCGTCGCGTTTTCCCCGCTTATCTTTTAATGTGGAGTGTGCCGGGTTTGTTTCAAACGTTTTTCTTCTATTGATTCTGCCAATACCTTCAGGGGTCAGGTTGAACTGGGCATCCTCATATAAACCTGCAATTCCGGATAGTGATTTTTTAGATGCTGAATCAGGATATACTTCATTAAAGTAATCATCTGCAAGACCCGGTATATAATTTTCCGGCTCCGGATAGGTCGTGATGACGCCTTCAAAGTTACGGAGCACAACTTTGTCAGGACTTTGAGAAATTAAATAGTTTGGCTGCAGGGCAATTTTTCCGCCGCCTCCGGGAGCGTCAACGACAAATGTTGGGACCGAATAACCGCTTGTGTGTCCGCGGAGGCCCTCAATAATCTCTAGACCCTTTGAAACAGGTGCGCGGAAATGCCCGATTCCTTCTGATAAGTCACATTGATAAATGTAATATGGCCGCACTCTGATTTTAACGAGGTCATGCATCAGTTTTTTCATGATTTGCACGCTGTCATTGATGCCTGCAAGGATAACGGCCTGATTTCCGACCGGCACGCCTGAGTTCACAAGCATTTCACATGCTTTCTTAGATTCTTCGGTAATTTCAATCGATGTATTGAAGTGAGTATTCAGCCAGACTGGATGATATTTCTTCAGGATATTGCAGAGATTTTCTGTAATGCGCTGCGGGAAAACGACAGGCGCACGTGTGCCGATCCTGATGATTTCGACATGATCAATTGCGCGGAGATTTTTAAGAATATATTCAAGGATCGTGTCATTAATGAGCAATCCGTCACCGCCTGAAATCAGCACATCCCGCACTTCAGGTGTTTGAGCGATATAATTGATCGCATCATCAAGCTGTTTTTTAGGCACACCCATGCCAATTTGACCTGAAAAACGCCTTCTAGTGCAATATCTGCAGTACATCGAGCATTGATTGGTTACTAGAAACAGCACGCGGTCCGGATAGCGGTGAGTCAATCCAGGAACAGGCGAATCTTCATCTTCGTGAAGCGGATCTTCAAGGTCATATTTTGTTTTATAAAGCTCCTGTGAGATCGGAACTGACTGCATGCGGATCGGACATCTCGGATCATCTTCATTCATTAGCCATGCATAATATGGAGTTATATTTAAAGGGATGGTTTTCGTTGATATTTTAACCCCTTCTTCTTCATCAGGAGTCAAGTTAATGACTTTTTTAAGGTCATCCAGTGTGCGGATTGTATTTGTCAGCTGCCAGAGCCAGTCATTCCACTGTTCATCTGTGACATCTTTCCAGAGTTCGATGTCTTTCCAGTCGCGCTTCGGCTTGTATAGATCGTATTTCATGGCAGTTCCCCCATTTCGGTCTTTACCATTATTACATGCAAAAACCATGCCAATGTGACTGGTAGCCGTTAAATTCACATCCGTTAATTATACGTTCTGTTTTGGTGCCGAAAATTGGTCAGGAAAATACTTTTTCACTTTATACTGAAGGGTTTGTCTCGGAATTTGGAGCAGCTTTGCTGTTTTCAAAATATTGCCATCACATTCTGCAAGCGCTTCTTGGATGATTTCTTTTTCTATCAGGGACATTTTTTCATGAAGAGAATGCGGTTCTTTTGCCGTCTCTTTCACATTCAGCAAGTACGGCGGTAAATGGCCCATGTGAATACGATTGCCATCACACATATTCATGGCATACTCAATGCAATGCTTTAACTCCCTGACATTTCCCGGCCAGGGGTGGCGCTTTAACAGAGCATGCACTTCATCTGTTATACCTCCAACACGCTTCTGAAATTCGTGATTGTACATTTTTATGAAAGAAAAAATCAGTAAGGGAAGGTCCAGCGGCCGTTGTCTGAGCGGCGGAAGATTGATTCCGAAGACGTTTAAACGATAATATAGATCTTCCCGCATTTTTTGCTGCGCCAGGCATTGTTCAGGACTGGTGTTCATGGCGGCAATCACTCTGACATCGACATTGATTGAATGACTGCTTCCGATTCTCCTGATCGTGCCATCATCAATGACTCTAAGCAGCTTTGCCTGCAGATTCAGAGGCATCGATTGCAGCTCATCCAGAAAAAGCGTGCCTCCATGTGATAGCTCAAATAAACCAGCTCTGTCAACCGCACCTGTATAACTCCCTTTTGCTGTGCCAAATAATAAACTTTCAAGCAAGGCTTCAGGCAGAGCTGCACAGTTTTGGGCGATAAAAGGAGCATCCCTCCGCTGTGATTCATTATGGATAGCCTGGACAATTAATTCCTTGCCTGTTCCTGTTTCCCCGTATACGAGAACATTTGAAGAGGTTTTTGCGGCTTGTTTAACAAGTGTTTTAATGATGAGAAGGTTCTTGCTTGCTGTAATAATGTCATCAAGAACATACTTTGTGCCACTGGATCTCTCCGCTTTTGGAGGCGAATGCACTTGCTTTTGAAGATCGGCCAGACGCTCTGTCAGCCGCTTGATCGCCGAGTAATCTTTTGCAATTTCAACCGCGCCGATCACTTTGTCCTCTGATAAAATCGGCAGGCTCGTGTTCACAGTTTCAATTTTTTCGCCCTTTATATTTATGTACGTTTGGGAATGGTGATAAATCGGCTTTTTTGTTTTAATGGCTTTCAAGAGCGTGCTCGTTTCCTCCGAAAGGGACGGAAAAACATCAAATAAATGCTTGCCTACAACCTCATCGACTTTCAGGCCATCATGATAGGCAGCAATCTCGTTGTAAAAAACAGTGATTCCATTCTCGTCAACCGCATGAATCCCTTCATCAATTGTTTCTAAAATATGATGAATGATTTGCTCCCGATTTTGATTTGTCAAAAGTTCCCCTCCTTTAACGTAAACTGCCGGATTTTCGGCATCGATTGCTCAATTTCCGGCAGACAGATCTTTGCACCATACATTCATGTTTTCAAGATCTGTGCTGATGACACAATTATTTGTGAGCCTGCCGGTATATTCGTAATCCAGCTGATGCAAAACGGCATTCATGCCGAATGATTCTGCTCTTGCAATGGAATAAACACAAAAAACACCTTGATCACAAAGCTTTTGCTCAAGTAATAGGATCAGGCTTCTCATTAATTTATGCTTTCTGACCTCAGGCAGCGTTGCACAGTCTGTAATTTCAGCATTGTTGTATGCCGCATTAATTTCAGCAGAAGCAGCGCTTACGATCGTGTTTTCTTTTTCAGCAAGAAAATAAATGGTGCCATCCCTCATCGTTTTTTGTATATAATCACTTGAATGAAGCGGTGTTGGATACACATCAAATACGGCTTTGTATAATTCTGCAAGCTTTTCTGCATCATGTTCATCAGCTGCACGAAATCCAAATTCGCCTGACTGCAAGTGAACGGTTTTCTTTTTTTCATTGATTGACGTGATGATGCTGTCCTGCTTTGTCCAGCTGTCTGTCTTTCTTCTTTCTTCACTTAAATATTTCGTGAAAAAATAGGCATCTTCACCGTGAAAATAATTCTTAATGATGGCTTCAAGCTGAAATTGCTCCTTTAATAGATTAGTGATGTCACATGCTTTCCCTTTAACAATCACTTTTGTGAAGCGATTATCTGATGCTAATTTGGAAGCATCTTTCAGCAAGGAATCTGTCTTTCCGCGATAATCATCGATTCTGAGCCTTTTGTTAAAATAATCGAGTACGGCTTCAGCGCGATAATCCTTTTTAGACAGCATTTTTATTTCAGAGTACGTTTTTTTCAAGAACGGGTCCCCCTTTAGATAAAAATCACCTTAAAAAATAGAGTGCGGTGTGCACACTCTATTTTTTAAGCTTAGAACTTGGCATGATTAAAGGAAATCAGCTTAAGTTCAGTCAGTTCTTCGATCGCATATTTAATGCCTTCTCTGCCGAATCCGCTGTCCTTCACTCCGCCATATGGCATATGATCAACACGGAAGGTTGGAATGTCGTTGATCATGACACCGCCCACATGAAGGGCTTTTGCCGCTTGGAACGCCAGGTCAACTTTATTTGTAAATACGCCGGCCTGGAGTCCATATTTTGAGTTATTTACTTCATCAATTGCTTCGTCAAAGGTTTTGAAGGAGTTGATGATGACAATTGGAGCAAATGCTTCCTGGCAGGAGAGGTTTACGTCAGACGGGACTTTCACTAAAATCGTCGGCTGAACCGTCTGATTATCACCGTTTTTGCCGCCGCACACGATTTGTGCTCCCGCTCTCTCCGCTTCCTCGATCCAGGAAACCGCACGATCAACGTCATCACCTGAAATTAAAGAGGATACATCTGTCTCTTCATCAAGCGGGTTTCCGAGCTTGAGTTTTTTCGTTGCCTCCACTGCTTTTTGGACAAATTCCTCAAACACACTTTCATGAACATAAATACGCTGTACGGAGATGCAGACCTGGCCCGCATAAGCAAATGCTCCTGTCACACATCTTGGAGCAATCTTGGATACGTCCGTATCATCATCTACAATGACGGCAGAATTTGAACCTAATTCAAGCAGTGTTTTTCTCATGCCGGCTTCTTGTTTAAGCTTTTTCCCTACATCAGGACTTCCTGTAAACGTGAGTGCCTTTATTCGTTCATCGGATGTGAAATGTTTTCCGATCTCGCTGCCTTTACCTGTTACAATGTTCAGTGCACCTTCAGGCAGACCCGCTTCATGAAAAAGCTTTCCGATGAAGTATGCGCTTAATGGTGTTTGAGTCGCTGGTTTCAACACAACTGTATTGCCTGCCGCAAACGCCGGTCCAAGCTTGTGTGCGACGAGATTCATTGGAAAATTGAAAGGCGTGATCGCTCCAATGACACCGATTGGCTCCCTCACTGTGTAGGCTGTGCGGTTTTCTCCGCCTGGGGCAGCATCCAGTGAAATGGTCTCACCGTTCAGCCGTCTTGCTTCCTCAGCTGCAAATGTATACGTCATAACGGTACGGTCTACTTCTGCTCTTGCCGTTTTAATTGGTTTAGCGGCCTCTTTTGCAATAATCGCTGCCGCTTCTTCTTTTCGTTCAGCAAGGAGCTGGGCTGTTTTCAGTAATATATCTGCACGCTTATGGGCAGGCAGAGCGTTCATCTTCCTGATCGCTCCACTTGCAGCGTCAACTGCCGCTTTTACTTGATCCTGACCTGCAATGGCAACCTCTGCGAGCAGTTCATCCGTGTAAGGAGACTTTAATTCCTGATACTTGCTTGCTTCCATATGCTGTCCATTGATCCATAAATGCTGCTTCATTTGCGAACACCTCTATTATTTAGTCGTTTCCATCTGTTATTTACCCTCTCCGTCAGTCTGTAAAAACATCTCCCCTGACACTCCGCACCATTCCATTAAGAAAACAGCCAGAATTTTTGTGCAGTCGATGATTTTATCAATTTCGATATATTCATTTGGAAAATGAGCCACCTCTGTTTCCCCTGGACCAAATACAATGGAAGGAATATCGCCTGCATGAGATAGGAGGCCTGCATCTGTACCCCAAGGAGAGGCTTCAATGATCGGTTCTTTTTTCATGATCTCTTTATAGGAATCTATCAATGCGGCAGTCAATGGATGATCGCTTCCGATTTCATTTGGAAGCCATCTTGCCCCAAACCACTCCAGTTCAACCGGATATTCTTTGAACCATTCATCCTTGGCAGAAAGATCAGAAATCCAATCCTGAAATTCTGTCTGCACCTCTTCTATTGTTTCATTCGGGGCAATCCCGCACCTTCCTTCAAGGGTAACAAGATCTGCCACAGATGATGGCCATGTGCCTCCTTCTATTTTTCCAATATTAATAGGGACTGGAATTGGAATGCTTTTATAGAGAGGATCGGTTATTTTTTCGTTGCGCTTTTTTTCAAGCTCAAGGATATGCTTTACAACGAGCGTACTTTTTTCAATGGCGCTGATTCCTTCATATCTCGTTCCGCCGTGTGCAGAACGCCCCTTTATTTTCAGCTTAAACCACATGGATCCCTGCTGTTTTTGAAAAATTTTCATTTTAGTAGGCTCCGGAATGATGGCTGCATCTGCTTTGTATCCGCGCAATATGGCAGCGAGAGTTCCCGCTCCGCCGCTTTCTTCTTCAATGACACTTTGAAAAATAACGTCTCCTTTTAAGGAAATGCCAGCTGCCTTAATGGCCTCCATTGCCATCAGCAGACAGACATTCCCGCCTTTCATATCCGTCGATCCCCGGCCGTAAAGACGGTTTTCTGTTACCTCAGCCTGAAAAGGGTCAACATCCCATTGCTTTAAATCTCCTTCCGGAACAACATCGATGTGACCATTAAAAATGACAGATTTTCCGCCACCTGTCCCTTTTAGAACACCGACAATATTAGGGCTGTCTTTAAAGGACGTTCTCGTTGAGACAAAATGCGGGTGCTGTTTGAGAACTTTCCCGCCAGGCTCCCACAGATCTATATCAAGCCTCAGCTGACGGCACTTTTCGAGGACGACCGCTTGGGCTGAAGCCTCCTGACCCTGTACACTTCTCTGTTCGACCATCTTTTTCAGTAATTTAATCGACCGGTTTCGATTTTCGTCTATCCATATGCAAACTTGCTCCTGCAAGTTTTTCATCGTATCACCCCTTCAAAGATTCATGACGATTTCAAGGTTTGCTCCTGTGCTTTTTATGACATCCTGAACGGTAAAAGGAGACATGATTTCTTTTAAAATAAGTCCTGACTCTCTCACTTCTATCACTGCCATATCCGTAATAATCAAATCGACACATTGTTTGGATGTGAGCGGCAGGGTGCAGTCTGTGAGAATTTTCGGATCGCCGTTTTTATTCACATGATTCATGACGACAATGACTTTTTTTGCTTTCCCGGCAAGTTCCATGGCTCCGCCCATTCCAGGGACCCGCTTACCTGGTACGATCCAATTGGCAAGATCTCCTTTTTCGCTTACCTGGAGAGAACCGAGTATCGTCAAATCGATGCATCCCCTTCGAATCATGCCAAACGCAGTTGTTGTGTCGAAATAAGAAGCACCTTTTTCCAGGGTGACAGGGTAGCCCGCAGCATTGCACAGTGTCTCCTCTTCTTCGCCTTGCACGGGTGTTGGCCCAATGCCGAGAATGCCGTTTTCTGCCTGTATCATCACTTGCGGTTTATTTTTTAAATAATTCGGCACGAGAGAAGGAATCCCTATGCCAAGATTCACAATCATGCCGTTTTCAATTTCCTGTGCTGCACGTTCTGCAATTTTCCCTCTTATTTCGGCTCCCATACCCACTTCCAGTTCACCCCTTCACTTTGTACGACGGCCTGAACAAAGACACCCGGGGTGATAATAGCTTCCGGGTCAAGCTCCCCCAAGCTTACGATTTCCTCTACTTCTGCAATGGTGTATTCTCCTGCCATAGCCATCAGCGGATTCATATTCCGTGCACTTTTTTTATAGATGATGTTTCCAAATTCATCTGCGGCCCTGCCGCATATGATAGCCACATCTGCCGTCAGGGCTGTTTCAATAAAATAAGTCCGCCCATCCACATGCACAAGCTCTTTTCCTTTTTCTGCAATCTCGCTTCCTATTCCGACATCCGATAGAATGCCGCCAAGGCCCATCCCGCCTGCACGGATTCTCTCGCCAAGAGTTCCCTGCGGTGAAAATTCCACCTCCATTTTGCCTTCTGACATCAAGGTGCCGGCAATCGGATTTGAGCCAATATGCGAAGCAATTACTTTGCGGACACGCCCGGCAGAAATCAATTTTCCAATTCCGATATGCGGAAAACCGGTGTCGTTGCAGATAATTTCGAGCTCTCGTACTTCTTTTTCCAAAATCGCGTCAATTAAAGACGGAGGCGTTCCAACACCGCCAAAGCCTCCTGCCATTAATGTGCAGCCGTCATTGATTTTGCCTATAACCTCATCAATTTGCCTGATTTTCTGAAATGAATTTGCAATCATACAGATTCTCCTTTTTATGACATCGGCAGCACTTCTGCTTCTATTTCTGCAATCGTTTTTGAAAATAGCTGGACTAGTTCGCTTAGCTCCTCGTCATTTATGGTCAGCGGCGGGGCAATTAGAATCGCATCGCCGTCTCCGCCTTCAATTCCTGCGGCAGATGGATAAACAAGGAGTCCGTTCTGCTGTGCTTTTTTAATGACACGGCTCGTAAGATTATAAGATTTAGGAAAAGGTTGTTTTGACGTTTGGTTCATAACAAACTCGATGCCTATTAATAACCCTTTTCCCCTGACATCTCCGATGATTTCTGTTTTTTTCTGCAATTTCTGGAGCTGTTTGATCAGCGTCTTTCCTTTTTCAGAAGCAGCATCGTTCAACTGATTTTTTTCAATATAATGCAAGACTGCAAGACTTACAGCTGCAGATTGAGGATTTGCGCTGTATGTATGCCCGCTCATGATTAATTTTGATCCCTGCTGAATGGGCCGCATCACCCTGTCGCTGATCAAGGTTGCCGCTACCGGTGCATATCCCGCACTTAAGCCTTTTCCGAGTGCAACGATGTCAGGAAGGGCTCCCCAATGCTCCATCGCCAGTGTTTTTCCTGTTCTTCCTATGCCTGTCATTACTTCATCCGCGATGAACAGAATGTCGTTTCGATCACAAATATCACGGATTTTTTCGTAATATCCTTCCGGAGGGGTAATCGCTGCTCCCGCCGCACCGACAACCGGCTCTGCCACAAATGCTGCAACGTGATCAGCACCGACCCTTCTTATCGCGGTTTCAAGTTCCCCTGTACATTTCGCTTTGCAAGAAGAGGGTTTTAATCCGTATGGACAGCGATAACAGTACGCCGGAGAAACAACCGGATTTGCTTCCAGCAGCTGCTGAAACCGGAAACGGCGCTCTGGATAGCCCGATAGAGACAGCGCCCCGATTGTAATCCCGTGATAGCTCATCCACCTGGAAATGATTTTTGTTTTTTTCGGCATGTTTTTTTCCTGAAAATACTGAATCGCGGTCTTCATGGCCGTTTCAATGGCTTCAGATCCGCTGTTGACCAGAAAAGTCCAGTTAAGGTCACCCGGCGTCATCTCTGCAAGCTTCTTTGCCAGACCCTCTGCAGCATAGCTTGAAAATTGAGACCGGTAGACAAAGGATACCTCCCGCGCCTGCTCCATCATGGCCTCTACTATTTCACCAACCCCATGTCCGATCGAACAGGTTACAGCACCAGATGATCCATCCAAGTATTTCTTGCCAGCCGTATCATATAAATAAACACCTTGTCCATGACTGACTTTTTTATAGCTTTCATCAAGCATCGGTTTGATTAAGTACTCCCTCTCCATCCGGAAACCCACACCTCACTTGCAATCAGAATATCGTGCTTCTTTCATTCTATGTGAAGGATAAACAGGTTATATCTATTGATGAAGGAAGCATGAAATTAGATGATCCACCCATTTTGAAAGCGTTATCATTTTTATTAAGGACATCTGTACCGCCAGTTTGTCTTGAAACATAGGATGTATGAAAAAGGTAAAAGGTGATATTCATTGAAGTGGATTGTAAATGGGGTCTTCCTGCTTTTATTCATGCTGCTTGCTTTCTTTGGAATCGGCCCTGTGCTGTTTTCTGACGGAGCTTTGGATGAACGGATTGTCACAGCATTTTTTGTCATTATGACGGCAAGTTTTCTTGGAGTTGTGTATCATTCTTTTTTAAGAAATTTCTTTAAATAAACGCTTGGAAGCCTTCCAAGCGTTTATTCTTTGCTCTTTGCTGTGTTTGGAATGATTGTTGCTTTGCGTATAGATCTTCCTCCCGCATGAAGTTCTCCTTCGTGCTCTTTTCCAAAAGTTTAATTTTAAATGGAGTAGGTCAGAAAATCTCCTTTTTTGCCCCCCATTTTTTCATAAAATCGCTGTGCTCTTGCATTATCGTTCGCTGTTTCCCAGGTCATGGCGGCGTATTGGTGCTCCCTGCTGTAAGTGTGGCAGCTTTTGAAAAGTTTTTCAGCAGCTCCAGTTCCCCTGTATGCTTCACGTACATAAAGATCATTCATAATCGTTATAGGTTCGGCTCTTGTTGTACTGTACGTGAAATAAAGAGTCGCAAATCCTGCAGCCTTGCCGTTCTCCTCAGCCAAAAATTGAATGCCTTTTTCTTTTTGCTGAAGTGTCTTAATCAGCTGATGAATTTTTTGTTCTGGAGGTTTTGGACATTGATAAAAATCGACGATGTATTCATACATAAGTTCTGTCAAAGGTTCTAGATCCAATTCTTTCGGGTGACGTATGATAAAAGACAAATTCATCTCTCCTATTCTATTCTTTTTTCCCCAGTGAAAACCCTGCAAAAAATCTGCCGCCGTGCGGCTTTAAGATTGAATCCGTCAAAGTAATAACTTTATCTTTGCGGCCCGTACGGAAATACTCGTCAAAAGTGGAAGTGAATTCACCTGCAAATTCAGGATCAAATTGCATGAGCGCCCGCGGGATCCATTTTGATTTACCTATGTATCTTCCATTTGTCAGCAGGACAAATTCATGGATCAGCCGAGCGAGTAATCCGGCAATAAAAATTTCTTCAGAGCGTTTACTGCTGCCAATAAAATCATCAAGTGCATCTGTTATGAAATAGCGCCTCATTTCAATTTCTTTATTTGAAAGGGGATCCGGACCTTTTTCTAAGAGCTCCTGTGCCTCCCTTTTAATTGGCTGCAGCAGATCTTCTCCTTTTAAAATATGGCCTTCAAAGACCATCCTTGGCATGGAAGGCGTCCCGCTTTTCCTGTCGCTTTGGAAAAACTGGCAATAGGACTCGAAATTATGGACGAATGCTTCAACTGGCCATCCAAAGTCAATAAATGATTCCCTGTAAGATGATGGGAGGGATTCATCAAATATAACAAGATCAAGATCCGACGTAATTGTGCCTTCGCCTCTGACTACACTGCCGGATAAAACAGCAGAGCTGCATGTTGGGTAGTGTTTTTCGATGATTTTTTTTGCTGCTTCTACTGGCTCCATTCTCATGTTTATCACCCTCGTTTTATGGTGTTTTCAGCACATTGATAAAATCTGAGTGACGTCTGCGTTCTGCTATTTCTGCAGCACTGCCCTGTCCTCCATTTAAGGTAACGTCTGCTCCGTTATGTATTAATAGATTTGCAACCTCGGCATTTCCTTCAAATGCTGCAGTTTGAATCGGAGCATGCCCATCACTGTCGATTGCGTTTACATCTGCACCGTTCCGAAGAAGCAGCTGAATAAGCTTTGGAGACTGTTTTCCGGCAACGGCTGCATGCAAAGCGGTATTTGATGGGATAAATGATAGCTTAGAATGTGAAGAAGCATTGATGTCAGCACCTTTATTCAAGAGTACTTTTACGAATTCTGCTTCACCGTAGTGACAGGCTAACCCGAGCAGCGTGAGTCCATTGTCATTTTCTGAATCTGCTAAACTGGCATCTTCATTCAACAATTCATTGAATCTGGCCAAATTCTTTTTTTCAAGCGCTTCAAATATTTCGGTTTTCTTTAATCCAATCATATTCATCACCTGTTTGTTTGAATTTTTTTTTTACATCGCGATTTGAAATATTCCAATTTCGTTCCCGAGAAGGTATAGTAGATTTTGCGGCTCTTAGCCCTAAGTTGATTATACCAATTTTTTCAATAATTGTAAGATTGCAAGATTCCTATTATTTATCATTAAAAAAGGCTGTTTTCTCTTATATTGTTTTTTGATGTTAAATGTTGTCCGTTCCTCTCCGCTCCAGTCACTTGCATTCCGCGGTCCGGGTGGGAGCCTCCTCGGCTTTGCCTGTGGGGTCTCCCATTTCCCTCTATTATCCCGCAGGAGTCAAGTTTATCCGCCACAATCCACTTAGAATTTTAAACATTTAGTCTAAAAGCAACAATGTTTACGAAAAGAGCCTTAAAAAAGATTAAGTTCCCCTATAAGGGGTATATATACAACAGAATTTTATCAGCATCAGCATAGATTAAAATCCAGCAAAAGAGGCGTTATTTATGTCAAAGGAAGCACTAACTAAAATAAGAGATTTATCAGGACTGCTGATCTTCCCTGTTCTTGGGATGATCTATGAATTATTAAATGCCAGCAAGCAGGGAGCTGAGAATATTGGAACGGTATTTGACTCCTTCATTCCATTCGTGCCAGTCTTCATCCTTCCCTACATCTTCTGGTATGTTTTTATGTTTGGATTTCTGCTTTATTTTTGGTGGAAAAATCCGGGCGTTTATTGGAAAACGATCATCGCCATCGTGATCGGAGAAATCATCTGCTTTGTCACTTATTTTTTCTTTCAAACTACTGTTCCGCGGCCACAGATTACAGGTGACAGCTTTCTCTTGCAGCTTGTTTCCATGATTTACAAGGCAGATGCGCCATTAAACTGTTTTCCAAGCATTCACGTTTTGACGACGATAATTATTATGCTCTCTTTTACTCAAATAAAGGATACTGGGAAAAGGATGAATGTTTTCACACAAATCACAGGAATCCTCATCATTCTCTCTACCTTATTTGTCAAACAGCATGTCATTTATGATGTCATCTCCTCCGTGTTTCTTGCATCAGGGATTTGGATGATCCTATTTGAACGAAAAGCTGTTGCTTGGAAACTGGCAAACATTAAAAATACAAGAAAAAATACAGCAAAAAAAAGCGGCTTATCAAAGGATCTCCCCTATTGATCAGCCGCTTTTCTACGAATATTTTCTTGCAGGTAAAGCAAAGATCAAATACATTCTTTCTAACGCAATAATAGGAAATGTTTCCTTTTATTTCTAGAGGGGTATATCTAGAATCATAATCATACATATAATATTGAGAGCTTCTTATGGATGAGGAACTAACACCGATAAAAGGAGGCTGCGAAAATGAGAGAATTTGAAGAAAAAGAAGATCTGTGCGACGAATGTTCATTTCATAAGAAATTGACATTCTCTGAAGCGGAAAATTTATGGTTATGCGATACTTGCTCAAATGAAGAAAGTTAAACAAAAGAAGGCCAGGAAACTGGCTTTCTTTTGTTATGTATTTGAAAGTATAATATTTTGCGCTTCGATGGCGAGTGGAATCGCTCAGGCTCCTCGGCCAGAAAGGCTCCGAAAGTATTGGCAAAAAGCGCCTTTTCTGTCGGATCCTTATCTGACATGCCTGCGCTAAACGGGCGCTTGCGCTTTTCTTATGTATATGAAAGTTATTGCCCCATCAAGCATTTATAAAAGATATCACGCAGGTTTTGAATTTCATCATCAGACAGCATGCCGAACATCTTCTGGATCTGCTGATTGATTTGGCTTCTGGCAGAATGAAGAAGATCTTTTCCAGAATCCGTGATTTCAAGGTTGTATGCTCTCCTGTCACGCTCGTTTTGACATTTCTGGACAAACCCGTCTTTGATCAGCTTGCTTGTAAGAACAGTCACACCGCCGGTTGTAATCTGCAATTGCTCTGCAAGGATGGACGGACGCTTCAGCCCTTCTGTTTCAAGAATTTGCAGGATTAAAATATGTGTTTTCGAAAGACCTACCTCATTCAGATGATTCCAGTCATTCATCCATTTACGTTCAAGTGAAACAAAAATCTCAAATAAGGAGACGATATTTTCACTTCTTTTTTTACTCATTCGCATTCATCTCCACAAACAGTTCCTTATTTTAATGAGTTTATTAAATCAATGGGAAGCTTAAATTGTTCCTTGTTGAACAGAAGCTGAGACAGCTCTCCTGCAGGTTCTTCTGCTTCTTTTAAGTCTGTCATTTCATTATGGAGCTTTTCCATTTTGAGGTCCAGTTCCGCAGCAGAGACTGCGGCTTCTTTAAGTTCCTTTGTGAGCCGCTCAGGAATTTCTTTATTATATTTATAATAAATTTTGTGTTCAAGGCTTGCCCAAAAGTCCATCGCAATTGTTCGAATTTGAATCTCAACAAGGATGTCTTCCTGACGGTCTGACATAAAAACGGGAATACTCACGATTAAATGCAGGCTTTGATAGCCGTTCGGCTTTGGATCTTTTATATAATCCTTGCATTCAACGACATTGATATCCTTTTGATTTTGAATCATCTCGCTGATTTGATAAATGTCCGACAAAAAAGAACAGGTGATGCGAATACCTGCTATGTCTTTAATATTCTTTTTTATATCACTCAATGAAAGGTCGTAGTTCTTCCTGTAAATTTTGTTTACGATGCTCTCAGGAGACTTCAGCCGCGAGCTGACATGTTCAATTGGATTATACTCATGAATA
Source organism: Metabacillus idriensis (assembly GCF_009674765.1). Taxonomy (GTDB): domain Bacteria; phylum Bacillota; class Bacilli; order Bacillales; family Bacillaceae; genus Bacillus_P; species Bacillus_P idriensis. The sequence continues at coordinate 42,153 of NZ_WKKF01000015.1, read as the reverse complement.
TATTGAAATTCCTGTTCAAGGATATTAATTTTCGTATTCATTTCTTCTAACGCAAATTTATAAGACATCATAAACCGCGTTAATTCTTTTTTTATTTTCTTAAGCTGGTCAAAATTCATGTTGGGTATCGGCAATTCTTCCACTTCTACTACTCCTTTATCCCTACAGCCGTTAATTAGGCAGCATTGTTTTCGCTTCAAGAAGCTTTAATAGATAGGCCCGAATGTTGCGCGGAAGAAATTTTCGGATCTCATCTTCGTTAAATCCTACTAAAAACCGTTTTTCATCAAGTATGATCGGACAGCGCATGATACCCGGCTTCTCTTGAATGATCGCCAGTAATTCCTGCAGATGCAGAGCATCTACATTCATATCCAGTTCCTGAAATTGCTTTGACCGGGTCGATAGAATTTCATCTGTCCCCTCTTCTGTCATGCGGAGAATCTGTTTTAGTTCTTTCATTGTTAAAGGCTGAGTAAGAATGTTTCTTTCTGTATAGGAAATATCATGCTCTTCCATCCACATTTTAGACTTTCTGCAAGATGTGCAGCTGCAAGACGTAAACATAGTAATGGCCATTTATGAATTCCTCTCCTTTAATGAATGATTTCACATTCAATGGTTCGTGAATTTAGATAATGAAATATTATATATATATCTTACAAGTAAGATATATATAAATCAAATAATAACCTTTGAGAAGGAACCATTTTTTTATAGCTTTCCTGTTTGATTGGTGTTTTATTACCTATGAAAGGGGCTGTCCAGAAAGTCTGTTTTCGCATAATTATTGTTTTGATTATTAATGTTGTCCGTTCCTTTCCGCTCCAGGAACTTGCTTTCCGCGGTCCGGCTGGGAGCCTCCTCCGCCTGCCTGCGGGGTCTCCCATTTCCCTCTTATTCCCGCAGGAGTCAAGTTTATCCGCCACAATCCACTTATAGTTTGTAACATGGAGTCTAAAAACAACAAATTTTATGAAAAGAGCTTACATAAAAAAGCAGACAGGAAATACATTTGTTTTTCCTGCCTGCTTCATTTTAGAGACTTATTGGATAATCCCTTCATTATGCAGCTATGATCCTATGTTCGTTACTTCTTTTTAACTAAGCGTTTCCCGGGGGTCCTTGAAGGATATAAAGCCAATATGGAATCCATGACTGTATGTCCGCACACCTGGCACTTGCTGTCTGTATGCTTTTGAAGCATTCTGCATTTAGGGCAATTCTTTACTTCTTCTTCCATCAGTCATCCTCCAGCCTGAATAAATACTTTCCTTCTATATCGGCCAATTTTCAATAACTTTAACACGGACCCTGCATTTCATGGATAAAGCGTTATATAACTTAGAAAAATGGATTCCCTTCCATGCCAATCCACAGGTCAGATTGCTCAAGCTGTCCTGCAAGGGCAAGCAGCATGTCTTCTTTCCCTTTAGGTGCCACAAACTGAACGCCGAGCGGCAATCCTTCAGCCGTGATATGAGTAGGCACACTCATTGCAGGCTGTCCTGTCAGATTTGCAAGCTGCGTAAAAGGTGTAACGGTTAAGCTTTTTAAGAACATGTCATAAACGAATGATAAATGTTCCTCTTTCTTCAGCTCACTGACCTTCAGAAGCGACTGGATTTCTTCTTCAGTCTGAGTGAGTTCTCCGGCTTTAGGAGCTGGAAAAGCGGTTGCCGGGGTTAAATACAAGTCGAAGGTTTCATGAAAAGCAGCCATTTTAGCAGCTGCCATATCCCATTCAGCCAGACTCTGAGTAAATTCGGCAGCGGTTACGGAATGTCCTGCCACACTTAACACCCAAGTCACAATTTCTACATCATTTGCTGCGATTGGTCTGCCGAGCATTTTTTCTAGGCTAAGAATCGTTGCGGCCATTTCACCATTGTTCATAATATAGTAATTTTCCATCAGCCTGACACCGTCGATGCCGTTTCCCCGCTCCTCTACTTCATGCCCCTGTTCTTCAAGCCACTTCACCATGCGATGAACGGCATCCATCGCTTCTTCACTGACAGGAGTTCCTACAGGAGACTGAGTTTGAAAAGCGATTCTTAAAGGCCGTTTTATCTCTTTTCTGAGAACATCCGTATAGTTGCCTTCAAACAATGGTGTATGAAAAGCTGCTTCCGGCTGAATGATTTGGAGAAGATCAAGCATAGCTGCACTGTCACGGACTGTTTTTGACAAAACAAAATCAATTGAAGCTCCCTGCCATTGCCTGCCGACACTTGGACCAACAGGCGTTCTGCCTCTAGTAGGCTTTAATCCGAACAGACTCGTAAAAGAAGCTGGAATTCGAATTGAGCCTCCCCCGTCACTTGCACCTGCAATCGGTACAATCCCTGATGCTACGCTTGCAGCTGATCCTCCGCTTGACCCGCCTGCAGAGTACTTAGTATTCCATGGATTTTTCGTCTGACCATGAACCTCAGGCTCTGTAATGTTTTTCAAACCAAATTCAGGGGTGTTCGTATGACCTATAAATGAAAACCCCGCCTGTCTTAAACGTGCAACAAAATTCGAGTCTCTTCCTGCAATGTTATCTTTAAGAAGCTTTGAGCCTGCTGTTAGAGGTTCACCTTCTATCGCCTGTGAAATATCCTTCAGCAGAATGGGAACTCCCGCAAACGGCTGCTTTTGAAGATCCAGCTGGCTTAACTCTTTTAAAACTTTTTCCTGACGCGTGCGAACCACCCCATTTAAAAGCGGATTCACTAGTTCAATCTGCTTAAATGCTGCATCAGCCAGTTCTTTCGGTGTTACTTCTTTCTTTTTCACTAATTCGGCAAGTCCAGTCCCATCGTATTTTGCATATGTATATAAATCCACAATATTACCTCACTCTATGATTCGTCATTTGTGCTGCATTAAGTTATTTATAATCATCTGACAGGGGGTTCCTCCCGTTATTATACTTGTTTTAACTCTATCAAATAATCTGGAGGAAGAGTCAGATTTTACAGCTTTGATCATCTTAAGATACAGCGTTATCTTTTTTCAAGAATACTCTTCAGTTTTTTTAAATCTTTGTTATTCGCTCTTTTCATCATGATAGACATAAAAGGTGCGATCCCCTTTGAAAAGCCTGCCGGATTCCCTTTGTTTTGCAATGTCATTCTGGTTGTATGCTGATCCGACGGCTGCCATGTATAAATGGTTTCCATTGGAAAAGGTCCGTCAGCCGTTCTCATGACCATTCTTGCACCTGGAATGAATTCTGCAATTTCGTAAACATATGAGAGCTCCCGGCCAAGGAATTTTGCTTTAAATGCAATTCGAGAGCCAATTGTTAATGATTTTTCGTTCAGCCATTCTGCTGAATGAATATTTACATACCATTCAGGCGCATTTTCAGGGTCTGAAGCATACTGCGAAACCCTGTCTGCTGTGCACTGAATTTCTATTTCTGTCAATACGTCGACCATTCTCTTTATACCTCCAACAGGGAACTATTCTTTATTTTGTTCTGCATATTTTTTTAATAATGTTCCAAGCAGATGATTCCAGCCTTCTGTATGATCCTTCTCCCAGTTTTCTTCAATCAGCCCTGAAGCTGTATGGGAAAGCTGAAGAATGGTTGCATTCTCTTTTTCAACTAAACGGTACGTATAGGAACTATTGACTGCACCCTGCATTCCCAAGTGCCCCTGAAGGCGGATTTCTTCTGGAGCATTGACATAATAAACATTCCCCCACACTGCACCTTCTGTTTCGCCCCACCTTTCGATAAACTGACCGCCCGGTACAGGATCAAACGTAAACTTCGATGATACACCATATGGAGCTAACCGAAACTCCCACCAATCTTCAGCCTTTTCCGTTAATGCCTTAAATACTTTTTCTCTTGGTGCATCTATGAAAACCTCTTGTTCGATTCGAAATACTTTTGATTGCTGTTTTGAATTCATTTTTTCTTCTCCTTTTTGTTCAGCTGCAGCTCTTAAATTAAGTAAAGAACTTGCCGCTGTCTCCATGTATTTTCCTACCCACCGGTTATGCATTTCCTGCAGGGGAACAGCGTTTAAGTAATTAAGTCTGTATTTTCCTTCCCGCCTTACAACAACCAAGTTCCCTTCCTCTAGGGCCGTCAGATGTTTCATGATTGCATATCTGGATACTTCCGGAAAAAGATCATTTAATTCACCGGTTGTTTTAGCAGATTCTTTAAGAATATCCAGAATCCGTCTCCTGATTGGATGACCCAGCGCTTTAAACAATGTGGAAAGCATATCTTCCATTTCAACAGCCCTTTCGTTCATAATCTTAAGTGCCTAAATAGTCACATATAATGTGTGACTTAATAGTAACATGTTTTTTTTATCATGCACAATGATACACATCAAGTTAATGCCGTTCTTACAATTTATTAAAGAGGATTTCCTTTTGTCCATGATGAAGTAATGATACAGAAAAATGAAAGGCGGTTATAAAATGCGTTCTGCCGTTTCTCCCATTAAAAGAATGGTCAATAATGTCTTTATTCATGTAAAAGATCTCAAAAAATCTGCACAATGGTACAGTGAGCTGCTTGGATTACAGTTTGATTCTGCCAATGTGGAATCACCTGTTTACAACATTCCTGTTACAAGTGACACCGGGCTGTCATTGGATGATCATGCCTTTGATCCAGCATTTCAGTTTGCCCCGTCCAAACAGGTTCTCTTCAATCTCTATGTGGAGAATATCGATGAAGCGTATGCCTTTCTTAAGGAACGCAACGTTAATATCGTGACAGATATTGAACGGATTGGGGAATTTGCCTATTTTAATTTTGAAGATTTAGATGGTAATGTGCTGATGATCTGCAATTGCTGAGGAAGATGGCTGCCTGTTCGGGCAGCCTGTATGGAAAAAGATAAAAAATTGGTTCGTCTAATTGCTGTTTGATCAGGCAGGATTTATCCGCGCTCACTTGTAACTTATGCTCCATCTTTCAATATCCTCCTAATTGCAGAAAGCGACAAAGAACTGAATTCCTAATTCATTTATTTATACTTTCAAACTCAAAATCAATTGTTCTCCTTTTCTCCCATTCTTTCTTCTTCCCGTATCTGTAAATCCGGCCTTTTGATAAAGCTTTTGAGCCGGAATATTTCTTTTATTGACGGCCAGTACAACTTCATTGCATGCCGGAAAGGATTGATTTACGAACACTTTTAATTCATTCAATCCCTGTACAGCATATCCTTTTCCCTGATGAACATGATTAATTGAAAATGCCGTCAGCAGCATGGCTACAGGGTTTTCAGTATATTCTTGCACTCTATCACTAGAATGGAGGACAAAAAAACCAACTGGTTCGTTTTCACTTAGAATGACAACAGGATGTCTTTCTTCAGTCACCTCGAGCATCTCACTCGGCTGTGCTGTAAATTGGAGCTGTTCTGCAGGCAAATGAAATTCATTTACTAAATTAAAATATTCAGGTTTATACAGCTGCAATTCGGTCATCATTGTCGAGAACCCTCCATTTACTATTTGCGCATAAATAAACCAGGGTATTCAGTAACAAGGCCATTGTTTCCCATATGACTTTCTGTATTTCCACTCTCCTGTCCACCTTCAAAGTTTGACTTTCATTCCTTCCAATAATATCAAATTATGGACAGAGGTTGGATTTTTTCAAAAAAAAGAACCACTTCTACTTTTAACAGATTGATAGGTATCAGGATATTCATTAAAGCAATAAAACGCGTTCGATTCATTTCCTGCAACTAGGAGCAAAATGTAAAATCCAATCACTTCGTCATCTTTCAGCTATTCTCCGTCTACTTGAGCTTATAATGTTTAAATGCTTCCCCTATATGTCTAAAATATGCAATCTTAAGCGGTATGGAGGTTGAATATATGTATCACTATCCATAAAAAGTGGATAAATAAAAGAGCTGTATTAACAGCTCCATAATTTAATAGAATATGAAATTAGTTATTTTCTTGATGGCAGGTCTGAGCTTTCAAAATGCTCAACTGTTGGAAACGGATCATAAAAATGGTGAAGCAGCTCTTTCCATTCTTGATACTCAGGTGATTGTCTAAATCCATTTGTATGATCTTCTAAGCTATCCCATTTAACCAGAAGCAAATACTTCCCTTTAACCTCTAAACACCGCTGTAAGTCATGAGAAATATAGCCTTTCATAGATGAAATGATTGGTGAAGCCCTGCGAAAAGCATCTTCATATTCTTTCTCCATCCCCTGTTTGACCTGGAGCAATACAGCTTCTAGTATCATAATCTTCTCCTCTTTTTGCATATGTATTTTTTCAATTACGCCTTTTATTCATTTATGACACAGCCAATGTTAGATATTATTTCTCCATACAGCCATATATTTCTTTCGATATTTGTTCTCTTCTTCCATTTCAATTAATTCCAATGCTTTCTTTTTTATTTCTTCCTCATTTAAATGATCATATAAGTTTTTTAAATCCTGAATAATATCAAAGCGAATCAAAGTATTATTTTTTTCATTGGAACAGGTTTGAAAACGATCAGCCAGGTGCTCCAAAACAAGCCTTTTTTGCTGAGATCCAGCAAGCCCGATTTTCCAAATGGACTGCAAGCTGTGCCTTGCGGTAACAAATTTAGGATCCTTTGTCACTTCCCAGACAGCAGAAAAATCTTTCAGCATCCGCTTATCAGGATCACTGATTGCAAGACTTGATAGGAATTGAGCAGAACGTGATCTTTGGTGATTGTCTTTTGATTTCAGCCCTTTAAGCAGTTCATCCCACACTTCATAAGCCCAGTCCACTTTTTCGTCTGCTGCCGAGAGAATGTTTTGATAAGCTTCGTATTGAACGTCCTTGTCTTTTGAATCCAATTGCTCAAAGTAAGTCTGGATTACCTTGTCCATATGCACCATCTCCTATAAAAAATCATCTATTAAAGCATAGCACATTTATATGTATCTTAAGCTGGCTTTAAAATGGCCAGTCCCATCCGCTAATGTATTCATCAAATAAAATCAGATTCACTTGAAAATTATCCGCAGTGATGTTCTCTTTCAGCTCATCTAAAGAAGAAGTGCCTTATTATCCAAATACCTATCTAAGAAACGGTAAAATGAATTTTTCATTATAAATCTAATGAAATGAATGATGTATCCCTGACAGCTTATTGGCAAGCACCTAAAGGATTGCCGTCCGGATCAAAAAAAGTGAAAAATCTTGTCTGTCCTTCTCCATCCATAGGATTTACTGCCACACCCCTCTCAATTAATTTCCTATGGATTTCTTCAATATTTGATGGAATAAAATTAAAGTATTTACCAACACCAAAGTGATTTTCCGGAAAGATCATAGGCTGATGATTCGGTGTCAGCACTAAACATATAACAGCCTGTGACTCATCGGCAATCTTCATTACTGCAGCTTCTTTCTCAATATATAAGGGTTTAAAACCCAGCTTATCCTCATACCATTGTACGGATCGCTTAACATCACTGACAGGGATAAATACTCCTTCTATGCCCTTTAATAATGGCTGTGTCATGATTTCCTCTCCTTCTATATCACTATTCTTTGTATTTCTTCTTTTTTTCCCTGTAATAATCCTTGTATTTACAAAAAAAAGATCAAAAAGACGCCCCTTCCTAGAAGAGACGTCTTCCTAAGCTAAGATTATTTTTCTGCTTCTGCTCTATTTAGCACAAATCCTGTAACAATTTCATTAAATATGTTCCACTTTCTCGTTGGAAGCTGATGGTTTTGATTCGCAAATAGAAAAAACTCTGCATGCTTGCATTTATTTCTGTAAAGCTTTAAATAATGATTGGACCAGTCCCCTGCTTCTCCGTACATAAATAGCATAGGCATCTTGATGAGATGAAGTTTGTCGAGACAGCTGTATTGCAAAGACTGAATATAAAACTGCCTCCAAACTTTTATATCTGCTTTTTTCATATGATTACTGAGCAGTTTTCTCAGCTTTTTATCTTTTGTATGGCTCCTGGAAATAATATTAATTAACAAATTCAAATGATTTTCTGCCATAAATATTCCTGCATGATGCAATAATTGTCCTGATGCATCTTCAACACTTGGATAGGCCCCTGATAAAATAAGCAATTCAATTCTTTCAGGGTGATCGATGGCAAGATGCTGTGCAATCAGACACCCGGCAGAGTATCCGCATAAAACGGCTTTTTCCAAATTTAATGCATTCATCAAATTTAGAATCTCACTGGCGTAATACGGAATCGAAATCTCTTGTGAAGCAGTCTTACTTTCTCCGTGGCCGCTTAAGTCGGGAAAAATAACTCTCATATGCTTTGACAAAGCATGCTGATAAAAAAACACTTTACTTCCCATTCCTGGAGGATGGATAAAAATAATCGGCACGCCTTGACCAATATCCTCATAATGGAATGAAATACAGCTGTTTATTTTAATTGAGGGCATAATTGTGTCTCACTCCAAAAGAACTTTTAAGCGTTTACTATTCTTCTTACCTTCCCCTTATAAAAACAACTTTATTCCGTTTAGGGAATTTCGTTTTTCAACATGAATGAAGAGATTTTGTAAATAATAAGGAAAACTTGAAATTTGAAGGTGGAGTCTGAATGAAGAATCGTACACTAGTTATAGCAGCTCTTTTAATAATCCTTTTTACCGGCTGTTCAACGAATAATGCACTAACCTCACCCAAAATAATTCAGACAAAAGCCGCCTCTTCGCCCAAAGTGATTCTTTTAGTTGTGGATTCATTAATGGATAAGCCATTAAAAAAAGCCATTAAGGAACATAAGGCACCTGCCCTCGAATTTTTTCTCACAAATGGCCAGTACAGCAAAGAGCTCGTAAGCTCGTATCCAACCATGTCCGTTACAATCGACAGCACCTTACTTACAGGCACAAACCCAGATAAGCATAAAATACCCGGTCTTGTTTGGTATAAAGAAGATGAAAAGCGGGTAATCAGCTACGGGAATGGGTTCTTAGAAACCTTAAAGTATGGTGTAACGGATGTTGCAGACAACAGCCTCTATCAATTTAATAACAAGCACCTAAGTAAAGATGTGAAAACCATTCATGAAGAGCTGGATGATAGAGGTAAACAAACTGCCTCTATTAATGCATTGATTTACAGGGGAAATGATCTGCATACCCTGATGGTTCCCAAAATTTTAGCAAAAACGACTTCCCTTCCTGACAAATACAAAACAAATGGACCAAAGATATTAACTTTAGGAGATTTTATTAATCAGGATCCGAAAAATAAACATGTGATCAATCGATTAGGGCTAAATGATGCTTTTGCTGCTCAAGAATTGACCTATCTTCTAAAAAACAACCTGCTTCCTGAATTTACAATTTTGTACTTGCCAGAGAATGATCATGCCGTTCATCGAAAAGGAACTGAAACAATTGATGGGATAGAAAAGCTGGATAAACACCTTCAAGAAATATTAAATACATATCCGAAGTGGGATGATGCACTAGAAAATACAATATGGATAATTATGGGAGACGGTAATCAATCAGATGTAATAAAGGACAAAAAGAAGGCTTTGATTGATTTAAGAGATGCCCTATCAGAATACAAACAGGTAAAGCTTGGTGATTCTGCTCAAAAAAACAATGAAATTGCTATTACGGCAAATGAACGAATGGCATATATTTATAAAATAAATAAGGGTATTTCTATAAAAAAAATAGCCAATAAATTGCAGACAGATCCTCGAATTGCCTGGATTGCCTGGAAAGAAGACGATATGGTGAACGTAATTTCAGAAAGCCGCAAAGGAATTCTCCAATTTAAACCAGGAGGTCCTTATAAAGATCGTTATCATCGAAGTTGGGCCATAAAAGGGAACATGGATATTTTAGATGTGAAAGCTGATAGCCGCAAACAGCTTAGCTATGGGAATTACCCTGATGGTCTAACAAGATTATATGGCGCCATTCATTCACAAAAAGGAGATTTTCTCATCGCCGATGCTGAACCCGGCTATGAATTTATAGGAGAAAGTTCTCCGGAACATAGTGGAGGAGGTGCCCACGGTTCTATGCATAAAGTCGATGCATATGCTCCTCTAATCGTTACTGGAACGGAGCATCCAATTGGCCAGTTACGGATTGTAGATATGAAAAGGTGGATTTTAGATATCTTAGATGAAGGAAACATGCATGATTAATACGTTGAAAAAAGCAGCCAGGTCTCAAAGAGAATTTGGCTGCTTTTTTTCAACCTAGGTAGTTGGTTTTTTAATGCAGACTGGATTTATTTTTCACTTACTTTTTAATCTGAACCTATCATTCCATAATCCTTAATCACGACTTTAACACTGTAATGAATCGGAGTTGTGCTGAATTTCTCATCCCAGTCATCTTTCATTCGTGCCCATACCTTTGGATATTTAATTCTTAATCGATTACCAAAGCCCCCTACATCAACCTCATACTCTTCTTGCATTTTCTTAATTGTGTTACCGACCAAGCCCTTGATTTCCTTTTCAATTTCTTTTTCCAGCTGCTTTACATCTTTATTTTGAAATAACCTATACGATTTTTTCCAATTTTCAGCTATTCTTCCTTCTGTTTCAATTTTTACTTTAAATAAAATCTGATTACCCTTTACAATAGGTTCAATTTTACTTTCCATAGACTCAACTTGATATTGTACGGGTTCTTTAGTTTGGGCTTTTACTGACCCGCCTTTACTTTCTCCCGTTAACCAATTAAACCCTTCTAACTCTTCTTTATTAAAGTAACCAATTAATTTATTCGTTTTCCCATGAATGACAGCTGCACCATCAAAATTCACATCCCCCTCTGCGGAGACAATTCGTTGAATGAGAAAGCTTGAATCAGCCTCCATTTTTGACAATATATTAATTAATGAGGTTGGTTTCAGGACTTTTGTCGTTAGCTGCTGATTGGCTATTTCTAAGATGCGAAAAGCTGGAATAATATTAGGTTCTTGCAGGTCAAGGGTTTCATCCGCTCTCCCATTTGCGATAAAGATTAATGTATTGCCCCGGATATCGATATCCCGGTAATAAAGATCAATTAATTGCCTGATACTGTTATATCTAGCTAAATCCTCACTAATAATGACTACTTTTTCATGGGCTCCAAATATTATGCCTTCCCTTGTCAGCGTGGTATCCCAGCCTATCGGTTCAAGGGAATCCCCTGTCGCACTGACATTAATATAAGGTTTTTGTGACCCCCCGCCAGTGTTTTGGCCTTTATTGTTGGATTGTGGAAGGATAAGCTGGAGAGTCGATTTTATCTTTCCATCTTCCCCTGAATCTAATGATGCCCCTGCAACAAAATTCAAGTCTTCAATTGTGTTATAACTCCAGCAGCCCGCAAGGAGAAAAAGAATAAGAGTTTGCACCAAGGATAAGTAAAACATTTTTATTACTCTATGTTTTTTCATGTTTTTTTCCTTTCACAATTGATCCGAACAGCAGCAAGATTGGAACCGCGCTAAAAAAATAAAGGGCAAAGTTACCAAGCAATGAACCCATTTGAAACATTTCATTGCTATTCTTAGGTATCATAGAAAAGATAAAAATAAATGGTGCCAAACCAAAAATAACCGTTTTCATTTTTTTATTAAGAAGCTGCGACAGGCCTATTGCAGCTGCAAAATAACTGACCGTAAAGGTTGCAAACAGCTGCATGATCCATATGACAAGCAGAAGAGAGTCAAATCGTTCAACAAAAAGACCGGGATATTCAAAACTTCGTATAAATGTCAAAACAGGCCATGTCTGGGTTACTACTCCATCTGTTGATAAAGAACCCACCACCATTACAAATGTAATGACATAAAAGAGCAAAGGAAAGATAATTCCAATTAAAGTGGCTTTAACAGCGTGTTCCGGCTTTTTCATAAACATTAAAAGAATCATGATTACTTCAAACCCAATAAATGAAAGTGATGTTGTAGCGAGTCCTTTCATACTTGGCATCATTCCCATACCAAGTACAGGTCTTAAATTATCAATCTCAAATATTTTAAACCCCAAAAACATAACAAGAATAAAAAAAAGGACCGTGACAGGAAATATTAATTCAAACATTCGGGCAATAGGATTAATTCCTCCGACAATCAGATATATACCGATCCATATAAACGGCATAATAATGGCCCAAATGGGTGTTCCCTGAAGTAAAAATAGTCGTGTCGTTTCCGCCATTGCCCTTATTTCAAAGCTAGAAAGCGTAAGATAATAGAGAATAATGCATAAGCCAAGGACCGATCCTATCCACTTTCCTGCTATATCTTGGCTGAATTGATAAATACTTTTTCCTGGATGCCTTTGAGCCAGTTTAACTATAATGATAGCCATGATCATGACAATAATACCGCCCAAAATAATCGTGATCCATCCATCAGGGGTTTTCACTTTCTCGGTAACCGTTCTAGGCAAGGTCAGGATGCCAATGCCCAGAATAAAATTAGTTATCATCACGACCGCTTGAGGTGTAGTAATTTGATCAATTGGCCTTTGACTCATGAAAACTCTCCTTTCAGAACGAACTCAAAAATGCACCGCTATTTTTATTTTTTTCTTAATGAATTTTGAGTCTGCATTAGCTTCGGCCGGCGTTTCATAAGTGAGAATGGTGCGCGTATCATAAAATCTTTCCAATCACTTAGCTGATATGGTACTGCAGGACTTAAATATGGAACCCCAAAACTTTTCAGCTTCACAAGATGACTGCAAAGCAGCAAGAAAAACAACACTACGCCATAAAGTCCATAAATAGCTGCAAAAAACATAGCTATAAAACGAAGCATTCTTAACGCTATTCCAGTACTATAGTGAGGCAATGCAAAAGAAGAAATGGCCGTTACTGCCACAACAATTACCATAATCGGACTGACAATACCTGCTTGTACAGCTGCCTCACCAATTATTAATCCGCCTACTATGCCAATGGATTGACCTACTGGTTTTGGCAGACGAAGTCCTGCTTCACGTAAAATTTCAATTGAAACTTCCATAATCAAGGCTTCTATTAGCGGAGGGAACGGAACCCCGTCTCTGCTTGCAGCCATTGAAATCGCAAGTTTGGTAGGAATAAGCCCTTGATGAAATGAAATAAAAGCAATGTATAAAGAAGGGGCAAATAAAGAAATAAACGCTGAAAAATAACGCAATATCCTAATTAAGGTCCCTGGTATCCAGCGTTCATAATAATCCTCTGGAGACTGCAATAACATATTAAATGTTACCGGCACAATTAATGCAAAAGGTGTTCCATCAAGCAGGATGGCTACCCGGCCTTCTAGCAATGCGCTCATGACACGGTCGGGACGCTCTGTATTTTGAACTTGCGGGAAAGGAATCAAATAATTATCTTCAATTAGCTGCTCAACATAACCTGATTCTGGAAGGTCATCTATATTAATCTTTTTTATCCTTCTTATGACTTCTTTTAATAGTTCAGGATCAACAATGTCGTCGATATATGTAATGACTAAGTCTTTTTTAAATCTGTCTCCTACTTTAAAGTTAACAATCGAAAGGTTTTTCGTTTTAGCAAGTCTGCGCAATATGGCAGTGTTATCAGTTAGATTTTCTATGAATCCGACTCTTGGACCTCTGACTAAAGCTTCAGAAAGGGGTTCTTCAATATTTCTTGTTTTCTCTTTTGAAGCTCCTAATAGAACACCTTCCTGCGATCCTTCAATTAGTAATCCAATGGACCCGGACATCACTCCGGAAATTAGTTCAGCTACTGATTGTACTTCATAAACATGGCTAAGGGGCAGGGAATTTTTCATAATAAACTCTTTTACAGATTGTTTTGATACTGCCTCCTCTGCATGACTGTGCAAAAGTTCAAACGACATCAAGCCGTCTAAAATTTTATCGTTTATAAGTTCTGTATCTGCAAAACCATTCACAAAAACAATACAGGCTCTGATGTTTGTTTTTCCAATCTTAAATTCACGAAAATGAATATCTGAGTTATGGCCTATTTCTTTGCGGATTCGATCTAAGTCCTCTGCAATATTCCCAGTAAAGGGATCCTCTGATAGAGAATCAGCTTCTTTAGCCCACTCATTCATTGAACCTTGTCGTTGTATCTGTTTTTTTGAGATCCACCTTTTCATGCTTCTCACACTTTCTCTAATGAATGAATCCAGTCAAAAAACTTCATAATGCCAAAAGGCACCAAAAAACAAATCATTCCTTGCACAAATACAATTAAATCAGGTAAGAAAGCTAAAATTTTGTTAAGGATTTAGATTCCCTCCATTTATTGCTTTTACGTCCCGGAATATATCTTTTTTTATTCTTTCCAGTACTGGAAATATTAAACGAATAATCGTTATCAATATAGAAGTTGAAAAGGCCTTAAATAGTTAATTGCAGCAACAAAAAATTCTTCCCTTTTATTTTTTATTTTATCTTTATCTATTAATCCACAAACTAAAAAGGCATGTTCGAAATCCTACACAAATGTGTATAAAGAAATCTCGAAATAGCCTTAAAATGAATAAATTATACTACTTAAATCCTTCTCAAATAAGGAAATCATATAAATATCTTTCAACCTTTAAATAGTTAAAAAATCCTTCACAATGGCTGTAATGAACTATTCCAGAGTCATTTCTGTAATTCATTCACCGTTACAAATTTATAGCCTTCTTGTGTTAAAGATTTTATGATTTTTTCCACTACTTTTAGTTCTTTCCCCGTTTTATCATACATTGGATGAAGCAATATGATAGACCCGGGTTCTGCATGATCCACAACATAGCCAGCCTTCTCAGAAACTGAAGTATAGTATGTGTCTGGTTCAAGACTCCATGTAATCGTCTCCATTTTCTTCACCTTTAAATAATATGGCAGCCCAACTAGTTTCTTTCCATTAGGAGGCCGGAAATCAATTTCTCCCTCATAACCTGTTTTGCGGATTAGTTTGTTCGTTTTTTCAATTTCCTGCTTGATAAAGGACTGCGTCTTAAAAACCATGCGATTATGAGAATACGTATGGTTTCCAATCTGATGACCAGCTTCTGCTATTTTTTGGCCCTCTTTCGGATGCTTTTCAAGCTCTTTCCCGATTAAGAAAAAAGTAGCTTTCACGTTATACTTTTTCAATAAGGATAATATATCCTCAACATTTTCATTGGGACCGTCATCAAATGTCAATGCTATTTCTTTGTGATTAGTTTCCACACTGTCAGTTAACCCTCCAAACAATTGGAAGGTTCTTGAATTCACTAATTTATATGAACAGAATAATAGAAAAATAATTGAAATGATTCCTATAATTGTTTTTACTGCTTTATTATTCATCATAAATCTTCACTCCCGAACGGTTTATTAGATTTTTTTTATTTAATGCCAATTAGTCCTTATTAAGAGAATTATCACTTGAATGAAATGATGAAATTTTTCTTTTTTGTAAAACTAATCTTTATTTTCAACATCAATATATATTTATCACTTCATAAAATCAGATAAAAGTTTGTAATAAGCGATTCAATCAACTTTATTTTCAACACATGGAAACATTTTAAATCAAACAGTATATCTAAATAATTTGCAACAAATATTATAACTGCTTCAAATTTAAAGGAGGTGGTTGAGATGAACGCACAACGGGCACAGGAAATAGCTTCTTCACCAATTATGACTAATGTTAGCTATAATGGTGAAAGCATCTACATTGAGCACGTGGATGAACAAAATGAAAAAGCTACAATCCATTCCCTTGATGAACCAAATAATAAACAAAGTGTATCTGTATCCAGCTTAAAAGAACATTAATTTGCAGGATTTCTCGATCCATTAATAACAGCACACTATTCTAAATTGTTTTTGTTCGAATCGTCTGTACATTTTCTAATAAAAATAAAAAGGCCCCTAAACGATTGGAGGGGTCTCTTTTTTGCTAAAATAAAGATTTACGAATATGTATTATTTTGCAACTAATGAATATCCAATATAATCAAGGGCCATTTTAATATTCGTCACAAATTTCGTGCTGCTGTTTTCATGATTAATATGATTGAACTGACTCATAGCAAAGGCTGGCGTGACGCCCGTGATGATTGCATCAACTCCCATAAGCTGAAGAGCCTGAATCATATTGATGAGTGCATTTGGAAAAACATCATCTTGAACAACCAGCTTTGACAAATCAACGATAAAATATCGAATGTCCTGTTCAGCAGCAGTTTGAAGAACGTCTCCCATGATTTGTTCTGAACGGTTTTCGTCAACAATGCCCTGCAGAGACAGAATAGAAACCCCGCTTGTAATCGGAATAATCGGTACACTTAAAAAACCCATATAATACTTTGTTTTATCAAGGTCAATAATGTGAGACAAAAGGTCTGCCATGGACTTTAAATAGTTTATATCGTCTTCCGTAAACTGTTTTTCTTCTCTGTCCATTACACAGAGAGTCCCGAACACATTCCCTTCCAGATCTTTTAAAGTCACACCTAAGAAACCTTTCACATTTAACTGGCTTGTCACTTCTAATTCTCTTGTGATTAGATCCTTAGTTAAATCTGCAGTATGCATCATGCCTTCGTCTTTCATGATGATCAGACGGCAATACGTTCCGCCGTATTCAACACTGTATCCTTCAGGAATTATTTCTTCTTCTCTATTATAGGAGCTGAGAACCGTCATGGCCGTTTCCCCTCTTCTAGTTACGTATGCAGTGCTCACATTTAGCCGGTCGCTTATTAAGGAAAAAGTTTTAAGGAAACTGACCTCAAAGAATGAAAGGCAGGAATCTTATTTGTATACTCATTATTCACATTATTCCTCCTAAAAATAGAAAGCCATATATTAAAATATCATACTCTAATAATATCATTTGTGACGCTGTGATGTACGGAATTTCCATTCTTTCTGTCATAAAATTCAATATTTTATCTCCTGTCAGCTAATCTGCGTTGCATGGTACCTGTATGAAATTCAACTATTTTTTAAAATAGAAGCATAGACAAGTAAAAAAGAAGAGACTGGGACGTAACGATTATCTCCTGAATGAAAGCCGAACATAGAATAGTGCGAAAACCATTAAAAGAAAGGGCTATTTTCGCATATATTGTTGTTTTTCATGATAATTAATGTCCGTTCCTTCCGCTGCAATCCACTTAAGGTTTCTACAATAAGTACTGCAGCAACAATATTTATGAAAAGAGCCAAAGAAAAAAATCCAAACTAAAATGAAATTCAAGTGGAATTTCACATAATAGTTCGGATTTTTCTTTGGCTGAAAACCTTTTGTCCCAGCCTCTTCAAAAATATCATTACATTTATAAAAGATATTCATACCTTTTCTCTAGGTAATTTTGGACAACGGTCAAAAGAGAACATATTCCCCAATAAATGAGGGCTACGAGAATATACATTGTCATGTAATCAAGCTCCCTGCCGCCGACAATTTTAGCCTGCTGAAAAAGTTCAGGCACCGTGATCATGGCAGCGAGCGAGGATGCTTTCGTCAGATCAAGGAGCACGTTAGAGAGCGGAGGCAGCGCAATTCTGAATGCCTGCGGCAAAATAATCCCTCTCATCGTCTGCCAGTAGGAAAGTCCAAGCGATTTGGACGCCTCCCACTGTCCCCGGTCGACAGATGCCAATGCGGAACGGTTAATTTCTGCCATGTAAGCTGCACTGTTTAGACTGAAGCCAATTAAAGCAGCTGTGATGGCTGTAAACTCGATGCCGATGATCGGAAACCCGAAATACAGAATGAAAAGAATAACAAGAATCGGAACACCCCGCATAAACGAAATATAAATTCTTGCAGGCCACCTGAGGAAAGAGTATCCAGAAGTTCGGCCGAGTGCAAGAAAAAAACCGAGCACTAAGCCGATTGCCATGCTGACTAAGGAAATGAGCAGCGTGTTCCAGATCCCCTGGATCACATATGGAAAAGAATCCACAGCAAGTTCATAATTAAAGACGTATTCCCACTGAATATCTCCCATCGCACTCACCTTCTTTAGTTACCAGTTACTCAGGAATCAACATCCGGTTTTTTAGATACATCCGCTCCATCAAAGAATTTCTTTGAAATCTCGGAAATCGTTCCATCCTCAAGCATTTCTTTAATTGTTGCATCAATATTCTTTTTCAGCTCGGTATTCCCTTTTTTCATAATGATGCCCTGAGTGTTTGGGTTGAACTTAATATCAGGATGAATCGTAATGTTCAGGTCAGGAAACGCTGCAACCGCAAGGCGCTGAAGGTAGTAGTCATTTAAAATAACATCTGTTCTTCCAGTTGAAACATCTCTTAAGTACTGATCATTTGTAGCATTGTCATAAATGACTTCTTCTGCTCCGTACTTACGTGCAACCGCCATGTATGTAGTCGTTGCTTCTCCGGCTGCTTTCTTCCCTTTTAAATCTTCCAATGATTGGATGCCTGACAGATCATCTTTCCGGACCATCGCTGTTCCGTATGAGAATTTATAGGGATCTGCAAAATCGAATTTTTCTTTTCGTTCATCATTAATCATAATATCGTTTGCGGCGATATCCACTTTTCCGCTTTGAATAGACGTCAGCATGCCGTCAAATGCCATCTCTGAAAATTCCACTTCCAGATCCATGCGTTTCGCCATTTCACGGACGACCTCTACCTCATATCCAGTCAGGTCATTTGTTTCTGAATCGTGGTAAGACGTCGGATAAAGAGTGCCAGAAGTCGCAACCGTCAGCTTGCCTTCTTCTTTGATTGTATCCCATGCCGTTTTTTCTTCTTTTTTCTCAGAAGAACTGCTGCATCCGGCCATAACTAATGCAAATGCCATCATCATCAGCATGGCACTCAGCTTGTTTGAAGTAAATAATTTTGTCATACGAATCCACCTTTTTTCTATAATCCTATAAAAGATAGCATTACAGCAGGGAATTCGCAATTTTTTTGTTCAAAAAAGCTTACAGCAGCTGTAAGCTTAAGTATAAATTATCTTTTGATCGATCTTTCAAGAGCATAAAGATCTTCTTCCATCGTCTGCATTCTTTGTTCAACTAAACTTTTTGCATCTTTGATCGCCTGATTATAAAAGTGCGGTCCGATGGATTCTTTAATAAACTCTAATAGATTTTCAGCAGCAAGCTCGCCAATTTCATCGCCATTTTCCCGGTAATAATAGCGCTGAATATCTTCAATCATCATCATTTTTTCTTCTTTTGTAAATTTAATAAACATTTTCATCAGCCTTTCTTGTTCAATTCTTTAATGATCATAACAAGAAAAAAATCAGAAAGGCAGACTGGTATTTTGAAAAATTGTGTGTACAAAGAGAGACGGCACCTGCTAAACGATTTCCTCTATAATAGACTCTCCCTCTGTCTGATCCTGGTCAAACCATTGCCATTTTTCATGCAGTCTGATTCTGCCGTCAGGCAATACCTCTGGCTTCGAAAAGCAATGCCCTCCCCTGATTTCATTGTTTACATTGACATGATTATACTTAAATTCTAATGTTCCATCATCTTTTACAAGTCCAATTAAAGTTCCTTTAACGATTTCTCCGCCGCCATAGGCTGCTGTAAGTAAATGTCCATCTTGCTTATACGTGAAAACAGTTTTTGAGGAGACCTCCCCATTTGCAGTATTTTCTACTGAGACAAAGCGGCGGTTATGGTAATTTATCATACGGATTCTCCTTTGTAAAAATTTATGTCATCTTACCATATCGAAAAAATGTTTCCAATTGTTTATTTTCATTTTTCAAAAATTACGTATAATAAACAGTACCGCATGTATAACATATTGCACGTCTGCTGCATAAGGAGAGGTTTTTATGAGAGAAATCGTGATTGGAATTATAGCATCCATGTTTTTTGCTGTGACTTTTATTTTAAACCGGTCAATGGAACTTTCTGGAGGAAGCTGGCTATGGAGCTCGTCTCTCAGATTCTTTTTTATGGTCCCCTTTTTACTGGTGATCGTCATTTACCGCAAAAACATCAAACAGCTGCTTGCAGAAATGCGTACCCATCCGCTTCAATGGCTTATTTGGAGCTTTTCAGGATTCGTCTTGTTTTACGGGCCAATTACATACGCTGCTGCCTATGGTCCAGGATGGCTTGTCGCCGGTACATGGCAGCTGACGATTGTTGCCGGAATCCTGCTGACTCCCTTATTCTATGAAAATAGTCATTCTATTAAAACGAGAAGACGGATTCCAGTGCAGGCTCTCTGCTTTTCAATGATTATTTTAGCAGGTGTTGTCCTGATTCAAGTAAAAAATGGGACAGATATCAGTGTTAATCAGCTGCTTGCAGGGGTCCTTCCAGTCGTTATTGCAGCTTTTGCCTATCCTTTAGGAAACCGAAAAATGATGGAAGTGTGCGGAGGCAGACTCGATACCTTCCAGCGGGTGCTTGGGATGACGTTTGCAAGTCTTCCCTTCTGGCTTATTCTTGCAGCCTATGGATTAATAAAAGTTGGTCCTCCATCTGCTGAACAAATCACACAGTCGTTTATCGTCGCTGTTTCCTCGGGTGTGATTGCCACTACACTATTTTTCATCGCGACAGATCGAGTAAGAAATGATGAAGGAAAATTAGCTTCAGTTGAAGCCACCCAATCCACTCAAGTGCTGTTTGTTCTTTTTGGTGAAGTGCTTCTTCTCTCGGCTCCGCTTCCGGATGGAATAACACTGATTGGTATTTTCCTAATTATGCTTGGCATGCTGCTGCACAGCTTTTTCTCTGCTCAGAGCCGTGTGAAAGTATTGGGCAAATCGAAGACTGCACCTTAACTGGCAACGGGTTCGGCTGAAAGGTGCAAACCGATTAATGACATGGAAAATAACCTATCAATTAGCATAGGAATTAACTGGACTTTGCTGGTCCACAATTCCCGCTAATTGATGGACTATTTTTACCGTCATTTATTACCAGGTATTACAACACTGTAAAAAAAGGAACTCCAGCTTGATTGGGATTTCCTTTTTTTCTTCAATTATAGCAGCTTTTTAATGAAAGAAAGATTTAAGTCCAGTCATTCCTATGCTCAGAAATGAAGTTAATATCATTTTGATAATGTTTAAGATGACCTTCATCTATCATCTTTTGAAAAGCAAGGTCACCTTTACCCGCTCTTCTTGTAATTGTTTTACATAATCCTTCTAAACGCAGCAGTACCATTTCAATATAATTTTCTGCAAATCCTTCACCGTAAGAATCAAAAAACAATTTAACTCTGTTTTTAATACGGTCAGCATCTTGAAATGAATCATAATAAACTTTCCCGCCTTTTTCAGAAAGATAAAATCTACTTAATGGAACACAAGTGTATAGACTATAAGCTATGTCCCAAATTCTTGGACCAGGTCCAGCTACATCAAAATCAATAATACCTATTGGTCTTTCATTGCGAAAAATAATGTTGTATACTGCAAAGTCGTTATGGCATAATACCTCCGCCTGTTGCGGGGTATTATCTAATGATTGCCAACTATCATCAAATGAAAAGTCGCTTACAGAATCATGATAGAGACGGAGCATTTTCGCTATGTCTATTAAGACATCATCAGACCACATGTATTCTTTTAAAGGATAATTACCAGCTTCTCCTTCAATAAATGATAGGATCTCCCTTCCTTTATTATCGATACCAAGGTATCTAGGAGCATAATCGTACCCTTTGTCTTCAAGATGGTTTAACAGTGCATGAATTTGTTTGCTATTTGACTTTACTTCCCGTCTAACTGTCTTACCTGAGCGATAAACTTTTGTGACGTTGCCACCAGGTAATAATTCCTCCTTTGAACGATTAGGCATATATGCACCTCCTTTTTTCCGCAATCCTGCCCAAGCCCTTAATATGTTAGGCTTATTCCACACTTTACTGTAAACAAACGCACCCAATTGAGGAATAAGCTTAATTTAATCAATTTTTGAAAATGATACTAAATCTCCTTTATCACAGGAGGAAAATCCGTGTTTTTCATAAAAAGCTCTTACATCTGCTGCATCATTGGTCAATAATACTTTTTGTCTAACGTCTGTATACTTTGATAACATTAATTTAAGAAGTTGAGAGCCAATTCCTTTATTATGATATGCCTTTAACACCAATATATCTTGTATATATATGATTGTCTTTCCATCTCCCACCACTCTAATTAACCCTACTAACTTTCCATGATCCCAAGCAGTAATTACCATCAGAGAACTTTTAATTCCTTCCATCAGCATAGGCATATTGCTAGTGTAGGCTGACCATTTTACATCATCATACAATGCTTTGACTGCTTTAACTTCTAGTTGGGCAGTTTCTTCAAATGTGATTGTCACATTAACTAAAGCCTCCTTCAATTTCCCTGTCTGCAGGAGACATTTTTTCGAAACTTCCCCACTTATATCACTTCAACAAATTTCTGCTGTTATTTAAAGCCATAATTAGAAGTTTTAAATAGAATTTAATAAAAAGAGCGTCAATCCATTCTTGGATAAACACCTCCGATGAGACGCAGGAGATTGTCAATGATCTCCTCGTCAATTGAATCATAGTCCGTTTTCATTTTGAATTCCATGTTGCTACCAATTTCCTCATATTTTTGATCACGTAAGTTGTTTCGACGGTAACAGTCATGAGCCAGGCTCCCGGGTTGTCCGGAATACCTGACTCCGTCATTTTCAAGCGCGATAACCAGTGCATTTTGAGCCAAATCCTCCGCAAGACTGTCATCTTGATCGATACTAGCAACACTTTGCAATGATTTTAGCCGATTCGAACGTCCAAATTCCTTCAATGGTAAGCTTTGTTCTAGAGGGGGTCACGCTCGCCTTCCCTTATCAGATTTCTCGCGTCATTCCGCTTCTTTGGCCAACATTTCAGGATCCTCGGTCAGCTCCGGCGCTTCAAATACTTGACGCAATTCAATCTGACCTTCCCCATGTCCTTGCGGGTCCGGCATCCGCATGGCCCACTCGATGGCTTCTTCCCTCGACTTCACATCAATCAGAATGAACCCGGCAATCAATTCTTTCGATTCCGTAAATGGGCCATCCGTAACCACCGGCTTTTCCCCTGGTTTCGGATACGAAAGGCGAATCCCATTTGAACTTGGATGAAGTCCTTTAGCCGCAACCCGCACGCCTGCCTTAACTAATTCCTCATTGTACTTCGTCATGGCTTCAATGAGCTCAGAGCTCGGGAGCATTCCGGCTTCTGAATTCTTAGAAGCTTTGACAATCATCATAAACAGCACAAAAAATCCCTCCTTCTTGGTAAATCCCCTACTTTTTGATATTAATTAATAGCAATATTCCCTACATATTGTGCTGATCCTCTATCAGTCTCTAGTTCCACCACAATTGCATATTTCCCTTTTTCTTTTGGGAAGTAGAAGGAACGTTGTTCATCTAATTCCAAATCAACCTTTTCATCATTTTTCCAAACTGAAACAGCTAACTCTTCCACCACAAAATCTTCACTGTCAAATAGAAGGTCTATTCGTTGTCCTGCAGTAAAGGACAACTGCTTTTGTTCTCTGGCAAATGAGAGAAAATCCTCTGTTTTTCTCTCAAGAAGCTTGCTATTTTCACCTGTCCAATGAACATTCGCTTCTTTTAGCTCTTCTGATTGGATACTATCAGAAGTTGAAAGTGTAACAGCAGGAGGAGTAAAATCATATTCTTCCGCTATACATCCTGTCAATAAATACATTAGAAAAATGCATGTGATTATCTTCAATAATTTCCCCATAATATCCCCCTTAATTCAGAAGCCCCTAACCATATAAAAAGAGTTTCGCATTTTTGAAATCTCCCCAGTTAGCCGAAGATTAAACTCTATCAAACCCTTCACCAGGACTTCACCTACAACTTTAGTATGTAAAATCCTAGAATCTTCCCCTTAAAAAGAATCTCATTTTCAATACCAATTATTTCAAATAATCCTCGGTTGCACAATGACTATTTTTACAGAATAAGAGGCCATCTTATTTTAGAAAAGAGCCCATTAGTCTCGGATTAAAGCCGCCCTAGTTTCAGCACTTCAGCTTCATAGAATTGTTTATTTGCAGGTATTAAAGTAAAAGCACATAAGATTATGGATAATATCATCATGATTAATACACCTAAAATGACAACTGTCTCAATTGAAGTAATCTGAGCTGCCACTCCCATAATGCTAGTGATTGTTATAACTAAAATCGCTTGTATTAAGCTATAGACACTCCCAATACGCCCCATGACATCAACTGGTATATTGTTTTGATAAAATGTAAGAAAACCTGTATTAGCATAAGCGATAAAAAAAGCTAGAATAAAAAAACCTATTGCAGCAACGATAAAAGAATTTGAAAAAGCATATATCATATATCCAGTTGAGACTAAAACAGTCCCCAAACCAATTAATAGTGATGTTTCCAGTTTTTTAACTATTAAGGAATTAATGATAGATCCAACTATAATACCAGCTCCTGCAATTGTGACCAAAAAACCATACTCACTGTCCGACAAAAATAGTACCTCTTTGGCAAAAGCTGCTTCAAGGGAATCTACGGCACTCGCCATTACCACCATTACACAACTAAACAAAAAATAAATCAGCATGATGTAACGAGATCGCCGGCTAAATTCAACGACAGAAATCCAATCATTTTTTATTACTGCAATCGATAGCCTATTATTTGATGATGAAGCAACTGTTTGTTTTTCTATATTAGGCATTAATAGTGTAATAATTCCTGATATAAATAATGCTATTGCGTTTATATAAATGGCAAATATCGGCGTACCAATAAAAAATAATAACCCTGCAATTGCTGGTCCAATTAAAAATGCACCTGATGTAACTAGACTATGCAGGGAATTAAATTGTTTTCTTTTTTCTTGAGGAATTAATTTTGTTATATAAATCATTGAAGTTGGACCAAACATAGAACTCGCCATATTTATGATAAATACAACTAAATAAATTAGGGATATGGATGACATAAAGGGTAAAAAAGCTATAAATACAGCACGGAATAAATCAAGAAAAACCATAAGTTTTCGTTTGTTTATTCGATCAATCATACTCCCCGCCCAAAAATTCGTTACTAGAGAAGCCAACGGTTTAATAATATAAAGGACTGATACGGCAAGGGGTGAATCGGTCATATCCAAAACGATTAAATTAAGTGCTATAAAATAAATCCATTCACCAACATTTGAAACTCCGATTCCAATTAATAGAATGAATGGATATTTCCAAGAAGCAAGATTTTTAATCAAAACCATTCTTTCCTATCTCCTCTCATAATCAAGCAAAAGCTCTCTATGCAGAAATGAACGATTCCTTTAATTTATTTAATAAAACTGAGCACAAAACAAAAAATCCCACCCCCAAGATCTAAGTCTTGGGGACGAGATTTTATAATCGTGGTGCCACCCCAGTTTATTAATATGTCGCCATACTAATCTTATCAAGTACAATCATTCTATACCTTAGCTCTATAACGGGAGCTCCCGTCACACCATCCCCAAATGGTTCCAATATGACACTCAGAGGCTTGTTTCAATAAATTATTCTTGCTCCTTCCCACCAAACGGAGCTCTCTAGAAAGAATGGATCTTATCTACTCTTCTCATCATCGCATTTATTATTAAATCTATAATACTCGGATTAACATTATATGTAAATACGAAATTCTAAAAACAACATTTAATTAGGTAAGGTATTCTTACCAATATGTGAACAAACATCATTATTCCATTTAACTGCCAAAGTCTATCATAAAGATAGAGCGATCCATCTTATGCTAAACTAAACAATAATATAAGAACAAAGCTTAATAGTTTTTACAAAAAATACATCCGGATAATCCAGCGAACTCAAGCCAAAGAGTATCTTCATTAATCGCTGCCTTCAGTATCCCTCAAAACCTATAACACCAGGCTTACATAATTCCGAAAACAGTTGGAGTCAAGTGAACCAATTGCCATCATGGACACTGTTGTTCCCATGCTAGATGGAATACCACCAAGGGAGTTAAACCTCAAAATATTCCTCTATCGCTTTCATAATTTTAAATGGTCCTGTACTTTTGTTTGAAGGGATTGCAAGTTTAATCCCGGACTCAGGATATACCGCTGAATTGAAGCTCACCCCAGGATCGTATCCCATTACATGATACTTTAATATGGTATTGTTCCGTTTGTTGATCCAAATCCCATACCCGTAATCGACCCCCTCTTTTACATGAATGTGTGGAGTTATAAGCAGTTCAGTATACCTTTCACTTAATAGACGATAATCCAATAATGCTTCCCAAAGTTTGATCATATCCGGTGCAGAGATATAGGCTCCTCCATCAGCACCACCTTTAATTGGAATCGAGTAGATATTCGTTTTCCATGTCCCATCTTCATAGTCGATGTATCCGCAAGCTGTATTTTTGGGGAGCCGATCAAATGAAAAGTATCCTGAGTCATTCATTCCGCATTTTTCAAAAAGATTTGTTTCAATATAGTTGGTAAAAGAATGGCCTGTTTTTTGTTCAACAACCAATCCTAATAGAAGGAATGCAGCATTATTATAATGAAATCTCTCTCCAGGTTTGAACATCATTTTTTCATTTTTAAACAATGGAAGAAAATCGTTTAAATTCTTTAACAGATACATAGGTGTTCGTTTCCAAAGATCTTCAAAGTTATCCATTGTCTCTTCGTCAAAATAGTCTGGAACTCCAGAACTATGGGTTAATAAATGATGGATCGTTACATTTTCATCAAAATGCGGAAATACTACATCCAAACAGTCATTGAGTCGCGTATCAAAGGATAATATTCCGTTCTCAGCGAGTTGACAAATCGCGATCGCAGTGAACAACTTACAGCCTGAAGCAATCCCAAAACGTGTATGTACGGTATTCAACCGTTCTTCAGCCCGATTGGAATAACCAGACGCTGTTTCGAATAGGACTTCATTGTCATCCTTAACAAAAACAACTCCTGAAAATCCCTCATTGTTTATGACTTTTTCTAGCGATTCACTTACCTTTAAACCTTTATTAGCCAAGTTACACACCCCGTTTTAGATGAAATATATTTCTTCGAAGCCCCCTCTTCTAATGAATGGTCAAATGTATATTGCTTAAACATTGCAATTTCAACTGTACATCCTCTATAGATTCGATTTACCTTTTTATATTTCCTTTACTTATTCTAGAAAATGGTCCTTAACGTAAAAAAGAGCACAATTCTTGTTTCAGAATTGCGCCCGATTGCGGAACATCAAAAAAAGCATTAATGGAATAACTGTTATTTCCATTTTAGCTGTTATATAGTATGCGAATTACTGTGCGCTTTACTGTTCTGCACCTCTGAACCTACCAGATACTTAACTGGATGCAGTCTTTTTCTATATAAAAGACCGATTTGACATCTTTGACTTCATTTATAATTTTCTTTTTACTCTTGGTTCATTGGATCTATTTAACAGTTTCCAACTAGTTCTTTTGGAATTTTTTATTTAAATTCCGTTTTATCCCTTCAGAGCCGGGTAAGTAAACAACGTAGTTAAAATACAATATCTTAGGAGGAATGTATGATGGCTAACCAGAATAATGGCAAAATGAGCCCCGAAGAAGCAGGCCGGAAGGGCGGACAGGCTACAGCAGACTCTCATGATAAGGAATTTTACCAGGAAATCGGACAAAAAGGCGGACAGGCAAATGCCGCTCAGCAAAATCAATCGAATCATAACAGCAGCAGTTCTGACAATAATGGCAAAATGAGCCGGGAGGAAGCTGGACGCAAAGGCGGACATGCAAGCTCCTCCAATCAAAATCAATCAAATAATAGCAGCAGCAGTTCTGACAATAACGGAAAAATGAGCCGGGAGGAAGCTGGACGCAAAGGCGGACATGCAAGCTCCTCCAATCAAAATCAATCAAATAATAGCAGCAGCAGTTCTGACAATAACGGGAAAATGAGCCGGGAGGAAGCTGGACGCAAAGGCGGACAAGCCACCGCTGATTCACACGATAAGGAGTTTTACCAGGAGATCGGACAAAAAGGCGGAGAAAAAAGCAGACGTTAAGATGAACGACAAGCACCCCTTCCTTTTTTAGGAAGGGGTGTTTGTCGTCATATTTGTTATAGTGCTATTAAGTTAAGTTCATTCATATTTTATGTACCCAATCTCTTCAACAATCTGCTGACCCTGATGCCCTCTCATCCATTCCAAAAACGGGTCAATGTTTTTATTGGGATTTGATTTTAAGCTGATGGCGTAAAGATTGGCGGTAAATGGATACTCCCCGCTTGAAATATTCTCCGGGTCCGGCTTGACGCCATCAATTGCAAGAAGCTTAATGTCTTGATTTTCCTTCATTCCCGTTGCAAAAAAACGGAAAGAAAACCCGATGGCGTTCTCATAATTCCGATAATCAGCGACTTGCTCAATGATGCCGCCCATTCCTTGAGGCACTTCCTCTTTTAATGGTTTTTCAATCGGCGTATTCCCCATAATCTTTTCAAGCAGTGTCTGGCTTCCAGAGTTTTTAGGCCTTTGAAAAGCAACTATCCTTTCATCCTTTCCCCCAAGCTGAGACCAATTATTGATTTCACCTGAATAAATGCCTTGAATGTCAGATACGGATAGACTGTCAATCTTATTGCCAGGATTGACAAAGAAAACAAAAGCCTCTTTTCCAATCGGAGTCATGACAAGTTCTTCCCCTGCCTCCTCAGCCATCAATCTCTGTTCTTTCGACGGTTCAGCCCCAAAGTAAAGATCGACCTCACCAGACAGCAGCCGTTCATAGGCATAAATGGTATTCGTAAAGCTGACAACTTCCTTTTCCATCGAAACGGCAGACTGGACATTTTTGTAGGTCGCTTCTGCAAATGCTGAATATACTGGATAGGCGGCTTCCGCCCCGTCAAGAACAGGCATTTCACTCGAATTTTCAATCGTAAAATCTGAACTGTTTTTCAGTTTTGGCAGCTTGTTATCAGGATTTGTCACTTCATAAGGTGTCAGATCCGTACTTGAAAACCCGCCGCCATATTCAAAGCCATATGAAGGGAGCACTGTTTTATTCCGATTCATTTGAACAGCAGCTCCAGTGCCGATTCCTATTATTATAATGGAAAGAATAGCGATCCCTTTTTTAAGGGAAAAAGCGAACACACGCTTATTTACTAACAGGGAAATCAGCACCGGCACTAGTAAGGCCATTTCATAAGCAAGAGGTGCCCATAAAAAGGTTCTTCCTTCTCCTTCAAAAGATGAAAAGAAAAAAACCGGTGCATAGGCCATGTGAAAAATTCCGTAATAAAGCCACGCGCCGTCCCCTGTAAATCCTCCGCTTACAAGCATACACACTGCCCATAGCAGCGCTGTATACGCAACCGGCAGGGAAACGATCAATAAATCATTTTCATTCGGCTTTCTGGATTTCAGCCATCCTGCCGCAAAACCACCTGCGATAAAGACTATAAGTGAAGCTATGAATATACTATTTAGCCCAGCACTTAAAAAAACAACAGATAAAATGGATAGAGTAAATGGAACTAATCCGAAATATAAAAACAGTTTAAAAAACATCTCAACACTCCTTGAACTCATTGCATAGTGTAATATTACACCTTTATCCTTATTTTCACAATATATTTGTGGAATTTATTACAATAAAAGGATTATTTTCCTGCAAAAAACATTTCTGCAGGTTACATTTTTGCAAATCAAGTTTATAATTTGTATATTAATCATCCTTGTACTGGAGAAAAATCTTATGAGTCTAGTTCGTTTTTTCACCTATCAATTCATCTTATTCAGTGCAGTTATTACCTTTAATCTATGTATTGACCCTTATTTAGGCAAACCATTTACTTTAATAGATTTTATCGTTATCGTTATTTCTGGAGCATTGTTTTATTTCGGTTATAAGCTGATTGAAAAAGGATATAAACGCTTCAGCAAAATCCGTTTACTGAGTAAAATCTTAATTTCGATTCCTGCTTTCCTGTCAGCAGCTGTCTTTGTTGGATTGATTACTAATCAGTTGTTACGCTAAAAAAGCGTATCCCTTGAAATGAGGGAAACGCTTTTTTAATTAAATGATTAATTTATTTTGTTTTTCTTTTGAAAATTCTCCTTATCAACAAGTTCTGATGCAGGCACATCAAGGACCGTAGAGAGTTTTAAGATGGTTTGGGTGTCAGGCACTTTTTCACCGGATTCATACTTTTCGATGGTTTGGCGTCCAAGACGCGCTTTAAAAGCAAGTTCTTCCTGACTCATGTTTTTCAGCTCACGATAATGTTTTAAATGTTCACCAAAATGTGACATGCTGATTCCTCCCTAAAATCATCCAATTTATACTTTTAGTTTATCACTTCATCAGCTTATTGCATCATTGTAAACGTGAACATTATGTTAATGATTATTAAAATTATATTCATGAATCTCTTCTATATGTAAGTTGATCATTAAATCGGAAATAACAGTCGATCCAGGAGCTCCTTTGGTCCCCCCTGATCAGGCTCGTCTTCTCCATTTTTAAGGAGATCCACCGCATCTGCATATCTCAGCCACGTTTCAATACTTGATACCACGATTCGTGCTTCTACAGTAATCACTTCTAATCCAAGAACCGATATCCTGGCATAGACATCAATGACAATGCCCTTATCCAAAATTCTGTCAATGACTTCGACAAGGCTTGATCCATCATTGCTTTTTTTGACATGCATCCTAATCCCTTCTCTCATCACTATTTTCAATTGCCTATAACAAACCCGCTCACATCGTCGATCCTGCATCTCCAATAGGAAGAAGAAGGAACCTGGTTGCCTTTAATTTGCACATTTTTCAAATGAACATAAGCAGCAGATTTGTGGTCTCCTGTGCCTTTACTTGCCTCATAAAATTTCTGACTCAGTAATTTTGTTTCATCGTCTTCATTTTTCTCAAATCGCTTCCCGCATTCCATTAAGTATTCCTTTGCTGAAATCATTGTTCCTGATACTAGCACCCCATTCACGGTCAATAGAAGATTCACTTTAATATCATGATGATTTGCTGTGATTACGAGGGTTTCGAGAACGGGATCCTGACGATTTTCATGACGCACATCCAGTCACTCCCTTCCTTAAACTAACCTTTCTAAATCTAGGATATCTAACGGATAGTCTCTGCCATCCACCTGTTTTCGCTCTGGCTGCGAAGCTCTTGAACTAAAATATGGATCTGTTTCCCACCAGTCGAGTCCAATTTCTTTTGCTTTATCAATCGATGCAACGATTAATCTGATTTTTATCGTTAATAACTCAACATCTGCAAGATTTATGCGGATATCTCCAGCAATCACAACACCTTTGTCCAAAACTCTTTCTAAAACATCTACTATGGAACCTGCCTGCAGAGAATGTTCTGACAGCATGTTTTCTCCTCCTTATCGGATACAATATGAAAGCTAGAGCAAATTTCCTAAAGGACCGAGATCGATGTTTAAATCTTCGGCATCGAGACCAAAGATCTCTTTCAATTCTTCCATTTTGTCTTCCAGATTCATCAAGGCAACACCCAGATTTTCAATTTGCTCATCCGTAAGTGTTCCGCCCTCCACCCGCCGCATCGCATGACGCTCGACAATTTGCCTTAGAAGCTCAATAATGGTCAAGACAAGCTGCGCAAGTCCCTGCTCTGCATTGTCAGGATCTAGCTGGATTCTGCCATTTGTTCCGTTCGCCTGCTGCACCCGCTAACTCCTCCCTCTGCTTATAAAATTGATCAGATGTGACGGGCTTCCGATTGCCTGCTTTTGATTGAACAAGTGTTTCAACGGAAGCAATTAAAACTCGTAAATCTAAGTACACAAGATCTATACCTGCGATTGAAATAATTAAATCGCCTTTGATTGCCACACCTTTATCGATAATGACATCTAAAATATCAATGAGTGCAATATCCTTGTTTTCAATTGATTCTCTAAGAGACATCTGGCAGATCCCTCACTTCGATGAAAAACTGGAGAAATGGTATGCCGGCCATGGGCCTGTGGCTTCGAACCTCCAGCCGGTGCCTCCTAATTCCTGTTCAAACCGTTTTATTTCTTTCAGGAAGTTTTCCACACTGGAAATCGGAAGAAGAAACACGCTGTTCCATGCCATGTTTTCTTTTAGACCTGTGACATCTTTGCTCCAATTTTTCTTAATCGCTGCGTGAAGCGAGTGCTCCTTCAGCTTTTCATGCACTTGTTCACAAACTCGATTCTTCTCATTTTCAAGCTCATCCTGGGTCAGCTTATCAATCTTTTTCTTTTCGAAAAATTGTCTTCCGCGCGGCAGCTCGCTTATTTCCTTTTTTTTCGCTTCAATCGCAGAATTGTTTTCACTTATCTGCTTCTTCAGCTCTTTATCATCCGAATAGATTTTCACATTCCATTCTTCATTTCCCTGAAGCATAGAAAGGGTTTCTTCAATCTGTGAGACATTTGATTGAATCGTTTGCTGCAGGCTTTCTTCATTTTTATATATGGTGCAAAACTTCAGCGGAATGATTGTAAAGCACTTATAAAGGGCAGCAACCGTTTCATGATGATGGAGAGCTTTTTCCTGCAGCCATTCCATATCACTGTCAATCTTGTCTTTAATGGCTTCTTCTGAATAATCATCAGAATCCAGTTCGCACACAACGGCTGTGACATTGTCGATTAGAATGGTATACAGCTTTCGTTTTCCATCAAAGCCTGTGAGAGATGGAAACAATTGTTGTAATGCCTCTTCTTCCGTTGGTATCAATCCATATAAATAAATCAAATCGCCCATTGTGTTACCCCTCAAATTCAGTCAGTTCAATATCATTTAGTCATTTATTCAAGCGCATGATCTTAATCTGATGTGCATTCTATCCAATCCGTCCATGCATGACGTTCTTTTTCTCTGGCTTCTTCATACCTGCACAGCCATTGTGAATATTGCTGTTCAAACTCGTCATCAGCCAACTCGCCGTTTTCATGCCGAACTTCAAGCATCAAAAGCTTCCTTTGTATTACCCCAACATCATAAAGCTCCCGGTCTGCCTCCTCCTTCACTTTTTCAGCTGTCATCAGTAAAAGCTTTAATGGAAATAAAAGAATGGAAATCATGAGCTTTTTTCCTCCTTAAGCCTGATGTCAACAAAATTATATGCTGGCCAAGGCCCTGTATAGATAAAGTCAGCTTGATCCTTCAAAGGTTCACACAGACTTTCCACTAGACGATCGAAGGCTGCTTCCTCCTCTTTTTTGATTAAGTAAGAAGCATTCAGCAGCATGGTTTCGGTTAAAATGCTGTTCAGTCTGGATTGATCAGCAGCAGATGAAAGTTTTTGATGAAGATTCAGATCAAACTGTTTCCTTACTTTCAGAAAAAAGTGTTCAGCCATTTCACCTAGTTTTATACGCTCCTTGGTGCTTGTTGGCCCCCCGCTCAGCCCGGATTGTGCTTCTCCCAGCTTTTTTAATAGCCAATCCTTTTTACCGATCACTTTCAGTCCAACTTCTATTTTCCCTCTGATTAGCGGGGACATATTTTTAAGCTGAGGATATAGACGCTGCAGCAGAGAGGCTGCTTCCTTATTTGACCTGATCACATGTCCGAAGCTAAACGGAAAGACAGTATCACTTGTTTCTAAAAGAGAGCCAATAACCTTCTGGTGCATAAGCAGGTTTTCTTTTAACGGACGCAGATTGAGAGGAACCACTGCAGCTGCAAGAACCATTTCCCGATAAGGCAGGAAAATCAAATCACGTTCCTTGCCTGCAAAATAAATGCTCTCTGATTTCCTGCTCTTATTCTCAGCGATGCAAAATACATACAATCCATTTTTTTCTGAACTTACTCCCAATGTCCTGTTTCCCCCCTGTTCTTTAAATAGATGCGCGAATAAGAAATCACTTCATTTTCGCGGTTTAGCTTCACCTCATAAACGCCTACCATTTCATCTCGTGCGTATTTTCTCATATATTCTTTTTCCTCAATAATTTCAACCACTGCCCTGTAACCGTCATCATCAGGTTCAACTGAAGGAATTTTATGCGGCGCAGAAAGATGCTCAGTAAAAAAATGCTCAATCGTTTCCAGTGTTTCTTTCATATTTCCAGTCCCTTTCTTTCCATCCTATTTTTGTTAGATTTTCCTCATCTATGGTTTTTATGAATATAAATGACAGATTTCATTATTCTTGCGGTTTGTCTACATAAGTTCTATCGGATCTGGAAATAGTAAAAACAATGTAAATAGAAAGGAGTTTTATTATGTATAAAAAATGGTTATCACTGCTTATGGGTGTATTGGTCTCAGCTTTCCTTCTTGCTGGGTGTGCCACGAATGATGATCAGGATCCGGCACCGCCTGAAGAAGAACAAAATGAGGAAGAACCCGGCATGGATGAAAATGAGAATGGAAATGATGAAGCACCAGGTGTAGATGAAAATGATACAATGAATAAAGATGATGAAAAAGATTCAGATCCAGACCCAGAGGATCCAATTGAAGATCCGGAAGATATGAATGATCCAGACAGAAAAGATGACTGATAAAAAAACTGCACCCCAAATGTTAGACATGATCTAACATTTGGAGGTGCAGTTTTTTTATGGGCAAAATTAAAGGTCGGGGAAGTACCTCAATCAATTTTATTGTGGTTAAATAATCATTTCATTCACTAAAACAAACTGTTTATACATACGAATCAGCGATGGGATGGCCACGACCCCTGCATTTTTCTGATTTGAATCATTTGACCCGTATGATATGCGTCGTGAAGAAAGATATCCAGCAGTTTCCCTTCAAGACCATTTTGGTCAAGTTCTTCAACGGAAGTTTCACTTAGGATCTTTCTTAAATTGCGATGAGCGTTTACAGCTCGTTCAACGACTTTTTTCCAATCCTTCTCGTCATTTGATTGTTCGGTGAGATAGAAGTTTTCGTCCCCGCTGAGATTTAGTGTCCAGTCACGGCCTTCCATGTTTGCGGCAAGCCTCTCTTTGTAATAAATGAGATGATTAACATTCTCCCAGATTGTTTTAGCTGCCTCTTCAGGGGGTCACCAACTTGCTTGTTCTGCTGTGATTCCTTCCATTGCATGTTTAAGCGGAGCATACCAGCTCTCCTTATCAAACGTTGAATCGAGCACTTTTAAAAGTAATTCAATTCGGTTCAAGTTATCATTTATAAAAACAGCACATTAGTAAAAACCGATTTTTTCTATACCCATCACTTCTATAATAAAGAGCATTTCTCCTCCATAAAGTGTCCATGATTGCAGATATAACATTTTGTGTGTAAAAATAAAAAGGGTTTGCCGATTCGGCAAAACCCTTTACAATTTTTTAATCATTTATTTCTATTAACAGAATCTTTTACATCTTTTTGCTTTGCTGAAGAAGTTTGGATTCTCCTGTCCGTTCCCATTCTTCAACTGTTTCATATGCTTTTTCAGGGGAATACCCCTTCCCTACAAGAACTCCCATTAAAATAAATTCTTGAAGAATGTGTGTAGCATTTATTCCTCTTTTAACGTCCTCTAACCCTTCATTTACCAAAAATTCCGTGTACTGTACCCATTCATCTGGAGTCCTGCCAAAAACAGCTGTATTTCCATTGCTATGACCGCTTCCTTCTTCTGCAGCCACTGCATCTGCTTTGGTGACATGAACAGTGCCAAATGGATGGTTAGGAGGAGCATAGATCGAGTAAAGTTTCAGCGGAACATTACCTGTATTGGTTAGATTATGCCATGTTCCCGCAGGTATGAATATCGCATCATCATCATAAACATTTCTTTTAAAATTTAAGTCATTTTTACTCTTGCCCATTTGTACGATTCCCTGGCCTTGTTCAATCCGCAGAAATTGATCAACGTCAGGATGCATTTCCAAACCGATATCTTCACCAGCATTGAGACTCATTAAAGTCACTTGTAAATGGGTTCCTGTCCATAAAGCTGTACGATAAGTATTGTTTTGCTTCGTTGCTTCATTGATATTTACGGTAAATGGATTTGGTCCGTAATCTGTTAATAAAATATTTCCAGCTCCGCCTGAAGAGCGAATAGAATCAAAGCTGTTTGCATGCATGATCTCATTAGGATACGCCCAGTAAACAGATTTTCTCCCATAGTTATTCATTGGCCCATTCACATAATATGGGTATTGATATGGATACTGATAAGAATACATATAAGGAGCATAGTGCATTTTTCACAATCCCTTCACAGTTTATAAAAATATCCTATGCACTTGTAAAGGGAATGTACTTAAATTCTAAATGACATAATGGAAGAAAACGATTTTTAGCCTAATGAGAATCGGTACAGTTACAACATTTTATAAGGCTGTTTTCGCATATATTTTTGTTTTTTATTAAAATGTTGTCCGTTCCTTTCCGCTGCAATCCACTAATAGTTATAGACACCTTGTCTAAATGCAACAATATTTATGAAAAGAGCCTTTTATAAAGCAGCAACTGGCAGATTGATTTGAACTGCACTTAACTTCTTCTATATCATTAATATTTCCCGAATGTCCTCCTCGGTAAGTGCTGTAGACTCTTTCTCCTCAGAATCAATAATTTCTTCAATCAGCTGTCTCTTTTTCTCTTGCAGTTCATTCATTTTTTCCTCGATTGTCCCTCTGCTGACAAGCTTAATAACCTGTACAGAATTCCTTTGGCCAATGCGGTGGGCGCGGTCTGCTGCTTGCTCCTCGACTGCAGGATTCCACCAAATGTCATAGAGGATAACGGTATCAGCGCCAGTCAAATTGAGACCTGTTCCGCCTGCCTTCAAGGAAATGAGGAAAAAATCACGCTCGCCTGCATTAAATCGATTGCAGATCTCCACACGTTCTTTTGATGGAGTTTGTCCATCCAGATAGAAAAAAGGAATCCCTTGAGCTGCTAAATCTCTCCCTATAAGTTCAAGCATTTTCGTAAACTGGGAGAAAATCAGCACCCTCCTTCCAGAAAGTCTGGATTCCTCTACAATCTGCTTCAGCTGTTCAAATTTCGCTGAGCTTCCTTTATAGCCATCCACAAATAAAGCGGGGTGACAGCAAATCTGCCGCAGCCGTGTCAAACCAGCCAGAATTTTGATCCGGTTTTTCCTGAGACTATCTTTGTCCAGATGCTTAAGCGTATCATGCCGCAGCTTCGCCAAATAAGCAGCGTACAGTGTCCTTTGTTCAGGGGTCAGCTCGACTGAATCCATCATCTCGATTTTTTCAGGAAGCTCTGCGAGAACATCCTCTTTTATTCTGCGAAGCAAAAATGGCCGGATCCTTCGTGCAATCTTTTTCCTTGAGAGGTTACTGTACTCCTTTAATCCAAGGAACAGTTCAGGAAAGACAACGTGAAAGATGGACCACAGTTCCTCCAGTGAATTCTCCACCGGAGTACCAGTCAGGGCGAAGCCATTTTCTGCCTTTATCTTCTTAACCGCTCTCGCTGTTTGTGTCACAGGATTTTTGAATGCCTGTGCCTCATCAAAAAACACTGTGTGAAAGGCTTGTTTCTCAAACATATTAATGTCCCTGCGCAGCAGCGGATAGGAAGTAATGACAACATCCATATCCGCTGCGTGCTTTTGAATCTCGAACCGCTCTGTTTTATTGCCATCGATGACAACAGCTTCTAAAACCGGAGCAAATTTCATGATTTCACTTAGCCAGTTATACGTCAAAGAAGATGGACAAACAATAAGAACTGGGAGCTTCTTTTTACGAATGTCAGGAAGCTCAGATAGAATGTAAGTGATGCTTTGGATCGTTTTCCCAAGCCCCATATCATCCGCAAGAATCCCTCCAAACCCATAACCGGCAAGTGTTTTCATCCATTGATAGCCTTGCTTTTGGTAGTCCCGCAAGATTGAATCTAAACCCTTTGGCACCTCAAACTCCAAACCACCCGGATTGCGGATGTCTTCCAAGAACTGAAGGAATGATTCTTCTAACTTGAATGCATGGTCATCGGCGGCATCAAGCAGCTGCAGTCCATTGATAATAGGTAAATTCAATCCGCTTTCCAGATTTTCATTTTGGACCGGCAGTGCATTCAGAAACCGGTTGATTTCTTCAAATTCTCTTGTCTCAAGCGACATGAGCGATCCATTCCGCAAACGATAGTACTTGCGTTTTTCCTCCAGAGCCAATAGAACCTCACGAATCTGTTTTTCAGAAATGCCATCCATTTCAAATTTAAACTCCAGCCAATTGGTCCGCTCTTTTTTGACCCTCACCCTAATTTGCGGACGGGCATTTTGTCTGAAAATCCGATTTCTCACAGCGGTAGTTGCATATAGTTGGACAAGCTTTTGAAATTTGGGTACGGCATGGTACAAAAACTCATACTCAAGCTCCTCATTATGCAGAAAATACCCGCCGTCCGTCTTGGCAAATAAGCTATCCTCCATTAGCGCAAGGATCTCTTCCTCTTTCTCCACATCCCTTATAAGCATAGAGCCTGCAGGAAGTTCACGCCTTTCCAAAGGATTAATAACAAAGTTTTCATAATGAAACTCAAGTCCCGCCAGCAGGCGATTTTTCACACGATCCAAATATAGCTTTGCTAGTAACGGTGTTTTTAAAAACTTCTTTGAAACGGCTTCAGAGATCTGGACATTACCCAGTCTTCTCAAACCTGGCACCACTTTTTCCATGAAAAACTCTAATTGCTCAAGCGGAATCGGAACTTGATTCGTTCCTGAAGCTTCCAGCATCTGTTTTAGGTCTGAAAGACGTTTACAGTCCTCACTTTTCATCTGTACTAGCTTTCCTTCATATAGAACATACCTATATGAATTCAGTACAACCATTTGTTTTAGCCCATTGATCTTCAATTGAAAGCCTTTGCCCCCCGCTTCAGAAAAGTCAAACTGTAATGAAAGTGGTTCGTTCATTAAGCTAAGGCCCTTATATATATTCCCGTCATACTCAAGCTTCACTTTAGGCGCTTTCTCCAGTAATGGACGAAGCCTGTCCCATGAAGATGGAGGAATCAGCAAAATATTCTTATTGCTCTCATAATCTGATTTTCCGGGCAGCTCGTCCGTATATACCTTTTCATCATAACTAACTTGTATGAGCTGCTGAATCACAGCATCTGTATCCTTTTGAAAGCAATGAAGATTTGGATCATACGTGAATGAATTGGAAAGAAGGTTAGGCAAACTTTCTTTCACTTGCCGAAGAAATGGACGGATATTTTGCACTTGTGTAGAACCAATCTTAAGTTGTATGCCAAACAAGTTTTCGTTTTTAGCTATGTTAATGGGTTTACAAACAAACTCCGCACCCAGTACTTGTCTTTTTTCAAAATGAAGCTGATGTCTGCTTGATCGGATAGGTTTATCATTAAAAATGGTCAGCAAGCCCTCTGTCAGTGCTTGATTTGTTGAAGAGTCAGAGTGCCTGACGCTTGAATCAGCAGGACTTGTTCCTTGTCGCTGAAGCTCATAAATCGACAGTAAAACAGCGGCAATATGCTGACAATCCTTTTGATAGGAAGCAAGCGCTGGACAGCTGCATTTCGTCCGAAAGCCTCCGCTCTCATCCTTTTCAATCACGACATGAAAATCTTCCTTACCTGTAACCGTGGCTTCACAACCATCCGGACCATAATGATCAAATGTCACATGATTCCCCCGATAAAAAGAGTCTCCTTTTTTGAAGGAGACAGTTCCACATCTATCTTTAATGATTTTTTCATTTAATTTAATATTCAAATGCTTAACTCCTTCTTGAAGGTAATTCTCATTAACTATCAAGGAATGTTTATTTTAAGTGGTGTGTGTTAATTACCCCTTTTAAAAATCAATTATCATAATTGTATCATTTTGTTGGAGTGTTATCCTGCCAAGTCAGACTGTAAGGAAAAATGCTCTCATTTAAAAAAACAATTAAGCTGCCTGTTATTAACGAGAACCTTCCTTTATTCAAAATGATAAATGAATTCATTCACGTAATCGGATATTTCCTTATACCGCGTCCAATGGAGGTAGTGGTGCCCTTCTAAAATAACGAGTTTATTTTCAGCAACGTTTCTTAATTGCGTTTGATAAAAAGTTTTATTGGATCGGCCTTTTTCATTTGCTTCCTTTTTATCCGGAGTGAAGATCATGACAGGAATAGTTGCAGGAAATGACATATCATTTGTTTTTTTTATGTTATTCTTTAATTCATTTGCTTCATTCACGACATTTTGATTATAGCTTTTCCAAGCAGATATGGTTTTGGTCATCTTTAAATTCTCTTCAGAATAAGTTCCTGCGTGTGCTATTGGGAGGAAATCATTAGGATTAATAAATAATGCCAGTCTTGCTATCCCAGTCCGGGCAGCAAAGCTCATATACTTGGGGAAAGCTTGCGCAGATTCATTAAAATACTCCAAGGCTTTCGGCAAAGTTAAATCGATCCCTATTATACCTTTAATTTCGTCTGGATATTTATTGGCGTAATACATCGTATAAATTCCGGAAACGGAGTGGGGCATTAATATATAGGGCCCTTCTATATTAGCATTCTTTAAAGCTGTTCTTAATTCTTCCACTATGTTCTCCACTGTCCGCTTCTTATTTGTTAAATCACTCCAGCCATATCCAAAAGGTTCTACAACTACAATTTTGTTGTTCTTAGCCATCTCATTAATCAAAGGTTCAAAATCCAGCACTGGTGCTGCCGTCCCCAGACCGCTTAATAAGACAATTGTATTTTCACCTTCACCCTTTGTATAGACATGCATGTTCATTCCATCCACTTCAACCAATTCTCCTAATGCTTGGTACTTTTTCTGCTCAAATCTAGTCATAACATGATGGTAAATAAACCAAAGAAAGAGAACTGCTGCTATGATTAATAGAATATTTCCCGTTATCTTTTTTATTTTCATATTTTTCCCTGCTTTCTTTATTAGGTCTATGGATAAAAATTCCGTACTTAATGCAGGATTTCTTTTCTATTCTGATAGTTTAATGATTCATCCTCCTTATACTTTTTCATGTTTAAGTTTATCTTACGGAATGAAGGTTAAAATCAGGTTCTATCAAAGGTTAAATTTTATTTAAAAAATGTTTAAGTACAGCGCTTTCTATCCTTGTTTAATACTTAGTTAATTGTAAATTCATAGATTCCATATCTAATAAATTTTATAATCATTCAGATTAAGGGGAAAAAGAGCAGCGATAAAAAAGACTAACTGGTTCGGCTGATAGGTGCAAACCGCTAAATAACACAGTGAATAACATATCAATTAGCATACTCATCCGCAAAGGAATTGGTATGCTTTTTTGTTGATATATAAGGGCTTACTAGTAATTCATGTGCATATTTAACATATCAAATCGCATGGGAATTAGCAGGACTTTACTGCTCAACAAAGTCCTGCTAATTGAGGTGATATTTTTAACACCATTTATTACCCGGTGTATTACAACACACTAGAAAAGGAACTCCAGCTTGATATGGAGTTCCCTCAGTTCTTC
Source organism: Metabacillus idriensis (assembly GCF_009674765.1). Lineage (GTDB taxonomy): Bacteria > Bacillota > Bacilli > Bacillales > Bacillaceae > Bacillus_P > Bacillus_P idriensis. Next base: position 722 of record NZ_WKKF01000015.1, on the reverse strand, counting down.
AATAATCGCCTCCGGTTGTTGAATATCATTTATGTTGTCTTATCGAAGAAAAGCGCCAGTTTGTTGAAGATCCTTAATTCAAATTAATTAAGTAATAGATAATGCTTTATTTATCCCGCATTTTTAAACAAATACTTTGTATTCATTCGAAGGAATTGGATTTGTTACGCTTATTAAAGCTGAACCTCAAAAAATGAATACACCTATTAAATTTAATAACTTTCTCAAACTCATTTCTTTTTCGGTAATTATTTCCAATGTAGACACTTCCAATTTACCTTTAAATTAGAAGCTTATAGTATTAGAATAATACAAACAGGGTAATTTAGGCATATTAAAAGGGGGATTAAAATTATGAAGGGTTCACTAGAATCATATAAATTACTGGAATTCATCCAAGAGAATAAAGAGAATTTTGAAGATTCATTATTAAACGAAGCGTTTAATGTGAAAGAAAAAATTGAAGAAATTTTAACGGTCGGTAATATTGACCTGATAAATAATGCCCATCTGCTGATTCAATACATTATTGAGGGTAAAGAACAAGAACTTCAATCATTTGCTATACAAGAAGGTATAGCTTGGGCCACACATGCAATTCCATTATCTTTCAAATTAGAGTGGGTGCAATCCATTCGAAGAACTTTGTGGAAGTTCCTGCAAAAATATAACGAGGTAACGAACAAGGTTTTAACTGAAGAATTTTTTTCGGTAGAAAAACA
>NZ_WKKF01000014.1 GCF_009674765.1 Metabacillus idriensis | reverse complement strand
AATTAAAAGAAGACCAAAAGAAATTAAACATTCCATTGATTGTCCTTTCTGCGGGCAAAAAAAATCATTATTCACCTGAGTCACAAGATTTATGGAATACAATGCAAGAAGAGATTCTTCAAATATCTTCTATCAGTGAATTTATGATTGCTGAAAATAGTACACATTACATACAAAATGATGAACCAACATTAATTGTAGCTGCCATTAGAAGACTAATTGAAAATTGTTAAATTGGAATAGGTAGGAGTGATGTACTTGAAAATATTAGCTTGGTCATTATTGATCATTCATTTTGGTATCTTAATGCTTTGGATAGCGGACTCTGAATATCTTCTTTCGTTGTTCGGAGTAGCAATATGGTTTACTGCAATTATAAGTGCTTTTCTTATACAAAAGCAGATAAATAAGCAATTAACAATAAGAAGACTTTTGATAGTATCGAATTTTATTATGGTTTTTTTAGGTGTAGTTACAGTGGGGATATTTTACATTACTATCTCAATGCATTAGAGCTTTATCCTCAACAATCGGGGGCGATTACTTAACAAAGTGTCGTCTTCTCTTATTGAATTAAAGTGGCAGGTTAATTCAAAAAGAAAGTAAAAAAGGTTCATATTACCACTTTGTTCGTGGTAATATGAATGTAATCTTTTAGAAGAGGTGAGTTTAGTTGAGTAAAGTTGAGCAGAGTACAAAGTTAGATTTAGAGCGAATTGTTTTTATTGGGAGAACCTTTAACGAGTATTTGGATATGTTCTCGCTTTCAGAAGAAGAACTACAAGGAAAGAAAATACTCGATTGTCCAGCTGGAGCTTGTTCATTTACTGCTGTTGGTAACAAATCAGGTTTAGAAGTAACAGCTTGCGATATTGCCTATTATCATTCGGGTGAGGCCCTAAAAAATAAAGGTCTCCAGGATATTGAACACGCGATGGAGCATATGCAAAAAGTCCAAAACAATTATAAATGGGATTATTTTAAGGATATAGATGGTCTTAGAAGCCATCGTTTAAATGCCTTACAAGATTGTGCCAACGATATGAGGGAATCCAGCGAAAGATACATTCCGGTTACATTACCTTCTTTACCGTTTAAGAATGAAGAATTTGATATTCTTCTCTCTGCACATTTTCTATTTATGTATGCGGATAGATTAGATTATCAATTTCACATAGAAACGCTAAATGAGTTATTGAGAGTTACGAAAGAGGAAGTTCGTATTTTCCCTTTAGTTGATTTAGAAGGAAAAAGATATGAGCATCTTGATAAATTAATAAATTATCTTGCTGACAATGGCTGTACAGTTGAAGAAGTGAAAGTTCCATATGAATTTCAGACAAATGCTAACTCGATGTTAAAAATAAAAAAAGGCTAGTAAAGAAAGGGGCAACGGAGAGACGTTGTCCCTTTTTTAAAACACTTCTTATTGAACTAATGGTGGCTTTTCTTTAATAAGACAACAAAAATGATATTCAACAATCGGGGGCGATTGCCGAAGATCCTCGCCCCTAATGATATCAGTTGTTTCTTACTGAGTCCGCGATTTCAGCTAATACTTCTTTTGAGACTGTTGTCACATCTTTACTAATGCTCAGAATGTATTGAAAGCCATCCTTTTCAAAGGCAAGAAGATTAAATCGGTCTGTAGCTGTGGAATAAATAGCTTTGCTACCATCCCGCAAATTAACGGTTTGGGTTATGTGTTTGTCCTCAAATTTTATCCCGAATTCAACCGGTCTAACTAATATTTTGTAATGATGGTACGGTTTATCTTCATTTATATATTCAATTTCAAACTCATCATTGAGATGTCCATCTAAATCACTAAACCTGCCAAAACTATGAGTAAATGCAACTGGAGGAAGCCTATGAGGTAATACGATATTCTTTCGGAAATGCTCTTTGCTTTCTTGTAGTTCCTCATATACATTCCCATATCCACTTTGTAAATACATATTTGAGGTCTCATCAATAGTAATGTTTGCATTTGCTGCTTTAATGAAAGGACCAATAAAGATTAAACATAATAGCACTGCAATTCTGATAAGTGATCACTTCCTTCACTATTTTTAATTGAAGTATTCAGCTTATTATTAGCTGAAATCCAAATATGTATGATGAAATGCAGTATTCAACAATCGGGGGCGATTGCTGCAAATTAGATCGCCTTTTCTTAGTGAGGAATTGGGCAGTTTAGTCGAAGAAGAAGTCATTGAAAACTTATTTGTAATATGATAACATTATTGGAAATTAGAGGTGAGCATTTATGCAATCATTTAAAGAGTCAATTATCAAGTTCTCACAACTACATCATCATATCAAGTAGTCTTGCTATCCGATTTATAAAAAATCGTCAATAGGAAGGCTATTTATCATTAAACCGTATTTGATTAAGTTCAACACTTAAATCAAGTGCGGTTTTTTATTTTATTTAAAATTGGAGGTAATGAAAATGAAGAAAATGGATTATCAAAATGTTAAAGGTACTCAAGATTACTTACCGAATGTTGAGGTAGTAAGAAGAGACATAAGAAGAACATTAGAAGATGTATTTATCCAATACGGATGTAAACCACTGGAAACACCTATATTAAATTACACCGAATTAATGGCTTCTAAATATGGCGGTGGAGCAGAAATATTAGAAGAAATGTATACATTATCTGATAGAGGCAAAAGAGATCTAGCCCTACGCTATGACCTCACTATACCATTTGCAAAAGTTGTTGCGATGAACCCTACACTAAAGATGCCATTTAAAAGATATGAGATTGGTAAGGTATTTAGAGATGGACCAATTAAAACTGGAAGGTTTCGTGAATTCACTCAATGTGATGTTGATATAGTCGGTGTGGGTTCGCAGATCGCTGAATCTGAATTAATGGTTATGGCATTGGATGCTTTTAGGAAACTTGAATTGAAGGTAACGATTCAATATAACAATCGAAAGTTATTAACTGGTATGCTTAATGTATTTGGTACAGAGTATGAAAAAATTAATAAAGTAATCTTAATTCTAGATAAGCTTGAAAAAGTTGGAATAGAATCTGTTGTCACTGAGCTTGATGAACAAGGGTTATCAAGTTCAACTATTACTTTAATTAAACAGTTTTTAATTGATGCTGGAAAAACAAGCTTTGACTATTTTGAATCATTTGCCGAACAAAATGAAGAGGTAAGACACGGTTTAAATGAATTAAAAGAATTAGAATCTTATCTTGAATTTTTAGGAGTAAGAGAACAGTGCGTATTTAATCCTTTTTTAGCAAGAGGTTTAGAGATATATACTGGTACTATTTATGAAATATTCTTGGATGACCAATCAATTAAATCAAGTATTGGGAGTGGAGGAAGATATGACAATGCAATCGGTGGATTGATAGGTACAGACCAAGAGTTTTCAACGGTAGGAATTTCATTTGGATTAGATGTAATTTATACTGCTATATGCTCGACAGTGAAAGAATTAAAGGAAAATCCAAATGTAGATTATTATATAGTCCCATTAGGTACGCAGAAAGAATCTTTATTGGTAGCAGGCTATTTAAGAAACAAAGGCTATAAAGTTGAATTTGAGATGTCTAACAAAAAGTTAGGCAAAGCACTTGATAAAGCAAATAAAGAGAAGATTCGTAGCGTTATTATTATCGGACAGGATGAAGTTAGAAATAATCAGTTTAAAGTGAAAGATATGTTTTCAGGTGAGGAATGGACTGAATCGTTTCCATTCAATTGATTAACTTTCTTCTTCGAGTAAAGTTGACGATTGCTACAAATTGGATCACCTTTTCTATTTAGGAATAGTGCCATATTGTGGAGCAATGTATTTAAAGAAAAGTTGAAGAACAAGAAATTATCAGGTTGTACTTTAGTTATATAAAGTGATAAAGCGTTAAAATTACATATTAAAGGGAGAAGGTATTTATGGTAGAGCTAAAGTATTTTGAGCGTACTGATTTTAAACAACTTATCAATTGGATTGATTCACCTGCATTCTTACTTCAATGGGGCGGTCCAGGGTTTGATTATCCCCTGAATGATACTCAATTAGAAAAGTACATTGAAAATGTCAATAATGAAAACTCAGAAACTATGGTCTATAAAGTAATTGATAATGAAACTGGTGAAACCATTGGTCATATTTCTTTGGGGAAAATTGATAGAAAAAACAAATCTGCAAGAGTTGGAAAAGTATTAGTCGGTGATAAAAACGCAAGAGGTAAAGGAATAGGTCAGCAAATGTTTAAGGAAATACTTAAAATTGCATTTGGTGACCTTCAATTACATAGAGTTAGCCTTGGAGTATTTGACTTTAATGTTTCTGCTATCGCCTGTTACGAAAAAGCAGGATTTATAAAAGAGGGTTTACTTCGAGATTCGAGAAAAAATGGTGATGAATACTGGAGTTTATGGGAAATGAGTATTTTAGAAAACGAATGGTTGAAAACTAAAAAAGTTTAGTCATTATTCAATGAACAATGGTAGCAGCTGCCGCACCTTTGTTCTTATTCTCCATCTTCAGCAATCGGGGGCGATTGCTGCACAGTGTAATCGCTCTTGTTTTATATTAATTTTGGACAGCATTGTTTAATATAAATTTTAAGGGGGGCGAAAATGACTATATTCCCGGAAGAAATTGGCTTTCTTTCTTTGTTTGAGTGTGAACCCACATTATTTGATAATACTTCTAATGACTTGCCCTTCTATAATAATATTGCGAAGTATAAATTTTCGAACGGAGAAGAAAACTTTGTTGTTACGATTTCTCCTGCGGATGGAGAAGTGAAAATTCGAGTTAGTAAACGGGAATCAAATAGATTGATATCGCTTTTAGAATTAAAACGTGTCAATAAGTTTGAAATAACATCAGACAAAAAAGATTTCTCAAGCGTATTGTTAACAGTTCAAAATGAGGACTCCCAGCAAATGATAGAAATTGACTTTAAGCCATATTTTAAACTGATTATTAAAGAACATTCTTAAATATATTTACTCCATTATCGGGGGCTTATCAGGAACAAGATAAGCTTTTTTATATGCAAATATTTGTTGTTATTTAGACTTTAATTTGAAATAATTGGTAATAAGATTTAGGATTTCAATAGTTGGACCATACGATTTTTTTGGAGTTCATTTTGACTTCTGTTTAATCTTAAATACTTTTCAATGGTTACTTTGATAAAGGGGATGAAAAATGTATTTACAAAACCAAATTGTTATTGAATGGATAATTGCAAAATATTATGAGGATTTCTCATTTGAAAAACGACTTGAAAATTCTATTAAAATGGAAATGGAACTCCATCCTCTAAAAGAAGGAGAAGCATTAGAGATTCATCAAGTTGTCTTTGTAGGTGAATTCAATAATGAAAAAGTATATTTAATTATTTTAAATATCGTGCCGGAAAAAGTGACTGATTGATTTCGAAGTAACAAAGGGTGCTTATTCAACAATTAGGGGCAATTGCAGCACAGTGTGATCGCCTTTTCTTATTGAGGAATTTGGCTGGATTTTTGAAGAAGAATTAACTTACATAGATGGAGGGTTTTATTATGGAGAAAGTTTTAGTGAAAACAGCGATATATTCCTTTATCGTGTCTTTTATGTTGTTATTAGTATGGATGGATAGGGTAAAATACACAACTGATGTAAATGGAATGGGTTCAACTGCGGAAATTCTTTATCCAGATTTTTTCTTTATGATTACCAGATATTCAATTATAATCTCAATTATTTCAGTCATACTTTTATATGTTAAATTGCGATCCAAAAAGAAAAAATTGTAAAATCGCTATTCACTTAAAGGTGGCGATAGTAGCAAAGTATGATTGCTTTTTTGAGGAACGACGGTTAAGAAGTGCATAATAAAAACCTTAAAAGAGGTTTCTTACTTTAAGAATATTGATGCAATTATTAAGCCTGCAATCATTATCAGAATAAGTATTCCAGTACCTTTCCAACCTGAACTACCAACTAAATCAGTAAGGTTTCCGGTTTCAGCCCTGTTGAAAGCATCTTTCACATTTCCAGTAGAGTTTCTTTTTAATTCTTCTTGTCTTAGTTTTTCCCTTCTTATCTCAGGTGCCTGTTTCTCTTCACTCATTATTACACCTCCATTTTCTAAATATTAACATATAATTCAAACCTCAGAAGAGAATTGAGATGATAATGGTAGAAAATTTTCCTTATTCAACAATCGGGGGCTTTTCTTGAATATCCTTGCATCATGAAAGTTCCGACCTGCAGCAAGAATTACGCTCTTTCATTACGATACGACTGATTTGTGGCTAAAGTCTTAATAGATAATACAATGGAAGATATAACTTGGTTCTTCTACATATTGTAGAAGAGAGTTAATATTTTATCATTCAGATTCCTTAAATATGGTATAATTTACAAAAAATGAAGGGGAGTACTCCTTTGTCGACAGGAATATTATTGTCTATTATTTTTGTTATCATAGTAATTTTAGCAATGGGTATAACAATTAAGGGTTATCAAAAAAAATAAAACTACGCATGGGGCAAAACATCAAGAAAGTAGAAGTGCTCCTACTTTGAGGAAGGAATTACTTGGCAACATGCTGAGTCTCTTAAAGGCGACGTAACAGCACCAATAGAAGGCGAAGCAGATCATTTATTTGTAATCTGAACAATGAGAAGTTCAGTCCGTTACTCGAAAAATTATCAATATTGCTTAAAGTTATGAGTAGGGTCGAAGTTTAGTCAGCTTATGGTGTGATATTTTCCTTCTTCAACAATCGGACGCGATTGTGAAGTAACGAAAGCCGAATTTCTCAGTTTTTCAGCAAGAAATTCGGCTTTTTATATTGAGGTATCACTAATGTTTAAAATCGTGTATTTTCCTGTTGCTACCACTATAGTAGACATTAAAACTAATTAAACTTTTCTCCAATGTTGATCCAAATGCGAAAATCTCTACTGCTATTCCGGCTCTATACTCCTGGGCGTTTACCTGTTTCTACAAACTCCTTTAAAAATAATCCCAGCAGCTCTTCCCAACCCTTCTGATGACCTTCTTCCCATCCTGGTTCGAGAAGACCAACCGCATGGTGCGAAAGTTTTAATAAAGTAGCGGAGCCCTTCTCTTCTAAAACATATTTATAACTACTTTGCACGGCTCCTTGCATACCGAGAAGACCTTGAAATCGGATTTCTTCTGGCTTTTTCAGATAAGTAACGATACCCCAGAGGGGATTTTAAAATTGATACAGATAGTAATACTTTATCAGAAACGGATAAGATATTTGCAGGCGTGTTTTATCCAAAAGAGGTAACACGTATTGCATTAAAAGGACACAACAATAAGTATGTTTGTTCTGATGATTTACCTAAATCTAGACCTGATGTTGGTTATCTCACCCTTACTAGAGATTGCATAGGTAAGTGGGAAACTTTCCAACTCATTAATTTAGGAAATAATAAAGTTGCTTTAAAAGACTATCGAGGAAAATACGTGTACGCTGTAAAGGGAGGAAGATCTTTTGTATTAGCTGACCCGGACAATATAGGACCTTGGGAAACTTTTGAACTTATGGAATTAGGTAATGATATGATTGCATTGAAATTTGCTAGAGGTTATTATTTAGAATCAAGTACTTATTTTGGGCAGCATTATATAATTCTGGCAGAAGGTAACGGAAATGTTCCCCCTGGCGATTGGGCAATCTTTACTAAAATAAAACTTTAGAAAAGTTTTTATATAAATCTACAGGTTTAAGATTAAGTGCATGTTCTGGATCGCCCTATAGGTAAGTACAGCTAACGCCTACATTCCTTTGGCTAAACAAGATAATAGAAGCTCATTATTCAATTAAAGGGCGCGATTGTCAAAGATGATGGCTAACGAAGGCATAGCGATTGTTTTACCCGGATTGTTTTACCTCTTTGTTTCACTAACAAATTCCAAAAAGAAAGTACATTCGTATAAAAAGAAAAAAACAAGTTAACAAAAAAGCGTATGTTCAGTAGTCTGTGACATACGCTTTTTTTTGACGAAAACTAACTATATAATGTCGAACATTTGCTTAACGTATGTTTTCCGCGTTTTGCTACCGGGACCCCTAAAATGACCTATCAGAACTTTCTCCTTTAGATGCTTTTTTTGAATCTGAAATCCCTGATAAAGAAAACAACGATATTTTAACCTTTCGTCGGGTACTATCCTCTTCAGGCAAACCAAGTGTAGGTACAATGAAAATGGAAATCAAAATGTAAAGAGGAAGAGAAATTGCAGCAAGCACTTAGATGTTTTATTTTAAGAGCGTGATTTGATCAATCTTTTTTCAATCAAGCTTTTTCTATTTGCTCATCAAGGTTTATAGACAAGTCTACAGCTTGGTAGGGAAACCTCTATAATTAACTTTTCTGTTTTTCTGATATCAATAAATTACCATATTCAAATTCACATAAACTTTTTCCAAAAAGGAATAATATCATTCGTAACTATCAACTTAAAAGAAAGAAGGAACCTAAATGACAGTAATAAATGACGTGAAGACAGCTCTAGCAGGGCTGAAAAGTGCACAGGCTAGTTTCGAGACATTTGCTCTAAGTACAGAGAATCAACAAGCAAAGCAGCTTTACCAAGATGTTGCTAAACAAACCCAATCCGTTATCAATAGTATCGAACCACGTGTTCAACAGATCGAACAAGAAGAACCTCAATACAAACAACAATAATTAAACTGGAAAAAAGGTTGGTAAGGGGTAGGCCAACCTTTTGTCTTCCAAAAGATAAAACATGAGGTGATTTCATGAAAGATATAGTAACTAAATTGACATTTTCCTTTTTATTACTAACAGCTATCGGACTTAGCTCAGGATGTGCCGGAAATCAGAATCAGTTTGCCAATAACAATGATGATGCAAATGTCGTAAGAGTACATACAAGCAAGGAAATCGATCAATCTGTTGCTAACCAAGCAAAAGTAAAGGTAATAAAAGAAGATGAGATTTCAGGGGTAAAGGCTGTGAATACAGATAAAGAGTTATTGTTGGCCGTAAAAGTCGATAATTTTGACAGGTTTCGATTAAAAGAAATTGAAAAGAAAGTGAAATCAGACTTAGAAAAAGAATATCCAGATTATAAAATCATCGTCTCAACCGACTCAAAAATGTATTTGGAATTGGAACAATTAGAAGAAAAACTGCAAAAAGATCATACCCAAATGAAATCATTAAAAAAATCTTTCGATAAAATTAAAAGTCTTATGAAGGAAAAAGCATGACGAAAGAGGGATAGGCATGTCGAATAAGCAAAAGAAACAATTAACACCTGTACAACAGGAGTATCAAACCCTTGAAGAGCAGCTGGAAACAAAAAGGCCAGTATTTAAAAATTGTATAAATGCATTTTTAACAGGTGGATTCATTTGCCTGGTCGGTCAGTGTATTCAAATGTTTTATATTTATTATTTTGATTTTACTGATCAAACGGCAGGAAATCCGACAGTTGGGACTTTAATTTTCATCTCTATGCTTCTTACAGGTTTCGGAGTCTATGATCGAATCGCCCAATTTGGAGGGGCCGGGTCTGCTGTTCCAGTTACCGGTTTTGGAAATGCTGTCATATCAGCAGCAATTGAACACCGAACAGAAGGGTTTGTGTTAGGTGTAGGCGGCAATATGTTTAAATTAGCTGGCTCCGTCATTTTGTTTGGTACTTTTTCCGCGTTTGTGATTGCTACGATCAAAACCATACTTATTCAGTGGGGTGGTTTGTAATGTTAATGGGCCATCGTACGTGGATATTTGAGAACAAGCCGGTCATTCTCTCCACTGGAACTGTCGGCGGGCCATTTGAAGCAGAAGGGCTGTTGTCTGAAGATTTTGATCTTCTTCATTCCGATTTATGGTTAGAACAAGATTCCTACGAGAAAGCCCATAAAGTTCTAATAGAAGAAGCCAGTCAAAGAGCGATTGAAAAAGCTGGTCTTCAAAAGGAGCAAATTCAGTTATTCCTTGGAGGAGACCTTATAAATCAGATTACTCCTACTAGCTTTGCGTGCCGGACATTAGGGACACCCTATCTTGGATTGTTTGGTGCCTGTTCAACCTCAATGGAGGGACTGGCTCTTGGCGCCTATCTTGTGAACACCAAAGGCGCCAATTATTTATTAACAGGAGCATCCAGTCATAATACAGCGGTTGAAAAACAGTTCCGCTATCCAACAGAGTACGGTGGACAGAAACCGCCTACAGCTCAATGGACCGTAACTGGTGCAGGAGTTGCTTTGTTAGGTCAATCAGGAGAGGGCCCTCGTGTTACATCTGCTACGATTGGCCGTGTCATTGATATGGGAATGACCGATCCATTTAACATGGGTGGTGCAATGGCTCCGGCTGCGGTTGATACGATTGAGGCTCATTTAACAGAACGAAATCTAGATCCCTCCTACTATGATTTGATTGTAACAGGAGATCTTGGTCAGATTGGTCACGAAGTTTCACTTGATTTATTTAAAAAACATGGAACCCCAATAAATGAAAAACAGTATCAGGACTGTGGAATGATGATCTACCGGGAAGGGCAGCCAGTACTCGCTGGAGCCAGCGGGCCGGCATGTTCGGCAACGGTCGTATATGGTCACTTATTAAACCGAATGAAAAAAGGTGAGTTTAAACGCATTTTGGTTGCAGCGACTGGTGCTCTATTATCGCCTTTAAGCTTTCAGCAAAATGAAACGATTCCTTGTATTGCTCATGCGGTGTCGATAGAATACGGAGGTGAATAACAAGTATGATTTTCTTTTGGGCTTTTGTCGTAGGCGGTTTGATTTGCGTAGTTGGGCAAATTATGTTTGATGTGTTTAAACTCACACCTGCACACACATTAAGTACATTCGTTGTCATTGGTGCCCTTCTTGATGGATTTGGTTTATATGAACCGTTCATCGATTTTGCAGGAGCAGGAGCTACTGTTCCGATTACGAGTTTCGGAAATTCCCTTGTGCATGGCGCGATGGAAGAAGCTGAAAAACATGGATTAGTCGGTGTAATATCGGGAATGTTTGAAGTGACAAGTGCCGGTATTTCTGCTGCCATCATTTTCGGAATGATTGGCGCTCTGCTTTTTAAACCTAAAGGATAAGGAGGATCCGTAATGACCATCGCATCAGATGTGAAACAATGTTTTGCTCAGCTAAAAGGTATAGAGGCTGATCTATCAAGTTTAGCGTTACGGACTCAAGCTAATGAATCAAAACGTACATTACATGAAACCATGATGATCGTGCATGAAATATCTGCAGATTTAAAAAAACGAATTGGGGAATTGGAGCGAGAAGAGTCTCAATATAAAGGTTTTTAGGATAAACCATTCTTAAACAGGAGGTGTTAAACAGTGCCTGAGTGGTTAGATGTAGTAGTACGGGCATTATTATTTGTAGTTGTCTTATTTCTAATTACAAAATGGTTAGGTAAAAAGCAGCTTTCCGAACTTTCATTTTTTGAATATGTCACTGGCATTACAATTGGAAGTATTGCAGGAGAAGTTGCTATGGGGCTTGAAAAAAACATATTTCACGGGATAATCGGAATCTTGATCTTCGCTGCAATGCCTTTTTTAGCAGGTTTGATTTCTTTAAAAAGCAAAGCCTTTCGCGATTTTATAGAAGGGAAAGCAACCGTTTTTATTAAAGATGGGAAAATCATGGAAGAAAATTTAAAAAAGGAAAAATACACAACGGATGAATTGCTGGAATTGCTTCGAAATAAGGATGTCTTCCAAGTGGCTGATGTGGAATTTGCGTTATTAGAGCCGACTGGGGAATTAAGTGTTCTGTTGAAAAAAGAAAATCAGCCTTTAACTCCGAAAGATGTAAACTTGAATGTTGCTTCCATTAAGGAACCCCAGACCGTCATTATGGATGGAGAAATCTTAGATGAGCCGCTGTCTACTAGTGGCCGAAGCAGAAATTGGCTGAAAACGGAACTGGAAAAACTGGGAGTTACCATTGAAAATGTTTTTCTTGGACAAGTAGATTCTTACGGTCAATTAACCGTTGACCTCTTTGATGATAAACTTCAAGTCCCATCTCCTCAAGAAAAACCTTTAGTTTTCGCCGCAATGAAAAAATGTCAGGCGGACTTAGAGCTGTTTGCACTTGGAACTGAATCAAAAGAGACAAAGCATATGTATAGTGAAAATAGTAAAAAATTGCAAGAGGCTATTGATAAAGTGACCCATATTTTAAGAGGTTAGAAATATACTCTGCATCATGATAACCAAATGCATTGTAATGAATATAATAAATATTGGGTATATGAATTAAAGCATATGTTAGTCAAAAAAATCATTTCGTCTATCTGTGACCTCCTTTTTAAAGGAGGTTTTTTTATTTTGTTAACATGCGAAATAATAAGGATAAAAATTAACAATTTTTATCCTATTTTACATGAGAGGAATTAAATTAAACTACAGAAACAAAAAAATGAAAAAAATGTTATTTGGGACTTATATGTATACCTTCATTCTCTCGCCAATCTGCGTAGAATATACTTTTTACATTATCATATCCATTGGTAGTTAATTGATTATCTAACCATTGTTGATCAAGTCCAAGGTCATATAAGTTATCCCATAATACTTCTCCATCTATAATTATTGATGTTGGGAGGTCTACTGAACTTTCTGGGAGATTGAGATCTTGCTTGTTAGGTTTTTGATACTTGGATTGTAATAATATACTTATTTGCCCATTAGCTTCCAATATTCCGTATTTGACTTCACGAACAGAAAAAACATGATTTTGTCGAAGTATACTCAATACTTGATTCACATCCAGTTTGTTCTTTGCAAGTAACTTTCTGTCCATAATACCATCCCGTATAACTATATTAGGATTTCCTAATAAGAGGGAACGTGTCGATTTATTTTTTAGAGTCAAAAATTCTATTCCCAACATAAGAAGCGTCCACAATCCGATGGCATATAAAAAATGAAAAGTACTTACCTTATCTTCATAAATGGTATTCCCTAAAAAATCTCCAAGTACTAACACAAAAACTAAGTGAAACGGGGTTAACTGATAGATGGATGTTCTTCCTGTTACGAGAATGATAAAAAATAAGGTGCCAAAACCTACGATGGTTTTGATCGTCAATAAACCAATATTAACTTCTTCCAAAGTTTTTTCCTCCAATGTTAATTACTTAATTGTAAAATCTTGAGCTTTATATAAAGAGACTAGTTTTAGTATTAAAGCTCGAGTTCCAATACCAACGAGGATGTAATATATGAATGAATAACTGTATCTCCACTCTATATAATAAACAAGTTTGACCCATTCACAAAAAGGTTCACCAATAAAGGCGAATGATAGTGCCATAATGATTTGGGCTATTACAAAATATTTCCATGATCTAAAATATTGATATAACAACATGTAAGCTACAGGTACCAATGAAAAATCAAAAGGAAAGGCTCTAGGAATAATAGGTAAGAATGAAATTGGATAATCCCAAAACCTATATTGTAAGCCAACTATATCTAATAAGGTTGTTGTTATGATTATTATGGTACCAAACAACAAAATTTCTAAAATCATGTCTCGTTTAACGAGTTTAGCCCATATAACCCAAGGCACAACTAAAAAGCCAACTAATATCCACCATTCCCAAGTTAAAAACTCATTCTTTAGCCAATCATTTAATTCTAAAAGGTACAGTTTATCTTCTAAAAAACGTATTTCATTAAAATTTCCAAATATATTATCTATTGATATCACCCCTATATTTAGGTAACAAATATTTTTGAATTCAACCTTTTTGACCTACCTTTTTAGTATTACCTTTTTTAGTTATGAATTTCCATCGTAATTAAGAAAAACCCGTGTTAGAAGTACTTCTAACACGGGTTTTCGATTTTTTTAAATAAATCAGAAGCATTTTAAAGCAACAAAATTTTTAAAATCTAGATTTAAGATAGAACAATAAAAAGAGGATATATCACTTATAATAATGGAGAAAGCAGGCGGGCACCCTGTTCAATAATGCGCTCGGTCAAGGATCGTTGCAACAAGTCTTCAATTCTTAATGGTACAGAATCATTAAGATCAAGCTCGAATTGATGTGTAAGTTCTTTCGCCACATCAACACTATACAGGACTTGACACACCTCATAATTCAGGCGAAAACTTCTCATATCATAGTTTGCTGCACCTACTTCTGCAATTTCCTCATCTATGATCATCACCTTCGCATGTAACATTCCTTTATCATACTGGTAGATTTGGACTCCAGCTTCTATAAGTTCCCCGTAATAGGTACGGCTAGCAAATCCCACTATTTTTTGATCAACGTGGCGAGGAACCAGCAATCTTACGCGTAAACCACGAGCCACAGCTGTCTTTAATGCCATGATAATATCTGTTTCCGGTATAAAGTAGGGTGTCGTTATGTCAATCGTCTTGGTTGCCTGTGTTATACATATAAAGTAAGCTTGACGAATAACTGGGGTAGGAATTCCAGGGTTTCCTTCCAACGTATGGATATACGCTTTGTGCAATGTCCCTGTTGGGTATATGTCCATCACTTTACCATCTATTGTGCTCAACTCTGATCCTAATTCGGCAGACCATCTGGAAAGGTCTACTCTTCCGATTGGATTGGTTTTCGTTACATCAGATTTTGTTTCCAGATTTGTTTTCGATTTTATCCGTTCTGGCACAGCAATATTCCAATGAACGTCAAAGACAGTCTGCAAATCGGCAGATGCTTCTCCTATGATTTGCAAATGAGTATCCCGCCAGAACCCAACTTTAGGATTCAATCCTGTATATTCATAACCTACATTCATGCCGCCAGTAAATGCCTTCTTTTCGTCAACCGTAACAATCTTACAATGATCCCGGTAATTCCAATTGGACAAAATCCAAGGAAAGCGTAAAGGAAATATAGTTCGGCATTCTATCCCTGCTTCTATCATCTGAAGGATTCTTTGACGCGGAAATTTTTTGCTTCCCCAACCATCTCTAATAAAACGAACCTGCACTCCGTTTACTGCTTTTTCGATCAGCAGTTCTGTGATGAGATTACCTATTTGGTCATCCCGATAGATATAGTATTCTAGATCAATGGTTTTTTGAGCTTTTTGTAGGGATTTGATGAGTTGTTCATACTTTGCTATTCCAGTGTTAAATACTTGGACTTGGCCGACTCGAAGTCCATGTACAGTGTAATGCCGTAATGCATCGGCGATTACCGATGCTGAACCACTATATGTATCAGGTAATTTGTCAGGCTCATTTTGAGTAGAGGTCAATCTTTTCCGATGAATAAGCTTAGGATTTGATATGCTAAGGTATAACCAAAAACCAATGACAGGCAAAACAAGAACGACTATTATCCAATTCAAAGCCTTGGCAGGCCGACGCACTTCCCAAATTGCTATAAATAAGATAAGAAACGCATTTAACAGATATAGATAAAAAATCCATTCCAACTTAAAATTCCTCCTTAGTTTTTCCCTTAACATTTACAAACTATGTTATGAGTATACGTTCGGAATACGAAGGATTGTTGAAAAGCCTTTTCTTATGAGACACCCTAGATAATTTTGTAATTAGTTTGTTTTGTCACATTGATTTTAACATTGGAAATGGATCGAAAAACAAAAAGGTGGTTCATTTCATATTACTTCTATATTAAACCTGATTTCTTCCGAAATTCTGCTGTAGCTGACTAAGTATATTCGATGTTAAAAAGACTCCAACAGGGGCAAGGTAGTACTGCTAACGGGAGATCCGGTAAGAGTTCTATCGGTTGTAGCAATCCATGTTCCGTATTCGCCTGCTTGTAAAGAAGGAGGTTTCATGATTATCCTCCCATTTAAAATAAAATGTCGAATCCTAATTTGAGGTTCATCAAATAAAGTTAAGTTTCCTGAATATGTTGCATAAGGTGAATCAAATCTTATTTGTTTGGTGTTTTCATCCCAAGACCCATTAATTGGAATAGGTATACCACGGAAAATTAACAGTACCATTTATCCAGTTACCTATAATAGAGTTAATGGTAAGTAACCCCCAAACGATTGGTCTACCAGCTATAGCAGCATGGATACCCCATTTTGATGGGAATGGAATAGTAACAGTTGTTTGCTGTTCAGTTTGCAACACTAATCTCCCCTTAATTTAAAGAATTCTACTACCATGGATAATGAACCAATCCAGTATATGCATCACAAGCTGAATAATCCTTAATTTTTTTCATTTCTAATGCTGTTGTGAAAAATGTAGTAAAATCAAGGTTGTACTTTTGGATTTATTTTGCACTTTTTAATAATTATTTTGCGTGAATAGAAAAGATCATCCATATTAGTCCTGCTAATATGGATGATCCTTTTATAATTTTTCCAGAAACAATAAATTCCCAGCCCTAAAGGCAACATAATAAACAATACTTTCTTTAAGCTTGGCTCAAAGTACATTCCCTTCACATAGTGCATAGGATAATTGATAAAGCTGAAGGGAATGAGAAAATGTATTACGTTCCATATATGCATCCTTATCAATATCCTAATTATGTTAATGTACCAACGTATAGCTATGGAAGACAGTCTGTTTACTGGACAATTCCTGATCAGGTAGAGCATACTAACAGATTTGGTCCTTTTCGCTTACCCAATGGTGATGGGAATATTTCGTTAAAAGATTATGGACCCACCCCATTTGTTATTAATATTAATGAGGCAACTAAACAAAACAATATGTATCGTACCGCTTTGTGGACAGGAACACATTTACAAGTTACATTAATGAGCCTTAATGTTGGCGAAGATATTGGTTTGGAAATGCATCCTGACGTTGATCAATTCTTACGAGTTGAACAGGGGCAGGGGATTGTTCAAATGGGTAAGAGCAAAGATAATCTGAATTTTGAAAGAAGGATCTTTGATGACACTGCAATAATGATACCTGCTGGAACATGGCATAATGTAACCAATACAGGGAATATCCCATTAAAACTTTATTCCATTTATGCACCACCACAACATCCACGTGGAACAGTTCATGTAACAAAAGCAGATGCAATGGCTGTGGAAGAAGGAACCAGTCAAAGGGGTTCAGCCACATGCCCATCAAGCTAAGGTGAATTATTATCCCCTAAACGAAAAAAGCGCTATCCTTTCTGTAATATGATGGAAAGGATGGTGCTTTTTTATGTCTCGAGTTGTTTCAGATGAGCTGAACCTCTTTTCGCTTGAGTTACAACAATCTTTGTCTCCTCATGTCCTCAAACAACTGGCCAAAAAAGAAGGTTTTGTACAAAGGTCCAGTAAGTATCAAGCAAAAGATTTAGTGGCTTTATGTGTATGGTTAAGTCAAAAGGTAGCGAATACTTCCTTAACTCAGCTATGTAGCTGTCTAGAATCTTCAACTGGTGTCTTAATGAGTCCTGAGGGACTCAATCAACGATTTAATTCTGCGGCAGTCAGTCTCCTGCAAAATTTGCAACTTTAGTTAATAGAGATTGTGAAGATTTCACAATTTTTGTTTTTTGAATAATTTTAATGACGATTGATGACTCCAGGACTCAGTTCAGTATTTGTTGTCATTAATTAAGGCCATATATCTTGATAACAAGTCTTCCGGATAATAAGGGCGGGAGCTTTTTCATACAATATTTTGGAGGTGAAAAAATGCCGAGAATAAAATACACAAGGACCGATGTTGCCTTAATGGCAAGAATGATGAGAGCGGAAGCCGTAGGAGAAGGGAAACAAGGAATGTTGTATGTCGGAAATGTAATTGTTAATCGTGGCGTAGCGGATTGTTTAGATTTTAGAGATGTAAGAACAATTCGACAAGTTATTTTTCAAGTACAAGGAGGAAATTATTCTTTTGAAGCTGTCCAAAAAGGTAATGTATTTTATCAAGGAGCGAGATCAGTTGAAAAAAGATTAGCAAAAAAGAATTTGGATTTTTGGAGGCAGCACCCGGCGAAATATTCTCTTTGGTATTTCAATCCATACGGTCCATGTCCTCCAACATGGTACGGTCAGCCTTTTGCTGGTCAATATAAAAATCATTGTTATTATGAACCCGCAGCTGGAACATGTCCCAGTGTTTATTAAGTTATTATATTTATCCAAGAAAATAAGTTTATGAAATATTGTACTTAAACCACTGGTCACTTCATAGAAAAAAAGAATGACAAAAAAGAAAGCAAATCACTTAACATTCATAAATCTCGTTTATCAAGGACTAATAACACCATGCGATGTCTCTGTAGGAATAAAAGCATTTTTTTTAAATTGGAATTCAAAAGGTGGAAGTGTTCGAGTGCGAATTTGACAATTCCCCAGCTAGAAAATTTACTCCGTTGTAGAATTAATACAAAGATTATTCAAGAAAATTTTGACGACGTCCTCCGTTTAGCCCATTCTATTCGAGAAGGAAAAGTATCCGGCTCGCTTATCATGGGAAAATTAGGTTCTTAGCAAGGCAGAATAAACTAGCTACTGCTTTACGTGAAATGGGGAAGAATCGAAAAGACCAATTTTATTTTGGATTACATGTCTAATGAAACTTTACGTCGTAGTATTCAACGAGGATTAAATAAAGGTGAGGCTATGGAATGGCCTTACGAGATCCTTGTTTTTTGGGAAATGGGATGAATTACGAGAAAGAGGATTGCAAGATCAGCTTCAACGTGCCAGTGCATTAAACATTATAATTAACGCCATTAGCGTATGGAACACCGTATACCTTACTTAAGCCACAAAATTGCTTGAGGAAAAAGGAACTTTACGAGAAGATTTACTAAAGCATATTTCCCCTTTTTGATGGGAACATATTAATTTCCTTGGCAAATACACTTTTAATATGAAGAAAGTAGCAAGCATAGATTCACTTAGACCTCTTCATCAATAAATTAAAGCCGAAGATTCCTTGGCGTAGGAAAACTCGGCTTTCTTTATGTCGAAATTTGCTTAGCGTATGTTTCCAGAGTTTATTATACCATGAAAATCAGGAGTATTTAAAGTATTTTAAGAAGAAAAATTAAGTGAAAAGCTACTTTGAATACTTGATATCTTAACTCAGTAAACAATATATTCAACGTATACAATGTAGTGATGTCTTAACACTGAGAAGGCATCGAATACCTTATCCTAAATAACAAAGGCTTAATACGCCTTTAGGCGTTTTAGTTGCCTTCAAGGCATAAACTGGTTGTAGAATTTAATGATGCGAGGACGATTGTTAAGACGAATACGTTATATACATGTCTTCAATGTAAAATGCTTATGAAATCAAGGACTTTTTACTCCAAGTATAGATAAACGCGGATTTCGTACGCTAAGGCTAAATACCCCTTAAAATAAAAGTTCTTTGTACTTTAATCTCATTTCGACAATACAACATAAATTAAATTGTGTTGTATTAAACAGCTTTTATTACTGCTGATAACGCCCTAAGGATATTGGTAATTCATTTATTTTTTGTAACAAACATTGAAATAACTCGATATTATAAGATATCTCCTCTCACATTTCATTGTATTCTTTCTTCTACTGTAAATTTAGCCATGTTAAAACCCCGTAAATGTTAGATTTGTGTCTAACATTTACGGGGCAGTTCAAAAGGCAACAATGGCTTTTTTTCACAAAAACAATTTGCCGATTATTTAAAAGAGAATGGATTGAATTATGATAAACGGAAATTGAATGTGTACTATCATCGAGGCAAGATACCAGAACCTGATTTGTGCGGGGAATAGGAAAAAGCCTTGCTGCAGGAATGGATCCAAAAAATAGAGGTACCTGTCATTTTTGAAGACACAGGAGAAGCAAACCGCTATTATCATCTCATTCGTCATTATTTGGGTCTCTTTCATTTTTTTAAAATTATTCTCTATTGATCATGTTGATGGGACTGATAACCGATCTCTTTATCTATTTTTAATTAGTTTTCGTTCAAGTATCTCGATAAGTTGGTACATAAATGTCGCAAGGACTGCAATAATGAGGAGGCTGAGCATGACAAGGGTGAAATCAAATACTTGGAATCCGTATATGATCAAGTAGCCGAGACCTTGTTTTGAAACAAGGAACTCCCCGATAATTACACCAACCCAAGCAAGACCAATATTTACTTTTAGGACTGAAATAATCGCTGGGAAACAGGCGGGAAGAACGACTTCTTTATAACATTGTAACTTCGAACCACCAAATGTTTGGATTACTTTAAGATAGTTTGGCTCAACAGTTATGAAAGCAGAGTATACCACAATTATTGTAATAATAACGGTAATCAATATACCCATAGCAAGAATAGATGTGAAATTCGGTCCAAGTGCTACAATTAATAGCGGACCAAGCGCAACTTTTGGTAGAGCATTTAAAATGACAAGATAGGGTTCAAGCACTTTTGAGAGGAATGGTATCCACCATAAAAGGGAGGCAAAAAGGGTACCTAACAAGGTTCCAAACAAGAAACCGAAGAATGTTTCGGATAGTGTAACTCCTAAATGAGGAAATAAACTTGCGTCACTAACCATATCCATAAACAGAAACCCTATCCGTTTAGGCGAACTAAATAATAACGGATCAATCCACCCATTATTTGAGGAAACTTCCCATAATCCCATAAACGCAATAAAAATAAAAATCTGGACAAACAATACAGTTCGTTTTTCTTTTTTTATACGTTGAAGATAATCCGCATGTGCTTTATTCACTGTCGTTTTGTTCAATGTGCTCCAACTCCTCCCAAATTTGCTGGAACATCAACGAGAAATCAGGATGCTGTCGAGCCGCAAAGGGGGGAAGCTTCCTTAGCGTTTCCGGAATTTTAAAGGTACGAAAGATACGTCCGGGATTCTTTGAAAATAAAATGATCCTTTCACTCATAGCAATGGCCTCACTGATGTCATGTGTAACAAGGATTGCGGTTTTGTTATGCTCAGTTAATGTAACTGAAACTAAATCTTCAAGCCTTAGTTTCGTCTGGTAATCGAGTGCGGAAAAGGGTTCATCAAGCAGCAATATCTTAGGGTTGGTAGCAAGTGTCCTAACAAACGCCACCCGTTGCCGCATGCCGCCTGAAAGTTGTGATGGATACATATCTAAGGTACCCTCTAAACCGACTTCTTTTAGTAACGAAAAGGTGTTGGATACATGTTGTTCGTTAAGCTGATCTCTTAATTTTAATCCGAGAAGCACGTTTTCTTTGACTGTTTTCCACGGGAACAGGTAGTCTTGTTGAAGCATATAGCCGATTTTTGGATGTGGCCCTTTAATGAGTTGACCGTTTAGAGTAACAGAACCCTCTGTGGGAGGAAACAATCCCGCAATAATCGATAAAACTGTCGTTTTTCCACAACCACTCGGACCAAGGAAGGAAATAAATTCTCCTTCTCGAACAGATAAAGATATATCTTCTAAGGCCTTTGTGCCCGATCGTTTTGAAAAATAGGTTTGACTAATGGAATTTAACTGTAAAAAGACCACGACGATCCCTCCAAAACTAGGATAATAATAAAATGTAAACTCTAACATATCAACAATAGTTGCTTTTAGGAAAAAGAATAATACTTTATCATATGGTAGTTTTGTAAAAAAGATTGGATGTTTTACCGATTAAGATAAGCTTTTATTTATTGTTAGATAGTTGGGAGACCATTTTCCTGCATCCATTTTTATTCCACCTCTAAAAAATAAAAAATCCATCATAATCTTCCACTACTATCGGTTCAACTAGTAATCCTTTTATCTTGAATTCTTTCGATAAATAGGTAATAAGATGTAGTTGTATGCGTGGATTTGGTAAGGGAAGAAACTGACAATCTATAATTGTTTCATCTGTCAAAATTAACATCCCCTCTAAAAGCTTATTCTAGGTAGGAATTCACACTTTTTTTCACGTCTCATACTTTACAAAGGCATACCTTACTGAAATTTTTATTATTAATGGTGCTTATCACCAAGGAGGGGCTTTTCATGAAAAAATGGCTAACAGGATTAATACTGTCCTTTGTATTAGTCTTATCACTAAGTGCTTGTAATCAAAACAAGGTGGAGAAAATTCGTTTAGCTGAGGTGACACACTCCATCTTTTACGCTCCCCTGTATGTAGCAATGTCTGAAGGTTTTTTTGAAGACGAAGGATTAGATGTTGAACTGACTACAACGTGGGGTGGAGATAAAACAATGACTGCACTATTGTCAGATGGGGCAGATATTGCACTTATCGGCTCAGAAACTTCAATTTATGTATCAGCACAGGGCTCAAAAGATCCAGTTATCAATTTTGCCCAACTCACCCAAACCGATGGGACGTTTCTTGTTTCACGAGAGAAAATTGATAACTTTAGCTGGGATCAGTTAAAAGGGAGTACATTTCTAGGTCAGCGAAAGGGTGGAATGCCGCAAATGGTTGGAGAATTTGTCTTAAAGAAAAATGGCATTGATCCAAAGAATGATTTGAATCTTATTCAAAACATAGATTTTGCAAACATACCTAGTGCATTTGCTTCTGGAACTGGTGAATACGTTCAATTATTTGAGCCAACAGCAAGTATCTTTGAAAAAGAAGGAAAAGGTCATATCATTGCTTCTTTCGGTAATGAATCTGGAAAAGTACCTTATACAACCTTCATGGCGAAAGAAAGCTTTTTAAAAGAAGACAGTGAAACTGCATCTAAGTTCACAAAAGCAATTTATAAAGCACAGCAATGGGTTGAAGAAAATAGTGCAGAAAGAATTGCAGCATCCATTGCCTCACAATTTGAGGATACTGAACAAGATATTATTACGACAGTTGTAGAGCGCTACAAAAAACAAGATTCGTATGCAACAGATCCAATTCTAGATGAAGAAGAATGGATAAATCTTCAAGAAATAATGAATGAAGCAGGTGAGCTTCCAAAACGGGTCGACCATGATTTCCTTGTAAATACATCGTTTGCTGAGGAAGCAACAAAAAAGTAAACAGTACCTGGTATGTCTTTCTTAAATGGTCCAGAATGTCAAACAACATACTAACCTCCTTGAACGCCAAGGAGGTTTTGGTTTGATTATATTCCTCTAAGAAAATAATTGTTATGTAAACTAACTTTGCATAGGGTATGCACAATAAGTCAGCTTCTAATTGAAAGAGCGCTGGTAACTTTTCAAATCGACTAATACGTTGGAATCTAGAATTGTTATTTTTAAATTATTGGGAGATGGTCGAAGATCAGCATAAGAAGACAAAACATATAGCGTCAAAAACATCTTTGAGAAGATGGATTTACGTGATGCCAATGGATAATTCATTGTTTGAGATGTTCAATTTAACAGGGGTACTATTTTAATTATGGCTATTTTAGAAAAAGGAATCGAGCGTTTATGGTGAGCGAAACTTCTCTCAGGATAACCATTGAAGAATTTTTTTATTTGTCCTGCTTTAGTGCTTGGAATAGGGCTCCACAAAAGGAGGAAACTATAAGCTGCTTTTCTATCGAAGAAAGAGGCTATTTATTATAATAAACTAAGCTGTGAAAAGCTCACAGCCTTTTGATTGATTATTTAAGTTGGACGCTTCACTACTTCAAAATTATCGACAAGCAACAATCAATTTTGCGGAAATGCTATACCAAGTTTCCATCTTGGAACCCATATTTCTCTGCAGCAGATACGTTTTTTTGATAAAACGGTCTTGAACAGCTATGTCATTCAATAAGATACGACCCAGTTCATCACTGAATCCGTCGACTTCCTGATTCGTAATCACCATCATAAGTACGTTATTGAAGATCAACCATTGTTTTGTAATTAGGTTTATTTATTTTCATTATAATAAAATTCATAATGGATATATTATAAATGTTTTTAATAAAAGATAAATAAGGAGAAGGGTTTATGAAATATTCTGGAGAAAACTTTGAAAATTTGTTTGGAGTAATAAAGAGAGCAAGGTTAAAAAAAGAAATAGAAAATTTGGGTCAATATTTTGAAAACCCCATCATACATAGGGAAATACATGGGGATAAAATATATGTCCCCTTAAATCTGGATAGAGTTTGGAATCAGATAAGTTAGTTATAACATAGAATCCAACATTAAGTTTATTAGTAGGGAACTTAACTTATTTCGAAGAATTAATTACAAAGGTTTTGAGATTAAACAAATACTATAAAGAACTTATGCGGAATATTTCATGAATAATGAATGCCTTTATATATATATTGAGAGGGTGGAGATTCTGATCCTAAAAAAATTGAGAAGTAATGAAATACATTTCATTATCATTAGTGCAATAGTTATAGCTTTTTTTAATGTTTTATTTTTTGATTCTTGAAAATCTTAGAATCACAGCAATACGGCAGCTTCATGGGTCAATCTGGTTATGGTGGATATCAACCCATGAAGGGTTATGCTGGATCCAACGGATAACAGAGTACTTTTTAAATAAGTAAAAACTAAATACGCCTGGTGTTAAGATGTCGTGTTTGCTGTTGGTCTTTAGCAGTTTAACTCCTTATAAAAATAACTAAGCTTTTATAGTAACCCTAAAATAACTTTTATAGGCATGAGTACACGGTAATCTACTGGACTCATGCCATATTTTATTTGAATGATGGCTCTGCCTTAAGAATTCATCAGTGTTAGCTTGATGGGCATGTGGTAGGACGCTTACCTAAGACAAAAATCCTTTTTCCTAAGATACAAATGTCCCCGGTTATATTCATGCCTACTTGGAAATAAATAGAGGAAGGCATGTATGCCCAGCCAGGAGGGAAAGGATGCATAACGGTGTATAAAAATAAAAAATCCAAATCTCCAACTTTAAAGACAAAATTAGAAGAGCACTTGCAGGGAAATGCGGATTGTAAGTTTCAAACGTTAACCAGCAACAGCAAGCAAGTGGAGCTTATCTATATAAAGAGTTTGTGTGAAGAGCAGAAAATTCAGGAAATAGTGGTCAAGGCCTTTTTTGAAATTGAGGATCTTAAAACCTATGAAGGCTATCTAAAAAGCGTCGAAGGATTTGTAGAATTTAAAGATGAACCAGAAATGCTAATGCGAATTTACAGAGGTTGTGTTGTCATCTTTATTGCTGAAAAGGTGTTGCTGGTCCGCCTTAACAAATATGAAAACAAAGGTGTGCTTGAGGCGAGCACCGAAGCGACGATTCAAGGTCCGCAAAAAGCATTAAGTGAAAGTCTTGAGCTCAATTTGAACCTTGTTCGTAACCGCTATCATCAAACAAGTCTCATGACCGAAAAAATCAATCCAGTGGAAAGCCTTAACCAGCTTACTACTATACTGGTTTCTCCACAAGTATTCCCCCCCTAATCATAAACAATATATAAATACCCGACTTATAGGTGGCTAAACAAGAAGTATGTGGAAATAAACCTCAACCTTTTTAATTAATTATCTTGTAAAAAGAGAAAACATGTTTCCTGAATGATGTCCAATTTTTTTTTGAAATGAATAGTGAAATCAACCCTAACACGAGTAGACAAATACCAATATAAAGTGATGGTACTTCAATAAATGCAAATAAAAATAGATAAATGCTCAAGGCTAACAAAAGCCATCCCATAATAAATAAGATGTTCGAATAAACTTCTCGCATGGAATTCAACCTTTCTATTAATCTACTTTTGACTTTATTCTAACGATAACCTAAAATTCGGAAAGTGATCGGATCAATTTTACATAATGAAGCTATATGAGAACCTTACTGAAGCTTTTCAATCAGGTTTAAACCTGATTTTTAACTTTAGTTGATATAACAAAAAGGCTGCACATGTAGTAGCATCCTTAAAGGGTTTGGTTTACACTTTAATATTTTTTAACTGTAGCATATAACGTAGAACGTGGAACACCGGTCGCTTTGACAATGTCGTTTACACTCATTCCATTTGTTTTACGCTCCTTATAAAGCTTAACAGCTCTTTTTAATGTTTTTTCATCTTGCCCAGGTCTACCCATATGTTTCCCTTGTTTTTTTGCTCGTTCTCGACCTTCGGTCGTACGTTCAACAATCATGTCACGTTCAAATTGAGCAAATGATCCTAAAATATTAAACAACAGCTGCTGCAAGCTATTTTTGCTTTCACTTGATCCATCAAATTCCATAGCTTCTTTTATAAACTTAATTTTTACTCCTTTTTGGGCCAATTCTTGAACAATTTTATTTAAGTCCATAATGGAACGGGCTAAACGATCAATCTTTGTAACAACCAATGTATCTCCTTTTCTAACAAATTCCATAGCTTCTTTGAGCTGTGATCGTTGTTGGGTACTTGTACCTGTAATTTTTTCAACAAATAACTTTTCGCAACCTTCATTTTCCAAAATTTCCTTTTGTGTTTCAAGATCCTGTCCAGTAGTAGAAACTCTTGCGTATCCAATTAACATATGTATCTCCTTTTTGTCTAAAAGTCTTATACCTTCTGCACTTATAATTATAGACCAACTTTTAGACGCTAAACAAGAAAAAATAGAAGATAAATAGGGTCTCTTTTTTGTTAGTCTAAAAGTTTTAACTTTTGGATGATGCAATTAAAGTTTCATTATCATTTGTAATACATCTTAGCAAGTTAATCATCTTTCCCTTTTTGTTGTTGATCTGAAATAAAGTTCAAAAAGATTGATAAAACCCTGTATTAATATAGGGTTATTCTTTTGACCCTTAAACTTCATCTGTATTCAATTAAAGGGCCTTTAATGGAACAAACACTTATTGAGCAGTTAAGAAAGGTAAAGTAAAAAAATCCTTACTTTTATATTTTTAAAGGGATATTTGATTCGGAAAAGAATTAGTTTGTAAAGTGGATCATTGAATAATACGGAGGTATGAAATGAATAAACGAAGATGCTATATGGTAGTAGCAGAATGTAAAGAAAAAATAACCTTACGAGAAGCTAATTCTTTATTTAATAATTACATTGCAAATAAGAGTAGGGGACATTGTGTATTTCATGACCACTTCCTTGATATACCTGGTGGAATAGCTTTTTTTGAAATTAATAGTAAAGAGCAAGAAGAATCATTGTATATGAAAAATGAATTACCAAATTGGGAACTAAATATTCATCCCTTAATTCTTTCAAGATCTGCTTCTGGTTTCGTTTATCAACTTGATTATACTAGTTCTCAATACGGATGAGTTCCTATTTCAAATTTATTAGAACGTATAGAAGAAGCTGAAAAGAACAATATAGACCCTTCAGACTCATAATTTTTTTGGACTATCGGGCGCTATTATTAAATAATTAAATCCCAATTTCTCATTTATATCACAGTTCTTCCAGTTCTTCTGGTTCTTCATCGTAAAATGCCTTGTTGCTATAAACCATTCTAACAATCTTCAGCAATCGGGCGCTTTAATGAAGTAACTAAAGCCTAATTTCTCGGTGTTAAAAGCGAGAAATTAGGCTTTTTTATATTTGGATTTCCTTACCATTGTAAATCCATATTTTCCTGATGTTACTCCTTAGCGTAGGAAAAATCGGATTTTTTATCCTGAATTTCTCTTAGCGTATGTTTTCCGCGTTTTGTTGGTAGGACCCCTAAGACAAATCCCTTCTTATTCTCTTCAGAGATGTAGTAAAGGGGTGTAAAGTCTCCAATGATTTGATGTTCCGTTAACTTCACATAAATATCAAACAGACTTTTATAACTTGAACTTCTTTCGGACGCAATATCCTTAATGTGAACAAACTGATACCCAGCTAATTTCAAATGGTGCGTGTCTTCAAAGTCATTTGTAATCGTTTGGATAATGGTTTGTTCGGTTATTTTTCCTTGTGCATTTGCCGGCCCTGAATTTAATAATAAACCAATCATTACTGCACACAATAAATAAGCTAGTCTTTTCAAGTGTACTCACTTCCTTTGGATTTGTCGCCCTTATTTTTCCACTGAAACCATTCCTTATACTCATAATGTGATATTCCGCAATCTCACCACCTTGTATTGTTAACAATGTGCAGTTTGATGATTTCTGATCAAGCATTAATTATAAAAATTTCGGAGAAAATACTTACAACCATAACAGCTAGAGGTGGAGTCTTTATGAAAAAGCTAATGATAATACTGCTGCTGATTGTAGGATTATTTTCCTCGTTTTCAGATGTAAACGCTAATGGAAATTACACGAGTCTGGTTCCAACCAAAGAAGAACTGCTTGAAGAAACATTATATAGCAGGTACTACCCCTTTCTTGGTAAAACCTACTCAGATTTTATTCTGTGCCCAAGAGTAGAAATTGAAAGAATAAACGGTGATTCAAGAAGACATATCATATATGCAAGTGCTTTAAACTACGATGGGCATCACGGGGATGTCCCATATGATAAAATTTATTTCTTTTTAATTGATACTCCGGAACAAGGTGTGAAAATCAATAAAGTTACAATACAAAAAAGTATTTCTGAGAAAGAAAGCATTAAACAGTGTACGAGGTAGGGACATTTACTTATTAAACAATCGGGGCGTTAATCCAAGAAGGGAGTGACGCTTCTTTTATTGAAATCAATTGGTGTAGAAAGTTTACAATAGATGGATTTGGGGGAGTTGCTTTGAAGTTTAGACATATGGCTGTAGCATTTCTCATAAATGAGATGGGACAAATCCTTTTCTTACAAAAGGGTGCTAACAGCTCTTTTCTGGCCGGTCATTTAGTTCCCATTGGTGGGCATATAGAAGAAAATGAAATGAGTTTGCCTATTGAAGCTTGTATTAGAGAAATAAAGGAAGAAACAGGCTTAAATATATCTGACATAAGCAATTTAAAACTGAGATACATTGTAATGAGAATTAAAGATGTAAGAGAAGTCAGAACACAGTATGTCTTTTTTGGTGAAGTTAAAGGTGCTGCAAAATTAACTGAAAGTGAAGAAGGTTCCTTATCTTGGATCGATTTTGATAAGATTCCAAAACATAACGTTTCAGCTACAACTAAAGAAATCGTTAGCCACTATAAAGCATTAGATATGCCTACTGAAAAGGTATTCGTTGGAGCAATGAAATCTAATAAAGGCAACCCTCAGATAACCTGGTCATTACTAGAAGATTGGGAGCGAACATATTAGGTCTCAGGTTAAATCTCTATTAAATGGAAGGAAAGATTAAATGACAAATGTATGTCTAGTTAGACACGGAGAAACAGAGTGGAACCGCCTTGGGAAACTACAAGGGAGGACTGATATTCCATTAAATTTACAAGGGAAATTACAAGCTCAAGAGTGTAGGAAATATCTGAGAGATTTTGAATACGAAATAGTCATATCAAGTCCATTAAAAAGAGCTTTAGAAACAGCTCAGATCATAAACGAAGGTGAAAAGAGCCAAGTCCTCGTGATGAAAGAATTTATAGAACGGGATTATGGAGACGCGGAAGGTATGACGATAGAAGAAAGACAATTAGCTTTCCCAGATAAGAATTATCCAAATCAAGAAAGCAGAGAATTCCTAAATGAACGGATTACAAACGGACTAACAAAGATAAACCAGGATTATAGTGACAGCAACATAGTATTAGTTGCCCCCGGTGCAGTAATAAATGCTATTTTAGCTCATATTTCAGATGGTGAAATTGGATCGGGTAAGACAAAGCTAATAAATGCCTGTGTTAGTTCAATTGAATTCATTGAGGAAAAATGGAGAGTAAATCATTACAATCAAATCACGCACTTATCTAAATATAGTGAAAAAGGGAATTTATAATTCGCAGCAGTTTCCTAAAAAACTCAATTAGACTTATTTAACAATCGGGGGCGATTGCTGAAGAAGGCTAAAAGTAAATGACCAGAAAAATCTGGTCGTTTTTTATTGTCATTCACCCGTTACTGATCAAGTTGACTTTGTTTCTTATTTTAATAAACTGCATGTTGGACACCTCATGCTTTTGACCATTTAAACACTATTAATGCAATCAAATAACTCCGGGGATCAACCGGAGTTATTCAGTAACATACAATACTCAAGCACAAAGAGTATTTACGAATACTTTACCTAATTTCTCCTGCGTTTTGAAGGCCATAACATCACGCTTTCATTTCTTTATTTCTCTGCTGGCGGATTACCATTGGTTTATGCTTATCCTTTTTCATATAGTCTACGTATTTTGCCAAATATCCATCAGTGATTCGATGCGGAACATACCCCAACCGCTGACGAATAATGTTTTCCAGAACAAACATTTTACGTGTGATCTTTTCGTATTCCGTTCCACTATATTCTTCAGACTCTTTAAACTCATCCGTATTACCTTGCTTGCGTGCCTTATAAAAGGTGTTCAGATAACGATATAACGCTGTTCTTTCAGCTCGTGCATATTTCAATAAACTAAGCAACTCGAAGGTCGATAGCGTCATTAATTCCGGCGTTGTCCTCTCAAGATGGACTTCTAGCGCAAAATCTCTTACACGAACTGAAATTCTTTCATGATTGCGTTGCACAAGCGTCTCTGGAACGTTCATTACACAAAAATTACAATAGTATTCTCGCTGCTGCACCAGTTCGCTACCACAATAAGGACAAGTAATAACACTTTGATTTTTCATATCAACTTTACTCCCTTCAATCTTTTGAACGGATAAGCACCCATTTATGACTCGGGCGCTTACGACTTATGCCATTGAAATTTGCCTGTTTCTGAACGTTCTAACTAAATTACACCATTTAGGCACTATTTTAACAATTTATTAGGATACTCTTCACGTTCTCTTCGTAATCTTGCTTCAAAATAGTTAGTTGCTCGACTTAATTGAAGAAATGATCCTATCCTTGTTCTTTTTCGGTAAACACGATAATAACTGCTTCCATCCTTACGAATTGAAAAATCTCCTTCTTTCCTTACGATAATCGTCTTTCCTCCTTTTTCAATTTAATTCCCACTGGCAATAATGAGAATTAAATAATAGCTTGAATTTATTTTTTATATGGTCATCTTCCTTGCTCGACAGGAAGATGACCGATCCTTTGTGCTTGTGATGTTATAGGTTACTGCTTTTTACTCGCCTTCAGGTTCTTCTTCTCCTAGAATGTAATCCGCTGCTTTTTGGGCTTGTGCAGCTGCTTGAACCACGAGACGACTGTCTTCTTTCAATGACCTTAGCCAAGAATGGATATAGCTGGCGCTATTACTAATGGTGTTGTTGTCAATACCCGCAACACCGCAAAGCATTGCAGCCCCCATTTCCGCCACTAATTCTTCCTTGGAATATACTTCATCTCCAAAGGCTACATTCTGAGTGGTCACTCCTGAACGAGCTAGCCGATTTTTGTGCCCTGTGCTGTGCACCATTTCATGAAACAAGGTACTGTAGAATTCTTCGACTTTTGGAAAATCCTTTAATGGCGGGCAATTAATTTTATCTAGCGTTGGATAGTAAACGGCTTTTCCTGAATAAAATGTATAATCAGGAGCGTTGATATAGCCTTTATAAATTGCTTCAGCTTTCTCAATTGGATCATGGTCGAATGACGTTTCTTTTCTTTTACTTTCCAACCCCTCCACCTGGGAATTGATCTCAAATACTCGGTAGTACCGAAGGTAAGGTATTTTTTCGACTTTTCCACTTTCGTCATCTTCTTTCTCTAACCACTTCCAGAAGACCACGATGTGCGATTTCTCGCCTTTTCTTACCTTTCCACCAGCTTCTTGAATTTGCTTATATGTCGCATACTCTCCGGAGTCTAAAAGAAAAACATTGATCCCCCTATACGCCTTTTGCGTTTTCCAATTGACCGCACCCCCGTTAATCCAAGGCTTACGCCAAGGTACAACTCCTTTTTCTAGCTCTTCCATGACCTTCTCTGTAACGATCTCATACACACTTTTTTTCATTTCGTTTTTCCTCCTTTTGATTTTTGCCTTCCGAAGCGAAAGCTTTCCCCAAAGGGAAGGATTTTGCCCCTTTGACAGGAGAAACGAACAATGAGCATAGAGAAGGAGTCAAGGGAGCTCTTAGCGGAAAAGTTTTTTATGTTGCGAAGCGTGTTTCATAAAAAAGTTTTATGCCCCTTGACTTGTTTTCTATCCGACTTAGCTTCCAGCAGGTTGAGGGCAAAGCCTAGGAGGCTCGACCTGCTGGAAGGTTAGCTCGGATTGTGTGATTGTACGATTCGGAAGGCAAAGGGCAAAATCTTATTCAATAGCAGCCGTAGGGCTGCTTTCCACTTTAGGTTTTATTGTTTTAAGATTTTCGGCTCGTGCGGTACGGCCAGAAGGGCAAATGGATCAGGAACCTACAGATTGTAGGCGAAGTATGAGCCGTACAAGGTGTGGTTATCGAGCCATTTAGTGCCGTCAGCGACACGTTACAGCCTGTTAAAAAGCGTTCTTTGCTTTTTTACAGGTTGTCGTGCAGCCGCCCAAGAAAAGTTTTAAATCGTTCAAAAGCCTTTTCTCAAGAAAAAAATTCCGCCTAAAGGCGAATGCAGTCATGACAACAAATCTTTTTGCTTAAAGCAAAAAAGAGAGAAGGATTCATCCTTCTCTCTGATCACTAGTTTATACGTCCTTAGAAACCTGAAGTCATCTGAACGATCCCTTTTATGCAGCTCCTACGAATTGTTGAACGTTTGCAATCATTTGTATTTCTCTAACCAGTGGGAAACCATCCCTTTCACATCCCCTGCTTTTTCTTTCATATCTTGAAAAATCATATCCATCAAGGTAAACCAAGATATTTCCTCACTGTAAGGATTATTTTTATTGATGTATTTCAGCACATGTTTAAGCTCCTTCATCCTTGCCTCGTCTAAGTGTTCCTGAAGGGATACTTTCACAAAGGCGTTCAACAAATTCACATTGCGTATACTGGCATCCAACAATAAAGCTGTTGCTTTGGACGGCGTGACATCCAAAGCAGAAGATAAAACATAAATATCCTCATAAGACGTTTGGGAGAAGCGAGCTGTGATCCGTTCGTTTTTTCCTGGTTGGCATTTCCGCTGCAAGGATTCTCTTCCCCATTCCCCTATAAACACTGTACTCATGAATTGGTAATCTCGTCTGAAGTGCTGCGATAAGTGTTCAATGACTTTTCTTGACCTTAACCCCTTTTCACACAAAAGAACGGCTACGTCCTTTACAGGTGTATGTGTGATATAAGACAAGCTATATATACAATCTTTAAGATTGCTAGAAATTGTCGGCTTGATGTCGCGTTTTGCATCTGATCTTTTCTTCCTGTTCTTCGTCATAACGGCCTCTTCTCTCTCCATTCCTACCCCTCTTTTCCCCATTTTCACTTAGGACAGTGTCAGAGTGTCCTAGACTTTGTTTTATATATATGGGGGATGGGGGATAGATATGTTTAGATTTTCAAAAACCCGTCCATACTTTTATTAAGAGTAATAGCAAAGGGGAAAAAGAAATGAAAATGTCGAAAGAAGAAGCACAGGTACTAGCTAAAAAAGCGATTGAACAAAGCATAAAGAGGGGCATACCGCTTAAAAACAAAAAGAAGAAACAGGCGTAATACCGCCTGCTGATAAACGTTCGATCTTCGGTCAACCAACCCGGAGATCGATTTTTTTTATTAAAAGGACCTTGATAAGCTCACTTTTCTATACAGAGCGATCACTCGTTTGTTCTCTCTTTCCCATTCTTCATTCCTTAACATTGGAATCTGGTAGACCTGCTCCATTTCCGTCATGAGCTCAGCCAATCTTTTGTCTTTTTTATCCTGAGGCCAGTCGGCATGAATAATCTCTTCATAGCGTTGATTATATTGAACAAGTGTCATTTTTTTGCCTCCTGTTGGATGGATCCCATTCGATTTATCTCTTGTTCTGCATATTTCTGAACTGTCTCATCGGACCAATACTTCACTCCGCCTACAACAAGATCGGGATGCGGTACTTTCCCGCGTTCAAAATATAAATTCAACTTCTGTCGATCGTACCGCAGCCCTTGTTCACTTAAGTAGTCAGCAAACTGACTCATGCTTTTATAGTGAGATCCTTCACGAATCAGGGAATACGTTGGCTTCTGAATCAAATACGTATCCTTTCTGAAATATTTCGTTATCAACTCCAGGGCAAATTCAAGCCAGCCATTATCAAGGTGACGATACAGCAAACCAAGATCAAACGTCTCCTTTTCCGGATCTTCAAAAAACCACGCTAACTGTAAAAATGTTGCCTGAACATCATCTACTTCCTTCAGCGCTTCATTGACCAACAGCATGTTTTCATAGGCATGTAGTTTATCCTCAAGCTTAGGAAACTTCTCAACAATTCGACGAGTTGCGTTTTTCATGTCTCACCCTCCTGTATACTTTGTATACAAAGTATACACCATTTTGTATACAAAAAATTTCAATATAAATGGCAGAAACGAGCAAAAAAAGGGAGGGTTTCCTCCCTCTCTCTTACAATCTAGCATGCTCTTTCAAGCTGTAGTATTTGGCTTTCGTGTTAATGATGAGATGATCTAGCACCTCAATCCCTAGGATCTTTCCGCATTCTACAAGCCTTGATGTCACTTCGATGTCTTCTCGAGACGGTGTGACATCTTGACTGGGATGCTGATGGCTAACGATGATTGAGGCACTGTTGTTTAGGATTGCGGACTTAAATACCTCTCTTGGCATGACGATGCTGGCGTTTAATCCTCCCACATGGCAGCGATGCACCGCAACGACTTGATTCTTCGTGTTCAGACACATCACAAAGAACACCTCACGATCATCATCTCCAATAAATTGAGCTGCAACATCCGCCGCATCCTGTGGCGAACGAATTACGAACTTTTCGCTTGCCTCCACTTCCTTGATTACTTGTTTAATCCTCACTAGTTCATAGATTGTTTCCATTTTACTCTCTCCCTTCCGCGTTTGAGGAAACCTGAACAATTCGCGCAAACAGGGGGAAGGGTTCGCTCACGAAGAAGCGAACTTGCCAGAGAGGGGTAGGAAAAGGCCATGATTTACGGACTTTTTCGTTAGAAAATGAGTGAAGCCCAATGACTTAGCCAGCGTTAGCTTGCGTACTTTGCAAGGTTACGGTGGTTTAGCCGACTTGGCTTTGCCGTTTCTTTCCCCGAACGCCCGCCCTTCCGGCTGTCATAAGCGAAGTTGTTACACTGAAGAGAACGAAGGAAGGAGAAGGGCACCGCACCCATCGCGGCGAAAAGCAGCCCGAAAGAGCTGCCGCCGACTAACGTCAAGGGTTCGATGCCCGAAGCCGTTATATCAAAGCGATTTTTTCTGAGCTGGCGCGAGCAAGATCAGAAAAAGAAGCGTTTTGTATCAAGGCGCAGCCGGATACAGTCGGTTGTAAGGGGTTCGATGCCCCTTACAAGCGTCAACCTTAGTTGTTTCTATAAAAAAACCAATGCTTTTAAAAACATTGGTTTCTATCTCATCAAGATATTATTTTGTTTATATTTCTTTGTATTTCGGTTCTCATGATATTTTTCCACGAAGGAGCCGGTTCATTGCTAAACTGTAATAAATGAACTAACAAGTTTCTTAAATATGTAGGACCCTCGCTAAATTTACCACTCGTAAAAAGTGCTTCAAAGATATCAGTGAAATCTGCCAATGTAATCGGAACAATTCTAAGAGCTAGCGATGAATCATCGGATCGATACCAAATACCAATTCTAAAGGTTTCTGCCGTATTTGTATCAATACTATTTGCAATGAATAAACCATACACCATTTTTCCTTGGGCCGCGTAGTAATCAACGTAATTCGCCACATGTCTTCGCACCGGTTCCCCTTCCATCGCCTCTTGTCGTGAAGAAGCAGAGAGTGTCACCTCCGCAACGAACACAAAATCATCAAATTCAAATATCATATCAGCATCTCCACCAGCTGCATGCCTTACTGGTTTAAAGCTGCGGTCTACTTTAAATTTCCTTGCTTCCCATGGCAAATTTTCTAATGAATTGATTGCCAAGAAGGATCTCCAAATAGCCCATTCTAGATAAGCTGGTCCTTCTCCGCTAGGAATTAGTTGATTATTTCTCCTAGCTGAATTAGATTGCTGCAATGCTTTTAGATAAGCCAAAATATCTTCCCATTGAAACTGTTGTTCAGCAGCATACCTCTTCTCTAAAACATGTATCCATTGGTTTTCTAACTGTATACGTAACAAAGAAAGGTCCTGTACAGCCATCCTCTCTAAATCAGGTAAAGGTGGTATTGCTTCCCCGTTATCTATTAGAAGCTGGTATAAATTCAAAATAGCATGTATTGCTTCATTTTCATTATCAGTCGGTAAGGATGCTCCAATAGCCAGTTTGCTCTCATAATCCTCATCAGATATCGCTACAAACGCTTTATTTAATATCTGTGTGATGATAGTCATTTTATGGGTTGCAAAACTTAATTTTGAAACCCCTTCTTCAGCAAATAATCCCGTCAATTTCAAATATCTCATATTTACATCTGCATAATCTCTCAAACTATCAGCATTCGCCCCAGTATTATTATTCTGAGCTGCCTGTTCTCTGAATGAACTATCAAAACGTTTAACAGACCCCATAGCATCCAAACGACCTTTTCTATACTCGATGATTTTTTCTACAACATCATCGATCGTATCCATATCATAATTTAAAATCACGATGGACGCCATTTCATTTTTAGAAATTACTGGTTCAGCACCTTTTTTCCCTAAGCGATCAATCGTTTCAAGTACCATCCTAAGAGGATTAAATGGCTTTTCCGAATTAGCATAACTAAATTTATGTAACGGAGAAGGAATTTGTTGAATTAACAAAGCTCTCAAAAAACATTCCTCTTCTTCCGGTAAAGAATTAGAATGAATCAGTCTCCTCCCATTCTCAGTGACAGTATGTGTATCGTTGGATATGAAACCTAATCGAATTAAATTTATTCTCCATTTTCTTGAAATTGTATTATCCGTGTTGCTACGCAGAGCGATAATGCCCTGCTCATTAAGTACTTTTGCCATTCCAGCTTCATTTTTCTTGCTAAAGTCCCCATGGAACTCGGAATTTACAAGTACTTCTAAACCATCTTTTAAGCGTTGTGGGTTACGGACCCCATTATCTGCAATTAACCATGCCAAAAAACTCTTCCCCCTTAATAACCAACAAACAAGTACTCTTGTACTTTATTGTTGTTATCGGTTATTTTGTGCTTTTGGTTACCAAAAGAGTATCTATGATCAACAGAAATAACATCTACATTTTTCTTGTGTTTGGCTAACAAAGCTAGCATTTCATCTTTTGTTGGTAGTGAATTAGATGAATAGGAGACTATCAGCACACTATCTTTATGCTTTTTAAATAACAAATCAAATGCATCATGAGCACCCTTTCTTGAACTAAAAGGGGTGGGGTAATTTTTGAATTTTTTTGTTTTAGTGTGCTCCTGAATTTCTACACCTTTCCAATCTCTGGCTAAACCTTCGACAAAGTGATATCTCCTAACATATTCATTATCAGAATGAGGGCTATAGTAAGGCGGATCAATATACACCACATCCGATTTATGATTAAAGGTTAGGGCATCACCATGACGTGATTTGTTAACTTTGTTGTTATCAAATACTGCATTATTAAAAATCGAAATGGCTTCCATAAAATGATCGGAAAGAGTCATCTGAAGGTCTTTGCGTCCGTCATTATACTTATCTAAGCCAACAAACGTAAAGATGCCTCTTGGCCGTCTTTTCATGCAAGCACGTACCAATGCTGATAAAGCAAGTGCCTCTTTTGTTTTATTTCTTAACTTAGGGACATTATTTCTAATCATATCAATGAATGTATTATCATCCTCATTAAAGTAAATCCCATCAAAAGTCTCCGAAACAAAATTATTCGTATGATTTGTTGGAGTAATTAATTTTAAAATATCTAAATCACTTAACCGAATATTATTATTTTCAATCAACGCTTTACCGAACAAAGAGGAAAACTTCATATAATCATTTGTTAGTACTTGTTTACCCTGAGCTTTAAACATGTACGAAACAATCCCACTACCAGCAAATAAATCAGTTACCGATTCAAAGTCAAAGTGTGATGCCACTGCCCAAATGTTATCGATTAAGTCTTTCTTGCTGCCCATATATCGGGTTGATGGATACAATTTAATTTGATCAGGTAAAACCACTTTATCAGGTACAATTGTAATGTTTTTTTTGGGTAGGACCTTAACCAAAACGTCCTCTCCCGTTCTTTTAGCTGCATTTTTATTTATATTTCTTCTTGTTTGATGAACACTAATCTCAAATTCTTCGTATAATTCATGAACCAATGGATGGTTGGAATTCGTAAGTAGAACATGACAACCTAATTCTTGTAGCCGTTTTACTTCCTCTGCCAGCTGAATATGATCTTCTTCATAAAATTGTTCCTTAGTATACCGTTTAAAATCGGAATATTGACTGATTGGTAAGTAAGGTGGGTCTAAAAAGATAAAGTCTCCTGGTTCTGCACATTCCCTTAAAACTGTCTTATAGTCGCCATGAATAATTGTAGCATCCTTTAACATCTTACTTACTTCTAATAAATTAACTTCATCACAAATCCTAGGATTAGTGTAATTTCCAAATGGAACATTAAACTGTCCTTTCCGATTTACTCGATATAAGCCATTAAAGCATGTCCGATTCAAGTAAATAGTTCTAGCAGCTCTTTCCACATTCGTCATGTTTTCAGTGTTTTTCGCTCGCAATGCAAGAAAAAAATCCTTCTCATTTGGATATACCTTTAACAGTGCTATAACATCATGAACATTGTCAGCCACTGTTTTATAGAGATTAATCAACTCTTCATTAAGGTCCGCAATTACAGCTTGTCCTGGCTTTAATGAAAAGAAATAGGCACCTCCACCAAAAAAAGGCTCGATATACTTATTAAATGTTTTCGGAGCATTGTTATGTAGAAGGTCTAGCATTTGGGTTTTCCCGCCGGCCCATTTTAATATTGGCTTTGCATTTCTTAACGTTTTCTTGTCAGGTAGTAAATCTAAGTTCATGTTGTTCATTCCTTCTTTGATTTTTACAGCTTTATCGATTTTCATAAGGCAAAGTCATCCAATGCCTGATCGATCATATCATCATTAATTCCTATATACTTCAATGTAATGGATGGTGATGAATGTCCAAAAATTTTTTGAAGCATCGCTGCATCTTTAGTTTTTTGATAAAAGTGATAGCCAAATGTTTTTCTTAGAGTATGGGTTCCAATCGAATCTGTAATCCCCACTTCTTTAGCAGCATCCGTAATAATCTTCCATGCTTGCACCCTACTAATTGGTTGATTACCTTTTCTAGATGGAAAAAGATAATCCGAGTCAGCCATATTTTTGATGTATTTTTCAATTTCTGCTTTTAAAACCACTGTCATTTTAATTTTCCTGATCTTCTTAGTTTTCTTCTCTCGGACTTTAAGATAATCCAGATATCTAACATCTAAAACCCTCAAATTAATAATATCGCTTATCCTTAAACCCGAATTTATACCAAAAACGAACAGAAAATAATTACGATAAGATTGATGTAATAGCACTTCTTTCATCTCACTAATTTTGTCTCTATCTCGAATTGGTTCAACAGTATTAGCCCCAATTTTCCTTACATTCATACAGGGTTTCACTCCTATTGGAATTCATTTTACGTTAGATTAAATTTAACACAAAATAGCAATATGTTATATTCATTTTTAATAATATCACAAAAACGACAAAAAACCCTTTAAATGAAAGGGTTTTAACATAAAGGTATGAATTTAACATAATATCTATTTTGTTAGATTCGTATTAGTGAGAGAAATGATCTTAATTAAAGATCAGCAATGATTTTTGCATTCTCAAATAGAATACTGTTTTTAGTGAATGGATCGAAATTTAGTAAAAAAGACTTTAAACAAAATCCTTCATGTTGCTTTAGAAAAATGTTTGATCAAATTGAAACTAATAATAACCTTGATAAACGAACAAAAAAGAGCGTGTTTTGAAAGAAAGATTGATCAAAATTCGCTCTTAATATATTTTATTGAAGCTAATTTTATAAAAAAGTTTGATCATTTCTATGATTCTTATTCCATGAAAGCGCCCGATTGTTGTAAATCGTAATTCAATAAGGGCCAATTAGTGGGATTTTCTCAACAATTCCTTAGTTGTTTTTACTTGTATGGATGAT
This sequence comes from Metabacillus idriensis, assembly GCF_009674765.1. GTDB lineage: Bacteria > Bacillota > Bacilli > Bacillales > Bacillaceae > Bacillus_P > Bacillus_P idriensis. The sequence goes on along the minus strand of NZ_WKKF01000014.1, from coordinate 26,436 downwards.
CAAGGATGCTTAGTGTTCTTCTTTTTTCATCTTCCTCCATAATTAACTTATAAGTAACATTATCAATATCCGAAAAGTTCATATTCTGTTTAAATCCCTTTTCCGAATTAAGCCAAATACAATTCATTAGCCTATCAAATGTTGCTTCACAACTTCGTCTTGGACAACGCCCCAATGTAGATTCAAAAAAACTTGTGTGATATGAATAATGATGAGTATGAATAAACTCGTTCCACGATTCAATTACAGTATCCTCATCTCGAATATCAATTATTTCAATTTCTTCGAGCTTTCTATCATTGATTGAGCCCCATGCCTTTTTCATCATAGTAATTGCTTCAACATCGCTCTTTGGTGCACTATAGCCAAAGATTGTGATCATATACGCTTGTTCTAAAGCATTACTTAAAGACTTCCATGATTTTTTAATAGCAACATCACTGCTATAATCCTTCTTTTTAACTGGATATAACAGCTTCATTGGTTTAAGTGGCTCTCCACATTTACAAGGCATCCCAACATTCCCCATAACATTATCTTTTTCACAAAAACCAACAGCCACATTTCCATGTAGAAAAGCAACATTAGGAATATTTTTTGTATAGCGTTGAGCACGTGCGATAGCTTGAACTAGAAGTGGGTCCCAATTAAATGTTGCAATTATATCCTTATCCGTAAGACTCATAACCAAAAAATCATAAATAGTTGGATTATCTGGCAACTTATAACCACTCATATATTCTTGAATGACTTCTTCTAATTCAGATTTCACTTCGAAACATTTAGGATCTTCTTCACTACGTTCATCCAATTCCATATAAATATCTTCAAGATTATTAGATATCGTTTGAATAGATACTTTCTCGATTATATTTGAAAGCCCTAGTTTTTCTACAAATCCACTCATTGCAGATATTTTCTTTCCGGTTTTGTCCCCATTTGGGATAGTTGCACAACTTGCTCCTGCTCCTAAAATTACCACATGAGGTCTTTGTTTCATAGAGCGTTCATATTTATGATAATTATCCACATTAATATCTCCCATCATACTGAAATTTTTTCCTTCTCCTTATTTGTCAACTTCTTTAATTTTACAATTAAACGCTCTTCTATAGTTCTTTTTTAAGCTGTCCTTCTTTGTTAGTTTAATTGTAAGCCCTCTACAATCTGTTCCTTTAATTGAAAACAAAAGATGAAGTTTTAGTGTCAAAAAAATATCCTATATTAATACAGGGTTTTATCAATTTTTTTTATACATTATCGAACTTTATTTCAAATCAACAATACTTGCATCCAACAATACTTCAAGCTCACAAAGAAAAACTCTCGTTTCACACAACGAGAGTTTTTTTCTTTATTGTAAACCTTGCGTATGTTGGTATCTTACTGTAAACAAAGGATCGTTTTGATAGGCGAATGTGACCGCCTTACGATTTACGTTTGGCATTTCATAGAAAATTTCACTTATTTCTGCTCCGTTCAAATCAATACCCTTTGTTTCGTTTGGATCTGGTTCTGCAAATCTTGGAAGAACCACAGTTACTTCAACTCGTCCACCTTGTACAATACCTAAACCATCAAATGGAACTCGGATTTGGAAATCATAACTGTCTGGAAGACCTATAGCAGCTAATGGAAAAATCTTATATTCATAAGATAATTCGTAAGTATTCACAGCACCTGCGATGGTAACAAGTGGTGTCTTTTTAAGAATGGAGAGTAAGAGCAGTTTAGCTGCATCTTCTAATGTCCCACTCGGGTTTCCGTTTAAAGCTTGCGTTTGAATATCATCAGTTCCAGATAATAAGGTGCTTGCTTTAAACGGTGTCACTTCAAGATTTTGGAGCTTCAGTAGATCTAATATTCCTGGTGTTACATTCACTCCACTTGGTACATAATAATCTTCTGTAATAGGCTCGTCCGTTTGAATCGTTGTTTTAACGGTTACAGTATCAAAAGCGTTGTTGTTAAATCGAGAGGTTCCGTTCACAAAAACCATGACATCTTGAATCTTAATGTTAGCCATATTGGTTCATTCCTTTTTTTATATATTTTTGTTATCATGGAAATACTGTTTTTTATATAAAAGTTTTAATTAAGTAGGACGTTGCCGCGTCCTACTTTTCTTTTTGAACACCTTTAAAAGGAGCCGAACTACTCGTTTTTTGGTCCATAAAACGACCAGTTGTTGCATCTCGCTTAATAAAATTACCGTTCGGTCCTTTGAACTGACTTCTTGATTTGACTGCACCAATTCGGCCATTTCCTGCACTTCCGTTCTTCGCCACCGCTTTCACCTCCTTTCAAATATTGAGTTGATTATCAACTCAATATTATACTTAAAAAAATTTAAAACTGAAATTCTATCTGTCCTGATGCCTCTTCCTTAGACGAGTAAATAATTTTGTCTTTTATGTATAACAAGTTCAATTGCTCTAACCTGTATTTTAACGCTGATATAGAAACGCACAGTTTCTCTCTCAATGCGTATAAATCTCTCCATTCTATTTTTCCATTCTCCTTCATGCTATTAATAGTCTCAATCATGACTGGCTTAGGCATTAGGATACATGCGGCAAACAGATCTGCTTGATATTCAACAGGTGGTTTTATAGACTTACTACGACAATAAAATATCTTTTTATTTGAAAACAGATCAAGACATAGTTGAGATTCATCTATTGCATGAAGAACCCAGTGACCTAGTTCATGTGCAAACGTAAAGTGCATCGTTCCTATTTTTTCTTCGAAAATCTCTTTCTGACTTTCGTTCATTATGATCTTTTTTTCTGAAGGAATGATTGCTGCCATAACTGTTTCATTAGGGCTATAATGATCAATATCCTCCCAATCGATAATCAACTCATAATGAAATTCGATTATTTCTTCAATTGGTATGGGAAAGCATGATTCAACATTATCTAAATCGATCCCGTAATCAATCAATATCTGCTGGGTAAGACTCTCCATTTCTTCTGGAGAAATATATGATTTTATCAAATATTAATCCTCCTCATTGATGATCTTTTTTATCTCTTCCCATTGTTTGTTTGAAAGTTTAGAAGCACTACGAAGAAAAACGGGAACATTTTTATTTTCTGTAATTACTTTTTGAAAATCAGTAGGTACTTTTTTTGCTGCTATCAAAAGTTCATTAGCATCTTTATTGAATACATCAGCGATTTTAATAATTTTATCTTCAGCTGGTGGTTCCATTGATCCGTTTTCAATTTTGCTAATATACGTAAAATCTATGCCTATTAAATCTGCTAACTTTCTTTGTGTAATCCTGTATTCCTTACGCAAATTTTTTAGCAACTGTCCGAACTCACTCATCTCAGTCACCCTTTCTATACTAAGAATACACCAATGTTGATTTTTATGTCAATATTTTATTCTAAACAATATACCTTATGAATTAAACAATTCTACTTAAAAGAACATTTCATTTAGAAAATAAAAAGCCCCCTCAAGGGGCTTGGTGTCTTTAAAAATTTAACAGTTCATCTCAAAGTCATTCAGTGTCTTCATATTTTCTTTTTAAATAATTTAAAGTACTTTCATCAAGATCAGGCTGATTGTTAAGGGCGGTTATTATTTCTTCTGCTTTACTATCAGTTAATCCGAAAATTGTATCACCCGGACGTGGTCTTATATCTAAGTCTAATTCTTTAAGCGATATACCTAATTTGGGAGATATCACCCATTCTAAGTCAACTGAATAAGGCCATCTACCATCCGTTATATTAAGTTCAGATACAACTTTGGTAAGCCCAATTATTTTTTTTTCAGGGGAAGTTACATATATAAACATATATTGTCCAGGAGAAAGTTGTTCTGCTACAGTTCTTCGATTTTTAGGAAATCCAGCTTTAGGATTTTCAATCTGACCAAAAATCCCCGGGTAGACCAACTTAATCATATAATCAGATATTATATTTCGTTGCCACTCACGCTTTTCCTTTTCTTCCTCTTTAACAACAAGGAGCGTTAATTCCTTAACTTTATTTTTTAACTCATTTACCTCTACTTCCAATAATTCAATTCTTTTCTCCTGACTCATAAATACATCCCCTTCCTTTATTGTGAAATTATCATATATCACAAGTGAACACTAAGTCAAGTGATTACTTGCATAAGTGTTCACTTGATAAAAGAATAATAAATTTTATATGCTGGATAAATAATTGCTCCAGGATCCTTCTCAATGTTAGACAGAAAACACCAATAAATTGCTCACTTCCCTTCCACATTTTTCTCTCCTAAAAAAATCACAAAGGTTCTTAATCCTTTTATCACAACCAAGACAGCATTAAATCACCATTGCAGTAAGAACGTACATTCCCATATAATGATTTAAAGAGTTAAAAATGATTGGAGGGATTAACATTGATACGTAACCGAAGAAACATTAAGTGGACGGCGATGATGCTGCCAGAACATGTGAAGGAACTAAGAGCCTTTTATTTGGCTCAAACAAAGAAAGAGAAACCTGAACTGGATGAACAGCGCCTCTCCCTTATGGAAGAGACAATCAGTGAAGCGATGGGAGAAAACTTGGAGTTATGTTTTACGTATTTTCAAAGTGATGATTTTCACTTGTATATTGGTAAAGTGCATTATATAGATACATATCGAAAAGAATTGAGAATAGTGGACTTTCATGAGGAGACTTTCCGTTTAAAACTCGAAAACCTGGTAGACGTTAGAATTCACTAACCACGATGAAAGGGTAATGGACCTCTTCATTGAGTATTAAGATTCAAAAATCCTTATTTTATGGATTTTTGTGGCCACAAAAAAATCGCTCTTTATAAAAGAACGATCGGTTACTTCTTTTGTCATTTAGCTTCTTCTAGTTCCCGAAGCAGGATTTCTGCGCCTTTAGGACTCAACACAAATTTCCCATCACCATACGTTCTGTTTTCGTTGGTTATCTCACCGGTAATCGCACACGCATTATGGGCCATATATTTTTGGAGAATGATTTTATCATCATCTACAAAAATCTCTATTGCGTCCTTAATTTCAATCTCCAGGACTCTTCTTAACTCAATGGGAATAACAATTCTCCCCAGCTCGTCTACCTTCCTTACAACACCTGTACTTTTCATGCTAATATCTTCCTTCCTTAGGACGTGGGGCGTCCGGTTAATTCTCCGACAAATTCTACATCATTGATCTTCCAGCCTTGCTCTTTCACATAAATAAGAGACGTTTTGACAATCACCGTTTCTGTATTCGATACATTATTATACTCGGTCGAAAGCTTGAATTCATTAAAGAACTCCGCTTCCGTCTTCGATGACTGATATTCAAACGGCTTCAGCCCGACCATGGTTGATTTGACGGATTGCTTGGATTGCGGTGGTTTCGTTCCTGAAGGATGAGTCGCTTTAAATCCACGATCGGTCATTAAGGGACGAATCTTTTGATAGCGTTCAGCCGTAGTTTCATAAGTGAAAAACGCTTCAAGGAACGACCGATTTTTAGATAGTGCCTCGGTTTGTTGAACAGAGGTTAAGGATTTAATTTCTTCTTCATAATGACGCTGATTCGACCTGACTTCCTGCAGCTGGGAGCGTAAGCTGAAAACGTACATGATAATGATCACCGCTGCAATAAAAGCACCCATAAGCATAATGTAATTTTTCTTTTGGCTGGGTTCCATGATTTTCACCTCCACTACTGAATCCTTCTAAACCCTAAGAAAGGATAAATATTTTTCCACTCTTGAACGGACGAATAAGAAGTGCCGTTACTTCCGTTCGCATTAATGAATTGACCATCTCCTACATACATACCGACGTGAGAAGCTCCTGGTTTATAGGTGGAGAAAAAGACTAAATCTCCCGGTTTTATTTGATCTTCAGGAACAGGAATGGTTTTATCGTATTGAGATTGCGCTGTTCCATACATATCTACGCCAACCTGAGCAAAAGCATATTCGAGTAACCCTGAACAATCAAATCCGCCGGCTGCTGGCGTTCGACCTCCCCATACGTAAGGGCGGCCAAGAAATTCTTTCATAATGTGATGAACTTCCTCTACATCAAATGACTGGCTTCCATCCCCCACGACAACCTTCCCGCCATTTCCGCCCTCATAATAGCGAAGGACGTGTTCGACATAGTGGACGTCTCCATACCGGGACCATCCGTTTTTGACAGCCATCATCTCACTAAAATCAATAGCGACTTCCTTTGAATACCCTCCCCGTTCTAAGGCATAGCCGATAAATCCATTCCCAAAATTATAAGACTGCAGAGCTAGGTGAATATCTCCTTTGGCTTGTTTCATCACATCCGCAAAATACTTCACCCCTATCTGAATGGAGTATTCAGGATCGGTAATAGCCCCGGGTGGTAACCCGATTGATTCAGAACTCTGCATCACATCTAAATGTCGGCCGCCACTTTCTTGTTGGATCAGAGCCATGATCAGCCCGACATATTCGCCAATCCCATTTTCCTCTGCATATTTTCGAATGAGGGGTTCATATCGAAGGACTTCAGCCGATACCTCTGCTGTTCCTCCTGCTCCTTCTCCTGAAAGCCCGGAGTCAAATTGATTTTCTCCGCCGAGACTAATTGAGATGAATAAAGCAATGCCGAAAATGGATAGGAGGAGAAGAAGGATCCCTGCAATCACCCACGTAAGAGGGTTTTTCAGAATGGCCACGGTTTTAACAACTTTTGCACCTTTCTTCAAAACGCCTTGCATAGGCTCTCCTTTCTAAAAGCCATTCTGACGCAACAAGACAAAGAGTTAACCACAAAACAAAAGTTAACTGCGTCAGAAGGCTTCTCTCCCACATCATTTTTGTCGGTTCGTTTGCTCATTCTTGGACTTCCTACTTTCTGATCGTTTGACCGTCTCACCAGAAGTATTTGCATTCCTTTTTTTGATTTGCTGCTCAGCTTCCCATTGAGTGATGTGTTTGTCTGGGTCTCTCGATGCCGCCACCTCTTTTTGACTTTCCATTCGTCCTGCCGGGTTACGGTGAGGGGAAGGTTGCTGAGTCGTACTTCCGTTTTTTTGTTGCTGGATTGGTTTAGATTCCTTATTCGTTCCTCCCTCTGACTTTGTTGAGCCAGGATTACGAGCCTCTGAAACGGATCGTTGGGAGGAAGGTGTTCGAGCAGCCTGCACTTTCTCCTCATTTTTGTTGGGTCCTTCACTTTTTTGCTTTTTGTAATCATTTAAATTTACAATCGCAGCTCCTGCATTTCGTGAAGCTGATCGAGGGGTCTCCGTTCCTGTAGCCGCTAAATCGCTTTTCATCCCTTTTTTAGTCTGTTGTTCTGAATTTTTTTCACTTCCTAATTTGTTCTCTCCGACTGCTTTACGGTGCTCTGACCGTTCACCACTAGCTCCGGCCGCATTCGTCGAAACTTTCCGGCCAGCTCCCTCTAAACCAGATTGAAATTCGTCCATACGCTTTTTCTGTTTATGGTTTTGATGGGCTTTACCTACCATCCGTTTAGCCCCCTTCATTCCTCTTTCGCCAGCATCCCCCAATCGATTCAGGGTATTTGTGGTTGTTCTTTCCACCACTTGCTGACCTTGAACCATACCAGCTGAAGCGACTTCAAAAATTTCCGTACGATATTTGAACAAGCCCCAAATGGTAATGCAAATCAGAAAGACCACAAACGCATATCCTTCTACACCGTTCGTGACTTTAACCGATTCATAAAGGAGAGTAACCAGTCCCGTGATTACCGCAATTAAGAGAACGAGCCCTGCCTTCATAAGCAGTACACCCACAATCTTTTTCCCATGATTCAATGCACTTTCACTGTAAGCTGGGATGAGAGAAAGAATGAGTGGAATGGCCGTAAAAATGACCAAAGCTAAAAACCAGACTTGAAGCAAAAACTTAAAAACACCTAATAACAAAACCGGAATGGCCAAAGCAATGGTGGAAATAATTGTGATAATGAGATAGCCAAACCGTTCTCCACTGAATTCCGGTGACATTTGCTTGTTGTCAAAATTGGATACTTCATCACTTACTATCCTTTTTCTTTGTTCTTTTCCCTCGTCTGAGTATGGTTTAATGACCAATAGATTATCTACTCGATTGGGATCCTCCTTAATGATGTCAGCTTCTTTCGTGGAACCATAGTTTAAAAGCAGATACGGACGTTTGACCATAAGGTTGAACAGTTTGTTTTCAAGCAAGGCAATGCCCTCTTTAGGGTTATAAGCCTCATTACTGTCAAACTCGTCCGAACTGATAAGAACATTTGCTGAGCTGGCGATGCCTTCAAGTTCAGCCCCTCTATCATTGAGCCATTTGATATTCCCTGTCGCATCGGAGTAAAACCAAAAGGTCAGGACCGTGATAGCCAATGCTCCAAGGATGGCTTTTACTGCATGACCGACCTGCTGATTGACGAAATAACGCCACGCAGCAGCTCCACCCACAAAGATGACAAACAACGAGAGGAACGTACCGGACATAATCTCATAAATCCGTTCACTCATAATTCCGGCTTCGCTTGCAATGCTGCTGATTAAATCAAATGACATGAGTTGATTGGTCGAATAAAGAGTAAAGCTGGCAAGGGTTTTATTGAATCCCCACATCCCTTGATTAATGGCGTGCAAGGCATTATCCGCAGCATCTTTAAATCCGTCCCCGATGTTCGCTTCCATCTTGTAATGATCGAGAGGATATTCTTTGCTTTCCAGAGTCACACGACCAACGGTCTCCTCTTTTTTCTGAACAGTCGGGGAAGAATCTTCGGCCAGTGTAGCTGCTGGCATGAGAAGAAAAAGCAGTGCTATACCTAAACCGATCCCCCGTTTTAGGAAGTTCATCCAATTCCTCCTTATTCGCAGTGAATGCAAGCTTTACGATCAAACTTGTCTTTGATATCCTCCCGGTTAATATCCAAACTCTTACTCGTATCTACCTTCCACACATCAGCTTTTTGACGAAGTAGAATATTATTTTTAACGGCATTATCACCATTTGGATTTTTGAAATCTGTAAAAACATAATAGTATTCAGACTCTTTGTCGTAATAAATTTCAAAACGAACATCTTTATATTTCAAACCAGAATTAATCTTCTTAGTTGTTTTATGGATTTCATATGAACCCTTATCAAAAATGAATTCTTGCTCTTTCTCATAATCTCTATCAAAATTTGCCTTTTCCCAACCATATGCCACTTTAGCAATATCTTCAGAAGAAGTGCCCTGATTGCACCCGGTTAAAAGTGCAACCAACGCTAAAAGGGTGATAACTAGTGTTTTCTTCAAATGAATGCCTCCTCGGTTTCCGCTCTTCCTCGGTCATTTTCTTTCGTGTTGAAGGCGCTGATCCATTCATCAAACAGGACATCAGTTTGAATCTTGGCGGTGCGTCCGTACATGTCTTCAACGATACACTGACCCTCGGTCAAATTTTTCAGCATATCTCGGTTGGCTTTGTTGTCCTCCAGGCCGAGAAATTCAATGATGTTCGCTGCTTCTTCAGTGGTTTTCGCTTTAAACGCAAATTTTGTACCGATATTCTCTTTGATTTGAGGCTTGTTGTATTCATACGTGGACTGCGTAATGATATAAACTGCGGACCGCAAGGAACGGCCGGTTCGTAATAACTCATTGATCAGCCGATCACCGGCCCCTGTATTCATGAGCATCCAGGCTTCTTCAAAGATCGTCATCTTGACCACGGAATCATCACGGGCAAACCGGGTGGCGAACTTCGCCAACGGCTGCATTAACGCAACAGCTATGTGTTCATCACGCGTCGAAGCTTTTTCGCCTTCATCCGGGAGATTCAAGTTTTGAATCTGCAAGATATTGACTTGCTCATGCAAACTAATGCCTTCTACATTCCCATCCGAAAACATGAGCTTGGCGATGCCGTTTGTCCCTATTTCATAAAGAAGATCTCCGACGTTTCGGACGTCCTGATCTTCTGATTCTTGTAAATGACGAACGACATTTAAGAGTCCAGGCTTCTTCTCTTGCTGCAGCACGTGACGGACCCCTTTATAAATCGCCGTTTTTACATTCCGTTCATTGGATTGAAGCTCGGATAGGTATTCAAGAACACCAACCGCTGCATCTTGCGCCTCTTCTCCTTCCAAGAACGTCAAAGGATCGAGCTTTCCGGCATCCTTCTTTTCACTTGATAGAGTAATATAGTTAAAGCTTTCAATTAAATCCCGGAAGAAAGGCGCTGTTCGCTCCATTTCAGGTGTGATCGCTTGTTTAAATTTCTTTTCAACTTCATCCTTAGGATCCGTCATAAGCACCTTGGCACCGAAAAAGACGCCATTCAACAAGATATCTTTTAACAAATACGATTTCCCCATTCCCGTTGGTCCTGAGATCGTGACGTGAGGAGAAGAATACTTCGAACCTTTTAAACCCAAATGAGCGAGAAACGGATGAAAGAAAACAAGAGATTGAGAGTTATCCACGCTTTCGCCCGCGTGAGAGATATTTTTCCCAAGATAAAAGCCGACGGTATTGCCAATCTTCCGCGTAAGGGAGAAAAGAGATTCCCCAAAAGATTCAGGCGTAAGGATTTGCTCCCAATCGTCCGCAACGATTTTAGCTGCTGGCAGGGATTGATGAAATAATAGGAGTTGGTCGGCTAACGGCTGGACAAGTTCGATCTGCTGATCCTTAAAATCGATTTTGAGCCTTCTGGCTCGTTTTCGAACTTCTTCTTTTGTTGGGCCGTAGACCACGAAATTGATGTGAGTTCTGAGGAGTGGTTTGCCTTGATTCTTAATTTGATTTTCTAAATCGTGCAGAAGTTCACGGCCTGTATTAATTAAGCTGTCATCATCCTCATTCGCTTCAATGAGTTGGGCGTCCTGATCACGAAATCGCTTTTTGATGGTATTAGTACGGCCTTCATCCTCCTTTTTGTTCTTGTAGATCGTCCGCATGTTGACCTCAACCGGAAAAGGATAGGACTGAAAGAAATACGCCCATTCTTTATAGCCTAACTGAATGGGGAATTCGGAAACCGGAAGAAACGCGCACCAAGATTCATCTTCTAGTTGTTGAATACGTACATAGCCGGCTTTTCCGGGATCTAGGATGCCTTCTGTAAGACTGTACACACTCCCCTCACCGTCTGGCTGCGCTTGACCTCTGACAAACTGATGACGAATGATGTAGCGAAGCTCTTTTTCCTTCACTCGATTGGCCCCGAGATAATGATTAAGCGTTGTGAAAGCATCTTCCTCCGATTCCTCAAATAACCGAACGGTTAAATCATCAATGCTCTGTCCGCCAAAACCAGCAAGTTTTTGAAGGTACCGGTTCATGCTTTTAAAAGAGGAGGAAAAAGAATGCATGAGATTCTCATCAAGCTCCTGTCGCTTTAACTTTACACCAACAAAAAACTTATACTCGACCACATGTTTCGCTTCTTCTCTTAAAATTTCTTTAGCTCGTTCTGCGTAATACATGCCGGTATCCGCGTACTGCCCTTCATATTGAGCTTGCAGGCTATCCATCCGTTTATCGATATCAACAGGGATTGGTACGATTTTATAATCCACTTCTTCAAATGCCGAGAACTGCCAGGCCAGCCGTTGCAGACGGTTCACAAGATGATTTTCTGCTTCTTGTTCATTAACGCCTACGGTGTTTTCATGCAAACGATAATAGGACCAGGCTTCCATATCATGTGTATAGATCACGTTGTCTTTAAAAGATTGAATCGGAAACTGTATCATACAATCACCACCTTATTGGAATCGCTCGTAAGACTGCGCTTTCTTCATTTGTGGCTGGTACACACTCTTTTGGCTGCTGTAGGAAAATCGTTTAGTGAATAGATAACGGAAATAACCGATGAAAAAACGATCCAATCGCTTTCCATCCAATCGGCTTTTGCAAATGGCCCCCGCAATCAACCAAGGCAACACCGCGTAAAACGCAAGCTGCAGCGTGGTCGGCAAAATGTGATTAATGCTGCCTCTAAAGAGAAAGAGAAAACCGAAGATCAGGACGGCCATGATGATTTGCCGAATCTCAATTCCCTTGGAAAAGACGAGGGATTTCTCGCCCTTTCCAAGCTTCCAGATTTTTAAGGGATATTTAAAAAACTTCCGATAACTGTAGGCATCTGTCCTCAATTTAAACCACCACTTTTAACTTGATCCCATATTGCATTGGCCATGCTTTCAAATTCCCCCGGATTGGCTACGATTACATAGCAGACAACCGCAAAAACAAAACTGGAGAAAAACTGGCCCCATCGTTGAGAAATAAACGCCCGGACAATCATGACGATCATAATGATGAACAAAACGGCCGCCACCTGACCTGAAACATAATCAGTTAACCCTGTAATATCTGGCATTTTCCATCATCCTCCTAAAGTGTGTTTGAACTGTTTTACATAAAATTTATTGTTCTCTTTGCTTACGACAAGAGTAAAAGGATGTTTGGTCTGCAATCCCGTATTCGCCTCTTGCAGAAGCACAAGCGTCTTCAGAATGTACTGTCCTTCTTGCTCATCATCATAAACCACAAAATCTTCTAGTCCCTTATACTCGTAAAGATCTTTCAGAGATTCTGGTTTTTCCATGAGATAAGCCATCTCATCCACTGAATTGGTTGTATATGATGTGAAAAACTGTGTAGCAAATTGTTTCATCTCATCTTCCACTTTGACATTTTGTTGCGATTGATCGGTTTGATCTTGAACCGCTACGACTCTCGACTTTCCAGGAATCGCTTGATAGTAAGGTTGTTCAATGACATTAAAAGAGTTTCCATCCGTCCCTAGCCGGACCACAATCATTTGCTCTTTCTTCCCCAATGGCTCATCAATTTTTTTCATTCTTTCCTCTTTTACGACTGTCTCTTTTCCATCTTTCCCCTTGCTTTTAACAGGAACTTGCTCTTTTTTCTCGACGACGTTGAAAAGTTCATATTCTATACGATAAACATAACTGGCTGCATCTTCGCTCACGTTCTTCACATCATATAAGCTAGCACTCTTCAAAACTCGTTTCCCTTGAAAAGCTGTTAGGTTTTCTATTTCTCCCACCTGTAACCCTTCAGCCAAGAAGTCTTGAAGTGCTTTCGATCGTTCTTCTCGTTTCTTCTCATCATTGGATACGTTGATATAGGTAGTAACGAATTGGTTCGCATACGTTTCACCAGCTGGTGAATTGGCGAACCCTACCTCATTTAGACTTTCAATCTGCGAAGACGCTTGATCTTGATAACCGTTTACCTTTTCATTCAGAAACCCGGTTCGCGCCCAGGCCTGAAAGGAGAAAAAGATAACCCCGAGCAACACACCCCAAAAGACCACGGTAAAGGCGGTTCGTCCATTCAAACGAGAAGTCGTTAAACGTCGTTCATCTTTTAAGACTTTTTTTCTTCCTTGAGAGACATTCTTTTTAAGACCGCCTCTCAACTTGCTGAAAAAACTCATTGGATCCCTCCTAAGTCTAAGGCATTACGCACATACACTCGGCTGAAATACGTATCGCTGCCGTCCACCTCCACCATTTTTCGATTGATGAAAATCTCACCGATTTGAAGATTTTTAATTTCACTTGGATTGGCTTTAAAGCGTTCCACATCGCGAACGGTTCCCATTTCAGCCTCATAACGGATATGGGGGTATTTCTTTTCGATCTGTTGCGTGATTTCCCGATCGGAAAACGTTCCGAATACCTGAGCGATCCGCTCTGCATCTTTAGAGGAATTCACGCGTCCTGTGGCAATGACATTACAGTTGGAAATGATCTGCTCGGTCATAATTGGATCCACGGCATCAATGTCGGACAACGTTTGAGTGGAGATGATACATTCAAAGCCAGCAGACCGTGATTTGTTCACGATATCCACGATTCGGCGGTCGCCATACGCTGAAAACTCATCGTATACACCGAAGATGGATTTTCGCCCCTTTGCCTGACGGTATGCGACTAGACTGTTCACATCAAGAATAATCATTTTCCCAATTTTCCGAATATAGTCTGCATAACGACTCCCTGAAATACTGAAAATCACCACATCGTTGTGATCCGTAATGTTTTGAAGATCGATGCCCTCTTCACGCTCGATGAATAAATGGCCCAGATCAGACTCTAGTAATTCGCCCAATTGCATTTTTAATCTAGTTAGGCAGCCTTCCACAATATCTTCCGGAAACTCTTCATCTAAAATGTTCTTTATACGCTGCATGCCCTCTTGAAGCTTGGTGACAGACCTCGTACGCTTCTCTAAGACCGTTTTCTTAATCGTCTTGGTCTTTGGTTCTGCCGGAGCGACAAAACCGCTTAGATCGTCATCTTCGGACGTTGACGCCTGTCCAGCGACTACTTTTTCGTGGGCATCAACTTCGACCTCTTCTTCAATTTCTTCCTCAATGCTGTGTTTCTTGAAAAACGCATTCATATTTTTCACATTCGTCAATTTCGCAATCGTCTGAATGTCTCTTGGAACGTTTGCCTCATCAATGAGTTTCACGATCAGCTGCAAGTAACGAGAGGCAATATCCGTATAGTAAGCTCCATCTCCTTCACTCGAAAAACTAAATAAGGACATAAGTTTATCTCGTGTTTCAGTAGGTGTTCCGTTTTTAATCGGATTGTAGGTCAAGTCATCCATTTCAGAAAACAGATAAACCTTGCGACCGTAAGCTTCACATAATGCTTTAAATTCAAGCATGGATTTTCGCTCACCTTTACCATCCATGAAGATAACCGGTTTTTCCTGCTGTAGGGCTGATTCCATTAAGGATGCGATCAACGTCGTCTTTCCAGTACCTGTCCCACCTGTCGCAAGCATGTGATAGTTAAGCTCTTTCGATTTAAGGGCGACACGCTCTTTAAAATCGGTATAACCGACAAAAACTTCCTTTGAAGGTTTTTCTCTATATTTCAGCTGCTTTTTGGCTAAAAAGGTTACTCGGTTTTTACGAAACGCTTTATATCGTTGCTCAGCCTTTTGTCTCAAAACCTCGCCAGATTTGGTTGTCACTCTCTTTTTCCAAAAAAACTTGGCGAAGATGAAAAAACCAAATGAAAAGAGAAACGCCAATCCGCCTAATACCACATAGGAAGAAGAACTCGTGGCGATGGAATTCCCATCATTCATCAATCGTTCAGCACCCGTTGATAGGTACGGTATATTCATTTCTGAAATCAATCCAAAATAAGTAAGGATGGTTCCTGTTTGAAACTGCCATAAAAGAATCAGAATCCCTGTTCCCAGTGCTATATAGAAAAGCCAATCTCGTTTAAACAAATGAAGAATGGAAAAGATCAACATGCCAAGCATAGCTGGAAGAAAAAAGAGAATTCCGATCAATCCAATCAAACCATAGATGACAATGTCACCGATCATTCGGTCCGTTTCAGTCTGTTGCGTTTGCTCCTGGCTCTTCGCCATTGGATCCACTTGGCATCACCTCTTCCCAACGTTCGTTAATGATCACCGATGGTATTTTTCGTATAGAAATTTTATCTGCATTCACTAATCGTTGTTTGGCTTCATTAACCACCTTATGAATCTTCATGTCATCTGCAAAATAAATCACTTGGTCATAAGCATACGGCTGATCATCTAACCGTTGATTAGAGAGCAATTCATCAAACAACTTGAATTTGTCATCATACCGTTTCCGTTCTTTCTTATTGAGTTCAAGCTCTACCCAAGTTGTTGTCACGTTTCCTTCTGCATTTTTGAAAAAGAAAACAGCATCGGGTATACGTTCTCGACTCGCATTATACGCTTTTAATTTACTTTGATTATCCCCCTCCCCAAGCATGGAATGACGAATTTCCCTTTCCGTTCGATACTTAAATTCAACACCTTGTTTCTCAGCCTGAAACTCATAGAAGAGAACCAAATCATTAAGCAAAAGATTATGCTGCATCGTATACACAGTTGCTTTTGTCGGAACAGTCACATGAACATTCGTTAAATTTCGAGCATCAATTGTGCCCAGATAGACTCCTACTTTATGAGCGACTTGTTCATGCCTCACATATTTCTTCCTCTCAAGTTTTCGAAGTCTCCGGTACACACGATGAAGATTAGGTTCCCTGAATTTCAAGAGAATCTGCTTGGCTGTTACCATCCCGTTTCTCAAAATAAACGTAAGATACTCCAAATCTTTCTCTTTTAGCGAAGTATACTTTAGCATCAATTTCATCATCCTTTTCTAGCAAATATAGGAACCACTCTCCCTTTTAGCAGTTTACCAAAGCAAAAACTAATTGCATAAACCAAAAGTGAAAACAACACCGCAAATAAAAACACAAATAATTTAACCATTTTAATAAGACACCAACTGACAATTCCATAAACCAAAATCAATAACCCTACATACGCTCGTAACCAATTATCCAGCATGGAGAACACCAAACACCACCCTTGCATATTTATCCGAAATCATTTATATTTTTACAGTCACTTCTCCATTATCATCCCGACAACACCCTCCTATTTTGAATCATCACATTTATTTTTTTCACCTTCACTGGAACTTATTTTTATCCTTTTCCCTTTGAACTTTTCTCTTGATCTAGACCTTGAACATATCTCTTGAACTTACTTTTTATATCTTAAACTTTATTACTTAAACTACTTCTCTTACACTCTCTTACCTCTGAATAATCTCGCCGCCAACCCCACTTACACTTTAGATTGACCTCCGCCTTTATTTAGTAGCAGAAGACCTCGTCTATGTTTACGTAGTATAGGCGAGGTCTTCTGCTGGTTACGCAAATAAAAAGGAGTCAATCTGCCCTTTATATAATTGGGTTTGGCGGCATTTTTAACCGCAATTAAAAAGAACATTTATTTCCTTTTGATTTACTTATCGAAATCTATTAAATATTCATTTTATTTCTCTTAATCCTAGTGTAGTATACGTACATTTGTTTGGCAATGATTGTAAAGGGAATTCGTTCCATATGCTCACTTGTTATTTTTTTATGTGATTTTTTTACTATACTCATATCCATTTTAAACACAGTGATCCACACCCAATTTTTTTAAAAATTGATATCTCTAAAACACTTAAATATTTTTCCAAACAAACATCACCCAAAAAAGATTATCTCTAAATAAAAGTTCTATCTTACCCTATAAAGGTGAATAAAACATGTATAGTATAAAAACCATAACAAGCTTAGGCAGCACATAATTTGACAAAAAGAAACATCTCTAAATCCAATTAATAGTTAGGGATGATCACACTCAAAGTCGCAGAATATGTATAGCAGATAAAGAAAACATATATTCACAAGAGCAAAGCTAAACCAAAAAACCCTAGAAGGCTAATCAGGGTATAGCAGTAGACGAAAAAGACACAACAGTTCCCGTAACACTGCTAAGAGAAGAAGAAATCCCACCCACCACCTGATCTATAAATGTATTTGAATTGAGCCCATTTTGATAGGATGGTTTTTTAGCCCGGAACGGAACAACTTTGGACTGTTTAACGAGTTTTAGCGTTGTTACAGCAGCTCGTCCTTTTCCCTCAACACTTTTAGTAATAATTCCGCGTTGAACAAGGTAATCTATGACTTTCTTAAAGGTTGAATAAGGTATGTTTATATTTTGGTCTGAAGACGATTTGATTGCTTGAGCAATCTTTCTTTGTCCACCACAAACTTCACCACCTGCAGAGGTCAGGTAGCTAATAACATCGTTCTCCCACTCATTAAAGTGGCTATATGTACGTTCTTCTCTTGGTTTTGCTTCTTCCCATGTTTGATAGGTAAATGCCATTCCGGACAGCTCACGGATCCAAAATGAAGAAGGTCCTCCTGGAGCTCCTTTCTTGAAGGCACTTTTTACTTTTCGTTTAACATCGATCTGATTCATGGCCGGCTCGTTCAGTCCGTTCCATTCTTGCAAGCGTGCTTCCGTTTCTGATTCACCGTAGCCTGAAGCTTTAAAAGCCAAAGCAAGTGTATAGCATGTATTGTCTCTCTGACCCTTAGAAACACCTTCTAATAGCCTTTTTATTGCAGCATGACCTAATAGACCGCCTGAACCTATACAGACGGACTTGCGTTCTTTTAAAAGCTCCTCCCTGCGCTCTTCATGATAGATTGATAGCCAATCACATAAATCATCAAATGATACCCTGTTATCACTATGAAATAACGTGTTGGCTTCCGTTGGCATACGGAACCATCGTTCTGCTCCAACAGCTTGAATGTCCCCTCCCATAACCTCTGCAATAGAGGCTTGTACACGTTTATAAAGCTCTGTGACCTTCGGAAAGGCACGCCTTGGGTTATTGAAATACCAGTAAACATGAAAACCACCTGAAGGTGTAGAAACCACCATAGAAGGCAACGGGAGACCAGCTTCTGATACAAAATCTAGTACATCGGGAAGAATCATAGATTCGTTTTGACCGTGTTTTACATCAATATCAATAACCATTGCATTCAACCAGCGCAAAGCTCCTGCATGTCGCTGATCATTGCGATAAAAGGTATTGGGTGTAAAGTAAGTATGAGCTCCAGCTGCTCCATATAGAGAATAAAAGGTTCGTATGGCTTTCGGTTTTTCATTGAATTTATTACAAACAAAAACCCATCCTAAATGACTGTTATAACCGGATTGTTGCTTTTCTAATTGCCTCTTAGGTGTTTCGGTTAATTGATCCCCAAAAAGGTCTCTGTAAGCGTTCATATGCTTGTCCTCCCCTGCTTGGGAAAACAAAAAAGACTGGAGCAAGCTAAGCTGCCCCAGTCTAAAACCTTAAAAACGCCTGATACCCCTAGATTCTTTGCAAAATATTCCACTCTAAAAGCTAGAGAAAGTAATTGCAAAAAGCCTAGAAAACTGTTATTATAATCCCATACGAAATTTTAATAACGGTCCAAATTGCTACCAACAATCTGGACAAAGGCGTTTCAATGCTAGGGGCTATGCTAGCTTGAAACTATATTTCTGAGCGTGCTACCAACACGCTCTTTTATTTTTGTCTTTTTTATTTTCACTTAAATGTCATGTTTTAATAATGCTCTATGTATGTCGTAATCTATTAATTTAGGAAACATAATTCATCAAAATATATCAAGTTACTAAACACTATACACCCATTTTTGACATTCGTCTACCCTTATTCTTATAAGGGTTTATTTTAAAATACAGTGCATGCAAAACGTATGCAATGGTTGACAAAAGCATGCAAAACGCATACAATAAGTGCAATTAGTTAATAAATAACACGCAAATATTAAGGAGGAAACAGGAAAAATGGGAAGATTTGTTTCAATTGATATTGGTAACGATGCTGTAAAAGGCTATTTAGGGGACCTCAACAACCAGATTTACATACCGAATGTTATTGCTGAAGTGAAAGACCGAGAAATTGTCGAAATGGAAAAGAATCCTTTAAATGCACTTCATGTTGAAATAACATCATCTGCTTTGAAGAAAAAAAACGGAAGTTACGCAGTTGGTAACTTAGCAGCAAAATATCCTAACAACGATGAACTATCACCAGATCAAGACAAGTCTGATAATGATCAGCCTGTAATTATGCTATTAGCTTCACTTGCATTTGACGCAGTTAATCATTTTAAAGAAGACGATGGCATCATTGAAGCCACATACTTTTTGTCTACCGGGCTACCTTTAGACGAAACGAAGAAAGCGAAAGCAAAAGACTTTCGCAAGAAATTAAAAAACTCTCAGCATGAAGTACAGTTCTTAAAAACCCCTGAACTTGAAGGGAAAATAGTCCGAATTAAATTCGAACAAGTTTTAGTGAATACAGAAGGTTTTGCTGCATTTGTAGACTTAACGACTAACAATGACGGATCAACAAAGAATGAAGATCTTCTAGGAAAAACGATTTTAATTAATGATATTGGCGGCCTTTCTACGGATTCAGCCATAATCACTAGTGATGCAGAGGTTGATAATGAGTACAGCAATGGAATTAAAAAAGGTGTTTCTACTTATCTAGATAACATTATTAGACAAGTATACTCTAAACATAAATATTCAATAAAAAGTCGTCGTACCTTAGTTGAGATCATTTCAAATGAAGACCCTGAAGAACAAAATCACATTTGGGTAGATGGCAATCGTGTTTCCATTAAAGATATTGTAGATCAAGAGCTTTCTGTATTGGCCAAAGAAGAATATAAACTTATCAAAGATATGTGGCGTAACGAACCGAATATTCGGCTAGCTTATCAAATCGGTGGAGGCTCATTAGTTTTGAAACCTTATTTAACTGAGCTTAATTCGTCAGACAAAAACTACCCTCTTCGATTTTTATCAAAAGAAGATAGCGTATGGATCATTGCCCGTGCATATTTCAAGATTCTTCTTATGTATCTTCAAAGCAAAGGATTGTCTACACAAGAAGTAGCAGCAAATAAAGAGTGATTCTTATGGAACAATTTGAACCTGGCAAAACGATCTCATTTCGTCTGCCACATGATACTCCTGTATCAGTAAGTAAATATTTAACAAGAAGAAAAACTAGATTAGGCCGGAAATTCAGCAGTGAAATCGCCCCTCTTTTTGTAGATGCAATTTCCCGGAAGATTTCTAAAACATCTGAGGAAGATACCATTTCAGTTCCTCTCCCTAAAGGAATCACCAATGACCAAAAAGAGTGGCTGAATCACCCACAAACAAAAGCTTTAATTAGTCAACTTCTCTACCAGGTTATTAACAAACCTGCTACAGGTTTCGATTTTGATACAATCGAAGGTAAAAATGAAGACACTCCCTCTCAATCCTTTAAAGTAAATGATACCGTTAAGAACTTTGCACAAAAAACGTTCCTTACTTTTGAAGATGATGATGACTAAACCCACTTATTGTGGGTTTTCTTTTTACGCAAGATAAGACAAAACTAGATAAAGGATTTTACATAATAAATGATAATTTACTACTTATACAATTAGAAAAAATGAAAACTCTACTCAAAACACACTAAATTATATGCTATTATAGTCTAGTTGTAGTTCATATATAATCACAATCGACAAATAATATATTCTACATATTGTATAGAGCCTACAAGTAGATAACGTTTCCAACCGAAAAATAAGCATACATTCAAAAACCACCACATGTAGTATATTTTAATACTGAATTTAAACTCCATTAAATCGAGATTTTTAGTCTATATGTATCTTTTATTCTACAAGTGTTCCATAAATTATAAACCACTTGTAATATGTGCTCCATATATAGAAAGTAAATTTGATTAATCTACTCAAAAGAATATAAAGAGGGGGCTTATACTAATGAATTTTTGGAAAATTAGTGATTTTGTCGAAGTAATTAAACGTAATCTTGATATTACATCTCTTCATATGAATACAGTTGACGGTTGGTTTAAAAGATTGGAGACTGATCGTATCCATTACATCAATCGGTCTGAAGACACAAATGAAAAAATATATGATGACCTTGATTTAAAAATAGCGATATTTATTAAAAGTCGCCGAGAAGACAAATGGTCACTTGCTGCAATCTCAAGAGATCTTCAAAATCATTTTGATCTAAGACCTTTCCCAAAAACTGAGTCTACCTTTCCATCATCTTATGTAGAGGACATAGAGTCTATAAAACAACATTTATCTATAGAAATGCGTGCATCATTTGAAGAATTAGCTGCCACGAAGATTGAAGAATTGAAAAATCAGTATGAATCCATAATTAAACAGCTACCTCAACCAATCTCGGTGGAAGAGCAGAAAGAACAAAGGTTTCAAGATATGGTTTTACGAAAGAGAATTGAAAACAAACTTGAAGATGAAGCACTTAAATTGTGGTCTACAAAACCGGAGTCTGAGCGGACAAAAAGAGTAGGTTTTTTTAGAACGGAAGAGGATTATGATAAAAAATATCGTTTTATTAAAGATTATGTAAACAATAACTTTGAAATAACACTCAAAGAGGAGCTTGATCTTTAAGATACATATGGAAATGTAGTTGAAATTGCTACCTGTATTATCGGGATGTGATTTTAAAAAAATGTAACACGACCAATCCTACTTTTTAGAGCCAATATTATCGTAAGTCTTATTCCATTAAAGGGCAGCATTCCTGTAATGGAGAAAAATGAGGTTTGAACAAAAAAATAACCTCTTGGTATGATATGAGTGTCCTGAAGCTGGCCAGCGAAAAGGACAAAATCATATATACCAGGAGGACTTCAATATGAATTATAACCAAAATGAAAAGATTGCTCAAATTTCTTCTCAAACACTAATTGTAGGTGTAGATATTGCGAAGTATAAGCATGTAGCTCGTGCTCAAGATTTTAGAGGCATAGAGTTTGGTGCACCTTGTCACTTTGAAAATACCAAATCACATTTTGATCTTTTTTTAGGCTGGATAAAACATTTGATGGAACAACACGGCATGGATAAGGTGATTATTGGAATGGAGCCGACAGGTCATTATTGGCTCAACCTTGCTCATTTTCTTAAAGAAGAGGAGATTAAGTTTGTCGTTGTAAATCCTATGCATGTGAAGAAGTCTAAAGAATTAGATGATAATTCTCCAACCAAAAATGACGTGAAGGACGCAAGAGTCATTGCTCAGCTAGTTAAAGATGGAAGATATGCTGAACCTAATATTCCACAGGGAGTTTATGCAGAACTTCGTGTGGCAAGGAAAATTCGCGATCTCTTATTTGTTGACTTACAAGCTGTGCAGGGGCAAATTCATAACTGGTTAGATCGATATTTTCCTGAATTCCTTACAGTGTTTAAGGATTGGGAAGGAAAAGCAGCAATACAAATATTAAAGTTAAACGTATTACCACATGAGTTAGAGATAGTGGAGGAACAAGAGATCCTCATTCACCTTAGAAAAGCTGTAAAGCGTGCGGTTGGACTCAGTAAAATTCAAGAACTTAAACGAGTAGCTAAAGACTCTATTGGTATTCGTGAAGGTTCGAGGATGGCTAAATTAGAGCTTCGCACTTTACTAGACAAGTATGAGTTAATAAATGAAAAGTTCGAAGAACTAGAATCTGATATTGATGGACTCCTTGAACGGATACCAGGTGTTCAACAAATGTTGGCCATCACAGGAATCGGCAAGGACACTGTAGCTGGCTTCTTTTCAGAAGTCGGGAATTTAAGTTACTATTCTCACCCTAGACAAATCATCAAGTTAGCTGGATTAAGCTTAAAGGAGAATACCTCTGGAAAGCACAAAGGGCAAACGAAGATTACAAAGAGAGGAAGGAAGACATTGAGGGCTCTCCTCTTCCGAGTAGCGATGCCTTTGGTAGCTAAGAACACTGCTTTTAAAGCTTTACATGAGTATTTTACAACACGTAAAACAAATCCTCTAAAGAAAATGCAGTCTCTTATAGCGATATGTAATAAGCTGATACGAATTCTTTTTACGATTGGTACAAAACAATGTGAATTTAGTGAAGATAGAATGTTGAAGGATATTCCCCATATGGCACCATTACAGAAAGCAGCTTAGAATTCATTTAGTTGGTTATTTATTTAGTTTTATTAGGTTTATTATTTTAGACATTTGAAGCACGGATTAGTCAGTAAAACAACAATACTACGGACTTTGATCCTGTCGGGCAGCATCACTGACATCCACCTCATGGAAAGGTTGGACGAAGGAATTTTGGAGCAAAGACTCTGTGAGAAATGGGAGGGTTGACCTCCATGAGACATGTGGACATCCACCAGTGCAACCATACTTTTACTAGGTAACCACTTTTTGGATAGGGGTGGTTAGACAGTTAAGGACTTTTTTTCTCTAACACTCCAAAAATATCCTTATTTTCAACTTAAGCCCATAACTTTGATGTCTAATTAAAATAAATCTAGATGAAATCTTAAGAAAAAACTAGAAATCCAGAGCTATTCCTTTCTTTATAGAGGGAGGATTGTTGAAGAGTGGTTTCAAGAGTTTGATCAATAAACGGGCCATTATCTTGAATAAGAGAAGGAATTTTTAGATTGTTAGCTATATCTTTGTTGAATAAAAATACATATAGTTGTATATTTATAACTAAAAAGGAGGAATATTACTTGGAGGTAAAATTTGCTAAGGTATCAGATGTATCGATTATACACGATTTAATGATCAAGGCATTTATAGAATATAAAGACGAAGTACCACCTTCAAGTGCTTTGGAGGAAACTGTACAGTCCCTTTTAAGTGCTTTAAAAGACGGTGAGCAGGCTTTAATTAGTTATGTTGATAATCAGCCAGTTGGAATGGTTCGTCTTCAATTAAAAGAAGAGGGTTTATATTTTTATAGACTTTCAGTGATTCCAGAAAAACAGGGTCTTGGTATTGCGAAAAAAATATTAAGGTCTTTAGAAGATTTCGCAATAAAAAAAGGAGGAACTACGATATTTTGCAAAGTTCGTATGACTGTGCCTAAAAATATAAAGTTATATAGTTCAATTGGGTATGAAATCTATAATGAGGAAGTTGTACATAAACCAAACGGCATAAATATAAAAGTTGTTTCTATGATGAAAAGTCTCAAATAGGGTAAGCATCACGGAAAAATTGATTGAGGAGTGGAGCTATGCACCTAGTATGTGAAACTGATAAATTAGAAGATTATTTGCTTGAATTAAACGAAATTAATTATTCTAACGCCTTGATAAAGTCGAAAGTAGATGAACTTTTTAATCCATCTCAAACTGAAATTGAAAAGGCAAAAGTTGCTTTTGAATTTGTTCGTGATGAAATATCTCATTCTTGGGATATCCAAGGGAAACGCGTTACATGTAAAGCATCAGATGTATTAGCCTATAAAGAGGGAATATGCTATGCAAAATCCCATTTATTAGCATCTTTATTACGTTCTCAAGGAATACCAACAGGTTTTTGTTATCAAAGATTGATGTTGTTTGATACACCAGAAAAAGGGTATTGTATTCACGCTTTAAATGCTGTTTTTTTTAAATCACTTAATAAATGGGTAAGGTTAGATGCTCGTGGAAATAAAAAGGGAATTGATGCCCAATTTTCAATTGATGAAGAAAAATTAGCTTTTCCTACTTATGAAGAATTTGATGAAAAGGACTATCCTGTTATTTATGTACAGCCACATCCAAAAACGATAGCTGTGTTAAAACAACATACTAATGTATTAGAAATGTATAAACATCATTTACCAGAGAGTTTATAGTTTTTTCATTAACGGGCGCTTTTCTTCTATAAGACAACATAGATGATATTCAACAATCGGGGGCAATTGCTTAACAATGAATCGTCTCTTTTTATAAAAGTAAATGTAGTTCTGCTTAATATGAAATATATCAACAAATGGTAGTAGACTCTAAAAGTTGGTGGTTCAATGGAGAATGTTAAATGGATAAATGGAAGTTATAAAGAAGATAATCGCATTTTTGATTCGGAGTTTGAAGCTGAAGAATGGACAGATGCTTTGTATCCTGATTTTGCTGTTTTTTTATTTAATAAAATCAATGTTGGATATGCAACACCTGATGAGAAGGTAATTAAATATTTAGCATATTATTTACCTAAATGGGCTGGAAATAATAATATTTCTTTTAGCATTTGTACAGAAGAAACAAAAATAGACGGTCAAATTATCTATAAAATTTGGACAGAACAAGTATGAATATTTTCAACTGAGTGAAACATCATTTATGTCTTCAGCAATCGGGGGCGACTATTCAAGAAGGGTTTTCGATTTTCTTACTGAATTGTATATGAAGTTCATTTGCAGATAAGAGATAGGGTTAAGCCGCCTAGATCAATTTCTTTTTGATTTTACAAGCTAGATAAAAAATACTGTTTGAATTAAGGAGGGTCTTAATGTCCGAAAAGAAACCATTTAATGATGCAATGGATCATATGAAAAATGTTGAGGGAATGCCTACAGATGTAGACTTAAAGAAACTCCCCAAACCATTAAGATATTTTGGCTATTTCTTTATGGGTTTCTTTGCTCTGTCGTTAATTTCTATATTATTAGGGATATTTTTCAGTTAGTTATTCAACAATCGGGGGCGATTGCAGCAAAGTGGATCGGCTTTTCTTATTGAGGAATTGGGAGTTTAATTGAATAAGCTACATTGTTTACTAGTAAAGGAATAAAAAAAGTGAGGATCTTAATAATATGTCTAAAGAGATGTTTATAAAAGTTAGTGACTTTCAAATGTTTGCTAACATAATTGGGGAAAAAAAAGATAAACCAACCGTTGTTATGGATGCTGGATATGGGGATTATTCAAAGGGATGGAATGCCATAATTCCCGAAGTCTCTTTACTAACAGAAGTTTTCGTGTTTGATAGAGCAGGTTTAGGTAAAAGCGAACCGAGCTCTAATCCTAGGAATAGCCGAGAGATGGTAAAGGAACTGAAAGAACTTTTAGATAAGTTAAATATAATTCCTCCATATATACTGGTAGGACACTCTTTTGGGGGAGTAAATGCACGGTTATTTGCGAGT
>NZ_WKKF01000013.1 GCF_009674765.1 Metabacillus idriensis | reverse complement strand
CTCCGCAGGTAGGACTCGAACCTACGACCGATCGGTTAACAGCCGATAGCTCTACCACTGAGCTACTGCGGAATAATTAGTCATGACAGACTTCTTTTATTATATGAAGATTAGTACAAGCTGTCAAGCCTTCTTTTTATTAATGTTTTGCGTCTCTTACGACGGCTTTTATAATTTATCACAGCTTTGTATAATGAGTCAACCCCTTTTTTCATCTATGAAACAAGTTTTATTTTCCCGCCGCATTTTCCGCATACATACTTGGAAGGATCCATTCTTCTGTGCCGTTTATAAATGAACATACAAGCTCTGCACTGATACACTAATGTCTTCTTTTTTCTGACTGTCGTCTGAAGCGGTGTGCAAAATCTCGGGGCACCTACTTTCGAAAGAAGCTCTCTAAATTCGGAATCACGGTGCTTATACCCTCTGCCCTCTATATGAAGATGATAGTGGCATAGTTCATGTTTAATGATACCGATTATCTCTTCCAATCCCTGAGCTAAATACTTAGGGTTAATTTCAATGTTGTGGCTTTTTAAAAGGTATCTTCCTCCTGTTGTGCGCAGCCGGGTGTTAAAGATCGCTTTATGTATAAACTTTTTATGAAAGTAAGTTATTGAAATCGATTCTGTCAGTTCCTGAAGCTCTGTTTCATTCATCGGTTACACCCCGCATAGTTTGTATCTCCGAACAGGACATCTTGCGCCCGCATATAGTAAGTAATACACATACTCCATTATAAACAATAAGGAGGAACGAGCAATGCCCTCATGGTTAAAAAACCAAATGCAGCGTGCGTTTTATGAAAAGGACCGATATCAAATAAAGATGTTGAATCAATGCTGGTATTTCTATAGAAAAAAACACTGCTCATGAGCAGTGTGTTGGGACTACAAAATGTATCTCGTCTTTTTTCTAGCGAAAAAACTACATTTTTTACAGCTGGTTATTAAGATTTATTAGCCGAAATGGGGAATCATTTAGCTAATCCCCATTCGAATCTATAACACTGCACGCATGCAGTGTTTTTCATTAACTGTTAATCATCGTCAAAGCAACTCGGCCTTTATGCTGATCTACAGAGTCCACCCACACCGTAACAACATCACCGACGGAAACGACATCGAGAGGGTGTTTCACAAAAGAGTTTCTGAGCTTTGAAATATGAACGAGCCCATCCTGTTTAACGCCGATGTCCACAAACGCGCCAAAATCTACAACATTGCGCACAGTGCCCTGAAGTTCCATGCCTGTCTGAAGGTCCTCGAGTTTCAATACACCCTTTTTAAGCAGGGGTTTAGCTATTTCATCACGAGGGTCACGTCCTGGACGAACAAGAGAATCACAAATATCTTTCAGAGTCAGCTCTCCAAGATCGATAGCTTCTGCGGTTTCTTTTATATTAATTCCAGCAATTTTTTCTCTCAGCTGCTCCGTTCCAACATCCTTCAAGGTTAGTCCAAGCATTTTCAGAAGCACTTCAACCTCTTTGTAGCTCTCAGGATGAATGCCTGTTGAGTCAAGCGGATGCTTTCCGTCAGGTATCCTCAGGAAACCTATGCATTGTTCAAACGTTTTTGCGCCAAGTCGCGGTATTTTCTTTAATTGCTTCCGGTCCTGGAACTTCCCGATTTCATCCCGCTGCTTCACAATGTTTACCGCAACTGCCTTGCTTAAGCCCGCTACATATTGCAAGAGTGATGATGATGCTGTATTTACATTCACTCCTACTTGGTTAACCACTGTTTCAACAACGAATGTAAGAGAATCATTCAGCTTCTTCTGTGTGACGTCATGCTGGTATTGCCCTACTCCTACTGATTTTGGATCAATTTTAACTAGCTCTGCCAGCGGATCCTGCAATCTTCTTGCGATGGAAACTGCACTTCGTTCTTCTACCTGGAACTCAGGGAATTCTTCACGGGCAAGATCAGATGCAGAATATACACTTGCCCCTGCTTCGTTTACGATAATATAGGAAAGACCTGATTTTAATTCATCAATAAGATCTGCAATGAATTGTTCTGTCTCTCTTGAAGCCGTTCCATTTCCAATCGCAACAAGCTCGATGTTGTTTTTTTTGATTACATCGATTAGCTTTTGCTTTGCTTCTTTTGCTTTATTAACCGGTGGATGAGGATAAATGACGCCTATTTCAAGAACTTTTCCGGTCTCATCGACAGCTGCAAGTTTACACCCTGTCCGGTACGCAGGGTCAACCCCTAATACGACACGGCCTTTCAATGGAGGCTGAAGTAAAAGGTTGCGCAGATTTTCAGAGAAAATATGAATCGCACGATCATCCGCTTTCTCCATTAATTCTTTTCGGATCTCACGTTCAATGGAAGGCTGAATTAATCGTTTGTAGGCATCTTCAATGGCTTCTATATAGACATCCTTTACCACTGTATGCTGATTTTTCAATTCATTTCTTTGAATATGAGAAGTGATCAGATCTGCCGGCGCCTGAATGGCAACTTTCAGAATACCCTCTTTTTCTCCCCGGTTCATAGCAAGGACCCGATGCGGGACAACCTTTTGAATCGGCTCTTCGTACTCATAGTACATTTCGTATACTTTCTTCTCATCTTTTTCTTCATCTTTTGAAGATGTGATGATTTTCCCTTTTCGGAAGGTTTGTTCGCGAATCCACTGACGGTAAGATGGCTCATCCGAAATCCACTCAGCTAAAATGTCCTTAGCCCCTTCGATTGCATCTTCCGCAGTCAAAACCTCCTGCACCTCGTTTACAAACTCCATCGCTTTTTCTTTAAGCGATCCATTAGAAGGCTGTCCTTTTATCCACTCGGCAAGAGGTTCTAAGCCCCTTTCTTTCGCAACCGTAGCTTTGGTTCTCCGTTTTTGTTTATAGGGACGATAGAGGTCTTCAACCTTTTGAAGTTTTAAAGCAGCTACTATCTCTTTTTTAAGATCTTCTGTCAGCTTTCCCTGTTCATCAATTAATCGGATGACTTCTTCTTTTCTTGATTCCAGGTTTTGAGTGTATTGCCACTTTTCCGAGATATCACGGATTTGCACCTCATCTAATGCACCTGTCTGTTCTTTTCTGTACCTCGCAATAAAAGGAACGGTATTGCCGTCTTCCAGTAATGCAATCACATTTGATACCTGTTTATATGTAATGGACAAATCCGTACTGATTGTTTTCATAATGCGCTCTGTTTTCTCTGCCATTCTTTTCCCTCCCCAAAATAAAGACTTAGAAACATTTTACCAAAAGACGCGAACTTTAAAAAATGCTCCAAAGAACAAAAGCGCAAGCGCCTTGGTCAGATCCGTCAGGCAGATAAGAATTCGACAGAAAAGTCCGGGTCCCGACTTTTTTGGCGGATTCGTTCTGACCGAGGATCTAGGCGCTTGCGCTTGCCGTAGATAACTTTATTTAAATATCCACAACCTTTTACATTTTATAATTTCCTAAACAATAAAAAAAGCCGTCAACTAGAATAGCTGACCGACTACGTAGGTTAAATCATCTTGCCTTGATATTGTATAAGGCTCAAGCTGATTTGAAATATCTTCAATTGTCCGGTTATCCTTAAGCAGTGATTTTACAGCAGGAATGTTTAGTCCATCAGAATGGATAATGAATTTCGCCCCAGGATCATATGCAAAGGATTGAACACGGAATTTCTGAGGTTTTCCTGACATATAGCCAAGCACAGGAAGAGGATAGACAAACGTGCCAGACGGAGAATAGAGGACAAATCGGATATTTCCAACAGAACTGAATGTAAATTGATTCTGTTTAAAATACGCTTTAAATATAGCAACAGTTGCTCCGCGCTTATTTTTCAGCACCTCATTTGATTTCTCGATCATCAGGCCAACGTCTTCAGCATGCAATTCCTCAACGACTTCTTTAATGGCAGAAGAAGATTCATAAGCCCGTTCACCGCTGCCGAGTCCGTCTGCAACAGCACATATGAAATAGTCTTCAGTTGATTTAATCAAGAAACTGTCCCCGCATAACGTTTTACCTTCTTTTTGCATTTGATAAGCATATGCGTAGACATGATTGTTTTCTTCAATTTGAATCATTAATGCTGCCCCATCGATAAGTCAGCCGAAAGTGCTTCTTTTAACTTCGTAATCGCTCTTCTTTGAAGTCTAGATACATGCATTTGAGAAATACCAAGGATTTCTCCCGCTTCCTTTTGACTCTTATTTAAAATATATGTGTGATGAATAATTTCTTTTTCACGGTCAGACAGAACGTGAAGAACACTTTCAAGCATAAGCTTTTGATTAACTTGCTCGTATCCTTCTTCCTTTGATCCTACGATATCAAGAATTGTTACTGTGCTGCCGTCGGAATCAGCCTCAATTGAATGATCGACAGATAAAGCCTGATAGCTTTTGCCCATCTCCATCGTCTCGAGCACTTCTTCCTCTGTCACCTCAAGATAGTCTGCTATTTCATGAACAAGCGGTGAGCGCTGAAGGGAATTTGTCAATTCGTCTACAGCCATTTTTATTTTAGGTCCAAGCTCTTTAATTCTTCTCGGAACATGAACACTCCATGTTTTATCGCGAAGGAATCGCTTGATTTCACCGATGACAGTCGGAATGGCAAACGCTTCAAACGTCTTTCCGAACTCAGGGTCATAGCGGCGGATTGCACCAAGCAAGCCAATCATGCCCACCTGTTTTAAGTCTTCATGAAAGCTTTTGCCTCTTGAATATTTCTTTGCGAGAGTTTCAACCAGCCCGCTGTAATATTCGACAAGAAAAAGCTGAGCATCTTCATTTTGATTGTGCTGAAAATCGAAAATCAATTCATTGATTTCTTCTTTAGTTCGCTTCGTAGTTTTGGATGGTTGTGTCATGTTCTACTCGCTCCCCGTTTAAATACTTTGTCATAAAGACGGTAACGCCGGAATCGATCTGCACACGAACTTCATCCATGAGCGTTTCCATCAAGTAGAGCCCCAACCCTCCTTCTGGAAGTTGGTCAACAGGGTTTGCAGCAGAATATGGACCCAGTTCGTTTTTCTTTTGTTCAAAATTGAAGCTTTGACCGCTGTCTGACACCATTACTTCAAGACGGTCGTCGTAAAGGCCAAACCCGATCATGACTTCTCCGCCTTCAATTTTTTCGTATGCGTGCTGCACAGCATTTGTACATGCTTCGCTTGTTGCGATTTTCAAATCTTCAATTTCATCATAAGAGTAACCCATTCTGCTGGCAATACCAGAAAGTGTCAAACGGACAATGCCGACAAATTCCGGTTTAGCAGGTATTTTCACCTCGATGTAATCCACTAATTGTTTCATCGAACCCCACCTTCTGATTTAGAAGAAATGTCAATAATATCACTCAGTCCCGTTATGTTGAATAGTCTTTCCAAACGAGCGGATAAATTAACAAGCTTTAAATCGCCCTCATTTTTTCTCACAGCTTTAAGCAAGCCAACAAATGCGCCAAGTCCTGTGCTGTCCATGTAAGAGACATCCTTAAGGCTTACGATCATGACAGGTTTTCCCTCTTCTGCAAGCGGCATTAGTTCTTCTCTTAATTTCGGTGCTGTGTAAGCATCAATTTCTCCAGCCAATTCTATTTGAATATGTTCCTCTGATCGATTAACATTTATATTTAAATTCATCAATATCACCCCAGTAAGATTACTTGTAAGCTAATAAAACAAATACCCACTTTTTTTACAAGTTAAACCTCGCGTTTTAAAATAATCAGCGTAAAATCATCCCGCAGCTCAAAATCCTGCATCTGCAAAAAATCTTTATAAATATTATCTACAATACCCTGTGCATTCAAATCACTGTATTTTTTAATGAGGTTCGTAATGAAATCACGTTCAATGAACTCTTCATTTGTTTTCGACTCAGTTACACCATCTGAAAGCAAAACAATCATATCGCCTTTTTCCACGATTCTGCTGTATTGCTTGTACTTTATGGATTGATCAATACCAAGGACCAGACCTTTTGTATTCATGTCATGAAAACAGTCCTCTTTAGCGCTGTAATAAAATCCAGGCTCGTGGCCCGCTGATCCATAGATAAACTCATGAGTTTCCGTATCATACATTCCATAGAACATTGTAATGAACATGCTCGGGTCTACGTTATGCTCAACAACCCTGTTCAGATTTTCCAGAACACGGCTTGGAGATCTGCGGGACTCCGGCAAGCTGTCCATTGCATATTTGATCATCGACATACAGAGTGCAGCGGGTATTCCTTTCCCGATTACATCAGCGATGGCGATACTTACGCTTTCTTCATCATAAACAAAATGGTAGTAATCCCCGTTCATATGCTTCGCGGGTACACTTATTGCACCTATATCAAGATTCGGCACTGTAGGCACTGACGTTTCCAAAAGCATCTGCTGAACATTCAAAGCTACTTGAATCTCAGACTTAATCTCCTGCTGCTTATCCCGCAGGCTTTGATGCTCCTGATAGGCCAGACCGTACCCCATCATGACCTCTAAAAGAAAGTCGAGAGAGTGCAAAACATCTTGATCTACATCAGGAAATAAATCTTGCAGCACTTTACGGTGCAAACTGATAATTTCCTCAGGGGGCACCTGCTCCTCTATTGCTTTTCTGCTGAACTTTTGCCCCTGGTACAAAGCCGTTTCTGTTAATTCCTGCATATAATGACTTAGTATTTCCTGATACTTCGATTCAATGACTTCCTTAAAATCCATCAAGCTTCCTCCTAGCGAAGCCATTTGACAGCTTGGATATCCGTTCCCTCTCCTAAGACGGTATTAATGCTGAATTCATCCATCAGGCGTTTTACTCCAGGCAATCCGGCTCCTAACCCACCAGATGTTGAAAAGCCGTCTTCCATCACTTTTCGGATATCTGGTATTCCTGGTCCGTTATCAATGGCTATTATTTTTAAACCTTTTTTACTGAATTCGCTGATCTGCTCAATGCAAATTTGGCCTTGTCCAGCATACAAATATATATTACGGGCTAATTCGGAAATAGCTGTCGTAATCCTCGCTTGGTCTACCGTACCAAACCCGAGTTCTTTTGCAACATTGCGTCCAAGCTGCCGTGCAGCAACAATGTCCCACTCCGTAATGATTTTTACACAGGATTGGTTATCCATGCTTATTCCCCCAGCTCCTGTTGTAATGTTTCAAGTCCTTTTTCCAGGTCAAGCGCGGTTTGGACATCAGCAAGGTGAATGCCAAGCTCAATGAGGGTAATTGCTACCGCAGGCTGAATGCCTGTTAAAACAACTTTAGCTCCCATTAATTTCGACATGCCGATAACATCACCTAAAACCTTGGCGATAAAAGAATCAATTACATCTACGGAGGTTAAATCTATGACAACACCGCTTGCACCTGTTTCGTGGATTTTATGAAGCAGATCTTCCTGAAACTGCAGGGCAGTCTGATCATCAAGTTCCCACTGAATAGATACAAGCAGACAGTTATGAAGCTTTAAAATCGGTATTCTTGGAGTTCTCATTGTGAATCCCCCATTTCTACTATTTGTCGATTTGTCATTTCAAGTGCAGCTTCCATTCCTTTTTGAAGACTGTTCTTCGTAATTACCTGACTTAAATCAATGCCAAGGTTCACGATTGTCTGAGCAATCTCAGGCCTGATTCCCACAAGGAGGCATTTTGCGCCTACAAGGCGAACAGCTTCTGAAGCCTGAATAATATGATGAGCAACCATTGTGTCCACAACCGGGACACCTGTAATATCAATTAAAACAACTTGCGCACGATGCTTTACAACACCCGTAAGCAGGTTCTCCATGATTTGCTTTGCTCTCTCTGTATCAATTGTACCAACTAACGGCATAATTGTAATGTTATCAAATATCGGAATAAGCGGAGCCGATAATTCCTGCAGGGCAATCTTCTGCAGAGAAACCGTACGCTCCCATGATGCTGCATATTGATGAATTAATTCATTATTGATTGGTGAAAGCGACTTGTCAAACTCCCACACTATTTTCATTTTTTTATCTTCCGGAAGGCCATCCGTCATTTTTGTGAAGATAATTAAAGACAGCTGCTTTAATCCTTCAGATATATACTTTAGGCTCCAGCCCAATTGAACAACCCTGTGGGCATAGTCAGAAACCTTTTCAGTCTGATCGCTTCCCGGGTTTTTCATATAGCTGATTAAGATTTGCAGATATTCATTGCAGGTATTTAAAAATACTTGATCTGAAAGGATGTTAGAGTACTTCTGATCTCCCAAATCTTTCAGACTGTCTTTCCATTCATTCAAGATCTCATTTTGATGAGCCAGAACAAAATCAAGTACTGGATTAGATGCATCCTTCATGTGCAGATTATCCCCCTCTTATCGTATGGGTAAAAAAGTAAACAAGTTATTCCACTTTACATTATACCGATTTATGCCAATAAAATAAAAAAAAGTTGCCTAATGGGAGCAACTTCCTAAAAAATAATGTTTTTTTAGTTTTTAAAAATCAATGAGTCCTAAGCTAATTTGCAGAGCTTCGTCCACTTTATCCATCATTTCATCATCTAAGTGTGTAATCTTATCAGTCAATCTCTGTTTATCAATTGTTCGAATCTGCTCTAACAGTATAACAGAATCACGTTCAAATCCATAACGCTTGGAATCAATCTCCACATGAGTTGGCAATTTCGCTTTTTGAATTTGAGCGGTAATAGCTGCTATGATGACCGTTGGACTGAACCTGTTTCCGATATCATTCTGGATGATCAGCACTGGACGGACGCCCCCTTGCTCAGAGCCAACAACGGGTGATAAATCAGCAAAATAAACGTCGCCGCGTTTGACAATCAAAGGATTAACCCCCGCTTACTAAGCGTTCAACGGTGTGGTCAGCCTCTGATTCAGCTTGAAATGCTTCGGAAGCAATGTTTAAGTTAATCTTAGCCATCTCCATATATCCCCGTCTCATCGACTCGCGTATTTGGCGTTTCTTGCGCTCGCGGATATACATCTTTGTTGCTTGATAAATTAACTCGCTTCGGTTCCCATTCTCTTGTTTGACAAGACCGTCTAATTCCGAGACTAATGCTTGCGGTAAACGAATTAAGATTTCTGTTGTTGCGCTGGATTCA
Source organism: Metabacillus idriensis (assembly GCF_009674765.1). Taxonomy (GTDB): domain Bacteria; phylum Bacillota; class Bacilli; order Bacillales; family Bacillaceae; genus Bacillus_P; species Bacillus_P idriensis. Next base: position 79,355 of record NZ_WKKF01000013.1, on the reverse strand, counting down.
GACACAAACATACACCTCCACCAAACTCACACACCTATTATTCCATTCCACATACAATAATAACACTATCAATGCAAGAAGCAAAGTTATTTTCTAATAATTCAACACTATTATCGGCTTTGCAAAAGCATTTTTATTCATCCCTTCTTCTATTCCGGACAATCCGTCACCTTTTTCATGCCGCAAAAAAGAGAGTTTCTCACTTCAATTATACTCTTATTTTTCAAAAACATACGGGGAACGCGCAAAGTTATTGTACAAGGCACTTCATAGTTGATGGTTTCCAGTCTTTCTGCCACTTCATCCACAGAAATACACTCATCTTTTTGCCTGCCGATTAACGTTACCTTTGTCCCGATTTCTTTATAGGAGGAAAGCTTAACCATGCATTGATCCATGCAAATCCTTCCAACAATTGGCATCCTTTCGCCATCAATCAGAACATCTGATTCTCTCAAACGGCGCACCCATCCATCTGCATATCCAATCGGAATCGTCCCGATCCATTCATCTTCTTCAGCAGTATAAGTAGCTCCGTAGCTTACTTTTTCGCCTTTGCTGATTTTTTTCACATGGACAAGCTTTGAATGAAGGGAAAACGCTTCTTTCAGCTCATAAGGCAGTTCAGGTTTTATTTCCATCGAAGGACTAAGACCGTACATAGAGATTCCCAGTCTCACAGCGTGAACTAATTTTTCAGGAAAACGAAGTCCCGTCGCACTATTGCCGCAGTGAATCATCACACCGTCATATTGAGCAGCCATCCGCGCCATTGATGTGAACACAGCGTACTGCTTGTTGAAATAAGCTGTATCAAGCTCATCTGCTGTTGCAAAATGCGTAAAAACACCTTCTATTTTCACACCCGGATTTCCTTCTGTAAATTTAAACGCCTGCTGAAGGTCTTCCTCTGAACGGACACCGAGGCGGCCCATTCCGGTATCAATTTTCAGATGGACAGATAAAGTTCCTTTATGAACATTCTTTTCAGCTTCCGTCAGCCATTCAAAAGAAGGAGCTGTTAAAATAATGTTCTGATCCACAGCGATTTGCACATCTTTCGGCCGGGATGCACCCATCACAAGGATCGGCGCTTCAAACCCTGCATCACGTAAGACGAGTGCTTCATCTAAGAAAGCTACTGCCAGCATGCCCGCGCCTGCTTCAAGAGCCGCCTTAGCCACCTCTGTATCTCCATGGCCATAAGCATTGGCCTTCACAACCGCAATCAGCTGCGTGTTTTCGCCTATATGTTTTTTCATAGATTTCACATTGCTGTATATCGCATCTAAATCAATTTCAGCCCAAGTATCGCGGTAAAAAGAATTTCCCATGTCCTACACTTCCTCATGATTGTCTTTTCTATTGCTGATTATCAATGGTATAGAGTTCTTTTGTCAAATGAAATCGGTTCCAAATAGGCAGGATTTTAAGGGGGTAATACGGAGAAATTAGTTCTGCGGTAAGTTCTTTGATGCGAAAGATTAATTGTGGATATAAAAAAATTGTCAAACTGTCATTTCATTCACTTATATAACCTTTTCTAGCTGCACTTGGCATTTTGATCCCTTCAAAAGAGTCATTTGGAGCTTGAGATTCAGCTTTACTATCCAAAAATTGCGTCTCACTATCCGCTGGAGTTCCCTAACTCTCCTCACATCCGGTTTCACTATCGGGACTTGGGTTCTTACTATCCAGCTCGCAGAAATCATAAAAAACTTGGATGGCCCAAATGCCATCCAAGTTTGATTACTTAATTGCCTGACCCTGTACGGATTGAGCTACACGAATCATCTCTTCCTGAGATAAATCTTTCGATGCAATCATGTACTCTACTCCGTCGAATGTCCAAGTTAAAGATTGTTCTGTTAAAGCTCCGACAGCAACACCAAGGTCAACCGGTTCGCCGCTTACAAAAGAGGAGGTTGCAACAGTGGCGGCGACTGCTTTTTCCTGAATGAAGGTGTAGGATTTTTCACCATCATACGTTTGTACGACACGCTTGCCATTCTCTGTTTTCATCTCTTTTTCTTCTGTCAGCTTCACTCCCTCGATCTGCTCAAGAGGATACTTCACAGCAAACGGTTCTGAGTTAACTGATGCAGATGTTTCAACATCTACGCTTGCAAATGACATATTCTTTTGCATATCAAATGAGTTTTTATCGAATTTCGCATCAAAATCAAAGTCTGAAAACTCCACTACAACTAATGGATTGCGGTCTGTGTCCATTACTTTGACAACAGAAGGCTTCAGGTCCTTTTTATTGAACGTGATCTCTTGGAGAGGAAGCATCTGACTGTTTTGGTAATTTGTTTTTGTCTCGAAAACGTAAGCGTCTTTTGTTGATTTAAAAATCGAATCTGCGTCGCTCTTAATGTCTTTTACGAGTGATTCGAAAAGATAAGCCTGACTGCTGTTTTGCGGCCATTCGCTTTGGAAACGGAAGCTTTTCTTAAGGGCCGGCGTCAGGACAAACACGCCCTCATTATTGCGGAGAATCATCTGGCTCTGATCTTTTTCAGCATTCTTCAAGTTTACTCTGTAGAATGAAGGCTGCTTATGCCAGATTTCCACCTCGTAAATTTGAGGCTCACTGCCTGTTTGAAGGGTCATTTGGGCTTTCGCTTTGTACCCCGATAACTCCTCAACCTTTTTATCCAGGTTTTCCACAACATCCGTCTTGGATTTCTCTCCGCATCCGGCAAGCATTAATACAGCGAGCAATCCAATGGCCAGTAATAAAAAGTGCTTTTTCACCTTTTCAACCCCTTTGTCTCATATGACGTAAAAAGGAAGAAACTCTCCCCTGAAGGAATCATGCAAAAGGAAGCACGACCTCCTCAAACGACTTGTCTCTCCTACCGCTGTACAAATATATGAGACAAAGGATATGAATATGCAGACTAGCTTGACGAGCTTTCAATAATTACTTGAGCAGCCGCATAATCTTTTGTATGCGTGATCGATACGTGAACGAGAAAACCCGGCAAATCAGGCATTGTTACAGCTGGTTTCCCATTTCCATCATTCAGAATTTCAATATCCTTAAAACTCAATTCTTTTCCGATTCCGGTTCCCATCGCTTTTGAAAACGCCTCTTTCGCCGCAAATCTTCCGGCGGCATATTCGATTTTCCTCCGGGGTGCATGCGATTGAAATTTATCTTTTTCTCTCTCTGTAAGAATCCGGTCAATGAATTTCGGCTGTCTCTTTATTAAACGTTCAATCCTTTCAAGCTCTGCTAAATCAAGACCAATCCCTTTAATCATGCGGACACCCTCTTTTTGTTCAGTATGTACTAATATGCTCTCATGTCTCATAACCGTGTTAATATAGAAACAACTAAGTCGTTAGAATAAGGAGACACACTCTATGTTTACAAGATCAGAAGATTTCAGAACGTTTATCCGTCTATATCCTGCTGTAACCGTCATTGTCTGTATTCAAGTCTTACTCTGGCTCTTGTTTTTACTTCCAGTTCCTACAATAACATATTTTTTCGCCTCTTTAGTAGGATACAATGCCGGTGTCGCAAACGGAGAATGGTGGCGCTTGATCACCCCTATTTTCCTTCATGCAAACTTCGCTCATATTCTATTTAACAGTGTATCCATTATCCTGTTCGCCCCGGCATTAGAACGGATGCTTGGAAAAATCCGCTTTATTGCCGCCTATTTGGCAACAGGTCTCGCCGCAAATCTGGCAACCTACTTCATCATAGAAGATTTAACGTATACTCACGTCGGAGCTTCAGGCGCCATCTTCGGCTTATTCGGCATCTACCTTTACATTGTCGTATTTAGAAAAGATCTGATCGATTCTTCAAACTCTCAGCTTATTATGACCATTTTAGTCATAGGAATTGTCATGACATTCATCAATACGAACATCAATATCATAGCCCATATTTTCGGCGCCGTTGCAGGTGCGCTGCTTGCGCCGTTGTTTCTTAGCAGAAAAGCGTAGCCGACTGGTCAGCTCCGACAGACAGATAAGGATCCGGCTGAAAAGGCGCTTTTTGCCTTTACAGACGGAGCCGTTCTGGCCGAGGAGTTAGGAGGCGGAGCTGGACACCGAAAAGCGGAGCCGACTGGTTAGGCCCGACAGACAGATAAGAATTCCCCCGAAAAGTCCGGTTTTGACTTTTTGGGGGAATTTGTTCTGGCCGAGGGACTAGGAGGCGGAGCTGGACAATGAAAAGCGTAGCCACCCGTTTAGCTCCGACAAAAACGATAACATCAAAAAGGACGCCAACCCTAAAGGATCGCGTCTTTTTTCGCATGATTTTCATATGAATACCACTCAAACACTTCTCCGGCATCCTCAATATCGACGCCTTTTACCATGAAATGTGTACCGCCAAGTCCAGATGTTGTTGAAGATTGAATCGACGCAAGGTCCAAACGGCGCTGAAAAAAAGATTGCCTAGCTTCAATGACCTGAATTCTTTTTCGCTTTACAACAAATGTGGATTTTACAAGATTTCTTGATGAAAGCGTAAGTTGCTCAGCATGGATGGCCCATCCTGCATCCTTAAATGACGCGAGACCAATCAGAAGTCCTGCCGGAACTGTCAGCAGCGAAAGGTAGCCCCACGGCTGAAAGAAGTAGCTCAGAATGCATGAGATCACTAAGAAAGGAATGGTATAGACGAGAACATACCCTCTTCTCGCTCTCTTTGGAAGCGGCCTTAATTGATCTGCTAAAGAAAAATCAGGTGTAAATTCCGTTAAGATCTGCTTAATTTTCGTTTTTTTAATCAGCGGAAAAAGGACGGCAGAAACATTTTCATATTTAGCGCTTCCCCCTGCACTGACAATGTGCACAGTTGCATAGCCGAGCGGCTGGCGAATCAGGTTTTCGCTGATTTTCATAGCCTGGATTCTCTCAAGCGGAATCGTCAGCTGGTGCTTTTCAAACAAACCTCGCGAGATGACCAGATCCGTTTCTTTCTTTACCACTGTAAAGTTGGCAAATTTCAGACAAACCCCGATTATGCTAAGGATCCATGCGATGAAAAATGCAATGAAAACAAGAATAGCGTAAACGGTAATGCTTGCGTTTGAAAGAAAAGAAAAACGATCGATAATATCATCAAACGGGATAAGCTCGTCAAATTGTGAGAAGAAAGCAAATGCAGCAGACAGAACAACTCCGATTCCGCTCGATGTTGATGCAGCAACCATCAGTTCTTTTGCCCCAATTTTATATGTTAAATAGGTTTCTTCTTCTTTTACTGTCTCAATGATCTCATCATGATCCAGTTCTTTTTTTCTTTCCGCTAAAACGGAATGAATCCTGCGGGCTTCTTCTTTTGTAACAGCTGTAAGAACAGCTTCAGCCTCTGCGCCTCCTCCAGCTGTTTCAAGCTGGAGCTTCACAAGTCCGAATATCTGCTGAATGATGCCGGCACTTTCATTAATTGATTGAATTCTTTCAATCGGAATATATCTTTTCTTTTTCACAAATAAACCGAATTCAATCCGCAGTTCATTGTCTTCAATGCGGTATGTATATTTCATCCAGCTGATGATACTGTAGATGATCATTGCAATCAGAATCACCGCAAGTCCAATAAAGAAATAGATCTTATAGTCATTAACGAAGAAAAGAACAATGACCGGAAAGATCCCATCTTTCAATTGTTTGACAAAGGTTAATATAGCGGAAGCGGGATGCAGTCTTTTTGGCTCAGACATCATCTTCGGTCACCCTCGCAAGCTTCGATATAAAATCACGCAGCTGATCGGCTTCAATTACATCAAGCGCAGGAATCTCATGAATGGTTGCAGCTGTATGTATTGTTACAGTCGCAAGGTCATTTTTCCTGAGCAATGGCCCCTGTTTTGTATTGACATGCTGCACTCTGACCATTGGAACCAGCACTCTTTTCACCACAAATAAGCCGGACTGGATATCAATTTCATTTTCATGTACCTCATACCGCCAAGTGCGGTGCTGTATTTTCGGAGTAATAAAAATAAATATGATGGAAAAGATCAGCCATGCTCCGAGGACGGCAATGGCAATCCATATTGGCCACTCAAAGTAATAAACAGCAAACGCAATTCCTCCGGATACAGCCAAAAAAATCAATGATTGGATAAGTGCTGAAAGCTTCCATACCTTTAGTGCTTTTTGACTGATTTGATACTTAGGCGCTTCTCTCATTTCTGTTCCCCCTGAACTAGTAGCTCTCTCTTTATATACGGATGAACGATTCATTTGTTTCACCTATTTGAAAATCATTCCAATTCCATTATAAAGAATTGAACCTTGCTTGAACACTACTTCAGCAAAAACGATGCTCCGTCTATTTTTTCAACCCCAGGAAACAAGCACATCTGCTCCATTAATTGAAAAAGAGCATCATCTTTTTGTTTTGCTTCAATCATACAGTCAATTTGCGGAACGCTTCCTTTTATTTCTGAAAGAAAGGCCATGAAAAGTTCTGGATCTACAAAATCAGCGTGAGCATTAAAGTCCTTTTCACTTCGCGGGCTTGATATATGCATCTTCACGGGAAGGGAGGAATACTGCCAGCTTGCAGCCACACGCTCCCAATGTTCAGCCCAATTCGAATCTTTTTCATGATTGGCCAAGTGATGATGATAATCAAAAACCAGCGGAATAGCCAATTTCTCGCATAAGTAAAGGGCATCTTGAAGAGTGAAGGTTGTATCATCATTCTCTAACATCAGCATATTCTGGATCTTGACGGGTACAAACCCCCAATTGTGAATGAATTGTTCGAGGGCTTTATCCTTATCGTTGTATGCACCTCCTACATGAATGACACATCTTTGTTCGTGAGGCACATTCATCCCTCTCAGCAGCGCTTCATGCATGCTTAATGTCCTGAGTGATGTATTCAGAATTTCAGGCTTTGGCGAATTCAGCAGGACAAAATGATCCGGATGAAAATCCACTCTCATTTTTGATTTTGAAATCCACTCACCAAGCTCCTGCAGAGGTTTTCTAAGCGCACGTAAATAGTTAAAATCTTTTATCTCAGGATGATTCGCCAGGGGAATTAATTTTGAACTGAAACGGAAGAAATGAACATCGTGACCGACATTGTGTTTGATAATGCGAAGGCAATTTTCCAGATTAGACGCTGATATTCGTTCAAGCTTTTCTATGGCAGCTTCGCGATCTTTTAAACGCTGAAATTGTGCGTATGTCATCGTTTGGGAAGGAGAACAATTTTTTAGATTTACACTCATTGCAACATATCCTAAACGGACGATTGTCATAGATGTCACCTTCTTTTCTAAGATACCTATAGGTTGCCCGGTATGCAGGAAAATAAGTGCGGCAGCTTCGCAGTATGCTCTAAACCGGAGTTAAGAGCACAAACTGAGGATACCACTCCACCGGAAGTGTGCTAAACCGGAGTTAACAGCACATAGAGAGGATACCACTCCAGCCGAAGTGCGCTAAACAAGAGTTAATCAGCCAAAAAGCACAAAAAAACACACCGTACATACATGCACGGTGTGTTTTGCATCATCTATTAGTTAGATGAAGATGAGTTTGAGTAACGTCTTTTGTTGTTGCTGTTTGGCTTTCCGCCTTGTTGTCCGTAAGAACGTTTGTTGTTGCTCTTAGAATGCGGGCGCTGGCCGTCTCTTCTGTTGCGGTTGCTTGAAGAAGAAGAAGAACGTTTTCCGCCTCTTTTCGCATACATAGGAGCCTCATCCGTTAAGTTAACCGGAGTTTGGTTAGGTTCTTTTGTCATTAATTTAATTGCAGCAGCAAGCACTGATACTTGGTCGAATTCTTCAAGCAATGCTTCAGCCGTACGCTTATAGAATGACAAGTTATCATCAGTAATTGTCTGACGGATTTTATCGATTGAAACAGATTGCTGACCTTCAAGCGCCTCATCAAGAGTCGGTGCTTTCATGCGGTCCATTTTGCGTTTAGTCGTACGCTCAATGATTTTAAGCATATCTTGTTCTCTTGGTGTTACGAATGTCATCGCAGCACCCGTTTTGCCTGCACGGCCTGTACGGCCGATACGGTGAACGTAGCTTTCAGGGTCTTGAGGAACATCAAAGTTGTAAACATGAGTTACACCAGAAATGTCAAGTCCGCGCGCAGCAACGTCAGTAGCTACAAGCACTTCGATTGCGCCTTCTTTAAATTTGCGAAGAGCAGACATACGTTTAGCTTGAGTTAAGTCGCCATGAATTCCCTCAGCTGCATATCCTCTAAGCATTAAAGCTTCAGAAAGCTCATCAACTCTGCGCTTTGTGCGTCCGAAAACGATCGCAAGCTCAGGAGATTGAATGTCAAGAAGACGTGTTAATACATCAAACTTCTTCTTTTCCTGCACTTCAATGAAGAACTGCTGAATGTTTGAAACAGTCATTTCCTTCGCTTTTACTTTAACAAGCTCAGGATTTGTCATGAATTTTTCAGCGATGCGTCTGATTGGATCAGGCATTGTAGCTGAGAACAGCAATGTTTGATGCTCAGAAGGAACATTTGAAAGAATGTTTTCAATATCTTCAATGAATCCCATGTTCAGCATTTCATCTGCTTCATCCATTACAACTGTTTGAACGTCAGATAATTTCAATGTTTTACGGTTGATATGGTCGATTAGACGGCCCGGAGTACCAACGATAATGTGAGGAAATTTCTTCAATGAACGAATTTGGCGGTTAATATCCTGTCCTCCGTAAATCGGAAGAACGCGAACGCGTTTAGCTGAACCGATTTTGTAAAGCTCTTCAGATACTTGAATCGCAAGTTCGCGAGTCGGTGCAATGATGATTCCTTGAATCTTATCTTGTTTAACATCGATTTTTTCAATAAGCGGAATACCGAATGCAGCTGTTTTACCAGTTCCAGTTTGTGCTTGGCCGATCACATCTTTATTTTGAAGCCCCAGTGGAATGGTTTGTGCTTGGATAGGTGTAGCTTCTTCAAACCCCATTTTATTAATAGCTTCCATTAATAATGGGCTGATACCTAGTTCTTGAAACGTAATTGTCAATTTGTTCTACTCCTTTTAATCTCTATAGCTTTCACAGACTTTCATGTATGGTGAATCAAAAAACGCCCCATCGGGCAAAACGTTAGCTTTATAAAAGCCCGTAAACACTTAACTTTAATCATATCACTTTTTTTATGCTTTTACAACAAGCCTTAGAGATGTGGTTCATTTTACACTCATTTTATTTTGTGTCATCAGGAAGGATTCTATAACTTCAACAAGCATTGGGAAATCCTCCCCATGGCAAATGAGATGCTTCGAACAGGGGAGAAAACAAAGCTCCTTCTGCTCTGAAGTGATTCTCTCATAAATATATCTTGCACTTTTTACAGGTACAATTCCATCACATTCACCTTGAACGATGAGGACCGGTATAGTTATTTTATCCAATATTGGGCGAATGTACCTGACCAATTTCCTGAACTCGAGAGTAGCTGCGATTGGCGTTTCCAGCACTTTTTTTCTGTATCTTATATAAATTTCATTGTTTGCACCATTACCCCGAATGGCATCTGCAATGAGATCTTTTACGTCAACAATCATCTGGCGGGGATTAAGGTAATAAGCAGCCGCGCTTAACAGGACCAGTTTTGCCACCGGATACCTTGATGCAAGATACGCAGCAATTAATCCACCCATTGAAAATCCAATGATATAGACTTCTGTGCATTCTTCTAATAGATCCCTTAATTCATTTTCAGCATGGGCAATCCATTGATTAAACCCAATCCCTCTCAAACTCGGGGTTTCTCCGTGCCCTGGAAGAGTAGGCACTTTAAGCACCCAGTCTGTCTCTTCCTTCAAATGGCGGACAAGAGGTTCCACTTCATACGGGGCACCAGTAAATCCGTGAATACATAGGCATCCTTTCATGTCACTCTCTCCCAAATGTCATTTTTTAAACTGCGCCAGTTGTAGTTTTAAATAAAAAAACCCTGGGTATATAAAAAGTACCCTGGGTTACTATATTTTAAAACAAAAAGGAGCGTTCATAATGACAGTCTTAAAAGATAGTGCAGTAGAAGTATTGAGTGAATTAACACCATATTCAGTGGGTATTGGATTAGTTGTTTTAGTCATTGCACCATTTATTTTTTAATGAATATAAGGGCCCTTTTTATTCTGCAGCAGTTACTTTTTTTATATGTTTCTGGACGTTTAGCACTGGTGATCCATACTACATAAGACCGTTTGTGAGAAGGTGCAAGCCCATTAAAAAAGGCTGCCGCTTCCTCATTTTTTCTAAATTTCCCTGCAGTTTTTCAGGAATGATTCACTATTTGTTTGAGGAGCCCTTATTAGAGGCTGCCTGTTTAATTCCTATTTCCTTCTTACGGATTAATTTTTTGATTGCATCTTTTGGCCTGAATCTTAAGGCTGGCCATGTGTCGTCGATGGCAATCTGCGCAATCCCCACAAGCCCTTCATTTATAAGTACATCCCATCCTTGATCCCGATTAATATCTGTTTTTATATTTGAAGATTTATTAGGATATGAAACCCATATAAATGCACAAATTCGTATTTCCCCTCTGGAGCAGTGTGGAGCAATCAACCCTCAGGCAATGCTAATATGTCTTTAAAATAATCTTCTGGTGCATTTAACACCAGAATTTTTTTATGCGGCAATATTTTAACTACAATTGCTTCGTTCATGCTATTTCCTTCTTAAACAAGCGCATTGACGACTTCTTCTAGCTTCATGCCTCGTGAAGCTTTTACTAATACGAGATCTCCGGATTTTACCGTCTGTTTTAAATGGTTAACAAGCTCTTGTTTATCCTGATAAACATGAATGAGGGATGAATCCATCTTCTTATGTGCTCCTGCAGCAATTTCCGCTCCCAGTTTTCCGAACGTGAAGAGATAATCAATCTCTTTTGAGTCGATTGATTCTCCTACCTCTTGATGAAACTTCACCTGCATCTCATCGCCAAGTTCAAGGATGTCTCCAAGAACCAAAATTTTCTGATTGTATCCCTGCATATCACAGGCAAGTCTGATGGCAGCTTTCATTGAAGTCGGGCTTGCATTGTATGCATCATTGATTACAGCAAGATTCTCTTTTGTTTTCGTTAATTCAAGTCGCATGCCCGTCATTTGGATCGCTTTCAATCCTTCACTGATTTTCTCTTGTGTCACACCCAAGAATTCTGCTGCAGCGATGGCAGCAAGCGCATTATTCACATTATGTTTTCCAAGCACAGGCAAAAATAACTTTTCTTCCCGCCCGCTGATTTTAAAGAATGTGCCGTTTTCTGTTTGCTGAATCTCTGAAGGAGAATAGGCATTCCGTTTTGACCCGCCAAAAGAAATCGTTTTAAACGAATAAGATTGAATGCGTTCATTAAGCAAAGGTTCCTCTCCGTCATAAATAAGCACGCCGTCAGGCTTAAGTCCGCTGACGATTTCAAGCTTCGCTTCTGCAATGCCTTCTCTAGAACCCAAATTCATTAAATGGGACTCGCCGATATTTGTGATGATCGCAGCATCCGGCTTAGCAAGGTTTGATAAGAGCTCAATTTCTCCCCGGTTGCTCATGCCCATTTCGAGTACCGCTACTTCTACGTCCTCAGTCATACTCAGAATCGTAAGCGGCAGCCCAATATGATTGTTAAAATTCCCTTTGGTTTTATGTACTTTGTACGTCGTTGAAAGCAGAGAAGCTACCATATCTTTAGTCGTTGTTTTCCCATTGCTTCCTGTTACGCCGATTACCTTAAGCTGAAGCTGTTCTAAATAGCTGCTTGCTAATTTCTGCAATGCCTTTAACGTATCTTCAACTAAAATAACGGCACCTGCAGGGGGATTAGGTTTTGAGCGGTCCCATAAAGTTGCAGCAGCACCTTCCTGAAGTGCTTTCCCGGCAAACTCATGCCCGTCAAAATTTTCGCCGACAATCGGAATGAACAGAGTTCCCGCTTCAATCTTCCTAGAATCCGTTGTAATACCATGAATGAATTCATTTTCTTTTTCAGCAGATAATCCTGATCCGCCTGCCATTGTTTGAATATCCAATAACGAACGTCGTATCATTTGTTTTGCTCCTTTCAAATCCATGTTTATTCATCAATATGTAGACCAAGAAACACTATTCCTAAGAATAGTGTTTCCATGCTTTCTTAAAACGTATGTTTAATTTGCTGTTTTCCTTCGTGGCGCTCAAGCGCAAGCTCAACTAATTTTTCGATTAGCTCAGGGTACTCGACACCTGCATGCTTCCAAAGCAGCGGGAACATGCTGTAAGGAGTAAACCCAGGCATTGTGTTTACTTCATTGATCAATGCTCTTCCGTCTTCTGTTAAAAAGAAATCTGCACGCACAAGACCTGATCCATCAATAGCCTTAAATGATTTAATCGCTAAATCTTTGATCAGAGCATATTCTTCTTCTGTAACTTGTGCCGGGATCATCATATCTGTATCGCCATCAACGTATTTCGAGTTGTAGTCGTAAAATTCTTTTTTAGGTGCAACCTCTCCGACTACAGAGCAGCTTGGTTCATCGTTTCCAATGACGCCGATTTCGATTTCACGGCCGATGATGCCTTCTTCAATAATAATTTTGCGGTCATAATTGAATGCTTCATCAAAAGCTTTTACAAGGGCTTCACGGTCTTTGCATTTGCTGATGCCGACACTTGATCCAAGGTTTGCAGGTTTTACAAAGCAAGGGTAGCCAAGCTCCTGCTCAACTGTCTCGTATGCTTTTTCCGGAGCTTTCTTCCAGTCGCTCTTAATGAATGAAACGTATTTAGCCTGCTCAAGTCCTGCCTGTGCAAACAAGTTTTTCATGATCACTTTATCCATTCCGGCTGCGGAAGCAAGAACGCCATTCCCTACATAAGGAAGATTCAGAAGTTCAAGCATTCCCTGAACCGTTCCGTCTTCACCGTTAGGTCCATGCAGAAGCGGGAACACGACATCGATTTGCTCATGCTCATTGTCCGTCTTTGAAGGAAAGAGATCCTGATTCAAAGCAACCGGCAAAACAGCTGTGCCTCCGTCTTTAAACTGAAGAGCAGCAACGTTTTCAACAGGCTCCTGCAATTTTGCTCCCCGGATCCATTCGCCTTTATCTGAAATATAGATTGGATGTATATCAAATTTGTTTGTATCTAACGCTTTTATAACAGCAAGTGCTGTCTGCAAAGAAACCTGATGCTCTGCTGACTTGCCGCCGTATAATAATCCGACTTTAATTTTCATGTAGATATCCCCCTAAAGAAAGTTCATCTCTTCTATATTATCATTTTCAAATCAAATTGTTATAGCCCATCATGCAATTCTTTATAACATTCGAGCGACACACCTTTTTGCGTCCGCTTAAAAGTTTATTTGGACCTGCCGTAAGCAATTGGTGAATGCAAAATCCCAATTATGTATTAAAATAATAGCAAGGAGGCATGATCATGAAGCAAATTACATCTAAAGAACAGTTTCAAGAGTTAATTACCCAAGATCAAGAGGTGCTAATCAAATTTTTCGCAGACTGGTGCCCTGACTGTACGAGAATGAATATGTTCATTGATGAAATCATTGAGGCTTATTCTAAATATGAGTGGTACGAAATCAATAAAGATGAGTTCCCTGAACTTGCAGAAACGTATCAAGTAATGGGCATCCCAAGCATCCTGATCTTCAAAAACGGAGAAAAGCTTGGACATCTTCACAGCGCTAATGCAAAATCTCCAGAGCAAGTGACGGAATTCCTTCAAGAAAAGCTCGGATAAGTTTTAGAATTGACAGATTAGCCAAACGTTTTATATTGAGCTGGAACGCTTCTCAAAGCACGTGATGTCGCTTGTTGAAGAAAAAAGAAAAGCAAAAAGCACATACTCTTCATGAGTACGTGCTTTCTGGTTTTCTTGCTTCAAATGTAATGGTCTGCTCAGCATGAACCGGTGCTTTTCCATATGTATAATCAGCTGAAATCACAATGTCTGTAAATCCAAGCCGCTCTAAAACCAGTTTAAATTCACGTACACCGTACCATCTCATCGCAAATCTCTGCAGTTCAGTGTCAATCAGCTTTCCGTCCTGCCACTTTTCATATTTCAAATAGCTTACCGAATACTGCTCAAGGAAATTCACTTCCACCCGCTTTGATTCCATTGTAATCACGTTCTGCTCAGGTGTAACCCACGTTTTTATTTTGACTTCATTTAAGGCTGTATCAGGCTGCAAATAAAGATCAAGAATCAAACGGCCGCCTGCAGCCAGATGATCATAAAAATTCTTGAGGGCAAGTATAGATTTCTTCCTATCTTCAATCAGCAAAAACGTTCCTGCGGGAATGATAATGGCTTCGTAAGTCCTCTGCAGTTTCATCTCACTCATATCCATTTCACGGAGGACAGGAGAAATCCCCCTTTCCTCGCAGCGCTTTTTGCATGACTCAAGCATTTCCGGCGATTGATCAATCCCTTCTATGTTCAGTCCATCCTGAAGCAATGGAATATAGATTCTTCCTGAACCGGTTCCCGGCTCTAAAATACGTCCTTTTACTTCCCTTAGACGCTCCCTGTAATATTCAATGTCTCCAAAAGAATGGCCGACCGGCTTATCGATATCATAAACTTCCGTTGCAAGCCTGCTGTAGCTGCTGAACATAAAACCCGCCTCCCCAGTAGAATGATGTTATTATTTATAGCCTTAATTCAGTGGCTCATACATTGGAAATGAGGAATTGCCCGTTTAACTATGGCCTAACAGATAAGTCCGGGTTTGACTTTTTTGCCGGATTTGCTTAGGCCCAAAAGCTTGAGCCTCCTCTTGCTATCGATCTAATCAAACGTTTGTTTAACCCTTAAATCCTCTTTGTGCGCGGATCATTGCGCTTTACAATATAGTAGCCGATTCCCGCAAGCGCCATAATAATGACAATCGGAATAATATACGGTTCAGCAGCATATTTAATCTCTGTCCAATTCGTGCCAAGCTGAATCCCCAAATACAAGAAGAAAATCGTCCATGGAATCATGGCAGCCACTGTATAAACAGTAAATCTCCATAACGGCATCTTCCCGATTCCTGCGGGAATGGAGATGGCATGTCTCACAACCGGAATGAATCTTGCTGTAAAAATAACTCCGGCCCCGTACTTTTCAAACCAGGCTTCTGAAAGATCCAGATGATGTTTATTAATAAATAAAAACTTCCCGAACTTTTCAAGAAATGGTCTTCCGCCATAATACCCCATCCAATAAAGGAAAACTTGAGCAAGCGTTCCTCCAATCACTCCCGCAACAACCGCTCCTGCAAATTCAATTTGTCCAAGAGAAATTAAATAGCCTCCATACCCCAGAACAATTTCACTCGGAATCACCTCAATCATTAATCCCAGAGCAATCCCGTAATAGCCTAAATCAGCCAGAATCTCTAAAAGTGAATAAATGAATTCCTTCATAATTGCTCCTCTGCTTTGTATTTTCTAAAAAGAAAACAGCACTGATCGCTCATCAAAACACGTTCAGAACTTAAAGTCCGTTCGAATCATACGTGCTTTTCTAAGCGTGTCAAAAACAATGACAAGGGCAGGTCCTGCGAATAATCCGATAAATCCAAGGAGTTTAAATCCTATGAACAGGCTGATCAGAGCCGCTAAAGGCGTAATGCCCATGCTGCTTGAAAAGATTTTAGGTTCAATGACCCTTCTGACGACTGTAATGACTAAAAAGAGAATCACCAATCCTATCGATAAAGCTTGGTCATTTTGAAAAAATGCGTAGATCGCCCATGGAACGAGGAAGGATCCTGTTCCGAGGATCGGCAGAATATCCACAATGACAATAAGGAGAGACAAGACCACCGTGTAAGGAACTGAAAGGATAGATAGCCCCGCAAACGCCATCACAAACGTCAGGGCGCTTAAAAAAATCTGGGCTTTGACAAAACCAATCCCTGCTTTATTTAATTCTTCCAGAACAAGAACGAGTTTCTCCTTTGTTTTCATTGTTAAACTGTCTGCAATCATCCTTTTTAATCGAGGAAGCTCAAGGCTGAATAAATATAAAGCAATGAGATAGATCAGGATTTCAAACATAAAACCGGGCAAAAAGGCAATAAAATCGATCAAACTGTTTAAAAATCCATTCACGCCTTCTTCAAACGACTTAAGTCCCGCTGTAAACGATTCTTCCAGCGATTGGACAACCCCTCTTGGAATGGTTTCCTGCACTTGTTCCCATTTCGTTAAAGTAGGCTGTATAATGCTCGCATAAACCTCTTCAATAATTTCAGGGAGACTTGATGCAAATGCAACAAATTGATCAAAGACAACTTTAACTGTAAAATAGCCAATCATCACAAGCATTGCAGCATAGGCTGTAAATGCGGTAAAAACGGCAAGACCCCGTCCAAACTTCAAATGGTTTTGCAGCCTCTGCACAGCCCCTTCCAATATAAGAGCAGTAACTAATGCAAATAGAAGAGATAGGCTTAGCGGCAAAAGGATTATGACCACCACAATTAAAACACTGAGCAAAATCCATTTTTTCTTGTTCACCTTTTCGTTTCTCCTTTTAATATATATGCTTGTTCCTCTCATTATAATCTATTAAAAGCAAATCAAGTTATATCCCAAAATAAAAAAGCAAGCCAAATTCAGCCTGCTTTTAAAGTCCATTATCGCGTGGAAACTGTCTTTGCGGCGGCTTTTATCAGAACAAACCAGCCTATTGCCAGAAAGACCGCGCCGATTCCAATCAAATAGCCAAAATGCTGGAGGGCCTGATCGCCT
This sequence comes from Metabacillus idriensis, assembly GCF_009674765.1. Lineage (GTDB taxonomy): Bacteria > Bacillota > Bacilli > Bacillales > Bacillaceae > Bacillus_P > Bacillus_P idriensis. The sequence continues at coordinate 62,605 of NZ_WKKF01000013.1, read as the reverse complement.
AAAAACTCAAAACCAGTTTTGATAAATTCATTGCGGACAGCAGGAATGAACAAAAGGACAGCACCCAATCCGATCGCTGCATACCCTCCTAATAAACCAAACCGGTAAAACAAACTGCCAAGAAGAAAGAAGCCTGATAATAAGAAGAAGCTGAGAGCCCCATCAATAAAGAAATTGACAAGATACAGATTTTCATGCCCTAGAAATTTTGCCATGTAATAAATCTTGAAATTTCCATTCACCATCATGGAACCCATTCCTTCAATCACCATGATTAATAGAGTGTGAGCAGCCGCCATAAACATAGCGAGCATGAGGAGAAAGAGACTCGTGGCCACATAGTAATTTTTTCTTGTAGCTCCTCTTTTGATGCTGAACGGATATGTTTCTTTTACAGTCATAAATCCGGCGATTGCGCTGAAAATATAGACCGCGGCGGAGCTTGAGACTGTCAGGTTTCCTCCAGTTGTAAACTGAATGCCAAAGGATAAAGCCATGCAGCTGATCAAAATGGTCCAGAAGATCGTAAGAGAATTTCGAATATCCAATACTTCAAACAATAAAATGCCGCGACATTGTCTTATCATGCAGAAACCCCGCCTTTCGGTTTTGCTGTTAAATAAACCATTAAATCCTGAACCGGCACATGTTCGACCTGTAATCCTGCCTTTTTAGCCTCTATGCGGTTTTCTCCATACAGGACGGCCTGTTCCATACTTCCAAATGATTTGCGGTAAATGACGTTTTTGTTTTTTACAAATTCAGCAACTGCTGCTGAAGATCCATTGACCAAAAACGATTCCTCTCTAAGTTCATCTGCATTTTTCTGCATCAAAAGCCTGCCTTCAGATACAATGAGCACTTCTTCCAGCAGCCGGCTGACTTCATCTATTAGATGAGTAGATAAAATAAACGTACGCGGATATTCTTCGTACTCTTCCAATAGTAAATCGTAAAATCTGCTTCTGGCTGCAGCATCGAGACCAATATATGGCTCATCAAATATCGTAATTGGCGCCCGGCTTGCAAGACCAACCGATATTCCCAGTGCAGATTCCATTCCCTTTGATAATGTTTTGACTTTCATATTTCCATGAAGATAAAAATCCTCGAGCAGTTTTTCAGCTGTTTCCCGGCTCCAATTCGGGTAAAAGCAGCGTGCGATTTTTAGGACATCTTTTATCTTCAATCCTTTTTTAAAATTTTCGCTTTCATTGATCAAACAGATCGACTCTGTTATCTCTTGATTTTCAAAAGGTTTTTGGTCATTTATTAACACCGAACCACCCGTTGGCAGGATCTGACCCGCAAGAATTTGCATCAATGTCGTTTTACCCGCTCCATTCCGGCCCAGCAGCCCGTAAATCTTATTTTCTTCAAGTTCCAGTGTAATGCCGTCAAGCGCGCTTTTCTTGCCATAAACCTTCGTTAATTCATTCATATTAACCTTCATTATGACCGCTCCCTTTTTCAAGCATTTCTTTTAGATCGTTCACACTGATATTCAGTTTTGCCGCTTCCTTCTTCAGAGGCAAAATAAAGGTTTCGTAAAATTGCTCTTTCCGTTTGAGGGTTAATATCCCCTTTGCCCCTTCAGCTACGAACATCCCAATCCCTCTCTTCTTAAAAAGAATGCCTTTCTCCACTAACTGATTGATCCCCTTTGCTGCTGTTGCCGGATTAATTTGATAATGTGCCGCGAACTCATTTGTCGATGGAATTCTCTCTCCTTCCTGAACCATGCCGTTTATGATGTCATCTTCTATCTGCTCCGCTATTTGCTGAAAAATCGGTCTGTCGGTATCTAAAAATGGATTCATATGACCCCTCTTTCGGTTCATTTGTTAATTGGTTAGTTACTTATGTAATTAACTATATATCATATTGTAAAACATTGTCAATATAAACCCTGAAAATGGACTTATTCCAAATAAAAAAGGCAATCCCCTAGAGGGACCGCCTAATTTTAACCTGCCTTTTCAAATGTAACCTTAACCACTTTTTTGGTTTTCTCATTATATTCAACAAAAACAAATACTTGAAACGTTTTATCCTTTTCCTTCAGTGTAAGCTTGAACGTTTCAATCGAAGTTGTTGTTTTTCTCTTTTTTCCTACATGAAGATAGTCTGTGATTTGAGCATCAGGGTATTTTTCCATAGTCTTGCGCATCGCAACTCTTCCGTACTCTTCATAGGAAAGCACTTTGGTTTCTGCTTGAGCTTGAACAGAAAACGCGGTTAAACTGCTTCCTGCCAAACAGAAAATCAGCAAGATGTTCAGCCATCTCTTCATTTTTACAATCCCTTCTTTCTTTTTCATAGGGTTTGTAATTGAATGGATTCTATGCAGACATCTCTTTGATCATAAACACCTGTTCTGCTTTTTCAATGAACCCCTCTTTTTCTAAGATTTCAAGGACCAGCTGATTGGATTTAGATAGATTGACAGCCGTTCTTTGAATCTCTTCCGTGTTAGAGAATGCCAATGCTTCATGCAGCAGCGAGCGCACAAGGGCTTCTTTCTCCTGATGTTCAGGGTGTGCCTCACATTGAAATAAAAGGATGCCAGATAGCGTTCCGTCATCCTCATATTTCCGTTTTGACAGAGCGAATCCGATGGTTTCCCCCTTTTCGTCTACAGCAAGAATGGATTCACCATCCCTGATGTTTTGCCACTGCACCTGCCATGGCGTCAGCTTGTTATAAAAAGGGATATTTTGTACGTCCCGCGTCTTTTTAACCTGAACACGGAAATCGCCTTTTGGTTCTTCGAGCTTAAGCGGAGCTGAATGTCCGAGGTGTGCAATCCTGTCTACTACCTTATAGCCCATTTTTTCATAAAGCTTAATCGCACGATCATTATGAGAAACGGCTTCAAGAGTAGCAGTGTCTACATTTTCTTTTTCATAAAGGGATAATACCTCTTCCATCAGCTTGACCCCGACCCCTTTACTTCGGTATTCAGGAGCAACACCGGTTCCGCCGTTCCATGCAATTTTTTTGCCATCAATGGTTCTGATTCCATTCAAAACAAGCCCAACCGGCTTCGAGCCGTGAAATGCAACTACAGATAATGCCGGCGAAAGGTTTTCAAGCACCATTCGATTAAAAAAATTCTCAAGAGACAGCGTCATATCAAAATAATATCCCTCAAAACCTTTATTCCATGCGGTTAAAGCTTCTTCAAGCGTACATTGAGACAATCTTTTAATGGTGATCATAACGTACCCCTTTTCTTATCAGCTTCCCAAAATTCATCAGCTAAAACGCCCATTAAGATGTTGTCGTGAAAATCACCATCATAAAAAAGTTCTCCCCGGATAACGCCTTCCTGCTTAAATCCCAGTTTCTCATAAGAGCGTTTTGCTCTCTCATTGTAGTGATAAACATTCAGTCCAACCCGGTATAACCCCAAGTTATGAAAGCCATGCTGGAGGATTAATCTCAGCGCTTCTGTGCCAAAGCCCCGCCCGCGATGCTTCTCTTCATTTAAGGCGATCCTGATACTTGCATTCCGGTTTAAAAGATCAATATCAAGTAATGCAAGATCTCCAATTGCCTCGTCTGTTTCCTTCATTGCAATCACAAGATCCATTCGTGTTTTATCGAGTGCAAAGCTTTCATATGCCTTTTCTATTTTTCCCATTGTAAAAAACGTTTGTGTCCCTGTAAGTCGTCTAATCTCTTTGTCCTGCACATTATGAAAGATCATGTCAAAGTCTTCTTTTTTAAAAGGACGTAAATATACATTTTCTCCTTGTAAAAAACTCATGAAGATCCCCCTTTTTCTATATACATGAAGACCATTTCTTCTAAAGAACGAATTTGTTTTTGATAAGGGTAACTCCCGCCTATTACTGAATAGTGAAGGCAAATGCCATCTATGGTTCCCCACACCATGGAAGATACCAGTGAAGGGTCAGTCTCTTTTTTGAATTCATTCTGCCTGATGCCTTCTTCAATAATCTCAATGAGCAGAGCTTGATAGACATTGTCATAACGGTCTGTCATGACTTGCTTCAGCTCTTCGTCCCTGCCTGAGTGAATCCAGAATTCAAGGTGTACACCGATCATTCTCTGCCACTTTTGAGATAGCTCAATTTCCGCGTAGTTATTGAAAAACTGGTGAAGTTTTTCTTTTGAATTTCTGCTTTCTTGAAAGGTGTTTTTCAGCTTCGCGATATTCTCTTCTGTCCTCTTTTGCATCAGCTGAAGATAAATCTCCTCCTTACTTTTAAAGTAGTTGTAAATTGCCCCTTTGCTTAAACCGGATTCAGCAACAATATCGTCTATTGTTGCAAGCTGAAATCCTTTTTCGCCAAATGCCTTAAGGGCACTTTCCAGGATATGGCGCTTCTTTTTCTCCTTATATTCATTTGAAACGATTGGAGCCACTTTTACACCGCCTTCCTTAAAAACCGACTATATAGTTTATTTTATTCCACTGATGACGGTAAATTCAAACAATTTCGAAAAAAATATTTGTTAAATCTACCATTTGACTTTTACACAATAACCCCTTAATGTAGGAAAGGACTTTTTTAAAAACACACATATATCTTCTTATTAAGAGAGGCAGAGGGACTGGCCCTGTGATGCCTCGGCAGCGGACTCGGAATTCCGAGTGCTGTGCCAATTCCAGCAAGCCCTGTGCTTGAAAAATGAGAAGAGCTTATTTCCATTCCGGATATAAGGTCTCTTCTTATTTTAGAAGAGATCTTTTTTTATGCAGGCTAAAAGAGCTTACGAAATGAAAGGTGGTTCACATGGAAACGAAAGGAAAAGGCTGGGCGCTTCTGCCCTTGCTCATATTTATCGGTCTGTTTGTAGGTTCCGGCATCATCACCGGAGACTTCTATAAAATGCCCATTCTAGTAGCAATCATCATTGCAGCAGGCGTTGCACTTATGATGAATCGGAAAGAAACATTCGCTTCAAAAGTGGAGAGCTTTGCTAAAGGGGCAGGTCATCCTGATTTAATGATCATGGTGTTTATTTTTATATTGGCTGGGGCTTTCTCAGAAGTGGCCAAAGGAATGGGTGCAGTTGAATCAACTGTTAATCTTGCTCTTACCTTTTTGCCGCAAAGCTTTTTGATTGTTGGGTTATTTATCATTGGGGCTTTCATTTCCCTGGCGATGGGAACGTCAACAGGTACGATTGCAGCTCTTGCTCCTATCGGAGTAGGAATCAGTGCACAGGCTGATGTATCGGTTGCTCTTGCTATGGCAGCTGTCATTGGAGGAGCGATGTTCGGAGATAACTTATCCTTTATTTCTGATACGACAATCGCTGCTGTCCGCACACAGCAAACGGAAATGAAAGACAAGTTCAAAGCAAACTTCTTTATTGTTTTGCCTGCAGCCATCATCACATGCGTTGTCTTAATCGTGATGACACTCGGCGGACAATCACCTGTTTCACCTGGTGAATTCAACTGGATTAAAATGCTTCCTTATATCGGTGTTCTTACAGCTGCACTGCTTGGAATGAACGTGATCGTGGTTTTAACTGGCGGCATTGTGATTGGCGGAGTCATTGGCATGATGGACGGCACCTATACATTGACAGCCTTCCTGCAAAAAATAACAGATGGCATCATGGGCATGGCTGAGCTCGTCATTCTCTCGCTTTTAATTGGCGGCATGGTTGAGCTGATCAAGAGAAATGGCGGCATCCACTTTATTTTAGAATCAATGACAAAGCGTATTTCATCTAAAAAAGGCGCAGAATTTGCCATTGCAGGCCTTGTAAGTTCAACAAATCTTGCAACAGCGAACAATACGATTTCCATTATTGCAACTGGCCCACTTGCGAAAGATATGGCTGATAAGTATGAAATTGATAAACGAAAATCAGCAAGTCTCCTGGACATCTTCTCGTGCAGCATTCAGGGATTGATTCCATACGGCGCACAAATGCTTGCCGCAGCAGAATTCGCTTCTGTCTCACCGACAAGCATCCTCCCGTATTCGTTCTATCCGATTCTGATTGCTCTCTGCGGAATTGCGGCGATTTTGATCCAGTTTCCTAGATTTAAACGAAATGCAGCTTAAATGCAAAAAACAGTGTCCTTATGGGCACTGTTTTTTGTATGGAACCTGAGTCATGTAACTGGGTATTGATGGTCTGTGATTTGCTTTAATGTCCTTCAAAGCTGGATTTGGACGACGCGGAGTACTCGTACTTCTATTTGATTCCCTTAAATCGGGATCTGGACCATTTTATGTACTCATAGACGCTCTTTGATACCCTGAAAACAAGAAATTGCCCTTTTTAGGTAAAACCATTCTAAGAGCTAAAAACAGTGCCCACAATCAAGGTCACTGTTTTCTACTCTTTCATCAATCCATGCAAAAGAAACTGAATCGTATATTCTTTTTCCGCTTCATCATCCCAGTCCAGATCCGGCAGGATGATGAACCTTCCAATCAGGAACCCCATAATGGTGGTGATAATCATTCGAAGAACCGTTTCAGGAGGCATTTCAACCATCTCGCCTTTTTCCTGGAAGTGCTTGATCAGCTGCTTCAGCTTCTCAACTGCATGTTCCAGAACGACCTTGCGGAGCTCCCCCCTGAACTCTTCATGAAAAAAAACTTCCTGAAGTAAAATCTTGATCACAGGATGATTTTTCTTGATAAACTCATAGCGGTTTTCAAGAATGAATCTCAGCATTTGTTCAAGGTCCTGATGATTCTGGTTTGTCACATCCTGAAGAAAATTCCTCACTAAAAACGGGGCAATGAATTTTGTTATGGTCGGCATGACAATCGAAAACAGCAGGTCTTTTTTCGTTTGATAATGACGGAAAATCGTACCCTCTGCGACTCCCGCTTTTTTAGCAATTTCACTGGTAGATGCCGCTGCAAACCCTTTGTCTGCAAATATTTCAATGGCAGCTTCCACTACCTTTTTTTGTTTTTCACTCATCTTGACATCTTCATCTGTAAGCTTAAGCAGCTCTTCAATGGAAAATTGATTGCTCATTTTTTAAAACTCCTCATTTATCTATAGTCCTTATTATAAATGAAGGCTCTATTCGTAAACCATGTTGTTTTTTGACTAAATGTTAAAACATTTAGTGGATTGCAGCGGAAAATAACGGGCAAGATTTATAATCGAAAACAACAACCTATGCGAAAACAGCCTAAATGAAAAAGAGAACACCGGCATTACAGCCTCCTCACCTTTTTCAGCGCGAAGATATTAAGAATCAGGAAAGCGAGGGAAAATCCAAGCAGAATATAGACATCCTGTGCAATATCGCCCCATCCATATCCTTTAATCATAATCCCCTGCAGAGCATCCGCACCGTATTTAAGCGGCATGGCATAACTGATGGACTGCAGCCAATCCGCCATCGTTTCCAATTTAAAAAGACCTGAAAAGAAAATTTGCGGCACAATAACAAGCGGTATGAATTGAAACATCTGCAGCTCGTTATTTGCAAATGTAGACAGCAAGGTGCCTAGTGTCAAAGAGGTCATTGCAAGCAGAAACGTAATAAGAAGAACATAGAAATAAGGTCCTTCCATCATCATGTCCAGCACACTTATGGAAAATGCCGATATCAAAATGGCCTGAAATGTAGTAAAAATACCAAATCCGATCACATACCCAAGAACCAGTTCAAAGCGTTTAAGCGGTGTCGCCATAATCCGGTCCAATGTTCCGCTTGTTCTTTCACGCAGAAAAGAAACACCTGCAATCAGGAAAACAAAGAAAAAGATAAATACGCCGATAAGAATTGGACCGATGTTATCAAAGGATGTCATATCACTTGATCCGTGCAGGTAGGTCACAGCTGGCTCTGCTTGCTGATCCGGTTTTACACCTTTTTGCATAAGACCAAGCACCGCCCGGCTTACACTCGGATCAGAGCCTTCTAATGTAATCTCTGTTTCCCCTTTATCAAAAGAAACAAAAGCATCCAGACTGTCTGCTTTCACCCATTTTCCAGGTGCATTTTCATCGTATTCTATGACTTTGCTATCATTCTCCTCTAGAATAGTCATCAATTGCTCCGGGGCTCCATGGACGCCAATTTTAGGTGAATAGGCCTCACTGTCAAAAATAAAGTTCATTAAAGTAAGGATAAACAGCGGGGCAATAAGCATCAGCGCCAGCGTTCGCTTATCCCGGACAAATTGCTGAATGATCCGTATCACAATCGCAAGCACTCTCATTCTTTTGCACCTCCATAAGCTAAAAAGGCCTCTTCAATGGTGTTTGACTTAGAGTCTGATTTCAATTGTTCAGGAGTTCCTGAAGCGATAAGGATTCCTTCCCGAATGAAGCCAATCCTGTCACATTTTTCAGCCTCATCCATTACATGCGTTGTCACAACAATCGTCGTTCCTGTACGCCTGATGTTTTCAAGCTCCTCCCAAATCGACTGGCGCAGGATTGGATCAATCCCCACCGTCGGCTCATCGAGAACAAGGATCTGCGGTTGATGAAGCATGGCAATCGCAAGTGACAGACGGCGCTTCATTCCCCCTGAATAGTCTCCTGTCCGTTTCGCCGCATGCTCAGAAAGGTTAACAAGATCCATCACATACTGAATTCTCTCTTTTTTCTTCTTTCCTTTTAGACCGCTGAGAGCGGCGAAAAAAGCTATATTTTCTTTTCCGGTAAGCTCTCCGTAAAGAGCATCTGACTGTGCCATGAATCCGATCGTTTTCAGAGATTTTAAGTCCGGCATTTTCACCCCTAACACGCTTGCTTCCCCGGTGCTTGCTTCATCAATGCCAACTATCATTTTAATTAACGTTGTTTTTCCTGACCCTGAAGGTCCCAGCAGGCCAAAGATTTCCCCTTTTCCTACTGAAAATGAAACATTTTTTATCACTTCTTTTTTACCGAATGATTTTGAAACTGATTGGAGTACGATGCTCTTTTCACTCATATGAAAACCTCCTAAATAAAAGTGAGTAATCACTCATTTATACCTTAAGCTATGTATATTCTTTTGTAAAGTGAGTAATCACTTTTTTCTTCGCTGAAAAAGCAGCGAACCTTGTGCAGTCCGCTGCTTTCTTTTATTTAAGCAATCTTCTTATCAATTTCAGTCCGTTTTTTGCGTTAGGATATCTGAAGCTGAAATCAAATTTTGTTGTTTGGTGGAGAACACTTTTGTAATGAGAAAAGGCTTCAAAGCTGTACTTGCCGTGATAATTGCCCATACCGCTTTCCCCTACTCCCCCAAATGGAAGATGCGGGGTTGCAATGTGCATGAGCGTATCGTTTATACATCCTCCGCCAAAGGAAACCTGTCCAATGATCTGCTGTTCCGTCTGTTTACTTGCAGTAAACAGGTAGAGAGCAAGTGGTTTAGGGCGAGCTTGAATAAAGGTAATGGCCTCATCTAAATCGGCATATTCCATAACCGGTAAAATCGGACCGAAGATCTCTTCCTGCATAACAGCTGCATCCGCCTTTACCTCATCTAAAATCGTTGGAGCAATTTTCAAAGAATTACGATCGGCTGTTCCGCCTAAAATAGCTTTTCCGTCTGAGAAAAATTCCGTTAAACGTTCAAAGTGCTTCTCACTGATCATTCTGCTGTAATTTTCATTCAAAAGCGGGTTCTCACTGAACATTTCCGTGATTTCAGCTTGAAGCAGCGATAGAAATTCTTTCTTTACGTCACTGTGAACAAGCAGATAGTCTGGTGCTATGCAGGTTTGACCCGCATTAGTAAACTTTCCGAAGGCAATTCTTTTTGCAGAGAGCTTCAAATCAGCATCTTTGTGGACAATACACGGGCTTTTTCCGCCAAGCTCCAATGTGACGGGTGTAAGGTGCTTGGATGCTGCCTCCATCACGATTTTTCCGACGGGCACACTTCCTGTAAAGAAAATCGTATCGAATTTCTGGTCTAGCAGCAGTTGATTTGTTTCAATACCGCCTTCAACCACTGCGACAAGTTCTGAAGGAAAGATTTCTTCTACAAGGTCTTTCAGAAGACTTGATACATTCGGTGCAAATTCAGATGGTTTCAGAACCGCTGTGTTTCCTGCGGCAATCGCGCCGACAAGCGGAGATATTGCGAGCTGAAATGGATAATTCCAAGGTGCAATAATAAGCGCTGTTCCAAAAGGCTCCGGAACAATTTTCCCAGTTGTACCGATGTGGGTCATGGCTGTTTTCACCTTTTTAGGAGCAGCCCATTTTTTAAGATTCTTTTGTGAGAAAGAAATCTCCTCGAGAAGTATGCCGATCTCGGTTGAATAGGCTTCAAACTCGGATTTGTTTAAATCCTTGTTCAATGCATCCATGATCGCACGTTCCTTTTTCTTTATAGCTAGACGAAGCTTGCCGAGCTGATCATATCTTCCTTGCACACTTCTAGTGTTTCCACTTAAAAAGTAGGCTCTTTGATTGAAGAGAAGAGCTTGTATTTGTTCTTGAGCAGTCATTTATTTCATCCACCTCTTAAAGTGTTTATATGTTTAATCTTATAAACATATATTACACGATGATAGGATTAGATGTCAATTAATATGGAAGTGAAAGCAGGACAAACCAGCCTGCTTTCACTTCCAATAATCAAACATTGGTCCGCCTTTGCCTAATAAAGGATCGTGTTCAGGCAGCGGTACGTTTTGAATTCGATTTAATGCCTGCGGCCGCTCTTCTTTCTTTCCGGTGCACATATCCATTTCCTGATCGTCTGGATAGGCTCCCATCACTTGAAAATCTGAGCTTTTTCCGATGCATTTATGTCCAACGCCAGCCGGAATAACTGCGACATCTCCTTGTTTAACCGCAACGGCCGTCCCATTTTCGCCGCCGAAAAGGATTTCTGCTGTGCCGCTGACTACCCCTAATACTTCATGGGAGGTGCTGTGATAATGATGGTAGTCATATACACCGTCTACCCAAGTTCCCGACCAGCCGTGCTCAAGAATCGTTGACTCGAACTGTTCTGTTGAAGGAAAGGCTCCTTCGTAAATGAGAAGAGGCAGATTCGGGTTATTTGGGATGCTGCCGTCGTCCTTGAACATGAATGTTTTAACGTTCACTTTTTTCCACTCCTTTGTTTATCGATCCCGGTATGAGCAGACAGCCTGCCAACCCGAGGATACTGGCAAACCTTCTGATGTAGATTCCATAGGATGTATCTTTAAAGATAAATACATAGCATAACGCTATGACACAAGCAGTCAAAAAGAGAATTATACCGATATTATTACGGTTTATCACACAATCACCATCCTTTTTTTTCCTTTTTTCATTATGACAAGGATGGACGAATCTCTTATCTTAAATTTATCTTAAACCTGAGTCGTCTTTTTTCTGGCAGTTACACAAACCGTAAGCTCAGGACGAACTTTTTTATACGAGACTTTTATATTTTCATACCCGCATGCAAGCATGTCATCGTGGATTTGGCGGCCGAACATTCTTGTCTTTTCTGCACTTGCATCCTCTTCCCTTGGCTGCATTGTGATGGCGATTACTCCGCCCGGCTTTAAAGATCTTGTGATGTTTTCTAGTCCTGCGCGGGGATCATTCCAAATGGTGTAGTTATTTACGGAAAGGATTCGGTCATAGGTCCGATGCGGTAAATCAACCTTCTCTGCGTCAGCTTTCATGAGCTTTACTCTCCCTTCTTCAATGTCAGATGCAAAATGCTTCTCAGCCTGTTCTTTCATTGTTTCTGATACATCCACGCCATCAATTTTAATTCTGCGGTAGTTCTTAAGCATGTAGCCCATACTGTAACCAGGGCCAAATCCAATTTCTAAAATATGATCACCTGGCTTAATGCGTAATTTTGAAATCGTCCATTTATTGATCGTTTGATTTTCAAGTGCCATGATTTTGCCGGCAATGATTCCAAAAAAACCTTTTGGCTTGCTGAAATTTTTTGTGAATGCTGAAAACATGTCTGACACCTCTTACGGATTCGTCTTGTTCTTATCTTTATCACCAAACACAGCTTGTTAAACTCTACCTGAAAGAAATTTGCTGTATTGACAGGATTGCAGGTTGAACGTAAACTTAACTTAAACGTTTAAGTTGCTGTTCTATATCCCTCTGAATTTTATATCTTCATTAACACTTAAACGATTAAGTAAAGGGGTTGACTGCCATGGAAAGTCCCCAGTCCGTTCAATTAGAATCAATAGTTGGTAAGCCGTTAAGCTTGTGGCGCAACCGTACATTTTTATCTCTTTTTGCAGCATACACTCTCTCGATTTTTGGAGGCACCTTTCACACGATTGCCTTGAATATTTGGGTGCTGAAGACGTATGACAGTGCGACATTGATGTCAGCGATTTTAATTACTCATCTCCTCGTCAGCACATGTTTTGCCTCCATTGCAGGGACGGCAGCTGACCGGATGAACCGAAAAAAAATGATGTGGATCGCTGACATGATCCGGTGCGTGCTCGTAGTAGGGCTTGCCGCTGCGATTTCTGTGCAGACTCCTTTTTGGGTCATCATTCTTTTAACCGCTTTAACTGCGTTATCGGGGTTATTTAAAGCTCCAGCATTTAACGCTTCTCTCATCGATGTAGTCGGGAAGGAAAACATCCAAACCGCTACAGGAGCCATGAGTCTTGCAGACAATATTGCAAGAACTCTCGGGTTTGCAGCAGGCGGAGTCATTGTGGCTGCTTTTGGCGGGGTCACCGCTATTTTAATTGATGCTTTTATGTTTCTTTTATCAGTCATTCTTGTCGTCATCGTAAAGGATTTTCCTGAACATCGGGCATCGTTTGCAGCAAAAACTACATTCAAGCAGGATTTTATAACTGGTTTCACTTATATATGGAAAGAGCCGTTTGCAAGAGCCATTACAATCCTCTCTCCTACTCTTATCTTGTTTTTCACAACCACTCTTATGATTATTCAGGTCATGGCAATCAAAGAATGGAAAGCAAGCCCGATCGAGTTTGGACTGATTGAAGCGAGCATCCCGCTTGGATACATGGCAGGTGCAGGACTCATTATGTTTTTAGGAAAAAAACTGGTGCACCGCGGTGTCCTCATTATCTCTAGCATGATTGGACTTGGACCGCTTTACATGCTGCTTGGAGGGATAAACTCCGCTGCATGGAGCATCCCGCTTATTCTATTGGTTGGCTTTATGTTTTCTTTTTGTACACTGCTCGTAAATGTCATTCTTAGATTAGAAGTCTCAAGTGAGCTTCAGGGCAGAGTATTTGGTATGATCGGGGCATTCACAAGTGTTCTGCCGCCGGCAGGATTAGCTGTTGCTTCCTTTTTCACAGATGAGTTTGGCGGAGGACGGGTCCTGTTTATTTGCGGTCTTTCGCTATTTGTAATCGGGCTTGTCTGCTGGGTGCTTTTAAAAGATATTAAGAATTATAAATAGGTGCATATAAGAAAAGCGCAAGCGCCCGTTTAGCGCAGGCATGTCAGATAAGGATCCGACAGAAAAGGCGCTTTTTGCCAATACTTGCGGATCCGTTCTGGACGAGGAGCCTGAGAGATTCCGCTCGCCATCGAAGCGCAAAATTTTATACTTTCTTATCTCTTAAAAAAGCTGCTTGATCAACAAGCAGCTGTCTTTTATTTATTCATGTTTCCGTGACCTGAATGGACATTTCCCCTCGATCGGCTCGATGTCATCCCCGATAAAATATTGCTTCCACTCCCTGTGGTCAGGGTCTCCGTAATGGCTGATGTTAGGATGCTTCGGAAGCTGATCCCACTTCTCTACGCGCTCTCTCACTTTTTCGCGGGACATGCTGCCGCCTTCTGAGGTTCCTTCTAGCCCTTCAAAAATGCGGCGAGGCTGAAAACCAAGCACTAAGCTGTTTCCTAAATCTCTCGTTTTCCGCTGTTTATAGGCTGGAGCGTTTCCAAAAACAAAGTACGGCTCATTGGCGAAAGAAAAAGCCCAAAGATGATGATCCGGATCGTGTGGATAATCTTCCGGCCATGGTTCTTTGTCATTATCATGGAGATATTGAAGAACATTCCAGAAGTACTCACGGTAATAAGGAATTGATTTTTCGTCTTCCTCCGGTTCTATGAAAACAAATAATCCGTGGCGGATCAGTCTTTTCGCATCATCAAATAATTGCTTGAATGCAATCAGCGCTTCAGGCAGATTTGACCAGTCTTCCTTTGAAACGTATGCATATCTGAGCTCTCCCTTTTTTTCGGCTGCCATCCCGAAATAACATGGAAAGGTTTTATCTGTTACGACATTATGAAAATTTTTATATTCCCGAATGACCCATTCAGGGACAATTTCAGGGTTTGTCATATCTTCTTTTTCTAAAAGGAACTTAGGTTTTGTTATCATCTTTTCACTCCTTGAGAGATTGTGAGAAAGCATTCATACCTCATTAAATACCCTGCAAACAACCGCTTAAACCCTTTTTATATTTATTAAACAAACGTTTAATTAAGACTAGGTGCCATAAGATAAAAATTTCGTTGTTTTTACAGGGTGACAGTCGCTATACTTATCATAGAAAATGGAAAAGGAAAGAGTGGTCGCATGCTGAAGCGTTTTTTCGCCTATTACCACCCTTATAAGGGGTTATTTTTGATTGATTTTTCATGCGCGGTGATCGCCGGACTTCTCGAGCTCAGCTTCCCGCTTGTCGTTAATGCCTTTATTGACCGTCTCCTTCCAAGCGGAGACTGGAACCTGATTATCTGGGCTTGCGCAGGATTGCTGCTGCTGTACATATTAAACACAGTCCTTCAATACGTCGTCACCTACTGGGGGCATATGCTTGGGATCAACATTGAGACCGATATGCGCAAAAAGCTGTTTGAGCATATTCAAAAGCTTTCCTTCCGCTTTTTTGATAATACGAAAACCGGTCATTTAATTTCACGCCTTACAAATGATTTAATGGAAATCGGAGAACTTGCCCATCATGGCCCAGAGGATTTATTTATTGCAGTGATGACGTTAATAGGCGCCTTTTCTGTGATGATGGTCATTAACGTAAAACTTGCTTTGCTTACGTTTTTGGTGATTCCATTCCTGCTTTTCCTTGCCGTTTATTTTAATAATAAAATGACAGGCGCGATTCATCAGCTCTATACAGACGTTGCTGATTTCAGCGCGCGTGTTGAAAACAACGTCAGCGGAATCCGTGTTGTGCAGGCTTTCGGGAATGAAAGATTCGAGAAAGCTCAGTTTCAGGAAAACAACCTGCGCTTCCGCTTGTCAAAATTGCTTGCTTATAAAATTATGGCTATGAATTTATCAATCAGCTATTTCCTGATGCGGCTTGTCACTCTTTTCGTCTTAGTGTGCGGCACATGGTTCGTGATTCAAAATGAGCTTTCCTACGGTGAATTCATC
Source organism: Metabacillus idriensis (assembly GCF_009674765.1). Classification (GTDB taxonomy): domain Bacteria; phylum Bacillota; class Bacilli; order Bacillales; family Bacillaceae; genus Bacillus_P; species Bacillus_P idriensis. The sequence continues at coordinate 47,292 of NZ_WKKF01000013.1, read as the reverse complement.
GGTTTTGTCCTGTTAACGAATGTTCTTTTCCGTCCGATTGAAAAAATCAACGCTATCATCGAAAGCTATCCGAAAGGAATTGCAGGCTTTAGGCGTTATATTGAACTGATTGATATTGAGCCTGATATCGAAGATAAACCGGATGCAGCTGACGCTGGATCGTTAACAGGTGATATCCGCTATGAAGGTGTATCCTTTGGCTATCAGAATGAGGACAAAGTATTAAATGAAATTAATTTAACCATCCATGCAGGCGAGACGATTGCATTCGTAGGTCCATCCGGCGCCGGGAAAACAACATTATGCAGTCTTCTGCCCCGCTTTTATGAAGTAAGCGATGGCCGGATTACGATCGATGGCACGGATATCCGCGACTTAACGCTGCGCTCTCTGCGCAGGCAAATCGGCATTGTCCAGCAGGATGTGTTCCTTTTTTCCGGAACGATGAGAGAAAACATTGCTTACGGCAAGCTTGATGCAACAGAGCAAGACATTTGGCAGGCAGCGAAGCATGCACAGTTAGAAGAGCTGATCTATTCTCTTCCGAAGGGACTTGATACGGTCATTGGAGAGCGGGGCGTCAAATTATCAGGCGGGCAAAAACAGCGCTTGTCCATTGCAAGAATGTTCCTTAAGAATCCGCCGATCCTTATCCTTGATGAAGCTACCTCTGCCCTTGATACCGAGACGGAAAAAGCCATTCAGGAATCTCTGGCCAAGCTGTCTGCAGGCAGGACAACCCTTGTCATTGCCCACAGGCTCGCAACGATCAAAAACGCTGACAGAATCATTGTGGTCAATAAAGAAGGCATTGCTGAACAGGGTTCACATGATGAACTGATGGCAGAAGGGAAAGGGTACCGCAGGCTTTATGAGGCGCAGTTTCAGTCTTGAACCGCTTGACGCTGGTGAATTTCAGATGAAAGGACGGATTGGCTTAACATAAATATAGAGTGGTTACTGATAGTCGGACGGATTCCACTGATACAAACCGAGGTTTCACTGATAGACAGTCAAGTTATACCGATAAGACTCAAATTTAGGCCGATATTTTTTCTTTCAGGCTCAAAATAAAGACAAAAAGCTGATCCGTCACCGGATCAGCTTTTTTTTAGTTCAACTTCGTATTCAAAGGCTTCAATTTAGCTTCAATTTCCGCACGGCGATTTTCAAGGAACGGCGGAAGGGCAAGTGATTCGCCTAGATGATTCAGTTCTTCATCTGTATCAAATCCAGGTCCGTCTGTTGCAAGCTCGAACAGAATGCCATTCGGTTCTCTGAAGTATAGAGAACGGAAGTAAAAGCGGTCTACAAATCCTGAGCTTGGAATTCTCTCAGATTTGAGTTTTTCAATCCATTTATGCATTTCTTCTTCATTATCCACACGGAATGCAACGTGATGGACGCCGCCGCGGCCAAGACGTTCCTGAGGAAGGTCGAGGCGCTCTTCAATGTGAACCTCTGCTCCTGACCCGCCATCGCCTGTTTCAAACACTAAAATATCGGGCTGTCCGGGCACGTCAGATGGATAACTCCCCTTCGCTCTAAATCCGAGAATATCCGTTAGAATTTCAATGGTTCTCTCAGGCACTGCAACTGTTAACTTAACAGGTCCAAGACCAATGATGGCGAATTCGGCTGGAACCGGACTTTTATCCCAAGGCTCTCCTCCAGCAACTCCAGCATTCCTTTCATCAGAAACCAAGATCAGACGCTGTCCTTCAAAGTCCCTGAATGACAAAGTCTGGCGGTTTCCCGCTTGAACAATATCACCATGTTCCACATTGTATTCTTCAAATCTTTGTTTCCAATATCCAATGGCATCGTCATTCCGCACACGCAGGGATATTGCAGAAATACTGTTAACCCCTTCATGTACTCGTCCTGCATTTGGAATTTCAAAGAAAGTAAGCTCCGTCCCCGGATTTCCCTTCTCATCCCCATAAAATAGATGATAAACAGATACATCATCCTGGTTAACGGTTTTCTTTATTAATCTTAAGCCTAACGTTTTTGTATAAAACTCGTAGTTTTCAGGTGCTTTAGCTGTGATGGCCGATACATGATGAATCCCTTTTAGCGGCTGCATGTTTATCCCTCCAAATATTATCTTGAATTCGAGATATTTTCTATACTTACAATATACACGCTCTGATTTGGGATGTCAAATAAAGGCTGCTGTGTTTTTTAAGCATTCCCTCTTCTACCCTTTTAACTGTTGGAAAAACTTTCATATTTTGCTAGTATCAAAGAGGAATGTTTTATAGGAGGGATCTCATGAGCTCTGGAGATGACAAGAGACGGAAAAACTTAAAAGTCATTCAGTTTGATAAGGACAAAAACAGTTTAATTGAAACGCTGCAGCCTAAGGAAACGTTTGAGGATGTCGGTGGGCTTGAGGACGTCAAAAAGAGGATCCGCATGGACTTTATTATGCCCATCCAATCTCCTGAGTTTTTTCAGGCATACGGAAAAACAGGCGGAGGAAGCTTGCTGCTGTATGGTCCTCCGGGATGCGGAAAGACTTTCCTTGCTAAAGCGATTGCCGGTGAAATTGATGCAAGCTTCATTCACTTGGAGCTGCAGGCCATTCTCTCTATGTATGTAGGACAAAGCGAGCACAATCTGCATGATATTTTTGAAAAGGCTCGTGAGCAAAAACCATGCGTCCTGTTTATTGATGAATTGGATGCGCTCGGAGGCAATCGCCACCGCATGAACCAGCATCATGACCGTGTGCTAGTAAACCAGCTTTTAGTTGAGCTTGACGGCCTGCAGTCTTTTAACGATCAGGTGTATATTATCGGAGCTACTAACACCCCTTGGTACCTTGATCCTGCCCTGCGCCGTCCAGGAAGATTCAATTCGCTGCTGTTTATTCCACCGCCGTCTGAAGAAGAACGTGAGCTGATTCTTTCCATCAAAACAAAAGATAAGCCGCAGGATAAGCTTGAACTGTCTAAAATCGCAAAGGTTACCACCCATTTCTCAGGGGCTGATTTAACGCAGGTAATCGATGATGCCATATCCAAAGCGATTGAGCGTTCTCTTGAACAGGGATCCCTTCAGCCAATGTCCAATACCGATTTGATGAAATCAGCCAAAGATCGGAGTCCCACAACCCTTGAATGGTTTGCCACCGCAAAAAATTACGCTACTTTCAGCGATACAAATAAAGATTACAAGAATGTGCTTCACTATATGAAGACACACGGAATCCGGTAGGATATGATAAATTTCCATCTTCATATCGAGCGCATTCAAAAGCTCCGAGACTGGAGAAGATACGATGAAGCGATTGAAGAAGCTCAGAATCTCATCTCATTAGACCCTGAAATTGCCCAATCTTATTCAATCCTTGCACACGTTTATTCTCATAAAGAAGACTTTGAATCAGCGATTTACTTTTCAAAAGAAGCATTAAAAAAAGACCCTGAGGACTACACCGGCAACTTCCTGCTCGTCAGTTCTTATTATCAGACCGGTAATATGAAGGCCTTCGATCTTGCGGTTGAAGACGGATTGCGATTGTATCCGGACACAGCACATTATTATTATTTAAAAGCCATGAGAGCTTTTCAAAAAAACAAGGTCAAGGAGTCACTTAAGCTGATGGAGAACGCTCTTGCGTATGAGAGTGAAGATCCTGTTTACCTTGCAGCTTACAGTGACTTCCTTCTCCTTGCCAACAAGAAAAAAGAATCCAGGGAAATCGAACGCATTGCCTTAGAAAAAAATGAGAATGATCCGCACGTCTTCTATTCCTTGGCTGGTACTGCTTTTAATCGCGGGGACTACAAGCAGGCCAGAGAGCTGAGCCGTCTTGCTGCCGAAATAGAGCCTGAGGGAGAAGCATACAGAGAGCAATACGTGGAATTATTGAAAACAGCCTATCCGATTCATACATTCTTCCTGCGTATTGTACAGGTTAATTCCTTTTTGAGAAGAAAATCAGCGGTCTTATTATGGATTGTTATGATGTTTATCTTTTTTGTCTTAAACCCGCTCTTCTGGCTGTACCTGTTATGCGTACTGTGTCCTTATTATTTCAGCAATTTCATAACAGGACTGCTTGTCAGACGGAAGCTCGGCATTACCCGAAGGAAACAGAAGGCCAGCATTTCAACTGCCATTCTAACTGGATTATTCATTGTATTGGCTGGAATGGGAGCCGTATCATTCTTCATGAAATAAGTACCTTTTTCAGCACATTCAGCCGTTTCACTTTTTTGTGAATCAGGGTATGGTAAAAAAAGAGAGGTGATTCGTGTGGCATTTAATTATGATGAAGACTTTGAAAACACGGATTTCCGAAAGAATCCAGAAAAATACCGCGTAGGCAGAGGCGAACAGGGTGTCCTGCTTGTAGAGCCCTACAAAAGCGAAATCTTGCCTCATTGGCGCTTTAAGACGCCTGAGATCGCAAAGGAATCCTCGGAAAAGATTTATCATCTGTTTCTGGAATACAAAGATAATGATGACTTTGTCGGTATGGACATGGCGCGGAAGTTTCTTCAAATGGGATATACACGCGCAAGAAGATATGCCAATTATAAAGGCGGACGTAAGTATAAAGAAGATGGAAACATCCATAAACGGGAAATTGACGAGGAAAAAGCAAAGTCTGCTGCCATCTTTAAAGAAATGTGGATTGCCGTCAGAGAAGACGAGGAATATTTGGAATTAAAGAAAGAGCACCAGAAAAAGTATGGATAAAAAAGCCTATCATTGTCAGACAATGATAGGCTTTTTACTTTAGAGCTTATGATATTTCTCTTCAACCAGGCCGATCAGCGGATGATTTTCAGGAAGCTGTGAAACTTCCTGCAATGCACCCGAAATGCCCTTTTCCTGAATCAGCTGCTGAATTTCAACCGCTTCTTCATCTTTGTCAAAGTCATATTTCAGACCTGCTGCAATTCCAGCCGCAAGATCATCAGGTGTGATTCCTTTTTCAAGCAGCCTTCTTGCAGGTGCTACAAGACGGTCATCAAAGCCTAACTTGCGTTTAGGTGATCGTCCGACTCGAGTGACTTCATCGGAAATGTGTTTATTTTCAAATCTGGCGATGATTTTTTTCACATAGTTCAAATGCTCTCCCTCGTCAAAGCCATACTCTTTTACAAGCAGCGTGCTTGTCTCACTCAGAGCACCTTCAACAAGACTTCGAACCTCTGCATCTTCAATGGCTTCCTTAACGGTAGCCAGTCCCTTTTGATACCCGGCATATGCTGTCACAGCATGACCTGTATTTACAGTGAAAAGCTTGCGCTCAATATAAGGAATCAAATCATCAACGTAAGTAACTCCTTGAATGGAAGGCATACTTCCCTTTACCTTTGATTGCTCAATCACCCATTCAAAGAAAGGTTCCACTGATACACTTAGAATATCCGCGTTTTCCTGAATAGGCACGATACGGTCAACGGCAGAATTAGGAAAGCCAATCCATTCTGAAATGGAATGCTGCTCTTCTTCATTTAGATGTTTAAAGATTTCACTCTTCAAATGATCCGTACCGCCAATCATATTTTCACAGGCAATCACATTGGCTTCTGTCTTTTTCTCTTTGAGGCCAAGAGCGATTGTTTTTGCAACAAACTTCAGTATGTTTGGTCCCACTGCCGTGGTAATCAAGTCTGCTTCTGCAATCTTCGCAATGATTTCTTCTGCATTCTCATTGCTGTTGATTCCTTTTACGCCTGAAACAATAAAGGATTCATTTTCATCAGAAGCTAATCTGACCTCGTACTTTCCTTTTTCATTTAAAGCGTCAATAACTTCTTTATTGATATCAGCAAAATAAACTTCATACCCTGCTCCGCTTAGCAAAGCTCCAATAAATCCGCGGCCGATGTTTCCTGCTCCAAAATGTACGGCAATCATCTTAATTCCCCTCTTCAAATAAAGCGATCAGCTCTTGTTTTGAGGTAACTTCAAGCATTTTGTGAACATTTTCTTCTTCTGAGCACAGAATCGCAATTTGAGAAAGAAGCTCTAGATGCTCTCCGTCCTTGCCGGCAATTCCAAACAGAATTTTCGCATCTTCTCCAGTACCGAAGTCTACGCCTTCAGGAACTTGAACAATCGAGATTCCAGAGTAATTGACTTCTTTTTTAGCATCTTCCGTGCCATGCGGAATCGCAACGCCATTTCCCATATAAGTTGTTGATAACTCTTCACGATGAAGCATTTTCTCTATATAGTCTTCATTTACATATCCGTTCTCAACCAGCAGTTTTCCAGTTAAACGAATCGCTTCTTCTTTTGATCCAATTGTTTGATTTAGGAGGATATTTGCCTCGTCCAGTATTTTTTTCATTGTCGCACTCTCCTATTTTATAAATTTTTGTGCAAGCCATTTGTGAAAAGTTTCATTTAATACGGCTGTCATTTTTGTTCCATTGCCTGATTGAAAAAGCTGAAGGTTTTCTTCTGTTTCGATCAATGTCGCACTGATCAGGCTTAAAACCTCAAGCCCTGTATGAGAAAAATCATTTGGTGCAAGCAGCAGCGCAAGGGTCTTCATGTCAATTTCTCCGTTATCCATTCCAGGAACTTTATAAGGATGTTCAAGGTTAAAAATAACGAAAACCGGCTTAACATTGCAGGCATCCCGGCAATGATAAAGTGCCACCGAAGAGTCCGGAATACCGAGTCCCCCAAGCTCCTCTCTCTTTAAAAGCTCGGATGTCAGTGTTTCCGAATCTGTAATGAGACCTTGTTCCTTCAATACCTCTGCTGCTGAAAATAAAACGTCCCGGTGGCTGCCATGATTCGAAAAATGGTAGACTCTGAAATGTCTGAGAATCTCTTTAACGGTTTTTGCTGCTTCATCAAAGACTTCAATTTTTTCAAGCAGGTTGACGTCGCCTAAAGCCTCTGCATAGCTTGGATGTCTGGTCATCTTTTTAGATTTGGGCGTGCTTTTTAATCGTTCGCGGATTTTTTCAGCTTCATGATCCGAGAGCAGCGGTCCGACCTGAATATAATCAGAAGAATCAAGCGGCAGACTGACGGTTGAAATGATTAAATCAAAGTCTTCCAAATTCAGTTTTTTTAAGCCAATCAGCGATGATAAAGCTGTTTCCGTAATTTCAGGTATTTCTTTGTGTATCCTTGTTGCAAGCATCTTGGAGGAGCCAATTCCGCTTGAACAGACGATTAATACTTTATATGAAAAGACCTGTCGTCTTTCCTCAAGGCTTGAACCAAAGTGCAGAACGACAAAAGCCGTTTCATCATCTGGAAAGACAAGCGAAGGAAAAACGAGCTCCAGTCCTTTTTTTACAGCCTCATAGAGCTTCGGATAGTTCTCCTTTGTCTCTTTGGCAAACGGGTTATGTGTGTAGATCCCGTCTTTCATCCGGTAATATGCCGGTTCAAGATGTGAAATCAGTCCATTGTAAAGAGATTGATTGTTTCTAAGCGGAGTGCCGAGTTCATCCGCAACATATTCAATCAGCTGCTTCACATGCAGGGAGATTAAAGAATTCCTTTGTTCAAAGTTGAAATCTTCATTCTGTCTTCTCGCTCTTCGAAGATGAACGGCAATCTGCGTGATTTCCTCTTCTGGAATAGAGACGCTGAACTCTTTCGTTAATTGCTCCCCGATCCGTGCTGCCATTTGAAATTCATCAGATTGAAGCACATCCTGCACATCACTTTTTACGAACGACACTGGTTCTTGCTGCGTCAGCCTTTTCACTGCAACACTTAAATGAATCAATAGGGAAAAATAAGCGTTATCCGCCATTTCATAGGGCATCATTTCGATGATCGGCTTCAATGCATCATCTGCCTTATTAAGATCACAGCTGTTTAAAAAGCCTAAATACGTCTGGCTTTCAGGCTCCCTTAAAGGATCCTTCTCAATAACCTGAATGAACTCCTGCTCATCAATCGTCTCAAGCAACAGCGCTTCAAGCAATCTTCTTTTTGCTGTTTCTTCCCCTGTAAGCTGAACCCCGAATCCTCTTTTTCTTACTAATTCAAGCTGATAAGGTTTGATTTTTTCCTCCACCCGGTCTAAATCATGACTGATGGTTGCTGCAGAAACAAGCAGCTTTGACGCAAGCGCATAGAGCTTCATTTGCTCCCTGGATTGAATCAATTCGCTTATCAGCAAATACACCCGCTCATCTTGAAGATAGTCATAGGAAGACTGCGAGGACAAGTCACTCCGCAGCCGGTCTATATCTTCCTTTAGACCAGTCAGCTTCACTCCTTGCCCTGTCTTCTTCTCGATCACAATCCGGTAATTCGCAAGCGTATCTTCAAGCTTTTTCATTTCTCGGTGAATGGTTCTTGAACTCACCCCGACATCCAGAGCAATCTTGTGAACCGTAATGAAGTCAGGATGTTCAAAAAGCTGCTTTAAAATATCCCGTTCTCTGGCCGTAATATACACATTCATCACCATCCCTGCTTATCTAAGCAAACGGATTACTTCTTTAATCGCTGAACCAGTTCATCATATTTAGGGCTGTTTAAAAAGTTATCAACTGAAAGATGTTCAGCTTGAGGAACTTTAGCCTTTGCACGGTCCGTTAAGTCTTTATGCGTAATAATAATATCCGCATCACTTGGCAAATTATTTATCGCCGAGTTTGTCACATGAATATCAAGATCTGCTTTTTTGAACTTATTTTTTAATACAGAAGCTCCCATTGCACTCGATCCCATTCCTGCATCACATGCGAAGATGACCTTCTCAATATTTATACCAGGTGTTTGTACGGTTTGAGATGATGCTGTCTCCGGCTGCTTGGCTTCCTTCAGATCCCCAACCAATTTTTCATAAACCGGACTGTTTAAGAAATTTTCTACTGAAAGGTGAATCGCATTAGGCAATTTTTCTTTTGCACGGCTTGTTAAATCCTTATGAGTAATGACCACATCTGCATCATTTGGCAGCTGGGCAATTGCTGTATTTGTAACATCAACATCAAGCTCTGCTTTTTTCATTTTATTTTTCAGAACAGAGGCACCCATTGCACTTGAACCCATGCCTGCATCACATGCGAAGACAACTTTTTGCACATTTTGATAATCGTTTACTGCAGTTGGTTTCTTTTCAGCAACTAGTGAGTCTGCAACACTGCTTTTCTTGCCTTTCATTTGCTGCATTTTCTCTGTTGCTGCTTCAATGCTCTCGTCATCAGATGATTTTGATGATTTTAAAATAACACTCGCTACTAAGAATGAAATCGCTGTAGCAACCACTACCCCTAAAATCACCCCTGCAAAGTTCCCTCTTGGTGTCATTGCCAATAGAGCAAAGATGCTTCCTGGAGAAGGAGTGGCTACAAGTCCTGCATCAAACAGCATGAACGTCATGACACCGCTTGCTCCTCCGGCAATAGCCGCTAAGATTAACAATGGCTTCATCAAAATGTATGGGAAGTAGATTTCGTGAATTCCCCCAAAGAAATGGATGATCGCTGCACCAGGTGAAGACTGTTTCGCATTGCCTTTTCCAAATACCATATAGGCAAGCAGAATGCCAAGTCCTGGTCCAGGGTTGGATTCAATCAGGAATAAGATTGATTTGCCTGCTTTGGATGCCTGCTCAATGCCAATCGGGCTGAAAATACCGTGATTGATGGCGTTGTTTAAGAACAATACCTTTGCCGGTTCTACAAAAACACTTGCAAGCGGCAGAAGACCGGCCGAAACGATTGCTTCTACTCCGCCGATAAGAATATTCGTTAATCCAGAAACCAGCGGTCCAACGGCTTTAAAAGCCACAATTGTTAACAGACCGGCTAAAATCCCTGCTGAAAAGTTATTGTAAAGCATTTCAAAACCAGATCTGACCTTGTCCTTGAACATCTGGTCCACTTTCTTAATTAAATACCCGCCAAGAGGACCCATAATCATGGCTCCCAAGAACATCGGGATTTCTGAACCTACGATTACCCCCATAGTTGCCGTTGCACCAACGACACCCCCGCGCAGATCATAAACCATGCGACCGCCGGTAAATCCGATCAGCAATGGCAGGAGATAAGTGATCATCGGTCCTACAAGCTCTGCCAATTCCTTATTCGGCCACCAGCCTGTTGGAATAAATAGAGCTGTGATCAGCCCCCAAGCGATGAATGCTGCAATGTTCGGCATAATCATTCCGCTTAAGTGACTTCCAAAGCGCTGAATGCGAACCTTTATATCTGAATTGTTTTGGTTTGACATATCGTTAACCTCCCCGCTGAATTGAAAGCGTTTAAACTTTATATCTCTATCTTACGACTCATCCCTTCTCCCTACAATTTAAAGAAAACCCAACTTTGTCATATGTACTGTTGCCAACAATAAAAAGATTGGTACAAACGCTTACTGACTAGTAAACTATAAGAAAACAATTCTGGAGGTGCCCATGAACATCCGACTCCTGAACAGACATGATGCAAACCTTTACCGGAACATTCGTCTGGAAGGCTTAAAAAACAATCCTGAAGCATTTGGATCAAGCTATGAGGAAGAACATCTTTATCCGATTGATCTTTTCAAATCGAGACTTGAATCAGATACTGCCTTTACATTTGGCGCTTTTGAAAATGACGAACTTGCCGGTGTCGTCTCATTAGTAAAAGAAATGAAGGTCAAGCTTAAGCATAAAGCTTCAATTTTTGCGATGTATGTCTCTCCTCCATATCGCGGAAGCGGCATCGGAAAAAAGCTGATGTCTGAAGTGGTAATAAAAGCACAGGCGCTTGAGGATACAGAGCAGCTTCAGTTATCTGTAGTGAGCACAAATCAGTCAGCCAAGCAGCTGTACATTTCATTTGGCTTCACGGTTTATGGGCATGAAAAAAGAGCGCTGAAAGCTGATGGCATTTATTATGATGAGGATCATATGGTTTTATTTTTATGAACGGGCTTTTTTCTGTTTCTCCGCCTAAATCAAGGTATTTGCCAACACAAAAACGGACCAGTATTTGGTCCGTTTTTCATATTGGCCGTTCAATTGAAAATACTTCTCCGACTCTTGCATAGTCATTTCCCGCAAGTCTGCTGACAGCTCTAAGTCCCTCAGGATCAATTCTTCCTTTTTCATAGATGCTGTCTTCAACATGAAATTGAACAATTTTCCCGATGATCAAATCGCATCCTGGCAAATCGTCCCCGCCGAGCTCAATCACTTGTTCGAGTACACATTCCATGCGCACTTTGGCTTCTTTGATACCGGGTACAGCAATCCTGCTGCTTTCAACAGGCGTTAATTGCGCTAACTCTACCTCACTTTGGTCCGGCTTGAGGCTGGCTGCCGTGATATTGATTTTTTCAACATTGCCGTCATCCACAATGTGAACGGCAAATTCTTTCAGGCTTCTGATATTTCTGGCAGTATCCTTTTGAATTCCCCCGCTCCTTTGAACAGATACTGAAATCATCGGAGGATTGGCGGAAACAATATTAAAGTAGCTGAACGGTGCTCCGTTTAATGTTCCGTCTTCTGCAAGTGAAGTGATAAATGCAATCGGTCTTGGAATAATGCTTCCGGTTAAAAGTTTATAATTTTCCCTCTCTGTATTGGCAGCTGGATCAATGCTCAGCACTGTCATTCCTCCTTACAGCTCTCTAATTGTAAATGGAGCAAGTACTTTTTTAATTTTTTCTCTTTGCGCCTCATACCATTCTGGCAGCATCAGCTTTTCTCCAAGCGTCTCTTCATCATGTGCAAAACCCGGAGGATCTGTCGCAATTTCAAACAGGATTTCGCCGTGTTCTCTGAAATAGATCGCATTAAAATATTGACGGTCCTGTACAGGAGTGACTTGATATCCGCCGTTAGCTACATGCTTTTGCCACTGAAGCTGATCCTCATCATTTTTTGCGCGGAACGCAATATGATGCACCGTTCCGACTCCCATTTTCCCGCGGCCGATTGGACTCATTTTTAAATCAATCACATTTCCAATCTCACCTGTTGAGCGAAAACGGGTAAAATCTCCTTCCTGGCCGATTTTTTCAAATCCCATGATGGTTTCCAGCAGTTCCGCCGTTTTCTCAGGCTGGGCAGATAAGAGAGTTGCTCCACCAAACCCTTTTATCGCAACATCAGATGTAACCCCGCCAAACTCCCACGTGTTTGGTTCTCCCTCTTCCCGCTCAACAATTTCAAGGTGCAGACCATGCGGATCATCAAACAGCAGATACTGCTCACCGAACCGTTCCATTTTTGAAAATGATACATTCATCTTTTCAAGTCTTGCTTCCCAAAAGCTCAATGCACCTTTTGGAACAACATATGAAGTGACTCCAACCTGACCGTCACCGATTTTCCCCTGATATGCATCAGGCCAAGGAAAAAACGTAATAATCGTTCCAGGTTTACCAGCTTCGTCTCCAAAATAAAGATGATACGTGCCGGGATCATCAAAATTGATTGTTTGCTTTACCAGTCTCAAGCCAAGAATTCCTGCATAAAAGTCCGCATTTTCCTGGGGATGACCAACGATTGCCGTAATATGGTGAATGCCTGCTGTTTTCATAGTCATTGAAAATCTCTCCTTTTTAAGTTGTATCTTCTCACAAATCATCTATATAAAACCTATGCTCATAAATATCTCGAATTCAAGATAATTTTAATTCATTTGATTACACATGTCAATGAATTGCCCATTTTCCAAAATTTTATACTAATTTATTAACAATACTGTACGTCGCACACTATTATAATATTGGAGGTGTCATATGAATGAATTACTGAACTCGTTAACCACTGAACTAAGAAGAGGAACCCTTACAATCGCAGTCCTCAGCAAGCTTCAATCACCTCAATACGGATATTCTCTCGTCCAGCTTCTTGAAAAAAATAACATTATCATCGATCAAAGCACTCTCTACCCCTTACTCCGCAGACTGGAAAAACAAGAACTCCTTATAAGTGAATGGGAACTGACAGAGACTCGGCCAAGAAAGTATTACAAACTGAGCGATTTTGGAAGAGAGGTGTACGAACAGCTAAAAGAGGAATGGCTAAGAACTTCCACTCAAATGAAAAAGCTTTTAGAGGAGGAATGATTCAGTGAATCTGATTCATCTATATATTAATGAGGTTACAAGAAGGCTTCCCGCTAAGTCTCAAGAAGATATTGCCCTTGAGCTGCGCTCAAATATTGAAGATATGCTACCGGAGGACTATTCCGAAGAAGATGTAAAAAAGGTACTGACTAAACTTGGAAATCCCTCTGACATGGCACAAAAATACTCAGATAAACCTAATTATTTAATCGGCCCTGTTTTGTATAATTCCTATCTGTACGTCATGAAAATCTCCCTTGTTGCTGCATTGTGCATCACCTTTTTATCCAGATTTTTTGATGGCATCATCCAGCATCAGAGTGAAGTATCCATTTTTTCTCTCATGCTGACTATTTTCCTGGACATTCTTATCGGCTCCCTTCTGGTAAGCTTTCAAGTTTTTACATGGGTAACTCTGACCTACGCCTTTATGGAACGCGCTGTAACTAAATGTGATCATGTAAAAAGCAATAAATGGACACCTGACGATTTACTTGCTTTGACCCATACTCCTAAAAGAACGATTCCCAGGTCTGAACCCATTTTCGAATTGTTTTTTACGGTACTGTGGGCTTCAATCTTTTTGAACGCATCGAATCTGCTTGGCTGGTATACAAAGGCGGGAACAGGTCTTGAAGACCTTAAACTTGCAGCCCCTCTATTTCAAGCAGATATTCTTAAAATGTATCTCCCCGGCATTGCTGTCATATTTGCAATAGAAATGTTTATAGCAATCTACAAGCTTTATTCAGGCAGATGGAACAAAGGGCTCTCTTGGATCAATGCTCTCAGCAATCTCGTTTTCTGCAGCTTTTACTGCATCATGCTCCTGAATCCAGAGCTTTTCAATCAAGATTTTATCAGCCTGTCGATGGGTTTAATTGGAGTACAGCCTGATAATTACGATGAGGTTTGGTCCCAATGGATCTGGGCTTCAGCTGCCATCGTCATTCTCTATTCAATAGTGGATGTGGCAAAAGGGTTCAGAAACAGCCGAAAGAATATTCTTTAACAAGCAAAAGGTGTTTACCCTGTGGTAAACACCTTTTTACCTCTTATTTAAACAATCGCCTCAAGCGTCACATCAATATTCCCTCTTGTTGCTTTAGAATAAGGGCAGAACTCGTGAGCCTTGTGAACAAGGTCTTCTAATTGACCTTTTTCAATGCCTGTCCCTTTTACGTCTAGTTTTACGGCTAATTTGAAGCCGCCGTCAGCCTCATCTTTTAGAAAGCTTACATTAGCCGTTACCTCAGATTCAAATTTCACTTTTTCATTTCTGGCCATAAGCTGCAGGGCCCCATCAAAACATGCGGCATATCCAGCTGCGAACAGCTGCTCCGGATTTGTAGCTTGAGGCATTTTTTCCGCTCGCGGCGAACCCGGCATAGCAATATCCATGTTGATGACGTCATTTGATGAGTGGACTTTCCCTTCTCTTCCGCCTACTGCTGTAACAGATGTAGTAAATAATGCTTCTGACATGGTCCATACTCCCTTTCATATGTAAATTTTTCTTGCTCTATTTTATTTACCCTGTTTTCACCTTAATATGCGTCTAAATGGGTTTATGAACTAAAAAAGCACTCCTTCTTCATGAAGAAATGCCTGTCCATCAGCTTTTTTGATCTCTTTGTTCATACATGTTGCTGCGGATCTTCATCCATTCGAAAAGATGAGTCACGATCACTTTCAATACCGCATAGCCCGGCACAGCAAGAATAATGCCGACTACTCCGAATAAATTTCCTGCTGTCAGAATCACGAAAATGATGGTAATCGGGTGAATATGCAGATTCCGTCCCATGATTTGAGGGGAAATAAACTTACCTTCTACTAATTGGACAATTGTCCACACAATTATCAATTTGAGCACCATAAATGGTGATGTAACAAGCGCAATGATGAATGCAGGTGTGATTGCAATCGCCGGTCCTAAGTATGGAACAACGCTTGTAAAAGCTGCAATTAGAGCTAGAAGCGAGGCATACTCCATGCCAATAATCAGAAACCCTATGTACATCAGGGCACCGATGCAAAAACTCACAATGATCTGTCCTCTAATATAAGAACTGATTTGATTATTCATTTCATGCATGACCTTATATGTTGAGCCCCGGAATGTAACCGGCATAAACTTAAGAACATACGGTCCAATCTTTTTGCCGTCTTTCAAAAGATAAAACAAAATAAATGGCAGCGTGACAAGCGCAAGAATAAAATCCTTTACGATTCCAACGATATTCCCGATGCCAGCAAACATATTATCTATAATGGTTGAGGCCTGATCAGAAATTTGCTTGGATAGATCTGCAACGTTGATGTTCAGTGTCTTCTGCGCCTGATTTACAAAGTCACTTCCGACAACATCTTTCACCAGCTGCTCAACATCGCTTGTATATTGCGGAAAGCTTTTTATCAGACTCATTACCTGTTCCTTAAGAAACGGGATAACTGACACAATCAGAATGGTCAGCAATCCAATAATCACAATGAAAAGGACCAGGATTGTATAGATTCTTCTAATGCCTCTTCTTTCAAAAAAATCGACAACCGGATTTAATAGATAATAAACAATGGCTGCAAGAATAATCGGCAGCAGAATCGTTTTAATTAATACCTCAATCGGTGTGAAAATAAAAGATACTTTCATAAAGACAAGAATGTTCAATCCGATCAGAAGCAAAATCAGAAGAAACAGAACAAATCTATTATTAAGGATAAACCTTTTAAACGTCCCTACTCTGGGATTTACCGGTTTCATGAGTGTCCTCCTTTTCTCTCTATGCACTCAGATAGAAACACTATCTAAGCTTATTATAGAGGCTTTTTTTGAAAAATGAAAATAGGACCAGCGGTTGATTCCATAAAACCGATCTTTTACTGATTTTGAGGACTTATTGGGCTCCTTTGATCCATAATATCTGATCGTTCACTCAACTTCTTTACAGCGGAAGGGTCTTTTGGTGCTGCAAACACTATTTTGTCGCACTTCTCTGCAGTGGGTGAGCCTTCTTGCTGCTGCAAACTCTATTTTGTCGCACTTCCCTGCAGCGTGTCTGCTTTCTTGCTGCTGCAAACTCCAAACTCCATATCGACGCTCACTTTTGATCACCAAGACAGCCCCAAATTATACTCAGAGCACTTTTCAAAGACAGCAAAAAGGACAATCCAGTCCGGATTGTCCCTGATCCTCCTTCTTATTATTTGCTGATAAACATTTGCGTCCAGTAATGGCCGTAAGATCCGCCTTTAGCGTAGCCTACGCCAATTTCTTTGAAATTAGAAGACAGAATGTTCTTGCGGTGTCCTTCACTGTTCATCCAGGCTGTTACAACGCTTTGTGCAGTTGTTTGACCGGCTGCGATATTTTCTCCGGCATAGCTGTACTGAATGCCAAAGCTCTTCATCATATCAAATGGAGAACCGTATGTAGGCGATGTGTGACTGAAGTAGTTTTTGTCACGCATATCTTCTGACTTGTATCTTGCAACACGGGCAACTTCCCAGTTAGCGGTAAGCGGCTTTAAACCGTATTTCGCACGCTCTTTATTGACAAGCGTGACCACTTCGCTTTCCATACTTTGATAAGCGCTTCCAGAAGGGATGTTAAGAGATTGGCCAGGATAGATCATATTAGCATTCTTAACATTTGGATTGGCTTTAATCAATTCAGGAACGCCAACCTGATATTTCGATGCAATTTTCCACATCGTGTCACCGCTTTTAACGGTATATGTACTTGCAGCACTTGCTTGACTGCTGAATCCAAAGGCTAGAGCGACAACCAACAACATAACTGAAAAAGATTTTAATGTTTTCATAGTTTTATTTTATACGAATACTAGATTAGAAGAATAGCGGTAGTATTTACCGAAAAAAAGCGTTTGACTTTTTCTCCAAAATAGATCTGTCTGTTTTTTGAAAAGGCTTTCTTAAAAAGAAAAAGATAAATCACTATTCTTCGTTTTTTTCTGCAAAAATCTTTGACATTCATATACAAATGATGTAAAGTACCAAATGGACGAACAATTAAATTAGTATTTAACAATAACATTCGTATTTAGGGGTGTATTTTAGATGGAAAACGTATTTGATTATGAAGATATTCAGTTAATACCTGCAAAATGTGTAGTAAACAGCCGTTCAGAGTGTGACACAACGATTGCTTTAGGAAAACATACATTCAAGCTGCCAGTTGTACCTGCCAATATGCAGACGATTATAGATGAAAGAATTGCTGTGAACTTAGCGGAAAATGGTTATTTCTATATCATGCACCGCTTCCAGCCGGAGAAAAGAAGCTCATTTATTCAAGATATGAAATCACGCGGCTTAATCGCTTCGATCAGTGTTGGTGTAAAAGAAGAAGAGTATGGTTTTATAGAGGAATTAGCTGCTGAAAACCTAGTGCCGGACTATATTACGATCGACATTGCCCACGGCCACTCAAATGCGGTTATTGAAATGATCAAGCACATCAAGAAACATCTTCCTGAAAGCTTTGTTATTGCTGGAAACGTCGGCACTCCAGAAGCGGTAAGAGAGCTTGAGCATGCCGGTGCAGATGCAACAAAAGTAGGCATTGGACCTGGTAAAGTATGCATCACGAAAATAAAAACTGGCTTTGGTACAGGCGGCTGGCAATTAGCTGCACTTCGCTGGTGTGCAAAAGCAGCAACGAAACCAATCATTGCTGACGGCGGCATCCGCACTCATGGAGATATTGCGAAGTCTGTTCGATTCGGAGCATCAATGGTGATGATCGGTTCCCTGTTCGCAGGCCACGAGGAATCTCCTGGTGAAACAATTGAAATGGACGGAAAGCTTTACAAAGAATACTTCGGATCAGCTTCCGAGTTCCAAAAAGGCGAAAAGAAAAACGTAGAAGGCAAGAAAATGTACGTGGAACATAAAGGCGCTTTAAAAGATACACTGACTGAAATGGAGCAGGATCTTCAATCATCCATCTCTTATGCAGGCGGAAACAAACTCGATGCTATCCGTACAGTTGATTATGTAGTAGTTAAGAACTCGATTTTTAATGGGGACAAGGTTTATTAATAGTAAAGGAGCAAGGCTTCGAAGCCTTGCTCCTTTTTCTGTTAGCCGGGTATCTCAGTTACACGTTTTTCTTGCGATTTCCTTATACAAAGACCGGATGGAAAAGCTTTATTAAAATTCATGCGTGCAAAAAAAAAGCAGCAGACGTCATCTTTCCACTACGGCTGCTTCATTTCCTTCATTCTTTTATTGGGTGGAACTGACCTTTATGACTGACTCAATGATTTTGCCCCAGTCTTCCGTATGAATTTCATGCCCTGTTCCTTCAAGCGTCACAATTTCTGCATGTGGAATGGCTTTTGCAAGAGCCAGGCCATGTTCAAATGGAAGGGCCGGGTCATCTGTTCCATGAATGATAACAGACGGTACGTCTATCTCTCCCATACGATCCAAGTAATCCTCACCGCCGCCAAGGAGAACATAATTGAAACGGCTTTGTATTTGTTTCGCGCGGCTGTACTCTCTTTCCGCCAGAAGATACATTCTTTCTTTTTCAAAAGACTTGGCACCAGAGAGTACCTTCCATCCTTCTGCGAGATAAGAGATGGATGATTCCCGGTTTGACCAGTCGATTGATGCACTTTTTGCATGATAATCCAAAATGCGCTGATCCATCTGCGGAAGTTCCGCTTGTTCTGTTCCGAATACACTTGATGCGATGATCGTCAGAGTCCGGACACGTTCCGGATTCTTTACAGCCATAATCTGGCCAATCATCCCGCCTAGAGACATGCCTGTGATATGAGCCTTTTCGATCGAATAGGCATCCAGGATACCAATGGCATCATCTGCCAGATCTGTGATCGTATAATGGGACGTCCCTGGTTCGTAAACCGTTGATCTTCCAAGATCACGATGATCGTATCGGATGACGAATCTCCCCTCTTCAGCAAGAAGCTGACAAAATTCCTCATCCCACCAGTCCAGTGAGGACATAGCCCCCATAATCAAAAGTACCGCAGGGTCACCGGGGTTTCCAAAGCTTTCTGTATAAATTTCGACCTGGTTTATATTCAACAATTGTTCGTTCATGTTTTAAATCCTCCGTTATTTTTATTTTTACTTAGCGCTTTGTGAGGCGCAGATCAATAACCTCTCAACGGAGTTTTGGCCTGCACCTTGAATTATCTTTGTTTGATCCATTTGATAATCATGGCGTGACGGCCTCCTTTTCATCATTGATTTATGGCATTACCCACACATTAATTTTACGATTTTTTCCTTAATTTTACATGAATCCTTAGTCGGAGGTATTTTACTATGCGAGATGGTTATCTATCCTCCTTCATACTCAGCTCCCCCACTCTTAGGAAGGTTACAAAAAACCCCTATTCATTTCTTGAGTAAAAAAAATAAAGATGTTTAAAAATAGTTGCGCAATACAACATAACAACGTTCCAATTTACTATTTCGATTATATAAAGTCGTTTAATTCCCACAAAGATTTGTAGCACATAACTCGACCTTTTAAAAATAAAGATGTTTAATTTTAAAAACAAAGATGTTTGATTTCCTATTTTACTTTTTTCACTTGATATTTTTCACACTTTTAAAAACATAGTGTAATTATTAAAAGAAATAAAAAACTATAAATCAATAAATTCTCCCATCTCTATTTGTTCAGTTTCGTTAAAGACATCATTGAATTGGATTGACTTTAAATATATTCTTAATTTATCTGCTGTATTTTGATCACATTTATATACCTTTACATATACTCCATCAAAATCAACATTTAACTTTTTTTCCTTCATTTCACCAATTATTCGTTTAAGAAATCTAATTACTAGCCTTTTAACCTTTTTTTTAGCTTTTGGTGACCAAATATCCCACACTGGTATAATTCTATTACATACATCAGACACTGAAAATTGATAATCCTTTATACCAGCCATTCTCCCCATTGATATTAGAAGAGTAGTTTTTATCTTCTCCTCAATAACCTTTAGTCCGTATTCATCTTTAAAATTTATACTTGGATCTAATGGAATAATATACATTACAGAACCATTTATGTTTCCAGGTGCAATTTTAGAAATTTTTATTTTCTTACTTCCTTGGTTCTCATTGAGATTTATATAAATACCATTACTATTTGTTTCTATACCTATTACTTCATAATCCAGATTACCAGTAATCCCTATTAATTTTTGATTTAAATTATCAAGGACAATATCTAATTCTTCAATATATTTATTATTTGTTGAATACAAGACCTTTAAATCATTAACTTTAGTTGATTCCGTACTTAAACCCAAATATTGTCTCAAAGTATTATTTTCGAGACTTAGGTAACCTAATGCTTGTTTTGCACCTCTGTCTTCTAAATTGTTAGAAAATGAAGATGTCTTACACTCTAAAAGAATAATGTCACCCGTTGTTGTATTCTCGAATATAATTTCAGGTTCTACAATTTGATTTATCTTAGTATTATATTTTTCTTTAAATTTTGTTCGTACTAATGATGGTACAGGCACTTGCTGTCCAATCACTTTAATTTTAATACCTTTTCTTTGCAGATAAGGATAAAATAAAGAATCGTCAGGGTAATCTAAACTCATATGAATAAATAGATTCAGTTGCTGCAAAGGTGTAAGGATATGATCACTCATTTAAACCACTTCCTTGTATAACATCTGAAATAAAATCGTCGTATTTTTTATTTCCAACAAACACTTGCACACCTGGATCTAAAAACCTTTGTATATTAGTAACTAAACGGTGTATCGTATTTCCACAAGTTCCTCTAGGGATAAATACTGTAAATTCATCAGGTGACATATCTAACATAACTTCTTGCCAGATATGTAAATCTAAACCGTATATGTGAACTCTTTGTTCATTTATCCAGATAGGATTACCTAATATCCTAAATGGAGGTTTTCCTTTTTCAAAAGTATAATTCACAAAATTAGAAAAAGTAGTTATTTTTAATGGATTGCTAAATTTAAAAACAACTGGAGTTCCTTGAAACCCTATGGATTGTTTTGAATCTATAGTCTTAATTGTTTCAAAATTTATCCAAACATTATCTTCTAAAATTTCAGTTACATTTTTGTAATCTCTTACTACATCTATAATTTGAGTACGGTGATCCTTAAAGCTATTTGATCGGTTAGTAACTTTTCCATTTTGATAAAATTCATGACCACCTTTTCCTATTAAACTTGGAAGCTTTAAAAGAGAAACAGAGTAAAATTCAGGGAAAATATCTCTTATTTTTTTTATATTAACGTCCATTTCACGTGCTTCTTTATTAATCGTAATAGTAGTAACTCTTTTTTCATCAAAGAAAGCATCGTCCAACAAAATATTGTCATTTGTTATATTATTTAACTGAGGAATTTCAAAAAAAGCATCAAATTCAAATTTCATTTTTATGTATCGATTAGGTGAGTGCATCGTTCTAATTTTATTTAAAAACGAATCGAACATTCTTCCAGAAATCCAAAGAGAATCTAATGATGGGTTTTTTTTGATTAAAGAATTTGCAAGTGCATCAGATTTACGTGCATTATCTATTGAATAAATCACAGAAAATCTACTATCTATTTTTTCAACGAAACCAATAGTTTCTTTTAATCTCGATAATGAATATAAGTTTTCATCAATTTGTTCATGCTCAATATAATTAGATAAAACGAAATTATCTATAAATAAGTTATTTTTATTTTCATTCTTATTAGGCTCAGTTAAGTTCTCATTAAAATTCTCAAATACATAAGACTTCAATAGAGTATTTTGGGTTTTACCTGAATCAATTTGATCCTTAACAACATTTGTATAATCTTCTAAGTATCCAAAAACCTTATCTCTAGACTTCCAATTGTGCAAGGTGTTCTCAACTCCTAAATAGTAAAATAAAAGTCCCCACTTTAGTAGTGAGGACTTTTATGTGCGCTCAGTTGCGCGGGGCGTTTACAACCCAAAACTCTTTTCGCTTGAAGCTGCGCTCAGTTGCGCGGGGCGCTATGGCCCAAAGTAATTATATGACTTATTGGCTAAATTATACATCTTTTAACACTAAAAATCAAGTATTTTTAAGTGGTTGGTACTCTAACTTGTTGTTTTAACAATTCTAGCTCAGCTTTAGTTTTGTTATGATTGTTCCTTTCATTTTCTAATGCAATTTTTAAATCTTTATTTTTGGTGAATGTATTCGGTAAATAATTCTCTAATATTGCTTGATCAATCTCATCTAATTTATTATGTCTTATCTTCACATTCTGCTCATCTTTAGAATATTGATATAGAACTCTTCTTTTATCAATTACTTTAATTGAATCAACTCTAGCTGCACATTCATGTTTTAAGCCATCGTTTTCATCTAAATCGATATGTAAAGGATTATTATTACCATATGATGGAGTTGAAATGGGTGCTATTAGAATCCACCCTTCTCCTTTTCCCTCATCTGTCATTTCATCATATAAAACAACCGCAGGATGCTCAAAAGTGAGCTCTCTATTATAATGACCAAATAACTCAACTAGAATTACATGACCTCTTTCCAAATGTTTATTGAATTTTGTTGGCCTATTCTCTTTATCATGAATATAGCTTTCCAATCCTAGTAACCATTTCATACCATAATCTAATTTGTAATCTACCATTATTTTAAATAATTGATCTAATAACAATTTAAATTCTAATAATCTATTTGGATCACTTTTAAGCTGTGGAATAGGACTAATATCTTTTATTTCATCCAACTGTATCTTATATTCTTTTTTATTTAATTTCTTCATTCCTGCTCCCCCTTATTAATATTATTCTATTTTATCTTAATGTATATGATATGAATACAATATTAGGGAAATTATCATATATTTAGAATTTCCTAGTAACGCTAACAAGCATTTTAATTTTTTACTGAGTTAATATTCCTTTTCTCTTATATCGCTAGAATATTCCAAGAATAAGTATTATAATAGTTTTCCAATTATAAACTCGAAATTTGAACATAAAAAAAAGTGGAAGAAAACCACCTTTTTTCGATTGATATTTATCTCAGTATTAAACATTTAATTCATTTGATTTTATCGTACGCTTTTAATTATTGTTTTGAATTTATGTGGTAATTATTTTGTTCTTTTTTGCTAAATCAATAACTTCTTTTATTGGTATTACTTCATTTGGTACAACACCATTTTCAGTGGCGCCTTTTACTGCAACAGCTATTACTTCATTTGCCATATTAACAACTGGGCCTCCACTGTTACCGCCATATATGTGAGCACTTGTCTCAAAACGTTTTTCGCTAACAAACCCAGTCTTATCAGTATATCTTTCTCCAAGTATAACTCCGTTTTTTATACTAATATCCATATTCTCTCTAAAATTCGGATAACCCACTAATTGAATCTCTTGATCTGGTTCAATTGATACATTGTAATCAAATCCAACTTTTTTTATATCCAAACCTTTTATGCTTAATATCGCAATGTCTTTGATTTTGTCATAACAAAGCAATTTAGCATACTGTTTTTCGTGAGAATATTTTGATCTGTGAATTACAATGTTTTCAGATGAGTCATATTGAACTCCCAATTCTAACATTTCAATATATTCTTTCAAGACATGTTCATTTGTTATTAATCCAATACCCTTTAAAATAAATCCTGTCCCTTGTGAAACAAGAGAGTAATGACGTTCTCCACCAAATGTATAATCATAATTTAAAGATTCAATAACGTAAGTGTTATCTTCCTGAAATTTCTTCTTCGGAACTGGTATTTTTATTAAAGGTAAATCAAAAAATTCTATTGCTCGATTATACCTATTTGCTAACTTCAAAAAAACTTCATCTTCTTTTCCTTTTACTTGACCTACATATGAGATCATTCCTCGTAAAACATCAAACATATCAGGATTCTTATTTTCTTTCCTTTGGCGGAACTTATACTTTTCATTAAACATTGTTTTGGCTACTTCGATATCATCAATGTTTTTCTCAATACAGTGCAATATAGACCTTATTTTTCTTATGTATGTTCTCTCAACGTTTAATTTTTCATTAACTGTAATTCCAGTAACAGATAGATGTTCTTTATTATTATTTAATCTAGTTTTATTCTCATTTATGAAAAAACCATTGCCTTTGACAATTTTGATTACTTCATTTGAAAGTTGGACTGAAGAGTTTTCAATAAATGCAATATCCTTTGGAAACTGATTCTTTTTAGTCGAAAAAGTAATATCATCTGCATATCTACTATAAATGCAGTGATGCTTTCTCGCCAACTTAGTAAGATCTTTATCTAATTTAAATGATAAAATATTAGATATTGCCGGAGAAGTTGCTGCACCTTGAGGTAAAAAACCATCATGGTGGCAACATATATTTGATAAAGTAGAAGCAACAGCTTCATTGAAACCGAAATAATGAATAAACATTGCCCTTACACGACCAAAGTTTATGTTTTCGAAATAGTCTTCTAAGTCGAAATTCAATACATATCTTTGTTTTATATGTTGAGTAGCATTAGATACAATACTACGATCTTTGATAAAACCATGTGCACTTAAATGATTATTATAGACCAAGGATAAAATGTAAGAAAATTTCTTTTGTAAAATCGATAAGTTCTTATTCGGAGCATGAATTGTTCTATCATTCCCGTTTTTTTTCTTTATCTTAAATGTTATATAATTATTTTTTTTTGAGAGGACTATAATTTCCCTCAATTTTTTTACAGGTATCTCCAACATGCGGGCGACATCTTCAAAATTTTCTAAATTTTTAAATTTCCTTTTTATAGCATCGTCTTCACAAACCAATTCAGGTTTCATTCTATTAAGCATTGTTAACTTCCCTCTATTTTAACGTTGGAAAAGCAGGTGTAATTCTACCTCTTTAATTAAGCGCAAAGAGACGATAAATAACGTGAAAATAATAATAGTAGATGAGCAGAGGCAACAGAGCGCCTATATTATACTTTGTAATATTATCGCAGCGATTTCACCACGAAAAAACAATTACAACCTACTTTTCCAATATTTATTATAATATATATTCTTGCAACATTCATTTAAAATCTCTATTAAATAGTTTAAAAAACATAGAAATCTCAACATTCTTCTAGTTCTTCTGTTTATTACTTAAAATGTGATTTTTTCGAAGATATTTTACTCTAATTTTAAGTGTTATTTTGCACATCCAACTTTTAAACCCAGATATCTTTTAGTAAAAGATTAGCTGGGTTTCTTTATTTCTTCCGATTTACAGTTTTTCTAAATAGCGATAAATCGTCGTGCGAGATATGCCCCACTTTTCCGCAACATCTTTAATAGGTGTACCACTTTCAATTAAAGCTTTCATCATTTCAATATCTTTTGGTCCATACTTCTCCGGGCGCCCTCCTAGACGTCCACGCGCTTTTGCAGCTGCTCGTCCTGCAACCGAGCGTTCCTCGATCAGGTTACTTTCAAATTCAGCAAACGCTGCGAATAAGTGAAACATCAATTGCCCCGTTGCATTGCTTTTATCCATAGTTAAGTTTTCTTGAAGACTATGAAAGCCAACACCGTGTTCATTTAAGCTGTTCACAATTTGAATCAAATCTTGCATGTTACGTCCTAGTCGATCCAATCGCCAAACGACAATTGTATCTCCTTCACGTGCATACTGAAGTGCTTCCTCTAAACCAGGACGTTGTTTTTTTGTCCCACTCATCTTATCGTGAAAAATTTTCGTACAACCATGTTGCATTAACGCATCTGTTTGCAAATCTAAATTTTGCAAGCCTGTCGACACACGCGCATATCCAATTAACACCAATTATCACTCTTTCTATTTTTCAAACTGATATAATTGTAACATAACATAAATCCAAACGGGTTAATGAACATAGAATAATGAACAGGGTTTTATTTCATTTATAACAATAAAAAACGTCTCATTCAAATCAAAAAGATGCGTGTTCAGAATAGGACGAGTTTTGGAACAAATAATAATACCTTTTAAAATAAGAATCATGAACTAAAATAACAGATAGCTAATCTGTGTATTTTAATTTTGTTCAGCATTTAGGCCAGATTGTTGCATAAACCTTATTTCATAAACGACCTGTATATTGAAACTATTATAAAAAATGTAATTATTTCCTTTTAATTTCTAATTCTTCAAAATAAAAATGATAAAATCATAGTATAATAATCTGGAGAATATCCATGATTGGCTGGTCCAAATTAAAACCTAATGATACTTTCAATAGCATGATTTAGGTTAGCGGAAAAGATAGATGTACTACATAAGCTAGAATATGCTTCTATATTTAAAGAGGATTTAAATTAGAAAGGTAGATGAGATATATGAGGGTAAGTAGAAACGACCTTTGTACATGTGGAAGTGGAAAGAAATATAAAAAGTGCTGTTTGAATTGGCGCAAGAACTGGGCAGTAGGTATCGATAATCATGAGTGTGAGCAACAAGTTAAAGACATAATTAGAGGTACTTTTGATTTTATAGCAAAGCATGATTATCAAGGGGGTTGTCATTTAGTATCTGCAATTGTGCATATCCTACTAACTGAGAAGGGTTATAATCCAGTTGTGAGACTTGGTGAAGTTCAAGTTGGTGACTATGTATTTGACCATTCATGGATTGAGTTAGATGGTGAGGTAATAGATGTTGCAATTATGAACACACTACAAGATGGTTTTAAATTCCCACCTGTACTATATGGCAAGTCGGTAGTGACAGGAAAGCAAGTCGAATATCAATACGGGGTATCACAATATTTAGATGCTACTGCTCAGTTAGTTATGGGTCAATCTATCGGTCAATATATTATGGAAGGTGAATCACATGGCACGCTTGAGATAATGAAATTGATTGCTGAATACTCAGGAGTTGTGCTTGATAATATTGATTATATTGTTAGTAAATATTTTAATACATACAGACTTCAGTCTGTTGCCCAATCAGTATAAGGAGGGCTATATGCTAAGTGAAGCAGGAATTAGAACTCTAGCAGAAGTACTGATTGGTGACATTCCAGGTTATTACTCGTATAAGTCAGGTGGAAAGATAGTTCATTTTTTTAATACAAATTTTGGTTTTACTGATGTCTACCGTCAGGGATTTCCATCCCGATGGTTCCATACAGTAGAGAATTTAAAGATTCTATGGAATAATAATAGGTTAGATGAGTTCCTAAACTTAATCCTTTCAAAGCGCTTTGTAATGGTTGATAATGGATTAAATGAAGTTCAGGCGCTTGAGAAAATAAATGAAATAGTCACCTACCTAAACAATGAGTTAAGTGTTGAGGGATATAAACTTCATAAGCGTGGAAATGAATATATTTTAATTTCTGAGGATAACGACTTGAAATTTATAGGTGAAGGCGGTTTTGCAAACGTATACAAGTCTCGTTCAACAGGACTAATTGTAAAAAAATTGAAAGATGATTTTAAGGCTTTTATTGGAATTAGACATAGATTTAAGCGAGAGTTTGATTTGACAAGAAGTTTATCAGATTTAGTAGGTGTGATTGAAGTAAATGAATTCAATGAGTCTGACTATTCCTACACTATGGAAGAAGCTGAATCAACTTTAGAAGAATTTGTAATAAATAATCAACATAACGAAAATACAAAGTTGGTAATGATTCGTCAGATATTATACATTATGAAGACAGTTCATGACCGCAATATCATTCATCGTGATATCAGTCCCAATAATGTCTTGTTGTTCCATGGACAACTTAAAATTTCAGACTTTGGTTTAGGTAAAGATTTGGATATGTTTCACTCGCATAGGACTATGAGAACTCATTCAATGGGACAATACTATTACTGTGCACCTGAGCAATTCATGCAGCTAAAAGAGGGAGATAAGAGAAGTGATGTATACTCACTTGGTAGTCTGATTAACTTCCTTATGACTGGGGATCCAAGAGATAGTAAGCATTTCTTAAGGAATCCTGTGGAAAAAGCGAAAAATGAAAATCCTAGTGTACGTTATTCAGATGCAGGGCATTTACTACAAGGTATTGAAAAAGCAATTGACTATCATCAAAACAAGGAACGTAAGGAATTAGTATCTACAAAAATTAATAATAGAGTTTATGATGATGATGTAGAAAACTATATTTATGGACTGAATGCGATTAATCTTTGTCAAGCAATTCTTGAAATTCCAAACATGGTATCTGCAATAATAACATTCATAAAAACTGATGAGAAAAGGGCAATTGAGACTCTCAAGATGATAGAGAATGAATACTTAAACGTATGTCGTCATTGGGATGATTATGATAATTTTGGAGAGGTTGCGTACAATGTAATTAGTGACAACCTTACATATGTTTCACAAGAAATATCAGCAAAAATACTGTATGAGGTATCGTATAACAAGAATCGTTTTAATATGAAACGGTTAGTTGATAAACTGATAGACGCAGGAGTAGACCCTACTATCGAGGACATGTTGATATAGTGAAGTCGAGGGATCATTATAAGCCACTATATATAGGATTTAAATATTTTTCTTACCTATTGTGATGTTCAACAATCTGGCGCAGATTGCTGAACAATGAGCAGTAACCTTTTTAGTAACCATATTTTAACGATTTTATAAATTATTGGATATAAATAAGAAGCCCAGGTATTCTTCTATCTGAAGGTAGCTGGGTCTTAAGGTTAATGCGCAAAATAACACTTAAAATAAGTACAAATTATCGGTCAAAGTGACAGAATAGTATCTCAAGATGATTTTTTGAAAGATAGATTAATCAATAGCATTTTTACTTTTGCATACATAAGATAGAGGCTATTAATTTTCACTTTCTGATTTCCTTTTTTAAAAATTCCTTTCCAAAATTAAAGTTTTACCTATCTTTCTCTTAAACAGAACTCTAGTATTATACTATCCTACTCTTGGTCTAAATGAGACTGTATGATTGAAAGTGACATA
This sequence comes from Metabacillus idriensis, assembly GCF_009674765.1. GTDB lineage: Bacteria > Bacillota > Bacilli > Bacillales > Bacillaceae > Bacillus_P > Bacillus_P idriensis. The sequence goes on along the minus strand of NZ_WKKF01000013.1, from coordinate 18,278 downwards.
ATTGATTAGATCTAAAAAATTCTTTATCATTTCTTTCTAACCAAGATCTAACTTTTTCCATATTATCATTGACGTAAATGTCTTCGGTTTCTCCTTTATACTGTTGACGGTGCTTTTTTATATCACTCATATTAACTAGTTCGCATTTAAAAGGGATTGATAACTGACTTCTAATTGTTAAATAGTCGATATTCAAAACACTTGAAATTTCTAATAATGAGTAATCATCGATATAAGCTAAATGATATAGTTTATCCCTCAAAGTTTCGCTGTACTTTGAAATTTCAACCACTTCTAAATCTAGAGTTATTAAATATTCACACTCACATATACAGCAATATGAACCTTCTAGTAATAATATTTGATGAATATCACCATACCTTACCAGGTTCCATTTGATATCTTTTGTGATTTCATGAGTATTCCTATAACAATTAGTGTTTAAACAATTAAACAATATCTTTTTGAGTGGAACACGGCTTATATTTTTTAGATGTTGAACGGACGAATCTAAAAATAGCAAAAACAATATATGATATAAAGTATGTACAGGTTTTGATCTCTCTAATATGTTTTTTATATTAGTTTCCAACTTCCTCAAAGGAATATTTAATAACAGAATTAATTCTTCGCCTAAATAATCTTTAAAATCCCTTCTCAATATTTTTATTTTTAACTTACCATTTTTTTTAAAATAACCCCTATTCCAAAGTAATTGTATATAGTTATCTGTTATTGACTTTTGATCAATTTCAATATTCATAAGCAAAATAGATTCTTTTGCAACCTTTAATAACAAATCTTGATTGTTTTGAAGATCAATTTTTTCATACGGAAAGCAGTTTTCGTTACTAGCAGCTACATACCGATGTAAATTACTGAATACAGGACCGTAGCAAAGAATTTCATTGTGTCTTAAGCAAAAATACACACCAGGAAGATTGTGGCTAATATGCCAATAAGCTTCACCTTTACCTCTTTCCTCTTCAAAACATAAATTACAATATTTTATTCTGTAACCCCCTAAAATGTCGATTTCATTATTTTTAATAAACTGTTTTATACTGAATGAATTCTTACCATATATAACCTCTTTAAGTAATTGTTGATTTTCTATAATATAAAAAGCATTATAATATTTAAACATAGTATGGTTGTTCAGAAGAATATTTTTAGAGGGATATTCAAATTTCTTGAGTTTATTCGATAACTTGCTAAGGCAAGAATTCATTAAAAAAAAATATCCTTGGTTAATACTTTCAGTATCACCATATAAATCGGATATTGTATGTTCATCTTTATTACATGACCAACGTTGATACCTAGCAATGACACTATACAAAAGTTCATCCTTATACGGTGTTGGAAAAAAAGTAACCAATAGGATACCCCCTTAATAAGTATTTTGTTGATTGATTTGATTCAAAATTGCTTGATTTACTTTTTTAGAGGTTTTATCATTAAGCCCAGCAATTCTTCTAATTTTCCATTCAATTAGCTTATCTCCTTTATCTATAATTTGATTACAAGCCCATTGCACTCTTCTAACTTGAAATTCATCACGAGTTTCTATTATTTCTGATAAAAGTTGTTTCGTATCTGGAAGTTTGTCTAAATGCTTTTGCAGTAAGGCCAATTTACTTATTTCTTTCCCTATACGAGATATACTTATGTACACAGGTTTATTGTTTTTTAATAGAGACTTAATTGCTTCATTAATCAAACCGACTATTTCTGCATCCCTATATTCCCAATTAATTCTGTTTCGTATTTGTCTCTTATAACTTTTTTTGGGTGATTTCGACATTAGCCATGCTCTATCATTTCTATATAAGTAGGCATATAATGCTGGATTTTCCTTTCTGATTTCTGTAATAGATAATTCTACATTTGAATTCATCAAAAATTGCCATTCTTGTTTCTTTCTTTCTATATCATCCAGCTTTTTTGGAGCTGCTTTCTGATTATCATCCAAATTAATATACTTTTTAACAGTTCCAACATCACAATTTAATACTCTTGCTGTTTCAGCAAAAGTCATTTTTTCAGTAAAAATACAGAGCTTTAGTTTTTCTATCCAGACATCACCAAATTTTCTTACTTGTCCTATCTCGTGCTGATTATACTTGTGGGGATCTGGTCCTTTTCTGGAGTATACAAATCCACAATCGCACTGAAATATCCCCAATGGTCTCTTGGTTTCTTTACACATTTTAACTTCAACATTTTTTACTACACTTTTCTTATAATGATCTGAGGCTTTATTCAAACAAACAAAAGGACTTTTTCCAAAGGGCGCATACACTTCTCTTTTTTTTGTTGATGAAATGCTATTTGCCTTGATACCAAAAAAATGCAGTAATAACAGATGTCTAATTGGATGAAAGACCTTTCGGTGCTTACGAGTGATTTCTTTTAACCAACAGTTTTGGTTTTCTGGATATACCATTGATTGAACGGCTTTTAAAAATTCTTCTCCATAATAATGAATGAATTCGCCACCTAATGATTGTTGATTAATAGTTCCAAAAATTGTTGCATACCCATTTTCCATAATCAGGTCTTTGTAGAGGGATTTGACTTGTTCTAGAGAGAAATAATAATTATTTTCTATTAAATCATTGGATTCTCTAGCCAAAATATAAAAAAAATCGTTCGTTTTTAATGAGTAATCTTGAATTTTCTCTAATTTAGAAAAAGTCGTATATTTGGCAGCTCTAAATTCATTTCGTCTTTGATTTCGAAACCTCACAGTTGAGTCTAATAGAAATGCCTTATGTTTTATGCATACATATACTCCTGGCAACTGTTGAGAACATTTCCAATAAATTTCGCCACTTAAACTCATATTCTCTTCAACACATCTTGGACAATACCTAAAGTAAGTCCACTCTTTAATTGAGCTTGCCATTATTCCTGTAATATTATGTATTAATCGTGGATATTTTCTAGTTTTCATAGCTTCAAATACTATCTTTCTAACCGCATCTGATGTAAAAGCTGTATAGTATCTAAATAAAGTATGTTCGTGAATTAAGGTTGTTAATGACGATCCATTAAAGTGCTTGATAGTCCCATAGAAATAATCTAAATTAGTAGGAAGATCGGGTACAGCCAATGAAGAGTTACTATTAAAAAGATCCCTTTGAGTTTGTTTATTATTAAAATTACATGTAAGCTCATGATATCGCGCGAACCAACTATATAATAATTCATCATTATATAATTTTGGAAAGTAAGCATGCTGCATCCAATCAACTCCTAAATATTAAATTCTTTTACAGGTGAAAGAATATAATTTTCTTGTAGCAATGACTCATAGGCTGATTGTTTACGTTTAAATCCCTTTGAGATAATCTCTTTTAATATAATAGGCTTTCTTATTTGTTCAATCCTTTTAGGTTTTCCTTTTTCTTCTCTATATAACTTAAGGGCTGCTTCTGTTAGAAAAGTTTGATCCTCGTCTGGATAGTCATTAATAATTTTTTTTGCAATACGTTCTGCAAGTACAGATTCAATATCCACCTCAATTAGAACTAACATCAGTTTAGTAAGTTTTGAATTAGTCATTTCATTTTTTTTTGCTGCTTGAAGTTCTTTTTTCTTCTGAATAGTGCCTCTAAGATCAATTGTAGATTGACTTTTTTGCATGTACTCTTCCATGCTAATAGGCATAATATCCTCATATCTCTCAAGCTCAGACATGCGACCGTTTTTTAGAGCTTTCAACATTGGTTGGACAAGCTTCAAGTCATGTTCTGCTACTTTCTGTATTAACTGCTTTGAGATCTTTTCACTCCCTTCTGAAATTGCTCTTCCTTGGGACAACGCAAATAACTTAATAGCTATATCGACTATTCCCTGACTTTCAAAAAATATTGTTTCTCTTAGTTCATCAGAAAGTTGAGCTTTATGCTTGGTCCATTGATAATCCCACATACTCTCTATCAAGACATCCCAATCATCATTTAACTCCATCTGTTGCCATACCATATCACCTTGACCGCTACCTCGCCTTGCTTGCCTAAAATCTCTTTGCAAAATACTTTTTGCTCTCATCGTTCCTATCATTAAAACAGGTACACCAATTTCGTTGACCAATGTGACAAAAAAATTCATCATCTTCTCTGAATTATTATCTCTAGTAGCTAAAAGATGCTGGATTTCATCTATTATTAGAGCACCTAAACAATGTACCCTTGCAATTTGGCCCATTTGAATGACCATTGAACTTATTGAATTGCGTTTTTGACCATACCTTTCGTAATACTTAGTCCCCAGCAACCTATCCATTTCTAAGAAGAAATTTATACAAAGTGTTTTGATTGAACCATCATGTGGACAATTTAATTTCATCCAAACAATTTGAGTTAAATTATACGGTGATTTATGTAAAATAGATTGTGGATATAAAGATAACACTCTCTCTATTGCAGTCGTTTTTCCAATACCTGAAAACCCCATTAACGTAAAACTTGAAGCAGTTGTATGGTGATTGCAAAGTATTTTATTTCCATTTAATTTTTCATATGCAAATGATAACCCTTTTTTAAATTCAGGTTTTTCGGGGTTTCTACTAACGTAGCCAAACCTCAGTAACCTAGAAAATCGCTGTTCCAAGTCTAAATGCTGTGTTACTGGTTGAAAAAATCTATTTAATCTTGATATAGAGTGAAACCTTATATGATCTGGCAATTCACGTTCATTTTCGATGAAATTAGGATAATACGTCATGCTATTAAATGCTTCTTCTTGTGATAAGATTTCAGGAAGTGCTTCTATCAAGGGATTATCTTGAAAATCAAACACTACTTGTTTTTTATAAACTGCTGGATAAGGCATCTTCTCTCCAGTTCCTTTATTCATCTTTATTTAACTCCTTTCTTTTTTTATACAACTCTCGAATAGAGCCCTGTTCATTCTCGTCTTTTTTTTCTGTATTCGTGATTGAAATAACATTACTATTTATGTTGGTATCCTGAATTTTTTCTCGTCCAAATTTAAATGCCTCCTCTTTTCTATTTTCTTCTCGCTCATACATTCTATTTAATTTAATTGTTCCAACTTTTTCCCCCTTACTTAATGTTTTATCACTCTTTTCCTTCTTTTCCCGTTTAGCAGATTCTACAATATCTTGTACATCTGAAATATAATCAATATCAGCTTGTAACTGGTTGTGAGTTTCTTTGCTTCTCATAAATTTTTCTTGTTCTATAAGATATACTATTTCCTCTAAACTAATATTTTTAAGACGCTCATAAGGTTGCAATATATAACATTCTTCAATCTCTTTTTGATTATCATGAATTAAGTATATTTTTGACATGTTTCTTGGATCATATGATATATTAACCTTCCACGATCCTTTTTGCCTTGCTAATTCAAACCACATTTCTCTGATTGCTAATTCGCAACTATAATAAATGTTTTTAAAGTTTAATCCTTTAAAGGTTACAGTAGCTTTTTCTTTAGGTAGTAAATGGACTTTAATTACGTCTTCAGGATAATATCGAAGTTTTCCAGAAGCATTTTGAATACCCCAATTCCAAATATTAAGAGGTTTTGGAACTACATTCTCCTTTATCATCTGCTCGTTTCGAATATATCCACCCAAATAATGTTCTTGATTATACTTTAAGGCTAATTTAATCATAATTTTTGTAAAATCTTTTAGTGTTAATGTCGCATCTTCTCTATAATCCCTTGCTCCTCTTTCTTGATAGTCTTTATCAACATATCCAGGCACTAAAGGTTTTACTTGTTTTTGAGTAGTATTAAAATTTTTTTCTATTAATCCTTTCCAATCAGCTCTATATGGCGCAGCATTTTCAACATGTAGATTAAATGCATATATTAAGCGTTCTACATTATATCCCTTAAATTCTCCGTTATCTGCCAATATAACCTCAGGTAAATGTTCTGTTGGCCACTGCTCCTTATTTATATTTATTCCATATTCGGCACAGAATTTCTGCTTGTCTGATACTGTATTAGCAATGGCCATGGTGGCACCCAACCACGAAGGACCTTCTAATCCAATGTACATACCTGTTATCATTCTGCTAAAGACATCCATTACCCAATAAATTACTGGCCTTCCTATAATCCAATCTGGATTATGCTTTGAAACCAAAAAGATATCTCCAACAGTAGCATCAATTTGAAAACGTGATCCAGGACCGTCTACTTCTGATAAAGAATTATTCAATACAGCCCTAAAATCTTTTTCATACTTTTTACGTCCTTTTCTAGCAATTGTAGATTCAACAACATTGTATTCTTTGTTGTGCCAATAAAGGAATTGTCCTATTGTAGGTAGCTTATTCTCATCATCAATTATTACTTTTCTAACCCCCTCCTCGTAGTAATGATTTACAGCATAGAACTCTCTAATCATCATTTTAAAAGCATCAGTAAGACTATTTTCTTTTGATGTTAAATAATATTTTTCTAATGCTAACCTAAATATTTTTTTAGTTCTCTCATCAACATTTATTCCAACAGTATTATATTTTCTTGGCCTTCCTCTTTTTTTGTCTCCAGCTTGTCTTTCTTTTCCCTTAGCACCTGAATTATTATAATCTGGAAGTAAAGCATTGATAGTCATTCCACGTTGCCAATATTTCTTTAAGTATTTTCTTACGGTAGGGTAGGATATGTTATGTTTAGCAATAGCTTCTTCAATATATTTTGTTCTTAATTTTTTATCAAATATTCCAGGAACATCCTTTACCATGCTATTTATTACATCCCATGCTGTATCTCGAATCATTTTGTGTTTATCTTCTAAATTTTCAGATATATAATTGTGAAAAGGGTCATCTTTTGTCTTCATCAGAGTGTCTTGCAGCATATCTCCTCTTAACTCTGAAATACTTCTTTTAAACGGAATAGCGTTGGGACTGTATATATCAATTAAATAAGCTATGATATTGGCTTCATCTATCCATAAAATCCTATAACATGTTTTAAGTTCGATATCTTCTAATAATTCATTTATATAAAAATTCATGTTGCAAACCTTCTACTTTTGTCATCATTATTAAAGACTAATTGACTAGAAATAGATGTCAGTTCAAATTTTTCTTTTAAATCTATTTGAATAATTTTTTTCGAAATTAGATACTTTAAAATGGAAAGAGAATTTCCTTTGTCTAAGTTATATATTTCATCAAACTGAACAAGCAAGTTAATAATTGGAGCGTTGTGTTTTTTTAAATATTCGCTCAAAAGATAAATTTCTCTATCATTTATGCCCTCATAGGGAAAGAATGATGAATGAACCCACTTAATATTATTCACAATCTTATTATCCATTTCTTTTTCAGTAACAATCTTCCAATCAATATTTTGCTGTCTCCAATACTCTCTTTCAATTTCAAACTTGCAGATTACTGATTCTTTCTCTAATTCTTTGGAAGGCTTTACTGTCCTTGCAACATCGATTATTTTATTCCCTTTTCTTACAGTTACTAAAAAGTCCGTAGTCATTACATATGGGACCTTTGTAATATTATCATGTGAATGATTTATCCTAAATTCTTCTGCTATTTGGGTGGTTATTTCTCTGTCCAAAGGAAATTGTTCTCTAATATCAATTACATCTTCAGCCCAATCTAACAAATAGAAACAGTTTCTTTCGTGATCTGAAAAAAATTGATGCATACGATTTGTTGTCCAACCTTTTATTCGATGTGCTCTTCCTTTAGAAGAAAAATCCTGAACAGTAATCCAGGGTTTATAATTTGATAATTCCCCTTGTCCTCGCCCTTCTTTTAAATAACGTTGTATTTTTTCTTCAGTCCATGAGTAATTTCTTTTTCCCATTAATATCCCTCCAAAAAAAAGCCACCTATACATGCAAATTCAGCATATCCATAGGTGGCGTTAATTAAACAACTTTATTTTTTTAATTAAAGAACTTTATTTTTTATAAACAACTTTATTTTGTCTTAAACAACTTTATTTTTTATTAACATTTCTGAACAGGGGTTTTTACCTTTTTATTCAACCGTAACACTCTTAGCAAGGTTACGCGGCTTATCAACGTCACAGCCTCTGTGAAGAGCTGCATAGTAAGCAATCAGCTGCAAAGGAATGACTGAAGCAAGTGGTGTCAGTTCCTCATGGATAGCAGGAAGAACGAAACGGTCATCTTCTTCTTCTAGACCTTTAAGCGAGATGATGCATGGGTTTGCTCCGCGTGCTGCTACTTCTTTCACGTTTCCGCGGATGCTTAAGTTTACGTGCTCTTGTGTTGCAAGCGCGATAACAGGCGTGCCGTTTTCAATCAGCGCGATTGTACCATGCTTAAGCTCTCCTCCGGCAAATCCTTCTGCCTGGATGTAAGAGATTTCTTTCAGTTTAAGCGCACCTTCAAGTCCTACATAGTAGTCAACCGAACGGCCGATGAAGAAGCAGTTGCGTGTTGTTGAAAGGTATTCGCGGGCAATGTATTCCATTTCGTCTTTTTGATCGCAAAGGACTTCCATTGCATTTGCCACGATGCCAAGCTCTTTTACAAGGTCAAAGCTTAACTCAACGCCTCTTGCTTCAGCTGTTACAGCTGCAAGAATAGCAAGAACACCTAATTGTGCTGTATAAGCTTTTGTTGAAGCAACCGCAATTTCAGGACCAGCATGCAGCAATAACGTGTGGTTCGCTTCACGTGAAAGTGTTGAACCAGGTACGTTAGTGATGGTTAATGACTGGTAGCCAAGCTCTTTAATTTGTACAAGAACAGCACGGCTGTCCGCAGTCTCACCGCTTTGTGAGATAAAGATGAATAATGGCTTTTCTGATAAAATCGGCATGTTGTATGAGAATTCACTTGCAACGTGAACTTCTACTGGTTTTTTAGCCCATCTTTCAATGAACTGCTTGCCGACAAGACCTGCATGGTAGCTTGTTCCGCACGCTACAATATAGAGGCGGTCTGAAGCATTGATAGCATCCACAATTGCTGGGTCCATTGTCAGCTTGCCTTGGTCGTTTTGATATTTTTGGATGATTTTGCGCATAACAAGCGGCTGCTCATCCACTTCTTTTAACATGTAGTGAGGGTATGTTCCTTTTTCTATATCACTGGCATCTAATTCAGCTGTATAAGGAGCACGGTCAATTGTTTCACCTTGAAGGTTTTTGATTGTCACAGCTTCACGTTTCACAATGACGATTTCTTTATCCATCAATTCTACATATTGATCTGTTACCTGCAGCATTGCCATTGCATCAGATGCAACAACGTTGAAGCCTTCTCCAAGACCAACAAGCAATGGGCTTTTATTCTTAGCAACAAAAATCGTATACGGATTTTGATTGTCTAAAAGCGCGATTGCATAAGAACCTTTTAAAATGGAAAGAGTCTGGCTGAACGCTTCTTCCACGTCCGCTCCTTTATTAACGAATTGTTCAATAACCTGAACAACTACTTCTGTATCTGTATCACTGACAAGCGCAACATCCTGAAGATATTCGCGTTTCAGGCTTGAATAGTTTTCAATAACACCATTGTGCACAAGTGTAAAACGGCTTGATGCACTTTGATGAGGATGTGAATTGCGTTTGCTTGGTGCGCCATGAGTCGCCCAGCGAGTATGTCCAATCCCTGCTGTAGCCATTACATTAGCATCCACTTCTTCACGAAGAATGGCAATGCGTCCTTTTTCTTTGAAAACGTGCACTCCGTCTTCATTGATAACGGCAATGCCCGCTGAGTCATATCCGCGGTATTCAAGCTTTTCAAGTCCACGCAATAAGATTTCTTTTGTATCCTGTTGTCCAATATATCCTACGATTCCGCACATAATTAAAGTATCCTCCCAAATAGGCGGGGGACAGGTCAAGCCACGGGGACTTTCTTCTGTCCCCTCACACATGTCTATATTTTTAGTTTGATTACGTTCTTCCCTTTGTGCAAAAAGTTGCCTCTTTGTTTTAAGGAGAGAGCTTACGGCTATAATCATCAACCGGGAGGCATCCGCCGAACTTTCGATAATCCTCCATCCTCGTCAACTAAGCTGTTTTCGGTCCGCTTAGTTCAGGCGCTTTTCATAAATAATACAACCTCACAATGCCCCTTTCCATTCTAAAATAAAAACACAAAAGTAATCATACTATACCAACCTTCAAATCGTCAATTCAGTACTTTGCAAATGTGGACAGAAAGATGCACTCTTCAGTATATGTTTTTTTGAAAAGATTGTTCTTGACTGAGTTACCCTATTTTATCAGCTTCCAAACATCGTGCAGCCAAGCAGCTGCCTCGCTGCGATTCAGATAAAAAAAGACAAGAAACAATGAGGTATGTTTATAGTATTCGTTTGCTCCCCTCACGTTTATGTCTGTGAATTTCAGTCAAAAAAAGGGCCTGCCTTATTGGCAGACCCCTCATTTCCTTTATTCTGTTCCCATTTCTTCTTTCACAACAGCGACGATGCGCGTAACATACTTCTCGCATAATTCTGCTGTTGGCGCTTCTGCCATTACGCGCACAAGCGGCTCTGTGCCTGAAGGGCGGACAAGAATGCGACCGTCGCCATTCATTTCACTTTCTACTTCTGCAATCACTTGCTTCACTTTCATGTTGTCCGTTACTTTATGCTTATCTGTTACCCTTACATTGATAAGCAATTGAGGGAACTTCTTCATTTCAGCTGCAAGCTCAGATAACGGTTTGCCCGTCACTTTCATGATATTCACTAATTGAATAGCTGTCAGCAGACCATCACCCGTTGTATTGTGATCCAGGAAGATAATATGGCCAGACTGCTCGCCGCCAAGGTTATAATCCCCTTTTTTCATTTCTTCCACAACATAACGGTCTCCTACAGCTGTTTGAGAACTCTTCATGTTGTTTGCTTCAATCGCTTTATAAAAACCAAGGTTGCTCATAATGGTAGAGACAACTGTTTCTTTTTTCAATCTTCCGTGCTCATTCAGGAATTTCGCACAAATGAACATAATTTGATCGCCATCAACGATTTGACCTTTTTCATCTACAGCAATCAGGCGGTCTCCGTCACCATCAAAAGCAAGCCCGACATCGGCGCCTTTTTCCATAAGAAATCCGGCTAACGCTTCAGGATGTGTAGAACCTACGCCATCATTAATATTCAATCCGTTAGGAGTTGTACCCATAGTTGATACATCGGCATCAAGATCCGCAAACAAATGTGTTGCAAGAGAAGATGTTGCACCATGTGCACAATCAAGTGCAACGTGGATGCCGGTGAAATCTTCGTCTACTGTTTGTTTCAGGAATTGAAGATATTTCTGTCCGCCCTCGAAATAGTCATTTACTTGACCTAAATCAGATCCAACAGGTCTTGGCAGTGAGTCTTCCTCCTGATCCATTAAGCCTTCTATTTCAAATTCCTGCTCATCTGACAATTTAAAGCCGTCAGGACCAAAGAATTTAATTCCGTTATCTTGAACAGGATTATGTGAGGCTGAAATCATAACACCCGCTTGTGCTCCAAGTGCCTTCGTTAAATATGAAACGCCAGGTGTTGAAATAACGCCTAAACGCATAACCTCAGCACCGATAGAGAGAAGCCCTGCAACTAGCGCACCTTCCAGCATATGACCTGAAATACGTGTATCCCGTCCGATTAACACTTTTGGACGGTTCGCATCTTTTGTTAACACGTAACCTCCAAAACGACCGATTTTAAACGCTAATTCAGGTGTTAATTCACTATTCGCAACGCCTCTTACTCCATCTGTTCCAAAATACTTACCCATTCTTTTATCGCTCCTTTAGACAGTTTCAATCATCATGATTGCTTAGAAGAAATTTTCACTTTTACTTCATCTTCAGGAAGGGTCCATTTAATATCCTGGGGCCCATTCACCTCTACCTTAACATCATGCTCACCATCCGACAGATCTGTCACATTCACAAATAATTCAAGATCAGACGGTTTGATATTCGTCAGTACACTCGGTGCTCCAACAACGCTTAAATCGAGCTCTTCGGATTCGGGCTCAAGGAACTGAATAATCTTCCCATCACCTAAACCGCGTATATTGACAGGCAGATTCTCAAGAACTTTTTCTTCTTCTTTTTCAACGTCAACTTTAATTTGGATTTTTTCGGGACTTACTTTTGTCACTCCGTCAGGTACAGGGATATCTACATCCAGTACGGTATCATCTTTGATTTTGCTCAAATCCACCGTTACGCCATCTATAAATTCAAGCGGATCAATGACATCCATTGGTCCGTATATCGTCACTTCGTTCGGCACGGCTTCAATGTTTGAGATGCTTAATCCTTCTCCAAGCTCGCCTTCATTCTTAAGTTTAAAAGGAAGCTTCTTGCTTGGACTTGTAATCGGCACTGTCACATCAACAACCGAAGGATAGACTTCTACAGGCAGAATATTTCCTTCGTCGTCATATACTGTCACCTTTGATTCTTGCTCAATTGTTTCATTTGCATTTTGCAGATTCACCCTCGACTTGATGAGAGCAATACTGTCGATAAGTGTTTTGGAGCCGGTTATTCTTACTACACTCGGTTTTACAATCGGATCCTGTGCGGTATATCCTGTTTCAATTTGGTTTTTATTGATAAAATCCACTTGAACCGGGAAATCCCGGGTAACTTTTTCCTCCACATTTACAGTGATAATGGAAGGGTTCAAATTCACTTCAAGATTGTCCGCTATATTCTTATGCTTCAGTTGAACCCTGTGTGAGCCGATAGACAAATCCGAGAGTTCAGCATAAATTTCAAAATCTTTGAGCTGCTTTGCCTTCAATAATGAATTAGTCGGCCCGCTCAGCGTGACATCTGCCGTTTCAGGCACTCCTGTCACCACAACATTTTCTTGATCCAAATACGTTTTCACTTCAACATCAGGAATTGTTTCCGTGTCTTTTGCAGATTCAGACGGCGCAGATGGAAATACGGATGTTACTGGCCCCGGCTGTTTTTTCGGAGCGGGCGTTTCGATATTAACAGATACATAAAGCATGAGCGCCATTAAAAGAGCAATAATCCTCATTACCCAATGATTATTAATCATCTTATCCATTTTTCTTCCCCCTCCACTGCCATAGGTTTGAGGAAGTGGCCTTTGCCTGCTTTCCAAATTCAGAAACCAAAATTTCACTTAAAGCCTCAACAGTGAGATTCCTGTGAAGCTCCCCGTTTCTGGTAACAGAAATACTGCCTGTTTCTTCAGATACAACGATTGTAATGCTATCGGTTACTTCACTGATTCCAACTGCTGCCCGGTGCCTTGTCCCTAATTCCTTCGAAATAAAAGGGCTTTCGGATAGAGGCAGATAACATGCGGCCGCAGCAATCTGGTTTTTCTGGAGAATAACAGCTCCATCGTGAAGAGGTGTATTTGGGATAAAGATATTAATTAAAAGCTCAGAAGAAAGAGCTGAATGAAGCGGTATGCCCGTTTCTATGTAATCACTCATCCCTGTTTCTTTCTCAATCGTAACTAATGCGCCGATTCTTCGTTTTGCCATGTAGTCTGTCGCCTTTATGATAGCATCGATAATCTTTTGTTGTTCTTCCTCCTCTGGAGCTCCGCTTCTTGAGAATAATTTCCCTCTTCCAAGTTGCTCTAGCGCCCTTCGCAACTCAGGCTGGAAAATAATAATGATCGCAAGAAAACCCCATGTTAATGCTTGGTCCATGAGCCATTGCAAGGTCTGCAGCCCTAAATACTGGCTGAGTGTACGAACGAGAATAATAACGATGATGCCTTTCAGCAGCTGAACGGCCTTCGTTCCCCGTATCACCATAATCAACTTATATATAACGAACCAAACGAGGAGAATATCAACGGCGATGCCGAGGTAATGCAGTAATGGGAAATCCTCAAATGCCATATTCTCTTCCTCCATCAGTTTTAGTCATTTGCATAGGACTATAACTACGATATTATACCATATATTCTGCAATTAAAACGTATTGTAGTCATATAAGCAAAGCGCAGGCCTTCATATAAGGGTACATATCGGTTTATCATTTTAAAAGCCATTGTGCGGCACGTGAAAGAACAAAAAGGCCGCCTTAGAATAAAAGGCGACCTTTTACTTAAATATGTCGACGACCTCTTTAGAAAGAGATTTCATTTGATACCAGATCCATTCAAAAGCCTCATTGATTTCCTCAACGTCGCCTGTCACCTGACCTGCAGAAGCCATATACTTCTCTCCGTTGATCACCGTGACATTTCCCTCAACTTTTCCTTCAATATTGATTGTTCCGCCTTTTACCGTTACATCTCCCTGAACAGTCTCACCTTTAGGCACGGTAACTGTATTATTCTCAACAACCAAATTAGGCTGCTTTGAAACACTGAAATCAGAATCAGTTGACCAGGAAGAGAATAAACTGCCTGTCATCAATAACACGAAAAGAGAAGCAGCAGCAAGCATTGGATGACCCTTCAGCCATCTGTTGACCCCAACCGTTTTCTTTTCTTTAGGCAGACGCCCCATGATGGCTTGTGTAAAATCCATCGGGGCCTCAATGTGAGATGTGCTCTGCACAAGGGCGATCGACTTCTCAAGCTCATGCAAATGCTGCGTGCAGTCCGTGCATGACTGAAGATGATCTCTCAAGATCCGCTCATCTTCCTGCTTTATATCGTTATCCAAATAGTGATGGATCCGTTCTTTCATTTGTTCTGAACATTTCAACCTTATCACCTCAAATCATAAATGCCTTAATTGCTTCCTCAGTGCTTCCCGCCCTCTGTGAATTCTTGTTTTGACCGTACCGATCGGCATATCAAGAATCTCACTGATTTCAATTAAAGAAAGCTCATCAATATACTTTAATACGATGACAGAACGGTATTTATCGGGGAGCTTTAAAATTTCTTTTTGAATCATTTGCTGAAGCTCCATTGTTTCCACTTGATCCTCGGGCAGAGCTACATCAGCTGCTACTTGAGAATACATGGTTAACCCTTCCGTTCCTGTCACTTCGGCATCAAGGTAATAATCAGGTTTTTTCTTTCTGATTCGATCAATCGTTAAATTTGTCGCAATGCGGTACAGCCACGTAGAGAACTTCTTATCCATGTCATAGCTGTTAATATTCACATAGGCCCGGATAAACGCTTCCTGAGCTATATCTTCCGCCTCATGGGAGTTCCCGAGCATACGGTAGCAAAGCTGATAAATTTTGTCTTTATATATATCTACGATTTCGGCAAATGCATTCTGGTCGCCTTTTTTAACTTGTTTAATCCTATTTTTTACGATCGTCTCCATGATACCCCTTACCCCCGCGCAAGTGCGGGTTCCCCTTATTACGTATAAGCCGTATAAAAGGTTTCATTTTTTTCGCATAAAAATATTTTAACAAATTTTAGGTTGTCTGTAGATGGCTTTTCAACATGTTTACCTTAAATTTTTCTTAAATAAAAGACACAGTTTAAAAACTGTGTCTTTTTGTAAAATTACAGAAGCTTTTCGCCAAACAAAGATCCCATCAATGCTACTGCTACAGTAGCTGTTTTATTCTTTTCATCTAATATAGGATTTACTTCAACAAATTCAGCAGAAGTGATGATATCTGATTCAGCAAGCATCTCCATAGCTAAATGACTCTCTCTGTAGCTGATGCCGCCAATAACCGGCGTGCCCACTCCAGGAGCATCATGCGGGTCAAGTCCATCTAAATCGAGAGACAAGTGAACACCGTCAGTACGCTCTTTCAAATATTGAATCGTCTCTTCCATTACCTTTGTCATGCCAAGACGATCAATCTCATGCATCGTATATACTTTAATTCCTTTTTCCTTGATTAATTCCTTTTCACCCTCATCAAGAGAGCGGGCACCGATAATCACAATATTTTCAGGCTTTACTTTAGGAGTATAGCCGCCAATTCTCGTTAACGTCTCATCGCCGAGTCCAATGCTCACAGCAAGCGGCATTCCATGAATATTGCCTGAAGGCGAAGTGTCACCCGTATTAAGATCTCCATGTGCATCATACCAGATTACCCCAAGCTCTTTATAATGCTTTGATACCCCTGCAAGTGTTCCGATGGCAATACTGTGGTCTCCGCCAAGCACCAGTGGAAACGAACCTGATTTAATCACTTCATCAACTTGTTCAGAAAGCTTCAAATTGCCTTCTGATACCGCTTTCAAGTTTCTTAAATTATTTAATGAAGAGCTCTCCTCTTCACGATTTGGACGTCCGATTTTTATGTCGCCTTTATCTTCAATCTCATAATGCAGCCCTTCAAGACGCTCTACAACCCCTGCATATCTGATAGCACTTGGCCCCATGTCCACACCGCGGCGCATTTGTCCTAAATCCATTGGTACCCCGATAATTGATATTCTCTCTTTCATGTAAATCATCCCCCTTAATAAGTAACTCTGTCTCTATTGTACTGATAAAAAGGGTGATGACTCAACTCGACAAAATCGTGTATATATATACAGAGTTTTCAGTAAAATAATTTGTGTCGTATGGTGATAGCTTTTAATAGGATACGCATTGGTTGCAGCTGAATCGAGTTTTCTGCGCGATAACCAAAATAGGGGAATCATAGCGGGCGTTTGATTCCACTTTTCTACGTAATAACCAAAATGTGGAATCATAGCGGGGGGTTTGACTCCTCTTTTCTGCACAATAACCAAAATTGTGGAATCATAGCGGGGGTTTGACTCCTCTTTTCAGCTCATGAGCCAGATTTGAGGAACCATAGCGTGCTTTTGATTTCACTTTTATCCGCAAAAATTAAAATTATGGAATTATAGCATGCGGCTGATTCCAGTTTTCTGCGCAATAACCATAATTGTGGAACAAAAATGGTTGAATATAAAAAGCAGCATGTTTAGATTATTCTGTTTTGAATTGTAGGGCAATTTTAAATCTGATCAGGCTAGGGCAACCCGAACGAATCATGATTCAATACTTGCGACTTGGCTTCAATTCGCAAGCAACAAAAAAGCCGTCAGACATGAAGTCTGACGGCTTTTACTGGTACTTATGATGGAGCCTAGCGGGATCGAACCGCTGACCTCCTGCGTGCAAGGCAGGCGCTCTCCCAGCTGAGCTAAGGCCCCGATATAAAAAAAGAAGTTCTGGAGCGGAAGACGGGATTCGAACCCGCGACCCCCACCTTGGCAAGGTGGTGTTCTACCACTGAACTACTTCCGCAAAAATGGTGTGCCATGAAGGACTCGAACCTTCGACCCTCTGATTAAAAGTCAGATGCTCTACCGACTGAGCTAATGGCACTTAGTGATTTTCGCATATTAAAATAAAAATGGCTGGGCTAGCTGGATTCGAACCAGCGCATGACGGAGTCAAAGTCCGTTGCCTTACCGCTTGGCTATAGCCCATCAATTATGTATGTAATCTATAAAATTCTAATTGACCGTAAAATGGTTTATGTTAACTAAACATATTATTTACAGTCTAGACAAGAACTATTCAGTTAAGTTTGTCTAAATGAAAGTGGTGGAGGGGGACGGATTCGAACCGCCGAACCCGGAGGGAGCGGATTTACAGTCCGCCGCGTTTAGCCACTTCGCTACCCCTCCACACATAAGTGGTGCCGGCAAGAGGACTTGAACCCCCAACCTACTGATTACAAGTCAGTTGCTCTACCAATTGAGCTACACCGGCATTTTAATAGTATGAAGTACAACTTTTATTTAACTGCTAATTGCTGCAAAGTCTTAATGGTGGAGGATGACGGGCTCGAACCGCCGACCCTCTGCTTGTAAGGCAGATGCTCTCCCAGCTGAGCTAATCCTCCGCATAAAAGATTGTATAATGTTTCACATATTAAGACTTAAGTATAGATGGTGACCCGTACGGGATTCGAACCCGTGTTACCGCCGTGAAAGGGCGGTGTCTTAACCGCTTGACCAACGGGCCGTTTTATTAGTTTAATGTAAGCTCCCAACCGGGCTTGAACCGATGACCTCTTCCTTACCATGGAAGTGCTCTACCGACTGAGCTATGGAAGCAAGGCTCCGCAGGTAGGACTCGAACCTACGACCGATCGGTTAACAGCCGATAGCTCTACCACTGAGCTACTGCGGAATAATGCTAGCCTGGCGACGTCCTACTCTTGCAGGGGGAAACCCCCAACTACCATCGGCGCTGAAGAGCTTAACTTCCGTGTTCGGCATGGGAACGGGTGTGACCTCTTCGCCATCATCACCAGACATAATGACAAAAATTATTATACTATGAAATCCGAAGATTTCAAGCTTTTTTTTCGAAAGAAGTTATTCTTTCAAAACTAAATAACGTATGATAACAAG
>NZ_WKKF01000012.1 GCF_009674765.1 Metabacillus idriensis | reverse complement strand
CCGTTAATTGGTGCGGTTGATCTTTACCGAACGAATATTCTCGAGGAAAAAGTTTTAATAGAGATTGGAAAAACACGTATTCAAACATTGATTATGGACTTATCTGGAATTATGAAAATGGAGCCGGAAGTAATTGATCATTTAATGAGGATTATAGACAGCACTTCATTAATGGGATGTGACACTGTAATTACCGGGTTAAGAGCTGAAGTGGTTAAAAATATGATAAGCGTAGGAATGAGATTAAATGAAAAAGCACAAACATTGGGAACTTTACAACAAGCATTGAATAAATACTTATTAAGTTAAACACGGAGACTCTTATAGAGGGTCGCTTTGCCGACTCTTTTTCTAATGCTTTAACTCTTGTTTCGAACGTTTTCTTCCTGTAATCAGTATTTGATGATAAAAATCCATCAATTTCAACTATTATTGTATTCACAATCGGTTGCTAGCCAATCTATATAGCACTAGATATTTGAACAATTCGATAAAGAAGAGCGTTAATTTTTCTTAAATTAACGCCCCTGATTGTTGAAGATCATTTATGTTGTCTTATCGAAGAATAGCGCCGAATGCTGAAGATCCTTATGAAGAAAAGCACCCTTAACTTCAATTAAAACCTTTTACAATCTGTAGTCATTCTTAATTTAAACGTAGTTCTCTCTCATTCGTTTTACATCTACTCTAGGCGGAAAGCCGAACATTCGGGAATATTCTCGACTGAATTGCGATTGACTTTCGTACCCCACCCTGAGTGCAACATCAGCTACATCTGTTGAATCTGCTAATAGTAAGCGCCTAGCTTCCTGCAGTCTCAGTTGTTTTTGAAACTGAATGGGACTCATAGCCGTTACCTCTTTAAAATGTCGATGTATCGATGAAACACTCATATTCGCTATTTCTGCAAGTTCTTCTATTCGAAAAGGCTTTTCATAATTAATATTGATATAGTCTATAACCTCTCTTATCCTAGAGGCATTGCTGCCTTCTAATGCCATTTGTTCAAGCGCTTCGCCATGAGGTCCTTGTAAAATCCAATAGATAATTTCTTTTTTAAATAATAGAGAAAGAACGGGGATATGTTTCTGATTTTTTAATAAAGAAGCTAGTCTCAGTACTGCATCCAACAAAGAAGGTTCTACTTCGCTAACAAACATAGCTCGTTTAGTGTTCTTTCCCTGTCCAAAATGAATATTTGTATCATTTAATACTTCTAAAACTTGGCTCGGTGTAAATTCAAGTTTGAGAGCTAAATAGGGAAATTCTGTTGAGGCTTTGATCACTTGTCCTGTAACTGGCAAGTCAACGGATGCCACAATATAATTACCAGGACCATACAAAAAGCGTTCCTCTCCCAATAATACCTCCTTCTCTCCTTGGAGGATCATGCAAAAAGACGGCTCGTTAACTCTAGAAATGGGTTCAGTAATAATGGATTCACGGATGAGAAATAAAGATGGAATAGGCGTAGGGTGAACACCGTCCTGTTTTGAAAAGCACTCAATAAGATTAGCAAGTTCATATTGCTGTTTATAGGTTTTCTCAGACATAACTTATTCTCCTTTTTCTTCATCTTCGGTTTATTATATCTGATATTCATTGAATGAGTAAGAGGACTTGAGAGGATTAGGCAAAAACTTGATAGTAATGCGATAAGGATTTTTTTATTATTTATGTCATAATTAATACTAAATAGGTCACGAAAAACGTGGCAAAAAAACAAAAAGAGAGGAACAATGAAATGGAGTATGTGAAACTTGGCAATACAGGCTTAGACGTATCTCGATTTTGTCTTGGATGTATGGGTTTTGGGGACGCTAACAAATGGCTACACCAATGGGTACTTAACGAAGAGGGTTCTCGTCCCGTAATAAAAAAAGCCCTAGAGTTAGGGATTAATTTTTTTGATACAGCAAATGTGTACTCACTTGGTACAAGCGAGGAATATCTTGGACGAGCTTTGAAAGATTATGCGAATCGTGATGAAGTTGTAATAGCAACTAAAGTACACGGACAAATGCATAAAGGTCCAAATGGTTCTGGTCTTTCTAGAAAGGCAATTATGAGTGAAATCGATAAAAGTCTAAAGAGATTGGAAACTGATTATGTAGATCTTTATATCATCCATCGCTGGGATTACAATACCCCTATTGAAGAAACGATGGAAGCATTGCATGACGTGGTGAAGGCTGGAAAGGCCAGATACATTGGTGCTTCTGCCATGTACGCTTGGCAGTTCCAAAAGGCATTACATGTGGCAGAAAAAAATGGCTGGACTAAGTTTGTGTCCATGCAGAATCACTTAAATCTAATTTACCGTGAAGAGGAAAGAGAAATGCTGCCTCTTTGTAAGGAAGAGAAAATTGGTATAACTCCATATAGCCCCCTTGCATCAGGGAGATTAACGCGTGATTGGTCAGTAACAACGCATCGTTCCGAGACAGATCAAATTCAAAAATCAAAATACGATGCGACTTCGGCCGCTGATCAATTAGTTGTAGAGCGAGTAGCATCCATCGCAGAAAAACATGATATCCCTCGTACACACATCGCACTTGCCTGGTTACTGCAGAAAGAAACAGTCACAGCTCCTATAATTGGTGCTACTAAAATATCTCATCTTGAAGATGCTGCAGGTGCTTTATCAGTGAAGCTTACCCCTGAAGAAATTGCGTTTCTTGAAGAACCGTATGTGCCACATTCAATAGTTGGTCACAACTAAGTGTTTTGCTGATAAATAGAAGGAAACCCAATCTTCCATGATGGTAAGGTTAGAAAGGCATAAGGGATTAATAAAAAAATCTCGCTTGAGATGGATCAGCGAGATTTTACTTTCCCTTTTACATTATTCAAAATCATTCATCTTCAAACAATTTTTCTCCTCTATGAAGGCGCATGGCAATTCTTGCTGTATGCGGTATTTCTCTAGCAGTTGGGGCATGGCCTGCTAGATAACGTGTTACTGCTATGATTAACGTTTCCTGTGCATGACCAGCAAGCTCCGTATCCTCCTTTTCCCAATGTGCATGCTCGACTATAGCCGCTTCAAACATTTGAAATGTGTGAAACTCTGCATCCTCTCTTAGTAATGCGTGCCCGAGTGTATTGAAGAGTTCACTTTTATTACCTCCATGTGCAAGGTAATTAACTGCCCATCGTGCTGATTCTGCAACCTGTTGTTGTTGATTCATCAACTCCAATAAATCATTAGGATGATACTGCTCAGCCTCTGCATCCTTCGGCTCCGGTCTTCGTGCAGATGGTAAATTGAGAAAACGATCTTGATAGACACTCATTGCTCCATGGAAAACTGCCCTGGTTAATTCAGGTGTGGTCGAGCGACGTAATGATTCATGCACTGCATGGGCGTGAGTAAAAGTATGAAGTACGGTAATCCAATCTCTAAAATCATTTTGGACGTGAAAACGAGAAATCCGTTCCGCCGCAGCCAAAGCTACTAGCTGGGCCAAACGGGCAGGTGAAACTCCACCCTTGAGTGCATCCACCATCATATTTACCGTTTTTAAAGCATCATCTGATAAAATTTGTTCAACCAATGCTGCTTCATCCACTACAGTTTCCGCTATTGATAATGCATTAGCCAGAATATCAGGTAACTCCTTGAACGCCTCCATTAATGGTTTGACCAAGTTCACGGGTGATTGCCAGCTATGAGATTCTTCGCTTCGGGATACATTACCGAGACTAGGCAACAATGATGATAATACAAATGGCCGGTGCTCATAACCAATTTGATCAAGAATCTCGAATGCTTTATTATGAAAATCAAGCGTATGCCCTGTATTTATATAAAAATGATCTGTGATGGCTGTCATCATCATGTCAGCAAGCTGCTCGTTCGAGAATCCGAATTCAATCGCAGTCAGCAGAACTCGTTCTGCTCCCTGCGAATCACGAACCTCCACACAATGGCGATACCATTCTGATAATTGTTCGAATGATTGGGCATTCATTTTATCTGTGACAGGAAGAGATCCCAGTAAAAAGCGTGTTCCCCTTCCAGAACTTTCGCGTGCAACATGAACGAGACCTTGGAACAATGCTAAAATCTGACCGGTTTTATCTAATTTTGGCAATACATTTGTCATTGCTGTTAAAATCGTCAATCCAGAGCCCCAGCCGCTTTGATGATGTATCGTTCCAAAAGCGATGCCAATCTTTACTATCTCAGTCCCTGGAAAACCAGCTTCCATTAATCCGACAACCGATTTAGCGATGACAAGACTTAAATTTTGCTCAAGACCTTCACGTAATCGCTGCCTTAATTTTTCGATTGATACTTTATTATAAGGAACAGGGTGTATCCAAACCTCATCTTCCTTCATCTCTACAGGGTAAGTAGGGACATCATCAGCCCATGGATCCAAGGTTCCACCGCTCTTTATATCAAAGCGAGCATGGTGCCAGTGACATGTTAAAATCCCATCACATAAACTTCCTGTATGAAGAGGAAAGCCCATATGCGGACAACGGTTATCCACCGCATAAACTTGTTTTTCGTGAACAAATACGGTAATTGCATGACTGCCGCCTTTTATTACCTTTGCACCTTCTTCTTCAAGTTCTGTTAATGAACCTGCATAAATGAATTCTGTCATTAGTATCACTCTCCCGGAAAATAGAGTTCAATGAAACAGCTAAATAAGAATAAATACAAAAATTGTTATCTTTTATTTTATTTTATATATGGAATTAAGTAATCCTTCATAAGTTGAAATTTATATCATCCAAAAGTCTGAAATTTTTGAAGAAAAATGCTATCAATCTCATTTCCAATTACTTTTCTTTCACCATTCCTTGTAAATGATCTCTGATATTCTTTGATACCCATAATACTAAACCTATAATTTAGAGTTAACTACTTTTGTTATATTTCCATGTTTTTAATAAAACCAAAAAAAGGTGTCCCATAAGCCAAGCTTTTGGGACACCTTTTAACTATGAAACCCTATGATTAACGCAACTCACATTGTGCTAATATCGATCACAAATCGATACTTTACATCTGAAGCTAAAACGCGTTCATATGCTTCGTCAATTTGATCGGCCGATATCACTTCAATGTTAGGAATAATGTTATGTTTTGCACAGAAATCCAGCATTTCCTGAGTCTCACGGATACCTCCAATCATTGAACCAGCAAAAGAACGGCGATGACCGATAAGAGAGAACACATTTAACGATAATGGCTCTGCAGGCGCACCAACATTTACTAGAGTTCCATCCAGCGTTAACAGGGAGAGGTAAGCACTAATATCAATTTTTGCACTTACCGTGTTAATGATCAGGTCAAAAGAACCTACAAGTTTCTCGAATGTTTCAGGGTCGCTTGTTGCGTAGTAGTTTTTTGCACCGAATTTCAAGCCATCTTCCTTTTTATTCAATGTTTGTGACAAAACCGTAACTTCTGCACCCATTGCGTTCGCAATTTTGACGGCCATATGACCAAGGCCGCCCATACCAACAACCGCGACCTTCTTACCTGTTCCAGCTCCCCAATGGTTTAATGGAGAATAGGTTGTAATACCTGCACAAAGTAATGGTGCTGCGGCGTCAAGTTCAATGTTATCAGGGATTCTAACAACGAAGTCTTCAGTTACGACAATGTGGGTAGAATATCCGCCTTGAGTCGGCTCGCCGTACTTGTCAACACCGGCATAAGTAGGGACGTTGCCTTTTAGACAGTATTGTTCTTCTCCTTTACGGCAGCTCTCACATTCCCCACAGGAATCAACCATACATCCGACCCCTACTCTGTCACCAACCTTGTACTTTGTGACCTCGCCTCCTACATCAGAGACAACTCCTGCAATCTCATGTCCAGGTACGAGTGGATAATTCACGGCACCCCATTCGCCGTGTGCAGTATGGATATCAGAATGACAGATTCCAGCATATTTAATTTCAATTAGAACATCATGCAAATCAAGATCGCGTCGTTTAATTTCAGCAGCTCGAAAGGATTTGTCTGGACCGTCGACAGCTCGTGCTTTTGCGGTTATCATAAATAAACCTCCAATAATTTAAGATTTTCAAGAAAATAAGGATGTACTGAGTAAAGATAATGAACTTATGATAAAATTCGCCTTCATTCATATATTCATTTCTATCCAGCTTCCTTCTCCTGCAAAAACAATGTTAAGCCCTATAGTTAACTCTAGGTCAAGTATTGTAAACTATTTTTATAAAAATCTTTATAATACTGGCTGATTTCTACTATTCTATAAGAGGACTTTGACATTTCAGCAAATACCGTGATAAAATCCACTAAATTCTTAGAGCTAATCAAAAGCTGCAATTAAGATAGGAGATTCAGGATGAAGACATATTCGATCAGCGAAGTGGCAAATGAATTAAATCTTACAGTATATACCTTGCGTTACTACGACAAAGAGGGTCTTATGCCTTTTGTAGAACGGACAGCCAGCGGAACACGCTTGTTTAAAGCATCCGATATCGACGCATTAAAAGTCATTGAATGTCTTAAATCCACAGGAATGCCTATTAAGTCAATAAAAAATTTCATTGATTGGTGTTCTGATGGGGATTCTACGCTGCAACAAAGATATGACATGTTTATGGAACGAAAAGCTTCTGTACAAGCCCAGATGGAAGAACTAAAAAAAACAATGGAACTCATCGAGCATAAATGTTCCTATTATAATACTGCTTTAGAGGCTGGCGCGGAAGAAATTCATAAAAAGAATAAAATAGAGATAAATAACAGATAGCCGGCCTGTATTTCATAAATGTGTTAAATGTGTAAAGAGCTGTACACGGTTACGTTCAATGTGAATCGCTGCAGCTTTATTATTTTCTTCGGCGTAATTTACTAGAATCATTCCGAGACTAAGTGCTTCTTCGCTGGTAAATGTGTCAAACTTCATTCCCACTTACTAATAAAGCGATATAAACTGGTACAAGGCTTTTTCTCCGCAAAATTTGCAGGTTTTGTCTTTGTATTTTACCTTTTCAACGTGTGGAAGGTAGGTACCTTTTAAGGTCTGTGTCACATGTTCCCGGCAACAATATTTTGTTGCGCCTATATGATCTATTGATTGAGGTCTTAATTCACTTTTAGCTGCTCTCATGATTCATCACACTCCACTTTTATTGAATGTCACATGCTTTCGATTCAATTTTCGTCCGCTTGTACCTGTTTTTTCAAATTTATATGGAACGAGCCGGCAAGGTTTTTTATTAATCAGGGAATCACATTATTATTTAATTCTGGTATAACCTTTTCTTCATTCAGGCAATTTTTCATATATACACCTCCTGTGTTTAATGGATTTATCTGGCTTTTATCTTCAAATATGTGAGGATTACCTTGTAAACAAAGGATATTTTATGGAACGCATTCCATGTCAAGCTTTTTTAAATTTTTTTCATACTAAAAGATAGCGGAGAAAAATGAAATCATTACAGCGTTTTTACATAGATAGAAGAGCATGAATTGATTTCGATATAAAATATAAAGAGACTGGGACGTAACGATCATCTCCTGAATGAAAGCTGAACAATTAATAGTGCAAAAACCTTTAAAAGAAAGGGCTATTTTGGCATAGATTGTTGTTTTTCATGATAAATAATGTCCGTTCCCTTTCCGCTCCACTTAAGGCTTCTAACATTTAGTACTGTAGCAACAATATTTATGAAGAGAGCTAAAGAAAAAAATCCGAACTAAAACGAAATTCAAGTTGGAATTTCACATAATAGTTCGGATTTTTCTTTGGCTGAAAACCATTTGTCCCAGCCTCTTTTGCCTATTTTATTAATTCAAATGGAACATCGTAAATTTTTTCTACTTCTTCGCCGCTCGCTGCTTTTACCGCTACTTCTAATGCTTTCTTTCCTTGCTCTTCAGCGTTTTGAAAGATTGTCGCAACCATCTCGCCGTTTTTCACCGCTGTTTGTGCATCTGCAATACCATCGATGCCGACAACAGGAATATCCATTTTTTTCGCTTTTAGTGCATTTAATGCTCCGAGCGCCATTTCATCATTTTGAGCAATGACGCCGTTAATGTCGTCACCATGCTTTTGAATCCAGTTTTCCATTAAATTCATCGCTTCTGAACGCGACCAATTGGCTGTTCTTTCTGAAATCACTTTAATATCCGGATTGTCGTCCAACACTTTATAAATTCCTTCACGTCGATCAATTTGTGCAGAGATACCAATTGGGCCTTCAAAAATAACAACATTCCCTTTCCCGCCCAACGCTTTTACCACTTCCTTTGCTGCCATTTCACCGCCAACTACATCTGGTGATCCAACATAAGATGTCAATTTTTCTGCCGTAAGCGACGCAGTAACACCGATGACAGGAATACCAGAATCCACGATTGAATTGACGGTACTGTTTAAGGCCTCTGTATCAAGCGCATTCACAACAATTGCATCGACTTGCTGACTTTTCAATGTTTCTAATTGACTAATATTATTTGCAAGATCGTAATTGCCATCCATGATTGTTAATTCGACATCCATTTCTTCAGCTGCTTTTTCTATTGATTCTGCTAACTTTGCTATATATTCTGTTTCTAAGCCCGAAGCCTGAAAGCCGATTTTCAGCCTTTTGTCGTCAGCTTTCGAATTAGCCTCGCTGTCTCCTGCAGAAGAAACAGCCCCACATCCAGCAATTAAAAGTGTGAATGCTGCAAAAATCAATAATGCAATACCCTTTTTTCTACGGTTTTTCACCATCATTTCCCCCTTATTTATGAGTATATCAATATTTCATAATATGAAATTTATACTCTCTTACGGTCCATCATCACAGCAAATACGATGATGCAGCCTTTGATTACTTGCTGCCAGTAGGATGAAACACCTAATAAATCTAAACCATTATTTAGAACTCCAATTATGATTGCCCCAACAAGTGATCCCCAAAGCCGGCCTCTTCCCCCCATTAAACTTGTTCCACCAATGACGACCGCAGCAATTGCGTCTAATTCATAAGCTGTACCTGCTTGAGGAAGTCCAGCAGACACGCGTGATGTTAAAATCACACCTGCTACTCCTGCGAGAAGCCCCATAATACCGTAAATTCCAATAATCGCACGATTCACTTTAATTCCGGAAATGATCGCAGCTATTTCATTTCCGCCAATAGCATAGATATGGCGGCCAAATGGTGTTTTGTACAAGATAATATTAAAAATGACAAATAAAATGATCGTAACCCAGACAGGAAAAGGAATTCCGGCAAGCTGCCCGCTCCCAATGAATAAAAAATTTGTATCGAGGTTTGATATCGGCTGTCCATCGCTATAAATAAACGTGAATCCTCTTGCAACAGCCATCATGCCTAAGGTCACAATAAAGGGAGTAACCTTAAACTTCGCAATTGTAAATCCATTTATTAGACCAAGCAACAATCCTGAACCAACCCCAAGTGTAATGGCCAAGAACATATTAGCAGAATCAGCCCCTGCAAATGAAGCAGCAATAATACCGGAAAAAGCTAAAATAGAACCGACTGATAAATCTATGCCCCGTGATAAAATAACATAGGTCATTCCAATCGCTAAAATGGCATTAATTGAAACTTGCCTCAATAAGTTCATCGTGTTATCTAAAGTTAAAAAGCTTGGATTTAATGCAGAAATGATGATTACCAATAAAGCAAGAGCTAGGAAAACACCATATTCCGAGAAAAAATGTTTTATCGCATGACTGTTATTTCTCTTACTCAGCCCCTCTTTTTTTATTGCATTTGTTTCCACTTAAATCACCTCCATTACTTTCTCATCTTCATGTAATTTTTCAGTTGCCAGATCCAATATTTTTTCTTGTGTGGCTTCAGAGCGGGACAGTTCTCCTGTAAGGCGTCCTTCGCAAAAAATGAGTATGCGATCACTCATTCCGAGCACTTCCGGCATTTCAGAGGAAATCATAATTATCGACATTCCCTCTTGAACTAGTTGAGACATCAATTTATAAATTTCTGATTTCGCCCCAATATCAATTCCCCTTGTTGGTTCATCCAGAATTAATATATTGGGTTCTGTCAGCAGCCACTTGGCCAAAACGACTTTTTGCTGGTTGCCCCCACTTAATGTGCCAACTGTTTGCTGCAATGAGTACGATTTAATTCGCAGTTTTTCATAGAGTTCAGAAGCAGCCTTCTTTTCATCTTTTTTACGAATAAATCCTAAGGCTGATCTTTTTGACAAGGAGCACATGGCAATGTTGTCAATTATCGACATGTCCAAAAACAACCCTTCGTCTTTACGGTTTTCCGTGATAAAAGCGATTTTTTGTTTGATCGTATCTTCTGACGACTTTATCTTGACCTTCTGCCCTTTGACATAAATTTCTCCGGCATCTAAAGGGCGCATGCCGAAAATTGCTTCTGCAATTTCAGTCCTTCCCGCTCCCATTAGTCCGGTTAATCCTAATATTTCTCCTTTTTTCAGGTCAAAGCTGATATTTTCAAACTTTCCCACTGAAGTTAAATTGTGTACTCGCAGAGCTTCTTCATATGTAGGAACCATTTCAATTTTCGGGAAAATATTCGTAAGTTCCCGACCTACCATCATCTTAATAAGAGATTCATAATCGAGTTCTTCTGCTAGTCTAGTTGCAATATGTTTTCCATCCCGAAACACTGTAATATCATCTGAAATTTTGAAAATCTCATCCATTTTGTGTGAAATATAAATGATGGCTTTTCCCTGTTTTTTTAGATGGCCAATAATGTCGAATAACTTCTCAACTTCACGATCTGCAATGGCAGATGTCGGTTCATCCATAATAAGGACTTCAGCATCATATGAAAGCGCTTTGACTATTTCAACAAGCTGAATTCCTGCTACACTTAGTGTTTTCATTTTCACTTTTGGATGAATGGCCACATTCAAGTCAGACAACAGCTTTTCGGCATCACTATATAATTTTTTGTAGTTTATGATCTTTGTTGAATATTTGGGTTCTCTGCCTAAAAAAATATTTTCACCAACAGTCATTTCCATAACAGGCATCAGCTCTTGATGAATCATGGAAATGCCATGTCCGAGAGCGTCTTGGGTATCTTTAATGCGGATCTTTTGACCCTTAATAAAAATTTCACCATCATCAGCTTGATGAATGCCTGCAAGAATCTTCATAAGCGTAGACTTTCCAGCGCCATTTTCACCCATTAGGGCATGAACAGTTCCTTTTCGAACCGCAAGAGAAACATCATTTAGCGCCTGTACACCGACAAATGACTTGCATATCTTTTTCATTTCCACAAGCAATTCTGAATTATACACCTTTTTTCTCCCTTCGCCTTTGGTTTATTTCAAACAGAGGGGCCACCCAATGTATTTCATTTAAGTAGCCCTTTAGATGAATCAATAGCTTTTGAATTTATTTAACACCAATCTCTCAGAAAAAAAGTTATACAGTTTACCACTTATTCAATCCGAGTAATTTTTTACCAAGCTCAGTTAATTCAGCACGATCATACTTTGTCTGTTCCCAGTTGCGCGGATCTCCGGGGAAGGCATCACCAGCTGGAGGAACACGCTCTTCCCATGATCTGATTCTGGTTTGACGCAGGTCTTCATTTTCTTCTTGAGCAGGGAACATGGAAATGTATTGGGCAATTCTCGGCTTATCAGAATGGTTTGCGCGAATACCATGTGGCTGCATGCTGTTAAAAATCAGCAAATCTCCCGCTTTTGCAGCGATTTTCGTCGTTGTGTAACCTGTTATATCTGGTTTATAAGGGTTGCGGTCTAACGGCTGTGTTTTTACCCATTCAGGGAAATCTCGGTACAATTCAGGGATACACTGGAATCCGCCCATGTCTTCCGTGGTATCTACCAATGATAGAACTCCTTGTACATTAACAGGCACCGGGTCGAGTGACGTGTTTACATCCCAATGAATAAATCCTTTATACTCATGCCCTGGTTTAATCGGCATGTTCAAATTACAGCGGTCGATACTCGACCACAATTTCTCTGTCCCCCAGATATCGACAAATGCATTGTACACTTTTTCATACATCCGGTTGTCCCATAGGAACTGGTGGTTGTACAGTTCAACCATGCCTGTATTTTTCAATTCAGACATTTTAATTTCTGCACGCGGAGGCGCATACCATGTAGAAGAATCTTCAGGATCTTTTTCTTCGAATTCCCAGATTAGATTTCTCAAACGCTCAATGTGTTCTTTTGGTACAGCATTTTTGATGATCACGTAGCCATTGACTCTCCAAAACTCCCATTCACGCTCACTTAATACACGTAATGGCTCATTGTTTAAACGTTCATTTAGTGAGTCTTGTAGCGTTAGAATATTATTTTTTTCATCCATAATGGATTCCTCCTGTATTTTTTAGAGTAAAGCGAATACACCTGTATTGTCAGCGCTTACAATAAGTGTTTCTCGCTTGTTGAAAACAGCTTAATATGTGGTACGCATACCAGGTCAAGCAGTTTTTTTATAAAAAATTTACTATTGGCGTTAATGAAATGATCTTGTATACTTTTTAAATAAAAACGGCTTCTTAAGAACGGAATGAAGAGGTGATGATGTCATGGCCAATATTAAGGACATAGCAAAAATTGCAGGAGTAGGAACATCTACTGTGTCACGGGTACTTAACAACCATCCTTATGTAAGTGAAGAGGCAAGACAGGCTGTTTTAAAAGCAATTAAGTTCACAAACTATCAAAAAAATATTAATGCAATCCACTTAAAGTTAGGAAAAACATTTCTGATAGGGGTTGTGCTCCCTTTTTTGAATCATCCTTATTTCGGTAAGTTGTTAGAAGGAATTTCCGTAGAAGCAGAAAAAAATAATTACAAATTACTGATATTTCAGACAAATTATAAGGATTTACGTGAAATAGAAGCGCTTGAGATGTTAAAAGAGAAACAAATTGACGCGTTAATTATTTGTTCGAAAGATTGCAAGTGGGAGACAATCGAAGAATACCAAATTTATGGTCCAATTGTGTTATGTGAAGATACGAGAGATCGAAAAATTTCTTCTGTTTTCGTAGATCATTATGACAGTTTTACATCCGCCCTGGAATTTTTATATGAAAAAGGACATCGCAGAATCGGTTATTGTGTAGGAAGAATGACTGGAACAAATAGTACTCAGAGGGAATTGGCTTACAGAGACTTTTTAATAAAACACAATGAGCCTTTTTTGAAAGAGTATATTTTTGAAGGCTGCCTATTCTTAGAAGATGCCAAACGAGTGATGGATCGTTTCACAGAAATGAAAAAACCGCCTACTGCCTTGCTGGTCACAAGTGATCAGGTAGCAGCCGGACTTTTAAATCTATGTAACCTTCTCCATATCTCTGTACCTGATGATCTCGCTATAATCGGGTTTGATAACCAGCCGATTGCGGAAATAATGAATATTACGACGTTTGAAATACCGCTGTTCGAAATTGGACAAAAACTCTTTTTACAGGCACAAAAAAAAGAAAAAATCATTCAAGAAGAAATGGCAGTGAAGCTAATTGAGAGAAACACTGTATAACTTAAATTTTATCATTCCTGTATACTACCGGTCCTGCTTCTCTAAACTCATTGATAATTATACAAAGAAAAAAGCCGATCAAATGAGATCGGCTTTTTTAGAATAATATTTGCTTAACTTACAAACCTGCCATAAAGGTTGGATGTTAATAACCTTTTATTAGGTTAAAATTCTTCATATATAGCAGGATCTTGATTGTTAATCCTGCCTTCAGAACGAGTTAATCCTGAAATAAGACCCATTTCTCTTTCATCCAGAGTAAAATCAAAAATTGAAATATTTTCAAGCTGCCTTGCAGAAGATGAAGATTTTGGAATGGCAATGGCGCTCAGTTGATAATGCCAACGCAGAATAACTTGTGAAACTGACTTATTATGATCATAGGCTATCTTCTGAATTGTATTATTTTGTAACACCTCATTTGAACGGGCCAATGGACTCCATGATTGTGTCTTAATATTATTCTCTTCATGCCATTTTCTTTGTTCTTCTTGATTAAAAAATGGATGTAGCTCGATTTGATTTATGCTTGGCTTAATGCCTGTTTCTTTTTCTAAACGCTCAATATGTTCGGGTAAAAAATTACATACACCTATAGAACGAATAAGACCCTGCTTTTTTCCCTCGATTAATGCCTGCCAAGCTTCAACATAGTTATCTTGTTTAGGATTAGGCCAATGAATGAGATATAAATCATAATAATCTAAATTTGCACGATATAAAGATTCTTGAATGGTAAAAACAGCTTTTTTATACTCTTGGTAGCGTCCCGGCAGTTTGGAGGTAATTCTTAATTCTTCTCTTGGAACAGAACTGCGTCTTACTGCTTCACCTACAGTTCCTTCGTTTTCATAATTATAAGCAGAATCAATCAGCCGATAGCCTATATCATCAATAG
Organism: Metabacillus idriensis; assembly: GCF_009674765.1. Classification (GTDB taxonomy): domain Bacteria; phylum Bacillota; class Bacilli; order Bacillales; family Bacillaceae; genus Bacillus_P; species Bacillus_P idriensis. The sequence continues at coordinate 79,712 of NZ_WKKF01000012.1, read as the reverse complement.
CATTTTGTATAGCACTGGCACCTTGATCACCCTTAAGTGTATATGTACCTAAACCAATAACCGGTAAAGTGAAACCATCGTTAAGTGTTATTTCCGGAACTGATTTCCCCACAGCCAATCACTCCTTTCAGTAATATTACAAGATTAGCATAAATCTGAATGAATTCCATAGTTTAGGAATTTTTTAGACTTTCATGAGTAATCGATCCAACAGCACAATTGCTGATAAAGAAATCATTTCACAATTGTCTTTCAGCAGTTTTAATAGTCAATGACTTATTTGAGAAAATCAGATTAAAGAGTTTCCAAGTTACATACCCTAACAATGCTCCAAATGTATTTAAAATTAAATCATCTATGTCAGCGGATCGTCCCATTGGAAAAGAATATTGGATTAGTTCTACAATAAATGATAGCAAGAAACCTTTAAATACTACGTTTTTCAAAACGTTTTTATTTAATCTTGAGACTTTCAATGATAAAAAAAACCCGAAAGGTATAAACAATAATAGGTTAAGGCCCATATTCCGAATTGGTACGCTACTATCAACTGAATGAAACATCATATTAATCATTCCAATAAAAGGAACAAGGTTGATTATTCTAGGTTCTGATGTTCCATAATACTTTGGATAAACAGTTATGAACACTACAGCTAAAATGCTAAGTACAAATAGAACGTTAATGATAACTCTTTTGCTGTTAAGCTTTCTTTTCTTACATATAAGATAAGCAGTTAGACTAACCACTAATAATATTAATAAGAATAAAGGAACTGAATCTCCGAATGCTCTCCACAGTTAAACCACAGTCTTGTCTCCTTTCAAATTTCTGCTGCGTTTGATTGAGCTTGAATATGTTTATTCAATTAAACTCTCCATTTGTTGAATAAGCATATTGGATATTTCACCCATCTATTTATTCTATTTAGACACCGCTTTATCCTTTCTGCCATAACTGTTGTAATGAATAAAAAGAAGCCATCTAATTCATAAACGAATTAGATGGCTATTTGCCTCTTTTTTCTTTTTTGAACCGCGTATAGCGTCGGCTCAATGTGTCTTTTTACATTTTTACATCAGCTGGCTTTTCAGACCACTTTTTATTGTCCTCTACAACTGGTTTTTTTGACCAAAAGGTCGCAAGAATCGGGCCGGAAATGTTATGCCAAACGGCCCCAAGTACACTTGGCAGTGCTGCAAGCGGACCAAGATGTGCAGTTGCGAGCGCAACCCCAAGTCCAGAATTCTGCATGCCGACTTCAATTGAAATCGCTCTTCTTGTTCCTTCATCAAGTCCAAGTAATCTTGCAGTCAGATATCCAAGTAACAACCCAAATGAGTTATGAAGAATAACAGCTGTGAAAATAAGAAGTCCTGATGTGACAATGCTGCTGGCATTCGCAGAAACGACTGCGGAAACAATAATAATAATGGCAAGCACAGAAATCAGCGGAATCACGGTAATGCTTTTATCAACAGCTGCCGGGAAAAATTTGCGGATCGTAATTCCTAATATAATCGGAATGATAATGACTTGAATGATTGACAAGAACATGGACATGGGATTAATCGGCATCCATTGTCCTGCAAGCATCAGTAAAATCAATGGTGTTGCAATAGGGGCAATTAACGTTGATAATGACGTCATCGCAATGGATAATGGAAGGTTTCCTTTTGCCAAATAGACCATTACGTTAGATGCCGTACCTCCAGGAACAGATCCTAATAGAACTAATCCAGCTGCTAATTCAGGCGGCAGATTTAACGCATATGCAAGCAAAAATGCTACTGACGGCATGATCACAAATTGGGCGCAAACCCCGATGATGACCGGAATCGGCTTTGTTGCCACTACTTTAAAATCTACTGCTTTGAGAGTTAATCCCATTCCAAACATGACAATGCCGAGTAAAATCGTAATGTACCCGCCTAGCAAAAGGAATGGATCAGGAATCATAAAGGCGATAAGCGCGACGCAAATGACCCAAACGGCAAAATACTTTCCGGCTATGGTGCTGATGGCTTCCAGTACCTTCATGAGATCATCCCTCCTCTTTTATACGGACAATTTTATTTGGGTTCAGGATATTTTGAGGATCTAGTGCCTGCTTGATTTTTTCCATGACACGCAGCGCTTCCCCATGCTCTTTTTCCTGATATTTCATTTTCCCTATACCAACTCCATGCTCGCCCGTACATGTTCCTCCGCGTTCAAGCGCATAGAGCACAATGGTTTCATTTAGTTGATCCGCTTTGCTGACTTCAAGAGGATCAGTTGTATCTAACATTAAAAGAACATGAAAGTTTCCATCGCCGACGTGTCCTACGATCCCGCCGTCAAGGCCGAGCTCATCAATGGTTTTCCTTGCAATACGGATCGCTCCCGCAAGCTCAGAAATAGGTAGGCACACATCTGTCACCATCAGCTTTTTCCCGGGAAATCCATGAACATACGCATAGGCCAGGTGGTGTCTTGCTTCCCATAGCTTATTTCTCGCTGCATTATCCGTTTCAAATTCAATGAGTTCACAATGCAGATCGGCTACAAGTTCTTTCGTGAACTCAACGTCCTGTTTAAGTCCAGCTTCATTACCATGGAATTCCAGGAAGAGAGTCGGTTTTTCCAGATAGTCTGTTTCACTGTAAAGATTGGCCTGCTTCATGGATGGCTCATCAACTAGCTCTACTCTTGCGATCGGAATCCCAGCCTGCAAAATGGAGACCACTGCCTGAACAGCATCATTGACCGTTGGAAAAGAGGCTCGTGCCGCCATAACGTGCTCGGGAATGCCGTAAACCTTTAGTGTAAGCTCTGTAAAGCAGCCAAGCGTCCCCTCTGAACCTACGAAAATCCCATTCAAATGATAGCCGGAAGAAGATTTTTCAGCCAAGTTTCCTGTGTGAATGATTGTTCCGTCTGCAAGCACCGTTTCCAGATCTCTCACTTGATCACGCATGACACCATAGCGGACTGAGGTTGTCCCGCTCGCATTCGTTGCAGCCATCCCCCCAAGAGTTGCATCGGCACCCGGATCAACTGTGAAAAACAGGCCATATTTTTTCAATTCCTTATTTAATTGTGAGCGCGTTACGCCAGGCTGGACTCTAACCAGGAAATCCTGCTCTCTTACTTCAAGTATTTTATTCATAAGAGAAAAATCGATCGTAATTCCCAAATCATACGGAATCACATGTCCCTCCAAGCTTGAGCCAAGTCCAAACGGCACAACAGGCACTTGATATGTATTCGCTAGTTTGATAATCTCGCTTACCTGCTCAGTCGTTTCAGGAAAAACTACCAGATCAGGGAGACATGGTGTGTGATACGATTCATCCTTGCTGTGCTGCTCCCTCACTGTCGGATTAATCGAGACCTGACTTTCAGGAAGGATTTGTTTTAAGGCTTCTGCCAGATTCGCCATCTCTACATTCATTTCGCTCTCTCCCCCAAAAATTAAATATGTAATCGGTTGCAGTAAATCGTTTATAATGATGAAATAGGTACTACCAATGCCAAATTGGTCTAACCACTTTCCATTATACTCAATTATCTGAAAAATACAACAACTCTTTGAGGAGTGAAGATTCATTGAAAGCAAACAAACGAACATACGAAATCATTGTGGAGCAGCTCAGAGAATATTTTCTGAACGGAGATTTAAAACCAGGCGATAAGCTGCCATCTGAGCGTGAATTGGCAAGCAGGTTCAACGTAAGCCGTACATCTATCAGAGAAGCTCTGCGGATGCTTGAGCTGCGGGGAGCAATTGACATTCGCAGAGGCGGCGGAAGTTATATCAAATCAACAGAATTTCCTCTTTCGACAGAAGAATTATCTTCTGTCATCACTAAAGCTGAAAGTCATCTGGTTTATGAAATGCTTGAGCTCCGCCGCGCCCTCGAAGCAGAATCTGCTTATTTGGCTGCACAAAGATCGACTTCATCAGACTTAGAAAAGATCCGTCAAGCGCTCGAACAAATGGTGATTTCGAAAAATGATGTGGAAGCAGGACTCGAAGCTGACCTTCACTTTCACTTGGCTATTGTAAATGCTACACATAATACCTTATTTATTAAACTGATTCACACCATGACTGAGCACATGGAAGATACCATCCGCACAACCCGTAGACACCGTCTCGCTGATCCAGCCCGTGCTCAAGATACACTTGATGAGCACAAAGAAATCTATTTGGCCATCGCTTCCGGAAATGCGGCTCAGGCCAGAAACCTTGTCGAACAGCATATTACACGGATCAGAAGTGAACTGAGTGAGACATTTTTAGCTGATTTAGGTGAGTCGATATGACGTAAAAGATGTGGCATTTATTATGGCGACGGGTGTTGGCTTCCTTCTTTTTGCTAAAGCATTGAATTACGCTCCCTCCTTAACGGCGGTCACTCTTGCGTTGGCAGCTGGTTGGGGAACAGTTGCTTGGTTTCTTGGGAGGGGGATTGGCATTTTAATGATTTTTCAAGGAAGATTCACACGGTTAAAAAAAGCGCTCTTGAAAAATAGTGTACGAAAGCGGAAAAATTAAAGAAACTCCTTATTGAAGGTATTTTCTTCAAATGCATGGGAAGCTTAAATAAAGATTGTTGAATCTATTTGAAAGGAGTAAATCGTCTTGAAAAAAGAAGGAAAACAAGATAAGCAGCATACTGAAGAACCGCAAGAAGAACTTGAAACAGTGAATGATATCACCAAAATTGAAAATGGCCAGCCCGTTCCTCAGCCAAAAGATTACGATGAAATCGAATATTAATCATTAAAATAAGGGCTGACTAGAAGTGATAAACTTACATGCCAGTCCCCTTTTTATTTTTTCAGCCTTACTTAAAGAGGAGTGATCCTAATAAAATTAACTAAGATTTAGATCTTTTTTTAAAACTGAGTACATATATAAATCATCAAATTTGCCGCAAGTAAATTCATAATGCCTCAGCAAACCCTCTCTTTTAAAGCCTTGCTTTTCTACTAATTTTTGTGATGGGAGATTAGCAGGTTCAATTAAAGCTTCAATTCTTTCTAATTGAAAGTGCAGAAAGCCGTACTTCACAACAGCTCCCATTGCTTCACCGGCTATCCCTTTCCCCCAGTAATCCTTGTTTAATTCAAATCCGGCTTCGGCCCGGTAATGTTTGGCAGCCATATTAAGAAAACCGCAGCTCCCAATCATTTTGTCATAATCTTTTAGAGTGATTCCCCATCTAATTCCTGTTCCTTCTTCATATATAGATTGATACCACTTAATTTCATCCTTTGCATCTTCAACTGTTTGGCATGGATCCAATCCCATATGTTTAACAACATTTTGATCAGATAGATAGCTATATATATCCTCTGCATCATCTAATGTTACTTCTCTTAAGATTAATCTTTTTGTTTCTATTATAGGAAAATCTTTATTCATAGAATTCTCTCCCTTCAAGTCTTAACAGATTGATACTAAATACAATCTCTCACTACAAAGATTAATTTTATTACTTCAGGCATTTGAACGCTAGTTCTTTAAAGATGCTTACAAGTACCATGACATGTTTATGTGCCGTATTTCATAAGCTTAAAATGGTCAGATGAAGGAATTAATGGAGGAAACTTATGAAAGCAATTGTATGCACGCAATACGGATCACCCGAAGTTCTTGAGCTGCGGGATATAATAAAACCTGCTCCCAAGGACAACGAGATATTGGTAAAAGTTCATGCAACAACTGTTACGTCGGGAGACTGCAGAGTGCGAAAATTCGAAAGTCCTATTTTGTACTGGATCCCCATGCGATTATTTTTAGGCATCAGAAAACCAAGAAAGCCTATTTTAGGGGTGGAATTAGCCGGAGAAATTGCTGCAATAGGAAGGAATGTTAAACGATTTAAAGAAGGTGACCAGATTTTTGCGATGACTGGAATGAATTTCGGCGGTTATGCCGAATACACATGTCTGCGCGAAGACAGGATCAGTGGCAATAAAGCCAGTAAATTTGAGCTTTGAGGAAGCCGCTGCCGTTCTTTTTGGGGGAACTTCAGCATTGTATTTTCTAAGAAAAGGAAAGATTCAATCCGGCCACAACGCACTGATCTATGGAGCTTCTGGCGCAGTAGGAACTTCCGCAGTTCAGCTTGCCAAGTCCTTTGGTGCAAAAGTAACCGGAGTATGCAGTACCGCAAATTTAGAACTGGTGAAATCACTTGGAGCCGATAAGGTTATTGATTACACTAAAGAGGATTTTACTGAGGGAGAAGAGCTTTATGATATTATCTTTGATGCAGTCGGGAAAAATTCGAAATCAAATTGCAAGAAAGCACTCACGCCGAATGGAACATACCTCTCTGTAGTAGGGCAAGGGATAGCAAAGGAACGTACTGAAGATTTACTTTTCCTCAAAGAGCTTATTGAGTCTGGGAAGATAAAATCCGTCATTGATCGATACTATCCTCTGGAACAAGTTCCTGAAGCTCACAGATATGTAGATAATGGCCATAAGAAGGGGAATGTAGTTATTACTTTGAATCATACCAGGTAATTCTTAACTAAGTTCTAATCCCTAAAAAGCCTCAGCAAAAAGATTATGATGAAATCGAATATTAATCAATAGAAAAAGAGCTGACTAGAAGTGATAAACTTACATGTCAGTCCCTTTTTTATTTCTTAGCCTTATTTAAAGAGGAATGTTTTTCTTGTCCTAATAAAATTAATTAAGCTTACTATCTTCTTTTATCAATGAATACATATATAAATCATCAAATTTGCCGCAAGTAAATTCATAATGCCTCAGCAAACCCTCTCTTCTAAAGCCTAGCTTTTCTACTAATTTTTGTGATGGGAGATTAACAGGTTCAATTAAAGCTTCAATTCTTTTTAATTTGAAAGTGCTCATAGCCGAACTTCAAGACAGCTTCCAGTGCTTCACCGGCTATCCCTTTTCCCCAGTAATCCTTGCTTAATTCAAAGCCGATTTCAGCCCGATAATGTTTGGCAGCCATATTTAAAAAACCACAGCTGCCTATCACCCTATCAGAATCTTTAAGTGTAATTCCCCATCTAATTCCAGTACCATCTTTGTATATAGAGTGATACTACTAATCTCATCCATTGCGCCATTGACTGTTTGGCAAGGTTCCATCCCCATATGTTTCACAGCATCCTGATCGGATAAATAGGAGAACATATCTTGAGCGTCCTCTTCTGTCACGTTTCTTAAGGTTAATTTTTTGTTTCAAGTTGGAAATTCCTTCTCCATCAACTTTCCCTCCCTTTTAGAGATAAAGTTTCAAGATAAGCGCAAATCTCTTTCTTATTTTTTAAAACAATGACCTTTTTTTCAGAATCCGTTTCTTTGAAGGTCTGGAATCTGGATTCCATCTTTTTCTTTCGGGGATAGTAAGTCGTACAAATGAACTTAATAAAAGCCCAGTCTAACTTTTCCTTGCAATCCTTCCCCATATCAGGCCTGGTCTTCCCAACATTTAGAATCCAGCGTTTAAAAACACGATATAAACAGACAATCAAGGGAAGCTCCAGATAAATGATCGTATCTGCATTCTGAACCCTGATGTCATAGGTATTATGATAATTGCCTTCTATAATCCATTGATTTTGGGCAACAATTTTTTGCTGATCAGCTGTAAATTCTTCTAAAGGAGCTTCCACCCAATTTGGTTTCCAGTATAAAACATCAAGATGATGAACGTTTATATTTAATAGTTCGCCTAATTTTCTTGCAAACGTTGACTTCCCTGCACCTGCTGAGACTCCCATGACCATAATCCGGTTCATTGTTTAATCCAGCTCCTTACTTTTTCAAAAGCAAAATTTCTTTAAATCTATTATTTACTGCATCTGTAGTTGACAACTATACTAATGAAAAATAGTTAATTAGGAGATTCTATGAAAACATATGTACCTTGCCCAAATTGTCCAAAAGCGATAACACTTGATGACTTTGAAGATTTTTCTTCCCCCTTTACGATGAAGTGTCCGTCTTGCAGAACGAAATTAAAAGAAACAAAAGTGACCCTCTATTTATTATTAGGGATTCTGGCAGTCATTCCTATATTTATTTTCTTAACTGAAAATTTAATCACATTGCTGTCTGGTTTCCTGCCTGTCATTGAAAAGATTCCTTCTGTCATCGTATTTTTGGGTCTGATGTATCCTTTGAATGCCGTTTATGAACGAATTAATGGGCTTATTATGTTTGATAAAGGGAATTTACAAGTTAAAAAGCAACAGTAGGAATTGTCCAATAAGTCTCTAAAATGAAGCAGGCAGGAAAAACAAAAGTTATTTCCTGCCTGCTTTTTTCTGTAAGCTTTTTTGTTTTAATACTCTTTGTTAAAAAACTATTAGTGGATTGCAGCGGAAGGAACTTGACTCCTGCGGGAAATAGAGGGAGTTGGAGACCCCACAGGCAAAGCCGAGGAGGCTCCAACCCTCCCCGCGGAAAGCAAGTTCCTGGAGCGGAAAGGAACGGACAATATTTATTCATACTTTGCGAAAACAGACTTTCTGCACAGCCCCTTCACTTTAAACAAATCTCTTCAAAAAAACATCGCGGAAAATTTGACCACAATTTGACTTTGACATTGCTTATTTTAACGCCTGTGTAATAATTAATAGCCCACTTTTATGAAAAGTGGACCTGATAAAAGCTGAAAAATTTATTACGTCCCGCAAAAAGTTCTGAAAGGACCCAATGAATCCGGCGGCAGTGTGCAGAATTCCTCCTGTTCAGGAGAGTGCGCATATGGATTTGAAAGGACTCCCAGCAGTCGCTCCATCACGCTGTAATCGTCTTGTTTCACTGCAGCTTCCAGTGCTTCTTCTACCCGATGGTTGCGGGGGATTACTGCTGGATTGCTGCTCTTCATTAATTGCTTAGAAGATGATTCATCTTCATCCTGCCTGCCAAGTCTAGCCTGCCATAGCTCGTGCCACTGTGCAAATTCTTCAGTCTTAAACAGCGCATGATCTTCAAGGTTATCAATAGTTAAAGCACGAAATGTATTGGTATAATCCGCACGATACTCTTTCATCATACTCAGCAGGTTTTCAAGAAGAGATTCATCTTGCTGCTCTTCATTAAATAATCCGAGTTTTGCTCTCATTCCCGAGAGCCAATTGCGCCGATACAGTTCAATAAATTCTGAAATAGCTTCTTGTGCAAGCTGGATAGCCTTTTCCTCATCGTCATGAAGCATCGGCAACAGGGTTTCGGCAAATCTCGCGAGGTTCCATCCGGCAATATACGGCTGATTTCCATAGGCGTACCGGCCTTGAACATCAATGGAACTGAATACTGTTTCCGGGTCATAGGTATCCATGAAGGCGCAAGGACCATAATCAATGGTTTCCCCGCTAATTGTCATGTTATCAGTGTTCATAACCCCGTGAATAAAGCCAGCCAGCTGCCATTTAGCAATCAGCATTGCATGACGCTTGATCACTTCCTTAAGAAGGGAAAGATATCGGTTCTCATCCTCTTCAACATCTGGATAATGACGCTTTAATGCATAGTCTGCCAAGGACCGAATTTCTTCGGCTGTGCCCCATTTTGCAGCGTATTGAAACGTGCCGAATCGCAGGTGACTTGCTGCCACACGCGTCAGAATCGCACCAGGCAAGGCAGCTTCACGGATGACTTGCTCACCGGTTGACACTACAGCCAAGCTGCGGGTGGTAGGAATCCCAAGAGCATGCATGGCTTCACTGATGATGTATTCGCGCAGCATCGGTCCAAGTGCCGCCCGGCCATCTCCCCCGCGGGAATATGGCGTTCTGCCTGAACCTTTAAACTGAATATCAACCCGCTTACCTTCGGGAGTAATCTGCTCACCAAGCAGCATCGCACGTCCGTCCCCCAACATGGTAAAGTGGCCGAATTGATGCCCGGCATATGCTTGAGCAAGAGGGAATGCACCTTCAGGAATCTGATTTCCGGCAAGCGACGCTGCTCCGTCTTCACTTTGAAGAGCCTGAATATTCAACCCAAGTTCAGCTGCCAGCGGGGCATTAAGAATGATTAGTTTCGGTGAACTTACAGGGTTAGGTTTGACACTGGTAAAAAAAGAGTTGGGCAGATTGGTGTAACTGTTGTCAAAATTCCATCCTGTATTTAATTCTTTTTTGTTTGTCATCGTATCTCCTTCTCTTCTATTTGTCTTATCAATATGATTCAGAGTGATTAATCACGAAAACAATTGGATTTATGTTGTGTAAGCTCTAGTTCACTCCATAGTATCCTATCCAGGCATTATTTTCACTCACCATGATGAAAAAAACTTCGTATATGGTTAGTGACACCATTGGCGATGAATTATTACTGAAATATTCCTTCATACAAATATGATTACTTAATCGTTTCCCATTCACTTAAATACATAACATCTTTTTCTACATTCTTCTTTTCAGCAAGTAAGCAAAGAAATTCCAATGAATTCCCGTCAGGATCATTAAAATAAAGATTAGCAGATGGTGTCCAAGTATGAACCATGGGTTCATATGGTTCAAGACCAAAACCGGATCTTGGGCTAATCCCCTTATCCAGAAGCCACTCCCTTGCATGAATGATAGCTTCATAATTAACCCTAAATGCAAAATGGCTTTTGTGAAATTCTTCTTCTGATACCTCCCATACACCAAGCATTTGTTCTTTCTTTTTCCTTTTATCAAACCAAAAGAATGCCACGCGGCGCTCTTCAATATAATGTGCCAGATCTAATCCCAGTTTTAAATAGAATTCTATTGCTGTTTCTAGTTTTTTTGTTTGAACATGAGTTTCATACAGAGTTCCTGGAAACATTCTATAACCCCTCCTTTTTCCATATTGTAACAAATAAACCTTGAATGCTGATCGTCCATTCGTCTGATCAAATGTACGTTTTTAGTTGGAAAAGAGCAAAAATATTCTTATTCACTTTCACTTTTGTATTAGAATATAATTAGAGTTCATTTCGAATTAGCAAACATGATCAATGCTTTGAGCCTTTATACAGCTAGGATTCCCAGGTATCTAACTTCAAAAAATAAAAGGAGTGAAAAAATGAACTTGCATTATGAAATAATCCCTGATAATGAAATTGAATGCTGCAGGGAGATATGCAACGAACTTATGGTTTTTCAAAAGTCGAAATCATACATAAAACCGGAATTGTTTGACAGCATGAATTTTGAGACACGGCTTCTCCCCTCAATAAAAAAAGCCTTAAATAATTACATTGTGTTAGTAAAAGATGAAGAAAAAATAGTAGGTTATGTCTATTCAAATATCTCCGCTAAAGAGGCATGTTCAAATGAATTCGCCACTTTTTTCGATCTTTCTTCTGTTAGCCGAAAAAATGTAGGATGCCTTTCTTAAAGAAGAGTACCGACAGTATGGGGTTGGATCCAAACTTTTCAATATGTCGATGGAATGGCTGAAGCAATTTGATGATATCGAAGATTATTTTATCTTTGTTTCAAATGGCAATGACAACGCCCTGGAATTCTACAAACGCAAAGGATTTTCTGTCAGCCATGATATATTGGATGGATTTATTACGGTTTTACGCAGTAAAAAGCAGGTTGAAAAATTCAAATAAAACCTTATAAAGGCCTCGAAGCAAACTGGATACGCCTTTTAACGGGTTCCGTTTTAAGGGAGAAACCAACAAAATGCAGTAGAAAATGGGTACTAAATTGCACAGCAATTTGTATCCGTTTTTTTGTTGATTTAAGGCTTTAAAACTGTCTTGCTACATATTTAGCAGTGCAAAGTGTAAGGTGTTTTTTAGAGGTGGAACAACTTTATGTTTATCCTGCAAATTGTTACGTAATAGTCTTGCAAATTTATCCTAGAGCAAAAAAAGCTCAGAGTTTGTACTCCGAGCCAATAATAATAAAGATGGTTCCTCCGCAATAGCCCCCGTTAATTCAATAAGCAGTAATGCTCTAGTTAATGTGCCGTTGAATGATTTGCAAGATAAAAAATCATAAATATACTAAAACCACTTAGAAAGATTAGACTTAAATTAAACACTTTTCTCCAAAATCGCCCTAGGAAGTATATATTCACTAAAAAATAATAGACAATAGCACTTCCAAAAATAAACAATAAAAATCCTTTATATTCATTCGAAGGAATTGGATTTGTTACACTTGTTAAAGCTGAACCTCCAAAAATGAATGCACCTATTAAATTTAATAACTTTCTTAAACTCATTTCTTTTTTGGTTACTATTTCAACAATACGAGACGATTGAATATTAGTTTCCAATAATATCCCCCCTGCTTATTTAGTTTAGTAATTACATTATTCAAAAATCCTGCCCTTTACTTCAATAAAAAGTGGCGACACTTTAACCTTTACTTCCTGTTTTTAAGTTTGTTTTTAATTAAGGCAATGCCTAGAAGGAATACTGGAATAATCACCTGAAAAGGAATATGCAAATATAGTGTAACAATCTTGAAACCTTCTTGCAGGTGGCCGGAAAAATTGCTTGCCATTGTGATTGACATAATCAAAATGACGAGACCTATTGGATAAACCATGCGGGAAGGTTCCCTGATGTTAAACAAGTTTGAAGTTCCTGTAACAGCTGCATAACAGAAGACGCTGATTTTAATGAAACCTCCGATAATGAGGGCAACCATAAAATAAACATCAAGCCGTTCCAAAAAATCTGCTACCTGAATCGTTTGAATCGTAGTAAGAAGAGGGAATGTGGAAATCGACGTATAGTCTACACCAAGAACACTAATATTAAATGCCATAACAATGGCTAAGTTTATCCCACTTAATCCCAAAGCTGATATAACGGTAATTCTCGCCATTTTCGATTTATTTAAATAAGGCAAAATCATGCTAAATACGATCACTTCTCCAAAAGGCACATATATGGTTTGGGTATACGCGGCTTTTATAACCGGAAAAATACCCTCTGCAAGTACTGGCTTTAAGTTATTTATCTCGATTAACCCTGAGGCTAAAACAAGGATAAAACCTGAAATTGCGAGCAAGTACATTAAAACAAACAGCAATTCCCCTGTTCTTGCCAATACCTCAATTCCTTTTCGAACAGTATAGACAACAACCAGAGTCAATAATGCGTTAATGATGAATAAGGGTGTTTCTGGATAAGCAAACGTTAATAATAACTCTCCAAAGTCCCGCAATACTCTTGCAGCGAGATAAGCAAAATATAAAATATACAGGAAGGCCAGGATCGCGCCGAGAACTTTTCCAAGTATTTTTTGAACATATTCTGTTGGAAGGACATCAGGATACAAATGATATAGACCGTGATAGACCAGAAATAGAGCTATACCGCCCGCCATTCCAATCAAAACGGCTAACCAGGCATCCTGTTTGGCATCAGTTGCAAGCGGAAACAATAGAACACTACCCAGTTCGAACAGCAAGACAAGGACAAACAGCTGATAAGAGCTAATTTTCGCTTTCTCCACCGGATTGTCACTTCCCTTTTGATTATTTATCCAATTCAGATAATTGGGGCTTTTTTATCATGCCTGTTCTGCGAATAAAAGCATCAACTTTCACATCTACCTTTATTTCTGAAAAGTGTACATCGTTCCAATCATTTTTTAACTTTTTCCATTCTGCCGGGTTTGAGCGGTATACTGCTTCACCAAATCCAAAGATATCTGTTTGGTCTTCTTTTGCTAATTGGACAGCCTCTTTGATTTCATTCTTAATTTCTTTTTCTATCACTTTTTCTATTTCGAATATAACAGCAGGATCATTAAGATTGACAGGTACAGATGCCTCTCCAATATCTCCTTCTGCCCGCACTTTAATGGAAATTTGCGGACGGTTATTTTTAAAGACAGCAGAAACTTCGGTTTTTTGACGGACTACCTGATATGCGATTGCATTTTTTTGTTTCTTCCAACTGACATTTATATCTGTCGTTTTGATTTTATCAAGCATCCATAAAATTCCTCTTGCAGGTTTTTCTTGATACCAATTAACCAGCTTGCCCTCCTTAAATATTGCAAGGCCATCGGCTTGAAGAATTGCATCCAGAGCAGTTTGTTGGATATTTTCCATCTTTCTTCCTTGTTCTTTATTGCCCACTAAGCGAAAACCGCTAATCACAGGTTCATTTCCTGAAGATAGAAGTTTTTTTAAAGCATCTTGAATATTGACATTCAAATGCTCCCCCCACCGGCTTTCAGTAAATTTTAAGGTTTTAATTACTTTATTTGCAGGAATTTTATCCACCGCTGTTAATGTCTTTACAATATCAGAAGCATCAGTATCATGGGCAATTACAACAGTTGCGGTAGATCTAAATTCAGGGTCCCTTATAAAAGCGTCAAACAATTTATTTATCCCTTCTTCTTTTGCAAGTTTCTCATTGAGGACCAACAAGTTCGTATGTGAATAATATAGTCTTCGCGAAATTATGGTTGATGCACGTCTGCTCATTTCAACCAAATTATCACCTGTAGCGGTAAAGACTGTAACGGAAGGCCCCTGTCCGCCTCCGCCACCTTGAACACCTCCTGTCACATTTGCTGGATTAATAATCTGAAATGTGCCGACATACTCACCTTCATCATTTTTATCAATACCCAGAGCTGAAATTAATGCCAGATCATTTAATTCTTTTGTGCTCCAGCATCCTGAGAGAATCGGTATTATGATCAAGAGAAGAAATATTGCTTTTAGATTCATTCGGATCGTCCTTCTTTGAACTTAATATTCACCATTCCTCGTTTTTTAGGCGGGGCCGGCTTCTGGTCTTCCCCTATTCTGTCAATATTTTTAGAGATTAATTTTGGTCTGTCTTTTAAAAACCACCATGGCAAACGAACAATGGTATCACCTGTATTCGTCGGAATAAAGGGTGCAAACGGTGCCATATAGGGTACACCAAAAGACCGTAAACCGCATAGATGAACAATCAACATAATAAATGACAGGATAATTCCATAAAAACCGAATGTAGCAGCACTCAGCATGATGATAAAACGTATCAAACGAGCAGAAATGGCTATAGCGTATGAAGGTGTAGCAAAACTTGCTATCGCAGTGATGGCTACTATAATTACCATGGCTGGTGATACGATACCTGCCTGTACAGCTGCCTGCCCAATGACAAGGGCTCCGACTATTGAGATTGCCGATCCAATTGCTTTTGGCATTCGTATGCCAGCTTCCCGTAAGATTTCAAATGTCACTTCCATGATGATTGCTTCAACAAGAGACGGGAACGGTACGGCTTCACGCTGAGCGGCAACTGCAATTAAGAGAGATGTAGGAATCATTTCTTGATGGAATGTGGTAGCACCAACGTAGGCAGCAGGAGCTATCAAAGATATAAAAAAAATTAAGATACGCAAGAGCCGTAAAGCAGATGCAATATCAAACCGAACATAATAATCTTCTGCTGACTGAAAAAACTGAATAAATAATGCTGGTGCTACCAGTACGAATGGAGTGCCATCTACAAATATCGCCACTCTTCCTTCCAGGAGATTTCCTGCTACCATATCTGGTCTTTCAGAATGGTAGAGTGTCGGAAAAGTAGTAAATGTCTGATCTTCAATCATCTGTTCAATATAGCCAGACTCCAGAATGCTGTCGATGTTAATCTTTTCCAGACGTTTTCGAACTTCATCAATAATCTCTTCCTTAGCAATACCATTGATATACATCATTACAACATCAGTGTTTGTAACGGTACCCATTTTCATAGGTTCTACCCATAAGTTTGGATTTTTAATAATTCTTCTTACCATCGCTGTATTTGTACCGATTGATTCGGTAAAACTTTCTCTGGAACCACGCACTGCAATCTGTGTTCCAGGCTCCAGGATTGAGCGTCTCTCCCCGCCTTTTGTACTTGCACTTAATCCTGTATTCGTACCGTTTATTAAAATAATAGTATCTCCAGACATTAGGGATAATAACAGTTCATCCCAATTCCTAAGCTGTTTTACATTGCCTATAGGAATGATCTTATCCGCCAAGATGTCTGCGATTTTTTCATAGTAATCGATTCGTTCTTTTAAATCTATATGATTCATAATTGAATCCATTAAAAAATCGTTAATGGATTTGTTATCTACAATACCCTCAATATAAACAATTGCAGCTCTAATTTCAGGATCCTGACTGATTTTCACCATCCTGATAACGACATCTGAGCTGTTTCCTGTTTTTTGTTTAATTGCTGAAATATTTTTTTCCAGATCCATATCCAGGAACTCTGGAAGCTCCTGATCTTCATTAGAATTAATTGGCTTTTCATTCATTTTTTTAGGTTTCGGTTTTTTGAAAAATGAGGGCATATTATATTAAGACCTTTCTTTTCTTTCTTTTCATTTTTTATGATTTTCAACGAACGTTAATGTTATGCAGTATTTAGTATTTTTTTCCTAATGTTATGGAAATTTGATAAAAAAAATAGGCAGTGGAGAGTGATAAATAGTGAAAATGTTTGGTGTTCCACTAATTATGTTAATAATGTTAACCGGGATTTCATTTGGGATAGACATGCTTCAAGGCTTTGAATTAAAGACATCACTGCTTAATGCTGTCAATCCCTTTCTAGTAATGGAAACTCCAGAATTAGCTGTTTTCATTTTTTTTCTGTTTTTATTTGTTCTGGATGGCTTTTTCGTCTATTACAAAAAAAGAAAGAATAAAACTAATTATGCCAGCCAGAAACCACAATCCTGAATCTCACCATGGGATATTCAAAAGCAAATATAAGTAAAAATCGTTAACCGCTTAAATAGAATGAAAAAAAACATCCCCGCAAGGATGCCTCTGTCGCTTTCATATAAAATCAAAATAGGAAGCTGTGTTCCCATTATAATTCTCATCTTTTTGTCAATTGACTTCGATCTTCTACATGTGGCGGTTCTTCCATCCAACCATTTTTGACCATAATTTTTCCACCTTGTTTTGCAAAATCAAAAATATTTTTTGCAAGAATCGCCATTTTCGCAGGTAGATCACTTCGTAAACTAAAGGCACCGCCAAGTGCATTACTTCCGAGTCCAAATGTACTTAACAAACTGGTATTATACATCATTAATTTATCAGAAAAAGGTGCGATAGTTGAACTTGTTGCTTTTCCTGCATGAGTGGCTGGTGGTTCAATATAGTCTTGCCGTAAAAATTCACCTAACGATGTTTCAATTTTCTTTGCGAGTTCCATTCCCTTAATAAAATGATTTCGTACCTCTTGATTATGGGCTACTTGAGCAAACCCGATCATTAATTGCATCCCCGTGAGGTTTGTCTCAATCGAATGATGAATAAGAGAGATCTCAATAGTGTTTAAAGATCTTTTATTACTAAACCAATCCAAATTGGACATATAACTTTTATCCTTTACAAATTTCACTTCTTTTGGCATCGAAACATATGGGGGTCGAGAAAGGACCCCAGTTTCTAAAAGAATATTTGTGGTTTGATCATATGCTTCTTGTGCTTCCGATGTTAAACGTCTGAAAAATTTTCTTAAATCTTGACGGTAAGACATAGTCGAATATAGCGCGTAAAGATTAGTTCCTACTTTAGCCATCATGTGTAAATACATGACATCATACATATAGTCGAATAACTTGGGAGCCCCTTTATTCACATCATTTTCAGTAAAACCAACTGGAATAGCCGCACCTTCCTGTTGAAAAATAGATATCACAAACTCTGCACTTTCAGTACATCTTTCATAATAAGATTGAAGAATTTGACGCGTTTCGTCTGTTTCAACGTATTCCAGAAAGTATTCCAGAAATCTCATAATCATTGTTTTTTCTTGATACGTCATCCACAAGTTCCCTAGTTCTGAAGAAGTAATTGGTATTTGATTTGAACTACTCATCTTTTCATCTCCTAGCCCATCTGTTTTTATTAAATTTACCAATTGGAAAAATTTTATGAATCAATCTATTTTTAAATATCCAATTAGTGAAACATAAATTCAATAGCGGCATGTCTTGACTATTACTGGAGAGAACACGGTTCAGGACAAGTAACCAGAAGAGAAATACTGCTCCATTGTAATTATTATGCACTTTTGACGAAGATTCTTACTTAATTGAATTTAGAATCTATCTTTGAAGTAGTGAGAATCAGACAGGAAATCAGAGATGCAAAAGAAGTTTTTGCCGCATACAAGATAACTTCCACAATGGATGCAGAAAAGCTTGCGGCATCCTATCGTCCAATAGTAAATCCTAACAGAATGATTAAGTCTACTCCCATATTTGGGTGTGGTTTTTTAGAAGGGGTTGAATGATGACAAATATCAAAGATACGAATAAAATTGTAAACGATTCAAAACTCTCTAGTTTTTGCACTTATACAAAGTTATATTTTATATAAAAAGGCGGGTCCTCTTCCAAAAAAAAATGGAAGGGACGACGCCTTTTTTTGATAGGTATTCACCTAGTAAGAAAAGAAAAACAGCAATATTATATTTGCTTCAAGCAGCTGCCGGTAATAGTCCATGAAGGAGTCTTTTGACTTTATATACTCTTTCTATATTCACTCAAATCTAATTTTGGATATCATTTCAGAAGAAATTATCAGCATAAATCCCCTTTCATATTTTAAAATAATTCAGGGAAACATAATAAGGTTCAAATAATTGGATTTTATCAAAAGGGGAATTAACGTGTTTCGGAATAATAATGTCTTTCAAATTAGTGAGAATCTAGATGAAAACATAAAAAACCTTGAAAGAGAATTTGGAAAAAGCGCTGATTTATCAATAAGGAAACTCAATTTCCCTAAAAATCTATCCATCATACATATCGAAGGAATGGTTGACGAACAAAGTGTAAATGAAAACGTGGTCACGCCAATTATTCAATATCTTAAAGAAATCGAAAACTTGGGAAACACAATAGATATAGCAGATCATCTTCTTGAAGTTATATCTCTAACCTCCATTAATCTTATTTTACAATGGTCAGATCTCATAGATGGCATATTAGAAGGAAAAACTATGATTTTGATAAATGGAAATAATAAAGCAATATCTCTTGGAACACAAAAAATTCAGTCCCGGCCCATTTCTGAACCAACCACTCAAACAGTCATTAAAGGACCAAAGGACAGTTTCACGGAAGATATAAGTACAAACATTGCATTAGTTCGTACTCGAATCCAAAATTCTAAATTAAGACTTGAACGTAAAAAAATCGGACGTATAACTAAAACAAGTATCGCCATTATGTATATTGAAGAAATTGCTGATAAAAAAGTAGTTAAGGAAGTTATGTCTCGGCTTAGCAAAATAGAGAGTGACGGAATTCTTGAATCCAACTATATAGAAGAAGCAATTCGCGACAATAGAAAAACCATTTTTCCTCTTCTGCAAAATTCAGAAAGACCTGATGTAATTACAGCAAATTTATTAGAAGGCAGGGTAGCTATATTCATTCAAGGAACTCCATTTGTCTTAATTTTACCTGTATATCTCATCCAATTTTTTCAATCACCAGAAGATTATTATGAAAACAATATTTTGAGTTCTTTTTTACGATTAATGAGAATTGGCTCATTTCTCGTAAACCTGTATGCATCCTCTATCTATTTGGCTTTAATTACACACCATCATGGGCTAATACCAACTACTTTAATAGTTTCGCTAATGGCACAAAGAGAAAAGGTCCCCTTTCCGGCAATCGTCGAATTATTAATTATGGAATTGGCCTTTGAAGTCCTAAGAGAGGCTGGAGTGCGTATGCCCAGAGCAATCGGCCCTGCTGTTTCCATTGTTGGAGCCCTCATTTTAGGACAAGCAGCAGTTGAGGCTGGATTTGTTTCTGCTGCAATTGTTATTATTGTTGCCACATCTGCTATTAGCAGTTTTACCATCCCGAATACAAACATAGTGAATGTGGCAAGAGGATTGCGGTTTATCATTATTTTAAGTTCAGCATTTATTGGTTTTTACGGAATTATACTCATCTCATTATGTATTTTAATGCATATTTGCAGCTTGCGATCGTTTGGTATACCTTATTTCGCCCCTTTTGCTCCTTTTAGAATAAGAGACCAAAGAGATGCTTTAATTCGTTTTCCAATCCATTCATTGCTAAAGAAATCAAAATAAAGTCTATTAACTATAAGAAGGGATCAAAAATGAAGAAACTTTTCACATTGGTATTGTGCATGATGCTGCTCATGGGATGTTCCAACTATAGAGAATTAAATGAAGTAGGGTTGATTATAGCGATGGGAATAGATAAATCCCTTAAAAATAATGATGGTTACCGAGTTACCTATCAAGTGATAAATCCAAGTCAGATTTCTGGGGACACTTCAACCGGAATACCAGTTAGTAATTATTCTATAGAGGCTAGGTCATTATTTGAAGCATATACGATGGCATCAGCGATTATTCCAAGAGAGAATACGGTCTCACATTTAGGTGTCATCATTATTAGTGAAGCGGTAGCAAGAGACGGACTTAATTTAATGTTTGACGGCCTAGAACGCGGTGAAACGGCAAGAACGTATATGCCTGTTTTTATTGCAAGAGGTTCGACTGCTGAAAATGTTTTAGGGGTAGTTGAACCTATTGAATCAAATCCTACAAAAAGCATTATCAGTACAAGTGAAAACAATCAAAAATTGTATGCTATTTCAAAGGTCACGCCTGTACATGAAGTCATTTCTGCGTTATCTTCCGAAGGTACAGACCTTTTGTTAACCGGGGTTAAATTAAATAAGGAATTATCGTCTAAAAACCAAAACGACAATTTGCAGGATATAAAACCAACCATTATAGAAGTAAATGGTTTGGCGATTTTTAACAAAGATAAATTAGTTGATTGGTTAGATGGAGAACTGGCACGTACTGCTCATTTAATCCTGTCAGAAGTAGCTATTACTTCCTTCCCACTATTATGTGATACAGATAAGTATATAACGCTTGTGATCAAAAAAAGTAAGAGCACGCTTCAAACGGTTTTAGACCCACGTCCCACTTTAAAGGTTACTATCACATTGAACGGTGATATTGGTGAAACAAATTGCAATATTAATATTAACAACATAAAAGTATTAAACAATTTAGAAGAAAAACTAAAAAAGGAAGTCCAAAGCCAAGTAAAGAAAACCATTCAAATCTCACAAGATGCAGGTACAGATGTCTTTGGATTTGGAAATAATCTATCAAAAGAAAACCCTCAATATTGGAAAAAACATAAAAAAGAATGGAATAAAATATTCACCAGTGCAGAAATCGATGTTCAAGTAAATGCTTCTATCAGTGATTCAGGTCTGCTAACGAATCCATATGAAGAAAAATAAGCAAAGAGGTGATACGTTTGTCAAAAATGCAAATAAATGGCTTTCAATTATTTTGTACGATGGTTCTTTTCATGTTTGGTACTGCCATTTTTTTAGATTTAGGCAGTGGAGCAAAACAAGATGCATGGATCGTAACTCTTATCTCGCCTATAATAGGACTGCTATTATTTATTGTCTATTTACAGCTCCATAAGCGTTATCCGCAATTAACCTTTACAGAGTATGCAAGGAAAATTTGGGGAAAGTACATCGGCAGTATAATTGGTTATCTTTACATCATTTATTTTATTTACATAGCTTCAAGAGTCTTACGAGACTTTGAAGAATTAGTCATTAGTTCTGTTTATAATAAAACGTCGATTATTACTATTGGTATTTGTATGATGTTTGTTTTAATCTACACCGTTAATTTTGGAATAGAAGTTTTTACAAGAGCAGCCTGCATATGTTTTTTTGTAGCTGTTTTCACTTTAGTAATAATAGATATATTGTATATCATTGGTGACTTAATTCATTTGGATAATGTGAGACCCATACTTGCTGAAGGATGGAAGCCAGTCATTAAAGAAATCATTCCATTAAATATAACGGTTCCTTATGGAGAATTAGTCATATTCTCTATGATATTCCCTTATTTAAATAAACAGACGAATTTATTGAAGGTTGGCAGTATGGCAGTTGTATTTGTAGGGTTATTTTTAACATTAAACACACTATTGTTAATTTGCATCCTGGGAACTGATGTGTTATCGAGATCTGCATTTCCTGCACTAACAGCAGTCAGTTATATTAATATCGCTGGATTTATCCAGCGTATAGATACCTTTATTATACTATTAGTTGTTATCTTGGCATTTATAAAAATTGCAGCCTTTTTCCTCTGTGCAGTAATCGGAATGAACAATCTGTTCAAATTAAAACCTAATTTGATTTCAACCTACTTCGCAGGATCCATTATTTTCCTTTCGTCGATTTTGATTGCTCCCGGTTACCAAAGTCATTTAGATGAAGGACTTAAAATCGTACCGTACCTTCTACATGTCCCTTTTCAAATCGTTATTCCCCTTCTGTTATTACTTACTGCATTCATAAGAGGAAGAGGAAAAGCAAAACAAGGTACTGGATAAAAAAAAGAAGTTATTTCTTACCGCGAATATGCGACCAAAATAACCAAAAAAAGAGAATGATAAAAACAGCAATAAGAAAATAATCCTCTCCTCTTGCTAATTTTAAAATATTTTTAAGATTAAACAAAGCTTCAAGAGTCTCATTGCCTTGGATAATATCTATAAACAAAATTAGAATGATAGTACCCATTAATAAGAAAATAAACATGCTTAACATGCGCATATAATTCACCCTTATTATGGAGATTTTTTCAGGAAAGAAAAAATGAAACGATTTGAACATGTTAATTAGGATTAACATGTTTTATTATTTATAACCAAGGTCAAAAATATTAATAAACCTATAAACAACTAATAGGCGGAAAATACATGCTGTGATAATCTTCAGAGAACATTTAATTGCTTCCATCAACCTAGGCATATCCCTAGTAAAGGCTGACCATTCTACATCATCATACAATGCTTTGACCGCTTGAACTTCTAGTTGAGTAGTTTCTTCAAATGTGATTGTCATACTAACGCCTCCTTCATTTTAACTTTCTGCGGGAGACATTTATTCGTAACGTCACCACTTATATCACCTCAACAAATTACAGCCATTATTAAGAGTATAAAATAGAATTCAATAAAAAGAGCGTCACTCCCTTCTTGGACTAACGCCTCCAATTGTTGAATATCATCTATCTTGTCTTATCGAAGAAAAGCGACCTTTAGTGGAAAATGGGTGCTATAGTCAGTATTGGTACTGAACAGAAAATCAGAAAAACACTGTTAGTTTCTTATATTGGCTGAATGCTATTTCTAATCCTATAGATTAGGCACAAAAAGACGAAGCTGTTTCCATTAAAAAATGCGATGTAGAAGTTTTAGTTAAAGCTTTACTTCTACCTCTGTTCCATCCTTCAATTTCGTTTCAAAAAGGATAACTCCACTGTGCTTTGAAAATCCCTGCAGCAGCGGCTTCAAATCATTTCTTTCAATTTCCGGGAAGATGAATTTGCTGCCATCCTTTTCAATTGCTCTATTTATTAGGCGAATAATCCTTTTTGATGTAATAATAAAACTAGCCAAATTTAAAACCTCATAGGGAACGGGAATGGAGAATCGTTTATCCTTTACTTTCACCCTGACTTTTAACATAATCTACTCAATTACCACAAAAACTTTATCACCATTGGCCGAGTTGATGTCAACAATCTGTCCGTCCAATTCGTTTTCAATTGCTTCGATGAGCAGGTCAACGTTAATATCTTTTACATATTTTTCTGCCTCAGGTATTTTTTCAGCAATATTTGTACCTACTTTTAAAACAGCCTTTACCAGATTAATCGGTAAATTCACATTTACATTATCACCTTCATCGGAGGTCACACGAATCTTTAACATTTTATATCCATATGGGACTTCTTTTTTTATTGTCACTGGCTCCGGCTGATCTTTACCTTGTAAAATAGTAATTAATTCACTTGCTTTTTCCTTATCAATCTTTCCTTCCTCCATCAGCGTTAAGACTCTCGAAATTTCATCCTTCATTATTCTTCCCCCTCTTTTAATAACTGAATGGCTTTCTCTGCCGTAATTTTGCCTTTTTCCAATAACGATACAATTTTTTTCTTATCCACTTCCGGTTTCTTTTGAGAGGAATATCCCAAAGCAGAGATAATTTCATCTAATTTTCCTCTGACAGTCGGATAGGAAATTCCGAGCTCCTTCTCGACCTCTTTAATATTTCCACGGCATTTAAGAAAAATCTCAATAAAATGCAGCTGTTCCTGACCGAGAGCCGCCAGTCTTGAAACTTCAAATTCATTTTCTACCGTTGTCTGGCAATGGTTACACTGCAGCTTAGTAATTTTAAGCGCCTTCCTGCAAACAGGACAATTAGTGAGTAAAGGATATGCCATACTGTTCTCCTTTCTTTCGTTTAATCATATCTTACACCATACCTTTCAATTTTTAAATAATCATTTAAAATTATTTATTAAAATTTATATTTTTATTCAATAAGTTAACTTACACATTAAATAATTTAATTTATTGTTCATTTAAATTAAAGTAAAAAACAGACTCACTGGAGAGTCTGTCTGATTGTCGAGAAAGGGATAAGAGCCTAGTTGACACTTAAGAAAAGTTCTTCGATAAGCTGGTTCTTCAATTTAATGGCCCGATTGTTGATATCAATTAACACTTACAAATCATCAAATGATTTCCATCTGGATCTTTGAAATTAAAATAATGATGATGTTCAATTTCAGATATAACATCAACCTTCTTTTTCTTCATATAGGTATAGGCTTCCTCAATATTTTCTGTATTGAAATGAAATAAGGGAGTTTTTATTATGTTTTGTTCTGAATAAATCTTGCTGTCTAAAACGATCCCAGTACTCTTCATAGGCATTACGTAAATATGGCCGAACTGTATTTCTCCATCAGTTTCTAAACCTAAAAGATCACAATACCAATCTCGTGCTTTCTCGATGTTTCTAACTGGAATAAAGACCGTTCCGATTTGATTTAAAATAGGGCTGTTCACATAAGACACCTCCATAATTATTTTTCAATGTGCACTAATCTATTACATTCGCTATTTTATTCAACTAGCCTGCTAATAACTTTGAAAAAAGGGATTAACCATACAATTGCTCCTTGTATAGTTGAACTATTTACCCACTCCCTTTCAAAATTCCTTTCATACTCATGAAACACTTTAAACATGCTAAAATATACACACCAATTAATACTGGAGGAAGCACTTTGATCAGACCTTCGTTAGCTAAAAGCATCATTTCAGAAATGAACCACCTTATAGATGAAGAGTTAATTGTGGCAGATACAAGCGGGACGATCATCGCAAGTACAGATGAAAACAGAGTAGGCACGTTTCATGAAGGAGCGCTTATTTGCTGCCGCGAACAACGGAAGCTCATTATTACAGAGAAAGATCATAAAGTGCTGGCCGGGGTCAAATCAGGTATTAATTTGCCAGTTTTCTTCCAGAATCAAATTGCAGGAGTCATCGGGATTACCGGAGATCCGGACAATGTTTCCCCATTTGGAGAAATTCTGAAAAAAATGACCGAGCTTCTTATGAATGAACGGTACTATTCTGAGCAGTTTGAATGGCGAACCAGGGCTCTTGAAGCTTTCGTTTTTGACTGGATCCAAAAGTCCGAATGGTCTGAGGCATTTTTGAATCAGGCAGAACTCCTTGGAATTGACCTGTCTGCGGACAGGCAGGTCATGATTGGCCACTGTACAGGACGCGAAGATGCGCTGATTAGCCAGGAAATTTTGAATGACATCATGCAGACATTCATGAACGCGAGTACAGATGTGTTTGTCCGTTGGGGCAATGACCGCTTTGTGATCCTGCAGGCGGCAAAGGAGAACAAAGAACGCACCCGGCAATTTGCCATCCAAATCAGCCGTTATTTAAGTGAAAGATATCAGCTTAAGATCTCCATGGGGGTTGGGCAACACTCTGCAGCAGCAGAAGTTTATCGTTCATTTGAACAGGCTGACCGTGCTTTAACAGTAGCCAAGAACACGAATTCAATTGTTTTTGATGAGGAATTGCGTCTGGAAATGCTCCTGAAGGACATCAAAAAAGATACCAGAGAAGAGTTTGTGAGCCGGACCATCGCACCGATCATACTAGATCGGGAATTACTGGATACTTTAAAGACATTTCTTAACCATAACCAATCCTTCAAACATACGGCAGATCATCTTCATATTCATATCAACACCCTTCACTACCGTTTAAAGCGTATTGAGCAGCTTACAGGATTAAACCCGAGACATTCTGAAGACCTGACTGCTTTGTTTCTTGCCTTTTTCTTTTTAGATGATTATCCAAAAAATGAACCAAATACCCTTTAAACCTTGTAGGATTATCCATAGTTTATCCTTCGTCTTTTATTTATGATAAAAGGAAGTACTTTTCACATGAATAGGGAGGTAGAACTGGATGATACCCGCAGAAATAAAAGCAAAGCTCCAATCCATTGTTGGAGCTGAAAACTATGATGATTCAAAAGCAGGGAGACTCGTGTATTCCTTCGATGCAACACCGCAGTTTCAATCACTTCCTGACGCTGTTATTGCTCCAAGAAATACAGCAGAAGTCTCAAAAGTCGTAAAAATTTGCAATGAGCAGCAAATTCCGCTTGTCCCTAGAGGGTCCGGCACCAATCTATGCGCAGGCACTTGCCCGACTGAAGGCGGAATTGTCCTTTTGTTTAAACATTTGAATGCCATTCTAGAAATTGATGAGGAAAACCTTACTGCAACTGTTCAGCCTGGAGTCGTCACCCTTGACCTCATTCATGCTGTCGAGGAAAAAGGCCTGTTCTATCCGCCTGATCCAAGCTCAATGAAAATCTCTACTATAGGCGGAAACATCAATGAAAACTCAGGCGGTCTCCGCGGTCTGAAATATGGTGTAACACGCGACTATGTCATGGGACTGGAAGTAGTTCTGGCAAACGGAGATATTATCCAAACCGGCGGAAAACTCGCAAAAGACGTAGCAGGATATGATTTAACCCGTCTTTTCGTAGGATCAGAAGGAACTCTCGGAATTGTAACAAAGGCCATTCTTAAACTGATTCCTGTGCCGGAGGATAAAATGACGATGCTTGCTCTCTATCAGGATTTAGAAGCAGCAGCAAAATCCGTTTCAAAAATCATTGCAAATAAAATCATTCCGACAACACTTGAATTCCTTGATCAGCCTACCTTAAAAGTAGTTGAGGATTTTGCTCAAATCGGTTTGCCGACCGATGTTAAAGCAGTTCTTTTAATTGAGCAGGACGGACCTACTGACGTTGTCCAAAGAGATATGATAAAAATGGCTGCCATTTGCGAAGAGGAAAAAGCCGTTTCGGTTAAGGTAGCAGAATCCGAAGCAGAAGCAGATGGTCTCCGGACGGCACGCCGCTCCGCCCTTTCTGCATTAGCCAGACTAAAACCGACAACGATACTGGAAGATGCAACTGTGCCCCGGTCAGAAATCGCAAAAATGGTGCTGGCCACAAATGAAATTGCGGAAAAATACGGGCTCACGATTTGCACATTTGGTCATGCAGGAGATGGGAACCTCCATCCAACGTGTTTGACTGATGTGAGAAATCATGAAGAAGTAGAGCGCGTTGAAAAAGCGTTCGAAGAAATATTCGTAAAAGCAATCGAGCTTGGCGGGACCATTACAGGCGAACACGGAGTCGGCGTTATGAAAGCTCCGTACCTTGAGCTGAAGGCAGGCAAAGAAGGGATTGCCGCCATGAAAGCCATTAAGCATTCACTTGACCCAAATAACATTATGAACCCAGGCAAAATGTTTGCCAAAGACTCGCGAAAACGGGTGGTGGTCTCAAGATGACAACTGTAAAGGAACGCGAAACCATTCAAGAGCAATTTAAGGAACGGATGAACGAGGATGAACTTCTTAACTGCATGCGCTGCGGATTTTGCCTGCCGACCTGTCCGACCTATATTGAGTCAGGGTTTCAGGAATCTCATTCTCCGAGAGGCAGAATCGCACTGATGAAAGCAGTTGCAGAAGGAATTGTAGAACCTGATGCAGACGTAGAAAAGTCTCTCAATATGTGTTTGGGCTGCAGAGCCTGTGAACCTGTCTGCCCTTCAGGAGTAAATTATGGCCACTTGCTTGAAGAGGCGCGCGATATTATTAATCAGAACAAAAAGCATTCATTGCCTGTACGAACGGTCCGTAAAGCCGTTTTTGAAGGATTGTTCCCTCATCAGGAACGCATGCGTACATTAACAGGATTAATTGGATTCTACCAGCGTTCTGGCTTGCAGCGCGCCGTTCGTTCTTCAGGCATGATGAAGCTTTTGCCTGACAGTTTATCCTCCATGGAAAAAGTGCTTCCGGTAATCCCAACATTGAAGGAAATGAAAAACCGGCCGACCTATCTGCCTGCTAAACCGGAAAAACGAAAACGTGTTGCCTTCTTCTCCGGTTGCCTGATGGACACGATGTTTATGAAAACAAATGACGCAACTATGAAGCTGCTTCAGCTTTCAGGCTGTGAAATTGTCATACCTGAAAACCAGGCCTGCTGCGGAGCCTTGCATGGGCACAGTGGTGAAAAAGACGCTGCTAAAGACCTTGCCAAACGAAACATTACAGCATTCGAAGACCTGCAGGTTGATTACATTATTACAAACGCAGGAGGCTGCGGAGCCTTTTTAATTGATTACGATCATCTTCTTAAAGACGATGCAAAATGGTCAGAGCGGGCTAAAACATTCTCAAGCAAGCTCAAAGACCTATCAAGCATTCTGGTTGAACTTGAGTTCTTTAAGATGAAGCTAAAACTGCCTGAACAGGCAGTCACCTATCAGGACTCTTGTCATTTAAGAAATGTCATGAAAACATCCGCAGAACCCCGTACGCTTTTAAAAGCAATCGGAAACATTGAATACCGTGAAATGAAAAACGCCGACAGCTGCTGCGGTTCAGCCGGAATCTACAATATCGTCGAATCAGAAATGTCAATGCAGATTCTAGATACCAAAATGAAAAACGCAAAAGCCACTCATGCCGCAACCATCGTAACAGCAAACCCCGGGTGCCTGCTGCAAATGAAACTTGGAATTGAGCGGGAAGGCTTGTCAGACAAGGTGCGTGCTGTTCATATTGCTGACTTGCTGCTAGAAGCAGTTCAAAATTAAGAAGAATAGAAAAAGAGGCTGAGTTCATTCTCAGCCTCTTTTTCATTATGGTTCCATACAGCACCGTCATTCGTTTACGTTGAGCTGCTCACTGCAGTCTTTAGCTGATAGTGTTTCACTTTTAGCCAATTAGCAACATGTCCTCTGTCACCTATTCCCATTCCTGATTCCAAATGAGAAGGATACTTTCTATGTATTGCTCATAGTAGCGGTGACTTTCTGTCTTCTATCCTATGTATGAGCGGAAAAACAAGCAGAGACAGAATGATTGATAAGATTGCAACGATCGTTCTGTTTTTAGTTATTTTCACGGATGAACATCCAAATGTTAAATATCACCTTCTCCTTGGATTATAAAGTTCCATCAAATTTTGGTAAATACAAAAAACACCATCTAGTCTCCTAAATGGTGCTTTTTTTACATTCCAAATCGCTTGTCTATGATAGCAGCGGCAAGTTAAATGGATTTCGCTTCAGTCAGCTATTTAAAAACCAAACTCCTTTAAGGAAGCTCTAAGGCAATCACACCCGCACTGCCTTGTTCCTGATAGCCCGTTTTCAGCAGCTTTACACTAGTTCCCTCTGCTAAATTTGTAAAGATAACCGGTGTAATTGTTGACACTGCATGCTTTTTAATATAGTCCAGATCAATCTTAAGAAGAGGCGTTCCCTTTTTTACTTCTTGACCCTCTTTAGCAAGAGACGTAAAGCCTTCTCCTTTTAGGGACACCGTTTCAAGACCTACATGAATTAATAGCTCCAAGCCATCATTTGATTTTAATCCAATTGCATGCTTCGTAGGAAAAACGCTCACAACTTCTCCGTCAATAGGTGAAACCAATGTATTATTAATCGGCTCAATGGCAAATCCGTCTCCCATCAACTTTGATGAAAATACAGCATCCGGCACTTCTTCAAGAGGTTTTACTTCACCTTCAAAAGGCATAACCACTGCACCTTTATCAGAGATTGAGAAACCTTTCTCTGCTTCTATTTCAACTTCCTTTTCAGCAGAATCTGCCGTATTAACCATAGCTTCTTTCGGAACACCGAAGAAATAAGTGAGAATGAATCCTCCTGCATAACCAGCTAATAGCCCTAGAATATATTTAAACCACATTCCGTCAGCAATCAGCGGAATCAATGCCATACCTGAAGGACCAATAGCAATTGCACCAATATTTCCGAAAATACCTACTACCGCTCCACCGATTCCTCCGCCAATACATGCTGTAATAAATGGACGCCCCAGAGGCAGGATAACACCGTAAATCAGCGGCTCTCCAATGCCAAGCACGCCTACAGGCAGAGCACCTTTAATCAAATTCGTTAATTGAGTGTTTTTGCGGCACTTGATCCAAAGTGCCAGAGTGGCACCGACTTGTCCAGCACCTGACATCGCAAGGATCGGCAGCAGCACTGTCATGCCTGAGATGTTAATCATCTCAATATGAATGGGAATTAATACTTGATGGAGACCCAGCATGACGAGCGGAAGAAAAGTTGTTCCAAGGACAAATCCCGCAAATGCGCCTCCACGATCAAGTGTCCAATTGATTGCTCCAATCAGGTTGTCTGAAATCAGGCCGGCAAAAGGCATGATGATAAAGATTGTTAACAATCCAATGAGTAAAAGAACAATAGTTGGCGTGACAATAATGTCAATGGCATCTGGAATCCACCTGCGCAGGAACTTCTCAACCATAGCAAGAAGGTACACCGCGATTAAAACCCCAATAATTCCACCCTGTCCTGCGGATAATGCTTCACCGGTAAAGATATTGGTGATAGGCATTTCCGGCGTCGCGCCAGTTAAGAGTGTAACGCCTCCAATGACACCTCCCAGTGCAGGTGTTGCGCCAAATTCTTTTGCTGCATTAATCCCAACGTAAATGACCAAATAACTGAAGATCGCATTTTTAATAACATTTAAAATCGTGACATATTGCTGCCAAGTTTCCTCTGATAAGTTTCCAGCTGTTATATTGTTTGCAAGAATCGATGCAATACCGGCAATCAGGCCAGCTCCAACAAATGCCGGGATGAGCGGAATGAAAATACTTCCGATTTTACGCAGGAACGTTTTAAACGGAGTGCTGTTTTTCTTTTTTAACTCCTGCTTAATGTCAGCACCTTTTGCTTCATAATTAGATGCACTTCCTTGTCCTTTTGTTTCCTCGATCGCTGCGCCGAACTGGTCTGCTACTTTTGTGACAACTCCCGGGCCAAGGATAATTTGATATGTTTCATCATCGACCGTTCCTACTACTCCATCGACTTCTTTTATTTTTTGTTCGTTAATGTTCCCTCGGTTCACTGGCGTTACGCGAAGGCGTGTCATACAGTTTGTATAAGAAGCAATATTTGAACTGCCTCCAAGAGCCGTCAAAATCTCATCGGCCATTTTACGGTACTTACTCATGGTAGCTCCCCTCTCAGTTGGAAAATTGTTATTTTATGGCTTCTCTGATAAATCCCTGTGAAACATTCAGTTTGTCTAAAGCATCTTCATAAGTAAGGTTGGTTAAGATCATAAGAATCGCAAGTTTGGAATTATCCTTTGCAATGACTAAATATTCCTCAGCTGTTTCGTACGAGCAAGATGTCGCTTCCATTACAATGCGTTTTGCCCGCTCTTCAAGTTTCTGATTTGTCTGCTGAACATCCACCATCAAGTTGCCATACACTTTCCCAATCCCAACCATTGAGGCAGTTGAAAGCATATTGCAGACCAGTTTTTGTGAAGTGCCCGCTTTTAAACGTGTTGATCCTGTCAGAACTTCAGGTCCATTCACTACTTCAATTGCAATCTCAGCTGTTTTTCCGACTTCTGAACTTTTGTTGCAGCAGACCGCTACCGTTTTTGCACCGATTGAGTTTGAATACTCAAGACCGCCAATGACATATGGAGTTCGGCCGCTTGCTGCAATTCCCACTACAATGTCACTGCTTGTTAGCTGAATTTCCTTTAAGTCGCCGACTCCAAGTTCTTTACTGTCTTCGGCTCCTTCAACGGCTTTTATAAACGCTTTCTCTCCGCCTGCAATCAGCCCGATCACTTCACCTGGGTCCGTTCCAAACGTGGGAGGGCACTCAACCGCATCCAGCAGCCCGATTCGTCCGCTTGTTCCTGCACCCATGTAAATCAGTCGGCCACCCTGTTTTTTAGCATGAATGATGGCATCCACCGCTTTTGCAATGGACGGAAGCTCCGCCTTCACAGCTCTAGCCACTTTCTCATCTTCTTCGTTCATTACTGTTAAAAGTTCAATTGTAGACATTTCATCTAAGTTCATTGTTTTCTCATTACGAGTTTCGGTTGTTAAATGTTCAAGCATGATGATCACCCTTATCTATGAATTGAAATCGGTTCCTGAAATCGTTCTCAGGAAGAGAATAACACAAACTGAAATATAATTTCAATATATATATTAAATTTATGAAATTATATATCGATGTTTTTCATTAAATCAAAAAAGCAGTGTTATCAACGTTTAGCACATATTTTTATTATGGGTTTAATCGTGAAACGGTAATGTTGGGAACATTTTCCATCATTTCTTATCGATTATATTCCGTTTTAAGTCAAAAAAATGCCCATTCAATTTAACGAAATGAATGGGCGTTATCGTTCTTATCTCATGGGTCATACTTACAATTTCACACCAGATCATAGACAGCTAAATAATATTCCACCTTCTTCTCACTTACCCATTTCGCATTCCTCTCAGTGTTCATAGCCCAACCTTTTCTTCTAATTCTGTCTTTTGACGGAAGTGGTGACGAAAATGCATGTCGACCAACTCGAACCATTCCCTTGCATTGAGCCAGCCAAATCCCCTATGTTTTACTTTAAAGTTTGGATTAATCGCATCTACCTTCCCTTCCCACTCTCCCATTTTCTCTTCTACTTGAATGAGTCCTTGCATTAGGTCATCTTTCCTTCTGCTATTGCTTGGTGTGTTTTCAGGATCATCAGGCAATTTGATTTTAATGGGTGGAAAACCGCCTCGTTCGAACAAATTCTCACCCGCTTCGGTCTTCCCTAGTTTTTGCTCTTCAGTTGCTTCTGCACAAGCTTCAACATTTTCAAGATACTCAAACGCAACCTCAATCAAGTGGAGATACATTTGGCCGATAGACCAAGTCCCTTCTTCAGAAATATGCCTTAACTGTACCTCCGAATAGTGCTGCAGACGATCTTTGTAGATTTCAATTACTTGATCATTCTTCAATATGAACACCTCTTTTAAATCTTTCATTTTTAGATCTTATTGACGATTTATGTCGGAACTCTTCTGCTAAAAGCAGTTTCAAAAAATTGTCTTCTCGCAGGTTTAAATTTGAACAATTCTCTTTTCCTTTTAAGAATCCTTTTATTTTCAAGAAACTTCTTTAAGTGACTCAATTTTTTTTCCTTTGAATCTAAAATTTCATAATGTGAAGTTTTTTTTATATTTTTGGAAATAACAAAAAACACCATCCTAAATGGTGCTTCTTTATCTTTCCATATGGCTTGTATATTGAAATTTCCCTTTACGGCATCTCTAATGCCTGTTTTCAGCTAAAGAATCATGTTGAACAGATAAAATTTCTGATTTCTGAATAATTATAACGGGCTCTTTGACTGAGGCCGCCTTGCCATGTGTACCCTGAAACACTATTTTGCCTAATCTCTGTAGGAAAAAACCATAAATCTCTTCCAAAAGGACTTTGAAACCTTAATCCGAGTAAGCCCCATCTTCCTATGCATTGACACATCGCCGACCGGATTTGATTCGTCGGCAAGAAATTAGAAAAAAAAGTTTGAGGAACTTGCTGCGCAAATTGCTGCGGCGGCGGAAATGTCGGCGCTTGCCTTTCGTCTCCATAAAGACTCGTATGATTTGCGCTCAAATCATTGTATCCGCTGTACGGAACTGGTGTGTAATGATAATACATTAAACTGTCCTCCTTAGAAATTAAAAAGAAATAATATGCTGCAATGTATTCTTAAAAAAGGGAATGGGTGAATGTCCTTATATAGATATCGAATAATGATTGATCCTTGACTTATGAACCAATAAAATACTTTTTTAGTTCATTTCTCCATAAAATCGCTTACAATAATAGTACTAACATACAAGGAGGAAATTTAAATGAAAAACATGACCAATCAAACAGCACCAGCATATGAGGGTGAAACACTTTCTTAATGTAAACGGTGTTCCCTCCCCTTATATGTGTATTTAAATAACACAAAAAAGGGGTAAATCATGCGTTTTCCAGTAAAAAAATTTTTCTCCTATTATAAACCTTATTTAACACTGTTTCTTTCAGTATTGGCATGCGCCTTTATCGTATCAGCTGTGACTTTGGTGTTTCCGCTTCTTGTCAGGTATATTACGAAGGATGTTCTGGAAGGTAACTTGTCTATTGCGCTGAATAAAGTGTATTTGATCGGCGGGCTCATGCTTGTGTTAGCCGCCATTCAGAATCTCGGAAACTATTTTGTAGACTACAAAGGTCATGAAATAGGTGCGCGGATGGAGAGTGATATGCGCAGTGAGCTGTTTGCCCACATGCAGAAGCTTTCCTCTAGCTTTTACGATAAAGAAAAGACAGGACAGCTTATGTCCCGAATAACTAATGACCTGCTGCTTCTATCCGAGCTTTACCATCATGGTCCAGAGGACTACGTTAAATACGTTGTCCGTTTTATTGGAGCATTTGTGATATTGATTTTTATAAACGCTCCATTGACGATTGCTGTCTTCTGTTTTTTGCCATTTTTAGGTGTCTTTGCTTTATATTTTAATAAAATGCTGAACAAGGCATTGCGTAACAACAAAGAAAGAATCGCAGACGTAAATGCACAGACTGAAGATAGTTTATCTGGAATACGCACAGTAAAATCTTTTGCCAATGAGCAAATAGAGATTGAAAAGTTCGACCGGGAAAATAATCGTTTTCTTGACAGCCGAAAAAACACTTATAAGGCTGAGGCATTGTTATACAATAGTTTTGAAACAATTATCCAGCTGATTACAATCACAGTGATAATATTCGGCAGTGCCAGTATCGTGAACAAAACATTAGATTTAGCGGATTTAATCACTTTTTTACTGTATATCAGCTTTATGATTGAGCCAATTCAGCGATTGACTCATATGAGCACTCAGCTTCAGGAAGGAATCACTGGCTTTCAGCGCTTTATGGAAATCATGTATCTGAAGCCTGCCATTGAAAATAAACCGAATCCTGTGACCTTGTCAGAAATATCTGGTGAAATTGAATTCAATCAAGTATCGTTCCGTTACGAAGAAAATTTGAACAATGTCATAGAGAACCTGTCTCTTCAAATTATGCCTGGAGAATACATTGCGCTAGTTGGTCCATCTGGTGCTGGAAAAACGACTTTATGCTCACTCATCCCACGCTTTTATGATGTAACTGGCGGGAGCATTTTAATAGACGGAATCGATATCCGCGATATTGATCTGCAGTCATTAAGAAAGAACATTGGTGTTGTACTGCAGGATGTTTACCTTTTTTCAGGAACAGTAATGGAAAATATCCGATACGGAGATCCTGCAGCGAGCGACACTGAAATTATTGAGGCAGCTAAGCTTGCCAATGCACATGACTTTATCATGAGCTTGCCAAATGGCTACCACTCGGAAATCGGACAACGGGGTGTCAAACTCTCTGGAGGCCAAAAGCAGCGGCTAAGCATTGCACGTGTATTTCTGAAAAATCCTCCTATTCTCATCTTAGATGAGGCAACAAGTGCACTTGATAACGAAAGTGAAAGCATTATAAAGGGATCATTGGAGTGGTTAGCAAAAGGACGTACAACTATTGTGATTGCCCATCGTCTTTCAACAATCCGCAATGCGAAGCGAATTGTTGTCTTAAATGAAAATGGCATCGCTGAACAAGGTACTCATGAATCATTGCTGGCACTTAACGGAGCTTATTCACACCTTTATGCAAAACAATTTGATTTATCAGTTTAGACAAAGAGGAGCTGCCCTGATTAATGGAGGGCAGCTCCTCTGCTTACATTCAGATAAATGTGTATACTACTTCACTAAGAAATATATTCTTGTTTTGTCAAACCAAAAACCAGCATATCCCAGTGTCTTCCTTTTGTATAAACCATATGACGCAAACGCCCTTCCTCCTTAAAACCAAGCCGGTTATGAAGCCGAATCGAATCATCATTAAAGCTGTAAACATAGGCATTTACTTTTTCATAACGGAGTTCATTGAAAAAATATCGCAATAAAACCTTTATTGCATCGTTTGCGTATCCTTTTTTCCAATGCTCACGGAAAAGACTGACACCATAACTAAACGTCCCGTTTCGAGGGTCACATTTGTCGGTATTTAAACTGCCGACTAATTCCCCATCGAAATTTTCGATAGCAAGTCTGACATGATGTCCATCCCAGCCTTTCTTTGTCTCTTCCTCTGTCCATTTTCTAGTTCCCTCTTCTGATCTCGGCCCATATATTGCATCATTTAACCTTGCTATTTCTGAATCTAAGCCATCATTGTGAAATTTCTCCCAGTCAGACAGCTGAACGGGTCTCAGCCGAACTAATTTCCCTTCCCAACTATTATTCAATTTTATGACCCCATTTTAATAGTTTTATTATGAAACTTGAGAAAAAACATTTTATAAAAACAATCAATTTACCTCCTGCTTACAGAAACCTTTATCGCCCGTTTCCTGAGCCCTTTAAGTATTTTAAAATCCTCTTAATTGTGTTCATACTCATAGTCTCCTCACACTAGTTTTTCACATTAAATACATACAAGAAAATCCTTTTATTTCCTACTCAACCATACCATATCGACCATAAAAAAAGGCTGATTTTTTTATGGTCTTTTAATAGAATGTAATTAAAAAATGCAATCCCTCTTATTGGGATTGCACTTAAATCAAAATTCCAGTTATTTTTTTGGCGCTTTATACCCTTTAGGCATTTTAAACCCATGCAGTGACATCACTTCCCTCAAACGATCGGGATAATCAGTGATCATTCCGTCAACACCATCTTCTACCAGCTTGTCCATAGTCGGGATGTCATCTACTGTCCAGGGAATCACTTTTATTCCTGCAGCGTGTGCATCTTCCACCATTTGTTTTGTTACATACGGTTCGTAGTTTTCATCGGTGACTTTGCCGTTTTGGGGAAATCCGTGTACTGGCGAGATGGCATCTGCACCAAATGACTGGGCTGCCGCCACTAAGTCCCCGTCAAAATCATCTATGTCTATTCCTCCTAGCCATGGAGATGCTCCAGGCTGGCCTGGCTGCAAAAATTGCGGACCATTCGTAAGCGCTACGATCGGAAGACTTGGTTCAACTTCACGCATGCGCATCAGTGAACCCCAATCGAAGCTTTGAATTGTAACTCTATCAAGCATCTCTGCCTCGCGGACTTCTTTGGCTACAATTTGGACAAATTCCTCACGCGGGGCGGTTTCATGAGGAGCACCCGCTTCTACCTTTGTTTCAATATTCATTTGAACTTTCTTAGCATTGTACCGTTTAACCAGATCAAAAACTTCTATGAGCAGCGGCATTTTAGCACCTGGACTGGTCTCTTGTCCCGGATATTGGGGCTTCGTTTTCGAACCGCAGTCAAGAGTGCGGATTTGCTCAAGCGTAAGGTTTTTTATGTATTTCCCAACGTAGGGATACTCAGGATCATCAGCGAATGCAGGACCGGTATCCTGACAGTTTCCTCCAGAAATCTGGCGGTCATGTGTCACAACAGCCTGATGATCTTCCGTTATCTGCACATCCAGCTCAAGAGTGTTCACTCCGAGTTCAAGAGCTTTAGAGAATGATGCAATCGTAGATTCCACTGTAAGTCCCATGCCGCCCCGGTGTGCCTGAAGATCAAATTCATTTGATCCATTGATAGTCCACTCAGCCGCTGAAACGGTTTGTCCATTGCCAGCTGAAGCGGCACTTCCCATCATTAGGGCTGCCATTGCTGCACATAAAATTTTCTTCCTTTTCATCTGCCCATCTCCTTTATCCTTTTTCTGCTTCTACCTAAAAAGTATAAAGAGAGTTTGTTAATTCAAGTTAAATGGAATAATAAGAAATTATGAAGATATGCCATAAGAAAAGAGACGAAAATGACATTTTGCCCTCAATGTCATTTCCGTCTCTTATTCTTCTTATTTATGAACGATCCCTCTTAAAATCAACCGGATTATCTGTTCACCAGTAAATGCTTTCAGCGTTTTCTCTTCAACATAACGATGATGAATTGGCATGAATATCTCCATCTTATCTCTTAAATCACCCGATGGAAAACTGACGATTCGCTCACCCTGTGCTACTCCTTGCAGTACCTCGTTGCGGTTGTTTACCACAAGTCCAAGATTTATTTCTCTTTTTTCAAGCCTTCCATTTTTAATAACGTAAACAAAGGTTTTTCCTGCCTTTTTTTGAATAGCAGAATCAGGTATGACGACAACTCCATTCCGCTCTTCAAGGACGATATCAAGATTGATGTGATATCCGTGATGCCAAGTCTCCACGGCTTCAATCAATTCAGCCCGAAATGGATAAAAGGTTTCTTTCTCATCAACGGTTGGAACACCGATTGGCTCCATTTTCAGTTCTTTTACCGTGCCTTCTTTCTTCAATTCAGGTAGAACCTTTGCGGCTGCTATTACTTTTTGACCTTCTTTCACTTTAACCGCTTGTTTTTCTGAAAGCTTTCCTTCAATCAGGAAAGGCTGATTCGAATGAATGGAGACTACAGCGTCATTTTCAGTTTGTGCATATGGATTGATTTCAGTGACTGTTCCATCCATCTTGCTGGTAACCGTATATTTCGCTTTCTCTCCCTGCAGCTGGGCGATTCTCTGATTCACTCCGTCCTCCTGCAAGTTGAGATCCTCAATTTGATCCTGCTTGTCGCCAATTTGATTGCTTATTATTTCTTCACTGTTATCGTTTTGAATAGTTGTTTCTGCATCAATTGGGTCATTTTCAAATGAATCAGCTGTGGAGTCAAATTGTGCATCGCTCAGCTGCTGCTCAAGCGATGACAATTCAGATTCAGCAGAACTAATCCGTGCAGTCAATCTGCTGATCTGCTGTTCTAGTTCTTCAATTTCAGCTTCGATGTGTCCAGTTTGATAGTCAAAGAGGATGTCGCCTGCCAAAACCGCATCTCCCTCAGAAACCAATACTTCATTAATTGCACCTAACGATTTATTATATTGAATGGAGTAGTTTGAAGAAGGAATCACGACTCCTTTAGTAGAAAGCAGTTTCTTTAAGTCACCGTTTTCTACATTGGAGTAGGAATGTAATGCTTTAGAACGCTCTATGCGATCTGAGCTCAATATGATAGATATATTAATTATGACGAATACTAGACTTATAGTAGTAATAATTCCGATCAACGTTTGCTTTTTCATATGTCCCCCTACAGCAAAATTCCCAAGTTTTGCGTCAATAAAACGAATGCAGCAGTGACCAATATAAAGATAAAATGAGCAAATATCACAATGCTTATGATCGATTTCATCGTTTTATCCGACATCTTTTTCAGAGCTGCCATTTGGATCCACGTACTCCATATTAAAAAAACCGTAACTTGACTTAGTGCATTCACAAGGAAAGCCTGATCTGTCATTAACTGAATCAGAACTCCAAAACCGAAAGGCGAGGATTCAGAATTGATTCCTAAAAAATAAAAAAGCGGGAAGTTCAGCGCTTTTTGAATAAATAATAGAATGGCAGGAAACAGCCCTATCGTAAAAAGCTTGCTCCACCCTATATCATAAAAAAACACTCTAAAAACAAATGTGAAAAATAAAATTGTAAACACAGGAGAAAGTAACCCGGATAAAAGCCCGCCAATCCCGAAAAGAAGTTTAGCGGATTCCAGCTTTTCTCTGCCAACTGTATCCATCAGCTTCATGATTTCTTCCGTATGTATGCCTAAATAAGCGCTGCCTGCAGCAAGCAGCAGACTTAATCCTATAAGTGCAGCTATTCTGAGTAAGAGACCTTTTTCTTTTTCTGATTCATGAAGCTTTTCAAAATAGGC
The DNA here is from genome assembly GCF_009674765.1 of Metabacillus idriensis. Taxonomy (GTDB): domain Bacteria; phylum Bacillota; class Bacilli; order Bacillales; family Bacillaceae; genus Bacillus_P; species Bacillus_P idriensis. Next base: position 39,520 of record NZ_WKKF01000012.1, on the reverse strand, counting down.
AAAAGGGTTCAGTAAGCCTTCGAGTATTCGAACTTGGTGCATGATCGTCCTCCTGTCAAAAATAAAAAACGTTACTAGAAATTTATAGCATATTTTCACACTTAATAACAGTTACTTACGGAATATATCTTGAGAAAAATAAAAATTAATCTTATTTTAGATATATATAAAATTGAATTTATATGAGAAGGATCTGCAAATAAAAAAAGATATGCAAGTCTTCTTTTTTCGAAGTCTTGCATATCTTTTTTTTTATAGTTAGCTATGTTAAACAACTCTGTTGTTATTTGAAAAAAGCGAACTCTTGTTCTATAATAAATATAAATTAGAATGAGAGTGAGTTGTTAAGAATGGCACTGAAGGATATCATCCAAGAGATTGCTAAGTTAAGTACAGCAGACCAATACCGTCTAAAAGAATTCTTCACTAAATCTCTTGCTTCCTATTCTACAAGTGAACCAGTATTTAAAGAGGTTTCTGAAAGAAAACATAAAGATGGATTTACTTGTTCTCATTGTCATTCCAATAACGCCGTTCGTTTCGGTAAATATTATGTCAAAATGGGAAGCCGCACTCTTGAACGTCAACGTTATCGTTGCAAAGAGTGCGGGAAGACGTTTACTGATGTGACAAATACCCCTCTATATCATACTCACCTTCCTCACAAATGGTTGGAGTTCGTTCAATGTATGATTGAAGGCTATTCATTACGTAAGTCGGCAGAGCTTTTAAAGGTTCACTATGTAACTTTGTTCTATTGGAGGCATAAACTCCTATCAGCCATTAAAGAGATGGACTTTGATCAATTTGAAGGTATCGTAGAAATGGACGAGACTTACTTTCTGTACTCTGAAAAAGGAAAACGTAAAGTGGAAGGTCGAAAAGCTCGAAAACGAGGTGGTTCGTCTTCGCAACGAGGCATCAGTAAAGAACAAGTCTGTGTTCTTGTGGCAAGAGACCGCCAGAAGGCTAACTCGAAAGTGGTTGGTCAGGGACGGATTGTAAAAACTCGGTTGGAAGCAGCAATCGGTTCTAAACTTACTCCTACCAATGTTCTCTGTACAGATGCTTGGCGGGCATTTATGACTTATGCAAAAGAAAAAGGACTTGAGCATTACCGATTTAAATCAGATGGTAAGGAACGAGTTCGAGGGGTTTATCATATTCAAAATGTAAATAGTTATCACAGTCGTCTAAAGGGTTGGTTAAACCGATTTAATGGCGTGGCAACGAAGTACCTCGACCATTATTTGAGTTGGTTTCAATTTCTGGATCAGATTAAGCATAAAAATGGTGATACAACGGTAAGTAAAATGATTGTTGAAAGTTGTTTATTCTCGATGAATGCGACCTTTGATAAACTTAGATTATCAGAATTTACCAAATAATTCATTTTGGTTTACCTTAAAAGGGAAAGGAGTTTTTACGAATGAATCATTATTTGATTGCCATTTATAAAGGAGCACTACAAGATGAGTATTTAAACAATCCGATTGTTAAAACAAAAATAACATCTTTAGCTCTCTCTATTCACTCTATCACCATCCCTAATCCGATTAATCTAACACTGTTAGTCGGAAAGGAAAAGTCGCAATTAACAACAGAACTTACTGATAAATACTACTTATTGACCAAGGTGTTACAAAATTTAGACGACCAGGAAAACTACTACGTTTATGATTATAAAGGTAGGAAGGTAGTAGAAAACCCTGATCAATACTGCCATAAATTAATGGAGATTAATATTCCAATGTCAAAATTACAACACGTTATACAGAATGTTAAAGATATCAAGCAAAAAGTTTTTGCTGGTTTTAACGTAAAGTATTTTGAAGAAACGGAAAATCTCACCGTTGAAATTCTTCTTTCATCTTTTTTGTTAGAAATGATTGATAAAGGTATTCATATTGAAGGAGATTCAAGTGATGACCATTACTTATATTTATTGGAGTTGTCAAATTTGCTTTCTAACCCTGAGCTTTGTAACTTTGTTCAAAATAGTGCAATGCCATTAGTCAGAAATACTCAGAAAGAGGGTGCAATTTTTGATTGAAGTAAAAAAAGCAGATATACAACATATTGAAGGTATCATTAAAGTTTGTTCAGACGGTTATAGGGCTACTTATATTAATACACATTCATTTGAATACATAGAAAGAATTATAAGTGAATTTTATAATTATGATAGAGTTCATAAAGAGGTTTTACATTCTAATGATGGTTGGAATGGTTATTTTATAGCTTTAGAAGGTGAAAAAGTAGTTGGAGCAATAGGTGGAGGATTAATTGATAAAGATAAGGGCGAGGTATTCGTACTTTATTTAGACCCTAATCGGCGAGGAGAAGGAATAGGAACTCAGCTTTTACAAGTCCTTACTGAATTACAAAAAAGCAAAGGAGCAACTGAACAGTGGGTTTCTGTCTCAAAAGGGAATATGAAAGGCATTCCTTTTTATGAGGCAAGAGGCTTTCAGTTTGAAAAGAGCAAGACAGCTTTGATAATAATGAAAGCGAAGACTATATTTCTTGCAGATATCGCCGTAATATATAACGTTCGCTTAAATAAAAACAAGAGAGCTTCTTCATTCAAGAAACTTCTCTTATTTTTTACTAAATATCAACATTAAAGATTAACAAAGCTTTATAGTTAAAGAACCTGACGTCCTATTTGCCCTAAAGCATAAAGAATTCCGTGCTGAAGAGTTTGAAAAGCATCAAATTTAGTGAAATCTATTTCTGATTCAGTAATTTGCATACTTAATTCAGGAGATATTCCCACAAGAACTGTTTTTGTGCCAGAAAGATTTGCTGCATATCCAATTTTTGAGATAAAACTAGTTGTATGCTGACTAAGATCGTTATCAATGCCTGTCAAATCAAGAATCAGATAGTTAGCTTTATGTGATGGAAGATTCATTAATGTTTTATCTGCAAGTTCTTCCGCACGTTCTTCATCGTATTTTCCAATCAACGGCACCACGACTATTCCCTCAAGAACGGGGATGATAGGAGAAGAAAGCTGTTTAACAAGTACCTTCAATTCCCTTGTTTTGTCTTCTACTAAAGCTTCTAGCTGCATAATTTGTTCAGTTTCTTTTTTTCGGGCTAATTGGTGAATGTTATTTGTTATCGAAATGTCTGATGGAAAGTATTTTATGACACTGAGATCGTGCCCCTCTAGTTGATAATGTAGGACTTTATACCAAATATTCACGCCAAAAAGTCCTGTAAATATTCCAGCATAGTGTGCAGGAAGAAAATTTCCTCCCTTGGTCTTCCTTTGCGCTATGTTAATTTTATGTTCCCAGCTGTCTTTAAGCTCGACTGTCAGTGTTTTCATATCTAAATGAAAATCTTTCACTTCGGTACGGCCCCAGCCAGCTGAAGCATAAGTATTTGTAATTAACTCTGTCGCTTCTAATATACTGACATTTTTCAATTTAGAAAAGTATTCTCCCACCACTAATCCCTGTCTGAATCCTGTCGTCTCAAAAACTAGATTTGATGCTTCCTCTCCAGAAATTTCTTCAATTGTATCAAAGAACGTTTTCATCGCACTTGAAATCCAGAATAGCACAGCATCTTCTTCCTCGAATAAAAATTGACCGTTTTCCAAGTCCCATTTGAATTCAAGACCGCCTATATTAATAAAAGAGTTCATAGTTTTCTCCTTTTCAAAAAAGTACCATAAATATATATGTAATCAATATAATAGCATACACCTTGTGAATTAGTGCAGAGATGAATCATTATTACAAAACTCTGCTATCTTAATCATCAAAATGGATGCTTTGTTTAAGGCAGCTGCAAAAGCATTTCTCTCACATTTTTAAAAACTGCATTAAAGAAAGAAAGGCTCAAATTTGCAATGAGGCTTCCTCTACAGATTTCTTAAGAACTTATATGGTATGGCAGTACTCTGATTTGTGAGTCCATCCTGTTCAGCTTCGAAATGAAGATATTTTGACGCCTGTTCAGTATCCATCCAGGTGATTTCTTCTATTTCTCCGGGCATGATGATTTCCTGTTTTCCGCCGGTTATTCTGCCGAGAAAAGTAAAGAAAATGGCATGATGTCCTCTTTCTTCAAGGAATGCTTCACTGATATTAATCATTCCATGGACAGAAACCTCTAACCCCGTTTCTTCCCTAACCTCTCGAATTGCAGCGTGATCAAGTGTTTCATCATCCTCCACTGCGCCGCCCGGCAATGTATAATAAGAGGAAGAGCGTTTGCCTTTATTTTTAACCATTAAAATCTTATTAGTTGTATCATGATATAAAAGAACGTAAACTACATTTACTCTTTTCATTTCCTTTCATCACCTTAAACCAGTAATCCCGTCCATATAAATGTGGGCAGTATGACAATATTTTAACATGAAGATTCTAAAAATTAGAACAATATAAAAGCGAATACTATGCATTTTTATACGATTCATGGTAAACTTATCATTATTTTAATTTTCAAATAACAACTGCTAAAAAGATGGAATCCATTCCAGTAAAAGAGGTGCATAGAATGACGGTAAAAACAGAAACCATACAAGATCGTGATCATAACGCGGCACTGCGCCGTGATGTAAAGTTCCTTGGAAACATGCTGGGAGATGTGTTAGTCCACCAGGGCGGCCATCCCCTGTTAGATAAGGTAGAAAAAATCCGGGAGATGACAAAATCGCTTCGCAGCAATTCGGATGAATCTATATATGCCGATTTAAAAAGTGAAATAAGTACGCTTGAGCCTCCGCTGAGAAAGCAGGTTATCAGAGCATTTGCGGTTTATTTTCATCTAGTTAATATTGCAGAGCAAAATCATCGCATCAGAAGAAGACGCGATTATCAATTTCAGGAAGAGTCTGTGAAGCAGCCAGGTTCATTGGAAAATGCTGTTGCCTCTTTAAAAGAGAATGGCGTTGCTGCGGATGTCATTCAGAATCTGCTCAAAACTCTTTCACTTGAGCTTATTATTACTGCTCATCCAACAGAAGCGACAAGACGAAGTGTGCTTGAAATACATAAGCGGATCGCCACACTGCTTAATAGTCTGGATCAGCCGATTCATACTAAGCGTGAACGTGCCGAACTTGAGGATCGTCTATTCAATGAAGTCGTGATTTTGTGGCAGACAGATGAGCTGCGTGACCGTAAGCCTACTGTTATGGATGAAGTCGCAAATGGATTGTATTATTTTGATGAAACTCTATTTGAAGTGCTCCCTCAAATTCATCAGGAATTAGAAGATTGTCTGCAGTCTAACTATCCGGAGAGCGAATGGCAGGTTCCGAATTTCCTCCGCTTCGGATCTTGGATCGGCGGAGACCGCGATGGCAACCCAAATGTAACCGCAGATATCACTTGGAAAACGCTGAATAAACACAGAACGCTTGCTGTCCGCAAATATAAAGAGTCTTTAAAATACTTGCGCAAACGTCTGAGCCAGTCTACAAAAAGAGTGACTGTCAGTGATGAACTCCTTGATTCGGTCCGCGATGAAGTTTCTCTTTTAAGTAAAAAGGAAAGATGGCAAGTTGAGCATGAAGTGTATCGCTGCAAATTAACAATTATGCTTAAAAAGCTGGATCCGCAGAGTCCGTTTGGCTACAATTCGTCCCAGCAATTTTCAGATGATCTGAAGCTGATTCAGCAAAGCGTCAAGCTTCATCACCCTAAAGGCTATGAGCTGAAAAGCCTCCAGAAGCTGATTCGCCAGGTTGAATTGTTCGGTTTTCATCTTGCAACCCTGGATATCCGCAATCACAGCGGCGAGCATGAGGCGGCAATTAAAGAGATTTTCCATTCCGTAAAGCTTGCTCGGGACTATTCCAGCCTGCCAGAGGAAGAAAAAATGAAGCTGCTTGGAGATGTTCTGCAGGATCCAAGACCTCTTGTTTCTTTTAAAGAGGATTACTCAAAGGAAACACAGAATGTTTTAGATGTGTTCCATATGATCCGGAGCGCACACAAGGAATTTGGCGAGCGGTCAATTGAAGTGTACTTGGTTAGTATGACGCAATCAGCAAGTGATCTTCTTGAAGTGATGGTTCTTGCCAAGGAAGCAGGACTTTACCGTCTGCATCCTGATGGTCGGATGGAAAGCAAGCTTAATGTCGCTCCCCTGCTGGAGACGATCGATGATTTGATTGCAGGCCCAAAAATTATGGAGCAGCTGTTTCAATTGGATTTCTACCGCAAGCATCTGGAGGAGCAAAATAACCTTCAGGAAATCATGCTTGGCTATTCGGATGGAAGCAAGGACGGCGGCACGCTGACAGCTAACTGGAAGCTCTACAAAGCTCAGCAGGAAATTCATGATATGGCCAAGCAATACAGCATTCGCCTGAAATTTTTCCATGGACGCGGCGGTTCACTTGGACGCGGCGGCGGCCCTCTAAACCGCAGTCTTCTTTCACAGCCGGCTGAAACACTTGGAGACGGAGTGAAAATTACCGAGCAGGGCGAGGTTCTTTCCTCACGCTATGGTTTATACGACATTGCTTACCGCAGTTTAGAACAGGCAGCGTCTACACTCCTTACAGCTGCCGCACACGTTTCAAACGAAGCGGAACAGTCAGATATCCGCACGAATGACTGGGAAGATGCGATGGATCAAATATCAGCTGTCTCTCTAAAGAAATATCAGGAGCTAGTCTTTAAAGATGCGGACTTCTTGAATTATTTTAAACAAGCAACTCCCCTGCCTGAACTTGGGGCGCTCAATATAGGATCACGTCCAATGAGCCGAAAAGGAAGCGAGCGGTTTGAAGATTTGCGCGCCATCCCTTGGGTGTTCGCATGGACACAGAGCCGTCAGCTCCTCCCTGCATGGTATGCAGCCGGAACTGGATTACAAAGCGGGATAAAAGATGCGGCAAACCTTGAACGCCTTCAGCAGATGTACAAAAGCTGGCCGTTCTTCCGTTCAACCATCGACAACCTGCAAATGGCTTTATTAAAAGCCGATTTAATGGCGGCAAAAGAATACCTCGCCATGGTTGACGATCCGCAGGCAGCCGAACGGATCTTTAACGATATCACGGCAGAATATAACAGAACGAAAGAAATTTTGCTCCACATAACCGGGCAGACAGAGTTAATGGATCACATTCCAAACATCCAGGAATCTGTAAGGCTCCGCAACCCGTATGTGGACCCACTAAGCTTTTTCCAAGTTGAAGTGATTTCCAAACTCCGTGAAGCCGGAAATGATCTCCCTAATGAAGAGCTCTTAAGTGAAGTGCTCCTGACGATTAATGGAATTGCTGCAGGACTTCGTAACACAGGTTGATGTAAAAAAATCGGACATGTTAGGTGTCCGATTTTTTTTTGCGTGTTTTTATATAGAAGACAATGTTTATAAATATTCCAAGAAACAGCAAGCCAAAGCTTGCATAAATCAGACTCCACTTTACAAACGAAAAAATCGGAGTAAGTTCCGCAATCACAGGTGTTTTCTTTGGATATCTGGACATCACAGCGGAAGATGCTGCATTCTCAAGATAGTCAAAGAGCGCTCCGCCGAACGGGATGAGATTAACTAACCGAAATGAACTTCCCGTTGGCAGCACACGATAAATTGCCGTCAAAACGGCAGCCAGAAAAAACAAATATGCAAGCGGCCAGACTACATCAAACGTAAATCTTGACTGAATGTAATACACTCTCCCTTTCTCCCCATACTCATCAGCTATTTTATACAAATCTGCAGAAGAATAAAAATAGGATCCATCCGGGGATTCACTTGTACCAGTCATATCTTTCGTCGTTTCAGCGACGCTCGGCAGCACAAACAGCATGAACAAGAAAAAGATGACGATTGAAGCTATTAGTGTCTTCCATCCAGCCCGCGAATAAAACCATTCTGAAAAGTTCCGGATTCTGTCCATTTTCATCTCCCCAGTTCGTTGCTTTTCATTTAATGTACCATTCTATGCTCTAGTTCTGAACTTCAGATGTTTTCAACTTAAGGATTTCCAACTAAAAAAATGAGAACAATCGGTGAAAACAGTTGCTTTTCTCCCACTGAACTGTCAAGCTAAGATAAAGAAAAAAACTTAACAGGAAAGATTATACAGGTGACCAAATGATTGAAATTAAAACATCTTCCCTCAGCGACGGGGAATTTAATAGAGGCGTATTCGCTACTCGCGACATCGCAAAAGGTGAAATTATCCACGAAGCTCCGGTAATTCCTTATCCAAATGCCGAGCACGAACATATTGAAAAAACAACACTTGCTGATTACGCATTTGAATATGGCCAGAACCACACAGCCATCCTGCTGGGCTACGGCATGCTGTTCAACCATTCCTACACACCAAATGCCACTTATGAAATCAGCTTCGAGAACCATACCTTTATCTTCAGCGCGTACAAAGACATAAAAGCTGGAGAAGAAATTCTCATCAACTACAACGGCGACGAAGAAGATCAGGAGCTGCTTTGGTTTGACCGGGAAGATGAAGAAGAAGGTAAATAAGGGAAAACTGACTCGTGGTGAGTCAGTTTTTTTGTTGTTATTTTAGATTGTGGAATCTGAGCAGGCGGTTGATTCTTCTTTTCAGGCTAGTTCCATCGATTGTGGAATCATAGTACGCGATTGATTCCACTGTTCAGCCTCATTTCATAGATTGTGGAATCATAGCAACGAGTTGATTCCTCTTTTCAGCCTCATTTCATAAAAAGGGGAATCAACGCAGCGGGTTGATTCCTCTTTTCAGCCTCATTTCATAGATTGTGGAATCATTGCACCCTTTTGATTCCACTCTTCAGCCTCATTCCATAAAATGTGGAATCATTGCACGCTTTTGATTCCACTTTGCAGCCTCATTTCATAGATTGTGGAATCATTGCACGCCTCTGATTCCACTCTTCAGCCTCATTTCATAGATTGTGGAATCATAACACGCGGTTGATTCCACTTTTCACGCTCTTTCCATAGATTGTGGAATCATGACATGCGGTTGATTCCACTTTTCACGCTCTTTCCATCAATTGCGGAATCATAGCAGCGATTTCATTCCTCTTTCCACGCTCTTTCCATAGATTGTGGAATCATAACACGCGGTTGATTCCACTTTTCACGCTCTTTCCATAGATTGTGGAATCATGACATGCGGTTGATTCCACTTTTCACGCTCATTCCATCAATTGCGGAATCATAGCAGCGATTTCATTCCTCTTTCCACGCTCTTTCCATAGATTGTGGAATCATGACATGCGGTTGATTCCACTTTTCACGCTCTTTCCATCAATTGCGGAATCATAGCAGCGGTTTGATTCCACTTTCAACGCTCCTTCCATAAATTGTGGAATCATAGCACCCTTTTGATTCCACTTTTCACGCTCTTTCCATCAATTGCGGAATCATACCAGCGGTTTGATTCCACTTTCAACGCTCCTTCCATAAATTGTGGAATCATAGCACCCTTTTGATTCCACTTTCTACGCTCATTCCATAGATTGTGCAATCATAACACGCGTTTGATCCAGCTCTGCCTCATCTCTAATTAAAATTTAGGCGGTCAAAGAAGTTCCCCATAATTAGCAGATTTTCCATGCCCTTCTTTATTAAATTTCTGCGAAAGAATTCTCCAAATGGTTTTTTTAGTATCTATGACGCTGCACCAATCATAGATTTGGTTCGTAGTAATGTTGGATTTTGGAAAGAGTATCTTGAATTCTTCTATGCTGCGTAAGACAGCGCTTTGCTGACCCTCTATCCCCTTGCAGTTTTTGCATATCAAGCGCATTTTGGTCAAAGGGGTATAAAATGAAAAACACTTTGGACAAAGTATCCCTTTATTAAGTTGATCGTAGCTATAGTTCGGTAAGCGGCTATATGGTGAATCATCTTGATGGAGAGATAACAATTTATGTGCGAGGCCAGAATGACTTTCTTTTAGTGGATTAGATTTCTTTTCCAATGTATCTGCAAAGCGGTTTAATTGAGACGGGAAAATAATTGGAAGGTTAAGAGGAGTTTGATAGAGCTGAAATTCGGGGTTAATAAAAACAAGATATGCTGCAACTGAAAAGGTGAAATGATGTTCCTTGAGCAATCGGCGAAATAACAATTCACTTCTTTTTAATTGATGCAGGGGATTTTTTATTTCTAAACTGGAAGATGAAAACCATTGATCCCCTTCTATGAAATAGTCACCTTCATAGTTTTTAACTTCAAAAAGAAAAATCTTGTTTAATGAGATATATAAAGAATCGATTTGGTATAAGGAACGATTTGTCTCCAATAACAAATCATTTAAAATAAGCCCATTATGAGCTTTGTCCGTCATCCATTCGTCAAACATCAACTCTCCCTCAAACCCTTTTTTCAGATAGTCAAGGTGATTTTTATCTTTTGCAGGCAAATTCATTCTAGCATTTAAACTCCTCAAGATTCGCAATTCTAATGATTCACAGCGGGACTTCATGATCAACATACCTATCACCTTTCACTTTTTCTTAATATTAATGCGAATAATAAATATCAGCAAATCAACAAAATTTAATTTTCCCATTAAATTAGACCAACTCGAGGTTATTAGCACTTCTGTTAACCCCAAATTGGCCACTTCATAGATTTATATATTCATAGTTTTCTTCACCTTACCTAAAATTCAGTTACCATCATTTTTAATGACATCACTTATCACTTCTGAAAGTGCTTCAGCTGTTCGATATTCTTCTTCAATTGTATTTTCAGCTCCGCCTATTTCTAGCAGCACGGATTGTTCATGGAGATCCTGGTTATATGAATAGGTAGAATAGGCTGTTTGCGATTTAAGAAATACCCCTCTTGATATTCCTGGGTACCTCGCTTCCAACCTATCGTTTAAGAGCTGTGCAAATATTTTATTTTGCTCATAATTCTTATTGTCAGAAGAAATAGTAAAAGCGATTTTTGCGTAATCCATTCCCTCGATATTTAGTGTAGTAACATCCCGTTTCTGTGCATCTCTATGAATATCAAATACCATTTGTATACGGTTATTTTTAATCAGAACATTTTTAACACTCTCTCTTGAAACCTGATAACTTTTTTGAAACGTTAAGTTTCTTTTTTTCATCTCTCCCATAAAATCCGTATCATCAATAATCGTATTGATCTTTTTATTTTCCAGTAATTGAGTCAGTTTCTTTCCAACTTTTAAAACATTAATATCTTCGTGATAAGCCTCATTTATATTTTCTGCATCTATCTCCGGAATAAATGATTCATGGTTATGTGTACTATAAATCAATACAGCTGGTTCTTGTTGATATGAAGGTGGTGCCTGTTGATCTTTTGTATAGGAAACTGTTTTCAAAATAACATCATTCCCGCTAAATATAAAGAACCATGTCAGTATCATTGCTCCCAATAATACTCCCGCAGTGGCCATTGAAAATTGCCCAATTCTTTTATTTCTGCTCATCTTTCTTGCTTTGTGTTTAAGCTTAATTTCTGTATTTGAAATAAATTCCGAACTTGGTTCCAGAGGGTATGATTCTTTTAATAAATTAATTAGTTCTTTATCACTTTGCATTTTTCATAACCTCCGATGCATCAACATGTAATTTTGTTTTCAATTCCTTCAAGGCACGATGGTAATCCACTTTGACCTTAGATTCACTGCACCCCAGAATATTCGATGTTTCCTTTATCGAAAATTCGTTTATCCCTCTCATTATGACCACCGCTCTGAATGTTGGTTTTAATTTAGAAATAGCCATATGAACAGTTTTCTTCAGTTCATTTTCTTCAACAACCTCATTTGAAGGCTTTTGATTGGATCGTATTTGATGAAAAAATCCCTCTTTAAAAATAGAAGTGAACTTATTTCTGCGGTAGTGATCAATGGCGATATGCTTAGCTATAGAAAAAATCCACGTTTTCATATTGCTAGTATGATTAAAGCTAGATAATTGTTTTAATACTCGGATAAAAACTTCTTGTGTCATATCTTCTGCATCATGCTGATTACCTGTAAAACAAATAAGGAATTTGTAGACATCTAAGTAATGCTGATTATAAATATCACTTATGTTTTTCTCTAACTGCTCTGATTCAAACAAATGTCTCCCCCCTAGACTAGGCATTCAGTTATTATTCGTTTGAACCATAGGAAAAGTTACAATTTTTTAATGTCTATGAATTTTCCTTTTATATAAATTTTATCAAATTAATGTAAAAATAAGTTAATATCAATCTATCTTTCTTACAGGAATGATTATAAAAGATTGATATGTTATCCTTTACTTAAGGAAAAATCATGTATTAAATTATTGCTCATGAGATTCATCACATTAGGCAGTTGTTGTCCATCTGGGCAAGAAAAATCACCTTAATGTCAGTTTCATTTGATCTAATCTTTCAAATTGGAGGTACATATGGTTACACAAAAAGAATCGTAACTAACGATTGATTCAACTTTTGATGAGCCAATTGCCATGCTTACTTTATAAAGAAAAAAGAACTTGGGTCAGTGTGGACCCAAGCTCTTCATTATCTTCCTACTCCATATTACTGTGCTTCTGAAAAGCCTGTTCATTGCTGATATTTTTCATTTCTGCATATTGCAGGCAAATTCCATCAAAGAGAATGTGAACACATTGATCAAATAACGATCCCAATGGCTGTATTGTCGGCTGTTCGCCTTCTTTGCGATATTTGGTTGCTGCCGGTACGTGAAGGATATGGGTGGCAAGTGCTGCGAGCTGTGCTTCAGCATCAGCAGTTACAGCGATAATCGTACACCCGAGTGATTTTGCTTTTTCCGCCGTCCAGACAACATTTTTTGTTGTGCCGGACCCTGAGACGGCTATTAAACTATCACTCTCTGATATACTCGGTGTGATGGTTTCTCCTACAACAAAGACTTCTGCTCCCAAATGCATCAGGCGCATGGCAAAGGATTTTGCCATTAACCCCGACCGCCCTTCGCCGATGACGAATATCCGCTGATCTTTTAAAAGCTCGCAGACAATCGGCTCAATCTGCTGTGTGCTGCTTCTTTTCAGGACTGTTTCTATTTCAGATAAAATAGTTTCAAGCTGGTTCATTTGATTTCGCCTTCTTTCTTTCTATGATTTCACGCAATGCTTCAGCTGCTTTTTCAGGCTGTGTGGATTTTGTAATCGCTGATCCGATAATAACGATGTCAGGAAGCGGTCCTGCCATATTTTGAATCGATTCTCCTGTAATACCCCCTGCTATTGCCCACTCCAATGTGGGATCAAAAGCGGCTGAAGCTGTATTTTTCAATCCAGACTTTTCCTGCACATCTTTGCTGACATGATCACAAAAAATAGCCTCGGTATAAGGAAAAAGAGCTGCTTTTTGTTCTGCCGTTGTGTTTAATAAATCGATCATTGTCTTTTTCTGATGCTTTGCAGAAGCTTCGAGACACGTTTCAATTGTCTGAAGCGGACTTACTCCCATGACAGTGGCGATGTCTGCCCCAGCTTCAAAGCATAAATTGAATTCATACAAGGCATTATCAATCGTTTTCATATCCGCTAAAATCAGTTTATCTGGAAAAGCTTCTTTCAGCCTCGATATACTGATAACCCCGAATTCCTTAATCAGAGAAGTTCCGACTTCAATGATGTCTATGTATTGTTCTGCCTGTCCGGCTATCTTAATGGCTTCATCAATTGATAAACGGTCAAGCGCCAGTTGAATTTTCATCAAACCACTCCCTAAACCGGTTTAGTAAATGTTTAAAAAAGTCTGTTTTCGCATAGGTTGTTGTTTTTCATTACAAATGTTGCCCGTTCCTTTCCGCTCCAGGAACTTGCTTTCCGCGGGGAGCATGGAAGCCTCCTCGGCGTTGCCTGTGGGGTCTTCCAATTTGCTCTATTTCCCGCAGGAGTCAAGTTCCTTCCTCTTCAATCCACTTAGAGTTAAAAATATTTAGTCTTTAGCAACAATATTTACGAAAAGAGCCTTTAAAAAGAGAATCGCTTACGATGATTCTCTGATAATAAGTTCACACGGGAAAACATGCTCGTGAACTCCGTCCTGTTCTTTTTTAATTTGCTTCAGCAGGATTTCAGCTGCTTTTTGCCCCATTTCATAGCCTGGCTGGGCAATGGTGGTCACTTGTGTTTCAGCTAAATGAGCCAGCGGAATATTATCGAACACAATTAACGCGGCATCTTTCCCGATTTTCATCTGTTTGTCTTTAAAAAATTCAAGAATTTCGATGAAAACTAAATCGTTTCCGGCAAAAAGGGCAGTTGGCGGCTCTTTAAGGGCAAAGAGCTTTTCCAATTCATGGTTTATCTGCTCCCGTTCAGCATGAATCATATACTCTTTTATGAGCGGGATACCCGCTTCACTCAGCGCCTGCTTATAACCCTTCAGCCTGTCAATCCTAGGACTGATCATCAGCGGCTGTGTCGCAATGGCAATTTTAGTATGTCCTCGGGAAATCAGGTGCTTAATGGATTCTTCCGTTGCATCACGGTTCGCTGCCACGACATAATTGGCTTTTAATCCTTCAATCTTTCGATCCATGAAAACGACCGGGTAGTCTTCATCTATCAGCTTCTGATACAGGTCCAGGTTCTGTCCTGTCGGAAAAATAATCAGTCCGTCCACCTGCTTCGCATGAAGAACTTCAATATATTTGCGCTCTTTTTCAGGATTGTCATCGGCATTGCAGAGAATGGCATGAATGTCATGCTTATGACAATAATCCTCTATTGAACGGCTGACCTCTGTCGAGAGTCTGTGCATGATGTTTCCGACGATAATGCCGATCATCGATGTCCGTTTCTGCTTTAAGCTTCTAGCCAGATAGTTGGGCTGATAACCGAGAAATTTAATTGCTTCATCAATTTTTTTCTTCGTGTCTTCGCCCATATATTCATAGCGTTTATTTATAAATTGAGAAACCGTGCTTTTAGAAACTCCTGCTTCTTTAGCCACGTCAGCCATCGTCACTCTTGCCATCTTATCAACTCTTTCCAATCTGTTCGTACCAATCATTTTATCGGATAAACAGACATTAATCCACTCTCCTCTTCATCAGCTAAAAATGCAGGGCCGCTCATACTCGAGCGGCCATTTGAATTTCTTCTCTTGCTTTCTTTACTTCGTTTATAAAATCTGCAGCTTTTTCTTTCATATTAAATAGGGCTTCTTCCGTTAATGGTTTTTTTGTATTCACTAGAGTACTCCCTACCCCGACTGCAACAGCGCCTGCTTTAATATATTCAGCTGTATTATGAAGATCAACTCCGCCAGTCGGCATCAGCGGGATGTGAGGCAGCGGGCCAGCAATATTTTTTAAATAGGAAGGTCCGAAAGCATCAGCCGGGAACACTTTAATCATATCTGCTCCATATTCATAGGCTGTTAGAATTTCTGTCGGTGTAAATGCCCCTGGAACACTAATAACGCCATAGCGTTTAGTCATTGTGATCGTTTCTTTTCGCACCGTTGGTGAAAAAATGAATTTTGCGCCTGAAAGAATGGCCATTCGGGCCGTTTCCGGATCAAGGACGGTCCCTGCTCCAACAAGCACATCGTCTCCAAAGTATGACGCTGCAGCCTCAATAACAGACGCTGCTCGAGGTGTTTCCATCGTGATTTCAAGAGCCGTAACCCCTCCGTCTTTTAAAGCATTTCCGATTGAAATGATGGATTCAGGCGTTGCTCCTCTTATAACAGCTACAACCCCGCGGTTTTTAATTTCAGTTACTCCCATATTCTCCACTCCTCATTCTATTATGAAATATTGGTATTAAGGTTCGGCTGTTTGATATGCTTTTCCTTTGCCTGTTTCGTCGCAACAATAGTTAAGATAGCTGACAGCAGCAATGAACCTGCCATAAAGATGTATGATGCTGCAAAACCGCCAGTTGAACCGTTCAAATACCCAACTACATATGACCCTACAAATGAACCAAGTGCACCCATTGAATTGATTAAGGCCATTGCTCCTCCAGCTACATTTCGAGGCAGAATCTCTGGGATTATGGCGAAAAACGGTCCATATGGCGCGTACATTGCGCCTCCAGCTATAATAAGCAGGACGAAACTGATCCAGAAATGATCCGGTCCAATCAAGTACGATGCATAAAAGGCTATCGCACCGATAAACAGGAACGGCCAGACAAATTCTTTCCGTTTTTGCAGCTTATCTGAGAAATGTGAAGCGGTAAGCATAAGAATGACAGCTAAAACATAAGGGACGGCGGATAACCATCCTGTTTGAACAATGCTCATATTCGGTGCTGCTTTTATAATAGAAGGAAGCCACATAACGAATCCGTAAAGTCCGACACTCCACAGAGCATATTGCGCTGCGAGTAAAATAACGACTTTCGATTTAAACGCTTCACGGTAGTTCTTAACAGGCTTGATTCCTTCCTGTTCTTTTTCAAGGGCAGCCTGAAGGTCCGCTTTTTCTTTTGCGCTGAGCCATTTTGCATCTTTAGGATGATCGAACACAAGCTTCCACCATAAAAATGCCCAAATTACCGCTGGAAGTCCTTCAATAATAAACATCCATCTCCAGCCGTACGCTTCCAATAAATAACCTGAAACGATTGACATCCATAAAACCGTTACCGGATTACCAAGGATAAGAAATGTGTTAGCACGTGATCGTTCTGCTTTAGTGAACCAGTGGCTTAAAAAGACAAGCATTGCCGGCATGACGGCGCTTTCTACAACACCAAGCATAAATCTGATGATAAATAAGAAATTTACATTTGAAACCATTCCTGTTGCCGTCGCAAGAGCTCCCCAAGCGATCAGCGACCAGAAAATCAGGACTTTGGCACTTTTCTTTTCGGCATAATGTGCTCCGGGAACCTGGAAAAAGAAATACCCTAAAAAGAATAGAGATCCAAGCAGCGAGGAAATAGCAGGTGTAATCTGCAAATCCTGCGCCATTCCGCCTGCAGCGCCGAACGCATAGTTCGCCCGGTCCAGGTAGGCAAGGCTGTATGTGATAAAAACAACTGGTATTAACCGGAGCCATCTTTGTTTTGCTAATGGTTGCTTCATCGTAAATCCTCCTTAAATAGGTAAATTCATATAATTGATTAATGTCTCTCGATCTGGATATCCATCGTTATCACCAGGTGATTGAACAGCCAAAGAACCAATAGCGTTTCCTCTTAATACAGCTTCATTAAGCGGCAGATTCTCAAACAGGCCGCTGATCAGTCCAACCGCAAATCCATCACCCGCTCCGACTGTGTCAACCACTTTTTTAACTTCAAATGGCTTTACGGTTCCTTCTTCTGCATGATTTTTATAAAATGCACCTTGTTCGCCAAGCTTAATGACAACAAGGCTGACTCCTTTTTCTAAATAAAAGGAAGCTATATCACTCGGATTGCTGTATCCAGTAAGAAGTTCCCCCTCTGATATGCCGGGAAGGACATAGTCCGCTTTAAAAGCAAACTCATTTACTACCTCAATCATTTCCTGCTGGGTATTCCATAATGTCGGTCTCAAGTTAGGATCAAAACTGACTGTGCGCCCCAAATCTTTCATATGAGTCAAGGCTTTTTCGGCAAACGAACGAGTATGATTTGAAATAGCAAGTGGTATACCAGTCATGTGAAGGTGCCCGGCCCCGCTGAAATAGTCTTTTTGAAAATCATCAGCACTCATAAAGCTTGCGGCAGAGCCTTTGCGGAAATACTGAACCGCAGGATCTCCCTTCAATGCTTTTTCTTTGAGCTGAAATCCCGTTGGATAGCAGTCATCTTTAAAAACATGATCTACATTCACGTTATCTTCTGCAAGCCTTTTCATAATAAAAGTCCCAAAAGCGTCTGCTCCCACCTTGCTTGCCCATCCTGATTTCAGCCCGAGTCTTGCTAGCCCAATCGCGACATTGGTTTCAGCGCCTGCAAGCTCCCTCGTAAAGTGCCTGACCTCATCTAACGGTCCTGGAGTTTCTGCCATGAACAGTGCCATTGCTTCCCCGAACGTAACTACATCTAACTTTTGCATACAGCCTCACCTTTCCTATTTGTTTTATTGGGATGAACCATTTCTATAAATTCTTTCAAACGGCTGATAGGATGTATCGGAAATTCCAGTGCTTTTGGGAGATTTACCGGCAGCTGCTCTGCTATCTTTCTCCAATCAGCTGTTTCACTGTTTGTTAGTTCAGTGGAAATAAATCCATTGCCAGATGGCACCACATTCTTTAGATGCAGATATGCAATATAATCTTTCAGCATTCCAAACGCTTCAATCGGGTTTTCATTCGTATAGAGCCAATTTCCTGTATCGAATGTCATTTTAACTGGTACTCCCGCAATACAAGCGCTTTCAAAAAAAGAACGAAGAATTTCAGCGTTTCCGCCATGCACGGTTTGATCGTTTTCGATCAGCAGTTCCATCGAATCAAATTGTTTCAGTAATTGATTCAGTTTTTCTAAGTCTGATACACCTTTTATGTAATGTCCCAGCGATACCTTCACCCACCTCGCACCAAGCAAAAGGGCTTCTTCATTAATTTCCAGAATTTCATCTTCATTAAGACTTCCGTTCATTTTCCACAGTTCAACAGGCGCTGAATAGACGGTAAATAAGGAACCTTCCCTCACTTCCCTCATCTGCTTCAAGGGTAATTGTTGTTCAGAAAACAATTCTCTTCTGATTTCTGCGCCGTAAGCTCCTGATTCTTTAATCATGCTGATATACGAAAGCTGCCCATTCTCTAAAACTTCTTTTCTATCAAAAGCATTAAGCGGAATGATTACATGATTCAAAAAAATGCTCCTTTCTTTTACTAAATCGGTTTAGTAAATCGGTTTATTTGAATTATAATGCGTGTGAAAGCGTTTTACAACCCTTTTATCAAAAAAAAAATGAACTGCCGAAACAGTCCATTGTTTTTCTAGTTTACCAGTTAAATTCAACTTTTTACTTCATCAAAAAAAACGCTTTTCTTGTTCTCGAAAAACCATATTGTTTTACTTTTATTGATAACCCTTGAGATCATCCCATCTCACTGGCAGATCTGGCGCCCCTGCTACCCAGCCAGTGGACCAGTTCATCGGCGCTGCTGCGGTGTGCAGCATCAAGGGGTGTAAGTTCATCATAGCCGATCCAATTGAGATTAGCCCCCTGCTCCAAGAGGTACTCGGCTGCCATTAGCTGTCCGCCATGACACGCTAGCCAGAAAGCTTCTGTGATTTCGTCGGGAGCGGGTAATTTGCTGCCTTCACAGCGTTCTTTGACGCGATCCATCAGCCCGAGTGCAGAAGCGTGCCAGAGCTTGGTTTGTGCCCCTCGTTCGACAAGCCGCCGCGCTGCATGCCACTGCGCGAATGCCACCGCATCGTCCAGCGGAGTGCCGCCTGCGATGACAGCTCCGGGAGCCTCAATGTCTGCACCGGCAGCAAGAAGAGCGTCAAGCACTTCAATGTCACCACTGCTCGCAGCCCAATGAAGCGGCGTCTCTGTGTGCGGGCCGGTGAATCGGGCGTTCACCTCAGCGCCGGCATGAACCAACAGCTTCACTGTCTCCGCACCGCTTGGGAAGTGACCAGGCCAGTCGGTCACCACATGTAGCAGTGTCCGCGACATTCCCAAGCGATTACACTTTTCATCATAATCTCTTCTGACAATTCTCGCCGTGACCAGACCTGGATTATCAGCAAGCATCCGCTTCAGCGATAGGACATCGCCAGTATGGATTGCCTTGACAACTTCGATGGCCAGCGCCTCATCTTCGAAAATAATGTCCATCCCAGCTCTCCTCACTATAATTATTTTATGTAACAATCCTGCTCAAAACAGACCGATCGCACTGTCCTGTAATTACAGTTGCATTAGAGTTAAATATATTTACACAAAACCTATTAAACTTGCAGAAACATAAGGATATTTCTATTTTACCATAAATGTCCAATAATCGATCTCCCGCTATTTCTTTTTTATACAAAATAAATTCAAAATAATTAAAACATCAACTTCTATGATCGATTTCAATTCCATCATTGATTATTGACACAAATATTTTTTTGCATAATATTCAGAATTATTGTATAGTTATCAACAAATCTTATTTAGGAGGTCGAAAGAATTTACAATGGATCCTGCTGCTGTTCAAACAAACCAAGCCAAAAGAAAACAAAGAAAATGGGAAATGCCTGATACCTATGTCATCCTGTTTGTCATTCTTCTGATCTGTGTCCTTGTTACTTATTTAGTACCTGCAGGCAGTTTTGAAAGAGAGACAATTGACGGTGTCAGCAGAGTTATTCCAGGCACTTATTCAAACGCAGAACAAAGCCCTGCAGAATTTATGGATATCTTTCTTGCTCTTCAGCAGGGAATGATTGATTCAGCCGGACTCATCTTTTTAGTGCTGTTCGCTGGGGGCGCTTTTGAAGTGATTGAACGATCAGGTGCAATAAAAAGCGGAATATTAAAAGCAGTAAATAAAACAAAAGGAAAAGAATTTTTATTGATTGCAACTGTTTCTCTCCTTTTTTCATTAGGAGGAGCCATCGGTGCTGTTGCAAATTCGGTCATTCCATTTGTTGCAATAGGACTGATTATATGCAGAGCCATCAAGCTTGACGCGCTTGTAGCTGTGGCCATAACGTTTGGAGCAACCTTTGCCGGATTTAATGTAGGCTTTTTAAATCCATATACAGTGGGAATTGCTCATTCGATTGCAGATCTTCCACTTTTCTCAGGAATGGGACTAAGAATCGCTGCTTTTACTGTTATTGTCGGTGCAACCATCTTCTATACTTGGAGCTACGCAAAAAAAGTCCTTAATGACCCAGATAAAAGCCTTGTTGGAATACTGGAAGAAAAAAATGAAACATCGCTTCTCTCAGAGTCATTCACTGTCAGACATAAATTGATTTTGGGGTTTGTGCTGCTGGCATTCAGTTTTTTTGTTTATTCCACCATTGAATTTCAATGGACAATTGACCATATGGCCGCTTTTTTTATCCTAATCGGCATTATTTGCGGAATCATTGCAGGTTTCAAATACAATGAACTGACATTAATTTTTCTGGAAGGGTGCCAAAAACTTGTTTACGGCGCTTTAATCATAGGCGTTGCCAGAGCTATTTTGGTCATCCTTGAAAACAGCTTAATCCTCGACACAATGGTACAGGCCCTTTCAGTGCCGCTTGAAAATTTGTCTCCTGTCTTCGCTGCATTAGGAATGTTCTTCTCCAATGCTATTCTTAATTTTCTTGTCCCCTCCGGAAGCGGACAAGCCATGATTGCAATGCCTATCCTAACACCTCTTTCTGACATGACGGGAGTTCCCCGGCAGGTGGCCGTTCAGGCGTTTCAGTTTGGAGATGGTTTTACAAACAGCATCTTTCCTACTTCAGGACCGCTGATGGCAAGCTTGGCAGTTGCTGGAGTACCTTGGATAAAGTGGGCTAAATGGATGCTTCCCCTCTTCTTCATTTGGGTTGTTATTGCGATTATCATGCTGACCATAGCGACTTTATTAAACTGGGGGCCATTATAAGATAAATTTCATTTCAATAAAAAAGCCCCATTCGAGTTGCTTGGAATGGGGCTTTTTTAATCAACATTTATTTCTCAATCGGTTTACCATTAAACATTTTCACTTGAAGCGGAGCTGCCAGAAATTGCGGGGCTTTGCCTACAAAAGAAGTAAAGTGCTCACTAGAGTTGTGTGCCGCAACTGCTTCAGCACTTTCCCAAACCTCTACCATCGTATAAGCACCGTCCTGCTCTGTATCTTTCATTAAATCATATGAGATATTGCCGCTTTCAGCTCTTGAAGCTGCAACTAACGTGCGGATTTCGTTTAAAAAATCATTTTCCTTTTCGGCATTTACTTTAAATCCAGCATGAATAATAATCATTCTATTTTCCCCATTTCAATCATTAATTTTTGAACTTACTTCCACTCTGCAATAGCATCAATCGGCAGGCGCACTGATTTGTACCCCGCATCAGCAGCTTTTCCGATTGAGAGAAGCATAACAGGATAATAACGGTTCTTGTCCAAGTCAAAGGCTTCCGCAATTTGATCTTTTTCAAAACCGCCGATTGGGTTCGTGTCATAACCATGAGCACGGGCCACTAGCATGAGCTGCATCGATACTAGACCTGCATCAATCAGATTCATTTCTTTTGTTTGCTCAAACGTCATTGCTTCAAAGAAACCTTTTATTGCAGGCACTTGCTGATCTCTTACTGCAGCAGGCATGTGCCCTTCTTCAACTGCTTTATTATAAATTTCATCAAGATATAAATCACTTTTCATATCTGCAAACACGGCGATGACGGCTGAAGAAGTCTCAACTTGTCTTTGATTGAATCTGGCAAGAGGAGCAAGCGTTTCTTTTCCTTCTTTCGAGTCAATCACAACAAAACGCCATGGCTGCAAGTTAACAGATGATGGTGCAAGAGAAGCTTCAGTTAAAATTTCCGTCATTTCCTCTTTGCTGATTTTCACATTTGGATCATAGCTGCGAATGGAACGGCGTCCCGTTACAATTTCCTTAAAGTCGTTTACTAATGTTTTATTCATGGTTCATTCTCCTTTTATGTCAATCATGATGCGTTCGTTTTCTGCTACTGAATCTTCTCCACATTTCCTTGAATACGGCTCAGCATATTTAACAGAGAGGAACGTTCTTCTTCTGAAAAGTCTTTTAAAACATTTGAAATGAATCGCTGCTTTTCTTCTTTATAAGCAATAATCTTCGATCGGCCTTCTTCTGTCAGTTTCACAAAAGTAACACGGTTATCAGCAGGATTTTTCCTGCGCACAACCATTCCTTTTTCCTCGAGCTGCTTTAAATGTCTCGTTACTGCCGCATTATCAATGTTCACTTTCTTTTGCAGGGCAGTCTGGCTGATTTCATCTGCTTCATAAAGCTCATGCAAAAGCTCAAGCCTTGATTGGCTGATTCCTGTGCACCGTTCAAACTTAGGCATTGTAAGCTTATTTATCTCATATAATCGATAGACTATTTTTTCATCCAGATTGCACGAGTTGGACAAACGCATCCTCCTCCTTTTTTAATTAATTGACGGGTCAATCATTGAGCTATCAACTAATATAATAGAATTGCTTTTTAAAGTCAAACAAATTGATTTGAATGTAAATCCAATAAAGATATTTCCTGCATATTTTACGTATGAGAAAAAGCGTCCCTTTTAATAAGAAACGCCCGCATTCATCAGTATTTAAACAATAAATTTCGTTAACCACGCTACATATTGAGCCCCGGGTATAAACAGCAGCTGTGCTAATAGCGTTCCAAATAGCCTTGAGGTGATCATCATGATGGAAATGCTTTTTAACTTGGTGTAACTTCCTTTATTATTAACCACATCATCCGCCAGTACTGAAATCTTAGGGTCTATCAGGATAACAAGCAAGATGGTGGCTATTCCATTTATTAATCCTGACGCCATGATCGCAGTAGATGATCGATCTGGCACTAATAGCGCTGCGTATAAAGCAGATAAAACGCCAATTGTATAGATGGACGTAATGATCATATTAATAAAAAAGAGTTTAATCGGAATCTGTTTCATATTGATCGTCATAAAATAACTCTTTTTCGGCGGCTGAATATGTTTGATTCCTCTTTTTAAATACTCAAAAGAGAGAACTCTTTTCAATAAAAGAGGGATCGATCCTCTGGCATCGGACAAATGGATAATAGCTCTTGAAAATAGCGCAATGAAAGTCGGCAATAATACAATTCCTAAAACGGTTCCAAGCGTAGAAGATGCAATAAGAATGCGATATTGATTTTCAACATAGAGCAGTGTATTTTCCTTGGGTGCAAGGTCAACAAGACTTCCTGTAAATGGCTGCTGCATCATATTTGCCATTCTTGAAACGATCACCATTAAATTAAACAGAGAAAGAGCTGAGGCAATCATTTTCACTCTGGCTCCAGAAAGCCGTACAGCGTATGCCAGCGTTTCAATACAGTGAATAATTAATATAAATAAAGAGATAAATAAGACTCTGTCTGAAATAAAGTCCATTTGATCTACCTGCTTTTATGTAAGATGAGTTGAGACTTATGTACACAATCTTCAACTCTTGCAGCTTTTAACATCATATTGTTTCACAGAATTCCCCATTATCTCCAAACAATTTAACTGACCTCCATATGCACATGAACCATCGATGGCTATCTTCTTATTTCCAAAATAAATATCGTTGGAAGGATGCAGAAGTGAAGCTGGCGTATGCCCATGGACTATCGTATTAGCATGATGATGCTCATTCTTTAGGAAGTGATCTCTGATCCACATAAAATCCTTATTTTCAGTGCTTTTCCAATCTCTAAGAGAAGGATTGATGCCTGCATGTACAAAAAGATAATCATCTATTTCATAATAGTATGGAAGCTTGTCCAGAAACTCTAAATGGGCTTGGTTGTGATTCTGAATATGCTGTTTCGCTTTTTTTACTAACTGATCCTCATAGCCCCTTTCTTTAAACCATCCAGGACCTGCGTAGCTTGAAATGGTTGCATAACCTCCGTTTCTGAAAAAATGCAGATCGTTTCGATCATTATCAATCCTGATCCAGTCAAGAAACATTTGATCATGATTTCCACGCAGAGCAATGGCCCCTTCATCAGCCAGACTCATGACTTTGGACAACGTTTCCCTGCTGTTTGGCCCTCTATCCAAGTAATCACCCAGCAGGATTAACTGGTCGCTTTCGGGATTGTATTTAATCAATTCTATTAATTTCATTAATTCATCGAAACATCCGTGAAGATCACTGATTGCCAAAATTCTTTTAATGCGAATCGACTCCCTGCAAACAATATTCATAATCTCTTTCCACTTTTGATTGTCCAATTCCTTCTTTTCTTCAACAAGAAACTCGCAAGCTTCCATCAATAAATAGCGTTCCTTCTTAATGAAGAAACGCCAGTTTAGTTTGCGAATGAAAGAAATTACTTTATCAAGTCAAAAAGGAATACAACAAGAAATAGAGAATCATACACAAAATCGAGCCAATTAAGAATGGACTGATTCTGAACGTTACTTTATCATACTTGGGTTCATACCTTCCTCCCATGGCATTAAACGCTGCAAACTCTGAGTTTCTTGAAAGCAAATCCCCAGAAGATCCTATTAAAAAAGCAAAAAAGATAAAGAAAGCTGAGCCAAAAAACATAGTTGTTAAAAAATCGGTTTTAAAGAAAAAGGAAATTCCCAAAATTAATGCTGCTTCAACTATTAACGTGATGAACACAAAAAGTGTATATCTAAGCATATAACACTCCTCCAATCCAATCCTTAAATAAATATACGGTTGGAGGGTGACTAAGTTTCAGAAAAATCAAACTTTTTTATCATTAATTCTAAAAAGTTAACTTATATAAATTCTGAACTCAAAAAATCATGCTTTATGCTTCTGCTCAGACTGAAAAAATGCTTTATATGCCGGACTCAGTTCACTCCAAACATCAAATGCATTTCCGTCTGGATCATGAAAAACAAAGTTTTTTCCAGCGTGTCCTCTGTTTTCAATTTTGCTGACTCTCATCCCTTTTCCCAAGAATTCACTGTGAATTTGCTCTAATGCATCAAGCCCATTCACCTCAAAAGTAAGCGAAAAATGCTCTTGACCACAATGATCATAAAAATTAGAGCTTTGTCCATCTGAAGCTTTTACTAGAAAAATACTTTGGTTCGCCAAATCTAAAATAGCTTTATCCTCATCTTTGTAGTTTATTCTCGCACCAAGATTGTTTACATACCATTCTGAGGACCGTTCTGCATTTTTCACGGGTATGTACGTTGTTCCGATTCTTACTAATTTCTCGTTCACTTGATTGCCCCCTCAAATAGCTGGATCTTTGGCTAGCTCTATTTCACCCATCAACCTTTTTCAGGAAGATTTCTGATAATTTTCCATGACAAAAAATATATCAATTTATCAGTCTAATACACGCATAGTTATAAGGCTTGTTATAGCATGAAC
Source organism: Metabacillus idriensis (assembly GCF_009674765.1). Lineage (GTDB taxonomy): Bacteria > Bacillota > Bacilli > Bacillales > Bacillaceae > Bacillus_P > Bacillus_P idriensis. Next base: position 13,572 of record NZ_WKKF01000012.1, on the reverse strand, counting down.
TTCAAGCAAGTCTTCCACAACATAATCAGCCAGAGCTAATTCTTCTTCCTGAGCAAAATCAAACTTACAGCCTATTGAAATGAATTGATTATCTTTTGCAGCCATTATGTCTGAGAGCCTGTCACCCACAACGAAACCATCCTTAATTAGATGCTTTTCAGCAATACGTTTTACTAAATCAGACTTGTTCTGTGACTGGATTTGCTGAATGCTGAAGGTTTCCGTAATCCATTCTTGCAGTCCATAATGCCGTACAATAGCCTCCAAATACTCTGTTTGTCCATTACTTGCGATAAAAAGATGATGATGATCAGCTTTCAGGTTTTGGAACAGCGCTTGAACATTAGGATACAAAGCGCCTCTGCCAGATTCAATTGTTAGGATCAGCTGTTCATGAAATTCCTCATTGGCAAACGTCCTGTCTTCCAGTGTATGTTCCGGCAAAAGGGTTTCCCAGACCACCGGAAGCGGCACTCCCATAATCTTTCTGTACACTTCAATCGGTGTTTCTTTATTCCATTTCTTTTGATCCCTTAACAGCTGGAATGTTTCATTAAGCGACCATTCCAGGATTTTGTCTGTCTGAAAGAGGGTTCCATCCATGTCAAAAATAACGGCTGAAGACATCACATACACTCCTGCTTCTTTTCTTAATTGTGAATTCACTTTACTCTTACTTCCCCTATATTCTGTTAAAAACAGCAGTATAGTTTCCTATATTTTCTCATTTAATAGTATCAGAGAAAAGGCAAATGATAGGGAGTTTTTTTACTTTTGCAAGAAAAAGAAAGCGCACAATGTTTAAGATAGATACAAAAATGCTAACCATCAAATTGATGACTAGCATTTAAGGGAATTAAATTCAATTGCGATAAAACTATTAATATTTTTTAGCCCCTAAATATCTCTCAGACCAATAGGAGTTGTTCATTGAAGTAATCGTGACACCTTTAGAAGAAGAACTATGAATGAATTGATTATTCCCTATATATATACCTGCGTGAGACGCCCCTGTCTTATATGTCTCAAAGAATACTAAATCTCCTGCCTTGGGCGATGAAACTTTTACTCCCTGCTTATAAATATCAGCTACTGTTCTAGGAAGCTTTTTACCTGTGCTTTCTTTTACAACATAATTTAAGTATCCGCTGCAATCAAACCCTTTTGGAGACATTCCGCCCCATTTATAGGGTACGTTTAAATATTTTTTTGCAGTAGTTGCGATATTGGACTTATTCTGAACAACTGGCTGACTTGCTTGCTTCCCTAAAGCTTTATATGTATTTTTTCCTGCAATTCCATCTGCTTTTAATCCTTTAGCTTTTTGGAACTTAATAACTGCGTTCTTTGTAATAGGACCAAAATATGTAGTTGTTGATTTATTAGTAAAGTAACCCTTTTTTTTCAATGATTCTTGTAATTGTTTTACATCCGAATGGTACATCCCGCTTTTTAACGTCTGATCTCCCAGTGCAGCACTGCCAACAATTGGACTGCTTAATAATGCGCCTGTTAAGACAAACGATGCAATTAATTTTTTCATTCTTTACCCCCGTATTACTAAATTACTATTTTCTTAATACTATCATTGTTATGTAACAGCAATGTTTGATTTATATTTCAGTTATTTTACAAAATAGTACAAAATATGTTCAGATTATACAGCATTCGCTATTTTTGGAACTATAATTAACTTAAAAAGAACTCTCCGGCTATCCAGAAAGTTCTTTTTAACTATTGTCTTTCATTATGGCTGTTTTCGCATAGATTGTTGTTTTTCATTACAAATGATGCCCGTTCCTTTCCGCTCCAGGAACTTGCTTTCCGCGGGGAGCATGGGAGCCTCCTCGGCGTTGCCTGCGGGGTCTCCCAATTTGCTCTAATTCCCGCAGGAGTCAAGTTCCTTCCGCTGCAATCCACTAAGGGTTTTTAACATCTAGTCTAATAGCAACAAATTTTACGCAAAGAGCCTTCGTAAAACATCTTTTAGATAAAACGTGCTGTAATCATACCTTCAATCAAGTTGATTTTTCCCTCCAAATGGGGAATGATATTGTTCGTTACATTAGTATCAATGTCAATCATTGTATAGGCATAATCACCGCGGCTTCTGTTCACCATATCTGCGATGTTTAAGTCATAGCTTGAAATGGCTGAGGTAAGCTTTCCAACCATGCCGGGAACGTTTTGATGGAAAGCTGCTACACGCTGCTTCCCTGTATATGGAAGGCAGGCATTTGGAAAATTCACAGAGTTTTTTATGTTTCCTGTCTGCAGGAAATCCCTTATCTGGCGCCCCGCCATAATAGCACAATTTTCCTCAGATTCTTTTGTTGAAGCCCCAATATGTGGTGTACACACAGTGTTTTTCATTTTTAATACATTTTCATTTGGAAAGTCTGTAATATATTGACCCACTATGCCGGATTCAAGAGCAGCTTCCATATCCGTTTCATTCACAAGTTCCCCGCGTGAGAAATTCAAAATATGAACACCAGGTTTCATCATGCTGAATGTCGCTTGGTTAAACATTCCCCTTGTATCATCCGTTAATGGTGTGTGTACTGTTATATAATCAGCGCTTGCAAACAGCTCCTCAATGGTTAAAGCACGTTGAACATTACGTGATAAATTCCAGGCTGTATCAACAGAGATAAATGGGTCAAAGCCAATCACATCCATGTCTAAAGCAATCGCATCATTCGCTACAAGTGCACCAATTGCACCTAATCCAATGACACCAAGAGTCTTACCCTTAATTTCTTTTCCTGCAAATTGTTTTTTTCCTGCTTCCACAAGCTGTGGAACTTGTTCCCCTTCGGCTTCTAATGTCTTTGTCCATGAAACACCGGCAAATAGGTTGCGTGATGAAGCCATTAATGAGGTTAAAACCATTTCTTTTACAGCATTAGCATTAGCACCAGGGGTATTAAAAACCACTATTCCCTGCTCTGTACATTTGTCGACAGGAATATTATTGACTCCTGCCCCGGCCCGGGCGATTGCTTTTAATTGATGACCGAATTCCATTGAATGCATATTAAAGCTGCGAACCATAATGGCATCAGGATTTTCACAATCATTATCGACCATAAAGGTATCCTTTTGAAATACATTTAAACCGCCTTCTGCAATATTGTTTAATGTTTTAATTTTTTTCACTGTGTCTAATGTAATTGTGCTCATATTTTTCTCCTTTTTTTATAATAGTTTTTTAATAAACAGAAAGAGGTAAGGGATAAATCCCTTACCTCTGCCCAGGCGAACGGCTGCGACACTATGTGCTCCCCCGCGGTTATCCGCGTTTCGCCAGTTACACATAGTCTTTTGATTTCTTCCATTCTATCAATTTCTTAACCAGCCTTCAACCGAAAAATGTTTTTATTTATAATTTTCTAATAAAAATGTCTATATAAACACTTAATAATTCTCTATAAAAACACGGCCGGATTGCCCTTTTATAATGGAACTTCCACTGTAAAAGTCATCCAGCCCTCATCATATGCTGCTCCTATCGAACCGCCGTGCAGTTCAACAATTCTTTTAGCGATAGCAAGGCCGAGGCCAGTCCCGCCATCTTCTTTTCTTGCCTGATCTGCCCGGTAGAAACGGTCAAATAATTTATCAAGATCCTGTGCAGGTGCTTCTATTACTTGATTAGAAATGGAAAACAGAACGCGGTCTTCTTTTTGCTTCAGACGAATTTTGATCGTTGAAGGTTTTATACTGTACTTTGAAGCATTTGTCATCAGGTTGTCGAAGACCCGAATCATTTTTTCTACATCCATCCCCACTGGAAGAGTTTCTTCACAAATGGTTTTTTCCACTTGAAGTCCTTCCGCTTCCAATATCGGTATATATTCTCCGACAAATTGATCAATGACACTTGTTAAATCGACCTCGTCGATATTGATTTGAATATCGGGACTTGTTAATTTGTTGTATGTGAACAGTTCATCGATCAAATGTTTTAAATTTTGGGACTTCGCATGAATGGTCTCTATATACGTGCTGAGGTCAAAATCACTTAATCTTTCCCTTTGCCGCAGCAGTTCAATATAGCCGATAATTGAAGTTAATGGCGTTCTGACATCGTGAGAAATACTGGTTATTAAATCGTTTTTTGTTCGTTCGATTTCTCTCTCATGGAGAAATTTCGTTTGCAGCTCTTTTGACATCCGGTTGATGTTTTTGCCTAAATCCGAGAGCTCATCTTTTCCTTTTACCTCTATGGCATAACCCAGGTTCCCGTTTGCAATGCTTTGGACTCCCTCAGTAATGGAATTTAGATAGACGATTTTTTTTCTGATTAAGAGCCAGAAGCATACGATAAAAAGGATGATGATGGCTGTGAAGGTAATGAAAATCAACAGATTATACTGAAGAATACTCATCTCTTCGAGCGGTTCAACAATGATGTACCTTACTAAAATATTTGAGAAAACGGATAAAGATAAAAGTGAGATCAAAAAACTGACGGCGATGGCAAAAAGCAGCTTTACACTCAGTCTGTTCCAAAATTTGCTCATATCTTGTACCCTACTCCCCATACCGTTTTTATGTACAAAGGGCGTTTAGGATCTTCTTCTATTTTTTCTCTGATCTTCGTAATATGCACCATTACCGTGTTATCGGACTTGAAAAAATCTTGCTTCCAGACGGATTCATAAATTTTTCGAACGTTCATCACATTTCCTTTATTGAAGGCAAGCAGGGTTAAAATATCAAATTCTTTTGGAGTCAGCCTCACTTCTTTTCCGCTGACATGCACCTGACAAGTGTCAGTGTTGATGAGCAAATCTCCTATTTCAATGATTCGGCTGTCTTCCTCTGCCTTTTCATTGTATTTTTTATATCTTCTCAGCTGAGATTTTACTCTCGCCAGCAACTCGAGCGGGTTGAATGGCTTCGTCAGATAGTCATCTGCTCCAGATGCCAGCCCTTGAATTTTATCCATATCCTCCGATTTGGCAGAAATCATAATAATCGGCATGTTTCTTTCTTCTCTGATCTTCATGCATGCCTCGATTCCATTCATCTCAGGCATCATAATATCCAATATGATAAGGTCAAACACTTCTTTATCCAGCATTTTAAGTGCTTCTATCGCATTATCAGCTTCAAACGCGGTGATTCCTTCATTTTCAATATAAATAGAAATCAGTTTTCGTATCTCTTTATCGTCATCTACTATTAAAATCTTTCCCGCCAAATTCATTCACTCTCCTTCATTCCGTTGCTGCAGCTCAGCACATAAGCCGGCGGTAAATTCAGATATTCTCTTTGGCAGCTCATTTCACTAAAGTACTGACCAATTAAATTCTTTTTTAAAAGACTGTATTGAAAGGTAATGAATGTTCCCTTACCTCCAAGGATTCGTCTAGTCTCATCCAGAATTAAGAGCGTAAGATCCTTTGGCAGACTGGCAAAAGGAAGTCCGGAAATGATATAGTCTGCAGCAGGTATTTTATACTGTTTCATGTATTTTCCTGTGTCTTCTGCGGATCCGTTGATCACAATCAGGTTCTTCTCATTTAAATACTTCTTTGTTAGCATGCTGCAAAACGCTGCATTTTGTTCAATTAAAATGATCTGCGTTTCTCTTCTTCGCTTTTCAATTAGTTTATCTGTAAAAATACCCGTACCAGGCCCATATTCTATAATATAGTCAGCAGTTTGAAAATCAATATGTTCTGTCATCCGCTCCGCAAGCTTGGAAGAACTCGGAAATAAGGCTCCCACCGATCTCGGTTTATTTATATATTGAAAGATAAAAGCTATAGAATTCATTTTCATCACTCCGTGTTTATTGGTATGCTTTGATCATAAAGGTCAAATCTTAACATTTACCCGGAGAAATTCTTAAGAATCCTTAACAAAAGAAAGAGGACCGAAACCGGCCCTCTAAACTATCCTTCTATTAATATGCACCTTCAGAATACGTCAGCTCATAGCTGTGTGTATAAATCTCAAAAATGTTTCCGAATGGATCTTCCACATAAACCATTTTAAATGGCTTCTCATTAGGATAATACTCTCTGATCGGCATGCGCTGTTTGCCGCCATGTTCTTTGATTTTTTCAACCATGCCTTCAATATCAGGATCCTGGATACAGAAATGAAAGATTCCTGTTTTCCAGTACTCGAAGTTATTCTCTGGTTTCTCGTTATGAGGAAACTCAAATAGTTCAATTCCAATTTTGTCACCTGTTGAAAGATGGGCAATCCGGAATGTGTCCCACTCGTCTCCAAACACATCGCGGCACATATGGCCAATGGCTGTATCATCATTTTCAACTTTTGATGGCTCCATTAAGACATACCAGCCAAACACCTCTGTATAAAATTTAACTGCCTTGTCCAGGTCTGGAACGGAAAGGCCTATATGAGAAAATGATCTAGGATAGGTTAACATTGATAAAACTCCTCCTCGGCTGTAGTATTTAATCACCAGCTCATTTATTGTAACGAATGATTTTCTATGATGTAAGTATGCACTTTTAGGTCAGTTACTATCATAGAGGTAAGAAAGGAATGAAGGTTTCGGTGACAATACCTGTAAATAAGGAAGGAAAGCTCAAGTGCTCCATTGAATATACATTAAGCAAGATCGGAGGAAAATGGAAAACTGTTATCCTGTGGCATTTAGGAAAAGATGGCACGCTGCGTTACAATGAGCTCCGCAGATTATTGACCGGTGTCTCTCACAAAGTGATGAGCAGGCAATTAAAAGAGCTTGAAGATGATGGTTTTATCGAGCGGAAGCAATATAACACGATGCCTCCCAAAGTGGAATATTCTATGAGCAAAAAAGGAAAAACACTAATGCCAGTCCTTGAGCAAATGCATTTGTGGGGAACAGCGCATTGGGACGAATCTGAAATATCCGGGGAGGAATAAGAATGGCCTGGCTGATTGGTTTATTGGTTGGAGCATTAAGTTTAGCATTTGCAGTTGATGTTAGAAGGAAGAATACGTTCAACAAAAAGCTGTCAGTCACCGTCCAGGAGAAGACAAGAATGTGACCACGGGAGATAACCGTTATTCGAGCGGCGGGGAATAATGCATTTTCGGAAAGCGCGCCAATTAAAATTGGAAACCCGCGAATTAATATCATAACCCCTCCAATTAAATTGGAAACCCCGTGAATTAATTTCATAACCCCGCCAATTAAATTTAAAACCCCGTGAATTAATTTCATAACTCCGCAAATCTAATGGAGAGTCTGTTTCAGGCTTTCCATTCATCTTTCAAAATACTATATAAAAAAGAATTCCTCCAGCTGCCGTCCTGCACCTTCAGATCCCCCGGGATTCTTCCCTCTTTTGTCATTCCTGTCTTTTGCATAACTTTAGACGAACCAACATTATTTTGGTGACAATCGGCATAAATCCTGTGTATTCCTTCTGAATCTGTCCAAGCAATATGCTGCTTCACGATTAGTAGATATGACTAATAGTTTGTTTCTATATTTTCCGTAAAAATGAAGGAAATTGGGTTTTCCCTTTTCTTCAAAGTAACGGTTCCATTTAAACATGTTTAAAAATATTTTCACCGTTGGCTTATAGTTTGACTTTTCTACTCGAAGTTTTTGCAGGAAAAACCTTTTCATAATCCGGTAAGTTCTCACAGAATAACGCGGATCTAAGAAAATGATCAAATCTGCTTGGTGAAAGCTAGCAGAAACCCATGTTTCGTTATGAACCCCTTCAATAATCCAAGTCCGAGAGAAGATAATCGATTTTAAATAGGAATCTCTTTCTGCATCTGTTCTTTTGATATCACCTGATTGATCCCTCATCCAGACAACGTTATCTAATTCATAATAAGGAATATTCAATATAGAGGATAATTCTCTTGCGAGCGTTGTTTTTCCGCTGCCGACGGAGCCGATTATCCGTATTTTATTTGGAGTTTTCAAGTTCAACTGTTCAATCACCTCGTTCAAGATTTATTCGCTTCGTGTTTGGAGATTTCCTTCTGATCATTAGAAAAAGCGCCCCATATTTCTTACGGGAACGCTCATTTCACATTTACTAATTCCTGAATAATTTCTGCACAGGTAGATCTTAGTTCATGAGGGATGTCTGTTCTGATCGAATGAAGTCCAAAATAATACGTATTTTCTTTCTCAAATAAGGTGTTATTTTTTATAGTGTGTTTTTTGCTGGTTAGCTTTTTCACTATTTCTTGAATAAATTCACCATGTGACTTCATGTCAGTTGATCCTAAATGAAAGATGCCTTGCAATCCTTTTTCAATAATAAATCTCATTTGTATGGCTAGGTGCCTGTCCAAAAGATAATTGCATTCGAGGTTACTGTACACATCAATGAGTTCATTATTTTTTATACTTTCCTTAATCATCTTTAATCTGGGAGACTCTTTGCCCCAGATTGCTGGAATTCTAATCAAACTTGCATGATCTCCTAATTTCTCAGTCAGCATGTTTTCGCAGTTTATTTTAAAGTTCCCATAATCTGATTGTGAGACAGGCAAATCTGTTTCAACATGATGCTTCAAATAATCTCCATCAAATACATTTGCTGTGGAAAAATAATAGAGGGAACAATTAATGCTTTTTATTTCAGAAGCTATTTGTTTATGTATTTCATATTGATGTTCGAAATCACCCCTTAAACAAGAAATGATAACATCCGGTTTAATCATTTGAATTAGAGTCATACTTTTATCGAAATCTTTTATTTCTAATTGAAACTGTCTGGTATCAGGAAGTTTGGTCTTTGTGGAACAATACGTCCCGTATACCTCAAACCGATCCTCGAATTCTTCTATTAACGCTTTTCCGACCAATCCGCTTGCCCCAAGTATCAGAACCTTTTTCATTTGAATTCTCCTCCTGATAATCAGTTAGTAAATTTTTATAAAAACATAGAGCACAAATAGGGACGCTAAAATCGCTATAAAGCCAGTCTCCTTCTTTTTCGCTTTCAGTTCAGATACTCCTGCAGCCAATAACAATAAACCTGCTAAAGGGATTATGCCGATCCCTAAAGTAATGACTGAGAATAGGATTTTAATACTTCCAGCACACCCTGCTCTTGTATAAGAATCCAGGTTAATAAAAGATTGGAAACTCAATTGCTCAATCAGTAGTTTTCATGAATATGACATATATTAAAGCACCTTTTAATACCTTTTATTATCGTAAATTATAATTGAAGCGAAATCAGGGGGAGGAAAATATGGCAATAAGACCTCCGTTGCTGCAAAGAGGGGATACGATTGGGCTGGTGACGCCTGGCAGCCCTCTTGATACAAAACTTATTAATGACAGAGTCCAATATTTGAAAGATTTGGGCTATAATGTCGTTTTCGGTAAACACGTTTATTCTTATGAGGGCATCACAGCTGCACCTGCTGAGCAAAGAGCCGCAGATGTCATGGATATGTTCAAAGATCCGAGCGTCAAAATGATCCTATCCACACGAGGAGGGACTGGGGTTCAGACCATTCTTCCTTTCCTGGATTTTAATGTTATAAAAGAGAACCCTAAAATTATATCTGGATACAGTGACATAACCGTATTATTAAATAGTTTATATCTATCTAGTGATTTAATAACGTTCCATAGCCTTATGCTGATCGATTTCAGAATAGAAACACCCGTTTATAATTTCAATCAATTCTTTGAAGCAACTTCCACATTGAATTCTCCAAGAATGATACAGAACCCGCCAGACATTCTACTGAAGAGTTTAGTGCCGGGAAATGTTACGGGTCCAATTGTGGGTGGAAATATGACTTCTTTAGTCAATACCCTTGGTACTCCCTTTGAAATTAATACACAAGGCAAAATCCTTTTTTTAGAAGACACCCATGCACCTACTACTATGATTTTCCGCTATCTTACTCAATTAATGATGTCGGGTAAGTTTCAGGATTGTCTTGGCATTATTATGGGAGAATGTACGAATTGTCTGGTATCTTATGATACTGATTATGAAGATTTAATTAATTCCCTGTTAGTCCCAATAGGAAAACCGCTGATCATCAACCTTGCTACAGGGCATGGGTTCTATAAAGCTGCTATTCCAATAGGTGCTAATGTTAATCTTAATTCCACAGATAATACACTGACTGTGCTTGAACCAAGCGTTTCTTAGTGATAGATGGATTTTGTGCAGCGAGGATGATTACTCCTAAAAACAAGGGGGGAGATAAATGAGAACAACTTACAGAAGATGGTCAGAACATCCTTACCAGGGAGAGCAAACCCCTCCTAAACCTTATTCAGCACCAGCGTATTTCCCTATGTTTTTTATCATTAGGCAAAGCAGCAATGAATTCCTCGATCCCTTTCAGCAGCGTATTACCTGGCAAATTAGAAATCCTATAGAGGTTGATTGGGGAAAAGAACTTTTTATTGTTGAACAAACATTATCTTTCCTGACGTCTCAGCAAATACGCATCGCAAATTACTGGGGAACGGTCGAAGCAACCCAGAATATGACTCCTATGATTTTCAGTTTAGCCAAAAAATACGGACTGGGATCACCGCATATTGCCAGAGTCCTCGCTTATTTTCACGCTGCTGTAAATGATGCCTTTGTGATGTCCTGGTATTTTAAATATGCTTGGGATGTGGCACGTCCAAATCAATATGGCAGAAACCTGTCTGCTGTGCTCGCTACCCCGCGCTTTCCAGCCTATCCATCTGCACACGCCGCTGTTGCAGGATGTGCAGAATCGGTATTAAGTTATTTCTTTCCGAGAGAAGCATCAGGAATAAAAAACATCATGGAAGAATGCGCTTTATCACGTTTGTATGCAGGTGCACATTTTAAGGCAGATAATGATGAAGGGCTGAGATTAGGCAGGCAAATCGGGGATATGGCTGTAAAGGTAATGAAAGCACAAAATCTCAGTGATTTTCGGTAGAATTAAAGATTGAACCCTTTATTTTTTTACATTTCATCTTGCAGTTTATGGCATTGAACTTGTAATGAGTTCAATCAAAATAGTTAAACTAAGTAAAAAAGTCATGAAACAAGCAGAAACTAAAATGATTCTGTTTCTTTTCTTTCGATAAACAAATCCCCCTAAAAGTAACGCAAGAATCCAAACAGCTATTCCACCTTCAGAAAATAATAGACTTGAATTCGCCATCCACAAAACAGTAATGATTAGATAAGTAAAGAAAATGAAAACGGTAATAAGGTTCACTTAAACCTCCATAATTTCGATTTAAGCCCACAGGATATACCGAATACTTTTCCATCACTGTAATTCACCTTTTTTCCCGAGAACAACCGATAAACCTATAAAAATATAAGCGTACGACAAAAGAATCAGTTCTAAGAAACCAAACTGGCCGAATAATCTTGTGGCGTGCTCATCTGCATAATAACCGCTCCCCGCCATATATGCTCCTACCAATAAATAGCTGGCAAATGATGCAGCGGCCAGAAGATATCCAATTACGTTCAATTTGAATCTGGAAATAGTATATATTGCGACCGGTATGTAAATAAGGCCAAGCAATAATAGAAATATCGCCACAAAAGGCGGATCATAAAATCCCATTTGTACCGGCTCCCTTGCTGTATTCCAGAATATCACCAGGCTGACAGTTCAAAGCCATGCAGACTGCCTCTAATGTTGAAAAACGGACGGCTTTTGCTTTTCCATTTTTTAAGTTTGATAAGTTTGCCATTGTAATCCCCACTCTTTCGGAAAGTTCGGTTACACTCATCTTTCTTTTTGCAAGCATCACATCAATATTAATAATTATTGCCACATCATCACCTCAGACGGTCAAGTCAATTTCTGCTTTCATTTTCAGAGCACTGCTGAAGAGTGCGTGCAGAACGGCAGCAAATAAGGCTATTGTTAATGCTGCAAAAATAATAATGAATCCTTTAAGTGCTAACCCAGCATTCATCGCATTTTGAGTGCTCAGCACAATGATTCCGGCTGTATAAATGATTGTTATAATCAACGCACATAGCTTAATTTGCTGCAAAGAAGTTACTGCATGGTCTGTAAAAGCTTGTTTATTATCAATAAAACGCAGCAGCTTTATCGCTTGAAGCAACGCATAATAAAAGGGGATGACTGTCAGATAGACACCTGCAAGAACTGGCCATTTCAAATAAGCAAACTCCGGGAATAACTCCGCCGTATAATCAGCAAGACCCGGCAGCCAAAAAAGACATAAGCATAAAACGGTTATACCCATTACAAAAACAGCCGCATATAAAAACAAAATGGTTCCGCGATTCATAAAACACCTCATTCCAATCTTTTCCTTTATCATAAATGATGTTTTATTGCTTATCAATAAATATTTGTTGTTAAATATAAAAATAACACTTCAATCGAATCATAAGCGTTCAAATCCAACTTAATAATGTAGTTTTAGTTACTTTCTCAGGGATTTCTTTGTCCATTGGTCATTTAGATGTTAAGGTACTTTCTATGCAGAACAAAAGCTCCAGTTAGACTGGAGCTTTTGTTCTGCATATATTAGCGGTTACATCGAAAACTCTTCCACCGCACCAGCTTCAATCGCTTTTTTATATTCCTTATCGGAACCCGCTAGTTCAATACCGAAGTCAATTTTGTTCACTGCTTGAGTAAAATTATGCAGCCTCATAACTAAAGTCTTTGTTCTAAAACTTTAATTATTTTTTTGTATATATAAATTGTTTATCAACCGGAAAATAAGCGGTATATTCAGCGTCTCATTATTAAAAGCATCTTTATTTCTTAAATAATTTTTTATCTGTCTTTTTCTGTTAGGCACCATTAACACAGGTAATCTATCAGGTCTAAACCAGTATACTTTTGAAGTTTCAGGTCCATCATTCATTTGTTCTCCGCCTATGACTTCACCTGAAAACAGATGCTGTATATCATTCAGCTGAGGCTGTTCATATTCTCCAATTTTCAACTTTACAGCGATTTGATAACCCGTTTCTTCTTTTGTTTCTCTAATCGCACACAATTCCAAGCTTTCACCATGGTCCAATCTTCCGCCAGGCAAATCCCATATTGGATAATCTCTTCGTTTCATTAATAATATTTCACCTTCTGAGTTTTCAATAATAGTAAAGCAGCCTTCCGTTTTCATGTTTCCCCCTCTAAGGAATGTCCTGTACCTAACAAATCAATCGTTTAATCGAATTTATCACCACTTCAGGTTCATCATGTTGAATGTAATGAGTACTATTGCTGGCAATGATCATCTCACTTTGTATGGAGATATCCAGCATTTCTTTTTGCATCTCATTCCATAGCTCTTGAGAATGGATGGAATAATGTGCTTTTTTTCCTGCGGATATAATGATTGCAGGTATGTCCAAATTTCTCTTAGTTTCCTTAAGCTGATCGAGACTATTCTTAAATTCTTCATATGTACCTTCGTATACGAATTGATTATAGTAAGCTTCCTGAAATTCTTTTGGCATCGTTGGAAGAAATCTTTCTTTGTAATTCTCCGGAGTAGAATCTACTAAAATAAGTCCAGCCACCTGATATGAACGAAACTGTCAAGGCTCCCACTCTAAATTGGTAATTGTCTTATTTTTGGGTAACTTTAAGAAGAGA
>NZ_WKKF01000011.1 GCF_009674765.1 Metabacillus idriensis | reverse complement strand
CGACTTGCATGTATTAGGCACGCCGCCAGCGTTCGTCCTGAGCCAGGATCAAACTCTCCGAAGAAAATTTGTGACTCAATTTGTTGCTGACTTCAAAAATTTAAAACGTTTGGTACGCTTTTGGTTTTGTTTAGTTTTCAAAGATCATTTGCTTCAAGCGAAGCTTTATTAATATAACATTTTGCCGTTTTAAAGTCAAGCGTTAATTTCACTTTTCTTTTTTCAGGCTGTGTTGCTTTTTCGCGTTTTTCGCGGCAACGAATAATAATATACCACGCCGAAATTCCCTTTGCAATAGCTTTTTTATCATTTTATAAAAAAAGATTTTAAAGATCGAAAACGCACTGAATTTGTCTGAAATTCAGTGCGTCATTTTCTAGTTGAATCAGGTCTTTTTTAAATAAAGAACATCAAGCAACCTCCGTTTAAGTGAAGCAAACTTCATATTTGTAAAGAGATCATCTGTCCTTGGCCGGGTAAATTCCACACTAACTTCTTCTATTATTCGTCCCGGTCTGGGCGAAAGAATAAAGATTCTGTCTGACAGAAAGATGGCTTCATCCATATCATGAGTAATGAATATAACTGTCTGTCCCGTTTCCTCGCATATTTGGATAAACCACTTCTGCAGCTCAAGTCTTGTCATCGCATCAAGCTTGCCAAAAGGTTCATCTAATAGAAGGAGTTCTTTATTATTTAAATAGGCTCTTAGGAAATTGGCGCGCTGACGCATTCCGCCCGAAAGCATAAAAGGATAATGATCTTCATATCCTTCCAGCCCGAATTTTGGGAAAAGACCGCGCGCTTGATTGCGCGCTTCTTCTTTCCCGCTGCCTTGTATCTCTAAAGGAAGAATGACATTATCCAAAACCGTCCTCCATGGAAACAGTACATCACTTTGGGGCATATAACCGACAAGCCCGGTTCTATTCGTTATCTCTTCTCCATTGTAATGGACAGTGCCATTAGTCGGCTTATTGATGCCGGCTATAATATCAAGCAATGTACTTTTCCCGCAGCCGCTTGGTCCAATGATGCTTACAAATTCGCCTTTTTTCACATTCAAGTCTGTCGGCAGCAGGACATGCTGGTCTTCAGTATAGGATTTGCTGATTCGAGAAAGACTCAGCATGTTATTCCTTTCCTTCAGGCAGGAACTCATTTGTAAAAGCTTCGCTTGGGTCGATGTTCTCTTCAATCAGCTTTCGTTCATACATCCAATCCGCATATCTTTTCCAGACCTTTTCTTCTTGTATGCCCCATTGCTTTGCATCTCCCTGATACTGTTCACTTAACCACACTTGACTGTCCTTAACTAGCTCAGCATTAATCTCAGGTACATTTTTAATCAGGATATCCGCTGCTTCTTCCGGTTCCTCAATAGCAAATTGATAGCCTTTTGATGTAGCTTTCATGAAGGATTGGACCATTTCTTTGTCTTTTGCCATTTTGGATTCGCTTGTTGCGATAAGTGGAGTGTAATAGTTTAAAGCTGGATCAAGGTCTTTTAGATAGATATAATTCAATTCAATTCCCTGGCGGTCAGCCTCAACTCCGTCCCACCCTTGGAAAATCCATTGAAAATCGGTATCGCGTCCGATTGATTTGAAAAAGTCAGTTGCTCCAAGCGTGACATAATCCACTTTTTCAAAGTCTGCATTCGATTTATCCATGACAGCTTTGATAACAGCTTCTTCTGTCGGAGAACCCCATCCCCCATATCGTTTCCCTTCAAAATCCTTTGGAGAAGTGATGTTTTCTTCTTTTAATGAAGCAAATGCAGAAGTATTCTCCTGAATGATTGCTCCTATTGAAACAATCGGAACGCCAGTTGATCTTGCATGTGTAATATTCTCCTGATGGCTGACGGCAAAATCAACTTCCCCCGAAGCAACAATCTGATCAGCACTGACTCCTTCGCCCGGTTCTACGATTTCTACATCAAGACCTTCTTCTTTATAGAAGCCCTTTTCTTTCGCTGCATAAATGCCTGTATGATTTGTGTTTGGAAACCAATCCAGCATAATCTTTACTTTTTTCAATTCCTCATTAGAGGCTTTTTCGGCTGATCCGCATCCAGATAAGATGAACACTAAACTAAATAGAACAAATAAGAATTTCTTCATTTTTTTCTCCCCCGTGCTAATTAGAATGCTTTTGCTGCTTGTATTTCCAGGGCATCATGATTCTTGCCAGGATTTCAATGAGTGCAAAAATAATTAAGCTTAAACCTACTATTAAGATGATGGCTGCAAATACTTTTTCTGTTAGAAACGACTGTGATGATCGAGTTAATAGAATGCCGAGTCCTTTGCTTGCACCCAGCCACTCTCCGATAACGGCTCCCATCACACTGTATGTTCCTGCTATTTTTAATCCTGAAAAAAAGAAAGGCGCTGCAGCAGGAAGTTTCAGTTTTATAAACATCTGCCTGCGGCTTGCTCCTATCGTTCGCATGAGTTTCATCATGTCCCTGTCGACTAAACGGAATCCATCAGACAGGTTGATGGCAATCGGAAAGAAACAGACGAGCGCCACCACGATGACTTTAGGAAAAATACCGAATCCAAACCAGATGATAAGCAGTGGTGCAAGGGCGATAATGGGGATGGTCTGCGAAAGAACAAGCAGCGGTTCAACAGATTTTCGAACCCACTCTGACATGTCTATCAAAATAGCAATCAATACTCCCGCGGCTATTGCGATCAATAATCCAAGCACTGCTTCTGCCAGGGTCTGCAGGATATGGATGCCTATCGTCCCTCTCATCTCTGCAAGCGTGATGAAAATATCAGTCGGGCGCGGCAGAATCCATTTTTCCACCTTAGTGACGATGACAGCCAATTCCCATAAAAAGAGGAACGACAGCAGCACGATACCAGGAAGCGCAATCCCTGAAAGGGTGTTAACGGTATTTCTTAAGTTTTTCATCCATTGTGACCCCTTCTTTTGGACGGTAATGAATTTTCATGTGAGTCATTACCTCAGTCGCACCGGCTGAAATGCAGGCATCCTGCGCTTGCTTGACAATTTCAATCAGTTCATCAAGCTCTCCCTCCATTACCGTCTCCATTGCACCAACCTCATATTTGACTCCTGATTGGTGGACAACCTCAATGGCTTTGTCGACAATTTCATATGTATTCCCCTCTGATGATTTAGGCAGCACCTGAAATGCTAGATTTACACTGGACATTCTTTTTCCTCCTTAATTTTTTTCATATATGAATATCTGACCGAACGAGAACAAAAGCGGAAGCGCCTTGGTCAGATCCGACAGGCAGATAAGAATCCGACAGAAAAGTCCGGGTTTGACTTTTTTGTCGGATTTGTTCTGACCGAGGATCTAGGCGCTGGAGCTGGACGTAGATAACTTTATTTCATTATCCACAATCTATTGCATTTTATAATTTCCTAAACCACAAAAAAGGCTGCCACTGGGGCAGCCTTAACGCATTCGCAAAGTTATGGAAAAATAACGCATCTTCCGCATTCCCTCCGCTGGCATTACCCAGATCAGGTTAAAGGGTCGATACAAGAATCAGTATCCTCTCAGCCAAGTTCACTCAGCTCCCCTGCATATATTGAATTCATGGAAACTATAGCAAGATTCCGGAAAATTGTAAAGATAAAAGAAAGGGCTTTCCAAACTTTTCTGAAAAAAATCTCAATATGTCCTTGTCGAATTTTGCAACTTCCTGTATAGTAGTGTCTAAATCATATATTGCATTTGACCACTTGGGGAGCCATTCGGCTGAGAGTGAACTTTATGTTCAGACCCGTTGAACCTGTATAGTTAAAGCTTACGTAGGGATGTGGCGATGGATTCAAGTGATAACCCAACCAAAGCAGTGCGTGGAAACCATCCGACATTCCCCGCATTGCTTTTTATTATGGAAAAAAACAGCCCCGGTCGAATGCCGAAAAGGGGAAAAGCTATGCAGACAAATACACGTCTAGTTTTTTTAGTAGAGGCAGCAATCCTTGGAGCGATTGCATTTCTGCTTGATTTAGCAACAAGCTTCATTGGCAAAATGCCACAGGGCGGGTCGATCTCGCTTGCGATGATTCCTGTCTTGATTATGGGATTTCGCCACGGTTTAAAAGGCGGACTGCTTACAGGGTTTTTACTTGGCGTTTTGCAGACGATTTTGGGCTACACTACAATCGTCCATCCAGTACAGGGTTTTCTTGACTATTTTGTCGCATTTACCGTCGTGGGTGCCGGAGGAGTATTTTATAAGCAAGTCCAAAGCTCTTTGAACCCGCTAAATAAAAGACGGTTAATTACTTATGTAGTGGCGGCAGCTTTTCTCGGAAGCTTTTTGAGATTTGCAGCACATACACTTGCAGGAGCTGTATTCTTCGCAGAATTTGCAGGAGATCAGCCCGTTCTGCTGTATTCAGCCGGCTATAATGCATCATACATGGTGCCGACATTTGTCATTTGCTCCATTATCTTAGTATTGATGCTGACAACTTCTAAATCACTTGTTTTAAAAAGAAAATAGATTCTGGCAAAAGCACCGATCTTTTTCTCGGTGCTTTTCTTGTCATAATCTCTCATTTCTCTGCATGTACTAGTAGTAATAGATTTCTTATGGAGGGCAAACGATGAATCTATCTTACCCATTAATGCTGATGACCTTTTTATTGTCGATTATTCATTTTCTATATGGTTACTTTGAAGCAATAAGAATCAGCAACGAAGAAGATTTAGTCAGCGGCTGGTCTGTCATTTTCTCAATTCCGCTTGCATTTGTATTCGCATATTTTGCTGCGGTGTTTCATCAGCAGATTTCACCTCACTAAAAAGAAACGCGACAACGTCACGTTTCTTTTTTCATTTCCTCTATTAAACATTCTATGTATGGATTTAATTTCTCTAATGAGTACCCAGCTCTTTCAGCCTTCGACACATCCAGTGTCCATTCACCTGCTAATCCATAAGGCGAGGCATTCTCTTTCGTAATATCACTTGTCACAATCGCCTTCTTCCCCACAGCACGCTCGATTTGATGCAGCAGATCATTCAGCGAGAGACTTTTTTCAAAAGCAATATTGAATGCACCCGTTAAGTTTTTTTCTCCAGCCATATACAAGAATCCCGCAGCGTCCTCAGATGATGTATAGCTATAAAAATGACCAGGATCCGCGAGGCCAATCGGCTTCTCGTTCTTCACCTTTTTCACATGAAATAAAAAGCGTTCCGTATAATCGTCTAATCCAATAACAAGTGCTGGTCTAACAGCGGCAACCGGCACATCTGCAGTCTGAAAAAGATAGGCTTCCGCACTGCGCTTTGCTTCTTGATAGCCGCTCATCCCTTTATAGTCTTTGCGCTCTTTATAGGAAGGCTTATACAATAACGGATCAAAGTCCTCTTCTTTTCGTTCTCTCCCAAATTCATAGACTGCCATAGTAGACGTGAAAACATAATGCTTGATTTTGCCCTGCAGCGCTTCATAAGAAGATTTTGCTTCAAGCGGTGAAAAGCACGATTGATCATAGACAACGTCCCATTTTTTATTATCGAAGGCCTTAATTATTGATTCTTTGTTTTCACGATCAATTATCAGACGGTCAACTCTATCTCCAAAGTCATCAGGCGTTCTTCCCCTTGTAGCAATCGTCACTTCTGTCCCATTTTCCAGCAGCTTATAAACAAGTCTTTTTCCGAAAAATTGAGTTCCGCCCAGTATTAATGCACGCTTCACAGTGATCCCTCTTTCCTTTTCAATGCAGCTGACAGTTTCTGCAAGTCACGCCATCCCAATGCCGTTTCCTGATGACCTGTTCCCTCAATCGTGTAGACGTCCTCCGCAATCTTTTCAGGTGAAAAGCGTTCATAGAAGCCTTTAGAAGGATTCGCATTCATTACCCACAGCAGCATAGATTGATAGTTTTTCTGCATGAGCTCATCAGCAACCGCTTCTACGAGTCTCCGTCCAATGCCCGCTCCCTGCACTTCTTTCAATAGATAGATCGCATATAATTCTCCGTCAAAACCATATTCCCTGGTTCGTTCTTGTCCAAATCCTGCAAACCCGACAATCTCCCCATCTTCATTTTCTGCCACAAAAACAGTGTCAGGATCAATGGATCTCCACATTTTTTCTTTACTTTCATATGTAAGACTTTCCAGATAGGCATCTGCTACAATACCTGTATAGGTTGTTCTCCAGCTGTCCACATGTACAACGGCAATTTGCTTCGCGTCTTCATTGACAGCTTTTCTTATCTTATAATTCATGTTCAACACTCCTTGCTGATAAAATTCGACAAGTCAAAATTAAATCCCTACCTCTAAAAGGAGTTTCTTTTCATCAAACAGAATATGTTCATAGACTAAGACAATCGGAGGCTGCATGTGAAAATACTTCTGCATAGTTTCTTATCGTTTCTGTATATCGTTTATTTCACCGGAGTGTTTTACGTTCTGTTTCTCTTTTTGAATATCCCTGCCAGTGTGATCGCAGGAAGCATTATGGCGCTATTGCTGATCGGCTTGTTTATCTATTCTATATACGAGATGATCCACCGCAAAGAAAGGAATCTGCTCTTTTTCAAAGGACTGTCAGGATCCATCTTTCTTTCCATCACAGCCATCAGTTTAATTATCACCTTATTTTTTGTTGTCCTCATGAATGTAATGACGACTCATTTTAACTATCAAAATATTAGTCCGCGGGAGAAGTTTGAGTTTCAGGTAAACGCTTTTTTGCCGATTGACCCTTACGAAAAATATAAAGAGGGTGCTGAAACGAAGAAAATTTCTCATCTGACTGTTTATTATTCCTCTCTGAATAAAAGAGATATCCTGCTTGTTGAGGATGAATTCATAAATGCACGTAAAATTAGTAAACGCTTGTTCGGCGATATTGAAGATCAGCCGATTGACTTGATTCTGCTTGATGAATCGCCGGACCCGCTGAAGGAGCTTGAGTATCTGGATTATATGGGATTTTACGATCATCTGAAAGAAACTATGGCGATTGTCATTCCTGATGATTTCGATGCCGCATCCCCGCTTGTCGTGGAAACTTTTTACCATGAATATGCCCATTACTATATGGAGAAAGCATTAGAGAAAATGGAAATCGACTCGCTGAAAATTCCGATCTGGTTTAATGAAGGCGTAGCAGAATATGCAGGCTATAACGGAGAGGATGCAAAAATTCATATTGATAGGGTTATTCCTTTCAATGAACTTAGAAATCCAGGAAGCTGGGCAACGGCCCTGGAAGACAGCCCGGAAGCGGAAGTTTATACTCAAAGCTTCTGCGCCGTTAAAATTCTGACAGATGAATTTGGAGAAGACATTATTATGGAACTACTGCTTGAAACCGGAGAAGCAAGCTTTGAAGAAGCTTTAAAAAAGAAGACGAAGTATACGTATAAAGATTTGGAAAAGAAAATCGCAGAAAAACAAAAAAGGACTCGAAATTGAGTCCTTTTCACGTTGTTTAGGAAATTACAAAATGTAATAGGTTGTGGATAAGTATATAATGTTATCTACGGTAAGCGAAAGCGCCTAGATCCTCGGTCAGAACGAATCCGCCTGTCGGAGCGGTCCTTGGCGCTTGTGCTTTTGATCTTTAAAGCGTTTGTTCACTTGAAATCTCGGCCACTTCCTTCTTTTCAAAAAGAAACAGCATGACCCCGATGATAATGATGGCTCCGCCAATTAATTGCGTAAGAAGAACCGTTTCTTCCAGGAAGTAATACGCAAGAATAATCGAACCAACCGGTTCAAACAGAATCGCTACAGAAATGACATTGGTCGAAATCCATTTCAGCGACCAGTTGAACAGTGAGTGGCCAAGCAATGTCGGCACAATTGCAAGCAGCAAAAAGTAAAGCCAATCCTGCTTAGGAAAACCTGATAGCGGATAGCTTAATAACACACAGTAAAGGAATAATGTCACAGAGCTTACCGCATAAACGATAAAAGTATAAAGGGTCAGCGTATGACGCTTCCTCACACCTTGGCCAAACAGCAGATAAGCTGTGACCATTCCGCAGGCCGCAAGCGCAAGAAAGTCTCCGAATAGTGCAAGCCCGCTGATCCGGAAATCTCCCCAGCTGATAACAACACTGCCTGCAATGGCAAGCGCGGCACTGAGAATCGCCCTCGCTGACACTCTCTCTTTAAAAAAGAAATAGGTACCGATAAACGCAAACAGAGGCTGAAGCGTAACCAGCACAACCGAACTTGCCACAGAGGTGTAGTTCAATGATTCAAACCAGAGAATAAAATGAAACGCAAGCAGCACACCCGCTAAGATCGAATAGCTCCAGTCTTTTTTCGTTAACGTTTTAATATGAGGCAGCGATTTTGCCAAAAACAGCGGCAGAACGATAAGCGTTGAGAAAAACAGGCGATAAAACGCGATTACCGGAGCAGGTGCAGAAGTCAGCTTTACGAAAATCGCAGAAGTTGACACCGCTGCAACTCCAATTGCGAGTGCCAGATAAGGATATAATGTTGATTTATTCATGATTGTTCCCCTTTTGAAAGTACGTCTCTTCTATTATACTGCAACTGCTTCTGTATATTTTAGAGAATAATAGTTTTCAAAACTTTCTAAAAATAGTTTATAATGAAAGCGTAATCATTCTTTTTGTCCAGGGAGGTCCCATGCAATCACTAAAAAATAAAACCATCGGCCAATTATTGAAGGAAACTGTGTCTAAATACGGGAGTCAGGATGCCGTTGTCTATTCAAAGGAAAACATCCGCTATACGTATGATGAGTTTTACAATGAAACAACGAAGCTCGCAAAAGCCTTAATGGGTCTTGGCGTGAAAAAGGGTGAAAACATTGCCATCTGGGCAACCAATGTCCCTGAATGGCTCCTGCTGCAGTTCGCATCTGCACGCATTGGCGCCGTCCTTGTTACCGTCAACACAAGCTACCAGAGCAGCGAGCTCGAATACCTGCTGAAGCAGTCTGACTCCACCACTCTTTTCTTAATTGACGGATTTAAAGGAACATCTTATGTCGATATTGTCCGCTCCATCACGAATTCAGCTTCTGCAGAGAAATACAAGCAGATTGAAGCATTGCCGCACTTAAAAAACCTCATTTACATAGGAAATCAAAAAGAACCTGAAGAAATGTACAGCTGGAATGAGCTTCTCGATCACGGATCAAAAATTTCAGATGATGAGCTTGCCGACCGTGAGAGTCAATTAACTCCTGAGGGCGTCATCAATATGCAATACACCTCAGGAACAACCGGCTTCCCTAAAGGTGTCATGCTCACTCATCACAACATCGTGAACAACGGCTTTCTTGTTGCAAGCTCTATGAATTTAACGAATCAGGACCGTTTATGCATCCCGGTTCCATTCTTCCACTGCTTCGGCTGCGTTCTTGGCGTTCTGGCATGTGTATCTGTCGGAGCAGCCATGGTGCCAATTGTGGAATTTGATCCAGACCTTGTCCTTAAGACCGTTGAAAAAGAAAAATGCACAGGACTGCACGGAGTTCCAACAATGTTTATCGCTGAACTGAACTCTCCTAATTTTAAAACCTATGATCTCTCAACCTTGAGAACAGGGATTATGGCCGGATCAACCTGTCCGATCGAAGTCATGAAAAAAGTCATCAATGAAATGGGCATGTCGGAAGTAACCATTGCCTACGGCCAGACAGAATCCTCACCTGTCATTACACAGACAACTGTGACAGACTCCATTGAACGCAAGGTTGAAACAGTCGGCAAAGCTCATCCTCATGTGGAAGTAAAAATTATTGACCCGCTTACTGGCGAAGAAACAGCACCTGGCGAACAGGGAGAGCTCTGCACAAGAGGGTACCTTGTCATGAAAGGCTACTACAAAATGCCTGAAGCAACAGAAGAGGCGATTGATAAAGAAGGCTGGCTCCATACAGGAGATCTGGCCACAATGGATGAGCACGGCTATGTCGTCATTACCGGCCGCCTGAAGGACATGATCATCCGCGGCGGCGAAAACGTCTACCCGCGTGAAATTGAAGAATTCCTATATCGTTACGAAGATATCATGGATGTGCAGGTCATTGGTGTTCCTGATGAAAAATACGGAGAAAAAGTCGCTGCATGTATCGTTCCAAAAGAAGGCGTCACCCTGACGGCAGAAGACATAAAAGCATTCTGCAAAGGACAGCTTTCCCATTATAAAATTCCTGAATACTACTATTTCGTCAAAGACTACCCGATGACCGCTTCAGGAAAAATCCAAAAATACAAGCTCAGAGAGCAAGTAAAAAACCATTTAACACAGGAACTGTCAGGAAGAAGCTGAAAAGAGAACTTTGCAAATCACTTTGATAGAATGAAGGTGAAGGGAGAGATTACCATGCTAGAACATTCACAGACAATACGCGCAGAATTACTGAACGAAGTCAAAAACATGACAGATGAACAGCTCAACCGAAAACCTTCACCGGACGTATGGAGCCCAGGCCAAATCCTTGAGCACCTCTACTTAATGGAGCGTGTCATCACAGGCGGCATGAAACAGGTTCTTATGTCAGGCGAAAAGAAAAATGTTAGCGAAAAACCGCTGGAACTGGTCATCGACCGTTCCCGGAAAGTCCCGGCACCCGAAAACCTGAAACCAGCCGAAGGACCTTACGTAAAAGATGAACTCTTATCAAAGCTTGAAAATTCCCGCCGCGAGCTGATTAATTTCGCGGAAACGGCTCCCGAACAAGACCTGAACGAAAAAGCCATGAAGCACCCTCACCTTGGCGATCTTTCCTTAAAACAATGGGTTGAGTTTATTGGCTATCATGAAAAAAGACACTTGCTGCAACTAACAGAAGTAAAAAGTGCGGCTTATTAAAGAGTGAGAGGATTTTCCTCTTGCTTTTTTCTTTTTCAAATAAAAAAAACTTTTTTGGGGGAATATAGATATGCTGAATACCGGAGATTTAATCTTTCAAATCATGATCTTTTTATTTCTGTTCGCAGTCATTTCTGGAGCTATCTATCTTGTTAAAACTATGACAAGCCAGATTAAACGATCAAAGCGGATAGAAGAAAAAATGGACCGGATTTTAGAAGATCGGGATGACAGGTAGAGAAAGCAGCGGGACGTATGCCCTTTGCTTTCTCATTTTTGTGCTGACTGATATGTATTTTACCAGCAGTACCATTCTTTCCAGATATCCTTTGATTCTTTTGGAATATTCTTAAAGCAGTCTTCCCACTCTCTTTTGGTGTACTTTTTCCAGCCCCATCCCGTCCAGCACCAATAATACTTTCCATCGTATTTATACGTATTGGTCTGGTATGAATTCTGATGACTGTTTCCGTAATCATATTTTGCATCCTTACTGCCAAAGAAAAATGAAAAGACAGAATCCAAAAACGAATCAAACGAATTTTGCTGTGAGTAATTATATCCTGATGCAGCAAGTGCTGAAGTCGGTAATGAAAGTGAAGCAATAAGCAGACAGATCATGACAACACTTTTCAGTTTTTTCAAAGATTCACCTCCTTTATTAAGTACTACCAACGTTCTTATTATAGCATTTTAGTTCCCTATAGAGAACGAATTTAGGAGTATTTTCCTTTTAGCGGTATGATCCTTTTTCACTAGAAATCACCCTAATACTGGTAGGATATTTCAACCAATAATGTTATAATTTTATAGTTCAATTGTAATGTTGAAAAATGGGGTCAAACAAAAACAAAGATACATAAGGAGTTTGAAGATGATACAAGGGCTAAAAATCTTCAGCATCACATTTGCAGCATTAGCTGCAATAACAACAATCGGATTCGCTACAATGTTCTTCTTGAATCAAGATTATACAAAAGAGAGAAACCAAGAAGAAAACGAACCAATTTCCGCTGCAACATCTGATGAACCTGCCGAGCAGCCTGTACAGGATTACGGCAACACAGAAAACCCAGAATACCAGGACGCCGGAGAATTCATAGCCGATTTCCACGCATTCTACAACGAAACCACAGGCTGGGACCGAATCGACAGCTTAAACATGGCCGATCAAACCGCCCGTGCCACTGCAGCAAAAGCATATGCTGCCCACTTCGTCCCGCTGGTTGAAGATGAAGCTTTAAAAACCGACCTCGAATCTATTATCCGGCATTCTGAAAGTGTCATATACGGAAACAGTGAGAACGTCCAAACTCTGCACCGCTATTTTCATGATTTGGATATGGTGATTAATGGGTATGTGCATGAAGACTTTTTTGGGGTGGTTGAGAGTGAGTGAGGCTTTAACAGTTTATTCTTTAATTAACAGTCAAATTTTTTTCGTTTTGACTGTTAATTTCTATTGCAAGTATGGTTTTGAGGAAGTATAATTTATAATATCGCAAATGATATTTTGCAGATTCCTTTTATACGGGGCATTAGCTCAGCTGGGAGAGCGCTACGCTGGCAGCGTAGAGGTCATCGGTTCGATCCCGTTATGCTCCATCGAAAATAAAATGGGAAACTCCTTAATTTATAAGGAGTTTCCCATTTTTTTGTTTTCTCTTACTTTTTCAGATTAAAGGTAACTTTTGTTAGCGGATTACATTCTCTTGAATAAGGGATACAAAGTTCTCTGGTGTAACGACCTCTACATCTGAATCAAGCTGTTCCACTACAGTCTTTACATCCGAAAGCGACTTACTCCAAGCATGAACTAAAACGAGTGTGTAGCCTTGTTCACTTTTGGGATTTCGCTGTGAGGAATTGATTTTATCTATAACACTTTGTTCGTCAGCTCCATCAAGACCGTCCCAAAGCATTTCTCTTGCAGAAATAATCGGTTTATTATTTGACCAGACAATTTTGCCTTTATGCGTATCGTACCTTGAATATTCAAGGTAAAATAAGGCGTCAATATTCTTCTGAGAGGTATATTTATTCCATAGAGAAGTATTTTTTAATGAGTTGAAATCAATAATTTGAGCAATATGAAGGTCTGATTGATCCATATATTGATTTAGTTTTTTTACATGTTGATCTAATTCATTCTCTGGATATTGACTTGGATACATATAGCCTATACCAGATGGCCCAACTACAAATTGATCAGAATTTTCTCCTCGTGAAGCGCTTTCATAATACCAGTTCATTACAGAAGGAGCAAGTTCAGAAAGCAACGGGGATATCCCCCATCCCATATTAAAAGTACCTCTATCAGGACTTGAATACCATCTGTTGTCCGATTGAAAATCCCCCAGCAGCCACTGGACATTATCTCCATCTGTCATCAAAAATGTAACATAGTGAGTATTTTCTTTTGCCTTAGGCTTAGCATCTTCCGTTTTTTGTTTTAGAGGTCCTGTCTTGATAGTTGATAGGACAGAAAGATTAGAAGCATGGTCAGATGGAATCGTGAATACACCTGCTTTTGATGATGGGGAAATAAATTGATCCTCGCCTGATGACGCGTCGCCCCATCCAAATGCTGCAGAATCTTTTTTAAGCCCTTTCATTAATTCAGATCTTAATGATGAGTTTCCGTCATAAAAAATCATCGATTTTTCTTTCACAGCAAAATCTCTTAATTGAAAGGCAAAATCTTCTTTCTGTTCAACTATTTTATCCTTCATAAAGTGAGGCCAAAAATGATCCTTTACCCATTTTTCATTTTTTCCTCTCACATCCATTTGCTCTTTTAACCCATAAAACTCTGCTTTCTTTACTAGACTTTCTTCAATAGCTATAGCTCCAGTCACTCCAGATAAGCTTGTTGCTGCATTGATTGAATCATCACCTTTTTCGAATAAAATATAGCTTTTTATTTTTGATTTTTTTACCAGTTCCCATGGATCTTCAGAATAAGAGTATGATATTCCAAAGTTGGCTTTTAAGTTCCTCAACCATGTTTGATATCCTCCATATTCCCGGTCAAGATAGAGCTGAAGCTTTGAGTTTTTCTGAGCCAACAAGCCTTGAAGAGTTGCAATCATTGTGGCTTCTTCATCCGACATTTCCGACGTTTTAATTACATATAGATGTTCGGGCAGCTGTGCTTTGGCTAATGTATTTATTGGATGGCCAATCATAAATAGAAGTAGTAATGCCATAAACATAATAACTCTTCTACACTTTTTCATAATAACCTCCATTATGCTTTTTTGCGGTAGTCTTTTTTCTTCCAGGCAAGTGAAGCATAGATTTGTACCATTGCTGATTGTTCAAGAAGGGTTATCGGCTGTTCCCCTTCAAATCTAAAGAGTCCTGTTTCAGGATCTCGATAATCCTTCCAGACTCTGTCGGCATATGCTTGCATGTGGCTGTAATATTCCTTGTTTTTCGTTTCGGCTTCTAATAATAAAAGGTTTTTAAAGAAAATCGCATTGAATCTAGCTGGCTGTTTATATAAACGCTCGCCTTCTTGATAGTAGGCTATTGAAGCATCAGCTATCTCTTCTGCTCTCTTCAAATATTCTTTTTTATGTGTAATTCGGTATAGTAGAACATTCGCACCAATCATGACGCCCTGATTATAGCTCCATTGAGTTTTTTCAATTGTGCCTGCTAAATCAATATGGTCCCAAAATAGTCCGTTAGGTGCGAGCATGTTTTCATTTGTCCAATCATACATTTTCTTTGCCCAGTGAAAATAATAACCCTTTCCTGTAAGTTCATATAAATGGAATCCAAGCTCAGCACCTGGGGCATTAGAAATTGTATTCCTGTCGCTGCTCCAATTAGCTTGTGTCCAAAAGACTCCTCCAGCGGCTGGATGCGATGGATCACCATCCCATCCATAGACTACAAGATCAAATATCTCTTTTGCCTTTTCTAAATACTTCTTTTGATGTGTCATTTTATAAAGCTGAATAAACTCAAGTCCAATCCATTCATTGTCATCATAAAAAAAATCTCCTCCGTAACCATATGGAGCCAAAACATAGGAGTCGTAGCCTTTTGGCTGCTTTTCTTCGTTCCTATACAATTCAAGCGCTTTTAAACGATCTTGAACATCATCTTCATAATTTGAACCAATCTTTGGTACACCTGATAGATCAATGGTTCCTGCCATCGCTTGAGAGAAAGGCCAAACATAGGAATATGGATTTCCGCTTTGATATGGATATTCCTCTAAATATAATTTTGAGTCTTCTTCATAAAAGTAATGCTGTAATGCTTCATAAGATTGAACAGCTCTTTCAGTATTTAAATTCTGATTCTGCATTCCCTGGGCCCTAATTGGAGTAAAGATTGATAAAATAACACTCATTGTAATTAGCAAGGTAATAATTGATTTCATCATAATCCTCCTTTTTTAAATAATTAACCTAGCTTCTTGAAGCCTCCTTTCATTTGAATGTTGTTTCTCTATGAAGAAAAAACAGCAGAATATTTTCATTCTGCTGTTTTCTTTCTCGATTGTTATGTTGTTATATAAAATGTGTTTAAAAACATATTAATATATATCTATATGTTAATTATATATAATCTGAATATTTCGTCAAAAGGGAAATAGCTCTAATTTAAAACATGGATAAAAGATCCAGTTTTTAATTAAAGCTAATACATTTATCCTATTTATTTCAAGTGATAAATACAGCTGGGTATGATTATGAGGAAATCGGCTACTTATGCCCTATACTTGGGCACATCTCAAGACTAAATTTATATAATTACCAGTGATTTTAAAACAGAGCGCACCACCAATTATGTATCGGCCACGCGCTTGTTTTTTTATCATGTCTACTTGATGACATGCGTAAGACCAATTTTTGTTTTTATTCTTTTTCATTAATAAACCCGGCTGACCGTCTTTTAGATTTGAACCTTCTCTATATCAAACTGAATTTCAGACCCTTTTTTACTAGATTCATAAATTGCAGTTAATATCTTCATCATTTCAACACCATCATCCACTGAACTTAATGGCTCCGCTTCACCTAAGCAGCTCGAGATGAAAC
Organism: Metabacillus idriensis; assembly: GCF_009674765.1. Classification (GTDB taxonomy): domain Bacteria; phylum Bacillota; class Bacilli; order Bacillales; family Bacillaceae; genus Bacillus_P; species Bacillus_P idriensis. The sequence goes on along the minus strand of NZ_WKKF01000011.1, from coordinate 80,103 downwards.
CATCAATTTCATTTTGAAATCCTGAAGTGAAATCGAAACCTGCGCTGTCGACCTGTGGGGTGATGTTCAAAATTGTATTGTATTTTTCCGTTATTATTTTGAACTCAGGATCGATTTCTGCTCCTCCCCTATCCCCATACAGTTTAATTATGCTTTCATCTTTTTGAGCATGGAGCGTGTAGCTTACATCCACAACTAGAGAGGCACCATTGTCAAAACGGATGATTGCATTCGCTAAATCTTCAATTGTGTTTTTGGTTGGATTATAATCAGCGGCTTTATAAAAAGATAGATTTTGAATGTTTGAACGATTTCCTAGCTGAGAATACGTGTTTCCGCTAATCGATTTTACTTTTGGCCTCCCCATTAAATACCAGCATAAATCAATGATATGGACTCCTATGTCAAGGAGCGGACCTCCTCCAGATATGTCCTTGTCAGAGAACCAGCCGCCTGGATTTCCTAGCCGGCGAAGTGAAGAGGCCTTCGCATAATAAATGGCACCTAAATCACCATTGTCGATGAACTTCTTTAAGATATGAATGTTATTGTCATAGCGGCGAACGAATCCTACCTGCAATACTTTACCGCTGTTTTCTACAGCTTTTTTTACCTTTAACGCTTCATCCAGCGTTTTACTTAATGGTTTTTCAACTAATACATGCTTCCCATTTTCAAGTGCTGCTATCGCAATTTCTGCATGTGTGTTATTCCATGTGCAAATACTGACTGCATCAATTTCATCGTCATTTAGAAGCTCTCTGTAATCCGAATATACTTTTGCAGCGCCATACTTTTTTGCTTTTAATCTTGCCCGTTCTTCATTTAAATCACAGACGGCGGTAAGATCTGCCCGATCATTTTGTTCATAAGATTGTAAATGTGCATCAGAAATAGATCCTGTTCCGATTATTCCTATCTTTATTTTTCTCATCTTATTATGCTCCCTTCGCTTTTGCGTCTGAAAAGATTCGTTTCACATTTTCCAAGGATATTCTTGCTCCTTTTTTGCATTCTTCCATTCCTTCAAACTCTACTGATATAAAGCCATCATAGGCAGAATTCTTGATAATCTTTATGATTTCACGAATATCAACGTCTCCGTTTCCAGCAATTGCACCCCGCAAATAATTCGCTGAAGCAGTTTTAAACCAGCCTTCCCCGGGGTTATGAACAGCAGGACGATAATAAAAATCTTTAATATGAATCATGGAGGCGTATTGAATCGTCTTCTTTACAGCAGACACAGGATCTTCTTCAACACAAAGGAAATTCCCCACGTCAAGTGTCGTTTTAAAGTTAGCTCTGTTTACTTCATCCACCAGCCTCAGCACACGGTCACTCGCTTGGATATAATAACCATGATTTTCAACACTAGTTGTAATCCCATATTTTTTTGCATGATCTGCAATCCTTTGACAAGCAGCAGTAAGTGCAGGCAAATCGTGTTCAAAATGTTGAATCGATGTTTCATTTAATGGGCGTGATGCTACATCGTGTCGCATGAGTTTGACACCGAGCTGATTAGCTATATCTACTTCCTTCAATACTCTATCAATCTCAGCTTCATATGACTCTTCCGACTCTTTCACAAAGTTAGCCCCAATTGCATAGTTAGAAATTTCGATTCCAGTTTCGTCACATGTCCTGCAAATTTGCTTGATGAGCGCCTCATTTCCATTTAAGGAAAAGTCTAAAGGGACAATTTCAATGTGTTCACTTCCATGATCAGCAGCCCAGCGTATCACATCTAAAATGGTCATTTCCCCTGATCGAAGCGCCGCTTGTAAACTATAGGAACTCAGTCCAAATTTCATTTTCTCACCGCCTATTCATTACTTTCTTACACCGCTTAGCGTAATTCCCTCAATTAGATATTTTTGCAGGAAAAGAAACAAAAGAATCATCGGTACAGTTGCCATTAATGCTCCTGCCATAAGCAGCGGATAATCTGTTGCATGCTGTCCCTGGAAGGTTGCAATTCCAACTGAAAGAACTCTCATATCCTCTGAGTTCGTCATCGTTAATGGCCACAGGAAATCATTCCAAGATGCAAGAATGGTGAAGATAGCTAGCGCTACAAGAGCCGGTTTTGATAATGGCAGGATAATTCTCCAATAAATGCCCCATAGTGTGCAGCCGTCAATTTTCGCTGCCTCATCCAGTTCTTTTGGAATTGACATAAAGAATTGCCGCAGTAAAAAGACACCGAATGCACTAAACATTCCAGGAACAATTAATGCATAAAATGTGTTAATCCATCCTAGCTTGCTCATGATCACAAAGCTTGGAATCATGACTACTTGAGCAGGTACCATTAGAACGGATAAAAGGAGAATAAAAATAACATTTTTAAAAGGAAACTTTAAACGTGCAAAGGCAAATGCGGCTAATGAACATAATAATAATTGAGCAGCCGTTCTGCCGACTGTAACAATGATTGTATTTGAGTAATATTTCAAATAATCAACTGCTATAAAAACTTCCAGATAATTTTCGAACTTCCACTCTTTCGGGAAAATAGTTGGCGGTACTTGCATCGATTCAGTAAATGTTTTTAGTGATGTTGATAACATCCACAAGAATGGGATCACCATTACAAAAGCTCCGAAAATTAACAAAATATGAATATACCACTTTTGTATTTTCATTTCTTTTCCCTCCTTCCACTAGGAATCATAGTGTACCCATTTATTTTGCAAACGCATCTGTATGACTGTAATAATTAAGATGATGATGAACAAAATGAATGCTTTGGCTGATGCATATCCCATTTCAAAGTATTTAAATCCTGATTCCCACACGCCATAAACAACTGTTCTCATTGGGTCAAGCAAAGAGGTCTCAGTCCCGACCATAATGAAGATCAAATCAAACATCTGCAGGGCGCTGATCATGGACATGACGAAGACGAAAAAAATGCTTGGCGTCAATAAAGGAACCGTTATATGAAAGAATTGACTTATTCTTGATGCACCATCCAGCTTGGCTGCTTCGTAATAAGAGGTGCCTATCCCTTGAAGCCCTGCAAGTAAAAGCACGATATTGTTCCCGATGCTCATCCATACACTTACTAAAATAATTGAGATTAATGCAATTTTTTCATCAAACAGCCATTCAGGCTGCGGGAGATGAAAGATTCCCAGCACATAATTTATTAACCCGAATTCTGAGTTATACAGCCATTTCCAAACCATACCCACGGCAACAGGCATAGTGACAACAGGTAAGAAATAGAGTGTCCTGTAAATAACCATGCCTTTTATTTTTTGGTTCAGCAGCACAGCTACAAGAATCGCTAAGATGATAGAGAGCGGAACAGAAAGAAAGGTAAAGATCACCGTGTTTTTCATGGAACGAATAAACGTTTCGTCCTTCATTAAATTAATTATATTCTCAAAGCCATTGAAAACTGGTGCTGTTAACCCATCCCATTCTGTAAAGGATAAATAAAATGAAGCAGCTGCTGGCACCATATAAAAAATAAAAAGACCAAGGACAACTGGAGCGATAAACAGATATGCGCCAATCGCTTCCTTATTTAACTTCTTTTTTTCCACTTTGATAACAACTGCTTCTTTTCTTTCAATCTTTAATGCTTTAGGATAGTTATTCAAGCTGAACTCTCCTTTCAAGGAAAGGTAATAGAATACACCATTCTATTACCTTTCGTTTCTATGTTTTACTTTTCGTTTTTAAGAATTTCATCCATTTCTTTTTGTACAGTTTCTGCTGCTTCATCAATTGATTTTTTTCCTAAAAAGGCTTCCTTAAATTCTTTAACCTCAACATTTTGCCATTTTTCTGTATCCTTAGAAATTGGATAAGGAACTCCAAATTCTAAGGAATCTGTAAATACCTTAAGGTTGATTGAAGGGATCGATTCTACCCATAGGGATTCTGCCTCCTGATAAGCTGGAATGGAAAAACCAGATTCACCCATGTATTGACCTGCTTCTTTACCAGAAAGCTTTTTTAGTAGTTCCCAAGCTAAGTCTTCATGTTTGGTCTTGTCATTCATAGACCAACTTAGGCCATGAACAATTGTTGCTTTTTGTTTGCCTTTAGGCAGAGGCGCTATACCAAGATTTTCTCCCAGCATCTCATAATAGGTTGGAGCGATAACAGAAATAGCAGGTGCCATGGCTGCTTTACCTGAACCAAAAATCTGATCACCTTTTGTTTCAACCTGCGTTTTTGCTGAAGGTGAAATCCCTTTATCCATTAACCTTTTCGTGAATTCAAATGCTTCTTTTGTTTCTGGAAGATTATATCCAGATTTTGTTTTATCCTCGTTAATCACATAACCGCCAGCCTGGTGAATTAAGTTGTAGTAACCTTGCTGACTAAGATTTGAAGCAATATAACCATAGATTTTCTTATCTTTGTCCGTTAATTTCTCTCCTACTTCTTCAATTGTCTCCCAGGTCCATGTTTCATCCGGATACGGAAGACCTGCATCATCAAACAACTTTTTGTTATAATAAAGAGCTACTGAGTCTAAAAAGTAAGGCATTCCATATAAATGATCTTCATACGTATATAAGTCTACTAATGCCGGTGTATAGACACTTGTTTCAATCTTGTCTTTTTCAATAAGAGGCTGAAGATCTTTAATCAAACCGTTTGAAGCATATTGATGAAAATTTGGTCCATTCATCCAAAAGATATCTGGTCCGCTGCCGCCCGCTGCACTCGTTTTTAACTTTGCCCAATAATCAGCAAAAGGTGTATAGGTAATGTTCACTTTTACATTTGGATGTTCTTTCTCAAATAATGCTACTGATTTATCCACTACTTCACTCACATTTTCGTCCCAGAGAGCAATATTTAAGGTTACTTTTTCATCACCTGAAGATTTTTCATTGCTGCTGCAGCCTGCTAAAACTACTCCAAATATCAATAAAATACTCAATAAGAACGCATAAGACTTTTTCACGTACATCCCCCTATTCTCTTATTAATGTGATTGTTGATTTTCCCTTTGCAGATTGGTAAGCGGCCTGTACCACCTCTACTGTACGAAGACCGTCTTCTCCCGTAACCGATGGAATACGCATCCCTTGTATACAATCAATGAAATCATTTACAAGTCCTAAATCCATGTCGTCTCCCCATCCAATATGCTGTACCTTTTTCTGTTGGTCATTAAATAACACAAGATGCTGTTTAAAGGCATCGAGTGAGATTTTCCCTTTCACTCCGACAATTTCCATCGTCACATCTCCCCATGTCGGGAATGTTTTTGGACGTGACCAGCTTGGATCTATCGTCACAATCGTACCGGACTCTAGTTCTAATGTAACAATTCCGCAATCCTCAACATCGATATCATAAAAACGGGTATCAAGTTCGGCATATACATTCTTCACTTCTTCATCTAACATCCACCTGATAAGATCCATCACATGAACAATATGGTCGACAGCTGCTCCTCCACCTGATAGATCCTTTTGAACAAACCATCCACCTGGCATTTGGCCATGATTTGTTGCATCAACCGCTACAATTTCTCCCAGTACTCCACTGCGAATCACTTCTCTTACCTTTTGGACAGCAGGAACAAACCGAACGGGAAAGGCCACTTGAAGGATCACGCCATGATCTTTGCAAATGTCAATCATTTCTTGTGCATCCATAACATTCGTTGAAATTGGTTTTTCACACAAAATATGTTTTTTAGCCTTCGCTGCTTCAATTACATGTTTTTTATGGTTAGCGTTTTCTGAACAAATGACAACTGCTGCAAGATCTGTTTGGAGGAAGCTAGTGAGATTGGAATAGTACTCGCAGTTAAAACGTTCAGCCATCATGCTTCCCCTTTCAATATCTTCATCCCAAATGGCTGTCAGTTCGACATCTGCATGTTTAGTTAAATGTTCGGCATAACTCACGGCATGCATATGGGCAAAACTGATGATACCTACTTTCATTTCAAAACTCCCCCTTTCTTAAGCACGATTGGCTGGCCAATTTTCACTGATTCTAATACAGCTTCAACCAATTCAATCGCTTTTACGGCATCTGCTGCAGTTACAACGGCACTTTTCTTATTTTCAAGACAATCTGCGAAATGCTGAAGCTGATTTTCCAGAGGAGTACGTTCAACAAGATAGCTTGGAACTGCAACTCTTTCTTGCTTTCTATCAATCTCGTTAAATAGTTCTACTTCAACAGGTTCATGTTCAGAACTTTTATACGTAATCATTCCTTCGCTTCCAGCCAGCTCAAAGGAAGTAGAAAATTTAGTAATACCCCAGGATAATGTCAGATGGGCAATTGCTCCTGAGACAAAACGTAAAGTGACAAATGCATATTCTAGGTTTTCTCGTTTGATTCTTTTCGCCATTACACGTTTCACATCACCGAATGTCCAATGGAGCCAATCAAAATCATGAATACCTAAATCTAATAAAACACCGCCGCTCTTTGATTCATCCCGATACCAATCATCCCGGCCATTTGGATATGGGCCGACTCTTGATAATCTCATTACACCGTGCTTTCCAATTGCACCATTTAAGACTTGTTGTCTTGCTGCTTTGTATTCAGGAGAGAATCGCAGGACATGTCCAACGTATAAAGGTGCATCGTATTTAACACATAAATCTACAATTCTTTTTGCGGTTTTTGTATCAGCAGCTAATGGCTTTTCACATATGATCGCTTTTCCAGCTTGCGCTGCAATCTCAATTACTTTCTCATGAAGGTGCGTTGGAACACAAACGTCTACGATATCTATAGGAATCTGCTCAAGCGCTCTTTGTAACTCTTTGAAACCTTTGACATCAAAATGCTCAGTCATTTGAATTATATTTTGTTCAGTCCGTCCAATAACGGCAACAACTTCACACCTACTAACCTTTTTCCAAGCTTCCAAATGCAAAGTCCCCATGGTTCCCGTACCAACAACTGCCACTCTCCTCATCTTTTACACCTCATTTCTCGTTATTATTAGTTAACACATGGCAAAGCAGACATAAATTCTGATAAATGAATGGCCTCGCCTGTTTTATTGGATGCATTCGCAGCCAAAGTAACAGCTAACGTTTTTAGTGCTTCCCCGTATGGAGCCAACACTAATTCTTTATCGTTTAAGCGAACTGCATCGATAAAAGCACGATCCTGCGCTGCATAAAAATCAAGGTTTGATTTATATGAAATTGTTTTGTCTTTTTCAATGATGTGCAATGTTGTATTATCCAACATAACTCTAAAGTTACGTCCTAATAGTTCTATGCCTGTATAATGATCTGCTTGGGTAAAGGAACTGGTAAGATGTCCTATTGCACCTGATTCTAAGGTTATGCTTACAGATGTCACATCCGGTATATCGATATCAGGAATATCTCCCATCAACCGCAATGCCATATTTGCGTATACAGTGTTCACATCACCTGCTAAATAGCGAATTAAATCAAGTGTATGTGTAGACTGTTCCACTAATTGACCTCCCGACTTAGCCATCGAACGGTACCAAGGTGTTTGAACAAATGATGTAATATAATGACCTCTAACCATTGCAATATCTTTCCCCTGTAAATACTCTTTTGCTTTTGAAACTGTATCCAGATAGCGTAAGCAATAACCTGTTGCACAAATAACCCCAGATTTCTCAATTATTTTGGCTTTTGCTGTTACATTTTCTAAATTAAGTCCCAGAGGTTTTTCGACCATCATGTGAATACCCAGTGCAGCAGCTTTTTCTTCAATATCTCCATGTGCAAAAGGCGGTACACAAACAAAAAGAGCATCCAGTGATTCGTTTTCAAGCATCTCATCTATGTCGGTATAGCCATTTGCTTTATATTGCTCTCCTACTTGCTTAACCCTTTCGGCAGAAATATCACACACCGCAGCAATTGTTGCATGTTCAATGTTGCTGATATTTTTCAAGTGGACTGAAGCAATTCCACCAACTCCAATAAACCCGACTTTTACGTTTGTCATCTTATTTTCTCCTCCTACACTTTTTGTGTCGCTGTTCCTTTCGCAAAAATAATATCCATATGACGTGCCGTATCGTTCGCTAATTCATTTGCAGAAATTTGATAAGGAGTTAGTTCAGCTGTGATCACGTCATGATAGTCTATCTCATGAAGCGCTTCCATTACCGAGGTCCAATTCACATCTCCAGATAAAAGCGGTACAAATCCTGTAATATTCCCCACTTTCTTTGAAAAATCTTTGACGTGGACTTTACGTATACGGTCTTTAAGAATCCGAATCCATTGTTCAGGATATCCGAATTGAAGTACATTCCCTACATCGAAATAGGCACCTACATAATCTGAATTTATCTCATCGATATAACGTGCCATCTCAAGTGGTGACAATAAAAAATGGTTCCAAACATTTTCAATACCAATATTGACCTCTTTTATTTCTGCATCAGCTGACAGCTTCCGAATCTCATTTTGACTGAGTTCATAACAAACTTCATAGGATGTTTCTGCATTCACGAGTCCTGGAACGACTAAAATAGTATCTATTCCCATTACACTGGCAAGTTCTAATTGCTTCTTCACAATTTTCCTTCCGTGCTCCCGAACCGTTACATCCAATGATGAAAGCGGTGCTTTCCATAAGAGCGCTGTTGATAAGCTAAGAAGTTTTAGACCATGCTGTTCCGCCTGCTTTGCAATCAATTCTGCTTCCTGAATGGTTGTATCTAACGTCAACCCAAGCCCATCTTCTTCATAAACATTTAGCTCCACCGCATCAAAACCAGCATTTGAACTATATTCGAAAACCTTCTCTAACGGCGTTCCCTCCGGATAACACCATTGATTAATTCCTTTGAGCATTAAAACCCCACCTTTTATTAAAATGTTCAGCCGTTTAAGGGTGTATTAGATTACAGGTGATTGAAATTTTTCTTGTAAAAGAACAGCAGCGGCACCCAACATTTCAAATTCTGTACCTAAAGACGTTGTACGAATAGTGATGTCATCTCTTAAAACCGGAATGACATGCTTTGAAACATGCTGATTGATCGCTTCCAAAAAGATCGGATTATCTTGAACAATCTCACCGCCAAGAATGATGATTTCCGGATTGAATAAATGGATATAATTAACAATTCCTGCAGCTAAATAGGAAACGACCTCATCTAAAATTTTCAGAGAAATCTCATCACCCAAATTTATAGCTTTGACAAAAATCTCTGGAGTAATTTGACTAATATCTTCCGGCAGAAGTTCTTGTATTTTCGTTTTCTGTCCCCTTGTCATAATCGCAGATATTATCTTCGAATAAATAGATGGCCAGCGTACATAGCTCTCGAGGCAGCCTACATTTCCACACTCACATCTCACACCGCTCCCCCGGTCAACAGTTGTATGGCCAAATTCTCCAGAACTGCCTTTATGCCCCCGGTAAATCGAGCCGTTAATCATAAGTCCTGAGCCTACTCCGTCACCAACTGTTATATAAAGCAAATCTTTAAATTGACTAAAAGGACCAAAATGTTTCTCTGCTAAAACAAAAGCATTCGTGTCATTATCCAAATAAGTTGGTAAACCAAATTGCTGTTCAACTAATTTTTTTAAGGGCACATCACGCAGATCCAATTTTGTATTATAAGAAATAATTCCTTTCTGAGCGTCGACAATTCCTGGAGTAATAATAGAAATCCCGACACATCTATTCTTATATTCTGTTTTTTCAAGAAACTGACGGATCAGCTCTAAAACGTGATTAATGACTGATTGTCCGAAAAGTAGATTTGTTGAATAGATTTCCTTTCGGCGTATTTCAGCCTCTAAATTCATTTCCGAAATCTTTATAAACGAATTAGTAATGGAGACCCCGATTATAAAATGACTATTTGGATCAAAGCGAAGCAAAACAGGTTTCCTGCCCCCATTTGATACGCCAATCCCATCTTCACGGACGAAACCTTCATTCATCAGTTCATTAACAGCTGAAGTAACGGTAGTAGGACTAATATTAATTCGTTTCAATTTCGCTTCTAGAAATAGGGGCTTGTTTTCGAATCATATCTAAGATAATAGAGCGGTTTATTTCTTGTATTAGTTTTAAGTCCCCAGTTCTTCGCATTAAGGTATACACCCCTAACATATTCATTTTTCAATACATACTTTTTCCATTGGCTTTATTAAGATAGAGTGAGCAGGATTTATCATTCATGATGTTTGGAGTAAATCTTTCTGGTTTTGAGTGTAGTTTATTCTTGGGGTGATGTTTTTTCATTAAAAACTTAGGGATGATCATGATGCGGAAAGGATTATTAATCAATAGTGGTAAATCTAGATGGAATATAAAGCACTTTCTTTTTCCAATGAATTTATTAAGTGGAATTTCTCCTCAATTATATACAAGATTAAATCTACTTATAAATGGATAAATATAACTATTTTCTTAATTTTCTAAAAATATAAAATTATAGTTCATCAGCCATGTATCTCCTTCTTATTCTTTCTCTAATTCTCATCCCCCTTTCAACCTTAAGTAGGAATTTATAAATTTATGGATACCTCTATATTCTAGTTACATATGGAATTGATTTCACAAAAGCTCAATATTATATTTTACCTCTATAAGTGCAACATCTGTAAATAAATAACTATTCATTAGTTTGCGGTTTTCTCTCTCACTTTTTTTCTTATTTTAGTAACTCTGATGAATAATTAACATAAATTATCGAGCGAAACAACAATTAGAATTGCAAACGCATTATTCCTGAATTAAATGAAATTACATAAATGTCTAAATACCTATTTTCTAAAATGAAAAACGAAATAGATATTTTCTAGCACTTTATAATTATTAAAGAATTTAGAATATTTATTAAAAATTATTTAAATCGATTCAGAATTGTACACATAATTACAATCTCATTGGAATCCTAAACGAGATATCTCAAATGAAACATACTGTTATTATTCTAATAATGTATATCCAAATTGACTAAAGGTTACTTATCTATTAAAGCTGTCAATTTTACAAGAGTAATAAATAAATAAAATACTTACTAGAAGAAAGGTGCCGTCTCGGTACCTTTCTTTTGTTAGAGAATTTCATTATGTTGAATACATAGTTTAAGTTCAAAGTTAAATCAATCTATACAACTGAACAGCTATATGCTTTAGAGGGCTGTCTCTTACAAGAAGGCATTAATCACAGCTATCTGATTAGTTCTATACTGAATTTCCCCATCGCTACTCAAAATCTATTAACCTTCTTATACTTACCCACACAAAAAAACATTCTCCAAGAAAATATATGATATCTTTTTTTAAAACCAAAGGAGTGTTTTTTTGGATATTTACAGTTTATTGCTCTTTTCTTTATGTATCGTATTTCCAGTAATTCATCTGATTCATAGTTTGCCTTGGTTCAAAAGGCAGGCTGAGAGGTTAAAGTCTGCTGCAAAGGGAGATAAGGGCATCAGCATTTTAGTTCCCTGCTACAATGAACAGGGAATTATTGATACTTCTATTAATAGTATGAAATCTCTGTCCTACTCAGCGTATGACGTCATTTATATTAATGATGGGTCAACTGATGACACTATGCTTCTGCTGAACCAATTCCTGCAGCTGCAGCCAAGCTCTAAGCAGCCGCTTAGAAAGATAGGCCACAAAAAGATTCTGGGATTCTTTCAATCAAAGCTATACCCTAATATTTATGTCATTGATAAGGAGAACGGCGGAAAGGCAGATTCTTTAAACGCCGGAATTGAGTATGCACAAAAAGAGCTGGTGATTACTCTTGATGCAGACACCATTTTGACAGACAAGGCGCTTCCTGTTGTAAATGATGCTTTTGAGGATGAGAACGTTGTAGCTGCTGGCGGAATGGTTCATGTGCTGCAGACGAAAACAGCTGAACCTCTGAAATCTTTGTCTCTGCTTCGGGCAAATCTTCTAGTCAGCGTGCAGGCGCTCGACTTTCTTAAAGCCTTTTATATTACTAAAATGTCGCTTGCCAGATTCCATGCATTAGCGATCATTTCAGGTGCTTTTGGCATTTTCAGAAAGCAAGTGCTGCTTGAAGTCGGGGGATTCCGAACTACAATTGGGGAAGATATTGATATTACCCTGCGGATTCATAGACATATTTCCACTCATAAAAAAAAGAAAATCGTTTTTATACCTGAGGCAGTCTGCTATACAGAGCTTCCGGAAAATTGGAAGGATTTATTTAAGCAGCGGATCCGCTGGCAAAAAGCCTTTATCGATTGCGTCATCCATTTCAGAGCATTCCTTGGAAGAACCCTGTTTACGAAACCTGTTTCTTTCTTTTATTTGATTGAATCCTTCCTCGCGGGAACCATTGCCGCTTATGTCATGACAGGTTTAATTGTTGTTAACGGAATCATTCATCCTCCATCTTCCTATTTGGATTACTTTTTGTTTCTTTCAATTTACATACTGATATTCGGAATGATATATGATCTGGCTGCTGTTCGAATGAGCAGACATTATGGTATTTCTTTTAAAAAGAGAGAAATTCCAAAATTGCTGCTGGCGATTCTTTTTGACATCCTGATCTACCGCCTCGCCACAATGATTTTCATTATGTATGGCAGCATTGCCTATTTCTTCAATCAGAATTGGAATAAGGTTGAGAGAACAGGGAGGGATTATCAGACGGATTCAGAAACAGCGGCTTAATAATAAAAGAAGGTGCCGGAACCGGCACCTTCTTTTTAACTTAAACTCCGCAGTCTTTTATGACGGGTCTGAAAAACGTCTATTTTTGAGTATCTGAAGCATCAATCAGCTTCCACTCCTGAAATTCCCCTCCCCCTGCATTCTGTATCTCCGCAATCGTTCCATTCTCTGGCCTGTTATTCTTAACGCCCAGTACTTTGCCGCTGTTGACGGCGCTGAAACGGTAGGTTCCATCCCACAGGTCGGTGATTCTCCATTGCTGATTGCCGTAGCCAAAGTACTCCCATATTTGCACATCGTCTCCCGCAGAGACCCCCGAAGCATCCAGTACGAACTTGCTGTCACCTGCGTGAACTTTATAAGCTCCAGGGGAAACTCCTTCCATCTTCCATGAATGCTCTCCACTTGGCTGAAGTTTTGCTTTAGATCCATTTGAATTTCCTTCAGGTGTAAGGATTTTTCCGGTTGTCTTCTCAGCAATCTTAAAGGTCGCCTTGCTCTCGACAATTGTTCTGCCGAGCACCTTTCCATTTTTGGAAGCTGCAGTGATGATGCTTCTTCCGTGCCCTGTCAATCTGACTTCTGCACTGCGTTCATCCACTTTCTTGATTTCTGCTGCTTCTGGATTGCTTGAATGCCATTTTATTTTTTGATGCTTGCCTGAGACAGATGCAGAAAGTTTGTGCACACCTCCAAGGGGAAGAGACAATGTTTCATGATCCATGACGATTGCAGCAGGATCCGTGCTTTCTTCCTTCCAGACTCCTTTTAATGGATATATATCAAGGGAAACAATTTTCACACTTCCGCCCTTGGTGTAAAAGCTCATGCCATCACTTGCTCCGTCCGGAAACACGACATTTGAGAAAACGGCCTGACCGTCGTTTCCGAATACCTCAATGGAAGATTCGTCTACGAAAATACTAAACTTTACTCGTTTGTTCTTAGGAGTAACGTTCGTTTCATGATAGGTGGAAAACTTGTCAGAAAAGCTGATGTCTCCAGATTCAGACCGGTCAAAGAACATACTGGACTCTCCAGCCTTATAGCCAACAACGGTTTTCTGAGAGTCAGATTCCCTTAGCCCGAATCCGAATTCTGCTTTGCTGTTTACAGGCAATTCGATTTCTGCTACTAGTTCATAGGATGTTCCTTTTACGTTTGCAAGCAGATTCGAACCTCCAGGCTTTACTGTTTTGCTGCTCCATGAGGAAGCTTGCCCTCTGAGCTGCTCCAGCTCTTCAATCGGCTGCTGGAACAGTCTGATTCCTTCCCCTGGAACTGTCTTCAATGTCAGCTCACGCGGTATAGACATTTGCCCTTTCCATTGTGAGGTAGGAAAACTGAACGGGTAATCCCAGTTGCTCATCCACCCCAGTGAAATTCTGCGGCCGTCTTCGGCTGGAATATCCGCGAATGACATCGCCGCATACATTTCTTTGCCAAACTCATTTTTCAGTACAGTGCCTGCTGGTTGATCGCTGACGAAACGATTTCCGTCAAATGTCCCCACAAAGTATTCTGAATCCGATCCGTCTGTTTTAGGATTGGCACCTGTACTGATGGACAAAACCCATTTTTTCTTGGATGGATCTCCGTCTACTGGCAGCTGGAAAAAGTCAGGGCATTCCCACACTCCGCCTCTCACATAATCTCCGTATCCGAACGATTCAATCATTTCCCAGTCCAGGAGATTTTGAGAGGTAAAGAACCGAATGTGGTCTCCTCCGGATACAACCATCACCCATTGCTTATGATCCTCATCCCAAACGACTTTCGGATCCCTGAAGTCCCAGCCTTCTCCCCCGTAAAATTCTCCGATATTCGGTATGATTGGATTACCGTCATAAAATTCCCACGTGCGCCCTTTATCTTTGCTGTAAGCAACGCCAATTTTCTGATCGCCATTGTGTTTTTCAGGATTGAATGAGGTGTAGAAAGCAATCAGACCCGATCCTTCTTCATCAAATAAACCGGAAGCATTGGTCTTATCGACCACTGCGGAACCAGACCATGCATGTCCCATTTCATTCCACGGAATGGCGATCGGCAGCCTCTTCCAATGGACAAGATCCGTGCTTACCGCATGAGCCCATTTTCCGCCGTCCTGATGGAAAAGATGATATTCCCCTTCATAATAAACTAAGCCGTTCGGGTCGCTCGCATATCCTCTTGCCTGCGTAAAATGATACTGAGGCCGGTAAAGCTCTGAATAATAATCGTCATGTGGTGTTGCGTAAACATGCTGAAAATAGGCTGTACCATTATAGACATTTAATCCATATTTTCCGCTTGAATAGGCTGAGTCTTTTACGGAAATGGCCGGATCTGCATATCCATCAAAATAAACCTTCAGATCATCTCCGGCAGCATGAATCTCAACATGATAGATTTTTCCTGTTTCTAATTCCCGCTCAGCGATTCCAAGGGTACGATCTCCTTTTAAATCCAGGAGACGGA
The DNA here is from genome assembly GCF_009674765.1 of Metabacillus idriensis. Taxonomy (GTDB): domain Bacteria; phylum Bacillota; class Bacilli; order Bacillales; family Bacillaceae; genus Bacillus_P; species Bacillus_P idriensis. The sequence continues at coordinate 65,002 of NZ_WKKF01000011.1, read as the reverse complement.
TTCTGTTCAGGTTTGGATCCAGGGTGAGCATATATCCTTCCCTGCCATCTGCCTTACCCCTGAATACAAGTCCTGCCGTACCGTATGGAGCTTCAGCATCTATCTTCAGATCACCTTCCAGGACAAAATCAGCTCCCGCTGTTTGAGCCATTCGGTAGGTATTTTCTTCTGCCTGGCTCGTTCCGGCCGTTCCGTCAAGATGCGGTGTCCACTCTCCATTCACTGATTGCCAGCCTTCTAAATTGGATTGCAGATCACTCACTTGAATGTTTTGAAAGACGGCATCTCCGCTGGCATGCAGCCCAAGAAATCCTTTTGTGTAAGAATCATCTTCTGCTTTCAATACTGAAGTTCCTCCATTCTGCCAGAAAACCTGCAGGGAAGAACCTTCTGCTTTGACCTTCACGCGGTAAAGCATTCCCGGTTCGATCGGCATCTTTGCTTCTGCCAGGACTTTTTTCTGGCGGGTATCCATCAGCTGCAAAATGTCATTCTTTGCATCAGCCTTCACTTGGTATGCCTTCAGTCCTGTTTTATCTGATCGGAACAGCAAGGAGCCTGCTGCAGCTTTATCTTTTAAGAGAAGATCCGATTCCAATATGAAATCAGCAGACAAAGTAGAGGAAATGGAATAGAGATTCTCTCCTTGATCAGGTGCTGCCTCTAACCCTTCAGAGGCAGCCTCCCATTTGCCGGTGATTGTTTTTAAGCCTCTCAGATTTGTCCGCAATTCCTTTAGCTGAACCTGGCTGAAGACAAGTTTGCCGCCTTCCGCGTGGAAGCCTGTAAACCCTTTAGAATGGCTGAAATCCTGAAGATCCATTACATTTTTTCCATCTACAGACACATTAATGGAGGGACCATCGGAAATTATTTTCACTTTTGAATGATTCTTTACTTTAAGCGGAACAGTTTTCAGCATACGATCCCCATTCAAAGATGAGAGGGAGACTCTGTCTTTTTTGGCATCCAGACTGAATTTGTAGCCCTCTGTGCCTCTCTGATTTGCCCTGAACACGAGTGATCCGGTGGTGTTCTTTGCCAGTTTCACTGTAGCTTCATAAACAAAAAAGCTCCCTGTTTCTGAGTCTGATAGAATAAGAGCAGGCTGATTTTTAGCCGCACTTCCTTTTAAAGAACCATCAGATTCCTTTGTCCAATTTCCTGACAAAGCGGAGTAGCCGAAAATGGCCGTTTTTCGTTCAATAGCTGCTCCTCTGAATCCTTCCAAAGAGAAGAGCGAAAAAAGCAGGGCAGCAGCGGCCGCCAGTTTCAGCAAGGTCATTTTTTTCATGTATCTATCCCCTTCCAGATTTAATAAAGCGCTTTCATTTAGTTCTAAAAAAAACGGGATTGAAGAGTCACTTTCAACAATCCCTTTAAAAATAGTTTGTCAGCTGCTGACAGCTTCTTGATTGACGATTTTCAAAGAAGGCATGGCAGATATCGCACCTATTTTAGTGCAGACGATCGCTCCGACCCGATTGCTGAAGAAAATCATCTTTTTAACCAATTCCATATCAGCTGCTGCGATTTTCGGATTCTCTTCGTTTGCAATCTGATAGAGAAAGGCGCCAACAAAGGCATCCCCGGCACCAGTAGAATCAATCGACTGAACTTTGATGCTTGGAACAGCCATCCTCTCTTTGCCGTTTGAAACAATTGTGCCGGCACTTCCTAACGTGACGGCAATCAGCCCATTGCAGGTTTTATGAAGAACTTCGAGTCCTGCACTGACACCCTTTACTCCTGAAATCAGTTCCAGTTCGTCCGCACTCATTTTAATAAAGTCAGCAAGCATCATTGCCTTTTTAGCCAGACTGATAAACTTTCCTGTGTTAGTTTTCCATAGATCATGTCTGAAGTTCGGATCAAATGAAATGAATTTCCCTTCGTTCTTTGCATTTTTCATCATGGCAACATAAACCGCTCTAAACGGGTTTTCCAGCAGTGCTGTTGCTGAACCAAAATGAAGAATGCCCGCTTGCTTTATTTTTTCCTCATCAATATCCTGTTCTTTTAAAAAAGCATCAGCCCCTCTGTTAAAAAGGAAGTCTCTCTCGCCGTCCGCCTGAAGCGATACGAAAGCAAGCGATGTTTTATGGTCAGGATCAAGCACAAGCATGCTCGTATCAGCGCCTGCTTCTTCGAGCGTTATCTTCAGAAACTCCCCAAACGGGTCCTTTCCGGCTTTACCGCAGAAGGAAGCCTTGCCGCCTAATTTACCGATAGCCGCACAAACATTGGCAGGTGCTCCTCCCGCTTGCTTTTCAAATTTTTTACCTTCTATTAAATCAATATCTGTTTCGGTGCAGAAAAAATCAATCAGCAATTCCCCGATGCAAATAACCGAAGTTCCCACCTTGCTTTCACCCTTCCTTGTTCCATATGGAAGACAGCTCATGCAGCTCCATTGATCTTATCTTTATGGCTCCTCCATGCGAGGCAAGGTGTAAAACACTCTCTTTTGACTCTGGAAACACCAGGCTCGTAATGGCGCATTCACCGTCATTGCCGAAAAGTTCAATAGATGACGCATCAAGAAACAGCTGCAGACGAATGCTGTTATCCTTCATCTTCAGTGGTGCCTCCTGCACGGCAGGGAATGATGCTGAAAAGTCAGCTTCTCCTGAGGCCGTTCGGTCTGCTGACAGGGTTTCTGTTTCTGAGTCATAGCGAATGATCGTTTTTTCTGCTTCAGAATGCTGGATCGTAATTTCTGCAAGCGCAGGACCCTCAAACTCCACTTCCAGATTCAGTTCAAGCAGCGCACTCTTAAGAGGAATCGATACAGGCTGCTCCGTTGTGACAAGCTTATCTTTAAAAGATTCGCATCCTATTCTCAGCACCTGTGCTTCTGAAACAGGTTTTTGGATGAGGCGGATTCCATCTGCATTTGAGATTAAGGATAACTCCCTCGGTATTGTCATAACACCCCGCCACTCTTTTGTCGGCACTTGATTGGCATAGCGCCAGTTGCTCATCCATCCGATGTAAATACGTCTGGCAGGAAGGTCCGACCAACTCACTCCTGCATAATTATCTCTTCCGTAATCCAGCCATAAAACAGTCTCTTTCTCATGGTCATTTACAAAGGTTTCTCCATCGAAATCCCCGATAAAATACTGAGTCCGGGAACCTTCTGCATGTTCGCCGGTATCTCCAAGGCTGACAAGCATCACCCATTTTTCCTTCCCGGAATCGAGAGGAAGCGGAAACAGATCGGGGCACTCCCAGAACCCGGCGTGCGATCCTTCAGCAAATTCACTCGCAAACTGCCAGTCAATTAAATTCGGAGATTTGTAAATGGTTGCGCTTTGCCCTGTAGCAAGCACCTGAATCCAGTGCTTTGTTTCGGAGTGCCAGAACACTTTCGGATCACGGTAATCTGTTTTCGTTTCGTCAGCAAGGACCGGATTGCCGCTGTACTTTGTCCATGTTCTTCCGTTATCACTGCTGTAAGCAAGGCATTGGCGCTGACGCGGCCTGTCCGAACCAGGGTATGTATCGTGACTCGTATAGATGGCGACAAGGCCTGGCTGATCATCGAAGAAACCGGTTGTATTTTCCCAATCGACAACAGCGCTGCCTGAAAAAATGGCGCCATGCTCATCCGGATGCAATGCGGCAGGAAGCTGCTCCCAATGGATCAAATCCTTGCTGACCGCATGGCCCCAATGCATCGGGCCCCAAATTGTACTATAAGGGTGAAATTGATAGAACAAATGATACTCGCCTTGAAAGTACACCATCCCGTTAGGATCATTCATCCATTTTTCGAGTGGCGAAAAATGAAACTGAGGACGATATTTTTCTGTTAGGATCGGTTTCACAAAAAAACTCCTTTTTCATAGATTAAGAGGCTGCAGAAGGAACAACAGCCTCTTTAGTTTAACGTTTATTGCTGATTGCGGTCATAGCCTGTCTGTTTAATTTCAAGCCATTCCTGAAGTCCTAAACGGTCAAGTTCTGCTAAGTATTCCTTCCATTCTGCTTCCGCTTTTCCATTTGTCATCCATTCTGCCCGCTTTCTGTTAATGTAAGCAAACAGATCGGCTTCAATGGATGAGAGCTTATCAAGCTCTTCTAGCGAGAAGAACACTTTTGGATACGTGTTTTCAGCTTTCATATGAGGAACCATGACCTCTTTCATTAAGTCCAGTCTCCAAGCTGCATCATCCGGCTTCGTTGTAACCGTGCCATAGTATTCATCTAAAATCGCAAGCGGCCCATTCACACTTGTTTTCTGGCGCACTTCTACTGGTGCAGCTCCTTCAAGCGGCAGATGCTTCAGCATATTTGCAGCTTCGTCATATTCAAAGATGTTCTGCTGCTTATTATCCCCGTATGTTCCCCAGTTGTTCTGAACAGACTGCAGCGGATCATACAGCTGGTCGATCCATTTCGCAGTAAGCTCAAGGTTTTTATTTGAACTTGTAATAACCATTCTTCCTCTGTCAAAGCCCATACCGTTTGTTCTGGCAACGTTTACATTTCCGTCCGGTCCAGCTACTGGATTCATAAGGTCATATTTGTCATTCATGCCGGTAATGTTTGCTTTGTCCCATGTAAAGTACATGCCGTACCGTTCATCCTTGCCTTTTGCAAGATACGTGTTCCAGTCGTGTTCAAACGCTTCTACATCAATTAAGCCTTCCTTATAAAGATCACTGAAGTACATAATCGCATCTTTATATCCTTCCTCAGCTGCTGTCAGGATGACTTTGCCTTCATTGTTTACAACGGTATGATCCCAGTTATCGCCAAGGCCGAATGCTCCGAATAAGAAGGCAGGATCTTCACCGCCGTGATTAATGATAAAGGACATCGGGATTTCGTCCGCTTTTCCGTTTCCGTTTGGATCCTGTGTTTTAAATGCAACTAATACCTTCTTCAGCTCTTCGGTTGTAGTAGGCTTTTTTAAGCCAAGTTTGTTCAGCCATTCAACATTGATCCACGGGAAATCATCAACAGAATGAATATTTTCTTTTCCTGTACCAAGCTCTTCAATCCACGGGAATGCGTAAATGTGACCGTCTGGAGCTGTCATCATCGATTTATATTCTGGCGAAGAATCGAGCACTTTTTTCAGATTCGGCATGTGTTTTTCAATTAACTCCTCAACAGGAACGATGGCTCCGTCTTTAGCAAGCTTCAGCAAATCATAGTCGCCGTATCCGGCATCCATGATGGCATCCGGCAAATCACCGCTTGCCATGGCAAGGTTTCTTTTTTCTGCAAACACATCATTCGTATAGTTTTTCCACTTGATTTGCACACCCGTTTTTTCTTCAAGTCTCTTATAAATCAGTTTTTCATTTGGATCCTTAGGCGCAAGCGGAGAGCTTTGCGTGATAAATTTCAGCGTTACTTCTTCCTTCAGCGGAAACGATACATCCTTTAGTTCATAGTCTTCTGAGGATGCGACATTTTTGCTTGTGCAACCGGATAATAACACTGCAGCAATTGCAGCAGTTCCTACAGCTCTTTTAACGTGTTTCATGTACATTTCCCCCTATGATTTATTTTTGCTGTTTTCGCATAGATTGTTGTTTTTGATGATAAATGTTGTCCGTTCCTTTCCGCTCCAGTCACTTGCTTTCCGCGGGGAGGGTGGGAGCCTCCTCGGCTTTTTGCCTGTGGGGTCTCCCATTTCCCTCTTTTTTCCCGCAGGAGTCAAGTGCCTTCCGCTACAATCCACTATGGTTTTAAACATTTAGTCTAAAAGCAACAAGACTTACTAAAAAGCTTTTATTTCAACGAACCAACCATAACCCCTTTTTCAAAGTACTTCTGGAAGAACGGATACATAATGATCAGCGGAAGGCTTGAAATCACGATCGCCGAATATTTAATCATCTCTGAAACCTTGGCCAGTTCAGCCATTGCCAATTGATCGCTGATCATGCCGGGTTCAGCCTGGTTCTGAATTAAAATGGATCTTAAAACAAGCTGTAATGGATGCATTTTTGGATCTTCAAGGTAGATCATCGCATCAAAATAAGAATTCCATTGGCCGACAAACGCATAGAGTGCGAGAACAAAGATAATCGGCTTTGAAAGCGGTATCACAATTTTGAAGAAAATAAGCAAGTCTGAAGCCCCATCCACTTTTGCTGCTTCATGAAGTTCATGCGGGATTCCCTTAAAGTAAGTTCTGGCAAGGATGATATTCCACACGTTGACTGCTCCTGGAAGCAAAATCGCCCAGACCGTATTTAACATGCCGAGATCTTTGACAACCAGATACGTCGGAATGAGTCCGCCGCTGAAAAACATCGTAAAAAGAAAGAATGTCATAAAAGCGTTTTTACCTACAAACCCTTGAGTTGCCAGAGGAAAAGCAGCAAAGATGGAGACAACTACCGTTATAATGGCAAAGCCTGCAGAGTAAAGCATGGCATTAATAAATCCTCTAATCATTGAATCATCGGATAGAATCCGTTTATATCCCTCCAGGCTCCAATCGTTCATGTTAAACGACAGCCCCTGATTCAGCAGAACCGTCGGATCCATGAATGAAGCAATGACGACATAAACGAGCGGGACAAGCACGGCAAGTACCGCCAGACAAAGAAATACAGCATTCAGAGACAGGATAATCCGGTCTACTTTTGTATGTTTAATCATGAAAATCCTCCTCTCAGATTAATAGAGTCCCTCTCCTTCATTCAGCTTTTTGACCACAAAGTTCACGACAATCAGCAAAATGACATTGATAACTGAATTGAACAGGCCGACAGCGGTTGAATAAGCGTAATCTCCTGCCTGCAAACCAATTTTATATACGTAGGTCGGAAGAATCTCCGATGTCGGCAAGTTCATGGCTGTCTGCATCAGGAACGCTTTTTCAAAGCCGATCGCCATGATGCCGCCCGCACCTAAAATAAAGATAATGGCCATAAGCGGCTTTAAAGCCGGCAGATCGATATGAATCATCCGCTGCAGAATGTTTGCTCCATCAATCGTCGCTGCCTGGTGCAATTCAGGATCCACGTTTGCCAAAGCGGCTACATAGACAATAGACGCCCATCCTGCAGCCTGCCAGATGCCAGAGATAATATAAATGGATCTGAAGTATTCGGGGTCAGACATAAACATCACCGGTTTACCGGTTATAAATGTAAGAAAATGATTAATTGGACCAGTCGGAGCTAAAAAGATAAACAGCATCCCGACAATGACAACGACAGAAATGAAGTTTGGCGCATATAAAAACAGCTGGATATTTTTCTTAATGGCTGCTCTTCTGACCTGGTTCAGCATCAGAGCAAGAATGATTGGAATTGGAAACCCAAGCAAAAGCCCGTATAAACTGAGCTTAAGTGTGCTCATGAAGATTGTTTCGAAATTAGGCGAGGTCAGAAACTCTTCAAAATGTTTGAGACCGACCCATTCGCTGCCCCATATCCCCTTGATTGTGCTGAAATCCTTAAAGGCAATGATCGCTCCGTACATCGGAACATATTTAAAAACGATTGTCAGAATAACAGCAGGTGCGATCAGCAGGTACAAAAAGTAATTCTTTTTGATATAGTCCCATTTGTACTTTGCTTTGGCCTTCTTTTCCGCCCTGATTATGACAGCGTTCTCATCTTTTGCCTTCACTACCTCCTGCATGCAACTCCCCCCTTTGATAGAAAACACTTATAAGCGCTTTCATAATTTACGTTCAGAGATTCTATCTGTGTTCTCTGTAATTCCACTTTATCAGACAGGCATTTTGAAAAAGTTTGATTTCTTTGGAAGAAAGAGTTTAATATTTTTGGTTCTTTATAAATGGAAAAAACCCGAGTTCTGAGACTAACGGGTTCCGTTTTGAGTGAGCAACCAACAAAATGCAGTCGAGAATGGGTATTCAATTGCACAGCAATTTGTACCCGTTTTTTTGTTGTTATAACTGACTTTAAAGGTGTTTTGCTACATATTTAGCAGTGCAAAATGTAAGGTGTTTTGTAGAGGTGGAATAACTTTATGCACACCCTTGGAAAACAAAAAAGGCTGAGAGTTTGTACTCCGAGCCAATAATAATAAAGATGGTTACTCAACAATAGACCCCGATTGTGGAAGGACACGATCGACTATTTGTGAATTGCACCCTTTAATGGAATAACTAAATCTAACCTCACTCATAAAATCACTTGGTTCTTATTTAGTTAATGCCCCCGTTCGTTCAATAATGAATGACTTTTATTTGCATTTTTCTAGATTTTTCTTCATAAGAGATGCTACTTGTATATTATCTTGTTGAGAAGTGTTTTCTAGATGTTTAATAATTAATTCTTGTCGTTCCACAGGATGATTTTGACTTAATTTAGCTTTTGCTTCAATTTTTGTGATTTTTATTCTGAACGCTACAATTCCTTTACTCATTCCTTCAATAAAACTAGGTTCAACATCATTTAAATTGTATGGACTATCAGGGCTTTCATATTTATTTACCGAGTCATTTAAAGAATCGAATTTTACTTTTCTATCTTCGACTATCTCCATCTTTCCATATAAATGGATAGACACATAATTCCAAGTGGGTACTGCTTTAGTTGTTTCGTACCAAGTAGGTGAAATATAACAGTGGGGACCTTGGAATACTGCAAGGACTTGTTGGTTTTCAGCATCCTTCCATTGTTCGTTCGGACGTGCAAAATGACCATGTAAAGCATTTTCAGATTTATTTAACATCAGTGGAAGATGAGAAGCATAGGGTTCTCCTTTATGCTGAGAAAATAAGGTTGCAAAACCATATTTTTCAATAAAATCATAAATTACTTCTTCATCATCAATTTTAAAATGTTTAGGTATATACATAATAATCCACCTTTTTAAAAAAGTTATATGAGTGTTTTGGTCATAATAAAGTCCATTTGTTCTTCATCACCCATATAAAAAGCGTGGGCTCCAGTTTGAACAAACCCCATTTTCTTATAAAAAGCATTAGCATTTTCATTTTTTTCCCATACGCCTAGCCAGATATTCCTTTTATTACGTTCCATCGCAATCTCCACAGCTTTATTTAGCAGATATTTACCAAGCCCATGTTTTTGAAATTTGTTCTTTATATAAATCCTCTCGATTTCAAGTGATTCATCACACATTTCCTCAGACTGAGCATCATTGGTATTGACTTTTAAATATCCAGCGATTTCATTATTAAAATAAATAAAAAAGAATTGCGAAGAAATATTGGATAATTCTTTTTCTAATTGTTTTAAGTTAAATGCCCTTTCCAAGTAGGCATTCATATTTTCGGGGGAATTCTGATGTTTAAATGTCTCATTAAATGTTTCATAACTAATTTCTTGAAGTTCGCGTGAATCTTCAAGGGTACACTTTTTTATATTTATAGTCATTTATGTTGCTCCTTTATATATTATCAATAATTTCTCTTGTTTCCCTTTTTTACAAATTCCCAGTCTTTTTCTATATTTTTTCTTACTCTTTGAAGAAGATTGTAAATGGTTTCTACTTCTCTTTCGGAAAATCCCTCTAATGCAACGATATTGGAATAATCATTTTCTCTTTTTATAAAAGGATAAACATTTTTCCCTTTCTCTGTTGGAAAGAGCTTTTTTATTTTTTTGTTATGTTGATCGTCTTTCTTTTCAATAAATCCATTTATTTCAAGTTTTTTTATAGCACGAGCAGCTGTTGTTCGGTCTACTTTTATCATCTCAGCTAACTTTTCTTGAATGATTCCTGCGTTTTCACATATTCGCACAAGGTACAAATACTGTCCTTTAGTAAGGTCATATTCTTTAAATTCTATATTACTTATAGAATCTAATGCCCTTGCGATCATTCCAATTTCACGAAGAATTCCCTTCATAATTAACTCCTTAGTATATATTTTTGTTGCAAATGCAATAAAAATGACATACATTAAATTTAACCTAAATTTGTTGCATTTGCAATAAAAAATATTGATAAAGAGGTCGAATAAAGTGAAATATGTTTTTTATGTATTAGGAATTTTAATATTAACCCTTGGTATTCAATATAGAATACTTTATATTTTTCTTGTTCAACAAATCTGCCCGTTACTTTATTTTCATTACTTCACAATCTCTATCTGCAAGAAGAGCTTTAACTTAGTGTTAACACTTTAGTTGAAGAGGGTAGATTCCTGGTGAGTAAAACCCTACGGTAAATTAAAAAGCCGATCCCAATTGGAATCGACCAAACGTATTGAGTTGTTTTTTACTCACTTTTCTCCATGACTGCAAAATAGTTCTTTTCACTATCGGCAAAGTTAAAAACTCTCCCAGAAGGCATTTCTACAATTTCTCCGACGGTGACTTCTTTATTTAACAGGCGGCTGTGTAATTGATCGAGATTGTCTGTGAAAAACATTAAGGAAGGTGTCCCGAGATTTAGATCTGGCTGCATTTTAGAGATGAGTTCTTTATCATGAAGAATAATACTTGTTTCAGCCTCACTTGAAGGGGCTATTTCAATCCATCTCATTCCTTGACCGTTTTCCTCTTCAGAAATAACTGTGAATCCTGCATTTTCTGTCCAAAATTTTACTGCCTCATCCTGGTTCTTTACATACACCATGACCTGTCCAAGTTTCTTAATCATCCCTATCCACTCCTTTTATTTTTATAACAGAATTATGGGCCGCTTATCTTCTTCAATATTTTTTATTCAACAACTATAGACTTTTTCCTTCCTTAAATAACACCAGTTTTTCCTAAACAGAATGTAATTTATAATCCCCAATTCAAAAAGAAAGTGCATTTCTCCTTCTTGAAGAAATGCACTTATTGGCTGCAGAGCCCTAACTTATACTTCTGGATTCCACCATTCTTTGATCTTTATAAAACTTAGCAAATAGATAACGAACTAAAGGTCCCATGATGATGAGCTGCAGTGGGAAAGCAAATACGAAATTTTTAAACACGATGGATAAGTAGCTTTCAACTAATGATTTTTCACCCAGGCTGCTGTAAAAATAGGCAGTCCCTAATCCATAAAGAGACATAAAAGAAACCATGCCAACTATCATAAAAAATGAAATAGATAGAATGAATAAGATTTTTTTAGATTTGTCATATGGCAAAGAAAAAGCAAGTTTCTGAGCCGCTGGACCGACAATAAATAGCTCCAATACGAAAGCAATAATAAAACCCAGCATAAGTTGAAGAAGGATACCTTGAATGGGTACCATTCCTATCAAACCATTAATCATTAAATTATAAAACGTCATGACTATGACCATCCCCGCGCACATGATCAGTCCAAAATAAAAACTTTCTCTCTTCGTTGTTGGCAAATTACTTCATCCCTTCTTTTAAGTACTTCGCCATTATAGCGAAAAGGGATATCCTTTCATAAGTGACAATTTTGTGAATAATTCTCTTAAACTTAAGAAGAAAAAACAAATCCTCTTAACGAATAACGAATCCAATAGGCGAATAACCAGTCCCATTTATTTGGCAGGCTGGTTATTCCATGTGTTATTCATTTTAAATTCCTTCAAAAATGCATCATCCGTGTAAAATAGAATGTTTTGTGCAGCAACACCCTTCATTCCTTTACATCAATATCTTCTAAACCGCCATTAATTTTAGCCACAGCCTTATCAGCAGATGCTTTTACATCTTTTCCCCCTATGCCGATGTCTTCAAATAATTCCTTAAGAGCATCGCTTATGACCGGGTATGCCGGTGAAACGGGCCTGTTTTTTGAGTACTTTAATGCCTGCTGCACAAAGATATTTTTCGGATAGGCGGTCAGCTCAGGAAATGCTTTTGAGACGGAAAATCTCGCTGGCATGTCGCCGGTTATGTCGACATATTTTTTTGAACCTTCAAAGCTCGTCATATACTTGATAAACGCCCACGCCTCTTCCGGATGCTTTGATTTTGCTGAGATGCCGAGTGCCCAGCCGCCATTTGGAGTAACTTGATGGTCTCCTTTCGGCAAAGGAGCTATTCCAAAGTCCTCACCAAGTTTGAAATCTGGATAGTTCCGTTCGATTTCCTCAAGCATCCATGATCCCAGGACAGACATGCCCAGGTGTCCTGTTACAAATGGATCTGGAGGCATCTCTACAGTCGCCACTTTGTAGCGGTGATAGAGATCCTGATAAAATTGCAGGGCTTCTACCGCATGTTTTGAATTAAGATAACCCGTGGCAGTGGCTCCATCAGGACTGAGAACATCAGCACCGAATTGCCATAATAATGGCGTTTTAAAGTATGCTGGAGATTCCCCGTCGCTGAATCCCTGACCAGGATCAATTCCGTAGATTTCATTCCCGGGATCATTGATTTTCTTTGCAAGTTCCACCACTTCGCCCCATGTCATCGGATCAGCCGGGTCCTGGGACGGAAGCGGCAGTCCCGCTTTTTTAAACAGATCAATGTTATAAAATAAGGCCACACCGGATTCTGCAATGGGAGACAGATAGATTTCATCTTTAAATTTCATGCCTTCAAGTGTTGAAAAAGGAATATCCTCGATTTGCCCTTCTTCTTTCATTTCCTTGTCAATTGACAATAGCGCACCGGAATTGGCATAGAGTGCCAGGTTAGGACTGTCGATGGACATAATATCAGGCGGGCTTCCTGCCGCTATTTCCGTTCTCAGTCTTAATTCATAATCCCCATAAGGGATGGCATTCATGTTAATGCTGATGCCTGGATGGGAGGATTCAAAGGCCGAAATCAGTTCTTTATAAGCTTCATTTTCAAGCTTGGTGCCATAATTTCTCCAGAAAGTAAGTTCAATGTTCTCTGATTTCTCAGCGGGCAGCTGATTGTTTTTTTCCTCACCTGAAAACAAGCTTAATGATGAAAAGGCATAATATCCTGCTGCAAGGAACAGCAAAAGGATTAGTATAAAAATGATTACTCTTTTTTTCATCATCTTTCCCTGCCTGCCATTTCATCCAAGTTCAAAGCAGACTTCCGGTATTCTGCTGGTGTTTGTCCAACCTGTTTTTTAAAGACGGTGCTGAAGTAGCCGGAATTGGAAAAGCCTGTTAAGTATGCAATATCAATCACTTTCAGCTGTCTGTCTTTTAACAATTCGCATGCATGCTTCATCCGTACTTCCACTAAATAATCACTGAAGTTCTGACCGATATGGAGCTTAAAAAGTTCAGATAAGTAGGCACTGTTAATATGAAATTGCTCAGCCAAAGAGGTCAGCGTCACTTCATTTGCAAAATTCAGGTCCAAGTAGCGGCGGACATTTTCAACAATGGCTAAACCATTGGGCGAAGAACGAGACTTGCTTACAAGAAGGATGATTCTGTGAGCAAATGCCGTTACTTGTTCAATGACTTTTTCATGGGCAGTCAATTCCCCGATACTCTGCTGGCATGTCCACATCGTTTGATTAATTTCCGTTCTGTCCATATCATATTTCGCAGCAAGCGATTCAAGCAGCAAGAGAAGCCGATTGGCTGCAAACGAGAAAGACAGCATAGACTTGATTTTTGCTTCATTCAAAAAATCGAATATCAGCTTGCTGCATTCCTGTAAATTGCCGTTTTCAATCATGTTTGCTGCTTTTTTCTCCTGATCAGGCGAGAGTTCGAAAACCTCCTTATGAAGCGTTCCATCAATTATTTGTGATTTTGCGCAAGGATCACTCTGACTCCACGCGAGCAAGGAAGAAATATAGCCTGTTTTTAACTCCGTCACACTTAACGGTTTGCCCATTCCAATCACTGTCTCAGCTTGAAGATACTTTCTAACATAAGTTTGCACCTTTTTCACCATACTCGACGTTTCTAAAGGCTCCTTTTTATCTTTACAGTGAAGAAAATGAAGCATGTTTGCATAGCCCGCATCATAAAAGGTACAAGTTCCTTCATACTGATCGGCCATTTCTTTGCAGAGCATCCTAAACGGCAGCCAGAGCTCTTTTACTGAATATTGAGCTGACGCCCTAAGTTCAACAGTGAAGAATTGAACATGTTTTTCTTCCTCCGCAAGAAAGCCCAGATTGAGGTGCTGGAGTCTTTCTGCCGCAAATGGTTCAGACCATTCTTCCTTTACCAGCTGCAGCACATATTGCTCTTTCATTTCTTCCAGCTGTGTGTGAACAAGCCTGGACACTTTTTCTGATTCCACCTGCTTCTTTTTTTCAAGGATAATTTCATCCTTCACTCTTCTCAAAGCCTCTGCCAGCTCATTTGGAGCAACAGGCTTAAGCAAGTAATCTTTCACACCTTCAATAAGAGAAGATCGTACATAGTCAAAATCTGAGTATCCCGATAACACAATGACTTTTACATGAGGATATTCCCTGTGGCACCTCCCCGCAAATTCAATCCCGTCCATGACAGGCATCCGTACGTCCGTTATCACCAGGTCTGCCCTTGTTTCCTCCACTAATTGGAGCGCTTCCTTTCCGTTTGATGCTTCTCCTGCAATTTGGAATCCCTCTTCTTCCCAATCTGCTTTCATTTTCAGCCCTCTGCGGACTTGAATTTCATCGTCCGCTATAATGACCTTCATCATGTATATCCCCCTCATTTCCCTTTATACATAATGCAATGCTTGTCCCGGCTCCCTCTTCTGAATAGATTTCGATTGAAAAACGGCTGCCGTAAAAGAGCTTCAGCCTGCCAATCACATTTCTTAGGCCAATACTGCTTCCGCTGCTGTCCAATACACCCATCGTTTCATATTCTTTTTCTTCGGCCAAAAGCTGTGAAATCAACTTCTGGGACATGCCTATGCCATCGTCTTGTATCAATATGGTTAACTTGTTTTCTCTCCATTCTGTCCGAATCAGAATCTCTGCAGATGTTTTTTCCGCCAAACTATATTTCACCGCATTTTCAACAAGCGGCTGGATAATAAATTTGCAGATAGGAAAGGAAGCAGATGCTGGTTCCTCCTCAATTCTAAACGTAATAGCACCATCGTACCTCAGCTTCACTATTTCAATAAAATCCCGGATATAGGCAAGCTCTTCCCGTAACCTGACAATGTCTGTTTTGGTGTTTAATGAGTATCTCATCATTCTTCCAAGATAGATGCTTACATCCAAAACTTCCTTCTGTTTATTCTGCAGCGCAAGACTGCCGATCACCTCAAGAGTATTGTTCAAAAAGTGAGGATTGATCTGCAGAAGCAGTGCTTTATATTCAGCATCTTTTCTTCGGAGATTCGCCTTATATTCTGTTTTAATCAATTCATTCAGCTTTCTGATCGTATGATCAAAAACCTTGATCGCATACCCGACCTCATGATTATAGGATTTAATCGTCGGCATAAATGTCCTTGCTCCTTCAAGGTCTCCTTTTTCAACAAATTTCATCGCATTTGTGAGCTTTCCAAGCGGCCGGACAATATTTGAAGAAAGGACATAAGAGGCAAGGATCGTCAGCAGAAAGATCACTCCGCTGAAAATCAATAATTTTTGCTGCAGCCTGTCAATTTTCGCAAACAGCTCAGACTTCGTAATTTCGCTCACCAGCGTCCAATTGCCTATCTTCAGCTTTTGAAAAAAAACAAGATAGTCTTCATCGTTGTACGCTGTTTCTATTAATCCATTAAACTGCTTCATTCGCTGAATTTTTCCGAGACTGTTATTTAAAACGGGAGCCGGGGTCTCAATCCTGCCAAATAAAACGTTCTCTCCGTATTCATCCAGCAAATATACCCGTCCGTTTTCACCGAGTTTAATTTTGCCCAATGCCGTTTCAAGCAGCGATGAAGGAAAACTGACTTTGATGATTCCGGATAAATCAAGCATCTGCATATCAAAGAGAGGGATTAAATAACTGTTAACCTCTGTTTCCCTCATCAGCTGATGCAGCTGATACGGGTCTCGGTGATGGCTTACCCAGCGTTTTTCTCCCCTTGAAAATTTCTTGAACCAATCCGTTTCAGCAAGGAGCGGATTATCTCCCCAGGTTCCTGTACCATCGTTTAGAAAAACAGAAATGTCCATGCCATTTGAATTATTGATCATCATGGAAGAAAGCTGCATCTTCAGATGATTTTTAATCAGCAGCCGTTCAGCAGATTGGACAGCCGGATCACTTTCTGCATGCAGCCATTCCTGAGTTGCCTGATTGACCAGGACCTGCTTCCCTAAATCCTCTGCCTGCGAGGTGACCGAGTTAATATAGATGGAGTATTGCTCCATCATTTCGACTGTTGAATCCTTCGTCTGCTCTTCAATTACGGATGTAAACCAAGCCGGTATGAGAAGTGATAAAACAAGGAATGGAACGGTCAGGAGAATCGTAAAAATGATGAACAGCCGATTTCTAAGAGAATAAAACATGAAGCCTCCCGGTAACTTTTCAAAAGTTTCTGTTAGTTCTATTTTCTTACAGTATAATACAAACTTGAGTTTACTGGTTTGTCTTTTTATTAATAATAAATTTGGTAAACGTCAGAATAAAAAAATAAGAAATGAGGCTGTCCAGAAAGTCTGTTTACGCAATAAATGTTGTCCGTTCCTTTCCGCTCCAGGAACTTGCTTTCCGCGGGGAGGGTTGGAGCCTCCTCGGCATGCCTGCGGGGTCTCCAACTTCCCTCTAATTCCCGCAGGAATCAAGTTCCTTCCGCTGCAATCCACTCAAGATTTTTAACATGTAGTCTTAAAACAACAAAATTTATGAATAGAGTCTACATACTATAAATGATAAGTTAATTTGCACCCGCTTTACTGCGGTGGATCAGCACTCCCGCTGCTCCAATTAAAATCATGTTTGCGCCAGCAGCCGTGCAGGTATAGGTTTAAATTTCTGAATATTCAATACAAATTACACCTTAATATGACAATTCATTCCCTTCTTTTTTCCTATTAAAAAGAAATCTATGCATATATGAAAAAGGCAGCGTTCGAAAAACGCTGCCTTTCACTCATTATTCTTATTTGCGGATCCAAACGGCTCCTGCAGAGTTATCCTTCGCTTCGCCTACAACCTGGAATTTCAGACCGTAGTTAGGAACATTGCGTCCAGCGTCTGGAATAACTTCGTTCATGTATGATCTTGAGTCATCGAAGAATGTGACTCCTTTTAAGCCGTTGTAGCTGTATTCGCCGCGTGTCGGGCTGTCTACGTACCATGAGGCAGATTTGTCATATGAGAATGCTGCATCCGCGATTTGATAGCGTGTTGATTGTATTGTAGTCTGTTTGCCGTCAAGCAATCCGTATAATGGCTGAGGATGAGAGTCAACGACTCCAAGGAACCCTTCACCAGGATGCACGCCAACCCAGTTGTCTGAGTAGCTGTCATCTGCATACCAGACGAGCATGCCTGTATTGTATTTAGGTCCGCGGGAGAAAGCTAAAGCTTTGTCAGATCCAGCATAGTTTCTCCACTCCAGGTAGTAATGGTGTTTAGCAAAAAATGTTCCGTTAAATGCTTTGAAGCCGTCTAATGTAAATTTAGGTGTGCCTTCTGCATCGTCGCTGAATACTTGTTCGCCATCAGCAGTAAGAACTGCATTGTCTAAAGCAAAACCTTCAGGTGCAAGGCCGCCGTCTGTTGAGTATTCAAATACCAGTTTTACTTTTTTGCCGGCAAATTCGCTGAGGTCATAGGATTTGTCGATCCATGCTCCATTAGTTTTTCCTTTAGTTGCGTCGCCGTCAGAAACATCGCCGCCTAAGACTTCAAGAACTTTAGTGCCTTCCGCTGTTTCTGCACTTACAGTCAAGTAGTCACATGCACAGCCGTACTCAATGTCATAGTTTGCTTTGTAAGTGAATGCTGCACTTGTTTTTCCTGTTAAATCAAATTCAGGTGTTTCCATCACAGTGTGAAGGTCATCGCCTTTTGTACTGTGATAGTATTTTTCGCCAAATTCAGGCTGAATTGTACTTTTCACTTGTTTTTCAGGAAGGTTTACTTTCACGATTCCCGGATTGTTTGATTTAGTGACACTTTGATCGAGGAATGTCGCTGTTCCTTCAGCTGACACATCTTTATAATCAATTTCCTGGATGTTGGCCCAGTTTCCGCCCATAATTGTTTGGAAAAATTCTTTGTTTTGCGGGGAGAAGCTTGTCGGTTCTGTTCCCGCTGTTTGGCCATTCCAGCTGCCTCCGCTCATGATTGACCATGAAGCAACAGGCTCGCCGTTTCCGCTGTACTGCGTGTCATATTCATCAGGAAGACCTAAATCATGTCCGAATTCATGTGCGAATACGCCGACTGCACCATCTTCAGGCTGGATTGTATAGTCATAAGCAGCCATTGCTCCGCCCCAGTAAGGTACTTCTGCTTTTGTACCTTCAACTTTATATACCCCGTCCAATGTCCAGCGGTGAGACCAGATTGCATTATTGCCCAATTTGCCGCCGCCAGCTTCTTGTCCAGTTCCTGCATGTACAATCATAAGATGGTCAACAAGTCCGTCAGGCTCGTTTTGATTGCCGTCTCCATCTAAATCATATAAATCGAACTCGTCATATTCAGCTAAGTCCATTCCAGATGCAGCTGCAGCTTTAAGCGTTTCTTTTACAAGATCACGAGGTCCAAGCGGCGCCAGGTTGTCATGGCCTCCTGCTGGATTGTCGTCTCCATAATCAGCTGCTTTGCCCGGAACAGTCAGCCACTCCGAAACAGTGCCGTCTACTGTATAGCTTCCGCCTGATTGCTCTTCATAATATTGCTTGAATGTCGGTACTTTTTTCCCGTCTAACAGCTGAAACGGCTTGTCCCCGAACAGCATTTTTTCATAATGCTCTTTGCTGAAATCTTTTGAATACATGTAGCCTTCTTCTTTAACGATATTGTTATGTTTGAAGTCTTCGAATTCAACAAGTAAAATAAGCACCTTGTCTTCTCTTACAGCACCATTGTATTTAGCCTTCTGCGCTGGTTTTACATTCACAAAGCCGTCTTTTTTGCTTTTCGCAAGCTTTTCATGGCCTTTATTTAATTGCTTTGTCAGCTTTTCTTTCTGCTTTGTTAAGAAATCCTTTGATTTCTTGTCGATTTCCAGTTTTGCATCGTGATTATCTTCATGGAGATCAACTGTCGGTTTTTCGCCTTGCTTTTTCTCGATATATTTTTGCACGGCGAAAGCGACTTCCTTGTCACTTGCTTTTTGTGGAATGAGTCCTTGTTTTTTCAAGGCATTTGCCAGGCGGTCCTCATTGATAATGTTTAGATCTATTGGTGCTGACAACGCTGTTTGAATGTCTGTTGGTACAGGTTCTTTCGCAAATGCAGCTGGCGCGAATAAGCTTGCGACCAGACTCGTTGCTAGAAGTGATGTTCCGAATTTCTTGCTCCACTTTGCCAATACTACCCCTCCTATTTGTAAGAACATGTAGAATTTTCTGTTTTTTCTACATATTTAAAGATAGCATAATCTGGATTAGATAGAATTGACCTTTTCTCCTATAATCGGAAAAATTTTACTGGAATAATAGATCAATAGGAATATGACTAACCTGTTCTATTCAGCCTATAAGCCTGGTGCAAAAGCAGGGAAGAAGGACGATAATCCCCGAATTACCCCCACAAAATAGTCATAGGTGATAAATAGTGTATTGAGATACATAGGCAATCAAGCTGCTGAGGAGGGGAAATATGGAATCATATGTGAAAGATTCTCTGCATGAATGGAAAGAGGACATGCTGAAACAAAAGAATGAAATCGACGCAGAATATGACAAGGTCAAAAGCGAGCTTCAGCTATATTCCTATAAATTCGGAATTACAAAGCAAGTGATTCAATCTACTATAAATGATGAAATCATAAACAATATCAAAACAACCTATCAAAAGCCATTCGAAGAAAAATTCAATGAGCTGAAGCTTTATATAAAAGAGCTGGAGGAAAAGCGCAGGGTTTATCAGATGTTTGTAGAGAAGATTGAGAAGGTCAGCGAGTCTGAAGAGAATTAACGATTTACAAAGAAAAGGACCAGTGAATGGTCCTTTTCTTGATCTATATTCACTTAAGTCTGAACTAATTTACTTACTCTTGATATCAGATATATACTTTTTAACAACTTCATAAACATACTCTTGATTTGCTGCAGCAGTATCAGGGTTATATTTACCGCCGTTTACTTTATTATTAGATAGTACACGGATACCAAGGAAGGCTACATCATAAGCTTTGGCAATTTGTGCGGCAGATGCGCCTTCCATTTCTTCTACAGACGAACCATACTTAGTATGAAACCATTTTATGCGGTCAACTTCATTATTCCATACGTCTGCAGAGCCTATCGTACCTTCAACAATTTTACCTTTTGTATATGTATCTTTGACAGCATTAGCAGCTGTAAGTAAATCTTTATCTCCCTCATAGAAACGCGGCTTTTCAGCATTAGGATCTTCTCCTGCACTTCCTTCAGAAGCCATTAAGTCCATAGGTTTCCAAATCGTCGGATCAATTCCTTGATTTTCATCCTTATCTGCTGTTTTTAAGGCGCCCAAGTTTACCGTTCTTTTCCCAAGCACAATATCAAAAACGTTTAAATTCGGATCATGTCCGCCTGAAGTCCCTTGATTAATTATTGCAATTGGATTGTATCTTTCGATAGCCACCGCCGTAGCAGCTGCTGTATTTTCCATACCCTTGCCTGTTTTTGCAACGATAACTGGATATTTGTCCAGTTTTCCTATGTAAAATATAAATGTCCCTGATTTTTCTTCTTTAACATCTTCTAACTTTTTTGCGAAATTTTCAGCTTCGATTGGCATTGGCCCTTGAACAAGAATAGGTCTTTGATCATCTTTTTTAGCAGCTTCAGACTGGGACGCAGAACTGCAGCCAGCTAAAACTGTTAATACATATATGGTGATAATCGCTAAAGCATATTTTTTCAGCTGTTTGATTTTCATTCATTCTCTCTCCTTAGTGTGGCTCATCTGATTGTATTTCTGCAGAATTAAATATGTAATCCTCCTTATTTAGTCCAACTCGCTTTTTCTGCTTCCGTCTCAATATGATCTGAATGCTCGTGGTTCTGACAAAAAAAAGAGGTCTGGAAAAAGCAGAATGATTTCTACCTTCTAGACCTCTAAGTTAAAGTATGGAAAATCCAGCAAAATAGACACTTCTTGCCAAAGCTAAAAAAGCTGAACAGCCTAATACTTTAACTCGTAGTCCAGTTCTTTCAATGGGAACCAGGTAGAGACACTCAGACCATATTACTGAGGATATACGAGTAATAATATATAAATTAATTACTTTGATAACATAACAAAATAATGATAGATAATCAATAAAAATACGAATATTAAATAATAAAAATTTCATATCATTCGCTTTATCAACGGTATAATAGACATTAGTTAAAATTAAAGATGATTAAATATAACTAATCCCGAATTTTATCATTTAAAAAAACGTTTCCTGTTATATGAATTCAACAAAAATATGGATTTGAAAAGGCGCTTCCTCTTTTAAAAGAAACGCCTTCCTTTCATTAATCACTGCTCCTGCATTCCAATAATTACATAATATACCGCCCCTAGAAAAAGCAAAGCGCTCATAATTAATGGGATTGTGCCTATCTCTATTAGAGCTGTACTATACAAACCGAAACGAGAGTCAAATCCTCCTCCGATGTCAGGAGCCGATAAATAGAGTGAATAAACTGCTGCTGCGACAAGTGTTAATCCAAACAGCACAGCACTTGATATGACACCCAAGCCGCCAATGACTATTTTCTTCATATCCTTCTCTCCCTAATCCAAAGTAAGACTATGTATCTATTCCATATTCAGGTAAAATAACCCTGCTTTTAAAAAATAAAAAAGCAGCCGGCGCATAGTGTGCCGGCTGTTGCCTATTGAAGATATTTTCCATGATCAGGCATGGCAAGCTTTTCAAAATCCCTGCTTAATTCGGCAAGGCCGTGTCTCAGCTCTTCGCCTGACATTGGCAGTCCGTGACCAGTAATGGCAGTGGATGGCTTCAAAGCTTCCAATGTTTTCACTGAGTTCCAGGCAGCATGCCAGTCGGTTGTGTAATACCTTGGGGGACCTGAAAGTTCCTGCTTCTGAGTGAACACTTTATAGAGTGAATCCTGTCTGACTGTGACGAAGGCATCTCCTGCGATCAATGTACGGTCTTCTTCACGATAAAAAGAAACATGGCCAGGCGTGTGTCCAGGCGTATGGATCCATTTCCATTCTGGCAGTCCTGGAATCTGTCCATTTTCTCCTAATGCTTGAACATGATCAGTTAAATTGATGGCATCATTCGGAAAAAGCCGTGACATCTTGGCAATCAATCCGCCTTCAACACTTCCATCCGGTTCCGGATAATCTTTTTGACCGGTCAGATACGGCAGTTCCAGTGCATGAGCGTAGACAGGCACCTGCCACTGTTCAACGAGTTCAATGATGCCGCCGACGTGATCAAAGTGCCCATGTGTCAGCAAGATTGCTTTAGGCGCCATTTCTACCCCCGCATGCACTTCAAAAGCTGATTTAATCGTGTCTGCCGAGTGCGGCATTCCTGCATCAATTAAATACCAGTCGTCTCCGCTTCTCAGGAAAACAACATTTACGATTTGATTCGTATAGCAGTAGACACCCGGCAGGACATCAAATTCCAGTCCGCTTGCAACAGATGTCATCGGCATCCATTTGTTCTCAAAGGAGCTCTCCATTTGGTCACTCATTGCTGATACCTCCTATGTATGGTTCAAAGAGTTAGTATCCTCAATTTGTATATCTTTATTCACAAACCAGAATCTGTCTGCTGAACATCTGTTTTCTCACTGTACAGCGGTCTGCAATGCGAAACCCTGCCTCTTCAACCATGTGATCCATCGTTTCACTTGTCACAACCACCGTTTTATCCGCAATGCGGCGGGCATGTATTAAGATAGACAGCTGCTCATCAGGTGTAGCGTGAGTATATAGGTTATAGGGCATATCAATAATGGCGACATCATACTTGCCTGTGATTTCTGATATCGGTGCTGTTTTGACGTCACATTCATAGCCAAAATGAGCGATATTTTCTCTGGAGCCGTCTGTCACAAGAGGATTAATATCGCGTCCCACAATATTAATGCCCATGGATAAAGCTTCTACTAAAACGGTTCCTATTCCGCAGCACGGATCGATCGCTTTTATGCCAGCAGGATTTGGCACAGCAATATTGGCAACTGCTCTTGCAACCCTAGTGCTAAGTGCAGTGGAATATTCACGCGGTTTTTTTAAATGATGCAGCCAGACCGGTTCGCTTTTGCGGTACTTTCCGAAATACCAGCGCCCGCCATGAGTTGTCAGGCCAAACGTCTGGTCCGGATTCCTAACATCTGCTTCTGCTTTGAATGGCCAGCCAACCTGCCTCTCCATGTTTCTGCGCTCCTGATAGCTGATTTGCTTGTGATCTTCAAGATCATTGATTTTCAGAAAAATAATCTTAAACGTATCCGTTCCGATATCAATCTGCTCAACCTGCTTTACAATCTCAGAAAGCTCGTCTCCCTCATAGATGACTTCGAGTCTCTCTTTCATGAAAGGACTTCTGCTTGGATCTATGCCAACTTCACTTTTCAGACTGAATCCATCGGGCTGAAAGCCAAAAAAAGAACGCATTTCCAAGTGACAAAGGGACAGCTCCTCTTCTGTACATGCAAATGTATATATAAATGCCGGTTTTCGGCTAAGTTTATCCAATCTATTCCCATCCTTTAGCGCTTTAAAATATTCTTCCTATCAAACCATATCTGTATTCAAAGAGAAATGCAATTGTCCAGATGGGTAATTTCTTCTTTTTGAGCGAATGATACATTTAAAAGGAGGCTGATTGTCTTGAAAAAGCGAGAACGAATCGAAAACCAAGAAGACGAGCGAACTTCAGAGGGTCTGAACCAGATTTTTGAGATCATTAATGCAAAAGGTGATGAAGGAGAATTAAAAGAAATCACAGAAACTCCTGATGACCATTTGTTATGCAGTGATGATTTGTTTGACCGCCAGCTGTTTGCGATTGTGGATGATACGGTTCGTGATGATGAATAAATTATAAGCACGGGTTTAAATGATCACCTCATTTAAACCCGTTTTTATTGAAGCGTTTTTTCCACAGCAGCATATGATAATTTATCCTGCACTTCAAAATAACCGCCTCTATAAAAACAGATTTCATTCAATTTTTATTCATAGGAGGGGAAACGATTGTCATCTCCGGGCACAAAAACAACTCACAAGATGAAAAAATTCGCAGTTAAGCTATTCTTTCCGTGTATTGTCATTATGTTATTATTTCTTTCTTTCTCATTCGGCAAAAATTCAGCAACTGCTGATTTATCAGGTGAAATACTTAATTATGACAAACTAAAAATAGTCATTGCTGAAAACCAGTCAGAACTAGATGATATCCAAAAGAAAATCAGCGATAAGCAAAAAGAGTATGATGAATTGATGGGTATCATAAGCGAAAAAGAGAAGTTTGAAAATCAATATATGACTGCAAAGGAAAAATTGGCAGAAATGAACGAGCACCTTGCAGAATTAACTAAAAAGATTGAAGCAAAGATGAAAGAATTAGCCTCTCTTGAAGGTGAAATAGCCGATAAAAAAGATTAGTGCTTTTTTATTTAATGAGCTATATAAAAAAGCGAAAGACCTCTAAAAACAGGACTTTCGCTATTATTATGCTATTATTTATTCGCTTCGTGAACTTTCAGAAGCTTGCCTTTAATCGTTGTATTTCTCATTGCCTTCAAAACGATTGGACCTTTTCCATTCAAAATCTCTACATATGAAACGTTATCCTGTATGGTGATGATTCCAATATCACCTGCTGTCATTCCGGGAATCTTGGCGATTGTTCCGACAAAATCGACTGCGCGTATTTTCTTTTTCTTGCCTCCGTTGAAGTAGAGCTTCATAATGCCTTTGTTCAGCTGGGCACTTTTATCTTTTTTAATTTCAGGACGAGAAGTTATTTTTGCTTCGAATGCACCTTTTGCTTCAGTAATATCCTCTCTTGTTGGCGCCAGTGTTCTAGGAATTTCAAAACCGATATATTCTTCTATTTCAGACAGGAATTTTTCTTCGTAAGGTGTAACAAAAGTTATCGCTTTTCCTGTCTTTCCTGCCCGCCCTGTTCTGCCAGTCCTGTGAACATAGCTTTCTTTCTCAAGCGGCAGGTCATAGTTAATGACATGTGTAATATTATCAATGTCGATTCCTCTGGCAGCTACATCGGTCGCAACTAAATAACGGAATTTCCCTTTTTTGAAATCATTCATGACAGCAAAACGATCTTCCTGATAAAGACCGCCATGAATTTTGTCACAAGGATAATTTGCGCGGTCTAATTGCTTAAATACAGTATCAACCTGCTCTTGTGTTCTGCAGAAGATGATGCAGCTGTCAGGGTTTTCTACTACTGTAACAGCTTTAAGAAGCGAAAACTTCTCCTCTTCTCTTACCACAACTAATGAATGCTCAATTGATGCAGTCGTCAGCCCAGCTGCTTTTATCTCAATTTCCACTGGTTTTTTCATATATTTATGACAGAGATTTTCTACATCCTTTGGCAGAGTAGCTGAAAAGAGCATCGTGACTCTGTCCGTCGGCAGCTCTTCTATAATCGCTTCTACCTGGTCGATGAACCCCATATTCAGCATTTCATCCGCTTCATCAATAATCAGATATTGCAGCTTTTCTAAAGCTAGGGTTCCTTTTTCGATATGATCAAGTACTCTTCCAGGTGTTCCGACAACCACATGAGTTTTCTGCTTCAGTTCTAGTTTTTGTCTGTCAAATGGCTGTTTACCGTACACGGCGGCCGCTTTTATCCGTTTGAACCTGCCGATGTTCGTGATATCCTCTTTTACCTGTGCAGCGAGTTCCCTTGTTGGTGTCAGAATTAACGCTTGAGGCTTATTTTCCTCCCACTCGGCCATCTCACAGAGCGGGATGCCAAACGAGGCCGTCTTTCCGCTTCCTGTTTGTGATTTTACGACAAGATCCTTCTTTTCTAAAGCCACAGGAATCACTTTATCCTGAACTTCTGTAGGCTCCGTATAATTCAAGCTATCCAGCGCGCTCACAATTTCCGAACTTAATTTATAGTTATTAAAGCTTTTATGACTCATTTAGCAACCTCATTTTTTCTTATGTTTTTTCAAGTATTTAACGCATGAATCATCATTATACTTGAAAAGAAGAGATGAGCGGGATAAATATTGGTTTTTGATTTTGAGAAACATAAAAAACAAGAAAGGCTTCCCTCTCTTGCTTATCTTGTGATGCCTTAATTAATAATGATAAAAACGGCTGTATGAAGTAATGTTCTCGATTTTTTCCATGTCCGGTTCATACCCGATACCCGGACTATCAGGAACATAAATGTACCCATCTTTCATTTCCACTTCCGGTGTGATAATATCCTTCTTCCAATAATGTGAGGAAGGGGCTGTATCTCCAGGCAGAATAAAATTGCTCAGGGACGTTATGGCAATATTATGAGCCCTTCCGATTCCCGCTTCCAGCATTCCGCCGCACCACATCGGAATGTTGTGACTCTCACATAAGTCATGAATTTTCAGGGATTCTGTGAGTCCGCCGACACGTCCTATTTTAAGATTGATAATCCTGCAGCTTCCAAGCTCAATCGCTTTTCTGGCATCTTCTGCACTATGTATGCTTTCATCCAGACAAATAGGCGTTTTGAGCTCGGCCTGAAGTCTCGCATGGTCAACGATGTCATTATGATCAAGCGGCTGTTCGATCATCGTTAACCCGAATTCGTCGAGTGCTTTGAGATGGTCTATATCGTTCAGCGTATAAGCGCAGTTTGCATCGGCCATCAGCTGAATATGCGGAAATTCCTGACGGATTAATTTGATGATTTCTACATCCCAGCCCGGCATAATTTTCACTTTAATCCGCTTATAGCCGTCTTTTAAGTAACCTTCAATTTGTTTTAGCATTTTCCCCTGAGATTGCTGAATACCAACACTTACTCCAACCTCAATTTTATCTTTTACACCGCCGAGCACCTTTGCTAAAGGCATGTTTTTCTCTTTTGCATAGAGATCCCATACAGCCATTTCAATCGCCGCTTTGGCGTTATAGTTTCCTCGAATTTTCTTATATCGCTCTGACACCTCATCAGGATGACTGACTGGCTCCTGATAAAGAAGGGGAATCAAATGATCGCTCATCATATGCCAGTTTGTTTTGACTGTTTCTTCATTATAAATTGGCTGTGTAATCGAAACAGATTCTCCAAAGCCTGATAAGCCAGATTTCGATTTCACTTCCACTAAAATAATATCCTTATCTTCTTCAGTTCCGACACTTGTTGTAAAGGGATGCAGCAGATCCATTTTAATTTGTCTGAGGATAATGCTTTTAATCTCCATTTCATCTTTCCCCTTTCACTAAGAGGTATAGGTACTGCCCAATGTGCTGATTGTCTCTCACTAAATCGGAGACTGCAAAGCCCTGACTCAAATAATGGGAAAACACTTCGCTTGTTTTCTCTCTCCATTGTTTAGCAATCTTGAAATCTGCCTTTTTGATTTCCTGAAATTGTCCAGGCACTGGGACGAAAATATGCGGACTATTCAGTGTCAGGTCTGTTTTCTCCGGAAAAGGAAAATCGTTTTTCTCACATGTATAAAGAGCATATGGAATATTTGCTTGTTTCGCGTATTCACTAGTTGGCTCATTCAAATGCCATTCAACCAAAAAACGATCTGTCGATATCCCGGCATTCAAATTATCTGCCATTTCCCCGTAAACATTAGGAATATATTCCGTGGCAATAGCTCCAAGCTTATGTAAGTTTAGATTTCCGTTGATGGTTTCCAGCGGATCATAAGTCCAGGTGATCAGGTCATATCCCATCTCCAGTGCTGTTTCTTTTTGAGCGATTTTCAGTTTTTCTCCGATTCCAAATTTGCGGTAATCCGGATGGATGCCTAAGCTGTGGGAAACGAGATACACTTTTTTCCCGTCATACCCCGGAAAGCTGTATTGAAAGCCAATGAGCTCCGTTTTAAAAAATGCCCCCAGAATAAAGCCGCCGTTTTTCACTGCAGCTACACTTTGATTCACAGGCACAGCATCCTCCATACTCCAGATCATTGCTTCAAGGCGCTTGACTTCTTCCAATTCATTAATCGATTGAAGATTGCGGATAATCATTGATTCCTGCACTTCTTTTTTCAAAAAACTTCTCCTCCATGTTTACCATGGCTGCTGATCTGCCTCCAGCACCATTTGTGTTAAAATCTTTGTGCCATAAATTAAAGCTTCTTGATTAAACTGCATCTTTGGGTGATGCAAACCTGGCTTTAATCCGCAGCCGAGTCCGATCATTGTCGCTGCAATTCCCGGATTTACTGCGGTGTAAAAATGAAAATCCTCTGCCCCGGGAGATACACATGCCTCTACAGCATTCTCTTCGCCAAGAATGGAGGTGATCGCTTTTCGTGCAATCTCAATCGCAGAAGAATTCTTTACCGCTGCCGGTGAATATTCCTCTGCCTTTGAAGTGATTTCTGTTTCGGTTAACTCTCCGGTCGTTGAAATCGTATGCTCCGCTTTCTTTAGAAGCATTTCCATGGTGTCATTCGATTCTGCTCTCAAATCAAGGGTAAAGCGAGCGTTCTCAGGGATGGAATTGGAGGCTTCTCCCCCATGCAGTTCCGTTATTTTAATCGAATAATGATCAGCTGCATTCAAGCGAATTTGGCGTATCGCCCCGATTAACAGGGCTGCGGCTTCAAGCGGATTATTTCCTAGTTCTGGTCTTGCGGCGTGAGCAGGCACCCCTTTTATAACTCCTTTTATACTTGCAGTTGAATTATGCAGAATAACGGGTGCGGCTTTTCCATACGGAATTTCCATCACTGGGCGCACATGGATGCCGCCAAGAAATTTTACATTCTGAAGTACGTTGTCCTCTATCATTTTAAGTGCGCCCGCCGCCTTTTCTTCTGCCGGCTGAAAGATAAAGCGGACCGTATGCTTCGGCTTATGTTTTGAAAGAGCCAGTGCAGTAAACAGAACCATTGTGCTGTGTGCATCGTGGCCGCATGAGTGGTTAGGCTTAATCTCGCCGTCCACTTCCTGAACCAGGGCATCCATATCTGCCCTGAGAGCGATAATATCCGACTTCTCACCCTCAAGATCTGCGGTAAAACCGAAATGCCCTTCATAGGTTTGGACATTTAAGCCTGCATTCACTAGTTTTTCTTTTATATACTGGGAGGTTTTTTCTTCCTCCCAGCTGGGCTCGGCAAGCTGATGCAGCTCCTTGTAAGTTTTTAGAATTTCTTCCTTATGTTCGTCTGCAAAGTTCATCGTGTCTTGCCTCCTATCAAAAAATCATATGAGCGAATACTACTATAATAGGCAGTGTAATTAACGTTCGGATTAAGAAAATCAAAATCAGATCAAAAATAGTGACCGGAAGCTTTGAACCAAGCAGTAAACCGCCTACTTCAGACATGTAAATAAGCTGTGTAACAGATACACAGGCAATAATAAATCGTGTCATTTCGCTTTCAATCCCGCTGCCGATTACTGCCGGCAAAAACATATCCGCAAATCCGACCACCATGGTTTGAGCTGCTTTATCCGCTTCTGGCACTTGCATTAAAGTAAGAATCGGCTCAAAAGGTTTTCCCAAATAAGTAAAAAATGGAGTGAATTCTGCAATAACCAGCGCCACCGTACCAATAGCCATGACGATCGGCAAAACCCCAAACCACATATCCGCGACATTCTGAACCCCCTCTTTTAATACAGCACGAGGTCCTTCATTCTTTTTTGCTTTAGATACAGCTTGCTGAAATCCCCATTTGAAGATGGAAATGTCAGGAAGCATTTCAGTTTCTTCTTTAAGATCCGTTTTTTCATAGCCAGTATCTGCTTTTCTTGAAAGCGGCGGTATGCGCGGCATGATGAGAGCGGCAGCAAGTCCCGCAACAACAATCGTTCCATAATAATGCAGAAAATACTGTTCTAATTTCAAATAGTTAATAACAACGATTGTAAACGTGATGGAAACAACAGAAAAAGTTGTCGCAATAACTACGGCTTCACGCTTCGTATAATACCCTTCCTCATATTGCTTTGTTGTTAATAAAACCCCAATTGTCGCATCCCCTACCCATGAAGCCAGGCAGTCAAGTGAAGCTCGGCCAGGGAGCGTAAACACAGGTCTCATGATTTTTAAAAACAGAGCTCCAAAAAACTCCAGCAATCCAAAGTTTAATAGAAGCGGCAGCAGCAGTCCTGCTAATAAAAATGTAGAAAAGAGAATCGGAATCAAATCATAGATTAAAAGACCTCCTGTATTCTCTGAAAAGATTATTTCAGATCCTATCTTATAGAAGGTGATTACCGCAAAAACAGTTCCGAGAACTCTCGCCATCAGCCAAAATGGGCTGACGTTCAGCAGCGTATTTAAATAAGAACTTTCTGTTATAAATTTCGGCTTCATAACTGCAGCAGCAAGTGATCCTGCTGTGGAAAGAACCATAATTAAAACAGTTATAGCTGGAATAAAATCACCTATGTACGAGTTAATCTGTCCGGCTAAAAAAGCAACCGGAATGGTCATCCCGTCTTCCGTCATAATTGGCAATATAAATAAGAAGATTCCAATCAGTGAAGGAATTAAGAATGTTAAAATGTCTCCTGCAGGAAACGTTTTGAACTCTGCTTTTTCATTTAATTTCGGCACTCCATTCATCTAGACCCACCCCAATGTATGTTTTCACTCTAAAAATAACCCCTGATCCGTATAAAGCTGTTCTAATTTTTGCTGTCGAATGCTGATTCTGTCGCGGTCCCGATGTTTAACACCTTCCATAATCACTTCCAATAAACTGACGACAGATGCTATGGAATGATGACCCGAATCTGCCTTTTCCTCAGTTGTCAGCGTGATTTCGGCAAGCTGGCCAACAGGAGATAGCTGCCTATTTGTAATGGCTATCACCTTTGACCCTTGTGCTTGAGAGCATTTCGCAAGCTCAAGGGCTTCTTTTCGGTACCTTGGAAAAGAGAAAATGATCACCGCAGAATGCTGATTCAGATCGTGAATTTCTTCAAGGGAGAATCCTGCCGGACTTGAAATCGCAACATTTCCCCTATATTGCTTGAGTGTGTAATGCAGCCAGCAGGCAGCTCCGTAGGAACTTCCAAACCCGCCAATGTAAATACGGTCTGACTGGATTAATTGATCCACCGCCTTCCAAATTTCATTCTCATCGATTTGCATTAATAATTGCTTTAAAACAGATGCTTCTTTATCAATAATCCCGCTGAATAAGTTCTTTTCCTGCTGTTCTTGTGATAGTGAAGGAATTTCTTCTGCCGGCTGTTTTTTTTCCAGCCAGTCCCTGCGCACGGCCTCCTGCATGTTTGAATAGCCTTTAAAACCTAATGCATAGGCCAGACGAATGACAGTCGTCTCACTCACACCCGCTTTTTTCCCTAATTGAAAAGCAGTAAGCAATGCCCCTTCATCCTTATGAAGAGTAAGAAATTCAGCTGCTTTTTTCTGTCCTTGCGACAAAGAAGAATAGTTTTCTTTAATGATTTGTGAGATTGATTTTGATTTCATGTTGTCTCCTTTTTGTTCGCATGAAGGAAAAACTTCTTTTTTCTATTATAGTAAATCTTATCCTTCATATTCAATCATTATTTTATTATTCTGAAATTAATCCATAAAAAATACGGCAGATTTCCCTTTGGAAGATCTGCCGCACTTTATTAATCTGCTAATCTATTAATTTAAAACCTTCACATTTAATTCTCTCTTACCGAATGCTATTGCTGCATCTTGTGTTGGAATGAAGACATCGATGCGGTTTCCTTTAATAGCACCGCCAGTATCTTCTGCTGTTGCATAGCCGTAGCCTTCAACATATACCTTAGATCCAAGCGGAATCACGTTAGGATCTACAGCGATTACTTTCTTATCAGGGTTTGCTCTTAAATCAACACCTGTAGCAGTTGTTCCTGAGCAGCCTTCACAAAAAGCAGTGTAAGCTGTAGCAGTAACTGTTACTTCTTTCGCAACACCTTCTACGTCATTTTCTGAGACTGCACTTGCAGAAGCTTCATCCACAGAAGGGTTTTGATCCTTCGGTTCTGGTTTTGGCTCAGATTTAGCTTCCGGCTTTGGTTCTGGTGCCGGAGCAGGCGCTGGTTCTGGTGCATTGTCAGCGTCACTGTAGATCACAAGCTCTTGACCAGGATGAATAATATCTCCTGATAACCCATTTTTCTCAGAAATATGCCCTACACTTGCGTCAAATTTCTCTGCAATGCTCCAAAGCGTATCGCCTGAAACAACTGTATATACTTCTTCATCTGATATTTTTAATGTATTGTCTGCAATAATTATGTCTGATGTTAAGTTGTTCCAGTTTTTAATATCATCTACTGAAACCTTGTGTTCTTGAGATAGGCTCCAAAGAGTGTCTCCTTTATCTACTACGACCTCTTCTGCCTGTGCGCTAAATCCTGCTGTAGTTGTTAGTGCGGCTACAGCCGCTAATGAAAAGATAGTTTTTTTCATATTTTTTCCTCCTTCAGCAATTACGATGGTTCCCATGTTATCACAAAAAGAAGGCTTGTAAAAAACAGCGAGATAATAAATCTATTACAATTGTAACAGTGCTATAACAATAACCTTACTAAAAAACTGAAAATTCCCACTTTATTCCTTGTTTTCCTTTAAAAATTTCTTATATTCTAGTTAATTTTTCACCTTCCTACTATAATGGTTTCGATAGATTAGCCCAGTTTGGTTTTCTATTTCTGCGGGAATATAAAAGTATCGTTTCTGTCTTTCTATAGTTTATAGAAGAAGAAACGCACCTCATTTATATTATTTACATTGAAACAATTCAAAAATGAAAATCGTCTTATGTATAAAAGGCATAAAGGGGTAATCAATCATGGGTAAATTATTAAAGAAGATGGATATGACGAAACAAGACCTTATTTTTGGAATTGCTGGCTCTTTGCTGGTCGCTTCATTTGTACAATTCCTTTCTTAGACGTTTTCCTTAAGCGGGGAGGCGTTTTTTGTTGACTATAAAATGAGAAACCCCTTGACTTTTGATCAAGGGGTTTCTCATTTTTCTAAACACTGATCGCTTCCTCCGCCTTTACCCGGTTCCTCCTCACAGCATACCCAACCGCAAGTGCCCATCCAATTAAAATGAAGCCATATATAAATGGCACTGCAGAAGTGTCAACAGCCCAAGTCGTAAGCAGAGTTCTTGAATTTGTCAGAACAATAAATCCTCCAACAAGGACACCAAGCAGATAGGCCGGGAGTTTTTTGACGAGCCATGCTGCAATCGGAGCTGCCACAATTCCTCCTATCATGAGTGCCGCAACCCAATACCAGTTTACCTGTTCCCATCCGAGTGAAATGAAAAATCCAAGTGTCGCAGATACAGCAATCGCAAACTCACTCGTATCAACAGTGCCCACAACCTTTCGTGCAGATGTTCCTTTCTGAGACAGAAGCACCGGAGTTGCAATCGGTCCCCAGCCTCCTCCGCCAGTTGCATCTGCAAAGCCTGCAATTAATCCAAGCGGGATGGATTTTTTCCGGGTTAGAGGGATGGATTCACTTTGCTGCTGTGCTTCATGATGAAACAAAAAACGAAGCAGAACATACAGACCTAATACTAAAAGAAATATAGCTATAAATGGCTTAGCCAGATCACCAGGCAAGTTGCTGAGAAAACAAGCCCCTGCAAATGCTCCAATCGATCCCGGAATAATTAATTTGTACACTGCCTGCTTATCGACATTCCCAAATTTAATATGAGATGCTCCTGATGCCGCAGTCGTAACGACTTCTGCCAAATGAACAGAAGCAGAAGCGACTGCCGGGGCAATGCCGAATGTCAGCAGCATCGTTGTTGATGTCACTCCGTATGCCATTCCCAAAGAGCCATCAATAAGCTGAGCCAAAAAACCGATGAAAGCAAAAATAATTAACTTTCTCAAAACAATTCCTCCCCCTTTGGAAACGAAAAAGGCCCCTAACAAAATGTTAAGGACCTTTGGTTATCCAATCAGTCTGATTATTAGAAATATTCAAATGTAATTTTATTATACATAATTCCTATGTGTTTACAAGGATTAATTTTCTGTTTTTTGAATTGATATTTTGCTGATCTAATTCACCAAATTAAAAAGCACCATCTTTTTCTTCGATTTAAAAAATCTGATAAACTAAATGAAACACAAGATTTATCTCTTAAGAAACGGAGTGTCTCCCCCTTTTGATACTAGGACCCAGAGTTTTAAAGACCGGTTTATCCGTTACACTTGCCTTATTTATCTGCTCTGTCTTTCAGCTTGAGCCTTCGGTTTTTGCAGGTGTTGCAGCTATATTTACTATTCAGCCATCCATTTACCGGACATGGAAGCAAGTGCTTGATCAGCTCCAGGCGAACACACTTGGAGCCTTGCTTGCTCTATTTGCTATTTTCTTTTTCGGCAGTAATCCGATTGTGACTGGGGTTGTTGTAATTTCAGTCATTTTAATCAGCTTAAAGCTCAAAATGGAAGCGACCATATCACTGACTTTAGTAACAGTCCTGGCGATTATGAGTGCTCCCGGCAATGAAGACTTTTTATTTGTCTGGAATCGATTCTTAATCATATTAATAGGCATAGCCTCTGCATTTTTTGTTAATCTGCTGATTTTGCCGCCAAAGTATAAAGAAAATTACTTTACAAAAGTTCAATCGGTTTTTGATACCATGTCCTTATTGATGAGGACAGCCATCTCAGATGAATTAACCGAGAAATATTTTCAGGAAAAGCAAAAGGAATTTAGAAGCGAGCTTCAGAAGCTTGAGGATTTATACGAAATTTTTGACGAAGAACGGGAAAAAATGGCTAAGGTAAATCCAGTGAACGTCAGAGAGCTTGTCGTTTTTAAACAAATGCTGAAAACGATTCAGCAGGCAGCTGATGTCTTAAAAGTCATTGAAGAACATTACTTTCAAAGCCGCAGTACGACGGTTGATGATCAATTATTCGATTCCCAGATTGAACAATTAATTAAATGGCATGAATATCTCCTCTTTAAATATGAGGGCAAAATCAAGGCAAATGATCAGTTTGAAGATGACACGTTAATCAGGGAAAGCAGGATTTTCCTTATTCAAATGATGGAATCTGATTCTGAAAAGCTTGAAAATCAGCGCTTAACTGTTGTTGCTTCAGCTATTTATGAATATGCTTTCCAACTGCAGCGTCTTGATCAGCTTGTGGACAGATTTGTGAAAAAAACTGTCAGTCATTAAGAAGCTGACCCGGTCTAAACTGGGCCATTTAAAAATAATCCATCAAAAAAAAGCCCTGATCCAGGGCTTTTCATTATGATACAGCAAGCGTGGAAATCTCAGAAATAATTTTTCGTTCAATTTCCTCATTCATTTCGTCCACTTTTTTGACTAAACAATAGATGCCGTCAACAAGCGGCCAGATGAATAAAGTAGCCCAGCCAAGCAATAGCATAGCAATTGCCAGACCTGTATTTCCCAGGTAGAATCTGTGGGCGCCGAATGTGCTCAGAAAGAACCATAATAAAAAGGTAATACCTTTAGACTTCTTTCTTTTGTCAAATTCAGATGCTAAAATCGCGTGCTGATGCGGTGACAGGTTTTGCTTAAGAGTTAAATTAAGGCTCATTTTTTTCTCCATTCTAGTAAAATATAATCAGGATATAAGACTTATAAATTCTTTCATATCATACATGATAACTTCTAGCTGTTCAATATGAATTATGTGAAATTTGGACAATACCAAAAAAAGTCCGGCTTTTCGCCGGACTTTTCATAACAAGCTTATGCAGACAGTACTCTTTTCTCAGATTCCGCCTGAGAAGTGCGCTTTATTTTTTTGATTTTCGGAACGGGTATGATATAACCGCTATGCGGTATATACTGCAGAATTCGGATAAATGCGACTGCAATCAGCATGACGGCTAGAAACATCAGAGGAACATTAGATACGGTCCAATAATGATCTGGCATATGATTTGCAAAAAGATACAGGATCATCGGGTGAATCAGATAAATGCCCATTGAATATTGCCCAATCAGCTTCAATGGCTTATTGATTACATTCCACTTTGACAGCAGCGGATAAATACCGATTGTAGCAATGCACAGAAGCGGAAGATTAATTAAGTTTGTCAGCCTCCGGTTGGATACTTGTCCAGTCACATTGTACTCAACGACTGCACCTGCAGAAACGATCAGGGCAACAGCAAGCATTTGCCGCGGCCTCTTCGTTGCAAAACGGACAATTTCATCCCAGAAATACGCAAGAACGCCGCCAAATGCAAAATAGAATATCCAGATTGGCATAAACGTTTTACTTGCTAAAAACTCACCAAAAGCCCCTTCAATTTGCGGATTAAATCCAAATAATTTATAACTGATGATGAGACCAATAAATGCAAAGATAATCATTAGCGCCTTTGTGCGAAAAAGCTTTTGGATAAATGGAAAAATAAAATAAAACTGAACCACAATGGCAACAAAATAAAGATGATAAAATGATTCTCCCCTCAGAATCTTGGTTAATTCTGAACCAAGATCACCGAAGGCCTGCTGATCATAAAAATAAACCAGAAAACGATAAACCAAACTCCAGATCAGAAAAGGAATCAGAATCTTAGAAAAGCGTGACCTAAGAAAGCTTCCCATTTCAAACCCTTTCCTCTTTACTTGATAAAAGAGGAGAAACCCGCTGATGACAGCGAATGCTGTTGTACCAAACCTGCCTAACTGATTAATAAAATACGTAAACCAATGCCATGTTTGCTCATTGGCATAATAATGTGTCGCAGTTACATGTACCCCGACCACTGCTATGCAGGCAAAGGCCCTTAAAAAATGGATCTCAAAAATGTAATTTCTGCTTTTTGAACTTGTAGCACCTGCAGACTGAGCAGACATTCATTTTCCCCTCCCTTTATTCTAGGTCCCATCTTAGTTTAGATTGAATCCCGAAACAAGTGGTGCTTTTTGTAAAAAAGCGTTCTTTCGTATCGAATTGACCTAAGGGACATTTGATTCATCAGTGCACATTGTAAGCGCTTTAACTACTAGTAGCACTATGCCAGTTTTTATACCTATAGAAACAACTGCTGAAAAAGTTAGTTGAATAGTCATTGACCTTTGGTAAAGATTTCTTTTTTATGGAAATAGAAAGAAATGTTCTCATTGCTGCTGAATCTTACGAATCACATTTCGAAATTAACATAACCTAAAACTATCTTTTCAGACAAAGGCGTGTTACTCAAATGAAAGATCCATACGAATGCATCATCATTGGCGCAGGCATCGCAGGACTGCAGGCTGCTATACAGCTCGGACGCTATACTCGCAGGGTTCTTGTGATTGATTCCGGTTCAGGCCGTTCTACCCTATGCAGAAGTTACCATAATATTTTAGGGTGGCCTGAGGGTGTTAGCGGTCAAACGCTTCGGGAGCTTGGCAAAGAGCAGGCTGAG
This sequence comes from Metabacillus idriensis, assembly GCF_009674765.1. Taxonomy (GTDB): domain Bacteria; phylum Bacillota; class Bacilli; order Bacillales; family Bacillaceae; genus Bacillus_P; species Bacillus_P idriensis. The sequence continues at coordinate 27,545 of NZ_WKKF01000011.1, read as the reverse complement.
AGGTCAGGCATTCATTTTTTAAATGGCCGTGTAACAGGAGTCAAGAAAGCTGGTTCTATCTTTCATGTCGAGACAGCAAATGGTGAGAAACATGAGGCAATGAGAATTTTATTGGCAACCGGATTGACGGATCGCCTGCCTGATTTGCCAAATCTTCTGCCCTGTCTTGGGATTAGTATCTATGTCTGCCCTGACTGCGACGGCTATGAGGTGCAGGAAAAAAAGACATTGATTCTTGGATCAGGAACAGCTGGAGCAAATCTCGCTCTTACTCTTACATATTGGACAAGCGATCTTATTTATATCAATCATGAAAAAGAAAATGTGCCTGAGGAGATAAAAACGAAATTGGATGAAAAAGGAATTGTCTGCGTGGAGGAAGCTATTGCTTCTGTTTTAGTGAAAGACCCTTCTGAGTTTATAGGAGTCAAGCTTTCAGACGGAAGAAAGATTTACGGTGAACGGGCATTTACTGCATTTGGAGGTAATACCGTTCACTCTGAATTAGCAGGAATGCTTGGAGCAGAAAGACTCCAGAACAAGCATGTAGTGGTGAATCCTAGAACTAAAGAGACGAGTGTGCAGCATGTCTGGGCTGCGGGGGATATCGGTGTTCATTCTGAACAAGTCACAATCGCCATGGGGGATGGCTGTCAGGCAGCGATATGGATTCACAAGAGTTTGCTTTAAGATGATCGCACCAATTCACATCAGGCAGAGTAAAAGCCGGCTCATCAGCCGGCTTTCTTCTATTTATTTATATTTTTTAAAAATCAGCGTCGCATTATGTCCGCCAAATCCAAGTGAATTGCTTAAGACAACGTTCAGCTCTTGATTTCTTGCTTCGTTCGGAACATAGTCCAAATCCAGCTCAGGATCAGCTGTCTCATAATTGATTGTAGGCGGAATCACCTTATCTCTGATAGCCATTACAGAAAAAATAGCTTCGATAGCTCCGGCTGCTCCGAGCAGGTGACCCGTCATGGATTTTGTTGAAGAAATTGGAAGATTATAAGCATGGCTGCCGAATACCGCTTTGATGGCCTGTGTCTCGTAAAGATCGTTATAATGAGTGCTTGTGCCGTGGGCATTAATGTAATCAACGTCTTCAGGCTTCAGTTTTGCATCCTCAATCGCCATCAGCATAGAACGCTGACCGCCTTCGCCTTCTGGTGCAGGTGTAGTAATATGAAAAGCATCACCCGTTGCGCCATACCCTGCAATTTCACCGTAAATTTCGGCGCCCCTGGCCAGTGCGTGATCGAGCTCTTCAAGGATTAAAATTCCTGCTCCCTCTCCAATGACAAATCCGTTTCTGTTTTTATCAAAAGGCCTCGAGGCTGTTTGCGGATCAGGATTTGCAGACAAAGCTGTCATATTAGAAAATCCGGCAACCGTCATCGGAGTAATGGCTGCTTCTGTTCCCCCTGTAATCATAACATCAGCATCTCCGCGCTGGATCACTTTAAAGGCATCGCCAATTGAATTCGCGCCGCTCGCACAGGCCGTAACAGTACAAGAATTAATTCCTTTCGCACCAAGCTCAATGGAAACTCTCCCTGCTGCAAGATCAGGAATCAGCATTGGAATAATAAAGGGACTGACCCGTCTTACTCCCTTGTCCAAAAATTTAATGTGCTGCTCTTCAAACTCGCCTAAACCGCCGATGCCTGAACCAATCCAGACTCCGACTCTGGCTGCATTCTTTTCATCAATTGTCAGATCTGCATCCTGCGCGGCCATTTTGCTTGCAGCTACAGCGAGCTGTGTAAACCTGCCCATTCTGCGTGCTTCTTTCATATCCATGTACTCTTCGGGTTTAAAATCTTTTACTTCTGCAGCAACTTTCACGTTATAAATACTAGAATCGATATGTGATAAGGGTCCAATTCCGCTTATTCCTTTTTTAATACGATCAAAGCTTTCTTCAGCTGTACCGCCAACCGGCGTGACAGCTCCAAGACCTGTTACGACAACTCTTTTTTTCAACCTTAATCGCCTCCCTGAAAAAGTTTCTGTAAAGATATTCTATCATCAAGCATCAGGCTCTTTCCACCAATCTTCTCTCTTTAAAGAAATGCCAGCTTATCATTGAAAAAATAGTTTAAAAGACTTAGTATTTAATTAGTAAGAAAATTTACTGATTTTACATATTATAGAAATATTTTTTCTGCGGAAAAATTACCTAAGGAGTGAACAATTGAATGGGTGTTACGCTCAGCAAAGGTCAAAAAGTTGATTTAACTAAATCCAACCCCGGTCTTCAGAATGTCATTGTAGGATTAGGATGGGATGTGAGCCAGCATGGTGCTAATTACGATCTCGATGCCTCGTCATTCTTGCTTGGACAATCCGGCAAAGTAAACAGTGATCTTGACTTCGTTTTTTACAATAATCCTTCCGGCGGAAATGGCTCGATTCTATACACTGGTGATAATCGCACAGGTGCAGGTCACCAGGATGATGAACAAATTCAGATTAATTTACCGGCTGTCCCTCAGTCCATCCACCGTATTGCCTTTACCATTACGATTCATGATGCACAAATGAAGCAGCAAAACTTTGGACAAGTTCAAAATGCGTATGTCCGAATTTTTAATCCTCTTAATAATGAAGAGCTTCTTCGCTTTAATCTTGGCAGAGACTTCACTGTTGAAACAGCGATTGTGGCAGCAGAGCTTTACCGACATAACGGCGAATGGAAATTCAATGCAATTGCAAGCGGCTTTCAGGGCGGACTTGCGGCACTGTGCCGTAATTTCGGAGTAACTGTTGATGATGAGCCGGCACCTGCGGCAGGCATTCATTCCCAAGGATTTCAGCAAACCCAGGCGCAGCCTTCATATTCTCAGCCTGCTCCATCATACAGTCAGCAGAATCAGGCATTTGGGCAGCAAAGTCCGTCCTATAGTCAGCAAAATCCATCTTATGGGCAGCCGGCATTTGGGCAAACAAGCGAGTCCTATTCAGGGCCTCCTTCCCAGGGATCACAGACATACAGCGGCGAAAACATCAGCTGTACCCGCTGTCACTCAACGAATGTCAGAACTGGAGAAAAAGGATTTGGTCTTGGAAAAGCGGCTGTCGGGGGATTAATCCTCGGTCCTGTCGGCTTGCTTGGCGGCTTCATTGGAAAAAACAAGCTGAAGTTCACATGCAACAGCTGCGGAAATTCATGGTCTCCAAATCAGACAGACTATGCAGATTGGGCCAATCAGCAGAAAAGAAAAGCAATGGAATTGTTCCAGAAGTATAAAAGCCAGGATGTGCTCGAAGCCGTTGTTTCTGCATGCGCACTAGTAGGAATGGCAGATGGAAGATTAGATCCGGCAGAGCGTCAAAAAATGATGGAATTTGTGAATCAGAGCGAGGAATTGCGCGTCTTTGATACAAATAAAGTCATACAGCAATTCAATTTATATGTACAGCGAATCGAAAGGGACCCTATGATTGGCCGTGCTGAAGCATTTAAAGCTCTTGGCAGAGTCAGATCAAAGCCTGAAATTGCAAGACTTGTAGCCCGCTACTGCATCGCAATCGGCTATGCTGACGGCCATTTCGATCACAATGAACAAAGGGTGGTAGCTGATATCTGCAATGAACTTGGATTAAACCCAAATGAATTTCTTTCATAAGAAAAGCGGAAGCTCCAGACATTGAAACGCAAAATTTTATACTTGCTTATCTCATAAAAATGGAACCCCTGAATCAATCAGGGGTTCTTTTTCACGAAAAAAGACTGTAACATGTTCTCACACACTTGAAGTACTTACGATTTTTCTATAGTAGAATAAGAGAAATTCAGAAAAAAATTTATCCTTCCCTGATCATATAAACCCCTCTTCTTGGTTTTACGACAGAAGGATAGCGTTCAATGACCTTTACCATAAATGCGGAAGGAGACGATACCCGTTTGCCTGTCTGAGCTTCCAGATCATCTGCAATTTGTTTAGGAGTAGCTACTTTTCTGTTCCTTAAAAGGTGAAAAGCAGCTGCAATCAATTCATTTGACTCTTTTTTTGTATATCTCACAGTTCTCCATCCCTTTCTGATAAAATTCCTATTTTATCTATTTTACTTGGAAATCCCCCTTAAATCTACAACGTTTTAAAACGTTAAAGCGTTGATTCGTATATTTACTATATTCCTATATTAACTTTTTATGACTTCTATTTTTATGAAAATTCCCATTCAGAAATTTGCATATAATGATGCATGTCACTTTTTTCGGGCGGAGGTTTTCTATGGACTCTCTTCTTATTAAAAATGCACAAATCATTACAATGAATGAACAGAATGACATTTTCACAGGAGATATTTTTATTAAAGATGACCTGATTGAAGCAATTGGACTAAATCTGCAGAATCCTGCTGAAAAAATCATTGATGCTTCCAGCAGGACCATTATTCCCGGGTTTGTTCAAACACATATTCACTTATGCCAGACCCTCTTCCGCGGCAGAGGAGACGATTTAGAATTATTGGATTGGCTGAAAAAAAGAATTTGGCCTCTAGAAGCATCCCATGACGGAGAATCTGTCTTTTATTCGGCAATGCTTGGGATTGGGGAATTGATTCAAAGCGGCACGACAACTATTGTTGACATGGAAACCGTTCACCATACCGATTTTGCTTTTCAGGCTATTGCCGCAAGCGGAATACGCGCGTTATCAGGCAAAGTCATGATGGATAGAGGATTTGATGTGCCTTCAGGTCTTAAAGAGAAGACGGAGTCCTCTATTCAGGAAAGTGTAGATTTACTGGAGAAATGGAATTTGCACGATAACGGCAGAATCCGTTATGCTTTTTCTCCAAGATTTGTTATTTCCTGCACAGAACAGCTTTTAAAGGAAGTAAGGGAGCTATCGTTCAAACACGATGTGAAAGTTCATACACACGCTTCTGAAAATCAAGAAGAAATTAAGGTCGTTCTTGAAGAAACAGGCATGAGAAACATTGTCTATTTAGATCATCTCGGACTTGCGAATGAACGCCTGATTCTTGCCCATTGCGTCTGGCTTGATGACAATGAAAAGCGGATTATTAAAGAGCGAGGCGTCCACGTCAGCCATTGCCCCGGTTCAAACCTTAAACTTGCTTCCGGTGTGGCAGATACAAAGGGACTCCTCGATATGAATGTGAGCTTAAGCCTTGGAGCGGATGGTGCTCCCTGCAACAATAATCTTGATATGTTTAATGAAATGAGGCTTGCTGCCCTCCTTCAAAAGCCGATTCATGGTCCTGCAGCCATGGATGCGAAAACTGTTTTTCAGATGGCGACGATCGGCGGAGCTAAGGCCGTGGGATTAGAAAAAGAAATCGGCAGCCTTGAGGTTGGAAAAAAGGCAGATATGGTCATTCTGAATCTCAATCAGTTCCATACATATCCTTCACAAGATTCTGACCCTATCTCGCGAATTGTCTACTCTGCCGGACGCGGAGATGTTGAGACAACGATCATCAATGGAAAAATCGTGATGGAAAACCGCATCATGAAAACACTGGATAAGGAAATGATATTACGAGAAGCCAATAACTCCATTCATCGCCTGCTGAAAAGAGCAGCATTGACTTAGGTTGTATAATAGAGTCATCACCTTATAGAAATGAGTGAATGATTCTGAAAGATTTTATTAAGCTTATTGCAGAAATCGTTAATAATATACACGACATCATCAACGCGGCTGCCTACCAGACGCTTGGACTGAACGTGACAGATAAAGACTTGCATTTTTGGATTATGGGCATCATCGGAATGGGCGTATTTATGTTCATCTACCTTTTATCCAAATGGCTGTCAAAGCTGCCCTTCGGCATTACTGCTCTTTCATTCTTATATACTCTGACATTTATGTTTGTTCTCGTATTTGGAATTGAGATTCAGCAGGCCCTGACTAATAGAGGAAATATGGAATTTATTGATGCTATTGTAGGACTTTGGGGTTTCATTGCCATGTTCTTGATTTATATAGGACTCATTCTTGCATTCTTGATAGTCAGAGGACTTTTCAAGAGGGGTAAAAATGATGAGGTTGATCTGTAAAAGAGCTCACTGAGGAGCTCTTTTCTTTTTTGTGCCGTTCTATTAGGAGTAGTCCGCGTCTGTAAAATGGGGATCAGTCTATTTTTAAGCTTTATCAGTGAAAATAGGTTTTCTATCAATGTAAATCGTGATCCTATCAGTGTAACTCAGCATTCTATCAGTGTAACTCACCGTCTGATCAGTTTTACTTGGGCTGGTCCATAAACAGCCTGTCCACCTTTATTTTTCTATTTTCCTGCCGCCAGCTTATACATATTTCAAAAAATTCTCCATACCTATTATTAAGCTCGTTTATTTTTTTGAACAACTTATGAAACCGCTTACAGAAGGAGGGGCTGCTAAGGTGAATATTTTATTATGCTGTGCTGCCGGGATGTCAACAAGCCTGCTTGTTTCCAAAATGGAGGCAAGCGCGAAGGAGCAAGGGCTCGAATGCAGGATATGGGCTGTTGGCGCCAGTGAAGTAAACAAGCATTTGGATCAGGCGGATGTTCTGCTTGTTGGACCGCAAGTCCGCTATTTGCTGCCGCAATTAAAGACAAAGGGGCAGGAACGCGGCATTCCGGTAGATTCCATCAATATGCTCCATTATGGAACATGCAATGGAAAGGAAGTACTGAATTTCGCGTATGGGCTTATTAATTCAGCTAAGGGGTGACTAGAATGGGAAAGGTCAATCGCTTCTTTGAGGAAAAATTTATGGTGGCTGCAGCCAAGGTTGCAGGACAGCGGCATCTTCAGGCTTTAAGGGATGGAATTATTCTTACTATGCCGCTCATTATTATCGGTTCTGTGTTTTTAATTCTCGGATTTCTTCCGATTAAAGGATATCCAGAGTTTATGGCCAGTGTATTTGGGGACGAGTGGCTGACAAAGCTTCTTTATCCTGTAGGTGCTACGTTTGACATTATGGCGCTGATTGCCTCTTTTGGGATTGCCTACCGTCTCGCTGAAAAGTATGGAGTTGATGCGCTTACAGCTGGTGCGGTGTCAGTAGCAGCATTCCTTTTAGCAACTCCTTATCAAGTTCCATTTCTTGCAGAAGGTGCATCAGAAGCTGTTATGGTCGGCGGTGCCATTCCTTCCGCTTTAATGGGAAGCAAAGGACTATTTGTGGCGATGCTTCTTGCCATCCTATCAACTGAAATCTTCCGATTCGTCATTCAGAAAAACCTTGTGATTAAGATGCCTGACGGTGTCCCGCCGGCAGTAAGCCGATCGTTTATTGCGCTTATCCCCGGATTTTTCATTCTTACTACTGTGTGGCTTTTGCGTTTACTCGTTGAAAATAGTTCTTTTGAAAGTCTTCATAATGTGGTCAGCATCCTGCTCGGAAAACCGCTTGGCGTCCTTGGAGGAAGTTTGATCGGCAGTCTTGTCGCCGTTATCCTGATTCAGCTTCTCTGGTCCACAGGACTTCACGGAGCAAGCATCGTCGGCGGAGTCATGGGACCGATTTGGCTCACTTCTATGGATGAAAACAGGGTTGCTTTTCAAGCTGGGGAAGCCCTGCCGAATATCTTCACGCAGCAGTTCTTTGACCTTTTCGTCTATATCGGCGGATCCGGTGCCACGCTTTCACTGGTCTTCTGTATGCTTTTCCTTGCAAAAAGCCAGCAGATGAAGCAGCTTGGACGGCTGTCCATAGGTCCGGGTGTGTTCAACATTAATGAACCGGTCACGTTTGGTATGCCGATTGTCATGAATCCGCTGCTGATTATTCCTTTTATCTTAACACCAATTGCGATTACAATCGCAACCTACATTTGCATGAGTTCTGGACTTGTTGCTAAACCAGCGGGAATCGGTGTTCCATGGACAATGCCTCCGCTCTTTGGCGGATACTTGGCTACTGGAGGAAAGATATCGGGGCTCATTATGCAGCTGATTAACATGCTGATCGCCTTCTTTATCTATTATCCTTTCTTCCGCATGTGGGATAAGCAGAAATTCAGCGAAGAAAATCAAGCTGCTTCATAATGGAGGGAATCTATGAATAAAGAACAGCTTTACGAGCTTTCCTTCCATCTGATCGCCCATAGCGGCAATGCAAGAAGCCTTGCGATGGAAGCAATACAGGCATGCAAAAAAGGAAACTTTGACCTTGCTTTTGAAAAACTTGAGGAAGCGGATAAGGAGTTCGTCAAAGCTCACCGGTTTCAAACAGAGCTGATTCAAAAAGAAGCGGGCGGTGAAAAGTACGATCTCCCTATCATCCTTGTCCATGCGCAGGATCACTTAATGACTGCAATGACCGTTAAAGATCTTGCTGCTGAAATCGTTGAAATTTATCAGCACACAAAGAAGGTGTAAGCTTGACGAATAAAAAAGGATTAAAAGTCGCGACGATTGGCGGAGGTTCATCTTATACGCCTGAACTGATTGAGGGTTTCATTAAACGCTATGATGAACTTCCCATTTCAGAGATTTGGCTTGCGGATGTTCCAGAGGGAAAAAGGAAATTAGAGATTGTCGGCAGCCTCGCAAAGCGTATGGTCGAAAAAGCAAATGTGCCAATCTCTATTCACCTGACTCTTAATAGGAAGGAAGCATTGGAAAGCGCAGATTTTGTTACAACCCAATTTCGGGTCGGGTTATTAGAGGCACGGGCAAAGGACGAACGAATTCCCCTGAAATACGGAGTACTTGGCCAGGAAACAAATGGTCCTGGTGGATTGTTTAAAGGTCTCCGCACCATTCCTGTTATTCTGGAGATCTGCAGGGAAATGGAGTCCCATTGTCCCGATGCCTGGCTGATTAATTTTACAAATCCAGCCGGAATGGTAACGGAGGCTGTGCTTAGATACAGCAATATCCGAAAGGTTGTAGGTCTTTGCAACGTGCCGATTGGGATGGAAATGGGTGTGGCAAAGCTATTAAATGTTGATCATCACCGCGTACGGATTGATTTTGCAGGCTTAAATCATATGGTATACGGACTTGATGTCTATTTAGATGGCATCAGCGTTAAGCAGAAAGTGATTGATCTGATTACAGATCCCGAGCAATCCGTCACCATGCAGAATATCGTGGCGCTCGGATGGGAGCCTGAATTTCTAAAAGCTCTGAACGTATTCCCGTGTCCTTACCATCAGTATTATTACAAAACGAGGGAAATGGTTGAAAAAGAGATGAAAAGTGCCGAAACCACAGGCACCCGTGCAGAAGTGGTAAAAAAGCTTGAGGATGAGCTGTTTGAACTCTATCAAGATGAGGAGCTTTCAATCAAGCCCCCGCAGCTGGAAAAACGCGGCGGTGCCTATTACAGTGATGCTGCTGTCAGGCTGATTCACTCCATTTATACAGACAGACGGGACATACAGCCCGTAAATACAATGAATAATGGAGCGATTGCCAGTCTTCCCCATGATTCTGCGATTGAAATCAGCTCTGTTATCACAAAGGATGGTCCTAAACCGCTTGCCATCGGTGATTTGCCTGTTGCTGTGCGCGGTCTTGTCCAGCAAATCAAATCGTTTGAACGTGTAGCAGCAGAGGCCGCTGTTACTGGAGATTACAGCACAGCTTTGCTCGCAATGACGATTAATCCTCTAGTAGCATCCGATGCTACTGGAAAAAAAATACTTGATGAGATGCTTGAAGCTCATAAGGAACATCTTCCCCAATTTTTCAAATGAAAGAGAACCGGCCAACAACCTATTGGCCGGTTCTCTTATTATCCTAATCATATGTAAATCCCTTTTGAAACCAAACGTAAAAAATCCGGATAATGACCAAAATCATAAAATTAACTAGAAAAGTCAACAGCCAGCTGTACCTGGTATACTCCATCAAATCTGTATATTCAGCAAGCAGCCACGCTGATAACTGAATGCCGAATGCGGATAAAGAAAAGTAAAGGAATTTGCGCCGAAAACCCTTCTTAGGATAACCAAGAATAAACAAGACTCCGATGGCCGGATAAAAAAGATAGTACAGGGTGAAGCTCATTTTTGTAGCATCTGGAAATTCCCTGAAAGGAAAATTCATTCTTCCCGACAGTGTTTGAATATAAACAAACAGCCAGCCAACCGATTGTGAAAATAAAAGAACAATTTGAGCATCTCTTCGTTTATTTTTTGGGATTTTCCACACTAGCAATAAAATGGCCAATCCCCAAAGTGAAATTAGAACAAGGATCTCACGCATGATTTTCTCCCTTGAGTCCTTTTTTAAACCACATGACATATTGATGATTCACCATCAGGATCAGCATGACTGAGAAGAATGTCCAGTACCATTTCCATTCATCATATTCCACAGAATCTGTGTACTTTTCAAGTATGACTTCAGCAATAGTAAAAACCCCAGAGAAGACGATTGCATAGAGCCACTTACTATGAATTTTTTTGGATGAAGGATAATAAAGACTAAACAAAATTGCCAGTACCGGGAACAAAAAAAACTCAAAGGTAAAGCTCGATTCATTTACCTGATTCTCCTTGCCGAATAGTTGAACAGGATAATAAATCCATCCCCTCTCGACGACAAATAAACCAGCTGCCCATGTCACTGAGCTCATTGAAAGAAAAGGCACCCAGGCTTCTCTGGCCCTCTCTTTCGGGACAAATTTCCAGATTAATAAAATACAGAGCACAATCGCACCTGCTATAATCCATCTTTCTATGATCATAATCTCTTTTCCCATTTCCATTTTTTTATTACTATCGGTTCAAATATAGAAAATTATGTGAGAAGGAATAGGATGTTGGATTTTTTTATGATAAAGTGATTGTACATAGGTCATATCTTTTATATGGGAGAGACGTTCATGAAAACAAAGGCGCTGCATGATTTCTTAAGGGAACAATCAGAGAAGATGACAGCCCGCTGGCTGGAATCCAGAACACACGAACCCGTGTCCGTCTATTCGATAGATGCTCCAGAAGATATAAGAGAAGAAATTCGGGAGCAAAATCAGCATTTCATTGATACGATCGTCAATCTTCTGGAAGATCCATCAGCAGATCGCGTCAGCAGCTGGGCTCAGGAGGTAGCAACAAAGCGGGCGATGTCTGAAACGCCTCTTTACCGTTCGATTCAGCAATTCAGACGATTTAGGGTGATCTTTTGGGATACCGTTGAAACCTATTTCTCCATTCATAAGGATGAAATTACTTCAGCGGATATTCTTCATTGGAGCAAAAACATCCACTCTGCTTTTGATCATGCAATCGAACTCTTCACCCGCTACTATCACCAGGTGTCAGAAGCAAGAATGGAAGCTCATAAAACCATGATCTATAAATTAACAACCCCCATCATTCCCATTTCAGATGAAATAGGCGTACTGCCGATCGTTGGCGATATTGATACACACAGGGCCATGCTTATTTCAGAGAGCGCCATTAAAAAAGCCGAGCAGCTGAACTTAAGCCATATTGTGATTGATATGTCCGGCGTTTTACTGATAGATACAATGGTTGCGGGCCAGCTATTTAAAATGATTCAAATGATGAATTTACTTGGCATCGAGGTCACGATAACAGGCATTCGCCCAGAAATCGCCCAAACCTCAATCCAGCTCGGGATCGACTTCGGAAACCTTGGTACCTTCGGGCAGCTTAAACACGCATTAAAGTTTTTATATAAAGAGAATTAAGAAAAGCGCAAGCCCCCGTTTAGCGCAGGCAGACAGATAAGGATCCGGCAGAAAAGGCGCTTTTTGCCAATACTTGCGGATCCGTTCTGGCCGATGAGCCTGAGCGATTCAGCTTGCCATCGAAGCGCAAAATTTTATACTTTCTTATCTCTTAAAAAAGACGTGCAGCACGTCTTTTTTTAGTCTTTATTTTTAAACATGAGCTGCTCCATCGAAAGAAATTTACTGCCGCTCAAAACAAGAAAGGCTGACATTGCAAGCAGGGCCGCATCCAATTCGTATCCGCCGATAAATTCACTGCCAAGTTTAGCTGTAAAGATGGCTCCGAGCATAATCAGCCCGAAAAGAGCAGCAATAATTCTAGTGCCCAGACCAAGTATTAAGAGGATTCCTCCCGCAGCCTCTATTACGGCTATAGGATAAGCTAGAAAACCAGGAATTCCTATACTGTCAAAAAATCCTGCTGTTTGTTCTATTCCTCCCTGAAATTTCGCTAAGCCGTGCACGAAAAAAATAAATCCTAAAGCGATGCGGACAATTAGTCCGCCAAGTTCTGCATTCTTTTTCATATGTAAAACACTCCTTTATTATTTTATACTACACGACGTAGTGTTAACCCTTAAAATTTTTTAAGACAGCTCAATCAAAAACATCGAGAGCAGCATAAAGAAAACCAGCATAGAGACCGCGGCCTTTTTTAGCGGAAATTCTAATGGAGTCTCTGCGAATGGATCAAGAATTTTTTGGATTCTGAGATTTATTGCCGTATCAGCAAATGGGGCATACGAGAATGATAATAGCTTCTTTTTTTGATTTGTTTTCAAGATTTTGAGCAGCGCACTTCCCAAATCTGCTGAAGACTGCAGGCTGCAGATGGCATAATGATCTGCCAGCAATTCGCGGATGGTTCTGTATTTTTGGTAAAACCAGCTGAGAATCGGAATATACCACATCACCGATGAGCATACGGATAATACAAACAGCTTCAGTGGATCCCTATTTTTTTGATGATAAATTTCATGAAAAACAACGGCCTGTCTTTCTCCTTCATCAAGCAAATTCAAAAGTCCGGCAGAAAGAATGATTTTCGGACGAAAAAACCCCATCGTCAAAGAAAGGACAGCATCCTCGTCAATCACCTGGATGGTCTCTTTTGGCAATGAAAATTGCCGATTGTATTGAGCCGTTAAAGCTGTGTTCATCTTTTCAGCCATTTTTTTATGAATGGTATATGAGAGATACAGCTGTTTCACAATCTTGTAGACTGTCATGGAGACGGTCGCATAAATAATCACTTCCAGTAAATACTCAAGCGACGTAAACCCTAGGGATTGAAGAGCTGTGCTGCACAATTGAATCAGGTTAAACTCAATCGGAAGGCCAAGCAATTTGCGAAAAAGATAAATCGTCATTTGAATAAGCAGGACCATTGAGACGGACACACAAGCTAAAAATACTTGTTTTGATCTTTTTTCCCACATTCTACTTTTCCTTTTTCATTTCTTTTATTTTTTGCTCAAGCTTTGCAATCAAGTTTTCATCTGCTTCCTCTATGCTGTCAATCATATGACTCACGACAATTTGTCCAAACTCGTCAATCAGTCCGTTTGTAAGCTCTTTGGATTGTGCCTCGAGAAACTCTTCCTTTGTCAGGACCGGGCGGTATAATGATCCTCTTCCCTCAGAGCGTTTCATCAGAACATCCTTATCGACAAGCCGGTTCATGACAGTCATCACCGTGTTAAAGCTCATTTTTTTCTCTTTTTCAAGCCTCTGCTGAACATCTTTGATCGACAGCTCAGATGAACACCAAAGGATATTCATAATCTTAGCTTCTAATGGACCAAAAAATCGATTTAACCCTTTTTCATTGAATTTAAAATGCTGGATTTTCACAATAACAACACCTCACACTACACATTGTAATGTGCAAATACTCCCGAGTCAAATGATTCTTAAAGTTGTTTCAATCTAATAATAGATGGTAGATTAGTAGAAAGGGGGAAAACGAGCATGATTCTTACCGGAATGATTCTTGATGTGGAAACAACAGGCCTGTCGCCCATTCAGGACGAAATGATTGAAATTGGTTTCCTGCTGTTCCGTTATGATACAGATACAGATGTTTTTTTAGAAACGCTTGAAGAGCATTCGTACTTAAGAGAGCCTCTGTCTCTTTCAGCCAGAAAAAATTATGAATTTGCCTTTCGAATCCATTCAATTCCTTTTGAAGATGTTAAGGGCAGATCATTTGATGATACAAAGGTAACGTCAGCGATTCAGAGGGCTGATTTTATTATTGCTCATAATGCTTCTTTTGACAGAAGCTTCACCGCCAAAATGTACCCAGAGCTGCATTCAAAGAAATGGTACTGCTCTGCCAGAAATATACCGTGGAAAAAATACGGATATCAAAGTGCCAAGTTAATCAGCCTATTACATAGTCACAAACTGGCTGCCGTCCAGACTCACCGTGCTCTCGATGATGTGAAGCAGCTGCACCTGCTGCTGAAAAGCTCGAATTACGAAGGCAAATCTTATTTGCAGGTCGCTTTAACAGAACCTGCTTCTGCACCAAAGGCAAAGTCCATTAAATGTTCGCTTTCGGGTGTAAAACAGAAAAGGGCAGACGGAACGAGTCCGCAAACCTATCTGCCCCATATTACTCCAAACGAAACACTGCTGCTCAAAAAAGAAGAGCAGACAGATCGGTTTCATGTGTATACAACGGACCGCAACTATCTTGGCTTCATCGGTGCTGCCCAAAGCAAAAAGCTGACTGGCTATTTAAAAGAATCTTTTCAGCTCACAGCGAAAGTTATCGAAAAGCTTGTGAATGAAAAAGGAGAGCACGGCTGCAGGGTAGAGATTATGATTGAAAAACAGGCGAAGAAAAAAGAGCCTTTGTTTAACCATTAAAAGAACAGCGTGCAGCTGTTCTTTTTTTGTTTGCAAATGAGCGCAGAGTTTCTGAATAGAATGAATGTATAGTGATAATGGAAAGGAGAAGTTTGCCGATGACACATAAATCTCCTGAGCTTACTAAGTTTACAGATGCCTTGCCTATTATTCCGCTATTGAAACCTCATCAAAAAGAGAAAAACTTTACGTATTATAAAGTGAGAATGACCGAATGCAGGCTAACCCTTCACAGCGAATTAAATACTTCTACTCTCTGGTGCTATGAAAACTCTTTTCCAGGTCCGACAATTGAGGTCGAAAGAGGAGAAAAAACCTATATTAAATGGATGAACAAGCTTCCGACTAACCATTTTTTGCCCGTCGATTATACTGTTCACGGTGCTCATAAAGATGTTCCTGAAGTGAGAACAGTCGTTCATGTGCATGGCGCCAGTGTTGAATGGGAAAGCGACGGGTATCCTGAGGCGTGGTTTACTAAAGGGTTTAAGCAAACAGGTCCCTACTTCAGAAAAAAAGTGTACGATTATGAAAATGACATGCGTCCGTGTACACTTTGGTATCATGATCATGCTCTCGGTATTACAAGATTAAATATTTATGCTGGTCTCGCAGGATTTTATCTTATACGCGATCAGCATGAACGATCATTGAATCTGCCTTCCGGAAAATATGAAATACCGCTGATGATACAAGATAAATCATTTAATAAAGATGGTTCCCTCTATTATCCTAAGCAGCCCGAAAATCCAGTTCCGGAGCTTGAGGTATCAATCGCACCTGAATTTTTTGGAGACGTCAATTTAGTGAATGGTAAAGTATGGCCTTATTTAAATGTTGAGCCTCGAAAATACAGGTTCAGATTGCTTAATGCAGCAAACTCCCGTTTTTATTTATTGAAGCTTGATTCCGGCCAGCTTTTTTATCAAATCGGAACGGAAAGAGGATTGATGGAATATCCAATTGGTGTTCAGGAAATCATGCTGGCTCCGGCTGAACGGGCAGACATCATCGTTGATTTCACGAATTTAGAGGGAAGGAAAATCATTTTGCAAAATCACGCAAAAGCGCCTTTTCCAAGCGGCGATATACCTGATCAGAATGCAGCCGCGGTCATGGAATTCAGAGTGTCGCTTCCACTCTCCGCAATCGATACGAGTGCCATTCCATCTTACCTTGGACCATATCCGGCCTTTAAGGAGAACTCTATCTCGACGACGCGGTTCTTAACTCTGGATGACAAGCATGATCAATATGGCCGCGAGCTGATGTTATTGGACAATAAAACATGGGATGATCCTATAAGCGAAAAACCTAAACTTGGCACAGTTGAAATCTGGCACCTGATCAATTTAACTGATGATACCCATCCCATTCATATTCACCTCGTCGACTTCCAGATTCTTGATCGAAGGCCATTTGATGCAGAGAAGTTTAAACAGGAGAAAGTCATTTCTTATACAGGTATTAGTATTCCCCCAGAACCTCAAGAAAGAGGCTGGAAAGACACCGTCAGAGCAAATCCAGATCAAGTAACCAGAATCATTATGAAGTTTGGACCCTACACTGGACTCTATGTTTGGCATTGTCATATGCTTGAGCACGAAGATTATGAAATGATGAGGCCATTTATCGTTATACGCTAAATATTTGTGTGAAAGATCAACTTATAGATGAGTTGATCTTTTTTTAGTCTTTCATTACAAAGCATGGCAGTTGTCCTATGAATTCACCTGCAATTTATACTGCTTCTTGTATAATTATTCTAAAATAGCCTTCTCCCTATAAAAACACTAATACCATAACAATATAGATTTCTAATAATCCCCATTTCATAGACTTAAAGACTCATTGTTTTAAAAAAGCAGTATTTTTTATAAAAAATATTAATTTTCATATAATACTAAATAGTGATAAAATAATGGAGATTTTATAATATTGTAAACGCTTACTTATAGGAGGGCTTCATGTTAAATCAGAATCAGGAATTGAAAAAGGAATTAAAAGAAAGGCATATTTTGATGATTGCACTTGGCGGTGTAATTGGTACAGGACTATTCCTGAGCACTGGGTATACGATTGGCGAGGCGGGGCCCGGGGGAGCCATACTCGCCTATCTGATTGGCGGATTTGTCATGTATTTGACCATGCTTTGCCTCGGTGAATTGGCCGTTGCAAACCCTCACGTAGGATCCTATCAAACTTACGCAACGAAGTTTATATCACCGGGAGCTGGCTATGTGGTAGGCTGGATGTCATGGCTGAATTGGTCCGTCACAATTGGGCTTGAACTGCTTACAGTCAGTATTTTGATGAAGCGCTGGTTTCCGGACGTTTCTCCGTGGATTTGGTGCATCGTATTCGCCATTTTGCTTTTTTGCATCAATGCCTTGTCTACAAAAAGCTTTGCAGAAGTTGAGTTTTGGTTTGCAAGCATCAAGGTAATTACTGTGTTAGCCTTTATTCTTTTAGGCGGAGCTGCCATGTTTGGATTTCTTGAAATGGGCGGCGGGGAGCCTGCACCATTTTTAAGCAATTATACGGATCACGGCGGATTGTTTCCGCACGGAATAGCGGCAATTCTAATTACGATGATTGGCGTGAATTTTTCTTTTCAGGGAACGGAACTCGTTGGAGTTGCAGCTGGAGAGAGTGAGAATCCTGAAAAAACAATTCCAAAAGCCATCAACAATACAGCTTGGCGCATTCTTATTTTCTTTGTTCTCTCTGTTTTTGTATTGGCTGGATTGTTTCCATGGAAAGAAGCAGGACTTGTGGAAAGCCCGTTTGTGGTTGTATTTGATAACATTGGGATTCCATATGCGGCTGACATTATGAACTTTGTTATTATCACTGCTGTACTATCAGTAGCAAACTCTGGATTATACGCTACATCCCGTATGCTCTGGTCGATGTCCAGACAGGGGATGATTCATGAAAGATTCGGGAAGCTGAATAAAAGCGGAGTACCAATCAACGCTCTTATTGCAAGCATGGTCGTAGGATGCTTGTGCCTATTATGCGGTTTTTTTGCCGAAGACACGGTATACTTGTGGCTGCTGTCTATCGCCGGTTTTGGAGCAGTGTTTGTATGGGCATCCATCGCTCTTTCCAACTACTTAGGCAGAAAACAATTTTTGAATAACGGCGGAAAAATCAGTGATCTTAAGTTCAGAACGCCATTTTATCCAATTGTTCCTCTGGCTGCGCTATCTGCCAATGTACTGGTGATGGTAAGTCTTGCTTTTATTCCAGACCAAAGAATGGCCCTTTACTGCGGAATACCTTTTCTGATCGGATGTGCTTTATATTATCGTTTTTCAGCGAAGGACAAGATGATGAAGAAGGGCTTCGTCCAAGATCAGGACTTAATGGAAACGGATAGAGAAAAAATCATATAGCATTTAAAAAGAAAAAGGACCAATAATAAAGTACGTTCGTTTAGGAGCATCACAATTAGCAAAGGGAAATACAAAAAGACTCGTCGAATGACGAGTCTTTTGAATGCAATGGGATTGTACTTTGCATCCATTCGATTCCTCTGTTAAAGCCCCCTGCGGGAAACAGCGGGAAATGGTTGATTCCATTTTACAGCCGCCATTTTGTATTTTTGTCCTCATACAGCGTGGTTGATTCCATTTTACAGCCGCCATTTTGTATTTTTGTCCTCATACAGCGTGGTTGATTCCATTTTACAGCCTACATTCTGGATTTTTGTCCTCATACAGCGTATTTGATTCCATTTTACAGCCTACATTCTGGATTTTTGCCCTCACAACCCGCAGCCGAACCGCGGAAAGTAACGGACAACATGTTTAATCCAAAACAACAATCTATGAGAAAATAGCCTTAAGAAAAATGATTCCCTTGCACATTCCCCGCTAGATATTCAAAATGTTATCCTCAAGCACAGCTGATTTATCTCCATATACTTTTTCAATATGCTGAAGTCCCCAGGCAGATAAGGACTCAAGAATTGCTGTGACACTCCATCCATACTCGCTTAGTTCATATTCCACTTTTGGAGGAACTTGATTATAGGTTATGCGGTTGATGATTCCATCTTCTTCTAGCTCCCTCAGCTGCTGTGTCAGCATTTTTTGGGTGATGCTCGGCATCAGCTTTTTCAGCTCTCCCGTGCGTTTTTTCCCCCGCATTAAGTGACAAAGAATTACACATTTCCACTTTCCGCCGATCACTTCGAGAGCTGCTTCTACCGGAATGTTATACCGCTTTGTTTCTGCCATTGTCATGTTCCTCCTTAGTTAACGGGGTATTTCTTTTTATTATAGCCACTTATGAAGGATTTCCTCAAAGCATAGAAAAACCAATCCTGAGGATTGGTTTATTTTTGATCAGCCGGATATACAACGCCGATTTGTTTTCTCGCTTCATCCATAACTTCCATTACCTTTATTGAATTTTCATAGGTATTGATTGATGATTCATAAAGATCATTTTGGATTAAATCGATGAATTCCTTCATTTCATAATACATCGTGTCTTCTTTTTGAGGTTTTGTAATATCTTCTGTTCTTCCGTCACGGTAGCGAATTTCTACTTTTTCAATCGTACTGATCCGGTCAATAACGATCGTGCCATCTTCACCTTGAATTTCAGATGGAAGAGCTGAGTCTGTGATCTTGGAATACATCATCACAGCGTCTTTGTCTTTATATTGAAGAAGAATGCTTCCCTCTCCATCCACACCCGAGCTTAAAAGCAAGCCGCTCGCTTTGATGGTATCAGGTTTTCCGAACAGAACGATCGAAGGATAAAGTGCATAGATTCCGATGTCCATAAGTGATCCGTTTGAGAATGCCGGATCGAATGCATTCAGCACAGTTCCTGAGCGATAGGCATCATAACGAGATGAGTATTGGCAGTAGCTGGCAATATATCTTCTTACGGTGCCAATTTTGTGCAGGTTTTCCTGAATGCTTCTGAAGTTAGGCAAGAACGTTGATTTCATCGCTTCCATCAGCAGAACGCGGTTTTCTTTTGCAGTCTGTATCATTTCAGAAATCTCTTTAACGTTTGACGCAAGCGGCTTTTCACACAGCACGTGCTTTTTGTGATTCATGAATAAAATGGCCTGCTCTGCGTGCAGGGAGTTGGGGCTAGCTATGTATACGGCATCAATTTCATCGCTTTTTGCCATGCTTTCTAAATCTGTAAATACAGTCTCTACACCATATTTCGCAGCAAATTCTTCAGCTTTTTCGCTGGTCCTTGAATAAACGGCTTTCAGCGAAAAATCCTCGATTTGCATGGCAGCATTTAATAAGCGGTCTGTGATCCAGTTTGTTCCGATAATTCCAAAGCGTATCAATTTTGTTCCTCCTATATACCTTGTTTGCTATTACAATACCATATGTATAAGCAAACGTCTTCACTGACGCTTGCTTATATGAGTTCAACCTCAACCGACTCTATGCCTTGTACTTCTTTTATGTCCTCATATACGTCTGAAGTATAGCGGTCATTTTTTATCAGCAGGAGCAAGTCTACCGTTCTTAATTCACGATCGGTAATGTCTTTAATCTTTACCCATTTTATTTTCATATCTTTTTTGCGGAGCACATGAAGGATATCCGATATATTCACATTAACAGGAACAGTGAGCTTTACCTTCAATTCTTTAAGTCTGAGCGTCTTAGGTCCAAGCTTTTTAACTAACGGAGCAATGATTTCAATTGATCCTATCATGAAAATAAGGGCTATGAGTGCTTCCTGATAAAATCCGGCTCCAATAGCAATTCCAAGTCCCGCAGCTCCCCAAATCATCGCAGCAGTTGTAAGCCCGCTTATGACATCATTGCTTCTGCGGAGAATCGCTCCCGCTCCCAAAAATCCGACGCCTGAAACGATTTGCGCTGCAAGTCTGAGCGGATCCATCGGACGATTATAATCATTTGAAAATGTATAAGCTGCTTCAATTGAAATCACGGTTAACAGACAGGAGCTTACCGCAATGATAATCGTGGTTTTCAATCCGAGCGGCTTTTTCTTAATTTCCCGCTCAAGTCCGATAATAATTCCAACCAGCAGGGATAAAAACAATTTGATAATTGTATGCTGATGAACAATAATATCCTCCAAGATCCTCACCCTTTTCTTTGTCTATAGTCTGCTCATTTTATTTCAATCATTATACCATTCGGCAACCGCTGTTTATATGTGTATTTTGTCGAGCTCTTACTCCGAATTAACTGAGTTTATTCTAACAGCCTGCATATTATTCAATTTGGGGTTGGTTATAGAATTTTGGCCCCCAGATTAGACCCAGAAATCAGCTTTATAATGATTTTTGATCAGCGGAGTCCTTTCAGATAATCTGCTTTTCTTCGACGGCCACAGAGAAAGTTTTATTAGCGGGATCTATTTTTATGTTTATTTAGCCATTTATCTTATTGAAAAACTGGACTTTCCATTTTTTAGCCGAAGTCAATCATCATCAGCTATATTTCTTATCTGAAAAGCCAAATGAAAAAGCACCACTCAGGGTGCTTTTTCAATGAGCCTTATTCTTCCTCAACTGCTCTCGTTTTTTTCCGTCTGAATTTGCTCATCATTTCATAAACAATTGGAACAATCAGAAGTGTCAGCAGCGTCGAGCTCGTTAACCCGCCGATTACTGTGACTCCAAGTCCTTTTGAAATGATGCCGCTGCCGCCTTCGATTCCGATTGCAAGCGGGATGAGCGCTCCAATAGTAGCGATTGCTGTCATCAGGATTGGACGAAGACGTGTTGTTCCTGCTTCAAGAAGTGCGTCTCTAGTAGACAGGCCTTCACGCTCTTTGTGAATAACGCGGTCAATCAGGACAATCGCGTTTGTTACAACGATACCGATCAGCATTAATGCACCAATCATTGCGTTAATACTGATGGTTTCACCTGCAATCAATAATCCGACCAATGCACCGATCACGGTAAACGGAAGAGAGAACAAAATCGCAAAAGGTGCAAGTCCGCCGCCGAATGTTATCACTAGAACAAGGTAAACAATGGCTATAGCAGCAAGCATAGCAAGGCCAAGCTGTGTAAAGGATTCCTGAATGTCTTCTGTTACTCCGCCTGTATCAATGTCAACACCTGACGGTAAGTCTAGACTATCCACTTTCTTTTGAACTTCCGCAGATGCTTTCGCAACATCATCGGTTGTCAATTCTCCGGAAACCTGTACGTAAATGCGGCCGTCACGACGTGTTACGGTATCTGAAGTTTTTCCTTCTTCAACTGTTACGACATCACCGATTTTCACTTCTTTGCCAAGCGGTGAAGTGATTGTTTTTTCGGTTAAATCTTCTACATTTTCATACGTTTCTTTCTCTGTTTGAAGATAGACGTTTAGTTCTTCTCCGTCTTTTTCAACTTGAGTGAGAACTGGACGCTCTCTTTGCGGACTAAGCTCCATGCCGATTTGGCCTGCGGTTAAACCGAGTTTGCTCAGTTCTTCCTGATTCGCAACAAGGGTATATTCATCGTAGGACTCAGCAAGGCTTGAGCTTACGTTTTTAAAGCTTCCATTGTCATTCATGATTTTTTCAATTTCTCCGACAGTCGGCTCAATATCTTCTATTTGATTTCCATAAACAAAGAATTGAACTTCGTTGCTGCCAGCGCTCTGAGTGAAGTCCTGTGCAGCCCATTCGCCCTGAGCGGTCTCAGCTTGAAGATCTTCAATCACTTTCTCTTTTTCCTTATCAAAATTCTCTGTATCATCTTCATACTCGATAAAGAAAACGGCACTGTTTGAGTCGCCTGGGCTCATAGGGTTTTCGCTTCCTAAAGAGAACTGCACTAACGATACATCTTTACGGTCCATTAACAGTTTTTCTGCTTTTGTAACCACTTCTTCAACTTGATCTTTCGTTTCACCAGGTGCAGGCTTGTAAGTTGCATAGACAAGCTTCTGTTCTTCTGACGGCAAGAAGCTGACGCCGATAACCGGAACAAGGAATAAGCTGCCGACAAGCATCAGGACTGCAAGGCCTGATGTAATCCATTTATGGTTCAGTGACCAATTTAAGATGCTTCTGTATGCACCAGTCATTTTCCCTGGTTTGTGTTCTTCATGCTTTTTAGCCGTTTCGCCGTATAGGCCTTTTTTGAACAGGCTATGTGCGAGCATTGGCACAATTGTAACGGCAACAACTAATGAAGCAAGCAAGGCAAAAACAATTGTTAATGCGAATGGAAGGAATAATTCTCCGATAACGCCATTAACAAGAGCCAGCGGCAGGAAGACAGCAATTGTTACAATTGTTGAAGACATAATCGGAACAAACATTTCCTTTGTAGCTTCCCGTACTAAGCTCATTCCTTTTAACTTCTCGCCCTGCAGCGACATTCTCCGGTAAATATTTTCAATGACAACGATTGAATCATCAACCACACGGCCAATGGCAACCGTCATGGCACCGAGTGTCATAATATTAAGCGTAATGTCCATTTGCTTTAATAAAAGAACAGCTATTAATAAAGATAATGGAATGGAAACTACTGAAATCAAGGTTGATTTGATATCTCTTAAGAATAAGAGAATAATGATAATCGCGAAAACAGCGCCAAATAATGCTTTGCTCAGCATCGTGCTGACGGATTCTTCAATTGGTTCAGCCTGATCGAGCGTAGAGAGGATCTTAAGGTTATCATACTCTTTTTCAAAACCATCAAGCTCTTCTTTTACAGCATTTGCAACATCAACTGTATTTGCATCTGCTGATTTAACGATTTGTAGGCCGATTGCTTCTTCACCGTTTGTTCTGGAAATCGATTCTGCTTCACCTACTGTTTTAATATCAGCAAGCTCTGACAGCTTTACAGTCGGAAGCTCTATGTCCTGCGCAGCAGGCGGTGTCTGTCCGGCTGCTGGCGCTTGAGCTGATCCTGGTGCCTGTCCTTTAGTCTCGGCTGATCCTGCTGGATTCTGCTCTGATTCCGGAGCAGTCTGTCCCGCCATACCGCTTTGGCCTTGTCCAGAAGCACCTCCGGCCGGCGTAATTGGAATCTCCATATTCTTTAAATCTTCCATTGTCAGGATGTTTCCATCTACAATAACAGATTGTTCTTTATCCCCGAACGTATATAATCCAAGAGGAAAACGAACATCGGAGCCTTTAATCATATTTTGAACGGTTTCTTCATCTAAGCCGTATTCCTCAAGCTTCTCTTCTTTAAAAGAAAACTGCACTTCTTCAACTTGCTGGCCTGAAACCTGAACAGAAGAAACACCTTCCAGTCCTTTTATTGCCGGTACAATTTCATCTTCGGCAAGCGCAGTCAAATCACTTAGTGATTGTTCATCATCTGATATACTTAAAGCCAGAATTGGAAAAGCATTGATGCTGAGCCTTGAAATATCTGAATCATTTACTCCATCTGGCAATGAGAGATCTGAAACAGTGCTTTTTACTTCTTCCACTGCTTTATCCATATCTTTTTCGAATTCATATTCAATCTGAATGGATGAGGCATTTTGGAAGGATGTTGAGCTGACAACGTTCACTCCATTTAAATTTTGAACTGCCTGTTCAATCGGCTCTGTAACTTTTTCTGCTACTTCTTCCGGTGTAGCACCAGGATAGACAGTTGTGACTGTTACGATTGGTGTTGTGATGTTCGGAATGGTCTCAAGCTTCATATTCAAACCTGAGTAAAGTCCTGCAACGGTCACAATAATAGTAAGAAGCCAAACTGCAAATTTGTTTTTCAAAACAAAATTAATGATTTGATTCATGTTGTCCTCCGGTAATTTATATTTATTGACTGACTGGTCATAATAATTAATAATATAAATGACCAGTCGTTTACAGTCAATTATAAATAACCATTTGAACATGAATTCTTTGTAAATGTGAACATTCAGTCAGAAACATTCAATTAAGAACGTTACGCCCAAGTTATAACCCATGTATGTTTATACTCAATCTTTACTGTTAAATAAGGAGATTACACGATGAAGGAAAAAGAAAAGCGGATCATCGAAGCGGCTATGAGCCTTTTCGCTAAAAAAGGGGTTACTTCGACATCCATACAGGATATTGCGAACGAATGCGAAATTTCTAAAGGGTCATTTTACCTTTATTTTAAATCGAAGGAAGCTCTGCTGCTTGAAACATTCAAATATCATTTTGAGCTGATCCATTCAAAAATGGAGGCTGTGAAAGAGAAGGATCTGGAACCTCGGGCCCTTTTAATCGCTCAGCTTTCCTGCCAGCTGAGTGAGATTAATAAACATAAAGATTTCATTATTATGCAAATGAGAGAAAACGCCATACCCAATAATCCTTCAATGGCAGCTTTCATTCAAAAAATGAATGCAGATTCCAATCTTTTTGTTAAAAATGCGCTTCTATCTATTTACGGCGATGCAATTAAAGAATATATCTGGGATGTAAGCATGATCCTTCAGGGGATGATTCATTCTTATTTAAAATTCATTATCTTTGAAAAAGCGGAATTGGATTTTGATGAACTTGCTGCTTTTCTTTTAAACAGGGTGGATGATATTGCTGCAGGACTGAAAAGCTCGCAAGAAAAACCAATCCTTTCAGGTGAAGGCGAGAAAAACATCTTCTCTATATGTTCAGGAATAAGCCATGATGAAATATTAGCGAAAATTGAACACATCAAACATCAGCTATCAGGAGATCTTCAAGTCACACTTGAGGTAATTGAAGCAGAAATGAAGGAAGATTCACCGCGTATCCCTGTCATAAAGGGGATGCTTGCGAACTTAAATCAGGACTCTGCTTTAGCAGAGCTGCAGCAGAGCATTGCTGCTTATTATCAAATTAAACTATTATAGGCAAGAAAAGCGTATGCGCCCGTACTTTCTTATTTCAGAACAAAAGCGCAAGCGCCAAGGCCCGCGCAGGCAGGCAGATAAGTACCTGAGAGAAAAGTCCGGGTCCCGACTTTTCTCTCGGATTCGTTCTGACCGAGGATCTAGTCGCTTCCGCTTGCCGCAGATAACATTATTTAATTATCCACAACATTTTATAATTTCCTAAACAACAAAAAAAACGAGAGATCTCTTTTACCAGAAATCTCTCGTTTTTTATGATGGTAATGGAATCAGCTTTTTCTTGTACAGGGCTGCAATAAAATTCATCATGGCAGCAGGTATTTTTTTAGGGAAGTAGGTCTTTCGATAATATTTATGAAAAGCTGTTTTCAAATCGTCCCATTGGCTGCAATTTTTTGTTTGGCGGAACCGGGCAACATCAATCATTTTGATCTCGCCCCGATCATTAATGAATATATTGCGAAGGTGAATATCAGAGGGATTCAGCCCTCTTTCTTTAGCGTGCATAAGGGCTTTATCAATTTCCGCAATATGCTGATCTGTGATGAATATTCCCGTGCTGACACAATCAAAGAGGGTGCTTCCTTCAATATAATCAATGACTAAGAAGTTTTCCCCCGCTTCGTAAAGATTGGGGTAATACTCAATTCCCTGAAGAGTTCTGTAAATTTCTGCTTCTTCCTTTGCAATATGAGTAAAAGAAGGAAAGAACACTTTTAACGCTTTATTCTCATTCGGAAGCTTAAAAACAAATGCGCTCCGGCCAGCTCCGATGAAGGTTAAAGAAGAGTCATAGCCATGCAGCTTGGCACGGGTCCCTTTTCCTCCTATTATGACGCTATCTGCAAATTGCTTGTATCCTTTCATCCTGAGAACCTCCTTTCCTCTTTACCTTGCTCATTAAGATCCAAGCTGTTCAATTTGATCTAAGATCCCTTTCATTTCTGATACTGTTTTGACGATTTCAGAGTCCTCAAGAAGCTGAATGTTCCAATCTCCGTTTTTAATTTGCTCCAAAGCAGAATCAATTCCGCTTTCAAGGGTTTCGCTGTAACTGACAAGCTGATTATGGGCATCCAGAGCAATCTCCGGCGCTTCAGTTTCTTTAAATGTATTTATTTCTTCTTTCATATCATTTAAACTCTGCGCAAGCTCAGCTCTTGCTTCCTCATTATTTACAGCCTCTTCAGCAAGTGCCGGCAGCTCTTCTGCAAATGCACTTGCCTCATTAATATAATCCTTTGTATCATTTGCATACTGAAGGGAAGAATTCACACCTTCAAGTAAAGAACACCCGCTTAGAAACACTAATGACAAAACAGCCAATACTTTAAACATTTTCATCATCATACAGCTCCTTTAGGTACATTTTTATAAAAAAGAAAAGACGTCAGATCCAATTACTTGGTCATAACGTCTTTTTACGAAAGAGACTTCACCAAATAATCGGCAAAGGTCTCGCTAACAGCATCGCTGCCAGCAAAGCCGGGGAACATTCCCGTAATGACGACTTTGCTGTTAAAGCTACTCCCCTTTAAGGAAGAAATATTTAAGTTACTCTTATTATACACTCAGGCAAGCAGCGAGGTCAATTTTAGAGCTACCTATTTTCCTTGGCTGACAGAAATTTTTTCGCCCATCACAAAATAAAAACCGGCTGTTTTGATATCATGGACGACACTGTGCAGCCCCTCTTCCTCAAGCTTTGAAAATAAGCGATCAGCATTTAACACGTCAAAACTCAGCAGCTCTTCTTTATCCAATCCTGAGATCCGGACATCATCCAATAGCTGATTAAATTCTTCATCAGCAAACACATTAATGCCGACTTCATAAGCTGCAGCTCCTGTATCAGAGCCGTCAAGGTTGATTTCTTCTGATTTTAAATACCAAAAATCATAATAAATGTTGTCTGTCATGTTTTTCCCTCCAAGCAATTAAGCAAATAATTTTTATTGTATCAAAAATCAAGTCTCTATGTAAAAATGGGGCTGTTCAGAAAATATTTTTCTGCAAAAAATTATTGTTTCGATTTTAAATGTTGTTCGTTCCTTGCAGCTCCAGGAACTTGCTTTCCGCGGGGAGCGTGTGAGCCTCCTGATATGAACGAAACTGTCAAGGCTCCTCCCGCAGACCTTTTTTTGGACATCTTTAAGAAGAGAAGCGT
>NZ_WKKF01000010.1 GCF_009674765.1 Metabacillus idriensis | reverse complement strand
TCTCTTCTTAAAGTTACCCAAAAATAAGACAATTACCAATTTAGAGTGGGAGCCTTGACAGTTTCGTTCATATCAGGAGGCTTCCATGCTCCCCGCGGAAAGCAAGTTCCTCTCGCTGCAAGGAACGGACAACTTTTATCATGTAAAACAACAATCTATGCGAAAACAGCCTTGATTTAAGATAGAAGAAAGTGAAAAAAATACGGTTTTATAGCGGATCAATAGCTGTTTGCCGGCGCTAACCGCTCTTCTTAATTCTGCTTCCATTCTTCAGCAAGCATGCCATAAACGGCATGGTCGACAAAATGATCATAGAGCCATTCAGCTTGTCTGATGGTTCCTTCATGCACAAAGCCAAGCCGTTCAGGAATGCTTCTGCTTTTACTGTTCAAAACAGCCGCCCGGATTTCAACTTTGTTCAAGTTGTATTCCTGAAAGGCTATATCGGTCAATGCTCCGGCAACTTTTGTCATGATGCCATTGCCCTGAAACTCTGACCCGAGCCAATAGCCGATATAAGCAGTTTTGTTCGACCAGTTGATTTGGTTGAAGCCTGCTGTTCCAGCAAGTTCGCCTTTATGTAAAATTACTGCATTCAAACTTTTATTTTCTGCATAAGCACGAAGACAGCCTTCAATAAAGGATTTTGTATCCTCCTGTTTTGTTGTGAAATCCAGCCATGGAAGCCATTCACGCAGGTGCTGTCTTGAATGATCGGTGAGGCTGAACAGCTTTTCTGCATCGTTTACATCCATTAATTTTAATGAAACTTCATCATCTATTTTATGTACGAACAAGGTAGATCCCCCAATCTGATTTTCTATTCTTTTACTATACTATGAAACAAAAAGGCTGCCAATAAAAGGCAGCCTAATTCATTATGCTTTTCTTCTTTTCGCACGGAGCTTATCAACTACTATATATAAAGCAGGGACGATCAGCAGCGTCAGAATCGTTGAGAAGAGGACTCCGGATACGATGCTGATTGCAAGCGGCTTGAATAATGGATCGTTGCTGAATGCTACAGGCAGAAGAGCCACTAAAGCAGTAAATGCCGTCAGAAGGATAGGACGTATTCTTGCTCTTCCGGCTTCCATTACAGCTTCCGTACGGTCATAGCCCGCTTTGATCCGCTGTTCAATAAATTCAAACAAGACGACAGAGTTTCGGACTACAATACCTGCAAGAGATACGATGCCCATTGTTGCCATAAAACTGAATGGAGTCTGTGTCACAAACAGTCCCGCGACAGCTCCTGCTACCGCTAAGTAAACCGTTCCAAGGACAAGCAGCGGCAGGGAAAGGGAATTGAACTGGAACGCAATCGTAATGTAAATCAGGACAAGTACGACTAGGAAGAGAAGACTGATTTCAATAAAGAACTGAGTCTGATCGTCATTTTCTCCGCCAAGTGTCAGGCTGTAGCCTTCATCAGTATATCGATCTTTAAACTCATCCACAATCGCTGCAACGTCTTTTTTAAACGTTTCCGATTTACCTGGATATGCTTTTAGTGTAATAGTCCGTTCGCCATTTTCATGGGGAATCGTTTGATATTGTTCAATTGTATCTGTATCCGCAAAGTCACTGAGTGGCGCTGTTTGCGGAACAGGATCTTCCGTTTGAAGAGGAACCTCGATTTCATCAAGCTGTATGCCTTCCTGATGAATTTCTGTATCCTGCTTTATCACTAAATCAATGTTTTCATTATCAGACTTGAAGGTGCCCATTGGGAGGCCTTCTGTTACTAAACGTATTTGATCACTGATGAATTTTGGGTCTAAACCATTTTCGGTTAATGCATCGCGGTCAAGATTATATTGAATTGATGACAGGGGTGCTTTTACATTATCAATAATCAAGCCGTTGTCAGCTTTCCGAATTTCACCTGCAAGCTCATTTTTAATATCATTTAGCTTGTCGAAGTCCTCACCGCTTAATTTCACGGTTACAGGTGCGCCTGTTGGAGGACCCTGTACGATTGTGGTTAAGAAAATTTCTGCATCAGGATATTTTTCCCTGAGGCCATGTGTGTTTTCTTCTATATATTGATCCGCCGTCACGGCTTCATTATCAATCCGTGCAACAATTTGACCTGTGTTTGGACCTGCGTTTTCAACCGTTTCACTAAAGAGGCCAGGTACGCCTGTACCGGTGAAAATCGCTGTTTCTTCGGTTTCTTTAATTTCAATCAAATCTTTTTCCAGCTCTTCTAGAACACTGTTTGTTTCTTCGAGCGTGTAGTCTGTGGGCATTGTGACAGTAACCGTGACTTCTTTTTTATTAGCTGATGGGAAAAACTCAAATGGCACGTAAAACGCCAGCAAAAAGATCAAAGATGTGGCGACAATTCCGCCCACGCCTATTATGACTGGACGCTTTACAATTTTCGCAAGGAGAGTATCCGCGTAAAAGTCAGACAGTTTTTTAAGCGGCTTTCCTAAAAAGCCCGGCTCTTTCTCGCTTGAGCGTATTTTCTTCTTATTTACCGCATATTGATAAACCGGAACAAGCGTCAGAGAGATAATCATAGATGCCACAACCGTTAAGATAAGAACGGACGGAAGCGACCGGATAAAGGAACCATTCGAACCTGAAAGCAAGGTAAGCGGCAAGAAGGCAAAAACGACTGCAAGCGTTGACGTGACAATCGAACCCCACACTTCTTTCACGCCATCTTTCGTTGCCTGCAGGGCATTTCCATTTTTCTGAAGCTTATATTGCCGCAAAATATTATCATTGACAACAATGGCATCATCTACCAATATACCAAGTGCGATAATTAGACCAATCACTGAAATTTGGTTCAAATCAACATCAAGAAACGGAAGCGGTATTGTCCCCAAGGTAATGGATAAGGGGATGGCGAGAGAAACGATAAACGCTCCGCTTAATGTTAATCCAAGAGTTGTAATCAAAATAACGGCAAGCACTGCAATAACTGCCTCTTTGATCAAATCATCAAAAATCGTATCAACATCTGCTTTTTGCGAGTAATACGTTTCGAGCTCTACTCCTTCAGGCAAATTCAGTTCATCCTTGATTTCCTTGTCTACTTTAGTAAAAGCAGCGGGAATATCAAGTCCTGAGTCAATCGTGACTGTAAATGAATAGGCAGGTTTACCGTTGTAAGAAACGATATCTTCCTTGTCTTTTTCCTCAAAAGCCAGTTCCGCGAGATCACCGACCTGTATTAGCTCTTTTGTAATCGGAGATTGGACGGCAAGCTCCTTAATTTGTTCGATATCTTTATATTGATTCAGCGAAAGGCGGACATTTTCTCCGTCTTGCTTCGTTTCACCGAGAGGCGTCGTTTTATACTCATTATTGATTGCCTCAATAACCGCTGAGACGTTCAGTCCGTTTTCAGCTAACTTATCACTGTCAAGCTTTATGATGGCTTCTTTTTCTTTAAAACCCTTAATCGTAACGCCTGATACACCGTCAAGATCCTGAACCTTTTCTCTTAATTTGAGGATTTCCTCTTGGCTCTCTTTTAATGAGTCCGCATTATCAGCAGTAAACATATAGGAACCTACCGGCAGTCCTGTGGCAGCCTTTTTCACTTCAGGATCAAACGCATCCTCTGGAAGTTTTGAGACATTGTCTGAGACTTTTTGTTTAATCTCACCAGATATTTTTTCAAAATCGCCGCTGTCATCCACTTCAATGATGACATTTGAAAATTCTTGTGCGGAAACGGAGTTCATGCTTTCAATGCCTTCTGAATTTTTGAGAGCATCTTCTAAAACCTCCGTCACATCACTTTCGACAGCCTCGGCATCTGCACCCGGATAAACAGTTGAAATGGATACAATATTGGCGGAAAACTCCGGCAATTCCCGTTTTGGAAGCTGATAAAATAAATACCCGCCAACTAAAATAATGACGAAAAATAAAATAATAATTAATTTTCCCCGTTTGAGAAAACTTTCGAACATAAATGGTGTCCTCCTTATTCTTTGGTCAAATTTGACTAAGAAAACTATATCATAAAATTTATTCATTTTTCATTCCTGAATGTGTTAAAGTTTTGTGAAGTTTTTGTATAAGCATAAATCCTTATACGGTTAAGTGGTTTACGCCGATGTAAATAATAGATGTCACATACTTTAACTGTTTGTAAAGGAATGTTAAGTTTTTGTTAAATTTGTCTTTATTAAGCTAGCTTGTTTTGCTATGATTAACTGAATATAAAGATCTATTTTTTTATTAATCTACGTAAAGGTGTGAATATAGATTGACATCAATAAACAGAAAGAATATGGTGCTTTTTCTTCTGACCATAGGGGTTATTACGGTTTTTTGGATGTTCAAAACCCTGTACTTTGTAAACGAACTGGAATTATCACCTCATAAGAAATATATCCTGCTTGCCTCTGCCGGTTTTGCTTTATGTTTAACAAGCCTCTTAGTAACTGGAAGATCGAAATTTAAATTCATCACCGCTTTCTTCATTTATTTCATCCTATCTTTTCTCCTATATGCAGACGCTGTGTATGAACGGTATTATGATGCCATTTTAAACGTAAAGCTGCTTGGACAGGCTGATCAGTTAGGTCATGTGAAAGATTCGATTATATCCCTTGTCTATCCGGCCGATTATTATTACTGGATTGATGTCGTTCTCTTTGCTGTTTTATTAAGCGTCTATTATGTGATCAAACAGGATGAACCCCGGAAAGCTTTCAGCAGAATTGCTTTTGCCGCTGGGGCTGCAGCACTATTGTTCACGTCTTTTTATCCTTTGAAAGACACATTTTCCGATCAATATAAAGTTTCCCTGACAGGTATTCTTCCTGCACACATTTACGATTTAAAACAAAATATGCTGAAACAGGCTTTTGCCAAGGAAACCTTCCTGAATGACAAAAAACAAGTAAAAGAGCTGCGGGCATACTTTAGTGAAAATCAGGAGCTGCAAAAAGAGTCACCTTATTACGGTAAATTTAAAGGGAAAAACGTTGTCGTTGTTCAAGCGGAATCTTTAAACACGTTCCCGGTTGGAATGAAAGTGAACGGGGAAGAGATTACGCCAAATCTGAACAAATTGATTGGAGAAAGTCATTATTATCCGAACGCCTATCTGCAAATAGGTCGCGGAAACACATCTGATGCTGAATTTGTTTCCAATAATTCTTTGTATCCGATGGCACCTAAAGGTGTATATAATGCTTATCCTTTTAACGAATACATGTCACTCGCAAATGTATTAAAGCGTGAAGGCTATTCAACAAGTGCGACACATGGCAATAATCCCGATTTCTGGAATCGTCATCAGGCTTATCCGGAACAGGGATATCAAACGTTTTATCATAAGAATCATCCGAAAATTAAAGCCGATGAAATGATTGGGCTTGGTATTTCAGATGAAAGCATCTTTAATCAAATGGCTGAGATTTACACGGAAGACAAAAAGCCTTTCTATAACTTCATTGTCTCGCTTACAAACCATCGTCCGTTTGTTATGCCGAAAGATTATCAATATTTAAATCTTCCAAAAAGATTTGAAGGTACAAATACAGGTCATTATTTGCAGGCTACAAAATATTTCGATGAGACAATTGGTCTATTTATCGAAGATTTGAAAGAGAAAAACCTGTGGGATGATACAATCTTTGTTGTGTATGGCGATCACTATGGACCGCTTCCAATGGATAAAGAGGAAATTGGTAAGCTGCTTGGTGTTGATTTTAATGAAAAAGAACAATTCAACATCCCGCTGATCATTCATCATCCAGAGCAGACAGAGGGGATTGTCAATGAAGTAACTGCGAGCCAGATGGATATCTTTCCAACGATTACGTCATTGCTTGGAATTGATCAGAAGCTGATTCAGTTCGGGAAACCGCTTGATGCTGAACATGAGGGCTTTGCGGGCTTTGCATATGAGACGACCCGCTATTCTTTCTACTCGGATGACTATGATTACATTGCTTCACATGATGGGGTCTTTTCATCTGGTAAATGCATTGATAATCAAACTAAAAAAGAAACAGACATTGAGGCATGCAGAGAGAACTATAACAAGTTGTATAAAGACATCGAATTATCAACGATGTTTTTGGAAAATGATCTAAT
Source organism: Metabacillus idriensis (assembly GCF_009674765.1). Taxonomy (GTDB): domain Bacteria; phylum Bacillota; class Bacilli; order Bacillales; family Bacillaceae; genus Bacillus_P; species Bacillus_P idriensis. Next base: position 99,743 of record NZ_WKKF01000010.1, on the reverse strand, counting down.
TAACAAGCTATATTAACCTTTTGAAATCAGCTGCTTTATTCTAACGAATAGAGCGGCTTTTTTTTCTTGTAGAGGAATGGTAATTAGCCGATAATTAATTAAAAGAGGTAACAGGTGAGGAGGAGTTTAACGCTTGAATCCATATGTTAAAAATGCCTTGCATCAAATTGTAGTGGCCATTGATACGATTATTAAAATTATTGATACGCTAGAAGATAGTGATCTGATGAAAAGGCCGACAGCTGACAAACATTCAATCGGAGAACTGCTTGAACACATGGCGATGATCTGTCAAGCGGATCTGCTGATATCTGATGGAGCAAGCGGGGATGAGATGGCCAGCTTTTATTCTTTTTATACTTTAAATAACCTTCAAGACATAAAAGAAGAATTGATGAAGAATTACAATCTATTATCAGAACGGTTCAATCAATTTAACGAAAGAGAACTTCATCAGAAAATGACCTCTTATTGGGGAACCGTATATACCCGGTTTGAATGGCTGCTGGAAATTTCAGCTCATTTGTATCATCATCGCGGCCAGCTGCACGCGATGCTCGTGCATTGTTATGACAAAGATCCTGGGGTGCTGATGTTTGAGTAAGGAGAAGGTGTTAGCGAATGCAGCAAAAAAAGCTGCGCAACATGAAAAAAAATACTGCAAACCGTGCTTAATAAACATTTATAAAGAAACAGATCGAAATTCATACCTCCATACCCAATTTACGGCGTCAAAACTGATTTAGCAATACGAAAAAACAATAATCTATAAGAAAACAGCCTTTTAAAAAAAAGAATAGGAGCCCTAAAAAAATGCTGTATCACTTTAGTGAAGATCCTTCTATAGACATATTTAAACCGAGGCAATCTGCCTCTTTTCCAAGTCTTCATCCAGTAGTCTGGGCAATAGATCAGGAGCACGCACTTCACTATTATTTTCCGCGCGATTGTCCAAGGGTTATTTATTGGAAGGGTGAAAAAACGACGGAAGAGGATTCAGCCAGATTCTTTGCAGAGAGTATAGCAGATAAGATTATTGTCATTGAAACCTCATGGCTTGAGCGGATCCGAAGGACAAATTTATATCTATATTCATTTAATCCGGGATCATTCGAGCTGTTTGAAGGAGCGAAAACAGCCGGATACTATGTATCCAGTGAAGAAGCTGTTCCGATTAAAGTTGAGCCTGCAGGAGATTTACTGGAGAAGCTTCTGAAGGAAAACGCCGAGCTGAGGTTTACTCCAAACTTATATCCAATCCGCAATCATATTCTTTTATCTTCTTTGGATTTTTCCATTATTCGCTTTCGTAATGCCGCTAGAATGAAAGAAGGGTGAACCGCTGGGATTCACCCTTCCTCTTACTTAAGAACTGGATTTTGCTGCTTGAAAAATATCCTGATAAGCAGTTCTTGGATCAGCAAACCAGCCGGCAATTCGATCGGCTTTTGTCTGATCCTTTGAACCTTGAAGGAGCTGTTCGATAACATGCTCAGGCAAAGGCATTGTCATCGCGTTTGTCCATTCTGTCACTTGCTTGACAAATGGTTTCGTTCTCTTCCAATATGACTCCCCTAGCTGTGCATTCCAAGGATCATTTTTGAATTCAATCAACGTCTCATAGAGTTTTTCAGCGCAATAAGAAGAAAGATTGCAGCCTTGTCCTGTAATTGGATCATTCAGAAACACGCTGTCTCCGCACCCAACTGCCAATTTATTTTTTATTAGGGTATAAGGCTTTCGAATAACGGATGTGATCGCCGTTTGAAGGTACCCTTTTTCGTCATTCAATGCAAAGTTTGCCTTGTCCATACGGCTTGCAATTTCCGGGAAAAAGTCATCTAAAACCGCCCTCATTTTTAGAGTGAATTCATCTGATGATCGGATTGCTCTAAATACATCTAATTTCCTGTCTTGAATGGCCATAACAAACAAGATTGTTACTGGCCCTTTATTTGTTAATGCAGGTATTTCAAACATTTCGCCTTCCCCTGGCAGAATGGCTACATTTATTCCTTGAGGTGTAAGCGGCTCTATGCCATTAAAGTATCCAACGATGCATTTTCTATGAGGTATATGAAAGGGTGATAAATCTCTCTCAATCGGAAAGGGGAAAAGGGGACCTTTTTTACCAGTACAGTCAATAACCAAGTCAAATTCTTCAATTATTTCATTGATATTCTCATCATTAATTTTTTTTAATAGAATATTTACCTTACTGGCTTCTAGTTCCTCCATGCAATGTGAAAAATAGAAGCGCTGATCAACAGAAAGTGCAGGTTCAGTAAGCATTCCAGCAAACAGCTTTTGCTGCCCGATGGTTATATGGATGCTTTCAATGAGTGTTTGTGCACTCCATTTTGGCATGGAAAATCGACTTTCTCTTTCAAGTGTGGAGCCAAAATGCACTTGTGTAGACTGAATTCTGCCATTTCTGATTTGTTCGGGTGTGCGATGAGAAATCACTGTCACATCAAAATCTTTTTTAAGAGCATAAGCCAGATGAAGACCTGCTGTACCGCTGCCAACTATACAAATCCGCCTATTCATGCCTCTCACTCCTCAAATTCACGGTTAGTATATATAGTGAATTTTACCATTTGTACAACTTTGTCACATTCTACTATAGTCGGATTTTGTACAGGGATTATTGGCCGGAGAAAAAACTGCGTACATCTATTTATCTACTAAAATACAGTTCGATTATTCCATGTAAGCGCATAAAAAATGATTTACAAAAATTTCAAATCATTCTATAATTTTATAGTTAAATAGAGACTCTGATTCTGAAAGGGGGAATCAAACAGTGATTGAAGTAAGAGATTTAAAGAAGGAATACAAGCTGGTGAAACGGGATCCGGGTCTTAGAGGCGCGATGAAATCCCTTTTCAAACGGACTTATGTGACGAAGACAGCGGTAAAAGGGGTTAATTTTAAGATTGAAAAAGGGGAAATGATTGGCTATATCGGCGCTAATGGAGCAGGAAAGTCGACAACGATAAAAATGCTGACAGGCATTCTGACGCCTTCTTCCGGTGAAGTAAAGGTAGGAGGAATTGTTCCCTATAAAAACAGAAAACAAAATGCAAAGCAGATTGGCGCCGTTTTTGGCCAAAGGACCCAGCTGTTTTGGGATATTCCGGTTTCTGAGTCGTTTGATTTGCTGAAGCACATTTATGAAGTTCCGGAAGAGCAGTACCAGGAGACACTGGGGCTATTTACAGAGGTGCTTCAGCTGGAACCGCTGCTGTCCATTCCCGTGAGACAGCTGTCATTGGGGCAAAAAATGAGATGTGAGCTTGCAGCTGCATTTTTGCACAGACCTGATGTCGTTTATTTGGATGAGCCGACCATTGGTCTTGATGTTGCAGTAAAGGTGAGAATCCGCAAATTTATTAAAGAAATGAATGCGCGATTTGGAACGACTGTTCTGCTTACCACCCATGACATGCAGGACATTGAAGAAATCTGCAATCGAATCATTATCATCGATAATGGTGCGATTTTATATGATGGGGATTTGCATGCCATTAAAGACAAGTTTGCAGCGAAGAGAGAAATCCATTTTGAAGTAAAAAATGTGCAATCGTTTTCATATCCCCAGTCTATAAAAGAACGGGTGGAAATGAGCATGATTGATGAAGAACAGCAGCAGAAGGTGATACTTGCTTTTTCACAAAAACAAATCTCTGCATCAGAAGTGATTTCAGCTGTTCTTGCTGAAAATGAAATTATCGATCTTTCGTTAAATGATCCCAAGATAGAGACGATTGTGGAAGAAATATATAACCGCGGACTTTAGGGGGGTATGAGAGTTGACAAAATACTTGATGTTCGCCAAATCCCAAATGCAGATCAATACAGCTTATTCTGCATGGTATTGGGCCGGAACAATCTCATCTGTCATGCGCCTGATGATTATGTTTTATTTCTGGCATGCCGTATATGCGGGCAAGGACATGATCCAAAATTTGACGCTTCAGGATATGCTGACCTACATCGTTGTTGCGATGTTCATTCAAGGCTATGTATCAGGTGCAGGCAATGAGCTTGCACAAGAAATTAGACATGGAAATATCGCCATTGAACTAATGAGGCCTTATGATGTGATTTTTAAACTGATTTTTATGGACTTTGGAGGAAAAATCACTCACTTATTCAGAGAAACTCTTCCGCTGATGGTCATCGCATTTATCTTTATACATATTACAATTCCTGCTTCGCCTGAAGCTGCGATTTTATTTGTAATCAGTGCCGGTCTTGGCATTTGGATTGGAACATTTTTTGATTTGATGATCGGGATTGTCGCTTTTTGGACAGTAAACGTATGGGGTCTTCGGGTTTTGAAAGAAGGAGTTATTACATTTTTCTCAGGAGCGCTCGTTCCGATTACTCTTTTTCCAGGATGGCTTGAGACAATCAGCTCTTACTTGCCGTTTCAGGCAATGGTATTCACGCCTGTGTCTATATATACAGGGATTATTGATGGGCAAGATGTATATCTGGCCGTGCTGATCCAGCTTGGATGGTGCCTTGGGATGTTCCTTGTCATGAAGCTGATTTGGGCTCAGGCAATTAAAAAGGTAACGATTTTTGGCGGGTAAGGGGGCGGAATTATGCTGAAACGATATGCAAAGCTATATTATATTTTTGCTAAAAATCATATAAAAGTAATGATGGAGTACAGAGTGGATTTTTTTATCGGTGTGATCAGTGTTATGCTGCAGCAGTTTGCAAGCATCTTCTTTGTAAAAGTTGTCTTCGACCATATTGAGCAAATCAATGGCTGGACATTTTATGAGATCTTATTTATTTATGGAATCGCAGCTGCGGGAAGATCGCTGCATCATATTTTCTTTGACAATTTATGGACCCTTGGCTGGCAGTATGTCCGCCCGGGGCAAATGGACCGGCTCTTAATCAGACCGATTAATCCGCTTTTCCATGTATGTGCTGACAGACTGCAGCAGGATGGTCTCGGACAGCTTGCCATTGGAATCATTATTTTGGCAACTGCTTTTCCGCATTTGGACCTTATATTCGGGGTGATGGACTGGGTCATGCTTGTAATAATGATTATCTCAAGCGGTCTGATCTACATCGCCATTAATTTATTCTTTGCCACGTTTTCGTTTTGGATGGTTGATAGTCTTCCTGTTGTCTATGCGGTTTTTAATTTAAGTGAATTTGCGAAATACCCGCTTACCATATATAACAAGACCATTCGCGTATTTTTGACATGGATCATTCCTTATGGTTTTACCGCCTTTTATCCGGCAGCTTGGTTTTTGGACCGAAATGGATACACATTTGTCGGTGCAGTCTCGCCTTTGGTTGGAGTGGGGAGCATTGCACTTGCTTATGTTTTCTGGCTGTACGGTCTTCGGGCATATGCGAGTACAGGAACGTAATAGAGGATTCTGAGCTGACTTTGGGTCAGCTCGTTTTTTTTGCACTGCTTTTCAGCATAGACTTGTCGCTATTGCCGCAAACTAATGAGAAAAACGGAGTGGCATGAATGAACGAATACTTTCAGCACGACCCACAACTTGAAGATTTCCGTTTGTTTTCAGCGGAACATATATGGACATTGGCTATCATCCTTTTTCTGACTGTGCTTCTAGTTGTTTTTAAGGAAAGGGTAAAATTAATAAGAGGCCCCGTCCGTATTGCATTCGCAGTTCTTCTTTTTCTTTCCATGTTTGTGCAGCAGCTGTGGCTGATAAGCGAAAGGGCATGGACACTCAAATCTTCACTTCCGCTTCAGCTCAGTGATCTTGCTGTTCTCCTGGCCATCATTATGCTGATGGCTAAAAGCTTCAGAATGTTTCAGTTTCTGTATTTTGCGGGAATTGCAAGCTCGATTCAGGCCATACTTACACCGGACCTTGGGCCGTTTTCTTTTCCGCATTTTCAGTATGTCGTTTTCTTTTTGTCACATGGAGGAGTGATTCTTGCATGCTTATTTATGATACTGGCCTATCACTTTCTTCCATCCTGGCGCTCTTTGTGGATTTCGGTGCTGATCGTCAATGTATATGCCGGCTGCATTTATCTTTTTAATAAAATTATCGGCTCAAATTATTTATATATCATGAAAAAACCTGAGAATGCCTCTCTTTTAGATTTCCTTGGGAATTGGCCGTGGTATTTGCTATGGATGGAGGCTTTTATGATTGCGAGTTTTCTCTTTTTATATGGGTGTATTAAGCTTAAAGAACAAAGATCTTGATGAAAAATGGGTGTATAGAAGGCATGCTGGTTCATGATAGTATGAATATCTATTTCAGATGTGGATTTAACACAGGGATTCAAGACGTTTGTTGATTTACTCGCTGAAACGGGTGAAATACTTTCCAAATTTCTTCTTTAACTTGCGGGCCTTGGTAAGATACTTGCCAATTTAGCGGAAATACTGGCATATGAACAATACCGCACCAATTTCTTATTTTGAAGAAGCACGAATTGAATTCTTTAAGCACGCAGGTCTTATGGATAATTGGCTGAAAAAAGACGGAGAGCTGATTCCTGTCGTTGCAGATATTCAGTGTGATCTTTTTTCCAAAAACCTCCTAGATGATAATGCGGGACCGTTTTCTATCCAATTAATATTCACAGTCAAAACAAAATCCCCTAAAAAGTCAAAAAGGAACTTTTAGGGGATTTGCTTTTCTCAATGTCCAGCTCAATCGCCTAGCCCCTCGGCCAGAACAAATTCTCCCAAAAAGGCGAAAACCGGAATTTTTGGGTGAATTCTTATCTGTCTGTCGGAGCTAAACGGGGTTTTCGTAATACACATTGTCCAGCTCCGCCTCCTAGCCCCTCGGCCAGAACGGAACAGCCAGCAAAGGCAAAAAGCGCCTTCACTGGCTGATCCTTATCTGCCTGCCTGAGTCTGACCAGTCGGCTCCGCTTTTCTATTTGTCCAGCTCCATCGCCTAACTCCTCGGCCAGAACGGCTCCGTCTGTAAAGGCAAAAAGCGCCTTTTCAGCCGGATCCTTATCTGTCTGTCGGAGCTAACCAGGCGATTCCGCTTTTCTATTTACTTATTCGTCTTATTAGGCTTTTTCTTTCCCGGGTTTCCTTTGCCCTGGTGCTGTCTGTTTTGTTCGTCTTTTTGCTGTTTTTCGTGTAAGTCTTGAACGAAATTAGTTGTGTTTTCCATAAAAAAAGACCTCCTTGAATGATTGCTTATTTTTACTGTCTCCAACTGTCGCGAAAAAATGAGTCACTTAAGTTGAAATTGGATATTATTTTAGAAAATCCTTTGTTGATTTGCCTATTACGCATTGGTGTTGAGCGGCATATACTATTCTAACTTTTATGAATCGCGGCAGAGGAGGATCTTTTAGTGAACAAAAAAATTCCGAAGTATAAAGTCGGTGATATTGTCGTGATTGTTATGTATAGTACGGTCGGAACGGTCACAAACGTTCATCAAATCGATCAGCATTATCTATATGAAGTGAATCACAGCGAGATTTTATACTTTGAAAACGCGATCCAGCTTTACTCAGAATACAACGGAAAAGTCATTGATTCCGAAAAAATAGAAATTGAATTTCAGTATCATATTGGAGATATTGTACAAGTAAAGGGCTATGATGAAGAATTGTTCAAGGTCGTCGGATTTCGGACAGAAATCTGGAGATATACAGAAGATGGCTGGGAAGATATTATCTATGAGCTCATGCGCATCAACGACGGGGAATGGCTTGAAGCATCCGAGGAAGAACTTGTGTTCGTTATGGGGAAAAAACAGGCAGGCACATTTGTGCAGCAGCTGAGTCTGATGCATATTGTTTCTCCAGAAAGCAAAGCGATGGAACAGCTCCTTGCCAAAGAAAAGCTGCCAAAGCAAGAACCGGCTGTACGCAAAACAAAGCGAAGCAAAAGAGATATTGTTGATGAACTTCTTGATATATACAACGATTATTTATCATTGTACGAAATATTTGGCGATGCTGAGTATAAAGAAATGATGGATTTTATCATCGATAGTTTAAATAAATATACAAAGGATCACTAAGAAATCAATGAAATCAGCAAATAAATAAAATACGGCACACACCCAAATATCATGGCTCCCTGCAGGAATTTAATCGTTTGCTCAAGCAAATGATCAAATCCTTCACCGTCTATAAATTGAAGGACGCTGTTTTCATTTTCTTTTTTTGAAACCGCTTGTAAGTTCTTCATTTCATTCATCTCCTCTTTGGCTTGTCCATTTACTTCAAGGTATGCAGGAAGGGACAGATTATGAACAAGAAAATTTATTGAAAGCTTATTCATTCCAGACATAGTTTTGAAAAAAGGGACATATAAACAATTACTAAGGGGGCGATGTTGTGAAAGAAATTGAAGTTATTATTGATACAGAAGAAATGGCAGAATTCTTTTACAATGAGCTGACGAAAAGGGGATTCATTCCCTCAGAACTAGAACTGGATACAATAGCAGATATCGCATTCGATTATTTACTCGAAAAATGCATAATTGATGAAGATTTGGAAGACATAGAATAAACGACGAGGGTTCTCGTCGTTTTTTAAGTTTTAAGCAGGCATAAAAGTTCTGCGCTTTGATGTCTGCCTGCGCTACCCAGGCGATTACGCTTTTTTTACATCAATTCATAAGATTTTTTTCGTAAACAATTGGAGTGAGCCCAGTTTAAGCAAATCCATTTTTACATTCTTTGTCATGTCCTTATAAGTGCCTGTTTGCTGAAATGCGTCAAATTCTGAGATCTGCTCTGTATTTAGCAGCCAATCGCTGTATCTTTGAAAAGGATGGGGAACATCTTCCCACACTTCCTGCAGTTTTGGGCTCTGAATTTTAAGCTTCTCTTTATTTGGAGTGAAGAGGTGAGGCCAGTAGTCGCTTCTGGAGCCTGTATGAGGCGTATATTTTGAAAAAAACAAGGCTTCTTTAAAGACGGCTGGATGGAAAAGTGTTTGATAAAGTGTCTTGCCTATTTTGATTCTTGCTTCAGGTTTAATAAAGTTTTCTACTTCCGTACCTGCAAGCGAATATTTAGTATCATAAAAATGCTTTTTGTAAGGAAAAACAACCTTTGTAAGTCCGCATTTTTCCTGCACCGCATAAGGGAATGTTTTCAAGATGGAGGAGTTTGACACAAGCTGTTTCTCCACATAATTTTGTTCGTTTGTAATTAAGGCAAGGGTAAGAACGTCAGATTGTCTCTTTTTAAAAAACAGCTCCCACATTGGTTTCATAAATCGCGAAACATTTAATGCCGGCAATAAATGAAAAAGAGGCCTCCCCGATAAAAGGCTTTTTTCGTATAACAGCAGCTGAGGATAGGCATCATGGAAAATGAGGGCGTTTGCGGTTTCAAGAAATTGAAAAATTGCGGCCATTTCTTTTTCAGGCAGAAACTGCCCGACGAGTCCATTTTTCAAATCGGTCATGCTGTAGCCTCCGTTTCTTGACACCATATGTGCAAGAAATGCCCAATGAATTTCAGGGTGTTTGATATAAAAAGCTAAATAAGCTTCTGTTCTTGTCAGGTTATTCCTGTTCAGCGCGGCAGTCTGAGCTTTTATTTCCTGAACGGCAAGTCTGTCTTCACCGTATAGTACAAGGGGACTTTTCATTTCCAAAGACTCTGACAGAGTTTTTTCCAGGTTTACTTTTTCTGCATTGGGTAAAAGGACAGGTAATGCTTTTTTCTTAAAAAGCGGGAGGATCCTCATATTAGCCAGCTCCTATATCCGTGCCTCCTACTTACATATGAAAAAGCTGAAACTTTTGTTCTTATGAAACGTAGTAAATAAGGAAAGAGGGATTAATATGTTAAAAAAACTGATCAATTCATTTTTAGGGAAAAAATCACATCGCAGATACAGCAGCAGTGACCGCAGGAACAGACATTACTCAAATCCCGCAAAATATGGCCATAAGCATTATAAGCGGAAATCTGGATCAAGCCGTTTTTCAAGATCTTACAGCAGTTAATGAGGAACCTGTTATTAAAGTATGGGGAAAGGCCGTTAAAACCAGGCAAGACGATTAACAGCAAATATCTCATAATAAAAGTGCTGGGCAAGGGCAGCTATGGCATTACGTATCTTACCAAAGATCTTCATGATCAAAAGTATGCCGTTGTAAAGCAGCTTAGAGCGTATAAAGCGCGTTCAGGCAAAGGGCTGCAGTCATTCATGCGGGAGGCAGATATTCAATCAAACCTTTGTAATGCAGCATTTCCCGATTTTTACGAATCCTTTCAATGGGAGAAGAAACATTTTATTTCAATGGAGTTTGTAGAAGCCGATACCTTCGAGGATTTAATATTTATTCAGAAAGAATCATTTGGAGAGAAGGAATCCTTTCATATATTGTTGAAAGTATTAAAGGCTATAAAGATTCTTCATGACAATGGAATTGTTCACAGGGATCTAAGAATACCGAATATTCTCATGAAAAATCAATCCATTCATATTATTGATTTTGGATTAGCAAGAAGACTGAGTGATTCTAGAGAAGTATGTAAATCGGAAACAAAATACTCCGAAGAAAAGATGCTTTTCAGAGAGGTTTCCTATCAAAGCGATTTTTTTGCTTTGGGACATTTCGTGCTTTTTTTATTGTATTCAGGCTATGTTCCTTCTTCCGGAAAGAACAGAAGCTGGGAAGATGAACTTGAATTATCAGCACTCGGCAAAGAAATTATAAAACGGATGCTCAAGCTTCTAAAGCCATATGATTCAATCGATGAGCTTATGGAGGAAGTATTGAAGTGTGCGGATGGGAGAGAGCAGAATGTCATTTTTTAATAAAATCCTTTCAAGTGTCGGAATAGGTGCAGCGAAGGTAGATGCACGTTTAGCTTCTGATAAAATTGTATTGGGTGAAGAGCTGAAAGGGATCATTCACGTTCAAGGCGGAGACATCGAACAGCAAATCGATGAAATCTATCTGTCTCTTCAAACAACCTATTTAAAAGAATCAGATGATAAGAAATACCATCAGACTGCCACTATTACAAAGGTGAAAATAAATGAACCATTTGTGATTATGGCAAATGAAATAAAAGAAATTCCTTTTGCTTTTCCATTGCCTTCCGATACACCTATCACCCTTGGCTCCTCAAAGGTTTGGCTTGAAACAGGCCTTGATATTAAAGGCGCAGTTGATCCGAGTGATAAAGACTTTTTAGAGGTGGCACCGCCGCCGCTCGTGCAAACCATCTTTTCCGCACTGAGAGACCTTGGCTTTAACCTGAGAAAAGTAGAAAACGAGGCAGCTCCCTATCATTTGCGAAAAAGACTGCCATTCATTCAGGAATTTGAATTCTATCCAACCGCAGGGCCATTCCGCGGGAAGCTCGATGAACTTGAAGTCGTTATTTCTAATGTAAGCCAACAGGGCGTAGAATTGCTGCTCGAGGTAGATCGCCGGGCAAGAGGACTTGGAGGCTTTTTATCAGAAGCACTCGAAATGGATGAATCGCTGGTAAAAGTCATGATCACCAACCCGGATCAGGCAGCAATCAGAAGAACGCTTGAAGATGTCATTCAGCGGTATAGTTAAACAAAGTGACAGCAGTGAAGCGTTTATTCACTGCTGTTTTTTGATGGCTGTTTTCAAATAGATTTTTTTTTCGATTATAAATGTTGTCCGTTGCTTTCCGCTCCACTTAGGTTTTAAACATTTTGTCTTAAAGCAACAAAGTTTACGAAAAGAGCCTCTTTGATTTGCTTATTATACTGAAAAGGAGAGAAGAACAAAAATGAAACAAAAATCTCCCAAGCTTCCGCTTACTAATAAAGAGAGGGAACAGCTGAGAAAGAACAAAATAAAACGAACTGAGATAAAAGAGATGAAACCAGCCGAATTAGCTGCTTTAATTGATGTTCCAAACGAACGTGCACGGGAATTGATCGGACATGCTGTCTTTCAGTCAATTCCATCAGTTGGCCCAAAGCTTGCCCATAATCTAGCTGTGGACCTTTGTTTCTCGTCTTTAGATGAAGTAAAGAACAGGAGAGGGGAAGAGCTTGTTCACGAACTTGAGAAAAAATACGGAGTGTGGATGGATCCTTGTGTAGAAGATGTCATGCGATGTGTGGTTCATCATGCGAATCATCCGGACAGTGATAAAAACTGGTGGGATTTTACCGCGGAGCGCAAAAAATACAGGGAAAGGTTCGGTTATCCTGATGACCGCCCTGTTAAGGCATGGCATGAGTAAAGAACCCCTTTTCCATCCTCTTTTCAGCAGGAAAAACTGGTCCATTTTAAGAGAACAGACAAAAAAAGAGCAGTCCGAAACGAATAGTATAGTAAGGCAATTCATTTCTGACTGAATGAAAACGATTTGTCATCAATATTAGATACTGTTAAAGCGTTACATTTTAAGGAGGATGCAGCCATGATCTACGAAATTGAAATCGGCACAGAAAAAGGGAAGTTATCTTTAGTTACTCTCGGAATAGAGAAAAAAGATGTCATTAAAAGCTTGCAGACTGACCGCTTTTTTATTGGCTACACGCATACTGGCCTTACATTTGGGTTAAATGCCAATGAAATCATGTCATTTGATATTCAAAAAAGAGAAACAGTCTCAAGCATGCTGGCAGCAGCTCTTACAGAGGAATACGGCGAAGAAACAGCTGAAAAATTTCCGTTTTTGTCTTCGACACTATTAGAAACAGTTTAAACTTAGCAGAAATAATAAATAGATACAGCAGGTTAATATCGACAAACTATATACATAAAGAGAAACGAAGCGAGCTCTGTGCTTCTTGTAAAAAGGGAAGGGTTGAAAGTGGATATGTGTGAAAATCTTTGGACTAGAAAGTATACAGTATTGGATAAAACGCGGGAGCAATTAATCAAGGACCTGGAAATTCAGGCTGCTTATTATCCATATATAGATGCTGCTAAACAGCGGATTCAGGATACGGGGAAATTTGGACCGGTGCATGATGCAGCAGACCGCTTCCTTCAATATTTAGAGGAAGAATATCAGTCTGTGGAAACGCAAACAACTGAATAGACCCGCTGAAGGCGTTTCTATTTTTAGAAACGTCTTTTTATAGGGCTTTTTTCGCATTGTTTTAGTAATAAATTCACCCGTGAAGGACTCAAAAAAAGCACAAAACAAAACGCTGTCTATGTATACAGAACATAAACAGCGTCTTATCTTGAATCAAACATATTCACTTTTTTGTTCTTTCCTTTCTTACTAATAACCATTCGTTGCTTTGAATCAATTGATTTCTTTCAATTAATGTCTTGCACGGATTCGATCAGTTTATTCGTATGCTTTTTTGATTTCCCCACATGCCCACATGGTGCGAAAATAGTTTTCACGGGCTATTTTCATCTGCATCATGATCTTAGCATGCTTCGCTCACCGTCGTCATTGGAATCATCCCCTCAGTCAGATTTCCGTTTCCCCGCATATCCACACATCTCAAAATCAGTTTTCACGGGCTGATTTTTTGCCAGATGTGATTCTGATATGCTTCGCTTACCGTCGTCATTGGAATCACGCCTTCCTATGAGTGAGTAAATTCATCTTAACAAAATCTTTACAATAACTAAACATTCAGAATAATCTGTATAAGGTCAAATAAAGCGATTACAACTGGTTAATCACCCAATTTCTCTGTTTTTCGTAGTTTTTCAAGGTTTTTTATTATTTTTTAGAAAATAGTGACCTCCCAGATCGATAGGACAGAGAACATGTAATTTAAATAAATCATGTTCTAAATAATCAATTAAAGATAAGATTCGCACACAATGAGTGGATGCATAAAAACATCTCCCGTCCAGTAATCAAGTAAAATGATCATCGGCGCCGGGCGCTGAACAATTCATTGCTAATACGGACAAAGGTTGATAAAATTAACTTAAAATTCAGAATACAATGGAGGTTTTCCATGCCGACAGAAGCTGCTGTACGTCCCTTTACAGAAAGTGATATTGGAAAAACGGCTTTATCTGAAAGTTTTAAGATTGATCTTCGCACCTATACGGAGGAAGAAAAAGACGAGCTTTTTTCAGCAAACCTGGTGCGGGATTGGTCGCTCCTTACGTGGAAGGACGTTGGAAAGCCATACGAAGTCAAAACATATGCTAAAGATCGAAAGGAATGGGAAAACGAAAATCAAAAGCCGATGCCCGTTCATACATCCTGGCAGTACTTTAATAAATCGTTCCATGAATGGTTTGTAAAAGATGTACCTGAAGAAATGAATGTTTTAAACGATGAACTGAAGAAAAACTTTGCTGCATTCCGTCCGGCAAAGGTTAAGGAAGTTCTAGGTAAATCTATGAAACTCAGGCTTTGGAATTATATTCACCGCATTGAAGATGGCATTTGGGATCCGCGGGGGAAAAGAGCTTTGTTTGAGGGGCTGCATGTATCAAGGCCAAGAATTCTATTTTTAGGTGCTGCAGAAGGCTATGAGGCGATGCAGCTTGCTGCCATGTATCCTGCCGGTGAAATTGTCATGGTGGACTATGATCCTTTTTGCCGGGACAGCCGGTTTGCCGAATTTCCTCGGCATTATCCTTTTTTAGGTGAAAACCCTGTGACTGGCGCATTAAAAGTTTGGTATAAGAAGGATTTTAATATCACTTATCTAGTTGAAGATATTCGCAAACTTCCATTTGGAAAGGAATTCGATATCGTTATCAGTGTAGGGATGATTGAACATTTTCCGGATGAGCAGAAACCAGAATCGATTGATTGGCACAGAAAGTTTTTGAAAGATGGAGGATATGCGATCTTAACAACTCCCAGGGCTCAGCTGAAGTCCAAATTATATTATCAAATAATGGCTGATGTCATGAACCATACATACAGGGAATTAATGACGATTCAGCAAATGGGAATGTATGTTTATGAAAACGGTTTCGATATCTTAAGACACGGTTTTATTAAAGTTCATAACGGCATAATTGCCAGACCGCGTTAACTAACCGTTTGATTAAGGCTGAAGATTTCAGCCTTTTTTTAATGAACACTTTGAAGAATTTTCGCCTATCATAATTTTCATTCTAAAATTATACTTCTATTCTGAAAATAAGGCATGACCTTTTCTTTTGCAGCACCCATCGATAAAATAAGAGATGAGTTTTAAATCTGCTTTAAGGTGTGATTCTTATTTTCATTCTTTTTATCGCAATGGGACTGCTGATTGGGATTTTATCCGGGTTTTTTGGTGTTGGCGGCGGTTTTATTTTAACGCCTGTCCTGCTGCTGATGAATACTGAGCCAATCACAGCCATAACGATCAGTTTATTATATACAATCGGTACATCGCTTTCGGGGATGTTTGCGCATCTTAAAATGAAAAACGTGAGATGGAAAGAAGCTTTCATTATTGGTTTAAGCGGGATGGCAGCAACACAGGCAGCCAATCCTTTCGTTTATTTCTTAAATCAACATGGTTATGATGATGCTGTGATTCCGCTGGCATATATTCTCCTGTTGAGTTATTTTGGCTGGAGCCTGCTATTTAGGAAGAAAACGAAGAATAGTAAAGGAAAGCCAATTAAGAAGTGGGCAATTGTTCTTTTGATTCTTACTGGAGCAATAGGCGGATTTATCTCAACACTGCTTGGTGTCGGGGGAGGGTTTATCATCGTGCCGCTGTTGATATCGTTATCCGGTTTTCATCCAAAAGACGCAATAGGG
Organism: Metabacillus idriensis; assembly: GCF_009674765.1. GTDB lineage: Bacteria > Bacillota > Bacilli > Bacillales > Bacillaceae > Bacillus_P > Bacillus_P idriensis. The sequence continues at coordinate 84,069 of NZ_WKKF01000010.1, read as the reverse complement.
ACAAGTCTTCTAAGTGTTTTATTTATTGTCAGCATAGGCTTTATTACATATTTCGTAAAATCTCCGATTGATTTATCGACTGGGGCTTTACTGATTGCAGGAGGACTTGCAGGGGCTCAGGCCGGAGCTTATATGACTGACAAATTTGAACATGCAGAAATGAAATTGCTTCTGGGGATGCTGTATTTTTTCACAGCAATAAGTGTAGGAATGAAACTGATTGGGTTTGAGGTATTGGGAATGGTCATTCTGTTTATATTTATAGGGTTATTATACATAAAAATGGCAGCGTCCCTTATCACCCGCCGAAAAAAAATCCGTTCTAGTTGAGCGGATTTTTTATATAAGCCAAATTGGGAGTTGTATTTCTGACTGCTAATCAAACCTTTCCCTCACAACAACACCATCTACAGCTAGTCTTTTTACGTTCTTATAATCATATTTATTGTGTATGCCCCAAATATACAGAGTCAGCTTCGCCCTTTTGGCCTGCTGATAAAAATAAAGATTCAGGCACCGTTTATGCAGAGTGATAAAATCAATTTCTGCACCTAGCTCGTTTAACTGATGATAGGGAATTGGATAGGAAATGACGAGTCCTTTGTTTATTTGCGGCAGCAATGTGTTTAAAAGCATGATGCTCTTTAGTTCAGTGGATTGTATAGAGAGCGAAGATAATTCGCGGGGAGAGTAGGCGTTTAAAATCGAATCAGTTAAGACTTTTTCAATGCCTGGATATAAAGAGGGGCGTTTTAAATCAATCAGCAGATGATGATCATTCTTATATTTTAAAAAAACCTCATCGAGTGTAGGGATTTGCTCACCTTCAAACGATTCGTTATACCACAAGCCAGCATCAAGATCCTTTAGCTCTTTCAGCGTCAGATCTGCTATTTTTTCATCAAGACCTGCTGTTCTTTTGAGGGAGATGTCGTGCATCACGATTAAATGTTTGTCCTTGCTCATTTGAACATCAAGCTCAATCATATCAAATCCTTCACGTGCGGCCCTATCAAATGATGACATCGTATTTTCGGGGGCCTGCGATGAGAGTCCTCTATGTGCAATCAGGAGATTTCCGCCTGCGGCTTGTGAATCAGCCGCCAGGGCATAATGGACAATAAAAGAAAGAAAAAAGATGAGGGTCACGAGATATCTCAGTTAAATCACCCTTTCTGACTGAAACTGAGTCTTTTATCCTACTATATGCCATTAATGTACAAAGCGTTTATGTGAATGTTTCTGCGTCTTTTTTGAAAACATAATAGGGTGACAACTTTTTTTATAAAGGAGGAACTTCTATGGCGCATAAACATCAAAATAGTGCTGAGCAAAAGGCAAAAAAACAGCCTGCAAAGCATCAGGAAGAGTTTTCAGCTGAGATTGCTCATAAAGCAAAGCCGGCTCCTGGACATAAAGAACAAAAAAAACATAAAAAAATCTAGGGATGCAGCGGGGGAGGAGAAACATTGAAAAATATTGCACTTTTTCTTTTTCTTTTTATATTTTTCGCTGTACTTTACCGGGTGGATGGCGTACAGATGCTGGATAATTCGGTTGTAAGAGGTGCGGAAGAATTTCGAAATGACGCGTTTACTTCTTTTTTTATTACCATCAGTGATATTGGTTCGATAAAAGTGGAATATCCCCTCATGATAATCGCATCTATTTTTCTTTTGTTTTTCAGAAAATTTTTGCCTGTTTTCTTTTTATGGGGCACATTTTATTCCATTCGTTTTATCAATGTTGAGCTGAAAGATTTTTTTCACCGTGAAAGGCCATCGTTTGATGCTGTTATTCATGCCGCTCATTACAGCTTTCCAAGCGGTCATGCGATGAATTCAACTGCATTTTATGGCTTTCTTTGTTATTTAATCCTTGAAGGCACTTCTGCAAAGGACCGCAAAAGAAAATGGTGGATTTGTATGACTGCTGTCCTTGTCGGATTAATCGGAATAAGCAGGATTTACCTTGGCGTTCACTACTTATTTGATATATTAGCGGGGTTTTCTGCAGGAATGGTATGGCTTCTTATCCTAATAAAAATGTATGAAACGATAAATTCTAAAATTGACAAAATTAGACGAGCTTAGATGAAGGAAATTTGCTTTTTTTTCCTCTAATACATATGGGTGATGACTAGAAGTGGGATTTGACATGGTGTTAAGTCTTTTGGCAGCAAAAAAAATGTGCCATACGAAGCAAGGTGTGGTCAAAGTTAATATTAGCTATTATCCGGCGGCTGGAAGAAAATTAACAGGATTCATCTCAGATGAAGAAAGGCAGCGATCTGACATCGCTGCCTTTCTTTAGTTTAAAGGTTATGGCCAGGCCCATTTTTACGTTTGGCTGAAGTTTCTTCTTTGCCGTGTGCATTTTCCTCTGCTTCAATTGCTTCAGGCGGTATATGATTGTTCTTTTTCTGTCCATTGATGCGATTGCGATGTTTTTTGCCCAAAAGTAATCCCTCCTTGTCCATTCTATTTTTCACATAATGAGCGATTTTCACTACAGTAAATAAGTTTCATGTATAAGATGCAGGGTAAATCGGAAATGTAGAAGGAGAAATGATTTTTTAGCGCAGATTATGGTATATTGAAAAAGCACCTTTTTATACATATAACTGGAGGTATGAACAATGAGTGTTCACATAGGAGCAAAACCAAATGAAATCGCAGAATCCATTTTATTGCCTGGAGATCCGCTTCGTGCTAAATATATAGCAGAAACGTTTTTAGAAGATGCAGTATGCTATAACGAAGTACGCGGCATGCTCGGATTTACTGGAACATACAAAGGCCATCGCATCTCTGTACAGGGTACAGGAATGGGTGTTCCATCCATCGCCATTTATGTTAATGAACTTATGCAAAGCTATAATGTTCAAAAATTAATCCGCGTTGGAACATGCGGTGCGATTCAGCAGGATGTTAAAGTAAGAGATGTGATTCTTGCAATGAGTGCATCAACCGATTCTCAAATGAACAGACTGACTTTCGGCGGAGTAGATTATGCACCGACAGCAGATTTTGAATTACTGAAGCATGCATATGATGCTGGAACTGAAAAAGGGTTAAAATTAAAAGTCGGCAACGTCTTTACAGCAGATATGTTCTATAATGACAATTCCGAGCTTGAAAAATGGGCAAAATACGGTGTTCTTGCAATCGAAATGGAGTCAGCAGCACTTTATACTCTTGCAGCTAAATTCGGCCGCCAGGCATTATCCGTGCTGACAGTAAGCGATCACATATTAACTGGCGAAGAAACAACATCTGAAGAGCGTCAAACAACGTTCAATGAGATGATGGAAATTGCTTTAGAGGCAGCAATTAAATAAATGACTTTGCTGGAAAGTGTTAAATCCAAAAGCCAACTTTTTACTAAAGAATGATCACAACAAACTTTAAGAAAAGAGCATAAAAAGAAGCGCGCGAAAATTTTTTCGTGCGTTTTCTCTTTTTTTCGACAAGATCTGCCACAATTGACAGATATAGTTTTTCTCATTTTAGGCAATAGTGATAAAATGAAACCATGAAAGATATACAGGCAGGTAGGGTGAACTAATTTTGAACTTTAAAAAAGCAACTGTAACGACTATTATTCCAATGGCGCTTTTCCTTTCGGCATGTTCGGGAATTCAGCTGTCAAAGGATCTTAATCCATTTAAAGAAGGGCAATCTGAAACTCAGCAGGAAAAACAGAGCACAGTGGAAGAACCTAAAGAAGAAACCGCTCAATTTCAATTAGAAGAGCAGTTTTTCAACAAGATTCAAGAAGTAAATGGAAAGCCGACGATTAAGAATCCTGAAAATCGATTGGTGCTCGTGAATAAGGAATACTCTCTTCCTTCAACATATGAGCCTGCTGACCTTGTTTCTCCAAATGTTGAGTTTTCATTCGGAGATACGGATGTTCCTCAGCGTTACATTCGCAAAGAAGCAGCCATTGCTCTTGAAAAGATGTTTGCACAGGCGACAAAAGAAGGCATTGAGCTATTTGCCGTTTCCGGCTACAGATCATATGAACGCCAAACCGGCATTCTAAATGTTGAGAAAGCACGAAAAGGTGATGAAGTGGCACTGGAAACAGTCGCACTTCCGGGTCAAAGCGAGCATCAGACAGGACTTGCAATGGATGTTACAAGCAGAAGCGCAGGTATGGACATCACCGAAAAATTCGGGGATACGCCTGAAGGGAAATGGGTGAAAGAGAATGCCCATAAATTCGGCTTTATTATCCGCTATCAAAAAGGAAAAGAAGATATTACTCAGTTTGCTTACGAACCATGGCATTTGCGCTATATTGGAGTAAATGAAGCTGCTGAAATCTATGAAAACGATCTGACGCTCGAAGAATTTTTTGATAAAGTGAAGAAAATTTAATGAATCACCCTGATCTTGATCTGTTGAGACCTGATCTGGATGTGATCTTCATCGGGTTTAATCCGAGTTTATATTCGGCAGAAGTCATGCACCATTATGCAAGTAAAAGCAATCGTTTTTGGAGAATTCTTTATCAGGCAGGAATAACGGACAGGCTATATAGGCCCAGTGAAGATTGGGAGCTGCTTGAAAAAGGATTTGGTTTTACAAATATCGTCCACCGGCCAACGAAAGCTGCTGCTGAAATAACTGCTGAAGAATATCGGACAGGCAAAAAAGAGCTTTTGAATAAGCTTTTGTTCTATCAGCCAAAAATAGCCTGCTTTGTCGGTAAAGGTGTTTATTTATCGTATAGCGGGAAAAAGAAAGCAGATTGGGGCCTTCAGCCTGATTCGATTGCGCGGGGCATCATGGAATTCACAGCTCCTTCTTCAAGCGGTCTTGTGAGAATGAAGCAGGATGAAATCGTCGGCATCTACACGGAATTAACAAAACTCCTAAAAGAAAAGCAGTCTCTCAAATGAAGAGAGCCTGCTTTTTTGTCATTTAATTTTTTACCAGAAAAGCAAACCGCCTAAAACGATGCCTGTTACAAATGCAAGCCCGATTCCATATGGAGCTCCATAGCCGTAGCCGCCGCCATAGAATCCTATGCCGTAACCGCCGCGTCCGCGTCCTCCAAAAGGCTGGATGAAGACCTTTTGTCTAGTAACATTCGTGATTCTGCCAACATGCTGATTTCCAAATCGGTCACTGATGCGTACAACTTTTCCATGATACTGACAGCAAAGGTTATAATAATTTTGAGACATTTTTTTTCCTCCCTTCAACCTGCTTCTTCATAAACTATGAAAAAAAGGAGAGAAGGGTTTGTACGAATACCCCGATAGGCTCTATCTCATACACCTGAAAATGCGGAATTGAACAGCTTGATGATAGTCTTCCCGCAATTTTTCATGCTCAGCAAGCATATCAAAGTACACGGAATCCAGATTTTCTGACATATCAAAATCTGTTGTAGGTTCATCTTCTTCTATTATATAGTCATTTTCTGTGCGGACTTCAATTTTTTTAAAGCCTGCTGTTTTAAATGCAGACTTCCACTCCTGTTCATCAAATAGATGATAAAATCCGTAAAATGACTGGATTTTTTCACTTAATTTGCGGTCAGGCTGGTCTGCTTTTGTTACTTCAACCGAAAGCAGAACGCCGTTATCCTTCAGCACACGGTTCAGTTCTCTCAATGACTGAGCAGTATTTGTAAAGCTTAATACAGACTCACAAAAAATGAAATCAAATTGATTGTCTTCAAATGGAAGCTTCTCTAATGATCCTTGAACAAGGCACGTATCTTCTTTTAATCTGTTTTTGGCTTTTAATAGCATAATGGGATCAATATCTAAACCAGTCACATTGTAATTCAGCGATTTCAGAAACTGCATGGTTTGGCCAGTGCCGCAGCCAGCATCAAGAATGGATGCTGATTCAGGAATCATTTCAAGCTGGGTAATTTCTTTTGTCAGCATAAAGCCGCCGGGATGGGCGCCTCCAACTCCAAGATGTGCCAGTAAATCAAGATAGCCAGGCATTTGCATGAACTCCTTTCAAATTAAATTATGCTGATTCTTCATATCCGGTGAAGCGGGATACTCTGATTTGTCCGGAAATCTAAATAAGTAAGAGATAAAATAAAAACAGGAAGAATGGTTTCTGCTTAATAGTAAATACTGTTTGAGGGAACAGGGGATTCACTGGATTTTTAGCTGCATAAGAATTGATAAAAGTCTAATGCTGTGGATGTTGAAATGAATATATCTGCAGCAAGAACCGGCAGCTAGATCCTAAGTCAGAACGAATCCGCCTTTGTTCTTGACGTTTTTGTGTTCGTTACTCATAATGATTACATAATGAGGGTGGTGTTAATTTGTTTAAAAATAACAATGTGAAATTTCTGTTTGCAATCCTTTTAACTGCCATCATTAGCGCAGGTATTACGTTTGCGGTCGTTCAGAAAGACAGCGGCCTGAGTCAGGCAGAGGGGAAAAGCGATGACCCCTTTGAAAAGCTTTATTCTACATACGACACGCTTAAAGGCGAATTTTATCAGGATACAAATCAGGAAAAACTTGTAGACGGTGCAATTAAAGGAATGCTTCAATCTTTGGATGATCCATATTCAACTTATATGGACCAAGAGGAAGCAAAGGGCTTCAATGAGAATATTTCATCTTCTTTTGAAGGCATTGGTGCTGAGGTTCAGGAATCTGATGGGAAAATTATGATTGTATCTCCGATTAAAGGTTCACCGGCTGAAAAAGCTGGATTAAAGCCCAAAGATAAGATTCTGAAAGTTGATGACAAAAGCGTTGAGGGCATGACGGTAAATGAAGCTGTTATGCTGATTCGCGGAGAAAAAGGCTCAAAGGTTCAGCTTGTAATTGAACGTGACGGTGTTGGTGAGCTCGATTTTAATCTGACAAGAGATACCATTCCTTTGGAGACCGTTTATACAGAGGTTGAAAACGGAATTGGCAAGGTCCAGATTACGAAGTTTTCAGAAACGACCGGTAAAGAACTTGCCGATGCTTTAAACGAGCTTAATGAGCAGGAAGTTAAGGGGCTTGTGCTTGATTTAAGACAAAATCCCGGCGGTCTGCTTGATCAGGCGATTGCAATGAGCGATATTTTCGTCCCTAAAGGAAAAACCATCATGCAAATCGAAAACAAAGATGGATCAAAAGAAGTCCAAAAATCACAAAATGATTCAGCAGTCAATGTTCCGGTTGTCGTCGTTGTAGATAATGGAACTGCAAGTGCTGCTGAAATTATGGCCGGTGCTTTGCATCAATCAGCCGGTATTCCGATTGTCGGAGAAAAAACGTTTGGAAAAGGGACAATCCAAACAGCAAAAAGCTTTGAGGACGGATCCTCAATTAAATACACGATTGCGAAATGGCTGACGCCAGACGGAACATGGATTCATAAAAAAGGAATCGAGCCGCAGTATAAAGCTTCACTCCCGGCATACGCAAATCTTCCATATTTAAATCCGGAAAAAGAATTAAAGCAGGGAGATTCATCTGCTGAAGTAAAAGTTGCTCAGCAAATGCTGCAGGCATTAGGATACAAAAAAGTAAAAACAGATGGATTTTATGAAGAAACAACAAAACAGGCTGTCACAGAATTCCAAACAAAAAACAGCCTGAAAACGACTGGAACAATCAGCGGAGAAACCACAATCAAAATGCTTGAAACACTCCAGGCGCAGCTGAAAGAAAATGATACTCAGATGGAAGAAGCCATCAAAAGATTGAATGAACAGATGTAGAGAATAGGTTTTAATAGGAGCTGTCCAATAAAGTCATTTTTTACTGACTTATTGGACAGCTCCTTCTTTTGTTGGGACCTTGCCCCACTAAGGAGACTGACGCCTGTTTTTAAGCTTTGAACCTTCAAAAGTGGTAATACTACTGGGACTGAAACCATTAATCATTTTTTACAGAAAAAAGCAGGCAGAAAAAAACATTCGTTTTTATGCTTCATTTTATAGATTTAATGGATGCCCGCTTTTTTTCCATATTAAGGAGTTTTTTCTTTTCTATGAAGGGTATAGTAATAATGGAAATCAATTTGTTATGAGTTGACTTTCGATTTAGGACAACTTATAATTAACTTGAATTCGAGATATATTGATTAAAGATAGTTGTTCTTGAAAAAAGTACATTACACAAGGAGAGATCGGAATGTCAAATGTAAAATTAGCTGTCATTTACTACAGTTCTACAGGCACGAACCACAAGCTTGCAGCTTGGGCTGAAGCGGGAGCAAAAGAAGCTGGCGCCGAGGTAAAAGTGCTTAAAGTTCCTGAGCTTGCACCGCAATCAGCAATTGATTCAAATCCTGCATGGAAAGCACACCTTGAAGCCACGAAAGATGTTCCTGAAGTGACATTAAATGACTTGGAATGGGCAGACGCCATCATTTTCAGCGTCCCGACTCGATTTGGTAATGTTCCTGCACAAATGAAGCAGTTTCTTGATACAACCGGAGGCTTGTGGTTCCAAGGGAAACTTGCGAATAAAGTAGTGAGTGCCATGGCTTCTGCAAGCAATCCGCACGGCGGACAAGAAGCAACAATCTTAAGTTTATACACAACGATGTATCACTGGGGATCGATTGTAGCCGCACCAGGCTACACGGATCAGTCTCTATTTGAAGCAGGGGGAAATCCTTACGGTACCTCTGTCACAGTTGATCAGGACGGAAATTTAAAAGAAAATGTTGAAGCAGCAGTCAAGCATCAGGCTAAACGGACTGTTACAATTGCTGAATCCATTAAAAAAGGCATGCAATAAAAAATAATAAAAGGGTTTGGCTTACAAGCCAAACCTTTTGATTTCTATACAGGAGTGATCAAGCATGAAACACATTTTTGAAAAAGGCAGAAATCGAAACCGGACATTACTGCTTCTCCATGGAACAGGCGGGGATGAAAATGATCTCATTCCGCTTGCTAAGCATATTGATGCAGATGCCAATATTTTAAGTGTAAGGGGAAATGTTCTTGAACATGGAATGCCCCGCTTCTTCAAAAGATTGGCTGAGGGCGTATTCGATGAAGAGGACCTGATTTTCCGTACAGGTGAATTAAATGAATTTTTAACAAAAGCAGCTGAAGAGTATTCGTTTGACCGCTCAGAAATGGTAGCAGTTGGCTATTCAAATGGTGCAAATATCGCAGGAAGCCTGCTTTTCCATTACGAAAATTCTTTGAAGTCTGCCATTCTTCATCATCCAATGGTTCCTAGAAGAAATATTGATATTCCATCTTTAAGCGGGACACCTATTTTTATCGGAGCAGGCATGAACGATCCGATTTGCCTGCCTCAGGAAACGCATGATCTTGCTGATATCCTGAAAGCAGCGGGTGGGGAAGTCGTCATCCACTGGGAAAATCACGGACATCAGCTCACTTCATCAGAAGTAGAGGCTGCATCTGCTTGGTATAATGAGAAATTAAAGTGAAATCTGCATCAAAAAAGGAGCGCCGGTTAGGCGCTCCTTTTTTGATGCAGTTGGTTATACGGTTCCGCTATTCGTGGTGCTTAGCTCCATCTCCCAGCTCCTCGGCCAGAACGGATCCGAAAGTATTGGCAAAAAGCGCCTTTTCTGTCGGATCCTTATCTGTCATGCCTGCGCTAAACTGTCGGTTCCGCTTTTCGTGGTGTCTATCTCCACCGCCCAACTCCTCGGTCAGAACGTCTTCGCCTGGAAAGGCAAAAAGCGTCTTTCCTGGCGAAGCCTTTTCTGTCTGTCGGAGCTGACCAGGGCGGTTCCGCTTTTCTAGTTACTGAGCAGTGTACCCGCCATCAAGCAATACGGCTTGACCTGTTACACCTTTAGCTTTTTCGCTTGCCAGGAAGACAGCGTAGTCAGCAATTTCATCAACTGAGAGAAGGCGTTTTTGCGGTACGAGAGGGTAGATGACCTCTTCCAGCACTTTTTCTAGGTCGACATTTCTTGTTTTAGCCAGATCCTGTAATTGGTTACGTACTAGCGGTGTGTCCACGTAGCCGGGGCATAGGGCATTAACGGTAATTCCGTCAGCTGCTCCTTCAAGAGCTGAAACCTTTGTTAAGCCGATGACGCCGTGTTTAGCAGAGTTATAAGCTGCTTTTCCTGCAAAGCCAATAACGCCATTGATGGAAGCCATATTGATGATGCGGCCGTATTTTTGTTTTTTCATGTGGGGAAATACATGTTTTGTAGCTAGGAATGGCGCTGTCAGCATGATCTTAATTAAAAGTTCGAACTTTTCTGTCGGGAATTCTTCAATAGGAGAAACATATTGAAGGCCAGCATTATTAATCAAGATATGAAATTCTCCGAAATGAGCGATTGTATCATCAATTGCTTTTTTGATTTCTTCTTCACTTATTACGTCGCATTTCAGTCCGAGTGTTTCATAGCCTTTTTGTGCAAGCTGGTCAGCCGCTTTTTTTACGCCTTCTTCATTTACATCAGTAAGAACAACTTTTGCTCCATTTTCTGCAAAGCGTTCACCTACTTCATAACCAATACCTTGTGCTGCTCCTGTAATAAAAACGACTTTATCTGTTAACATAATTTATATCTCCTTTTTCGTTTTAATAAATGCCAAGTGATGCGAGGACGATGGCTGCAATGACGGCGATAATAGGAATGATCAGACCGACTACAGCAACGTCTAAGTATGTTTGTTTATGCTTAAGTCCCGTTACAGCAAGAAGGGTGAGCAGAGCCCCGTTATGCGGCAGAATCGATGCCCCTGAGGCAACGGCTGCTACACGATGAAAGGCTTCAGGAGATATTCCTGTGCTTTTTGCAAGTTCCATATATTGACCTCCGAGCGCTTCTAATGCAATTCCCATACCGCCTGAAGCTGATCCTGTAATGCTTGCCAAAAGCTGAACGGCAATCGCTTCTGAGATAAGGGGATTGCCTTTAACACCCAAGATTAAATCTGTGAGCTGTTCAAAACTTGGCACAGCGGTTACAACCGCTCCAAAACCAACGGCTGCACTCGTATTGACGATTGCCATAACAGATCCTGCTGCTCCGCCGTTTATCGATTTGATGAACGTTTTAAACTTGTTAATGCTGAGCAGCATTATAGAGATTATTCCAATAACCAGAGCCAGCAGAATATCAAGCTTGAACACATTCAAAACGACAACAACAACGATAAGAGGGATAATTGACAAATAGGCATTAGGCAGAGTAGAAGGATCGATGTCCTTCACTTCATCGCCGCCTTTGGGGTCTGTGAACTTTTCGCCTTTACTATGTAATTTCTTTCCTCGCCATGCGAGATAAAAGTAGCCGCCGACAGCCATAATCAATCCTGAAACAATTCCCATGATCGGACCGGCAGTAGGAGTCGTCCCAAAATAGTCCGTTGGAATAATATTTTGAATCTGCGGAGTACCCGGAAGTGCCGTCATTGTAAATGTAAAAGCGCCAAGTACAATTGTAGCTGGAATCAGGTTGCGCGATACATCTGCTGACCTGAAAAGGGCAATTGCAAGAGGATAAATCGCAAATACAACGACGAATAGGCTTACTCCTCCATATGTAAGGACTGCCGCTCCAGCCAGAACTCCCAGAACCGCACGTTTTTTTCCGATAAACTGGGTAATCTTAAATGCAACCGATTGCGCCATTCCCGTTTCTTCCATAAGTTTTCCGAAGATTGCTCCAAGAAGGAATATCGGAAACCATTTCAGAGTGAACTCAACAAATCCTGTCATATACGTTTCTGTATAAGCCGGAAGAAGTTCAATGCCCTCAAGCGCTGCTACAATCAGAGCTATGAGAGGGGCAATCCAGATGATGGACCAGCCCAAATAGGCAAGCACCATCAGTAAAACTAAACCGATAATGATGTTTATCATGCTGCTTAAGCTCCTTTAGTAGATTTACCTAGGATTAATTTCCCCTAAAGAAACTAAATAAAACAAAAACCGGCAAAGTATTACCTTTGCCGGTGTAAAAAATTATAAGAATGTGCTCAATTCATCGATGCTGATGCGAGAGCTTTGGTGTGCAGGTTTTGCCGCTTTTCCAATTGAGATAAGCATAACTGGGACAAAACGATCTTCAATTTTAAATGTTTCAGATAATTGCTGTGCATTAAAACCGCCGATCGCACAAGTATCGTAGCCTTTAGCTTTAGCTGTAAGCATTAACTGCATAGCTGCAAGTGATGCATTGCTGAAAGCTGCATCGCGGGCGTATACAGGATTTTGATAAGCGTAATTAATTTGGCCTACTAGTGTGTCTTTGATTTCTTCTTTCATAAAACCTGCTTCTACAAGAGGATTATAAACTTGATCTGTATTTTTGTTTGCTTCAAGATCGCCTAAGATGGCAACTACCGCTGACGCTTCAGTAATTTGACTTTGGTTATAAGCAATAGGAAGAAGTCTTTCTTTAGACTCGTCACTGTGGAAAACCATGAAATTCCAGTGCTGCAGGTTCCATGCAGATGGAGCCTTGCCTGTAAACTCAAGAATTTCTATGAGTTCATCCTTGCTTATTTTTGCAGATGGATCATAATTGCGCACAGAACTGCGTTCAGACATAATAGATAAAATACTTTCAGTAGTAGCTGTTGACATTGTGAAAACCTCCATTGTTGAATATCGTTTACAAATAAGGTATAATATACAAAAAGTTACAGACTAACTTTTTGTAAGCTAAATAATTGACTTTTGTTATCATAAAATGATTAAGATTATATGTCAAGAAAAAGACTGTAAAGGAGATTCAGGATGGAATCTAATTTATGTCCCAAAATGGAAAAAGCATTCGGATTTTTAGGGAAAAGATGGACGGGCTTAATCATCCATGTCATGTTAGACGGACCAAAGCGATTTAAGGATTTAACAGATACCATTCCTAGTATTAGCCAAAAAATGCTTGTGGAACGATTGAAAGAATTGGAATCAGCGGGAATTGTTCAGCGGGTTGTCATTCCTGATACACCAGTAAAGGTTACGTATCAGCTGACCGAAATGGGCCGCTCCTTAGAAAAAGTGATGTTAGAAGTGAAAGATTGGGCAGATCGCTATTGCTTTGAGGAGGGGAAAAAGGAATGAAACGGACAGTCATTATCACAGGCGGCGCAAACGGAATCGGCGAAGAATTGGTCAGACAGTATGCTGCAGCCGGTGATGCCGTTATTTTTGCAGATATTGATGCAAAAAAGGGTAAAAGCATAGAAAGCAGCACTGAAAATGCACATTTTGTTCAAACAGATGTAAAAAATGTTCAGGAAATTGAACATTTGATAAAAGAAGCTGTACTTCTGACTGGAACCATCGATATCTTAATTAATAATGCAGGTGTGTCTGAATTTAAATCTCCTTATGAGCTTACTTTAGAAGACTGGGATCATGTCATAAACACAAATTTAAGAAGCACATTCTTTTGTTCAAAAGAGACAGCAAAAGTGATGAGAAAGAATACTGCCGGCGGTTTTATTGTCAATATCGCTTCCACACGGGCTTCGATGTCAGAATCGGGAACAGAGGCATATGCCGCAACAAAAGGCGGAATCGTTGCGCTGACCCATGCGCTTGCCGTTTCCTTAAGCGAAGACCGGATTAAGGTTAACAGCATTTCACCTGGATGGATCGAAACAAAGGAATACGAGAACCTCAGACAAATCGATCACGACCAGCACCTTTCAAAACGGGTTGGCAAGCCAGCTGATATTGCCAAAGCATGTTTTTATTTAACAGATCCTGAAAATGATTTTGTAACAGGTACAGATATAGTTGTAGACGGCGGGATGACAAGAAAGATGATATATGAACATTAAGGACTGCTGATAAGCAGTCTTTTTTTATTTTGGTTCTTTTCGTAAACAGTGTTGTTTTAGACTAGAAGTTTAAAACTATTAGTGACTGGAGCGGAAAGGAACGGACAACATTTATCACCAAAACAACAATCTATGCGAAAACAGCCTTTGTTTTAAAATTAAAACACTGGGCTGGACATAGGGTTCAGAAAAGTTTTCACCATAGAAGTTGGGGGGATTTTTCTCAATTTCTAATTTATGTGCGATTCAACGAAAAACCAACACCGTGAAACAGGCTATCACTTGATACATAAGGCTATTTAATCAAATCTCCAATCATTTCGTTTGAATTCATTTCACCCGGGTATAGATGGAATAAATAACCCTGAAAGGAATGAGTCTGAAATGCCTTGGACAAAACAAGATTACCCAAGTTCAATGAAAAACCTTCCTGATGAAACCCGTGAAAAAGCAATTGAGATCGGCAATGCCCTGCTTGATGATGGTTATGAAGAGGGACGAGCCATTCCGATTGCTGTTTCACAGGCTGAAAAATGGGCTGACAATGATTCAGTAAAAGATGAATATCTCCTGATGGCTGATGACGATGGATGGATGCTGAAAAAAGACGGAAACAAACGGGCCAGTTATCGCTTTGGTACGAAACAAGAGGCGCTCGAAAAAGGAAGAGAGCTAGTGAAGCAAAATAACTGCACCTTGGTCGTACATCTAAAGGACGGTTCAGTCGAAACCAAAATCAACGCATAAGGGGAATGCTTTTTCATAAAAATGATTTTCCCTGAGATATTCGCCCACTCAAAAACCATTTAGGTGAATACCCTTATAAGGTAAGTGATTTATGGAGGAGGGGAATGCATGTACCCGCACTATACAGCACGAGGCTATCGCAGCGCAGGAAATAGAGGACCTTTCTTTTTCGGATTTGGAGCTCCGCTTGTAGGAGGATTGGTGGGAGGATTCCTTGGAAGTGCGCTTTTTAACTATCCAAGACCTTATTATTATCCGCCGCCACCGCCGCCGGCTCCTTTTTATGGAGGCTACCCAGGACCTGGACCGGGCGGATATCCTGGTTATCCGGGAGGACAATATCCAGGAGGGCCGTATTAAGAAGAACATTAGAGGAAGCATAATCATAAAAACAATCGACCAGAGCAGGCTCTCTGGTCGATTGTTTTAATTTTGCTGGAAAAAGTGAATAAATCTCACTATCATTCTTCAGGATACCTCAAAATAATAAATGTCTGTCAGTCGTTCGTTATTTCAATCTCAGAAATTTGCAGATCCTCATTTTTTTGCAGTTTAATTTCAAGAATCCCATTCCGGTAAGATGCTTTTGTTCCTTTTCGTTTAACAAGAGTAGGCAGAACAATTTTTTTTTGTTCACCTTTTGAGGGGTAGTCTAAGATGAAAAGCTGATTGCTGCTGTGCTGTATGCGGAGATTTTTCAGCTGTTCATCTGAAGCCTGCACTTTGACGAAGATGTGATCGTTTGTTTCAAAAAGCTCAGTATTGATTTGATTTGTTTGCTGCTGTTTATTGTTTTGCGGGATGTTGCCCTGCATATTGCCCTGAAAAGGGAACTGCTGAGGAAAGCCCTCACCGAAAACATTTCCCATGACATTTTGAATGTAATCCTCTACATTTTTAGGATTCATATTTTTAAAAGCATCAGGCATTTGCCCGGATTGATTAAATGGAAAGTTTTTTTTCCAGGGAAACATGAATGTTCACGCCCTTTTTTACAGGTATACTTCACTATATGTAAAAGGATGGGTCATGGTTAAGTTTTTTTTCTTGTAGAAGTCCTTGTATCGGGATTATAATGAGCTTGGAGTTTTGAAAAGGAAGGTGCTGTAAAATGGAGCAAAGAAATATAGATACATATCGCACAGGCCTGATGCACACAGCACTAGCCTATTTTTTATGGGGGATCCTTCCGGTTTATTGGAAGCTTATCGATCATGTCGGGGCTGAAGAAATTCTGGCGCACCGTGTATTCTGGTCGTTTCTCTTCATGATGGGGCTGATTCAGCTCAATAAACAATGGGCGCAGCTGCTGGAAGTCTGCAAGAGAATGATAAAAAAACCTCTTCTTCTGCTTTCACTTATTCTATCATCAGTATTGATCAGCATTAACTGGTTCTTATACATTTGGGCCGTTAATAGTAATCACATCCTGGAAACTAGCTTAGGGTATTATATTAATCCTTTAATCAGTGTTCTCCTTGGCATGGTGTTTTTGAAAGAAAGACTTAATAGATGGCAATATGCTTCGTTTATCCTTGCTGCGGCTGGTGTTCTTTTCATGACCATGCAATATGGGAAATTTCCATTTGTAGCAATCATACTGGCACTGAGCTTTGGTTTTTACGGCTTAACGAAAAAAGTAACGAAATTAAATGCTTCAATCGGACTTACACTTGAGACAATGATGGTCATGCCTGTTGCCCTTATTTATTTAATCACGATTGCAAATAAAGGGGAGTCTGCATTTTTCGCCTTTAGTATAGGTACAAATGCATTTTTAATTGGAGCGGGAATCGTGACGGCGGTTCCATTGCTGCTGTTTGCAAAAGGAGCACAGCATATTCCATTGTTCATGGTTGGCATTCTACAATATATCGCCCCAACCATCACGCTTTTACTTGGAGTATTAATATATGATGAATCATTTACGAGCACTGAAATTATTACGTTTTCGTTAATTTGGAGTGCACTTGTGCTCTTTTCATTCTCACATGTAAGAGGAATGAAGGAACATGCATGGAAGCTGAAGAAGAAGAAAACAATGGAGATGTAAAACAGCCTGCCCTGTGCAAGGCTTTTTTCTTTCATTGAAATGATTTTTCAGTATACAATAAGAGAGTCAGGAAAGGAATGATGACAGGAGATGACGGAGAACCGCGAGCTTTTAGAGGTATACCGGAAGCTTTGGTCAAATCGGCAGCTTGAGGTCAGTGATGATGATATGCAGACACTTCTCGGCGCCATTAAAGTTGAACTGCAGGATGAATTGACCCATCCGCGCCTGCGGAAAAATACAGAGCAGAAGTTTTTTTCAGCAGTCAAACGTATTTCCATGGCAAGCCTTGGCGATCAGGAAAAGCTGATCCTGATTGACCTGCATATAAAAGTGTATGAAGAAATCAGACAATCTACATAAAAAGGAGCAGAATGATGGTCCCCATTACGAAAGATGACATTCAAAAACATTTAGATGTTCTGGTGAACAAGGAAGTTTATGTTCACCTCGAAACAACGACAGGCGCTTACTCTGCCCATATGAATGAAAATAATATGACAGTCGTGGCATTTATCAGAAATGCAAAGGTTTCTTTTGACCAGGCTAAGATCACCGGACAGGGTCCTTACCGTGTAGGTCTTAAAATAGATCATGGCTGGATTTATGCAGAAGGCCTGACAGACTGGGTATACAATGAAAATAATCAGCTGCTGATGGCAGGGCATGATCGCGAAGGAAAGCTTGCCATTGCGCTTCAAATCAGCGAGACTCCGTTTGCAGAGTAGAAAGGGAGAATGAAAATGAGAGAGCATGTATTAGTCGTTTTGCCTCACCCGGATGACGAGTCATTTGGAGTTGGAGGTTTAATGTCGTTAAAACGAAATGAAGGGATTCCTGTAACATATGCCTGTGCAACACTTGGCCAAATGGGAAGAAACATGGGTAATCCGCTGTTTGCAAACCGGGAGATCCTGCCTGAAATCCGCAAAAAAGAACTGAGAGATGCATGTGATGCACTTAATGTTCAGGATTTAAGAATGCTTGGCCTGCGCGACAAAACACTTGAATTTGAAGATATCGACCGATTTGCAGATATCATTGAAGAAATTATTCAGGAAGTGAAGCCGACTCTAGTTGTTACGTTTTACCCTGGTCACGGTGTACATCCTGATCATGATGCAACAGGCGCTGCAACCATTCGCGCATTAAGCAGAATGCCGCTTGAAGAGCGTCCTGAGACTTATTGTGTTGCCATTACGAGAAATCGTGCAGAAGTGCTTGGCGAGCATGATGTCACTATTGATATCTCAAGTGTTGCTGAAATGAAGTTAAATGCTTTGCGCGCACATCGCAGCCAGACAGAAGGCATGCTTAAGCAAATGGAAGAAAAGTTTAAGAATAAAGATCCTGAAGTCATGCATTGGGTGGAACAGGAGATTTTCTGGACGTATAAATGGAATGATGAATAAAAAAGATGATCTCGTTACTTCGAGATCATCTTTTTTATGTTCAATGCTTATTCTTGTTTTTCACTTAGTGTATAAACCTTATTTTGAATAAACCACAGCCTTGCAGACAGTGCAACAGCGGCAGCGGCAAGACCTGCAATCAAGCCGATCCAGTAGCCGAAAGCCATGAAAGCCGTATTGTTTGCGAGCCAGTATCCCGTAGGAAGACCTATAACCCAGTAAGAAACAAGCGCCATCACCAGGGTGACATTCACATCTTTGTAGCCCCGCAGTGCTCCTTGGATCGGAGCGGCTATTGCATCTGACAGCTGGAAGAAAATCGCATAGATCAAAAACTGAGCCGAGAGTTTTATGACAATGCCTTCGTTCGTATAGATCGCCGCAATTTCACTTCTTAGGAAATAGATAACCGCTGCGGTAATAAGCGACAGAATAACAGCCATGACAATCCCCAGATAACTGTACTGCTTCGCATCTCTGTACCGTTTCGCGCCCACTTCAAAACCGACGACAATTGTCAGCGCCATTGAAATGCTCAGCGGAAGCATGTACAGAAGAGAGGCAAAATTGATGGCGATTTGATGGGAGGCAATCGTGACCGTGTCATAATTGCTCATCAATAAGGTAACAGCTGCAAAAATACTGGTTTCAAAAAATATGGCAATCCCTATTGGAATTCCGATTTTTAAGAGACTAATCCATGCTTTTGCAGAAGCAGGATACAGTTTCTTGAAAATGCCGTAGTTCACAAAAGGGTCCTTTTTCAAGATGACAAAAGCGGAAATCAGAAAAATGCTCCAGTATGTAATGGTTGAAGCAACACCAGCTCCTACGCCGCCCAGAGCCGGAAAACCGAACTTTCCAAAGATAAATAGATAATTGAATACAACATTGATCGGCAGAGATAATAAAGTGATCATCATGGAGACTCTCGTAAACCCGAGCGCATCTATGAAACACCGCAATACATTATAAGCAAAGAGCGGCAGAATGCCAAAAGCCAAAGCAGCCAGATAAAGCTTAGCCGTCTCTCTGACATGATCCTCGAGTGTCATTGTGTTTAAAATAGGGTCAATGACAAAAATTCCGATTACTCCAACGACAATGGACAGTAAAACGGAAAGGTACAGGCCTTGAATGACCGTAAAAGGAATTTTCTCCTTCTGTTTTGCACCCACAAATTGGGAAACAATCGGAGTTACTGCAAGCAGGATGCCGCTTAGTCCGGTATAGACAGGAACCCAGATGCTTGATCCAATTGCAACGCCTGCAAGATCTCCAGGGCTGACTTTTCCTGACATGGTCGTATCAAAGAAATTCATTGAGTAAAGAGCGAGCTGTGTAATCAAAATCGGCAAAAGGATGAGAGAAAATTGCTTGCCTTTCTCCCAAAGAGTGAAGGTTTGATTCATGTTAAATATCCTCGATTTCGTAGAGTAACGAAAGAATTATAACATGAAAAAATAGAACTCGTGACTATTTCGACTTCTCTTCAAGCTCTTTTTTCTCGGGTTTAAACATTTGATAATAAAAATAACTTAAGATCATTACACCCATACCAGAAAAAAGATATTGAAAGATTTTAACTGTTGTCATAAAGCAAACCTCCGTTTTGTAAGCAGCTTGGACAAGACTGCTGTTTTTTTTATTTTAGTATGAACCCCAAATGGGAAATTATTGCATGGAATGCGGAGATTTTTCAAACAATAAGAAAAACGGTGAAACATGGCGGAGAGGAGCTGTACGTTTTGGAACACGAATTAATCGATCCGATAAAAAAACATATTTATGACCAGCTGGGAAACATCATTGAAGAATCTCGGCAGCTGATGAACTCACTTCATGAGAAAGACCATTGTCTGCTTTGTGAGCTGGAAGACCTCCATAAGATATTTCAGCAGCTGCAGTCGCAGGCATCATCTTTTTACTTGCAGTCTTATTTATCTGAATACACTCCGCATTATGCCGTGCTATCTAGAGTCATTCAGCAGCTGTCTGATCATAAACACGGCGGTTTAATAGTGATAGAAAGAAAAGATCCTCTTATCTCATTTCTTCAAAACGGCGTGCCGATTGATGCTTATTTATCGGCGTCATTGCTTGAAAGTATTTTTTATCCGGGAAATCCGCTTCATGATGGAGCCGTACTCGTTTCAGGAACCAAAATCATTTCAGCAGCAAATGTACTTCCGCTTTCAACGAAAACCTCAGATGATAAGGTCGGAACAAGGCATCGGGCTGCCCTTGGCATTACAGAATCAACAGATGCGATCGCGCTTGTTGTATCGGAAGAAACAGGGAAGATGTCATTTGCGATAAATGGCGGGCTGTATCCATTCAGCTCTGAATAAATGCTTTTCATATTAAAAAAAATCCTTTATAATGTAGTTTTTACTTTATGAGCTATGCCTTCATGATTTGCTTCAGCCATCAGCATGATAAGACAGCGCTCTTCTATTTATGAGGAGGAAGAAAAAATGCAAGACAAGAAAAACCTACATTCGTTTTTAAACTCGTTTTTCCGTTTAGATGAACGGAAAACTACCGTAAAAATGGAATTTATTGCTGCTCTGACAACATTTATGACTGTCAGCTACATCATCCTTGTCAACCCGATTATCTTATCTGAAGCCGGGATGCCAAAGGAAGCAGCGCTTGCCGGTACCATTTTAGCTATCGTGATCACGACACTTTTAATGGGGTTATGGGCAAACCTGCCGATTGTCATTGGGCCAGGCATGGGGTTAAATGCCTTTTTTACATATACGGTTGTCCTCGGTCAGGGATTATCATGGGAAACGGCTCTCGGTGCCGTATTTATTTCGGGCTTTGTTTTCTTTTTATTATCTGTCACAGGAGTCAGTTCAAAAGTTGTCTCTGCTATTCCTAAAACATTAAAAGCATCCATTACAGCAGGAATCGGATTATTTGTAGCATTTATTGGCCTGAAAAACGGGGGCATCATTGTTCCTGATGAAGCTACATATGTGGCACTCGGAAATATTGCTGATCAGGGAACATGGCTAGCTCTTGCAGGGCTGATCCTTGCTGCAGTGCTTGTATCCAGAAATATCAGAGGCGGCTTGATCTTAAGTATCTTTGTCATTACCGCACTGTCCATGCTGATCGGCCACTCGCCTGTGCCTAATTCAGCAGGGGATATTCTGTCCTTTGACTGGCCTTCTGTTGAATTAACATTTATGAAGCTTGATATAATGGCTGCCATCGGATACGGTATTTTCTCAGTCATCTTCTCATTTACGATCGTAGAATTATTCGATACATTGGCTACCTTGATCGGATTAACAAAAAAAGCAAATTTGAATGATGAAAATGGCGAAACACCTAACATGAAACGCGCATTGACGACCGGAGCGCTCGGCACAATGATCAGTGCGGTGTTTGGAAGTACAGCGATGAATACTTACATTGAAAATGCGACCGGAATCGCAGAAGGAGGAAGGACAGGATTAAAAGCAGTATTTGCTGCTCTGCTGTTTTTGCTCACGCTTTTGTTTACACCTCTGATTCAATTCATCCCAAACGCTGCGACAGCACCTGTATTAATTATCATTGGAGCCTTTATGATGACAGAATTGAAGGAGATTCATTTTGATGATTTAACCGAATTGATTCCTGCCTTTTTAACACTCATTATGATGCCACTCACGTTCAGCATTGCAGAAGGGGTGGCATTTGGTTTTATCTCTTACACATTATTAAAAGTTTTTACCGGCAGAACAAAAGAACTGCATTGGATGATGTATGTCATTACAGCTGCCTTCTTGATTAATTTCTATACGATGATTTGACCGGCCCTATTCAGGGCTTTTTTCTTGTTTGTAAAAAGTTTCGCTGGTCGAAATAAATGCTCAGATGCTATAGTAGATATAGTAAAAAAACAGAAAACGGAGATCTCACCATGTGGAAAAATAAAAACGTCTGGATTGTGCTGAGCGGTGAATTTATTGCCGGTCTTGGTTTATGGTTTGGCATAATTGGAAACTTGGAATTTATGCAGAAAAACGTACCATCTGATTTTATGAAATCGCTTATTTTATTTATTGGGCTGCTCGCGGGGGTGCTTGTCGGGCCGCTTGCGGGGAAAATGATTGACAGCTGCTCCAAAAAAACGGTGCTTATCTACTCAGGGCTTGGAAGAATGCTCAGCGTCATCTTTATGTTTATGGCGATACAATTTGATTCTCTTTTCTTTATGATCCTGTTTATGATCAGCATTCAATTATCTGCAGCCTTTTATTTTCCTGCTCTTCAGGCAGTGATTCCGATTATTGTAAAAGACAATGATCTGATACAGATGAACGGGGTGCACATGAATGTTGCGACTATAGCAAGAGTCATCGGCACAGCACTTGCCGGCGCGCTTTTAGTCTTTATGAGTCTGACCTCTATTTATGCCCTGTCGATGGCTGCATACGCCGTTCTTTTTGGTGCTACTTTTCTGCTTGATTTTAAAGAAGAGAAGAGAGAGCAGTCAAAATCAGGGAAGTCCGGCAGCTTTAAAGAAGTCCTTCCCGTATTAAAAGCGACGCCTATCGCCATTACAGCTCTAGTCCTGACAATCATTCCTGTTTTGTTCATCGGAGGATTTAATCTGATGGTGATAAACATAAGCGAGCTTCAGGACAGCACGTCCATTAAAGGGCTCCTATATACAGTAGAAGGCATAGCGTTTATGATCGGCGCTTTTTTTGTCAAAAAAATAACCCACCGGTTTTCATCCGTTCACATGCTGTTTGCGTTTGCTCTAATCATTTCAATCGCACATCTAAGCTTATTTTTCAGTGATATCATGTGGATGTCGCTCATCTCATTTGGATTGTTCGGACTTGGGGTAGGCTGCTTTTTTCCGATTGTTTCGACCATTTTCCAAACAAAGATCCCAAAAGAATATCACGGCCGCTTCTTCTCGTTTAGAAATATGCTTGACAGGGTGATGTTCCAGGTTGTTCTCCTCGGTACGGGTCTGTTCCTTGATACAATCGGCCTGCAGTTCATGGTGCTTATCTTTGGAACATTATCGCTCTTGATGGTCGTCACCTATGGAATGAAATATTTTCAAAAAACAGAAGTAGGCAGTTTAAGTGAAAGCAAGTAAAAGAGAGGGGGGAGCTCCTCTCTTTTTTGTGTATCTATAAGGCTGTTTTCTTAAAGTTTGTTGCTTTAGAAATAATGAGATAAATATGTGGATCTTCACTGTATCCGCTTGAATCCCGTGGAATATAGAGGGGAGCGGAAGATCCTGCCGGCGAAGTGAAAATACCGTCATAACCGATTTTGCAGCACGAAATTACACCTGGAAACCAAAGTTCGTTCGTCAAAATGCCGATTTTGGAGGGAGACAACATGCTTTAATATCTAATTTGGGCGGTTCCGCTTTTCTATTTCTCTCTGCATTTCTTACAAACTGTAAGCTTCTTCCCATCCGCCTGCAGATTAGGGTAGAGCAGTTTAATTCTCTCTGTTCCGCAAATTGGACAAGTGCCGCGGGCTCTTGAAGCCATTTTGTATAAAGTCTTTCCCCGATTTCTCTTCGCCATTTTTAACACCCTGTTTCTTTTTTATTACTATATGAAATTCAGCTTGGATATGCTATCTCAAAAATCGGCCAAAAATGACTAATGCTGTCAATTTTTGCAAGAAAATCGGGATAGCAAGAGAGAAAATTAGCTATTTTAGTAAGAATATAGTGCTATTTTTAGAAATTTGTAGTAATTAATGCCCTAATCTATTAAAATAATCATGTAAGAAAAAAGGAGGTACTTAGCGAACAATGAAACAGAAAATTATTGGGTTAACTGCTTCAGCAGTCATCGGTTCCGGCTTGCTTGGATCCGCAGCTTCTGCAGACAGCATAACCGTTAAAAAAGGCGATTCGTTATGGAAGTTGTCACGCGAGTATAAAACATCAGTTGAAACTATTAAAATGACAAACAAGCTTTCTAAAGATATGATTTTTCCAGGGCAAGTCCTGAAGATATCCGGAACTGCTGAAAAAACCGCATCAAGTGTTCAAAAATCTGCTGCTCCTGCTAAAACCTCTGTCTCTACATACAAAGTGAAATCAGGCGATTCCCTCTGGGTCATTGCAAGAAACCATAATGTATCAGTGAATGAGCTTAAGAGTTTAAACGGATTGAAGTCAGATTTGATCCGTCCAGGACAGACTTTAAAAGTAAGCAAAAGTGCTGTACAAGCGCCAGCCGCTGCTGCTCCGAAACCAGCTGCCAGTAAGCCTGCTGCAGCAACATATAAAGTGCAGCTTGGTGATTATCTTGGAAAGATCGCAAATCAATTCGATCTTACCGTTCCTGAATTAAAAGCAATGAACAATCTTAAATCAGATGTGATTTACGCTGGCCAGGTCCTTAAAGTGAAAGGTTCAAGCCAAGCTTCGCCTAGTAAGGTGGAAGAAACAAAGCCATCTGCAAACAGTAAAATAGACACGATGATTGCTGAAGCCAAGAAACATGTTGGAGTTCCATACCGCTGGGCTGGAAATACTCCTTCTGGATTTGACTGCAGCGGATTCATGTACTATGTACTGAACAAAGTGACGTCTGTCTCCCGTCTCAGCACTGCTGGATATTGGGACATTATGACGTCAGTCAGCTCTCCGCAAAAAGGTGACTTCGTTTATTTCACTACATACAAGGCAGGCCCGTCTCATATGGGAATTTATCTTGGCAATGGAGAATTTATTCATGCGAGTTCATCAGGTGTTACGATCTCTAAATTAGATAATTCTTATTGGAAAGCAAGATACCTTGGAGCAAAACGCTACTTAAAATAAGAAGCCATTAAGGCTTCTTTTTTTGTTCAAAAAAACAATCTGCCTTAAAAGGATGATTGCTCAAATCCAGTCATATGATTGTATAAAAGCAACAAGGAGGCGACCAGATGACTGTATTGCCGGCCGGAGTCATAACACATAAAATTGAAGGGAAAAACCTTTTGATTTTCTATCCTTCTATAATTGGTCCCCAACCATTCAGTCAGCAAAAAATCAATGCAGACATCCTTAAGAATGTTCAGGATCTGATTCATTTTGGTGGGTATGACGGCGGAGTGCAGACGGATATGCAAGGAACGTATGAACTCAAGACGAATGAGCGTGACTTGTTAAGCCTAACGCTGCTGAATTATGTGTATTCCGGAGGCGCTCATGGCATGTCTTTTCTAAAAGGGCTGACATACGATACCCAGACAGGAAAGAAATATAAGCTTCAGGATCTTTTTAAAAAAGACAGTGCCTATATTGAACGTTTATCTTCTATTATTGCAAAACAGCTTAAAGAAAGGGAGATTACCTTACTTGATCCTCCCTTTAAATCGATTCGCCCTGATCAGGATTTTTATTTAGCTGATAAGTCCCTTGTCATTTATTTTCAGCTCTATGAAATCGCAGCTTATGCCTATGGATTTCTGTATTTCCCGATCTCCATTTATGATCTGCAGGATATCACCAATCCAGATGGTCCGCTGCCTAAATTGTATGGGTAAATCAAAAAACTCTTGCAATCCTCAATGATTCACATATAATAACTCTTAATAGAAAAAAATCCCATGATGAAGAGAGTAGTCATATCAAGTTCATCTATCAGCGATTTAGGAATGGTGGAAGCCTAAAATGAACGGAATGATGAAGCGCACTTTCTAGGAGCATGCCTGAAAATTTTTCCAGTAGGGCATGCCGGCCGGCTGTCCGTTAATACGCTGCGAGTGGTTCAGAAATGAACAATCAGAGTGGTACCGCGGGAAAACGCCCGTCTCTTTTGTAAAAAAAGAGACGGGCGTTTTTATTTTTAGGCTCTTTTCGTAAATATTGTTGCTATTAGAAAAAATGTTAAAAAACTTGAGTGGATTGCAGAGGATAAACTTGACTCCTGCGGGAAATAGAGCAAATTGGGAGACCCCACAGGCAGGCGCCGATGAGGCTCCCATGCTCCCCGCGGAAAGCAAGTTCCTCTCGCTACAAGGAACGGACCACATTTATCATGAAAAACAACACTCTATGTGAAAACAGCCTATTTTTATAAAGGAGGATAACAAATGAAAAAGAAACTGGGATCCATTATTCATTCCTCATTACACAACGATTTTAGCCTTGAAACAATAGTGGATATTCTTGAAATTCCGAAGACCAGACAGTTTGGAGATTACAGCTTACCTTGTTTCGCCCTTGCTTCAATTTATAAAAAAAATCCGATTCAAATTGCACGCCAGCTTGCAGAAACAATCAAAGATGAATTTATTACAAGTGCAACAGCTGCAGGGCCCTATGTCAATTTTCATCTTAACAGAGAGATAATAAGCAAGGAATGTCTAAAAATGAAGGTTCCCTATCAGATTCCTGAAAAAACAAAGGTATTGACCATTGATTTTTCATCTCCAAATATTGCGAAGCCTTTTTCGATGGGACACCTTCGTTCAACGGTCATCGGCCAGGCCATTGCCAATCTAGGAGAAAAATGCGGCTATAACGTTATCAGAATCAATCATATTGGAGATTGGGGCACACAATTCGGCAAGCTGATTGCAGCCTATAAAAGATGGGGAAATGAACAAGCTGTCATGAAACATCCAATACAGGAGCTTTTTAGACTGTATGTAAAGTTTCATGAAGAAGCTGCCGTACTTTCTGAGCTTAATGAAGAGGGCAGAAGCTGGTTTAAACGGCTGGAGGACGGTGACGCAGAAGCAATAGAGCTGTGGAAATGGTTCAGAGAGGCATCACTTGAGGACTTTCAGAGGGTTTATGAGTTATTAGGCGTTCAATTTGATACGTATAATGGAGAAGCATTCTACAACAGCCAATTATCAGGTATATCTGAAATGCTTGAGAAAAAAGGCCTGCTAGAACATTCTGAAGGTGCAAAGGTAGTATCGTTAGAAAAGGATAATCTGCCGCCGTGCCTGATCCGTAAAAGGGATGGAGCGACTCTTTATGCAACAAGAGATTTGGCTGCCGCTCTTTACAGAAAGGAAACATATCAGTTTGATAAATCTCTTTATGTGGTCGGGGTGGAACAATCGATTCATTTTAAACAGGTTTTCGCCGTACTGGAGAAAATGGGCTGCAGCTGGCATCAAGATCTTCATCATATACCATTTGGATTCATTTTGAAGGATGGAAAGAAAATGTCTACAAGAAAAGGCAAAGTAGTTCTTTTAGATGAAGTGATAAGAGAGACCATCTCCGCTGCAAAAGCAAATATTGAAGTGAAAAATCCTCAGCTGGAAAACAAAGAAGAGGTTGCCCGAGCGGTGGGAGTAGGGGCAATAATCTTTCAAGATCTGAAGAATGACCGAACGAATAATATAGAATTTTCATTGGATGAAATGCTTAAGTTTGAAGGGGAGACAGGTCCATATGTGCAATATACACATGCACGCGGATGCTCTTTATTAAGAAAAAGCAGCGGGATTAAGTCAGAGAACACAATGGCTTTAACAGATGATTACGGGTGGGAAGTGCAAAAACTCCTTTTCCAGTATGAGGAAGTCATTCAATCCGCGTTTGAAAAGTACGACCCGTCCATTCTTGCGAAATATCTATTGCAAGTGTGCAGGGCGTTTAATTCATATTACGCAAAAGTGAAAATCCTTGAAGAAAATCAATCCCTCACATCCAGACTTTTGCTTGTCCAATCTGTGTGCAGCACTTTGAAGGATGGGCTGGCCATACTCGGTATTCAAGCTCTTGAAAAGATGTAGGGTCTGTATCAGCCGTTTTAAAATTCTGCTTTTATGGCTATCATGCTAATGAAATTTTAAAATGGAGGGATTGTGTGTATGAACAGAAAAAGCTTTTACACAGTAATAATCGCAGCATTATTATGCTTGAGCGCCTGTCAGTCTGCTTCAGAAATAGAGTCAGAAGATGAATCACTTCCTGTCAGTGAGAAGGCAGTTGCTCCGGTAAACCTTGATATCATAAACAGCGAGGGCGTTCAAATTGGAACTGCAGCTCTGACTGAGACATCCAAAGGAGTGGCTATCCGATTAAAAGCTGAAGGATTAGAACCTGGAAAGAAGGCCATCCATCTCCATGAAACAGGCAAATGCGAAAAGCCGGATTTCAAATCAGCAGGAGGGCACTTCAATCCTGCCCAAAAGCAGCATGGATTTGATAATCCTAAAGGCTTTCATGCAGGAGACCTGCCGAACATTGAAATTGACGAAAATGGAACAGTGGATATCGAACTGCATGCGGCTGAGGCCACATTAAAACAGGGGAAGAAGAATTCGCTGCTGGATGAAGACGGGAGTTCAATCATTATCCACGAAAAAGAAGATGACTACATGACAGATCCTGCAGGAAACGCAGGGGACAGGATTGCTTGCGGGGCAATAGTGAACTAGAAAAGCGAATTTCAGAATGTGATCGATCAGAATATGTGCAAATAAAAAAGCTGATGAGACAACAAGTCTCATCAGCTTTTGCTTATTTTTCTTCTGTTTCTTCAGGACCCATGTAACGGTATTTTGATGGATCTACAGGTTCAAATCCTTTAGGCGTATAGAAACGCAAGAGATCTCCGTATACAATCTGGTCTGAAAGATTCAGCTTTTTATCGACCATTTCTTCTGTTTGTTTAATGTCTTCGTTTTCCTCTACCGTTTCTCCAGTAGCCGTATCATAGAATTTGCCGTCAACTGAAGTGAACTTAGGTGTTACGAAGTCACCGTTTCTAAAAGGCACCACTTGCTGGTGATCTTTTGATAATAAATCTGTACCCATTTGGACATAATCTTTTGTATCAATGCCAAGCAGGTGCATGAGAGTAGGGCGTATATCAACTTGCCCGCCGAACTGGTGCTGTTCTCCGCCTTCAAGGCCTGGTGCATGAATGAACAGCGGAGTACGCTGCAGCTGAGCATGTTCAAACCCGTTAATCTCTTTGCCCATTACCTGAGACATTGCTTTGTTGTGATTTTCAGAAATTCCATAATGATCACCATACATAACGATCATTGTATTATCATATAAACCTGACTTTTTCAGATCATCGAAAAACTGCTTTAAAGACTCATCCATGTAACGAGCCGTCTGGAAATAACGGTCTACAGAACCATCACCAGTTGTATGAGGATCAATAGTAGCTTCTTCCTCATCAATTGGATAAGGGAAGTGATTCGTTAATGAAATGAATTTCGTATAAAAAGGCTGTTCCAGAGATTCAAGATGCGGAATCGACTCTTTAAAGAATGGTTTATCTTTAAGGCCATAGTTCACAACATCTTCATCTTTCATTGAATAATAGGCTGCATCAAAAAATTGCTCGTAGCCTAGTGACTTATACATCACATCACGGTTCCAGAATGATTTATAGTTGCCATGTAAAACAGCTGTTGAGTATCCTTTTTGATCAAGAATAGCCGGTGCTGCCTGATACGTGTTTTCTGCTTTCGTTGTAAATACAGCTCCCTGTGGAAGAGGGAATAATGAGTTTTCAACCATAAACTCAGCATCAGACGTTTTACCTTGACCTGTCTGATGGAAGAAATTATCAAAGTAAAGTGTATTTTTATCTTTTGTCAATGAATTCAAAAACGGTGTAACTTCTTCGCCGTTAATTTTATAATCAATAGCAAATGTCTGAAGTGATTCAAGTGAAATATAAATTACATTCATGCCTTTTGCTTTGCCGAAGTATTCTGGATTAGGTTCAGCGTGTGTTGCTTTTGTGTAGTTGACAACTTCTGTTACATCGTTGCTGTCAGCTAAAGCGCGCTGAGCAGATGACTTTGAGCTTTGAATCGCATCATAAATCGTGTAGTTATACATGCCTAAATATTTAACAAGGTAGTTGCGGTCAAACGTTCGTGTTAATAATTGCGGGCGGTCCATTTCAGCCAAAGCAAGGTTTGCACCGAATAGCATTACCGCTGAGATCAGAACTGCCGAAACTCTTTTGCCTTTCATTCTTACATTTTCCGGCTTAACGAATTTACCAAATACAAGAACCATTAAAATGATGACATCCAGGAAGTAAAGGACATCATATGGTTTAACCAAAGCACCGAGACTTTGTCCAAGGTCACCGGCATTTTTAGTCTGAGTCAAGGTTGGCACTGTAATAAAATCGTTGAAGAAACGGTAGTACACAAGATTTGCATATAATAAGAAAGAAAGAAGGAAATCAATAATGATCATCCAAATAAATGCTTTTCTTCCTTTAGCAAATAAGGCTAAACCTAAAAACAGTACAGCAGAACTGATCGGGTTGATGAACAGCAAGAACTGCTGAATGGAATTATCAATTCCTAAATTAAGTTCGGTTTGATAAGCAGCATAGGTTTTAATCCATAGCAGTACGACTGCGAACAGAAAAAAGCCAAGATGCTTATTCAGAAAACTCTTAGCAAATACTTTTTTCATTTTTTAACACCTCTAGTAATCTTTTAAATTGATAAATCTTAACTAATTATATATAGCCACTATACCCTGTTTTGAAGCAGGTAATTGTTCAGCAAAAGATAAAAGCAATAATAACGCAAACAGGTGCAAAAAGTCAACTTTTCAACTATTCAATCATTCTTAAATATATGAAATTATCTTATTCATTTTAGACTTATTTTCCATAAGAAAAACATCGGCCGATTTACATAAAAAGCTTATCCCTTATACATAGTAAAGTTGGGGGTGATTATGAATGAAATTCGTTTTAATTGGTGCCATTCTCCTGCTTTCCCAGCAAATCCAGCCTGATAACAGCTTAACGATTACTCATAATAATCATGTAATCGAAAAAATGAATCGGAATGATGCTGCGTTATTGATCCCGGAGACATTCATGATTGATGAAACAAAATTGAATAAACTCATGAATCATTTGGATAATCAAATGTATAAGGCGCCAGTAAATGCTGAAATTGACAAAAGCGGTAAAATCATTCCGGAAAAAACCGGCTACAGATTGCATCGTGAGAACTTCAATGAAAAATTCCATGTGTACTTTTTCGGGAGCGGAGCCGCCCGTATGGAAGCACCAAAGATGAAATTGTATCCAAGAGTAGACAAAGAATTGCTGAACAGTGTTCGCACTGCAAGGATTGGGACTTATGTGACTTTTTTTAATAAGAATAATATTCAGCGTACAAAAAATATCCATCTTGCTGCAGAGTCGATCAATAATAGGGTCGTTTTTCCGGGTGAGACGTTTTCCTTTAACGGGGTTGTCGGCAACCGCACAGCAGCCAGAGGCTATATGAAAGCCCCAATCATCATTAGGGGTGAACTTTCTGAAGGAATAGGAGGGGGCATTTGCCAGGTTTCTTCTACTTTATTCAATGCGATCGACAATGCAGGATTAAAAGTAATCGAGAGATATTCCCACAGCAGGAGAGTTCCTTATGTTCCCGCAGGAAGAGATGCAACAGTAAGCTGGTACGGACCTGATTTTCGGTTCACGAATAAATACAGCGAGCCTGTGCTGATCAGGGCGGCTGTCTATGGAGCAAGTGTTATGGTCACCATTTATTCTACGAATGAAGTTGCTTATGAAAAAAGATTAGAACCCCCAAAGCAGCCCGTCAACAAGAGGTAAAGGGATAACGTTTGACTTGCAAGATACATAAAAATCGCTCTTATTACGAAAATGCCTAAAGAAATGATACTTCTGAATCCTAATGCTTGGACATATAGTTAGAAGAATCTTTTCTTAGGCAAGGTGATCATTATCACTCAAAAATTTGCAGCGATTATAATAGGAAGCTTATTGATCAGTATTGGCATCAACGGCTTTTTAGTTCCGCATCATTTGATTGATGGCGGAGTTGACGGAATAGCCTTGATCTTACATTACTATTTTGGTTATAAAACGGGATTATGCATTCTATTTTTAAGCTTGCCTCTTTGTTTTTTTTCCTGGTTCTTCAAACCGGTTTATTTTTACAGCAGTATTCACGGTTTATTGATATCTGCCTTTTTTATTGATTTGCTGGATCCATTGAGAACTCAATTTTCTTTGCCGATTTTTTTAAGTTCCCTGATAGGTGGAGGATTAATAGGAATTGGTATTGGAGTTATGCTCCGAAATAATACAAGCACAGGAGGAACGGATTTATTGGCACGGCTTATTTCAGACAGCACAAAATTAAATATAGGAATTTCGATTTTAATTATTGACGGTCTTGTAGCAGCCGCAGGGTATAAAACCCTGGGACCCAGAAGCTTTTTCTTTTCATGTGTCACAATTGGTATCATTGGATTGATCACACACATAATTATGAAACCTTCAGATCATTGAAAAAGCAGACCCCAAAAAAGGATCTGCTTGTCTGTTTTTATGGATTTGTTGACCATAATCCTGCTGTCTTCACAAATACGCGTGAATTAAGTTTTAGCTGAGCAACCATGAATTCGGCTAAATCTTCAGGCTGCATGACTGATTCAGGATTTCCGTCAGTCAGATTCGTCTCAATCGCTAAATCAGTTGCAACTGTGCTTGGTGTTAAGGCACTGACACGAATATTATGCTTTCTTACTTCAAGCATAAGGGATTCTGTTAATCCGAGCACTGCAAATTTTGAAGCGCTGTAGGCACTTGTAACTGGAGCACCCTTTTGGCCTGCTGATGATGAGATGTTAATAATATCGCCAGCTTTTCCTTCAATCATGTCAGGAAGCACGGCTCTTGTAGCATTGTAAACTCCCATTAAGTTTACACGGATAATGCTTTCCCATTCTTCAGGAGTCAGCTCTAAAAAGCCTCCGAATTTAGCAATCCCAGCATTATTAATAAGGATATCAATGTTTCCTAATGCTGATTTAATGTCATTTACCGCAAGCTCAACAGAATTAAGATGTGTAACATCAGCTGCAGCAACAGCTGTTTTTACACCAAATCCCTTTAATTCCTCAGCTGTTTTTTCGAGATTGGACAAAGTCAGTCCAATCAGTCCAATGTTGACACCTTCCTTGGCAAGAGCAATGGCAGCTGCCCGTCCAATGCCTCTTCCGGCACCGGTAATGATGGCTGTTTTTCCATTTAATGAACCCACATATATCACTCCTATTAAAATATAGAGACAGAAAGACCGCATTTGATCCGCGGTCTAATTGTCTATTCTCTTTATTCTAGATTTGCATGCTTGCCGTACATCGTTTCGGAATCTAACCCTTTTTTCTCCATAAATCTTAAGATAATCGCATCATAGAACAGAAGAAGAGTCTGCTCGAACAAGGAGCCCATCGGCTGGATGGTTTTCTTTTCACTGTTTGATTGATCTTTAGGAGATCCAGGCAATTGAATGGTGATGTCTGCGAGTTTTCCCAAAGTCGACTCTGGTTTAATCGTAACTGTCACAATCGTTCCGCCGATGCTTTTGGCTTTTTCTGCAAGCTGGATCAAGCTTTTTGTTTCACCTGAACCTGAACCGATAATTAAGATATCATTTTTTTCAAAGTTTCCAGTAACGGTTTCTCCGATGACATATGCATCAATCCCCATATGCATCATTCTCATTGCAAAGGATTTTCCCATAAATCCAGATCTTCCGGCCCCAGCCGTAAAGACTTTTTCAGATTTAAGAATGGCATCGACTAACTTCTCTGAATCACTGTCAGAGATTAAATCAGCGGCAGGTCCAAGCTCATTTAAAATTTTTGCAAAATAGTGAGTTGTCTGCGTCATGGATTTATCCTTGTTTGATTAATTTTTGCATTTGGGATGCAGCCGCTTTGATATCAGCTTGGCCAGTAATGCCGCCGCCGACGATTACCAGGTCAGGCTGTGCTTTAATCACTTCAGGCAATGTTTCTAATTTGATGCCGCCTGCTACAGCTGTTTTTGCATTTTTAACAACGCTTTTAATTGCTTTTAGATCTTCAAAAGAGTTTTGTCCTACTGCCTGAAGGTCGTAGCCTGTGTGAACACAGATATAATCAACGCCAAACTCATCAAGCTCTTTCGCACGGGCAGCGATGTCTTTTACAGCGATCATATCAACAAGAATTTTCTTGCCTTGTTTTTTAGCCTCTTCAACAGCCCCTTTAATGGACATATCTTCTGCTGCTCCAAGGATTGTCACGATATCAGCACCAGCTTCAGAAGCTTTCATGACTTCATAGCCTGCTGCATCCATGATTTTAAGATCAGCTAACACCTTTAAGTCAGGAAATGCTTCTTTCATTTCCTTTACAGCGCGAAGGCCTTCGTTAATAACGACAGGTGTTCCGATCTCAACGACATCTATAAATGATTCAACTTCTTTAACCAGTTTAATTCCTTCTGGTATATCGACTAAATCTAAAGCTAATTGTAATTCCATGAATAAGTTCCTCCTATAAAAATCTAGTTTTTGCTGCACTCTAAAACGATCTTCCTGCAGCATGGAAAGTTGTTCGGTAAATTATTTATTGCTGTTGCTCACCAGCACAATTGCTAGTGTAATACATATATCATTAAAATAAAAGTACGCACTTTTATTTTACATAGTGATAAAAAGTATACTATGGGTTATACTAAGGGCGGAGGTGATCGATATGTCTCGGATGGATGGAAAACTATTTAATTGCGAAAAAGAATTGACTCTTTCTGTCATTGGCGGTAAATGGAAAATGCTGATTTTATGGCACCTGGGTAAAGAAGGAACAAAGCGTTTTGGCGAATTAAAGTCTCTTATGCCTGGAATTACCCAGCGTATGCTTGTTAATCAGCTGCGCGAGCTTGAAGAAGACTTAATCGTTGAACGCAAAGTATATCCTGTCGTTCCTCCCAAAGTGGAATACTCTTTAACTGACCAGGGCAGAACTCTGATGCCGATTCTTGACGCCATGTACGAATGGGGAAAGAATTATATGGAGAATGTTGCTGAAGAAAAACCGGAGATAAGTGAGTCGATTAAGTAATTGAAGGTAATTGAACATTTATATATGAAGGCTCATTTTGTAAAGTTGCTTTTAGAAAAAAATGTTGTAAACCCTAGTGGATTGCAGCGGAAGGAACTTGACTGCTGCGGGAAATAGGAGGGTAATGAGAGACTCTGCAGGCTTGGCCGAAGAGGCTCCCGTCCTCCCCGCGGAAAGGAACGGTAACATTGATAACAAATAACAACAAGCAATGCGAACACAGCCTATATGAAAGAGCAAGATTCCGAATGCCGGAGATCTTGCTCTTTTTTTTACGGCGGAAAGATAGAAGTTAATGAATGATGGAACGGTCTTTATGATGATGTTTTAAGAGGTTTAGCCATTTTGAAATAATATCAGGATTCATTACTTCTCCCTATATTATATATTCACGAAAAATACAACGAGTAAAATCAAAGCGAGAGCAATGCTGACAATATAAATAGCAGATAAATTCTTCATTCTGGCCTTCGTTGATTCACGGTAAGTCTCAACTGCTTGATTCTGTCCGATTAATATGGTTACTATTAACCCGACTAAGCTAATAATAGAGATAATAATGACACTGATCCAAATAGACAATTTATTGACTCCTTTTGTATAAAATCCCCGCTCTTAACAATCATTTTACATGTGTTCCAGGAGATGGGGCCGTCCAATTTTCATATTTTAATGCCATCCACTTTTATAATTGCACCATTATGTATGTAAGGAGCTGATTATTATGACGAAAGAATGGAAGCCCGACCGTTTAAGTGAGCAGCCAATTTATAAACAGATCGTTCAGTATTTTGAAGAGCAGATTCGCAACGGGGAACTGCCTCCATTAAGCAAACTGCCTTCTGAACGAATGTTAGCAGAGGACTTAGGGGTAAACCGAAGCACAGTTGCAACTGCCTATGCTGAACTCAGTGCATCAGGTTTAATTATCAGCAAAAGGGGAAGCGGTACATTGGTCGGTGAGGTAAATCAAGACTATTCTAGCGGACGTTTGCCGAACTGGAACCGCATGCTCATAGCCGGTACACTTTTGCCAAATGTGCCGATCATTCAGCGGATCGCTGAAGAAACCCATCATAAAAATCTGATTGATTTGGCTACCGGGCAGTTATCACCGGAATTGTTCCCAAACGAACAATTTCAGCACTTATTAAAGAATCAGCATTTCGATAATCCCTTAAGCTATGATCATCCGCATGGGAATATGAAATTGCGGGAAACAATAGCCGGTCATCTGAAAACCTATAAAAAAATAGATTGCACGCCATCATCCATCCTTATTACTTCAGGAGCTCAGCAGGCTCTGCACCTTATAATCCAATGTTTATTGAAACCTGGCGATGCAATTGCAATAGAAAATCCTTCATATACATATTCTTTGCCTATTTTCAAATCTCTTGGCATTAAGACAATATTGCTTGATGCGGATGAAAATGGCGTCAATCCTCAAGCTATTCATGATGCCTATATGAAGCACCGGATTCGGATGATTTTTCTAGGTTCCGCATATCAAAATCCAACTGGTGCCGTTCTTCATTCTGAACGAAGAAAAAAAATCCTCAGTACTGCATATGAGTTTGGAATTCCAATCGTTGAAGATGATCCTTACTCCTTATTGTCTTTTGAGAATGAAAGCGCAGCAACCTTAAAATCGGAAGATTCACATGGCATTGTGATCTATATCAGCTCACTGTCAAAAATGGTATCCTCAGGCATGAGAATCGGCTGGATTTTAGCTCCAAAACAAATTATTGAACGATTAGCAGATGCCAGACAGCAAATCGATTTTGGATCAAGCATTTTTTCGGATTGGCTGGCAAGAGAGTTTTTAAAATCGGATTTTTTTGATCCGCATCTTCATCAGTTGAAAATTGAATTAAAAGAAAGGAGAGATATACTGGTTTCAGCTATTGAAAAGCATCTCCCCGGACTGGTGGATTATACAGTGCCAAAAGGCGGTATTCACTTATGGTGCCGAATTAAACCTGCACATCATGATGAAAAACTATTTAATCAATCAGTAGATAAAGGGATGATATATACCCCGGGAAGTGCTCTTGGTTCGAATAAGGGCTTTGTCAGATTCACATTTGGACGAGCGGCCAAACAATCAATTGACACAGCCATTGCTGCATTTTCAGAGGCTCTGTTTCATCAAAAATAAGAATTCAGCTTAAGAGGAGAAAAAGCAATGAAGCTAAGTATTCTAGATCAGTCACCTATTTCAGAAGGTTCCAGTGCAAGAAATGCCCTGAAGCAGACTCTGCAATTAGCAAAATCAGCCGAGGAGCTGGGCTACACTCGTTTTTGGGTTGCAGAGCACCATAACACAAATGGATTAGCAAGTACGGCTCCAGAAATATTAATATCTCACATTGCCTCAAATACAAGCCGGATCAAAGTCGGATCTGGCGGCGTGCTGCTACCGCAATACAGTCCTTTTAAAGTTGCTGAAACGTTCAATACGCTCGAAGTTCTATTTCCAAACCGAATTGACTTAGGCATTGGACGTTCACCCGGTGGTGGTGCTGAAACCCGTCTTGCACTGACTGATGGAATACGAAAGAGCTTAAATGAATTTCCAAGGCAGCTCCAGGATCTGCAAGGGTTTTTAAGCCAGTCGCTGCCAGTGGATCATGCATATTCAAAAGTACTAGCAATGCCTGATTCGGAAACATCTCCAGAAATGTGGCTGTTAGGTGTTTCACATCGGGGAGCAAGGACTGCAGCGGAACATGGTTTGGCATTTACTTATGGACATTTTATCAATCCTGCAAGCGGGAGAAAAGCTATGGAAGATTACTTGGAACAATTTCAGCCCACACAACAATTAACATCTCCTAAATCCAATTTTTGTATTTTTGTTGTATGTGCAGAAACAGAAGAAAAGGCTGAATATCTGGCATTAAGCCAGGATGCATGGCTTTTAAATGTGGAAAAGGGAGGAAATACAAAAATCCCCTCACCTGAAGAAGTGAAAAAAATTGATTTTTCTCCTGATGAACAAGAGAAAATAAACAGAAACCGAGATCGCATGATTATTGGCACACCTCAAAAAGTAAAAGATGAATTGCTTCGTATCGGAGCAGATTATAAAACAGATGAATGCATGGTGATCTCCAATCTATTCAGATTTGAAGACAAACTTAAATCTTATGAGCTTCTTGCTGAAGCCTTTGAGCTTAAGCAAAGATAATCCATTTTTCATTCAAGTCGTTTTGTTTTCATTCATCAATAATACTTGATACAATGTCGTTGTTTATAGATAAGGTAATTATTGAAGGAGGACAAAGAGATGTCCAATGAAAGGATAAATTTAAAAAAAGATGTAAAATTGTCTGTTCTGGATCTTGCTCCAGTTGTTGAAGGCAGTACCCCAAGTGAAGCTTTTAAAAACACACTAGACCTTGCTCAGCATACGGAAAAATGGGGATATAATCGTTTCTGGCTTGCAGAACATCATAACATGGAGGGCATCGCAAGTTCGGCTACAGCTGTGTTAATTGGACATGTTGCCGGAGGAACGTCGAAGATCCGCGTTGGCTCAGGCGGAATCATGCTTCCAAACCATGCTCCCTTAGTAATTGCAGAACAGTTTGGAACACTTGAATCTATTTATCCGGGCAGGATTGACCTTGGACTGGGACGAGCTCCTGGTACGGATCAGCTGACAGCCCGTGCTCTTCGCAGAGAAAACATGAGCAATGGAGAAGATTTTCCAGAACAGCTTGATGAGCTAATGGAGTATTTTCAGCCAACAGAAGCATCACATGTTAGTGCTGTTCCTGGTAAAGGCCTTAACGTGCCGATCTGGCTGCTTGGATCAAGCGGATACAGTGCTCAGCTTGCAGGTAGATTAGGATTGCCATTTGCATTTGCAAGCCATTTTTCACCGGAGCATACCATTCCAGCGATGCGTCTTTACCGAAGCAGCTTTAAACCATCTGAAGTGCTTCAAGAACCCTATGCTATGGTAGGTGCGAATGTGGTAGCTGCAGACAGCGATGAGAGAGCAGCTTATCTGGCAACGACAATGCAGCAGCAATTTTTAAACCTTGTCCGCAATCGTCCAGGCAAAATGCAGCCTCCTGTTGAAAATATGGAAGAGCTTTGGACAGCATATGAAAAAGCAGCCATTCAT
Source organism: Metabacillus idriensis (assembly GCF_009674765.1). Lineage (GTDB taxonomy): Bacteria > Bacillota > Bacilli > Bacillales > Bacillaceae > Bacillus_P > Bacillus_P idriensis. Next base: position 45,088 of record NZ_WKKF01000010.1, on the reverse strand, counting down.
CAGCAGCTCGGTTCATCAATTGTCGGAAGTGCAAGCACTGTTAAAGGCAAATTAGAGAAGTTCTTAGATGAGACAGGTGCAGATGAAATTATGGTCAATGCTTCAATCTATGATCATCAGGAACGCTTGCGCTCATTTGAAATTGTTTCACAGCTTTTCAAGTAAACATCGGAGGAAGATATCATGAACTGCAAAATAAATCGTAATGCTGCAAAAGAATTAAAAAAGCTGCTGAGTACGGAAGAAGCTGATGGTAAAATGATACGTGTCGTTGTGACTGAAATGCACGGCGATCACGCTCATTATGACATAGCGCTTGATACACCGACTGAGCATGATGAAATTGTAAAAACAGATAAAGAGATTGATGTGCTGCTTGATCAGCGCGAAGACTTTTTAGACGGCGTATGGATTCAGTATTTTTATGTGCCCGATCCAGGATTTGTCATCACAAACTCACAAAAAGGCACTCATAGACATTAAATGATGAAAAGAGTGAAACCGTAAAAGGTTTCACTCTTTTTCATTTTTCATATTTGTTAGAGGCTCGATATCAAGCTGATAGCTCACTTCCACTTTCATTTTTCCCCATTTTTGCAGCCACTCTTTTTCAGTAGGCGGCTTAGTAAAAGGTGTCTTGATGCGTTTTCCTATTTCAATAGGATCTGCTTCTAAATCTTGCAGCTTTTTGATTAATTCTTTTGTCTGTTTTTCAAAATATGCTTCCAGTTCATTAGTAAGCGTCGTTAATTCTTTTTCATTGAAAAGGTTTTTATCTCCTCTGTACTCCTCAAGTCTTGCATGTAATTTTACATTTAATGAAAGGATATCACTGCTGGAGTTCAGATCGATCTTCACATCTGAGCGGACTTGCCCAAGTACAGCAGAGAAAGATGACAGCGGAAGGAATTTTAAATAGTAATTGTTATCAATTATCTGATAGATTTGATCCTCTAAATAGGAGAGGGTATAAAGAAGCTTGTCATTTCTGAAAATACCTGTTCCATCGTATTTAAAATCGTCATCCTCAATTTTAAATACAGGCAGAATAGGATCAGAGTAAGATGTATATAATTTATTTTTATATTCATGCAAATTTGCAATTGTGATTTCCCCTTGGTCATTTTCCTCATAATGCTTTAGCATACGGTAGAGATAATAGTCAATGTTTTCTTCCTGTTCCAGCTGATTTTGAAGATATTCATCAAAGTTCCCATTTACGACTACCAAATAGATGCGCTGTGAAATATCAGGATCAGCAAGCAAAGTATTAATTAAAAAGGTAATACCTTTTTTAGCGAAATCTTCAGAAATGATGAGCATTCGAACTTGTCCTGATTTTATTTCGCGGTAATAATTCAAATTAAAATTTTTGCTCCCCTGTTTTAAAAGGTCCACCTGCATCGTAATGACCCGTTTCTTTTCTTTGAGCAGGGGCGGGGTTAATGTGCTTAATATTACTTGATCATTTTCACCAGACCTGACAGACCAAAAAGTTACGGGTGCTATCTCTTCGATCGTATTGTTCTCGACAAAGGGACTGCATCCGGTTAATAGAATCATAAAGATAAGCGATAAGCTGACAGTCCTTTTTTTTAGTTTACTCATGTCTTTTCACGTCCTTTTCGTTTCATGACTGAAAATAAGAAAGACGGAACAAGTAAATAAGTTAAAGCTCCTGACCAAATTTGAATGTTCAATAATACGCTCTGTTCCATTCCAAATTGACTAAGCCATTCATCAGAAAGATAGAGACAGATAAATATAATAATAAAACAGGCGTAAAAACCGACCTTGCTCGATTGTTTATTCAATTTTGAAGCAGCAATTTTTAAGCCGCCATAAAAATACAATAAAAACAATGCTCCCGCAAAGATGGCGTTGAATAAAAGGACCGAAATTAAAATGATATCGATTCTCTCAATGAAAGGAAATTGAAGATATCGTGCCAAATGAACAATAGGAAATTTACTGAATCTTAAATAATCTGCTCCGAAGAACAGTAAGGAAGCAATAAATATAAGCAAGTATTCCAGAATCGTCATGGCATTTGCAAAAGAGAGATATTTAAGGAAGTTCTGATTTGGCTTCAGCCAAGTTGCTAAACAGATTAAATATTCAGGTCCTGACAAAGATGACCAAATCAACAATAAACTTTTCCATGAACCGTCCGGCCAATCAAACGGTATGAGAGGGTAAAGGTCGTAAACAGAAGCATTTGGAGGCAGGAAAAAAATATAAAATAAGAGAATGAGCCAAGCTGTACAAAAAAAGGCAATCACTGCAAAACCAATGGTTTTTTCCATTCCCTGCGAGGCAACGTAGAAGCAAACGAGCAAAATCAAAAGGATCAGCCACTTGCTGTTCATGGAAGGGAAGATAAACTGTTCTACAATCTCTGCGTAACCTAGCACGATTACTATTAATTTTAAAAGAATGAAAAACAATCCTAGGAAAGAAAAAAATCGAACCATGCGCTTGCCGATTAATTCGATAAATCCTTGATATCCTTTTTTAGAATACTCAGATTGAAACCATTTAGACAACAAAATCAAATTTAACTGTGAAAGAATGCCAACCCCGATAATTCCCCAAAACATATAGGGGTGAATCAAGTACATTGGCAAGATAATAAAGAAATAGAGCATCTGAAGCCTATTTGTCATAAGCATAATGTACACACCGTTAAAGGCATACGTTCGATCATATAGAGAAATAGGTTTCATTATCTCATCTCCTTTGACTGTATCTCCATTTCTGAACAGGATGCAAATGTTCAGGACGCTCTTTCATTTTTGTCAGCGGACCTCGTATGAATAGATCATTCCAATCCTTTCCATAGAAGGGGGCAACAGGTGAAAAATAGGGTTCCTTTAAAGAATTTAGTCCATTTAGGTGAGCAAAAAGCAGGATCAAACCAATCGCAATGCCAAAGATACCAAAAAAAGAAGATAAAATCAGAAAGCCAAATTGGATCAGGGAATTTGCTTTTGTCATTAGATAATTTGGGATTAAAAAAGATGCAATCGTAGATATTCCAACCATGACAATTAATACTTTACTGGCAAAGCCTGCTTCTACGGCAGCTTGACCAATGACTATACCTCCAATTACACCAAGGGTTTGACTGGATTTTGTCGGCATTCTTAAGCTTGCCTCTTTAATAATCTCCAAGATAATCAGCATTAGTAAGGCTTCCCAGAAAGGCGAAAAGGGCAGTTTTGTTCTGGATTCCATCAGGACAAATAAAATTTGAAGGGGAATCATCTGATAATGATGTGTAGTTAATGCAACATAAAAAGGGATTAAAGTAATTGAAATAAAAAAGCTTAAGTAACGAAGGCATCTTAAAAAACTGGCAACTGGCCATCGGTTTATATAATCCTCTGGTGATTGAAACAAGTGAAAAAAAGTGATCGGCGCTACAAGCACAAAAGGAGTATTATCTAAAAGAATCGTAATTTTACCCAGACCGAGCGAATAAGCACAAACATCCGGCCGATCCGTTTGCTGAAATTGGGGGAAGATACTGTTATCGTTCTCCTCCATAAAAGCGGCCAGCTGAGAAGAGTCAAAAAAAAGGTCAAAATTAATTTCTTCAATCCTCTTTTTTGCAGTTTCTATAAATTCAGGATTGGTCAGGCCTTCTATGTACATGATGACTGCGGTGGACTGACTTAAAGATCCGACAGTGAATTTTTCCGTTTTTAATCTCGGAATTGGAAGCCTATGTCGAATCAATGAAATATTGTCTTCAATATTTTCACTGAAACTATCTTTAGCACCATATAAAATTGTCTCTGTTTCTGAAGTTTCTATTGATCTGCCAAGAGGGTTTTTAAGCGGAATAGCAGCCCAAACATTATTAGCAGGATCATATATCAAAACAGCCCCTGAAAAAAGCTGCTTATTTGCTTCATCGATAGAGGTAACTTCCGTAATTTTTGATGCAGTCATCTTTTTTAATACTTGCTCTTGTGCTGATCTTTTAAGTGGTTCAATAATACTTTCATTCAAACGCTCCAGGTCAATTAATGTCCTTATATAGATCAGCGTCAGCTTATGAAAGTCATTTTTTTCAGGTTCAATAATTTCAGCGTCATCCATTTTTTCGAGTGTTTTTTTTAACTCTTCTATAGATAAGGGCTGATTTTCCAGAGCCAGTGTTTGCTTCGTGCTTTCTTGCTGCACTAAACCCTTTTTTTTCTTATTCCAAAACATAAACATCCCTCACCTGTAAATCAATGAACTAGCCCGTGTTTAATGGGCAGTAATGCATTTATTGTTCACTGTAATCCTTCTATTTATTCCAATTTTTTTTAACGGAATAAGAGCTTAATAAGGGTCTTTTTTCTTTTCTTTTATATGTTAACTGTAAAAAGGCGTTTAAAAAATCAGCACTGTTTGCAGTTGAAAGATCAATTACATTATTCATTATCGGCATGAACACGTTTACAGCAATCAATACCTTTGAGTAAGCATCGGATTTCTAGTATACTTGGTCAGAGAAATTGTACTAGGAAAGGGAAAACCATACTATGACATCACAATTAGAAGCTTTAAATCTCCCGAATAATATAATGTCAGACATAAAAAAAAGATCGGAAACATTTAAAAACAGCGAAGATGCGATGCTGATCGGCAAAGGCGGGTACATGCCTTCAGAAGATGCGATTTTATTTGATGCCATGATCGCTTTATCATTAGGCAAAAATGTTTTATTAAAAGGACCTACAGGATCGGGTAAAACAAAGCTTGCCGAGACACTGTCAAATCTTTTCGGCCAGCCGATGCACAGCATAAATTGCAGCGTGGATCTTGATGCGGAGGCACTGCTTGGCTACAAAACCATCTCGCAGGAAGGTTCGAAAACGAGCATTGAATTTATTGAAGGTCCTGTCATTCATGCGATGAAAAAAGGTCATATCTTATATATAGATGAAATTAATATGGCGAAGCCCGAAACATTGCCGATTTTAAATGGAGTGCTGGACTACCGTAAAATGATTACGAATCCATTTACAGGAGAGGTAATCAAAGCAAGCAGCGACTTTGGCGTGATTGCAGCTATTAATGAAGGTTACGTAGGTACTATTCCTTTAAATGAAGCCCTAAAAAATCGTTTCGTTGTGATTGAAGTGCCATATATTCAAGGTGAACAGCTAAAGGCCGTACTGCGCTCACAATCTATGCTTACAAATGAAAAGCTGATCAGTCAGTTTGTTACTCTTTCATCTGATCTGATCACCCAGGTGCAGAATGGTCAAATTTCGGAAGAAGCTGCGTCTGTAAGAGCACTTATCGACACATGTGACTTAGCTGTCTATATGCCGCCGCTTCGGGCTATCTCACGCGGAATCACTGAAAAACTTGAAGACGACAGGGAAAAGGCAGCGATTCAAAATATTGCAGAAACTCTTTTTGTGTAAAGGGGCCGTGTCATGAAATATATAAAATTTAATGACAAGCGGGTCGATTCGTTTTTATTTATGGAGCTCTCCGACTTGGCAAAGACTCTTACAAAAAAAGATGAGACTGAGGTTGAATTTGCCGTGCAGTCTTACTATGATCCGTTCATTCAGAAAGTGTACATCAGCCACTTCTGGGATAACCGGCCGCGCCGGGATATGGTGAATGGCTTGAAAAGCGATGTATTTTTAAGAAGCATCGGCAGCTATAAATACACGGATTTCCTTGCAGTAGATGCCTTTTTATCACATGTGCAGAAACTAGCCGTTTCAAGCTTTGCGAAGCAGCTGTTTGTAATGCTTGAGGATTTGCGGCTTGAGGAGCACTGCAAGCATGAACGTCCCGGCACAACAAAGGTGTTTGCTGCCAGACGCTCGATGTACAGACGTTTTTTTAAAAGCCAATTAACAATCAACCAGGAGAGAAGCATTTATACGGATGCACTCTTTAATGCTTTTTATTTAAAAGCAACATCGGATTCTCCGCTTGAGGAGTTTCCGGCTCTGACAAATTCAATTGATCTGGCTGTGCCGTTTATCCAGAGTGAACTGCTGAAGCTCTATGAAGCCCGCAATACGGATGACATAGGCAAGATAGTCCTGAACATTTCAGAAGTCCTTGAAGACATTGTTCCGAATGACATGCTGAATATGTATTTTCATCTGCCATTATTAAACTACTCAGAAGCAGAATCGGGTTTAACCTTTGATGATCTGAAACGAAAATCAAAGCTGAAAAACGATGATATTCTTGAGCGGAACAAAGAAGATGATGAAGACATACACGAGGATAAACTGCCGACCTGGCACAGGGAAACAAGTGAAGCGACAAAGAGCTTTCTTCAATTCGACCTTGAGCAGGGAAGCAAAACAGACCTTCTCGGAGAAGGCGTCAGAGAAGGCGATGACGGCGATCAGGCGCTCGGAATGGTACAGGGATCCTCCAAGAAAACAGCAAGAAATGATTATTCTAAGCTTGAAGCGATGGAAAACGCTGAAAACAAACAAGAGCGAGGGGACAGTGAGGCATTCGGCAAAGAAAATAAATTTGCCTATCCTGTCTTTGTATCACCCGAAAAGCCAAGTGCATCGGATCAAGCCGCATACTTGGTAAAAAAAGAAACCATCGTCCCATTTCAAAAAAAGCTAAAGCAAATGATCGAAAAAACACTTGAGCATAAAAAGATATCGCCGCGAAGCGATCTGCATACCGGACGCTTAAGCAAAAAACTGCTGAAGCTCCTTACAGACGATAATCCGCGTTTATTTTATAAAAAAAATCAGCCGTCTGCGCAAATTGATGCTGCGTTTTGCCTGCTTGTTGATTGCTCAGCATCGATGTTTGACAAAATGGAGCAGACAAAGCTCGGAATCACCTTGTTTCATGAGGCGCTAAAATCTGTTTCCGTCGTTCACCAGGTCGTCGGTTTTTGGGAAGATACGAATGAAGCGACCGAAACAAAGCAGCCAAACCATTTTAAAACGGTTATCGATTTTGGGAGCTCTTTGCAGAAGAAAAGGGGACCTGAAATTCTGCAGCTCGAGCCTGAAGAAGATAATCGCGACGGCTATGCTATTCGCCATATGACAAAGCAGCTTATAAACCGCAGTGAAAATCAAAAATTTATGCTGGTCTTCTCAGACGGGGAGCCTGCGGCAACAGGCTACGAGCAAAACGGCATTATCGATACACACGAGGCCGTGCTCGAAGCAAGAAAACGCGGAATTGAAGTCATTAATATCTTCCTCGCAAATGGAGAAATTGACGAGGGGCAGCAAAAAACGATTCAAAACATTTACGGTAAATTCAGCATAGTGGTTCCCGACATTGAGAAGCTTCCAGAAGTGCTGTTTCCAATTCTGAAAAAACTGCTGCAAAAAAGCATCCATGCGTAAGAGTGTCTTTTTAAGGCACTCTTTTTGTATCGCTTTCATTCTTTTGCTACTATATAAATGGAGGTGCAAATCATTTTAAACTTGTCATTCTGATTTTGCGTATGTTTGATGAACGGAAAGCACGAAAGTCATACCGTGAATGCTTATGCAGTCTCCATTGAATCCGTTGCTCACCTGGATCAGCGTCAGAATCATTGCGAAGGTCCTGAAATTATCATAGTATACTCAAATCTTAAGGATATTCTTTCGCAAACCCGGGAATGAAATGGCTCCATGGAATACATATGAATTAATCGTGCACGATCCCTTTTCTAATCGGATTATTTTTTATCAAAATACATCGAATTTACGAGAAAAAGATGAATATTTGTCAGCTGCATGAGGAAAAGAGGCTGGTTTTCGCCTTAAAAAACAAAAATATGCATCTTTTGATAATTGAATTCAGTTTTAATTTTTGTTTTTCAGTATTATTTTAAATTTTCTTATGATACTCCTTTGATAAAACGGGCAAGGAGTGTTAAAATGGAAATGGAAGCGTTTTAATCCAAGCCTATCATTCTAAGAAAGATAGGATAGTATATTACAATAATATCCATTTGAATCTGTTTTTTAAAAAATTCAATCAGATTCACTACCATTGCTGGGGGTTATGTAAGATGTCAGGAACTACAACAAAGCGCAAGATTCGACTTGAGGATTTTCATGGACCGAACCTTGGCTATGTACTGGAGCTGTTTGATCAATATCAGCAGGATCCAGAATCGGTTGATGAAGAATTAAGAGAAATGTTTGAAGGATGGGACACAGTACCGCAGGCCCAAGTTAGCAATGAAACATCAGCGGGCACAGCAACGTCTGTTCAAAACGCAACAAGCGCGGATAAAATGAAGAAGATTGCTTATGCAGTCAAGCTTGCAGATGATATCCGCACTTATGGACATTTAAACGCTTCAATTTATCCATTTGAAAATGTCAAACAAAAAGAGTTTCTTCAGCTGAAGGATTACGGGCTGACAGAATCTGACTTAGAAGAAATCCCTGCATCCATTTTATGTGCGGATGCACCTGAAGAAGTAACGAATGGATTACAGGCCATTCAATATTTAAAAGAAGCTTATACAAAAACGATTGCTTTTGAATTCTCTCACGTACACCGTTTTGAAGAAAAATACTGGCTCAAGAAAATGGTTGAGTCCGGAGAAATCTTCAAAAGTCATACAAATGAAAAACGCGCGTCTCTTCTGCGTCGCCTCTCTGAGGTTGAAGGCTTTGAGAAATTTTTGCACCGCACGTTTGTAGGGCAAAAACGTTTTTCAATTGAAGGATTGGATATGCTTGTTCCAATGCTTGATGAACTGATTTCAAACGCGGTTCACGCAGGAACAAACAACGTAAACATTGGTATGGCTCACAGAGGGCGCTTAAATGTGCTGGCACATGTTCTCGGCAAGCCTTATGAAATTATTTTCTCGGAATTTCAGCATTCTCCAAATAAGGAGCTCGTTCCTTCTGAAGGATCTGTAGGCATTAACTACGGCTGGAGCGGAGATGTAAAATATCATCTTGGAGCTGACCGTCAAATTACAGACGAAAGCACAAAGCGTGCAAGGCTGACTCTTGCAAACAACCCAAGTCACCTTGAGTATGTGGACCCGATTGTCATGGGCTACACACGTGCTGCACAGGATGACCGCAAAACAACAGGCTATCCTAAACAAGATGAAAAAGAATCAATGGCGATCATCATTCATGGGGATGCTGCATTCCCGGGTGAGGGCATCGTAGCTGAAACATTAAACTTAAATTCATTGACAGGCTATCAGACTGGCGGATCCATTCATATTATCGCCAACAACATGATAGGATTTACAACTGAAAGCAGAGACTCGCGCTCTACAAAATATGCAAGTGACCTTGCAAAAGGATACGAAATCCCGATCGTGCACGTAAATGCAGATGATCCAGAGGCGTGTCTTGCTGCAGTCATAATTGCCACCGAGTACCGCAAGCTCTTTAACCGTGACTTCTTAATTGATTTAATTGGCTACCGGCGCTTTGGCCACAATGAAATGGATGAGCCATCAACTACACAGCCGCAGCTCTATGAAAAAGTCCGCAAGCATCCGACAGTCCGTGCACTCTATGCTGCACAGCTTGAAGAAGCAGGATATTTAAGCAAGGATAAGATTGCAGAAATTGATCAGCAGACATTAGACAAATTTGATGCTGCTTATCAAAAAGTTCCATCGAAAAAAGTAACACAGGTACATGACATAGAGCTTCCTGAAATCGTTATCAATGGACTGCCAAAAATCAAAACATCCGTTGATAAAGAATCTCTCTTAAGAATTAATGATGAGCTTGTGAAATGGCCTGAAGGCTTCAATGTTTTTGATAAATTGAAGAGAATTCTTGAAAGACGCGCCAATATCTTTGTCGGTGAAGAAAAAGCGGACTGGGCATTAGCAGAAACGCTGGCATTCGCGACGATCCTTGAAGACGGCACGCCAATTCGCCTGTCCGGCCAGGATTCTGAACGCGGTACATTCTCTCAAAGACACTTAATGCTTCACGATAGTGAAACAGGCAATGTTTATTCGCCGCTGCATACACTATCTAAATCAAATGTTTCGTTTGCTGTTCATAACAGTCCTTTATCTGAAGGATCTGTTCTTGGCTTTGAATATGGCTACAACGTCTTTGCACCTGAAACACTAGTGCTATGGGAAGCTCAATACGGCGACTTTGCAAACGCTGCACAAGTTTTCTTTGATCAATTCATCGCAGCAGGACGTGCAAAATGGGGTCAAAAATCAGGACTTGTGATGCTTCTTCCTCACGGTTATGAAGGACAAGGGCCTGAGCATTCAAGTGCCAGACTTGAGAGATACCTTCAGCTTGCAGCTGAAAACAACTGGACAGTGGCAAACTTAACGAGCGCTGCTCAGTATTTCCATATCTTAAGAAGACAGGCAGCCCTTCTGAAACGTGAAGAAGTTCGTCCGCTTGTAATTATGACGCCAAAGAGTCTGCTGCGAAACGCGCAAACCATTTCTTCCATTGAAGAGCTGAGCGAAGGGGAATTCCGCCCGGTTGTGGAACAGCCTGGACTTGGCCTGAACTATGCGGATGTGAAGCGCATCGTTCTATGCAGCGGAAAAATCGCAACGGATTTAACAGATAAATTAAAATCCCTTGAAGAAGAGGTAAAAGAAATCCACGTAGTACGTGTGGAAGAATTATATCCATTCCCTAAAAAGGAAATTACAGCGATCCTTGGACGCTATGAGTCACTTGAAGAAATCGTCTGGGTACAAGAAGAACCTATGAACATGGGTGCATGGACATTTATGGATCCAGAGCTCCGTGAAGTGGCACCTGCTCAAGTAAAAGTGAACTATATTGGAAGAAAAAGAAGATCTTCGACAGCAGAGGGAGATCCAAACGTTCATAAAAAAGATCAAGAGCGTATAGTAACAGAAGCATTGACGTGGAAAAACGAAGGGAGAATTTGATCATGGCACAAGTAATCGTACCAGAATTAGCTGAATCCATCTCAGAAGGAACTATCGCACAATGGCTGAAACAACCAGGGGACTACGTTGAAAAAGGGGAATATCTGGTTGAGCTTGAAACAGATAAAGTAAACGTTGAACTGACAGCTGATTATTCTGGTGTGCTGAAGGATGTTGTCAAAGATTCAGGAGACACGGTTCAAGTCGGCGAAGTAATTGCAGAGATCGATGAAAACGGAGAGACTGCAGCTGCGCAAGTTGAAGAAGTAAAAGAAGAACCGGTTAAAGAAGAGCAGCCTAAGGCTTCTGCACCAAAAGAGGAAAAGCAGGAAAAAACAGAAAGTAAATCCCAGCGTCCGATTGCTTCTCCGGCAGCACGCAAGCTTGCTAGAGAAAAAGGAATTGATCTGGCTCAAGTTCCTTCAGGAGACCCGCTTGGAAGATTGCGCAAGCATGACGTTGAAGCTTATTCTCCAAACGCGGCACCTGCAAAGGCTGCTGCGCCTCAAAAAGCGCCTGAAGCTAAGCCTGCAAAGCAAGCTGCTGATTCTTTTGACAAACCAGTTGAGCGCGAGCGCATGTCACGACGCAGACAAACGATTGCTAAACGCCTGGTCGAGGTACAGCAAACTGCTGCAATGCTGACGACATTTAACGAAGTTGATATGACAGCGGTAATGGACGTCCGCAAACGCAGAAAAGACAAATTCTTTGAACAGCATGAAGTGCGCCTTGGCTTTATGTCATTTTTCACAAAAGCGGTTATTGCGGCACTTAAGAAATACCCATTATTGAATGCTGAAATTCAGGGTGATGAGCTAGTTATTAAGAAGTTCTATGATATCGGCATTGCGGTTTCAGCTCCAGAAGGTCTGGTAGTACCAGTTGTCCGCGACGCAGACCGCAAATCATTTGCCCAAATCGAAGGCGCTATCGGTGAGCTTGCAGGAAAAGCGAAAAACAACAAATTAACAATTGGCGATCTTTCTGGCGGTACATTCACGATCACAAATGGCGGTGTGTTCGGTTCTCTTATGTCAACACCAATCTTAAACGGACCACAAGTCGGAATTTTGGGCATGCACAAAATTCAGCTTCGTCCGGTTGCAATTGACAAAGACACAATGGAAAACCGTCCAATGATGTACATCGCCCTTTCATACGACCATCGCATCGTAGACGGCAAAGAAGCAGTAAGCTTCCTTGCAACAGTTAAAGACTTGCTTGAAGATCCAGAATCATTATTGATTGAAGGATAATTGAACTTAAAAACCTCATGTCGTTAATTATTTGAGGGAGAAAAAATACAAAAAGACGGGTACTAAATTGCACAGCAATTTGTATCCGTTTTTTGTTGTGTTAAGGTTCTTTTGGGTGTTAAAGGCTGTAGATTACCTGTACTAGATAGCTGATGTATGAGTCTCATGAATCCAGAATGGCAGCCGCAAAATGGAATCAAATACGCTGTATGAGGACAAATGTTGAGAATGGCGGCTATAAAATGGAACCAACCACGCTGTATGAGGACAAAAATCCAGAATGGTGCCTGTAAAATGGAATCAACCACGCTGTATGAGGACAAAAATTTAGAACGGTACCTCCAAAATAGTACCAACCACGCTGTATGAGGACTAAAATCCAGAAGGGTGCCTGCAAAAAGGAACCAACCACGCTGTATGAGGACTAAAATCCAGAAGGGTGCCTGCAAAAAGGAACCAACCACGCTGTATGAGAACAAAAATTCAGAACTGTGCCTCCAAAAAGGAACCAACCACGCCGCATAAGGACAAAAATCCAGAAAGGCGGCTGCAAAAAGGAATCAAAGCCCCTGAATGAGAATTCCTTTCTGTATGAAATGAGTTCCCATAAATGTTCTTGTTAAAGGTGGGATCAATTGATCACCGGAAATACTAAATTAGTCAAAGTTTTGTTCATTTTAGGCGTTTTGTCTTATATAAATTAAGCAAAAAAACGAGCATCTGCAGCGATGCTCGTTTTCATTTTATCTTCAGTCTTTAACTGGGAACCAGCCAGGTGTGTGAATGATTGCCTGCCATAATGGATCAGGCACGACCAGACGGGACTGGGCATTTTTATCGAGTTTTGTTTCAATTTCATTTTCTCGGCCTTCGGCAATTTTCTGCACCCAATCAGGATCGATGATCAATTCACGGCCAAGGGCTATCAGAGGCACTCCGGTACTCATTGCTTTCATCGCATCATCTGGTGTATAAATCGATCCAACGCCAATCAGCGGCACCTTGCCGTCAACACGTTCTTGGATAATTTCAAGGCGGGAGCGTGTATCATCAATACCCCGTCTTGGAGTTGACCAATATTGCATCAGGGAGATATGAAGATAATCCAAGTCTTTTTCAGTAAGCGCATCAACAAGCGCTAACGTATCTTCCATTGTAATTCCCGGTGTTTCCGGCTCCTCAGGTGAGAAACGGTACCCCACAAGAAATTCATTTGTCCCATATTGATCAACCGTCTTTTTCACCTCATCAACAATTGCAAGAGGGAAAGCAAGTCTTTTTTCAAGGCTTCCTCCAAACTCATCCTCGCGGCGGTTTGAATGAGGCGAGACGAATTGCTGGATTAAATAGGTATTCGCACCGTGTATTTCAACACCGTCAAAGCCTGCTTCAATGGCACGGCGGGCTGATTCACCGAAGTCTTTAATAATGCTGTTTATTTCTTCAATTGTCAGCGCACGCGGCACAGGTGCTTCACCAGATGGATGCCCCTGTTCAGCAGCCACAGCACTGGCACTGACTACATCACCATTTGGAACTAGTTCTGCAGGAACCATGCGTCCGCCATGGAAAATCTGGAGAATCGCTTTAGCACCTTGATCCTTTATTGCTGAAGCAAGCTTTCGCAGGGAAGGAATCATCTCATCGGAATCACTTCCAAATTCGCCGGGGAATCCTTTGCCGCTCGGAGTTACATAGGCACATGCGGTAATAACCATGCCAGCTCCGCTTGAACGGCGGCTATAATAAGCAGTTTCAGCTTCTGTTACGGTTCCATCATCATTTGATGAAAAATTTGTCATCGGCGCCATAACGACACGGTTCTTTAATTGAATACCGTTTTTAAATGCAAATGGCTGAAATAACGACTGATAGTTTGAATTCATAATTCTCGACCTCCGTATTCATATGTACCATTACATGATACTGTCTTGATTTAAAAGTTGCATTAAATATGCTCATTAGAATTTGTTTATTTTTTTCAAATCATGCATGATAGAAGATATGGAGCGTGAAAATGATGGTTAAAATTGAAGCAGAGGTGATACAGGGGCGCGGAAGTTATTATGACCTTGGGATCAAACAGGGAAAATTACATAGTGATTCTAAACTCTTCCAAAATCATCAGAAAAGAAGAATAAAATCAATCAAATCTTATCAATCGGAACTGAAAGCGGCTAAGAGCCTGTATGAACAATTTGCTCCAGGTCTATGGCAGGAACTTGAGGGTTTGTCTGCTGGAATTGATTGGCCAATAGAGGATATTGTCCATGAATACAGCGGGTATCAGGCAGATTGGAAAAAATCAGGGTGCAGTGCTCTCATGCAAAACGGCTATTATGCCAGAAACTATGATTACCATCCAAAAACGTATGAAGGAAGATTTTTGATTTGGCAGCCTGAAAACGCCTACGCGAGCATCGGTTTTGCCACAAGAATGATCGGACGGATTGACGGCATGAATGAAAAGGGGCTTGTCATTGGCTATCATTTTGTGAATCGGCTAAAACCTGGAGACGGGTTTATTTGCTGCAGCATTGCAAGATTTATCCTGGACACATGCAAAACGACTGCCGAAGCCATTCTGAAGCTAAAAGAAATTCCTCACCGGCATGCGTTTAATTATTCTCTTTACGATGCAGCTGGACATGCAGCCATAGCAGAAGCATCCAGCAAGGGAGTTTCTATCACATCTAATTCTCAAATGGCGTGCACAAATCATTTTGAGAGTCCCTCTAAACTGAGCGAAAACCGTCATCATTTAGTGGAAACTCATTCCAGGAAGAATCAGATTTCAGAAGTATTTAGTCCTGATTTTTCAGCATCAGATGCTTTTATTTTCTTTAACAGCACAAGCAGTACAATTTTCAAAAAAGAATATCAGAATTGGGCAGGAACCCTTCATACTGCGGTTTATATGCCAAAAACACTTCAGGTGATGATCGGAGTTGGAGGAGACAGTCAGCCGATTATCTTTTCATTTAAAGAGTGGCTGATAGGAAAAGACTGCTATGTGAAAAAAATAAGAGGAACGCTTGAAACAAATATTGAACTTCCTTTTTAAAGAAAACGTTTGATTTCGAGTTCCCTTAGGGTACAGGATTAGAGAGTAAAGAAAGTTGGGGGAGTGTATATGCAGCAAGTAATAGACATGATGAACCAGAATGAACGCCTGCTATATGAGAAATGGGAGAGCGGCATCGAAAGTCCGAAATTTGTAGATTCGGAAGAAAAGCAAAAACTATTTGATATGATTTTCAGCATCATCATCAGATCAGATGAAAAATCCGCTGACTATCTGCGAGAATGGTATGAGAGATATTTTAAGCAGGATGATTCATTAACGTATCTTGTAAAATCGGTTCAGCAGTTCAGAAGATCTCTCATTGAACTTGCACTTTCAAATGAGAATTCTGCAATCGTTGTGAATGACTTATATAAGAGCGTGGACAGATGGTTTGATCCCATCATTGCAGATTTAGTGAGTGACTGTTCAAATTCATGGAATGCAGAATACCGAAAGCAGCAGCATATTGTAAAAGAACTGACAGCTCCAATGATCCCAATCTCAACAGACATATGCATCCTGCCCCTGATCGGCAACATTAATGATGAAAGGGCCCAGGTCATTAAAGAAAATCTCCTGATTGGTGTCGAACATTATAAATGCAATTATATATTTATTGATATTACCGGAGTCCCGGTTGTAGATACATTTGTTGCAAATCATTTGATGCAGGCAGCAGAAGCCGTTCAATTGCTTGGTACAAGCTGCATCATTGTAGGCATTCGCCCTGAAATCGCCCAAACCCTGATTAACCTTGGGATATCGATGGATAATATTCAAACCTTCTCTAATCTTCATACAGGGATTCAATATGTAACGATGAATGGAAAGAAAGAACAGCGATGATGATCGCTGTTCTTTTTTTGGCAGTATAAAGTTTACATAATATTATTATGATTTAATTCTTGTGAAATCCTTCCTAAACAACTGTATTCCGGCCGTCATACTTATCTTTTTTGCCAATGGGAACAGGGAATTTCCTATTTCTGTAGAATAGGGTAAGAGAATCTTTTAAAAGGGGTGTCGTTTATGATTACTTTTCAAAAGCCGGATGTCGAGCAGTTTTTAAAGGTGCTGACGATTCAGGACTTTACGGTTTCTCCAGATAAAAAACAGCTGGTGTTCAGTACAAATATCGGAGGACATTTTAACTTATGGGCAATGGATTTGCCGAATCAGTATCCTTATCCGTTAACATCCATTAATCAAGCATGCGACAGTCTTCTATATAATAAAAATTCGAATTTTATTCTGGCTGGCTTTGATCAGGACGGAGATGAAAATTCTCAGCTGTATGCGCTTTCACCAAAAGGCGGTTCACAGGTGGCGGTGCGGTATGATAAAGGGGAGCGTCACATGTTCCCGTTCTTTTCAAAGAATGGTGAATCGCTTTATTATACATCCACTAAAGATGGCCACGATGCCTATCTTGCAGCTTATCGATATAATCTTTCGGATGAATCAGAAGAAATTCTAATAGAGGGGACGGATACTTCAGTCTATCTAATGGCCGTTTCACCTGAAGAGAAAAGCTTTGTTTACTCTAAAAACTACGGCAATACTTCTTCGTTATTGTTTGTGAAAATTGACGGGGATGATGTTCTGGCAACACCTGAAAGTGATCAGCAATTTACTCAAAGCGATCCTGTTTATACGTCTGAGCAGGTAATCTATTTTATTACAAACTATGAATCAGACTTTTCCTATTTGGCTAAATTTGATTTGGCCAAGCGTGAGTTTTCAAAGGTCCTGGAACTGAAAGGGAAAGATGCAAGTGCGCTGAAATATGATGAAGCTCTGCAAAAGATTTATGTGACAGCGGCTAAAGGGGTTAAAGATGAATTGGTTTCTTATGATTTAGTTGATCAATCATCTGAATTCATTGAAATTCCGATTGACAGAATAAATAAAATGGAAGTAACAGAAGCTGGAGAGCTGTTCATTCTCGGACAATCAGCAACTATCCCATTAAATATTTTCACCAGAACCCCTTCGCACAGCTGGGAGCAGATCACGAATCATGGAGTTACCGGGATGAGACCGGAAGATTTAGTAGAACCGGTAACCGTTACATATGCGTCTTTTGACGGAATGGAGATTGAAGCTTCCTTGTATAGAGCTCATGCTGAAACAAGCAACGGGCATATGATTATCTGGCCTCATGGCGGTCCGCAGGCTGCAGAAACAAACTCATTCAGAGCTCTTTTTCAGTTTTTGCTGAATTGCGGCTACAGTATTTTTACACCTAACTTCAGAGGATCTACCCGTTATGGACTTTCATTCATGAAAATGGTTGAGGGAGAATGGGGGAATGGTCCGCGCCATGACATGACAGCAGGAATTAACTGGCTGATTGAGCAAGGAATTGCCGATAAAGAGAAAATTTTCTTAATGGGCGGAAGCTTTGGAGGGTATATGGCCCTTCTTCTTCACGGGCGCCATCCTGAATACTTCAAAGCGGTTGTCGATATTTTTGGACCGAGCGATCTTTTCTCGTTTATTAACAGTGTACCGGAATTTTGGAAATCTGCTATGGATCAGTGGGTCGGAAATCCTGAACGTGACCGCGAAAAACTGATTGATTTTTCTCCGATCACGCATTTAGAGGGTATGACAAAACCGATGCTTGTGATTCAGGGGGCAAACGATCCGCGTGTCGTTAAAGCAGAATCTGATAAAATTGTTGAAGCCCTGAGACAAAAGGGCCGTTCGGTAGACTACATGGTGTTAGAAGACGAGGGACACGGCTTTACAAAAAAAGAGAATGAAATTCTTGTTTATCGCGCAATCGCTGATTTTTTCAATCAGTACCTATAAGAGAAGGTGAATAGATGAACAGCAGGAAAATTGCCATCGTAACGGGAGCAAGCAGACTTAAAGGGATTGGAGCAGCCATTTGCCTCGAGCTTGCTGAAGCCGGAACAGATATATTTTTTACTTACTACCGGCCTTACGATGCAGAGCAGTGTTGGGGATCTAAACATGAAGAAGCTGAAAGGCTTGAGTCTCAACTTGCAGCCTTAGGAGTGCGCTCATCAAGTATGGAGCTGGATTTAACAAATACGGAATCTTTCCGCGTCTTATTTGATCAAGTCGAGAAAAAGCTTGGAGAACCGTCCATTCTTATAAATAATGCAGCATACTCTGCTGAAAACAATTTCGAAACGATAACATCTGAAAACCTCGATCTTCATTATTTTGTGAATGTCAGGGCACCGCTTATGTTAAGTGCCGAATTTGCAAAACGGTTTCAGCAGGGCCGGGGAGGAAGAATTATTCATATGACATCCGGCCAATCACAAGGACCAATGCCTGGTGAGCTTGCATATGCGGCAACAAAAGCATGTATTCCTGATATGACCAAGACGCTTGCAGCAGAAATAGGCTATAAAGGCATCACGGTAAATGCTGTGAATCCCGGTCCTACAGATACAGGGTGGATGACAGATGACTTAAAAGCAGGGCTTGTTAAAAAATTTCCTATGAACCGAATCGGGCAGCCTGAAGATGCTGCCCGGATTGTTTCTTTCCTTGCAAGTGATGCAGGTGAATGGATTACCGGCCAGACAATTCATTCTGAGGGCGGATTTTTAAGGTCCTGAATGAAATCAGCTGCCGGGCTGATTTAAATAAAAATAACAAAGCGGAATGGTATAAAGGGAAGGGATCTATATGACTGTAATCAGACTAACAAAAGAACAATATCGCGAAGCAATGAAACTATCAGAATATGCGTTTCAATATAAAGTACCTGAAGAAAAGATTGAAAATAGACTGCAGAGGATGGAAAAGCATCATCAGTTATTCGGGATCCTTGAAGGGGAGGAGCTTGCTGCTAAGCTTCACCTTCTGCCGCTTGAAGTATACCTTGGTGAAACGAAATGGAAAATGGGCGGTATAGCGGGTGTGGCCACTTATCCTGAGTACCGACGAAGCGGGTATGTGAAAGAAATGATTACTTTTCTCCTTGAATACATGAGAAAAGAGAGCTTCAGTGTTTCCATGCTTCACCCATTCTCTGTGCCATTTTACCGGAAGTATGGCTGGGAGCTGTTCAGCAGCAGTCTCAAAGCTTCTTTAAAATCAGAGGATCTAGTCATGAAAAAGCAAGTGCCAGGAAAAATTATACGCTCTCAAAAGGAAACTCATTCTTCTGAAATCAGAGAAATATATGATGAATTTGCCATGCGATTCTCAGGCATGCTCGTCCGTGAAATGTCCTGGTGGAAAGAGTCCATTTTCGATGACCGGACTGCAGCTGTTTATTATAACGAGGCAGGAGAAGCAAAGGGCTATATGCTCTATGAAGTGAAAAATGCCAAAATGACAGTTGAAGAGTTTGTTCCTTTAACATCTGAAGCAAGAATCGGCTTGTGGAATTTCATCTGCCAGCATGACTCTATGATTAAAGAACTTGAGATTTCTACATACGAGATCGACCCATTATTCTTTTCACTGAATGAACCAAGAATTAAAGCGGAAGTGAAACCTTATTTTATGGTGCGAATCGTTGATGCGGAAAGCTTTTTGAAGGATTATGAATTCGAGTGGCCGGTGGAAGATTCAGAACTGGTCATTCATTTAAAAGATCAGCATGCTCCTTGGAATAATGGAACATTCAAAATGAAGAACAAAGAAGTCTTCAAACTTAGCGGTTCAGAAGCTGACGGACTGTCGCTTGATATTAATACTCTGTCAGCCGCTTTGTTTGGCTATAAACGGCCTGCTGAATTATATGAAATCGGCCATATTGAAGGTGAGGAAGAAGCTGTAAACAGAATGGAAGCATTGATTCCGGCAAGAAAAGCATTTTTTTACGACTTCTTTTAATGAAGAAAGAGCTGCGACATGCTAGCTTCTTTCAGAAGTGCAAATGGTAAGACACATATTATTTTGCACACCATTGTACAGACTAAATGGTGTGCTTTTTTACATGAATAAGTCTTAGCTATTTATGTTTATAAGAAAAGAAGAGTTAGTCTGGGGCAGGACCTTGGAGGAATTGATTTTCTTTCTTTCAGTTAAAGGACCAGAACATTTTTAATGAAATTGGATCATCGTGAAAATTGTGAAAAGTTTCACTTGAATATATGGGGCAAATTAGCATAATCAGAAATATTAAAACAAATAGAGGTTGGCTGCTAGAACCAACCTTATAATATACTAATATAAATTGTACTCTCCACTCTGCTGTTCACTTCCAGCAGGAATCGGAACTCCCATAGTTCCCAAAGATTCTTTTGCTTGATTTAAATAGGATTCTGCTTGTTCTTGCCACTTAATAATAATTTTAATGAATGGTTTAAACTCAGGACTTGCATTTTCCTCCATCGTTCTTAATCCTTCACGTACATATTTATCTTGATTTTCAGCATTTTTTATACAAGCCGCCAGTGTTTCTACAATGGATTGCTGTTGCTCGCCATTTACTAGTCTCTGGGATGAACCTACTGCTGTAACGCGGTGATAGGAAGCAGGCACTAGATGATTATGCATCTCACGATTCCCTTTTAAATCTTTGGTTTTAGGTATATGGAAAAGTTCTGAGCTCATAGCACATACCATTTCTTCAGCATATAAACTTTGGCGTAACAAATTTAATATATGTCCCCAGTTGTTATCTCTGTAAAAATAGTAAGGCTGCATATAAACATCTCCTTTTTTAAGAAAATTGGAACCCCCATCCCCATATTATGATTAAGGTTCGAAATTCATGTAAATGTATTACCTGGCATCAGCAAGACCTTCTTAATTTAACCGGAATCCTGAATAAGGAGGTAAGGCTTTTATTTAACGGAAGAGGCAGTTTTGCAGAAGAAAATCCCTTATAGAAAGAGCCTTTTTATTGACCGGATTTGCTTACTCACACATCTAATTAGAATTAGTAAGAATATGGACGACAACACAAATATATATTTAGACAGGAGTAAGTAAATGGGGGGGATTTTTCTGGTTAGCTCAATAGTTGCAAGGTCGCTGGATGAAATAAAATTTTGGTCAAGAATTATGAAAGAGCACGCCTTATTTTTAAGTTTAGGGTTTACACATGAACAAAAACAATTGATTGCTGAAGCACAGCAATTTATCACTATTTTTGAAAGAATAGAGGAAAAGCTGAGCAGATTCACGGTAAACTCAGATTTACGCCAAATACAGGCCTTTAATAGTGAGGTTTATCAAGCAGCTGCTTCTATATGGCAATACAAAAGAAAAGTGTTAGGTTTAACATTACGCTGCGAAATTCGTTCTAATAATTTCCCGTTACTGGTTGATCACATTAGCAGAGAAGCAGCTTACTTTGCAAATCGATTAAAAGAGCTTAATGAAGGTATACTAGCCCCAAAACCTGAAGCTATTATTGAAGAAAATGTATTCTTTCTTAAAATCATGGCTGATCATGCTAAGTTTATCGGACATCTTTTAGATCCCTCGGAACGAAAGTTAGTAGAGCAGGCGAAAGAATTTAGTCATGATTTTGATCAATTGGTTTTTCAGGCTGTTGATTTGGAATCTATGCGGCCACAATCAGAAACTAAGCCATTACTAAGCCAATTCTTAAATCAAAATAGAGTATCGGTAGCCTCGTTAAGAGATTTTAAGAAAACAGCAAGGGAGTTAATAGAAGCATGTCGTATTAAGAGCAATATTCATCCCCTTTTAGCAGATCATACTTTTAGAGAAGCTGAGAGGTTTCTTGAGATCATTGATTTATTTGAAGCTAGTCTGGAATAGGCCTTGAAAAGGCATTTACTTATTTAAGTTCAGACGATGGCAGAATCGATTTATACTTTAAATAACTAATTGGGTGGCTTTATTGAACTTTTTTCAAAAAGGACAGTAATTTGTCCTTTTTTTGTTTTTATAAATTTTCCCCTGTTCTTTTGAGGAAATTCAAGATCAGGGGGCTGATGGGGGAGCTTCGGAGAATTTTACACGTGCCCGCATGGTGAGGGTTAATTTCTGAAATTGGAGGAACTACTTGTATGGATTATTTTGTAAAATACGAGCTGCAAAGTAGAGAAATGAATGAATTCTCTACTATTTGTTCGATCTACAAATTGCTTTGGTAGAATGAAAAAGGAAAGTAACACTATGCTGCAGGACTTTGTTTTTTAACAAAGTCCTGCTTAATGGAGATTCCTATAGTGACTCAAAGCAAGCAGCGGGAAAATCTTATTGTAGCTGTGATAATGAATATAAAATTGCTTCGGCAGTCCGATGCCGGTAGGATATGCGGAGCTTTTTTCATCGAAAGGCTTCATTAGGCGTTTTACACCTCTTTGTATCGCTGTGTCCTTTTTATCCATCACACATAATAGCGCATCAAGCGCCCAGGCTGTTTGTGAGGGAGTACTGAATTCGAGCGGCATGTAGGTTTTTACTTCAGAGCTTCTGCATGATTCTCCAAATCCGCCATCTTCCTTCTGGATCCTCACCAGCCATTTCACTGCTTTTACAATAGCTGGGTGAGAGTTTGATAGTCCGGCTGCTTTTAGCCCGGTAATCGCAGCCCAAGTTCCATAAATATAACAAACACCCCATCTGCCATACCATGAACCGTTTTGTTCTTGCTGATGCAAAAGCCAGGCCACCGCTGCCTGAATCGAAGGATGTTCTTTTGTTAAACCTGCAAAATTTCCGAAGTATTCAAGAACACGGCCAGTTAAATCAGCTGTAGAGGGATCTATAGCTGCGTCTTTGGCATTTTCAAGCGGGATGGATGCAAAAATAGGATTGTTGACATTTTTCTCAAATGCACCAAAACCCCCGTCTCGATTTTGCATCGATAAAAGCCAGGATGAACCTTTATTCCACGCCTCAAAATAGACGGGATCTAAAGCGGAAAGCTGAGTAAGGGCACGGAGAACTGCGGCTGTGTCATCATTGTCGGGATGATTGGTATTGATGTTTGAAAACCCCCATCCCCCTGGAGAGGCAGAAGGGTTATGAATGCGCCAATCCGCCTTTTTTACATGCTGGCGTGAAAGCAAAAAGGAAGAAGCGTTTATAATCATAGAATCATGATAGGGGATACCCGCTTTTTGCAGGCTATAGCAGAGCAAGGCGGTATCCCAAACAGTGGAGGTTGAATTCTCAACTGTTATCAAGTTGTCATCTTGATAGATTATCGATTTAAGTCCTGCAACTGCCTGCTTAATTTGAGCGGAGTTTTCCTTATACCCAAGAGAGAGCAGGGCATAAATCATAAAGAAAGTGGCACTTGCATAGCTGAAAAGCGTTCCGTCTGCCTCAATCCTCTTAAGCATGTATTTTTCAGCAGCGTTCTCTCCTGCTCTGTGCACATAAGCTGGGAAGCCGGCAAACGACCGAAGTGTTTCAGTGAAGATGTGCTTTGTGCGATGGCTGTCTGAAAACGACAGCCAATCAATGGACCGCGGTTTTGAAACGTGTAAATGCGAAAGATTTATCGAATGATTGGTGCTGTGAATAAATCGTTTATTCATCGCCAGAATCATCGGCATAAAATGAATTCTGGCGTAGGAACTCAATTGATACATACTGATCGGGGATTTAGCTGGCAGCAGCAAATAGGCAAGCGGAAAGCGGAAATACTTGGGCCAAGGATAAAGGCCGTTTACTGCCAGGAACCACTTTGTCATAAAATGAACATTAGCTAGGCCGCCTTGAGAGACAATGAAAGATTCTGCCCGATTCAGCAAAGGGTCTGATTTTTTATATAAACCAGTAGAGAGAAGGGCTGTATAAGCTTGAACAGTTGCGGTTAAATTGCCTTCTTTTTCATCTTCGTAAAGCTTCCATGTGCCTTCATTTGATTGCAGATTCAGCAGCCGATTTGTCAGTTTTTTTATCAATACATCATCATCGTCCTGCAGAGAACGAAGAAGGATGATCATAAATGCATCAGTCATCGGACCGCCTTCAAAACAAAAGCGCCAGGAACCGTCATTTTGCTGCAGCTGTCTGAGCTCATCTGTCATTCTTTTTATTTGCTTGTTTAAATCGTTCATTGAAATCACTGAATTCACCTCATCTTTTTCAATCTATTCACGAAAAGAGGAGGTTATGAGTTTGCAGCACAAAGTGGAAATGAGGATCTTCAGGAAGTGCGCTAAACCCGAGTTTACAGCACAAGGTGCAAGTGGCGATCTTTAGGAAGTGCGCTAAACCTAAGTTTACAGCACAAAATGCAAGTGTGGCTCTTCAGAAAGTGCGCTAAACCCAAGTTTACAGCACAAGGTGCAAGTGGCGATCTTTAGGAAGTGCGCTAAACCCGAGTTTTCAGCACAAAATGCAAGTGTGGCTCTTCAGAAAGTGCGCTAAACCGGCGTTTACAGCACGAACTGAGAATACAGCTCAGCAGGAAGTGCGCTAAACCCCACAGTTAAGGTGTTCTGCTCATGGTTTATATAGTATAATAAGGTCAAAATGCACAAAGGAGAATGCTGAAATGATTCATCAAGATTGGCTGAACAAAGAGACCATTAAAGTGGTAACATGCAAACATACAAATGCAGAAAAATACATGGTAAATCGTGTTTTAACAGCGGGAAATACATATGAAGTTAAAAACGAAACAGAAGAATTTTACTTTGTCATTGATAACAACGGCAAAGTGAGCGGTTTCTACAAGGATTATTTTGAAGAGAAATAACCGATAAAAAAGCCATCTGAAAAAGTTCAGATGGCTTTTTTTGCATGTGATACAGGCGGTTCCACATTTCATTGTCCAGCTCCACCTCCCAACTCCCCGGCCAGAACGGATCATCAAGCAAAGGCAAAAAGCGCCTTCACTGGATGATCCTTATCTGTCTGTCGGAGCTAAACGGTCGGTTCCGCTTTTCTTTTTACCGCTGAAGGTTAATCCAAACACTCTTTACTTCAGTGTAATTAGACAATGCATAGGATCCCATTTCGCGTCCCAGTCCGGATTGCTTGTAGCCGCCGAACGGCGAGGCAGCATCAAATGCATTGTAGCAGTTGACCCAGACCGTTCCCGCTTTTAGTTTACTTGCTACGTAATGGGCATTAGCAATGTCCCTTGTCCATAATCCTGCTGCAAGTCCAAACTCACTTTGGTTGGCGCGGTTAATCACTTCATCCAGATCGTCATACGGCATAGCAGCAATAACCGGTCCGAAAATTTCTTCTCTTGCGATGGTCATTTCATCTTTAACAGCTGCAAAGATGGTAGGCGAGACGAAATATCCATTTTCTGATGGAGAGCCGCCGCCAGTTAAGATTTCAGCGCCTTCTTCTACACCTTTTTGAATGTAATTCAGCACGCGGTTTTGCTGTTCATCTGAAACAAGAGGCCCGATTTGAGTTTCCGGCTCAATGCCTGCACCCTGGCGGATATTTTTCGCATGGGAGACCATGTCTGACACAACATTATCATAGTGCTTCTTTTGGATAAAAACGCGTGAACCTGCACAGCAAACCTGGCCTTGGTTAAACATTACCCCAGTAAGAGCACCAGGTACTGCAGCAGAGAGATCAGCATCTGGAAGAATGATGTTCGGCGACTTGCCGCCAAGCTCAAGTGTTACGCGCTTAAGTGTTTTTGATGCTTTTTCCATGATCATTTTGCCGACAGGCGTAGAACCTGTGAAAGCAATTTTATCTACTTCAGGATGCATGACAAGCGCGTCTCCAGCTGTTTCTCCGAAGCCAGGAACGATGTTGACAACTCCTTCAGGGAATCCAGCTTCTGCAATCAGCTCAGCTAAATATAAAGCTGAAAGAGGCGTTTGCTCTGCCGGCTTTAATACAACTGTACATCCTGTTGCAAGTGCAGCGCCCAATTTCCACATCGCCATTAGAAGAGGGAAGTTCCAAGGAATAATCTGTCCGACTACACCAAGAGCTTCATGTCTTGTGTAATTGAAAAATTGCCCGCTTACCGGAATGGTTTGTCCGACAATTTTGGTTGACCAGCCTGCATAATATCTCATATGTTCAATCGCGAGCGGAACATCGGAATTTTTTGTTTCATTAATTGGCTTTCCGTTATCAAGCGTTTCAAGCTGAGCCAGCTCTTCTTTATTAGCTTCCATTAAATCAGCAAGCTTGTACATCAGTCTGCTTCGTTCAGCAGCGCTCATTTTAGACCATGGGCCCGCGTCAAACGCTTTTCTTGCAGCTTTAACAGCAAGATCGATATCAGCCTTGTCCCCTTCATAAACGGCTGCAAGTGTTTCGCCTGTAGCGGGGTTAGGAGTGTTGAACGTCTTTTTAGATACACTCTCTACAAATTCCCCGTTAATAAACAGCTTTTTCTTTCCCTGCAGAAATTTCTCCAGCTTTTCTCCAACTTTCAATGTAGCTTGACTCATAAATAATCAGCCTCCTAAATAATATTGGTGAAAATATATGTAGAAATCATGCTGAAGACGGGCAAGCAGACTGCCCGTTTTAGCGCCACATAAATGTAAGCGATTACAGTAAAATAATATACTAAAAATTCTTAATTTACAATATATAAGTCTTTGTTATCTATTAAAATATGAATATCGCAGAAAAGATTGGGTGGAGTGATAGAAATAAAATTATTGCTTGAGATGCATATTGTGTTTTTTTTAAAACGTTGTCTCACTTAAAAAGGCGAAAGATAGAAAAAGAAGCAGTCATCGCTATAGGGGGTTGAGCAGTCCAGCAACCAGTATTTTATGAATCAACACCTATTGCTTCATTTTTCATAGGAGGACAGATCCTGGTGTCGGATTCGATGATTTTTGCTGCGTTTTTGGAGCGGAGACAACAGACATCCTTCAGACTAGATGTCTGTTTTTCTCTTGGATGGATAAAAATAAGGTGAGAAAATAAATGAAGTTTTCATAAGAATCACATTCAAATCTTTCGAAGAAGCTCTGCAGCTGTTTTTCACTGACTGTATCCAATATTCCTGACATTTCAATCGGATAACGATGCTGCTCAAAAAAATCCCCAGCTCCAAATTCCTTAAAAAGATCTTCCATAATAATCATCCTTTCTTGATAACAGTATGAAGTAGATCCGCTTTTTCTAAACAGAAAAGTTTATTTTGGTCTTATTAGTGGAAAGGTCTAAGAGATTCATGCCAAAGCGTGTTATTTTTTCATCACTCAGGAAACCATATTAATAATTAAGTGCAGGTCTCCTGTTCTTAATTTTAAGATGTGCACGCCTTAAAATGGATACTCAGACTATGTAAACAGAAAGGAAATCATCATGATCGGTATACTTCTTGCATTAATTCCTGCTGTTGCCTGGGGAAGCCTTGTGCTTGTCAGTGTAAAGCTTGGAGGAAATGCCTACAGCCAAACGATGGGCATAACTGTCGGAGCGTTTTTATTTTCCCTTGTCATGTTCTTTTTTTCAAATCCGGACCTGACTCCTCTCGTCTGGTCAATCGGGATTGTCTCAGGTATCTTTTGGACCGTTGGACAGTTAAATCAGCTTGCAAGCGTCAAACATATCGGCGTCTCTAAAACCGTTCCAATTTCAACAGGAATGCAGCTGATCGGAACTACGTTATTCGGTGTTCTGCTCTTTAAAGAATGGGACACAAAAATGACGGTCATTCTTGGCAGCATCGCCATTCTTTTCATTATTGGAGGTGTTGTCTTAACTTCTATCGGGCAAAAAGACGATAAAGATGCAGGCAAAAGCCTTAAAAAAGGATTACTGATTTTATTTATTTCATCATTAGGGTACATAGGCTATGTCATTATCATCAGATATTTTGAAATTGACGGCTGGGCCGCCATTTTGCCGCAGGCAATCGGGATGGTTGCAGCAGCAGCAGCTTTAACAGCCAGACATAAGCCATTTGATAAATTTGCACTGCGCAATATCTTAACAGGTTTAATGTGGGCCGCCGGAAATCTGGGACTGCTTCTGGCTCTTCCAAAGATCGGAGTCGCGACAAGCTTTTCTCTTTCACAGACAGGCATTATCATTTCTACGCTTGGCGGGATTTTTCTTCTGGGAGAAAAGAAAACGAAAAAACAGATTATCTTTGTCATTATCGGCTGTGTCCTGATTATCGCAGGCGGAGTATTGCTGGGTTATACAAAACGCTAGGAGGAATTCTTATGTATCCGAGTTTAAAAGGAAAAGTAGTGGCTGTTACAGGTGCTTCTTCAGGCCTTGGAAAAGCCATTGCACAGCGCTTTGCTGCAGAAGGGGCAAAGGTAGTGGTTAATTATCTGACTGAAGATGACAAACCTGATCTTGTCATTGAAGAAATTAAAGCAAATGGCGGTGAGGCTTCAAAAATACAGGGAGATGTTTCACAAGAGCACGATGTAAAAAGAATTGTACAGTTTGCGGTTGAAACTTATGGAACGCTCGATGTGATGGTGAACAATGCAGGTATTCAAGCGGAAATCCCGACCGAGGAGCTCACGCTTGAAAGCTGGAATAAAGTCATTCAGACGAATCTGACAGGTGCATTCCTTGGAAGCAGAGAAGCAGTCAGGCATATGCTCGATCATAATATTAAAGGCTCCATCATTAACATGTCATCCGTTCATCAGCAGATTCCATGGCCTCACTTCGCACATTATGCAGCAAGCAAAGGCGGCATCAAGCTTCTGACTGAAACACTGGCTCTTGAGTATGCCTCGTCCGGGATCCGTGTAAATAATATCGCACCAGGAGCGATAGATACCCCAATTAATGCAGAAAAATTTGCAGATCCGGAAGCAAAGAAAGATGTCGTTGATCTGATCCCGATGGGGTATATCGGAAAACCTGAAGAAATTGCTGCTTGTGTAGTTTGGCTTGCATCATCTGAGGCAAGCTATGTAACAGGAATTACCCTTTATGCAGATGGCGGCATGACGAAATACCCAAGCTTTCAGGCTGGAAAAGGTTGAATATCCGAAAAACCCGCAGCCGCTATGGAACTGCGGGTTTCCTGTGTATTTTCTTACTAGGTACTTTATCCTTTCCAAAAGTAAAGAAATGTTTATAATTGATATATATGTATGAATGGTTTAGGGGGAAAACTTGATTGACAAATAAAACAACCATATTAGAAAATATGAACGTTTACACGCTGCTGAACTGCATCGGTGAGGGGCTCATATTTGCAGATAATGATTTTCAGATCATTTGGTTCAATGATACGGCAAGAGGGATATTAGAAAAAATCGGACCGTACGTTGGAATGGAAGATCCACAAGATTTTATTGGCTGCAATATTCAAAAGTTTCATGGCGAACGTCAGCAAAACATCCTTGCCAACGGACCTTTTCCTCATAGCGGACAAATTAAACTATTTAACCGATACACAGCGCAAATCGTTGTTGACCGATTAAGGGATCACGAAAATCAGGAAACGGGCTTCGTCTTAACATGGCGTGACGTGACAGAATATGAAAATGTGATTGAAGAAGGAAAAGCATTACTTGAAGAAATGTATACGCCGATCATAGGAACGGCTCTTGATTCGACTTTATTAATAGCACTGACCGGTACTCTGACTGAAGAAAGAATGGAAAACATGAAAGAAAAAATTCTTCAGGAAACGTCAAAACGGCATGCGGACTATATCATATTTGATTTCACCGGGATAGGAGAAACATTTGAAGAAACCATTTCCTTTCACTTAAATCAAATTGTGGAAGCTCTCCGGCTGATGGGCACTGAGTCAATATTTGTCGGACTGAATCCAAAACTAGTTAAGCATATTACCTTAAATGGCATAGCCCTTAATGTCCGCACGTTTCAATCTTTTAAACAGGGGATTCAATTTATATGGAAAGAAAAAGGATATCACCTTCAAAAAATCAGCGATTAGCCACTATTGGCTTTTCGTTTTTTTTGTGAATAAAAATGTCATTTTTGCAGAAGATAAAGGCGATGAAATGAATGGAGGAATGCTGTCATGAAAAAAAGAAAGCTCTTAACCGGTGCATCCATCGCTCTATCACTATTAATAAGTGCAGGATGCGGAATGGATAATAATGCACGTGAAAATGATAATATAATGAACAATGAGCTGAAAAATGTTACTTATGATGAACAAACGAATGAACAAAACCGAATGGCTGTTGCGGATGATGCAGCGAAAAAGGTAGCTGACATGAAGGAAATTAAATATGCGAACGTAATTGTTACCAACAATAATGCTTATGCTGCAGTCGTTCTGGAAGGCGATCCTAAAGGGAAGCTATCAGATGACCTTAAAAACAGGGTAGCAGATCAGGTCAGATCCACAGACCGGGAACTAAGCAATGTGTATGTTTCAGAAAATCCGGACTTCTTTGACCGTATGAAGGATTACGGGGACAAAATCCGCAATGGAGAGCCAGTTTCCGGCCTGGCAGATGAATTTAACGAAATGATTAAGCGTGTTTTCCCTCAAGCGAAATAAGAAGAATCAAACAGACCGGAGGCAATATTATCAGGTCTGTTTTTTCTTTGGCTCTTTTCGCATAGATTGTTGTTTTTAATTATAATGTTGTCCGTTCCTTTCGGCGGTCCGGGTGGGAGCCTCCTCGGCTCTGCCTGTGGAGTCTCACATTTCCTTCTATATCCCGCACGAGTCAAGTTCCTTCCGCTGCAATCCACTTAAGGTTTTAAACATTTAGTCAAAAAGCAACAAAGTTTATGAAAAGAATCTTTTATTTTTCAGAAAGGTTTTTCCACATCTTTATTAGGGCATATAATGAAAGCTATGATCTTAATTTAGGAGGAGTCTTATTGTCGCGTTTTCGTCTTATGAGGCTGAAAAACAAACGGCCGCTGCTTTTATTGCTTATTATTATTATTTTAACCGGCACAGTTATTTATCAGAGCTATAAACCTCTGCCGGAAAATATCTCCTATGAAGGAGATGTCCACAAAGTTGAAGATGTGGATTTTTTGTATGACTTAACTTACCAAATAGAAGGCCGGGTTGAAGCAGATCAAATGATTTTTGATGCGATTTACAAAGCGATTGATGAAGCGGAAGAATTTGTTGTCATTGATTTGTTTTTGTTCAATGGATACTATGATCGTGGAGAAATCTACCCTCAAGTCAGCAAAGAACTTTCAGAGAAACTTCTTCAGAAAAAAAAGGAAAATCCGAATTTGCCAATCGTTTTTATTACGGATGATATTAATACCTCGTATGGATCACATCCATCTAAAGAATTAGATGCTTTTAAAAAAGCCGGCATTGACGTAGTTATGTCAGATATGATTGCCTTGCGAGATTCAAACCCGCTTTATTCAAGTGTATGGAGAACGTTTTTTCAATGGTTTGGCCAGTCAGGCCCCGCATGGCTCTCTAATCCATTCGGAGAAACAGCTCCTGATATGACAATCAGATCTTATTTGAAACTATTTAATGTAAAAGCCAATCACCGAAAAGCAGTTGCAACAGAAAAAACAGCCATTGTGTCATCAGCCAACCCGCATGATGCGAGCGGTTACCATTCTAATGTAGCGTTCCAAGTAAGCGGGAATGTGATTGCGGATGTCCTCGAATCAGAGCAGGCAGTCTCAGAGTATTCCGGAGGACCCAAACTTCCGGTATATGAAAAAAAGAACGATGAGAAGGGCGATATTAAAGTACAGGTTTTAACCGAAGGGAAAATTTATAAACGGCTGCTTGAAACGATTCGAAATGCGAAGAAAGACGATGAGATCTGGATTGGAATGTTTTATCTCGCAGACCGCCAAGTCATAGATTCACTGGTGGCTGCTTCTAATCGCGGAGCAGAAATTAAAATGATTCTTGATCCGAATCAAAATGCGTTCGGGCAGGAGAAAATCGGCATTCCGAATCGCCCGGTCGCCGAAGAACTCTTAGAAGATACAAATAAAAAAATTGAGATTAGATGGTACAATACGACAAAAGAGCAGTATCATCCTAAAATGCTCTTCATAAAAAGCAAAGATGAAGCAACTATTATCAGCGGCTCTGCCAACTTTACGAAGCGGAACCTTGATGATCTTAATCTTGAAAATGATCTTAAAATTGCAGCTCCAGCCGATGAGCCAGTCATGAAAGAAGTAGAAGCTTATTTTAAAAAACTATGGACAAATGATGGTGCTGATTACACACTGGATTTTGAAAAGTACAGAGATGACATGCCGTTTATTAAACGGGCGATTTATGCTGTTCAGAAATTCTTCAGATTTACTACCTTTTAACTCTGGCGAAATAGCCGGAGTTTTTTTGCATTTTGCGGAGGGATTTTGGAAACTTAAAGCTAATTATATAGCAGAGGTGAAATCAGATGAAACTGACAGAATACACGGATAGAAGTCTTTTTATTGAACTAGCGGAACCTTTCCTATTAAAAAATGAAGCAGAAAACAACCTTACACTTGGGCTCATAGGAGCTTTTAAACGTACCATTCCAGCTGCGAATGTCTATACCGCTGCAGTGGAAGCAGATGGAGAGCTTGCGATGACGCTGCTGATGACACCTCCGCATAATTTAATCCTGTCTTTTAATGAAGATTTAATGACTGAGAACCTTCTCCATGAAACGATTCGGACACTTGT
Organism: Metabacillus idriensis; assembly: GCF_009674765.1. Taxonomy (GTDB): domain Bacteria; phylum Bacillota; class Bacilli; order Bacillales; family Bacillaceae; genus Bacillus_P; species Bacillus_P idriensis. Next base: position 12,413 of record NZ_WKKF01000010.1, on the reverse strand, counting down.
TATGAAGGATTTACATATCCCCGGTGTGGTCGGCGAGAGGAAATGGACAGAGGCATTTGCGAAAATATGGTCTGCCGAAACAGAAGACAGAGCTGAAATTGTAATGGAACAAAAGATCTATCGTCTCCAGGAAGTGACGGAACTAAAACGCAGTGACGGGGAATTTGTTTTGGCAGAATTAGGCCATCTGCCGCTGCTGACCGAGTGGATGATGGATTTTATGAATTATACGAACGAGCCTCCAATTACAGTACTGCAGGCGGCAGGGAGAATGAAGCAGTTTATTGCAGAAAAATCCGTTTTTCTTTGGATGGCAGATGACAAACCAGTATCGATGGCGAAGAAATCAAGATCCACTAAAAATGGAATTTGCGTATCGCTGGTTTATACTCCTGATGAATTCAGAGGCAAAGGGTACGCAAGCAGCTGCGTGGCTGAGCTTAGTGAGCTCCTGTTAAAAGACTTTTCCTTTTGCACACTCTATACAGACCTCGCAAACCCGACATCAAACAGCATTTATCAAAAAATAGGCTATCAGCCGATTCAAGATTCGATCATGATTACTTTTTCTTAGTCCAATTGTTAAATACCTTAAGTGGATTGTAGCGGATAAACTTGACTCCTGCGGGAAACAGAGGGAAATGGGAGACCCCATAGGCAAAGCCGAGGAGCCTCCCAGCCGGACCGCGGAAAGCAAGTTCCTATAGCGGAAAGAAACGGCAGCATTTATTATCAAAAACAACAGTTAATGCGAAAACTGACTTTTCTTAAAACGGCGCTTTCTTTTAGAAAGCGTTTTTTTATAGTGGCAGAATTTATATGTTTTATGCTTCGATGGCAGTGGAAACGCCTGAATCGTCCCCTGCAAAACCGAATAACGGTATGGGAGGGCAAGGAAGCGCCTGAATCGTACCCCGCTAAACCGAATAACGGTATGGGAGAGTAAGAAAACGCCTGAATCGTACCCTTCAAAACCGAATAACGCTGTGGGAGGGTAAGGAAGCGCCTGAATCGTACCCTGCAAAACCGAATAACGGTATGGGAGAGTAAGAAAACGCCTGAATCGTCCCCTTCAAAACCGAATAACGCTGTGGGAGGGTAAGGAAACGCAGGGATCGTACCCTTCAAAACCGAATAACGCTGTGGGAGGGTAAGGAAACGCAGGGATCCTACCCCGCTAAATCGAATAACGGTATGGGAGGGTAAGAATGCCACGGATAACCTCTCCAAAAAATGAAAGCAAAGAATACTTCCTGTTTCCCGCTCCAGTGCAGCGATCAAATTTCACCATCCACATTCCTAAACCTGTTTTCACATAAAAAGGCGGGACCAGGACTTTTCAGCCGGATTCTTATCTGCCTATCGGATATGACCAAAGTTTTGTCATTTTCGCACCAAACTCTGGATTAGCTCCCTATAATCCTATCAGAACCGAATTTAAGGTCAAACCCCTTAGAGAGTTATGCGGTTTCATTCTTTAACAAAAGTGGAAATTAAAGGACAAAGGCGGTGAGAGGATGAAAACACAAGTATTGGTGATCGGCGGCGGAGTAGGCGGTTTAACAGCAGCTTTGAAACTTGCAAAATGCGGTATTGATGTGTGTGTTGTGGAGCAGACAAAAGGATCGGCTCACAAGTACAAAGGAGAATTGCTGCAGCCGAAAAGCCTTGAAATTTTTCATCAGCTTGGTCTGAATAAGCCGGTTTTAGAAGCCGGACATCAAATAAATGAAATAGAAATGAATGAAATGAAACGAAAAAAAGGAACGTATGTAAAGCTTGGAACGGCCACTATGCGATACAGCATAATTGAGAGCGAATACAATTATGCCCTCATGATTCCTCATGAAAAGCTTAAAGAAATGCTGCTTGAAAAAGCGAAAGAGTATCCTGCTTTTCATTATATACAGCCTGCAAAGTTTAAAGAATTCAAAGATCAGGCGGCTGTTGTCACAAGCAATAAAGAAGAATTTATCATTGAGGCAGATTATTACATTGGAGCGGAGGGAAGGAAATCAAACGTCAGAAAAGCCATGAATGTAAAATTAAATGAACATGAATATGATCATCATTTTTTAACCGTCACGTTTGATAGACCTGAGTCTATGACAGAGGGGAAAATTATTTCAACACCGCACGCTTTTCTCGGTCTATTTCCGCTTCCGGACAATCAAGTCAGAACCGTTTATCTCATCCAGTCAGGAGAGTATCAATCGTTAAAAGAACGGGGAATTGAACATTTTCATAAGAAGTATATTGATTTGTGCCCGGAACTTGACGGCTACGTGACGAAACTTAAAGAATGGAAAAAAATTCAGCTGATGATTCCCATTCATTTTCATGCAGAGACCTATGTAAAAGATAATATGGCCATCATAGGAGATTCTGCACACAGTGTTCATCCCATGGCAGGTGAAGGAATGAACCTTGCCATACAGGACGGGGATGTACTGGGAGAACTCCTTTGCTGGATGTACAAACATGATGAACACTATCCTGAAAACTTAGTATGGTATGAAAAAGTCCGCAAAACCCGAGTGGATTTTATATTAAATTTAAGCCACTTATCAGCCCTTGCTTACTCAAAGCCGTTTCGTTATTTCGGATCGCTTAGAAATAGAAGTCTCAAACAGATGACAGAGGATGAAAAGCTCCACACGAAACAAATGCTGAACATTTCAGGACTCGGCATTTGGAAAGAGTCTTTTTTCGACCGCCTTGTTCAAATTGGCATGCTGCCTCCGAGAACCCTTCAGAATATTGAACTGCTGCATACAAGGTATATGTTTACGTATGAAAATGATTATCCATGGGAAGTGAAGGGGAGGTACAGCATATGATTATCGCTGAATATGTACGCTTATTTAAAGCAAGAAGCTGGATGAAGCGCAATATGCCTTTTTTGTACAGCTGGCACGCATATGTAGGGTATGAACTGGACTTGTTTGAAATCTTCAAATCACCAAAAACAATCGATGAAGTGGCAGCGATCCATTCATTAGAATTGGAGCTGCTCGAGCGATGGGTTGAAGTAGGGGTATCCATCAAATACTTAAAAGAAGTCTCCAGAAATCGCTTTAAGACATCAAAGAGCTTTATGCTGCCGGACAGCAAAAAAGATCCAAAATCAGTCGGAATTCTCCTTAAAGAAATGATGGAGCTTCACATCCCTGCATTATTAACGTATCCTGCGATTATGAAAACAGATGAAAGGCAGACATTTGATCATGAGCAGCACGGAACGACAGTTGCCAAGACCTCTTCCTTGCTTGAGCAGCTCGCATATCCTAAACTGATTCAGCTCGTAAAAAAGAATCATATCCAGTCGATTGTCGATGTTGGCTGCGGACATGGCGGCTATTTACAAAAACTATCTCAAGAACTCCCTGAAATAAAGTTAACAGGGATTGAGATCAATGAAGAAGTAGCTGATGAAGCTGCGGACAGATGCATGGACATTCCAAACATCTCTATTACATGTATGGATGTTGAAGAGTGGAGGGCAGAGTCACCTGCCGATTTAATTATGATGAATAACCTGCTTCATTATATTTCCCCCGAAAAAAGAGTCAGTTTGATCCAAAATCTAAGCATATGTCTTTCTTCAAGCGGGATGATTTCAATTATTACCCCATTACGGAAACCAAAGCACGGCAAACAATTTTCAAGTGTATTTAATAGTTTCTTTACTGCTTATGATAATCTTTATGCTCTGCCGACAAAAAAGGAGCTTTCATCCATTGCAGAGCAATCCAATATGAAACTCAAAGGCTTAAAACCCATTATTCGTGAAGGCGGCTGGTATTTTGCCACTTTCGTCAAAAAGGGATGAAGGATTCAGGTTTTTTAAATGGAGAAAGCAGTAAAATACAGATAGAAAACGGGTAATAAATGGCACAGCAATTTGTATCCGTTTTTTGCTGAAAAAAATGTTTTTGAAACAACGGTCAAAGTCTTATTAATCCATTTATAGGAGAAAAAAGACAGAAGAGCTTAAAATTGTCTCACAAACTCAATAGAGATTATACTAAGTAGGAAATCATCCTTTAAATGTTTAGTGATATTTCTGGAAGAGTTTTATGACATTTTGTCCGTCAGACGGTAAATGAAGTTGTCTATTATTTCTGTTAGCCTTTTGCAGTCTGTTCAAATTTTTCAAATGATCGATGCTTAAAATTTATAGGTGTTGATGCGAAAATCACAGCTCATTGGATTGGAGAAATCAAAATGAAACTGAAAAATAAAACGGCTTTAGTCACAGGTGCATCAAGAGGACTCGGGAAAGTGATTGCAGCGGAACTGGCGTTAATGGGGGCAGATGTTTATTTGAATTATGCGCACTCAGATGATCATGCCAAAATAGTTCAAAAACAGATTGAACAAGCTGGCGGAAGAGCTTTTCTCGCAAAAGGAGATATCACCAGCGAGGAAGGTGTCCGCCTAGTCACAATGGACAGAAAATTTGATATTCTGGTCAATAATGCAACAGGGCCTCAGCCAGAGCTTTCAATTGAAGATGCAAACTGGGAAGACTATGAAGATCAGCTGAAATTCTTTGTAAAAGCACCATTCTTATTACTAAAAGCTGTGCTGCCCGGTATGAAAAAACAGAAAAACGGATCCATCATCAACATTGGCAGTGAAGTCATTTCACTTGGCAATCCGTCGTTTTCTAATTACGTAACGGCAAAATCAGCAATGCTTGGGATGACGCGTTCCTGGGCAAGTGAACTTGGAGAATATGGAATTCGCGTTAACCTTCTAAATCCAGGCTTTATTCCGGTTGAACGGCATGAGAACGTTAAAGCAGCGGATATTCAAGCGTATCAAACAACCATTCCGCTTAAACGAATGGGGACTCCGGAAGACATTGCAAGGACAGTGGCTTATCTTGCCTCTGAAGACTCAGCTTATATAACAGGCCAATCCATTTCTGTAAATGGAGGAAATACGTTCGGCATATAAACAATGGACCAGCTTATAAAAGCTGGTCCATTGTTTCTGTAATCCGTAAAAAGAAACGTTCTGTTTCAGAGGCGTCTGCGAATTTTGCCTGTGCCTGCTTTTCGCTGCCTCCGCCTTTTCCATCGAAATCAGCAAGATTGCTTTTAAATAAGGAACCGGCGTGAACAGTGCCTTTTTGTGAGAAAAGGACGCAATTTTCACTGATGGAACCGAGAAGGGCATATTGCTTTCCATTTTCTAATAATCGGGAGGCAATCATTTGGAGCTCTTTTATCGTTTTCTTTTCAAACAGCTTATGACCAAAGGGGCCATTTTCAGCAGTAAAAGCGGCATTTTCTGCTCTCAGCTGTTCTGCTTCTTTTTTTAGCATCTTTGTTTCCTGATCCATTGCTGTTAATCTTGCTGAAATCTCATTTGTGGACGTCTGAAAGAACTGACCTGCAAATTGAATGGTTTCTTGAATGCTCTGATAATCGGAAAGAGCGCGTAAGCCGCATTTGAAATGTATACGGATCATGCCTTTTTGTTTTTCTGTCTTAATCAGCTTAAGCAATCCGATTTCTCCAGTGCGCTCAACGTGTGTGCCGCAGCAGGCAGAGGTATCAATGCCTTCTATTTGAACAATCCTGATCTTTTCTTTCAAGTCTGGCCATTTTCTCAGCGGCAAATCATGAAGTTCTGTTTCTTCAGCGAAAAACGTATGTATTTTTCTGTTTTCAAAGATATATTGATTCGTTTTCTCTTCTATGAGCTTCATTTGCTCAGGAGTTAATTGAGGCGTCCTTAAATCAATTGTTACTGTGTCAGATCCTAAGTGGAAACTTTCTGTATGAAAATCATATAATTCTATGCAGACAGCAGATAAGAGATGCTGACCTGAATGATGCTGCATATGATCGATTCTGCGTTTGATGTTTACTTTGCATGTTACTTCATTTTCAGATGGAAAGTCAGAGACAATATGATAGATTTCTTCGCCATTTTCTAAAAGGCCTGCAATTTCAATATGATCAATGAAGCCTTGATCAGAAGGCTGCCCGCCGCCTTCTGGATAAAAAGCGGTTTCTTTTAACTTTACCAGTTTTAATCCATTGCGTTCTTCCGTTTCTGTAACCGTTGTTTTCCACTCAAATGTTTTAGGGGAGGTATAATATAACTTCTCATTCATCTTAAGCATCCTCTCAAAAATCTTCTCTTAATTATTGTATCAAACTCTGCCTTTTCACATAAGAGAGAGGATGTATTGTAAAGATTTGAGAAAAATTCATCATGCGAACGAATATTTGTATCTAGTTGTCTAGTTATGTGTTACCCTTAAACTATAATGCCATTTACCGCATATTCTCTCTTGACAGCTGTTTTCAGGTAGATGAGAAGATGAAAACGATTGGTTGGTGATTTCTATGAATCCCGTTAAAGAGTTGAGTCAATTGTTTATCGATGGCGAACACAGTCTTTCATGGAACTACTTAAACAGTATGATTGAAGCAGATACAACCAGTACGGAAGTGTATGGGTTTCTATCAGACACTATGGACAATGTCGGGGAATTGTGGGAAATGAATCGTGCGACTGTGGCAGATGAATATGTAGCAGCGGCTGTCTGCAAATCTATGATCTCCAGTTATTACTATTTAAAAGTGGAACAATTACATAAAGAACCTAATATACTGTCGCCTGCAACAATGAAGCCGCGGGTTATGCTGCTTTCAATGAGAAATGAAGAACATACAATCGGCATGATGATGACTTCTTTCTTATTTAAAGAATATGGCTGGGAAGCAAGCTGTATTGAGTCAAATGTTTCTATGAATAATATTTGTCAGTATGCCGAGAAATGGAAGCCGGATGTCATTGCATTCTCGACAAGCGTTCTCTGCAACATTCCGACTGTTATTCAATATATGGATGATTTGCAAAAGCTGAATTATTCGCCGACGATTATGCTCGGGGGAAAACTGACAAGCGATTTTGATCTCGATTATTACTGCCCGCCCAACACCGTGGTGATTCAAAACATAGACCAGCTCGGCAGCTGGATTGAAAAATCTAACTCAAGGAATGATCGCCATGGAAATGCAATTAATCGCAAGTAAATATGACAAAATACCATTTCCTTATTTTCTGGTCGATCGAAAGCTGAAGATCGTATCAGTTTCAAAATGCACATTTAATATATTTGATGAGGAAAGCCATTTTCTTGATATAGTAGGAATTGGAAGCAAGAAAAAAGCAGCTAAGTTCATTTTGGACACGCCGTCCATTACGAAAATTGAGCTGAATTTAAAAACGAAATCTAATCCTATGACATTATTTGACGTATATATTCAATACGAAGGCAAAAACTTTATTCATATTTTTTGCATCGATAAAGAAGAAAGTGTGGACCAGATTTATCAGGCTGTTAAAACGCTTGAAGGTGATTTGCTTTATGCAAACCTTAATTTGCTTGAAAAGCAGGAGCAGCTTGAGAAATCGCTGCAGCAGATGAAGGAAATTGCCATAAAGCAGGACAGCCTGGCAACGGTCGGTCAAATTGCCGCAAGCATCGCACATGAAATCCGCAATCCGCTTACAAGCGTAAAGGGATTTCTGCAGCTGTTAAAACCTCATTTAATCGAAATCGGAAAAGGACACTATGCTGATGTTGCATTAGAAGAATTAAACCGGGCTAACGATATCATTTATGAGTTTTTCAATAACTCAAAAGAGAAAAACGAAGACAAACAGCCTATTTTGCTTCGAAAACTGATAAATGACATCATATTGATATGTAAGAGCGAAGCGATTTTGTCAAATTGCGAGCTTGCTTATACTGTTAATGATCCAGACCTTATGATTACAGTTGATATAAAGCAAATGAAACAAGTGCTGCTGAACATTGTCAAAAATGCGATGGAAGCCATTCAAATCAGTCATCAAAAAGATAATGGAATCATTGAGATTATAACCAGGATCGAAGATGGTCATGTTGTTATCAAAATTACTGACAACGGCATAGGAATGGGAAAGGAAACAGTAGATTCTCTTTTTAAATCATTCTTTACTACCAAGGAACAAGGAACCGGCATAGGACTTGCAGTTTGTCTTGAAATCATTAAGTCGAATAATGGCAGGATTGAAGTGGCAAGTGAAGAGGGGATTGGATCCGCCTTCAGCATATCTTTGCCCATTCTTATATAGGTCAAAAGCTGGATTGAGTCATTCAATCCGGCTTTTTTTGTATGACTAAATTAGTATTAATTATGGCATAAATGATCCTGAAAATGAAGCTAAAATACCAAAAAAATTAAATTCTCTGCTATATGAGCAATCATTCACGAATCAAATGGCACAGATAAGTGAATAGAAGAATTAAATGTCAAAACATGTCCATAAATTATTTATTCCATTTAAAAAAGTTAAATGACATAAATAATTTATGTTTAAAAGCGTATACTAAATAAAAAAAGGAGTTATGCTCATGTACTTTGCGAAAAAGGGTGCTGAAGAACCCGTTACAATTATTGAAGACACAACGGTATACGCTTGTGAATCGGAAGCTTGTAATGGCTGGATGAGAAAAGATTTTTCCACGGAAGATCTCTCCTGCCCAATGTGCGGAAGTCAGATGACAGAAGAAGTGCGTGAGCTGCCGCAAATAAAAATGGACTACAATCCTTTCAGTAAATAAAACAATGGCTGCCGAATTAATCGGCAGCCTTAAGACTTTTTCTGTATGTATTCCATAAAGCAAGAATGAAGATAAGTTCAAACGCGTTTGTAGAAGCTGAGCTTGGTATTGGAAGAGATATGGCACTGCCAATCAGCATGACGACGACGCCGATCAGCATAATCGGCCATTGTGTTTTTCTCCAAATGCTGAAGCCGGCAGCAAGAAGATACACAATTAAAACCAAAACCATAATTGGGGGACCTGAGCTGTGTCCCGATGAGTAGCGCAGGACACCATATTCATAGACAGGTGTTAAAGTCAGAGGAAGCGTTTCTGTCACGATTTCAATCATCATCAGCACTAAAGTAAGAACAAGAGCAAAATAATAGGAAAATCGCGATCTTGCCCACTTCACCCCGAACCCATTTGCCATATACCAGCCAAAAAGAACAAGAGCAGGTGTGAACAGGGCATGAGCCCAAAAACGGATCATGCTGATAGATTTTAACTGCTGACCTTCTCCAATAAAGGTACCTGATGCAATCATAGCATTATCAATCATTAATCCAAGGGTAACGAGAAGTAAAATCATTCCTGGGACAGATGCCTTTCTTCTTAATAAAATGATTCCAATTGCAAATAATAGGATGTAAGTAAGCGTGAAGATTAGGTATAAAATTGTGTCCATCATTGACACCTCCTGAATCAAGCTTAATTCAGGCGGCCGTTATCCGCAAATAAGAACTTCTATTGACAAATGCAGTAAAATCATATAAAATAATCAAGCAGTATTGCATTTAAATTCACTATTTATAAAGAGTCATCACGTAAAGGGTACTTTTTATAATTGGTGAATTTTTTTCTTCCAGTTAATAACGTTTATGATTTTTCTAAAAATGTTTCATCCTATTTATTAATCAGAACCTGAGAGGAGAGTCATGAATGTATAGAAAAAAACCAGAAGATATCGTCACAGAGGAAACGAAGGTATGGATCTGCACATCTGAGGACTGCAAGGGCTGGGTTCGCGATAACTTTAAAAGCAGCGAAAGCGAAACACCGGTTTGTCCGCTCTGCAAAAGCGAAATGAAAGCTAGCACTAAAGTGCTAGAGGTTATAAATAATCATAAAAAATACTAAAAAAACTCTATTTTAGAGTTTTTTTTATTTATACAAAAATCGATTTTAACTCGCGCTATAGCCAATCTAACTCCGCGCATGTAAAATTGGAGTACAGTCATTTTTCAGGAGGGATATCATTTTGTTAGAACAAGCGAAAGAGCATTTGCAGCACTATTTTGGATATTCATCATTCCGTCCGGGACAGGAAGAGATTATCAGCAACGTGTTAAATGGGAATCATTCAGCAGGCATAATGCCGACTGGAGGAGGAAAGTCGATTTGCTACCAGATTCCTGCTCTCCTATTTTCAGGTATAACCCTTGTCATTTCTCCGCTTATTTCACTTATGAAAGATCAGGTGGACTCTCTTGATCAGGCAGGAATCCCTGCGACTTTCCTCAATAGCACACTTTCTCAAACAGAAACCAGCGCCAGACTGTTAGATTTAGAAGCGGGTAATTATCGAATTTTATATGTTGCCCCTGAAAGATTGGAATCATCCTTGTTTATAGAGAAGCTTCAAAGAATGAATATTTCGATGGTAGCCGTTGATGAAGCTCACTGCATTTCACAATGGGGTCATGATTTTCGCCCAAGCTATTTAAGAATTAAAGAATTAAAAACAGAACTTAAATCTAATCCCGTTTTTCTTGCATTGACTGCTACAGCGACTCCAATTGTTAAAGAAGACATATGCACCTCTCTGGGAATCCAAGAGCAATATACAACTGTAACTGGATTTGAGAGGGGAAATTTATCATTCAATGTAAGCAAAGGGGAAAACAGATACGACTTTATTGAAAGATATATAGCTAAAAAAAGCACCGAGTCAGGAATCATATACGCTGCAACAAGAAAAGAAGCAGACCACATTTATGAACGCCTTATAAAAAAAGGAGTTCTGGCAGGAAGATATCACGGGGGGATGAGTGATGTGCAGCGCGGGCTGCAGCAGGACCTGTTCTTAAGGGATGACATCCTTGTAATGGTTGCTACTAATGCATTCGGGATGGGAATTGATAAATCAAATGTCAGATATGTCATTCATTATCAGCTACCTAAAAATATGGAAAGCTATTATCAGGAGGCGGGGAGAGCGGGAAGAGACGGTTTAGACAGTGAATGCATTCTGCTGTATTCCCCGCAGGATATTCAAATACAGCGTTATTTAATCGAACAATCCACCTTCCAGAAAGAAAGACAGCAGGCAGAGCTTATTAAACTGCATCAAATGCGGGATTATTGTCATACAGAAGGATGTCTTCAAGCATTTATTCTGAATTATTTTGGTGACAGTGAAGCTGAGCCGTGCGGCAAATGCAGCAATTGCATGGACGAGCGCACGCATGAGGATGTAACAAAAGAAGCGCAAATGGTGCTCTCATGCATGATCAGAATGGGGCAAAGATTCGGTAAAACCATGATCAGCCAGGTGCTGACGGGTTCTTCAAACAAAAAAGTGACCGATTTTAAATTTAATGAGCTTTCCACTTATGGCATTATAAAACACCAGACAGCAAAAGAAGTCAGCGAATTTATTGATTTTCTGACATCTGAGCAATATATTTCAATAACTGGCGGGCAATTCCCCGTTCTTGTAGTTGAAGAGAAGGGACTCGATGTCCTGAAGGGCAATACAGAAGTTCTCAGAAAGGAGAAAATGCGGATAGGTGAATCAGCAGCGAATGACGAGCTGTTCATGCAGCTTAAAGAGCTGAGAAAACATCTTGCAACAGAGGAAAATGTGCCGCCGTTCGTGATTTTCTCAGATAAATCTCTGAAGGATATGAGTGCCAGAATGCCGAAGACAATCGAAGAATTTCTTGCCGTTCAAGGGGTTGGAGAAGCCAAACAGCAAAAGTATGGGGAAGTCTTTGTTGACAAAATAACTGCCTATATGAACGAGAACCCAACTATTGAACAGTCTGCTCAAACGATGGTTCCAGTGAAAAAAGAGCGGAAAGAATCATCTCATTTGGACACGCTGCAGCTATATAAAGAAGGTCTGAATGTAAAAGAAATGGCTGGAAAAAGAAATTTGTCCGTGATCACAATCGAAAATCATTTGCTGCGCTGTGCCAAAGAGGGGCTGGATATTGATTTTGCGGATTGGATTCCTGACGAATATGAAAAACAAATAGAAGAGGCGATCCGTACACATGGGTATGGCTTGCTGAAGCCTTTAAAAGAAAGTCTTCCTGATGAGGTGACCTATTTCATGATAAAAGCGGCAATTGTAAAAAGAGAGCTTGTTCACTAAACAGGGTTAAAAATGATAAAAATAAGAAGTCCAGCTGGAATTCCAGCTGGACTTTATTGTTAGGGGAGATCCAGTTTAAATTAGTAAAGTCTTATCTGTCTGTAGGAGCTGAACGGGCGATTCCGCTTTTCTTATTACAGCTCCATCGCCCAACTCCTCGGCCAGAACGGCTCATCCAGCAAAGGCAAAAAGCGCCTTTACTGGCTGATCCTTATCTGTCTGCCTGCGCTAAACAATTTGATTCCGCATTTACACAGTGTCCAGCTCCACCTCCTAGTCCCTCGGCCAGAACGAATCCGCCAGTAAAGGCAAAAAGCGCCTTTCCTGGCGGATTCTTATCTGTCTGTCGGAGCTAAACGGGCGATTCCGCATTTCGTGTTGTCCAGCTCCATCGCCCAACTCCTCGGCCAG
>NZ_WKKF01000009.1 GCF_009674765.1 Metabacillus idriensis | reverse complement strand
TATTTCTAATAATATTTTTAATATATACAATGACATATAAATTAATATTAAAAACAATATTTAAAACATTGTTAATTATGTATGTCACAACAATTTAAATATATATGTATAAGTTGACATTATTTCAAAAATATTAGTTATTTATATGTCAACACATATGAATAGACCACAAAGTCACTTTAAATATATATATTTTAGAAATTGATAAAAAGGAAATAAATCATTGAATTCAACAAAAAAATATGTGATAATTTATACTATAACATATACAACAACATATGTATTAATGTGAAAAAATCCTCAGTTACATTTGTTCGAATAAGGGAAAAAGAGGTGTTCAATTTGGTAGCAAAAATAGTAACATTTGGGATTAGCAAAGGCGGCTGTTCAAAGTCTACCAGCAGTGGTATAACAGCCTATCTTTTAAGCAAAGAAGAAAAGGTTCTAGCCATTGACATGGATGGTCAGGGGAATCTGACCAGCTTCTTAACCGGGGAATACGATATATGCAATGTCTTCGAGGAAAAAACCATTCTTGAAGCCATATTAGAAGAAGATGCTCGTTCTTATATCATTAAGATCCAAGAGAATTTAGATTTAATTCCGTCTAATGACTTCCTAGCAACACTACCAAGACGGATGTATGAAAAAGGATTGAAATTAGATGCCTTGCAAAAAGCGCTTGAGCCTGTGATGGAGGATTATGATTGGATCATAATCGATACACCTCCAGCATTATCTGAACAGACAGTCATGCCATTAAGTACATATTCAGAAGCTGGAAGTTACGCTGTAGTTATGTTTGATGGATCAATGTTTGCGTATTATGCTATCCCTAAATTTTTAGAGATTATTGAAGGTGCAAAAGAGCGATATAACCCAGCATTAGAAACTGCAGGTGTCTTATTCTCTTTAATTGATGCTAGAGCGAAAGAAAATGAAGTAATGGAAGAAGCCATTCAAGAAGATTACCCTGGACTAATGTTTAATTCAATCATTAGGAGAAAAGCATCTACGAGACGATTAGCCATTTCAGGTTTTGATGGTAATTCAGAATTAAAAAACGCATTAGAATATTACATACCATTTGTTAAGGAGCTGAAAGATCGTGTCAACCAAAAACAGCCTCAAAGATAAAATTAAAAAACCAAATGCTACACAAGCTTTTTTCAATTCATATGATACAGATAAAACAACTCCAGATGAAATAGATAACAAAGTTAATGACAACCTTAACAACAAAAACGTAAACAATAGCAACGACAAGAATGATAACAATAAGAATATTACTAATAACGTTGACAACAAAACATATGTCGATAATGACAACGTTGATATTGTTAATGCTGAAGTTAATGGTGATATCGACATTAATGATAACGACGATGATAATTATCTTCGTAATTTAGTCTCTGGAAAAAAGCCGACGAAGAAAAAAGCCAAAAAGGTTTTCACCTCTTTTTATATGGATCCTGACCTAGCTGCTGAAGTTGATAAAATTGCCTCTAGAGGAGAAAAAGGAGATAAATCAAAACTCATTAATGCAGCAATTAGAAAATTGTTAGAAGAATATGGTGTTATTCAAAAGTAATTTTGAGATTTTCATAAATAACAAACGAAAAAAGTGCAATCTTCAATGGGAGATTGCACTTTTTTGATGAATTGATATTTTGAATCACTGTCTATATTCTTATTCCGTACCGTCTGCAAACTTAATCTCAAGCTCCATTTTCTGATAGTCTTCTTTAAGTGAGAATGCTCTTACTTCATTCAGCACATCCTCATCAGCTGCGTCTTGATCAAACTTAAAATTCTTAAAAATTTCTTCAAGTTCTTTATATGCTTCATCGCCAGTTAATTCTTTGTTGTTAATCATATCAGTATGCATCCTTCTCATTATCATAATCAAAGTCTATCGACTTATTTTCAGGATACTCAACATCCATGTCAAAACTTGTGAATGGAAACTCTGCGTTTTCATTATTGTCTTATCCATATTATTAACAAAAACATATGTATCCATAGTAACAATGACATCTAAAATATAATTACATACATAGTTAAAAATGTATATAATTATATTATTAATTATATATTTGATATTAACAACAACATATATGTTATAAATAACATTAATGATAATAATGTGACATTACGTATTGTATAGGATGATTCGATGTTAATGCATTATTTATAACTGAGAGAAAAAGTAAATTGTTGTAAATATAAAACCCCAGAGAACTGAATCTCTGAGGTTTTATATTTAGATAGCCACCTTTTCATGTAATTCAATCCAACTCACTTGCTCAACCACAATTTCTTTCAAAGCAGCTTGGATTAACTGATCTTTTTCTCTTTCAGATAACCCCACAAATTCCTCTTCGTCAAAAGAAATGACAAAGTCATTTGGCATCTTGACCACCACTTTCATAGGATCCCTCATTTCAGGCGTATTGGTAAAAGATATTCAAACTCCGTTAACGTTATGACTGAACCCTTCAAATCTCATAACTTAAGATTGTCGAGAATATTCGTTATTTTCTATGAATCTTTTTTACAAGGAGCTAGCTTGTAAGATAGTGTATTTGCTAGCTCCTCACTATCATATGAAACGAACATTAAAAATAACCTCCCTCCTCCCTTTCATGATGCAGCAGCATCTTTGATGCACTGAACCACTTTTGATATTCAGAAAGTCTAAGAAAAAACCAGCCTTTCTGAAATAAAGAAAAGAGGGGAGGGGGCTTCTTAACGTGATTTTAAGTCCGCAAGTGTCATTGATTTATAGAAAAAAAGATTTAACAAGCTTGTCCATGCTTCCTTTCCTAAATCCAGACAGACCAAAAACACGAACATTTCCATTGTCCGCGGAAGGGTTTTACTGTAAAAAATCAAATGAAGTGCATCCAGTTTTTCTTTCTCACACCTTCAGTTTTTCTTTCTCACACCTTCACTTTTTCGACACGAGAGAAGATTGAAGTTTATTTACTGATTAAATCGCAAATTTCTTCTGAGTATCAATACAGTCATTAACAAAATCAAAACCTGGTATTTACCAAAGACTTCATTACGTAGAAGACAATCCTTATTAAATCAATAAGACCGGTTCTTTTCCGTGAAAAGTCTACATATCTTATAACATCACTGCACCACTCATTCACTTTTGGAGGTTGATATCAATGGCAAAAGTTAAAGTACCAAATAAATCAAAAAGCGCAAAAACAAAAGGATTAGGCGGAAAACGATGCTGCAGGTTTTCAATTTCAGTCAGCAATGATACGGAAAAGAAATTAGATGCCCTTGCAGTCAGTACCGGATTTTCCCGTTCAGAGCTTGCCGATTACCTTTTGCAGGCGTGTGTCAACTCGCCTGATTTTGTTTATGCCCTGCAGGAAAGATACAATGTTCATGAAAAATATAAAGTCTATCCTACAATTATCAGCGTAGGAGGAAAACAGCAAGTCGTTTACTAAACCATCCATCCGGGTGGCTTTTTTATTTTGCTTTTCTTTTTGGAGGGATGGCGAACTTCAGTCCTTGCTGGATCCATTTCATTTCAGTGTCATGGCAGCTTTTGCAAAGGCCATTGCGTTTATTGTATTGAGCTCGGTCTCTGACTCTCAGGTTCTTATCACATTTTCTGCATTCCATGATTCTCATTCTCCTTGATTCATAGTGTATTGGTATCACTATTGACCAAAAGAGATTGATTTATACATAGGAATGAGAATTTGTATTTTAATGGATAGAGGCATGAGGAACAAAAAAATTCTTCTGAAAGAAGGACTTGGGTAAATCATTTATTTAAAAATAAGGGGGGTATTAGGAGTATACCCGTTTTATTAATTTTATATACAAATAGATTTAGATAATTTTTTCAAAACTTAAATTCTGTCATAATCTTGAATTTCCATTGAATATTAGTCAGAACAACAGGTTTTATATTATTAATTTCAATGAAAAGCTTGGTAATATAAATCCTAATTTTCAAAAGATTGTAAAAATTATCTTGACTCCGCAAATCAGGGGAGCATATACTTTTTATATAGTTTGTTAGTAACCTTAACAAACAAAAGGCAGGTGAACGATGTGACATCTTTTTCAAAGGGAAAGGCAAGTCCTCCATTAATAAGAGAGTTAAATCGAAACTTAATATTACGAGAGCTTCGATCTCACCCACTCCAATCTCGTGCTGCTTTAGCAAAAAAAACAAAGCTCAGCAGACCAAGTGTGTCTGAGTTGATAAAAGAAATGATAAACGATGGAATGGTTCGCGAAGTAGGAATGGGAAATTCAACTTCAAACGGGGGCCGTAAACCTATTTTACTTGAGTACAATGCTCAATCTCATTTTGTTGGGGGAGCCATCTTACAAGATGGTTTGTTAAAGGTGACACTCGCTGACATGGATGGAAACTTAATCAAAACGGATAGTGAATCCATTCAAATGCCTATAAGCGACAACGAAATTATTACCGTTGTAGATTCAATGTTAACAAAAATTATCACCTCATTTTCAATATCCAAAAATCAGATTCTAGGTATAGTAATCGGCGTACCAGGAATCACCACAGAAACTGGGGAAGGAATAAGATATTCACCTGGAGTATCATGGTCGGACAATGATGTTGTAAGAGTATTTGAAAAGCAGATTGGTATTCCGGTTGTCATTGACAATGATGTAAATCTAATGACACTCGGAGAATTCCATAAAGGATTGGGTGTCAGTTATCAAAACACAATCTACTTATTTGCAGGAAACGGAATTGGAAGCGGTATCATTATTGACGGGGAATTTATTAGAGGTGCACATAAAGCTGCTGGAGAGATCGGATATATGCTGATCGGCAACACTTTAAATAAAAACTTAGACATGGGTGTTTTTGAATCAAATTATGGTACTGCTGGATTACTTCAAAGGATGGAGCGCTTAGGTTTACCCGTTGATTACAGTAAAAAGGCTATCTTTCAGCTGCAGCGCCTCTCTTTGAAAGATTCAACTGCAGAGGAGTTATTAAATGAACTTCTTGATAGCTGGACCATAGCCATTGTAAACCTAGCAAGCATCCTAGACCCTGATCTTATTATTCTCTCTGGCGAAATGTCTGACTTACACGATGAGTACCTGGAGTTATTAAAAAGAAACATCGAGAGATACATACCCAAATTGCCATCCATTTCACTAACGACACTTGGTTCTAAAGCCGGGCTATATGGTGCAATTCATCTTGCATTGGGGGAATTCACCCAGTTCGGCTATCAGAATAGATCATTATAATCTAGGAGGGGTAGACATGTTTAAGAAAAAGGGGTTAATTAGTTTACTTTTGGTTATGGTATTGGTCATCATTACTGCCTGTAGCAGCAATAGCAGTGGGGGAAGTGAATCAAAAGGAAACGGCAAAGAAAATGAAGGTGATACGGGTAAACTTGTCATCTATACAGCACGTGACCAAGCCGTTGTTGACAAGGTAGTCGGGATGTTCAACGAGAAATATCCAGATATAGAAGTTGAGACGCTGACAATGGGGGCACAACAAATCTTAGAGCGTGTACGCGGAGAGAAAGCAAATCCTCAGGCTGATTTTTGGTGGGGGGGAACCCAATCTTCTCTCATGGTAGCAGCGGATGAAGATCTACTTGCTGCATTTAAGCCATCTTTTGATGGTGTAATTGAAGACGAACATAAAGATGCAGAGGGCCGTTGGTATGGTGAAATGCTTTTGCCAGAGGTTATCATGATTAACAGTGAAGCTTTAAAGAAAGAAGATGCCCCTAAAGATTGGGATGACCTTCTAGATAAAGAGTGGAAGGACAAAATTGTTATTCGCGGTGTCATGGCTTCTGGAACGATGAGAACCATTTATTCGTCGATGATTTTCCGTGAAGGAGCAGATACTCCGGAGAAAGGTTATGAATGGCTTGAAAAGCTTGATGCTAATACCAAGGAGTATGCTCAAGACCCGACAAACTTATATTTAAAATTAGCTAGACAAGAAGGATTGATTTCTCTTTGGAACCTGCAGGATATTCTTCTTCAGAAAAATGAAAATAACCAGCCATTTGATTATGTTTATCCAGAAAGTGGTGCACCTATTTTAGTTGACGGAGTAGCTATGGTAGAAGGCGCTAAAAACAAGGCTAATGCAGAAAAATTCTATGAATTCTTATTCTCAAAAGAAACCAGAGCTGAACTTGCCGATGAATTATATCAAATTCCAACACGTACGGATATTGCAAAAGAAGATATGCCTGACTGGTATAAAGAGTTAGATCTGAAGGCCCTTGATATTGATTGGTCAGTAATGGCTGAAAAAGAAGCAGAGTGGATGCAGCATTGGGATGAAAACATTAAAGGAAAATAATAGAGGGAGAGAAATGATTTATTTTTATAACGGCTACATCCATTAATAAGCTGGCCTTGAGAAGATTGCAACACTCTCGAGGCCTCCTTTATTTCAAATAAAGAAGTTTTCATGAAAACGAGGTGCAAAAAAATGAAAAGCGTGAAGCTGGATAAAGTAAGCAAAATGTTTGGTAAAGCCCGTGGAGTTGAAAACGTCGATATCGATATAAAACCAGGGGAGTTCTTTACTTTCCTAGGACCTAGTGGGTGTGGCAAAACGACGACCCTGAGGATGATAGCCGGCTTCTATTTTCCATCGGAAGGAAAGGTGCTTTTTGATGATCAGGATGTAACCACCCTTCAGCCCAACAAAAGAAACATTGGAATGGTTTTTCAAAACTATGCATTATTCCCCCATATGACTGTTTTTGAAAATATTGCTTTTGGTCTCGAAGTCCGTAAGTTAAGCAAAACAGAAATAAGAAGAAAAGTAGAGAAAGCCCAATCGATGGTACATCTCGATCAATACGGTGAACGGAAAATAAATGAGTTATCAGGAGGACAGCAGCAGCGTGTTGCTCTTGCAAGAGCGCTCGTTATTGAACCAAACATTCTATTGCTCGATGAGCCTCTGTCAAATTTGGATGCGAAGTTGCGTGAAGAGACTCGCCTTGAAATTAAGCGTCTACAGCTGGAGCTTGGCGTAACAACTATCTATGTTACACACGATCAGACAGAAGCAATGGCAATGTCAGACCGTATCATGGTCATGAACAATGGGGTTGTACAGCAAATTGGAGCTCCTGAAGAAATCTATAACAGACCAATCAACAAATTCGTTGCATCTTTTATCGGGGAATCCAATGTACTGGACGCGACTATTGATCAAATATCTGAAAACGGCATAACAGCTAAAACGTCAGGCGGATTGAATTTTAAGGGTCTGCTCAAAAATTCATCACCGAACGTCTCCTTTCGTACAGGTGAGCCTATTAAACTATCAATACGCCCAGAAGCACTGGCAGAAGGGCCAGGGCCAAATCAATTCAGTGCAGAAGTTCAGTTTGTCGAATTTACAGGTGTGACTATTAACTATATTGTAAAAGCAAATGAAACAACGTTTAAGGTAATGGTTGTCAACAAAGGGAACAAGGTGATGAGTCGGGGTGAAAAAATCATGCTCCACATTCCCGAAAGAAGTATTTATTTTATTGGAGAATAGGAGGTGACAACGCATGGCATCCATCGGAGATTTTTCGAAAAAAGAAACCTCATGGTCACGGCTTACACGTTCGAAATACTTTATTTATGTTTTGATATCTCCCCTCTTTTTAATTCTGCTGGCATATGTTATTTATCCATTTTATCAAACGTTCATGGAGAGCTTCTCAAGCACTGATGGTTCATTTACTAACTATAAAAAGTTTTTCAGCCTTGAAAGCACAGCGAATCTGGAAGCATTGTGGAACAGTGTGTACATATCCGTTTTAAGCGTCATCACGTGTGCTGTCGTCGGTGTAGCGATGGCCTTCTTACTGGAACGATATGAATTTCCAGGTAGAAAGATTTTATCAGTGCTTGTACTTGTTCCTATGGCATTACCGCCTTTGGTGGGGGTACTTTCGTTTACATTCTTATATGGAGAAAGCGGAATTTTCCCTCGTGCCGTTCAAGAGCTGTTCAATTTAGACAGTGTGCCTTTCTCTTTAAAAGGAATTACGGGAGTAATTGTCGTCCATACATTCACAATGTACACTTATTTCTACCTAACGGCTTCAGCCGCAATTAAAGGTCTTGATCCTTCCTTAGAGGAGGCTGCTACAAGCTTGGGCTCTGGACGAATTCGGATTTGGTTAAAGGTCATTTTGCCAATGCTTACCCCTGCTCTGGTTGCATCATCCTTGCTTGTTTTTATGATAGCAATGGCTTCTTATACTGCCCCATTGATATTCGGTGTTGAGCGCACAATGACGATGCAGATTTATCTATCTAGAACTAATGGGAACCTTGATATGGCTGCCACTCAGTCTACCATTCTATCGTTTGTTTCGATTTCATTTCTTATTTTGATGAGATGGTATCAAAACAAACGAAACTACCAAAATCAAAGTAAAGGGATCAGCGTCCACCGGACAGAAGTACGCTCCTCCTTTATGAAGTATTTCTCTATGATACTTTCAATTATAGGAGTAATCGTTCTCTTATTACCAATTCTTGTCTTAGTTCTTATCTCTTTTTCAGTAGATGGAACATGGACGATTCAAGTTTTACCACCTGCTTATACCTTTGAACATTATGTAGCGCTTTTTACAGACGAACGAACGTGGCGGCCAATTTGGAATTCAATTCAAATGAGCTTTGTAGCCACCATAGGAAATATCATTTTCGGTGTAGCAGCAGCTTATGTTATGGTCCGGACTAAATTTAAAGGAAAAACAGTTTTAGACATTTTGATAATGGTCCCTTGGGCGCTGCCCGGTACAGTTGTAGCGGTTAATCTTATTGCCGCATTCAGCGAACCAACTGTATTCAGCTTCAATCAAGTGCTGATCGGGACATTTTGGATTTTACCACTTGCTTACTTTGTCAGGCATCTGCCACTCATTTTTAGATCAACATCTGCAAGTTTGATGCAAATGGATCAGTCGATTGAAGAAGCTGCACGGAGTCTTGGAGCTAATTGGGTTACTTCATTTAGAAGAATTGTCCTGCCAATGACCATGACTGGGATTCTTGCAGGCACGTTGCTCGCATTTGTACAGGGTATCGGTGAATTTGTCGCTTCCATTTTAATATATAGCACATCGACTATGCCCTTATCTGTTGCAATATTCCAAAAAATGTACGCCTTTCAATTTGGGACGGCCTGTGCATACGGCGTGTTGCAGATCCTATTGATTCTTATCGTTTTGTTCGTCTCGCAAAAGTTGACTAATGGAAAAGCTGGATCTGCAATGTAAGGGGGGAAAGAAAATGAAAGCACTTGAGTTACATGGAAGGCAACTTGATGAATTGAAACAAGCTTCCTTTATGGTATTGCCACTTGGTAGCTTTGAATACCACGGCCCTCATTCGCCCTATGGTACGGATATTATTCTTGCTGAAAGCTTTGGAAATTTAATTAAAAAGGACCTTGGTGGTATTGTCTATCCAGCAGTTCCATACTCATCCTGTCCAGGAAAAACGGCTAAATATCCAGGAACGATTTCCATTCGGCCATCCATCATGCTTGAATACTTATCGGATATATTAGAGGGAATACTCAAACTTGGTATACACAGGATTATTCTCCTAAATGCGCATGATGCTAACATGGGACTATCCCGATCGGTCGCGGAATATATAACTATTCGTCATCCAAACGCAAAGTTTCTATTGATAAACTGGTGGCAAATGGTTGAAATTGAGAAAGCTGAAGAACTAGGATTTATAGGCACGAGTGGAAGAGGACATGGAGGTCCATTTGAAATGTCTGTGGTAAAGGCATTCAGGCCTGATCTAGTAAACGTGGAACAAGAAGATAATGAGTTCAATGAGACAAACAAGTATTCAACCCTCCCATATATAACCGTTGAGGGAAGACCTGAGAATTGGGATGGTTATACAGGATTAATTGGACAAACAGGTCAGGATAAGGGAGAAGTAATTGCCAGAGCAGCGGCCGATAACATGAATAAGCTGATAGAAAATTGGCTTATCGGAACCGGGAAAGGAGATTGACATGGATATAACATTGAGAAATCAAATTATTGAATTCGAAGGAGAATCGTTTCCCTCAAAATCTTATACATCAATGGTTTTAAAACCAGCTTACAATGAGGCCAAACAGAATTTTTTAAAGTCAATGCTTCAAATTCACACAGCTCATCTAGTAATGCTTCAAGAGCAGGGTCTAGTTACTGAGGAAGAAGCAAAGAAAATTGGTCAGGCAGTTGGCGATATAGAAATTGAAAAACTTCAAAAAGGGGAATACGATCCACGGTTTGAGGATCTTTTCTTCCAAGTGGAGCACAACCTGATTGAGCAGGCTGGAGATATTGCGGGTAACCTTCATATCGGACGGAGCCGCAACGACATGGGCATCGCCATTTATCGTATGACCCTTAGAGAGAAAATTTTAGATCTCCTTGAAGGGGCTTTGCATTTAAGGGAATCATTGATCGAACTCTCAAAAGAACATATCGATACCATCATGATTGGTTATACACATACACAACAGGCTCAGCCGACAACACTGGGACATTATTTCAACGCCATGACTGATATGCTTACACGTGACATTACACGTCTTCAATCGGCATACAAAACAGTTAACCGAAGCAGCATGGGTGCTGCAGCCCTCACTACATCCGGCTTTCCAATCAGCCGCAGCCGCATGCAGGAGCTGCTTGGATTTGAAGATATAATTGATAATGCTTGGGATGCCGTTTCAGGTGCGGATTACATTATGGAAACAGCCACTGCTGTACAAATTGCCGCACTAAATCTAGGAAGGTCCACACAAGATTTCTTGTTATGGGGTACTCAGGAATTTGCAGCGTTTCGACTTGCAGCCCCTTATGTTCAAATCAGTTCCATCATGCCACAAAAGCGAAATCCAGTTTCCATTGAACATATGAGAGCCCTCTTATCCGGTGTAGCCGGTGATGCACAGACTGTCCTCACAATGGTGCACAATACACCTTTTGGGGATATTGTAGACACTGAAGATGACATGCAGCCATACCTATGGAAAGCAATGGATCGTCTAAAAGGAATATATCATCTGCTCTCAAGTGTTTTGCTGACTATGAATGTAGACAAGGACCTTTTGTTAAACCGAGCTAAAGAAAGTTTTGCAAACGTTACTGAGCTTGCAGATACCATTGTTCGAGAAGACGGCCTCTCTTTCCGCCAATCACACCATATTGTTAGCGGTGCCGTCACGTCGCTCACTCAAGCAGGGAAAGATTCTCTGAGAGATCTTACTCTTGCGCTAGTGAACGAGCATGCTGAACAAGTTATTGGAAAACCATTAACTCTAACGGAAGATGTCTTTAAGAATGCATTAAATCCCGTCTATTTTGTCCATGTACGGATTTTACCTGGAGGACCTGCGCCTAGCAGAATGACAACTACTTTGAAAAATAAGAAAGAAGAACAGAAACAGTTACAAGGTTGGATGAAAAGCAAGAAAGAAGCCCTGGAACAGTATGAGCAGATATTAAAAGTGTATGTTCAGCAGTGGGCTCAAAAAGGTGAATAATGCAGCGTTTCCCCTCTTAGCTGTAGATGGAGGGGGAACGAAGACACTTGCTGTCATAACTGATTCCAAAGGGAATGTAATGGGAATTGGTCGATCACATGCTTCAAACTATCAGGTAGCAGGTATTAAAGGAGCTAATAATGCCCTATTTGAGGCTATCAATGAAGTGTTATTAAAAGTCTGCGAGAAGAAAGAAATGGTTAAATTTCAAACGGGTGTTTTTGCCTTGGCAGGTATTGATACTTCTGAAGACAGAGATGTAGTAAAGCGAATGGTTAACGACGTTTGTCACAGAACCGGCATCTATTTTGAGAAACTTATTGTGGAGAATGATGCCCTTTCTACTTTGATTGGAGCCACATCTAACCAACCCGGGGCTCTAGTGATATCGGGGACGGGGTCCATTGCATTTGCCCATAATGGAAGGGGCGAATACGTCCGCGCAGGAGGATGGGGTCATAAAGTCGGTGATGAGGGAAGTGGCTATTGGATTGGAATGGAAGCAATTCGTGCAATCTTAAAAATGAGTGATGGACGCGGACCAAATACGCTATTAAAAGATAGAGTTTTAGAGGCAATCAACCTGCCAACAGTTGAATCCCTTTATAACTGGGTGTATGGTACAAAAAGCTCCGTGGACACAATAGGTGCAATCGCTCAGATCGTAGAAGCATGTACAGTGGAAGGAGATGCCGTTTCCAAAAACATTCTAGATTCAGCGACTGATGAACTCTTTTCATTGCTGTATACTGTCATGGATAAAACATTGGACGCTGATGAAAAGATTACTATCGTACTCCAAGGTGGCATTCTTAAGCATAATCAATATATCCAAAAACAGTTAGGGGATAAAGTGAAAGGTCAATTTCCAAATAGTCGGTTGATTCTGGCCAACCTGGAACCCTTTGAGTACATTGTTCAGAGAGGGCTGTTGAACAATTCGAATATAGATATTTAAAAAAGAACCTGCTTTGAGATGACTGATCGCAAAAAGCAGGTTCTTTTTTGTTAATACGTTGAAGATATAGAAAACCATATTTATGAATATTGAATAATACTATCGAATTCTCTCAAGAAAAGGGATACAGCACCGAGTGGTCCAGATTTTTCACCTAAAAAGGAGCACTTCAGTTCTACCGTGCTTGGAAGGTACTGCTCTATTATTTCTTTCAGTCTTGGCAGGATCAGCTCTGATGATTTTAGCACGCCTCCGCCCAAAATAATAACCTCAGGGTTCAGCAGACTAGCAGCATTAATAATGCCATATGCTAAATGTTCATTAGCTTCATTTATAACAGAGAGAGCAACTTTATCCCCACATTTAGCTGCCTTAAACGCGTCTTCTCCGGTTAATCCAGAAGACAGAGCCAGCTCATGCATAGGATGGTCAGAGATTTCTTTGATTCTATCAGTAAATTTGTTGCCAATGGATTTCCCCCCAGCAATGCTCTCCAGATAACCATAATGGTTAAAAGTAGGTTTGAAATCAGCCTTCAAATCGTTTTTATCCGTGACCATATATCCGATTTCCCCGGCAGCACATGAAGAGCCGCGGTATAGCTGATTGTTGATAATAATCCCACTGCCAATACCGGTACCAACTGATATGTAAAGAACATTCCTTTTGTTCCTGGCATTGCCAAGCCACTGTTCTCCCAGACATGCAACATTGACATCGTTATCAACGAACACAGGAAAAGAAAAATATTGCTTGCTTTCTTCAATAAAAGGGTACTTAACCCAATTTAAACTGGGTGCTTCTATTACTAACCCACTAGAAGTGTTTGTAGTTCCAGGAACACCAACGCCCATACCCAACACTTGAGTAACGTCGATATTATGGTTTTTCATCATATTATCAACTGTTTTTGCTAACTGTTTAAGCAATCCAGAGGCTAAATATTTTTGGGTTGCGTAACTGTTGAACGCAATTATGTTACCTCCAAGGTCACATATGACCGTTCTCACATTGGTACCACCAATATCGGTTCCAATGATATAAGCTGCCTTTTCGTTAAAATAGAGTTGAATCGGCCTCCTGCCACCTTGTGAAGAGGATTCACCGATACCTTTTTCAAAAACCCAATTTTCTTGGATTAGTTCGTCAACTAACAATGAAACAGTGGGCTTGCTTATTTTCGTTTTGACAGCTATTTCTGCTCTAGAAATAGGAGATTGATCCTTAATGCATTGAAGAATACATTTTTTATTGAAAGATTTCATTTGCATTGGAATTCCCTTAAAAGTCATTACATCACGGCCTCAACTTATCTGAATAGAGTTTATTTAATTAAAATATAACTCAAAATCTCCGTGTTTACAAAAATTATCCCTACTAAATATGTTGGAATAATCGCCCAGTTTTTTAAGTGGCAAACTATCGTTTTGAAGTTTTTTGAAAATAAAGAGTATTTACAATATTATCCCTTTGTGGTTATCATTAGGTAAGGTCTTACACCTCAAGTTAGTTAGGTAGTCTTACTAACCTACTAAATACCCATGAAGAAAGGAGTACCTTATTACACTGTTAAAACAAAATAATGAAAGGGGTTACGGACATTGAAAAAGTTTATAGTAGCATTACTCTCCATTATCCTTGTTATATCCACACTGCAAATCAGAGGCCATGCAAGTGCCTCACAAGAAGAGCCGGATGTAGAGCTGTGGAATACACTCAAACCACTTGAAACAACGGTCACCTTTTTAAATACAGGTGCCCATCCAGATGATGAAAGAAGTGACTTTTTAGCATACTTATCAAGAGGGCTTGGCGTTACAACCTCAAGTCTCATAGCTAACCGTGGCGAAGGCGGACAGAATGAAATCGGAAACGAATTAGACAACGCCCTTGGGATTATTCGTTCTAGAGAAATGATTGAGGCGTCGAAAATTACGGGTGTTAAAGCATATCATCTGAGTGAAACGACTTCAGACCCTATATACGATTTTGGCTTCTCAAAAACACCTGAAGAAACCTTAGCAAAATGGGGAGAGGACCTTACCTACGAACGATTAATTCGTTTTATTCGTACGTATCAGCCAGATATTCTTATGCCGTCTTTTAGAAATGACCACACTCAGCACGGTCATCATAGAGCAATGGAAATTCTAAGTGAACGGGCCTTTGAAGATGCCGCAAATCCTAAAGTATATCCACAACAGTTAAAAGAAGGATTATCTGTATGGCAGGTGAAAAAATTATTTTTACCGGCAGAATCTCCACAAACAGCTACTACCTCTATTGAGATCGGAATGTTCGATCCTATCTACAACATGACCTATCCTCAGCTAGGAGAAGAATCTCGTTACATGCATAAGAGTCAAGGCATGGGGAATGACATTCCTGCAGCTCCTAGACAAACCCATCTAGAATTACTTAAAACTTCAGTAGATACAAAAGATAGCAAAGAATTGTTCGCAGGAGTCCCATATGACCTGACAGAATGGGCACTTGCCCTTCCTAAAAAAGAAAAATCAACCGGAGTCCATTTAAGTAAGCTTCAGAAAAATTTAGACTCCATCGTATCCGCTTACCCTAATAGAAACAAGATTTTTACAAAAACACAAACTGCATTAAAAGATGTGCGTAAGCTGATAAAGAAAACAAAGAAAGCGAAGCTTGATGAAAAACTAAAGAAAGATCTTCTTCACAAGCTTTCCATTAAAGAAAATCAACTGGAAACGGTAAGTTTTGTTTCTTCTAATCTTGAAGTTTCTGCTGAAGCAGAATCAAACGTCTTAACAAAAGGGCAAAAAACATTTGTGGAAATCACCCTTAAAAATGGAGGAGAACAAATCCTTAAAGACATCGATCTTTCTTTAGCCGTTCCTAAGGGATGGAAAGCATCGGCGAAAAATAATGTGAAGGATCTTTCTCCTGGAAAGACAGCGAAAATCATCTACAAAGTTGACGTGCCTAAAAACGCAAAGGATTTTCATGCTTATGACGAACCTGCAATACGCGTCAATATTGATTTTAAAAATCGCGGAACCAAGACTGAACATACAGAAGAGTTAGAGGAGACAGTGGCTGTTCTTCCAGATCTTTCTCCCACAATGTCCCCTAAAGACGTTGTAGTGAATACCGCAGACGTACCAGAGGAAATGCCCGTGAAAGTGAAGGTTAAAAACTATCACAGCGGAGAAATCCAATCATCAATTTCATTAAACATCCCTGATGGCTGGAGAGCAACACCGAATAAAGCAGCAGTCAACTTCAGTAAACAGTTTGAGGAAAAAGAAGTAGCATTCAAGTTAATTCCTCCTAAAGGAATTACTGAAGATGAATTTGATATTGAGGCAAAAGCAGCAGCGAACGGAAAAACTTACAATTCTACCATCCAAGAAATAAGCTATGATCACATAGGAACTTTCTATTATCAGTATCCTGCACAAATAGATGGAGTTGCCTTCGAACTACTGCAGCAGCCTAACCTAAAAATAGGCTACATTGATAGTGGGTTTGACACCATTGCGGATTCTTTGACAAATACAGGGTTAAACATTACAAAACTGACTGAATCAGACCTTGCAAGTGGTGATTTGAGTCAATACGATACAATTGTTACAGGAATCAGGGCTTACCTTTCAAGAGAAGACCTAAAAGCCAATAACGCACGCCTCATGAAATATGTAGAAGAGGGCGGGCACCTTGTCGTTCAATACCATAAGCCAAGCGATGGGTGGGATGCCATGACGACAGCTCCGTATCCATTGACTATTGGAAATCCTTCTATTCGTTGGAGGGTTACAGATGAGAACGCGACTGTAAATGTACTTCAACCAGAATCACCACTTTTCAACTATCCTAACAAAATTACAGAAAAGGACTGGGAAGGATGGGTTCAAGAGCGAGGTCTTTATTATCCAATGAAATGGGACGATCGTTTTGAGACTTTCGTTAGCATGGCTGACCCTAACGAGGAACCATTCGATGGCGGAATTCTTATGGCTGATTACGGTGAAGGAACCTATCTTTATACCAACTTAGTATTCTATCGCCAAATTCAAGGCCAAGTTCCAGGAGGGTATAGAATTTTCACCAATCTTATCAGTTACGGAGCAAATAAGTAAAACTTAAAATATACTGATCAAATGAAGATCGTTTTTAATCTGAAGAACTGTATTTCCTTTTAGAAAACCCTCTCATAATGAGAGGGTTTTTTATATTAATTCTCATAAATTAATGACTATGATATTTAAATTGTGTATATGGTAAGAAGAATGACATACATCATTGTCTGTTATAGTTAATATTTTAAAGGACATAATAAAGTGATCTTTCTGACCAAAATATTAAATATAAACAATGTACTTACAATTTAAATTATTAAGTTTATTGGCTGATATTTGAAGAGAAAAAAGAAAGGTGCGACTTCTATGATATACATTTATAACTGCTATGGAGGAACACATTCTTCTGCTTTAGCAGCAGCCTACCATTTAAATAAACTAACAGATAACGTAAAACCCTCTAATCACGAAATACTTTCTGTAAAATTGTTTAATAAATTAAAAACGAAAGACATGGGAAAGTTGTTTTTTCATGGAATTGACCAAGATGGTAATAAAGTTTGTACACTTGGGCGTGGTTCTTCCAATCTTATCGTCCCCTCAATTCAAAGTGTTTTGGAAATGATTAATGAAACCGGGAGACTAGATGAAAAGATCATATTTTCAAATACCTCACCAACTGTTCCATTATCAATGACGCTTGGAGGCTTGTTTTCAAGAAGATTAAAATTAGACTTTATTGGTGTTCCATTACTGGTAATTGGGGCAAAACAAGCGCATGATGATTTGATAAAGTTAGTACAACATACAAAAGAGCAAGGTAAAGCTGCTATAAGAAATATTGAAATTTTAGATAACGGTTTCGGCAAAAATAGAAATTAATCTTAACAAAAATCAAAATTCCTCTAGCAATGATAAAATTCTATTTTTTATAATCATAAAAAATTATTAAATGGAAATTACCAGTTATATGAGAAATTTATTTTGTTAATTGCATTATCATTAAAAAAGAGTACCAAAAGGCACTCAAGGTATTTAACGGACTTCTTTTTCTAAATCTTTCACTTTATTCAACGGTAAACCGGTATGATTTGCTACATCTTGAACGGACATACTCGGTATTTTGAGTAAGCTTTTTGCAATTTCAATTGCTTTTTCGTTCTTGGCTCCATCAATTTGAGTTTTTTGATCCGCAATAAATTTCTCTCGAAGCTGATACATTCGAATGGTTTCCTCGTCAGCACTTAAACGGCGTAGTTTATCTTCTGCTTTTGCTACCAACTGATCCAAGATAAACACCTCCTCTAAATTTGGCTGCTTGACCGAATCTCCTCTTAGAAATAATAACCATCTGTGCAGAGGATTATGCAAATCAACATCTATTTCATTGAATTTTGGCATTTCAATGAAATGAATTTCCAGTAAATCTGTCAAAAGTTTTTGGGTTTTATCTTCATAAATCTTATAGCTTGAGTGATATGACTCAATATCTTCCAAATAATTAAATCCTAGTATGTTAATGGTAATGGTTTTATTTAGATCTGAATACTTTTCTGCTGCTTTAAAATCCTCTGCAAACAGCTTGGACCAATAAAATAACGTTCTTTCTTTCATGTTATATTCATTTGCCAATTGCACT
Source organism: Metabacillus idriensis (assembly GCF_009674765.1). Taxonomy (GTDB): domain Bacteria; phylum Bacillota; class Bacilli; order Bacillales; family Bacillaceae; genus Bacillus_P; species Bacillus_P idriensis. Next base: position 104,662 of record NZ_WKKF01000009.1, on the reverse strand, counting down.
TCTATATTGATTTTTTCACCTGTATAGCAAATGGCTTTAATATCAAGAATTCCCTGTTTATCATCGATTTTTTCTTTATTGAGCTTTTCCTCAACTATATATAAGTCTTCTACATCATTTTCAAGTACTGTATTTAAGAAACCAATCAATAAATCTTTATCTTTATTTTCACCGAATAATTTTTTAAATACAAAATCATTTAAGGGTTTTAGCCGTTTCATAATCAAACTCCTTCTATCTTCATTATACAATGAAATCGAGTATATTCAAAGCATATGGTATAGTCATTACAAACGTCCTGAGCCTTGTAATCATTGGTATTTTTTGCGAGTAATACAGTTAAATACCTTATTATTTCTTAGCACATAAAATTAATCAATTACAGATTGATCCATTTATAAATAAGAGAATGGGTTAAGAGTTTATTTTATTTTCAGAAAATTAATTATAAAAAAGAATATTTTTTTAGGGGGGATTAACAAATAAAAAGCTTTTAAAATATGAGGACTTAGCTTTAAAAACAGTGAATGAATTACTAAAAGGGCCAAGTATGACCCTTTTTTTGTCTGATTTACTTATCCTTTAGTTTAGTCCTTCTTAATCCCATCGCTTCGGCAGCCATCTTTGCCTTTTCTTGTGAGTTATGAACATAAAGAACTGAAGTAGAGGTGGAGGTATGTCCCAGTTGATCCATAACCAAAGTAATATCATTGGTTTCATCCATCAAAGTGGTTGCATATGAATGTCGAAGTTTATGAGGTGACATACCTTTATCATAGGATTTCGTATACTTACGAACTAAGTCTTGTATTGCACGAACTGAAAGGGGAGAACTCTTACCTTTGTATTTAGACAAGAATACATATTCAAATTCTTCAATGGATCCGCCATACCGTTCATTTCGAATCTGTAAATATTCCTTCAAATCATTCATAGCGTCAGGTATCACTTGAATACTATCCAGTTTATTACCTTTTCTAATAATTGATATTCTATTCTTTTTAAAATTTATGTCTCTCAATCTAATATCAGCAAGCTCATTAACCCTTATTCCACTAGCCAAAAAAAGAGAAAAGATTGCATAATCTCTTTCCTTATCTCTTAGAAAATAAGATCTTTGTCTATCCGATAGACATTTTTCATATTCATTCTTTAAGTAAGATAGAAAATTGATATCATCATTGTCTACAAATATAGTATCTGTCAATTTTCTACTGCGTTCATTCAGAGTTTCTTTTGGCTTGCTTACACTTATTTTTTGCATAACATTACGATGAAAATAGGGTTCTCCGTCTTCAAGGCGTTCTGTTTGGGTTGTTAAGTATTTAAAAAGAGATCTTAAGGCTGATTTTTTACGATTAACTGATGTCTTTTCACGCGTTTTTTTCTCATGTTTAGATACAACAATTTCTTCATTGGTAACTTTGTTAAAGTAAGCTCTAGCCGCATCAAGGGGTAAAGTAGCCAAATCTGATAGAGGAATGTTAGAGATTGTTTGTGAAGAAGAAAATCCCTCTGTAAGTAACCAATTAAAGAAATCCTCATAATCCAAAAGATAATTAAGCAGGGTGGAGGGGGACCTGTCATTTTCCTCCATTGCTAATACATATTCCTGGACATAATCTGGCATTAGCTTAAGAATGTCTTCATATTTTTGTTTATGAGTAATATGCTGCCTGGATGTAGCCATGAATACACCTCTTAAAAATATTGTGTGTATAATACAATTTTTACACATATTTATTTACATAATAATATTATTGTTTATTTACTATGAATAAGGACCATGGAATCTTTTTTTCTTTTGAACTTTATCAACTTCAATATTGAATTTCTCTGCTAACTATTGTGCTAGTAATTTCATATTCATTAAGTTATGAAGCTGAAGGAAAACAATATCAATCTATTTTTATGAAAAGTTCATTTAACAGTTGAACCAAAAATATAAATGGGGAGAAACATTTTTCTCATACTAAATTCACTGTGCAAAGAATTAACCCATGGAAATACCTCAACATATTGATAAATTTCATTATAGCAAACGTTTGTTTTGTTTTCTATAATGGAATCTTCGTAAAATTAGTATTATACGCATAATTAAATTAATTAATGTCCCTTCCCCACCAACTTACTTATAACAAAGACGAAATCCGATGTAAAATAGAAATCCTGCTAGAATATAAGATTTACACCCTCTAATCTGCCTATTTTGTACAAGTTTCTCACCTGTTAGTATAACCAATAATAATGTTTCCCAATATCAATTATTAATTTAGAAACGTGTCCCCAAAATATATAGAAAATTAATCTCGGCAAAGACACATTGAAAGCAAATTAATTTGCTTCGAGCAACAATAAATTGAAAAAGGATAAACTAGGAAAAGCTTTTCCCAGAATAAAAGTGGTTAAAGTAGTATTTTCCAAGTCATTAACAAGGGGAATTCCTCATAATTGAAATTTTGTATTTATTAAGTATATTTGATATAATTTAGGTGAAATTCCTAGAAAGATGTGATGATTATTAGTGGCAATTATCCAAATCAAAATGAAATTATAGAAAAGTTTCGAGAATATTGCGATGAAAAATACAAAATCGAATTTGGATACATTGCAAGTGATGAAATTGCGAATTTTTTTTGGAAGGAATTTAATAAAGTTCATACTTTTAAATATGAACTAAAAACTTTAAATAAGAAATATGAAAGAGATACTTAAATATATGTTAGAACTTTACGCATTAAAATTACCAGATTTTGTACGTGATTATAACACTTTAATTGATTATATCTCTCCAACAAAAAAAGCCAAATTGTCTAAATTTAAAAACATATCCGACTCCTATCGAACGCTTTTGTCCGAAATATTAATAAGAAAAATTGCAATTGATTCCTTCAATATTGAAAACAGTGAAATTATAATAGAATTTACTGCACACGGGAAACCCTTTATTGAAAATAATCCATTCTATTTTAATATTTCTCATTCAGGGAAATGGATAGTAGCGATTATTGGTAACACAGAGGTGGGAATAGATGTTGAAGAAATAAAACCAATTGATTTAAGTATCGCTGATTATTGCTTCTCTAGAAAGGAAAGTGCATATCTTCAAGAAAAAAAAACCTCTGAAAAGCTCATCTCTTTTTATAATACTTGGACGTTGAAAGAATGTTTTATTAAGTATGTTGGGCAAGGGCTTTCCATTCCATTAAATTCTTTCTCTATTATGAATCAACCTGAAGGAATTTATATAGAACAAAGTGTTACTTCTCAAACCCCCTTTTTCAAACAATACAACATCGATCCATTACATACTATAGCTGCATGCAGTAACAATAATAACTTTCCAAAAGATTTAACAGTAATAAATTACAATGATTTACTAACTATCTTGAATAAAGACAAGTGAATTTTATTATTATCGATTGATATGAATATAAATTCAAAAAATATTGTTTCACTTCCAACAAAGTAATATAATGGTAATAAGGTGATTTTTTCGTTTTAAAAAGTTTAAATATTCAATAAAAAAACTAATAAGCATCTTCAGAATGTGATTAATATGAGCTATTAAAACAAAATACTCTGCAGTAATGAGTGTCAAGTGATACAAATTTAGGAGGATACTGGATGAACAATTTAGATAGCCATATTGGTGAAAAACCCCCTCAACATTTGGTAAAATACCAATTTTCCAAAGAGATTCGCGCAGAGATTCGGAAGTTGCAAAAGAAAAATAATTGGTATAACATTTTTGCTATAGCTCTGGATTGGTTTATGATTTCATTAGTTGTGACACTCTATTACATCTTTCCTTCTATTTGGGTATATTTAGTTAGTATATTTATTATTGGTAGTCGAATGCGTGGGCTAGATATCATGATGCATGAGTCTAGTCATAACATGCTTTTTAAAAACAAGAAGTTAAACAAGTGGATTACATGTATCTTTGCTGCTTACCCAATAATGATTTCCTATCAAGCTTATTGTAAAGGGCATATGACGCACCATAAGTATTTATGGAGTGAGGATGATCCAGACTTAATTAGATATCGTATATTTGGTTTAGATAAGCCTGAGCAAAGCAAAGTGAAGTTTTTTATTTTTCACTTTCTAAAACCATTGTTACTAATTCATGTACCAAGATACATATTGGGAATGATAAAGGTAAGTATGTATTCTAAAGATGAATCTCGGTTTGATAGGTATGCACGAAACATTTATTGGTTATTAATTATTTCTAGCTCAGTGATATTTGGTTTTTGGGATGTACTTCTTTTGTTTTGGGTTATTCCGTTCTTGACTTCATTCCAAATTTTAAAATATTGGGCTGAAATGGCAGAACATGCAGGTTTAGAAAATGAACATGAAATTTTTGCTTCGAGGAATTCCTTTGGAAATTGGTTTGAACGCTTTCTTCTTCATCCACATCATAATTCATATCATCTAGTCCATCACCTTTTTCCTGCTGTGCCACATTATAATATAAAGAAGGCACATCTGATCTTAATGGAAGATCAAGAATATAGAAAAGCACACCACTGTACAGGTTTTTTCGTTTCCTTGGCACCCGGTTTTTCTTCCGTAATTGATGATATTCAAGGTCGTATTCCTTTTTGGAATAAAAGGGGAAAACTGTGACATTGGCAAGGCCATTAAATGTAAAGACGAGCAGGATGCCAGCATCCTGCTCGTCTTTTTTCTATAAAAAATTCAATTTTTTCTTAAAATCATGCTACGATAATCAAATAGACTTAACTTTATTAAAATTTTTCAGCTCCTCATTAATAACATTAGAAATTCTAATTGAGTTTGGAAATTTCACCATCGTAAAATGATCTCCCGATATTTTGAAAGATTTAATTTTTTCGTTACAATGAAACCCCCATCCTTTTTCTAAGCATTTTAATGATTGTTTAGTACTAAAAAGATATATTTTAGACATAACAGCTTGTTGAGGATAATATTTTTGTTGAGCTTTAATCCATTTATTTAATATGCTTAATCTAAAGATGAGTTCCTCTTCTGTTAATTGATAAAAATTAGGGATGAGTGGAATTGCCTCTTTAGGAAATGTTTTTTTCCAGTACGAAAAATCGATATTCATATTTTCCAGCATATTCAATTCCTTATCCAAGTTAGCCTCATTTGCATTATTTCTTTGAGGTACAGGAGAATCAATTATAGTTAGGAAAGCCACTATTTCTTGATTCATCTCCAACTGTCTGGTCATTTCAAATGCAATTGTTCCTCCTAAACTCCACCCCGTAATGAAATACGGTCCTTCAGGTTGTACTGTTTTCAGTTTTTTAATGTAACTACTAGCTATCTTTTCAATACTTGTATCATTAAGAACATCAAAATCTGCTTTAATCCCCCAATAATTCCGGTCGCTGTCAAGTTCTTTCACAATATCTAAATAGCCGCTTATATCACCGCTTCCGTCATGGATAAAAAAGAAATGTTCATCTTGTCCTCCACTAGGTTTTAGCAGTAAGATCTTTTCGTCTCTGGACGAGTGCTGACTCTTATTTTGCGCACTATATAAACTTGCTAGCTGCCTTATGGTAGGATACAAAAAAACTTGACTTAAAGGAATATCCACTCCTGTTTTTTTATAAAATAAGGAAACCATTTTAGATGCCTTAAGTGAACTACCTCCAAGTGTAAAGAAGTCATCTAGAACACTAACTCTGACTAAGCCAAGAAGTTCAGACCAAATTTCAGCTAATTTTTCCTCATATTTATTGCTTGGTGAAACATAATTAATCCCCACACAATTTTCATCAGTGGGCTCTGGCAAATTACTTCGATCTATTTTTCCATTTATGTTCAGTGGCAATTGTAAGAGTCTAACAAAATATGATGGAATCATGTAATCAGGTAGCAGCTTAGAAAGCTCCTCACGCAAGTTAGTTTTTAAAGTGTCAGATTTAGTCATGATTGTATAATATGCACACAGGTACTTTTCACCGTTCGTGTCAACTCGATCAATAACCACCGCCTCTTTAATACCATTCACCTTACTAATAATTGTTTCAATCTCAGCTATTTCTATACGAAACCCACGTATTTTAACTTGCTTATCTAGACGTCCTAAAAACTCAATAGTACCGTCATCTAACCACCTTGCACTGTCTCCCGATCGATACATTCTCTCTCCATTTTTGAATGGATTCGGAACAAACTTTTCTTCCGTTAAATCAGGTCTCGACAAATATCCTCTTGCTAGTCCTTCTCCCCCAATACAAAGTTCACCGGGCAACCCTATTGGCTGAAGCTGTTTGAAATGATTTAGAATATATACTTCTGTATTTGGAATCGGTTTGCCAATTGGTATATTCTTTTCATACGTTTCTTGAATAACTTGAAATGTCGTGAAGATACCACTCTCAGATGGACCATATGCATTAATTATTGTTAATTTAGGGTGTTCCGCTCGTAACAGATTGACATGTCGAGGTGAAAGTGTGTCACCACCAGAAATTAACAGACGTAACCGTTTAAATATGGATAAACTTTCATCCACTAGTTGATGCAGTAAAGGTGCTGTAAACCAAGCGATAGTAATACCATAATTATCCATGTAATTACTAAGATCCCGCGCGTTAAGAAGTTCTTCTTTTTGAATAAGATAAAGGGTCGCTCCTTTAAGCAACGTTCCCCACAGTTCATATACAGAGATATCAAAAACCTGAGAACCAGTTTGAAGGACTTTGTCCTCTGGCGATACAGTAAAAGAGCCAGGTTCCAGTACGAAGCGAGTAATAGCTTGGTGCTCAACCATTACTCCTTTAGGTTTTCCAGTTGATCCAGAAGTATAGATAATATACACCAAATCTCTCGAACTGCTGCTTCCTTGCAAGTTCTTTATGTCTCCCGTAAATAGAGTTTGGTCATTTAGAAAAATCGTTTCACATGAAGGAGTTGAAACTTCTTCCATTTTCGTTTTAAAATGATAATCGTTTCTTTGTATTAAGCACAAATGAGCTTGACTGTCCTTTAATAAGTAACGTAGGCGCTCTTTTGGATAAGAAGGATCAAGAGGTAAATATGCTCCTCCAGCCTTTAAGATAGCCAATATTCCTACCACCATCTCAAAAGAAGGTTCAGCTAAAACACCAACAACACTATCAGCTTTGACCCCTTTCGCTTTTAAAATACGGGCAAGTTGATTGGCTCGTGTGTTTAATTCCGCATATGTTAATGAAGCGTTTTTAAACACAATTGCGTTTTTATGAGGTGTCTTTTCAGCTTGTTTCTCAAACAATCGGTGAATTGTTTCTCCTCGCGGAAAATCTATTGATGTATTGTTAAAATCAAGTAACATCGTCTGCTGCTCTTCTTTAGGAAGAATACTTAAGTTCTCTATCTTTTCATAAGGATATTGAGAAATTAATTCAAGAAGATAAATAAATTTACTAGCCATTTTATTAATCGTGTCTTTAAGAAACAAATCACTTCTATATTGTATGAATAGAGTTAACTCTTTTTCATCCTCTGTTATTGCAAACATTAAATCTAATTTAGCTGTCTTCATTTTGTGCTCTATTGGCGTTATATTCAGACCTAAATTATCATCATCTACTTTTGCAGCTCTTTCCATCACAAATAAAGTTGAGAATAGTGGATGTAAACTTCTATCTCTCGATAAATTAAGATTTTCTACTAGCTTTTCAATTGGATAATCTTGGTGCTCATGTGCGTCTAGAACATTGGATCGTACTTCTTTCAAAAAATCAGCAAAATTTTTATTAGCTGATGGAAAATTCCTCAATGCTAACGTGTTTACAAATAAGCCAATAGTTTTAGCTACATCAGGATGGGTTCTACCAGAAACAGGAGTACCAACAATAATATCGTCTTGTCCACTGTACTTGCTTAGAAGCACGTTATATGCTGAAAGAAACAACATAAAGAGAGACACATTATTCTTGTTTGCTAAGTGTTTCAAAGAATTTACAAGAACACCATCAAGGGTAACGCTACTTGTGCCACCCTCAAAAGAAAATCCTGGATTTCGAGGGGAATCTGTCAACAATGACAATACGGGAATTTCACTCTTAAATTGATTTAACCAATATTCTTCTTTTTCTTTCATTATTTCAGAATTGGCAATTTCATTCTGCCATACCGCAAAATCCTTGTATTGTCTGCGCAATGGTTCTACATATTCACCACTATAGTACTTTATAAACTCGTGCATTAGAATATCGACAGACACTCCATCTGATATTATATGGTGCATATCGAAGAGCACAAGGGATTGGTCCCCAGTCTCAACTATGCCAATCCTTATCAAGGGTGTTTTACTGAGATCAAATGGGCGAATAAATAAGTCCATTACAGTTTCATCAAGATTTTCATCATCTACATTTGTAATTTTTAAATCCTCAAATTCTATTATTACTTCTTCTTGTGGGTGAATAATCTGTACTATTTTCCCGTCAACTACTGAAAAGGAAGTTCTAAGAGACTCATGACGCTTTACTAACTCATATATTGCCTTTTCTAATTGTTTAACGTTAATTTCACCTTTAAACCTAAAACCTAGTGGTATATTATAGGTTGTTTGACTTCCCATTTCATGCAATAAGTACATACTTTTCTGTGCTGACGACACTTCATAATAAAGCTGCTTTGAAGCAATTGGAATAGTGTCGACTTTTTGAAGTTCTGAACTTTCAATTAAACCAGCCATTTCTCGAATAGTTGGATGATCGAATAAATTACTTAACGTAAAGTTAACTCCCATCTCTAAATGAACTTTTCCCAATAAAGAGACTGCTAATAAAGAGTGCCCACCTAGTGAAAAGAAATTTTCGTTTACACCAATCGTTGTGTGACCTAGAACTTCGGACCACATTTCTGATAACTTTTTTTCTATTAATGTTTCAGGAAGATCATAATTATTATGATCTTTATCGACTGAATTGGGTGCTGGTAAAGCTTTACGATCAACTTTTCCACTAGTGCTTAAAGGGAAATTACTCATAGGAATGATGTAAGTAGGGATCATATAGTCAGGCAAGGTCTTTGAAATTTCTTTGCGAAGTTCTGAAGGTAATACTTCTCCAACTATATACGCACAGAGGTTTTTCCCTTCTTGTTCATCTATATGTACAGTTACAATTGCTTCCTTAACATTGGATACATTACCAATAGCCGTTTCAATTTCCCCTATTTCGATACGATAACCTCTTATTTTAACTTGCTTGTCCATACGTCCCAAAAATTCAATAGTACCGTCAGCTAACCATCTAGCACGGTCTCCTGATCGATACATGCGCTGTCCATTTATAGGATTAGGAACGAATTTTTCTTTCGTTAAGTCTGGCTGTGATAAGTATCCCCTAGCTAGACCCTCTCCTCCAATGCAAAGCTCGCCAGGTACACCAATTGGTTGAGGCTGATTTAAACTGTTTAAAATATAGACTTCTGTATTTGGTAATGGTTTTCCAATAGGAATATTCTTTTCATATTCTTTTTGAATAGTATGGAACGTTGTGAATATAGTACTCTCAGATGGACCATACCCATTAATAATTGTTAAATTTGGATACTCGGAACGTAATAGATTAATATGGCGTGGAGACAAGGTATCACCACCTGAAATCAACAGTCGCAGATTCTCAAAGATAGATAGATTTTCATCAACTAGTTGGTTCAATAGGGGAGCTGTAAACCATGCTATGGTAATATCATAACGTTTTATATGATTGTCAAGTTGCCGAGCGTTAAGAAGTTCTTCTTTTGTTATAAGGTAAAGTGTAGCACCTAGAAGCAAAGTCCCCCAGATTTCATATACAGATACATCAAATGCTAATGAACACGTTTGTAGAACCCTATCTTCTTGAGAGACGGTAAAAGAACCAGGATTCTTTACAAAACGAGTAACAGCCTGGTGCTCAACCATTACTCCTTTAGGCATTCCAGTTGACCCCGAAGTATAAATAATATACATCAAATTTTTTTCATTATTGATTTTTTCGAGGTTTTTCGTCTCTCCAAAGTAAAGAGTTGGATCATTGAGAAAAAGGGTATTAATTGGAAAATTCGAATGCATTTTCTCTACCAATTCACAAGTATCATTAGATGGTACAAGGAACAGTAGAGCCCCACTATCTCTTAATAAGTATTCTACTCGTTCAAGCGGGGTAGCTGAATCGATAGATAAATAAGCTCCTCCAGATTTTAAAATAGCCAAAATTCCTACCATCATTTCGATGGATGGTGTGGCCATAATCCCTACAACACTATCAGCTTTTACTCCCTTCTTTCGTAATATGCGGGCTAGTTGATTTGCACGTTCGTTTAATTCTCGATACGTTAGGGAAGATCCTTCAAAAATAATTGCATTCTTATCGGGTGTCTTCTCAACTTGTTGCTCAAACAATCTGTCAATAGTCTGTCCTTTTGGAGACTTGATGTGACTTTTATTAAACGAATAGATTAGTGTCCTTTCTTCTTCCTCACTAAGCATATTTATTTCATCAATACAGATATGAGGATTATCACAGACTACCTTTGCAATTTTCAAAAAGTGTAGAAGCATTCTTTCAACGGTCTCTCTAAAAAACAAGGATTTACGATATTCTATATCAATACGCAAATTGTTATCCTGTTGATGAGCATAAAGACTAAGATCAAATTTAGCTATTTTTTGTTGATATGGATAGCTCGATAATTTGAAATCTGTTATTTCTATGTCTGTGGATTGTGAATTTTGCATCGCAAAGCAAGCATCAAATATTGGATTACGTCCTCTAATTCGTTCTGGGTTTAATTTTTCAACAAGCATTTCAAAGGGATAATCTTGATTGTCAAGTGTGTTAAATGTATTATTTGCTACCTCTTCAAGATATTCAGTAAAATGCTTATGTCCTGCAGGTTTTTGACGTAAAGCAAGAGTGTTTACAAACATCCCAACGATACGTTCAAATTCGGGATGTGTCCTTCCTGCAATTGGTGTACCAATAACTACATCATCCTGTTCCGAATATTTCGCCAAAAGTATACTATATACGGAGAGAAGGACCATATATAAAGTAACATTATACTTAGAGCTTAAGGCTAGTAGTTGGTTAACTAATGTCTTATCAAGTTCTATTGAAACTATGCCGCCCGAATAATCTTCTGTTCTTCTAGCGGCATCTAGTGGCAAACCCAACAAAGGGACACCATCTGAGAATTGTTTTAACCAGTATTCTTCTTGCTTATTTATATTAATCTCACTTAGTTGGTCATTTTGCCAAATAGTATAATCAACATATTGAAATTCTAATGGGGGAAGTGTGTGTCCTTGGTACAAGGTTAACAGCTCTTCAAAGATAACATTAACAGTAACTGCATCAGCTATTATATGATGTATATCAAAGAGAAATAAGTATTTTTGAGTGTCTAACTTTACTAATTCTGCCCTCCATAAGGGAGCCTTGGCAAACTCGAATGGACGGATGAACTCATCTATGAGTTCATCCGTTACCTTTCTAGACTTATCTTTAATTTGAAAATCTAATTTAGGAGTGTCCCACACTACTTGTAGAACCTCCCCTTCCTTTTCAACGAATGATGTGCGTAAACCTTCATGCCGTTCAGTTAATAAATATAGAGCTCTATGCAATTTCTGATGATCTAGTTGCCCCTCAATTAATTTAATAGTTGGAATATTATAAAGTATGCTGTCGCCGAGCAGATTATTAATTAGGTATAAACGCTTTTGAGCTGATGATGTTTCATACATATTATATTCCATTATTTAAAATTCCTTTCTTCTACGAATTTTCTTCTCAACCTTAACAGAAGATAGGGCGTAATTATTGGTTAATGGTTGCTCTCTTACAAGTTTTGCTTCTCCCTCAAGTATTTTCTTTATATCACTTTCTTCAGTATTGAAAGTCTCGATCGTGATTGGTGCAGAATCATGAATTCTCTGTACAATTTCCCCTTCGACTACATCAAAACTAGTACGGAAAGCCTCATGACGTTCAGTTAACTTTCGGAATATTTTTTCCAATTTAGTATATTCTAAATTACCTTCCAACAAAATAATTCCCGGTAAATTGTAGCTTAGGTCTTCATTGTTTAACTCATGGATGATAAAGAGTCTTTTTTGAGAAGGGGCTGCCGGATAGTAACCTTTGTTAGAAATATATTCATTAGAAAATAACCCCTTTTCATTGATTGAAACTAAAGTATTTGGACTATTTTCAAACGATGCTGCTACTTCATCAAATTGATTTTTATGATTGATTCTTTCTGCTAATGCTCTAACAGTAGGAGTTTTAAACAAATCCGCTAATGATAAATCAATATAAAATTCGCGATAGATGTGATATGCTAATTGATTGGCTAATAATGAGTCTCCTCCAAGCTCAAAGAAATGATCATCAATTCCTATAGAGCTAGTTTGCAATACATCCTCCCAAATGGCAGTTAATTTTTTTTCTATTTCATTACGTGGCAATGATATTGTTAATCCTGATGGAAGATCAGTACCTTGTTCTTTAATTTTCTTTCTATCCAACTTTCCATTTGAATTTAGAGGCATAGAATCTAGCCTCTTAAAAATCAAAGGAATCATATAATCCGGTAATTGTTCTTTTAAATAATTCCTTAATTCTTTCACAGTAGTAGGACTGCTGGTAACTAGATATGCTGTCAGATATTTAGTGTCTTCCTTATCTTTATTAATTAGTACAGCTACTTGATCAATTTTTGGGAATTTCATTATTGTTGATTCAATTTCACCAATTTCAATTCGATAACCTCTAATTTTAATTTGTTCATCTTTACGTCCTAAATAGGATATCTCGCCATTTGCTAATAAAATTGCAAGGTCTCCAGTACGGTATATACGTTCTCCAGGGATAAAAGGATTAGGAATGAAACTTTCTGCTGTCAATTCATCAAGGTTCAAGTAACCACGAGCTAAGTTCGGACCTCCGATATACAATTCTCCTTCAATACCTATAGGAGCTATTTCATGTTTATCGTCTAATATATATGTCCGTGTATTTCCAACTGGCTTTCCAATAGGAATAATGTTTTCTGTAACTGATGAACATGTATAGGTTGTAGCAAAGATAGTTGCTTCCGTAGGTCCATAGAAATTTAATAATAATACCCCCGGAAGATTTTCATTGAATGAATCTACCAATCTTTTCGGAAGAGCCTCTCCTCCTGAAACAACTACGCGAAGCGATGAAATTCTTTCTCTATCTTTATTGGATAATGATGAAATAAATATCTTCAGAATAGTAGGTATAAAGAAAGAATAAGTTACTTTCTGCTCTTCAATAGTTGCAATTATCTTTCCTATATTAGTTTCAGCACCTTTTTCTAAAAGCACTAATCGTCCTCCGCTAATAAACCAACTAAAAAGCTCTATCATTGATCCATCAAAATTATAAGATGCTTTTTGCAAGCCAGTATCGCTGTCTTTTAAATCAAGTTTCTTAGAGAACCAAATCATTCGACTAGTAAAAGCTTTATGTTCTACCATAACCCCTTTGGGTGCTCCAGTTGATCCCGAAGTATATATAACATATGCCAAAGATTCAGGATTCAGCTCCAAATTAGGGTTTTTACACTCATTCTGCGTTTCACAAAGTACGTCTACATCAATTACCAAATCCATTTTTTCATCCATCCAAGCAGAATGACACATCTTGTGAGTAAGAATTAATTTAACCCCAGCATCAGTTAAAATATGTTGGTTCCTTTCCATAGGATCTAAAGGGTTAATTGGAAGGTACGCTGCACCTGATTTTAGGGTTCCTAATAATGAAATTACCATTTCTAACGAACGCTCCATTACAATTCCAACAGTTTGTTCAGGTTTTATTCCACAATTAAGTATAGTTTGAGCGACTTGGTTAGCTTTATTGTTTAATTCAGTATATGTGATTTCTTTTTGTCCATGGACAATTGCTATCTTCTCTGGATTTAAATTCACTTGGTTCTCGAATAGTTGGTGAATAAAAACAGGTGAGTCAACTTCAATTTCAGATTCGCTTAATCCATTGACCAAAAAGTTTTTATCTAGCTGTTTATTTTTATTATTCCACTCTTTTTCCTCCCAATGAGCAGTTGTTTCATCTGTAAAATTTTTCAACTTTCCATCGATGTTTACATATTCGTCCAATAAAACATTTCTAATTAATTGAGAAGAATCATCTAAAATCGATTGAAGGATAAAAAGATAATTCTCACCAATTCGTTTTACAGTTTCTTCTTTAAATAAACTGATATCGTACTGAAAATTAAATTCAATATTTTCTTTCGATATAGTAGAAATTAACGTCAAATCAAATTGTGCTCCCCCGTATTCCATTTCTTTGTGAGGAATGATTTTCAACCCCGGTATATCAATGGGCGAAAGCAAAGATTCATTATTTAAAGTAAACATTGTATCAAAAAGAGGGTTTTGGGAATGACTTCCTGCTAAATCTAAGTTTTCAACTAATTTATCAAATGGATAATTTTGATTATCCATAGCGCAAAGGATACTTTCCTTTAAAACCATAATAAAATCTTGAGCAGTCATATCTTTTCTCGGTTGAGTACGTATTGCTACAGTATTTACAAACATACCAACCACTGGATTAAGACTTGAATTTGTTCTTCCTGATACAGGTACTCCTATGATGATGTCTTCTTTTTCACTAAATTTTAATAATGCTATTTTGTAAACAGCTAATAAAACCATAAAAGGTGTAACATCTTGCTCAACTGAAAATCTTTTCAATTTTGCGCTCCACTCCGACCCGAGATTAAACAGGCAAGGCTTACCTTCTCCTCTTCTTACTTCAGGCCGTGGGTAATCACACGGAAGATTCAACTTAGGAATATCTCCTTGGAATTGATTTAACCAAAATCTTTCCTGAATTCGATAATCCTCACTTTTTGTATAACTTTCCTGCCATACTGCATAATCTTTATATTGTATTTGCAGCTGTGGTAACTCCTTTTCTTGATAAAGATTTGCGAACTCATTAATTATTATTCCTTGTGAAATGCCATCTGTAATAATATGGTGCATGTCAATAAAGAGTAAATGACGGTTTTCAGGTAAGTGAATAAGTTTTATCCTAAATAAAGGATTTTCACGGAGATTAAAGGGTTTAACAATTCCCTCTTCAGTAATATCTCCTTGTTCTTTTCTCTCAAATTGAGATTTTTCAATAATATCAGCTAGACCTTTTATGGTTCCTGCTTGAAAGAAATCTCTCAAAGTCATGTTTAGAGCCCATTCCTGATTGATTAAATACACCAGTTTAGTCGCAAGTAAAGATTGTCCACCAATAAGAAAAAAATCGTCCAAAATACCAATTTTTTCTTTTTTTAATACTTGTGACCAAAAATCAGAAATGCGTACTTCTAAAGGAGTCGTAGGTTTTACAAAAGTTAACCCAGTTTCTACTTTTTCACCAACATTAATTAAAGATTTTCGATCAACTTTACCATTCGATGTTAACGGCAGCGTATCTACTTTAATAAAAGATGTGGGAATCATATATTTAGGCAATGTTCTAGACAAATAAGCAGTCAGTTCATAAGCGCTAAGATTTTGTTCGCTTACAAAATATACACAAAGTTCCTTCAAGCCCGAATGAATTTCTTGATTTATTACAATTGCATCGTTTATATTCTCATGCTTTAGCAGTTGAACTTCAATTTCAGCTGGTTCAATACGATAGCCGCGAATGTTTTCTTGATCATCAACCCTACCTAAATATTGGATATTCCCATCTGGTAAATACTTACCTATATCCCCAGTCCTATACATTAAACTTTCCTTTTTCCATGGATTCAACACAAACTTGCTGTTAGTTAAGTCTGGGTTATTTAGGTAGCCTCGTGCAACACCCTTACCAGAAATGCAAATTTCTCCTGGTACGTTTATAGGCATGACATTCATGTCATCATCTAAGATATAAACAGCGACGTTAGCAATTGGTCGTCCAATAGGTAATGGATTGGCATTAGATTCAGATAACTGGTAATACGTGCAGCAAACCGTCGCTTCCGTCGGACCATATGTGTTATAAACTTTAGAATTATTCATAAGATTTGTTACATAGGCTTCTCTCAACACATCTCCACCACTTATATAAGTCTTGACGGTAGGGAACGTTTGAAATTTATTTAATTCGTTTAGTATTAAAGGTGAAGTACTAATTAGCGTCACTTGATGTTCATTTATCACACTTTCAAGCAGATTAATATCAAGCAGATTATTTCGAGAGACAACTATAAGTTTTCCGCCTATGGTCAGGATAGGGAAAATTTCCTCAACAGATGCATCAAAAGTATAAGATGCTTGTTGCAATACCACGTCGTCCTCGGTCAATACGAATTCTTTCTTAAATGCATTGATATAATTCTCTACATTTGTATGCTCTACCATCACACCTTTTGGTGTTCCTGAAGTCCCCGATGTGTAAATGATATATGCTAAACTATTTGGATTTAATGTAAGCATCAGGTTACTGCCATCACCAATATACACCTTCTCATCCGTTACATTGATTATAGGTATATTTACAAGATTTATTTCTTGCTTATGATCTGTTAAAAGCAACTTTAGACCACTGTCTTTAATAAAGTAAGATATCCTATCTATCGGATCACTAGGATCTATAGGAATATAGGCTGCTCCAGTTTTTAGTACTGCCAACATAGCTATAAGCATTTCCAAAGATCGATCCACAGAAATACCTACAATCTGTTCCGGCTCTAAATTGCAATGCAACATGTACCTTGCTAACTGATTAGCTTTATTATTTAAACTTCGATAGGTTAAAGATTGATTGTTGTACACAGCTGCAATCTTTTCTGGGGTTCTTTCTACTTGTTCCTCAAACAACTCATGAATGAGTTTTCCTTTATTAAAATCGACAACTGTATTATTCCAGCTATAAACGGATTGTTGTTTTTCCTCATTGGTAATCATCGGTATTTTTGCGATTGGCCTTGCACCATCACTTATAACTTCACTGAGAATATTTTCATAATATGTTGCTAACCGCTTAATAGTATCTCTGTTAAAGAGCTGGGTTGAATATTCAAAATGGAATTTCAATTTACCATATTGCTCATACCAGATAGCCGTAAGGTCAACTTGAACAGCTTCCATTTTCGGTTCAATCGGAGTGAATTGAAGCTCTCCAGCCGATACGGTCTCATTTGAGAAATTCTGTGAAATAAATTGCACATCGAAAAGTGGATTTCTGCTTCGATCTATAGGCAACTTTAGTTTGTTTAATAACATTTCAAAAGGATATTCCTCATGCTTATATGATTCTATAGCATGCTCTTTTACCTCTTTTAAATAATCGGAAAAGATTTTATCTTGATTTGGAGCAGTTCTCAATGCCAGAGTATTAATAAAAAGACCAATCGTATCTTGTACTTCTTCTAGTTTCCTTCCAGCACTAGGTACTCCAACAACGATATCGTCTCGTTTTGCATATTTGGCGAGCATTATGTTATACACACTAAATAGGAGCATAAAAAGTGTAACGCCATGTTCCGCAGCTGCTTCTTTTGCTAATGCTGTTAACTCTTCGCTTAACTCAAAAGAGAATGCATCACCTTCATTACTCATTTGTGCTGCTCTAGGAACGTCTGTAGGCATATCAAGTGCTGTTGGATTATCATGAAAAACGTTCAACCAATAATCTTCCTGATTTTTCATTTCTTTACTTCTTATCCTCTGATTTTGCCAGATAGTAAAGTCTACATATTGTGCTTTTATTTCCGGAAGATTGTTACCTGTATAACCACTTATTATTTCGTTCATCAATATACCAATAGAAGAGCCGTCAACAGCGATATGATCAACATCACACAGAAAAAAATGTAATTCATCAGAAACTTTTATTAATTTTGCCCTAATTAAGGGAGCATGATGCAAATCAAACGGACGTACAAAAGCTTCAGTGTATTCGCTAAGTTCACTTCCGTCACCATTTTTATATTCCAATTCAAAAGGGACATCTTCGTATATTCTTTGAACCAATTCATTGTCTTGAAATTCAAAAGCTGTTCGTAAAGATCCATGTCTACTAATTACAAGTTGAATTGCTCTTTCAAGACGACTCTTATCGACTAAACCTCTAATGGTCATAGCACTGCAGAGATTGTTTAGTGTACTTTCACCTGCAACCTGACGCATCATATAAAAACGTCGTTGAGCAGAACTGACAGGATAGAACGGACTTTTCTTTACAGGGGTTATAGAATTTGATCCGAAAGAAGTCAACTCTTGAGAGTTATTGCTCTCCTCGTTCTCCAAGTTATCCCTTTGACCGTTATCTATATTTCTCGCAAGCTCTTCTATAGTCAGATAATTAAAAATGTCGCTTATATCCGAATTATCAGATATTTTTTGGTTGATTTTACTAACTATATTGCTTGCAATCAGAGAGTCTCCACCCAGCTCATAAAAATCATCAAAAATATTTATTTTGTTAAAACCCAATACTTCAGCCCAAATTTCCCCTACAATTTTTTCAGTATTACTATATTCCCCTGATGGTCTCCCCATTATCTCGATTGATTTTGGACTACTGTCTAAAATATTCGTGTTGAGGAAACGCCTATGCTTATTTAGTGATATTTTAATGTCCTCAGATAGCTCCATTGGAAGAGTATTTTCTAAATTAGCAACATAAGCATAGTGTATTTCACCGACAATTAAATTTGATTGAGGATTCAGTAATACATTTTCAAATGCTACCTTAGCTTCATTATTCATTAATGGCTTAAATAGTGCTTCGTCAAAATTAACATCATAGTCTAATGCCATACCAGTTTCTTTCCAGGCAGCCCAATTAATTGAAATTGTTCGCTTACCTTTGCGATTTCGCAGTGTTGAGAATGAATCCAAGTAGGCGTTAGCTGCCGCATAATCACTTTGCCCAACCCCACCAATAAACGAGGTTATTGAAGAAAACAAAATTAGAAAATCTAATGAGTCATTTGTTGTTAATTTTTCAATAAGATTTAGTCCATTAATTTTAGGTGAAAGTACTCTTGTAAAACTATTTTGATCTTTAAGAGCAATTAAACCATCTCCTGCGATTCCTGCAGCATGAATTACACCATTGATTTCTTTATACTTTTTACGAACTTCACTGAATACCTTAGTCATACCAAGTTCATTTGATATATCACATGCGAAGGAATCCACTGTTGCTCCCAATGATTCCAACATCTTAATATTTTCTATTTTTTTAATTAACCTTTTGTTTTCACCTGAATCCAAAATATAATCCCATTCTCTTTTTGGTGGCATTTCAGTCTGGGAGATAAGAACAAGAGTTACCTTATTTGATTTTGCAATCCACTTACCTACCTCTAACCCTAGCCCACCTGTACCTCCAGTAATTACATATACACCTCTATTTTTTAAAACAATAGAAGCAGTATCATCCTCTTTTTTAGCTAGGTCAAATCTTTCAATTTGTTCTATATAACGTGTATTTTCACGTAAAGCTATTAAAAATCTCCTTTCTTTTAATTCAATTTCATGATTAATTTGTAGTGAATCCGTTTTATCATCAACATCAATACAGTAGCAAGAAATATTGACATTCTCCTGATTAATTACTTTAACTAACCCAAAAATACTAGCATTTTCGGGATAGATTGTATTTTCTTCACCAGTTACTTCGTATGCTTGCTTTGCAATTACTGTGAGATCACAGGTGATTTTTTTATTCCCCAAAATTTTAGACAAGTTAAATAATCCGATAATATTTTGTTCTAAGTTCTTCGAGTCTGAATAATTGTCAATTTCTCTATTTCTTTCTGGTTTGCAACTCCATAAATAGATTACATGCTCAATTTTTTTGTGTTGAGAGTCAATAATCCTAACCAAGTCTTCTTCTGAATTACTGGAAGTAAATAAGTTCGAACCAAGTTCTGCGAAAGCTTCTCCTTGTTTAACTTCAATTACTTCGTATCCTTTGGATATAAGTTGTTCGTACGTGCTTTTGCTCAAATTACTCTCGTCTGAGAAGACAATTGCACAAGCTTTGTTTTCCGTATATTCATTTAAGACTGACGTAATAGAGGGTGAATGACTTTCAATTGCTTTCCAAACTACACGATGATATTTGTGTTCTTCAGTAAATTTTGAAAACTTCATTTCTGCTTGGTGGACTCTCTTTACTGAATAATCTTCAATTTCCAATAATAAGCTTCCATCAGTATCAAAAATTTGTATATCAACAGTTAAAACTTCTCCACTTTCTTTGGCTCTGTTCCTTTTCTTTATATAACTATAAAAATTTCCAGGTAGAGAATTGTGAATCCTAATTTTTTTGTAAGTTAAAGGTAAAAATAATCCATTACCCATACTTTGGCTCGCTACTCCAACTGCAACATCTAATAGAGCTGGATGTAACACAAATTGCCTTAAATCATTAACATGATCTTCTTTTAATTCCAACTCAGCTAATACTTGATCTGTTCCAACATGAATCTTTTTCAATGTTTTCCAGCGAGGACCAAAATCAAAAGCTTCGATAAACTCTTGTTGCTCCTCACTTTCTAAAAACTCCTGAGAATTACAATTCTTAATAATTTCTTCTAAATTAATCTTTGATGGATTGGAATTCTGTACAAAAACTGCTTGTCCTTTTGTATGCCTAACCCAATTTTGTTCCCAGGGATTTTGAGAAATATTTGACTTGCTCAAAATAGTAAACTTAAATTCCTTACCATTACGTTGCACTACCGTCTGTACTTCTATTTCTTCTCCATTATTCACCATTAGTGGTGAAATAAATTGTATGTCTTTCAATTCTAGTGATGTTCCAGGAAGCTGATATTTTTTTAATACTTCTCTAGCAATTTCTAAATAAGTAGTACCGGGTATTATCGGATTCCCCATAATTACGTGCTCTCTAAGTACCCAATGTCTTTCAGAAGAGAAACGAGTTATATAAATCTCTTGATCTTCTGTTTCTGCTAAACAGGCATCGACTAGGGGATGTGCACCCTCTTGTGTTTTCATTAGAGCTTTATTATTATGATGCACTAAAGCATCATTCTCGAAGTCAACCCAACAACGGATTCGTTCAAAAGGATATGTGGGAATGCTAACTTTTTTAAAATCTCTCCCTTTGTACATATCGAACCAACTAATGTTTGCCCCAAGAACATAAAGTTTCGAAATAGCTTTAATTGTTTCTAATTCAAATGCTATATTTTCTACTCTGGTTTGTGCATTACCATTGAGTTCCTTTAAATCTTCAATTGAGAGTTCACCTGGTTCTTTTTGTTTATGTGAGGAAACAACCTTATGACGTCCGAAATAAATATGATCTGAACTTAATTCTTGTAGCCCATTCTCCCAGTCCAAAATATCAGGATGAATTTTTTCTAGTTTTTCAATTAAATCAAATACATTTTCACAAATGACGGATATACGGTAGTTATAATGTCCACGACCTGTTCCGGCAGTAAAACATATGTCTTCCAAAGAGTGAGGATTCATCTTCTTGAAATAATTTCTATATTTTTTTATGTATATCGACAGAACAGATACACTTTTTGCAGAAATTGTGAAGAGATTATGGGGTTTCGATTCCTTGTTGGAATCACTAGTTAGTGGTATTAGTTGCTTTTTAAATTTCTCAGGCAACTCTTCTTGTATCTCATTCATTTTCGGTGCTTCTTCAAGGACCATATGACAATTTGTACCACTTAGTCCAAAAGAACTAATTCCGCAGCGACGAGGATGCCCATTAGTCTCCCAGTTTTGTAATCTATCATTTACATATACTGGTGAGTCTATAAATTGTATCTCAGGGTTTGGATTAGTAAAATGCAGGTTCGCAGGTATTTCTTCATTTTTCAGAGCTAGTATAGCCTTCAATAAACCTACAATACCTGCAGAATTGTCTAAATGACCTACATTTGTTTTAACTGACCCAATTGCACAAAATTGTTTGCGGTCAGTAAATTGTCGAAAAGCTTTTTCAATGCCGTCAATCTCAATAGGGTCTCCTAATTTAGTACCAGTTCCATGTGCTTCTATATAAGATATTGTCTCAGGATCTATATCTGCGTCTTCCCATGCCCTTACTATTACATCTTCTCCTGCAAGAGAATTAGGAGCCGTTATCCCTACTGTAGTCCCATCATTGTTAACAGCGCTCCCTTTAATTATGGCATACACATGGTCATTATCTTTAATAGCGTTTTTCAAAGGTTTTAGGAGTACTGACACCACTCCCTCACCTCCACCTGTACCAGTGGATGAATTATCAAAAGTACGAGTCCGATCATCCGACGAGCCAACGCCAAGACCTCCCCCTTTCCCCTGCTTCACCGGTAATAGCGTTATTTTCATCCCCCCTGCAATAGCATATTCGCAATCACCTTCTCTCAAACTTCTACAAGCTAAATGAACGGCGACTAAAGACGAAGAGCATGCAGTATCTATCAACATGCTTGGACCTTTAAGATTCAGCAAATAGGCGACTCGACTGGCAATAATTGAGTGGATATTACCTGGAATAGAAGCGCTTATTGAAGAAGGAGCCAGTTCAGCAATTAGCCTTTTATATTCATCACTAAAATCATTACTATAGCCTACGTAAACCCCAGTTCTACTTCCAGATAGCTTTTCTCCTCCGTAACCTGCATCCTCTATAGCTGTCCAGGCTGACTCTAGAAATATTCTTTGATTAGGATCCATTAGTCTAGCTTCGGCAGGAGAAATTTGAAAGAAATTATAATCAAATGTATTTATTTCTTCTAAAAATCCACCTTCATTTAATTGTACATCTTCTCTAATAAACCCAGATTCAAACAAGCTGAGAAGGTCTTTTTTTCTTTTGCTTGGAAAAGGACGTATAAAATCTTTTCCATCACGAAGATGTTGCCAAAACTCAATCGAGTTTTGGCTTTCTGCAACCTTACAATCAATACCTATAACCGCTATGTCAGCATCTCGTATTTCCTTCATAGAAACCGTATCATCAGCTTGAAGATCATGATTATCGAACTTAAAGCTATCAAAACTGAATTCCAACTTAGACATGTTACTTCGCTCCTTTTAACTCTTCTCTAATGCTACTACTCCTACTTTAAATTCAGAAAAGTGGTCACGGGTATGAGTACTGTAAAATATCTGATTGAATCGTTCTTCTTGAATTTCAATTGGAGTTAATTTTGTCTCAAATATGGTCTTTAATAAGTCAATTGCATAATGCATTTGCTCTTTAGTAGGTTCTTTTCTCTCAGCGATTAGCTGTTCACGTAATTCCTCTAATTGTTTATAAGGAACTACAACCCCTTTGTCATATTCATCGTTATTCCAATTCTTATTTTGGGTGGAGACTGCGACGGCAATGCAAGAAGTAATTAGTGCCAATCCATCAGGTTTAGCTTCTATTTTTGTTTCTTTAAGATTCTTAATACTAGTAGGATATTCTAATGAGAAAACTTTTGCCGACTTGGAAATATCATTCATTAGATTCTTAAGTACAGATTTTGGTCCAATTTCAATAAACGTCGCAACTCCCTTGTTAACCATGTATTGTATGCTTTTTTGCCACTGCACGGGCTGAGCCATCTGAGATGTTAAATTTGAAACTATAAATCTTGGTTCCTTATATGGAGTTCCAGTATAATTTGAAATGACTGGCCATTGAAATTGACTATAATTGTAACTAGTTAGTTCATCACCAAATTGTTTAGCAGCAGTTGTCATTAATGGTGAGTGAAATGGGGCACTAACATTAAGAGGGATTGTCCTAGCTCCCATTTTTTCAAGATCTACTTTAGCTCTTTCCACTGCATCTGCATGGCCTGATATAACAACTTGATTAGAAGAATTGTAATTTGCTATCACTACTTTTCTTTCATTTGATGAGGCTTTCAAACAAATCGACTCAATATCCCATTCGTTCAATCCCATTATCGCCACCATGGCCCCTTCGCCTGGTGCTACAGCATCTTGCATTAAAGTACCTCTATGATGAACAATCTTTACAGCATCAGAAAATGAAATGGCGCCTGTGCATGTAAGAGCTGAGAATTCTCCCAAGCTATGTCCTGCTCCAAATTCCGGAAAAAGATTTAGTTCCTGCATTAACACTCGATATGCAGCCACAGAAACAGTCAAAATAGCAGGCTGCGCATTAGCAGTCATTGTCAATGTATTAATATCGCCATTGAAACATAACTCCTTCAAGTCAAAATTCAAAACATTACTAGCTTCCTCAAATGTATGCCTTACTACTTCAAATTCTTCGTATAACTCTTTCCCCATCCCAATATATTGAGAACCCTGTCCAGGGAACAATAATCCCAATTTTTTCATACTTTTTGTCCTCCTTTATAATTGTACGGCTAATTGCTGAAGCAAATGGATATAACCATTCATTACGTGTTCAATCCAAGCCTTTTTCAACTTAGCACCATTGTACTCACATAAGATTTTTATATTCTGTTCATTCACATCTAAATACAACCGCCAATCAAAGTTTCTAATCATATTTCTTTCAAAAGATGGACTATTAATTATAATGCAAGGATAGAAAATAGATTTGTCATTTTGCTGAACTAAATCAGGCAATTTAGGAATTTGGTAAAGGTCTGTCTGCTTGGCATACTTGCGCTGATTTAAAATTTCTATACAGAGCTTACTTACGTCATTCGTTTTACTGAAATTCGCACTAATAGGATATAATCTCTCACCCTTATTAACGGAAGATTTAAGGCTGAATTCCTCACCAACTGACACAACCAGCTCTTTTCTATTAATTGCCTGAGATAAGGCGTACATATAAACAGATAATAGAAGATCAATTAAATTATAGGATTGACTTTCTAAATGATGATTCAATGTTTTAGTTAATTTAATTGGCAGATTTATTACAAAAGAAGTTTGGGAAGCTTTTGCTTCGTTGGATTTCATTCCATTCATAAGAGGAATTAAAAAATGTGACTCCACTAACTTATTTTCCCAATAAGACTTTTGACTATCGTACCGATTCCTCTCATCTAAAGACCACAGTCGAGTTTCATCAATCTGTCCTTCAATAAATTCAGCTAACTTAGCTATCGTTGGAAAAGAAAAGCTGTCTGATAAAGAAAGTTGGATTGAAAAATTAGTTTTTATACGATAATTCATTTGGATCAGCAGAAGTGAGTTGCCACCTAAATCAAAAAAGTTATCATAAAGACCGATTTCTTTCTTATTTAACACCTCTTCCCAAATCTGTTTGATTTCTAGCTCCACCTTTGAGGAAGCGGCTTTGTATTCTACTCCAAGGTTTGGCCGATTCTCCTTTGGTGTTGGGAGTTCATTTCGATTAACCTTTCCGTTAGGAGTTAAAGGCATTTCTTTCAAGTTAATAAAATGCGATGGTATCATAAAATCCGGTAATTTTTTCATTATATACTCACGAATTTCTTTAACTGTTAAGTTTGTATGACAAACTAAGTAGGCACATAATGAAACGTTTTTGTTTTCCATAACTGGTATTACTACAGCTTCATGAATATCTTTATGCGAGAGAAGACTATGTTCGATCTCTCCAAGCTCAACACGATATCCCCGTATTTTAATTTGATGATCAGTCCGGCCTAAGATTTCAATCTCTTTATTATGTTGCCAACGCGCTAAATCACCTGTTTTGAACATTAATTCATCAGGTCGGAATGGGTTTTGGACAAACCTCTCGTTCATCAATTCTCGTCGATTGTGATATCCTAATGCAAGACCCTTACCGCTAATCCAAAGATCACCTACCACAGTATCTGGAACAGGATTTAAATATTGGTCCAATATATATACTTGTGTATTTGATATTGGCTTTCCAACAGTCACTTTATCTTTGAATGTTACTTCTTGAATAGTTGACCAAACAGTCGTTTCTGTTGGACCATACATATTAAAGATACGTGAATTAGACACTTCTTTTAATTCATAAAGCAATGACTCAGGGAATGCTTCTCCACCAACCATTAAAACTTGAACGGTTTCTAAACTTTCCTTGAAATCAGGATGTAAAAGCAAAAGTTGTAACCTCGATGGAGTGATTTGTATCATTTTTGTGTTATGTTTTCGAATTGAAGACAAAAGAGCGTCAAAATCCTTTTGTTCTTCTGTAGTGGATAAAACGACTTTTAATCCTTGAGTTAATGGGAGTAGGGTTTCTAATAAAAAGATATCAAAGGTTACAGTAGTTAGAGAAAAAATAGAATCTCCTGCGTTAAATGGGATTTTCTCTGTTATACCATAAATAAAATTAGTTACAGATTCTTGTCCTATCATTACGCCTTTTGGGTTCCCCGTTGAACCGGAAGTAAAAAGCATATATGCCATGTCAGTGGTGCTATTAACAGGAGATAAAGATTCCCCATCCTGATGATACGCATGCATACTATCCAAATAAATAACCGACCGATTAAATTCAATGTTCTGGATCATATCATTATTAGTCAATAATAAGTCTGCATCACTTTCGTTAAGCATATATGTAATTCGTTCCTCGGGGTACTCATTATCAATAGGTAGATATGCTCCACCCGCCTTTAAAACTGCCAGAATTGAAGTGATTAACTCAACTGATCGTTTTATAAGGATAGCCACAACTTTATTTGGTCCAACACCTCTGCTGCGTAAAGTTCTAGCTAAACGATTTGATAAAACATCAAGTTCACCGTAGGTCAGGCTTACCTCCCCACAAACTACCGCAATGTCATTAGGAATTTTCTTTGCTTTATCTTCAAACATCTGATGAAAAAGTCTTTCTTCAGGTAAAATTACCTTGGTAGAATTCCTGGTATTAACAAGAATATCTCTTTCTTCTTCTGTAAGCATATTAACCTTAAAAAGAAGTCGATCAGATTGTGAAATAAGATTTAACAAGAGTTCCATAAAATGTTTGGCCATCAAATGAATAGATTCCTCTTGGAAAAGTTCACTATTAAAATTAAATATGAAGTTGAGTCCCTCTGGTACGTCATGCACAGTTAGCATTAAGTCAACGGGTATATAGCCATTATCAATGGGATAGGGTTCGACATCTAAGCCTTGTATATTTTTTTCACCTTCCATAAAATTTTGTACCCGTAACATAGTGTCAAATAAAGGATTCCTGCTCATATCCCTCTCAAGGTTTAGTTGACTAACTAAATGGTCAAATGGATAGTCCTGATACTCCAACACTTTTAATGTTTTCTCTTTAACTTCTTCAAGGAACTGTCTGAAATTCTTCTTTTGAGAGGAGTTAATACGTATTGCTAAAGTATTAACAAATGTTCCTATCATTTTTTCTATCTGTGCATGGTGTCTTCCTGCAACAGGTGTTCCTATAACTATGTCCTCTTGGCCGGTATACTTATTTAAAAATACATTGTAAGCAGCAAAAATCACCATAAATAAAGTAACATCATTTTCCGAAACAAAATCTTTAATTCTGGACGTATGCTCTTTTGATAGGTTTAAACTTAGCGAACCTCCAGAGAAGGTCTTTTGTTTAGGACGCGGAAAATCTGTAGGTAAATTTAAAAGTGGGATATCTTTTCCTGTTAGATTTTGGTCAAACTCTCCCAACCAAAATTTTTCATGATCTTTAAATACTCTTTTTTCAAATAAAGAATTTTGCCAAGCTGCATAGTCTTTATATTGAATCCTTGTACTTTCAATGGTTTTGCCATTAAATAAGGAAATAAACTCATTAATTAATAGGTTAGTAGAAATCCCATCAAAAATAATATGATGAACATCTATCATAAGAACATGTCTTTTGTCTTTAAGACGCAGCAACTTGACTCGCAACAGAGGTGACTTTTCTAAGTTAAATGGGCGGATAAAAGATTGAAATTCTAAAGGAATATTTTCTTCTGATCCATTGCTATATTCTATATGCCAATCTTCTATTTGATTAATTTTTTGTACAATATTTCCTTCTAACAGGGTAAAACTGGTTCTAAAAACTTCGTGTCGATTAATTAACCTTCTAAAGATTAATTCGATATTACTTCTCTCGACTTCCCCGTTTATAATCCATGCGGAAGAAATATGATTGCTCATACTGTCTCCTTCTAACTGATGCAAAACAAATAAACGTCTCTGGGCTGAAGAAACTTGATAATACTCTTGATTCTCTATTGGTTTAATATCTGAGAAATAAGTGCTTGATTTACCTTCAAGTATTTTTCCAAGTTCACGAATAGTTTGAAATTCAAATAGCTCTTTGAATGATACTGTAACCTTTAGACGAAGCTGGATTTGATACATTACTCTGGCCATTTTTAATGATTGGCCTCCAAGTGAGAAGAAATTATCAAGCACTCCCACCTTATCTACTTCCAATATATCCTCCCAAATAGATACTAATTCTTTCTCCAAAAGAGATTTGGGTGGTTGATAATCAGTGGAAGCGAGATTTCTCCTTTCAATTACCGGAAGATTCTTACGATCTATTTTGCCGTGAGGTGTAAGAGGAAATTCTTCCAATTGTATGAGATAGGCAGGTAACATATAATCTGGTACAATTCTTTTTAAATTTTCACGAACAGACTCTGGTTTAAGAACTTTATCTTTTCCTGTATAATAGCCACTCAATGCTGTTACTCCAGATTTCTCCATATGAGATACTACTACTGCTTCCTTAATCGCAGGATTGCTAACCATTGCTCGCTCGACTTCTTTCATTTCCACTCGAAATCCCCGTACTTGCACTTGGTCGTCTGTTCTTCCCATATATTCCAATATTCCATCTGGTCTTAAAGAACCAAGGTCCCCAGTTCGGTATAGAAGCTCACCTGTAACTGGGTGAGTCGTGAAAGCTAAGTCAGTTAATTCGGGCTGATTCCAATATCCACTTGTGATTCCAATACCACCTATACATATTTCGCCTTGAATATTGAAACCAGCAATGTTTCCAAATCGATTCAGTACATAAACATGAGTGTTAGAAATAGGCCTTCCTATTGGTATTCTTAACTCACCATTCTTGGGCTTATCATCTATAGAGTAGTTTGTCGCATATATTGCAGATTCTGTCATACCATAAGTATTTGCAATTTTCGCTGATTTAAAAAGAGCATACCAATCTTGCACTAAATTTACTGGTAAGGCTTCGCCACCATTAAATACCCACTTTAAGTTTGGGAGTGGATTATCCTCTTCAGTTGATCTTACAGCGTTTAAGAATAGGTTCATAAGCGATGGTACAAACTGAGTGACTGTTACTCTTTCTTCTTTAAGACTTCGATATAAGTTAGCAGGATCTTTGACTGAATCAGTAGGAATAATTGTAAGCCTGGCTCCCGTAAGTAGGGGCCAGAAAAACTCCCAAACTGAATCGGTAAAGCTGGCAGAAGTCTTTTGTGCCACAACATCAGTAATACTAAGCGGAAACTGTTCCTGCATCCAAAAAATAGTATTAAGAACTGCCTTGTGTGTGATCATTACTCCCTTAGGTTTACCACTTGAACCAGAAGTGTAAATAACATATGCCAGATCATTACTAGAAGGTTTTGCTTCCATGTTACTCTTTGAAATGTCCTTCTCTATAAAATCCACAAAAATGTTATCAGGTGTTCGTTTCATAACCTTTATAGCACTTGTATCATCTAAACAAATAATTGTGTTTATAGATTGGGGGAGAAGATTTTTAAATTTATTCAGAAAATAAGCATCTGTTATTAAAACATGACAAGAGGAGTCATGTAACATATACTCAATTCTTGCCTCAGGATAGTGTGGATCAATAGGAACATATGCACCCCCTGCTTTTAAAACGCCTAATACAGTTGAAATTAGCATAGCTCCTCTGTTAACCATGACACTAACCAATTGATTTGGAATTACTCCATAATCTCTAAGCAAGTTTCCAATTTGATTAGACCGTTGATGAAGTTCTTCATAGGTTACAAATAAACCATTATCATGAATTCCAATTGCGTTAGGTGTTCTTTTTACCTGTTTAAAGAATAAGGATGGAATTGTCTCATTTGGATACCCAACGTGTGTATTATTGATGTCATTAATTACAGCTAACTCTTCATTAGATAAATAGTTAATCTCACTAATTTTTTGCATTTGATTTTTAGCTACGCTTGTAATAATGTTCTTAAAATTTTGTGTCAATCTTTGCATAGTATTTTCTGTAAAGAGATCTCTTTGATAATTAAGTTGAATTTCTAACTGATTATTAATTATTTCTACATTTACAGTTAAATCAAACTCATTAGATTCTGCACCGTTATTTATCCGAAATTTATTAAATTTCACTCCATCAAAGTCAATATCACCGCTATATTCCGAAGCATAATTGATAAGAACATCGAAAAGAGGTGCTCTATTAAGTTCACGGTGATAATTTAAATCTTCCAATAATTTATCAAATGGATAATCTTGATTTGTATAAGCTTCAATACAGTTTTCCTTTACCTGATATAAGAAATCAGTAAAGCTCATTTCTGGAGTCAATTTATTACGAAGAACTAGCGTATTTACAAAAAATCCAATTAAATTTTTGACATGTTTATTATTTCTCCCAGCAATAGGGGTCCCCACTACAAATTCGTCTTGATTCGAGATTTTAGCCAAAAATATGTTGAGACATGCAACAAGGGACATAAACATCGTTGTCCCATGCTTTCGATTCATTTGCTCAAGCTGTATAAATATTTCTGCATCCAAAACAATTTTCTCTACAGCAACAGATGATTCGCGAATTACAGGTCTGATAAAGTCCAGAGGTAAATTTAAAGTTGGTAATTCTCCATCCATCTTCTCTTTCCAATATAGCCCCTGTTTTTTTAACTTTTCTTTATTAACTAATTGATTTTGCCAATGAGCATAGTCAATATATTGAATAGGAAGCTCAGGTAAATTAGGAGTTAAACCTTTTCTTAATGAATGATAAGTTAAAAATAATTCTTGAAAGAATATATCCATTGATAGTCCGTCTTCTATTATATGGTGCATGCAAATATAAAAAACGTAATCTTCATCTGATATTTTGTATATTCGGGCACGTAATAATGGTCCTTCTTCCAGATTAAAAGGGATATTCGTTTCAATATCCATCATCTTAAGCATTTTCTCCCATTTTTTTTCTGGAGGAAGATAATCAGATAGATCAATTAAAGGTGCTTCTAAGTGTAATTTCTCTAAGATAATCTGTCTGGGTTCACCTTGAAATGTTTTGAATACTGTACGAAGAATGAAGTGGCGTTCAATAACATTTTGAAGAGCCAAATGTAAATAATGAGTGTCCACTTCTTGTCTAATTTGAACTGCTACTGGTTGATTTAAATCGCTATTATTAGGGTCTAATTGTGATTGGATCCAGAATCGTTTTTGTCCATGAGACAGCTCGTAAGTCTGCTTCTCCCCCATCAATTAACCTCCAAATCTACTTTTTTTCATATAATAGATGATCACACCATACATATTTTGTTTCACCCCACTCTGTCGCCGATAAGACATCAGGAAAAAATCCACTTCCAAGCAGATTGGCGCTAGTGTTACATAGAACAGGAATACCACTTAGTTGTTCATAGTGGCTTAATAACTCATAAACAACTTCATTTTCTTCTCTACTAATAGTCTGCAGGCGAGCTGTACCATCCAAGTGTCTAATAGCAGGAATGCGTTCTTTCCAATTCTCTCGGACTTTATGATCAAAAAGCATGTATGGGTCTGGAGTTCCGGGCGAGAAGATTTCTGCTGCACGATTTTCTATACAAATTGGTGAGACCGGACGATAGCTTTCGCGGCGTTTAATACGATTTAACCGATCTTTCATTTCTGGCTGAATTGCAGTTGCAATTATACTTCTGTTCCCTAAAGCTCGAGGACCCAATTCCGCTTTATCATTTAAGAAAACCACAGGTTCATTCTTAGAATGAAGCAGTTCGGCTAATTCCTTAATAGAACATTTTTTAGTTGACCAACCTTCTGCAGGCTGATTTTTAATTATCTTAGGACCACTATAAACGGACCATTCTAGGTGTAAATTCCCTGTCTGTTTGTACATCTCGCAACAAGCTGCACCAATGGCTGAACCTGTGTCATTTGTAAATGGTGAGATAAATACATTTTCGAATACCTTGCTTTGACGAATAGCGCTGTTCCATTTGATATTTAGCGAACATCCGCCTACAAAGCAGAAATTATTGGATTTTTGACCATGCTTCTTAACACGAGTTTTTAGAGAAGAAACAAGTAGGTTCTCAATATACTGATGGAAAGATGCAAGTACATCCTCATGAGGAATATTATGGTTTTCGACAAAAACCTTAACAGCTTGAGAGAATTTCCAATTGAACTCCATAGATGGAGAAAAATGCTCTTGATAAATAATATCAAATTGAGCCAATAGTTCTGGCCTTACCTTTCCCATGGCGATATAAGCCATCACTTTTCCGGCTACCGACAAGTCATCAACTCTTGGTCCTTTGCCAGCAGAATAGAATGGTTCGAAATGCAATGAGAAAAGTGAATATATATTTCCTATAAACATAAAGAGAGGACCTAAATTTTCCAGAAAATTTCTACTAGGATCAAAAAAATACAATCTAGGATACATTCCCCCGTCATAAACGAGCACATATGAAGGTTCTTTTTTTTCTGAAAATTCACTGGCTGAATAAGCACTAAAGATATGGGTGGTAGAATGCAGATAGCTAGTATAATTAAAACTTTTATCTGCAATCAATAATCCTTGTCCTTCAAACGTCTTAAGTGAATCAGCAGATAATGAAGTCTCACGGTAAGGCGCAACAGCTATAGAATACTCTTTACCATTTGACCTTGTTTCAACTTCACTTTCTTTTAGACCGGCCCAGCCGTCAATAGTATAGTGATCTACATCAGAAGGAATGTATCCTTCACTGTAAAGAGCATCCTTAACGAAGTTTAAGTCTGGAATTTCACTATATCGTTTGTTATTATTAAATTTTTCAACTTCATAACTAAAAATAAGACGATTGTCTTTTATCAATGCTACACAACCATCATGTGTTAATTTAAGTCCACAAATTAACATATCAATGCCACTCCTGACCAATTTTAATTATGGTTATTATTTTTCTGCAAATTCGCGTGGCAAAATTGTAATTTCATCTTCTTCACTATTATCATTTTCATTTAATTCGTCTATCCATTGACTCAACCCAAAAACTGTTGGTTCTTGGAAGAAGACTTGAATTGGTATTTCTATGTCAAATTGATCTTTGATTTGGTTTATTACACTCATTAACATTAAAGAATCGCCATTTTCAAAGAAATCAGTGTGTATATTTATTTCCTCATAACCTAAGACTTCTGCCCATATTTGGCCCAACCTATTCTCTGTTTCATTATATTTTCCGTTTTCGCTACCCTTTAAAGTCACCTTTATTTTTAAACGTTCATTTCCTATCTCTTTTGAGGATGCTGATTCTGCTTTAAAACTATTATGCAAATCTTCTTCAAATGAAACTAAACTTGCTCCCAACTCAATATTCCGTTTGAGAATATCGTTTATTTCATCATTTGAAGTTATTAATTTTTTTAATTCATGAAATGATGCGAGTATCTTAGTAGCTGTTTCGGCATCTAATAGCATACTTTCACTTTGATTTAATTCTTGAGTCAAACTAGCAGAGAAACGTATATTCAAAAGAGTGAGGACTTGTGCAAGATCATGACTTCTTATATTTGCAATTACAGGCTGAGTCAAATGGTATTTAAATATTCTGTTTAGGACCTGCCCATATTCTTCAGAAGATATTGGTCTAGATAGAGCATTAGTAGCAGCGAGCTGCTCTGTAGTGGCACCCATTTCAAGATAAGACCAATCAATAGCCATAATGTCACGTCCACGAAGACTTTGATACTTTGCATATTGATCCATAAAAGCATTAGAAGCCGCATAGCTACCAAGCCCTTCTCCCCCTAAGAAAGAAGAAACGGATGAAAAAAGCAGAAAAAAGTCTAGTTCCTGTTCTTTTGTAACTTCATTTAAGACCCACGTACCGTGTATTTTCGATTTCATAGTTTGTAAAAACCTTGTTTTTTCTTGATGCTCAAGGAAAGATTCATCAAGATCCATTGTGGCATTGATTATTCCGTGTATTTGCCCATGTCGTACCTCAATGTCTTTTACAATTTCTTTCATTTCATCAAGATTAGAAATGTCTGATGAATAATAATATACCTCTGCTCCTGTTTGTTCTAAATCTATCAAGCTCCGAATTCTATTAACAGTTTTATCATCCGTATGTTGTATTAAAGTTTCTTCCCATTTATTGCGTTCTGGAAGGGGCAAACGATTTATAAGAACTAGTTTAACTTTAGCTTGTTTTGCTAAATATCGACATGTTTCAAAGCCTACGTGACCTGCTCCACCTGCAATAAGATACACACCATCATTTCTCACTTTTATATCTCTTTTGGGAAAATCGGAAATTTTCATTCTATCTAATTGTTGCGTATATCTTTTGCCATTTCGCCATGCAGAGACATGATCTTTAAAAGCAGTATCATCCTTTAATTCCTGATATACTTCAAATGCAACGTCTAAAACCTCACGTCCAATTGTTTCAATGTCCAAGCAACTGCAACGATAAGTGCTAAATTCCTGTGCCACTACTTTCATAAGTCCCCACAATGTTGATTTTTCTGGATATATGTAAGAATCCTCAGGAGCAACTAAATTCACATAATTAGAGATAACCTTTATTTCTATAGATTGACTGACATCATATGATTTTAAGGCTTTAAGGAGAAGCAATAAACTAAGCACACCCTCATCCTGACTATTATTAAGATCGTTCAGGTTTCGAAGACTGCTCCTAATTTCCGTAGTCGTCCAGAGGTGTATTATACCGTCAAGCTCTGTCGAGTCCTCTTTAGATAAGTTTAATAACTCCAAATAATCTTCCTGTGCACTAGGTCTAATATGATAGTGATCAGAATTAATTTTTTTGTAACAATTTGATTTTTCTATAAGAATAGGCGCGTGTCCTTCTTTCCTCATTAGGTCACATAATGCAGCAGCCACACCTTCTTCATCTGCAAAGATAAACCACCTTTTTTTCTTAGTGAATTTCTCTTTTAAGTTATCTAAAGGTTTTTCTACCCAATTAAGTTGATAAAACCACTGGTCTATATTCTTCTGAGAAGATTCTTGGGGGAGTTTTTGTTCTGGCGTATAGTTTATCCAGTGTCTTTTTCCAGAGAACGGGTAAACCGGTAAAGGAACTCGCCTCCTATTATTCCGATCATACATCGCTTCCCAATTTATTTCGCTTCCAGCAATGTACTCTTGTAAAATGGTCTTATGTTCTGTCGTTTTATCAATCTCAAAGCTTCTTTCTATTCTTTTAGATAAATAATTGTAATAAACACTATCTTCAATTGAAGAACTTAGTTTTTCTTCACTAAACTTGCTAAATTGCTCTAGGCATTCTTGCAGTTCACTGACACTTGAAACAGGTATTGCTAATCTGTATGCATAATGACCTCTACCAATATTACTCGTATAACAAATATCAGTTAGTGCATTTTTGGTGTTAGGAAGGTATGCGAGATACCGTTTTATGAGCTTTTTAAAGGATTCTTGGCTTTTTGCAGACAAAGTGAAAATATATCTTTCTTGTTCGGATTGTTCTGCTATCTTTACTTCCGAACTCTCTTCATATTCTTCCAATATTACGTGGCAATTCGTCCCTGCCAGACCAAAAGCGCTTACTCCTGCTCGCCGCAAAGTTCCTTCTTTTGTTTCCCAAGGTATCAGTTCTGTATTAACATATACCGGAGATTCCATGAAATTAATATGAGGATTTGGATCATTAAAATGCAAAGTAGCTGGTATTTCCTTATTTTTCAATAACAATACCGTTTTGATTAGGCCAGCGATTCCTGCAGCAGTATCAAGATGACCCAAATTTGTTTTTACTGCTCCTAATGCACAAAACTGCTTTTCGTCAGTAAAGCTACGAAATGCATTTGTAATCCCTTCTATTTCAATAGGATCTCCTAATCTAGTGCCTGTTCCATGTGCTTCAATGTATGATACTGTTTTGGGAGAAATTCCTGCATTACGCCAAGCCTCTTTAATCAGCTCCGTTTGTGCTAATGCACTTGGTGCAGTTATCCCATTTGATTTCCCATCAGAATTCATTGAACTCCCCTTGATTACCGCGTAGATATGATCATTATCTTTTTTGGCTTTTTCCAAGGTTTTGAGAACAATTACACCAAATCCTTCTCCCCAAACTGTACCGTTTGCACTTGAATCAAAAGTTCGAGCTATAGAATCAGGTGAAGCAATTCCAATGTCTGTTAGACCCTCATCTATAGGAAACAAAGTAAGGTTTAATCCCCCAGCTACAGCCATTTCACAATCTCCAGTCATTAACCCTCTAACTGCGTGGTGGACAGCAGCAAGAGAAGCTGAACAAGCGGTATCTATTAGATGACTTCCACTAGCCAAATTTAGAAGGTATGCAACTCTGCTTGCTATAACTGAAATTGTGTTCCCTGGAAGTGCATATGGCTCCATAGTCTGCATCAATTGTATATAATCTGCATCAGTATCACCCACATAAACTCCTGTTCGAGATCCATAAAGCTCTTTTTCAGCGTACCCGGCGTCCTCTAAAGCTTCCCAGGTTACTTCAAGAAATATTCGCTGAAGAGGATCCATACAACGTGCTTCCGCTGGTGTTATATTGAAATATTCAGCATCAAAAAGATCAATTCGATCTAAATAAGCTCCCTTTCTATAATTTATTTCAGGAGCATTGCGTTTGCTCTTAAAGTAATCCCTAATAGGCATGTCGACATCCGCTTTACGACTTTCAGGAAATTCTCTAACCGAATCTACTCCATTAACCATATTCATCCAGAACTGATCTAAATTATCCGCTTCTGGAAAGCGGCAGGACATACCAACAATAGCAATATCATCCGTTTTAACTGTCTTTGATTGATTTTCAAATAGTTCTTTTAAAAGAGGTACTGCCTCTTCTTTTGATAGGTTTTTAGCAGCTGCCTGAGAAAGAATATAATTTTGTAATAATTTCACTAATTTCCCCCCCTTAAGTCATTTAAAGCCTTCATAGATTGGGCTATATCTATAGAGCCGTCCTCAATTTGATCAAGCAAACTCATTAAATCTCCATCCAATTTATCCTGATTTCTGTTTTGATTTTCAAATTGGTTCATGTACGTAGCTATAGTAGGATATGAAAAGAGTTCTGCTACAGTCACTTCACAACCCATAGCTTTCATTTTCCGTTGTAATCGTATAATTGAAATGGAGTTTCCTCCACTTTCAAAAAAACTATCATGGATTCCAATTTCATTTTCAGGAATATTTAGAATCTCTCCCCAAATTCTCGCTAATCCTTGTTCCTTTTCATTTCGAGGTGCAACATAATTTGTTGACCGCTTTGTTCTTACTGAAGGTTTTGGAAGATTTTTGCGATCGATCTTTCCATTTGGAGTCAAGGGCATCTCAATCAATTCCATGAACAATCCAGGAATCATATAGTTTGGTAAAATTTCTTTTAAATGATCTATTAACTCGTCTATTTCAAGTCCTTTTTCTGAAGAAATAAAATAGCATAGAAGATTAGTTACTTCATAAGCATCTTTCTGAGCGATAACTGCAGTTTCTTTAATTAAATGATAACTGGATACCGCTCTCTCAACTTCTTTTAGTTCAACCCTATATCCTCTTACTTGAACTTGATCATCTTTCCGGCCTAAATATTCTATGATCCCGTCAGTGCGTAATAAGCCTAAATCACCAGTGCAATATAGTCTTTTACCTGTAGTAGGTTGAGTAATAAAAGCCTTGTCTGTAAGTTCTTTTTTATTCCAATAACCAGTTGTCAATCCTATACCACCAATGCAAATTTCGCCTTTAACCCCTGGCGGACATATTTTTCCACTTTCATTGAGTATATATATTTGTGTATTAGCAATAGGCTTACCAAGTGGAATACTTAACTCTTGTTCGGCCGGTTTCTCATCAATGATATAATTTGTTGCATAAATGGCTGATTCAGTCATGCCATAAATGTTTGCAATTTTAGCATTTGTAAAAATGCTGTACCAATCTCTAACTGTATTTACGAGTAAAGCCTCTCCACCGTTAAAAACCCATTTCAATCTTGGAAGTGGATCATTCTTTCTCTCTGTTCTCACTGCCTCTAAAAAAATACTCATTTGAGCAGGTACAAATTGTGTTATCGTAATTTCATCATCACACAACTGCCTTAATAGTTTATTTGGATCTCTCACCGTATCAGGACTAAAGATGGAAAGTTTAGCTCCCTGAATCATGGGCCAGAAAAACTCCCATACAGAATCAGTAAAACTAATTGATGTTTTCTGAGCAATAACATCATGTTCATTTAGTGGAAAAGTATCTTGCAACCAAAAGAGTGTATTCAGTATTGCCTTATGAGTGATGACTACCCCTTTAGGATCACCGGTAGAACCAGATGTATATACAACATATGCAATGTCATTTTCTTTAGTTGGGCTTTTCCATGGTTCACTACTCTGGCAATCAAGATCTGATCGCTGAAAAATTGTCAAATTTTCAGGTATTGAATCGATAGAATCTAATTCATCAATACAAACAATTACTCTAATACTTTCTGGTAAATCGTTCAGCATTGTTTTTAATTTAGGAGTATCTGTCACTAGAACGCGACAGGCGCTATCATGCAACATATATCTAATACGCTTTTTAGGGTATCCAGGATCAATTGGTACATATGCACCACCTGCTTTTAAAATCCCAAAGACATAGGGTAAAAAATCAATACTTCTATCAAGCATAATACCAACTAATTCATTTCCATTTATTCCAGCTGAGTGTAAGACTCGTGCAATAAGATTTGACTTGTTGTCTAGTTCAGAATAACTTAAAGTATTTGATAATTCTTTTACTGCAATTCTCTCAGGAGTAGTTGCAGCCTGTTTTGAAAATAACTCAGGTAACGTAGTAAATTGTTCATATTTTATTTCAGTTCTATTTATCTCATCTATTAACTCTTGATCATCTTGGGACAAAATTTCAAATGCTTGAAAGTCTAGTTCCATTCGCAATACCTACTTTACTAATTTTTCAAAGCATAATAGACCAATCATGGAAGCAGATATATTTAATGCAGAATTTTCATTTATTCGTTTACTGAATCAGTTGATGCAGACACGAGAAGAGATGGTGATTTAGAAGTGAAAAAATCTACCATTCTATCAATACCTTCCTTATATCGGGTATTGGAATATGAAAGACGTAACATTTTTGGAAGACCAAAGTCAGAACCTGGAACGGTAGCAACTTGTTTTGATTTCATTATTTGTTCTGCTAGTTCTAGACTCGACGAAATCCCATTTTCATCCATGTACTTTTCGCAGTCTAATGTAAAATAGAAACTTCCCTCTGCTGGCAGTGCACGGACAAGTGGGACGTTATTAAATTGTTCTATTGTATAGTCACGTCTGTCACGATAGAGTTCTACAAGTTTGTCAATTTCTTCTTGATGGCGTAAAGCCTCTATAGCTCCAAATTGCACAACTGGATCCGCAGTTAATAAAGTGTGATGTTGAATTACAGTCAGGGGTGTAACTAGCTCCTCAGGTACAATACAATAACCTACTCGTCGACTATACATACGATATCCTTTTGAAAAAGCATTCGTCGTTATAAATGTGGATTTTGTGTTTTGCAGTTCTAATACAGAAGTACTTCTCTTATCGAAACAAACATTCGCATAAATTTCGTCGTTGATAACAACGGCTTTGCCATCAATAATTTCGTCAATAGCGTATAGTTCCTCTTCAGTCAAAATATTTCCTAGTGGATTTCCTGGAGAATTAATGACAACAATTTTTGTTTTTTCATTGAAATTCTCTTTAAAAGAATCTAAATCCAACCTCAAAGTATCAGTATTAATATTGTAATAACGTACCTTAGCTCCTACCAATTGAGCACAAAAGTTATAAAGGGAGTAGTATGGATGAGGGAGAAGAATTTCATCTCCTTCTTTGGCCAGCAAGTAAAATAAGTTTCTAAAAAGAGCACTGGTTCCTACATTTATTACTACGTTGTTAGGGTTGATATCTAAATCATAAGCTTGCTTATAATCCTGGACTAAGGCTTCTCTCAGTTCAGGCAGACCTTGTGGAAAGACAAGTGAACTCTTTTCAAATGTATCCAAAGCATCTTTCATTGATTCAATAATTTCTTCATGTAAAGGTAATTCTGATTTTCCCAAGGTCATACGTATAACTTCTGTTGAACCATTCTGTTCATATTCATATGCCATTTGATCCAAAACGAACATTAAAAATCGGTTTTCGTAAAATTTAATATCTGATCTCAATTGCATTTATAATTCCTCCTTATAGTTGGACGCACTTTTCACAACTGTCTGAATAATTTTCTTAAACCTCTCTATCAAAGAATTCACATAGGTCGTTTCTAATAAGTTTGAATCCCAAGAAAATACACAGCCCCTACCACTGTTTTCTCTCACCAATGATAATTTTAAAAGTGAATTTTTAGCACGGTAGTGATGAATGTCAAGAATATCAAGCTCAGGTAAATTGGATGTCCAGTCTTCCTCTGCAAAAAGCACACTATATATAGAGGAATGTAATTCGTCATCTTCGAGTATACTTTGATTAAATAAATGATTGAAAGGATACATGCTCATTTGACTAAGTTCCCGAAAACTGTTTTTAACAGCGTTTAATAAATGATTAAAAGATGTCATATCTTCCATTGAAATCCTTAAAGGAATTGGGTAATTGACGCTCAGAGGCACTAACTGCTTACTATTCTCTTTAATCGGAAGATCTATGATACTTACTATTATTTCTTTAGAATTAGTTACTTGTTTTAATAGAAGAAAATAGCATGCCATAATAACTTCTACCAGACTTGAATTATTATTCTCAGCGAATTTCAACAGGTATCTTACCTCTTCATCTTTCAGAGAAAAATGATAAGAACTATTAATTTGATTACTATTTGTCTCTGTTGTCTGTTTAATTGGAAAGTTAACCTGCGGATAAGGTTTTAATAATGTTTTATTCCAATAATCATTTCGGTATTCAAAAGTTTCTTCTTTAACCATCTTATCTTGTCTAACTGCTGATTCGGGAATCGACAATGTTTTGTAACTTTTATAATTAACAACCTCACCTGTTGTTAATAAAGAATAGATGTTAAACAAATGTGACAAGAAATTGTTCATTTCCAGTAACTCTGAAATCAACGGATCAATAGTAATTATTAAATGATAGATATCACCTCCAATGTATACTAATCGTACTCGGTATAAAGATCCTTGATAAATATTAAAGGGATTGCTATATTCAGAAGCTATTATTTCAGACAATTCAATTCCCATATTCATGTCTTTTAAAGCTAAAAAAACATAGTCTATTGGAAGTTGTTCATGTATTTTTTGGTATAAAAATGAAGATTTTTTTTCAAAATTTGTTCTTAGAGAACTATCTAAGGATTGCATTTCTTTTAAGGCTTTAATGAGCTTGACTTGTTCTATCTTGCCTTGTACTTTTGCTTGGATAATACAATTATTTACTCTATCTCTGTTATTCCAAATGTAGTTTTGAAATGCAGATAGGGGATACAGATTTTCGTTTAGAGCTGTAATAGATTTGGATAAAACAGAATAACTTTGAGTAATTTTTTTCCTTTTCTCAAGTTCTTCCACATCTTTCGGTGTGAAAAAATTATATTCATCGATCTTCTTATTTGGTTCACTTACAATGAGTTTGATAAGTGAAACAAAATGATTTGCCATTTTAATAATCGTCTGTTTTTTAAACAACTGAGAATAATATTCAATTTTAAGGTTCAGTTCACCATTCGGCCGCTGAAAAATATCAAATTTCAAATCCATTGTTGAGCTTTCACTTTCCCAATCGATCATCTCTAAATTCAAATTTTGTATTTGCATTTGATTATTTTGAAACCCTTGATTGTGCAAAATTATCATGCTGTCAAATATCGGGTTTCGTGAAATATCTCTTTTTTTATCAAAAATTTCAACCATTTTTTCAAATGGAAATTCTTGATTATCAAAAGCTTTTACGGTCCGCTGTGAGACTTCATTTAAGAAATCTATAAACTTCTTTCTACCATCTGGAAAATTTCTCATAGGCAAATAATTAGTAAAAAGACCAATAGTATTCGCTGTTCCTGAATTTCGCCTGCCAGCAACAAGAGAACCAACGATAATATCCTCTTTTCCAGTATATTTATGAAGAAATATATTATAGATAGCTAAAAGTGTCATATACAACGTAGCTCCTTGCTTTTGACCAATTGCCTTAAGCTGATGTACTATTTCCTTTTCAATACTTAAAGAGTGAACACCTCCTTCAAAAGTCATTTTTGGTGGGCGTGGATAATCCGCAGGAATATCTAGTACCTGAAGATCTGTTTCTTTTTCTTGTCTTAATACTTCACGCCAAAATACTTCTTGATTTTGCATGACTTCACTGTTCAATAATTGGTTCTGCCAATTAGCAAAATCTTTGTATTGAATTATTAATGGAGTTAGTTGCTCCCCAGCATAGAGGGCGGCGAACTCTTTTAAGAGAACTTCCATTGAAACACCATCTGAAATAATGTGATGCATATCAAACATAAACAAGTGCTTGTTATCAGAGATAGGATCCTCAATTATCTTTTCGAGTCTAACTCGTAAAAGTGGGCCCTCATCTAACTTAAACGGACGAATAAATTTTTTAAATGAATCGTTTATA
This sequence comes from Metabacillus idriensis, assembly GCF_009674765.1. Taxonomy (GTDB): domain Bacteria; phylum Bacillota; class Bacilli; order Bacillales; family Bacillaceae; genus Bacillus_P; species Bacillus_P idriensis. The sequence goes on along the minus strand of NZ_WKKF01000009.1, from coordinate 61,863 downwards.
TTTGATATGCCGGTTCCGCAATATTCAATTTCAAACTTCTTCATAGGAAGTACTGTCTGAACAATTTCCCCATTAACAATGTCAAAAACAGTCCTAAATGATTCATGACGTTCAACAAGCATATTGAAAACTCTTTCAAATCGTTTCAAGTCAATTTTTCCAGAGATAGTCGCTGAACCAGGCATATTATAGCTTAGGTTATCTTTTGACATTTGATTTAAAATAAATTGCCGACGCTGCGCGTTAGATACAGGATAAAAATCTTTAGCTTCAACTGATATGATCTCGCCCCTCTGGATATTTTTCATTTCTCCAAGTAAGACTGAGAGTTCTCGTATAGAAGGTTTTTCAAAGAATTCGGTAAGCGTTATTTTTGCATTGAATTCCTTTTCTATTCGAGTAATAAGGTCTGTCGCTAGTAATGAATCTCCACCCAGTTGAAAGAAATCAGCATAAACATCTATTTCTTCAAGACCCAACACATCACTCCATATGTATCCAATACGCAATTCAGTATCATTTAGATTATCCATAGAAGAGGAAAAGTTGTTTGCGTTATCGTTAGACTCTTGTCTGTCCTTTAATAAAAGAGTATTGGTTCTTTGAGCAGATGGTTCAATCCAAAAATGCTTTTTTTCCCAAGAATAAGTAGGAAGAGGGATTTTAACAAATGTTCCTGTTTGATACTGAGCAGACCAGCTGATTTTTTGGCCTTCAACATAGTTCTGAGCTAGTTTCTCCAGACTTTTTAAAGACGTATGACCGTGATAATGACTCCTATCCAATTCACCCGGGACCTCACCATCCACATTAAATAGTGAAGAAAAGATTCCTTGTTCCTCTAAGCGTGCACCGTTTTGATTGTTAAAGAAATCATATGTTAATTGAAGTTTTTTTAATAGTTCATCTAGGTTATAGACAGGTATAGCTAATCGATGCCTAAAATGTTCCCTACCTGTATTAAGAACGTAACAAATATCATCTATTTGATATTTATTGTTCCCTTTCAAAAATTCTATATATTTCCTAATCAAACGATGGAGAGCATTTTTAGTTTTAGCGGAGATTGTAAAAACTCTTCCCTGTGTTGATGTTGATACGGAATCAATTAATCGATTGTCTCGGTATTCTTCCAAAACCACATGACAATTGGTTCCACTAAGACCAAAAGAACTTACACCTGCCCTCAGTGGTAAATCACCTGACCTTTTCCACTTTGCTAGTTCTGTATTTATATAGACAGGAGATTGGTATAAATTCATTAAAGGGTTAGGATTGGTAAAGTGTAACGTTGGTGGAATCTGTTTGTTCTTAAGAGCTAGGATAGTTTTGATTAAGCCCGCCATACCTGAAGCTGAATCAAGGTGTCCAATATTGCTCTTAACTGACCCAAGACCACAAAACTGTTTATGATTAGTATGCTTGCGAAAGGCATTAGTAATGCCTTTCACTTCAATTGGATCACCTATCTTGGTCCCTGTACCATGAGCTTCTATATAAGAAATACTCTTAGGATCGACTCCTGCGTCCTTCCACGCTGCTAAAAGAACCTCTTCTTGAGCCAGCGCATTAGGAGAAGCAATTCCGTTTGAGGTTCCATCTTGGTTTACCGCACTACCCTTAATTATTGAATAAATACAATCGTTGTCTTTTATAGCTTGTTTAAGTGGTTTGATGAGAACAGCCCCACATCCCTCTCCCCATCCGGTACCATTAGCTTTAGCATCAAAGCTGCGTGATTTACCGTCTAAAGAACTTATGCCAAGGTTGCCCTCTTCTAATTCTCCAGGTAAAGAACCAATTGCCACTCCCCCAACGAGCGCCATTTCACAATCACCTGAGAAGATTCCTTTACACGCCAAATGTAGTGCTACCAATGATGAAGAACAAGCAGTTGCAACGCTTAAAGCTGGACCAGAAAGATTAAGAGCATATGAAAGACGGCTTGCAATGATAGGTGGAAAGTTCCCTACGAAAGCTGCTGGTGAATTGTCTTCAATTAATTCCCTGTACCTTGCTTCGCTAAATCCAGTATATATGCCTACCCTTGAGCCTTTGATACGTTCTCCTCCATAGCCTGCATCTTCAATAGCTTCATATCCAGTTTCCATAAAAATTCGTTGTTGGGGATCCATATATTTTGCTTCGCCAGGTAGTATGTTGAAAAACTCAGCATCGAAAGTTTCCACATCATTAAGATATCCTGCCGATATATAAGTTCCTTCTCGCTTTTTAGATAAATACTGTCGAACACGTTTCATACGTGACTCAGGAAATTCTCTAATTGCGTCATAACCGTTAACTAAGTTTGTCCAATACTCATCTTTATTGTTTGCTTGAGGAAAGCGACAAGCTACTCCAATTATTGCAATATCCTTATGGTTCTTCTCATTTTTTTCTGAATTTAATGTTAAAGAACTTTTTGAAGTAGATTGATACTGTTTGATGAGAGTAAATGCATTTTTCTCAGATATTTCACCCTTTGATACAAGTTTTAGTATATGTTCAACAAACTTATCGTTCATGTTTTTCAAATCCTTTCATTGCCTCTTCTATAGATATTGCATCCTCCTTTACACTTTTAATCAATCTTTTCAAATCATCGTCATTCTCATTTTCACTAATACCTATTGAATTAGTGAGTTCATTTTCATTTCTTTTAGATTCAATGAATGCTGCTAATTTATCAATCGTTCCATACGAGAACAAATCACCAGCCTCCAACTCTGCATCAACTCGATCATTAAGCAAATTTAGCACTTTTAAAATAAGTAGTGAGTCTCCGCCAATCTCAAAGAAATTATCATATACATTGATTTCTTCATATCCTAATACTTCTGCCCAAACTTGAGCTATTTTTCTTTCTAAATCAGATACGTTTTCAAGTTTTTTCCCTTTTAAAATCACATCTACTTTAGAGAATCCTCTTAAGTGATTAATATCCTGATCAGGCATCTTTGTCTCAATGATTTCAGTTTGTAAAATGTCATCTGCAATTTGAATTTTCATCATAGGAGCCCACTCAGCTAAGAGGTCCCTATTAAACTTTCCAATTGCAATTTGATCCATTTCATGTGTTAAACTCATGTCAAATGCTTCTAATGCTTCAGCTGGAGACATGTAAGCCATGCATCCAGGACCTGTCAATCCTTCCCACGCATACCAATTTATTGATAATGTGTTTTTCCCTTGCATGTTGCGATAAGCACTAAATACATCCATAAACACATTCGCAGCAGCATAGTCGCCTCCCCCAGCTCCTCCCCAAAGGGATGCGACTGAAGAATATAAAACAAAAAAGTCTAACTGTTCTTCCTCTAATAGTCTGTCCATAACTATTGTCCCATGAATCTTAGGCAAAAGGACTTTCCTAAAATCGTCAATCGATTGATTCGCTAGGGGTTTACTTGTCTCTCCAGAGGCTGCGGCACAATGAATGACTCCATTAATTTGTCCATATTTGTCTCGCACATCATCAAAAATGAAGTTCATTCGATTAAAATCACTGACATCCCCTTGATAATAATTTATTTCTGAACCATTACTTTCTATGTCTAAAAAAGCTTTTAGCTTGTGTGTTACTGATTCCTTAGATTTATTATGAGTATGTTGAATTATTAGTTTGGCCCACTCTGATCTGTTAGGTAATTCTGTTCTGTTAATAATCACTAGCTTAATAGGACATTTTTGTGCAAGATATTTACTTACCTCCAATCCTAATCCTCCAGCACCTCCGACGACAATATAAACCCCATTCTTCTGTATAGAAATGTCTTGACGAGGTGATTGATTAGGTTTGAATTGAATCATTTCTTGAACAAACCGTTGATCACGAATCCCAACCAAGTAATCTGTTTTATTTTCATTTATTTCATTTAAAATTGTTGTAGCTATCTGCTCAGAAGAATATTCATTTGTGTCAATATCTAGACCGAAGCATTGAATTTTTGGATGCTCCTGAGATATTACCTTCGCCAAACCAAAGATAGGTGCTTTTTCTGGAGATATAATGCTTTCATTTGAAATTTTATATGCAAGGTTCGATACTATACGTATATTTAGAATATCTTTTATTTCTTGGTGCAAAATAGCTTTGGTCAAATAATAGAGACTATAGACGCCCAGCTGCAAACAACGATCTACAGTTTCCGTGTTTACTATTTGACTCTCATTTATACAAGTCCACAGGTGAATAATTCCACAAATGCTAATATTGTTATTTTCTAAGTCAAGTAGCAGTTGTTTGTAATCTTCGTACGAATTCGGATTTATCAAGTAATGATTTTTATTAATTCTTTTATACTCAATGCCTTCCTCTACAATTATTACAGTATTGTTAGAGCGGCTAAGTCTATTATTTAGTTCATCACCAACTCCCAAGTGATCGTTGAAAATCAACCAAGATCCATTGGAGATAACACTGTTGTTATATATTAAATCTTTCTCTACCCAACTCACTTTGTACATCAAATCCTGAGGAGATTTTACGACACTCTTTTTATCCATTCTCCCTACAATCAAAGATGTCTCAGCTGTAACTTGGTTGTTCTTCTTTAAAGGAAAACTCTTAACTTCTTGGAAATGTTCGTTTAAAACTGACTCCCACTGATTAACAGGAATTAAAGGTAAATGCGTGCGTAAATCAGTATCTTCAAAAAGCCACCAACCTTCTGTCATACCCCAAACTAAATTTTCAGCAGGCTCATTGTGAACCTTCTCAATAATAAATAGTGCTCCATCATGTGATATGACTTTCTTTAACTGAGAGAGAGTTGTTCGTATATTTCGAGTAGCATGTATTACATTTAATCCTATAATGATGTCAAATTCGTCAGGAACAAAACCTTGTGAAAAAGGATCTTCTTCAATATTAAACTCTTTGTATTTTACAAATGGATATTGATTAAATTGTTTTTGAGCATCTAGTAATATGGAACGGCCAATATCTGTATAGTAGTACTCAACATCTTGGCCTGAAATCTCAGAAAATAAAACTCTACCAATAGTTCCAGATCCTGCACCAACCTCCAATATTTTTAATGGTTTTCCTTGATTTGCAAAGATATGTTGTTTTATAGCATTAATGGCCATACTCTCGTACAAATCTCCCCATGTTCTCCCTTTATTAAGAAAGCTTTTCAAGAAATTCGAAGTTCCATCAGGAAAAAGTACGCTTAGAGGTGATTTTTTTCCTGTTAAAACGTCGGGATAGTTATCTAAACAATATTTTAGAATTTTAAAGGTTCCGGAGAATTCAGGATATTCATTCAAATATTTGAATTCAGAAATTTCTCCATTTAAGTGATCCACATTTTCATTCAGCACGATTGCTTCATGTTGAACTTGAATATAACCATATTCTTGTAAGTAATTTAACAAGTAGTTGAAAAGTCGTTCATATTGAGGAATCACTCCAATTGCACTCATTATTTCTTCTTGGGTGTATGTACGATCCGTATTTATTAACATCCCAAACTTTTGAAAAAAATGAAATATTAAGTTTGCAGCAAATTGTTCAACAGATTTTTTATAACCTTCCGGTTGTTTAAATCCGCTTTCAACCAATATATTTTCACCCAGTGCAAAAACAGATTCGGTAATACTCCAAAAGTTACTAAGTTCCCCTTTTGCTTCCTTAGGAGTTAACTTATTTTTTGTTACCACGGTTGAATTTTCAATCCAGAATCTTTTCTCTTCAAAAGGATAAGTTGGAAGAGATATACGTCTATATTTTTGATCTGCATAGAGCTTTTTCCAATCTACTAGGTCACCTGCTATAAATGATTTTATTATTGCAGCAAATGAATCATTAGACTGCGTAGAATAATGAATTGTGTTAACTCCATCCTCACCTATGCGATTAAAATATATTCTTTGATTATGCAACTTACTAGAATCAACTACTGAGTCATTCATTTTCAACCAAATACCTAATTTTCCTCTAAGATTTTCCAAAGAGTTGGCAACAATGGCTAATCGGTGTAAATATTCTCCACGACTGATATTTGTGCAATAGCAAATATCATTTAAATCATTATTGGTTTTCCCAAGAAATTTTATATATTTTTCAACGTAGTTTAGTAGTCCTTCATGGGATTTAGCTGATAACACAAAAAGATATTCTTCCTTCATTGAAGGGGCTTCTGTTTTAGTGTGGTATTCTTCGAGTACCACGTGACAATTCGTACCACTCAATCCGAAAGAACTTACACCAGCTCTTCTAATACCACTCTCTGGTTGCCACTCCCTCAGCGCTCCATTTAAATAGATTGGAGAGTTAATAAAATCAATATGTGGGTTAGGGTTGTCAAAATGTAGCGATGCAGGGATTTGTTTCTTTGAAAGTGAGAGAACAGTCTTAATAAACCCTGCGATTCCAGCAGCTGAATCTAGATGTCCAATATTGGTTTTTACAGATCCTATAGCACAAAACTGTTTGCGTTCCGTATATCTTTTAAATGCATTTGAAATACCCTCAAATTCTATTGGGTCGCCTAGTCTTGTACCTGTCCCATGAGTTTCTATATAAGAAACTGTACTTGGGTCAATTCCAGCATGTCTCCATGCTTCTTCTATTACATTAGTCTGAGAAATAGCACTAGGAGCAGTAATTCCATTTGTACGTCCATCCGAGTTTGCTGCTGTACCCTTAATTACGGCATATATATGGTCTCCATCAGCAATTGCCTTTTCAAGAGATTTTAGCAATACAGAGCCGATTCCTTCTCCTCCCCCTGTACCATCAGCACTAGCGTCAAAGGATTTAGAACGACCATCAGGAGAGGCAATTCCCATTTCGTATACTGTTTGTTCCACGGCTGACATATATAGATTTACTCCACCAGCAATAGCAAGTTCACAATTCCCAGAATTAATTTCTCTCACAGCATGATGTATGGCCATTAGAGAAGATGAACATGCTGTATCAATCACTTCTGATGGGCCATGTAAGTTAAGAACATATGAGATCCTTCCAGCAATTACTGAATATAAATTTCCAGGTATGGCAGAGGGCTCTCCTTCTGGAACTAATTCATTGTATTTCGGTTTACCCGCACCTACAAAAACACCAGTTTTTGATTCGTATAGATCACTCTCTGAATAACCAGCATCTAAAATAGAATCCATGACTACTTGTAAAAACAAACGTTGCTGAGGATCCATCATTCTTGCTTCATTAGGTGATATACCAAAGAATTGTGAATCGAAACCGTCAATTTTTTCTAAGTATGCTGCTTGCGGAAACTTTACTTGATTTTCTTTCGCAACTGCTTCTTTACCTACAACATCACGAATCCTTTTTTCTGGAATGCTACGGATAGTATCTACATTTTGAGAAAGATTGTCCCAGAATTCATCACACCCATCTGCTAATGGAAAGCGACAGGACATGCCAATAACTGCTACATCACTATCTCGCATAACATTTATGTGGTCAGTGTTTGATTTCTTTTTTTGTGAATTGACTATTTTCCTATGATTTTGAATGAAAGATGCTTGTAGAGTAACAGAATGATAAGTGAATAAATCAGGTATTGATAGATTTAAATCAAAAGCTTTATTGATTGTACTTTGGAGGCGTAAAATGGTAAGTGAATTACCTCCTGCATCAAAAAAACTATCGTTTACACTAACGTCTTTTACACCTAATACTTTTGCCCATATTTCCACTAAGGTAGTTTCTACACCATTACGTGGAGAGACCATATCCCGATTAACTTTTTCACCAATTTTGTCTTTAGGCAAAGCGTTTTTATTGATTTTACCATTAGAGGTAACTGGCATCGCGTCAAGATAAACAAAATGAGACGGAATCATATAGCCTGGCAAGTGTTTTTTCAAGTAGTCTTTGAGTACCTTAGCATCAACTTTTTCCCCTTTATAATCTCCAACCTTATTTAAAGTATAAAATGCCACTAATTCAGTATTATTTTCAATTTCATGTTTAGTGACCACTACTTCTTTAATCCAAGGACTATTAGATAAAACAACTTCCACTTCACCTAACTCAATCCGCATCCCTCGTATTTTTATTTGTTGATCTTTCCTGCCAACAAATTCTAGATTTCCATTTGGTAGCCACCTTACCAAATCTCCAGTTTTATACAATTTTTCACTCTTATTACTAATAGCATTAGTCACAAAAGTCGTTTCCGTCAATTCACGATTATGCATGTAACCACGAGCTAGACCAGTTCCACCTATAAATAACTCTCCCATGACTCCAAATGGCAATAAACGATGTTGTGAATCTAATACATAAACCTGATAGTTTAGTAGCGGCTTCCCAATAGGCACCACTTGATTATTACAACTTTTAGAATCAAATTCATAAAGTGTTGTATTAATAGTAGCCTCAGTTGGTCCGTATATATTAATTAACTTCTCAATTTTCAGCTTTTGTTCTAACCTTTTAGCCAAATCGAAAGTAAATACTTCTCCGGCAAGAATTAGGTATTGAATCTGATGTTTCACTGAATCATTTTGCTCCAGTAATAATTCCATAAGTGATGGTACTGTGTTAATAACATTGATTTCAGAGGTTTGTATTAATTCCCAAAAGCTCTTAGGATCGGTTTTCACTCTATTTGGTACTAAATGAAGTGTTCCACCTGTAGACAATGGTAAGAAAACCTGCTGTATAGAAGGGTCAAATGTAAATGGTGCCATTAATATGTGGTTTTGAGTATCATCAAACGAGTAAAGTTGCGTTAAGCCTAATACTTGATTAACAATGTTTCTGTGCTCAATCATAACCCCTTTTGGTTTACCTGTTGAACCAGAAGTATATATTACATAAGCCAGATTATTTGGAAGGGAAGAGGGTATCAAATTTGTGTTATCACCTATATAAACATCAGGGTCTGAAATATTTATCATATTACCCTCAAAGGTGAATAAAGACAGATATTCTTTAGGGGAGAGTAATACATCTATTCCACTTTCAGTAAAAATTTGTAATACTCTATCTTTTGGAAATTCTGGATCTATTGGACAGTAGGCAGCTCCTGCTTTTAATATTGCTGAAATTGCAATAATGACTTCAACAGTTGGTTGAACTATCACCCCAATTACACACTCAGATCCAACGCCAACACTTTTTAGAGTTCTGGCAAGTTGATTCGCTTTTTCATTTAGCACTCTATAACTGATTTTTTTTTCATTTTCTACTACAGCTATCTTGTCTGGTGTTTTTTTAGCTTGTTCCTCAAGAAGTTGATGTAGCAACGAGACATTTGTTAGGTCTATGTTTGTTTGATTTAACTCAGTCAAAAGAAAATTTCGTTCATTTGGAGCAAGTAGATCCATTTTTTCTTCAGCAAGTTTAAATGGTATATTCTTATGAAACTCATCAAGACAGTATAGAAGATTTTCACTGAAGGATTTGACTATTGATTGAGAATAAACGAACGGATTGTATTCAAACCGCAGCTTCAAATTCCCTTCCTGATCTACTAATTTGATAACTAAGTTAAAACGCTCTAACTCCTTATCAACAATCTGCAACCTATCGTCTATACATGCAATTTGCCAAAGTTCATTTGATTCTCTTCCTAGTGAATTTTCGATAGTATTTATAATTTTATTGATCTGGATATCCTTATGATTAAAGGTAAGGGAGACTTCCTTTTTCATTGCTTCGTTAAGTTCTTTCCATGTTTTATCTCCCTGAGCTTGACACTTAAGAAAAAGAAGACCATCTTCATTATCATGCTTGTCATTCAACAACTTCGTAGTACCAAGTAAGATTTCTCCACCACCAGAATAGCGATAAAGTAACCCTGACACGGTAGTTAAAAACAAAATTAAACGACCTAATTTAGACCCATTGGAAATTCTATTAAATTCATTTGTAGTTTCAGTGGAAATTGGAACTTCAATAATCTCTCTATTAACTACTCTTTTTTCATGTCCCTTATATTCATTCTTTGGAAATACATCCCGTGGCAGATTACCAGATAATTTCTTTAACCAATATTCTTCGTTTATCTGAGATTTTAATTGAAAATGTGTGTCCATATGCCCCCCCTTACCCCCGAACCTGTATTAACGTAATTGAAGTTATTTAATATCGACAGTTACTTCCTAGATAAGGCATGTAACTTATATATTTGTTACTCTTCAAAACTTAGCGGATGAAATTAATAATTAAACTCAATCCCTAAAAGTTCGTTCATATTCTCTTCAATATTCGTCAGATTAAAATTTTCATCAATTAGTTGATCTCTGTCCACAATTAATCTTTTAAGTATTCCAACATAGCGTTCTTTAAGTAACTCCATTGTTGTTTTGTTAAAGTTTTTTTGTTGATAAACAAAATTCAGCTCTGTTTCCTCAAAATTGTTTATAGCGAGCACTAGAGGATAATTTGTTCTGCTATGACCTTTATATGATTCGAGCTTAAGCCCGTTGTTAACAGACACATTCAAAGGGTAGTTTTCAATTACTAAAAGTGTATCAAACAAAACCATAGTTGGATTTTGATTGGTAACAGTTTGAATATCTACTAACGGGACCGTCTCGTATGGTTGACGGCTTTTAGTTGAATGATGTACATCCAATAATAAGTCTATTACTTTTGTTGATCTGTCTAAGCGTATTCTCACAGGAACTGTGTTCATTAAGAGACCTACCATCCGTTCTATCCCTGGTAAATTACTTGAACGCCCAGAAACTGTAGTACCAAACACAATATCATCATGATCTATATATTTTTGTAATAAAATTCCCCATGCAGCACTAAAGATTGTCCCTATACTTACCCCCTCATCCTTAGCAACTTTTCGAATATCGTTCATAGTTGCCTGAGGGATAATATAATTTTCATTTGCGGTACCTTTAACATCAGTTTCCTTAATAAAGTTCGATATGTATAAGGGTTTATACTTATACCCCTTCAAATATTCTTCCCAAAACTCTACTCCAACTGATTTATCCTGATTATAAAGCCATTTCACATATTCCTTAAATGGAGGCTTAGCAACTTCCATTGGCGTCTCACCAGCGTGGAATGAAGAGTATGCTTGTAAAAATTCTTCCATTAATATACCATTGCTCCACCCATCAAACAGTATATGGTGGTTACTGACGACAATGGAGTGGCTATATTCCGTCAGCTTTAATATCATAATTCTAAACAATGGGCCTTCTCCCAAATCAAATCGTTCCATTCTATCCTTTTCAAGAAGTTGATCTGCTATTAAAGCTTTTTCCTGCTCTTGGAATGAGACAAGATCATGAAACACAAAAGATATTAAGCGATCTTTTAAGATAACTTGAACAGGATTGTTAATTTTCTCCCAACGAAAAATAGTCCTGAGCATTTCATTTTGTTGTATGGTCCATTTCCAAGCACTTAAACACGCGGACATATTAAAAGAACCTTTCAGTGAATAACTAAATTGTTCAAAATACTGATCTGATTCTGGGTTTTGAAGATAATGGTAAAGCATGCCCTCCTGCATGGATGTTAGCCCTAACACATCTTGCACGTTTGATTTAGAAATTGTATTATGTCCCATTAAGGTTAGTTACCTCCTTTCCTTCTAAACTTCTAAAAAATTTTAAATTGAAATCTTTCCGATACCATACGATAAATTATTATGGTCTTGATTAAGATATGCAGGTTCTTTACAGCCTTTAGGATCAATAATTTCTTTCGTACTACCATGATTTAATTTCAATTCATCCCAAAACAGTCCTACATCAAATCCCCTTCCCCAACTCTCAGGTCGAGAATTAATATCGTGGAATGCAATTACCCCTTCTGGAGCAACAAGATCTTTATACATGTTGAAATCCGATTTAACACCGCCATATGAGTGATCACCATCTATAAACAAAAGGTCAATCTTTCTATCGCCTAAAATCCTTATTAAATCTTGCTTTGTAGAATGATGGAAAGATCTATCTCTGATAAAGGCAAACTCTTGTTTAGGCTTACCAAAGCTTGAATAGAGTTTTATTTCATTTTCATCCTGACCACCACCATATGGTCCCCCCGGATAGTCTATGCTAACCAACAAAGCTTCCTCATCTGCTAATTGACTTAAGCAATAGAATACTCCTCCACTAGCTGTTCCTATTTCTACAACAGTCTTTGGTTTTTGACTTTCAATATCTACTAAAAAATTTCGGAGTTCATACTCATTCTGAATAGCTGGGAAAATAGGTACATTCTCAGATAGCCCTTCTAAAATAGTTCTCAAACGCCTAGCTTGTTGACTTTTAATATCTAAATCTTCATTTAATAGTATTTCAAATAGACCTGGGACCAATACTTTAGTTAAGATCCCTTCTATGATAGGTTCCTGTTTTTCACTATTTAACCATTCAGTTGGCATTTGAGGTAAACCAGAAGTCTCTGTCTCACCATTTTTAATTACGGATTTTAACTGTTCTGCTTGGTTTTGTGATATTATTATGCATCCAGGTTTCCAAGCATGCATTAATAAGAAATCACCTTTTAATTTAATATGATCCAATCCTAGCTTTCTTACCCAAGGCAAGTCATTATACCTTTTTTGAAGATAATGATTTAATGGACCAATCGGGAGTATTCGTAAATTATTATAAAGAGTATCCATATATCCTCCTAATTTCCATTTAATATTTTTCGTAAATATTGCCCCGTATAGGAATTTGCGTTTTTTGAAACCTCTTCAGGAGTTCCTGTAGCAACAATGTTACCACCATTTACTCCACCACCTGGACCTAGGTCGATAAGGTAATCTACTGTTTTAATAAGTTGTAAATTATGTTCAATTACGAGAACAGTATGTCCTTCGCCAACTAATTTTTGAAATATGTCTAGCAAGCGTTGAATGTCATCTAAATGTAAACCTGTAGTCGGTTCATCTAAGATATACAAATTACTTGAACCCGTTGTTAATTTACTTAATTCATAAACTAACTTAATACGTTGAGCCTCACCGCCAGATAAAGTCGTAGCCGATTGTCCCAACTTCATGTATCCAAGTCCCATTTGACTCATGAGATCTAATTTTGTGTAAATTTTAGGTTGATTTAAGAAAAATTGAGCTGCTTCTTTAATGCTCATATCTAAAACTTCTACTATGTTTTTTCCATTATAGGTAATGTTCAAAATTTCAGCGTTGTAACGCTTGCCATGACAAGACTCACAAATCATCTCGATATCAGGCATAAAGTGCATTTGCGTTACTATGATCCCAAGTCCCAAACATTCTTCACACCGACCACCTGGTGTATTGAAACTAAAGTGAGATTCCTTGTATTTCGATAATTGAGCTGCATCTGTTTTGGCAAAAAGACGTCTGATGATATTAAATATTCCGATATAAGTTGCCGGATTAGACCGAGGTGTTCTTCCTATAGACATTTGATCAATATAAATTACATCGTCAATGTTTTCTACACCTCTAACTTTCGAATTAGAATCCGACTTATATTGGCCTTCTTTTATGGATAATAACTCTTTATATATAACATCATTTACTAATGTGCTTTTTCCAGAACCTGAAACACCTGTAACCCCAACAAACCGCGCTAGTGGAATACGAATATTCAGATTCTTCAAGTTGTTTTTCTTTGCTCCTGTAATTTCTAGATAGTTGTCAGTGTTTTCAATCCCTCTTCTTTTAGAAGGAATTGAAATTCTTTTTTTTCCACTTAAATAATGCCCTGTCAATGAAGAGGGATTCCGCATCACTTCTTCAACTGTTCCTTGTGCTATTATTTCTCCTCCTTGGGAGCCTGCACCTGGTCCTATATCAATAAGATAATCCGCTTTTGAGATAATATCATCATCGTGCTCTACTACAATCAACGAATTACCTAAATCTCTTAACTTTGTCAGCATAGAAATCATCTTTTCACTATCTTTAGGATGCAACCCAACACTTGGTTCATCTAGAATATAAATTAACCCCATAAGTCCGGAGCCTAATTGAGTCGTTAATCGAATTCTCTGGGACTCTCCACCTGATAACATGTTCACCGGTCTATTTAAAGTTAAATATCCAAGTCCAATGTCATTCAAAAGAATTAATCGTTCCCTCATATTTTTCAATATAGGAATAGCTTTTGACGAATAGCTTTTAGAAACCTCATTATTAAATTGAATGCTATCCTCGCAAAATTCCACTAAGTTATTTACCGACATGTTGGTTAACTCATTAATCGTCAGACCGTTTATACGATATAAAAGCCTTTGAGCCTTGAGCCTTGTTCCTCCGCAATTAGGACAAGGACGTTCACGTATGACAGTTTTGTCCTCTTCTTTAATTGTGCTCATATCGTCTTTAGCATTGGAATTGAAGCGATCATAAATTAAATTGATTACTCCAGAAAATTTTTCATACATATCTTTTCCACCCTGCGAAGGGTTTTCAATTCTAATTTTTTTCCCGTTAGTACCATATAGAACCACATTCAGTAATTCAGTTGGTAGATCTTTTACAGCCGTATTTAGATCAAATTTATATTCTTTTGCAAGCCCCTCTAGAATTTTCCTATTCTTGTGAAATTTCTCAGTATCAAATTGCCACCCAATTATGTTTATTGCTCCTTCTGAAATGCTTCTATCTTTATTAGGAATAACAAGGTTTTTATCAACATAATACTGCGTTCCTAGTCCGGTACATGTAGTGCAAGCACCATATGGAGAATTATAAGAGAATTCACTAGCCGAAATTTCACTTACTAAGACATTACATGACTTACATGCAATTTCATGAAAAATAGTGCTATCACGTCCATCTGCTTTGATACTGATTAATCCCATACCTATTTCTAATGCTTTCTCAATTTTTGTTTTTATTATATTTTCATTTTGAGGTTTAATGGTGATATTACCCAAATGAGCCTGTATTGAGATATTCTTTTTTTTCTTAATATTAGTAAGTAAATCTAACGCTTCTTCTACTTGAAGGATTTGCTCATTTAAAACTACTTTATGAAACCCTTTTTGGTTCAAATTATTTAATATCACTGTTAAATCATCAAAAGATTCAGACAGAATTGGAGCCGATATATCTATCGAATATCCATATGGTAAATTCACGACGTAATCAATGATTTTCTTCTTAGATAGGACAGGCAATTCTTCTTTACAATATGGGCAGAAAGCTGAGCTTGCTCTTGAAAACAATAATCGTACATAAGAATATAAATCAGTAAGAGTACCGACTGTTGAACGTGAATTTTTTGATACCGTTTTTTGTTCGATAGCAATTGTTGGTGAAAGCCCTTCTATTAAATCTACTAAACTTTCACCTGGTTTTTTTAAACTCATCCTTTCATAGGATGACAATGAATCCATTAATCTTTTGCGGCCCTCTGAATATATAGTGTTAAAAACAAGCGATGATTTACCTGATCCGCTTACTCCTGTAAATATAACCAATTGATTACGAGGAATTTCTACTGTAATATTTTTTAGGTTGTGTTGTTTTGCGCCTTTAACATATATGTTATTTCGCATAAGAACCCACTTCTTGTTTTATTTTTTTACAAGGGTAAATTTTAGTAAGATACTTCAGGTACTATTTCCTTCAATTTCCCCATTTCCATCTTTAACATTCGATCAGCCACATGAAAATAATTGTCATCATGGGTAATAGCAAATACAATTTTCCCCTTCTCTTTCATCTCTGGTAAGAGTGTTTGGTAGAAAATTTTTCGGAATTCTGGGTCTTGATCAGCTGCCCACTCGTCGAATAAATAGATTGGTCGATCTTCTAAGTAACAGATTAACAAAGCTAATCGTTTTCTTTGACCAGTGGAAAGATTCACTGTACTGAATGAACCATCGTTTATCGTAACTTTCTCCTCAAGATGAAGTAACTTTAAATAACGATTAATCTCTTCTTGTTTCTCAGCACTATTAATTTCATACAATTTGTCAAACAAATGGAAATCAGAGAATACTGTTGAATAATACTCTCCTACAGCACTTGAATCGACACTTTTACCATTAATTGTTAAATAACCTTCTTCAGGTGGATATAAGCCAGTCATTAATTTCGCAAGTGTAGTTTTGCCGCTGCCGTTACCTCCAGTAATAAATATAATCTCGCCTTTTCGAGCAACAAAAGAAGTAGGTTCTATAACAAAGTTTTTTTCTACATCATTAAACTCAAATGTAAGGTTATGAAAACCAATTTCCTCAACAAACAAGTCAACTTCTGACAGATTATTCTTTATTGGCTCTTTCTCGTTCTCCATAGGAACTTCTTTAACAAATTCATTTATTCTTTTCCATGAAATTTTAATTTGCATTATTTCAGGAACTGCCTGTAATAGCCCATTAATAGGACCAATCAAGTATAAAAAGACAATAATAAACTTTATGAGTGTAAAGTCTTTAATATCTGGGAATACAGTTGGAAATAAGAAAGTCACAACACCCAAGATTAAAATAAGCAATGTTTCTCCAACTATTAATGAGTTTGTAAATTTAATCCTAGAAATAATACGCTTATCTCTATATTGTTTGCTACTGACTCGAACGTCCTCACTAAATTCTGCTTTCTTCTTGCCATGCATGCTTAGCTGCTTATAGCCTTTAAGCATTTCATCAATTAGTTTAAGATAAACGTTTTGTGTATCTCTGGCTTCTTCCCAATAACGATTAGCAGAAGAACTAACTATGCTATACAAAGCAGCTATGACTGCTATGACTGCTATTGAAAGTAAAGTTCCCCACATAGAAATAGTACCAAGATATACAAAACAACATATTACAGTTAATAAACTTGTGACAAACCCTACAACTACATTCGCTGAGTAACCAATTAGTTCTGTGTCGTTATTAAGAGTGGCAAATATTCTTCCGTTATCTATTCTTTCCAATTTATGAAAAGAAGATTTTAATATTCTATCAATTAATTCCATCCTCTTCTGATAGATTATGTTATAAGTAATTTTGACCAATTTACCTTCAATCAATCTTCGACCAAATATATAAATTGCCAAGGCTAAACCAAAGTAGTACAACAAATACCTAACAGGAATTTCACTTCCTATAGAAAAGTTAATAATGAATATAACAACTGCATTAGCTATACCACTTAACAAACTCATCATAACTAGTAATGGAATAGAATTTTTATTACTGTTTGTTGCAGGAAACAGTGTTGATAGTAAAAAGTATATACTACTCAATACTATAGCTAGTGAAACAGATATGGCAGCGATTAAGAAACTATAAGGTGACCAAACAATAGCCGTTGTCCATGAAACGCCTTGCATTGCTTCAGGAATAATATATAGACCATATACAAATGGGACTAAACAAATAAATAATATTAAGCCATGTAGCGTCTTTTTCAAATTTAAAGGTTCCCATATACGTTTTTTGCGAATGATATCTATTAAGCTAATAAATATTGCAAATAGCACTGCACAAGCATACCCGATTGCAAATAAAGCAATAATTGACCAAGCACTATCAGTACTTTGGTCAGGTTCATATGGAGATGTAGGTGTATTTTCGTATAATATATCTAGAATTCCATGCCCCGTTATGTATGTTAGTGTCGTTCCATTATTAGCTAAAACTCCCACTGCCAACTGGTCCTTTTTTCGGAAAACCATATAAGCTGAGTAATTTGGATTTAAACCAGATTTTGAAACTTCTCCCGTTCCAATTTGATAGTCAGCCCATCCCATTGCATATGATGAAAAGTCAAATTTGCTTGGTGGAACTGTCCTATCAGGTACATGAGTTTGCATTATTAACGGGCTTAAAGGCGACTGAAAACTACCCAATTGGTACTTTAACCATTTAGCTAGATCATTGCCATCCATTATGATGTAACCAGCAGGAAGATTCCCCCTAAAAACGGGAGCTTGATATTCTCTCGCTTGGAAAAAACCATTTTTATAACCCACTGCGAGGGTTTTTTCTACCTCAGAAGGGTATAAGGTAGTATTGTTGAGTCCTAAGGGTTTAAAAATATTCTTTTCCATATAATCTTCAAACAATTGACCAGTAACTTCTTGAATTACTGCTCCAACAATTGCATAATTTATCGTGGCATATTCAAATCGTTCACCCGGACGTTTATTTAATTCAACACCATTTACATTACGCACAACTTCTTCTAAAGCATTAGGTTCTTGGGATATAGGAATATTTGTGATGGTATACCATGGGAGGCCACTTGTGTGGTGCAGGAGTTGCCGAAGACTAATTTCAAAATTACTTCCCTTATATTTTGCATTAAACCCGGGGAAAAATTTAGATACAGGATCATCTAGTTCTAGGAGCCCATCTTGCTGGAGTTTCAACAAAGCAAGTCCAGTAAAAGCTTTTGAAGTAGATGCGATTTCAAAACTTGTCTCAGAAGTTACAGGAACTTTGTTCTTTTTATCAGCATATCCAAAACTTTTCGAATAAACTGTTTTGTCCCCTTCCACGATGACAACTGTCATTCCTGGAATGTTTCCTTTTTTCATGTTTTTTTGAATAAACTCTTCAATCCGTTTGATTTTTTGGTCGCTCGTTTGGGTAGCTGCACTAGTGTTAAGTGGGCTTAGTATAGCTGACAAAATTATAATTGTAAGTACAGCTAGTTTTCCACATTTTTTTAAAAACCTCATAATCCCACTCTCCAAATCATCTATATAATTTAATATTTTTATCTAAATTACACGGAAAATAATAATGACTATTCGAAATATTCAGTTTAAAACTACTGTAAAGTGGACTTAATAGATTAGATCTATGCTACCGTTCTAGAAAAATAGAATTCAGATGAAGTTTAGAAGAAGATCGTAAGGTCCCGTTCATTTTAGTACAAATATAGTAATTACTAAACAATTCTAAAACCAAACGCAAATTTTTACAATTTTAAACATATTTTACACTAATGGCATAGATAACACAAGGGAAGATCCTTTCCCCTCCGTATTATCTATATTTTTCAGAGATATTAATAGCGCATATACCATTATAAAAATAAAGACCAACCGTAGAAATCATTTATCTCATTAATAATTTCACCAATTAGTGATTCTTCTTGGGGTTTTCCTGGATCTGAATTTATCATGACTATTACACCTCTTTTTAAATTTGGATCAGCTATGAGAATACTTTGAAAACCAACACCCCACCCTTTAGAGACCATAGCTAGTTTGCCATTTTTTTGGGGGACAAAAATGCCGAGGCCTACAAACTTGTCACAACCAAAACCAGCCAGCATTTTACAAGCTGATTCTTGACAAAGAATAGAAGAATATTCTCCATTCCACGCCTTAATAATCTCTATGGTGATTATCGCCATTTCTGCAGGTGTGGACCATATTCCTGAGCCTGCTAAATTTGGATAATGAACTTGTTTTCCTTCTATAGGTAAGCCATTAGCAGTATGACCTACACCTATATCACACCTCTTAATATTCATTCTTTTTAAAATCTCATTATCACTATATTTCCAAAAGAAAGTTCTCCTTAAGCCTAGTGGCTTAAAAATGAGATGCTCCATTGCTACTGAAAATGTCTTTCCTGTTACATCTTCAATAATTTGTTCTATTATACAAAATCCTGCATCTGAGTATATAAATTCTGTTTCTGGTTCGTACTTAACATATAAGTTTTCAGAATTGTAACTAGTTTTACCAGCTAAGATATTTGCCAATGAAGGATATATATCATTTTTGTTAAATGCTTCAAAACTCCCATCTGGATCTATAAATCCTGATTGATGTGCCAATAAATTTAATAATGTTACTTTTTTCTTATCAGTAAAAGAATTCTCATTAACTTTCCATGATTTAAGGTATTTATTCACATCTTCTTCTAAGTTTACAATTCCATGCTGTGCGAGACGAAGGACACCAAGACATGAGACCATTTTACTAATGGAACAACCATTAAAGAGTGTATCCTTATTAACCTTTATTTTCGTACCTGATTCAACTACTCCCATACTAAAAGACCAATTTACACAACTGTCACTAAACGCAGAAATTCCAATACCTGGGATTCTGTGTTGTTTTAATCTTTTTTCCAGATTCAATTTCCGTTCGAATTGCCTCTCCAAAATTTATTCACTCCGCTCACATTTTATAATTTTTCATACATGTGGGTTATCTTTAAACCTTAATAATTATTTGTAATATTCAAATCATTCTTGATTGTTTTGATTGAATAAAGTAGCATCAATAATAATTAGCCACAGCTTTTTTTGGATAATAAGGAAAAGTTTTCTATGTTACTCATTTTGGAGTCTAACATACCGAATATCATTTTCATATGGATAAAAACTACCTGTTTTAAATAATTTCTGGTCTTTAACCTCAATATTTTTACTGAAGAAGGAGATAAAAATGTACAATCTTACACATGCTCAAAAAAGGATTTGGTATAACGAAAAGATACATGGTACAACTTCAATGCACAATTTGATTGGATTAGTGAATATTAACAAAAAAATAAATGTGAAGACCCTAAAGGCAGCAATTAATATTTTTATAAAAAAAAATGATGGCATAAGAATTAGAATTAAAGAAGATTCGGTCAATCCAATGCAGTATTTTCATACATATGAAAAAGTGGATATAGATTTTTATGATTTTAGCACTTCGGATAGCCCGATAATTGATTTTGAAAACTGGCTCACAGAAATCAAAAAAAGCGAATTTAACTTATTGGACTCCGATTTGTTTTATTTTTCTATCTTCAAGTTAAATAAAGATCAATTTGGTTATGTAGGTAAATTTCATCATATTATAGCTGATGGCTGGTCCTTGAATATAGCTGGTGAAAAAATTTCTGAGTATTATAGCTTGATTGTTAATAAGAAATTACTAGAAGACGAAGAAAAATATTCATACAGTGAAGTCATCCTTCAAGAAGAAAAATACTTAAATTCAAATCGGTTTCATAAAAATAAAAAGTTTTGGAAAGATAAATTCCAAACATTACCCAATAATATAGAACCTCATACGAATGTTGAAAACTCAGCTCATAGAAATTCTTTTTTAATAGATACAGAAAACTCTATTAAGATTAAAGAATTTATAGTGGAGCACAAGCTCTCTATTAATTCCTTATTCATATCTGCTTATCTTATGTATTTGCATTACACTACTGAAGAGAAAGATTTAGTGGTAGGTACACCAGTCCTGAATAGATCTGGAAAAAAAGAAAAAAAAACGTTCGGAATGTTTACCAGTACTATGCCGTTTCGTATTCTGGTAGATGAGACCTTAGAAGTTCTTGAGTTTATTAAAGAAACGATTAAGGAACTTAAAAAATTCTATTTCCATCAGAAATACCCTTATGATCTTCTTTCTAGTGACTTAGAACTATTTAAAAACGGATATAGTGGGTTGTTCGACGTATGTATCAACTACTATAATACAAAATTTAATAATTCATTTGACGGTTGTACATATGAAACACAAGAAGTCTTTAATGGACGTCAACCATACAGCCTTCAAATAGTAATTTCCGAGTGGAATAAAGAAGGAAAAATAAAGGTGGATTTTGATTATAATTTATTTAAATATAATCATTCACAAATTGAGAAGATGTATGAGTATTTAATTAACATTATCCAGTTCATTTTAAAAAGCCCTACCAATAAAATATCGGAAATTGAGATGTTGTCATCAAATGAGAAAAACGAGCTCATTTATAATCTTAATTACACTCAAACAAGCTATCCCTCAGATAAAAGCATCACCCAGTTGTTTGAAGAACAAGTGCAAGCAACTCCTTATAATGTAGCTTGTTATATTGGAGATGAAAAAATTACGTATTCTGAGTTAAATATTTCAGCAAACAAACTGGCAAGGTTTCTTAAAAAGAAAGGAATCCAAAAGGAGAATGTTGTTGGAATTTATGCGCACCATTCATTTGAGTTAATAATTGCAATACTTGCGGTACTGAAATCTGGAGCTGCATATTTACCTATAGATCCTAGCTCACCTATAGACAGAATAAATTTCATGTTAGAAGACTCTGACGCCGTTCTATTATTAAAAAATTGCATTATACCAGACGAAATATCTTTCAAGAAGGAAATATATGATATCACTAATAAGTCACTGTTTTTAGAAGACGATACTAATCTATTAATTCATAGCAAACCAGAAAACCTTGCCTATATTATTTATACTTCTGGATCAACAGGACAACCAAAAGGAGTAATGGTACTTCAAAAAGGGCTTGTGAATTACTCATGGTGGGCGTATAAAAAATATGTATCAAGTAATAATGAAGTCTTTGCCCTTTATTCGTCTATAGCTTTTGATCTTACTATTACATCCATTTTCACTCCTTTAATAAGTGGAAATAGTATAAATATCTATAAAAATGATGGAGAATTTAGGCTCTTTGATATTATGAGGGACAAAAAAACTACCGTAGTTAAACTTACACCTGCTCACCTCACACTTATTCGAGAAACTAATATTGATAAAACAAGCGTTAGAAAATTAATAGTAGGAGGAGAAGATTTAAAAACCAGACTTGCAAAGGATATTTATGAAAAATTCAATAATGCTATAGAAATATATAATGAATACGGCCCTACTGAAACAGTGGTAGGCTGTATGATTCATCAATATGATTACTCCAGTGATATTGATGATTCAATACCTATCGGAATTCCCTCTGATAATGTATATATTTATATTCTCAATAAGTACCTAAAGCCTGTTCCGGTAAATATGAAGGGTGAGATTTATATTTCAGGCGATGGTGTCTCAAAGGGATATATACATAATTCCTCACTCACAACAGAAAGGTTTTTAAATAATCCCTACCTCCCTGGTGAAAAGATGTATAAAACCGGAGATATTGGAATGTGGACAGAGAAAAAGACCATTAACTACCTGGGCAGAGAGGACAACCAGTTAAAGTTAAATGGGCACAGGATTGAATTAGGTGAAATTGAAGGCACTCTATTACGATATCCTGATGTAAAAGCTTCTTATGTAAATATCATAGAAAATATGAATGGCGATAAACTTTTATATGCTTATTATTTATCTAATATAGATATTGTTGAAGATGATTTGTTGAATTTTTTACGCTCTCAACTTCCAGAATATATGATTCCAAAGAATGTTATAAAAATTGAATCTTTACCACTTACTACTAATGGTAAAGTAGATATTAAAAAACTACCTGTTCCTTCAACTCTACTCTCTATTAAAAATTTTTCGGATGATGCTACTAACTTCATTGAAAAACTCATGGTGGAAATATGGGCCGAAGTCTTTAGCCTTGAGGAGGTTGGTATTCATGATGATTTTTTTGCTTTAGGAGGCGACTCAATAAAAGCAATACGTGTGGTATCAAAATTAAGTAATCACGATATTGAATTAAGTGTAAAGGATATAATGACACACCGAAGCATTTTCCGAATTTCTAAATTTACTCGAAAGAAAATTGAATCAAATGATCAAGGAATTGCCTCTGGAGATGTAAAACCTACACCTATTATATTATGGTTTTTGAAAAATAATTTCGTTAATAATAATCACTACAACCAATCTATATCGCTTCAACTAAAAAAAGAGCTTAGTATACCTACATTAGAATTGGCTTTCACAACAGTCATTGAGCATCATGATTCTCTAAGACTAAATCTTGCTGATAATCAAAAATTATTTTATAACCGGCAATCACTGGATAAAAGTTTTAAAGTAGAATATTACGATGTTTCAATGATTGAATTAGGTTTGCGTGAGAAAGAAATCAAAAAAATTATACACAACCTTCAAGCAAATTTTGATATAAATTATAGCCTTTTAATAAGAGCAGCCATAATAGATTTCGGGAAAGGTAACCAGGAATTATTTATTACCGGCCACCACATTATTGTTGATGGTATTTCATGGAGAATTATTCTAGAGGATCTATTTTATGCTTATCAGCAACTAGAAGAGAATAAGGACTATATCCTTCCTAAAAAAACAGCTTCGTTTCAGAAGTTCGCTGATGAAATTCAACTTCATTCTAAATCCAATCAATTATTAAAAGAATTAGATTTTTGGAATGACATGGAGTTTCGAAAGATACATCCAGCTAAAGAATATAAATTAGCTGATCACACCTATGGTTTAAGCCGATGTATTGAAGGTAACCTAAACATGATTAAAACAAGTCAACTTTTAAAAGGCGCTAATGTAGCTTATAATACCGAAGCTATTGAGTTAATATTGACCGCTTTAGCATTATGTGTCCAAGATTGGGCTAACCTTACTGATTTTACTTATGAAATTGAAAACCATGGTAGACACATTGAACATGTTGACGTTTCAAGAACTATAGGATGGTTCACAGTAATGCATCCACTAAGAATACAAATAATTGAAAATGAAATTGGAAAAGTAATTTCTCACGTGAAAGAGCAAATAAGAAAGGTTCCAAATAAAGGGATAGGTTATGGAGTTTTAAAATATATACTAGAAAAAATTAAGAGTGATGAAACTAGTAAAATAAGATTGAATTATATGGGACAATTTGATAAGGAGAGTCAAAATGATTATTATATTTTCAGAGAAAACAAGTTAGTCGGCAATGTT
The DNA here is from genome assembly GCF_009674765.1 of Metabacillus idriensis. GTDB lineage: Bacteria > Bacillota > Bacilli > Bacillales > Bacillaceae > Bacillus_P > Bacillus_P idriensis. The sequence continues at coordinate 37,338 of NZ_WKKF01000009.1, read as the reverse complement.
GACCTCTCCAATCAGTTGACAACTGATATTGAAATAAATTGCATGGTTATAAACGAACAGTTAGATATATCTATCCGGTATAGTCAACATTTATATACAGATGTTGAGATGAATAAATTTTTATCGCTTTTTCTTATTAATTTAAATAAAATTATTGACTATACCTTAAGTAAAGATTGTGTGCATTTTACACCATCGGATTTTGAAGGAGCCAAAATTAGTCAAGAAGATATTGAAACACTTTTTGATTGAGACTTTTACGAATCCCTCAAACTCTAGGTTAAATTCAGACATTGAAGAATAATTAGAGCCTGCGTTTGAGGGATTATAATTAACCTATCTATTCCAATCCATTAACCTGTAGTTTGCTGTTTTAAATTTATTATTAATTACTTTAACAACCTCTTCTGTATGATCATTAATGAAAAAATGGCCACCTTCAAAATGAAGAATTTCGCATTCTTTACTAGTTAGTTCCTGCCATGAAAAGAGTTCTTTTTCTGTAATATTATCTTCTTTTCCGTTTAAAACCATAATATTACAATCAAGCTTAAAGTCTTCCCCTTGGTACTTATACTCTTCTATTATTTTATAGTCCGCTCTTATAACTGGCTTAAAAAAATTGAAGTACTCTTCATTTTGAATTATTTCTTCTGGCGTACCACCTAACTTTCTGATTTCATTTTTAAAATCTTCATCATCAAATAAATGAATCTTATTACTTTTATTAGTGCATTGGGGTGCTTTTCTACCCGAAACGAATATGTTCTTTGGTGACTGATTCTGTTCTCTTTTGAGTTTACAACATAATTCATAGACTAAAACGCTTCCCATACTATGACCATAAAATGAAAAAGGTCTATCTATAAATGGCTTTACTTGTGTATAAACATCTTCAATCGCTTCTTCGATTGAATTATAAAACGGTTCCTTTATCCTTTTACCTCTCCCTTTTAATTCAATTGGATGTAGAAGAATTGAATCATCTAAATACTTATTCCATTTGTAATAAATTGATGCTGAACTGCCTGCATACGGTAAACAAAATAATATCACTTGTTCCATAAGTATTATAAACCTCACTTATTTTATTCTTAAATCTTCAAAATATTAATTTAATTAGTTCTATTATATATTAAAGAATTTTTTATAACTTAGTTTTCGCTAATTCGTTTTTAATTAATAAAGAAAAATAGTATATATTTTTTAAAAATTAGATATATTATCACTATTTCAAAACATTTTAACCAGGTAAAATAAAGTATAAATGGAAATGTTTGTACTATCTGTCTCTTTTCCCTAAAAAATCTACCACTCGCATATTGAAAGGGATGAAGTTTAAATGATTAAATTAAATTTAAAACCATTCTGTAATTCTGAGATAGGAACATTGAGAGAAGTAATTTTATGTTCTCCCAATAAAATAGATGTAAGTGGTTCTGAAGTGTCTGCAGTAGGATTTAAGAATAATTTTGATAGTTTAGCAGCTATTGAGGAACATTTCACATTGAAGTCGAAAATTATGAATTTTGGTTGTACAGTTCACGATATTAGTACAGAAAGTAACAACGATTTATGGAATCGTCTAGTAAATCGTATCTTTGTCAGAGATGTCGCTGGAGTTTTTGGTGACAAGTTGATTCTAGGTAGATCAGACAGCGAAATTAGACGTCCAGATTTTATGTATTCACAAGATTTTTTTTCTGACCTTTTTGATTCTAAAGATGTTTGTCACCTTCCAGAAGAAGTTTCACTTGAATTTGGTGACTTTATGATTTTGAACGAAAATTGCGTAATAATAAATGTTGGACACAGATCCAATGTAAATCAATACATTTTAGCAAAGTTTTTATTTGATTTAGGATTAGAAGAAGTAGCATTTATTTCTCTACCAAAGACTATTGAATCTCTTCATTTAGATGTAGTTTGTAATATTCTCGGAAAAAACCAATTTTTAGCAGCTCCGTTTCTAAAATTCATTCCCGTTTCTATCTATAAAAATAATGCTGTAAATCAGCTTCCTGAAGTTCAATTTACTACTATTGATAATTTTGTTCATCGCCATGGGTACTCAATTTATTGGTTGCCTAATAAAGAATACTTAATTGACTATACAAATTTTATTAATTTAGACAAAACAACTGCTTTAGTTAGTCAGGAGATTCTGGAGTTTTATAGAGAAACCTTTAAGAATATGAATTTCATAGGTGTAAATATTAATAATCTCCAAAATGGTGCCGGTGGTATTCGATGTTTAACTCTTCCAGTATTAAGAGAACCAGTTTAAACCTATCACAGGTTTGTTGAAAATCTTTCTAATATGTTGTTAAACTCTCAGTAGTAAAAAAGTGAAAAAATTTAATAGGACGCACCTTTAAAAAACATCCCCTCCCTACTGATGTTTTTTAAAGGTATTTTTAACGTTTGTAATGCTGCAGGTTATTTATTTAAGTGTTAATTAAACTGTACAGATCCGTAATCACCTTAGCACTAGTAGATAAGAGTATATTTAATCTAAATTCCCATGATATATTACATTCATAGCGGCTTGAACAACAGATTTTTCAATTTTAGAGCTATACATTCCTTTAACGGATTCGTAAGAATTTTTAAAGTCATTAAACAAATACATATCCTCTAGCACTATTTCTTTAGTTTTTCTTTTTGTAATAATTAAAAGTTTGGACTGGTAACATTCAAGTCTTTAATAGCATGAAATATTCCAGTTATTGTGAGTTTACATAAGCCCTTTTCCGATTCACGTTTAATCATTTCAACAGTAAACATATAACACCGCACTTTCTAGTTGTTTATTACAACCTATGTGCAACGTCAAGATTTAAGAACAATCCTTTTGAATTTTCAAATTTTAAACAGAGAATAATTATCTAGCATTTTATTATTTGAAAAATGATGAGTTTCTACTATTATATAGTGCATTTATCTAAGTTGTAATTCCTGCATTTTTCTATAGAGTGTCATACGTGAAATACCAGCCTTTTCAGCAGCTTCCATTTGAGTATGACCCTGCTCAATTAAATAGAGAGCATACTGAATTTTTTCAATATCGGCTTTAGGTCTTCCCGGATACTTTCCTCTTTTTCTTGCTGCAAGAATTCCTTCTTTCGTACGTTCTGAAGTCAGGTCTCGTTCAAACTGAGCAATTCCTGCAAAAATTGTAAAAAGCATTTTTCCATGAGCCGTTGTTGTATCCAGCCATGCTTCTTTAAGACTTTTTAAATGAGCACCTCTTTGGGAAATTTTTTCAGTGATTTCAATAAGGTCCTTTGTAGATCTTGATAACCTGGTAAGATCTGTAACCACCACTTCATCACCCGTTCTTAAGAACTCGAGCATACGATTTAGTTCAGGTCGGTCTCTTTTCGTTCCCGTAACTTTTTCAAAGAAAATCCTCTGACATCCTGAATCTTCCAACTGACTTTTTTGCCTGTCGAGATTCTGATCTATGGTTGACACACGCATATATCCAAATTTCACAGTTTAATGTCTCCTTTTTTTATTCTATTGTATCAAAAACTATAAAAATATCATAATGTTACATTTTGTTTTGTTACATATTTTTGTTACATCAATTTCCTGAGTTTATGGATGTTTTTATAAAGTTACTTATCATGTAACAAAAACGACCGATTAAGTTACAAATCACCTAATAAATAAAATTGAAATGATAAGACATACCAATTATAAATATTTTACAATTAAAGGGATTATTTTACTATTATGTTATATAATTGAATGGGGAGTAAAGGAGAGGAGAATGGAATATGTATAATTGTTTAATGCAAGATACAGTGTTAACTATTACCCCTACATCAAGATACGGGAAGCAATATGATACGGTCAGGGTAGAAACTTACTTTCAACTCGAGAGTTCCTTACCTGAAAACGAAGAATTTCTTGTACCTGGATTGAAGAAAATTCCAGAGCAAGATTTGGAATTTTTCAAGGCGGGAAAAGTCCAATTTGCACCAATTCCAAAGTCAGTAGTAGTTCAGGAAGTACAGGATTATGCTCTTCAAGTTGCAAATGGTTCCATTGAAGGAGTCAGATCAGATGCCTTATTAGGACTATCTGCAATGTATATGGATCCTGTTAAATTAGAGGAAATTTCTTCAGGTGTATATCACCTCAGTTATACTTATTCTATTTATCCAGATGATTTGGACGGTCATTATTACATCTATCAGACCATACCTTTTAAAGGCTTTAATATGCCAAGAGGGACAGTTCGTTTAACAGCTGTATTACCTGCTGGAGCAGTTTGCGATTACGATCAAACCAATGGTAAAGATATTTCAGGAACGGTAATTGTAGATGATGATTCACATTCCTTTAGTAATGGCTTATCTGTAGTAAGCTTCTATTATCAAGTTGATCCTGAATTCACTATTAAGTACCGATATTAAAAGAACCTTCCTCCCCCGATATAGCTAAGATTTCTTTCTTAGCTATTTTTATTGTGCCTGTTTGTTTTTTATTTTTCATTATCTAAATAATTATAGCGTGAGGTCTATATCTTCAGAATGCCTAATATCCCTTAAACATCAACTAAGAGATCTAATTCATATGTGAGTTAGACCTCTTTTTGTATGCTATTTAATTTATTGTAATCATCAACCTAACCCGTTAATAAATAATCTGCCTTTTATTTTGGAAAAAGTTTTTGATTAGGATGTTCAGAAATAAAGCTTTGAATAGAGGTATCATTCTTTAAATTGAAGATTTTTTCTGTAATAAGTTCAATAAAACTTTTCCCTTCGGAAAGTTTTTTAAAATCATTATAGTTAAAATCGATTATATAACGTTCATCTTCTTCTAAAAGATAAATTTTTTTTGTGAGGCCGACTGCGTTATGCCATTTATCCCCAGAAAGACCTTTATAGCTGAAAAGTATACCTAAATTATTCTTAGTATACTTTACTAGAGAATAAAATTTCCCAACCCAAGTTACATCAACTTTTTTGTTATAGTTTTTACATTCAGATAGGAATGAATCATGAAAGTCTAGCAGGCCTTGCCCCTTGAAATATTTCCCTTTAGCATTAAGTCTTGCTAGGATGTCTATTTCATTAGAGCTTGTGCGCACATTAGAGTATACTTCAAAAACTGCTGATTTATCTAAAATAAACTGAACAATCTCTTCTAATGCCTTTCCCTTTTCTTTTGTAGATGATTGTGAGCTATTAGTTTCTTTAAAGGTTTCAAGAAGCTTTATGTATTTTTTCTGATCTTCCCCAGTAAAAGTCAGGATTTGAGCAACATCATTTATTTTTTCGTCTGCAAATGCTAAAATAAATTCTTTGAGATGGTAACCCTTACCTTCTATCATTCAGTAATCACCTTATAAAGAATTATAACCCCGTCTAGCGTTTGGAATTCTGTTTCACATTCATCGCAATTGTATTCATCAGGTATTTCACTAATACTATTATATATATTACCTGTAGAATATTTGCATTTTGGACAGAACACTTCATAAACCTTCTCAATTATTTTCAATTGCTCTATTTCATTAAGAATTAAATATGCTTCTCTCATGGTAATTCCTAGATGCCTTATAATAACACCAGGATAAATATATTTATTTCGTTTATTATCATATCTTGATAGTAATTTAATAAATATATCCGCTTTATTCGGAGTTAACTTGTTGTTTAAGATATTCTGTTTGATTATCGATAATGTATTTTGTAACATTATTCATTCTCTCCATTTCGGCATTATTGCCATAGTATTGGAGCAAAGTATATTCAGGGTTGAAAGAAAACTTTACTTTTACAGCTTTAGACTTAATTTCGTTTGTCCAAGTTAATGATATCCATGGAAGTAATGCTGTTTCTTCGGTTTCTAGAATGAAGTTATTTAATAAAACCTTAATCTGTTGTGTCTGTTCATTGGAATCAAACAGGTCAAAATTTTCTTGTATTAAATTCTTTAATTCCCCTAGTAAAGGCAATACAAACTCATCGTTAACTCCTGTATCTAGAATAGCTTTGGCACCAGTAGCTAAGTCCATTGCTTGAGCAGTAACTTTAACTTCGCCATTACCAGTTAGTTTTGGCCTCATAAACTCTATTACGGGAGGTAAGTTAACCGGATTTATTTCTAATTTAAGGTAGCTCTCTAACCACTCTTTTATAAATGTGATCTGTTTCTTATAGAAGAATTCGTCGCCGTTTTTCAAAAAACCTTTAATCTTATCTAAACGAATTTCAACTGTATTTAGACTCTTATGAATCAATACCATAATGGGATATTTTATCGTCCTGCTATTATTATCGCTAATAGGAAGATAACCTGTTACTTGATTACTGAATTTTAAACAAACCAATTCTTCATTTATTACTCTAAAAGTTGGTTTTATACTATCAGATCCTTGGAAATCTGTACAAAAATCGCACTGTCCTTCATCATAGCGAAGAATTAAGTTGTTTTCAATCATTCTCTCCAATAATGTCTCATTATAATTATTTAAATTGAATAAAGTGGAATACTTATAGGAATTAAAATACTCTAAATCCTGAATACAACTTATAGTTTCTTCTGGTTTTTCATTTAAAACAGTAATTAGCTGCTGTGTAAGGGACTGCTCAGACAGCTTAGTACTCTCACCAGAGGAGGTAAATAAATCATCAGTAGAAGAAGCTATATGATTAGCTTCTAGCTTTTTTTTAACTTTCTCTTGAAGATATTTGGGATAAGTTTCTTTTATGGTTGTTTCTAAGACACCTTTGTATTCCATTATATTTAACGCCTCTATTCTCAATTTATAAAAGTACATCTTTGAACAACTTCTGCCTATTGTGCGAACATTTTCTCCTTTGACATTTATTTTCATTTTACCAGATTCCATTGTATAGAGATATATTCAAAAGAATAAACCAAGCCTTTCAATTAGCAAAGGCTGATACTTTGTCGAGTTTCTTCTATTATATAGTGAACTGCTATAATGTGATTTCATATTCCTTAATCAACTTATAAAAAGTAGTCTTTTTAACACCTATTGCATCCATAGCTTTTACAGCTGTCATCTCTCCGGCCTTCCATCTGGTATAGATTTCATAAAAGTCTTCTGTAGCCTGTATTTTTGGTCGCCCAAACACAACACCTTTCTGCAATGCAACATCAATTCCCTCACGCTGCCGTTTTCGAATACGGTCTCTTTCTTCTTGAGCCATCCAGGAAAGTATTTGTAAAACCAAGTCAGCAATAAATGTACCTAGGCTATCTTTATATTGAGTAGTGTCTAGTAACGGCATATCCATCACTACAATATCTGCTTGAATATTTTTAGTAATGTCATTCCATTCTTGAAGAATCTCCTCTTTGTTCCGTCCAAAGCGATCTAAAGAATGAATGTAAAGAACATCCCCCTTACGAATCATTCTTTTCAGCAGCTGATACTGTTCTCGATTGAAATTTTTTCCACTTTGTTTATCTAAGAAGATATCTCGTTCATTTAATCCATTTTCTAACATTGCCTGCAACTGACGTCCTTCATTTTGATCTTTGCTGCTGACTCGTATGTAACCAAATTTTCTAATATCCATTTTTTTACTCCTCTTCCCTTTTCTATCTCTAATTCTATCAAATCCGTTCAAAAAAGTGTATGTAAAATAGAGAACGTTCGAATAATTATTTTATACTTAAACGAACGAAAAAAAGAAATGAAAAAATAAAAAAATAACCCGTTCGAAAAAGTGTACTTTTTCGAACGGGATCTCTTTATTGAAAATTTTCTCTCGATTTTGGCATTATCCCTATGGGATACTTATATCCCCTCCAAGTAACTTTACAGGGGCTTATTTCAATAATCTTTTATAATTTAGATAGAGATATTAACAATCTTTTTCTATACCAAGACCAGTAACAACAAAGTGTGAATCTAGTTTACCAGGTTTGAAAAGTCTCCAAAATTCATCTTCTGTAGATTCATCCGGAAAAATTTCCAAAACAGTTCCATCTGAAAAAAACACTTTAATTCCACCTAGATTATCTGCTGTTGTATCACTAACGTATATTTTTGACTTTTTTTCAGCTAAGAAAGATTCAATTAATTCATCAAACCTATTCATACCTTCTTCTTCCCATTCAAAATCATCATCTTCAAAATCTATATCGGACCTCGGTATATATATATCTTTTGAAGCAGTTATTATTTTATTTTGATTTGATAGTCTCCAACTACACTGAACGTGCAATGAATATTCTGCCTCTATAGTTACATTGCCCCATTTATCAAACCCTTGAATTAACTTACCAAAATTAAATTTAGCCATATCTAATGATCTTGATGATCCATTTAATGGAAAACCAATTATATTCTGAAAAGTATTTTCAATTTCTAATTTCATTTCTTCAACTCCTATTCCATTTTACCAAGTTCCTCGTTTTATTTCTTTAGCAATTTCATCTATTTCTTTATAGCTGTAGTTTCTCTTTGTTATTGCGTCATGCAGCTCTCTTGCCTTTGATTTCGAAAGCTTATATTTATTAACCACTGCTTTAAACTGTTTGTTTTGAGCTTGGTTATTGCCTGGTGTACCATTTTTTTTCTTATCTTTCTTTTTTTTCTTGTACTTCTCCTTGTATTCTAATGCAAGTTTTTTTGATATTTTACCTATATATTTTTTTGTAGCATTTTTAGCGTAAATATATATAGCAGTTCTTACATATTTACTGCCAGTATATACAAAAATATATACTTTAACCAAGTCATATGGATGTTTGGCTCTATTACCATCTGGATCTACCAACATTATCGGATTGCTATCTGCATACGTATACCCATTTTGAGTGATTGGGTCATCCCCATCTCCTGGATCTTGATCTCTTGAAATGAATCGCGCTGTTTCAGGATCATAATAACGAGCTTGGAGATAGTACAAGCTAGTCTCTTTGTCCATATAGTACCCTGCATAGCCTAAAGGTTGTTGATCTAATTCGGAATTTTCATTTTTCGATAGAACATTTCCCCATGGATCGTAACTGTAGCTTGCAACCTCAACACCGTTACCATCCACAATTTGCAATACGTCTCCATGATAATTTGTTACATAATAGAATGTATTACCATTTTTATTTGTTAAGCTTACAGGTTTTCCATTTACCCACGTAAAGGACCAAATTGTTTTCTTTTGATCATCTGTAATTCTTACCAATTCTGTATCATCGTAATGATAGTGATAGGTCATATTACTGACTGTTTTTGACTTACGTAAACCATCTGGATGGTAGGTATACGATGAAATAACGGAACCAGTCAGATCTTTAACATTCTTAAGGTTTCCTTCTTGATTCCATTCATATTGATACTTACTATCTCTTAATAGATTTCCTGACTCATCATACGTATATCCTTCGACTTCATTTGCACCATTAAATGTAAGGGATTTCTCGTTGGGATTTAATAAGTTCCCAGACTTATCATACGAGTAATAAGTGGTCGTTCCATCATGTTTCCATGATTCTAGCCTTTCCGCAAAATCGTACGTGTAAGACTGTGCTTTCCCATTCACTTCTATGTCCTTTAGATCCCCATCAGCGAAATAGGAATGCACAAGTGTCAATGGCTTATTTCCTAGTGAAGATTGGCGCTTTAAATTACCCTCTTCATCGTAGTCATAATAACTATTTAAAGATCCATTTTTAATACGAATAGGCTGATTGCTCTCATCATAAAAGAATTCTGTCGTTCTTTTTTGTGGTCCTTCAATTTTTGTCAATCGTTTTAGAATATCATATTGATAGGTTGTTGTTTCTTGTACACCATTTATCGTTTCAGAAAGAGATTTTCGTTGTCCATGATTTGGTGAACTTGTATTGTTTTCATATCCATTAGTAAGTTTGTAACCGCCAGGCTCTTCTGCAGCAATTAAACGCTTATTTTCATCGTACGCAAATGCGTATGGCAGAGAATCTGTTGCAACTTTTATAGTCGTTTGATTGTCCGCACGGTCATATCCATAGGTATATAGAGTGTTACCGCCAACTGAATTTTCTATAATGCGGTTCTTACGATCATATTTAAATTCTTCTTTTACTACAACCGTTTCAGTGGTACCTGATCCCTTACCTTTTTCCACCTTTAAGAGGTTGCCATTTTCATCATAATCATATCGAATAAACTTATTTAAAGGGTCCGTTTCTTTTATGACTTGATTCACTTTATTGTATTCAAATGTTGTTTGATTTCCACGTGGTTCAGTTCTTGTTTTAATGTTTCCTTGTGCATCATGTTCATACGATACTTTAATACTTTCAGGATCACTTTCTGAACTTTTCACAAGGATTGTCGCCTTTAGTCGATCTAAATAGTCATACTGATAGGATGTTTTCCGACCCACTTCATCTGTAGATAACACTTCGTTCCCATTATTATCATATGCCGATGTTACTTGCTGATTTAATGCATCAATGCTTTTCACTTTGAAGTTTCCGTCTGGTGAATACTCATCCATAGTAGTTGATCCATTCTCTTCTACTTTTATGTTGTCGAAAAAGGCAGCTCCGTTTTGTTTATTGAAAACACCATATACTTTTACTCGATTAAAATCTTTTGTAGCTCGAAACGTTTGCTTCACAAATTGCCATTGATCCAGTATATCTTTTTTGAACGGCAGACTGACCATTTCTTCTGTTCCATCAGTATACATAAACCATAATCGTAATTCATATTCACCTGTTAGATTCACATCCGTGCCATAGGACCAACCAGAAACTGTGAGAGGATCTCCTTTTTTTCCTTGCACGTCTACATATTGACCAAAATAGCGACCAATTGTACTTACGCCATTTAATTTAAAAGAAGAGTCACCTCTACGAGACATTTCCGTTGTTAGTCCGTCCCCTGTCCCAAGGGCAAACAGCTTGCTGTAATCGGTTGACTTATCATAGTCCCATTCCATGCTGCCGTATTCATTGCTGTAATAATTATCAAGCGTCGCACCATATAAAAACTGCGTACTGTCAAAATGAGCCGTTCCTGTTCCAGTGACCAATAGATCCATTCGAATGTAAGCTGTATCTTTTGGTAGCTGGAAGAAATCCGAAATCCTTGTCCAGTCATTCGTTCCTTTTAAGGCTGACGTTGTGAAAATAATGGTCTTACCTGTTTCATCTGACATGGTTTGTTTTGACGCATTAAGAGGGTAGACTCGAATTTGCGCGCCTGTACCTGTTAGATTAGACGTTTTCACGTTTGCTCCCACGGTGTAATACTTGCTTGGTTCATCCTTTTGCACAGGGATGGTTTGGGTAAAGTACCCTGCACTGTCTGATGCAGAAAGGGTGATTTTTGCTGATTTTTTTCCATGTTTGGCTGTACTGCCATCAACCTGATAAGTTCCGATCGAGCGTCGGCTCCAGCTTTCAGCTTCTCCGTTGGTCGCAACACCTTCAAAGTTGGAGTTTTGGATACGGTTATGGGTAATACGTGTACCTGATACCGACATCACGTCATTCCCATATTTATCATAGTCATTATAATCCACGACGCGGTAATGGTCCGAGGTTGAAATGAGATTACTCTTTGAATCGTAGACATATTCATACGTAGTTCCGTTCTCAGTATCCTTTGTGATATTAGATTTGCTATCGTACGTACTATCGGTAGATAAGTTATTTGGTGATTGGGAGCTCGTCAAATTCCCTTTTTCATCATAAGTCGCTGTATTCGCAATTGAAGGATCTGGAGCACCTGTCACTTTATTAGGTTCTACCTCTTTTACAATACTGTTTTTCTTCCATTCATATTGCGTTGTCGCTTGAGTAGGTCCTTGGTAATCTTCACTTTTTTCGATAACATTTACGGTTTGATTATCGATTCCACTATTTTTATAATAGGTTTTAAGATTTTTCGCATCCGTAAAGATCGTTTCTGTTACGGAAGGATAGGATAGTTGCGCAAAGATGTCTGCAGATCTTGGATCAATGATTTTTTGCACTCGATTAGAAACATCGTATTCCACAGACCCTTTATTGCCATTCGCATCCTCAACCCCTACGAGTTGACTCGCATCATTGTAAGTGAATGTAATTTTCTTCTTTTCTGTCCGGTTGGAAGCGTAGGTAATGCTTTCCAATCTGCTTTTTCCATTAAGATTGTTATAAAGGATCGTTGTGGCTGTTCCTTTAAAATCAACGATTTTCTCCAAAAGTCCAGATGCATTGTACGTTAACACCAGATCTCTTCCTGTTGTTTCCGTACCATATCGCTCACTAATTTTCGTGATGCGATTAGACGTCCCATCATAGGTATACAGGATGGTGTTGCCTTTTTCATCGACGATTTTAGTATTTCGCCCTAAAGAATCAAACGTAAGAACCGATTCATCGGTTTCCTTGATGGTATATCCACCATCACTTGTGCTGTTTAACTCTAAAAAGACTCCTTCAGGTGGAGTATATGAAGTTGCACTGTCGTGCTGCTGTTTTCCAAAATGTAGTCTTGTTCCTTCTTCGTCAATATACTCTACGATCTTTTTATCAAGAGAAGGAATCAGCCTTCGCCCAGCATTAAACGTCCAACCATAACCATAGGCATCTTGATAGGTAGAACGACTGTTATATACCATTTTTAAATCAAATGCTGATGTTTTTCCTGGGAGTGATAGTAATCCAATGTCATAGACCATATTTCCATTTATGACATTTACAACTGCTGTCCCTTCGCCCTGGAATAAATCAGGGGTATATTCCCAATAATCCGTAATACCAAGTAATTCTTTCGCACGGTAATAAACGACAAGCTTAGGTTTTGTGAACGTTGTTTCGGTGTGTTCAACACTTTCTTGTGAGTGAAATGCCTTCCTTCCCGAGGTCCCTTCCGTCGCATCGGAATATTTTAGCATGACACCATGGTTAGATGAAGAATTAGCGTTCCATTCTTTCACCATATCATCGATAGGAAAGTAATTATATTTCCCCCATTCAAAATTGCTTCTGAATTGGGCAGGTGTTTTATCATAATTTGGCTGTGTGTTCCATGTCACGGTTGTTGGAACATATGGTGCAAGTAACTTATGTGCATAGACAGTTTCATCTGAATATGAACTGTATTGCCTAAGTCCAATTTCTCCACCTGTTACAACGGCATTTGAAATGGTAGGCAAAGTCCACTTTAATAAAGATCTTGTTTTTCCTCTAGCAGCATCATTCCCAACATAGATTAATGTTTCATTACTTGTGTTTGTTGTTGGGTTTTTATCAGATACATATGTATCCTTTGCATCAAATACATCAATCCAAGGATCGATGGTTACCGGGAAAACCCGTTTTGGATCTTTTAAGTAGTTTTCATCTGCTGTAACAGTCAGAACATATCCGTCATTGACTTGTGTAATATCTTGAGTGACGTTATGGGTTAATGCTCCTTCAGAACCTTTTTCACCACTTGAATCAAACATATAAGGCCGTTGAATCACAAACAAGAACTTACCTGTTTTAGATTCAGAAAACTCGATGAGCCCGTCTGCTCGTTTCTTAGCGGAAATATTTTTCCCTTTAATGTGAAAGTCAAAAGTGTTTTTTCCTTGGTAGGATTTCAACACTATATTCTCTTTAACCTTTGAACCATCTACGACATAGTCAAAATCAACGTCTTTAAAGAGGTCTTTATAACTCACTTGATTTTCACTGCTATTGAGTTGAACATTTTGAGGTTTTGTATGTTCTTTTGCACTCTCCCCTACTTGATCGATGCCAAAAAGGATCTCATTGTTTAGAACTTTATAAGAAAATAACTGAGTATACCCTTTTTTGACAGGATTCTTAGGGAACTTTACCTTAAAGTTGTTTTGTTTATTTTCAACTTCTGTTCCACTAGAGGAAGGCACGACTGTATTATCAATCTCCTTCCACTCTTTTCCATCTTTATAATGAATCGGTTCTAACATAATTTCTGATGTAAGAGTACCATCTGGATTTTCATAAACTTTAGCTGTTTCGGTACGAAGAGAAGGAATCTCAGTCCTCAGTTCCTCATTTCTCTCTTTAGTTATCTTTACACTTTTCTTATCGTCCTGTGACGCCTTACTCTTTTCTGCTTTTTCTGTATTTTCAACTACTTGATCATTTGTTTTCGAAAAAACTGTTACATCAACAGATGTAAACAGTAAAACAAATACCATGAGCTGAATAATAATCTTTGAGGCCCTTTTCGTTTTCTTCATCGACTTGCTCCCTTTTTTTATATAGTGAAATTTTCACTTCTAGATGATTTTAATCGCTAGGACTATTAAATCACATAACTATCATTCGACAAAAAGCGACATATAGAATAAAGTGGAATTAAATAAACATTAATTAGAAGTTATGTGATATTAATCTATAAATTTTCTATAAAAATATGAAATTATACTAATTTCACCCATTAAAATTATATGGAATATTCAAATATAAAAGAAAAAGAGACCTAGTTAACATTAGGTCTCGCGTACAATGTATATAGTTATAACAAATTACCCAAAGGGTACACATCTAATTATATTTATTCATGATTCTTTTTATCTATTTATGCCTAATGAATAATCCCTCTTAAAACAAGCCGAATTCTCTGTTCACTAGTAAATGTTTTCAGTGTTTTCTTCTCAACATAACGATGATTAATCGGCATGAATATCTCCATCTTATCTTTTAAATCTTTTGTTGGATGGCTGACGATTCTCTCACCTTGTTCTAATCCTTGCAGCACCTCATTTCGGTTATTTACCTCTAGTCCAAGATTTATTTCTCTTTTTTCCAGTCTTCCATTTTTAACAACATAAACATAGGTTTTTCCTGCCTTTTTTTGAATAACGGAATCAGGTATGACAACAACTCCATTTCGCTCATCAAGAACGATATCAAGACTGATGTGATAGCCGTGATGCCAGGTTTCGTCAGCTTCGATCATTTCAGCTCGAAATGGATAAAAGCTTTCTTTTTCTTCAACGGATGGCACTCCGATTGGATCCATTTTCAATTCTTTTACAGTACCCTCTTTTTTCAGATCAGGCAAAACGTTTACGGATGCGATTACTTTTTGTCCCTCTTTCACTTTGACCGCTTGTTTTTCTGAAAGCTTTCCTTCAATGAGATAAGGCTGGTTCGAATTAATTGAGACTACGGTGTCATTTTCATTTTGTGCATATTGATTTATATCAGTTACAGTTCCATCCATCTTGCTGGTAATCGTATATTTCGCTTTCTCCCCCTGCAGCTGGGTGATTTTCTGATTCACCACGTCCACCTGCAAATTGAGATCCTCAATTTGATCCTGTTTGTCGCCAATTTGAATGTTTATCACTTCTTCACTATTACTATTTTCATTCTCACTATTATCATTATTATTTTCAGCATCAAAGAGATCAGGGTTGGAGTCAAACTGCGCCTCACTCAGCTGCTGCTCTAGAGAAGACAAATCAGATTCAGCTGAACTCAGCCGTTCAGTCAATCTGCTGATCTGCTGTTCTAGCCCCTCAATTTCAGCTTCAATGTGGCCAGTTTGATATTTAATTAGAATGTCCCCTGCCAAAATCGCATCTCCCTCAGACACCATCACTTCATTAATCGTACCTAACGTTTTATCATATTGAATCGAATAATGTGTGGAAGGAATCACTACACCTTTAGTAGAAAGCAGTTTTTTTAAGTCTCCGCTTTCAGTATTGGAATACGAATTTAATGCTTTTGAACGCTTTATGTGATCTTTGTTCAAGATGATGCTTACATTTATAATGACGAATACTAGACTTATAGTAGTAATGATACCGATTAACGTTTGCTTTTTCATATGTCCCCCTACAGCGAAATTCCCAGGTTTTGCGTCAATAAAACAAATGAAGCTGTGACCAATATATAGATAAAATAGGCAAATATCACAATGCCTACGATTGATTTCATCATTTTATCCGACATCTTCTTAAGAGCTATAATTTGGATCCAGGCACTCCATATTATAAAAATCGTGATATGACTCAGCGCATTCACAAGGAATGCCTGTTCAGAAATCAACTGAATAAGAACTCCAAAACCGAATGGAGAGGATTCAGAATCGATGCCCAAAAAATAGAATAGCGGAAAGTTCAGCACTTTTTCTATGAATAAAAGAAATGCCGGAAACAATCCAATAGTAAAAAGCTTTATCCACCCAATATCATAAAAAAACACTCTATATACTAACGTAAAAAATAGAATAGTAAACACAGGGGATAGCAGCCCTGATAAAAGCCCGCCAATTCCAAATAAGAGCTTAGCGAATTCCAGCTTCTCCCTTCCAATCGTATCCATCAATTTCATAATTTCTTCCGTATGTATGCCTAAATAAGCGCTGCCTGCTGCAAGGAACAGACTTAATCCAATCAGTGTGGCTATTCTAAGCGAAAGCCCTTTTACTTTTTCTGATTGATGCAGCTTTTCAAAATGTGTAATTGGGTTGAGTAAGCCTTCTAGTATTCGAACTTGGTACATGGTGTTCTCCTCTCAAATATCAAATCATTACAAATTTATAACATATTTTCATACTAAGTTACAATTACTTCCGATAATTAACAAACTAATTCTAGGAGCTATTTTGGGTTGTTTATTTTATCTTTTAAATAAAGGTGCTTACGACTCTGAAATAACTTAGTTTTAAAATAGTCACTCTCGTCAGACTCCTTATCACTGCTTGTAATTATTTAAAAGTAAACATCTTTATTATTCTGGGATTTAATTGATTCATATTAGCAAATATTAAAATGACATTGGCAAAAATTCATTATTGAAAGTATCACATTAATTGTGGTTAACTTATTAAGGGGTTAGAAGGTGAAGGAATTTTTATTTAAAAAATGTTTTTTTAATAAAATAGTTATAATAAGAATTTCTCTTCAAACCAACCATCGGCGGCGACATGAGGAGAATAAAATGAGTAAATATGTTTCTATTATGCTATTAATGGTATTTGTCTTTTCAATGGCATTAGCTGTACAAGTACAGGCACGGGAAAAGACTCGAATTCAAGGAAACACAGACGGAAAACCAACTGCTATTTTCTATGTACCTCATCAAGATGACGAATTATTATCTATGGGCGTTGGGATCCTTCATCACCTTGAGGTAGGATACAATGTGATAGTGGTTCTATATACGGATGGACAAGGTTCAAGTGTATTAAATCAATTGAAGATGACTCCAGAGGAATTCGGCGAGAAAAGAGATAGAGAGTTTCGAAGATCAACTAAGGCCTTGGGTGTTTTGAGCAAAAATATTCACTATCTTAACATACCTGATAGCAAGGTTACAAAGGAAGATATGAGAAAGATCATAATGGACTATGAAAATTTATATCCTAACGCTGTACATAGAGCATATAGCTATTATGATCTTCACAATGATCATAGAGTTGCTGGAGAAGCGCTAAATGAATTATACAACGAAGAGAGATTAAATAAAGACGTAAAATTTTATATTAACTATGGGAAGTATGAAACAAAGGGTATTGAAGAGCCCTACAAGGAATCATACAAGGAAGAACTGATGAATGGAATTAAAGCATACAAAACTTACTATCCACGGTTAGGATCGTATGCAATTGGTTGGAAATCAGCTAGTCCTTTATTTATCAACCTAGAAAAGAATCCAAAAAGTCTTTATCATTTACCGAACTACATTGATTAAAACTGCCTGAAGAGCTTCCTAATCCAATCAAATTAATTCATTTGTAATAAAAGCATGTAGATAGAATAGTTCAGTTCTACTTGCATTTGTATTACTTCCTAATATATCATCTCTTAATCCATTAAACGGACAATTTGCTGAACAAAATAGAATTTACGTTTTGAGGCCCTGATACTTTGTATCAGGGCCTCAAAATCACTCTTCATTATTGGAACAGTTTCTCAACCGTTCCGTTAGGTAGCGCCTTTTCTCCACCGATAATTTGATATTCCTCAACTAGATCTGCATAACCTTTTACAGTTTCTTTCGTTACATTTTTAGGTTCAACAGGATCTGTTAAGATAACGCCGTTAAACCATGAAGCTGCAAGTGCAGATGCTGGTAGAGCATCTGGGAAGTTTGTGCCTGTTACAACAAAAGGATAATCCATATCAAAGTAGCCATTTTCGACTCCAAAATCAATAATTTGGCTATTTGTTGAATATCGGGTCGATCCTCCAAGCCTTAATGGGTCTGGAAGAGATTTTAGTACATTGTCCGAAACAACTGAATTGCCACCTGCAACAAGTGCTCCCTTAGTATTCAACGATTTCAAATAGGTTTTAACTGATCCAGGAAGATCAGCACTTCTTGTTAGTAAAATCGGGTATTGCCCAATAGCAGCAAGCGGTGCAATAGAGAGCGCATCTGGATAGTTTTCGCCTGATGCTACTACAATGCTATCTGTAATGCCGACTTCTTTAGCTATTTTAACAGAAGTACCGTAGCGGTCAGTTCCAGCAATTCTTGTAATCGTCTTAACTCCAATTGCTTTTAGTTCTTTCTCAACCTCTGCAGAAATAACACCAGTACCCCCAATTAGGTAAACTTTCGTTACACCCAACTCTTTCAGTTCAGCAGCAACACTCTTTGTTAATGTATGTTTATCTGTTAACAATAGTGGTGCATCATGTTTGTAAGCAAGTGGTGTTGCACTAAGTGCATCCGGATAATCGCGTCCTGTAGCAAGAACAGCTACATCTGAAGACTCCCAGCCCTCAAAGGCAATTTTAGCAGATGTTTCAAAGCGGTCCATACCTGAAATGCGGTAAGTAGGTGGTGTTTCAGCAGCGCTTGCTATCCCAAATGGAAGGCATAGCGCAAATAAGACAGATAATGCAAGTGACTTCTTCATATTATCCCCCTAATAATAACCTAATAGACTTCTATATTATACTTTTTTACCAGGTAAAATGTAATGGTATTATTAACATATTGGATATTGAACTTCTAATTCTTTATGGGGTACTCCAACTTTTCGGAAATATTGTACGCTTAGCAAATTTACGTTAAGGGAACCGTCTTTTTTAAGTGTTCATGCAAACTAAACCTATGGGTCATCTAATTGTACTTTTGCGAACGGTTATAGAACATCTTTCTTGAACAACCCTAATCGAACAATTTCATGCATGTATTTCCTGAACTCTAAACTGTTGTAAAAGGGTATACTTATAATGAACAAAAATTCTAATTAGGTTTTTATTAAGCGAATAATTAAAAAATATAAAAAAATTAACCAAATGATAATACTATCGAGTTTCCTTTACCTACATAAAGAAAAATGAAAAAAGCCTAACTTTCTCTTTAAAGAAAAAGTTAGGCTTTTTATATTTTTTAACTAAAGTTTTACATTTTCTATTTCAGTCCGTGATTATCTCACCTATTTTAAAATTTTTAGGGATTTGTTTGATGAAATTATTTAAATCTACATAAAAAGGTTGATTTGTGACAAAATCCCAAAATAATCCATCGTAACCTATCCAAATATACGAGGTCGACGCTTTAAAATCAAAGTTTGGGACAATTATCTGATCTGAAAAATCCTGCTTTTTAAGATCAAAATTTAAAAATTCAGTAAAAGTAAGAATATATGGGAAATTTGCAATTGCTAAGTTATATGTTTGGGAAATAACTTTTTGCAAATCTTCCTTATTTGCAAGTTTTATTCTAATGATAGGTGGACTATATATATAATCATTTTCACTTTTTTGGTAATTATTTACATAAAATATTTTATAGTCAAAATTGTTATATTGAAATTTATCTATTAAATCATGGAAACCTTCTATATATAAGTATACGGGGAAATGACCTATTTCATCTAGAAAGTCAATTAGTATACTTTTTGAAATCTCCGGATCTGGATTTAAAAAAGGAGATATCCTATAAATTCTTTCATTTCCTTTATGATTTAATAAAAGATAATCAATATTTGGCTTATCGTTAATTAATTGAACACTTATTAATCCCATTCCCATCCCCTTTACCAAACATATCGATAATAATAATTATTATAATACAATTCATACCCTGATCGTATAGACCACCTAAATACATAATGAACCCTTGGATCTTTCATATGATAATGCCAAACTGGTATATCTTGTTCCTTTTTTCTAGTTCTTTTATTTCTCAAAGGTATATTTTTATGATAATCTAAACTAAATATTCTTTTATTATTATCTTTTTTGTCGAGAATTACCACTATTGCATTTGTACTGGAAGTAATTCTATATCGATCAGTTAAATTTTTAAATAACTTTGCCGCATAATTTCTTATTTTTGCAGCATATTTTGTACCGTATTTTTTTATTAAAGGCGTCGCAAATCTAAGAATAAGACCAATTATAGCAATTGGATTATGTCCATCTGGGTCTACATACATTACTGGATTATTCTTAGTATAGGTGTATAAATTTAGGGATTGTGGATCATCCTCAAACCCATGGAAAGTATCTCTTGTAATAAATCTACCATCTTTTGCATCATAATAGCGAGCCATTAGATAATATAACCCAGTAGCTTCATCGTATCGGTAACCAGCATATCTATATGGATTAGACGAAGCCATCGTTCCTGTTTGAGACGTAATGTTTCCCCAAGCATCATATTGGTACTGAGCTACTGTAACACCATTTGCATCCGTAAGTGCTGTGACATCACCGTGTCCATTTACATGGTAATAGTAGGTTGCACCACTTTTCGTCATACTAACCGGATTACCTTGGGCATCCCATGTATAGGAAGCTACAATGTTGTTATTAGCATCTGTCTCATAAATCACTTTATCCCCACTGTAGTGGTAGTAGATCGTTCCACTCGTAGTAGTCATACTTAATCGTTTTCCATCTTTATCATAGGTAAAGCTTGCCAAAGATGTTCCACCAGAATTCTTCACTTCAATAAGACGGTTTTCTACGTCATAGATAAACGTTCTTGCTCCGTTATTTTTCATGTTTCCATTCGCATCGTACGTATAGGCTTGACCTTTGACAGAAATAAGTTGGTTAGCATCGTCGTACGTGTAATTGGTTGTCGTTATATTTCCACCTTGAGTTACAACCTTCTTCGTACGGTTACCAACTGCATCATACTCGTAAGAATTCGAAGATCCATCTGCCAATGTTTCCTGTATCAACTGATTTAACGAATCGTATTGATAAGAAACCGTTCCGGCATTTGTTATCACACTAGTGTGGTTATTATTAGCATCATAGGAGTACGTATAGGTATCTAATAATGCTCCTGCAACATTGTAATTTTTCATAGACTTCAAACGGTTAGCATCATCATATTCGAAAGCAGTATACGTACCATTACCTTTTCTGGTAGAAATGACATTTCCACGCTCGTCGTAAATGAATTTCGCTTGGTTTACACCGTCTCGGGTTACTTCCGCCACCTGATTCAATGAATTATAGCTATATCCATTGGTAATTATAGTCGCTCCTGAAGTAACTGTTAATGAAGTAGGATTACCGTTATTGTCATAGGCATAATCAATCTTGTTTGACGCCCCTTCAGACTGTTGGGTGACAAGGTTGTTTTTATCATATGTGAAGCTTGTTGTTTTACCCGTATTATCGGCATACCATGCGATATTTCCATTGGCATCGTAGCCCAATCCCCACTGTTTAACGCCATTATGGTAGATACCGTCCATCCGATTCAATCCGTTATAGGTGTAGGATACGGTGTCACCCTTCGGGAAGATCAGTTTTTTTGTATTTCCATTCTTGTCATACCCTAATTGAATCACTTGATTTAATGGGTTAGTGATCTTTGAAACCTGATTAAATTCGTTGTATTCATAAGTGTTAACATTGTTTTTCGCATCTGTTATTGTAGTTCTATTTCCAACCGCGTCATACCCATAAGACGTTGTTTTCAAATTAGCATCTGTCATGCTAGTAAGCAAATTACGTTTATCATAGGCAAACGACGTGGTTTTTCCTTTTCCATCGGTAACACTTGTTTTATTTCCACCTGCGTCATAACTGAATTTCACGTTATTTCCAACTGGATTGTCCACTTCGGTGAGATAGTTTCCACCTGCGTCATAGGTGTTAAAGGTGTGAGAAGCTCCTTTTTCTAAACGCATCGCATCAAACCAAGCAGTACCATACTGATCATTGTAGAGATAAAGTACATCAACGGAATTGAAAGCTTTCGTTGGTTTTACTTGTGCAGCCACATGCTGCCAATCTGCTGTTGTTTTGCTAAAATCATTAGCAAAATTCCCTACTGTTCCATCGGTATAATTGATTTGGACTTGAAGATTATAACTTCCACCGTTGACGTCAGCACCTACTTGTTTAGACCAACCAGACAGTGTCAATGGCGTAGTGGCATCTCCGGAAAGATTAATGCGTTGCTTGATAAATTTGTTTTTTGTTTTTTCACCAGTAAGTTTAAATGAGTATGTTCCAACATAAACATTATCTTCGCCTGTACCATTTTGATAGACTCCATCATTGGCAGATAGGTTGGTGCTGTTTGTCCAGCCGAAAGGAACCTTATCGCCAGTACCGGTATTCCGTTCAAAGCTGGAATTTTCTACGTGGTTGTATGCGCTGAGAACCGTTCCTTTTTCTAACTGGATGCCATCAAAATAAGCTGTACCAGTTCCAGCATTAAGACCAACAGATACTCGAATGTTAGCCGTATTCGCTGGTACATTATCGACAACAGCCTGAATACGAGTCCAATCATGCGTTCCTTTTAACTGATAAGCCGGTTTTTCACTAATCCACCCTCCAGCAGAATCTAAAAATTCTACCTTTACGATTGCCGTATTGGTCGTACTTGTTGTTTTTACATATCCACTGACAATATATTTATTTCCTTCAACGTAAGGGATCAACTTATCTGTTTTAGCGATCGCCCATCCTGTCGGGTTCGAAATACTGATTGCTTTCGATCCAAATTTCGCTGTAGTCGACCAAGCAAAGTTAGCCGTTTTTCCAGATTCTATTGCCTTCGTCCAGTTATCCGCCCAGTTATCCGTATTGCTATCAATTTCAAAACTGGAGTTTGTTATCTGATTATCAGTAGCAGACATTGGATGTGTATCATATTCTACATTTCCATTTGCTGTATATCTGCTTGCAGAGGTCTGTACGTTCGCGTCAGTCGATTCCGTATTATTGTTTTTCGTATCGTAATCGGACGTACTAACGTTACTGTTAAAGTCCTGTTCCTTTACTAAGTTGTTTTGACTATCGTAAGTGTAAGAAGACGTTTGGTTTTCCGGAAGCTTCATGCTGGTAATGTTTCCATTAGTATCATAGGTGTATACCCATGTTGCTGTTCCATTCGCTTTATTGATATTGGCATCTTTTACCTGTGTCAAATTATTGTTGTTGTCATACGTAAAAGTAGTTATCGCTTTATTGGAGGTATCTAATGGATTTTCCGTTAACTGTACAACATTGCCATTGGCATTATACGTGTAATCCACTCGACGACCTTCTCCATCGGTCACAGAAGTAACCAAATTGGTCGTATCATAAGAATAAGTGCTCGTACTTGTTTGCTGAACACCGTCGATCGTAATCGGAAGGCTAATGCTTGAGATTCGGTCAGATGTGTCATAATCAATTGTAGTTTTAATGCTTCGAGCATCCGTAATTCCTGTGATGTTATGATCCGCATCATAAGTAAAAGTTGTTGCTTTTCCATCAGGATCAGTCACTTTTATGGGGTTACCAGAAGCATCGTATTCATAACTTGTTGCCCTGCCTGCCGGATCAGTTACACTTGAAACATATCCGTTTGTGCCGTAAGTAATAGTCGTTTCCCGTCCGGACGCATCTCGAACTTTTGTTAATTTTCCAGAAGTGTCATACACGAAAGTTGTTGTGTTAGCATTTGTGTCAACAATCGAGCTGATTTTTCCATTACTGTTAAAGTTCGTTTTATTGCCGTCAGTTTCGGTAATCGTATACGTTCCGTCAATATTCTTGACTAAATCAAGATAAATACCGCCAGCTGCTTCATATCCGCCTCCAACTTTTTCTCCAAAAATGTGACGCGTATTATCTTCATCAATTAAAGTGATTGGTCCACTTCCTGAATCAACGATTAATCGTTCAAGATTAGTAATCCATCCATATCCGAATAAACCTTTAAAAGAAGATTTTCGACTATTGAAAGTTCGGGTTAGGCTTACTACTGGCCCAAGTCCCTGAATCTCTACATCGGTTTCCTGATAAACAAGGTTTCCGTTTGCAGGGTTTACACCATCTTCCGTATTCGTCCAGAATGATTCCAAACCAATTGATTCAACGCGGTAGTTAATACTTAAACGAGGTGTGTTTGAACCATTGTTTACAGAGGTAAACGTACGGTATGGTGAAGTAGTTTCATTCTGCTGTTTTAGCATCAAACCATAATTGGCTTGTACACCGTTATACCAGTCTTTTGCAAGCTTTGTAATATCCCAGCCCCAGTATTCATTATATGAACTGCTTGTAACAGTTGATTCCTTAGTGCTTGCATTAGTTGGCTGTGTGTTCCATGTCACAGATGACGGCCAATCACTTGTAACGCGGTGTAAATCGACAGATACTTGTTGACTATCATTTCTCGTTTGATAGGCATTAAATGTCGCACTGTCAATTACACTATCGCTTGGAAGTGCCGGAAGAAAAAATCTTACGAGGGCACGGGTCGTTCCAAAGTAGCTGTTGTAACCGGTATGCATATAGGTATTGCTGGAGTAAATAGAATCAGGGAAGCTGCTTGCAACAAAATTATCACGGAGCACATCCCAGCTGTTGATCGTCGGATCAATCGTGACTGGATATTGGGTTTCTAGATCTTTCAAGAATGCCTGATCGGCAATTACATCTACAAACGTTTTCCCATTTTCTTCACGAAGATCAAGAGAGACTTTTTCCGAGTATTTTCCTTTTGCATCCGTCATATAAGGATTTTCAAAGAACCATACTGTTTTTCCCTTTAAATCTTTGAAAACGATGGTGCCGTTTTTTTCTTTATGAGGTATAACACCTTTCATCTTCAACTCAAAACTGAATGTATTTTCGTTTTGATATTGATTGAGAATAATATCTTCTTTTACAGCGCTGCCTTGTACACGGTAACGAACATCGACATTATCGAAAATCCCTTTATAGCTAATTTCATTTTCTTTAACTGCCCCCTGTACTTTTTTAGCTTTCACTGGAACTAAGCTAACACTTTTATCTTTCTTTTCAACAGTAACAAGTTCTCCATTTCCAGTTACTTGCGTAAACCATGCCTTTTGATCATTTGCGATGTTTTCAAATTTCCCCGCTTTTTTTGTACTGGTTTTGAGTTTATTATCGATCTTTTTCCACTTTTTATCTGAAGGATCTTGATAAAACTGTTGTTCCATAAAGATCTCTTCGGTAAAACTTCCGTCAGGATTTAAATACCTAGTTGAAAAGGGAGTGCGTTTATTTGTTAACTCCAGTTTTTGTTTTGGAAGCTTATTAGGTATTTCTCCAATTTCCGCAGTTAAAGTTTCCTTTTTAGGAGCCCTTTTCGCTTCCCCTGGTGCTGCTTCTGTGAAACTTGGCCCTACTAAACTAACAAGAAGGCAAAATGAAATGATTATCGCAAAATAGCGATAAAAGGTCCTGAACGATGAAGGCATATTCTGTTTTTCTTCCTCTCTAAATTATGTACTATCCGGAATAGTCCAGATAATTATATCTAGAATGAAAAATATTGGATATATATAAATTTTTGGTAAAAAAGTATTACAAACCCAAATCCTAATTCTTTAAATCTTTTGATGAAATTACACCATGTTTACATGCACAAATAGAAAAACCCTCGGACTTTAATTTCAAGTCAACGAGGGTTGGAATTACCATAGAACATCATTTATCGGGCATCTTCAGACGTAGGAGTAAACCATACAACCTATTTATATTTAATATAAAAATCTTAATCTATTATTTTGCTAATAAGCTGTCAATTGTTACAAATTCATAGCCTTCTGCTCTTAATTGGTTAATCATCTGCGGCAACGCATCGACTGTGCCTTGTAATTTGGTATTTTGGAAGTTGTGCTGAAGGACAATCCCTCCTGGTGATTTGTCCCTATTCACAATCGTCAAAATCTCATCCGCTGATTTACCGCTCCAATCGAGTGTATCTACGGACCAGAGAATGTTTTTAAATCCTAGTTTTTCAAATACCATTGCATCAGCAGCTGTAAAGTCGCCATAAGGCGGTCTTAATAAAGTAGCTTTTACTCCCGTTACTCTTTCAACGATTTCATTAGTTGATGTAATCTGTTGGATAACTTGGGCAGTATAGAGTTTGGATAATTCAGGGTGATCCCATGTATGGTTTGCAATGGCATGACCTTCCTCTACCATCCTTTTAGCCAACTGCGGATAATAGGAAACTTGCTCTCCGACTACAAAAAACGTGGCTGGTACACCTTTTTCTTTTAATATATCCAGAATCTGAGGTGTAATAATTTTGTCTGGGCCGTCATCGAAAGTTAAAGCAATTTTCTTTTCAGTAATTTCGGCCTTTTCATATGCGATCGGCTTGCTCTCTTCTGGGGTGTTTGTTTGAATAAAAGTTCTAGAAATTTTCGAATCATAGGTAACGGTCATTCCCAATTTCTGTGCTGTTACCAATAATGGAATGTAAGGACGGCCATTAATAACAGTTGTTGTCGTAGCCAGGTACTCACGGTTCCATTTGTTTTTTTCTTTCACATAATAGTCCATATACGCCTTGTCCAATGGCAGAGCAACAATATTATTTCTCTCAACAGCAATAGAATTATATTTTTCATTCTTATCAACATTAGCACCTGTATGCTTGAAGAATAGATCTGGGACCATTAGATGGCCATTTTGCATATAGTAGCTTGTCTTGATGAGCTTCCCATCAACAGAAATATTAGCCGATGATATTGTTGCAGCCTGGGCTGGCGCTACACCAAAAAGACCTGATATTACGAAGAAAATGAGAAGAATGGCCAAAAATGCCCTTTTTCCCTCCATTTTGTTTGCTATAAACATTATTATCCCCCTGTGTGTTCTATCTTTTTTCTTACAGAAAGGATTTTATCAACAAATTACAAATAACAAAACAGTTTATTATTGGAAAAAATAAAGAGGGAAGATTCGAACCTCGTATACTCAAAATGAACAAAATAGTTTTAGGGAAAAACTTCTCAATTTATAGAATAATAGTTAATATGAAATAAAAAAATTTAAATAGAAGGGTTGAATCTAATGCTTAAAATATATTCGAATATCCTATTAGTTGTAGGATGGCTTTTCTTAGCCTTTAGCATTTATTTATTTTTGTGGACTTTTATTGAAGTAAGCGCAGTTTATATTGGTATTTGTGTACTGATTGTAGGATTACTTTCACTATTTTTTTCAAAAAAAATTGATAATCATTCAGGAAATTTCTTTTCCTTGTATGATCGGTAGGTAAATAAAAAACGCTCCAAATTAAATGGGGCGTTTGGTTCCAAAGGGTAATCAGTAAAACAAGAAAAGTACTCCAATCCTTAGCTTGAAGGCTTAAGGTTGAGTCCTTTTTTATCTTAGTGATAAGTATCTTATTATTGGATTTTTAGGATTCTATAATTTTTATGAGCAACTTCAGTTCTATTCCCTTCAAACTCTTGCTGCGAGTGATTTTCTGTAATATTGATGATCACCGAGTTTTCATTTATCTTTTCAATTATTCCTTTATTACCAGTTTTTTCTTTCCTAAGGTTAATTAAAATAAAGTTTTGTTTAGTTTATTTTACAGTAGCCATGAGAATCAATATCAGGATTAATCCTGATTTCTTATGAATTTTAAAAGCCATTGAGCCTCGTGATGCAGAGCATGATAACGATAGACTTTTGAATTAGGTCCTGAACAAAAAAACCAATTCATCAGTTAAAGTGATGAATGGTTTTTCTGTTAAAATCTTGCTACATAATAAATCATTATGTACTTAGAATTTGTATTCAAAATAATATGGCCAATATCCCTAAATGGGATATTACTATACGGGTATCAATTTCCTCGTCAGTAAACCAACGATCTTTTATTAAATATGAATTGTAGCTATCTTTTAGCTTAATCACTTTTCTTGATCTATCCGATTCTAATGAAGATACCTCCTTGATTGGCAATTCTAATTCGTTCGGTAGGAATCTGCCCTTCTCGTCTCTTAACCTTTGTTCCACGTCTGTTATGTTCCTGGATTCCAATTTCTTTATTTGAATTAAGTTGTCTTTCAATTTCTTTTGTTCGTGAATTGTTAACATTGACGTCCTTACCTCCCTTCCGTTTTGGGTTCTGCTCCATCCATACCCAGTGGTGATCCATTAACCATGGACTAGAGGGGAAAAGGACGTCTTTCTTTTTATGCTTCAGCAAAATTGATTCGAACGATGGTGAAATGGCTGCTGCAAAAAGTGCTGCACGTATGATTTGGTTACGATCAAGAGTTGTTGCTCGAAAAAGATCATCCACATATTCTTTAAAAACATCGGGATAACGAACAGTAGGACGATAAACCATAGTTTATTTTCCCCTCATTTCAGGTAAGGGAATTTCTTCCCTTACCTCAAGTAAGATTTTTTTACCTTCATCCGATAAATAGACGTCCTTACTCTCGAGTAGATAAATAGCCAATTCTTTTGTCATTTTAACTCCTCCTTATGTAACGCCATTTCCTGACGTCTTTAATAGAGGATATTAGGCACTGCTTGTCCACTATTCCTACGAATTTGGAACAGACCAAAATTCATCATGCTCTTGTTGCTTTTGCTTTAACCATTGATTTAAACCAGTAACCAATTACAAAGCCTATATAAAAAACCCATATTCACTACGAATAAGGGCTTTTTGTTTTGTCTAAAATATTCGGTTTTCCTTAGGAATACTTCTCAACAAGAAGGCAGCTTGTAGGATAGTATATTGCTGCCTTCTCGCTATCATATGACTCGAACAATAAGGTTTATTCATCCCCTATGCCCTATTTATCTTGTTTGTGCGCAGTTACGCAATTACTCACTGGCGCAGTCTCAGGTAATTAAAAATCTATGGAAGAGAGGCTGTTATTATTTTTTTTAAAGGCAGAGAGAGTCTCTTAGATTAGAAAAAAATGTTTATACCAATCTCCTTAAATACGAAAATATTTTTTATTTTAGTCAATCTTATGTATTCATCAAGTCATAAGCAACAAGGAAAAAACAAATCAAAGGATGACTCATGGCTGCTAATGTTCGTATTTTACTGTGGTGCGTTCCAAATTTCATTCAAATAAATTAAAGTTAAGTTTTGTGTTTCCGTGTCGTTTTTTAACATTCAATATTTAAATGGGTGTTCTATAAAATTACCCTGCCCTCATATATATAGTTTAAATACTGCGTCAGTGACGCAATGGAGGGTTTTAATTTGAACGAATATAAAAGCGTCAGTGAACAAGCTAAAACCAGAGGATTAGGTGGAAAGCGGGTATGCAGAGTTTCTGTTAGCATGACAAGTGAATACGACCGCAAACTTCATAAGCTCTCATTGGCGTGTGGAGGTATGTCTAAATCACGTTTATCCGATGAGTTATTAAAAATTGCACTTGATTCCCCAAATGTAATTGAGTTTTTACAAAAAAAACATGGTGGAGCTTTTGAAGAATATTGGGTATCCCCTACTCTTATTAAGGAAAAAGGAAAACAAACAGTAGTGTATTGAAATTCATCGAATCTAATTTCGATGAATTTCTATCGGTTGGCTGCTATTCGTAAACCCACTTTAAACATATCCTTATCTTTCTTGTAGCAATTGGAGCACAAGCCCCATCTTTCTTCATGTTTCTTTTTATCTCTTGCTCTGGTATTTTTACCACAATCTCTGCATTTCATATTTATCCAACTCCCCTTGTCTAATAACTTGGTATTGTTATTGACAGGTAGAATGAAATTTATACATTTTGTTAGAAATGAAAAAAAGAGACGCCTATTGATAACCAAAGTTAAGGCTTCTAAATTTCTCTAACGTTCCATTTGCCTCTATGTATTCCAGTATCTGTGGAACCTCCACTTTAGAACTATAGATGATCGTCTTCGTGATGCTGGTTTGTGAATGATGTTGGACTTTCTTTTCCTTTGTCCCTATACGCTTACATAAAAACGATGTCAGGCGAAGAAGCACTTCTTGTGAACCGTATATATAGAGCTGCGGCCGTAGATAGTTTTTTTCTTTCGAATAACTTGTGGTCAGGGTATGCCGAAGACGGATGTAAGCCTTACAAAAAACATCTTCATCCAAATCGCCTGAAGGAAAAGGGCGGTTCTCAGCCTGAACAGGCAGCCACCCCATATCTTTCATTTTGCTGACAAGAGGATGATGAGGATGCATTGAGCAAACCCATTGCTCGTAAGGTCTATCTTTATCACTTCGAATATAGGCTATTTGAGAACGAATGGGCCGGGTTTTCATAACCATCTCAGAAAATCGTTCAATCAATCCCCTATTCGCATGCCGAATGGTAAAGCCATTGTCTGAATAAGAACCTAAAGCCCATAATGTGGCCAGTACTTCAGAAAATTCGTCTGATTTAAAAAACGAGGTAAACCAATCCTCTTCCTCTTGAGTCAGCCTAAAAGTCAATTCCTGCACCTCGCTTTACGGTTATTTGGTTTTGTCCAATCAATCATTCATGGTCTTTCCCTATTCGCACCATTCATAATAGCGTCTTGGCGACTACAAAATTCATAGAATCATTTTGCATCCAAATTAAATAAAATCAGATTTATTTAATAATATCATCAATTATCCTGCCTTCGTTAGCTCAATAAACCATATCGATTAAATGGACCAATACAAAAAGACGCCTTATTATTCAAGAAAGGCGCCCGATTGCTAAAGATCACTAAAACTTCTATTAGCTGGGTTAGTTTAATAAAAAGTGACTTTAGATTAAAGTTCTTGCAGAATCAATTTTCATAAAAAATTCATTAACAACCTTATTCTTCCATGAGATCCAAATATAATTTATTCTAGTTTATCTAAATGAGAAGTATTATTTAAAAAATGAATTACTTTTCCTTGCTCCGTTATTTCAATAAAACTAATTCCAGTATCCCCATTTTTAAAATAAAAGTCCTTAGTTACGGGCATATGAAAAAATGAACGAAGGAGGCAGTTTATAACCCCACCATGAGCAACAATTGCAATTCTATTATGTAGAGAAGAGGATAGAATTTTTGAGAAGATAGATTCTATTCGCATTCTAAATTCTATATGAGTTTCACCTTCTTCAAATCTATCATGAAGATATTTTGGATTAGGATACTTTTTAGCTTCCTCGAAAGTTAGACCAGCTTGAATACCATTATTAAATTCCATTAATTCTTCTTTAAATTGTATAGGACAACCTACTTTGTTTGAAAGTAAGGATGCAGTTTCCTTTGCTCTTTGAAGGGTGCTAGACCAAACAATTTCAGGTGGAAACTCATTTTTCACTCTTTCTGCCATTAATTGTACTTGTTTACGACCTATCTCTGTTAAAGGAAAGTCTGCTCTTCCTTCGTGTACTTTTAATATATCCGCTTCTGATTGGCCGTGCCTGATTAACAAAATTTCCAAATATTATCTCCCATCCTTATTAAGAAATTATACATATGTAATGCAATTATAAAAAATTATAGCATCTTTATTAAAGTAAACTCGCTATATAGTTTAATTAAATCCCTTCACAATCCCACTTCAAAATAAACATAAATATCCAGTTTTGTTTGGCAGTAATATTCCATTAAATAGCATAATTGTGGAACTGAAGATTGAATAAATAAGAAAGTACTGCAAAAATGGCACCTCATTTTTTACTAATATTCCATCTGTTTAATTTACAATTCCCACAATAGTTATATTATTCTCGTTAGTTCGCAATATACTATGCATAAAACCCGATTTTACGCTTAATTTCTTTTAAGAACGGAACACTAATTGATCTTGCTTTCTCTGCTCCATTTTTCAAAATTCCATCTAATGTTTCAGGGGATGCCATAAGCTCATTATATTTCTCACGTGGTTGTTTTATAAATCTATCCATAACTTTAAACAACTCCTTTTTTGCTTCACCCCAGCCAATGCCATTTAAATATTGTTCTTTCATTTTTTCTACTTCAGTTGGAGAAGCAAATTCTTTATATAACATAAATAGAACTGAAGTATCAGGGTCTTTCGGTGCCTCTGGTGGCAATGAATCAGTTTTGATCTTATTAATTAGTTTTTGTAATTTATTTGGTTCTTCAAAAAGAGGAATTGTATTATTATAACTTTTACTCATTTTCCGACCATCTAATCCAGGCAAAACAGCTGTATCTTCTTGTATTTTGTACTCTGGTAACAAGAATGTCTCCCCATAATTATTATTAAAACTTTCAGCAATGTCCCTAGCGATTTCTACATGTTGTACTTGGTCTTTTCCAACAGGGACAACTTCCGTTTTAAACATCAAAATATCTGCTGCCATTAGAATCGGGTAGTTGAATAATCCCATATTGACACCAAAATCTAAATCCTTTTGCGAGTTTTTATTGCTATCAACAATAGCTTTATATGCATGAGCCCTATTCATTAATCCCTTGGATGCAAAACAGCTAAAAATCCAGTTCAATTCAAATATCTCAGGAACATCAGATTGTCTATAAAAGATGACCTTATCAGGATCAAGCCCCAATGCTAACCATGTTGCTGCTATTCCATATGATAAATGTCGAAATTCTTCAGCATTATGAACTTTTGTTAGACCATGATAATCTGCAACAAAGTATGCTGGTTTATAATCTTGTATCTCAGCTAATTCCAAGGCAGGCTTTATCGCTCCAATATAATTACCCAAATGAATTTGTCCCGTAGGTTTTATTCCAGTTAAAATAGTTTTTTTCATAATAACCTCCTCGTATAGATTAAAATTAAATACAAAAAGGGCTACCCATCCCCAAAAACAAGGACGAGTAACCCGTGGTGCCACCTTTATTCGTTTACAAATGTAAACGCACTTATCCGTACTGAAACAGTAAATTTGTTTCGATACTTAGTCTCTTTTAACGGTAAGACAGTCCGCTAAACCTACTACTTGTTTCAGTCTAGTAGCTCAGAAGCCCATTCAACAATAATCCCGCACTGATTTTCACCAACCATCAGCTCTCTGAAGTGTTCTTAAAGCTTACTCTTCTTCTTCATCGCTCTCAAAGTATATTAGATTAATTCTAAAATATGGATAGTAAAAGGTCAAGGAAGAGTGCAATTCATGCTAAAGAAAAGCGCCCGATTGTTGAGAAACAAAATCAATCTTTATTTAGTTATTTTTTCAAGGAATGGAGTTATGTAACTTCGATACTCTTCGGTTAATCCCTTAGGTAATTTATTCAAATTAAAGAACTGTATATCCAAAGATTCCTCTTTATCTATATTTATTTCGCCTTTAAAACCCTTGGTTAAATAAACGGCAGTTACAGAATACAATTCATCCCCATTAGAAACCTTAAAGTAATAATCTGGACCAGAAAAAACCCCTAGAAGTTTTAAATCAAAAATTAGAAGACCTGTTTCTTCTTTCACTTCTCTTATGGCAGTATCTTCCAGACTTTCTCCTAATTCCATCAAACCACCAGGTAAGCCCCAGCCACCATCATTTCTGTGCTGCAATAACAAATCATTTTTATCATTAAGAACCAAAACAACCGAACCAGTTAATATTAAAGGTCTATTTCCAACTAGGTTTCTTAATTCTTTAACGTAATTCAAGCGATATCTCCCACCCATTGTCTTGGTTTTTTTATTTTCTTTAGTAAGAAATGTTAGTCACTTATCCCACTAAACTTCCCCTTTTCTGGAACAACTTACAAATTCAAGATGAATCATCAAATTTCCTTTCTTACTCCAGAATATGGCCCAATTCAAAAAGGACGCCTTCTTATTCAAGAAGTGCGCCCGATTATTGAATAATGAAATATGAGAAAGAGCATATAAATGGATTCTCAGTTATTAATGATTGATAATTCTCTTTCAACTATCCCGCGTTCATAAAAAAACGTTTAAATATGCTAAATTCTCCTGTAAAAATGTTTGATGCTTTTCGATACCTCTTCTTTTACACCAACCAATTGAATTAAACGCATCAGTAAAGCGATAAAACGGTAGTACTTCTTGTAAGTTAATAAGTGGACGAATGGACTCATAGCCTTTTTGATACGCATCCCTCGTTCCAGGATATTTCATGAAAATATCACGATTAATTTTTGTAAAGTCCATTTCGGTTGCGCCAATTCTGACACTTTCAAAATCAATAATGCCGGCCACTTGATTTTCATGAACTAATATATTGCCTGGTCGAAAATCCATATGTATAAAACTAGGTCCGTCTGGAGAAGGAAGTAATTTCAGTTGACGAACAAAATGCTTCAATGATTGTTCGTATAAACAGGGATCTATAACTTCTTTTACATCTTCTGCAAAGGAATAGAATTGTCGCTCAATAAACTCAGACCATTGACCATAAACATTGGAAACAGGACTTTTGAAATCCTGTTCATTTGGAACGATTGCATGCAGTATTGCGTGGTGTACTCCGATATCATAAGCTAAATCTGTATCCACCTTCTCTGTTATCGGCACACCGTTGATTGCGGATAATAATAAAGCACCAGTGACATCCTCATTACCTTCCCAATAGTCTAACATTTGTGGTACAGGTAGCTCATGGCGTAATCGTTTAAGTACAGTATACTCACGTTCAAGCTTTGGTTTGGAATAAGGAATTTTTATATAGACTGTACGATGGTCGATTAATTGGATTTTATAAACTGCAGAACTAAAAGACTGCGGAACATCCTCAATTGTTAACACATTCAACTTAAATTTATCTATTACTTGTTGTAACATATCCATTCACCCCCCTATTTCTGCACCGTTAATCTTATTCACAATCTCCAACAATAATAACATAAATATCCATTATTTTTGGGAGTCTTACTCCATTAAATGGCCAGATTCTTGAATAGCATGATGGCATTTTTTAAACAATTTTATTGTTACTTAACCCCTTGCATAAACACCCTCTTTTTTATGCAGCCAACCGGCTTCTTCCGCAGCTGAAAACGTTGATCTGGCAGGCTTGTATAAAAACGTGCATAACCCATAAATTTGGACAGCGAAAAACCCCTTGGTAATCAAGGGGTTTTTGTTTTGTTAACTTCCTCTAGGAACGATTATGTTAACTAGATTTGTATATGGTATACATATTAAATGACAATAAAACTACTACTTCTTCTTTGTGGTAATATTAGGTTATTAATAAGTGGGTGGTGATAATCATGGAACATAGATGGCTTGAATGGGCGAAACAACTTCAATCGATTGCTCAAGCAGGATTAACTTATTCTAAAGACGTTTATGATTTAGAACGGTTTGAATTAATAAGAAATATAAGCGTAGAAATATTGTCGCAACATACAGATATGGATAAGACAATTATAAGGGATTTGTTTGCCAATGAAACCGGTTATGCAACGCCTAAGGTAGATATTAGGTCTGTTGTTTTTAAAGATAATAAAATCTTAATGGTTAGAGAAAATACTGACGGAGATTGGTCGTTACCAGGTGGTTGGGGTGATATTGGATTAACCCCAAGTGAAGTTGCAGTCAAAGAAGTGAAAGAAGAATCAGGATTTGATGTAAAAGCGATTAAATTGTTAGGGGTACTAGATAAGAAGTGTCATCCGCATCCTCCTTCTCCTTATCACGTTTATAAAATGTTTATCCAATGTGAAATAATCGGTGGACAAGCCAAAAAAGGAATAGAAACTAGTGCAGTTGAGTTTTTCGCTGAAAATGAACTGCCATCATTATCAATAGCTCGAAATACAGAATCACAAATTAAATTGGCTTTTAAACATTTACATAATCCACAAGAACCTGTCTATTTTGATTAACTATTATAAAATACTACCAAGGATCTTCAATCGAAGATTCTTTTTTCATGCCTATAATTAGCTTATGTAAACTAGTTTTGTATAGAATATTCATTCGATCCTTCTGGATCATCTTCAACTACGTGGCAGGATAATTTAACAAGGGTGAGAATATAAATATAGAAATTTGGAGGTGGATTAAAATAGAATCTATTAAAAAAAATCTATCAAATGAAAGGCTTTTATTAAGGGAATTCACTGAAAGTGATTGGATAGGTGTACATAAGTATGCATCTAAGGAGAAAGTTTGTCAATATCAGGATTGGGGACCAAATTCTGAAGAGGAATCTCAAGCATTTGTGAAACAAGTTCTCGTTGATGCAGCTAAAAAACCAAGAACGCGATATATGTTTGCCATTGTTCTAAAAAAAGAAGAAAAAATGATTGGTGCTGGAGAGATTAATATTAGGGATTTCAATCATAAGAACGGAGAAATAGGCTATATTATAAATCCAGATTATTGGGGGCGTGGTATCGCAACCGATGTTGCTAAACTATTAATTGAATTTGGATTTAGTACATTTAATCTTCATCGTATATTTGCCTATTGTGACCCTAGAAATATTGGTTCAAAAAAAGTAATAGAAAAAGTCGGGATGACTATGGAAGGTAGGCTTCGTGAAAACCTATTAATTAAAGATGGTTGGCGTGATTCGTTATTATATAGTGTTTTGGAACATAAATGAAAAAAATAATTATTTTGTCTTTGCTGAACTAAAATACGTTAATTAAACAAGCATTATGTTAACTAGATTTGTATACAGTATTCTGTAGCATTGGAAAAAAGTTTGATCAAAAATAACGCATAAACCTGCATTTTTATGGCAAATGGAAAGAATCCATTTATAAAAAAGATCGATCAAAATAGATACTAAAGCTTTGAATATAGATGGAATTTTTATAAAAAAGTTTGATCATTTTAGAGTTTGTTTTATTGAACATTAGATCCATGTTAGTTTTACATAAAATCAAAAGCACCCTATTAGGGGTGCTTTTGATTCTTTTTAAATTCAATTAGTTCTTTATTTATTTGTTCTTCGTATTCGTTCGCTAGTTCTTTCTTTCGAATAATCGAGATTAATACCTCAGCCTTGACGGAAGTCCATATGCCAGCCAGTAATATTTTTGTCTTGTCAACGAAGTTTGGATTTTTATTAAGCCAACTATGCACTTCCAAGTCTTTCTTGGATTCTTTTAAAATATCCTTACTCAAACTGTCATAAATCTCCTTGTAAGTATTCTCGGTAAATTTAAAATCTAACTTATGACTTAATCTAGGGGTCCTACCAACAAAACGCGGAAAACATACGCTAAGCAAATTTCGACATGGAGAAAGCCGATTTTTCCTACGTTA
>NZ_WKKF01000008.1 GCF_009674765.1 Metabacillus idriensis | reverse complement strand
AATTAAAAGAAGACCAAAAGAAATTAAACATTCCATTGATTGTCCTTTCTGCGGGCAAAAAAAATCATTATTCACCTAAGTCACAAGATTTATGGAATACAATGCAAGAAGAAATTCTTCAAATATCTTCTATCAGTGAATTTATGATTGCTAAAAATAGTACACATTACATACAAAATGATGAACCAACGGTAGTTGTAGATGCCATTAGAAGACTAATTGAAAATTGTTAAATTGGAGTAGGCAGAAGTGATGTACTTGAATATATTAGCTTGGTCATTATTTATCATCCATTTTGGTATCTTTATGCTTTGGATATCGGACTCTGAATACCTTTTTTCGTTGTTCGGAGTAGCAATATGGTTTACTGCAATTGTAAGTGCTTTTCTTGTACAAAAACAGATAAATAAGCAGTTAACAATAAGAAGACTTTTAATAGTTTCGAATTTTTTTATGGTTTTTCTAAGTGTAGTTACAGTGGGGATTTTTTACATTACGAACTCAATGCATTAGAACTTTATCAATCGGGGGCTATTGCAGCACAGTGGATCGCCTTTTCTTATTGAGTAATTGTGCAGGATTGTGGAGTAGTAAGTATTTGTTTAGGTATGATACATCTACAGTAACTTCTATGTCATAGTTGGAGTTGTATTATAAGGAGAGTTGTTTCACAATGGCAGCCGCTCTTTCGCCGATGAGCAGTAAATAAAATTAAACAGTGTTTAAATAATGGTGCGTTTCATATTGAAGGAGAATTGCACTTTTATTGTTTATCTAACTCGTGAAAGAGTTGAAGGAGAAAGCGGAGAGAACCAGAGAGAACCATATTGGAGGAAAAAATATGAGTACGTTTGTTTATATGGTGAGACACGGTGACTCGCCAAAGGAAGGAAATGAAAGAACAAGAGGTTTAACCGAAAAAGGGCTTTTGGATGCTCAACGAGTGAATGACATATTGATAAATAAGAAAATTGATGCAGTTGTTTCAAGCCCCTACACACGTTCAATTTTAACTGTCGAAAAGTTAGCAAAACAATTAGGGCAAAAAGTTTTAATATTTGAAGATTTAAAAGAGAGGATATTTTCTTCTGAAGACAATCGAACATCTGATAAGGAATTGGTACCACTGTTGGAGAAGTCATTTATGGAACCAAATTTCGCTTTAGAAGGAGGAGAATCTAATGCTGATTGTCAAAAAAGAGCTATAAAAGTTTTAAAAGAATTATTAGATATTTTTAAAGGTAAAAAAGTAGCAATAGGTACTCACGGGGCTGTTATGACATTGATGATGGGCTATTTCAATAGCAATTATGAATTAAATTTTTTACATAGCACATCAAAACCTGATATTTATAGAATGGAATTTAATGATCAGGAATTAGTGAATGTTCAAAGAATATGGGGTGTAAATATTGGTCTTAACCAATGAAATAACTAAAGGGCGGTATCTTAGAACAAGGATCAGCGCTCAATTTCCATTTAAAGGCCAGATTTCAAAATAGGAAAACTGAACCTTTTAATATATTTTTAGATAAATGTTCATCTTAAATAAAATATATAATGGAGGCATAATTATGTGGGTAATTTTAGGGGTTATTGCAATAGTAGTAACTTTAATAAATCTTTATATGTATACAGCAGGAAAGGATTACAAGCTTGCTATGGCGATGGGATTATCATTTACAGCATTAACACTTTGTGCAGAATACAGTCTTATATCGGAGTGGGTAGAAGTGGAAGATTGGGCAGCTTTAGAGGATGTAGTACCTGGTATGGAAAGGGCATTATGGTTTTTGACGATTGTTTCCATCTTACTAAATTTAGCACCTATACTTTTAGAACTAAAAAATAAAAAATAATTACTTATTGTCGCATTATTTATATAATATGCACTTATAATTAGTGAATTTTCAAAGATATGGGGCGTAAATATTGGTGTTAACTAATAAAAATTACTTTTTGTTATTCAACTAAAGGGGGCGATTGCTTAACAAAGTGTCGCATCTTCTTATTGAAGTAATGGGCATGATTGTGGAGGCTTCAATTTTCTCTCTTCATTAGTCAAGGAGCCATTTAATTGAGTAACAAAGATTAGTGTGGAGGACACATTATCAGACAATATTTAATTGAATATTATATAAATGTACTTTTAAAAATTCTAAAGATGTGTAATAATATGGAAAATTTATACTTGATATAAAATGCGATGATGAGGAAAGTAAGTCAACCATCATTTTCTTACAGAGAGCTTCGGTAGCTGAAAAGAAGCAGAAAATAGTTGATTGAAAATGGCCTTTGAGCAGCAAAGTCGACTTTCAGTAAATGAATTAGACCTTGACGAGATTTGGCACTCGTTATAAATGTCAAAGTATAAGAAAGATTCATTCTCTCCGTACTTATTGAGGCTGATAATGTGAATTATTAGTAAATTAAGGTGGTAACACGAGATATACCTCGTCCTTAGGCAATCATTTTGTCTATGGGCGAGGTTTTTTTATTTAGGGAGGAAGAAATATGACTATTTTTATCGGAGGAGCATGGCCTTATGCTAATGGTTCACTGCATTTAGGGCATGTAGCAGCTTTATTACCAGGTGATATTTTAGCTAGGTATTACAGACAGAAAGGAGAAAAGGTACTTTATGTTTCAGGAAGTGACTGTAATGGCACACCAATATCAATACGAGCAAATCAAGAAAATACGACAACTGAAGCAATTGCAAATCGTTATCACGAAGAATTTGTAGAGTGTTTTCAAAAGCTAGGTTTCTCCTACGATTTGTACACTCGTACAGATGCCGAACATCATCATAAGTCAGTACAGGCAATCTTTTTAGAACTACTTAAAAATGGTTATCTTTACAAAAGGACGATTGAGCAGGCTTATTGTGAAACGGATCATCAATTTTTACCGGATCGTTTTGTAGAAGGGGTTTGTCCAAATTGCGGTGCGAAAGCAAGGGGGGACCAATGTGATAATTGTTCCGCTATTTTAGACCCACTTGATTTAATCGATAAACGTTGTAAGATCTGTGGGAACCAGCCCACCATTAAAGAAACGGAGCATTTTTATTTCTCACTTAGTCAATTCCAGAAAAAATTAGAAGCATTTGTGGGGAAAGCGCAACAGGAAAATAGATGGCGTGAAAATGCAATTACATTAACAACTAGATATTTAAAAGAGGGTGTACATGACAGAGCTGTTACGCGTGATTTGCCAAACGGAGTTGATGTTCCAATAGAAGGTTTTGAAGGTAAGAAAATTTATGTATGGATTGAAGCAGTGGCAGGCTATTTATCAGCAAGTATCGAATGGACGAAGCAACATAACGAAAATATAAAAGATTGGTGGAATAAAGATACCATTTCTTACTATATTCATGGGAAGGATAATATTCCATTCCATACGGTTATTTGGCCTTCTATCCTAATGGGCATCAATAATCCTGCTTTACTAACACATATCATTTCGAACGAGTATTTGACATTAGAAAAGCGAAAGCTATCGACAAGTCAAAATTGGGCTGTTTGGGCTCCAGATATTTTAGAAAGATATGATGCAGACTCTATCCGTTATTTTTTAACAATCAACGCACCTGAAAATCGTGATTCTGATTTTTCGTGGCGCGAATTTGTATATAGTCATAACAGCGAATTACTAGGCGCATATGGTAATTTTGTCAATCGCACATCAAACCTTATAATGTATCTTTGATTGCAGCATTTCGTGATTGCCTTTACTTATTGAGGAATTGGGCAGTATTGGTGAATACCGGGTGTCATAGAAGGAGGGGGAAAATGAAGTTTTATGTAGCCTCAAGCTTTAAAAATATAGAGGAAGTACGGCACGTCAGTAAAAAGTTAAAGAGGATGGGTTATATCCATACATATGATTGGACACAAAATGAAAAAGCATCAACACTTGAAGACCTAAAAAGAATTGGTCAACAAGAAAAAAATGCTGTAGCGGAAGCTGATTTTATTGTAGTTTTATTACCAGCAGGAAAAGGGAGTCACATTGAATT
Source organism: Metabacillus idriensis (assembly GCF_009674765.1). GTDB lineage: Bacteria > Bacillota > Bacilli > Bacillales > Bacillaceae > Bacillus_P > Bacillus_P idriensis. The sequence goes on along the minus strand of NZ_WKKF01000008.1, from coordinate 130,660 downwards.
AGGGATAGCCCTTGGTCTTAATAAAAGGATTATTCTCTATTCGCCCAATAATGAAATCAATAACATTCATATCACTAGTACTTTTTATCACCTGCCTGAGGTTGAACAGTTCATAGGGCCGTTAGATGAATTAATTGAATTTTTGACATCAGATGAAGAAGTGGTACTTAGTTAAAATTGGCGTTTGCAGTACAAGGTAGTGGTTCTTTAATATCCATTCGGAGTGAATGTACTGTTCCTGGATGATCTTCATCAATCGGGCATTTTTATGAAATGCGATTTTAAACAAGGATGAAAAATGAAAAGAAACCTAGGTAATCTAGACAACTACCTAGGTTTCTTTCTATTTATATTCCTAATGCTTTCTTCGTAATAGGCCCAACGATACCATCTACAGACAGGTTTTTGGATTTTTGGAAAGAACGAACTGCTTTTTCTGTGTTAGGACCAAATACCCCGTCAACGCCTTTAGTGCTGTAGCCTTTTGCAGTAAGTGTACTTTGAAGTGTTTTTACTCCGGTTCCGCGGCTGCCCATTTTTAAAGTGCCGCTGACTGTTCCAGGGGATGGTGCAGTCGGTGGCTTTGTTCCATAAAGGGCTTTTCTTGTTGCGGGACCGACAATACCGTCTACTGTTAAGCGGTGGGATTTTTGAAACTGACGTACTGCCTGATCGGTATTATTTCCGAACGCTCCATCAATGCCTTTCGTGGAAAAGCCAAGAGAAGTAAGTTTGCGCTGCAGCTCTTCGACTGCAGGACCGCGGCTGCCTTTTTTCAGAATTTGGCCATTATTCATTGCAGGAACAGAGGGTGATACTGAACTTGGAGTCGTTTTATATCCGTACGATGCAGCAATGGAATCAAATGACTTACCTGAAGAAGTAATAATTACTGGTGTGTTGGTCGGCACTTGGCTGAACAGCCATTCTACTTCATTGTCGTACATTCGAACACAGCCGCTGCTGACGTATCCGCCAATTGAACTCGGATTGTTATTGCCATGAATGGCATACGTTGTACCCCATGTGCCCCTCGCATTTAATCCTAGCCATCGGTTGCCAAGGGGATTTCGCGGATCACCGCCTGGAATGTTGTCCGTGTAGTAGGGTCTGTTCACAATTTTATTCACAATCTTGAATTTCCCTTCAGGTGTGAGTGATTGACTTCTGCCTGTGCCCACCCTAAACACTTTTTTCAGCTGACTATTTTCATAATATGCCAGCTGATTATTGCTCTTGTTGATGATGATGAATTTGCTTCCTGCTGCAGATGCAGAACTCAATTCCATACTAAAAATCATAAGAAAAGATAACAAAAAAAGAATAAACATTTTTTTGATCACAGTAACCATCTCCCTTTTTCACTCTGTTTTCAATCTATATAACGAAGTTTATTTCAAAATTGTTCCATAAATTAACAATATTTTGAAAATAAAATACGAATAAAAGATCGAGGTAATAACTTGATTTTGAAATAATTGGTATTGAGCGAACTGGAAGGAATGTTGAATAAGGATTTATGGTTAATTATGATTCGAAGGGAAGAGATATGGACTTAGAAGGAGTACAAGAATTACAAGAATTTTTAAGACTGACAATCACATCGACATTTATTCAGAGGAATTTTATTATATGAAAGTTATGAAGAATTAGAAGTAATTTGGCATTGGAAGTTTAACTTTGAAACCAATGGGGGTAGACCGCTTTAAACGCAATGCGCGCTTTACATTCAACACATTTTTTAAGCAATCGGGGAGCGATAATTGATTATTAATAGGCAGTGTGTAGTTTTTTTGCACTCCAAAAAGCACCCATTAACAGGTGCTTTTGGTGATTTTGTTTAAGCTTTTTTATAACATTTGTGTTTCTTTTAATAAGAATGTTTAAACTTAGCGGAGGAACACGTTCAGCTATTACCTTCCAACTTGAAGTATTATTTAACAGGCAATCTCCCAATATACTGAGATTCCGGTCTGAAAATCGTGTTATTTTCAGCCTGCTCCAGTACATGAGCCGTCCATCCGACAACTCTGCTTGCTGTAAACGTGGGGGTGAACAGCTCAGACTCCATTTGAATGGATTTCATGATGGCTGCAGCGTAGAATTCAACATTCGTATACAGGGATCTTCCCGGCTTTAGCTCTTGCAGCAAGTTAACAGCAGTTGTTTCCACTTTCATTGATAGATCAAGCCATGCATCTTTTCCTGCATTCTCGAGTAAAACGGTTTTTAAAGCCACAGCTCTTGGGTCATGCGTTTTGTATACTCGGTGGCCAAAACCCATTAATCGTTCGCCGCGATTGAGTTTCTCCCTAATCATTTTTTCAATATTAGCACTATTGGCCGCTTCAACTAAAAACGCAATCACTTCAGAAGGGGCTCCTCCATGAAGCGGGCCTTTCATCGTGCCAATTGCAGAGGTCACAGCAGAGTAAATGTCAGACTCGGTCGAAACGGTGACTCTTGCTGAAAAAGTAGAAGCATTCATTCCATGCTCCAATGTTAAAATCATGTAGGTTTCCAGAGCCTTGCGCTGAGATTCCGAAGGCCTTTTTCCATTAAGCATATATAGATAATTTTCAACATGATCAAGCTCTGCGGAAGGGCGGACAAATGCCCTGCCTTCTAAATGGCTTTTTCTATATGCGATGATTGTCGGTATCATCGCCGTTAAACGAATGGCATCTGAATAAGTCGGCTTTTCTTTATTTGCTGGACCGGCTGCTGAAACTGCTGTTCTCAAAACGCTCATAAAATCCATCTCTGCTGGAAGACTGATCAGCAGCTTTTCTATATAATCAGGAAGCCCGCGCTGTTTCTTCAGTTCATTTTTCAGCTCAATGAGCTGTTGCTGTTGCTGGTCAGGCCATTCACCATGCCACAGTAAATACGAAACTTCTTCAAATGAATGGTTGTTCGTCAAATCCCCTGCATCAATTCCTCTGTATATCAGTTGGCCATTTATTCCATCGATATGGCTTATGGCTGTTTCAGCAGCCGCAACGCCCTTTAATCCTTTGATCACCATGAAAATCTCTCCTTCCCTTTGTACTTTCTATTTTATAAAATAATAAGTATTAAGAAAATTAAATATATATAAACTGATTGATTAAGTATTTTAATAAGGAGGGTGTCTATGGAATTTACTTGGCTTCAAACGTTTGTCACGGCTGCAGAATGCGAAAATTTCAGAAGAACATCGGAGATTCTCTATATATCCCAGCCTTCTGTTTCAGTTCATATCAAACTGCTGGAAAAAGAACTTGGGGTTCGATTATTTGAGCGGGATGGCCGTAAGATTAGACTGACAGAAGAGGGAAGGGTTTATTTGAAGCATGCAAAGGAGCTTCTGGCTGTGTATCAAAACGGTTTAGTCAAGCTTCAGTCCTTTCAGCAGGGGTTTACATCGCAGTTTACTCTAGCCATTTCCCCGCTGATTGCAGATACCATTCTTCCTTATGTGCTGAAAAAATACTGCAACCAGTATCCTCAGGTAGAAATTTCCGTTAAAATTATAGAATCAAGTGAAATTGAAGAGGCTGTGAGGAATGATAAGGTGGATCTGGGTTTGTCCTGTTTGGGAAGCACTCATCCGGATATCCATTGTCAGCTTCTGTACAAGGACAAGGTTTTACTTGTCGCCCCTCACGATGGAATGGATTCTGAAAGAGCGCTGCCCATGGATGAAGAAGAGGTGTTAACATCAAATTACCTTCTTACACATAATCATCCTGTATACTGGGATTCGCTATGCAGAGCAGTAAAAGCAAATTATCCAGGAATTCGAATGATGGAGGTTTCCCAAATTCATATTACAAAACGGTTTATTGTGGAAGGACTAGGCGTTTCGTTCCTTCCTGCTTCAACAGTAAGAAGAGAAATGCTTGAAGGAAGACTCCTTGAGGTCGATTGTCCATCTATTCCATTGCCGGAAGCTCATACATATGCCATCATGAAATACACACATAAAAAGCAGAAAGAATTTTTAGCATTTCTTTCGCAGTTCAGAATTTAGCAGGAGGCCATTTTTATGAAAAAAACGATTGTTTTTACAGGCGGCGGCTCAGCAGGGCATGTCACGCCAAATATTGCGATTATTGATGAACTCGATAAAAGCGATTGGGACATCCAATATATTGGTTCGAAAAATGGGATCGAAAAGGAACTGATTGAGAAAATTGCAATTCCCTATCATGGCATTTCAAGCGGGAAGCTGAGAAGATATCTCGATTTTGAAAACGTAAAAGACAGTTTTCGTGTATTAAAAGGCTGCTTAGATGCAAGAAGAGTACTCAGAAAATTGAAGCCTGCATTGGTTTTTTCAAAAGGAGGCTTTGTATCCGTACCGGTCATAATTGCAGCAAAATCACTGAAAATTCCTGTTCTGATTCATGAAAGCGATATGACCCCGGGACTTGCAAATAAAATCGCCCAGCGTTTCGCTACTAAAATCTTTACTTCGTTCGAGGAAACGCTGAACTATTTTCCAAAAGATAAGACTGTTGTCATCGGTTCACCGATTCGCAGGGGAATTTTAAAGGGATCTCCGTATAAAGGAATAGAGCTGCTTGGGTTTGACCGCAGGCGTCCGGTTTTAACAGTGATGGGCGGAAGCCTCGGGGCAAAAAAAATCAATGAAACAATTAGAGCGGCATTACCGCAGCTGAAAGACTATCAGATCATTCACTTATGCGGAAAAGGAAACGTCGATGAGAACTATGCGAATCAGAAGGACTACAAACAATTTGAATATGTTCATGATGAGCTTCCTCATTATTTGGCCGCAACAGACTTTGTAATTACAAGAGGCGGATCGAATTCTATTTTCGAATTCCTTGCCCTAAGAATCCCAATGCTAATTATTCCTCTAACGAAAAATCAAAGCCGGGGAGATCAGATATTAAACGGAAAATCGTTCCAGGAAAAAGGATATGCGATGATGCTTGAGGAAGAACATTTATCTGTAGAAACGCTTGTGAAACATCTGGCTGATTTAAAGAGCAAAAGAGATGATATGAAGCAGAAAATGACCTCGCTTGACCGGAAAGATGCAATTAGTATACTTGTTGCGGAGATAAACGGCAGATAAGAATAAGATGTAAATGGAGGCTGGGACATAACGATCATCTCCTGAATGAAAGCCGAACATTGAATAGTGCGAAAACCATTAAAAGAAAGGGCTATTTTCGCATAGATTGTTGTTTTTTATGATAAATAATGTCCGTTCCTTGCAGCGAGAGGAACTTGCTTTCCGCGGTCCGGCTGGGAGCCTCCTCGGCGTTGCCTGTGGGGTCTCCCACTTTGCTCTATTTCCCGCAGGAGTCAAGTTCCTTCCGCTGCAATCCACTTAAGGTTTCTATCATTTAGTCTGGCAGCAACAATATTTATGAAAAGAGCCAAAGAAAAAAATCCGAACTAAAACGAAATTTAAGTTGGAATTTCACATAATAGTTCGGATTATTCTTTGGCTGAAAACCTTTTGTCCCAGCCTCTATTAATATTTCTTATGAAAAAAGGAATGATAGTGACTGCTCAAAATATCATAGATCATTTGATTGGGTAAATGAAATGCCAGAACAAGTGTCATAATTAATAAAGATAAATCCGGCTTGGCAGCGGCCCAGCCTTTTTTTTATGAATAATATCAATCTGTAAAACTTATCATACAGGAGTGTCGTCTAAATCTATGAAAGGGAGGGGCAAAAGTGGAAGAATGGGCTGCACAAGCATTGGAAATGGAAGATAAAGATGGACTGATCGATGAAATCATGATCCGTTACGGACAGGAGATCCTGCAGCTTGTCTACTCTTACGTCAGAAATAAAGAGACTGCTGAGGATTTAACGCAGGATATATTTATAAAGTGCTATAAATCTCTCCATACATACAGCGGAAAATCAAAGCTGAGAACCTGGCTTTGGCGTATAGCCATCAACCAATGCAAAGACTTTCTGAAAAGCTGGCATCACAAGAATGTCGAGACGGCTGGCGACGAACTGGAACCAAACAGTACTGCAAAGGGATCGATTGAACAGATGGCCATTCAAAAAGAAGAGGATACTCAGTTGATATCTGTCATCATGATGATGACTGTAAAATACCGTGAAGTGATTTACCTCTTTTATTATGAAGACTTGCCAATCAAGGAAATCGCGCTTGTTATTGGAGTAAGTGAGAATACGGTAAAGACTAGATTAAGACGGGCTAAAGTTCTGCTTAAAGAGAGATTGGAGGAGAAATAAATGGAAGACCGCCTGAAAAAGTTAAAAAAATCAATGGATCAATCGGCATTTGCTGCATTAACGTTCACAGAGAAGCACCGGAATGAAGTGAGGGAAAAGATTAAGAAACAAAAGGAAAAAGATGAAGACATTTTGCTTGCGGTTCTTCACCTGCTTGTCTATGAAAAGACAGGCCATGAATTGACTGCATTTTTGAGAAGCAGGGGAGTACGAAGGTTTGAAGAAAATGAAGGTGCTCTATATACTCTGCTGCATCAGCTGGAACAAAAAGGATGGATCGGGTCTGCGTGGAATGATTCAGGTTCAAAGCACTATCAGCTTAAAAACAAGGGGAAAAAGCTCTTGCAGAAAGCAGAAGCAAAAGAGGGAAATGTACTGCTGGTTTTAAAGGAAATGTTAGAGGGGTGATCGAAAGTGAAACAAACGAAAAGCTCATTTTTAGAAGAGGTAACATCTCAAATCAAATCTAAAGAAGCAAAACATTTTGTGGAAGCTGAACTTAATGATCACATCGAAAAATCAAAAATGGAATGGATCAAAAAAGGATTGTCAGTCGAGGAAGCAGAAGAAAAAGCCGTTCATCATATGGGAAGCTCTGTTTCACTCGGACAGCAGATGAATAAACTGCATCGTCCTAGAGTTGACTGGCTGCTTGTTTTCTTATTGGCAGCATGTTTAGGATTAGGATTTTTGCCTTTATTTTCAGGGGAATACGTAAACGTTCAAAATAAAGTGTTTATTGTTTTAATAGGGGCTGCAGCGGCGTTTGCGCTTATGCTGGTTGATTACCGGAAGCTTGAGAAATTCGGGTGGATGTTTTATGCGACGGGGGTGATCATCCTTCTGCTGATTCAATCGTTTCCCAACAGTACGATAAACGGGAACTATGCTTTAACTGTTGGTCCTCTTAGTCTGGAAAGTCTGTCGGCGCTGCCTTTCTTTTTTCTAGCGTTGGCATCCTTTTTCAATCATGGGAATTTCAAGATTTGGCATTATGGACTATTATTCCTTTTTCCAGTTTACTTATTTTTCACTTTACCCAGTATTTCATCTGCCTATCTATACTCGGTTATGGTATTTGCGATGCTGGGATATAGTAAATTAAGTTTGCGGACGATTCTTAAAATTCATGGTGCAGCAGCAGCCGGTCTCACTTTCACGATGTTCTTATCATTTAGATATCAATCTGGATACTTAAAAGAGAGAATGTTTGCTTTCTTGAATCCAGAAAAGTATTCCGATTCATCAGGTTTTATGATTCTCCATTTACGGAAGCTCTTATTTGAAGCGGGATGGTTCGGCAGCCCTTCAATTGAACGATCCATGCCGAATGGTGCCACTAATTTTGTATTTGTCGCCTTAACTTCTCAATTTGGCTGGCTTTTCTCAGGATTCCTAGTAATAGTGCTCTCACTCTTTGCAGCAAGAATAGGTGCAGTTATTCCGGCTATTAAAGATTCGTATGGAAGACTCCTGCTGATCGGAGCGGTTTCTCTTTATTCCATTCAAGTATTATCAAATATTGGCATGGTACTAGGATTTTTCCCGATGACAGCTATGAATCTGCCATTTATCAGCTATGGTTTGATGCCGGTTTTGTTGAATGCTGTATTAATTGGAATCGTTTTAAGTGTTTATCGGAGAAAGGATTTGGTATCGGGCAAAGCTGTTTAAATGGTAAATTGATTTTACAGGTACAATTCTCTTATTCCCTTAATATAAAATCTTAATGCTTCAGGTCAAGTGATAATCCAATGAATCTATGTTCTAAATGATTTGTCTGGATTTATGAGGAAATTGATCAAAGTTAATTAAGTTTGAAAAGAATTTGAAAAACGAAAAGAGCTGTTAGGTGCTAACGGGTTCCGTATTGAGGTGCAAAATCAGAAATTAGCAATTGAAATCGCAGACCAATCGTTAATCGATTGGTCTCTTTTAGTCCGATGACGGTTGGAACCGAACAGTTTTGGTAGCTACTTCCCTTTTGTTAAATAAATATATAGATCAGTGATTGGTGCACTAACTCAAAAGGAGTTGTGCCCTTTTTTATTGAATAATTAATATGAAGGAATAGCAGCACGCAAAACAGATGAAAAAGTCCAGAAATAAAATTAGTGGTAAAACAAACAGCAAAATGTAAGCCAAATCAATAAAATAAAGGAGAGATTAGTATGATATTTCTATGTTTAGGTTACTTCAATCCAGAAAAAATGGACGCCCGTCCAAAGGAGGAGATTAAGGCTGTCATGAGCGAATGTCAGCCCCGCCTCAAGGAATTCTACAAGAGCGGTCAAGTGATAATGGATGCCGGGCTCGATATAGAGACCAAATGCTTGCGCCGGGAGAACGGGAAGGTAATGGTTACGGACGGTCCTTTTGTAGAAACCAAAGAGTTGATTGGCAGTGCGTTTCTCATTGAAGCACAGGACATGAAGGATGCGATTCAGATAGCCTCACTACATCCTGCCACACAAGTTGCTGAAGGTGAGGAGTTTGGATGGCGCATTGAGATCCGCCCTGTCCATTACTTCGAGAAGAGAGAACAGTAGGTTAGAAACAAAGGAATATGATTTATAAGGGTTAAGTTAATTATTCAATTAGATATACATTGATCAAGGAGGATTTATGCGCTTTTGAACTAAGGGGCGGCATTATTGTAATGGAATAAATCATTACTAATTCAACAATCGGAGGGCTTTTCTGGAAGATTATTACAACGTATATGCTCCAATAGGATCTTTAACAATCAGGCGCTTTACAAGTAAAGAATCAAGTTCTTTTTTATGCTAGAGTAATCTAAATGTTGCTGATTTAATTTAGGGGTGGAGAGTATATGAATAGCCAATTTTATTTAATTAATGCTTTTACTAAAGAAGAATTTAAGGGAAATCCTGCAGCAATAGTTTTCTTAAGAGAGAAAAGATCAGAAGAGTGGATGAAATCCTTAGCAAAAGAATTCAATCAACCTATCACAACTTTTATTTCAAAAGAAAATGGAAATAACTATCAACTTAGATGGTTCACCCCCACTAAAGAGATTGATTTATGTGGGCATGGTACATTAGGAGCTGCTCATATTTTATGGAGTGAGGGTTTTTCTTCATCAGAGTCAACAATTAACTTTTATACTCAATCAGGACTCCTTCAAACTGAACTATCAGAACAACAAATAATTCTGAAGTTTAATATAAAAGAATCAACTCTAATAGAAGTGAATGAGAAATTAAAACGAGTTATTGATTTCCACATAAAAGATGCTGCTTGGGCAGAAGATCGGTACATATTAGAATTGGAAAATCAGGATATGGTTCATAACGTAATGCCTAATTTGGAAGCAATTCGAGAACTAGAGGGGCCAGGTATAATTATTACTAGTCGTGGATCAGGTAAGTATGATTTTGTATCAAGGTATTTTGCTCCAAAGATAGGTATTAACGAAGATTACGTTACAGGCTCTGCACACTGCGCATTAGCTTCATATTGGAGTAATCTCTTAAATAAGAAAGAATTTAAAGCATATCAAGATTCAGAGCGTGGGGGTGAAATAAAACTAAAGATAAAAGGTGAAAAAGTTGAGTTAATGGGGGACTGTATCACTTTACTGAAAGGACATTTATATAAGTAGTTGATCTTCCGCAATCGGGGACGATTGCAGTTTCAGGAGTGGTGTAATTGTTTCAAAAATTTGAAGTCCATAATTGGGTTATAGAAGTCGATGTTGATGAGACTAAAAAACAATACAGTAATAATTGGGGATTATGTCATTGCTTAGATTGTTTAAACTTTTATGAATTTATGAAGTCATTTTCTAATTTAGAGTCGAAATTTCTAAAAAGATTAGGAATAAATCCTTCTAAGTGTGTTCATTTATCAAAACTCGTACTCAATGAAACAGGACTACACATATATAGTGGCTGCTACCATATCGCAGGCAAAATAATAGAGGGTATTCCTGTGAATAGCTACAGTTGGAATGATGAAAATGTTGCGAAAATAGGTTGTTTCACTTTTGTTTTTTCAAACGATTTACACTTTGTTCCTGGTGAATTCACCAAACCAACTCTGCAAATTGATTTTGAAATAGAAATTCCTTGGGTTCTTAAAGAATCATAAATGATTTTCAAATTGTAATCGTACTTGATAAAAATTAGAATTAATAACTTAACAGTATTCAACAATCGAGGGCAATAATTGAATAACAGCTTCCAGCTGCATATACGAAACAACAGACTCGTCATAAAAATTATGACGAGTCTTTTTTAAGTTATGCTAATTGTATTGCTAATTAGGCTGCTGTATTGTATTTTGCACTCAAAAAACGGAACCCGTTAGTTAGATGCAGCTCATATTTTTTAAAAGACGAAAAAGAACAGTCAAGATTTTATCTGCGAAGGAGCAGAGCCCATCCATTTTTTAAACATGCGGTTAAAGTATGATTGGTCACAGTAACCTAGATACTCAGCAACGTCTTTAACAGACATCTCTGTTTTTGAAAGTAAATTTAAGGCTGTGTTTATGCGGATTTGGTGCAGATATTGAATGGGTGTACTGCCGATGACTTCCTTAAATAGAATGGTAACGTAATTTGGCGTAACGCCAGCAATAATGGATAATTCTTCAATGGTAATGCTCCGTCTGTAATTGTTTAATATGTATTCCTGCATCTTCCTTACAAGCGGTTCTTTAACTGCAGAAGGATTCCTTTCAGATTTCTCCTGCGAAATAAGGAGAAATAGTTCCGTCAAGACGCTGCTGGATAATTGTTCAAAGAATGTTCTCTTTCCTAGCCACTGTAAAAATAGAAAAGAAAAACGCTGTTCAAAGTAAGCTATGTTCCTTGGTTTAAACCTAAGCAGGTCAATTCTATCAGTGAATAGAGGCGGGATTTCTTTTGTAGATTCATCCCAAGAAAAAACAGCTGTATATTTTTTATGAGATTCCTTAGGATGATTTGTCCATGAACGATAAAGATTATTAGGGATAAATAAAACTTCGCCTTTATCTAATTCCAGCTGTTTATCTTCAATAAAGTATAGGACTTTTCCCTCTGCAGCATAGACAAGGGTATTATGGCCCCGCGATTTTTCCGTTCTCCATGAAGGTTCTACATCATAATAAATCCCTTGAATATCTAACAACCTAAAATCACCTTCCTTATAAATTAAATGATGAAATGTACAAATAGAGTAGTTTTGTTTATTTTTCAAATAGATCTTATCTTTTATTATGAATAGTAAGAAATATAAACTTTGTTTAGAGTATTTTATCATGTTTCATTTCATGAAATATACAAATTTATATCTAGCAGGAAGGATGATTATAAAATGCGAATCCTATACATCGATATTGATTCTCTTCGTCCAGATCATTTGGGGTGCTATGGATATCATCGAAATACATCGCCCAATATCGACAGCATTGCTGAAAGAGGAACACATTTTACAAATTACTATACTTCAGATGCGCCATGTGCTCCTTCACGGAATGCATTGTTTAAATCCCAATTTGGTATTCATACGGGAGTCATTAACCATGGCGGATTAGAAGCGGATAATCGTGCCATTGGTGAAAACCGTCCATTTAATCATCACCACACTGCGTATCAGTCTTGGGTTGATGTTTTGAGATTTCAAGGTCTGCATACCGCTATGATCAGTCCATTTCCAGGCCGTCATGCAAATTGGAGCGTACTTGAGGGGTTCCTTGAGATGCATGATACCGGTAAACACGCAGGGGAAACGGCAGGGGATGTGACAGCTGAAGCTTTAAGGTGGATAAAAGGAAGAGGAGCTGAAAAAGAGGATTGGTTTTTATATCTTAATTTCTGGGATCCTCATACTCCTTATCGGACACCGGTCTCATACGGAAATCCATTCAAAGAAGATCCGGCTCCTGAATGGCTGACAGATGAAATGATTAATAGACACAGAGAAAGCTTTGGACCAATGAGTGCGCGGGAATTGCCTGCTGAACAGCTATGGCCTGATCTCCCAAAAGAAATAACTTCCCGATTGGATTTTGAAAAATGGATAGACGGATATGATACAGCTATTCGGTATGCAGATGACCATGTTGGAATCATCCTCGATGCTTTAAAAGAAGAAGGGATTCTTGAAGATATATTCATAATCATTTCAGCCGATCATGGCGAAAATCAAGGTGAGCTCAATGTTTATGGTGATCACCAAACAGCAGATCATATTACGAATCGTATTCCTCTTATCATAGCAGGCCCGAATGTAAGTCAGGGACACATTGATGAGGACTTTCACTATCAAATTGATCTGGGGCCGACTTTGACTGAACTGGCTGGCGGTGAGCAGCGGGAGAAATGGGATGGAACCAGTTTTTTACCTGCATTGACGGAGAAGAAATCGTCTGGCCGTCCCTATCTCGTAGTCAGTCAGGCTGCCTGGAGCTGTCAGCGATCTGTCCGATTTGATAAATGGATCTTGATTCGTACTTATCATGATGGTTTGAAGGATTTTCCCGAATTGATGTTATTTGATTTAGAAAGTGATCCTCATGAAACAGAAAATGTAATAGAACAACATCCAGAGATCGTTGGAAAAGGCTTGCAGCTGCTTGATGCCTGGGTGGCTGAGCAAATGGCTTCTTCCGATTCTCCAACAGATCCAATGTGGAATGTGATTCAGGAAGGCGGTCCCTATCATACACGAGGAAATCTGGAAAATTATCTAATCAGCCTGCGGCAGGATGGACGACATGAAGCAGCAATGAGGCTTGAAAGCAGACATGAGAAATTACAGCACATTTATAAAGCTAGAAGGGGTACCAAATGAGTTTGGCAGTTTATTTCCTGAAAAAATTTACTATCAATACGGTCCATGCTCACTTTTCTAACGTCTTGCGGCAAACAAGGACAGTAAAATGAAGAAATGCTGTACACCTGAAAGATTCCAAAACCAGCGACTGGGAACTAAATTAAATGTCTTAAACAAAAGCAAGATTTGTTTTAAAGAGGGAATGGTTTTGCTTGATGGGGGCAGTTTCATAATGGGGTCTGACAGCAAAGAAGGGTTTTCTAAAGATGGAGAAGGACCTGCAAGAGAAGTTATTTTATCCCCTTTTTATATCGATATTTATGCAGTCACAAATAAACAATTTAAACAATTTGTCCATGAAACAGGTTATATAACCGCGGCAGAGTTGTACGGCTGGTCCTTTGTCTTCGATCAATTTTTATCAGAAGAAGCTCTGGCAGCCAAGCCTGAGAGGGTGCCCGGTCTTCCGTGGTGGGCTGCAGTTTATGGGGCCTCGTGGAAACAGCCGGAAGGACCAGGATCATTCATTGAAAACAGATTGGATCATCCTGCAGTACACGTTTCATGGAAGGATGCGCAATCTTATTGTATTTGGGCAGGAAAGAGGCTTCCAACTGAAGCAGAATGGGAATATGCTGCGCGGGGAAACTTAAAGCAAAAAAGATACGCATGGGGAGATGAATTGCTGATTGACGGCAAACATCAATGTAATATTTGGCAGGGTGTGTTTCCGGATAAAAATACGGCTCGTAACGGATATATTGGAACTACACCGGTTCATGCTTACACACCAAATGGATTTGGGCTATATAATGTTTGCGGAAATGTGTGGGAATGGTGCGCAGACTGGTTCAGCCGGGCCTATCATATTGAAAGTTCCACATTTAATCCCACAGGACCTGCTGTCGGTCAGGCAAAATCAATGAGAGGCGGATCCTATCTTTGCCATAACTCTTATTGTAATCGCTATCGGGTTGCTGCAAGAAGCTCCAATTCTCCAGATAGTTCTTCTGGGAATATAGGCTTTAGATGTGCAGCTGATGTTGTTAATTAGACTGAATGAGAGAATCCAGGACAGCAGAAAGTCCTGGATTCTATTTTCTCTGGAATATGTTCCTGTTTGGATTTTAACTATTTGTATTTCTGGCTGCCTGCATTCACAATGACAACCTCTACCTGAATGTCAGACAAAGAATCTCCCTGGAGTTTATATTTTTTTAAAAGTGACGGAGATTTTCGGTAAGTGGACTCAGTCAGATTGTATAAATCTGCATCCATTTCCAGTCCATTTTCAAACGTGCGCTGCACATCGTTTTTAATTTCCTGTTTGATTTTTTTCTTTAAAGTGCTTAGGGAAGGTTCATCTGCACTTTCATCAATGTAAGCCTTGGTTTTCAACTGGACCGTATAGTGCAATCCGTCCTTTACTGGTTCTTGAAGAGTGATTTTATAGCCCTTCACCAAGAGTTCCACAACTGTTTCTTCATGGGTGATTTCCAGCTTATTTTCTTTTTGCTGTTCTGTTAACCATTGTAAACCATGTAGATCTTCGTAAGGCATGAATCCCTTAGATTTCATCTTTGATACAATGAAACCTCCATTTACATGAGGAGTGGAGGGCTTTTTTTCATCTTCCTGCCATTCCCCTTCTGTGATAGCAACATTTGGAATCAGAATAGATCCATAGGGTTCATTTCCGCCTCTCAACAGCATCTGCATATTTAAAGGATTGACAGCATGGTTGCGGCTAAGCATAATGTCAGGATGATACAGGACTTTATAGGTAGGAGCCTGATTGAATAGCGACTTTGTTTTCAATACAGCTGATAAATCCTCAGATGTGCCGAACACCCAAGAGGTATATCTGATTAACGGATCATGGCCAATGTGAGATATAACTTCTTTTAACTTTTGATTAATAACCCTTTCACTGAGCAAGATTACCTGTATGTGCCCATAATACAGGGGATACTGGGATGCCTTCTCCAATTTCCTGAACGCCATGGTTAAGCTCTCAGCATCCTCTTTCCCTACAAGGACAGGGGACTCAGAAGGCTGGGATCCTCCTCCTCCTTCTTGTTTTGCAATGGAAGAAAAAATGGCAGATTCTGTGTATACAATATACTTGCCATCTTTATAATCGACTCCTAATGCCTCAATATAAAGCTGATCGCTGATTCCCCTGCTTCCCCAGCATCCGCTCAGCATTAAACAAATCGAAGGCAGCAGAATAATAAGTTTCAGCTCTCTAGTGATCATTGTTGCCTCCTTGACGGGAAGAGTCCTGCGTAAACATTGATTTATCTCTTTGTTTCATGAGCGGAAAAGGCAGTTTGAGAAATGATTTTAGAAGATCTGGAATATTTGGTGCAGCAAAGGATGACAAATAAGGATAATCAAATGAACGCAATGACCCCAAAAGTAAAAAGATACTAAGCATAGATATAAAAAAGCCGAACAATCCAAACATCCCGCACATCAAGAGAGTATAAACACGTAAAAATAGTAAATTCCCGCTTAAGGACTGATTAACGAATGTATAGCTTGCAATCATAGTAATTGCGACTACGACTAGTGTAGTAGGTGATGTCAGTCCTGCCCGAATGGCCGCATCTCCGACGATTAATCCTCCCAGTACAGCAACAGTCTGACCGACGGCCCTCGGCAGCCTTGCACCAGCTTCTTTGAACAATTCGAATAATACAACCATAATCATCATCTCAAGCGGCAAGGATAAAGGCAGTCCGGTTCGAGAGAGAGTAAGAGTTGCAAGCAGCGGGTAAGGAAGCTGATCCTGGTGAAAGGTCGTCAGGGCAACCCATAGACCAGGAAGTGAAATCGTTGTGAATAACCCCGTGAAACGCAGAAGACGCTCAAAAGTAACCATATAAAAACTTGCATTTGCATCCTCTGGAGATTTTAAAGTGATCTTGAGTGACGCTGGTCCTATAAGGACTGTCGGGGATCCATCTACAATGATGATGAAATGACCCTGAACTAAGGATTGAATCGCATAATCAGGACGTCCTGTATTATCAAGCAAAGGAAAAATCGAAAAATAACTATCTGATAAGGATTCTTCTAAATCACTGCTGCTCACTAAAACGTCAATATCTAACTTTGAGAGACGTTGATCAACCCTTTTTACTAAATCCTGATCGATAATATCGTAAACATACAGTAAAGAAACAGAAGTTTGGCTTCTTCTTCCTATTGTGTATGACTTACTATGCAGGGAAGAAGATTTAAATCGTTTTCTAATAAGGGCGAAATTCGTTTCTAAATCCTCAATAAATCCATCTCTCGCTCCTCTGATCGAAATTTCTGTGTTCGATTCTTCAGGGGTTCTTTTAGGTGTGTTTGATAGTTCAATTGAATAAACATAGTTTTCATTTTCATTTATTAGGAGAACGTTGCCAGAAAAAAGGCTGCGTTCAATCATTTGCATGTTTTGATTAGTCAGCGCAAGCTTACTTACAACAAAACGGTTTCTAAAACTTTTACAATCCAAAGCTTCACCTTTCTGAATAATGGATGTCAGGAAAGGAAGAAATGTTTCCTCCATAATCTGAACATCAGTTAACCCTTTGCAAAACAAAATCGTATAACTATGAGAGGATATGTCAGAAAATAAGCGCTGCTTAATAACCACATCCATATTGTTTTGAAAAGATGATAAAAATTCATTAAGGTCGATCGATTTTGCCTCAGTCTCATTTATGGTCATACCATTTCCTCATTTCTTAAATAGGACGTAAAGACAGATGAAGCTGATCAGCGGAATGATAACGTACAATTGGAAGGGGAAAAAGTAATAATAGAGATACCTGAAAATAACAAGATTAGATATAGGAGCAAGTGTATAGCCGATTGCTATTATGTATAAAAGACTTACAATCCAGATTCTATATTTCGTGTTTTTAATGAGATGAGTTACTAGATACATCAATAAACTGATTCGGATAAACGCTCCTGAAATCCATTGGAAAATCGAAAGAAAATCCATTCTTGTAATTTCTCTGCTGAGGGTAAGAAGCTTCCACTGCTCAAAGGCAGGATACCGGAGATTGCTTGCCTCATAAGGGCCAAATTCAGCGATAGCTGCCATCAACGGACCAATCATGAGACCCATTAAGATAAAAGCCACAAGGAAAATATGCTTCCATTTCAAAGGTTTATTTGTATAATGGACGAGAAATAAAAGCGTGCTTAATTCTGTAAGACCAGAAAAAACGTAGGTTGTGCCTTTTATTATTGGTCGTGTCCCATGTTCGGCAATGGGCAGCAGCATAGAGTAATCCTTATGCTGGATATTTCCAATTGCGATGAAACAGCCGAAGGCAACTACCATTGGCAGGGCAATCATAGTCACAATGCTTAATTCCTGAATTCCTTTGTATGTCCCGAAAAAACACAGCAAGCCTAACAAAATACATAGAACAAGCAGCGGGGTATTCATTAAATAATTGGTTTTTGTCCATGTAAGGGTATCTCTGAAGGTTACAGCTGCATTTAAATAAAAATAGAGAATCAAGATCATAGTTAATAAAAATACGGGTACACGTCCAAGACGAGTTTTCAAATACTCTAAAAAATTTTGATTTCCGATCTTTTTGATAACGGCTCCAATTATTAAGATCCAAATGATATAAGGCACAATTGAAACAACAACACTAAGCCATGAGTCCCGGCCGGCAGCCGAAAGAATAAGCGGTATGATAAGAACGTGATTGACTAATCCGGAAGACATGATCATCAAGAAATAAATATGAATAGGAGCAATTCCCGGCTGAATTCGCATGTTCTCCCCCATTGTCAGTAATAAAAGTTAGTATTTAGTTAAAAAATGGGTTTTATACGAAAATTTGGTGTTGGATTCCTGTTTTTTTAACTTAGATAAGGAGAAAAGAGCTGACGAGTTTCGATAAGATAAAAGCGGGTATTAAAACTAATAGAACGACTTTATAATAGAAGGGAATGGATTTAAATGTCAGAACAAAATCATATTATTAATAAGAATGAAAGTCTCGAAACAGAAAAGGTAGAAAGCCGCATTGCAACCATTCCGGATGAAAAAATGGAAGATATTCTGAGCAGTTTTGAAAGTTTCAAACAATACCTTGGGAAGCGGGTTGCTCTTGGTGAAAAACTTGGATTAAGTGAAGAACAATTAGCCAAAACAGCAGAAAAAGTTGCAGCTTACCTAGCTGAAAATGAGGAACCTAGAAACCGCGAGGAAAAATTGCTTCAGGAGCTTTGGAAAGCAGGCGAGAAGGAGCAGCGCCATCAATTGGCACATCTGCTTGTCAGACTTGTAGGAAAAGAGTAAAACGGTAAAAGCTAGAGCTGAAAAAAGTAAGGCGTTTTGATTGTGGAGGAAAAACTGTAAATAGCACAAAAACAAGCAGGCTAATTCGCATATGAATTTTACCTGCTTTTTTTGTTGTTATTACAAAGTTAACATCCGTTTATTAGCAGCAATAGCTGCCTATATAGCAATAGGACAACAGCTGTTGTCACTCATAAAATTAGAATACGAATGATAGTGCTACATGGCTCCCGATTTGATGGCTGAATGACTGTTGACACACCACAAATTTATGGGATTTTTATGATGTTATTATAAATTTTGGATATTCCATTAAAGGGCAGTTAACGGAATAAGTGGATACTGAAGTTCTTCTACATAAGGTCCTTTTGGTAGTATAAAAATCTAATGGTTTAAATATAAATCTAACTATAATGCTTAATGATGAATATTTAATAATTTTTTGGAAGGAGTATTATATGGCTAGATCTATACGTTTTGTACGACGTGGTATTACACAAGGCAAATGGCGTCAGAATTTCAATTGGCCCGGTGTAATAACAGCTAAATCAGTTGTACATGTTACCGTAGGTGAAGTTAAGTTTGGTACAACACAGAATATACAAACCGAACCAAGACAGAACTTTCATTACATCCTCGAGGAAGCTGCTGTCTGGATCACAAATATTGGACCTCACAAAAATGAGTTTACAAATGACCCTGGGGGAGTTGAGTTTTTTATACATTCCAGTTTTCGTGGTCCTATTGACGTTGCCATTACGATTACTGTTGAAGACAATCTTCCGGTCGAGATTCAGGGATATTGATTTTTTACGTGTCAGGTATAAGCTTAAGCTTATTCAACAATCAGGCGCTTTTCTTCCCTAAGACAAGATAAATAATATTCAACAATCGGGGGCTTAAATGGAATAAGAAAAGGATCCTTACAGTAACTGAGGATCCCATTCTTTAAAAGTTAATAGGAAATATTTTAGTTCCAATCTTTTAAACAAGGATAAAAAACCTTTTTATCCAGTAATCTAAGTCCCTCGTCCGTCAGAAAAAATATGATTGAACAATAGATTGCATAGATATAGAATTCCGTACTGATAACATAAAACAACAATCCACCTGATAAATGAATGAGACCAGAAACAAATACACGCAAGTGATACGATGTTATCTTCTTTGTCAGTAATTCTGCTGTTATCGATATCGGAAATCCATAGGCTAAGCTTACTATTGTACTGATAAAAAATATAATAATAAACCAGAAAAAATTGTCCATATTTAATTCGAAAAATACATATCCCCCGGTTAAAATATAACCAGTAAAGAAAAATGATGTAATGAAAACAGCTATCCATTTTCTGAAAATATAAGAATATCGTACCAACTATATCACCCTTCAAATATTGCTAATATATTTCCATTTTAGCAAATATTCCTAAAAGAAGTTTTGAAATATAAAACAATTAACTTTCTTAAAAGTTAGTCTAATTAGTCATTGCAAAAAATAATAATGTTCATTAATAATTATTAAAGTATTCTTTTAACAATCGGCAGCTATAACTGAAAAACTTATTGAAGGCTGGGACAAAAGGTTTTCAGCCAAAGAAAAATCCGAACTATTATGTGAAATTCCAACTTGAATTTCGTATTAGTACGGATTTTTTTCTTTGGCTCTTTTCATAAATATTGTTGCTGCAGTACTAAATGTTAGAAACCTTAAGTGGATTGTAGCGGAAGGAACTTGACTCCTGCGGGAAATAGAGCAAAATGGGAGACCCCACAGGCAACGCCGAGGAGGCTCCCCTGCTCCCCGCGGAAAGCAAGTTCCTCTCGCTGCAAGGAACGGACATTATTTATCATGAAAAACAACAATTTATGCGGAAATAGCCCATTCTTTTAATGGTTTTCGCACTATTCAATGTTCGGCTTTCATTCAGGAGATTATCGTTACGTCCCAGTCTCTTTATTATTTGAAAAACACCGCTAAAATCGGTTTTGAATTAGTGTACTAATTCTAATGCTATTCCGGCTGTTAAATACCGTGTGATTTCTGATGTTCCCTCTCAAAACGGAACCCGATCGAAAAAAATCTTTTTTTGTAATCTCCCGTTCATCTTTTGTTCACCTTGGTCTCCTATACTTTTCTTAACAAGAAGAATTGGAGGAAGGAAAATGAATCTGGCATGGAAGGAAATCAAAAAGAACAAGGCTCGTTTTCTCATCTTAGGATCCATTATTTTTTTAGTGAGTTTTCTGACGTTTATGATATCTGGGCTTTCAAATGGATTGTCCCAAGATAATGCCTCACTGATAAAAGATTTGCCTGATGGTCATTTTTACATGAATGCAGATGCGGAAGAAAATTATCTCGCTTCTAAGATTGATAAAGAGATCGAGGAAAAGATCCTTGCGGAAAATAAAAATGCAGCTGCTCTTGCCATCCAAATTGGTTTTATAAACGATAATCAAGATAAGCAGCATAGCGTGGCCTTTGTGACAGCAGCAGCTCAATCGCCATTTTTTGACGAGGTCCAAAAAGGAGAAGTTATTGTAGATCGTTCCTTAAAAGAAGAAGGAGTGAAGATAGGAGATAAGGTAAAAAACAATCAATATGAAGGAGAACTCATTGTAAAGGGGTTTGCAGATCATAAAAAATTCAGCCATGCACCTGCAGCTTTTATTAATCAAGAAGATTATCAAGAAATCTTCAGGCAAAATGAGATGCAATTCATCTTTCTTCCAATGAATGATGAGATACAATCCTTTTCCGGACTTCAGTCATTTACAAATGATGAATTTCTCAGCACAATACCAAGCTACAGCGCGGAACAGCTGTCCTTAAATATGATTTCATGGTTCTTAATTGTGATAAGCGGCATGCTGTTCACTATTTTTTTCTACATGATGAATGTTCAAAAAATTGGATTGTACGGAATCTTAAAAGCCATTGGGATGAAAACGAGATCATTATTTGTCATGATGTGGAGTCAAATGATCATCATCACACTCATTTCTCTAAGTATATCCGTTCTTTTAAGTCAAGTTTTAGAAAGCGTTGCTCCTGAAGGCCTGCCATTTTATTTGCCGGCAGAAACCAGTCTTCAGCTATCACTCGTTTTCGCTGCAGTAGGGTTCATAGGGGCTACTTTATCAGGTATTCAAATAAAAAAAGTCGAACCATTAAAAGCCATACAACAGGGGGAAGGGTAAAATGACAATATTCCAGCTGAATGATGTGAAGAAAGCGTTCATGAATGGAGAAGCAGAAGAACAGGTATTAAAAGGGATCAGTTTATCACTTAATGAAGGAGAAATAACGGCATTAGTAGGAGCGTCAGGTTCAGGGAAGAGTACGCTTTTGACAATTGCGGCCGGGCTGCAGCGTGCGACACAGGGCAGTATCTTTTTTAAAGGGGAAAATGTAACTGAAATGAGTCAGGACCAAATCAGGAAATTGAGAGCCAATCAGTTTGGCTATATCTTTCAATCCTCCCATCTGGTCCCCTTTCTTACGGTCCAAGAACAGCTTATGCTTATGCTGAGCCTCTCTGAAACAAAGCTTAAGAAACAGGAACAGAGAAACGAAGCAGAACGGTTTCTCAAACTGACAGATTTGTATCATCGTAAGGATGCCTATCCACAATCTTTATCAGGAGGAGAAAAACAGAGAGCAGCAGTAGCGAGAGCTTTGATTCATAAACCAAAAATCATATTTGCAGATGAACCTACGGCAAGCCTTGATTCTAAAAGATCAAACGATATCATGAAGTTAATTAAACAATTAACAAAAACAATGAAGATTACAACCCTGATGGTTACTCACGACGAAGAAATGCTAGTATATGCAGACAGCGTCGTGACAATGAGGGACGGGATGGTTTTTAATTAGATAGGTATCTTTTGAAAAAGGCTGCCGATATTAAAGGCAATAGGTTTTAATTATGAGGGGAAGAGAACATGAAACGAATTTTAGTAGTGGACGATGATCAGGATATGGTGAAATATATCCTGATTGAGTTAAACCGTGCAGGGTATGATGCAATCCCTGCCTATTCAGGGAAAGAAGCTCTTTCCTTAATAAATGAAACGGCGGTCGACTTAGCTGTAATAGACATTATGATGCCTGGTTTGAATGGATTCGAAGTAACAAAAGAAATGAAGAGGTTCTGCGAGGTGCCGGTTATCTTATTAACAGCAAGACATCACATTGAAGATAAAGAAAAAGGATTTCAGTCAGGTTCAGATGATTATGTCGTAAAACCATTTGAATTCAAAGAATTATTATATAGAATACAAGCTATTTTAAGAAGATATCAGAAACCCCAGGATGAGATTCTGAGAATTGGTTCCATTAAAATTGACCGCAGAAGCTATGAAGTTCAGACGGAAAGCGGGACGCTGATGCTTCCGCTTAAAGAATTTGAAGTCCTTCGCCTTCTCGCATCACACACAAATCATGTGTTTACGCGCGAACAAATAATTGAAAGTGTGTGGGGGATCGACTACTCAGGAGATGACCAGACCGTCAATGTTCATATTAAAAGAATCCGCAGCAGGCTTGCAGGCAAGGCACCAGATATTCGAATTACAACAGTCCGCGGTGTCGGGTATAAGCTGGAGGAGCTGACATGACCCATTCACTTTACTTGAAATTCGTTTGGTTTACTCTCATTACCATGATCATCAGCAGTTTCACATCCTTTTTTGTGATGAATACGTATTATCACCAGTTTTTGAAAAAAGAAAATGACAAGAAAAATGCAGCGATTGCATCTGAGATGTCCGCATACTTAGAGGGTTTGACTTCTGATCAGATGAGTGATGCTTTAAAAATGCTCGGTTCAGCAGGCTATCAGCTTTATATAGAGGATCAAAGCGGAAGCGGTTCTTTCTACGGGGGAGAGTACCGGGATAAAACATTGCCAAAGGAAGTCATTTCATCTGTTATTCATGGTGAAGTTTATCATGGAATGCGAGACTACCCGAGAGAAACGTTTGTGACTGGATTTTTTGCAAATGAGCTGAAAAATTCAGTCGGTGTGCAGGTGGAAGCGGATGGAACAAACTATGCTCTATTTATTCGGCCGAACATCGGAATGCTGTTTGGTGAGCTTCGGTTATTATTTGGCGGTCTTGCGATTGGCCTTCTGCTCTTAAGCATTTTTGGCATGATTATCGCTGCCAGGAAATTAATCCATCCTATTTCTCACTTGACCAATGTGACGAAAAAAATGGCTGCTGAATCGTTTGATGAACCGATTAACATTTCGCGCAGAGATGAGATTGGTCAATTAGCTGAAAGTTTTGATGCGATGCGCCTGCAAATTAAACAGCTGATGACTAAAAGGAAAGAGTTCGTCAATAATGTTTCGCACGATATTCAGTCACCGCTGCATACGATTCAAAGCTACCTTGCGTTATTGAAGAAGCCTGATGTGACAAAAGAAGAACAAATTGCTTATCAGAACATCATTCAACAAGAAACGTCCAGACTTTCTGAATTAACCAAACAGCTGCTGGCATTAACCGTTTTGGATGAATCGCTTGCTCTTCAAGACCAGGAAATGGTTTCAATCAATAAACAATGGCTGGACACGATTAACCGGTACAGGTGGAAATTAGAAGAAAAAGAGATGAGCCTCTCACACTCTTTAAAAGCAGAAAAAATAAAAGGAAATGCGGCCTTGCTTCTAACAGTTTGGGAAAATCTTATTAGTAATGCCGTTAAGTATAGTGAACAAGGCGGCAGCATCCACATCGAAACAAATAGCCGTGAGGATCAGGTTACCATCATGATCTGCGACGAGGGGATTGGAATGTCTGAGGAAGAGAAGAAACAGGCGTTTGAGAGGTTCTATCGTGCAGATAAAGCAAGAACCCGAAAAACAGAAGGGACAGGGCTTGGCCTTTCCATTGTAAAAGAGATTATTCACTTGCATCAAGGCAGTATTTTAATTGAAAGTGAACCGCAAAAAGGGACTTCCATCACTATTTCTTTACCTAGGGGATATTAGTTTAAGCATTGAGATGTTTAATTGTACAATATAAGTTTTTTAAAAATGAAATAGTTATCTATAAAGACTACTTTGAGGAATATAAAACCTTTGAAGTAACAAGAAAATAACTATTACAAGCAGTGAAGCAGTAATAGTTTGCAAGATAAAACAATGAGTGAGCTTATCTGTAAAAAGATAGGCTTCTTTTTTTGAAAATAATGATTGAGGTTGAGGGTTTGTTTTGAAATAATTGGATGGAAGCTGCTAATTTAAATGGGGGGGCAGGGGAAATGGAAACAATCAATTCTCAGACTCGTTGGAGTTTAAATAACCTATTGTACGGATTCGATCTAGAAAAATTAAGTAACCACATAAATAGTATCAAAGAAAAATTAACAGATTTAGAGACATATTCTAGATCAAATAGCTTAAAAGAAAACGAATTACTGACTCTTTCAAAAATAATCAAACAGATTGAATCAGTTGAATCGTTTTATTATTGCTTAACAACGGAAAATGTAGAACCCTCCCTCTTAACATCTATTAATGGCAGCATTTCAACCTTAAAATCTCAAGTTCGTTCTATTTTGTCTCATTTGCAAGAAACGCTAAACAAGATGAGTGATAAAGAATTTGATGAATGGGCTAACAGTATTAATGAAAAACAATTAATAACAGATATATTTAAAGGCAAAAGGGTAAGTAAAGAGGAAAAAAATAGATCTAGTTTTGCGAGAGAAACATTAAGTTGTATGCAAGAAGTATATGAACAAATACGAAATAATTTAGAAGTTAGAATGAATCTTGGCGATGGAGAAAAGGAATTGACTTTTGGAGAGGCCAATCATTTAGCAATGTCACACTCCGATTCATCAAAGAGACCCTTTATATTTAAGGAACTAAACCATTCTCTGGAAAAACAGGCAAACGTGTTTGCATCTATATATAATCAAATGGTTGGACTAAGGCTTAATGAAAATCGAATAAGAAATGTTCATTACCTTGATGAATCTCTAAAATTGAATGGGATATCCAGCACAACTCTCAATGCCATGTGGGATGCAGTAGATTGCAAATCAAAAGAACTTTCTGAGTTTCTAAAAATAAAAGCCAATGATGCAGAGAAAGACAAACTTACATGGCATGAATTGATGAGTACTCCTGAGGATGTGTCTCTTAAATTTACATTCTCACAGGCTATTGAAGGAATCATTAAGTCTCTTCAAACTATTGACAGCAATATTTCCGAATACATAAAAGAGGTAATTACAAAAGGTTGGGTAGATGCAGAACAACGTAAAACAAAACCATTTGGCGGTTTCTGCGCTCCCTTTCTTGCAGAAGGTCAGTCAAGAATTTCATTAAGCTATGATAATAGCATAGACAGTGCCAGAAGACTTGCACACGAGCTTGGGCATGCTTGGCATTTCCAACAAATGAAAGCTGCTCCTTCCCTGCGTTTTTCAGAAGAAACGTTCGAAATGACAATGGCGGAAACCTCTTCTATTTTTTTTGAAACTGCATTTATTGATTATGTCATTGAAGACACACAAGATGAGTCAATCAAAAAAGCAATTCTTGGATGGAAGATTGAACGAGGTCTAAATTATCTAATGTCTATTAGAAGAGCTTTCTTATTTGAAAACGCCTTTTATGAGTGCAGGAAAAATGGACAGATAGATGTAAAGCAGATGGAAAACCTTTCGCTGCAAAGTCAGGAAAAAGCATTTGGCAATGGGTTGAGTGAATATGAACCATACGTGTGGATTAAATATGGACAGTTTTATCAAGCTGATGTTCCTTTTTATAATTATCCGTATTCTTTTGGTTTCTTATTAAGTATTGGTCTATTGGAAATATCTAAAGGCAATGGCGACTTCTGCAAAAAGTTCCAAGAATTTTTAAGTGAAACAGGAATGCTGCCGCTTGAGCAGCTAATAAAAAAACATTTTAATTTAGATCTCACCCAGCCTGAATTTTGGCAAAGATCAATCCTGAGTTTGATAAAAGATATAAACCAATATAAAAATTTAGGTAGTGAATGATTTGCAATTGAATGTTAGTGATTAAGCCAGAAGCTTATTCAATACAATTGAGGGCGATTTCGGAATAACCAACATAATTATTATAGGTTAGGAGTTAAAAATCAGAGGACTTTTTGTATTCCTCGGGCATTTTCTCTGTTATAAATTCGCAAGGCAATAACCAAATTAAATTTAAATTGGAACAAGATGTGAAAAAGAAAGGAGATGATAAAATGAGTTTAAACCTGCAGAATATACATTCAAAAATGGATCAGCATCATATCCCCGGATTGGCGCTGGCAATTTTCAAAGAAGGAAAAATAGCCTTCAGCAAGGGGTATGGGGTAGGAGAAGCAGGCACTTCAAACATGGTTACTTCAAGCACTCTTTTTCATGCCTGCTCCATCAGCAAAATGACCACTGCCATCGGTATACTGCGTTTAGTACAGGATGGGATGCTGGATTTAGAAGAAGATGTAAACAACTACTTAACTTCATGGCATATTCCTGAAAATCAATTTACAAAGCAAAAAAAGGTGACGCTTCGGAACTTACTTTCACATCAAGGAGGCTTTATAGATCCAATAGGCAGCTTTGACATGTATCAGGAGCAGGATCCTCTTCCAACTATGCTTGATATATTTAAAGGGATAACCCGGTACCATCCTCAGCCTCTTCAAGTTTCTTATGTTCCGGAAAGTGAGTTTTCCTATTCAGATGCAGGTTATTGTGTAATTGAGCAAGTTGTAGAAGATGTGACTGGAGAATCATTTCACGCTGTGATGCATCAGCTGGTTATGTCTCCTTTGGGTCTTAAGGATACATATTATTGGAATTATTATGATCAAATAAAAACACTTCATGTAAATGCAGCTGCTGGACATAGCAGGAATGGAAACACAGTTGAAGGAAAGCGGGCATATTATCCGTATCCGGCAGGCTCTGGTCTATGGTCAACACCATCTGACTTGGCGAAATTAGCACTCGCGGTTACGGATTCTTGGATCGGGGAAAAGAATTCAATCCTGGAACAAGATTTGGCTTGTTTGATGTTAACGGGTTTTGGAAGTGAGAAGGCTGCCGGCCTGGGTGTATTTCTCCTCAAGGATGAAAGAGGACCATATTTTGTCTCAAAAGGATGGGGAGTCGGGTTTCAGTGTATGCTGATTGCTTATCCGAGGATGCAAAGCGGGATCGCCGTCATGATCAATGCTGATCCTGGAAAGCCGCAAAATGACTCTTTGGTGGGACAAATCATTGACGAATTGGTTTTTGGAAATTTGAATATTCAAAATCATCATATAAAATAAAAGAAGAATGGAGGGGTTTAAGCTGTCATACGAAGTGAAAATTGCAGAATTAATAACGGTAGATGAGAATATTGACCAGCTTTCTGATCTATTAATTAAGACAGTAGAGGCAGGCGCATCAATAGGGTTTCTTCCGCCTATGACCCTTTTTCAGGCAAAAGAATATTGGGAAACTGTATTAGAACCAAGTGTAATTTTACTAATCGCGAAAGTGAATCAAGAAGTTGCAGGCAGTGTGCAGCTGCATTTATGCACAAAGCCAAATGGACGCCATCGGGCAGAAATTGCTAAGCTCATCACGCATCCGGACTATCGAAGAAAAGGGATCGCCCGATTATTAATGGAAAAAGCTGAAGAGCGTGCTAAACAGGAAAAGAGATCTTTGTTAGTTCTTGATACAAGAGAAGGCGATGTGTCCAATCAGCTTTACCCCTCACTTGGTTATAACGAATGTGGCAGAATCCCTTACTACGCTGAATCAGCAGAAGGAAAACTGGATACGACTGTTGTTTATTATAAAACGTGTTCATAAATGAGAAAACACTGAAAAGGTAAGATTTATGTTCTATCTTTGTTTTTGCTGGTGCTGGCATTATATTGAGTTTTGTTTTATGATCCCCATGGCAGAATAAAGCTTCAGGAGATTGTGGAGAGCTTATATGAATTTCTTAGGACTGGAATAAATTTGATGGCAGCAGCACAAAATATTCCTGTCATAAGGAGGTGCAAACATGCCAGACTTAAATGATAACAAATTCAAAAAAATTCAATCCGAAAGTCAAAAACAGGGTAAAACGCAAGAGGAATATGCGGCTGAATTAGACAGAAACCGTGCGAGAAGCGGGCAGAAGAAGAACGACTGACAATCTAAAGAAGCATAGTATTCGAGAGGCTGCGCATGCAGTCTCTTTTATTTTTTGGCTATGTTAAACCTTAATGTTCATATTTGATAATTACGAACGAATGTTCTGTAATATAGATAATAATTCGATTCGGAGATGATTTGTCTATGGATGTAAAAGAGCTAAAAAAGCTTGCTGATACATTAGACGATAAGGGTAAGCAGGAACTTATCTTCTTTTTGCAATCCCGAACCAATGGTGTGTCGGCTCCCGTTCGAGCAATTGACGAAAAGGCTTGCCTCATTACCGATTCAAGTCCGATGGAAAACAACGGGTGAAAGGCGTGTACCACATCCAAAACGTGAACAGCAACCACAGCCGCTTGAAGAAATGGATGGACCGCTTCAATGGTGTTTCAACCAAATATTTTCAACATTATTTGGCTTGGTTTCGTTATATAGACAGCAAGGAATATGAGAACTCTTCATCGAATAAGAAGAATATGTTGGTTAAGTCATGCCTGTTTACGGTTACTGACACGAACGCCAAACTTCGGCTTTCTGCTTATTCTTGTTAAGCTCTAACGGGCAGGGTTGTTTAATAAACTTTTTGTATTCAAACTACCAAGTTTCGGAGTATGACAGGCACGTTTTCCAATTAAGGAGTTAAAAAGTCAGGGGCGGAAGTATTAAAAGTAACGGGTCTGGAGCCTAATAAAATTCAGCTCTATATAGACGGTTCAAAAGGGACAAGCGGTAAAGGGGAACATTTTTATACATATTCAATTAAAGAATTAGGGAATGCTACAGAGGTTACTTTACGCGGTGAAATTAAAGGGATGACTGGAATTGCAAAACTGGTTAGTAAACTAATGACAGGCACATACCGAAAAATTTGTGCCAAGGATTTGGATGGGTTGAAGAATTATCTGGAGAAATAGTAAATCGTGCCTGTCATGACTCGAATAATCTTGTTTCGTTCAAGCTAAGTTATTTGTTCCGAATACTATTTTGAGGAATGAAATACTGATATATATATGTTTAATAAATACGGATTGATAATTCATGATGGAGGCTCTTCAAGTAAGGAATTAATTTTTGTCCATGGTGTGGTTCAAAATTATAGCTTATTATTGTGCGACGGGTACGATAACTCAATTAACCGCCTTTTCACAAAGGTGGTTTTCTTATGGTCAAAAATCAACATTAGAATTTAACATAGCCTATTTTTTAAAGAACATTTACACTATAATTGAGAAGTCTGTAAGCGTTTTGATTATAGTGAAAAACATAATTTTTTATAATAAAATACAGTTAGTTATTTCTGTCGATATTTGACGAAAAAAATAGCTTATGCCGTTTCCTTATTTTGTAAAAAAGCGATTACATAATGACTAAGAATTCATTATAATTTAGGAGTTTGGTAGATTATATAACTTAGGGGGATCTTATGAAAAAGTCACTTGCATTATCAGCATTATTAGTACTCAGCCTTCCATTTGGACAAGCTAGTGCAGCAGGAACTGCGGATACATACCGTATTTCAGGATTGGATCGTTATGAAACTTCAGCTAATATTTCTTTTGAGGGATGGGACAAATCAGAAGTTGCAGTAATTGCAACTGGAAGTGCTTTTCCTGATGCTTTAAGTGCTACACCGCTTGCTTATAAATATGAAGCGCCATTACTGTTAACAGAAAAGGATTCTTTACCAGAAAGTGTGAAAGAAGAATTGATGGGCTTAGGAGTAAGTAAAGTATTCCTAATTGGCGGAGCTTCTGTTATTTCAGCTAATGTTGAAAAAGAACTTAAAGCAATGGGTATTCAAACCGTTACGCGAATCAGCGGCATTGACCGTTATGAAACATCTGTAAAAATTGCTCAAGAAGTAGGCATAACAGATGGCTTGGTAGTAGCTTCAGGAGAGAACTTTGCAGATGCTCTTTCAGTGGCGCCTCTATCAGCTCAAGCACAGTGGCCGATTCTTCTGACTAAGAAAACAGAACTTCCTCAATCTGTCGGTTCTTTTGTTAATTCCTCAAATGCAGAGGGAGCAATTGTTGTAGGAGGAACTGGAGCAGTTTCAGACAAAGTCTTACATTCACTGCCTGACCCGCTTCGATTAAGCGGAGCCGATCGATATGAAACAAACAGGGAAATTATTGACTTCGGCTATGACATTGAATTATTTGCGATGGATGCACCATTTATTGCTACGGGCAAAAACTTCCCAGATGCTCTTTCAGCATCTGCATTGGCTGCAGTATGGGGAAATGGAATTGTTCTAACAGATCCATCTAATCCAGCACAAGCAACTAAGGCAACCATCCAGGATTATGCTGATTTAGCAGAAGAATACTTCATCGTCGGCGGAGAAAAAGCTCTTCCTGACAGCACGATCGAAAAATTGTTCAAATAATACAATGAAATTTTAAAGTCCTGCTCTAAATTAGAGATAGGGCTTTTTTCTGCACTCTGCTGAAATAATAGGCCTGTGGACGGAATCTTTTTATTCATTCTATGAAACTTTTCTTGCTTTCCCTTCGTAATTAAAGTAAAAAGACTCGCGCTCTTATAAAGGAGAAGGAAATGCATAAGAAGGATATTTTAAAAAAGAAAGCAAGGCAGATTTGTGTGATTCCAAGTGAATATAAGCTTGAGATAGAAGATTATTCTGAGGATGGAGCCAGGGCTGTTTTTGCTTGGAAGCATCCCGATGAAGAAGATATGGGAATCTGGATTGAGCTTGATGGAAACGGGCAGCTGATTGATTTTACAAAAGACAAATCAACTGAAGAAATGCTGCGCGATATCTTAAATCAAGAGGACTTAATAAAAAAAGCATTACAATTTACTGAGATTCATTATCCTGGTGTCATTAGTAAGTTTAAGGAAGAGCGTGTTCAAAAAATAGAAGAAAGGCTTCGAGTTTCGTATATCCAGATGGAATTGGATTTGCCTTTGCCATTTACCGGTTTTTACATAGATATTAATGAATACGGTGAAATCATGCAGTTCCATTATGATGGGGCAGCTGAACACATTGTTTTTCCGGAATGCCTGCAGCCTGAAGAAAAAGTCAGAGGTGAATTTCTGAAAGACATACAAATGAATCTGATGATAGTCAGCCTTAATGAAGAACTCTATGAAAATGGAGATAACCTTCCTCACTTAGTGTATGAGCCAGAATTGCGTTTTTATGAGGTGCCGGCAGATGGAGGTCTAAAGGTTTTAAGGGAACAGCACCAACAAGAAGAACCAGAACCAGAACCAGCTTATAAAAATTTGTCTAAGTTTGAATTCTTAGGCTCCCCGGAAGTATTAACAAATTTAGATGCAGACTTTACAAAAATTCGTGAGCAGGATTTAGGGGATGCGATCGGACTTGTTTATAGAAAAGATGGGGACGAACCAGCTGCGGCAGATGATAGCATCATGACTTTTTTTAACAAACGAAATGAAAATACGATAAAAGTAAAGCGTGATAAAGAAACCGGGAAATTATTAGGTTTCGTTTCTTTTTATGAAACTTCAGGAAATCAATTACTGAGCATAAAAGAATGTGAAAGAACAGCAGTTCAGTTTTTGAATGCCATTTATCCTAATGCTCATCTTTATTTCATGATGGATCAGGAAATAGAAAGTGATGAGGAAAGAGCTCTTTTTCAATTTGATCTTATTCACTATGGTATCTCTGTTAGATATGGGACGGCCAGAATCAATGTAAACCGAACAACTGGAAAGATTACACACTATCTTGGACCTGAGGTGGAACCGAAGCTTCTCATATCAGTAAATCGGAATCCTGGTATATCAAAAGAGAACGCCATTGAACTATTTTCATCCGTCTTCAAAGTTGAACAGCAATGGACCAAAGAATATAAGGATCATTCAGAAAGCTATTATCAGCTCGTTTATAAGCCCGTCTATCCCCTGTTTAAAGGAAATCTTTCTTTTATTGATGCAAAGGATGGAGAATTTATTGTAGAAAAAGGATTTTAAAGGCATTAAAAAGAGGCATCAGTTTTTAAGTAATACCTCAAAAATGTGCTATATTTTTCAAGTCGCCTGTTAGCGGCAGGCAGCAATAGAATGAAGGGGCATTGGTTTTAAGATGACTTTAATAGATTTAGGCATTTCAAAATCTTCTTGTGCTTTTTTTAGATGCCTGTACATCGCTTTGCTTCCGACTGCATTTGCGGAATGAATCGTGATGCGGTTAGCATAAAGGTGATTTTTAACCATGTACTCGACGAGCATAAGTCCATTTCTTGTTTTGCTCACAAGATCATGATCCAATGAAAGATGGTCAACACAGTTGTTTCGCAAAAGGCTAATGCATTGATCTATTGTTTCTGCCAAGATATATCCGCTTGGGCAAGTTCGGTAATCATCTAAGAAGACACTAATTTGCATGATGATTTCCTCCGATCAAGTTTGACCTGATTTAAGTGTAACATACTTTCCATCTAATCACAGGGGACCCAGTATAATCTGAATAGATGACTAAGTTTATAAAAGCTGTCAGAACAGGCTATCCAATGCCAATTGTTGTAAAAAACTCACGAAATAAAAAATACTTTATTAAGGTTTCCGCAACAGGTAAACGGCTCTTCCTTTCATGAAATGGTACATCATCAGCCGTATACTGGGAATCTGGAAACTGCATGAAACTAAGGACTGCTTTTTCAAGATATGATTGTTGAATGAGATTATGAATCGAAGAAAAAAACGATTTAGTTTTCTTTAGGAGGGCATTGGATTGAGAGTAAGTAAAAAAGAATTTTACTGTAATAATTTACATTATTCTATAAGGTCTGCAACAGAGGAAGATGCTAAAAATTTATCTGATGTAAGATTGCAGATAGACGGCGAGACAGAACATTTAGATAGAGAAAAAGGCGAGGCTTACATAAATGAATCAGGATTTAAGCAAATCATTAAAGAGGATACAGAAAGCAGCAGAAACTTATTTTTAGTTGCTTGCGCAGATAATCGAATTGTCGGTTTTTCTAGATGTGAAGGAAATATATTAAAACGGTTTTCTCATAAAGCAGAATTTGGAGTATGCGTATTAAAAGAATACTTGGGATATGGGATTGGTAAAAACCTCTTAATAGAATCGATTCAATGGGCAGATTCAAATGATATAAAGAAAATGACATTAAATGTTCTCGAAACCAATGAAAAAGCAATAAAGATATATGAAGCTTTTGGTTTTGAAGTGGAAGGCATCTTAAAAAAAGATAAAGTGTTATCTGATGGAAATTACTATAATACGATTTTGATGGGGAGATTTAATGGCTGAAAAAATTACGGGACATAACCTGTAAGCAATGATTATACCCAAATGCATTTTGGTGCTCAGAGAACGAATCGCTCTGAGCTTTTTTTACGTTCTAAATTTGTAAAGTAGAGATTCAATACTGATTAGATAAATCATTATTTTCTAAATATATTGAATTCATTGTTCAATATATTTAGAATAAACGTAAGGAGCTGATAATGATGAACCTATTAAATACATCCTTTGAGAGAAAATCATATGAAGTTGAACTGCAGCATTCGATATTATTTGAATGCGTGCTTGGCATCGCCATGATTACGTATCCAAAGCTGCATGACCAGCTGGATAAGTCTAAGCAGGATTTGGATTATATTCGAATGAATCTATCTGAACATCTTGGCGCGGAGCTCCAATACTGTCAGGAACACAATACGTGGAAAATGCTGCTTCAGCTTTTGCACGCTCAGAATTTTACTTCTTTAAAAGAGTTTTATGGATTTATTGTGGATCTCCCTGATCAGCAGCTGAAATATTTGATTCTTCCATACTTGGATCAAACCCAAGAAGTAAACCGTATCAAGGCTTCCCAAGGAGATGGAGATTCTGAAAATGAGATGATCCTTGCCTGTAAAGGTCACGCCTTTTTTCCGCAAATGATTCATTATATCGGCAGCTGTGACTTAAAAGAACTTAGAAACCATTTTATAGAAATTACAAACGGCTGGTACAGAGAATTTTTACAAAAACAAGAATCAGAAATCTGCAGCATTCTTGAACGTGATCAAAAGCAAAAAGAAAATTGGTTTAAAAATCAGAGTCCTCAAGGGATTGTTCTTCATGCGACAGGGGTGGATTACAAGCCCGAGGCAGGCATTACAAGAGTATTGCTGATACCGCAGTACATTTATCGTCCTTGGACGATACAGGCTAATTTAGAAGAAACAAAGGTTTTCTATTATCCAGTCAGTGATGAGAGTTTGAATGAAACATCAGATCCTTACGAGCCTCCTGCACAGCTTGTAAAGCGGCTGAAAGCGATTGGCGATGAAAAACGCCTGATGATCATGAAGCTCCTATCCGAAAAAGAGAGAACGCTTAAGGAGCTTACAGCTTTACTTGGAATGGGCAAAACTACCGTTCATCACCATTTATCCCTATTGCGGACAGCAGGTATGGTGAAAGTAACCGGTGCTTATTATTCAGTACCAGAAAATGCTTTACAAGGTATTGAATCTCAAATTGACGCTTTTTTTGAACGGAGCTGAATGGATGAAAAATGTTTCCGTACTCTTTTATAATCAACTGCTCTCAACATTCGCAAGCACATTCGGAACTTTTTGGATTTCATGGATTGTCTACGCTGAAACAGGCTCGAAGTTAGCGATGGGAGGAGTTTGGCTGGTGAGTATAGCCGGCCAGCTGCTGATTCAATTTTTAGCGGGTCCATATATTGATCGCTATCTAAGAACAACTATGATGAAAGCTTCAGAATCAATAAGGTTCTCAGCTTTTTTTCTTTTATGGCTGACGCTGATTACTGATCATTTTGAGTTAGAGTTTCTTTATTTAACAGCATTCTTAACTTCCATCACAGTTTATGACCCGGCTGCTGCAGCACTGGTGCCTAAGCTCGTTAAAAATGATGAATTCGTTAAGGTGAATGCGAAACTCTCAGGCGGGGTACAGCTGATGAGGTTTATTGCTCTTCCCGCTTCAGGTTTGATCTTAACGGCTGTCCATAATCAGGAGGCGCTTTTATGTATTTCAATGATGTTTCTTATTTCTTATCTCATGATTATGAAAATTAAAGAGCCATCGATTGCAAGAGTGAAACAGAATTCCTGGCTTATTCAATTTAGAGAAGGAATACATATTTACCGCAAGCATCTAATTCTCCTTGTTTTAGGATGTTTTATCACCGTTACCAGTTTTGGAGTATTTGCCACGCAGACGATGTATATTCCATACATAGTAGAAACAATTGGCGGCTCCACACTTGAATATGGATTTTTCGCGGCTGCATTCCCATTAGGTTACATTTTAGGGAGCTATGCGGCTGCAAAAATAAGAGAGCCAAAACAATCTTTATATCTAGTCATGACATCGGCCATTTTTCTTGGCGGGTGCACATTTTTAGCATTAGGTGTCATCAGTGATTTATGGATTGCTATTTTAATAGAAGTCATTGCCGGGACTGTCATGCCTTTTTGGAACATCTACAGCACCACGCTTTATCAGCGGCTGGTGCCGGATTCGATCCTGGGACAAGTCCTGTCTATCAGGTTTTTGTTAACAAAAGCGGCAGCTCCGCTGGGAATCATGTACGGTACTTTTTGCGCTGCGCAATTTGGGATTCCTGCTTTGTTTTTATCTGTAGGGCTGCTGATATGCACGGTATCAGGCGTAGGACTTGCCATTCTTACATCCTTGAAGAAAAGAAACATGGTTCAAAGGAGTTTGTAAGCAGGAAACAGATTCCTTGTTAAAAATGAAGCCGTTTTCTTTGTCTTTATTGTAAATTTTCCGTAAATGACGGACATCCAGACTTTACATTTGCTATAAACTTCCTTAATGAAAATCCACTAGACTTGTAATTGAGATTAATACAAACCATTCTATCGGGAGGTCGTTTCATTGTTTAATAGAATACTAGGTAAAAAAGTAATCCCTGTGGCAGTTCTTTCTGCAGTCGTGGCTGGCAGTTTGATTGGAAGTTTTCCTGAAGCGAAAGCGAATCATGCTGAAGCAGCTTCAAAAAAACCGGGCGAAATTAAAAATGTTATTTTTCTGATCGGTGATGGAATGGGTGTATCTTATACGTCTGCCTACCGCTATTTACAGGATAATCCTAAAACTCCGGTGGCTGAACGGACGGAATTTGATAAGTATTTAGTTGGCAATCAAATGACATATCCGGAAGATCCTGCAGAGAATGTAACAGACTCAGCGTCGGCAGCAACGGCAATGTCAACGGGCTACAAAACGTTCAATGCAGCAATTGCAGTAGACAACGATGGAACGGAACTTAAAACAGTTTTAGAATCTGCTAAAGAAAAAGGAAAAGCAACAGGCCTTGTTGCAACCTCTGAAATCACACATGCCACTCCGGCATCGTTTGGGGCACATGATATGAGCCGCAAAAACATGAACTCATTAGCAGATGATTATTATGATGAGATGATAAACGGCAAGCACAAAGTAGATGTCATGCTTGGCGGCGGCTCAAGCAACTTCATCCGCGGTGACCGAAATCTTACAGAAGAATTTAAAAAAGACGGATACAGCTATGTAACTAATAAGGAAGATTTATTGAAGGATAAAAATGAGCAGGTGCTTGGATTGTTTGCTGAAGGCGGTATGCCGAAAATGATCGACCGCAACAATGAAACACCTTCATTGCAAGATATGACGAGCTCTGCATTGAAGAGATTAAACAAGGACAAAGACGGATTCTTCCTTATGGTTGAAGGAAGCCAGGTAGACTGGGCAGGTCATGACAATGATATCGTTGCAGCTATGAGTGAAATGCAGGACTTCGAAAAAGCATACAAAGCAGCAATCGAGTTTGCTAAAAAGGACAAGCATACACTAGTAGTAGCTACAGCTGATCATTCAACAGGCGGATATTCAATCGGAGCTGACGGTGTCTACAACTGGTTCGGCGAGCCGATTAAAGCAGCTAAGCGCACACCTGATTTCATGGCTAATGAAATTGTCGCTAAAGGTGCAGATGCAGAAAAAACATTAAAGCAAAACATCGATTTAGAGCTTACAGCAGAAGAAATTAATTCTGTTAAAAAGGCTGCTGAAGAAGGAAAAGCAGATAAAGATAAAGGCATCTTGCGAGTGGACAACGCAATTGAAGCTATTTTTAACAAGCGTACAAACACTGGCTGGACTACTGGCGGACACACAGGAGAAGATGTTCCTGTATTTGCATACGGACCAGGGTCAGAAATGTTTGCAGGCCAAAAAGACAATACAGACCATGCAGAAATTATCTTTGACATTTTAGAGAAAAACAAAAAGAAATAAGATTTACTCAGGGACAGTATGGATCTGACAAAGAAATGTTTGTCAGATCTGTTACTGCCTAATCACTCACTCCAGGAGAAAGGGGATTACCAATGAAACAACTATGGATGCTCTTATCATTAACCCTTATTCTTTCCGCGTGCTCAGCTCAAGCTTCTTCAACACCTGAAGACGCAGCCAAAGAAGAAAAAGAAAAGGTTTCTGAAACCACTTCAGATAAACAAACCTCAAATGATGTCTACGTTCCAAATCCTCAAATTACGGATGACCGCAAGCTGCTTGAAGTCGGTCAGTCTTATAAAGACGCCAAAGGTGCAG
This sequence comes from Metabacillus idriensis, assembly GCF_009674765.1. Classification (GTDB taxonomy): domain Bacteria; phylum Bacillota; class Bacilli; order Bacillales; family Bacillaceae; genus Bacillus_P; species Bacillus_P idriensis. The sequence continues at coordinate 92,502 of NZ_WKKF01000008.1, read as the reverse complement.
CAGAACTGAAGGCAATTAAGAATGTCAACAAAACGTACAAAGTCGGGGATGCCGAACTGATTGTCCACGATGTTAAAATCATTGAGCATACACCGGATTACAGCATGATCGATTTCTTTCACACGTTTACACATGAAGAAACGTTTGACATTGTAAAAGCGAATATTGAAATCAAGAATACTTCGGATCAGCCCGTTTATTTTTCTCCAATCGCTGTTCTTGAAACAAATACTGGCGAGCACAAAGACTGGGAATCTGATATTTATCTCGAGGAGTTAAATGGCAAGCTTGCCGCAAACAGCTCTAAGAAGGGGAATGTCGGTTTTATCCTGGATCATTCAGACAAAGAGGTCAAAAGTATTAAGATTTTGACGAGTGATCTTCTGAATGATAAACAAAAGGTAGCAGCTAAAGCTCAGGAATTGAACATTGAATTTGAATAGTCCCTAAAAGACAATACGAAGTTTGTATTGTCTTTTTTTATTTGCCAATGGAAGATTTCGGCTAAAAATTTGATTTGAGGATGTTTGGCTAAGTCAAAAAAACGGTCATCTAAAAAAATCTTCTATATGGCTAGATGATGCTCAAAAATGGCTAAAAAGATGAAATTTTCCGCCAACAAAAGTTTCGGTTTCGCAAAATACCACCGTTGGATGTTTCGCTGATCAGCGCTGACCAGAAAAAAAGTTTTCTTATGGAAGAAATTTTATCAGCAGAAAGTAAACGCATACAACGTTAATATATAAAGGTTTTTTGTTTAGCCTGAAAAGTGTACTGAAAAAATGAACTAGTCAATCAATTTATTAGCTGATATACTTTGAACTATTATTTTTTAAGACTATTTCCTTATAGGAACTACTACATCAAAGGAGTTTTAACATGAAGAAGGAATTTACTGGGAAACAGCTTGTTTTTATTAGTTTAATGCTATTTTCAATGTTTTTTGGGGCAGGAAATTTAATTTTTCCGGTCTTTCTCGGACAGGCTGCGGGAGATAACATGTGGCCATCACTTGCAGGGTTTATTGTTTCTGCTGTAGGACTGCCGATTCTGGGGGTTGTGGCGATTGCCAAGGCAGGAAGTTTTCATACACTGAATTCCCGTGTACACCCGCTATTTGCTCTTATCTTTCCATTTATCATTTATATTTCTATCGGACCGGGACTAGCCATACCCAGAGCAGGAAGTCTTGCCTATGAAATGGGTGCAGCTCCATTTCTTCCTGAAGGCTTTGCAGGCAGCCCTGCAGCGTTATTCATTTACACGCTGCTCTTTTTTGGCTTAGTATACTGGCTGAGCATGTCACCATCTAAGCTTGTGGATTTGTTCGGTAAACTGCTTACGCCGATTGTGCTTGCGCTAATTGTGATTATTTTAGCGAAAAGCCTGATCACTCCTATTGGTTCTTTTGAACTTCCCACAGGAAATTATGGAAACAGTCCCGTTTTCCAAGGTTTCTTAGATGGATACTTAACAATGGATGCCCTAGCTGCTCTTGCCTTTGGAATTGTGATTGCAAATACAATTCGTGCACAGGGAGTTGAAAATGATAAAAAGCTCTCGCGCTATATGATCTCAGCAGGAATAGGCGCAGGAATTTTACTTACTGGCATCTATATCATCCTGGGCTATCTGGGTGCTACTAGTGCATCTTTAGGACAATCAGAAAACGGCGCACAGATTTTAACAAACATAATGGGGTATTTGTTCGGGCAAAGCGGAACACTCATTTTGGGAATTGTTTTTACCCTTGCATGCTTCTGCGTCTCTATTGGACTTGTCATTTCATGCAGCCAGTTTTTCGCAAGTGCAGTACCGAAAGTTCCTTATAAAGCATGGGTTCTGATTCTTTGTCTGACAAGCACAGCTGTTGCAAATCTGGGTTTAACCCAAATTTTAAATGTGTCCGTACCAATTCTGGGCATGATTTATCCGATTGCGATTGTGCTGATCTTCCTGGCGCTCATCCATCAGTATATTGAAAACAGTTCTTATATCTATGTTACAACTGTTGCGCTCGTTGGACTTTTCAGCATCCTTGATACGATAAATAAAACATTTTTGGCTGAAGGATGGAGTCCGCTTCTAAGCGCAATGCCTCTTTACCAAGAGGGAATCGGCTGGCTCATTCCTGCAGTCATTGGAATTGCACTTGGCTTCATCCTCGGCAAAAGAAAGACTTCAAGTGTTCCGGCTTAAAAGGAATAGTAGATCCATTCAGGCGTTTTCATAAAAGAACGTTCCCATTGAGACACTCTTTTTTGCCAAGCGTCGTGCTATCAGAGGAATAGTAATCTAAATCACAGCCCCCTGTTTTTTAAAGGAATCAGCGCACTAGTCAGCTGATTGCCGGAAGGAAGCAGGGGGCTGCTGTTTTATGTTCTAATTTTTCTCCGGACGAAAAAACAGCTGATAGGGCGATCCATCTAAACCCTTATACTTTTGTCTTTTAACATTATAGAGAAGGAAATGTATGGAATGAACGGAACTGACAAAAAGTAAAATGAATGTTTGAGCATTTTTCATAAGGGAATAAACATAAGGGGAAAAAAACAATTTTAGTCTAAAAAGAGAAGGAGACATGTAATGATTCAGCTTAGAAATATTACAAAAAAATATCCTGATGGTTTTAAAGCATTAAAGGATATCAATCTTGAACTTGAAGCAGGAAAAATTCATGTGGTGATCGGTCCTAGCGGGTGCGGTAAATCAACAACCATGAAGCTCATTAACCGTTTGATCACACCGTCTGAAGGCACGGTATACATAAATAATGAGGATATTTCCAAGATAAATCCTGTAGAGCTCCGCAGAAAAATTGGTTATGTCATTCAAAGCATCGGGCTTTTTCCGCATATGACCATAGCCGACAATGTCGCAGTCGTACCGCGTTTATTGAAATGGGAAGAGGAACGGACTGCAAGGAAAGTGAGAGAGCTGCTTTCGATGGTTAATTTGGATCCTGAAACATATCACAGCCGTTATCCAAGTGAACTGAGCGGGGGACAGCAGCAGCGAGTAGGGGTTATTCGGGCACTGGCAGCAGAGCCGGATGTCATTTTGATGGACGAGCCGTTCAGTGCACTTGATCCGATCAGCCGTGATCAGCTGCAGGCAGAGCTGGTGAATTTACAGGAAGAGTTAAAAAAGACCATCGTGTTTGTTACTCATGATATGGACGAAGCCATTAAAATTGCGGATAACATCATCTTAATGAAAGATGGAGAGGTCATCCAGGTTGGATCGCCAGACTCAATCTTACGCCATCCGGCAAACGATTTTGTAAAAGAGTTCATCGGAAAAAAACGTTTAAAAGAGCTTCATGAAACAAGTTTTTCGATAGATCCTGAAGACATTCCAACTGTAAATGAAGTCATGATTGATAACCCTGCAACAGCATACCCTGAAAGAGGGCTTGCCGCTGCGCTTAAAATTATGGAGCAAAGACGGGTGGATTCCCTGATTGTGATTGACCGTGAACGCAACTTGCTTGGATATGCGCCAATCCTGAATCTATTAGGCCAATATCGAGATGAAACTAAGACGCTGAAAGATGTCATGATGCCTTTCGCGCATACCGTTCCATCTGACAGCCCATTCACATTCGCTCTTGATTTAATGAGCCAGCATAACCTGCCTTATGTCCCAGTTGTTGGCGGCAACGGCAAGTTTGTCGGGGTGATCACGAGAGGAAGCATGGTCCGATTAATGGCTGAAGTATTTCCTTATGCAGATGAGGTGGTTTAAATGAAACTCATTCAGGACTATTTTTCCTTTCTGCAGGAACGGTACCCAGATATTCTGGCAAGGTCAGGGGAACATCTTACAATTGTTGGGCTTGCCGTTTTATTTGGCTGCCTTGTGGCAATTACAACGGGTATTTTGCTGACCAGAGTAAAAGAAGGCCCATTAAACAGCTTCGTATTTGGTCTTGTGAATGTATTTCAGACGGTTCCGACCATTGCGCTGCTTGCAATGCTGATTCCGCTGATGGGCATCGGCATGAAGCCGGCAATCTTTGCTCTCTTTTTATATTCATTGCTTCCGCTTCTCCGCAATACCTATTCAGGAATCAGAGAAGTAGACGCGAGCATTGTAGAAGCAGCAAGAGGAATGGGGTTTGGGACGTTTCAGCGTCTATTTAAAATAGAGCTGCCGCTTGCATTTCCATACATTTTATCAGGAATCCGCTTAACGACTGTTTATATTATCAGCTGGACAACCCTTGCTGCTTTGATTGGAGCAGGAGGACTTGGCGATTTGATTATAGCGGGAATGTCAAACAACGATAATTTTCTTATCTTTACTGGAACGGTAAGTGCCATCATTCTCGCTGTTATTGTTGATGTCGTTTTAGGTTTTTTCAGTAAAAAAAGAAACGGGCTTACAGCTTAGAAATAAGGGAACACAAGGAGACATTTAATGAGGAAAGCAATTATCATTTCTGCACTGGCAGTTTTCATGGCATGTGCCTCGATTTTATCAGGGTGCAGCTCAAAAGAAACCATTAAAATCGGCGCAGCAACCTATACCGAAACAAAGATTATGGCTGCGATTTATAAAGAACTGATTGAAGATCGGACAGATTTAACCGTAGATATTACACCTGATCTGCTCTCAAATCCAATGATTTTAAAATCGATGAGCAGAGACGACCTGGATATGGCGCTTATGTATTCCGGTGTCATCTTCAGCAACTTTTTTCCTGTAAAGCAGACGACAGACCGCAAAGAAGTTCTGAAGCAGGCGCAGGCAGGCTTTGATAAACACTATGATTTTACTTGGTTTGACCCGCTAGGCTGGGAAAATACTTATGCTCTCACTGTTCAGGAGCAGACTGCAAAAGAAAAAGGTCTTCAAAAGGTATCAGATTTGAAAAAAAATCAGGAACAGATGAAATTCGGCGTCGATTCCTCTTGGATGGAACGGAAACAGGATGGTTATCCTGCCTTTATCAAGCATTACGGATTTGACTTCAAACAATCTTATTCAATGGATATCAATTTAGTCTATGAAGCCGTTGCAAATGACCGGGTGGACGTTGTTCTTGCTTATTCAACTGACCCTAGGCTGATTCAATATGACTTAAAAACATTAGAAGATGACAAACGATTTTTCCCTCATTATGATGCCTCTATGGTTGCACGAAATGAGGTATTGGAGAAACATCCTGAGCTTAAGCCGATTATGAATGAACTGGTCGGAGAGATTGATGAGGAAACCATCACGAAGCTCAACTACGAGGTTGATATAAATAATCGAAACGAACGGGAAGTGGCAAGAGAATTCCTGGCGGAAAAAGGCCTCCTGAATAACGAATCGGAGGGAACGAAATGACATTTCTTAAAGAACTATTTACTTATATGGGCGAAAATATGGATTTGGTGCTTCTTTATACCGGACAGCACCTGCTCATGGTCATCATCGGGGTATCGCTTGCATTGATCGCAGGAACGCTCCTTGGCATTGTGTGCAGCAGGTACAAGAAGCTTGCGCCCGTTATTTTATCAGTGGCGAACATAATCCAAATCGTTCCAAGTCTGGCACTGCTGGCGCTGCTGATGCAATATTTCGGACTTGGGTTCTATACAGTTGTCATTGGATTGTTTCTCTATTCCCTGCTGCCGATCATCCGGCATACCTATGTGGGACTCGAGCAGGTCGATTCATCTCTGACCGAAGCCGGGCACGGGATTGGCATGACCTACATGCAGCTTCTGACAAAGGTGCAGCTGCCGCTTGCCATGCCATTCATCATGGCTGGATTAAGAATTGCTGCAGTCATCGCAATCGGGGTTGCGACCCTTGCTCCATTTGTAGGCGGTGACGGGCTCGGACGTGAAATTTTCGCAGGAATCAACTCCAGGAATGACATTCGAATCTATGTCGGTGCCATTCCAGCTTCCATTCTGGCGATTCTTGCAGATATCGTTTTAGGAAAGATGGAGAAGAGGATGAGTGTGCGGACAGCGAAATAAAAAGAAAAGAAGATCAGCTCCTTTGAGGGGCTGATCTTCTTTTGATTAATCGTTTCGTTATAATTGCTTTGTCTCTTTCAAATACTCCACATTGCTTGTTTTTTTTCTATAGTTCGTCATGTAAGAGATTCCGACTAATACGATAAATCCTGAAGACATTCCGTAAATGATCGGGTTTGTCGATGTAAGGCCTTCAAAAAACAGGCCGGCAAGGACAACGACCGTGCTGACCAAAATCGAATAAAAACCAGCATTCGGCGTCGCTTTTTTCCAGAAGAAGGTCATGACGAGCGGGATAAAGATAGCACCTGACAAAATAGCGTAAGCAACATCTAAAGCCACTAAGACATCCTGAATCCAAATCGAGAAGGTAATGGCGATTAAGCCAACGATCAGCGTCGTGATTCTGGATGCTCTCAAAAGCTGTTTATCGGTCATATTTTTCATGAAATACTGCTTTAAAATATCATTTGTAATAAGTGTAGCTGACGCCAGCAGCGTTCCAGACGCTGTTGACATAAGAGCTGAGCAGACACTTGCCAGAACAAGTCCTAAAATTCCGGCGGGAAGAATGGCAATCGCCATTTCTGCAAAGGTGTTTTGCGGATTGCTGATAGACGGGATGACGATAAATGCACACATCCCGATGATGCTTCCCGCAAGAGCATAGGCGATGCTGTAGAATCCTGCAAAGATGGAGCCGCTTCGGGCAATTTTATTTGATTTAGCTGTAAAGACGCGCTGCCAAATATCCTGTGATACGACCATGCCCAGTGCATAAAGCAGGAAGTATTGAAAGATTTGCTGATAGCCGATTGATGCAAAGCTGAAGTGAGTCTGAGGGAGCTGGGTCAAGAGGTTGCCCCAGCCATCCGCTTTTGAGATGCTCATCGGCAGCATAATGAAAAAGATTCCGATGGTCATCACAACAAATTGGATGATATCCGTAACCGTTACACTCCACATTCCGCCGAGGATGGTGTAGAAAAGAACGATTCCGCCGCCAACAAGCATGGACGTCGTAATATTCCAGCCCAGAAGGACGTTGATGATTGCGCCCATTCCAATCACTTGTGTGACAGCAACCATTAAAGTATATATGGCAGCTACAATTGCACTTAGCAGACGTGTTTCTGATGTATATCTTTTTCCAAGCAGCTCACTGATGGTTGTGATTTTCAAAGAATCGATTTTTTTAATAAAAATAGTTCCGAGAATGATAATGCCAAGGCCAATCATGGTCACAAACCAGATTCCTGAGATTCCATAAATATAACCAAGTTTAGCTGTTCCGATTGTTGCAGCGCCTCCAAGAATAACGGCAGAGAGACAGCCGAGATACATGAACATTCCGAGATTCCGGCCGGCAAGGTTAAAATCTTCCGATGTTTTTGCCTTTTTGGAACCGATGACCCCTACACCTATTAAAACTGCAAAATACACTAAAACCACGAGCGTATCGATCAGCTGCATATGAAAAACCTCCTTTTTTTATCGAACTGGAAGAATAGTTAAGAATTCAGCAATGCTTTTGTTGAACGCGAGCTTTGGTACTCATAAACGGCTTCTTCTAATACATGGAGACCATGATCAATCTCTTCCTTGCTGATGGTGAGCGGAGGGATCATCCGTATGACCTCGCCATGATTTCCGCATAAATAGAACAGCACTCCTTTTTCCAGGCAGCGGTCTAAAATGGACATAAGCGCTTCCCCGTCCGGTTTTCCTGTTACAGGGTCCACAATTTCAATCCCGATCATCAGACCGATTGCGCGCACACTTCCGATTACAGGGGAGGTTCTTTGCAAAAATTTCAGCTTTTCCACTGCATATTTGCCCATATTTTTGGAGTTCTCAATGAGCTTCTCTTCTTTCAGTACTTCTAAGGTTGCCAGTGCAGCTGCGCATGCAATCGGGTTGCCTCCGAACGTCGTGCCGTGACTGCCAAGCGGCCATTGCTGCATTAACTCTTTAGAGGCTACTGTAGCGCTCAATGGAAGACCTGAAGCGATGCCTTTGGCGATGGCCATGATATCAGGCACAACATCAAATGCCTGCGCGGCAAACCATTCGCCGGTTCTTCCGAAGCCTGTTTGGACTTCATCAAAAATAAGGAGGATACCATGTTTGCTGCAGATTTCCCGAATTTTTTTCAGCCAGCTTTTAGGAGGGACGATATATCCGCCTTCGCCAAGGACAGGCTCCACGATCATGCAGGCGACTTCTTCCGGTGTTACTTGATGATTAAACAGGGTTTCAAAATCCTTTTCTAATTTCTCCGTACAATAAACCTCAGGATCAGCTCCATTTGGACAGCCAGATATATCGGCATAAGAAACTTGATATGCAAGTCCGTTCGGCTGCAGAAATTTACGGTATTTGCTTTTAGAGGTTGTTACACTTAATGCGCCAAGCGAACGGCCATGAAAGCAGCCGATAAATGAAACAACGTATGGTCTTCTAGTGACATGCTTCGCCAGTTTTATCGCGCCTTCAATTGCTTCCGTTCCGCTGTTGGCGAAGAAAAAACAATCGAGATTTTCAGGAAGAACCAGCTTTAATTCCTTTGCGAGCTTTAAAATCGATTCGTACATGATGACGCCTGATGGTCCATGCATCAGCTGGTCTGCGGCATCTTTGATGGCTTGTACTACTTTCGGATGTCTGTGTCCTGTGTTGGCTGTCGCAATTCCGGATGTAAAATCCAAATATTTTCTGCCGTCCAGCCCATAGTAGTAGCAGCCTTCTGCCTTTACAACTGGCAGATTCGGGTGATCCTTCGCCATGCTCGGCGCTAATAAATCCGGCATTTCTGCAACTAAATGACTCCAATTCTTCTCCATCTTCATCCTCCTTGATCAATCCTTCATCATGTTTAATAAGTAATCTGCTTATACTTAAACACTTGCAAGAACCGTGCCAAGAGAGTTAAAGAATCTGATGTTTTTTCATTTTTCTAACAATTGACGGCTGACTGATGCCAAGAGCCTCTGCCATGCGTACTGTGGTTTTATATTTTTTCCTGGCTTTTAATAGAATTTGCCTTTCCACTGCATCCATCATTTCTGATAAGGTCTGATGGTCATCTATAGGAAAAGGAGAGGGCGGGACAGCAGCTTTTATGTATTCCGGCAGATGGTCAACAGTTATTAGGGAAGAGGGAGAAATCACAACCAGACGTTCCAGAATATTAATTAATTCACGGACATTGCCTTTCCAGTCATAGTGCAATAGGTGATGTGTGACAGCTTCATCGAGCGTCTTTTCCTTCTTGTATTTTTCTTCAAATTGTTTTAGAAGTAAATGAATGAGCGGCACAATGTCTTCTGTCCGCTGTCTGAGCGGGGGAATGGTGATCGGCACAACGTTCAATCTAAAGTACAGATCCTCCCTGAATAATTTTTCTTCGATAGCCTTCTGTAAATCTTTATTTGTAGCGGAAATGAGCCTGAAATCAACGTGAATCGGCTTTGTTCCGCCAACTCGGTAAAACTGCTTTTCCTGAATGACCTTCAATACTTTTACCTGATGCGCAAGAGGCAGCTCGCCAATTTCATCTAAAAAAAGAGTTCCTCCATCAGATAGTTCAATCAGGCCGATTTTGCCTTTCCGATTAGCCCCCGTAAAGGATCCGCCTTCATAGCCAAACAGCTCTGCTTCTACCAGGGTATCAGGAACAGCGCCGCAATTGACCTCAATGAATGGTCCATTTTTCCGTTCACTTTTATTATGTATAAATTTTGCAAGCAGAGATTTTCCTACTCCCGATTCTCCAAGTATCAGTACATTTACATCGACTTCAGAAACTTGAATGGACGTGCTGATCACCTTCTGCATCGCTTCACTTTTTGCAATGATCCCCGCATCATAAAGCTGTCTGCTCCGCAAAAGATCAAGCTCGGTTTTTACCCGTTCCATTTCTTCTTCCATAGTGATAAGAAAATTTTTATAATCTGCAAGTTCCGTAATATCGTGTGAATAGCTGACTACTCTGTAGAGTTCGCCTGCTTCATTGTAGACAGGGATGCCTGTGACCAATAGCTTTTTTCCTTTATTCGTTGTTTGAACAAACGTAATTTTTTTCTTCTCTTTTACAACAATTGGAGTCAAAATAGGTGTGAACAGCCCTTGTGCCTCCAAATCATAGACGGATTTTCCAATTAAACTATCAGACTCAACCCCGTAGATTTTTCCGGTAAACTCACTAACTTTTATAATAATTCCATCTAAATTCGTTACAAGAATATCATCCTTTAGAGAGTGAAGAATTTGTTCATTTTCGTTCCAATTTGCCCTAGCCGTCATCTGAAATTCATCCTTTCATTGAATGAATATAAGAAAAATTATTCATATCTGAATATTTATTCATTTTTGAATAATTATAGCAGGATTCCGCAGGATTGAATACGACAAAAGGTATGAACGAATAAAAAGTCCTATTAAGTTTGATTTTCATTTTGTGATTTATATTTTGCTGCTCTCTATAGTGGATTTTCTTAACCGAATTGATTGAGTTTAAAAGGAAACAATATACTTGATCAAAATTGAAGGAGACTCGGGAAAATGGTTAAATGTCTGACTGCATTAGTTTTAATGATATCTCTTGTGTTTACACCAGTTGGAGACAGCGTGATGGAGAAGAATACATCTTATGTTAGCGCAAAATCTTTTAAGGGAGGAAAACGCCGCTATAATCCTAACAGCAATTACAATCAGCCTGATGCTCCCCGTTCGAACTTTAGGAACCGCAGGACCAATCCTGCCAGGGGAGGAATCATGAGAGGATTGCTGTATGGAGGGATTGCCGGGCTGTTTCTGGGAAGTATGCTTGGCCATTTAGGTTTTTTTGGAGGAATCTTGGGGCTGTTGATCAACCTATTTGCTATATTCTTATTCATTTTGGTGATCAGGAAAGTCATTCGATTTTTTTTCACCCGAGTAAATTAAGTTAACGGGTTCTTATTGGAGGAGAATATTCAATTTGCAATGTAATGAAGCAAATATAGACTTAATTACATTTCAGTTTAATAAGTGGGGTGGCTCTTTTGTTGTTGAATTAGCATCTTGTCCTAGTCAGGGAATTATTTCATCTTGGGGAGAGGAGATACCATCAAATAAGATTACCGCTCATAATATGGATAAAAGATTTAGGCTAGGAGCAACTTCAAGGGAGGAAGAAGGATTTTGCACCACTGAATATCATAAAATGCACCACCAAAAACCATAAATTACACCAGATCGATATGTGAACCTGACGGAATCATGAATTTCGTCAGGTTCTTTCTGCATTCTGGCTCTTGTTAAATCAAATTATTCCAAGCGAAAATAAAGTTATTTTATAACTTTATATAAGTTTACTTTGCTTTTTGTGAAAAAAAGTTTATAATTTGATTCAAGAGGTGATGGTCGTGAAGAAAGATTTTGGTGATTCAATATCAAATAAGGTTTATGAATATCGTGTACTTGCCAGAATGTCTCAGCAAGAATTAGCAGAGAAAGTCGGGGTTTCCAAACAAACCATCTTCGTAATGGAAAAAGGAAATTATGTTCCGACTCTGCTGTTAGCTTTTCGGATTGCGGAATTTTTTAAAGTTGATGTAAACGATATTTTTACTTATGTGAAAGGAAATGATCAAAATGAAAATTAATTTTATCTCAGATGTCCATGACTCAATTTTTCATTCTTTAAGGTCCTGGGCTGAACACTCTCCGGCAAATTGGAATATCCTCATTGGAAGCGGTTTTGTATTGCTTTTAGTCGGAGGGATTCTAACCTATGTATTTCAAAGAAAAATGGGTAAAGCTGACGAAAGAACAATGCACATATTTTTAAAAAGTGCCCTCATAATTTTATGGGCATTAATTTTGTGCGACATCATTTTCCCGAAAGAATATATGTGGCAAATTTTCTTCTTATACAAATATTCTCTTGCATTCCTTGCTTCAGGAATCTATCTGGCTGTCCGATATAAAAAAGATTTTATTAACTAAAGAACTTAACGGGAGGATTGTGAAATGCTTGTAAACTCAATTACTAAGATATATAGTGGCTCTGAAGTTTTAAAAGATCTCTCTTTAGATTTCAACCAAGAAGAAATCGTTGGTCTGATTGGAAGAAACGGCGCTGGCAAAAGTACCCTGATGAAGATTATAACCTAGACCATTCAAACATATGATGGATCAGTTGCAGACAATCATCAGGCAGGATACTTGATAGAGGAACCAAAGCTATTCAGTAATAAGACAAAGGTTTAGCTATTCGTAATATCTGGATATTAATAACTTGAGGTGAGGGGAGAAAGCAAATGAACCTGGAACTGATGGATATTTTTCGCATGGAATTTGACTTTAGTTGGGATACTGAGACCTGGTTTTTACCTTTAGAATCTGCTCTTGAGGGTTTAAATTCCACAGATGCAAGCTGGCAGCCCCCTGGAGGAGGGAATACAATCTGGCAAACTGTGAATCATCTTAATTATTACAACGCCCTGCTTGTTAGACAAATCAATGACACAACGCCTAGAAAAAAGGCATCTAATCATAAGACTTCATTTGGAGATATCGGGGAACCAGCAGATTCTAAATGGAAGGCGATCTTGGCAGTGAATACATTTGGAGATATCGGTGACCCGGCAGATTCTGAAAAATGGAAGGCTGTCATGGCAGAAACACGCCTAATTGGTGGGAATTTGCGAAAGTCACTGGCGCAACTTAATGACCGCCAGCTGGACGAGGAACATGTTGGGGGTCTGGCTCGTCAAATTTTGCACAACGTATATCATACAGGGCAAATTGTATTAATTCGCAAACAACAAGGCTCTTGGCCAAAGGAGCGGGAATAATTTGTATATTCCGCTGGCGCAATTCTGAAGTATTGGATTGCGCCCGTTAATCCATAGAAGGGGCGTTAACCGAAGAAGGGTTAACGCTCCTTCTTGTTGAATTGTTTTAATATTATGGGCAGCATCCTATAGAAAATGAAGCTTTTAAAATGGTCACTCGGCGAAAATTCAGACAGAGAATTGAGTATTGTTTAAACGATAATGTTCAACCTTTTTTACGCAGAATTCCCACATTGGGGGTCGATTGCTTAACAAAGTGACGCATCTTCTCATTGAATTAGAGAACAGGATTCTTGAAAAAGGTATTTATTAAACAAACTAAGGAGTGAGGGGATATTATTGGAAACTAAAATTCAAACGTCTCGAAATGTTGAAATAGTAACCAAAAAAGTAATGAGTTTGAGAAAGTTATTAAATGTAATTGGTGCATTCATTTTTGGAGGTTCAGCTTTAACAAGCGTATCAAATCCAATTCCTTCGAATGAATATAAAGGATTTTTATTATTTATTTTTGGAAGTGCTATTATCTATTATTTTTTAGTGAATATATACTTCCTAGGGCGATTTTGGAGAATTGTGTTTTATTTAAGTCTAATCTTTCTAAGTAGTTTTAGTATATTTATGATTTTTTATCTTGCTGCTTATTCAACGACACATTAACTAGAGTCTTAAGACTAATACTAGATTAATTTGGGGCCGTTATTTAATGCACTGTTTATCATTAACGTGGGCATTTAATCGTCCCTTTTGTTAAAAAAATTTTATGGATTTGAAACTAATAGGTATTTATAACGTATTATTATTAATACTTTTTATTGCAGTCATTCTATTAAATAAAAATGCCAAGGAGCAAAAGGGAAATGGAGAAAGTACCTTATTTAGAATGGTTAAATGCCTTACAAGCTGGGGATGCAGTAGGAGTCATCGAGGAAATTGAAGGAATAGGAAACACAATCAATTATTCTTCTGCTAAAATTTCTATCATTAAAGAAAATCGATCTTTTGTTCTATCCACTGGAACGCATTTTAACCAAATGGGAGAATACCGTTACCATGAACAATCGTTGGGAAACATTTTTCACTATAAAATGATTCCTTTATCTGAAGACATCAAGAAAAAGAGTCGATTTTATCACATTAATAAAATGATTGGCTTGCTCACTGGAGGAGGACCACTCTGATGTAATTCCTTCTTTATTCAACGATCAGTTGCAGCAAAGTGGGATTGCTCCTTAAATATACATAACTTGGGCAATTAATAAAAAATGCTATGAAAAATTGCGGAGTAACCATTTTTATTATTTTTGGCTCGGAGTACAAACTCTGAGCCTTTTATTGTTTTCAAAGCTTTATGCTACTTAAACGGTTCTCAGATGTATAAAGAAATAGGCAGAATTTTTCATTTGAGGTGACAGTATGAGTTCAACTTTACTAGTAAGTGATCAGGTTATGATGATACAGCCAAGTTTAGCCTGTCAAATTGGGTTAAAAGAAAGTATCCTGCTGCAGCAGTTTCATTTTTGGCTGCTCAGATCAGAGGAGAAAATCGATGGTACAGCCTGGATTACCAAAACATATGAAGAGCTGCAAAAAGAATTTCCTTTTTTATCGCTGATTACAATCAGACGAACACTTCAAAAACTCGAAAATCTTAGGCTGCTGAATGTAAGCGGAAATGGGTGCGGAGCAAAGGCAAAGCAATATACCATTCAATATGAAGAACTGAACAAATTGATTATGGAACAAAATGAGCAGCTGATTGAAACTAAAAGAGGACAAGAAAACAAAACGAGCAGCTCCAGCGATCAAAATGAGCAGGTGCCTGAAAAAAGAGCACAAGAAGACAAAATGAGCACCTGCAGTGAACAAAATGAACAGCTGGTCGAAGCAAAAAGATCACAAGAAGACAAAATGAGCATCTCCAGTGAACAAAATGAGCAGCTGATCGAGACAAAAAGAGCACAAGAAAAAAACAAAATGAGCACCTCTTTCTTTAAAGAGAATTTAAAGATTTTAAAAGAAAAAGAGAATAAGATCATTGAATTCTTCGAGCAGAGTGGATTTGGAGAATGCAAACCGGAAATTGCTCAAAGTTTGCTGAAGTGGCAAAGCGATTTTGATGACAGCATGATCATCGAGGCGTTAAAGACAGCTAAAGCCTATAATGCGACCAGCTGGAGATATGCAGTGAAAGTTTTGTCAGACTGGAAGCTGAAGAACATAAAAACACACGATGACGTAAGACAGCAACAAAGAGCTGGCACGACAAGAAATCATCCGAAAATTATCCGGAAAGAACCTGTTCCAGACTGGCTCAAAGAACAGCTGCAGCAACCTAAAATTGAACAGCCGGAGGATGACAAAAAAGAGAGTGTGCAGACTCTTAGGGACCGAATTGAACGATACATAAACAGAGAAGAAGAGGATGTACCGTACAAACTATTTCTTTAGAAGACAAACCGCTTTGTTCTAAAAAAAGTGAAAAACCAGCCTGATTTAATAGCTTCTTCTTGATTTGTTCATAGTTTATTCATATTTGGACGATATCATTGGATTTATGTTCAGCAAAAGAGAAATTTCAGGTTAAAAGGAGATTTGTTCATGAAGAATGTTTTGAAGAATAGGCTAACTTACGCTTTTCTAATGACTGGGTTTTTAGGTGTTGGAATCGGATGGGGCATTCCCTATGCCACTGAGGAGGCAGTCGCAAGTGTGAATGGTGAAAAAATCAGCAAGGACGAGCTTTATAGTCTCTTAATCGATCAGGGCGGAACCCAGCTTGTCGATTACTTAATTACAGAAAAAATTATTGAGCAGGAGTCAGATAAACAAGACATTACGATTTCAAACGATGCCGTAGAAGAAGAATACAAGACGGTAATAGCGTCCTACGGAGGAGAAGAAGCTTTTATACAGCAGCTTGAGACAAGCGGCAGTACAGTTGAAGATGTAAAAAAAGATCTGGAAACAAATTTGAAAATTGAAAAGCTTCTTGAGTCTGAAATTAAGATTTCAGAGGACGAAATGAAGACCTATTTTGATGAAAATAAAGAAAGTTTTGCAGAGCCGGAGCAAGTAAAAGCAAGTCATATTTTAGTAGAAGACGAGGCAAAGGCAAAAGAAGTGAAAGAAAAGCTTGATGGCGGTGCAGACTTTACAGAGCTCGCAAAAGAGTATTCAACAGATACGTCCAACAGTGAAGACGGCGGTGACTTGGGCTACTTTGCAAAGGGTGAAATGGTTGCTGAATTTGAAGAAGTTACATTCGCGATGAAAGAAGGAGAAATCAGCGATCCTGTAAAAACAGAATTTGGCTATCACATAATCAAATTTGCAGATAAGAAAGCTGCCGCAGATGCAGCGTTTGAGGATAAGAAAGAAGAGATAAAAGAAACATTGTTTGATCAAAAGATGCAAACGGCGTATACAGCCTGGCTTCAGGAGAAAAAAGAGGAATACGATATCAAAAATACACTGGAAAGCTAAGAAAAGAGGGGGCATTCCCCTTTTTTCTTTGTTAAGCATTAATTGTTCGAACAAGAAAAATAACCAGAATATGGATGATAATCACCATTAAAATCATATTTTTCCAATTTACAACCATGCGATTGTTTTTGGGCTGCACAACTCCCATCGCAACAATATTTCAAAACCATTTCTTGTCTCTCCACCTTGATTTTTCAGCGGTTATGCCATTTGTTTCGTTCTTTAAGTTTTCCCTTCGAGCCCATAATAAGACGATGACAATGTCTGCTATAGAACCAGCTGTTACTGCAAGGATTGCCGTTTCATTTGAGACTTCAAATAGAAGAGTCTTCTTTTCTTTAAGTTTTTCTTTCTCTTCATATTTTTTCAGTTCTTCTGTGAATTGAAGAGTGGAATCTTTGTTATCTTTTACTGAGGTAAAATGAACCGCCATAAAAATCATCCATCCAAGTAAAGCCAGATAAATATAAAAAAGGCCAGAGTTTTTTTGAAGGGTGTATTCAAATGCTGTTTAAACATGCATAAACCTCCTAAATAATCCTATTATTATCTAATTTTAACAAATAAATAAGAACAGATTAGAATAGAGATTTGAACAAAAAGAAAACCTTTTCAATGTTTAAGTTAACTATAATAAAAATAAGTTGACATAAATCCCCCACATTCTTTACCATAAAAGAGAAGGAAATGATGGAGGGATTACCATGGACTGGCTAACACTTGCAAACGAAGTAGTAAAAGGGAAAGAATTAACTGAAGAAGAAGCACTGAGTATCTTAAACTCTGATGATGATGAACTATTAAGTTTGCTTCAAGGTGCGTTTACGATCCGCAAGCATTATTACGGGAAAAAAGTAAAGCTTAACATGATCATCAATACGAAGTCAGGTCTGTGTCCGGAAAATTGCGGGTACTGTTCACAGTCGAGTATTTCAAAGGCGCCGATAGAAAAGTATCGCATGATGGACAGAGAAAGCATTCTTGCAGGTGCAGAGAGAGCTTATAATTTGAAGGTTGGCACTTACTGCATCGTAGCAAGCGGAAGGGGACCATCTGAAAAAGAACTGGATACAGTTGTATCTGCTGTAAAAGACATAAAAGACCAATATGGACTTAAAGTATGTGCTTGCCTGGGTCTATTAAAGCCAAATCAGGCCACACGGTTAAAAGAAGCGGGGGTCGACCGCTACAATCACAATATCAATACATCAAAAGAACATCATGAATCGATCACTACATCTCATACATATGATAACCGCGTTGATACGATCGAAGCCGTCAAGGCTTCAGGAATCTCACCATGTTCAGGTGTCATAATCGGCATGAGAGAAACGAAAAAAGATGTCGTCAATATGGCATACAGCTTAAAAGCATTAGATGCAGACTCGATACCTGTTAACTTCCTTCATGCGATTGACGGCACACCGCTTGAGGGGACAGACGACCTTGATCCGCGTTATTGCCTGAAGGTACTTGCGCTCTTCCGTTTTATTAATCCGACAAAAGAAATCCGCATTTCAGGGGGACGTGAAGTGAACCTTCGATCTCTGCAGCCGCTTGGGCTCTATGCTGCGAACTCGATTTTCGTGGGAGATTATTTAACGACTAAAGGCCAGGAAAGTACTAGTGACCATGAAATGCTGAAGGATTTAGGATTTGAAGTAGAGTTTGATTTTGAAGAAAATGAAGCGCTGACTGTATAAAAAATGGTCCCTTCCAAATTGTGGAGGGACCATTTTTTGTTCACAATTACGGTGAATTATTGAAAGGCCTCAAATGAAAACGGAAAGAGCACCAATTAATTTTGAAACCCCTCCAATTAATTCCGAAACCCCACGAATTAATTCCGAAACCCCACGAATTAATTCCGAAACCCCACGAATTAATTCCGAAACCCCACGAATTCGCTATATCAAACAGTTTAATAAGTTGATTCTGGAATCGCTTCATACTTTTCAGGATCAAGCGTATAAACAGATTCATCACTTAAACCGCCAATAATACCCATTAAACCAGTTTCCACTGTTTTAACAAGCATGCCTTTTTGTTTTTGCCCAAAGTTTTGTGTTTGTCCTTTTACTTCAAATAGGACAGTTCCGCTTCCATTTAAAGCAAATGAGCCTAAAGCTGTTCCTGGCAGATCAAGACCTTGCTGGTACAGGGAGATATTGGTGAAGACAGAATCTCCCTTGGCCTGAAGGGCATCATAGGCGGCAACATTCAGCTGTCTAGAGAAATCATAGTTGTAGTCATTTGCAAATTGAGCATATTTTGCTCCTTCAGCCGAGCTTGGATCTGGAACAAACTGAGCAGAGATAGACATTGTTGCGATTTCTCCTGTGTCGCCTACATATGGAAAGCCTTGATGATGAAGATCCATGAATACTTCAACTTTACCGAACTCTGCCTGCAGATCTTTATACACGTCTCTAACTGTTTGAGCTTCAGGTGTTATGTACCAGCCCGGTTTGTTGGAAGCGCCAGGGAAATCAGCTGCATTTGGCACGTAGTTTAAGTCAGGGTGAAAATCACGGTTAACATCAAAACCAGGGTTAGACGCATAGTCATCACCTTGAAGGAGTCTTGTATAATAGTTCCATGAAGGCGTGGCTGAACTTAATTGCGGGTATCTTTCCACTACCTCTGACCAGCTTAAATCATTTCCTCTTCTGTCTAATTCAGACGCATCCGCATTCATCATAGGAATGGCGACGATTGTCAGCTCTTCGCGGATTTTCTTAGCTTCAGCCGAATTGCTTGAACCGATGTTTTGGAGAATATTCAATAATGCAACGGTTCCTGTCTTTTCATTTCCATGAATTTCACTTTGAACGAGCAATACCTTGTCTCCTTCACCGACTCTGGCCGTGTAGATTTCACGACCCTGATTTGTATGGCCTGCCACATCTACTGAAACTCTTCCGCTGCTGCTCTGCTCAATTTGAGTCAGCCTTTGCTTAAGCTCCGCATAATCAATAAAACCCTGTGTTGAAAGTGTTTCGCCTGCAGATGGTTTGGCGGCTTCTATGTTTCCTGCCTGCGGGAAGACAAGAACTGAAGCTAAAACAGCGGTACCTAAAATCTTCGTTAATGCACTCTTTTTCAATCCAGTCACCTCATTCTTATTAGTTGTACTACAATCAGAATTTTCTGCAAAAAACTGTCAATCCTTTGTAATGTGACAAAAATGACGCATTAGGTCTACATGATTCTTTAGTTTGTTATCTCTGCCATTCTATTTTCCTAGTAAACAGAAGTTCTTTCGCCTCACGAAATAAAAGGTTTTCTGAAGGAAGAATTTTTAGCTTGAGTAAACTTTTTTTCACTGCCATTACTATTGTTGAATTGTGAAAAAAGGTTGCTGTAGACCCACTCAGTCCTTACTTGGTAAGATGTTCAAGGAATGAAAAAGTGGAGGATTTTTGGATGGAACAACAAAAATATGCGGATTTAAAACTGGGAGAGCGCGGCGCCATCATAAGCATCATCGCATACCTGTGTTTATCTGCTTTAAAACTCATGATTGGATATACAGCCGATTCAGAAGCCTTAAAGGCTGATGGATTAAATAATGCGACCGACATCGTTGCTTCGATAGCCGTATTAATAGGTTTAAGACTATCTCAAAAGCCGGCAGATCAAGACCATCCATATGGGCATTGGAAAGCGGAAACAGTGGCTTCTCTCCTTGCCTCATTCATTATGATGGCAGTAGGGCTTCAAGTTCTATATGGTGCGGCCATGTCTGTTTTTGAAGGAAAACAGGAATCTCCTGATCTCATTTCAGCTTGGACAGGGGTTTTCTGTGCAGTCATTATGTATTTCGTATACCGCTATAATAAAAAACTCGGTGAGAAAATCAAAAGTCAGGCAGTTATTGCCGCTGCAAAAGATAACCTTTCAGACGCATGGGTCAGTATTGGAATCGCAGTCGGCATTATTGGATCGCAATTTTCCCTTCCTTGGCTTGATCCACTTGCTGCTGTAGTTGTAGGATTTCTGATCTGTAAAACAGCCTGGGATATTTTCAGAGAAGCCTCTCATCATTTAACGGACGGATTTGATGAGCAGGAAATTCAGGCGTTTAAAGAAACGACTCTCTCGCTGTACGGGGTAAAAGGCGTAAAAGAAATTAAAGCAAGAAACTATGGAAACAATACAGTCGTAGACATTGTCATCCTTGTCAATTCCAATTTGGATATTAGGGATGCACATGATATTTCAACAAAAGTTGAAAACATTTTAATGAACAAGCATGACGTGTACAATGTACATGTTCATGTTGAACCGAATTGAATTTTTATATGATAAGGAGGGAGAACCTTTGGATTCCATACTGCTTACAAATTTGATCCGTATTGGCGTACCGATTATCGTCATCGCAGCATCCATATTCTGGACAATGAAAATGTCTTACACAAGAAGGCTGATTCCTCCAGTTACGCTCGCCATCTTTGCTGCTGCTGTGTTTCTTGCACCATATATTCTTGAATGGATGAACGGCAGTGATCGGGACTTAGAAACTGTTTTATTAACGATTTATATCACACTTACTTTGATGCTCAGTTCTGTATTGAGTTTGATCACAGCTTTATTTGTTAAGAAAAAAGAGACTAATTAAATATAGAAATAGAACAGACACTTCTTTCATTGTGGAGAAGTGTCTGTTTACATGAATTCGATAATAATATGGAATTCAAGAGGAAATGACCTGTAAAAACGAGAACTATACAACTAAATAGATTGAACAAAGGGGGCTTCATATTGAGAAAAATGATTCTTCTTATGACATCCATCAGTATCTTCTTAGTTAGTTGCTCCGGAACGAAATCTTTTGAAGGGCGAATCAGTGATATTAAAAAGGGGTATTTTGAAGTGGATTGCTCTAAAGAGGTGCTGAAGGATGAAAAGAACTCGGAAACAGCAGGCTACCCATGTACAGTTAAGCTGACAGATCAAACGGTTTTTACCGACAATCATGGCAAAAAGCTGAAGGCTCGCCATTTCACGACAGGATTGGATATTAAAGTTGTTTTGGCCGACCGGAAAAAAATAAGCAAGAGCAAGGAGAGCAGAACAGTAGATGCCAGTGAGATTGTCCTGCTTAATTAAAAATGAAACATGCTTCTCTTTTGGACGTGCCAATAAAAAGAGAAGCCATATTTCATTTAAAGGGATTGTTTATTCTTTTGTTTTCTAAAATAAGTAACAGCCAAGACAAAGAGAACTTAGTGGAAACTCCCTTTCAATAAAACCAGCGGTTATTATACCAATTAAGACACCCAACACAATCATAAATACGCGAAGAACTGAGTTTTTTTCAATAACTGCACTACATGCCCATATTTAATTCCTTTTTTGCTTTTCATTTGGCCATTTTTCCTGCAGGGCACTTATAAAGGTTTTAACAATTTTTTTATCTTCAATAACAGGTGAATAAATATATGACAATGTTCGTGTGAAGCTCTGGTTTTTCATTTTTATAATAGAAAGGTTTTGATTTTGTACGTCTCTTTCAATGACACTTTGGGATAGAAAAGAGAGACCCATGCCATTGATGAGAGTTTCCTTAATTCCTTGATTGCTGCTTATTGTGAGAAGCGATTTTACTTTTAATCCGTTAGTCCGGATCACATGGTTGAGGAATTCGCGTGTGCCTGAACCTACCTCTCTTGTGACCCAAGGCTGATTTTGAAGATCTGAGAATGTTACCTCTTCTTTTGAAGCGAGCTCATGATTTTTGGAGGAAACAATAAATAGCTCATCCTGCATAAACGGATGGACAGAGAGCTCTTTTTCATTTGTCTGTCCTTCTATCAGGCCGATATCTACTTGGTGCATCCGGACAGATTGTATGATTTCTTCTGTGTTTCCAATGAGAACCTGCAGTTCGAGCTCCGGGTATTCAGTTTGAAGGTCAAGGAGTAAAGAAGGCAAGATATACTCGCCGATGGTAAAACTCGCGCCAATTTTCAGTTCTCCTTTTATTGAATTCTGATGCTCGAGAATATCCTGTCTTGTTTGTTCGTAGAGGGTAATCATCCGTTTTGCGCGATCATATAGAATCTCGCCTGTCGGAGTAATCTGCAGGAATTTTGGCGAGCGCAAAAATAACGTTGTTTGAAATTCTTTTTCGAGATTTTTAATATGCAAGCTAACGCTCGGCTGCGACATGCGGAGATTTTCGGCCGTCTTTGTAAAATTCTTGATTTCTGCAAGGGTAACAAATGTTTTTAACGCGTCATAATACAAAAGAAGCCCACCTTATGATTAGTAATCTTAATGATAACAATAAATTAAATGTATTTTACTAATTTTCTGTTTTCGGGTAAAGTAGAAATAGTATTTTTTAATTGGAGAAAAAGGTAAATCGTTATGTATCATTTTACCCTAAAAACCAACTTAATATATAGGGATAATCGAAATGATTCATTCTTTCTAAAAAAAACTGGATGTTTACTTAAAAATGATGTAGAAATAGTGTTAAATTTCTTTGTGAGGTGGGAAACGGTGCAACTTCAGGTAACGAACAGTCCGTTCAGTCAGGAGCAGGCAGAGCTCCTTAACCGTCTTCTGCCAACGCTGTCAGAAACACAGAAGATCTGGCTGACAGGGTATTTGACAGCAGTCCAGTCTCAGGAACTTCAGACAGCACCCGAGACTCAATCATCAGCACAAAGCAGTGAGTCAGCCGTCTCTAAAGAGGTGACCATTTTATACGGATCCCAAACAGGCAATGCTCAAGCTCTTGCTGAGAATGCAGGCAAAACCCTTTCAGAACATGGTTTGAAAGTGACGATATCGTCGATGAATGATTTTAAACCGAATCAACTAAAGAAGGTTAAAAACCTGCTTATCGTAGTAAGTACACATGGAGAAGGCACACCGCCGGATAATGCGCTCTCGTTTCATGAATTTCTTCATGGCAGACGCGCGCCGAAGCTTGATGACCTAAGCTTTTCCGTTCTGTCTCTTGGTGACAGCTCGTATGAGTTTTTCTGCCAGACAGGCAAAGACTTTGATCAGAAGCTTGAAGATCTTGGAGGCACGCGGATTCATCCGCGCTCAGACTGTGATCTTGATTATGATGATCAAGCAGCAGAATGGCTTCAGGGAGTTCTTGGCAGCTTAAAGACTGAGCAGGGAGGAAGTCAGGAATCATCTGTACAGACATCATCTTTACAGGTTACAGAATCCGTTTATTCCAGAACTAACCCGTTTCGTGCAGAAGTGCTTGAGAATCTTAATTTAAATGGCCGCGGTTCAAATAAAGAAACTCACCACCTAGAGCTGTCCCTTGAAGAATCCGGGCTCTCGTTTGAGCCAGGCGACAGTCTTGGCGTATACCCTGAAAACGATCCAGCACTGGCAGACCTGCTGATTCAGGAGATGAACTGGGATGCGAATCAAGAGATAACCGTTAATAAAAATGGAGATGTCCTTCCGCTTAAACAAGCACTTATATCCCATTATGAAATCACGGTTTTAACAAAACCTCTGCTTGAGCAGGCAGCCAAGTTTTCTTCCAATACGGAATTACAGGGGCTGACATTGCCTGAACAAAAAGAAAAATTAAAAGAATACATTGAAGGACGCGATCTGCTGGATTTAGTCAGAGATTTTGGGCCATGGAATGTATCTGCAGAAGAATTTGTTTCAATTCTAAGAAAAATGCCGGCACGTCTTTATTCGATTGCAAGCAGCTTATCGGCAAATCCTGATGAAGTCCATTTGACAATTGGCGCAGTCCGCTATGAAACGCATGGGCGCAAGCGAAGCGGCGTCTGCTCGATTTTATGTGCAGAGCGGCTTCAGCCAGGAGATACCCTTCCGGTTTACATACAGCGGAACCAAAATTTTAAGCTCCCTCAAAATCCGGATACACCGATCATTATGGTTGGACCTGGAACCGGGATAGCGCCTTTCCGTTCTTTCATTCAGGAAAGAGAAGAAACAGGGGCAGAAGGAAAATCGTGGCTGTTCTTCGGTGATCAGCATTTCGTAACAGACTTCCTTTACCAGACAGAATGGCAAAAATGGCTTGAAAACGAAGTACTGACAAGAATGGATGTTGCGTTTTCCCGCGACACGAATGAAAAAGTTTATGTGCAGCACCGTATGCTTGAACAGAGCAAAGAATTGTTTAAATGGATCCAAGAGGGAGCGGTTGTTTATATATGCGGCGATGAAAAAAACATGGCCCATGATGTCCATAACACTCTACTTGAGATTATTGAAAATGAAGGCGGCATGAGCCGTGAAAAAGCAGAAGAGTATCTTGCAGATATGCAGCAGCAAAAACGCTATCAGCGTGATGTATACTGAGTTTAGATGGAAAGGGGTATTTCAGCATGGTGAACAAACTATTAACAGCGCCGGATGGCCCGCCAAGTGATGTAGAAGATATTAAGGAAAGAAGCAATTATTTGCGCGGTACACTGAAGGAGGTCATGCAGGACCGGATCAGTGCCGGAATTCCTGATGACGATAACCGGCTGATGAAGCATCACGGCAGTTATTTGCAGGATGACCGTGATCTTCGAAATGAGCGTCAAAAACAGAAGCTTGAGCCTGCTTATCAATTCATGCTCCGCGTCCGCATGGCGGGCGGTGTGGCAAAACCTGAACAATGGCTTGTCATGGACGATCTTGCCCAAAAATACGGAAATGGCACGTTAAAGCTGACTACACGCCAGACCTTTCAGATGCATGGCATATTAAAATGGAATATGAAGCAGACGATTCAGGAGATTCATGCTTCGATGCTCGATACCATTGCTGCCTGCGGCGATGTAAATCGGAACGTGATGTGCAATTCGATTCCTTATCAATCTCACATCCATTCTGAGGTGTATGAATGGTCAAGAAAATTGAGTGATGATCTGCTTCCGCGCACGAGAGCGTATCACGAAATTTGGCTTGATGAAGAAAAAGTAGCAGGAACCCCTGACACAGAAGAAGTTGAGCCGATGTATGGCGCGCTGTACTTGCCGCGGAAATTTAAAATCGGGATTGCAGTTCCGCCTTCAAATGACATCGATGTCTTTTCACAGGATCTTGGCTTCATTGCGATCGTTGAAGAAGGAAAGCTCACAGGTTTCAATGTAGCAATCGGCGGGGGAATGGGAATGTCCCACGGTGACAAAGCAACGTATCCGCAGCTTGCAAAAGTGATTGGATTCTGCTCTCCTCATCAAATCGTCGATGTTGCTGAAAAAATCATTACCATTCAGCGTGATTATGGAAATCGTTCTGTGCGCAAAAATGCCCGTTTCAAGTATACAGTTGACCGCCTGGGGCTGGATGCGGTGAAAGCAGAACTTGAAAACCGCCTGGGATGGAATCTTGAAGAAGCTAAGAGCTATCATTTTGACAATAACGGTGACAGATATGGCTGGGAAAAAGGTATGGATGGCAAGTGGCACTTTACTCTTTTTGTAGAAGGCGGACGTGTAGCAGATTTTGATGGGTACCAGCTGATGACGGGTCTTCGTGAGATCGCAAAAGTGCATAAAGGTGATATTCGCCTGACGGCCAATCAAAACTTAATCATCTCCAATGTTTCAAGCCATCAAAAGAAAAAGATCAGCGATTTGATTGATCGATATGGTCTCACTGACGGAAAGCATTACTCTGCCCTGCGCAGAAGCTCGCTTGCGTGTGTAGCCCTGCCGACATGCGGTCTTGCAATGGCTGAAGCAGAACGCTATTTGCCGGTGCTGATCGATAAAATTGAAGCAATTGTCGATGAAAACGGCCTCAGAAACGAAGAAATCACGATTCGCATGACCGGCTGTCCGAACGGCTGTGCGCGCCATGCCCTTGGAGAAATTGGTTTTATCGGCAAAGCGCCAGGAAAATACAATATGTATTTAGGGGCTGCTTTTGACGGCAGCCGCCTGAGCAAGATGTACCGTGAAAACATCGGGGAAGAAGAGATATTAAGTGAACTTCGCGTCCTTCTGTCACGCTATGCAAAAGAACGGACTGAAAAAGAGCACTTCGGAGACTTTGTCGTTCGTGCAGGAGTAGTAAAAGCTGTAACAGATGGAACTAATTTTCATGATTGATAAAGACAGGTCTTCCTGTCTTTTTATTATGGGAATGAAAACCCTCTGATCGGTCTGGGGTAACTAAACTCGAGTATTCATGCGATCGGAATGATGCCCTATAAAATGGGATTCATTGAAATATAGGTCTTCAAACGGTCGGAATGGTGCTTCAAAAACCGGGGAAAAATGAAATCCATATACTTACCGGAGAGAAAATCATTCAATACACGGATGTTTTTCACTTCGTAAGGAACAAGAAATAACTAAGAATGATTGAAAACGAATGTACGTTCGTGTATAGTTGGTTTAGATAATACTCCCTATAAAAGAAGGTTGAAACGATGGCTGAAGCACTTAAAAATATTTATAATGAAGCTTTTATTGAAAGGTTAATTTCTGCTATAGAACAAGAATACCCTTTATTTGTTTCCGAACAATTCCGGGCCCTTTTTTTTGAAGATGGCTGGGAGGATTTAACGTTAAAGCAGCGGATGAGAAAGATTACAGGGGGTTTGAAACATTCCCTGCCTGATGACTATGAGGAAGCTCTCAAGATATTATATAAAATTGCACCGCAGTTTAGCGGCCTTGGAGGAATCATTTTCCCGGATTACGTTGAACAATATGGTTTGCAGAATTGGGAGAAATCCATGCATGCGTTAGCGTACTTCACTGAATTCTCTACATCAGAATTTGCAGTCCGCCCGTTTTTGCTAAAAGATCCAAAGCGAATGCTTGCCCAAATGCTGACGTGGTCCACTCATTCAAATGAGCATATAAGAAGACTTGCGAGCGAAGGGAGCAGACCAAGACTTCCCTGGGGAACAGCGGTACCGTCAATAAAAGATAATCCGCAGCAAACATTGCCGATTTTAGAAAACCTGAAAAATGATGATTCGTTATATGTCCGCAAAAGTGTTGCCAATCATTTAAATGATATATCTTATACCCACGCTGACATTGTATTAAGAATTGCGAAAGAATGGAGCGGAAAGGATAAAAAGACGGATTGGATCATCAAACATGCCTGCCGCTCATTACTGAAAAAAGGAAACAGACAAGCCCTTGCCTTATTTGGATATGCCGATGACAGCCCCATAACAATTGACCGGCTAACTCTTCATCCAGATACAATCCAGATAGGAGACAGCATTCAAATGACATTTGAACTTTCATCAGAAAGCACGATTCCTGTGAGAGT
The DNA here is from genome assembly GCF_009674765.1 of Metabacillus idriensis. Lineage (GTDB taxonomy): Bacteria > Bacillota > Bacilli > Bacillales > Bacillaceae > Bacillus_P > Bacillus_P idriensis. The sequence goes on along the minus strand of NZ_WKKF01000008.1, from coordinate 64,943 downwards.
AGAATACGCGATTGATTATGTGAAATCCAGAGGGCAGCGTAACAGAAAGGTTTTTATGCTGAAATCAACAATTATGAAGCAGGGAGAAAACCACATAATCTCAAAAACTCATCATTTTAAGGACTTAACAACAAGAAAGCATTATGAAGGAATACATACGTTGTCGATTATCGTAAATGGTGTGGTAAAAACGGAGAAAGATTTTATGGTTAGATAATATCGATAAATAAGTTCGTTGCCTGCAAAAACAAGAACGATTTCTGGCAATAAATGAAGTAATTAATTTAATAATGTTTTAGAGATTATAGGAGCCAGCCTTTGATTTGATAAAGGCTGGCTTTTTGTAATGGGTTCTGTTCATAGGTGCAAAACATTAAAACAGCATATTAATTAACACAGTGTTTAACACGCCAATTAGCAGCATGATTGGTGTGTTTTATCTTGTGAAATAACCTGTTCAACAATGTATTTGTGATAAAAATGGTAATAACAGTTATTCAGCAATCGGGCAGTTTAATGGAATAAGACTTCCAAACAAAACAGGATAATTATGTGAAATCGGTGTGAAATTGTGAAGAAATGTACTTAAACTAAATGGCAGTATAGTTTAATAACACATAAGTTAAAGATCTATATGAATGAGGTGATAAATTGGAGTTCTATAAGGGTGAAGGTGAATTTTGGGATGAAGGTGAAAAACCTATATCGGATTTAAAAATTAGAGTTGCTGAGGAAAAATTAGGTGTTAAACTTCCTCTATCATATAAAGAATTACTAAAAGAACATAACGGTGGTATTTTAAAATATCCATACATTTTTCTTGAGGAGAACGATAAGGAAAGATTTATAATTCCTGAAATATACGGAATTGATTTTGAAGGCAAACAAAATGGTGTAGGTATCCTTGCTTCTAAGTATTGGATAAACGAGGTTGGTCTACCTGAAACTATAATAATTTTATGGGGCGATTATCATAGTTGGATTGCTTTAAACTATGAGGAAAACACTGAAAATCCTTCAGTAGTATACTTTTATGAGGATTACTTATCAGATAATGAGAAATGGAAACAAATAAAAATAGCAAATGATTTTGATGCTTTTTTAAGAAGACTATCTCGGGGATCTATTTTAGACCCTGAAAAATTTAAACCAAGTTACGGGAGAAAGAAAAAGTGAATTTTGTACGAACGGGGGCGATTGCTGCACAGTGTAATCACCTTTTTCATTGAGGAATTGGGCAGTCTACTTGAAGAAGAAGGTTAGAACAATAAGATATTAAATTAGAGTCACAGCCTATCACAAGGAGTTTATGATATGAGTATGGCAACCTATATTGGTTTGAATTTTACCGTAATACTTAACGAATACTATACAGAGGCTGAAGTTGAAATTGATTATGTTTTCTCAGAAGAAGAAAATCGTAATGTAGTTAAACAGAAGCATTTTACTACGCCCTATATTTATGAAATTGCTGAAAAAGGTCACCCTATTTGGCAAATGAACGAATATCAAAAGGTTCATTCGCCACATAACTACGAAAAATCCAAAAAGACTTTTCTCTATTTATGCCACCTACTAAAAAATTTGCTTCCACAAGGTGATTATTGTGAGATTTATATTTGTTGGTTGGGTGAAGAAAATGAAGAGCCTGAGGAGAAGTTGAAAATTAACTTAAATAATCTACAACTTGAGGCAATAGATATTTACGAAAAATGCATTATTCGAATAGAAAATTAAGACATCTAGGGCGATTGGAGCATAAGTGATCGTTTGTTCGTTTACTCAAGATTATTTTTATAAATGTCAAAAAAAAAACGGTGATGAAATGAAACTCCCTAATGGTATAACTGGTTTTTATAGTTCAAAAAACAATCGCCCTCCTAAAGTTGACGGAAAACAATTTAGACAGGTGTGTTTTTCTAACACAACTCGTTTTGGCGGTAAAGTTTTGAGTTTTTATGAACCAGAATATCCAACAAACTTTTATAACGTAGACGTCAAGGTTTATAATAAACAATTTCATATCTTACTAAATGAATATTATCCTTATCTAGCATTTGCGTCGGTTGTTGAATTTGAAAACATAAAATTCATCGATGTACCTGATCTTTCAAGAGAGTTTAGTTCGTTTTATAAAGTTTTGAGTGTCAACGAACTACATAAGCCTTTAGTTATAAAGCAGAATTCTGAAAAGATTCTACAAAATGATAATGATTTAAATAGTGCTGAGTTAGAACAAGTTGCTTTTTGGAAGCCCGAAAGAATTGGGGAAGTTATATTCAATTATTGGGATTAACCACATACTCAACAATCTAGGGCGATTGCAGCAAAGTGTGATCATTTTTATATTGAAGACTTGGATAGGGTTGATGAATAAGAAATTTGAAAGGTGCTTAAGAAAATGGCTATATTTCCAGATGAGAGCGAGTTCCTTTCTTTATTTGAATGTGAACCTACGTTATTTGATAATAACTCAAATGATATCCAATTTTATTACAATACAGCGAAATACCAGTTTTCGAACGGTGAAGAAGACTTTATTGTTACTATTTCTCCATCGTATGGAGAAGTAAAAATTCAGGTGACTTACCGAGAATCAAGAAGATTCTTATCGTTATTGGAACTCAAACGTGTATCTAAGTTTGAAATTACAGCAGACCAAAAAGAACACTCAAGTGTATTGTTAACAGTTCTAAATGAGGATTCCCAACAAATGATAGAAATTGACTTTAAGCCATATTTCAAACTGATCTTCAAAGAACATTTTTAAATAGAATTTTATTAAGCAATCGGGGGCGATTGTCCAACAAGAGCAGTCGCTTTTTCACAAACTGAGCAGGTTAGCTTTAGAAAACTTCCCCCTTGGAGGATTAGTTATGGGAATCTTCTCACTGATAAAACCGCTTAAAAAGTATGAGGATTATGTATATAAAGCTGGTACATATGAAATTTTGTTTTTAAAAAGGAAAGCTATAAAAGTGATGAGACTTGCCACTGAGCAAAATTTTAGTAAGGAAGAAATATCAAGTGGTCTAATTTATCTCGGACTGTTATATTCCTCTTCAAAAGAATATCAAAAGGCATCGGATTGTTATAATAAAGCATTGGAATTAGTGAAAAACGAAAACTTTAAATATAGTGTTAATTTTAAAAAGATAATCCAGACGTTTATCAAAAATGGAGAACAGCAAAAGGCACAATATTGGCTGGAAAATCTGCTACAACGCCAGAATTATGATAAGAATTATAAAAAGCTGGCAGCACTTCAAAAAAAGGAAAACCATTAAACTTAATTCAATTAAAGGGGGCGATTGCAGCAAAGCGGATCGCCTTATTTTGAAGCAATGGGTAACTAAATGGAATAACTGAATAGGATAAGTTTATGATTTTATAAGAAGTCAGCTTTGACTAAATATAATTCTACAATGGTGGTGTAAATGGTTGAGTACAATAATGCAAGCAATTATAGGTTCTGTAATTGTTCATTTGATTTATTTTCTAATCACGTTTGTAATGGGATATATAAAGACTAAAAGATATGTCCCAGATATAGATAGTGCGTGGGAGAGAGTTAATGAACTTCCAAACGAAGTAGAGTTTGGAAGAACAGTCTCACTGGTATTTTTCTTTGGGTCTTTCGTGGGAGTATCGGTAATTTGTGGCTTAATAATTTTTGTACTGGAACAAGCTCTTATCTAACTGAACTAAAATGAACCACTCTCTTCGATTATAGGGGGCTATTACAGCAAAGTAATTTGCTTTGGTCCTTCTAATTAACTAGTTGTATGTGTTAATCCAAGGTGGGTTAAGGCCTTTTTTGTTGAATCCTTTGAATGTCATTATCAAATTTCTGAATGAACGTGGGGTATTTAAATTATGAGTGATATGGAATTGGTAAGAGGAAAATTCAACTCAATTAAAGAGTTTATGGAAGCCATCAGTGAGATATCTAAAAAGCAATCAACTTTGGTGATTGGGATAGATGGTTGCGGCGGCTCAGGGAAAAGTACATTTGCTGATAAAATGAAAGAAGTACTCCCTAATATAACAATTGTACATAATGATGATTTTTACTTTCCCTCATCACAAATTATAAAAAAACATCCTACACAAAAGCCAGTCGGTGCAGACTTCGATTGGGAACGTCTTTTAAAACAGGTACTGGAACCAATAAGTCAAGGGAGAGAAGGACAATATCAACGATACGATTGGGAAACTGATTCCTTAGCAGAATGCCATACTGTGCCTGTAGGTGGTATTGTCGTAGTTGAAGGGATATATACCATCCGGCAAGAACTAGAAAATAAATATGATATAAAGATATGGATTGATTGCCCTAGAGAAATAAGGCTATCAAGAGGTATCAAAAGAGACGGAGAAGACGCTCGTGAATTGTGGGAAGATAATTGGATGATTTCAGAAGATATTTATCTGGAAGAGCAAAAACCATTCCAAAGAGCAGATATTGTATTCAGTGGGACTAAGTGAACTTTTTATTAAGCAATCGGGGGCGTTTGCTTAACAAAGCGTCTATAATTTAGGGTTAAAGAAAAAAAGGTAATGAAAAAAGAGAGTGAGATTGAGTATGAATCAATTATATGTGTCTTTGAATAAAGCAGGTTTGATGTTTAAGGGACAGACAGAACAGGGAGAGGCTGATTTTATTCATCTTGAAACTGACGAGAATGGAATAACACACTCAGTGGACGTGAATACATTTGAAACACTCTTTGGGGATGTGGAAGGTAATCCAAGTTATGAAGCCTTGTCAGGATCTCATACTTTTAAATTAGAAAATACGCAATGCACTATGACAGCGGAGGAAATGGGTTATCAAAAGTATTTCGACAAATGGAAAGAGCAAGGATTGTTTAATTAACGGATATGTTAGTTAAAGTTTTAGGAATGAGGCCATATTATATTTATTCCGTTAAAGGGGGCGAGAGACGAAGATTCTCACCCCCATATGATGTTAATGGTCAGCTATTGAGTTGGCGATTTCAGCTAATACTTCTTTTGTGTCTATATTCACTTCATCTGGAATGCTCAAAATGTATTGGAAGCCAAACTTTTCAACCACCATTAGATTAAAACCTCTTACCCTTTTTGAAAATATAGCATTGCTGCCGTCCCTCAATTTAACGATTTGTGTTATGTGTTTATTTTCGAACTTAATACCATTTCTAACCGGCCTAATTGATAAACTGTAAGTATGTTTAGGTTTATCTTCATTTACATAAACAACTTCAAACTGGTCATTGATGTTTCCATCTAAATCAGAAAACCGTCCAAAACTATGAGTAAATGTTATTGGCGGTAACCTGTTGGGTAGTACAATTTTCTTTTCGAAGTGCTCACTACTGATTTGAAGTTCTTCATAGATGTATCCGTAACCAATCTGAAAATAATCACTCGAGGTCCTATCAAAACTATCGCTTGCATTTGCCGACTTAATTAGAGGTCCAATAAATAAAAGGCAGACTAGCACGACGATCCTAATAATAACCACTTCCTTTTACTATTCTTAGTTGAAGTATTAAGGATATTATTTGCTTAAATCGAATATGTATGCTGAATTGCATTATTCAACAATCGGGGGCAATTGCAGCATAGTGATCGCACTTTCTTATTGAGGAAATCGGCAATTTAGTTGAACAAGAAATAGAGATAACATAAATGTAGTGATAACTATCGAAGCAGGTGAGATGGAAGTGAAGTTTAAATATTATCTTAGTGGAATTGGATGGGCTACTTGTATTGTTGAAGTTAACGGACAGAAATTAGAATTTACAGCAAGTTATTTAACAGATTGTTTATATGATTTTCTAAGGTCACTACTGCTTTTAAACTCTTTTTGTGTACCGAAAGATGAGATAAGAAAAGAAACTGAGTGTGAATGGGAGGGTGAACCAGAAGGAGTTATTTGGTATTTCGAATTAAAAGAAAATAATATACTGAACATAAAAGCCGTGTATTACGAAGATGAATTTAGTAAAGACAAAACTAATACACTAATAAAAACGGAATACCCCTATGATGATTTTATTATGATTGTGTTAAAAGAAATAGATGCACTAATAAAAAGACACGGAATAATTGGTTACAGAGAAGAGTGGTATGATTTTGATTTTCCTTTAACCACTTTTTTAAAACTAAAACATTATATAATCCATAAACAAAAATATCCTATACAAGAAGTACAAGGAGAATTTGATATAGAAACTAGAAGTAACTTGAAATATGATCTAGAATTATTGTTACAAGAAATCCATAATCCTTCTTAAGATAACGGGGGCGATTGCTAAAAAGTGGGTCGCCTATTCTTATTGAGGAATTGGGCTGTATTGTGAAATGGAAATTCATAATATATATCAGACGAGGTGCGGATGTGTTTATTAATGATTATAAAAAAGAGAACTTTTCTAACTTATCTCTTAGACCACCTTTATTTTATAACTGGGAAATTGCAATACGATTCGAATTGGGTGTTGAGTGGAATAGAGAATATGATGACAAAAACAGTCGATATTTAAAAGGAGTTTATAATAGGGCTCTAACTTTATTTGAATCAGTACATAAACCTGATGAGGAAATTTTTGTTGTAATGGATGTAAATGTTTTCGGAAATAGAAAATCCTATAAAAATAATAGGAGGCTTTTTTCTCCCTATGTATACGAAAAAACGACCTTATATAGGTTAAATCACGCAGTGATACCTTATATTTTCCCAGAAGACAACGAAGATGAAAAATATAAAACACATAGATTTACGCTTAAAAGTAAAACATCTGATATAAAATACATTCCACTTTTAAAAGCAATGTGTAATCAAGATTTAGGAATACAACCAAATATTTATCATCGCATTTATTTTTTTAATATCAAAAGAAAAACAATATTTCATATTTATGATGACAGAGGTTGTGATTTGCTTGCTGCTTCACCTAAAACGATACGAGATATTTATAACAATTTCAATGACTGGATACTAGATTATGACAGGGATGAAATAGATAAGGTGTTTCAATAGCGCTTTATCCATCTTCGGCAATCGGGGGCGATTGCAGCAAAGCGGAACGCCTTTTCTTATTGAGGTAGTGGGCAGGATTTTTGAATAAGCACAATAATTAGAGGCGTTGATTCAAGAAGGGATTACTCCTGTTTTATGGAATCATAACATTTATAAAATTTGATCTAAAAGGGGGATTAGAAATGGATTTAGATTTACTAAGAAGACTATTAGAATCTGAAGAAACCGAGAAAACAGAAATCCTTTTAGATGATATTGGAAGTAATAAGAAATTGAAAGCGATTCCCTTACTAATCGAATTCTTGAAAAACACCAAAAGTGCAAGGTTAAGAAATTCTATAGCAATTGCATTAAGTGATATCGGAGATAATTCAGCTTTGCAACCAATAATAGATGTCTTAAATCACCCCAAAACTTTAGGAAACCGTGGGACTTTGTTGTATGCATTAGAACCATTTGACTGCTCAATGCACTTAGATACGTTGGTTTATCATTTAATTACAGGGAATTTTGAAGTTAAGGCACAGTCTTATCAGTTAATACAATCAATAAGAAATGATATTGATGATAAAGTCTTGTTAGATTGTATTTCTAAAATAAAACAAGAACTACACTCCTTAACGCAACAACAAGAAATCTTGGAAGATACATTACAAGCTCTTTCGTCACTCAACAATGAAATAAATACGGAAACAAGTTGGGAATGGTTCGCGGTAAAACTCTTATTTGAATGTATTATCACTGGAAAACCAGACCCGGAAACAATAGACAAAAACTACAATAATACTCACAAAACCTACGAAGAAAGTATCATCCTGGTGAAAGCAAAATCTTTTGATGATGCTTATTCAATTGCTGAAGAAAAAGTTAAAGAGGCGGAAATTGAATATACCAATCCTTACGATGAACGGGTAAACTGGAAATTTATCGAGGCATTGGATTGCTTTATTATAGGTGAAGAACTTGGGCCGGGTACTGAAGTATATTCTCGTTATTTACGGATCTCAAAGAAGATGAGCGAAAGTGAATTTATTTCGCAATACTATCCAGAAACAGACGAAGAAGAAGGAGATGTAGACCTGAATTTCATTTTAAGAAACAAAGAGTTTAACGATAGACCGAATCGAGTTTAAATCTGTTACGGATCTTAAGCAATCGGGGGCGATTGCTGTATACTATATCTTCAGAAAAGATTGCAGCACTTTGTAAGGTTTTAATATAAGGGGTCCTGCCGTCAAAACGCGAATATTATACGTTAAGGAATTTTTTTGGCAGGTAAAACCCTGATTTTTTAAGCTAAGAAGAAATCAGGCATACTTGCCCCGATAGATCGAATGACTTTAGTGCAGGATAAGATGATTCGAATAACAGTTCTTGATACACATCATCTTCAATAATCGGGATCTGTAGTTGCTTTCACGTCTTGTATAAGGCTTGCCTTTCCCTATCGTCCAATTGCTCCTGTAGGATTATGTAGCGTTGGAATAAAAATAGACAAGCTAAAATACCTTGATTGCCAAGGAATTTATTTGTGGTTCATTTCCTCAAAGAGTTTTTATGTTAATTAAAATGAATAGAATATACACCAATTCTTTAAAACACGATATTTAAACAATATTGTAGAACAAGAAACTGTTTATCAAAATGCGCGTTCGTACCATGGTAGACCCTTGTTCTTTTAGATGGTCTGTTCTTTTAGATGGTCACTTATATAGTACAGAAGCTATGCATATGCTTAAAAAGGAACAGTTTCATCAATGGGTGAAATTTGTCCAAAATCAAATAAACTGTTTGGATTATCCTCTTAAATTCTATATTTAAAAGTAACCCATAGTCTTATGCTTTTAAACGAGAGCCTACAAGATAATAAACGATTTTACATATCTTAAATAATAGATATAATAAGTATCATGAAACCTATTGAAATTTTCAAAGCCTTATCAAATGAAACAAGGCTTCAAATACTAGAATGGCTAAGAGAACCGGAAAAACATTTTTCCCCTCAGGAAGTGGGTGATTTTCGAGAAATAGGGGTATGTGTAAGCCAGTTTCACCAAAAATTAAATATTACACAATCAACGGTCTCTCAATATCTTTCCATTTTACAGAAAGCTGGACTTGTGAGTTCCACCCGTATTGGAAAGTGGACATATTATAAAAGAAACGAAGAAAACATCCGTCAACTCGCCGAGTTTATTCGGCAAGACATATAAGAAAATTAGACTGAATTTCTCACCATTGTGTTGAAAAATTCAGCTTAACTATCTCAAATATATCGACAAATTCAGATATGTTAAAATGACTAATGGATGTACTATCAATGGCGAAAAGAAGATAATAATGAATAAGGTTGATAAACACGAGGAATATTCATGTTTGTTTATGGATATCCGCAAAACTTGGTTTTGAGGAGGGGAACATTTATCATGGTTGACGAGAAATGGAGACAGTTTGTTCTTGAGGGAAAAACCGACATCGATGTAAGAAAAGAAGTTTTCGAATCGTGGAATAGATGTAAACAGATGGGTGTTTCTCATGAGATGGAAGAAGTTTTTTCTCCTATTCCGCAAAGTGATCTTGTAGAAAGGCGACAGAAAAATATCGACTTGGTTAATGCTGCGTTGCCAGTTATGAACGATCTTTGTAAGCGCTTAAATGGAGGGGGTTACCTTCTTTTACTTGCAGATGCCGAAGGATATTTAGTGGAAATGATGGCCGATTATAAATCTCAAAAGATAGCCGACCAGTGTGGAATGGCTATAGGTGCACAATGGATGGAAGAAAACGTTGGTTCAACAGGGCTATCAATTGCCCTTAGAACACGAACTGCCATGGCTACTTCAGGGGATGAGCATTATTGTTTAGCCCTTCGCGTTTGGGATTGTTCTGCGTGTCCTATTTTTGTTGATGGAGAATACATAGGGGCCTTTGACGTTTGCCGTATGGGTCCTAAGAATGATTTGAGAGAGTTATATACACTGGCAGTTGCTGGTGCTCATGCAATTAGTGAAAGATACCGATTTCATAAATCAAAAATCAAAGAGCAAGTTTTATCACATGTATTAACTGAATACATTCATAAGTTCAATGACAACACAGGTATTATATCATTTGATAAACAAGGGATAGAGTTATACAAAAATAAGCCTGCTCATGACTTTTTTAAGTTATGGGAAGAAAATAACGGTCATTCACAATCATGTAAAAAAACGATATTGAGTTACGTTAAAAAAGGTTCAGTTTCAACCGAAATTGAAGTGAATGATCAGAAATTTTTCATTAGCTCAGAAGAAATAGTGAAGCAAGGTAAATGGTTGGCCACTGTCCTGTTTATACATCCCCAAACGAAGACAATCCTGCCGAAGAGTAAGGTCAATCAAGATTACTTTGCCTTTAATACTAAAAATACAGCATTCCAGAAGACCTTACAAACAGCTATAAAGGTTTCAAGAAGTGATGCAAGTATTCTTATACAAGGGGAGAGTGGAGTCGGGAAAGACTTTATGGCCCGTTTTATTCACAAGCAAAGCGAAAGAAGGGACCAGCCTTACACTGCGATTAATTGTGCAGCATTGCCTCGAGAACTAATTACTACAGAATTGTTTGGTTATGAAGGTGGAGCCTTTACAGGTGCTAAACATAAAGGGAGTCAAGGGAAAATTGAAGCAGCGAACAAAGGAACCATATTCTTAGACGAAATAGCAGATTTACCACTTGATTTACAGGCTACTCTTCTTAGAACTCTAGAAGAAAAACAAGTAGTAAGAGTTGGGGGGACTACTCCGACTCCAGTTGATGTACGTTTTTTAGCTGCGACAAATAAGAATATGAAAGAACTAGTTGAAAAAGGAGAATTTCGAGAGGATCTTTATTATCGATTAACCGTTTTTCTTATAAAAATCCCCTCTTTAAGAGAACGAATTGAAGATTTGGAAAGCATCTTGAATACGATGTTGAGTGAAGCTTGTGAAAAAGTACAGCGAAAAACAATCTCTTTCACTTCAGAAGCAATGCATATATTTAAACAACATACATGGCCGGGGAATTTAAGAGAGCTGAGAAACGTAATTGAGCGAATTGTTTATCTACATGATGAAAATCACTTCGATTCATTTCATGTACATGAGTTTTTAGGATTGGATCAATCACAAGAAAAAATAAGTGAACGTGAATATCTCTCTTACATTATCAATAAAGCCAACGGTAATCGTGCCCAAGCTGCGAGGGAACTAGGTATCTCCCGTAGTGCTCTTTATCGAAAAATTCAAAAATATAATCTCGAATAAAGTATATATAACTGTTCGTCTGTCCGAACACAGACCGGTCAAATGTACATTTTACAAAATGGGAATAATCATCTCAAAAAGCAAAATCCCAATTGCAGCCCCCACTTTCCTGTTATTTTAAACGTCTATTTACTTGGCATGGTTCTTGCAGAATATCAAATTGAGGACCTTGTCCCAATAAAACAAGTAAAGGGAGGCTAAAAAATATGCAAGTAGGATCAAAAAAATGGATGGAAAATTTCCAAGAAGTTGTAAACGCCGATCAAGAGTTAAATGTAATTGGAAAGTATTGTGTTGCAGACCTTCTCTTGCAAATCGGTTCAAAGGAGTACATTGTCCAAATTAAGCAGGGTAAACTAACTAACTTCTTTGAAAAGGGAGCGTTAGACGGATGGAGTTTTGCGATCAGAGGTAGCTTAGAAGCCTGGGAAAAATTCACTCAGCCAACACCACCTCCAATGTTCCATGAATTATTCGCAGCGGTCTTTCAAGGAAATTTGCAGCTAGAAGGAAATCTTAAGGAACTGTATGCCAATTTGAGGTACATGATCCGTTTCCTCGATGTTACTCGTGAAGTAAAAAACTTGTTAGTTAAAGGAGTGTAAAATGATGGGGAAATTTTCTTCTGTTAAAGGTCAATATGTATATGTTGAAGTAGAAGGTATTGAATACAAGGTTTATTTTGAGGAAAATGGACAAGGTATCCCATTAGTATGTCAGCATACAGCTGGATGCGACAGCAGACAATGGCGAGGCTTACTTGAAGATTCAAACATCACACAGAATTTTAGGGTGATTGCTTATGATTTACCAAGACACGGTAAATCAGATCCCCCTCATAGTGTGGAATGGTGGAAAGAAGAATACAAACTTACAACAGATTTTTATCTTCAATTTGTGCGTAATTTCTGCGAGGAACTAGAGTTGGAAAATCCTATTTTTATGGGAAGCTCTTTTGGCGGACATGCTGCGCTTCAGTTAGCACGTAAGTATCCTGAGTACTTCCGGGCTACTATACCTGTTGAAGCATCCGATCATACACCAGGGTTTTATCAGGAATGGTGGAATCATCCGCATACTCATGGAGGAGAAGTTTGTGGATCAGGAGTCTGGGGACTCATGGCTCCACAAAGCCCAGAAAAGGACCGCCGCTTAACATCATGGTACTATAGCCAAGGGGCTCCAGGTGTGTTTAAAGGAGACTTATATTTTTATAGTGTAGATCATGATTTACGAGGAAAGCTCCATCAGATTGACACAGATAAGTGTCCAGTATATTTGCTGACAGGAGAATATGACTATCTTTCTACGCCTGAAGACTCCAAACGTACGGCCAATCAAATCCCAGGAGCTAAGTTTGTAGAAATGAAGGGTATTGGTCATTTCCCAATGAGTGAAAACCATGAAGTTTTTGTGAAATACTTAGAAGAAGTTCTTCAAGATATCTTAACCAAAGAAAAATCATTAGTATAAAAAAATAAATACAGAATAACACAGTCTGTTTCAGACGAATCATGACATCATACTTGTCTTAGAAATACTAGATACACTCTTTTTTAGGTTAATAAATAGTATCAGTTGTCTAAGATTGATAGATTTCTTGCATCAGAGCTCAAAAATCCATTATCGCATTGTTTAGATATATATAAAATTTCCTACCATACTAATAAATTTTTATAATAGGTATTGTAGTAATATTTGCAATATTTAGAAATTCATGGTGGGTCTATACGAATGTTTTATCATTTTACATCTATTTAATGTAAGCGTTTTCTGATTACTCCGATAGTATCACTCAATATTTGCTAGTTATTCTACAGGGATTTTTCTCAATTAAATGGGGGGAGGAATGTAAATGTATCGAACGGCAACTGGTGAAGAAATCTTTATTGTTGACAGCCATATCGCATTATGGGATGGAAGCCCCGAGAACCAACGTAATATTCACGGTGAACAATTCATCAACTGTTTCTATGATTATCACAAGGATCATACTCCTAAAGAAGCTATTTGGCCAAAAGAAAAATTTCTCAAATATGGCAGTGAAGCATTAATCAACGATGTTTTTGTGAAGGGTCATGTAGATGTAGCGATATTTCAACCTGTCGTGCTCTCGGAATTTTATAAAAACGGATTTGGCAGCTTAAAAGCTAATCATGAACTAGTAAAAAAGTATCCTGGTAGATTCATAGGAAATGGAAATTTCGATCCTCGCGACGGCAACCGTGGTCTCGAAAATTTGGAATTTCAGAAAAGAGAATATGACATACAAGGTGTGAAGCTTTACACGGCTGAATGGCGCGGTGATTCCAAAGGATATAAACTCTCAGATCCTTGGACACAGCGTTATCTCGAAAAATGTCAGGAACTAGGCATTAAAAATATTCATGTTCATAAAGGGCCTACAGTCACTCCGCTCAACAAAGACGCTTTCGATGTGGCTGATGTTGATGATGCGGCAAGCTCCTTTCCGGAATTAAACTTCATTGTTGAGCACGTTGGACTGCCTCGATTAGAAGATTTCTGTTGGATTGCAACACAAGAGAAAAATGTGTATGCCGGACTGGCTGTCGCTATAGCTTTTATCCAGGATCGTCCTCGTTATTTTGCAGAAATTATCAGCGAGCTGCTTTACTGGGTGAAGGAGGATCGAATTTTATTTGGCAGTGATTATGCCATTTGGGAACCGGGCTGGTTAATTGAGAAGTTTGTTGATTTTGAACTTCCGGAAGATATTCAGAAAGAAACAGGTGTAACGCTCGATTTAGCAGTCAAAAAGAAAATACTGGGTGAGAATGCGGCCAAATTGTATGGCATCGATATAGAATCTCATAAACAAAAGCTTAAAAATGACGGGTTGCTTGCATCCCTAGTTTAAAGAGGTGAGTACAATGAACAGTAGGGAAAGAGAAGTCTTTAAAAAATTGGACACTGTTTATGATCCTGAACTGGATCAGTCTCTACCTGAGTTGGGATTTATTAAGGACGTAAAGATTGACGGCAGCGAGGTTCATATTGCCTATCGTCTTCCAACTTACTGGTGTTCTCCCAATTTTGCTTTCATTATGGCAGAGGACATACAAAAAAGTGTGTCTCAATTAGACTGGGTTTCAAGAGTAAAAGTAACGCTGGATGACCATTGCGCTTCAAAGGAAATCAATGATGGTGTCGGAAGCGGCAAGACGTTCAATCAAACGTTTCAAGGAATGTCTACCGGAGAGCTCGATGAGTTGAGGAGAACGTTTCGCGTCAAGACTTTTTATGTCAGGCAGGAAAGATTAATTAGGCATTTACTATACAAAGCGGAAATTCCTGTAGAGAGACTAATTCAAATGACAATTCATGAACTAAAGGAGATTTCTGATTTAGATTCTGAAGGGTATAGCTTAAAAAGTCGTTACCTCCTAATTCGAGAGGAGTTAGTCTCAGCAAATCATTCGAAGGCGATTGCTTTTATCACACCTGAAGGCAAACCCATGAATGTTGAAAAATTTCCCGAATATTTCGCGATGATTAAACGTACCAGACTCAGCATGGAGTTCAATGGAAACTACTGTAGAAGCCTTTTGGAAACCCGTTATAACCTCGAACAAAGCAGTGTGAACTAATATTAATATTCAATTCTATATATTTACTTAATCATGAAAGGAAAAGGTGATGTAAAATGAGTAAAAAAGTATTGATTATGACTGGCGATGCTGTAGAGGCTTTAGAAGTATTTTATCCTTATTACCGCTGTTTAGAGGAAGATATTGAGTGTACAATCGCTTCACCTACGAAAAAGAAATTACAAACGGTTGTCCATGATTTTTTACCTGCTATGGAGACTTTTACAGAAAAATGGGCTTATCAAATTGATTCACATGAATCTGTTGATAATATTGACCCTGCGCAATTTGACGGATTAATCATTCCAGGAGGTAGAGCACCTGAATATATTCGAATGAATCCGAAAGTTCAGGAAATTGCCGCTTACTTTCTAAAAGAAGATAAGCCGCTAGGTGTCATCTGTCATGGACAGCTAGTCTTAACGACAGTGCGCGAGTATATCCACGGAAGAGAAATGACTGCGTACAAAGCATGTAGACCAGAGCTGGAAGCGGCAGGAGCTACATATGTTGAAGAACTACTTCATGTGGATGGCAATATCGTGTCCGGCCACGCATGGCCTGATCTTCCTGGCTTCATGAAAGAATTCTTTAAGTTGCTGAATGTTAAAAAAGAAGCTGCTGTTTAAAATGGAATAAAAAAGGACTGGTCTTAGAATCTATCGGTTCGTTTGAAAGGTGCAAACCGGTAAATAACACAGTAAACAACATATCAATTAGCATACTAATTCGCATATGAATTGGTATGCTTTTTTGTTGATAAATAAGGGTTTACTTATAATTCTGGTTCATATTTAACATAATAAATTGCATATGAATTAGCAGGACTTTGCTACTCAACAAAGTCCTGCTAATTTTAAGTGCTATTTTCAAAGCCATTTATACCCGATATTACAGTATAGTAAAAAAGGAACTTGTATGGACTGTGTTATTTGTAATATGCAGTAAAGACCGCAATTCATAAAAGAAATGAATGCGGTCTTTACGTTGTTTCCATATTTTTTAAAGTGTACTCTATTCGAGATTGGCATGATTGCCATACATTTTAGCAGAGTCTAATCCTTTTTTTTCCATGAAACGCAAGATCAATTCATCATAAAATAATAACATCGTTTGCTCAAAAAGGAACCCCATTGGTTGTATAGTCTTATAGTCACTTTCAGATTGATCTTTCGGTGATCCAGGCAATTTAATGATAATATCAGCTAATTTTCCAATCGTGGAGTCAGGGGAAATCGTTACAGCTGCGACCGTTCCACCTAAAATTTTTGCTTTTTCACCGATAGACACCAAGGTTTTCGTTTCACCTGAACCTGAACCGATGATCAACAAATCATCTTTTTCTAAATTTGCTGTTACAGTTTCACCGACTACATAAGCATCAATCCCCATGTGCATCATTCTCATCACGAAAGATTTGCCCATAAATCCAGATCTGTCCGCACCTGCAACAAAGATTTTTTTGGATTCCATAATCTTATTAACCAACTTCTCTGCTTTTTCGTCAGAGATTAAGTCGACTGTCCGACTTAATTCTTGAACGACTTCAGCTAAATATTGAGCAGTTTTCATGGTTATAATTAACCTTGTTTAATCAATTCTTGCATTTTAGCTGCAACTGCTTTTTTATCGTCTTTGCTTGTGATACCGCCACCTAAGATGACAAGATGTGGTTATACTTTAATCACATCTGGAAGTGTTTCTAATTTGATTCCGCCTGCAATAGCCGTTTTCGCATTTTTTACAACGCTCTTAATGGTTGCAAGGTCTTCGAAAGAATTTTTTCCTACAGCTTGAAGGTCATAACCTGTGTGAACGCAGATATAATCTACTCCAAGTTCATCCAGTTCTTTCGCACGACCTTCAATGTCTTTAACTGCGATCATATCAGCAAGGATTTGTTTACCTTGTTTTTTTGCTTCTTCTACAGCACCTTTAATGGACTCGTCTTCAGCTGTACCAAGAATGGTGATGATGTCAGCGCCTGCTGCAGATGCTTGGCTAACTTCATATCCAGCCGCATCCATGATTTTAAGATCAGCTAACACAGTTAAGTTAGGGAAGGCAGCTTTAACTTCCTTTACTGCTTTAAGGCCTTCATTAATCACAACCGGCGTGCCGATATCTACAACATCTATATGATTTTCCACTTCTTTCACTAATTCAATAGCTCCTGGAATATCTACAAGATCTAATGCTAATATTAATTTCATTTATTGCTCGCTCTTATATAATAGTATTTTGTGCCGTGTTATGGTATCCAATTGATAGCTATTTACTAACGGTACGATTCTCAGTATACTGGGTATGTTACTAAATTAAAAATATGCACTTTTTTATCATATAGTAACAAAAAATATACTATGGGACATAATAAGAGTTGGAGGTGAAATAAATGCCGAATCTTGGGGATAAAGTGTTTAATTGTGAAAAAGAATTGACTCTTTCGATTATTGGCGGAAAATGGAAAATGTTGTTATTGTGGCATCTGGGAAAAGAAGGAACCAAACGTTTTGGTGAACTAAAGGCCCTCATGCCTGGTATCACTCAAAGAATGCTTGTTAATCAATTGCGTGAACTTGAAGACCATTTGATTGTTCATCGTGAAGTCTATCCTGTCGTTCCGCCAAAAGTTGAATATTCACTCACTGAGTATGGAAGAAGTCTGATGCCTATTCTGGATGCTATGTATGACTGGGGTAAAGGTTATATTGAGAATGTATTGGAAAAAGAAACAGAAAACAAATCGTCAATTCAGTAAAAAAAAGAGTTTCTCCTAGGGATTCGAAAAAGTGTAAAAAATTCATATACTAACAAATCACGGTTAGCTATCTTAATAAAGATGCTGTCCGTGTTTTTTTATATCTCTACGTATTAAAAAAGGTTGAAAAAACACAACATTTATTAAATGAATCAATTACTAAAAAGCCAAGGGCAGCGAATTTTCTATAGTCGCTGTCCTTGGCTTTTCACTCTTGGTATTGGATTCAAGTTTATAGTATTATTTTTAACACTATATTATACGAATGTATCTATATGTAAATAAAGTGCGTACTTTCAAAAGGATGACATACGTAATATACTGATTTTACTCAAGTAATAGCGAGCTTAAAGAATACTACCAAACCTTAAGAGAATAATACTACAAGTATGGTGAGATGAAGTGAAACTTCATTAAATAATTTATACATGTTGTTGCTTTTTACGAAAGGAGAGATCCGCGTGGGAAAGTTCAAAACTAAGCAGCGAAAAGTTTGTGAAAGATGTCTAACCATCACCATAAATAATGAAGCCTGTCCAAAATGTGGACATTCTCATTTAAGAGATATCATTATTACCGAACAAGCTGGGAAAAATAAACGAATCTTACATCCAAAAGCAGGATAACGCAATAGCGAAAATCCTTGTTGTTTTGTAGGGAATACGAAGAAAATCAGACATTTTTCTATTTGAAAATGCTTTGAAAAAGGGGAGGAATGAAAAGTGGATTCTATGACGTTTGTCTTATTTGGGGCAACTGGGGATTTAGCAAAGAGAAAAATCTACCCTGCCTTGTTTAATTTATATTTGAATCAAAAGTTACCAGATTCTTTTTTGATCATTGGTGTAGGAATAGACGAAATATCTGATGTTGATTTTCAAAACCATGTAACAGACTCGCTATACACTTTTTCTAGACACTTGATAAATGATAAATCCGAAAAACTAGAGTTTGTAAAGGCATTTCGTTATTGCCAGTTAGATTTCACGAATGCTGAAGGGTATAAGAAGTTAGTTGAAGTCGTTCAACAAAATGAAAAAGACCAGAGTATTGAAGAGAATCGAATGTTTTATCTTTCTGTTGCTCCTGAATTCTTTGATGTAATTGCTTTAAACATAAAGAAGAGTGGCTTAAGTTCGACAAAGGGATGGAAACGATTGATTATCGAAAAACCATTTGGGTATGACTTAAAATCTGCTGAAGATTTAAACGAAAAATTAAGCAAAGCTTTTGAAGAAGACGACATTTTTCGGATTGACCATTATCTGGGAAAACCAATGGTTCAAAACCTTGAAGCCTTGGAATTTGCCAATCCTGTACTGCAATCACTTTGGAACAATCGGTTTATTGCCAATGTGCAAATCACGGCTAGTGAAACGGTTGGTGTAGAGGAGAGAGCAGGTTATTATGACCAAGCAGGCGCTATTCGTGATATGGTTCAAAATCATATGCTACAGCTGTTGATGATGACAGCCATGCATCTCCCAAAACAGATTAGTGCAAAAGATATCCGTAATGAGAAAAGAAAAGTTATGGAATCTCTGAGACCATTACAGAAAAATACTGTAGGTATTCACGTCATTCGCGGCCAATATGAATCAGGTGAAATAAACGGTACACCAGTAGTCAGATACTTAGAAGAACCTGGCGTTGCTGCTTCTTCTAAAAACGATACATTCGTTGCTGCTCGTCTATGGATTGATAATTCCTTTTGGGACGGTGTACCATTCTATATCCGGACAGGAAAAAGAATGACGGAAAAATTAACGCGGATTGTGATTGAATTCAAAAACCCATTAAAGAATTTCTATACCAATGAAATCCAAAATGCTGAACCCAATCTATTGGTTATTAATGTAAGTCCTAATGAAGGTGTTTCGTTGCAGTTAAATAGTAAAAACCCGATAAATGGAAAATTAGAACCTATTGTTGTTGATTTTTCAGCGAATAAAAAAGACGTGCCCGAAGCATATGAACTCTTAATATTTGATGCTCTGCGTGGAGATTCTACCTTCTTTGCTCATTGGAACGAAGTGGAATTATCTTGGAAATGGGTACAGCCTATTTTAGAGACATTTGAGGAAAATAGTGTTCCACTTCATTCATATCAATCTGGCTCGATGGGACCTGAAGCTGCTCATCAATTATTGGAAGAGGATGGTTATAGATGGTGGTAAAAGAATTATGATTATACTTTGAATCCATTACGCTATAGATGAAAAATTCAAAAAATATAGAAATACTCAAGGAGGAGTAATGATGAAGGTCGGATTAATTGGATTAGGAAAAATGGGTTTAAACTTAGGAAAGAACTTAATTGACCATAAACATGATGTAGTAGCATTTGATCTAAATACAAATGCTGTTGAAGAAATTAAGAAATACGGGGCTGAAGGTACATCTAGCTTACAAGATCTTGTTCAATCAATAGAAAAGCCACGAGTTGTTTGGATAATGGTCCCACACTCCGTCGTTGATTCAGTTATTAGCGAAATCACGCCATTTCTAAGTGAGGGAGATATCGTCATTGAAGCTGGTAATTCGCATTATAAGGAATCCATTCGTCGTTACGAACAGTTGAAGAAAGTTAGAGTGAGCTTTATGGATGCCGGTACTTCTGGGGGGATGGAAGGTGCTCGCTATGGTGCTTGTTATATGATTGGTGGAGATCCTGAAGCGTGGAGCATTGTCGAGCCGATTTTTAGAGATACAGCTGTAGAGAATGGGTATTTATATGCTGGAAAAGCAGGCAGTGGTCACTTCCTAAAAATGATTCACAATGGAATTGAATACGGAATGATGGCTGCGATTGGAGAAGGATTTGAAGTATTAGAAAAAAGTGAATTCGATTTTGATTATGAAAAGGTAGCAAGAGTTTGGAATAATGGTTCGGTTATTCGTTCTTGGCTCATGGATTTAACAGAACACGCGTTTTCTATAGATGCAAAATTAGATGAAATTAAAGGCATTATGCATTCATCTGGTGAAGGAAAATGGACAGTTGAAACAGCATTGGATCTTCAAGCTGCTACCCCTGTTATTGCTATGTCTTTATTAATGCGTTATCGTTCCTTAGACAATGATACCTTTACAGGTAAAGTGGTTGCTGCTTTGCGAAACGAATTTGGTGGACATGCTGTGGAAAAAAAATAAGAATAGAAGCAAATATAAAGGAGAAATTTATATGACCATTTCATTTGACTTTTCGAACGCATTATCTTTCATGAAAGAGAGTGAAGTAAATCATTTAAGTGAATTTGTACGAGTTGCTCATAGTTATCTTCATGAAAAAAAAGGTCCCGGATCGAATTATCTTGGTTGGGTTGATTTACCGTTAAACTATGATAAAGATGAATTTGTGCGCATTAAGCAAGCTGCTAAGAAAATTCAAAATCAATCAGATGCTTTGATTGTCATTGGCATCGGTGGTTCGTATTTGGGTGCAAGATCAGCTATAGAAGCTTTGTCCCATAGCTTTCATAACCAAATGAATGATAAGACAAAAGTGTATTTTGCCGGTCACAATATCAGTTCTACTTATATATCTCATTTATTTGAACTATTAGAAGGGAAAGATATCTCTGTTAACGTCATTTCCAAATCAGGAACAACGACAGAACCAGCCCTTGCTTTCCGTATTTTTCGTGACTATATGGAGAAAAAATACGGAAAAGAAGAGGCGAGAAAACGTATTTTTGCCACTACAGATCAGGAAAAAGGCGTATTAAAAAAGCTCGCAGATAAAGAAGGATATGAAACGTTTGTCATTCCAGATGATGTTGGTGGAAGGTATTCTGTGCTTACAGCAGTTGGTCTCTTACCAATTGCCGTTGCAGGACTTGATATTGACCGTATGATGCAAGGGGCAGAAGCAGCAGCCCATAAATACAACAATCCTGATTTATTGACAAATGAGAGCTATCAGTATGCTGCGGTCCGAAATGTACTCTACAATAAGGGAAAAGCAATTGAAGTGCTTGTTAACTATGAGCCCTCCCTTCATTACGTATCGGAATGGTGGAAGCAGCTGTTTGGAGAAAGTGAAGGAAAAGATCAAAAGGGGCTATTCCCTGCTTCCGTCGATTTTTCAACAGATTTGCATTCCATGGGGCAATATGTACAAGAAGGTCGACGAAACCTTTTAGAAACGGTTTTACAGATAAAGAAACCTCGAATTGAAGTGACTATTCAGGAGGATCCAGAAAATATTGATGGATTAAACTTCCTGGCTGGTAAGACGATGGATGAAGTCAACAAAAGTGCATTTCAGGGTACCCTTATTGCCCATATAGATGGAGAAGTACCTAATCTCGTGATTGAACTGGATGAAATGAATGAATACACTTACGGTGAGATGGTTTACTTTTTTGAGAAGGCATGTGGGATTAGTGGCCATCTGTTAGGAGTTAACCCATTCGACCAGCCTGGAGTCGAAGCATACAAGAAGAATATGTTTGCTTTACTTGACAAACCTGGTTTTGAAGCTGAAAAAGCTACTCTCATGGAGCGTTTATCAAAATAATTATATCTGATTGGTTTTGTATTAATATAAAGATTGTTACCAAAAACCATATTTTTTGTAACAACGTTTATGAGACTGATGCTTGATATTACTAATTTTACAGGTTACCAAAAGTTTTACCAAATACTTTTACAAAAATGAAGCCTCTTATACAATTAGATTATAAAAATTGTCCAGGAGGCTCTTATGGTAATCTTATGCTCGAGTTTCGACAGTTGACCAAAAATTAGACTGACAAATTATATTACTTTTTGAGTATAGCTGTGAAAAAATGGTTCAAGAGAAATTTACAGGGACTACAAAGAATAGAGATGGATTTAACTGATTGCTAGATGTTATACGGAAAGGTGATACCGTTGTAGTAGAAAGTATTTCACGAATAGGGAGAAGAACACTTGATATTCTTTCTATTATTCAGCAATGCGAGAATATAGGTGTAAAGTTCGTTCCTATTAAAGAGAACATGGATACAAGAACATCAACAGGAAAAGTCAAGTTTCAAATGATATGTGTCATTGCAGAATTAGAAAGAAATTTAATTGTAGAGAGAGTTAAAGAAGGATTTGAAACTAGTAAGAAAGTAAATTAATAACCTCTTATAATTTTAAGAATTATTTGATGGACCAGGCTAGGGCAGCTATTCTGTTACTATCCCAAATTACTGTGAATGAAGTTGGCAATTTGGCATCCATAGAACGTATAGCTTACCCAAGATTAGATTTTAAAAACGTCCTACTTCAAAAGAACTTCCTGATCTTTACTCCCCTACACCTGAAGAAAATCAATTTGCGCATAAAGTTGCTAGGGGCAGATTTCCGTGAACAACTCCTTTCTTGGGATGAGCATAAGCCTATGGTAGCTGAATACTGTAAAGAACTAATATTATCCCCTTTAAGTAGACAGTGTAAAAAACCCATTGAATCGATGGGGTGCTACACTATACTTGGAGGGGATTTTTCATGGCAAAAAAAGGACAAAAATTTCGAGCATAACCAGAGGAATTTAAGGTTAAAGCAGTATTTGAGTATGTAAATAGTTCGGAATTCTATCAGGCTGTTTCAGACAAACTGGGTATTCTTCACTCAAGCCAATTAAAAGTATGGGTGAAAAAGTGGAAGAACAGCGAGTTTTTTAATGAGAGAGGGACGGGCGGCTCAACGCCTTTATGTTTTATACTAAGGATATTAATGTATGTAGGTGGTATCCAAATGATTTCAAATCAATCCTCTCTCAATCTTAGTCCATTTATGGCAATTTACGATTTCGTTGTCCCAAAAGACAATATGCTTCGTCGAATCAATGAACTCGTTGACTGTAGTAAGAGATGTCGTGGAAGATTACACAGAACAGCTTAGCTTTTCCAGTGATCCAGATGCTCGTCGGACATAAAACAGCTGATTCTTCTTTTTTAGGCTTTAAAACTCATATTGCGATGAGCAATGAACGCATGATTATGGCTGCGATTGTACAACTGGTGCAAAAAGTGATGGGAAATACTCACAATAATTAGTCGAGAAAAGTAAAGCAACCGGCATGGAAAT
Source organism: Metabacillus idriensis (assembly GCF_009674765.1). Classification (GTDB taxonomy): domain Bacteria; phylum Bacillota; class Bacilli; order Bacillales; family Bacillaceae; genus Bacillus_P; species Bacillus_P idriensis. Next base: position 41,195 of record NZ_WKKF01000008.1, on the reverse strand, counting down.
AGAAACAGTCATTGGTGATACCGCGTACTCTGAAAAAGAAAATATTCAATAGAATCAAAATGAACTACAATTAGGTGCGAAATTAAAGCAGTTTTTCCTTTTAATTGTGCTATCATTCCTAATTAAAAAATTTTAGATTAATAGTTAATAATAACAAAATGATGTTTTAAAGACTAACCAAAAGACCGCAAAGTTTTTTTAGAATCTCTGCGGTCTTTTGGTTATTACATTCTTTGGAAAATGTTTTATTCAAGATTGGCATGTCTGCCATACATCTTATTGGTATCTAATTCCTTTTTCTCCATGAATCTCAAGATGACGGCATCATAAAAAAGTAATAGGGTCTGCTCAAATAGTGAGCCCATTGGTTGGATGGTTTTATAATCGCCCTCTGATTGGTCTTTCGGTGATCCAGGCAACTTAATGGTGATATCTGCTAACTGTCCAATAGTGGAATCAGGGAATATCGTGACAGTTGCAATTTTACCACCAATGCTTTTTGCTTTTTCAGCCATGGAGACTAAGCTTTTTGTTTCCCCGGATCCGGATCCGATGATTAAGATATCCTCTTTTTCAAAGTTGGGAGTTACCGTTTCACCGATTACATAAGAATCAATTCCCATATGCATCATCCGCATGGCGAAGGATTTGGCCATGAATCCTGATCTGCCTGCACCGGCGACAAAAACCTTTTTCGATTTAAGTATCCCGTTGACGAGTTTTTCAGCTTCTTCATCTGCTATTAAGTCAGCTGAATGATTAAGCTCTTTTAAGATTTCTGCTAAATATTGAGTCGTCTGCATCTTAGGATTAACCTGCTGTAACCGTTTGTTCTTTGATCATTTGTTGCATTTTGGCAGCAGCAGCTTTTATATCAGCTTGTCCAGTAATCCCGCCTCCTACAATGACAAGGTCTGGATTTACTTTAATGACTTCTGGAAGTGTTTCTAATTTAATGCCGCCTGCGATGGCCGTTTTAGCGTTTTTAACCACACTTTTGATGGTTTGTAGATCTTCAAAAGAATTTTTGCCGACTGCTTGAAGATCGTAGCCCGTGTGAACACAAATATAATCCACGCCCATAGCATCCACTTCTTTAGCACGTCCAGCAAGGTCTTTTACCGCAATCATATCGACAAGGATTTTTTTACCTTGTTTTTTCGCTTCTTCTACAGCACCTTTAATCGACATATCTTCAGCCGTTCCAAGAATAGTAATGATATCAGCACCTGCTTCGGAAGCTTTCATCACTTCATATCCAGCAGCATCCATAATTTTCAGGTCTGCTAATACTTTTAAGTTAGGGAATGCTTCTTTTACTGCCTTTACAGCATGTAGACCTTCGTTGATCACAACCGGTGTTCCGATTTCTACGATATCAATATGCTCCTCTACTTCTTTTACCAATTCGATTGCTTCTGGAATGTTGACTAAATCTAATGCTAATTGTAATTCCATCTATGTTTCACTCCTCAATTTTTTAGTTTGTTGCACAGTAGTAATAATGCCCATTGCTCACTTTCATTTCTCCTGGCAACTGTAACCAATGCTCTTGTTAACAATGGTACAGTGTTAGTATAGTATGTATATTAAAATTATAAAAGTACGCACATTATTTTTACATAGTGTTAAAAAGTATACTATCTGTTATTCTATATAGAAGTGGAGGTGAAACAAATGTCACGTATGCAGGACAAAATGTTTAACTGTGAAAAAGAATTAATGCTTTATGTTATTGCGGTAAATGGAAAATGCTATTTTTTTGCATTTAGGAAAAGAGGCACCAAAGCGATTTGGTGAGCTGAAGGCTCTTATGCCGGGCATTACTCAACGAATGCTTGTTAACCAATTACGCGAGCTAGAAGAAGACCTCATTGTTGAACGAAAAGTCTATCCTGTTGTTCCGCCAAAAGTGGAATATTCATTGACCGAACAAGGAAAAAGCTTAATGCCAATACTCGATTCCATGTATGAATGGGGTAAAAACTATATGGAAATTGTGATGGATACACCTTTAAATAAAACTACATCTAATTAAAGAGAATAGATTCAAGAAGAAGAGAGTAGAACCACAAGCATTACCTAGTTGATACTAGAAAGTGCTTGTCATCATTAGCTATAGAACAAATAAATTGTATAACAAATTCCGCTCAATCATAAATTCACAGTTGACATCATCATTTACTGTAATGATTAAAGTTACAGTATAACTTGTAAGCACTAAAATGAAAAACTCAACAGAATTGTCCTTTTTCTGTCAATTAATATGGGATGAAACACTAAGTTTTTTGAAATAAAAATGTAATTTTTTATATATTTTGACTATTTAGTAGAAAAAATGATTATTAAATTAACTAAGGCTGTTTTCGTAAAGATTGTTGCTTTTATAATTTTTATAATCTTAGTGGAGCGCAATGAAGCGAACACGTTACTTCGCTTATCTTCATTTAAAAACAACAAAGTATGCGAAAAGAGTCTAAAGAATGATAAATCTATATACAACACCAAGCTGTACTTCTTGCCGAAAAGCAGAAGCTTGGCTTGAGGAACATCAAATTGACTATGTTGAAAGAAACATTATAAATCAGCTTCTTACAATTGATGAGATTAAATCGATTCTTCGCTTGACTGAAGAAGGAACTACTGAGATTATTTCTACTAATTCAAAAACGTTTCAAGAATTAAATGTAGATATTGAATCTCTACCACTTAAACGAATTTTATGATTTAATCATGAAGCACCCATAAATGTTACGACGACCAATTATCCAGTACGAAAAAAGATTGCAAGTTGGATATAACGAAGAAGAGATCGTCGTTTTCTTCCACGCAAGCTTCGAACATTTGTGAACATGAATACGCAAAGAGCTGCCAAATCAATCTTGACAATCTAATCTGTAACATTTAGTATTACAGTGCGTTAATTCATCATTTGAAATTATGTAAAAAATACAAGGACTAGTCACAAGGAGGCAGGCCATGAATAGTGATTTTGCTCTTGCCGTTCATAGTTTAACATATCTTGCTTTACAGCATGACCGAATGTCAACAAGTGATGCTATTTCTGAGAGTGCTGGTGTCCATCCGGTTCGTATTCGTAAAGTGCTAAGTTTGTTAAAAAAACATGGATTTATTAAATCAAAAGAAGGAACAGGTGGCGGATTTATTTTTGCACTAGATTTAAGTGAAGTGAATCTTTGGGATATATATAAGATTACTTCTGAAGGTGCCCTTCAGCCTAAATGTCCTGAATCAAATAAGCAATGTATTGTCGGCAAAAACATGCAACATGTCCTTTTTACAATTTTTACAGGTGCAGAAGAACATTTTGGTACGTTTTTGAAGGCTTATACGATTAAAGAAGTTGTGGACCTAATTAATCAAGAATCATAAGTGGCTGCAAAGGATTAATCTTCGCAGACTTCTTTTTGAAATAAATGTAATAAAAATAATTACAGTTATATTCGACTGATCTATCTCCTTATAGCTTTATCTATAAAAGAGATGGATGTTCATATTTAAAAATCTAAAATCATGTAAGAAGGTTAAAAAACATGTCATTGAATAATCATTCCATATTTAAAACAGGTGATTGGATTAAAGGGAATTTACAGGATGGAGAAATAATCATTGGTTATATCGAATCACTGGATTTTCCGAAAGGAACAGTAAAGGTAACTGTCATTAAAAGTGAAGCTGTTGAAACAATTGGTAAAAAAATATCCATTTCACGTAAACAGGTTAAGAGATTGTCGATTTCTAAAGTGGTAAACAAGGAACAAATTCTTTTTCTAATAGATTTGGCATTATCAACTGGTGATGAGGACTGGTTTATCGAACTTTCTGCAAAGTTAAACTCAATGAGGAAAAAAGATGCAAGTTGGATTAATCGGGTTAGGTAAAATGGGATTCAATTTGGGGGAGAAACCTCATTGACCATCATTGTGAAGCTGCTGCCTTTGATTTAAATGATCATGTAGTAGAAGAATTAGTGAAGTATGGAGCAATAGGAACTTCGAGTATGAAGGAGCTTATTGAAATGTTTGAAGCCCCTAGAATGATCTGGATTATGGTTCATCATGCTGTTGTTGATTCCGTTATTGATGGGATCACTCCATACCTAAGTCAAGGAAGGAGATATCGTGATTGAAGCAAGTAATTCTCATTATAAAGATTCCATTCAACGGTACCATCACTTAAAGCAGTATGGGATACGTTTTATGGATGTTGGTACGTCCGGAGGAGTAGAAGGTGCTGGTAATGGAGAATGTTACATGGTCGGATGAGATGCTGAAGCATGGAATATTGCTGAACCAATCTTTCGCGACACAGCCGTGGAAAATGGGTATTTATATGCTGGAGAAGCAGGCAGCGGTCATTTATTAAAAATGGTCCACAATGGAATTGAGTATGGCATGATGGCTGCGATTGGTGAGGGATTTGAAGTATTGGAGAAAAGTGATTTTGATTTTGACTATGAAAAAGTGGCAAGAGTATGGAATAACGGCTCAGTCATTCGTTCATGGCACATGGAATTAACAGAACATGCATTTTCTAAAGATACAAATTTAGAAAAAATTAAAGGTATAATGCATTCATCAGGGGAAGGAAAGTGGACAGTGGAAACTGCTTTGGATTTACAGGCAGCCACCCCTGTGATAGCCATGTCTCTTTTGATGCGTTACCGTTCTTTAGATAGTGACACCTTTACAGGGAAAGTGGTCGCTGCCCTTCGGAATGAATTTGGTGGACATGCATTTGAAAAAAAGTAAGTTTGTTAAGAAATAGTATTCTGTAGGAATCCAAGGCTTTTTAAATAAGCCCTGGTTCTTCTCTAATAAGGACTAAACCCCAGTGTTATTCTTATTTAAATCAGTGAATTGCTTCATCCAAATTTCCCCATAAATTCATCAATTCTAGAACATATTTTTATTTTAATTGACCACTAAAACGGTTCTAGTTAATATATATGTAATTTCCCACTGAATGGAGGGGTAAAAGATTGAGGTTGTTATTAATTGAAGATGAGCCAGATTCCTTAATGGGAATGAAAAAGGCTATTGATTCTCTAAATGTTGAAGTAGAATTGCATACTTCAAATAATGCGGAAGATGCAAGAGAGGTCATTTTTAAACACTATCCTGAACTAATTATTACTGATATTATGCTTCCTGGTATATCTGGTCTTGATTTAGTTGAAGAGGTTGTAAATAGTGACTACCAACCAAAGGTTATAGTTGTAAGCGGTTTCGGTGATTTTGATTATGCAAGGAGAAGTATACGGTTCGGTGCAGTTGATTATTTATTGAAACCATATAGCACAAAGGAGTTTACAGAAAAAGTAAACAGGACTCTTTCAATGATAAAAGAGGAAAAAGAACAACTTCAGTATACTGAGCAGCAGAAGTCATTTGAAGAGATTGGAACACGTTCTATGAGGGATAACTATTTAGTCGAATTTTGTTTGAAAAGAACACCTCTTGAGGAACATCTCTATCATAGACTGTGTTTATGGAATATTGATTGGATAGCGAATAAATCCTTCTCACTCCTTATTTTTGATGTAAAGGGCTATCCTGACGGGAAACCTTTTACAGAAGAAAATCACTTAAAGACTTTTGTGATAGGAAATATTATGCAAGATGTTATCCGAGATCATATGCACTCACTCCTTTTTAAAGACCCTAAAAATCGATGGGTATTATTAACAAATATTGAAGATTCTGAGGAAATAGCTAGGTCCATTCACAAAGAGGTAAAGGAATATCAAAATATCGAGTTAGCAATAGGCATTAGCACAAAAGTATCGTCATTTGAGGAGATGCATGCAGCTTACAGCTCTACACTAAAAGAATTTCAAATAAGCTCTTTAACGAATCGCGAGGACTTTGCAAAAACTGATCATCTGATGTCTACAGATCTTACCGCTGCTAGCCATTTAGCATCATTAGTAATAAATAGGGATGAAGATAGCATTCGCCAAGTGTTAAAGGTTTTCTTTCAACAGGTCATATTACTTGATGGTCTTGGATCAAGAGACGATATCACACGAAAAACATTAAACTACTTGTCACAAATCCTTGCAAGTATAAGTGAACAAACCTCAAAGGAGCTTAAAGATATTCCAATGAGTGTATGGGAAAAGGTTGATGAATGTACCACATTAGAAGAATATGAAGAGGTCTTATCTGAGTATTTAACGAGTGTGGGTCATGAGGTTTCAACACATGCTACCAATTCAATCATTGAAAGAGCCATTCAAATGATTCATTCTAGTTACATGGAGGATTTGAGCTTACAAATAATCGCAGACGAGCTATCCTTACATCCGGTTTGGCTAAGTCAGTTGTTTAAAAAAGTAACTGGACAAACATATATGGATTTTTTAACAGAGACGAGGATTAACAAAGCGAAAACACTCCTAAGAGAAACAAGTATGAAAGTATATGAGATAGCGGAATCTGTAGGCTATCAAAATCTACAGCATTTCGGTACTATTTTTAAAAAAAGAACAAGTCAAACACCCAAAGAGTATAGGTACGGAAAATGAAATTTAGAAAGGTAAGAATAGAAGATAATTTATTTAACAAAATGTTTGTCTTTATTGCCTTATCCATCATTATTCCATTAGCATTGTTAGGTTATTTATCATATGATCGATCTAAGTCTCAGTTAGAAACGGTTACCTCTAAGCTTCTTCAAGACAATATAGAATTGAATAAAAAGCAGGTTAATCGTTTATTAAAAGATGCAGAAGTTGAATCAGAAAAAATGGTGACATCCATCCAGTTACAGAAGCTATTGCAAAGTCATCCGCCAACATCTTATGAAGAAGAAAAAGCTTTTATCAATCGGATCAGTCAACTTATTGCCCAGTTAAAAGGGACGTACGGAGTATATGTCTTTCCAAAACAAATGAAGGATTATCCAAATTATTTGGAGCTAATAAATGGAAATGATTTTAAGCCAAGTACGGAATTGATGTTAAAAGCCTTTGATTTGAAAGAAAAAGGGGTTTGGTACCATTATTGGGATGAATCTTCAAAGAAGCCAGTTTTTACTTATATAAGAGCGGTTCGTTCATCCTATTATTACGAACCACTTGGTGTTATTGTTTTAAAAATTCCTGATTCATTTGTTCGTGAGGAATTAACCTTCCCTTCTTCTTTTAAAAACTATAAAACATTAATTGTTGATCAAGATAAGAACATTATTTCAAATGAAAACTCAATGCTTTATAATGAAAAATTTGTACCAGAAGAGGATTGGAATACAGCTGAAACTCAATTAAATAAGCAGGGATGGAAACTAATCACTGCCCTGCCAAACAAAGAGATTACAGGAAATATTGAACAAATAAAAAACTTTACTTTGTGGCTTGTAATAACCAGTATATTCATTATTTCGACCTATCTTGTTATTATTGTTCGTAATTTTACATTACCTATTAAGGATCTCGTCTCACATATGGAAAAAGTACGAAGTGGAGTATTGAAGCATTTCCGAATGGAAAGGTCTAGAAAAGATGAGATTGGTCAGCTTGTTGGCGGGTTTAACCAAATGATTACTGGAATGTCTGAACTTATTGTACAAACAAAAAAGATGGAATCAGATAAGCGAAATTTTGAGCTTCAAACATTAAATCATCAAATAAATCCACATTTTTTCTATAATACATTAGATGCAATTAAGTGGAGAGCAGAAAAGGTAGATGAAAAAAATATTGCACTAATGGTAACGAAATTAGCTAACTTACTTCGATTCAGTTTAAATAATAATAACGAATGGACAACGGTTGAAAGAGAAATTGAGCATGCTAAGAATTATTTAGACATTGAAAAACTAAGAAGTAATCGTTCATTTAAGGTATTTGTTCAGGTAGATCCAACGATTTTAAAATTAAAAGTAATTAAGTTAATCCTTCAGCCAATCGTAGAAAATTGTATTAAGCATGGAATTAGTAACTTGCCAGAAGGTAAGGGGAAAATTCTGTTAAAAGTTAAACGCATTGAACAGGACATTATCTTTATTATTGAAGATAATGGACCAGGACTGAATAGTAACAAATTGGACAAAGAAAGAAATTCAAATCATGTGCATCATGGAATTGGATTAAAAAATGTTCATAAACGACTTCAACTTCATTTTGGAACTGAGTATGGAATAAAAGTTGATGAAGAGCATCATGAAGGCTTTAGAGTGATCGTGCGGCATCCAGTACATGAGGAATAATAATTAGCTAAAGGGGGGAGATAATTGACTAAGCACTATACTCTCTTGATTTTTATTATTGTGAGTTCTATTATTTTAACCGCTTGCAGTCAACAATTAAGAAAGCAAGAAGAGGCTATAGAAGAAAATAAAGAAGTCGAAGTGAAAGAACAGATATCCTTAAATGGTGTTTTTCTTAATACGACATGGGGAGAGGTAACCCAAAAGTTAGCGGAAGAATATGAGAACGAAACAGGAGTATCTGTCAATATTGAGTTAGTTGGGCGTGACATGATTTTTCAAAAATTAGCTCTTTCGATCGCTGGTAATGCTAATTATGACCTTTTTAATGTTGATTACAACTGGGTGCCGGAACTAGTCTCTACAAATAGCTTACTACCCTTAGAAACCTATATAGAAAAAAACAAAGTATATACGGAAGATTTTTTGCCAAGAGCACTAGCTCTTACACAATGGAATGGAGAAAACGGTGGATATGGTGAGGGCGGCAATATATATGGATTGCCACAGACGATACACCCTCATATCCTTTGGTACCGATCCGATTTATTTGAGGATGAAAAACTGAAATCAGAGTTTAAAGGGATATACGGGTATGACTTATCTCCACCCAAAAAAATGCAACAATTTCGTGATGTGGCTAAATTTTTTAATGGAAAAATGGTGAACGGGAAAAAAATTTATGGCTGGGCTGGACAAGCTAGTGAAGGGTTCGGCAATGTGCATACATGGTTAACATTTGTCTATTCTAACGGCGGAGATGTCATTGATTGGAATAAGATGACCTCATCATTATCAACTCCAGAAGTCATAGAGGCGACAAAGACGTGGATTGACCTACTGCAATTTTCTCCTCCAGGTATAAATGATTATACCTTTTCAGAAGTATCAGCTGATGCTTCTGAAGGAAACGTTGCAATGGCTATTCACTGGTCTTGGGCAGCTGATAAGGTAGACGATCGGGCCAATTCTAATACTGTTGGCCAATGGGAATTTGTCCAAACGCCTGCAATGAAAGCATCTGTTCCACATCTTGCTGGCTGGTCAATTGTTATTCCTAGAACGTCAAAGTATCCAGAAGAAGCGTTTAAATTTATGGTTTGGTTAGAAAGTAAACAAAATGATGTCAGACAAGCTCAGATGGGTGGGGGAGATCCAGTCCGATTCTCTTCCTATTTAGTTCCAACTCTTAAGCAAGTGGAAGTTGCGGGAACTGATGTTAAGAAATTTCGCCGATACGAAGCAGTAAATGAAGCAATGAAGACAGCAAAAGCTCGTCCATTTTTCCCACAGGAAGAACAATGGGAAAGTGTTGTAACCGGTTATTTACACGATGCCCAACTAGGGGAAATGTCAGTTGAAGAAGCATTAACGAAGGCTGATGAGGCTGTAAATAATTTGTTGAGATAATTAAAATTTTTCCTTGACCCTCAGATTTCTGTGGGTTTTTTGTTGTTTAAAACCTATAATTTCCAACCGAGAAAGTGTAAACACTCATCCCTTCATCTACACTAAAAATGCATGGTGAAAAATTAATTTAACCATGTATTTTCGATTTTCAATAACCGGTAAGATATAACTAAGAAGTAAACAAGCAATACATTACTTCTATACGAAAATGATTGCGTTTACAATTCCGCATTAATAAGTTAATAGAAAAGAGAGTCTTAGATGGTTAGAATCGTAGATGTTGCAAAGAAGGCAAATGTTTCTACTGCTACAGTCTCTAGAGTCATAAGTAAGCCGGATACTGTAAGAGAGGAAACAATTAACAAAGTATTAAGAGCCATTAAAGAATTAAACTATCATCCAAATGTTTTAGCTCGGCAGCTAAGGACGTCAGAAACTAAAACAGTGATTGTTGTGATTCCGGATATATCTAATCCTTTCTTTTCAAAGGTTCTACGAGGAATAGAAAATCTTGCATCTGCTAACGGATACCAAGTTTTACTTGGTGATGCTGGGAATGATAGTGAACAGGAAAGTCGGTATTTGGATATGCTCCGTCAGAAAAAAGCAGACGGAATGATCTTATTAACAGCAAAGATGAAAGCAGAGATTGTCGAAGAAATGGCTAATGAATTTCCTGTAGTACTAGCCTGTGAATATATTGAAGGCTCTTCTATTCCAACCATTTCAATTGACAATGTTAGCAGTGCTAGAAAGGCCACAGAATATTTAATTCAGTTGGGACACCGAAGAATAGGAACTATTTCTGGGCCACTTGATAGTGTATTAGGACAGGATCGATTAAAGGGTTTTTACCAGGCGATGGCAAGGTACAGCATAGCAGTAGATCCAGTACTAGTACAAGAAGGTCATTTTAATTATGAAAGCGGATTTAATTTAATGAAGAAGTTCTTAGCCCTCAATAGAATGCCAACAGGAGTATTTGCAGCGAATGATGAAATGGCTTTGGGTGCCATTAGAGCCATAAGAACAATGAACCTTAGAGTACCTGAGGACATCTCGGTTATAGGATTCGATGATATTCATTTTTCGTCTATTTTCGAGCCTGCTTTGACCACAATCTCACAACCAGCTTTTGAAATAGGGTCTAAAGCGATGGAACTATTAATCATGCTAATGGATAAAAAGAAAATCGAGAAAACTCAATATATTTTAGATGACAGTCTTGTCATAAGAGAATCGTGCTCAAAGATCAATAAATCATTACACGCTTAATGTAATCGGTTACAAATATCAGTTCACTCATAACTTTTAAACCCAGTAAACAGGGATGAAAAGTTTATTTTTATAAAGAAAATGTAATGGATTACAAAATAAAGAAAGAAATTAGATTTCATTCATTTTCTCTATAAGTTAAGAAGCGCTAATTTATAGCTTCGAATTGCGGTTGGTTTGTAAACGATTACAAATTTCCGTCAATTGAACTTTAAAGGAGGTGGTTGTAAAAAACGTTAGTTGTACCTTACAAAAGATTAAAGTACTTGAAAAATTTGGGGGTTATGAAATGAAAAAGAATTTATTACTTTCCGTGTTATTGTTACTAGTTTTTAGCGTAATAATCGGATGTGGAAATAAGGAAGAAGCTCAGACAACAGAAGGAAGCACAGAAAAAAATGAAAATTACCTCTCTGAATCAGGGCCCCTAACAATAAATCCTGAGATTCCAGATATAGAAGTTCTAGATAAAGGACCAAATGGTGAACAAGCCGTTTCTGCAAAATCTTTACAGTTAACTGAGGAAGAGCTTCAAAAAATTAAGGACGGTAATTATAAAGCAGCAATTGTTATGCACTATTCAGGCACAGATTATATGAATGCAGCTGTTGGAGCAATGCAAGACACATTTGAAAAAATGGGAATTGAAATTGTAGCTGTAACAGATGCACAATTTAAGGCTGAGAAACAAGTAAACGATATTGAAACAGTTTTAGCGAAAGATCCAGATATCATGATTTCTGTTCCTGTTGATGCAGTATCAACTGCACCAGCTTATAAAAAAGCAGTAGAACAAGGCGTTAAGCTAGTTTTCATGGATGGAGCAGCAGAAGGTCTTGAAGCAGGGAAGGATTACATCAGTATTGTTTCAGGTGACAACTATGGAAACGGTGCTCTAGCAGCGGACATTATGGCAGAAAAAATTGGTGGTAAAGGGAAAGTTGGTATCGTTTATCACGATGTTAACTTCTTTGTAACCAAAAACCGATCAGATGCATTTGAAGCAACAATCAAAGAGAAATACCCTGACATTGAAATCGTAGCACAAGGTGGAATAACGGACCCGAATAAAGGAGAAGATGTTGCTTCAGCGATGCTGACAAGAAACCCAGACATCGATGGTATTTTCGCTCCTTGGGATGTACCAGCTGAGGGTGTTATGGCAGCGGCTCGTACAGCAGGAAGAGATGACTTAGTTGTGACAACAGTTGATTTAGGTACAAATGTAGCGATTTCAATCGCATCTGATGGAATCGTTCAAGGACTAGGTGCTCAATTACCTTATGATCAAGGTGTAGCACAAGCCATTCTTTCAGGATATGCCCTATTAGGTAAAGAAGCTCCTCCTTATGTTGCTTCTCCTGCTATCGAAGTAACAAAAGAAAATGTTCTTGATGCTTGGAAATTAATTTATGGAGTTGAAGCTCCTTCTACTGTGAAAGATGGATGGAAATAATATAGAGGCTATCAGGTTCTTATAGCCTCTATAACTAAAGGAAGGTGAACAAACAATGGATCAACCTATTCTTGAAATGAAGAATATAAATAAAGCGTTTAATGGTATTACGGTCCTAAACCAGGTCAACTTTTCAGTGAAAAAAGGAGAAGTACATGCCTTAATGGGTGGGAATGGTGCAGGAAAATCAACATTAATGAAAATCCTTACTGGCGTTTATACAGCAGATAGTGGAGATATTTTAATTGAAGGAAAACCTGTAAGCATTAAAAGCTTTGATGACGCAAAGGCAAATAAGATCTCAATGATCTTCCAAGAGTTTAGCTTAGTACCAACCCTTACAGTTGCCCAAAATATCTTTTTAACGAGAGAAGATAAGACATCACTTGGGCTTTTAAATGATAAAGAATGTGAAAAGAAAACAGAGGTTCTATTAAAGGAACTTGGGGTTGATATCAGACCATCTGATGTTGTTCAAAATCTAGGAGTTGGCTATTGGCAAATGACTGAGATTGCAAAAGCACTATCTCAGGAAGCGAAAATATTGATTATGGATGAGCCGACCTCTTCGTTAACTCAAACGGAAACGGAAGTATTATTCAAATTCATCAATCAATTAAAAGCAAAGGGTTATGCGATTATTTATATTTCTCACAGAATGGATGAAATTTTCGAAATTTGTGATCGCATCACGATCTTGCGTGATGGTCAATATATTACAACCGAGGATTGTAGTGAAACTGATCTTGATACAGTTATTCAGCATATTGTAGGACAAGAATTTGACCAAGCCTTTGAATATCAGGAGAGGGAATACTCGAAAGAAGCACCGCCGATTTTTGAGGTGAAAAATGTAAGCGCTGGAGATAAGGTTCAAAATATTAATCTTAAAATACAACCTGGAGAAATAGTAGGAATTGCTGGATTGATGGGTAGTGGCCGAACGGAATTAGTTCGTTGCTTATTTGGAATTGACTCAATAGACAGTGGTGAAATTTACGTTGATGGTCAAAAACGTTCAATTAATTCGGCTAAGGATGCAATAGACTCAGGGATTGCATTAATTCCCGAGGATCGACGTGTGCAAGGATTGGTTCTAGAACATAGTGTGAAAGACAATATGATTCTACCAATCTTATCTAAAGTGAACAAAGGATTGTTTATTGATAACAAAAAAGCAAATGAAATAAGCAATCAACTTGTCAAAAAGTTAAATGTTAAAACGGATGATATCTTTAAAAAATCAGGCCTATTGTCAGGTGGAAATCAGCAAAAAATTGTTCTTGCAAAATGGTTAGCAAATAACCCAACCGTTTTATTGCTTGATGAACCAACAATTGGTGTAGACATTGGAGCAAAAACAGAAATTATCGACATTATTAGAGAATTAGCTATTAGCGGCAAGGCCATACTTGTCATTTCATCAGAAATCCCTGAACTTCTTGCTATGAGTGATCGTGTTCTTGTGATGCATCAAGGCAAGATAAAAAAGGAACTACAACGAACTGAGATTAAATCAGAGGAGGATCTACAATATGCAATCCAAGGTTTCTAAAGTAGAAAAACCAGCATTACCTATGTTTAAGAAATTTGAATGGCGTAACTATATCGTCTATTTTGCCTTCGTAGGAGTGTTAATCTACTTTTCTATCAATTTATATGATGAAGGGTTTTTATCTTCAAGCAATCTATTAAACATTGTGAGACAAACAGCAACCATTTCTTTAATGGCACTTGCAATGACATTTGTTATCAGTACAGGTGAAATTGATCTTTCCGTTGGTTCGATAGCCGCTTTATCTTCATTAGTTGGGGCATTAGCACTACAGGCAGGCTACGGTATCATTGGCGGATTAATCGGTGGTGTTGGTACAGGTATTGTTGTTGGCCTAATTAACGGTTTACTCGTTACAAAAGTAGCAATTCCATCCTTCCTAGTAACACTAGGAACAATGGGAGCGATAAAAGGTGTTGCGATGTGGGTAACAGATACAGCTCCAGTTCCAATTGTTAACTCAAATTTCAACTTTATCTTTGGTTCTGGTGATATTGGGCCAATTCCGGTATTACTTTTATGGACTGTTGTCTTTACAATCATTGCTCATGTTTTACTACGTAAGACGTCTTTTGGAAGACAAGTATTAGCAACTGGCGGTAATGAAAGCGCTGCACGTTTCTCAGGTGTAAAGACGATGAAAATTAAGTTGCTCGTTTTCTTAGGAACAGGTGCAATGGCTGGTTTAGCGGGTTTACTTTATGCAGGGCGTATGAACGCAGGAAGATTTTCATTCGGTGAAGGAGATGAGCTTTCTGTTATTGCTGCTGTCATTTTAGGTGGAACAAGTCTTTTTGGTGGAGTCGGGACAATTATTGGAACACTCATAGGATCCTTAATGATTGGGACAATTAATAATGGACTTATCATCATGGGGCTGGATGTTAGTCAGCAAATGATTATAAAAGGAATCATCATCATTTTAGCTGTAGCTTTCGGTAAAAAAGCAATTAAGAGATAAATAGAGAAAAGAAATCATCAAGAAGAAAATGACAGAGCAGGAGGATGAAACATGGAAAAAATAAAGGTCGGGATTATTGGTACAGGTTTTATTGGACCAACTCATATCGAAGCAATTAGAAGACTTGGATTTGTAGAAGTGGTTGCTTTAGCAGAAACAAGCCAGGAGCAAGCGGAAACAAAAGCTGCTGAACTTGTTATTCCACTTGCTTACGGAGATTACCGCGAAATGCTTAAAAATGATGAGATCCACGTTGTGCATAACTGTACGCCAAATCATGTTCACTTTGCGATAAATAAGGACATCATTTTAGCCGGTAAACATGTGATATCTGAAAAGCCGTTAGCAATGAACAGCGAAGAGTCAGCAGAATTGTTGACTCTAGCTAAAACAAAAGATGTTGTTCATGGAGTGAATTTTAATTATAGACAGCATGCAAGTGTCCAAAATTTACGTGCGATGATTTCAAACGGAGATCTAGGAAAAGTCAACTTGGTGCACGGAAGCTATCTACAAGATTGGTTATTATATGAAACGGATTTTAACTGGAGACTAGCACCAGAGGTAGGGGGGGAATCCCGCGCTATTGCAGATATCGGCTCACATTGGTGTGACACGGTTCAATATGTAACAGGGAAAAAAATCGTAGAAGTTTTTGCTGACCTTGCCACGGTTATCCCTGTAAGAAAGAAAGCAACGTCTGGCAGTAATACTTTCAGCACAGTCAATCATGAGGAGCAGGAGTATGAGGATGTTGCCATCAATACAGAGGATTATGCATCAGTACTGGTTCGTTTTGAGAATGGCTCAAGAGGTGTTTTCACCGTTTCACAAGTAAGTGCGGGAAGAAAAAATAGACTGAGTTTTGAAATAGATGCTAGTAAGAGTTCAGTATTTTGGAATCAAGAGGAACCGGAAAAATTGTGGATTGGCCACCGCGATAAACCAAACGAAATTCTATTAGCAGATCCGAGCTTATTCTCGGTAGAAGCAAAATCGGCCATTCATCATCCGGGTGGACATAATGAAGGCTGGCCTGATGCATTAAAAAATATGATGCTAAACTTCTATACGTTTGTTAGAGAAGAAAAAAGTCTTAAAACAGATAAGCCTAACTTTGCCACATTTGAAGATGGTCACTTATCAATGTGTATTACTGATGCTATCTTAGAAAGTCACCAACAGCAGAAATGGGTGAAGGTCAAGCAAGAAAAGGAGATCTACTCATGAAACTAGGTGTTTTTACACCACTTTATCAAAACCTCCCGTTTGAAACGATGCTAGATAAAGTGAAGGAAATGGGATTAGAAACAGTTGAGCTTGGAACAGGAAATTATCCTGGTAACCATCACTGTGATCCAGATGAATTACTTCAATCACCTGAAAAAGCAAAGTCGTTCATGAGAGCGATTGAAAGCAGAGGATTATCCATTAGTGGACTTAGTTTCCATGGGAATCCTTTGCACCCTAATAAGAAGTTAGCCAATGATTCTCATGAGGTGTGGAGAAAAACAGTTCTCCTAGCTGAAAAATTAGAAATACCTGTTGTAAATGGATTTTCCGGGTGTCCTGGAGATCATAATGAAGCAAAAAATCCAAACTGGGTAACATGCTCGTGGCCGCCCGAATTTACAGAGGTTTTAAACTGGCAGTGGAATGAAGTGGTGATTCCTTACTGGAAGGAAGAAGCGAAGTTTGCCAGATCACGTGGTATTCAAGTTGCTTTTGAAATGCATCCTGGATTTGTCGTTTATAACCCTGAAACATTGCTAAAGTTACGAGAACATGCAGGGGATAACATCGGAGCAAATTTTGATCCAAGTCATTTAGTTTGGCAAGGAATCGATCCAATTGCAGCGATTAAAAAGCTTGGACGTGAAAATGCGATCTTTCATTTCCATGCAAAGGACACCTATTTGGATAAAGAAAACATAAAAGTAAACGGTGTATTAGATACGAAGCACTACAGTGAGATTTTAGATCGATCATGGACATTCCGATCAGTTGGATATGGACATGATGAGAAATTATGGAAAGACATGATTAGTACATTGCGAGCAGTTGGTTATGATTACGTGATCTCAATTGAGCATGAAGATATGCTGGCTTCGACTGATGAAGGTCTAAAAAAAGCAATCTCTCTATTAAAAGGAGCCATGTTTAAAGAAGAGCTAACTGAAATGTGGTGGGCTTAATAAAAGCAAACAATTCAACAATGGAGGCGAACAACAATGTCAATGAAGGCAGTTTTTTTCCCAGGAGATAAAAAAGTAGAAATTCGTGAGGTGGACATTCCAACTCCTGGACAGGGAGAAGTGTTAATTCAGTTAAAAGCATCCGCTATTTGCCGTAGTGATATGAGCTTATACTATGGTACGTCAGTATTTGAAGGAACAAAAACAGGTTGTACGGTTCCAGGTCACGAGCCAGCGGGTGTGATTACAGGTGTAGGTCCAGGAGTGACAAAATTCCAAGAAGGAGATCGCGTAGCAGTTTACTTAGCACTAGGCTGTGGTGAATGTGCACATTGTAAGAGTGGCTATAAAATGTTCTGTAAGGAATTTAAATGTATTGGATTTGACTCTCACGGTGGTGACGCTGATTACATGGTTGTTCCAGCTGAAAATTGCATGAGATTACCTGATAGCATGAGCTTTGTTACTGCCGCTGTATCGACGGATGCAGTCGGAACGCTCTACCATGCTCAAAAAAGAATGAACATATCTGGTAAAGATACGCTCGTTATTTTTGGGATGGGTCCTATGGGTGGAGCTGGCGTAATGATTGCAAAAGGCTTAGGCGCGACTGTTATTGCCGTTGATATGCTTGATGAACGCCTAGAATTAGCAAAAGAGCTAGGTGCTGATTACACAATTAATGGAAAAGAATTAAATGTACAAGAAGAGATTAATCGCATTACAAATGGAGCAGGTGCTGATGCAGCAATCGATTGCTCTGGAAATCCTTATGCTGAAAATGATGCATTAGATTGTGTGAAGACTCATGGAAGAGTAGCGTTCATCGGTGAAAGTAAAGAAACAACCATTAAACCAAGCCAGCAATTAATTCGAAAGCAAATTACTGTTATGGGTTCATGGTATTTCCCAATTCAAGAATTTGATGAAATTACAGAATTTATTGTGAGAAAAAATCTACCTGTTGAAAAACTAGTCACACATACGTTCAAGCTTGAAGAAGCAGCAAATGCATTCCGTATGTTCGATGAAAGAAAAACAGAAAAAGCTGTGTTTGTTTGGTGAAAACAGAGAAGAGGGTTACTGACATTTCTTTTCAGGACCCTACTATTCTCTAATAAATAGGAGTTGATGATGGATGTTAAAGGGCATTTCTTTCAATACATGGGTTTATAGTAGTTTTCCCGCTTGGGTACCATCTTATCCACTAGAGGAAGTAATAAATCGTTTATCATCATTTGGATACGATGCAATTGAAATTGGCTGCGCAAGTCCTCATGCTTGGCCAGATTATTTATCACCAGAGAGAAGACAAGAAATATTTAATCTATTAAAAGAAAAGAACTTAAAAGTTTCAGCTATGCTACCAGCTCCAGGTGGTGGACCTGGTATGAATCCAAGCTCACCAATTAAAGAGGAAAGAGAATTTACGATTCAGCATTATAAAGATGTTGTTAGATTAGCACATGATTGGGAATGTCCAACTGTTATGTGGATTGCCGGATGGGTACCATTTGGGACATCACAGCAGGATGCTTGGAATTATAGCTTAAAAGGTTTAAAAGAAGTTGCAAATTATGCAAAAGATCTTGGCATAACGTTAGTTGTTGAACCTACTCCTGCTGATAGTAATTTAATAGAAACTGCTGATGATGCACTTCTTTTAGCCGAGGAATCAGAAATGGATAATGTGAAAGTAATGTTTGATACATTCCATGCACTTTATCGTAATGAAGTGCCTAGTGACTATGTTTATCGCATGAAGGAAAAATTACACCATGTTCATATTTCGGACAATGATCGACTTCCTCCAGGACAAGGAAGATGTGACTTCGATGCTGTGTTAAAAGCATTAAAGGACATTAATTATGATGGATATCTTTCAATGGAAGTTGGTTTCCATTCTAGACAGTCAGAACCAGATTGGTATGCAAAAACATCAATTGAATTCTTAAAACAAAAGATATCTGAAATCTACTAAGAACTAAGGTGGTGGATTCTATAATGGTTAGAATCCACCGTAAGCCTACAGTTGCATTATTCAGCCCTTTAGAGAGGTAAGTATTGTTCAATATAATCATTTGAATTAGGAGGAACATGATGAAATTTGGCTACCAAACGAACACTTGGGGAGGCGTAGTTGGCCATCCTGCAGGTGTAACGTCAGTAAAAGATGCATACTATCTTGCAAATGGCTCAACGGAGGCCGCGTTGAAAGATATTGCTACAGCAGGCTATCAGGGCTTTGAGCTTTTTGATGGAAATCTGATGCAATATAAAGGGAAAGAAGAAGAGTTTAAAAGACTGATTGAAAAACATTCGTTAGACTTTATCGGAGTTTATACTGGTGGGAACTTTATCTTTCCGGACATTTTAGAAGATGAATTAGTGAAAATTGAGGAAGTTGCTGCTCTAGCATCTACTCTAGGAGCAGAACACCTAGTTGTTGGTGGAGGAGCCGTTAGAGCTAAAGGTATTTTAGAGAGCGATTACAGAGATTTAGGTGAAGCATTAAATAAGGTCAGTCATATTGCTGAAAAATATGGCCTTATTGCAAGCTACCATCCACACTTAGGTACTTGTGTTCAGTCACCTGAACAATTAGATAAATTAATGCCATTAACTGTCATTAACTTATGTCCTGACACTGCACACATTGAAGCAGGTGGGGGGGATCCGGTAGACGTCATTAAAAAATATATTGATCGTATTCAATATGTTCATTTTAAGGATTTTCAAAATGGAGAGTTTTTACCATTAGGTGAAGGAACCCAAGAATTCGATGAAATGGTAAGAGTGTTAGAAGAAGCTCAATATGATGGTTGGCTAACAGTTGAGCTTGATAGTTACTATGATCCAAAAGCTGGAGCAGAAATTAGCCGTAATTACCTTACAAAATTTGAATCTATTAAATCAATATAAGGGTTGTCCAAAACTAGGGGGCTCAAATATGAAAAAGTTATTTTCTATTTTAACAATGGTTTCGTTAGCAACAATGCTATTTCTTGCAGGATGCAGCCAAGGAAGTTCTACTACCTCTGAAACAAGTGATCAAGATCAAGGTTCAACAGAAGAAGTCGCAACAGAAGCATCTGGTCCTATTGTCATTAACCAGGAAATTCCTGATCAAGAAATCTTAAGTAAAGGTCCTGATGGAGAGGCGGCTGTGTCGGCAAAAACATTGGAGTTAACAGAAGAGGAAGTTCAAAAGATTATAGAAGGTAATTTTAAAGCAGCCATTGTCATGCACTATGCTGGAAATGACTGGGCTACAGCACAAATTGAAGGATTGAAAGCTACATTTGCCAGAATGGGAATTGAAGTAGTAGCAGTAACAGACGCGCAATTCAAAGCAGAAAAACAAGTATCTGATATTGAAACAGTATTAGCTAAAGATCCAGATATCATCGTTGGAATCCCTGTTGACCCTGTGTCTACAGCATCGGCATTTAAGAAAGCAGCAGATGCGGGAGTAAAAGTCGTATTTATGGATAATAAGCCAAATAATTTAGAAGCTGGTAAGGATTATGTAAGCGTTGTATCCGCTGATAACTATGGTAATGGGGTACAAGCAGCCGAAATAATGGCAGAAGAATTAGGCGGGAAGGGTAACATTGGGGTTATTTATCATGATGCAGATTACTTTGTAACAAAACAACGTGTTGAAGCATTTGAGAAAACAATAACAGAAAAATATCCAGATATTAAAATTGTGGAACGTGGGGGAATTGTGGCACCTAATGATGGAGAAAAAGTCGCATCAGGTATGTTAACAAAGAACCCAAATCTTGATGGTATGTTTGTCGTTTGGGATGTTCCTGCTGAAGGGGCATTAGCTGCAGCACGTACAGCTGGAAGAAATGACCTAGTAATCACAACAATTGACTTAGGAACAACAGTTGCCATTGATATTGCATCAGATGGAATGATTAAAGGCTTAGGCGCACAGCTTCCATATGATCAAGGAATCTCAGAAGCGATCTTAGCTGGATATAGTTTGCTTGGAAAAGAAGCACCTGCATATGTAGCAGTTCCAGCATTAAAAGTAACACCGGATAATGTATTAGATTCTTGGAAACTTGTTTATTCAAAAGAAGCTCCCGATACGATCCAAGAAGCTGCAAAATAAAATAATAGAAGACAAAATAATTGGAGGGAATAAATATGAAAAAATTAAACGTAGGAATGATTGGCGGAGGATTTATGGGGAAGGCACATGCTCTTGCTTACGCAGGAATGCCAATGTTTTTTTGGCCGGCACCTGCTGTCCCACATCGTCACACGCTTGTTGACGTGACAGATGAAATTGCAAAAGAAGCAGCAGCAAAATTAGGTTTTGATAACTTTTCATCTAACTGGAGAGAGGTAGTAGAAAATCCAGAGATCGACATTATTGATATAGTGACACCAAATAATTCACATGCTGAAATTGCCATTGCTGCAGCAAAAGCTGGTAAACATGTAATCTGTGAAAAACCCTTAGCTAGAGATGCTGCCGAAACAAAAACAATGTTAGATGCAGTAGAAGCGGCAGGTGTAAAGCATATGGTTGCTTTTAACTACAGAAGAACACCAGCTGTTGCACTTGCGAAAAAATATATTGAAGAAGGTAGAATCGGAAACATTTTAAACTTCCGTGGAACATATCTTCAAGATTGGTCTGCAGATCCTAACTCACCATTATCATGGCGCTTCCAAAAGGAAATTGCCGGATCAGGTGCACTAGGTGACATTGGTACACATGTTATTGATTTTGCCCGCTACTTAGTTGGGGAAATTACAGATGTCAATGCCGTATCAAAAACGTGGATCCCAGAAAGACCAGTTCAATCAGGCGGCGCAGACAAATTAGGAACTGTAAAAAGTGCAGGAGATGTTCCTAAAGGTAAAGTAGACGTAGATGATGAAATCACAACATTAGTCAAATTTGAAAATGGTGCAGTTGGAAGCATAGAAGCAACTCGTAATGCATGGGGACGCAATAACTTCCTGACATTTGAAATTCACGGGGATAAGGGCTCAATCTATTTTAACTATGAGCGTCGTGATGAGCTTCAAGTATGCTTCTCAGACGATCCAGGAGATGCAAAAGGCTTCAGAACCGTTTACACTGGACCAGCTCATCCATACGGTGAGGGCTTATGGCCAATTCCTGCATTAGGAATTGGATATGGTGAAACAAAAATTATTGAAGCGTATGACTTTATTAAATCTATTGTGGAAGACACAACAGTTTCTCCTAACTTTGACGATGGATATCGAATTGCGGTTATTAGTGATGCGATTCTTGAATCAGCTGAAAAAGGTCAGTGGGTGAATCTTGAAAAATCGCCTGTAAAAACAAATTAATTTTTCACATCGAAGGCCGTCAGGGATCAATTTCTGGCGGTTTTTTCACTGCTATTTGTGGGGCTTTATATTGTACTAAAATAAGTATTAGTTGAAGTTTAACATATATCAAAGAGTGATACATGGATACTTGGCTAGGGGGATGTGGGGAATATTTCAGGTATTCTTGCTCAAATCCAGGTCAAAATCTCGGCTAAAAAAGACATCCCATTTTTGGAATGCCTTTTTACTAGTTATTCTCATTCGTAGCAATATCCTTCACAACATCCTCTAGTGTTACGCTCCTCAACATCTTCTCCATAGCTAACTGAGCTGATGTGAACAATGGTTCGATTGTATTCTGGATGTTCCTACCTACAGGACATTTTGGATTTGGGTTTTCATGGATGCTAAATAGCTCTTTTTCCTGTACTACATTCACTGCTTTATAAACGTCAAACAGTGTAATATCATATAATTCTTTTGAGAGTTTAGCCCCTGCAACACCTGGTTTTACCTCTATTAAACCAGCATTTTTTAACATTCCCATGAGTTTTCTGATCACTGCTGAGTTTGTGTTCACACTGGATGCTAAAAATTCAGAAGACGTTATCCCTTCTTTATTTAATTCAATTAAAGCTAATATATGAATGCCGACAGCGAATCTGCTGCTGATGGACATATTCAGTCACCACCTTTGGAACAAATCTGTTTACTAATTTATAAGTGTAATTAATTTGATTACAAGTTTATTATACCAAATTTCGAACAAAATAATATATGGAATCTTACCTGTTGACAAAACGATTACATGTAACTAAAATAAATACATGTAATCAAATTTGTTACAAGTGAAATCAAACTGGAGGAATATAAATGAAAATATTAGTTACAGGAGCAACTGGAAAATTAGGATCTAAGGTTGTGGAGTCATTATTAACATCCATACCTGCGAGTGAGCTGGCGGTGAGTGTTCGAGATCCTGAGAAAGCAGAAGGACTTCGAGCTCGTGGAGTAGAGGTTCGAAAAGGTGATTTTGACCATCCAGAAACATTAGATGATGCTTTTAAAGGGATTGATCGTTTATTAATTATTTCTGCAGATGGTGATAATGATACAAGAATTCGTCAACATACAAATGCAGTGCAAGCAGCTGAACGTGCAGGGATAAAATTTATTGCATACACGAGTATCGCAAATGCAACAGAAAGCAAAAATTTAATGGCTCCTCCTCATGTTGCGACAGAAGCAGCCATCTTGAAGACGGGTATCCCATATTCTTTCTTGCGTAATAATTGGTATTTGGAAAACGAAATTGGTAGCATTCAAGGTGCTATGGCAGGAGCTCCATGGGTAACTTCTGCTGGAGCTGGTAAAGTTGGCTGGGCACTACAACAAGATTATGCAGATGCAGCGGCAGCAGTTCTTTTAGGTGAAGGGAACGAAAATACAGTTTATGAACTTTCTGGCCCTCTTTTAACTCAAGAAGAATTAGTGAAGGCTATTGGTGCTGTATTAGGCAAAGAAATACCTGTACAACAAGTTGGTGACGAAGAATATGCCGAAATAATGAAAGGCTTAGGTTTACCTGAATTTGTCATTCCGATTGTAGTAGGAATTCAAGAAAGCATTCGAAATGGTTCACTTGAAATTGAAAGCAATGATTTTGAAAAAGTTCTTGGTCGCCCAGTTACTCCAATCAAAGAGGCACTTACACAAATTGTAAATGCAAACTCTCAATCAAACTAAAATAGATAATTCCAAAAATTAATCATGTAGATAAACCGACCTTCTTACGAGAAAAGGTCGGTTATTATCCAGTTGACGAGTTTTTCAGCTTCTTCATAAGCGATTAAGTCAGATGAATGATAAAGCTCTTTTAAGATTTCTGCTAAATATTGAGTCGTCTGCATATTAGGATTAGCCTGCTGTAACCGCCACAAGTAGACTTTTAATAAGTCAAGACTTGTGGTCTTTTTATTTACAAGATCCAGTGCATAAAGGAAATAAAGGAGTACAATCTGGAAAAAGGTAAATAATATTCCTGTGTTGTAAAGGATTTTAGCTGAACTGTTTTATAGCAAGGAATCAATAATAAGACATATTTAAAGGTGAGATGATGAAAAAGTTTGTAGAGTATGTTTTTTTAACTTTTGGGGCGTCATTCGTTGCTATTGGATTAGAAACGATGTTAGCACCAAACGGGCTAGTAGATGGTGGTGTAACAGCGTTATCGATTATGGCCAATGCTTTATGGGGAATACCAATTTATGTAGTATTTTTGGGCTTAAATATTCCTATCTTAATTTTTACAGCTAAAGAAGTGGGTAAAACCTTTGTCATTAGAACTCTATATGCAAATATCATTACTACCGTTGGTTTAGTACTATTTAAATCGATTCCTCCTATTACTCAATCTGAAGTATTAATTGTTTTATACGGTGGACTAATCTTAGGAGTTGGGATTGGTATCGTTGTAAAGTTTGGCGGTGCAATAGATGGCACTGAAATGCTGGCGATTTGGTTTAACCAACACTATCGATTTCCGATTGCCTCATTTTTATTATCAGTGAATGCTTTCATATTTACGATTGCAGCGTTTATCTATTCATTGGAACAAGCCATGCTATCTCTGGCGGTTTTTTATATAGTGACAAAAATGATTAATTATGTTTTAGATGGATTAAATCGTGGGAAATCTGTCATGATCATTTCAGAAAAACCGGATGAAGTCGGAGATAGTATTATCAATTATTTAAATATCAGCATCACATTTTTATATGGAGAAGGCGGTTTTTTAGGGGAAAGAAAGAAGGTTATTTATTGTATTACGAACAGGTTTATTTTTTCCAAATTAAAAAGTGTCGTTTTATCAGCAGATCCATCAGCTATTATGGAGGCATCCTATGTTTGTGAAACATCTGGTATAGATAGGTCGCTTATATTTCCGAGAGCCAACCCTTCTAACAATAAATCGTAATATTTACTTACATTATTTAGCATCCTGTTTGATACTAGAGAATAGAAAGTGTGTATATTACCTATTATAAACCAATTCGCAAAGGTTTGATAAATGTCTGTGTAAACGACAGGGTCAAAGGGTCGGCATTAAGAAAAAATATCACAACAAGTCTTGAACCCAAAGATATTCCTTTATTTATCATGAGTCGATAAAACTATTAATTAAATAATGACTCCAAGGCAATTTTAAAGATCCTCGTAAATTAACGGTGATCTTTTTGTTTTAAATCCTTTAATTGAAAATCTCATAACTGCCAATAGTGTAAAAAAGAATACTAAGTATAGTTTTGTTCATTATGTAATAAAAAAGTTCGTACTTTTAATTATTTGTTGTAGATATTATACTTACATCTATGCCGCAACCAATCTTTCTGGAAGCGATAATTGTTAAGATGAAAAGGCACATATACCATAAGACCTTTTAAGAGGGGAAATGAATGATTCTCCTTTGGATTTTGAAAATAAGAACGGATTTAAGATAAATCTTATTTTTTTTCTAAACTGTAATAATATAAAATACAGTTTTTAGGTTGGAAGGTATAGACCCTTATTTAATATAGATCGTCAATTAATAAATACAGAAAGGAATGAAACGATTATGTTAGGAACAAAAGCAAAACATCGAAAAGTTTGCGAAAGATGTTTAACGATCACTACAAATGATAAATGTCCTCAATGTGGCTATGACCATTTCCGAAAATTCATTTTCATGGTGCAAGCTGGGAGAAAAAAATAAGTTTATAAAGCAAATATAGAATAGCGAAAGTCTACAATAATTTAATTCGCAAAAAATTTGATGTGGATTATTTGGTTGTCATAACCAACAATTATCCATTATTAGGGTGGGTACCTACATTTTTCTATTGAAAAATGTTTTGAAGAATGGGAGGAATGAAAGTGGATTCTATGACCTTTGTTTTGTTTGGAGCAACGGGCGATTTAGCAAAAAGAAAAATTTATCCGGCCCTTTTTAATTTGTTTTTAGATCAAAAGATGCCCAAGTCATTTTCGATTATTGGTTTAGGCAGGAGAGAACTATCGGATGGTACATTTCAAACAAATGTAGAACATTCAATAAGAACATTTTCTAGACGTTTTATCGAAGATAAAGCTAAATTAAAAGAATTTATCGAAGCGTTTCGTTACAGCCAATTAGATGTAACGAATGTGGAGGGATATCAAGAACTGCTTACATTGGTTCAGAGGCGTGAACGGGAGTTAAACATTCATGAAAATCGATTATTCTATCTGTCTGTTGCACCCCAGTTTTTCGATGTAATTGCCTCCAATATTAAAGAAAGCGGCTTGGGAACGACCAATGGATGGAAACGCCTGATTATTGAAAAGCCGTTTGGACATGATATGGCTTCTGCCCAAGAATTAAATCAAAGACTAAGTGAATCTTTTAGCGAAGAGGAAATTTACCGGATAGACCATTATCTTGGCAAACAAATGGTTCAAAACCTCGAAGCATTGACATTTGCCAATCCTGTGCTTCAATCCTTATGGAATAATCGGCACATAGCCAATGTACAAATAACGGCTAGTGAAACGGTTGGAGTAGAAGACAGAGCCGGCTATTATGATCAAGCTGGAGCCATCCGGGATATGTTCCAGAATCATATGCTGCAACTTTTGATGATGACAGCCATGCATGTACCAAAAACGATAAGTGCAGCAGATATCCGGAATGAAAAAAGAAAGGTATTGGAATCATTGCGGCCTTTGCAGAAAGAGGATGTCGGTACTCAAGTTGTCCGTGGCCAATATGGTGACGGAGAAACGAATCATGAGCCAGTGGTTGGATACAGGGAGGAACCTGGGGTTGATTCTTCCTCTGTTAACGATACATTTGTTGCCGCACGTTTATGGATCGATAACGATTTTTGGAGAGGAGTTCCTTTCTATATCCGTACAGGAAAGAGAATGAAAGAAAAGTCAACACGTATCATCATTGAGTTCAAAAATCCAGTTAATGAATTGTATGGATCCGATCAACAAACGGAACCAAATCTTTTTATTGTCAATATCAATCCCAATGAAGGGATATCGGTGCAATTGAATAGTAAGAATCCGCTAAAAAATGGAGAAATTGAGCCTGTTTCAATTGATTTCAGGGCAGGAGCAAAAGACATACCCGAAGCTTATGAACTCTTAATCTTTGATGCATTACGCGGTGACTCGACATTCTTTGCCCACTGGAATGAAGTGGAATTATCATGGAAATGGGTGCAGCCAGTTTTAGAAGCGTTTGAGGAAAACACAGTCCCCTTGCATTTCTATCGTTCAGGTTTGATGGGTCCGGATGCTTCGGATGAACTTTTAAAAGAGGACGGGTTTTATTGGTGGGAATATCAAGTGTCTAAGTATGAGATGGTTTCAAAAGATCAATCAAAAAACGCATTAAAAATAGGATAACAACACGAATTGTTCAGGAGGACAAGAGGATGCAAATTGGATTAATCGGGTTAGGGAAAATGGGGTTAAACTTAGGGAAAAATCTAATTGACCACAACTATGAAATAGCCGCCTTTGATTTAAATGTCAATGCCAGAGAAGAAATCAGCAGGTATGGTGCTATAGAAACATCGAGTATTAAGGAGCTTATTAACATTTTAGAAGCCCCCAGAATTATCTGGATCATGGTTCCACACGCTGTTGTCGATTCAGTAATAAGTGAGATCACTCCATACTTGAGTCAAGGCGATATCGTAATCGAAGCTGGTAATTCTCATTATAAGGACTCCATTCGCCGTTACGAGCAGCTAAAGGAATCAGGTATACATTTTATGGATGTCGGTACCTCCGGAGGGATGGAAGGCGCACGTAACGGAGCTTCTTACATGGTCGGCGGGGATGCTGAAGTTTGGAGTATGGTTGAACCCATATTTCGAGACACAGCGGTAGAAAAAGGATATTTATATGCGGGTCCAGCAGGCGGCGGCCATTTCTTAAAAATGGTCCACAACGGAATCGAGTATGGGATGATGGCTGCGATTGGCGAAGGATTTGAAGTACTGGAGAAAAGTGAGTTTGATTTTGACTATGAAAAAGTGGCAAGAGTATGGAATAACGGCTCAGTCATTCGTTCATGGCTCATGGACTTAACAGAACGTGCATTTTCTAAAGATGCCAACTTAGAACAAATCAAAGGAACCATGCATTCTTCAGGAGAAGGCAAGTGGACAGTGGAAACGGCTTTGGATTTGCAGGCGGCCATCCCTGTGATTACCATGTCTCTTTTGATGCGCTATCGCTCCTTAGATCATGACACCTTTACCGGGAAAGTAGTCGCTGCTCTTCGGAACGAGTTTGGTGGACATGAAGTCGAAAAAAGCAATTAGCCTAATATTGAGTGGATTTAAGTAAAAAAACTACTCGAAATATCAAAACAATCCGCAAAGTGAAAAAGGGAGTGAAATCATGAATGTAATGGATGCAAAAATCATTAGTACCCAATATGGTTTGGAGACCTATTTAGACGTTGTAAAAAGTGTAGAAGTAAGAGATCTTCATTATCCTACAGAGACAGAACTCTTTTATGAAATCACAATAGGGATAGAGTATTTTCTATTAAAGGAAAAAAGATATTATGACAGTAGAAAGAATTATTTTCGTATCCGTATGGATTCCGATTTCAGTTCCTTAACGCTCATAGAAACAGAAACAGAAAGTTTATTTGCTGTCAAAAATGAAGTCGAGAGAGACACAACAAAGGAACTGGTTGGAGAATGGCTTATAAAGACCCATGCTTTCAAACAAGTTATCAATGAACTGATTGTTCAAAAGAAAATGGAAAACGTTCAAACAGAGGGAGATATTCATGCAGTACTAGGAACGTTAAGATTCCTAGAGAAATTACTCGAGATCAAAACAGAAGACATTTTAAATACCAATGTTGAGAGAGATCTTGAGTATGTTCATTAGTAACTTATAAGGAATTGGGAAACACGTATGCCGTATTCTATTTTAGAAAAATGAATAGGGGAACCTTAAAGTTGTTGAGGTTTCCCTAAACAACTGAAGAAAAGGAGAATTGACACACATGAACCGATTTACGATTCCGAGAGATATTTATTTTGGGGAAGGATCCCTAGAATTTTTGAAAACCCTTGAAGGGAAAAAAGCGACCATTGTTATTGGCGGTCAATCAATTAAAGAATCAGGTTATCTCGATAAAATCCAATCTTATTTACATGAGGCTGGTATTGAAACCCAGCTAATCGAAGGCGTTGAAAACGATCCATCCATTACAACTGCTCAAAACGGCGGCAAGAAAATGGAAGAATTTCAGCCCGATTGGATTATTTCTGCCGGCGGCGGATCTCCGATTGATGCAGCTAAGCTAATGTGGATCTTTTATGAAAATCCGGATCTGCCGTTTCACCAAATCAAGGCTCCCAATGCGCTGCCAACATTAAGGAAAAAAGCACGCTTTATCGCCATTTCGACTACTAGCGGTACGGGTACAGATGTATCACCATTTTCCGTTATTACTGACTATGATAAGGGAGTAAAGTATCCCGTTTTTGGATATGAAATCACGCCAGATATCGCGATTATTGATCCGGAGCTAGCGTATTCTATGCCAGCTTCGATTGTAGGTTATACAGGGATGGATGCCTTGACACATGGTATTGAAGCGTATGTGTCCACCATGCACAACTCTTTTACCGATCCGCTGGCGATGCAGTCCATCAAGCAAGTCGTAAACAATATTGAAAAATCAGCAGGGGGTGATAAAAACGCAAGAGCAGAAATGCATTATGCCCAGGCCATTGCCGGGATGGCCTTTTCAAACGGGTTTTTAGGTATTGTCCATAGCTTAGCTCATAAGAGCGGAGCGATTTTCAAAATTCCGCACGGGACAGCAAATGCCCTCTATCTGCCGTATGTTATTGACTATAATAGAAAGGCTGAAAGCTCAAGATATGCTGATATCGCAAGGATGCTTGGTTTAAACGGAACGACAGATGACGAATTGATTGATTCGTTAACAGACCTCCTCCGTGGTTTAAATAAATCTTTGAATCTGCCATTAACACTAAAGGAATTTGGTGTTGAAAAAACAGAATTCGAAAAACATCTGAACCAGATGGCAGCGGGAGCTGTTGAAGATCCATGTACTCCATCGAATCCAAGAGAAGTATCAGTAGAGGATATGAAAAAAATCTATATTGCGGCTTATAACGGGAATAAAATCAACTTCTAATGAAGATAATTGAACATGGGACGGAAATGAATATTTTTACTTCGATCTATGATTTTAAGGAGGTTAATGAACATGAGCAAAAAAATTGCTACACTTATAACAAACCTATTTGAAGATGTGGAGTACACAGAACCAGCACAAGCCTTTAAAGAAGCTGGTCACGAAGTTATCACGATTGACAAACAATCAGGTAACGAAGTAACTGGTAAAAAAGGCACAACCGTAAAAATTGATAAATCCATTGATGAAGTTCATCCTGCAGACTTTGATGCGCTGTTTATCCCTGGTGGATTCTCTCCCGATTTATTGCGTGAAGAAGATCGTTTTGGGGAATTTTCAAAAGCATTTATCCAAGATGAAAAACCCGTTTTTGCCATTTGTCATGGACCACAAGTGTTAATCGATACAGACCTTTTAAATGGTGTCGACATCACTGGCTTTAAATCCATTCGCAACGATTTGAAAAATGCTGGTGCAAATTATAAAGACGAAGAAGTTGTCATCAGCAAAAATATTGTAACAAGTCGAGAACCAAAAGATATTCCAGCATTCAATCGTGAATCACTAAAACTTTTAGCTAAATAAAAATGGTGATGTAAAAACTTAAATATTTCTAACTTGCGGATTCTTTAATCAGAATCCGCAAGTTGGTTAAACAAATATATGAATAAAGGAGGTTATGACGTTGTCATTAAAAGGAAAAAGAGTGGTTGTTTTAGGAGGTACATCTGGTATTGGTTTAGCCGCTGCTAAGGCGTTTATTTATGAATCCGCTCAAGTCATTATTGCCAGCCGTTCTGCTTCAAAATTATCTGACGCAAAAGTGAAGTTTGGCGATAACGTAGAGGGCTATGAAATCGACTTTCGCAGCGAGGCAAAAGTTGCTGACTTTTTCAAGAAGGTTGGAAAATTTGATCACCTAGTGGTTACTGCAGGTGAAGGCGCAATGGGTCACTTTAGCGAACTTCCTGTTGCAACCGTAAGAGAGGCTTTTGATAGTAAGTTCTGGGGGCAGTATATTTCGGTTCGTGCTGCTCTTCCATACTTGAATAATGAAAGTTCTATAACATTAACTTCTGGTTTATATGGTGTGCGTCCTCCTCAAGGTGCAACGACACTAGCTTCCATTAATTCAGCAATCGATGGATTAGTACGAGGACTTTCAGTAGACCTGGCACCTATCAGAGTAAACGTGGTATCACCTGGTATCGTTGACACTCCTCTTTACGGCGGAATGCCAGAAGATCAAAGACAAGATATGTACCATGGGATTGCTAAGCAATTACCTGTCGGACGTGTTGCTCAACCTAAAGATATAGCTGAAACCTATGTTTACCTAGCGAAAAATGGGTTTACAACTGGCACATCGGTTCTTATCGATGGAGGAGCTCATCTGATCTAATCCATTGATATCAAAGTCGATTGATAAATTGATTTAGAATAGAAGGGGTGAGGATAACTCAAAGTGTCAGACACTTATAGGTCATTCTCACTTTCTTTGTTTTTTTGCACAGACGGAAGCAGAAATGGACATATCATGCAATAAAGAATGGCTTTGTTGGTTACGGGAATTCTAAATATATGCGTACTTTATACGAAGAGACGTTAATATTCAACCCAAATACATAAAAGAAAGGGTCGAGCCTAATGGATGAAATGAAAAGAGCGGAAATTAAAAATGCATTAGCCAAACACGTGGTAACCCTACCTGACGGCACTTCTTTACCTAGTTTAGGACAAGGAACATGGTACATGGGGGAAAATCCCCAAGTGAGAGACAAAGAAATAAAAGCCTTGCAGCTCGGTATAGAATTGGGCATGACACTTATTGACACTGCTGAAATGTACGGAAATGGCGATTCTGAACGCTTAGTTGGCGAGGCCATTAAAGGACGCAGAAATGAAGTCTTTTTAGTCTCAAAAGTGTATCCCCATCATGCAGGTTTAGATATGATTTCAAAAGCATGTGAAAACAGCTTAAAACGACTCGAAACAGACCACTTAGATTTATACCTTCTCCACTGGAGAGGGCGTGTTCCTTTAGCGGAAACAATTGAAGGAATGGAAAAACTGCGTAAAGAAGGGAAAATTTTAAGATGGGGCGTCTCTAATTTTGACACAGCTGATATGGAAGAGCTATGGAACACTAAGAATGGAAAAAATAGCGTGACGAATCAAGTACTATACCACTTAGGATCAAGAGGAATTGACTTCGATCTCTTACCATGGCAGAGTAAACATAAAATGCCCATCATGGCCTACAGTCCCCTTGCCCAAGGAGGCTCTTTAAGAAAACAGCTCTTAAATGATCCAACTATTCATGATATTGCTGACAAATACAATGTCCAACCATTACAAATTGCTCTCGCTTGGACCATCCGTTCGAATAACGTCATCGCCATTCCAAAAGCGGTTCAAGAAGAACATGTTTTAGCAAATGCTGAAGCGGCAACAATTGAGTTTACTGAAGAAGATCTCAATAGACTTGATCAAGTATTTCCTAAACCTACTAGGAAAATGCCATTGGATATTATTTGAAAACTCACTTTGAAAAAGGACTCTTGTTGGAGTTGCTGACAATCTAATAGGAATTTCAAAAAAACTGTGTGGAATGTATTTCATACAGTTTTTTTATCCCTATTTAGTTAGTTTTTGTTTAATGTGAATGGTTAAAAAGAGAAAAGGGACTTATAAATATATAAAATGGAGGGGCCCGTGACGGCATAAGCCGATCCATTACTAAAAACAGCTACTTGTCCGCTAATCAAAGCAAAAACCGTTTTATCAATACGTTCCGTGGATAGAAGGAACGGAAAAGGTGTTAAAGAATTATCGGTTATGATTTGATGAAGCTGAGAGGAATCAAAAACCACATCAAAATCGGTATTTTGAACCGTTCGTAAAAGTACAATTTGATAAATACAAAAAATCGGGCCTTCTGCCATAAAATAAATAAAAATATCAGATTGGGTCTCTCTTTAAATACCTGGCTGACCTTTTGATGCGGCAGTCTTCTTTTTTATTGAACTAGCGGAGCATTTAGTTATAAAAGAAACTAAAAAAGCAAGTGCTGGCTGTCATTATGACTTTAAATGAAGTATTCAAAATACATCCCTCCACATTGGAATTTAGTGTTACTAAACAATAACCCTAGAGTTATTATACCCTTTAAAACATATCAATACTTTTTCCTTTTATGGTTGCCGATTCGTATGTGGAAGTAAAAAAAATTATCTTCTCTGAAGTTTTTAACAAATATAATTTATTGTTAATGGTTAACCTATTTCTGTAAAAGTTAGGAGGGTTTAAAAAATGGATCAGGTTAATCCCCAAGAAAAAATTAATGCCTCAGAATATGGCATCATCTGGTCGCAATATGTAAATGATAGTATGTCACGTAGTGTTTTTCGTTATTTCTTAAATGATGTTAAGGATGAAAATACTCGTGGTCTACTTCAATTTGCCTTAGAATTATCAGAAACCCATATAGAAAGAACGAAACAATTGTTAATACAAGAAAACTATCCGATTCCAATAGGTTTCACAGATGAAGATGTAACTGTAAACGCCCCTAGTTTATTTACGGATACATTTAAGGTTATTTATTTGCAAATTATGGCGATACACGGCTTGACGAGATATGCTGGTGCAACAAGCCTTTGTATTCGAGAAGATGTCAGAAAATATCTTATTGAATGTACTTCTCAAACGTTGGAATTATATGATAGGGTCACTACCGTCGCTTTATCTAAGGGAATTCTTAGTAAGCCGCCTACATTAAATAACAAACAAAAGATTGATTTTATTAGGAAACAAAGCTATTTAACTGGTTGGTTCGGAAAGCGAAGACCGATAAATGCAATCGAAATCAGTGGTGCACATCTTAATATGCAAAAAAATATGGTGAAAATGGTTTTAGAGTTAGGATTCAGTCAAGTATGCCAATCTAAAGAGGTACGAGAGTATTTCGAACGTGCTCGAAAACTTTGTAAAAGACACTTTCATATACTGGGTGAAATGTTAGAAGAGGAGAATCTCCAAAAACCAAGCATTTTTGAATCAGAAGTAACCGATTCAACCGTACCTCCCTTTTCTGATAAGCTTATGCTTTTCCATATAGCAACACTACTATCTGCGGCACTGGGTTATTATGGGGAGGCTTTATCAATGTGTCAAAGAAGAGACTTGTCGGCTGATTACGCTCGAATGAATATGGAAATGGCTTTAATCGCTGAAGATGGTATGAATCTTTTAATAGATAAAGGTTGGATGGAACAACCCCCTATTGCCACTGACCACGAAAACTTGGCGAACGATTAGAACAATGTGGATGCAAAAGAACTTTTACTTTGGTTTCATGTGTTAATAAACTCGTACATTTACTATTTTTATAATATTCTGAAGATATAACCCTTTCAAATATAACATGTACTCGATAGTACACAGCCTAAACCTTTATGATCAGTAGCTAAACGCAAAATGAACTACAAAATGAACTAATGGCGTACAT
This sequence comes from Metabacillus idriensis, assembly GCF_009674765.1. Lineage (GTDB taxonomy): Bacteria > Bacillota > Bacilli > Bacillales > Bacillaceae > Bacillus_P > Bacillus_P idriensis. The sequence continues at coordinate 6,040 of NZ_WKKF01000008.1, read as the reverse complement.
ACAACAACGTTAAGGAAATACCAATATTAAAAAGCCACAATTGTGGAAGATCAATAAATTTGAACAAGAAAGTGATTATTGATCTGCCGCATTTTTCACTGCTGCGAATGCTTTGGCATAATCCGGATGACAATGACAAACGCTGTATAAGGAGGCTCTTAATTATGTCAGATTGATTGGGTCCGTAAATAGTATTCTGACTATATTTAGATAACTAACATGCTTGGTAGTAGGTATTAACTTCGATTGATATCCTTATAGGGGAGATTACAAATTGACATATCGGAAATTGATGATATTATAAACATATGGATATCATAGAAATCTTTAAAGCATTGTCTAATGAAAAACGTTTGCAGATTTTGAAGTGGTTAAAAGAGCCTGAAAACTATTTTACCCTCCCTATTTCTGAAGGGGTTAGCTTTGAGAAAGAGGGTGTATGCGTATCACAGCTGCATCATAAGTTAAATGTAACACAATCAACGGTTTCTCAATATCTTACTATGTTACATCGGGCTGGGCTACTCGAAGCAACGCGTAAGGGTAAGTGGACATACTATAAGCGTAATGAAGAAGTTATTAAGGAAATAAGCAATTACATTGCGAAAGAGATTTGAGGATTAAAGTGAATTGCTTGAAGCAATTCACTTTAATTAATTTCTATATATCTAGATTTCAAAATATATAAATATGTTAGGTCATATATTTTTTTATTAAAATAAATCGTTAATTCGCGATATATTAATTTATTATATACGCTTCTATGATTTCAGCTTTATTTAAGGAGCTGATTTAATAATTATAGTAAGGAAGAGATTTAGACGAATTTAGAAATGGTGTCCATAAGAATAAGGATGAAGGATTCGCTTTTGTTTCCTATTGATCCAATACAATCCGTTGTTTTGAAATTCTAAGAGATGAAAAGGGAGATAATTAACATGAACAAATTTGAAAAACATAATGGATATTCGAGAACATTTCAAGAAAATAAACTTACTTTAGGTTTGCTTTTTCCACTTGAAGCCTACCAAGGCAACATTCCAGAAATGGATTTGGAACAACAAATCAAACTAGCAACTGTTGCTGAAAAAGCCAATTTTGCTTCTCTATTTGTCCGAGATGTTCCATTAAATGATCCCTCATTCGGAGATGTAGGACAAATGTATGATCCGTGGGTATTCCTTAGCCATATAGCAGCGCATACAAAGAAAATTGCCTTAGGAACAGCAAGTGCGATAACGTCATTTCAACATCCATTAAATCTTGCTAAATCAGCAGCATCCTTGGACAAAATTTCAGGGGAAAGACTTTTATTTGGTCTTGCAACGGGAGATCGTCCGATTGAATTTAACGCTTATGGCGTTGACCGAGAAAAAAGGACTGCATTATATCAAGAAGCTTTTTATGTGATGAAGGAAGTTTGGGCAAAATCATTCCCAACGATTAATTCTAGTAGAGTAAGTCTGACTGGAGGAACAGATCTTCTGCCAAAACCAGTTTTAGGCTATATCCCAGTATTTGTAACAGGGTTTTCTGGGCAATCGATGGAATGGATTGCGGAAAATAGTGATGGAATACTTGGTTATCCACGTAATCCAGCTCAACAAGAGAGACTCATTAGAGATTATCGTTCATTAACAGATGGATTTAAACCATTTGCCCAATCGCTATATATTGATTTAACTGAGGATCCGAATGAAGGGCCAACATCTATTCACTTAGGGTTCAGAAGTGGTCATAAATTCTTAATCGAATTTCTAAACGCATTACAAGAAGTAGGAGTTAACCATGTGTTTATAAATAACAAATATAGTCGTCGTCCTGCGGAAGAGGTAATACAAGAATTAGCGGAAGAAGTAGTTCCTCTATTTCCGGCATTAACGTAATCGAGCGCCTATTTATTAGTTCTATAAGGGAAAGTAACTTTCAGCAATCACAAAAAAAGAATAGAATTATGGAATGGAATTAAAAGAAGCAATTTATAATAGACGTTCAGTCCGTTACTGTATCTGAAGATTATAAAGAAAAATCTATTATGCAATATGTTCATGAGAAAATAAATGGACGTGTACCTTTAATTGGTGTTGGTGATATTCGTACTAAACAGGATGCAGAGGATAAATTGACAAACGCTGAAAAAGTGACAGTAGGTGCCTCTCTCATCATTGACCCTCATTGGACAAGTAAAGTGCTGGAGGGAAAAGAAGATAAGATCAGAAGAGTAATAGTAGACCAAGATAGAGAAGAACTCATGATAGGGAATGGAATTGTAGATTTCCTGAGTATTATGATGCCTGATCGATTACGCTAATCCAAAATCAATAAAAGCGCGGGTTACAAGTAAGTTGGTTACATTCTTGAAAATACAGCTAACGGGAGTATTAACGGTTGATTAACTTTATACATGGTTGTAACGAACGTAGAGAAAGTTTACGTTCGTCACGTATTCTAGAAAAATCATATCATACGGCGTCATTTCTAAGTTAGAGTACGTTAAATGTATAAGGAATGTGTTATCTATTAGAAAGGGACGATGATGAAATGGTTACAGAAATCCAGCTAAATGATACTAAAATTAAAATCACACAATATGATGAAAAAAAGATAGAAGGTAAAACTCAGATATCGTTAACTTTTTATGTTACAAGTGACGGCTACCATGACATAGCAACGTTATTATACAAAGGAACATTTGATGTAATCGTACCCGAGAGACATCTTGAGTTCCGCGGTACGATTCAAGAATATTCAACATCAATTACGAATCTATACGAAAAAGGGCAAATTGGTGAATATAAACTGACTTTGAAAGAAGCAGAATAATAGAAAAGGGGATTTTCATCTTATGAAATTAAGCATTTTAGATCAGTCTCCCATTTCAACTAATCAAACGGCAAGTGAAGCATTACAGGAATCAATGAATCTCGCACGCATAGGGGAGACATTAGGATATTCACGTTATTGGATTGCAGAACATCATGCAATGCCAGGGCTTGCATGCTCCGCGCCCGAGGTAATGTTAGGGTATATTGGGGCAAATACAAAAAATATACGAATTGGCTCTGGAGCAGTTTTATTGCCATACTATAAGCCGTATAAAGTAGCAGAAACCTATCACATGTTATCCACTCTATTTCCTAATCGAATTGATGTAGGGATTGGAAGGGCACCGGGTGGTCCTGCTGAAGCAACAAATGCATTATCGGATAACTATTTGCAACATGTCTATAAAATGCCTGATTTAGTAAATGAATTAATTAAATATATAGATAATGAAGGGACTGTATTAGAGGCTTCTCCGTTACCGCAAATTAGTCCTGATCTATGGATGTTAGGTACAAGTAGAAAAAGTGGGAATTTTGCGGCGGAAAACGGTTTAGCATATAGTTTCGGACAATTTATGAGTGATGAAAACGGAGCAGAAATCGTCCAACAATATCGTCAGTCATTTCAACCAAGAAAAAAAGGCCAAAAACCATACGTCATTATGGCTTTATCAGTAATATGTGCAGAAACTACTCAAAAAGCAGAAGAAATTGCTTTAAGTTCAATTGTTTGGGAACTACAAAATGAGAGTAATGAGAGTATGGAAGGAAACAAAGGAGTTCCTTCTGTTGATGAGGCAAAAAAAATTCTATCAAATCTACGTAATCAAAAGTCTATTGAAAGAATAAAAAAGAAAATGATTATAGGTACACCTAATGAAGTGAAAAGTAAAATATTAGAAATTCAATCTCATGTATTAGCAGATGAAATCATGATTGTAACTATCACTTATTCATCAAAGGATAAGCATCAATCATATCGATTAATCGCAGAACAATTTATTAAATGAAAAAGTTAAAATTAAAAGGACGAAATTGTCATGAACAGACTACAAGGAGAAACAGAGATCATCAATGTACCAGCACTGGAATAGGGGCTGCTATTGCTAAGGAATTAGCCGTGGAGGGAGCATATGATTGATGTAAATATAAAAGGTGTGCTTTATGGCATTCATGCTGTATTGCCATCTATGCTGAGCCGCTCAACAGGCCATATTATTAATATTGCTTCGGCTGCTGGACTTGAAGTTTCAAAAACAAGTACCGTCTATAATGCTACAAAGTACGCTGTTCGGGCTATTTTCATGGGATGAAAAGGAACTTGCCAAAACAGGTGTATAAATAAATTTATTAAACAGATAGATAAGTATGGAAAGACAGGGAGAAGAAATGGAAAAAGCACCTAAAGATACACGTGTAATTGTGGGAATGTCAGGAGGAGTCGATTCTTCTGTTGCGGCACTACTTCTAAAAGAGCAAGGATATGATGTAATTGGAATATTCATGAAAAACTGGGACGATACAGACGAAAATGGCGTTTGTACGGCTACTGAAGACTACGAGGACGTTATCCGCGTCTGCAATCAACTGGGAATTCCCTATTATGCCGTGAATTTTGAAAGGGAGTATTGGGATAAGGTATTCACCCACTTCCTGGCAGAATATAAGGCGGGAAGAACGCCAAATCCTGATGTGATCTGCAATAAGGAAATCAAATTCAAGGCATTTTTAGATCATGCCATGAGTCTTGGAGCTGATTATGTGGCTACAGGACATTATGCACGAGTGATCAGGGAAAACGGGAAAGTTCACATGTTAAGAGGGAACGATGAAAATAAGGATCAGACTTATTTCCTTAATCAATTAACAGAGGAGCAGTTAAGTAAGGTAATATTCCCGATAGGCGATATGGAAAAACCAAAAGTAAGGGAATTAGCTGCCAAAGCTAATTTGGCTACAGCATCCAAAAAGGACAGCACAGGCATTTGCTTTATTGGTGAACGAAATTTCAAAGAGTTCTTAAGTGGTTATTTGCCTGCTCAAAAGGGGAATATGGAAACATTCGACGGCAAAGTTGTCGGACTTCATGATGGATTAATGTACTATACAATCGGGCAGAGGCATGGATTGGGGGTTGGGGGAAACGGCGATCCTTGGTTTGTAATTGGAAAGGATATTGAAAGGAATGTATTATATGTTGGGCAAGGATTCCATCATGAAATGCTTTATTCAGACAGCATCATTGCCGATAATATAAGCTGGGTCTCAAAGGAGTTGACACTTAATACATTTGAATGTACTGCAAAATTCCGCTATCGCCAAAAGGACAATAAAGTGACGGTAGAACTGTTGGAGGACTCCAAAGTGAAAGTTACTTTCCACGAACCAATTCGCGCCGTAACGCCTGGACAAGCAGTCGTCTTCTATCAAGGAGAAGAATGCCTTGGTGGAGGGACAATCGACAAAGTGTATCGCTACAACAAACAATTAACATATGTAGGCTAAGAAGAAAAGAATAGGCTGCTGATGATCGTGATCTGACTAGCATCTTTTGCAGAGTAAATAAATTTGACATTATCTCTTTTGAGGAAGATATACAAGTGGATTTATTAATTGATTCCGATACGGACAGAATATATACTCCATCATATTGAGCAAAATCTAACAAACACCTTATTCAATAATCGAGGGCGTTAACCTAAGAAGGATTAACGCTCTTCTTTATCGAATAGTTCAAATATCTAGTGCTATATAGATTGATTAGCAACTGATTGTGAATACAATGATAGATGAAATTAATGGGGTTTTATCATCAAATACTGATTACAGGAAGAAAATGTTCGAAACAAGAGTTAAAGCATTAGAAAAAGAGTCGGCAAAGCAACCCTCTCTAAAAGTCTCCGTGTTTAACTTAATAAGTATTTATTCAATGCTTGTTGTAAAGTTCCCAATGTTTGTGCTTTTTCATTTAATCTCATTCCCAAGCTAATCATATTTTTAACCACTTCTGCTCTTAACCCGGTAATCACAGTGTCACATCCCATTAATGAAGTGCCGTCAATAATCCTCATTAAATGATCAATTACTTCCGGCTCCATTTTCATAATTCCAGAAAAGTCCATAATCAATGTTTGAATCCGTGTTTTTCCAATCTCTATTAAAACTTTTTCCTCGAGAATATTCGTTCGGTAAAGATCAACCGCACCAATTAACGG
>NZ_WKKF01000007.1 GCF_009674765.1 Metabacillus idriensis | reverse complement strand
TCTCTTCTTAAAGTTACCCAAAAATAAGACAATTACCAATTTAGAGTGGGAGCCTTGACAGTTTCGTTCATATCAGGAGGCTCCCATGCTCCCTGCGGAAAGCAAGTTCCTGGAGCGGAAAGGAACGGACAACATTTATCATGAAAAACAACAATCTATGCGAATATACCCTAAAAAAAAGAACAGTCTCCTGTCCTCAAATAATCCAAGCAAAGTGAATTCCGTATATATATGCACCGGCTATTAATAGAATGGACAGGAAAGCTCCAAGCAGTCTCAGTCCCCATTTGTTTTGTTTAGGGAGCTGAACGGTCAGTGCAGCCAAAAACCCTCCCAGCAAGCCTCCAATATGCCCTGCATTATCAATATTAGGGACAGCGAAGCCAAATAGGAGATTAAGCACGATAATAAATATTAAATTTGAGCCGATTGTTCTGAAAAACAAGTTTGGTTTGATTATTCCTAAATAAAGCAAAGCACCGAAACAGCCAAAAATAGCTCCTGAAGCTCCTGCTGATATCGAGGGACTTAAAGCAAAACTTGCTAGCGTCCCTGCTGCGCCAGCAAATAAATAAATAAACAAAAATTTTACAGATCCGTACATCCTCTCAACCGCACTGCCAATATAAATCAAGGCCAGCGTATTCATCAGAAGATGCAGCATCCCAATATGGAGAATAATCGGAGTAAAGAAACGCCACCATTCACCGTTTATAATCGAGGGATTGTATTTAGCGCCAAACTGAATTAATACTTGCGTGTTTTGACTTCCTCCTGCAGCTTCTAAAAGGATAAACATTAAGATTTGCAGCGCAGTAAATAAATAGGTAAAGATTGGTTTTCCAAAATTGAAAATCTGTCTTTCTTCCTTTATTCTGCGATTTGAGTAAGTAATTGCCTCGCTTCTGAGCCTTGCAGTTTCATTCGGATCAAGTGAATTATCTGAGGACAGGCTCACTCCAAGCAATTGTGCAAGGTAAAAGACCATTTCTGCTTCATTGTCTTTATGAACAACAATTGATTTTATAGTCGTTTGTCCTTCCTGATGCGGTTTATCAATACGAAACTCCCACTCATCCACTGGCGGATATGTTGAAATATAAACGTTTAATAATTGGATTGGATGCTTCCATGATTGTTTGCGTATCCGGTCAATGTGTCCGGCAGTCCTTTCAATATCCTGGTGAAGCTCTCTTCCCCAATCAAGATCCATCCTAATGAAACGTACAATTTGAAACTCCTTATTTTTATATGGTCCAAGCAATACTTCCTGTTCATCTTCTGATAAACGGATTATCTGATAATCGTGTCTCGTCACAGCTTCATGGGTTAACTTCCAAAAAAGATTATCCCCGCTTATTCCCATATTCTTCTCTCCGAACTTTTTAAAAATATTATATCAACTTATCGGAATCTTGTTAAAGAATAGTACTTTCTTTCTATAAAAAGAACAGTTTTTTGATGCAAGACGCCAACTATTAAATAATGAAAAAAACACCTGTTTGTCAACAGGTGAGCATTAATGAAACGCACGGAACATAAATTTTTCCCTGATAAAAGGAATTCTCATGGAAAGCTGAATGAAAAAGTGCCGTATATTCGGCTGACTGAGCACGACATTCATCAGACGGTAGCGGTATTGGTAAAACGCAAGAATACCAAGGACCATAAGAAGTACTGAATTCAATTTTCGCATCTTCATCCCTCCTAGTGATACTTTTTGCCGCTATCCCATTTTTTATCCATATTTTCTTTCAGTATACAAGTAATGCTAGAAATGCAGCCGTAAAAATGGCTATGAAATTAACAGCATCATTATTTAAAAAGCCTCTAATCTTCATGCTGCGTTCCTGACAATGCTCATATCGTTCTGTATTTAATCCGCAGACTGGACATTGATAATACACTTGAACAGAAGCGCCGAGCACCGTGTCAATCAGATTGCCTGTGAATCCGAAAAGAACAATAAGAAGTAAATCCATTTCATGCACTGGAAAAACGGCATAAGCTGTAATTCCTATTAACCAAGCGCCCGCAAACGCTGCACCAGTGCCGAGGGGACTTACTGCTCCTGATGTTCCTTTCTTTACCTTTTTCAAAGTGAAAATCATTCTTGGCATTTTTTTGCTGAGTGTCCCAATTTCAGATGCCCAAGTATCCGCATTTGCAGCAGCGACAGACGCGCTGTATACGGCGAAACTGCCCTCAAAAGGCATAAGTGCATGAACAATACTGATTAATGCAGAAACACCTCCATTTGCCAGCACTTGAGCTGCGTCTCTCTGATCTCCTTTCACCAGCAGTTCGGATGTACTCATTTTGCGATCACGCTTAAATTTGCTCCAGAAACTAGAACTTCCAAAGAAAATTCCGAGCACCACTAATCCTGAAAAGCCAAAACCTGCATAAATGGATATTCCAATGAAACCCGCTGCGATGGCTCCGCTTATGGTTAACGACTTCAGCTTAAGTCCAGCGATAGAAATAAAAAGAATAAAAAGAATGGCAAATAAGTGATCAGCCACTGGCAACAATCACCTCGTTTTCCGTCAAAATTTGATTAACAGGCAGATCGTGCGCTTCAGCAGGAACAGCAGAGACCAACTGTGCCTCAAATGCGAGTGAAACAGAAAAACCCCTGTACTGAGTCATATATCTGTCGTAATAACCGCCTCCATACCCTATTCTGTAGCCTTTTCTGTCAAAGCATATTCCCGGGACGATAAGAAGGTCAATCTCACCAGCCGGCACAAAGGCTGTTTTTGAAACAACAGGCTCTTTCAGCCCAAAATAAACGGTCTCTAGCTGATCAGTCGTCTGAAAGGTGCGAAATTCCATTATTTTTTGATCGGGATAACATTTAGGTATGGCCACTCTTTTGTTCAGCCTCAAGGCCTCCTTTATAATCATGGCAGTATCTACTTCTCTGCCATTTGAAATGGTGATGGCAATTGTTTCGCACTTCAGCCAGTACGGCTGAGCAAAAAGTCTTTTATTTATACGTTCACAATTCTTATCGTATGTATCGTTTTCTAAAGAATTAAGCCTGCGTTTCACATCATTTCTAAGATTTGTCTTCAGCATTCCAAAGCGCTCCCTTTAAAAATTAATGAATAGGTATAAAAAAAACAGCAAGGAAATAAATTCCTGCTGCTTACTTTGTTTCGCGGTGTAAAGTAACCTTTTTCTCTCTAGAGCAATATTTTTTAAGCTCCATGCGATCCGGGTTATTACGTTTGTTCTTTTTAGAAATGTAATTACGTTCGCCGCACTCTGTGCAAGCTAGTGTAAGATTAACGCGCATGTTGATTTCCCTCCAAACTAAAAAACTTATACTAAATCAGACTTAACTATAATAGCATTTTTAAAAAAGAAATTCCACATTATTTTATTTTTTTCTTCAATGTTTGAAAAGAAAAGAGTTAAGAATCTCTTTTTGTATACTCTCTCCAGGCATTAACCGTCTCTTCGTTGATATCAGCGAGCGCTGAATGATCCTGAATCTGACAGTGTCCAATCATCCCGCCAAGACTGCACGATTTTCCAACATAGCTGTTTTCCCATAGAATAGAATGGGTAATTTCTGATTTTTCATGGATTATGGCTGACTCAGAGAGAACCGTCTCTGGCCCTACTGTTGCACCTTCATGAATAATTGTATTCTTGCTGATATAAATCGGCCCTTTTAACGTCACATCATCATGAATGGTTACCCCATCCTCCATCCAGATCCCCTTTGCTATCTCTTTGCCCTTAGATGGAAGGTTGACTTTATGATTGAGCATATCAAACTGAGCTTCGCGATATGTTGCAAGCGTTCCAATATCAGACCAATATCCTTCAGCTTCAAAAATACTGATTTTCTCATTATGTTTTAAGATAGCAGGAAACACATCTTTACTGAAATCATAATGAGTAAAGTCTTCTAAATAACTGAAGATTTTTGGATCCAGAATATAGATGCCCGTGTTGATTGAATGCTGGGTAAGGTCGCTCCAGTTAGGCTTCTCAAACATTTTTTTCATTGTTTTATCTGTAGACAAAAGCACTCCGTACTCGATCGGCAAGTCCAGCGGTTTTGTAAAAATAGTCGCTGCTGCAAGCTGGTCCTCATGATGCTGTATGCCTGCCCTCAAATCAAAGTCAGTAAGAATATCTCCGCTGATGACAAGAAATGACTCGGTAAGCAATTGCTCTGCCAGTTTCACACTTCCTGCTGTACCGAGTGGCATCCCGTCTTCACTGTAAGTGATCGTGACTCCCCATTTTGAACCGTCGCCAAAATAGGCACGAATAGAAGATGACAAATAATGCACAGTCATTATAATATCCTTGATGCCGTGTCTTTTTAATAACTCAATGCTATATTCCATAACAGGCTTGTTTAATATTGGGACCATTGGTTTTGGGCAGTGATTTGTAAGAGGTCTAAGCCTGCAGCCTTCTCCGCCTGCGAGGATCACAGCTTTCACATTTTTCAGCTCCTTATCTTTTAGGATAAAGCACTTCGTACTCTTTAATAACTTTTTTAACAATATGTTTATAGGCGAAACGGCTCAAAACTTCTTCATATCCCTTTTGAGCCAGACGGTCTGCCCGCTCTTTATGTTGGAGTGCCTCTAGGATAGCTGATGCCAAAGCTTTTGAATTTCCCCGCTCAAACAGGAGTCCATTTTCATTGTGCTTGATAATTTCTCTTAAACCGCCGGTATTTGCAGCAATTGTCAGCTTTTTTGCTGCCATGCTCTCCAGTGCAACAATCCCAAATGGTTCATAATAGCTAGGAATAATATTCATCTCACAGTGCGTAAGGAGTATATGTATAAGGTCTTCATTTATAAAACCAAGGAATGTTACATTTTTATGAACGTTCAATTCTTTCGCTTTTTTTTCATATTCGTTGCGATGCGGCCCATCTCCTGCTATAACCATGCGGATTTTAGGAAAACGCTTCAAAATACCCGGTAAGGCAGATAAAAGGACATCAAAACCTTTTTCTGCGACCAGTCTTCCCATCGAGAAAAGATAAGGCTGCCCTGTCAAAGATATCACTTTGCACTTTTGTGAATTTTTATCATACATATTAGTTTTTAAAAGATTTATTCCATTAGGGATCACAGTTAGTTTTTCAGATGGTATGTAAAATTGTTCCGTGACCTCCTTCAGCATATAGTCACTGCATACAATCACCCGGTCTGCTGAATGTACAAGCAAGTTTTCTTCCCTATGTATATACTTTTGAAGCGGAGTCGAGATTTCTTTGTTCCTTCCCTGTTCTGTCGCATGAACGGTTGCAATAAGCGGTACTTTAAAAAGGTTCTGTATGGCTCTTCCTGCCCCTGCAGTAAGCCAATCATGAACATGCACGATATCATATTCTATGTGTTTATTTTTTAATAAAAATTGAACAAATGCACTATTGTAATTCATTGTCCATTCAGTAAGCGACTTATGCTTTTGCTGAAGAGACTGAATCCGGTAGACATGCAGATTTGGTACTGGGTTTTCATACAAAGGTTTTTCAACTGATGCTATTGTAAGAAGAACAACCTCGTAATTTTGCCCGGCAAGTGCATTTGAAAGCTCATCTACATGTCTTCCGAGCCCCCCGACAATATTTGGGGGATATTCTGTAGACACCATCAGTATTTTTGGCCCAGCAGCATGATCTTTTTTCTCAAATGCCGCTCTTTTCAATGGAAGAAAGGCAAATATATCTGGTTCCTGATTATAGGTATCTAGTGTTTCATCCGTTATTTCCCTCAGTTTATAATAATTCTTTAGATGCTTTCTAATCCGATTATGACCATAATCAGCAGAAGTCCCATTTCCGATCATGAATGTCCAGTCACTGCTTGCGGCGAGCATCCATTCTTTAATAAGACTCCATTTTTTTTCCGCATTCATTTCCCGGGAATTGACAGTGGTGCCAAATAGCTGTTTCTCGATTAAATGAAAGTGCTGAAAATATTCCGCTGTTTTTTCATTAAGCCACATGTCGCCGTATCCGTTTCTCCCCCATGTAGAAAAAGCTAAGTCCGCATGCTTGACCTTGCTCTTGTTCTTAAGCCAATCAGACGGCAGAATAAATTGGCTTTCATGTTTTAACAGCTCCCATAGAAAGGCAGGCCCTTCAAACCACCAATGACCGAACAGCTCAAAATCAAATGGAATCACAGCCAGCTCACTTTCAGAGCCCAGCCTCTGCAAAAAATCATGGGCATCCCTTTTAGCTTGTTCAAATGCCTTCTCTTCCATATAAATCTTTTTCTGTTCAGTCTGACCAGTAATCCTCCAAAGCTTTAGTCCAGTATTGATTCTTGTTTTGTTAAGAAATGCAAACTCTTTAATATCATCCCAATCTCTAATAAACCCGACATCCCGATAATACTCGCGGTAAACATGGTGTGCTGGGTATCCATTATGCTTATCCCATACAGCGCCAGCGATTTCTTTATTTCGTTTAAAAATGGTCAGGCCCTGATCATTTACTGCCGGGCATTTTATTTCAGGTGAATCGGCAAACGTGTATTCAATTCCCTGTTGAGCCAGAATTTGAACGGTTTGAGCGTTGATTGCCATCTCTGGCAGCCAGAACCCTTTCGGAGCTGTTCCGAAATGATGTTCAAACACTCTCATTCCTGTTTCTACTTGCATGTTCATGCCTTCTTCTGTGCAATGAAAAGGGAGAATTGCGTGTGTTGCACATGTAGTGATAACCTCAATTTTTCTTCTATTGAATAAATCAACATACCCTTTTAAAATATTCCCCTCAAATTCTTCAAAGGTTTTGATAATTTTCTCATAACGAGAAAGATAAAATTTCAGGACTGATTGCTCATCATCCAAACCCCTGCTTAATTCTGATTTTATTAATGACATCATTTTGTCCAAGTGAAGGCGATAGTTTGCCTGGATCTTTTTATCTGTAAGCATTTCCATAAGAGTAGGAGAAAAAGAAATCGTTATGGACGGGTTTTCCACAGCCTTCAAACTCCAAAGCATTGGAATGTAGGATTCTGACAAGGCTTCAAAAAGCCACAGCTGTTCATATTCATTATTTGTATAGTCTGTGATGAAAGGCAGGTGGGCATGAAGAATAATCATGCTGTTTTTCACCATGTGCTCATACCCCTTCTATTTGTCGTATACCGTATATGCTGAGAATTGCTTTTCCCACGAATCAGGTTCGTCTTTATAGGCTTTCCAATCAATCTGACTGTCATTTGTATAAGTTACTATTAATTCATTTGACTTCAGAACAGTCAGTGTACTATTTTCCGATGTATGAAGAATCAATTCTGCATAATATCCGGCATCTGATCCTATGCCTTCTATAAAAAGGTGTGAATGGTGATCTGAGATCCTAAAATCTTTAAAGTAAAGAGAGTTTTTCTTCTTTTGATAAAACCTTATTGTTTTTTTTAGTGAAGTATACTCCTCGCTGCAAATGATTGAGAGCGCCATTTCCGTTTTTCTTCCAATATTCCATTGTAAAAACAACATGGATGGAGTTCTCATTAATAGGGTCATTGCATCCCCATGAAGGTGGTTTAATTGATTCATTGAAGGTAGATGTTCCAGGATTTTCATCCCTTTCCTAATAAATTGCTGCTATTATTATGACATAAGATTATTCTATGAGAAAATCGCTTGAATTAAGACATTTTTCGACAAATTGCATATTCCGCTTTAGAATGTATGAAATCTATGATATAAAGAAAAAGGGAAAAAATATTAGAAGGTGAATAAATATGGAGATTATGATCATTGCCCTGTTTGTAGTCAGTATTCTTTTAATTGGCGTCTCATTCTTTCAAAGAGACCATGTAAAAGAAATTGAACAGGAAGTTGAACACCTGTCTGTTTCTTCGATGCAAGAGATATATAAGCTGAAGAAAAAGGTCAGAGTGCTGGAAGAAGAAATTCTTCAAAATGATTTAGAGGTTACTGATAATGATTCAATCGACCCTCAGACCCTGCAGCGCATCATTTTGAAACATAATCAAGGCTTATCCACTGAAGCAATTGCAAGATCTGAATACTTAAGCGAAAAAGAGATCGGAGCCATTCTTAGAAAGAATGAGAGGGTCTTAACATGAGCAAAAAAGGATTTCAATCATTCGCAGCTGGAATGATTTTGTCTACATCTGTACTTGCCGCTACATATTTCATGGGAGAAACCAATGAAAAAACAGCTGCTGTTGTGAGCAAAGAAGTGACTGAAAATGATATAAAAGAATACCTAATTAAAAAGGGCCAGACGGCTATCGACACGAAAGAATATGACGAGCTAATCGCCTTTAAAGAAACTGCATTGATTGAAAAACAAAAGCAAGCCGAGGCCCCGCCTGAAGAAAAGCCGCAAAATGAAAAATACACATTAAAAATTGTAGAGGGAATGAATACAGGTGATGTTTCTGACATCCTGGAGCAAGAAGGCGTCATTGCCTCTGCAAAGGATTTTAATGAATTTGTCATTAACGGAAATTATCATACGAAGGTTCGTATGGGAACATTTGAACTTACTAAAGGCATGTCCTTCAGCGAAATTGTCAATGTCCTTGTAAAATAACATAAAAAGAGCTTGTCACTCCTGAGTGACAAGCTCTTTTTATGTTTATGCATTTAAATCATATCTTCTGCCTTTAACAAGATATAGGACACTTTCAGAAATATTTGTTGCATGATCCGCAGTACGCTCAATATATCTGCATACAAACATTAATTGAGTAATCTGCTGCATAAGCTCTTTGCGCTCCGGCATAATTTCCAAAAGCTCTCTAATCGTTTGTCCGTAAAAATCATCTACTTGATCGTCCATATCAGCAACTCTCTTAGCTAATAAGACATCTTCATCGTTAAATGCCTTTACAGATAGTGAAAGCATTTCAACAGCAAGCGCATGCATTTTTTTGATTGTTTCAATCGGTTTGAATAATGGCTCATCACCGATACGAATCGTTGATTTAGCGATATTCACGGCAAAGTCAGCCATTCTTTCAACATCATTAGAGATTTTAATGGCAACGATAATCCGCCTTAAATCAATGGCAACCGGCTGCTGTTTTGCAATAAGAAGGATTGCCAAATCGTTGATTTCCTCATCTAAATCATCAATGCGCTCATCGTTTTCAATGATTTCCAGTGCTGCTTCTACATTTTTCGTTTCAAGTGCCTGGATCGCTTCTAATAAAGCCTTTTCAGTAAGCTGTGCAATTTCATTTAATCGATCACGCAGGATTTTTAAATCGTATTCAAATTTCTCTCTAACCACCATGTTTAGTTACCTCCACATTTTATCTGTTTTTTAATAAGGCTGTTTTCGCATCAATTGTTGTTTTTAATTATAATGTTGGCCGTTGCTTTCCGCTGCAGGAACTTGCTTTCCGCGGGGAGGGTGGGAGCCTCCTCGGCTTTTGCCTGCGGGGTCTCCCATTTCCCTCTTATTTCCCGCAGGAGTCAAATTCCTTCCGCTACAATCCACTTAAGGTTTTAAACATTTACTCTAAAAGCACAAAGTTTACGAAAAGGTCCTTTAATAATAATTAATCGTTTATTGATATGGGAATAAGCCGTGCAATTTTTCATATGCACGACTTATTGATTTAAACATTATCCGAAACGTCCAGTAATGTAATCTTCTGTACGTTTATCTGAAGGATTCGAGAACAAGCGGTCTGTTTCTGAATACTCAACAACTTCACCGTTCAGGAAGAACGCTGTCCGGTCAGAAATACGTGCAGCCTGCTGCATGTTGTGAGTAACGATTACGATACTGTACTGTTTTTTTAATTCCTGAACAAGCTCTTCCACTTTCAACGTTGAAATTGGGTCAAGAGCAGATGTAGGCTCATCCATTAAGATAACATCAGGCTCAATTGCAAGACAGCGGGCGATGCATAGACGCTGCTGCTGACCGCCTGATAAACCAAAAGCATTTTCTTTAAGACGGTCCTTTACTTCGTCCCAGATGGCAGCACCTTTTAAACTCTTTTCAACGATCGCATCAAGAGTCTTTTTATCTCGGATCCCATGAATTCTTGGTCCGTATGCAACATTGTCATAAATGGATTTTGGAAAAGGATTTGGTTTTTGGAACACCATGCCGACTCGCGTGCGCAAATCTTCTACTCCATAGCCTTTATCAAAAATATTTTTCCCGCGGTAGATAATTTTTCCGGATGTGCGAACCGTAGGGATCAGCTCTACCATGCGGTTTAGGGTTTTAATGTAAGTGGACTTTCCGCAGCCGGACGGTCCGATAATCGCCGTGACTTCATTTTCATAAATGTCCAGGTCAATATTTTTTAATGCCTGATCATTCCCGTACCACAGGTTGAGATTATCTGTTTTGTAAACGATGCTTTTTTCTATTTTAGCAATCGTATCAATTTCTTCGTTTTCCTTGCGCTCTTTCACAACTTTTGTCATTTCCATCGTGTGAAACCTCCTTCATCCTTTTCAAAGCTTTCTTAATAATTTTTTTGGAATTTATTACGAATGAGAATTGCAACTGAGTTCATGACAATCAAGAAAATGAACAAAACAATGATACCTGCAGCAGCTACATCCTGAAAATCAGCCTGAGGTCTTGAAGCCCAGTTGAAAATTTGTATTGGCATTACTGTAAATGTACTCATAACATTTGCAGGCAGGTAGTTTACAAACGCAAAAGCTCCAACTACAAGCAATGGCGCTGTTTCACCAATTGCCCTTGAGAAAGCAAGGATGCTCCCTGTTAATATACCTGGTACAGCAGCTGGCAAAACCACTTGACGTATCGTTTGCCACTTTGTAGCCCCCATTCCAAATGACGCTTCACGCATTTCTTTCGGAACAGCCTTGATTGCTTCCTGTGATGCAACAACAATGACTGGAAGGACGAGCAGCGCCATTGTAAATCCGCCTGCTAAAATACTTCTTCCAAGATCAAAAAATCGAACGAATACTGTTAACCCCAAAAGGCCAAAAACGATAGATGGAACTCCTGCCAGGTTAGCAATATTGATTTGCAGAAAATTTGTGAATCTATTCTTCTTGGCGTATTCTTCCAAATATAACGCTGTTCCAACTCCAAGAATTAAACCAACCGGGATAACAACTGCCATTACCCACAATGACCCGACAAGTGCGGCTTTAATTCCGGATGCAGATGGTCTTCTTGATGCAAAGTTTTGAAAGAATTCTGGAGTTATATAACTAAATCCTTGAGTGAATATCCGATATAAAAGGATCGCAAGCACGACCAGTGCAAAACTTGTAGCCAATAAGAAAATGCCTTTGTAAATACCGTTAACGGCCAGCCTGCTTGACATTTTTTTAGCGACTTTATCTTTATTGATGTAGTTCATATTAATATTCCTCCCTAAAGCGACGAGAAATGAACTGTGCGAATAAATTCATCAGCAGTGTGAAGATGAACAGCGTCATACCTACAGCATAAATACTATAGTAAATTGTTGTTCCATATCCTGCATCACCTGAACTTACTTGTACAATATATGCTGTCATTGTCTGAATTGATTCAGT
This sequence comes from Metabacillus idriensis, assembly GCF_009674765.1. Lineage (GTDB taxonomy): Bacteria > Bacillota > Bacilli > Bacillales > Bacillaceae > Bacillus_P > Bacillus_P idriensis. The sequence goes on along the minus strand of NZ_WKKF01000007.1, from coordinate 136,352 downwards.
CGGATCAAATGTAAGCTTTGGAGTAGCTCCCCCCGCAAGAGTTACGATCATCGTTTCTCCGATCGCTCTTGAAATAGCTAAAACAAATGATGCAACTACACCTGACACAGCTGCAGGCAAGACAACTTTCATTGCCACTTCAAATTTCGTAGAGCCAAGTGCAAGAGCACCTTCTCGCATTGATTTAGGAACAGAAGTCATCGCATCTTCTGATAGGGATGCAATCATAGGAATAATCATGATACCTACAACAATGCCGGGACTAAGTGCATTAAAAAATCCTAAGTCCGGGATGATGGATTGCAGCAATGGTGTTACAAATGAAAGTGCAAAGAAACCATATACAATTGTAGGGATTCCTGCCAGCACTTCTAATATCGGTTTGATAATTCTTCTGACGCGGTCTGAAGCATACTCACTCAAATAAATAGCAGAAGCAAGGCCTATAGGCAATGCAACCAGCATAGCAATAAATGCAACGAGAAGCGTACCTGATACTAATGTAATAATTCCGTAAGAAGGATCGCTTTCAAAGAATGGATACCATTCTCTTTGTGTAATAAAATCCATAAATGAAACTTTGCTGAAGAACGTAAATGTCTCAACTATGAGCGTAAATAAAATTCCAACCGTTGTAAGTACAGATATAATAGCTGTCAGCAGCAGAAATGCAGGAACGATCTTCTCTATATATCTTAACCAGGATCTTTTTTCCTTTTTCTCTCTTATCATTTCACTGACAGACTGGCTTGTTTGTGTTGCCATATTGTGAAAACCCCTTTCCAAAACATGGGAAGATGAGAAGCAGTTATGCTTCTCATCTATTAGATTTTGAAATTATTTTAAACCTTCGATTGTTTCAAGCTGTTCTTTGTATTTATCTTCTGGAAGGCTTACATAGCCAACTTCTTCAGCTAATGCGCCAGCGTTTTCCATGTAGAATTTTACATACTCAGCAACTTGAGGCTTTTCTTTCATTGCTGCGTTATTTACATAGATGTAAAGCGGGCGTGATAGCGGGTTGTAATCTCCAGACTCAACTGTTTCGTTAGTTGGTTCAACAGCTTTTCCCTCTTCATTTACGATAGGAACAACTTTTAGAGTGTCTTTATTTTCTAAGTAATAAGCATATCCGAAGAAGCCCATTGCTGTTTTATCGCTTTGTACGCCTTTTACAAGAACGTTGTCATCTTCAGAAAGTGTTGCCTGCTTAGCTACTGCTTCATCTTCAAGAATTACTTCGTTGAAATAATCATAAGTTCCTGAGTCAGTTCCAGGTGAGAAAAGTTTGATTGTTTCATCCGGCCATTTAGGATTAATATCAGACCATTTCTTTTCTTTGCCGTCTTCAACCCAGATCTTTTTCAAGTCTTCTACAGTTAATTCTTTAATGAAGTCATTTTCTTTATTAACTACTACTGATAAACCGTCAAATGCTACTTGTAATTCTGTATATTCAATTCCAGCTTCTTTCGCCGCTTGAGCTTCTTCATCTTTAATTGGACGTGATGCTTGAGAAATATCTGTTTCACCAGCTACGAATTTTTCAAAGCCGCCGCCAGTTCCTGATACGCCAATAGGAGCTTTAACATCTTTGTTATCCATAGCGAATTCTTCAGATACTGCTTCACCGATAGGAGCAACAGTTGATGATCCGTCGATTCCAACTTCACCTTCTAATTGAGCTGCTTCTTCAGAAGTACCGGCTTCAGAACCGTTTCCTTCTTTACTTTCACCATTTCCACAAGCTGCTGCGAATGCAAGCAATGATGAAATCATAATTGTCATGGCTAAAAATTTGAAGCTTTTCATATTTCTTAATTCCCCCTACAAAGTGGTGTTTTTGTCCTACAAGTAATACAATAACGCTAAAGTGTTAACATGGTTTTAATCGAATGTTAAGGTTTTGTAAATGCATGAATAATTCTGTCGCGTTTTGTAGAATATCTAAAGCATAATAAAAAGCACTCTATCCAGAGTGCTTTTATTATCTTCATTTATATTAGTTTCTATTCATTTTCTTCCTCTTCTATCACCCTTGCATTTTCAGGCTGGCCTACACCTTCCTGAATGCCTTCTTTGCTTTGCTCGCTTTTTAGCTCAAAGTATTTATCCATGACCCGTCTTCCGATCAGGTTATTTATAGGGTGTGAATTTTTCGCCTCATCGTAAGCCCATGGCACTACTACAGCGAATGCAACCTCCGGGTTATTATGGGGTGCATATCCTGTAAGTGTTAAATTATATGTAGGCGATAGGAATTTGTCTTTATTCGGCCCGTCGTAGAAAGCTTGCGCGGTACCCGTTTTACCTGCAGGAAAATAATCTGCCCCTGAAAAATAACTGTAGGCTGTTCCATTCTTCTCCTGAGTTACACGCCTGAAGCCTTCCTGTACCCTGTCAATGTATTCACTCTTCATATCGAGGCGGTTTAAAACTTCAGGATTTATAGATTGAATAACGGAACCAAGATTGTCTTTAGGCGACGGCTCCCTTATTTCTTTTACAATTTGAGGCTTCATGCGGTATCCGCCATTTGCAATGGTTGAAACGTATTGTGCCATTTGCAGCGGTGTATACGTATCGTACTGCCCTATGGACAAATCAAGCAATAATCCGGGTGTCAGGTCCTGCCCTTTGAAGCCGGTTGCTTCATTAGGAAGGTCTATACCTGTTTTTACTCCTAATCCGAATTGACTGTAATAATTTCTGAGCACAGAAAAAGCTGACGTATCAAGGGGCAAAGATTTGTTTCTTCTATACTTTCCGTTTGCCATTGCTATCGCTGTTTTGAACATATATACATTTGATGATCTTTGCAAAGCTTCAAGATCATCAATATTCCCCATGTTCCGGTACGATTTTTTAGGCGGAGAACCTTTAATATATAACGGTTCATCAAGCTGAACTGTTCCAGGTTTGATCACGCCTGATTCAAAACCTGAAAGAACAGTGGCTCCTTTAACTGCAGAACCCATTGTATATGAGCTTGTCATTGCGCCTAACGCATAATCTTCAAGAACCATTTTTCCGTTCTCATCTTTTTTAATTTGCTTTCCTGCCATTGAAAGCATTTCGCCATTTCTTGGATCCATCATGACGACAAATGCCCGGTCAAGTAAAGCTGTTCCAGATTTTTTCTTAGCAGCAAGCAGTTCTTCCTCGATAATCTTCTCAACCTCCTGCTGAAGCTGTACATCGATTGTCATAATCAGGTCTTTTCCGCTTTTTCCTTCAGATAAAATTTCTGTTTCAATAATTTTGCCTGATTTATCTGTAATGTTACGTGCTTTTGCTTTTTGACCTTGAAGAATATCTTCATATTGATACTCTAAATAACTTTTTCCCACCCGGTCATTTCTGCTGTAATCGCGGGATGTGTAATAATCCAGACGATCGTGGGGAATTCCTTCTTCTGACGAAGAGATGCTGCCAATCAGCGTTCTTAATGTTTTGTCTAGAACGTAGCGGCGTTCCCAGTCCGTTGTAATATCCACGCCGGGCAGGTCCTCCAGATGCTCGCTTATATATGCAAATTCCCGCTCTGAAATATTGTCTTTTTTAATAATTTGGGGAGCTAATGCGTACCCGCTGTCCATTTCTCTTTTTATCGCAAGTATTTTTAATTCATCTATTGAAATATCCTGCAAATCTTTTTGTGTTATCCGATCAAGCTGAAGATCGTACAGGTCATCATCGCTTTTGACTCCATCAAGAACTTTTTGTCTATCCGCTTTTGTAATTTTCTTTTCTGCTTCTTTTGGACGAGTTAAAATCCAATAATCTTTTTTATCCCTTAATGTAATCTTTTTTAACTCTTGTTCCAATGCCTCCTGGTCTTCCTTTGAATTTGTTCTGTCCTGGTCAAAAATCTTTGCAAGCTTTGCAGCAACTTCTAAACGTTCTTCTTGTGACGTTGAATTTGACCTGGTGTATGTAATGGCATTAATAGGTTTGTTATCGACAATTGTATTGTAGTTCCGGTCAAAGATTTTTCCCCGCGGAACTGAAGTGCTGATATTCACTTCCTCATTCCGTTCAACTTCTTTCCGGTAATCCTCGCCGTAAACAATTTGAACAATTCCAAGCCTTAAGATCATTCCTGAAAATACTAAAAATACGAGGAAAAACAAAATGTTAAGGCGAAGCGGAACCGCTCGTTTCTTTTTCTCTGACATATAGCACCGCCTTATCTTCTTTTAAAACACAATAGACACCATTTAAAGGTGTCTATTGTTATAGTTTATGAAAAATATCGACGAATTTCTATTAAATTCGACACTTGTAACACGATTGTCATATGTCATGCTGGCTCATTCTCCATCTACAAGATTCGGTTCGGGCATTTTTTTTTGACCGTCCTCATTTATAGGTTCATTTGTTTCCAGCAAAGACACTTTGCGGATAAAGAAATAAATTAAACTGTGGCCGGAGCCTATAATAGCCAGTAAAATTGGAATGCTTTCCTTTTCATCAAATACTGTAACGGCAAAAATGAATAAAAGAATAGATGTGATTCTCCCAAAGTTCAAGAACAGTTCTCTTACAACAATGTATTCAATTCGCGCTTCTGCTGCATTCCATGACCGCCCAATCACATCATATGTCAGGGAAATATAAGGAACAAGCAGCATTGGATATGCAATGGCAATCGCAATAGCATACATGATCAGCTTTGGATATGTAAGGTCAAACAGGAGCAAAAAGATGGAAGCATACAGTAAAATCCCGCCAATTAAAATTGATTTTTTCCTCATTTTTTTTGTAATCAGCCGAGTTGCCAAATAGTAAAACACAAAAGCTACAGCTGAGTTAATCAGTCCGTATTTACCTAACGCAAACTCGCTTCCTGTAGTAATAAACACCAGCACTCCAATTACAAAAATGAAAGTTCCTTCTCTAATACCCTGGAAAAAATGAGCGTTAGTGATCATTCTCCAATTGACATTACGTTTTCTTTCCTTTAACACGTCAAGCAGCAAATACCTCCCGTGCGCATGTCTCCTTTTTAAAAAAAGACTTAAAATAACAGCACAGAAAAATAATCCTAGTGAGATTGAAAAGATGGACTTATATCCGATATCACCTGTTAACCTTGAGATCACAAAACCTGCGACAATTGGACCAATCATCCCTGCAGAGGATGTCATGATTCCTAAAAACCCGTTAAAAAAATCCCTTGTCTCAGGTTCTGTAATTTCAAATGTTAGCACATTAAAAGACAGCCAGTAAAATCCCGATCCAATTCCAAGCAGCCCTCCAAGCAAGATAATGTTATTCGCCGCATTATCTCCTATTATAAGAACTGACAAATAAAAAACAGCCAAAAAAGCAATACCAAGCCTGAAAACAATCACCCGGTCAATTTTCTTTGCCCATCTCCCTGCAATAACAAACGTGACTGGCTGCATGATTACAATGGACAGATTGTAAATGCCCAAATCGAGAAAGCTGCCAGACTGCTTCCAAAGATACACATTGACAAAAGAATTTGAGAGGGCGATTCCTAAAGAATATAATCCTCCAATGATCAGCAAAAGGATTAGTTCTTTATTCACTTCTACTTCACCAAATATTTTCTGCAACTTAGACATACATTAAAACTCCCCTTTATTAACTAACCATTAGTCTCTCTTTATGAGGTGGAGTTATGTATGCTAAATGAAACAGAAAAAAAGCAGAAGATCTTAAAAGATCTCCTGCTTCATTCGAAACATTATTTAGCTTCTTCGTAACGTCTTGTAACTTCTTCCCAATTAACTACATTCCAGAATGAAGAAATGTAATCCGGGCGGCGGTTTTGGTAGTTCAGGTAATATGCATGCTCCCAAACGTCAAGTCCAAGGATAGGCGTTTTGCCTTCCATTAAAGGAGAATCCTGATTTGGAGTGCTAGTTACTTCTAACTCGCCGTTGTTAACAACAAGCCAAGCCCAGCCAGAACCAAAGCGTGTTGCTCCAGCTTTAGCAAATTCCTCTTTGAATGTTTCAAAGCTTCCAAATTTGCTGTTGATTTTATCAGCAAGTTCACCTGATGGAGCTCCTCCGCCGTTTGGTGAAAGGATTGTCCAGAAAAGGCTGTGGTTTGCATGACCGCCGCCATTGTTGCGGACTGCAGTACGTGCTGCTTCAGGAACTGCATCTAAATTAGATACTAGTTCTTCAACGCTTTTGCTGAGAAGATCTTCGTGACCCTCTAATGCAGCGTTTACGTTTGTAATATACGTATTATGATGCTTAGTGTGATGAATGTTCATTGTTTCCTTATCAATATGCGGTTCTAAAGCATCATAAGCATAAGGCAATTGCGGTAGTTCGTAAGCCATTTAAATCTCCTCCTTAAATTGTATGTAAATAGGAAGCTTATTCTTTCATAAGCTTGTCACATTAAGATTACCAAAATTGTCCGATTGTTTCAATTTAAAAGCCTTAAAATATAAAGCGTCTTTCTTTATGAAGCTTTTTATAGAACTGCGTACAAAAAATAACCAATCATGATCAGCTGAATAATTGTTTTGGCAAACACTCCGGATATAAATCCGATTAATGACCCAAGGCCGACTTTAACTGATTCTTTCATATCCTTTTTATGAACCAGGAGTTCAGCAATAACTGCACCAAGGAATGGCCCAATAATTATCCCTGCAATCGGAATTAGAAAAGGACCTATCAATAAGCCAATCGTGCTTCCCCATATCGCAGCCCTGCTTCCGCCAACCCGTTTGATCCCCATTAAATTTGATACATAGTCCGCCGCAAATAAAACCGCTACAAATACACCTTCAATCAGCCAGAATTGATATCCGTATTCCTGAAAGCCAAAAAATGCTCCATAAAGAAGAAATCCCCCAACTATGAAAATAACGCTGGGTATAATTGGATAGACCAATCCGGCAAACGCAATGATGAACATTAATATAATCAGAGCCCAGTATACAACCTCCACTGCCATCCACCACCATTTCTTGATCTCTTTTAAAACATATGTAAAAAAAGCAAGAGCATAAGCCCTTGCTTTCATTATAACTGAATCATTCTTTTTTAAACATTATTTACGGTAGCCTAAAACTGCCTCTGCAATATTTACTGAATGATCACCGATTCTTTCAAGGTTGCTGATAATGTCAACAAACACAATGCCTGCTTGACCTGTACAGCTTCCTTCGTTAATACGGAGGATGTGTTTTTTGCGGAGCATGCGCTCCATTTTATCAATTTGCTCTTCTGATTTCATTACTTTAGATGCGAGGGATGTGTCTTTGTCATCTAATGCTGAAATCGCATCTTTTAATGTTTGGATAGTCAGTGTAAACATTTCATCCAAATCTGCAAGTGCAGACTCAGTAAGCTTTACTTTATTTGATAATTGATAATCAACAAGCTCAACAATATTTTCGAAATGATCACCCACGCGCTCGATGTCCCGAACGGTATCCATCAGTGTAGAATGTTCTTCAGATTCTACCGCTGACATTTCGGCTCTGGAGATAAGCACTAGATAATCCGTGATCTTACGGTCAAGATTATTGATTGCATCCTCTATTTGATATGCAGTTTCTGAATGCTTTGGCAAGTTTGATTTAAGATATTGATTTGCTTCTTCAAGTCCGAGAGTCGCAAATTGACCCATACGGAGAATTTCTTCTTTTGCCTGTCCAAGCGCAATAGATGAAGATTGGTCTATGAAAAGTGGATCTAAATGTTTTGCTTTATATTCTATCAATGAATCCTCTCCAGGTATTAGCTTGGTCACTATAAATGCAAGAAATCCAATGAAAGGAAGCTGAATAAGCGTATTTGTTAAATTAAACGTACCATGTGCAAATGCAATCGTCATTTCTGGATTAAGACCTAGATTCACCTTCAGCATTCCGATGAATGCTGTGAATAGAGGCAGAATCAACAAGAAAATAGCTGTTCCAATTAAATTAAAGATAACGTGCGTCAATGCTGCCCTTCTTGCAGCAACTGAAGCGCCAATTGATGCGAGCACTGCAGTAATCGTTGTACCAATGTTATCTCCAAACAGAACAGGCAATGCAGCTTTTATGTCAATAAGACCAAGCCCATGAAGCTCCTGCAGAATTCCGATTGTGGCACTTGAACTTTGAACGATCACGGTAAATACGGTTCCAATCACAACACCAAGCAATGGATTATCACTCATACTAACTGTCAAATCTTGGAACGCCTGCAATGAACGAAGAGGTTTCATTCCATCGCCCATAAGCTCAAGACCGAAGAAAAGAGCGCCAAAACCAAAAACAATTTGACCTACATTATGAATTTTTTTGTTTTTAAAGAAAAAGAGAAGCACTGCTCCTGCAAAAAGGATAGGCAGTGAGTAATCTGATATTTTAATTCCAATGATAAATGCAGTTACAGTTGTACCAATGTTAGCACCCATGATAACTCCGATTGCCTGGCGCAAATTCATAAATCCTGCGCTGACAAGTCCTACCGTCAGTACGGTGGTGCCACTGCTGGTTTGGAGAAGTACTGTTACGAATATTCCGGCCAGAACACCCATTAAAGGATTTGTTGTAAATTTATCAAGGATGTCCCGAAGTCTGTCGCCTGCAGATTTCTGCAGTCCGTCACCCATAAATTTAATACCAAATAAGAAAATCCCAAGGCCGCCAAGAAATTCAAATATCATTTTCTGTATATCTAAATCCAACCTATTTCAACCCCTAACATCTTTTATCGACAACTTTCTACAACCTCCCCAATTATTAACGAATTGTAGATTATTTGTAAAGGTTTTTAGCACTAATTCCTTAAAAATTTACAATATCTTAACATTCTAATCAGCAGCATACCTTCAGCCTTGTTTCTTTCTTCTTAGATGTATAAAATGAAAGCTGGATTATAATGAAGGAAGTGTACATAAATGAACATTTTTAAACAGTTTGCTAAAAGTTTATACTCTCCAAAATCGATTTCCATGTTCAGATTTCAAGGAATCGGCAAAACCATTCTTTACGTGTTTTTACTGACCCTGCTTGCGACTCTCCCCATGGCAGTGTACATGACCACAGGCATTTCGGGACTGCTGAAAGGATTAGATTCCACCCTGCAGGAGGACCTTCCTGAATTTAAAATAGAGGATGGCACTTTAATTTCAGATACCACAGAACCTCTTGAATTGAAAAAGGATGATTTATTTATTGTTTTTGATCCAACTGGCGCATTCACAGCAGATGAGATTGAAAATAAGCAAAACGGAATCGGCATTTTAAAAAATGAATTTGTTTATGCTGTTGCAGGCCAAGCTCAAAGCTATGATTATTCCATGCTGAATACAATGACTTTAACAAAGGATGACTTATCTCAATACTCCTCTCAATTTGAAAGTGTGTTTCCGATAGTATTGAGTGTTGTTCTTATTATGCTGTTTCTGTTTACAGCAGCTTCCAAATTCATTGAAATTACTTTTTTAGCTTTCATCAGCATCCTTTTTAAAAATAGTTTGAAGCGAAACCTTAATTTTAAACAGCTTTGGGTAATGTCAGCCTATGCTGTAACGCTTTCCACTGTTTTCTTTATGATCATGGAGTTTCTTCAAGTATCCGTACCAAGCGGAATTTTTGTGAACTGGTTTGTTAACCTGATCATCATGTATCTTGCACTAAAAGAAATTCCTGCTTCCCGGAAAAAATAAGAATCAAATATAAAAGCGAACCCCTTCAGCCAAGAGGTTCGCTTTTTTTAACTCACTTTATATTCTTTTGCAGCGCTGGAAAGATTTCTTGATAAATCCGTTATTTTTTGCCCAATTTGGTGGGTTCTGTTCATCTGGGCAATTTGCTCCTCAGAAGCAGCAAGCATCTGTTCTGCACTGGCAAGTGTCTCCTGAGAAACGGAAGCAAAGCTTTCAGCCGATCTTTCCATAATTGGAAGTGTAGCGTTCAAATGCTGAATCTGCTTTTTCATGCCTGAGAGCCTTCTGTTTACAATATCAATCTCACTCATCAGTTCATCAAATGATACTCTGGATTGAGCAGCCACATCAAGGTGGGAATGGATGTTAGCAAGCATTTGTTCAAACTCCTTTGATGCTCTAGATGATATATTTTCCATTGATAAGATGGATTTAGTAATATCTCCAGTTGCCTTTGTTGACTGTTCAGCCAGTTTTTTGACTTCACCCGCAACTACAGCGAACCCATTTCCCGCTTCACCAGCCCTAGCTGCTTCAATTGCAGCATTTAAAGCAAGAAGCTTAGTCTGTTCGGCAATGGCTTGAATAATCATTACTACATTTGCAATTGATACAGAGTGCTCCTTTACCCCCCTAATTGTATTTGTCATCTTTTCAAATTCCTGTTCAAATGAATTCATTGTCTGTATCATTTGAGATACATTTTTTTCACCGCGATTAGCGGACTGATTCATATCTGAAGCGCTGCTGAATAGAAATTCCATTTCCTGAAAAACAACTTTTAGCTCATCTCTCATCTGCCCAAATGCATGAATACTGTGATCTGAGCTTGATGCTGTCTGTACAGCTCCAGCTCTTACTATCTTTATCGCCTCAACAAGATGACTATTATGTAGTATCACATCATCAGTGGCTTCTCTGAGCTGCTCCCCCGTAACAGACAAATCCCCTGTAGTTTTATCAATGTTGCCTACCATCTTCTGCATTTGTTTCATCATTTGGTTAAAGCTTTTCATAAGAGAGTTAATTTCAGGAATCGTTGTTTCTACATGAATATTTTTAGTTAAATCTCCTTCTCTGACTTCCTTCATCGTGTTTCTGAGCACAGCTAAAGGTTTAGTCAAACTTCGGATCACGACGATAAGCACTGCTGTTGTTAGAAGACTGCTCAAAAGAACCATCCATAAATAAAATGAGGCAAGCTCCTTTGTTGTATTCATGTAGCTCTCTGTCTGTACTGCTATTAAAAACTGTCCCTTTAATTCCTGAACTTGCTTAAAGGATAATGTGTAGTCAACTCCGTTTATCTTTTTGTGAAAAATTCCATTGTCTTTTTCCATGATGTCGCTGATCAGCTTTTCAGTAAATGCAACCTTTGAATTTTCACTTACTGAAAATGGGTTTGCCTTATTTTCTTTAATTAAATAGAAATCAGCACTCAGTCCATCCTGAATGAGCTCTGAAGCTTGATTGGTCAGCACAACTTTGTCAAATCTCTTTAAAAATTCCTCTTCTTCACCAAGATAGGCAATCATTAAATTGCCAGCTATTTCTCCGGTTGTATTTACCTCCCGCTGCAGACGGTCCTCAATCATATCCATAGTCGCAGCCTTTGATTTCACGTAAGAAGTACAGCTCACTGCCACAATAGAGGCTATCAATAAAGACAGCACAAGGATGAGCAGCCTTGTCTGAAGACTGATCTTAGAAAGCAAAGGTTTTGTATCTGCTTCTTTTAGAAATAAAAATAAATTCATTTTGGTTCATCCTTCCCATCGATTCATGAAAATTATCCCAAATATTTATTAAGCACGTGTAAAGCCATCATTAATTTCTTAAGAATTCCTTGTCATTTTAATGAATTGGAGGACTTTTTCCCTCTTTTTTATATAAAAAGGACATATTTAATTGGGACAAGCATAGAAATAACTATCGTGAATTCAAGTGGGAGATGATTTTATTGAAGCGTCTTATGATCTTCATTTTATTTATATTTCTGATGTATATCGTCTACTATGATATGAACAGCGGCACCATTTCCATAAATCCTCAAGGTAAAGTAGAAGAGCCTGCTGCAGAAGCAGTATCCGCGGGTTCTAAGCCATATACCGAAAAAAAGATCAGTCAGGGAGAAACCGTGCTGACAATTGTCGAGCAGCTTCATAAACAATTCCCGGTGCCCATCGATCAAATCAGGCAGGATTTCGAAAAGCTGAATCCAAATGTAAAAGCTGACACTATTCAAGTGGGAAAAACATATAAATTTCCACTTTATGAAAAAGAAGTTGCTTCATAATTCTTGTCAATATTAAGCACACACTGTTACAATATGTGAGGGAAAGCACAATTTCTCGCATTGAACGATAAAAATGGTTAACATGATAATATAGAACCATGATTATTAATTTAAGGAGCGATTTACACGTGAGTGAAATCATACATCGTACCAAAACCCGTCCTGTTAAAGTTGGCAATTTAACAATCGGCGGAAACAATGAATTAGTCATCCAAAGTATGACAACGACGAAAACACACGATGTGGAAGCTACGGTCGCTGAAATCCTGCGATTAGAAGAAGCAGGCTGTCAAATTGTTCGTGTCGCCTGTCCGGATGAACGTGCAGCCGATGCAATAGCAGAAATTAAAAAACGCATTAATATTCCACTTGTTGTAGATATTCATTTTGATTACAAACTTGCGCTTAAGGCAATTGAGGGCGGAGCAGATAAAATCAGAATCAACCCGGGCAATATCGGCAGACGTGAAAAAGTAGAAGCCGTTGTAAAAGCTGCAAAAGAAAAAGGTATTCCAATTCGCATTGGGGTTAATGCCGGTTCTTTAGAAAAGCGCATTATTGAAAAATACGGTTATCCAACAGCAGACGGCATGGTTGAAAGTGCCCTTCATCATATAAAAATACTTGAAGATCTGGATTTTCACGATATTATCGTATCGATGAAAGCTTCAGATGTGAACCTGGCGATTGAAGCATATGAAAAAGCAGCCAAAGCTTTTGATTATCCGCTTCATTTAGGCATTACAGAGTCAGGCACTTTATTTTCAGGCACCGTAAAAAGTGCTGCCGGCCTTGGTGCCATCCTGAGCAAAGGCATCGGGAACACGCTGCGCATCTCACTAAGCGCCGATCCAGTTGAAGAAGTAAAAGTTGCAAGAGAGTTATTAAAATCTTTTGGACTGTCTTCAAACGCAGCAACACTTATTTCATGTCCTACCTGCGGGCGGATTGAAATTGATTTAATCAGCATCGCAAACGAGGTTGAAGAGTATATTTCAACGATTAAGGCTCCAATTAAAGTTGCGGTTTTAGGCTGTGCAGTAAATGGACCTGGTGAAGCAAGAGAAGCTGACATTGGAATTGCAGGCGCCAGAAAAGAAGGACTTCTTTTCATGAAAGGGCAAATTGTCCGAAAAGTGCCTGAGGAAACCATGGTAGAAGAGCTGAAAAAAGAAATTGATAAAATTGCTGAAGAATATTATGCAAAACAGGCAGCTGAAAAAGCCGCTGCCGAAATTCAATAAAAACAAGCTTGGCATAAATGCCAAGCTTGTTTTTTTATTTCCTTAAAAGAAGGGCAAAATGAAAATCCCAAGGATTAATGAGACGATACCAATACCAATCGCCCATCCGCCTAATCCTTCTGCTCCTCTGCGTCGCGCAATAAATCCTACGATAATCCCTGCTGCTCCTAAAATAACCGGGAATATCAGCAAAGAAATAACAGAGAGGACGATAGCCAAATACCCCATTCTGCGTCCGTCATCAACTGTTCCTTCCTTTTCTTCGTGACGGTCGTAGTCTGCATCTCTTCTTAGGGTTGCAGGAGCTGCAATTTCAGCCGCTGTTTCTTCTTTATAATCATCCCGCATATCTGGTCTGTTGTAGCCAACTTCATCTTCACGGAGATCATATTCTTTAATGTTTCCGTGATAATCATAATGTTTCTCATCTGCCATGCGTGATCCCTCCATTCATATAGTAAAGGAACATTTATAGTATGAACCGCACAACCTTTCCATATAACTGTTAAAGATTACTGTGATTGTAAGAACGGATTATGATACACTAACTAGTATAGTTCAGACAGCAAGGGAGAGAGTGCATGATGCTGCGATTAGGGATTGATATTGATGGAACCGTTACTTCACCTGAAACATTCGTTCCATATTTAAACAAATCATTTGGCATAAACATTACGCTTGATGATATGAAGGAATATGACCTGACTAAATTACTTAACATTTCAGAAGCGGATTTCTGGAAGTGGATGGATGAGCAAGAACCGCTAATATACAAAGATGCACCTATGGCGATCGATGCAAAGTTAGTGCTTGATGAATGGAAGAAGACCCATAAACTCCTATTTATCAGTGCGCGCAGAAGTCATTTGCGCGATGTGACATTTGACTGGTTTAAGCGCAATGAATTATTTTATCATCAAATTGACCTGATTGGAACGCATGATAAACTAGGTGCGGTCCGTGAAAACAAAATTGACGTCTTTTTTGAGGACAAGCATGATAATGCCTGTATGATCAGCGAGGAATTTAACATTCCTGTTATATTGTTTGATACTCCATACAATCAGGATCCCATTCCTAGTGGGGTCATCCGTGTAAATAATTGGCTTGAAGCGAGAGAATGGGTAAATTCCTACAAAATAAACACACTTCCCGTTTTACGCTAACACTAATAGACACAAAAAAGCTTGCGAAACTTCGCAAGCTTTTTTGTACTGTGATTACACGGTATGTTCATGGCACTCAGGACAAGTGCCGTATATCTCAAATTTATGTCCGCTGATTTCATACCCGCTTAAATTCTCTTTCAATTTTTCCATAGGGCAAGAAGCAATTTCTTTCGTCTTCCCGCAATTCATGCAAATGAAATGATGGTGATGATGCTTCGTTCCGCATAAAAATCGAAAATGTTTTTCCCCTGACAGTTCTGTTGTTTCCAGTATGCCCATTTCGGCAAACAAAGAAAGATTGCGGTAAATGGTATCAAAGCTTAATCCCGGATAATCCGATTTCATTTTTTCAAGAACATCTCTTGCTGTTAAATATTTATTTGACTGCGCGAATAATTCAAGCATTTCTTCGCGCTTGCTTGTGTACTTATATCCTTTTTCCTTCATAAGAAGAAGAGCTTCTTGAACATTCATCTTACTGACCCCTTTTTATTTTGGTCCATAGTATCGACAGTATCAGGATGACGACTGAAAGCATAACAATCGTTCCTCCTGGAGCTAGATCTAATTGATAAGCCAGCACTAATCCAATAATAACAGAGATTTCTCCAAAGAGTACAGAAAAGAATATTGCCTGTTTAAACCCTTTTGCAATTCGAATACTTGCTGCAACCGGCAGAGTCATTAGAGAAGATACTAATAATATGCCGACGATTCTCATAGAAGCAGCAATGACAAGAGCAACCGTTAAAATAAAAATAAAGTGAATCCACTTAGAATGGATGCCTGATGCTGCAGCGTGTTCCTCATCGAATGACAGCAAAAACAGTTCTTTAAATAACGCAAAAACGACAATGAGAACAAACACTGAAATGGCAGTGATCACCCATAAATCCGTTCTCGTTACTGCACTGACACTTCCGAAAAGATAATTAAATAAATCCGTATTAAATCCATCCGCAAGTGATATAAAAATCACGCTCAATCCTACTCCGGCTGAAAGGATAATCGGAATGGCAAGCTCCTGAAAATGCTTATAGACAGCTCTCAGCTTTTCAATAAACAAAGACCCTGCCACAGAAAAGCCCATCCCTAAATAAATTGGATTGAGCCCTGACATGCCAAGCACTTTTTTCTCAAGAAGCAAGCTCGCTGCAATCCCAGCCAAAGTCACATGACTAAGTGCATCCGCTATTAAAGAAAGTCTTCTTACGACAACAAAAACACCGAGAAGAGGTGCAATCAGTCCGATGAGAATTCCTGCCAAAAATGCATTTTGTAAAAATTCATAATTAAGGATACTATTTATCATTTTATCTTCCCCCATGATCATGGTGATCGTGAGTTAATACATGAACAGAATGACCATAAAAGTCAGACATATCAGAGTTCTGCAGGCTTTCGAATTCCTGTGTATTTCCGTGGAAATGCAAATGTTTATTTAAACAGGCTACGTGAGTTACTTTATCTGTGATGGTCCCTACATCATGTGTGACAAGAATCAAAGTAATTCCCATTTCAGTGTTTAAATTTTTCAGCATTTCGTAGAAACTCTGAACTGTTTGAGCATCAACTCCGACTGTCGGCTCATCAAGGATGAGCAATTTCGGGTCACTTACAAGCGCCCTTGCAATGAATGTCCGCTGCTGCTGGCCGCCTGAAAGTTCACCGATATTCCGTTTTGACAGCTGTTCTAAACCGACAGCCTTAATTGCAGCTTTTACTTTTTCATGATGGGCCGGTTTCAGCATTTTAAACAAACCTAATTTAGATGTCAGTCCGCTCGCAACTACTTCGTATACAGATGCCGGAAAGCCTGTATTAAAA
Source organism: Metabacillus idriensis (assembly GCF_009674765.1). GTDB lineage: Bacteria > Bacillota > Bacilli > Bacillales > Bacillaceae > Bacillus_P > Bacillus_P idriensis. Next base: position 120,153 of record NZ_WKKF01000007.1, on the reverse strand, counting down.
CTGTTTGCTTTTTGGGAAACAAATCCAATTTTGTGCCACTCTTTAAATTTGCGGATATCTTCTCCGAAAAGAAAAATCTCTCCCGCATCGGGCTTTAATAGACCGAGAAGACATTTCAGCAGGGTTGTCTTTCCAGAACCGTTTGGTCCGACGAGTCCCAGGAAGTCACCCTCTCTTACCTTAAAATGAACATCTTCAAGCACTTTAGTGCGGTCATATGTGAATGATAAATGACGGATATCAATAATAGGCTGATTCATTAATTTCACCTTCTAGTTTAAGAATGGTTCCGATTTAAAATCGTAAAAAAAGATCAGAAACCAATGTCTGATCTTTAACATAGAGATTATACAAGATTGTACTAAAAAGAGCAAGAAACTTGTTTTGATCTATTAAGAAATTAATGTATCGCTGACTTAAAATTCGTCCCTTTTGTTTCTTGGGTATTCATTATTGTAATAAAGGCATTTGTATCAATTTCATGGACAATCGATTTAAGCTTCGTTACTTCAAGCCTTGTTACAACGACATAGATGACTTCTTTTTCATCATCGGTATATCCGCCTTTGCCTTTTAATTTTGTGGTGCCGCGCCCAAGCCTTTGAAGAATGGTGTCTGATACATCTTCGTAGTAATCAGAAACAATAATTACTGCCTTAGTTTCGTCTAATCCCTGTATAACAGTATCAATCGTTTTAAAAGCAATATAGTAAGCCATGACCGAATACATAGCTTGCTCTGCACCGAAAACAAATGCTGCCCAGGCAAAAATGAATATGTTAATAAACATCACAAATTCTCCTACTGAAAACGGCAGCTTTTTAGTAAGTAAAATGCCTAAAATTTCAGTTCCGTCCATTGAACCGCCGTTTCGTATGACCAATCCTACACCTACCCCAAGAATTAAACCTCCAAATACAGTAGCCAAAATCGGCTCCGCTGTAAAGGCTTCGACATGATGCAGCATACTCTCGATGATTGCGAGAAAGACAATCCCGAAAATAGAGGAGATCATAAACGTTTTCCCAATTTGCTTATAGCCGTAATACATGAAAGGCAAATTCAAAATGACGACCAGTGTTCCGAAATTGATAAATGACAGACTGTCTGGTGTAATGTGATCAACGATAAGCGAGATCCCGATAATCCCTCCGTCAATAATCTGATTGGGGATAAGGAACAGCTCAATCGAGACAGCTGCCAGCGCTGCACCAATAATGATCAAAATCAGTCTTGTGATCAGTCGCCCAGTACTTTCTTTTTTATGCTGTTTTTTTGTCATATGAATAATCCCCCTATCTTTTTATAATAAATTAGGCACTTTTCCTAAAACTTCACCATACATTGAATGGTGAAGGAGGTATGTACGTGATACTATTTCAAAAGATTGTCAACCAGAAACTCAACTCATTGGATGCTGATGGATTGCTTCAGCTTGCTAAGCAGAACAGCCTTGCCATTGACAGAACCCAGGCTCAGCAAATCGTAAGAATCATCCGGGGCAAAAACATTAATATTTTTGATGATGCTGAGCGAATCCGCCTATTAAAAAAGGTAGCTGCCATTACTTCGCCTGCCACAGCGCAGCAAGTGAACCAATTGTTTCAGCAATTTATAGGATAAAAAGCTGTCGATTTGCTCCGACAGCTTTCTTTTTTTAGTTGTAAGAAAGTATAAAATTTTGCGCTTCGAAGGCAAGCGGAGTCGCCTGACTACTCGGCCAGAACGGGCGCTTGCGCTTTACTTATGCCTGATTGCGGATTAGGTTCAAAAGATCAGGATTGAATTCTTTCCCGCGCAGCATATCAATCTCAAATTGATATGGCGGTTTTTTATCTTTTTTATCTTCACCTACATATGGAGTTTCAAGAATTTTTGGCACATCTGCAAGCTCAGGATGATGAACGATGTTATTTAATGCCTTAAATCCGATATGGCCAAATCCGATGTTCTCATGGCGGTCCTTGCGGGCTCCAGAGATATTTTTGCTGTCATTAATGTGAAGCACCTTCAGCCTGTCCAGTCCGATAACAGAATCAAATTGCTGCAGGACACCATCAAAATCATTAATAATATCATATCCGGCATCATGTGTATGGCACGTATCAAAGCAAACTGAAAGGTGCTCATTATGAGTGACACCCTCAATAATCTGTGCAAGTTCTTCAAATGAACGGCCGCACTCAGAGCCTTTTCCGGCCATTGTCTCAAGAGCGATTTGAACATGTTCTTCTCTATCTAGAACTTCATTGAGTCCTTCAATGATTTTTTTTATGCCTATTTCAGAACCCGCTCCAACATGAGCACCTGGATGCAGGACAATTTGTTTTGCTCCAAGAGCATGCGACCTGTCCATTTCAGACCGTAAAAATTGCACGCCAAGTTCAAAGGTTGCAGGGTTTGTGGTATTGCCGATATTGATGATATAAGGTGCATGAACAACTATATCAACTATTCCATTTTCCCGCATATGGGCCTGACCGGCTTCAATATTCAGCTCTTCAATTTTTTTTCGTCTAGTATTCTGAGGTGCTCCAGTATAGATCATGAACGTATTCGCACCGTAAGATACTGCTTCCTCACTTGCAGCAAGCAGCATCTTTTTCCCGCTCATTGATACATGTGATCCTATTTTCAGCATCTCTTCTCCTCCTACTTGCGCTTTTGATTCAATCTTCTTTGACGTTTTTTAATTTCGTCCATTTCTCTCGTCAGTTTCTTTTTGTATCCGGGTTTTACACTTTTTGGTTTTCTAACCTTGCTTTTTGCCATCTGATCGACGCCGTCTGAAGGTCTTACGCGTTTTTGTCTGCGTTTGCGGTCCTCGACTTTTTTCCACTCGCCGTTTACGAGATCCTGATTTTCAAATTCAATCCCTAATTTTTCAAGGGTAATTAACGCATCTTCATTAGCCGGCTCATAGATCGTTGCTGCAATACCGGAATAATCTGCGCGTCCTGTACGTCCCACACGGTGAATATAAAAATCAAGATCACTTGGGAGCTCAAAATTAATGACGTGGCTTACTCCGTCAATATCAATGCCTCTTGAAGCAAGATCTGTTGCTACAACATACTGATAATCCAGATCATTAATTTGCTTCATCATTTTTTTGCGGTCTCTTGGCGATAGATCGCCGTGAATGCGGCCGACTTTAAAACCTTTAGCAATCAGTCCGTCCGCTACCTCATCTGCTTTTTTCTTTGTGTTAGTAAAAACAATAGCTAAATAAGGGTTGTAGTTTTTCAGCATTTCAAATAAAAGATTTGTTTTATTACGGTGTCGCAAAGGCACTAATACGTGCTTGATTTTTTTCGCTGTTGCCTGCTTTGGAGCAACGTGAGTAAATTTAGGGTTTTCCATATATTTTTTCAAGAAAGGCTTTAATTTTTCAGGAATTGTAGCTGAAAAAACAAGGATTTGAAGTTTTTCGGGCATATTTCCGCCAATTTTATCAACGTCTTCAATGAATCCCATATCAAGCATGAGATCTGCTTCATCAACAACTAATGCTTTTGCCTGATGAACAAAAAGAGCTTTTTCAGCAATTAAATCCTTAATTCTTCCCGGCGTTCCGATGACAAGCTGAGGCTGGCTTTTCAGTTTATCAATTGTGCGCTGCTTGTCAGTTCCGCCAATAAAACATTTTGCAGAAATTGTTTCATTTTCCGGTGCAAATTTAAGAACATGCAAGGCATCCTGATAAATTTGATTGGCCAGTTCTCTTGTAGGGGCGGTAATCACAACTTGTACGTTTTTATTTGAGGGATCAATCCTTTGAATGAGAGGCAATAAATAAGCATGTGTTTTCCCTGTGCCTGTTTGTGATTGCCCTATAGCTGTTTCCCCTTTTAATAGTGAAGGGAATAAGCGTGCTTGTATTTCAGTCGGTTCATAAAAACCCAGCGCTTTGACAGCATCTATTATAAAAGGCTTAAATGGAAACTGAGTGAACTTAGTTTGTTCCATGTTCATCATCTCCTTGATGAGTAAATTAATAATATAGGCTCTATTCTAAGACCTTGCTGTTTTTCGGGTGTTAACCTGAAAGTTTGTCCCGGCAAAAGGTTTCATTTATTACACTTTACAAGAAAAGAGCACAGTTCTAATAAAGGAAGGGAATTATTCTTTTTGCGAAGTACAACAATCCTTGCAATAACAGCCAAAAAATAAGACACGGTTGTCCATCAAAACATTATATACGATTTATGAGAAAAACTCCAATCGATTCCGCCTATTCTTTCAGACGCGCAAACCTTTTAAGCTGATTCTGCATAATGTGTAGGTAGTATACGCGTTAGTTTAAAAGGAGGATCATCATGTTTCAGCAAAGACCTATGCCTCCAATGTCTTCTAGAGGTTTCCAGCCTCAAAGAATGCAAATGGGCGGTCAGCCGTTTTCAAACCAGCCTTTTGGAAATCAGCAAGCCAGGGGATTTGGACCGCCTCGTTCCTTCCAGCCTTTCGGACAGCAAATGGGACCCTTTTCATCGCAGTTTGGACAGCCGGGATTTGGCGGACAGCCGTTTGGCGCGCAGCAATTCGGTCAGCAATTCGGTCAGCAGGCAATGGGAAGAGGAAGCGGCATTAAAGGAATTCTCTCAAGATTTCTTCCTGGGGGCGGCCAAGGTGCCGCAAGTGCTGCCAATGCAGCCCAGGGTCTGCAGGGAATAACCAATCCCGCCAATTTATCCAGCATGCTTGGAAACGTACAAAAAGTTCTGGGCATGGCTCAGCAAGTCACACCTATGGTTCAGCAATATGGGCCTCTGGTCAGAAACCTTCCTGCCATGATTAAAATTTACAGTGAATTAAAAGGCGGAGGTTCGGGCGACGAGGAAAGCACAGAATCAAATGAAGAAAATACCTCTGCTGAAGTTTCAAGTGCTGCACCGTCTGATGCAGACACAGCTGTCAGCAGCTCGCCTAAGAAGGCCGTAAATGAAGAACAGGTGAAAGCACCAGCTGTAAAAGGCGCATCTGCTCCAAAGCTGTATATCTGACATTCTTCTTTGTATTCTTCTGCAGTCTCCGCTATAATAATAAGAGATTACGAGAGCCAAAAGCCTTTCTTTGGCTTTTTTCTATTCTCTCTCGAACTTCTCTCTAGGAGGATCCTTTAATGGAAGTTATTAAGATTGCACCGCGGGGATATTGCTATGGTGTCGTTGATGCCATGGTTATTGCAAAGAATGCCGCTTTAGATAAAACTTTGCCAAGGCCTATTTATATTTTGGGCATGATTGTTCACAATAAACACGTTACTGACGCTTTTGAAGAAGAAGGCATTATTACATTGGATGGCAGCAACCGCATGGAAATACTTGAACAAGTAGAAAGCGGCACCGTTATTTTTACAGCCCACGGTGTTTCTCCGGAAGTCAGAAAAATCGCTTCAGAGAAAGGTCTCATTACGCTTGATGCCACATGCCCTGATGTGACAAAAACACATGATTTAATTCGTGAAAAAAAAGCTTTAGGATATCATGTTATCTACATTGGGAAAAAGTCGCATCCTGAGCCTGAAGGAGCTGTCGGGGTAGCACCTGACATTGTCCATTTAGTGGAAACAGAAGAAGATGTTGATGCTCTTACTTTCCAAAACGATAAAATTGTCGTCACCAATCAGACGACCATGAGTCAATGGGATGTTTATGACATAATGGAGCGCGTGAAAGAAAAATATCCGCATGTAGAATATCATCAGGAGATTTGCCTGGCTACCCAAGTTCGGCAGGAAGCTGTTGCAGAGCAGGCAAAAGATGCTGACCTTACGATTGTCGTTGGGGATCCAAAGAGCAACAACTCAAATCGGCTTGCACAGGTTTCTGAAGAAATAGCAGGAACAAAAGCCTACAGAGTATCAGATATAAGCGAACTGAAGCTTGAATGGTTTGAAGGAGTTAAAAGAGTTGCAATCACTGCCGGCGCCTCAACTCCTACTCCTATTACAAAAGAAGTCATTCAATTCCTTGAAAAGTACGATCCGGAAAATACGCTGACATGGAACATCCAGCATAATGTTCCTCTTCAAAAAATACTGCCGAAAGTTAAAGCAGTCAAATAAAGCTCAAACAAAACCGCTGGTAATCAACTCCAGCGGTTTTTTATGTTAAACAAATGTAAATGGATCTGTATGAATTTCCGAAGGGAAGATACTGACCTCAAATTTCTTTTCTTCACACATAGAAAGCAGCAGATCTGTTACCCCTTTTTTCATGACTTTCTCTACATTGTGACCCGGATCAATCACATTTAAGCCCATCATCATGGCATCATGAGCTACATGATAATAAAGGTCCCCGGTAACATAGACATCGGCTCCCTTGCGTTTTGCCTGGTGGATGTATTTATTTCCGTCCCCTCCGAGCACAGCAACTTTTCGTATCTTTGCATCCTTATTCCCTACCATTCTTACACATGGAACATCAAGCTTCTCTTTCACATGCTCTGCAAATTCAGACAATGTCATGTCGTTCTCAAGCAAGCCTAAGCGTCCTAAACCTAAAGGTTTGTTCTGCCCTTCAACTGGAAAAAGATCAAATGCAGGTTCCTCGTAAGGGTGAGCTTTCAGCATAGCGGAAACAATCTTCCGCTGCTTACTTGCCGGAATGATTGTTTCAATTCTCTCTTCTTCTACAAACTCAATTTTTCCTGATTGGCCTATATAAGGATCTGTTCCATCAAGAGGAAGAAAGCTTCCAGTTCCATTTGATGAGAATGTACAATGACTGTACATGCCAATATGGCCTGCACCTGATTGCCCCAGAACAGCCCTGAGATCGTCCGCGTGATCTTTTGGTACATAGACGGCCAGCTTCTTCATTTCCTCCTGATAGGTGTCAACAAGGACCTCTGTGTCTGTTAGCTGGAGAGCTTCTGCAAGTAAATCATTCACACCGCCTGCAGCAACATCTAAATTGGTATGTGCTGCGTAAACAGCGATGTCATGTTTAATGCATTTTTCAAGCAGTGCGCCCCCCGGCTGATCTGTCGCCAGGTTTTTAAGAGGACGGAATATTGGCGGATGATGAGCGATAATTAAATTCGCATTTTTTTCGATTGCTTCATCAACTACTTCACCCAGAACATCGAGGGCGATTAACACGCCATGAATAGGTTTATTCAAAGTTCCTATTTGCAGGCCAATCTTATCGCCTTCCATGGCATATTCTTTTTTCGAAAACGATTCGAACAATTGGATGATTTCAAAGCCGTTAGGTATTTTGCTCATTTCCTTGTAACCTCCTCAAGCATTTCAATCAAATCATTCAGCTCTTTCTTCTTTGCTTCATTCCCTGGGCTAAGTGCCGCACTTTCTATACTAGTTAAAATCCGTCTGTTATGCTCAATTTCCTGCGTCCATTTCTTAATGAACGGTTCTGTTTTCTCCTTCATCAAAAAAGGACCGACAAGCAAGCCTTTTTGCAGGGAAATATGCTGATATGGAGCTTTTGGTTCACCCTTTTCTGCAATAAGAATCTCATAGATCTTTCCGTCTTCTTCCAATATTTCTTCATTTATCAGTTCCCAGCCGTTGTCAAGCAGCCATCTTCTTACATGATGTGCATGAATGTTGGGCTGAAGAATCAGCCTCTGAACACCAGATAATTTTTCTTTTCCAGCTTCAAGGATTTTTTCTATTAATGCTCCGCCCATTCCCGCAATTGTGATGCACGTTACTTCATTAGGATCAATGACATCAAGCCCGCTTCCTAAACGAACCGATATGACATCCTCAAGTCCGCTTTTTTGGACTTGCTTCTTGGCAGACTGAAACGGCCCCTGAACGACTTCCCCAGCAACAGCCGATGCTGCCAAGCCGTTTAAAAGGGCGTAGCAGGGCAAGTAAGCATGATCAGAGCCGATGTCTGCCAGCACAGCATTCTTTGGTATATAATCAGCCACAGTTTTTAGCCTATTTGATAAATTAACTTCATTCATTCTAAACCACCACATTCTTATGTACTTTTAATTCGATCTCTCTATATAATAAGAAAAGTCCTCCGCAGATGCAAAGGACTTTTCTTTTCGTTTAATAAAACGATTCATATTTAAGTTTCTTTCGTGAAAAACTATTTGATTTTAGAAACCCATTCTGCCATCTCGTCCAGTTTTTCATCAGGAACTAACCCAGCCGGCATGTTTCCGCGGCCATTTTTAATCGTTTCTTTAATTCCGTCAACGCCGAGCCTGTCCCCAGCCCCTTTAAGAGCAGGACCGGCACCGCCTTCGTAATTCTCGCCATGACAAGAAACACAGCTTTGCTTGTAGATTTCCTCTGGTGAAGCGTTTGCAACTTCTCCCGATTTATCTTCCTCTTTTCCTTCTCCAGCCATTTCTTTCATATCGCCGAGCCCTTTAATAGATAAGAAAAACATAAGGCCGATTCCGATTACGGCAACTAAAGCAAATGGAATTAGTGGATTGCGATTCATTATGTAACCTCCCCTATGTAAAAATCTTGAAATGCAGGTAAACGATAGATTTAAACAATCTCTATTTTACTTTAAAATTTGTGGAAGTAAAAGACTTATTGTATAAGTTGGGCTATTTTTCAAAAATTAGTCAAAAAAACTTCATCAATTAAGATGAAGTTCCTGTTTTCAAGTGATAAGAAGGTATAAAATTTTGCGCTTCGATGGCGAGCGGAATCGCTCAGGCTCCTCGGCCAGAACGGATCCGAAAGTATTGGCAAAAAGCGCCAATACTTTTGGATCCTTATCTGTCTGCCTGCGCTAAACGGGCGCTTGCGCTTTTCTTATTCGTCAGCAGCCAATAAGTCTTGCAATAACCATCCGCTGAACTTCGCTTGTGCCTTCGCCGATTTCAAGCAATTTAGCATCTCGCAGATATCGTTCAACATGATATTCTTTCATGTAGCCATAGCCGCCGTGAATTTGAATGGCCTGATTTGTCACTTCTGTACACATTTCGGATGCAAACAGCTTGCAAAAAGAAGCTTCCTTCGTAAATGGTTTTCCCTGATCCTTTAACCAGGCTGCTTTATAAACCATTGTACGTGCTAAATCAATTTTCATGGCCATGTCGGCAAGTTTAAATTGGATCGCCTGGAATTCACTTAATGTTTTTCCGAATTGCTTTCTTTCTTTTGAATAAGCTAACGCTCTTTCAAAAGCTGCCTGTGCGATTCCGACTGCCATAGCGCCAATTCCAATTCTTCCTCCGTCTAAAGTCATGAGAAACTGCCTGAAGCCATGCCCTCTTTTACCAAGAAGATTTTCTTCAGGAACAACAACATCTTCAAGTATCAATTCTGTCGTATTCGATGCATTCAATCCCATTTTTTCATAATTATCAATCACCTTGAACCCCGGTGCATCAGTAGGAACAATTAATGCGCTTATCTCTTTTTTTCCTTCTTTGCGATCCGTGATGGCCGTCAAAGCCAGAAACTTTGCGTAGGAGGCATTTGTAATGTAGCACTTATTTCCATTTATCGTAAACTGGCCATCTTGCAGCACAGCTTCGGTCTGAGTGCCTCCTGCATCTGATCCTGCATTTGGTTCAGTCAGTCCAAAGGCACCCATAGACTCACCTGAGCAGATTCTTGAAAGATACTTTCTTTTTTGCTCTTCTGTTCCAAACATATTAATAGGAGCTCCGCCTAATGAAATATGGGCGGAGTATGTAATTCCGGTTGAACCGCACGCTTTGCTGAGTTCTTCCGTTACAATTGCGAAACTGATTGTATCTGCGCCGCTTCCTCCGTATTCTTCTGAAAACGGCAGTCCAAGCATTCCCATTTCACCGAGCTGCTGAAAGATTTCTGCTGGAAATTGCTTAGTTTTGTCTCTTTCATATGCCCCTGGTTCAACAACTTCTTCTGCAAACTCTTTGATGGTTTTCTGAATCATGCGCTGTTCTTGTGATAGTTCAAAATTCATTTTATCCCTCCGTTTTGAATACGCTTACATTTTAAATTATAAAGTGTAACACTCTGTTTTCACAACTTTTTAAATTTTATATTTAATTAAAAAATATTTTTCTGTACTGCTTCATTTTAAAATGGCTGCTTCATGAAAATGACATTTTGATGAATTTGCCAGTAATTACAAGGATTTTTCCTTCAGGATAAAGGAATGATCTGTCAAATTCCAGAGGTAAAAAGCGCTTATGAAGGCGTAAAATTTTCTGAGGGTGATTTGCAAATTAAATAACAATTAAGTAAAATAAATGAAAAGAAGATGTAATAATGAAATTTATTGTTACCGCTGTCAAAAAAAATTTATAAAAAAACGAAAAAAAAAAAGCGAACTAAAGTCCGCTTTCTATTCTAAGAAATCTTTTAATCGTTTGCTTCTGCTTGGGTGACGAAGCTTGCGGAGTGCCTTTGCTTCAATTTGACGGATGCGCTCTCTTGTAACGCCAAACACTTTACCTACTTCTTCAAGTGTTCTTGTACGGCCGTCATCCAGCCCAAAACGAAGACGAAGCACGTTTTCCTCGCGGTCTGTCAGTGTATCCAGCACATCTTCAAGCTGTTCTTTTAACAGCTCATAAGCCGCATGTTCGGAAGGAGAAGTTGCATCTTGATCCTCAATAAAATCTCCAAGATGTGAATCATCTTCTTCACCAATCGGTGTTTCAAGAGACACAGGTTCTTGTGCGATTTTTAATATCTCTCTTACTTTATCAGGAGTCAGGTCCATATCTTCTGCAATTTCTTCAGGAGATGGTTCTCTGCCTAAATCTTGAAGAAGCTGACGCTGCACACGAATCAATTTATTGATTGTCTCAACCATGTGTACAGGTATACGAATGGTTCTGGCCTGATCAGCTATTGCTCTTGTAATAGCCTGACGAATCCACCATGTAGCATAGGTACTGAATTTAAAGCCTTTGCGGTAGTCGAACTTCTCTACAGCTTTCATTAGGCCCATATTGCCTTCCTGGATAAGATCTAAAAACAGCATTCCGCGTCCTACATATCTTTTCGCGATACTTACAACAAGACGAAGGTTGGCCTCTGCAAGTCTTCTCTTCGCTTCTTCATCGCCTTCTTCAATGCGGTTTGCAAGCTTAATTTCTTCATCTGCAGTTAAAAGATCAACCCGGCCTATTTCTTTCAGATACATACGCACAGGATCATTAATCTTAACACCTGGAGGCACACTTAGGTCATTTAAATCAAATTCTTCTTCCTTTGCAAGCTGCTGTATATTAGGATCATCGGTCGATTCATTATCACCTACTAATTCAACGCCCTGCTCGCCAAGGTACTCATAATACTCATCCATTTGGTCTGATTCAATTTCGAAGCCCGACATGCGCTCAGCAATCTCTTCGTATGTTAAAACTCCACGTTTTTTTCCGATTTCTGTTAATTGGTCTTTTGCTTGTTCCAATGTCAATTCAGAATCATGGGTTTGTTTATCAGCCATTGGATCCCCTCCTTCCAAACTCTTGCAATTAATGCTTTATGTGAATGTGCTAATTGATAGTTGAAACCGATTAGCCGCAATGAATCTCTGTGTTTTGCGCAAGTCAAACATCTGCCTTCATTTAAGATCGCGCTTAAGTCTTATGACTTCCATAGCGATATTGGCAGCTTTGACAAAATCCTTCTGGCGCTCTGCTTCATGCTTTTCAGCTTCTTTTTCTTTTATCATTAACCAATTTTGGTGATTCAACACCTGTTTGATATAATCTGACAGCTCCCGCTCGGATATTTCTTCATTTACCGAGAGCATGGCTATATCTGAAACAAACTGGTGAAGCTGATTGTCCGGCAGTTTTCTCAGGAACGAGCTGACACTTGCCTCATTTCCTTCTTCGTAATAAGCATATAAGTAAGTTATAATCGCTCTGTGCTCTTCTATATTGAACTGAAGTCCAAGACGGTCAAGCACTTTTTGTGCAATGTCCTTATTTCGCAGCATATGCGCTATAAGGAGTCTTTCAGCATTATGAAATGCCGGCAAAAGACGTTTTTGCTTTGGCTTCATCGCATGCTGGACAGGGGCACTCTTCTGCTGCTCCTTTTTTCGTTCAGGCTTTTGGCCGGATCTTTTGTCCTGCATTTGACTCTTTAAAACATCCATTGATAATGAAAATTCTCCAGACAGCTGTTTTAAATACATTTCGATTTCTACTGGATTCTCAAGCAGGCTGAGTTCTTTCAGTATGTCTTCTATATACTGCAGCCGTTGTCCTTCATCCTGAAGATTTTTTCCTTTGCGGAAAACCTGCATTTTAAATGCCATTAACGTAATGCTTGCCCCTATTACATCTTTTTTGAACTTTTCTGCACCAAATGTCCGGATGTAGTCATCAGGGTCTGTTCCATCAGGCAGCGCGGCAACTCTCATTTTGCAGCCGGCAGCAGCAAGTGTTTTAGATGCTCTTAATGTCGCTTCAAGTCCTGCAGAATCAGAGTCAAAACAGATTATAACATCTCCTGCGTTTCTTTTGATGATTTTTGCCTGAGCCTCTGTCAGTGATGTGCCCATCGTTGCAATCGAATGCTGCACATCTGAACGGACAGCGGAAATAACATCGGCAAAACCTTCAAATAAAACAACTTGCTGATTTTTGCGTATATGTACTCTTGCTTGATGAAAATTATAAAGAATTTTGCTTTTGTTAAAGATAGGTGTTTCAGGGCTGTTGAGAAATTTGGGCTGTTCTTTTCCGAGCACCCTTCCTGAAAAGGCAATGGTACGGCCTGTATGATCCAGGATAGGAAACATGATCCGATTGCGAAAACGGTCCAGATACCCATCAGAGGAACTTTTCTTAACAAGCAGACCGGCTTTTTCCATCATTTGCTGATCGTAGCCCCGTTTTGTTAAAAACTTGGCAACGAAATCCCAGGAATCAAGCGCATAGCCAATTTCAAACTGTTCAATTGTTTCTTTGGCAAACCCTCTTGCTGTTAAATAATCGAAGGCAGCTTGCCCTTCTTTAGTGTTTACAAGCAAATGATGATAAAACTTCTTCAGCAGTTCATGTGCTTCAATCATTTTTTCATCATCGCTGTTTGCATCTTTTTGCTGAACGGCATTAAGCTGATCCGGAAGATCAATATGCAGTTTGTCAGCAAGTGCCGAAGCTGCTTCAACAAATGAATAGCCTTCAATTTGCATTAAGAATGAAAAGACGTTCCCGCCGGCGCCACATCCAAAGCAATGATAGATCTGCTTATCATGTGAAACGGAGAACGATGGTGATTTTTCGCCATGAAATGGACATAGCCCAAAATGATTTCTTCCCTGCTTCTTTAATTGAACATATTCACTGACAACATCCACGATGTCTGCCGATTGCTGAATTTTATCGATTATTTCATCGGGAATTCGATTTCCCATACCAACAACTCCGTGATACAAATATTCGCGATTTAACCACTAATTCCTGCATCTTTCGACAAAATCTTTTCCAGTGTGAAAATAAAACTGTCTCTGTCTGACTGGGTAAACTTTTTAGGGCCTTTTGTATGCTTTCCGCCTCTGCGTTCTTTCGCAGAAAGATACCTGAACTCAAGCGCCAGTTCAATATTTTCTTCTGTATACTGTTTACCCCGGGGTGTCATAACTATAACCCCTTTTTTCAGCAAAAGACCCGCAAGACCAATATCCTGCGTCACAACGAGATCATCACGGTAAGAGTGATTAACGATGTATAAATCAGCAGATTCTTTGCCGGTGTCCACATAGACCCAGTCATATCCGTATGTATTTGATGTTTTGTGATTGTAAGAAGCAACAAACAGGACATTGATCTGGTAATGGGCAGCAAGGTCAGCAATCTCCTGCTTTACAGGGCATGCATCTGCATCGACAATTATCTGCATCTTTTTTTCGTCATCTTTCACTATTCTACATCACTCCGATAGATTCCTTCTTAACCTTTTAGAAAAGATTACATGGAAAACGAGACTGGATTTGTCGAATTATTTTTTATTGCTTCACTTGACAGATCACAATAAATAGTTTATTCGTTCTTGGTCAAGTCTAAACCTAAAATAAGTAATTTTATCACAATTTTTTATTATAATACAAAGTCTTTAAATTTTCCATTCTTTTTCACGAACTTAATTTGTTAATTTCAGGACATAGTACTTTATTTTTGCTTTAGCAAGAACAGGGCCAAGGACATATATAAAACTCAGAGCTTCTGCTTCTCTGAGTTCAATATTTTTGCGCTGATCTTCAGTTATACCCATTCATGATATTTTGGATCATGTTTGCCGTTTCCTCAACTGCTTTATTGGAAACATCGATTACCTGACAGCCGATCTTATCAATAACCTTTTCAAAGTATTCAAGCTCCACTTTGATTCTGTCGATATTCGCATAAATAGCTTTATCATTAAGGCCCAGAGAGATTAATCGTTCTTTTCTTATGTCATTTAATTTATCAGGGCTGATTTTAAGTCCGATGCATTTTTTAGGAGAAACTTTAAATAGCTCCTCAGGAGGTTCGACTTCAGGAACAATCGGCACATTCGCAACTTTAAACCGCTTGTGGGCCAAATATTGGGACAGCGGTGTTTTTGATGTTCGTGATACACCAACGAGAATAATGTCTGCTTTCATGATGCCGCGAGGATCACGGCCGTCATCGTATTTAACTGCAAACTCAATGGCCTCTACCTTTTTGAAGTAATCTTCATCAAGTTTACGGACTCTGCCAGGTTCATATTTTGCATTAATCCCATAAGCAGATTCCATTTTGTCTATTAATGGCCCGATAATATCATAATAGACAACTCCTTGTGAATTCGCTTCTTCTATCAGTCCCTGTCTAAGCTCAGGAACGACTAGTGTAAAGCACACAATTGCCTGCTCAAGTTTAGCGAGTGCCACCACTTCTTTTATTGTGCCTAAATCTTCAACGTAAGGAATTCGTTTGATTTTTGTGTCCGCAGCATTTCCATTAAATTGGCTGATAGCTGCTTTTATAACAAGTTCAGCTGTTTCGCCTACAGAATCTGATACAACATAGACATGGCGATTGTTCATACTATTCCTCACTCCCCTTGTTAGATGATTTCATTCTCAGCTAATCCGACCAATATCTTCGTCATATTTGTTTTAGTGATTCTTCCAGTTACTTCAAAGCCTTTTTCCGTCTCTTTAATGACTGGAATCGCGTCAATTTGCTTGTTTATTAAAAATTTCGCAACATCCATGATGTAATCCTCGCGCCTGCACATAGTAATATTCGGCATTCGTGTCATGATTATATTCACAGGGATGGATGCAAGCTCCTGCTTTCCGATGCTTGCTCTGAGCAAATCTTTCCGGGACAATACACCAACTAGGATAGACCCTTGATCTACAACAAACAATGTGCCGACATCTTCAAGGAACATAGTAACGATAGCATCATATACAGATACATTCTCATTCACTACAACCGGAATGGACTGAAAATCTTTCACCTGCAATTTTTTCAGTTTATCTGAAAGAAGACCTGCGCCTGTTTTGCCTGTGTAAAAATAGCCAACCCTAGGTCTTGCTTCAAGATATCCGGCCATTGTCAGTATTGCGAGATCAGGCCGAAGAGTCGCTCTTGTTAAATTCAGCTGATCGGCAATATGTTCACCGGTAATTGGTCCGTTATCTTTTACAATCTGCAGAATGTGCTCCTGCCTTTTATTAAGTTCGATTATACTCACCGCCTTAAGGTTCCAATACATATGTATCAAGCGTTCTAATTTCCGATGGTTAAATAGGTTATACTATATAAAAATATTATATACTATTTGGACGGATTGAAAAGAACCTTTGGAAAAAAGAAATGTGGAACCGACCGTTTAGACCCGAGAGACGCTCTATATATAATTAAAAAAAGACATTAATCAATTCCCTATTATTTAAAAACAAGCAGACGATTGCCCTATTCCAGGCAATCGTCTGACTTTATTATTTTACAATGACAGCATCCATATTAGCAAAAGATTCTATCAATGCAGCAAGCTGTTTCATTTGTCCTAGGCGATTGTTTTTCAATACCTCATCTTCCGCCATGACCATCGTTTCGTTAAAATAAGATTGAATAAATGGCTGCAATGAACGAAGGGCTGCAAATGCAGCATGGTATTCACCGGCAGCTGTATTTGCTTCATAATCATCTTTCACCTGCATGTATTGATCATACAGCTCCTGCTCCTCTTTATTTTTGAAGAGTTCGGGATTAACAGCTGCTCCAGTACCTTTTTTCGAGATATTTTGAACTCGCGCAAAAGCTTCCATTATTCCCTTAAAGCTTTCCTCTTTAGCAGCATCTTCCAGCACTGCAGCTTTTTCCATGATTGCAGTCAGTTCCATTTGGCCTGATCCAAGCACGGCATCAATGATATCGTATCTGATTTTTTTCTCATCAAGAACGTGTTTTACTCTCATTTTGAAAAATGCGAGCATTTCATTTTTCACTTTATTTTGATCAATTTCATTAAATGGTGCAAGAGCAAGGTCAAATAATTCGTCTAAAGAAATTGTCCACTTTTTCGCTAACAGAATTTGAACAATGCCGCTCGCCTGGCGTCTGAGGGCATATGGGTCCTGTGAGCCAGTCGGGATGACACCGATTGAGAAGAAGCCCGCAATGGTATCAAGTTTATCTGCAAGCGCCACAATCGCGCCTGCAGTTGAGGCTGGGGCTGAATCTTCAGCATGACGCGGCATGTAGTGCTCGTTTACTGCAGCTGCCACTTCTTCTGCTTCTCCAAATGCTCTGGCATACTTTTCGCCAATGATCCCCTGCAATTCAGGAAATTCATATACCATGTGAGTAACAAGGTCGAACTTGCAAATCTCAGCTGCGCGCAGTACATGCGTTTTTTCTTCGGAGGATACGCTAAATCGTTCAGCAAGAATTTGTGAAAGAGAAGTCATTCTTCTGACTTTATCTCCTGTAGATCCAAGCTCTTCATGGAAAACAATTTTATCAAGTTTTTTCACATTGTCCGAAATCACAAGCTTTTGGTCTTCATTGTAAAAGAAAGCTGCGTCTGACAGACGTGCGCGCAAAACTTTTTCATTTCCTCTTGCCACGTTTTCAATATGATTGTGGTCGCCATTTCTGACTGTTACAAAATAAGGCAGCAATTCACCCTCCGCATTTTTCACCGGAAAATAGCGCTGATGTTCTTTCATTGTTGTTACAAGCACTTCTTCAGGAAGCGACAGATACTCTTCTTCAAATTTCCCAAACAATGCAGTCGGATACTCAACAAGATTGGTCACTTCTTCTAATAAATCTTTATCAATTGGAATATTCCACTTATTTTCTTCTTCAATATGATGCAGCTGTGTGAGAATAGCTTCTTTTCTTTTTACAGGGGAAGCAATGACAAACTGTGAAAGAAGCGACTTTTCATATTCAGATGAATGATTGATTACTTGATCTGAGCCCAAAAAGCGGTGTCCTCTCGTTTCTTTTCCTGTTTGGACGCCAGTAATGCTAAAAGGAATCACTTCCTGGCCGTATAGGGCGATCATCCATTTTATAGGCCTTGCAAATCTCAGTTCCTGAGATCCCCAGCGCATATTTTTAGGAAACGTAAGACCAGTAATGATCTCTCTTAAATCTGTTAAAAGTTCTTTTGTTTCTTTCCCTTTAATGAACTTTTGAACATGTGCATATTCAATGCCGCCAATTTCTTTAAAGAAGATATCATCAACACTTGCTCCCTGGCCTCTTGAAAATCCAACAGCTGCCTTTGACCAGTTTCCGTCCCCGTCAAGCGCAATTTTCTTAGCAGGTCCCTTAGCTTCTTCCTCGATATCCTCCTGTTTTGCAGCAACACCCTCTATTTGCACCGCAAGTCTTCTTGGTGTTGAAAAAACATTTACCTCTCCAAAAGAGATATTTTTCTCCTTCAGCCAGTTCGTTGTTTTTAGAGAAAGCTGATTCATTGCATCCGTTACAAATCTTGCAGGCAATTCCTCAAGTCCGAGTTCAAGCAGCAAATCATGTTTACTCATCTGTTTTAGCCTCCTCTTTTTTCAGCATTGGAAATCCTAATTTTTCTCTTTCCTCATAGAACGTTTTTGCCACTTTTCTGGCTAGGTTTCTTACACGTCCAATGTATCCTGTTCTCTCTGTTACAGAAATGGCTCCTCTTGCATCAAGCAGGTTAAACGTGTGAGAACATTTTAAAACATAGTCATATGCAGGATGAACGAGCCCTTCATCCATTTGTCGATGTGCTTCTTTTTCATAAATGGAAAACAGATTAAACAGCATCTCTGCGTCCGAAGTTTCAAACGTATACTTTGAATGTTCAAATTCAGGCATCAAGAAAATATCGCGAACGGTAAAGCCATCTGTCCAGTCTAAGTCAAATACATTTTCTTTATCCTGGATATAGGAAGCAAGGCGTTCAATGCCATATGTGATCTCTACAGATACAGGCTTGCACTCGATACCGCCCACTTGCTGGAAATAGGTAAACTGAGTAATTTCCATTCCATCAAGCCAGACCTCCCAGCCAAGTCCAGCACAGCCAAGTGAAGGGTTCTCCCAATTATCTTCAACGAAACGAATATCATGTTTCAGCGGATCAATGCCCAAAGCCTTTAAGGAATCCAAGTACAATTCCTGTATATTGTCCGGAGAGGGCTTAATGATAACCTGAAATTGATGATGCTGATAAAGGCGGTTCGGGTTTTCCCCGTAGCGGCCATCAGCAGGACGGCGGGATGGCTCTACATAAGCCACTTTCCATGGCTCAGGGCCTATTGCCTTTAGGAACGTATAAGGGCTCATCGTTCCTGCTCCTTTTTCAGTATCATAGGCTTGCATTAAAATACAGCCTTGATCTGACCAATGCTTTTGCAATGTTACTATCATGTCTTGAATATTCAAACCAAGCACCTCCAAATATCTAATAAATATATAAAACAAAAAACTCCCGTCTCTATGCTGTGTTATTCAGCATAGGGACGAGAGTTAACCCGCGGTTCCACCCTAATTGCCAATGCATTTTATATGCATCAGCCTCTTTCCGGTAAAGTCGCTCAAGAAACGCCTTTCTTTGCCGGTTATCCCTTAGCTCACACCATCCTAAGGTCGCTTTTCATAACGCTCTGCAAATACTCTTTTTCTTTCACAGCAACATATTAATTTACAAGCATCATAATAGAAACAGAAGACAAAGTCAATATGTATACATCATGTCAGCTTTCCTTTTAACGATTCAATCTGATCTAAAAACTTCTTTGACTTTAGAAATATCCCGGAGTATTCACTGTAATAAGAATCAATCACCATTTTAAGCTCTGCTTTTGTTTCAGGCTTTACAGTTACCTTGCCCAGCCTTTCTAAGTCAAAATAATAAAATAAACGCAATAATTTAGCGGTTGCCTGAGAAATCTGCAGTCTGTACGGATCGGCCTCAAAACATCTGTGACAGATAAAACCGTTTTCTCTTATCGAGAAATGAAAGGTTCCATCCTTGCTGCTGCAGTTTACGCACGAATCAAGCTGCGGGTACATCCCCAGAACATTTACTATTTTCATTTCAAAAATATAAAGCAGGACATCGGGATCGACGCCTTCATTAAGGCGCTGAAGAGTCTGACTGAACAATTCAAACAGAAAAGGATTAGGTTCATTTTGCTCTGTGCTTTTATCAAGCAATTCTGCGGCATACGAAGCATATGCCGTCAGAAAGATGTCTTCCCTAATCCCCCGCATAGAAGAAATCGTCTCGCCCTGCTGCAGCCCTCCGAGACCGGAAGACTTCTGAAATAAGAAATACCCGTATGTGAATAACTGAGTTGATGAGGAAAGCCTGCTATTAGGCTTTTTTGCCCCTCTAGCCATTACCCCCACTTTACCAAGTTCACGGGTATAAATTGTCACAATTTTATTTGTTTCACCATAATCATTTGTTCTAATGACAATGCCTTCACACTTTTGAAGCAATCTTCCTCACCATCCAGAAGGATTCGGTCAGATCACGAAATTGGAAAGTCAGCTTCAGCCAGCTCATGATCTTGTGAATCGGGTCCGTCACCAGTATCTTTTTCCAGTTCCTTAAAAAGAAGATAGGTATCAATATTACCTGTTTGAATAAAGACTTTCCAGGTAAAATCCAACATGTAAACCCCCACCTTTCTGTCGTTAAGACAAGCAAGCTATAATCCAATTTCTATATCGTTATCTTGACCTGAGATCCTTCGTTTCATGTTAAACAAATTTTGTTAAATCAAGCGGTTTGCTAAAAGCAAATTCTAAAATCAGTACTCATCTTCTCTAAATCCGAAGTCGCGAAGCTGAGTCATTTTATTGCGCCAATCCTTTTGAACTTTTACCCACAGTTCAAGGAAGACTTTAGTGCCAAGCAATGCTTCGATATCAACGCGGGCCCGCTGGCCTACTTCTTTCAGCATTTTCCCCTGCTTGCCAATGACAATTCCTTTTTGGGAATCACGTTCAACAATGACTGTTGCGCTGACATATATAGACTGATTGTTATCACGTCTCTCAATAGCATCAATAACAACCGCAACAGAGTGCGGAATTTCTTCCCGGGTTAAATGCAGAACCTTCTCACGGATCAATTCCGAAATAATAAATCTCTCAGGATGATCCGTTACTTGATCTGCAGGATAGTATTGTGGACCTGCAGGCAAATAGGATTCAATCTGCTCAAGAAGCGTATCGACATTGTTTCCCTGCAGCGCAGAAATAGGAATGATTTCTTTAAATGGATAATAAGCGCGATACTGATCAATTAACGGGAGCAATTGATCGGGGTGAATCTGATCAATTTTATTAATGATCAGAAAGACCGGTGTATTTGTATGCTGCAGTTTTTCGATGATAAATTCATCTCCGCGGCCGTATCCTTCTTCAGCATTGATCATGAACAAAACAACATCTACTTCTTTCAGCGTGTTTTGCGCTACTTTCATCATGAAGTCACCGAGTTTATGCTTTGGTTTGTGAATTCCTGGTGTATCTATGAAAACAATTTGAGATTCATTTGTCGTATAGACACCTTGTATTTTATTGCGTGTAGTCTGAGGTTTGTCGCTCATAATGGCAATCTTTTGACCAATCACCCGATTAAGGAATGTTGATTTCCCTACATTTGGTCTACCAATGATGGAGACAAAGCCGGATTTGTATTCAGTTTCTTTTTTATTCATGAAGATCCTCCGATGAAAATGCCCCAGGCAATAAATCCGCCACTGTCCATTCTTTTACATTACCATTCAAGTTTGTCAGGATAACCTTCATATCCTTTGGACAAAGCTCAGAAATAACCTGTCTGCAGGCTCCGCACGGTGAAACCGGACCTTCTGTATCAGCAACAATTGCGATGGCAGCGAACTCTTTGTCGCCTTCTGAAACAGCTTTAAACAATGCTGTCCTTTCAGCACAATTTGTCATGCCGTATGAGGCGTTTTCAATGTTGCATCCTCTGTATACTTTTCCGTCTTTCGTTAATAGAGCAGCTCCAACCTGGAACTTGGAATAAGGAACATATGCCATTTCGCGTGCTGCTTTTGCTTCTTTGATGAGTTGTTCTGAGTTCAAAGCTCTACTTCCTTTCTGTATGGCGACATCATGTATTTCTATTTTACCTAAAATAAGGTGAAATTTCACGCAGATGCCGCAAATGTAATTTAATTGTAAGAATTTTCTCATAAATTATAAAATTTTAGGGATAAAGATGATTAACCCTATAATAACTGCTAGCACCGCATAAATCAAAACCGCTCCTGCTGCTGCATCCTTAGCGGCCTTTGCAAGCGGATGATATTCTGCCGTGACAAGATCCACAAGCCTTTCTACCGCGGTGTTCATCAGCTCAAGCGAAAGCATTCCCCCCATTAAAAAAAGAACAATCAGCCATTCAGTTAGACTGATATGAAAGAAGAAGGCTGCGGCGGTAACAAGAATACAAATCACGGTATGTATTTGAAAATTCCGTTCTGCTCCAAACGTGCTCTTTATCCCATCCCACGCATATGAAAAACTTCTAATAAATCGTTCCCGCTCAGATCTCTCTTTTAAGCCCATATGCATCCAGGATTTCTTTTTGTTTTCCAAACATTTTTTTCTCATCTTCCTCTGTCATATGATCATAGCCAAGCAGATGGAGCAGGCCGTGAACAGCCAGAAAGCCAAGCTCTCTTGTAAAGGAATGACCATATTCCTCTGCCTGTTCTGCTGCACGCGGGACAGATATTATAATATCTCCTAAAACCGGAGGCATGTCCACCCCTACAATTGAAACTTCCCCTTCCCCCTGCTCTTCCATGGCAAAAGAAATTACATCTGTAACCTGGTCTTTGCTTCGGTAATCCCGATTGATTTCTTTTATTTTTTCATTGTCTACAAATGTAACAGACAGCTCGGCATCCTGTGCAATGCTTTCTGCATCCGCTGCAAACTGAAGCAGCGTTTCAACCATTTCCAGCTGCTCTTCTGTCAGCAATTCTGTTTCATCTGCCATATCGATGATCATTTTATTCATGCTTGTTTCACCTTCTGTTTTGAAATTTCCGGATATTCAATTCTGGAATGGAAAATCCCTTTTAATGTTTCGCTGAATGATTTTGCAATAATATCAAGCTCTCTGAGCGTTAAATCGCATTCGTTCAGCTGATGATCCTGAAGCCTTTCTGTTATGATGCCCCGAATAAGCTTTTCGATTTTGTCCGGAGTTGGACTTGACATGGATCTAACTGCGGCTTCAACACTGTCAGCAATAGAAATAATAGCTATTTCTTTAGTTTGAGGTTTTGGTCCCGGATAACGAAACTCCTCTTCATAAATATCAGGATGATTTTGTTTTGCTTTATGATAGAAAAACTTCAATAAAGTTGTTCCATGATGCTGTTCTGCTATATCTACAAATTCCTTTGGCATTTTGTGCCTGCGGAGCAGTTCTGCACCATCTGAAGCATGAGAAATAATCACATTTTTGCTTAATTGCGGCGACAATTTATCATGCGGATTTTCAATATTCATTTGATTTTCGATAAAATATTGAGGCCGTTTTGTTTTGCCAATATCATGGTAATAGGCTCCCACACGCGCAAGAAGACCATTCGCTCCAATTGCTTCACAAGCTGCCTCAGACAAGTTTGCCACCATTACACTGTGATGGTATGTCCCCGGTGTTTCCGTTAATATTTTGCGGAGCAGCGGATGATTTGGATTCGATAATTCAATTAATTTCATTGTAGACAGAATACCAAATCCCGTTTCAAAAAACGGCATAAATCCGATCGTCAAAACGGACGATACAAGACCCGAAGCAAGCGCCATGATAAAGTAAGAACCGAGTTCAATGTTTGAGTAGCTTCCATTCTGCATTAACAGAATAGAAGTTATGATCAGGATATTGATCAAGGCTACAAATAATCCTGTCTGAAGAATTCTTGAACGGACATTTTGTTCATTCAGAAATAAGACTCCTGCAATACTTCCAAATAAGAAATACACACCGATAGTAAAATTGAAAGTGCCCGTGACACCTTCATTAAAGATAATGCTCCCGCAGACGGCAAAAATAATGCTCGTTAAAATAGCGAGCCTTTCGTGCAGAAGAAGTTTAATAAGCATCGCACCCATTGCAACCGGGACCAAATATCCTACATTAGAATAATCAATCTCCTGAAAGAAGCTGATGATTTTTATGACCAGAATTGTAATGCTGAAAATTAACACGTAAAGAATAAGAGAATGATTCTTTCTCTCCGATGGCTTATCAGGTGCTTCAAAATAGTATATGAGTGTGGCAATAATTAGAAGAATAATCAGCATAAGGCCTGCAAATGGCTTTAGTGCAAGCTGATTATCGAGAAGCCCGACAAGATCAAGCTTTCGGTAGATGTCCCGGCTGATGTAACCGCCTTCTTCAACAAGAATCTGGCCTTGTTTTATCTGTACTTCTTTCACATCATCATATGCCTGCTGCTTTTTCTCTTCCGTTGCATCGAGATCAAAAACATAGTTTGCTATTACAGCATATCTTCCAAGCTGTACAGCTGCATTTGATAATTCAGCCCGAAGTGTAGAAGACTTAAGATCCTCTTCTACCAGGTCCTTTGCTTCATCCTGTTTCTGAAGGGGAATTTCATCGCTCATTACGCGATTAACGGCAGTTATGATGGCATCTCTTGCAATAGCCAATTCATTGTCTGAAGAGTCCAGCAACGCTCTAAAAGCTTCATCAGGAATTTTTTCTCTAATGTCCACTGTTAGCTTGTCCTTTAAACGTTTAAGCTTTTCATCTGCAGAAATAGAATACACTTCTTCCCCTTCAGTAACATTTTCATTCTGCATTTTTATTTCGTCTGCTGCCTCTTTATTTGTTTCTTTTGCAAAATCAAAAATGGATGTTATGACTTCTACTCTATTTACGACATAGTCTTTTCTTAGAACATATTCATCTTCCACTGCATCATAGGCTTCCTGGCGCTTGTTTTCCGTTTCATAAGTATCATCAGCCTGCGTAGGAGCAATGATCGTTTGATCTGAATAAGTGAAAAGTTCAACATCAATCGTTTCAGGCTTTACATTGCTGTAAAGAGAAACAAAAATTACCGCGGCAAGCATAATGTACATCGAAATATGTATAAATTTATAATTCTTTATTTTATCGATCAGCTGATTAAGTTTTGGCTTTTGCTTCAATTTCATAACATCACCCCCTGCTCCCCTTTGCAATCGTGAAAAAAGTGACCCGAAAACGGGCTGTCGGGTCACTTTGTCTGATCATATGCTTCGATGATTTTCGCAACCAGCGGGTGGCGAACAACATCTGATTGCTGCAGTTCGTTAAAAGCAATGCCGCTGACAGCACTTAATGTTTCTTTAGCGGCAGCAAGTCCTGATTTTACGCCTTTTGGCAAGTCTACCTGTGTAATATCCCCGGTAATGACCATTTTCGAACCAAAACCAAGGCGCGTCAAAAACATCTTCATTTGAGCAGGTGTCGTATTCTGGGCTTCATCTAAAATGACAAAGGCATCATCAAGCGTTCTGCCCCTCATGTAAGCAAGAGGGGCAATTTCAATCGTTCCTCTTTCAATTAATCTTTGTGTGTGCTCCATTCCAAGAACATCATGCAAAGCATCATAAAGAGGACGAAGATAAGGATCAACTTTTTCCTTAAGATCCCCTGGAAGGAAGCCAAGGCTTTCACCGGCTTCTACTGCAGGTCTTGTTAAAATAATTTTTTTTACCCCGTTATTTTTTAAGGCGCTGACTGCCATGACAACGGCCAGATAGGTTTTCCCTGTTCCTGCAGGTCCAATGCCAAAGACAAGATCTTTATTTCTGATAGAAGAAATATAATGTCTTTGTCCAAGAGTTTTAACTCTGATTGATTTACCCCGAGCATCTTTGCTGATCTCATCTACATATAATGCTTCAAATTCATCAAGTTTTAATCGTTTTGCCATTTCAATTCCGTATAGAACGTCGCGTTCACTAATATTGATTCCTTTTCGGATCAGGACCAGCAGCGATTTTAAAACATCATTCACTGTCTGAACACTGTCAGGGTCCCCGGATACATACACTGCTTCGCCTCTTGTAACAATAGAGACGTTTAGCTCCTCTTCCATACGCTTTAAATGTGCATCATTATTTCCAAACAGCGCAACCGCTTCATTTGGATTTTCTAATTGCTGATTTATCGTAACTAGTTCTTCTGGCATGATTTAATCTCCCTGAACAATTGGTGTTGTTTTTACGATATTTTCTATAACTTGGTAGAGCACTGTTAGTTTTACTTTACCATTGTCGTTCGTCTCGTGCAAAACTTTTTGACCCTTTATTTCTGCTTCTTCTCCCAAATCATTCATTAATTTTTTCTTGCCCAGCTCAAGCCCGGCTTTTCGCGCTTCTTCTTTATTGTAACTGCGTGTAACAATTTCTTTTTCACGGTATATTTTTTTGCCGTATCCAATTGGCAGATTCCACTTCAGAAATTTAATGGATCTAATGTCTTCCTCCACTTCAGAGTCTTTAAACATGTCCTGTTTAAACCCCCATACCTGAACCTGCCATGAACCAAGTTCCAAATAATACTTCCGTTTTTCATCACCGGAGAAAACATTAAACGTTGTGTTAATAGGTACATCCACTTCAGCTTGATACCAGGTTTCTCCCAGTATCTCCGCTTTCGCTGCCACCTTCTGCTGATTGTTCTCATTGCCAATTAATCCGGAAACAAGCATCTGTCCTTTTTTTACATGCTCGTTTATAGTGACCGCAGGCTGTCCTTTTTCAACATACATTTTAGTAATGATCGCTTTTTTCTTTGCAACGATATGCTGAGGACTTGAATACGTTATTTTTTCCGGTTCATTTTTCTCTACGACTTCAAAATGATAATTTGTGCCCTTCAGTTCAACTCCAACCCAAGTGAGCTCTTTAATATTGTTTGTCAGATTTTTTTGAATGGAGTCCGGATCTAACGTAAGGAACTGCAATTTCCCTGTCTTCACGCCCATAGCATCAAGCTCTTTTCTAATAAGATGCTCCGTGCTGGGCTTAGCTCCCTTAATATCGATTCCCCAGATCATGTTGGATAAAAGGAGAATAACGGTAAAAAACAATGCGAATCCAATGACAAAACCGCTGTTTTTTAAGGATTTCTGAACTAGAAAAGGCAGGCCCGACACTTTCTTCAAAGAGCATTTGCATTCATTTTTGCGAGCTGCTGCCCGGATGGCATGTACATCTTTCAGCCGAATAAAAAAAGAGACCGCCTCTCCTTCTCTTCTTACATTCCACACAGGGACGTCCTTCCTGATGCAGTCATTAATAAACCTTTCCGTTCCTCTCCCTGTTATTGTGACTTTTATGACACCGTAAAAGAAATGCATCCATTGGTTTTTCATT
The DNA here is from genome assembly GCF_009674765.1 of Metabacillus idriensis. Taxonomy (GTDB): domain Bacteria; phylum Bacillota; class Bacilli; order Bacillales; family Bacillaceae; genus Bacillus_P; species Bacillus_P idriensis. The sequence goes on along the minus strand of NZ_WKKF01000007.1, from coordinate 93,303 downwards.
GTGATCCTCCTATATTCATGATTGCTCTAAGTAATTAACTTGATCGATTTTCCCCTGCAGAAGGATTTCTTCGGGCAAAATCGCTTTTATAACAAAGGCCTCGCCTTTAATCTGAAGCTGTCCCTGTTTAAGCAGAAGCCGCAGTTCATTATCTGTAAAAGTGAGCAGCCCTCTATGATTTTCAATATAAATATGTATTTGGCCGATCATCGTGATACGGGGAAGATCCATCATGACATCCTGGGGTATTTCTACTGTTCGTGAGATCCATTTCGCTACTTGCTGTCGCCATTTTTTCGCCATAAAAAAGAACCCCCTCTCATCTCATATGTATGAGCAGAAAGGGGGTTCTAACACTTCTTTTTTAAACTCGGCTTTTTTGTAGAAGGATGAGGCTTTTTAGATCTGGGCGAACCAAGAATTTCACTCCAGATAAAACCTTGAACGACATTATCCTTATTGATGACATGGTTTGCTTTCGTGCGCTCTGGCTGACTGATTTTAGAAACAGTCACAATTTCCGATTTAATTTCATCAGATGCTGAGCCAATTTCATTTCCAAGCTCGCTCGAATCCGTTTTTGCTGCCTGGTATCTGGATTCAATTGTTTGAATCGCTTCCTTCATGCGTTCTTTAGCCGGCTGCTGATCTGCGGTCTGATCAATTGAAGGGACAGGCGCAGCGGGTGCAGGTTTTTCTTTTTGCCTCCGCTGTTTTTGTCTTTCCTTCTTTTTTTTGCCGAATAAGGATGATAATACAAAGATCAGGCCCGCAATGACTAATGGATTGCTAAGAATAAAATCTACAAATTCCATTCTTCAGCACCTCCTTTTCGAGCTTTTACTATTTATTATCATGATCCGGCTGATCTTTTGATAACTTTCCGATTGAATCTCTCATATCTGTATCGGCATTTATATTCTCAAAATTCATGTAGTCCATTACACCAATTTTTCCATTTCGCAATGCTTCAGCCATTGCAAGCGGAACCGTTGCTTCCGCTTCCACTACTTTCGCTCTCATTTCCTGCGTTTTTGCATTCATTTCCTGCTCAAGAGCGACCGCCATGGCACGGCGTTCTTCAGCTTTAGCCTGGGCAATCTTCTTATCTGCCTCAGCCTGATCGGTCTGTAAGATGGCTCCGATATTTTTGCCGATATCAACGTCCGCTATGTCAATCGACAGAATTTCAAAAGCAGTTCCAGAATCTAACCCTTTATTTAACACCGTTTGAGAAATCATATCAGGATTCTCAAGGACTTTTTTGTGATTGCCGGAAGAACCGATTGTACTGACGATTCCTTCACCTACACGGGCAATAATCGTTTCTTCACCTGCGCCACCGACTAACCGTTCGATATTTGCACGGACCGTGATGCGGGCTTTAGCCTTCACTTCAATTCCGTCCATCGCTACACCGGCGATAAATGGCGTTTCAATAACCTTAGGATTTACACTCATTTGAACGGCCTCTAAAACATCCCGGCCAGCAAGGTCAATGGCTGCGCATCGTTCAAAAGACAGCTCGATATTCGCGCGTTCTGCAGCAATTAAGGCATTAACTACGCGGTCAACATTTCCTCCTGCTAAATAATGACTCTCAAGCTGATTAATCGTTACACCAAGTCCAGCTTTATGCGCTTTAATTAATGGATTAATGATTCGGTTTGGGCTTACGCGTCGAAGCCTCATTCCAATAAGGGTGAAGATGCTGATTCGAACACCTGCAGCAAGTGCTGAGATCCACAGCGTAATCGGTACAAATGTAAATAAAACACCTATTAATATAACTCCAATAACAATTAAGCCCAATGTTAATAGCAATGACGGATCCATTGTACTCCTCCTTGTATTAAAGGATTTCTCTCACAACAACACGAGAGCCTTCAACTTTAACAACTTTTATTTTTTGATCTTTAGTAATATACGTGCCTTCTGTCACAACATCGATTCGTTCATCGTCGATGAGTGCTGTTCCAGATGGCCTCATTGACGTGAGGGCAATGCCAGTTTTTCCGATCAGCTCAAGACGGTTCCGGTTTGAAACATACCCGCTTTCAGTATTTGTAGAATCACGCAAGATCAGTTTTTTAAATATATTCATACGTTTTCCAAACACCTTTACAAATATGATGGCTGCCGTTACGGCAACGAGTAGTGCCACACCTAATGAAAATGCCATATATGCAATATCATCAGTTGCGATGAAAAAGCTTAATAGGATCGCTCCAAACCCAATAAAGCCTATTATTCCGCCGGGAACAAAAAACTCAGCGGCCACCAGAATTAATCCAACTATGAACAAAATCACAGTTTCAAGCCCAGCCAGCCCCGCAATATAATGCCCGTAAAAGAACAGGAACAGCGCGGATAGGCCCATGAAGCCCGGCAGCCCAAAGCCAGGACTGTATAATTCAACGATAAGTCCCAGACTTCCAATCGAAAGCAGAATCGGAATCACAATAGGATTTGTCACAAATCTTGCTACTTTTTCAGCGAAGCTTACTTCAATATCAATCACTTCAGCAGAACTTAAGTTCAGTTCTTTTAACAAACTGTCCAGATTTTCGGCAATACCTTCTGCATAGTTTACCTCAACTGCCTGCTCTGCAGTCAATGTCAATAAATCACCCTTGCCTGCCCCAAACTCAGGAAGGTCAACATCAGGGTCAGCCATCGCAAGTGCATATTTTGAATCTCTGTTATTCTGTTCCGCTGATTCTTTCATTTCAGCCAGCCAGAGAGATTCCGCTTTTTTATCAGCCGTATTGCCCTCGAGATCAATAATTGCCGCAGAACCCATCTTGGCTCCAGGGACCATGTAAATCTGGTCAGCATTTAAGGCAATATAAGCTCCAGCCGATAATGCCCGTCTGTCAATAAAAGCGGTTACAGGGATTTCTGATGCTCTTATTGTGTCCGCGATTTCAAGTGCTGCATCAACCGCTCCGCCCGGAGTATTTATATCGAGAATAATGTGGTCAGCATTTTCAGCTCTTGCTTCCTTAAAAGATCTTTTAATAAATTGTGACAATCCTTTTTCAACGGTTTCTTCAATTGGGATGACCGCCACCTTTTCAGAATGATTATCTGCAGCGGGCATATACGCGCTGCCGAACAAAGAAAGAAACAAAACACACCCAAATAATATGTGAAATAACCGGTTATGATTTCCCATCAATTGAATCGCAAGCCCCCTTTCAATCGTAAGCTTTAACAGTAATACGTTTCAACTTAAGTATAGGTTTCGTTTTTATGAAAAATTCTTAAAAGAAAAGCGGAACCGCCCGTTTAGCTCCGACAGGCAGAAAAGGCTCAGACTGGAAAGTCCGGGTTTGACTTTTCAGGCTGAGACGTTCTGACCGAGGAGTTAGGAGGTGTAGCTGGACAATGTGTGAAGCAGAATACCAGCCAGATCTGACATAATAGATAAGAATTCACTCCAAAATAATTGTTAAAGCTAACTTATGATTTTTCCATTAAGACATTAAAAAACACCTTGTTCAAATGAACAAGGTGTTTTCCGTCTTTTTATGATAGCTGTCCAGCTACAGTTTTATTGACAAGCGCGCCATCAGCCTTACCTTTAACTTTAGGCATGATCGCAGCCATAACTTTACCCATGTCTGCTTTAGAAGTTGCGTTTACTTCTGCGATTGTTTCTTTCACAATAGCTTGAAGTTCTTCTTCTGAAAGCTGTTTTGGCATGTATACAGTTAAAATATCAAGTTCAGCCTGTGTCTTTTCAACTAAATCTAAGCGATCAGCTTTACTGAATTCCTGGAGGGAGTCTTTACGTTGCTTTAATTCGCGAGAAAACACAGTCAGTTCCTCTTCAGCAGACAACTCCTGTTTACCCAGCTTGATGCCTTCATTTTGTAATGAGGCTTTCACCATGCGGATAACAGCCAGTTTGTCCTTCTCTTTGTTCTTCATCGCTTGTTTCATATCTTGATTCAAACGCTCAAGAAGACTCATAAATCCACCCTCTTTAGAATTTGCGTTTTCTAGCAGCTTCAGACTTTTTCTTACGTTTTACGCTAGGTTTTTCATAGAATTCGCGCTTTCTAGCTTCTTGTATAGTACCGCTTTTTGATACTGTACGTTTGAAGCGACGAAGAGCGTCCTCAAGCGACTCGTTTTTACGAACGACCGTTTTTGACATTCTTATTCCCTCCCTCCGAATACAACCAATCGACATCATCTGTTTAATAAACATGTTTAAAGTAAACATGTACTTTGCAATTATAATATAACGTTTCTCAGAGGTCAACTTATATAAGAAAAAGTTCTTAAATTCGTTCATTTGACCGGTAGATTTTTGTCATGCTGCCGTGCGCTTGTCCATATATTTTTAAAATAAGAGGTGATTTGATGGGTGCTGCAGGCTTTTTCTTGCTTTACTTGATTGTCTTTTTAGCGGGTATGCATTTACTGAAAAAAGGCCTGTCTATTCTATCCGGACATGCGATGAGAAACTGGATTTATGCTTGTATTAATCATCCCGTCAAAGCTTTTATGGCGGGAATCATTTTTACGGGGATCCTGCAAAGCAGTTCAGCTGTGATGGTCATCGTTATTGGTCTAGTTTCAGCAGGAGTCATCTCGTTTAAACAAACGATTGGAATTATTCTTGGAACGAATATCGGATCTACTTTTACGACCCAGCTAATCACATTGGATATTGGATCATTGATTCTTCCGCTTTTCATTATTGGGTTTCTATGTTTTTTTATGGGAGTTGTGTTAAAAAAGGAAGCGCTGATTCGAATGTGTGCAGCTTTTATGGGACTCGGGGCACTTTTTTCAGCGATGTCTGGGTTTGGCCGGCTTGCTTATCCTCTATCCCAATTGGGGCTTGTAAACGAGTTATTGCTGTATACAAATGAACACTCTTTTGCAGGAGTCATCAGCGGGACGCTTCTAACGGCAATTATTCATTCGAGTGCAGCGACTGTAGGCATCATTATGAGTTTTTTAAATGCAGATATCCTTACGCTCAGTGCAGGCATTGCTTATGTTCTTGGAGCAAATATCGGCACATGTATTACAGGATGGATGGCAGCCGCCGCCGCAAATCAAGAAGCAAAGCTGACAGCCTATGCACATATATGGGTAAATGTTATAGGTGCAGCCGCATTTTACCCTTTCATTTCAGTCTGCAGTGCAGCTGTTCAAAATCTATCTTCGCAGCCGGACTTGCAGCTTGCTCATTTCAGTTTGATTTTTAATGTCATCAGTTCACTTGCATTGCTTCCCTTTGCAAATGCATTCGGCAGTTTCGTTGTTTCATTTTCAACATTTTTTAGCGGGAAATAAGAAAAGCACCAGTTTAGCGCAGGCAGACAGATAAGGATCCGCCACTAAAGGCGCTTTTTGCCTTTAATGGCGGATCCGTTCTGGCCGAGGAGTTTGGCGATTCCGCTCGCCATCGAAGCGCAAAATTTTATACTTTCTTATCTTTAAAAAAAGACTGCCGAAAAAATTTCAGCAGTCTTTATAGTCTGGTATTAATAATCAGAGTTTGAAACTTCACCTTTGACGATTGAAATTCCAGCACTTGCACCGATGCGTGTTGCACCAGCTTCAACCATTGCGAGCGCTCCTGCGCGGTCACGGACACCGCCTGAAGCTTTCACTCCAACATCAGGTCCTACTGTTTTGCGCATAAGAGCGATATCCTCTACAGTTGCTCCCCCAGTTGAAAAACCAGTAGAAGTTTTAACAAAATCCGCTCCAGCTTTAACTGATAATTCGCAGGCTCTTACTTTTTCTTCATCAGTTAAAAGACATGATTCAATGATTACTTTAGTAAGCGCTTTTCCTTTAGCTGCATCTACAACAGCACGGATATCGCGCTCAACAAGCTCATCATTTTTATCTTTTAATGCGGCGATGTTGATTACCATATCAACTTCTGTTGCACCTTTTGCGATTGCATCTTTTGTTTCAAATGCTTTTGTTTCAACTGTAGTCGCACCAAGAGGGAAACCGATTACAGTACAAACTTTCACATCTGTTCCTTTTAGTAAAGCAGCCGCTGTTTCAATCCAAGTTGGATTTACACAGACAGATGCGAATTTATATTCTTTTGCTTCTGCACATAATGTTTCGATTTGAGCCTTTGTTGTTTCAGGCTTTAATGCTGTATGGTCAATCATACTGCCAATATTTACTGACATATGTAAGTACCCCTTTTCCATTTAATTAGTCGTCTGACCTCTTACATCTTAACATTTTTTCAAAAAAAATACGAGTATAAACTTAATTTACGCAAGCAAAATAATTTTAAACATCTTTTTTAAAGAAAGGGAGGTTCCTGATTTTTTAAGAAAAATAAAAAACCCGGTCTGATCGACCAGGTTAAGAGATGTTTCGCATGCTTTCTGCTGCAGGTTCTTCTTCCATCACACGTACAAACTGTCCTTCTGAATATGGATAGCCAGCTTTAGTAATTTTCACTTTCACAATTTTCCCGACCATTTCTTCTGTTGCAGGGAAAACAACTTTCAGGTAATTATCCGTATAACCGACATAAAGTCCGCTTTCAGGATCTTCTTTGTAGAGTTCTTCTGGAATAACCTCCAGAACTTCATCTTCATATACAGATGCGTATTCTTTCGCAAGCTGATCAGAAAGGGCGATCAGCTGATGAACACGTTCATTTTTGACGTCCTCATCTACTTGATCTTCCATTCTTGCAGCAGGCGTGCCAGTCCGTTTTGAATAAGGGAAAACATGAAGCTCTGAGAATTTATGTTCTTTAATAAAGTTATATGTTTCCATAAATTCTTCATCCGTTTCACCAGGGAATCCGACGATTACGTCAGAAGTTACAGCAAGTCCCGGCAAAGCTTGTTTCAGGCGCATTAAACGTTCAGCAAAGAATTCCATTGTGTATTTGCGACGCATTCTTTTTAATACAGTATTTGAGGCTGATTGAATAGGAATATGCAAATGGCGGACAATTTTATCTGACTGATCAAGCACTTCTATGACTTCATCTGTAATTTGACTTGCCTCAATAGATGAGATTCTGATGCGCTTTAAGCCGTGAACCTGAGTGTCCAGATCACGAAGCAGCATAGCGAAGTTGTAATCCTTCATGTCTTCGCCGTATCCTCCAGTATGAATACCTGTTAATACGATTTCTTTGTAGCCTGCGTCAACTAACTGCTGAGCCTGTTTAATCACTTCTTTAGGATCACGGGAGCGCATTAAGCCGCGTGCCCATGGAATAATACAGAATGTACAGAAGTTGTTGCAGCCTTCCTGGATCTTCAATGATGCACGAGTGCGGTCTGTAAAAGCAGGTACATCAAGTTCCTCATATACCCGAGCCTTCATAATGTTGCTGACGCCGTTAATAGGCTGTCTTTCATTCTTAAATTGCTCAATATAGTCAAGCATTTTAACACGGTCAGATGTGCCTACTACGATATCTACACCCGGAATCGCCATAATTTCAGCAGGAGACGTTTGAGCATAACAGCCGGTAACACAAATAACGCCATCCGGATTTTTTCTGATTGCACGGCGAATGACCTGCCGGCTTTTTTTATCGCCAGTATTCGTTACTGTACATGTATTTATGACATAAACATCAGCTTTGCTTTCAAATTCAGATCGGCCATAGCCTGCATCCTTGAATAACTGCCAGATAGCTTCTGTTTCATAATGGTTTACTTTACAGCCAAGTGTATGAAATGCCACGGTTGGCATGGTAATCACCTCGATAATTCAAAATAATAAGAAACAGCAGATAAAACATACAGCGGAGCCGTTTCCGTCCGTAAAATTCTCGGCCCGAGCCCGCAGGCTATAAAACCTGCACTCGTCAGCTGTTTTATTTCTTCTTCCGTTAGTCCGCCTTCTGGTCCAAAAACTACAAGAATGGACTGACCTGAATGACTTTCATTTAATGCTTTTGCAAGATTTGCGAGTTCCCCATTTTTAGCGGATTCTTCATATGCAACGATTTTCACATCATATGAAGCAGAAGTATTAATGAGTTCCTTCCAGCTGTATGGTTCAGCAACCTCAGGAATTCTGTTGCGATAGGATTGTTCAGATGCTTCTTTTACAATCTTTCTCCAGCGCTCCACTTTTTTGACTGCTTTTTTTGCATCAAGCTTTACAACGGAACGAGCAGCATTAAAAGGGATAAACGAAGCGGCACCAAGTTCTGTGCCCTTTTGAAGAATCCATTCCAGCTTATCCCCTTTAGGCAGCCCGCTCGCTATCGTGACTGATACAGGGAGTTCATGATCAGCAGTCTGCCATTCGATGATCATGCATACTGCTGTCTCATCATTTACCTCTTCAATCTCACAAAGCGCTGCCTGTCCATCTGACGTACAGCAAATCAGTTTGCTGCCGGGTTTCATACGCATAACACGGGAGATGTGATGAACATCGTCTCCCGTGATTGTAATTCCGGTCGTTAAATTTTCTTTTTTCTCACTTATAAAATAACGCTGCACAGATGAGCACCTCTTATTTCTTTCTTGCGATAAAGGCCACCCAGTCTTCCATAACAACTGTTTCTTCAATCTCAAATCCAGCCTCGATTAAACCGTTTTTAACCTCTGCCTTTTTATTGAGAATGATTCCAGAAGTGATGAACAAACCGCCTTGTTTCAGTAACTGATTTGCATCGTGGACAAATCGCAGAATGACTTCAGCCAAAATATTTGCAACGACTACGTCTACAGGACCTTGAATACCGTTCAGCAAATTATTTTGAGATACTGTGACGGCCTGGTGCACTTTATTTAATTTCGTATTTAAACGTGCGCTTTCAACAGCAACAGGATCTAAGTCCAGTGCCTGAACCTGCTTTGCACCAAGCATTGCAGAAGCAATGCTTAAAACTCCCGATCCTGTGCCGACATCTACTACTAAATCGTGTTCTTTTACAGACCGTTCAAGCGCCTGAATACAAAGAACCGTTGTAGGATGAGTCCCTGTGCCAAAAGCCATCCCAGGATCAAGCTCAATAATGAGTTCATCAGAATGGACCGGTGTATAAGTTTCCCATGTCGGCACAATCGTAAATCGCTCAGAAATCTTTACGGGATGATAATATTTCTTCCACGCAGTTGCCCACTCTTCATCATTTACTTCACTTATTGAGATATCATTTTTCCCTAAATCGATATCATGAATAATCAGGTTATTTACAGCTTCTTTAATCTCCTCTACGGTTTCGCCAAGGAAACTGTTTACCGGCAGGTATGCCTTAATAATAACACCTTCATCAGGATAATCATCAGAATTGAGGTGGTAGATTTCTCCATAAACACTTTCGCGCTCTTTTAATAGATCCATTTGATCTTCTATGACGACACCGCTCGCTCCGGCCTCATGCAATATATTCGAAATTGGTTCTACCGCTTCTTGTGTTGTATGAATACTTAACTCGGACCATTTCATTCTACCAGCTCCACTTCTGTTTATTCACCCTTGAATGCACGCTTCACTTTATCAAAAAAGCTTTCTTCGTGCTCATCTGGTCTTCCCCCGCTCATTTCAGCGAATTCGCGAAGAAGCTCTTTTTGTTTTTCTGTAACATTAGTAGGCGTTAATACACGAACGATAATGTGCTGATCGCCCTGTCCGTACCCTCTCACATTGGCGACACCTTTTCCCTTCATGCGGAATTTTGTGCCCGTTTGTGTTCCGGCCGGTACCTTCAGCTTCACTTTGCCGTGCAGAGTAGGCACTTCAATTTCATCGCCTAAAGCGGCCTGTGCAAATGTAAGCGGCATTTCACAGTAGATATCGTCTCCGTCTCTCTCAAAGAACTCATGAGATCTAACTTGGAATACTACATATAAATCACCGCTTGGCCCTCCATTAAATCCTGGCTCCCCTTGTCCGGAAACTCTAAGCTGCTGGCCATCATCGACTCCAGCTGGAATTTTAACGGAAATCTTTTTGCGTTTTTGAACTTTGCCTGCTCCTCCGCACGTTGAACATTTATGCTTGATCATTTTGCCTGTTCCGCTGCAATGATGACATACGCGGCGGTTGACAATTCTGCCGAATGGCGTGTTCTGCTCAACATTCAGTTGTCCTGATCCGTTACAATGTTTACATGTTTCCGGTTTAGTTCCAGGCTTTGCTCCAGAACCGTCACATGTATCACATGTTTCTTCACGCGGAATTTCAATGGTTGTATCCTTGCCGAATACGGCATCTTCAAAGGACAGAGTCATTGTATACTGAAGGTCAGCACCTTGTCTTGGCGCATTTGGGTCACGTCTTCTTCCGCCGCCAAAGATTGAACTGAAAATATCGTCAAATCCGAATCCTCCGCCAAAGTCAGATCCTCCGAAGCCCTGGTTAGGATCAGTATGTCCAAATTGGTCATATTGCGCACGCTTCTGATCATCAGTCAGAACCTCATAAGCCTCTGAAATTTCTTTGAATTTATCGGTTGCATCCGCATCTTTGTTGATATCAGGATGATATTGTTTAGAAAGCTTGCGGTACGCTTTTTTCATTTCATCCTTTGTCGCGCTCTTACTTACTCCAAGCACTTCATAGTAATCACGCTTGCTCATAATTTCTCACTCCCGAATTCTCACATAAAGTAAATTGTATCACTCGTTTTAACCTGATTGCAAGATATTGTTTACGTATAGAAGGTGTTTTCATACCCATAATCTATTCATTCTTTTCTGAAAAGTCTTTTCTTTCTTCATGAAAAAAAGTCAAAGTCAAGACAAGCCTGACTTTGACTTTCCTTATGCGGGATGAAGTCACTCATTACCGCTCAGTATTATTTTTTGTCGTCGTTTACTTCTTCATATTCAGCATCAACTACGTTGTCATCTTGTTTCGCGCCTGCTGCACCTTCAGCACCTTGCTGCTGTTTTGCAGCTTCTTCATACAATTTCATTGATAATTGCTGAACGATTTCTTGAAGCTCATCTTTTTTTGTTCTGATTTCTTCAAGCTCATTTTTCTCAATAGCAGCTTTTAAAGCATCTTTTGCTTCGTTCGCTTTTGCAACGTCAGCTTCGTCAACTTTACCTTCAAGATCTTTCAGAGTCTTTTCAGTTGTGAAAACCAGCTGATCTGCTTCATTGCGAAGTTCAACTTCTTCTTTGCGCGCTTTATCCGCATCTGCATTTTCTTCTGCTTCTTTTACCATGCGTTCGATTTCTTCATCACTTAAACCTGTTGAAGATTTAATTGTGATTGTTTGTTCTTTGTTTGTGCCTAAATCTTTTGCACGAACATTTACGATACCGTTTTTATCAATATCGAATGATACTTCAATTTGCGGAACTCCGCGCGGAGCCGGAGGAATATCCGTTAATTGGAAACGGCCTAATGTTTTATTATCTGCAGACATTGGACGCTCACCTTGAAGAACATGAATGTCTACAGCTGTTTGGCTGTCAGCAGCCGTTGAGAATACTTGTGATTTGCTTGTTGGAATCGTCGTGTTGCGTTCGATTAACTTTGTGAATACGCCGCCCATTGTTTCAATTCCAAGTGAAAGTGGTGTTACGTCAAGTAATACAACGTCTTTCACATCACCAGTGATAACGCCGCCTTGAATTGCTGCACCAAGTGCTACAACTTCGTCCGGGTTAACACCTTTTGATGGCTCTTGGCCAAGCTCTTTTTTGATTGTTTCTACAACAGCAGGAATACGAGTAGATCCGCCGACAAGGATTACTTTATCAATTTCATTTTTAGTAAGACCTGCATCTTTAAGTGCCTGGCGAACAGGACCCATTGTTCTTTCAACTAATTCAGAAGAAAGTTCTTCGAATTTAGCACGTGACAATGTTACTTCCAAGTGAAGAGGTCCAGCTTCTCCAGCTGTGATGAATGGCAATGAAATCTGTGTTGAAGATACACCAGAAAGATCTTTCTTAGCTTTTTCAGCAGCATCTTTCAAGCGCTGAAGAGCCATTTTGTCTTTTGAAAGGTCGATGCCGTTTTCTTTTTTGAATTCTGAAACAAGATAATCAATGATTACTTGGTCAAAATCATCTCCGCCAAGACGGTTGTCTCCAGCTGTTGAACGAACTTCAAATACTCCGTCTCCAAGTTCTAAAACGGACACGTCAAATGTACCGCCGCCTAAATCGTAAACAAGAATTGTCTGATCTTGGTCTGTTTTATCTAAACCGTAAGCAAGTGCTGCTGCAGTTGGTTCGTTGATAATACGCTCAACTTCAAGTCCTGCAATTTTACCTGCATCTTTAGTTGCCTGACGCTCAGCATCATTGAAGTATGCCGGTACTGTAATAACAGCTTTTGTAACAGGCTCGCCTAAATAGTCTTCTGCATATGCTTTTAAGTGCTGAAGGATAATTGCAGAGATTTGCTGAGGAGTATTCTCCTTGCCTTCTACCTCTACTTTATAGTCCGTTCCCATATGTCGTTTGATGGACATAATAGTGTTTGGGTTTGTAATAGCCTGGCGTTTTGCTACTTCACCAACCTGGCGCTCGCCATTTTTAAATGCTACTACTGAAGGAGTTGTGCGGTTGCCTTCTGCATTTGGAATAACCTTAGGTTCTCCGCCTTCTAATACTGCAACACATGAGTTTGTTGTACCTAAATCGATGCCGATAATTTTCCCCATCGTAGAAACCTCCTAATATGTAAGTTATTGATTCACTTTAACCATTGCTGGTCTGATAATGCGGTCTTTCAATTTGTAGCCTTTTTGGAATTCTTCAATGACAACATTGGATTCATATTGATCATCTTCCACCTGCATAACTGCCTGATGAAGATGCGGGTCAAACGGCTGCCCTTCTGCTTGAATGGCTTCAATGCCTTCATTTTGCAGCGCCTGAACCAGCTGGCGATAAACCATATCCATTCCCTGTAGTAAGGATTGTGTTTTTTCGTCATCCGTATCTATTTTTAACGCTCTTTCAAAGTTATCAAGAGCTGGCAGTATTTCGGTTATCAGATTTTGAGAACGATATTTTTGGGCAGCCTCAAGATCAAGACGTGCTCTTCTTCTGAAGTTATCTAGATCTGCCTGTACGCGGTACATGCGGTTTTCAGTTTCACTAAGCTTGGCTTCAAGTTCATCAATCTTAGCTTTGGCTGCTGTTAACTCATCAGATTCCTGCGCTTGTTCAGCTTGTGTATCAGAATCCGTTGATTCGCCCTCTTGGTTTATCAACATTTCTTCTTGTTTTGAAGCTGTTTCATTTTCTTTTAAGCTTTCTTTTGCGTCGTTAGTCAATTTCTTTCACCTCCCTTAAAGTGCAAAGCCATGGAAAGGGAGCGGAAAACAATTTTCCACTCTCTTACAATATGGACAATGTTTTTATGAGTGATACAGATTTGTTAATGCTTTGGACATATCTTTTGTGACTCTCTGCAGCAGACTGATTACTCGGGAATATTCCATGCGTGTCGGTCCAAGAACGGCAATCCGCCCTATTTGTTTATTATCAACAGAGTAGGTTGCTGTAATCAGACTGCAGTTTTCCATTGCAATGTTCTGATTTTCTTTGCCGATTTTAATCGTAATTCCTGAATCATAGGCCTGCAGAATGTTATATAATTCCTGCTCTTCCTCAATCATTGTCAAAAGTGTTCTGACACGCGTGATATCATTGAATTCCGGCTGGCTTAACATATTTGTTTTCCCGCCGAAGTATATCTTTTCATTTGCGTTCATCGTGAATGTTCCAGAAAGAACTTTCATGATGGAGTCATAGTTTTGAATATGATTCCTCAGCAAGTTTACTATTTCTTTGTATATTTTGTCATGCAATTCGACAATCGGGACGTTAAATAATCGCTCATTTAATATGTTAACCATTTTCTCAATATCCTGGGGATCAATTGTTCCCGGAAAAGAAATGGTTCTGTTTTCAACATGGCCCGTATTTGTAACAATAATTGCAACAGCTGTATCTTCACTGATTGGAACAATCTGAATTCGTTTCAGCCGATTTTCGTTTACTTTAGGACCTAAAATAATTGACGTGTAATTCGTTAAGTCCGAAAGAATCTGAGCAGATTTCTGCACTACTTTTTCAAGTTCGAATATACGCTCTGCAAAGACAGACTTAATCGTAACAACATCCATATTAGTCAGTTTCTGCGGAGCAAGCAAGTGATCCACATAATAGCGGTACCCTTTCTCCGACGGAACTCTGCCCGATGAACTGTGGGTCTTTTCAATAAAACCCATTTCTTCAAGGTCTGCCATTTCATTTCTGATTGTTGCAGAACTGAATGTGATCGATTCCTTCTTAGAAAGAGTTCTCGAGCCGACCGGCTGAGCAGATTGAATAAAATCATCAACAATGACCTGAAGTATTAAAAGCTGACGATCTGTTAACATTATCATCACCTCTGTTAGCACTCTGTATGCGTGAGTGCTAAATCTATAATAAAAAGTATCAAATCAAACGTTAATTGTCAATTATTTAGATTAAATTCCCCATGAGTTTTAGGTAAATGATTTGAGAAAAGAAAAACAAAAAGACACGCGCAAAAACGCCGTCTTTTATGTTTACCCTATTCAGCAGGCACAACACCTAAAAACGCCTGAAAAACTTCATTTCCCAGCAATTTCCCCTGGTGCGTGAGTGAAATGGAATCCTGTCCATCATTTAACAGGCCTTTTTCAGTTTGTTCCCGGATCTGCAATCCAAAAACATTTGCAATAGGTACGCCGAACTTATCGGCAAATCTCTTTTTACTGACTCCGGCAGATTTACGTAAACCAAGGAAAAGTTCTTCTTCCATCTTTTCAGCTTCTGTTACTTGATGCTCATTCAGATAGGGAAATCCAGTTTCTTCAATCAGCTGCATATATTTTTTCAGCGGACCTGCATTTGCCCGTCGGATATTGCCTGTGTAACTGTGCGCTCCCGCTCCGATTCCGTAGTACTCCTCATTATTCCAATACGTAAGATTATGTCTGCTTTCATAACCCGGAAGGGCAAAATTGCTGATTTCATATTGATGAAAACCATGCTGTTCCATCTCTTCCATGAGATATTCATACATGACGGCTTCATCTTCCTGAGGCGGAAGAATCAGTCTGCCTTTAGACATTAAATTATAAAAAACCGTTTTGGGTTCAACAATGAGAGAATACGAAGAATAATGCTGAACATCAAGGCCAAACGCAATCTTCAGGGAATCTCTGAAATCATGGATTGTCTGCCCGGGCAGCCCGTACATCAAGTCTATGCTTATATTGTCAAAGCCTGCTTTTTTGGCAAGCTCAATGCTTTTCATGACATCAGCCGAACGGTGAGTGCGCCCGATTTTTTCAAGCAGACTATCGTTAAATGTCTGCACGCCAAAACTCAGGCGGTTTACTCCAAGGTCTTTCATCACCTTTAACTTTTCATATGAAAGGTCACCAGGATTCGCTTCTACTGCAAATTCATGTAAAGAAGGAGATGGCTTAAACTCCTCATTTATTGCTATCAGGAGCTTTTCCATTTGTTTTTCATTTAAAGCAGTGGGTGTGCCTCCGCCTATAAAAATTGTTTCAAGAGAATCTGACGGGTATTTTATAAGAGTGTTTTTCATTTCCATTTGCATGCTGTCAAGGTACTCATCAACTGGCTGATTTTTTAAAAAGACCTTGTTAAAGTCGCAATAATGACAGATCTGCTCGCAAAAAGGAATGTGAAGATATGCAGCTTTGACCATTTTTCTCACCTTCTAATAAAGAAGCCGCAGTGCGTTGACTGCGGCAAATGTTTTTTCTTACGTTATCATAATTTGTGTTTGAATGAAAATGATTGGAATTAATTATCATCCATTTTCAGAACAGCCATGAAGGCTTCCTGAGGAACTTCTACAGAACCAACCGTTTTCATTCGTTTCTTACCTTCTTTTTGCTTCTCAAGAAGTTTCCGTTTACGGGAGATGTCTCCTCCGTAGCATTTGGCAAGGACGTTTTTGCGCATTGCTTTGATTGTCGAACGCGCAACCACTTTTTGTCCTATTGCCGCCTGAATCGGCACTTCGAATTGCTGGCGCGGAATCAGTTCTTTTAATTTCTCTACAATGATTTTACCGCGGTCATAGGCTGAATCTCTGTGAACGATAAATGACAGGGCATCAATTTTCTCATTGTTGAGCAGGATATCCATTTTCACAAGCTGGGACGTTTTATAGCCGATCAGCTCGTAGTCAAATGACGCATACCCTTTTGTGTTTGATTTTAATTGGTCAAAGAAATCATAAACGATTTCCGATAATGGAAGTTCGTAAACAATGCTGACTCTGTTTTCGTCCAAATATTGCATATCGACAAAGTTGCCGCGTTTATTCTGGCAAAGCTCCATGACAGCACCGACATAATCGTTTGGAACCATTACGGTCGCTTTCACATATGGCTCTTCAATCCGGTCAATCTTTTGAGGGTCAGGAAGATTGGATGGGTTATCAATCCGGACTTCGCTGCCATCTGTCAAAAAGACATTATAAATTACACTAGGTGCAGTTGTAATTAAATCAATTTTAAATTCACGTTCAATCCGTTCCTGGATAATTTCCATATGCAGAAGTCCAAGGAATCCGCAGCGGAAACCAAAGCCAAGAGCCTGAGACGTTTCCGGTTCATATTGAAGCGCCGAATCATTCAGCTCCAATCTTTCTAAAGCCTCGCGCAGATCATTGTATCTTGCCGTATCAATTGGATACAGGCCGCAATACACCATCGGATTTAATTTACGGTAGCCAGGAAGCGCCTCGGTTGCACCATTTTTAGCGTCCGTAATCGTATCACCTACTCTTGTATCGCCAACATTTTTAATGGCAGCTGTTAAGAATCCTACATCACCTACATTTAATTCATCAAGCAATAGAGCTTTAGGTGTAAATACACCGACCTCTGTTACTTCAAATTCCTTGCCCGTTGCCATCATCTTGATTTTTTGTCCGACTTTAACCGTTCCCTCTACCACTCGAATGTATGCTACAACACCGCGGTATGCGTCATATAAGGAGTCAAAGATAAGCGCTTTAAGCGGTGCATCAGGATCACCTTGAGGAGCAGGCACTTTTTCAACAACCTGTTCCAATATTTCTTCAATTCCGATGCCAGCTTTAGCTGAAGCAAGGACAGCTTCTGAAGCATCAAGACCGATTACATCTTCAATTTCCTGGCGGACACGTTCAGGATCAGCGCTTGGAAGGTCTATCTTGTTGATAATCGGAAGAATTTCCAGATCATTATCAAGAGCCAAGTAAACATTCGCAAGGGTTTGAGCTTCAATTCCCTGAGCAGCATCAACAACCAGTACAGCTCCTTCACATGCAGCCAGACTGCGGGAAACCTCGTATGTAAAATCGACATGTCCCGGTGTATCAATCAAATGGAAAATATATTCTTCTCCATCTTTTGCTTTATATCTTAATTGAACGGCATTTAATTTAATCGTTATTCCGCGTTCTCTCTCAAGATCCATTGAGTCAAGAAGCTGATTTTTCATTTCTCTTTGTGTTAACGCTGACGTTTTTTCCAGAATTCTGTCCGCAAGCGTTGACTTCCCATGATCAATATGGGCAATAATCGAGAAATTGCGTATCTTGGATTGTCTATTTAATTTATCTTCTTTATTCTTCATAATCGTTCTATCACTCCTACTAAACTGGCCAATGCACTAAATTTGATTATATCAATAGGGGAAGTAACATTCAACACCGAAAAGCGGAACCGGCCGTTTAGCTCTGACAGACAGATAAGGATCAGCCAGTAAAGGCGCTTTTTGCCTTTGCTGGATGAGCCGTTCTGGCCGAAGAGTTGGGCGGTGGAGCTGGACATCACCGAAAAGCGGAACTGCCCGTTTAGCTCTGACAGACAGATAAGGATCAGCCAGTAAAGGCGCTTTTTGCCTTTGCTGGATGAGCCGTTCTGGCCGAAGAGTTGGGCGGTGGAGCTGGACATCACCGAAAAGCGGAACCGACTGTTCAGGCCCGACAGACAGATAAGAATTCACCCGAAAAGTCCGGGTCCCGCCTTTTTGGGGGAATTTGTTCTGGCCGAGGGACTAGGCGGTGGAGCTGGACATCACGAAAAGCGGAGCCGTTCTGGCTGAGATAGTTGGCGGTTTACAAAGTAAGTAAAATGCCTTCCATACGGTCAAAGCAGAACAAAAAGAGGAAAGCCTCCAATCCGCTTCCCTCCATCCTATTCAATCTTCGGTTTATTGAAACAGGCTTTCAACCAGCCCTGCCAAAAAAGTAATAAAGCCAGTTATGACTGCACTTGCCAGCGAGGCAAATTTTTTTCCCAGCTGTGAAAAGAAATTGAATGCCTCCATTTCCTCAAGCTTTTCCTGTTTTTCTTCGAGACTATGGCTGACGCCTAATACGGAAGCTTCCAGTTCTCCTGATGAATCATTTTTCACTTCAAAAGCGCTGCTCAAATTCGGGTCATCGTATCCTTTCATTTTTACAAGACCCTGATTGGCCTGCTGCATGCCAAACAGAACACCAAGCAGCAATATCGAGCATAGGACAAAGCACTTTAGCATGAATTTCATCATCATACTTCCCTCTAATCTGAATTTATCTTATTTTTTCTCAGGAGCTGCAGCATTTACTTTTTCAGCCTGCCAGTAATACTCACTGAAAATATCTGCAACTGCATCTGCTGTGCGATTAAGTTCCTCAAGGTTGTTATCGATGCCGCCGAATTCAATCAACATCGCATTTTCTGTAAGATCCTGATTATACAGGCTGTTTGAACCTGGAGAATCTTTAAGGAACACACCTCTGCTCAGCCCCGGGTATTTTGCTTCAATTTTTTTATGAAGCTCGGATGCCAGTTGTTTATTTTTATCATGAAGAGGATTCTTCCCCCCTATGACAAATGCAACCTTTGCATATTTCTTCCCGTTAATATCTGCGGTTGTTATTTTATAAGGCTGTGAATCACGGTGTATATCAATCACATACTGAATCTCTTTATTTCCCGCCATTGCTGTTTCAACTGTCGGCCGGGACATGGTATAGGCTTTTGTAAAAGACCATCCTTTTTCATTCAGTTTCTTCATGAAATTGGTTTTATCTACGTTTGTTCCGATCCCTTTATCTTCTAGTGCTTTTCCGAGTCTGTCTCCTACGAGTGTTACGTTTGCTTCGGAATGATAAGCGCTGTTTGCATTTTTTACATTCTTTAGCATAGGCAAATAGGATTCTGTTGTATGTGTATGGTAAATGTAAACCACTTTCCGTTCTCCCGTTGTAGCAATCGGCGGTGTTTTTGACTGATCCGGCTGATCATCCGCACCTTCCAAGTCAGCGATTGATGCTTCCCGCTCCTCTAAAAGCACCTCTGTCGGCGGCGGGGATTCAATTGGCATTGTTGTATAATCTGTTCCTTCTCCCGCAACTACAATTTCGCTGTCAAAAAGGGTAAATCCAGGGAGCTCCCTTCCCAGCAGACTGCGGGGATCTTCCGGATTGATGCTTGTTGCCGCTTTGAAAAATAGAGATGAAACACTTGGCGGTTTAGCCTCTTCAGGCAGATCCTGAACAAAATAACGATTTTCAAAACCAAGCAGATGAATAAAAGAATTGCCTGTTATGTTATTTGTTAATTCATTAATTGATTTTGAAGTGATTCTATACTCAGGCTTTAGGGAAGTCAGCGCGCCTGAAAGTAAAAATACGAGCATAAACCCGATAAAGCCGAGTGCAAATCCTTTTTTCAAGCTTGTCCCATTCAAAGTTACTATTATTCCGCGATTAGTTCGAGAATGCTTCATCTTCTTCCTCCTTCAAAGCTTGCCTGCTTAACTATATGCACAAGCCGGAGAAAGTAGACTGATTTTTAATGGGTATATGACCTCGCGTTGCTGCTGTCCACCTGCTGATGAAGTGCCTCGTTCAGCCCATTCGCTACAACTGTTGCCATGTCTTCAATAAAGGTGTCAACTTCCTTTGGAGTCACCATCAGATTATGTCCAAGCGGAGAGAGGACTTCGTGTATCAGTCTTCTTTTTTCTTCATCTTCAAGAGTTCCAATGATTCCAAGGAATTGCTGTCTATGTTCATCTGAAGGAAGATCTTCATCGGAGAGCACTCTCTTTTCTCCAAATGACATCCCTGCCGGAGTGAGCGACTTAGAAGGACGGTCTCCTTCCTTCATCTCTCTTCCGAAGTGCTTTAAGATAAAATCAATCGTATCGCTTGTGATTGAAACAGCATCGACCACTGTCGGAATGCCTAGTGCAATAACAGGAATGCCTAGTGTGTCCATGCTTAACTCTTTGCGTTTATTTCCTACGCCAGATCCAGGATGAATTCCTGTGTCTGAAATTTGAATCGTTGTATTTACACGCTCAATCGATCTTGCAGCCAGAGCATCAATAGCAATGACAAAATCCGGATTGCTTTTTTCAATAATGCCGGTAATAATATCGCTTGTTTCAATTCCTGTAATCCCCATTACCCCAGGTGATATCGCGCTTACTGGTCTAAAGCCTTCCTGAACATTTTCAGGCTGAAGCTGAAATAAATGACGTGTAACAAGAAGGTTTTCTACAACGCGGGGGCCAAGCGAATCTGGTGTCACATTCCAGTTGCCCAGCCCCACTACAAGACAGCTTGCATCCTTTGGAATCTTCAATCCATCCATAAAACTGCTGAATTCTTTTGCGAAAACGTCAACAACCTGATTTTGCAAGGCTGTATCTTTTTGGCGAATTCCCTGTACTTCAAGGGTCAAGTAATTTCCCGGCTTCTTTCCGGTAAGCTCTGCTCCCTTCTCGGTAATTTGAAGAGATGTTATTTTCACTCCATTATCATCCCGCTCTTTAACAATTACGCCTTCAATCTCGGGTGATTTCTTTTCGGGCTCAGGCGTTTTTGTTTCAGCTGCCAAATCACGTGCTTCAATGGCTAAATCTGTTCGGACTGAATACATACTTAAATCTAAAGGTTCTTTCAATGTCATAACCTCCTGGCTGCATAGTCTTTCTTAATCTGTATTTTTGCCTTAATTTCCAGCTTTCATTCTTGACAGTCATAAGCCGTGATAATTTCCTTTACAATTATATTGCAATCTATATGCCCGTTTGATAAAATATCACTTGTTCTTATTATTGATGAAAATGTCGAGTATAATAGATCTCGAATGCTTTTTAGGAGGTGAAACGAATGCCAAACATCAAATCTGCAATCAAACGCACAAAAACTAACGCTGAGCGCAATGCACACAATGTAACAATCAAATCTGCTATGCGTACTGCTATTAAAAGAGTAGAAGCTCTAGTTGTTAACAACGATGCTGACAATGCAAAAGCTGCACTAGCTGTAGCTTCTAAAAGAATTGACAAAGCTGCTCAAAGTGGTCTAATCCACAAAAATGCTGCTGCTCGTTACAAATCTCGTTTAACGAAATCTGTAAACGGTCTTTCAGCATAATAAAAAAATCCTCTTCCCGAGAAGAGGATTTTTTTTATGGGCTTTATTTGAACAATCGGAGCAAAAATAGTTCAACGGCGAGTCTTTTATCCATTTTGCCGGTTTTCATGTCATAATCTGCGTCACCCAGCTGATTCATAATCGATGTAAGTTCCTGAGTTTGAAAAAGCTGCGCCTGCTGCATGGCAAGTTTAACCCGGAATGGATGCACCTTAAGATTCCCTGCCATTTGCTGCTGTCCGTATCCCAGAACAGACAGCTCTTTCACTTGAAGAAGCAATCTGAATTGATTAATCAGCAAGGATAAAATCTTTATTGGTTCCTCGTTTGCTTTCAGCAGATCATAAAAAATCTGCATGGCACGAGTCCGGTCTTTGCGGATAACCTTTTCAATCAACTCAAAAATATTTTGCTCAAGTGTTCTTGAAACAAGAGAAGAAACAATGTCTTCCGTTATTATTCCGCCTTCACCCGCATATGTACTCAGCTTTTTTATTTCTTGTGAAATGGCCATTAAATTTCCGGCTGTCAGCAAATATAGCTGATCTCTTGCTGAGTCTTGAAGTGCAATGGCATTTGCATCTGCCAGTTCCTTCATCCACTTTTTTGTTTCATGCTCAGAAAATCCATTCATTTCAACAGCTTCAGTCATTTTTTTTACAGCTTTAGTGATTTTTTTTCGTTCATCCAGCTTTTCGTAAGGTGCTACAATAACCAAAATGGTGTAGGGAGCAGGACTTTTCAAATACTCCTCTAATTTTTCAATGCGGTGTTCTATCTTTTCTTTCTTCTTTTCACTTGTTAAAAAGTGAGGATTCTTAAGAATAACCACTCTTTTTTCACCTAAGAAAGGAAGTGTTTCTGCATCTTCTATGGCAGATTCCAATGCTGTCTCAGACAGGTCATACTGAGCAAGATTAAAATCCATTTCAGACGGATCCAAAGCAGCTTCAATAATCAGCTGCACGGTTTCCTGAATAAGATAAGATTCCTTTCCAAGAAGCAGGTAAGCAGGCTTCAGCTGTTTATTTTTTAAATCTTTCCAGACGTTTGATATCATTTTATCACCCAGTTTCAATCATTCTTTTCTAATCCTATCGGTCCCCTGCCTGTTTAGCAAGTACGGATTTTGTAAATGGGCAAAATGAACAGGGAACAGGCTAAGCCGGTTCCCCTATATATAAACG
Source organism: Metabacillus idriensis (assembly GCF_009674765.1). Taxonomy (GTDB): domain Bacteria; phylum Bacillota; class Bacilli; order Bacillales; family Bacillaceae; genus Bacillus_P; species Bacillus_P idriensis. Next base: position 70,714 of record NZ_WKKF01000007.1, on the reverse strand, counting down.
CCACCGCCCATGCCCCAGGATACATGTGCAGGTAAGCGATCGATATGTTGTAATTATTTTTCACACGCGGATGGGTTTCTATAGGTGTAAAGTGTTGTCAAAACCCATATTGGAAAATGATAGATTTTTTGTATGATTTGGCTTATACTATAAGGCATATAGGAGGGGTAAATTGTGAATGAATTTGAAAAGAATGTTCAAAGCAAACGCAACGATGCAGTAGACTCGGGAGTAGGATTTATCGTTTCATTTGGCTTTTTTGCCACTATTTTCGTATTAGCGACAGTTATTAAGTTAATCGGTTCATGACAACCCTTACATAGAGACTGCAGAGCAGTCTCTTTTTTATTTTCATCAATCATTTATCTGATACGCTATCGTATGGAGGCTGCACGGAAAACGTTCCACTGTCACCGTGAAATTTATACGTAATCGAACCATCCCTTTTTGTTTGAAGATCTGATACATCATATTTCTTCAATAGCTGAAGGACTTCATCATGAGGATGGTTATACCGGTTGTTCTCACCTGCTGAAATGAAAGCAAACTCCGGCTGAAGCTGCTTTAAAAACGATTCGGATGTAGAACCTTTGCTTCCATGATGACCAACCTTTAATACGTCGGTTTTTAGTCCTTTATATTTTTCAAGGATACGCTTTTCTCCTTCGTGTTCTAAATCACCCGTAAACAGCCACTTCAATCCTCCAATCTTTGCAAATATAACTAGTGAATCGTCATTTTCACTCTCTGATAACGCGATTGGAGATAAAATGTGCAATTTGAAAAAATGGTCAGATACAGCGTCACCGCTTTTCAAAACGGAAACCTCCGTCCCTGTACTTTTCGCTTTATCGATAATTTCCTGCTCAAATTTCCCTCTTAAAAAACCATATGGCACGATCAGCTCTAAGACACGTATTTCATTAAGAAGATCGATGACCTCCCCGGCGTGGTCTGCATCTCCATGAGTCAGTATCAGTTTATCCAGGGTTCTTTTGCCTTTTGATTTTAAAAAAGGAATAAGTGTATCTTCAGCAATTGAATAAGAGCTGCTTTTTTCTTTCCATTTTTCCTGATTAAATGTCAGCATACCGCCAGTATCGATTAAGTATGTCCCTTGATTATGCGGTGCAGAGAGGTAAATAGAATCACCCTGTCCAACATCAAGCATCACGATCTCACCCGTTTGAACAAAATACTCCGATTCGTGCTGATAAAAAAGCAGAAGCACCAGAAATGAAACGAAAAGCCTCATTTCTTTCAATCGATGGGATTTCTCATATGCAATAAATGCCTGACATAAAAACAATGTAAATAGAAACAAAAAGAAAAAAGATGGTTTGCCAAATAGAAGCATAAATGAAGGAAATCTGTTAATAAACAGCACAAAATCATTGCTGATTTGCAGCACAAGATCCGTGAAAACGATCAGAAATGATCCTAATGGGGGAAAAATAATCATCGCAAGCACTGAGATAAGTGATAAAGGAAGAATCACTACGGAGTAAAAAGGCACAAACAGAAGATTCATCGGCAGACTTAACAGGGAGATTTGATAAAAATTGTACAAAATGACCGGAAGGGATGCGAGCTGGGCAACTGATGATACCGCAACCAGCTGATAAAAGCGGTAAGGCATTTTTGAAAATGCCCTGGCTGACAGAATAAGGGCCATACTCACTGAAAAGGATAATTGAAAGCCGACATTAAATAAATAATATGGATCTGCAAAAAGCAAAAAAAGAAACGCAACGGAAATAACATCAATTGTGGAGAGCTGCAGCTTCAATTGTTTTGATGCAAGATAAAGCATGCTCATCCCTGCAGCCCTGAGGACGGAAGGCGCCCCTCCAGCAATTATGCAATAAACCGGCAATGAGAGGATTAAAAGAAGTTTCGTTTTTTCATGAGTCATTCCTGACCTGATCAAGATAAAGTAGAGCCCGGAAACTAAAATACCGACATGAAGACCAGAGATCGCAAGTAAATGAACGATGCCAAGCTCCTGATATGCCTTATTTATATCTTCGGAAATATTAGTACGCTCCCCGTAAAGAAGTGCTTGCACAATTCCCCGGGATTCCTCCGGAAATACCTTAGAAATAAACAGAATGCCATCTTGTCTGAATTCTTTCAGTTTTTCAGACAGCGTTTGATTTTCTTTCCTGCATTGGTCAATTGAATCGGCCTTAAGAATCCAATGAATCCGATTGTTTTTAAGGTAATCCGCGTAATCAAATGCATTTGGGTTGGTTGCATGTTTAGGAGGCTTTAATTCCCCTTTAAAAGTACAAATTGTGCTGAGCTGCAATAGCCTGTACCTGTTTTTCTCTTCCTCTGAACTGAAATAGTATACGGCACTTATTTTTTCTTGATTAACATTTATAACACCCTTCATTTGATTGCCGTCTATTTGAGGAAACTCAGCGAATTCGCCCTGAATGGTTATTTTGCCCTTATTAAACCTTGATGCATTGCTTTTTTCTACTGCATAGAAATGAAATATGAAGAGAATAAAAATGGCCATACAGCCAATCAGCAAAGTCGATTTTTTGCGAAAAAGAAGATAGGCGCAAAAAAGAAGAAAGGTGAAGGAGGATATCGGATGGAATGGAAATTTTGCAGCAGCAACGGCTAAACCGGCTGCTGCCGCAAAATAGATGAGCTTTCCTTGATAGCTTATTTTAGACATGCTGAAATTATACGTTGCTTTTGAACAGCTTATTTGCTTTTTCTAAAAGCAAGTTGCGTTCTTCGTCATCATTTATCTTTTCAAGCAGTTCGTCGATGAATTTTCTCTGTTCAAAAGCAAAAGGGTCTGCATTCGCCTCAACCTGCTCTACATGAACGCCAGCTTGTTCAAATAACTCCGCTGCATACGGATGATTTTTGTAGCTTTCCGCAAAATAGACCTTTTTGATGCCGCTTTGAATAAGGGCTTTGCAGCATTGCAGACAAGGAAAATGTGTCACATATATTTCTGCGCCTGCGGTCGGCACGCCAAATTTAGCACATTGCAGCAGAGCATTCATTTCTGCATGAATGGTCCTGACACAGTGATTATCGATGACATAGCATCCCTCATCAATGCAATGAACGCCTCCTGCAATTGAACCGTTATATCCTCCGGCAATAATGCGCTTGTCCCTGACAATTGTAGCTCCTACTGCAAGGCGAGTACATGTGCTTCTTAAAGCAAGCAGATGACTTTGCGCCATAAAATACTGATTCCAGGAAATTCTGTTCATGTTATCCCCCATTTGTTGAAGTAGCTGTAGCTCTTCCTTTAGTGTATCGATAGTAGGAAAAGCCCGTCAATTCATTTTACTGAAATACTGTCTTTTAATTTTTCGAACGATTTTTCCCCAATTCCTGAAACGTTCATAAGATCCTCTATCGTTTTGAAACCGCCCGCTTCTTCCCGGTATGAAAGAATTGCTTCTGCCTTTGCAGGGCCTATCCCTGTAAGCGTCTGAAGATCCTCTGCTGTTGCTTTATTAAGATTGACTTTCTGCTCTCCAGCATCAGCTGCTGCTGCAGGCTGCTGAACTAGATCTTCTGCGGTCTCACCCTGTTTTGGAATATAGACAACCATTCCATCCTCAAGGAGCGCTGCAAGATTGATTTGAATGGCATCCGCGGCATTCGTTAAGCCTCCTGCTTTTTCTATCACATGATGTAACCTTTCTCCGGTCTTCATTTCATATACACCAGGCTTTTGAACTTCGCCTTTCACATCAACAATGACTGTCTGTTCTGCTTCAATCACTTCTGAATCACGCTCTTCTTTTAAAACCTGCTCTCCGGTTAATAAAGCAGCTTCATCTTCGTTCATTTGAGGGTTTTGTTCTGCCGGTATTGAATTTTGGTACGTTTGATGCAGAAAAATAGCTGCCGCAATTCCAATCACACCAACTAAATATTTATATTTTTTTAGAAATTCCATGCATTGCTCCTTCATGTGATTCATATTTTTTCATCTTTTTTCATAAAGTGTAGGAGAAAGTATGTTAAAGGAGGGGATGAAACATTGAACGCAGGCTTTATTGGAACAGGGAATATGGGGAAAATATTAATTGAAGCGTTTATTGAATCGAATGCACTTAAGCCCTCAGCCATTCATATTACAAATCGAACGTTTGAGAAAGCGGCAAATCTTAAAAAAGAGTATCCAAAAATAAACTTGTATTTAACACCTGAAGAAATCGCTCGGCAAACTGAGCTTATTTTTATATGTGTGAAGCCGCTTGACATTCACCCCCTTTTAGTAAAATTATCACCCTATTTACGAAAAGATCAGTGCATCATCTCTATAACAAGCCCAATTAATGTTGAGCAGCTTCAATCTATAGTTAATTGCCAGGTCGCCCGTGCCATTCCAAGCATAACAAACCGGGCCCTATCAGGTGTGTCGCTGCTTACTTATGGAAACTGCAGCCCATCTATGCGGAAGTCAATTGAAGAATTATTTCAGGCCATTTCAAATCCTTTTACAATCGACGATCACATCACAAGAGTTTCATCCGATATCGTGAGCTGCGGTCCGGCATTTTTCAGCTATCTTCTTCAAAGATTTATTGATGCCGCAGTCAGAGAGACAGAAATTACAAAACATCAGGCGGTTCAATTGACGAGTGAAATGGTCATCGGTCTTGGAAAGCTGCTGGAGAGCGAACTGTATACACTTCCAACATTGCAGGAGAAGGTGTGCGTAAAAGGCGGCGTAACTGGCGAAGGCATAAGTGTAATGGAAGCAGAAATCGGGGAGGTGTTTGAGCACTTATTTCAGAGAACTCACAGGAAATACAATGAGGACCTAAGAGAGGTAAAAGAACAATTCGAAAGATATGAGTGATATAGTAGGATTTCTCCATCCATTTCTATTTTCCTTCCGGCCTATAAAAAAAAACCATCGAAAAATATATTCGATGGTTTTTATTTCTTTGCAGCGACAAAAAAGATTCTCTCAGAATGAGATTCAGGAGGCTGATTTTTAAAATCTGCCGTTATCTCGAGTAAAGAAAAACCTGCTTGTTTAATCATCTCTTCATATTGATTTACAGAGTAAGTTCTTTGGGTATGATATTCATCAAATCTCTCATACATTGAACCCCGCTTTACAAAGAAGGACAAATCGTGTTCAATGCTGTCCGGTGCATCTCCAATAAAGCTGTTCCAAATATAACTAACTTCATCGTTATTATCTGCAAATGTAGCTTCATTGAATATTTCATGTATTTTATATAAGGAATGCACATCAAAAACAAGGATCCCCCCCGGAGCAAGCTGGTCAAATGCAGCATTTAATGCCGCATGAACATCTTCTTCTGTGTCCAGGTAATTAAGAGAATCACAGCAGATAAAAATGCCGTCAAACAATTGGCCAAGCTCACTCGGCAATCTCATATCATGCTGAAAAAATGGAATGCTTAATCCTTCGGCTGCCGTTTTCTGAAAGGCAATAGACAGCATTTCTTCGCTGATGTCCATCCCTGTAACTTGATATCCTTTTTGTTTCAGCCTGATGGAAATTTCTCCAGTGCCGCAGCCTAAATCAAGGACATTGGTTCCGCCATTTCCAAACTTGGCCATCCTTTCATGAAGGAACTCTGTCCAGAGGGTATAAGGAGCCTCTTTCATCAGTTCATCATAAATCTCGGCAAACCCTTTATAAATCATTGTGAAAGGACTTTCTCCAGATTTTCAGATGGAGCATCTCCCCAAAGTTTTTCAAGCTTGTAATAGTTTCGCTCATCTTTATGGAAGACGTGTGCAACAACATCACCCATGTCAATCAGCACCCAGCGTGCTTCATCAAATCCTTCCAGGCGCTTTACCTCAATGCCGTTTTGTCCCGCCTGATCTTTCATCTCTCTTGCAATTGCCTGTACTTGTTTATCTGAATTTCCGTGACAAATTAAGAAGTAATCTGCGATTAATGAGATTCCTTCCATTTTCAGAGCTACGATATCTTCTCCTCTTTTGTCATCTGCTGCTTTTGCTACAATTGCCAACGTTTCTTTACCAGTCAATATAATGTTCCTCCTTTTTCTTCAAAAACCAAAAAATTGTAAGATTGCAGAGTCTCTGGATAGATTGCCTGATTTTTTTTCAGCAAAAATAAAATCGTATTTTTCATCGACACAATCAGTGCTTTATTTAAATCATTCTTTGCAAGCTCTCTTACTTCATCTGCACCCGGAAAGATTCTTCCAGGTTCAATATAATCTGCAACATAAATAACTTTATCAAGCAAAGTCATATTTTCTCTTCCAGATGTATGGTACCGGATTGCATCCAAAACCTCTGCATCATTTATGCCTGCTTCTTTTTCAACAAGATAAGCACCTACTGGAGCATGCCATAATTCCGGACTGTGAATTAACAATTCCTTAGTCATATTCTGCTCGATAATGATTTGTTTCATCTCATCGTTGCTGCGGAACTTTGCATAATCGTGAAAAATGGCTGCTGTCTCAGCTTTTTTCACATCTGCTCCATATTGTTTTGCAAGTGCAATTGCCGTTTCCATTACCCCGATTGTATGCTCATATCTGTGATCTGTTAAATGATCCTTCACTAAAGCTAATGCTTTTTCACGTTCCATATAAGTGATTCTCCTCAATATAGCCTCTCACTTCATCCGGCAGTAAATAATCTGTTGAACGGCCAAGTCTTATCCGTTCTCTAAGCATAGTAGAAGATACTTCAAAAAGTGGCGCATCGACTTCAATGACTGGATATTCTGTATCTGATTCAAAGCCTGCACGTTTAACGCCTACAAATTGAACTAGTTCAATCAGCTGATCAATTTTATGCCATTTAGGCAGAAATTCAATCATGTCTGCTCCAATAATAAAGTAAAACGTGCAGTCTGGAAATTGGTTTTTCAGCAAAATAATTGTATCGTAGGTGTACGAAGGGCCATTTCTCTCAAATTCAATGCTCTGAACCTTAAATCCTGGCCGCTTTTCTGTACATAGCTGAAGCATGTGTAGCCTGTGTATGCTGTCCGTTGTGTCATCGCTGTCCTTATGGGGCGGATTTTGGTTTGGCATAAACCAAATTTCATGAAGATGAAGAGAATGCAATACTTCACTTGCCATTAATAAATGTCCAAAATGAGGAGGATCAAATGTGCCTCCAAATATTCCGATTTTCCTCATCTTCGCAACCTCTCCATTTATCTAGGCAGTTTAAGCTGTTTATTTTCTTTTGATTCTTTATATAACACGATCGTGTTGCCGATTACTTGAACAAGCTCGGCTTTTGCTCCTTTTGACAGTGCTGCTGCTACTGAATCGCGATCCTCTTCACAGTTCTGAAGAATACTGACCTTGATCAATTCTCTGACTTCAAGTACATCAGCAATCTGCTGGATCATATTTTCATTTACCCCGCCTTTGCCCACTTGGAAAATCGGGTTTAAATGATGTGCTTCTGAACGTAAAAAACGTTTTTGTTTACCAGTTAACATGTAAATCCTCCTAATTGTTCGTAAACTAATTTACTCATTCTTGCTGTATTCGGCTTTTCACCGGTCCATATTTCAAAGGAAAGAGCTGCCTGATGGACAAACATTCCAACTCCATTCAAGGTTTGGGCTCCGGCCATTTCCGCTTCCTTTAATAGAGCTGTCTTCACCGGATTGTAGACGATGTCACTCACAATCGAGCCTTTTTTTAGATTTGTCAGCTCAAATGGCTTCTGTTCAGTATTCGGGTGCATCCCGATCGCAGTTGTCTGAATGATGACATCATAGTCTGAAAGTCTCTGTTCTGACTCGCTCAGTGAGAGAACCCTACCGGCACTTGGTGCAGGACATACATTCATAAGCTGTTCTGCTTTGGCAAGTGTCCTATTGGCAAGATCGATTCTTTCGCAGCCTTCTGCAGCAAGAGTGAAATAAATCGCTCTTGCAGCCCCTCCGGCGCCAATAATTAAATACCTCTGCTCGTGCAGAGGTTTGTTCAAAAGATGTTTTAAAGACTGCAGATAACCCTGCCCATCTGTATTATACCCAATAAGACAGCCATCTTTATTAAGGACCGTATTAACCGCTCCCAGCAATTCAGCACTTTTATCAAGCTTGTCTAAATACGGGATTATGGAAACCTTATGCGGAATGGTCACATTAAAGCCGGCTATTCCTAAAGCCTTCATTCCTGCTATCGCAGTCTGCAAATCATCTTTTTCAACATGAAATGCATGATAGGAAGCTTTTAGCTCTTTTTGCAAAAAAGCATCATTGTGTATAAGCGGTGACATGGAATGCCCGACAGGACAGCCAATCAGTCCATATACTCTATTCATGAAAGTCTCTCCCAATCAGATTAATGATGGTCTCAATGTAACATTTACACCTTTTGGGGCATATGCTGTTACTTTCTTATTTCCTTCGTTTACAGTAACCCATCCAAGTCCTGAGAAAACAATATCTGTTTTATCTTCTTTGATTGTAAATTCATGCGCAGTAAGTTCAGGGAATTCTTCCAATTGCTCCATGCGCGGAGGCGTAAGCATATCACCTGCGTGTCTTTTGTACAGTTCATCTGCGTTTTCCTGTTTTGTCCGGTGGATATTCAGTTCGGAAGGAACGTAGCAAGTCAGAGAAGTTCTTCCGCCGCTTAAATAATCCAGGCGCGCAAGGCCGCCGAAGAATAAGGTCTGCATTTCATTTAATTGAAAAACCTTTGGCTTGACTTCCTTCTTTGGAGACAAGAGCTTGAGGTCGTTTTTATCTACGAAATGGGCCATTTGATGATGATTAATGATTCCTGGTGTATCATACAATGATGATCCGTCATCAAGGGGAATCTCAATTAGATCAAGAGTCGTACCAGGGAAGTGGGAAGTCGTAATAACGTCTTTTTCTCCCGATACCTCTTTAATAATCCGGTTAATAAAAGTAGACTTTCCAACATTCGTGCAGCCCACTACATAAACATCCTGACCATCGCGGTATTGCTCAATCGCATCCGTTACTTCAGGAATGCCCTGACCTCTTGCAGAACTGATCAGAAAAACATCAACAGGATTCAATCCAAATTCCTTCGCTTCACGCTTCATCCAGTTGATTAATTTTTGTTTCTTAACGGATTTTGGCAGTATATCCGCTTTATTTCCGACAAGCAATATCGGATTTCCTCCAACAAAACGCTGAAGACCATTCAGCCAGCTTCCGTTGAAATCAAAAATATCAACGATTTTCACAACAAGAGCATTTGTATCGCCGATCCCATGAAGGATTTTCAAGAAATCTTCATCAGTTAAGGACACATCTTGTATTTCATTGTAGTTTTTTAAGCGGAAGCACCTTTGGCAAATAATCACTTCTTTTTGCAGTGCACTCTCAGGCGCATAACCAAGCTCGTCCGGATTTTCCGTTTGAATCTTTACGCCGCAGCCAATGCAGACAAATTGTTCTTCTATCACTAGATTAATCCTCCCATTGAATTAAGCCTTTTCTTTTAAGAGCAGCTAAAATTCTGCGTTCAATTTTACGGTTCAGTCTTGTTACAAGACCGTCTGTAGAAGCAACAGGCACAACTAAAATGGTATGAAAACCATTGCGGTTTCCTCCGAGTACGTCTGTTAAAAGCTGATCACCAATGACAACTACGTCCTTTTTTTCAAGGTTCATATTCTTTACAGCCCGTCTGAATGCTTTTCCCATAGGCTTTCTTGCTTTATAGATAAATGGAATGTTAAGCGGATCTGAAAATGATTTCACCCGTTTTTCTACATTATTAGAAACAATGGTCACGGCGATTCCATGATCTTTTACATCTTTAAACCATTCAATCAGCTTTGGTGTAGCGCTTGGACGGTCCCACTCTACAAGGGTATTATCCAGGTCAGTAATAATCCCCTTTACTCCCCGCTCTTTGAGAACCATAGGAGAAATTTCAAAGATATTTTTTACATATTCACCGGGCAGAAATAGATTTAACATATATAAACACCTCATCGAACATTTTTTGGCCAAATTACATCATATCTGATTTTGCACGTTCTTTCAAAAGAAACTTGACATCTGCGGAAAGCAACTGCAAGTATTCAATATATTTTTCGACAAAATTTGTAAAAAATCAACACCTGTGGATAAGCTTATGCACATTATACACTCATATAAATTCCTCTGATTTAGAAATTATAAACAAGATATTAACAGCTTATCCACCATCTTCTGTGGATAAGAGAACGATTGTTCTATTTTTTAATTCGTGTTAGATTTAATTTACTAGCAGAAAATAACATATTAGTATATGCATGGTGTTGATATATAGAACCTTTACCTTATCCATAATTGGAGGTGCAAGCCGGAAATTTCGGCGAAAAGAGATGCGAAAACTATCTGATGAACTATTGATTGAATCGTATTTTAAAGCAACAGAGATGAATTTAAGCGAAGATTTTATTGAATTGATCGAAAAGGAAATTAAACGCCGATCTCTGACTCACGTTTTAAAAGCATCCAGTTAGCTTTTAAAGCGTGATGTCCTCTCTTTTCATTTTTTCACTGTCAATACCTCTCCTGCTTTCACTTCCTTCTGCAGAACGACTGAATCTGCAAAATCAGTCTTTTGTTTCTCAAACAGCAGAACAACTGTAGACCCAAAAGAAAAATAAGCCAGTTCTTCCCCTTTTCGAACCTTTTCATTAGCATGAGTTAATTGGATGGTATTTATAAACATCGCACCAACTTTTACAACTGCAATATGATTTTGATCTTCTTCTTTAATTTCTGTTATCGTCCGGAAATTCTTTGACAGCGGTGATTTTCCGTACATTAAGCCCCAGCTGTTAACAGGATAGGATGTGTTCCCAAGCTCATACTGTCTGGCAACCGTTCCTGAAGCCGGGCTGTGGATGCGGTGGTAATGACTTGGACTTAAATACAGAACAATAAACGAACCATTTATATATTTCTCTGCTAAAGCAGAATCTCCAAGCATATCATTAATGGAATAAGGCTGATTTTTGACAATAATGGCATCACCTGAAGAAATAGTGCCAAATTGTTCTATGACAGCATCAACTGGACTTATAATATGATTTGGGTTACCATCAAACGTTCTGGCATCTTTTTTTAATTCGCGAATAAAAAAATCATGCAGAGACGGATAGGCATCGATCTGCTTTTCTGTTTCATTAACGTTGACTTGATAAATCTTCGCATAGGACGGAATAATAAAACGGCTTCGTGAAGATTTGGCAAATTTCATGATATACTTTGAAACAGGAAGAGAATTTGTTAGTTCAATTAGATTTTGGTACAGTTTTTTTCTCAATTTGATCCTCCAAAAAAAATTACTTTACTACATTGATTTTCATGCATAGAATGAAAGTAGGCCTATTTGGTCATTTATGCAATTATAAGGAAGTGCAATTATGTTTTTAATAAGTTACGTAGATGCAACAGTAAAAAAAATAAAAGCAAATACAGCTAACCTGCTGACGCTCGTTAATCTCGGCCTGGGCGGTTTTGCAATTCTATATACAATAAATGATGTCTTAAAACTAAGCCTATTGCTTATATTTCTCGCAGCCCTTGCTGACAGGTTCGATGGAATGGTTGCCAGGAAGTTTAATATTGAATCAGAACTAGGAAAACAATTGGATTCAATGAGTGATATTATATCATTTGGAGTAGCCCCTGCACTACTTCTTTATAAAGGAATTCTTTTTGAATTAGGTGCCCCGGGCGCATTTTTCACGGTTTTATATATTGGATGCGGCGCTTTCAGACTGGCAAGGTTTAATATCTCTGACAACTGCGGTTTCTTTAATGGTCTTCCAATTACTGCAGCTGGCTGTATTCTGACTTTAAGCTATCTTTGGAAAGATTTTATGCCTGCATATAATTACATTTTTTTGATGATGATTTTATCATTCTGTATGATCGCATCATTCAAAATACGAAAAATGTAAAAAACACCTCATGGAATGAGGTGTTTTTTTATGGCTACTTGCAGTAATTATTGTAGTAATAGCCTCCTCCAAGAACAAGGAGAAGAATGAGCAGAACTACAATAAAGGCATACCAGTAGCCAAAGCCGGCGTATGGTGCATAAGGGTATGGGTACGGATATGGAGCAGGCGGTCCATAAAACGGTGCACACGATCGCATTTTGAGAGACCTCCTTTATCTGACTGTACTGATAAAATATGTGTCACGCACCTCCTTTGTATAGGCAGGTGCCGGCCATCCGGGTTGTTAATATGTACAATTACCTTTTTTTGAAAAAAATGTGCCTAATTTGTGAAAAAAGGGTTTACAATATCATCTATCGTGGATATAATTACCATTGTAATCAAATTTATGAAAAGGGAGGTCGAATCAAATGTTGATCAATCAATTAAAAATGAATCAATTAAATATGTCTCTATTCGGCCGAACTGGTGTACAATCTTAATTTAGTATTGTCCATACCGCCACAGGTTGAGTAGTATCTGCCTGTGGCGTTTTTATGCTCATTTTCATAAGAACGTTTCACGCCACAGGTATGTCCTGTGGCGTTTTTTTATGGAAATCAGTTAAAGGAGGTGATAGTATGACCATCCACTTATTGTTTGTTACTTTAACCATCAAACGAAAGCAAAAATCAATCGATCAAGTGCTGCATGAAGAACAAGTTTACCAATCTTATGAAGCCATGATGAACAAATGCTTTCAAATGTACAACGGCAACTAATCTATTTTTTCACCACAACCATAATTAGAAAGGAGAGAGTTAAAATGATGATTCAAATGGTTTTAAGAATGCACCTCAATGTGGAGAAGGATACTGCATAGGCGAACCATCCATACGGCTGCCGCATCTTTCATTTTCAAAAGAAAAAAGCGAAGAAACCTCACAGGTTCTTCGCTTTTTTATCCTTTGCTTTTTTGCTGGTTTTTCTTTTCTTTTTCTGCCCGGTAAAATTCATGAAACATCTTCATTAAGGCCCTTTTTTCAATTCTTGAAACATAGCTCCTTGAGATTCCAAGCTCCTTCGCAATCTCACGCTGTGTTTTCTCCTTTTGCAGATCAAGCCCAAACCTTCCGACAATCACTTCTTTCTCACGTTCATCAAGAATATCAATGAATTCCTTCACTTTTTCAAGCTCCATATTCAGCTGAATGGTATCAATGACATCTTCAGATTCAGACTTTAAGACGTCAATCAGGCTTATCTCGTTCCCTTCTTTATCCTGTCCGATAGGATCATGCAGGGAAACATCTTTCTTTGTTTTCTTCAGTGCCCTGAGGTGCATGAGAATTTCATTTTCAATACACCTGGCAGCATAAGTCGCAAGTTTTGTGCCTTTTCCTTCTGAGTAGCTTTCAATTGCTTTTATCAGGCCAATGGTTCCGATCGAAATAAGATCCTCTGAGTCCTCGCCGGTGTTTTCAAATTTCTTGACAATATGTGCTACAAGCCGCAAATTATGCTCAATCAGCATATTGCGGGCATGTTCATCCCCTGTCGCCATAAGCCTGAGATACTTCTTTTCATCATTTGCTGACAAAGGCTGCGGGAAGGCATTGTTTTTGACATATGACACTAGAAAGACTAATTCCTTCAATAAGTACCCTAAAGCTGCTAAAACCCCTGACATTGACCCACCTCCACGTACAGAATGTAGGCTTTAGCCTATAAAACATTTGTATGTATTGGGGTGCATGTTTGTGTCTGTACTAAGAAAGATTGTACGGAATAATCCTCGATTTTATTTATGAATAAAACGCATACATTGTGACACTTTTGAAAACCCTATTGATTCTTCCATATTTTTGATCAATAATGGATTTTAGTGATTTTGGAGGTGCTTTTTTGAAAAAGTATTTATCTCTTGCCGCTTTTCTGTTGATTTTGATTTTAGTGAGCTGCGGAAATCGTTCAGAAAGATATACAATTGTGGCATTTGGCGACAGCAATACGCGGGGCGCCAATTGGACCATCCGCAATTATCAGGATACAGACAAATGGGTGAATTTGATAAAATCTACATTGCCTGTTAATGACGGGCAGGCTTTTATCCATAATGCCGGAGTTGGCGGTGAAACCACGGAGGATGCAAGGAAACGCTTTAAGCGCGATGTACTGAAAATGGATCCTGATTTGGTCTTCATTATGTTTGGAACAAATGATGCAGTCATTTTGCCGAATGGAAAACCTAAAGTAGACCGGGCCCGTTTTAAAGAAAATCTGCTTTACTATGTACGTGAAGTAAGAAATGCAGGAGGCACACCTGTCTTAATGACCTGTTTGCCTATTGTAGAAGGAAATGGAAATGATAAACTCTATTACACCCGCTATCCTAAGAAGCTTTATGCTCATACTGACGGAGCCAGAAACTGGCATAACTCATACAACGATATTACCCGCGAAGTCGCATTTAAAAATGATATTACGCTAATAGATAACTGGACAAATATGGTGAAGTTTGCCGGAGGGGATTCAGATGAAGCGTTATTAAAATCAGGAATCATTGATCCATCAGGCAATCATATGACACCGCAGGGAGCAGAACTTATTTATTTATCTATCCTTGAAAGCAAAGTACTTGGTCCAAAGTAAAAGAACCCATCCTAAAGCTGGAATGGGTTCTTCTTTTTATATAAAATTATAAACACTCTTTTTTAAGCGTCTTCCTGCTCATCTAATCGTTTCTTATATGTGATGGAGCGTTTAATGCAGTAAAAGGATGCAGCCAAGAAGACAGCAGTTGTACCCATCATCACATATTCTTTTATGGGAGTGGGCTCTTGCCCCTCTGCAGGAATCAGCATGCCGATATATAAAAAGACACTGACTGCAAGCAGCACGAATGCGTATCTCTTGTAATCTGTCATTAGGTGCTTCACATCTTTTTTATTCATCTTAGTATCACCTGCCATAAATGCGTCTCTAATAAAACGATAACATATACCAGCGGTGATTTATGCATGTAAATTCCGGCAAAAGAGGAATTAGTTTAAAGCATTTTTTAAGTCTTCAATCAAATCCTCTGAATCTTCAATACCGACAGATATTCTTACTAAACCATCTGTTATGCCAAGCTCCATCCGGCGTTCTGCAGGAATCGAAGCATGCGTCATTTTTGCAGGAACAGAAATTAAACTCTCAACAGCACCTAAGCTTTCAGCTAATGTAAAATACTTCACTTTTGACAGGACTTCTTCTGCTTTCTCTTCGCTTCCTACATCAAATGAAACCATTCCGCCGAAACCTGCTGCCTGTTTTTTGGCAATATCATGGTTTGGATGATCAGCAAGACCTGGATAAAACACCTTCTCAACGGCTGGATGCTGAACAAGGAAATCAACTATCGCAGCAGTATTTCTTTCATGTGCCTCCATGCGCAGTGCAAGGGTCTTAATTCCGCGAATGAGCAGCCACGAATCTTGCGGCCCCAGCACTCCTCCAGTGGAGTTTTGGACAAAGTGAAGCTGTTCAGCCAGCTCCTCAGAATTAACAACTACAAGCCCGCCTACAACATCACTGTGTCCGCCGATGTATTTTGTTGCACTATGAAGAACTATATCCGCTCCCATCAAAAGAGGAGTCTGCCAATACGGAGTGCTGAATGTATTGTCTACAATCGTAAGCAGTCCGTGTTTTTTAGCAAGGGAAGCAGCAGCTTCTACGTCCGTAATTTTAAGCAGCGGATTTGTCGGAGTTTCAATGAAGAGCGCTCTTGTATTTTCTTTAACCGCTGATTCAATGTTTGATAGATCGCTTGTATCAACAAAAGTAGAATCAATGCCAAGACGGTTTAACACTTTTGTCATAACACGGTATGTTCCCCCGTAAACATCATCTGTTAAAATAACATGATCTCCGCTGCCTAAAAGCATCATAACTCCTGTTATGGCAGCCATGCCTGAACCAAATGCAAAGCCTGCGTGCCCTTCTTCAAGGTCCTTAATCAGCTCTTCTAAAGCATGCCTTGTTGGATTGCCTGTTCTGGAGTACTCAAATCCTTTATGGTTGCCGACTCCATCTTGTTTGTATGTGCTGACTTGATAGATTGGCGTCGATACGGCTCCTGTATGAGGATCACCGACAATACCGCCGTGAATCATCTTTGTTTTGCGTTTCATTCTAAATTCCTCCCTCATAGATTTTTTTACTTAAATAACGTTCACTGCTGTCAGCGAAAATGGTGACGATATTCGTTCCCGGTTCAGCATTTTCCGCTTCTGACAGTGCTGCATGAAGCGCTGCTCCCGCTGAGCTTCCGACCAGCAGACCTTCTTTTAAAGCAAGTTCTTTTACACGGTCAAATGCGTCTTTATCTAA
The DNA here is from genome assembly GCF_009674765.1 of Metabacillus idriensis. Classification (GTDB taxonomy): domain Bacteria; phylum Bacillota; class Bacilli; order Bacillales; family Bacillaceae; genus Bacillus_P; species Bacillus_P idriensis. Next base: position 54,421 of record NZ_WKKF01000007.1, on the reverse strand, counting down.
AACGGTATGAATACTATTAAAATATGACTCGTCCATATAACCCGGCAGGAATTCCATGCCGATGCCTTCTGTTTTATGCGGTCCTGATTCACCGCCATTTAAGATGGAGCCCTCTGGCTCAACTATGACTGTCTTGATCTTTGCATTCTTTTCTTTTAGATATTGAGCGGTGCCCATAAACGTGCCGCCAGTCCCCGCTCCGGCCACAAAAACATCGATGCGTCCATCCAGCTGCTCCCAAAGCTCTGGACCGAGCGTTTTGTAATAGGTAAGAGGGTTTGCAGGATTTGCAAATTGCTGCGGACAATAAGAATCAGGAATCTCTTTCAGCAGTTCCTGCGCTTTTTTAATAGCTCCTTTTATCCCTTCACTCGTGGGTGTACCGACTACCTTTGCACCCAGAGCTCTCATAATATCCTGCTTTTCCATGCTGAATTTCTCCGGAACGCACACGACAACATTGACCTTGCGGCTTATCGCAGCAAGAGCAAGACCGATTCCGGTATTGCCTGCTGTTGGCTCAATAATGGTTCCGCCCTCTTTTACTTTGCCGGTTTTAATTGCTTCATCTATTAATTCGACTCCAAGACGGTCTTTAATGCTGCCGCCAGGGTTAAAAAATTCAAGTTTTGCAAAAAGGCGCACTCCTGCAGGCAGTTCAAATTGTGTAATCTCCATCAGCGGTGTATGCCCAATAAGTTCTTCAATGCCCTTTACAACTTTCATGTTGTTCACTCCCAAGAATTTAAAAAAAGGGATCAAAGATGTGATCCCTGTCTATTAGCTTTTTAACGCACTCACAATACTTAAAACAAGCTGCGCAGAGTTCTTCGCTGCAGTATCTAAATACTGCTCAAAAGATACATCCGATTCTTTGCCCGCAATATCAGACAACGATCTGATAATGACAAATGGGACACCAAATTGATGCGATACCTGAGCAATAGCGGCTGCTTCCATTTCTACTGCATAAAGGCTGTCAAATTTTGTACGGATGTATGCCACTCTTTCAGGGTCATTCATAAATGAGTCACCAGTCGCAATCAGTCCTTTTACCACTTGAATGCCTGTTTGACCTTCTGCTTGTTCTAATGCGATTTCAACCAGCTTTGGATCCGGCAAAAAGGCTGGCGGCATTCCCGGCACCTGCCCGTATTCGTAATTGAATGCTGTAACATCAACATCATGGTGTCTCACTTCAGATGAAATGACAACATCCCCGACGTTTAATGATTGATGGAAACCGCCTGCTGATCCTGTATTAATGACATAATCAGGCTTAAATCGGTCAAGCAGAATCGTTGTGCTCACTGCTGCGTTTACTTTTCCGATTCCCGATTTTAATAATATCACTTCAATTCCTTTATATGTTCCTGTTGTAAATTCACTGCCTGCAATTGTTTCAGAAGAAGGATTTTCAAGCTGTTCTCTTAGTATTGAAACTTCCTCTTCCATTGCTCCGATAATTGCTGCTTTCATTATTTAGTCAAATCCTTTCCAAAAGGCGAATTATTGTTTCACTGCTTCCATTAACCAGACAAATTCATTCATTTGTGTGAAGGTAACCTCAAAAGAGTTGCTTTCAAAAATAAGGCGCATGACAGAATGTGTTGTGTAATATTCTGTTTCAAGGTCATTTGCCAGGTTTAAGAAATGCTGCTTTTTTGATTTTTCGATCATGGCCATATATGCCTTCTGATCGGTAAAAACAGTGTCAGCAAACACTATTTTACCACCTTTTTTAAGAAGACTGCCATAGATTCGGACAGCTTTCTCTTTTTCATCATCTGTCAGATGATGAAAAGCATACGTGCTTACAATTGTTTCAATTTGTTCTTCAGGAACAGGAAATGTCAGAAAATCTCCATCGCTGATTTGAACCGCGCTGCCAAGCTTTTCTGCAGCCTTTTCACGCATTGTTTTCGAAGGTTCAATTCCATATACTTTTTTCCCTTTATTTAAAAGCTCATTCGTTAAATTCCCGGTGCCGACACCAAATTCAAGAACCGTTTTCCCAGACAGCTGAGTGACAGCCTTAAGAATGTAATCATAGCCTGCAAAAACTTCTTTGTATTCTTCATCATGTCCACCGACAGTTGAATCATACGAATGTGCCCAATCCTCAAATAACTCTACAAATTCTCTCCCCATTTATGCCACTCTCCATTAGATGCTTTAAAATTAATAATTCCTATCTGTATACTATGAATTAAAAAATGAACTGTTCTTAATTTACCATAATCCATTTCAATTAGGCAATGAAAAGACTTTCCAACGTACATTTTGGTAAAATAAGAGTACATGAGATGGGAGGCTCGCTTTATGTTTAAACTGGATTTTATAAAAGATAAAGTAGAATTTTTTGAAGCAGAGAAAATCAAAGATTTGGAAAGAAAGATTAATGAGCAAATTGAGGTAAATAAAGCCATATTACTGGAGCTTCATTCTGTATCTCATCAAATGCATGTGACAGAGGAAGGCAGAAGGTTTTATAGTGCTGCAGTACATTTTAAGGCTAAGTAGATATTACTTAAGTAAAGCGCAAGCGCCCGTTTAGCGCAGGCATGACAGATAAGGATCCGAAAGTATTGGCGCTTTTTGCCAATACTTTCGGATCCTTTCTGGCCGAGGAGCCTGAGCGATTCCGCTTGCCATCGAAGCGCAAAATTGTATATTTTCTTATCTTTAATTAAAAAAGGCTGTTTTCGCATAGATTGTTGTTTTTCATGATAAATGTTGTCCGTTCCTTGCAGCGAGAGGAACTTGCTTTCCGCGGGGAGCATGGGAGCCTCCTCGGCGTTGCCTGTGGGGTCTCCCAATTTGCTCTATTTCCCGCAGGAGTCAAGTTCCTTCCGCTGCAATCCACTCAAGTTTTTTAACATTTAATCTAATAGCAACAATATTTACGAAAAGAGCCTTAAAAAAAGATGAGACCCGGACAAAATGGGTCTCATCTTTTTGCATTACCTTGTTTCTGTTTGCTTTAATTTTTCCACCTTAACAGGCTTCCAGCCCTCATTTTCAACCCAGGTAATTTCTACTTTGTAGTTCTGTGTTTTATCCTTGGATGAAATGGTTCCTTTAGCATCGTTAGGACTTCCATTGTTGCCTATAAACCAGATTGTCATATCTGATTCACTTAAGCCGGTTGCATAGCTCATCGCCTGAATCATTTCAGCCCAATCCTGTGAACTCTCGTCATACTGAGCAGCATGGGGCTCAGATTGAGAAGTGCCTACTGGCTTCCAGCCCGGATTTTCTATAATCTGGTCAACATTGGAATTTGGATCACCTTCTGTGATCACTTCTTTCCCTGCTTCTGATTCTTCAGGCTCTTCTTTTACATTTTCATCTTCTTTGGCAGCATCCGCTTCTTCGCTGCTTTCTTGATCAGACTCAGCGTCTTCTTTTGCTGTTTGTTCTTTATCTTTTTCTTCTTTATTTTTTTCGTTTTCGATTTGATTTGATCCCGTTTCTTCTTTCGTGCCTTTTGAAGCCTGTTCACTGTCATTTCCGCCAAGCATCAGCTGTGATCCTATAACGAGAATGAGGATGACGACGATGCCAATTAAAATGTTCAGGACAACATTTGCTTTTCGGCGCTTATCACGATTTTCAAAACGTGATCCTTTACTTAGTTTGCTCAAGTGCATTACACTCCTTTATCCCTCTAACATTCTGTTTTATTCTATCATTAGAATGAATTTCTATCTAGTAGAAGCATTTTCTAGCCGGCCTAATTCATTTGCCATGTCATAAAAAATACTATTCGCAGAAGATTGTGCACTCTGTGTATCAAGCTCTACCACAACCATGGCATATTTAGGCTGATGAGAAGGAAAAAAGCCTGCAAACCATTTATGTACTGTACCTTTTCCTGTTTCTGCAGTCCCTGATTTACCTGATACCTCAAAAGGCAAACTTTGAAACCTTCTGCCGGTTCCTTCCTGATCCGTTACGACTAAACGAAGCAGGTGCTGAAGCTTTGCGGCTGTATAAGGTGAAATATTGTCGCTTTCCGGTTCTGAATCGGAAAACTTAAACATGGTAGTTCCATTTTTATATAATATACTATCTGCAATTTTCACTTGTTTTTTTTCGCCGCCCCGGGCGATTGCCGCCATCATATTTGCCACTGAAAGCGGTGTGACCCGTACATTTTTTTGTCCAATAGCTGTTTGAGCAATTGCCCGTTCAGCAGATTTATCCGTCTTATCTCCCCATATGTGCGGAGTTTTCTCTTCAGGAAATTGCTTAAAATCTTCATAATGATACACAGGTCCACTCCAGCCGGCTTTTTCGGTTAATCCCAATTTTTCTGCGTATTCCTCAATTGTGTCAGGATTTTTATCCATTAACTCGCCTGCTATTGTAGTAAATGTATAGTTGCAGCTTTCCGCAAAGCTTCTTTCTACATTCAAGATGCCTTTATCGTGCTCTTTATCAGGTTTACCGTACATATTCAGACTGCAGTTATATTTTCTGTTATTATCTATTCCGTTTTCGATCCCTGCTGCAGCAATGACTGTTTTAAACACGGAACCGGGAGCAATTGGAGTCAGCATCAGATTCGCATAGGTTTCATGCTCTGAACGGTTCATTTCAGGTTTGCTGACCATAGCAAGTACTTCGCTTGTATCCACATCCAGCAGCACTAAACCTCCTTTTTTCACCTTATACCGGTTCATCACCTCATTCGCCATATCCTGCATAGTGCTGTCAATGGTTGTCTTAACGCTTACGGGATAAAAAGGATTGGCATCTGCAATGTATTTAACATTAATGCCAAACAGCGGATTTCCGTCTCCGTCAACGTGGTAAAGAAGTTTCGTTTCAGCGTCGGGAAGAAGAAATTCATCAAATGCCTTTTCGAGACCTGTAATCCCGATCTGAGTCTTCGAGGATAAATTTTTCTTTTCGGGATATTTTTCTCTTAGCACTTCAGCATTTTCACCTGTTATTCCGATGAAATGATCAGCTGCCTGACCTTTCTTTTTTGTTTGCTGATAAATGGCAAATACTCCTGGAATCTCCAAGTCATTGATTTTATTTATAGCAGAATCAGACAGCTCGAATCCTTCATTTGATCCAAGTAGCAGCGGTTTATCCGCTTCTTCTAATAATCGCTCCAATTTGAAAGGCGGAACATTGACAATCTCTGAGAGTTTGCTGAGTGGCCAGTCAATCTTCTTCAGAAAAGGAAATAATACAAGCTTAGCCTCCTGATCGTGTCCAAGAGGAGTTCCATTTCTGTCTACAAAGCGTCCCCGTCCATCATCAATCATGACTTCCTGTGTCCGCTGGCTGACGCTTTCCTCAATCAAATTGATGTTCCTGTCTGTAAATGATTCCGTGTGAATCATCTGGATATCTGCAAGTCTCAAAATTAACGCAAGCATCGATAAAAAAATGCCTATCGCAATTATTTTCATTCTTTTTTTTGTTTTCATAGAAAAACACCTCGTCTGTGACTAGTGTCGACGAGGTGTTTTTTTATTAAACCTATATTATTTAACGTTTGTAATTTTTACATGCATTTCTCCGCCGGGAGTCTGCACATTCACTTCATCTCCAACTTGACGGCCCATCAGGCTTTTTGCGATTGGAGAGTCATTTGAAATTTTGCCTTCGAAAGGATCTGCTTCAGCGCTTCCTACGATTGTATATGTTTCTTCATCGCCATTTGGAAGTTCAACAAATGAGATTGTTTTGCCCAGTGTTACAACATTTGTATCGGCATCTTCTACGATGATCTTCGCATTGCGGATCATGTTCTCAAGCGTAGTCACTCGGCCTTCAACAAAAGCCTGCTCTTCTTTAGCTGAATCATACTCAGAGTTCTCTGAAAGATCCCCGAAGCTGCGGGCAATTTTGATTCTTTCGACTACTTCTTTGCGCTTAACGGATTTTAAATATTCCAATTCCTGTTCAAGCTTTTCTTTACCTTCAGTTGTCATAGGAAATACTTTTTCTTGTGCCATGATCTCACTCCTTCTAGTATAACTGTCCCCTAAAAAAATATGGTATGTAAAATGCACTGTGATAATGGGGAGGGCTGAAAGCTTCAGCCCTCACACTGCAATATGCATATGCTGAACTTTTCAGGTGATCTTGTGAGGAAATAGCCTTGAATGTAGCTTAAAAGCAAGCCTGCGGCTTGCTTTCCTCATAGAGCATAGAATGCTCAAGTTTACTTTAAATGAGAATTTTTACTCAGTCAATGATGAACCCTGAGAAACTTTAACAGCCTATACATAATATGGTCACAGTACTCTTTATCTATGCTATGTTATTACAAAATTGCATTTAGTTCAAGAATTGTTTGAATTTTTGTAACCATAAGGTCAATCGCGACATGATTTTGACCGCCTTCTGGTATGATGATATCCGCATAACGCTTAGTAGGCTCAATGAATTGATTGTGCATCGGCCTTACAACCGAAACGTACTGCTCAATCACAGAATCAATGGTTCTTCCGCGTTCTTTGATATCGCGCAGCATTCTTCTGATAATGCGGATGTCGGCATCTGTATCAACATACAGTTTCATATCCATCAGGTTGCGGAGTCTCTCGTCTTCTAAAACTAAGATGCCTTCAAGAATGATCACATCTTTAGGTTCTACTAAAAGAACATCTTCCGAACGAGTATGAAGCTTGTAATCATAAACCGGCTTCTCAATCGCTTCATAGTTCAGAAGCTGTTTAATGTGCTCAATTAAAAGCGTGTTATCAAAAGCAAGCGGATGATCATAATTCGTATTCAGTCTCTCTTCGTATGGAAGATGACTTTGATCCTTATAATAAAAATCCTGCTCAAGCATCAGGATGGAATGACCTCTGAAATGCTCGTAAATTGATTTTGTAACACTTGTTTTACCTGAGCCGGAGCCTCCTGCAACTCCGATTACAATGGGCTTTTTCCCCATAATTACTTCCCCTTTCGCATCATGTTATTTGGGAAGACTTTTTGATCTGCTTTAAACTTCACAATTTGCAGAGGATGACGGGCAGCATCGAGCTCATTGCCGTCTTCGTCCCATAACTTATCAATCGTTTGTGTAAAGTTCGCAATTTCAGGTCCGAAGAATTCAACTTCATCCCCCGGTTTAAAGTAGTTGCGCTGCTGAAGGGTAACCATACCTGTTTCCTCATTGTAATCAAGGACAAGTCCTGCAAAGTCAAATGTCGTTTTCTTTCCATGAACTCCGAACATTTGCTCCTCAGTACCAGGAACTCCTTCAAAAAATGCAGGCGCAGTGTCACGGTTAGCACATTTATCAAGCTCATCAAGCCATTCTTTTTGAATCACGAAGTTCTCAGGATCCGCACAGTATGCATCAATTACCTTGCGATAAACACTGACAACTGTTGCTACGTAGTGAATGGATTTCATGCGTCCTTCAATTTTCAGGCTGTCAATTCCAAGCTCGATCATTTTTGGAATAGATTGAATTAAGTTTAAATCTTTCGGACTCATTGCAAATGCTGCATCATCCGCGCCAAACAGTGCTTCTTCACCGTTATCAGCAAGTTTATAGAGATCATAATCCCAGCGGCATGACTGACAGCAGCCTCCGCGGTTTGAATCCCTTGCAGTCATATGGTTGCTCAGTACACAGCGGCCGGAATATGCTATGCACATTGCCCCATGGATAAACGTTTCAATTTCGATATCCACTTTTTCTTTCATTTCTTTAATTTCTTCAGCGCTCGTTTCGCGGGCAAGCACCACGCGCTCAAGACCTTCCTCTTTCCAGAACTGGACAGCTTTCCAGTTTGAGAGAGATTGCTGTGTGCTCAGATGCACCTCAAGCTTTGGCGCTACTTTGCGGCATGTCTCAATAATCATCGGATCAGCTACAATGATGCCGGCGACTCCTGCATCCTGCAGACCCATTAAATATTCTTCAAGACCGTCCATGTTTTCATTATGCGCAAAAATATTTGTCGTTACATAAATTCTTGCACCGTACTTGTTTGCAAATTGAACACCTTCGGCCATTTCTTCTTGTGAAAAGTTGTCTGCATTTGATCGCAGGCCAAATTCTTTTCCGCCGATAAAAACAGCGTCAGCCCCATAATGCACGGCAATTTTAAGCTTTTCTAAATTTCCGGCCGGAGCCAGCAGCTCAGGTTTTTTCGTAATCACACGTTTACCGTCTATGATTTGTGAGATGTTATCTTTAACAGTCAACATACTATTTCCTCCTTCATTTTATTTTTTAGTACACTGTTTCCTTAAAGAAAAATCCTGTATCTAAAGGCCGGTTCTCAGGCTGAATTTCTTCTATGTCCGCAAGCAGCTGATCTTTTACATCTTCATACTGTTCACGGTCTTCTGCGCATAAATCAATGGCTTGGCGGTATTTCTTTGTAACCTCAATTAAATACTCAGATGTCTGCAGGACACCATCGATTTTAAATGAGTCAATTCCGGCATCAATCATATCTGATAGTTCATCAATAATGCACATATCGTTAGGACTCATAATGTGGGTGCCATTGGCATCCTCATATATCGGGTACTTATTGCTGCGCTCTTTGTCATGGAGGAACATCGTTTTTTCATCCTGGATGCTCTCAATTTTCATAGCTTTACCCTGGTATTCATAGTAGTTGCCTATCAGGGAGCGTTTTGACTGGAACATGCATGTCATCCCATGAACCTGCACTTCAATTTCCACTTCTGCATTTTCTTTTGTTTCAATAATTGATTCCATGCTTAATTCACGTGCCAAAACAGCGCGTTTAGCGCCTTTTCTGCCCCAGTAATTGCACGTATACCAGTTGGTTGCTGTCGTTTCTGTATTCCAATGAAGCTTCATTTCAGGAGCTGCTTCTCTAGCAGCCATTAAAACAGCCGGATCTCCAAAGACGACCGCATCCACTTTTATCTCACTTAAAAAACGAAGATAGTCATACAATTCTTCAATTTTCTCATTATGGAAAATGGCATTCATTGCAGCATATACTTTTACGTTTTTTGAATGAGCAAGAACTGTCGCTTCTTTCATTTGATCGCGGTTAAATTCACCTGCAAGACGCAGCCCATAATGCTGTTCTCCAATAACGACCGCAGTAGCGCCTGCTTCCGCCAGGGGAAGAATATCATCAACTTTTGTAGGTGTAACAATTAATTCTGGTTTATTCATCTTTTTCACCTCGTTTTATACTTACAGCCATTCCATCACCAACAGGGAAAATCGCTGTGTGATAGGCTTTATTTGACATCAGCCACTCATTGTATGTCCGTATTTTTCTAAGAAGCGCGCGCCGTCTGCGATGAAAAGACATATCTTCTTCTTCAGATGCAACTAAACCTTTGAATAGGACATTGTCTGTAATAATGCAGCCGTTCTTTGAAAGCATTGGTTCGTACATTTTAAAGAATCTCATATACTGACCCTTAGCTGCATCAATAAAAATCACGTCATAAGGACCTTTTTCCTCTATTTGTTCCTTAAGCTCCAATGCGTCACCATGCAAAACCGTGATTCGGTCTGCCAATGCATTCGCTTCGATATTAATGGCTGCTTGTTTAAATCGCTCAGCATTTCTCTCAGCCGTTACAATTTCTGTTTCCGGGAGAGCTTTGCACATACGAATCGCTGAATAGCCGATTGCAGTGCCGATTTCTAATATCTTTTTTGGCTGTTTAAGCACAAGCAGACTAATTAGAACTTCTATCCCTGTCTTTTCCATAATGGGAACGGCGTGATCAAGCGCATATTGCTCCATCTGTGTGACTGCTTCGTCTTGATCAGGAAGAAGGCTCTCTATATATGATAAAATCGTGTCGTTTTCCATTGTCTTCTCCTTCAAACGGTGCTTTGTTCACCGTTAAAGTGTATCTTAAGTCATGAAAATAAGAGTTCTTCGGAGAACTCTTGTCATTATTTGTTATTTCGTTTATCTTTCTCTACACAACTCGATATATTTTACCACAACAGAAAAGGGAATGCGAATATTTTCACGTTCCCTTCTGTTCTTTATTTATTGGTAATATGCTCTGCTTTAGCTTTGTTGTGCTCTTCAAGTGTTTTGGTGAAAATGACTTCACCTTTTTTAGTGGCCAGAAAATAGAGAAAATCTGTTTTTTCAGGCTCCAGCGCCGCTTTCATGGATTGATCTCCAGGATTCGCAATCGGCCCTGGAGGGAGTCCCTTCACCTTATACGTATTATAGGGTGATTCCACCTTAAGATCTTTGTAATAAACTCTGTCCTTATGCTCCCCAAGTGCATACAGCACAGTAGGATCTGTCTGAAGAGGCATTTGCTTTTCTATCCGGTTGTAGAATACACTTGATATTTTATTCCGGTCAACTGATTTTGTGGCTTCTTCTTCAATCAAAGATGCCATTGTAATAAATTGATGGACGGAAATTTTCTTTTCTTCAAGCTGCGGAAGGTAAGGAATGACAACAGTATGTGTCTTTTTAATCATCTCTTCTAAAATAAAGTCAAGAGAAGGCTTTTTCTCATAAAAAGGATAAGTCGCAGGATAAAAATAGCCTTCAAGAGGATATTTAATATTCTTGCCATAGATATCCTTTGTTACGGTTTCCGGATATTTCTTCTGCATCGCAGCTATGAACTCTTTATTATTCATCCTGTCCAGGACTTCTTTTTCGGTAAATCCTGAATGCTTGGCAATTGATTTAGCAATGTCCCTTATTTGAATTCCCTCGGGAACTGGAATTTGAAATACGACATCCGTAATCACTTTTCCGGACTTAAGACTGGCCACAATATCTTCGATTTCCATCGAAGGTGTTAATTTGTAGTCTCCCGCCTGAAATCCTGACTCATTTTTAAATTTCACATAGTATTTGAAGACTCTTTGATCCTTTATAATCTTTTTTTCTTCTAAAATGGCCGCAATTGTGGAAACGGATGATCCTATTGGAATGTTTACATTAATTGCATTTTTGTCCTTTTCATCTACAGGCTGCAGCGCAGACTTTATATATAAATAGCCGCCACCGATTAATCCTGTCATCAAAATGACTAAAACAACAAAAATCACCAGGACGATTTTTCGGATGACTTTAGCTTCCTGCTGTTTTTCAAGGAGTTTATTTTGGATTGAATGTTTGTTCGAATCAGCTTCTGACATTATCGGATGTATCCCCCTTTCATCAAAATGATTATACTACATAATCGCTGTTTTTTCGCCAAAATCCAGCATATTTTTAAGGAAAGGCAGCTTTAAGAATGAAAATTTATCATTAGTGTTCCATGTTTGACAATCCTACCATAGAACTATTATCTCCTCTGAAGATATTTTTCTTTTTTACCGCAAAAAAAAAAACCGTCCTAAGACGGTTTTTTCTTACTTTTCTTCCTCTTCTTCATTATCAAGGAATGTATTCAGCATCTCTTCTACAAGATCCCACTCTTCTTCTGCTTCAATCGGTGCAAGTTCTCCGTCTACACCGTCAGCTGTCGGCTCAAAGCTTGATGCATGAATTTCAATTTCTTCTTCATCGTCCTGTTCGCCAAGCGGGTAATAAAGCACATATGATTTTCCGAATTCTTCAGAAGCAAATGTGAAAAGAATTTCACAAAGCTGTTCATTTCCATTTTCGTCTACTACTGTAATTTGTTTTTCTCCGTGTTCCATTGCAGTCACCTCATCTATAGTTTGCTGTCAGTTTTAATTCAGGCTATCTAAGTATCCCTGCAAAATCATCACTGCAGCCATTTTATCAATTACTTTTTTTCTTTTCTTTCTGCTGACATCTGCTGAAATCAGTACTCGTTCAGCTGCCATAGTTGACAATCTCTCATCCCAGAGTATAACAGGGACTCCAAATTTTTTCTCAAGCTTCAAAGCAAACGTCTGGCTTGCTTCTCCTCTTGGTCCAACCGTTCCATTCATATTCTTTGGGAATCCGAGAACGATTTTTTCTGCTTGATGTGCGTCCACAATTTGTGCGAGACGCTCGAGCCCAAAGTTGCCGCCCTCTTCATCAATTTTAATCGTCTCAAGCCCTTGTGCTGTCCAGCCAAATTCATCGCTGACAGCAACTCCAAGAGTTTTGGAGCCAAAATCCAAACCAATAATTCGCATATTAATCCTCTCTATGATGGTGTAAGTACGATTTAACCAATTCCTCAATGAGTTCATCCCGTTCAAGCTTGCGGATTAAATTTCTTGCATCGCGATGACGGGGGATATATGCAGGATCTCCAGAGAGCAGGTATCCAACGATTTGGTTAATCGGATTATAGCCTTTTTCTTTCAAAGCATCGTATACAGTGAACAGGACTTCATTCACATTCGTTTCAACTGCTTCCTCAGAAAAGTTAAACTTCATCGTTTTATCAAAGGAACTCATCACTCGCACCTCTTTCCCAGATTCACCTGTGGAATCTGCTTGTCCATTCATACTACCATTCTACACTAACTATCGAAATTATAAAACGGATTTCACTTTCTGGTGAAATCTTTAAAGAAATTCCTCCAGTAAGCAAAAGGTTCATAATGCTGATTCTAGATGGTTTTCACCCATTCTAATGCATACTTCAAAGCTTCTTCAAGTTTTTCAGGATCCTTGCCGCCAGCCTGTGCCATATCCGGACGGCCGCCTCCGCTGCCGCCGCATCTTACAGCTACCTCTTTAATCAATTTCCCCGAGTGGTAACCCTTTTCGACTAAATCACTTGTAATTCCTGCTGCCAGGCTTACTTTTCCGTCATGAGCTGCTCCAAGGATGACAATGGCCGAACCTAATTTTTGCTTTAATTCATCAACCATTGTTCTCAGGCTGTTCATGTCTTTAGCATTTACTTTGCTTGAAAGAAGTGTAACACCCTCAATTTGAACAGCGCTTCCAAGTAAGCTTCCAGCTTCTACATTACCCAATTTAGCTGTTAATGATTCATTTTCTCTTTGGAGAGAACGAACTTCACCAAGAAGAGCATCTACACGGCCTGCTGCATCTTTAGGATTTGATTTCAGCTTCGATGAGACGTCAGAAAGAATGGAAAGCTGGTCTTTTATCAGCTGATAAGCGCCTTGACCGGTAACTGCTTCGATTCTTCGTGTACCCGCACCTATTCCTGTTTCGGTTACAATTTTAAACAGCCCGATAGAAGAAGTGTTGTCAACATGGCAGCCTCCGCACAATTCAAGACTGTAATCTCCTACTTGAACGACTCTGACAATATCTCCGTATTTTTCGCCGAAAAGAGCCATAGCTCCCATTTCCTTCGCTTCAGCAATTGGTTTTAGCTCAATATTGACGCTGTTGCTTTTCCAGATTTGTTCGTTTACAATTTGCTCAATCTGTTCAAGTTCTTCAGGCTGAACTTGCCCAAAATGTGAAAAGTCGAATCGAAGTCTTTCAGATGTTACGAGAGATCCTGCCTGATTGACATGTCCGCCAAGCACATCTTTAAGTGCCTGATGCAAGAGATGTGTCGCAGTATGGTTTTTAATGACTGCACTCCTGGTTGTTTCGTTAACAGCTGCAGTTACTTCATCATTTGTTTTCACTGTGCCGCTGATCACGGCTGCAGTATGCAGATTTTGTCCATTTGGAGCCTTTTGTACATGTTTTACTTGAAGTTTGACTGCATCATTTTCAATAGTGCCTTCATCTGCAATTTGCCCGCCGCTCTCAGCGTAAAATGGCGTTTCATTTAAAATAAGCTGCACTTCATCTCCTGCATTTGCCTCGTCTGTCAGCTCGCCGTCTTTCAGAAGAACGGCTACTGAAGCTTTTGCCGTTAGCTGAGAGTAACCGACGAATGTGCTTTCGGCTGTAATTTCGCCAAGCACTCCGCCCTGCACCTGCATAGAATCAACATCCTGCCTTGCAGCACGTGCACGTTCGCGCTGGCCTTCCATTTCTTTTTTGAAGCCATCATGATCAATTTCCATTTGCTCTTCCTGTGCATACTCTTCTGTCAGTTCAACAGGGAATCCGTATGTATCATATAGACGGAAAACGTCTGTTCCAGGAATGATGCTGATTCCTTTAGCTTTTTGCGTTTTCACAACTTCAGCCAAGATGGTCAAACCGTCATTTAATGTTTCATGGAAGCGTTCTTCTTCATTTTTTATAACTTTTTGAATAAACTCCGTTTTAGCTTTTACTTCCGGGTAGAAGTCAACCATAATTTCTCCGACAACCGTGACAAGCTCATACATAAATGGCCGGTTAATATTAAGTTTTTTCGCATATCTTACTGCTCTGCGCAAAAGACGGCGAAGTACATATCCGCGTCCTTCGTTTGAAGGAAGGGCGCCGTCTCCAACAGCAAATGTAACTGTCCGGATATGATCGGCTACAACCTTGAAGGCTTCATCCTTTTCTTGATCAGTTCCGTATTTTTCGCCAGAAATTGTTTCAGTTGATTCGATAATCGGCATAAACAAATCTGTATCGAAGTTGGTCGGAACGTCCTGAATAACAGATACCATCCGCTCAAGGCCCATTCCTGTATCAATGTTTTTCTTTGGCAGAGGTGTATATGTACCGTCTGAATTATGATTGAACTCTGAGAATACGAGGTTCCAGACTTCAAGATAGCGCTCATTCTCTCCGCCCGGGTATAGCTCAGGATCTTTCGGATCATTTCCATAAACCTCGCCGCGGTCATAGAAAATTTCTGTATTCGGTCCGCTTGGTCCTTCTCCGATATCCCAGAAGTTCCCTTCAAGACGAATAATCCGCTCTTCAGGTACACCAATTTTATCTTTCCAGATTAAGAAAGCTTCATCATCTTCAGGGTGAATCGTAACGGACAGTTTTTCCTGATCAAAGCCGATCCAATCTTCACTCGTTAAGAATTCCCATGCCCACTCGATCGCTTCTACTTTAAAATAATCACCGATTGAAAAGTTTCCAAGCATTTCAAAAAATGTATGGTGACGGGCTGTTTTGCCGACATTTTCAATATCATTTGTACGGATTGATTTTTGTGCATTGCAAATTCTTGGATTTGCCGGAATAACGCGGCCATCGAAGTATTTTTTAAGCGTTGCTACTCCGCTGTTGATCCAAAGCAGGGATGGATCTTCATGAGGAACCAAAGAAGCGCTTGGTTCAACTGCATGGCCTTTTTCCTTGAAGAAATCTAAAAACATTTGACGAACTTGTGCTGAAGTTAGTGTTTTCATCTTTTTTCCTCCTCGTATTGCGGCTGTCTTCCTGATGAAAGCTGCGGCACACACCTTCTCTCAGAAAAAAAGCCTCTTACAAAATAAAAAACTCCCGTCTCTGTGAAAATCATAGAGATTTTCACAGGGACGAGAGATTGCTCGCGGTACCACCCTGATTATGGACTTACTGTCCATCAGCTTCATTTAACCGTAACGGGGTTAAGACGGCAGGGTTTGCCTGCACTCTGGAATAGCCTTCTGCTTCCCTTCATCCCGGAATTCCTCTCAGCCTTGGAAATTCCTCTCTTGTCAGATGGTCTGAAACGTACTCGTTCCTTCATCGTTTTTATAAAATATGCAGTGTCTACGCAGAATTATAGTTCATAGGCTATACCAATGTCAATGCTGTCTTCTCAAATGCACGAGATGCATCATTGTCACTTTTAAGACAGCTAATACAGGAACAGCTAAAATCATTCCGATAATCCCTGCTATTTCTCCTCCTGCAAGCAGGGCAAGCATAATGACAATCGGATGCATATGAAGACTTCTTCCAACGATTAAGGGTCCAAGGATATTCCCCTCGATAAATTGCAGGGAAAAGATAATAATGATCACAATCAGAACAGTATCCATTGACATGGATGCTGCAATAATAACTGCCGGAACCGCACCAATAATCGGTCCGAAGTACGGTATGACGTTCGTTATCCCTATTAATATCCCTATGACTAAAGGATATTTAATATCAAAAAACCAAAGCGAGATAAATGCCAGAAAACCGATGATGAAACAGACAAGCAGCTGACCCCTTATGTAATTACCCAATGACTGATCGACATCGCGGACAAAAATGACAGCCTCAGGTCTCCACCGTTTCGGAGTTAAATACCAGGCGGCTTTTTTTATTTGTTCATAATCCTTTAGCATATAAAATACAAGAAAAGGAATGAGAGCTATGATTAAAAGATAATCGAAAACTCTTCCTAAGCTATTTAAGATCTTGTCAATCCAATAAGAAAACCAGGCTTCAATATTTTGAAAAGCTGTTTCAATTCTTGTGTGAACCTCTTCTGGGAACCTGTCAGTATGATCATGAACCGTAGATAGCCATCCCTGATATTTTTGTTCAAATACCGGAAAACTTTCAGAAAGATCCTTAAGCTGTGCAATGATGACCGGGATCCCCTTGTATAATCCGTAACCGATTCCTCCAAAGAAAAGAGTGTAGATAATTAAGATCGAGAGTGTGCGCGGAACCCCGGTGGAATGCAGTTTCTCAATGACCGGATGCAGCAAATACGTAATGAAACCAGCGATTAAAAAAGGAAGAAGGATAGCTTTGATGATAATAAAAAAAGGATCCCAAAGGACTCTAAGCTTCAAAAATAGATAAATGGAAAGCAAACACAATAGAAAAATACCAATTCTCATCAGCCATTTAAAATAACGTTCCTTCAAAGAGCATCCCTCCTCACCTTTAGTTTGGGGAGGAGCGGATGAAATATGCATTGAAATTATAAAAGCGGAAGATGCCAAGCTCAGCTATGAAAGACAGGAAGGATCGTGCGGAAAATCAGCTGGTTATGGTCATTCAGCGTTTAGACTCACTTTTTTCTTCAGTAAGACAATTTTACTGTTCCATTCACCCGCTATGAAGCACTTTCTTCTAGACATAAGCTTTATAACAGTTCTACAAAACGATTTTTTTCTAAACAATGAAAAATCCTCTGCCTTATTAAGCAGAGGACACTGATCAAAACTTTTTCATTATTCGTTTTCGCATTTTTTTCATCGAACGTTTGGACATCGGAATGCGTCCTATCAGATCTGAAAGCATTGAGGACATTTTGCGGTTCATGGCGTATTCCCCCTTCATAACTGTCTACATGCTGATTGTTCGATCATCATCTGTGAAAAGATCATCAAGAGAACTCAGAGAACCGTCCTCTTCCACTTGATGGGTAAAGATCTGGCCTTTGGATATGGACAGCTCGATAAAGCAGCCCCAGCAATAATACTGATTCACGCCAATCTTCCCAATATCCTTACTTTTACAATTCGGGCATTTTAACAATGCGGTGCACCTCGCTAATGAATAAAATCCATGACGATTGCATCTTTGCTAATGGTTAAAGACCCTGGAGGATCAATCATTCTTTTTCCCTCCATCATATCTGCAAAGAATCCGTCCGTCAGTTCATATGCTACAATGGTGCCCACTTGTTCAGAAAAGTATACATCAGCAAGAAGTCCAAGCTTCTCGCCTTCTGTAGAATAGACGGCTTTGTACTGGATCCGGCGGTGTGATTGCAGGAAATAAGCTTCTCTAAATTCAGACATCGATTTCAGACTGCTTCTGCCATTAACCATTATTCCGTCCTTGCCTATCGTACAAATCGTTTCTGCAGGTACTATGCTCCCTTTCCTGAATATGCCTTTTTCATTTATTAACAGCCCGATAAAAGAGCCATTTGCATCAAAACAAACATCAGATACAAAACCGGCGATTAATCCGTCATCTACATCAACTACCGGCATGCCTCTGAGCTCTGTAAATGTCCGCAGGAGAAACTCCCCCTTTCCGAACATTCTTAGATTTTGTTGTCTTCCATAAAGTCATACGGGGTAATGCCTTCCATTCCAATCATGGCATCAGCAAGGGCAAAGGGAAGCTCTTCTGTCAGTTCTTCAAGATCTTGCTGTTTTTCAGATAGCTTCATTTTTAAAGAGGTCTGCCGGCTTAAATGATCTCTGTTTTCAATTCCCCGCAGCAGGGCATCTTGTTCCCCGCAAAGGATTAAAAACTGCTTGCTTCTAGTAATAGCCGTATAAATCAAGTTCCGTCTAAGCATTCTGAAATAGCTTTTGACAACAGGCACAACAACAATCGGAAATTCGCTGCCCTGTGATTTGTGAATGGAACAGCAGAAGGCATGCGTGAATTGATTGAAATCAGATTTTGTATACGTGACCTCATTCCCATCAAAGGAGATGACGATCATATCTTCTTTTTCAGTGTTTTCCTTGGCATAAAAAATGGAAACAATCTCTCCGATGTCGCCGTTATACACATTGCTCTCAGGCTGATTTACAAGCTGGAGCACTTTGTCGCCGGATCTGTATACCGTATCTCCGAATTTCATTTCCCTTTTATTTTCAGCTTTAGGATTAAACAGCTGCTGCAGCATAATATTAAGCTGATCTATGCCTGCAGGCCCGCGGTACATCGGGGCAAGCACCTGAACATCACGGGCTGTATATCCTTTTTTAATGGCGCTCGAAATGACTTTCTCCACTACTTCCTTTACCTGTGCACCGCTGCATCGAATAAAGGATCTGTCTTTAGTAGGCGCAGTCAAGTTATCCGGCAGCCTTCCTTTTTTAATATCATGGGCAAGCTCTATAATGGATGAACCCTCAGCCTGTCTGTAAATATCCGTCAGCCTTACAACAGGAACTGCCTGAGACTCAAGTAAATCGCGCAGCACTTGACCAGGGCCTACAGAAGGCAGCTGGTCTTCATCACCAACCATGATGACTTGTATATGTTCAGGAAGAGCTTTAAACAGCTGATTGGCAATCCAAGTGTCTACCATCGACATTTCATCGACAATCAGCAGTTTTGCACCGATCGGGTTATCTTCCCCGTGATCAAATCCTTCTGCACCGTTCCACTTTAACAGCCGGTGAATCGTTACAGCAGGCAGGCCTGTTGCTTCAGTCATTCTTTTTGCAGCCCGTCCTGTCGGGGCAACTAACGAGATTGGAAAACGCTCTTCTTTTTTATAATCTTTTTGCTCGAGGGAACAGCCATGCAAATCTGCGTAAAGCTCTACGATCCCTTTAATAACGGTCGTTTTTCCAGTACCAGGTCCTCCCGTCAGCAAAAGCATTGGCGACATCAGAGCCGTTTGAATGGCTTCTTTTTGAGTCGGGGCGTACTGCACGTTCATTCTCTCTTCCAGTTTTCCGAGTGAAAGCAAAAACTCTGATTCAGGAAAAATACTCTCATATTCTGTCTGCAAAAGGACACGCTGGATACTTTTCACAAGTCCCTGTTCAGCAAAAAAGAGAGAGGGCAGATAGGCTCTGTCTTCTTCAATAATAATTCCTTTATCTTCTGCAAGTTTGATCACTTGCTCTGAAATATCGGTTTCAATAATTCCTGAATTCTTTGATGAATTCAGCAATTCCATTGATTTTATAATTAACTGCTCAAGTGATACATATGTATGGCCCTCTTGAAGGCAAAGATGTTCAATTGTATAAAAGCAGGCAGCTTTAATCCGCTCAGGGTGATTTCCGCCGAGGCCCATTTGGCCGCCAAGCTCATCAGCGCGCACGAACCCGATTCCTTCGATATCTTTAACAAGCTGAAAAGGATTCTCCTGAATCATCTGGATGGTTTTATCCTGATAGGCCTGGTAAATTTTCATAGAAAGCTGAGGACCGAAGCCAAGCTGATTTAAAATAATCATTGCCTGCTCAAGACCCTGATGCTCCTTCAGCTGATCAAGCAGCTGTTTTGCTTTGTCTTTGCCGAGTTTCGGCACCTTATCCAGTACAGAAGGATCTTCCATCATTTTCGAAATGGCGCCTTCTCCGAGAACATCGACTATCGCTTCAGCTGTTTTCCTGCCGATCCCTTTAAACAGGTCACTTGAAAGGTATTGAATGACACCATCGCGCGTTTTGGGAATTTCCTTGCGGTAATGCTCAGCCTGAAATTGCTGTCCGAATTTAGGATGCTGCGTAAGCATCCCAAAGAAGGTATATGTTTCATCTTCATGCAGAAGAGGAAAATAGCCCGTCACGGTTATTTCTTTTTGATCATAATTTTCGCTCGTTTCAAGAACCTCCGTCTTTAAAACGGTATAATGGTTTTGGTCATTCTGATAAATAACCGTGATGATCTTTCCTTTTAAAAACCGTTCCTGCTCTTGAAACAGGTCCGCCTTTTGCTGCACAAGATCTCCTCCCCCTGATTGCCTGATTCTTACAGTGTTTGCATCAGCTGCTTCAAATTAGCCGCCATGTCATGGTCCGGCTGAATGCTCAGAGCTTGATCGAGCATTTCCATGGCCTTTTTTGCGTCCTCTTTAAATGCGTAGCCTACACCTAAATTATAGTATGCGTCCGCATGACCTGGATCTTTTTCCACTACAATCTGGAATTGACGAATCGCTTCATCAAGTGATTCCTGCTGAGCTAAACATAATCCATATTGAAAGCGCGCTTCCGTGTCTTCTTCATTTAATTCAACTGCTCTTTGTAAATATGGAAGGGCAGGCAGCGGCTGATCCATTTGGACATAGCTCATTCCAAGCATGAAAAAGACATCTGAATGATTCATCCCTTTTTGAATCGCTTTTAAAAACATTTTTTGTGCGGCTTGAAACTGCTCGCTATTGTAATAAACATTTCCGGCACCATAGTAAGCCGTAGTCGTCTTTGCATCAAGTTCTATCGCTTTTTCAAAAAAGGTAATGGCTTTTTCAAATTCTCCTACTGCTGCCAATAAATTTCCGAAATTCACATAACAAACAGCATCCTTTGGATTTTCTTCAATAGCCTCTGAAAAATATCCTGCCGCTTTTTCAAAATCGCCCTTTTGCATGGCTTCTATTCCTAATATACTTTTATCGCTCATGATCAGTAGCACTCCCGGTAACAAATTTTTAAAGAAAAAACCTCAACTGACGTTGAGGTTTTAACAAAGGTTGCATCTTTAACCAACATACCAGATTTTATCATTCTTTTTAAATACTTCATCAATGGTCCCGCCGCCAAGACATTCGTCATCTTTGTAAAAAACAACAGCCTGTCCAGGTGTAATGGCCCTGATTGGTTTATCAAAAATCACTTGTGCAGTTGTTTTATCGATCATTTTCACTGTAACAGCATGATCTTCCTGACGATATCTGAATTTTGCCGTGCAGACAACTTCTCCTTCAGGGAGTTTGTCTGAAACCCAGCTGATGTTTGTAGCTGTAATCGAATCCGAATAGAGCAGATCATTGTCAAAGCCCTGATCCACGTACAAGACATTTTTTTCAAGGTCTTTCCCTACCACAAACCAAGGATCTCCGCTGCCGCCGATGCCAAGACCATGGCGCTGTCCGATGGTGTAATACATCAGGCCGTCATGCTTGCCTTTTACTTCTCCTGAAAGAGTCTGCATTAAACCGGGCTGTGCTGGAAGATAGCCGCTTAAAAATTCTTTAAAGTTGCGCTCTCCGATAAAGCAGATGCCCGTACTGTCTTTTTTTGCAGCAGTCGCAAGATTCGCTTCTTTAGCAAGCTCGCGCACTTTTGATTTCGGAATATTTCCGATTGGGAACATCACTTTTGATAATTGCTCTTGAGTCAGCTGATTGAGGAAATAAGTTTGATCTTTATTTTCATCAGCGCCTCTGAGCATTTTGTATTCCCCGTCGCGGTATTCAACTTGGGCATAGTGCCCCGTTGCAAGATAATCTGCTCCAAGAGAAATCGCATGCTCTAAAAATGCTTTGAACTTAATTTCTTTATTGCACATAACATCGGGATTCGGGGTTCTCCCTGCTTTATACTCATCTAAAAAATAAGTAAACACTTTGTCCCAATATTGTTTTTCAAAATTCACTGCGTAATAAGGGATTCCGATTTGATTGCAGACCTGAATTACATCATCATAGTCTTCAGTAGCGGTACAGACTCCGAACTCATCTGTATCGTCCCAGTTTTTCATAAAGATGCCGATCACATCGTAGCCTTGCTGTTTTAAAAGAAGTGCCGCAACAGAGGAATCAACCCCTCCTGACATTCCAACAACAACACGAGTGTCTTTAGGTGCTTTTTGCATCTTTTTCACCTCCAAGTGTCAATCATTCTAAGCTGTTAATCTTTTTACAATTCGCGCTGTCTCCAAAGCGGCCTTCTCAACTTGCTCCACCGTATTTCCAAGACCAAAACTAAAGCGGATGGAAGCTTTTGTCCGTTCAGCCCCCTGCCCGTACATGGCAGTCAGGACATGCGAAGGCTCAATGGAACCTGCTGTGCATGCTGATCCGCTTGATACGGCAATTCCTGCAATGTCCATGTTCACAAGCATCGACTCCACATTTGTCCCTGGAAAATAAAGATTTAAAACATGCGGCAGACTGCTGTCTATCTCTCCATTTATTTCAAAAGAAACATCTTCCGTCTTTAAAATATCAATTATTTTATCTTTAAACTCTTTGTAAAGTACAGTTTTTTGCTCTCTTGTTTCAAGTGCAAGCTGAACTGCGGATTTAAATCCTGCAATGCCGGGTACATTTTCCGTTCCCGCACGCCGTTTCAGTTCTTGCTCTCCGCCGTGAAAGTGCTGTTTAAGCGAGAGTCCTTCTTTAACATAAAGAAAACCGGTCCCTTTTGGTCCATTAATCTTGTGGCCAGAAGCAGAGAGCATATCTATATAGCTCTCTTTCACATTCAAATCAAGGATTCCGAATGCCTGTACAGCATCTGTATGGAAAAGAGCCTGATGATCCTTCAGAACCTTGCCGATCTCATCAATCGGCTGAATCGATCCAGTTTCATTGTTTCCATACATGATCGTAACCAATATGGTTTCAGGCGTCAGTTCCCGTTTAAGATCATCAATTGAAACAATGCCATTTTGATCAACAGGCAAATAGGTAACATCAAACCCCTGTTTCTCCAGATGCTTGCATGTATTTAAGACCGCATGATGTTCAATCTGTGTCGTAATGATGTGCCTGCCTTTATGCTGGTTTGCAAGAGCGGAGCCGATTATCGCTAAATTATCAGCTTCCGTTCCGCCGCCCGTAAAAATAATTTCCTTCGGTTTTGCATGCAGACTCCGCGAAATTACCGCTCTCGCCTCATCCAGCAGTCTTCTGCTTTCTCTTCCAAATGAATGGATGCTTGAGGGATTGCCGAATACATCCTGCATGTGAGGAAGCATCGCGTTAATTACTTCCGGATGCATTGGGGATGTGGCAGCATGGTCCAAATAAATTCGCTCCATTTTACTCCCTCCTTTTTAAATATAAAACATATAAGATTCCTGCTCGCCATCTGAGTAGTTTGCTAAATCTTCAAGAGTTGTATTATCAAGCACATCTTTTACTGCATCGCGTATGCGAATCCATAAGTGACGCTTTGCAGGCTCTTCATCTTCAAGCACTTCTACAGGGCTGATCGGCCCTTCAAGAACTCTGATAATATCCCCTGCAGTAATGGCATCAGGTTCATTTCCAAGAACGTATCCTCCGTATGCTCCGCGGATGCTTTTGACTAAACCGGCATTACGGAGCGGTGCGATCAATTGCTCTAAATAGTGTTCAGATAAATCATGCGTCTGGGCAATGCTTTTTAATGAGGTTGGCCCTTCACCGTGTTTCTTTGCAAGCTCTATCATAATTGTAAGACCATAGCGGCCTTTAGTTGAAATTTTCATATATACACCCCTATAATTCTAGCTAACTTGGTGAACATCCGCTTCTTTTCTTATTGTCTTTTCCAGCAGGGCATTGGTTGTTTTCTGGCATTGCGGAAGGGTAAATCCGATGACATACCCAATAGACAGTGTACAGACGATTGTTCCAACGAAAACCGGTCCGCCCAAAATCCAGCCGAAAAAAAGAACAATGACTTCAATCCCTCCGCGAATCCTTGATACCTTTATGCCGGTTTTTTCAACCAAAGCAAGCATTAATGTATCACGAGGTCCTGCACCGCAGCCTGCCGAAATATACAAGCCGATTCCATACCCCATCACAATAATACCAAGTAAAAGCATCAGTGCTTTCCCGGCATATCCTGACGGTGTCTGCATAAACGGCAATGATAAGTATAAATCTATAAATAGACCTACAGTCAGCATATTGACAAAGGCACCTGCCTGAGGCACCTTTCTTGTAAAAATGGAGGACAATAGAAGAATGGCTCCTCCTACAATAATTGCCCAAGATCCAATCGTTAAACCAAGCTGGTAATATAATCCTATATGAAGTACATCCCATGGAGATGTGCCAAGTTCAGCTTTTATCGTAAGGACGATGCCGAAAGACATGATGAGCAGGCCCAAGAAATAAATGCCCCATCTCATACTGAGCTCCTGATTCTTTTTATTGCGCAAAGCATTCATCGTTCTTCACTTCGCCTCTCATCATTAAAAATCTGAAACAATCTATTTTCCGCTGTTAAAATTTGTTTTTTCCTTAAATGAACCTATGCCATTATAGCATATTATCCTTCACCAGAGCATTCAAATTAACTCGCCGGTTTCCTATTAAAGATATAAATCAATTCATATGACTAAGAGGAAAAGTCATGATAAGCTTAGTAAAATAAGATCAGTGCTTCGTCTTGGGAGTGATAACATGAAACCTCTGGCATTTCGAATGAGACCAGAAAACATTGATGAAATAATCGGGCAGGAACATTTAGTCGGCAAAGGAAAAATGATTGAGCGGATGGTAAAAGCAAAACACTTGAGCTCGATGATTTTGTACGGCCCTCCCGGAATAGGAAAAACATCCATAGCCACAGCGATTGCAGGAAGCACAAACACCGCTTTCCGTAAGCTGAATGCAGTTGTGAATAATAAAAAAGATATGGAAATCGTCGCAGAAGAAGCTAAAATGTCCGGAAAGGTCATTTTAATTCTTGATGAGGTCCATCGTCTGGATAAAGCAAAACAGGATTTTCTCCTTCCTTATTTAGAGGATGGAAAAATCATTTTAATTGGAGCAACGACAAGCAATCCCTATCATGCCATCAATCCTGCCATCAGAAGCAGATGCCAAATTTTCGAATTAAAGCCTTTAGAAGCTGCTGATATAAAAACAGCACTTGAACGGGCTTTAAAGGATGAAAAGAAAGGACTTGGCAACTATCGTGCCGTTATTTCCGAGGAAGCTCTCATGCACTTTGCCTCAAGCTGTGCAGGTGACGTCCGGTCTGCTCTTAATGCTCTGGAACTTGCGGTCATCTCTTCAGATCCAGATGAAAATGGCGAAATTCACGTAACACTTGAAACAGCAGAAGAGTGTCTTCAAAAAAAGAGCTTTGTCCATGATAAAGATGGAGATGCCCACTACGACGTCCTTTCCGCATTTCAAAAATCGATCCGCGGATCCGACGTAAATGCAGCTCTGCATTATCTCGGCAGACTGATAGAAGCTGGAGATCTGATCAGCATTAACCGCAGGCTGCTGGTCATTGCATATGAAGACGTTGGACTTGCAAGCCCTCAAGCTGGTGCCAGGACATTGGCAGCCATTGAAGCAACAGAAAGGCTTGGACTGCCTGAAGCTCGAATCCCGCTTGCAAATGCAGTCATAGAGCTTTGTCTCTCCCCAAAATCCAACAGCGCATACATTGCACTGGATGCTGCAATTGCAGATATCCGCGCCGGGAAAAGCGGTGAAATCCCGGCTCACCTGAAGGATGCACATTACAAGGGAGCAGAAAAGCTTGGCAGAGGCATTAACTATCAATATCCCCATGACTTCGAAAATGGCTGGGTCAAACAGCAGTATCTGCCGAATTCACTAAAAAAGAAAAAGTATTATGACCCTAAACAAACAGGAAAATTCGAACTTTCCCTTTCACAAATCTATGAAAAGCTGATGAAACAGCAATAAAGAAAAGCGGAATCACCCGGTTAGCTCCGACAGACAGATAAGGATCCGGCTGAAAAGGCGCTTTTTGCCTTTACAGACGGAGCCGTTCTGGCCGAGGAGCTAGGAGGTGGTGGAGCTAGACAAGACGAAAAGCGGAATCACCCGGTTAGCGCAGGCAGACAGATAAGAATGCGAAAGAAGACAATAAAAAAAGCGGCATGATTTCAAATCATGCCGCTTTTTTTATTATTTAGTCGTTTACACGTGCAATTTTAATATCTTTTAAAAGCTCCATGATAACATGTCCGCCCATGATCAAACCTGCTACAGACGGAACCCACGCATTAGAGGATGGCGGCATTTTCGCTTTGCGGATCGGCGCTGCGGCATTTCCTACCTTCAGACGTACATCTTCGCGAATAACAATCGGGCTTTCATCAGAGAAAACAACCTGAATGCCTTTTCGGATTCCTTCTTTGCGAAGGCGGGTTCTGACCACTTTTGCAATTGGATCTGTATGGGTCTTGGAAATATCGGCAATTTGAAATCTTGTCGGATCCGTTTTATTTGCCGCGCCCATACTTGAAATAATCGGAATGCCTCTATTTAAACATTCTTTCATTAAGTGAATTTTATATGAAATCGTATCAGAAGCATCAATGACATAATCAAGGCCATAGCTGAAAAACTCTTCATATGTTTCTTCTGTGTAAAACATCTTCAGTGCAATGACATCGCACTCTGGATTAATTTCTTTAATGCGGTCTCTCATTAAATCAGCTTTTGGCTGACCGACAGTTGAGACGAGCGCATGAATTTGGCGGTTTACATTAGTAATATCTACATCATCTTTATCTACAAGCAAAATTCGTCCTACTCCGGAACGTGCAAGTGCTTCTGCAGAGAAAGACCCTACCCCGCCAATTCCAAGGACTGCAACTGTGCTGTTTTTTAAAATTTCAATGCCTTCTTTGCCTATCGCAAGTTCATTGCGGGAAAATTGATTCAGCAAAACTCTCAACTCCATTTATTTAATCCATGACTGTATTTTTCCTGAAAATGAATATATCATACTTTCTGTGAAAAACAAGAGCTAATTCTAAACATTTACTTCATTGGTTTCTCTGTTTAAGGCAGTCCCTCTCTGCAAAACAATATTTATAACGAGGAGTATGCCGTTAATGATTGACGAAAGCGAAGAAATTGTTTTGAAGCATTTCAGCTGCCGTTGGGACAGGATTGTTCCTATATTCTCGCTTTTCGTTTTTTTAGGTAGCCAGTCAGACAAAATAGTACACAGTAAATCAAAATTTATTTTTAAACAAAATAAAAACCTGCATAAGCAGAAAGCTTATGCAGGCTGAATTCTCGTTCGTTAAGAAGTCCCAATTGTGCCGTCGCTGCTATCTTGGTTTTGAACCCGCTCACAGCAGGTGGGTGTCCTGTTTCATGTATGATAAGTCCTCTGATCGAATGATGAGGCATTTACATAACGCTGAAAACGTGAACTCCCGGATCAAGTAATGTTGGATCAAAACTAAGTGTACGACGTACACATCAGGACTTCTTTTTATCTTGTAAAAAGATTACCACAACAAGGTGCGGTTTTCAAGTAAATCATTCTGGGCATTATTCACTCTTTTTCAGTTTTAATGCAAGGTTAAGATCTGTTAATTGCTCTGTGCTTACTTCACTTGGAGCATGTGTCAGAAGGTCGCTTGCACTTGCCGTTTTAGGGAACGCAATGGTATCGCGCAAGTTCGTTCTGCCAGCTAAAAGCATAACCAAACGGTCAAGTCCAAGGGCAATTCCGCCATGAGGAGGGGTGCCATATTCGAACGCTTCTAAAAGGAAGCCAAATTGTTCAACTGCTTCTTCTTCAGAGAAACCAAGCAGTTTAAACATTTTTTGCTGAATGTCTTTTTCGAAAATACGGATTGATCCCCCGCCAAGCTCGTATCCATTTAAAACAAGGTCATAAGCCTGAGCTTTCATGCCTGCCGGATTCGTCTCAAACAGCTCAAGATCTTCGCGTGCCGGCATTGTAAATGGATGATGCGCAGCAAAGTAGCGTCCCGCTTCTTCGTCATATTCAACTAGAGGCCAGTCAACTACCCAAAGGAAATTGTATTTGCTTTCGTCGATTAATCCCAGCTCTTTTCCCAGCTTTAGACGCAAAGCACCAAGTGCATCTGCAACGACTTGCTTTTTGTCGGCAACAAAAAGCAATAAGTCTCCCGTCTCTGCTTCAGTCACTGTTTTCAAGCTTTCCTGTTCTTCAGCAGGGAAAAATTTAGAAATAGGGCCTTTTAGCTCCTGCTCCTCTACTTTGAGCCACGCAAGGCCTTTTGCACCATATTGAGAAACGAACTCTGTTAAGGCATCAATATCTTTTCTTGAATAAGAAGCAGCTGCTCCTTTAACGTTAATCACTTTTACTTCTCCGCCGTTTTGCACGGCACCGCTGAACACTTTAAAGCCGCTGTCTTTCACAAGTTCAGAAACATTGACGAGTTCTAGTCCGAATCGTGTATCAGGCTTATCAGATCCATAACGGCCCATTGCTTCGTCAAACGTCATGCGTGGAAGAGGAAGGGTTAAATCTACGCCTTTTGTTTCTTTCATGATGCGCGTCATCATCTCTTCCATCAAGGTCATGATTTCATCCTGGCTCATAAATGACATTTCAATATCCACTTGTGTAAACTCAGGCTGACGGTCAGCACGGAGATCTTCATCTCTAAAGCAGCGTGCAATTTGGTAGTAACGGTCAAATCCAGAAACCATCAGCAGCTGTTTGAAAATTTGCGGTGATTGAGGAAGAGCATAGAATTCGCCTTCATGCACACGGCTCGGCACTAAATAATCACGTGCTCCCTCTGGAGTGCTTTTCGTTAAAATCGGCGTTTCTACATCTAAAAATCCTTTTTCATCCAAGAAATTCCGGATGGATTTTGAAACGTTGTGGCGCATTTTGAATGTATCAAGCAAAGCTGGTCTTCTTAAGTCCAGGTAACGGTACTTTAAGCGGACATCTTCTGATACTTCTTCAGATTTATCTTCAATCAGGAAAGGCGGATTTTTTGCAGCATTGATGATTGTGACATGTTCAACCTTCACTTCAATTTTCCCAGTCGTAAGATTAGGGTTTACTGTTCCCTCTGTACGTCCGACTACTGTGCCTTCAATATCCAATACATATTCACTGCGGATTTTTTCTGCGATTTTCAGGGCATCTTCAGAAACTTCAGGATTGATCACGATTTGAACAATTCCAGTTCTGTCTCTTAAATCAATGAAAATGAGCCCGCCAAGGTCGCGGCGTTTTTGCACCCATCCTTTTAATACTACTTTTTCCCCGATTGCTGCTTCTGTTACTTCACCGCAATAATATGTTCGTCCAAACATGTTTGTCTCTCTCCTTTTGGCTATGCTTTTATATAGGCTGTAAGCTCATCTATTGATACTTCTACTTGTGTGCCTGTTTCCATGTTTTTCACGGAAATGATGTTCCGTTCAAGCTCATCTTCGCCTAATACAGCAACAAATTTAGCTTTATAGCGATCAGCTGCTTTAAATTGAGCTTTCATTTTTTTATCCTCGTAATCTTTTTCTGCAGTTAATCCTGCTTTTCTGAGTTCATATACGAGAGATACAGAACGGTCTTTCGCTTTCTCGCCAAGAGCTACAACGAAGCAATCAATCGACTGTTCGATTGGAAGCTCAACGTTTTCTGCATCAAGAGCAGCAAGAAACCTTTCAATACTGAGTGCAAATCCGATTCCTGGTGTTTCAGGGCCTCCAAAATCTTTCACAAGGCCGTTATATCTGCCGCCTCCGCAAAGAGTTGTGATCGCACCGAATCCTTCTGCGTCGCTCATGATCTCAAATGCCGTGTGGTTGTAGTAATCCAGTCCGCGCACCAAATTAGGGTCAACTGTAAACTCAATATTTAAATCCGTTAAATATTGCTGGACTTTATTGAAATAAGCTCTTGATTCTTCATTTAAGTAATCCATAATTGAAGGGGCCGTAGCCATAAGCTCATGATTCCGGTCTACTTTGCAATCAAGAATCCGAAGCGGGTTTTGCTGCAATCGTTTCTGGCAATCCGAGCAAAACTCACCAATTCTTGGTTCAAAATGAGCAATTAAAGCTTCCCGGTGAGCTTTTCTGCTGTCCGCATCTCCAAGACTGTTGATAATCAGCTTCAGCTTTTTTAATCCAACAGTACGGTAAAGCTCCATTGCAAGAGAAATGACTTCTGCATCCATTGCAGGGCTGTTGCTTCCAAGCGCCTCAACCCCAAACTGAACGAATTGACGGAAACGTCCTGTCTGCGGGCGTTCATAGCGGAACATTGGTCCAATATAGTAAAGTTTTGTCGGCTGAGACGGCTGTGCGTATAATTTCTTTTCAACAAATGCACGGACAGTTGAAGCCGTTCCTTCCGGTCGGAGGGTCATGCTTCTTCCTTTTCGGTCCTGGAATGTATACATTTCCTTTTGGACAATATCCGTTGATTCACCTACTCCTCTTTGAAAAATCTCAGTGTGTTCAAAGATTGGCGTCCGGATTTCTTTATATTGATAGTATCTGCAAATTTCACGCGCTGTGTTTTCGATATATTGCCAGCGTTCAACATCTCCAGGAAGGATATCCTGAGTGCCTCTCGGAATTTGAAATGACATGTTTTACTCCTCCAATTTTCATAAACCTTCAAAAATTTTGAAAACAAAAAACTCCCGCCCCTACATAAAAATGTAGGGACGAGAGTTAGATCCCGTGGTGCCACCCTAGTTGAAGCATTAAATGCTCCCACTCAAGACAGTTAACGCCTGTCACGTCCACCTCCTATTAAATGCAAGCAGCATCTTTCAGAGGGAAACCTAAGGAGTGTTCTCTTCATCAAGTCATCATGCGAAAAGCTTTCAGCCACGGCTTTTCCTCTCTTATCATGTGTCATCTTGACTACTCTTCTCCATCAATGGTTCAAAATTATGTAGTTCTTGCTAAGATTTATATACTATCATACGAATGTTTCAGGCTATGTGTCAAGAGCGATTTAATTGTTTTTTTAATTTCTTCACTTCTCTCAAACTTAAACCATATTCGCTTGCAAGCTCATACAAATTAGAATTCTGTTCTTTTTCAGCAAATTCATGAAAATTAACTCCAAATACATCATTATTGTTATAATGAGTTGTCTCGCCTTTATCACTGTGCCTCATGATCATTGCTCCTTTTTAACTGTCTATCCCATAGCATTGCCTTTTTCCCGAAAAAATATATCAAATGTCACAAGGGATAGCCGATATAAAAAGCGAATGTACTATAAGTTATCTATGAAAAAGGAGGATCGGTCATTGTTTCGAAAACTACTCATTTCCATTATTTGCACCCTGCTTATCATGTGTCAGCTTCAAATGATGCCCAAGTCTGCATCAGCTGAAACGAAAAAAGCAGTCATTGCAGTTGATGGATTAAACATCAGAAGCGGCCCTGGACTAAGCTATTCTGTCATCGCCAGTGTAAAAAAAGGGGCTGTGTACTCCATCACAGACCAGAAAAAAGATTGGTACCAAATCCAATTATCAGGCAATAACAAGGGCTGGGTAGCCTCATGGCTGGTAACTCTACAGCAATCCGCCCAAGCACCAAAAACAAGCTCAGGCAGTTCTTCTGATACTGTCAAATCAAATGCCGAAGACTTGAGAATACGCAGCGGCCCCGGCACAAGCTTTCAGGTAACAGGCACATTTGACAAGGGACAAACGGCAGCATTTGTTCAGCAAAATTCAAATTGGGTCGAAATCTCTTATAACGGGAAAAGAGGCTGGGTTTCCAGTCAGTTTGTTTCCTTACAAAAAAAGGAACAAGCTAAAGCTCCTGCTTCATCAGGGTCTAGGAGCGGAAAAGTCATTGCGACTTCACTGAACGTGCGCAACAAGCCTTCAACATCAGCCGCCACTATCGGCAGCTTGAAAAAAAATGCTTCTGTTTCGATTACTAAGACACAGGATAAATGGCACGAAATTCAATTTAATGGTCAAAAAGGCTGGGTACATAGTGATTTCATTTCTGCAAATTCCGTGCAGGCGCCTGTAAGCGGCGGCAAAAAAGGAAAAGTAACAGCAAGCTCCCTGAATGTACGAAGCAGCGGCAGCTTAAATGGCTCTGTAGTTGGTTCCATTTCAAAAGATGCAGAGGTCACCATTCTTGAAACAAAGAACAGCTGGCATCATATTAAATACTCAGGAAATAAAAAAGGCTGGGTTTCCAGTTCCTATATTTCGATTGCAAGCGGACAGGGAAATACAGGTAAAGGAAACACAACAAGCCAATCTAAAGTCAGCATTTTGCAGGATGGGACAAATATTCGAAAAGGCCCATCTACAAATCAAAGCATTCTGAGACGCGCTAATGCAGGAGAACAATTTTCTGTTATCAGCAAAGAAGGCGATTGGTTTAAGATCCAGCTCTCAGGCAATACTGCAGGTTATGTAGCAGGATGGGTAGTATCACAATCAGGGGAAGGCAATTCTGTCTCAAGACCTGGCGGCGATGTTACCTCTTACTTGAAAAATAAAACCATTGTTCTTGATCCGGGACATGGCGGACGTGACGGAGGAGCAATCGGCACTAGAGGCACACTTGAGAAGAATCTCACGATGTCCACCGCCAAGCTCGTGTACGATAAGCTGAAAGCTTCAGGAGCGGACGTGCACTTAACGCGCAGCAGTGACAGCTACATTAGTTTAAGCTCACGTGTCAGCACGGCTCATTACAGAAATGCGGACGCTTTTATAAGTCTCCATTTTGACAGCATCAATAATAGAAGCGTTAATGGAATGACGTCTTATTACTACAGTGAGTCTAAAGATAAGCCCCTGGCTTCACCTGTTCATTCAGAATTAATGAAACAAACGAAGTTAAAAGACCGCGGAACAAAATTTGGGGATTATCATGTAATCCGTGAAAATAACCAGCCCTCTGTTCTCCTCGAGCTTGGTTATGTCAGCAACAATACAGAGGAGCTGACTGTACGCTCAAATGCCTATCAGGAAAGAGTGGCACAAGGGATTTATTACGGACTGGCGCAGTATTTTAAATAAGCATGAAAAAACACTCAGGCTCTGTCTTGAGTGTTTTTTTGCGGGTGCCAATATTGAACTAATATCGTTCTTCATTTTTTCCATTTTAAAACAAAAGAAAAACCGCCAGGCACACTGTGCCCGGCGGTTTTCTTAATTCGCCTGTGATTCAAGAATCAATGTAACAGGACCGGTATTTGTAAATGAAACATCCATCATGCCGCCAAACTCCCCAGTTTGAACGGTAATGCCTTTTTCACGAAGCTTTAAATTGAAGTAATCATATAAAGGCTCTGCTTGATCAGGCTTGGCAGCTGCCATGTAATTCGGCCTTCTTCCTTTTCTGCAATCTCCGTAGAGAGTGAACTGAGAAATGGATAAGACTTGTCCCCCCACATCAATCAGGGAAAGATTCATTTTTTGCTCCGCGTCTTCAAAAACTCTCAGATTGGCAATTTTATCTGCAAGGTAGTCAGCATCCTGTTCAGAGTCCTCATGTGTGATTCCTACTAAAAGCATAAATCCTTCAGAAATTTTGCCGACTGTTTCGTTATTTACTTTTACTTCTGCATCTTTAGCGCGCTGGACAACAATCTTCAAGACAGAAAAACCCTTTCTAGTTCATGATTCTTCTTACAGAATAAATATCAGAAATCTGCTTAATTCTCTCCACAACTTTGTGAAGATGGCTTATGTTGGAAATGGCAATTGCCATGTTGATTGTAGCTACTTTGTTGCGGTCAGATTTGCCTGCAACAGACGAAATGTTGGTCTTTGTTTCGTTGACAGCCTGAAGGACCTCATTTAAAAGTCCTCTTCGGTCATAGCCGAGTATTTCGATTTCAACGTTGTACTCTTTGCGGCCATCAAGCTGTGTTTCCCATTCAACCGGGATCAGACGGGCTTGTGCTTCTTCTGTATGCACATTTGGACAGTCGTCGCGGTGAACAGATACTCCTCGTCCTTTAGTAATGAAACCGACGATTTCATCACCTGGTACAGGATTGCAGCATTTTGATAAACGGATCAGCAGGTTGTCAATTCCTTTTACGCGGACCCCGCTGTCACGCTTTTTAGATGAATATGGACGCACTTCAGAAATGACTTCTGAAATATCTTTCTCTTGTTCCATATCGCGTTTTTTGCGCCATTTTTCAGTCAGGCGATTCGCAACCTGTGCAGCCGTGATGCCGTTATAGCCTACAGCTGCATACATATCCTCATCATTTGAAAAATTGAATTTTTCAGCTACACGCTTTAAATTATCACTCGTTAAGACTTCTTTTAATTCAAATTCGAGATTTTTAATTTCTTTTTCTACCATCTCTTTGCCTTTGTCTACATTTTCCTCGCGGCGCTGCTTTTTGAAGAATTGGCGGATTTTATTTTTCGCCTGAGACGTTTGGGCAAGCTTAAGCCAATCCTGACTAGGGCCGTAAGAATGTTTCGATGTCATGATTTCGATGATATCGCCGGTTTTTAATTTATAATCCAGGGTAACGATTTTGCCGTTTACTTTTGCACCGATTGTCTTGTTGCCGATCTCGGAATGGATGCGGTAGGCAAAGTCAATCGGAACAGAGCCTGAAGGCATTTCAATCACATCGCCTTTAGGCGTGAAAATAAACACCATATCAGAAAACAAATCGATTTTTAATGACTCCATAAATTCTTCCGCATTCGTTGTATCATTTTGGAACTCGAGAATTTCACGGAACCATGTTAATTTTTGTTCAAGTGTTGACTGCTCTTCTGTCTCTTTGCCTTCTTTGTAAGCCCAGTGCGCAGCGATCCCGTATTCTGCAATCGTGTGCATATCATTCGTGCGGATCTGAACTTCAAGAGGATCCCCTTTAGGACCAATCACTGTAGTATGAAGGGATTGATACATGTTGGGCTTCGGCATGGCAATATAATCTTTGAATCTGCCTGGCATCGGTTTCCAGCATGTGTGGATAATGCCCAGGACCGCATAACAATCCTTAATGCTGTTTACAACAATCCGAACAGCAAGTAAGTCGTATATTTCATTGAATTGCTTATTTTGAAGGGCCATCTTTCGGTAAATACTGTATATATGCTTTGGACGGCCTGAAAAATCAGCTTTAATATTTACTTCATGTACCCGATTTTTCACTTCGCCAATGACTTCTTCTAAATAAAGCTCGCGTTCAGCACGCTTTTTCTTCATCAAATTCACGATGCGGTAATACTGCTGCGGATTCAAATAGCGCAGAGCTGTGTCCTCAAGCTCCCACTTTATCTTTGAAATCCCCAGACGGTGTGCAAGCGGTGCGAAAATTTCAAGCGTTTCATTAGAGATTCTCCGCTGCTTTTCTTGCGGCAAATGCTTAAGTGTGCGCATATTGTGAAGACGGTCAGCAAGTTTAATTAAGATCACACGAATGTCCTGTGCCATTGCGACAAACATTTTACGATGATTTTCAGCCTGTTGTTCTTCGTGAGATTTATATTTAATTTTTCCGAGCTTTGTAACCCCGTCCACTAGCATGGCGACTTCATCATTAAATGTTTGTTTCAAGTCATCAAGTGTGACGTCCGTATCTTCTACGACGTCATGTAAAAATCCACCCGCGATTGTCGACGGATCCATGTCCAAATCAACTAAAATCCCTGCGACCTGTATAGGATGAATTATATATGGTTCACCCGATTTACGGTATTGTTCACGATGCGCTTCTTCCGCAAAATCATAGGCTTTCTGAATGAAAAGCAAGTCTTCATCCGTTAAATATCGTTTTGCCTTCTCTATGACCTGCTCAGCAGTCAGTACTTGTTCATTAGCCATGGAATCACCTTTACAATGAAAACTTTATTGTACCTATTATCATGAAAAACACAGAAGAAGTAAAGAGAAATACTGACTTTTCTGTGCCCAATTAATGGCTGGTACGTGCCTTAATATAGAAAAAGCACCCATTCCCGAGTGCTTTTCCCTATGTGATTAAAATTTCATCAGTGTCAAAATATCGTAATCATCCAATTTGCTGCGTCCGTCAAGGTAGCTTAATTCAATTAAGAAAGCAATGCCGGCAACGACTCCGCCAAGCTCTTCTACCAATTTAATTGTTGCTTCGATTGTTCCGCCTGTAGCAAGCAGATCATCTGTAATCAGCACGCGCTGACCTGGTTTGATGGCATCTTTATGCATAGTAAGCACATCTTTGCCATACTCAAGACCATACTCTACGCGAACAACTTCGCGGGGAAGCTTGCCTTCTTTGCGGACAGGCGCAAAGCCTACTCCAAGCGAATAAGCAACAGGACAGCCGATGATAAATCCGCGTGCTTCCGGTCCTACAATTATATCAATGTTTTGCTTGCGCGCATATTCAACAATTTGATCTGTTGCATAGCGGTAAGCATCCCCATTGTCCATTAGTGTTGTAATATCTTTAAACTGAATGCCCGGCTTCGGATAATCCGGAACCACTGTTACATATTTCTTTAAATCCATATTAAGTTTGTCCTCCTCATGCATTGACAAGCGTTGACGATATTTTCATTCTTTCATCAAACCATGTTTTTAAATCCTGGTATGACGAATATAGCAGCGTATTTTCAAGCTCTAATTGCTGAAGCTTGGAAGCATACGCAGTAGATTCGGCTAGATCTCTTTTTGGCGGATGATGATTGACAGAAATAATGCCATTCTCTATTGTAGCAAATTCCAAGTCAAAAAACACCTGTGACATGAAATCTATTGTTTCATTTGACCAGCCTTTATGTCTGGCAAGCGCTTCTGCATGTTTTTTTAAGTCAAATGTCCCTTTTTGTTTCAAAAATCCATAATACCATTTAAAGTGTTCTCTTGTCGGGATTGTGGCAAAAAAATGTTCCGTATGCTGATGGAAAATAGCATATATCCGGTCAGGACGCGTCTGTTCAAAAAGAACATTCAAATGGTCTATTGAAGATGGCGTATCAATGAACGTGACATATTTATCCTTTAAATCCAAACCTTCTGCTTCTTGGCCGTTTTCCAAAAATAAAAGATTAAGGTCCAGCCCTTCAAGCAAAGTGAGTGTTTCCTTTTGGAAAACAATATGGACATTTTTTTTGTCATTCATTTTTTCAACAGCTTTCTGAAGATTGCGGGTTCCTCTAGCATCAAACAGCTGCCATTCATTGACAGCTAGATCCTGGATCATGAATTGCGGTTTTCGGAAGTTATTCCATTCATTGATGGATAATTCTCCAACCATTGACACTTTTGCAAGAGGTGCCATATGATCGTGCAGATGCCCGAATCCAAATCCGATACAATCGAGCTGCTGATGATTTTGTTCCACCGCAAGCTTTAAATGTGTTTGATCTGAACCTATTTTCCTCATTGATCCCAGTTGAACGGAGTCAAGCAGGAAGAGAGGCTTGGGATTGCTCATTCCAAATGGAGCAAGCATTCCGACTTCTTCGATGGAGTCCGTAGTGATTTCGGTTAAAGCACATTCCGCATCAATTTTTTTAAGGGGAATGAAGTCTTCTTCTGTCAGCTTCTCAGCTGCAAGAGCATTCAAACGCTGTCTTAATTGATCAACATCTTCTATGTTAAGAGTCATTCCAGCAGCCATTGGATGTCCTCCAAAATGCGGCAGTATCTCCCGGCACGCTGACAAATTAGCAAATAAATCAAAACCGGCTATACTTCTTGCAGATCCTTTAGCAATTCCCTTGCCGTGATCAATACTTAAGATAATTGTAGGCCGATAATATTTCTCTACCATTCTCGAAGCTACTATCCCGACAACCCCGGGGTTCCAATCTTCTTTTGCAAGAATAAGCACCGGATTTTCCTCAATCGGATACATGGATTCTACCTGTTGGGTTGCTTCTTCGGTAATTTGCGAGACAATTTTCTGTCTTTCTTTATTGAGAAGGTCAATGTCTTTTGCAAGACTTTGAGCCTCCTCAGCGTCTTCTGTCATAAGGAGATGAACGGCCGGATCAGCAGACGAAAGCCTTCCTACGGCATTTATCCGCGGTCCGATCGCAAATCCGATCGTCTCTTCATTGACATCTTTTCCTTCAGCTCCTGCTACTTTGAGCAGCGCTTTTAAGCCTTTTCGTTCTGTTCGTTTTAATTGCTGAATTCCAAGACGTGCAATCAGACGATTTTCTCCATGAAGCGGAACAAGATCGGCGATGGTTCCTATTGCAGCAATTTCAAGCAGATGCTCCGGAGCTTGCCCAAGCAGTGCATGGGCAAGCTTAAAAGCAACGCCAACACCAGCTAACTCTTTAAAAGGATATTGGCAGTCAGGCTGCTTTGGATGGATGATCGCGTACGCATCAGGAAGAACCGGTCCTGGTTCATGATGATCGGTTATGATCAGATCAACTCCAAGCTCTTTTGCAAGAGCCGCTTCATTCACGGCCGAGATCCCTGTATCCACAGTAATGATTAAAGAAAAGCCTTCATCATGAGCATGTCGGAAAGCCATCTCATTAGGACCGTAGCCTTCAGTAAATCGATTAGGTATATAAAAATCAGCATTAGCTCCGAGGGAGTTCAGCGTTTCAAGCAGAACGGTCGTAGAACTCACTCCATCTGCATCATAATCTCCAAAAATCAAAATCTTTTCTTGATCTGCAATCGCATCGTTTATACGCTTAATCGTTTTGTCCATTCCAAGGAGCATAAATGGATCAAAAAAACCATGCTTTTCAATATTCAGGAATTGGTCGGCCTGTTCAGCAGTCTCAATTCCGCGATTTAGCAGCAGGGAAGCAACCAGAGGCGTAACTTTCATTGTATTCATCAATTCATCAGCTTTATCCGGATGGGGTTTGGAAACATCCCATCTAGTCTTCGCTTTCAGCAAAAAAATCACCCCTTAACCACACTATTATACTAGAGTAGGTAAGGGGTGACAAACTGGAAATTATAATTCCTCAGATGTTTGGCCAATTTGCTTGGCGCCATGTGCACTGCTGTTCGTTTCATGAACACGCGGATCTTTTTTCAGCGATTCGTTTTCATTCAATAATTCTGTTTTTTCTTTTTCAAGGACTTTCACTTTGCGCTGTAGAGCGTAAATTCTTGTTAATCCTGCAGAAGCAATCATTAGGCCTCCAAGCAGAACGGAACCGAGAATAATTAGAATCAGCGGCCATTCGGCCTCGCCGAATAAATAGTCCACTTCAACAGGATCCACATTTATGACAGCAAAGATTGCAACAATAAGTGCAAAAAGGATCGCAAATATAAAGCTCCATTGTCTCTTCATTTTCTTTCCCCCTTCTGAAAAATCTCTTTTCATTTACCCTTTTTTGGCATTCATTAAAACAAATTATGATAAAGGGATGTTCTTTAGCATGTTCTTATCCTAACCAGTTACGGTCAAAATTAAAGGGGCTCTCCAGAAAGTCTGTCTTCGCATATATTGTTGGTTTTGATTATAAATATTGCTCGTTCCTTTCCGCTCCAGTCACTTGCTTTCCGCTGGGAGGGTGGGAGCCTCCTCGGCTTTTTGCCTGTGGGGTCTCCCATTTCCCTCTATTTTCCCGCAGGAGTCAAGTGCCTTCCGCTACAATCCACTTATGTTTTATAACATTTAGTCTAAGGACAACAAAGTTTACGAAAAGAGCCTACAGAAAAAAGCAGGTAGGAAAAAACATTTGTTTTCCTGCCTGCTTCATATTAAAGACTTATCGGATAACCCCTATTTATACGACTGGTTCATCATGTTCTTGCACTTTTTTCATCTTGCTTTTCTTTTGAATCTCTTTCCACTTCCAGATCATCCAAAGCTGCGATGCGATGAATAAGGAGGAATATGTTCCTGAAACTAACCCTACCAATAAGGCAATTGAGAAGTTCAGAATCGACTCACTGCCGAAAATCAGCAAAGCAATTACTGCGATAACAACTGTTAAAACAGTGTTTAAAGATCGCGTAAACGTCTGCTGCAAGCTGCGGTTTACAATGCTCTTTAAATCATCGTATGTTTTCACTTTTGTCTTTTTGTAAAGCTCGCGTATCCGGTCAAAGGTAACGATCGTATCATTAATCGAGTATCCTACTATCGTCAAAATGGCTGCAATAAAAGTGATATCCACTTCAAGCCTCGTTATGCTGAAGAAAGCAATAATAAAGAATGCGTCATGTAAAAGCGCGATAATCGATGCAAGTGCCATTTTAAATTCAAAGCGGATAGAAACATAAATGATTATGCCGATTGATGCAATTAAAATTCCGTACATTGCATTTCGGGCGAGTTCCTTTCCGACTGTCGGCGAAACTGTGCTAACGCTCGGTTCTTTTCCGTATGCTTTGTTAAAATGATCCTTCACTTCGGCAATTTCATTTTTATCAAGGACGCCGATAAGTCTTGCAACAGCAATTTGATTATTATTGCCTGAGAGAACGATGTCTTTTGCTTCAAGATCAAGTTCAGCAAATTCCTTTTCCACTTCTTCAGCTGTTAATGATTGATCTGAGCCCACCTCAATACGTGTGCCGCTGGCAAAAT
This sequence comes from Metabacillus idriensis, assembly GCF_009674765.1. Taxonomy (GTDB): domain Bacteria; phylum Bacillota; class Bacilli; order Bacillales; family Bacillaceae; genus Bacillus_P; species Bacillus_P idriensis. The sequence goes on along the minus strand of NZ_WKKF01000007.1, from coordinate 14,100 downwards.
CAATGCCAAGGTTCAGCCTCATTACAAGCAAAAGAACAATTCCGGCTACAAGGAGCAGGCCAGATAGAGCAAAAAACTTTTTGCGATGCTTAATAAAATCCACGTTATCAAAGCTTGTAGGAGCGTCTACATCTTCAGTGGACTTGCTCAAATCAATAATATCTTTCTTTTTTACGCCGAAATATCCCGGTTTCTTATCCAGCCATCTGCTTTCTACAAGGAGCCACAGCAGGATTCTTGATAAAAAGACAGATGTTAAAAAACTCAAAAGAATACTTAATATCAGCATTGTTGCAAAGCCTTTAACCGAGCTTGTTCCAAAGAAGAACAGTACCCCTCCTGAAAGCATCGTTGTAATATTTGCATCAAAGATGGTTGCAAATGAACGTCTGCTTCCAGCTCTGAAAGCAGATCGGACTGATTTGCCAAGCTTGATTTCTTCTTTAATCCGCTCGTAAGTAATAATGTTGGCATCAACCGCCATCCCTACTCCTAAAATTAAGGCAGCGATACCAGGCAATGTTAATACCCCATTCATCCAATCGAATATTTGAAGAATGAGATAAATGTATGTACTTAGTGTAACAACTGCGATAATACCAGGCAATCTGTAGAAAAACAGCATAAAGGCAAAGATGATGCCAATGCCGACAATACCGGCAAGAACCGTTTTCTGCAGTGCCTCTTCACCAAACTGAGCTCCTACGGAAGTAGAGTACGTTTCATCGAGTTTAACAGGAAGAGATCCTGCATTTAGAAGATTCGCCAAATCCTTGGCTTCTTCAACTGTGAATTGTCCAGTAATGGTTACATCAGTTGTGTTGAAGACTTCGCCTACATTCGGATTAGATAAGAATTTAGGTGATTCTTTTACAACTTCTTTTTTATACGAGTCGCCTTCTTCAAAATCAAGCCAGATGACAAGCTGATTTTCAGGCTGCATAGCTACGATCTTTTCTGTTACGCTTTTAAACTTGGCAGCATCCTTCAGTTTAACTGCCACGATTGGTTCTTGTGTATCGGGATCAAACGTCTGCTTAGACGCGCCCTCCACAAGATCCGAACCATTCATCATGACTTTATCGTTTACATCACGGAATGTCAGTTCTGCCTGTGTTGAAAGAATCTCCCTTGCCTGATTTTGATCCTTTACACCGGCAAGCTGGACTCTGATTCTGTTTTCGCCTTCAATCTGAATGTTCGGTTCACTGACTCCAAGCACGTTCGCTCTCTTTTGCAGAGCATTCACTGTACTGACAAGAGCATTGCGGTCAATTTTGTCGCCATCATTAGCAGGCTCTACATCATAAAGAATTTCAAATCCGCCCTGCAGATCTAGTCCAAGCAAAATATTATCTGCGGCTTTGTTTCCAAAAGCCCCAATCAAACTGCCTACGCAAAGGACGAGTAAGAAAAAAGCAATAATGCGTCCTTTTTTTATCATGTTGTTTCCTCCTTAAAAAAAAAACCATTGAATATGTATTATCCTTCACTTATACCAAGCTTTTTGCCTTCTTCGCTTTCAAACCAGCTGCCCGCCTTATAAGATTCAATCGTAGCAAATGTCATGAATTCGTTTGGCTTGATTGCCATAATATCAGCAACCATTTCATATACCATCAGCTCACTCTTTTTCTTCCACTTTTTATTTCTTAGGAAATTCCAAAGCTCTTCTACTGTCACCTCGCCGTAATCAAGGATTTTAAATTCTTCTGCTTTGCTGACTAGCGCCGGCTTTACGTGATGGCGGTATTTTTCGATTTCATCTTTTTCCATCATGACACGCTCCTTTACCTGAACATTTGCGGGATAATTTATTTTGAATAAGCCTCTGCTTGAACATACTTGTCATGCTTGGCCAATCATAGCGCATATAGTAATTGTATATGATTACAAGCTATTTGAGAAGGCAGGGAAAGCCATGTCAAAGCAAACATTTTTACAGGGAACGTTAATATTGATTGCGGCCGGTCTGATTACAAGGGTTCTTGGCTTTATAAACCGGATTGTTGTGGCTCGTTTTATCGGGGAGGAAGGCGTTGGGCTGTATATGATGGCGATGCCTACACTGGTTCTGATTATTACGATTACCCAGTTCGGTTTGCCTGTTGCGATATCAAAATTAGTTGCGGAAGCAGAAGCTGAGGGAAATCAGCGGAAAATCAAAAAAATCCTGATTGTGTCTCTTGCCATAACAGGAACACTCAGTCTTTTATTTACTCCGGCCATCATTCTTCTCGCTCCCTATTTATCAAATTCTTTACTGACTGACCCAAGAACACTGTATCCTCTTCTTGCCATAACACCGGTTGTTCCAATTATCGCCATTTCATCCGTTCTCAGAGGATATTTTCAAGGAAAGCAGAATATGCGTCCTGCAGCGATCTCACAGGTACTTGAACAAATCGTCCGAATCTCATTAATCGCGGTTTTCACAAAAACATTCCTGCCATATGGAATTGAGTACGCAGCAGCAGGAGCCATGGCATCTGCCGTCATTGGAGAACTGATCTCCCTCCTCTATTTATTCTCAATGTTTAAAATGAAAAAGAAATTTAAAATCCGAAGGAAGTTCTTTAAATCTCTGCACGACGGAAAAGATACCTTCCAAAACTTAATGAGCATTGCGCTCCCGACAACCGGAAGCCGCATGATCGGTTCCATTGCCTGGTTTTTTGAGCCGATTGTTGTGGCACAAAGCTTGGCTATAGCAGGATTTACAGCAGCGATGGCAACCAAACAGTACGGTGAATTGACAGGGTATGCCCTACCGCTTCTTATGCTTCCGTCATTTATTACATATTCCTTGTCTACTGCACTTGTCCCTGCAATCAGCGAGGCCATGGCACAAAAAAAGCTGCACATTGTCCAGCACAGACTTCAGCAGGCATTCAGACTGTCTCTTGTGACAGGCGGGTTCGCCGTAGTTATTTTATATATCTATGCGGGGCCAATGATGACGGTTATGTACGGAAGCAGCCACGCCGCCATCTTTGTTCAGGTTATGGCTCCCTTTTTTATTTTTTACTATTTTCAGGGACCTCTTCAAGCCGTTTTGCAGGCTCTAAACTTGGCAAAAGCAGCTATGATTAACAGCTTTGTCGGATCTGCTATTAAAACAGCCCTGATCTTTCTTTTAGCAACGCGGCCATCTCTTGGAATCATGGGAGCCGCCCTCGCCATTGTAGCAGGGATTATGCTTGTCACGCTGCTTCATTTAGCAACCGTCATGAAGGTAATCTCTCTCTCTATTCGGATAGGAGAATATGCCAAGTGCTTTTTGACAATGATTCTCTCCGGCATAGCAGGCTTTTATTTCTACCGGCTGCTGTCTCTCGGCATGGGGAAAAAATTAATTATTTCGGTTATATTCACTTTTACGGTTTACTGCATCCTTCTGATCATCTTCCGCTTAGTTCACAAAGAAGACTTAGAGAGAATTCCCTATTTGGGAAACACACTTTCTAAGCTGGTACCGCGGCGTTAATCGTTATTTTTCATCTACCAAATCGATAAAAAACGCACCCTTATTATGTGTACACAAGGAAATATTCTTTAAATCTATATAGCCAAGATCTCTAAGCTGCTGCCTTAACCACAAGTTAGTCTTGCCAATCCGAAATAAGTTCTCTTCTTGAATCAATCCGTCAATAATTAACGGCAGCTGCAGCTCTTGATGTTCATGATCATGTTCTTTTTTTATAACTGAAAGCTTTCCTGATGGTTCCAAAATGGCAAAATCCACTTCGCTGATGTCGTTTATTTCCTTCTCCCTAAGCTGGATGAGAAGATCATCAAAATTATAGCGCTGCGTTTTCATGGCATGTTCATTGATTTTGCCTCTATCTATGATGATTGTCGGCTTTCCGTCCAGCAGTTTTCTTACTTTATGATTTTTTAGTGATAGATAGGCAAGGCCAATCTGAATGCCCAGCAGCAGAAACATGGGAATGATGGTATGTATTAACGGATCCTCCGTATTTTCAATGGCCATGACTCCCATTTCAGCGATCATTAAAAAGACAACAAGATCAAGAATGCTTAATTCGCCAATTTCCCTTTTCCCCATCAGTCTGAAGATAATAACAATCATGAAATATAAAAAAAACGTCCTTGCTATTATGATTAATGACTCTTCCACCAAATATCACCCTTTGCTTCACATAGATAGGTTTATTTTGAACGGATAAATCATTTTCATGTAAAGCAAATTGATTCTATTTTCTTTTGATGTGAATAGGATGGTAATAAGACGAGCAAAAACAAGCTGACTGGGATAAGGGGGAGATTGCAATCGAAACGCGAAGATGGGGTAAAGCCATTCTTTACGGATTATCCAGCATTTTATTGGCAGCACTTGCAACAAGCTTACTTTTTTCATTGCTGCTTAAATTCACTGGCTTAACGGAAGATTCCATTAAATGGTTTATACTGGGCCTCTCATTCTTAGCCGTTTTCATCGGAGGTTTTATTGCCGGAGGAAAAGGAAAAGAGCGCGGATGGCTGGTTGGGGGCACAACAGCCGTCCTTTATACATTAATTATCTTTTTATTTCAATTTTTAGGCTACGGAAAAACATTTACAATGGAGCAGACGATGTATCATGGCGGTTTCCTTGCTATAGCCATGCTCGGCGGAGTAATGGGAGTGAATTTGTCGGGTTCCTCGAAATAAAGCAGAAAAAGTAAAAAGAAGCGCAAAGACTGCGCTTCTTTTTGTTCATGCCTTATGTATTAGGCTTTTTCCATCGTGATGCCTTTTTGTTCAACAACGTCGCGAATAGCGCGGCGGTCAAATGTGAGGCGTGAGCCATCACCAGCTTTGATGATTACTTTTTCTTCGTCGATTGAATCAACGTGGCCATGCATACCGCCAATCGTTACGACTTTGTCGCCTTTTGAAAGACTGTCCTGCATTTCACGCACTTTCTTCTGCTGTTTCTGCTGAGGACGAATCAATAAAAAGTAAAAGATCGCAAACATTAAGATTAACGGGCCAACCGTAGTCAATAATTCCATATTTTTCACCCCTTTCAAGTGTTAGAAGTTTTTAGCATTCGGCTTGTTAAACCCATATTGTTCAAAGAATTCATCTCTGAAATCGCCTAATCGGTCTTCACGGATTGCCTGTCTGACCTGCTCCATTAATTTTAACAGAAAATGAAGGTTATGGTAAGAAGTTAATCGGATCCCGAAAGTCTCGTCACACTTCATTAGATGTCGGATATAAGCACGGCTGTAATTGCGGCAAGTGTAGCAGTCGCAATTCTCATCAATCGGACCGAAGTCACGCGCATACTTAGCATTTTTTACAACTAAACGCCCGCTGCTTGTCATCAATGTGCCATTACGCGCAATTCGCGTCGGCAGTACGCAGTCAAACATATCAATTCCTCTGATAGCCCCGTCAATTAGAGAATCCGGCGAGCCGACGCCCATCAGATAACGAGGTTTATTGGACGGAAGCAATGGAGTTGTTGATTCCAGCACACGGTTCATAATGTCTTTGGGTTCTCCAACGGAAAGACCGCCGACAGCATAGCCAGGGAAATCCATTGAAACTAAGTCTCGGGCACTTTGCTTTCTTAATTCTTCGTATTCTCCGCCCTGTACAATTCCAAATAACCCCTGATCTTGCGGACGCTCATGAGCATTCAGGCATCGCTCTGCCCATCTGCTTGTCCGCTCTACTGATTTTTTCATATAGTCATATTCAGCAGGGAACGGAGGACATTCATCAAATGCCATCATAATATCAGAACCAAGAGCATTTTGAATCTGCATCGCTTTTTCCGGAGACAAAAACAATTTGTCGCCATTCAGATGATTTCTGAAATGCACGCCTTCTTCTTCTATTTTGCGGAATTCGCTCAAACTGAAGACCTGAAAGCCGCCAGAATCCGTTAAAATCGCACGGTCCCAGTTCATGAATTTGTGAAGCCCGCCCGCTTCCTTGACGATCTCATGACCAGGACGCAGCCATAAATGATACGTATTGCTTAAGATGATGCCTGCACCCATCTGCACGAGTTCTTCCGGAGACATTGTCTTTACAGTAGCCAAAGTCCCTACCGGCATAAACACAGGCGTTTCAAACGACCCATGAGGTGTATGAACACGGCCGAGTCTTGCACCGGTTTGTTTACAGGTTTTAATTAATTCATAACGTATTGGTGATGACACCTTTTTTCCTCCTTCAAGGCTGTTTTTCTTTAGATGATAAGCATGGCATCGCCAAAGCTGAAGAATCGGTATTTTTCCTTGACTGCCGTTTCATAGGCATTCATGACATGCTCTCTTGTAGCCAGCGCACTTACCAGCATAATCAAAGATGATTTAGGCAAGTGGAAGTTTGTTATCATTCCATCAATTGCACGGAATTCATAGCCGGGATAGATAAAGATGTTTGTCCATCCGCTGTCCTCGATGAATGTTCCATCATTTTTTGAAGCGATGGTTTCAAGAGTGCGTGTTGAAGTAGTCCCTACCGAAATAATTCTTCCGCCTTCAGCGCGCACTTGATTAAGCAGCTGGGCTGTTCCTGCACTCATTTGATAAAATTCAGCATGCATCTCATGTTCTTCAACTACATCAGCGTTTACTGGCCGGAATGTTCCAAGACCGACGTGCAGAGTGATAAAGACAATATGAACACCTTTATCTTTCAATTGATTTAAGATATGCTCTGTAAAATGCAGTCCTGCAGTCGGGGCTGCAGCTGATCCTCTCTCTCTAGAGAAGACAGTCTGGTACCGCTCCTGGTCATCCAGCTGCTCTTTAATATATGGAGGCAGCGGCATTTTCCCTAAAGAATCTAAAGCTTCATAAAAAATCCCTTCATACTTGAACTCAAGCAATCTCCCGCCGTGTTCAGACTCCCCTGTGCAAACAGCATGCAGAATACCGTCTCCAAATACAATCTCCGTGCCGATTTTCACACGTTTTGCCGGTTTCGCGAGAACTTCCCAAACATCTCCTTGCTCTTGCTTAAGCAAAAGCAGTTCAATTTTAGCCCCCGTGTCTTTTTTCTCCCCAATTAAACGGGCAGGCAGAACACGGGTATTATTCAGAACAAGACAGTCTCCCTCATGAAAATAATCAATGATTGATCTGAATTGTTCATGCTGAATCGAGCCAGTCTCTTTATCCAGGACCATCAGTTTAGAAGCATCCCTTTCTAAAAGCGGCACTTGTGCTATTAGTTCCTCTGGCAAGTTAAAATCAAATAAATCTACTTTCATTGTTTTTCACCTTTTCTATTATTTAAACCGTCCGAAAACATTAAACAAGATCGTCAGCAAGATACTGATTACAATTGATGTAACAATCGGAAAATAAAACGTTGTGCTGCCTTTTTTAAAGACAAAATCTCCAGGCAGCCTTCCAATGAGCTGCATGAATAATCCTGCGAAAAAAAGAACGGCGCCCATCATCATCAGGATTTTGGGGAATTGGGTCATTTTTCTGGAGCCTCCATTTGAAAGTGATGGTAAACTGCTTCCGTTACCATTCTACCCCTTGGAGTGCGTTGTATAAAACCGATTTGCAAAAGATACGGCTCATATACATCTTCAATCGTGTGTGATTCTTCTCCGATTGTAGCTGAAATCGTATCAATTCCGACTGGACCGCCTTTATACTTTTCAATTATCCCCATTAAAAGCTTGTGATCGATATGATCGAGGCCCAATCTGTCGACCTGAAGTTTTTCCAATGCTTCTTTAGCAAGGCTCCCCGATACAGTCGGCTCGCCAAGCACCTGGGCAAAGTCCCTTACCCGTCTTAATAGCCTGTTTGCTATTCGAGGCGTACCCCTTGATCTTCTTGCAAGTTCCAGCGAAGCTTCTTTTTCCATGCCAATCCCTAATATGTCTCCGGTCCGTTCAACAATGAGAGACAGCTGCTCTTCATTATAATATTCCAGCCTGCTGAGAACACCAAACCGGTCTCTAAGCGGAGCCGTAAGCAAGCCAACGCGTGTGGTGGCCCCTATAAGAGTAAACGGCGGCAGATCAAGGCGGACAGAACGGGCAGATGGGCCCTTTCCAATCACAATGTCAAGACAGAAATCCTCCATCGCCGGATACAGTACTTCTTCAATAGAGCGCTGAAGACGATGGATTTCATCAATAAATAAGACATCCCCGGGCTCAAGAGCTGTTAAAATGGCAGCGAGGTCTCCCGGCCTTTCAATAGCTGGTCCTGATGTTGTGCGGATATTTACGCCCATTTCGTTTGCGATAATCGTTGCAAGCGTTGTTTTTCCAAGACCCGGAGGACCATATAAAAGGACGTGATCCAGTGTTTCGCTTCTGAGTTTAGCGGCTTCAATAAAGACTTTCAAGTTTTCTTTTACTTTATCCTGTCCAATATACTGAGATAAAGTCTGAGGTCTTAACCTTAGCTCGATTGCACCTTCATCTAAGTCCGCTTCACTTGATACAAGACGTTCATCCATGTCTTTTCACCTTACTTTAATAGCTTTTGCAAAGCTTTTTTCACATACTGATCTGTTGATAGCTCTTCTTCCATAAGAGACGGAATAACCTTATTAATTTCGCGTTCAGCATATCCCAGCACCTTTAGAGCTTCAAGTGCCTCATTCAGGGCTTTTGATGCTGTTTCTTTTTGTTCATGCTCTTCATGCGTAAACAAATCCGGAGCAAGCTCCCCTGCTACATCGGCAAGCTTTCCTTTTAGATCAAGAATAATCTGCCTCGCAGTCTTTTTCCCTACGCCAGGAAACTTAACAAGAAACTTCTCGTCCTCATTTTCAATCGCCCCGACTACTTGCGAAGGATTTCCTGAAGCAAGTATGGCAAGCGCTCCTTTTGGTCCGATTCCTGTAACGTTCAGGAGCTTCATAAATAATGCTTTTTCTTCTCTTGTATGAAAACCATATAATGCGAGGATATCTTCTCTGACATGCTGATATGTATAAATCGTCACTTCTGAAGATCGATTGCGCTGAAAGCTGAATGGATTTGGAGTGTGCACCTGATAACCGATTCCGCCATGGTCAATGACAATATATTCCGGAGTAACAAAATCAATATAGCCTTTTATAAATTCAATCAAAACGTTAGTCACCTCTTTACAACTGTACCTCATTGTATCATAATTTTTTCTTTTGCCTGTAGTATAAATCATTAAAAAAGCAGTCTTCTTATGGATTGTTATTTTTCTGATGCAACAAAACGGGGCAAGCAACCCATTAATGACTATCTATCTGTCAGCAATAATCCCCAAAAATGAAAATCCTTAAAAACACAGAAAAAGCCAGCGCTTTTGCACTAGCTTTCTTTATTTCACATCTGCTGGTGATGAATAGGCTTTATATGACTGAATGACCTTTAAGTACTGATCTTTTGATTCTATGCGAATTCCCTGCCTTAATTCATCATGCTTTCGTGTTTCAAGTTTTTTAACATCAATTTGAAAGAATGACTGAATAATTTCCGAAGCATCATCAGGCTTTCCATTAAAAATAGAAAAGACACCTTCTGATGAAATGCCGAAATACCCGTTTGCTTTTAGTAAAGGGGAGATATCATCCACTTCTTTTTGAAAAATAATCTGATGATCGTCCTGATCAATTAATTGCCAATCCTCATATTTCGCCCAAAAATCCTCCATTGCCAGAATGGTTTCGTTTTTCACTTCTTCACTGATTTCACCATCCAAATAGATTCGTTCGAGCACCACTGTAACGGTCAGCGGACCGCTTACTTCATAGACTTCATTTTCCGTTTCTGCTGCATTCTCTGATGCACTGGATTCTTTCTGATGGAAAGAAGGAATGATGAAAAATAATGTGACTATGACGCAGGCAAAGGCACCAATCAGTAAACGATGAGACGACATCATCACATACACCCCATATCATGAGCTATTTACCATAAAGGCAAGTATTCGTCATTTCTAGTTTGACCAAAAATAGAAATTTTAACCTTTCATGTTTTTTTCTTTCTTCAAGTCGTGGAAAAATAAAGGCTGTTTTCGCATAGATTGTTGTTTTGGATTATAGATGGTGTCCGTTACTTTTCGCTACAGAAACTTGCTTTCCGCGTTCCGGCTTTGCCTGCGGGGTCTCCCATTTCCCTCTATTTCCCGCAGGAGTCAAGTTCCTTCAGCGCAGATCCTCTTAGGGTATAAACAATTTTATTTAATGGCAGCAAGTTTACGAAAAATAAAAAAGAGGGCATCTGTAAAAGATACCCCCTTTGATTCATTATCTTGCTTGCTGAAATGGCTCTTTCATGACATTGCCCATATCATCAAAAAGATCTCTAATATCTTCATTGATTGTATTTTTCGGCTGTCCTGTTTCAATGTTGTCATTAATCGTTCTGACACGTGTAAATGTGCCTTCATCAGTGACAACTTTAATATCTTTGCCCTCAGCTGCCGGACGCACTGCATTCAAAACGGCATTTTTAATGTCTTTGTCGTTTTTATCATCCGTATCAATGGCAACAAGCACCTGATCACCATTTACAACCGTGCGGACATCATCGACATCTTTGACATCTGCAGCTTTTTCAGAAACATTTTTTGCAATTGCTTCATCTTGGTCATTGTAATAATTGACTTGCTTTACCTGACCATGATAATTTTCATCTGTTCTGCTGAAACGATTGTCTTTTTCAATCATGCCGTCTTTATTAGAAAGCGGGGCTGTTGGATTATCCATTCTTCCATTATGAAAAGCGGTATCACGATCATTTACTTTAGTGAAGTAATTATCATTCATGTCGCCTTCCATCATTTCTGTCAGAGGTCCATCGTTATCCACGTTATCCACGCCATCGTTGTTGTTATTCCGGTGTTCATCTGAATAATAACCGATAGGTCTTGTTGAATCATCATATCTCGTGTCAAGTGCGCCTTCATTATTGTTGCAGCCTGCAAGCCCAGTCGCAGCTATTGCAATTGCAGCAAATGCAGTAACTTTATGCCTCAATATTAAAACCCCCCTGATTTTCCTGTAGCGAGCAAATTACGCTCTTGTATAGGTTGCTCGTTCAGAGAAGCATTAATCTGTTAGTTAACGGTAAGTTCTTAAAATAATGGAGACAATTTATTATTTGAGGGTGACCTGAATGGAATTGGGGAAAAATAAATGGAGAATCTTTTTCAAGGATCTAATCTTATTTTGCATGCAAGGTCCATCAATTAATTTTTTTCGGCCAGCCTGCTTTTAATTGCGGCTTCAGCTTTTTTGCAATAAACCCACATTTGTTTGTAAAATACCTTTTTATAAAGCTTAATCGCGAAACGATTTTTGATTAATTCTCTACCAGGTGGTTCAGCCAAAGCCCATGTATGATTCCTCAATTTCATCAAAGAGCGTGAAAAGTGGACTCAAAGCCCATGTATGATTCCTCTATTTCATAAAAGAGCGTGGAAAGTGGACTTAAAGCCCCTGTATGATTCCTCTATTTCATGAAAGAGCGTGAAAAGTGGACTCAAAGCGCCTGGACGTGCACACGGAATTAACAATAAAAAAAAGAGACGAACAATATGTCTCGTCTCTTAGATCTATATCAATCGTCGTCGTCCTCATCATCAAATCTCGGCATCCCAAATTGACCATCCTCGCCGTTTTGTCCCGGTATTCCACCGAACTGGCCGCCTTGGCCAAACTGTCCCGGCATTCCGCCAAACTGACCTCCCTGACCTAACTGTCCCGGCATTCCGCCAAATTGGCCCTGGACAAACTGTCTCGGCATTCCGCCAAACTGACCTCCCTGACCTAACTGCCCCGGCATTCCGCCAAATTGACCGCCCTGACCAAATTGTCCTGGCATTCCGCCGAATTGACCGCCCTGACCAAACTGTCCTGGCATTCCGCCGAATTGACCGCCCTGACCAAATTGTCCCGGCATCCCGCCATAGCCTTGCCCAGGTCCGCCGCATCCGCAATCTTCTTTATCCATTGCAGGGCTTACTTGCGGAGGCATATTGTTCATCATCCCTTGATCCCATGCACCGGCTACACCATGCGGCATATTTGGACCGCCGCTGAACGCTCCTTGAACTTGAGGCTGGAATCCAAATCCCGGACCCGGCATCGGCGGAGACATCGGATAGCAGCCCGGCGGATATCCTCCTGGCCCCCCAAATCCAGGGCCTCCAAAACCAGGGCCACCGAATCCCGGACCGCCAAATCCATGGCCTCCAAATCCTGGGCCACCGAATCCCGGACCGCCAAATCCAGGGCCTCCGAACCCCTGCTGACCATACGGCATTTGCATTTGCTGCTGAGGCATATATGCTCCCATTACGTCATCATCGTCATCATCATCTTCATCAAATGGCATTTGCTGCGGCATTCCCATGCCAGGGCCCTGCTGAAACGGCATACCATATGGCTGCATTTGAGGTCCGCCAAATCCTGGCCCTCCAAATCCTGGGCCGCCAAATCCCGGACCGCCAAATCCTGGACCGAATCCTGGTCCCGGCATCACTGGTGAAACTGGATAACAGTCATCCCCGCCCGGGAAGCCTGGACCTCCAGGTGCCTGATCCTGGGCACCGGCGACTGCACCAGGGTTCTGATACGGAGCTCCGCCCTGGCCGCCAGGAAATCCTTGTGGACCCTGACCGCCCTGATAAGCCCCCATCACTCCTTGCTGCGGCATGTTCGGCTTATTTTCCATATCCTTTGTGGCCTCCTCTTTATTAGCAGGTGAAACTGATTTTGGCTTTTCAGCCGGTTTTTCAGCCGGTTTTTGAGCTGGCTTTTCGGCTGGCTTCATCATCTCAGGCAGAACATTTGACGGCTTTGGCGGAAGCTGCGGCTGCGGTGCCTGCGGCATCATCGCCATATTCAGCATGTAGTAGTTATTAATATCTAGCTCTGGATATGCTGGCTGTTTAATGTTCGGCACTGGAGGAACATATGGCACCGAAGGCTTTTCTTTCGGAACTTCCTTCGGTTTGGTATCTGTGACATCCATCACTTGTTTCGGTTTTTCTTTTGCAAAAGGATGCTCGGATTTCGGCATTTCCTTTTTCCCTGAAAAGTTAACCTGTGTTTCATTTTTAACAGGAACTCCGCCGCTTGGAACCTTTATTTTCATTCCAGGCATGATTAAGTCAGGGTTGCTTAGCTGAGAGTTCATCTTTTTCAGTTCTTCAAAATCTACCCCATATTTTTTGGCAATTTTCCAAAGCGTATCGCCTTTTTGAACAATGTGGATTTTCAACCTTTCCCCCTCCTATGCTTGAAACTTTATCGCATATGATTAGCAGGCAATTATGCCATTCTTCTTCATCACAACTTATGCTTAAGAAGACAAATATATGTTTCTCGGCCAATAAAAAAACTGACAAACTTAAGATGAAGACAGCTTGCGACTGCACTTATTTCATCTTATTTTGTCAGTTCCATTTTATTATGGACTTCATCCCGAAAGAAGACTCCCTCTTCAATCGTGAGAAGGGCTTAGCCCAACGATAAGGGGGAGATGAATTTCGGTTGGAGGTAGCCAAAACGTTCCCTCTTATGTTATTATAAGAACATACGTTCCTGTCAAAGGAGGCACTATCGTTGATCGTAAACAAAGCATACATCACTAAAAAATCTTTCTGATTCGTATACACGTTTCTTTAAAAAGCAGAACAAAGCACCACGTTTTAAGTCTAAAAAGAATAGCGTGCAGTCCTATACAACAAAACATACCAATGGAAACATTGCGATAATTGAAAATAAAATCAAGCTGCCTAAACTTGGCCTTGTCCGATTTGCAAAAAGCCGTGAAGTAACAGGACGTATTCTTAATGCGACGGTTAGACGTCATCCAAGTGTAACTAATTTGTTTCGGTTTTGACAGAAACAGAGGTTCTGCCAAAACCGAAAACGGGTTCCTCTGTTGGTGTTGACGTTGGGCTAAAACACTTTGCGATCCTTTCTGACGGAACCGTATTCGAAAATCAAAAACACTTCCGCAAACTGGAAAAGAAACTAGTAAAAGACGAAAAGAATCAGCATTAAAGAGAACATGCAAACTTGATGATGCAAAAAACTACCAAAAACAAAAGGTGGAAGTGGCAAGAATCCACGAAAAAATCAGGAACGCACGCTCAGACTACTTGC
>NZ_WKKF01000006.1 GCF_009674765.1 Metabacillus idriensis | reverse complement strand
GTTTTTTCCAGTAAACATTCTAACCAAATTAACCTACGATGTTACGAGTAAGGAGCTAGTTTCGTTCATGATAACTCATGTGGATATTGACTGGCAAAAACGCGTGCGTTCACTCCTCCAAAAGAATGACCTACTAATATATAAGGTCCATTGATATTCAGCTTCAGAAGGAGTTCCTTTAGCTCTTTAACCATTTCGATGCTGGTTCTTGGATAGGAGCTTCTTTCACTTTTTCCTAAGCCTGATCTATCATAAACTAACACTTGTGTTAACCTTGAAATCTCAGGAATAATGGATGCCCATGTCTTGGAATAATCCCCATAGCCAGCATCCATAATAACTGTCGAATTTCCCTTTTTTGCTCCATATAATTTAGCATGCATCTTAAAGTCTCTTATCTGCACATTCATTTCTTTCACATAATAATCATCATTATTTTTCATTTTGGCTCTCCTTTAGATACTCTAATAACGAAAAAGACTTACAGATCTTCATTATGTAGGTGGTTTTTCACAAGAAAACAGCAAAAACAATGGAATTCTCATTCTTCTTTTATATTCCTCAGGGTCATCAAAGTTTGCAGCTTGCGGTGTGCCCTCTTTTAACCCAGAAATCAAGAAACCTGCATTTTGCAGAGCTGTAAAGTATTCTTCAGTTGTCCGGTGATACTTTACTACTTCTTCGCCAATCCATGGCTCTGTCCGTTTTCCTGAGTGAAAATAATCATCGACAATCCAATCAGATTTCTTGCCGGACTCAGTCATGCTCTTAAAGGAAGCCGTGAGCAAAGGATGCTGGACGCTAAATACAAATTTGCCGCCTGATTTTAAAGTTTGGTAAACCTTATTAGCGATTCCAGCAAAATCTTCAAGGTAATGGAGGGCAACTTGTGAAACAACAAGATCAAATTCAGCTGGCGGAAAACTGTATTCTTCCATTGTGGACTGGATAACCCTTCCTTTTGTTCCTTTTAAAGTTTCAGCCGCTTTATGGCACATGTTTGCTGAGCCATCTATCCCTGTATAAGAACTGACATTCAAGTTCAGCAAATCCATTCCAAGAGATGCATCTCCGCAGCCTAAATCTAATATATGTGTCCCGCTTATTTCTCCAATTAATTCAAAAAATGACGGTTTTTCTATGCTCGTATTTGGACTTTCCGTTCTATGCCTTCTTTGCATATACCGATCAAAAAATTCTTGTTGATCATAAGCCGCTGAACCTTTGTATTCCATGTCTAGTACCCGCCCTTCCTTTTCAGCAGTTCCAGTAAATTCTCAGGTACTAAATGCAGGTTTCCATCTTCAAACTCACTTAAAGACTTCCAATAAAGCTTAAAAGCTGTCCCATTATCTTCTATGCCTTCAAACGATTCCAGTTCATAGAAAGACGGATCAGTGAATTCTGCATGACAGACCTGTACGATTTCATGCCCCTGTTCTCCGTTATAGAAAAAAATATTCTCAATGGTTCCTAGATAGGAAACATTAGAAATAGCTGCCTGGATTTCTTCTTCAACTTCCCTTGCAAGTGCAGCAGCACTGCTTTCTCCAAATTCTATTCCCCCGCCGATTGGACGATAGTAATGTTCCCATTTGCTTTCGTCAAACCCTTCTGCCACTAAAATCCGGTTATCCTTTTGAAAAGGGCAAATAACTAAAGGGCGAATGATTCCCTTTCTCATTCTGTCTCCTCCAAACTTAATCTTTTTACGAACTGGACACGATCCTTATTTTCTCCGTCGTAATTTGTCTTTACTTGAATACCATTGACTGTCTTGTCACCGCTTAAGATTTCAAACCCCATCTTCAAGTGAAATTGGATGGATCCAGTGTTTACCGGAGATGTGATGCAGCGGACAGTGTGGCAGCCATGCTTCATTACTATTTTAAAAAATTCCTCGTAGAGCTCATGGCCCACCTTGTTTTTTCTATAATCCGGATGTACGCCAACAAAGTGAATATAAGCTTCACCTTTCTTTGATTGAGACAAAAAACCAATTAGGAAACCAATAATTCCTCCGTTTTTCTCGATGATAAAACTAGTATCTTGAAAATGATCAAAAAACAGCTTTGGCAGCATATCTGTCATCGTTCTTCCGCTCCACCATTCATTTAGCAAAGGTGAAATGAGATGGAAATCGGCTGATGTTACATGACGCAGTTTCATATGTATCACCTTGCTTTCCTCGTGAAAAAGGCGATTCTTTTAAAAGAAACGCCACTTCGTTATTCATAATGGAAGATCTATGCTCCGATACTCAATATCAAGTTCACAAAACCATTCATTCAGCCCTTCCCATAAATCTTCACATTTCTGATAAACATCTTCTTTATTACTTAATTTTCCTTCCATAACCATAACTGCCAGTTCTCTAAATCCAGACGGCTTCGAATCCATTGAAATAGCTTCTTCCAGTGTCTTTGCTTTTGTACTGAAGTATTTCTTATTTGCAAGTCCAATCAGTTTAGCAGTCTGCCATGTGAGGTCCTTTGCTCCTAATGGAATGTAGCCATCATTTTTCACAGCCGCATAGTTCCTTAGCTTTGCAACCGTTTCATATGGCTCCCAAATCATGAACTCCCGCATCACTTCCTTAAATGCTTCATCACTGCTTTGAAATGAAGTTTTTTTAATTCTTCGAAGAGATCATTCGGATCATATATTGGGAGAATGTTAATATAGACTCCTGCAGTGATTGGCCAAGATTCATTTACCATTCGGGCTTTTTTAAATAGTTCGTTTCTTTCATTCATACTTAACTCTATTTTAAAATCTTTATAGACAAATTCATAATTCTGAAGTCTGAATCCATTATCCGTTACGATATGAAGTTCAATATCAGAGTAAGGTCGATCTGTTTCCAATCCTACTGAACCATATGCTCCAATGGCAACAATTTTTTGTTCATAAGTATTCAGCAGTTTTTCTTTAATTAGTTCGATCATATTCATTTTCTGTTCTCTCGTTGTTTTAGCTGGAAATGACAACATTTTAAAACACCTGCCTTATCTATCATATGCATCCAGAAATCACACTTTTTTTTCTCTTCAAAAAAAATCATTTCTTGATGGCTTGAACACGGTTTAGCTGCCTAAATAAGAAATGCCGATTCCTGTGATCAGCAAAACAGGATTTTTCCAATACCCCATAGAATCACCTTGGTTTTCGTTAGTACTGTTCTGTCAATGATACACCAAACGATCTTTTATTTGTGAATATTATCCAAAATCTATTTTCTCTTATCCATTAACTTTCATCTAATAATGCCATTCGCTTTTTTTCCATGAAGAGAGCCTGTAGAATAGAGATGAAAGGACGTGAGAGCATGGCAGTCATTTTGCCTCATATTGAAGACGCCAACTTAACGAATTATATCCCTCCAACAGGAGAATACGAATTTTTTGACGATGACGGAGATTATGAAGAAAAAGTGAAAGAATGGGGCCTCAGAGTAAAAAAAGAGTACTGGTACAAAGACAGAACCCACCAGAGGCTTGTCACAATAAAAGGATACCAGACTTTTGGAGACTCAAATTACACAATTATCATAGAATTCCAGGACGGCAATCTTTCTTGTATTCATCCTGCATATCTAAAAGAAATGCAGTCCTCAAATTTCGGAAAAGAATTGAAACCGGAGCCTGAAGCTGTAAAGTCGGAGCCAAAACCTGAAGCACCTGCTAAACCAGCAGAGCCTGCATCAGAAATAAAAACTCCTTCTAAACCTGCAAAAGAGAAAAAAGAAAAACCGGCCAAGCTTGTACTGCCAGATGACAAAGTTCATTTTACAGGGAAAGTGAAGCAATTTGCTCTGAGCTGGAATCATTTTAATGAAGAAAATGACGAAGTGGTTGTTCTGGAAGATGTGCGAATTGATGGCGATGATCCGCTTGAAGTTGGACTTGCCTGGTGTTCACACAGCAAAACCTTGAAAAAATTTGAGCTCTCTCCAGGAGATGACCTTGATTTTAACGGTAAAATCGTAAAGAAAAGCCTTCCTAAAGGTAAAGATGTCGAAGACGAGGCATTCTTATTAGAGATTTCTGTGCCTTATAAAATCAACAATCCTTCTAAAATTGTGAAAAAGTAGAAGCACACCATTTTCCGGTGTGCTTTTTGATTGCACACATTTCAGTTTTTATGAACTGCATTTGATTTTGCAAAAGATAACCCTTTTTCATCCAATGCTTCCCTCAGCTGCCCAATAGCTTTCGGCCCCATGCCATGCAGCTGCAAGAGTTCAGCTTCGCTTTTCGCCGCAACCTGTTCCAGCCTCATATATCCGGCACCATCAAGCGCCCGGCGTGCAGGCTTGGCTAATTTCAATGGAAGATCACTTTCTTTCATTTAATATCCTCCTTCATTAAATCCCCTGTTCATTTATAGGGTTTACTGATTATTCTTCAGCCAGTCTTTTTTTCCCTTCAAGCCCTTTTATACACAGCGTATTTTATAATTATTTTTACCGCCATCACTTAAATAATTATCACGATTTAGAAAATAATAACGTTTAGAATAAGCCGCGAGGGGTATTTATGCTACATCTGAGTTTTCGCATTACATACAGCGCACTTACTACTTATAAGAGGTGAAACAGAGCAATGAAAAAGAAAAAGAAGATGAATAGAGGAATCATTACAGCTATAAGTGCAATTGCCATTGCACAGGGCCTTAAAGTATTTACATATAAGAGGCTATCGGGAAAATGGGATATAAAACAAGTAGTGACCACAGGAGGAATGCCAAGCTCGCATTCAGCAGGCGTTGCAGCCCTTTCCTCTTATGTTGCAGCGAAAAATGGAACATCTTCTATTGAAACAGCGATTGCCGTAATCTTCGGAATCATCGTGATGTATGATGCACAGGGAATCAGACGCCACACCGGTGAAATTGCCAAGCTGATCAACGATATTGACGGCGAAATGGCGGTTATTTCAGAACACCTTCCAGGTCTCGGTCATATTAAACGAACAGAAGAATTAAAAGAAGTTCTTGGCCATCAGCCTTTAGAAGTAGTAGGCGGTGCCATTTTAGGGGTTTTACTTGGACTGGCAAGCGCTAAGCTTGAAGATGCTTAATTAAGAAGAAACACACCAATTGGACATATGGTGTGTTTTTTTTATTGAATGATATAGGAAAAACCAAGATTATTCATCAGCATATGCGATGTTGTAATCTCTCATCTTCTGAGTAAACAAATAGTAGTTAGCTGTGAAGTGATCATTTTTTACAAACATAATTTGCTTCCCGTCTTTAAATTTAATTTCAATACTGGATGGCTTACTTCTTTCTTTTGATAAATGAAAGACAACGTGGTCAACTTCTTCCCAAGTGTACTTTTGAATTTCAAAAGACATTAGGTTATGAAAAGCAATTCCTTCATCACTAAGTTCTTTATGGTGAAGGACACCAAATGTTAAGGGTGCGGTACTAAAAAATAAGATAAAAACACTGATGACAATGGACTTTTTATCAATATTTCTGAAGGCTAAAGTTAATGCAGCGATCCCCCACAATAAAAATCCCGCCCCGTATAACAAATACGTTTCATTAGAAAATTGAAAAAACCAAGTAAGGTTAGAAGCAAAAAGGACATCCGCTACTATAAAAGGAAATAAAATTGAAGCATAAGGGATAAGGATAATAATCAAAAAACCAATCACTCCATAAACGTGTTTCTTTTCATAATTTTTATAGTTCAATCGCATTGCCTCCTTTTCAATAGTACTTATACGAATGAAGTCAGAATTTAGTTTCGAAATATTAGGAAAATTTTATTGAAAATTAAAAAGACGTTAGATATCTATCGTATAATGGTTTCAACAAAAAAAGAGAGCAGTATCCTTAGCGATCGCTCCCTTCAGAAATCAACTCTTTAACTTTCTTCCTCACTTTTTATCACACCGCAAGCCTGCCTGTCACCGGCATCACCCGTTTTCATCGTTTCTTCATCAGGTCCCGATTTCCCTTCTGATTGATAACGGTCTGGAATATTTGCAGCATTATCAGGATTTGCATGTACAATAATCGCTTTTTCCTGTTCCAGTAACTGCTCCATGGTTACCCGGTCAAATGCGGCTGAAAATTCAGCTTTGCCATCCTCATTTACAAATAAGGAAGGCATATCCCCCGCATGTTCAGAGTGGCTGCTTTCATCAGGATTATAGTGACCTTCGGCTGTTGTAAATGGACCTCCTTCTGCATCAGGCTCACATACACCCTTTTCATGAATGTGAAAACCGTGATAACCAGGTTCAAGCCCCTCCATTTTCGCTTCAATCATCATGTGATTGTCATGCTCTGTAAACGTAACCGTTCCGACATTTTTATTTTCCTTATCTTTTATCTCAGCCATTGCGCCTGATTTCAATTCTTCATTTGCCGTTTCAGCCGCTTCTTCCATAGTTGTTTTTTCCGTATCGTCTGAAGTCCTGTCTGTACATCCGATTGTCATCCCTATCGCAAAAAGCGGCAGCATCCATTTCCACAATGTTTTTGTCATAATCTCACTCCTCCTTACTGTCTTTGTTCCACTTATTAGGAATGGTAAACTAGATAAAGCGAAGATGAGAGAATAGTCTGAAAACCTATTGATTTTATAGTTCTTCTTCCGTTTATCTGATATAGAACTCTTTACCCGAGCTCCCGCTTAGCTATTTTTTCTGAAAGCATGCTCTTAAACTGTTCAATTGCCATAGCTTCTGAACTTTTCCCGCCATGCACTCTTACATTCACTTCGTTTTTTTCAATCTCTTGATCTCCAATGACAAGCATGTAGGGAACCCTGCTTTTTTGTGCCATGCGGATTTTATAATTCAGTTTCTCGCTGCTTCTGTCTAAGTTTACTCGTAACCCGCATTTCTCAAGTTGATTTTTCAGCTTTTCGGCATAATGAAGATGAACTTCTGCCACCGGGACAATCACTGCTTGAATGGGTGCTAGCCATAATGGAAAGTTTCCGGCAAAATGCTCAATCAAAATTCCGAGAAATCTGTCAAGCGACCCCGATATGGCCCTGTGAATGACAACGGGTCTTTGCTTCTCATTCTTTTCATCCATATAGCTTAAATTGAATTTCTCAGGCATTTGAAAATCGAGCTGAACTGTTGCACACTGATGGCTTCTTTTCATGGCATCCTTAATGTGAAAATCTATTTTCGGACCGTAAAACGCTCCGTCACCTTCATTCACTTGATAAGCAACATGAAGATCTTCAAGCACTTGTTTCAGTGATTGTTCCGCCTTTTTCCAAAGGTGGTCTGAACCCATTGAGTTTAGTGGTCTTGTAGATAGTTCAACAGAATAATCAAAGCCGAAAGTACGATAAACTTTGTCAATCTGAAGAAGCACGCTTTTCATCTCATCTTCAATCTGATCTGGTCTGACAAACAAGTGCGCATCGTCCTGACAGAAAGTGCGGACTCTTAATAGCCCATTTAGAGCACCGCTGTATTCATGCCGGTGAACCTGGCCAAATTCTGCGAGTCTGATTGGAAGGTCCCTGTACGAATATAGCTGGTTTTTATAAATCATCATGTGTCCCGGACAATTCATAGGCTTTAATGCAAACTTCGCTTCATCCACATCAGAAAAATACATATTTTCATGATAGTGATCCCAGTGTCCAGACTGCCTCCACAGCTTTTCATTCATCATCAATGGAGTCTGCACCTCACGATAGCCCCCTTCCACTTGAATCTCACGGAGAAAATTCTGCAGCTCATTTCTCATCAGCTGTCCGTTTGGCAAAAAGAAAGGCATGCCGGGCGCTTCCTCTGAAAACATGAACAGCTCCATTTCTTTTCCAATCTTGCGGTGATCCCGCTTTTTTAGTTCTTCCATCTCTTTTACATGAAGAGCTAATTCTTTTTTACTGGCAAAAGCAATCCCTGAAATCCTCTGCATGACTAGATTATTCTTATCGCCCTTCCAGTAGGAGCCGGAAACAGCAGATAACTTAAAGGCTTTAATGAATTCCGCAGAAGGCAGCTGCGGCCCGCTGTATAAATCGATAAAATCTCCATGCTTATACAAGGAAATCGGGTTATTTTCCCTTTGTTCATGAAGTAGCTCAAGTTTCAATGCTTCTCCTTTTTCAGATAGAAGTGCAGCGGCTTTTTCATATGACAGTTCCAGACGTTCGATTTCCAGCTTTTCACCAAGTATGTTTTGCATTTCCTGTTCAATCATTGGGAGTTCCTCGGCGCGAATGCTGTGAGACAGTTGAAATTCATAGTAAAACCCGCTGTTTTGAAAAGAGCCTTTTCCCAAAATCGCTCCTTTGTACAACCTCTTAACCGCATGTGCAAGAACTTGTGCGCAAGTATGATTCAAGAAATCCTGTCGTTCATCAGATTCAATTGTAATAAGCTGCACTTCTTCGATCTCATCCACTATGTCATTCAAACTTGCTACCTTGCCATTTACCTTGCCACCTATCACTTTTTTACTTTCTTGATTGCCCCTGGCCAAATCCATCAATAATAATTTGTTCTTCATCTTATAACACTCCTCATTTCGATAGAATATAAAAAAACGCACTCATCCCTAAAATAGGGACGAGCGCGTTTACCCGTGGTTCCACCCAGCTTTCCATTCTCTTTTTATAAAAAAAGAATGGCTCCAGTGCTTTAACGCAGCGTCTGCGGCACGGCATTTCCTCCGTGCTGTTCCAAGGCGGTAAGTTCATTCTCCTGCATTAGGAAGTTCTCAGCTTTCCTTCCCTCTCTGTAAACCGGCTAAATGACCCGTGTCCTTATCTGTACTTTTTTATGAAATTAAAAAAACGCGCTCATCCCTAAAATAGGGACGAGCGCGTTTGCCCGTGGTTCCACCCAGCTTTCCATCCTTTTTTAAAAAAAAGAAATGGCTCCAGCGCTTTAACGCAGCGTCTGCGGCACGGCATTTCCTCCGTGCAGTATCAAGGCGGTAAGTTCATTTTCTGCGTTAGGAAGCTCCCAGCAATCCTTCCCTCTCTGAAAACCGTTTAAAATGACTCATGTCCTTTTCATCACTTTTCAAATAATTATTTTTGAGTTTACAATACATTCCAGTGAATTTCAACTATTCCTTTCAATTTATTCAGAAAAATCTTTTTTGTTCCTATTCACAACACCGCCTAGGAATTAATTGGAAAAAGAATGGTATTCATATAATCAGGAAAGTTTTTTTCCATCTCCGGCTAGTAAAAGAGGCATTCTGGCAAGTATTTCATCCTGATTGGCAAGTAAGTCAAATCTCCCTTTAAGATCATGTGCAAATACATAGCGAACGTATTTTTATCATACAAAAAACACCAATCCCATGATTGATGCCCTAAGATGCAAAATAAGTTTCGTTATTTTTATAGATTAAGTATCTCTGCAAGCCCCTTGTCTGCTCATAGGCACTTACTGCATGTTGTTTAGCAGAAGCTCTGTTTCCTTGTTTTTGAGAAATTTCAGCAAGCACGCTTTCTTTCATCCAGCCTTTTGGGAGCTGTTCTGCAAGTCTTTTCGCTGTATCATATTGTCTGGACTGTGCTGCGATTAAGGCTTCATAATAAGTTCGGTAAACAAGAGGTTTGATAGAAACGACATGTTTTTTAGCTTCTGAAACATCCTTTCGATAGAGTGCGAAAGATGTGTTCATTAAGGCCTGCCGGTGAGAGTTTTTGTATTTGGCATTAAATTTAGCCAGTGCTGCTTCCGCTTCATCGTCCAAGTTATTGGCAATGGCATAATAGAACTGATACATCGGGTTTTTCTGATGCTTCAGGATGAATTTTTCAGATTTATGAACATCCTTTGAAAAAAGAATCGGACTGATTTGGATATACATATACCAGCTCATTGAAAAGATCAGCAGCAATGCAATCAAATAGAACGGAGCTTGAATAAATCCGAGCAGAAAGCATAACAGAAAAACAAATGAGTAAAATATAACGTGCTGTTTCAAAAAATGGTGCCCCCTCTTTATGTACGCTATCCTTATGATACTTACAAAAGAGGCATGAATCAATGTGAAAATTCAGAGCCTATTCCAAAAACCTTGCCAGTTCCCGGTTGAATTTCTCCAGTTCATCATAAAACAGGCCGTGTCCGCTGTATTTAAAGGGAATTATCTCTGAATCTTTTATTCCCTCATGCATAAGCTTCGCAAAAATAAACGGACATACCTGGTCTTTCATTCCGTGGAAAATAGCAGTTGGTACAGAAATCTTTCCTAAATCAGAGCGGAGATCTTCATCCCGGAGAGATACAGCAGTCAAAGCTGTACCATGGCCCGAACCTTCCAATCCAAGATCCTGGAACCAATTTTTAAAGCTTTCAGTAATATATTTTGAGAAGAAAATCTGACCAAATCCCGATAGCATTTCCGGACGGTCCTTATAGGTTTGGTCTATCAATTTATTTACCTCTGATTTGGACATGCCGTACGGATAATCAGGGCGCTTAGTGAACGAAGGAGCTGCAGCTGCAAAAAGGGCAAGTTTCGTTACTTGGTGTCCTGCATGACGGGCCATATAGCGGATCGCAATTGCTCCGCCCATTGAAAATCCGGCGAGTGTAATTTCTTTAAGCTGAAGGGAATCGATCACGATCCGAACATCTTCTGCCAGTCTATCATAGGAATAGCCGGTCCACGGCCTGTCTGATTTGCCGAAGCCGCGAATGTCCATGGCGATGCACCTGAATCCAAGGCGGGGCAGCTGGTTGAACTGATACTCAAACATTTTATGATTAACGGGCCAGCCATGAATGAAAAAGATGACACGGCCATCTTTTGGGCCAATGTCCTCAACAAATAAATTGACATCTTCATCTGCTTTTAAATAATACCCCACGTTTCACTCCCCCTAAAAACCTAGTTGAAAGACTGCTTCCTAAGAGAAAAAGCCCTTTTGCTTATTTTTATTCAGGGCAATATGGCTTGGATAATTTTGCTCTGTCATGGAAATCCATTCAGACACTTCCTTAAGCATGCCCTGCACTTCATCACGGGATAAACCTTCGTCCGCTGCCCTGTACCAAATATCTTCCATAATCGAGCTTAAATTTCTGGGATAAGAAACATGATCATGGCGGAGAACATAGCTTAAGATTGGTTCAGCGTCCCGCCCTCCCTGCTCGCTTTGAGACATGTGCTTAATGAGCCATCCTTCTTCGTTTCGAAGCAAAGTATACCTGTCAAGATGCCCCCATTTCCGTGTAAAAACATCCAGATAAAAGGTCTCGCCTAGCGTTTGATCTACAGGCTCATCATTTGCATGCGTATCGTCCAAATAGTTCAAGAGCTCTTCTACAGGCCGAATATGGTGATAAAATTCCGGATGCTCAGGCTTCATTCCCCGAAGCCGGACCGTTTCCCGCTGGAGCTTCGGTTTCGGATCAAGAGTCATATGCAATTTATGGGCTGCCATCCCCATTTCCGCATACACTTTTTCAATTTTCTCGTATGATTGTTTTTGCCGTTCTTCTCTTGTTAAATTAAGAAAATGCACAATGACATCCAGTTTCTCTTCAATTTGCTTTCTTATGTTTTTCTGCTCTGGACTCAGTTCAACTTTCATCACAATACCTCCAATCAAATCGAAACCCTTACCAGACATCCCTGCTGAATTTCAAATCTATTTTTTCACTTTGATGCAAATAGGGTTCATACTTGGAATCTCCGATTTTTACTGATAGGAAAACAATTTTATTTTCCAGACTGTACAATTTTATATCTGCCGGCTGAAGCGTATAGTTAAAAGTAGAGCCATTTTCATCTGACAGCCCTATTTTCAGCACATCCAGCTGTATATCATGATCCTCAGGATTCTTTAAACGCAGTCTGATTTGGAGGCAAAGACTTTCTTTAGGATCAATCCGGATTCCCTCTAAATGGCAGGTAATCAGCTTCCTGTCTCTTTTTTCGTCATCAGCAAGCTGATTGACATTTCGAACGGCCTGCTCGCATATTTTCACCAAAAATGTTCCCGGAGGTTTCTCAAGCTTAAAAACCTCTCTCGCATTCTCAAGAAACTCATAAAGGCGGTCCAAGTCATTCAGCTTAAACGAAATCTGATTCGGATTTATGGCTCCCTTCATTTCCTTATAATCAAAAGAGGGCGTTAAGATGGCGGTGTATTTCTTATTCAAAATCCAGCAGGCGCCCATTTCGTTCAGGCATGCGGGACTTCTATAATAATGTTCAGACAGCACATAAATGACCCATGAATTGCCGCTTAGTTTTTTGTGAAGATATTCGTATATGTCCTCATCATTTGGAATGTGATAGCCAGGGTATGAACTGCAGACGATATTTGGCACCTTCATCATCGTCAGCAAATTAACCAATTCCCGCACGTATGCTTCATCACGGTGAGCATGACTGATAAATATTGTATCGATCAAGAGCAGGGTCTCCTCCCCTCCTAAAAAATCCTTTGTGCAGTCTCCCGAAATTATATTCACGCTAGTAGATAGATATGAGTGATTATAGGAGATTCCACAGAACAAAAGCGCAAGCGCCAAGGCCCGCTCCGACAGGCAGATAAGAATCCGCCAAAATGTCCGGGTCCCGCCTTTTTTGACGGATTTGTTCTGACCGAGGATCTAGGCGCTTGCGCTTACCGTAGATAACTTTATTTAAATATCCACAACCTATTACATTTTATAATTTCCTAAACCATGAAAATAGCGTTCTTCTATGAGAAGAACGCTAAGGGAGAGTTTTAATTGATTTAATAGATTCCTACAAAAACCGACTGATGGTTTGTTTTTTAGACATGGATCTGCAATTTATTTTTCAAGGAAATCTTTTAAAAAACCTTCGTATTGACCTTCTGCAGTAAGGAAGTCAGCGCCAAGCCAGGTTCCAATACCTGCAGCAGCAGACCAGATGACTAAACTGACGAGCATCCATCCACTAACAACCATCCGTTTTGATCCAAAGCTCATGCTTAAAAAAGCAGCTAAATGAGAGCCTACCAAAAGCGGGCCTATAATCGTCAATCCTGGAAGACCGGCGCGGTTCCAGATTTTTTTTGCCCGTTTTGACTTCTTTGAATTTTCGTCTTCAAGAGACACAGCTTCTTCATTCATCACATTCATACCTGAATGTTTTTTCATCTTTCTCCTTTGCAGCCAGCTTTTGACTTTATCAACGAGCACTATAAGTAAAATGACTGTAAACGCATTTCCTAAGAAGGCAACGACAGAAACTGCGAGTGGCGAAAGGCCTGCAAGTATCCCAATCGGAATCACTCCGTAAACTTCAAACAGCGGAATGGCTGCCATAATAAACACAGCCGCATAAGCAATTAATAATTCCATTGATTTCTCCTTTAATCTTTTTTATAAAAAGCAATCTCCTCTTAATACGATTCAACATGGAATAAGTTTCATCTATAAAATAAAATGAAAATTTTAACAAAATTTGAAACTATTCTCTTCTTCCCTCCGTCTCATGCATGTAAACCAAAATAAAGGGGAGAGAAAATATGAAAAAATGGAAAATGGTTTCAGCAGCGATCTTTACGGCATCCGCATTAATGATGACTGCGCCTCAGGCAAGCAGCGCTCAAGAACATATCCCTTATATCTTTACTCTGCCTGAGTCTGGAATTGTAAAAGAAGGCTCACGTGGTGAAAACGTTAAAATCATTCAGCGCTCCTTAAATAAAGCAGCCGAAGCAACGTTAACAGTCGATGGTGTTTTTGGCCCGAAAACAACGAAAGCCGTCTATTTTTATCAGACAGCTAAAAAAGAATTAAAAGCGGACGGAATTTACGGACCGAAAACACATGAGGTTCTCTCAATCGAAGTCAATACATTCGGCCTTCCGAATACCATACTTAAGCTTGGAAGCAGAGGCAGTGACGTTCTAAAACTTCAGCAAGGCTTAAATGACATTGGTTCAGGGCTTGTGGAGGATGGAGTTTATGGCCCTAAAACAGAAGGTGCCGTCCTTAAATTTCAGCAGCGTTTCCCTGATTTAGCAGACGACGGGATTTATGGCCCCAAAACAAGAAGCACGCTTGAAAAGGTTTTGAATGACTGATTAGAATGACTTGAAAAAGGACTTCATTTGAGGTCCTTTTTGTTTTAGGCTCTTTTCGTAAATATTGTTGTTATTAGACTAAACTAAAGGTTAAAAACCGTAAGTGGATTGCAGCGGATAAACTTGACTCCTGCGGGAAATAGAGCAAAATGGGAGACTCACAGGCAAAGCCTAGGAGGCTCCCGTGCCCCCCGCGGAAAGGAACGGACAACATTTATCATGAAAAACAACAATCTATGCGAAAACAGCTTTGTATAAAGATTGTTATTAATTAAATCAGCATACAAAAAAACAGCCCTGTAATAAGGGCTGCCCGGACAATTATATGGATTATGCTTTGCGAACGTTAGTTGCTTGAAGTCCACGTTGACCTTGCTCAGTTTCAAATGTAACTGATTGGCCTTCTTCTAATGTTTTGTAGCCTTCACCTTGAATAGCTGAGAAATGAACGAATACATCTTCTCCACCTTCAACTTCGATGAATCCAAAACCTTTTTCTGAGTTAAACCATTTTACTTTACCTTGTTCCATGTTATGTTGCCTCCTAGTGTGTAAACACACAATGTATTACTATTCTTGTTCATGTTCATTTCAATCAAGACGTAAGCTTTTTGAAACTTGTACTGCGAACAAAAATAATTCTTCTTCATCATAACAGTTCGACAAGTGAATAGCAATTTTATTTCAAATTTTTCCTATTAAAACACAAAATGGGGAATTAATTCCTATATTTATTCACTTCATTTTATAATTTTGCACTTCTATTATACCAAAGTGTATCCTGGACTTTTTAGACAAGGCTCGTTTCGTAAATATTGTTGCTATTAGACTAAATGTTAAAAAACTTGAGTGGATTGCAGAGGATAAACTTGACTCCTGCGGGAAATAGAGCAAAATGGGAGACCCCACAGGCAGGCGCCGAGGAGGCTCCCATGCTCCCCGCGGAAAGCAAGTTCCTCTCGCTGCAAGGAACGGACAACATTTATCATGAAAAACAACAATCTATGCGAAAACAGCCTTAGACAAAGAAAAAAGCCCCCAAATAGGAGGCTTTCTGCTTTTAACTAGCAAATGTAAGCTGAACCAACAATAATTAACAAAATAAACAAGACAACAATCAATACAAAGCTGCTTCCATACCCGCCACATTGAACAGGGTAAGAAGGATAAGAACATCCGCAGTCATAACCGTACATGAACAAACACCTCTTCATTTTTGATTTTCTTTACAGTCTTACTTTATGAGGTAGGTGGTTGTCTCGTATGTGCATTCGCCCATTTCCTGAAAAAAGAAAAAAAGATCTTTAAATCAAATTCTTAAAAATGTTCTCTTGCTCTAAAACTTTTACAAATCCCAGCTTTTCATAAAAAGCTCTGGATGATGCTTCATTGACGGTAATGAGGTATGCACAAGCCGCTCCGAGATGCTTGGCTTCTTTCAAGAGACATTTCATAAAAGATGAGCCGTATCCCTTGCGCTGATACTCATCTAAAATCGCAACCTCTTCAATTTTCGCAATGTTTGTGACAGGCGAGATGTAAAGCTCTGCGCTGCCGATAGGCACTCCATCTTCATAACAGACGTAAAGCCGTATTTCTTTCGAAAGATAAAATGGCTTTTTCCGCTTCATTTTGTTTTTTGCAAATGATGCGCTGATATGTCTTGCATCATAAAGCTCCATTGCACGGCACGCATCTTGAAGAGCATCACCCTCGCCAAGCTTTGTGATAATATTGCCGCACGTTTCCACTTGTTTTAGATCGTGGTAATAATACAAATCCAGATCACAAAAATAGTCTTCTGATGTTAAATAGGACAGCATTTTTTTATCTACCCTTGCATTAAAAGGCAGCTTAACATGAATGAAACTGCGATTTAGAGCTTGTCTTGAAGCTGTGAGCACTTCTCTTAAAAGAATGGGATGATAAGGAGTCGTCATTTTTGCAAAGTGATGGCTGTACATCCCTTTCAGAGCATCATCCCTGAAAGCTTTATAAAGCGCGGTATCTTTCACACGGCAAAATAATTGCAGATACTCTTCTTCTGCTGTATCCAGCTCTTTTGAAAAATTCATCATGCTAGCCATTCATCGGTTCGAAATACTCAATCCATTCACCGTCTGGACCTTTAAAGAAAAGATATTTCGCTCCATTTGGCAAAGTTGTAATTTCGTCATATATAAATTCGGCTCCTAGACCGCGAAGTCTTTCTTTTTCTGATTCAATATTGCTTACCTTAAAAGCAACGTGATGGACTTTTCCTTCTGCAGGAAGATTCGGATTGTACCCTTCAATTAATTCAACGATTATGGAATCATTTACTCCTAAAAAAGCAAGCTTCATTTTTCCATCTGTATGTAAAAATCGGTCCATCAGCTCAAGCCCTGCAACAGTTTGATAGAACTCAATCGATTTCTCTATATTTGCTACTTGTATCCCTACATGTTCAAATCCTTTAATTGCCACAGTGATCCTCTCCTCGTGAAGTCGTTTATAAGATTATATCAAATTCCTATGATTCTATCAGAAAAGGATGATTTTTCAGAGAAAAATTTAGGAGCACATTCGGCACACTCTAACTGTATACACTTTGTACAACTTTTGTTTACATTTAATACAAGGACTCATGTCCAACAATTTAAAAGAGGAGTTGGAAAATGAAAAAGATCTTTTCAATGATGGCAGCAATGGTTTTACTTTTGGCTTTGGGTACAGGAGTTTATGCAGCTGAAGATGATGCAATGGTCAGAATTGTACATGCTTCTCCAGATGCACCGGCAGTTGATGTTGTTGTTGACGGAAAAACAGTTGTTGAAGGCGCAGAGTTTAAGGCAGCAACAGATTACATGATGGTTCCTGCAGGCGATCATAAAGTCGAAATTTTTGCAGCAGGCACAGTTGCTGACGGAGAGCCTGTTATCTCAGCAGATTTAACAGTAGAAGCAGGCAAGGATTATACAGCTGCAGCCATTAACAAGCTTGATTCACTAGAATTAAAAGTATTAAACGATGACAACATGGTCACAGAAGGAAAAGCGAAAGTGCGTGTTGCACACTTATCACCTGATGCGCCTGCTGTTGATGTAGCAGTTAAAGGCGGAGACGTGCTATTCCCTGGAGCAGAATTTAAAGGTGTAACGGACTACATCGAAGTTGACCCTGGATTATATGACTTAGAGGTAAAAGGTGCCGGAACTGAAGATGTTGTCCTGGATCTTGCTGGAACAGAACTGAAACCTAATATGGCTTATACAGTTATCGCAGTTGGGTTTGCTGGCGGAGAGCCTGCTTTAGAAGCGCTTGTCCTTGCCGATCCTGCAATGATGCCTTCTGAAATGCCTAAAACCGGCATGGGCGGGACATCCGCTGCTGATACAACTAACTATCTTTCAATCGCAGCAGTATCTATTCTTGGACTAGGTGCTCTGATGGTATATGGCTACAAGAAAAAAGCAACCAGCCATTAAAATCGCTGCCCTGTTCTTGCTTTTGGCCGGATGTGCAACCGTTGAGGAAGTCATTCCAGTAAAGATAGAAAAACGAACTGAACAAGCGCCGGCGACAGCAAGCTTTCAGCCGGACATTACACAGTCTTCTGAAAAAGGAATCATTCCTGTACAAATCGCTGTCCCATCCTTAGACATTGAAGCAAACGTCGAATCTGTCGGTCTGACTGATGATGGGACGATGGAGCTCCCTTCCGATGACAAGCTTACAGCCTGGTATGAAAACGGAGCCCTTCCAGGTGAAAATGGAAACTCAGTCATCGCCGGCCACGTTGACAACAAAACCGGACCCGCTGTTTTTTTCCGCTTAAAAGACATCGAACCCGAAGAAGAAGTTATCGTTTACGGCAAAGATGGTGAAGAGTTAACATTTGTTGTACAGGATAAAAAAGCCTACCCGTATGATGATGCTCCACTGCCTTCTATCTTTGGATTCAGTCAGGAGAAGAAGCTGAATTTAATCACTTGTACGGGGACGTTTGACCGCACGAAAAAGACGCATCTTGAGCGGCTGGTAGTCAGCGCAAAACTTAAAGAAACATCTTAAAAGACAGCTTCAAGGCTGTCTTTTTTGTTTTCGCTAATTCACATCCCCAAAAAAATGAGGACAGTCCGCAGACTGTCCTCTTACATTGTTATTGAAATAGAACCAAATATTTTCCGTATCCTTCTTTTTCAAGGTCGTCTTTTGGCACAAATCGGAGCGCTGCAGAGTTAATGCAGTATCTGAGTCCGTTTGGCCCCGGTCCATCGTTAAACACGTGTCCGAGATGCGAATCAGCTGATTTGCTTCTGACTTCTGTCCGGATCATGAAATGTGAAAAATCTTTTTTCTCTACAACTTCATGTTCTGTAATTGGCTGAGTAAAGCTTGGCCATCCGCAGCCTGCATCGTATTTGTCTGTTGAGCTGAAAAGCGGTTTTCCGGAAACGATATCTACATAAATGCCGTCCTGCTCATGGTCGTAATACTCATTTTGAAATGGACGTTCCGTACCATTGTTTTGAGTGACTTCGTACTGAATGGGCGTTAATTTTTCTTTTAGGTTGTTTTTATCCCAATGATCTTTAATGAAAGCATCGCGGCCGGAGCCTTTGCGGTACTGATTATATCTCACAGGACTTTTTTGGTAATATTGCTGGTGATAGTCTTCCGCTTCGTAAAACGGTTTGGCAGGCAGGATTTCAGTCACAATCGGCTTTTTGAAGCGACCGCTTTCTTCAAGCTTTTTCTTGGATTCCTCCGCAAGCTGCTGCTGCTTTTCATTATGGAAGAAGATGGCTGTGCGGTAGGAATCTCCGCGATCGTAAAATTGACCGCCGGCATCTGTCGGATCTATCTGCTGCCAGAAAAGCTCAAGCAGCCTCTCGTATGGAAAAATATCCGGATTGAATGCAATTTGAACAGCCTCGTAGTGGCCGGTTGTCTCGCTGCATACTTCTTCATAGGTTGGATTTTCTTTATGTCCGCCAGTGTAGCCTGAAGTTACGCTTATGATGCCCGGAAGTTCATCAAACGGCTGGACCATGCACCAGAAGCAGCCTCCTGCAAACGCAGCAAGTTCTGTTTTTTTCTCAGTCATCTTATTTCCTCCTCTGTGAATCTATGTTCCAATTATATCATTTCCAGCTTTAATTCCCAGAATTCTGCTCTCTTCCTCAGTTGTTCTTGACAATCTATGATTGTTTCATTACATTTAATGAATATTTAAGTAGATGAACGATTCTGTTCTCTATTGGTGTGCCCAGGAGGTTTAATAGTGGAAAATCGTGAACAAATGATGTATGAAATGGAATCTTTAATGAGGAATATCGTTCGGCAGCTCAGAAATGAAATTAACCAGGTTCTTAGCAATGTCTTGTCGCGAAACGAATTTATTGTTCTTAAAAGCTTAAAAGATAACGGTCCGTTAAATTCAAGTGTTTTGGCAAAAGAGCTGGATGTTTCAGCAAGTCATATTACTACTGTAACGGATTCTTTGTTTGCCAAAGACCTTATTACAAGAAAAAGGTCCCCTAATGACCGCCGCATCACCGTAATCGAACTGACTGATCAAGGCCATCTTGTCTTAACAGAATTTGAAAGTAAGAAAACGGAATTTTTTTCAAAGCGTTTTCAGTGCTATACAGATGAAGAACTTTATCAGCTGATCCAGCTTTTCGGAAAGCTCGACCGGTCCAAATAAAGAAGCAAATACATAATCCTCCCTTGTTATGGAAAAAATACCCCTATAATGAGAGGAGGTTTCTCTATGACTGCACCTTATCTGTGTCCAAACTGCAAGACAAATCGAACCAGGTTTAATTTAATCGAACAGACGCCAAAGTCCGTCAAGCTTGATCCTCAAACCGGAAGCGTTGTTCAGGAATTTTCTCAAGAAGCACTCGATCCTTTTCATATAGCCTATAAAGGCCCGCATTACAAAGTGCAATGCGGCGCGTGCGGATTAATTGAAGATGAACTCACGTTTGTGAAACTTGCCCAATTGAATCAAAATTCTTAGATTTATTTGAAGAAAAAAATTCATATAATAAACCAGTAGAAAACGCTTAGTGATCCTAGGCGTTTTTTTATTTTATTAACTTTTTTCTTGGTAGCGACAAAGACAACTTCAATCATAGAGTTCGACTAAGTACTTAATCTGGCTGTTTTCTGGATTCTGGGGAATCAAAGTAGCTGTTTGATTCCTCAATTTTGTTTTCTTCCGGCTTTTGGGGAATCATAGTGGCTGTTTGATTCCTCAATTTTGTTTAATCAAAGTGGCTGTTTGATTCCTCAATTTTGCTTTCTCATGGTTTATGGGGAATCATAGTGGCTGTTTGATTCCTCAATTTTGCTTTCTCCCGGTTTTTGGGGAATCAAAGTAGCTGTTTGATTCCTCAATTTTGCTTTCTCCCGGTTTTTGGGGAATCAAAGTGGCTGTTTGATTCCTCAATTTTGCTTTCTTCCGGCTTTTGGGAATCAAAGTGGCTGTTTGATTCCTTAATTTTGCTTTCTCCCGGTTTTGTGGAATCATAGTAGGTGTTTGATTCCTCAATTTTGCTTTCTCCCGGTTTTTGGGGAATCAAATAGCGCACTTGAGTACCCATACTTGTTCCATCTGGTTTAGGTCTCTCTAAAATACTCAAAAAGTCCAGCAAGTACCCCAAACGTCATACAGCTAATCCATAAAACTTCACCACCCCAAAAAGCATTAAGTCTTTAAAAAAACACAAAAAACAGGTACTAATTTAAACATCAATTTAGCACCCGTTTTAATCGTTTATTGCTTGCCGTTTTTCCCGAGGAATTCAAAGATGATTTCCGTTAATTGTCCAGGTTCCTCAAGCATCCCCATATGTCCGCTGTTTTCAAGCACACGTTCAGTAATATGATTTCCTTTATGTAAAAAGGTTTTTTCCGCAGGGATAATTTGATCATCTCTGCCTGCTATAAGCAGAATGGGCAGTTCTTCTTTTTTAAGGACCTCTTGCAGATCAGCCCGGTTTTTCATTGCCTCTAATGCTCCAATTGCTCCGTACTCAGAGGTTTTAAAGCCGATTTGTTTTGCTGACTCCACTTCACCCTTTAATTTCTCTAAATTTCCGGGCGCAAATAGCTTTGGAATTAAATCTTCAATAAATCCTTCTATTCCTTCTTGCTCAATTCGCTTGATACCCTTTACGCGATTAGCTTTTCCGCCTTCATCATCAGGAAGTGCAGTTGAATGCAGAAGCGAGAATGAGTGGAGCATATCTGAGAACCTGTTTGCAAAAGCAAGGGTTACATATCATCCCAGTGAGTGGCCGATCATGGTCACTTTTTCAATTTCGAGAACTTGAATCAATTTTGCAAGATCATCTGCCATGTGTTCAATCCTGTAATCACCTTTGGCTGTGCTTGAATGTCCATGACCTCTTAAGTCTACAGCAATCACGCGATATTTTTTCGACAGTTCCGGAATGATTTTTTGAAAGTATTCGCGGCTCCCGCAAAAGCCGTGCAGCAAAACTATACAATGTCCGGCTCCCTCATCTGAATAAGAAAGTGTGACTTCTCCAACGTTTTGATCATAATGCTCCATTTTCAATTCCTCCAGATTTAGACCTCAAGAGTAACGTACCCTACTTGCTGTTTGTTAAAACATGGATTATTTCAAATGAAAAACTTGTGACATTCACCCATCCCCTCTCATATGTTAATGACGAATGAATAGATGGGAGTGCGCTAATATGAATGAGATGAATAAATATGCTGAAAAAGCCATGATGTACGATATGCTTGCGCAATTTTACAAGTACAGCGATCCTCAAAAGCATGTCATGTATTATCAGAAACATTTAAATGCGATGCAAAAATGGATCTACAGCATGCAATACCAGGCACCGCGTTTGCCGCAGACTCAATTGGAGCCCGGAATGTCAAGAGTCAGAGTGATTCATGCATCGCCTGACGCACCGGCTGTGGATATTTACGTTAACGGGAAACTGACCCTGCAAAATGTGAAATACAAGGAAATCAGCGACTATCTCCAATTGCCGGCTGGTCAATACCGGGTGGATATATATGCTGCCGGAACAACAAACCGCCCTGTTCTGTCTGACATGTATATGCTTCTTCCAGGGATCACATACACGATTGCAGCTGCAGGAAACCTCTCTTCCTTAAGACTGATTCCATTTGTTGACCGAACGTTCGTGCCTGCAGGAGAAGCCAGTGTGAAATTTGTCCACTTATCTCCTGATGCTCCTTCAGTTGACATTGCTGTTAAAAATGGCGACATCCTCTTTAAAGATGTTCCATTCCTCGAAGCGACCAAAAACATAAAAGTGACTCCGGGAAAAGTGGATTTGGAAGTTCGTGTGGCCGGAACAGATAATGTCGTCCTGACGGTTCCAAAAGTCCAATTTAAAGCAGATACATCCTATACGATTTTTGCTGTTGGATTTGCAAATGGCACTCCTCAGCTGGAAGTTTTGACAGCCATTGGATAAAGCAGCTAATTTTTAACAAATTGTAAAATTAATAAGCTAATGTAAAAAGCATGTTCGGTTTTCGTAAAAATGACATTTTCCCTCCAAAAATCGATTATGATGAGTTTGACCAGCAGACATGCAGGTTAAAAAATCTCATTCAGATAGGTTACAAGGGAGGAAAAAGAAAATGAAAAAAGATATGCTATTAAAAGTTGGGGCTTCTTTATTGGCAATTTCATTAATGACTGCTTGTAACGACACAGAAACGGATGCACCTGAAGAAGACAACATGGAAGAAACAGAAGGTACAGAAGAAGAAACTACTGAAGAGGGTACTGAAGAAGAAACAACAACAGAAGAAGCACCTGAAGAAGATGGCGCTGAAGAAGAAACTGAAGAAGGCCAATAATAAAATGGTATACAAAAAGGAGGCATCCCGCCTCCTCTTTGCAATATATCAACTGTTTTTCTGTCTTTTCTTTTCATCTTTTAAATGAAGAGAATAAACGGCTGCACTCAAAAATACCGCGCAATAAGAAACATTCATAAATACTTCATCCGTTTTTTCCTCTACATACGCAAAATAAGCAATTCCGCCAAAGTACATGGAAATCAACAAACCTGCCACACTAAATAGCATAAATACGTCTTTCATTCACATCACCTCTTCAGTTTTTCTTTTCTTCGATAATCTTGGCCTGTTCATTTTCATATGCCACTGTATAAGAAGCTCTATATTTCTGCTCAGCTTTTTTGCCGTTTTGTTTTACCTCAGTGATAATGTCTGCATTTACTAGAATCTTTTCACCTTTTTTTTCCGTTTTGAGATCCTTTATTTTAATAGATAATTGATCTTTATACTGATTTCTGAAGGCTTCATATGACATTTCAGACTGCCAGCTGCTCCCTATTAATGAATAGGCCGTTACATAGTCTTGGAAGTCAAGGCTTTCTATGTAGTAGCTGATTAAATAATCAGCTGTTTCTAACTTTTTATTTTCACTGATTTTCTCTGAATCGTCAAGACCCAGATTAGCAGGAAGAGATTTCATCGGATTTTGAGACCAGCTTTCTGCTAGAGGGAGGATATCTTCTATAGGTATGCTGAATCCGATCTCTCCTTCTTCCATTCTGGCAGAATTCATTCCGATGACTTGTCCATTTTTCCTATCTAAAAGTGGCCCCCCGCTGTTTCCGGGTGCAATAGGGGCAGAAATTTGATGGACTCCTGAATACTTGTAGGGCGGCAGGTCAAAATCACGATTTGTTCCACTGATAATCCCTGTAGTAACCGTATTCTGAAACCCAAGCGGACTTCCAAGCGCCAATATTTCCTGCCCAAGCTCTGCATCATGATCCTTCGATACTTGCAAAGGCTCCTGATTCTTTAATCCCTCTGCTCTCACTAATGCAACATCTGTCTCAGTGCTGATGCCAATCACTTTCCCGTCAAATCCTTTTGCATCCGTGGTTCTGACTTTAACATCTTTGACACCTGCGACGACATGCGCGTTTGTGATAATGTCTCCCTTATTGTTATAGAGAAACCCGGAGCCCACTGTTCCATCTTCAAGCTCTACCATGACAACCTTTTTTTGAGCTTCTCTGATGATTTCTTTTAAATCAAGTTCAGTCTCCTCCTGATTATCCT
Source organism: Metabacillus idriensis (assembly GCF_009674765.1). Classification (GTDB taxonomy): domain Bacteria; phylum Bacillota; class Bacilli; order Bacillales; family Bacillaceae; genus Bacillus_P; species Bacillus_P idriensis. The sequence goes on along the minus strand of NZ_WKKF01000006.1, from coordinate 150,115 downwards.
TATTTTCATGGAGTATTTCAGATTCAGCAAAAACATCTTCTGCTGCAGATTTCTGAATGTGCAAGAAGCCTAAAATCCCTGCTGTGATAATTAGAATAGACATTGTAATGCTGATCAGCCAGTTTTTTTTCATAATCCTGCCTTTCTTTGATACATTTCAATATTGTTTAAAAAACAATTAGCTTTGGTACCATGAAATATTTTCAATCGTAAATGTAACTTCTTCATTGACGCCATATGTAATGTGTTCAAATTCTGCTTCTTTTCCAGGCTTCAATTCATTAGGATAGACGTTTGTTTTGCCTCTTTCAATCTCTTGCCCCTCTTTTGTTGAAACGGTGAATTGTACGGTTATAGAGTGAATCGCAGATTTAGAGATGTTTTTTATTTTTCCAGCAGTTTTTGCATCTCCAAATTCATCAACTGTCACTTTCGTTTCTTGTACCTTTACTGTCTCTTCTTTTAGCCTTTTTTCTTCTTTAGCCGCTGTAACTGCTTTCTCAATTCTTTTTTGTTCAGCTTGTTCGAATGCCGTTTTCTCAGAAATAATTTTATCTTTTAGTGATAAAAGCTTTTCATTGTCCCCATCATACTGCAATACTTTATCCACTGTTACTATGGCTGAGTTGAATTGCTTTTGAGATAAATCTTCTTCTGCATTCGATGACCCGATCATGACCATTTTGGATTTGATTTGATTTTTCACAATGTCCGCTTCAGCTGCGTCAAGTACAGTAATTTCTTTGAGTTTTTCAGCCAGCTGTTCGATTGAATTCAGTTCATTTATTTGTTCTTTGATTTCTCCAACCGTTACATTCATATCTGCTTTGATGAGTTCAGACTGCAGCAGGCTGTATAGCGGGGATGAATGCCCGCTGATGATTCTCGTTAAAAGATCAATCTCTTTAGAGGCTTTCTCGTAGTTGCTATTTTGAATATGCTTTTTTATTTGTTCTAAATCCTGTTGATAACCTTGCATCTGCACGATCAGCTCTTTTTCCTGTTTCAGAACATCATAATCATTTCTTATTTCGATGCCCTGTTCAGCATAATGAAGGGCTTTCCTGTATTCCCCTGCTAAAGCTGCTTGCTCCGTCTTTTTTTGAAGCGTGACTACTTTTTCATTTTTCGCAGCTTCGAGTTCGTTTGCAGCAAATAATAGACCTGTTACCAAAGCTAAGCTTGCCGCTGGAAGTATGTATAATGAGCGTTTAGATAAACGATAGTGTTTCCGTTCTCTGTCATCCATAAATAATCTTTTTCCGCAATGCGGACAGTAGTTTGAGAATTTTTCAATCTCTTTTTCACCGCAATAATGACATTTCATGAGGGCTGCCTCCTTTGCCAGCAGGTCCTAAACCGCCTAATTTCGACTAAATCTTTTCCTAGTATACATGCTTCATTTTGATCCATCTACTCTGAATAAACCTGCTGAAATCACTGAATATATGACTTATTTCCTATCTTTTAAATGAACGCCATTGTGAAAAGGTTTGCTTGGAAAACGAAGTTCCCATGATCAATCATTTTTGAGGCCGGATATTTTGGGTACGGTGTCTTTTGAATCATTTTCAGGAAAAATAAAACACCATATTCACAGAAGAATATGGTGTTTTAAACGTGCTCAATTTTGAATATCCATCGGAACATAAAGTTTGAATTTAATATCATCATTTTTCAGATCAAATGATTCCGCTTTTGCGCGGAGGTTGTTTTTAAATTTAAGCTCCGTAATTTGAACATCAATGCTTTCATTCTTCGGATCAATGTACACATAATCCGGCAATGGATAAGTCTTTTTAATATAGCTCATGACGTATGGTACTGGTATTGGCAGGCGGCCAATAGATAATCGCTTCACCTTCAGCAGCATGTTGCCGTCTTCTTTCACTTTGGGATCAAAGGAAAGAGTAAGATCAACGTCTTTATTGAAGGCTTTTACGGTTCCGTATAAATTCACTTCTTCTTCAAGCTCAACCCGATAATTCAGCTCTTTTGCTTTTGCTTCTTTAACCAGGTAATAATTAATAAGCATATTGAGATCTTTTTTAGAGGAACTCACAGTAAAAGGAATTGTATCTGAGCGTGTCAGCTCCGCAGTCTCCGTTTTCGGCCGTTCAGCAGGCAAAAACGGCGATACGATAAGAAAGAGCAGAAAGATAAGGTTTAAGCTGAGTAAAACAATAAAGGCTATTTTCCATTTTCTCATTCAGTAATCATCCAATCTTTTTAAATCTAGTCTGAGAGACTTGAATATACCCTGTCTGCTATTAATGAATACCCTGTTTCACTCGGATGAAACTCATCAATATAAAGAAGTTTCCCAACCGATTTAGAAGAAAAAAGGTCTTCCGTCGGAACGAATATGGCGTTGCCGTCTTTCATAATAATACGATTTGAAGCCTGGTTCCATTCTTCCACAATCGTATCAATTTCACTGAGCTCAGGAAGCATAAATTTAAAAGGGTTATATAAGCCTGTATAAACGATGACTGCATCAGGATTTGCTGTTCGGACTGTATCCATGATTTTTTTAAACCGTTTTTCAAACAGAGGCTGTTCCTTGCGGTATGGTTCAAGTTCAAGATTCATAATATGATTGCGTGTAACCTTCATAATATCATTTCCGCCGATGGTCATCAAAATGATGTCGGCATCTCTCAATTTTTCAATGACTTTTTCTTTCCCCAGAACTTTTATTAAATCGGTCGTTTTATGACCTCTTACTCCAAAATTAGACACATCAACAGACGAAATGTTTTCTTCCCGCTGCAGCAGATCACTGACATCGCCGACATAGCCGCCGTTATTATCGGCATCGCCTACTCCAGCTGTTAATGAATCCCCTATAGCAACTACATTTAAATTACTGGGAACAAAGTTTTTGGGGATGGGTTCCTTCATCAGATACTCTCTATTATTAACCGGTTTTGAAGCCACATCAGCAGGTTTTCCTGATAAAGCATCACAGCCGGAGAACAGCATCAATAATCCCAAAAACAAAATAAACAGGCTTCGAATCATCATCATCCCCTTTCACCGTTGTTTTAGCCTATGATTATATCATGTAATTGCGTACAGTTACAGCGAAAAACGAGTGGTTTAATATTGCTGAACTTTTCATTCGCGAGACATAAAAAAATCCGCAAGCAGCGGATTTTTTTATCATTTTATTTTTTTTACATCTTCAATAATTTCATCATAAGCTACATTTTCTACTCCATCATAGTCTTTCATAACCTTGCCGTTCTGATCAATTAAATAAAACAGCGTGCCGTGAATGACTTGATCCTGTCCTTCAGGCTTCTGAACGATTGTTTTGAAGCTGCTTTTAGCAAAATTGTCGATTTCCTTCTGAGAATACCCAGTCAGAAAATCCCAATTTTCAAAAGATAAAGGGTATCTGCCTGCAAATTCCTTTAATTTTTCAGGCGTGTCAACCTCGGGATCTACACTGAAGGATACTAGACGCACATCTAATCCCTCATCTTTCAGCTGTTTCTGCAATTCTGTCATATGCGCTGTCATTGGCGGGCAAACCGTATCACAGCTTGTAAAAATAAAATTAGCTATCCATACTTCCCCTTTTAGGTCAGTTAAACCGACCGTTTTCCCATCCTGATTTATGTAGGAAAAATCATCAATTTCATAATTAAGCGCACCTTTAATTCCGCTTGATCCGCATCCTGTTAAAAGAGTAATAGCCAGTACAAATAATAGTATGTAGTGTTTTTTCATTGAAGGTGTCACCTTTCCTTTTAATCCAATATGAAAAGTTTAACAAAACATTAAAGGAATGGGAAGCATATGCTTGAAAGTGGTTTCACCGTTCAACAGATCGACACATTTATCCGCCCTTCATGACCTTTATAAAATCAGCCAGAAAAGCGTCATAATTAAATTTAACCGCAATTCGGTGAATGGGGTAATCAGCAAGTGTTTTATAAGGTCTGAAGTCTGCTATACTCTGCCCCCTCGCAAATTCAGATTCAAGGATAATTTTCACAGGTTTTTCTACAAATGTGATTTGATTTTCTCTCACTGCAGCCCAAAGAGTCAGCAGGTCATGGAGAGGTCCTCCCGCAATTTCCGGCGTATTTTTTTTATAAAAATTTGTATAAAAATCAATCATCGGTTTAAGAAGTTTTCCCACTTTATCGTTGTTTTCCTGATAAAACTGGTCTAAATCGCTAATCACCTCATCAGGTATGATCGCATAATTGGTGACGTTCAGCGGAAAAATGGTGACTCGTTTTGCGATGGTCATCACCAAATTTGCTGCAGCTGGATCGCCGTAAAAATTTGCTTCGGCAACCGGTGATACATTTCCCGGATAAAGAAAGGCCCCTCCCATGACAAAAATCCTTTTAACCTTCCCAAGCACTGTCGGAAATAAAACAAAAGCAGTGGCAAGAGATGTCAAGCGGCCAACATTTACAATGGTTACATCATAATTGTACTGAATGATAAGGCTGCGGATCAGCTCAAAATTTTCAAAATCACCTTGGGAAGCTTCAATCTCAGGAACAATCGGACCCAGCCCCTGTTCACCATGCACCTCAGGATAGTAAACAGGATTTTCACCAGTAAGCGGTCTTGCTGCCCCGCCGATAATTGGAATATTGCTTGTCTTCGTAAGCATTGTAAAGTATCGTGCGCTGTTTATGGCTGTCTGCTTGGATACATTTCCATAATCCGCAACAATGCCAATCACTTCTGTTTCATCATCATAATAGCTGTACATCAAAGCAACGATATCATCCACGCCGAAATCACCAAAGAACAGAACCTTTTTAGCAGCCATCCCCACACCCCTTTTTATATCTATATGTGATGGGAATTCATAAATTGTTCAATTGTTGAAGCGGTCAGATATGATAGAGTATGAGTATCTAACTAAAGCAGGTGAATTCCTTTGAAAATAAGCGTTCAATTCGTCATGACAGCATTTTTGGCAGGTTCTGTTTTACTTACAGGATGTCAGGAAACCGGCAGCAGTGAAGAAAAACACGAACACGGCGGCCACGCTTCCTTTAATAATAATGGGGATATTCAGGAAGAAACGAAATCAGCATCTGTCCTCCCCTCCTTTCTTAATGAACAGCCTGATGAAATCAAAACCCTGTATAAGGCAGCTGCCGAGCATGAAGAGCTATTAAGCTACATGCCATGCTACTGCGGGTGCGGTGAATCAGCCGGACACAAAGATAATGGAAATTGTTTTATTAAAGAACGCAAAGAAAACGGAGCCATCATCTGGGATGATCACGGTACAAAATGCGGTGTGTGCCTTGAAATTGCAGCAAAAGCTATAATTGAACATGAAAAAGGCATGTCAATGAAAGATGTCCGCGATATGATTGATGAGCAGTATAAAGAGGGTTACGCTGAACCAACAGAAACGAAGGTACCTGAGGTTTAAGCAAAAAAAAAACGGGGCTGTCCAGAAAGTCTGTTTTCGCATAATTATTGTTTTGGAATATTAATGTTGTCCGTTCCTTTCCGCTCCACTTATTGTTTGTAACATGGAGTCTAAAAATAACAAAGTTATGAAAAGACCCTATAGAAAAAAGCAGAAAGGAAATAACATTAGTTCTTCCTGCCTGCTTTATAAGATTCTTTTTAATAATATATACAGGATCCACGTTAAAAAGTTTCAATTTTCTGCAATTATTTCATAATAAGGTGATGGTACCGAAACTCCCCGGCTACTCTTTATTCCGTACATTCAAAATTAATTCCATGATTTCGGTTATATTTCCTTCGATTTCAAAAAAGACGCTTTAAAAAAAACACATGGATTTCTCCATGCGTTTTTCAATCCTATTCTGCAAAATACATAAATCCTATAGCACCTGGACCTGTATGTGTTGAAATTACAGGTGTTGTATAGCAAATATCAATCGGGTAGTCTGCATTCATTTCAAGCAGGGCATTTTTCAGATTTGTTGCAAGCGCCAGGGAATCTGCATGCGCAATGCCAACCGCTTTTACTGTTTTGTTTTTCACATCTTCTGCAAACTGCTTGGCCAGAAATTTCACAATTTGTGAGTGGCTGCGCACTTTTGTAACAGGTGTGTAGACACCATCCGCAAGTGACGCAATCGGTTTGATATTAAGAAGGGAGCCAATCATCGCTTTTCCTCTGCCAATTCTTCCGCCTTTAACAAGGTTATCAAGCGTATCAACCGTGACGAAAAGCTGGCTGTTTTTGCGGATGTGTTCAATCCTGTCGAGGATTTCCTGTTTGGAGGCACCCGCCTGGGCCATTTTTGCGGCTTCAATCACTTGAAAAGCAAGTGCTCTTGAGATAAACATGGAGTCGATGACCGTAACATCCGCATCAGTCATACCCGCTGCACTTTCGGCTGAACGAACGGTGCCGCTCATGCCCCCTGTCATATGTATAGAAATAATACTGCTGCCGTCTGCACCTAGTTCATCATACACTTCTGCAAACTTTCCAGCTGGCGGCTGCGAGCTTTTCGGAAGCTCGTCCGCATCTTTCATCTTTTTAATGAATTCTTCCGGTTCTATATCCACACGGTCAAGGTACGACTCATTGTCGATGACGATCGTCAGCGGAACTACTTTAATATCGTATTTTTCAATCATCTCATGACTAAGATCTCCTGTGGAGTCAGTCACAATTTTAACCTTTGTCAACGGTATCACTTCCCTATTAATCTAACTAACTATTTTGTATTATACCCTCAATTAAAGATGTTTCAATCTTATTTGCTTTCAATTCTTATAGAAAACCCATTTTTAGCTTTTAAATAAAATGGATATTTTATTCTCATTTAAACAAAGAAAAGACCGCCATTGTTTATGCGGTCTTCCTGCGTGCTATGCGTTATGTTTTAAAATGACTGGTTGATAAATGGCTTCATAATCTGGCCACTTTATTGATTTTTTTAAGTAATCCCTGAACGAATAGACACCATTTGGATGCTTCTGTGAGGTGATTTTTGATAAAAAGGTCTGCAGGCGGATTTGAACGAGAAATCGGTATTGATTATCTTCCTCCAATACTGGAATATCTGTGATTTTTACCTTATGTCCATTTAACAGCTTGAACTCTAGGCTCTTGAATAACAAGTTATCAATCCTCTTTTTCACCCGTTTCTTATATTATAACCCAACCATATGCAGAAGTCTGTCTAATTGTGTCACCCACGGCTAAAATTTTATCTTAAGTTAGATGAAAAGATGAAATAGACTGCTGTCTTTTTTTACTTCAGTAAATGGAAAACCTTTTCGCTGCATTCTATTCAGCAAGCCCGTGTAGTCCTCTTTGTTTTTGAGCTCAATTCCGACAAATGCAGGACCGCTGTCGCGATTATTCTTTTTCGTATATTCAAATCTGGAAATGTCATCGTTCGGGCCAAGCACTTCATCGAGAAATTCTCTTAGGGCGCCTGCACGCTGCGGAAAATTCACAATAAAATAGTGCTGCAGGCCTTCGTACATCAGCGAGCGCTCTTTCATTTCCTGCATACGGCCTATGTCATTATTTCCTCCGCTCACAATGCAGACAATATTTTTACCCTTGATTTCGTCTCTATAAAAATCAAGTGCTGCGATTGGAAGAGCACCTGCAGGCTCGGCAACAATTGCATTCTCATTGTACAGGCTTAAAATGGTGGTGCAAACTTTTCCCTCTGGTACAAGGATATGATCATCCACTGTCTGTCTGCAGATTGAAAAATTGTGATCTCCAATCCTCTTCACTGCTGCTCCGTCCACAAATTTATCAATATTGTCGAGCTCTACTACTTCGCCTGCTGTAATCGATTCCGCAAACGACGGGGCGCCCTCAGGTTCGACGCCAATGATCTTTGTGCCTGGGGAAACTTGTTTAAAATAAGTTCCGATGCCTGAAATCAGTCCGCCTCCCCCAATACTTGCAAACACGTAATCAAGCTCTGCATCGCAGTCATTCAAAATTTCAATCGCAATCGTTCCCTGCCCCGCGATAACCTCTAAATCATCAAATGGATGAATAAAGGCCCTTTCCTCGGATTCACTGCATTCTCTTGCCTTTTTGTATGAATCATCAAATGTATCGCCCGTTAGAATGATTTCTACATGTCCTCGTCCGAAAAGCTCTACCTGAGAAACTTTTTGCCTTGGGGTTGTGGATGGCATAAAGATTTTGCCGTGGATATTCAGTTGCTTGCAGGAATAGGCCACACCCTGCGCATGATTCCCGGCGCTGGCACAAACAATACCATTAACGGTTTCTTCTTTCGTCAGCTGTTTAATTTTGTTATAGGCGCCTCTCAACTTGAAAGAACGGACAATCTGAAGATCTTCCCTTTTCAAATAAACATTGCACTCATATTTTTCAGAAAGGCGTTCATCTTTTTGAAGAGGTGTGTGAATAACAACATCTTTCAACAAATGGTGCGCCTTTAAGATGTCTGCCACATGAAGGGCTGGTTCAAGATTCATCATTTGTTTCATCGGTAAAATCCTTTCTGCATCAATGATTTAATTGGAACATTATATCATGAATATTCGAAATTAAAAGTTTTTATTAAAAAATTCTCATAATTTCTTAACATTGGAGGTTATTCTTATGGAATTCGAACTAAAGTCTGCCGGCGGAGCGCTTCCGTGTCTTGTCGTAGCAGATGAAGACAACGGGCGTTTTATGATCAGAAAAGAGGATACAAGCGGTGAGGTTTTTAATTCAGCACATGAATTAACTCAGTGGATTAGAGAAAATTGGTCAGAGGAACAGTTTGAAAACCCCTCTCAGTTTCTGAGATTATTGGAGCAATTGAAAAGGGATTGATGCTTTCCTTATTAGTCTCTTTTTTTTCTTTTGCTGTTTCGCATAGATTGTTGTTTTATATGATAAATGTTGTCCGTTCCTTGCAGCGAGAGGAACTTGCTTTCCGCGGTCCGGCTGGGTGCCTCCTCGGCGTTGCCTGTGGGGTTTCCCATTTTGCGCTATTTCCCGCAGGAGTCAAGTTTATCCGCCACAATCCACTCAAGTTTTTTAACATTTAGTCTAATAGCAACACAGTTTAAGAAAAGAAACTTATTAAAAAAATAATCTTATTGGTTCCATTTAGTTGTGTTTGGGTGTTATAATAAACCCAATTAAACATTCAAGGAGCTGAAAATTATCGTAAAACATGTATCTTTTGAGGATATTATTGGTGAGCATCCACTTATTATTGAAAAAAAATTTCTAGCCAAAAAGCTCGCAAAAGCAAATTTGCCGATTATTATAGAAGGACCGACCGGAAGTGGTAAACAGTTGTTCGCAAACGCCATTCATCATGAGTCTGAAAGGTCAGAGAAGCCGTTTGCGGCTATTAACTGCAGTACATATTCAGAAGATGCCCTTGAATATGAGCTTTTCGGCAATGAGGATGATCATAAACAAGGACTATTTGAAGAAGCAGGTGGCGGAACTGTTTTTCTAAAAGAAATTTCAAGCCTGAGCATCAGACTTCAGGCGCAATTGCTTCGGGTTCTGCAGGATAAACAAGTGCAGAAAATTGGCTCATCCAAGTCCGTCACAGTGGACGTCCGAATCATTGCATCATCTGCTGTACAATTAACGTCTTTAATTGAAGAAGGCAGACTGCGGGAAGACTTCTACTATTATCTTAACGTATTAAAGCTGACATTGCCGTCTTTAAACGAACGCAGCAGCGACATTCCAATCCTGTCCGCTTCATTTATTAAACAGCGGAGCCAGGACATCCGCATGGATAAAAAGGTATTGGACATTCTCACAAACTACCAATGGCCTGGAAATGTGCTGGAACTTAAAAATACAATGGATTATTTACTTACAGTCTGTGATGGCCGTTCCATCCAGCTGCACGATCTTCCTAAAGAGCCGTTTATGATGGAGGAGCCTGCCAAACAGAAAAAAGACCCTAAAAATCAAAAGGATAAGCCGCTGACTCTTATGGATAAACAAGAGTATCATTTTATTCTGGAATCCATCCGATCAAGCAATGAAGACGGGGAGCCTGCAAGCAGGAGAATGATCTCTGACAGCAGCAAGAATTCACGTCATCCCCTAACCCCTCAGCAGGTAAGGCATAGACTCGATTTTCTCGAGAAGAATGATTATGTGACAAAAGGGCGGGGACGGGCCGGAACGAAAATAACCATTGAAGGCCTTGATTTTCTTCAGTCCTTAACCGAAAATCTGCAAACAATTCAAAAGGAGGCAGCGCAAAATGGAATACTCGATTAAAGAAGAAATTGCAAATGCGATAACACATGGGATCGGTGTCCTGCTCAGTATACCGGCATTGGTTTATCTGATTATTTTTGCCTCTAAATATGGTGACGCCTGGCATATTGTCAGCTTTTCAATCTTTGGCGCAACGATGATTCTTTTATATCTCTTTTCAACCTTGCTGCATGCCATTCCTCACCGCAAGGCAAAGGATGTTTTTGAAATTCTGGATCATTCCGCCATCTATTTGCTGATTGCAGGCACATATACACCATTTCTGCTTGTGCCTCTAAGGGGAACACTGGGTTTTACCCTGCTTGGTATAGTTTGGGGACTTGCAATCGCAGGAATCGTGCTGAAAATTTTTTTCGTTAAGAAATTTGTTATTTTATCAACTCTCGCCTATATCTTGATGGGCTGGCTGATTATTATCGCCATTAAACCGCTGTATGCCTTTTTAAGTCCTGAGGGATTTGCGCTTCTGCTCACTGGAGGACTGCTGTATACGATTGGAGCGGTTTTCTATGTATGGCGAAGAATCCCCTATCATCACGCCATCTGGCACGGCTTTGTATTAGCCGGCAGTGCAGCCATGTTTTTCTGTGTTCTGTTCTATGTACCAGATGTACCATTTATATAAGATAAACAAAAAAACTCTCAGAGGCTTAGCCTCCTGAGAGTTTTTTTACGATCGTAAGCCTTAATTCTTCAGCCGTTTTCTTTAAATCTTTCCCTGTATAATCTTCTGCCAAAAATGGCTTGCACACTGTTACTTTGACGTTTGAAGATTTAAACCTCCAGCCGCCGTGCTTTTCCATGATATTATAGGTCCCGTCGATAGCAACAGGAACGATTGGGACGCCTGCGCCCGCTGCCATGCGCAAGGCACCTGTTTTGAATTCGGCCAACTCTTCTCCTTTGCTTCTTGTGCCCTCCGGAAAAATAATCAGGGAATGTCCTGCTTTTAATTTTTCTGCGCCATCTTTTAAAGAAAGCACTGCCTGTCTTCTGTTTTTGCGGTCAACAAACACACAGTTCATCACTTCCATCCACTGTGGAAGAAACGGCATCTTTTTTACTTCCACTTTAGATAAAAAGCCTGCAGGCTTCTTCAGAGAACTCATCAGCACCGGAATATCGAAATTGCTCTGATGATTGCTGACAATAAGGACTGGCCCTGCCGGCATGTTTTCTTCCCCTTTTACACTAACAGTTGAGCCGGAGGAACGAACGAGTGACCTTGCCCAGTTTTTCGGTAGCTCATGGACGGCTTCATCTTTCTTTTGCACAGATAGCCTTGGGTCTATTTTCTTGACCCTTTTTAAAGTCGGCAAACTGTAAATTAAAAATCCAATTCCGTAAATAACGGTAAATAACATTCTCAACATGTGGTTCTTCCCCCAGCTGTGCGTAAGAAAAGCCTCTCGTCAAACGAGAGACCAGTGATTGCATCTTCTATTTTTCATAAACGATAAATTCATAGTCATACGGATTTTTTTCATCTTTTGGACCTTTTTCCCGATGAATGATTTTGTATTGATCTTCTTTAAACTCAGGAAAATAAGTATCTCCCTCAAACGTTTCATCTATTTTCGTCACATACAGTCTGTCCGCTGAATGCAGACACTCTTTAAAAATTTCAGCTCCGCCGATGATAAAGAGATTTTGATCTGCATAAGCTTCATTTACAAGCACTTCATCCAAAGAATGAATGACTTTGACTCCCTCTTGTGAATACTGCTTATTTCTTGTAAGGACGATATTCTCTCTGCCGGGCAGAGGTTTTCCGATTGATTCAAACGTTTTTCTTCCCATTAATATCGGATGCCCCATCGTAACCTTCTTGAAATAAGCAAGATCTGCCGGAATCCGCCAAGGAAGGTCATTGTTGCGCCCGATCAATTGGTTTTTATCCATTGCCACAATCATGGAAATCATACACTGACCGCTCCCTTTATATGAGGATGAGGATCATAGCCTTCCAAAGTGAAATCTTCATATGTGAAATCAAAAATGGATTTTACAGCAGGATTCAGTTTCATTTTTGGAAGCTTTCGCACATCGCGTGTTAACTGAAGGTCTACTTGCTCAAGATGATTTTTATAAATATGCACATCACCAAATGTATGAACAAACTCACCAGGCTCTAAATCCGTCACATGGGCTACCATCAGCGTTAACAGAGCATAGGATGCAATATTAAATGGAACACCAAGGAAAACGTCTGCAGAGCGCTGATAAAGCTGACAGGACAGCTTGCCGTCAGCTACGTAAAATTGAAAAAAACAATGACACGGCGGCAGTGCCATTTTATCGACATCTGCAGGATTCCATGCACTGACAATAAGTCTGCGTGAATCTGGATTGTTTTTAATCTGGTCAATCAGCTTTGCAATTTGGTCAACCGTCTCACCATCAGCCCCTGCCCATGAGCGCCACTGATGTCCATAAACAGGACCAAGCTCGCCATTTTCATCGGCCCATTCATTCCAAATGCGCACTCCATTTTCCTGAAGGTATTTTACGTTCGTATCTCCCCGCAAAAACCAGATTAGTTCATGTATGATTGACTTCAAGTGAAGCTTTTTCGTTGTCAAAAGAGGAAATCCTTCTTTTAAATCAAATCTCATTTGATATCCGAATGTGCTGATTGTTCCAGTTCCTGTCCGGTCTTCTTTCACGGATCCTGATTCGAGCACATGCTTGCATAAATCCAAATATTGCTTCATTTAAAGACACTTCCTTCGTTTAGATACTAGAGATAATTGTATAGGAAGTTTCACTCGTTTTCTACCGTTTTGTGAAGTTTGGAAATAAATCGATAGGATAGCGGAGCATTTTCACGCAGCTCACCTCTTGTTTTTTCATTCAAATAATACATCGCAAAAATCTCTGCAAAATATTCTTCAGGAAAACGTTCAAAATATGTTTTTCCCGGAAAAAGCAATCCTGCCTCCTGCTTCCATATATTCAAGTAAAAAGGATTGTTTCTTATGTTTGAAAATACATTCCGATCAGCGGCGTGTGCAAACTCATGAAGCTCAAGCGATACCGATCCATGTCCCATGCCATATTGACTGTGGCCGATTTTGACAAAGACTCTGTTATCTTCTGTCATTCCAGGAACCCTGTCCCAATCTGATTTCGCCAAATAGCCCCGGGGAGTCTGTCCTGATAAATGCTCAAGGCCCTCTTCATCAGTCAGCTTCCCTGTAAATAGTTTGATCGTCACGTTGTGCTGCCATGCTTTTTCCAAAATAACAGGATGAACTTGATTTATATGGTTCACCATATCTTCTGCAGCCTGCTCTGAAAAGGGCTGATCCGGTAAGTAAACCATTTTATTAAGCGCTGAGCCGGATGAGAGCGATACTTTAGAAGAAAGCGGATGATCTTCAAGAAGACTGCCTGACGGAACATCTGCAAAAACATATTGATAGATTGAAAACATCGCCGAGAGCGAAATAATGAGAACAAGCAGCTTGATTTTTGTCATATATGTATAACTCCTAGAAGGATTTTCTGACTGTTTCGAACAATATATATATGAAAATAGTAACATATTGATTTTTTGCCGAATAGACATTAGACCCTGTAACTTTTATGCCAACTTCACCATATGATGGAAATTATCATGGAAATTGGGTGAAAAACATGAGGATGTTAATTAACAGGAATATTCCTTATAGACAGCGGCAGCAGCTGACTCAAGAAGTAATTGAAGTTATGACGCTTAAAAGCTATATGGTTTTAGACGGACTGACATCAATCGGACTGATATCCATTTTTTATTTGTATTTTAGGGGGATCCTTTAGAAAAAGAAGACAAAAAAAAGCCGCAGGCTGCGGCTTTTTATGCTGACGGATTAAACGCCAGTGCTGTTGCTGTGACTAGTTTTTTTACGGTAATAATTAAGAGCAAATGTACCTGCGAACATCACTAGAATGATGATGAAGAATACGGAATGCTCGATATGAATGTGAGCGACACTTAATCCCATTTTCACTGCGATAAGTGCAATTAAGATGTAAGCAGTTGTTTCAAGTTCAGGAACTTTGTCAATCAATTTAAGGAAAACCCCTGCAACTCCGCGCATCATAAGAACACCTAGAACTCCTCCAAGAAGAAGAACCCATACCTGCTCACTAACGCCGAATGCTGCAAGAACGCTGTCTACAGAGAATGCAATATCCATTAATTCAACTGCAACAACTGTTCCCCAGAATGTACCGAAAAGACGGATAAGAAGGCCTTTTTTGTTAATACCTTCGTGCTCCTCTTCACCTTCAGCATTTTCTTTTGATTTATCCATGAAATATTTCACAGCAAGCCAAGCAAGATATGCTGCACCTAAAATCTTAACCCACCATAGTTTAATTAAGAATACACCGACACCGATTGCGATGAAACGGAAGATGTATGCTCCAAGTAATCCATAGAATAAAGCTTTTTTCCGCTGTTTTTCAGGTAAATGTTTTACCATTACAGCCAGTACAAGAGCATTATCTGCTGATAATAAGCCTTCGAGAATAACTAATGTACCAATAAGTCCCCATGAAACCGGATCTGTAAGAACTTGTCCCCACATTTCCCAATTGAAAAATTGTGCGTACGTGTCAAGCATTCCTTGCAAAATTGACATCTACCATTTCCTCCTAAATATTACGTTAACTTTTTCATTATACTGAATAAAAGATTGCTTGTTAAGTATTTTGATGTTTCGTCATTAAATATACATCTTTATTCGATTTCCTCCATATGCCTATACGTTTGGGCGGAGGAAAAGTTTCATATGAAAGCAAAAAAAAAACGCATGAAATGTCTTCATGCAATTGAATCTTTATACTGTTGCCTGTGTTTGTCTGCCATCTGCAATATCTCTGGCCCGATGTGCCATCCTGCTTGCTGCTGCAGCTGCAAGCGCTGCAACAAGATCATCAAGAAATGTATTCACACGATTTCCGCTGTGTTCATCCAGAGCTTTGATAATGCCGAATTTTTCTTTATCCAAATAACCGAAATTGGTCAAGCCGATAGAGCCGTATACATTAACGATGGAAAGCGGAATAATTTCATCAATGCCATAAAGAGGTTCATCTGTTTCAACAAGATGCTGAAGCGGCTGCGGCAGCAGTTTCTGTTCAGCAAGCTGATCAAGTGCCAGGCCTGTTAGAACGGCATGTACAATCTCCCGTTTATTTAGAACCTTCTCTACATTTTCCACACAATCTTCAAGCGTAATATTAGGGATGTACTTTCGCTGAAGTGTCATCACAATATCAGCGATATCCTCTAATGTAACACCCCTGTCATTCAGCATTTCTTTCGTTGTTTTCACCATTTCATCGATTGTGTATTTGCTCAATGGACATTGCACCCCTTTAATGTGTCATCCAATTCGGCGGCATATTCTGGTTCCAGTAGATGCTGCCAAGTTCGTGATGCTTTTGAAATGAATCATGGTGTGTGTGATAGTGAAAGTTAAACCAATATCCCTGCTTTGGCGGATGATCGCGGCGGACATGAAATCTAAGGACATCCTGTCCCGTTTGTTTATTGTATAAGTGAAAAATTTTCTCGCCTTTTCCGTCTGCAGGTTTTTTTGAAATTGCCAAATCCCTGATATCTTCATCAGAGTGCTCATCAACATATTGTTTAATCGCTTCTTCCATCTGCGGAAGAATGATCTGTCTGAATTCATCCTCTATGACGGTTCCGATTTTGTCTCCGAATTTTTGAAAGGATTGAACCTCGGCAGCTGCTACAAAAGTTGATAGGCTGTTCTCTTTGGGCTGTTGCCAGTAAGCGGTTTCATCGGTGAAGAAATGTTTGTCTGAGTTCGTTAATTTAGCGGTAGAATCTTCAGAGGAATGTTCCTCGACTGTGAGGGCAGCTGGAGGAGCAACCATTCCGAAGGTTGCAATTGTAAATAAGATGACAAGCGTTTTCCGCATCCATTTGTTCATCATGTTATGTCTTCCTCCCAGTCTTCCTATTATAATATTATTCTATCATGGATAAATTCTAAATTTATAGAAATTTTTCGCAAAAAAGAAAATCCATTGCCTCAAAAGGGTTTTAAAAAAAGATGAAAAAGTTTACACTAAAGGAGATGTTGGAAATAAAATACTTTCACACTACTGGAGTGAATCAAAATGGGTTTTGAATCAGTGTTTATTATTGCATCATTCGTGACTCTGGCATATTTTATTTTCGCAGAAATAACCGATTAAAAAAACTCATGGCGCCCGCCATGAGTTTTTTTACTGCTTATTGTTTTTGCTTTTTATTTGCTGAAGACTGCTTGCGGCCAGTTTCCCTGACTGTTGTTCCCTGACCTTCTACTTCCGGAGAACCAAGCTGTGATTTTGATGGGTCGCTTTTTCGTTTTGACATTAGATGAGCACCTCCTCATCCTATTTTTCACGAATCTGTTATTTCTATCACACCAAAATGGAATTTTGCTGATTTTCGTTTATAAACATGAAAGCCAAGTGCTTCAAATGAGGAACTTTTCCAATGATTTTTTAAAACGACTCTTTTTTTTGCTACACGTTTTGCTTCCTTCAAAATTTCTTTTGATAAAGGATCTTGCACACTCAGGGATCTTAAGTGCTCTATCCCATGTGATTCTTCTATTTGCTCCTCAAACATTGGATCAAAATAAACAACATCATATGAGTTTGTGTCTAAAGAACGCAAGTAGTCAGCATGATTCATTCCCACAACTTGTATTCTGCGCATGCTTTTATCAAATTCGGCAATTCCTGTTTCCCATTTGCTTAGTCCTTTTTCCACAAGATATGCCACAAGATGATTCGCTTCTGCAGCCGTAACTTTCCCTGTCTCACCCGCTGCATAGCTAGCTATAATGCTGTCTGATCCAAGTCCAAGTGTACAATCTAAAAACCGGTCACCTTTTCTTAAATCTGCAGCAAAAATCAAAGGATCGCTCTCCCCTTTTTTCAATCGTTTCAAACGGAACATAGCTGAATTTGGATGAAAGAAAAAAGGATCCGAGGTACCTGCCTCATGTAGTTCAAGCCGATTTTGCCCTACTACAAGCACATCAGAATGATATTCTTCCTTCATTTTATCAACAGAACGTTTCTTGCGGGCCTTATATTCAGCTTTTAAATCTAAAGAAATTTCTTCTGCCAGTTTAATCATGCCGGGATTTGTCCTGCCTGCTGTTGTTACAATCAAAGTCTTTCACTCCGTATCTTACTTCATTCATAAAGGCTGTTTTCGCATGGATTGTTGTTTTTGATTATATATGTTGTCCGTTCTTTTCCGCTACAGGCACTTAGGTTTATAACATTTAGTCTAAAAGCAACAAAGTTTACGAAAAAACCTTTATAAAAAAGGATGCCCTATCAGGCATCCTTTCCATTATTTATTAGCTTCAAATGCATGCAGCAGATTATCCATAATATGTTCGATTGAGCTGCCTTCAATTTCGTGGCGCGGAATAAAGTGAACGACACCTTTTCCTTTAAGCAATGCCATTGAAGGAGATGAAGGTTCATGGCCTTCAAAGTACTCTCTCATCGCAGCTGTAGCTTCTTTATCCTGTCCAGCGAAAACTGTAACAAGATTTGCCGGTGCATGCTCAGCCTGCATAACAGCCTGTGTGGCAGCCGGTCTTGCAAGTCCCGCTGCACATCCGCAGACAGAATTCACAACAACCAATGTTGTTCCTTCAGCAGATTCCATAAATTCTTTTACTTCATCTTCCGTGGTTAATTCGTTAAATCCGGCGTTTGTCAGTTCAGCACGCATTGGCTTCACCATTTGACGCATGTATTCCTCATATGCCATTGACATAGTCATTCCTCCTAAACATCCGCATGTAGTAAAAGAATACTACAGGAGGAATGACAATTCAACAACCGAGCCTCAGTGTGTTTTCTGCGGTTCTTTTACATCTTCAAATGCATCTGTGACTGCTCCTTGAGATGCACAGGAAACCGTTCTAGCATACTTCCCTAACACTCCGCGTTTGCGAAGCGGCGGAGCAGACCATGTAAGTCTTCTTTCTGCCAGTTCTTCGTCTGAAACGTGAAGACGAAGCTCGCGGTTATCACTGTCAACCGTAATTAAGTCGCCTGACTGCACAAGAGCAATCGGTCCGCCTACTTGAGCTTCAGGAGTGATGTGGCCTACTACAAGGCCATGAGTGCCTCCAGAGAAGCGTCCATCTGTCAGAAGGGCAACACTCTCTCCTAATCCTTTTCCTACAATGATAGAGGAAAGAGACAGCATCTCAGGCATTCCCGGACCGCCCTTTGGCCCTTCGTAGCGAATAATCAGGACGTCGCCTGCAACAACTTCATTTGTTAAAACAGCTTCTGTAGCTTCCTCTTCTGTATCGAACACTTTTGCAGGACCTGTCATCTTCGTTACTTTCAGGCCAGAAACCTTGGCAACGGCTCCGCTTGGAGATAAATTTCCTTTTAAAATAACAAGAGGTCCATCTTTTCTCAATGCCTTCTCAAGCGGATAAATGACTTTTTGACCTTCTCTCAGGCCTTCCTGCTCTCTAAGATTTTCTTCAATTGTTTTGCCTGTTACCGTTAAACAGTCTCCGTGCAGCAAGCCATGTTCAAGCAACAGCTTCATTACGGCAGGCACACCGCCGGCTTCGTGAAGATCCTGCATCACGTATTTTCCGCTTGGCTTAAGATCTGAGATGTGAGGTACGGTTCTTTGAATACGCTCAAAATCCTCAAGTGATAAATCTACATCAATGGAATGGGCAATTGCCATAAGATGAAGAATGGCATTTGTAGATCCCCCAAGAGCCATGACAACTGTGATGGCATTTTCAAATGCTTTTTTCGTCATAATATCTTTTGGATAAATGTCTTGTTCAAGCATGCGGTAAACAGCTTGGCCCGCTTCATAGCAATCAGTTTGCTTATATTCTGATTCAGCAGGGTTGGATGAACTTCCAGGGAGACTCATACCCATTGCTTCAATGGCTGATGCCATCGTATTTGCAGTATACATACCTCCGCATGATCCCGCACCAGGACACGCATGACATTCAATCTGGTGCAATCCATCACTGTCAATATCACCATTATTAAATTTGCCTACACCTTCAAATGCAGAAACAATATCAATATCTTTATCGTTTAATCTGCCAGGTTTAATTGTGCCGCCGTATACGAAAACAGCCGGCACCTCTGCACGCGCAATGGCGATCATGCAGCCCGGCATGTTTTTATCACAGCCGCCGATTGCAACAAATGCATCTAAATTCTCAGCTCCCACAACGGTTTCAATCGAGTCTGCAATGACTTCACGGCTTGGAAGAGAGTAGCGCATACCCTCAGTTCCCATTGAAATCCCGTCAGAAACGGTAATCGTGCCAAAAATCATTCCCGCTCCGCCAGCCGTATTAACACCTTTTTTAGACAGCTCTGCAAGCTTATCAATATGTATATTACAAGGAGTGACCTCACTCCATGTAGAGGCGATGCCGATCATCGGCTTCTGAAAGTCCTCATCCTGAAGTCCAACCGCACGAAGCATGGCGCGGTTAGGCATTCGTTTCATATCGTCGCTGATTACTTTACTTTTGATTCTAAGATCTTTTTTGCTCACTTTCATCACCCCGTTAAATTTGTATTGTTATATACTATAGTCCGAATTCTTTAGTATTTCAACAATATTCTCATAATTTACAAAAATATTATCTTAAAATGTTAAAATTCTGCATGATCCATTGCTTACCATTAATAAAAAAGCGACCTCTGTTTATCATTCACAGAGAATCGCTTCATTCATGAGCTTATTGTTCTGTTAAAATCAGCGGGCCGTCTTTTGTTATCGCAACAGTGTGTTCATACTGAGCGGACAGTTTGCCGTCAACAGTGCGTGCTGTCCAGCCGTTATCATCCATTTTAGAATACCAAGTGCCAGCGTTTAACATTGGCTCGATTGTTATGACCATGCCTTCTCTCAGCCTTAATCCCTTGCCTGGCTTGCCGTAATGAAGCACCGTCGGCTCCTCGTGCATAGTTTTTCCAATGCCATGGCCTGTAAAGTCCCTCACGACAGAAAAGAATTCTCCTTCTGCGTAAGACTGGATGGCATGACCAATATCACCGAGACGGTTGCCGATGACAGCTTGCTCAATCCCTTTGTACATGACTGTTTTAGTAACATCCATTAATTTTTGAGCTTCTTCTGACAGGGTGCCCGCAGAATGAGTCCAAGCTGAATCTGCCAATGCGCCATTTAAATTAACCACGAAATCAATTGTAACAATATCCCCGTTTTTTAACGGTTTTTTATTGGGAAATCCATGGCATATTTCATCATTTACAGAAGCGCAGGTTGCATATTCGTAGCCTTTGTATCCTTTTTGCTCCGCTGTTGCTCCATGTTTTTTCAGATAGTCATCTACGAAAGCATCAATTTCAAGTGTCGTGACACCTGGCTTAACTAGTTTCGCAACTTCTTGATGACATGCAGCCAGCAGCTTGCCTGCCTCATGCATCCGATTAATTTCTCGTTCGCTTTTTAAAATAATCATTTTATTATCTCCTCTTTTTGCTCCTAATCTTCCTGCTTTCTTGATGTCGCTTTTATGATAAGAAAATGAGGATTCGTCATTAAATATTCATAGTTCCCAGGATGATTTTTCTTGAAGCTTTCTGTTCCTCTTGGTTCAGTAAGTTCATCAATGACAAAAAAACGGCTGGTTTCGGTAACAATTTTCTCCATCGGTTTTCTATAAAAGCTCACCTCAAAAGATGTACCTGCTTTCTTCCAAGTATCATGGAGGAGCACTTCATCAAAGTAATTTTCACAATTAAATTGTTTAAAATCCATAAATGGATGATGCGTGGAAAAGAGCAGCTGTCCTTTAGGCTTTAGGACTCTGCTGAATTCTTTAAAAATAGGAAACCAGTCTTTACAATAATGCAGTGTGAGTGAACTGACTATCATATCAAAAGTATGATCTTCAAATGAAAGAGGCTGGTTTAAATCATGACAGATAATACGGGCTGCTCCTCCTGTTTTCCGTTTTGCAGCCTCCGCCATTTTAGGGCTGATGTCGATTGCTGTTACGTCAGCGCCTTTTTCAATCAACGTCTTTGAATACCATCCTTCCGAACAGCCGGCATCGAGGATTGCCAGGCCTTCTAGCTGATCTGGAAGCATTCTCACCATCGCAGGGCGTTCGTAATCTGTATTGTATGGACTGTCTTGATCTACTTGCCCTTCGTACATACTGGCTAATTTATCAAATGCATCCTTAGGGGAATGTGTCATTCGCTCACCCATCCTTTTTAGACTAATAAAAAGTTCTTTGATTACCCTTTTTTTATTTTGAACGGATTTGGGGACTCATACGGGCACTTTGATTCTCTCATTCCAGGATTTGAACTTTCTGAGTGCTTCATACAGACCAGCCCCATGTAATTTTCCAATCACAAAAAGACTAAATCACTTTAGATGATTTAGTCTTTGCTCCTTACTTTCTGCTTTCTGTCATTTGCTTCCAGACAGAGCCTTTTGCTTCTTCTCCGCCTTCTATTCGTTCAATCGCCATTTTGATTTGAAGGCTGACTTCAAATTCAGGGTCATTTTCAGCTTGTTTTAAGGCCTCCAGAGCACTTTCATCGCCAACCTCATAGAGGAACATGGCCGCTCTCCATCTGACAAGCTTGTTTTTATCCTTTAAGGCAAGCATCATTTCCTCCATGGCGCTTGGGTCGCCGATGTCTGAGAGGCAATCTCCCGCTGTTCTCCGGACCGTTACAGATTTATCTTTCAGAGCTTTGTACAGATACGGAAGAACAGAGGACTCTTCGATCATTCCTAAGTAGACAGCAGCAAGTCTGCGTATTGACGCTTTCTCGTCATTCAGCGCTTTGTCTAAGACCGGCAAATCACTTTCTTTTGGATTCATCTGCTCCAGATGGGCAAAGCGGACTGTCCAATCGGGATCTTCAAGCATCTCCGGGGTCACTTCATAAGATTTACGGGCAGGAACCGGTTCTGCTTTATCTTTTTGCAGAAGGGCTTCTGTCATTTTTGTTAATCGTTCATCGCTGTATGCAGCCTGAAGCTCTTCCACAACATCTTTCCCGATTTCATCAAAATCTCCATATCTGACGCCCTGTTCTTTCCACTTTCTTTCAAGAACGACGTTATCTGCATTTTGCTGTGCCTGCAGGACGGCTTTTTGGAATCTTTCGGGCAGTCCAAATCGTTTTTCAGTCTCCCCATCTGAAAGCTTCACCTGCATCGGGATTCCGCTGAACATTTGAACGTGCACATTCACTTCTCCAAAATGCTCGTTGATTTGAGGTTTATTTTCTGCACCCTCTTCAACACTTTCTCCGAAGGCAGCGCGGACTTTAGGGAGAATTTCCTTCCAGTCAAATTTCGCATTGCGTTCTACAGCAAGGAAATCAGCCACATGATAAACGCCTTTTACGCCTTCAACTTTCAGGATTTCCTGAATAACCTGCGGCGCACCTTCTGCCGTTTCTTTTTTATAATTATTGCTTTTTCCGCCTGGAAGCTCTTCGTCTAATATAACTTTCATCGTATTTGGACTTGGAGTCGGTTCAATCGATTTGATATTCAAAGCCATGTCACTCCTTGTTTAATCTCTGCACTCATTCTACCATAGCTGAAAGAGGTCATGCCATTTAGAGGACCCGGCTTACAGTCCTCTGTTTGGTCCTTCCCATTCAAGAAAAAATTGAGATAAGTAGTCGACCATGAATTGGTGACGCTGCTGCGCAAGCATTTTGCCTTCTTCGGTATTCATTAAATCCTTGAGCTTCAGCAGTTTTTCATAGAAATGATTGATCGATGTTGACTTAATTGTACGGTATTCTTCGTAAGTCATGCTGTCACGAGTTGGTATGGAAGGATCATAAATAAGGTTTCCTTTTGAACCGCCGTAAGAAAAAACTCTGGCTATGCCAATTGCACCCATCGCATCCAGTCTGTCTGCATCTTGTACAATCTGTGCTTCTATTGAAGAAACCGATCTTTTTTTTCCGCCTTTAAACGATATGGTCGAAATAATGGTCAGGACTTCCTGAATCGAATCAGAATCGAGTCCTTCTTCTCTTAAAAGATTGGCAACCTCATCGGTTTTCATCCTGATGTCATCGCTCATCTTATCGTCGATTAAATCGTGCAATAAAGCGGAAAGCTCGATAATGGTTAAATCACACGAGTATTTTTTCGCGAGATTAAGAGCTGTTCTGCGCACTCTGTCAATATGGAGCCAATCGTGTCCAGTGCCCTCTGTTTCAAGACGGACTTTAACAAATTTTTCTATGTTTTCTGTGATTTGTTTCATATTGACACTTCCTATTCTTCAAACCACGTCACGCCCACGACATCCTCTCCTGTATGTACTCCAATGGTTGTGCAGAGCGGAACAAGCTTTATATGAATGTCCGGAAATTCTTTTTGAAGGACTTCATACAGTTTTGAAGATTTGTCGAGTTTGGAGCTGAATAAAACAGCTATTTCATGAATGCCGTGATTTTGATTTCCATTTTTTATTAGATTGATAATATACTGAAACGCTTTTTTCTCTGATCTTACTTTCTCAGCCGTGGTAAGCTTGCCTGATTCTACGCGGATGATGGGCTGTATGTTTAATAGACTTCCGAGATAATATTGTGTCCCCGACATTCTGCCACTCTTATGAAGCCTTGTTAAATCGCCGATCAGGACATATGTGCGGTGATTTTCACGAAGTGTTACAAGCTTTGCGGCAATTTCATCCGGTGCAAGACCGGA
Source organism: Metabacillus idriensis (assembly GCF_009674765.1). Taxonomy (GTDB): domain Bacteria; phylum Bacillota; class Bacilli; order Bacillales; family Bacillaceae; genus Bacillus_P; species Bacillus_P idriensis. The sequence continues at coordinate 126,107 of NZ_WKKF01000006.1, read as the reverse complement.
TTCATGCATTTTTATCGCTGCCTTAACTAATCTTGTTAAAGGCTCAGATAATGTCAAAGAATCAACCACAGTTACAGGAATATCAACTTCAGCAGCAGCCTGCACAGCAGAAGTATATGTACCGCTGAGCAAACTGGATAAGTGGATTGAAACTATTTCATCATAGTTCTCTGCAAGCTCCGTATAGAGCTCGACAAATGCACCTGGCGGCGGCTGTGAGGTGGTAATGGCATTTGATGAGTCTTTTAATAAGGCATAAAGATCATCTGCCTGTAGATTCACTCCGTCAAGATATTCTTCATCATTTATACAGATGACCATCGGCACCCAGTAGACGTCCGGATGATCTTTCATCTCCGCATCAATGCTTGCCGTGCTGTCTGTTACCCATGCAATTTTTCTCCTCATATATGACTACCCCTTTGTTTAGAATTCAAACTATCCCCGTTTATTTTTATTAAGCACAGACATTTAAGAATCCTCTTTTAAAACCATATTTAATTTTGGAAATAATCTCAGTGCATTCTTATAAAAAAAGTTCTCGTGATGCTCATCAGGAATAATGTCCTTATATAAATCTACAAAAGGCTTAACACCAATTAATGGCCAGTCCGTTCCAAACAAAAGCTTTTCATAGTGTTCGCAATAAGACAAAGCATGAAGAAGATGATCAAAGAACCTTGATTGTTTTTTATCTGAAATATCCTTGGCAGTGCCGACAATCAGTCCTGACAAGTCTGCAAACATATTGTCATTTTTATTGACAACTTCTGCCCCGTCCAGCACCCATGGGTCCCCTAAATGCGCCATCATAAATTGGATATCGCGGTTTTCGACTGCCACTTCGTCAAGTGTAAGCGGATGACTGTATTTTAAAAGACCGCGTTCAGAGTATGTATCGCCTGTGTGAAAAACAACAGGAAGTCTGTAGGCTTTTGCGAGTTCATATATAGGGCCATAAACCTTGTCATAGGCATAATAAGGATAATACCCCAAATAGATTTTAATTCCTGCAGTCTGCGGATTCTGAAGCGACTTTTCAAGCAATAACAGGTTTTGTTCATTCAATTTATTGGGGTTGATCCCCGGACAATAAAAAAACTCGTTTGGAACCGGTCCATCAAAGTCAATTCCCATCGGTGTTTCAGCTTCGGGATCAGGAAATGCCCCAGGTATAGTTTCTGTCACACCCATGGCTATTGCAGCAACAACGCCTTCTGCTTCATATTCTTTTTGCAGGCCGTCAATCGAGTAGTCAACAAATGATAATGTCTCAGCCGTTTGCTTAAAGCTTTGAATCTTAGAAATATGCATATGAGCATCAATGATTTTCATGAAGGATCCTCCTTGGAATGGATATAAGAAAAGAAGCCGATTACTCAGGCTTCTTCTTTTAAATGATGAGAAATGAATAAATAACAAGACAAGAAGAGCTCTTCAGTCAGCTTAAGCTTCTTTTAACAGCTGCTGAATTTTCTCTTCCAATTCTTTAGGGTCTGTATTTGGCGAAAACCTTTCAACTGCTTTACCGTTTCGATCTACTAGAAATTTCGTGAAGTTCCACTTCACAGCTTTTGAACCCAAGAGACCAGGCGCCTCGTTTGTTAAGTGTGTAAAAAGCGGATGGGCATCAGAGCCGTTTACATCAACCTTTGCAAACATCGGAAATGTTACTCCGTAATTTATTTCACAGAAGCTTTTGATTTCTTCTTCGTCTCCAGGCTCCTGGCTCATAAACTGGTTGCAAGGAAAACCCAAGATTTCAAGCCCTTCAGATTGATAGCGTTCATAAAGCTCCTGCAGTCCCTTATATTGCGGAGTGAAGCCGCATTTGCTTGCTGTGTTCACAATAACGAGAACCTTTCCTTTATAGGAACTCATAGATTGTTCCGCGCCATTTATGGTTTTCATTTTTATGTCATAAATACTCATCACTTTGCTCCTTCATCTATTTTTTCAAGGGTATCGATGGCATGATCAGCCATAGCGATTAAGTCATCGATCTGTTCTTCCCCGATAAGCCGGTTGAATTGCACTTCAAATGTATGATGATAGACCTCAAACGGGACTCCGTATGAAATCCTGTGAGTTACCTCTTGATGAACGCCCCAGTGATCTTCAATGATTGATTTAATATACGTCTCATCTTCAGGTGTCCGGGCATGGAAGAATAAAATCACTTCACACCCGGGAACTGCAGCGGACTTTAACAGTTCACCGGATAATTGTGACACATTCATCAATAGATGAAATTCAGCGGAAGCTGCTTTTTTTCCTTCTTTTAATTGAAACGTATTTTGGTAGCATCTTGACATGGCTGCAAGATCCACTAAATCTTTTCGGTCTATTACGGTAATGACTCCGCCAAGATCAGCATCGTAAATCGCCCCTTCCAGGACGACCTTTAAGTTATCAAAAGCAGTCGGATCAAACATCAAAACAGTCCTCTTGCCTTGCCGTTTTCATCTACACTCATTGAAAGCGCAGCCGGTTTTTTCGGCAGACCGGGCATTGTCATAATATCTCCTGTTAAACAAACCAGGAATCCCGCACCAATTGATGGCTTCAGTTCCCGGATTGTCAGTGTAAAATCCTTCGGCCTGCCAAGAAGCTCAGGCTGATCTGAAAGGGAGTATTGCGTTTTCGCCATGCATATGGGCAAATTAGACCATCCATACTGTTCAAATTCTTTTACTTGCTTCAGTGCCTTTGAAGAAAAATCAACGCCTTTAGCTCCATAAACAGATTTAGCAACTTTTTCAATTTTATCCTTAATGCTGTCATTTAAATCATATAAGTAATCGAAGTGATTATCCGTATGCCCGATTGTTTCAAGCACTTTTTCTGCAAGCTCTATTCCGCCTGCACCGCCTTTTTCCCAAACTTCCGTAAGAGCTGCAGGATGAGCATGCTCCTCGCACCACTTCATGAGAGCATCCGTTTCTTCCTCTGAGTCTGTCACAAAACGATTAACCGCTACAACATAAGGAAGTCCGAAGCTTTCAATCGATTCAATATGCTTCGCAAGATTTTCTGCACCTGCAAGCATTGCATCTTTATTTGAGATTCCAAGCTTGTCTTTCGGCACGCCTCCATGCATTTTTAAAGCTCTTACTGTTGCGACAATGACAACCGCTGCAGGTGAAAATTCTCCAGCCCGCGTTTTAATATGAAGGAATTTCTCTGCTCCGAGATCAGCTCCGAATCCTGCTTCCGTCACAACATAGTCACCGAGCTTTGCAGCCATTTTTGTGCCGAGAAGGCTATTGCAGCCGTGGGCAATGTTTGCAAATGGTCCACCATGTATAATCGCCGGAGTGTGTTCAAGCGTTTGAACAAGATTAGGTTTAAGGGCGTCTTTCAATAAGAGAGTCAAAGCTCCTTCGTATCCCATATCACCGACTGTTACTGGCTCTCGCTCATAAGAAAAGCCAACAACAATTTTAGAAAGTCTTTTATTTAAATCATCAAGGTCAGAGGCAAGACAAAGAATAGCCATGATTTCAGAGGCTACGGTTATGTCGAAATGATCTTCCCTTGGTGTTCCATTTGCCGGTCCGCCAAGGCCAATAACTACGTTTCTAAGGGCACGGTCATTTAAATCCAGAACCCTTTTCCAGGTGATTCTTCGCGGATCAAGCTTGCATTCGTTCCCTTGATGAATATGATTGTCAATTAGTGCTGCCAGTGCATTATTAGCTGTCGTGATTGCGTGTATGTCACCTGTAAAATGCAGGTTGATCTCTTCCATGGGAATAACTTGCGAGTACCCGCCTCCAGCAGCTCCGCCTTTAATGCCCATTGTTGGACCGAGTGACGGCTCCCTCATCGCAATGACGGCTTTTTTCTTCAGCAGATTAAGGGCCTGGCCAAGTCCAACGGTTACAGTCGATTTCCCTTCTCCTGCAGGAGTGGGATTAATAGCCGTCACCAAAATCACTTTTCCGTCAGGTTTTGTTTTCACCCGATTTAAAAATTCCAAAGATATTTTCGCTTTGTATTTTCCGTAATATTCAATTTCATCTTCTAGAATATCAAGACCGCCAAAAATCTCCTGAATCGGCTTGATTGGTGCTTCCTGAGCGATTTCGATGTCTGATTTATGTTTTATTTTTAACACACAGCGCCCTACTTTCTGCTTTTATATATAGATTTCACGCACAATTGTAACACAAAAGCAAATTGAATTATTATTCTAAACTTTCTATAATAGAGAAAACTCAGAATGATAAAGAAAGTTGAGGTTCTTTCATGCCTATTAATATTCCAGCCGACCTTCCCGCCAAAGAAATTCTTGAAAAAGAAAACATCTTTATCATGGATGATGCCAGAGCCTATCAGCAGGACATCAGACCTTTAAATATCGTGATTTTAAATATTATGCCCGAAAAACAAAAAACAGAGGTGCAATTATTGCGTCTTCTCGGAAACTCGCCGCTGCAGCTGAATATTACCTTTTTGCGCCCGGAAACGCATGTCTCAAAAACAGAAAAGCAGCAGCATCTTAAGCAGTTTTATACGACATTTAATAAAATCCGCCACAAAAAATTTGACGGAATGATCATTACAGGTGCACCGATTGAGCATCTCGAATTTGAAGAAGTGTCCTATTGGGAAGAGCTTAAAGAGATTTTTGCATGGACAAACCAGAATGTCACTTCCACTCTGCATATATGCTGGGGTGCACAAGCAGGACTTTACTATCATTACGGCGTAAATAAATATAGTCTGAAGGAAAAATGCTTCGGTGTTTTCAAGCATGATATTTGTAATAGTTCTGTAAAAATTGTCAGAGGCTTCGATGATCAATACTATGTGCCGCATTCCCGGCATACGGATATAAAGAGACAAGATATCGAAGCGGTTGAAGCACTTGAGATTATCAGTGAATCTGCTGAAGCCGGCGTCTGTCTAGTCTCATCAAAGGATGCGAAGCAAGTTTTTCTTACAGGTCATCCGGAATACGATTTGCTTACGCTGAGAGAGGAATATGAACGCGACTTGGCTAAAGGGATGAATACCGCCATCCCGCTTTCCTATTTTCCGGATAATGATCCGGCTAGAAAGCCTGTACAGAAATGGAAATCCCATGCCCACCTCTTATTTGCCAACTGGCTGAATTATTGCGTCTACCAGGAAACACCTTACGAATGGGAATGAACTTTTTAAAAAAGGTTACAACTATTGGATTATTTTGTTAAAATTAAGCAGAATTTAATTTAAATTTTATGTAATCTTTATATTTCTTAAATATTCATATGATACGCTGATCGTAGTTAATCATGTTTCTTTGTTTTCAGATTAAATTTGAGGTGAATGCATTGTTAAAAAAACCAAAAGTGCTGATCTTAACTGCAAAGTACGGGAATGGACATGTTCAAGTCTCAAAAACACTTGTAAAGCAATGCAAGGACTTGGGAATTGAGGAAGTGGTGGTGTCGGATTTATATGCAGAATCTAATCCTGTATTTACAGAGATCACTCAGTACCTCTATTTAAAAAGCTTTACAATCGGAAAGCAATTTTACCGCATGTTTTACTACGGTGTAGACAAAATTTACAACAAGAAGCTTCTTACTCTATATTTTAAGCTTGGCAACAAAAGACTGCACGAGCTGATCGAAAAAGAGCAGCCTGACATCATTATTAACACATTTCCGATCATTGTCGTGCCTGAATACCGCAGGCGCACGGGAAATATCATCCCGACTTTCAATGTTCTCACAGATTTTTGCCTTCATAAAATATGGGTTCATAAAAACATTGACAAATACTATGTCGCGAGCAAAAGAGTAAAAGAAAAAGTCATGAGCCTTGGCATTCATCCTGCAGCCGTTAAGGTGACAGGCATCCCAATCCGCTCTCAGTTTGAAGAAAATTTAAATGAAAATGCCATATATAGAAAATACAATTTAGATCCAGCCAAGAAAACACTGCTGGTTATGGCCGGTGCGCACGGAGTTTTGAAAAATGTCAAAGAGCTGTGCGAATCGTTCTTAGCAGACAAAAATCTGCAGACCGTTGTTGTCTGCGGAAACAACACTGCATTAAAAGAAAGTCTAGAGAGCATAACCGGAAAGAACAAGGAGAACTTAAAACTTCTTGGTTATGTCGAACGAGTAGATGAATTGTTCCGGATCGCTTCCTGCATGGTGACAAAACCAGGCGGAATCACCCTAAGCGAAGCAGCTGCAGTCGGTGTGCCGGTCATTCTATATAAACCTGTCCCTGGTCAGGAAAAGGAAAATGCGCTCTTTTTCCAGGAAAACGAAGCTGCACTTGTCGTAAATCGATCTGAAGAAGTATACGATGCTGTCAGCACCCTGCTTCGGGATGCCAAAAAGCTGCGCAGAATGAAGCGGAATATTAAACGGCTGCACCATCCGCATTCTTCTCTTACGATTATGGAAGATATCGTAAAAGAGGCTGCTGTCTTTAAAGAGAAAAAATATATTAAAGCTCAGTAAAAGAGCCTGCGGCTTTCAGGATGAAGGGGAATAGAATCCTGGAGGTCAATTGTATGGATACGAGCACACATATAACGATGGGATTTGGCCTTGCCGGTCTTGCTTTTATAGACCCTGCAGTCGCTGCTCGCCCGGAGCTTGCTTCAGCCGTTTTAATCGGAACTGTATTAGGGTCGAATGCTCCTGATTTTGATTACGGAATCAGGCTGTTTAAAGGAAATGACATGTATACAGAGCATCACCGCGGACTGTCACATTCTATCCCTGCATGGTTTATGTGGACGGGTTTGTTAACAGCTATTATCTATCTTTTTCATTTTAATTTCACAGCACTAGAGCTGATTCATTTATCAGGCTGGATTTTTCTAGCCGTAGTGCTGCATGTCATATTTGATATCTTTAACGCATACGGCACTCAAGCAGCGAGACCCTTTACGAAAAAATGGCTTTCATTGAATTTTATTCCGCTGTTTGACCCGCTAATCGTATTTTTGCATCTATTAGGGTTAGCTTTGTGGGGGTTGACAGGTGATCCCGGGCTGGTTTTCCTAATTGTTTATTTAATGATTGGACTCTATCTTTTAGAGCGATTTTTCAGTTCCAGAAGAGTATTGGCCATGGTCAAAATGGAAGTAGACGGAAATGACTCAGTCACAATTATTCCAACTATCCGCTGGTCTGTCTGGAATATCGTTTTAGAAACAGACTCCTTCTTTGATGTAGGAGAGCTGCGAAATAAGGAACTTAAATGGATTCATACTTTCGAAAAGGCAGATCAGGATGCCTATGTCTTAGATAAAGCAAAAAAGGATGAAAATGTTGGCCACTTTTTAAAAAATTCCAAGCACGTTCATTCTGTTGTTCTTTCAATCCCTTCTGGATATGAGATTCGATTTTTCGATTTGAGATTTCGCGCGAAAAACCATTACCCCTATATGGCCGTCTGCCAAATGACAAAAAACGGGCTGATTCTCTCATCATGTACGGGGTGGTTCCATCAGGCAGATCAGTTTAAAAGCAAGCTGATATCGCATGAGAACGCTGGCAAGAACCAATTGGAAGCCTAGTTTTAGGTTCTGAAAAAAATACAGATGAAAAACGGGTATAGATTGCGAAGCAATTTTTACCCGCTTTTGATGATTTAAGATTTTTGATAACAAAAGAATTGCTATAATTCCCTCTATTTCCAATCTGGACAATTAAATGGCACCATAGATACAAAAAAACAAAGGATGACCTAATGAACGCAGATTGCGTTAATAGTCATCCTTTGTTTATTGATCCTTGTTTAGTTCTTCTTCGAAATAAAAGGTTGATGGGTATTCCTTCAGAATGTAAGAGTAACGGTGCATATTTTTTATATATTTTGATTGCATGATAGTGACGCTTTCCCCTGTTTTCACAATTTGGACAGATTCACCGTTTTGAAACTTGCTGGCATTGCTCTTCATTCAGCACTTCCTTTCATCATATCCCTATTATACCATAGCTTCCATGATTTTTTAGGACAGGAGAAAAGAATGAACCAAAGCATTTCTCCCGTCAGCTTGTCGTTTCTCTGAAATACACCTCTTCAAACGGCTGAACGACTACAAAGCCATCTCCTGCAAACTTCATTTGAATAGATTCTCCGCTCCCGCGCCCAAGTATCGTTTTCAAAGAAATGTCGGTTACAAATTCTGGAGTTAAACTGCCGGACCATGCAACCGTTGCATTTGGATCTGTATATACTGGATCCCCCGGCTTCACAAGCAGAGTTAACGGCTCATAATGAGAGGTAATGGCAATAAGCCCTCTTCCTTCAAGCTTGACATTAAATAATCCTCCTGAGAGCATACCTGCGATTTTTCTCATCATTTTAATATCCCACGAAATAGATGGTTCAAATGCTAGCAAATCATTTCCATTCACATATAATTCTTCACCTTTAAGGTTCAAAATCGAAATCTTTTTCCCTTGATCTGCTAAATACAGCTTTCCATTCCCGGTTGCCTTCATTAATGACGTGCCTTCTCCAGTAAACGCTTTTTTGAACATCTTGCCGAATCCATGTTCAAGAATGCCTTCCCTTTCATATTTAATTTGCCCTCTGTAAGATACCATCGCCCCTGATTTCGCCCAAATCTGCCCATTCAGATTGATCTCAAGCAGCCTCTCTGTCTCAAGTTCAAATAAGCCCTGCCCTTTATCCTGCTGCTCAGTCTTTTCAACAAACTCTTCAATCGAATATCGGTTCATTTGATCTCTCCTTCTTTCTTTTGAAGCATAAACAGCCATAGAAATGAAAGAGACTGTTTTAATTCTGGCGACAGTACTTCAATCATTTCTTTTGTAACGCCTCGTTTATAAACGCCTTGACTTCCAGCCAATTCCCATCCATTTTCAAGCGCCATTTTTTCAAATTCCCAAGGCATCATTGTGTTGCATATGACAGGTTTTCCGTAAAGCCGGTTATAGCTGTTCGTCCGCGGGTGCGCCGTGGGACCTAAAATCGCAATGCATAAAAAGCCATCCGTTTTAACCACACGCTTTAATTCACTTAATGCCGCTAATGGATTCTCTGTCCACTCAATGCAATTGATCGTCAGCAGCGCATCCGCTGTTTCATCATTAAATGGAAGCTCCATCATATTCGCCTGAATAAATGAAAGCTTTCCTTCTTCTTCATGCTTCTTTGCGAGCTTAATCATCTCAGGAGACAGGTCGACTCCAGTAACCTTCAAGCCCTCTTTCATCAAAAGAAATGAACCGTATCCGTCTCCGCAACCAATGTCAATCACTTCTGCTTCCGGTTTCACATACTTCGTGAAAAAAGGCACAATGGAGCTCCTGCTTCCCGAATCCCACATCTCCTTGCTTGCTTTGTTCCAGAACGCAGCTCGCTCATCCCACTTCTTTTCAGCTTCTTTTTCCCAATTATATGTATTCTTCAATTCCAATCAGCTCCATCTTTAATCATCTTCTACTATTTCTAGGAAAAGCGGCGAAAATCCTTTTCTGAGGAATAATTGAGCAGCAAGAAAGAACACTAAAAAAGAAAGGGGTGCTGAAGATGGAAAAAGAATCTTTTGTGGCTGCACAAAAAAACGGAGACGGAGATCTCGTCTCATTTAAAACATCAGCAGGAAGAACCCTCTCCTACCCTGAAGCACTAATGGAAATCAACAAAGGTGCTATAGAAGGTGTTAATACCTTTAAAGGAAAAGACGGAGAGATGTATATTCGAAGCAACCCGGATCACAATAAAGCAAACAACCTTGATTCATTACCACCATTTTAGGAGGAAATCATCATGACAAAGAAATTTAACAAAGGCGGCAGCGAAAACGGCAATTCCCCTAGAAAAGGACATTTTCAGGAAGAATTCGGCCAAGAAATCATTTCTGGCGATAATAGCAAAGGAAACAAACGGAACAAAGATCAAAAATCGAAAACTTCAGAGAAGTAAATGCAGCCGGCTGCTTGAGCAGCTGGTTTATTCATTTGAGGGAGTCAGATAACTTTTTTTCTGCCCCATCCCCCGCAACAAAAAAACTGCAGACAGTGCCTGCAATTTTTAATCTTCTTTATCAAATTCTTCTTCATTTCTGCCTCTGTCAATTGTAATGGCAGCTGTTTCATTATTCATATAAAGAGGTACTTGCATCTTGTCGCCGTTATCATAAAAGGCTTCATTGATTTGCTCGTTTGCCCTCGATGTTTCTTCACTGCCAAGATATGAGGATTTATCGTTTTTTCGTGTCATGTGCCCGCCTCCATTCTGTATTATCATCCCCCTAAGGCAAAAAAAAAATCTCCCTTTTTAAGGAGATTTTCTGCAAGACTTATGCGCCTAATTGTTCTGCTATGATGACACGTTCTACAGCTTCAATCGCGTCTTTCGCATCGCTTCCTTCTGCTGAAACGACAATTGTTGTTCCTTTAGAGATGCCAAGAGACATGACGCCCATAATTGATTTCAGGTTTACTTTCCGGCCGTTCGCTTCTAAGTTTACATCAGCTGTGAATGAGTTGACTGCATTGACTAATGAAGTCGCCGGACGTGCGTGAATTCCAGATTCACTTGTAATTTCAAATGATTTTTGCATCATTGCTTACTTCCCCTCTCAAATTGTTACTAAACAATATTATAATCGTTTTCGTTTAAAAGAAAACTGTTTTTTTGGGAGTTACGCAAGCTTGATAATTTCCTCATGCAAAATGTAGCTGTGGAGATAGATGGTGCAAGTTTCTGTGCTCTTTTTTTCTATGATAATGGTATTCTGGAGCGGGTCTTTTATCAGTATGAGCCGTTCACGCTCGATATCCAGCAAAGACTCGAGTGCCTCAAGCTGTCGGCATGCAAGCAGAAAACGCTCATCACTCATTTTACGGTCTTTTTTAAAAATAACCTGCTTATCTCCAATGCTTGTTTTGTACACGTTTCCCACATCCCTTTACAAGTTATTCCACCCTATATTTAAAATATCTGAAATTTCAATAAAAAGCTATAGGTAACTTGACGACAAATTTTCAATAGTGTATATTAAAATCATCATTTAGCTAATAGTTAGTGAGATATTGTTTTATCAAACAATGTTTGCGCATACATATTTGCTGTATGATAAATATTTCCAGGTAGCAACACCTTGTGCTACAGTATTAGGAGGATAAAGTACTATGCAAAACGGTAAAGTAAAATGGTTCAACAACGAAAAAGGTTTCGGTTTTATCGAAGTTGAAGGCGGAGACGATGTATTTGTACATTTCTCAGCTATCGAAGGAGACGGCTACAAGTCTTTAGAAGAAGGCCAGGAAGTTTCTTTTGAAATCGTTGAAGGCAACCGTGGACCACAAGCAGCTAACGTTGTGAAATTATAATTACAAACGTACATTATATTTGATCATATACGATGCAAGAAAGAGGCTGAGTTATCTCAGCCTCTTTCTTTCGTGAAATCCTGGCTGATCATTAAGTATTCCACTGCCTTTATATTCTGTTTCAATTTTTTTTCGATTCTGTTTACTTCAAATTGATTAAAGACATTTCCATTCTTCGCCATAAACAGCAGCATGTCTAAATCTCCATATATTTCATGAAATGCATTTTTTACATCTTCATTAATGCCGACCTTGGTTCTCATGAAATACTCTTTCCTCCCTTCCACGCCATCCGCCTAGTCTAAAAGATTCAAGTTTATATTCTATTTTACATATTTCTGTTATAAGGAACAAAAATCCTTCTTTTTAACGAATGTTTATTTATTCTGAAAATTCATTTTGTTTCTTTAGACTCATTTTTCCGATGTATATTTTAAGAAAGATGTCGAACGATAAGTAAGTGGAGGTGACGAACATGGATCAGATTAATCATACCGGCCTTATCAGCGGTTTTAATAATCTTAAACAATTGGAAATGGCTGTAGCAGCAGCACAAAAAATGACAGGATCTGCAACAATGAGCATGGATCCTGAGGCCATTCAAAACGCGGAAAAAGCACTGCAGGATGCAAAAGCAATTTATCAGACCGCTGGAGATACAGAAGTCGACCAAGACTTTCTCAGCAATCAGAATGAACTTCTGCTGCAATGTGAACACCAGCTGAACGAAGCTAAGCAATAACAAGAAAAGCGGAAGCGCCCGTTTAGCGCAGGCATGACAGATAAGGCTCCGCCAGTAAAGGCGCTTTTTGCCTTTACTGGCGGAGCCTTTCTGGCCGAGGAGTTGGGCGATGGAGCCAGACATCCAAGCGCAAAATTATATGCTTTCTTATCTTTAAAAAAATCCGCTGAATCAAATTGTCAGCGGATTTTCATATTAGCTTCTTGCCGTATTCTTTAATTTTTTGACCGACCGTGCATTCTTCAATACAGAAAGAATGTGCATACTTCTTCCCGTATTCCTTGCGAAAATGCTTTTTTAACAAACAATCTGTGCAATAAGTGTCCAGAAGCTGGTCAATCTCACAAACAACTTGTTTTTTCTCCAATTCATTCATCTCCATCAATCACTTTCAAGCTTCCATTCACTTGCAATTGTTATTCCTTTTAATCCTTGACCTGCAAGCTTATCAGCTTCTTCATTCTCTTTTCGGGCAATTGGCATGCATATTGGGCGCACTTTCATTTTTTTCAGGGCTGCTTCAATTCTATCAAGCCAGAGTGTGTACGCTTCTTCATAGACGGGCCACTCGCCAGAGAGCTGGTTAAGCACGACTTGCGAATCTCCTTTAAATGTTACATCCTGATAGCGCACGCCGAGCTCTTCAAGCTTTTGCACCAGAAAGTAAACAGCCATGTATTCTGCTTCATTGTTGGATGCTGCCTCTTCTGCTTTTGCACTGAATCTCATTCTTGTCCGTTTCTCGTTTAAAGTGTAGTAGATGACAGCGCCAAGACCTGCTTCTTTTGTTTGTTTATTGTAGTTGCCGTCAAAATAAGCTTCGACATCGGCAGGCTCATGCACGACTTTCAATTTTAATTTCTTTAATTCTTTAAGCGACCATGGAGTCCCTCGTGTATCAATGAATTCTATTGATTTCACCCTGCCTGTTTTCTCGAGATCATCACCAATCGAGATGGCTGAATCAAGATCTGTTTCATCATCAGATGTGAAAAGCATGTTCTTTTTTTTCGGGCTGCTGTACATCCATTTAATTAGATATTTCACCTGTTCCACTCCCTAAATCGGATGAGCTCTATATGCAGTAGTTTTGCTCATACCATCAAATGTATTCACTGTGCTATAATCATATTCGGTAATTAACCTGGCCGCTTGCTGACTCAAAAGCAGCCTATACTAAAGCAGCCTTACTAAACATATAAGCAAGGAGACAGATTGTATGCCAAATGAAATGTTGTGGCTTGGTTTTGCGTTAATCAATTTTATCATTGTTCTTTTATTTTATAAACTGTTCGGAAAAAGCGGATTGTTTGTCTGGATTGGCTTTTCAACGGTTGTTGCCAATCTGCAGGTTGTCAAAACCATTGAAATCTTTGGTTTGACCGCAACGATGGGGAATATCATGTATGGGACAGCTTTCTTAGTTACTGACATTTTAAATGAAAAATATGGAGAGAAAGAAGCCAAAAAAGCAGTATGGCTCGGATTTGCAACGTTAATCTCTTTAACTGTCATCATGCAGGGAGTTCTTATGTTCAAGCCTGACGAGACTGATTTTGCACAAGGTGCACTGGAAACGATTTTCGGCCTCATTCCCCGCATAGCACTTGGAAGTCTTGCTGCATTTATCATCAGTCAATATGCAGATGTAGCGATTTATTCTTATATCAGAAAGAAATTTCCGTCTGACCGATTGCTTTGGGTTCGCAATAATGGCAGCACGATGATCAGCCAATTGATTGACACACTTATTTTTACTTCTATCGCGTTTCTTGGCGTCTACCCATTTTCAGTCTGGGTCCAAATTTTTATTACAACCTATTTGATTAAGTTTGTTGTGGCGATTATTGATACACCTTTCGCCTATTTAGCTAAAAAAATGAAGCCCCATGAGTAAGGAGTTGAAGACTAGATGATCGAAGTTTATATAGACGGGGCCAGTGCTGGTGATCCTGGACCTTCAGGAGCCGGTATTTTCATTAAAGGCCACGGCAAAGGGGAACAGTTTTCGGTACCTCTTGGCATCATGACGAATCATGAAGCAGAATACCATGCGTTAATAAAAAGCCTGGAAATTTGTCTAGAGAAAGGTTTTACGATTATTTCAGTCAGAACGGATTCACAGCTTGTCGAGCGGGCTGTTGAAAAAGAATATGTGAAAAATCCAGCTTTTGTCCCGCTTCTTGAGAAGGCTTTAAGCTTAAAAAATCAATTTGAGCTATTTTTTATAAAGTGGATTCCGAGCAAACAAAACAGCGTAGCGGACCAGTTATCAAGGTCCGCCATTCGGATGAACGGAGAAAATGAAAGATGAAAAAATCTTCCGCTGCTGATTTAAGTCTCCTGCTTGTTGCTCTTATTTGGGGTTCTACTTTTGTTATTGTTCAAAAAGCCATTCAATTTATGCCGCCGCATTTTTTTAATGGCGTCCGTTTTTTTGCGGCAGCAGTTATCCTTACGATGATAAGTTTAAGAGTAACCCGCTTTCGTCTTTCAAAAGAGACATGGCTTGCGGGAATATCGCTTGGCGTCTTTTTATTCTTAGGATACGCCTTTCAGACTGTTGGGCTATTATATACGACTTCTTCAAAGGCCGGATTTATAACGGGTTTAAGTGTTATGATCGTTCCACTTTTGTCCATCTGGCTGCTTAGGGAACGGGCAAGAAAAACAGTTTATTTTGCAGCAGCACTAGGAACTGCCGGCTTATACCTTTTAACCCTGAGTGATTTTTCCTCTCTGAATATTGGGGATTTACTTGTTTTCTTCTGCGCTGCTGCGTTTGCTCTTCATATTATCTTTACCGGGAAGTTTTCAGGCAGCCATGATGCTTGGATGCTGACGATTGTTCAGCTTGGAACGGTCTCTTTTTTGAGTTTTTTTTCATCCGGATTATTTGAAGCTTCAAACGTAAAAGAAAATTTCAGGAGCATGTTTACATTTGAAGTTCTCTTTGCGCTTATTATTACAGCACTATTTGCAACTGCTTTCGCCTTTTTCGTTCAAACAAAGCTTCAGCAATACACAACAGCCTCAAGAGTTGCACTCATCTATGCGTCAGAGCCTGTATTCGCTGCTTTAACTGCTTATATTTTCATTGGTGAGCGGCTGACCCTATACGGCATGACAGGCTGTCTGCTTATTTTGGCAGCCATGCTTACAGCTGAATGGAAGCAGAACAAAACTGAAGAATCTCTTTCCACATAAAAAATCTCGGGAGCGCCCCGAGATTTTTTTATGTGGCTCTATTCGTAAACTTTGTTGCTTTTAAATTAGATGATTTAGACATTAAGTGGATCTACGCTGCAGGAACTTGACTCCTGCGGGAAAATAGAGGGAAATGGGAGACCCCCCAGGCAAAGCCGAGGAGGCTCCCAGCCGGACCGCGGAAAGGAAGTTCTTGCAGCGGAAAGAAACGGACAACATTTAAAATCAAAAACAACAATCTATACAATAACAACCTTTTATTATAAGTGCCAAGCGGAAGAGCAAAACTTCACCCTCTTCTCAAATTAGATCAAATTCAATTTTTGCGCCACAAGAATTGCCTGTTTTCGGTTTTTTGCCTTTTCTTTTGTCAGTCTTTCTAAAAGAGAGACAAAAAATGAGCCGTCAAATTCCTTCTGTGCTTTTAATGTCAGCTCGATTGCAGCAATGACAAGCTCATCTTCAGCACCTGTATAATGTTTGCCGAACTCGATAAAGCCAAAAGCATCTTCCTTAAGCTGAAATCCTTTATCTTTTAAATGCAGCAAATAATCTGTAACCGACTGTTTCGTATGTAGCAAGCAGACCCCGCCTTAGGTGTAAAATTTCATCCATTCTAATTTTAGCTGATGGGTGAAAAAATTTCTATACTGATTAGTAATAGCCAATTTCATGAATTTCATCTGATTGAAACGTGATAACGAGGGGATCTTTATTTTGAGCTTCTTTTACCATTGCTTTAGCCACCGTTTTTGCATGGATCGGCTTCATTATTTTTAATTTTCCGATAAATAGGAATCCAAAACTTTTAGCTGCCCATTCACCCATCTTCTCTCCATAACGTAAGTCTTCCCTGTCACCGAGCAGCAGAGACGGCCTGAACAATATTACCGAGGGCAGCCCCATGTTCCTTAAGGCATCCTCCATTTGTCCTTTTACACGATTATAGTAAAACATCGAATCGCAATCTGCTCCGATAGCTGAGACAGCAAGAACTTTTTTAACGCCATGCTGTTTTGCCAGCCGGGCAGCTTCCACTGCGTATTCAAAATCGACTTTATAAAATGCTTCCTTTGATTTTGCCTGCTTCATCGTGGTGCCTAAACAAATAAATAATTCATCTGCGGCAAATTCACTGCCGTAATCAGATAAATGATCGAAATCGGAAATTACGGTATTTTTATGTTTGGTATTTTCATGTGTTAATGGTTTTCTTGTAATCGTCTTCACTTCTGAGTACTGCTTAGATACAAGCAGGAGGCTGAGCAATTCGGTCCCGATCAAGCCAGTTGCTCCGATAATCAATGCTTTCTTCATGATCGCCACTCCAATCTTATAATTAGAAGCATAAAGGAATTAGAGCAATTAATCAAAAAAAGAGAGGTCACATTGCCTCTCTCACTGCCAGGGCATCTGATAAAAATGTGTGCAGCCCTCTGAGTTCCAGTTCCTCAATCATCTGAACAGCCCGGTTATGTTCAACATTCAAAATGGCTTCATCAAGCGGGCACTCAACTGGCACATCACATGTAATTTCAGCAAGTCTTCGTGATAAATGAAGCATTTCAAGATCTTGTTCAATCTTAGAACGCTGCGCTTTAGTCAGCTCTTCCAGGCTGCTGAGCAGGCCTTCAATGGACTTGTATTTCGCAATCAATTTATAGGCGGTTTTTTCACCTATGCCTTTTACCCCAGGATAGTTATCGCTGCTGTCTCCCATCAATCCTTTTACATCGATCAGATGAGCCGGAAGAATGCCTGTTTCTTCAGTGAAAAAATCGTGTGTATATACTTTATACTGGCCAATACCTTTTTGCATAAGAACAACCTGTACATCCACCGTCAATAACTGCAGCAAATCACGGTCACCTGTCAGGATTGAGACATTCATCTCACCTCCGTACAGTTTCGCAAGAGTACCGATGCAATCGTCCGCCTCATAGCCTGAAAGTCCAATATTCGGGATATTTAAAGCCTCAACTACTTCTTTAGCTAAGTCAAATTGCGGAAGCATTTCAACCGGAGCTTCCGGACGGTTTGCTTTATAGTGATCAAACAATTCCGAACGGTACGTTTTGCTTCCCATATCCCAGCAGCAAATCACATGACTCGGGTTAAAATGTTTAATGGATGCCAGTAAATGCTTTAAGAAGCCGTTCACTGCATTTGTTGGAACGCCTTTGCTGTTAATCATAAAATTGCCGTATACAGAAGTTGCATAAAAGGCTCTAAAAAGAAGCGCCATGCCATCTACAATTAATAAATGCTGTTTATTATTCATCTATTATCTGATCCCCTATCTAAAAAATTCAAGTACCTCTATCATATCATAATAAGAGCGGCAGGCTGAAAGGGAAAAACATGAAAAAGACCTCCACATTTGTGAAGGTCTCCTGTCTATAAAGGACTAGTTAGAGTCCTTTTTCTTTTTGCTGTTCATTTTTTTCACTTCTGTTTCTGCATAAGAAGCGAATTCTTCATTAAAGCCATTTTTCTTTTTTTCATTGTTGTTGCGCTGTGCATTTGCATTTCCGCTTTTTGTTCTGCCCATTTATAACACCTCTTTTCAGTTGTGTTAATCTTAGGATTTCCATTAAGCGGGTGTGATTACTCGCAGAAGTTATTGGTTATCACCAGTAGATTTTCGCTGTACGTACTCATGAACCATTTCTTCTGTGACTAGTTTTCTGGTCGGGATTATGCCTTGTTTAGCAAGTTCATTGATCTCAGCTGTAACTGCATTAATGCCAGTTACAGAGAAGGACTGTGATTGTCTGCATTGCTGAACGGCTTGCTCAATCAGCGCTTCTCTTTTTTCTTCTAACGATAAAAATTTGGAAACTATCGCGTGCTGTTTTTTACTGTGAGCTGAAATTTCTTCATGTACGTTTGTCATTGGGCAAGTCTCCTCTTTTTTTCATCAGGTTCAAAACGGCCTCAGCCGGTGTCCAGCAATTGAAAGAATAATCCGGCTTTGTTTCAAAGCCCAGCCTGCCGCAGCGGTAAATCATTTTTCCTTCGCTGCGGAAGCTTTGAAAATGAGTGCATGCTGCACAAACCTGATATTTATTGCTGCTCATTGTTCTCAAGCTCCGTCATAATTTGCTTCAGAGTTTGATTACCTAGTTGATGCAGGGTCAAATCATCATTTGTATAAGCAGACAGCAGCGCTTCATAATAATTCTCTGCCTGATTGGCCAGGTTCTCAGTCAGCAGTCTGCATTCATTCATGAACTGCTCGCGATAATATTCACCGAATTGATGCTCGTGAGCTTCCAGTATATCTGAGATCGGCTGATCAAGTTTCTTCTGCAGCTCGTCACTCATTATTTTCTTCTCATTTTTTTCGAAAAAGGATTTTGTATTTTTAAATCTTTTCAGCGGCTGGCGAATTTCACCATTGGTTATGTCTTTTAACACAGCCTGCAGCTTGGGTGTTTGAAATTTCGAGAATTCAGGCAAAGATGTCCTAAGCTGGTTATTAGTCAGTGCCATATCTTTGGAATGGCGCTTAAACACATCCGCAAGCAGCTTGTGGCTGTATTTTTCAAGCCTAAGGGTTGTTGCCTGCAGCTCTTGCAGGACATGAAATTGCAGCGAAACCAGCAGGTCCTGCAGGCAGTTTTCAAGGATTTCTTTAGTCTGCTTAGATGATCCTGCAAAAGCTCCTGGATGAAAGGCTTCTTTAAACAGGTCTGGAAATCTCAGCATCGTGCGCTGTTTCACATAAAAAAGCTGCTCTTTTATTTCCTGAAGAACCTGTTTTTGCTCAAGCTCGTGTTCATCCGCGCGGAGCATAGATCCAATCTCAGCACGTTCTGTTGAAAGCCTTTCAAGTTCTTTCTTCCTCTTCTCCTGATCATCGTTTGCAGCTTCCAGAATCGACTGCAGCTGCTGCTTTGCAATAGACAGTTCTACCCTGGCAGACATGATCATCGAAGCGGATAAATCGTTGTTGATAAAGTGCATAAAATCATCTTGGAACTGTGCGAATTCAGAAAGAGCAGGATCTGCTGTTTTCTCAAGCTCCATCAGACTTGAAATGCCGTAAAGACGCGGATGGCGAATCTCATGTGTCAGCAGCTGCGCTGTAATGTACTCTTTTACCATCTCAATTTCTTCCTTGCTCTCGGCAAGATCAATGGCATTGATGACAAAGAACATCTTATCCATCGCAAATGTATCTTTCACGCGTCCAAGCTGCTTTAGAAATTCACGGTCGCCTTTTGAAAAAGGATGGTTATAATAAGTGACAAACAAAATAGCATCTGCATTTTTAATATAATCAAAGGCTACTTCTGTATGCCGCGAGTTAAACGAGTCCGCACCCGGTGTATCAACAATCGTAATCCCATTTCGACTAAGCGGGCTGTCAAAATAGATGATGACCTCTTCAACTGTGCATGCTTTTTCTTCATTGGCAACAAACTCTTTGTATTCCTCTCTGTTAACTCCTCTTACCTTTCCGCTGATTGAGGAGAAGTTTTTAAGAGCATGGGTGTAGAGCGGAAGAAGGGATTTCAGTCTCTCATTCCCGCCTTCTAGCCTTTCAAGTTTTAAGAGCGCTGATTGAACCGATTCTGCTTCAATCGAAAATAAATCGGCGATTTCCTTCAAAAACGCTTCTTCTGATTTAAATTTCACTTCAATATAACCGTGCGGCTTATCCGCTGTTACTGGAACAATTTTGTTGATTGTAGCTGTAGTTGGCGTTGGGGACGAAGGCAAAAGCTTTTCCCCTAGAAGCGCATTGGCAAATGAAGACTTTCCTGCACTGAAAGCACCAAATAAAGCAACCGTAAATGATTTATTTTGAAGCGAATGCGCCTTTTCTAATAGAGATGACGACAGCATTTGAAAGCCGGGAATATTCCGCATGGCTTCTGAAGCCCGGGCAATCTGCTGTGAAAAGAAATCTTGATCGGGCTGTAGATCATGTTCAGGCTTTTCTTCGTTTGTGACTTCATCGCTCATGGCAGAACCAGGATGACGAGCCTCAAGCATCCCCTCTACCGGTTCTTTCTCAGGGTGCTTTTGCATCCACTCCGTAAAATTGATGTCTGGAAAGCTTTGCTGTACCATAAGTTCCATTAAATCATTTTTTACTTGTTCATATGAAATGAGACTGTGATATGTTTCATTCAATTCTTCAAGCTGTTTATTCGCTTCGTCAACTTGTGCTTCAAGCGTTTTAATTTGATCTGCACTTTGATTTTTGAGATGGCGCTCAATCTCTTCAATTAGAGGCAGGACCTGCTGTTTGCACTCTTTCTTGACAGCCTCGCTTAAATCACCCGAGAAGGTCAGCGTATATTGAGAATTGACTGTTGCACCTTTATGAATAGAATCCTGCAGCAGCTGCGGCTGAATTTTAACATGGAACGATTGAATGTTATTTAAGATAACGGGATCATGGATCTCATATTCAGCACTTTTTTTCTTTAAAAGCTCAGATATATGCCACGTAATTTGCGACTGCAAGCGCTCTGTTATTTCTTCAAATAGCTCAGATTCACGCTTTTGCTTCTCTTCTAGCGTTTTAGCTTTAGAGAAGAGAAGTCCAACCTTAAATCCGGGCTGAGCAGCTTCAATAAACCGCTCTGCCTTGGATCTTGTCTCAAATGGAATCAAATTCGCATTTTTAAGAATATACTGAAGCTGCTCTTTCATATCAAAAACTGCGCTGTTTACTGTATCAAGCAGGCTTTGCAGGGCTGAAGCTGATGCCTCTTTATTTATTTGAACCGATTCTAATTGCTGAATTAAATCATCTGCCTGGATGCCTTTAATCTCAAGATCATCCTCTTTCCACTTCAAAAATTCTTCCACTAATGATTTCAAAGTGAACTGGGCATTCTGGATAACAAGGTGATTTTCGGCGATTGTATCCCGAATAAGCTTTTTTACTGTCTGAAGCTGATTATGAGTATTTTCAAGGTCTACTAAAGATGTATAAAAGATATGGTTCTTAGAAAGACCTGCTCCGCCAAATGTCATTTCAATTTGTGATTTGAAATAAGTAAAAGGAACTTCTTCTTCCCTGTGTTTATCGATTTGATTCACGATCAAACAGACATTTTTGCCTTTATGTATCATTTCGCTTATAAACGCAACATTCTCTTCAGATTGTACGTGATTATAATCTGTCACATAGAAGATCAGATCTGCAAGGTGCAGCGTTGATTCTGTTGCCATCCGGTGAGCGGCATCTGTTGAATCGATCCCGGGTGTATCCATAATCACCACATTTTCAGGCAGAGCCTGATACGAGTCGCTGATCTCCACTTTCAAAATTTCTTCGCCCTGCTTGCAGTAATCTTTTACTTGCTGAATGGAATATTCCGCGTTCAGCTTCAGCAAATTCCCGCTGCCGTCATGCAAAATGACCGACTTGTCCCCTTTTTGTAGCAGCACCACATTAGCACTGGTCGGGATTGGACTTGTAGGCAGAATGGATTCTTCAAGGATCGTATTAATCATTGTTGATTTTCCGGCTGAAAAGTGACCGGTAAACGCAATATGCTTCGTCTCTTTATGAACTTTATAAATCAGTTCTTTTACCTTAGCTGCTGCGGCTTTATCCTCTATCATCCGTTCGAAAACAGCAGCTGAACGCGGCAGCAGGTGATGTTTTAACGTTTTCGTGCTCATTGCCTAAACCCCTTTACCCTAGCGTATATTGCTATTTTACTTGATTTTTTGCTTTTTTCCCATCATATTATAGAATGTATGAATGGTTCTTCTGAATTCTGAAACTTTTTTATTACATGACCCGTATAATAATTAATTATAAATGGTTTTTTCACTAGCTGAAAGGTGGGCATTTTCTTGTTGTTTGGTAAGGTATTGTGCAAATTTGGAGTCGGCTCGGCAAAAATTGATCTTGTTTTAAAGGGTGATACATACTGCAGCGGCGATATGATCAAAGGTGAATATATCATTAACGGCGGAGTGGCCGAACAGCGATTAAAACGTGTGGAATCAGATCTGGTGCTGACTACTTCAAATGATGACCGGGAAAGAGTGATTCATACGAACACCATTTACTCATCAGCTGTGATTACGGCGCAGGAAAAGAAAGTGATGGGCTTCTCTTTTAAGCTTCCATCTTCCCTTCAGCCATCTGACCACCGAGTATCCTACAAATTTATAACACGGCTGATTTTTACAGACGGCATCAGCAGTGTCGATCATGATGAAATTATTATTCAGCCTAGCTAAATCAATAACTAAAGGTGGCTCATGTCACCTTTTTTCATTTTCTAAAAGTGTATCAATATAATGGAGGACTTCTTCTTCGACTGGATACAATCCGGTCTTCCCATCAGGATCTTGCTTTCGCACATCCCAAAATTTCTCCATAAGTTCAGCGTCTCCTCGAAACGTTAAATCTGACAGCCTTGTGATATCTTGTGCTAGCAGTTGTCCCTCTTCAGAATCCGGGCTGATTTCATTCTGCTGATGAAGCCGTGCCCTCTTTAGTATGGAAATCCATTGTTTTGTTATGAAATCCTCCTGCTCAGCTTTAGGCAGTAAAGACATCGCTTCTATTTCCCCATTATTGAAAGAGTCTTTCCAGTGAAAAGTCTGTTCATGTGCACTCCTGGCAAGCGGCAGAACACGCTCCCAGCTTAAACCGTCGTCCAGCTCATTGATTGTGAGCAATCCAGTTGTTTTTTTAAGCTGGGCTGATAGTTTTTCAAGCTGTGCTTCTAAGTGGTGTTTATGTTTTAAAACAATTTCAACTGTATTCAGCTCTTTCAGCAGGATTTTGATTTGATCCAGCGGAAGCGCTAAAGATTTCAAGAGTACTGCTTTTTCAAGGAGCAATAGATCTGCTTCTGTATACAGCCTCCGTCCGCTCTGATCCTTTATGCTCGGCTCGATCAAGCCGATTTGATCGTAGTACCTCAGGGTGCGGACACTGATATTCAGCATCTTGGAAAGCTGACCGGTTGTAAAAGATTTCACTTTCATGCCTCCTTTTAAAAAAAGTTCTTGCAGGTGACGCAGCGTCATCTTTTATGATCAAGTTAACATTAGAAATGGGGGATTTACATGCAAAGTATTTCTTGCATCAAACAGCGGGATTCTTGGGAAATGAAAGACTTCTTCCTTTTACTGTTCATTGCTTTCGTTGCCGTTCCTTTGCTCATTGAAACGTATCTTTACAATCTATTTGAAGCATTTTTTAAGGATACTTTCTATTCAGGTACGTTAATTGGATTTTTCATGTCTATTTTATTTACCTTAAGTCTGTACTATATTTCCATAAAGCCTCATGCTCTTTCTTTTAAAGAGATTGGCCTTGTTTCTTTTGAAAGAGGATACTGGAAACAAATTCTTCTGTGGACTTTAGCGCTGATCGTTTTAAGCACTTTCATTATGATTTTCATGTCTTTAATGGGAGGAACCTATGAAAATGCAAAAACAGAAAGTATACAGCAAAGCATTTCTCCGCTCACATTGCTGATTGGCCTGCTGTCGGCAAGTGTGGTGTCTCCGATCTATGAAGAACTTTTTTACCGCGGCTTTATATATCGCTTTGTGAGAAACAGATTGGGTATTTTCCCAGGCAATATGATCAGCAGCTCTCTTTTCACCCTAGCGCATATCCCAACCTACAACACGCTGCCGGTCAATTTTTTATCAGGATTGATCTTTGCATGGACCTATGAAAAAACAAATTCTGTGATACCTGCAATAATTATTCATGGCCTATTTAACGGGATTGCGGTCTTACTGACCGCATTTGCTTCCTAGCAGCTGAAAATCCGGTTTTTGACTTATCCTTTTTTTCCTATATAAAGCAAATGTGAGGAAATGCCAAGTAAGGACGGGTCCTTTGCTGTTTCAATTAATAGCTCAATAAGCTTACTGAACTCCTGGTCTCCTTTTCCCTTCCACAAGTTCCAGGAGTTCTCGTTCAGTGCTGCACCAATAGCCGTTGACCCAATTAATGCAGCCGTTTGAAATCCGTATGCCTCCATGAAGGGAGCAATTTCCTCCACACGATAAAAATAAGCGCCTGTAAAGCGCCCTTTTTCCTGGTGATCAAACGTTCCATTCACTAAAAAAGACTGGATTGAACCAATCGAATCATTTGGCTTCCAAAGATCTGGCGACTGTAAGGAAGCATACATATGATGGGCTCTTGATCTGAAAGCAGCAAATACAATGCCGCCTTTCTTTGTCACTCTGTATAATTCTTGAACTGCCTTTATCCGAGCTTTCTCTTTCTGCAAATGATACAGCGGTCCCATCATCAGCGCAGCGTCAAACATTTCATCTTGAAAGAGACAAAGATCCGCTGCATCAAGATGGTGAAAACCATGAAACTGATCTGTTAAACCAAGCTCCTTAGCTTTCTTTTCAGCCAGGGCAACAAGCTTAGGAGTCAGATCGGACAACGTAATGTCGTATCCTTCTGCAGCAAGCGCCATTGAATATTTTCCAGGGCCTGCCCCATTATCGAGAATGTGTGCTTTTTCAGGAAGATACTGTTTTATGTAATGGTAATTGATTATATATTCAAGCGGTTCACGGTCCAGACGGGTCCATTCTCTTTCAGCAAAACCAGTATAATAATCGATGACGGAATCCATGATTTCTCCTCCTTGTGAATCATTGCAATATTCTAAATTATACCATTTATTATAATAAAAACGTCCTCCTTTGGAGAAACGTTTCGTGAAAATCTTGCTCTTAAAATTCTTTCGAAGAAATAGGCAGGAAGTATTTAACCCCCCTCCTGTTAAACGGGAGAATTTTCATATCAGCAATCAAATGGCTTGCGTATCCCGCTGTACTGACAATAAATGAGTGATTGACTCCGGTTGCCTGTTCAAATTGAAACGCGATCACGGCGAAAAAAGCGAGGCCCGCAAGTGAGTGAGTGTAGCTTCGATGAGGAACGAAAGATGCAGCAACAATGAATGCTCCAAGAAGAAAGATCCAGATTTCCTGAAGGGAAAATCCCCCTGCTGCAACTCCGATGCCAGTCATCGTCAGCATATGCCTTTGCCTGATAAAAGCTGAGAGGACAATAATTCCCGTTCCAGTCCCCATGCCTATCCAAATTTCATTGCCTCTTCCTTGAAAAAAGCTGTACATGATCATCAAAAAACCGACAATCTGTGCGACTGTGCGGAAAAATTGATGAGAGAACGTAATTTTGTTGCTCAATTTACCGTCAATATCAAAATCAGGCATTAACGCTGTCAAACCGCCCAGACCTGATAACAGCAAGGTTGTCTGAAAGTCAGCGCCTGCTGTATTGGCGATAATAAATCCTGTTCCGGCACCTATAGCCATGTGTGATGTTCCGTTCATAGATGATACCTGTCTCCTTTTTTGTTTATGTATTATTTTATTTTAATATAAAAAAGTCCTGCTGGGACGATTATGATGGAAAAACTTTCTGAAAAGGTATTTAGTTATACAAATAAAAAAAGATCCCCTTGAACAGGAGATCTTGTTCCATTAAAACGTATGAGCTAAATCTTTAGCGCGGGAAATTCCATCTTCTTTGATTTCCTGAGCTTTGTCAGGCATTGCCGCATGACCTTCAATGAATAAACCTTCGAATGCTGGAACGCCGAAGAAGTTCATCATTACACCAAGGTAACGGTGTCCCATTTCCATTTCAGCTGCTGGGCCAGTTGAATAGATGCCGCCGCGTGCTTGAATGTGAAGAGCTTTTTTATCTGTCAACAAACCGACAGGTCCTTGTTCTGTGTATTTAAACGTTTTGCCTGCTACAGCTACAGAGTCTAGATATGCTTTCATAACTGGAGGGAATGAGAAATTCCAAAGAGGAGTTACGAAAACATATTTGTCAGCTGAAACAAATTGTTCGCTCAGCTCAGATAGGCGCCCTACTTTTGCTTTTTCTTCTGCAGATAGCTCTTCAAATCCTTTGCCAGTCTGAAGTTTTCCCCAGCCGCTGAATACGTCTGCATCGATATGAGGGATGTTCTCTTTATAAAGATCGATATGAACGACCTCGTCATTTGAATTTAATTCCTTGTAAGTATCCAAGAATGCTTTTCCTGCTGCCATACTGAATGATGCAGTATCATCGTGCGGATGTGCAGTGATGTATAAAACTTTTGCCATTTTGTCATTTCACCTTTCCTTGTTTAAAATTAGAGACATTTTATTATTGTTTAAAATTATAAGATTAAAACAATAAATTATGAATCTTTAAATTGAATATCTTCAATTCGAGATAATAATATCGAATATTATATTCTTTGTCAATTGATTTGATTGCACTAAAAAAAATGACGGCTTAAAAGCAGCAATCGTGATCAGTTCGGTTTAATTTATTGGCTCTTTTCGCTTTGATTTTTCACATTCACCCTTGGAGCAACAAACTATACAAAAAGAGCCTTATCTTATAATAACTGATTTAACTCTTTCGTCATCTGCTCATTCAGCTCAGGTCTGCCGTGAAACTTGGCAGGTGTATTCTGAAACAGCTGAATGAGCCATTTATTTTCTCTTTTTGGATGCAGCAATAGCTGTACCTGCAATATTAATAATTACTCAAATCTTAAAGCTCTCTTTCCGTATTGCCGGAAGATTTTTATCCAGTATTGCAGGAGTGCTCGGAAAGGGAATCTCAATTTTCATCAGTCACCCGAATTACCTTGCTTCCGGAATCTTTATGGGCTTTTTTTACTGCACTGCTCAAAATTTCGATAATGGTTTACAGAGGCCGATCGAACTATCATTCCACATAAAAAAAAACTGCCAAAGAGGCAGCGAATGTATTTAAGAAGCAGTATTTACTTTTTTAAGTACGTAACCAATTAACGAGCTGTAGCCTAAGACGGTTCCTAATAATAATAACATTGTCATTGTCTCACACAACCTTTTCGCTGAGAATGATTCTTAAAATCAGTGTAGCACGAATGAAAATCATTTTCAATAAGAAAAGCGGAACCGACTGGTTAGACCCGACAGACAGATAAGGATCCGGCTGAAAAGGCGCTTTTTGCCTTTGCTGGATGAGACGTTCTGGCCGAGGAGTTGGGAGGTGGAGCTGGACACCAAGAAAAGCGCAACCGACCGTTTAGCTCCGACAGACAGATAAGGCTCAGCCAGTGAAGGCGCTTTTTGCCTTTGCTGGATGAGACGTTCTGGCCGAGGAGTTGGGAGGTGGAGCTGGACACCAAGAAAAGCGCAACCGACTAATCAGACTAGGTATTTAGTTAAAAATCTGATTTCCCATGCTAATACTCCATATATCAGACGCTGAACCAGCCAGCATTTCCCCTACCATAAAGAGTCAATCCTTAAGATTCCTCCTTCCCGGGTATAAACCTTTTTTTAGCAAGAAATGCCTTCTTATAATCTGTATGCTCCATCAGCGCTTTTTCTTCCGCCGGTATCCTGATGGATAAAATCGCTGCATTTAGAATCGTAAAAAGAATCGCGGTAAAATATGCTTGAAATAAAATCGGCAGAAAAAGAATTTCGACAGCTACAACTAAATAATTGGGATGCCTCATAAAGCGGTAGGGACCTTTTGCAACGACTTCAAGATCCGGGACAATCATGATTTTCGTATTCCAAAACGGCCCTAAGCTGAAAACAGCCCAATACCTGACGATTTGTGTGATTAATATAATCGGCAGGATGATTATCCACAGGGGGGAAATTTCTTTATTAAAGAGAATGACCTCTAGTGTGAATGACAGCAGAAACAGCAGATGAACGGCTACAATCAGCGGATAATGCCTGCTGCCATGCTCTTCTCCCCCCATTCTTTTCATATGTGCTTCGTTTCTCCTGGCAATCAATAATTCAGAAACTCTTTGAACAATGATAATGAAGAGAAAAAGATAAAAGATCATCCAGCCTTCTCCCATTCTACAAGTAGTAGTTCTGAACAAAATCCTGGCCCGAGGGCTGCAATGATGCCTAAATCCGTCTCCTCACCAAGCCCGCTGCTTAAATATTCTTCAATGACATACATAACTGTAGCGGATGACATATTGCCATGGTTTTTAAGGACGTTTTTAGAGACCTGAAGCTGTTCCTCTTCAAATCCAAGACTTGTTTGGTAGGCTTCGAGAACTTTCTTTCCGCCTGGATGGGCAACGAAGTGCTTAATTTGGTGCAGGGGAATGTGCTCTTCTTTCAGAAAATCTTCAACCGTCTGTCTTAGCCAGTTTTTAATAATGCTTGGAATATCTCTTGAGAAGACGACGTAAAATCCATTATTTTTAATATCCCATCCCATGACATCTTCAGAATCCTTCATAAAGGTTGAACGAGTAGAAAGCGTTTTTGGAAGTGTTTTAAGAAGGGAAAGCTCTTCTGCCTGAACTTCTTCTCCTGCAAGCAATGTGCATGCTACACCATCTGAAAACAAGGATGTACCAATAAAATTGCTTTTCGATAAATCATCGTGCTGAAAAGTCAGGCTGCACAGTTCCACGCAAACGACAATCACTTTAGCCTTCGGATAGGCTTTGCAGTAGTCATGTGCTCTTGATAAGCCGGACGCTCCCCCTGCGCAGCCAAGGCCCCAGATGGGCACCCTTTTTGTTGAATCCTTAAAAGGCAATCGATTCATGATTTTCGCATCAATGCTTGGCGTTGAAATGCCTGTACTTGAAATAAAAAAAATCGCATCAATCTCTTCACAGCCAATGTCTCTCTTTAACAGGCGATTTGCAGTTAAACAGTTGACGATCGCACTGGTTCCAAGCTCTACTGCAGCTTCAATATATGTATTATTTTTGTCTTCGAATGAATGAGCTGAAGTATACCAGCCCATATCTTTTACAAACTGCCTGTTTTCAATGTCTCCGTTTTTAAATGCCGGAAGCAGTCTATTAATATCTTTAAAGGAGCCTGAGAATAGTTCTTTAGCGAATTCAACCGTAGTGTCCTGCGGCATTTGATTCGGCGGTATGCTTTTACCAACAGACAAAATATACGCCATAAATACACCTCATTTTCCACCTGATAAGGTTACTTTTTCCATTATGGCGCCGCTTTATGTAGTACTACATCAGGTGAACAAAAAAAAGCTCTTCCCGTTAAATGGGAAAAGCAACGTTTTAAAGGAGTTGTTGTTGTGCTCTTTTATTATAACCTTAAAATCCTGTTTGAACAGCAAAGATTAAATGGGAATTCATGTAAGAAAAAGCGAAAACCCTTATGATTAGGCATGGCAAATGGGATTCTCCTGAACCTAAAAGCCAGGCGTTCTCACTTAGACTTAAAAAAGTAGGCCATATGAATTTCATCATCAAACTTTCCGTTTAGAATCGCCTGATCACGCTGTGTTCCCTCAATAACAAATCCATACTTTTGATACAGCTTCAGTGCAATTTCGTTTGATGCAAATACGGTTAAGCAGAGTTTATGGAGATTGTTCGATCTGCACCACTCAAGAGTAGCGTTCATCAGCTCCTTGCCGATGCCAAGTCCTTGGGCAGAATCTGAAAGCCACGTCCGGAATAGCCCTGTATGCTTTTTCATCTCAAGTTCTCCGCGGATGACTCTTGCTATACCGACAATTTTGCCTTTTAATTCAACACCTAAATACAGGTTGTTTTTTTCTCTCATATCGGAAATAAAGTCCGCTTCTTCCTGAATAGACCGCGGCCTTTCTTTTTGTATGTACGTTCCGGAATCAATAATGCTTTTTACGGCCTGAATGATGTCCTCCGCATCCTCTTCTCTTACCTGTCGCAATGTGACCTGTTCACCGTTCTTTGCTGTAAATACTGTTTTGATCTCTTGAGTAATCATGATGTTCAGCTCCTTCGGTTTAGTATATCTCAGGGACCCAAGAAGTAACACATTATACAGCCTGGCTCTTATTTTATCAAAGGATAAGTCTGCCCGAATCACGCAAATAGGCTTCAACTTCCTTAAAGCTGTTCACGCCAACATACTTAATTCCTTTCTCTTCCAGCAGCCCGCACAGCGCATCCTTTGCAAAAGTAAGATCCGCATAAACAGCTGGATGAGAGTCAGGTTCACTGTCTCCAAAGAAATATACGGTTTCGTATTGTTCCTTCAGCTTTAAAATCACTTTCGATTTATCTATGCCGTATCGCTCTGAGTATTTCCAGTCTTCTTGGTCAATTTTTAAATGAATATTTTTCTTGTGGTAAACTCCTTCATTCGAAAAAATTTCTACATTTTTAGCCCCAAGTTCATCCAGGATATGCCGGATATAATAATCTGTACCTGCACTTAAAATGAAAAAATCTCCCCCATTTTTTTGAACAAGCTTGATAAATTGTCCAATATGCTCATCCATCGGCAGCGTCAGAATTGATTTTATAAGACTCTCTTCCTCTTCATTGATTGAGGTGAAAACATCACCTAAAAAATCAATGTCGAGCATTTGACCGGCCTTCCATTTTTTATAAAGCACTTCACCCTCAGGAAAGTAATGTTCAATGACATGATGATAAAAATCTTTCTTTGAGATGGTTCCGTCAAAATCTGATACAAAAGCCCACTTTTTCATTGAATTAACCTCCAGAGATTAATTTTCAGCACTTGGAAATATATAGGATGCATTCTCATATGATGTAATAATTGCATTTTATTCTTACATCAAAGGGGATGCACATGAAAAAAACACTCATTATTTTCACCTTGGCGCTGATCATGTTTTTTGGCGCCGGAATCAGCAAAAGCTATGCAGCCGGAAGTGATTTTATCATCATCAACAAATCTAAAAACCAGCTGGCCTACTATCAAAACAGCAAATTAACAAGTGTATTCAGAGTAGCTACAGGCAGGCAGCCTTCTTACACGCCTGAAGGAAAGTTTAAAATCGTAAGCAAAATTGTCAACAGACCTTATTACAAGAAAGGCATACCAGGCGGCGATCCGCGCAATCCGCTTGGCAATCGCTGGCTTGGCATCAACGCCAGAGGCACTTGGGGAACTACTTATGCCATTCACGGCAATAATAACCCAAACTCAATTGGCCAATACATCAGCGACGGATGCATCCGCATGTTTGACAATGAAGTTGAATGGCTCTACGGCCAAGTGAAAATGAACACACCAGTTATCATCACCACGTCAGGCAAAACCTTTGATTCAATTGCGCTTGCAAGTGGCTACAAAGTCAGCGGAAGCAAAGCAGTCCCGTCTAAACCTGCCGCATCTTCCGGGCAAAATCTAAAAAAAGGCAGCAGGGGAAGCGAAGTGAAGCAGCTACAGCAGCTGTTAACATCAAAGGGCTTCAGCACAAAGGGCATTGATGGCATCTTTGGAAATAATACAGATAAAGCGGTAAGGACGTTCCAAAAAAGCAAGAAATTAACGGCAGATGGAATCGTCGGACCTAATACAAGAAAAGCACTTAGTATGTATTGATTAAAAGGGAAGCCCTAAAAATGATTTTAGGGCTTTTTTATTGTATCTCCAGCAGCTCCAGATGAAAATCGCCTACAGCACCTTCTTCATATAAATTTGTAAGAGATGCCGTATAATTGATGATGGTTCCTTTAAATGAGAGGTTTTCACCCGGAACGTACACTTCAAAGGTTTGGTTATATAGAAGCGTTGTGATCGCATGATAGTTGCTGGAATGAACTTTAAAATCCATTGTTATTTTTACAGCACCGTTATCATCGGTTTCCTTTTTGAAGGAGTATGGTTTTAATTCTGTTTGGTTTAATAGAACCGTATTCGTCATTTCCTCTGCACCTCCTATAAGGTTGATAGGGGAATGTTAACATGACAGCAATAAAAATAACAAGAATTCAAGCTCTACTTCAAAAATGGAAAAGGACCTCACCAGATTCAGTGAGGTCCCTTTGTATTAAGAAGCCTGTTTCCTTCTAATGAAACGATCCCGCTCTTCTTTTCTTTTTTCACTACATTGAAAAGAATATTTAAGAAAATGGCGGTTAAACTTCCTGCTACAATCCCATTGTTCGTCAGAATTTTAACGGATTCAGGAAGATTGGCAAACATATCAGGCACAGCTGTCACACCAAGTCCCATTCCTACGGAGCAAGCAATAATCAGCAGATTTTCCTGTGAAGCAAATTCAACTTGACTGAGCATCTTAATTCCGTAGGCGATTACCATTCCGAACATAGCTACCATTGCCCCGCCAAGCACGGCTTCCGGAATGATTGTCGTAAATGCCGCAATCTTTGGAACAAGACCAAGCACCATTAACATTCCGGCTGCTGTGTAAATCACATTTTTTGATTTAACGCCTGAAAGGGAAATTAATCCTACATTTTGAGAGTAAGCTGTGTATGGAAAAGCGTTAAAAATCGCTCCCAATAAGTACGCCACACCCTCTGCACGATATCCTTTCGCAAGATCATCTTTCGTAATTTTCTGCTTTGTAAGATCTCCTAAAGCATAATATACACCTGTTGATTCAACCATACTGACAATGGCCACTAAAATCATCGTTAATATCGGTGCAATTTCAAACGTTGGTGTTCCGAAATAAAAAGGTTTTCCAATTTGAAACCAGCTTGCGTCATATACAGGCTGAATATCAACTTTCCCCATAAATGCAGCAGCTGCTGTTCCTGCAAGCAGACCGATCAAAATGGAAATGGAGCGGATAAACCCTGTGAAAAAGCGATAAAGAAGAATAATGAAAAGCAAAACACCAAATGCAAGTCCTACATTTGAAATAGAACCAAAATCAGGAGATCCCTGCCCTCCTGCCATATTGTTCATCGCAACAGGAATAAGAGTGATTCCAATAATCGTTACTACTGAACCCGTTACGACAGGGGGAAAAAATTTCGCAAGCTTGCCAAAAACAGTTGAAATTAAGATGACAAAGAGCCCAGATGCAAGAATCGCTCCATAAATAGAAGATATACCGTACTCTGTTCCAATCGCAATCATCGGTCCTACTGCTGTAAATGTACATCCCAAAACGACCGGCAAACCGATACCAAAAAATTTATTCTTCCATACTTGGAGAAGAGTCGCCAGTCCGCACATGAAGATATCAACCGAAACAAGATAGGTTAGCTGTTCTGCATTTAGTCCCAGTGCTCCCCCAACGATAAGCGGCACGATGATTGCACCTGCATACATCGCCAGAACATGCTGTATCCCTAATGAAAAAACCTTGAAAGAACCGTTTTTCATACCGCAGCCTCCTCCGTTTCTTCAAGGAATTGAACTTCATGATTTTCAAGTGATTTTATTCTTGCAAGCGATTCTACGCGGAACCCTTTCTCGAGGAGGATTTTGCCGCCTTCTTGAAAGGACTTTTCAATCACGATTCCGATGCCTGCAAGCGATGCCCCTGCCTGCTTGACTATTTCAGCAAGACCAAGTGCAGCTTGTCCATTCGCAAGGAAATCATCAATGACTAAAACACGGTCTTCAGAACTCAGATGCTCGCCCGATACAGCAATCGTATTTTCTTCTTGTTTTGTAAAAGAGTAAACAGATGCCGTTAACAGCTGATCTGTAAGTGTCAGTGACTTTCTTTTGCGTGCAAATACTACAGGAACGTTAAGCTCAAGTGCAGTCATAACAGATGGTGCAATTCCAGATGATTCAAGTGTCACGATTTTTGTAATGCCATCGTTTTTAAATCGATCTGCAAATTCTTTCCCGACTTCTCTCATCAAGAATGCATCAATCTGATGATTTAAGAAGGAATCCACTTTCAATACTTGGTTTGAAAGAACTTTTCCCTCATTTTTAATTTTTTCCTGTAATTGCTTCATGTTATATCCCTCCAAATATGCAAAAAACGGCATTGCCTCACATAGAGTGAGACAATGCCGCTATATCCGGAAAAAATGAAAAGAAATTCCCCATGCATATAAGGAACTTTTTCGAATAAAAACAACACTGCTCACTCATAGTCAGATGATTTACGGTCATCCGGTAGAAACTTGCAGGCCCTATCCCTGCGATTATATGAGTGCTCGTTTATTTGATTAGTTGCATTATAACAAGGATTTTAGCGAATGGGAAGTGTTTTTATAGAGAAAAAACGAATAATAGAGCAGAAAAAGTTTTAAATTATTCGTTTTTTCAAACAAGTTAAAATATGCATTGTAAACTTAAGAAATGGCTTCACCTTATACTTTCTATGCACAAAAGACCGCACAACTATTAATGTGCGGTCTAACTGATTTTATTTTGCAGCTTCCAGCTGGTAAAGCTTCGCATATTTCGATTCAAGATGCTCGATTAAATATTTGGCATTCAGGCCTTCTCCTGTCACATCATGAAGAATTTCAAGCGGCTGTTTCATTTTTCCATATTGATGGATGTGTTCTGTAAGCCAGTTTTTAATGGTGACGAATTCTCCATTTTCAACAAGCTCATCAAAATTTGGAAGGTCTTTCAGCATCGCATGTTTAAACTGTGCTGCATACATATATCCCAATGCGTATGAAGGGAAATAGCCGAACATTCCGCCAGACCAGTGCACATCCTGAAGAACGCCTTCTCCGTCATTTGAAGGAGTTATCCCTAAGTATTCTTCGTATTTCTCATTCCATATACGCGGAAGATCTTCAACTTCAATCTCGTCATTAAATAAACCTTTTTCAATTTCATAGCGGATCATAATATGAAGCGGATAGGTCAGCTCATCTGCTTCTATTCGAATAAGTGAAGGCTTAGATTCGTTTACGGCTCTATAAAAATCCTCTAAAGAGACATCATCGAATTGACCTCCTGCATGCTGTTTCAATGAATCATAGTAGCGATTCCAGAAACCTGGATTTTTCCCTATGAATTTTTCATAGAAGAGTGATTGTGATTCATGAATTCCCATTGAAGTTCCGTCACACAGCAGTGTGCCTTCAAGCTCTTCAGAAATATTCTGTTCATATAAGGCGTGCCCGCACTCATGAATGGTGCCGAATAAAGCTGTGCGGAAATCCTTCTCCGCATACTTCGTTGTAACCCTCACATCCCCGCGGTTTAAACTGATGGCAAATGGATGAACTGTTTCATC
Organism: Metabacillus idriensis; assembly: GCF_009674765.1. Taxonomy (GTDB): domain Bacteria; phylum Bacillota; class Bacilli; order Bacillales; family Bacillaceae; genus Bacillus_P; species Bacillus_P idriensis. The sequence continues at coordinate 90,868 of NZ_WKKF01000006.1, read as the reverse complement.
CAATCGGCCAGCTTCAAAGTCATAGCCAAGCTCTTTTAAGAAAAATTCAGAGATTTGACGCTGCTTATCTTTTGAAATCGGCTCATACAAAAAGCCGGTTTCTGGCTGATTAGGAGACTCTGTAATCCTCTTTACCAGCGGAACAATGCGTTCTCTGAGTTCTCCAAATACACGGTCAAGCACTTCCACCGATACACCTGGCTCATATTGATCGAGGAAAGTATCGTATTTGTTTTCTTTATATCCCCAGTATTTAAGGAACTTTTTGTTCGTTTCAACAAGCTTTTTTAAGTATGGAGCAAACAAGCTGAAATCAGATTGATCTTTTGCTTCCTCCCATACCGATTCTGCTTTTGATTTAAGAATGACGTATTCTTTGTATTCATCCTGCGGTATCACTTTGCTGAGCTTGTATTCTTTCTCGCACTCCAGTGCTGCTTTATAGGCAATTTCTGAAACTTCTTCTTTCGCCTGTAAAACTTGATCAATATATGATCTCATTTGATCAGACGTTGCCATTTGAAAAACTTCTGTAGAAAGGACACCAATTGCCTGTGAACGCTGCTCAACCGCTTTCTTTGGAGCTCCCGTTCTAAGATCCCAGAACATGAGAGAAATCGCTTCATTATAGCTTTTCATTTTTTGAAGATACTCTAAAAATTCTTTTTCAACGGATTGAATGGACAATCTGCTCACCCCTTGATTTTTATGTAAATAAATAGTAATAATTTTCTAACATTTTCAGATTAAATGATGGGAAAGGCTTTTGTCAATCTTTTTATCGACTGGATAGTCTGTTTAGAGAGAAATAAAAAAGAGGTTGTTCAGAAAGTCTGGATTCATAAAAATTGTTGTTTTCGATTATAAATGTTGTCCGTTCCTCTCCGCTCCAGGAACTTGCTTTCCGCGGGGAGCGTGGAAGCCTCCTCGGCGAGCCTGCGGGGTCTTCCATTTCGCTCTATTTCCTGCAGGAGTCAAGTTTATCCGCCACAATCCACTTAAGATTTTTCACATGCAGTCTAAAAACAACAAAGTTTACGAAAAGAAACTACAGAAAAAAGCAGGCAGGAAATACCATTTGTTTTTCCTGCCTGCTTCATTTTATAGACTTATTGAACAATCCCTCTACACCATTTCAGGCTCAACCGGCAATACGGCTGTCACCTGATCTAATACTTTTATATCGCGTTCATTTGAAAGGTAAATCGAGATTTCTCCCTGATCGGTGCTTGTTCTGATCAGACGCCCGATGCCCTGCTTCAGTCTTAATATCATGTAAGGCATGTCTACCTCAGCAAATGGATTCGCTGAGCTGCCCCGTTTTGATTCAAAAACAGGATCTATTGGAGGAAACGGCAATGACCAAATGATCACATTAGACAGTGATGCACCTGGAATATCGAGTCCTTCCCATAAATGCACGGCACATAAAATGGAGGTTTCGTCATTTTGGAATTCAGATACAAGCTGGCTGATTTCCTGATCTCCTTCAAATAGGAACGAGAATTCAGTGTTCTGTTCACTTATAAATTGCTTAAAGACTTCGAGCTCGTTCATGGCACTGAACAGGATGAGTGCACGGCCGCCGGTCTTATTAACTTTTTCAAGAGTCTGAACACACTTCAATTTATTTAAATCAAGTGCTGCTGATAGATCGTGGAGCTTTATTTTCATATTTTCTTCATAATCAAATGGCGACTCCACTGTGAGAGACAAGTAATCTTTAATGCCCAGACTTCCGGCAATGAAATCAAATGATTTATTGTTAGATAGCGTGGCAGAAGAGAAAATATACGGTTTTTTCTGTGAAAATACTTTTTCACTCAGCACTTCTTCAACAGTCCGCGGCATAATAATCAGCGAAAAATCCTGCTCGCCGCTTTCAATCCAGTGAATGGCTCCGCTCTGCTTATTAAAGAGAGAGATGGAGAATTCCATCGAATCCAAGTACTCTTCGACAATTTTAAGCTCATAAGAATCAATGGTGTACATTTCGCTTTCAAAAACAAGTGCTTCCCCGATTTCAGCAAGAAGCCGGTGGAGCTGAATGCCCTGCTTCTTTAATGTATCATTCATGATAATTTTCGAGCGGTGCGACCCGGGAACTTCTTCAGATGCATCCAGCAGGCTGTCGAAAAACTCTTCATTGACTACAAGTGTGTCCTCCACTAAGTGAGCGAATTCCTCACGGATATCATTCTGGAGCAGTCTTTCCAGCAAAACGGCAAGTGTGCTGCTTTTTACTCTGTATGTTAAGGCCTTTTGCGCCGCATATTCCAGTAGATGGCCTTCGTCAAAAACGACAGAGCTGTGCTCCGGAAGAAGCGGCAGCTGGCCTTCGCGTTTTCTGGAATCAAATGTCCATATATGCTCCATATAGAAATCATGTGAGCAGACAATCAAATCTGCTGCTTTTCTGTAATGATCGCGTGAAAGAGTCAGGCCGCAGCGATGCCTTTGATCGCATGACAGACAATCCTGAAACGAATCATAATTGACAGTGTTCCACTCTTCATCAGATAAATGAGCATATTCTTTTCTGTCGCCATAATGGCTGAAAGATTGCATCCCCGCTTTTTCATGCACAAACGACGGCAATGATTCAAATAAATCAAGATAAAGATCATCACCGGTACGCTGAATCGTTTGATCCAGTTTTTTTAGACATAAATACTGATCCTGTGATTTCCCAAGACGCACATCAATATTCAAGTCCAAATGCTTGCGGAGCTTGGCAATATCGCCCTCATTTTTAACAAGCTGTTCGATGAGTGTTTCATCAGCACAAGCAATGATGGCTGGTTTTCCTGTGTATCTTGCATAGCTTATTGCATAAAGCAAATAAACAAGAGTTTTACCCGTTCCTACTCCCGCTTCAGCAAACATGACATTTTTTTCCCGGAACGCACGTTCAAGCTGAAACGCCATAAATATTTGTTCATCTCTAAGTTCAAAGCCTTTTTCAGGCAAAATATCATAAAAAACATCGCCGATCCAGTTATTTAATCCTTCATAGAAGGTTTCATTCTTTGATACGGCAAAAGGCAGACGTGACGTCGGCATGTATCAGATCCCCCACATTCTTTTATACTCGAAAGGTCATTATTTCACTTAACGCACTCATAGTCAAGAATTCATGACTATGAGTAAACGCAAGAATAAGATTGGTTTTTATATTGCGAGTGCTGCCTTTTCCCACTAAAAAAGATAGGCTTTCATCATGAGAAAGCCTATCTCTTAACGGTCATAAAGTGTATCGATCATCACTTTCTGATCAATAGCAGAGGCGTGGGCAACAGCTTTTAGAAAATCAGCGCGAGCATTGCTGAGCGAAGCATGAGCTGCTGCGTCCTGGCCATTTTCTATGAGCGATAGATAGGAAGACGACAGCGCCTTCGATATTAAGTTAAAGTCTTCGTTTACGTGCAAAAAGACCACTCCCCTGAATTTTATCAATACTGATTCTAGTGTATTCAAGGGAGGATCAATCTATACCTGTTTCTTTTCACGGGGAGGACGTTTCCCCCAGAATTGATAATAATCTGTTTCGATAAATCCATTAAAGAGTTTTCGTTTTTTTGTAGCCTGTCTGCCGTAATATTGCTCAAATCCTTTATGGGAAGTCAGCATATATACAGACCATGTATCATGAGGAGCAAGTGCCCGTCCTAATTCCTTATACATCTGCTCTACTTCTTCTTTTTCGCCGAGACGTTCTCCGTACGGAGGATTGCCGACGATAACGCCGTACTCTTTTCTCGTCGTAAAGTCACTTACTTGCATTTGTTTAAACTGAATGATGCCGCCAAGTCCGGCTTCATCCGCGTTTTCTTCAGCTATGCGGATCATGCGGTGATCGATATCATAGCCTGCAATGTCAAGAGGAATATCATAGTTGGCCAGGTCCTCAGCTTCCACTCTTGCATTGTTCCAGTGCTGCTTATCAATCCAGTTCCATTGTTCAGATACAAATTCACGATTAAAACCAGGTGCAATGTTCTGTCCAATTAAAGCTGCTTCAATAGGAATCGTGCCTGAACCGCAAAATAGATCCGCAAATGGGCGGTCCGGTGTCCAGTTGGTCAGCATGACTAGAGCGGCTGCCAATGTTTCTTTTAATGGAGCTCCGCCCTGATCAAGCCTGAAGCCTCTTTTATGGAGACCTGCGCCGCTTGAGTCAATCGTCAGCGTGGCAACATCTTTTAACAGAGCAATTTCCACTTTATAAAGAGGGCCGGATTCCTCGTACCAGTCAGACGCAATTTTATGATCGCTTTTCAATTTTTCAACAATTGCCTTTTTTACAATCCGCTGACAGTCAGAAACACTGAACAGCTTTGATTTTACTGATTTTCCTGTGACAGGGAATTCAGCTTGTGCAGGAATAATATCTCCCCAGTTCAGCGCTTTTGTCTTTTCAAAAAGTTCATCAAAAGAATAGGCTTTGAATTCACCTACTTTTAATTTGACCCGGTCTGCTGTGCGGAGCCATAAATTTACCCGCGGAATGTCTTTTGCTTCTGCCTCGAATGTAACCTTGCCGTTTTCTGTCGTGCATTCATAGCCAAGATCACGCACCTCTTTTGCAACCAGAGCTTCAAGGCCCATTGCTGCAGTAGCAATTAATGTGACTTTTTCCATGAAATCACCTTCTTTTCTGTAAGATCGTACAGCTAACTCAACCTTCTGTAAGCTTGTTTAACCGAATTTTTATGTAAATGAAAAGCTCTCATCTAAGTGAAGAGAGCCTGTTTCGCATTTATAGTAACCTGTAATAACGTTCTGTAAGCCATGTTTTGTCCCTTTGTACTGCAAACGGCCGGTATCACCTCGTACTCCGGTGGTAATCATCTATCTACAGAAGCGAATCGCTTCCGGCCTTCTCCTTGTTCAGTTCCTAAGAGAAGGTGCCCCTACCTATATTTGGGTTTCTCGCTCGAGGGGTTTACCGCGTTCCACTCTTTCGGTTTCCCAAAAGACTACGTCACTGTGGCACTTTCAAGGTAGTAAAGCCGTATCCCAAATGGGACTTAGGCTTGTTCCCTGCCGTCAGCCAAATCTTTGGCTGCCCTAGCTTATGACTTCGCTAGGCACGAACACTACGGGCATCTCAGCACCGTGCGAGCATGGACTTTCCTCTACAGCCCTAAAGACTGCAGCGATTACCTGAACGTTATTATTTTAACAGCAAATATTAGTATAGTGAAATTAAGAGATTAATGCAAGTGTAAATAAATGGAATCAATCGTACAGCTTGCTGCCGAAAACGTGTTTCTCTAAATTTGATAAACGTTTAAGAATATCAAAGTTCGTTGTATTTGTTTGAACCGGCTGCGCTTGTTTGCGATTAAAAGAATCTTCAAGCTGCTTAGTCAAACGAAGATTTTCCTGCTGCAGCTCTTCAATTTCCTGATGAAACGTTTCATAATCCTTAATTACCAAGTCTAAAAATTTATCAACGTCTTCCTGTTTGTAGCCGCGCATACCCTGTTTAAATTCTTTTTCTAAAATTTCTTTAGCCGTTAATTTAATTTTATCAGAAAGCATCTCTTTCACCTCGTCACACTGAAATCATCTTTACATATTTTTTCACATCTTGATTGCAATTGTCAATTTCTCTTCGCTAACTTGACCAGAATCCATCCGATTTGCTCTGTTCTTCTTCTACAATCATTTGCAGGTCTGAAAAAGAAATCATCATTAATGAATATTCGTTTGCTTCCGCCTTTTTTCTGGCCGTATCAAGCAAAAATTTTGGAGATCCTTGATTTTCTTCATCATAAACAAGAAGCAAACCTTGACTTTTTGAAACAAAAAACTCATTTTTCAAGCGAAACTGATTTGGATTTTCGTATTTTCGTTTTGTTATACTGTCAACAAAATCGGCTTGAGACAGAATGAATTCATAGTATTCTTTATTGTCGTCATTCCACTTCTCTTCCTGATCCAAAAAAGGTGTTAGCACACCCAGCTTTAGTTCATCATACTCCAACTGCAAATCAAAGACAACCTCTGCGGCCCATAGCTCAACACCAAGCTGTCCGCTTATCAATACCCATTCTAAGCCGTCATCAATCATCTGACGCAATGACTTTTCTATTGCTTTTTTAATATACCCGATGGCTGGATCATCTTTTTTAAAAATGCCAAGTTCAAAAGGCTTGTAGCCGGAAACTGTTACTACCTTCATCTATGTATCGTCTCCCTTCAAAAGAAGATAGGAGCTGACACCCTAGCATCAGCTCCTACTATCTGAGGTTAACGGCCGTAAGGACTAAATGGTGGTCTTGGACCGCCGCCGCAGTTAAATTGTTGGTTTGAAACTTGATTTGCCATAGATTGTGTTTGAGGGAAAAAATGTTTATGCTGAACCATTTGATGGTTTACTACAGTAGTATGGGTTGGATGAATGTGCGGAACGACTGTTGTAGAAAATGTGTGCTGTACACAGCATTTTGTCGGATGGACAATCGGCGGACACATTTTAGTTGGTCCCATTGGTCCCATTTGAGCTCCGCCAACCATATTCGGTGCAGGCATATTTGGTCCCATTTGAGCTCCGCCCACAGCAGGCATATTCGGTCCCATCGGTGACACCATGTTTGGCATATTCGGTCCCATTGGAGAAACCATATTTGGCATATTGTTATTAGGCATCATATTTGTTAGACTCCTTTCCTTCATTTCTTATCTGTCTTACAGTGATAGTCTATGAAGAAAAGTGTGTACATGTACTGATGCATTAACCTATTTTTTACAAGAAAGCGTAGAAAGTGTCTTTGAAGTTTGAAAAGATAAAAACAGTTGCAAATAAAACGATGAAAAACAAGTAGAAAATCCCTTTGTACATATTCCGTTCACCCCATGCAGATAGTGTTTACAGTCCTTAATTTTACACACATCTACACCATTCTACAATTACCTATTTTAATCTTTGCAAAATTTCACAATATCGACAAATTCTTTGCGAAAAACCGCTGATTTTGCGCTTCCCCGGGGAATAATTACCTGTTTTTATTTCCTAATCGTTTCATTCTTTTTAAGAGTTCAAGCTTCTCTTTTTCCGAGTCCGTTTTTAATGCTTGATCTTTTGCCTTTATCGTCAAGTAAGCTGAAGTCGCATAAGACAGTGCTTTTTCATAATCCTTTTCTTTATGTTCATAATACTTGGCAAGCTCTACAGCAGCTTTCGCCTTCTGTTTCAAGCTTGGGCCCTCAGCAACGGACTGAAATAACGGCAGTGCTTCCAGCAGGTTTTTCTTCTTTTTTAAATGCATGGCCATTTCGAATTTCGCTTCAAATTCTTTCGCCTCACTGCGGTCAGCTACAGATTTGAATGTGTCGAAAGCTGTTTCTTGATCTCCGGCAGAAAGCAGCCATCTTGCCACTTCATATTGTTCTGTATCCGTCGCTTCGACACCCGGGAACAAGATTCGGTAAGAAAGATGAGTATACAAAGTAATCAAAGAAAGAATATCAATCTCATTATGAATCAGCACACCCTCAATATGATCAGGATCCTGCGACTGAACAAAGCTGAAATACAGCATAGGAGCAAGATAGCCAGGAACATCATGCTCACGTATAATACCCAGTATTTCTTTCTCTACAATGCTGAGTTTTACAGATTCCAAGCTTGTTTTCCATAATCTTCTCGCAGCATGAAACAAATCAAAATGACCGAAAGCTGGAAGGTTTGGCACTTGTTCGCGCACTAGAGTATGCCGTGTTTTCACCTGCGGCCAATCAAAGGCTTTCCCGTTATAGGTTACGAGAGTTTTCGTATTTACATCGCTTAAGAAGCTTTGATAAAGGGCGACTTCATTTCCCGGTTTAGGGAGAAAGTGCTGCTTAACTATCACTTTGTCATGGAAAACCTGTGCGTGTCCAAGCAGAAAGATTGTATTGCCTGCTCCGCCGCCGAGTCCCGTTGTTTCTGTATCAAAGAAAAATAATTCATAGGAATCATGGTCTTTAGATGATAATGGATGCTGGCTGTTTCTTTCATTCCAAAGAGAAACGGCTCTATGAAATTCACCCATCTGATAGAGACCGTGTTTATAATCCAGGGGATAAGTGCGTTCCCTGACCATGCAATACTCTCCATCAAACCAAAAAGGCAATGCATCCAGTGCGGCCCACTTTTCAAGGTTTGGAATCTCCTCTGAATGGGGCATCTGGGCAGTTTCCAAACTGCCTTCTAGCGACATATGTGTTTTTAATCGATTTAACTTTCCTTTTAATGACAAGGATTCTCTGCTCCTTTTAACTGTACTAATAATTGAAGGGTATCGGCTTTTTGATGGTCAGATCCTTCAAGTCCTGTGCAAGACGGGCATCCGGATTCACATGGACAGAAAGCAATCATCGCCATCGCTTCCTTCAGGACGATCTCCATTGTTTCAAATACTTTATTTGCAAGACCCACCCCGCCTGGATAGCGGTCATACAGAAATACGGTCGGCTGATCATTATGAGTTGCTTTCATTTGCGGAATGACACTGATATCGGATGGGTCACACATGACGCTTAATGGGACAATATGTTTAAGAGCATGTGCAATTCCAAGCAGCGCCTCCTCAAGCCTGTCTTTCTTCAGCGATTTTGCCAGTTCATCTGATAAACTGATCCAAGCAGCATTCGTATGAAGTTCTTCTTCAGGCAAATGAATGGGACCTGAACCGATATTTTCATGTGTATCAAATTTTATTTTTTTGAAAATCGTAGCCATCGCCTGAACGGTTACATCTCCAAAACCAAGCTGATGATTTTCATTGCTTCTTGATTTATCTTCCTCCAGCACTTTCAGCTGAACGGCAAGATTTGCATCTGTAAAATAATCAACATCCACTTCTCTCACAAACGCTTTTTTCTCTTCCCAATCTAGCTTCTCAACCTGATATTGAATTCCCTGATGCAGGTAGATGGCTTCATCATGGAGCAAAGTCATTGCGCTGAATCTGTCCATTTCCCCAATCACTTTAACGTGAGCGATGTTAGACTGGTCAACGATAATGACGTTTTCCTGAGAAGCTGATCTCAGACTGATATTATGGGCTGGAAATGAATCATTCATCCAGTGATAACGTTCCCGGTTGTAATAAAGCATCTTTTCTTCTGTCAAAAATTCAAGGATATCCTCTAGCTCAGCATTGCCGAAATTCTCGCCTTTTTTGAAAGGCAGTTCAAACGCCGCACATTTTACATGGTCTACTAAAACAATCAGATTATCAGGGTTAATAATAGCTGTTTCGGGATTTTGCTTAAAAAAGTAATCAGGGTTCTGAATGATATACTGGTCAATCGGCGTGGATCCTGCGACCATGACAATAAGCGCCTCTCCGCTTCTTCTGCCAGCTCTTCCCGCCTGCTGCCATGCACTTGCGATGGTTCCTGGATATCCAGTCATGATGCACACCTGAAGCTGACCGATATCTACTCCCAGTTCAAGGGCATTTGTACTGACCACACCAAGGATTTCACCATTTCTGAGCCCTTTTTCAATCTCCCGCCTCTGCTTTGGCAAATAGCCTCCTCGATATCCCCTTATCGTCTGTTTGCCGAGCTCGCCTTTAATAAGCTCCTGCAAATACGTTAAGATGATTTCAACCCGCACTCTGCTTCTTGCAAAAACGATTGTCTGAATCTTATTTTTTAATAGCTCGCTTGCAATTTTTCTGACCTCAAGCGTAGCGCTTTTTCGAATATTCAGCGGCTTATTCACGATAGGAGGATTGTAAAATAAAAAATGCTTTTTTCCTGATGGCGCACCGTTGTCATCAACAAGAGCCATCTCCTCCTCCAGCAAATTTTCTGCGAGCTCCTGCGGATTTGCAATCGTAGCAGATGTGCAAATAAACACCGGATCACTTCCATAAAAATGGCAGATGCGTTTCAATCTTCTTATCACATTGGCAACGTGGCTGCCGAAAATTCCCCTGTAAATATGAAGCTCATCTATGATGATATACTTTAAGTTCTCAAAAAGAGAAACCCATTTCGTATGGTGCGGCAAAATGGCAGAGTGGAGCATATCCGGATTTGTCATGACTATATGCCCCGCCTTGCGAATGACATTTCGGATGTTGGGGGCTGTGTCGCCGTCATACGTATAAGAATTAATATCCACTCCAAGCTCTGTAATTAGTTCGTTCAATTCACTTTTCTGATCCTGCGCAAGTGCTTTCGTCGGAAATAAATAGAGGGCTCTGCTCGTCTCATCATTTAGAATTTGCTGCAGGACCGGCAAGTTGTAACACAGTGTTTTCCCAGAAGCGGTCGGTGTCACAGCTACAAAACTTTTTTTCATATGGGCAAGCTCATAGGCTGTAGCCTGATGTGTATATAAATTATGTATGCCTCTAGCTGCAAGGGCTAATTTTAATTTTGGGTCTACTGAAGCAGGCATTACCGCCGTTTTTGCTTCTTTTGGCTGAATAGTATGAGCATGTACGACCTGATGTTTGAACTGCTCATCCTTTTTAAGAAATTCAATAACTTCTGCCAGTGACTGCTTTTTTCTCATGCGCTTCACCTCTCTCCTTATTCTAACAGAATAAACGTTCGTTTTTAAGCGAACCGTTCAAAATTAATTATTGGAAATTTTGATGAGCTTTGACGTGTAACCGAGTAATAAATAGTGTTGGCAAATCGACTCCTCCCATGACTTTCAGCATTATTTCCGCATTAAAAAAGCAGGCCGCAGCCCGCTTCATTGATCTCATTATTATTTCACTTTAATTTCAAAGACTTTATCAGAGCCGCCTTTAACCTCGCCTAATGGAGATTTTTGCACATTCTCAATGATATCGCCATTTGTGATGATAATCGGTGTAATTGTGCTCGCTGCTTTTTCTTTAATTAAATTCAGATCAAATGTAATCAATTTGTCTCCAGGTTTTACTTTGTCGCCTTCTTTTACAAATGCTTCAAAGCCTTCACCGTTCATCGCAACTGTTTCAAGTCCGATATGAAGCAGAATTTCCATGCCGGTTAAGCTTTTAATTCCAATCGCATGTTTTGTGTGGAAAAGCTGAATGATTTCTCCTTCAACTGGAGATACAAGTGTACCTTCAGAAGGTTCAATCGCCATTCCGTCACCCATCATTTTTTGAGAAAAAACCGGATCCGGAACATCTTCAAGGCCCAGCAACCTTCCTGTAAGAGGTGCGTAAACCGTTTCTTCTGTTTGCTTTTCAGTTTTTTTGCCAAATAATTTTTTCAGCATTTTCATTCTCCTTTTCTGCATTCGTTTCTACTATTAGAAATACCCTGTACCCCTGAATTTAAACGTTTCCCAAAGTGTGAAAAAGCCCGTCCCCAGTTTATTATCATTATTTAATCACAAAAAGCTTAAATCAAGCAACCAATTCTCGGTTTGATGCATAATTTAGCCTAAAAGAACGAGGAGAGAGTAAAATGAGTGAAAAAAAACAACATCCTCTTTATGAGCTCGCAGAACAATTTTTTGGCGAAAACTCATTTAAACAGGATTTAAATGAATTCGAAAAGATGTTTCGGCTAAAAAGCAGCGCATCCTATCTTAAAATTTCTCAGTTCGAAGAAAATGGCTATTATATTGTTAAAGCGGAGCTTCCCGGAATTAAAAAGGAACAAGTCAGCATTGATCTGCATGAATGTTATTTAACCCTTACTATTTCCCATCAGGAAGAAATCAACATCCAGCATACAGGCGGCTCCAGCATTTCCCAAACATGCGAGCATATCTCTAAAACAGTATTATTGCCTTTTGCTCCCGATAAAAATCAGTTAAAGACAACTTATAAAAACAGCGCTATGGTGATTTCATTTCCTGCTTGAGAGTCATTTCTCCCGTCCAAAAATTAACACTATAATTAAGCCCCTTCTATAAGAAACTATAATCAGGAGGTGCATGACATGCAAAATCAGCATTCGAAACGAATAAACGCAGAACCTTCAGATTCCCCAAGGCTTGTGATTAAGACAAATCTGGACTCTTCCACCCCTGCTGAAGAGAATCCCTATTTCTCCGGCAGCGATAAGGAAAAAGCAAAAAAATATTTTGAGGACCGCTGAGCATGGATAAATCACTGAGCTATTTGCGCGAAGTTCTGTCCAATTATCTGGAGGATCATGAAGTCAGCAGGCATTTATATCAAAAGCTGTCTCAGCAAGCCTTTGATGACGAAAAACATTTTGTGAGAGATTTATCTGAAAAAGAACTGTCATTTCTAAATAAAATGCTGCCTTATGAAATTAAGCACGCAATGGGTGAACAGGATTATGTGCGTGTTGATCAATTGAATGAAGTTTATGAGGAACTGCTGTAGAGGTGTTTGAATGAAAGAGAATGGATTTTTAAATACTAGCAAATACAGTAATACTGATATTGACAAAGTAAAACAGCTGAATGCGCAGTCAGGCCTGTCTTATCAGGAAGTTAAGCAGGCTCTGGCCCGGCAATTTGCATCAAAAAATAAAGAATCATAACAAACAAAAACGCGTGCTGCCTTTCACGCGTTTTTGTTTTGATCATCATTATCCCTTTCGACTACTGACTGTTTATATGCCTGATGAGTTGTAATCGCAGCACCAGCAGCAATAAATCCATTAGCAATGCTGCTTACAGAAAAGCCTAATGTAAAAATGCTTGCAATTATGCCCGCTCCAAGCAAAATCCAGACGATCATCCAATCTTGAACTTTTGGGGTCCTTTTTAAGGCATATCCCAAAATCATCAATGCTGGCACAACTATAACCAGCTGAGGATGAACGCTGATTTGATCAAACACGCTTGAAAGTGCACCTGTCACCACCTAGAACACCTCTTTTTCCATTAAAGTTCATGCAGGAAGCCCAATTTACACTTTAAACATGGAGGTAACACCTTTTACAAGCGAACTCATCTGGTTCACTGCACCCATCATCTGCCCTGCCGTATCCATCACTTTATTAAAATCCATTTGTCCGTCCGGTTTTTTAAATTGAGACATGACAGTTGAGATTCCTCCAGCCTGATTTTTAGCATTTGGCACAGGCTTTGGATAAGGATTTGCATACATGGCCTGCTGTATCATAGTCTGCGGCTGCTGCACCGGAAACCCTTGAGCTTGATAGCCATTCATATAAGGCGGTATTTGTCCCTGCTGATAGTAAGCTGGATTTTGCTGCATTTGTTGATAATTATGTTGAACCTGAGGTAAATATGTCGGGTTTTCATATGGAGGATACCCTTCATATGGATAGTAATAGCTGATTCTTTCTTCTTTTTTTCTTCTGCGGTTTTTAAATGAATTTTCTCCGGCTGAATACATGATTCATACCCCTTTCACATACATTAGGCTATTTCATAGGTATGCTGAAAAAAGAGCTCCCGTGCTTATCCTTCAAACTGAAAAAATATGTCAACTATTGTCGGAAGTTTAAATTTTACAAAAAATTAAGATAAATAAATGACATGATACGATATTAGCAAGGGGAATGGGAGGAGATACATGATGAATTTGAAAAGCATAAAAACTGCATTTTTTGAAGCGAAGCAATATGAACCGAATAGCATGGGCGAGCTCCTGAATTTTATTAAAACCATGTACATCAAAGGTGAATTATCCATCAGCGAATACAGAACTGCTGTCATGCTGCTTGAAACGTCTGATACATCTAATCCCGGACAGAAAGTAAACGCATAGCCAATATTTTCTTAAACAGAGAAGAAATCACTTCTCTGTTTTTTTCTTTTAAAATACATAATCCTGCTGAATGAAACCATATTATGAAGGACTCTTATATCAAAAACATGGAGGTTTTCTATATGGGAAGAGGCAAAGATTTCAATCACCAGAAAAAAGGACAGGATTTAACGATTTCAAAAAAAGGACAGCCTGTCGCTGCGAAGCATTCTAAAGATGTCGAATATGCAATTGAGCCTGTGGCAAGTGAGGGAGACCGTGCTGTGACCCTTCAAGAAGCACGCGAGATTGATGAATAAATGATGGAAACCGGCTCAATTTGGCCGGTTTCTTTTATAGGCTCTTTTTGTAAGGCTATTTTCGTAAACTTTGTTGCTTTTAGACTAAAACCTAAAGTGAATCTACTCTGCAGGCACTTGACTCATGCGGGAAAATAGAGGGAAATGGGAGACCTCACAGGCAAAGCCGAGGAGGCTCCCAGCCGGACCGCGGAAAGCAACGGACAACTATAATCAAAAACATCTATCAATGCGAAAGCCTTCTTTAACAATGAAAAAAAGCCCCCTCTTCTATAAGGAGCTTTCCGTCTGAATATGTGCAATGACTTGTTCAATCACATAGTCAATGGACTGTTTCATGTTTTTAAATCGTATTGGTTTTGACTCCTTATAAAAAGACTGCAGCACAAGCTGTTCGAAATTTTCTACTGTAGAGTCGATTTGAGCAGGAAATAAATATTTTGGTCTCGCCGTGATTCTCCATGTCAAGACATCTTCTTTCCACTCATTCATGATCGCCATCGCCTCTTCAAATGCAGGCTTTACTTCATTAAAGAAATCTACTTCATCCTTTTTTTTTGCATCATTTTCAAAACGGCTGACACATTCGCCTGTTATATGAAGGAGCTTATTTGAGTTATTCAGAATTTTTATATTCATGTTTTGCATCACCTCTCTGGGGTATCTTACCAAACATGAACCTAAAATTCCATTATCATCTGATCTCTAGTAACTTAATCGGTATCTCGGCTGAACTCTGGAGTTCGTGTCCTCCCTTATCCCTTCCTCGTTCAAAAACCTGCTAGCTTCCATTACATGCTGAGCAGCGCCTTCCATGTTCTTATACAGTTCTTCTTCACTTTGGCAGATTGTTTCCGTTACTCTTTTTTGTATGGCAAGTTCTAATTTCGTCATCTCTTCATCTAATTCCATCAATAATTTTTCTACAACCATCTTAGGTATGAGGTGCTCCACGCTGACTCCTCCTTTCAATCTACAGGTACTATTCGAGAAGCTTTTCCCTCCTCCCTTCAAGGGTGACAAAACTAGTTTCCATTCGCCAAAGAAAGAAGAAAATATTGGATAAAGCTTAATTTTCGACATTCCCTTATGCGACATTCTGCATGAAATCAATCTGCGTGCAAACAATACTGATAGGAGGTGGCAACATGGCAAAAGAAACGAAAAAGAAACAGCAAAAACAACAATCTCAGGCACCATCAAAAAACGACCTGGATAAAAAGCTCGGCGGGCCGAACCGCCCATCGACATAGAAAAGCGGAATCGCCCGTTTAGCTCCGACAGACAGATAAGGATCAGCCAGTGAAGGCGCTTTTTGCCTTTGCTGGATGAGCCGTTCTGGCCGAGGAGTTGGGCGATGGAGCTGGACAATGAGAAAAGCGGAGCCGACTGTTCAGGCCCGACAGACAGATAAGAATTCACCCGAAAAGTCCGGTTCCCGCCTTTTTGGGGGAATTTGTTCTGGCCGAGGGACTAGGAGGCGGAGCTAGACACTGTGTATTACGAAATTTCCGTTTAGCTCAGGCATGACAGATAAGGATCATCCAGTGAAAGCGCTTTTTGCCAATGCTTGCTGATCCGTTCTGGCCGAGGAGTTGGTCGATGGACCTGGCTTGCTGAAAAAAGAAAGCAAGGATCTATTAATCCTTGCTTCTTTTCTCTTTATCAATTACGTACTCATTCAGCAAAGAAAATGCATGCATTTGATTTTGTTTTTTTATAAGCCAATCTGTCATTTCGAATTCTTTTGGATTTGGCAGCGGGCTGTACCATTTTTTCATCGGCTGGCCATGAAACCAAATTCTTTCTTTTACGTCTAATTGGTGGGAGATTATCGGATAGGATGTTCTTAAATAAGGTGTGTCTCTTTTTCTTCCGTCGCTCAAGTACTTTTCATAATCAAATCTGGACCCTGTATGGGGTGTCCGTTCTGAAAAGTCCATAAAGTCCGGAAAATAATCGGGGTGAAAAAGCAGCCATGCTAAAGATCTTCCAAGCTTGATGCGACATTTCAGCTTTTTAAAATCGTGAACGGAAAAACCGAATAATCTGCCTTCTCTAGTAGGGAAAACGACTGTGCTAAAATGAAAGAGGTCCTGAAAGAAAAACAGCGGTGTATGAAAAACCTTTCTCTTAAAAATAGCCTTTTCGATAATTGGCTTCTGTATTAAATGCTGTTCATTAATAATCAGCGATGTCATTAAATATTCAATGTTTTTTTCTTCCCAAAAACCCTGCCATACTTTTTTCATAAACGGCGAAACATGGAATTCATCCAGCAAATGGAAAAGAGGCCTGCCTGCTTGTTTTGAAATCTCATATAGCAAGAGCTGGGGATAAGCATCGGAGAAAATGAGCCAGTTTGCATCTTCATAAGTCAGAAACAATGCCTTTATCATTTTTTTATTTATCATTTTTTGAAACCAAGTGCCCTTTAAATCCGTCATACAGTAGCCGGCATTCCGTGATACCATGCCAGCAAGAAATGCCCATCTTATTTCGGGATTTCTTTTAAAATATCGATTATAGCTTTCTGTTCTCGATATGTTGTCGTAATTTTTTTTTAATGTCGTATTCTTTATAAGTGCTATAATATTATTTTCTTCCATTGTTCTTTGTTTCGACGGGAAATCTTGATTGATGTGCATTCATTCACCTCACTTCTTATAGACTCTCCTGATTGAAGCCGAAGTACACATAAAGCAGCGTTAACAAAATCGAAACTTTTTCACCATGTCTTTTTCATTTTTTTTGATATGATAAGTAGTAGTTTTACCTGAGGAGGGAAGAAATGATTTTTCGTTATCCTAACGGAAAAACGTATAACCCGAGTACTGCTCCGCCTAAACAGCGCCAGCCGAAAGAAACCTACAGCAACAGAGGGATGACGCTTGAGGAAGATTTGAACGAAACGAATCAATATTATTTAGACAGAGGCATCGCTGTCATCCATAAAAAACCGACCCCTGTTCAAATTGTAAATGTGGATTTCCCTAAACGGAGTGCAGCCGTTATCCGAGAAGCTTATTTCAAGCAGTCATCTACAACAGACTATAATGGTGTTTATAAAGGAAAGTATATTGACTTTGAAGCCAAAGAAACGCAAAGCAGAACATCCTTTCCGCTTCAAAACTTCCATGAACATCAAGTCAGGCATATGAAGATGGTGCTTGAGCAGGGCGGACTGTCATTCGTCATTCTTTCTGCCTTCCAATCATTTTATCTGATGGAAGCTGCCATTCTTCTTGAATTTTGGGAGAGGAAAGAAAACGGCGGAAGAAAGTCGATCACAAAAAAAGAAATTGAATTAACATCCCACCCCATTCCGCTTGGCTATCAGCCTAGAATTGATTATATTAATGTATTGGAAAAACTGTATTTTCTATCATCCTGAGCGAAGCGGATTTTGTAAAATGAAAGGTTGGAAAAAGCAATGTCAGATCAATATAAAAGCCGTGAAGAACGCAGAAAAGCCTTATCTCAAACAAGTAAAACCAAGAATAAAAAACCAAATAAACCAGAGCGCGGATCTCTCTTTAAACGCATCCTGTTCATATTGGTTTCCATCGGTCTGATCGGACTGATAGCAGGCGGAGTTACTTTTGCAGTAATTGCTGCGGGCGCCCCGAAGCTTGATGAGAAAAAATTAAAGGATTCTTACTCTTCTACAATCTATGATAAAGAAGGCAATGAAATATCAGAAGTAGGAGCCCAAAAACGAACCTATATTTCTTATAATGATATTCCCAAAAAATTAGAAGAAGCCGTCCTTGCAACAGAGGATGCCCGTTTTTACGAGCACAGCGGCGTAGATGTCATCCGTCTCGGCGGAGCTGTAGTAGCGAACGTCACACAGGGTTTCGGCTCACAGGGCGGAAGTACAATCACACAGCAGGTTATTAAAAATTCCTTTTTCACACATGAAAAAACAATCACTAGAAAAATACAGGAGCTTTGGCTCGCTTTTCAACTAGAGCAGAAATATTCGAAGCATGAAATCCTTGAAATGTACTTAAATAAAATCTATTACCACCCTCAATACTATGGTGTTGGGAAAGCAGCTGAAGGATTCTACGGCAAAGAGTTAAAGGATCTTGAACTGCATGAAGCAGCAATGCTTGCAGGCATTCCGCAAAGCCCTACAAATTTTGATCCGAGAAAAAATCCGGAATCAGCTGAAAAAAGACGCAATATCGTTCTCAACTTAATGGTAAAGCAAGGGTTCATTACTGAACAAGAAGCAGAAGAAGCTAAGAAAGTGCCTGTACAGTCAACGGTCGTTCCAGAGAGAGAAAAATCGAATCCTTACAGCGCATATGTAGAGCAAGTCATTGAAGAAGTAAAAGATAAAACAGACATTGATGCAAGTTCAGCAGGTGCAAAAATCTATACAACTATTGATACAGATGCCCAAAAATATGTTGAAGAATTGCTGAATGGAAGTGAGATCGGCTATCCTGATGACAACTTCCAGGCTGGGGTAACCCTCATTGATACAGAAACAGGCGAAATCCGCGCAATCGGCGGAGGCCGCAATCAGAATGTCGGGGACTTCAACTATGCAATTGATACAAGAAGACAGCCCGGTTCAACGATTAAGCCTGTTCTGGATTACGGTCCGGCAATCGAATACTTAAAATGGTCAACGTACGAACAAATTAAAGACGAACCTTACACTTACTCAAATGGCGTCAAAATCAATAACTTTGACAGAGGATATAAAGGACAAATGTCGATCCGTGATGCCCTCGCACAATCACGTAATATTCCTGCACTAAAAGCTATGCAGGAGGTCGGTGTTGATAAAGCGCGCGATTTTGCATCAGGTCTTGGCATTCCGCTTGAAGAAGAAATACCGGAAGCCTATTCTATTGGCGGTTTTGATACCGGTGTCTCCCCTCTTCATATGGCGGGAGCATTTGCTGCATTCGGAAATAACGGGATCTATACAGAGCCTCACGCTGTAACGAAAGTTGTTCTAAGCGATGGCACAGAAATCGACCTCTCTCCTGAGCCTGAAACTGCCATGAGTGATTATACAGCTTACATGACAACTGATATGATGATCTCTGTTGTTGAAGAAGGCACAGGTACAGCTGCACGGGTACCTGGTGTTACAGTAGCAGGAAAAACTGGAACAACGAACTTCTCTGAAGAAGACAAAGCAAGATACAACGTTCCTGCAGGCGGTGCAAAAGACAGCTGGTTTGTAGGCTACACTCCTGAGTATTCAGCAGCCGTATGGACTGGATATATGAAAAACGATGAAAAAATGCACTTAACAAAAACAGATCAGCAGCTTGCAAAAAAAATCTTTAAAGAAGTGATCTCAGAAGTTTCAAGCGGTGATGGCAAAGACTTTAAAAAGCCGAATTCCGTTGTGAAAATAACGGTTGAAGATGGTTCAAATCCTCCGAAGCTTGCAAGCAAATTTACTCCTGACAGCAAAAAAATCAGCGAGTACTTTGTAAAAGGAACGGAGCCTACAAAAGTTTCTGAGCAATATAAACGACTTGCGAAGCCATCCGGCTTTAAAGTGGATTATGATCAAACAAGCAATCAGATTACACTCAGCTGGGACTATAAAGATGACTTAAAAGACGCTGTATCCTTTGAGATCAGCCAATCTGTCGATGACGGTCCAGCACAAGTCATCAATAATACGAAAGATACCAGCATGGTGATTCCAAATGCTGTTGCCGGTTCAACGTATAAATTCTACGTAACCGCAGTAAGTGACGATGACGGCTCAAACCGCAGTGATTCTGCAGCAGCTGTTTTAAAAGTTCCTGAGGCAGTTATTGAAGAGCCTGTTGAACCAGAAGAACCGCCTGCTGAAGAACCAGGTGAAGATCCTGGTGAAGGTGAATTGCCTCCTCTAGAGGAGCTTCCTGGTGAAGGTGAACTGCCTCCTGGTGAAGAACCTCCTGCCGATGGTGATGATGAGGGCGACGACGACGGCGAAGGGCAGCCTGGTGAAGGTGAAAACCCAGAAGAACCAAGCACCCCGATTGTTCCAGTTCCTCCAACAAATCCTCCTGGCAATGGGAATGGAAATAATGGGAACGGAAATGGAAATGGCGGAAATGACGATGGTGATGGAAGTTCAGATGGAGATTAATGATACGATCCCCTCTGCTTAGGCAGAGGGGTTTTTTATGATCCTCGGTTTCCTGCTTCTGGATAAATGGGAGTGTCGTAATTATTTTTGCAGTAGTTTTTTACATAAAAACGCAAGGATCAAAAAATGATCCTTGCGTTTTATTTATTTCGGCTGCTCATAGCCCTTTTTTTATGATATTGTTTAACTGTTTCTTCAATAAGCTGATCGAGCTGAATAAAGGAATGATATTGTTCCGGTTTTAAAAGGACATACATCAGTCTTTCAGACGGGTTGAACGGCTTTGCCGCAAAAGCTGTGAAATCAGACGGCTCTAAATCTAGATGAAGGACTGGAGTTTCATTGCTCCAATGAATCATACAGATCAAAATGGAGATCCCTTTAACCATTTCTGCTTTATCAGCTTTCCTTGTATTTGAAGAGATACCGCTTTTGATTGTCTCCTTAATTGACTGCCATTCATCAATTAGAATTGGGATACTTAATTCAGGATTTTTCCAAGGATGAAAATCAATGGGCACATTCGCTTTAAAGCAAATATCAAAATAAAAGGGATTTGCTTTGATCATTTCTTCCGCAGTTGCCGCAGAATTCAGCGGTATCGTTAATTCATCCTTGCGAAAGAACGGCTCAACCTTAAAGGAACCTGGCAGATTAATTAATCGCTGCATTCCGCACCGTTCCCTTTTTCATTCTTTTTTGTCCTTCACGGCACATGTGAAGCAGCGGGCATTCCGTGCATTTTGGCGCCTGCGCTTTACAGTGGTATCTTCCAAAAAAGATGAGGCGATGATGAGTAAGCGACCATTCTTCCATCGGCACTTTCCGCATGAGTGTTTTTTCCACTTCCATTACGGAGTCTTTCCATTTGCATATAGCAAGTCTCTTGCTGACTCTCTCAACATGTGTATCAACTGCAATAGCAGGAACTCCAAAAGCAACAGACACAACGACATTGGCTGTTTTGCGGCCAACACCTGGAAGCTTTGTCAGCTCGTCCCTGTCCTTAGGCACAACTCCCCCATATTCTTGGGTAAGAAGGGTGCACAGTTTTTGGATGTTCTTAGCTTTATTGCGGTATAAACCAATCGATCTGATATCATTTTGCAGTTCTTCAATCGGTACAGCTAAATAATCCTCAGGCGTTTTGTATTTTTCAAAAAGCTGTTTCGTTACTTTATTGACCAGGACATCTGTACACTGTGCAGACAAGGCCACTGCGATGACAAGTTCAAAAGGGTTGCTGTGATTCAGCTCACAATGTGCATCAGGAAAGAGCTCACCGATTGTATCAAGAGCTTCTCTGATTTGTTTCATATTCAGCATGCGATCACCTGTTTAGTTATTGTTTGTATAAATCTCATGAAAAAATTAACTTTCCAGCCAGTTATAAAACGGCACTTTTCGTTTATATTCTTCATCTGATTGATTTTGCTTTTGGGGCTGGGATTGATGCTGCCGGAATCGTTTGCCGTAATTGCGCGCCTGATCGATTGTCCGGATCCCGTTTTTCTTCCACTCAAATAAAATTCTGTCGATATACCTGAAGTTTAGTTTACCGGATATGACGGCTTCTTTCAAAGCTGCTTTTATGATAATCGGATCATGATAATCCTGATCCATCCAAATTGAAAGTGTTTCAACTTCAAACGGTGAAAGAGGCCTTCCGAATTCACTTTCAAATACAGGATACAAATTCACGTTTTCCTGCTGCTGTTTTTCTTCTGTTTTTTTCTCATCTTTCATCAGCATAAATTCATATATTTTGCCCCAAAGAGGTTTCAGAGAGTACCGTTCGTATTTGATGGAAGCTTGCTCATATTCCTCAATGTCTAAAAATCCTCTTTGCAGCAAGCTTCTGAGAAGGGATGTACATGAAGATACAGAAATGGACATGTTACTTGATAATTCACTTGGAGTAGGAAACTGATTTCCATTTTGAAGATGGAGATTGACTTGAAGAAGCAAAACAAGCTCCTCTTCTTTAATTCCGATTTGATGATAATGCATAATTAATGCTGCAGGAACAGATAGCGATCCCTGCTCTTGCATGTTAACAAATTGCTCTTTATTCATAACGAGTCACCTCACCTAAAATAGTATAACATGTCTCAGCAGAAAAACGGTGATGGACTTTCATGGAAAAGCGATACCGGCTGTTCAGCTCCATTTATAAAAATAAGCAAATTTAAACCCGTTACTGCGAACCTTTAAACAAAAATGGTGCTGTCCAGAAGTGTGTCTTAGCATATGTTGTGGTTTGAATTATATATATTGCTCGTTCCTTTCCGCTGCAGTCACTTGCTTTCCGCGGTCCGGCTGGGAGCCTCCTCGGTCTCCCATTTCCCTCTATTTTCCCGCAGGAGTCAAGTGCCTTTCGCTACAATCCACTTAGAATTTTTATCATTTAGTCTAAAAACAACAAAGTTTACGAAAAGAACCTACAGAAAAAAGCAGGCAGGAAATAACATTGTTTTTCCTGCCTGCTTTATTTTAGGGACTTATCGGACAGCCCCATTTATTATTATGGATATAATCTGTTAAGCAAACGAGGGAACGGAATGGATTCGCGTACGTGTTCTACGCCGCTGATCCAGGCAACTGTGCGCTCAAGGCCAAGGCCGAATCCTGAATGCGGAACTGATCCGAATTCACGCAGCTGCAGGTACCACTGATATGCTTCTGGTGATAGATCGTGCTCTTTAATGCGCTGTTTTAGAAGTTCGTGATCGTGAATACGCTGTGATCCGCCAATGATTTCCCCGTAGCCTTCTGGTGCGATTAAATCTGCACAGAGCACGACGTCATCGCGGTCAGGAGCAGGCTGCATGTAGAAAGGCTTAATGCCTGTCGGGTAATGAGTAATGAATACCGGTTTTTCAAAGCTTTCTGCGATAGCTGTTTCGTGCGGTGCACCGAAATCATCGCCCCATTTAATGTCATCAAATCCTTTTTCATTCAAGAATTTAATGGCGTCGTCATAGGAGATTCTTGGGAAAGGCGCCTTGATTTGTTCAAGTTTAGCGGTATCACGTCCAAGTGTAGTCAATTCAAGCTTACAGTTTTCAAGAACGCTTTGGACGATATAAGAAACATAATTCTCCTGTACAACCAGGTTGTCTTCGAATTCATAAAAGGCCATCTCAGGCTCGATCATCCAAAATTCGATCAAGTGGCGTCTTGTTTTTGATTTTTCAGCGCGGAACGTCGGACCGAATGAGAAAACCTTTCCAAGTGCCATTGCTGCAGCTTCCATGTAAAGCTGACCGCTTTGAGACAGATAAGCATCTTCATCGAAATATTTAGTTGCAAAAAGCTCTGAAGTCCCTTCAGGAGCGCTGCCTGTTAAAATCGGCGGATCTACTTTTGAGAAGCCTTCTTTATTGAAGAACTCATACGTTGCACGGATGATTTCATTTCTGATTTTCATCACAGCGTGCTGACGCTTGGACCTGAGCCATAAATGACGGTGATCCATTAAAAATTCTGTGCCGTGTTCTTTTGGCGTAATTGGATAGTTTACAGATTCATGAATGACTTCAATGCCTGTCACCCCAAGCTCATATCCAAACGGAGAACGCTCGTCCACTCTTACAACACCTGTTACATAGATGGAAGATTCCTGGGTGATTGATTTTGCTGTTTGGAATACTTCTTCAGCTACTTCTGCTTTTACGACTACGCCTTGGATGAAGCCAGTGCCGTCCCGCAATTGCAAAAAGGCAATTTTTCCGCTGGAACGTTTATTTGCAATCCAAGCCCCAATTGTTACTTCTTTATCTACAAATTTGCTTACTTCTTTAATTGTTGTTTTCACGTAATTGTTCCCTCCAAAAACCGGATCATAATATATGTACGTAATTGCTATTATACATTTGTTGCAAGCTTCGTTCAAACATAAATGTGAGCCGTCAAATGACGGCTCATCTTTTATTAATGAACACTGTTATCTTTTACAAATCGGTCAATTCTGACTAAAGCTTCTTCAAGTGTATCAAGAGAAGTTGCATAGGAAAGTCTTACGTTGTCAGGAGCCCCAAAGCCAGAGCCTGGGACAATCGCCACTTTTTCTTTTTCAAGCAATGCTTCTACAAAGTCATCTACATTTGCAAACCCTGTATTTTCTGCCGCCTGCTTTGCATTAGGGAAGAGATAAAAAGCTCCCTGTGGCTTTAAACAAGTAATTCCAGGAATTGAAACAAGCTTGTCATAAATAATGTTCAGGCGTTCTTCAAATGCTGTTCTCATCTCTTCCACCGGCTCCTGTGAACCTGCATATGCTGCGATTGATGCATATTGGGCAATGGATGTCGGATTAGATGTGCTGTGGCTTGCAAGATTTGTCATAGCTTTAATGATTTGCTCATTTCCGGCAGCATATCCAATTCTCCATCCTGTCATTGAATGAGATTTTGAAACACCGTTAATGATGATTGTCTGCTGCTTTAATTCCTCAGAAATCTCGGCAATAGATACATGAGAATGTTCGCCGTAAATCAGCTTTTCATAAATTTCATCTGAAACAATCAGCACATTATGCTGGATACAGATGCTTCCCAGCTCTTCAAGCTCTTCTTTCGTGTAAAGCATTCCGGTTGGATTGCTTGGAGAGTTGATGATGACGGCCTTCGTATTGTCAGTGATCGCAGCTTTTAGCTGATCAGGAGTCATTTTAAACTGATTTTCTTCCAGGGCGTTTACATATACCGGCACTCCATCTGCAAGCTTCACTTGTTCAGGATAGCTTACCCAATATGGAGATGGAATGATCACTTCGTCTCCTTTATTGAGAAGGACTTGAAAAAGTGTGTAGAGAGCATGCTTTGCACCTGTGCAGACGATAATTTCACCAGGTTTGTACGAAAGGTTTTGATCCTTCTGAAACTTGCCGATGATTTCTTTTTTCAGCTCTGCAAGTCCGCCTGCAGGCGTATATTTTGTCTGTCCCGCATTCATTGAATGAACAGCAGCATCAATAATATGCTGAGGTGTATTAAAATCAGGTTCTCCTGCTCCAAGTCCAATTACATCATGTCCGGCTGCTTTCAGCTCTTTTGCTTTTGCTGTGATCGCTAAAGTGGATGAAGGTGTTAATGCAGATACTCTATCGGCTAATTTCATGTATGTGTCCCCCTATTTTTTAATGGCAATATGCTTTCTAATTTCACCATTGCTGAAATTGATTAAATCATATGTATAACGATTTTGATCGTCAATATATTTTACTTCCCAAAGCGGTACATTCTTTTCCATTCCAAGCTTGACGCTTATCACTTTTACAGGATTCTGTTGTGCTTTTACAATTTCCAGCGCCTTTTTTTCAGTTATGCCATCTGAGGCAAGCTTCAGCACAGGCTTTTCCTTCTTGTTCTCAGGAACCCATACGTAAACAGCTTTATTGGACTTATTCAGGCCTGTTATCACGTAAAACTGTTTAAGACCATTAAACGTTTCAACACTTTCGGCATTTTTCAGGTCTGTTTCTTTTAATGCACGGTCAATCGCTTCTTCATGACCATCGTTTTTTTGAGCCATCGCTGAATGATAAACGTTTAAAAAAACTCCAAGTGATACAAGCAGAAAAACGGCGGCAGCACTTGCTGTGATTACTATTTTTTTCCCCATGTTTTAAATCCCTACGTTCTGTAAATCGTAAATACGGCTTTATTTTTATCATCCTGATCAAGCGCCAGACCAAACATCAGATTTTCTCTCTTCAGTGTCCGATTTAAGCCATCGACAATTTTATAGAGGTCATCTGAATGTTCTACGGTTACGGTTGATAAAATTTCGATTTTACTTTCCATGACCTATTCCTCCTATGCAAAACAAAAATTGTAACTTATATGTCAGCCGCAAAGGGCAACAATAACAAATACAGAC
The DNA here is from genome assembly GCF_009674765.1 of Metabacillus idriensis. GTDB lineage: Bacteria > Bacillota > Bacilli > Bacillales > Bacillaceae > Bacillus_P > Bacillus_P idriensis. The sequence continues at coordinate 64,895 of NZ_WKKF01000006.1, read as the reverse complement.
AACAAGATGTTGTTTTATGTACCCATTATAACAGTATCATTATCAATAAGTGAAAATAAATTTTCTCCTACCCACACCATTGCCTGTGCTGCTCACACAGGCTTTTTTTTATGTGATTCATATTGCATAATATACAATTTTATCGGCCTGATAATGCTATTCCGTGTCGGTGGCGGGCTCCTTATGATTCCAGCGGAGAATTTCATCATGAAGCTTCTCCATCGGCTCCACATGGACATCTATCGGCGGCAGGGATGCAATAAAGTGCCTGCCGTACTTTGCTTCTATAATCCGTTTGTCAAACACAAAGAGAAGTCCTTTATCCCTTTCTGTCCTTACTAGTCTGCCAAAGCCCTGTTTGAACTTAAGGATCGCTTCAGGAAGTGAATAATGATAAAAGGCATTCTTCCCCTGCTTTGTGATCTGTTCGCATTTTGCTGCAACGACTGGATCATCCGGCGGGGAAAACGGAAGTCTGACGATTATCAGCGTTGTCAGTTCATCACCGGGAAAATCCATCCCTTCCCAAAAAGTGCTCGTTCCGAGGAGAATAGCCTGATCAAATTGCCGGAAATTTTTCGTCAGCTTTGAAATGCTTCCGCCTCCTTGACCCATAATCATAAAATCTTCCAGTTCTGAATCAGCCTTTAACAGCTGATGTGTTTTTTTCAGCATATCGTAGGCAGTAAACAATACCAGCAGTTTGCCTTTTGTTGCCTTGGCAATCGCTGAAACATTTTTAGCAATAGCTGCCGTATATTCATCAAGCGTCACATGCTGCACGGCTGGAAAATCTGAAGGGATCATTAACTTCGCCTGTTCTTTATAGACAAATGGCGATTTGATCATCAGCGTTTTTGGATAATAATCTGTCAGACCAAGTTCTCTGATCATATAATCGAAAGAATGATCGACAGTCAAGGTAGCTGATGTAAGGATCACGCTTTTCATCTCTGCAAAAAACCCATCTGCTAATTGCTCTGATACAGAAACGGGCTGTGAATAGACACTGACAGCGTTTTTCGCTCCGCGTGATTCAATTTCAATCCATTTGACAGCATCTTTCTTTTCCTTGAAAAAAAGTGTGTCCAAATCCTGATATGCAGCGGCAAATTTATCAAGAACGGCAAAATATTCATATAGAATAAAGGATTCTTCTTCATTTTTTATCTTGTGAAAATCTTCTTTTTGTTTATTCATGATTGTCATCAAATCGTGGAGCTGGAATTTCACTCTGGCTGCAACCTCTAAAATAGCCAGCCATTTTCTGCTCTGTTTTTGATTGTGTTTAAAACGATGAGTGATCCTGTTAGTTTGTACATCTTTTTCATTTTGAAGGACATAGCTGTGCAGGGTGCTGAACAGCACTCCATTATCTTCAAAGAGCTGTTTTATTATGACATCCATTTCAATAAAGGCATCATTTAATCCATTAATCGAAAAAAGATGCTGTGTTCTTCTAAGCAAACCGTCTGTATAAAGGTTTCCAAGCTGATTGGTTAATGCCTGCAAGGTTAAATAGTGCATCCTTGTGCCTAAATGTTCGCAGGCGATACGCTCAAAATGATGTGCTTCATCAATAATCACTTCTTCTATATCATCAAGAAAATCACTTGAGGACGAAATACTTGATAGCAAAAGAGAATGATTTGTTATGACAACATCCGCTTGTTTGGCGTTTTCATATGCTCTTTTGTAAAAGCAGCGCGACAGCCAGGGGTTTTTAGCAGAGTTTGATGATTTTTCATCATAATGCAGCCTTTGCCAGAGCAATTTCCCGCCAGACGGCAAATTCAATTCATCAAAATCCCCAGTCTCTGTTTCGGTCAGCCATATTAAGAGCTGTGCTTTCGTTAAAATATTATCGTAATTATAGTCATCTTCATTTAAATATTTTTCAAATTTACGCAAGCATAGATAATGGGATTTTCCTTTAAGAACCGCCATATGAAACGGCTGGTTGACGGCTTTTCTGAGCATCGGAAATTCTTTTGCCATGACCTGCTGCTGCAGAGCGGTTGTATATGTACTGACTAATATACTTTTTTTCTCAGACATTGCATAGAAAATGACAGGGATTAAATAAGCAAGTGTTTTGCCTGTTCCTGTACCAGCTTCTATTAAAGCATGCTGATGCGACCCAAAGGACTCATGTATTTCATTCATCATTTTCACTTGTTCTGTACGCATTTCATATTGCTCAAATTGCCCCGCAATTGGTCCATCGCTGCTCATCAGCCGAGTTGAAAAGGTCTCAAAATTCTCTGATATCCGGCTGTTCTGATCATCATGAATAACATTAGATTGTTTTCTTATTGCGATTGAACGAAAGACTTCTATGTGTTCAGGTTCTTTAAGATCAAGCAGTCTCTCAGATATGATATCCTCCAGAACATCTTCAATATCGCTTATAAACGAGCGTGATAAACGCTTCAGAGCTTGAAGGGTGACCGGAGGCAGACATGCTGCTTTTTTGAATATATGAATAAAAAGTTCCCCTGTCACTTCAGCGTCGCTGTCGGCACGATGGGGATTGTCATGCTTGATGTTCAGCTCTTCGCACAGCTCTGACAATTTATAGCTGTCTGCTCCAGGAAAAACAATTCTTGAGAGCTCGACTGTGTCAAGTACAGGACCGGTAAATCTCTGCATTCCGCTGCGTTCGAGTTCTTCTTGTATAAAGGAAAGATCAAAATGAACGTTATGCGCCACGAAATAAGCATCACTTAAAAGAGACGAAACCTTTTCAGCGATAACTTCAAAAGGGGCTGCATCCTTTACCATCTCATTTGAAATACCGGTTAATTGCTCAATAAAAAGCGGTATAGGCTTCAGCGGATTGACAAAGCTTGAAAAACGCTCTGCCACCTTGCCGTTTTCAATCACCACGGCTGCAAGCTGAATGATCCTATCCCCTTTTTTTGGAGAATTTCCAGTTGTTTCAACATCTATTACCACAAATCTTTGTTTCATTTTGATACACCTCAATTAATCGAAAAACCAATAACGTTATTTTACCACTTATAAAGCAAAATCCCCCAAACAATCGGGGGATTTTTTAAAAATTTTATAGAATGGTTGCTGCAGGCTCCTGGCCGAGAAGTTCGGCAATCTGATTTTTTTCATTCATGATGGCCACTTTAGGTTCATGATCACGGACCTTTTCTTCCGCTACCATTGCATACGAAATGATAATAACAACGTCATCTTCCTGTACAAGTCTTGCTGCAGCGCCGTTCAGGCACACAACGCCAGACCCGCGCGGACCAGGAATGATGTATGTTTCAAACCTGGCACCGTTGTTGTTGTTGACGATTTGCACTTTTTCATTAGGAAGCATATCAACTGCATCCAGAATATCTTCATCTATTGTGATGCTGCCGACATAATTCAAGTTTGCTTCTGTAACTCTTGCACGGTGAATTTTCCCCTTCATCATTGTACGATACATTATGATCTCCTCCACTGCTGTTCTCTATATAAATTTCATTCTTTTTCAATTTAATTCGATTGTTATATTATCAATCAGCCTTGCTTTTGTAAACTTGACAGCAACGGCGAGAATCAAGTTCCCCTTCAATTCAGCCAAGGTCTCAAGTTCAGGATAGGAATAGATCTCCACATAGTCAATTACGCCATCTGTATGAGCCGACAGATAGGATGACACTGATTTGGTAACGGCCGCCGGGGATTTTTCCCCTTTCATCATCATATCTTTTCCTGCCTGCAGGGCTTTATAAAGATGCGGGGCCTGCTTCCTTTCTTCTTCTGATAAATAAACGTTGCGGGAGCTTTTTGCAAGTCCGTCTTCTTCCCTTACAGTCTGAACGGGAACGAGCTGGACAGGGAAATGAAAGTCTGAAATAAGTCCGCTGATAACCGCCACCTGCTGTGCATCCTTCATTCCGAAATATGCGCGGTCAGGCCCGACCAGATTAAAAAGCTTAGATAACACTGTTGCTACACCATCAAAGTGGCCAGCTCTTGATTTTCCGCATAAAACATCCGTCCGCTTCTCCACTCTGACTGTAACGGAAGGCTCGTTTTTGTACATTTCATTAACTGATGGAGCAAAGATATAATCTGCACCCGCCTCTTTGGCAAGACGTGTGTCCCTCTCCATGTTTCTCGGATAGGAATCAAAATCTTCATTTTCTCCAAATTGAAGAGGATTGACGAATATGCTGATAATCAGGATATCATTCTGTCTTCTTGCCTCATGCATTAATTTCAGATGTCCTTCATGAAGAAACCCCATTGTCGGAACAAAGCCAATCGTCTGCTGTGAGTTTTTATGCTCTTTCATAGTCTGCTGCAGTTCTTTTAATGCTGTAATGATTTTCATTTGGCTTGAGTTCCTCCATATAGAGACTGAAGTTCCTCATCTTTCATCGTAAAGGTATGTTTTTGCTCAGGAAATTGTCTGCTCTTTACTTCTTGTACGTATTCATTCAAAGAAGTTTTAATTTGTCCGCCGATGTTCGTGTACTGCTTTACAAATTTAGGCACACGGTTCACACCGTATCCGAGAACGTCATGGTAAACAAGCACTTGTCCATCTGTTTCGGATCCTGCACCGATTCCTATGACAGGAATGGTTAATCTATTTGAAATTTCTGAAGCGAGCTGTCTTGGCACACATTCAAGCACTAAAGCGATTGCTCCCGCTTCCTCGCACTGTTTTGCGTCATGCATTAATTTTTTTGCACTTTCAGCATCTTTTGCCTGCACTTTATAACCGCCAAGTACACCGACTGACTGCGGAGTCAGCCCTAAATGGGCAACAACAGGCACCCCCGCCGCTGTAAGCGCTTCAATAATTGGGAGCACATCATCAGCACCCTCAACCTTTACAGCATGTGCGCCGCTTTGCTGCATAATTTCAGCTGCATTTTTTAAAGATTGCTCTTTTGAAAAGTGATAAGACATAAACGGCATGTCTGTCACAATGAAAGTAGAAGGCGCTCCTCTTTTGACAGCCTTTGTGTGATGAATCATATCACTGACTGTAACCGGCACCGTAGAATCATAGCCGAGTACAACCATGCCAAGGGAATCACCGACTAAAATCATATCCACGCCAGACTCTTCTGCAAGCTTAGCTGAAGGATAATCGTATGCGGTAAGCATCACAATCGGTTCATGCTGCTGCTTCATTTTCATAAAATCCAATCTTGTTTTCATTTTTTCCCCTCCCATTAATTGCAGAGGAATTTCATAACCGAAAAGACATGAAAAAACCTTCTTCAAATAGGAAGAAGGATTATACTCATCGTATCCAGCCGGCTTTTCATCCCTCTGTCCCAGTCCGCATTCCGGATCAAGGCAGAACTTTTATTCAAATATGTGATAAAACTAAGTGCAGGTGCAGTTCCAATTAAGGATACTACCCGCCTAGAATTATAACAGAAAATAAAAGGGGATACCAATTTATTAGGCACTAGATAAAAGGAATTTTACGATTAAGTCTGAATTTCGATATCTGCAGAATAAATTTTTTCAATTTTGCCTTCAGCTGTTTCAAGAAGCAGCACACCTTCATCATCAATTCCGATCGCACGCCCGCGAATGGTGCCCTGAAGGGTTCTTGCAATAAGATTTTTATTCAGGCTGATGGCATAGCTTTCCCACAGCAGCTTTACAGGTTTAAATCCATGAATCAAATAGCTGGTATAGAGCTTTTCGAAATTCTTCATGATGGCCTGAATGACCTGAGCCCTGTCAGCCGGTTCTCCTGTTTCCTCAGCAATCGAGGTAGCAATTGCCTGCAGCTCTTCAGGGAATTGATCCAGAGTGTGATTGACATTCATTCCGACTCCGATGATGACAGAATGGACTCTGTCTGCTTCTGCCTGAAGTTCCGTCAAAATGCCGACAATCTTTTTGCCATTTATCATAATATCATTCGGCCACTTGATTTCCGGTGTAAGTCCTGTCACTTCTTCAATCGCCTGGATAAGAGCGACAGCAGTCAGCAGTGTAAGCTGCGGTGTTTTGTTAATCGGAATCTTCGGTCTGAGAATCATGCTCATCCAAATGCCTGTCTGCTTTGGAGAGTACCACGCCCGAGCGAGTCTGCCTCTTCCGCCTGTCTGCTGATCCGCTACGACAATTGTTCCTTCCTCCGCTCCATCCCCCGCTAATGAGTGGGCAATTTTTTGTGTGGATGAAACAACCTCTTCAAAATGAATATGACGGCCCATAAATTCTGTCTTCAGTCCAAGCTGAATTTCATTGCCGCTGATTTTATCAGGTTTATGAGTGATTCTGTAGCCGCGCTTTCTCACAGCTTCAAGCTCATACCCTTCGCTTCTTAAATCTTCAATATGCTTCCAGACTGCTGTTCTTGAGCAGCCAAGAGTTTCACTTAGTTTCTGGCCGGATAGAAATTCCCCTTCAGCTTCTGAAAAAGCCTGCAACAATCGTGTTCTTAAACCAGATTGCACGATGCTAACATCTCCTTAATAGCTTCCTTGCTGTTTTCGACTTCATCGTTCACAACGGCGAGCTCAATCTTTTTAAGTAATTCGCCCATCCACGGGCCTGGCTTTTGACTGCTGATCTTCATCAGGTCAGCTCCGCCAATCGCGAGTTCATTTTTAGAGTGAATCGGCAGACTCTGGTAAAGTGCATTTAGCTCTGCCGTTCTCTCGCAGGACAGCGCTTTCCCTTTTATTAGGCAATAAACAGCTTCTACTTCAAGGGTGCAATGCAAGCCTGCCTCGTAAATGGAGAGCCTTGTCCATTCACTCTTCTTGCGTTTTTGCAAATATAAACTATTTTTAGCGATCAGCTCAATTTGACGATTTGAAAGCTTCCAGCGTCTTAAAAATGTTTCAATGCTGCTTATTTCCAAAACATCCAGCAATGCTGTCCAGCGTTCTTCGGTTAAAGACAAGCTGTTAATTGGCAGGGTACATGCCTTCAGCAGCTGCTGTTTTTTTCCTTCTAAACCAGGAAGGTAATCAATGATGCCTGTTTCTGCAACGAGTTTCAAAGCTTGCCCGCTTCCGTCTCCAGCCATGATTTTTTCAAACTCTGCCGTCTTTCGCTCGACAGATATTTTTTCAAGCAGATGCGTTTTCTCACAGATTGCCTCATACGTATCTCTGCTTAAAGAGAAGCCAAGCTGGCTGACAAAACGGACCGCTCTCATCATTCTCAGTGCATCTTCAGAAAAGCGCTCATGCGGACTGCCGACAGTCGTAATCAGCTTTGCTTCAGCATGTTCTTTCCCTTGAAAATAATCAATGATTCTTCCTTCATCATCCATAGCCATCGCATTTACAGTAAAATCCCGTCTTTTCAAATCTTCCTTCAGGGAAGAAACAAATGTGACCCCGCTTGGTCTGCGATTGTCTTCATATGCAGACTCCGTTCTGAAGGTCGTTATTTCATAATGGATGCCGCCAACAATCACAATCATTGTCCCGTGCAGAGATCCAATATCAATTGTTTTTTCAAAAAGAGCTTTCACTTGTTCCGGCGCTGCAGAAGATGCGATATCTACATCTTTAATTTCCTTTTTAAGCAGCTGATCCCTTACAGAACCGCCTACAAAATAGGCTTCAAAACCATGTTCTTTTAACCTTCGGATCACCGGAAGCGCGTCTTGAAATTCTTTATTCATCACGCTCACCAGAATTCAGCAATCCGTAGTAAAGGTCCTCGTACTGCTTCACGATGAGGCTTGAATGAAATTCTTCCTGTGCAATTCTTACAGACTCAGATGACATTCGTTCGTAGAGCTGTTTGTCCATTAATATCGAGCTTGTTTTTTCGGCAATATCTTTAATATCCCCTACATCACATAAGAAACCTGAAATACCATCTTTAATTACTTCAGGAATGCCGCCGATGTTTGTAGCTACACACGGCACACCGCAAGCCATTGCCTCAAGAAGAACCAGACCGAAGCTTTCCTTCTCAGATAATAGCAGTTTCAAATCACTGATCGAATATAACTCTTCCAAGTGATTTTGCTTCCCAAGAAATAAGACGTTTTCTTTAATTCCAAGTTCTTTGACCAATTTACACACTGATGTCATTTCAGGACCGTCGCCTACAAGCAGAAGCTTTGATTTGACTTTGTCTAAAACACGCGCAAAAACACGGACTACATCCTGAACACGCTTCACTTGCCGGAAATTCGAAACATGAATGATGACCTTTTCGTCTTCTGAAATTCCGTATTCGCTTTTCAAATGAGCTGCATCCTGTTTTTGATAAATGCGTTCATCGATAAAATTATAGACCGTCTGAATTTCTTTATCCGGATTCAGCAGATCATAGGTTTGATCAGCAAGAGCTTTTGAAACCGCTGTAACAGAATCAGAAGCTTCTATGCCAAACTTGATCATATTTGAAAGAGATAAATCATGTCCCAAAACCGTTATATCCGTTCCGTGCAGAGTGGTGACAATTTTCAGATGATCGCCTGTCATTTGTTTGGCCAAGTGCGCGCAAATCGCATGAGGCACAGCGTAGTGGACATGAAACAGGTCAAGTTCTTCACGCTTCGCGACCTCGGCCATTTTACTAGCAAGGGCAAGGTCATATGGCGGATGTTTAAAGACAGAATACTGATTGACTTCTACTTCATGGAAAAAAATATTGTGATACATTTTGTTTAACCGGAAGGGTCTGCTTGTTGTGACAAAATGAATCTCATGTCCCTTTTCAGCAAGCTTTTTCCCAAGCTCCGTTGCTACCACACCTGAACCGCCGACTGTAGGATAGCAGGTTATGCCTATTTTTAATTTCTTCATAATCTTTCCCCTATTAAATCTTTGTCGAGAAGAATCGGGGATTTTGTTAAAAATCCCTCCGCATACTTAACGCCTGCCTCTTTGCCGAATAAGCGCTCTCGGCTCTCTACGCTTTCTATGTATCCATTAATTAAAGGCGTGATTAACGAAGAATCACTTTTAATAAATTGACTTTCATACGCTCTTAAACTAGAGAGTTTTTTATCCATTGTATCTGTTATATCGACCACAAAATCCGGCTTATGGTACCCATTGATCATGTAATAATATAAGCGGTTTACACGATGAGGGGGAAAGCCGCCGGGGTCGCTCACTTTTTTTACTCCAGCTGAAAAACTCGCTTCTTCCACCAATTTCGCGCAATTTCCGTGATCGGGATGACGGTCTTCATACCAGGGTGCAAACACAAGCTGAGGCTTGTATTCCCGGATGACTGATACAATCTTTTCAATATATTGTTCTTTTAAGTATAATCCTCTGTCTGGCAGATTGAGAAAAATACGTTTATGTATGCCGAGTATACTGGATGCACGTTCTGCTTCTTCCTGCCTGAGTTCTACAGTACCGTTGGATGATAGCTCTGCTTCTGTTAAATCGCAAATGCCAATTTTGAAGCCCTGCTCTGCGTATTTTGCAAGAGTTCCTCCCATTCCGATTTCGGCATCATCAGGATGAGCTCCAAATGCAAGAATATCAAGCTTATTCTTTTCCATAGTCGTCATCGATTTCTTTGTCATTTACAATTGATCTCCATTTCAAATCACCGCGTTCAAGTCCGTGGATTAGGATTTCAGCAGTTCCCATGTTTGTCGCAAGCGGAACGGCATAAACATCACATAATCGGATAAGGGCTGTAACATCTGGCTCATGCGGCTGCGCTGTAAGCGGATCCCTGAAAAAGATGACCATATCCATTGCATTGTTTGCGATGCACGCTCCAATTTCCTGATCCCCGCCAAGAGGTCCTGATTGAAAACGGTGAATACTAAGTCCTGTAGCTTCAGATACTTTAAAACCGGTCGTTCCTGTTGCATACAGCTTGTGCTTCTCAAGAATCCCTTTGTAAGCAAGCGTAAATTGAATTAAATCATTTTTCTTCTTATCGTGAGCTATGAGTGCAATATTCATCAGACATTCCCCTTTAGTCGATTAAATTTTCAAGCCCGTAAACCAATACATCCAGATTCATAATTTGCTCCACGCATAATTTTACGCCTGACATGAAAGATGCCCGATTAAACGAATCATGACGGATGGATAATGTCTGTCCGTCCCCTCCGAACAAGACTTCCTGATGAGCGACAAGCCCTGGCAGGCGGATGCTGTGAACATGAATTCCCTGATAATTTGCTCCCCTTGCTCCCGCTAATGTTTCTTTTTCGTCAGGATGGCCCTGTTCTTTTGCCCCTCTCACTGCGGAAATCATTTCAGCTGTTTTAAGTCCTGTGCCAGAAGGTGCATCAAGCTTTTGATCATGATGCATTTCAAGGATTTCTACATCACTGAAGTATTTTGCAGCCATTTGTGAAAATTTCATCATTAAAATAGCTCCTATGGCAAAGTTCGGTGCGATAATGGCGCCAATCCCTCTGTCTTCTGTCAGCTCTTCAAGTTCCTTTAAATCGGCATCTGAAAATCCCGTCGTCCCTACAACAGGTCTTACTCCATATTCAAGTGCTTTCTTCGTATGTATTTTCCCGATTTCAGGTGTTGTCAGATCAATTAAAACGTCCGGCTTCGTTTCAGAAAAGCATTTCTCAATATCTGTGTAGATAATGGCATTGCTTTTAAAATCATCTGCTTTACTGAGCTTTTGTCCTTCAAATTTATGATCAATGACACCCACAAGTGAGAAGTGTTCCGTTTCTTCCACAAGTTTAACGGCTTCTCTTCCCATTCTTCCCCTAGGTCCTGCAATAACAATTTTGATTGTTTCCATGTCTGTTTCTCCTTAAGAATCAATTTTGGTCCAGCGGTCTTTGTCTCTTGTATTAAACTTCTTCATCACAAGGTTATGCGCTTCTTCAAGATCAATATTTAAAGAATTGGCAAGGCAGATTAAGACAAATAAAATATCGCCCGCTTCTTCCTCTATCTTTTTTTCCTGTTCTGTCTGCTTTTTTGGTTTTTCACCGTATGTATGATTTATCTCACGGGCGAGTTCGCCCATTTCTTCTGTTAACCTCGCCATCATGGCAAGCGGACTGAAGTAGCCTTCTTTAAATTGCCCAATATAGTCGTCAACTTCTTTTTGGAGATCTTTCATCGTTTTATTGTTCATGATTCTTCACCTCATCTTTATTCCTTTCCATGTTAGCGGGTCTGCGCCTTTTTGACAAATTTTTAGGTCGTCTTTCAGGCTCAGATTGCACCTTTTGTTTCCATCATCTATAATATTATCGCTAAGACTTAGAGCAGAGGATGATGTACAGCATGTTCAATCAACTGAAAATACGAAATATTTTCTTTATTTTACTCGGTTCAGCTATATTTGCATTTGGTTTAGTTCATTTTAACATGCAGAACAATTTGGCTGAAGGCGGTTTTACCGGAATTACCCTGCTTTTATATTTTATTTTCGATATTGATCCATCCATTTCAAATCTCGTGCTGAACATTCCGATCTTTTTCATCGGCTGGAAGCTGCTTGGCAGGACAACCTTCCTCTATACCATTATCGGAACAGTCGCATTATCGGTTTTTCTATGGCTGTTTCAGCGTTTCCAGATTTATATGCCGCTAAAAGATGATCTGACTCTTGCAGCTTTATTTGCAGGGGTATTTATTGGTGTCGGACTAGGAATCATCTTCAGATACGGGGGTACCACCGGAGGAGTAGACATCATTGCCCGGCTTGTACATAAATATAAAGGCGTCAGCATGGGCAAAACGATGTTCATGTTCGATTTTGTCGTCATTGCCCTCTCTCTTGTCACTTATTTATCCTATAAAGAAGCGATGTATACATTAGTTGCGGTATTTATTGCAGCGAAAGTCATCGACTTTATGCAGGAAGGTGCCTATGCAGCCAAAGGAGCGACCATTATATCAGAGCGAAACGGGGAAATAGCTGACAGAATCATGCAGGAGATGGACCGCGGTGTAACCATATTAAAAGGTCAGGGATCTTTCACAAAGATGGATAGGAACGTTTTGTATTGTGTAGTCGGCAAAAACGAAATTGTCAGGCTTAAAATGGTCATAACCTCAGTTGATCCACATGCATTTGTTGCAGTAAGCGATGTGCACGATGTGCTTGGTGAAGGATTTACATTAGATGCGGATAAGAATCCCATTCACAGATAATCATTAAGAAAATAAGTTCAAGGAACAAAAGCGCAAGCGCCTTGGTCAGATCCGACAGGCAGATAAGAATCCGGCAGAAAAGTCCGGGTCCCGACTTTTTTTACGGATTCGTTCTGACCGAGGATCTAGGCGCTTCCGCTTGCCGTAAATGACTATATTTACTTATCCACAACCTTTTACAATTTAAAATTTCCTAAACAACAAAAAAAGCCTCTCTGCTGGAGGCTTTTTATTTGTTCATATCGCGTTCACGATTCATTTTCTCTTTTTCGCCTCTGTACTTCCGCCATCCCGTATAAGTAAGCGACATAAAAATGATGCTGCCGGTTGATATCATGACCCACCATAATGAAGGATCGGCTTCGTCTTCTTTTACCCGATTAAACAAATCCTGCAATTCCTCCTCCATCAATGCAAGCTGATTCACTTGAGACTCTACTGGTATTTGAGTAAAAATAGCATCTTCTACTACGGATCTATGTGCGTCCATTCTTTTAAGCTGTTCTGAGTCGAGATCCATCATCATGCTGGGATAAACGGTTTCATAAAGCGAGACGAATTCAGCCCAGTTCTGCTGAAAAGACTGATGATCTCCGCTTTCAACATCCCCTTTCACTTGAGAAAAAGCAGACATGACCGGCTCTTCCATTGAGCTCCATAGAGGCTGATGTTCCGATGCTGCCGCATCCACCACAAGTCTCAGCTGAATAAGCGCTCTTACCTTCTCATCATGAGTGATGCCATTCTCCTGCAGCATTTTAGCTGCTGTTTGCTGTGATGCTGATATCGTGCGAATATCTGTTGCTGAAATGCCGCCGTCACCTTTTACAGACTCCTCAAACTCTCTTTGAAAATAATCAATAAGCTTACGTGATTCTTCAAAACGATTTTGCTTTGACAGCTGAAGTGCTGTATCAGTGAGTTTATTTAAATCGTCCCATTTATCCGTGTGTTCAGCCTGATGATCAGCTAAAGCCCAATACGGCAGTGCGACTATCATAACAACGAAAACCGCCATCACGATCATTCTTTTTTTCATCCTTGTCCCTCCTACAGCTTCTACTAAAAAAGTATGAAAAAGTGGACAAGGTTAGACCACCTTTTTACACAAACATCAAAAGGCGGTCTGCAGTTAAAGAAGTTTTAGTTTCAGGGAATTCTTTCTGACGACAAAATAGTATGCGAGATAAATGGAGAAAAGGCTCAGCCAAAATGTGAAATATCCGATTTCAGGCAAATAATTCATCAGAACACTGTATTTGGGCATCATGCCAAACACATAGTCTATGATCTCATTATGCAGTGTCCATACAGCAGCAGCAGCTAAATGCCACGCCTTGAATCTGTAATAAGGGGCATACAGAAGTCCCTGTACAGCCATCCCGAGGTGAGAAAGTATAAGCATATATCCGACCGGATCGAGAACACCTGTCTCATTAAGCACCAGCAGGTTCATCACAACTGCCCAAATCCCGTACTTAAAAAGAGTAATGATGGCAAGCGCTTCAATCAGGGGGAGATTTTTCTTAAATAAAAAACCAAGCATGACAATAGTGAAAAATAGGCTTGCTGTTGGGCTATCAGGGACAAACGGCAGAAAAATTGCCGGGGTCTCGTATAGCTGGTACCTGTACCAGTAATACCCATAGATTGTTCCAAACAAGTTGACGGTGAACATCATAAACAAAAAAGGCTGTTTAACAAGAAGGTATTGAAACCACTTCATCTTTGTTCAACTACTTTCATTCTCAAATATGAATAATCCTTAAACGTAGAAAAAAAGCTGACTTTTAGTCAGCTTTTCACTTATTTTGCTGTTACACTTGAAACAAATTCAGAAAGCACTTTCAGTTCTTCATCCGTGCCTTTAAAGATGCCAGCCGGCATTCCGCCCTGACCTTCTTTAGCGATTTTTGCAACTTCTTCAGGACTTAAACCTGTATCCACCAAAGATGGACCGGCAGCTCCTCCTGCTAAGTTATCGCCATGACAGGAAACGCACGTTTGTTCAGTGAAAATTTTGTAGCCTTCAGATTCTTTATCAATTTCAGCTTCAGCTTTAATTTTCCCTTGTTCTGCAGCTGCTTCCCAGTCATGGGTGGCAACGGATTCCCAAGTTAAGAAAATTGTTGCTGCAACAGCAAGCAGCATCATACCTACAGCTACAGGACGTTTCGAAGGTTTGCGTTCAGGTCCGCGGTCAATAAACGGCGCCAGAAGCAGCGCTCCGAATGCAAGTCCTGGCATAATGAATGCCCCGATTACAGTATAAGGACCTGCGGCATACGTGTATTTCAGCAATTGATATAAGAATAAGAAATACCAGTCCGGCAATGGAATATATCCAGTATCAGTCGGATCTGCAACACGTTCAAGCGGCGATGGATGCGCCACAGTCAAACATAAATACCCGATCAGGAAAACGGCGCCAACAAGCCATTCTTTTAATAAAAAGTTTGGCCAGAATGCTTCTGTTTTACCTGGGAATTCAGAATAATCTTTTGGAATATTCGGTTTTCTTTCAGCTGGAACACGTGAATCTCCAACAAATTTCATCCCTTTTCCGCGATGCATGATTTCCCCTCCTTCTTTGGCAGTTACGCAAATGAACTAGAATGCACTTGCGGATTTTATCTCATCGATTATTTTATAGAGGTCCAGATATACCCTGCTTGCGAATCATGATGAAGTGAGCTCCCATTAATCCAAATAGAGCTGCCGGCAGGAAGAACACATGGATGGCAAAGAAACGCGTCAATGTCTGTGCACCGACGATCTCCGGATGGCCTGCAAGCAATGTTTTTACTTGAGTGCCGATAAGCGGTGTTGCTTCAGCTATTTGAAGACCAACTTTTGTGGCAAATAGCGCTTTCATATCCCAAGGCAATAAATAACCTGTGAAGCCTAACCCTAACATAACGAAGAAAATTAAAACGCCAACTACCCAGTTAAGTTCACGAGGTTTTTTGTAGGCACCCTGGAAAAATACCCGCAATGTATGTAGGAACATCATAACGATAACGAGACTCGCTCCCCAGTGATGCATGCCGCGGACAATTTGTCCGAAAGCGACTTCATTTTGCAGATAATAAACAGATTCCCATGCATTTTTGATATCGGGAACATAGTACATCGTCAAGAACATGCCTGATAAAACTTGAATAACGGTTACAAAGAACGTCAGACCGCCAAAGCAGTATACAAATGCTGAAAAATGGTGCGCAGGATTTACGTGCTCTGGCACTTCATGGTCAGCTATATCCCGCCACATCGGCGTAATATCTAAACGTTCATCAACCCAATCATAAATCTTGTTTAACATTGATTACGCCTCCTTTCGCGGTTTAGCCGAACCAAGATACAAAAATCCATCCTTCACTTCACTCTTGTATACATCAAGCGGAGCAAGCGGCGGTGTTCCAGGAACATTCGTGCCGTCTTTGTCATATAAGCCATAATGGCATGGACAGAAAAATTTGTTTGGATTAGATGGATCACTATTCCAGTTAACTGTACATCCTAAATGCTTACAGACAGGAGAAAGTGCAACAATATCCCCTTTTTCCGTTTTAAATACCCAAGCCGATCTAGGTTCTTCAGACTTGTGCCAAGCATCAACTTGTTTAATTTTAAAATTAAAACGCGTTGGTTCGTTCGTAATTTCATCGACACTCACTACCTGTACAAGGTCTTGCTCTTCGACCTTTCCAAGTACAGGGTCGAGCGCAAAGCGAACCATTGGCATCAGCATACCCGCAGCCATGAAACCGCCTACACCAGTCAGTGTATAGTTGAGAAATTGCCGTCTTGAAACCCGATGTTTTTTCTCGCTCATCATTTTCCCCCCTCTATCTTAAGCTGAAGTCCGTCAGGACATACGATAAAACCATATAAAACTAGGACAATCTCATGATATATCAATCTTCCAGTAAGGTCAATATTATCCTTTTTTGGAACTTTAAAAATGTAAGGGTTTTTATGAAACCCTCCAAGATTGTAAGAAAATGTTCAAAATTTGACTTACTTGATCCTCAATCATTTTCCTTTTCAGGGACTCGTCCATATGTTCCATAGGAATTGGAGGAAGATAGATCACGCTGTCCTTGTGCGTTCCGCCTTCATTTCTCCATAATTCATCACTCGTCACGAAAAAAATATGTTTGAAATTGTCCTTTAATTCATGGTACCATTGTAAAATTGTTTTTTCTCTGTCATGCATTTGTCCGGTTATGTACGTGCAGGCAGGAAGCATAAAGATTCTTCCTTTAAGCTGGCGTTCCAGATCTTCTGTGATCAGCGTTGTATACTCTCCTTCTGCCGCCAAAGATTTCAGATTATCTCCAAATCCTATTTGAACAAGCGGGATAATGGCAGTATCTACATATTCCTTTGATTGAAGAAACATGTTTGTGTCTTCTGATGTCCATTTCATGTCTTACAGCTCCCTCTGCTTATTATGTAATAATTATAAAGGTATTATATGTGTTTGTTAATAAGCTTTTGAAAATGAGGGAGATATTGGCTTTCCAGGCTCATTGCGAAGAACCTTTTGTCCCAAAATCCGTTTTATTAATTCTTACTTTATAAGTGATTTCTGCTTCGCTGAATTTTTCATCCCACTGTTTTCCATACTTTCTCCAATAGGCAGGATGCTGATTTTTAACATAATGAAATAGCCCGGCCACACCTGTCTTATAGTCGTTCTGCAATGTATAGATTAAGTCATTTACCTCCTTTTCAATTGTCTTTTCCACGATTCCTTCAATTCCTTTTTGATACCCTTTATCAAAAGAATTCTCCTTTTCATACCAATCCTCCGCTAATCTGCCTTCTACTCTGATAAAGATATCGATGAAAAGACGTCCATTCTTAATCTTCGTCTTTATTTTTTTGCTTCTCAATTTAATCACTTCAAAGCCAAATGGCTTATCATGATGAACAGCTTCAACTGTGCCTCCTTCTACTGATCCATTAAGCCAGGAAAGAGCTGATACTTCATCACCAGTTAAGTTTTCACCTACCAGTTTTCCATTGTTGATTACACCGGCACCCATTAATTTTAAATTGCCCTTTTCCAATCCTACAATCTGAATGGGAAAGCTTCCTTCAGACTGCAAGCGGGCAGAGGCTTCACCAAGCTTGAGCGGAGGCAAAATTTTATTCGTTTTTTTTCGATTTTCTGTTAGTTCATAGATAATATTAGATGGGATTTCTTTATCTGTTTTAACTGATAAAAGCTCCGATGCAGGTTCTTCCGTAAGAAATATGTATAAGCTTCTTCTTGTTTTATCATCCCTTATAAACTGATTAATGACTGTATCCAAGGGCGTTTCTTTAATAACTTCTTGATTAATTAAAAAGATCCGCTGATGTTCGCTTGATATTGGCTTCGTTTCTAATGAGACATTTCGAATCGCTTCATGCAAAGTCCCCCCTCCTGTTGTAATATTTTTATAGCCGGCTCCCTGACCCTGGCCAATCGATCCGCTTTTCGGCAAAATGATTTGCTGAACGATTTGCACCCCTTCAACAGGATCAATCTTATCTATACCTGTACCTACTACAAGCGAAAGATCTTCAATGTTTTGGCTGTCCCAGCATCCTGAGAGCATCAGTGTAATAAAAATAAGGAGAATTTTTTTCATGGTTTTATTAGCTTCCTTTTCAAAGCGACTGTTAAAAACGTTGCGATTGGAATGACGAAAAAGACAATTTGAAACATTTTTCCGACTATTGTGCTCATTTGAATAATTTCAAGTGTATTGTTGGGTACGCAGGCTATCAAAAACAGGAGCGGAAGCAGGATAAGCACGTTCGTTTTAAAAGTTGTTTTAAACACTTGAGTCATTCCGTACGCAGCTAGATAATAATACATGGAAGTAGTCGTGAAAAACTGCAGAATCCACGTTGTCAGCAGAAACGATTCGAACCGTTCAATAAATATGCCCCTTACTTCAAAGGACTGTACAAATGAAATAGTCGGCCATGTCACAGCTTTCACTTCTTGTTCAGATAAACCTGAAACAACTAGAACATACGTTGTAATATATAAAATTAATGGAATGGCAAAACCGATCATCAAACCCTTCTTCAAGTTTTGTCTGTTTTTTGAAAAGGCTGAAATGACAAGGAAAATTTCCACTCCGATAAAGGAAAGAATCACTGAGTTTAACCCTTTGAATATGGGAGAGAACCCATCTCCCAATATCGGTTTAATATTTTCAATATTAATACTTTTAATACTGAAGAAATAGATAAGAAACAGTTCAACAATTGCCAGAGGAAGAAAGACACTGAAAACCTTTGTTATACTCTGCAGCATCCCTAAAACCAAATACGCGCTTAAACACATTAAGGATAAAATAACGACTTGTACCGGAGTTGTCGCCAGCAGGAAAAAACGGACCATTTCACTCATTGCAACAGCCTCAAAGCTTGCTACACCCATGAAGTACAGAATGATAAATAACTGGACTGCTTTTGAAATCCATAATCCAAACCCTTCTCTTGTATATTGAAAAATATCCTTCACCTGATGTTTTTTAAAGAAATACAGGACGAGAAAAGCAAACAAGATAGCTATGATTCCGTCTATTATTAACACGATCCATCCATCCGGCGAATCAATTTCTGCTGTAATCGTTCTTGGCAAAGTGAGCAGTCCGACTCCGAGCATGGCGTTGCTTACAAGCATCGCTACTTGAAAGACCGAGAGATTATCCATTTGCTTCATTTTTGAGCCTCCTGCTAATTAACCTTCTTCCGCCTGAATGGCAGTCTGATCAAGATATCCCTTGCCATGCTCGGGTTAAAAATCGTTTCCGGCGTGAAATAAGGAGTGTTAAAGCTTGACAGTCTTGATAGATGAATAAGTATTAATATGAAAAACAAAGTCGTTCCATATAGCCCAAGCACCGCAGCAGCTGTCATAGCTCCAAAGCGCAATAATCTAAAAGCTAAGCCAAAACCATATTGAGGTACAGTAAAAGATGTGATGGTTGTGATTGAAACAATGATGACCATAAGTGAGCTTACAATGTTGGCTTCAACTGCAGCTTGACCAATGATAACTCCTCCGACAAGGCCAATTGTCTGCCCGATAGGAGAAGGAAGACGAATTCCGGCTTCCCGCAGCAATTCAATTGTAATCTCCATAATCATTGCTTCAACAAATGGCGGAAACGGCACATTTTCCCGAGTTCCCGCGATTGTGATTGCAAGCTCAGTAGGCAGCAGTCCAGGATTAAATGAAACAAGGGATATGTAAATAGCGGAAAGAAACAAAGTAATAGCCACTGAAATATATCTAAGCAGCCGCAGAAAAGATCCTGCAGCCCATCTTTCATAATAATCATCAGGTGATTGAAAAAGCATATCGATTGTCGTTGGTGCAATTAAAGCAAAAGGCGAACCTTCTGAAAATATCACTACCCTACCCTGTTTCAGGGCAGCAACAACTCTGTCTGGACGTTCTGTGTTCTGAATCTGCGGAAATGGAGAATAAGGTGAATCCTCAATCAGCTCCTCGAGTATTCCTGAATCTTCCACATTTGTTGTTTGCACCTTCTCAAGCCGTTTTTTTACTTCATTTATCAGCTCTTCATTGGCTTTTTCTTTGTTAAACAGATAAACAATCCGTTTAATACTGCTATCTTCCTCAATTTCGATTTTTTTTGCGATAATAGACTGATCATTTGCCAGCTGACGGATAAGCCCTAGATTTTCACCCAGGCTTTCTATGAAACCAAGCTTCGGCCCCCTAACGATCCGTTCTGTTGTAGGTTCTGTAAAGCTTCTCATCTTCTCCTTTTCAGTATCAATGACAAAAGCAGTGGAAATTCCATCAACTAAAAGAACGGTCTGGCCGGAAAAAATATTTTTCAAGACATCTTCAATCGTATGGATTTCCTGTTTTTTTAGAGGATTAACTTTTGAAAAGAAGAGCTGGGAAAAAGAGTGATTAAAATCCGTCATAAAATCAATGGATGAAAATGAATTGATCATTTCATGTTGTTTATTGCTGTCTGTCATACCAGACAGATAGAGCATGACACACATTTTTTGATGCTCTTGGATATAGATTTCTTTTTTCTCCAAATCTGTACTCTCTGAAATAATGGGGTCTAAACTTTCCATATTCTCTGTTAATTGACTTCTGAGCAGGGTATTATTACTCATCATGTTCTCCTCAGGCTTTATCGTTTTTTTATTATTTCTTCTTCTTCTATACTTATACGAATGAAACTAAATACAAAAAGCCCCTTCATTTATTAGAAGGGACTCCATTTTTACGTTTTCTGGTGTTTTTTTCGAAATAAAATTGTTCCAATTATCAGCAAGACAGCTCCAATCACCATGTAAGTATAGGTATTTGTCGCAGTCAAGGGAAGTTTGTTGCTGTTATCATTCTTCGAATCTGTTTCACCTGATGATATTCTATCTGAATCATCTTTCTTATTAGGTTCATTTGGACCTGGAACTGTTCCGCCGCCTGTATCAGGTTTTTCTTCATCATCGTCACTCGGACCAGGAAGATTTTCACCGTCTGCCGGAGGCTCAGTCATATCATTTTCAAGTGCTAAAATAAATGTACCCCCAAGGTCCCGTTCCACTAAGTCAACCGTTACTTGCTTTTCACTGGAAACCTTATATTTTTTACCGCTGTATAAATCTATAATCTTCTCAGACTTTTCAAATGGCACATCAATTGTAATCTGCTGTTCATCTTCTGTCGTGTTGATTCCGATAACCAGAGATTGATCCTTGTAGTCTCTATTGAAAACAAGGTACCCATCTTCATTGCTGCCTGCTACTTTTGTCCGTTCTCCTTTAGAAAAAACGCGGGAATAGTCTTTACGGATGTTTAAAAGCTTCTGATAATGTGCAAGGAGATCATTATTTTCCGTATTGTCCCAGTCAAGATTATACCTATTTTCATTAAACTCGCCTTTATCCATGTCGCCTGCGTGTTTTCCAGTTTGCCCAAGCTCTTCTCCGTAATAGATAACCGGCTGCCCTTTTGCTGTTATTTGCAGAGCAGCGGCAATTTTCTGCTTGCTTTTATCTCCGCCTGCGTGCGCCAATAAGAAACCGTCTTCGTCATGGCTGCTCAGAAACTGACCCATTGCGGCTGTGTTCGAGAGCTTGCCGTTTCGCTCTTCAAGTCTTGCTTCAACAGCTTCAATCTCTCCATTAATAAAATCTCTTGCGTCGTATTTAAAATTGAAATCAAGCAGAGAATCCATCTGTCCGCTGTTTAAGTAACATCCTGTATTATCGATGCCGCCGCCATAATATTCACCAATCATTTTAAAATTAGGATTCACTTTGGTCAGTTCATTTTTAAATACTTTCCATGTAGTATCTTCCACATGTTTTACAGTGTCTACCCTGAAGTAGTCAATAGCATTTCCTTTTTTAGTTTTGTGTGATGCCCACGCTGTCTGCCAGTCAATGATTTGCTTTCTTACAGCCGGATCTTCGGTAATAAGGTCCGGCAATCCTGCAAGCTCCCCTTTTATAACATCCGTTCCTCCGCTGCGGAGCATCCCCTTAAATCGTTCCCGATCTTCATCCCCAGGGAAATTGGGAATGTTTTGTTCATTTTTATCCGTTTCTTTCAATCCATAGCCGGTATGATTCAAGACCACATCGACCATGACTTTCATATTTCTTTCATGCACTTTATCAAGCAATTCATTTAAATCGTCCATCTCGCCAAGATGTTCATCAAGCTTTGAAAAATCCTTTGCCCAATATCCGTGATACCCGTATTGATTGCCGCTTTTGTTATGACGCAGATCCCAATCAATATTATCGACGATCGGTGTAATCCAGATCGTATTGATGCCAAGATCATCAAGATAATCAAGCTTCTTCGTTATCCCTTTAAAATCGCCGCCGTGATACGTTTCAGGATGGTTGACATCATATCCTTCATGATTCGGGTCATTATTCCCTTTGTCTCCATCATAAAAGCGATCAGTCAGCATAAAGTAAATTCGTGCCTCATCCCAGTCAAAATCCCCTTCTCCTCCGGAAACTCGCGGTTTCACTGAAACTGCTGCTTTCGCTGTATGTTTATTTCCAAATTCATCAACAGCTGTAACAGGAATTTCTTTATCCCCTGCCGGCACTGAATCCTTAACTGACAAACTCACTTCTTTCAGTGCAGGATCGATTTGCAATACTTCCGGGCCTCCAAGAGACGATGCATCGGCATACATATCTGAAAACTGAATTGTTTCCTGGTCAGATTTTATATCTAAACTCAAGACGGCATTCTGATTAGATGTGACTTCTTTTGGAAATACAGATGCCTTCATCTTTACTTTTGGAATCACGTAGTCTATATATGATTGCTCATAATATGGATCTGTTACTTCATTCGTTGTTCCGCCCTTTGTGACAAGATAGGAGTATTCATATTTGCCCTCTTCAGGGATATCAAATGTATAGGTGAAATATTCATTTTTCTTATCATATTTCATGTCAAATTGCTTGCCGTCAATTTTTATTTTTACATGCTCAATATCTGACATCGCATTGTTTTCGAAGAGCTCCTGATCCCGGTAGAAAAATGTTGCTTTTCCTTCCGATATGACAGGACCTTTTATCGCTGGAACTGTGTGAAATTCAGCCTTTCCGCTTTCGACAAACACTTTTGTCAGCGGCTGATCTGGGTCTGTTTCTATATATCGGTCTTGATCATACGGATCTTTTACAGCCCAGTCCTGGCCTTTTCTAATGACAAATCCAATGTTTGATGCCTCTGCTCCAATTTCGAACGTTGAAACGGCCCCTTGATCAGTCTCTTCCGTAAACCGTTTTTCGCCATCTTCAAGTCCCGTCTGCCATGTCCATATATTCCATCCGTCATAATCGGCATCTTCTCTGGAATAGGTAAACTGAACATGCCTTTTGACCGGGCTTTTCATCTCACTTGTTTTAAAAGAAAGGGAGAGATCCTGTTTTAATTCTGTTCCTGATTTTTCTCCTGTGATGGCTTGTTTTGGCACAGTCAGTGTATAGTCTTGAGCTTTCTGCAGAGTCTCGGGAACGATTTTCAGCTGATTTGCATCCGCCGTAATCGCTGCCGTTACAGCCTGTCCTCCATTTTCTTTCAAGGAAATGCCGTCTGTCTGCCCGAGTTTAATAGACTCATTGAACGTCAGGATAATAGGAGAAGTTGTTTTAACGTCTTCATCCCCATCAGCAGGAGCTGCTGAAGTAAGTTCAAGCTGTTCTGCATCGCTGATTCCATTAAGAGTATACTCTTTGCTATAAACAGATTGCCCATTTGGCTGATCTTTTTCATTCCAGGATACCGCAGTATTGTTTCCTTCAGCTTCAGGACTCACATCAAATGCGCCATGTTCAGAGGCGGTATTTCCGCTTAATACGGCAATTGCTTTTAATCGATCATCATTTTCAAGCCCCAGTTCGCTTAAAGGAATTCTTCCTTCAAATCCCTTCGTGCGGTCAGCTGCAAACTGTGCACCTTTTATATTTTCCCATGTTGAGAGTTTTGGATGATTAAAGTCTTCTGCACTGTACAATGCAGCACCCGCTATTTCATGATCATTCTTTACTCTGGAAACAATATGAAACTGGGGCTTTGCGTCTGTACCGCCAAAATGGAACGGTGCGCCCCATGGATTTCCTTCCACTTTCGAATCTTCGTTATTAACATTTATTGCGACATTCAGGTACATGCCGTTATCGCCCCAATTTGGGACATTTTTAGCTTCAGCCCAATAATAGAGGAACTGACTGTCATTCTTCAGATGTACATCTCCGAGATGAAAACCTTCATATCCTGGATTATCAGATATGGCCATTGGTTCAATTCCTGCCCAATCCTCACCGTTCCCATCAACTGTTATCACATTCTGTTCAGCAGCAAACACCTGCCATGAACTCATTACTCCGCTCGCCATAAGCAGTATAATTAACAAAATGGATATCCACTTGCTTGTCTTTCTCCTCATCCCATTTCCCCCTTTAGCTCTAAGCGAAATCGTTTGCGCAATTTTAGTGTTACAAAGAGATGATTCCACATATGTAAACGATTACAATCCCAATCATATTTTGTCACGTTTCGACCGAAAAATCAATTGAAAATTCTGAAAAAACCATTGTTCAGCTTACCCTCTATTTAATCAAAAAAAGAACCTCATCTTGTAGAGAGGTTCTTCCTTATTTCAAGCATTTCAGTTTTTCAGTTAAGCTTTCAAATGCTGCTTTATCCTGGCGGTCAAGTGCGTCATCAATCATTTGAAGTAATTTTTCTTTTTGGAATGTTTGTATCGACTGCTCTAAAATGCGTTCAGCTACTACACGGTCTTTTTCATTAATGTTGAGATGTTTCGGCACAAATGGATTCGCTTCAAGCACTGCTGCATAATTCGGCGATTGGTAAGCCGAGCGGAAGTTGAGCTGAATGTACAGATCCTCGTCTTTGTTTAACCGAATGTCATGGAAGGATTTTTCTGCATCCGTTGTCATGACATTTTCTTTGTAAAAACGAAACGGCACTTCCTCTACGCAGTGGGTCGACATGATAATCCCTCGCGGACAATACTGAGCCTGCTCAACGAAATGCACTTTTTCCATCAGCGTGTCGTGACTCATTAAGTAATTCAAAATCCAAACACATTCCCGTCTTTTCAACTGATAATGATTTAAAAACCACCTGATAAAATCCTTCTTCTCAATGACAGATACAGGGGCCATCATATGCATTTCCCTCCTCTGCTAACTGTAGATTCTTATTCTTAAAGTTCAACAGATCCTAGGTGAAATCCTTCCGATTGGACGTTAAAAATCATCTTCTAATTGTATCAAAATCTCTTCGATTTCGACATTCGCCGTATCATGCTTTAATGCCTGACGGAACATTTCCCTGGCGGCGGCGCGATTTCCGTCCTCTAACAAGTAATAGCCGTACTCTATAAGAAAATCTGGTTCTTCCTTGAAGAAATTATATGCTCGCTGGTAATGGTTTAATGCATCCGAATATTGCTCTGTTTGATGATAAGCTCGTGCTAATTTACGGTCATATTCAGGATCTTCCTCGCCGTACCTCATTACTTCTTTCAAACAGTCAATGACTTCTTCATATTTTTGTTCCTGCATATAAATATTTGTCAGTGTAATCGTTGCTTCGACATGTCCTGGATCAATGGCAATTGCTTGCTGGAGCAAGGCAGAAGCTTCGTTTGGCAAATTATTTTTTAAAGCAATTTTCCCGCCGTAAACGTAAAGCTCTTTGTTATACTCATCTGCCTTCAGGCCGTCTTTTACTGTTTCGAGGCTTTCCGCTAGCATGCCTTCTTCTTCATATGCTTTAGCTAAATATAAATAAAGAGATGTATATTCATGATCGAGTTCTTTTAATTTTAAGAACTGATCAATTGCTGTTTTCGGATAATTCGCCTGCAGAGCTGTGAAACCATAGCCGAACAATGTGTGCAGATCTACTTGTTCATCGACCGCTTTCTCATAATACGGAAGCGCTTCTTCAAATTCGCCTGAGGCGCTGATTGATTCTGCAAGCCTCTGATACACATTAACTCCGGTTAACACAGTGTGCTCTTTTAAAACATCCTTAAAATATGGGATTGCTTTATGATAATGACCTTGATGAAAATAAAGCTCGCCTAAAGCAAAGTCAATGACGGGTTCATCCGGGACGATTTTTTTGGCAGACAGCAGCTTTTGTTCGCTGACTTCATTTAATCCCTGCATTTGATACAAATCAGCTGAAAGGATCAAAGCCTGTACATACGCAGGATCTGTTTCAGGGATTGTACTTAATAGTTCAATTGCCTTTTCTTCTTCGTCCATATCTATATAGACTTCTGCTAAAAATACTGTAACCTCAGATTCTTCCGGATATAACATATGCATGTCTTCCATTATATTCAGAGCGTGCTCTGTGTTGCCCCACTGGTAGTATTTTTCTGCAAGCAGAAATTTTTCTTCATCATGCAGAGTCTTCTCAAGCCCTGAAAGTTTTTTTAAACCTTCTTCAGCTTGTCCTGACTCAACTAATTCAATTGCTTCGATTAGTGAATTTTTCAACTTGTAACGCCCTTTCCAAGGAAAATCCTTATGGGACTGCATTTGCAGCAAACCTGCCTGACATGGATATGGAACAGAACTCTCCAAACCCAGGCTTTATGCAGACTTTTTCATCCACTTTGATCAGCTGTCCCTTATGAATCGTAAATTTAGGAATATGATTATGATACCCGCTAGCGGACATTTCTTCAACTGAATTGAATTCATTCCGCACATAGAGGTTATAATCAACTTCGCCGCCGATCCTGATTTCTCCTTTTTCAGGGTATATCCCTATTTTCATTAATAGTGATTTTTCTAGAATTTCATGTTCAGGAGGACAGTCCGGTTCTGCTGCCATCCGGTGTCTATCCATCATTGCAGCAAACTGTTTTCTCCTTTTATTTGATGATGATCCGGTCCATTGAGGCAGGAATGTCATCGGGAATCCGTATATGCATCCGCGAATCCATTCCCACGGAAAATCAGCGATTGAATCTTCTGGATGAATCTCTAAAATAAGCAGTGGAATTTTATTTTTTTTGCAGCTAATGAGCAATGATGGGGTCAATCTTTTCAGTGGAACTTTTACACCGATGCAGTAATCGATTGGAGAATTAATCATCATTTGTTTCTTTTTGCGAATCGCTTCGGGGAGATCCCGTTCATATTCTGCCTGAGCAATGGCTATAACTGTGGTACAGCCCTTTGAAATCAGCTTTTCCGTAAAGATTCGTTTTATTTCTGTAAAAGAACCTCCAATAGAAAAATCAAGCATCACGTGTCCAGGTGTTAACAGATAGTCCGCAGCATTCATTTTCATGCACGTCATCCTCTGCAGCGAAGGACTCATGTAATCAATTTTGTTGTTTCGTATTAGAATGGAAGTTTTAACAAGTTCGCCATTTTTTAAAACATTTGCATCTTCAATAAGATAGGACAACGCCTTTTATCCCTCCCCCTGAAACCTTCTTAAGACAAGCTATGAAGGGAAGGCGCGGGATATGACTGTTAATGAAAAAACCTGCAGAAAAACTTTATTCTGCAGGCATTTTTTTAATTCGATGACCAGCTTCATCGCCCAACTCCTCAGCCAGAACGGGCGCTTCCGCTCTTTTTAATCAGCGAGCTGATTTAAGTGATCAAAAAATTGCGGATAGGATACATTGATTGCTTCATGATCTGACAATGAAACGTCTCCTTCCGTTATAAGGGCTGCAACAGCAAGCATCATTCCAATTCGATGATCACCGTGGCTTGATACAGAAGCTGAGTTTCTTAAGGTCTGTTTACCGCGGATAATCATGCCATCATCTGTCGGTTCAATATCTGCTCCAAGTTTTTTCAGCTCCTGAACAACTGTATCAATGCGGTTTGTTTCTTTTACTTTCAGCTCACTTGCATCTTTAATAACAGTATCCCCTTCAGCTTGAGTGGCAAGCAGAGCAATAACGGGAATCTCATCAATCAATCGCGGAATCAGTTCGCCTGAAATGACCGTTCCTTTTAATTCAGAGGTTGAAATCGTTAAATCTGCAGCAGGCTCATGGGCGTGAGATCCTCTCTCTTCGATTGTTAAATCCGCACCCATTTGACGGAGAACCTCAATGATCCCGATTCTGGTCGGATTAATCCCTACATTTTTCAGCGTAATGGTACTTGATGGAACAATTGCACCTGCTACTAAGAAGAAGGCAGCAGAAGAAATATCTCCTGGAACCTGAATAGATGCAGCCTGTAAAGACTGACCTCCGATCAATTCTGCTGACAGACCTTCTTCCTTCACTTCTATACCAAATGCTCTCAGCATTCTTTCTGTATGATCCCTTGATTTATGCGGTTCTGTTACTTTCGTTTTTTCGTTATTTGCCTGAAGCCCTGCGAGCAGAATCGCTGACTTAACTTGAGCGCTTGCTACAGGGGATACATACTCTAATCCACTAAGCTTGCCGCCGCGAATAGAAATAGGCGTGTAATTGCCGTTTTGTCTGCCATCGATAGCTGCTCCCATTTCTCTCAGCGGGTCAGTGACGCGTGTCATCGGTCTTTTAGCGATCGATTCATCGCCAACGATACAGGCATGAAAAGGACGTCCTGCTAAAATGCCAAGCATAAGACGGGTAGTTGTTCCCGAATTGCCGACATCCAGTATTCCCTCAGGTTCCCTGAGTGCATTAATACCTTTGCCAGACACTTTCACCTTTGTTCCTTCCTGATCGATTTCAACGCCCATTTGTCTGAAGCAGGCAATCGTTGATAAACAGTCTGCTCCTGCAAGGAAATTTTCAATGACAGTCTCACCGTTTGCAAGAGCTCCAAACATCACCGCTCTATGTGAAATGGATTTATCACCCGGAATGGCAATTTCACCGCTTAACGCCTCTGCTCTCCGCAATTTCTTTTCATTTGACATGGTCCTCACCTCATTAACTGAAAAATGTTTTGTAGTCTGTATATTTCTCGATGCATTTTTGTGCACGTTCACGGTCGACATCCGTCTGGAAGCTTAATCTCAGCACACCATAAATCTCTTCGCGCGTTTCGATAATCCGGATGTTCGTGATGCTGATTTCCTCCATTGCAAGATAACCTGTAATTTCAGAAATGACACCTGGATAATCAGGTACATCCACATATAAATCGTAAAAAGAAGGAATAGCTCCTTTTTCTCTCTCAGGCAGGCCATCTCTAAAATCCTTTGCCTCCTGAAAGTACGAAAATAGAGCATCTCCATTAAGTCCATCAACAAGCTCTCTGACCCGGTTCATTTCGTATTGCCAGTCATCAAATAAAGCAAGCAGCTTGTCTTTATTATGTAGGAGAATATCTCTCCACATCGCGGGGCTGCTTGAGGCAATCCTCGTGATATCGCGGAATCCTCCCGCTGCCAGACGCTTAATCAAAGGATGACTGTCTTCAAAACGGCCTGCCTGATGAACAAGACTCGCTGCAACGATATGCGGAAAATGACTGATTACACCTGTAACCTCGTCATGTTCAGCTGGAGTCATTTCAACAAAATGAGCTTTCGTTCCTTTTAAGACGTTCTGAAGGATACTAAGCGAAGCATGGGATGTATGATCCGTCGGCGTCAGGATATAAAAGGCATTTTCAAAAAGGTGGGCTTTCGCCGCGATCACCCCTGATTTATGAGAACCGGCCATTGGATGTCCGCCGATAAACTGCACCCCGTCCCCGAAAACAGAATCAGCGTATTTGCTGATTTTTTGTTTTGTGCTGCCTACATCCGTAATAATGACGCTTTCTTTTAAATGTTGTGAACTTAATGAGTCAATTATGGACAAAGTCTGTTCTACCGGAGTAGCAAGAATAATTAAATCGGCTGTTTCTATGCCGCCGAATTGATTTGGAGCTATTTCATCGATTACGGTCAGAGTCTTGGCGATTTCAGCCTGACTTTGATTAATATCATACCCGGCAATCTTTATAGCAGGAAACTCCTGCTTAATCGCAAGGGCGATCGAACCGCCGATTAACCCGAGTCCGATGAGATGAATTTTTTCAATCTGCTGTTCCATTCTTTATCACCCTCAGCTGCAATATGTATAGAAAAGCGGAATCGCCCGTTTAGCTCAGGCATGACAGATAAGAATCCGGCGGAAAAGTCCGGGTTTGACTTTTTTGACGGAATTGTTCTGTCCGAGGAGCCTGAGCGATGGAGCTAGACAAAAAGTATAAAACTTTATATTCCCTATATTTATAAGAAAGAGGTGATTAAGATCACCTCTTCTTTTATGAAATCAATTCTGTTAGAATCTGCAGAATCTCTTCGTTTTGTTCTTTCGTTCCGATTGTGATGCGGATAGACGTTGGAAATCCGAGTGCTTTGCCGGAACGGACAATATAGCCTTTTTCCAGCAGTGCCTGAAATACTTCATCCGCATCGCGGTTAAAATCGATCAGAATAAAGTTTCCTTCTGAAGGATAGTAGGATAAACCGTGTTCCTTACTGAAATTGTAAAACTGTTCAAGACCCTGTTTGTTTTTTTCTGCACATTGTTTAATGAAATCCTGATCACCTAAAGCATGCAGTGCGGCAGTCTGTCCTAAACGGTTCGTATTAAAGGGCTCTCTTGCAGGTTCGATGCTTTTGATTAACTCCCTGTTCGCAATTCCGTAACCGACGCGGAGGGCTGCAAGGCCGTATGCTTTTGAGAAAGTGCGGAGAATCATGACGTTTTTATATTGTTTGATTAATGGCAGTGTTTCCGGAAAATCAGATGCTGTTACATATTCATAGTAAGCTTCATCCAGGATAACAAGCACATGATTTGGCACCTTTTTCATGAAAGCATGCAAAGACTGCTCGTTGATATAAGTACCTGTTGGATTGTTTGGTGAACATAGCCAAATGACCTTTGTTTGTTCGTCAATTGCTGCAAGCATGGAGTTCAGATCGTGATCTCCATCGATCAGCGGAATTTCCTTAATATCCGCGCCTTCAATGATGGCATTGTGGCGGTATTGAGGAAATGTCGGTGTTGCCATTACTGTGTTCGTCCCTTTCTTCAAAAAGGCGCGGCAAATGATCTGGACAATTTCATCGGATCCATTTCCAAAAATAATTTCATTTTCCTCTACGTTTAAAAAACGTGCCAGCGTTTCACGAAGCAGAGCACTGTAGCCGTCTGGATACATAGCAAGCTGATTCAGTTCATCCTGAATGGCTTTTTTCGCGCGTTCTGAGCTGCCGTATGGATTTTCGTTGGAAGCGAGCTTCACAATGTGAGTTAAGTTATACTCTTTTTTTACTTCTTCAATTGGTTTACCGGGCTGATACGGTTTTAAGTTCGTAAGCTGATCTTTAATTTGCATGAATGGACACCTCTTCTTTAATAAAAGCGAAGATTTCTCCGCTTGCTGCGCGTTTCATCCTGTGCTTACTTTAGCATTTGAAACAAAGGAGGAAGCTTTTTCTTCAAACTCGAGAAGGGCAGCATCCAATGAATCAGCCTCTTTCAGTTTTGAAGATAACCTCTCAACTTCTTCAATTAGTGCACTGCCTACAACAACTCCGTCACATACCTTTGTCAGTTCTTCTACGTGTTCCTTTGAAGAAACACCGAAACCGACAACGACAGGAACTGAAGCTTCTTGTTTTACCTCACTCAGAAAATCGTAAATGCGCTGATCGAACGTCTTTCTCGAACCTGTTACACCTAACGATGAAACACAGTAAAGAAAGCCTTCTGCATTTGACACAATTTTCTTAAGCCGCTGAACAGATGTAGGGGCAACCATTGAAATAAACGTGACGCCATGCTGCTTGCAGGACTCTCTCAAATCTCCGCTCTCTTCAAAAGGAAGATCCGGAATCAGCAGCCCGTCTATTGTGTTTTTTTCCGCTAAAGCAAAGAAGGATTCTTTTCCTAATTGTAACACAGGATTATAATACGTAAAAAGAATTATTGGAATAGTTAGACCTCTTTCGCGCATAGATGGAACGAGTTCCATGGCTTT
This sequence comes from Metabacillus idriensis, assembly GCF_009674765.1. Classification (GTDB taxonomy): domain Bacteria; phylum Bacillota; class Bacilli; order Bacillales; family Bacillaceae; genus Bacillus_P; species Bacillus_P idriensis. Next base: position 33,276 of record NZ_WKKF01000006.1, on the reverse strand, counting down.
TACAATATTCATACCGGCCGACAGCGATCTTTGCGAAGCCCTTTGGATGACAGGACCGTCCGCCAGGGGATCTGAATATGGGATGCCAAGTTCAATAGCTGAAGCTCCAGCCTTCTGAAGAGTAAGCGCGAGTCCGATTGTGGCTTCACCATTTGGGTCGCCTGCTGTTATAAACGGGATAAATAATTTCTTATTTTGCGCAAGCTGCTTCTGCAAGTATTCCTGCATTCTTATCGCTCCCTTCAAGAGATTCCATTAGTGTATGAACATCTTTGTCTCCGCGTCCTGATAAACAGATGAGCAGCGTTTCATCTGGATCCATTTTCTCTGCAAGCTGGAAGGCCTTTGCAAGAGCATGGGCGGTTTCAATAGCCGGAAGAATTCCTTCTTCCTTTGCTAAGACAGTTAACGCTTCTAAGGCCTCGTCATCAGTTACGCTCTCATATTTCACCCGGCCTGTATCTGCAAGGTGTGCATGCTCAGGTCCAATTCCAGGGTAATCAAGCCCGGCTGAAATGGAGTATGGTTCAATAATTTGCCCGTACTCATCCTGGATCAGGTAAGTGAGCGAACCATGAATAACTCCTTTTGTGCCCTTGGTGATGGTTGCAGCATGGAGAGGTGTATCAACGCCTTTGCCTGCCGCTTCAACGCCGACAAGCTCAACATCTTCCTCAATGAAGGCTGCAAACATGCCAATCGCATTGCTTCCTCCGCCGACGCATGCGACTACTTTATCAGGAAGGCAATCCATTCGTTCAGCCAGCTGCTGCTTCGCTTCATCTCCTATTACTCTTTGAAACTCTCTGACCATTTGCGGATATGGATGAGGTCCTACTACTGAACCGATCATATAAAAATGATCCTCACAATGCTGAACCCAGTATCTGATCGCTTCGTTCGTAGCATCCTTCAGCGTTTTATTTCCGCTGTGAACAGGGATAACTTCCGCCCCGAGCAGCTTCATCCGAAAGACGTTAAGCTGCTGACGGATCACATCTTCTTCCCCCATAAAGACTTTGCATTCAAGGCCAAATTTTGCTGCAACGGTTGCTGCCGCGACACCGTGCTGTCCTGCACCTGTCTCTGCAATAATTTTTGTTTTCCCCATTTTCTGTGCCAGTAGGGCCTGGCCAATCGCATTATTAATTTTGTGAGCGCCTGTATGGTTAAGATCCTCGCGTTTCAGAAAAATCTTTGCTCCGCCAAGTTTTTTCGTTATGTTTTCGGCATAGGTCAATGTTGTCGGCCTTCCGGAATATTCAATGAGAAGACGGTGGTATTCGTTCATAAATTCAGGATCGGCCGCCGCTTCTGCAAATGCCTCTTGCAATTCTTCAAGCGGCTGCATTAACGTTTCAGGTACATATTTCCCTCCAAAATCTCCGAATCTGCCAAATTCATCTGGAAACTGATACATGGTGATTCACCCTTTCTTCTAGCCTTGTCAATAAGGCCTCATCTTTTTTTCCGTTTTGTTCAATGCCGCTTGAAATATCGATGCCCGGCGGATGTAGCCCGAGCAGCTGTTCAATATTGCCAGGAGTAATGCCTCCTGCAATGAAGAGTGTTTTGTTTATCTCCTCAGCGGCCTGTATATAAGACGGTACTTTTGACCAATCGAATGTCTGTCCAGTTCCTCCGAAAGCTTCTTTGACTTTAGAATCAATCACAAAGCCGTCCGCTGCTTCTGCATATAATTTCATATCAGTCAGTGTTCCCTCATAATGGGGCAATGCCTTCCATACTTCCCTCTTAAAATGATGCTTGATTTCAGCAATTTCTTTGACTGTCTCCGAGCCGTGGCATTGAATGACATCGATTGGAAGTTCATTCATGACTTGTTCTATTTCATTCAGGCGGGCATTTACAAATATCGCCACTAATTGTTTATCCTCAGTTTCAACTTCTTTTAGCCACTCTTTTACATCCAGAGCTTCCACTGTCCGCTTACTTTCAGCAAAAATAAGTCCGAGATAATCTGCCTTTGACTTGCCTGTCAGCTTTAAATCTTCCAAAGATCGATTTCCGCATAACTTGATCAAAGGTTTACTCATTTTCTTCTCCGTATAGAGCTTTGATGGCAGCTGTTTGATTCTCACCGCGCATGAGTGATTCTCCGACTAAAATGGCATGAGCGCCTTCTTGCTGAACAGTTTTCACATCTTCAAATGTAAAAATGCCGCTTTCACTCACTAGCAGAGTATCTTTTGGAACGGATGTGCTTATTGTCTTTATTTGATGGATATTTGTCTTAAAGGTTGAAAGATCTCTATTATTCACACCTAGTATTTTAGGGGTGAACTCAGACATAAGCTTTTCCAGAACTGCCAGAGAATGCACTTCCACCAATACATCCATGCCGAGCTCATAAGCATGCACATACAGTTCGTGCAGCTCTTTAGCTTCAAGCGCCTCTCCTATTAAAAGGATGGCATCTGCCCCTATATTCCTGGATTCCTCAACTTGCTTGTGATCAATAATGAAATCCTTCCTTAACACCGGGAGACTGACTTCTTTCTTAATTTCCACTATAAAATCACGATGGCCCTGAAAAAAGCTTTCATCTGTTAAAACAGAGAGACAATCTGCTTTTCCAGCTTCATAAGCTTTTGCAATTTCCACCGGATGAAAATTCTCTTTAATGATCCCTTTAGAAGGAGATGCCTTTTTTACTTCCGCGATTAAAGCCGGTTTCCGGTTTGAATGCTTCAAGGCACTGTAAAATGAGCGTTCAGATACGTTAGTTCTTTCAGGAATAGTCAGTGAAAGCACTTCTTCCCGTTTTTTTTCAAGAATTTTAGTAAGCATACTGCTCCTCCTTCTTTCTTTGAAGACGGGCGAGCTGACGATAGGCTGTGCCATTTGCGATTGCGTCTGCCGCTTTTTTCACTCCATCAGCAAGTGAATCCGTTTTGCCTGCTACATATAAAGCAGCACCGGCATTCAGTGCAACAATGTCTGCCGCCGCCCCGCTGCGCTTCCCTTCGAACACACCCAGAATCAGTTCTGCACTTTCAGCTGGGCTCTCAACCTGGATGTCTTTTAATTCTCCGCGCTGCAGTCCCATCTCTTCCGGGGTTATTTCATAACGGTCAATCTTGCCGTTTTTCAGTTCAACAATATCTGTTACACCTGTAATACTGCATTCGTCGAGGCCATCTCTTCCTGTAACAAGGAGAACATGTTCTGAGCCAAGCTCGCGCAGGGCAAAGGCTATTTTTTCTGCATACTCTGTAGAGAACACTCCCATTACCTGGCGCTTGGCATCAGCAGGGTTTGCTAATGGTCCAAGAAGGTTAAAAACCGTTCTGAAGCCGATTTCCTGTCTAGGGCTTACAGCATGTTTCATGGAAGAATGGTAGATAGGCGCGAACAGAAAACTCATATCATAAGCCTGCAGAGCGAGCTTCGCTTCATCCGGTGTTGTTTGAATGGAGATCCCAAGCTGTTCAAGCACATCTGCACTGCCGCTTTTTGATGAGATTGCCCGATTGCCGTGCTTTGCTACTTTTACTCCGAGCGCAGACGCAAGGATTGCTGATGCAGTCGAAATATTAAATGTCGATGCCCCGTCTCCGCCTGTTCCGCATGTATCAATCAGTTCCTCTGCATAATCAATGCGGGTCATATGCTGTTTCATTGCTTTTGCAAAACCGACAAGCTCGTCAACCGTTTCACCGCGGAATCTTAATATGGAAATGAAACTTGCGATTTGGCTGGAAGTGGCTTTTCCCTCCATTACCTGATTCATGGCAGCCATTGCCTCTTCTTCGGTCAGCGTGTAGCCTTCAATGCATTTGCTGAGTAATGTTTTCATTTTCTGCCTCCTCCTTTTTGCCAAACACTTTTTCTGCAAGTTCAATGGTTTTAATTAAGGCGCTTGCTTTATTTCTCGTTTCTTTCCATTCTAGTTCAGGCTTTGAATCTGCTACAATTCCGGCTCCTGCCTGAACATAAGCTTTTCCGCCCTGCAAAGAAATTGTCCTGATTGTAATGCAAGAATCAATATTGCCGTCAAAGCCAATATAGGCAATGCACCCTGCGTACGCGTTTCTCGCTGTTGGTTCGAGCTCCTGCAGAATCTGCATGGCCCGCACTTTAGGGGCACCCGATACCGTTCCGGCCGGGAATGATGAAAGCAGAGCATCAATGGGATGTATGCCGGTTTTTAATTGACCGGTCACCTTTGAAATTAAATGCATCACGTGTGAAAAACGTCCGAGCTCCATTAAAACCGGAGTCTTAACTGTCCCATAATCAGCTACTCTGCCTATATCATTTCTTGCCAGGTCAACAAGCATATAATGCTCTGCTTTTTCCTTTTCATCGCTGCGCAGGTCTTCCGCCATCCTGAGATCCTCTTCTTCCGTCTTTCCGCGTTTTCTGGTTCCTGCAATCGGATGAATTTCGAGATAGCCGTCCTGAACGTAGATCAGCCTCTCAGGAGAACTGCCGATCAGCTCAGTCTCATCAAATTTGATGTAAAACATGTAAGGCGAGGGATTCACAACCCTCAGCATTCGATATAAGTCAAAGCCTTTAGCTGTTATTGGCATTTCGAATCTTTGAGAAAGAACACCCTGAAAAATATCCCCTGCTCTGATGTATTCTTTTATTTTTTCGACTGAGTCAAGAAAATCATCCTTTTCAAAATTGGAGGTTACTCCTTCAAACGAAACAGATGCCTGATCCATCGGAGAAAGCATCAAATCATTGAAATCCCTTTTTTCAGTCAGTTGGGAGATCAGCTGATTGATTTTGGTTTCAGCAATGTCATAAACTGCACGCTTGCCTCCTTCTGACTCTTTTCCGGAGAGGCGTTCGTAATGGATAAACGAAAGTGTTTTATCAATATGATCGAATGCGATCATCGTATGGCAAACGAATAAAAGGCACTTCTTAAAGTTCAAATCTTGATTGGCATGCTTTGGAACGCGTTCAAACATCGTAACGGAATCATATCCTAAATAGCCTACAGCGCCCCCTGCAAACGGAATATCAAGATCTGGAAGCTTTACTTTTAAATAGCCGTCCATCCATTGAAAGATTTCTTTCAGAGAAGAAGATTCATAGATTGTTTTTCTTTGTTTGGACCTCACGCAGTAGCGGTCATTTTCTTCTTCAATGAACAAAAAAGGATTTAATCCAATAAATGAATAACGTGACCATGATGATTCCGCGTCTTTGCTTTCTAATAAATACACCGCTTCATCTTCAAACACTTTAAAAAGCTGAATCGGGGTGAACGTGTCAACTTGAAAAGACTTAATAACAGGTATGGTTTGATAGCTCATGCTATCTTGTTTAAATGAGGCAAAATCGGTATGAAACATAAGTACTCACTCCTCCAGCATTGTGGAGAATAAGTATTTAGGAGGTTTTAAGCGGAAGCGCTGCGGTAAAACGAAAAAACCCAAAAACAAAGAATCTCTGTTTTTGGGTAGTCTTAACCGTAACGGAAAATATAAAAGACCTCAGCTAAACTCATTCTCGGCTACCCTAAACTATGCTAAACTAATTGATTTTTCACTGAACTAATCTGACTTGCTCACTATACTCATCTAACGCACTGGAACATATTAGAAGCTCTCTTCTAATTTCTATTCTTGGGGTCTATCTTAATACACATGCTGTTTTCTGTCAACGAATGATGTTCCCGCCTAAGTGAGGAACATCAGGCACTATATTTTCATTTGATTTTATTCTTTGCCTGTTAAATCGGGTCTTAGCACAATCGCTTTCCCCTGATAAACATGCTTTACTTCTTTTTGATTAAGCTCAGTCTCCACTGTCATCATGACCCTGATGCACTTTTCAAGACTTCCTGCTACAGGGATTTCCTGCATGCACATGACAGGAACATATTCCCATCCGTCAAAATTCCGCAGAGCTTTTGCTGGAAAAACCGCATCTAAATCTGCAGTCATTGAGAGCAGGACAGATGCGACATCTTCAGGCTCAACTTTATTTTTTTCAATCATTTCTAGAACAAGAGCTTCCGTTGCTTTGATGATCTGATCTTCATCATTGTGTTCAACTGTAGCAGCTCCTCTAATTGCACGAATCAAACTGATCCCTCCTGTCTCCATGTTTCTAGCAAGGATCTTAATTGATCTCTTTCGAAAGATGAAGTTTCCGGTGCTCCGATCGTTTTTAACAGAACCATCGTGATCGTCCCGGAATGCGACTTTTTATCTTTCAGCATTCTGCTGATTAAAGCATCCGCAGATAAGTTTTCAGGCACTTCAACCGGAAAGCCTAATTCTTTAAACCAATTTTTGATTTTTTCATAAGGAAGACTCAAGCTGTGAATCTTCCCGCTGAGCCAAATCGCAAAAAGCATGCCGATGGCAACACCATCACCGTGGCTGATCTTTCCATATCCTTCGGAAGCTTCAATCGCATGTCCCAGGGTATGGCCAAAGTTCAGATGGGCTCTCACTCCGGTTTCTTTTTCATCTTCTTTTACTACTGCCGCTTTGACACGAATCCCTTCAAGAATCATATGCTGAAGTTTTTCATCATCCAGATCATCGAGAACAGAAATTTCAGACGTCAGCCAATGATAGAAATCTGCATTTCCTATCAGACCGTGTTTTATCACTTCTGCAAAACCAGAACGAAGCTCATGAACCGGCAATGTCGAAAGAAAAGCCAGATCATAAATGACTGCTCGGGGCTGATGAAACGCACCAATCATATTCTTTCCTTCTGGATGGTTAATCGCGACTTTCCCTCCGACCGCACTATCATGCGCAAGCAAAGTAGTCGGCAGCTGAATGAATGGGATACCTCTCATATATGTAGCAGCAGCAAAACCAGCCAAGTCACCAATAACTCCTCCGCCGAATGCAAGAATGAGAGATTTCCGGTCAAGTCCAAGTTTAAGAGCGAGCGTTTGAATATCATAAAAAGATTGGAATGATTTATTCTCTTCTCCGCTCGGTACAACGAAGACTTCCGTCTTATAAGAATGACTCATTGCATTCAGCAGCCGCTCACCGTAAAGGCTTTGAACAGCTGCATCAGCAATAATCAATATACTGGAAGGTTTTATTACTTTTACTTGTTTAATCAGTTCAGTTTCAATGATATTTCTTCCTACTGAAACAGGATATGATCCGGAAGCAGTTTCAATAAGCAAATTCTTCATTAGAACTTCCTCGCATACTCGCGCATTTCCTGAACGTGCTCACGGATTGCATCTATTCGGTCTGAACCGAATTGTTCAAGAATCGCATTCGCGATTTCCCATGCCACAACGGCTTCTGCAACTACACTTGCTGCAGGCACAGCACAGCTGTCAGAACGTTCGATGCTGGCTGAAAAAGGTTCTTTCGTTTCAATATCAACACTTTGAAGAGGTTTATAAAGGGTTGGAATTGGCTTCATGACTCCTCTGACTACAATCGGCATGCCCGTAGACATTCCGCCTTCTAAACCGCCTAAGCGATTCGTTTTGCGTGAGTAGCCATTCTCTTCGCTCCAAATAATTTCGTCATGTACTTCACTGCCAAATCTTCGGGCTGCTTCAAAACCGATGCCAAATTCCACACCTTTAAAAGCATTGATGCTAACGATAGCCGCTGCAATTTTCGAATCAAGCTTGCGGTCGTAATGAACGTAACTGCCGACCCCGGAAGGCATTCCTTCTACAATCACTTCCACGACACCGCCGATGGAATCGCCATTGCTCTTAGCATCATCAATGGCCTGCATCATTTTTACTGCAGCATTCTCATCCAGGCAGCGGACAGGCGATTCCTCAGTAACCCGCTGTAATTCTTCAATAGACGTATAATCTGTTTTTTCAGCTTTTATTGCTCCGATTTCAACTACATGGCCTGCAACTTTAATGCCAAGCTCTGCCAATAGCTTTTTAGCTACTGCACCAACCGCAACTCTGACCGTTGTTTCACGGGCAGACGAGCGTTCAAGCACGTTGCGGATATCTCTGTGCCCGTATTTAATCGCTCCGTTTAAATCAGCATGTCCAGGCCTCGGACGGCTGATCTGGCGTTTAATATCTTTTTCTTCGCCTTCTTCTAAAGGCTCGATACCCATAATATTTGTCCAATGTTTCCAATCATTATTTTCAACTACAAGTGCGATTGGAGAGCCAAGTGCTTTTCCATGACGGATTCCGCTTGTAATCTGAACCTCGTCCTTCTCAATCTGCATTCTTCTTCCTCTGCCATGTCCCTTTTGTCTGCGCGAAAGATCGAGGTTAATATCCTCTGCAGTAATTGACAGCCCCGCCGGCACTCCTTCAACAATAGCGGTTAACTGCGGTCCATGTGATTCTCCTGCTGTTAAGTATCTCATCTAAAGCTCTCCCTTCAGCGCACTAACGCTTTTAAGTAACACTATACCATATGTATGAAAAATTGAATAGAAAGTTTACAGCTGTATTTTTCTGTAAAAAAAGGTGCCTGCTGATTCAAGGTCATATTGCTGACTGTAAAAAATCTGTTCCGTGCTCCCGATAAAAAAGATACCCCCGTTTTTCAAAGCCCTTGAAAACTTATGATAAAGCATATTCTTCGCATCTTCCGTAAAATAAATCAGCACATTTCGGCAAATAATTAAATCAAATCCGCTTTCAAAAGGGTCTGAGAGCAGATTGTGTTTTTTAAATTGTACAGTCTCAATGATTTCTTTGCTAATTTGATAGCCTGCCCCATCCTGAACAAAATATTTGCTCTTCATCTCACCCGGCAGCTCAGCAAGACTTCTTTCCGGATACATCCCGAGCTTTGCTCTGGCTATGACATTTTCGTCTAAGTCTGTTGCCAGAATTTTAATAGAGCGCAATGGCAAATATTTTGACAAAATCATTGCGATTGTATAAGGCTCTTCACCGGTTGAACAGGCTGCGCTCCATATTCTCAGCGGGCGGGACCCGCTTAGCATAGCAGGCAGCAATTCAGTCTCTAATAGATCCCAGCGCTTCCTATTCCGATAAAACTCTGTAACGTTGATTGTTATTCTGTCCAGAAGTTCATAGAGCAGCTCCCTATCTCTTTGAAGTGCTGAACCATACTCCTTAAAACTGTTATATCCCCTTTTCAAATAAAGAGAAGTAATTCTTCTTTTCATTTGTGCCTCTTTATAAAGACCTAGATCTATTCCTGTTAACTTTTTAAATTCTTTCTGAAATTGCATATATTCCATCTGACTCAACTCTCCTGCAGGAATTCCCTCTATGTATAGTATATCGGAAAGTGATAGTCTCTTGTGAGGCCTGAATAAAAAATCTGAAAACTCTTAAAAATTCACATAGAAAGATTTAATGGGAAGTGATATTTAAACACGAGAAAAGCCAGCATCTCTGCTGGCCTTTAGGCGGATCAGTAAATCCAAGTATGAATATCTTTGTCGTATTCTACTAATTCTTCTTGTTTGAAGAATAGATTAATTTCGCGCTCTGCACTTTCCGGTGAATCAGAACCGTGGATGATGTTTTTTCCTACGAATAAACCATAGTCGCCTCTGATTGTACCCGGCAATGCTTCGGCTGGTTTTGTTTTTCCCATCATCGTGCGGGAGATTTCGATCACATTTTCCCCTTCCCAAACCATAGCGAAAACTGGTCCGGATGTGATGAATTCAACTAATTCTCCGAAGAATGGCTTCCCGTTGTGTTCCCCGTAGTGCTGTTCAGCAAGTGAAACCGGAATTTGCATTAATTTAGCCCCAACTAAATGTAAGCCCTTACTTTCAAATCTAGAAACAATTTTCCCGATAAGCTGACGCTGAACGCCATCAGGTTTGACCATCATAAATGTTTTTTCCATCGTAATTTCTCCACCCCGCGATTGTTATGTATGGGCTTTCATGCCCCATGCAAATCGTACCATTTTTTCACTGTTTTCGCAATCGTATGGGGCGAAGGAATTTAAAATTTTCTTTTTCCAATATATTTTGCAATATTGGATAAAGCAGATCTTGCCCGATTTTTCGGCAATTGATTTAAAATGCTGAACCCTTTTTGAAGATACATGTCGCTGACTTGTATGGACCGCTCAATTGCATTTGTAGATAGGATGGCATCAATAATCTCAGCCATTTCAGTTTCGTCCGTATCACTTGCAACCTTGCTGATTTTGTTTTTCAGCTCGGAATTTTCCATTGCAAACAGCACTGGAAGGGTAATGTTGCCCTGCAGCAGGTCTCCTCCAACAGGCTTTCCAAGCTCTTCTTCTGTAGAAGTAAAATCGAGAATATCATCTGTAATTTGAAAGGACATCCCCACGTAATAGCCGAACAGGAATAATTTTTTATGTATAGATTCCGGAACACCGCCTGCAATCGCTCCAAGCTGGCAGCTGGCAGCAATTAATAACGCTGTTTTCCTTTTAATGCGTCTTAAATAAACACGCAGATTCTGGTCAAAGTCATACTTGTCTTTTATTTGTTCAATTTCACCAAGAGATACTTCAACAATTGTTTTTGAAAGGATTTGATGTGCTGCAATATTTTCTAAAGATGTCATAATCTCAAGGGATCTTGCAAATAAATAATCCCCTGTATACATGGCAATGCGGTTATCCCACTTTGCTTTAATGGTCGGTTTCCCCCGCCTGAGCTCAGCATCATCAATCACATCATCATGCACTAAAGATGCCATATGAATAATTTCAAGAGCGATGGCCACTTTTTTGACTTTTTCGATATCATATTCGCCAAACATGGCAGAAAGCAATACAAAAACAGGGCGGATACGCTTTCCCCCTGCCTGAAGAAGGTGAAGCCCTGCCTCGCTTAACAGAGGCTCTGTTGAGCTTACCGTTTTTTCAAGTTCCTGTTCAATCAGATCAAGATCTGCATTTAAGAACGAATACGCCATTTTAAATTTCATTCAATTCACCTAAATACTCGCATTTTTAAAACATGGCTGGTCTAATGATAGATTGCAGTACATATGTCCGCATCCAATACCTCCGCCAGTGAATCTTAATGGAAGGAACTGGACAGAATTATAAACAAAAAAAATTCATTTGCACCCGAGATGCATCGCGGCTACGCCGCCTGTAAAAGGCTTCACTTCTACATCTTTAAAGCCCGCATCTCTGAACATTTGTGCAAGCTCACGCATACCCGGGAAATCTCTGGCTGATTCCTGCAGCCATGAATATTCATTGTAGCTCTTAGCAAACAGCTTTCCGAAAACAGGCATCACAAATCGGAAGTAACCGTAATAAAGCTGCTTAAACCCAATCATGGTCGGCTGGGAGGTTTCGAGGCAGACTACTTTTCCGCCTGGCTTAACAACGCGGTGCATTTCCTTAAGCACGGTCATATAGTCTGGAACATTCCGAAGTCCAAAACCGATCGTTACATAATCAAACGTGTTGTCTTCAAAAGGAAGTTCCATGGCATTGCCGTGAATTAATTCAATATTGGAGTAATCTTTTATTTTCTCTCTGCCAATTTTCAGCATATTGTTGCTGAAATCAAGACCAATAGCCCGGCCTCTCCCGCCTACCGCATCAGCCATAGCAATCGTCCAGTCAGCTGTGCCGCAGCAAACATCCAGGGCAATCGATCCTTGCTTGACATTCATTCGTTTCATTGTTTCGCGGCGCCAGGCAATATGGCGCTGAAAACTGATGACTGAATTCATTTTATCGTAGTTTTTATATATTTTTTCAAATACAGAATGGACTCTTTCTTCTTTGGATTGCTGCATTTCATAAACCTTCTTCCGCAAGCGTAGTGTATCTTATATCCTGATTATACTTGAATGACTGCAATCTTGCTAACAGGACATTCTGCAGAGAGGACGGCTGCTGAAAACAGCTTTCTAAAAGCTCGGCTGTCTCTTCGAAATAACGGTTGCAAAACTCTTTTAAATACACTCCGGTAAATTCGATTGTGCCGATATTTTTCTTCTTTTTCTCCAAATTCCTCATGATCGATAAAGATTCTGCGTTGTATCTGTTTTTCTCAAGCATCAGCCGCTTGTATGATAAAAATTTTGTCGTCAGCTTAGAGAATAGGCCTGCCTGAAAATAATCAGAAACATGCTGAAAAAGAGCCGTTTCTACTTTTATGATACTTGCAACGAATGAATCAAAATCACTTACAGTCTCTTCGTACAGACGAATTTTATGTTCATTTATCTCTTTTATTGCCGTTGCTAACGTTCGAATCATTCCAATATCCTGCATTTCTGATAATAACGCGTAATACAGACCGCTGAAGTAGTCTCCTGCAAGAACAATAAGCTGTCTTTGCATGAACTCTTCCTGCTTTAAATGAACGGAAGTGGATACTTCATCATGAGTATCAAGGGCAATTTGCACAAGCATCGCTGTAATTATGTAGTTCTCTTTTTTTTCATCTGGAAGATCAATCTGATCGAACAAAGCATAGAAGAGGAGCAGTTTATCTTCATCAATCACAGGAGAAGGTATATATTTTGCTAAAAATGGATGAGTGAGCTTTACGTGCAGCGCGTCTTTAATCTTAGCCATTTGTACATAGATGTCTTGCAAATGAATCACCCTTGTCCCCATGTAAATAGAAATTTTTTCGAAAAACCAGCAACAGCAACAAACAGTTACAGCTGAATACTTAATATTATACCATAATTGCAGCCGTCAGAAAATTATCTTCTGGAGTCGCTTTCTATTTCACCGTAGCTCGTCTGAATAATAGCTTTGCCTCTTATCTTGATAGCAGATGTATGCTCAGTAAACTGGGCAATCATGACCTCGCCTTTATCAAGCTTCTCTGAATGATGAAATCGAGTATCCGATCCGCGGGTCAGACCGATGACATTCACTCCATCTTCCACCGCTTTAATCACTAAAAAATCATTTGAGTTGTCTTTCATATGTACACCCCCGAATCCTTATTCTTTAATAAATGATAATACTTCCGCTCTGGCTGCAGGATCTTTCACAAAAACACCTCTGACAGCTGATGTCACTGTTTTGCTTCCAGGCTTTTTGACTCCCCGCATTGTCATGCACATATGTTCTGCTTCTACAACCACCATGACGCCATGCGGTTCTAATGAATCAACAATGCTGTCTGCAATTGTCGAGGTAATTCTTTCTTGAAGCTGCGGTCTTCTGCAAACAGCTTCAACAGCTCTGGCAAGCTTGCTCAGCCCCGTTACTTTTCCGCCTTTTGGTATGTATGCAATGTGAGCCTTGCCAAAAAACGGAACAAGGTGATGCTCACACATCGAATGAAATGGAATATCCTTTACCAGCACAAGTTCTTCATGGTCTTCGCCGAACACGGTTTTAAAATGCTCTTTTGGGTCTTCGTTAAGTCCAGAGAATACTTCGGCATACATTTTAGCAACTCGCTTAGGAGTATCAAGCAGCCCTTCGCGATTTGGATCTTCCCCTATCGCCTCAAGTATGAGCCTTACCGCCTCTTCGATCTGCTGAGTATTGATTTGCCCCATACATATCCTCCTAAAAACAATATATTTGATACAGATTCTAGCATATGTAAGCAATTAAAAGCAAAGAATGATGCATCTTGTGAAGTTTATGCGACAGACATGTCTTAACTTTTTTCCAGAACAAAGGAAAAGCCCCTATAAAAGGGGCTATCCATGGCATTTTTGTGTATGTAATTTATGCATCATACACGGGTAAGAGCACATTATTTTCCAGCAACAGCGTCTTTAAGAGCCTTACCTGGTTTGAACGCAGGCACTTTGCTTGCTGCGATTTCGATTTCTTCGCCAGTTTGTGGGTTGCGTCCTTTACGAGCCGCACGCTCACGTACTTCGAAATTACCAAAACCGATCAATTGTACTTTATCACCGTTTTTAAGTGCATCTAAAAGTGTATCGAAAACAGCATCAACCGCTTTCGTTGCATCTTTTTTAGATAATTCGCTAGCTTCTGCTACCGCGTTGATAAGTTCTGTTTTATTCATGCCTTTCACCTCCTCCCAAAGATTGTTTGTTAAGCAATAAAAGCATTCTGTTAATTTCATTTCTTCACAGATTATGCAGAATCTATACATGATAGAGACGCATTTTACTGTTAACACGCTAATCTTATACGATTAACGGCTATAATTCAATGATTTTCCGCATGAATATTGGGTTTCAAGGAAGAATCGACCAATGCAGAAAATAATTTCTGATAGTAGATTAACACATCCTTTTTCGCTAAGCAAGGAGAAACCTTTATAAAACCTATATAAATCAATAAGTGAAGGTGCTTTCAGCGAACGTGCATTCCTATAAAGAACTTATTTTACAAAAAAATAACCGCAGATGCAAATGTTATTTTGAAATATGTAAAACTTATTAAAGACACTAATACATATTGAGAAAGAAGTAAACATTAATTTTACTAAAATAAAATTTTGTAAGCTGATTGTCATCAGATTGAAAACTATTTTTAAAGACAAAAAGATGACCACTTTTTTGTGGTCATCTGTTCGTATGACTTCTATAGAATGATCGCGATTAAACCGCCAGATCCTTCGTTAATAATGCGTTCGAGTGTTTCTTTTAGCTTGTATCTGGCATTTTCAGGCATTAATGAGAGTTTCGCCTGAATGCCTTCTCTCACAATTGAACTCAAGCTGCGCCCGAAAATATCTGAATTCCAGATGGACAGCGGATTATCTTCAAAATCCTGCATTAAGTATCGAACCAGCTCTTCACTTTGTTTTTCTGTTCCGATAATCGGAGCAAATTCTGACTCCACATCCACTTTAATCATATGAATTGATGGGGCCACAGCTTTTAGCCGGACACCGAATCTTGCACCCTGCCTGATAATCTCCGGCTCATCAAGGCTCATGTCGCTGAGAGCTGGCGCTGCAATGCCGTAGCCTGTTTGCTTTACCATTCTAAGCGCATCTGATACTTGATCATATTCTGCTTTTGCATACGCAAAGTCCTGCATAAGCTGCAGCAGGTGATCTTTCCCGCGGATTTCCACACCAACGACTTCTTTTAATATCTGATCATATAAATCATCCGGCGCGTAAAGATCGATTTCTGCGATCCCCTGCCCCATTTCAATGCCTGCAAGGCTGGCGCGGTCAATGAAATCATATTCACTGAAATAACCGACCACACGGTCAACATCTCTGAGCCGCTTAATATCCTGAACAGTATCTTTGACTGCTTCCTGATAGCTTTCTCGCAGCCAGTGATTATCACGGAGTACCATAACCCAGCTAGGCAGATTCACATTTACCTCAAGCACAGGGAACTCATACAGCGCTTCGCGGAGAACGTTCATGACATCTGTTTCACGGATGCTTTCAACACTCATTGCAAGAACCGGAATGTCATATTTTTCACTGAGCTGTCTTCGGAGAGTTTCTGTTTCAGGATGATACGGCTGAACCGTATTAATAATCATGATGAAAGGTTTTCCTACTTCCTTTAATTCCTCAATGACACGCTCTTCAGCTTCAATGTAATCTCTTCTTGGAATTTCCCCAATTGAGCCGTCTGTTGTAATGACGACACCGATTGTTGAATGCTCCTGAATCACTTTGCGTGTGCCGATTTCTGCTGCTTCATGGAAAGGAATCGGCTCCTCATACCAAGGAGTGTTAATCATTCTAGGCCCATTTTCATCTTCATACCCTTTTGCCCCGGGTACCGTATAGCCAACGCAATCTACCAATCTAATATTGACCTCAAGTCCCTCATCAACATGGATTGAAACCGCTTGATTCGGAACAAATTTAGGCTCTGTCGTCATGATGGTTTTACCAGCAGCACTTTGCGGCAGCTCATCCTGCGCTCGTGCCTTATCTGCTTCATTATCAATATTCGGAAGCACGACTTGCTCCATGAACTTTTTGATAAAAGTAGATTTGCCTGTTCTTACTGCTCCCACTACTCCGAGATAGATATCGCCGCCAGTGCGCTCTGCGATATCCTTAAAAATATCTACCTTTTCCAAGTGATCCCCTCCCGATCATAGGCTTCTTGGGTTATTGACCGTCTGCTTCTTCGTGTTTTAGGACACTATATATTTATGACGTTGTCCTATTTATTTATGACAGTGATCTGAAATTTTTTTCATTTCATTTTTCTTATATGATTTTAAAAAATGAAAAACCCTTCTTTCAGAGTTTATTTCTCTTAAGAAGGGTTCATGACTTATTTATCTAAAAAGACAGGTTCATTTTTTTCATTGACGGTATACGGCAAGGAAAATGCCGGAACAAACGGAGAGTCAGCGACCAATAGATTTCTTATATCTTCACCGTCTGCGGCTTTATTTTTCTTTTCGCTCAATGCTTTATTCAAATCAATGCGGTAATCAACATACACTTCCCCCGTATTATCAATCACAAAAGGCAGTATTTCTCCTGAATAAGGGCTTACGGCATGAGGAGCTTCCTCATAGCCAAGTTTCTTATAGTCCAAAGTAAACACATTTTCAGCTACAACATCTTTATAAGGCGGATAGCCATTGGATGCTTTATACACATTTAATCTCGTTTTTAGATCACGGATTTCCTCTGAGATTCTGAGGTCAATCAGTTTGACGGTCGGATTTTTTTCAACATCAACAAGAACATACAAGTAAACTCCGCCGCTTTCATAGGATGTTCCAGGGGGTTCAGCCATGTATTTCGGCACAAGCTGGGCAAAATCAATCGGGTATTTCTGATAGATCGGCGTTTCCATATCTCTCGTTTTAATCGGAAGCAAACCTCCGGAATCTTCTTTAAACCGGTCAACTGTATTTTGCACCCCTGCTATCTGATCTTCATACGGAACCTGATTCTGGCTCAGCTCCTGATCAGGATACAAGCAGCCTGAAAGCAGTGTCATGATTAAAAAAACAGGTAATAGTGAAGCAAGCTTTTTCATGAAAATCTTCCTTTATAGTGAAGTTCATTATTCATTAACAGGTCCGCTGAACACAACGAAAAAGATTAACAACCCTGCAAGAATCATAAAAAAATAGGCAATCGCCGCAAAAGCAATCTTTAAAAACCCTTTCATTTTAAATCTGCTGAAATAGATTGATATAATCGCAACAAACATAAACCCCATTGAAGCGAGAGCAATCCACATCTTCATCAACGCTGGACTCATTCCCTTACCTCCCCTTATTATCCGAAAAATATTATATCACAAGAAAAGCGGAATCGCCTGTTTAGCCCCGACAGGCAGATAAGGATTCACCGGAAAAGTCCGGGTCCCGCCTTTTTCGGGGAATCTGTTCTGACCGAGGGGTTAGGCGATTAAGCTGGACACCGCGAAATGCGGAACCGACTGCTTAGCTCCGACAGACAGATAAGGAGCAGACTGGAAAGTCCGGGTTTGACTTTTCAGGCTGATCCGTTCTGGCCGAGGAGTTAGGAGGTGGAGCTGGACACCGCGAAATGCGGAACCGACTGCTTAGCTCCGACAGACAGATAAGGATCAGCCAGTGAAGGCGCTTTTTGCCTTTGCTGGATGAGCCGTTCTGGCCGAGGAGCTGGGCGATGGAGCTGGACACCGCGAAATGCGGAACCGACTGTTTAGCTCCGACAGACAGATAAGAAATCTCAATCTAGCCACCTCTTTTTATAAGCTGAAATCCCATTTTATCCAGCTGGATTTCTGCTTATTTAGCCGTTCTATGCACTATTTAGCTGAAGTCTTGATTTTTAAGCCGAGTACGGTATGAATAAATAACAGTTTCTCTATGTATGAACTCCACCCAAGTGGAACACCAGACTTGTCCCTTTTCATGACAAAAAAAACCGAAGT
The DNA here is from genome assembly GCF_009674765.1 of Metabacillus idriensis. GTDB lineage: Bacteria > Bacillota > Bacilli > Bacillales > Bacillaceae > Bacillus_P > Bacillus_P idriensis. The sequence goes on along the minus strand of NZ_WKKF01000006.1, from coordinate 15,554 downwards.
AAAGAGGGGGCAGCTTTACTTCAGCCATTTTTTGCTTCAGACTAATCGGATCCCATTGATTAGAGCAACTCATAATTTACTACGATGCATTTTATGCGAATTTCAGAGCATTTGCATCCTCTAATGCCTATTTTCATGGATTAAGTAAGCCATTTTTATAAGCAGGGAGGAAACGTAAGTATGTGATTCAATGCTATAGTGGATTTACGCATTTGCACCTAGTGGTCCGTTTCATGAGTAAGATTGTTATTCTTTCACAAACTCAAGCTATACTATGCACGTTCCGCCCCTTATGCCACATGAGTCAGCTGCGATTTTCACTAATATTCACAAGATCTTCCATTTCATGTGTTTTCACTCTGGCCATCAGCGAATCAACGGCATCTTTTACTTCTTTATCGTTGAATAGTACATCATACAGAGCTTCTGTAATCGGCATTTTCACATCATATTTTTGGGCAAGCTGATAGGCTGCCTTAGTCGTTCTGACGCCTTCTACTACCATTCCCATGTTTTCAAGCACATCCTCAAGCTTTTGGCCTTTACCAAGCAAATTGCCGGCCCGCCAGTTTCTCGAGTGTACACTTGTACACGTAACAATTAAGTCTCCAATACCTGTGAGTCCTGAAAACGTTAATGGATTTCCGCCCATTATACTGCCAAGGCGCGCTATTTCAGCAAGTCCTCTCGTAATAAGAGCAGCTTTGGCATTATCTCCATACCCAAGACCGTCCGTGATTCCTGCTGCAAGTGCAATAATATTCTTCAGAGCTCCGCCAATCTCAACTCCGATGACATCAGGGTTTGTATACACTCTGAAATGCTGATTCATAAATAAGTCCTGAATATGCTCTGCTGCTTCAAGGTTATCGGAAGATGATGTTACCGTTGTCGGCTGTCTTAAGCTTACTTCTTCAGCATGACTTGGGCCTGATAGAACCACTACATCCTGAAGCAGGTTTTCAGGCACTTCCTCTTTAATGATTTCAGATATGCGCAGAAGAGAATCAGGCTCGATTCCTTTACTGACATGCACAATGATCAATTTATGGTCAATTACTTTTATAACGTCCTGCAGAACTTCTCTAATTGCTTTTGTCGGAACAGCCAAAACCGCGATATTCACTGAATTCAGAGCTTCTGCTAAATCTGTATAGCCTTTAATGGCATCTGAAAGCTCGACTTCTGGCAAATACTTTTGATTCCGGTGTGTTTCATTTATTTGCTGAATGAGCTCTTTGCGATGTCCCCAAAGTCTAACTTCATGATGATTATCTGCAAGTACAATACTAAGCGCTGTCCCCCAGCTTCCTGCACCAAGAACGGCAATTCGTTCCATCCCTATTCACCCCTATTATTTTCTTGCTCTTGCGAAAATTTTAATTGGTGTGCCTTCAAAACCAAATGCATCCCGGATTCTGTTTTGCAGGAATCGCTCATATGAAAAATGCATTAATTCTGGTTCGTTCACGAAAATAGCAAATGCCGGCGGCTTAACAGCAACCTGTGTAGCATAATAAATTTTCAATCTCTTCCCTTTATCAGTAGGTGTAGGATTCATCGCTACAGCATCCATAATGACATCATTCAGTACGCTTGTTTCAACACGCAGAGAGTGATTTTCACTGGCCAGAATGATTTTTGGCAGCAGTGTATGGATACGGCGGGTCGTTTTTGCTGACAAGAAAACGATTGGAGCGTAATCCAGGAATAAGAAATGCTCTCTAATGTTTGTTTCAAAATCTTTCATTGTTTTTTCATCTTTATCAACTGCATCCCATTTATTCACGACAATCACGACTGCACGTCCAGCTTCATGTGCGTAGCCTGCAATTTTTTTATCCTGCTCAATAATGCCTTCTTCCCCGTCAATCACAACGAGCACGACATCTGAACGGTCAATGGCTTTTAAGGCGCGGAGAACACTGTATTTTTCAGTAGACTCGTATACCTTCCCTTTTTTCCTCATGCCGGCGGTATCAATAATAACGAAATCCTGGCCTTCATATCGGTAGCTCGTATCAACCGCATCTCTTGTAGTGCCTGCGATGTTGCTGACGATTACCCGGTCTTCTCCAAGAAGAGCATTCACCAGGGAAGATTTCCCAACATTTGGACGTCCGATTAAACTGAATTTGATTGTTTCTTCATCATACTCTTCTGTCACAATATTTTTAAAATGCTCAGCTACTGCATCAAGCAAATCTCCAAGACCCAGTCCATGAGAACCGGAAATCGGGAAAGGCTCTCCAAATCCAAGCGCATAGAAATCATAAATGCTTGCTCTCATTTCAGGATTGTCCACTTTGTTTACAGCAAGCACAACAGGCTTTTTGCTGCGGTAGAGAATCTTTGCCACTTCTTCATCAGCAGAAGTCACACCTTCGCGTCCGTTTGTCAGAAAAATAATAACATCCGCTTCATCGATCGCAATTTCAGCCTGCTGTCGAATCTGCGCTAAGAACGGCTCATCTCCAATATCAATTCCGCCTGTATCAATTAAATTAAATTGGTAGTTCAGCCATTCTCCCGAACTGTATATTCTGTCTCTTGTTACTCCTGGAGTATCTTCGACGATTGACACACGCTCGCCAACGATTCGATTAAATATCGTCGATTTCCCAACATTCGGGCGGCCGACGATTGCAATTACCGGTTTAGCCATAGCAATCTTTCCTTTCAGCTTGCAGTTTATGTATTTTAATGCGGGCAACATATAAGTTCATATCTTACATTATAAGCTTTCCCTTTTCATGAAAGAAACCCTTCTCTATTTTCGGGAAGGGCTTAACTTTTATATATTAGCAGAGTTTAGCATGTTGTACAACTCAATGCTTTACAATAATGTACAGATCTTCGCCGATTCCGTGTGCGATTCCATCTAAAATGGCTTCTAGATTTTTTGCGTAAAAATCCATTTCTTCTTTTGTTTTGACTACAAAGACGGCAGTCCCTCCTGTTACTTTTTCAGGGCTTGTCGTTACCGCTGCCAGAATATATTTTTCAAGTGATGTACTCAATGTTTAGACCTGCCTTCATTATTCGCTTTAGACTCACTTGGCATTCTTATTGCATTTTCAAGTGTCGGAACTTCCCCTATTACGGTTTTGGCAAGCTCAATGTCTCCTCCTTGAGGGAGGACGAATACTCCTACTCTCCCATCATCTAAATCACGCTTAGCAAGCGGTACTAAGGATGGTTCACCTGAATCCCTGTGAACTCCAAGCGCAGTTGAGACATCGTGCAGGATCGCCTGTCTTTGTCCTAAATTGGCAATTGTCGTTCTTGCATTGTAATTTTTCGGAGTCAAAATAAAGCCCATGCCATATTTTAATACAGCTTCCTGTTTGGCAGGTATCCCAATATTCATAATATAAATGTTATCTATATATAATCCTGCACCTTCAAAATGAGGTTCTTTATATTCAATATGTACGATATCCTTCAATTTGCTTCCTGCCATTAATTTTTTTGATACAATCAGACAAATGACTCCTGCAGCAGCTGCTGCCCAGATGTTTACAACTAAATATGCTAACGTCGTCACTAAAGATGTGAAAATGACTAGATAATTTCTGCTTTCAAAGGCAACGGCAATTCCTTCAATATATGTGCTCCCTCTTGAAACAAGCTCATATCGATCCAGCTCAGTTAACGTATTCCTCTCCATATTTCTCACTTCTCTGAATTGCGAAGCAGCAAGCGTCAGAAAAGTAATCGCAGTAAATTCTTCCTCCATAATAGCTGGTATGGCAATCGTTCCAAGCCCTGCAGCAATAAATCCCAATGCAACATGAATGATTTTTCCATGCAGGTACGTGGGGTACTGCCTGTAATCTGTACGCAGCATATAAAGTCTTGAAGTCACACCAAAAGCAACGCCGAATAATATCGGAAGAGTATATTCATTCATATTAAGCCTGCTTCCCCCTTGCTGATTTTTGAACCTGCTGATTTAATGACGCCGTCACTTGTTCTATATAAGTCCATGTACATAAGATAAAAAAGCCAATTGCAGCCATATTTAAATAATCAGCTGTTCCAATTGTTAATCCGTCATGAAATTTTCCAAGGATAACCCAAAACACTAATTCTCCCTGGCTCATGGAAAGGATCAGAAGCCCTAAACGCTCGCGCATACTTTTCCCCAGATAAAGAGCTAATATACTGATAACCCCAATAATGACAAAAAAGCGGTCGACCATAAACCATACAGGATCAAAGATTTCAAATAAATGAATACCTGCATATGCACTAGTTAACGTCATCACTGAAAAAAAGTGATAAACCTTCCGCATGCTGCCTGCGGCCAAATAATAACCAACACAAAGTGCCATAATAAAGGAAACTCTAATGGAAAAAGAAGAAACCTCCACAAATAGTTCTCCAAATGCTATGAATGCTAAAATAACCACTGATATCAATGTTCGCCTGATGGATTTTTGAAGAAAAAAAGCTGCAACAATCCAAGCTCCCCACAAAATCCAATAGTAAAAGACATTTTCCACGGTCCTCACTCCTATTGTTCCTATTATGGGAGGATTTTTTGATCTTTAATCCACATCTAGGGTGAAAATTGCCGTTTATGTATAGATAGCTGATTAAATGAGCTTTCTCGAATGAATTACTGGTATTGCACTTGCAGCGTTTCTTAAAAATTCAAATGATCAAATCCTCATAAAATGGAATTCATGTGTAACGGATGCTTGAGTCATACTAAGGAATAAAAGGAGGGATATGAAATGGGACGTGACCGTCAAGAAAAAAAGCTGAAAGCAAGTAAACGGGTCGAATCTGACCGAGATCAATCATTGCATTACAAAGGAGCCACTTCTTTAGAAAGCCCAGAGGAATCAAGAGCCCGAAATAAATAGGATTCCATTTCCCGCAGGAACAAAAGCGCATGCTCCTTTGTTAGATCCAACTGGCGGATTCGTTCTGACCGAGGATCTAGGCGCTTACGCTTGCCGTAGATAACTTTATTTCATTATCTAGAATCTATTACCTTTTATAAGTTCCTAAACAGCAAAAAAGCCGCCAAATGCATGGCGCCTTTTCACTAAAACAAAATCCGCACCCTGTAACAGGATGCGGATTTTTATTTTTCGATGATTCGATTGCTGAACACTTTTGTGTCAATGTTTCGTTCAGTTAAAATATGATGAGTCATACCGGATAAAATGACGGGTGCCTGCTGAAGCTGGTTTATGCTTTCTGCCCCAACGGCTGTCATAATCATTCTTAAATCATCCTGAACGTTTTTAATTTCAGAAACAAGTGCTTCATAGCCGTCTTCAATCAATATTTTCAAAAAGAAACCGGCCATTCCTGCGCTTGATGCACCGAGAGAAATAGCTTTCGCTATATCCATCGCGTTTTGAATGCCTCCGGAGCCGAGAATGGAGATGCCTTTAACCGACGAACTTAGCTCCGCTATTGAAACGGCTGTTGGAATTCCCCAATCATTGAAATAAGATAACAGTCTGTTTCTTCTTTCGTTTTCAATTTTTGCAAAGTTCGTTCCGCCAAAGCCTCCAACATCTATGGCTGCAGCGCCGGCATCTCTCAGCTGTTCGGCCGCTTCACGATTCATGCCGAATCCTACTTCTTTCACGATAACCGGAACCTCTGCTGCATTTGCTATTGCCGAAATTCTTTTTAATGCACCGCTGAAATCTCTGTCGCCCTCTGGCATAACCAATTCCTGAACAACATTCAAATGAATTTGAATGGCGTTTGCTTCAATCATATCAATAGCCGTTTTTGCCTGATCAGGCGTTGCTTCGCTTCCAAGGTTTGCAAAAAGCAGTCCTTTTTGATTAACCTTGCGCACCACTTCATAGGAAGGTCTTTCTGAAGCATCGCGAATAGCAGACATTTGGGAGCCGACAGCGAGCGGAATTCCGCACTCAGCTGCTGCGGAGGAGAGCGCTTCATTAATTTTGACTGTTTCTATTCCGCCTCCGCCTGTCATTGCATTGATAAAAATTGGCGAACTTAGAACAAGTTCGCCAATTTCAGTGTGCAGATCAATGTGATGAACAGCCGTATCAGGCAAGCTCTGGTGCAGAAACATGACATCATCAAATCCATTTTCTCTTAGCTGTCCTGTTTTTAAAGCGTGTTGTATATGGTCGATCTTGCGCTTAGCTCTGCTCACATTCATCACCGTTTATTTTAGTTTATTTAATTGATCGCCAATCATTTCGCCTAATTGAAAACCTGAAGACTCTTCTTTAGCCTGATAATTGCGGTAATCCTCTTCATCAGCTTTAGATGGGCCTTCTAATTCACGAATGCTAAGGGAAATGCGCTGTTCGTTTTCATTAACGTCGAGTACCTTCACTTTAACTTCTTCATTCTCTGAAAGCACTTCATGCGGTGTGCCGATATGCTTATTCGAGATTTGAGAAATATGAACAAGACCTTCTACCCCAGGAAGAATTTCTACGAATGCACCGAAAGTAACCAATCGTTTCACTGTACCATCCACAATATCGCCGGCTTTTACTTTACCTGCAATGTTCTCCCATGGTCCAGGAAGGGTTTCTTTAATAGATAATGAGATTCTTTCATTATCACGATCAATCGAAAGAACTTTCACCTGAACTTTTTGTCCTTCTTCAACTACTTCAGACGGTTTGTCAACATGGTTATGTGACAGCTGTGAAATGTGAACAAGCCCGTCAATGCCGCCGATATCAACAAATGCTCCGAAATCAGTCAGTCGCTGAACCGTTCCTTCAAGCACTTCGCCTGCTTTAATCATATCTAATCTCTGCTGTTTCTTTTCGCCATGCTCTTTTTCAACCACGGCACGATGAGATAAGATCACACGGTTCTTCTCACGGTCAATCTCTACAACCATAAGTGACAGTGTTTTTCCTTTATAGTCAGAAAAATCTTCAACAAAGTGAGATTCCACTAATGATGCAGGAATGAATCCTCTTACTCCAAGATCGACAACGAGGCCGCCCTTCACTACATCTTTGACTTCTGCTTCAAATACTTCTTTAGATTCGAATTTAGCCTGCAGCTGATCCCAGGCAAGATCTGCGTCAATTGCTCGTTTAGAAAGGATTAATGCTTCATCCTCGACTTTTGTCACTTTTAGCTGCAATTCTTCATTTTCACTTACAACATCAGAAGCTTTTTCAACGTGCAGACTGGATAATTCACTGATAGGAATAATACCAGTATGTTTCACGTTATCAATTTCAACAATTACCTGTTTGTCTTCAACTTTGGTAACGATCCCTTTTAGAATGTCACCAACTTCCGGTGTTTTTACTTCTACATCATTCATGTCTTCAACCATTCCAATTACCTCCTTGGTCACAACCCACGACTTTAGTTGGATATGTATGAAATCACTTTTTAGAATAAAGTGAAAATACTCTTTTTACTAACTTCTAATAAATGTTACATTTTGTCAAGTAGTAAGACTCTTAAGAGCGATGTTTTTCGAGAAGTTCTGCAATTTTCGACATAATCAGTTCAGTTGCTTCTTCAGCAGTAGCTTTTCTCTCTCTTAAAGGATCTAGATTGATAGGCTCGCCGAAGAAAACTTTTACTTTTCGAAAAGGCTTATACGTGCCGATAACCGCGCAGGGAACGACTAATGCATTAGATCTGAGAGCGAAAAAACCTGCTCCTGCAAGCCCCTTTCCCAGCTTCCCGTCTTTGCTTCTTGTGCCTTCAGGGAATAATCCCAATACGCCGCCTTCTTTCAGCACATTTAAACCATTTCTTAAAGCTTCACGGTCACTCATGCCTCTTTTAACAGGGAAAGATCCAACTTTTCTGACTATACCCCCTAATATAGGGACTCGAAACAATTCTTCTTTCGCCATAAAATGCACTTGTCTTGGAGCTGATATCCCGACTGTAGGCGGATCTAAATTATCAATATGATTCGAACACAAAAGAACCGCGCCTTCTTTAGGAAAATATTCTTTCCCTTTTACTTCGACCCGGTAAAGAGGAAAGAACACTGAAGCTACAACACCTTTGGCAAATTGATAAAAGTTCATTTTCATCAAAGCCTCTCTTTGACAATTTTTTTAATTTCTTCCACAACACCAGAAATTGACAGTGACGTTGTATCAATTTCAACTGCGTCATCTGCTTTTTTAAGAGGAGCAATGACCCTTTCAGAATCCAGTTTGTCCCTTCTTGCAATGTCAAGCTTCAGCTGCTCTAAATCGGATTCAAATCCTTTTGAAAGATTTTCATCATGACGTCTTTTCGCACGTTCGAGCACAGATGCTCTCAAAAAGATCTTCACTTCTGCATCCGGCAGAACATGGGTGCCGATATCTCTTCCGTCCATAACCACTCTGCCGCCGCTTGCCATTTCTTTTTGTCTTTTGACCATTTCTTCTCTGACAGAAGCATGTTTTGCCACTATAGAAACAGAGTTTGTGACTTCATGAGTGCGGATCACTTCTGTGACATTTTCCCCATTCACATAAACAAGCTGCCCTTTTTCACTTGGAACTAGGTCTATTTTTGTATCAGACAGAATCTCTTTCAGGATTTCTTCGTTTTCTAAATCGGCTTTCTGCTGAATCGCTTTATAAGTAAGAGCTCTGTACATGGCACCCGTGTCGATATAAACATATGAATAGTCTTCTGCTAAAATTTTTGCAACTGTGCTTTTGCCTGCTGCTGCAGGTCCATCAATTGCAATCGATATATTTCGTTCCATAGTTCCTCCTTGATAGTTTCCTAGATACGTATACAGGAATCTTCATGCTGTTTTAATAAGAAATAAAAAGAATGCAGGTCTATTTATCCTGCATAGTTGATTGTTTAAAGGTTTCAAGCCATTCACTGATTGTCAGCTTATTTACACCTTCATATTGTACCACACGCGAGATGTGGGGCTGAAGATTTGCATTCGTCAGCGCAGCCTGTGCACAAAATAAAAGAATCAGTTGAATGATCACAATCTTGATCACAATTCGTTCAAACCGCATCATACTTGTATCCATCTCCACTTTTTATAACTAGTATGATGCAATTGGAATTTTCTTATTCGGCTAAAACTCCCTTTTTCTTCATAAGCAGCTGCTGGTCAAAGCAAAATTGCAGCACTTTCTTGCGGTCTGGTTCTGATAAGTCAAGAAATTGAAGCGTGGCCATGTCTTTCTTTCCGCTTTTTATGATTCTTATCATTTTCGCTTTGATTTTTGCATATTCAGTTGTTCCTTTTTGAAAAGGCAAAGAGAGCCATGCATACACCTCTTCATTTTGATTAACAGTGACATGTGACGGAAGGCTGACTGCAGCACCGCCGGCACTTAAATCTATCGTTGTCGTCACAAAAGGTTCAAACATGCCATTTACTGAATGAAGAGCAACATCAATTGCTGTCTCAATCCTGACGTACTCTCTTCTTTGAATTCTCGTCATGTCATGCGCTGCCGGCAGTTTGAAAGCAAGCATCGGTATATTATCTTTGAATCTGCCCAGGACTTCTGTATCAAAATAATAAGGATTTTGATCATTTCCAACGAAGGTGGCAGATAAATGTGTTCCGTTCAGCAAAAAAGATGGTTTTCCTGTCTTTTCATTAACTGGATAATCGGTATATAATACCTGATCCTTAAGATCGACTACTCTGCATTTTAATTTTACAGACTGATCATCTTTTATTTCAAAAATTAAACGATCCCCAATATTCAGCACATGATCACATACTCCCTATTTCACTCTACTCTAATATTAAATCATGGAATATAAGAAAAGCGCAAGCGCCCGTTAAGCTCCGACAGACAGATAAGGATCCGCCAGTAAAGGCGCTTTTTGCCTTTACTGGCGGATCCGTTCTGGCCGAGGAGTTGGGCGTTGGAGCTAGACACCAATGCTCAATATTTTATACTTTCCAATATCTAAAAAAAAGGAAAAGTCTATTTCATCTTTTCCTTTTTTTATATAGGATCTTTTGTCATTTTTTCTTTTCTAAATTTCCTGATAGATCGGCTCAGAGTTATCCAGCTTTTCAACTTTTTCTTCCGTTCCATCATTGGCATTTACAAAGATTCTGTAAGTATCATTTTCCATTGTTCCTAAAAACTCATAAGTAAGAACTTCTTCACCTAGTTCATTTGTAATGATAGCCAGTCTGTCTTCTTGGATCATCAGATTAGGATTAACAAAACTTCTTGCTTCTTCTGCACTGATTTTCGCCTGCGGAATTTCGCGTTTACGGTGTGATGCAAGATAGTCTCTTGCGGAAAAGCCAATTATTTTTCCATCATCAAGAGCCACTTTCATTCTGATTGCATCAGGATAAAGCCTTACATTTTTATAGACGGACACAAAGGAGAAAATGCCTATGTTTTCAAATTGAGCACTTTCATATAAAATCAAATCCTCAAACCCCTGATCTTTTAAAAATTTCGCAGCATTATTAGAAGCATCATTTAAACTGATCTTAGGATCTTTTACTTCTCTGTTCTGAAGCAGCCAAATCGGATAACCGCCTTTTTTTGTAATATCGAGATAGACTTCAGATTTCTTTTTCGGGTCGTTGACTGATACACTGTAAAACTCAAGCGGTGAACCTTTTCCATTAGGTGTTACTTTCATTTCGCCGGTTGAACCCGGAACAAACTTTTCAACTATCTTTGGAACTTCTTTTTCTGTAATGACTTTGCCTTTTAAATGGTCAAAACCTTCTTCCTCTTTTTTAACAGACGTTAAGGACGGATCAAAATCTGTTTCTGAATAGGCATTGACATTTTTCTCAACTGTTTTAAATCCATTAATAATGGTGTTATCATCTTTTTCATCACCAGAAGCCAGAGCAAGTTCAACATCCATCCATCTGAGATTGTTATCGATAACCAAATGCTGTACATTGCGCAGTTCTTTTTGAATATCCTCTGATTTTGTATAAAGCTGCTTTAGTGTGGCATATTCCTGATCTGATAATGGTTCTTTATCCAGGTCCCGTACAGCTGTACGGTAGCTGAAATCAGATATTGCTGCTAAAAACTCTTCTGTTTTGTTGAAAGGGAGCAGTGTCAGCGGCAGCTGTCCCACATCAGAATGAGCTTCTGATGTAATTCTCCATACTTCAACAAGGCCCGGTGACAGCGATTTTTTTGAATTCATTGCAAGAGTGGCACCGATTTTATCATGCAGCTGATCAACCTGATAGGTCAAATCATGGAATGCACGCTGGTAGTTATTTTCAGCATGAATCAGCACAGCATTTTTTTCTTGATGCTCTTTGTAGCCCCAATAAGCCGTTCCAACGACTCCAATTGTCAGAATCGCAATCAATATCCCTCTGATCATTACATTCACCTCTTAATTGCAGAATATGTGTTTCCCAATCTGTTTTATTTGAGGACGTCCCCAAATCCAGCCGCTTGTTGCAGTATTGGGATTAAAATAATAAGTCGCACTCTCTGTTGGATCCCAGCCATTTATTGCATCCATTACTGCTTTTTTAGCCGTTTCATTCGGAGTCAGCCAAATTTGCCCATCTGCTACAGCTGTAAAGGCTCTTGGCTCAAAAATAACACCTGATACTGTATTAGGGAATGTTGCACTGTCCACCCGGTTTAAAATAACGGCGGCTACGGCAACCTGCCCGATATACGGTTCTCCGCGCGCTTCGCCGTATACAGCATTTGCCATTAGCTGTATATCATTTTGCGAAAAACCCTCCGGCATATTTACAGCGGTTGTTTTTGCTTTAGGCTGAGTCTTTGCTTTAGGCTGTGCCTGCTGTTTTTGCTGAGCTTGCTGCTTTGGCTGCGCCTGCTGCTTCGGCTGTGTTTGTTTTGTCTGTCCTGAAGGGGCCTTGCCTCCCCCTTTTTTGCCGTGTGTTGCTTTTAATTTTGCCTTATACGCTTTTGAAGGCGAGCTCTGTCTGCTGAGCGGAACACCTCCGTAGTGTGTAAAATCTTTGCCTGAGTTAAGCTGTTTATGGACAAAATCGCGATAATATTTTGTAGTCTGTGCGAGTTTTTGTTTTGTTGACTCTCCAACCAGTCCATCTATTTCCTTTAATCCAAATTCATATTGAAAGTTGCGTACCGCCCAATAAGTGCTCCATCCATATACTCCATCGATCGAACCGTTATAATATCCGTTGTACTGCAATCTTGCCTGCAGTTCCACAACATCATCGCCAACAGCGCCTTTTTGAATCACTTGATTCGAAAACGCATGGGCTTCATTTTGATTTAAAATAGTCATTTGGAAAAAGAGGGCAATGATTACTGCACCTGCCGTCATCCAAATGAAACGATTTTTCTGCATGCTGCTGCCTCCTCATGATTAATGGTTTTCCTTACAACGTATTTTTTGTAGTAAATGGCATTTTATACAACCTGATTAAGAACTTCTGTCCATAAAAAAATAAGCAACCCTCTTAAAGGATTGCTTTTTGCTTATACAGGATGTTTAATCATTCTTGCTTTTTTTGCTTTGTGCAGAGCAAACCACCATAAGAAAAACATAAATGGGACCATATAAAACGGCCAAAGTTCATGTGCAACCAATATGTAATCATATAATCCGTGCAGCAGAACCGGAAGCATCAAAGACAGCAAAATCCATTTCTTTTTTTCAGAAATAAGGGAAAACTTTCCTTTCCCAAGATAATACCCCATAATGACACCGAACAGCGCATGACTTGACACGGGCAATAGCGCCCTGCCAATTGCGAACTCCAGTCCATTTCCAATCAAATACAGAATATTTTCCAGGGTGGCAAATCCAAGAGAAGATGCAACACCGTAAACAATACCGTCATAATGCTCATCAAAATGAACATGCGGATAAATAGTCACTATTAAGATAAACCATTTAAAAAACTCTTCCAGAAGCCCGCTTGATACAAATGCCAGCATCAGCCCAGAGTCAAAGACTTTTTCTTCTTCAAGAACATATTGAATAAACATGATTGGAAAAACGAGCAATGCCCCAAAAACAAATGACCTGAAAACCATGTAGAACGGCTCTGAATCATACTGGTCTTTTAAATAAAAATAGCTTAAAATGGCTAAACCAGGGGCTATGCCGGCAGATATAATGGCAATCATCCACAGGCCTTCTTTCTTCTAAAATCTTCTATTTATTAATGGTATCATGTTATCGTAGAATTGAAAATGAATGAATCAGATCAAACAGAGAAAAAGATTTCAAACATTCGGAGGAGCTTATGAAACATATATTTGTTATACACACAGGCGGTACAATCTCAATGAGTGAAGATGAAACAACAGGGGAAGTCAAACAGGGAGAATCGAATCCTCTGCTTCACAACTTACTGAAATTCAATGATATTATGATTACGGCAAAGGAATTATTTTACCTGCCTTCGCCTCATATCACCCCAAACGAAATGCTCCAATTAAAAGAAACGATTGAAAAGGCATGCAAGAAGGATAAAATTGATGGCATCGTTATTACTCACGGTACAGACACTCTTGAGGAAACGGCGTATTTTCTGGACTTAACTTTAAATGTCAGCATACCCGTTGTTATTACAGGTGCCATGAGATCAAGCAATGAGCTCGGTTCAGACGGATTATACAATCTAGTATCATCCATTCAAGTCGCCGCAAGCGAAGAAGCAGCAGAAATGGGTGTACTCGTTGTCATGAACGATGAGGTCCACTCGGCAAAAAATGCAACGAAAACACATACAAGCAATGTAGCGACCTTTCAGAGTCCGCAATACGGCCCAATCGGCATAGTCAATAAAAGAGGCGTTGCCTTTCATCATAAACCAGTCAATCGAACGTCACTCGCTGTTGCCTCTTTAACAAAGCAAGTCCTGCTTTTAAAAGCATATGCAGGCATGGATGAAACAATTTTGAAAGCCATAGAACAATTAAAACTCGACGGATTGGTCATTGAAGCACTGGGACAAGGCAACCTGCCGCCCAAATTGATGACTTCCTTAAAAAGATTAATGAGCTTAGGCGTTAAAATTGTGATCGTATCCAGATGCTTCAACGGCATTGTGCAGGACGTCTATGCCTATGAAGGCGGGGGAAAAACACTCAAAGACGCCGGCATTATTTTCAGCAACGGACTAAATGGCCAAAAAGCGAGACTAAAACTCATGATCGCCCTTGAAACCACACATAACGAAGAAGAATTACAGGAAATTTTTTCGTATTAAACCAGAAAAGCGGAACCGCATTGGGCAGCTCCGACAGACAGATATGGCTCCGACAGAAAAGGCGCTTTTTGCCTTTACTGGCGGAGACGTTCTGGCCGAGGAGCTAGGCGGTGGAGCTAGACAATGAGAAAAGCGGAACCGACTGTTCAGCTCCGACAGGCAGATAAGATCAGTTCATCAAATGACAAATAAAGTGAAAAAAAGACATCATCTTAAGCGATGATGTCTTTTTTTCACTTTATTTTCTTTGCAATATGATCAGCCAATAACCCGCCATGGAAGCGCCCATTTTCGATAAAAATCTCGTTTGCATTGTTTCCCGCTGCAATGACTCCCGCAATGTAAATTCCTTCTGCGTTTGTTTCCATTGTTTCTTCGGAAAAAGCAGGTCTCCCGGACGCTTCGTCAATTGCAACGCCCATTTTAGTGAGAAATGAATGGTCCGGATGATATCCTGTCATAGCGAATACAAAATCATTTTTTATTGTTTTTTCTTCTTTGCAGTCCACTTCATAAGTTACAGCCTCTTCTGTTATGCTCTTTAAAATAGAGTTGAATTCCATTTTAATTGTTCCGTTTCTAACAAGTGCTTCAAATTCAGGCAGGATCCATGGTTTTACACTTGGGGAATAGGTTCCGCCCCTGTAAATGACAGTAACACGCGCACCGGCATGAACAAGTTCAAGCGCTGCGTCCACACTTGAATTTTTCCCGCCTACCACAACTACATCTTTATCGAAATACGGATGTCCTTCTTTAAAATAGTGGAACACTTTTGGAAGATCTTCTCCTTCAATGTTCATATAGTTTGGATGATCGTAATAGCCGGTTGCTGCCACGATAAATTCAGTTCGGTAGTCCACTTTAGACGTTTTGACAATAAATCCTGTTCCTTCTCTCAATACTTCAGCAACTTTCTCAAAAGCATTGATTCTTAAACCAGTCCTCTTGACCACTTCTCTGTAATAAGCGAGCGCCTGAATACGGAATGGCTTCCTGTTTTCTGTAATGAAAGGTATTTCGCCAATTTCAAGTTTTTCACTTGAGCTGAAAAACGTCTGATGAGTCGGGTAGTTATAAATGGAATTTACGATGTTTCCTTTTTCTATAATAAGAGGATTAATCCCTTTTTCTTTTAATGCAATGCCTGCAGCTAATCCGCATGGACCGCCGCCGATAATAATGACTTGTTCCGTTTTCAAAGCGTTCACTCCTGAATAAAACTAAAATCGTCCTGTTTGTCTATTTAATAAAAGCTGTTTTCGCATAGATTGTTGTTTTTGATTATTAATGCTGTCCGTTCCTTTCCGCGGTCCGGCTGGGAGCCTCCTGATATGAACGAAACTGTCAAGGCTCCTCCCGCAGACCTTTTTTTGGACATCTTTAAGAAGAGAAGCGT
>NZ_WKKF01000005.1 GCF_009674765.1 Metabacillus idriensis | reverse complement strand
TCTCTTCTTAAAGTTACCCAAAAATAAGACAATTACCAATTTAGAGTGGGAGCCTTGACAGTTTCGTTCATATCAGGAGGCTCCCATGCTCCCCGCGGAAAGCAAGTTCCTCTCGCTGCAAGGAACGGACAACATATATCATGAAAAACAACAATCTATGCGAAAACAGCCAATAAAAAAGAGGAGGACCACCATGGTTAAAAATGAGAAAGGTTTTACATTAATAGAGATGCTGATCGTCTTGCTTGTAATTTCTGTCCTGCTTTTGATCACCATTCCGAACATTACGAAGCATCACTCAAATATACAGGCAAAAGGCTGCGAAGGTTTGAAAAATACTTTACAGGCTCAGTCCACTGCCTATCAAATTGAACTAAAATCGATACCCTCAATAGATGACCTTAAGACAGAGAAATATATTGAGGAATCACCTGTATGCCCGAATGGAACCGAGCTGATTATTGATGGCGAAGGCAAGGTTGCTGAGAAGGCAGGAGATTGAATCAGGCTATACATTAGCAGAAACGATTATGGTAATGAGTATTGTATCTGTCCTGATGATGTTAACGATGCTCATCATACAGCCATTTCAAAGTCAAAAAACGGCAGAATTATTTTTTGAAGCGCTTGAAAGGGATGTTCTTTATGCTCAGCAGCATGCAATCTCGAATAAAAAAGGGGTTATGATTCTTTTTGATACAGCCAAAAACCAGTACATCGGTGTAGAGAGCGGGATACCAGCAAAGAGGTTATTCACGGTAAACTATGATTCCGATATTTATATTACCCCCGCAACAATGGATGCCAGGGTTCAATTTAATAGCGAAGGCGGAATAACAGCAAGCGGAACAATGAATGTTGCCTATCGCAAAAACAAGTACAAGATGATCTTTTATATGGGAATGGGGCGAATGAATGTTGAAGGGCTGTAATGGGTTTACTATGGCTGAAATACTTATGGCCTTCAGTATATGGTCGATGATTTCTCTTATGCTGCTTCCGGCATCGGTTTATTTAAAAAAAGAGCGGGAAGAAACTAAGATCAAGCATGAAGCTTTGGTTCTGCTGAAAGATCACATTGAAACCCTGAATTTTGAAAGCTTTGCAAAAGAGAACCGTAATCTTTCCGTTAAAAATCAAAGGTTTGAGATAATATGGAGCAAGGAGGAAGGAATTGATCAAGCTTGCATCAAATGGGAAAGCCATAAAGCTGGGGAAGCAGAATGCCTGTATTCTTTTTGAGAATAAAGGATTTACGTTTCTAAACATGCTGTTCTCTTTAAGCATAGTCGTTATAATTGTTTCTTCTTCGGCCATCCTTATTCCATACTTTTATAGAATATCTGAAAGGGAAAATGATTTGAATCTTCTGGAATGGGAAGTTTTTCTGCAGCAGACCGTTATTGAAATGCGGGAAGGGACGAATTTAATCGTTGAGCCCGAAAGAATTTCATTTACTTCAAAATCAGGAAGAATCATTGAATATGAAAAATACGGATTTCTTATTCGCAGACAAGTTGATGGAACGGGGCATATCATCTGTCTCAGAAATGTTAAAACGATTAAATTTGAGCCGATTGCAGGCGGTGCCGCTCTTACGGTTACCAGCATGACAGATAATGAATACCGCTGCAGTATCAGAAATTTTCATGAACTGAAGGCCATGCAATGAAAAACGAAAGAGGATATATTCTTCCCTCAGTCTCGATACTGGCTCTATTTTTTCTTATGGTTGCCTTTCATCATTCAGCTTTATATATAACAGAAAAAAAGTTCTACGAGGAAAGAAGCCAGTCGGTGTTATTAGAAAATCTTATGCTATTCGGGGTTAAACACTCTTTAAATCAAATTACTGGAGAAGATGCAACAGAACAGCAGCTCATAAAATTAAAAAAAGGAACAATAATTTATACGGTTACTGAAATTGATCCGGAACATATTCTTGTAGAACTTTCATGCGAAACAGAAAATAAGAATTTTACTTCAGCTAAATATAGATACAGCATCACGCAAAAGAAAATTGTCTATTGGACGGTATATTAGAAGTTCGCTTGAAAATCATTTCCCATTTTGAGCATATCTGTGTTAAAGTTATGAAAAAAATGCGGAGTGAATGTTTGTGAAGGCTATTTTTTTAACAGGATTTATGGGAACTGGAAAAACAACCATCGGAAAAGCTTTGGCTGAAAGGCTGAAAGTTCCTGTTTATGATATGGATGAATTCATTGCAGAAATGACCGGAAAAGAAGTGAAGACAATCTTCAAAGAACAGGGAGAAGAATTCTTCCGGGATCTGGAGACAAAATCCATCCGGAAGCTCCCACTTGAAGATGTGGTCATTACAACAGGAGGCGGGCTTCCTGTCCGTACAGAAAACCGAAAGTATATGATGGAGAATGGAATAGTTGTATTTTTGCATACGGATCTGGATGTTATTTTTGAACGCCTAAAAGAGGATGAAAATCGGCCACTTGCACTCCATGCTTCAAAAGAAGATCTTACTGAATTGTATTTGTCCCGAAAAACTGCTTATGAAGATTGCTCATTTATGATAAAAACGACAGGAAAATCAATCAATGAAGTTACTGAAGAAATGATTGAGAGATTAGAAAGACAAGACACTGGCAATACTGAGTAAAAAAGTGTGTATGAGGTGTTTGTTTTGTCTACCAATGATTATGTGAAATATATGACACAGCAATTAGTTCGTTATATGGATACACCAAAGGAAGTACGAAAAGCCAAAAAGTCAATCCGCAAAACGGAGCGGACTCCATTTGCTAGCAGATGGTTCGGAATTTTGCCATTTGCCGTCATGTTTTTTATGAAGAAAAGAAGATAAAAGGGCAGGTGCTGGTTTGAGTGACCCCGTAATGTTAGAATGATCTAAAATTTGGGTGCAATTCAAAACAGCCTTTTTTTAAGTGTAATGTTAAGTAGGCTTTACAATAAGGTTATTCAACTTTACAATATAAGTAGAAATAGCTAGAAGGTGACAACGTGATTTTAAAAAATCGAGTAAAGGAAATGCGTGCAAGGTTTGATTTTACTCAGGAAAACCTTGCAGCACGAGCAGAAGTTACAAGACAGACAATCGCAGCAATCGAAAAAGGGGATTATATACCATCGCTGCTGTTAGCTTTAAAAATCTGCAAAGTATTTTCGCTTAAAATGGAAGAATTATTTTGGATAGAAGAATGAATTTGTGAATGAACTAAAAGATGGAGACCGATATGCAGCCAAAATTTGATGGACTTTATAATTTCCGCGATATTGGCGGACTTGTCACAAAAGATGGGCGGAAAATAAAAACAGGTGTTATCTTCCGCTCAGATGAGCTTTCTAAATTATCTAAGCAAGATCTTCATAAGATGGCACAGCTGAACATTAAAATGGTTTGTGATTTAAGAACATTGCGGGAACAAAAATCAAAGCCAAGTAAAATAACGGATGAACACGGGGTAAAGGTTATAAAAATTTCCTTCCAGGATCAAAGCCAGGAATTTACGCATTTTCAATTCTTTAAGTTTCTTGCAGGGAGATCAGGCGGAATTGATTTTTTAGAGGTTATGGAAAATCTTTACCGTCAAATGGCATTTGACAGCGGGAAACAGATAAGAGAAATAATGGTGCAGCTTTCAAATGAAGACCAGCTTCCTGCTCTTATCCATTGTACTGGCGGTAAAGACAGAACAGGTTTTGTTTCAGCTTTTATTCAGCTTTTGGCAGGAGCATCGATTGATGATGTGACGGATCATTATCTCATATCAAACGAGCTCATTGGGCCGCGCATGAAAAAAATTGAGCGATTAATAAGATATTTTAGTTTGTTCCGTGTGTCTTCTGAACAATTAAAGCCAGTTTTAGAAGTGAGACGGGAATATTTGCTTGAAGTCTATGAGGAAATGTTGAAGAAGTACGGAACGTTTGAAAAGTATGCGGAAGAGGTTTGCGGGATAAATCAGGGTCATATTGAGAAGTTAAAACAGAATCTCCTTGTGTAGCCAGAAAAGGTACCCTTTTGGGTACCTTTTCTGGTATCGTTTCTTATTCCTTTAGTCTGCCTCTTCTAATACTTGAATCTTTTTTACTTTTTCTGTTTTGGCATCGTAAGAGATTGTTACAAAAACGCCAATGTCTTTCATTCCTTCACGTACTGTAACTTTATATTGTTTTACTGTTTGATTCTTTTTAGTATTATCCCAAATCTTTTGTGCAAATAGAACCTGTGACAAAGGATAACGTTTTTTTGTCTCTTTGACAGCAACGTTTTTCCAATCTGTGTGCTGTGCGGCAGAAACATCACTGGAAATTGAAACCAATGAAGGAGTTAATCCGTATATAAAGAGAAGAAGCAATAAAACAATCGATTTTTTCAAACGTATCACCTTCCTTTTTAGTTATTTTTACCAAAAAAGGAGCCGTTATTCAAAAATGGGTTATTATCTGAAGGGGGCAATAAAATGGTATTCGTGATTATTTTCTTTTTTATTATCCTTATTGCTGCAATTGTTAAAGATGGGAATAGAAGTAAAAACAGACACAGAGGCACCGGTTCCTCCGCAATGTTTCCTTTTGCCGGAACAGATTCGGATGATCGCCATCACTCTGACTCTGGCTCCTTTGACTGGGGAGGCGGAGGAGATTCAGGAGGAGGTGACGGCGGTGGAGGAGGCGGGGGAGATTAAGCGGAATCAAGCCGTCCGTTGGCGGCTTGATTCTTTTTTTCGTTTTCACAGAGTAAAGAAGATATCTGTTCAATAGCTCTAGCTTCTTCCATAAAAAAGCCATGTGAGTCGGACTGAAGCTCTTTCATTTCATATACTTGCCTCATTGTTTCTTTTTTTCTTTATATCGTTTAAATTTTATAAAATCCTGAAAGGTGCGAAAGTCATCCTTCGTCAATCCCTGGTCAATAGCCTCAGAAATGAGATCCGTCCATTCTTCGTCCAATTGTTTTTCAGCCTTAAGTTTTGAATCCTGATCCACTGCTAGAAGCTGTTCAAGATCCGTTCCTAATGAAACTGCTACTTTAGTCAAAAACTGCATGGAAGGATTTTTTTGAATATCCCGCTCAATATAGCTTAAATAGGATTTTGAAACTCCTGATAACTCTGCAAGTTCAGAAAGGGAGTATCCTTTCTTTTGCCGTAATGATTTAATCCTTTCCCCAATCATCAATAATGCTCCTTTAATATCAGTGTGTTTTCATTATATAGAACAATTTGTTCTATATAAAGTAATGAAATAGTAAGAAAATAAGAGCAAATAGCAGATTGTGCGCGAAAAATGTTCTTTAAAACGAAAAAATGACGGTTTTTAATGATATATTATTTTTCTTTAACATCTTATAATTTAATAGATCGTTATAATTAATAACTGGTTGAAAGCTGTGCACAAAAATAGAGCAGGCAGCAATAAATTGCAGTTAAATCGTTCTTAATTAAGAAATTTTAACGTTAAATCAACCAAAAAGGGGAGACGCCCTTGAAACGTGCTTTCGTATTTTTGGCTGTTGTTAATGCATTAGATGCGTTGCTTACTGTTATCGGTCTTAAATACGATTTAATAGCTGAAGCTAATCCATTTATGAAGCTGCTCTATGAGATACATCCCCTTTTATTTGCAGGTTTCAAACTATCCTTTTCTATTTTTTTGCTTTTATTTATTTATTTCAGGTGCTTGCCTTCTTCATCAGCAGTAAAATTCATTGCTTATACAGCTTCTATTGCTTATGGAATTGTGTTGGCGATGCATGTCTATTGGATTCACTTCATTTTCATTTAGAGCGGAGGACAGTATAATGTATAAAAAACTTTGCAATCGCTGTTATCAGCCTTCATTCAGCAGCTGTCCGGCAGATCGATGGATTTGTCCAATCTGCACAAATGATCTGACAAAAATAAAAGCTATTCGAGCGGTGCATACAGCTAGTTTTAATCCAGAAAACTATTTAATGAAGAATAGGATAAAATTAACCGGCAATTTTAATAAATACGCATAATAAAAACGCTCTGGCAAAATACCAGAACCCTTTGTTCGTTATTGATTCGAGTCATTTAACGTTTAGCCGCATGGTGAACCAAAATTGAAAAAGCACCAAATGAAATGAGCCTGATTTAAGGCTCTTTTCATTTGGTGCAGGATTTTATTATTTATCTTGGTTCATTTTCCACCGGTTAAATTCAAGAAATTCACGAAATTGATCCTTCGTCACACCAGAATCCATCGCTTCTTTCACGAGGTTTGCCCATTCATTATCAAGATTATCTTTTTTAGTCTCATAAATTGGTTCGTCTAAAATCAGGGTATTCATAGATACTCCCAGTACGGTTGAGACTTTTTCAAGAAATTGAACAGAAGGATTAGACTGCAGATTCCGTTCAATTGAACTCAAATACGATTTAGCAACACCAGCGCGATCGGCAAGCTCTGATAGAGAAAGTCCTCGTTCTTTGCGGTATTTACGGATGCGTTCACCAATCATATGATCACCTTCCCAGAGCCATTATAGCATATAACGAAGGTGGTGTTATATATATAGAACGATTTTTACAAAAAAAAATATGTACAATTCTTGTTTGTCAATTTTTTAGTGTTTGCGTTTTCAAAAATTCTCTAATTTCTTCTTTGCTGATGCCCATTTTCAAAGCTGACAGGATTAACTCTTTCCATTCCTGATCCATCTTTTCTACTTCCTTCATTAATATCTCCATTTTATCTCCTCCTAAAATACGTCTCTGTATTTCAGGCAGTCCAGCCATCATAGTTTTTGTGAACCTTAGATCTGTGACTTTGCGTCCTTGCCTTTCAGCAAGTTTGCCTTTGTCTGATTATGTGCAATCGTCCATTTTGCATAAATCATTTTTTGTTTCTTTAGTCCTTAAGGTGAGTGTATCTTATTTACTACTATTATAAAAAATGATTTTTGCTTTTTGTGCTGAAATGTGTCGATTGTAAAATATTTTTTAATTTTTTTGAAAATATTAGAATTAATTGGGTGAAACTTCCTTTAATGTAGGCATTTTGTTGGGTTTTGTTTTTAAGAAACGACAGAAAATTTTACGGAATAAAACAAACTGCAAAATCTCATTTTCAAAATAGAAAATGAGATTTTGCAGTTTTCGACATTAATAGAACGCATTTTGCGACAAATAAAAAATTCCGCCATTTACAATCGAAACGTTTATTTGCGGATCATATAATTCTTTCAATGCTTCTTTTTCTAATTGGTAGGCTTCCGGTTTTTCATCAAGATCTTCATAAAAATGACTGAGAAGCATCATATCAGCATTCCAGCGCTGTCTGGCATCTTCCGCCCAAGAGTGGTCATCCTGCTCAATAATGGATTGAATATAGTTCTGAATTCGATTTAACCCGCTTTGTTCCTTAATCATTGGGGAGGTCGTAAAACAAAGATCAGGAATGCGGGGAGTAAGCGTCATTTTTTCCAATTGATTTTGGAAGTTTTCAATGATTGCGCCGCTGATCAAATGGAGACCGATTGAATAAAGCTGGTCCTTCTTTTTGTCGCTCTGATAAGATACCATGATATTTACTCCGAGCCATGGATGCAGAGATTGCGAGCTTCCTTTGTTCGGAGGACTTTCATAAAGCCGGATGTGGCTTCCAAGCTTTTTGCTCGTCCGGAAAATTTGATGGAGCCGCGGTGCTCCGAAATGCATGATTTCTCCTTTTAAATCTTCTGGAGCCTGTTTGGCATCTGTAAGAAATGTAAGCTGCATAGGATTTGGAACACCGCCGGTTTTTTCAAGATAAGTCCAGTAAAAAGGCCGATTCATCAGCTCTTTATCCATTTCGATTGTTAACTGCACAGTCATATACTCTGGCTGTTTATCTGTAATCTGACAAGAATTTGCTGTGAAAAAACTTTCTAGGAATTGGCTGATCTCTTGCTGAAGCATATCTTCTGGCCTCCTTGCCTGATTTTATTTTCCATTTGCAGCTTTTTGTTCTGATTGTTCCTGTTCTGCAAAATGAAGGATGGATGTTAAATTTTCCATTTTGATTTTCATTTCGCCCTCGCTTTTTGATTGAAAGAGAATGTCCTGCAAATGATCTTCAAAATTGGAAATATCCAGTTTTGTTAAGATTTCATCAAGCTCACCGATGACTTTTTCGAAGAGATTAATTTTTTCATAAAGCAGTTTTAATATATGCTCTTCGACCGTGTTTTTTGTAGCCATGTTATAGATGTAAACGTCCTTTTCCTGACCGAGGCGATGAATCCGGCCAATTCTTTGTTCAAGCCGCATGGGATTCCAGGGCAGGTCATAATTGATGATGTGATTGCAAAATTGAAGATTTATGCCTTCGCCCCCGGCTTCTGTTGCAATCAGGACTTGCACGCGGTTTTTAAATAAATCTTTCATCCAATCTTTTTTGCCCCGCTTAAATCCTCCCCGGAAAGGCACAGAAGTAATGCCGTGCTGCTGCAAAAACCACTGCAGGTAAAATTGAGTGGCACGGTATTCAGTAAAAATGATCACTTTATCATCAATTCTTTTAATAAGCTCCACTGTTTTTTGTGCTTTAGAGTTTCCGTCCACCTCATCAATGCACTGCATCAATTCCCTGATAATAGGTTCAGGAAGCGGGGAGGCTTCACCTTCTGGCCGCTCGATCATTTTTTTCAGCGTCATATAAACTGCTTCTCTGCTTGAGCAAGCTTCTCTTTGAAGGGTCATGATGGAAAACATGCTTGCAGCAGCCGTTCCAAACGATTTCAGCCTTGAAATGGCTGTGTACAAATTCCGTTCAGTTGGAGAGAGTTCAATTGGAACCGTTTCAACATGGCGTTTAGGCCAGTCAATTCCGGTATCGCCGCGGCGGTTTCTAATCATTACCTTGTTGACAAGCTCCTGCAGATGCTCATGATGTTCGAGTGAGCGATTTTTTGCTGAGAAAACTTCTGAAAAATAAGCTTCGTTTCCAAGATGACCTGGTTTGAGAAGAGAGACAAGGTTGAAAATCTCTTCTACACGGTTTTGGATTGGAGTTGCTGTCAGAAGCAGGCAGTATTTCTTTTTCAGGCTCTGAACAAATTCATAGTTTTTTGTTTTATTATTTTTGAGTTTATGAGCCTCATCTATAATGACTAAATCATATTGCTGGGCAAGGACAATTTCCCTGTGAGGACTTCGTTTTGCTGTATCAATAGAAGAAACAACCACATCACATGCTTCCCATACATAGCTCTTTTTCTGCTCAACAGCTGGAATATAGAATTTTTCATGCAGTTCTCTTGCCCATTGTGAAACAAGGGAGGCCGGCACAAGAATTAAGATTTTATTGGCCAGTCCGCGGATCATATATTCTTTTACAATCAGTCCAGCTTCAATCGTTTTTCCAAGCCCTACCTCATCTGCCAGTATCGCTTTGCCGTTCATATGCTCTACTACTTGTCTTGCAACCTCTAATTGGTGCGGAAGCGGTGTGAAATCGGTCAGATGATTTGGTGCCTGCAAGCCTTCAAATGAAGGAACAATTAAATGTTTTTGCACTTCACAGGCGAGTTTGTAATTTTCCCAGCTTGCCCATGGGCCATCATCTTCAAGTTTCTTAAAAAAAGTATCCTGCCAGGAGGAATCAAAGTTGATTTTTACATTCATTAATGACAGCCCTTTCAAGAAAAGGTAATGTTATATTGAATCGTTCACTTTAAAGTGTGAATTCGTAGTTTATTATGATAAAATACAAATAAAACAGGTTAAACACGAACATTAAACTAAAATATATGTTTAATATTTGTGTAAAAATAGATTGATGAATATTGTTCATAATGGTAGGATGTTAATTAAGTAAGAAAGTTGCTAACATACTTACTTTTCAGTCAGCATGCTTCTTTTGTCAAAAATGTCAAAATGTCAAAGAATGTTATCTCTTAGTATGACCAGTTTTAAAGAAAATATGAGCGAATGAGAACAAGGGGAGAGACTGCCGGCGGCTTCATTGGATGTATGCCGCAAACGCAGCGCCGAAGGAGCAAACATCTGTGAATCTCTCAGGCAAAAGAACTCTTGTTTGACGCAACTCTGGAGAGAGTTTGTGAAAGCAGCAAACCACCAAAGGGGAAAGCTTTGCATATATTGGCAAGGTAAACTTTCAGGTGCAGGGACAGAGACTTCCTTTTTACATAAAGGGAGGTCTCTGTCCTTTTTTATACTTTTTGGGGAGGCGATTTGATTATGGCGGATTTAAAGCGAACACCATTATTTGATGTTTATAAAGAGCACGGAGCAAAGACCATTGATTTTGGAGGATGGGATCTTCCCGTTCAATTTTCTTCTATTAAAGAGGAGCACGAAGCAGTTCGGGGGATGGCAGGATTATTCGATGTTTCGCATATGGGTGAAATTGAAGTGACAGGCACGGACAGTCTCGCTTTTCTACAAAAAACGATGACAAATGATGTCTCCCTGCTGAAAGACGGCGGAGCGCAGTACACGGCTATGTGCTATGAAGATGGCGGAACTGTGGACGATTTATTAATTTATAAAAAATCAGACTCTCATTATTTATTAGTAGTAAATGCTTCCAATATTGAAAAAGATTATGATTGGCTGGGCTCGCACATATTCGGAGATGCACAGCTGCATAATATTTCATCTGATATTGCCCAGCTGGCCATTCAGGGTCCTAAAGCTGAATCAATTCTTCAACAATTAACAGAAACAGATTTAAGTGAAATCAAGTTTTTTAAATTCAAAGATAATGTTGTCATAAATGATGTAAAAGCACTTGTTTCCAGAACGGGTTATACAGGCGAAGACGGCTTTGAAATCTATTGCCCTTCTTCAGAAGCGCCTTCCCTGTGGAATGCGATTTTAGATGCAGGCAAAAATGAAGGAATTCTTCCTTGCGGTTTAGGGGCACGCGATACACTGCGCTTTGAAGCAAATCTTCCTTTGTATGGCCAGGAGCTTACTAAGGACATTACTCCGATTGAGGCAGGGATTGGCTTTGCCGTAAAACCGAATAAAGAGGCAGACTTCATCGGGAAAGATATATTAAAAGAACAAAAAGAGAATGGCACGGCAAGAAAGCTTGTCGGTTTAGAGATGATTGACAAGGGAATTCCAAGGCATGGTTATGAAGTATTTCATGGAGAAGAACAAATCGGCGAGGTAACAACTGGCACACAATCTCCTACATTAAAGAAAAATATTGGCTGGGCTCTGCTGAAAAAGGAATTTGCAGAACCAGGCTCTGAAGTGAGTGTTCAAGTGCGCAAGAAACGCTTAAAAGCAGTTGTAGTTTCAACACCTTTTTATAAACGACCAAAAAAATGAACTAGTTTGAAAGGGGAACACATCCATGAAACATCGTTATTTGCCGATGACAGAACAAGATCAGCAGGAAATGCTTGATGCTGTCGGAGTATCTTCTATAGATGAGCTTTTCTCAGATATTCCCGAGAGTGTGCGTTTTCAGGGGGAATACAAGATCAAACAAGCAAAGTCTGAAACGGAACTTGTAGGTGAGCTGAGTGAGCTTGCTTCTAAAAACAAGGATTTAAGAAGCAATGCTTCTTTCCTTGGTGCAGGTGTATATGATCATTACATGCCAATCATCGTAGATCATGTTATTTCAAGGTCAGAGTTTTATACAGCCTACACTCCGTATCAGCCGGAAATATCACAAGGCGAGCTTCAGGCCATCTTTGAATTTCAAACGATGATCGCTGAGCTTACTGGAATGGATGTTGCAAACTCATCCATGTACGACGGAGGTACTTCTCTGGCTGAAGCTGCCATGCTTGCTGCCGGCCAGACAAAAAAGAAAAAAGTCATCGTTTCAAAAGCTGTTCATCCGGAAAGCAGAGATGTTCTGAAAACATATGCAAAAGGACAGTACATTGAAGTAGTAGAAGTGCCTGTGAAAAATGGTGTAACCGACCTTGAAGCTTTAAAAGCGGAAATGTCAGACGATGTTGCGGCTGTCGTTGTGCAATATCCAAACTTCTTCGGGCAAGTCGAGCCGCTTAAAGACATTGAACCTATTGCTCACACAGGAAAGAGCATGTTTATCGTGTCTTCTAATCCGCTTGCGCTGGGAGCTTTAACACCTCCTGGGAAATTTGGAGCTGATATTGTGGCAGGCGATGCTCAGCCATTCGGTATTCCTACTGCTTTTGGCGGTCCACACTGCGGTTATTTTGCTGTAACTCAGAAATTGCTCCGCAAAGTGCCGGGACGATTGGTGGGACAAACGACAGATGAACAGGGCAGACGCGGGTTTGTGTTAACCCTGCAGGCACGTGAACAGCACATTAGACGTGACAAAGCGACTTCTAATATATGTTCAAATCAGGCTTTAAACGCTTTGGCAGCCTCGGTTGCCATGACTGCATTGGGAAAAAAAGGTGTAAAAGAGATGGCTTTGCAAAATATTCAAAAAGCAAATTACGCTAAAAAAGCATTTGCTGCAAGCGGGATTGACGTTCCATTCGAAGGGGCTGTTTTTAACGAATTTGTCATTAAATTAAACAAACCGATTAAAGAGATAAATGCAAAACTTATTCAAAAGAACATCATTGGCGGTTTCGATTTGGGCACTGTATACCCGGAGCTTGAAAACCACATGCTTGTTGCGGTAACTGAATTGCGCACAAAAGAAGAAATTGACTTATTTGTTAAGGAATTGGGGGATGGACATGAATAAGCAGGATCAGCCATTAATATTTGAACTGACAAAACCAGGACGAACAGGCTACAGTTTGCCTTCATTGGATATCCCTGAAATGGCAGCAGATGAATTGATTCCAAGTGAATATTTGCGTACAGATGAACCTGAACTGCCGGAAGTATCTGAACTTGATATTATGAGACATTATACAGCTCTCTCCAAGAGAAACCATGGAGTTGATTCAGGGTTTTATCCGCTTGGATCCTGTACGATGAAGTACAATCCGAAAATTAATGAAAATGTTGCACGTATGGCAGGATTGGCTCATATTCATCCATTGCAGGATGAAAGTACAGTTCAGGGTGCCCTTGAGCTAATGTATGATTTACAGGAACATCTCATTGAAATTACCGGAATGGATGAAGTTACACTTCAGCCCGCAGCAGGAGCTCATGGTGAATGGACCGGCCTGATGATGATCCGTGCTTATCATGAAGCGAACAATGACCTGAACCGGACAAAAGTGATTGTTCCTGACTCGGCTCACGGAACAAATCCGGCATCAGCAACAGTAGCAGGATTTGAGACAATTACAGTTAAATCAAACGAACAGGGCCTTGTAGATCTTGATGATTTAAAGCGTGTGGTAGGGGACGATACAGCTGCGCTTATGTTGACGAATCCTAATACCCTTGGTCTTTTTGAAGAAAATATATTGGAAATGGCGAAAATTGTTCATGATGCAGGAGGCAAGCTTTATTACGACGGTGCAAATTTAAATGCCGTACTAAGCAAGGCCCGCCCCGGCGATATGGGATTCGATGTCGTTCATTTAAATCTTCATAAAACATTTACCGGTCCTCACGGAGGAGGCGGTCCTGGATCTGGTCCGGTCGGAGTAAAAGCTGATCTGATTCCGTACTTGCCAAAACCTGTTTTAGTAAAAAGAAATGATAAATATACGTTTGACTATGACCGCCCGCAGTCCATCGGCAGAGTGAAGCCATTCTACGGAAACTTCGGCATCAATGTCCGTGCATATACTTATATTCGCACAATGGGACCTGATGGATTAAAAGCGGTGACGGAATATGCAGTACTAAACGCCAACTATATGATGAGAAGACTTTCAGAAGCTTATGATCTGCCGTTTGACAGACATTGCAAGCACGAATTTGTTCTCTCAGGCAAGCGCCAGAAAAAATTAGGGGTCCGTACGCTTGATATTGCAAAAAGGCTGCTTGATTTCGGCTATCATCCTCCAACAATCTACTTTCCGTTAAACGTTGAAGAGTGCATCATGATTGAACCGACTGAGACAGAATCAAAAGAAACTTTAGATTCATTTATTGAGGCAATGCTCCAAATCGCAAAAGAAGCGGAAGAAAACCCTGAAATCGTACAGGAAGCTCCGCATACGACAGTTGTCAGCCGCTTAGATGAAACTACTGCAGCAAGAAAACCGATCTTGCGTTATCAAAAGCAATAAAAGGCGCAAAAAAAAGGATTCGCTCTTTATGCGGATCCTTTTTTCTATATTAGACAAAAAAGGGTCTGCAGAACTGTCTGCAGACTTCTTCTTAAGAGATAAGAAAGTATAAAATTTTGCGCTTTTCTTATTTCTTTGCTTTAATTTTTCCGCCCCAGCCTTTAAAGCCGCCTTTAAGCATGTAAAGATCATTGTAGCCTTTTCTTTTCAGCATTTGAGCTGTGCGTCCGCTTCTGACAGTGTTTTGGCAGTAGATGTAGACAGGCTGATCTTTGCGGATTTCCTTATGTCTTTGTCTCATTTGGGATAAAGGAATGTTTCTTGCTCCAAGAATATGTCCGCCGTCAAATTCATTTGGTTCACGGACATCAATTAACTGAGCTTTTCTGTATCCTGCTCGGAATTCTTCTTCCGTTAATGTTTTCATAATTTTACGCTGATAAAAATAAGAGTAAATCGTGTAGGCTGCTAGTGCGCCTAATAGAATCAATAAAAAAATCCATGTTGTCAAGCTGACCCGACTCCTTTATAAGCAACTTTTCTAAGACAAGTTCAAATGAACTTTAATAATATTGGACAATTACTATTATATAAGAGCAGGATCAAATTGTCATCTATGAATAAGACATAAATATTTTCAACCATGCCTTCTTTTTGATAGACTAGGTAAGGCACAGAAAATGAAATACATACTTATCATGGAAAATGGGGTATGAAGATGGCAAAAGAAACTTGGAGATTTATTGATTCAGGGAATTGTTCCCCGTCCTATAATATGGCATTAGATGAAGCGCTGCTTGAGTGGAACAGTCAGGGGATCATCCCGCCGGTCATTCGTTTTTACGGCTGGAACCCGGCCACTCTTTCAGTTGGATATTTTCAGAAAGCCGAAAAAGAAATTGATCTTGATGCCGTTAAAGAGTACGGGCTGGGCTTTGTGCGCAGGCCGACAGGAGGCAGGGGAGTTCTTCATGACAAAGAGCTGACCTACAGCGTCATCGTGTCAGAAGAGCATCCTGAAATGCCAAAGACTGTAACAGAAGCATATAGAGTCATATCTGAAGGTATTCTTCAGGGTTTCAGGGAACTGGGACTTGATGCATATTTCGCCGTTCCGAGAACGGAGGAAGAGAAACAGGGGCTTAAGAATCCGCGGTCTGCCGTATGTTTTGACGCACCATCCTGGTATGAACTTGTTGTAGAAGGACGCAAGGTAGCAGGGAGCGCTCAAACGCGCCAAAAAGGAGTCATTCTTCAGCACGGCTCCATTTTGCTCGATATAGATGAAGAAATGCTTTTTAACCTGTTTAAGTATCCAAGTGAGCGGGTAAAAGAACGAATGCAGAAAAATTTTAAAAATAAGGCAGTTGCTGTCAATGCTTTGCGTGAAATTCCTGTTACTCTGTATGAGGCAAAGCATGCATTTAAAAAGGGCTTTGAGATGGGTCTGAATATTTCGCTTGAGCCTTATACACTGACAGATGAAGAACATGCATATGTAGAGAAGATTGCAATGGAAAAATATGATACAGATGAGTGGAACTATAAACGATAAGCGACTTGAACTTAGTCGCTTTTGTTTATTTTTTTGTGATGCTTTTCAAATTATTTCAAACCATTCCTTATTTTTCTAACTTCGAGATCTCTTCGGATTTTGCAAGCGACAAAATTCATCAAAAAAAGTGATTATGGAGTTCCTATCTTCTTTTTTCTCATTATTTCTGCTTCATTTGTGCAGTTATTAATTTGACAAAATAAAATAGGTTTGCCTGTTTATCCATATATAGTATTGTTGAACAAAAATAGAATACTATATATTGATAAAAAGGTCGCTGTGTGATAAATTAAATCAAGTAAAGATAGATAGGGGAGTTGTTTGAATGACCGTAGCACTAAATGAAAATTTAAAACTTGATGTGGACAAGCTGAACCACGATATTACATTGTTTCCCCAAGTTCACCCAATAACTGATGACATGAAATTGACACACAAAGGGGTATCGCGTTTAGTCATGCTTGACCGATACACGTTTAAAGACACTGAAAAGCTGACATTATCAAAAGGGGATTTTGTCGTTCTGACGATTAAAGAGGATCCAAAATTCCCTGCAAGAGGGCTTGGCTATATTTTAGAGATTGACTGGCAGACTAAAATGGCAAGTGTACAGGTTGAAGAAGAGTACCGCCATTCACTTGAAAAGCCTGAAGAGGTTGAAACGGGAGTTATCCATCGTTCTTTGGATGTCATTGAAAAACCGCTTGAAGTATTTTACGAGCAAATTGCAAAACGAAATGCAACAGGGCTTGCATCTGTTGAAAAAACAGAAGAGAAGCGGAATGAATGGTTCCAGAAGTTCTATCAGGAATTAGTCGGATTGAACTTTGTGCCGGCGGGACGTGTTTTATACGGAGCTGGAGCAGGCACAGACGTGACTTACTTCAACTGTTACGTGATGCCATTTGTGCAGGATTCACGCGAAGGCATTTCAGAGCACCGCAAGCAGGTAATGGAAATCATGAGCAGAGGCGGCGGCGTTGGAACAAACGGTTCAACACTGCGCCCAAGAAATACACTCGCACGCGGTGTGAACGGCAAATCGTCCGGTTCTGTCTCATGGCTGGATGATATAGCGAAACTGACGCATTTAGTTGAGCAAGGGGGTTCGCGCAGGGGCGCTCAAATGATCATGCTTGCCGACTGGCATCCTGACATTATCGAATTTATCATTTCAAAAATGCAAAACCCTCGTATTTTACGCTATTTAATAGAAAATACGAATGACGAAACAATCAAGAAATACGCACAGGAAAAATTAAAGTTCAAGCCTCTGACTGAGGATGAAAAAGCTATGTACCAAAGCATTGTGAACTACAAGCAAATTCCAGGCTTCGGCGGATTTAACGAAAAAATCATTAAAGATGCAGAATTAAAGCTTGTGACTGGAGGAACATACAGCGTTCATAACTCTGAATTCCTTACAGGCGCCAACATTTCCGTTACGTTAACGAAGGATTTCATGGATGCTGTTGAAAAAGATGAAGATTACGAGCTTCGCTTCCCTGATGTGGAAAGCTATAATACAGACCAAATGAAAGCCTATAACGAAGACTGGCACAATCATGGCGATGTCCGCGAGTGGGAGAAGCTGGGATACAAAGTCCGCACATACCGCACAATCAAAGCGAAAGAACTTTGGAACTTAATCAATATTTGTGCGACATATTCAGCAGAGCCCGGCATTTTCTTTATCGACAATGCAAACGACATGACGAATGCTAAAGCGTATGGACAAAAGGTAGTAGCAACAAATCCATGTGGAGAACAGCCTCTCGCACCTTATTCTGTCTGCAACCTTGCAGCAGTCAATCTTGCTGAAATGGCAGACAAAGAAAGCAAAACAGTCAATTTTGAAAAGCTGAAAACAACGGTTGAAGTCGGTGTCCGCATGCAGGATAACGTCATCGATGCAACACCTTATTTCTTAGAAGATAATAAGAAGCAGGCTTTAGGCGAACGCCGTGTCGGCCTTGGCGTTATGGGCTTGCATGATCTGCTGATCTATTGTGAAACAGAATACGGTTCAGAAGAAGGCAATCAATTGATTGATCAAGTCTTTGAAACGATCGCTACAACTGCTTATAAAGCTTCTGTTGAGCTTGCAAAAGAAAAAGGAAGCTTTCCGTTCCTCACTGGTGAAACAGAAGAAGATACAAATCGTTTGCGTGATGCATTCACAAAAACAGGCTTTATGAGCAAAATGCCTGCTGATCTTTTAGATGATATTAAAGAATACGGCATTCGAAACTCCCATTTATTGACTGTTGCACCTACGGGCAGCACAGGGACAATGGTTGGAGTATCCACTGGACTAGAGCCTTACTTCTCGTTCTCTTACTACAGAAGCGGAAGATTAGGAAAGTTCATCGAAGTTAAAGCGGATATCGTTCAGGAATATCTGGATCAGCATCCGGAAGCAGATCCTGATAATTTGCCAAAATGGTTTATTTCAGCAATGGAATTGAGTGCAGAAGCTCATGCAGATGCACAGTGTGTAATTCAGCGCTGGATTGACAGTTCAATCAGCAAAACTGTAAATGCACCAAGAGGATATACGGTCGATCAAGTACAAAAAGTTTACGAACGTTTATATAAAGGCGGCGCAAAAGGCGGAACGGTTTACGTTGACGGCAGCCGTGACACGCAGGTTCTGACTTTAAAAGCGGAAGAAAACACATTCGCTGAGAGTGAAGAAGCACCAGCTAAAGAAAAAGGAAAAGTTGTGCTGGTTGATACAATACAGGCATTAAGATCAACAAATGTAACGATTGGCAACGAGGTAGGAAATACATGTCCCGTCTGCCGGGAAGGTACGGTTGAAGACATCGGCGGCTGCAACACTTGTACTAGCTGCGGAGCACAATTGAAGTGTGGTTTATAAGATAAAGAGCTGGATTGCCAGCTCTTTTCTTTTCGCAATTAGAACGAAGCCTTCCTTGTCATCACCCTTAAACTAGTGTACACTTGTAATGATTTCCTATGTTTTGAACGTTTTTTGGAGGGGACCTCATGCCAACACCGAGTATGGAAGATTATATTGAACAAATTTATTTATTAATAGAAGAAAAGGGATATGCCCGCGTTTCTGATATTGCGGAAGCACTTTCCGTTCATCCCTCCTCAGTAACAAAAATGGTCCAAAAACTAGATAAAGATGAATATCTCATATATGAAAAATACCGTGGACTTATCTTAACGCCAAAAGGCAAAAAAATTGGAAAGCGTCTTGTTTACCGTCATGAGCTTTTAGAGCAGTTCATGAGGCTGATCGGCGTGGATGAAGAAAAAATTTACAATGATGTTGAAGGCATCGAGCATCATCTTAGCTGGAATGCCATTGACCGCATCGGCGATCTTGTGCAATTCTTCGAAGGGGATGAAGCGCGCGTTGAAACGCTGCGTGCTATACAAAAACAGAATGAACAGGACAGCGAGTCCTAAGAAGACGGAAGCAAATGCTTCCGTCTTTTTTGCGTTTAATTGTTTTTATACTGAAAAATGGCCTCAGAATCCATTTTGAATATTAACAAAAGGCTCTTTTCGTAAACATTGTTGCTTTTAGACTAAATGCTGTAAACCTTAGTGGATTGTGGTGGAACCACTTGACTCCTGCGGGAAAATAGAGGGAAATGGGAGACCCCGCAGGCAAAAAGCCGAGGAGGCTCCCAGCCGGACCGCGGAAAGCAACGGACTACATTTATCATCAAAACAACAATCTATGCGAAAATAGCCTAACAAAAAATGCTCAATGAAAGAGCGCTGTCCTAAACGTGCAGAAAAGGTCTATTTTCCGCCTCCCCAACTTACAATGTAAGAATGGGAGAAGAGGGGAGGAACTTCTGTGTATATTGATGGCGTCTTCTCTGGCGGTGGAATTAAAGGCTTTGCACTAATTGGATCTTATCAGGCAATTGAGCAAAGGGGCCTGCAATTTGTAAGGGTAGCAGGAACCAGCGCCGGATCCATTATTGCTGCCTTTATTGCTGCGGGATACCGAAGTGATGAAATTATAACAATGATGGATGATATGGAGCTTGGAAAGTTTTTAGAACGAAATCCTACCATCCTTCCATTTAAATTTATGAAATGGCTGAATATCTATTGGCGGCTGGGTCTTTATAAGGGCGGCAAGCTTGAAGAATGGATAGCAGGCAAGCTGAAGGAGAGAGGGGTATCGACCTTTGGTGATTTAAGACCAGGCTCCCTTAAAATCGTTGCTTCTGATCTGACTAATGGAAGAATTATTGTGCTTCCGGATGACTTGCCAAGGTACGGGCTTGTTCCAGAACGTTTTTCTGTTGCGAGAGCTGTACTTATGAGCTGCAGTCTTCCCTATTTTTTTGAACCTGTCAAACTGACTTCTGCTGAAGGAACCAATATTGTCGTGGATGGGGGAGTTTTAAGCAATTTTCCAATTTGGCTGTTTAAAGAAAAGAAATCGATTCAGGCACGGCCGGTTCTTGGCATTAAACTAAGTCCAAGAGATGAAGAGAGGCCGAGAAACAATATCCGAAATGCAATAGAAATGTATGGCGCTCTTTTTGAAACGATGAAAGACGCGCATGATGCCAGGCATATTTCGAGCAGGCATGAAAAAAATATCATTTTTCTGCCCGTCGAAAGTATTTTAACGACTGAATTTGACTTAACAGAACAAAAAAAACTAGCTCTAATTGAGCTAGGAAGAAGCCGTACTGAACTTTTCTTAAAAAAATGGACGTATTAACAGCAGGCTAGAAAAATGCCCTGCTTTTCTTTTTGCCTTTTTTTCCTTCAATCACTGTTAAATGAGAGGCTTGTTTCTTTTTAAGAGCAGATGTTTTGCTGCTCTTTTTTTGCGTTGAAACGCTTTTCAAATGGGAGCTGCTCTGATTGCGGTCGCTGAAACGTCTTTTAGAATGTTTAGCAGCTTTAGAGTATGAGGAAGAGTCTTTTCCCATTCTTTGTTTTGTAAAGTAACGGACAACAAAATAGATGATGGCTAGAACAATAACGAAGATCAGCATTTCTCTGAAGAGGAATCCGGGTCTGGTTATAAGTGTAACCAGGAACCCGATGCCGCCAAGAGCTAACACAATCATCACAAATGGATTCACACGATTTTTCATGAGTCCACCTCCCAAGATGAAAATGAATTAATGAAGTTCAGCTTATACAATTTGTTCCGTTTTTATACCTTCTTCAGTTTCCTTTTCCATCCGCAGCAATTCATTAAAGCTTGCGATGGCAACTTCGACCTGATCGTTGTCAGGTTCTTTCGTCGTCAGCAGCTGAAGACTTAAGCCGGGATAACCGAGCCATTTTAAAACAGGAACATCCCTGAGTTTATTTGTAAACTGAAGGACTTCAAATGAAATGCCAATCACGACAGGTATTAATGCCAGCCTGTTAAGGACACGCACATAAAGCGGTTCTGTCGGAACAAGCATGTAAACAAATACCCCTACAATAACAGTGAATAACAAGAAACTGCTTCCGCACCGGTAATGCAAACGAGTTTGTTTCTGAACATTTTCTATCGTAAGCGGCATTTCATTTTCATAGCAATTTATGACTTTATGCTCTGCACCGTGATATTGAAAAACACGCTTGATCAGCGGAGTAAATGATATCGCATAAATATAGACTAAGAGCAGAATTAATTTGAATAGCCCTTCGATTAATATTTGTGCAAGGTCAGAAGAGAAAATGGGCCTTGTCAGCTCAGCCAGAAACAGTGGCACTAAAGTGAAAATGAATTTCCCGAAGAGAAAGGAAAGAACACCGATTGCTGCAACTCCAAGAATCATCGTCATCTTTGATTCTTTTTTAGGCTGCTTGAGTATTTCATCTTCCTCAGGATCGAGATCATACCTGTCTGTTGAAAAATTCAGGTGCTTCGTTCCATTTGCGCTTGCTTCTATTATAGCTGCGATGCCGCGAATGAATGGAATCTTTTTAAGGCTTGTCATCATGCTGCTTGATTTTCGCGGTAACCGGAAATAGTCGATTTGTTTGTTTTTGCGTCTGATGGCTGTTACATAATGATGCTTTCCGCCGAACATGACGCCTTCTACCACTGCTTGCCCGCCATATGCAGGCTTATTCTGCTTTGACATTTTTCACCAACCTACCTATCTATTCTCTTTTTGGACTGTTTTTAAACAAAGCTGCAGAGAATGTTATGTTTATATTCTACATAAAAACAGGATAAACCTCTAGGCAGTTGAATTTAATTCTTTTTAGATTGTGATCAATTTTTCTATTTTAAGACAAGGCTGCTGTATTCGCAAAGGATATTGTTTTCGATTATTAATGTTGACCGTTCCTTTCCGCTCCAGGAACTTGCTTTCCGCGGGGAGCATGGAAGCCTCCTCGGCTTTGCCTGTGGGGTCTCCCATTTTGCTCTATTTTCCGCAGGAGTCAAGTTCCTTCCGCTACAATCCACTTATGCGTTCAAATATTTAGACTAATAGCAACAAAGTTTACGAAAAGAGCTTAAGACAAAGATCAGCTTATATTTTACTGTCAGTGCTGAACAAGCGATGTCTCACTCTTAGTAGTATAACCCCGCAGATCTTTGCTAGACATCTGATTTGTATCCTTTTTGAATGAGGGAGCAGAATTCCTGCACATACTAAGAGCAGGAGGTGTACATATGACAGATGATTTTCAATCTAATTCTGCCGGAGAAAAAAGAGATGATCCTGATAAGCCAGGTGAATCGATTCCTTTTATAGGAAGAGTGGTGATTACAGGTTTTGCAGGCGGAGTGATTTGGAGTTTGCTCGGTTATTTAGCTTATGTCCTGAATCTAACAGAAATTAGCCCGAATTTATTGCTTCAGCCCTTTATTTTAGGAGAATGGAAAAATGGCGTCATAGGAAACTTTGTTTCAGTATTCTGCATTGGCATTCTTTCCGTCGGTACGGCGCTTTTGTATTATCTTGTTTTAAAGAGATTCTCATCCATGTTTGTTGGCCTTGCTTTTGGTCTCTCGCTATGGGCGCTCGTATTCTTCCTTTTAAATCCGATTTTTCCTAATTTAAAATCTGTCTTTGAACTTGAACGGCTGACTACCGTTACGACAATATGTCTTTATATTTTATATGGAGTATTTGTCGGCTATACCATTTCCTTTGAACATAACGAGCTCTTAAGTAAAAAAAATGCGAAGGCGTCACCTCAACATTAAGGAAAGTAATCGGCGATTATGGTAGAATGTTCATAAATTGAACATTCTATTTTTTTTAGATTATATAAGCAAGGAGTTTTTATGATGCGGCATTTCTTGATTATTAATGGTCCAAATCTCAATCGACTTGGTCTGCGGGAGCCTGATGTTTATGGCAGCAAAACGCTTACAGACTTAGAACGTGAATTAATGTTATTTGCAGAAAATCAAGCATTTCAAATCACCTGCTTTCAATCAAATCATGAAGGGGACTTGATTGATGCGATTCATGAGGCAGACGATCAGTATGATGGAATTGTGCTTAACCCCGGGGCTTTTACTCATTACAGCTATGCCATAAGAGATGCAATTGCAAGCGTTTCCCTGCCTGTCATCGAGGTTCATATATCTAATGTACATAGCCGTGAACCATTCAGGCATCAGTCTGTTACGGCCCCTGTAACTGCAGGGCAAATTATCGGCCTTGGTTTTGAGGGTTATCAATATGCTTTACTCGCATTACATAAAAAGATGGGGGAGAAATAAGATGAAGCTTGAGAAAATGAGAAACAGATTAAAAGAACTTGATGTGGACGGGATTCTTATTACGAGCAGCTACAACCGCCGTTATATGACAGGCTTTACAGGCTCTTCCGGTGTTGCGGTCATAACTGACTCGCATGCTGTATTTATTACAGATTTCAGATACACCGAGCAGGCAGCGAAACAAATTGAGGGTTTTGAGATTGTTCAGCATAAAGGACCGATTCTTGAAGAGGTGGCAGCCCAAGCCGCTAAGATGTCGATAAAACGTCTTGGTTTTGAGCAGGATGATCTATCCTTCGCTTCATACACTGCTTATAAGGATGAATTAAAAGAGATTGAGTTTGTTCCCGTCTCCGGTGCTGTAGAAAAGTTACGCTTGATTAAGTCTGCAGCAGAGATTAAGATATTAAAGGAAGCTGCGGAGATTGCAGATGCTGCATTTAAGCACATTTTGACAGTCATTCGTCCGGGTATGAAGGAAATTGAAGTCGCAAATGAGCTTGAATTTTTCATGAGAAAACAAGGCGCTGTTTCTTCTTCATTCGATATTATTGCTGCATCAGGATATCGCTCTGCGCTGCCGCACGGTGTAGCCAGTGAAAAAGAAATTGAAAAAGGCGATTTTTTAACACTTGATTTTGGTGCATACTACAAAGGATATTGTTCAGATATTACAAGAACGATTGCGGTGGGAGATCCAAGTGATGAGCTGAAGAAGATTTATTCCATTGTACTCGAAGCACAGCTGCGGGGAATGAATGGGATAAAAGCCGGAATGACGGGAAAAGAAGCAGATGCTCTAACAAGAGACTATATTTCCGAAAACGGCTACGGTGAATATTTCGGCCATTCAACTGGTCATGGTCTCGGCATGGAAGTTCATGAGGGGCCGTCACTGTCTGTCAAATCTGAAACGGTTCTTGAACCGGGCATGATCGTAACTGTCGAGCCTGGCATCTATATACCAAAGCTTGGCGGGGTCCGCATCGAGGATGATACAGTCGTTAAAGAGGACGGTAATGAGTCGCTAACACACTCCCCAAAAGAGCTTATTATTTTATAATAAAAGCTTCCAGAACGTTAATAAAGCAGCATTTACATAGGAGGAACATAAATGATTTCAGTTAATGATTTTCGTACAGGCTTAACAATTGAAGTAGATAATGGCATTTGGCGCGTAATGGATTTCCAGCACGTAAAGCCAGGTAAAGGAGCAGCATTTGTACGCTCTAAACTTCGCAACCTGCGTACAGGAGCTGTTCAGGAAAAAACATTCCGCGCTGGTGAAAAAGTTGCGAAAGCTCAAATTGAGAACCGCAAAATGCAATATCTTTATGCAAATGGAGATCAGCATGTATTCATGGATAATGAATCATACGATCAAGTGGAACTTCCGGAAGCATCTATTGAATACGAATTGAAGTTCTTAAAAGAAAACATGGAAGTGTCCATCATGATGTTCGGAAGCGAAACGCTTGGAGTTGAACTTCCAAACACAGTTGAACTCGAAGTTATTGAGACGGAGCCTGGCATCAAAGGCGATACTGCTTCAGGCGGAACGAAGCCTGCAAAAGTGCAGACTGGCCTGGTTGTAAACGTTCCTTTCTTTGTAAATGAAGGAGACGTTCTTATTATTAATACTACTGACAGCTCATACGTTTCAAGAGCTTAGTCATCAAAAACTCCATCTTTTCAGATGGAGTTTTTTGTATCCTCTAATAGTGGCTGCGTCTGGAAGACTTTTCCCTTATCCTCTTTCTTTTTACCCGCTCTGAAAAGAAGTGCTGCCGGTATGAAAATATAAATCATCATTCCAATGAACCATTGTAAATAGTTATATAATTCATAAGCTTCCACTCCAAATCCCATGACACATCCCCCTTTCTACCTATTATTATTAAATCTGAAAATTCTGTCAAGAATTCTTTTTGTCTATTTATCCTTTATTCTTCATAGGTTTTAGTAATAACCACGGAGGAGGACAAGATGAAACACTACCTTGCTAATTTAGATCCGGCAGTAAGATCAATGGCTCTATTAAGATTATTATCTGCAAGCATTGAAATGACGGCAGCTATATTAATGCTCGTCTTCAACGATGTGCGCAAAGCTGTATTAATTAATTCCATGCTTGCCATTGTTGGCCCGATTATTTTTATTTTAACCATGACAATAGGAATCTTTCAGATTGCAGAGCAGCTTTCATATGCAAAACTGATTTTTATCGCAATCGGGGTGTCTTTTATATTAATTGGAGTCTATAAGTAACATAAGAAGTCATATTGTGTCCAAGCCTGCATAAACATTAGAGTATCAAGAGACTATGCAAGGAGGAAGCCAGTTGAACGAGATTACAGAGATGCTTCCTGAAACTATAAGAAAACACGTGCTGAACCTGCCGCGGGAAGCGCTTGAAAAAATTGAAGAGATCCGAATCAGGATTTTGAAAAGAGTAGAAATTGTAATAGCAGGAGAACCATTTTTTCTGCCTTGCGAGGCTACTTATCAAGACGGAATATCTCTTTTAAATGAGCTGAGCCAATACTCCATCTATACGCTTGAAGAGGAGCTGAAGCGAGGTTTTATTACGATACAGGGCGGCCACCGCGTGGGACTGTCAGGCCGTGTTATTACAGAAAACGGCGCTGTGAAAGCAATTCGAAATGTAACATCCTTTAATATTCGTGTGGCAAAACAGAAAAAAGGCATTGCTGAACCTTTTATTTCCAGCATCTATCATAAAGCCTGGATGAATACAATGATTATTGGTCCCCCTCAAACAGGAAAAACAACTCTTCTTCGTGATTTTGCAAGAGTAATGAGTACAGGAACAGGCAGTATTCCTTCCGTAAAAGTAGGAATTGTGGATGAGCGGTCAGAAATTGCAGGCTGCATCAATGGAATTCCCCAGCATGAATTCGGGGAAAGAGTGGACGTGCTTGATGCTTGTCCGAAAGCAGAGGGAATGATGATGATGATCAGGTCGATGAGTCCGGATGTTCTGGTTGTGGATGAAGCAGGCAGGATGGAAGATACAGAAGCTATCTTAGAGGCCGTTCATGCCGGAGTAGGGCTTTTCATTTCTGTGCACGGCTATTCACTTGACGACCTCATTTCACGCCCGACAATAAAGCCTTTGGCAGAGCATGGCATTTTTAAACGGTATATTGAACTCTCAAGAACGAATGGGCCTGGGACAGTTCAAAGAATATTGGATGCTGATAGACGGCTGATACGGAATGAAGTGAGTATACCGTCATGATAAAAATACTTGGAGCTGTATTTATTTTGCTAGCGACTACATGGACAGGGTTTGAAGTGGCGAAGCATATAAGTGAGCGTCCTCGCCAGCTGAGGCAGCTAAAGGTTGCTCTCCAGGCTCTTGAGGCAGAAATTATGTATGCGCACACACCTCTCAAAGAAGCAGCAGCCACTTTGTCAAAACAGATGCCAAAGCCGCTCTCATGGTTTTTTGAAGAGTTTTCAAAACGACTGTCCGCAGGGCATACAAGTGTGAAGGCAGCCTGGGAAAATAGCCTGCAGGAAGTTTGGCGGATGACGGCATTTAAGCAGGGAGAATATGAAATTTTAAAGCAATTTGGAGAGACGCTCGGACAGCACGACATAGTGTCGCAGCAAAAACATATTCGCCTGACCTTAACCCATCTTGAACGAGAAGAAGCGGATGCTCTTGATAAACAAAGCCGCTATGAAACAATGCTGAAAAGCTTAGGTTTTTTATCTGGATTATTGCTCGTTATTTTATTGATGTAGCAGTCAGGAGGATTACATGTAATGGGAGTAGATGTGAATATCATTTTTCAGATAGCGGGAATTGGAATTGTTGTGGCATTTCTTCATACGATACTTGATCAAATGGGAAAGAAAGAATATGCACAATGGGTTACATTGCTTGGATTTATCTACATTCTGTTCATGGTTGCTTCCATAGTTGAGGATCTGTTCCAAAAAATAAAATCAGTCTTCCTCTTTCAGGGATAGGGGGGCTCTGCGATTGAAATTATCCAGATTGTCGGACTTGGCTTAGTGGCCACTTTTCTAGCATTAATCGTAAAAGAACAAAAGCCGACATATGCTTTTATGCTTGTAGTCTTTGTCGGCTGTGTCATTTTTCTATTTCTGGTCGATCAGGTTTCACAGATTATCACGATGATTGAAAAAATAGCATTGAATGCAAATATTAATATGATGTATGTAGAAACCATTTTAAAAATAATCGGAATCGCCTATATTGCAGAGTTTGGAGCTCAGATTACAAAAGATGCCGGACAGGGCGCCATTGCCTCAAAAATTGAGCTTGGCGGAAAAATTTTGATTCTGGCCATGGCAGTGCCGATATTAACTGTCATTATAGAAACC
The DNA here is from genome assembly GCF_009674765.1 of Metabacillus idriensis. Lineage (GTDB taxonomy): Bacteria > Bacillota > Bacilli > Bacillales > Bacillaceae > Bacillus_P > Bacillus_P idriensis. The sequence continues at coordinate 162,831 of NZ_WKKF01000005.1, read as the reverse complement.
ATTATCGGATTAATACCGGCTTAATAGCGAGGCTTTAAGGGGTGAGTAAAATGAAAAAAGGAATCATCGCCATCTTCTTTCTTTTCTTTTTTTCTTTTCCAGTGATTGTACAAGCCTCTCCCCCTCCACCGCAGCAGGACTTAATTGATCAGCAAATAGACAAGCTCGGAATTCAGGAAATCAAAAAATTCTGGGATGACATTATGACAGAGTATGGAGGGTATCTTCCAGAGAGTCAAAAAGGAAGCTTGCTTCAATTTTTAAATGGAGAAAAGGAATTGTCCTTCCAGGAATGGTCAAAAGCGTTTTTGAAATATATTTTTCATGAAATCATTGCAAACGGCAAGTTGCTCGGAACTCTAATTCTGCTGACGATTTTCAGTATGCTTCTGCAGCTGCTTCAAGATGCATTCAGCCAAAGTACGGTAAGCAAAGTAGCATATGCGCTTGTCTATATGGTGCTGATGATTATCGCTCTTAATAGTTTTCACATAGCGATTGAATACACAGTTGAAGCCATACAGACGATGACAAGTTTTATCTTGGCGCTGATTCCCCTGCTGCTTGCGCTCATGGCGGCTTCTGGCGGCCTAATCTCAGCAGCGTTTTTCCATCCTGTCATCCTCTTCCTTATGAACACAAGCGGGGTATTGATTGAAAAAATCGTTCTGCCGCTGTTATTCCTCTCAGCTCTGTTAAGCATCGTAAGTACATTGACAGATCAATACAAAGTGACCCAGCTTGCACAGCTGCTGCGCAATATAAGTATTGGCCTTCTCGGAACGTTTTTAACCGTCTTTCTCGGTGTCATCTCTGTTCAGGGAGCATCTGCAGCCGTATCTGACGGTATGGCGATTCGAACAGCTAAATTTGTCACAGGCAACTTTATTCCGGTGCTTGGCAGAATGTTCACCGACGCAACGGATACAGTCATCAGTGCTTCAGTCCTTTTAAAGAATACAGTCGGGATTATCGGCGTCGCGATCCTGCTTTTTATCGCAGCGTTTCCTGCGATAAAGGTTTTGACACTTGCCTTTATCTATAAATTTACGGCTGCCCTGCTGCAGCCGCTCGGCGGAGGACCGATTATCAAGTGCCTCGATATCATCAGTAAAAGCGTGATTTATATTTTTGCCGCACTTGCCATTGTTTCTTTGATGTTTTTCTTAAGTATTACGGTCATTATTGCTGCTGGAAACATTACCATGATGGTTCGTTAGGAGGATGAGGCATGTCTTTTTTAACAGAATGGATAGCGAATATCATTCTATTTATTATGCTTGCTGTCATCCTTGATTTGCTGCTGCCGAATTCAGCCATGCAAAAGTACGCAAAAATGGTCATCAGTCTTCTGCTTATCGTCATCATTCTCTCGCCGGTCTTCAAATTATTATCAGCTGACATCAATACGCTTGTATCAGATGTTCAAATGGAATCTCCAACAAAGGAAGAAGAGATAAAAAAAATGATTGATTTGCAAAAAAAAGAAATACAAGCTTCCAACGATGCATATATTTTAAAAAACATGGCTGTCCAATTAAAATCACAGGCAAAAGAGGAGCTGGTGCAAAGCTATGATGTATCGATTAAACATATCTCTCTAACTGTAGATGAACCATTTGAAGAAATTCAAAAAAGTCTGCAGGGCATAGAGGTGATACTTGAAGCAGAGGAAGCAGAATCCGAAGCGGTTGAAACCATTCAGCCAGTTCTACTTGGTGCAGCGGAAACAGAAGAGACTGAAAAAGAAAATCAAATCAGGCAGGCATCAGAGATTAAATCGTACCTGGCAAGTATCTGGGAAGTTGACCCTGATAAGATTTCCTTGAAAATGGAAGGAGGGGAGGGCAGCACAGATGAGTAATCCAAAGAATTTGTTGGAGAAGCTAAAAAGCATGATAAACATTGAAAACGGCAAAAAACCATCTAAGTATCACTATGTACTAATCGTTTTGGCAATCGGAATTGGTTTTATGCTGATCAGCAACCTTTTCACGAATGAGGCAAGTTTGCCGAAGGTGTCGCAAGTCTCCGGTCTGACATCAACAGCTTCAGGTGATGCCGATGTCTTTAAACCCTCTGAAGAAAGCGGGGGTTCAGGGTCTATCGATAAATACGAGCAAGAATATGAGAATCAATTAAAAGAAGCGCTCGATTCAATGATTGGCATTGAGAATGCAATGGTTGTCGTCAATGTAGATGCCACATCAGAGCAAATTCTTGAAAAAAACAGCGTGTCACAAAGCCAGACGACAGAAGAGACTGATCCTCAGGGAGGGAAGAGGACGGTCGAAGATGGATCAACAGAAGAATCCGTTGTCATTATCCGAAAGGGAGAGCAGGAAACTCCAATCATCCTTCAGACCAAGAAACCGGAAATAAGGGGAGTGCTTGTTGTAGCTGCGGGTGCTGATAACATTCAAATAAAAAAATCAATTGTTGAAGCTGTAACGAGAGTGCTTGGGGTACCGAGCCACCGCGTTGCAGTTGCAGCTAAAAAAGGGAAATAAAGGAGGATTCACGAATGATGCTGAAAAAACAAACGGTTTGGTTATTAACGATGTTAAGTTTGGTTGTAGTCCTGTCAGTCTACTATATTACAACTCCCGAAGAAGTGAAAAACGATGTGGCATTAACTGGAGCAGAGGCTGAAAAAGGTGACAAAGCAGAAGCCGTGAAAGAGACAGAAAAGGAAAATGATAAAGGGGAAGTTACGATCGAGGAGGCTGAGGATGGAACAGTTGTATCGGTTTCAAACGATGAGCTGTTTGCTACCATGCGTCTGCAGCTTGAAGATACAAGAAGTGCTAGGAAAGAAAGCTTAGAGGATATCGTGGCAAGCAAAGATGTATCAGCCGCTGAAAAAAGTGCAGCCAGAGATGAAATGAATGCGATTGATGAAGCGGTGGCCAATGAGGAAATTCTTGAAACGTTCATTAAATCCAATGGCTATGACGATGCTCTCGTCCGCATCGAAGGAGAGAAAGTGAAAGTAACGGTGAAAGCAAAAGAGAGCTCAGCATCTGAAGCAAACAAAATCATTCAGCTTGTCAGCAGTGAGATGAAAGGCATGAAAGATGTAGCGGTTACATTGGAGCCTTCTAATCAATAAACAGCAACTTCCCTGTGTGTCTGCCACACGGGGATTTTCTATTTAATTGGTGTAAACGTTTCATATTTTTTTGATTTACCTTATAATTTAAAGTAGTCTTACATATTAAGATCCTCTTCTTCAGGAAAGAATTAATATTGAATTTAATGCATGACCTGTCGTAAGATGTATAATAGGACTAAGTTTTAGTACTAGATTATAAAACAAATAAGATGGTCAAGAAATCATCAAGAATTTGAATAGGGGTGCCAGCAGATGTTGAAGATACAAGAAATCAGAGAACTGATCAAACTCATTGACCAGTCTTCTATTGATGAATTTACTTATGAACATGAAGGTTCAAAAATTAAATTGAAAAAACGTTTGGATGAATTAGAGAAAGCTGCAAATCGCGTTACTTCAGTAGCAGCAGTCGAACAGAGCCAAAGCCCTGCTCCACAGGCTGTGGCAGCAATGCAGGAAGTAAAAGAACAGCCTAAGAAAGAAGCAGAAGCTCCTGTTCAGGAGGAATCATTACATAAAATCACGTCTCCTATGGTTGGAACGTTTTATGCTGCATCTTCTCCGGACACAGACGACTATGTAAAAGTAGGATCAAAAGTGACATCTGATTCAGTTGTCTGTATCGTTGAAGCCATGAAATTGTTTAATGAAATAGAAGCAGAAGTAAAAGGGGAAATTGTTGAGATTCTAGCTGAAAATGGTCAGCTTGTTGAATACGGTCAGCCATTATTCCTTGTCAGACCAGAGTAAGGAGAGAAACTATGATTAAGAAATTGCTTATAGCAAACAGAGGAGAAATTGCGGTTCGGATTATTCGGGCGTGCAAAGAACTTGGAATAGAGACGGTAGCAGTCTTCTCAGAAGCAGACAGGGACTCATTGCATGTTCAGCTGGCTGATGAAGCGTATTGTGTCGGTCCGACAGCTTCAAAAGACAGCTATTTGAATTTCACGAACATTATTAGTGTTGCGAAATTAACCGGCAGTGAAGCCATACATCCCGGCTACGGTTTTTTAGCTGAAAATGCTGACTTTGCAGAGCTTTGCCAGGAATGCAACATCATCTTTGTGGGACCAAGCGCTGATGCCATTTCTAAAATGGGAACAAAGGATGTTGCAAGGGAAACGATGAGAAAAGCGGGAGTGCCGATTGTTCCGGGTTCACAGGGAATTATTAAAGATTCAGGCGACGCTGTCTCGCTTGCAAATGATATCGGGTATCCTGTTATAATTAAAGCAACAGCAGGCGGAGGCGGAAAAGGGATCCGGGTCGCTAAAACAGAACAAGAGCTGATTAAAGGCATTCAAATTACTCAGCAGGAAGCAGCAACTGCTTTTGGAAATCCCGGAGTCTATATTGAAAAGTACATTGAGGATTTCAGGCATGTAGAAATTCAAGTTATGGCTGATTCCCTGGGCAATGTCATTCACCTGGGTGAAAGAGATTGTTCAATTCAGCGCCGTCTTCAAAAATTACTTGAAGAAACACCTTCTCCGGCATTATCAGCGGAAATGCGCGAGACGATGGGAAGAGCAGCTGTTAAAGCAGCAGAAGCAGTAAACTATACGGGAGCAGGTACAGTAGAATTTATTTTTGATTATCTTGAAAATAAATTTTATTTCATGGAAATGAATACACGTATTCAAGTTGAGCATCCCGTGACTGAAATGGTAACAGGCATTGATTTGATTAAAGAACAAATTAAAGTAGCCTCAGGGTCTGCCCTGTCCGTTAAGCAGGAAGATGTTGTTTTCAATGGCTGGGCCATCGAATGCCGGATCAACGCAGAGAATCCAGAGAAGAATTTTATGCCGTCACCTGGAAAAATAGAGATGTACTTGCCGCCCGGCGGACTGGGTGTTAGAGTAGATTCTGCAGTGTACCCGGGCTATACAATTCCGCCATACTATGACTCGATGATTGCTAAACTGATTACATACGGCGCTACGCGTGAAGAAGCAATTGCGAGAATGAAGCGTGCCCTGGGTGAATTTGTGATTGAAGGAATTCATACAACGATTCCTTTTCACCAAAAGCTGCTTGAGCATGAAACGTTTGTATCTGGGGAGTTTAATACGAAATTTTTAGAAATCCATAAAGTGATGGAAGCTTGAAAAATATATGGAGGTGCTGATTCTTGAAAGAAAACAAATTACTTGAAATGACTCATGAAGAAAATGGTCTTGGCAAGGTTGAAATTGCCCCTGAGGTCATTGAGGTTATTGCCGGTATTGCAGCTTCTGAAGTAGAAGGCGTTGCCCAAATGCGCGGCAACTTCGCATCTGGCGTAGTTGAGCGTTTAGGGAAAAAAAATCACGGCAAAGGTGTAAAAGTTGATCTTTCAGAAGACGGAATTACGATTGATGTATATTGTGTCATGATGTTCGGAGTTTCCATTCCTACGGTTGCTCAGCGCATTCAGGATAATACGCGCCAGGCTTTATACAACATGACAGCACTTGAAATCAATGAAATTAATATTCATGTAGTGGGCATTCAATTTGAAACAAAGTCACAGGAAATTGAAGTCGACCAGGAAATGTAAAGCCAGAGGAGATCTTCCTTTGGTTTTTTTTTACCTAAATAGATTGAACATTTGGTTAAATACGAATGTTAAGTTGTATGTGAAGTTTTTTATTCGTCATTTCGACAGAAAAGGTTTTTAACGATGTGCTTATGTCCATGAAATATGGTATTATCTTTTTATGACATTTCGACATTTTTGTACATAAAGGAGCAAGAACAAATGAAACGAAGATTAGCAAGAGAAAAAGCGCTGCAGGCACTCTTTCAAATAGATGTAAGTGATATTGATCCTAAAGAAGCGATGTCTCATGCGCTTGACGGGGAAGAACTTGACGAGTTTATGACTGCTCTTGTTCTTGGAACAATTGAGCATATGGCAGAGATTGATGAACAAATCAAACCTCATTTAGTGAAATGGAAACTTGAGAGACTTGCAAATGTAGATCGATCTGTACTGCGTCTCGCTGTATACGAAATGATGTATATTGAAGAAATTCCAGTCAATGTAACTCTTGATGAAGCAATTGAACTCGCAAAAACCTTTGGGGATGATCAATCACCGAAGTTTATTAATGGTGTCCTCTCAAACATTAAACAGACGATTGATAAATAACCAATCACAATACTCGGAGGAGGAACAAACAATGACAGCTTCAATAATCAGCGGAAAAGAATTAGCTCAGGAAAAACGCAAACAGCTTGCACAGGAAGTGAAAGAATTAAAACAGCAAGGTGTTGTGCCCGGACTTGTCGTAATTTTAGTAGGCGATCATCCAGCATCTATTTCTTATATTAAAGGAAAACAAAAAGCGTCAGAAGAAATCGGCGTGGCGTTCACGCTTGAACATTTTCCTGAATCAATGGAAGAAAAAGAACTTCTGGATGTGATTGAGAAATATAATCATGATGAAAGCTGCCATGGCATCCTTGTACAGCTTCCATTGCCAGATCATATTCAAGAAAAAGCAGTCATTGAAAAAATTTCTCCTTTAAAAGATGTAGATGGATTTCATCCTCTTAATATCGGGCAAATGATGATCGGCGAAGATACATTCTTGCCGTGCACACCTGCTGGAATTGTGGAAATGATAAAATCTGCAAATATTGAAATTGCGGGTAAACATGTTGTAGTAGTAGGACGAAGCAATATCGTAGGCAAACCGGTCGGCATCTTGCTTCTGAATGAGCATGCTACCGTTACGTATTGTCATTCAAGAACGCCGGATTTAAAAGAAGTAACAAAGCAAGCCGATATTTTAGTTGTAGCTGTCGGCAGAGCTAATTTCATTACAGGCGAGCACATAAAAGAAAATGCTGTTGTAATCGATGTTGGTGTCAACAGGCTTGAGACAGGGAAGCTGTGCGGCGATGTCGTTTTTGAAGATGCAAAGCAAATAGCAAGCCACATCACTCCTGTTCCGGGCGGGGTAGGTCCGATGACGATTACTATGCTTGCTCACAATGTAGTAAAATCAGCAAGAAATTCCGCTGAAAGACTGCAGGTAAGTAAAGAGCTTTAAAGGAGTCTTTGGCGATGAGTGAAATGAAGTATGTGACAGTTACAGCCTTAACAAAGTATATTAAACGAAAGTTTGATGTCGATCCCCACCTGAAGGATATTTGGGTGAAGGGTGAACTTTCAAATGTTAAAATGCACAGCCGAGGCCATATGTATTTCACATTAAAGGATGAAGGTGCCCGGATTGCAGCCGTTATGTTTGCAGGCCAAAATTCATCGCTTAAATTCAAGCCTGAAAATGGCATGAAAGTGCTGCTTCGCTGTGAAATTTCTGTTTATGAACCGAGCGGCAGCTATCAAATGTACGTGAAAGAAATGCAGCCTGACGGTATCGGAAGTCTGTACCTTGCATATGAGGAACTTAAAAAGAAACTCGAACAAGAAGGACTGTTTGATCAAAAGCATAAACAGCCGATTCCAAAATACCCTCAGGCAATAGGTGTCATTACTTCGCCTACAGGAGCTGCAATCCGGGATATTTTGATTACAATCAAGCGCCGCTATCCTTCAGCTAAAGTCATCATTCTCCCTGCACTTGTGCAGGGAATCCATGCTGGCCCGTCTGTTGTTGGAGCGATTAAGCAGGCCAATGCCTTGGGCTATCTGGACGTGCTGATTGTTGGCCGCGGCGGAGGATCGATCGAAGAATTATGGGCTTTTAACGAAGAAATGGTTGCTAGAGAAATATTCAATTCCGCGGTTCCGGTCATCTCAGCTGTGGGACATGAAACGGATTATACAATTGCAGATTTTGTTGCAGATTTAAGGGCGCCTACTCCAACTGGAGCAGCAGAGCTTGCAGTGCCGCATTTTGCAGAGCTTCTGGAGAGAACTTCCAATCGGCAAACCCGTCTGCTGCGCGCAATGCAGGAAAAGATTTCTTCGAAAAAAGAGCAATTGGCTTATTATCAAAAGTCTTATGCCTTTAAATATCCGAAGCAGCTGTATCAGCAAAAGGAACAGCAGCTCGATCAATTAGTAGAAGCACTGCAAAAAGAAAGCATCAGGTCCATTCAGCTGAAAAAGGACAAATATGATCAATTAAAAAATCGTTTATCCCGTCTGCATCCCCGTGAACAAATCCACCGTGAAAAAGAGAAGCATCAGCAATTGATCAAGAAAATGAACAGGGATATGTCCGTTCTGCTGCGTCAAAAACAGGCGGAATTTCAGTCAATGACCGCAAGCCTGAACGCACTGAGTCCGCTGAAAATAATGGAGCGGGGATACAGCATTGCTTATCAGAATGAAAATCTTGTGAAAAGCATCTCGCAAGTCAAAACAGGTGATGATCTTCACATTCAAATGCAGGACGGGCAGGTTATCTGCCAAGTTACAGGAGTGGAGGAGCGAAAAGCTTATGAGTGAGAAAAAAGAAGCTACTTTTGAACAAGCCATGGAAGAGCTCGAACAAATAGTCGAAAAGCTTGAAGAGGGCGATGTGCCTCTTGAGAAAGCAATCGCTTATTTTCAGGACGGAATGAAGCTTTCAAAACTTTGCCATGATAAGCTGCAGACGGTTGAAAAGCAAATGGACCAGATTCTCCGCGAAGACGGAGAGCTTGCCCCTTTTGATCTGCAGGAGGAAGAGTAATGACGCTGTCTCTTGACATTTTTCTTTCTTCCAGAAAAGTAAAAATTGAGGAAGAGCTGCCTTTATACATCAGCAGGCTCTCTGCCCCTCCTTCTATTAAAGAGGCAATGATTTACTCGCTTAGCGCGGGCGGCAAAAGAATTCGCCCTGCTTTAGTGTTCGCCGTGCTGCATGCTTTCGGAAAGAAGGAAGAAATCGGAATCCCTGCTGCTTGCGCAGTGGAAATGATTCATACATATTCTCTTATTCATGATGATCTTCCTTCTATGGATGATGATGATTTAAGAAGAGGAAAGCCTACAAATCATAAAGTGTTCGGAGAAGCACTGGCCATTCTTGCAGGAGACGGCCTACTTACGCACAGCTTTGGATTGATTGCTGATCAGGAGGACATTTCTGCAGAGAAGCGCCTTGCCCTGATCAGTGAATTAGTAAAAGCTGCAGGCATTGAAGGAATGGTAGGGGGCCAGGTGGCAGACATGCAGGGAGAAGCGAAAAACCTGACCCTCTCAGAGCTGGAATCTATTCATGAACATAAAACGGCAAAATTACTCGCTTTCAGTATTATCGCGGGAGCAATCTTAGCTGATGCCTCACGCGCGGAAATCGCTCAGCTTCGTGAATTTGCTTATCATATCGGAATTGCCTTTCAAATTCAGGATGATATTTTAGATATTGAAGGCCAGCAGTTTAAAATAGGAAAACCTGTCGGATCGGATGAAACGAATCAAAAAACGACCTATCCGTCACTTCTTACTTTACATGGTGCAAAACAGAAACTGGAAGACCATATTAGCCATGCAAAAGCGATTCTGACAGATATTAATATCCATTCAGGCTTGCTTGAGGAATTATGCGACTTAATTGCTTCAAGAGATCATTAAACCAAAAACGTGACAGCTGAATGTCACGTTTTTGATTTTAACGGTTTTTTTCACCTCTATTCGGTTTCACCTTCTGCTCAATATCTCTTCAATCTGTTATAGCACACCATCAAATTGAGGTTTTTATTACGGTATGTTATACTTACACCATATTTTATACATATCGATTCCATACAGCGCGGGATATCAGGATGAAAAAAGAATTTCATGAAATGCTGCAAATGTCGCCGTTATCACAGCTGTGTTAGCGGCTATTTTAAACACTAAATAAACCATGTAGAAAATGAACTGAAAGTGAGTGATCCATTTGGATCTGTTATCCATTAAAGACCCTTCATTCCTTAAGAAGCTATCAAATAATGAACTAGAGCAATTGAGTGCCGAAATTCGCAAATTTTTAATCGAGAAGCTCTCTGTCAGCGGCGGTCATATCGGACCTAATCTTGGCGTTGTTGAGCTGACAATTGCTTTGCATAAAATATTTGACAGTCCAAATGATAAATTCCTGTGGGATGTGGGGCATCAATCGTATGTTCATAAAATTTTGACTGGCCGGGCATGCGAATTCGATACAATCAGGCAATATCAGGGTCTGTGCGGATTTCCTAAACGCAACGAAAGCGAGCACGATGTTTGGGAAACAGGACACAGTTCTACTTCTTTATCTGCAGCAATGGGAATGGTCATTGCAAGAGATTTAAAGGGGACAAAAGATCATATCGTGCCGATTATCGGTGATGGCGCCTTGACAGGAGGAATGGCTCTCGAAGCGCTTAATCATATCGGACACGAACAAAAAGATATGATCATCATTTTGAATGATAATGAAATGTCTATCGCACCAAATGTAGGTGCTCTTCATAATGTTCTTGGAAAATTAAGAACTGCAGGAAAATATCAATGGGTTAAAGATGAGCTTGAGTATCTTCTGAAGAAAATACCTGCTGTTGGCGGTAAGCTTGCAGCGACTGCCGAACGTGTAAAAGACAGCTTAAAATATATGCTTGTATCAGGCATCTTTTTTGAGGAGCTTGGAATTACATATCTCGGCCCTGTAGATGGCCATAATTACGATGATCTTTTTGAGAATCTGCAGTATGCTAAAAAAACAAAAGGACCTGTTCTTTTACATGTCATTACAAAAAAGGGCAAAGGATATCAGCCTGCTGAAACAGATAAAATTGGAACATGGCATGGAACTGGACCGTATAAGATTGAAACGGGCGATTTTGTAAAGGGTGAAACCGCAGGTCCTGCGTGGAGCAGTCTTGTCAGCGAGACCGTCAGAAGAATGGCGCGGGAAGACAATCGAATCGTTGCCATTACACCGGCTATGCCTGTCGGTTCAAAACTTGAAGGCTTTGCAAGCGAATTTCCTGACCGGATGTTTGATGTCGGAATTGCAGAACAGCATGCAACTACAGTGGCAGCCGGACTTGCCACACAGGATATGAAACCGTTTCTGGCCATCTATTCAACATTCCTTCAGCGTGCATACGATCAAGTCGTTCATGACATATGCCGTCAAAACCTCAATGTTTTCATCGGAATTGACCGATCAGGATTAGTTGGTGCTGATGGTGAGACACATCAGGGTGTTTTTGATATCGCGTTCTTGAGGCATTTGCCGAACATGGTAGTCATGATGCCTAAAGATGAAAATGAAGGACAGCATTTAGTCTATACTGCTTTAAAATATAATGATGGACCAATCGCACTGCGTTATCCTAGAGGAAATGGAATTGGCGTGAAAATGGATGACGAGCTGAAAGAAATCCCAATCGGAACATGGGAAGTAATCAGAGAGGGTACAGATGCTGTTATCCTGACTTTCGGCACAACGATTGAAATGGCTATGAAGGCTGCGGAAAGTCTTGCGAAAAAAGATATTTCAGTCCGTGTGGTGAATGCAAGGTTCATCAAACCTCTTGATGAGGCACTGCTTTCAGAAATCTTTGCTGAAAAAATTCCTGTGCTTACAATTGAAGAGGCTGTTCTGCAAGGCGGATTCGGCAGTGCGGTGCTTGAATTTGCTCATGAGCATGGCCATTCAGATGCCGTTATAGACCGAATGGGCATTCCTGACCGTTTTATTGAACACGGCAGCGTAAATAAATTGCTTGAAGAAATAGGATTAACGGCTTTTCACGCAGAGGAACGGATTTTAAGCATATCAAAACCGAAAGAGAAAAGGGTTTAATGAATGAGTTCGAAAAAAGAAAGAATTGATATCCTCCTCGTTGAAAGAGGGCTGATTGAAACGAGAGAAAAAGCGAAGCGTGCCATTATGGCAGGGCTCGTCTATGCAAACGAAGAAAGAGTTGAAAAACCGGGCGAGAAAGTAGATCCTGCTTTAAATCTTACGATTAAGGGAAATATGCTGCGATATGTAAGCCGCGGAGGTTTGAAACTTGAAAAAGCATTAAAAGAATTTGATCTTTCAGTTGAAAATAAAATTCTCCTCGACATAGGCTCTTCAACAGGAGGATTTACGGATTGCGCCCTCCAGAATGGGGCCAAGCTGTCATATGCCCTTGATGTTGGCTATAACCAGCTTGCATGGAAACTCCGCCAGGATGAACGGGTTGTTGTCATGGAACGGACAAATTTCAGATATTCAACGCCAGCTGATTTTTCAGAAGGGCTGCCTGAAATTGCTTCGATAGATGTTTCATTTATTTCACTGAAATTAATTCTGCCGGCACTTAAAAAGATTCTAGTTGCCGGCGGTGACTGCATCGCGCTTGTTAAACCGCAGTTTGAAGCAGGCAGGGAGCTTGTGGGGAAAAAGGGGATTGTCAGGGAGCCAAAAACGCATAAATTGGTATTGGAGTATATTACTGACTTTGCGCTAAAAGAAGGGTATGACTGCTGCAATCTGTCTTTTTCTCCTATAACGGGAGGAGACGGCAATATTGAATTTCTGCTTCATCTGCTCTGGAACGGATCAGATGCCCCCGGAAGCATGAGGTTTCCGGATACAATCGACAGCGTGGTTGAAAAAGCCCATAATGAACTAAAAAGCAAAAAATCGGAACAGGAATAATAGAGCAGCTATTATTCCTGTTTGTTTTGATTAAAATAAGAACATACACTTCGACAAAAACGTGTACTTTTATTAAAATATCATATAACATATTCAGTATAAACATACAGTTAACAAGGGGTGCCTAATGAATAAAGGTCAAAGACACATAAAAATCCGCGAGCTGATTACTCATAATGAAATTGAAACTCAGGATGAGTTAGTGGACATGCTTAAGGAAGCTGCCTTCAACGTGACACAGGCCACTGTTTCAAGAGATATTAAAGAGCTTCATTTAGTGAAAGTGCCTATGCTTGACGGCAGGTACAAATACAGTCTTCCTGCAGATCAGCGTTTTAATCCGCTGCAAAAGCTGAAGCGGGCTTTAATGGATGCCTTCGTGAAAATTGATTCAGCAGGGCATAACATCGTCATGAAAACGCTGCCTGGCAATGCTAATGCCATTGGTGCATTAATTGATAATCTTGATTGGAATGAAATTCTGGGCACTATATGCGGAGATGATACGATTCTCATCATTTGCCGTACGCCTGAGGATACTTCAATTATTTCGAAACGTTTTCTGGATATGCTTTAATAACGAAATATTTAAGGGGGGATCCGGCGCTGTGTTAGCGGAACTTTCAATAAAAAACTTTGCAATTATTGAATCATTGACGGTTTCCTTTGAGAAAGGGCTGACCGTCTTAACTGGAGAAACCGGAGCAGGTAAATCGATTATCATTGATGCCGTCCATTTGCTTGTCGGCGGAAGAGGCTCATCTGAATTTGTTCGTTACGGAGAGAAACGTGCTGAATTAGAGGGTCTTTTTTTACTTGATGATGAAAAACACCCCTGTATAGACAGATGCAATGATTTTGGAATCGATACGAGCGACGGAATGATTGTTTTAAGACGCGACATTTCATCCTCAGGAAAAAGCATCTGCCGTATTAACGGGAAGCTTGTCACCATTGGAATTCTTAGAGAAATCGGACAAATGATTATTGATATTCATGGACAGCATGACAATCAGGAGCTCATGAACGAGGAAAACCACTGGAAGCTTCTCGATCAGTTCGGCTCGGGAAAAATCAATCATGCACTTGCTTCATACAGAGAAATTTACGATACATACGCAAAGCTTGTGAAAAAAATAAAACAGCTGTCTGAAAATGAACAGGAAATGGCCCATAGGCTTGACTTGATTCAGTTTCAGCTTGAAGAAATTGAAAAAGCAGATTTAAAAATCAAAGAAGATGAGAGGCTGATGGAAGAAAAAAGCCAAATATCCAACTTTGAAAAAATATTTGAATCACTTCAAAATAGCTATAATTCACTGCACGGCGAGCAAAGAGGCCTCGATTATATTGGCCATTCCATGAGTCAATTAGAAGAAGTATCAGCAATAAATGAGTCGCTGAAAGAAATGTCCGAAACCATTTCAAACTGCTATTATATGCTAGAGGATTTATCTTTTCAGATTCGAAATGAGCTGGATCAATTGGAATTCGATCCTGAGCGATTGAATGAAATCGAAACACGACTTGGGGAAATTACTCATCTTAAGAGAAAATACGGACAGGATGTAGAAGAAATCCTGGAATACGCAGCGGCCATTGAAGAAGAAATTGATACGATCCAAAACCGAGACAGTCATTTGTTCAAGCTGAAAAACGAGTTGGACAGCCTGGTGAAAGATCTGATCGTTGAAGCAAAAAACGTGACTGCCGTCCGGAAAAAAAGCGCCGCTGAGCTGACAAAGCAAATTCAGCGGGAGTTGAAAGAATTGTATATGGAAAAAACAAAATTTGAGGTTGTTTTTGGCGTAAGGGAAGGAAGCAAGGATGCGCCTCAAATTGATGGTGTACCTGCTAAATTTGGAGAAAATGGCGTGGATGAAACGGAATTTTACTTATCGACCAATCCTGGTGAACCATTAAAACCACTCTCTAAAATTGCTTCCGGCGGAGAGCTTTCAAGGATTATGCTTGCCATGAAAAGCATCTTTTCAAAGCACCAGGGTGTCACATCCATTATTTTTGATGAGGTGGACACAGGTGTAAGCGGACGGGTTGCACAGGCGATTGCAGAAAAAATTTACAAAGTTTCTGTCGGGTCACAGGTCCTTTGTATTACGCATCTTCCACAAGTAGCTGCGATGGCAGACACACACCTTTTCATATCAAAAGAAACGGTTAAAGGAAGAACCAAAACAAGCGTAAAACCGCTTCTGGAAGAAGAAAAAATAAAAGAGGTCGGCAGGATGATCGCCGGCGTTGAAGTAACAGATTTAACAAAACAGCACGCAAAAGAACTGCTTGCTCTAGCTGACACGGTCAAGAGCTTATAAATACTGCCATCCCCGGCAGTATTTTTTTTGGATTTTTTACGTCAAATCAAGCATATAGCCGATTTATCACGGCCAACTAACCAATCCGCTTCCTTATTTCTGAGCATTACATGCGTTATACATCAAAACAGCAACATTTTCTTTTAATATCAGTTATAAATGCGCCTTCAGAAGGCAAAATTAATGAATGTAGCCGATGTATTGGTGTGGTGTAAGGAGCGAGGAGAGTGTGTATATTTGGGCTTTGATAAAATTAGAAAAATAATTGGTTGTATTCTCCTTGTTTCTTTAATGAGTTTAGGATTTGTAAAACCTGTTAAAGAATACATTCAATTGCCAAATTCTTTAACCGTATTTGAAAATCAGCAATTATCAATGGAAACATCTCTGCAGGCTGGTGCCAAAGCCAGCGATTCAGAACAGGTTTTTTCAATTAAAACCGGTGCTGAATCCCTTCAGATCGAAGGAAAGCAAAGCGGAGTTGGTGAAATAGTATTTGATTTAGCGGGAATTCCCATAAAAAAAGTTGATGTAAAAGTGCTTGAAGATTTTAAAATCATTCCAGGCGGTCAATCAATCGGTGTGAAACTGAATACGCTTGGTGTACTTGTTGTAGGTCATCATCAAATTAAAACAGCAGAAGGCAAAAAGTCACCTGGCGAAATTGCAGGTGTTAGGGTCGGAGACATTATTAAGAAAATAAATGGCTCAACAGTCGAGAGCATGAGTGATGTAACGCCGTTTATACAGGAAGCTGGAAAAACAGGCAAACCGCTTGATTTAGTTATATCCAGAGAGAATCAAGAAATTGAAACAAAATTAGTTCCTTTGAAAGATGAAAATGAACGTGCATACCGAATTGGTTTATATATACGTGATTCCGCAGCAGGAATTGGGACCATGACTTTTTATGATCCAAATTCAAAAAAATACGGCGCCCTTGGACATGTTATATCTGATATGGATACGAAAAAGCCGATTGTCGTACAGGATGGGCAAGTCGTAAGATCAACAGTGACATCGATTGAAAAAGGAAGCAACGGGAATCCTGGCGAAAAGCTGGCAAGATTTTCAAGCGACCGTCATGTAATCGGCAATATTACAAGGAACAGCCCGTTTGGAATCTTCGGGAAGCTAAATGAGGACATGGCAAATGGACTTTACGATAAGCCAATGCCAATCGCATTATCAAACGAAGTAAAAGAAGGTCCCGCTCACATTTTGACAGTGGTCGACCAGGATAAAGTAGAAGAATTTGATGTTGAAATCGTCAGTTCAACTCCTCAAAAATTTCCTGCGATAAAAGGGATGGTCATTAAAATTACCGACCCGGCACTTTTAGCGAAATCCGGAGGTATTGTTCAGGGGATGAGCGGAAGTCCTATTATTCAAAACGGGAAAGTAATCGGAGCAGTCACACATGTTTTCGTAAATGACCCAACGTCAGGTTATGGTGTTCATATCGAGTGGATGCTGAGTGAAGCAGGTATTGATATCTATCATAAAGATGCAAAAAAAGCGAGCTGATGAATTAGCTGTTGAGACAAGTTTCTTAACAGCTATTTTTTTTTGACTTTATTTATCGTCTAATTTTAGGTAAAATGTAAGGAAGAAGATTTTTCGACAAAACTGTTTAACTTTGGAAAAGAAAAATAGCGTAACTCGTCGAAAACGTGAGCAAATTGAAGAATAATTTAGATATTTCATTTTTTTGGTATTTTTTAAAAAAATAAGAGGAATTTTTGTTGCATTGTCGAAATTCTCATTTAGAATGATGTATAGAGATACTATCGATTTAGGCGGGAAATGAAGACTGAGGAGGAAGCTTAATTGAAGAAAATAAAAGTGTGTGTCGTTGATGATAATCGGGAGCTAGTGGGGCTTTTGGATGAATTTATTTCAAGTCAGGAAGACATGGAAGTGCTTGGTATTGCCTACAACGGACAAGAGTGTCTGAATATGTTAAAGGATAAAGATCCAGATGTTTTGGTTCTGGACATTATCATGCCTCATCTGGACGGACTAGCTGTTTTAGAAAAAGGTGAGAGAGATGGAAAAATCCAAACAGCCTAATGTCATCATGCTTACAGCTTTCGGGCAAGAAGATGTGACAAAGAAAGCAGTTGACCTTGGTGCATCTTATTTCATCTTAAAACCTTTTGATATGGAAAACCTGGTTAATCATATTCGTCAAGTAAGCGGAAAATCAGCAGCGCCGATTCTTTCAAGATCTAACTCCTCTCTCAGATCCCAGTCCGAAAATAAGGGAAGAAACCTTGATGCGAACATTACGAGCATCATTCATGAAATTGGCGTTCCTGCCCACATAAAAGGCTATTTATATTTAAGAGAAGCCATTTCAATGGTGTATAACGATATCGAATTGCTTGGATCCATTACAAAAGTGCTGTATCCTGATATCGCCAAAAAATATAACACGACAGCAAGCCGTGTCGAGCGTGCGATCCGCCATGCAATTGAAGTAGCGTGGAGCCGCGGGAATATTGAATCGATTTCCTCTTTATTCGGATATACAGTAAGCATGTCTAAAGCGAAACCGACAAATTCAGAATTCATCGCAATGGTCGCTGACAAATTGCGTTTAGAGCATAAAGCTTCTTGAGAGAGCTAGAATCTTAGAGGCAGGATCATAAAAAAGAACCCAATCAAGTGAAAATTGGGTTCTTTGCTGTTTACTGCTCTTCTTTGTCTTTTTTATTCTGCATTTCAGCAAGCTTAGCAAGAAGGATATGCTGGGGCATATGCATGATTTGTTCAATCGGCACGTTTAGTTCCTCTGAAAGCTTTATCGCTGTTTCAGCGGATATTGGAAGTGGTCTCATAGCTCTTATATGCTCCTTTCTAAAAAATACTGGAAACAGGTGATGCTCATGACCAAAATATTCGGGCACCGAGGTGCTGCAGGTACATATCCTGAAAATACGATGCCTTCTTTTAAGGCGGCAATTGATTTTGGTGCCGATGGAATTGAATTGGATGTTCATCTTTCCAAGGACGGAGTTCCAGTTGTTATTCATGATGAAACGGTTGATCGTACAACGAATGGCAATGGTTTTGTGAAAGACTTAACTTTTTCGCAGCTTAAAACATTGGATGCATGCTGCCGCTTTCCTGAATACACAGGAATAGCAGGTATCCCATCTCTTGAAGAAGTGCTTTCATGGAGCGGAACTTCAAATTTTCTGGTGAATATCGAACTGAAAAATGATCGGATTCAATATGAAAACCTTGAAGAAAAAGTCATACAGCAGATTTTCACTCATAACATGCAAAATCGCGTCATTCTCTCATCTTTTAATCATGACAGTCTGATGAGATGCCGCAGTATCTCAACTGAACTTGAAACCGCAGCCCTTATAAGCGAGAGGTTATTTGAACCTTGGAATTATGCCAAAACACTTTCAGCCAGCGGAATTCATCCTATCCATTATGCAGCTGATCAGCAGGTGATCTTTCAATCTCAGGCTAATGGAATCCAGGTGCGTCCGTTTACAGTCAACGATGACACAACAATGCGAATGCTTTTCAGATCAGAGTGTGCAGGATTTTTCACGGATTACCCCGAAAAGGCCCTATTGCTAAAAAAAGAAATAATTTGACCCCGTTTAACTTAAACTAACGGGGTTCTTTTATTTTTCTGGAATTTTTTCTGCACTTTATTTCGTTTGCGGTCACGGTAAAAAATAAATCCTGCGACAAAACTTAATCCGCCTATAAATAAAAGCAGCCCGGCAGTGAATTGCAGACCCAGGTTTGAAAAAGGAGCTTGAAGAATTCCAAAGAGCATATCACGCATTAATTTAATGCCGTAGCCGGCCAAAACTCCGGGAATCACCATGATTAATAAAGCGAAAATTCGTATCATTTTTTTATTCCTTTCCCCTTTGTCTGTTTAAATTGTTCAACGAAAAAAACAATTTGTCAAGTGAACAAAAAATGATATGATAAAACCGTGCAAAATTTTGCACAAATCATTCATATACATATTTTACATATAAAAAACGGTAAGGGGTTAACATTATGCAAAAGGTCTTGCTGGTAGGTGCGGGAAAAGGCGGGACAACACTCCTCAAAATGCTTTTGGAAATAAAAGCGATGGAAATTATGGCAGTAGTGGACATTGAACCGGAAGCGCCAGGCATGCAGCTTGCAAAAAAGCTTGGAATTTTGACAAGTTCTGAATGGAAGCCGCTGCTTTCCGATCAGATCAATATTGTGATTGAGGCAACTGGAAGCAATGAGGTATTTGAGGACCTGCTGCAGTGCAGAAGCAGAAATACGGTCATTATCCCAGGGACTGTCGCTCACATTATTTCCAATCTGATCAATCAGAAAGAGGATTTAATTACAGCGTTAAAAGATATTACACATAAGCATGAAACCATTTTTGATTCAACGAATGACGGCATGATCGTCATCGATGATAAGGAACGGCTGATTCTTTTCAATAAAACAGCAGAGCGGATGACAGGGTTAAAAAAGGGAAATGTGATTGGACGTCTTATTGAAGAGATGATTCCTTCAAGCAAGCTTCCAAGAATCCTGAAAACAAAAGAAGTGGAAATGAATCAGGAACAGGTACTTGAAAATGGCCTTAAAATTATTACAACAAGAATCCCGATCTTTGATGACTCGGGAACACTGCTCGGTGCCCTTTCCTTGTTTAAAGATATTACCGATATTGTGAACCTTGCAGAAGAAATGACAAACTTAAAGGAAATTCAAACGCTTCTTCAAGCCATCATTCAATCATCTGACGAGGCCATAACTGTTGTAGATGAAGAAGGAAGAGGGATTTTGATTAATCCTGCTTATTCAAGGATGACTGGCCTGACTGAAGAACAAGTGCTGGGAAAGCCTGCGACGGCTGATATATCTGAGGGTGAAAGCATGCATATGAAGGTTCTTGAAACGAGAAGACCTGTCAGAGGTGTGCGGATGAAGGTTGGCCCTGGCAAGAAAGACGTCATTGTAAATGTAGCTCCGATCATTGTTGATGGAAAACTAAAAGGAAGTGTGGGCATTATTCATGATGTGTCCGAGATTCAGACTTTAACGACAGAATTGCACAGAGCCAGACAAATCATCAGAACACTTGAAGCGAAGTATGCCTTTGAAGATATTATCGGGGGAAGCGAAGAGATCAAGCTTGCGATTGAACAAGCGAAGCTAGGGGCTAAAACACCTGCGACTGTTCTATTAAGAGGGGAATCAGGGACAGGAAAAGAATTATTCGCCCATGCAATCCATAATGCAAGCGACCGGAAGTATAACAAGTTTATCCGTGTGAATTGTGCGGCTATTTCAGAAACGCTGCTTGAAAGCGAGCTGTTCGGCTATGAAGAAGGGGCTTTTTCAGGAGCGAAGAGGGGCGGAAAAAGAGGTTTTTTTGAAGAAGCCAACAAAGGGAGCATTTTTCTTGATGAAATTGGCGAGCTTTCGGCAAATGTACAGGCAAAATTGCTCCGTGTGCTGCAGGAAAAAGAAATTGTCCGCGTTGGTTCAACGAAAACCATTCCAATTAATGTAAGAGTTATCGCTGCAACAAATATTAATATTGAAAAGGCTATGGCAGACGGCACATTCCGTGAAGATTTGTATTACCGGTTAAATCGTTATCCAATTTCGATCCCGCCGCTCAGGAACCGGAAAAGTGATATTCCTATGCTTGCTGAGCATCTTATCAGAAAACTGAATCAGGACTATGGCAGAAGTATTGAAGGAATTGAAGAATCAGCTTTAAGCATGCTTGTTGCGCACAGCTGGCCTGGTAATGTAAGGGAGCTTGAGAATGTTCTAGGAAGAGCCATGATTTTTATGAAATACAATGAAACCGAAATTACTGCTCAGCATTTGCCGGAACTCGCACAGGATGATGAAAAAAAGTCCGGGGTAATAGCCTATTCTATAGAAGGCAGCGGCAATCAGACTCTTGCAGAATCAATCGAACAGCTAGAAGAAGTATTAATAAGAGAAGCATTGAACAAGCATCATTTTAATCGGACAAAAACCGCCCTTTCATTAGGTATTTCGCTAAGAAACCTGTATTATAAAATAGAAAAATACAATCTTGCAAAGTAATGCACGCAATATATTGCATGGTATGAAACAAATTGCATGTTTTATGCTCGATGAGATGAAGCGTTTACAAGATTTTATGTTGGCACGCTTCTTGCATTATAAAATAACGGGTGCTGTGACTACATCTTGAAGGGGTTGAAAACACGATGAACTTAGAAGACCTGCTAGAAAAAGCAGCCCAGCTTGAGAACAAAACAGTGGCAGTGGCCTCTGCAGAAGATCCAGAAGTGCTTGAAGCAGTTTTGGAAGCTTCAGAACGGGGACTGGCCGAATTTATTTTGTTCGGAAATAAAGAAGAAATTGAAATCATGCTTCAAGAAAGAAGTGCTGACGCTAAAAAGTTTTCAATTAAGCATGCAAGATCCGTTGAACAAGCTTCAGAATTTGCTGTTAAAGCTGTCTTTCAAAATGAAGCGGACGTATTAATGAAAGGAAATGTTCCTACAGCCGTTATTTTAAAAGCGGTTTTAAACAAGGAATATGGACTTCGCACGGGCAAAATTCTATCCCATGTAGCGGTTTTTGAAGTGCCAGGCTACGACAGATACACGATTGTAACGGATGCAGCGATGAATCTTGCACCAGATCTGGAGCAGAAAAAGCAGATTCTTGTAAATTCTGTCATGGTAGCAAGGAAGATTGGGATAGATGTTCCAAAAGTAGCGCCCCTTGCAGCTGTTGAAGTTGTAAATCCTTCCATGCAGGCGACGCTCGATGCAGCTGCTCTCAGCCAAATGAACAAAAGAGGGCAGATAAAAGATTGTATCGTTGATGGCCCGCTTGCACTTGATAATGCTGTTTCATTTGAAGCTGCAGAGCATAAAGGCATCACAAGCGTTGTCGCAGGACAGGCTGATATTCTTTTAGTACCAACCATTGAAGTTGGCAATGTTTTATATAAATCGCTCATGTATTTTGCTAATGCAAAAGTAGGAGCCATCATTGCAGGTGCAAAAGCCCCGATTGTCTTAACCAGCCGTGCTGATTCAGCTGAAAGCAAGCTATACTCGCTAGCTTTGGCGATTTGTTCTAGTTAAGAGACAAACCGGATATGAAATGAAAAGAACTTTAGGAGGAATTACACATGGAAATTTTCAAATATATGGAACAATATGATTATGAGCAATTGGTATTTTGCCAAGATAAACAATCAGGGCTGAAAGCTATTATCGCTATTCATGATACAACTTTAGGACCTGCACTTGGCGGCACGCGCATGTGGACATACGCTTCAGAAGCAGATGCAATTGAAGATGCTCTTCGCTTAGCCAAGGGTATGACTTACAAAAATGCAGCTGCAGGATTAAACCTTGGCGGAGGGAAAACAGTTATCATCGGTGATCCCCGCAAAGATAAAAACGAAGAAATGTTCCGCGCTTTCGGCCGCTACATTCAAGGACTTAATGGCCGTTATATTACAGCTGAAGATGTCGGCACTACTGTTGAAGATATGGATTTGATCCACGAAGAAACAGATTATGTAACGGGTATTTCACCTGCTTTCGGATCTTCAGGAAACCCGTCTCCTGTAACGGCGTTCGGCGTATACCGCGGAATGAAAGCTGCTGCAAAAGCTGCGTTCGGCACAGATTCATTAGAAGGCAAGACTGTTGCAGTTCAAGGTGTCGGCAACGTTGCATTCAACCTCTGCAGACATTTGCACGAAGAAGGCGCACAGCTGATTGTGACGGATATTAATAAAGAAGCGGTTCAAAGAGCTGTTGAAGCTTTCGGAGCTAAAGCTGTAGATCCAGATGAAATTTACGGAGTGGACTGCGATATTTATGCACCGTGTGCACTTGGAGCTACTATCAATGACGATACGATCCCGCAAATCAAAGCTAAGGTCATTGCAGGTGCTGCAAATAACCAATTAAGAGAAACTCGTCATGGCGATACGATACATGAAATGGGAATTGCTTATGCACCGGACTATGTCATTAATGCTGGAGGCGTAATTAATGTAGCGGATGAGCTGCTTGGCTACAACAGCGAAAGAGCGATGAAAAAAGTAGAAGGCATTTATCAAAATATTGAACGTGTATTTGAAATTGCAAAACGCGACGGCATCCCTACATATGCGGCAGCTGATCGTTTAGCGGAAGAGCGCATTGAAAGAATGAGAAATTCCCGCAGTCAGTTTCTGCAAAATGGACATCACATTTTAAGCCGCCGCTAATAGGCAATTTTTTTGAGAAGAGTTAAGCAGGCAGCGTGTCGATGCGCTGTCTGATCTTTCTCATATTTGGAGGTTTTGGAAGTTGCAAGAAAAAGAATATCGGATTCTCGTCATAAACCCGGGTTCGACCTCGACGAAAATTGGTGTATTTGATAATGAACGATCGATTTTTGAAAAAACAATCCGTCATGATGCAGATAAAATTAATGCTTTTAACAGCGTTATTGATCAGTATGAATTCAGAAAACAAACAATACTTGAAACGCTGGATGAAGAAGGCATTAACATCTCTAAATTAAGCGCGGTATGCGGAAGAGGCGGACTGCTTCGTCCGATAGAGGGCGGAACATACCATGTAAATGAACAAATGCTGCAAGATCTCCGCATCGGTTTTGCAGGACAGCACGCTTCAAATTTGGGAGGCATCATCGCATTTGAAATAGCCGGCGGGCTAAATATACCTTCTTTCATTGTGGATCCGGTAGTTGTAGATGAAATGGAAACGATTGCAAAAGTATCCGGAGTTCCATCCATCGAACGAAAGAGTATTTTTCATGCCTTAAACCAAAAATCCGTTGCAAGGAAAGTTGCTCAGCAGTACGGCAAAAAATACAGCGAAATGAACCTGATTGTGGCTCATATGGGCGGCGGAATCACGGTCGGCGTACACAGGCTTGGAAAAGTAATTGATGTCAACAACGGACTTCATGGAGATGGCCCTTTCAGTCCTGAACGGGCAGGCACTGTACCTGCAGGTGATCTGGTGAACCTCTGTTATTCAGGTGATTATTATCGTGAGGAAGTTATGAAAATGCTTGTTGGAAAAGGCGGGCTGGTCGGGTATCTTGGCACCAATGACGGCCAGAAGGTTGAACGCATGATCTCTGCTGGTGATCAAAAGGCTAAACTTGTATTTGATGCAATGGCCTATCAAATCGGCAAAGAAATCGGTGCAGCAAGCGCTGTTTTAAAAGGGAAAGTAGATGCAATCATTCTTACAGGAGGCCTTGCCTACGGGAAAAAATTCGTAAAAGAAATTTCTTCCTACATTGATTGGATTGCAGATGTGAATGTCTTTCCGGGTGAAAATGAACTTCAGGCATTAACTGAAGGGGCTCTTCGCGTTCTCCGCGGGGAAGAAGAAGCCAAGGAATATCCGAATAAAAGAGTGGATTCTAAGATCTACAACCAGGTTTAAAAGAGAGGAGCATCAGCATGGCAACAGATTATGATCTCGTCATTGTAGGCGGCGGAACAGGCGGATATGTAGCCGCGATTCGCGCAAGCCAGCTGGGTTTAAAAACAGCGATTGTTGAAAAAGGAAAACTAGGAGGCACTTGTCTTCATGCCGGGTGTATTCCAAGCAAAGCGTTGCTTAGAAGTGCGGAAGTGTTTGCTACAGCGAAAAGAAGCGAAGAGTTTGGCGTCATTACATCAGGTGTTGAGCTCGATTTCACGAAGGTTCAAGAGCGCAAACAATCGATTATTGATGCCCTGCATAAAGGCGTCCAGCATTTAATGAAGCAGGGAAAAATCGATGTCTATGAAGGGACAGGCCGTATTTTGGGTCCGTCTATTTTCTCCCCAATGCCCGGAACCATTTCTGTTGAAATGAATAACGGCGAAGAGAATGAAATGCTCATTCCTAAAAATGTGATTGTCTCTACAGGGTCAAGACCGCGCAGTCTGCCTGGCCTTGAAATTGACGGTGAATCTGTTTTAACGTCAGATGAAGCACTTGCGCTTGAATCGCTGCCTAAATCAATCATTATTGTTGGCGGTGGAGTAATTGGAATAGAGTGGGCATCCATGCTGTCTGATTTTGGACTTGAGGTAACTGTCCTTGAGTACGCAGACCGTATCCTTCCTACTGAAGATGCTGAAATATCCAAAGAAATGCAGCGCTTGCTTAAGAAAAAAGGCATTAACCTTGTAACAGGGGCTAAAGTTCTGTCTGAAACCCTTGAAAAAGGAGAAGCTGTTTCTATCAGTGCTGAGCATAAAGGTGAAGTGAAGACATTCTCTGCTGAAAAAATTCTTGTATCTGTTGGACGTCAGGCAAATGTTGAAGGCATCGGGATTGAAAATACAGATATTCAGCTTGAAAATGGCTTCATTAAGACCAATCAATTTATGCAGACGAAAGAATCACATATCTATGCGATTGGCGACGTTATTGGCGGACTTCAGCTTGCGCATGTGGCTTCACATGAGGGCATTACAGCAGTTGAACATATTGCCGGACATACTCCTTCTGCAATTGACTATAAGAAAGTTTCCAGATGTGTATACAGCACACCTGAAATTGCAAGTGTCGGCTATACAGAAGATGAAGCGAAAGAAGCGGGATATGAAGTGAAAACAGGTAAATTTTCATTCCGTGCGATCGGCAAAGCGCTTGTTTTTGGGGAATCCGATGGGTTTGTCAAATTAATTGCCGATGCTAAAACAGATGATCTCCTTGGTGTTCATATGATTGGACCGCATGTAACTGATATGATTTCTGAAGCAGGGCTTGCGATGGTGCTTGATGCAACACCGTGGGAAATTGGACAAACCATTCATCCTCATCCAACTCTGTCTGAAGCAATAGGTGAAGCGGCACTTGCTGTTGATGGGAAAGCAATTCATTCTTAAAGGGAACATATCCCTTACATACTGATTTTTAAGGAGGCAAAATGATGGCTGAAAATCGTCATAAAACACTTGGTTTATCTGATCAAGAAGTTCTTGAAATGTATGAAACAATGGTCATGGCGCGCAAAATCGATGAACGCATGTGGCTGCTCAACCGTTCAGGGAAAATTCCATTCGTGATTTCATGTCAGGGACAGGAAGCGGCTCAGGTTGGTGCTGCATTTGCACTTGACCGCAAAAAAGACTATGCCCTTCCTTATTACCGTGATATGGGTGTTGTGCTTGCGTTTGGCATGACTGCAAAGCAATTGATGCTTTCCGGATTTGCAAAAGCAGAAGATCCAAACTCAGGAGGCCGCCAAATGCCCGGTCACTTTGGCCAAAAAGAAAATCGCATTGTTACAGGCTCATCACCGGTTACAACTCAAGTGCCGCATGCGGTTGGAATTGCTCTTGCGGGCAAAATGGAGAAAAAGGATCTTGTCACGTTTGTCACGTTTGGGGAAGGCTCTTCAAACCAGGGAGATTTCCATGAAGGAGCAAACTTTGCAGGAGTACATAAGCTGCCTGTTATTTTCATGTGTGAAAATAATAAATATGCAATCAGTGTTCCCTACGAAAAGCAAGTTGCATGCGAGAAAATCTCAGACCGTGCGATTGGCTATGGAATGCCTGGCTTTACAGTGGATGGAAATGATCCGCTTGAAGTGTATCAGGCAGTAAAAGAAGCTGCAGACAGAGGCCGCCGCGGAGAGGGTCCTACACTTATAGAAGCAATCTCATACCGTCTGACTCCTCACTCAAGTGATGACGATGATCGTTCATATCGCGGGCAGGAAGAAGTTTCAGAAGCTAAGAAGAATGATCCGATCTTAAAATTTGCCGCTTATTTAAAAGAAACTGGCGTCATGACGGATGAGTTGGAAAAAGAAATTCATGACGGGATCATGAAGGTTGTAAACGAAGCAACAGATTACGCTGAAAGTGCTCCATATGCAGATGCAGAGTCAGCACTTAAATATGTATACGCAGAGTAAGGGGGAAGAACAATGCCAGTCATTTCTTATATAGAAGCTGTCACGATGGCGATTCGTGAAGAGATGGAACGTGATCCAAAAGTTTTCGTGCTTGGGGAAGATGTAGGCAAAAAAGGCGGAGTTTTTAAAGCAACAGCCGGATTGTACGACAAGTTTGGAGAAGAGCGCGTCATTGATACTCCGCTTGCAGAATCAGCGATTGCAGGTGTGGGAATTGGCGCTGCCATGTACGGAATGAGACCAATCGCAGAAATGCAATTTGCGGACTTTATCATGCCTGCAGTCAATCAAATCGTTTCAGAGGCTGCCAAAATCCGCTATCGTTCAAACAATGATTGGAATTGTCCGATTACGATCCGTGCTCCTTATGGAGGAGGCGTACATGGAGCTCTCTATCACTCTCAATCGGTCGAAGCTTTATTTGCCAATCAGCCTGGTCTTAAAATTGTGATGCCTTCAACTCCTTATGATGTAAAAGGACTCTTAAAGGCTGCAATTAGAGACGATGATCCAGTTCTGTTTTTTGAACATAAAAGAGCATACCGCCTCATCAAAGGCGAGGTTCCTGACGATGATTATGTACTGCCGATCGGAAAAGCCGATGTGAAGCGTGAAGGTGAAGATCTTACAATCATCACTTACGGCCTGTGCGTGCATTTTGCACTCCAAGCTGCAGAAAAACTTGCACAGGATGGCATTTCAGCGCATATTCTTGATTTGCGCACAGTATATCCGCTTGATAAAGAAGCAATTATTGAAGCTGCTTCTAAAACAGGAAAAGTGATGCTGCTTACAGAAGACAACAAAGAAGGAAGCATCATGAGCGAAGTGTCAGCCATCATCGCTGAAAACTGCCTATTTGATTTGGATGCTCCAATCATGCGTCTTGCAGGGCCTGATGTGCCGGCAATGCCATATGCTCCAACAATGGAAAAATATTTTATGATCAATCCAGATAAAGTAGAAGCGGCTATGCGGAAGCTTGCTGAATTTTAAAGAAGATTTTCATTTGAGGAGGGAACAGACATGGCAGTTGAACAGATGACAATGCCCCAGCTTGGGGAAAGTGTAACGGAAGGCACCATCAGCAAATGGCTTGTATCAGTCGGTGATACTGTAAACAAATACGATCCGATTGCTGAGGTTATGACAGATAAAGTAAATGCAGAAGTTCCATCTTCATTTACAGGCGTAATCAAAGAATTGGTTGCAGATGAAGGTGATACGCTCGCTGTCGGCGAAATTATTTGTAAAGTTGAAGTCGGCGGTGAAAGCGAAGATGCTAAAGCATCAATCGCACCAGTTTCATCGGCTTCAGAGGAAATGCAAAAAGCAGAACCTGCAGAGCAAACAGACCAATCAAACAAGAAACGATATTCTCCTGCTGTCCTGCGCTTAGCACAGGAAAACGACATCGATCTTGAACAGGTTGCAGGTACAGGCGCCGGCGGAAGAATTACAAGAAAAGACCTGCAGCAAATCATTGAGAGCGGAAATATCCCTTCATCAGCGGACAAAGGAAATGCTGCTGCACAAGAATCACCAGCTAAAGCAGACGTACAGCAAACTGCACCAGCAGCTGCACCGCAGAAAACTGCACAATCAGCACCTGCTGCATCTGTTTCTGCACAGCCGGGAGATATTGAAATTCCTGTTACCGGCATCCGCAAAGCGATTGCTTCTAACATGCTGCGAAGCAAGCATGAGGCACCTCATGCCTGGACGATGATTGAAGTGGATGCAACCAATCTGGTTGAATACCGCAATACAATCAAGAATGAATTCAAGCAAAAAGAAGGATTTAATCTTACATTCTTTGCATTTTTCGTCAAAGCTGTCGCTCAAGCATTAAAAGAATTCCCGCAGATCAATTCAATGTGGGCAGGCGAGAGCATTATTCAAAAGAAAGACATCAATATCTCAATCGCGGTTGCAACAGAAGATGCTTTGTATGTTCCCGTGATTAAACATGCTGATGAAAAAACAATCAAAGGCATAGCCCGTGAAATTTCTGAACTTGCAGGCAAGGTCCGTGCTGGGAAGTTAACTGCAGATGAAATGAAAGGCGGCACCTTTACAGTAAACAATACAGGTTCATTTGGATCTGTACAGTCTATGGGGATCATCAACTACCCGCAGGCTGCCATTCTTCAGGTGGAATCCATCGTAAAACGTCCAGTTGTGATGAACAACGGTATGATCGCGGTACGCGATATGGTGAATCTATGCATGTCTCTTGATCATCGTGTGCTTGACGGTTTAGTGTGCGGCAGATTCCTGGCCAGAGTAAAAGAAATTTTAGAGAATACGTCAAAAGAAACGACTTCTGTTTATTAAGAACAAAAGCGGAAATGCCAAGGCCCGCGCAGGCAGGCAGATAAGAATCCGACAGAAAAGTCCGGGTTCCGACTTTTTTGGCGGATTCGTTTACCGAGGATCTAGACGCTTACGCTTACCGCAGATAACTTTATTTATATATCCACAACTTTTTACCTTTTATAATTTCCTTAACAATAAGTAAAAAAGCCATCACTTTTTGTCATGTGATGGCTTTTTATTATATTTGCTCCTTAGGAGAAAGCATTTGAAAGTGGTTATGTAAGATCGTGATGGTTTCTGGTGTTTTTGAATAAACTTCGCCGTCTGTATCGACGCTCATTTCTTCTTTTGTTTCAATTTGCATGCTGCTTGCCTGATAGTGCATCAGCTGAGAATCTATATGATTCCATTCAATGTTATCTTTCATTGTCATCACTTCTTTAATAAGTGAAAAACTGGCTTCTTTAATAATGAAAATATCGGCAAGGCCGTCATCGATTTTGATATCAGGATGAGGCAGCACATTTGTGCCGATGATTTTGCCATTGGCAATCAGCACCATAATCGCTTCTTCTTCAATCCAGGTGTCATCAAGCTTCAGTCTGAAGTGAAAGGGCTTCATGGATTTAATCGTTCGAAACGCGCTTAGAAAATAGCTGACTTTTCCGAGCAGTGCTTTTTCGGTGTCATTAATATTTTCAGATGTTTCCGCAACAAGGCCGATGCCCCAAAAATTGAGGAAGTATCCTTCGCTGGTTTCTGCAGCGTCTGTTCCGCGGATTTCACCTGCAAATAATGATTCAGTGGCTTTCTTTAAATTTTGCGGAATGCCGAGTGTTCTTGAAAAGTCGTTGCATGTTCCGCCGGGCAAAATGGCGATAACCGGTCTTTGAATCAGTCCGCCAAGTCCGTTTATACACTCATGTACCGTGCCATCTCCGCCCAGTATAATCACGATGTCCATGTTCTCACCGTGCGACCTGCAGTATTCCTGTGCATCCAGAGGTTTTGATGTTTGAAGCAGCAAGAGCTGTTCCACATGCAGAGAAATAATCGGAACACAGATGCCAAGTGTTTTTTCAGCATCCTTCTGGCCGGCATTTCCATTATAGATCAGCATGCCTTTTTTATATTTCGCCATAAAAAAACCCCTTATGAGTTTGCAGAATAGGATTAAAAATTAAATAAATTGATTAAGGACTTTATAGTGAAAATGAGAATTCTAAACGGAAGAAGGATAAGATATTCAATCAAGCCGATACACTCAAGTAAAGTGTCGACTAACCAATTCCCCCGTTTTTTGCGTTTCTTTTTTTCTCCGAATTTTCTCTTCATCTTTAAATTAACCTCTCTTAATATAATTGAAACATTTTTTAGATAAATACGTCTAAATGAGCTTTAAGGTTTCATTATTGAAATAGAATTGCTGATTGCGTAAAGGTATAATAAAATGAAATAGATTAAGTTTTTACTATTTTCAAAAATGTAAACGCATTCTTTTGCGTCAAGGGGGTGGGCTTCCTATCCGGGAAGCGGGAGTATGAAGCAAAGAATCAATCATGAAATAAATGATTTTGAAAAAGCATCCGAACAAATGTGGGTGGAAGAGGCCGAGAAAGCTTTAAAGGGGAAAAGCATTCAAAGTCTTTCCAAAAAAACATATGAAGGCATTACTCTAAATCCATTATATACTGAGCACAATACGCAATCCAGCGGGGAAAATATGGGCACCGCTGTCCAGAAAAGAAATGATTGGTCTGTCAGCCAAAAACTTCAGCGCTCAAAAACACCAGAACAGTTAAATGAAGAAATTCGGCAAACCATGCAGCGGGGCCAGGATATCATTCACTTAGAAGACATTAGGTATTTGGAAACCTATCAGGACATTTGCACAGCATTCGATGGCATCGACTTGGAACAAACAGAATTCCATATCTCATTGCAGGGCAATATCGGATTCTTCCCATTGTTTATAACGTATTTGAAAAATAAAGATTGTAAAGGCTCGTTCGCTTTTGATCCATACGGTGAATGGATTAGCGGATCGGACCTTGTTTCTTCAACGAAGAAAATAGAATGGCTGGCGGAAATGATCGAAATACTGGATCAGGAAAATTTGCCTAATGTAAGAGCTGTTTTATTTAATGGTGAAATTTTCTACAATGCAGGCGGATCTGCAAAAGAAGAGCTGGCATATACGTTTTCTAATGCAATTGAGTTATTAAATGCATTAAAAGAACGTGGCTTTTGGATCGACCAGTTTGCTGACAGGGTCGGTTTTACGTTCTCTGCCGGATCTAATTTTTTTATGGAGATTGCTAAATTCAGAGCGGCTAAAAAAATATGGACAACCATCCTGACAGCATTTGGGGCAAGTGCGGATCGTTATCCTCTTGTTTTGCATGCCGCTGCATCAACATTCAATAAGACAAAGCATGATTTGCACGTAAATATGCTGAGAGCAACTACAGAAGCATTTTCAGCTGCTATCGGCGGGGTGACCAGCTTAACGATTGCACCTTTTGATGAAGTGCTTGGTGACGTCAGCAAAACAGGAGACAGAATTGCAAGAAATACTCACTTTATTTTGAAAGAAGAAAGTCTTCTGTCTAAAGTTGCTGACCCTGCAGGAGGCTCATGGTACATTGAAGAGATCACTGCTGAGCTTGCGGAACTTGCCTGGAAGGAAATTCAGTCGATTGAAACGATGGGCGGATTCGTGCAGGCAGCAAGGCAAAATTATATTCAGGAAAAATTGCGTACTCTTCTGGCGCTAAGACTGGAAGATGTCAGTAAACGAAAGGTGCAGCTGATTGGAACGAACCATTATGCGAATTTGCAGGAGCCTGAACTAGAAATCCGAAAAACTGAAGGGCAAATTCCAATTACAGAAGCGGGCGGGACTGGCCGCGACGCCTCATTGAAAGAATGGATGAAAGACGCAAAAACGGTAAAAGCAAGTGAAATAAATGCAGGATTAATAGGTGACAAGTCAAATGACGAATTGACTCATCTGTTATCAATGAGGCTTGCTGAACAATTTGAAGGACTCAGGGCTGATTCAGCTAGATACAAAAGCAAATTCGGGAACTATCCAAAAGTTGGAGTCATAGTGCTTGGAAAGCTGCTTGAATATAAACCGCGGCTTGATTTTGTAACAGGCATGCTTTCTGCAGGTGGTATAGAGACTGTGATTTTGAAAGCTGATCAGCTGGAATGGCCGGACAAGCCTATCATCGTATGCGGGAAAGATGAGGCGTACGAATCGCTTGATTTCATAAAGGGATTGCAAGGCGCAAGCGTTTATGCAGCGGGACGGCTTGATAAAGATAAACTTGAACAGCGCGGCATTCATGAATGCATCTATCACGGAATGGATGTTTATGCCTTCTTAAAAAAATTGCAGCTTCAATTGGGGGTATCGTAATATGACTCGAATTAATCTTGCGAATGTAGAATTGATCAGCGGCAGTTCTGCCGAAAAAAATCAGGAAAACGTTCACGCTGCCGAATCTTTTCAATCGAATGAAGGGATTCCCTTAAAAGCTTCTTATACTTCAGAAGACCGAAAAAATATGCCTTATTTGGACAGCTATCCGGGCATTGCGCCTTTTCTTAGAGGGCCTTACTCAACCATGTATGTGAACAGACCCTGGACAATCAGGCAGTATGCCGGTTTTTCAACCGCAGAAGACAGCAATGCTTTCTACCGACGGAATTTAGCCATGGGACAAAAGGGTTTATCCGTTGCTTTTGATCTCGCGACCCACAGAGGATACGATTCTGATCACCCGCGAGTTGAAGGGGATGTAGGGAAAGCAGGCGTAGCTATTGACTCCATTCTTGATATGAAAATCCTTTTTGATGAGATTCCGCTGGATCAAATGTCAGTATCAATGACGATGAACGGAGCTGTTCTGCCAATCATGGCCTTTTATATTGTGACGGCTGAGGAACAGGGAGTTTCTAAGGATAAACTGGCAGGCACGATTCAAAATGACATTTTAAAAGAATATATGGTCCGGAATACATACATTTATCCTCCAGAAACATCAATGAGGATTATCGGGGATATTTTTGAATATACGGCGAAATATATGCCTAAATTCAACAGCATCAGTATTTCCGGCTATCATATGCAGGAAGCGGGTGCCACAGCGGATATCGAGCTTGCTTATACATTGGCTGACGGACTTGAATATATCCGGACAGGGTTAAAAGCAGGCCTTGATATTGATGAATTCGCTCCGAGACTTTCCTTTTTTTGGGCAATCGGCATGAATTATTTTATGGAAGTTGCAAAGATGAGGGCGGCAAGGCTAATGTGGGCCAAAATTGTCAAAGAATTTAATCCTGGAAACCCTAAATCACTGGCTCTCAGAACACATTCCCAAACTTCAGGCTGGAGTTTGACAGCACAGGATCCGTTTAACAATGTTGTCAGAACATGCATTGAAGCACATGCTGCTGTTATGGGCCACACCCAGTCACTGCATACAAATGCACTGGATGAAGCCATCGCACTTCCAACTGATTTTTCAGCACGCATTGCCAGAAACACTCAGCTTTATTTGCAGCAGGAAACCGGTATCTGCGATGTGATCGATCCATGGGGGGGTTCTTATTATGTAGAATCTCTTACAAAACAGCTGATGGATAAGGCATGGGCGCATATTGAAGAGGTGGAAAACCTTGGAGGAATGGCAAAGGCGATTGAAACAGGGCTTCCTAAAATGAAAATTGAAGAAGCGGCAGCTAAACGGCAGGCTAAGATAGATTCGGGAACGGAAACAATTATAGGCGTCAATAAATTTCAAGTGGAGGAAGAGGACCCGATTGAAATTTTGAATATAGATAACACAATCGTAAGAAGAAAACAGATTGAAAGGCTTCAGACTTTGAGAGAGGCACGTGATCAGGGCAGAGTGGACCTGACACTTGAAGCATTAACAGAGGCTGTCAGAAGCGGAGAAGGGAATTTGCTTGCGCTTGCTGTTGAGGCAGCTAGAGCAAGAGCAACTTTAGGCGAAATTTCTGATGCGGTTGAAAAGGCATCCAAACGGCATCAGGCAGTGATCCGTTCCATCAGCGGCGTGTACAGCTCTGAATTTTCTAATGAAGAAGAAATCGAAAGTGTAAGAAGAATGACGGATGAATTTTCCGAGCTGGAAGGAAGAAGACCCCGCATCTTAATCGCCAAGATGGGACAGGATGGTCATGACCGCGGTGCAAAGGTTGTGGCAACGGCATATGCAGATCTTGGTTTTGATGTGGATATCGGTCCATTATTTCAAACACCGGCGGAAACAGCTGCCCAGGCAGTTGAAAATGATGTTCATATTGTCGGCATGAGTTCTCTTGCAGCAGGCCACAAAACCCTTCTTCCGCAATTGATAAAAGAATTGAAGGCACTTGGCAGAGAAGACATTGTCGTTATTGTCGGAGGAGTTATTCCATATCAGGATTATGAATTTTTATTAAACAGCGGGGCTTCTGCTATATTTGGACCAGGTACTGTTATTCCGAATGCAGCAAAAGTTATGCTTGAGAAGATTTACGAAAGACTTGGCTATGAGGATGCAGAGGAATGACAGGAAGTCCTCAAAAGCGTAAAAAAGCGGGAAGTATGGAAAAGAGTGCAGAGTACTATATTGAAGGTGTTCTGAATGGCGACAGAGTGGCTGTTGCCCAGGCTATTACTCTAGTGGAAAGCAATGCCGAAAAGCATTTTGAAAAAGCGCAGCAAATGATTGAAGAGCTCCAGCAAAAAGAGACTTCTTCGATACGAATCGGGATAACAGGGGTTCCTGGTGCAGGAAAGAGCACTTTCATTGATTCTTTCGGGACGTATTTGTGCAGCCTCGGACATAAAGTGGCTGTACTTGCTGTCGATCCGAGCAGCCAAGTTTCAAAAGGAAGTATACTGGGAGATAAAACGAGAATGGAAAGGCTCTCACGCAATCCGGATGCCTTTATCAGACCTTCTCCATCAAGCGGAATACTTGGAGGCGTCACGAGGAAAACAAGGGAATCCATCATTGTTTGCGAGGCCGCAGGGTACGATGTGATCCTTGTTGAAACTGTTGGTGTCGGACAGGGTGAGTTTGCCATAAGAGGCATGGTTGATTTTTTCCTTTTATTGGTTTTGACCGGTGCCGGAGATGAGCTGCAGACGATGAAAAAAGGAATTATGGAGCTTCCCGATCTCGTGGTCGTCAACAAAGCTGATGGAGATAATCGTGATCATGCAAAAAAAGCGGAACATGAGTACAATCATATTCTTCATTTTCTAAAATCCTATACACAAGGCTGGGAAACGAAAGCAGTGACTGCTTCTGCCCTCCATGAAACAGGAATACAGGAAATATGGGAGACAATCAATGTTTTTGCACAGAAAACAAAAGAAAGCGGAATGTTCGATGGCAGAAGGAAGCTTCAGCAGAAGGAATGGCTCTATGAGATGATTGAAGAACAGCTGAAGCATCATTTTTTTCAGCATACTTATATAAAAGGCAATATGCAGAGCTATGAAAAAGATGTGGTGGAAGGAAAGCGTCCGGTTTCAGGCAGTGTAAAAGAGCTGATCTCTGCTTTTTTAAGCAGATAAGTGCCGTTTTTCTCCCGAAGACAAAATTTATCTATCTTCATGCGCTAAACAAGCGGTTCAGCATTTCAGTGGTGTCCAGCTCCACCTCCTAGCCCCTCGGCCAGAACAAATTCCCCCAAAAAGTCAAACCCGGACTTTTCGGGTGAATTCTTATCTGTCTGTCGGGTCTGAACAGTCGGTTCCGCATTTCAGTGGTCATTTGCCGCAACTCTTGGTAAACTGTATGTATTGTTAGTAAAGGAGAGGTTATAACGTGAATATCGATTTTAATATGTTTATGAATGATGTAGTCGCACAAGCAAGAAAAGAAATCACGGCTGCAGGATATACAGAATTAACTACACCTGAAGAGGTGGAAGAAACATTTAAGCAAGAAGGAACAACTCTTGTGATGGTCAACTCAGTATGCGGCTGTGCAGGCGGTATTGCAAGACCTGCAGCTGCTCACTCTGTTCATTATGATAAAAGACCTGACCGTCTTGTCACTGTGTTTGCAGGACAGGATAAAGATGCAACTGCATATGCAAGAGAGCATTTCACTGGTTATCCGCCTTCTTCACCATCGTTTGCCCTGTTAAAAGACGGCAAGCTTGTAGCTATGGTTGAGCGCCATGAAATTGAAGGACACGATCCAATGAGTGTTGTAGCAAAGCTTCAAGAAGCTTTTGATCAGCATTGCGAAGAAATCTAAACTGCCGTTTTTACGGCAGTTTTTTTTGTGGTTTTTTATATTTCCGAAAAGTTTAACATTCTTTTCCAATATAATATTTTTGCATAAAAATAAATTATTAATCTATATATTGCATATTTATAAGTATGTGTTAAAATACATTTATTCGGATATTTATTCGTAAAAAAACACTTGTAAAATATTATTCTATAGAAGATAATATTAATAAATTTAGAATTTTAAGAAAATTACAGGGGGAAGAAAATGAAGAAGCTATTATTATTTGTGATTTCGATTTTAGTGATTGGAGTTCTAGCTGCATGCGGATCTTCAGACAATGGATCTGGAGAAGAGAAAAAAGTATTAAAAATGGCAACATCGGCAGATTATCCTCCTTTTGAGTACATTGACACTGCTAAAGGAAGTGAAATCATTGGATTTGACATCGACCTTGCCAAAGCAATCGGCAAAGAGCTTGGTTATGAAATTGAAGTTCAGGACATGGATTTCACTGGTTTAATCCCAGCACTTCAGGCTAACAAGGCTGATATTGTTTTAGCAGGGATGACACCAACGGAAGAACGAAAAAAAAGCGTGGATTTCTCAGATGTATACTATACAGCTAAACATATGATCGTCTCTCCAAAAGGCAGCGGCATTAAATCTGTTGAAGATTTAGAAGGAAAGACAGTGGGCGTTCAGCTTGCTTCAATCCAAGAAGGCAAAGCGGAGGAAATCGCTAAAGAGGTAAACATCAAAGTTGAAAACCGCAACAGAATTCCTGAACTGATTCAAGAAATGAAATCAGGCCGTTTTGATGCAGCGATTATTGAAGACACAGTAGCAAAAGGCTATTTTGAAAAGGATAAAGAGCTAGAAGGCGTGACAATTGAAGACGGTGAAACAGAAGAAGCAGGTTCTGCGATTGCTTTCCCTAAAGACAGCAAGTATGCAGAAGAATTCAACAAAGAGCTTCAGAAAATGAAAGAAAACGGCGAGCTTGAAAAATTAGTCGTGAAATGGTTCGGCGGAGAAGAAAAATAAGTTAACTTAAAAAAACGTTCAACGGAACGAGTGTTGAACGTTTTTTAAGAAATAAGAATGTATAAAATTTTTGCGCATTGGTGTCTAGCTCCAACGCTCAGGCTCCTCGGCCAGAACGGATCCGACAGGAAAGGCAAAAAGCGCCTTTTCTGTCGGATCCTTATCTGTCTGCCTGCGCTAAACGGGCGATTGCGCTTTTCTTATTTCCTTATACAGAAAGGAGTGTCATGAAAAATGAATCTGGATTTTCCGGCTATAGCACCCTCCATACCTTTTATTCTTCAGGGGATACCTGTTACATTGAAAATTGTAGGACTTTCTGCTTTAATTGGATTTATTCTTGCTGTCATTCTTGCACTGCTTAAGATCAGCAGAATTAAGCCGCTGATGTGGATTGCAGATGCATATACATCCGTTTTTCGCGGCACGCCGCTCATCTTGCAATTATTAATCATTTATTATGGTGCACCGCAAATACTTGGCTTTGAGATTGATCCTTATCCAGCAGCAGTTGCAACATTTGCCCTGAATTCAGGCGCATACATTTCTGAGGTTATCAGAGCAGGCATCATGGCAATTGATAAAGGGCAGCGCGAAGCTGCAATGGCTCTAGGTGTTCCTTATTCAAAAATGATGAAAGATATCATTTTTCCTCAGGCCATCAAAAATATTCTTCCTGCACTGATGAATGAATTCATTACGCTCACTAAGGAATCTGCGATTGTAACCATCATTGGCGTACAGGATATCATGAGAAGTTCGTATATTGTCGGAGGACAAACATACCGTTATTTTGAACCGATCTTAATTGCGGGTTTAATCTATTATGTCATGGTTATCATCTTAACGCT
The DNA here is from genome assembly GCF_009674765.1 of Metabacillus idriensis. Lineage (GTDB taxonomy): Bacteria > Bacillota > Bacilli > Bacillales > Bacillaceae > Bacillus_P > Bacillus_P idriensis. Next base: position 124,368 of record NZ_WKKF01000005.1, on the reverse strand, counting down.
CCTTGGCAAACTCGTTGAAAGGAGAATGGCGCGCAGTGATTAAAGTAGAAAATCTTCATAAGTCATTTGGTAAATTAGAAGTGCTTAAAGGAATTACCACATCAATTGCTGAAAAAGAGGTTGTCGCGATTATCGGGCCATCAGGCTCAGGGAAATCTACCTTTCTGCGCTGTTTGAATCGTTTGGAAGATCCAACAGACGGACATGTCTGGATTAAAGATCATGATATTACAAATCCAAAAACAGATATCAATAAAGTTCGTCAAAATGTCGGAATGGTTTTTCAGCATTTTCATCTTTTTCCTCACAAAACCGTTTTGGAAAACTTAACATACGCACCATTAACGGTTAAGGGAACTTCCAAAAAGGAAGCAGAAGCACAGGGGCACGAACTTTTAAAGAAAGTCGGTCTTGCTGAAAAAGCTCATGAATATCCAAGCAGGTTATCAGGCGGACAAAAGCAACGGGTTGCGATTGCAAGGGCGCTTGCAATGAACCCCGAGGTTATGCTGTTTGATGAACCTACCTCTGCTCTTGATCCAGAGATGGTAAAGGAAGTATTGGAGGTTATGAAAAATCTTGCGTTCTCCGGTATGACGATGGCGATTGTAACCCATGAAATGGGATTTGCAAGAGAAGTAGCAGACAGAGTCCTCTTTTTGGATGAGGGCATTTTAGTTGAAGATGCACCGCCTAAGGAATTTTTTACAAATCCTAAAACGAAACGTGCACAAATTTTCCTTGAAAAAATGCTATAATCCTAAAGTGAAAGATGATCATGATGATCATCTTTTTCTTTTTGGTTTTTTAAAAGGTTTGGCCATAATCATTTATACATATTAATTTGAAAAGAAACACCATTAAATTAGCGGTTCTTTTAAAAACCGCAGCAGCACACATAAGACTTATTCAAAAATCATTCTTCTTTTTGGTTACACTAACAAACAGAATAATGAAGCAAGGGGCAAGAAAATGTTTAAAATCGGATACCGCACACTTAAAACTGCATTGGGAGCAGCGATTGCCATCAGTCTGGCGCAGCTGTTTCAGCTCGATAATTTCGCATCAGCCGGGATACTGACGATTCTCTGTATTCAGGTAACAAAGAAGAAATCATTGCAGACTTCCTGGGCAAGATTTTTTGCTTGTTTAATTGCCATTCTCTTTTCATTTGTCTTCTTTGAAGGAATTGGCTATTATCCTTTTGTTATCGGTCTTCTTTTACTGTTTTTTATTCCTGTGACAGTAATTGTCCATGCAAAAGAAGGGATTGTGACCAGTTCAGTTATCATTTTGCACTTATACACATCCTCACATATTACGTTCAGTCTTGTTTTGAATGAAATCGCGCTTATCTCAACCGGGATAGGGGTTGCCCTGATTATGAACCTTTATATGCCGAGTGTTGATAAAAAGCTGAAAGAATATCAGCTGAAAATTGAAGATAATCTTTCGAAGATCTTTCTGGAAATTGAAGAGTATTTACTATCAAACGATAGTTCATGGGACGGAAAAGAAATAACGGAGACCGCTCTCTTAATAAACGAAGCCAAAACTCTGGCATTCAGAGATGTCGAAAACCATTTTATGAGACATGAAAATCTCTATTACCACTATTTTAAAATGAGGGAAAAACAATTTGAAATTATCGAACGGGTCCTTCCGATTATTACTTCCGTGAATGTAACGGTTGATCAGGCCGAAATTATCGCTGAATTTATTCAGGAAGTCAGAGAAGCGATACACCCTGGTAATACGGCACACAAGTTTTTAGTCAAACTTCATCATATGAGAAAAAGTTTTGAAGAAATGCCGCTTCCTGAAACCCGGGAAGAGTTTGAAGCAAGAGCCGCTCTTCTGCACTTTGTACGGGAAATGGAGCAGTATCTTGTCATAAAAAGTCAGTTTAAAGGCATATCTGCAGAGCATGAATTTCATCCTTCCAGTGCAACATAAAGAAAAAAGGATGATTCATCATGAAAGTATTGCTTCTTTCCATCTTGTTTCTCTCTCCGCTTTGGCCGCTCGGAGAAAATCCATCTGTCGGGGATCCATATGTCATTATCAATAAGCAGTCGAACGAACTTGCATATATAGATAATGGTCAGGTTATGAAAATCTTTGACGTTGCTACAGGCAAGAATGAAGAGCTTACACCAGAAGGAGAATTCACGATCACTGTGAAAGCGGCAGATCCGTATTACCGAAAAAAGAATATTCCGGGCGGCGATCCTAAAAACCCGCTTGGGACCAGGTGGATCGGATTCGATGCAGAAAATTCTGATGGCAGAACGTATGGCATTCATGGAACGAATAATGAAGATTCAATTGGTTCCTTTGTGACCCAGGGTTGTGTGCGTATGTATAATGAGGAAGTAGAAATTCTGTTTGAACATATTCCAATCGGCACAAAGGTATTTATTACAAAAAACAATAAGCCGTTTGAAAAAATAGCTGCTGAAAAAGGCGCAATGAAAAAAGGTGTTTCCCAATAAGGGAATCACCTTTTTTAGTATAAGATGCCGGTCATCAGCCGGTTCCGTTACAGAACAAATCCGTCAGCAAAGGCAAAAAGCGCCTTCACTGCCGGATTCTTATCTGCCTTTCGGGGCTAAACAGCCGGCTCCGCATTTCTTATTAAAACCACATGCTCATCCCAGCAAGCAATGTTGTTGCAATCATTACAGCAAGCATCAAATAAACAATTACTTTTTGAAATCTTTTAGACATTATCTTCACTCCTATATAGGATTCTGTCTATATTTTAACGTGTATAATTAGACTGGACAAGGGAGGAGTATGAACAAAATTGCACATTTTAGTCGAAACAGCAGGAATATTGACAGTAAATAAAGAAGTAAGTCATGTTCATAATAGTTAAGCGTTTTCAACAAGAGGAGGGAAGAGATGATTAAAAAGGTAGATCACATAGGGGTAGCGGTGCGTTCCATTTCTGAGGTGCTTCCGTTTTATGAGAAGACTCTCGGATTACAGCTTCAGGGTATTGAGCACGTGGAAGAGCAAAAGGTGAAAGTCGCTTTTTTGAAAATCGGCGAGACGAAAATTGAATTGCTTGAGCCCACTTCAGAGGACAGTGCTGTAGCCAAATTTATTGAAAAACGGGGAGAGGGCATACATCATTTGGCTTTAGGAGTGGATGATATAAAGAAACGGATCGAAGATTTACGGAATAATGGAGTGAAAATGATTGATGAAACTCCAAGGAGCGGTGCAGGCGGCGCTTCCATCGCTTTTTTGCATCCTAAAGCTGCAAATGGAGTATTAGTGGAACTATGTGAAAAGAGAGAAGGTAATGTTCGATGAGCATAGATATTTTCGAAAAAATAAATGAACTGTATGATCGAAGGCGTGAAGTGGAAATGGGCGGCGGAGATGAACGCATTGAAAAACAGCATGAAAAAGGAAAGCTGACAGCGAGAGAACGAATTGATCTATTAGTAGATGAAGGAACTTTTGTAGAGATGAATCCTTTTATTGAGCACCGCTGCAATGACTTTGGCCTTAGCGGGAAAAAAGGACCTGGAGACGGAGTTGTCACAGGCTACGGCAAAGTCCATGGGCGGCCAATCTACTTATTCTCACAGGATTTTACCGTTTTTGGAGGAGCACTTGGAGAAATGCATGCCAAAAAAATTGCTGCAGTCATGGATCTTGCCGCGAAAAGCGGAACGCCTTTCATTGGCCTCAACGACTCCGGAGGTGCTAGAATTCAGGAAGGTGTGGTATCATTAGATGGATATGGGCAGATATTTTACCGCAATACCATCTATTCAGGCGTTATACCGCAAATTTCGGTTATCCTTGGTCCTTGTGCAGGCGGTGCCGTCTATTCTCCTGCCATTACAGACTTTGTCTTTATGGTCGAGAAAACGAGTCAAATGTTTATAACAGGGCCTAAAGTGATCGAAACCGTAACAGGCGAAAAAATCAGTTCCGAAGATCTAGGCGGAGCTAAAGTACATAATACAATCAGCGGAAATGCCCATTTTTCTGGCGAAACAGAAGAAGAGGTGCTTTCTCAAGTTCGAAAATTAATCACTTATTTGCCGCAGAATAATCAGGTAAAAGCACAGATTTTGCCATTCGAAGATGATTCAGATTATCGTCCGAATCTGACAGACTGCATTCCATTTGATGCTCTCAGGCCTTATGATGTTCGAGTGGTGATTCAAGAAGTGGCTGATGCCGATTCTTTTTATGAGGTGCAAAAGGACTTTGCAAAAAATATTGTCGTCGGTTTTGCAAGAATAAAAGGAGAAGTCGTAGGACTTGTCTGCAATCAGCCAAAGTATATGGCGGGCGGACTGGATATTGATTCTTCAGATAAAGCTTCCAGGTTCATCCGTTTTTGTGATTCTTTCCAGATTCCGATTATTACATTTGAAGATGTAACGGGATTTTTCCCGGGAATTAAGCAGGAGCACGGGGGAATCATCAGACACGGAGCAAAAATTTTATATGCCTATTCAGAAGCAACTGTTCCTAAATTGACGGTTATTTTGCGAAAAGCCTACGGCGGAGCATATGTTGCACTGAACAGCAAATCCATCGGAGCGGATCTTGTGTTTGCATGGCCTAATGCCGAGATTGCTGTAATGGGCCCTCAGGGTGCTGCGAATATCATTTTCGCTAAAGAAATTGAAAACAGTGATAATCCTGAGGAAACAAGAGCAAATAAAATTGAAGAATACAGGGAGAAATTTGCAAATCCGTATGTTGCTGCAAGTCAGGGCATGGTCGATGATGTCATTGATCCGCGGGATACAAGAATCAAATTGATTCAGGCGCTTGAAATGCTGCGGACAAAGCAGGAGCAAAGACCTGTCAAAAAACATGGAAACATTCCGCTTTAATACAATTTATGGAGGAAATACATATGGTTAATCAAGAACGCTTAGTGAATGAATTTCTGGAGCTTGTGCAAATTGATTCAGAAACGAAATTCGAAACAGAAATAGCAAAAGTTTTAAAAGAAAAGTTCTCAGCACTTGGAGTTCATGTAGTGGAAGATGATACAACTGGCGTCACTGGACACGGAGCAGGAAATCTAATTTGTACTCTGGAAGCTGTAAAGGACGGAGTAGATCCAATTTACTTTACGTCACATATGGATACAGTTGTTCCTGGAAAAGGCATTAAGCCTTCCATTAAAGATGATTACATCGTGACAGATGGAACAACGATTTTAGGTGCTGATGATAAAACTGGTTTATCCGCGATGCTTGAAGCCGTCCGCGTTTTAAAGGAAAATAACATCGCACATGGAAAAATCGAATTTATTATTACCGCAGGTGAAGAATCTGGCCTTGTAGGCGCAAAAGCTTTAGATGGTTCTCAAATCACAGCAAAATTCGGTTATGCATTAGACAGTGATGGCAAAGTTGGCACAATCATTGTAGCAGCTCCAACACAGGCTAAAGTAAAAGCAGCCATCTTTGGCAAAACGGCTCATGCCGGTGTCGCTCCTGAAAAAGGTGTATCTGCGATTACCATTGCAGCCAAAGCGATAGCAAAAATGCCTTTAGGCAGAATTGATCAAGAAACAACAGCTAATATTGGCCGTTTTGAAGGAGGCACGCAAACTAACATCGTTTGCGATCATGTGAATATCTTAGCTGAAGCAAGATCTTTGGTTCCTGAAAAAATGGAAGCTCAAGTGGCGAAAATGAAAGAAGCTTTTGAGAGCGCTGCTGCTGAAATGGGCGGACGAGCTGAAGTGGATATTGAAGTGATGTATCCAGGATTTAAATTCGGCGAGGGTGATCATGTTGTTGAAGTCGCTAAAAAAGCGGCTGCAGCAATCGGACGCACAAGCGAGCTTCAAACAAGCGGCGGAGGCAGTGATGCCAATGTGATTGCCGGATTTGACATTCCAACCGTGAATTTGGCAGTAGGATACGAAGATATTCATACAACAAATGAAAAGATGCCGATAGAAGAGCTTGTGAAAACAGCTGAACTCGTTGTGGCTATCATTGAAGAAGTAGCTAAAGGCGAATAATCCAAAATGAATGGCAGGCGCAGCGATTGCTCCTGCTGTTTCTTATTTAGAAAATAGAGGTGTCATGCATGAATAAGAGAGAAAAAGCAACGTTTGCCGGAGGGTGTTTCTGGTGTATGGTCAAGCCGTTTGACGAGCAGCCTGGAATCATTGAGGTTGTTTCAGGCTATACAGGCGGAACCTTGGAAAACCCTTCTTATGAACAAATTAAGACAGGTGAGACAGGCCATCGCGAAGCTGTAGAAATTACCTTTGAACCTGAAGTATTTTCATATGAAAGACTGCTCGGGCTGTATTGGCCGCAAATTGATCCGACTGATGACGGCGGACAGTTCTTTGATAGAGGAAGCCAGTACCGCACAGCTATTTTTTATCACACCGAAGAACAAAAGCAAAAAGCAGAAAAGACAAAGCAGGAAATTGACGAAAGCGGCCGCTTTAAAAATCCGGCTGTCACTGAAATCCTGCCTGCAGCTCCTTTTTACCCTGCAGAAGAATATCATCAAAAGTTTTATGCTAAAAATCCGCAGAAGTATAAGCAAGAAAGAGAAGAGTCTGGAAGAGAAGAATTTATTCAGAAAAATTGGAAGAAGTAAGCTCTGAGCCCTTTGCCTTTTAAACAGGTGAGGGGCTTTTTTGAATGTGCTAATAATAGTTTGTCAAAGAGGGCAGCGGGGTACTTTCCTTATTAAGGAGAGGTGATCAATATGAATACATTTAATGAAAGCGCCATCGCTTCCTATGTGAAAACAAGAGCGGAGGAGAATTGCAAGCTTCTGCAGAATAACATGAATGAACTTGAGAAAGGGAAAATCCTTGGGAGAATGGAAGCCTACAATGAGTTTCTTGAGCGGTTTGGGTATGAAAAGGTGGAGTGCAAGTAATTTTGAAGTTAGCTGAAAAGAAGTGGATATAAACACACCATTTTGGCTGAGTGGTGTGTTTTGCTGTACTTCGAAAATTATATAGGGGCACGACGAAATCGCACCCTTAAAAACTGTTTGTCGATTTTATAAAGTACGAAAGACCCCATTTTATTTAAAGGCTTTTGAAGAAGAAAGTGGATACACTCTCCCAATGAATCGAACTTAAGATAATAGTGTTGGCTTGAATATAATAATTTTCTGCCACAACCAATGTGTTTTTTGATCGGTTTGGATTTGATAAAGAAGGGGTTTCACAAAATCAGCTAATTCTGGTTAGTATGGCTGCCACTTTAGCGAGCTTGCGGCATTAAACCGCCTTTCAACTTCTTTCCAATTAACTACATTCCACCAATTCTCCACATATTTTGGACGCTCATTTTTATATTGCAGATAATAGGCATGTTCCCAAACGTCCAGCACGAGTAAAGGGATAACATCCCATTGACTCAGATTTTGATGTTTTTCAGCTGTTAAGATTTCCAGTCTGTGAGATCTAGGTGACCAAACTTGAATTGCCCAGCCGACTGCTTCTACGTTTTTGGCTGCTTCTGTAAAATGCATTTTGAATGAATCAAAACTTCCAAATGATTCATTGATTGCCCGAAGAAGCTGTCCGCCAGGTTTCCCTCCGGAATGAGGTGCCATAATACTCCAGAAAATGGTGTGCAGATAGTGACCGGCTCCGTGGAATGCTGCTTCTCTTTCCCAATGTTTTATTAACTTATAATCATTATTTCTCCTGGCTGTTTCCATCTCTTTTTCTGCTTTATTCAGTCCATCGACATAGCTTTGGTGATGTTTCAAGTGATGCAAACGCATAATTTCTTCTGATATATAGGGCTCTAATGCGTTATAAGCATATGGGAGCGGGGGAAGTTTATGCCTTCCAATCGGGACTGTTAAAGCTCGATTTAGCTCTTCAGTTGTTCTCTCATCAACGAGAGTATTAAGTATTTGATTATGAAGTTCATGTGCTCTTTGAAAGAAAGGACCTGCATTTGTTTCCTCGTCAACAGAATTCAGATCTTCTATTAACTGCAGAAGTTGAGATTTGATCGCAGTTATTTCTTTGATTTGAACTTGATCACGTAGACTTTCCACATATTCTTCCGCTTCTTTGCACCAGGTCAGCAATGATAATGCGTCCGTTTGCTGATCATTTTTCATACAAATCGCCTCCTGTCATACCATCGTTTTAAGAATATGAGTCAACTGATTAAAATGTGTTAAAAAATATTCATTGTGGTTGGAAAGTTATAAGGCTTGCAAGAGTTTTCCAGCTGATTAATCATAAAAAAAGCCCCCGGCAAACCGCCGGGAGCTATCCTATTTTATGCACTTGCTTTCATCACTTCGTCCGCTTTAATGCGATTGTATTTTCCTTCTGATTTTGACATGACAATAGCAGCCAATGTATTTCCAACTAAGTTTACTACCGTGCGCGCCATGTCCATGATGCGGTCAACACCTGCAATAAAGGCAAGTCCTTCTGCAGGAATTCCGATGGTCCCAAGGGTAGCAAGCAGGACAACGAATGATGTGCCTGGAACAGCAGCCATTCCTTTTGAAGTGACCATCAAGACTAAGATCAGCGTCAATTGCTGGACAATTGTCAATTCAATGCCATAAACCTGAGCAAGGAACAACGCTGCGATTGCCTGATAGAGCACAGATCCATCGAGGTTAAAGGTATAGCCAATCGGAACGACAAATGAAACGATTCCTTTAGGACAGCCCATTTTTTCAAGCTTTTCCATGATTCGCGGAAGAACGGTTTCAGAGCTGGATGTACTAAATGCCAGAAGCAATTCGTCCTTAATGTAGCGCAGGAGTGAAAAGATATTAACCCCTGCCCATTTGGCAACTGCTCCTAAAACAACGATCAGGAAGAATATCAGGGCAGCGTATACTAGCAGAACTAATTTTCCTAGAGACAATAAAGAATCGATTCCGAACTTTGACACGGTTACTCCAATCAGGGCAAACACACCAAGCGGAGCGACTTTCATAACAAGATTCACGACGTGGAACATCGCGTGTGAAACACCGTCAAAGAATTGCAGGACAGGTTTTCCACGTTCTCCAATGGCGGCAACGCCAAGTCCAAACAGAACTGAGAAAAAGATAATAGCAAGCATGTCTCCTTCAACGGCAGATTTAAAGAAGTTTGTCGGAACGATATGAAGGAACGTTTCTGCGACCGTTTTTTCACTTTGTTCCTCAGAGGTGTCCACATACTGCTGGATATCTGTCTTTTGAGCAGACTCAAGGTCAACACCTTGTCCAGGCTGGAAGACGTTGGCAAGCAATACGCCAAGAACAATCGCAACTGTTGTAATGATTTCAAAATAAAGGATTGTTTTGCCGCCAAGCCTTCCAACGTGTTTTCCATTGCCTGCTCCGGCAACACCGACAATTAAGCTGGAAATGACAATAGGAATGACAATCATTTTAATTAACCGAAGAAATAAATCACCAAGCGGCTGCAGGAACGCTGCAACACGCGGATCGTTAAACCAAATAACACCTACCAAAATCCCTAAAATCAAACCGATGAAAATTTGGGAAGCCAGTCCCAATTTAAATTTCTTCATGTATGAACCCCCTCTAAGTTGTAAGTTGTCTGAAAATACAAAAAAAGACCGCTCTTAAAAAAGAAAGGTCTTTAATTTACTAAAGTTCTTTCTCTCAATAAAGCACACGAGGTTAACTGTCGGATTCGGGATTGAGAGTTCCCTGCCTTTGTTTAAAGGATTCACCCCAAGGTAAATGGATTACCAATTGCATGATTCCCCCGCTCTGGATAGATTAAGCTTGTTATTCATTTGTTCAGTATAATAAAAAACAGACAAGATATAATTTACTCTGACAAACAGCAACTTGTCAATCTTTTTATGCTGAATGGCGGTTTTTCCTGCTGTTATGGTAAACTTAAGATTAACAACAGTCTGGAAAGAAGTTGAACGGAAATGAAAGAGCAAAGCGGGCCAAAAGTGATTCTTCATGTGGACATGAACAGCTTTTATGCATCGGTTGAAATGGCATTTGATCCCGAACTCAGAGGAAAGCCGCTTGCCATTGCAGGGAACGTTGAAGAAAGAAAAGGAATTGTGGTTACCTGCAGTTACGAGGCGAGGGCTAAGGGAGTAAAAACAACAATGCCGCTTTGGCAGGCGAAACGCCATTGTCCTGAACTGATTGTGCGCAAACCAAACTTTGACCGTTACAGAAAAGCCTCTAAAGCCATGTTCGATCTTTTGCGGGAGTTTACCCATCTTGTAGAGCCCGTTTCAATTGATGAAGGTTATATGGATTTAACTGAGTTTTTAAAGGAGGGCAATCCTCTTCAAATCGCAAAGACCATTCAGGACAGGCTGATGGAAGAACTTTTGCTGCCTGCAAGCATCGGCGTCGCACCTAATAAATTTCTCGCCAAAATGGCATCCAATATGAAAAAACCGCTTGGCATCACAGTACTCAGAAAGCGGGAACTGGGTAAAACGCTTTGGCCGCTTCCTGTAAGCGAGATGCATGGGGTTGGCGAAAAAACAGCGGATAAATTAAGAACAATTGGCATTCAAACAATAAAAGACCTTGCAGATGCAGATGCGATCGGGTTAAAGCAGCTTCTCGGAATTAATGGCGAGAGGCTTAAAAAAAGAGCGAATGGAATCGATGACAGAGAGGTAAATCCTGACTCTATCTATGATTTTAAAAGCATTGGAAATTCAACTACATTATCAAAAGATACGACAGAGCCGAGAATTCTTTATGAAACACTGAACCGTCTGTCCCAATCGGTAAGCAGCAGAATGAAACGGAAGGATGTTCTCGGCACGAAAATCTTCACGACAATTCGCTATTCTGACCGAAGCACATTTACTCGAAGTAAAAAGCTGAACAACCCCGTTGTAGAGAAAGAAGATATTCTTACACATGCTAAAGCTCTGTTTGATAAACATTGGACAGGTGAACCAATCCGCCTTCTTGGGATTACATGCCAGGATCTCGTTCAGAAAGAGGACGCTTATAAGCAGCTGGATCTTTTTTCTTTTCAGGAGGATGCCAAAAAAGAACCGCTTTACAAAACCATTGAAGATATTAATAGAAAATATGGCGGCAGCATGGTGAAACGCGGGATGAAAGTGGACAAATCAGAAGATGATAAGACAAGCGGCACAAGTTTTAATAAAGATTTTTTAAGGGAATGAGCAAGGCACTTTACTTGATAAAAGCAAGGTTCCTGTGTTATTTTACATGAAGAATCCATGTGCATGTATACATGAGCTCTGTCTTTAAAAAAATTGATTGAGAAGGGAAGTATTATTATGTCAAAACAGCAAATTGGCGTCATCGGTTTGGCCGTCATGGGCAAAAACCTCGCTCTTAATATAGAAAGCCGCGGATATTCCGTATCGGTTTATAATCGTTCTTCTGATAAAACAGAGGAAATGCTGAAAGAAAACAGCGGTAAAAATCTTGTTGGTACATACAGCATTGAAGAATTTGTTCAATCACTAGAAACTCCCCGCAAAATTTTGTTAATGGTCAAAGCGGGCTTTGCAACAGATGCTACTATTGAACAATTGCTTCCTCATTTAGACAAAGGGGATATTTTAATTGACGGCGGAAACACGCTTTATACAGACACACAGCGCCGCAACAAGGAGCTTGCCGAGAGCGGCATTCACTTCATCGGCACTGGTGTATCCGGAGGCGAAGAAGGAGCACTTAAAGGACCATCCATTATGCCTGGCGGACAAAAAGAAGCATTCGATCTAGTAAAACCTATTTTCGAAGCGATTTCTGCAAAAGTTGATGGAGATCCATGTACTACATATATCGGTCCTGATGGTGCAGGCCATTACGTGAAAATGGTTCATAACGGCATTGAATACGGCGACATGCAGCTGATCTCAGAAGCTTATTTTATTTTAAAAAATGTTCTTGGTTTATCTGCAGAGGAATTGCATGAAGTATTTGCGGACTGGAATAAAGGCGAGCTTGACAGCTATTTAATAGAAATCACAGCTGACATCTTTACTAAAACGGATGAAGAAACAGGAAAGCCTCTAGTAGATGTTATCTTGGATACTGCAGGCCAAAAGGGAACTGGAAAATGGACAAGCAAAAGCGCCCTTGATTTAGGTGTTCCGCTTCCGATTATTACGGAGTCTGTATTTGCACGCTTCATTTCTGCCATGAAGGATGAGCGCGTGAAAGCAAGCAAAATCTTATCAGGACCTGCAGCTGTTTCTTATGAAGGCGACAAAGCAGAGCTGATTGAAGTTGTGCGCAAAGCTCTTTATATGAGTAAAATTTGTTCTTATGCACAAGGCTTCGCTCAAATGAGAGCAGCTTCTGATGAATATAAGTGGGACCTTCAGTATGGTGACATCGCGATGATTTTCAGAGGCGGCTGCATCATCCGCGCTGCATTCCTGCAAAAAATCAAAGATGCATATGACCGGGATGAAAGCCTTGCAAACCTGCTTTTAGATCCATACTTTAAAGAAATTGCTGAAGGGTACCAGGGAGCACTCCGCAAGGTCTTAACGGTTGCGATTGAGAAGGGAGTACCAGTGCCTAGCTTCTCAGCTGCGTTATCTTACTATGACAGCTACCGTACAGAAACGCTTCCTGCCAACCTTATTCAGGCGCAGCGTGACTACTTTGGAGCTCATACGTATCAGCGTACAGATAAAGAAGGTATTTTCCATACAGAATGGATGTCTAAGTAATGAAAAAAACACGGGGCGGTATGCTCCGTGTTTTTTATGTTTCTCAACTGGTAAATCCGGGGTTATGAAAAGAGCGTTGCAGAGTAACAAACGGAATTTGAAACTAACAGCGTCAGACAGGATTTGAAAAGGCGAAAAAGCTCGCTATAAGTTACACCTGTAAAGGCGAAAAAACACATGACACCCTTTAACGAGGGCGATCATGTGTTTTTTGCCGTAAACCTTTTCTTTAACGGTAAATAAAGTAATCAAAGTCTGCGTGCAATCGCTGACCGGAGGTATCCTGACACTGAATCCCGACAAAAGCACCTGTGAAGAAGCCTCCGCCATTGATATAGTCATCGGACAACTTGTAGGATTGAAGTTTGATTGGGATCTGCGTCCAGTTTTCACCGTCGAATGAGTAGGAGTAATGATAGATATTAGTATTAACGTGTACTCGTAAGTAGACATATTCAATGTGGTCAGGTATGACTATTGGATTTTTTTGCATTGGCTGTTCGAAATTAAAATTGTCGCAGATAGTCAGGTCGAGTATGCGCCCTTTTTGTTCATGCCAGGTAATCTGAAAGGCAGTCCAGTTTTGAGTATTGTAGTAGTTTACTAGTCCGGCAGCCTGCTGAAAGGTGTCTGGATAAAAGGCGACTTTTGTTTCGGCCGTAAAGTTGAAATGCTGCCAGCGTCTCGCCACAAAAGACTGAATGAATTTAGATGTAAGGGATTCTCTTCCATACATGCGCAAGTGACCGGGGTTGTCTTTTAAGGACACGATGTCTTCCCCAAGCGGGATGCGCAGGGACTGAAAGTGAAGGTTTAGGATGTCCGTGTCGAAATCATCCTTTTCTTCAACGTCCTTTTCCCATTTGAATTCTTCAATATCAGGTCCCTGGATTTCAACGGCAGGCTGGTTTCCGCCAACGACATATGGCCAATCATTTTTCCATTCCAGGCGCTGAATGGCTGTTTCTCTGCCGAGAGGACAATAGCCTCGTGGATCAAGGAGCGGTTTGTTTTCCTCAGGCAGCGGCCGTCCCGTCAGATGGACCAGGAACCATTCATCCGTATGAGTTTGCACCATCGACGCGTGCCCTGCTTTTTGCAGCGGATTCCTCGGATATGGGAAGGACGTTATCAACGGATTGTCAGGAAGTACTTCATATGGTCCCCAAAGGTGTTTGGAACGTGCGATGGTAGCCTGATGGTCGTATTTGGTACCGCCTTCTGCGGTCAGAAGGTAGTAGTACCCGTTCATTTTGTATATATGCGGCGCCTCGGTCAGCAAAACATCGGTTCCTTTGAAGATGATGTCCTTTTTTCCGATCAGCTTTTGTTCGCTGATGCTGTATTCCTGCATGACAATGCCATAGAAGCTGTGATGGCCAGGACGGTGGTCCCAGAGCATATTGACGAGGTATTTTTTCCCGTCGTCGTTATGGAAGAGGGAGGGGTCGAAGCCTGAGCTGTTTAAATGGATCGGTTCGGACCATTCACCGTCGACGGCGTCGCACGTAACAAGATAGTTGTGGCAGTCCTTCCACTGACCATCCACCACCTTGACATCGGTATAGATCAGCCAGAATGTATCATCATGATAAGACAGGGCAGGTGCCCAAATACCGCCTGAGTCCGGATTGCCCAACATATTTAATTGACTTAGGCGGTTCAGCGGCCGCGATGCGAGCCGCCAATGCTTTAAATCTTTCGAATGATAGATTCCTACTCCAGGAAACCATTCAAAGGTTGAGACCGCAATGTAGTAATCCTCACCTGCACGGCAAATACATGGATCCGGGTTGAATCCCGGTAGAATCGGGTTTTGAATCATGGTCATGGGTTTGCACCTCTCCTTATAAAAAATATCCTTATACCTCTTGAATATCGATGGTTAAGAAATTCTCACTTGCATAAGCAGCCATACCCAATGCCGCAGCATGGGTGGATAATTGTGAAAAGGTGATGCTTAAATCTTTCTGGTGTGTAAAAAGTGAGTGATGCTGCTTCTTAATTATTGGCTCCTCCAGCCATTTGGAAGAGGAGGCCAGCCGGTTGCCGATGATGACTTGTTCGGGATTGAATATGTTAATGATGTTTGTGATCCCGGTTCCTAAATACTCACCGATTCCTTCGAATACTTTGATGACCTTCGCATCCCCATTTTCAGCCAGTTCGTTTAGTGCTTCCAGAGAAAGCTTGCGGCCGTTTTCAGCCTGGATTCCGTCCTGTTCGGCAGATTGGATAAGGGCTTTTTCCGAAGCATACAATTCCCAGCATCCCTTATTTCCGCATCTGCATTCAGGGCCGTCTGCTTCAATGGTCATGTGGCCAAGCTCGCCGGAGAAGCCGTTATTCCCCTTAAACAATTCACCGTTCAGAATCAGGCCGGTTCCAATTCCGATACCGACGCTCACGTAAATGATGTTGGTCAAATCCTTACCTGCACCGAATTTCTTCTCGCCGCAGGCACCGGCGTTGGCTTCGTTCTCGATTTGAACGGGGACTTTATATTTTTCTTCCATTGTTTCTTTAAGGTTGATATTTTTCCAATTTAAATTGGGTGCGAGGAGGATTTCTCCGTCTGTACTCACCGTCCCCGGTACACCGATTCCGATGCCAACCAGACCATAGGGGCTCTTGGGCATAGAATTGATCAGGGATTCAACAATGCTGAATAATTTCAGTTTGATTTCTTCATAGTTTAAATCATGGAATTGAACCTGTTGCTCCTGACAAATATTCCCTTGAAGGTCGGTCAGGATTCCGAGGATGTAGTTTACCCCGATATCCACCCCGATCGAGTAGCCTGCGACCTGATTGAACAGCAGCATGACCGGTCTTCTTCCGCCGCTTGATACCCCGGGGCCGGACTCAAGGATCAGATTTTCCTTCAGAAGCTCGCTTACCTGGGAGGATACCGTTCCTTTATTCAGTCCCGTTTTATTGGCAATGTCGGCCCGGGAGATGGGGGTGAACTCCTGGATGGTTTGCAGCACGAGTGATTTGTTGCCTTTTTTGACAACATGCTGGTTGTACGTTTGGATCATTTTCATTCGAAAGCTCCATTCTCTCTATTTTTACCTATATTGTACCATTTGCTGCTTCTATTATAAACTTAGTTTATCCACTAGACAAACATTGTTTTCGGTGGTAATCTAATTTTAGTACTAAAGTTGTTTCAAAAATACGAATATTGGGGGTATTTGGTTTGAGAAATAAGAAAGCGGTTACAACATTGTTTGCCATTTTTTCTTGTCTGCTGCTGGTGACGGGATGCTCTGGATCTGATGAAGCCAACGATTCAAAAGATGGGAAAACGATTGAGTTCATGCATCTTTGGCCAGAAGGAAGTTCAAAGCAGCATCATCAAATTGTAAGCGGAATCATTAAAGATTTTGAAAGTGAACATCCTGATGTAAACATTGAAATGGAAGTGCTGAGCAATGAACAGTATAAAGATAAGCTAAAAGTATTATCAACATCCAATGAATTGCCGGATGTGGGGATGACCTGGGCGGCAGGATTCATGGAGCCTTATGTTAAGGGCGATAAGTTTGCGTCGCTTGATGAATTGCTTGAAGGAGATTTAAAGGACAAATTTGTTTCAGGTACGGCAGAAGCCTATGCGGTAGATGAGAGTACATATGGACTGCCGCTCGAATTAAATATTGCGACGGTCTTTTATAATAAGGCCATTTTTGAAAAATACGGCGTCGATGCTCCGAAAACATATGAAGAGTTTGAGAATATCGTGAAAACGTTAGAGACGAATGGGGTTGCTCCGATTGCGCTCGGGAATAAAGACCGCTGGACGGGTTCTCTATGGTATATGTATATGGCAGATCGACTAGGAGAAGGGAAAGCATTGACGGATGCGATTGACCGCTCCGGTTCATTCGAGGATCCGGCCCTTGCATCTGCTGCGGAAGAGATTCAGAACTTAGTAGATATGAATGCGTTTGTCAAAGGATTCAATGGACTGTCCGATGAAGAAGCGAAGAGCAT
Organism: Metabacillus idriensis; assembly: GCF_009674765.1. Classification (GTDB taxonomy): domain Bacteria; phylum Bacillota; class Bacilli; order Bacillales; family Bacillaceae; genus Bacillus_P; species Bacillus_P idriensis. The sequence goes on along the minus strand of NZ_WKKF01000005.1, from coordinate 107,680 downwards.
GTTTATGAATGAACAGGCTGCGATGTACTTAATCGGAACGTGGGATCTTCCGAATTACACGACCAATGAAGATGTTCCTCAGGAATTCAGGGATTCAATTGGATACTTCAGCTTCCCGGCCGTTGATGGAAAAGGGGATACGAACAGTTATGTCGGAGGTCCAGGTGTCGGGTTATTCGTGGCGGAGGATTCGGATGTGAAGGAAGAAGCGAAGGAATTTGTCTCCTATTTCGTACAGGAGTGGGGAGAGAAGTCGGTGACGGATGCTGGCGTCATTCCGGCCACGAAGGTTGATGCCGCATCATTGGACCTGCCGGATATGTATGTCGACGTACTGGATGATTTGAGTAACACAAGCAATATCACGTTATTTGCTGATGTTCAAATGAGTGCAGATGCTGCGCAGGTTCATTTGGATATGATTCAATCATTGTTTGGAAAAGAAGTGACACCGGAAGAATTTACAGAAGCACATGAAAAGGCTCTTTTGGAAGAGTAGCAGAATGCCGGATTGAACGATCAAAAAGGAAAGGACATACCCTTACACCGGCTTGTCCTTTTCTATTTTTAACTATGGGGTTGAATGCTGTGAAACAAGTAATGTCAAATAAATGGGTGATTGCGTTATATCTTTTTCCGGCGCTTCTCTTGATTGGCGTGTTAATTTTTATCCCGCTCATCCTGACCGGATATTATGGAATGATGGACTGGGATGGCATCGGGGCCATGGAGTTCATCGGGCTTGAGAACTATGTGGATGCCATACAGGATGAAAAATTCTGGGACAGTGCCCTTCATTCTTTTTTACTCGCCGTTTTTTCCACGCTCAGTTTGATCATTTATCTGGCCATTTCATTAATATTGGCCTCGAAAATAAAAGGAGCCGACTTACTGCGGAAGATCTATTTAATTCCGATGCTCCTGTCGTCTGTCGCCATTGCACAGCTGTGGATCAAGGTTTATAACCCGTCAAACGGGATGTTGAATAATATCCTTATGAAGCTTGGGGTGGAAGATCCGCCGGCTTGGCTTGCTGAGCCTTCGGTTGTTCTGTATGCGATTTTTATTCCGATTCTTTGGCAATATGCCGGATTTTATATTTTGATTTATTATGCAGCCTTGAAAAATATCCCGGAATCCTTGGTGGAGGCGGCAAAGATTGATGGGGCGACCGCGTTTCAGATTGCCTATAAGATCAAGCTTCCCTTAATCATGGGGGTCGTGAAAGTTACGATTGTCCTGGCGGTGGTCGGATCGTTGAAATATTTCGATCTGATTTATGTGATGACCGGAGGGGGACCGAATGGTGCGAGTGAGGTCATGGCTTCTTATATGTATAAACTGGCCTTTTCCAGCAATGACTTCGGCTATGGAAGTGCCATCGGATTTCTATTGCTGATCATCACATTAGTCGTTACGGTCATAGTCCGTAATATCACAGCAGCCAAGGAAGAAATTCAATATTAAATGGAGGGCTGGATCTTGAAACGTACAGGATACTTTATTCTTTATTTTTGTTTAGCAGTGGTTGCCATTTTTCAAATTTTTCCGGTGCTCTGGCTGTTCCTGTTTTCCCTGAAGAGCAATCAGGACATCTTCTCGAAATCTCCGTTTGCCCTGCCGTCTGAATTCAGATGGGAGAATTATGCGAAGGTGTGGGAAGGCGGAATCGGCGGCTACTTCTGGAACAGCATCTGGATTACGGGGGTCGCCATTCTCTTAACAGTATTGTTCGCCAGCATGGCCACATTCGTGATAACGAGAATGGAATGGAAACTCAGCAAATTGGTGCTGGGACTGTTCATGGTGGGGTTGATGATCCCGATTCACTCGTCCATCATCCCGCTGTTCAATATGTTCCTGAACATCAATTTAATCGACAATCCGTGGTCCATCGTCATCACGTATACGGCTTATAATCTGCCAATCACAATGATGATCCTCCTGGGATTCTATTATACGCTGCCGCGTGAAATCGAGGAGGCCGCAATCATAGATGGATGTTCCGTTCACCGGTTATTCTTCAGCATCATCCTTCCAATGACGGTCCCAGTTATGTCGACGACCGTCATCATCAATATGATTTATAACTGGAATGAGTTCGTTTTTGTGAATACGTTCATCAGCTCGGATGAATATAAAACCCTGACAGTCGGGATCCAGAACTTTATCGGGCAGTACATGACGGATTGGGGAGCGATTGGGGCCACGCTCATTATCAGTGTGCTGCCGATCCTGCTGGCTTTCGTCTTCTTCAGTAATAAAGTGGTCGAAGGGATCTCGTCCAGTGCAGTGAAAGGGTGATTCAAAAAAAAATCACTTTCTCTGGTGGCAGAGAAAGTGATTTTTTTACTGGATCCGCTGAAACGCATGAAGGCACAGCCACATTGTGACAAAGGCATATGCGCTGCTGCCAAATAAAAACGCGAGTCCCGGCACCAAGTACATGAACACGAAAAGCGCGGCAAGGCAGAGCAGGATCAGCAGTGTATGGAACGGGCTGATCAGCATGATCAGGAACGCCTGCTTCAGGACATTCCGAACGTTCAAGTCGAAGTGAACAAATGCAGGGAACAGATAAAACAAGAATAATAGAAAAAGAAGCATGAAGGCGAAAAGGGGGATCCGGGTCCATGTGAACCATTCACCGGCAGCCGACTGAATATACCATAAATCAAGACCGATCAAGAGCCCGAGGGCCATGATATAGATTCCCAGGCGATTGCTCTTCCAGAAATTCTTTTTATAATAGTGCCAATAGGAAGAGAGTACCGGAAGATCCGTTTTTCCCCTGATCCAATCCCGCATGATCACAAATAAAGCCGCCGTCGACGGGAAGAATCCGAGTAAGAGGCCGCCTGCGACGGTGAATGACACCCACAAAATATGAATGAGAGCCAGCCGTGTAATCCATACAAATAAGCTGTATAACACGTTGTTCCAAGTGTTCAAGAGTTTAAGCACCTCCATTGAAAAGGCAGGATTTAATCATTAAGGACTATTATACGGCATCTCGTCCGGTATGACAGCTCTTTGTAAAAACTTTGTTTATTCAATAGACAAACTAATGGGATGTTGCTATAATATCGTTGTAAGCATTTACATTTTCTTTCTTTAGCATCAAGCAGATAGTTAGGCAGTATTGATTTACGTAACAATCGTTGGGAGTTAATGACTCCGGATAACGAGGCACGTCATGAAAAAATTTTAGGAGGAACAAACAATGGCTTACTTTGCAAACATTGATAAGATTCAATTTGAGGGTTCAGCATCAACCAACCCATTTGCGTTTAAATTTTATAATCCGAAGGAAGAGATCGGCGGAAGAACGATGGAAGAGATCCTTCGTTTTGGCATAGCGTACTGGCATACCTTTACGATGGATGGTTCGGATCCATTCGGAACCGGCACAATGCTTCGTCCATGGGGTCAATACACAGGGATGGATTTAGCGAAAGCACGTGTCGAAGCGGCTTTTGAATTTTTTGAAAAGCTCGATGTCCCATTCTTTTGCTTCCATGACGTGGACATCGCGCCTGAAGGAAGCAGCTTGCGGGAAACAAATCAAAACCTTGATGTGATCGTCAGCATGATTAAGGATTATATGAAAGGCAGCAAGACAAAATTGCTTTGGAATACGGCGAACAATTTCACTCATCCCCGTTTTGTCCATGGAGCCGCTACGTCGAACAGTGCTGATATCTTTGCCTACTCTGCAGCGAAAGTAAAAAAAGGCTTGGAAATCGGGAAGGAATTAGGGGCAGAAAACTATGTCTTCTGGGGCGGCCGTGAAGGATATGAAACGCTGCTGAATACAGACATGTTGCTTGAGTTGGATAATCTTGGACGTTTTCTGCATATGGCTGTCGACTATGCAAAGGAAATCGGCTTTGATGCTCAGTTTCTGATCGAACCAAAACCAAAAGAGCCGACGACCCACCAATATGATTTCGATGTGGCAACAGGCTATGCATTCCTGCAGCATTACGGCCTGCAAGAGCATTTTAAATTCAATATCGAAGCGAACCATGCAACATTGGCTGGGCATACCTTCGAGCATGAGCTTCGTTATGCGCGTGTGAACAATATGCTTGGCTCTGTTGATGCCAACCAGGGAGATCCGTTATTGGGCTGGGATACGGACGAATTCCCCACAGACTTATATTCTACTACTCTGGCAATGTACGAAATTCTTAAAAATGGCGGACTTGGACGCGGCGGTCTGAACTTCGATGCAAAAGTGAGAAGAGGATCATTCGAGCCGGACGATTTATTCCATGCCCACATTGCCGGAATGGACAGCTTCGCGGTCGGCTTAAAGGTTGCTCAGAAGCTCATCGATGATAAGGTACTGGACGGCGTCTTAGAAAACCGCTATAAGAGCTTTACAGAAGGCATCGGGCTTGAGATTGCAGAAGGAAAGACTGATTTCCGCAAGCTTGAGGAGCATGCCCTTGGCTTAACGGAAGTGAAGCATCAATCCGGACGCCTGGAAAGCCTTAAAGCCACCATCAATCAATATTTATTGAAAGCGTATGCGGGAGAATAAAGAGGTAAGAGGTGCAGGATGAAATACGTTATTGGAGTAGATCTTGGAACAAGCGCAGTCAAGCTATTACTTGTAAATCAAAACGGGGACGTTGTTCAAGAAGTATCCAAGGACTATCCCCTTATCCACGAAAAAAACGGCTATAGTGAACAGGATCCGAAAGTATGGGTGACACAGACCGTTTCCGGACTGACCGATCTTCTCAAGGGCTTTACGGGAAACCACGAGGATATCGAGGGGATCAGCTTTTCCGGGCAGATGCATGGGATGGTACTCCTTGATGAGAATTATGAGGTGCTCCGGAATGCTATCCTTTGGAATGATACCAGGACCACGGCCCAGTGTCAGCAGATTTATGATATGGTGGGCGAAGAGCGGTTGCTTGCCATCACGAAGAACCCGGCATTGGAAGGCTTTACTCTGCCGAAACTGCTGTGGGTCAAGGAGCAAGAACCGAAAATTTTCGAGCAGGCAAAAACCTTTGTCCTGCCGAAGGATTATCTGCGGTTCAAGCTGACGGGAGAACTGCATATGGAGTACTCGGATGCTGCTGGGACATTACTGTTGAATATATCGGCAAATGAATGGAGCAAAGAAATTTGCGAGCTGACAGGAATCGATGAAGCACTGTGCCCTCCTTTGGTAGCGTCTCATGAGAAGGTAGGGACAATTTCTGCTGAAATGGCAGAATTAACCGGCTTATCCCCTTCCGTGAAGGTGTTTGCCGGCGGGGCTGATAATGCCTGCGGCGCAATCGGATCCGGAATTTTGGAAAACGGCAAAACACTGTGCAGTATAGGTACGTCAGGCGTGGTACTATCTTATGAGTCCAGTGATGATAAGGATTTTAAAGGAAAGGTCCATTATTTCAATCATGGAGCACCGGGCGCATATTATACGATGGGGGTGACCCTTGCAGCCGGCTACAGCTTAAGCTGGTTCAAGAATGTGTTTGCCCCGAATGAACCCTTTGAAGATCTCGTAAGTGAGGTGGGAACGGTGCCTCCTGGTTCAAATGGATTGCTGTTTACCCCGTATGTGGCAGGGGAACGGACACCCCATGCGGATGCCGCCATACGGGCAAGTTTCATTGGCATGGACAGCTCCCATGAACGAAAGGACTTTGTTCGCGCTGTCATGGAAGGGATCACATTTTCATTGAATGAGTCGCTGACGATTTTCCGTGAGAATGGGAAAAAAATTGATACGATTGTCTCCACGGGAGGCGGGACGAAGAATGAAGACTGGCTTCAGATGCAGGCGGATATCTTCGATGCGAGGATTGTGAAGCTCTCAAGCGAGCAGGGACCCGGAATGGGGGCTGCGATGCTTTCGGCTTACGGCTGTGGATGGTTTGCATCTTTACAAGAATGTGCGGACACGTTTTTGAAAATCGATAAAGAATTTGTACCGGATGAGAGCCGTGTAGAGACCTACAAGGAGTTATTCAGTCTCTATCAAGAAGTGTACGGCCAGACGAAAGCACTAAATGAGAAGTTGGTTTCTTACCGGAAATAAGACGACACACATGATAAGGCTGCCTTTGACGATATTATTCGAAAGGCAGCCTTTCATTATTTTGACTGGAAAAGGAGTGGATGATTTTGAACTATAACCAACTGGGGAATACGGATATGAATATCAGTCAATTGAGCTTCGGAACATGGGCCATCGGGGGTGCATGGGGGAAAATAGATGATCAGGAAGCGCTAAGAGCATTGGACCACGCGATCGGGGAGGGGGTCAATTTCTTTGACACGGCCGATGTTTATGGGGACGGGCATAGTGAAGAGCTGCTGGCAAAAGCGATGAAAGGAAAAGAATCATCCATTCACATCGCGACGAAATTTTGCCGGAGTGCCGATATCTGCGACCCGGAAACTTACTCCATGGAGAGTGTACGGACTTTTTGTGAAAACAGTCTCAGAAGACTGGAGCGGGAATCAATTGACCTCTATCAGATCCATTGCCCGCCGATTCAGATCTTGAAGGAAGGCAGGGTTTTTGAAGTGCTCGAAAAGCTGAAGGATGAAGGGAAAATCCGCTATTATGGGGTGAGTGTCGAGACAATTGAGGAAGGAATCTTTTGCTTGGAGAATACCGGGGTCAGCTCCCTGCAGGTGATTTTCAATCTTTTAAGGCAGAAGGCTTTAGAGAAGCTGTTTCCGATGGCAATGGAAAAGAACGTCGGGATTTTGGCACGAGTGCCATTGGCGAGCGGACTGTTAGCAGGGAAGTTTACGCATGAGACGACGTTTGAACAGGACGACCATCGGAATTTTAACCGGAACGGAGATGCCTTCAATGTCGGGGAAACGTTTGGCGGGCTTGATTTTCAAAAAGGTGTCGAGTTGAGCGACAAGCTGTCATGGATCGAGAAGGAGCGGGGGAACCGGACCCGGGCAGCCATCAAATGGATCATGCAGCAGGAAGGGGTGACCAGTGTCATCCCGGGATTCAGAAATGTGAGGCAGGCAGAGGACAATCTGAAGGCTTTGGAGGTGAAGGAGTTCAGCCGGGAGGAGCTTGTGAAGCTGAAGGCGTTTTATGAGAAAGAAGTTCATAAGTATATTCGCGGCGCATATTAAAGAAAAGAGAAGACCTCCAGTTCATGCTGGAGGTCTGTTTCTTATTCTGTTGTAAAACGATAGACAGTTCGCTGCTGATAGCGTTCAGTTGGATGCAGGATCACTTCTGGCAGCCCCGGATGATGGAGAGAGGCAGGGGAGCTTTGGGTTTCAAAGCAGACCCCTGCATACTTCCTGGATGGAGCACCAGTCAATTCAAGACCGTTTATCAGATTATTAGACGTGTACATGACCATACCGGGCTGATCCGATTCAATGACCAGCACCCGGCCGCTGGTTGCTTCTTTAACCACAACACTTTCTGGCCGGGTGTGGCCGAAAAGGAAATAGTGATCATACCCGTTGCCGGCGCAGGTCGTTTGTTCGTTTCGTGACGTGATGCCCTCATGCAGCCGGCGGCCGTGACGGAAGTCAAAAGGGGTGTTCGCTGCTTCCAGGATAGAGCCTGTTGGAATCAGGTCGTCATCAAGCTCCAGATAGCGGTGACTATCAATGGTAACATCATGCTGGTGGACGGTCTCTTTTGCCTCCCCGCTTAAGTTAAAGTAGGAATGATTGGTCAGGGTAAGGGGAGTTGGCTGATCGGTTACTGCCGTATAATCAAGGATCAGTTCGTTCTCATTTGTTAACCGATAGGTGACCGACGCGCTGATGTTTCCCGGGTAGCCGCCATCTCCGTCTTTAGTGGAATGGGTGAGTTTTACTGCGACATGGCCGGTTTCCTGATGGGTTTCCGTTTTCCACAGGACTTGATGAAAGCCATGGGATCCACCGTGGATGTGATGGGATCCTTCATTTGATTCAAGATGATATACTTTACCATTGAGTTCAAAGGAGGAGTCTTTGATTCTGCCGGCAACACGGCCGATTATGGCTCCGAAGAAATTGGAATCGGTCTTGTAATCGTTGGGATTCTTATAGCCAAGGACGACATTTTCCGCATGGCCATGGCGGTCAGGAACCATAATGCGTGTAATGATGCCGCCATAGTTTACTAGACTGATGCTCATTCCATTATCATTTGTTAATGTAAACTCCTTCCAGTTGGATGGGAGGTTTTTTTCTGTTATGTTCATGATTTCACCTCTATTTAATTTAGAAAAAAGCATCTGAACATACACAGATGCTTCAACGTTTTATACTGCGTTTGTTTTCTTGGAAGCTGCAGGTACTTTCCACAACTCTTCCATTTGCTCAAGGGATTTTCCTTTCGTTTCAGGGACGAATTTCCACACAAACAGTGCAGAAAGGACACTCATCAAGCCATAAATGCCGTATGTCATTCCTCCGCTGTATTCCATCATCATCGGATATGTGGAGGAGACCAGATAGTTGGCTGCCCACTGGGCGGCTACGGCGATGGCAACGGCCTGCCCGCGGATCCGGTTCGGGAAGATTTCTGAAATCAATACCCAGCAGATTGGACCCCAGGACATCATAAAGGAGGCTGTGTAAATCATGATGAATAACAGCGTACTGATCCCGATAATGTTTGAAAAAGCGAGGCCGGAGACACCGAACATCCCTACTGCCATCCCAATCGATCCTACAAACAAGAGAGGCTTGCGTCCCCAACGGTCGACCGTCATGATGGCCACGACGGTAAAAATGACATTGATCAGACCCATCACGATCGTCTGGAGCATGGAAGCACTCTTCCCGGCTCCCATGCTTTCAAAAATCCGCGGTGCATAGTAAAGAGCAACATTAATCCCGACAAATTGCTGAAACACAGAAAGCAGGATGCCGATGAAAATCAGCGTTTTACCATACGCAAAGGCAGACAGTTTTTCAGACGAAACATTTACGGATTCTTTAATGTCACGCAAAATGGACTTGGCTGCTGAAGCACCATTAATCTTAATTAATACAGATAATGCGCTTTCATTTTTGTTCTTTAGCGACAGGTAGCGGGGCGATTCGGGAACAAAGAAGAGGAACACGCCGAATAACAAGGCCGGAATTGCTTCTGAAGCAAACATGTATCTCCATCCGAGATCATTTATCCAATCAAGGGTCTGTCCTTTGGCGATACCCCAATTCACAAAGTACACTACAAGCATGCCGAAGATTATGGCAAATTGATTGAAAGAAACCAATCTGCCCCGTATACCTGCTGGAGCGATTTCCCCTATATACATCGGGACAATCGCAGAGGCTAGTCCGACCCCGATTCCTCCTATAATTCGGTAAAGGTTGAAGGCAAGCAACAATCCCATGGTCGGTTCCCCTTTCGTAAAAAAGAGAAACTCAGGATAAGCCGAGCCTAAAGCAGATAGTAAGAATAAGACTGCAGCGATGATCAGCGATTTCTTGCGTCCAAAAGCCGATGAAAAATAACCGGACAGCAATCCGCCTATAATACACCCGATCAAGGCACTGGAAATGGTCGCCCCGTGAATGAATGAACTGAGGCCCAGGCTATCAATTAAATATGTCTGAACCGACTTCTCCGCACCTGAAATGACGGCCGTATCGTAGCCAAAGAGCAATCCGCCGAGCGTTGCAACTAAAGTAATGAAAATCATGTAACGAGAACTTTTTTGATGTGTCATGTGTGTTGGGCAAATGGTCAGGCCAAAATGGGAGAGATAGCGCTTACATTAATAATGAAAACGGTCCATAATGATCTGCCATTGCCCCATTCCTCCTTCTTTAATGAATTGATTCATAGAATAGCAGAATTAATATTATCTGAATTATATCAAACATAGATTAGTTTGTCTAATGAACAAACTAAGTTTTTTACTCTTAGAATGAGATAGCGTTTAGAGCATTTCTTTATAATGGGTGACGTTTTTTTATAAAACTAACACTTGTATTTCAACAAAAACATTATAAAAAATAATAAATTTTTATTGTAAATCGATAAATATTGTGTTAAATTCAAATTGAAAATAAATCGCGGGGTGATTTTTATGAAACGGAGAACAACACTCTTTTTAAAGGTAGCTGTCATTCTTATTGGAATTCCAGTTCTTGCTTTGTGCATATTTTTGGTGCCTGAGATAGCGGATTTTGCAGCTGAATTGTATCCAGATCTTGCTTATATGAAATATCTCGTTCTAATTGATTTGTATGCTACGGCAATACCTTTTTACTTTGCTCTGTATCAAGCTTTTAAACTTTTAAGCTATATTGACAAGAATAAAGCTTTCTCGGAATTATCTGTAGGAGCTTTAAAGAATATAAAATACTGTGCATTCAGTATCAGTATCTTGTATGTGCTGGGTATGCCGCTGTTCTATCTCATGGCTGAGATGGACGACGCCCCGGGTATCATATTAATCGGATTGGTCATCATCTTTGCTTCATTTGTGATTGCAGTCTTTGCCGCAGTTCTGCAAAAACTATTAAAAGAGGCTATTGATATAAAATCAGAAAATGATCTAACGGTCTGAGGTGAATAACATGGCGATTATAATCAATATTGATGTGATGCTGGCTAAAAGGAAAATGAGCGTAACAGAACTTTCTGAGAGGGTTGGCATAACAATGGCTAACCTTTCTATTTTGAAAAATGGAAAGGCAAAGGCAATTAGATTTTCAACTTTAGAGGCGATTTGCAAGGCTTTAGAGTGTCAGCCGGGAGATATTTTAGAATACCGAAGTGATGAAGACACCAACTAAGCAGGACGTACATTTTATTCAGAAAAATTCTTTGGAGGCAAAATTTATGAGAGCAATCACACAACTCGTTCGTTTTGGATGGGAGCAGGTCCTATCATGTTTGTTTCCTGTCGTTATTTTTGCCTCTTTGGCTTTTACACAAATCCTGCCGCTTCCGTTCCTGCCAAGGTATGACTGTCTGCTCCTCATCTGCCTTCTGATGCAGTGGTGGATGGTGCGTTCTGGGCTTGAAACACGTGATGAACTAAAGGTGATCACATTGTTCCACCTTATTGGACTTGCTCTTGAACTTTTTAAGGTACATATGGGCTCCTGGTCTTATCCACAGGAAGGATATTTTAAAATTTTTGGAGTTCCTTTGTATAGCGGATTCATGTACGCAAGTGTAGCGAGTTATCTTTGCCAGGCGTGGAGGAGGCTTAAAGTTGAACTGGTTAAATGGCCGCCGTTTTTGGCAGTTGTACCTCTTGCCGCTGCGATTTATTTAAATTTTTTTACACACCATTATTGGATTGACGTCCGCTTTTGGTTATCTGGACTTGTAATAATCGTCTTTTGGCAATCATGGGTCACATACGAGGTTGATGGAACACGTTACCGTATGCCGCTCGCCCTTTCTTTTGTATTCATCGGATTTTTTATATGGATAGCCGAAAATATTGCAACGTTCTTTGGAGCTTGGGAATATCCAAACCAATCCGATGCTTGGAGTCTCGTTCATCTGGGAAAGGTGAGTTCATGGCTTCTATTAGTGATTGTCAGCTTTCTTATAGTAGCGACGTTAAAGCAGGTTAAGGGAAAAAGTTCCACTAGGATAGACGCTGGTCAATTTTTATAACTGCAAATAACTTTAGCAAAGGTGCTGACTTTCCAGGGTTTTAGCATCTTCCAGGCTTCAACCGGGCCTTTTCCGAAAGGTATTAAAATATACATTCACAGGAGACTTTCTTCAACAAAGGTGATGGTTTCTGCAGGTGCACTTTTATTCAGCGATCGGGGGCTTATCCATAACAAGTTAGCCTTCTTTTTTTATGCAAATAAATATTGTCAGTTAGATTTCAGTCAAAACGGAGCCCGTTAGACTATGATTGTCCGTTATTTTTGTGATGCAAAAAAGTTGACGTATCCGGCCGGCGGAGTATATATTTCTTTAGGTAAACGAAATAATTAGCTGAAGGCGGGATCGCATGACAACTATATCTGCAGAGAGACGTTTAGCAGTCCCCGGCTTAAAGCATGAAAACAAAATTGTATTGCTTTGGAGCTTAACAGTCTGGCTCGTCGTGATGAACACAACCATGTTTAATGTTGCATTGCCTAGTGTGCTTCGTGATTTGTCTCTCTCATCAGGCACTGCCTCTTGGATTGTGTCCGGATACTCAATTGCTTTTGCCATATCAACACTGACTTACAGCCGCCTGTCAGATTTTATTCCTATATCAAGGCTGCTGGCCATCGGGCTTGCCATGCTGGGAACAGCCTCTATCATCGGTTTCTTTTCACATAGCTTTTATTTGCTTTTATTCGCAAGAGTTCTGCAGGCAGCAGGGGCGGGAGCAGTTCCGGGCCTTGCGATGGTTCTTGCCGGCAAATACATCCCGATTTCAAGAAGGGGAAAGGCGATGTCGCTGATTTCCTCTGCAGCATCGCTTGGTTTCGGCCTTGGTCCGGTCATCGGAGGAGCCATTACAACCTACCTCGGATGGAATTACCTTTTTGTCATTACTGGATTTGTTGTCTTTCTTCTTCCGATGTTCAAAAAGCTATTGCCTGAAGAGGACGTGCAAAAAGTGCATTTCGATTCGGTCGGCGGGCTGCTTACAGGACTCGGCGTCACGGGACTGCTGCTCTTTTTATCCACTTTATCATTCCCGCTTCTGGCAGGAACACTGCTGATGCTGTTCATTCTCTGGAAGCATATCCACAAAGTCAGCATCCCATTTGTTCAGCCTTCGCTGTTTAGAAATAGGCAGTATGTCAAGCTGGCTGCAGCTGCTTTTTCAGGATTTATCCTTCATTTTTCAGCACTCTTTATGATGCCGATTATTCTTACTGAACTGTTTGGTAAAGATCCGGCAGCCATCGGACTTATTATTTTTCCTGGTGCCATCTTGTCTGCTGTTGCAGCCCAATTCATCGGCAGGCTGATTGACAGGTTTGGAAATGTACCGCTGATTTCTTTTGGCCATGGGATGCTGCTGATTTCATTGCTGATTTTGGCTTTGTTCGCTGGAAAATCCCCATACGCCATCCTGATTGCCTATATGTTTATGAGCACTGGTTTTTCAAGCTTAACTTCAAGTATAGCCAATGAGGCATCCCGCATCCTGCCGGAGGATGATATTGGATCGGGAATGGGCCTGACCCAGCTGATTCAATTCTTTGGAGGGGCTTTTGGCGTAGCTCTCTCAGGTATATTGATTGAATGGCAGCAAGGCATTCCAGCTTCCTTGATCTATGCAAACATCTTTTGGGGATTGACCGGCCTGATTGGACTCTCTTTCCTTATTTTCTGGTCGTACGTCAAAATCGAATCAAAGAAAAAATCACTTCACAGTTGAAGTGATTTTTTTATGCATGATAACAGATGTCCTCAGCAGGCATATACAAAGAAAAACGCCTGAATTCTCAGGCGTTTTCGAAAAATTAATCGACCATATCGGTAATTGGCCACCACTGGAAGTCGTCTTTTTCAAGAAGTTCGTCAGCTGCTTTTGGTCCCATAGTGCCGGATGCATAGTTAGGGAATTCCGCTTTATTCGATTCCCATGCTTTTGAAATCGTATCAACATAGCTCCATGAGAGGGAGACTTCATCCCAATGAGTAAAGTTAGTAGCATCTCCGCGCAAGCCGTCGTAGATGAGCTTTTCATACGCTTCAGGTGTATTGAATTGATCAACACAATTGCTGCAGTAGTCTAGCTTGATCGGTTTTACATAGGATCCGCCGCCTGATTCTTTAGCATTCAAATGAAGGGTAATACCTTCATCAGGCTGAATATGAATCACAAGCAGGTTTGGATGCTTGCTGTCAACATCATTTGAATACAGGTTCATCGGCAAATCTTTAAATTGAACAACAATTTTTGTGGATTTCGCGGCCATTCGTTTTCCGGTACGGATGTAGAATGGAACACCTGCCCATCTGAAGTTATCAATCATGACTTTGCCTGCTACGTATGTTTCTGTATTGGATTCCGCATCTACGTTGCTTTCTTCGCGGTAGCCGGGAACCGCTGTTCCTTCAGATTCGCCTTTGCCGTATTGTCCGCGGACGAAGTAATCCGGAACATCTTTTTCCGTCATCGGGCGGAGTGCACGCATGACCTTTACTTTTTCCGAACGGATTTCATCTGTTTCAAGCTTAATTGGCGGCTCCATTGCAAGCAGGGCAACCATTTGCATTAGGTGATTCTGAACCATATCCCGAAGGGCGCCGGAATTTTCATAGTAACGTCCGCGGTCTTCCACACCAAGCACTTCGCTTGAAGTTACCTGGATATTTGAGATATAGCGGTTGTTCCAGACAGATTCAAACAACGCGTTTGAAAAACGGATCACTTCTATATTTTGGACCATTTGCTTTCCTAAGTAATGATCAATCCGGTAAATTTGATCTTCAGAAAAAGCTTCGCGGATTTCATCATTTAATAGCTGTGCTGAAGGCAAATCATGTCCAAATGGTTTTTCAATCACAAGGCGGCTCCAGCCCTCTGTTGCAGTTAAGCCCTCTTTTTTGAGATTGCGCGCAATCGTTCCGAAGAATTCAGGTGCCATGGCCATATAGAACATGCGGTTCCCCGGAATTTGATACTTGCTGTCCATATCGGAAAGGATTCCTTTTAATTCTAAGTACGAAGATGGGTTCGTCACATCAAACGGATGATAATAAAAGTGTGATGTGAATTCTTCAAGCTCTGATGATTTCTTGATCGATGATTGAATCGATTCACTGATATTCGAGCGGAATTCATCATTTGTCCACGGTCTTCTTCCGACACCGACAACTGCAAAATCAGCATCTATTTTCTTGCTGCGGTACAGGCGGTAGATGGATGGGAAAAGCTTTCGTTTTGCAAGATCTCCTGTTGCTCCGAATATTACAATTACTGCTTTTGGTTTTTGTTCCGTATTCATGTATTGAACCTCACTTTATATCAGCCGGATTTATTAAAAAAGTATGTAACCTGTTCAAGTACTTAATTTTAATGCTAAAAATGAAGTAAATCAAACATTTAAGATTATTTTCATACATAAGTAGTATGAACCAATTGATTGCTATCCATAAATCGGAAAAAAAGATGAAAGATGAAATGGAATTTGAAAAATAGTTCAAAAACTACTTGTCGACGGCAATTTTCTGATGTACGATAATTATGAAATTTAATTTAATAAATATTTCATAACTTACGGGGGTGCAAAATGAGTATCCAATTAAAAGGCGTCAGCAAATCTTATAAAGCAGGAGAAGTAGAGGTTGCTGCACTCAAAGATGTAAGTTTAACGATCAACCAGGGTGAAATTGTCGTGATATTGGGTCCATCGGGATCAGGGAAGTCTACGCTGCTGAATGTCACCGGAGGAATTGACCGGGCTGATAAAGGAGAAGTGACTGTACAAGGATTGCAGCTTCATCAGTTAAAAGATAAAGAGCTGACTACTTACCGGAGAGAACATGCAGGTTTTATTTTTCAATCCTACAATCTGATTCCGTCTTTGACAGTAAGGGAGAATGTTGAAGTTGGCTCTGAAATCAGCACCTCACCGCTGCAGAAAGATGAAATTCTTAAAAAAGTGGGAATGTATGACCATCAGCATAAATTTCCGCACCAATTAAGCGGAGGAGAGCAGCAGAGAACGGCGATAGCCCGTGCCATCGTCAAAAATCCAAGTATTTTGTTTTGCGATGAGCCAACAGGTGCTTTAGACGAAGAGACAGGTAAAAAGATTCTGTCGCTGATTCAAGAAGTGAACCGCGCTTATCAAACGACGGTGCTGATCATCACTCATAATCCAGGTATTGCGGATATGGCACATACCGTTTTGAAAATGAAAAGCGGCATGGTCATTGAAACGATAAAAAATGAAGAGCCAATCGAGGCTGAGCAGGTGAGATGGGTATGAAAATCCGTAAAATGGCTGTGCGCGGGATGCGGCATAAGCCTTTGCAATTTTCAGGAGCTGTATTTCTATTAGCCATAGCTGTCATGCTGTTTGTCATGCTTTCAAGCTCGATGGCCCTGATGGATTCGAGCAATCAATTATTCAGAAAAAATTATAAGCAGGAAGACTTTCAATTTGCTGCAGGCGAAAGGCTCACAAAAGGGCAGATGGATGACTTGGAAAATAAGTTTAATCTTGTTTTAGAGGAAAGATCCTGGCTTGATGCGGAATGGGAAGAGGGGACGACCGTTCGTTTTCTGTCTCTTCAAAGCGGAATGAACCTTCCCTTCGTTGAAAAAGGAGAACTGCCGGAGAAGAAAAATGAAGCTGCTCTTACCGTTGCCTATGCCAGCCACCACAGCCTTGATGTCGGTGATCAATGGAAAGCCGGCGGGAAAACTTATACTGTAACGGCACATGTGCACTTGCCGGATTACATTTACGGCGTACAAAATGAAAACGATCTGTTTTATGATTCCAAGACTTTTGGTGCAGCATTAATAAGAAAGGCTGATTTTCCAGATAATCGTCAGGCGCCCGTCTACTACACAGGTCTTTTAAAAAAAGAGGAGCAGCAGACGGATGAGCTGAAAAAAGCCGTTTCGGCGGTTGTTCCTGTCACAAAATGGACAGATGCTGAGGATAATATCCGGATTTCATATATCGATGCAGAGATTGAATCGAATCAGTCATTTGGAACGGTTTTGCCCTTATTTATCGGACTGCTTTCCTTATTCATCGTCGTCCTGATTGTTAAAAGGCAAATTGAGCTTCAGGCTAAACAAATTGGCACTCTTTTAGCATTAGGCTATACAGCAAGAGAGATTACTTCTTCCTTTATGGTATACCCTCTTGCTGTTTCTGCTGCCGGTTCAGCCGCTGGAATGGCAATCGGAATACTTGCTTCAAAGCCGATGACAAGTCTGTATACGTCTTTTTATAATCTGCCGATTTTAAAAAGCTTTGCCTTTGATCCGTATACGATTGTGCTTGGATTTGCAGTGCCGATTATTGTCATCGGAGCAGCCGGTTTCTTTACGATCCGAAAGACGGTAATAAAACCGCCTCTTCAGCTGCTGAATACTAGACCTGCCTTTTCAAAAAAAGGAACCGTCAGTCTTTCAAAAAGGCTTTCCTTTAAAGCACGTTTCCGGTTAAAAATGCTGATTGGCAATCCGTCGAAAAGTTTCGTTCTATTTGTTGGAATTCTTTTCTCGGCTATCCTTCTCACGTTTGGATTCATTTCGATGAACTCTATGAATCAGCTTCTGAAAAAGACTTACGAGGATGCTTACCGGTATGAATATGCAGTTTATTATCAAGATTTAAAAACCAATGAAATGACGGGCGGAGACAGTCCGTTTACTGTTTCTGAAGTAACACTTAAAAGCGGAGACAAAAAGGATGCAAAAACACAGCTCTATGGAATAGATGCGGATACCTCCATGCTGAAGCTGATTGACAGCAGGGGATCCGATTTGAATCAAAGCTTATCAGACGGAGCTGTTGTCACACAGGCGCTGGCTGCTGCAGAAGGTCTGCAAAAAGGAGATTCCGTTACCATCCGCAATCAGTGGACTCAGAAGGAACAATCCGTTAAAATCACCGGCATTGCTGAAATATTCATTGGCCACGCCATATATCTGCCAAGAGAAGAAGTAAACAGCTTTTTAGATTTGGAGAATACGGCGTACCTTGGAAAATGGACGAATGAAAAACCAGAGGAGAACCCAAACGAACCCATTACTATGATTGAAGATAAACAAGCAATGAAAAAGGTGTTTGAAACTCTGCTTGAGCCTACAAAATATTCTGTCGCTGTCATCAGTTTATTTGCTTTTATAATCGGCTTAATCATCATTTATTTAATTACAAGCCTGATCATGGAAGAAAATACAGTCAATATATCATTGCTTAAAGTCATGGGATATGAGCAAAAAGAAATCTCATCTGTTCTTTTAAATGTTTACACTCCTATTGTGATCATTGGCTATATTCTGGGAGTTCCTCTCGCTTTCATCAGCTATAAAGGTCTTATGGCTTCCGTTTCCGAATCAACAAGCTTTTCACTGCCGATTGAAGCGGAACCGATTATGCTTATAGCAGGGTTTATCATTGTCTATCTGGCTTATTGGACATCTCTGCAGCTTTCAAAACGGAAAATTAAAAACATTTCGCTGCAGGAAGTGTTAAAGCGTCAGGAATAGGCAAGAAGAAAGACACCGATTTCGGTGTCTTTTCGCTTTAATTCAGCCGCTCTATTCTTTTAAAAGGAGCGGTTGTCCATGTTTCGCAGGGAACAGAAGATGAAGAGGACATCGCATCAAGTACACGGGGGACTAAGTGATCCCGTCTAATATAGTTTTTTATTGTTTCCTTCTCCAGCTTAAAAAAAGCAGCTTCCATGATTTCATCAGGCTGTTTTTCGAGTTTTCCGCTGAGCAGATTTGCATGAAAAACGATGTTTAAAATGCTGCCTGTTGCGTTGTAATAAACTCCGCTGATGCGTGCTGGCTGAATAATGAAACCTGTTTCCTCAAGGATCTCGCGGCAGAGAGCCTGTTGGAGCGGTTCTCCCTCTTCAACCTGGCCTCCAGGCAGCTCCCACGTGTCTTTCCGGAGAAAGGTTTTCACCAGCAGCACTTCTTGTTTTTTATTTGTAATAAAAGCTGATACAGCTACGATGTGTTTTGGGGGTTCCATAGAATCACCTTTCCTCAAAATAAAGATATATTCTTCTAAATCATTTAAATCCCTTTTCATTCTTCATATTTTCCTCTAAGTCATGTATTCTAAAAGATAAGAAAACCGGACGAGGTGAAGCCATTTTGGATCTGCTGTTTTTAGGAACGGGTGCTGGAATGCCCGCGAAAGCAAGAAATGTCAGCTCAATCGCACTCCGTCTTTTGGAGGAGCGAAAAGCTGTCTGGCTGTTTGACTGCGGAGAAGCAACGCAGCATCAAATATTATATACAACGATTAAACCGAGAAAAATCGAGAAAATTTTTATAACACATATGCATGGAGATCATATTTACGGTTTGCCGGGATTTTTGGGAAGCCGTTCCTTTCAGGGAGGGGACGAGCCTCTGACAATCTATGGTCCAGCCGGAATTAAAGAGTATGTTCAATCATCCCTTGAGTTAAGCTTTACCCATTTAAAATATCCGCTTGAAATCGTTGAAATTGAGGATGGGTTTGTTTTTGAAGATGAGCAGTTTACAGTTGAAGCGAAAAAGCTGGAACACGGGGTTCCTTCATACGGTTACCGGATTACCGAAAAAGATGCTCCCGGAATGCTGCTTGTGGACAAATTAAAAGAAGCAGGTGTTGATCCGGGGCCTGTTTATAAAAAATTAAAAGATGGCGAAACCGTTCAATTAGAAGACGGCAGAATGTTATCTGGCGCTGATTTCCTTGGAGCCCCTAAAAAAGGCAGAATCGTGACAATATTAGGAGATACGAGGAAGTGTCCGCAAATCGTGGAGCTTGCAAGAAACGCAGACATGCTTGTCCATGAGGCGACGTTCGGAGAGGAAGATGAGCTGCTTGCATCCCAATATTTCCATTCTTCGACTGCCCAGGCTGCTGCGGCTGCTTTAGAAGCAAATGCAAAAAAATTGGTTCTGACTCACATCAGCGCACGCTATCAGGATGATGATAAGGACACACTTTTGCACGAAGCAGCCTCAATCTTTAAAAATACATCGGTTGCTGACGATTTTTCATGTTTTGAAGTGGAGAGAGCACATGACTAAAATTATTTATGCTGTCCGGCATTGTCAGGCAAAGGGTCAGGCATTTGATGATAAGCTTACAAATGAAGGACTTATCCAGGCTCAAAATCTTGCAGAATTTTTTAAAGGACTTGAAATGGATAAAATCATCTCAAGTCCTTTTCTCCGTGCCATTCAAACGGCCGTACCGCTTGCAGAAAAGAAAAACATTGAATTGAATCTTGATGAACGTCTTTCTGAAAGAGTCATGAGCGGAAAGAACATGGAGGACTGGAAAGACAGGCTTAAGGATACATTTGACGATCTATCTCTTGCATTTGAAGGCGGTGAGTCCAACCAATCGGGCATGGAGCGTGTTTATTCTCTTTTAGCCGAAATCACGGCTTCAAAGGAAAATCATACAGTGCTTGTCAGTCATGGGAATTTAATAACCCTGCTGCTGAGATCTTTTGATGATACTTATGGATACGATCACTTGATGATCATGACGAATCCCGATGTGTATAAAATTACGCTTAAACAAGCTGGCGAAGCAGACATTCAGAGAATATGGAGTTGACACAGGAGGGAAGAGCAGATAGAATGATCATATCAAATCGTAATTATTACGTTTTATGATTTTTATAGGAGGAAACATGACATGAGAGTGAACGTAACCCTGCAATGCACGGAGACTGGTGACCGTAATTACATCACAAAAAAGAACAAGAGAAACAATCCAGACCGTCTGGAATTGAAAAAATATTCACCAAGACTTAAAAAAGTGACACTGCACCGCGAAACAAAATAATGAATGAGAGAGGAACGGCATCACTTTTTGATGAAGTTCCTTTTTTCTTGCCTGAAAATAGCGAAATACTGCAGATTATTTCCCTCTTATGTTAAAAGGAATACGGCATAAATTCCTAGAATATAAAAATAACAGGAGACATTTGAAGAATGGGGGGATTTGGTGAATAAATACAAAGTATTCTTAGGTTTATTCATTTGTTTTGGTCTGGCCTTTGTTATTTGGTCAATGACAGAAATATCACAATCCTTCGATGAGCCTCTTGAAGCGCTGCAGCATACGAAACATGATATGGAAGTAGTCATTCCAGCCTATAAAATAAATGATGAAGCCCTCTTCTTTTTTATTGACCAAAAGAATCATTTAGGAACGGCCTTTTTAAAAGAAGGCATTTATGGCTGGAAAGCCAGTTCCATTTCAACGAATCCGCTGAAAGATCGTCCTGCAGAAAGTGAACTCTTAAATTATCATTTCTATGGAAACTCTATGATTTATGGCCTTCTCTCTGATGAGAAAGGATCTCTGGAAGTAAAAATAAATGGAGCCGAAGCACGCACGCTCCAAGTTGGCGGCATGCTGGAGCAGGAAATTGCTCAAAAATACAATCTGCAAAACACAGTCCTTTGGTATTATCAGCAAGATGAGCTGGTGCCCGGGGGAGGAGAGGTTGAACTGCTTAAGGATAAAGTGAAGCTGGTAGATGAGAAAGGTTTTTAGCAATTGGGAAAGAGGGGCTGGTGCTATGCCACCATATGAAATCAAAATACAGAAATTCGTGATACGATTCGCATGTAATCGTACCCTATGAAATTGAAAAACAGAATTTCGTGGTACGAATTGTGCGTAATCGTACCCTATGGAATCGAAAAACAGGATTTCGTGGTACGATTCGAGCGTAATCGTACCCTATGGAATCGAAAAACAGGATTTCGTGGTACGATTCGAGCGTAATCGTACCCTTGGAATTGAAAAACAGAATTCCGTGATACGATTCGCATGTAATCTTACCCTATGAAATCGAAAAACAGAATTTCGTGTAGCGATTCGCCCGTAATCGTACCCTATGAAATTGAAAAACAGGATTTCGTGGTACGATTCACAAATATTCATTCCTTAAACCAGATTCCAGCACACACAAAAAAGCAGCCCAATGGCTGCTTTTCACAGTTTTACCACCCGCGAGCATACTGCTTAGGTGCTTCAATCTCAACGCCGAGATCCGCAGCTGCCGTACGCGGCCAGTATGGATCGCGGAGAAGGGCGCGTGCCAGGAAGATCAGATCTGCACGGCCGTTTCCAAGTATTTCTTCCGCCTGAATTCCTGTCGTAATTAGGCCGACAGCACCAGTATCAATGCCTGCGCCTTCGCGGATGCGCTCGGCAAACTTCACCTGGTAGCCAGGGAAGACTTTAATGTCTGCTGGAACAAGGGCGCCAGAGCTTACATCGATCAAGTCAACTCCTTGTTCTTTCATCCATGAGCAATATTCTACGTAATCTTCTTGGTTAAGTCCTTCAGGATGGTAATCAGTCGCAGAAACCCTGACGAACAGAGGTCCGTCCCAAATTTCATTCACTGCATCAATGATTTCTTTCAGGAAGCGGTAGCGGTTTTCTTTGCTTCCGCCGTATTCGTCTGCCCGCTTATTGGAAAGCGGCGAAAGGAACTGGTTAATTAAGTATCCATGCGCGCCGTGAAGCTCAATAATATCGAATCCGGCTTTTTTAGCGCGGATTGCTCCATCTTTAAAAGCCTGAATGGTTTCTTGGATTTTTTCTTTTGTCATTTCAACAGGTGTTTTGCTTTTCTCGTTGAACGGAAGAGCAGAGGCGGATACAATTTCGCCCTCAAGAACGGCTTTTCTTCCTGCATGTGCAAGCTGAATGGCTGTTTTTGCCCCGTATTGCTTCATGCCGTCTACAAGCTTTGCAAGACCCTCTACATGGTCATCGCTCCATACCCCTAAATCCTGAGGGGAAATTCTTCCTTGGGGAGTAACAGACGTTGCTTCAATCATGATCAGTCCAGCACCGCCGACAGCACGGCTGATATAGTGTGTCATATGAAAATCTTCAACCATGCCGCCTTCGCGGTGGGAAGAATACATGCACATTGGAGACATCACAATGCGATTTTTAAGTGTAATATTCTTTACAGTATATGGTGTGAATAAATGGTTTTTCATTTAGATTTGCCTCCCTGAAGTGAATTTTATAAAAAGTATAACAGCTTAATGTCCATACTTCATTTAAGTTGCCTGACACCCTCTTTTAAAAATTGCGAAAATTCTTTAGAATAGAAACAGCATCTATTTTAGGAGGTCTCATCATGAATTCAAAATGGCAAACAAAACAGCAGCTGATGGAACTATTAACAGGCCTAGTGAACCTTGCAAGCATTACAGGATCAAAAGATGAGATTGCACTTGCCCAGCATCTTTATTATGTGCTGAATGATTTCCCTTATTTTAAAGAAAATCCGGACTTTCTGCAGCTTCACCCGCTTGCTGATGGACGGTATTTTCTGACTGCTCTTGTAAAAAGCGAAAAGCAGACAGATGAAACCGTGCTGTTATTAAGTCATTTTGATGTGGTTGATGTGAAAGATTACGGTCATCTGCAGCATTTAGCGTTCCATCCTCATGAATTAACGAAGGAGCTGCTTAACTCTGCTGATCTCCTGCCGCCTCATGTTAAAGACGATATCGAGACAGGCGAGTGGCTTTTTGGCCGCGGCACTATGGATATGAAAGCGGGTCTTACGGTTCAGCTTGGAATGCTTGAGCGTGCAATGAATGGCGAGTTTGAAGGGAACCTCCTTTTGCTGACTGTCCCTGACGAAGAAGTGAATTCTGCCGGAATGCTCGGCGCGGTTCCTGTTTTGACAGAGCTGAAAAATCAATTCAATCTTTCATACCGGGCATGCGTAAATTCTGAGCCAATGTTTTCAAGATACCCGAATGATAAAAATTATTATGTATACAGCGGTTCAATCGGAAAAGTGCTTGCGGGATTTTACTGCAGCGGAGTCGAAACCCATGTAGGAGAGCCTTTTTCAGGATTAAACGCAAACCTTATGGTATCTGAGCTGAATAGGCTCCTTGAACTGAACGAGCGCTTCAGCGAAAAAGTCGATGACGAAGTCACACCGCCGCCGATGAATCTGATGCAAAAGGATTTAAAGGAAGAGTATTCGGTGCAAATTCCGCACGAAGCCGTTACACTTTTTAATATTTTAACAATGAAACGCAGCATGCTTGAACTCCACGGCATGCTCATGAAAACAGCAGAGCAGGCGGCAGACAATATTGAGCGCTTCTACGATAAGAAAGCAAAACATTACAGCCAGTCAGTATCCTTTACACCCGCATCATATAAGGTAACCGTTATGTCCTATGATGATCTGCTTAAATACGCCGTGATGAAAGTTGGAGAGGCTGAAGTGAACCGGCATATTCATTATTTAAAAGCGAACCGCGGCGATCTGGATGATCGTCATTTCACAAATAAAATCGTCTCTGGCTTATCCGGGCTGTGCAAGGAGCTTGCGCCTTTGATTGTTGTATTTTACAGTCCGCCTTTTTATCCATCTGTTTCATCAAAAGAGGATGATTTTATACAGGGCATTCTTTCTGAAGTTCAAAGCTGCGCGAAGGATCAGTTTCAGATTTCACTCAAAAATCAGCAGTATTTTGCCGGACTCTCCGATTTGAGCTTTCTGCAGATTAAAGAAAGCGAAGAATCCATCCGTGAGCTGACAGACAATATGCCGATTTACGGGGACCATTATCAGCTTCCTCTTGAGGAAATCAAAGCACTGAACATTCCTGTTTTAAATGTGGGGCCATTCGGAAAGGATCCGCATAAATGGACGGAGCGTCTGCATCTTCCTTATTCTTTTGAAACGTGTCCCGAGCTGCTTTCCTTTACACTGAAGAGGATTTTTGACCAATGAAGTTTGAGCGAGTTGAAATAAAGAATTCCCGGCAATTAACATTGATCGGTAATTTTTATGCTGCACCATCAGATGGCGTCATCATTATGTGCCATGGTTTTACTTCAGATAAGTCCTCCCGCGGGAGGTTTGACCGCTTTGCGCTGCGGTTTCAAGCGTCAGGCTTTCATGTACTGGCGTTTGATTTCAGCGGCTGCGGGGAAAGCGATGACGATTCACTTACAATGGCTAAACAAGCAGATGATCTGCAGGCTGCAATTGCGTTTGTAAAACGAAAAGGCTTACATAAAATTGCTCTTTACGGACACAGTTTAGGGAGCAGAATCTGTTTGATGAGCTATTCTAAGGACATTCAGACAATGGTGCTTACTGGTGCTTCGACAGGCGGGACGGTATATGACTGGAACGAGCACTTTACACCGGTGCAAATGAAAGAACTGAGGGAAACCGGGAAAATAACACAGCTGCTGACAAATGGACCTAGAAAGAAAGTGATCATTGAGCAGCAAATGCTTGATGACTTTGAACAGTGTAATCAGAAAAAACTGCTGTCTTCCATATCGTGTCCTGTCTTAATCATTCATGGCAATCATGACAGGGAAGAAAAGATGCTTTCAGATAAATCGCGGGAAGGAATGAAGTTTCTGTCAAAGGAATCGAAGCTTGTTATTATAAATGGCGCAGCTCATAGTTTTATGGGGTATTTGGACGTGGTGGAAGAGCTCTCGATGGATTGGCTTTTGCAGCATCTGAAGGCCTGAGGATGAGAATAGCTGATTTCATTTTTATGAAGGTTTCTGCGGAGAATTACTTATGGCATGGCGTTCTGCCTGAAGGAAAAAGTACTTTTAGAGCTTTTGTGATTTAATTTACGGATGAGGGAGCGGTTTGCATGTTTGTTGTGAATGTTGAAGGTGCTGTCTTTAAAGATGGCCGATGGCTGATTATTGAAAGAAGCATGATGGAAAAACATGCACCGGGACAGCTTTCCCTTGCAGGAGGAAAAGTGGAACAGGAAGGGGTTTCTTCCAATATTTTAGAACGGACGCTGAAACGTGAAATCGAGGAAGAAACCGGCATTGAGATTAGTGAGGACATGAGTTATGTGCACAGTACTTCTTTTGTTTCGGATGACGGAGTCCATGTGGTTGATGTGGTTTTTTTGTGTGAACATAAGAGCGGGAGGCCTTATGCAAAGAGCGAAGATGAGGTCACATCTGCTGCCTGGATGACATTTGAAGAGGTCATGGCGAATGAGGCTGCTCCGCCATGGCTTAAAAACAGCATTCAGCTCTCTAACTCTATCAGACTGAAAAAAGAGACTGGCCAGATCCTATAAAAGGATGCAGGACAGTCTCTTTTTTTAAGAGATAAGAAGTATAAAATTTTGCGCTTCCATGGCGAGCGGAATCGCCCAACTCCTCGGCCAGAAAGGATCTGCAAGTAAAGGCAAAAAACGCCTTTACTTGCAGATCCTTATCTGTCATGCCTGCGCTAAACGGGCGCTTGCGCTTTTCTTAGTTTAATGGAGTTAAAGTTTTGCTTTCTTCTGCGAGCGTGTGATCTTTATACTTCTCAATCATGCTGTTTTTGTTCAGCCAGTTCTCTACGGCTTTTACATCGTACATAATTTCTGCCTGGCCTGAACAATAAGGATGCAGATCATATTGATTAACGATTCTGCCTCCGATAAGGATGACTGGATGGTTCGGCAATGCTGCCAGTGCATCCACATACTTCTTTATATTCGGCAGATGATACACAATGGATATGGAGAGGCAAATGACTTCAGGCTTCCAGAGCTCAGCTTTCTTAATGGCGTATTCAAGCGGAAGGTTAGGGCCTAAATAGTGTGTTTCATACCCTTTTTCTTCGAATAAGCTGTTGACCATTTTCAGGCCCAAATAATGCTGCTCTCCTTCAACACACAAAAGCATTGCTTTCTTTCTGCCTTCCGATGCTGAATTTTGCATCGGCGGATAAAGCGTTGATAAAATAAAATCACAAACTACGCTTGCCAAATGCTCATCTGCTACCGTAATTTCATTGTTTTCCCATAACTCGCCTACATGCTGCATCGCAGGCGTTATCAGTTCTTCAAACAGTTGGGTCCGTGACAGGTGACTGTGTGCCTTGAGCAGCTGGACTGCTGCATGCTCATCGCTATTCAATAGTAATTGAGCAAACTCCAGTGCTTGAGAATTCTTCAAAACAGAACACCCCGTTTCTCTTTATTTCTCTTTTTCTAGTAAAAGTGAGCGGATGCCAGCATCCAAATATGAAAGATAATCTGATACTGTCTCTGCGTCCTCGAACTCAGCCGAGAGGAGCACTTCTTTAATTAGCATGAAATTGTCAATCAAATGCTGTGTTTTCATGCCATGTTTCACTAAAATCCCATTCAGCCATTTCGCATAATCTGTAAAAACCTGCTCATTTTGCAGTTCATAAGCTGTTTTAAGATGGTTTAAGTGGTGATGATTGTCTTCCCTGCATTTCTTTTTTCCTTTTTCTCCGAAACGTTCCAGCAGAGAAGGCTCCTTCTGATAGATTCTCTCGGTTACGTCATGGACAATTTGGTCTGCCGGAAAAAAACTCATCGCGCAACCACCTTGTATTGTTTGACTTTAGGAATCACAGCCGCAAGTTCCTGATCGGGATATTTCTTTTCAAGATCATGAATCTTCTTGAAATCCGCGCTTTTTACCCAGTTCAAGTAATCTTCTTTACTCTTAAAAATAAGCTGTACCGTTAATTCTCCTGCGCGCTTATCGTTTTGCAGAAGGAGAAAATCGACAAAGCCTTCTGCATCGTCTACCATCCGGGAACGATTCTTATATATGGAAATGACTTCATCTG
Source organism: Metabacillus idriensis (assembly GCF_009674765.1). Classification (GTDB taxonomy): domain Bacteria; phylum Bacillota; class Bacilli; order Bacillales; family Bacillaceae; genus Bacillus_P; species Bacillus_P idriensis. Next base: position 80,409 of record NZ_WKKF01000005.1, on the reverse strand, counting down.
CTTTTTCATTCGGCACATCAAAAGTCGAAAATACTGTATACATTTTATCACCTGTCTGAATTATGACTTGGCTTGACCTTGTCTTTTTTACTTCAACAAGCCCGCTGTTTTTCCTGCACCCAATCTCTTTAAGTATGCTCTTTTAATGCATTTTTTGCAAATATCTCTCCAAGCTCATGCGAACGCTCTTTCGCTTTTTTAACACAGGCAGCGATTGCTTCGCTGACTTTATATTCCTCAAGCTTCTCTATACCGGCTTCAGTCGTGCCGCCGGGACTTGTGACCTCTTTTCGTAGCACTGCAGGCTCTTTTTCTGAAGTCAGCAGCATTTCGGCTGCCCCGAGCAGTGTCTGTGCAATCAATGCTTTCGCTGTCTCTTTTTCAAGACCCGTTTCTTCAGCTGCTTTTTCAAGTGCTTCCGCGATATAATAAATATAAGCGGGACCGCTTCCGGAGAGGCCTGTTACAGCATCCAGCTGATGTTCTAAAACATGGGTAACGGTCCCGATTGCCTCAAAAAGCCCTGCTGCCTGCTTCAGCTGATCCGCTGTTACAGCTGAATTGCATGCAAGTGCTGTTGCCGATCTCTGAAGCGCAGCCGATGTATTTGGCATCGCGCGGACAATCGACAGCTCTTTTCCGAAAAGCTTCCGGATGGTTTCACTCGAGATGCCGGCGAGAACGGAAATAATGACCTGACTGCTGTCCACATAATCCTTGATGCTCTCAATTCCTGCTTTGACATCTTTTGGTTTCATAGCAAGGATAATAATCGATGCACCCCCAACTGTCTCCTGTTTGTTTTTTGTAACGGACACTCCGTAAGCCTGATTAAGAAAGTCCAGCCTTTCCATGCTTGAGCGATTTGTGACTTTTATATATTCAGGGAGGCAGACACCGCCATTGACTAATCCGTTTATGATGGCTTCTGCCATGGATCCTGCACCTACAAACGCGATTGTATTCATGTGAATTCCTCCTTTTTTTCTGCAAAGCAGATCATGTATAGCGCAAATAAAAAAACCTTTTCATCCAATTAAAAATAAAGGACGAAAAGGTTTCCGCGGTACCACCTTCATTGGGAAATGCGCGATGCATGACCCCAACTTAAAATCCCGTAACGAGGGATCACGTCAAGTTTGCCTGAGAGCTCACAGGGCAGGTTCAATCAGCAAGAGGATGGTGAAACCTTTCAGCCGGCGGATTTCACTCTCTGTTTATCATTGCTTGATTTACTATTCCTGTTCATTGCTTCATCTATATTCATTTCGTGCATTTGTGCGTTAAAGTGATTTTCATCATTATGCGAGGTTGGACAAGTGTTTGTCAAGCGGATTTTTTTCCTTTTTCGGTGATGAATTATTTGAAAATAATGACACATTTGCAGGGAACGTGTAAAATAAGCTTTATAATCAATGAATAAGCATTCATTATTGGTGCATTGAATATATTAGACTTATATAAAAATAACAAATGAGGAAGATGGTATGAAAACGAAATCAGATATGATCATCAAATTAACCTTGCCGACTCCTTTTCCAGTTGGAGATGTGAATGTTTATCTTGTTAAAGGAGATAGGCTCACACTGATTGATGCCGGACCTAAGACACCTGAAGCTCTCGCTGCCCTGAACACTCAAATGGAGCGGGCAGGATACAGAGTTGAAGACATTGAGCAGGTAATCCTGACGCATCATCATCCAGATCATGTCGGGCTGCTTGATTACCTGCCTCAGTCGGTGGACGTGATTGGGCATCCATATAATGCTCCATGGATCATTCAGGATGAATCCTTTATGACGTCTCAAAAAGAATTCTTTATGAAACTGTTCACGGAATTTGGCATTGATGAGCGCCTGCTTACGAATTTGGCCAAGTTTGATTCATCGATGAAGTATGCCTGCAAACGAAACTTAACATTATCTCTCAGGGAAGGGGACGCTGTTCCAGGCATGGATGGCTGGCATGTCATTGAAACCCCGGGGCATGCTCAAACCCATATTGCCCTTTATCGTGCAGAGGACGGACTGATGGCTGGCGGGGATCATCTTCTTCAGCACATATCGGCAAATCCGCTGCTTGAGCCTCCAATGGATGGGGGAGAGCGGCCAAGACCTCAGATCCAATTTAACGAATCATTTAATTCCCTGCTGAAAATTCCGATTTCAAACGTTCTTTCAGGACACGGGGAAACGGTTCTAAAGCCGCATGATTTGATCCGCTACCGTTTGAAAAAACAGGAGGAGCGTGCATTTGAAGTGCGCGGCTACATAAAAGAAAAACCGATGACAGCATTTGAAGCCTGTCAGAGGCTCTTTCCGCATCTTTATAAAAGACAAATGATGCTCACCATGTCTGAAACGGTCGGACAGCTGGATTACTTAGAGGCATTGGGAGAAATTAAAGGGCATATGGAGGGAGCACAGAAAATTTATTCTTGCTGAGGTGTGCGAAATGAATGAAAAACTGAAAAATCGATACGTAGTCATAACAGGAGCGTCAGGCGGAATCGGTCAAAAAATGGCTGTGCTCGTAGCTAAAAGCGGCGGACATCCTATTTTACTTGCAAGAAGAGCAGACCGCCTTGCTGCAGCCGCTCTGCATATTACAAAAAACTATAATATTTCTTGTCCATACTATCAGCTTGATATCAGTGATTTGAATGCTGTTCAGAAAACATTTGAACAGATTTTGAGTGATATCCCGCAAATTGATGTTCTCGTAAACAATGCCGGATTCGGTATTTTTAACACGGTTGAAGATGCGACTCTTGATGAAATGAAATCCATGTTTGAAGTGAACGTCTTCGGTTTGATTGCATGCACAAAAATGGTGCTGCCTGCTATGAAGGAGCGGAACGCTGGCCACATCATCAATATCGCTTCCCAGGCAGGAAAGCTTGCCACGCCTAAATCAAGCTTGTATTCTGCTACCAAGCATGCTGTGCTCGGTTTTACAAACAGCCTGCGGATGGAGCTTTTAGAGACGAACATTCATGTCACCTCGGTAAATCCAGGTCCAATCAAAACAGACTTCTTCGACATCGCTGACCAAAGCGGCAATTACGTGAAGAATGTGGAACGCTTTATGCTGGGTCCTGATAAGGTGTCAGAGAAAATCGTTGACTCTATGTTTTCAAACAGGCGTGAAATTAACCTGCCCGGCTGGATGAATGCCGGCAGCAGCTTTTATCAGCTAATGCCCCGTTTGTTTGAGAAAGTGGCAGGGAAGGCGTTATCAAGGAAATAAAACAAAACCGGCCGTTGATAGGCCGGTTTTGTGCATTTTTGGAGGCTGGCTGGGGGTTTCTGCTGTTGCCCGAAAAAGAGGACAAAGGCAAAAAGCGCCTTCACTGGCTGATCCTTATCTGTCATGCCTGAGCTAAACGGACGATTCCGCTTTTCGTGATTAAAGCTCCTGGTTCGTCACATATCCATATACAACATCCTCAATAACTTCAAACCATTCTGTGTCTTCCTGCTGCTTTTTTTCTAGTGCTTTTACAACAAGGCCATGTGCTTCTTTTTCACTGAGCGATCCCTCCAGCTCATACTGCTGAAAGGATTGCTGAATCATTTTATAAATCCACTTTTCGTCCATGTTCCACCTCTTCTTACACTGATTATAAGCGGCTGCACGCCTGATGCCAAGCGGGGAATTATCTGCGTTAAACGGTCGGTTCCGCATTTCGCGGTGTCCAGCTCCACCTCCTAGCCCCTCGGCCAAAACAAAATCCTCCAATTAAATTGGAAACCCCATCAATTCGGTATTGACTCCTCGGTCTGAACAGTCGGTTCCGCTTTTCGTATTGTCTAGCTCCATCGCCCAACTCCTCGGTCAGAGCGGATCAGCCAGCAAAGGCAAAAAGCGCCTTCACTGCCTGATCCTTATCTGTCTGCCTGCGCTAAACGGGCGATTCCGCTTTTCTCGGTGTCCAGCTCCACCTCCTAACTCCTCGGCCAGAACGGATCCGCAGCAAAGGCAAAAAGCGCCTTCACTGACGGATCCTTATCTGTCTGTCGGAGCTGACCAGTCGGTTCCGCTTTTCGTAGTAAAAACTACCATTGAAATCGAACGTATATTCGCTTACTATTAGTCATATAATAAACACGAACATATATTCTGTAATGAGGAGTAAGAACTATGATTGAGGATTACAGTCAATTTCCAAAACGAAAAATTCTGTGCATTGACATGAAAAGCTTTTATGCAAGCTGTGCAGCGGTTCTGAAAGGACTTGATCCGCTGACATGCCATTTAGCTGTTGTCGGTGATACAGAGCGGCAGGGAAGCATAGTGCTCGCAGCTTCACCTTGTCTGAAAAAGGACTTTGGCATTAAGACCGGATCTCGTTTGTTCGAAATTCCAAAAGATCCCTGCATTCATATTGTAAATGCAAAGATGGCATCCTTTGTCCGCATTTCAACAGAGCTTACACGTCTATTCCACCGGTATGTTCCAAAGGATGCCATCCATACCTACAGCGTGGACGAGAGCTTTATTCAAGTCGATGGAGTCGAGGGGATATGGGGAGACGCCTGGACCATTGCAGCAAAAATCAGAGATGACATGGAACGCGAATTTTCTCTCCCGTGCGCGATTGGCATCGGTCCTAATATGCTGCTCTCTAAAATCTGCCTTGATCTGGAGGCGAAGAAAAAGGGGATTGCCGAATGGACGTATGCTGATGTGAAGGAAAAGCTCTGGAAGGTCGCGCCGCTCCGGGAAATGTGGGGCATAGGCAGCCAGGTGGAAAAAACACTGAACCGGATGGGAATCTTTAATGTGGGACAGCTTGCGCGTCATCCGCTTGAGGTGCTGGAGAAGAAATTCGGCATTATGGGAAATCAGCTCTATTATCATGCCTGGGGCATTGATCTGTCTGAAATTGGAGCGCCGATTCTGCAGGGGCAGATCAGCTTTGGCAAAAGCCAGATCCTCATGCGGGACTATCCCGACCCGAAAGAAGTGAAGCATGTCATCCTTGAGATGTGCGAGGAGGTCGCAAGAAGAGCACGCAGTCACCGGAAAGCGGGCAGAACGGTGAGCCTTGGCATCGGCTACAGTCACGATGAGCTTGGGGGCGGTTTTCACCGCTCCCGGACGATGCGCCAGCCGACCAATATCACAATGGAGCTTTACGAAACATGCATCGCGTTATTTGATCAATTTTATGCAAATAAAACTGTCCGGAAAATCTCCATTGCTCTGTCCAATATTGAAGATGATGCTGAAATGCAGCTGGATTTGTTTCAGCCTAATCGTGAAAAAGAACAGATCCTCGGTTATGTGATGGACTCCATTCGGGGGAAATACGGCTCTAATGCCCTGCTGCGCGCCGTTTCCTATACAAACGCCGGCACCGCGAGGCATCGCGCCAAGCTTGTCGGCGGACACAAAGCTTAACAAAAGGAGGGATCGACATGATTCGGGATCGGGGCAATATCAAATGGACATCCATGATGCTGCCTGAGCATGTGAAAATTTTGCGGGAGCTTGAAATTGAACAGGGATATGCAGAAAAGCCTTCGGTGGATGAGCAGCAGCTGGAGCATTTCAATGAATTGATCAGTCTTGCCATGGAAGAAAACCGCGAGCTTGCTTTTACGTACTATGAAAATCACGGTTTTCATGTGCAGGAAGGGTATGTGCACTATGTAGATCCGATCCGCGGATGCATTCGGATCGTAAATGCAGAAGAAGTCCGCTTTGATCTGCCATTGAACAAAATAACAGATATTCGTGAAAAATAGACTGTCTTTTAGGACAGTCCATTTTTCGGTTTAACAGAAATTTTTAGCTGTAAAGTTTTTCACACTTCGCTATTCAGCGCGCACAACCGACTGAAACGTGCCCTTATGTGATCCATCACAAAACGGCATCTTCTTTGATAACCCGCAGCGGCAAAGCGAAAAGCTTTGTTTGGTTTGAAACACGTTTCCCTCAGCGTCCACTAATTCCACATCACCGGTCACACGAAGCGATCCATTATCATTCACTTTGATTTGAGCTTTATCCATCTTTCATGACCCTCCTTTTTTCTATACACAGATGTATTCAATCAGGCATTTCAACGTGACAAAGCAGGCCCTTATGCGTATTTTGGAAACTTATGATAAAATGGCCGTATGCAAGCTGAAATGAGGAGACATAGATGATGGAAATAAAATGGACAGATCGTGCAATCAAAAAAATTTCAGGAAACGTTCAGGAGAATTCAGATAAGCACATCAAATTAAAATATGATACAGACGGCTGCGGCTGCGTTGTCAGCGGTGTTACGGCACTCTGGCTCATAGATGAAAAAGACAGTGATGATCTGGAAATTGACACAAACGCATTTCCGGTACTTGTTGAAAAATCGAAAATGGTTTTCTTAGATGAAAAAATGACCATCGATTTTAATGAAACAGCAAACACATACATGCTGACATGTCCTTCACAAATCTTGAATCCCCGCATGAGCTTAACAGTAAAGTGAGGTGGAGAAAAAGATGAAGGACCGCTTAACATCACTTAAAAATATTGCGTTGAATAAAACTTGGGTTTCCTTTTTAAACAGCAATCATCCTTATACGCTGCTTCACTGGTCCATCGGAGGAGTATACGAGGATAAGAAAGATGTCTGGCTTCTGCAGGATGAAATGACCTTTGAGGCAAAAGAGTTTGCCACAATTGACGAAGCCATCGCCTATATGGGCGAAAACATGAAAGAAATAACAGATGTTCTTGGTTAATAGGAAACGCCCGGATTCAGGGACTGAATTCGGGCGTTTCCCTTATATCTTGGCAGTGTGCCTGTGTTTCTTCAATTCTTCAAAAAATTCATCGATTATGCGCTCATATTCTTCCCGGTTTTCAGTATATGACATAGCATGCGCACCTTTTTCAGCAAAGTAAATCTTTTTGAAGCCAGGCTTTTTATCAAACAATTGCTGTGTCATCGCAGCCGGAATGTAATCATCGTCCTTGCTGTGAATAAATAAAACAGGATGCTGAATCCGGTCAATCACGGCAATAGGGGAAACATCCTGAAGCGAATAGCCGTCGCGGAGTTTTAGAAAGCGTCTTGCGATCGGCATAACCAGGTAGCCAGGAAGTTTAAAATCGGATTTTAAGCGATACAGCAGCTGCTCCTGTAAATCAGAAAAAGGGCAATCGGCAATATAGTAATCAGCACCGTCTTCAACCAGTCCCCCGTAAAGCAGTGTTGTAACAGCTCCCATTGATTCTCCGTGAATGCCGAGATGCAGTTCATCGCCAACCCGGTCCTTCAGCCAGTGCACAACAGACTGCAGGTCAAATTTTTCATAATGTCCAAAGCTTGTTGTTTTGCCGCCTGATTCTCCGTGTCTGCGGTGATCATAGATCAGCACGTTGATCCCCCGGTTTAGAAAAAGCTTCATATACTTGATGGAATTATACCGGTTCATTGTGACTCCGTGGCAAATAATCACATATGAATAGGTTTTATGAGGGGCGATGAGCAAGCCTTTAATGTCATAGCCGAATTTCGAAGGGATGGAAACTTCAATTTTGTTATAAGAATCATATTCCTTCTCGTCGTAATGTCCATCCTTCGTTTCACGGTCGATAATTTCTTTATCCGTCTTCTTTTTCATATACATCATCTGATTGGTAAAAAAGAATCCCACGATAAAAATATAGGAGAGAACAATGCCTGCTCCGATCAGCCATTTTTTCATCTGCATTCTTCCTCTCAAAGGTTAATGAAATTATTTTAGCATGAGAAAAGGGGGACAGGAAATAAGGATTACAGCAATTGGGGCAAAAAAACAGCAAGCCGGGGGACGGCTTGCCGCATGATCACTGCTCAGAATTTTGCCGCTTTGTCGGATGTACGGCCTTTTCCATTTCTTCAAACGCCATCGTTTGCTTTACTGTATCAGCATTCGGTTTTCCTTTTTGACTTTTTGATGTTTTTTCATGTGACATGAGATATCGCTCCTTTCTATAATCCTAACGTTTGGAAAAAGAATAGAAATTATACAATGTAACGAAACATCCTGCTTGTCCATTACGTATAAAGGGAAAGGAGCGTGAAAAACATGAAAGCATTGGGAACTGGAATTCTGACTGCATGTATAGCAGGTATCATCAGCTTTGCTGCAAATGATATTCAATTGTTTTTCATCATGATGTCAGGAGTTGTTCTGATTTGCTTCGGGATCTCAGGCCTGCTGACAAATGCCTTTCTCGGCGGAGACCGCATAAGGGCTAATTTTCTTTCAGAAACAAAGGAGCACAGGGAAGCGAGGACAAACTGGGCTATCCAGCTGTTTTTACTAGGCTTGCCAAGCTGTGCTGCCGCCATTATTTCTGCATTCATTCTCTTTATTTAAGCTTTTTCTGCATGTCTTAATTAACCGCCTTTTCCTGTTTGTTCAGCTGATGCTGTTTGCTTTGAATCGCTCCTGCAAGATGGGGCTCAATCACTTCAACTGCTTTTAAAAGCTGATTCATATCAATCCCAGTCTCAATGTTCAAAGCCTTCAGCATATGAAGAACATCTTCAGTCGCAGCATTTCCAGTAGCGCCTGGTGCAAACGGACAGCCTCCAAGCCCGCCGGCAGAAGTATCAAACCTGTCGACTCCCGCCTGCAGAGCAGCATAAATATTCGCCAGTGCCATCCCGCGTGTATCGTGAAAATGGGCTGTCAGCAGCATGTCGGGAAATTGCGCTTTCAAGCGGGAGAAAAGCTCATAAACCTCAAGAGGATTAGCCATTCCAATCGTGTCAGCCACACTCAAATCATCCACTCCGGCATCCGCAAACTGCTGACAAATGTCCAGCACAGCATCAGGGTGAATTTTCCCCTCATACGGACAGTAGAAAGCAGTTGAAATACAGGCGCGAACAAAAAATCCGTCTTCTTTTAACTCGCGGATCAGCGGCAAAAGCTTATCCATGCTCTCTTTCGTTGTTGAATTAATATTCTTTAAGTTAAAGGACTCGCTTACACCTACGAAAAAGGCTACATCCCGGCACTTTGCCTCTTTTGCCCGCATTACGCCTTTTTCGTTTGGAGTCAGCACAAGATTCCGGTGTTCATCTGTGCAGTATTGAATGATGTCTAGAGCATCCTTCAATTGCGGCACCCACTTTGGAGAAACAAATGATGTCAGCTCCATTTCCTTAAAACCAGCTTTTTTTAACTCCTTGATAAACTGAATCTTAACATCAGTCGGAATTTCATTTTTTTCATTTTGAAGCCCGTCACGGGGGCCTACTTCAATTAATGTCACATGTTCAGGAAGATTCAACTTGAAGCACCAGCCTTTCTGCAATGGGTGATGTGAGAATAAATGGACGGTTTCGCTTTTTTGTATTTCCAGCTCGAACGCATAACGAGTAAAGGCAAAAAGCGCCTTTTCTGTTGGATCTTTATCTGCCTGTCGGGGCTAAACGGGCGATTCCGGTTTTCGTGGTGTCTAGCTCCACCTCCCAACTCCTCGGCCAGAACGTCTCATCCAGCAAAGGCAAAAAGCGCCTTCACTGGATGAGACTTATCTGTCTGTCGGAGCTAAACGGTCGGTTCCGCTTTTCGTGGTGTCTAGCTCCAGCTCCCAACTCCTCGGCCAGAACGGATCATCCAGCAAAGGCAAAAAGCGCCTTCACTGGATGAGACTTATCTGTCTGTCGGAGCTAAACGGGCGATTCCGGTTTTCGTGGTGTCTAGCTCCACCTCCTAACTCCTCGGCCAGAACGTCTCATCCAGCAAAGGCAAAAAGCGCCTTCACTGGATGAGACTTATCTGTCTGTCGGAGCTGAGCAGTCGGTTCCGCTTTTCTATGAAAGGGTTTACATATTTCTATATTAGTAGTTAACTAGGATTAGATGCAAATGAAATTTGAATCTTGAAAATTTTGAAGGAATTTATCTTTATTTAGCGAAACCAATCTATGAACCAATGAAAAAGGGGATGAATGAGAAAATGAGCAACAATGAAGTGGTCATCGTAAGTGCAGTCCGTACGGCAATTGGAAGTTTTGGCGGATCGCTGAAGGGCGTATCTGCTCCTGAGCTTGGAGCTATCGTCATTAAAGACGCTCTCGAAAAAGCGGGATTAAAAGGGGAGCAGGTCGATGAGGTCATCATGGGGAATGTCCTTCAAGCTGGACTTGGGCAAAATCCAGCGCGTCAGGCAGCTATTAAAGCAGGATTGCCGGAAAACATTCCTTCTATGACAATCAATAAAGTGTGCGGTTCAGGGCTGAAAACAGTTCATCTTGCTGCACAGGCTATTTTGTCCGGAGATGCTGACATTATCGTTGCCGGCGGTATGGAAAATATGAGCCAGGCACCGTACATATTAAAAAATGCACGGGACGGATTCAAAATGGGCGATCAAAAGCTGATCGACACAATGGTTTCCGACGGATTAACGTGTGCTTTCAACAATTATCATATGGGCGTAACAGCTGAAAATTTATGCGATAAATATGAAATTTCAAGAGAAGAGCAGGATGAGTTTGCTGCCTGGAGCCAGAAAAAGGCAACAGACGCTATTCAGGCTGGAACGTTTAAAGATGAAATTACGCCTGTCGTTATTCCCAAGCGTAAAGGAGATGCCGTCACATTTGATACAGACGAGTTTCCGCGTGCGGGTTCAACAGCTGAGAAGCTTGGCGGATTAAGGGCAGCTTTCAAAAAAGACGGATCTGTCACAGCAGGCAATGCATCCGGAATAAACGACGGTGCAGCTGCCGTAGTTGTGATGAGCCGAAAAAAAGCGGAAGAGCTTGGCATTCAGCCGCTAGTTAAAATTACGGCGAACGGCAACGCTGGCGTAGATCCGAGCATTATGGGGATTGGACCGGTTGCAGCTGTGCAAAAAGCCTTCAAGAAAAGCGGGCTCAGCATGAAGGATATTGACCTTGTTGAAGCAAATGAAGCATTCGCAGCACAATCCATTGCCGTTGACCGCGAACTTCATTTTGATAAAGAAAAGCTGAACGTAAACGGCGGCGCGATTGCTCTTGGACATCCAATCGGAGCGAGCGGCACAAGAATCCTTGTTACACTCATTCACGAAATGAAGCGCAGAGATGCAAAACGCGGTTTGGCGACACTTTGCATCGGCGGCGGACAAGGCGTAGCAACAATCATTGAAAATCTATAATTCCTGGGGTGAAAAAAATGAAAACGGTGCATACATCTTTTACAGAAGCAGTAAAGGATATAAAAGACGGATCAACATTAATGGTTGGCGGATTTGGCTTATGCGGAATTCCTGAGAATCTGATTCTTGCATTAGTAGAAACAGGCGTAAAGGATTTAACGATCATCTCGAACAATTGCGGAGTAGATGACTGGGGTCTTGGCCTGCTTCTTAAAAATAAGCAAATCAAAAAAATGATCAGCTCATATGTTGGCGAAAATAAAGAATTTGAACGTCAAGTGCTCTCAGGGGAGATTGAAGTTGAACTTGTCCCGCAGGGAACACTCGCTGAAAAAATTCGGGCAGGCGGTGCAGGAATTCCGGCTTTCTATACGCCTGCAGGTGTAGGAACGCCAATCGCAGAAGGCAAAGAGACGAGAAGCTTCGGCGGAAAAGAATATTTGCTTGAAGAAGCGCTTACGGCAGACTTCAGCCTTGTCCGTGCGTGGAAGGCTGATAAAATGGGCAATTTACTTTACAATAAAACGGCTCAAAACTTCAATCCGATGATCGCAGCAGCGGGAAAAGTAACAATTGCTGAAATTGAAGAACTTGTTGAGGTTGGTGAGATTGCTCCAAGTGAGATTCACACTCCCGGCATTTATGTACAATCATTGATACTTGGTGAGCAGCAAAAACGCATTGAACGATTAACAGTACAAAAGACAGGATGACAGGAGGCAAAGGGATGATACAGGATAAAGTAGGAGTGCGTGAAAAAATTGCAAGAAGAGCGGAACAGGAAATTGAAAACGGTTTCTATGTGAACTTGGGAATCGGCATGCCGACACTTGTTGCCAATTATATCAGCGAAAACAAACAGGTTGTCCTTCAATCTGAAAATGGACTTCTTGGAATTGGGCCTTATCCTAAAGAAGCGGATGTGGACCCTGACTTAATCAATGCGGGAAAAGAAACGGTTACGGCTATTCCAGGGTCTGCTTATTTTGACAGTGCAGAATCATTTGCCATGATCCGCGGAGGACACGTAAATGTGGCAATTCTCGGTGGCATGGAAGTATCCGAAAAAGGAGATCTCGCAAACTGGATGATTCCAGGCAAGATGATTAAAGGAATGGGCGGTGCCATGGATCTAGTACACGGCGCGCAAAGAATCATTGTCATCATGGAGCATGTGAACAAATCCGGCGAGTCAAAAATTCTCAATGAGTGCACATTGCCGCTTACGGGGAAACAAGTTGTCCACCGCATCATTACAGATCAAGCTGTCATTGATGTAACAGAGCTTGGCCTGAAGCTTGTCGAAGTCGCAAAAGGCTACACAATCGAAGATATCAAAAAATCAACAGAGCCCGAGCTGATCATCGGAGACGATGTAAAGCTTGATGCTTATTAAAAGGTCAAATCGCTTTCTATAAACCACCTTTCTTGTATATAATGAGAGGATACGGGAGTGATCATCATGGCTAAAAAACAAAAAAAACAGCAAAGACCTCAGCCTAAAAAAACAGACGACAGCCTAAACTTAAAAGATCATCTTGAGTCTGACTTGTTCCAAAAGCTATCAAACATGAAAAAAGGCTTGATGGAAGAACAGGAGCAGAAGGCAGAGCAAGAACGCCTTCAAAAACTCAAAGAGAAAAAAGAAAAAGAGAAGAACAAAAGCTTTGAAGAGCTGCTCAATGACAGCAATATGAAGTGGTCTGATTATAAATAACAGGATGATAAATGCCTCCGCAGTTGCGGAGGCATTTTTTCGCATGGATACAAACTTTGGGATGTATATTGAATTAACAGAAGCGAATTTGTCATAGTTAAACCAGCTCATACTTAAAAAGGTGTTCTTTAAGATAGAATGTTTTTAAAAGGGGAAGTGGTGCGTGGTTCTGTTTTTTTGTAGTCCAATGTAAAAAATAGTTATGATAGAATTCAATGAAAGTACTAATGAATATTACTCTATCTTATTTTGCAAGCCAAAATTTCGCTCCAATTGGCACTGATGAATCCTGCTGATAGATATCAATTCAGTAAGTATTTTTTACTTCCTGCTATCACCAGCAGCCTCCATATACAACTGTAGTAGAAGGTCAATGAATAGAACTACAATCGAGTTGTAAGAGGTGATATTATAGGACACATCAAGAGGTTCACGAGAACCGTATATTGGCAAAATTAAGTCAGCCATTTCGGCTAGAGTACTGTTTTGACTGCTTGTAATAGCCGCAATTTTAATTCCCTGACGTTTTGCGATCTGAGCTTTTGATAATATATAGGATGATTCACCAGACCTTGAAAACACAACCATAAGCTGGCTTTTGGCCAATTGGTTCATGTATATTCCGCCAGGAGCACTTACATTAACCAGCCATGTATTCTTTCCAATGATTTGGAATCGTTGGGTAAAATAGTTTGCGACAATCTCTGAGATCCCTGAGCCGCACACACCTATATGTGAAGAACCAGTTAACAGTTTAATAAACTGTTTCAGGTCTGTCTCATTAAGCGGGTCAATTGTTTTCTTATAATTCTGCTGAAAAGTATCCAGAAGCACTGAAGCCGTTTTCTTCATTGAAGAATGGGTGTCATCCTGATTCTCTTGAAGGTAATCGTATTGGTTTTTCAAATGAAATTTCAATTCACTGTAACCGCTTAACCCAAGCTTTATACAAAGCCTTGAAATACTTGATGTAGATACAAAATTATTTTTAGCCGCTTCGCGGATGCTGTAGGTTTGCAGCTGATCAATATGTTCAATTAAATCGAGAAGAATCGTATATTCCGTATCATTGATGGTGTCCCCAATGGTAGCTAGGACTTTATTAAGCAATAAACGTTTCATGGTTCGCACTCCTTTAGTCTTAACGTCATTATAAAATAGAAACCTGCAGAATCCAATTATGAAAAAGAGGCTGTGTCCAATAAGTCCCTAAAATGAAGCAGACAGGAAAAACTTCTGTTTTTCCTGCCTGCTTTTCTATGAAAATAATTAGAGGCGTCATTTCCAGCAGTGCTGCCACTTATAACGGTGCAAAGCATAAAAAGTGACATTAGTCGCCGTAGTGCTGTCACTTTTGATTGGGCAAGGTCCCAAAAGAAAGGGCTAACCTGAAAGTCAGTGATAACTGACTTTTCGGAAAGCCCCCTCTTTTCATTATATTAATTTAAAACTGGCCAGAATTCTTTATTCTCTTCAATCAGGTCATCCAAAACGGTTTTGGCCACTTCAGCTGAAGGGAAGGTTTTATTTAGGGCAAATGCCTGCAGTGCTTTTTGGTATGAACCTTCCAGTGCAGCTTCAACAAGAAGCTTTTCAGATGCTAATTGCTGCTCAATCAAACCTTTGTAGAACAGCCCAATTGGTTCCAAACGTATAGGTTCAGGTCCTCTGCTTGTTACGTAAGCAGGAATTTCTACCATTGCATCGGAAGGGAGGTTAGGAATAGCCCCATTGTTTTCCACAATAAGCAGGAAACGCTCGCGTCGGTCAAAGGCAATTGACATCGCGACGTCAACGATAAATGTACCATGGACCCCAACCTTGAAGCCTTCCTTGAATTCGCCTGTTTCCTCCAAGTGATCAATGGAATCAAACAAGTTCTTCTCACGGTTATCCATAACCCGGTTTGCTCTTGTATACTCCGGATTTGTCTGTTCCACAACGGTTTGCGGAATCAAATAATATTGTAAGTAAGAGCTTGGTATATACTCAGGGAAAAGCTTGAGCATATTCGCCACGTTCTTATGCGCTTTGATCCAGTCAACATCGGAGTGCTGCAAGTCCTTTGACTGTTCTGGAGTCACAAGGCCATTCTCGCTCATATACTCGCGCAATTCATTCATGCGGCTTTCACCTTTGACATACACGTCGGTAAACCAGCCGAAGTGATTTAAACCAAAGTAATCAACTTCAATTTCATCTTTATCTGCACCGAGGATTTCTGCCATGCGAAGCATCATTCCTATAGGCATATCACAAATGTTCAGGATGCGGGCATTGGGGCGCTCTTTACGAATTGCTTCCGCCACAATTGCTGCCGGGTTTGAATAGTTTATGATCCACGCTTGAGGAGCGTACTTTGAAGCAAAATCGCATAGTTCAATCATTGGCGCAATTGTCCTCATTCCGTATGCCATCCCGCCTGGGCCGCATGTTTCCTGGCCAACAATACCATGGCTAAACGGAATCTTTTCATCCTTTTCACGCATAGCGTTTCCACCCACACGAAGTTGTGCAAAGATAAAGTCTACGTCTTCAAATGCAGTTTTTGGATTTGTTGAAGATGTTATTTTTACGTTCGGATCAAATTCAGCCACTACTTTTTCTGTAATCAGCGCAACTTTCCTCTGGCGTTCTTCATTGATATCGTATAGACGAATTTCGCTAACCGGGAATTCATCCTTCTTGAGCATTAATGCTTTTGCAATTCCTGGTGAATACGTGGAACCTCCACCGGCCACGGCAATTTTATATGTTTTCATTTATATGCACCTCAATTTTTTAGTAATTTATTAGTCTAGCAAACGGTCAACTGCTTCACGGTATTCAGATACTTTCATGCCGAAGACTATATGAACTTCTTCGTCAGATGGCTGTGCCATACCAAGAGAATCCGGTACCTTTTTGAGCGCATCTTTATTAATTAGCGATGGATCATGAACGAATATTCGCAGACGGGAAATACAGTTTGAGTAATCTTTAATATTTTTTTTGCCGCCCAGGTGCTCAATTAGACTTTTGGCAACTTCGTTCTTGTCAGTTTTGGATCTAATAAGTTTTGAAGCTTCTACTTCTGCCTTTAAAACATCTTCAGTTTCCTCTTCCGGTTCGCGTCCAGGCGTCATAATATTGAATTTCTCTATATACCACTTAAACGTAAACATATAGATGAAGAACATCGCGATACCGACTAGTGTGACAGGAATCCATGTTGATTTATGTCCCTGAAAGAAACCGTTAAAGACAAGTTCGATAATGTTGTTTCCGCCTAAGTAAGACGCATCGACAACATCTAATACGGCAAATGATAATCCAGTTAATGCTGCATGTATTAAGAATAATCCAGGGGCCAAAAACATGAATAAGAATTCGAATGGTTCAGTTACTCCAGCAAAGAAAGAAGCACTTGCCGCTGAAATCGCGATAACCTTTGCTCTGTTCTTATTTTTTGCAGCTAGGTAAATACCAATTAAAGCCCCAGGTACACCAAATACTTTAATGGGCGTAGCACCCTGGCCAAGCCATACGCGGGTAATCTCTGAAAGATCTCCGCTGAACTGGCCACAGCCAAGCGCCCCTGTTGTAATAGCCTTTGTCCCTGTGTAAACTTCCCCGCAGATTTCTTTTACTCCTCCAACAGGAGTAAAGTGAGCCAAAGAGTACCAAACGTGGTGAAGACCAGTTGGAATCAATATTCTTTCGATAAAACCGAATAGGAATGAACCAACTACCCCTGCTCCTGTGACAATTTGGGCAGCGCTGTATATTCCGCCGCCGATAATTGGCCAGATAAACGGAATTGCGATACCCACAAGCATAAAGACGAAGCCAGTAGCAATTGGAGGGAAATGCTTACCTTGATAAAAGCTGAAAATCATCGGCAGTGATTTTGACTTGTATCGTTTGGTTGCCCATGCTGCGACGGTACCAACGATCACACCTCCAAGTACCCCAGTATCAATCGTTTGGACACCAAGAATCATCGTCTGCATCGCTTTTCTCATATCGAGCGTTTGGGTGATGCTTACCATATTGTTTTCGCCAACTAAAACATCGGGAGGCACTGCCATGCCGAAAGTGGACATCGTCAAGCCGGAGAAAGTGATCATAAATAAGTAGCCGATAACAGCTGAAAAAGCTGCAAGATCCTTAGATCCCTTTTCCGACATGCCTATTGCGATAGATACTGCAAATACGATCGGCATAAACCGGATTACAACGAGGCCAGACTCACTAAGCGCATTAGCAACAAATTGAATCCAAATGCTCCCTAAGAATGGAGCCGCTTCAATAAAATGCGGGTTTTTCAGAACCGCACCAAGTGTTAACAGCAGGACGAAGAATGACATAACCGCTACTGCTAAAAGAAACGATCGACCAAGCATTGATAAATAACTTTGTAATTTCTTTTTCATATAAACCCCCCCTATAAAACCTCTGCATATACATGATTGCGTTTTCAACAACGTAACTATAGCACAGCATTTATCGTAAATGGCAATTCTCAAAACATGTTTTTTAGATGCTTCCCTGTTTGAAACATGTTTTAACATTCGTTCTTTTATAGAAAAAGTCCGCCTTCTTCGGCTAGTATACTAGTAGAACCAACAAGCTTCTTTTAGGAGGAACAAAAATGACAAAACAGTATGATATTGTCGTAGTGGGCGGCGGGCCAGCCGGAATCAACGCCGCTATTGCTGCAGGCCGTAAACATAAAAAAGTATTATTAGTAGAAAGACATGGTTTTCTTGGGGGGATGTCCACAATTGCAAGTGTTTACCCGTGGATGACTTACCACACTGAAAATGGGACACAGGTGATTAAAGGGATTGCTGAGGAAATTGTCCAGCGCTTAAAGGATCGCGGTGCTTCGCCGGGGCACCTTCGTGATACGTGCGGGTTTGTCTATTCCGTAACCCCATATGATCCCGAGGTGTACAAAGTGCTAGCTGTTGAAATGCTTGAAGAAGCCGGAGCTGATTTATTAGTTCATAGCTTTGTAGATCATGTTGAAGTTGAAAATGATCACATTCAATATATTGAGATTACATCAAAGTCAGGACGTCAAAGGGTTTACGCAGACGTGTTTGTAGATACTTCCGGCGATGCTGACATCGCGTACCTTTCAGGAGCCCCAACTCTTAAAGGCCGTGATGATGACCAGAAAACTCAGCCATTAACGATGAAGTTCAGAATGAGAGGCGTCGATCTTCAAAAAGTGAAAGAACAAATGATCAAGCATCCCGAAAACTTTTTTAGAAAAACCCCATTTGAAGAAATTCCTGAGCTGCCGTTAACTGCAGTACAGGGATTTTATAAGGAATGGAAGGAAGCGAATTTACCAATAAATCGTGACCAGGTTTTGTTCTTTGCAGGCCCGGCTGAAGATGAAGTACTCGTGAATATGACGAGAGTTCAGGATTTGGATGGAACGAAGATTGAGGATTTAACTAAGGCTGAATTCGAAGGCCGCAAACAGGTGCTAATGGTGGCCGATTTTCTTAATAAGTGGATCCCTGGTTTTGAAAATGCCTCAATTTCCAGCACAGGTGCGCAAATTGGAATTCGTGAATCCCGCAGAATTGAAGGAGAATATGTATTAACTAAAGAGGATGTTGTAGCCGGACGGAAGTTTGACGCCGTCATTGCAAAAAGCGGATATCCTATTGATATTCACGCTCCGAGCGGAAGAGGGATGGAAATCGCATTTGTTGAGGGCGATGGTTCATTCGATATTCCTTACGGCTGCCTAGTTCCGAAGAAAATCGAGAATTTACTAGTAGCCGGACGCTGTATGTCTGCTTCCCATGAAGCACTTGCGACCACTCGGTTAACTCCGAGCGCTATGGCAGCTGGACAGGCAGCTGGGACTGCGGCTGCACTTGCCCATACAATTGGCACAACACCATCGAAAATTAATGTCAAAGAGCTTCAAAAACAGCTTGTAGAAGATGGAATGGTTTTAAGAATTTAGAAAAATAGAGGATATTATCTTAACTATCTTAACGACTATAACCCGATTATTTGAAACGTTTAACAAGCGTTTCAAATAATCGGGTTTTTTGTCTTCGAAATTCTACAACGACAACTATGCAAAGGCAATTCCTGGGAAAGTAATAAGAGGGAAGAATAATGCTGTGTAAATATCGCTAAGCCAGCGATGGGAGTTACAGAAGAAGATTGGAACACTGTTCTCGATTTGAATTTGAAATCCGCATTTTTCAGCAGTCAGGCAGCTGCAAAATATTTGATTGCTCAAAGCAGTGGCAGAATTTTTAATATTTCCTCTCAAATGGCATTTGTCGGTTATTATAAACGTGCGGCTTACAGGTCCAGTAAAGGAAGCCTTGTAGTTGACGAAAGCACTTGCGGTCGAAAGGGCGAAGCATAGTATCAATGCCAAAGCGGTAGCACCAACATTTATTATGGAATTTGACCTACTTATTTACAGTTATTACTAAAATGGAAAATGGACAGTCTCCTGCGTATTACTTAGACAATGAAGTAATATCTACCTTAAATGAGATACAAGCAGAGTTTGAGATTGATCAATATATTTTTTCTTGAATAATAGGAAGTCAATGAGGGCTATAAACGAGTAAGAGAGGGATAAAAAAGGCTCCCCACACCCGGGGAGACCTTCTAAACTATTCCTTATGACCGATGCTGCTCATATTTATCAAATTTCGTAAGTGCCTGCAGCGCTATATATTCCTCGCCAGATAGAGGACGAGCATTTGCAGCACGGCAATTAGCCTGAACCTGTTCAATTTTGCTGGCACCCGGAATGATGGATCCTACTGCAGCCTGCTTCAGACAGTACTGAACGGCGGTTTCTGTCATCGATAAATCAGTTTCAGCATCGATGGATGGAAGCAGCTGATGCAGTTCCTCTTCGCTATAGGATAAATAGCCTTTCTCAGAGAGCTTGGACTCCCAATTGTCTGTTAGAAGACCCTTTGCCATAGGACCTCTTCCAATCACGCTGACGTTTTGATCCTTAAGAAGAGAAAACCATTCCTCAGGACGTCTGTCGAGCAGACTGTACTGCATCATGACGGATACGATCGATGATTTTTCCAAGTACTGCTTAATGACATTTGGACGAATCGAAGATATTCCGTAATAGCGGATGACGCCTTCTTTTTTCAGATCTTCAAACGCTTCAATCGTTTCGTCAATGTTATCTTCCATTGTGCCGCCATGCAGCTGATACAAATCGATGTAATCTGTCTTTAATCGTTTAAGGCTGTTTTTCACCGCTTCTTTTATATAGGCTTTAGAGGGATCCCACGTCCAGCCGTCTTTGTTCTCGTTCCAGCGGTTTCCGGCTTTCGTTGCAAGAATGATATCTTTTCTTCGTTTTTTTAAGGCATCGCCTACAAACTCTTCATTTAATCCGAAATCATACAAATCCGCTGTATCAAAATAATTGATTCCTTCATATAGAGCTGCATCAATGATGGATTCAGCCTGTTCTTTATCTGTTCCAAGAGACATGCAGCCAAGTCCCAATTCACTGACCATTAAATCTGATGTGCCCAATTGTCTTTTATTCATCGTATCACTCCTGCCTATATGTCTTGATTAGACATTAGTACAAGAGAGGTGGAAATGCAATTGTGACGCTTACTTATCTTTTGTCCACTGTTCAACCGTTTCATATTTCCGGCTGTATTCCTTCAGTTTTTCCCGGACTTCCCAAGCTTTGCCGACCAGCACGACGCCTTTGTCAAGAAGGTAGATCTTCATATGCGCTCGCCTCGTTTCTTTCGTTAATTGGTGAGGAGTATTAATTTTTTCTCATCTATCTTTGTTCCGCGCCAGCTCGAACCCGTCCTGCCTGAGCTAAACGGGCGCTTCCGCTTTTCGTGGTGTCTAGCTCCGCCTCCTAGCCCCTCGGCCAAAACGGCTCCGTCTGTAAAGGCAAAAAGCGCCTTTTCAGCCTTATCCTTATTTGTCTGTCGGGTCTAAACAGTCGGTTCCGCTTTTCTAAATATGATAAAATGTATGTGAAAAGCAGAATTTGTAGAACGCGGAGGAATGAGTATGAATCATTTAAAAGAAACAACAAAATCATCTGAAAAATTATTTTCCGGTCGAATTATTGATTTGTACTTAGAAGAAGTAGAGCTTCCGAATGGAAAAACAAGCACAAGGGAAATTATTAAGCACCCGGGTGCGGTCGCTGTTATCGCCATCACTAAAGAGAACAAAATTGTCATGGTTCAGCAATACCGGAAAGCAATGGAGCGTGTCCTCGTTGAGATCCCTGCCGGCAAGCTTGAAAAAGGGGAATCTCCTGAGGTCACGGCTAAACGGGAATTAGAAGAAGAAACAGGGTACACAACGGATTCGCTGCAGCACTTAATCTCTTTTTATACTTCACCAGGGTTTGCGGATGAACTTGTGCATTTATATTTTACGGAAGAATTGCAGATTTTAACCGAAAAGGCAGAGCTTGATGAGGATGAATTTGTAGATGTTCTGGAGGTGACACTTGAGGAAGCGCAGCAAATGATTGACGATCAGCGGATTTTCGATGCGAAAACAGCATACGCCGTTCAGTATTTGCAGCTGAAACTGGCTCTTCAAAAATAAGATGAATACCTATTTTGCAGATTTACATATTCATATCGGACGAACACGTTCCGGCAAACCTGTTAAGATTACTGCTTCAAATAAGCTTACGCTTGAAAATATATTGATTGAAGCAAGCGAGCATAAAGGAATGGATATCATCGGAATTATTGACTGCCACGTACCCGAGATTTTGGATACGCTTGAGCAGGGTTTGAATGAAGGACTTTGGACAGAGCATGCTGAGGGAGGAATTCAATTCAAACAGACCACCATGATTCTGGGCTCTGAAATTGAAGTATATGACTCCACATGCAAAGGTCCATTGCATGTGCTTGTCTATATGCCGGCTATTCAGCAGATGAAGCAGTTTTCCGAATGGCTGTCGCTGCGGCTGAAAAATAGGACATTAAGCACGCAAAGAATATATGCAGATGCGCGGGTTCTTCAGGGAAAAGTATACGAGCTTGGCGGCTTATTTATTCCGGCTCATATTTTCACGCCCCATAAAAGTCTGTACGGCAGCGGGGTATCTTCTGCACTTGAAGAAGTGTTGGACCCTGGCTTGATTGATGCGGTTGAACTTGGCTTAAGCTCTGACACTGAAATGGCCTCCCATCTGTCTGAGCTGAATCCGTATCCTTTTCTGACAAACTCTGACGCACACTCTCTTGCTAAGATTGGAAGGGAGTATCAGAAGCTTCAATTAGAAGAGCCATCCTTCGAAGAACTGAAAAAGGCTCTAAAAGGAATAGGAAACCGGGGGATTCTTTCCAATCATGGCTTAAATCCGCTTTTAGGAAAGTATTATGGCACAACCTGCGAGAAATGCGGCACACAAAAAGAGTCAGTGGACATGGTTTGTCAAAGCTGCGGCAGCAAAAGATCGACAAAAGGGGTCAGCACGCGCTTGAAAGAGCTCTCAGACAACAATGCTGAGAAACCGCAGCGTCCGCCATATATCCATCAAGTGCCTTTGCAGTTTATCCCTGGAATCGGTCCAAAAACGCTTGAAAAATTGAAAACGGCGTTTGGAACTGAGATGGTTATTTTAAATGAAATCTCAAGAAAGGATCTTTTAATGGTCCTGCCGGCCAAAACAGCAGATTATATCATCGCAGCGAGGGAGGGGAAGCTTAGTGCTGTTCCTGGCGGTGGAGGAGTGTACGGGAAAATCGCTCCTAAATAATGAAGGCACTTTAGTGTAAAGTGCCTTCAGAAAATATAAGGTTGAAAGGTATTAGAACATGAGAGAAACGTATTTGATTTCACTTGCGGTCTCGCAAAGCATCTTTTTTCTGCTGCTTCCGATATGGCTCCGCTTAACCGCATATTTACACCCGGTTGTTATAGCTGTGGTATGGATCTGTGTAACGGCACTCACGGCATTTCTTCTTTCCTTATGGAAGAAGCAGGTGATGATGGTCCCGCAAAAGCTGTTTTATGCTTGTCTGATCCTTTATACCATCAGTCTTCTGATCTTGCTGTTTGTGAGACCGGATTCGGGAGGGAACAGCTATAATCTCGTTCCGTTTGATACAATCAGCTACTATCTTTCAGGTCAGGTTTCACCGATTATCGCTGTCTATAATCTTGCAGCGAATATTGGTTTGTTTGTCCCTTATGGCATTTACCTTAAAAGCAGAGCAGCTTCCAAGAGGAAAACAATTGCTTATTCTGTATCAGTGATTGCATTAGTGGAAATTTCACAATTGCTGACAAACAGAGGAAGCCTCGATATTGATGATCTCATGTTAAATGTTC
The DNA here is from genome assembly GCF_009674765.1 of Metabacillus idriensis. Lineage (GTDB taxonomy): Bacteria > Bacillota > Bacilli > Bacillales > Bacillaceae > Bacillus_P > Bacillus_P idriensis. Next base: position 57,204 of record NZ_WKKF01000005.1, on the reverse strand, counting down.
TTGGTATATTTACAGGCTTTGCTTTCTATCCGATTTTCAGCAAAGCTGTTTATCTTAAAAGAAATTAAAAAATTTTCGAAAACACACACGTATCGCGCAATGTCCTGCCGTCAGCAGAAACATCATCCTGTCTAAGAACTCCTTCTAAAATAAAACCTAATTTCTCCGGTATACGGCGGCTTTTTATATTCTCAGGATCACATCTGATTTCCACCCGTTTAGCCCCGAACTCTTCTGCAGCAAACATCGTCAGAGCTTCAACCGCTTCCATCATATAGCCATATCCTGCGTATCTCGTTGATATCCAGTATCCAATCTCCACCTTGGGAACATCCCAGTCTATTCGGTGAAAGCCCGTGCTTCCGATAAAATGACCTTGCTCACGGTCAAAGATAAGGAGCCTCAGATCCTCACGCAAGACGAACTTTGCACACGCCTGTCTAATATTTGCTTCCGTCTCTTCAAGTGCAGGGGGTTTCTGAGCAAAAGGCATCCACGGTTTAAGCTCATTCAAAGATTCATTGACGGCGGCATTGACTTCTTTTCCATCGTCCGGACGCGGAGCCCGGATATAGAGTCTTTCAGTCGTGATTTCAGTCGGAAAATCAATTAATAATGGATTTTTCATAATAAAACCGCCTTTCTGATTTTTTAGTATTATATTATACTTGGAAAAAAATGCAATGATAGAATGGCATAGTTTCTTCCTTTTTTCATACAATCTAGTAAGAGAACACTAGGAGGAAGGTATATGCGCAAACATCCATTAAAAGCAATGATTATTCAGCATATAAAAGAACGCTCATCGCTTTATCTATTTGTATTTGTCTTGTTTTTGATGGGGGTCATTTTCGGTGCAGTCATTGTCAACAGCATGAATTTTACACAAAAAGAAGATTTGTATTTTTATTTAAGCCGGTTTTTCGGACAAGTATCTGAAGGGAAAGTGGCAAGCTCGGTTGAAATGCTTCAGCAGAGTTTCTTTCATAACCTGAAATATCTTGGACTGATGTGGGTGCTCGGCATCTCAATTATCGGTTTGCCGGTCATTCTGATTATGTTATTCTTAAAAGGAATGGTCGTTGGATTTACGGTGGGATTTTTAGTGAATCAAATGGGATGGCAAGGCTTTATGCTTTCATTTGTATCGGTTTTGCCTCAGAATATAGTCTTAATACCGGCATTTATTATCATGGGGACGGTTGCAATCTCTTTCTCATTGAAAATTGTTAAGCAGCTGCTGATGAAGAAAACAAATTTAACAGAATCGCCTTTCGCCCTTTTTACAAAATACGCGGCCGTTTTTATGTTTATTTCAGCGCTGACGATGATTGCCTCAACTCTTGAGGCATATGCGTCGCCGATCCTGATGAAGAACGTCATTGAACTTGTTTCTAAATAGAATGATTTTTACTTAATAATCATTTCATTTATTAGATTGTAATTATTTTAGTTGGACACATCCCTTTCTTTTGATATAATGAATGAGGAACGTGGCGAGGGAGGAATGTGTGTTATGGAAAGCAGAATTGAGCGTATAAAGAAGCAGTTGCATTCATCCAGCTACAAGCTGACTCCTCAGCGCGAAGCTACCGTAAGGGTTTTGCTTGAACGCGAAGAAGATCACTTGAGTGCTGAAGATGTTTACCTCCTCGTTAAGGAAAAGGCGCCAGAGATTGGTTTAGCAACTGTTTATCGAACGTTGGAACTACTTACAGAACTTAAAATTGTCGATAAAATAAATTTTGGAGATGGCGTATCACGCTATGATTTAAGAAAAGAAGGCGCAGCTCACTTTCACCATCATCTTGTGTGCATCGAATGCGGCTCAGTCGCGGAAATTGAGGATGACCTCTTAGAAGATGTTGAACAGATTGTCGAACGCGACTTCAATTTTAAAATTAAAGATCATCGTCTGACGTTTCATGGCATATGCTACCGCTGTCAGGAAAAAAAAGAAAAAGAAGATGAACAATAAACCTTTCCGGTTAAACAGGAGAGGTTTTTTTGTATTTTCTAGTATAAAGTTTGTCCTTTTTGGCATATGTTTTAAGATGAAAGACCGGCCAAAGGAGGACTGCCGCGATGAGAGCAGCGAGAACACTATTTGATATGATTAAAGTATTTATCCTGTTTACTGGATTTACGATTCTTTTCTATTATGCTATCATTTGGATTAACTTAGAGTATGAAGAAATCCACCGATATGACCAGCCTGAGGGTGCAGCCCTGAAAGTCACGAAAATGGTGGCGGACGAAGAAGAGCACTGGCTTAATCGTCTGTTTTTCTTCTATTTAAACGGGGAGTAGAGGAGATTGAAAGATCAAATTCAGGATTTCATGCATTACCTGGTTGTGGAGAGAGGACTTTCCCATAACACAATCATTTCGTATGAACGCGATTTAAAGAGCTATCATCAATTTCTTACTGCACAGGAGCAGCTTACTTCATTTCAGGATGTCACTAGATTATCCATCATTCATTTTTTAAAATCATTGAAGGAAGCGGGAAAATCAAGCAAGACGATTGCACGCCATACCGCATCCATCCGCAACTTTCATCAGTTTCTTCTAAGAGAAAAAGCAGTCGATCATGATCCGACTGTTCATATCGAATCTCCTCAAGTTGAACGGACACTGCCTAAAGTACTTTCTCTTACAGAGGTTGAAAAACTGCTTGATACTCCAAAATTGATTTCGCCATTCGGATACCGGGATAAAGCGATGCTTGAGCTTCTTTACGCAACAGGCATCCGGGTAAGTGAAATGATCAATCTGGATTTGAGCGATGTTCATTTAACAATGGGATTTATCCGCTGCTTCGGGAAAGGTAACAAAGAGCGCATCGTTCCAATTGGCAGAACAGCATCAGAAGCGCTTGAATCCTATGTCGAACTGGGCAGACCGAAATTAGCCTCAAAGAAAAATCCGACGGAAGCCTTGTTTTTAAATCATCATGGAAACCGCATGACCAGACAGGGCTATTGGAAGAATCTTAAAAAAATTGCCCTGGAGGCAGGCATCAGCAAAGAGCTGACCCCTCATACGCTTCGTCATTCTTTTGCAACCCATCTGCTTGAAAATGGCGCAGACTTAAGGGCTGTTCAGGAAATGCTCGGACATGCCGATATTTCTACAACGCAAATCTATACTCATGTTTCAAAAACTAGATTAAAAGATGTATATAAACAATATCATCCGAGAGCTTGAAGTCATTCGCAGTTAATGCGGTGGCTTTTTTTGTTCTGTTTGCGGGAATTGTTGCTGAGAAACAAATATGAAACATTCTATTTGCGGACAGCTTCATGTTTTAAAAAACGTGTAAAAGGAAAACGGAACTATAGAAGAATATCAAGATATCTATTGTCAGAAGGCATGAAAACGGTTTATACTTTAGATGTCAGACTTCTGACCAATAAAAAGCAGCTAATCATTCCTGGACAATTGGGAATGTTATACAAAGAGTGATCTCTGAACGATTAAAGGAGGATTTACATGTCTGATTATACATATAAAAGAATATTTCTGATTGTCATGGATTCAGTGGGAATCGGCGAAGCGCCTGATGCAGCTGATTTTGGCGACACTGGCTCACACACTCTTCTACACATTGCGGAACATATGAACGGCCTGCAAATGCCGCACATGGCAAAGCTTGGATTGAGCAATATCGAAGAAATCCAGGGCATACCAGTGCAGGAAAAACCTCAAGCTTTCTATACGAAAATGAAGGAAGCATCTAACGGCAAAGATACGATGACAGGTCACTGGGAGATCATGGGTCTTCATATTGAAACACCATTTAAAGTATTCCCAGATGGATTCCCTGATGAATTGATCGAGGCTCTTGAGGAAAAAACAGGAAGAAAAATCATCGGCAACAAACCTGCTTCAGGAACTGAAATTTTAGATGAACTTGGCGAAGAGCACATGAAAACAGGAGCTCTGATTGTTTATACTTCTGCAGATTCCGTCTTGCAAATTGCCGCTCATGAAGACATTGTTCCGATTGAAGAGCAGCTGAAAATCTGTGTAATGGCCCGCGAAATGACACTTGATGAAAAGTATATGGTAGGCCGCGTGATTGCACGTCCATTTGTAGGCAATCCGGGGAACTTCCAAAGAACGCCTAACCGTCATGATTATGCCTTAAAGCCGTTTGAGAGAACGGTCATGAATGAGCTGAAGGACGGAGGTCTTGATGTCATTGCAATCGGTAAAATCTCTGATATTTATGACGGAGAAGGAATTACTGATGCGCTTCGCACGAAATCCAATATGGATGGCATGGACAAGATTGCTGAAACAGCTGATCGCGACTTCACTGGTCTTAGTTTTGTCAATCTTGTAGACTTCGACGCACTGTTCGGACACAGACGTGATCCTGAAGGCTACGGTCTTGCACTTCAAGAGTATGATGCGCGTCTTCCTGAACTGCTTTCTAAATTAAAAGAAGATGATCTCTTAATTATTACAGCTGACCACGGCAATGATCCTGTTCATCACGGGACAGACCACACGCGTGAATACGTTCCACTGCTCGCTTACAGCCCAAGATTAGGTAGCGGTTCTGAGCTTCCGGTACGTGACACGTTTGCAGATATTGGGGCTACAATTGCTGACAACTTTAAAGTGAGCATGCCAAAGCATGGAAAAAGTTTCTTAATGGAATTAAAGAAATAAGGGGGAGCGGTAAATGAATATTCAGGAAATCAAACAATCTGCCCAATATATGAAAGAAAAAGTTAAAGACCTGCCTGAGATCGGGTTGATTTTAGGATCTGGCCTTGGAGTACTTGCTGATGAGATCGAAAATGCGGTGAAAATTCCATATGAGGAAATCCCGAATTTCCCGGTTTCGACTGTAGAAGGCCACGCAGGACAGCTTGTATTCGGCACCTTAAAAGGAGCTAACGTTGTTGCCATGCAGGGACGTTTCCATTTTTACGAAGGGTACGACATGAAAAAAGTGACGTTCCCTGTCCGTGTGCTGAAGGAAATGGGTGTAAAAACGATCATTGTTACAAATGCTGCCGGCGGAGTAAATGAATCGTTTGAACCTGGTGATTTAATGATTATTTCTGATCATATTAATAATATGGGGACCAGCCCATTAATCGGACCAAATGATTCTGATTTAGGCGTCCGCTTCCCTGATATGTCTCAGGCTTACAGCAGAGAGCTCAGAACGCTTGCTAAAAATGCGGCTTCCGAGCTTGGCATTAAAGTTCAGGAAGGTGTCTATGTAGGAAACACAGGACCTGCATATGAAACGCCTGCAGAGGTGCGTCTTGCACGCGTGCTTGGAGGAGATGCTGTCGGCATGTCTACAGTTCCTGAAGTAATCGTAGCCAATCATGCAGGGATGAAAGTGCTTGGGATTTCATGCATCTCTAATATGGCAGCCGGTATTTTAGATCAGCCATTATCACATGATGAAGTCATGGAAACGACTGAAAAAGTAAAAGCTAATTTCTTGAATCTAGTAAAGAAAATTGTTTCAGACATACACGAATCAAACTGACAAAGGTGGGTAAAACATGAGAATCGTTGACTTAATTGAAAAGAAACGTGACGGCAAGGAACTGACGAAAGAAGAAATCAGCTTTATCATCAAAGGCTATACAAATGGGGATATTCCGGATTATCAAATGAGTGCTTTAACAATGGCCATCTATTTTAAAGGAATGACTAAGGAAGAGCGCGCTCAATTGACGATGGAGATGGTTCATTCTGGCGATACGATTGATCTAAGCAAAATCGAAGGCATTAAAGTTGATAAGCACAGCACAGGCGGCGTAGGCGATACAACGACTCTTGTGCTGGGACCTCTTGTTGCTGCAGTAGGCGTTCCGGTTGCTAAGATGTCAGGCCGCGGTCTTGGCCATACTGGAGGCACAATCGATAAGCTTGAAGCTGTTCCTGGCTTCCACGTTGAAATCGAAAACGATGAGTTCATCAAATTGGTCAACCAGAATAAAATTGCTGTCATTGGCCAAAGCGGAAACCTGACTCCAGCGGATAAAAAACTTTACGCTTTGCGTGATGTAACAGCTACAGTTGACAGCATTCCATTGATTGCAAGCTCGATCATGAGCAAAAAAATCGCAGCAGGTGCAGATGCGATCGTTCTTGATGTGAAAACAGGAGCAGGCGCATTTATGAAAGATCTTGATGATGCGAGAGAGCTTGCTCAGGCAATGGTTGAAATCGGAAATGCTGTCGGCCGCAAAACAATGGCTGTTATTTCAGATATGAGCCAGCCGCTTGGTTATGCAATCGGGAACGCTTTAGAAATTAAAGAAGCGATTGATACATTAAAAGGCGAAGGACCTGAGGATCTTCATGAGCTTTGCTTAACGCTTGGAAGCTACATGGTATTCTTAGCTGAAAAAGCCTCTTCTCTTGAGGAAGCAAGAGCGATGCTTGAGGAAGTTATCCAAAATGGAAAAGCGCTTGAAACACTGAAAATCTTCTTAGAAGCTCAAGGCGGAGACGGTTCAGTTGTTGATGATCCAAGCAAGATGCCTCAGGCGAGCTACAAAGTAGAACTTGAAGCAAAAGAAGATGGCTACGTTTCTGAGATCGTGGCAGATTCTGTTGGAGTTGCAGCAATGTGGCTTGGTGCAGGACGAGCTACTAAAGAATCAGAAATTGACCTTGCTGTAGGCCTGATGCTGAATAAAAAAATCGGGGATGCTGTTAAAAAAGGCGATTCGCTTGTAACGATTTACAGCAATCAGCAAGATGTAGAACAAGTGAAAACAAAGCTGTATGAGAGCATTAAAGTAACAGCTGACTCAGTAAAAGCACCGCCGCTTGTTCACGATACAATTAAAGAATAATAGTACATGAAAGCCGGGAGAAAATCCCGGCTTTTTGTATGCAATTTTTTATTGTCCGCAAGTATATTTTTTCTTCAATTGGAAAAAATGGGGTGTATAAGAATGGAGGGTTTGGAGATGAAACGTCTACTATCTACCGTAGCGATTAGCACCATGATATTAACCATTGCATCACCGGCATTTGCAAAAGAAGGTTCAGTACAGCTTGCAGATCAGGCAAAATCAGCTGTTCTGATTGAACGTGACACCGGAAACATTCTATATGATAAAAACAGTGATGAAAAACTTCCTCCAGCAAGTATGACGAAAATTATGACGATGCTGCTGATTATGGAAGAGATTGATAAAGGCCAGCTGAAAATGGATGAAAAAGTCCGTACGAGCGAACATGCTGCCTCTATGGGCGGTTCTCAAATTTTCCTTGAGCCTGGAGAAGAAATGACCGTTCATGAAATGCTGAAAGGGATTGCGATTGCCTCAGGAAATGATGCATCTGTAGCCATGGCTGAGAGAATTGCAGGGTCTGAAGATGCGTTTGTTGAAAAAATGAACAATCGGGCAAAAGAACTCGGGCTGAAGAACACTTCCTTTCAAAACCCGACAGGTCTTCCTGAAAAAGATCATTACAGCACAGCACATGATATGGCCGTCATGGCAAAAGAGCTATTGAAATTTGAAGGCATTACAAAATACACAGGGCAATATGAAGATTATTTGCGTCAGGATACAGACAAAAAATTCTGGCTGGTCAATACAAACCGCCTTGTGAAATTTTATAAAGGCGTAGATGGTGTAAAAACAGGGTTTACGAATGAAGCAAAATATTGTTTAACTGCTACAGCCAAAAAAGGAAACATGCGTGTCATTGCTGTCATCATGGGTGCACCGACACCAAAAGACCGCAATGCGCAGGTGACAAAAATGCTTGATTACGCATTCAGCCAGTATGAAACACATCCTTTATTTAAACGCAATGAAGTTGTGGCGAATATGAAAATCAGCAAAGGAAACAGCAAAAATCTCAACCTTGTTACCTCAGAGCCGATTTCTGTTTTGACGAAAAAAGGCGGAAGTGTCAAAGATGTTACTCAGGAAGTCGTCATGAAGCAGAATTTGCAGGCTCCTCTGAAAAAAGGGGATGAACTTGGAAAACTGATTCTGAAAAAAGACAATAAAGTTGTGGTGGAAAGTCCGCTTGTTGCTGAGGGCGACATAGAGCAGGCCGGTTGGTGGACACTCTTTAAACGAGTCCTTGGAGACTTCACGAAATCAGGCTGACTGCATGAAGAAGTCTAGCTGATGTTGGCGAATCTCCACTAGTTTTGTCATAGGGCAGGAAAAGCACATCAAAACCTCGAAACAGACATTATCCAGAAATTGAAGGAGGAGTATGGATGAGTCTAGCAGTAGAGCTTGATGTAAAGCAATCTGTCCTGTGCATTCGTCTGATCGGAGAATTGGATCATCACACGTCGGAGGAATTGCGGCAGAAAGTGACAGAAATTCTTGCATCAGAAGACATTCAGCATATCGTACTGAACTTGGAGCAATTATCCTTTATGGACAGCTCTGGTTTGGGCGTAATTCTTGGAAGATATAAGCAAGTGAAGCAATTTGGCGGAGAAATGGTCGTTTGTGCAATTTCTCCTTCAGTGAAAAGACTGTTCGATATGTCTGGGCTGTTTAAAATCATTCGTCTGGAGCCATCGGAGGAAAAAGCGCTGATGACACTGGGGGTAGCATCATGAAAAATGAAATGAACCTTCAATTTTCAGCCCTCAGCCAAAATGAATCCTTCGCCCGGGTGACTGTTGCGGCATTTATTGCTCAGCTTGATCCTACGCTTGATGAGTTAACCGAAATTAAGACAGTTGTCTCTGAAGCGGTGACCAATGCCATTATTCATGGCTATGATAATGATCCAAGCGGTATTGTTTACATCTCAGTAACACTAGAAGACAGTGTGGTCAGGCTGTCGATCAGAGATGAGGGCATGGGAATACCGGATGTAGAGGAAGCAAGACAGCCGCTTTATACAACAAAACCGGAACTTGAACGGTCAGGTATGGGTTTTACAATCATGGAGAATTTCATGGATGAAGTGCAGATTGAATCATCAAAATCACGGGGTACAGCGGTAAAGCTTACAAAACACTTATCGAAAAGCAAAGCTTTAGTAAATTAAGGAGACTTGCTATGGATGTGGAGGTCAAGAACGATATCTCAAAAACACAGTTAAAGGACCATGAAGTGAAAGAGTTGATTAAGCGCAGCCAGCAGGGCGATCAAACAGCCAGAGATACCATTGTTGAGAAAAACATGCGTCTTGTGTGGTCGGTTGTTCAGAGGTTTTTAAATCGGGGCTATGAAGCAGATGACCTGTTTCAAATTGGCTGCATCGGCCTTTTGAAATCGGTAGATAAGTTTGATTTATCCTACGATGTGAAATTCTCAACCTATGCTGTACCGATGATTATTGGTGAAATTCAGCGCTTTATCAGAGATGACGGCACAGTAAAAGTGAGCCGTTCCCTAAAAGAACTCGGCAATAAAATCAGAAGGGCCAAAGATGATTTATCCAAATCATTAGGCAAGGTGCCGACTGTTTCTGAAATTGCAGCCTACCTTGAAATCACATCTGAAGAAGTCGTTCTTGCACAAGAAGCGGTACGCGCACCTTCCTCCATCCATGAAACCGTTTATGAAAATGACGGTGACCCCATCACACTCCTTGATCAAATCGCTGATTCAGGAGAGACGAAATGGTTTGATAAAATTGTCCTGAAGGATGCAATCAAAGAGCTCGATGAACGTGAAAAGCTGATTGTTTATTTAAGGTATTACAAAGACCAGACACAATCAGAAGTTGCTGAGCGGCTGGGCATATCACAAGTTCAAGTATCGAGGCTGGAGAAGAAAATTCTCCAGCAGATGAAAGACCGCATGGATCAATAAATATGGAAAAGGCATATCCGATATGGATGTGTCTTTTTTGCTTTTTAGAAAATAAATGCAGAATAAGGGGGCATACTTTTTTTGAGCATTGAATCATGAAGATGTCCGGCCAATAAGAAGCCTTTTTCGCCTTTTTCGGTAAATGAGACTGACCTAGCGGCGAATAAAAAGTCCGAATCAGATAGGAGGCAGGCAAATCCTGCTGGTAAACATCGATCCAATCATCACCCGCCATTAATCACTGCACCAACGAACCCTTTGGTAATTAATGGACCATCCGGGCAATCTGCATGATATAAATTCTCCCAATGCATACTACAGATACAATCCTATTTTCAGGAAGTGAAATGTGATGGAAAAAACGGTGTACATCAGACTGCGTCATCGCGTACAAGTCCATCCGGACGATTGTATTACCGTCTCTAAGATTGCTCAGATTGTTGCCGGAAAGCAGCTTCGCGACATGATTGGAGAACTTGAGGTCCATAAAGTTCAGCCAAGTGACAAAAATATTGTTGTGATCGATGTCATGCGCGTGCTGTCTGAAGTACATAAAACAGATCCTGATATAGATGTTCAGGCGGTTGGACCAGCACAGACGATTGTTGAAATTATGTATCAAAAGAAGACGTATTCTCCTGTTTTATTCGCACTCGTTTGGCTGCTGCTCTTTGTGGGTGCAGCTCTTGCGATTATGAATTTTCACGAAGATGTCAGCATGCAGCTTGTGCATATGCGTCTTTATACCATTATTACAGGTGAGACGTCAGAACATCCCCTTCTCCTGCAGGTTCCTTATTCCATAGGCCTCGGATTAGGGATGATTCTTTTCTTCAATCACCTTTTCAAGAAAAGAATTAATGAAGAGCCAAGTCCTCTTGAGGTAGAAATGTTCAACTACCAGCTTGATATGGATATGTACGTATCTATGAAAGAAAATAAAGAGAGCATGAAGAAAATTGATGACAATTAATATTCTGATCACCATTTTCATCGGACTCTCGGGAGGTCTTGCAGTCGGCTCTGGCTTTGTAGCCTTTTTAACTGTGCTTGGCATCATACCGAGGTTAACACAGCTGACGAAAACAGTCGATCTGATTCAAGCATATGAATGGGCCATCGTAGCCGGCGCCATTACAGGGGGATGGGTAAGTCTCAGAGACTCCAAGCTTTACTTATCAGAGTATTTTCTTGTACCGATTGGATTAATTAATGGAATCTTTATCGGAATGCTTGCAGCCGCGCTGACAGAAGTTTTAAATGTCTTTCCAATTATGGCTAAACGGATTGGGATTGCTGATAAAATCGTGATTCTTTTAATGGCCATCGTTTTTGGCAAAGTAGCAGGATCGTTGTTTCACTGGCTTTATTTTGTTGACCAATAAGACATGAGAGGAGAAAGAAATGAGTACCTCAAAATTGAAAGACGATTATAAAAACAACATAAAAACCTATCAGCCTAAACCGCCTTATCTTTTGAACTGCATAAAGGCATTCGTTGTTGGAGGTCTGATTTGCACCTTAGGGCAGGCTATCCAGAATATGTATATGACCTTTTTTGACTTTACTGAAAAAACAGCGGGGAATCCGACTGTAGCCACTTTAGTTCTCATTTCAGCACTGCTGACTGGCTTTGGTATTTATGACCGCATCGGACAATTTGCCGGTGCGGGGTCAGCTGTTCCTGTTACTGGATTTGCAAACTCCATGACAAGTGCGGCGCTTGAGCACCGCAGTGAGGGATTAGTTCTCGGTGTGGCTACGAACATGTTTAAACTGGCAGGCTCAGTTATTGTTTTTGGGGTTGTTGCAGCATATGTTGTTGGAATTATCCGGTATCTATATGGATTGGCATTTTAACGAGGAGGTGTCTGAGCAATGAGGTTGACTGGAAAACAGACATGGCAATTTGAGAATCAGATTTACGTGCAGGCAAGCGGTACTGCTGTCGGTCCGAAAGAAGCAGATGGGCCATTTGGGAAATTATACGACAAAACCTATGATAATCTTCACTGTGATGAGGATAATTGGGAACTTGCGGAAAGACGTTTAATGGAAGATGCGATTGAACATGCATTGAAAAAAGGAAATTATACGAAAGAGGACATAGATTTTTTCCTTGCTGGAGATTTATTAAACCAAAACGTGACGGCAAATTATACGGCCAGGCAAAATAAGATTCCTTTTCTATGTATGTTCGGTGCCTGTTCAACTTCAATGGAAACGCTCGCTGTAAGCTCAGCTCTTGTAGACGGGGGATTTGCGAATCGCGTCATGGCAGCTACGAGCAGCCATAATGCAACAGCGGAAAGACAATTTCGGTATCCAACAGAATATGGCGGGCAAAAACCGGATACTGCACAATCGACCATTTCAGGTTCAGGGGCCGTCATCGTTAGCCGTGATCCAAGTGACATTATGATTACTTCGGCAACGATAGGAAGAGTGGCGGATCTTGGGATTACAGACCCATTTGATATGGGGTCCGCGATGGCGCCGGCAGCTGCCGATACGATCGCGCAGCATTTTAAAGATTTGAACAGTAAGCCTGAAGACTACGATTTGATTGTGACAGGGGATTTGGCATCTGTCGGAAGCCCGATTCTAAAGGACCTGCTGAAAGAAGAAGGCTACGACGTTTATGCAAATCATAATGACTGCGGATTAATGATTTACCGTCCTGATCAAAATGTTTTTGCAGGCGGAAGCGGATGCGGGTGTTCTGCAGTTGTCACCTACAGCCACATATTTAATGAACTGAAGAGCGGAAACCTTAATCGTGTGATGGTTGTTGCAACAGGTGCGCTGCTTAGTCCGACAATGATTCAGCAAAAAGAGTCGATACCGACTATTGCTCATGGCGTCGTGTTTGAACGTGTGAACAGGGGTGTGATCGGATAATGGAATATTTAATTGCGTTTGTAGTAGGCGGAGCAATATGCGTCATCGGCCAGCTTCTCCTTGACGTGGCAAAATTGACACCGGCTCATGTCATGAGTTCGTTTGTTGTAGCTGGTGCCATTCTTGACGGGTTTGGGATCTATGATAATTTTATTAAATTTGCCGGGGCAGGGGCCACTGTTCCAATTACAAGCTTCGGACATTCTTTGCTGCATGGTGCAATGCATCAGGCAGATGAACACGGCATTATTGGAATCGGAATCGGAATTTTTGAATTGACATCAGCGGGGATTTCTTCAGCAATTGTCTTTGCATTTTTTGTAGCACTTATTTTCAAGCCGAAAGGATAAGATCATCCTATGACAGAAACGAGAAGGGTCATATTAGTAACAGACGGGGATGTTTATGCAGCTAAAACCATTGCGTATGCTGCAAAGCAGATCGGCGGGAGGTGCATCTCTCAGTCAAAAGGCAATCCAACTTTTTTAACGGGGCCTGAGATTGTGAAGTTAATATTGAAAACCCCTTACGACCCTGTTTTTGTCATGTTTGATGATTGCGGTTTATTGGAAGAGGGACCAGGTGAAAGAGCCATGAAGTACGTAGCGGAACATCCGCAGGTCGATGTGCTTGGTGTGATTGCAGTTGCCGCAAAAACGCACGGATCAGAGTGGACCAATATTGACGTTTCCATTGACCGTGACGGACTTATCTCTGAGTACGGAGTGGATAAAAGCGGAATCCGTGAATTTGAGGTAGGGAAAATGACTGGTGATACGGTGTATTGCCTGGACAAACTGGATGTACCTATCATAGTCGGCATTGGGGACATCGGTAAAATGTCCCGTAAAGACAGTTTAGATCATGGATCACCGATAACAATGAAGGCGGTAGAACTGATTCTTGAAAGGAGCGGCATGGCAGATGAGCGAAAACGTGAAACAAAAGACATCAATCTCTCCTAAGCTCGTTGTAAATGAGAATTATTTTAAAAATCATGTAGGGTTAAATCAGAGTTTTGACTTGGGTGTCCGTAAAATTACTGTGATGGGCATTGGCGTGAATCTGTATTATGTCAATGGACTTTGCGATACCTCCTACATCATTCAGCTTTTAAAAGAATTAATTGAGATAAATGATTATGAACACGAGAAGATGAAAGTAAACGAAATCGTCGAAAACCGCTTAGTGAATCAGCAGGTTCAAAGAATTAAAACGATCGATGAAGCCGTTGATCAAGTGCTGTCAGGCCTTGTCGTCTTTATGATTGAAGGGTGCGATTACGGGCTGGTTGTTGATGTAAGGAGCTATCCCGGCAGAAACCCTGAGGAACCGGATACTGAAAAAGTCGTAAGGGGATCAAGAGACGGATTTGTAGAGAATATCATAGTGAATACAGCGCTTATCCGAAGAAGAATCAGGGATGAACGCTTAAGGTATTCGATGATGAAGGTCGGTGAGCGCTCTAAAACGGATATCTGTCTTTGTTACATAGAAGATGTTGCTGACCCGAATTTGATAGAAGTTGTTAAAAAAGAGCTCGAAACAATTAAAATTGACGGTCTGACTATGGCGGATAAAACGGTGGAAGAATTTTTAGTTAAGCAGGGCTATAATCCTTATCCCCTTGTCAGATATACAGAGCGGGCAGATGTAGCAGCCAATCATTTATTAGAAGGCCATGTATTAATTATTGTGGATACATCGCCAAGTGTGATCATAACCCCGACAACCTTCTTCCATCACGTGCAGCATGCAGAAGAGTACCGCCAGGCGCCTGCTGTCGGAACGTTTTTAAGGTGGGTTCGTTTCCTTGGGATTATCGGTTCAATCCTTATCGTTCCCTTGTGGTTTATGTACGTGCTTCAGCCTTCTTTATTGCCGGAGAACATTGCCTATATCGGACCGAATGAGCAAAAGAATATACCCATTGTCGTTCAGATATTCATGGCCGATCTGGGGATCGAATTTTTAAGAATGGCCGCCATTCATACACCAACCGCTCTTTCTGTTGCGATGGGATTAATTGCAGCGGCATTGATCGGGCAAATTGCAATTGATGTAGGGCTCTTTGTACCGGAAGTTATTCTTTATGTGGCCATTGCTGCAATTGGCACGTTTGCTACTCCAAGCTATGAGCTCAGCATCGCCAATAAGATGATGCGGCTTGTTCTGCTGCTGTCAGTTGCTTTATTCAAGGCAGAAGGATTGGTCATTGGCGCAACCGTTATCTTTTTATTTCTGACACACATCCGGTCTCTGAATACGCCATACCTATGGCCATTCCTTCCATTTAATCCAAAAGCATTCTGGCAGATACTCATTCGCACGTCAGTTCCGGGAGCGAAAATCAGACCCAGTATTGTCCATCCTCAAAATGTAAGAAAACAGCCTAAGTAAGATTGAAAGTGCATGGCTTTTGTGATATTGTAAGTTTAATTTACCTGAAGGAAACGAATAAAAGGACAGTTGTTAAAGCCATGAGTCAGCGACTGTCTTTTTGTCCTTTTTACCCGAGATGAAAGAGGGAATGTTAAATTGTTCTTACATGGAAGCAGTAAAGTTAACGAGCGGAATCACCTGGAAATTGGCGGAGTTGATGCGGCCGAACTGGCATCGAAATATGGAACACCCCTGTACATCTATGATGTTGCGCTTATTCGCGACCGTGCGAGAAGCTTTAAGAATACATTTGAAAAGCTTGGAGTAAAAGCGCAGGTAGCCTATGCAAGCAAAGCCTTTTCATCCGTTGCGATGTTTCAGCTTGTTGAAGAAGAGGGATTATCACTGGATGTTGTTTCAGGGGGAGAGCTTTATACGGCTGTTACAGCGGGTTTCCCGGCCGATAGAATCCACTTTCATGGAAATAATAAGAGTAAAGAAGAATTAGAAATGGCGATCAAGCTGAAAATCGGCTGTATCGTGGTTGATAATTTTCACGAAATAGAGCTTCTGAAAGAACTTGCTGCACAAGAAAATACAGTCGTACCGATTCTGCTCAGGGTTACTCCTGGAGTTGAAGCGCATACGCATGATTATATTACAACAGGTCAAGAGGATTCAAAATTTGGGTTTGATCTGCAAAATGGCCAAGTGGAACGTGCAATGGAAAATGTTCTTTCTTCATCTGCCTTCAACATGCTCGGCTACCATTGCCACATTGGATCACAAATCTTTGATGCAACCGGTTTCGTTCTTGCTGCAGAAAAAATCTTCACTAAAGTCAGCTACTGGAGAGATACCTTCCAATATGAACCTAAAGTAGTGAACTTGGGCGGGGGGTTTGGCATCCGCTATACAGATGAGGATGAACCTCTTCCGGCTACTTATTATGTTGAAAAAATCGTTAAAAGCATAAAAGGTCTTGTGGCTGAAAGCGGCATTGAGATGCCGGAAATCTGGATTGAGCCGGGCCGTTCACTTGTTGGCGATGCCGGAACAACCATCTATTCCATCGGGTCTGAAAAAGAAGTGCCGAATATCCGCAAGTATGTATCTGTTGACGGCGGAATGAGCGACAACATTCGCCCTGCCCTCTATCAGGCAAAATATGAAGCGGCGCTTGCAAACCGCATGAATGATAAAAATGATGAGTCTGTTTCAATCGCAGGAAAATGCTGTGAAAGCGGCGATATGCTGATTTGGGATCTGCCGCTTCCAAAGGCCAACCCTGATGATCTGCTGGCTGTATTCTGTACAGGAGCATACGGATACTCCATGGCGAACAATTACAACCGTATTCCGCGTCCTCCGGTTGTTTTTGCAGAAAATGGAGAAGAACAGCTTGTGATTAAAAGAGAAACGTATCAGGATTTAGTTGCGCTTGATCTGCCTTTAAAATCAAAAGTGACCCAAAGTTAAGATGAAAAAAAGACGAGCCGGCCGGCTCGTCTTTTTTTACTGTTTATGCATTATCTTTATTGCTGAAAATGGAGATGATCGCATTCCATAGAGCGATAAAAAACTCCTTCAGCTGATCAAGGAAGTTTTGTCCTTCCTCTGAATCTATAAAGTTAGAAATCTTATCTTTTGCTTTATCAAGCTGCTGTCCGACTTGATCCCAGTCAACGTTGACTTCTTTCATTTTGTTAAATAATTCAACGAGACTGTTAATTTCTTCTTCTGACAGAGTAATGCCAAGGTCGCTTGCCGCTTTTTCAATTAATTCGCGGAATTCCGCATCTGTTTCCGGCACGCCATTATTTGCAATTTCTTCTTTGATTTTCGCCATTAGCGCACTTGCATTTTCTTCGCCGACTTTATCTCCAAGCTCTGCTGTTTTGACAAGCTCTTCGTTTGCCACCTGCTTGACTTCTTCTGGAATGGCTTCATCCGAAGTAACTTCGTATGCTTTTAATAATCCGGTCAGCGCTGCCGTTCCGGAAACTTCAAAAGGAGCTGTAACCTGTATTGTTGCATCCTTAACACCAGCTGTCATCAGGGCATTCAAGTACATTTCATCTGTTACCCAATTAATATTTTTTGTATCTACTTCAAGACCTGATCCGCTTTTTTCGATTGTAATGGCTGATGATGAAATCGCCTTTGTTCCAATCTGGGCTTTAGGAATGTAGTTTCCTAAATATTTATGTTCCTCTTCATTCGTCACTTCAATAACCTGTGAATTGTCATCAGCGCCCATCTCGCTAAGCATAGACTGCTTCTGCTCTTCTGTTAAGTTCTTTCCGAGTGTGATAATTTTATCTCCGGCAGCTGCATCTGCAAGCCCGATCGTCGGGAACGCAAATAATGCAAACGCCATAATAGAAACCAATATCTTTTTCAAAAAAAGACCTCCTTAGTTCATGACAGCAACCTTCATTATAGTATTTTTTTCTGATTGGCGACAGAGTTTTTTGGCTGTCGTATCTTCTTGGTGCGGCGGCAGACGATCTCCTTGGCTTTCTTGAACGTAATATAGTAGAATGAATAACGTTCAGTCTATTAGACGAAAAAAAGAAGCAGGAGGTTTCATACATATGAAAAAAGGTCAAATTACAATGGAAAACGGCGATCAACTAGTGATCGAATTTTATCCTGAGGCAGCACCAAAAACAGTTGAAAACTTTGAGAAGCTTGCAAACGAAGGCTTCTACAACGGAGTAAACTTCCACCGTGTTATTCCAGGCTTTGTTGCTCAAGGCGGAGACCCGACTGGAACAGGCGCTGGCGGCCCTGGCTACTCTATTAAATGTGAAACAGCTGGAAACCCTCACAAGCACGTAGCAGGAGCATTATCAATGGCTCATGCAGGAAAAGACACAGGCGGCAGCCAGTTCTTCATCGTTCACGAGCCGCAGCCTCATTTAAATGGCGTTCACACTGTTTTCGGCCAAGTGGTTGAAGGCATGGACAACATTTATAAAATCAAGCAAGGCGATGTTATGAAAGAAGTTAAAGTCTGGGAAGAATAAGCAAGGTTAAAGCTGTCCTTTGTGGGGCGGCTTTTTTATATGCTAAGTATTTATGTGGCAGCATGATGCCACATAAAAGTGCCAAGTTTCCTTAAGAACCGTAAGCGGGCGCTTGCGCTTTTTTTATTCGTAGAAAATTCAATTTTCGGCATTTGATGGAATTTTCTTCTTGTTATACGATGAAAAAAGGAGGTAATAACAAGTGAAAAATCTTTGCGAGTCAAAAGAGCTGCTGATGTACCGGAGGCTGAATAGCCGATTGGAACTGAACGCAGAAGAAGCAAATCATTATTTTAATCTTGAAAAAGGATTTGAAGGGGAGAAGAAATTTGAGATTTGGCTTAAACAGAATCGAGGCAGCGGAATTATTCTGAGTGACCTGCTGCTGCAAACGAACCATACAACTTATCAAATCGATTCTTTGTACCTCACGCCCCAAAAACTCTATTTGTTTGAAGTGAAGAACTTCGAAGGAGACTATCACCTGGAAAAAGAGAAATGGCTCACTTCAGTAAAAAAAGAAGTCAAAAACCCCTTGCTGCAGCTGAAGAGAAACGATACGCTGTTTAGAATCTTGATGCAGGAACACCACTTCCAATTTCCTGTGGAAGCCTTTCTGGTTTTTATCAATCCCCAATTTCACCTCTATCACGCACCGTCCTCACACCCTATCGTTTTTCATTCTCAATTGAACCGATTTGCAAAAACATTAAAAAAGAATAATGAGGGTACCATGAAAGGAATTCACTCGAAGCTTGCGGAGAAGCTTTTGGCACTTCATATGGAGGAATCTCCTTTTGAGCGCTTGCCTGAGTACGAGTATGGGGAGGTTGGGAAGGGGTAATATGCCGGTTATGCGGCACAATTTATACTTCATTCAGAAACTCTTATTTTCATTGCTCCACTTGCAAAACTACGGAAGCGTACACTCCTGCGATCCTGCGGGCAATTGAAGAATTTCAATTTCTCTTCCCGGAAAGAAAGCTGACTGTTGATCAGATTTGGGAATGGTGTCATCTAGTAAAATCGAAAAAGACGGTAAGGAAACTCTTAAATAATCATTTTTTAAAGGCAGGATAAGGCAAAGCTACATTTTATATACCTGGTGAGTAAAGAAAGATCATGTTTGCAATAATCAGAGGAATCGTACCCTCAAAAACCGGAAAACGATTTGGGTGGGTAGGCAAACGGCGGAATCTTACCATTAAAAACTGAGAAACGTTCTGGGAGGGTAAACAAACGTCGGAATCGTGCCCTCCAAAACCGAGAAACGATCTGGGAGGGTAAACAAACGTCGGAATCCCAAAACATCTCCCATAAGAAAATCAAGAGATTAAATCATTGCATTCTTTCAAATATCCCGATAAGATAGGATATAGGAAAATTTAATATTCATTGAATTCCTTCGGGGCAGGGTGAAATTCCCAACCGGCGGTGATAAAGCAAAAGCTTTTAAGTCCGTGACCCGGCTGCATTTATTGCGGGCGGTGGATCTAGTGAAAATCTGGAGCCGACAGTATAGTCTGGATGGGAGAAGGAACACAATGTGAACGCGCGGGTATTATTTTTCTGAAAAAACAGATGAATAGTACTCTTGTTTGGCATGCATATGTGACTGAAATCCCTTACAAAGCCCCAGGTATCTATTACCTTGGGCTTTTTATTTTTATTCTAAAGGGGGGCAGTGCATTGAAAGATCAGGATTATATGAAAGTGGCCCTTCAGCTCGCAGAACAAGGTTCTGGACAGACAAGTCCAAACCCGCTCGTTGGAGCTGTTATAGTGAAAAATGGACAGATCATTGGAATGGGCGCCCATTTAAAAGCAGGTGAACCTCATGCTGAAGTTCATGCTGTAAGAATGGCAGGCTCACAAGCTGAGGATTCAACCGTCTATGTGACGCTCGAGCCTTGCAGTCATCATGGAAAAACACCTCCGTGCGCTGACCTCCTCATCTCTTCAAAGGTGAAAAGAGTGGTTGTTGCAGCGGAAGACCCGAATCCGCTTGTAGCAGGAAGAGGAATGGAGAAGCTTCAAGCTGCTGGAATCGAAGTGGTTTCAGGAGTATTAAAAAACGAAGCAGAAGAGCTGAATAAAGTCTTTTTCCATTACATTCAAACGAAACGTCCTTTTGTAACACTAAAATGGGCGGGCAGCCTTGATGGAAAAACAGCTACTGTCACAGGTGAAAGCAAGTGGATAACAGGTGAATCCGCAAGGAAAGATGTTCACAAATACCGTGAACTTCACGATGCGATTTTAGCTGGCGTGGAAACTGTGATAAAAGATGATCCATCACTGACTTGCCGGCTTGAAAACCCCAAAAAGCAGCCAGTCAGGATTGTTTTGGATACGAACCTTAGAACACCGGAAACGGCTGCTTTGGTCAACGATGGTCTTTCACCTGTATGGATTATTACCGGCAGTGAAGTTTCTATTAAAAGGATAGAGTCTTTTCAAAAGAAAAACGCGGTTATCATTCAAATGAATACTCCGGCTATTGAGATAGATAATCTTCTACACCTGCTTGGAGAAAGAAACATCACATCGCTCTTCGTAGAGGGCGGCGCCACAGTTCATGGCAGTTTTATAAAAAGCGGGCTGTTCAATCAAGTGGTGAGTTATACTGCCCCGATGCTCATCGGCGGAAAAGAGGCCCCTCCTGCAGTAGCCGGTGCAGGCTTCAGCCGTATAAATGAGGCAATTCGACTAAGAATAAAAGAAACTGAGGTAATCGGAGATGATCTCAAAATAGTCTGTGTGAAAAAAGAGGGGTGATAGGGAATGTTTACCGGAATCATTGAGGAAATCGGCACAGTCGCGAGTATGCAGGGAAATGAGAATGCGATTGAAATGACCATACATGCAGAGAAAATTACAGATGATGTGAATCTTGGAGACAGTATTTCCGTTAATGGCGTTTGTTTAACAGTAACAGCCTACACTGCTGGATCGTTTACTGTGGATGTGATGCCCGAAACAGTCAAAGCAACTTCCCTGAATTCGCTGGGGCCTGGTTCATCCGTCAATCTGGAGCGGGCGATGTCCGCCAATGGACGCTTTGGTGGCCATTTTGTAACAGGGCATGTAGACGGCACCGGAATCATCATCCGCAAAAAGCCTTCAGCCAATGCGGTCTACTATGAGATCAAGGTGAGTAAAGAAATAACGTCAACATTAGTCATGAAAGGCTCCATAGCCATTGACGGCATCAGCCTAACCATATTTGGTTTAGAGGATGAAAAAGTAACGGTATCAATTATTCCCCACACCTTGTCTGAAACGGTGCTTGGAGGCAAAAAGGCAGGGGATACCGTAAATATCGAATGCGATATGCTCGGAAAATATGTCAAAAAGTTTGTGATGCAGTCAGACTCAAAATCTTCATCTTTAACACCGGATTTTCTAAAAGAAAATGGTTTTTATTAGAATGGGGGATCATCATGACATTTCATTCCATTAAAGAAGCGTTAGACGATTTAAAACTTGGAAAAACAGTCATCGTAGTAGATGATGAAGACCGCGAAAACGAAGGTGATTTTATTGCGCTGGCTGAGTATGCAACGCCTGAGGTCATTAACTTCATGATTAAGCACGGCAGAGGGCTTGTTTGTGTACCTCTGACAGAGGAATATGCTGAAAAGTTTAATTTTCATCCTATGGTAAATGACAATACAGATCCGCATGGCACTGCCTTTACGATCAGTATTGATTACAAAACAACCAAAACCGGAATCAGTGCGTCAGAACGCTCAGAAACCATTAAAGCTATTTTAAAAGAAGATGCAGAGCCGCTTGATTTTAAAAGACCCGGCCATATTTTCCCTCTCATTGCAAAAGAGGGCGGAGTTTTAAGAAGAGCAGGGCATACAGAGGCAGCGGTTGATCTGGCTAAACTCTGCGGAGTGAGCCCGGTCGGAGTAATTTGTGAAATTATTAAAGAAGATGGCGAAATGGCGCGGGTTCCTGATTTAATTGAAATTGCCAAAGAGCTTGATTTGAAAATGATTACCATCAAAGACTTGATTCATTACCGCAATATGTCAGATGCTCTCGTTAAGAGAGAAGCGGACATAAAACTTCCGACTGAATTCGGCATGTTCAGGGCAGTCGGATATTCAAATATCCTTGATGGTAAAGAACATATTGCCCTTGTTAAGGGGGAGATTTCAGAAGATAAGCCGACACTTGTCCGAGTTCATTCTGAATGTCTGACCGGAGATGTCTTTGGATCGAACCGGTGCGACTGCGGCCCGCAGCTGCATGCAGCGCTTGCTCAAATCGAGGAAGCCGGCAGCGGCATTCTCTTGTACATGAGACAAGAAGGCAGGGGAATCGGCCTGCTGAATAAAATGAAGGCTTATGCACTGCAGGAAGAAGGTTACGATACAGTAGAAGCCAATCACAAGCTTGGATTTGCAGATGATTTAAGAGAGTATGGGATAGGGGCTCAAATCTTAAGAGATCTTGGCGTTTCAGAAATGAAGCTGCTGACAAACAATCCTAGAAAAATTGCCGGACTTGAAGGGTATGGCCTTGCCGTAGTTGACCGCGTACCTATTCAAATGCCATCTAAGAAAGAAAATGAAGGCTACATGAAAACAAAGCATAGTAAACTTGGGCACTTACTAAACTTATAATCGGAGGAACTGTACATGAAAACATATGAAGGAAATTTAGTCGGATCAGGATTAAAAGTAGCGATCATCGTAGGAAGATTCAATGAGTTTATTACAAGCAAGCTTTTAAGCGGAGCAGTGGATGCTTTAAAACGCCACGGAGTAGAAGATGAAAATGTAGAGCTTGCATGGGTTCCTGGAGCATTTGAAATTCCGCTCGTTGCGAAAAAAATGGCTTCTACAAACAAATATGATGCAGTTATTACTCTTGGAACAGTCATAAGAGGTTCTACAACTCACTATGACTATGTCTGCAATGAAGCAGCGAAGGGAGTTTCTCAAGCTTCAATGTCTACAGGAGTACCGGTAATCTTCGGTGTCCTGACAACCGAATCAATCGAACAGGCGATTGAAAGAGCGGGAACAAAAGCTGGGAATAAAGGCTATGAAGCAGCGGTTGCGGCGATTGAAATGGCGAATTTAATGCGTACAATGGATTAATTTTAGGCAAAAGTGTTTAAAATAGGCGGAAAACTGTTTATAATGTTCTGAGGAGTGATTCTTCTTGAATCGAGATCAAAAAGATAAAGGAAGAAATCAGGAAAGAATTTTATTTTACATCATGATAGGCGCAAGTTTATTGTTTTTGCTTTCTCTAATCGGAAGGTTATTTCGTTAATGAGGGGTTCATATGTTAATTCGCTATAAGAAAAGCTTTGAAAAAATTGCAATGGGTCTTCTGTCTTTTATGCCAAATGAAAAAGATTTAAAACATTTGCAGCAGACGATGAAACAATATGAAACAGATGAGAAATGGCAGCTGTTTCTTTGGAAAGATGAAGATATCATTGGAACAATCGGAGTAGTGTTTCAGGATGATGATCACGTGAAGATTCAGCATGTAAGTGTGAACCCTTCGCATCGCCATCAGGGAATCGGCAAGAAAATGGTGACGGCATTAAAAGAACAGTACAAGACAAAAACAGTTATCCCAGACGAACATACAAAAGCATTTTTTGAGAAATGCACAGATTGCGATTAAAAAACAGATGAAGCATATGCTTCATCTGTTTTTTTTCTGATTGCGGATCAGGCTGCTCTTCCTTTCCGCAATCACATCACTCCGGTCCCGCATCGTATGCTTATGAATCAGGAATTCATCGGAGAGGTCGCTTGGATTCCCCCATTGAAGCTGATGCTTTGTGCAATATTCGATGCAAGTACGAAGGAGATCGCTGTCTTCAATCGGCAGATTCACACTTTCATATGGACGTTTGTTTTCGATGTCTTTGCTTTTTTTTCTTAAAAGTTCCGCCGTTTTCTCAGGATTTAAACCAAGGGAGAGGATAGCGTCTTTTTCCTGCTCCAATATGGCAAGGGCATTGGATATCATTCGGTGAGCGCCCTTCCAGTTGCCTCTTCTGTGATGATAAAGGCCGACCGCAATTTGGATCAGACCAACCCAGTATATCTTTCTCTGCCCGGGAGGATCTTTTTTCCAATATTCTTCAAGCACTTCATGGCATTCGAAGTAATCGCGGTCTCCGTGAAAATGAACAAGGTACTCTATATATGATTTCGGATACAAACCATCACCCCATTGTCTATGCTTATGTATTGATTAGTGTAGCATAAACTCTATGACTTGCCTTTATGAAACACAAAAAGTGCTCATGAAGAGCACCTTTTGAATGAAAATTAGTATAGCCAAGCTGCTCCAACAATAATCAGCAAAATAAACAATACAACGATTAATGCAAAGCCTGAACCGTAACCTTTATCTCCCATTTACTTGTTCCTCCTTAAGTATCTTGCATTTACATAAGTATCTTATGTGGGTTGTCATGTGTTTGTTTGGGCGTTTATCACAATTCTGGACTTTTTTTGAACCTGAGGACTTTTCCTCTCTGAAAATAAGTGTTGGAGATTGGAAGCAGAATGTTCTATACTATAGGGTAGCCGACATGAATGGTACAGAATGAAGTGGTGGGATGAAGTTGCAGTACAAAGTGAAAATTGACGCATTTGAAGGGCCGCTCGATCTTCTATTGCATTTAATCAATACGCTCGAGATTGATATATACGATATACCAGTAGCTGAAATTACAGAGCAGTATATGCTTTATATACATACGATGAAAGAACTCCAGCTTGATGTAGCTTCAGAATATTTAGTAATGGCGGCAACTCTGCTCTCCATCAAAAGCGGAATGCTGCTTCCAAAGCATGAGGAAGAGCTGGTGGAGGACGAATTTGGGTTTGAACCTGAGGAAGATCCGCGGGACGAACTGATGAGAAGGCTGATCGAATACAGAAAGTACAAAGAGGCGGCAGTTGATCTGAGACATATGGAAGAAGAACGTTCTCAGGTTTATACAAAACCCCCTAGCGATTTAAGTGAGTTTGCCGGTGAGCCTGTATTTGATAAAGAATCTATGAATGTATCAATCTACGATATGCTCGGTGCCTTCCAGAAGATGATGCGGAGAAAGAAGCTTCAGAAACCATTGCAGACAAGAGTTGCACGCCAGGAAATACCGATTGAAAAGAGAATGGATGAAATCCTTATGGAATTGAAGCGGAATCCAATGCGGCGAAAATTTACTGAGCTTTTTCCGTCCGATCAAAAGGATCACCTGGTTGTCACATTTCTTGCCATCTTGGAATTGATGAAAAAAAACAACATCATGATTGAACAAGAAGAAAATTTTTCTGATATTTATATTCTGGGGAGGTCTTAAAACCTTGGAGAAATGGAAATCCATCATTGAAGCTCTTCTATTTGCTGCAGGGGATGAAGGGCTGTCAATGAAACAGCTGACGTCCGTACTTGAAACAGAAGAGGGAACGATTTCTGAAGTCATACAGGAACTTCAGAATGATTACAAGAAAAAACAGCGCGGCATCGAATTGATTGAAGTGGCGGGAGTCTTTCAATTAACGACAAAAAAAAAGCATGCTGCCTATTTGAAAAAACTGGTTGAAACACCCAATCACACCGCACTATCTCAGGCAGCTCTTGAAATTCTGGCGATTGTCGCATACCGTCAGCCTATAACAAGGGCTGAAATCGAAGATATCCGCGGCGTAAAATCAGAGCGTCCGCTGCAGACACTGACTTCTAAAGTGCTTGTGAAAGAAGTGGGACGGGCTGAAGGAACAGGAAGAGCGATTTTATATGGAACGACAAAGGAATTCCTTGAATACTTCGGATTAAAAACGATAAAAGAACTTCCGCCGCTTCCTGAAAAAGATGATGATGACTCCTTTAATGAAGAAGCCGATCTCTTTTTTGAGAACTTTAATCAAACTTTTGAAGAAATCAAATAATTTACACAATAGCATCATGACCTATGATAAAATAGAGGAGAACGGGACAAAGGAATATCTTTGTTCCTTTTTTTGAATGAAAAACGCATAGGGGTGCTTGTCAGGTGATTATAAAAAATGGCAGAGGGTATGAATTAGTAAAAGAGATGCCGAATACATCCGAAGATTTTTTTAACCGCTCTGAAATCACAATTGTGTCAAAAAAGATGGAGAAAACATTTTATGTTTTGTATGTGAGGTATTTCGAAGACAAATTCAGAGAACAAAATCCTTTTCTCTTTGAAGGGTCGGACCTGAGCATTAAAGACGTAATGGCACTGATATGCATCATTCAAAACGAAACACTTTTAGAGCGCAAAAGGCTCTATCTGAACACAGAAGAAGAATTTCTCATGTATCTTCAGGGAATCGACCTTCGTGCAGCTATTGAATTGATTCCGGAGATGAACCGAAATCAGACGATGAAATGGTCAGAAGTTGTTCAAAAGCTAAAAACACCCATACATAAAAAATAGCTTAAGAATTTGAAAGGATGTGTTTCAATGGGAAATATGATCGTAAAAGCACAAACAGAACAAGTTGAAGTATTTTTAGGAAACGTCGTAAAGGAGCTGAATACGTTTTTAAATCATGCAACGATTTCATCATTTTTGGATGAAACAGCAGGGGATGAGACGTATTATGAGGATCTTTTCCGTAATTTGAGAAGACTTTCTGTTTATTGCGAAGAGGGGCTTGAAGCTTGTCACATTGTTCTTCAAAATGAGCCTTTCAGAAAGCCGGCAGCTGAAAAAGCTCTATATAAAATTTATCATCAGTGCATTGAAGAATTTTATAATCCGAAAAATGATGTTTGGTATGAAGACAGCAGATCTGCCTATACCGGCAAAAATGCAATCAAATACCGCCACACGGCTCCAGAATCACTTAAGGTCATGATTGCCTCTCTAGAAAGCGGTTTTCAGGAAATCCGCGAGGAACTCGAGTATTACGAGACAGATTACCGTACGAAAATGATCCAGTCGAAATAAAAGTCTGATTTCGCATGATTGTTGTTTTTGATAATAAATGTTGCCTTTCCGCGGTCCGGCTGGGAGCCTCCTCGGCTATGCCTGTGGGGTCTCCCATTTCCCTCTATTTCCCGCAGGAGTCAAGTTCCTGCAGCGTAGATCCACTTAAGGGTATAAACATTTAATCTAAAAGCAACAAAGTTTATAAAAAGACCCAAATAAAAAAATGGCAGCTGTTCTGTTACTCACAGAGCGGCTGTTTTTTTATGTCTTCCTGCTGATTCATCCCTGTTTCCCCCTGCAGTTTTTCAAATTTAACGTTCATAACCTTTGTCCATCCGCATAAACTTGTACAAAACAATAAAAGGACGTGGGTGTTATGCGGCAATGGAAACAGATAGCAGCGATCGTACTCATCTTCTTCTTGCTGATTTCAGGATTGCCTCGCCATTCTTCTGCTGAAATGGGCGTAAGTGCAAGAAGTGCGATATTAATTGAACAGGAATCCGGCAGAGTCCTATTTGAGAAAGACGCCCATGCAAAAAGAAGAATTGCCAGCATAACAAAGATTATGACAGCGATTCTTGCAATTGAATCCGGAAAAATGGACGAGAAGGCAACGGTAAGCAATCGTGCGATACATACAGAGGGTTCTGCGGTCTATTTGCAAGAAGGAGAGAAAATTAAGCTTGAAGATCTTGTATATGGATTGATGCTCCGTTCAGGAAATGATGCAGCTGTTGCCATTGCTGAACATGTGGGAGGCAGCGTTGAGGGATTTGTCCATTTAATGAATCAAAAAGCTGCTGAAATCGGTATGATGAATACGGAGTTTGCCAATCCGCATGGTTTGGATGATCACGAAAATCACTATTCGTCAGCTTATGATATGGCGATCCTGACAAGGTACGCAATGGAAAATCCGATGTATCAAAAAATTTCCGGAACAAAGGTTCATCGTGCACCAAATCCGAATGAACAATGGGACCGTGTATGGAGAAATAAGAATAAGCTGCTGACTAGTCTATATGAGTACAGCACCGGAGGGAAAACAGGCTATACCAAAAGAGCGAAACGCACACTCGTTTCCACAGCTCAAAAAAATGGCATGAATCTCGTCGCTGTGACTATTGATGCATCAGATGATTGGAATGATCATATTGAAATGTTTAACATGGCGTTCAGCAAATATGATTTATTCAAAATTAAAGAATCTGGTACGTTAAAAAAGATAGATATTAAAGATAAAATCTATAAAAATAAGCTTTTTATAAAAAGAGATGTGTTTTATCCATTAACAGAGGACGAAGAAGACGACCTTAGAATTGATGTCTCCATAGTAAAACCGGAAAAAAGCTGGAAGGACCCGGAGGATGTTCCGAACGTTGTGGGAAAAATGACGATTATAGTTGATGATGAAAGAGTGGATGAAGTGCCCATTTATTATGATAATGGTTTGACAAATAAACCAAACGCCTCGCTGTGGGAGAAATTCCGCAAGCTGTTTTTCATTAGGGCAGGCTTGAGCAATCATGATTAATATTATTTGGGTTGGGCTGACTGTCATCGGCATCGTCTTTGCCATGATCAATGGAACGATGGAACAAGTGAATGCTGCTGTTTTCAAAGGTGCAAAAGATGCTGTAACCATCAGCATCGGACTGATCAGTGTCCTTGTATTCTGGCTCGGACTGATGAAGGTTGCTGAAAAAGCAGGTTTGCTTGAAAAGCTTGGGCAGCTCTTTAAGCCATTCGTAAAAAGACTTTTCCCGGAAATTCCTGCAGATCATCCGGCAATGGGCTATATTTTGTCAAACATGATTGCCAATCTTTTCGGACTTGGGAATGCGGCAACTCCGCTTGGCATCAAAGCAATGGAACAGATGAAAAAATTAAATGGAGACAAACCTGAAGCAAGCAGGTCTATGATTACTTTTCTTGCCGTGAACACGTCCAGTATTACCTTAATTCCAACGACCGTTATTGCCGTCAGGATGACATACGGTTCTAAATCTCCAACAGATATTGTCGGCCCCACTTTGCTTGCGACGATTATTTCAGCGATTGGCGCTATTTTGATAGACCGCTATTTCTATCATAGAAGAATGCGAAAGGAGAAAAAATAGGATGGCAATGATCAGTTTAATCTCTTTATGGATGATCCCGCTGATCATCGGGTTCATTCTATTATATGGGACGTTCAAAAAAGTGCCTACGTACGAAACGTTTGTAGAGGGCGGAAAAGAAGGAATTGATATTGCGTTTTCAATTATTCCTTATTTAGTGGGCATGCTAGTTGCGATTACGATTTTCAGGGCTTCAGGAGCTCTTGAATTTTTTGTGGGGATGATGAAACCGGCTCTGGATGCCATCAGTGTTCCAAGCGAGATCGTTCCCCTCGCATTTATCAGGCCTATTTCAGGAACAGCAGCACTTGGTATGACTACAGATCTGATTGCAGCTTACGGACCTGATTCGTTTATTGGGAGACTTGCGGCCGTCATGCAGGGTAGCACAGATACAACCTTGTATATTCTGACGGTCTATTTCGGGGCTGTAGGAGTTAAAAAAATGGGGGATGCTCTTAAAGTCGGTCTGCTTGCTGACCTTATGGGAATTATTGCTTCAATCGTCATTGTTATGATGCTATTTTAATTTCGCTGTTTTCGCATTGATTGTAGTTTTTGGATATTTAATTCCGCTGAAGGCAATTACTTTCTGCTGTCCGGCTGGGAGCCTCTATTCCCGCAGGAGTCAAGTGCCTTCCGCTGCAATCCACTCAAGGTTTATAACCATTTTTTCTAAGAGCAGCAAACTTTAATTTTATTGACGGGACTCAAGCCTGGCAGGAGTCCTCTTTTTTTTGGAATGAAATATTTTTGTCTCATTGTTCATGTTTTTGTGAGATAATAAGGCTTCATGCATTTTTTATAGAGGTTCACTTTATTTTATATGAAAGCAAATAATTTTGCGCATTGATGTAAAACTTCAGCACCTGACTCATCGGTCAGAACAGATCCGTAAAAAAGTCAAACCCGGACTTTTCTGCCGGATCCTTATCTGCCATGCCTGCGCTGACGATTTAATGAGAACTTGTATAAAAAAATGATAAGAAGTAAGATGTTAACGAGGTGAAAGAAATGGAACGTTTACAAAAAGTGATAGCTCATGCAGGTCTTGCATCAAGAAGAAAAGCAGAGGAGCTTATATTAGAAGGAAAAGTGACCGTCAACGGGAAAGTCGTAAGGGAGCTTGGCGTTAAAGTTTCTGGAAATGACCGTGTTGAAGTTGCAGGAGTTCCTGTTGAAAAGGAAGAGCCAGTTTATTTTATCCTATACAAACCGCGCGGTGTAATATCTTCTGCCATTGATGATAAAGGAAGAAAAACAGTCACAGACTTTTTTCCGCAGATTAAAGAACGCATTTATCCGGTTGGCCGGCTTGATTACGATACTTCCGGCATCTTAATCATGACAAACGACGGTGATTTTGCCAATCTTCTTATGCATCCAAGCAATCAAGTAGAGAAAACATATGTAGCCAAAGTGAAAGGAATTCCGCTTCGTGAAAAGCTGAAGTCGCTAGAAAAGGGCATTATGCTCGAAGACGGGAAAACAGCTCCTGCCAAAGTGAAGTTTGTGTCACTCGACAAAAAGAAGGAAACAAGCATTATTGAACTGACGATTCATGAAGGCAGAAACCGTCAAGTCCGCCGCATGTTCGAGGCGATTGGACATCCTGTACTGAAACTAAAGCGCGAAACATATGCATTCTTGGACCTGAAAGGGCTGAAAACAGGAGATGCGCGTGAATTATCTCCGCATGAAGTCAAACAGCTCAGATCACTTGCCAAGTTTGGAAAGTAAGCCCTTAATTTTCACATAAACTTCAAATTATCAAGAAAATGTTTGAAATAAACAGTGATATAATGAGTTGAAATGTATGAGGATATGGGAGAGTTTTTTATGAAAAAAAGACGTTTGCTCATGAGGTCGATTATTCTGTCAGTGCTGGTTGCAGCACTTGGATATACGTTATACACAAATTTTTTCTCAAGCAAGGAAAAGGTAAAAGTTGGAAGCGATGCCCCTGATTTTGTTTTAACAGACATTAACGGGGACAAGCATCAGCTTTCAGATTATAAAGGGAAGGGCGTTTTCCTGAACTTTTGGGGAACTTGGTGCGAACCGTGCAAACGCGAAATGCCCTACATGCAAAATCAGTATGATTATTATAAAGAACAAGGTGTAGAGGTGCTTGCCGTCAACATCGCTGAGTCAAAGATTGCCGTACAGAATTTTACGGATACATATGATTTATCTTTTCCTGTCGTCCTCGATAAGGACCGGCAAGTGTTAGAAGCATACGGTGTTGTCCCTCTTCCGACTACATTTCTGATAGATAAAGATGGAAAAGTAGCTGAAATAATCACGGGCCAGATGAACGAGCGGATGGTCAGGGATTATATGGAATCAATCAAGCCGTAAACGGGGAGTTTTCATCATGAATGAAGTGAAATGCAAGTGCGGACACAATAATCCGCACGGAACGATTCTTTGTGAATCCTGCGGTCGTCCTGCCGGGGAAACGGACAGGAATAATCAGGCTGCTCCTGACAAGCTATTGGATATGAAATATGATGGGAGTGCAAGACGCTCACAGACCTATAAGAAAACGCCAATCGATAAGATATGGAACTTCTTCTCATCTGTAAAAGTCGGAATATGGATTATTGTCCTGATCTTAATTGCTTCTGCAATTGGGACGATTCTGCCGCAGGTCATGTACATTCCGCCGAATGTAACGCCTGAACAGTTTTACCGCGAGGAGTACGGTGTAATTGGTCAGCTGTATTACCAAATGGGGTTTCATGAACTATTCAGCTCGTGGTGGTACATGGTTTTAATTGGAGCGCTGGCTGCTTCATTGGTTATTGCAAGCTTAGACCGGTTTGTTCCGCTCTATCGGGCGCTGAAAAAACAAGGTGTCACCAGGCATGAAAGCTTTATGAGAAGACAGCGGTTATTCAGCGAAACAGCTTCTGTTATGAATACGGAAGAACAGCTTGAAGCCATTAAAGATAAGTTAAAGAGAAAACGCTATCATGTCCGAGTGGAAAATGGCAATCTCCTTGCTGAGAAAAATCGTTTTTCAAGATGGGGTCCTTATGTCAATCATATCGGTTTGATCATCTTTTTGTTTGGAGCGATGCTCAGGTTTGTTCCTGGCATGTATGTGGATGATGTCATTTGGATACGCGAAGGGGAAACGAACGTCATTCCTGGTACAGAAGGAAAATATTTTCTCAAGAGCGAAAAGTTTGTGATGGAAACATACAAAAAAGACAGCGAAGATGAAGTCTTCCAGGATGCTATTACTAGAGTAGGTGATGGAAGCGTTGCTAAGAATTATCAGACAAACGTCACTTTGTACGAAAGACAAGGCGAAGCAGTCCTTGGTGAAGAGCCTGAGCTTAAGAAGATAAAGGATGAGCAAATCAAAGTGAATCAGCCGCTTAAGCATGATTCATACGCTTTGTATCAAGTTGATTTCAAATTAAATGAATTGAACAAAATGACATTTAGTTTAGTAGACAAAGAGACCGAGGAAAACTTTGGACAGCTGACAATCGACTTGCTTGATCCTCAAAAAGAATTTGATTTGGGCAATGGCTATAAAGTAGAAGTGGCAAGCTACCTTCCTGATTTTTATTTTAACAGCGAGGGAGAACCTGCTACGAAAACGAGAATACCGGATAATCCTGCTTTTGTATTTAAAATGATTTCTCCACATAAACCTGAAGGCGAAACAAGCTTCG
The DNA here is from genome assembly GCF_009674765.1 of Metabacillus idriensis. Lineage (GTDB taxonomy): Bacteria > Bacillota > Bacilli > Bacillales > Bacillaceae > Bacillus_P > Bacillus_P idriensis. The sequence continues at coordinate 24,312 of NZ_WKKF01000005.1, read as the reverse complement.
TAGCCATTCAGCAGACAATTGAACCAAACGAAGACAATCAGCTGAAAATGAAGTTTGAGGGCGTGGAAACAAAGAATCTCTCAGCTCTTACTGTGCGCAAAGACAATACTCTTTGGTTTCTTGGACTTGGCGGAGCCATTTTCATGATCGGTGTCACCCAGGGCATGTATTGGAATCATCGCCGCATTTGGATCAGACGAAGCGGAGATGGGATTCTTCTTGCAGCGCATACAAATAAGAACTGGTACGGAATTAAAAATGAGATTGATACGGTCCTTGAGGGCACGCAAATTGAAAAGCTGAAGGATCAGTCAGACGAGAAATAAGACAGATCATAGAGGAGGAAAAGGTGTGGCGGCTCTAAGCAGTAATTTGCTATTTGCAGCATTCATTTTATATCTGGCTGCGACATTTCTTTTTGGCGGAGCCATCCGTGATAAGAGAAAAGAATATAAAAAGCCAAGCAAATGGGCGTCTGCGGGTATTGCGATCACAATTCTTGCTTTTGCAGCACAAGCTGGCTATTTCATAACGAGATGGATCGCATCCGGTCATGCACCGGTCAGCAATCTGTTTGAATTTACAACGTTCTTTGGCATGATGCTCGTTCTTGCATTTATAGTACTCTACTTTATTTATAAAGTGTCCATTTTAGGACTTTTCACTCTGCCGGTTGCTTTGCTGCTTATCGCTTATGCAAGCATGTTTCCGTCAGATATCTCACCGCTTATTCCTGCGCTTCAAAGCAGCTGGCTGCACATTCATGTGACAACAGCCGCTCTTGGACAGGCGATTCTTGCCATCAGCTTTATAGCAGGTGTCATTTATCTGATCAGGACAGTGGATCAGTCGAAAAATTCCAAGAAAACATTCTGGCTTGAAGTAGTTATGTATACACTTGTAGCTACGATTGCATTCGTTGCCATTACAAGCACTTTCAGAATGATGGATTATGAAGCCGTATATAAATGGACAGATAAAAATGATCAGAATGCTGAAATGATCTATAATCTGCCTGCCCTTGTAGGGCCGCATAAAGGCGAGCTATTAACAGAAGGTAAAATGGAAGCTTTTATCGAAGTTCCTGCTCTCATTTCTGCCAGAAAGCTGAATACTGTCATCTGGTCAATTGCTGCCGGGTTATTATTATACGGAGCAATCCGTTTAATTCTGAGAAAGCGAATCTCAGCTTTCCTTCAGCCTCTCACCAAAAATGTGAATCTTGACTTAGTAGATGAAATCGGTTATCGCTCAGTTACAATCGGGTTTCCGGTCTTTACGCTTGGAGCGCTCATTTTTGCAATGATCTGGGCACAAATTGCCTGGACCCGCTTTTGGGGCTGGGACCCTAAAGAAGTATGGGCATTAATTACATGGCTTTTCTACGCAGCCTACCTGCATTTGCGCCTGTCAAAAGGATGGCAGGGAGAAAAATCAGCATGGCTTGCTGTTATTGGATTTGCCATCATCATGTTTAACTTGATTTTCGTTAATCTGGTCATTGCCGGCCTGCATTCTTACGCATAGGCAGAACTTGCTTTTCTTGCTAAAGAGCCTTCACTCATATAAAGTGAAGGTTTTTTGGTAAGATAATGCTATAGGAGTTTTTTAAGGAGGAGAAGCAAGATGGAAAACAACATGAACTATAAAATTCTGGTCGTAGATGATGAAGACAGAATCAGAAGACTTTTGAAAATGTACTTAGAAAGAGAAAACTATCAAATTGAAGAAGCTGACAACGGCAGTGATGCTCTTGAAATGGCCCTGTCTGCAGAATACGACTTAATCCTGCTTGACTTAATGATGCCGGGCCTTGATGGGATTGAAGTATGCAGACAGCTGCGCCTGAAAAAAGCGACTCCGATCATTATGCTTACAGCAAAAGGGGAAGAAGTGAACAGAGTTCAGGGATTTGAAGTTGGAACAGACGACTACATCGTCAAGCCTTTCAGTCCGAGAGAAGTTGTTTTAAGAGTGAAAGCACTGCTGAGGCGCTCATCGACAACATCATTCCTGAAAACAGAAACGAAAGCTAAGAATGTGATTGTCTTCCCGCATCTTTCCATCGATCACGATGCACATCGCGTGCTTGCAGACGGCAAAGAGGTCAGTTTAACTCCAAAAGAATATGAGCTGCTCTATTTTCTCGCAAAAACGCCTGATAAAGTATACGACCGCGAGAAACTGTTAAAAGAAGTATGGCAATACGAGTTCTTCGGGGATCTGAGAACGGTTGATACTCATGTCAAACGGCTGAGAGAAAAACTGAGCAAGGTTTCACCTGATGCAGCCACCATGATTGTCACGGTATGGGGAGTTGGATACAAATTTGAGGTAGGCAGTGAATGATGTTTTGGAAAAGCGTAGTCGGTAAATTGTGGTTTACCATTTTATTGCTCGTTTCATTTGTTTTATTAATTCTGACTGTGCTTCTTCTTGAATTCATTGAAAATTATCATGTGGATGAGGCCGAACGGGAGCTTACACAATTAGCCAACAAAATCTCGGTTATTCTAGAAAAACATGAAGATCAGGAACTGGCGCGGTCAATTTCATGGGAACTGGCGGATGAACTTACAAGCATCATCATCGTTGAAGATCAGGACAAATACTGGTTTTCGCCCAAAAAATTCGAGAGCACCCCGGTTTTTGACATGCAGGATATTCAGAAAGACCGCGAGCTTTCTAAAGTTTTTACAGATCAAAAAAATGTCAGCAAGCTCACGGAACTCTCCAAAGAGCAGCAGATCAGCTCGGACAACAATGATGAAGTGCTGGTCGTTGGCGTACCCTATGAGCTGAAAAATGGAGAAAACGGGGCAGTGTTTATGTCACAGTCACTGCTTGCTGTTCACGAAACAACAAAGCATACAACAAAGTATATTCTGCTTGCTGCAGGTATTGCAATTGTATTAACGACGATATTCGCTTTCTTTTTATCAACTAGAATTACCTATCCGCTCAGAAAAATGAGGGAAGCAACGCAAGAGCTTACACGCGGTAAGTTCGATACGAAGGTGCCGATTTTAAGTCACGATGAAATTGGCGAGCTTGCCATCGCGTTTAATCAGATGGGCAGGCAGCTGAAATTCAACATTAATGCACTTAACCAGGAAAAAGAACATTTAACAAGCATATTAAGCAGTATGGCAGACGGCGTCATCACGCTTAATATTGATGGGACGATTCTGGTGACGAATCCGCCTGCTGAACGTTTTCTTCAGTCCTGGTACTACGAACAAAAGATGCAAATCAATGAGGGGGAGGAAATCCCTCCAGAAGCGAAAGAATTATTTCAAAGAGTCGTCAATACAGAGAGAGAACATATAGTAGAGGTCAATCTGCAGGGCAGGAGCTGGGTGATGGTCATGAGCCCTCTTTATAACCAGTCTTATGTACGGGGCGCAGTTGCTGTTCTGAGGGATATGACAGAAGAAAGAAGACTCGATAAGCTCCGTAAAGATTTTATTGCCAATGTCAGTCATGAGCTGAGAACGCCGATTGCCATGCTGCAGGGATACAGTGAAGCGATTGTCGATGACATTGCGAGCTCTGAGGAAGAAAAAAAAGAGATTGCTCAGGTCATCTATGATGAATCGCTGCGCATGGGAAGACTTGTTAACGATTTGCTTGATCTTGCAAGAATGGAAGCAGGGCACATCTCTCTTAATTTAGAGCGAATCTTGGTTCATGAGTTTATTGAGAAAATAAGCCGGAAATTCCAGGGACTTGCAAGAGACAAAAAAATTTCGTTAACCTCCTCTTTTTCACTAGATGATCCTGAGTTTGTCCTTGATCCGGATAAGATTGAACAAGTTTTGACGAACCTTGTTGATAATGCGATCAGACATACCCTTGAAGGGGGATCTGTTGAAATTCATGTTCAAACCGTTGCAGGAGGCATGAAAATTGACGTAAAAGATACAGGAACAGGTATTGTAGAAGAGGATTTGCCTTTTGTCTTTGAACGTTTTTACAAAGCGGATAAAGCAAGAACGAGAGGACGTTCGGGCACTGGGCTTGGCCTTGCGATTGCAAAAAACATCGTAGATGCCCATGCAGGCACTATCAATGTTCACAGCAAGGTAAATGAAGGGACAGCGTTCAGCTTCTATTTGCCTCGAAAAAGCGATGTTTCTGATAGAACATGACGAAAATTCTTGTTTCATAAGAAACACCGAATGAAATTTCTGTTGAAGACCTTAGTCGTTTTATGTAAAATAAGACTGAATTAATAAAATCGTATACTTTGAGATATAGGTGCTTTACGCTTAATAGGGAATCAGGTGAAATGCCTGAACTGTCCCCGCAACTGTATTTGCCGACGAAACTTTGGCTAAACCACTGTATAATCAGATGGCTCTATTGCTGTTTATTATATGGGAAGGTTCGAGTGGAGGATGACGCAAAAGTCAGTAGACCTGCCGATATCTCTTACATTGTTTGTATTCTTCGGGGGCTTGAGCATAGAAACGGCAGGATTTATGTTTCTTTGCATACAATCTGAATCTAATTATGCCGTTTTTAAGCCCATCTGAGGAGATGGGCTTTTTCATATTTCTCAGAATATAAAGATCAAGCTCCAGAGTCTGACTTCCGTGTCATAGCATATCAAGGCAATTTACCTTTTCTTATGGGTTTCATGATCCACTAAATAGATACATACAGAAGAAGGAGAGATTAGTTATGAAAAAATTAATAAGTTTACTGTCCGTTTTCCTTTTAGCGCTGCTTGCAGCTTGCGGAAATACAGCGGAGGAACCGAAGAAGGAAGCTCCAAAATCTGAACAGGCTGCTGATGAAGCAGAAGAATTGAAAGCTGCTGTCACACTTACTAAAAATGAAATGGCGGAGAAAGTCGATTCTAAAGAAGTAGCTTTTGAAGAAGGCCAGACACTGATGGATGCAATGAAAGCGAATTTCGAAGTGGAAGAAGCTGGCGGCTTCATCAGCGGGATTGATGGAATCATGGCAAGCGATGCGGATAAAACTTACTGGCATTTAATTGTTAATGGAGAAGACGCTATGACGGGAGCTAATGAAATCGAGCTGAAAGATGGAGATAAAGTTGAGTTCGATTTAAGAAAATATGAGTAATCCTGGAGCGCGCTATGACAACTAGAAGAATCAGTCTGCTTTCGCTGCTGATCGCATTATCAGTTGTTGGAAGAATGGCTTTTCAATTTGTGCCGAACATTCAGCCAATGACTGCCATTATTCTCATCACTTCTATATTAATTGGCCCTGTAAATGGCATGATTGTAGCCGTTTTAGGATGCTTCCTGAGCAATTTGCTGCTCGGGATGGGAACATGGACAATCTGGCAAATGCTCGCATGGGGCATTCTCGCATTGATATCAGGTCTTTTAGGCAAATATGTGAAATCAAATCGCCTGATCATCTTTACACCGATTTCTGTATTAGCAGGATACCTATTCGGATTTGTTGTTTCACTGAATATGTTTGTCTTGACTGACCATGGATTCGCCTATTATCTTGCTGGTCTGCCGTTTGATACAGCACATGCAATCGGAAATGGCATTTTCTTTCTTTTGCTTTATCCTGTCATGAGAAAAACGTTTGAGTATTACTTGAAAAAGAAGGATTATGGCGTAACAATGCAATAAGAAAAATGGTAAAATAAAAGAGCGATTAGTTTCGCTCTTTTTACTTTTAAACCCTAAAGGAGCTGCTGAAAAATGAATTTATATACAAGAACAGGCGACAAAGGGAAAACAAGCATTATTGGCGGCCGAGTCGATAAAGATGATTTAAGAGTAGAGGCATACGGCACGATTGATGAAGTAAATTCATTTGTCGGACTTGCCATGACGTGGCTCCATGAAGATAAACTGACAGACCTGTATCATGAATTTGAAAAAATTCAGCATGAGCTGTTTGACTGCGGAAGCGATCTTGCGGTCATACATGGCAAACAAAAGCATCCGTATAAAACAACAGCTGAAATGATTGCATTCTTAGAAGAAAGAATTGATCAGTATTCTGCTGAGGCTCCGCCGCTGCAGCGCTTTATTCTTCCTGGAGGCACACACGCCGCATCCGCCATACATATTGCAAGAACTGTAGCAAGAAGAGCTGAACGCTGCATCGTTTCCCTGCAGAAGCAAACAGAGATCAATGAACATGTATTAAAATATATGAATAGATTGTCAGATTACTTCTTTGCTGCAGCTAGAGTCGCAAATGCGAGACTCGGTTCTAAAGATGTGGAATACGAAAGAAGCGCGATCGTATTTACGAAGCCCAAACAGTCATAAAATAGTTGGAAATGAGGGAAGGGAGCACCTTCCTTTTTATTTTGAACAGATATATAGTGAATAATATGTAACTTTTTACACAAGAAAATCGACTAATGGTGTGATCGGGGGTTCATTCATGGAAGAGTCCTTTCAGAGGATCTATGAAAAGTATCATGGTGATATTTTTCAATTCTTATTTTATATGGTGAAAAATCGTGAGCAGGCTGAAGACCTCGTTCAGGAAGTTTATATACGAATTTTAAAATCCTATGACAGCTTTGAAGGAAGAAGCAGTGAAAAAACGTGGATTTTCTCCATAGCAAGGCATGTAGCCATCGACTTTTTCAGAAAGCAAAAAACCTTGAAGCAAAGAATTCTGGAAACATTTGATTGGGACCGGCAGCAAATAAAGGATTTGCAGCCAATGCCTGAGGAAATTGCCGCTCAAAATGAAGAATTGCAGGGGATTTACCGTTCTCTCGACAGCTGCACAGTTGATCAGCGCTCTGTCATTATTTTGCGTTATTTGCAAGGGCTGTCCATTGCTGAGACCGCTGCTGCACTTGGCTTTACTGAGAGTAAAGTGAAAACCACCCAGCACAGGGCATTAAAAGTATTGAAACAACATTTGATTGACCATAATGTGAGGGAGGAGGGGATTTTAAAAGGATGAACAAATCAAATTGGAATGAAGATCAAATTGCCGAAGCCTTAAAAAAGCTGCCGCTGATTGAAGATAAACGGACTACTGCTGAAATTTATGCCCGATTGCCTAAAAAAGAATATAAACACAGGAAGCCTTGGGTAACACCTGCTTTCGCAAGTATTGCCGCACTTTTTATTCTATTACTAATATCGCCTTTTTTCATTAATCAATTAGGTATAAATCAAAGCAGCAGTAAGTCAGAATCAAGCATGGATAAAGCAAGTTTAGACCAGGCACAGCCATTCTCAGAGAATGCTGAATCAAAAAAAGAGGCTGAACTGACAGGCGGCTCTGAAAAAAGCACGTTTGTAGCCCGTTCTGAAGACGGTTTTTCCATTGTCACTGCTGCTTATCCTGATCAGCAGGTGCAAAATATGATCACTCTCAGCTTTCAAATGGAAAAGAGTGAAGATTATCTGACCATGTTTCAATCGGTTCTTTCAGATTTTAATCCGGCACAGGCAGGGCTAAGTTCTTCTTCTTTATCAGGGTTGAAGCTTGCTTATGCAGAAGGGACTCCATCTAAACTTTTAATCGACGTTAACGAAAATCCTTTCGCTCTGTCCGCATCAGAAACGGACAATAAACTTTTTACAGAAGGCATTGAAGAGTCCTTCCGCTGGCAGGGCATTGAAGAAGCAGAGTACTTTAAGAATGGAGAGAAGGGAATAGAACTGGGTGCATATGGCTTCCTGGAAGGGATGAAACTTGGCACTCTTAAAAGAAAAGCGTATTTCCTTTACCAGGAGAGCATTGAAGCGCCTAAACTTCTAGCCCCATCCTTGCTCCCATTCGATAAACTGTCTGAGGCATTGTCCGCAATGAAAGGAAATGGAACACTCGGGCTTAAGCCTGTCATCGAAAAAACAGTTGTCATCAAAGACATTGAAGAAACAAATGATGATGTGACCATTGAATTTACTTCTGAATCAACGATTGATGATAATGAAACAGATACTCTGATGCTTGAAGCCATCTTAATGACTGCTAAAGAGTTTGGATATGAGAGTGTGAAGTTCGAAGGATTAAATGTAGACAGAGTTGGAGAAATGGATTTGACAGAGGCAGTGCCTGTGCCGTTTTCCCCAAATCCTGTCGATTTAAATGAATAGAGAAGTGTTATGACCGCTGCACGATGAATGCTGCGGTTTTTTCTTGTTAGGAAATAAATTCGTAAAGTTTGCTTTGCTCCTGCGGAAAATAGGGGGAAGCGGGAAAACCCGAAGTCAAAGTTAAAATACCTTCAAAACCAATTTGCAGCTCAAACTCGCACCTGAATACCCAAGTTAGTCCCTCAAAACTGATTTTGCATTGAGATTCGTGATTTTGAAGAGTCAATTCACCATACAACAACCTATGAGAAATCAGCCGGATCCCTAAGCGTAAAGAAACCGATATATTCCGCATAGGAATGATTGATTTTCGCAATTAAAAGAAAATCCGATTAAAATAGAACGCTGCTTTTCCTGCGAAAATACAGGGTTACTCCTGCTCGCACCGTCTTAAACAATTCAATCCCCCATAAATCCTTATGTATGAATTGGAAATCACTGCATAATACTAGTATTGGTCATTTTTTGACAAACAAGAGCTTAGGGGGAAGTTATGTTAGATTTGTTAAGAAGGTTATCAATCGCGTTATTAGTTGGTTTATGCATCGTTCTATTATTCGTAAGCGGCACCCTGGCAAAGGCTGAAGGAAGATCCGGCGCTGAAGAATTAAGTTGGTCCAGCCCCATAAAGGGGACCATTACTGATACGTTTGGAACAAGAAGCGGAAAACATAAAGGGATTGATATCGCAGCTCCAGAAGGAACTATCATTCAGTCCGTACAAGAAGGTCTTGTGACGAAATCCTATTATTCAGATACATACGGACATGTGGTATTTATTCAGCATCCAGAAGGCTATGAAACCGTATATGCTCATTTAAGCAAAAGATCAGTCTCAGAAGGTTCCAAAGTGAAGAATGGAGATGAAATAGGCGTTATTGGAAATACAGGCGCATCCAGAGGAACACATCTTCATTTTGAAGTACATAAAGGAAAGTGGACCTTCGATAAGAAAAATGCCGTTAATCCATTTCTGATGGTGGCTGCAAGTAAAATTGAAGCCGTGCCGGTCCTCACGATGCCAGCATCAGCTGCGGTGAAAAATCCAGATTCTATTACTGTGAAAAAAGGGGACACGCTGTGGGGGCTCTCAAAGAGATACGGTCTTTCCATTGGAGCCTTGAAAGAGATGAACGGACTATCATCTAGCACTTTGGCAATAGGCCAAATGTTAATAGTTAAAGATAAGCCGGATAGTAAAACGTACACTGTGAAAAAAGGAGATACCCTTTTCTCGATTGCAGATGAGTTTCAAGTGACTGTTCATCAGCTGAAAAAAGAAAATCGTTTAAAAACGGAAGCGATCTTCCCCGATCAGAATTTGAAAATCTCTAATCATTCCAGTTCTTCAGAATAAACAGAAAATGCATTGTCACACTGCCCAAAAAAAGTTATAATGGACAAAACTTACGGGGGGCAGACGATGCGGACAGACTATCACAATCATTTAGAACGAGGCAGCCTGACACTTGATTATTTGAAGCAATTCACAGATGAAGCTGCAAAAAAAGGCATTCAGCACTTTGGAATCTCAGAACATGCCTATCACTTTTATCAGACAAAAGATATACTAAGCAATCCGTGGGTAGAAGAAAGACGATACTATGATATGAAGGACTATGTTGCACTTTTTAAAGAGGCATGGAATCATGGAATTGATGTGAAAATGTCTATTGAAATGGACTATACACCAGGAAAGCATGCTGAGATGAAAACTTTCATTGATACATATGATTTTGATTATGTTATCGGGTCCATCCACTGGGTTGATGACTTTGGCATTGATTTAAAAGAGTTTCTTCACGAATGGGACAGGCGCGATGTAAATGAAGTATATGAAAAATATTTCGATCAGGTTGTAACACTTGCTCAGTCAAATTTATTTGATATTGTAGGACACCTTGATTTAGTGAAGATTTTTAAGTATGTGCCAAGTGATGAAGAATTTTTGATGAAGCAATATGATAGAGCTACAGATGCCCTTGCCGCATCGAAAACCTGTGTTGAGATCAGCACGGCCGGTTTGAGAAAGCCTGTTGGGCAGCTGTATCCGGATGAAAGACTTCTATCTTTATGTTTTCAGAAAAACATTCCGATTGTCCTTTCTTCTGATGCACATATACCTGGTGATGTTGGGGCGGATTATGATCAGGCCATCGCTCTTGCAAAAAATGTCGGATATACTTCATTAATGACGTTCCAAAAAGGAGAGCGAAAAGAAGTGCCGCTTAAATAGTTGTATAAAAAAATGTCATTCTATATAGAGTGACACTTTTTTATGGAAAGAGTTTAGTTTCTGAAGGTTCTCATCTCATAAAATAAGAAAAAATTCAATCGTCTCCTATCTATTTAGATGCTAATAGTAGTAAAATGAAAGTCTACACATCATTTAGCGGGAGAATTTCATGTCAAAAAAGAAAAAAGTCCTTTACATATATTTTTTTATCAGTTTGATCTGGATTTTTGGAACAGATCATTTAATTGCGATTTTAGACTACGATATTTATACGTTTGTTATTATTTCAAAATTTAAAGCCATTGTTTTTATCATCGCCACAAGCATCTTCATCTACTACTTAATCAATGAAAACGAACAGTTTAAGGAGTTGGAGCGGGAGAAAGAAAAGCTTTTGTCCCTGATTAATTCCATGGTGGATTTTGTGAACTTTAAAGATGGCCAGGGCAAATGGATAGAAGTCAATACGTTTGGTTTGAATCTATTTCAGCTGCAGGGTGTTGAATATAAAGGGAAAAGTGACCGGGAGCTTGCTGAATACACGGATTTCTATAAAGAGGCTCTTTTATTTTGCGAAAAATCTGATGAAATTACATGGCAGGGCGGAACTGTCAGCCGCTGTGAAGAAATTATTCCTTTGCCTGACGGAACCTTCAAAACGTTTGATACGATCAAAGTTCCGCTATTTAACGATGACGGGTCAAGAAAAGCTCTTGTTGTAATCGGGCGGGATATTACACAAATGAAAGAAGCCGAGGACCGTCTGCAGAAGGCTGAAAAATTAAGTGTTGTGGGAGGGCTTGCTGCAAGTGTTGCCCATGAAATAAGAAATCCTCTCACCTCTCTAAAGGGGTTTGTTCAGCTGATGAATAAAAATGACAGTGTGAACAAAATGTATTACGAAATCATGGAAAGCGAGCTTGACCGGATTAATGAAATCGTCGGTGAACTCCTTGTTTTGGCCAAACCGCAGAATATTCATTTCAAAAAAACAAATTTGAACCAGCTTATGTGCAACGTTATATCGCTTTTGGAGTCACAGGCTAATATGTACGGCGTTAATATTGAATTTGAGCATGCAGCTGGCATGCCGGATATTGATTGTGAGCCAAATCAGCTTAAACAAGTCTTTATTAATGTCATTAAAAACTCGATTGAAGCCTGCTCTAAAACCATTGAGATTAAAGTCAGCCACAATCAGGAACATGCCTTCGTCGTGATTGCTGATGATGGTGAAGGAATGGAAGAAGAAAGACTTAAAAGACTCGGTGAACCATTCTATTCGGTAAAAGAAAAAGGAACAGGACTCGGCCTTACCGTAAGCTACAGAATCATTGAATCACATAATGGAAAAATATCTTTCAGCAGCAAAGTTGGCGAAGGCACGGCTGTTGAGATTGAAATTCCGATAAAAAGAACATAAAAAAACAGAGAGCAGGAAGACTGTTCTCTGTTTTTTTAATGTTAATTTCTTTTTATTTTGCTGAGCAGTCGGTTCAGCATTTCATGGTGTAGAGCTCCATCGCCCAACTCCTCGGCCAGAACGGCTCATCCAGCAAAGGCAAAAAGCGCCTTTACTGGATGAGCCTTTTCTGTCTGTCTGAGCTAAACGGGCGATTCTGCATTTCAGAGTTCAATGGCTCTAATTGACACGATATCATCAATTTCGGATAGGGTCCTCAGCAGAGCATCGTCCAGGGAACGGTCGAATGAGAGCATCATGATGGCTTCTCCGCCTGCATTTTTACGGCCTACTTGCATGGTGGCGATGTTTACTTCATGATCACCTAAAATTCGGCCAACGCGCCCAATGACCCCCGGTTTATCAGTATGCTGAATATAAATAAGATGTCCTGATGGGTAAAAGTCGATATTGAAAGAATTAATGCCTACAATTCGTTCACCGTAGTGAGGGATGTGCGTGCCTTTTATTTCAAAGGTTGTATGGTCACCATGGATTGTTACTGTGATGCAATTTTCATATCCTGACTGATTTGAAGTGATTTTTTCGCTGAAGCTGATTCCGCGTTCTTTTGCAATCATGCCTGCGTTTACTTCATTTACATTAGAAGCAACACGGGGTGTTAAAAACCCTGCAATCAAACTTTTTGTAATAAATGAAGTTTCAAGTTCTGCTACAGATCCTTCATATTTTATGGAAATGTCATTCACAGGCTCCTTCATGCACTGAGAAACGACGTTCCCCATTTTTTTGGCAAGCTTGTAAAATGGCTGAATTTTTTCGAACACTTCTTTTGTTAATGTCGGCAGGTTAACAGATGTCGTCACCATTTTGCCGTCCAGAAAATGCAGAACATCCTGTGCGACCTGGGCTGCAACGTTTAACTGAGCTTCCTTCGTAGAAGCTCCTAAATGAGGAGTTGCAATTACATTGTCAAAGGCCAGCAGCGGGTGATCAACTGGAGGTTCTGTTTCAAATACATCCAGCGCTACACCTGCAATGTGCCCGTTTTCTAAGAAAGGAATAAGGGCTTCTTCATCGATAATTCCGCCTCGTGCACAGTTGAGCAAATAAACGCCTTTTTTTGTCTTAGGCAAGGATTTTGCTCCGATAAGTCCTTTTGTTTCTTTTGTGAGAGGAGTATGTACAGTAATGATATCTGCCTTCTCTAGAAGTTCATCAAGACTCGCGCTTTTTACTGATATTTTTGCAGCGCGGTCACGGGTCAAAAATGGATCGAAAACAAGCACATTTACTCCAAAAGCCTGCGCGCGTTTTGCGATTTCTGTTCCGATTCTGCCGAGTCCGACAATTCCCAATGTCTTGCCGTAAAGTTCAGTTCCGACAAATGCTGTACGATTCCATTCATTAGACTTAACAGATACATTTGCCTGCGGAATATGGCGGAGAAGGGAAGTCATCATCGCAAATGTATGCTCAGCTGTAGAAATCGTATTTCCATCAGGTGCATTAATGACGACAACACCATGTTTAGTCGCTGCATCAAGATCAATGTTATCGATTCCAACACCGGCTCTTGCAATTATTTTAAGGGACGGCATTTTAGCGATTAATTCATCCGTAACTTTAGTGGCACTTCTGACAAGCAAGGCGTGAAACGTATGGAGCTCATTTGCTGCCTCTGACGCTTTTTTCTGAACAACCTCTACATTTTCTGCTGCAAGCAAAAGCTGAAGCCCGTCTGCACTCATTGAATCTGACACTAGTATTCGATACATGATTATCCCCCTAAGCACTTCTATTAAATATCAGATAATTTATCATATTAAGATTATTATGTCAATAACAGTAAAGCGTTAAAAGGGTAAAGACTTTAATTGGAAAAAGAATGCTGATCCGATTTAAAGCATTTATATTCACAAAATGAAAAGGATGCAGTATACTTATCTCGAAAACAAAATAATATGATCTATCTTCGGGGCAGGGTGCAATTCCCGACCGGCGGTAATGAAACAAATGTTTCTAGCCCGCGAGCCGTTTGCAGTTTGGCAGGATCTGGTGTGATTCCAGAGCCGACAGTATAGTCTGGATGGGAGAAGATGGAGGTTCTGGCGGTTAAAATGCAAATTTTAATCGTTTATTTAACCTTGCTTAATTTCTCCCTTTGTGTACGATGCGCAAAGGGTTTTATTTTTGCTTGGATAAACAGAACGTTTCCTTTCTTTCCGGATGGATCGAAAAAGGAGAGAGAAAGATGCAGCAAAGTAAGGTGAAAAAGCAAGTATCAATCGCAATGCTTGCAAGTGTAGGGTTTGTATTAATGATTTTTAATTTTCCGATTGGGTTCTCAAGCTTTTTAGAGCTTGATTTCGGAGATGTTCCGGCCATTATCGCAGCTATTTTGTTTGGGCCTGGAGCCGGTATTATGGTTGAAGCAATCAAAAATATTCTTCATTACATTATTATGGGAAATGCAACAGGCGTTCCTGTAGGGCAGCTGGCTAATTTTACTGCAGGTGTCTTATATATTCTGCCTGCTTCCTATATGTACCGTAAAATGAATTCAATGAGAGGCCTTGCAATTGGACTTTCAATCGGCACAATCGTGATGGCTTTAGTCATGAGTGTCCTAAACTATTACCTGTTTATTCCGGCATACACATGGTTCCTTAATGCCCCGGCTATGGCAGCGCCAGAATTGCGCGCCCTAATCGCAGCGGGAATTCTGCCGTTTAACTTAATTAAAGGAATTGCCATGGGATTTGTGTTTATGGCAATCTTCGCGAAGCTTAAAACATGGGTTCATGCACAAACTGATTATAAACGTGCTGCATAATAAATGAATAAAGAAAAACCCTCTGCCGCGGCAGAGGGTTTTTTGTGTGCTATTCAAACTTTAAAGCGTCGCCGTCAAATGATTCGTCAGCAATTTTAATGGAATCTGTCGGACAGCCTTCATAAGCATCCATCATGTCTTCTTCTAAGATTTCAGGTACTTCGACAATTCCCTGGTTATCATCAAGGGTTACGAATGCAATACCCTCATCATCATAATCATAAATGTCTGGTGCTGCTGCTCCACATGCACCGCAAGCAATGCAAGTATCTTTGTCAACGATTGTAAACTTTGCCATAAAAAAACCTCCTCTGAAATGGTCACACTCTATGATATGGTACATTCATTCATTTGTCAGTGAAAAACTGAAAAATCAGGTGCGTACCTCTTTATATTTATACATTGTAAATCTGTTTTCGAAACTTTTCAATAGGAAAGTACAATGAGAATGCTTATCATACAAGGCTTTCTAGTAATTAAGATACCCTTTACAGGCAACTTTAAACGCCAATTTTCAGATAGAATCTGTTACAATAGAAGCAAGAATCGAAACGTGTCAAAAAGTGTAAGGTGATGTGAATGACTCAAAATTATTTAGATATTGTCTATTTAGATTGTCTTAAGAAATTCGGCGGGGAACGCTCTTCATCAGCCGTTTTCCATTTATTAAAAGGGAAAAAATCCTCACAGACGATTCAGGACAGCAAGCTTTTTCACCTTTCAAACTTATTCGGCATGTATCCGGCTTTAAAGCGAAAAGAGTTTGAAGCAGCTGTGCAAAATCTCATTGAAAATGGATACTTAATTTATTCAGAAAAAGATGTTCTTATTTTAACAAAAAAAGCTGAAACTCTTCTTGAAACAGTACTGAAAAATAAGCCACTTCCTAAAAGCTTGAATGGATCCATCTTTTCATCAAGCGGATTTCTTTTCTGGAAAAGACTGATGCTGATGACTCAAGTTCTTTCTCATACAAAAGCAGGCAGCACAAAATACTTGCCTGTTACAAAAGATGAAAAAGTGCAGCGTTGGGTAAAGCATTTTTTTAAAAGGTCATCTCTAAATAAAATGGAGCTCTCAGATGGTCTTTATCAGGAAATGCTCAGTCATCTTCAGCGGTTTTCAGATCGGGAGGCGGCGATTTGGGTATATCAATTGACTTCAAATCAGCGCATTGGCCTGACATATGAACAGCTTGGCGAAAAATTTAAAGAAGATGCAGAGTACATAAAACTTCTGTTTTGGAACGTTATACACCGTGTACTAGAAGAATGCAGCCTGAAAAAACATCAATATCCGCTTTTGAACTCTGTGATACAAGACCTTTCAAAAGTTCACCCTCTTACCGAATCCACTTCAAAAACGCTGCAGCTGATCCAATTGGGAAAATCAATAGAGGACATTGCAAGAATCAGGCATTTAAAATTAAGCACGATTGAAGATCATGTTGTGGAGATTTCATTGAATGACACTGCTTTTGATTTTTCCATGTTTTTAGCGGATGATTGTCTTCAGGTTATTGCTAGGAAGATTGAGGAATTAAACACGCATCAGCTGAGAATTGTAAAAGAAGCGCTGAATGACCGTTATTCATATTTTCAGATCAGGCTCGCTTTTACACGTCTTTAGGAGGAAGTCATGAACGTTAAACAAGCATTAAAGCGCCATTTCGGACATGATTCATTTCGAACTGGCCAGGAAACCATCATAACGGACATTATAGACGGCCATGATGCAATCGCCCTTCTTCCTACAGGAGGAGGGAAGTCGCTTTGCTATCAGCTGCCTGCTTACATTCTGGAAGGGACGGTTCTGATCGTTTCACCGCTCCTTTCACTAATGGAAGATCAGATTCAGCAAATTCGCCTCCGGGGGGAGAAGAGGGTCATTGGCTTAAATGGCGCTCTCCCTTATATGGAAAGACAAAGAGCATTAAGCAGACTGAATCAATACAAATATATCTTTGCATCGCCAGAAATTCTGCAGTCTGAAGCAGTTGCTTCTGCACTTCGGGAGATAAAACTCTCATTATTTGTAGTTGATGAAGCTCACTGTATTTCTCAATGGGGTCATGATTTCAGACCTGACTACTCAAAGCTAGGTGAATTAAGAGAGAAACTTGGCTGGGCACCTTGCATGGCACTGACTGCGACTGCGACACCAGAGGTGCTTAAGGATATTGAAAAATCTCTCCACATGACGAACGCAAAAAGGCATATTCAATCAGTTAACCGGAGCAATATTGCTATTAAAATTGAGGAGTGCCATTCACTTGAAGGTAAGATGAAACGAGTATCTGAACTAGTAAAAACCCTGAAAGGCCCTGGTATTATATACTGCTCAAGCAGAAAATGGACGGAAAACCTTGCGCAATTTCTAAAAATGGAGGGCATTAGCGAGTCTGCCTGTTATCATGCCGGGATGGAGCAAGAGCAGAGGACACTGATTCAGCAGCAGTTTATATATGATCAATTAGATGTGGTCTGCTGCACAAATGCATTTGGAATGGGTGTTAATAAAGGGAATGTCAGATATGTCATCCATTTTCATTTTCCCTCTCAAATGGAATCCTACGTGCAGGAAATAGGAAGAGCCGGAAGAGATGGACTGCCAAGTGTAGCAATATCTCTTATTGGAAGCGGAGATATGGAAATACCTTTATCCCTGCTGGAATCTGAGTTTTCAACGTATGAACAGCTCCATCAGACCATTTATCAAATCTCTGCAGGCAGAGATGCTGAAGGATCATTTGAAACGGCTGGCGTAAATGAAATACAGGGAAGATTTATTCTTCATCATATCGAAAAGATCCCATATCCCCTGTCCGGAAATGAACAACAGGCGATTCAATTCATTTGGGGGAAAATTGAAGACAGGCGTTCTTTCAAAAAAAGAAAATTAGACGCAGTTATGAAATGGCTGCTGTCAAAAGAATGCAGGCGACAAGGCATTCTCAATTACTTTGAAGAAAAAAATTTCCAATCACAGGAGATTTGCTGTGACAGGTGCGGACTTGATCTTTTACTTTATGAAGAAAAGAAAGAGAAGCATACGCATCTGCATCTCCTTGAGTGGAAGGCAGAATTAAAGGCTATTTTTGGCCAGAACGAGTGATGAAATGGTTAAGCGTCAAAATGAACTTGTCAAAAAAATGACAGATGGGCAGCTGCTTCAGCAGCTCTATTTTACTCAAATTTTACTACTTACAATTTCCGTCTTTTTAAGTATGATGTTATTTAACAGATTGTCTGATTTTAAGGAAATATGGAGGCCTGAACTGGCAGAAATCTTGCTGTTCGGCGGATTGACTGCTGTTATTGTGATGATTTTCGATTGGATCATCATGCACACTATGCCGAAAGAATGGTATGATGATGGCGGCATCAATGAAAAAATGTTCAGACACCGTTCCTTGCCGCATATTTTCTTTCTATGTCTGTTAATTTCCTTTACAGAAGAACTTTTATTTCGCGGTGTCATTCAGACTCATTTTGGCATTTGGACAGCAAGCATCATCTTTGCAGTCCTGCATTTTCGTTATATAACAAAAGGTCTGCTGTTTATTATGGTGATGCTGATCAGTTTGCTGCTTGGTTTTGTGTATGATTGGACAGGTAATTTATTCGTCACAGTCTTTGCACATTTCTTAATCGATTTGGTGTTTGCCATTCAAATTCGTTTGCAGTACATTAACGGAGGTGAAAAATATGAGTAAAAATGAAGAAGCAGCTGCGTCACGCTCTTCCAGGAAAAATAAGATAGATGAATACAAATCAAGAACTGGCAGCTATCCATCCAGAAGTGAACTTCATAAAAAGAAAGACAAAAAGAAATCAAAGTATAAATATCCCGCTATAAGCATACTGGCCTTATTCTTTTTTCTGCTTCCCATAGTGTTTTACTACATTATTTCTTATTTCGATGACCGCAGTAAAACCGTCAATGGAGAAAATATTTCCGACTATGAAGATGTCTTAATAAAATATGGTGATGAAGAGGAAGAAGAAGAGCAGTCTTCTGACGAACAGTCCTTAGAAGAATCTGAAACAAAATCACAAGAAGCTGATCAAGCGTCTGTAAGCTCAGCAGAAACAACTTTCAAAACAGAGGCGGCAGCTCAGCAAACTTCAGCAGAGCCTGAACCTGAAAAAACACAGCCAGAACCAGAACCAAAACCAGAACCAGAACCAAAACCAGAACCAAAACCAGAGCCCGAACCCGAACCAAAAGAAGAGTACAAAGTAATCGAACACACAGTGGGTCCTGAAGAAAATCTGTACAGAATCTCCGTGAAATATTACAGTGACCGCTCAGGCGAGGCTTTAATTAAGCAATGGAACCAGATGAGCGGAGACGGTGTGTATGAAGGTCAAGTACTTAAAATACCGATTAAACAGTAAACGCATGAAAACAGCATGCGTTTTTTTTCATGCTTGCTTTTCATATCAAGATGGACAACATCATATAATCTGGTATAAGAAAAGAACCTTTCCCAGGAGATGTGATGTGTGTGGAAAAGCAAATACAGCAGCTTAGTGATTCTACCGACTTAGCGACTAAACAAATGCTTCAGAGCGTACTGAATAAAAAACGAAAATATGAGCGGTATAAAAAGAACTGTTTTAGATTCCAGATGTTTACACTGACAGGCGGGATGGCCTTTTTTCTCTACTTTTATCAATTGATTGTTGTTCCCAACGGAAGCGATATTGGCTATATGCTCGGTCAAGTAGTTGGAAGCGCCTTTCACTTTTTCATCATATTAACCATAGGGGCAGGGTATGCAACATCTCATTATTATAAGAAAAAAGAAGAAAAGTACGAAAAGGAATATCATGGCTTAAGAACGGAAATTATCCGGAAAAGCTCTGAATTGTGGCCACAGCCTTATCACTGGAAAAAAAGAGGCGAGGTTTATGACATGATGAAGAAGGATTTTGATATTAACCTGTATTTTGAAAGCAAATAAATAGAAGGAGTATAAAGGAATTTAGCAAATAACAGCGAATGTATGCTAAAACGTTAATGGGGTGATGCGATGTTTGTTAAAAGTACGATGATTCCTAAGGCAAGAACAATACATGCCGCAGCGGAGGATTCGCTGTATACGGTGCTTGAAAAGCTGGAAAAACATAAGATTGATGGAATTCCGGTTTTGGAGGGGACGGCATACATAGGGATGATCACCCGTTATCACCTATATGAGCATTTTTTTGAATCTAATGTACAGAAAGACGATTTCTTGAAAAATAAAAAAGCGGAAGAAATTGCCGTCAATCGGGATGTTTTCCTTGAAGGTGATGAGATTTTTGAAAAAACGCTGCTGCAGTTAAAAGACTTTCCGCTGATTGCCGTAGTTGGAGAAGAAAAGGAATACTTGGGTATTGTTACGAGATATGATGTTCTTGAACAATTTCAAAGCGCATTCGGAATGAACAAAAAAGGAGTCAGAATTGCATTTACCTCAGTTGAAACAGAGGGCAGGATCGCAAGGCTGACAGAGCTTGCAAGGCAGTTTCATGAAGACATCATTTCCCTTGTAACGTTTGATGAAACCGAAAGCATGGTCAGAAGAATTGTCATGAAAATTGAAAAAAAGGACAATATCAGCCGGTTTATCGAAAGAATAGAAAAGTCAGGATTCAGAGTCCTCGATATCCACGAAGATGAATAAACCCCCCTTCCCTACATATAAAAGTGTAGGGGAGGGATTTTTTTGTTTAAACATGCCGCGTTTTTGATCATCGGGTACTTATCTGCCTATTTAGCATGCATTTGGATACCTGTACAGCTTCCGTTTCAACTGTCTGAATTTATTATGATGCTCGTATTAAACCCTGCAAGATCCTTTTTTTCAATGATCCTATTTTCAATTGGATTTATCCTGCACGCTTCTCTTATAAAAACAGCATTAAGACTAACGTTTAAAATCGCAAGAAACGAAGGCGATGTGCTTGAGACGACGATTAGTTATTGTGTTTTTATTAATTTTTATATATTATTTCAAATAGGATTTTGGCAAACTTTAGTATTAGCAGCTTTTACAGTTTTATATGGGCTGGCAACGGCAAACCTTCAAAATTTCTCGCCTAAAAAAGCTCATTAAGATTTTAGTGTACATATCTAATGAAAAAATGTGCTGCAATTGCAGGATTATTCATTTGTTATACAAAGTTTACACATGCTGTTTAATCCTATATACTTTGAGTACAGTGATTTTTGTTATTGGAGGATTAGATATGTCTGGTCAAGAAGGCAAATACAACATTAAGGCAGTTTCCAAAATGCTTGGAATCCAACCAGGGACATTAAGAGCTTGGGAAAGACGCTATAATATGATTGCACCGGTTCGAAATGATTCAGGGCACCGTTTATATACAGAAGAACATATAAAAATTTTAAAGTGGCTGATCAACAAAGTAAATAAAGGCTTTACCATCAGCCAGGCAGTTAATTTGCTTGAAAACAGCGGCCTTGCTTCAGAAGAGCCTCTTGCAGTGTCAGCAAGTTCCGATACACCTGACCATGCGTTGGATTTAACAGAAGAGCTGCTTTCGGCTTTGCTTTCATTTGATGAGAATCAGGCGCATGAACTATTAAATAAGGCTTTTAGTCTTTATTCAATTGACAAAGTCCTCATCGACATTTTAGGAACTCTTCTCGTGAAAATCGGAGACATGTGGGAAAATGGCAAAATTACTTCTGCACATGAGCATTTTGCGTCGTCATTTCTCCGTTCGAGAATCGGGATCATCCTACATACCCTGCCTGTAAACGGACTGCTTCCGAAAGTAGTTTCTGTTTGCGGGCCAGGAGAATGGCATGAACTGGGACTTCTGATCTTTACTCTTTATTTAAGAAGAAAAGGGTTTGAAGTCATTTATCTTGGGACGAGCATCGCCGACGGGGATATCGATATTGTCCTTGAAGAAGTAAATCCGAGGTTTTTATTCTACTCATGCACTCTGCAGGAAAACATTGCAAAAACGGTCGAGTCAGTTGAGGAGCTTTCAAAAAAATACAGCAGCTTGATCATAGGTCTAGGAGGCAACGCCTTTAATAAAGTTCCAAGAGAGCATTTGAAAAACTATGAATCATTTTTCGTCGGGGATACGAAAAACCAGTGGGACAATTGGCTTAAAGAACGCCTTTCTGTGTAACCTGAGCACCCCGAAATCTTTTGCTTGTCTTAATGGGATAAGAGAGTGTAAACTTGTTAAAAATCAACGAACCATCCCATCTGTATTTCATATGATAAGGAAAAGGGCGTTCTGACGGCAGGAGGGTAAGGGATGCGGCTAGAGCGATTGAACTATAACAAGATAAAAATCTTCTTAACAATAGACGATCTAATGGACAGAGGACTTACGAAGGAAGACTTATGGAAAGATTCATTGAAAGTGCATCAGCTTTTCAGAGAAATGATGGATGAAGCAAGTGAAGAGCTTGGCTTTGAACCAAGCGGGCCAATTGCAGTTGAAGTATACTCTCTTCAAGCTCAGGGGATGGTCATCATCGTGACCAAAAACCATGAGGAAGAAGAGACTGATGAAGATTACGCAGATGATTACATTGAGATGCAAGTGGAGCTCGATCAAAGCTATGATATTATTTTTGAATTCAATGAGTTTGAAGACATCATACAGCTGTCAAATGCACTCTTCTCGCAAGGAATAAAAGAAGGAGCCGTATACTCCCATCAGAACAGATTTTACTTCATGCTAGATGAGCATCAGCCGATCGAAGTGGATTCCTTAATTTCAATCATTGCAGAATACGGTAATCCATCCATGATCTCCATTCATTATCTCCATGAATACGGAAAATGCATAATGGCAGATGGTGCAATTGAAAAACTGCATCACTACTATTGGAGTAAAACAAAATAACAAATAACGCCTGCAGATTTACTGCAGGTTTTGTTTTTTGATTTGGCCGTTTGTCATGTTGAAACTGTGCTCAAAAATGGACTGGCGAAGAAGATTAAATCCTCGAGCAGTTGAAAATATTCACTATTTTCAAACTTCAATCCGCAATATATAGCCAATTTTACCCATTAACACCACATCATTGAAATCGCTTACAAAAATGAGTTTGTTTTTGTTTTATTTCTGCTTTTTCTACTTTGCAGAAAACATCTGAAGGTGTATACTATGTCATGAAAGGTGGACATTTCCACACAATTGAAAAGACAGTAGGAGGTTTACTCGAATGGTAGCCGAAAAAAGCACCGATCATAAACGAGAAAAGCATGATGTGTTGAAATCAACACAAACGGTGATACATAAAGCCCTAGAGAAACTAGGATACCCTGAAGAAGTTTATGAATTATTAAAAGAACCGCTGAGAATGATGACGGTAAAAATACCTGTAAGAATGGATGACGGCTCAGTCAAGATTTTTACTGGCTACCGCGCCCAGCATAACGATGCAGTAGGACCTACTAAGGGCGGAATCCGGTTCCATCCGGGTGTAACCGAAACTGAAGTTAAAGCGCTGTCAATATGGATGAGTTTAAAGTGCGGCATTGTTGATTTGCCTTACGGCGGTGGAAAGGGCGGTATTGTCTGTGATCCCCGTGATATGTCATTCCGTGAATTAGAGCGCTTGAGCCGCGGATACGTAAGAGCGATCAGCCAGATTGTCGGACCGACAAAAGATATTCCTGCTCCGGATGTTTTCACCAATTCACAAATTATGGCGTGGATGATGGATGAGTACAGCAGAATAGATGAATTTAATTCACCTGGATTTATTACAGGAAAGCCTTTAGTGCTTGGAGGTTCACATGGCCGTGAATCAGCAACTGCGAAGGGCGTTACGATTTGTATATATGAAGCTGCCAAGAAAAAAGGAATTGAGCTTAAGGGCGCCCGTGTTGTTGTACAGGGATTTGGAAATGCTGGAAGCTACTTAGCGAAATTCATGCATGACGCAGGTGCGAAAATTATTGGGATCTCAGATGCGTATGGAGGTCTGCATGATCCAGAAGGTCTTGATATTGACTACTTGCTTGACCGCCGCGACAGCTTTGGAACAGTAACAAAGTTATTCAATGATACAATTTCAAATAAGGAACTGCTCGAGCTTGACTGTGATATTTTAGTGCCGGCTGCGATTGAGAATCAAATCACAGAAGAGAATGCACACTTAATCCGCGCAAGTATTGTTGTAGAGGCTGCAAATGGCCCGACGACGCTTGAAGCAACGCAAATCCTCACTGACCGCGGCATCCTCCTTGTGCCGGATGTATTGGCAAGCGCAGGAGGCGTTACCGTTTCTTACTTTGAATGGGTTCAAAACAACCAAGGCTATTACTGGTCCGAAGAAGAAGTTGATGAAAAGCTTGAAAAAGTTATGGTTAAATCGTTTAATAATATTTATGATGCAGCACAAACACGACGTGTTGATATGCGTCTCGCAGCATACATGGTCGGGGTCCGCAAAATGGCAGAAGCATCCCGCTTCAGAGGCTGGATCTAAAATCAAATATTTGCATGAATTCAAGAAATCTCCTATCATTACTGATAGGAGATTTTTTATAAAGGCTCTTTTCGTAAACATTGTTGCTTTTAGACTTGATGTTAAAACCATAAGTGGATTGTGGAGGATAAACTTGACTCCTGCGGGAAAATAGAGGAAATGGGAGACCCCGCAGGCATGCCGAGTTATCATGAACGAAACTAGCTCCTTACTCGTAACATCGTAGGTTAATTTGGTTAAACTGTTTTCACAAAAT
>NZ_WKKF01000004.1 GCF_009674765.1 Metabacillus idriensis | reverse complement strand
GACAGACAGATAAGGATCCGGCTGAAAAGGCGCTTTTTGCCTTTACAGACGGAGCCGTTCTGGCCGAGGAGTTGGGCGATGGAGCTAGACAGTAAGAAAAGCGGAACCGACTGGTCACAGGCCGAGGAGAAAATCCCGAATTGATGGGGTTTCCAAATTAATTGGAGGTTTTTGTTCGGGCCGAGGAGTTTAGGGGTGGAGCTGGAGAACATTAAAAAAAGGAACCGGCAATCGGCTCCTCTTTTTACAGTGTAATAGATTTTACATTTTCAACAGGCTGCTCAAACAGCTGAGAAGCAATCCTCTGGAAAAGCTCCTTTGATCCAGTCGTTAAAAACAAATGATGATTTTCTTCCTGCGTCTCATTCAATGCTTCTTTATAAGACAGGATTGTACTGACTTCACGGGCTGTTTCATCACCAGAGCTGATAATTTTCACCTTGGGTCCCATATAATCCTCAATTAACGTCTTTAAGACCGGATAATGCGTACATCCAAGAATAAGTGTATCAATCGGCTGATCTTTTAAAGGAAAAAGAGATTCACGTACGATGGATACAGCATAATCGTTTTCATAATCTCCGCTTTCTACAAGCGGAACAAATGCAGGGCATGCCAAGCTCTCGACTTCAACTGTCTTCTTAATCGTTTTAAGAGCCTTCTCATATGCACGGCTTGCAACTGTATTGACCGTTCCAATTACGCCGATATGATTGTTTCTGGTAACTTTAATCGCTGTTCTGGCTCCAGGGAAAACGACACCTACTACTGGGATATCAAGCTCTTCCTGGATTTCCTGCAAAGCAATGGCTGTTGCCGTATTGCAGGCGATCACAAGCATTTTTATATGGTGATTTGACAAGAGATAATTCGTCATTTGCCAAGTAAATAACCGAACCTCTTCAAGCGGTCTCGGTCCATATGGGCATCTCGCCGTATCACCTAAGTAGATGATGTCTTCGTTTGGTAGCTGCCTCATGATTTCGCGTGCAACGGTCAGCCCGCCTACACCGGAATCAATGACGCCAATTGCTCTGTTCAAAAAATCGCCTCATTCTTCTCTCATTTCTAGGTGTAATTTCAATAATGAGCTTTCAAGCTGGATGATTTCCTGCATATCATAATTTTTGATTACATTTTTTAAGTATTGTTGACGCTTTTGTATAACTTCTTCAATGATGCGCTGTCCTTCTTCAAGCAGATGCACTCTCACAACCCTTCGGTCATTCGGGTCTTTGATCCTTACCACCAGTTTGTTTTTTTCCATTCGGTCAACAAGATCTGTTGTGGTGCTGCATGCAAGGTACATTTTATTAGATAATTCACCGACTGTCATGTCGCCATGTTCGGAAAGCCATTGGAGCGCTACGAATTGAGGCGGTGTAATCGGAAATTGATTAAGGATCTCCCGTCCCTTCTGTTTGACCATTACAGAAATATGTCTCAGGGATTTCTCCATATCAGCGACCATTTTATCACTTACTACATCATTATGAACTGTCATCAGCAACCCTCACTCATTCAATCTGACCGCACAGAACGCAACTAAACAGTAAGAATGTGCGTATCATATCCATTTTCTATCTTTTCGCGGAAAATTGCAAGTTTCATATTTTAGATGTCCGATTTGATAAATAAGAAATGGCATAGTCAGATTGGCGCAGCCCCGATTTTTCTGCACAGAAATAATAACCGGCTACCCTTAAATCAAGGTCAGCCGGTACGTATTAGAGCTCAAGTTCACCCATACGAAGGAGCTCAACAACAGCTTGTGATCTCCCCTTAACACCAAGCTTTTGCATCGCATTGGAAATATGGTTCCGAACTGTCTTTTCACTAATAAAGAGCTCGCCCGCTATTTCTTTCGTTGTTTTGTCTTGAACTAATAATTCGAATACTTCTCTCTCTCTTTTTGTGAGTAATGGCTTTGATTGAAACTCTTTCTCTTTCAAGAATTGTAACCCTCCTTGCTAGGTGCGAGCCGATCTAACGAATGGGTATAAGATTAGTCAACATATAGTATGTGCACACTGTATTGGCGGTGACAGGAATCTTAGTTGAAAGCAAGAAATTCCGTGTCTATTTTTCAAGTGGCAAATATGGCAGTTTGAGCAAGCATCTTTTTCTCCACTTCCAGAAACGGTACACTTTTTCCATTGTATTTGGATATTTGCACAACGGTGCCTCGTCCTGTAAAACAAACTTCATTTTTTTCATTCACCGCACAATAATGCAGATCCATCGATGAATTCCCGATTGATGCTACTTTTACATAAAGGCGGATTTTCTCATCAAAAAAGACCTGTTTGACGTAATCACACTGAATATCTGCAACGACAGGAATCAGCTCTCCGTCTTTTTTCAGCCAATTATCCATAAGACCTGCGTGCTTAAAGAATTCAATTCGTGCTTCTTCAAAATAAGAAATTGGTGCGGTATTGTTCATATGCCCGAACATATCTGTTTCGGAAAAACGAACTTTTACCTGAAAATAAAAAGAAAAAGTATCCTTCCATTCCTTGAACGGCAGCTGTATGTATGAGATTTGTTTCATGTTTGTTTCCTCTTTTCATGTTTATGTGAAAAAACACCTCTTCATCGAAAGGAAGAGGTGTTTTCTTATTAAATGATATCCGCTGATTTCTGCCTGGATATCTTTGTTTTAAACTTGATCGCTTCCGAAGAAATTACGGAACGCCTGGAACGTTGTATCTCTGTTGAGTGCAGCAATAGAAGTCGTTAAAGGAATTCCTTTAGGACAAGACTGCACACAGTTTTGAGAGTTTCCGCAGTTTGCAAGGCCTCCGTCGCCCATAATGGACTCCAGACGTTCTGCTTTATTTAATGCACCTGTTGGATGTGCATTAAACAGACGAACTTGTGAAAGCGGAGCTGGGCCGATGAAATCTGAATTGCTGTTTACATTCGGACATGCCTCTAAGCAGACACCGCAAGTCATGCATTTTGATAATTCATATGCCCATTGACGTTTTTTCTCAGGCATACGCGGGCCAGGGCCTAAGTCATAGGTTCCATCAATCGGAATCCAGGCCTTTACTTTTTTCAGTGAGTCGAACATTCTGCTGCGGTCAACCTGAAGGTCGCGGACAACAGGAAATGTTCTCATCGGCTGAAGACGAATCGGCTGCTCAAGCTGGTCAACAAGGGCAGTACAGGACTGGCGCGGCTTGCCGTTGATGACCATAGAGCATGCTCCGCACACCTCTTCGAGACAGTTCATATCCCAAGTAATCGGAGTCGTTTCTTTCCCTTGTGAGTTAACAGGATTCCGTCTGATTTCCATCAATGCAGAAATCACGTTCATATTTGGACGATAAGGAATCTCAAATGTTTCATCATAAGGGGCAGCTCCAGGCTGGTCTTGACGAGTAATAATAAAACGAACTACTTTCTTTTCGCTGTTCATTTTTTATTCCCCCTTTTTCTTCTTCGAATAGTCGCGCTTACGCGGTTCAATTAAGCTAACGTCCACTTCTTCATAATGGAACTTAGGAGCAGCTTTTGGACCGGCAAATGTGGCCATTGTCGTTTTTAGGAATTCCTCGTCATTACGTTCAGGGAAGTCCGGTTTGTAATGAGCACCGCGGCTTTCATTGCGGTTATAGGCGCCAAGTGTAACAACACGGGACATTTGAAGCATGTTTTGAAGCTGACGTGTAAACGTCGCACCCTGGTTGCTCCATTTAGCTGTATCATTAATGTTGATATTTTCATATCTTTCAATTAGCTCTTGAATTTTTTCATCTGTTTTAAGCAATTTATCATTGTAGCGGACAACCGTTACATTGTCCGTCATCCATTCGCCAAGCTCTTTATGAAGAACATATGCATTTTCAGTTCCATTTAAGTTCATGATGTTCTGCCATTTTTCTTCTTCCTGTTTCACATGACCGTCAAATAATGAAGAAGAAAGATCTTCAGCAGATACATCAAGACCGCTCACATATTCGACTGCTTTCGGTCCTGCAACCATACCGCCATAGATGGCAGACAGCAATGAATTCGCTCCTAAACGGTTGGCTCCATGCATCGAGTAATCACACTCGCCTGCTGCAAATAGTCCAGGGATATTCGTCATTTGATCATAATCAACCCAAAGTCCGCCCATAGAATAATGAACAGCCGGGAAGATTTTCATTGGAAGCTTGCGGGGATCATCGCCCATGAATTTTTCATAGATTTCAATGATTCCGCCAAGTTTGATATCAAGCTCTTTCGGATCTTTATGAGAGAGATCAAGATAAACCATGTTTTCTCCATTGATTCCAAGCTTTTGTGATACACACACATCAAAAATTTCGCGTGTTGCAATATCACGAGGCACAAGGTTTCCGTATGCAGGATATTTTTCCTCAAGGAAGTACCAAGGCTTACCGTCTTTATACGTCCAGACACGACCGCCTTCTCCGCGTGCCGACTCACTCATCAGACGAAGTTTATCGTCTCCAGGAATTGCTGTTGGATGAATTTGAATGAATTCTCCATTTGCGTAATGCACACCCTGCTGATAGACGATTGAAGCAGCTGATCCTGTGTTAATGACAGAGTTTGTCGATTTTCCGAAAATGATTCCAGGTCCGCCTGTTGCCATAATAACGGCATCCGAACGGAATGCTTTCATTTCCATTGTCGTTAAGTCCTGACCAGTAATACCGCGGCATACGCCATCATCATCGATAACAGCCCCAAGAAATTCCCAGCCCTCATACTTCGTTACTAAACCGGCAACCTCATAGCGTCGCACCTGCTCATCAAGTGCATATAGCAGCTGCTGGCCAGTTGTTGCTCCGGCAAACGCTGTACGGTGATGCTGCGTTCCTCCAAAGCGGCGGAAGTCCAGAAGACCTTCAGGAGTACGGTTGAACATAACTCCCATCCGGTCAAGCAAATGGATAATGGAAGGCGCTGCTTCGCACATTGCCTTTACAGGAGGCTGGTTTGCGAGGAAGTCCCCGCCGTATACTGTATCATCGAAATGCTCCCAAGGAGAATCGCCTTCCCCTTTTGTGTTAACCGCTCCGTTTATTCCGCCCTGAGCACAAACTGAATGAGAGCGCTTAACTGGAACTAAAGAAAATAAATCTACATGAACGCCAGTTTCTGCAGCTTTGATCGTAGCCATTAGGCCCGCTAAGCCACCACCGACGACTATTATTCTACCTTTACTCATCTGGCCCACTCCCTTTGGTTCTATTACCTATTAAACAAATGCAAAAATAGTGCTGACTCCAACGTAAGATAATGCTAGGAAAAGTGCGATCGTCACATAAGTTGAGATCAGCTGAGATCTTGGTGTCACAGTAATTCCCCAGCTCACAGCAAATGACCACAGTCCGTTTGCAAAGTGGAAAATCGTTGAAACGACACCGACAACATAAAATACAATCATGAATGGATTACTGAAAATGGAGGCCATCATGTCAAAATTCACTTCAGCGCCAAATGCGGCTGCAATTCTTGTTTCCCATACATGCCAGGATACAAAGATAAGTGTAATCACGCCAGAAATCCTTTGAAGCATAAACATCCAGTTGCGGAAGTAGCCAAACTTGCTTACATTATTTTTAGCTGTAAACGCAATGTAAATTCCATAGATCGCATGGTACAAAAGCGGCAGGAATATAATAAAAGTTTCCAGAACAACTCTAAATGGCAAGCTTTCCATAAAATGTGCAGCATTATTAAATGCTTCTTCTCCTCTTGTTGCAAAGTTATTTACAACAAGATGCTGAATTAAGAAGACGCCAACCGGAATAACTCCAAGCAAAGAATGAAGTCTTCGGTTCAAATACTCTCTGTTTCCAGCCATCTCAACATAACCCCCTAGTAATCTTAAAATCTTTTTTTTAATGTTTCTCCTATTCCCGGCAATCTTTTAAAAAAATAAACATTGTATGATAAAATGTGACAAATTTATTGTACTCCCAACGAGTTACAGCGTCAAGAAAACGCGTTCATAAATTTTAATTTTGTGACAAATCTTATTTTCTCCCTATTTTTATTTTCCTGAAATACTTTCAAAGCGGTTTTAGAGCTTGTAATTTACTTTTATTGCATGTTCTTACCAGACCAACTTGATATATAATAAAGTCAGAAAGAGGGGAAGAATGTGAAAAAAACCAGCGAACAAATCGATATGACGCAGCTGAGGGACATGCAAGTGCCCGCATTCGCCTATGAGCTGCTGCGGGAAGTTCTTATTCCTGATATTCTTGGAAACGAGTCCGCATCTATGCTTTACTGGGCAGGCAAGAGCCTTGCGCGCAAATATCCTGCAGAATCAATTGAAGAGCTTATTGCTTTCTTTTCATTAGCCGGCTTTGGAACTCTTACATTGGTACATAAGAAAAAAGATGAAATGGAATTTCAGCTTGAGAGCGAACTGATCAAAACAAGATTCAAGACGATGAAAGAGCCTTCTTTTCAGCTTGAAGCGGGATTTCTCGCCCAGCAGGTGCAGCGGATGAACAAGCAGATTACAGAAACCTATGAACAAGTAAAAAAACGTGCAGATAAAGTGCATTTTACAGTGAAATGGGACTACAAAGACATGGAATTCGGCAACGATTAAAGGGATGGGTATCTATATACCCACCCCTTTTTTATATCGCTTACAGCACCTGTGCAGGCTGCTGTGATAATTCGAAAGCATCATGCAGCGCTTCAACCGCTTTTACCATGTCAGCATGGCTGATAACAGTTGACACTTTAATTTCAGATGTGCTGACCATTTTCACTTCAATTCCTTCTTGGGCAAGAACATCGAACATTTCTGCCGCTACACCAGGATTTGATACCATGCCGGATCCGACGATGGAGACTTTTGAAAGGCCGCCTTCTGATTCTATTTTTTCAAAGCCAAGCTCTGATTGATAGGTTTCAAGGACGTGAACTGTTTCTTCGACATCACCTGTTTTCACAGAAAAAGATAGAGAGGCGAGGCTGCTGTCTGTTGAACTTTGAATAATAATATCCACATTAATTCCGTGGCTTGCAAGCGTTTTGAAAATGGTTGACAGGGCGGAAAGGCCGCTCGGCAATCCGCAAACCGTTATTCTTGAAACTTGATCTTCAAACGCAATTCCTCTAACAACTAAATTCTGTTCCATTTTTGTTTCCTCCTCAATTAACGTGCCTCTTTCTTTTTCTGAGCTTGATCTGACTTCCAAGGGAACTCCGTAATTTTTTGCAAATTCAACAGCACGGGGGTGGAGAACGCCTGCTCCAAGATTAGCAAGCTCAAGCATTTCATCATAAGAGATGCCGTCTAGTTTTCTTGCACTTTTTACAAAGCGCGGATCTGTCGTAAAGACACCTGTTACGTCTGTATAAATATCACATTTATCAGCTTTTAGAGAAGCAGCAAGGGCAACAGCTGTCGTATCTGAACCGCCGCGGCCGAGCGTTGTTATTTCCTGTCCGTCTGCTAGTCCCTGAAAGCCTGCAACGACAACAATTTTTCCAGCTTGGAGCTGATTTTTGATTTTTTCCGAATCAATCCCTGAAATCCTCGCATTGCTGTGGACATTTTCAGTCTTAATGCCGGCCTGCCAGCCAGTGTAAGAAACAGCATCGCATCCTTGAGCCTGAAGAGCCATCGTCAAAAGAGAAATTGTCACTTGTTCACCAGTTGACAGAAGCATATCCATTTCGCGCTTGCTTGGTTTTTGAGTGATTTCAGCTGCCAGTGAAACTAAATGATCCGTTGTTTTCCCCATTGCCGAAACAACAACAACGACATCATTCCCGTTCATTTTTTCCTCGATTGTTCTTCTTGCAGCATTCATGATTTTTTCCGGAGATCCAACAGATGTGCCTCCAAATTTCTGTACAACTAAACCCATATCAGCCTCTCGCCTTTCAAGTTTATATTGATCGTCAGCAGGTAAAAGGGAGAATCTCAGAAAACGCAAAAAAGCAATGAGATTCTCTATCTCATTGCTTGCATAAACGAATAATGGAACTTCATTCATACAATGAGATAGCGCTCCAAGAAAAATACATCTTCTTGACAATTTTACGTCTATTAAACGTAAAACCAGCAAAAGAAAGAAATGGCTCTTTTTTTTGCTTCGGCGACTCTCCCCTTTCACCCATCTTCAAAGGATTCCATTTTCCTCGGAAGGGCTACTCTTGAAGTTCGCACCTCTACCATCATTTAACGAACTAAACGATCTGGTTATCAAATTAGTTAGAATTGTAGCAAAGAATTTGTCTTTGTGCAATCTATTCTTTCAATTTTTCTGCAATAAGCTGTGCCGTGTTTGCCGGAATCCCTGCCGCCATCAGCTCTTCGAGGCTTGCTTCTTTCATTTTTTTAACAGATCCGAAATGCTTGAGCAAAGTTTTGCGCCGCTTTTCCCCGACTCCTGGTATATCATCCAGGATCGATTGAAAGGCTGTTTTTCCTCTTGTCTGCCTGTGAAAAGTAATCGCAAATCGATGCACTTCATCCTGAATTCGCTGCAGCAGATAAAACTCCTGGCTGTTGCGTTCAAGTTCAATGACAGTCGGAGGGCTCCCGATCATTAAATTAGAAGTCCGATGCTTCTCATCCTTTACAAGCCCTGCGACAGGGATGGATAAACCGAGTTCATTTTCCAGTACATCCTGAGCTGCAGCCAGATGCCCTTTTCCTCCGTCAATGATAATCAAATCAGGAAGCGGCAGCTCCTCTTTTAGCACGCGCGTATACCTTCTGCGGACTACTTCACGCATAGACTCGTAATCATCTGGTCCTTGCACTGTTTTAATTTTGTACTTACGATACTCTTTTTTTGCAGGCTTGCCATCTATGAACACAATCATCGCAGATACAGGATCTGTCCCTTGTATGTTTGAATTATCAAATGCTTCAATTCTTGCCGGTGTATAGATTCCCATTTTTTCACCAAGCTGATCAATTGCTTTGATCGTTCTTTCTTCATCACGCTCAATGAGTGAAAATTTTTCTTTTAAAGCGATTTTGGCATTTTGATGGGCAAGCAATACGAGATCCTTTTTCTTTCCACGCTTTGGATGGATGGCTGAAACATGAAGGAGCTGTTCTGCCATTTCATGATCAACGCTTTCAGGCAGCAGTATTTCTTTAGGCAGAATATGATTGTTCTTGGAGTAAAACTGTCCAAGAAACGTTAAAAATTCTTCATCGGGTTCCTGGTACAGCGGGAACATGGCAATATCACGCTCGATCAATTTCCCCTGACGGATGAAGAAAACCTGAACACACATCCAGCCTTTATCATAGGAGTAGCCAAACACATCACGATCGACGAAATCATTCAGCGTCATTTTCTGTTTTTCCATGGTAGCATCAATATGGGCGATGGAATCACGGTATTCTTTTGCCCGTTCAAAATCCAGATTCTCAGCAGCAGCCAGCATCTTCTTTGAAAGTTCTTCTTTAATCTGCTTAAAACCGCCTTTTAAGAAACGGGACATTTCATCGACCATTTGCCGGTTTTGCTCTTGTGTTACTTTATAGACACAGGGGGCCAAACATTGTCCGATATGATAGTAAAGACAAACTTTATCAGGAAGCGTAGTACATTTTCTTAGTGGATAAAGACGGTCGAGCAGCTTTTTGGTCTCTCTCGCCGCCTGGACGTTTGGATATGGCCCGAAATACTTCCCATTATCTTTTTTGACATTTCTCGTAACAATCAGACGAGGGTGCCGTTCAGCTGTAATTTTAATAAAAGGATACGTTTTGTCATCCTTCAGCATGACATTGTATTTAGGATCATGCTTTTTTATTAAATTTAATTCTAAAATCAATGCTTCAATATTTGAAGACGTGATGATATATTCAAAATCCTTGATTTCATTTACGAGCCGTTGTGTCTTCCCGTCATGTGATCCGGTAAAGTAAGACCGCACCCGGTTTTTAAGAACTTTTGCTTTTCCAACATAAATAATCGTTCCGAAACGGTCTTTCATTAAATAACAGCCCGGCTGGTCTGGCAGAAGTGCCAGCTTTTCTTTAATTAGTTGCTCCATAGCGGACACTCCGTTTCCTTGAAGATTAGCGCAGAATAAGTATCGGTCATCAGCGGCAAGTTATACCCTTTATTGTACCATTTTAGAGAACTGGAGTCTTTTGTTTGCCTCCAAGGATTCTTTACCTTCGGCTTTTTTGCATAGATTGTTGTTTTTAATTATAAATGTTGCCCGCTGCTTTCCGCTTCAGGCACTTGCCTTCCTAAATTTTAGGTCTATTGCACCAAATCATTTCCTGAGCAATAATTGACAATTTTTTCGGCAGATGACCTGTTTTGCAGACATAAAAAAAGATCCGGAATACCGGATCTTCTCTCCATCATGATTATGCGTGTTTATTTAATAGATCAGCTAGAGCTTCTTTAGGCTGGAAGCCAACTGTTTTGTCTACAACTTCGCCGTTTTTGAAAACAAGCAATGTTGGAATACTCATAACACCATATTTGCCTGCAGTTTCTTGGTTTTCGTCAACATCAAGCTTAACGATTTTCACTTTATCGCCTAGTTCCTGATCAAGCTCTTCAAGTACCGGTGCAATCATTTTGCAAGGTCCGCACCAAGGAGCCCAAAAGTCTGCCAGTACGACGCCTTCGCTAGTTTCAGCTGTAAAAGTTTGGTCTGTTACATTAGTAATTGCCATTATATTTTCCTCCTAAATGTTCAAGTGATGCTTAAAGTATAGCATTAAAGAATGTGACCTGCTAATTTTTTGCTCACTATTCCTTTTCCCTTACTTTGTGATGAAAAACATATTTTCATTCAAATTAAAAACACGCCGCTAAGAGCGTGTTTTTAGGAATCAAGAATGAACTTTTAATTTCTTAAACTCTTCCGTCAGCATCGGTACAACTTCAAATAAATCTCCGACAATGCCATAATCGGCTACTTTGAAGATGTTTGCTTCAGGATCTTTGTTAATTGCAACAATAATCTTTGAGTTAGACATACCGGCTAAATGCTGGATTGCTCCAGAAATACCGCATGCAATGTACAAGTCAGGAGTGACAACTTTTCCTGTTTGGCCGATTTGCAGCGAGTAGTCGCAATAATCAGCATCACAGGCACCGCGGGAAGCTCCGACCGCTCCGCCGAGAACATCTGATAACTCCTTCAGCGGGTTAAAGCCGTCTGTGCTTTTTACTCCGCGTCCGCCGGCTACAATGACTTTAGCTTCAGAAAGATCAACACCTTCTGTTGCTTTGCGCACCACTTCTTTTACGATTGTGCGAAGATCTTTGATCTCCACTGAAACAGAAGAAACTTCACCCGTTCTTGTTTCATCCTTTTCAAGAGGAGCAATGTTATTTGGTCTGATTGTTGCGAAAATCGTTCCATCTGTCACAATCTTTTTCTCGAAAGCTTTTCCTGAATAGATCGGACGTGTGAATACGACATTTCCGCCTGCTACTTCTAAATCTGTAGCATCTGAAATTAATCCGGATCCAATCTTTGCAGCGATTTTGGGTGATAAGTCTTTTCCAAGAGCTGTATGCCCGAAAACAAGGCCTTCCGGTTTTTCAGCTTCGATAACGGCAAGCAATGCCTGTGAATAGCCGTCAGGTGTATACGTTTTCAATTTTTCGTCTTCAACTGTAATGACGCGGTCTGCACCATAATGAATCATTTCTTCAGCTAAAGCTGCTACACTGTCGCCAACTAAAACAGCTGTTACCTCGCCGCCTTCGGATATCGTTTTACCTGCTGCAATCGCCTCAAAAGACACGTTGCGCAAAGATTGATCGCGTACTTCTCCCAATACCAGTACTTTTCTTGCCATTATAAAGTCCCCCTGTTATACGTTTGATTGAAAAATCTGCTTTCAGGTAAATACTTAGATTACTTTTGCTTCGTTGCGAAGAAGAGATACCAATTCCTTCACTTGTGCATCTAAATCGCCTTGAAGTACTTTACCCGCTTCTTTTTTAGGCGGCATATAAATTTCGATTGTTTTCGTTTTAGGCTCAACTTCATCTTCTTCAAGATCAAGATCATCCAGTTCCAGTTCATCCAAAGGCTTTTTCTTTGCTTTCATGATACCCGGCAAAGAAGGATAGCGCGGTTCATTCAGACCCTGCTGTGCTGTAACAAGCAATGGCAATGTCGTTTCAATGACTTCTGAATCACCTTCAACATCGCGGACGACTGTCGCTTTGTTTCCATCAATCTCAAGCTTTGTAATCGTTGTTACATAAGGAATATCCAAAAGTTCAGCAAGACGAGGTCCTACTTGTCCAGATCCGCCGTCAATCGCAACATTTCCTCCTAAGATTAGATCTGCATCTTTATCTTTGAAGAATTCAGCAAGAATTTTTGAAGTTGTGAATTGATCTCCATCTTCAAGATCATCTTCCGTATTAATTAATACAGCCTTGTCACACCCCATTGCAAGAGCTGTACGCAATTCTTTTTCAGCTTCTTCCCCGCCGATTGTCACAACGGTTACTTCGCCGCTGTTTGCATCGCGTAGCTGAATCGCTTCTTCAATCGCATACTCATCATAAGGATTAATAATGAATTCTGCGCCATCTTCATTGATTTTGCCGTTTTGAAGCGTTATTTTTTCTTCTGTATCAAACGTTTTCTTCATGATTACATAAATGTTCATGTCCATCCCCCTATTTACGTTAAGCATTCAATTTAGTTGTATAGAAAAAACGTCAGGAACGTTTTATCACATCATTTATTCGCCTTTGAACTGCGGCTGCCTTTTCTCAAGAAAAGCACTGATTCCTTCTTTTGCATCTGCGCTTTCAAATACAGTCCCGAAATAGCCCGCTTCTTTTTTCACCCGATCATGATACGGAAGTGTTTTAGACGCATTGATTAAATCGATGGCTGCACTGACAGATATCGGGCTTTTTGCAGCAAATTTCTTCGCAAGCTTCATCGTCTCATCTAATAAGGCTTCTTCTGCAAAAGCATGGTTGGCAAGACCGTATTGGGCTGCCTCTGCTCCTCTGATCGGTTCACTTGTCAGCAGCATTTCAAGCGCTTTCGCTTCTCCTACATACTTAGGAAGACGCTGCGAGCCTGCGAAGCCTGGAATGAGTCCAAGCTGAAGCTCAGGCAGCCCGAGCTTTGCATTCTCGGTAACAAGCCTTACATGGCAGCTCATTGCAAGCTCAAGGCCCCCGCCTAAAGCAGCTCCATGAATCGACGCGATGACTGGTTTTCTGAATGTTTCGATTCTCTCAAAAAGTTCCTGTCCGTTTGCAGCAAGCTTAGAGAACTCTTCCCCGTTCGGCACTGAAACAAATTCCTTGATGTCAGCCCCTGCTGAGAAGAATCTTCCCTCTCCATTAATGACAATGACCCTGACGTCTTTATTTGTTTCAAACTCATCCATCAGGGATGAAAGCTCTTTCAAAACATAAGATGAAAGGGCGTTTGCGGGAGGTTGGTGAATGGTTACGACCGCAACATAATCTTCTACTTTAACATTTAAATAATTCACAGCTCAGGCCTCCTTATACATTTAAACAGTTACGTCAGGAAGGATTTTGTTAAACCCTTCCGCAGCCTTTGATCATAAGTTCATGAACGCTTCCTGCAAGTGCAGTCAGATCAAATTTCTGATCATTCATGACCCATGTTGTCACCGTTTCATCAATGGTTCCAAATAT
Source organism: Metabacillus idriensis (assembly GCF_009674765.1). Taxonomy (GTDB): domain Bacteria; phylum Bacillota; class Bacilli; order Bacillales; family Bacillaceae; genus Bacillus_P; species Bacillus_P idriensis. Next base: position 275,025 of record NZ_WKKF01000004.1, on the reverse strand, counting down.
CATCTGCCTCGCCAGACGTGTATCCAGGGCTTCACTGAATTCGGATGTTTCTTTTCCTGTTTGAATAATCGAATCAAGAATGTTTAAATACCCTCTCAGAACCTCATTGATTCTCAGGCGAAGATCTTTATTTGACTGCCTGAGTTCAAGCTGGGTAACAATGGCAAGATGATGATCTTCGGCTAAAAGAGAAAAATGTTTTTCTATCAACATGTATAACTTCTCCGCCGCCGTGTCCTTTCCTGCTATTTCTTGTTGAATTTTTTCGATAAATACGCCCATTTTTTCCTGAAACAAGGAAATCAGGATATCTTCTTTATTTTTAAAATAAAGATAAATGGTTCCATCTGCGACTCCTGCCTGCTTGGCAATCTTCGAAACCTGTGCATGGTGATAGCCATTTTCAGCAATGACAATGACAGCCGCATCTATAATTTGGAGATATTTTGGTCTTTTCTGTTTCAATATGAATTCGTCCCTTCAAACTGAATGAATCATCATTCATATTTTAATCATAAAATTACATCATCCATCTGTCAAGAAAAAAGATTGATTTTATCTTTCATCATAATAGATGAAAAGAACCCTCTCAGCAATAGAAAGAGATGGTTCTTTATCATTTTTCTATTCTTATTGCTTTCTATTTTATCTAATACGGCGTTTTAAGAGAAATGGCTTTCCTGATTAATTGGCATTTTTCAATTTTTCTTTTTCTTCTTCTACAAGTGAGCGCCTTAAAATTTTCCCGACTGCTGTTTTGGGAAGCTCTTTGCGGAATTCATAGATTCTCGGGATCTTGTATGCTGCCATATGCTTGCGGGCGAATTCGTCAAATTCCTGTGCAGTCGCTTCCGCCCCTTCTTTTAAAACGATATATGCCTTCACCGTTTCACCTCGGTAAGGGTCCGGTATACCGGCTACTACTGCTTCCTGCACTTTTTCATGCTCATATAAAACCTCTTCAATTTCACGCGGATAAATGTTAAATCCCCCAGCGATAATCATATCTTTTTTCCGGTCTACGATATAAAAATATCCTTCTTCATCCATATAGCCAATGTCACCGGTTAATAGCCATCCTTCCTTCAATACTGCTTCTGTTTCCTCTGGTTTTTTCCAGTACCCTTTCATAATCTGCGGACCTCTCACAGCAATTTCTCCAAGCTCATTGTATTCTGCCTGCTTGCCCGTTTCAAATGAGAGAATAATAGATTCTGTATTAGGCCATGGCACACCTATACTTCCTTTTTTCCGGTGTGACCAGAGGAAGTTTGAGTGCGTAACAGGAGATGCTTCTGACAAGCCGTAGCCTTCCACAAGCTTTCCGCCAGTCTCGCGCTCGAATTTCTCCTGGACTTCTACCGGAAGCGGAGCTGATCCGCTAATACATGATTCAACAGATGAAAGATCATAGTTTTTCAAATCAGGATGGTTTAATAATGCAATATAAATAGTAGGTGCTCCAGGGAACAGCGTAGGCTTTAATTTATCAATGGCTTTAAGCGTATCTGTCGCATCGAATTTGGGAAGCAGGATCATTTTAAAGCCTTGCATAATCGATAGATTCATAACAGCTGTCATCCCGTAAACATGGAAGAACGGCAGTATGCCAAGCACTGATTCCTCTCCGCGTCTGCATTTATACATCCAGGATGAGCACATGGACGTATTTGCAACCAGGTTTTCATGCGTCAGCATAACTCCCTTTGGAAAACCGGTTGTTCCTCCTGTATACTGCAGCAAGGCAATATCTTCTTTAGGATTTGTCTCTATTTCCTCAATAGATGTGCTTTCCCGTTTCATGATTTCCTTGAATAAATGCGTGTGGCCGCTGTGCTCAATTTTTACAACGATTTGATTCTGCTTTTTCTGCACAAAAGGATATAAAAGGTTTTTCGGGAAAGGCAGATAATCTTTTATACTTGTCGCAATGATATGCTCAATGCTTGTCAGCGCTTTCATTTTTGAGACTCTTGGATAAAGGAGATCAAGCGTAATAATGTATTTCGCATCAGAATCATTCAGCTGATACTCAAGCTCCCTTTCCATATAAAGAGGATTCGTTTGAACGACAATTCCTCCGGCAAATAAAATTCCATAATAAGCAATGACTGCCTGCGGGCAATTCGGCAGCATAATAGATACTCTTTCGTCTTTCTTTAACCCAAGATCCTGGAGGTAGCCGGCAAATTTTAAAGATTGTTCATAAACCTCTGTAAAAGTCAGTTCCTTGCCTAAAAAATGAATAGCTGTCTTTGCCGGAAATTCTTGTGCTGCCTGCGCGAGATAAGATTGAAGAGGCTTGTTGTCAATTTCAGCATTATGAGGTATTTCTTCAGGATATAGATGAAGCCAAGGTTTTTGAACTTCCATTTTATTTCCTCCCTTTGTTGCCATCATGACTTTTGGCTTATAAAGAAAGTATACCAAAGTTATATTCAGAATATAAAATACTTTTAATTATTTTAATTGTATTAAAAAAATCCGGATTCATGTCATGAAATCCGGATTTTCTTCATAATATTCATTTTTTCAAGCGAAAAAAACCATAAAAATAATGCCTACTACAATAAACAAACCGCATATGCCAAGCAGTACTTTCGCTAATGTTTCCACTGTTTTCTCCCCTTATATGCCTGCGCCGATCACGTAGGACAGACCAATTGAAATGACCATGGAAATAAAGCCTACCGCACGATTGTCATTTTGAATTTCATCATCGATTCTGAATTTAGGCGTTAAAAATTCATAGATAAAATAGCCTAAAAGCAATAATACGAAACCAAACATTCCCCAGCCGACCATCTCAAATAGCGTATCATGCTGTCCGATTGAAAAACGGAACACGTTGGCAATTCCAAATATCTTGCCGCCCGTCGTCATCGCAACTGCAAGATTGCCTTTTTGAATTTCTTCCCAGTTATTATATTTGGTCACAAGTTCAAAAATGGTCAGAAACACAACGATACATAAGATGACGACGCTATAATAAGCTGCAGTCTGAACGAATTCATTCTCCCAAAATTGATTCATTTCATATCTCCCATATTTCGATTATTTTAATTCAACAATCGTAACGCCTGAACCGCCTTCTCCTGATTCCCCGTAGCGGGTGCTCTTAACGTTTCTGTGCTTTTTCAAATATTCCTGCACACCTGTCCGAAGTGCTCCTGTCCCCTTTCCGTGAATGATGGAAATTCGCGGATAGCCGGCAAGTACGGCATCGTCCATATATTTTTCTACTCTAAGGAGGGCATTTTCATACCGTTCGCCTCTTAAATCAAGTTCAAGGGAGACATGATAATCTTTTCCTTTTACCATTGCAAGAGGTTTCGTTTCGACAGGCTTAGGTCTGCTGATGTACTGCAGATCATCTTCTTTTACCTTCATTTTCAGAATGCCTATCTGCACCTGCCATTCCTTATCGCCTACTTTAGAGAGCAAGTGGCCTTTTTGATTGAAGCTGATGACCTTCACTTCGTCGCCTTCTGCATACTGATGCTTCTGCGTCTTCGTTTTCGGCTGTTTGCTGCTTTTTTCAAATTCAGGCACCGCTTCTTCAAGACGTTTTTTAGCATCGATTAATTCATGTTCTTTAATACCAGTTCGGTGTTCTTTTTGCATCTTTCTTAATTCGCGGATAATGGACTCTGCTTCCGCTTTTGCCGCTTCAACTTTTTCTGCCGCCTTTTTTTCTGCCTGTTCGTAAAGTTTGTCGCGTTCTTCGTTGAATGAAAGAATTTGATTTTGCAGCTCTGAATGAAGCTTTTCTGCGTCTTTGCGCAATTCTTCTGCTTCAGTAAGCTCTGAGTCTGAGCGTTTTTTGCTCTCTTCAAGCGACGCAATCATTGAATCTACTTCATTGCTCTCAGCACTCATATGGGATTTTGCACGGTCAATGACTGTTTGCATAAGGCCAAGCCGCTTTGAAATTTCAAATGCGTTGCTTCGGCCGGGAACGCCGATTAAAAGCTTATAAGTAGGGCTTAATGTTTCAATATTGAATTCAACGCTTGCATTAACAACACCTTCACGATTATATCCGTATGCTTTTAGTTCAGGATAATGCGTTGTGGCGATCACTCTAGCACCGCGATGATGAACTTCATCCAAAATGGAGATGGCAAGTGCTGCTCCCTCCTGCGGGTCTGTTCCTGCACCAAGCTCATCAAACAATACCAGGCTGTTATCGTCAACACGCTTTAAAATATCCACAATGTTTACCATGTGAGAAGAAAATGTACTTAAGCTTTGCTCTATCGACTGTTCGTCTCCGATATCCGCATATACATTTTCAAACACTGCCATTTCGGAGCCGTCAAGAGATGGAATCTGCAGTCCGGATTGCGCCATCAATGTAAATAGACCGACTGTTTTCAGGGTTACTGTTTTTCCGCCTGTATTCGGCCCTGTTATAACAATTGTCGTAAACTCAGCGCCAAGTTCAATGTCATTTGCGACAACTTCTTCCGCGTTCAAAAGCGGATGTCTTGCTTTGAAAAGTTTAATTCTTCCGCTGTTATTCATTTCAGGCTTTGAAGCTTTTATTTTTTCCGCGTACGCTGCTTTCGTAAACATAAAATCCATTTCGCTGAGCGCTTCTACGTTAACCAAGAGAGGCTCGGCTTCTTCAGCCACTTTCACCGTAATTTCTGTTAAAATGCGGTCAATTTCAATCTTCTCTTTCATGCGCGCCTGCTGAAGCGTGTTATTTAAGTCAACTACTGCCTGAGGCTCGATAAATAACGTTGCTCCTGATGAAGACTGATCATGGACAATTCCGCCGTATGCTGAACGGTATTCCTGCTTAACAGGAATCACATACCTGTCATTACGTATAGTAATAATAGCGTCAGAAAGCATTTTTTGAGCAGAAGAAGATCGGATCAGCGACTCAAGCTTTTCTCGCACCCTTGACTCTGTTGTTCTTAATGATGTCCGAATCGAACGAAGAGCATCGCTTGCTCCGTCGAGAACTTCTCCATTATCGCCAATACAGTGAATAATGAGCTGCTCCAGCTCCTGCAGGGGCTGAATCTCGGCTGCAAATCCGTCCAGATGAGGAATATCGATTCCATTTTCCACCATGTCCTCAATAAACCGCTTCATATGCTTGCCTGCATAAAGAGTTCCCGCAATCTCCATCAGCTCGTGAGGATTCAGCATACCGCCGATTTTAGACCGTTTAATGCTCTTTCGAATATCAACGAGACCGCCAAAAGGAGCATTTCCTTTCAGCCTAAGGACTTTTGCAGCTTCATCTGTCTGTTCCTGCCATTTTCTTACCTCGTCATAATCAGTGGATGGAACAAGCCTCTCCACTTTTTCCTTTGCTAATGAAGAAGATATATGCTTTAAAAGCTGTTCTTTAACTTTATTGAATTCTAATACTTTTAACACACGCTGCTGCACGATATACAGCCTCCTTGCTGTCTTTTAGGCTACTTATTATGCCTGTTAAAAAAGGATTGCAGCTGATTCAGATCCCACGTATTGATTACGTTTTCTGCTTTCACCCATCCTTTTATTGCTGTTGAAACACCTGTTTTCATATCTTCAAGCATGTCTATATTATGTGCATCTGTATTGATTGCAAGTTTTACACCTGATTCATGCGCTTTTTTAATATGCTCAGCACTCAAATCCAGTCTGTTCGGATTTGCATTCAGCTCTAAAACAGTATTTGTTTCTTTTGCAAGCTGAATCAGCATGTCAACATCCGGCTCATATCCGCTTCTTCTGCCGATCAGTCTGCCTGTAGGATGTGCAATCATATCTACATGATGATTTTCAAGAGCCGTTTTCAGGCGCTGCATGATGATATCCTGTGATTGAGAAAAGCTGGAATGAATCGACGCGATGACAAAGTCCATTCCTTCTAATACTTCATCATCATAATCAAGTGAGCCATCCGGCAAGATGTCCATTTCAACTCCTGCAAAAATTTTAAAATCCTTATACTGTTCATTTAATTTGTCAATTTCATTCCGCTGTGCTTTTAATCGTTCAGGAGTCAGGCCATTTGCAACTTTAAGATATTGTGAGTGATCTGTAATGGCCATATACTGATACCCTCGCATTCTGCACGCCTCTGCCATTTCACTGATTGTAAAGGCTCCATCACTCCAAGTCGAGTGCATATGAAGATCTCCTTTTATATCATCAGCAGATATCAGCTTGGTATCCTTCAGATATTTTTCTACTTCCGTCCCGTCTTCGCGGATTTCAGGAGGGAAGAAAGGCAGATCAAAGTGAGCGTAAAATTCTTCTTCCGTTGAAAATGTTGTCATTTCACCTGTCTCACTATTTTCAACCCCATATTCACTGATTTTTTCTCCGCGTTCTTTTGCCAGCTGCCGCATTTTTACGTTGTGATCCTTTGAACCAGTGAAATGATGAAGTGTCGTGGCAAATTCATTAAGAGTCACTAACCGGAAATCCACTCCGATTTCATATTCATACTGCAGCTGTACAGAGACCTTTGTGTCTCCATTTGCAATGATTTCTGAGATATTCGGGATTTTTACGAGCTGATCTCTGACATATTGGGGATGCTCAGTTGCGATAATAAAATCCAGATCTTTGACGGTTTCTCTCATTCGTCTGAGACTGCCTGCTCTGCTGTATTTTTGAACCTCTTCACAAGTTTCTAAATACGTCTCAATTTCCTCTGCAATCGGCAGTGCAAATGATAACGGCAGCCTCTCAGGACGGGTTCCAATTTCACCAATCGCAGCGAGGATTTTTTCTTCTGTTTTTTTCCCGAACCCGGCAAGACTCTGTACCTTCTCTTCAAGACAAGCTTTTTTAAGAGAATCAACGTCCGTTACCCCAAGCTCTTTATATAGCTTTGCAATTTTTTTACCGCCAAGTCCAGGCAGCTTCAGGAGCGGAATAAGCCCCTGAGGAACTTCTGACTGAAGCTGTTCCAGTGTTTTTGATTTTCCTTCTTGGATATACTCAGTAATGACCGCAGCTGTTCCTTTTCCGATTCCTGCGATTTTTGTAAAATCCTCGATTGAAGACAAGCTTCTTTCATCTGTTTCGAGGGCATTGGCAGCTTTCCGGAAAGCTGCGATCTTAAACGGATTTTCTCCTTTCAGTTCCATGTGTACAGCTATATATTCAAGTAATTTAATGACATCTTTTTTATGTACGCTCATTGTTCCTTCACCTCGGGTCAAGTCGTTTTTCCATCTATTGGGGCTCATTTAAAATGATACAAATATTTTCTTCAAAAGTACAACAAAGGGATAAAAGACCTTTTACCAAAAAAACTTCTCCTAATTGGAGGAGAAGTTAATTCGGTGCATATTGCAGCCATAATTCCTGAACTTTATCAGAAAAATACGGCGTGTGATGAACGATAACCTTCGCAAGTCCTGAATTCCCCATTGCTGACTGGACTTCCGGAATAGGAAGAAGCCCCCCAATAAACAGCATGATGAAAAGGATTAAATAGATTTCGAGAAATCCTAAGATGGCGCCAGCCCATTTATTCAGCTGTTTAAGAACTGGAAGGTATGTAACAAAATCAAGCATAGATCCTACTACCTGCAGCAAGATCTTTGTGCCGATAAATAAAATGACAAACGCTACTGCTCTATAGTAAGCATCTTCAAGATTTCCGCCTGTAAAAAAGGAAATAGCGGATCCGCTCTCGCCAAACGATGGGTAAGGAACCCACAGCTCTAACTTTGGCGCTAAAACACCAAAGTATTTGTATGCTACAATATAGGCGATGATAAACCCTGTAAGATGTATGAATTGAAGAATAAAGCCGCGTTTTAATCCGACTAATAGGCCCATGGCCAAAATGATGAAAAGTGCAATATCAAGCATTTACCGCGTCAATCCTTTTCTATGATTTGTTTCTCTAGTTTTTCAAATTCGTCTCTTAATTTTAAATAGTCATGCACAACATTCACTGCAGTTAAAACTGCCAGCTTATTAATATCCAGATTAGGACTTTTGCTGCTGATTTCACGCATTTTATCATCAACAATAGAAGCCACCAGGCGCACATGACTTGTGCTCTCCGTGCCTACTATTGAAAATTGCTGTCCATATATATCAACTGTCGTTTTCTTTTTTGAGTGGTTATCCAACGAAAAATCCTCCATTCTTGAGAATCCTAATCTTTATCATAACATGATATCTAGTATAATGGAAAGATAATGCCAATCAATATCCAGTATCAATCATATTTTAAAAGAGGTGTCATCTCTTGTCCAATGCCGTTATTAAAATTGATCAGCCGACCATCCTGAAAATGAAATCCTACTACTCTTCGGATCTAGGCTCAAAGCTCCCGCCGGGTGCTGTATTTACTGCTAAATCAAACGGGTGTACCATTACTGCCTACAAATCAGGCAAAGTTCTGTTTCAGGGCAATCTGGCCGCAGAAGAAGCAGAAAAGTGGTCAAAGCCTGAACAAAAGACTACTAAGAAACCTTCGAAGCCTCTTACTGTTTTTAGTCCGCCGGCGAACATATCAACTCTCTCCATTATAGGATCGGATGAAGTTGGAACAGGCGATTTCTTTGGGCCGATTACTGTTGTAGCAGCCTATGTGAAAAAAGAGCAGATTCCCCTGCTTCAGGAATTGGGAGTGAAAGATTCAAAGCATCTGAATGATAGACAAATTACGGCCATTGCCAAAGATCTTCTTTCTATCATTCCTTACAGCCTGCTGGTTCTGCATAATGAAAAATACAATCAGCTGCAGAGTACAGGAATGTCACAGGGGAAAATGAAGGCCATCCTTCATAATCAGGCGATCAACAAACTTTACGATAAGATCGCACCTGAAATTCCTGAAGGTGTTTTAATCGATCAGTTTGCAGAGCCTTCCATCTATTTCAAGCATCTTAGCGGAAATTCCTACCGTAAAGAAAATACTTTTTTCAGTACAAAAGCAGAAGGAATCCACCTGGCGGTTGCAGCAGCTTCCATTTTGGCAAGATATGCTTTCCTCAAGGAAATGGATCGTCTGTCTGAAAAAGCCGGGATGATACTCCCTAAAGGTGCTGGAGCAAAGGTTGACGAAGCGGCAGCAGCCATTATTATAAAAAAAGGTGAAGACATATTGAAAAACTTAACAAAGTTTCATTTTGCCAATACTGATAAAGCAAAAAAATTGGCTGCCAAGAAAAAAAGATAGATTAAACCTAATAAAAACAGCGGCAAAATCTCATTGATTTTACCGCTGTTTTTTTAATATTTGATCGATGGGAATAAGAGGCTCACGATTTAATAAACTTTCATATTTCCCCTTCGAGTATGGAATTTTCCCAATTACAGGAACGCCGCTCAAAATCTCAATCATCCTAACATTGTCCTGCTCCATCAGAGACTCTTCCTGAGACATGTTGTTGAGGATAAATCCAAGAACGGCTATCCCGTTTTTCTTTGCATATTCTGCTGTCAGCAAGGAGTGATTAATCGTTCCAAGTGCGGGATGAGTAACAATCAGGACAGGAATGTTCAGCTCATTAATAAGATCTTTCGTTAAATAGAATCCATCTTCATTTTCAGCAAGAGGCACTGCCAGCCCGCCTGCCCCTTCTACGATCACAATATCGTTTTCCTTTTGAAGCTTGAGATATTGATTGACCAGTCGATCCTTATCAATTTTAGTGCCTGATATTTTCGCGGCTAAATGAGGGGACAGTGGTTCTTCCAGACAGTAAGTACATAGGTCATCTTGCTGATAGGGCAAATTTGCGGCAAGGCGATATTCTTCAATATCCTCTGCAACCAGACAGCCTGCTTCCCGCCTTCCGCCGCTTTGAATAGGTTTGTACGGAACGGCTTTTATCCCGGAACGCTGAAGCATTCCGATTAAATATGCGGTTACAAACGTTTTTCCGATGCCTGTGTCAGTGCCAGTAATAAATATCCCGCTCATCCCTTCGCTTCCCCTGAATAGGAGACATTGACCAATGGCCTGGGCACGGATTTATACAATCTTAGTGATAATAGAGAAGCTCCGAAACACAGAAGCAAATCGCCGAATACACTCAGCAGAAAACCGCTGTAAAATGCTGCGCTAAATGAAATCCCTGTTCCAATCCAGGTGTTTAGCGAGAGATATAAATAGCCTACGCCAAATAAATATACAATGATAAGACCAGTAAAATGAGCAAATAGAAAATGCTTCAGCTTTGGCTGATTGCATCTTTCAAGTATATAGCCGATGACAAAACTTGCAGCAGCAAATCCGATTAAATAACCGAATGTCGGCTGAAAAATATAGGAAAGTCCTCCTCCGCTTGAAAATACCGGAAGCCCGGCAAGTCCGATCCCAATATACAGCATTTGACTCATTGCACCAAGCTTGCTCCCCAAAAGGGCACCTGCAAGGTAGACAAATAGAATCTGCAAAGTAAATGGAATAACCGGCATCGGTATTTTAATAAAGGCTCCTACTGCTGTTAGAGCAGCAAACATTGATACAACTGAAATGGAATAGACCGACAGCGAACGCTTCATCCTTTTTCTTCCTCTCTTTCTATTTTTCTTCATTTTATCTACATCAAAACATATATGTCAACTTAATTATTTTTTTGGTTGACATATAGTGTTTTCTGTTTATACGATAGAGTTATAAAAAATTCTTACAGGGGGCTCACCATGTACAAAAGTCCGGCACTCACTGATATCAGCTACGAAGAACTGGCAGCAAAAAACAAGCAATATATTTGGCATCCTTTTACCCAAATGAAAGATTACATAGAAGATCAGCCTGTTATTATCGCTGAAGGGAAAGGGCGAAAACTGATAGATGTAAACGGCAAAGAATATTGGGATGGCGTCTCTTCCATCTGGTTAAATGTACACGGTCACAATGTAGAAGAATTAAATGAGGCAATCAAACAGCAGCTGGAAAAAGTAGCACACTCCACCCTGCTTGGCATGGCAAATGTTCCTGCCATTCTTTTGGCCGAAAAAGTCATTAACCTTATGCCAGAGGGACTCACAAAGGTGTTTTATTCAGACTCAGGGGCAACTTCTGTAGAGATTGCTGTTAAAATGGCCTTTCAATATTGGCAACATAAAGGAAAAGGGAATAAGAAACAATTTATTACGATGAAGGAAGCTTATCACGGAGATACGATAGGTGCGGTTTCAGTAGGAGCCATCGACCTGTTTCATAAAGCCTATTCATCACTCCTTTTTGACTGCATTAAAATTCCATACCCTGCAGTATACCGTTCACCATTCGGCAATTCTGAAACTGTCATCGTTCGTGAATCGTTAAAAGAATTAGAGAAGCTATTAGCAGAACGTTCTGATGAAATTGCTGCTCTGATTATTGAACCGATTGTTCAAGGTGCAAGCGGTATTATTGTGATGCCGGAAGGTTACCTGAGGGGCGTGAGAGAGCTTTGTACAAAATATGAGGTCCTTATGATTGCGGATGAAGTCGCTACGGGGTTTGGCAGAACAGGGAAAATGTTTGCATGTGAGCACGAGCATGTAACTCCTGATCTTTTAACCGCTGGAAAAGGACTGACAGGCGGATATCTTCCTGTCGCTATAACTGTTGCTTCTGAAGAGATTTACAATGCATTTTTAGGGGACTATGAGGAGCAAAAAACGTTTTTCCATGGTCACAGTTACACAGGAAACCCTCTAGGCTGTGCTGTTGCCATTGCAAATCTTGAATTAATAGAGAAGCGGAATCTCATACAAGAAGTGGAGATCATGTCAGAATATCTGGCAGCTCAATTATCAGCTTTTTCACAGTTGGACCACGTGGGTGATATTCGGCAAAAAGGCTTTATGATCGGGATTGAATTAGTGAGAAATAAGGACACAGCCGAGCCGTTTGATTGGAAGGACAGGGTGGGAGTTAAAGTCTGCAGACGGGCAAGAGAACTCGGCATGCTCCTCAGACCACTCGGAAATGTCATTGTATTTATGCCGCCGCTTGCAGCTGCAAAAGAGGAATTGGATGAGATGGCTGACATTCTTTATCAGTCTATCAGAGACATTACAGAGAAAAACTGAACAGAAAAAAGCAGTGATATCTAATGAGATTTCACTGCTTTTCATGTCAATCATTAACCTCTCAGCACCGCTGCATATTTCTCTTCAACAGCACGAAGCACTTTTTCATGAGCCTTCGCTACTTCTTCATCTGTTAATGTGCGCTCAGGATCGAAATAGCGCAGAGAGAAGGCAAGCGACTTCTTATTTTCTTCGAGTCTATCGCCTTCATATAAGTCGAATACAGACACTTCTTTTAGAAGCTTGCCGCCTGCTTCAGAAATCGTTTCTTTAAGATCGCCTGCAACAATTCCTCTGTCAACAACAAGGGCAATATCCCGTGTCATTGAAGGGAAACGAGGAATCACAGAAAACTTTAATTCTTCAAGATTCGTTTCCAAAAGCTGCTGTAAGGCAAGTTCAAATACATATGTTTCAGTCAGGTCCATTTGTTTTTGAAGTTTTGGATGAACTTGGCCTATGAATCCGGCAGTCTGGCCATTAAGCAAGATTTCAGCCGTACGTCCCGGGTGAAGCCCATCGCGCTTAGCCTGTTTGTATGTGATCTGCTCTTTCAATCCAAGGACATCAAACAATCCATCAAGAATTCCTTTTACTACATAGAAATCTACCGGCTTCTTTTCGCCCTGCCATTGATTTAAATGCCACAAACCAGTAACAGCACCGCTTAACCGTTCTTTTTCAACAGGCTGTTCGCCTGCTCCCTTTGAAATGAAAACCGAGCTCATTTCATAAAGTGCCACTTGGTCATTTTGACGAGCAAGATTGTATTTCAGTGTTTCCAGCAAATGCGGAACCAAGCTTAAGCGGAGCACGCTGCGCTCTTCGCTCATCGGCATAGCAAGACGAGTATAGTCTGATGCTTCAAGAGCAAATTGAGATGCTTTTTCTTCGCTTGTTAATGAATAGGTAATCGCCTGGTACAAGCCTGCTCCTTCTAAGTAACGGCGTGCTTTGCGGCGGTTAGACTGATATTCAGTCAGCCTGCCTGGTGAAGATGCACTGACCGGGAATGTGGAAGGAATATTATCATACCCATACAGTCTGGCTACTTCTTCAATTAAATCTTCTTCAATCGCAATATCCCCGCGTCTTGTCGGAACAGTAACCGTAAATAATCCGTTATCTTCCTTGACTTCAAAACCAAGTCGAGTGAAAATCGACTGAATTTCATTAACTGAAATGTTCATTCCAAGCACTTTGTTGATTTTATCTGCATGAATGCCGACTACAGCCGGTTCTGCCTCTAAGTAATTTACTTCTGCAGATCCATTAAGAACCTCGCCGCCTGCAAGCTCAATCATTAATTGTGCTGCACGTTCTGCTGCAGCGCGCACACGGTTTGGATCAACGCCTTTTTCGAAACGCGCGCTTGCTTCACTGCGGAGTCCATGATCTTTAGAAGCTTTTCGGACAGTTTGACCATTAAAGTACGCAGACTCAAGCAGGATCGTTGTTGTATCTGAATGAACTTCAGAATTTTCTCCGCCCATCACGCCTGCAAGAGCAACTGGCTCTTTTCCATTTGTAATAACAAGATGTTCAGAAGTCAGGATACGTTTCTGGCCATCCAGTGTGACGATTTCTTCAGAAGCTTCAGCTAGACGGACAAGAATTTCTTTTGAACCTAAGCGGTCATAGTCAAAGGCATGCAAAGGCTGACCGTATTCAATTAATACATAGTTGGTAATATCCACAACATTATTATGCGGGCGAATTCCTGCAGCCATTAACCGCGTTTGAAGCCATAGAGGTGATGGTGCAATACGCACATTGCGGATCACTTTCGCTACATATAAAGGATTCTCTTCTTTAGCCTCGACTGATACTGAAATATAATCTGCAGCCTTTTCAGAAGCTTCCACATGTGTAAGGTCAGGATATGTGACACTTCTTCCTAAAATCGCAGCTACTTCGTGTGCTACACCAAGCATGCTTAAGCAATCTGAACGGTTAGGTGTTAATCCAAGCTCAAGAATCTGATCATCACGGCTCAGCTCAGCAAGAGCATCTGCACCTGGCTGAACGTCATTCGGGAAAACAAAAATCCCTTCAGAAAATTCTTTTGCCACAAGCTTTGACTCAATTCCGAGCTCCTGCAGAGAACAGATCATTCCGTTTGATTCTTCGCCGCGCAGCTTAGCTTTTTTAATCTTAAAGTTTCCAGGAAGAACGGCACCCACAGTTGCTACCGCTACTTTTTGGCCTTTATCAACATTTGCAGCACCGCATATTATTTGTACAGGCAGTTCTCCTCCGACATCTACTAAGCATTTGTTCAGCTTATCAGCATTCGGATGCTGTTCTTTTTCAAGCACATGACCAATTACAACACCGCTCATGCCTTCGTTCAGTGTTTCAACACCTTCTACTTCAATCCCGCTTCTAGTGATTTTTTCTGCCAGTTCTTCTGCTGATATTCCGCTGAGATCAACGTAATTCTGCAGCCATTTATATGAAACAAACATCGGTAAACCTCCTTTTATGCTCTTTTAAATTGTTTTAAGAAACGAACATCATTTGTGTAATAGTGTCGAATATCGTCAATGCCGTATTTCAGCATGGCAATGCGCTCAGGGCCCATTCCAAATGCAAATCCGCTGTATTTTTTCGAGTCAAATCCAGCCATTTCTAGAACGTTCGGATGAACCATTCCTGCACCTAAAATTTCAATCCAGCCAGTGCCTTTACATACATTGCACCCATGTCCTCCACACGCAAAGCATGAAACATCTATCTCTACTGAAGGCTCTGTAAATGGGAAGAAGCTTGGACGCAAACGAATTTCGCGGTCTTCTCCAAACATCTTTTTAGCAAAGGCTTCCAGTGTTCCTTTTAGATCGCTCATGCTGATGTTTTCATCGATTACTAACCCTTCAATTTGAGTGAATTGATGGGAATGTGTCGCATCATCGTTATCGCGGCGGTACACTTTACCCGGACAAATGATTTTAACAGGTCCTTGCCCTTTGTACTTTTGCATCGTTCTGGCCTGAACAGGAGATGTATGTGTGCGCAGCAGCGTTTCATCTGTAATATAGAACGAATCCTGCATATCCCGCGCAGGATGCCCTTTTGGAAGATTCAATGCTTCAAAGTTAAAATAATCCGTTTCAACTTCAGGGCCCTCTTCAACTGAATAACCCATGCCAAGAAACAGATCTTCAATTTCCTCAATAACTGCTGTAATAGGATGATGATTACCAGCTCGGACCGGACGTCCAGGAAGAGTCACATCGATTGTTTCTGCAGCCAGTTTTTCCTCAACTGCAGCTTCCTCAAGGCTTTCGTGTTTTGCTGCAATGCTCGTCGCAATGCTTTCACGGACCTCATTTGCAAGGGCCCCCATTAACGGACGCTCTTCTGCAGATAATTTTCCCATACCGCGCAGCGCTTCTGTGATCGGTCCTTTTTTGCCTAAGTATGAGACACGGATGTCATTCAGGCTTTTTAAATCATTTGCTGTTTGTATTTTTTCAAGTGCTTCTAACTGAAGCTGTTTCAGTTGTTCCTGCATGCTGTTTCCTCCTTTATTTCAAATGAATATTCATTTTTTTCCAAAATAAAAAACCCGCCCAAAAAAGGGACGAGTTGAATATCGCGGTACCACCCTTGTTAACAGCAAAAAAACATAAGCTGTTCACTTCGTTCTAAGATAACGGAATTGATCCGGAACATCTTTACATTCAAAAGCCGAATGGTCCTGATGCCAGCTAAAGAGGTGAATTCATTTACCGCAGTCAAAAAAATGCTCTCAGTCACCGGCATTTTCTCCCTGATTGACGCTCCCGTAAACTACTCTTCTCTATCATCGCTGTTAGAGTATGTAACTGTATCTTATTATAATGAAAAGAAATTGTTCATGCAAGACTAGAAAAGCGGAATCGCCCGGTTAGCGCAGACAGACAGATAAGGATCCGACAGAAAAGGCGCTTTTTGCCAATACTGAGCCGTTCTGGCCGAGGAGTTGGGCGATGGAGCTAGACAACACCGAAAAGCGGAGCCGACTGGTCAGGCCCGACAGACAGATAAGAATTCCCCCGAAAAGTCCGGGTTTGACTTTTTGGGGGAATTTGTTCTGGCCGAGGGACTAGGAGGCGGAGCTAGACAACACCGAAAAGCAGAGCCGACTGTTCAGACTAAGGCAGACAGATAAGAAATCACCGGAATAGGCCGGTTTTGCCTTTTTCGGGGATTTTGTTCTGACCGAGGGGCTGGGAGGCGGAGCTAGACACCGCCGAAAAGCAGATTGAAAGCTAAAATCCCCATAAAACTAGGAATCTGCCTCCGCTCAGAATCAACATCTAGCGGAAATTGATCTCTTTTAGCAAAACTCTTAATTTATTTTCCAGACACACCGGAATAAATCAGGAGCTGCGAAAATTCCGTTCTTATTGATCCCCTATACAGTGATACATAAGAATTCCCGCTGCAATTCCTGCATTAAGGGATTCTGCTTTTCCGAGGATTGGAATGTACAGATTTTGATCAGTGAGCTGTAAATATTCTTTATTTACTCCGCTTCCCTCATTGCCAATGAGCAGGCCAAACGAAGATGCTGCTTCCGTTTTGCGGTAATCAACACCATTTTGGAGCGAGGTTCCGTATATGGAGACATTTTGCTGTTTAAGCTCTGAGATTGCCTCATTCAATTTCCTTTTTACAATTGGAATGTGAAAGATTGATCCCTGACTTGAACGGACTACTTTAGAATTGTATGCATCAACGGTCCCGTCACCAAGAATGACTCCATCCATGCCCGCAGCATCTGCAGTCCGGATGATTGTCCCTAAATTACCAGGGTCCTGGATTGCATCTATCAGCACAACCTTTTTCCAGGCAGTGATTTCGTGCTTTTCTGATTGAATACAGACTGCCGCTGCGCCCTGAGGCGATTCCGTTTCAGAGATAGCTTTCATGATTTCTTTTGTGACATATGTAATTGACAGGTCATCCGCATTCCAGTGGGTTGGGATGGACGCTTCTTCTGAAATAATCAATTCTTTAATCACCGATTTATCCTTTAAAGCTTCTTCTACTAAATGCAAGCCTTCAATTAAAAATGTATTTGTTATGTCACGTTCTTTTTTTGTATGTAATTTACGCCACTGCTTAACCTTCTGATTTTGTACAGATTCAATTCGTTTCACGAGTATACTGCTCCTTTACTGCTGCATTTCTTCTATATAATTAGGTGATTCTGAAGTCACTTTTTTCACTTGTTCAGCTTTTCTATATTATATCTTATAAAACATACATAAAAAACACAAAATAACACAGGATATGGATAGGTAAATATTATAAGATATGGAGTGAAAATGATGGATTTAAATTTAAGAAATGCCATTATCTCAAATGTATCAGGCAATGATCAAGGTCAGCTGGAGGATACAATTGTAGATGCCATTCAAAACGGAGAAGAAAAAATGCTTCCTGGCTTAGGCGTTCTGTTCGAGGTAATCTGGCAGAATTCAAGCGAGGATGAGAAGAATGAAATGCTGACAATTCTTGAAGAAGGATTAAAGAAGAAATAAATGCTGGGCAATCTGCCCAGCATTTTTTATGATTAATCGAAGGTAATTGTTTTAACAGTTTCTTCGTCTAGACGTTTAATAACCTCAGTAATCAGTTTTACTGCATTTTCATAATCATCGCGATGAAGCATAGCTGCATGAGAGTGAATGTATCTCGTTGCAATTGTAATGGAAAGCGCTGGCACACCATTTGCTGTCATATGAATGGCTCCTGAGTCCGTTCCGCCGCCAGCAATCGCGTCAAATTGGTATGGAATGCTGAGTTCATCGGCAACCCCGACAACAAAGTCACGCAGTCCTTTATGAGATACCATGGATGCATCATAAAGAATAATCTGCGGGCCTTCCCCCATTTTGCTTGAAGCTTCTTTCTCTGTAATCCCAGGTGTATCGCCTGCAATCCCGACATCGACACCAAAACCGATATCAGGCTGGATCACGTGTGCTGAAGTACGCGCTCCGCGAAGGCCTACTTCCTCCTGAATTGTTCCGACACCATAAACAACATTTGGATGATCGGCGTCTTTCAGCCCTTTAAGGACATCAATTGCTATTGCACAGCCGATGCGGTTATCCCACGCTTTCGCGAGGAGCATCTTATCATTGTTCATAACTGTGAATTCAAAATAAGGAACGATCTGATCTCCAGGCAAGACCCCGAACTCCAACGCTTCCTCACGGCTCGAGGCACCGATATCAATAAACATATCTTTAATATCGACCGGTTTTTTTCTTGCTTCAGGAGGAAGAATGTGCGGCGGTTTAGATCCGATCACACCAGTCACGTCCCCTTTTTTGGTGCTGATCGTCACACGCTGTGCGAGCATGACCTGCGACCACCATCCGCCTACCGGCTGAAAACGGAGAAATCCTTTATCATCTATTTTTGTAACCATAAAACCTACTTCATCTAAATGTCCAGCAACCATAATTTTTGGGCCGCCTTCTTTGCCTGTTTTTTTGGCTATTAAGCTCCCAAGACCGTCTGTTGTTACCTCATCGGCATATGCCGTTATGTATTTCTTCATGACTTCTCTCGGCTCTCTTTCGTTGCCGGGAATGCCTTTTGCATCTGTTAAATCTTTCAGCATCTGCAGTGTTTCGTCTAATTTCACCATCAGTTTACCCCCCTCTTTTACTAATTACTATTATACTAGACGCTGGAAAGTAATTCAAAAATTCTCAATACCCTTGTTTTTGCCGATCGTGGTTGACTTCATTTTTTTTAACATAAGCAGCCTCAATCTCTTCAGGTGAAAATCCAAGAGCTTCTCCGAGCAAAAGATACTGCCGAAACAGTTCTAGATAGTGTACTTCTGAACGGCTTTTTTCAAACTGCGCAATTTTTTCATAGACAAGCACAAAATGGGCTGTTAAGGAATTCTCATCAGCTGCCAGGTCAAACTCAACACCATCTGTCACGCCTATCTCAATTCCAAGCGATAGAATGAAATGTATGCCATCCACATACTCCTCAAGAATAACGCTTGCTTCAGCCGGAGGCTTTAAACTCCAAAATTTAAAGCATCTTGTTTCATTGGCAAGTTCGCCTACCTCAACAAGCAAAGCTAAAATTTTCTTTTCAAGCAGCGGTTCTTCTTCCAAACCGTGCTGTTTTTCAATTTTCGAATCAAGATCATTCTGCATCTCAAACAGCTTCAAAAAATTCATTGTAATCACTCCTATACTCGCCAAGTTTAACACTTGCACCTTTTTTCTTCAAAATAAATCTGAACTTACATAAAAAAAACTGAAACTTTATGAATGCTTCAATCGTATTGTAACAAAATACGTTTGGGAGGCACTACCATGATAGTAATCCTGTTACGATTACTTTTGCTTGCTCTTATTGTCTTTGTCCTTTATTCTCTTGTAAAATATGTGCTGAATCCCAAGCGGAAGCTTGAGCTTGCACAGGAGCAAAAGGAGTATTTCCTGCTTGATGACCGTGACAACGTGCGCAAAAACTTTTTGTTAACCTACAAGGGTGTTTTGTTCGAAGGCGAGAAATACCTTGGAACAACAGATCAGGCGTTTGAGGTTGTATCCATCTTTATGTGGACCGGCAGTCCAAGTAAACTCCAAGGACTTTCTCTCTCTGATTTTGAATTTGTTGAAGAAAAAGTGAGGGAACAATATCCTCATGCGGCACTCGATTGGAAAAGTCCAGTAAAAGAATTATTATTAAAAAGCAAAAAGCCGTGACAGAGGTCACGGCTTTTCCATTGATTTTATAAAGAAATCGTTCCATTTTATGACCACTCTTTTTTCCCTCAGCAAATAAACAAATAAAATCAGCGTTCCAATTAATACAATTGTTGTAATAAGCGAGAATTTTCCAAAGTAAGCCCCAAAGGATGTAAAACAAAAGGCTGCAGGGATATGAGTCCAAAAAGAAAGCTTTGCGTAATCTTTAAATGATGTCGACCGGTCAAGAATGCATAATGATAAAATGGAAAAGTTAACGAACGGGATCATTCTGAGAACAATTATTTGTCCTACAGAAAGTCTCGTGTATTTACCAAGCCATTTTTTCCTTAATCCTGAAAACCGCTCCAAAAAAGAAGGGAATTGTTTTGATAGGATATAAAAACTTATGCTTGCGACAGTCAGCCCGATAATCGAATAAAAGGTCCCAAATTGAGTTCCAAATAGTATTCCTCCAATGATACAGATGACAACCACAGGAATGAATAAAAACTGTCTTAAGATGTGCATAAAGATAAAAAAGAGCGGTGCCAGAAAGCCTGTTGACTGAACCGTTGAAACGACTGCTGAAGTTGCAAGATCGATTGTCCTCACCTCTTTCATGCAGTTCATAAGATGACTTTTTGTGAGCAACGTGTGTACTAAATTGTATCTGTTTTATAGCGGCATTATGACATCTTATATAAAAAATAGCTGATCAGAACGAGATGAATCACCATCAAAACAGGCAGACCGACAACAAACGATTGATGCTTCGTTTTATGCCTGAATGCATTCATTCCAATTGTCAGCCCGATCGCACCCCCAATGAAGCCAATAAGCCAAAGAGTGTTTTCTTTAATTCTCCATTGTCCTTTTTTGGCTTTATTTTTATCTGCTCCCATTAAATAAAAGCCGTAAATATTCAGTATTATGTAATATCCAATCAGAAGCGCCATCAACTTGCACCCTTTCTATAAATAAATGTGAAAAAAGGCCATTCTCGGGACGGTGAGAATGACCTTTTCAGCAATGATTAGCTGTTTAATTTAGCTTTAGCAGCGTCTGCTAATTGAGCAAATGCTTGAGCATCTGTTACAGCAAGCTCAGCAAGCATTTTGCGGTTTACTTCGATGCCAGCAAGCTTTAAGCCATGCATTAAACGGCTGTAAGAAAGACCATTCAAGCGAGCAGCTGCGTTGATACGAGTAATCCAAAGCTGACGGAAATCGCGTTTTTTCTGACGGCGATCGCGGTAAGCATACATTAATGATTTCATTACTTGCTGATTAGCAACTTTGTATAATGTATGTTTTGAACCGTAATAACCTTTAGCTAATTTAATAACTTTTTTACGTCTTTGACGTGAGACAGTACCGCCTTTTACTCTTGGCATGTCAATTCCCTCCTATGTGAAAACGAATTATTTAATATTATCTAATAAATGACGGATGCGTTTGAAGTCGCCTTTGCTTACTAAAGTGCCTTTGCGAAGTTTGCGTTTTGCTTTTGTAGATTTGTTAGCAAATAAATGGCTAGTGTAAGCGTGTGAACGTTTTAATTTACCTGATCCAGTCTTTTTGAAACGCTTTGCAGCGCCGCGATGAGTTTTCATTTTTGGCATAAGGTATTCCTCCTCGTATCTTTACTTTTCTACTTTAGGTGCTAGAACCAAGAACATGCTTCGTCCATCCATTTTTGGATGAGACTCAATTGTACTTAAATCTTCACAAGCTTTAGAAAAACGGTCTAAAACACGTTGACCAATTTCTTTATGAGTGATTGCACGGCCTTTAAAACGGATAGAAGCTTTCACTTTATCGCCTTTTTCAAGGAACTTGCGTGCATTCTTAAGTTTTGTGTTAAAATCATGCTCATCAATTGTCGGGCTGAAGCGAACCTCTTTAATACTGATGATCTTTTGATTTTTACGTGCTTCTTTTTCTTTCTTTTGCTGCTCAAAACGGAATTTGCCGTAGTCCATTATGCGACATACAGGTGGTTTCGCATTTGCAGCAACTAAAACTAAATCAAGATTCGATCTGGCAGCAATCTCAAGCGCCTCTTGGCGAGATTTAATTCCAAGCTGGTCGCCATTTGCACCAATCAGACGAACCTCACGGGCGCGAATTCCATCGTTTACCATCATGTCTTTGCTAATAATTAGCCACCTCCAAGGATTTTTAACTGAACAGATGAATTGTTTGTGCTACACTTTCTTGAAAAACAAAAAAGTGTGGGCGCACAAAACACCCACACTACGATTTAGTATACTAAGTATATATAGTCGTAAACCTGCAGACTGCAATGATGCGTCGATCAGGTGAGAAGCGGGTGCTTCTGCTTGCAAGACAAACTTCTATTCAATTACCCTGCAAATTATATCACGAAAAAATTTCCGCTGTCAAGTCATGCTGGTTTTATTGCAACAAAATGAATTGTATCAAACATTTACTGGATGTGCAATAGTTTTTTTCGAGAAGATTTTACCTCTTCACTTCTTTAACAATTCCATCGATAAATTCTTTAAGAGCAATTGTCTCTGATTTTTGTTCTCCATATTTGCGGACATTAACAGCAGTCTCCGCCGCTTCATTGTCACCGACAACAAGCATATAAGGAGTTTTCTGTATTTGCGCCTCACGGATTTTATAGCCGATTTTTTCATCGCGTGCATCAAGCTCTACGCGGATTCCTTCAGCCTGCAGCAGTTCTTGAACTTTTTTCGCATAGTCAAGATGTACAGAAGGCGAAACCGGAATAACCTGCACTTGAGTCGGAGCGAGCCAAGTCGGGAAAGCTCCTTTGTATTCTTCAATCAAGAAGGCTACAAAGCGTTCCATTGTTGATACGACCCCGCGGTGAATAACAACCGGGCGATGCTGTTTGCCGTCCTCGCCGACATAATTTAAATCAAAACGCTCCGGCAATAAGAAGTCAAGCTGAACTGTAGACAGTGTTTCATCTTTTCCAAGTGCTGTGCGGACCTGCACATCAAGCTTTGGACCGTAGAACGCTGCTTCGCCATCTGCTTCAAAATAATCAAGCTCGAGCTCATCCATTGCTGACTTCAGCATGCTTTGAGCTTTTTCCCACATTGCATCATCATCAAAGTATTTTTCCTTATCCTCTGGATCGCGGTAAGAAAGACGGAATGAATAATCGTTGATTCCAAAATCTTTATAGACTTCTTCAATCAATCTCACCACTCGGATAAACTCATCTTTAATTTGATCAGGGCGGACAAAAATATGTGCATCATTAAGTGTCATTGCACGCACGCGCTGAAGGCCGCTCAGTGCACCAGACATTTCATAGCGGTGCATCGTTCCAAGCTCAGCTACACGAATCGGAAGTTCGCGGTAACTGTGAATATCGTGTTTATAAACCATCATGTGATGCGGGCAGTTCATTGGACGAAGAACTAAATCCTCATTGTCCATAGACATAGCAGGGAACATGTCATCCTGGTAATGGTCCCAGTGACCTGATGTTTTGTAGAGCTCCACACTTCCCAGAACAGGAGTGTAAACGTGCTGGTAGCCCAGGCGCTCTTCTTTATCCACAATGTAGCGCTCAACGATACGGCGGATTGTCGCACCTTTTGGAAGCCAGATTGGAAGACCCTGACCTACTTTCTGGGACGTAGTGAATAAGCTCAGCTCTTTACCCAGCTTGCGGTGATCGCGCTCTTTCGCTTCTTCTAATAAACGAAGATGCTCATCTAAGTCTGCTTTTTTAATAAAAGCTGTGCCATAAATGCGCTGCAGCATTTTATTGTTGCTGTCTCCGCGCCAGTATGCACCTGCTACACTTAAAAGTTTAAATTCTTTTAATTTTCCAGTTGAAGGAACATGTATGCCGCGGCAAAGGTCGAAAAATTCACCCTGCTCGTAGATTGTTACTTTTTCGCCTTCAGGAATAGCATCCAGAAGTTCAAGTTTCAGATTATCGCCAATCTCTTCATAGATGGCTTTTGCTTCTTCCCTTGTAACGATTTTGCGGACAACTTCGATGTTTTCATTGATGATTTTTTTCATTTCTTTTTCAATAGCCGGAAGATCTTCAACAGAAATCGATTGTTCCATATCAATGTCATAATAGAATCCATTCTCGATGACCGGTCCAATTCCAAGCTTCACATCTTTGTAAATCCTTTTTATAGCCTGCGCGAGCACGTGTGCAGAACTATGCCTTATAATCTCCAATGCGTCAGGACTGTCAAGTGTGACAATTTCAATGCTTCCATCTTGATCGATCGGTGTTTTCAAATCAATCAATTCACCATTGAATTTTCCTGCTAATGATTTTTTTCTAAGCCCCGGGCTGATGGATGCCGCAATATCTTCAGTTG
Organism: Metabacillus idriensis; assembly: GCF_009674765.1. GTDB lineage: Bacteria > Bacillota > Bacilli > Bacillales > Bacillaceae > Bacillus_P > Bacillus_P idriensis. Next base: position 250,935 of record NZ_WKKF01000004.1, on the reverse strand, counting down.
TTGTGCCTGCCTGATATTCCTTTACAGCTCCGTCCGGAAATGAAATTTTTACAGCGTCTGACATCCTTGTCACTCCTTTAATAATTTTTGAATAAGAAAAGCGCAAGCGCCCGTTTAGCTCCGACAGACAGATAAGGATTCGCCAGTAAAGGCGCTTTTTGCCAATACTTTCGGAGCCGTTCTGGCCGAGGAGTTGGGCGTTGGAGCTAGACACCAATGCGCAAAGTTTTATACTTTCTTATCTCTAAATAAAAAACTCGTCCCTAAAGTAAGGGACGAGTGATTATTCGCCGTGGTTCCACCCTTGTTTCCATTCACGTCGTAAAGTGAATGGCTCAAAAAAATCTGTAACGGGAATACCCGTCAGCAATTACTCGGCATCATGCCTTTCACAGCTGAAGTTTAGAGGTGGTAAGCGGGTTATTCATGCCAGGAAGCTCTCAGCCGTGACTTCCCTCTCTTTGCGCCGTGATAACACTCTCATGTCCTCATCATAACTTATCATGTATTTATTACGTATTATAAAATCATTTCCAGGGGAAATCAAGATTATTCAGCTTTTTTTTAAATACCCGCCATTTTTCTCGGATAAATGTTTACTCTCTCTAAAAAAATATTCTGTATGGTTCTAACCATGCCAAAGTCTGGAGAATCGGTATATAAATGAATTTTGTTAGGAGCAATTGACACCAGCGGCGCCAAAAGCGAGGCGTCAATGTACATAGGATGCTGATGAATAAAGGACCTGTCAATATACTTCATCAGCTCATCCTGGCTCAGTTTTGCAAACTGTTCATTGTAAACTGTCAGCTCTTTTTCATGCACGATATGAAGCACGTTCACTTTCGTTTCTCTGTTCATGGCATAATCTCTTAAACTCTGAATAAATGTCTGGTATTCCTGTTCGAGCTTGTACTCTTCAATGGCAATCTCAATATATTTATTTAAACGCTCCACATACTGGTGAAGACGGAATTTTATAAAGGATGGAAGCGCAAAAGACAGATTAGGCCTGATAAATTCAGCCAGAGCTTCATAGATCGGAGTTTCCCTTAATGGAAGCTGATCAACTTTCGGAATCTCGCTGCGTTCTCCTTCAATAATCGCCTCGGCAATATGTATGATTTGCTGCTGTTCCTCTGGCTCTTGGAAATAGAATCTGTCTTTAATGATGGACAGCATCAGGTGAGATTCTTTGTACTTCAGGATGTAGCGGACGATCACCGGAATCAGAAGGACGTTAATCATCTCAATTGGATCATTGCTCATAATCTGAATTCCATGTTCCTTTATTCTAACAATCTCAGCTTTCCATTTATCGCGTTCATGATCAAGCATATTGTGGACTGTTTCTGCTTCATGCGGAGAATTGAAAAATATTTCGATCATGGTTGTCCCCCCTTTTTAGCCAATACCTGATTTCATGTATATGGCGGACAACCGTAAAATAGAATCGTTTTTTAAGGGAAAATAAAAAACACAGTCCTTTTAGAACTGTGTCCTGCTGCGCCTATTATCTCTCCCGCCAATTTCGGCCTTTTAATTCATAAGGATCGGCAAGATATTTAATTCTCTCCATGATCCGTGCGGATTTGACAGGTTCTTCCTCCCCGCGCTGTGTAACACTTAAATGGCTCTGCAGATCTTTCATGCTGAAGTTTGATGTGAAAAATGTCGGCAGATTTTCAAGCATGCGGTATTGAAGAATAGAGCCTAATATATCATCCCGAATCCAGCTGGACATCGCTTCTGCACCAATGTCATCGAGCATAAGCACTTTCACTTTTTTAACGGCATCAATCTTGTTTTCAAGTGAATTGTCATGGAGTGAGCTTTTCAGTTCTCTCATAAATTCGGGAACATAGACGAGCATGGAAGGAATTTTTTTCTTGGCGAGCTCATTTGCAATGGCTCCAAGTATATAGGTCTTGCCCACTCCAAACGAACCGTACAGATACATTCCCTTCACATTCTTTCCTGCTTCATATTCTTCGCTGAAGCTGAGAACCGTATTGACAACTCTTATTCTGCTGTCTTCTTTTAAATCAATATCTTCAAGCTTCGCATTTAAAATATCACGGGGAATAAACATGGATTTAATTAAAGCCTGATGTTTCTTACGCTCATCCTCCGCTTCCTTCATTGGGCAAACCTCATATTTTAAATCTATCGTTTTTCCCTGAAGAATAAGCTTGGGATGATATCCTTCAACTAGGTTCTTACATTCTGAGAGGCTCGGACAATCTGCACACCGCTTGCTTTGGCCAATGTATTCATACAGCTTGATTAGACTTCTGTTAATCATCGCATCATCAATTTCCAAACGATGTTCACTCAGAAATTTTTGAATGTCTGGATTCTTCATAATTTGTGCTTTCATCGCACTCATCCGTTTTTGAAAATCTTCACGGTTAGCAAGTCCGCTTAACGTTTTATTAATCGATTCCAATTGATTTCACCTCCACAGGTTATTCTGACTGCTGCTGTCTGTATTGTTTTATTTTTTCTTCAAGCCTTTTTCGCTCGAGATCCACTTCTGTTTGGTTGATTTCTTCTTTTGTTTCAGGTTTTTCCAGATCTTCTTTAAGCCATTGAGGCAGCTTCTCTTTTCTTATCAGCTTTCTGCCAGTTTTAGAAACAGTTTTCTTTTCTGCCCACTCCTGGTATTGCCTGTGCTCCTGCTTTGCAAGCTCCATTGCAGATCTGACAGTGGCTACTTGTTTTCTGGCCCAATGACTTGCAATTTTCTGCACATATGATTTCGATAGCTTCATATCTGTTTTTAACATAACATAGTAAATTAAAACATTAACGACGCCTGGGTGAAGCTTCTGCTTAAACATGACTTCTTCAACAATCTGCAAATCAGCTGCCGCTGGCTCAATTCCATCTGCGAGATCCATTAAAAACTGCTTTGGCGAAATCGAATCAAGCTGTCTGATCAGCATTTCCTCCTGAGACAGTTCTTTTTTAGGGGAAGTTTCAGACCTTAGAAAAGCAGGCTGGATTTTATCGGCAAGTGCAGGCAATTTTTCGCCGTGCTCAAATTGATACCAGTCTCTTGCAGCTTTTCTCAAGCTGTCAATTTGAATCATTTCATTTGCGTCAATGGCATTCATCACGACATTTTTCATTTCCATTGCATTAATCCCATACAAGTATGAAAGCTTTTTAATAGTTTCTTTTACTTTCTTCGTAATCGATTTTCTAGGAATGACCGCTTCTGACAAACCTGCAAAAAATAAATCAAAATCAAACACATCATCTGTCATTAAAGGAGATGCCGCTTCTCCAGAATGATAAAATTCTGTTCCTTTTTCAGGTTCAAGGTCTTCCTGCACTTCATCTGTGAGTCTCGAAATCATTTCACTCGGCTGCAGAGATTTAAACACCTCATTAAACGGGCGCGTAATTTGAACGAGATCCGAAGACAGGCTGCTGTCGGCAAAAAACTTCTTCAGCTGATTGTATTTGTTTTTCCCGACGCGATTATATAAATAGATGTTCAGTACCCCATCCTGAAAAAAGTCAGCAGGCTTCAGGGGAGGCATCAATTCATAGATATACAGCTTTGTGTCACTTTGTTCTTTTTGAAACGTCTTTAATAATCCGATCCCCTCAAGCTTAATCCGTTCTTCATAGATTTCTCTCAGGTTGCTCTGCATAAGGGACATCAGACCATGATGTGTCGTTTCCTCGCTCCACATCCGGTCCTGTTCAAGCTCCGCCCAAAGCGTCATATAAAGACCATAGCATTTTGCACCTAATAGCGGCTGATAGAGCAGCGTCAAAACTTTCCTGTCAAAATCCTGCAGGACACCATTCATTTTGACCAAATACCGATCAACAGGCAATAACTGATTCCAATGCTTGTCCATTACTTTCCCTCTATTTCATAAGTTAAAAAAAGAGCCTGAAGCGATTCCTTCACGAGCTCTTTATTTCACCTTTTTAATCAGTTCTGATAACTCTTGAATGAAAACATTAATATCTTTAAATTGACGGTAAACAGAAGCGAACCGGACGTATGCAACTTCATCAACATGCGCAAGTCTGTCCATGACCATCTCGCCGATATCTTCACTGTTTACTTCTGAGATTCCTTGATTTCTTAATTCCTTTTCAATATCCTGGACGATTTCCTCTAATTTCGGAAGAGGCACAGGACGTTTTTCACATGCTTTAATCAAGCCCCGCAGGATTTTGTCCTTGCTGAACTCTTCTCTAACGCCTTCTTTTTTCACAACAATCAGCGGAATTTCTTCTACTTTTTCAAAGGTTGTGAATCGGTATTGGCATTCCTCGCATTCACGTCGTCTTCTAATTGATTTCCCTTCATCAACAGGCCGAGAGTCAAGCACTCTTGTTCCATTATGCTGACATGTTGGACATTTCATACTACCAGCTCCAATCCAAAAGCATCAGGGTTGTATCTTTATTTTATGAAAATAAAAAATATGCAGCAAGAATCACATTGAGTGCAGTCCTGTTCCTATAAAAGGCAGTGCCTTGTTCAGCTTTTCATAGGAATCAATAATCAGCTTACGGCTGAATCCGAAATCACTTGCTAATTTAGTATCTGTTGATACATTAAAATCAATGGCTGTTTCATAAGGTCTTACCGAAACGATCGTGATAATCATCAGCGCTTTTTTCGGTTTGTCAATTACAACGCTGATTTCGCCGCGGTCTTCTGATACAGACGTAACCGCCGCACCGGGCTGTTTGCTGAATGAATTTTCAACTGCTTCAATTGCCTTTTTCGCAGTTGTTTTATAATAATGGCTTTTTAAATCGTCGTCATAATGATTTTCGGATGTTTCCTGACCTGTAGAAAGAAAAACCTTCATTTTTCGCAGCATGCTCATAGTCGAAGTAAAGCTCCTTTTATTGTTTTCTGTATGTAAATTTGTCATTCTTAATCAATTGTGCAGTCAGCACTGAGTTTTTTATCATTTCAAAAAATAAATATGAAGCATAAGAAAAAGAGGTGCAGTTCGCACCTCTTTTATTTTACATTAAAATCATTCATCATTAAAGAGCTTTTACTTGAGCTTGTTTAACTTGTACAGGACCCATGCCGCGCGGAATTTCGATATTCTCGCGAGTTTGTGCTCCAAGAGCTTCCGCAATATAGTCTGCAGCAATATTCGGATTTAAGTCACCGCATGTGTATACATCGATGCTTGCATATCCGTGTTCAGGAAAGCTGTGGATGGTTAAATGTGATTCAGAGATGATAACAACTCCGCTTACACCTTGTGGAGCAAATTTATGAAAGGCAACCTCGCGTACTTCGGCACCTGATTTTAAAGCAGCATTTACAAAAGTCTTTTCAATGTATTCCATATCGTTCAGCTTATCAAAGTCGCATCCCCATAATTCTGAGATAACGTGTCTTCCCATTGTTTCCATTTTTAATGGATCCCCCTTTAGCAAAATTAGTTTACATGAATTCTTCGCAAATGGATTGTTCAACTACCACGGGGGAAAGTTAGTCCAAAGAGGTCCTAACCCTTTAAGTAGCCACAAGGCCGCGCTTAGTAAGAAGTTCACGAAAAATAGTATACTTCCTTTAGTTTGTTTTTGCAACAAACTTTTTTTGAAAAAATACAGCACCTTTTCTTACATGAACCGCAGAGCCCGTCAAAACTGATTTTTTAAGCAGCCCATTTTTTTGATTACGATACTAAGGTGGCGATAACCTGTTAAAGCTGATTGACTGGCAATATCCAGACATTTACATAACTCATGCGTAACTAATCATCATTCTAAGGAACAAAAGCTCAGAGCGCCTTTGTCAGATCCGACAGACGGATTCGTTCTGACCGGAGACCTAAGCGCTACTAGCGCTTGCCGTAAATAACTTTATTTTATTAAGCACAGCCTATTAAACAGCAAAAAAACAGGCTGCAAGCGCAGCCTGTTTTCATTTTATTATCCTATTAAACTGCAGACAGCTTCTTCATTTTTGAAGCAACGAACTGGACTAAGTCAACGACTCTGCAAGAATAACCCCATTCATTGTCATACCACGCAAGCACTTTTATCTTGCGGCCCGCCATCACAATTGTTGATAAACCATCAATGATTGCAGAATGAGGGTTTGTGTTGAAATCGATGGAAACAAGCGGTTCTGTCGTGAAGTCAAGCACTCCTTGTAAAGGTCCGCTTGCAGCAGTCACAAATGCGGAACTTACTTCCTCAACCGTTACATCCCTCTTCACATCCACTACAAGATCTACCAGTGAAACATTTGGTGTCGGCACTCTGAGCGCCATGCCATGCAGTTTCCCTTGAAGATGCGGCAATACAAGCGACAGCGCCTTTGCGGCTCCTGTCGTTGTAGGAATAATGGACTGTCCGCAGGCTCTTGCTCTGCGAAGGTCTTTATGTGGATTATCTATGTTTTTTTGATCATTTGTGTAGGCATGCACTGTCGTCATTAATCCGTTTTCAATTCCGAATTGCTCATCGAGAACTTTCACAACTGGAGCGAGACAGTTAGTTGTGCAGGAAGCATTTGAAATAATAACGTGCTGCTCATTATTGTAAGCCCCTTCATTTACGCCCATCACAATTGTTACGTCCTCGTTTTTGCCTGGTGCCGTCAAGACAACTTTTTTGGCCCCTGCCTGTACATGGTACATGGCTTTTTCGCCGTCATTGAACTTACCCGTTGCTTCAATGACGATATCGATATCCATCAATCCCCAAGGCAGATCCCTTGGATCTCTGAAATTCAGCAGCTGAATTTTTTGTCCATTTACAAGTAAATAATCATCGAATGGAATAACTTCTCCCTCGAATTTCCCGTGATTTGTATCATATTTTATCATGTGCGCCAACGTCTCAGCCGGATAGCTTGCGTTAATCGCTACAATCGATAAATTCTCTTCAAAGATTGCTTTTCTAAATACCATTCTCCCAATGCGACCAAAACCGTTAATGGCAATCTTCGCTTTCATACCATTACCCCTTCCGGATTATGTGATATACTAATATATGCTTAATTTCATAAATAGTATATCACATTTAACCACTATTAGGATGATTAAATTCGTTTTTTTTCAAAAAAAAAGAATCAAGCTTCATTCAGAAGCAAGATTCCATTTTTTCATCAGATCTTCGAATTGTTTTTTTGTTGACTGAAGCGAGCCGTTGTTATCAATTACTTCGTCTGCTTTCTCTTTTTTATCCTTCAAAGGCAGCTGAGACTGAATCCGCCATTCAGCTTCCTGCTTAGTCAATTGATTCCGGTTCATCAGCCGCTCGAGCTGCACATTGGGGTCTACATAAACAACAACCGTAAGGTCTGCCATATGTGATAACTTGCTTTCAAATAAGAGAGGAATATCCAGCACTACTGCAGGTTCATTTCTTTTTTCAGCATCCTCTTTTTGCTGCAGCATTTCCCTGCGGACTGCAGGATGAACGATGCCGTTCAGTTTTTCTCTCTCTGTTTCATTTTGAAAAACGATGCTGCCTAACTTTTCACGGTCAATTGAGCCATCATCTTTTAAGATGTTCGGGCCAAATGTTTCCACCACTAAATGATAAGCAGGTTCTCCCGCTTCCACTACTTGTTTGGCGATTACATCTGCATCAATTACCGGGATATTTGCTTCCTTAAACATGTTTGAGACTGTGCTTTTACCGCTTGCTATGCCTCCTGTTAATCCAATCGCCAATGTCACTTTGAATCCCCCTTGCCTAAAGCTTCCAGATGCCTAAAATAATGAGCAGGACACCTGGTAAAAAAGTGAGTTTATCCATCCAGGCAAACCGTGAAAACAGATGGCCCGATTTGATTCCAAACGCCACAAACAATGAGCTCATAACAGCTACCAGCAAACTGGTCATTATTGGTGAATAACCTAATAGAGCAGCGCCGATACCCGCTCCAAATGCATCCAGTGATAACGCAAAACCAAGCAGCAGTGCCTCTATTCCTGTAATGGTTCCGGATTTATCTATATCTGCCGCAGTTGGCCTGCTCAATATATTTATCACGATGCCAAACGATTTAATCTCTAAGTTGAGCAGAGTTTTCTCCGATTCTTCCTGAGTCATTTCCTTTACCGGACGAAAAAACTGATAAAGAACCCAGGCTCCAATAGCAATTAAGATGATGCCTCCAAGTTTTGCAGTCAGACTATGAGGAAGAAAGGACGTGAGCAGATGCCCAACTCCCATCGCTAAAAGCAAAGTCACTGCTGAACAGCAGGCAATAATAATAATTGACTTAAACGGCATGCTCATTTTTCTTAATCCATAGGTAAACCCGACTGAAAAACTATCCAAACTTACTGCAAATGCTAATATAAAGAGTGATGCAGCTGCAACCATAAACCATGCCCCTTCCGCAAAAGCTACGGTAGTATATGACAATGGCCTATGAGTTGTTAAAGTCTTATCGCTGGCAGTTTTCACAGTAGTGTGTTCCTCTGCCCCCTACAGCTATTTTGATTAGTGTTTTTCCGCAAACTTTACACGGTTCATTCGTTCTTCCGTAAACAAACAATTCAAGCTGGAACATACCAATCTGTCCTTGCGTGTTGACGTAAGATCTTATGGTGCTTCCGCCTTTTTCAACCGCTTCGCTTAAAGTAAGAATAATCTCATGGTGCAGCTTTATCAGTTCCTCATCCGACAATTCGTTTGAAGGGCGTTCAGGGTGAATGCCCGCACGGAATAAAGCCTCATCAACATATATATTCCCAAGCCCGACCATCACTTTTTGATCCAGCAGGACAACTTTTATTTTACGATTTGTTTTTTGGAGCTTTTTGCTTAGATAACTCACTGTAAAATGCTCAGAAAAAGGCTCAGGTCCTAAATGAGATAAAGGAAGATCGAGTTCTTCCTCTCCCTTTTTAAAAAGATGCATTGTTCCAAACTTGCGTACATCTTTATACCTCAGTTCTGTGCCGTCTGTCATTACAAATACAACATGTGTATGCTTATCAATCGGGTCTGAGTCCTTGTAAAGGCCGTATCTTCCTTCCATTCTCAGATGTGAAACGAGCACATAGTCATCAAGGAAAAATTTAAGAAACTTTCCCCGTCTCCCTACATCATGGATTGTCTGGCCAATTACAGCATCCTGAAATTGCTCGGTCACTTCGGGTCTTTTTATTATTTTAGGCCAATGGATATAAACCGCGGCGATTGTTTTTCCTTTTACAAGTTCAATAAGTGTCCGTCTGACGGTTTCAACCTCTGGCAATTCAGGCATCCTATCACTTCCTTATTTTGCGTCATACCAAGATGATCCGAATGAATAATCAACTTTAAGCGGCACCTTCAGTTCAACTGCATGCTCCATTACTTGCGGAACCAGTTTTTCAAGAATTTCAATTTCATCTTTAGGAGCTTCAAAGATCAATTCATCATGCACCTGCAGCAATAATCGCGTTTTCAGTTTTTTCTCTTTCAGCTGTGCAGCCATATCAATCATCGCTTTTTTAATGATGTCAGCGGCGCTTCCCTGTATCGGAGTATTCATAGCCGTTCTCTCGGCAAAGCTGCGCACATTAAAATTCCTGCTTGTAATCTCAGGAATATAGCGGCGGCGCTGAAGCAGCGTTTTTACATAGCCATTTTGCTTTGCTTCCTGAATGATTTCCTCCATGTACTCTTTAACGCCTTCGAAGCTTTCGAGGTAACGCTTAATAAATTCCCCCGCTTCTTTTCGGGTAATATTTAAGCTTTGAGATAAACCATAATCACTGATTCCGTAGACGATTCCAAAGTTTACGGCTTTTGCCTGTCTTCTCATATTGGAAGTCACGGCGTCAGCTTCAACATGGAAGACATCCATTGCTGTTTTTGTATGAATGTCCAGATCATTTTGAAAGGCTTCAATCAAATTGCTGTCTCCTGCTATATGGGCAAGAACTCTGAGCTCAATTTGAGAATAGTCAGCAGCGAACATTACCCAGTCTGATTCAGATGGAACAAAGGCCTGACGAATTTTCCGCCCTTCTTCTAATCGGATTGGAATGTTCTGCAGGTTCGGGTCTGTTGAGCTTAACCGCCCAGTCTGCGTTAATGTCTGAACGTATCTTGTATGAACTTTATTTGTGTCGCGGTGAACAACTTTAAGCAATCCTTCAATATAGGTTGACTGCAGCTTCCCAAGCTGACGGTAGTGAAGAATTTCCTGAACGATTTCATGCTTATCCGCAAGTTTTTCCAGGACATCAGCCGATGTAGAATAGCCGGTTTTCGTCTTTTTAACTGCAGGAAGCTGAAGCTTATCAAATAAAATGACTCCAAGCTGCTTCGGAGAATTAATATTGAACGCCTCACCGGCTAAGCGATGGATATTCTCTTCAAGAGTTTTTAACCGTTCAGTCAGCTGCTGCCCCATATCGTTTAAACGGTTCACATCCACCGTTACACCAGTTGCTTCCATCTCAGCCAAAATGATTGAAAGCGGCATTTCAAGATCCTGATAAAGCTCAAGCTGTTCATTCTCTTCCAGCTCAAGCTGCAGTTTTTCTCTGACTGTCTGCAGAGCAATGCCTTTGCGCACTAAGTGTTCCGCAAGTTTTTCTGTGTCAGGAATTCCCCTCTTGGCTCCTTTTCCATAAACAGCCTCATTTGACTGAACAATATGTATGCCTTTATGGCGGGCAACACTTGCCGCATCATCAAACGTTTGTGAAGGGTCGAGGATGTATGCAGCAAGCAAAACATCAAATTCAACCGCATTCAGATCAATCCCCTGCCAATGAAGAGCCACAATCGATTGTTTAGCATCATACACAGTTTTGCGCTTCGTATGATCTGATGCCCACTTTGAAAACTTTTCAGAGGTTAAAGCCAGATCAGTCGGAACGTAAAAGTTTCCGTTCTCATTTATGATCGCAAGACCGATAATGTCGCTGTTATGATAATTTTCATCCAATACTTCAACGATTAAAACAGCTTCATCTGTAAGCAAATCATCTGTTATGTTTTCTGCGATTTCATATTGGACATCCTCAATTGGCTGTTCCTCAATCTCTGCTTCCGCTCCAAGCTTATCCAGCAATGAATTGAACCCTAGTTCTTTGTAGATCCCTGCAACATTCTTTACATCGTAGCCTCCGTACTGCACATCAGCTAATGTTATTTCTAGAGGTGCAGCACAGTTGATTGTTGCAAGCTCCTTGCTCATGATGGCCTGATCCTTGTTTTCTTCAAGCTTCTCTTTTAACTTCTTACCGGTCACCTGATCCAGAGATTCGAGGAGACGTTCAAGCGTTTCGTGCTCCTTCAGCAGCTTAATCGCTGTCTTCTCTCCAACACCGGGTACACCTGGGATATTATCCGAGCTGTCACCCATTAATCCTTTCATATCCACAATCTGAGCCGGAACAAGTCCATATTTCTCCTGAACAAACTCAGGTGTATAGGAATCCACGTCTGTAATTCCTTTTCTCGTTATATCAACCGTGATATGCTCTGAAACAAGCTGGGTTAAATCTTTATCACCAGAGATGACCTTCACTTCAAATCCATCCCGTTCAGCTTGCTTTGATAGAGTTCCGATAATGTCATCCGCTTCAAAATTCGGAAGTTCATAGCGTGATATGCTGTAGGCATCCAGCAGCTCGCGGATAAATGGAAACTGCTCCGAGAGCTCAGGCGGGGTCTTCTGTCTTCCGCCTTTATATTCTTTATACGTTTCATGTCTGAAAGTAGTTTTCCCTGCATCAAATGCAACAAGAAGGTGTGAAGGTTTTTCATCCTCAAGTATTTTCATAAGTATCATAGTAAATCCATATATAGCATTCGTATGTACGCCTTTATCGTTATTCAGCAATGGCAAGGCAAAAAAAGCGCGATAGGCAATGCTGTTCCCGTCAATGAGAACGAGTTTTTTTGTCATTCAACCGAACCTCCTGTATGTAAGAAATACACCTTATTCATACGTTTTTCATAAGAAAAAACCCATGATTTATCTTTCTCTATTCTACCATGAGAGGCAGAAAGAAAGAAAATCAAGGGCTTATTATTTCTGTTTAGCTGATTAGGTTTATTCCGTCTCACCCATCAATGTTTTGGCATATTCGGAGTCAAACGGCATGATGATGACTGTTTCATTGCCGATTGTTTTCTTATAGGATTCGAGTGTTCGATACAGCTCATAGAATGCTGGGTCTTTTGAATAAGAGCTATTGTAAACTTTACCTGCTTCCTTTTCACCCTGGCTTCGGATGACGTCTGCGTCTGCAGCTGCTTTAGCAAGCATTTCTTTTACAGCCCTGTCTGTCTCTGCAATGATCGTATTTTTTCGTGCATCTCCCATGGATAAATACTCCTGTGCCGTTGACTGTCGCTCTGAAATCATTCTGGTGTAAACCGATTCCTCATTATCTTCCGGCAAATCTGTCCGTTTAATCCGCACGTCCGTTACACTGATGCCGTATCCGTCTTTTTCAAGAAGAGAATTCACAATCTCCGTTACTTTATCGTTAATGCTTCCCCTGGATGATTTTTCATCGTTGATGATCTCATCATAGTTTAATTTACCAAGCTCAGAACGAACGGTTGAGAACGTAAATTCTGCCATCTTTGTTTCAGCGTTTACAAGCGTTCTTGCATTGGCAATCAATTTTTTCGGGTCATCTACCTTCCACACAGCATAGTTGTCTATCAAGATCCGCTTTTTATCTTTTGTGTTTATTTCTGCCTCTTCTACATCAAAAGTCATTTGGTATTTTGGAATGGAAGATACCGTTTGGACAAATGGTATTTTAATATGCAGACCAGGTTTTTCAATAATTTTAACAACTTCCCCAAACTGGCGGATTACTTTGTACTCATTTTCTTTCACGACAAACAGATTTGTAAGCAGGACCATGGCAAGGATGAGCGTTAAAATAAGCCAGATCCCAGTGCGGATATATTTTCGGTATCCGCTGAAATCTTTGCGCTGATCTTTCATTTTGACTAGATTATCATTGGCCATTTTTATCACTTCCTTCTTCATCTGCTGCTTTTGGCTTTGCCTCTGCTTTCTTTTGCATTTCGCCAATTGGGAAATACTTCATTGTGCTGCCGTCATCTTTCATGAAATAAATAGTTGCTCCCGGCAGCACTTGATCGATGGTTTCAAGAATCAAACGTTTCTCCGTAATCCCTTTAGCATTTTGATATTCTCCCAGAACAGCATTGAATGTAGCAACCTCACCGCGTGCTTTCTCAATTCTTGCCGTTTTATCCCCTTCAGCTTTTGACATTAATGCATTTTTTTCTCCCTCTGCCTCTTGAGTCCGCTGATTTGAATATTTTTTTGCTTCATTTATTTTAGTGTTCATTGTTTCACGTGCACTTGTTACATCTGTAAAGGCTTTGCGGACCTCATCATTCGGCAGATCAACATCCTGAAGCTTTACTGCAAGTATAGAGATGCCGATATCGTATTTTTCAACAAGGGAGATTAACAGTTCCTGTACATCTTCCTCAATTTCTACCTTTCCGGATGTAAGTGCATCATCAATAATTGAACTTCCGATAATACTTCTTAAAGATGCAGATGTTGCATCATATAATATTTCCTGAGGATCCTCCGAGTTAAATAAATATTTTTCAGGATTGGTTATTTTCCATTGCACAACCATATCAGCTAAAACAATATTTTCATCACCAGTGATCATTTTTGTGTCTTTTGGAAATGATTTTACATCTCCATCCTTTTCTGTATAGCCAAACTGAAGACTGAATGTTTCTTTTGACAGTTTTTCTACAGATTGAATTGGCCATGGCATTTTAAAGTGAAGCCCGGGTTCACTGATGCCTTCTTCCACTTCGCCAAATGTGATAATTACAGCCTGATCTGATTCATCCACCGTATACCAGGTTGTAAATGCTAGAATAGCTAGAACAATAACTAATAAGACAGCTCCGATTATTGTATAAATGCGCTTGATGCTGATCATTTCTATGCCCCCTTTTTCCCTTCACAAATATTTACGCAGCTCCGGTGAAAAGGTTTCATTTTTTTGGAAGTATTTTAAACATTAGAACAAAAAAAGGGACGAGAACAGGGAATGTTCTCGTCCAAAAGATTGGCTCCTTGGATGAAGGGGTTTTCACTTATTATATTATCAGCACTTTATTAAGCAAAATTAAATGTGATGTAAATATAATGTAAACCTACTCCAAATGATGATTTTTCTTCAGCTTTACTGTGAAAGTGGTTCCTTCACCTACTGTGCTGTTTACAAAAATCTGCCCCTTATGCGCTTCAACCAAATGCTTAACAATAGCAAGTCCTAGCCCCGTTCCGCCCGAATTTCGGCTTCTCGCTTTATCTACTCTGTAAAAACGTTCAAAAATCCTTGGAATTTCTTCTTTTTCAATTCCAATTCCTGTATCACTGACAATAAATGCTGCGTGACTTTCACCGTCTTTTAGAAACACCTGGACTTTACCGCCTTTAGGCGTATAGTTCAAGGCATTGCTAATAAGATTAATAAAGATTTGCTTTAGACGATAAACATCCCCAAACACATACAGTTCATCGGAATTTACATGAAGTGATAACTCTATTTCTTTCTCATCTGCTTTGCTTCTAAGAATGATAATGACTTCTTCAAGGATTTCCTTTGCATTGCAGTTTTGAAGATTGAGCTTAAAGCCCTGCTGTTCTATTTTTGATAAGTCAAGCAAGTCCTGAATCAAGGTTTGCAGTCTGTCACTTTCTTTAAGAATAATGGATAAGAAATACTCCAGGGTCTGCCTGTCCTCGAGTGCACCGTCAAGCAGCGTTTCTGTAAAGCCTTTAATGGATGTAATTGGCGTTTTCAGCTCATGAGATACATTTGCAACGAAGTCTTTTCTCATTTGCTCAAGCTTTTTCAGTTCCGTAATATCATGAAAAACAAGAACGATGCCCTTCCATTCATCATTGGTGCCAATAATCGGCGCACCGTATACTTCAAAATGCCTGCGCTCTATTTTAAGAGGAAGATGCAGCTGTTTTCTCGCCTTGATTTCGGTCATAAAGATGTGCTCGACCAGATCAACAATTTCTTTATGCTGAAATGCTTCATAATAAAGCTTATATAAAAAGTCGGTGGATTCAATATTGAATAATTCTTTGTAGGCGCGATTGACTAGATTAATATATCCTCTGCCATCAATCAAAATCAAGCCGCTGCCCATGTTTTCTATTAGTGTCTGAAGACGATCCTGCTGCATTTCCTGAGCACGGTTCATATCCTGAAGATTTCTTGCCAGAACATTGATGGATTGACTGAGCATGCCGGTTTCATCAAGATGATCTTCATACGTTCTCGCTTTATAGTTGCCTTTTGCAAGCTCCATAGCCACATTTGTGGCGGATTCAATCGGTTTTGTATAACGGGAAGTAATCCTTACAGCAAGCAGGAGAATAACGAGAAGAGCCAAACCAAGGCTCGCAATAAGAAGCCCCCATATTTGCTGATTGATTTTCTTTAAGGAGTTTTCTGTTGAGCTAAGGATAATATAGCCCTGCTTCACATCATTCTCAATGTAAGGCAAACCATAGAAATATAGATTTTCTTCTTCGATATTGAGTTTGAATCCTTTATTGGAATTGCGGTGTTTTATGAGAATTTCTTTCGCAATTGCCTCATGATCCTGCTGAAAAGGCCCGGCATCCTTTAATACATTTCCGTTTCGATCATAAATTGTAATATGAGATTTGATTGTTTCACTGTAGTTTTTAAGAAACGAATCGAAATTAGGTGAAGTAAATCCCTTTTCCTGAATCAAAAGTTCCGTTATTTTTGCCTCTTCTTTTATCCGCTCTTGAAAGGAATTCATATAATAACTGCCGAATATTTGTCCAAGAAGCAGCCCAAGGCCAATTAAAACCGCAATGATCAGCGTGATAAGAGCAAAGATCAGGCGTGAACGAAACCTATTCATCCATTCTAGGCTCCTCGAGCTTGTATCCCAGTCCCCTTATCGTTTTTATGTAGAGCGGCTTTTTTGTGTTTCGCTCAATTTTTTCACGCAAGTGGCTGATATGTACATCGACTATTCGTGTATCTCCGGCAAAGTCATAGTTCCAGACAGCGCTCAGCAGCTGGTCCCTTGTCAGCACGCGGCCCTTATGTCTGGCTAAATAAACAAGAAGTTCGAATTCTTTAGGAGTCAGCTCAAGACGTTCATCCCCGTAATAGGCTTCGTAATGTTCCGGAAGGATTTTCAGATCTCCAATCATCATTCTTTCAGAAGTATCAAGCTCTTTAATTTCTGGATCAGATGAAGTCTGTGTTCTTCTTAAAATTGCTTTTACCCTCGCAACAACTTCTCTTGGACTAAAAGGCTTTGTCATATAATCATCTGCGCCAAGTTCTAAGCCAAGAACTTTATCAAATTCATCATCTTTAGCTGTTAGCATGAGAATCGGCACCATGATTTTCTTTTGTCTAAGCTGTTTGCATACTTCTATGCCGTCCATTTTTGGAAGCATGAGATCGAGCACCATTAGATCTGGTGACTCATTCAGCCCCTTTTCAAGACCTTCTTCTCCATCAATTGCTGTAATTACTTCAAAACCCGCTTGAATAAGATTGTATTGAAGCAAGGTTAAAATTGATTGTTCGTCATCTACGACCAGAATTTTCTTACTCATATAAGCCTCCACCAAATAGTTTTACCCCAAACAATCCAAATCGCTTATCTCTTTTTATATCTCCATTATAGAGGATAGATGCAATTGAACAAATGTTTTCTTTCAGATCATACAAATCCTCCTCTAATCAGGCAGGTTACTATTCTTTAGAATGACCAATAAAAGCAGACAAATTCCTATCGTATTCTTAGCAGAACAAAAGGAACCGCTCCTAAAAAAAAAATACCAGCATCCGCTGTAGGACACTGGTATGACAGGTTTAAAAATTTTCAAGAGCATGCCCGTCCATTGAAGAAAGCTGAACAGGCGGTACAACAATGATCGATCCTTCGATAACAGTCACTTCTTTTTCATTCTGTGCTTCTACACGCAAGGTAATCTGATTCTCTGCTTTATTAACATCTGTGACTTCAAAGAAAAATTGAATCATGCTGTAATGATAAACTGGCAGAGGAAACGAAAGATTCTGCTGCAGAATGTGACTTCCTGGTCCCGGTAAATATTTAGAAACAGCAGAAGTAATAATTCCTGTAAGCATGATACTTGGTACAATCGGTTTTTCATAAGGTGTTAATGAGGCATAGTCATGCTGAATGTACAGCGGGTTTGCATCATTTGTCAGACCAAGATACAGGAGCAGATCTTTATCTTCAATCTTCTCAGTAAGTGTTAATTTTTCTCCTGTAGTGATTTCATCGATTTGTCTCCCAAGTTTTCTTTTTTTGCCAAGCAGCATTTTCGGTCACCTCCAAAAGTGAAAACGTTTACAATTTCTTTCGCAAAGAAGCTGGAGATCTCTCTCCAACTCCAGAGTTATTAAGTAAGAACTTTCATGACGCTTTTTACAGATTCTGCAGACTTTGTTAAAGCTTCTTTTTCGTCAGTTGTTAATTCAAGCTCAATAATTTGCTCAAGCCCGTTTCCTCCAAGGATCGTTGGAACGCCTAAGTAAATTCCTTTATAGCCATATTCGCCTTCGAGGTAAACAATCGCTGGGATTACGCGGCGCTGATCTTTAAGGATCGCTTCTGACATTTCAACTAATGAAGCTGCTGGAGCATAATACGCGCTGCCATTGCCTAATAAGTTAACAATCTCTCCGCCGCCTTTGCGTGTTCTCTCAACTATTGCTTCTAAACGGTCTTTCGGGATTAATGTTTCAAGGGGAATACCGCCTGCATATGAGTAGCGCACGAGCGGCACCATATCGTCTCCGTGTCCGCCCAGTACAAAACCTGTTACATCTTTCACTGAAAGATTCAGCTCTTGTGCTACGAATGTACGGAAACGGGCTGTATCAAGTACGCCTGATTGTCCGATGACACGGCTTTTCGGGAATCCTGATTCTTTATACACAGTGTATGTCATAGCATCGACAGGATTTGTTAAAACAATGATGATTGTATTTGGAGAGTATTTCACAATTTCCTTTGTAACGTTTTTCATAATTTTTTGGTTTGTTTGAACTAAGTCATCCCGGCTCATACCAGGTTTGCGGGCGATGCCTGCTGTAATGATGACAATATCAGAATCAGCTGTATCTGCATAATCGCTTGTTCCAATTATATTAGCATCAAATCCTTGAACAGGGCTTGCTTCTAACATATCTAAAGCTTTCCCTTTAGTAGGATTCTCAAGCTGCGGAATATCTACTAATACGACATCTGAGAGTTCTTTTTGAGCTAACAAAAATGCAGTTGTCGCACCAGTAAAGCCTGCACCGATTACTGAAACCTTTTTGCGTTTCATTCCCATTCAAAACATCCCCTTTACTATGTATGATAAGGCTATTTTTCAAAGAAGAAAAATAGCCTTACTGGTTTCCTTACATTTTGCTGATTAACGCATCAGCGAACTCAGAGCATTTTACTTCTTTAGCGCCGTCCATTAAACGGGCAAAGTCATACGTAACTACTTTGTCTGAGATTGATTGTTCCATTGCATCAACAACTAACTTAGCTGCTTCATTCCATCCTAAGTGCTCAAGCATTAACACACCGGAAAGAATTACAGATGATGGATTTACTTTATCAAGTCCTGCATATTTAGGAGCTGTGCCATGCGTAGCTTCGAAGATAGCATGTCCAGTTTCATAGTTGATATTTGCTCCAGGAGCAATACCGATTCCGCCTACTTGAGCAGCAAGGGCATCAGAAATGTAGTCTCCGTTTAAGTTCATTGTTGCAACTACGTCAAATTCACGCGGACGAGTTAAGATCTGCTGAAGGAAGATATCTGCGATCGAATCTTTTACAATGATTTTGCCGGCAGCTTCTGCATCCTGCTGTGCTTTGTTTGCAGCATCCTTACCGTCTTTTTCAACGATGCGGTCATATTCAGCCCAAGTAAATACTTGATCTCCAAATTCTTTTTCTGCCAGTTCATAGCCCCAGTTCTTGAAAGCACCTTCAGTATACTTCATGATGTTTCCTTTGTGAACGAGAGTAACTGATTTGCGGCCTTCTTTAATTGCATAATTGATTGCAGCACGCACTAAACGCTGAGTTCCCTCTTCAGAAACAGGCTTAATACCGATGCCTGAAGTTTCAGGGAAGCGGATTTTATTAACGCCTAACTCATTTTTAAGGAATGAAATCAATTTTTCTACTTCCTCAGATCCTTTAGCATACTCAATTCCAGCATAGATATCTTCCGTATTTTCGCGGAAAATGACCATGTCTGTATCTTCAGGACGCTTAATTGGAGAAGGAACTCCATTAAAATAGCGTACAGGACGAAGGCAAGTGAACAAATCGAGCTCTTGACGAAGAGCAACATTCAATGAGCGAATTCCTCCGCCTACTGGAGTCGTCAAAGGTCCTTTAATCGCGATGAAGTATTCGCGGATCACTTCAAGTGTTTCTTCAGGAAGCCATTCTCCAGTTTTGTTAAATGCTTTTTCTCCTGCTAAAACTTCTTTCCACTCAATTTTCTTTTCGCTATTATATGCTTTATCAACTGCTGCTTCTAAAACGCGTGAAGCTGCTGCCCAGATATC
The DNA here is from genome assembly GCF_009674765.1 of Metabacillus idriensis. Classification (GTDB taxonomy): domain Bacteria; phylum Bacillota; class Bacilli; order Bacillales; family Bacillaceae; genus Bacillus_P; species Bacillus_P idriensis. The sequence continues at coordinate 231,313 of NZ_WKKF01000004.1, read as the reverse complement.
TGGACCAATTCCGTCCCCTTCGATAAATGGAATGATTGGATTGTTAGGTACGTTTAATACTCCATCTGTTACTGTAATCTTTTGTCCTTGTGTCAAAATAATTACCTCCTGTTATGTATGATAGTTAGAAAAGCGGAACCGCCTGGTTAGCTCCGACAGACAGATAAGAAATCACCCGAAAAGTCCGGTTTTGACTTTTTGGGGGATTTTGTTCTGGCCGAGGAGTTAGGCGGTGGAGCTAGACAGCTTAGAAAAGCGGAATCGCCTGGTTTCTGATTCTTCAATAAGAGGCCGGTCCAGTTTTCACTGTAAAAGGCCTCTAATCTTTAAAAGAGATCAGCCGCGCTGTTCGATTGGGACATATTTCTGCATGTCTGGACCTGTATAATCTGCACGCGGGCGGATCAGACGGTTGTTCTCATATTGCTCAAGAATATGAGCGAGCCATCCGGATACACGGCTGACTGCAAAGATAGGCGTGAACAAATCATGATCGATTCCTAAGCTGTGGTACATAGATGCTGAATAAAAATCTACGTTTGGCGGAATGGATTTTTCACTTGTTACGACTTCTTCAATTTTTGTAGAAATTTCAAACCATTTTGGCTCACCAGTCAGGTTCGTCAATTTTTCAGACATTTCCTTCAGATGTTTCGCTCTAGGATCACCTTGGCGGTACACACGGTGTCCAAAGCCCATAATTTTTTCTTTGCGTGCGAACTTTTCATGCACGTATGACTCAACGTTATCAACATCGCCGATTTCTTTGAGCATTTTCATAACTGCTTCATTTGCGCCGCCATGAAGAGGCCCTTTAAGAGCTCCGATTGCTGCAGTCACGCCGGAATAAACATCTGATAATGTTGCTACACATACCCGTGCTGTAAATGTAGATGCATTGAGCTCATGATCCGCATGAAGGACCAGCGCTTTGTTGAAAGCTTCAACTGCTACACTGCTCGGCTCTTCGCCAGTTAAAGTATACAGGAAGTTCGCTGCTAAACTAGCATCAGATTTTGGTTTAATAGGCTCAAGTCCTTTACGGATTCGGGCAAATGCTGAAACAATTGTCGGCAGTTTAGCCTGAAGGCGGATCGCTTTGCGGTAGTTAGCTTCCGGATCCATTACATCTGCTTCACTGTCAAACAAGCCAAGAAGAGATACAGCTGTACGCAGAGCTGCCATCGGATGTACAGATTTTAAATCGTATGATTTAAAGTGATCAACAACCTCCTGCGGTATTTCAGCATTCTCAGCAAGTTCTTTTTTAATTTCGGCAAGCTGGTCTTTCGTTGGAAGCTTTCTATGCCACAATAAATAAACGACCTCTTCGAAACTAGCATTCTCTGCTAAATCATCGATATTATACCCCGCATATGTAAGAGTATCATCAATAATAGAACTTACAGATGAAGTAGTAGCAACTACTCCTTCTAGACCCCGTGTTGTTGTCATGTAAATCTCTCCTTTGCAAAAATATCCCCATTGATCCGCTCTTCTCGTCAACAATAAAAGATAGCATTCGACAAACTGGTCTTTTTCTTTTTATTTGCCCAATCTTTCAATCGTTTAAACGACCGAGCGCTTGCTCAATACACAAGCATTTTTTAAAAAGAAAATGCTTACATTTACAGCTAATATAATAGCCACATCGAATGTTATCTTCAATTGTGACTTTAATTAATAAGAAGGCGGAATGAAACTGCCTATACCCATTATAAACAATTATCTGATTTTTGTGAACGAAAAGAATTTCCAGAACCAAAAAATTTGTCAGAAAAATGATATTTAAGAAGAAAAATGAGTTTTAAAGGCGCCTTCTCACTTATTGTATCAGAATTTATTATATTAACCAAAAAATTTAACCGTTTGCATGACCAAATAGGCAATTCCTGCTCCAATCAGCGGTCCAACGGCAACTCCCCCAAATAAAGACACTGCTAAAATGGTTCCAAACACAAGAGCTGTAGTGATATGAGGATCTTCAGCAAGCAGCGTCAAACCGTTTTTAGCAATAAGGGCCACTGCAATCCCGGCTCCCAAAGCAATCCATGCATAGGACGATCTCATTGCCTCTGTCAGCTGCTTAAATCCAATATCACCGGTAGCAATCGGAACCAAAACAGCGATCGTAATAACGGTGACACCCCAATTTATCCCCTTTGCCTGGATATGAGGAAACAATTTCGTATCAAGGCCGGTCAATTTCACTACTAGTAAAAAACCGACTGCAAACATTAATGATTGATTTTTGGCAAGAAATCCAACGATCAATAATATGATTAAGAATAGGACAGGTTGATTCATTTTATTACTTCCTTTCAAAAGCCTTTGCCGGCACAGCGGCAGATACAGATTTCTTTTCTGCAAAGAGTATGGGACCTCTTGCTCGACACAAGTACCGAAATATATAAACGATCTTAACCTATAAAAAATCTGAATGATGAACAGGAGGGGATCATTTGAATGCTTATGTTATACAAATTGCTGTCAGAACGCTTGCCGTTGCAGGCATCATTGCCGCTGTGCTCGCCTCTGTCTATTATGTCTCGGCTCTCACTTATCCGTTTATTATAGGACTCATCCTTGCGCTCTTCATTAACCCGATGGTCAATCTGCTCGAAAAAAAAATGGTCCGAAGTGCTGCCGTTTTTCTATCTATCGCCTTTCTTTTTGTCATTTTCGCAGGCATTATTACTTTGCTGGTCACTGAACTCGTAACGGGTACAACGTATCTTGCATCGTCCGTGCCTGAGCATTTCAAAGCACTTGTGGTTTATATTGAGACATTCATTGGGGACCGTGTGCTTCCCATCTATGAAGATATTGCTGCTTTATTTAATACGCTTGATTCAAGTCAGCAGGCCACGATCCTTGCCAATATTCAAAATGCAGGCGAAAAAATCGGATCAAATGCAGCCGACTTTTTAAAAGGACTGCTTGAGAATATTCCGCTGTTGATCAGCTGGCTCCCGAACGCTGCAACAGTGACGATTTTCTCCTTGCTGGCGGCTTTTTTCATCAGCAAAGACTGGTACAAATTTCAGAAGCTGCTGCGCAAATACCTTCCTCTTAAAGCGAGAAAAAGCGGCAGAACAGTTGTTGATGATTTAAAAAAAGCCTTGCTTGGTTTCATTAAAGCTCAGCTGATTTTAATCAGCATCACAACAATTATCGTATTAATAGGGTTACTCTTCCTAAGGGTGGATTATGCAATTACAATTGCTTTGCTGATTGGAATTGTTGATTTGCTTCCTTATCTGGGAACTGGTCTGGTTTTCGTCCCGTGGATCATTTACTCAGCATTCAGCGGCGATCTGCCGTTTGCTATTGGTTTAGGTGTTTTATATCTGATCATATTGATTCAGCGTCAAATGATGGAACCCAAGATTTTATCTTCAACGATTGGACTTGATCCTCTTGCTACTCTGATTTCGTTATTTGTAGGTTTCAAATTGATTGGGTTTCTTGGTTTAATTGTCGGACCAGTTTCTTTAGTCATATTCAATGCCCTTCACAATGCAGGAGTATTTGAAGATATTTGGACATTTATCACTGCTAAAAAATAGCTCCCTTTTAGCGCAGGCATAACAGATAAGAATCCGCTTTTCTGTATTGGCAAACAGGAAAAAACCGCTGATGCAAAAAGCTCAGGCGGTTCTATCGTATAATTGTAAATCGATTTTGATCGATTATTCTGCTGATCCACTTTTGCAGCAGCGGTTTTACAAATTTTCTTGTTGCAGGGATTAATAAAACAAACCCTGTTAAATCTGTTATAAAACCCGGTGTTAATAGAAGCAAGCCCCCAACGAGAACGCATAGCCCGTCAATTATGGCATCACCAGGTATATTTCCAAAGCTGATTTCACGCTGAACTTTTCGGATCGCTTCCATTCCCTGCTTCTTTGCCAGCCATGCTCCAGCTATTCCAGTTGCAATGATCAGAAGGATCGTTGGAATGATTCCGATCGTTTTGCCTGAGAAAAGAAGGATGCCAATTTCACATGCTGGGATGATGATTAAAAACGGCAGCAAATATCTCATCTAATGCACCTCATTTTGTCGTATATAAAGAGTATATGGAATGCATGCAAAAAAGAGAAGGAAAAGCCCTTCTCTTTTTGTCTGTATTTACTTAAAGAACACTTGCATGACCTTGATAGATGGCGCCGCGTGATCCATCAACTGTGATTTCCTGACCATCTTTCAGGATAGAAGTTGCATTTTCCACTCCTACGATTACAGGAATTCCAAGACTTAAGCCAACTACAGCAGCATGGCTTGTTAATCCGCCTTCTTCTGTAATTAATGCTGATGCTTGCTCTAATGCGCCCATCATATCACGATCTGTGCTTTGAGAAACTAAAATAGCACCCTGAGTCATTTTTGATTCAGCATCAGATGCTGAGCTTGCCACAACAACTTTTCCAAACGCTGTTTTGCGTCCGATTCCCTGTCCTTTAGCAATCACATCGCCAACAACGTGAACTTTCATTAAGTTCGTAGTGCCAGTTTCGCCGATTGGCACGCCTGCAGTAATGACAACTAAATCACCATGCTTAACAATTCCAGACTGAAGAGACTCTTGTACTGCCTGATCAAGCATTTCATCTGTTGATGCTGCTTTTTGACCATTGCGTGGGTATACGCCCCAAACAAGAGCAAGCTTACGTGAAACTGACTCACATGAAGTAACAGCCACGATCGGAGCTTTAGGACGGTATTTTGAAATCATTCTCGCCGTATGCCCGCTTTCAGTCGTTGCTACAATTGCAGCAGCTTTCAAGTTAAGTCCTGTATGCGCAACCGATTGTCCAATTGCATCCGTAATTGTCATGTCAGCCTGTTCACTGCGCTTTGCAAGGATTTGCTTGTAATCAAGAGCTTGTTCAGCACGTGAAGCAATGTTATTCATAGTTTGAACAGCTTCAACAGGGTATGATCCTGCAGCCGTCTCACCCGATAGCATGATTGCATCAGTACCGTCAAAAATGGCGTTTGCGACGTCACTTGCTTCCGCGCGTGTCGGGCGTGGATTGCGCTGCATGCTGTCAAGCATTTGTGTAGCTGTAATAACCGGTTTGCCTAAAGCGTTGCACTTTTTAATTAGGTCTTTTTGAACCAATGGCACTTCTTCAGCTGGAATTTCAACACCCAAGTCACCGCGTGCAACCATTAAACCATCTGAAACCTCAAGAATCTCGTCGATGTTATCGACACCTTCCTGGTTTTCAATTTTAGGGATGATTTGAATGTGCCCCGCATCATGTTTTTCAAGCAATTCGCGAATTTCAAGAACATCTGCTGCACGTCGTACGAATGATGCAGCGATAAAGTCTACTCCCTGCTCGATTCCAAAAACGATATCATTTGCATCTTTCTCCGTAATTCCCGGAAGCTTAACGCTTACGCCTGGAACATTGACACCTTTTTTGTTCTTTAATGTACCTGTGTTTAAAACCTTTGTTCTGATTTCTTTCGCTTGTTTGTTCATTTCAAGAACTTCAAGTCCGATCAGACCATCATCAAGCAAAATGATTGATCCTGCATGTACATCATCAATTAAACCTTCGTATGAGATAGAGAACTTATCAGCTGTTCCAAGTACCTCAGTCATTGACACGATCACTTCTGACCCTGCAACTAACTCGATTGCACCGTCCTGCATGGAGTGCGTGCGGATTTCAGGTCCTTTAGTATCCAAGAGGATTGCAATATCCTTATTAAGCTTTGCCGATGCTTCGCGAATGTTTTTGATGCGAGCTCCGTGCTCTTCGAAATCTCCATGAGAGAAGTTTAAGCGTGAAACGTTCATACCGGCTTCCATTAATTGCGTAAGCTTTTCAACACTTTCACTTGCAGGGCCGATCGTACAGACTATTTTCGTTTTTCTCATTCGTTATATTCCTCCTGTTAATAGGTATGAAAACGATACCAAACAGATATCATTTAGATTGATAATTCTTTTGAAAGCTGATACATGTTCTTATCAACTGTATGCGGTGTATCTAAAATCTCAAGGATATCATTGTTTGTTAATTTATTGCTTTGAATGCCGACTGCGCGTCCGCCTTTTCCTTCAAGCAATAATTCTACAGCATAAGCACCAAGACGGCTGGCAAGCACACGGTCAAACGCCGTAGGAGATCCTCCGCGCTGAATGTGCCCTAATACAGAAACGCGTGTTTCAAGCTTAGTAGCCTCTTCAATTTTTCTGCCGAATTCGACTCCGCTTCCTACACCTTCTGCCACGATGATAATACTGTGTTTTTTACCCCGGTCTGTTCCATGCTTTAACCGTGCAAGGATATCTTCCATATCATAATCCACTTCCGGAATCAGAATCGTTTCTGCTCCGCCTGCAAGACCTGACCATAGCGCAAGATCTCCAGCATGTCTTCCCATGACTTCAATCACGTATGTACGTTCATGTGATGTTGCAGTATCCCGAATTTTATCTATAGCATCAATGACTGTATTCAGTGCAGTATCAAATCCAATTGTAAAATCAGTGCCTGGAATGTCATTATCAATGGTTCCCGGAACGCCTACACATGGAAAACCATGTTCAGTCAGCTTTTTGGCTCCCATATAAGAACCATCTCCGCCGATGACAACTAAGCCTTCTATTCCATGCTTCTTTAATTGCTCGATTCCTTTTAATTGTCCCTCAACTGTTTTAAATTCAGGACAGCGTGCTGTATAGAGCTTTGTACCCCCGCGGTGGATAATATCTCCTACAGATCCAAGCTCAAGCTTTTCGATATGTCCAGCAATTAATCCAGAATAACCGTGATAAATTCCGTACACTTCTACATCATGATAGATCGCTTTACGTACAACAGCGCGTACGGCTGCGTTCATACCAGGCGAATCTCCTCCACTAGTTAATACGCCGATTTTTTTCATTTTTCTCACCCCAAAGTAGTATGTGATATTAAAATAACATGAAGAAATGGGCAACACAATAGACAAGAAACGACAAATGTCGAATTTTCACGTTACATTTAAACCTTTCTCATTATACAATAAAACCTCTTGTTTTGAGGGGTTTTCAGCGAATCTTTGAAAATTAAATAAAGTAAACGCTTCCTTTTCGATTTGTCGAATAATCTCATCAGCTCAGGGGGTATGCGTTTACCATCATTTTCTAGGTATATTCCCTTAAAAAAAGAAACGTGCTGCCTTCCTGTTCGAAGGCTACACGTTAATCTATTTTACCCCAAGTATTTCTTCTGCAAACGAAACTTGACCGATTCTTTTAAACTTTTCATAGCGATGCTGAACCAATTGAGGTCCATCAAGCTTCAATAACTCTTTCAGGGAAGCATGAATGATTTTATCAATATTTTTTGCCTGTTCAGAAACATCTCTGTGTGCGCCGCCTTTAACTTCATTGATAATTTGATCAATGACGCCAAGCTTTTTCAGATCAGGCGCTGTTATTTTCATTGTTTCCGCCGCTTTTTTCGCAAGCCCTGCATCCTTCCATAAAAGAGCAGCTGCTCCTTCAGGCGATATAACAGAGTAAGTCGAATTCTCAAGCATGTGAATATGATTTCCAACTCCGAGCGCAAGCGCGCCGCCGCTGCCGCCTTCACCAATCACGATACAGATAACCGGAACAGTTAATCCAGCCATTTCAAATAAGTTTTTGGCGATTGCTTCGCTTTGGCCCCGTTCTTCTGCAGCCTTGCCGGGATAAGCTCCTTTAGTATCAATGAAACAAATAATCGGACGGTTGAACTTTTCAGCCTGATGCATTAAGCGCAGTGCTTTGCGGTAACCTTCCGGATGGGGCATTCCGAAGTTCCGGCGGATATTTTCTTTCGTATCCTTGCCGCGCTGATGGCCAATGACCGTTACAGGAAGTCCATCGTATTTTGCGATGCCCCCAACAATAGCTTCATCGTCCCCGTAGTAGCGGTCTCCATGTATTTCAAAGAAGTTTGTGAAAAGTTTTTCAATATAATCCAATGTTGTCGGACGGTTAGGATGTCTTGCAATTTGCACTCGGTCCCAAGGCTGTAAATTGGTATAGATATCTTTTTCAAGCTTTTCAAGACGTCCTTCAAGCTTCACAATCTCAGCTGATAGATCTACATCGGTATTCTTTGTAAATTCTTTAAGCTCTGAAATTTTTTCCCTTAAATCTGTTACCGGTTTTTCAAACTCAAGTTCTCCTACCATGCAGATCCACCTCCTGATGTATGAAGTTCGAGGATGTTTGAAAGAGTCTCCTTCATATCCAATCGATTAATAACGGCATCGAGCTGGCCGTGTTTCAAAAGAAATTCTGCCGTCTGAAAATCCTCCGGCAGGTCTTCCCGGATTGTCTGTTCAATGATTCGTCTTCCTGCAAATCCAATCAGAGCACGCGGTTCTGCAAAATTATAATCCCCAAGAGAAGCAAAGCTTGCAGAAACCCCTCCTGTTGTTGGATGCGTCATAACAGAGATAATCAGACCTCCGTTATCACTGAACATTTTAAGCGCAGAGCTGGTCTTGGCCATTTGCATTAAGCTAAGAACACCTTCCTGCATCCTTGCACCGCCAGAAGCTGTAAAAATAATAAACGGCAGCTCGCGGTCATTTGCACGCTCTATCGCTCTAGTAATCTTTTCGCCGACAACTGAACCCATGCTGCCCATTCTGAAGCTTGCATCCATAATGGCAACGACAGTTTTATTGCCGTTTATCGTGCCTTCTCCGGTTACAACTGCTTCGTTTAAATTTGTTTTTTTGCGGTCCTTTTCTACTTTCTCCATATACCCAGGAAAATTAAGCGGATTTTCAGAGACCATTTCCTTATCAAACTCAGTAAATGAATGTTCATCAAACAAGCTTTTAATTCTTTCTCTGGCAGTCATGGTGTGATGATGGCCGCAATTCATGCACACGCGCAGGTTTTTATTCAATTCTTTAGAATACATAATCTTTTTACAGCTAGGACACTTTGTCATAATTCCTTCAGGCACATCATGCTTTGCCTGCTCAGAAGGAATGGATGCATATTTCTTCTTTTTTGAATTCTTTTTAGAAAATAAATCCTTTAACAAAACGTTGCCTCCTTTTCTATGAACATCATTCGGTGTTTTTAGACAGATCGCCTGATTGAATAAAATAATTCATTCCTGTCTTTTAGCATATCTATCTACTTTACCGAATCATTTTCAATTTTTTTGTAAAAAGGTGTCATGTCCTATTCGACATTTTCTTTCTTTGTTAGATTGTTAAAAGAATCAAAAACCTTCTTTTCATCTTTTGAAATGATTCCATCAATTATTTTTTCATATAAGATGGATCTGCTGGTCTTCTGCTCCGGCTGGATCACCTTTAAATACTCATTCAGGACCGTCCATATCCGGAATAAAAGGTAGTTGTCCGACAGCTGCATAAACTTAGTCATAATCTCCACATGTCCCAGATTCTGATCCTGAATAGAGATGCCGATATTCTTTAATTCTTCAGCATGATTATCTTTTGCAAGCAATAATTTTAACGCATTTGATTCCAGCAGCCCGTTCATTTCAATCAAATCTGCGATCGCATTCTTATCCTGCAAAATAAACGTGCCGAGAATTTCAACAAGGCCATGTTCACGGAAATCCTTGATATAAGTTCCTTCACCGCGTCTTGTTTCAATCATTCCGAGGAGCTCGAGCGCCCGAAGAGCTTCTCGGACAGATGATCTCCCTGCATTTAAGCGTTCAGCGAGTTCTCTTTCAGATGGAATTTTATCTCCTGCTGAAAGGCCATCTTCGTGGATAATGGACCTGATTTGACGAAGTATCTCAATATATACCTTCGACTTCGGTGCAGTCACAGTACACCACTCACTTTGTCTCGATGATCGCTAACTGTTTAGTCTTTTCAGCTATTTCATTTGGGTCAGCCTTTAATCTTGCCACACCAGTTTCCATCGCTGCTTTTGCCACCGCTGCAGCAACTGCAGGAGCTACACGTGCATCAAATGGAGCCGGAATAACGTAGTCCGCGGATAATTCTTCAGCACTTATTAATGAAGCAATCGCTTCTACAGCCGCAATTTTCATTTGTTCGTTAATATGGGTAGCACGCACATCCAGAGCGCCTCGGAAAATGCCCGGGAATGCAAGAACATTGTTGACTTGATTCGGGAAATCTGAACGTCCGGTGCCAATAACCATCGCACCTGCTTCTTTAGCTTCACTCGGCATGATTTCAGGCACTGGATTCGCCATCGCGAAGATGATTGGATCCTTTTTCATGGTTGCAATCATTTCTTTTGTCAATGCACCCTCAACTGAAACACCGATAAATACATCGGCATCTTTGATGACATCTGCCAATGAGCCTTCAGCACGGTCACGGTTCGTAAACTTAGCTACTTCCGCTTTTACGTTATTCATGCCAAATGAACGTCCTTCAAAAATGGCACCTTTTGAATCGCACATGATAATATCGCGCACGCCATAGCGGTATAAAAGCTTGATAATGGCTATCCCCGCTGCACCTGCTCCGTTTGCCACCACTTTTATGTTCGACATTTGTTTGCCTGCAAGCTTCAGTGCATTCACAAGTCCTGCAACAGTAACAATGGCAGTTCCGTGCTGATCATCATGAAAAACAGGAATATTCGTTTCCTTTTTCAATCTTTCTTCAATAACAAAACAATTCGGTGCTGCAATATCTTCAAGATTGATGCCTCCGAATGTAGGCTCAAGCAATTTGACCGTCTCTACAATTTTATCCACATCTGTTGTATTCAAACAAATCGGAAATGCATCAACTCCCGCAAAGCTTTTGAAAAGGACTGCTTTGCCTTCCATTACCGGGAGTGCTGCCTCCGGTCCGATATTTCCAAGGCCAAGCACGGCAGTGCCGTCTGATACTACTGCCACCATGTTGCCTTTCATCGTATAGTCGTACACTTTATTTTTATCGTCATAAATTGCCTTACAAGGTTCAGCGACCCCTGGAGAATAAGCTAAACTTAAGTCTTTAGCATTTCTGACTGGTACTTTTGATTTTGATTCTAGCTTTCCTTTATGAATTAGATGCATATGTAATGCTTCTTCTCGCAATGACATCTTCTCACTCCTTAGGGTCATATTGGAGGTGGTCTGACCACTCCAGCCAATAATAAATCATAACATAATTTTAGTTATTGTAAAGACTTGTATTTTTTTGGATTCACCGATTAAACGTTTTTAATCTTTTATTGCCACATTCTGATTGCCTAAAAGTTCTCTAAGCTCCGACAAACATCTGTCAGTTGCATCCACAAAATAGTCTCTTGGCAGCTGGACGGTTCTTTTGTCCTTCTCGTAATAAAGAAAAACGGGTGTGCCGCCGCGATGCTGCTTGAGGGTATCTTGTACAGTCTGCAGTTTCCCCTCAGCCAGATGTGACTCTTCAATTTTAAGGAATAGTGTTTTCGTTCTCTTTTCGAGATCTTGAATGGTTTCTGCATCTGATATAATCAGCTGCAGCCGATCATTGCGATTCTCAATCTTTCCGCTCAGTACTGCAACTTTCCCTTGAGAAAAGATATCCCCGGCTTTTGTATAAACAGCCGGAAAGGCTACCGCTTCAAGTTCCCCGCTCTCATCACTTAAAGCAAGAAAAGCCATAACCTCGCCTTTTTTTGTCCGGATCGTGCGGATTGCTGTGATAAATACTCCGACCTTCACCTTCTGATGAAGCAATTGCTTCGCATCGCTGATTTTCACAACCCCAAAACGATTAAATAAGAACGAGTGCGCTGATGCTGGATGACTTGAAAAGTAAAAGCCCAATGCTTCCTTTTCGAATTTAAGCATTTCTTCCATTTTGAATGGTTCAACTTCTATATATTTCGGCTTTAAACTGAATTCTTCCTCTTCCAAAAACAAATCATATTGATTTTCATCATCTGAAGAAAAAAGTGCCGCATGCTCGATTGCTAAATCAAGACTTGCAAGCAGCGTCGATCTTTCCACCTCAAACTCATCCATTGCTCCGGAAAAAATGAGAGATTCCATCACCTTTCGGTTGACGATTTTCATCGATACCCTTACACAAAAATCAAAAAGATCGGCAAATTCCTTTTTCTTTCTTGCCTGATAGATTTCTTTAACAGCGTTTGTTCCAACATTTTTAATTGCATTAAGACTAAATCGAATGCTTCCCTTTTCTACAATAAAAGGATATTCACTTCTGTTAATAGATGGCGGCAAAACAGCAACGCCATGCTGCTTGGCCTCTCTAATATATTGAGCGACTTTTTCATCATTTCCGATCACACTAGTTAAAAGTGCCGCCATAAAATAAACAGGGTAATGGGCTTTCAGATAAGCAAGCTGAAACGAAATCATGCTGTAGGCCACAGCATGGCTTCTATTAAATCCATAGTTTGCAAATTTAACAATTAAATCATAAATGCTGTTTGCAGAAGCTTCATCATAGCCGTTTTTGATGCAGCCCGATACAAAATGCTCTCTTTCCTGATCAAGCATTTCCTTAATTTTTTTCCCTACTGCTCTTCTTAATAAATCAGCTTCACCCAAAGAAAACCCAGCCATTTTTGAGGCTATTTCCATGATCTGCTCCTGATACACGATTACCCCATTGGTTGTTTTTAAGATAGGCTCCAGTGCAGGATGCGGGTATTCGATTTTTTCTCTGTGATGCTTCCGATTTATAAAGAGAGGTATGTTTTCCATTGGTCCCGGACGAAAAAGGGCATTTACAGCCACAATATCTTCAAGATCTGTTGGTTTCAGCCTTCTAAGAACGCTCCGCATTCCTTCAGACTCCAGCTGAAAAACCCCCGTTGTATCTCCTTGGCCGAGCAGTTCAAATGTCTTTTCATCTTTATAAGAAATTTTGGAGAAATCGATTTTTTTCTTCTCATTCCGTTCAATAAGACCTGTTATTCTTTCAATAAGCGTTAAGTTTCTTAGGCCTAAGAAATCCATTTTCAGCAATCCAAGGTCTTCAAGGTAATCCATCGAAAATTGAGTTAAATAGATCCCGTTATGCCCATCCTGAATGGGAATGATGTCAGTCAGCGGCTCGCTGCTGAACACTACACCGGCAGCATGTGTGGATGTATGGCGCGGCAGGCCCTCAATCTTCAGAGCCGTTTCATAAATTTTTTTATATAAATCTGACTCTGATAGAAGTTTTTGCAGATCTTTAGACTCTGAATAAGCCTGCTTTAACGTTGTACCGGGTTTAGAAGGGATGAGCTTTGCCAGCACATCCGCCTCTTTTGCTGATGCCCCCATGACTCTTCCGACATCACGAAGCGAGGCCTTAGCTGCAAGCGTCCCGAATGTCACAATCTGGGCAACGTGCATAGAACCGTATTTTTCTGCAACATAGGCAATCATTTCATCCCGTCTTGTATCAGGAAAATCAATGTCTATATCAGGCATATTGATGCGTTCAGGATTTAAAAAACGCTCAAATAAAAGATGATGTTCAATTGGATCTACATCTGTGATTTTCAACACATACGCTACCAGGGATCCGGCAGCAGATCCCCTCCCTGGCCCCGTCAAAATATGATGGTCATGGGCATACTTCATGAAGTCCCAGACGATTAAGAAATAATCACTGAACTTCATTTGTTTGATAACATCCAGTTCATACTCAAGCCTTTTAAAATATGTATCTTCCGGTTCTGAAAAACGATGTTTCAATCCTTGCAGACAAAGTCTTTCCAAATACTCGTCAGCTGATTGGCCGGCTGGTGCAGGGTATTTCGGAAGCTGTGTTTTTCCGAGTTCAAGAGATACGTTGCATTCTTCAGCAATTTTCAGCGTATTCTCCAGAGCTTCAGGACAATCTTGAAAAAGTTCAGTCATCTCAGAAGGCGATTTAAAGTAAAACTGATTCGAAGGCAGCGCATAATCGCTGTCATCTTCCATTTTTGAGCCATTTTTAATAGAAAGCAAACAATTATGGGCAAAGGCGTCCTCTTTTTCCACGTAATGAACATCATTTGCTGCTACAAGCGGAAGACCTGTTTGATGGCTTATCTTGAGGATTTCCTCAGTCATTTTGTAATCATCTTGAAGAGAATGCTTTTGAACAGATAAATAGAAGTCTCCTTCATTAAAAAAGCTCTTATACATCTCGAGAAGCTTTACTGCTTCTTCCCTTTTCCCCTCCCCAATATACTTTTCAGCAAGTCCTGTTCTGCCGGGGGTAAAGGCCGCTAAACCGCTGCTGTAGGATTTCAGCCATCTGCTCTTAATTCCTTGAGGAGATTTAGTTTGCAGTACACTGCTGATTTTCAAAAGATTCCGGTATCCATCATTATTTTTAGCGAGCAGTATAAGGGGATACCCAGAATCCTCACCGGTCTCTTCTAAAATGACCGAAGCTGTCAGTCCGATAATTGGCTTGATGCCTTGTTTTTTGCATTGTTTATAAAAAGCAATCGCTCCATGCATCGTATGAAAATCTGTAATAGCGAGAGCCTTGAATTGATATGATGTTGCTTTTTCGATTAACTTATCTATTCTTGCTGAGCTGTTCAGCAAACTGTAGGCGCTTTGAACTTGAAGGTGAACAAATGGCAATCTATGTTCCCACCCTTTCTGGCATTCTCATAGTTTTATTATATTCCTGTTTGAAAAGTGACACAAATTGAAGCTTTCTCATCACATACTTCCCTGTGTTTGTCCATATACATGTCAGTAAGGGGATGATGATAAAAATGGAGGTTAAAGAAGCTTTTATACCAGCCTTTATAAATAGTTATTTTATAGCGCTTGGAGTGATCTTGGGCGGTTCAATTATCGGCGGCGTAGGAGCATATTTAGCCGGGGAGCCTCCTCTGTCAACCATTTACAGTCTTGCAAACAGATTGAAAATTTGGGCGCTTGTTGCTGCAATCGGCGGTACGTTTGATACGTTTTACAGCTTTGAAAGAGGATTTTTCGAAGGCGAAACACGGGATGTCATCAAACAGATTCTGCTTATTATTTCAGCTATGGGCGGTGCCCAGACAGGCTGGCTCCTTATTTCATGGCTGACACAGGAGCAGCCGCAATGAGAATTCCGCCTCTATACAAAAGACCTTCCTGGCAGCGGCTTTTCGCGGGAATGGTTCTCGGCGCTGTCGTCAGCTGGTGTATCTTTCTCTACATTTACGGTGAATGGCAGGAGGAACTAACAACTAAGATTGAAGATCAGGCATATACAATTTCGGATTTAAAAAAAGCCAATATGAGCTATAAAGAAGAAATTGAGACGCTCAATAAAATCAATCAGGAAAAACTGAGGGTCCAAAACATTCATGTAACTCTGGTGAACGGGGAAAGGTATCAATTCACATCGCTTATGACCTATATGATTCAAGATCATGTAAAAGAGGATATTTCTGACGTGATTGCAAAGGATTTAGAAAGTGTTTATAAAAGCCGGAAGCTGATGAAAAAAGCGATTGAAAATAAGGTCTATAAAATTGACGACAAACAATATAAAGTGGAAATTGAGGAAATGTTCATATACACGACCCTTTTTATCGAGCTTAAAGTAGCATTTGCAAAGTAGCATCCGGGACTTCCGAACCGGATGAATCGTTTTAAAAGGGAATCAACTAAATAAATGGGATTATTTTTTGAAATTTCAATTAATTACATCGCACTCCCTCGCATCTATGGGGTAAAATGGTAATAGCATCAGACCCAATCACCCATTTTCTAGAAGGAGGGAATGTGATGTATGTATTAAATCACAAAAAGATGGCCCGTGAAAAAGCTGATCGGCTGAAAGAAGGCTTTTCCGCTTATGCAGAGTCTGCTGAACTAGCTTCATTAATTAAAAAGGAACTGCTTGCACAAGGACTGACCTTCCACGAAGATTCAACCGAATTCGGATATTGGTTTATCCCAGTTAAATAATTGATTAAGCCTGACACACTTTTTCAAGATCTGCAAGAACCTGCTCTGCTTCTTCCCAGTTATAGATTGATGCCCCCGAAGCAAGTGGGTGCCCTCCGCCGCGATATTTCTTGGCTAACTCATTGATAATCGGTCCTTTAGATCTTAAACGCACCCGAATTTGATCAGATTCCTCTACAAAGAAGACCCATGCCCGAAGACCTTCTATATTGCCAAGCATCCCAACCAGTTGAGAAGCCTCAGAAGCACTTACTTCAAATTTTTCAAGAATCTCTTTTGTCAGAATCATCGATGCAGCACCTGAAGATGAAAGTTTAAAATTTTGAAGAACATATCCGCTAAGCTTAGCTGCATTCACCTTTGTCTTATATAACTCATCGTAAATTTCTGTGAAAGCAAAGTTGTACTCCACGAGCTCACTTGCGTACCTCAGCGTTTTTTTCGTTGTGCTCGGAAAAAGAAAACGGCCTGTATCTCCAACAATGCCTGCATAAATCAGCTGAGCCGCTTTATCAGGCAAAACAAGTCCATCTTCTTTTCCTGAAAGGTAAAATTCATAAATCATTTCACTGACAGAACTTGCTTTCGTATCCACCCACAACAGATCACCATATGGATCCTCATTTGGATGATGGTCAATTTTAATTAATTTTGCACCTGTACGGTAACGCTGGTCACAAACACGCTCCTGATTGGCTGTGTCACAGACAATCACTAGAGCGCCATCAAAATCCCGGTCTGCAATAGTGTCCATCTTATACAAAAATTCAAGAGTCGGCTCCCCAAGCCCTGCGAGCAATACTTTTTTATCAGGAAATGATGCTTTGATGATTTCAGCTAACCCGCACTGAGATCCGTATGCGTCCGGATCAGGCCGCACATGCCGATGGATAATGATCGTTTGATATTCTTTTATGGCTGACAGTATTTCACTTTTCATATGTAATCTCCTTTGCATACCTGCTTATAGACTAATTAAATCATAAAAACCATCGTGCAGAAAAGCGAATCTTCTCTTTTGGTTATGGCAATTCACTGCAAGAATGATTAAAATAGAGGATGTAAGTTTAATATGGAGGTTTTACTTAATGCCTGTATTCGTAATTCTGATCATCTTTGCCTTTTCCTTTTATCTCTTCTATAAAGTCAAATTCTACAGAACAAAAAAGCCTATGGAGAAGCAATGGCTCTCTGCAAAGTCAAGCATTGCCCTTGGAATTTTCGTCTTTTTCTTTGGACTCAATCAATTATTTCTTTTTCATTCAACCGTATCATTAGTCGTTGGAATCATTTTTATGATTGTCGGACTCGCAAGCAGCTGGGCAGGATATAAAGCCTATAAACATTATTTGCCGTTTGCTCTTAAGGAATCCAAGCAAGGCTGATAAGAAAAGCGCAAGCGCCCGTTTAGCTCCGACAGACAGATAAGGATCCGCCAGTAAAGGCGCTTTTTGCCTTTACTGGCGAATCCGTTCTGGCCGAGGAGTTGGGCGGTGGAGCTAGACATCGAAGCACAAAATTTTATACTTTCTTATCTTTTAAAAAAGAAAAAGGACGGATGACCGTCCTTTTTCTTTTTGTTTGTTTTCGATTATAAATGTTGTCCGTTGCTTTCCGCTACAGGCATTTGCTTTCCGCGGTCCGGCTGGGACCCCTCGGCTATGCCTGCGGGGTCTCCCATTTCCCTCTATTTCCCGCAGGAGTCAAATGCCTGCAGCGTAGATCCACTAAAGGTATTTAACATGTAGTCTAAAAGCAACAATGTTTACGAAAAGAGCCTTCTTTTTAACTTCTCTCTATAAGCTGAACCATCATCATCGCTTTCCCGACAACGACTCCATTGCTGAACACTTCTACATCTATTTTTCCGAATTTGCGTCCGACTTCCAGTATTTTCGGATGAACCTCAAGCATACTGTCCATCTGAACAGGCTTCATAAAATAAATCGTAATATTCTCAACAACAATTTCGCCTTTTTTCTGTGTGCGCAAATAGCGATTTGTTGCTTCTGTGACAACCGTTGTAAACACTCCATAAGAAATCGTTCCAAGATGATTTGTCATTTGCGGACTGACCTGAAAGCGATATACATTCGCCTTTTTAGCATCCTCGGCAATCACTACAAACTGGTTTGTCACAATATCATCCAGTTTTTCTCCTATTTGAGGCTGCCTTTGAATCATTTGCAGCGCCTGAAGCACATCCTGACGGCTGATCATTCCCTCAAGCCGATTGTTCTGATCAACGACAGGCAAGACTTCGATGCCTTCCCAGACCATCATTTGTGCCGCAGATGCTACGGAGGTTTTGCCGATAACGGTAATTGGGTTTTTCGTCATCACTTTTTCTACAGAAACATTGCGCTCATATCCCATCACATCTTTTGATGTAACCATTCCCTGTACTTTTAAATTATGATCGATAACAGGAAAACGGCCGTGGCCTGTTTTATAGTTATGCTGATACCATTCTTCAATAGGATCAGTCGTTTTCAGGCATACGGTCTTATCAAGCGATGTTAAAATATCCTCTACAAGAACAATTTCTTTTTTTATAAGCTGATCGTAAATGGCCCTGTTGATCATGGTTGCAACAGTAAAGGTGTCATAGCTCGTTGAAATAATCGGAAGCTCTGCTTCATCGGCAATTTTCTTGACATGGTCGTCCGTGTCAAAGCCGCCTGTTATCAGAACGGCAGCACCCGCTTCTATTGCAAGCTGATGAGCATTCGTCCTGTTCCCTACAATCAGCAGGTTGCCTGCGCCTGTATAACGCATCATTGCTTCTAATTTCATTGCGCCGATGACAAATTTATTCAGTGTTTTATGAAGTCCGGCACGGCCTCCAAGAACTTGTCCATCAACAATATTTACAACCTCAGCATATGTGAGTTTTTCGATGTTTTCTTTTTTCTTTTTTTCAATCCGTATTGTTCCAACGCGCTCTATCGTGCTGACATACCCTTTATTTTCAGCTTCTTTTATTGCACGATAAGCTGTACCTTCGCTCACACTCATATCTTTTGCAATCTGCCGGACCGAGATCTTTTCCCCGATCGGGAGGGAATCAATATGCTGCAATATTTGTTCATGCTTTGTTGCCAAGCTTCTTCACCCTTTTTTCATCAGCCATTCTTATCTTCCAATTTCATTATAAGGGTGTGAACGCTTTATATCAACGAGCTGCTGCACGCTGCTTAGTTTTTGCCTGGTACTTGCGCACAGCTGCACGTTTTGCAGAACGTTTTTTAGGAGCATAAATCAGCCCCGTCATATTGCCGCCAATCACACATAAAGCAAAGATCAGCCAAACTAGAGAAAAGAAGCTTTCCAAAGAACTGCTGCTTGAAAAATCCAGACGGGGCAATGCAAAATAGACAATGGCTCCGGCAAATAAGATATAAAGAATACGCATTATAGACCAACTCCTTTTTACAGCTTGTTTCATTTTATGCGATGGTCCTCTCATTCATGCGAAACACCGGGGATTTAAAAGAAGAAAAATTGACATAGAAAAAGCGGAGGAATAACCCCCGCCTGCGTTTTATAGTTTAATAGATTCTCCAGCTTCCATCACTTTTCCGGTATTGCCGGAGAGTCTGCTGACAAATTCTTTTGGATCCTGTTCAATGACAGGGAATGTATTGTAATGCATAGGAACAACCGTTTTTGCTTTGATCCACTTTGCAGCAATTGCAGCATCCTCTGGTCCCATTGTAAAATTATCCCCGATCGGCAAAAAGGCCAGATCAAGATCTTCAAATTCTCCCAGAAGCTTCATATCTGAGAAGAGCGCCGTATCCCCTGCATGGTAAACCGTTTTCCCATCATTTTTAAAGAGAATCCCAGCTGGCATGCCAGTATAAACGATTTTTTGCTCCTCTTCCTCTTCATAGCTTGAACCATGAAATGCCTGAGTAAATTTAACCGTTCCAAATTCAAATGTGTGCGATCCGCCAATATGCATTGGATGGACATTTAATCCTTTCCATCCCAAATATGTAGCAAGTTCAAAAGGAGCAACAACCAGGGCATTGTTTTGTTTCGCAAGCTGAATGGTGTCTCCGACGTGGTCATTATGACCGTGTGTCAGTAATATAACATCAACTTTTAAATCTTCAACCTTCAAGTCTGTCTGGCCATTTCCATTAATAAATGGATCAATGACAATCGTATGTGTATCCGTTTGAATTTTCACAACTGAATGTCCATGGTATGAAACCTTCATTTTCTCACTCCCAATCCATTGATAATTTTATCGTACTAAAAATGACCATTGATGTCACATTATAACCTTCAAGCAGGCACGAAAAAGCGGACATTCTTTTCAATGTCCGCTGTACTCGATTATTCACCCAGCAATGCTCTCGCATCAGAATAGGCTAATCTATGAGATTCCGCCACTGCTTCATAGGTTACAAAACCGTTTAATGTATTGAGTCCTTTTAAAAGCGATTCATTTTCCAGACATGCTTTTTTGTAACCCTTATTTGCGATTTGCACTGCGTAAGGAACAGTTACATTTGTCAGAGCAATCGTTGAAGTTCTTGGCACAGCACCAGGCATATTGGCCACAGCATAGTGAAGGACGCCATGCTTTTCATATGTTGGATTATCATGAGTGGTAATTCTGTCTGTGGTAGCAAAAATACCTCCTTGATCGATTGCAATATCGACAATGACTGAACCCGGAGTCATGCTTTGGACCATTTCCTCGGACACAAGCTTTGGAGCTCTTGCCCCCGGTATCAGCACAGCTCCAATCACAAGATCTGACTGACTGACAGCATAAGCAATATTGTAGGGGTTTGACATGAGCGTGGTGATTTCTTTTCCAAAAATATCATCCAGCTGGCGCAGACGGTCCGGGTTTACATCGAGCATGGTAACATCGGCCCCAAGTCCGACGGCGATTTTGGCAGCGTTCGTTCCGGCTACCCCGCCTCCGATAATGGCCACTTTCCCGCGCTTCACTCCGGGTACTCCTGACAATAAGATACCCATTCCGCCTTTTGGTTTTTCTAAAAATTGCGCGCCAATTTGTGAAGCCATTCTTCCGGCCACTTCACTCATCGGTGTTAAAAGAGGCAATGAGCGGTTTGGAAGCTGAACCGTTTCATAAGCAATCCCAACTACTTTCCGGTCAATCAGTGCACGGGTAAGCTCTGATTCAGCAGCAAGATGCAGATAGGTGAATAAAATTAACCCCTCACGAAAGTATTGGTATTCAGATGGAAGGGGCTCCTTTACCTTCATCACCATATCGGGCGCCCAGGCTTCTTCTGGTGAAGCAACGATTTTCGCACCTGCTTCCATGTACTGATGATCCGGAAAACCCGATCCTTCCCCTGCGTTCTGCTCAATATACACCTCATGCCCCGCCTGAACAAGGGGAATGACACCAGCAGGGGTCATGGCCACGCGGTTTTCGTTATTTTTAATTTCTTTAGGTATGCCGATCTTCATCATTTTTCCTCCTGTATCATTTCCATTTCATTCCGGTTCTATTTTAAGTATTTCCTTAATTTATCATATGGAAACTCACCAAAATTGGAAATCTATTCTAGGAAATGTGCGTTTACCACGAAAAGCGGAACCGACTGGTCAGACTCGGGCAGACAGATAAGAAATCACCGGAAAAGGCCGGTTTTGCCTTTTTCGGGGAATTTGTTCTGGCCGAGGAGTTGGGTGATACAGCTGGACACAAATGTGCGAATTTTTTTATATAAAAAACACCCCAACATGAGTTGAGGTGCACATTATGGGCGGCGATTCAATACATTTACAGCTCCGGTGGCTTCGATGACAGCCCCGGTAATCATATCTGAATTTTCACTGCATAAAAACGCAATCAGTCTTCCGATATCTTCTCCCGTTCCTGATCTGCCAATAGGAGTATCCGGGTCGCGAACCTCTCTTGCCTGAGAAATACTTGCTTCCTTCATCTCTCCTGTGATATTGCCAGGGCAAATCATATTGGCTGTTATGCCGTATTCTGCTTCCTCAATCGCAATCGTTTTAGTGAGAGATGCAAGACCGGTTTTAGCTGCACTGAATGCAGAACGATGCAGCCAGCCTGATGATGAATCAGCTCCTTGAAAACCGTAAGTGATAATGCGTCCGTATTGCTGTTTTCGCATGATGGGAATCACTTTTTTCAGCAGATAAAAGACAGCGGTCAAATTGCCGTCTATCATTTCATGCCATTCCGCGTCAAGATAATCAGCCAATTTTTTTCTTTCGAATATGTAAGGGCCGGCATTATTAATTAAACAGTCGATGCGGCCAAACTTTTTGAATCCCTCATCAACTAAATAAAGCAGGTCTTCTTTTTTTGTTACGTCCCCTTTAATAAAGAGCATGCGGTCTTCAAGATGTGCATATTGTTTCTTTAGCTGCGCAACGGCAGATTCATCACTGCGGTAATTAATTGTGACAGAGTAGCCTTCAGACAGGAACAGCTCCGTCACTTTTCTTCCTAAACCTTTTGAACCAGCTGTTATGATGGCATGTCTCAACGTTAAAATCCTCCTCGGTGAACCGGGATATAGTATACTATTTATCTTTTTCATTGTATTGAAATGAAAACAATCTTACAATAACGAAAAGCGGAATCGCCCGTCTAGCACAGGCAGACAGATAAGGATCAGCCAGCGAAGGCGCTTTTTTCCTTTGCTGGATGAGCCGTTCTGGCCGAGGAGCTGGGCGGTGGAGCTAGACAATAACGAAAAGCAGAATCTCCCGGTTAGCGCAGGCAGACAGATAAAAATTCACCCGAAAAGTCCGGGTTTGACACTGCCTGAACCTTCTGCAAATCTGAATCTATAACAGCATGGAGTCCGCAGATGATCAAGCTACATATAATGAATATTTAACAAAGGCGGAAAAATCATGGCGCAATCTGCGATCGCATCAAAACTTGAACAATTCGGATTAGAGGCTGTCCCTAAGGAACTTCGCAGCACTTCCTGGTTTGACTATTTTATCATTCAATTTTCGTTTTCTGTTAATGCAGGCAATTTTCTTCTTCCTGCACTGGCCGTTATGGAGGGGGGGCTTTCTTTTTTTCAGGCAGTACTATGCACAGTGATTGGAGCTTCACTTGCCTTCTTTTTTGTCTCGCTTTTATCGCTTCCCGGCTCAGTTCACGGAATTCCTGCACAATATGCGATAAGGTCTTTTATTGGAACAAAAGGAGCGCGCTTTTTCTCTTCACCGGTGCGCACTATTACATCACTGTATTGGTTCTGCGTTCAAACAATAGGCGGTACACTGATGATCATTGAGATCTGCAGACGCTACTTTCAAATTGAACTTGAATTCGCTCCCCTGGCTATGCTGCTTGGAACAGGCATGGCAGCAATTGCAGCTGCAGGCTTTGATGCTGTAAAAAAAATCACAAAATATTTCCTGCCTTTTTTGCTTGCTGGACAAGGAGTGATTTTCTATTTGTATTTTACTACAAGGTCAGCACCGCCTTCAGCATCTAATATGCCCATAGACTCAAATTCTGCCTTATTGACAATGGCTCTCTATGCAAGCCTTGTATTTGTCCAGTATATTTCTGGTGTCAGCGCTTCAGCGGATATGGCGAGATATGCGAAATCTCCTAAGCATGGATTTTTCGGCTTATATGCCGGCAATCTATTCGGATTTTTCCTGACAGCATGCTTTGGGGCATATAGTGCCTTTTATTATAACCAGCTGAATCCATTCATATCAGCAAGTACATTAACTGATTCCATTCCAGTCGTGATGGTCATTTTACTTTGTTCGATTTTATCGATGTTTTCAATCAATCTGAACAATGCTTATACAGGTGCCTTCAGCCTGCTGAATATTTTCCCGGCACTTGGAAGACTGAAAAGTGCAGCTGTTTTCGGCATAGCGGCCATCTGCTTGAGTACAATTCCTGCGTTTGTCACGGAAGCTTCTTATTTCATTTCTTTGATGGGATCCGCGATTATTCCACTATCTGCTGTTATTGTCGTGGAATTTGTGATGAATCATTTTAAAACAGCACAAATCTCCTCAAAGCAAATAAACGGAAGAGCCGCAGTCGCCATTATTTGCGGGATATGTATTTATTTCATCATTCCTGATCGTTTTTCACCTGGTTTTTTTACATTTATCTTCTCTGGGCTGCTTTGCTTGATCCTTATTAAAACAGAAAAAAGTCATCATGATTGATGACTTTTTCTTGTATTTGAATGAAAACTATTCTTTATCTTCGTCTCGCGGCTGAAGATTTTCCTGAAGGAAATTTTGTTCGTACTGCTGCTCAACTACTCCGCTTGAATAAGCATCTGTAATTAGCTGTGATGTTTCATTTTCTCCTTCATAATCATAATAAGCAGATTGACTTTTCGGATCTTTTTCTTTTCCCATCGGTAACAGCTCCTTGTGTTCAGATAGTGTATTCTTTACTATCGTTTGTGAAAATGGGCCTGATTACGATGGTAAAACCTTCAAATTTCACAGTAATGCTTTATCAGCCTTAGCTATTGCTTCATTTACTTTTGAAAAACCCGTGCCGCCATCGCTTATTCTTTTGGCAACCGCCGTATAAGGATCGATTGTTTCAAATATATCTGAAGAAAATAACGAAGACGCATCCTGATATTCTTCGAGTGAAAGATCTTTTAAATAAATGCCTTTTTCAATGCAAGTATAAACGAGTTTTCCAACTACTTCGTGTGCTTCTCTAAAAGGCATGCCTTTTTTAGCAAGATAATCCGCAAGCTCCGTTGCATTTGAAAAATCTTCTGTTGTGGCTTTCTTCATTTTCTCTTTTTTCACTTTCAGCGTTCCGATCATGCCAATAAAAATTTGCAGACTTCCTTCTACTGTCCGGACTGTGTCAAACATTCCCTCTTTATCCTCCTGCATATCTTTGTTATAAGCGAGAGGCAATCCTTTTAAAGTCGTCAGCAAAGCAAATAAATGGCCATAGACCCGTCCCGTTTTGCCGCGGATTAATTCGGCCATATCCGGGTTTTTCTTCTGAGGCATCATGGAGCTTCCCGTTGCGTAAGTATCATCAAGCTCTACAAACTGAAATTCCTGGCTGCACCATAAAATCAGTTCTTCGCATAAGCGTGATAAGTGCATCATCATCAAAGAGCTGTTGCTCAGAAATTCAACGATAAAATCGCGATCGCTGACTCCGTCAAGGCTGTTTTCATAAATCCCTTCAAACTCAAGCAGTTCAGCCGTCAAGTGACGATCAATCGGAAAAGTTGTCCCTGCAAGCGCCCCGCAGCCGAGCGGAGAAATGTTGATGCGCTTTAAGGATTCATTAAAGCGCTGTTTATCCCGCTCAAGCATCCAGAAATAGGCAAGAAGGTGATGTGCGAACGAAATTGGCTGTGCACGCTGAAGATGAGTATAGCCCGGTAAAATCGTTTCTACATTTTCTTTTGCTTTTTCTAAAAGCGTCTGCTGAAAGGAAGTAATCAGCTGAGTAATTTCCTTCACATGATTTTTTAAATAAAGGTGCATGTCTGTAGCAACTTGATCGTTTCTGCTTCTGCCTGTATGCAGTTTCCCTCCTACAGGTCCGATTTCATCAATAAGCAGCTTTTCAAGATTCAAATGGATGTCTTCGTAATCCACGGAAAACGCAAGCTCGCCGTTTTCAGCCTTTTCTTTTAAAAGAAGAAGGCCTGTTTTAATTTGCTCGGCTTCAGCAGGTTCAATGATCCCGCATTGTCCGAGCATATGAACATGCGCAAGACTTCCCTGAAGATCTTCTAGAACGAGTTCTTTATCAAATGAAATGGATGCTCCAAATTCATCCACCCATTTTTCAGGTGTATTTTGAAAACGTCCACCCCACAGTTTTTTCATACGTTCACCTTCTTTTTTCCCTGCACCATGCTGCTGACCTTAGTAGGAAGTCCATAAAGCGAGATGAAGCCGACTGCTGCCTGATGGTCAAATGAATCCTCAGTTGTATATGTTGCAAGCTTTTCATCATAAAGAGAGTATGCAGATTTTCTGCCTTCAACAATGGCATGACCTTTAAAGAGTTTTACCCGTACCGTTCCTGTAACATACGCTTGTGTCTCTTTCAGGAATCCCAGCAGGGCATCCTTCAGCGGCGAAAACCATAAGCCGTTATAAATGAGTTCTGTCAGCTTCATTTCAATAACTGGTTTAAAGTGTGCCACTTCTTTAACAAGAGTCAGATCTTCCAATTCTTTATGAGCTTTAAGCAGCGTAATCGCAGCCGGGCATTCATATACTTCACGTGATTTGATGCCAACAAGACGATTTTCTACATGATCAATTCTTCCGACCCCATGCTTGCCTGCAAGTGCATTTAAATGAAGGATTAACTCTGCCAGCGGGTAAGCTGTGCCATTTAATGAAACCGGTACGCCTTGCTCAAATTCAATTTCCACCATTTCAGGTGTATCCGGCGTATTTTCAATTGAATTTGTCAGGTCATATGCTTCTTCAGGAGGAGCTGCCCATGGGTCTTCAAGAACTCCGCATTCATTGCTTCGGCCCCATAAGTTCTGATCAATTGAAAACGGGCTGCCGAGATTAATTGGTATCGGGATATTGTTGTCCTGTGCATATTGAATTTCTTCCTCACGCGACCAGCTCCACTCACGGACTGGGGCAAGCACTTCAAGGTCAGGGTTTAAAGCTTTAATAGATACTTCAAACCGAACCTGATCATTGCCTTTTCCCGTACAGCCATGCGCAACTGCAATGGCATTCTCCTGCTCCGCAACCTCTACTAGCTTTTTAGCAATTAAAGGACGTGACAGCGCAGATACAAGCGGGTATTTTCCTTCATATAAAGCGTGTGATTGAAGTGCCACCAATGCAAATTCATCAGCAAATTCTTTCTTTGCATCAATTACGTATGATTTAGAAGCTCCAACCTGCAGCGCTTTGCTTTGAATAAATGCAAGATCTTTTCCTTCACCGACATCTAAACAGCATGCAATCACTTCGTATCCTTGATCCTGAAGCCACTTGATTGCTACTGAAGTATCTAAACCGCCTGAATAAGCCAACACTACTTTTTTATTTAAAGTCATTTTAATTTCCCCTCTCGGATGTATAAATATTAATTTGGATTCATAACTATTCATTTGATAAATACCACTTTAACAAGTTATCCATGGTTTTTCAATAGATTTCGCAAAACTTTTTATGAAATAATCGTGAATTTTATACAAGTGTCATGTAAAATGAAGGAAAGCTTATGCACGGGGGAATGGCAATGAGACATTTTCGTTTTAGCGAGCGGCTTGGAATCTACTGTCCAAGCCTCGAAGTGGAGTGGGAAAAGATTCATCCCCATGAACAGGAATCGATCCTGATGCAATGGGAAAAGATCCGCGGGAGCATACCCGACCATATTGCAAAAATAGAAGATCAGATTAATGCTAAACAGAATGAATTGAACAACGAAGAGGATTTTTCAAGATCCTGCAGACTTAACGCAGAAATATCTGAGCATGCATCCGTTATTAATGACTTGTGGCTCTGGTTCAGGCTGCATCAAAACGTGTCAGAACGGATGCATGGTTAATGAATAGGAATGCATAAAAAAACATCACCGAAGACGGCGATGTTTTTTTATGCATTATTTCAAATCTTTTTTAACCTCTCTGACCACGTGCCCCAGTTCGGGTATAATCAGCTTTTCCATTGCCAGTTTAACAGCACCCGCTGAACCTGGCATTGAGAAGATGACAGTGTCATCAGCAACGCCTCCAATGGCTCTGCTCAGGATCGCTGATGATCCGATATCCTCCTGATAGCTGAGCATTCTGAATAGCTCTCCAAAGCCCGGGATCTCTTTTTCAAGCAAACTTTGAACTGCTTCTATGGTGACGTCTCTTTTTGCGATTCCAGTGCCGCCGTTTAGAAGGATGACATCAATTTCACTGGATTTGCATCCGGTGATAACAGCGCTTTTAATTAACGTTTCTTCATCAGGAATGATTTCATACTGCACAATTTCATGGCCTGCATTTTGAATAAGTTCTGAAATGAGCTGGCCGCTTTTATCCGTATCGGGCGTTCTAGTATCACTGACTGTTATAATTTTGCAGAATACCTTCGCAGGTGCATGCAATTTATGTTCAATTGAACTCATAATCGGCATCCTCTTTTTCAAGCAGCAGCCTGTAGCGGTAATATTGATGGGCAAAATCTGTAATTTGTCTTGTCAGCTGGTAGTTGATTCCGGCACCGATAGCCATGCCGATCAAGGGAATTCCGCCAATCATCTTTTTACGCAGCATGGTAATTGCGGATACTTTAACAAGCTGTTTAATTAAGTGATCAATGCTTGCCTGATTGGCAAGCTTATCTTCTCCCTCGTAAAAAAACGGATTTTCATCTTTGTTCCTAAGATCCTCTGTCAGCGCAGCCCATTGCTTATAGCGCAGATGCTTGGGCAGAAGCGCCGCATGGTAAACTTTTAAAGATGTCATCATTTCAAAAGGAGAATTCACTTCATATCCATAGCTTAAAGCCGTCATTTGAACGGCACGCAGATTCAGCAGCATTTGAGCCGGCAGATCAATTCCCATTAATAGAAATCCTCCTGTGCCTGCTAAGCCGCCTTGAACGAATGAATAAAGCCGATGCTTGGACAATTGTAAGTCTGATATATAGTGCAGCTGATCAACACTTAGTTTTTTCAGATCATATATATGATGAATATCTTCGTCAAACGTTTTTGCTGTCATGAGCAGCTGCTGTCTTGCATCATGCTGCACATGAGAATTTTGAATGAAAGAATGCAAATGAAAGAGAATATCGTCTAGCTTATCAAAAAATTTTCGTTTAATTGGCTCAGGAATTTCATTAAGCTTTCGATTTAGCCATTTATCATACGTGCGGCCAAAATCTGAGCGAAAATCCTCCCCTAGTTGCTGTTCCCACTCTTTTATTTCTGCAAGCAGCTGACTTTCCCGATTTGAAAGCGTCATATTCCTTCCTCCTGTTTCCAGACATCTCCATTATTTCTTCAATTATATCATATTGAATCTTAAGGTTTCATCGGTCTTATTTAAGTGTTTTTTAACGGCTCATTTCAGTAAAAAACCAGCGGCTACATACAATATGGCAGCAGCGGCACAGCCGATTGAAGTAAATTTCAATTTGTAGCGGGCATACTCTACCACAGGCATACCGAGTATGGAGGCTGTAGTAATGGTAGTGTCTCCAAGCGGGGAGGTCATGGCGCCAAATGCCCCGCTTGCAAATACTGCACCAACAGTAAGCGGGATGGAAGCACCTGAAGCGACAGCAAGTGTAATTCCAAGCGGCATAAATAACCCCCATGTCCCCCAGGAGGATCCAATAAAATAACCGACAGCAGATCCAAGCAAAAAGATAATAGCCGGCACGACGGAAGCAGGCAGAACATTGCCAAGCGTCGAACTGATGAAATCAGAAAAACCAATATCCTCTGCTGAAAGTGACAGGGCCCATACTAGAATCAGAAGAATGATTGCCTGCATCATCTGATTGCCTCCATCATAAAAATGGTAAAGTGTTTCTTTCAGCGGGACACGGCGTATGCTGTAAAACAGGAAAGTAATTACCAGTGTTAAGAAAACAGCAAGCAGCATAACAAAGGTCGCATCCGCTTTTGCAAAAGCTTGAAATATTGTATTTCCGCCCTTTTCCCTGCCATCCTGCCAAAGAAGAAACATAGATACTCCGAGAAGAAGAAATAAAGGAATAATTAAATGCCAAGGCTCGGCATTTACTTCTTCAAGCTCCTGCTTAAGACCAATTCCATGATAGGGATGTTCTTCTGCCGCTGCCTTTTCACTTTTAGCACGGATCTTTTTTTTAGGTTTTCTAAAGGTGCTGATCAATCCAAGCACAAGCATGACAATCGCAAAGAAATTAAAAGGGATGCTTGAGAGATAAATCTCATAGGGAGCGAAGTCCAGCTGATTTCTTTCAATTCCGCCCTCTACCAGTGAAAGCATAAAACCAGTAAATGCTGTACCTGCAGGCAAAAGAACAATCGTTGATGCGGTTGAAACATCCATCGTAAAACCAACTTTTTGTTTCGACAGCTCGCTTTTTTCCATCAATGATTTTATTACAGGACCAATCATCATAATCCTGAACATCGGCATCATGAAGGTGAAAGGCAAAGACAGCCAAATAATGCTGAGCAGTCCCCTCTCTGACTTTACTTTCTTTCCGACCCACTCGGAGAACCCTTTAATTCCTCCGGATATTTTCATCATTCCGACTAACCCGCCAAACAAATACAGAAAACCGATAATTTTCATATTTGTATCATCTGATAGCGTTTTTAATACATAATTCAGGACTTCCTCCAGACCTCCTAGAAGATCAGGATTTACAATAAAAGAACCTGCCAGCAGACCAAATACAAGACCAGGCAAAATTTCTTTAAGCCATATTGATAGGGCAATAACGATTAAAAACGGAACAAGTGAGAGCCAGGCGTTTTCCAAACAGATTGCTCCTTCCTTCATGCATTTTTTAAAAAGAAAAAATTTGCGGATTGGTGTCTAGCTTCACCTCCTAGCCCCTCGGCCAGAACAGTCGGTTCCGCTTATCTTAATAGTGTGCCAAAAATAGAACATTTCCACTAATGCAGCTTGCAGACAGGAAGACAACAAAAAGACAGCCATCAACGATGACTGTCTTCTTATCAATCAATTCTTATTATTTAGCAATACGCTCAACATCGCGGGCAATCATAACTTCCTCGTTTGTAGGAATAATGATGACTTTTACTGGTGAGTGAGGATAGCTTACGAACGCCTCTTCGCCTCGGACCTGATTAAGAGCAGGATCCCAGTATACACCCATAAATTCTAAGCCGCGAAGGACACGTTCACGAATGTCGATGCTGTTTTCACCAATTCCGGCCGTGAAGATAATCGCATCTACACCGGACATGCGCGCTGCATAAGATCCAATATATTTATGGATTCTGCTTGCGAATACTTCTAATGAAGTTCTTGCACGATCATTGCCTTCTTCTGCAGCTTTTGTAATATCGCGAAGGTCAGATGATAAGCCTGAAATTCCAAGCAGACCGGATTTTTTATTTAAAATATCCAAAACTTCAATCGCAGAATGACCCGTTTTCTCCATGATGAATGGAATTAAAGCTGGATCAATATTTCCTGAACGTGTACCCATTGCCACGCCAGCAAGCGGGGTAAAGCCCATAGAAGTATCAATTGATTTTCCGCCTTCAATTGCAGCAATACTTGCACCGTTTCCTAAATGGCAGGAAATAAGACGAAGCTGTTCAATTGGACGGCCTAATAATTCAGCCGCTCTTTCAGAAACATACTTATGAGACGTTCCGTGGAAGCCGTATTTACGGATGCCGAATTTCTCATAGTATTCGTATGGAAGGCTGTATAGGAAAGATTGATCCGGCATTGTCTGATGAAAAGCTGTATCAAAAACAGCTACAGCAGGCACGTTTGGAAGAACCTCTTTAAAAGCCTTAATGCCGACAACGTTAGCCGGGTTATGAAGAGGAGCAAGTTCTGAAAGCTCTTCAATATCTTTCAGTGTTTCAGGTGTAATGAGTACGGAATCATCGAATTTTTCACCGCCGTGAACAACACGGTGGCCAATCCCTTCAATTTCATCCAAGGAATTGATAATTCCAAGCTCAGTTAATTTAGAAAGAAGAATTTTAACAGCAACAGCATGATCTGGAATATCAGTCGTTTCTGTAATTTTTTCTCCATTTACTGAGATCGTGAATACTGCTTGATCTAAACCGATGCGTTCTACAAGACCAGCTGTTAATACGTCCTCAGCCGGCATTTCGAATAATTGGAACTTCAAAGAAGAGCTCCCTGCATTAATTGCAATTACTTTTGCCATTATGTTTACCGCTCCTTTTTATATAAAGCACTTTGCCTATTTAAAAAATAAGAAATGGTTCTCTTCCTTATTCTTTACAAATGAACCCGAATATTATCTGACTTTCTCATTTAAACATTGCATGTAAGACATTTCAAGTACATTTGCGGCATGCAATCGTTTACAGGTTATATTCATTTTATTCTGATTTTTCAGCGCGAAAAAGGAAAGGCCGACACCGGCCTTTCCTTATTAAATCTCACTATTTATTCTCTGCAAACCAGCTGTCCAGCTGTTTCATTATCGACTGCATGCCTGCTTTATCCGAGAACTTTGGAAGTTCGGCAAGCATTGCCTGTTTAGGAGCTGAGACGCCCTCTCCCTTTTTCTGAAGGATAAAAATGCTTTTAGCATGCTGTTTGTCTTTAAATAGAGATTCCGGCAGCTGCAGAAGACCTTGAACAATGACCTGTTCTTTCAAGTATTCCTTCAGCTTTGGAGCTTCTTTTGATTCAAATAAATGGTTTGGGACAATAAAGAAAAGATAGCCTCCTGCTTTTGTGTAATTAATACTCTGCTCTATAAAGAGATGGTGGGAGTAAGAATGGCCGCTGTCTGCTTTGAGTTTGAATTTGTCTGCTCCAACATCATTTGGATAATAGCCGATCGGCAAATCACAAATGACATAATCGACTGGATCAATGTAAAGGGGTTCCAGTGAATCCTGATTGTAAAACTGAACGGAGTGCTCTCCCAGATTTGCATTTAAAAAAGCAAGCTTTATAAGAAGGTCATCAACTTCCACGCCGAAGCTTTCTGTATGCTCTTGTTTCAAATGATTTAGAACAGCAGTTAATAAATTCCCTGTCCCTACTGCTGGATCAAGAATGGAGATTTCATTTTGATCTGAAGCGAATTTATTCACAAGATATCCAGTGAATAAGCCCACTGTATCAGGGGTCATTTGGTGATTGGCATGGGCTCCTTCTTTCAGCCCTTTTAAGATAACGAGCTGGAATGCTTTGCGGATTTCTTCTTTTTCATATGAACGGATATTAGATTGTTCATATTTTTTTGCTAGGTTCTTTTTGGCGATTTCGCTCATATCCTCCTGAAGTACTTCACCTTGAAATAAATTTTCTCCAGTTTCAGCGACTGCCTCTATATATGTACAATTCAATTCTTTTGAAATCAATTCAGCTGATTCGTTCATCAAACTAAACAGCTTCTCTACTTTCGAAACGGCTTGCATGGTCGTTTCCTCCTTCAATGTTCGTATTCCTCATTCTACTGATCAGTATTATATATTTCAAGCCGCAAACCCCGAGTCCTGCTTTTTTCGCAAACAAAAAAGGAAACAAAGGGTTCGTATAAGGACACGAATCTGTTTGGTTTGAGGAGAAGTGGAAACAAAGGGTCCGGTTGAGGACAAAAATCCGTTCGCCTCGATGAAAAGTGGAATCAAAGAGTTCGTATGAGGACAAAAATCCGCTCAATGAAAAGTGGAATCAAAGAGTCGGGTTGAAGACAAAAATCCATTCGGCTCGATGAAAAGTGGAATCAAAGAGTCCGGTTGAAGACAAAAATCCATTCGGCTCGATGAAAAGTGGAATCAAAGAGTCCGGTTGAAGACAAAAATCCATTCGGCTCGATGAAAAGTGGAATCAAAGAGTCCGGTTGAGGACAAAAATCCGTTCGTCTAGAAGAAAAAAAAGAACCTCAGTGCCCCGGGGCCATGAGGTTCTTTTTGGCAATCATCAGTTTGCTGCTTTAGCAGCCTCAATTGCAGCATCGTAATTCGGGTGATCTGTTGCTTCACTTACGTATTCAACGTATGTCACTTTGTCATTGCTGTCAACTACAAATACAGCACGAGCCAATAATCTTAATTCCTGGATATGCACACCGTACGCTTCTCCAAAAGATAGATCACGGTGATCAGATACTGTTTGGACATTTTCAATGCCGTTAGCTGCACACCAGCGCTTTTGTGCAAAAGGAAGGTCTACACTGACAGTTAATACTTTTAAGTTATCCAATTTAGCTGCTTCTTCATTGAAACGGCGTGTTTGCGCATCACATACCCCTGTATCAATTGAAGGTACAACAGATAGAATACGGACTTGTCCTTTAGAGTCAGATAATGAAACTTCAGACATATCATTTGCAAGCACTGTGAAATTCGGTGCCGTGTCCCCAACCTTTACCTCGTTGCCGATAAGCGTTACTGGATTTTGTTTAAATGTAATAGATGCCATTAAAAAAACTCCTCCCTAATAAGTATGTACAGTGTAAATATAGCTTGATTACAGCGCGTTTGCAATGTTTACGCCTGTTCATTTACGAAATATTTAAATTATTGTAAGGGAAATAAACGTTCCGGCATTGATTTCATATTAAAAGCGCCAGTCAATGAATGACAGGCGCCTGTTATTAAATATCAAAATCTTCTTTTTGCTGCTGATTTTGCGACTGATTGCTGTTACTGCGATTTTTTTTGAAAATCCCCTGAATTTTTTCTACCGCCTGGGGAGCTGTGTCAAGAATCTTTTCATATAAATGCGTGCTTTCATCTAAATGCAGCATTTTGATGCCATTTGTACCGACAATTAAAAAAGCAATTGGAGTAATGGAGACACCGCCCCCGCTTCCTCCGCCAAAAGGCAGCTTCTGACCTCCCGACGATCCGCCTGCACCTGTTCCAGTATGAGTTTTTTCCTCGTGGCCTGAGGCATTAAATTCACTTCCGCCAGCTGCAAATCCAAAACCAACTTTTGAAACTGTTAAAATGACGCTGCCATCAGGTGTTTCTACAGGATCACCAATGATCGTGTTTACATCAATCATTTGTTTCAGGTTTTCCATAGCTGTTTTCATAAGTCCTTGAATCGGATGATCACTCATGATAAGTAGCCTCCTCTATGCTGGTTTATTTTTCTTTTCTTTTGAAAGAAAAGAAAGTTGCTGATTAATAAAGGTTGGACGTCCGCCTCTCCAATATTTGAGCAAGCGTAATCCCGCTACAATAGCATGCCCTGTTCGAAAGTGAAGCATACATGAAAGGATTGTTTTAGAACTCTTTTGATGAAAATTCGGCTCTATTGACAAGATTGGCTGGTTTTTCAGCTTCATATAGGTACTGATAATCCCTACCGCGGCGCCTTTTATTGTCCAGCCAGGTCCAATAAGCATGCCTGTAGCTGCTGCATCTCCTGTTCCGATTTGAGAACGCCATTCAAATTTAACAACTTGCACATGTTTTAAAAACTTTCGAATAATAGCGTGTAAATGAACGATATGCTGCGTTAATTCTTTCACATCTTTTAAACTGGTCAAAAAATCATCAGGAGAGATTTTTTCATCTTTTTCTTTAGGGTTACTTGCCTCACCCATTTTTTTCTCTTCTTTTAAAATTAGATTTGGCCCATTCGGATCTACTTTTACGAGAGGGATTTTGATGGTATACTTCAGCAGCCCGAACACGGCTTTCAGCTTGATTTTTATTTCATCATCGTCTCCGATATGTTTCAAATCAAAAATCACCGTTATTTTCATGAAAAAAAGGAAAAGAAAGAACAAAAAAAGTGCACATGCAATAATCCAGATCCATAACACCTTTCTTCACAACCTTTCAATCATTCATTATCACCCTCCAAAAAAAAAATAAACCTGCAGCCATTACTCGGCAGCAGGTTCATTTTTTTTCAAATATTCCGTTATGACAGATGTATCTGCAAAGAGATCATGGACTCCCTGCTTTTTAGGCGTAAATGCAGTGACAGCATAGCCAATCCAAGTAAATTTAGAAATGAAACGTCCAATCAGCTCTCTGAATAACACAGTGCTCCACGAAAGCTTTTCGTTCTTAAGGGATATTACTTTAAGCCCGAATACCATTTTCCCCAATGTCTGCCCCAGGTATTTTGTCATGAAGACGAAGTACAGATAGAAAGAGACTGCTGTACAAATTTGGATAGGGGAGAAAATGAAATTATCTGATGTCGGAATCTCAAGCCATGTGAATAAAGGATGAAAGACGATGCGATTTACGCTTCCAATCACAATTAAATCAATTAAATAAGCCCAAAACCGGAGCCAGAAGCCTGCGTAATGAACATTCATTACTGGATGGCTTTCTTCTATTCTTTGAAAAGGCTGCTCGTGGTTATGTCCTTCTTCATACGTAGCATCCATTTGCAAAACCTCCTCTTATTCTGAATACAGGTACATCATACGAGGTGAATTCGATTGTGAGAAAAAGCGATATAATCCCATCAGTTCAAACTCCTCGCTGAACACTTTATTGGCGCCAAGAGCAAGCAGCGAATCAAGACCTGCACTTGTTTCATATTCAACAACGTGAGCGCCTTCTATTTTCAAATCTTTTTTCATTCCTTTTAAAGCATCATCAGAGTAACCCAGTTCATCAATTAAGTTTAATTCCTTTGCCTGGCGGCCATCATAAATACGGCCATCAGCAAGTTTCCGCACTTCTCCGTCAGACAATCCGCGTCCATCTGCAATCACATCAACAAAGCCCTGATATGCATTATTAACCATAGTCTGCAGAATGTCTCTGTCTTCAGGCGTCATTTCGCGCGCAGGAGACATAATGTCTTTAAACTCACCGCTTTTAACCGTTTCAAATTTCACGCCGTACTTCTCTGCAAGACCACTGTAGTTAATCCCCTGCATAATAACCCCTAATGAACCAGTCAATGTATCGGGAGCCGCATAGATCTTATCAGCTGGAGCTGAGATATAATACCCTCCAGAGGCAGCGGTAGTGCCCATAGAAACATAGATCTTTTTCTTGTGTTTTTCTTTTGCTTCAATTAAATGCTTATGTATTTCTGCACTTTCAA
Organism: Metabacillus idriensis; assembly: GCF_009674765.1. Classification (GTDB taxonomy): domain Bacteria; phylum Bacillota; class Bacilli; order Bacillales; family Bacillaceae; genus Bacillus_P; species Bacillus_P idriensis. Next base: position 194,703 of record NZ_WKKF01000004.1, on the reverse strand, counting down.
CGACTCCACCGCCCGGAGAATTCACTTTCAGCATAATGCCGCGAACACTTTTATCTTTCGCAGCAGCATCAATCATATCTAAAAATTGCTGATGCTGATATCCTGCTGTTTCAAAAAAGGAAGTGACATTTTCCCCTGTATCCTGAATGACTCCGTTTACTTCAAGTACAACAATTTTTTTAGATTCATTTCCAGGTTCCAAAACCGTTTCTGTAAATTCTTCATTGGCAGTGAGGGCATTTGTAAAAGCATTGCTGTTTGCCAAAGCCATATTGGTTAAACTGACGACAACTGAAATACCAAACAGGACAGCAGCAATGACAAGGGCCCCCCATCGTTTTCCATTCATGATGATTCCTCCCTGATTTTTGCGAGACATAATAGTTTTCAACAATGAACAGCCGTTTTTCACATAAAGTAATTTCTTGGGTTTAACCAGCAAACTTTACAAAAAAAACGAGCAATTCTTTCAATAATTATGATAGAAATGGTAAACTAAACACCATAAAGTATTGTAACACCATTTGCTAAGATTGTGTAACTTTTCCAACTTTAAGGAGGACCAACATGACGGATAATCGCCGCAACGTTTATTTTTATTACAAAAAAGAGAATGAACTAGTACAAAAAGTGAAAGGGCTTACCTCATTGGCTGAAGAACAGGGATTTAAAGTTGTACCTGATTCCCAACAGGCCAATATTATTGTAAGCATAGGCGGTGACGGCACGTTCCTTCAGGCCGTCAGAAAAACGAATTTCAGAGCTGACTGTCTGTATGTGGGCATTTCCGTTAAAGGAACGGTCAGCCTATATTGCGACTTTAAAATTGAAGAAACAGATAAAATCATTGAAGCAATGAAAGAAGCACAAATTGAAGTAAGACGCTACCCGATTCTCGATGTTACAATCGACGGACACACAACGTTTCAGAGCCTGAATGAATGTTCTATTCGCTCTGGCATTATTAAAACATTTGTTATTGATGTATTTATTGACGACCTGCATTTTGAAACATTCAGAGGAGACGGCATGATTATTTCAACACCGACAGGAAGCACTGCCTACAATAAATCTGTACAGGGTGCTGTTGTCGATCCGCTTCTTCCATGCCTTCAAGTAAGCGAGCTTGCGTCACTTAATAACAATAAATACCGTACACTTGGATCTCCATTCATCTTAAGCGGAGACAGAAAATTGACCCTGAAAATTGTTCAGGATGGAAATGATCATCCTGTCATAGGCATGGATAACGATGCACTCAGCATCCGCCACGTCGAAAAAATAGAACTCTCACTAAGCCAATCCATTATCAAGACGGTAAAACTAAAGGATAATTCGTTCTGGGAAAAAGTAAAACGCACGTTTTTATAAATAGAATGCGGAGCCGACGCAGAGCACCATTGACAGCTGTTTTAGCAATCTAAAAAGGAAAAGACATGCAGATCAATCTGCATGTCTTTCTCTTTTATATACTATTGTATTGTCCACAACCGTCATAACCACTTCTGTTTCAAGCAGGGCATCCTCTTTAAAAATATCCCGGCTCAGCACAGTAAAATCAGCTGAATATCCTTTTGCGATGCACCCCCGGTCATTTTCATGATGAACCGCATACGCGCTGCCTTTTGTGTATAGTTCTACAGCTTCGTAGACAGAAAGTCTCTCTTCAGGCATATATACTTGATGATCGTAAATGCTTTCTCTTTTCACTGCCGAATAAATACCTTCGAGCGGATCGATTGGCTCAATAGGGGCATCTGATCCTCCTGCACATTTCAAGCCCTCTGATATCAGTGTTTTCCAAGCATAACAATCCTTCATTTTATCCTCGCCAATTCTGTCAATCACCCACGGAAAGTCACTGGAGACAAATCGAGGCTGAATATCCAATATAATCGGCAGTTTTTTAGCTCTTTCGATTAAATCTCTTCTTAAGATTTGTGCATGAATAAGCCGGTCGTGCTGATTCGGTTTCACAGGCGGATGCGCTTCAATCGCATCAAGCGCTTTTTCAAAAGCCAAATCACCAATTGTATGAATGGCAACTTCCATTTCGTAGTTTCTCGCTGTTTGAATCAGACGCTTCAAGTTATCATCTGAATGAATACTTACTCCGTTTGTTTCACGATCATCCTGGTAAGGACCGCTTAATAGAGCAGTTCTGCCGCCAAGCGCACCATCTGCAAAGAGCTTCATTGCACCAAATTCAATAAATGGGCCAAGATCCCGTTCTTTTTGCTGAAATTCCTCCGTCACTAAATGATGGACAAGCAAATGAGCTCTGAATTTCATTTTTTCGTGATTAATGACTTCATCATAAGCATGCAAAGTATTTTCAAGGCTGCCATAATAGGCCAAATCTTCAGTATGTCCGCCTACAAGACCTTTTTTGTGGCAATCCTCTATCGATTTCATCAATGCTTCTCTTAAGTACTCTTCAGAGACTTGAGGCTGCGCCTGAAAAACAAGTTCCTGTGCCTGATCAAGCAAGTACCCAGTCGGATTGCCTTCCTGATCTTTTACAATGACTCCGCCTTCCGGGTCAGGTGTAGCAGAAGTTATTCCTGCAAGTTCCATTGCTTTTGTATTTGCTATGACCGCATGATGGCAAATTCGTTTCAGCAACACAGGGTGAGCGCCAGTCACTTCATCAAGTTCTCTGCGATGGATGATCTTCTTATCTTTAAACTGATTTTCGTTCCATCCTTCACCAACAATCCATGTTCCAGGCTCAAGCTCTTCTGCCCGCTCGCGAAGACTTTTAATGACCTCATCAGATGAGGTTATCTCCGTAAAATCCAATCGGAGCAGTTTTTCACCATGACCCATTAAATGCATATGACTGTCAGTAAATCCCGGAATCATAACGCCACCTTCAAGATCGACTTCTTCCGTGCAAAGGTATTCAGCCCGAAGGTTCTCTTCTTCTCCAGCACCCACAACAAGGCCATTTTCAACATAGACCGCTTCAACCTTATCGTTTTCTTCTATTAAAGTATAAATTGTTCCGCCAAACCAAAGCGTGCCCACGGTGACATTCCTCCAGCTTTCTTTTTCAATCTATGTTATCACTCGGTGCATGGAAAAACCAGACAGAGTCATCTGCCTGGTTCGTTTGCCTATTACGCTTTTGCAAGTTCCTGCTGCCTTAATTCAATTCTTCTGATTTTGCCTGACGTAGTTTTAGGCAGCTCAGAAACAAATTCAATTTTTCGTGGGTACTTATAAGGAGCTGTCAGCTCTTTCACATGATCCTGCAAGACAGGAATAAGTTCAGGCGAGCTCTCATCCACGTCATCCTGCAGGACTACATACGCTTTGACAATGCTCCCGCGCAGTTCATCCGGACTTGCCACGACAGCGCACTCTTTTACAAAAGGATGTTTAACGAGTGCATCTTCAACCTCAAACGGCCCAATTGTATAACCTGAACTGATGATGATATCATCCCGTCTTCCCTCAAACCAGAAATACCCGTCTTCATCTTTTCTTGCTCGATCCCCAGTAATATAATAACTGCCTCTGAATTGCATAGCTGTACGCTCAGCGTCTTTATAATATTCTTTAAATAAAGCAGGTGTATCAACATGGACTGCAATATCACCCACTTCTCCATCTTTGCAGATGTTACCTTCATCATCAATGATTTCAACTTTATTTCCGGGAGTAGGCTTGCCCATTGAACCCGGCTTAACTTCCATGCCTTTCATCACTCCGACAAGAAGGGTATTTTCAGTCTGTCCGTATCCATCCCGAACTTCGATATTAAAGTAATTTCTAAATGTATCAATAACTTCCCTGTTTAAAGGTTCACCGGCTGAAACGGCGCTGTGAAGAGCAGGAAGAGAGTAATCCTTTAAATTGTCTACCTTAGCCATCAGACGATACTCAGTCGGTGTGCAGCATAATACATTAACTTTATAATCCTGAAGGAGCTGGAGATATTTCTTTGGCTCAAATCGGCCATTGTAGACAAGTCCCGTTGCACCTGACCCAAGGACGGATAGGAATGGACTCCAGATCCATTTTTGCCAGCCCGGTCCTGCTGTTGCCCAGACCACATCATTCTCTTCAATGCTCAGCCAGTTTGCAGCTGCTGTTTTTAAATGAGCAAAAGCCCAGCCGTGAGTATGCACGACCCCTTTCGGGTTGCCCGTGGTGCCTGATGTATAGGATAAAAAGGCATGACTGTCTCTTTTAGTCTCCGCAAGCTTAAGCTCGCCTGATTCCTTTGCCGCTTCATCCTCAAGCGAATACCAGCCTTCAGCCTTTCCGCCGATTGAAAATTTATGAAGAGAATCAAATTCATTTATTTCTTTGCATTCACCTGTGAAATCCGTATAAGAGATGATCGCTTTCACATCTCCGTGGGTCACACGATATTGAAGATCTTTTGTGCGCAGCATCTCTGAGCTTGGTATAACAACAAAGCCAGCTTTTAATGCTCCCAAGTATACTGCATAGGCTTCTGGAAAACGCGGAATGATGACAAGAATTTTATCTCCTTGAGTAAGCCCTTTAGTTAATAAAGCGCTTCCAATTCTGTTTGCTTTGTCAAGAAGCTGTCCGTATGTATGTTCTTCTTTATCGCCTTTTTCATTCTCCCACTTCAATGCGATCCTGTCTGCATCTTTTGCATGCTTTTCTACTTCTTCTACTAGGTTATAGTTTTCTGGCGCGATTAGCTCATCTCTCAACATTGTGACCCCTCCTTGTTATCTCATAGTAAATTATACATAATATTTTAACATTTTTGAATATTATTGCGAAATATCTTACATTTAGTTTATTACTTTGTTTCAATCCAAGAACAAAAGCGCAAGCGCCTTGGTCAGATCCGACAGGCAGATAAGAATGCGACAGAAAAGTCCGGGTTTGACTTTTTTGGCGGATTTGTTCTGACCGAGGATCTAGGCGCTTGCGCTTACCGTAGATAACTTTATTTCATTATCCACAACCTATTACATTTTATAATTTCCTAAACCATTAAAAAAAGCGCGGAAAGATCATCCGCGCTAAAACTCAGCTTTGCTCATTCGATTCTACTGCATTTTTAGGTTCACTTCTTCTTTTTCGGCCTTGCTTTTTAGACTTCTGCTGTTTCTGATCCTGCTCCTGTCCGCCTTCAAATTCAGTATTTGGACGATTATTCTTTGTCATTCTGAAATACCTCCTCTATTTAAAATGCTCCGCAAGCATAAAAAATTCGAATAGAAAAGAGTGGGGTATGGTCCCCACCCTTCGTAGCCATATCTATTTAGTTCAGATTATTTTGAAAATCCACCCATGTTTTGTTGAGCGTAAGATACTAAACGTTTAGTGATCTCACCGCCTACAGAACCGTTAGCACGAGCAGTTGTTTCAGGTCCTAAGTTCACTCCGAACTCAGAAGCGATTTCGTATTTCATTTGGTCGATCGCTTGTTGTGCGCCTGGTACTACTAATTGGTTTGAGCTGTTGTTTGCCATGTGTTTTCACCTCCTTGTGAGTATAGATTGTGTAAAAACACATGGCTTCATTCAAACTAATTTTGGTAATTGTTCACAATTTCAATGTTTAAAATAAACTTTTTAATTCTTTATCTTCAGATGGTGAAATGACGATTATTTCCGTATCTTCAACTGCTTTATCAATGAGAGGTTCAAAATCGAGGAAACTTTCGAACCTTTGCGCTTTTTCAAGTTTTGGTTTTGTAGTTGGAGATGCTGGTGTAAAAATTGTGCAGCAATCTTCGTATGGCAAAATGGAGGTATCATGGGTTCCAATTTGTTTGGCTATAGTGATGATATCCGTTTTATCATAAGTGATCAGCGGACGGATAATCGGAGTGCTTGTTACATCATTGATAGCAAACATGCTCTCCATCGTCTGGCTGGCAACTTGTCCAAGGCTTTCTCCGGTGATTATCGCTAAGCCGCCCTGTTTTTCACGGATTCTGTCAGCTATTTTAAGCATCATCCGCCGTGTAGATGTCATGTTATAGCTTTCGGGCACCTGTTTTTGAATCGTTTCCTGTATTTCCGTAAACGGTACAATATGCAGCTTGATTTGTCCGCTGAAAGAAGTAAGTTTTTTTGCCAGGTCCATTACTTTTTGCCTGGCGCGCTCACTCGTATACGGAGGACTGAAGAAGTGAACGGCTTCCACATCGATGCCGCGTTTCATAGCTAAGAAGCCGGCAACGGGACTGTCAATCCCGCCTGAGAGCATCAATACAGCTTTTCCGCTTGCCCCTGCAGGAAGACCGCCCGCTCCCTGAAAATCCTTACAGGTCAAATAGGCGGCTTCTTCACGGACTTCAACTCTTAAATCAATGTCAGGTTCGTGCACATCAACTTTTAAATCTTCCGTATTATGCAGAATGTGGCTGCCGATTGCGTGATTGATTTCATTTGTTAGGAGGGGAAACGTTTTATCTGCTCTTTTAGCGGATATTTTAAAGGTATCTCCAGGTTTATATTGCTCAGACATCAGCTCAAGTGCTCCATTTTTAATAGCCTCAAGTTCATTCTTTGTTTTTAAAGCTAAGCTAAAAGAATGGATGCCGAATACATTTTCCAGCTTTTCAAGAATAGGTTCGTGATTTTCTCCTTGAAGCCTGATATACATACGGTCTCTGTTGCTGCTGTAGACTAAGGCCGGAAACTCATGCAGCACCAGTTTAATATTTGCTTTTAACTGATCAACAAACCGTTTTCGATTTTTTCCTTTTGTAGAAATTTCTCCATATCGGATTAAAATATGATCATAATTCATCTTACTACCTCGTTAATTTCGTTAATTTTTCAAGAGATTTCTTTAGAGCAGCCATAAATTCTTCCAGCTCTTCAATTGTATTTTCATATGAAAGGCTTATGCGGATTGAGCTTGATGCCACAGCTTCGCCTTTTCCCATAGCAAGCAGTACCGTGCTGCTCTTTTTTCTTTTTGACGAACAGGCAGATGTTGTTGAAACATAGATTCCGGATTGTTCAAGCATATGTAAAAGCACTTCTGCCTGAATGCCAGGTGCGGAAAAATTAATAATATGGGGTGCTGATGCAATCTCAGCTGTATTTAAGACAATACCATCTATTTTATTCAGTTCTCCAATCAGCATTCTTTTCATCTTTTGCAAATCATTTTTGCAGGCTTCGTATTTTTCAGCGGACATTCTTAACGCTTTTGCCATTGATACTGCAAGTGCGATGCTCTCCGTGCCTGAACGGGTCTGCATCTCCTGTGCGCCTCCTGATAAAAGGGGCTCGATTTTGATTCCTTTTCGGGCATATAAAACTCCGCAGCCATTTAATGCATGGAATTTGTGTCCTGATAGTGTACATAAATCAATGCCTTTAAGTGAAAGAGGAACTTTAGCCGCCCCCTGTACATGATCAACGTGAAAATAAATTCCCGGAAAATCCTTAAGGAGACTGCTGATTTTTTCTATGGGCTGAATCGATCCTGTTTCATTATTCACATGCATAACGGATACTAAAATGGTTTCTTTCCTGATGTTTTTTTTAATATCTTCGACTTTAACAATACCTTCTTCATTTACAGGAAGATACGTTACGTCAAAGTCAAACAGCTCTTGCAGCTGTCTGCAGCTTTCAATGACAGAAGGATGTTCAATTTGGGTAGTAATAATATGATTCCCTCTTTTTTTTTGAGAAAGGGCCGTGCCTTTAATGGCTAAGTTATTTCCTTCAGTGCCCCCTGATGTGAAGATGATTTCTTTTTCATCTGCTCCTAAAAGGCCAGCCATTTGTTTTCTTGCCTGCGCTAGCAGGTTTTCAGCTTCTGCGCCTAGACCGTGCAGCGAGGATGGATTGGCGAAAAAACGGGTTGCAACATGTGCAAAAGCGTGCAATACTTCATCATATGGTTTTGTGGTTGCACTATTATCAAGATAGATCAAGATATTCGATCCTCCAATACATTGAAAAACAAGGAGTTTTGAACTGTATATTTAAAGAAAAGAGTAATGTTGTACGAAACAAACAATCATAATAACATAAAATCAGCAAATAAGAAATAAATGTTTGACTATTTGACATATTAAATTTTTTGAATATAATAAAAACTGATTTAATCTTATTTTTCGACAAATTTTTTAGATAATGTGGTAGGATGAAAACGGATACATTTCTAACACTCAGTCTTCAGGGGGATTTTCATGTCAAAATCATTGCCATTAAAAGAAACTTTAACTATAGGACTTATGCTCTTCGCTTTATTTTTTGGAGCAGGTAATTTAATCTTTCCGCCTGGATTAGGCCAGCAAGCTGGTGTAAACATGTGGGAGGCGATTATCGGATTCCTGATAACAGGTGTTGGACTTCCGCTCCTTGGGGTTGTCGCAATTGGAGTATCAGGCAGTGATGTCCAATCTCTCGCAGGCAGGGTACATCCAGTTTTCGGATTAGTATTTACATTCATTCTATATTTAGCCATAGGACCTGTCTTTGCCATTCCAAGAACAGGCACAGTCACATATGAAGTTGGAATATTGCCTTTCTTGACAGCTTCAGCAGCAGAAAGCAGTTTGCCTTTATTTATATTTACCATTATCTTTTTTGGAATTACGTTTTGGCTGTCACTTAATCCAACGAAGATTGTAGATACAGTTGGAAAGCTTTTAACCCCAATCCTGCTGATTGTACTTGCGCTTATCTCTATTAAGATGTTTGTAACACCTATGGGAGAAATGCAAGCTCCTAAAGGAGAATATGCAGAGGGTTCCTTTTTCAAAGGATTTTTGGAAGGATATTTGACAATGGATACGCTTGCTGCACTCGTTTTCAGTATTGTTGTCATCAATGCAGTCAAAGAAAGAGGCATTACAGACCGTTCTGCGATTGCAAAAATCTGTATCAGATGCGGGTTAATCGCTGCTGCAGGTCTTGCAGCAGTTTATATTTCCCTTGCGTACTTGGGAGCTACAAGCGTAACTCAAATTGGTTATCTCGATAATGGCGGAGCTGTTTTATCGGAATCAGTTAATATCCTATTTGGTTCATTAGGAAATGTGATTTTAAGCACTGCTATTACATTTGCTTGTTTGACAACAAGTATTGGCCTGGTTTCAGCCTGCGGCAAATATTTCTCAAAGGTTTTTCCAAGTGTTTCGTATAAACTCATCATTACAGTTATTTGTTTATTCAGTTTAATCGTTGCAAACGCGGGATTAACGAAGCTAATCGCCTTTTCTGTACCAATTTTGATTGCTTTATATCCACTTGCAATCGTTCTGATCATTCTTTCTTTTCTTCACCACTATTTTAAAGGTGCACCTGAAGTTTACATTTGCAGTTTAATTTTGACGACGGTTATTAGCATTGCTGATGGATTAAAAGCTGGAGGCATGCTCCCAGGAGCAGCTGACGAGTGGCTTACTTCCATTGTTCCGTTATTCGACTACGGCATTGGATTCTTAGTTCCTGCTGTCATTGGCGGTATTATTGGGTTTATCATCTCCTCCACTCGGACTAATCATAAAAGCGGTGCAGCCTTGGCCAGTTCGCGAAGAAAATAGAAATTGATAAAAAAATCCCGTACCTACTTGGTACGGGATTTTTTTATGAAGATGGTTTTGTTTCTTCATCCAAAATGATTTGAAGCTTCGAGAGTGAACCTGGCTCAACTTGTTCAAGAGCCGCGGCTGCTTTTTCGAGCGACTTGCTGTATTCATATTTTCTGAAATGCAATTCCGCCTCTTTTAATTGATCAGCGACAGTTCCATTTCTTCTTCTGTATTTATTTCCATATTGAATCACTTTTTCAGCTAAATAGACTTGTTCGATCATTTCTTCGGCCTGCTTGGAGAACGTCTCTATGTTCTTAACTGCCTCATCAAGCAGTGCATTAACCTCAACCATATTCAATGGGATCTCTTCAAGCCTGCGTGAAACCTGAGAAATTGATTGCTTGGCGTCCTGAAGCAGCTGAGCAAGACTTTCAGGCAGACCAGGCACATTGCTCTTCTGGATTTTTCTGCTGGAGTCGTGCAGCTGTTTTCTTGCATCAGACAATGCTTTCCTTGCTTCCCGCTCTTCTTTGCGGAGTGCCTGAAGCAATTCACTGAAATCCTGATGCTCGGTTTTAACAGAAGCTATATGCTTCTCAAGTTCTTCAAGCTCTTCTTTTAAAATTGAATGAGCAAGCGGTTCTGTCTGCAGGTTGTTTTGAATATGAGAGAATTGCTTATAAAGGGAGTTAATTTGCTTTTCCAGTTTTCTCTGTTTATCTAAATCAACTTCAGAAATTTGATAGCTCTGTCTTACAAGTTCTGCTTCTTCCTGTGTTTCTTTGCGCTTAGCTAAAAGGTCTGCAAGCTGCTGATCAATCTTGCTTGTGGCAGATTGCACATAATGGTGGGCGAGTACTTCTTTTTCCAGAAGATCATAGAATGTGTCAATTGCTTCCTGAATTTCTTCTAAGCTATCTTTTACTTCAGCTGTATTTGCTTCAGCCAGAAGCTCCATATGATCCTCAAGCTGCTTAGTCATCTTGTGAAGCTCTGTTTCAAGCTGAATATGCTTCAAATGGAAGCCATTATCAAGCATTTCCTGATAACCCTCGGCAAGCTCTGCAAGCTGATTCGGAATAACCGTGTGACACTCTGCCAAAAGCTTTGGTATGTCGTCGATTTTAGACAGCAGAATCAGAATTTCTTCTTTTTGAACGAGCAGAATCTCTCTTGCAGCCAAATAGTTGCCTGCCTCGGTTTCTGCTTCAAATTGTTTTAATGCTTCAACAATCTCCCCAAGCTTTGCATCAAGCTTTGCATGAGATTTTCCAAACGTATGGCTGTGTGCAAGAAGCGTCTTTTTTGCTTTCTTCACATTAGCCCTTACGTCCTCTATTTCTGTGCTGTTCTTTTCTTCGCTCGATATCAGCTCATTAATCTCCGATATAATGATTTCAATCGATTCATCAACAAGCTTCAGTGTTTTTTCGATATGCTCCAAAACCTTTTTGGATTTGGTGAAACGGTATTTGTCCGCATAGTCCTCTGCATCAAACAGGAGCTCCTCTACTTCAGGAAGCTGGGCTGTAATAATCTCATCCCATTCCTTCCTCCACCGTTCAAATAATTCTTCGGCTTGTCCTGTCATTTTCAAGTCTTTGACTTTTGAAAGTTCATCTACAATTGACCGGTTCATAATCTCAATCTTCAAGGCTTCTAAACGATCAACTTCTTTGTATATGTTCCTTCTGATAACGTAGCCGACACTAAATAAAACCAGCAAAATGACAATAAGTCCAATAACGACTTCCATAATGAGCCCCCTCGTTGTGTTCCAGCAAATCGTCATAACAAGGTATAATATTTTTATATGAATGTAAGTAACGATTGTCGAATTCTTATGTAAAGTGTATTTATTTGTGAATGATGTTATTTCATTGTATTTATGATACCATGTAAACGACAATTTTTGACCGATAATTTAAATTTTTTTACATAATTTATCGCCATATTTCGCAGTTTTCGAGAGGTGTGACAAAGCTTGAGAAAAAAAGACGGACATGTCCATACGCCATTTTGTCCCCACGGTTCAGCAGACAGTTTTGAAATGTATATCGGAAAAGCTCTGAAAATGGGTTTAGAAGAGCTGACATTTACTGAGCACGCTCCGCTGCCGGCGGATTTTTCCGATCCGGTTCCTGATTCAGACAGTGCAATGAATATGAGACTTTTAAACGACTATATCTCACAACTCTTAAAAGTAAAAGAAAAATACTCAAATGACATTAAGATTAATCTCGGATTTGAAATTGATTATATAGAAGGTTTTGAACATGAAACAGAATCGTTTCTGTCTGAATACGGCCAATATATTGACGATGCTGTGCTGTCAGTTCACTTTTTAAAATTAAATGGCCAATATTATTGCGCGGATTTTCATGAGAGTACGTTCTTGCAAATGATGGAGGCAGCAGGAGGCTTGAAATCACTTCATATTAAATATTATGAAACAATGCTTGCGGCAGTCAAATCAAATCTAGGCCCTCATAAGCCTAAACGGCTGGGCCATCTCACTCTGATAAATAAATTCCAAAAACGGTTTCCTGCAGATTTCAATATAAAAGACATGCAGCATGACCTGCTGCACGCCGTTAAAGAACAGAACATGGAGCTTGATTTTAATGTGGCAGGTTTAAGGAAAGATTTATGCGGAGCCATCTATCTTGATCCGTGGATGATAAGCGAGGCAAAAAAACAAAACATCCCTCTCATATACGGGTCTGACGCCCATAGTGCAAAGGATGTTGGTGCACACTATTCCCTTTTTGAGGAGGCTCTTCTTTAAGGTTCACATTCTAAACAATAGCTTCTTTTTGTGCAGGGTCGCAAAGCAGATGATCGATCCATATTTCAATTTCATGGAAGTATTGCTTTACGAAATAAGTTTCATGTGTCTGTATATAGAGAACTTCACTCATATACTGAGGCTGAAGGTAAGGCATATTCAGCAGGCTCTTTAATTGCACTAAAATGTGCACCATTGGCGCCTTGCGGAAATAACCGGTTTTAATGCCCTCTTCAAGAATGGCTTTAAAAAAGTATTTCTCCTTCGTCAGATAGGTCGTCATTACTTCTCTGATTAAGGTAGAATCTAAGGTAACTTCTCTTAGAACAAACCTTGCAAGTTGACGATTTTGATGCTGGTAGTTTAAAATATCCTGAATTAAGAGCAGAAGACAATTTTTCGGTGTTTCATGGCTCAGGCGAATATAGCCTTCTTCAATGACAGAAAGGTATCCTTCGTAATACTTGGAGACCAGGTACTCCAAGAGGCGGCCCTTTCCGTTAAAATAGTAGGAGATGTGAGCAACATTTACATTTGCTTTTTTGGCGATTTCCCTGACAGAAGTCCCATTAAAGCCTTGTGTGTTAAATAATGCTACAGCGGCGTCAATAATCTTTTCTTTCGTTTGATTGGGGACGTTCGGCTGAATTGGCATAATTCTCACCCCTTTCATCATTACTATGTTATTTCAAGGAAGCAGGAGGTTTATCCTTTAATGTTTTCTCGACAAAGTTTGTCTCGCTCATTTTATTAATGGGGAAAAATACACAAAGGTGGGGAATCATCATGTTTCATGTCGAAAAATACAGTGGCAAACAAGAAGAAAATTACCAGCTGCTCATTAAACAGCTTAAAGCACTATTAGACGGAGAAAGCGATCAAATCGCTAATTTATCGAACGCTTCTGCTTTATTGAATCAGTTTTTGCAAGAAGTGAACTGGGTTGGATTCTATTTATATAAAGACAGCGAACTTGTACTGGGGCCTTTTCAGGGTCTTCCTGCATGTGTCAGAATTCCTATGGGCAGAGGAGTATGCGGAACAGCTGCAGCCAATCAAAAAACAGCACGGATCGCTGACGTTCACTCTTTCCCCGGTCATATCGCCTGTGATGCAGCATCACAGTCTGAAATCGTTATTCCTATTGTAAAAGAAGGAGAGCTGTTAGGTGTGCTTGATATCGACAGCCCTGTAAAAAATCGCTTCAGTGAACTCGATCAAGAATACTTAGAGCAATTTACTGAAGCCCTGACAGATTATTTGTGAACAAGAACAAACCGGAACCCTTAAAGTTCCGGTTTTATTTTATTTCCGCTCTAAAGCCTGTTCTAGATCTTCCCAAATATCTTCGACGCTTTCAAGACCTACCGACAGCCGGACAAGATTATCTTCGATCCCCATTTGCATTCTTTCAAACTCTGGAACTACGGAATGGGTCATTGTTGCGGGGTGCTGAATTAAGGATTCTGCATCCCCAAGGCTAACGGCAATCTTTATCAGCCGCAGCGAGTTGATAAATGCCTGTGTTGCTGCTTTATCATGGTTTTTAAGAGTAAAGGTAATGAGTCCTCCGCCCTTTTTCATTTGCTTTTTAGCAAGAGCAACCTGCACCTGATTTCCTAAAAATGGATAGGTAACACGTTCTATAGATGGATGCGCAAGCAGCCTCTTTGCAATTTCTCCTGCATTTTCACAGTGTCGGTCCATTCGGACAGGGAGTGTTTTTAATCCTCTAAGCAGCAGCCAGGCGTCGAATGGAGACATAATGGCTCCGATATCTTTTCTTTCCGTCATGGCAAGTTTGTGAATGTATTCTTTCTTGCCTGCAACAAAACCGCCAATGACATCTCCATGGCCGCTGATATATTTTGTTGCACTGTGCAGCACAATATCACAGCCCAGCAAAAGCGGCTGCTGCAGATATGGTGAACAAAAGGTATTATCAACAATCACTTTTAATCCGTGTGCTTTTGCAGCAGCGGTAACTGTTTCTAAATTAATCAGCTGCATAGTAGGGTTAATGGGTGTCTCAATATAGATGCAAGAAGTCTCCGGCTTAATGGCTGCTTCTATTTCTTCTATACTGTTCAATTCTGAAAATGAATAAGTGATCCCGAATTTTTCTTCAAGCATTTTCAGCAATCCAAACGTACATCCATAGATTCCTTTAGAACATAGGATATGGGAACCTGTTTTGACCATAGACATGAGAACCGCTGATACAGCTCCCATACCGGAACCGAAAGCAAGAGCCGCTTCTGCCTCTTCAAGTGCCGCGATTTTCTGTTCTGCCAATTGTACAGTCGGATTTCCTAACCGGGAATATATATGGCCTTCTTCTTCTCCCGCAAAACGCTTTTCTCCTGTTTCCGCCCGGTCAAATACAAACGTCGCTGTTTGATAAAGCGGAGGCGTCAAACTGTTATATGGGTCCTTCATTTGTTTTTGACCGTGAATGACTTTTGTTTCAAAGCTGAATTCCTTCCCCAGTGTTCTCTCCCCCTTCTCTTACATTCATTATCATATGATAGTTCTGCAGAATTTGAAAGCGCTTTCTTAATTAGACAAAAAAGATGTCACCCTTAAGATGACATCTTTCTTATCCAACCTCTATATCTTGCTGAAAAATGACGCGGTTTTTCCCGCTTTCCTTCGCACTGTATAATGCTTTGTCGGCACGCCTGATAATTCTTTTCAGCGTATCGTGCCGGCCATCCTTCCAATGAGCGACTCCGCAAGAAACAGTGACTGTCGGATCTGTACCTTTCAGCACGGAACCAACAAGGCGGTTTGCTACTGAGATTCCCGTTGCAAGATCCGTCTGCGGCAGATAAACCGCAAGTTCTTCTCCGCCCCACCTTGCACCCACATCTTGTTCACGAATATTGTTTTTGATAATCCTTGCGACTTGAATAAGGACCTCATCACCAACTTGATGTCCATATGTATCATTCACCAGCTTAAAATCATCTATGTCCATAAGGATGAATGTTCCTTGGCTGTCTTTACCCAGAGAAATCTGTACAGACTCATCCAAGAAGTTGCGGGAATGCAGATTGGTTAAATGATCTGTTTTTACAAGCATCTCAAGCTCTTCCCGGAGCATGGAATTCATAAGCGCCAGCGTAGAATGATGAATAAGTGATTGCATCAGCTTAAACATCTCAAAGGTAAAGTAATAAGAGTCAGAATGAAGAACAATGACAAATCCCTTCAGCTGCTCGCTTTGAATCATCGGTATGGCAATCAGAGAGGAAAATTCTGATTTGCCGCTTCCGCTTGCTTCTCCGATAAATAATCCTTCTAGATGCCGGCTGAATTTGCTGTGAACCAAATTCAAATATGGCTCTGATTCTTCTTTGTGAAAAAAAGGCGTACTGCCCGGCAAAATACAGGGCTGCCCATCCTTATTCATATAATAAAAGCCGACCTCTTCTGCAGAAAATGAACGCATGATTCTGTCTGACATGAAAGTCATCGTTTCAACCAGCCTCAGGTTTTTATTCAGCCGGTGCGATGTTTCATTTATAAGCTGCAGATCTGAAACAAGCTTTTTTGATTGTTCATAAAGCTTTGCATTTTCAAGTGCATTACCGGCAGCCTTTGCAAGAGATGTAATAATCAGCATCACTTCCTTGTCTAAATGAGACTGATTTTGCTTGGTGGCTTCTAAAACTCCGTAAACCCCCTGCTTTCCTCTAAGCGGAGCATAAACAACAAGATGATTTGAATGTTCATAAAGCTCCCACTGCACATCACCTGACAAATACGCCTGCATCGCTTTTTCATTTCCGTAATTTCCTTCGTAATCCAAGCTTTTAATCGGCAAATTTTGTTTGTTGTCATTATCCTGTGACAGAAACAGATAAAAAAGATAGGCAGGAAACATCGTTTGAAGTGAATCAATCAGCTGATCCAATACCTCGTCCTTATTCATTGTCGAATGAAGTTTTTCTGTCAGCTGATACAGAGATTTATATTTAGCGTCACTCTCCCTTTTATTGGACATTCTGATAAAATAGGAAAGGAAATGTTCGCATTCACTCTGAAGTTTTTCGTAAAATTCCTTGCTGAAAGCATTCTTCTTTATCTTTATTACTATAAGATATTCACCAGGGATTAATAGCTCCGCCTCGTGATCATGCATTTCAATCCGTTCCTGCTGTTTAATAAATCGATCGCATTGATAGAAGCCAGCTGTTGAAGCAAGCAGAACATATTTATGATTTTCATATTTAAAAAGAGCAGCATCCTCTGATTCCATTGCTTTTTGCAGGGTGCAGACAAAGTATTCTTCATGCTTTATGCTGTTTTGCAGGCATTCGCTGCTGATATAATCAAAGAAAAGACTCTTAATAGACATTAACGTATAGTCTGATAGATGTATCACAAAAATCCCCCGTACTGTCAAATCCTGCATTATTCATTTCAGTATAACATAGAATATTTTCCAATTTATCTATTTCATGTGTTTTTCTAAACTTCCACTCCTCACTTTTTTTCGGATGTTTGCTTGACTTTATTTTATTAAAATCATATAATGTTCGTTGTGTAAAATAAATATTCGCAGCCTATTGATACCACTGCTGTGATTTCATTTTGTTCCTCCATTGTGAGGTGTATCGTGTAACTCTCTGCTGCTGGAGCGAGGATATATGAAAACAAAATGTGCATGTCAGTTCAGGGTCAGTCTGTTTTTATTTTATGCCAAATAAAAACATGTAAGGAGGAGACATATATGTCTCGTTATACAGGTCCAAGTTGGAAACTTTCCCGTCGTTTGGGAATTTCATTAAGCGGAACAGGTAAAGAATTAGAAAAGCGTCCATTCGCGCCAGGTCAGCACGGCCCGACTCAACGCAAAAAATTATCTGAGTACGGTTTACAATTACAAGAAAAACAAAAGCTTCGCCACATGTTCGGTGTGAACGAGCGTCAATTCCGCAACACATTTGACAAAGCTGCTAAAATGACTGGTAAACACGGTGAAAACTTCATGATTCTTCTTGAGTCTCGTTTAGACAACGTTGTTTATCGTCTTGGTTTAGCCCGCACTCGCCGTCAAGCACGTCAAATCGTTAACCATGGTCACATCATGGTTGATGGAAGCCGCGTAGACATTCCATCATTCCAAGTGAAACCAGGTCAAACAATTACTTTACGTGAAAAATCACGTAACCTTGACATCGTTAAAGAATCAATCGAAGTAAGCAACTTCGTTCCTGAATTCTTAACTTTCGATGCTGACAAATTAGAAGGTACTTTCACTCGCTTACCAGAGCGTTCTGAATTGCCTGCTGAAATTAACGAAGCTCTTATCGTTGAGTTCTACTCACGTTAATTGTAAAAACCCTGGAAACGTTGATGAAACGATTTCCAGGGTTTTTCTTTTATATAAAACCTTCTGCATCCCCTCACACTGAATCGTAATCTCCTCTGTCCCTATAAAAACACTAAGCAAATTTTCTTTTCCTCTTATGAATCGCAGCTGAAAGAATATTGCCTGTTTTGAAGATTCTTATCTGCTGTTTAGAGAAACACTAGGCCTTGATGTAACGTTCATTTATTTCATTCACAATAATCGTTCTTTGCGCTTTGCGTAAGGAATCCTTTTTCAGAAAGATAAATCATTTCAATCGGCATCTGCTGATTTTTTGATTTCTCCAATAAGACCTTCATCGTATCAGCTCCTTTATTCTCCTTTCATCATATGCAAACACACGTTCTATTACAACTGAAAACGATGAAATTATTGTGTGTGATTTTTGGAAGAAATACTGCTATAGAAGAATTTGTTTATAAACATGCCCCCTTTTACTGCCTTCAAACATTTATTTCTTAAACGATATTATTTCTTCACAACAAAAAAGCCTCAACAAGTGAGGCTTTTCTTTAGTCCTTGTATTGAATTAACGTGTACTTCTTCTTCCCTCTGCGGATAACCGTGAATTTACCATCAATGCGGTCTTCCGCTCCAAGAATTTTGTTCGTGTCCTGAATGCGCTCGCCATTGATGTATACTGCTCCATTTGAAACATCTTCTCTTGCCTGGCGTTTTGAAGGCGAGATCTTAGCATTAACAAGCAAATCGATTAAGCCGATTTCAGCTTCTTCTACTGTAAATGCAGGCACATCTTTAAAGCCCTGCTCTATTTCATCTCCTGTCAGCTCTTTAATGTTGCCGCTGAACAAAGCCTCTGAAATTTTAATTGCCTGATCCAAAGATTCCACTCCGTGTACAAGCTTTGTCATTTCTTCAGCCAGCGCTTTTTGGGCAGCGCGTTTTTCTGGAGAGCTCACAAGCTCCTGCTCAAGAGCTTCAATTTCCGCGTGTGACATGAACGTGAAGAACTTAATGTATTTCATAACGTCGCGGTCATCTGTATTGATCCAGAACTGGTAGAACTCGTAAGGAGTCGTTTTTTCTTTATCCAGCCAGATGGCGCCGCCTTCGGTTTTGCCAAATTTTGTGCCGTCTGATTTTGTTACCAATGGAACTGTTAAACCAAATGCTTTGGAGTTTTCCTCCGATTTCCGAATCAATTCAAGACCTGCTGTAATGTTGCCCCACTGATCGCTCCCTCCAATTTGAAGTTTGCATCCAGCTGATCTGTATAAATTTAAAAAGTCATAAGACTGCAGAATCATGTAACTGAACTCTGTGTATGAGATCCCCGATTCAATTCTTGAAGACACCGTATCTTTTGCAAGCATGTAGTTGATGCCGAAGTTTTTTCCTACATCCCTTAAGAATGTAATTAAATCCATCGATCCGATCCAGTCAAAGTTGTTTGCAAGTGTAGCCGGATTTTCACATGAAGGATCAAAATCAAGAAAACGGGATAGCTGGTCTTTAATTTTGTTTGACCACTCCTGTACAATGTCTGAAGTATTAAGCGTTCTTTCTGCTTTCTTTCCGCTTGGATCGCCAATTAAGCCAGTAGCTCCGCCTACTAAAGCAATCGGGCGGTGACCAGCCTGCTGAAAGCGGCGAAGGGTTAAAATGGGAAGTAAATGTCCAATGTGCAGACTGTCTGCCGTTGGATCAAAACCGGAATATAATTTCACAGACTCCTCTTCCAAAACCTTTTTCAGGCCTTCTTCGTCTGTCATTTGATTAATTAGTCCTCTGAACTGAAGATCTTTCAGTAATTCACTCATTCTGACACTCTCCTTTTTTTCATAAATATACAAAAACGCCCCTTCATAAATGAAGGGGCGTGATTACGCGGTACCACCCTACTTAGGAAAAAGACATACTGATTCCTATCTCGGCATATATAACGGCATTCTGACCGTCTTTCGCTATTTGGCATTTCAGCCTTTCACAAAAGAAGCTCCTGGAGGTAATTCATGATTCATCTGTGTACTGATTTGCATCAAACATCAGCTTTCTAAAACAGGGAGATGTTCACTACTTATTCCATTCAAAGCATTTTAAATTCTAATAAATCTTTTTTACCATATAGAATTTCACTTGTCAAACGATTCATCACCATCTGACATAATCATACAAAAGTACTGTTTTTATATGATATAATTGAGAGGATTGTATAGGGGGATGATACATAAATGGATAAATTCAAAACTTGGTACAGCAAATTTATGCCTTACAAACATAGAACAGTTAAAGGGTTTAATATTACATACGGTGTCGTCTGGAACCTGATGCTGATCTTTTTTGTCATCGGTTTAATTGCCGCATCATTTGGCGGCGGAATCGGCGCAGGTTATTTTGCATCGCTTGTTAAAGATGAACCTCTCCGCACTTATAGTTCCATGAAAAAAGATATTTATAATTACGAAGAAACCTCGCAGATCTATTTTTCTGATTCTGTGTATTTAGGGAAGCTCCGCGCGGATATTGAACGGCAGGAAGTAAAGATTGATGATATTTCAAAGCATGTAAAAAATGCTGTCATCGCTACAGAGGACGAGTTTTTCTACGAACATGACGGGGTTGTCCCTAAAGCAATTATGCGCGCCCTTTTTCAAGAAGTAACAAATTCCTCCAACCGTTCTGGGGGAAGCACGCTCACTCAGCAGCTCATAAAAAATCAAATTCTTACAGATGAAGTTTCTTTTGACCGCAAAGCCAAAGAAATCCTGCTTGCTCTCAGACTTGAGCGCTTTTTTGAAAAAGAGGAAATTTTGGAGGCATATCTGAATGTAGCTGACTTAGGCAGAAACGCTTCCGGCAGAAATATAGCTGGTGTACAGGCCGCTGCGCAAGGGATTTTTGGTGTGGATGCGAAGGATTTATCCCTTCCACAATCCGCTTTTATAGCAGGACTTCCTCAGAGTCCATTCGGCTATACCCCATTTACAAACAGAGGTGAAATAAAGGAAAACCTCGATGCTGGCACATCCAGAATGAAGACGGTACTGAGACGTATGTATGCAAAAGGCTTCATCACGCAAGAAGAATACGATGAAGCAAGCAAATTTGATTTAAGGAAAAGCCTGGCAAAGGCCAAGCCTTCTTCCATTGAACAATATCCTTGGCTGACTTATGAAATCGAAGAGCGCGCTACAGATATTATTTTAACGCAGCTTGCTGAAAAAGACGGCCATAAAATGGATGAACTGAAAAAAAACAAAGAATTATACGCAGAATACAAAGCACTTGCTGACCGTAACTTAAGGCAAAACGGTTATAAAATCCATACAACTATTCAAAAAGATATTTATGACAAAATGAAAACCATCGCTGAATCGTATGAATACTACGGCAGCGATAAACCTGAAGTGAAAATAGACAAAGATACCGGGAAGAAAATACAAGTTCAGGAGCCCGTTGAGGTTGGCGCTGTTTTAATTGAGAATAAAACAGGAAAGATCATCAGTTTCGTCGGGGGAAGAAATCATAAAAGAGAACAGGTTAATCACGCGACAGATACGCCGAGATCGAATGGATCAACGATGAAGCCGCTGCTTGCATATGCTCCCGCAATGGAAACCGGCGCCATCCAGCCTGGATCGGTTCTTGCAGATGTACCGATGCAAATCGGCGAATGGAACCCCAAGAATTTCGACGGCCGCTTCCACGGATTTACAAGCGCCCGCTATGCACTTGAAAAGTCATATAATATACCTGCCATCAAGTCATATTTAAAAGTGATGGATCAGAATCCTCTCAACTATTTAAAGAAAATGGGAGTCACAACTATCTCTAAAGCCGACGGCGGTCCAGCTACTTCAATCGGGGGGCTGACCAATGGCATTACCGTTGAAGAAAACGTAAACGCCTATGCAACCTTTGCAAATGGCGGAAAGTTTATCGATGCTTATCTCATTGATAAAATTGAGACAAAATCAGGTGAAGTCATTTATCAGCACAAATCAAAAGCAGTAGATGTATTTACACCTCAGACATCCTATTTAACAATCGACATGATGCGCGAT
Organism: Metabacillus idriensis; assembly: GCF_009674765.1. Classification (GTDB taxonomy): domain Bacteria; phylum Bacillota; class Bacilli; order Bacillales; family Bacillaceae; genus Bacillus_P; species Bacillus_P idriensis. Next base: position 173,002 of record NZ_WKKF01000004.1, on the reverse strand, counting down.
GTTATCAAACAAGGAACGGGATCATCAGCAAAGAACTACCTGTCATTCAGCGCGGACTGGGCAGGAAAAACAGGAACCAGCCAAGATTATAAGGATATTTGGTTTGTAGGCACAAATCCGAATGTTTCATTTGGAACGTGGATCGGATACGATACTCCTAAATCTGTTCAAAAAGATTATAAGGGCATGTCCTACAGCCGCCGAAACATCCTTTTATGGTCAAAGCTGATGAATGCAGCTCATGATGTGAATCCGGGGCTCATCGCCCCTAAAGAAACGTTTAAAATGCCTGGCGGAATCGTTCAGAAATCATATTGCGCACTATCCGGGGATCTGCCTTCTGCGATGTGCCAGCAGGCCGGACTTGTTGCAACAGACCTCTTTAATGCGAAGTTCGTACCAACAAAAACAGATGACAGCTTAACATCAGGAAAATATGTATTTGTAAAAGACAGAGCATACAAGGTACCGCCTTCTGCTCCTTCTGAATTCGTTCAGCAAGGTGTGATGCTGAAAAAGGAAATTTTACAGAAGCATAATTTAAGCAGCTTCAGCGATTTAAAAGAATTGCTTCCAAACAAAACAAACTGGGGCAATATCGTTGTAACAGATGGAAATGAAATTCGGGACAACGGATCAGCTCCATCACAAGTATCCGGAGTAAGAATCGGCGGCGGCCGCCTGAACTGGAACACAAGCGGTGATTCCGATGTTGTAGGCTACCGCGTTTATGCAGCTGGAAACTTCTCTAAGAACTTCAAAAAAGTAGCGAGCATCCCTGCTTCAAAAAGTCTTTCTGCATCAATAGGAGGTTCACCTGCTGCCTACTATGTAGTGGCAGTTGATGTAGCGGGAAAAGAATCACCTGCATCTGCTACTGTAACGAGCGGATCCTATCAAGCTCAAAAGCCGAAAGCATTGCCTGCTGATTCTAAACCTAAAGATCCGAAACCGGCTGAACCAAAGCCAGCGGATCCTAAGCCTAAAGATCCAAAACCAGCCGATCCAAAACCTCCGGAGAAGCCAGCGGATAATCAGGAGCAAACTCCTCCAAAAGAAGAAAAACCAAATGGCTGACCGGCAGAAGCATCCTGAACCAGATTTAGAATGAAAGTGAACAATACTAAAAAAGCTTGCAGAATATCTGCAAGCTTTTTTCATCTGATTCTATTAATCTTCCATTGTCGACAAATCGCCAGTCGGCAAATCGAGCTCCCACGCTTTTAAGACGCGGCGCATAATTTTTCCGCTTCGTGTTTTTGGCAGTTTATCGCGGAATTCAATTTCACGCGGTGCTGCATGAGCAGCAAGCCCCTTTTTAACAAAATTGCGGATTTCCTCTTTAAGTTCATCTGTCGCTTCGTACCCGTCCCGAAGCGCAACGAACGCTTTAATAATTTCACCGCGGACCGGATCCGGCTTTCCGATTACTCCAGCTTCAGCAATCGCAGGATGCTCGACAAGCTTGCTTTCAACCTCAAATGGACCGACGCGCTCGCCTGATGTCATGATGACATCATCAATTCTGCCCTGGAACCAGAAATAGCCGTCTTCATCCTTGTAGGCCGAGTCTCCGGAAACATACCAGTCTCCTGGCATAAAATAAGACTCGTACTTTTCTTTGTTGTTCCAGATGGTATGCATCATGGAAGGCCAGCCTTTTTTAATCGCCAGATTTCCCATGCGGTATGGCGGAACTTCATTGCCCTGGTCATCAACAATTGCAGCCTGGACGCCCGGAATTGGTTTACCCATTGATCCTGGCTTGATTTCCATGGACGGATAGTTGCAGATTACCTGTGCACCCGTTTCTGTCATCCACCATGTATCATGAATACGGTTGTCAAAGACTTTAACGCCCCATCTGACAACTTCAGGATTTAACGGTTCTCCAACGCTTAAAATGTGTCTCAATGAACTAAGGTCATACTGTTTCACAAGCTCGTCTCCAGCACCCATAAGCATCCTGAAAGCAGTTGGTGCACTGTACCAAACCGTTACTCCATAATTTTGAATTGTTTCATACCACTGTTCAGGCTTAAATCTGCCCCCTACAATGACGTTTGACGCTCCGTGCAGCCAAGGTCCAAAGATCCCGTAAACGGTCCCTGTAACCCATCCTGGATCGGCTGTGCACCAATATACATCGTCTTCTTTTAAATCAAGAACCCAGCTGCCGGTCTGATAATGCTGAATCATCGCCTGATGAACATGCAGAACCCCTTTCGGCTTGCCGGTTGAACCGGATGTATAATGGAGCAGCAGGCCATCTGTTTTTTCTACCCATTCTATTTCAAGCTTATTGCTTGCTGTCTTCATTCTTGTCAAGAAATCTATGTATGGGCCATCTTCATGAACATTCTCTCCTACAAGCACAACATGCTTCAAAGCCGGAAGATCATTAAACGGAACTCTTTCAAGAAGCTCTGGAGTTGTTACAATGACTTTAGCTTCGCTGTCCTGAAGGCGGTCGCTCACTGCTCCCTCCATAAACGCTTCAAATAAAGGACCGACAATGGCTCCGAGCTTTATCGCACCAAGGACCGTAAAATACAATTCCGGAGTTCTTGGCATAAAGACGAAAACACGGTCGCCTTTTTCTACATCTGCACATTGACGAAGAATGTTTCCTGCTTTATTTGAGAAGTCTTTCATCTCTTTAAACGTAAACTTTTCTTCTCTTTCAGGGTCACGGTAATACAAGGCAACCTTGTTTTTCCGAAAAGATTCTGCATGTTTGTCAATTGCTTCGTATGCAGCATTAATTCTTCCTGTTTCAGACCACGATAAATGCTTTTCTGCTTCTGCCCAATCAAAATTTTCATAGGCTTTTGCATAATCTTCAAGATTGTGGTTCCCCTTTGCTGCTGGCAGCGCTTCCAACTTCATCCTTAACTCCCCCTTATTCAGTATATACATTCTCTATTATAGAACAGATTCTATCTTTTCTCAATTTTTAAAAAAATCACAGTTTTTTAATGTAACCGCTTCATTTTCCTGATTTTCTAGTATAATAGATTTATGTCCAGCATCAATAGAAGGCGGTGAATGAATGGAACATCCTAAAACCTATAACGCAAAAGAGATTAAAACTCCTTATGGGCCGCTCATTATCGAAGGCCCAATAAAAGCCGAGAAACTGGCAGGTCTTGAATTTCATCATGATCTGGTAGCTTTCAGGCAGCCTGAGCAGCAGCACAAAGCTTTGATTGAAATAGCTGCTCTTCCCGAAGGACGAATTATTATAGCAAGAAATCGCCATACCATTGTCGGGTATGTTACATATTTATATCCAGATCCACTGGAGAGATGGTCTGAAGGCAAGATGGAAAACCTGATTGAACTTGGCGCCATCGAAGTTATTCCTGAATACCGCGGCTATTCTGTCGGAAAAACCCTCCTGAGGGTCTCCATGATGGATGATGCAATGGAAGACTATATTACCATCACCACAGAATATTATTGGCACTGGGATTTAAAAGGCACAGGACTTAATGTGTGGGAATACCGGAAAGTGATGGAGAAAATGATGAATGCCGGCGGTTTGGAGTGGTATGCAACAGATGAACCCGAAATCAGCTCCCACCCCGCAAATTGCCTGATGGCGAAAATCGGAAATAGAGTGAATCAGGATTCAATTCAGCAGTTTGATCAGCTCAGATTTAAAAACCGGTTTATGTACTGATCTTCTTTCGTTCACGTTTTAAAACAAAGGGGTTTTATGTATGATAGTTGAACAAATCATGAAAAAAGATATTGTGACACTGACACCTGATGCAACCATTGCAGAAGCAATTAAAAAAATGGCTGAACACCGAATCCGCCATATCCTGATAGTAGCTGAAAATGATCTGCTTTCGGGGATAGTGTCCGACCGTGACATTAAAGATGCAAGTCCTTCGATCTTTCAGCTTAGTGAAAATAAAGAAACGTTGAATAAACCATTAAAATCAATCATGAAAACAGATGCTATTACTGGTCATCCTCTTGATTTTGTCGAGGAGATTTCTTCTATTTTTTATGAGCATAAAATTGGCTGTCTGCCTATTATTAAGCACGGGAAACTAGTGGGAGTTGTCACAGAAACAGATCTGCTCCATACCTTTGTTCAACTGACAGGAGCGAATCAGCCCGGTTCACAAATCGAGGTCAAGGTCCCGAATGTTGCCGGCATGCTGTCTGAGGTATCTGATGTTTTCAGAAAAAGCAAAGTAAACATTGCAAGTGTTCTTGTTTATCCTGACAAAGACGAGCGGTTCAAAGTTCTCGTATTCAGAGTGCAGACAATGAATCCTATGGCACTGATCGAGGAGCTTAATAAAGAAGGATATACTGTTTTATGGCCTAACATCCCGGGGATTTCATCATGAAAGAAAATATTTTCATCTATTCTCCTCTTTTTCAGCAATATAAATTCAGCCAGGATCACCCGTTCAATCAGCTGCGGGTGGAATTAACATATGACCTTCTGAAAAAGATGAACGCATTGTCAGATGATGAACTGGCTGCACCAAGAATGGCGACGGATGAAGAACTTGCTCTTGTTCACGATAAAAAGTACATAGACGCTGTCAAAAAAGCAGGATCTGGAGAATTGGATCCAAAAGAAGCGCTTAATTACGGCATCGGGACCGAGGATACACCTATTTTTAAAAACATGCACGAAGCAAGTGCACTGCTTGTTGGAGGCACTCTTACTGCAGTTGAACAAGTAATGGAAGGCAAAGCTAAACGGGCTCTTAATCTCGGAGGCGGTCTTCACCACGGCTTCCGCGGAAAAGCTTCAGGCTTTTGCATTTACAATGACAGCTCTGTCGCCATCAAGTTTATTCAGGAAAAATATCAGGCAAAAGTTTTGTACATTGACACAGATGCGCATCATGGTGATGGCGTGCAATGGACGTTTTATGATGATCCAAGCGTCTGCACGTTATCGATTCACGAAACCGGCCGCTATTTATTTCCTGGGACAGGCAATGTAACCGAACGGGGTGCCGGACAGGGATACGGCTACTCTTTTAACATTCCGCTTGATGCTTTTACAGAAGATGAATCATGGATCGAAGCCTACAGACAGTCCATTAGAGAGATTGCAGCGTTCTTCAAGCCTGATGTCATTATTACTCAAAATGGAGCAGATGCGCATTTCTATGATCCTCTGACCCATTTTGCAACGACAACAGCGATTTTTAAGGAAATTCCTAGAATCGCTCAGGAAATTGCAGATCAGTACTGCGGCGGGAAATGGATTGCAGTTGGAGGCGGAGGCTATGATATCTGGAGAGTCGTCCCGAGGGCCTGGGCGATGATCTGGCTGCAGATGAAACAGCAGACTGCAGCCGGACCGCTTCCTGAGGAATGGATCAAACGCTGGCAGCCGGAAGCACCTGTTGCCCTCCCCTCTGTATGGGAAGACGGCAAGGATCAATATAAAGCCATTCCCAGGAAACTTGAAATCGAAGAAAAAAACGCTCAAACTGTTGCGAAAGCTCTTTATCCTCTCAGGCAAAATCATGGAAAAAACAGAAAGACTCTATCATAAAGAAAAAGCATGGACCGAAAAAATCCATGCTTTTACTATTTGTGCAGGTTTTTTTAAATATAACAAAACGAGCATCGGCCAGCCAATGCTCGTTTTGTTATTATGCTTTAGTTGATTGTCTGATTTCAATGCGATGCGGAAGCTCAACAATATGATTTTCCACTTCTTCTTTGTTCATCAGCTTAGTCAGAAGACGCATAGCAACAGCACCGATATCGTAAGTCGGCTGAACAACTGTTGTTAATTGAGGACGAACCATCGTCGCTAATTTTGTATTATCAAACCCGATGATCTCAATATCATTCGGAATCACATAGCCACTATCCTGCGCTGCGTGAACGACTCCCAATGCCATTTCATCTGTGCCAGCAAAAATAGCAGTTGGTTTATCCGATAATTCGTTTATCTTTTCGAATGCTTCAAGACCTGAATCATAGGTGTAGTCACCTTCAGTAATTAAATCTTCATCAACGGCAATACCTGCTTCTGTAAGTGCACGGCGGTATCCGTTCATTTTCATTTCTTTATTGATTGGCTCTTCCATTGGCCCAGTCACATAGCCGATGCGTTTATGCCCTTTTTCAATCAGCATGGAAACAGCATCATACGTTGCCTGTTCATAATTAATGTTGACAGATGGAGTTACCTCATTTACATCAACTGAAGCTGCAAGCACAATCGGTACAGGAGAACGTTTAAATTCTTCTACATGCTCATCAGTAATATTTCCGCCCATGAAAACAATGCCATCTACTTGTTTGCCGAGCATTGTATTTAGCAAGTGCAATTCTTTATCACGGTTTTGATCAGAGTTGCTCAAAATGATGTTGTACTTGTACATTGTGGCAATGTCTTCAATACCGCGTGCAAGCTCAGCATAAAAAGTGCTTGAGATATCAGGTATTATAACGCCTACTGTTGTCGTTTTTTTACTTGCAAGTCCGCGAGCAACTGCATTCGGGCGATAGCCGAGACGATCAATTGCTTCTGATACTTTCTTCCGTGTTGTCGGTTTTACATTCGGATTGCCGTTTACAACCCGGGAAACAGTAGCCATTGAAACATTTGCTTCACGGGCTACATCATAAATTGTAATATTATTCATTTTATTACACTCCTTCTAATTCCATATCTATGTATAATTAGCATTTACAATTTTCAAAGTAAAATGTCACCAATTTTTTAATTTATCCCGCATTAACGGGCAGTAAATCCTCATCAAGATTGTTATGCATGTTTAGAAAATAAAAGATGGAGGATAACTGCCCGTAAAAGCCCGATTGGTTCAACTACCAATAAGCGGGGAAAAGGCCCCCCACTTATTGAAGTTTCACTTTATGTACATAATGATACGATACTATGAAAACGTAAGCAATCTATTTACAGGCTATTTACATATGTTTTCATAAGTTGTTTCATTTTTGTTCATAACTGAGCAATCAATACACAAACAGATTGACTGTATTTTATCTTAAAGAAGATTGATGAAAAGTGCAAGCTGTTTACACGCGGTCAAGAATCTCTCCAGACGATTTAACAAAAAACAGTCAATCCAGATCAAATATTCCGCTCTCCTTTATCTCCTGCTGATAAAAATTCACTTCGTTTTTTAAAAGACAATCTTCCAATTCTGATGTTGTCTGCAAATAAAAAAAAGCGAAACACGGTTTCGCTCTTTTCTACTTGCTGAAGATTAACACTATCAACTAAGGCATTGCACTATTTTTGAAAAATGGAGCTGCACTAGGACCCTATGAACATGATTCTTTATTTTTTTACCCCAAACCATTTTAACTATAATCGATCTGTTGAAATTAACCAGTCATCACTTTTTCCACTTTCAATACGATTATTGGTTAACACGTATGCCGTGTTACCTTTAAATGTGATGTTCCTTAGCCTGCCTAATCCGCTTAAAACGATTGACTCTTGTTTAGTCACCAGGTTAAATTTGCGGATTTGAGCTCCTCTTAGACCTGCTACATACAGACTTCCATTATGATATGCCAGCCCTGATGGAGCCCATGTACTGTCACCGGATTGAAATAATGGACTTTCCATCCCCGCTCTCTGCTGATCTCCATAAATCAATGGCCAGCCATAATTTTTCCCAGGCAGGATTTTATTTATTTCATCATGTCCGCGCCAGCCGTTTTCTCCAGAAGGTCCATGTTCAGAACTATACAATTGTCCATTATGATCCCAGGCTAAACCTTGCGGATTCCGATGTCCGTATGAATAAATATAAGATTCGGGAAATGGGTTATCTGCCGGGATCGTTCCATCAAGGTTCATCCGTAAAATCTTGCCTCCCAGACTGTTTAAATCCTGAGCGAGTGCCCGAACTCCAGCTTCTCCAGTCGTGACATAAAGTCTCTCATCAGGTCCGATAGCGATTCTACCCCCATTATGAGTTGACCCGCCGGGGATTCCTGCCAGAAGCTCTTTTTGTTCAATCCAGGCAGTACCGCTTAATTTCACTGAAATCACGCGATTATAGATCTTCCCTTGCAATTCATAAGTGTGATACAAATAAGCGGTTTGGTTTGTCACAAAATTGGGACCTAATACAAAACCTAATAAGCCGCCCTCACCAATAACTCTTATTGGTTTTGATAAAGCCAGTGATTGCCGTGTCACTGTTCCTCCCTTTATGGCAGCCAGTTTTCCCGGTCTTTCTGTCACATAAAAGGTATCGTTGTAAATCTCTAATGCCCATGGAATAGTCAACCCTCTCGCTACAATTTGATAGGGAGATTGACTTTGTTCAGAAACCGCAATTGGTATTGGTGTAATCCCTATTCCAATTGGACCTCCTTCAACCGGGATCGGACTTCCTGTTTTGATATTGGTTTTCGTATCGATCACTGAAACTGTATCGTCTAAACGATTCGTCACATAAGCAAATCTTCCATTTCTTGTTATCGCGATTGCACCAGGACCGGCACCAACCGTTATCGGGCTCCCCACTGCGGTGTTGGTCCTCGTATCGATTACTGAAACTGTATCGTCTAAACTGTTCGCCACATAGGCAAATCTTCCGCTCGGGGTGATTGCGATCGCACTAGGGCCAGCACCAACCGTTATCGGGTTCCCTACTGCTTTGTTGCTTCTCGTGTCGATCACTGAAATTGTATCGTCTAAACTGTTCGCCACATAGGCAAATCTTCCGCTCGGGGTGATTGCGATCGCACCAGGGCCAGCACCAACGGATATCGGACTCCCTATTATGATGTTGGTTCTCGTATCTATCACCGAAACTGTATCGTCTAAACTGTTCGTCACATAGGCTCTTCCATTCGGGGTGATTGCGATTGCACTAGGTCCATCCCCAACCCCTATAGGACTCCCCACTACGGTGTTTGTTTTCATTTGGATCACTGAAACCGTATCATCTAAACTATTTGTTACATAAGTAAACAATCCATTCGGCGTGATAGCTATTCCCTCGGGACCATTACCAACCTCTATAGACCTCACCGCCAGGGTGTTTGTTTTCGTGTCGATTACAGAAACTGTATCATCACTAAAATTTGCCACATAAACAAATTTTCCATTTCGTGTAATCGCAATCCCTTTAGGGTCAGAACCAACGGTTATGGGACTGCCCACAACTGTATTATTTTTCGTTTCAACCACAGAAACCGTATCATCAATCTCATTTGCTACATATGCTACATATGCATAGAACGCCATTCTCATTTCTCCTTTTATAAATTTCACAAGAAAGAAGATCATTTAATCATTTGATGCAATCTTCTAACTGCTTTATAACAAAAAATAGACATAATCTTTTCCATATACATAGACCATGCCTCACTGAATAAAAGAGGGTAAGTTTATAAGCTTATGCTTTATAGTATTGTGAAAAGGGAAAAAAGGATTGTGTGTTTTTAGGAGATAATTAGCGGAAAAATGAAAGAAAAAGAAGAAATGGACTCTATGCAGAAAGATAGTCTCGAATAATAGAATCAGTATCCGTATCAATTTTTCCTTCTATAAAGAGGGAAATAACTGCTATCGCTTATTGGCGAAAGGCTCTTTGCTGCAATTTGAGATAACTCTTTATAAATTTTTTCATTTAATATGTTTTTACCTAGAAAATAATTATAATTGTTGTTATTTGTAAATGATGTTTTAAATTTAAAAAGACTATCATTTTCTTGATATCCCCCTCCTAAATGCAGTAATTTTAATCCACATGACTTAGAGAACTCTATCATCGCGTCAAACAGCAAATTATTTGGCCTTAAAGATAAATATTCTGTTTTCGAAGCTCCTAAATGATAATGGGCATATTCATTGCCAATTAGTAATAATATTCCTCCTATTATCTGATTTTTATACTCTGCAAGTAAAAGATAGGATTTACAAAGCAGCATTTCTTCCATCTGACGGTAAAAATAGGATCTATCGAAATAGTAATAACTTAAGGTGTTATTTCGATTCATTGTTTCATAGTATAAATCAATAAAAATTTCTATATCTTTTTTAATATTGTTTGAAATAAAAACGGTAACTCCTTCCTTATTCGCTTTTTTGATATTCCTTTTATTGTTAGATGTGTAATTTTTTCTGATTTCTTCTAAAGAAAGAGTTAAGTCTACTGCTGTTGTTTTTCTAATATATTCCACATTCATGACATCCTTCATATATGCATCATTTTTTAGTAAAGGATGTAATCTAACGGTCTCAGTAATGATTTTGTTATCTGTGCAATATTCATTAAATTGGCGATAAAACATTTTAATTGCATTTTGATCCCCCTCTAATACGGGGCCCCCATAACCATAAGGAGTTACGATATCTAAATACTCTTCATTTAAATCAATTTTCCTCTTAATATACGGATAGAATATTTTTCCATCATCGTTTTCATAAAAAACGGCTTCTGCTGAACCGTTTTCAATAGTAGAAGATAAATTACTGTATTCCTGTGAATAATAAACATCTAACATAGAAAATTGTTCAATAAATTTGTTCCAATTATCATTTAAACTTAATTTTACCAGTTTTCCAGACAACAGTGTTTCACCACCTAAGGTAATTTTTCATTGGTTACTAAAAAAATAGAGTATTGATACAACAGTACTATTTTATGCACGTCCTGATAATATGTAAGCGGCATGTCCCCATTTCAAACACACATTTTCATCATCTTGTTTAATGACCTGATACAAAATAGCAGGGAAAACAGAGCTGCAGAAAATTCCAAAGGTGAGAATTAAAAAATGCCTGGCCCTGCGCTGGTTAATTTAACCTTAGGGAGAGGCGAGAAGTGGGGCCAAATAATTTAGGAGCAATAATGGACAAATTTGATAGTTTTTGCCCCAGAAGCTTCACAAGCTCAGCGACATCCGCATAACACTTGCAATGAAAGATAAACCTCCTAGATCTTTTGGAATTTTATGCTCCTTATCTGCCACAATTAAGTAATCTCTTGTTGGATCTATGACAGAGAGAGCATTTATTAAGCAGTTATCCAGTAAGGCATCAAAGCCTTGAATTCTATAATATTGGTTCCCTAGCCTTCCAATCGCATATTGGCCTTTTTTTGCAGAAATCTCTAAACGGGAAAAACCGTAATCTTTATGCATACATTTGGCTTCGGGTAAATTATAAACATAAAATTCCTCTTGAATATCCACTTTATTTAGTGATTTTTTTATATACCAATTATCCGTTTTTATTGGTTTAAACCCTATATTTTCATACCACTGCATTGCTTTTTCATTCCAGCTAAATACATCTAATTCTATTCTGCTGACTTCATAGTTAGTTAATAAATACTGCTTCGTGTTAAATAATTTCTTGCCAATTCCAAAACTTCTGTAATCTGGCAGGATATAAATGTTATTCAAAAAGAGAACATTCTCAAGTTTTCTCCATTCAACGAATCCAACCAGTTTATTGTCGATATATGCTCCATAAAATGAATAAGGAGAATAATTTGGCGTTTCCAGCAACGAACTAATAAATGAATCATAACCATGGCATGAACTTATGGTTAATGAAAAGATATTCTCGGGCATACCCTTTCTAATAATTTCCCCAAGCCTTTTACTATCAGCAGGTTTTAAACAACGAATATCCATATTAATCCTTAAGCATCTCCTTTCTTTCTTCATTTAAATCTTTCATTAAAGCTCTTGGGTCTACTACTATATCCTCTCTGAGAAATACTTTAAGGATTGTCTTAATAAGGATCTTAATGTCTTGCACTAAATCTTGTTCTTCAACGTATTTTGCATCCAATTCCAGCCTTTCATCCCAGGTTAATTTATTTCTCCCAGAAACCTGTGCCAATCCAGTTACTCCTGGTTTGACTGTATGTCTTAGACGTTCTCTTTCAGAATAATAAGGTAAATACTGGATTAGAAGAGGTCTTGGTCCTACCAGGCTCATTTCTCCCTTTAAAATATTTACTAGCTGCGGCAATTCATCTAAACTTAATTTTCTAAGGACTGAACCGACTTTTGTCAGTCTATTGCTATCAGGAGGCAACACTCCATTCTCGTTATGAGAAGTTTTCATTGTTCGAAATTTATATAATATAAATATTTTCTCATTTAATCCCACTCTTTCTTGTTTAAAAATGATCGGTCTTCCTAAGCTGAAAAATATTATGACAGAAATAATCAGCATTATAGGACTTGCAGCTATGATCATCAGTAAAGAAAAGGAAAAGTCGATAATCCGTTTCAAAAGAAATCACCCTATACGTTCTTTAATAGTTTTGATTATTTTTTAATTATAGTCTGCTTTTATTCTTCCCCTAAGTTTTGATCATTTTTTATAAGGGCCGCTAATCTAAAATCCCACTCTGTATCGATATCTAACGAACGCTCCTTAGGCATTTTAAATCCAATTGTCTCCTTTGAAAGAAAGCTTTTATTTCTTTTGAACCAATTACATTTAGCTAAGTAAATGGCTCCATTTACGGAGAATACGTCAGGCAATTCTTGACGATTCATTGCTATTTTATTAGAATCAATTACTTTTTTTAATTTCGCTTCCTGATCCATAAAATACATCCAAAAAGGGCTTTTTTCGGTTTCAGTTACAGATAAGCAAGCATCAGCCTTTTTCTTGATACAATATTCAATACATTGATCAATGTCGTTTGCTGAACGGAACGGAGAAGTCGGCTGAAGCTGCATAACCCAATCGTATCCATCAAGATGCTGAAGGGAATGCAAAATAACTTCAGCATTTGAAGATTGATCTAATGCCAGTTTTTTCGGCCGAATAAACGGGACATCACACCCGTATTTTCTGGCTGCTTCAATGATTTCGCTATCTTCTGAAGATAACACCAGCCTGTCTATATACCTTGATTTTTTAGCTTCTTCAATTGTCCACGCCAATAGAGGCTTACCTGCTAAAGGCCGTATATTTTTACCTGGAACCCCCTTTGAACCGCCCCTTGCCGGTATAATCGCCAATATACGTTCACCATTAATCATGTGGTTCCTCCTGATATCGAATTCCTTTAGCTGCTTCCTTTGCCGGTACTCCAATAACCTTTGTTCCTTTCTTTACATTTTTATTCACAAGAGCCCCTGCTCCGACTAACGCAGCTTCTCCAATATGAATTCCTTGAATAACGGTTGCTCCTGTGCCTACATGACAGCGTCTTTCAACATGAACGTTTCCTGATAATGTAACACCCGGCGCCAAATGGACATGTTTTCCAATTACACAATCATGGTCAACGGATGTTTTCGTATTGATGATTGAATTCGCCCCAATAATCACACCCGGCTGAATGACAGTGCCTGCCATAATTTGGCCCCCCTCCTCTATGACAACCTTTGTTGCAATGATGGCTGAAGGATGAATAATAGTTTCAAAGGTATAACCTAATTTTTTAAACTTCCTAAAAATATATTCTCTTATTTTGGTATAACCTACTGAACCAATCCCATTTACCAGCTTGATTTGATCTGGCTGATATTCTAAAATTTTTTCCTGATTTCCTAAAATGGGACTTGAAGTATACTTGATCACGGGCCTATCATCTGTATAGCCTAAAATGTATCGATTTTGAGAGATTAAAATATCTTCTAATACTGAGGCATGCCCTCCGCAGCCTATAATAATCAGCGGCTTATTCAAAAGAAACCTGCTCATTTTTTTGATGCGTTTTGTTCGCCGTTCTTCCGATATAATCCCAATAATAAAATGGCGATAGCCCATCTCCCGGTCTTTTAATCGTTAAATTATCAGCTGTAAACGTTTCACCTTTATTTACCTTCCTAGAAGTTACAATACTCTTTCGTATGACGGATTTGTTTTTCACTTCAGAAAAAGAAGGGATTTTAAGGGATTGACCTAGAGAAGCTTCAACCTGACGAATAGCGGAAACCATTTCAGTGAATTCTTCTAGTTCAAGGGATGCCTTATGGTCAGGACCAGGGAGATTACAATCCAATGTAATATGCTTTTCAATGACAACGGCTCCCTTTGCTACAGCGGCTATTGGAACGGCAATTCCTTTCGTATGATCTGAATATCCAACGGGAAGGGAAAATGTTTGCCTTAATGTATCCATCACATTTAAATTCACCTCGCTAAAGGGGGCAGGATATTCAGAAGTGCAGTGCAGCAGTGTCACATTAGTCTGCAAAAGCTTCTGTCCTTCTTCACTGCAAAAAGCTTGTTCAAAAGCTTCTATTGATGGTGTATGCCGTTGCGGTACTTGGTAGCCGAAGGCCAGAACACCTAAAGCTTTCTCGACATCCGCTATCGTACTCACCCCGGTGGATAAAATAATCGGCTTGCCCATCCTTGCCATCTTGAGTAATAGCGGTGCATTTGTAATTTCACCTGATGCAATCTTCAGAATGGGGATGTTAAATGTATTAACCAGGAGATCAACACTTGGTTCATCAAAGGGCGTTGACAGAAATTGAATGTTGTTCTTTTTACAATGCCCGATTAGTTCTTCATGCATTTTGGGGCTTAACTCCAGCTTTTTCACCATCTCAATCTGGGATTCTGCTGGATCTGTAGATTTTATTTGATAATCAGCCTTTGCTGCTTTATCCGTTAAAATATAGTCTGTTACAAACGTTTGAAATTTTATGGCATCTGCCCCTGCTTTTGCCGCACCCTCAATTAATTCTTTCCCGAGCTGAATGCTTCCATTATGATTAACCCCCGCTTCTGCGATGATAAATGTTTTACACATTCAGATCACTTCCTTTATCAATATATATCCTTCTGCAAATTGAAATCCCGAGGAAGCGCCCCTATAAGAGGACAGGGCTCTTATTGCCTGTTCGCTCCTTGGAAAAGGAAATTCTCCCATTTCACTTTGGAAAACCTTCATGATTTCAATTTTTTGATCAAGGAAACTGGTTATATCAACATATACATTCGGGCTGAACTTTACATAGGCTGGATTAATTCCAAGTTCTGTTTCTGAAAGGGTTTCATAGACGAGTATGCGTTTTACGAATGGATAGCGAAACCATTTTGTACAGGACATGCCGCTGTCAAACACAAATTTATGATCGCTGTGAATATCTCCGGGATGTGGAAGATAAACGATATCAGGACGGATTCTCTGAATCGTTTCTCCAATTTTTTGAACCAGCTCTTCTAGCGGCACGGTATCTAACCGTGCTGTTGGAAAACCGAGTTTAGTAACAGAGTCAAACTCGTAAAGAGCAGCTGCTTGAGTGATTTCCATCTCTCTTTTTTCAATACGCTCCTTGGTAAATCCGCGCTCAGCGGTTATTGCCGTAACAATTAACCAGTGAATGGAATCCCCATTTTTTTTATGCCTGAGCAGCGCTCCTCCACAGCCTAACGTCTCATCATCCGGGTGAGGTGCTATGACCAAAATTGTACTCATAAATAACTCCCTTCCTTAAGAAGATCATTAAATTCATGCTCAATAAGCTGTACGGCACCATCCCCGCATTTAACAACGTTAGCTGAATTGCCGAATTTCAATACTTTTCCGGGTTCCAAGTTTTTTATGCTGGATATAAAGGCTGAATCTTCCACAATTTTTACTTTCCATATTTTAACTTCTCTATCGTTAAACATACAATGGGCACCAGGATAAGGCCGGGTTAACGCCCTTACCAGGTTATAGATCCCTTCTGCACTCATTCTCCAGTCGATTTTCCCGTCTTTAAATGACC
This sequence comes from Metabacillus idriensis, assembly GCF_009674765.1. Lineage (GTDB taxonomy): Bacteria > Bacillota > Bacilli > Bacillales > Bacillaceae > Bacillus_P > Bacillus_P idriensis. Next base: position 157,303 of record NZ_WKKF01000004.1, on the reverse strand, counting down.
TTTTTCTCCAATAGTTAGCATAGGAATCATTTTGAGGACATTTCACAATCGTTCCTGCAGCGAAATTCTTAGTAAATTCAGCAATTTGTACGAGTGCCGTCTCAGTTAATTTTTGGTACAATGTGCCTGCATCATCTGTTTTCTCAATCGCTACAAATCGTTGACTGATGATCTCACCTGAATCTGCTCCTTCATCCATGACAAAGAAAGTGGAAGCTGTTTGTTCCAGACCAAGGGAGAGAGCCCAAATGATTGGATGCCTTCCTCTGTTTTGAGGCAAAGCGGCAGGGTGATAGCCAATGACCCCTAATTTAGGAATAGATAAAATCTCTTGTTTCAATAAATAAGACCATCCAAAGCAGTAAATGACATCCGGCTTCATGTCTTGCAGCCAGCTGGCCATTGATAGTTGATTATTGCCTTCCGCGATAAAACAAGGAATGCTGTTTGCGTTTGCAAGGGGTTCTAACGAACAAAAATCAGAATTGATTTTTGATTGTCTTCGTGTAATGACCCCGATAATTTCGATTGCTGAACTTTGAATTGATACTAGCTGCTTGAGCACTTGGCAGCTGAACTGCACACAGCCAATAACGATCACTTTCATTCGCCATGCTCCATATCATAAAATTTTTTCATTAGTAAATCGTCAAGCGAAACTTCCTTCAGAATCTTTTTAATTTTTTCAGCTACATTTCCAGTGCCATACGGAGAAGTAACATTTTTCAATTTTTGCTGAAATTCAGCAGATAATGCTTTGTTAATAGCTAGAACTATTTCATTAGAGCTCTCTATGCAATCGACGATAGAACTGGCTCTTAGTCTTCCTTTCTGGCGATCTCCTAAATTGACAGTTGGTTTTTGCAGAAAAGGAGCTTCGACCAATCCGCTCGATGAATTCCCAATCACCACATCCGAGTGTTTAATAGCGCTCAAATACCGTAATTGCCCCATAGAAGTAAATGCAATTGACCTTTCAGGATTCAAAAGGACGTATTCATCAATCATTTGGTTAATAACACGGCCTTCTGTATCAGAATTAGATTTGGTAAAAATCATATGCACATCCCTAAATGTGTCCATCGCTTTAAAAAGTTCTTTTATGGCATTTAGAGGACCAATTTTACTTAATGTAATCGGATGGTAGGTTATGAGAAAGTTTTTTCTCCCTAATTTAAATTGAATAGATTTTTCAAATTCTTCTTTTTCTAATAGTTTTAAACGACGGATATTATCGATGGAAGCAGCCCCTGTATTCCACACCCGTTCTGGATGTTCCCCTAATTGAATAACCCTTTTGCGGTATGGGTCAGCCCCAACAAAATGGAAATGGGCCATCTTTGTCACTGAATGTCTTATTGCCTCATCGATTAATCCCTCTGTAGTTTCTCCTCCGTGTAAATGCGCAATTGGGATTCTTGCCACCATAGCTGCCTGAGCTGCAGCCAGAATTTCATAACGGTCACCCAGGACAACAACTATATCTGGCTTTAGCCTCTCAAAAGACTCGGCAAATCCCATTGTTGCAATACCCATTGATTTAGCAATACCCACTGGTGTATCACTTGATAAAAGCATTTCCACCTTTTCATCAATCTTAAATCCATCTTGCTCAATCACTTTATAAGTCAAGCCGAATTCAGGTGATAAATGCATTCCTGTCACTACAGTCTGCAGCAATAAATCATGATCCGCATCAATTTCTTTCATAAGCCAATATAACAATCCATATTCAGCTCTAGTGCCAGTAACCACACATATTTTCCGTTCATTCAAATCCATCACTCATTTTTTTTGGATTAAGAAGCTAATTGTTATTCCATCACAATATATGAATGCATTTTATCCCCTATCACTGTTTTTCGTTTTCCTATCAGGTTTTCCAAGCAAAAAAACAATCAATGAGGATCATAATTCCCAGTACAAAGCCAATGCTAATAATAAAAAAGGGATTTGGATTTACCGGTGTATAATTGCTTTTGGCTTTGGAAAGGAGCTGGACGTTATCGATTTTCATTAACTTTTGAATATCCTTTTGGAAATACTCGGCATAGATATTGGCAATTTCAGCTGCTTTCTGAGGTGATTCGTTTTGAACTTTAATTTTTATGACCAGTGCATCTTCAGCACCCTCTATTTGCACTTTTTGTTCAAGGTTCTCCATATCACCCGCCTTGGCAAGTTCCTTTTCCACACCTTCAACAGTACGGGGGCTTTTTAAAATCTCTATATACGTACCCATTAAATCAAATTGATTGTCAAGATTGATGAAATGCTCTTCGTCTTCATCATTTACCTCGTTCACTAAAATTTCAGCCTGCGCTTGATAAATCGGTTTAATGACGTAAAAACTCATAACAGCACTTGCAGTGGTGAAAAGCAAAGTGATTAATACAATCATCCAGGAATATTTCCACAACATTGAAGCGTAATCCTTAAAAACGATTGGCTTATCTTCCATTTTATTGTCCTTTCTTTTTTCTTTATCGAGTTATGCAATCTTAAAATGTATTTACACTTACTAAGTGATAAGTCTTGGATTTAACTCATTTTTCAGACGGGATCACCTCTTTTAATTCATAAACTACAACCTCTTTCGATTGATAAACTAAATGAAAAGTAGACGGGACTTGACTAGAGTGCGGATTAAATAAAAAGGAAAACTGAGGAAGGTAATTTACCGTAAATCGATCAAAAATAAGATAGTCGCTTTTTACAGGCGGAATGAACGGGCTGCCATAGGTGTTTTGTGCATGCTGTATGACTTTTTCATCAAGAGCTTCGTAGGTATAAATTCCAGCTACCTCTCCTTCATAATACAAAGGCATCATTATAAATTGTGATCCTAAGTAGTAGGCCCATGCAGGATTTACTGCCATCACTGTTTTATGCCCGATATCCGGATCATAGGCTTTAAGTGTCTCAGTGATAGCTTTGTAATCTGCCAGCTGTCCGCCATCGTAATCGTCTCCTTTAATGTATTGATGCGTTAAATAACCCGTAGTCAAAAGCCCGCAGCAAAATAATATACTTATAACACTTTTTAACATCACCTTTAAAAACGAGTGCCTTCTTTCATAACGGACTAAGTATGTGATGATAAAATGAATAGATAAAATAGTGAACACAACAGTCCAGCTAAGAAAAACCTGTGGAAACACAAACGCTTGAGAGACTAGAAAAATAAATAAAACCACACCAGTTAACAGACTTACTGAGTATATCTTCTTAATCCTAAATGGGCTGCTTATCCAGGCAGGCAGAACAAAAGGACTTAAAGCCGCGCAAGTTCCTACCATTAAAAGGAGACTTATCAGCATATTTGAAAATACATGCTGGATAAATGCCCAGGGATTCGACAAAATGATATCTGAAATCCCGTTATAATCTGCATGCCATTTCCACCACCACAATGGATTTCGATCAAACAGCCCATACCCGATGTTAATATATTGCCATGTAGCAAAAGGAGACCCATTCAAAAGTGAGTTATGGAGCCACCATGGAGATGAAACAACCGAAAATGAAACAACAAATAATATTAACGGTTTCCATGCCTTTTTCCAATTAAATGCAAGTAAGACGGTTAATATGATTAATGGAACAAGGATATAACTCGTATATCTTGTTAATCCTGCTAATCCAGCCATCACGCCTAAAACAATAAATTCTTTGGATCCAGGGAATTTCAATGATCGAAATAATAATAAAATGCTTGATACAAAAAAAAGAGAATCCAGCATATGATTTTCAGCCTGAAGGGAGGAGAGCAAATAGAGCGGATTTACCACTAAAAACAGTTGTGATAATAATGCGGTCGACTCATCCTTCGTTAGTTCCATGGCTAACTTATAGACCACATAAAGAAGCAGAACCCCCGCAGCATGCGAGATGAGCTTAGATGCTAAAAATCCAGGCATAAATAAATCAAGGAAACCTGCAAGCAATGAATACAATGGTGGCCAATAGTGGGAGGGCCATCCTGCATACCCTTCTCCGTCAAAAATAGCGCGGCCCGCAAATAATTGCATGACGCCATCCCACTCTTCAAATGTATTATGAAAATATGATAGTGGAACTAAAAGGATAGCAAAGAGAATGGGAATAACAAATTCATTTCTTGATTGAATAAATTTCTTTATCTTGTTCAAAACCTGATAATTCTCCTTTCTTTTACAGTTGCTTTTTATAATACGAAAGTTACATCATTTGGGATTTCCGACGCAGGGCAGCGAAGACTTTCTGTAAGGAAAGCAGCGGTCTTGCTTACAGTCATAAGCGCACTTAGGAAACTCAGAAGCCGTGAAAGCTGGACCAATTGCAGACCTTATCTGATGACCTTGCGCTTAAACAAGCAGGACAATCTCGAGAAGCTAATTCCAAAGAGTATCCAGTAGCAAACCAAGCAGAAAACCGAGGATGATTCCCCCAACAACCTCTAATTTGGAATGGCCAACCTCTTCTCTAAGTAATTTGTTTAGATCTTCAGCTGCAAATCTTCGATTCAAGGTGTTCAATCTTTTTGCATGTTCCCCGACATATCTTCTTAAACCTGTTGCATCAATGAATACAAGCCATAAGATCGTTATTCCTAATCCAAAAAGAGGACTGAAAAACCCTTCGTTTAGCCCAATCAATGTTGTTGGAGTCATCACAACCGTTGTATGGGTGCTTGGAAATCCGCCATTTCCAATTTTCCTTAATGCAAGCTTATAGCCGTATTGATAATAATGAATAAGAAATTTCATTGAACCGGAAACGAGCCATCCAATGAAAGGTGCCAGGAAATACAACATTCTTATCCTCCTCCACTTAAAGCTGATACCTTTTTCTTGTTCTTAAATAAACGAGTAATCCGACAAAAAATCCCAGCCACAAGGTGACTAATCGAACCACTAATGTCACGGAAACAGCGATTGACTTATCAAGTCCGAAATAAAGCAGCATCCCTGTTAAACTGCCTTCTGCAATCCCCAACCCGCCGGGAATCATCGATAATGCTCCCGCTAACGTTGAAAACGAGAAAATGAAAATCGAATGGAGAAGATGGAGGTCTATGCCCAGTCCATTGAGGATAATAAGCATGGATACGCATTCCATAAACCATGCAACTAAACTTAGTCCAAATGAAATCAATGAATTTTTCAGGCCGATTAACCTGTAAATACTGTCATAAAACAGTCCCAATTGTTCCTTGTGCTTTCGGACGATAGAAAACATCGTTATTTTTTCGATGATCCAGCGAACCGTTTTTCTCGACTGTAAAATTACGAGCAGCATGATGGTGCCAATCAGAACTGTTAAAAAAAAGAGAAAACCAAATTGAAAAATAACTACTCCCAGCGAAGCCAATAAAACCATTGCAAGAAAATCAGACAATAAATCCGTAAAAATAACGGGAGCAGACACATGTACCTCTACCTGAAAACATCTTTTCAACGAATACGACTTTATGAATTCCCCTACTTTTCCAGGTGTCATAGACATGCAATGGCCAATAAACCAAATATTGAAACTGTCTTTTACATTTAATTCGATTTTTTGCTGGTTAAGCAGGTAATGCCATTTGATGAACCGAAAAACATAACTAATTAAAGTGCATACAATCGCAAAAATGATAACGGACCATTCGATTGACAGCACCGTTCCGGTTATTTTCTGAACATCTCCCCAAAGAAGAAAGACAGAAAGGGTTATGACCCCCATTACGAAGCCTGTGACAATTTTGGATGAAAGTTTTTTTTCCTATCCAGTTCTTTTTTTTGTTTCACCATGGCTGCAGCATCCTTACCATTTCATTAGTTTAAATAGTTTTTCAGGAATCAATCGAATGACCTTCATAATATAAAGCCAATACCACGGGGTGTAGAGAATCTCTTTTTTCTTTAAAATAGACTTGTAGATCGAGGCGGCTATTTTTTGGGGACTGGCTACTAGAATGGTTGGCTTGAGTAAACCATAGGTCATTTTTGTGTCAACAAAACCGGGTTTTACGGTTAGTACATTTACCTTTGAATGAGCAAGCCGATTTCTTAACCCCTGCAAATAAACCGTCATGCCCCCTTTCGAAGCACCATAAATGTAATTGCTCCGTCTGCCGCGGTCTCCGGCAACGGACGATATGGCACAAATAAAACCGTCTTGTTTCTTCTCAAAATACCTGGCTGCTTCTTCAAGAAGTAAAACGGAAGACGTAAAATTAACGTGCATCATTTCACGAATCAAGGAACCGTTTTGTTCCATTTCTTTTTGGTCAGACATGAGCCCATAGGATAGAATCATTCCGTCCAAATGACCTCCAAGTTCTATGCATTTATTAAAAAAAGCCGAATAGTTTTCTTCTTTTAAAGCGTCAAAATAGACGGTCTTTGGATGGATTCCATACCGGATTTCCAGATCGGCTGCAAGCCTCTCCAGTTCTTCCATGTTTCTTCCCGCAAGAATGAGGTTTACCTTGTTGGAGGCTAAATGATAAGCTAACGCTTTTGAGATTCCGGACATTGCACATGCAATAAGTACCTGGTTCATTGACAATCCCCCGTTATCGCAAGTCTTCTGGACATGGAAGATGAAAAAATTCCTTTTGGATCGATTTCCTTTTTTATCTTTTTGAATTTATCCAAATCAGGATACATCGCCTCAAAGGTGCGTGGATCTAAAACTGAATCTTTAGCAAGGTATATTCGGCCATTGTAACGAAGAACCAATTCATCCAGTTCCTTTAAAAATGGAAAGATTGTGCCATCTTTAACCGGAAAATCAAGTGCCAGTGTATGTCCTTTAAAAGGAAAGGACAGCAGACCCTCGTTTTGTGTTCCAAAACTTTTTAATACTGCCAAGAAAGAAGCCTTTTGAGATTCACTCAGCTTCTTTAGCATCTCTGTCAATCCTGCCATGCTGGTCTCTTCCGGAAAGACGGCCTGATACTGTACAAACCCTTTTTTCCCATATAGGCGATTCCAGTTCAGAATGGAATCCAAAGGATAAAAATAGGAATTATAGTCGATGGTTTTATGAGATCCGTCCTTGAAAGAGCTATAATAGAATTGATTAAACCCTTTAATAGTCAATGGGTTTAATAGAGAAGGAGGCATTGAAGCCGGTACATTCCATTTGAATGCAGACTTTGTTTCCAGTGAATGTGAGTTTATTTTTGTACGAGGAGAATGGTTCCCTAACATTAAAATAGAACGTCCAAGCGTTTCTCCTGCTGCCAAACAATCAATCCAAGCAACAGAATAGTCATACTTATGATCATGCTGACGGAACAACTCGAATGCTTCCTCAAGGTTCTTGGCTATTAGATAGTCAACATCGATCATGGCACTTTCGATTTGGATCAGTCGAATACGTGCGCTTAGGATGATTCCGGTAAGTCCAATTCCGCCTGCCGTTGCCCAAAACAAATCCTTGTTTTGTACTCTCGAACAGGTCAGGATTTCTCCTGAGGCCGTCAGCAGCTTAAAATCCAAAATGTGTTCGGAAAGACAGCCCCCACGGTGATGATTTTTTCCATGAACATCATTCGCAATAGCTCCGCCTAAGGTAACGAATTTTGTCCCTGGAGTGACGGGTAGGAAATATCCTCTCGGCAAAAAGAACTCAATGATTTCTTCTAGCATAGTTCCCCCTTCACATTCCAAAATCCCTTTCTCAGAATCAAATGAGAGGAACCGATTAAATTTTGTCAGTAAGAGAAGCGAATGACCCCCGTTTAAGGCTGTATCCCCATAGCTTCTGCCATTTCCCCTTGGAATTCTGCACGAATCATCCTGCCATTCAACCAGTTCCCTTAAATCACTCAGATTTTCAGGTCGATAAACGAAACATTCTTCTATGGGGTAATTCCCCCATCCGCCTATTTTCTCTTTACGAAACATTTTTTTGTTCCTTTCATCTGTCGTATTTTTGACAAAAGCTGTTTTTGGCATAAAGACTCCTGATATGAGGGATATTCTCACGAAAAAAATAGTGGCTCACTAACTTTTATTCAGGTAAGAGTAATAAAAATATAAAGAACATATATGATAGTCGTTATTAATATAGGTTTATCTTCCAGTAAAACTTGTTCCGGTTTGCCTCCTTTTCCCTCCTGATGAATTAAATAAAGGTAGCGGCAAATCCCGTACAGCACCAATGGAATACTCCACATTAATATTTCTGAGTGTTCCGAACTAAAAGCGAAGAGAGCGTAACTAATGATAGTGGCAGTAGTAAAGATGCTATTATATTGATCAAGCAGTGCGATTGAATAATTTTTTAAGACTTTGCGATGCGTTTCTTGTGTTTTTTGCAGTAAAAAAAGCTCATGTCTCCTCTTACTGACAGCCAGGAACATCGATAACCATAAAGCACAAAGTAAAAACCATTCTGTTAATGGCACATTAATAACAAGTGCGCCTCCAACTGCCCGCAATACGAAGCCTGATGCAATTAATAAAATATCCAGCAAGACGATATGTTTTAACTTCAAGGAGTAGAGCACATTTATAATGAAATAAATGGATAGGCATATCGCAAATAAAGAATTAAATATGTTTGCTGCCCATATGGAGGAAATAAGAAGGAGAAATCCGAATGTCAGTGCCAAAAGGGGATTTAGAGCACCAGAAGCCATCGGGCGATGTTTTTTTTCAGGGTGCATCCTGTCAGCTTTCCGGTCGACAAAATCGTTCAGGATATATACGCAGCTGGAAACGAAACAAAATAAAAAGAAACCGATTAAGGATTTTAAAAACACACCTTCATGCATAAGCTGCATCGAGAAAAGGGGAGCTGCAAAAACAATGAGATTTTTGGTCCATTGTTTTGGACGTAATTGTTTAAAGAGAAGATACGCTCCCTTTGGAATCTTAGAGAGTTCCATGATTAACCACTTCATTGTTATAGATCATCAGTAATCCTCCATAGATGAATTTAGTCCATCATATGATTGTCTGAATAAACTGTGAAGTGTTCTCCAGAAAATAGGTATAAGCTTACGGTTATTTTTCAAAGCTTACCCAAAAACTTAAGGACATTCCTTCTTGAAACTGCCATGATGGAACCTTGAGGATTTACCCCTGGAGCAGAACATAATAAACTGGCGTCAGAAATGTATAAATTTGAAAAACCATGCACTTTCCCGAAAGAATCTGCGGCGCAAATTTCTTTCTTTTCTCCCATTGGACAGGATGAAAACAGATGAATTGTCATTAAATTTGTTTTCGTTTTTGAAAGGATCTCCGGGATATCCTTCAAATGTGATGGGTTACTGAACCTCTTCATTCCAGCTACACTGGGATGAACAGCTGATGCGCCACCTTCAAAAAGCAAGGAAGAAATCTTATAGAGTCCTTCCGAAAGATCCCTTAAATCTTCTTCAGTCAGATGATAGCGTATAACCGGATCTCTAAAGCCCGGAATTGTTCTGATTGTTCCTCTTCCATGCCCAGTTATCATCGTATAATAAACAGCCATCTTCTCCCAATTAGAGACGATTTCATTCAAAAAATCAGGATGATCAATCATTCCTGCCGCTAAATAGGATGGCAAACTAATAGAACAGCCGAAGCTAAGTCTGGGAGCAAAGTTTTTGACTTGATAAACAGGTACCCCCAATTCAAAATCATTCACGTTTTCTTCAAACTGCCCAATTACTTTAAGGGTCGGATGGATCTGCAGCGAGTTGCCGATGTTCTGTTTTATTCCGCTTCTTCTTAAAAGTGCAGCAGTTTGTACAGCGCCGCAGCAAATAAATAAGTGTTCTGTTTCAATGACTATATCTTTTTTGTCTAGATATTTCCCGCTTAAAATCCACTTTGCTCCATTTTGCTTGATTGACTTAATCCAGGTATCATGAAGAAGTTTACAGCCATGTTCAATGGCTTTGGGGATAAACGTTTTTGACATAGATTGTTTATGGCTGAGATATCGGCCGTATTTATCACGCTCCTGACTATAAGTAAACCACCTTGGCACTTCTACTGCTTCCCACCCCATCTTTTCTGCTCCCTGTTTAAGCTTTAAGGATGGTTTTGAGGGTTCATGGGGCAGAGGGGATACCGATAACGCCTCTTCACAAGCTTCAAAATGAGGAAGCATGTCCTTTAAAGATAATGCATCAACGTCAAACTTCTTTTTCCATTCTTCTAAAATATGTTCAGGGGTGCGATGGTATAAACCGCTGTTTACTTCACTTCCGCCTCCAACAACACGCCCTTCCGCATAAACAATTTTGGGAGAACCAAACATTGGAGTAATACCTCCATTTCGGTATTTCTCAACCATTTCCTCAATAGAATACGATTTTGTTGATTCCAGCCTCTGCAGAGATCCTTCTTCAATCAGCAAAACATCCCTGCCGGACTGAGCCAGATAAAATGCAGTCAGTGCCCCTCCTGGTCCAGAGCCAATGACAACAATTTCACTTTTTAACTCTTCTGCGGGATCGGGTGAGGCGGTCAGCGTTTGATCAGTCATGATGATTCCCCCTCATTTCTTCTTCTAATTTTGAAAACAGCCTTAAAAAAATCAGACTCTCATAAAAACGGATAAAATCTCTAAAATAACTAATCTTAGAATTTTTCCACCTTTTTATTTGGTTAACTTTCAACTCTTCAGGAAGATTTTGAAACAGTTTACCGCCAACAAATAAACCATAAAATCCAAAAAATATGGTGGCTATAAATAGCGCAGCCTGTAAATAAACGGCCATTCTATGAAATTGCTCTATCACAAAGTCTGTTAATTCTTGGGTAAAGTGATTTACCTCGATTGTTTCCGTGATTGGGAATGGAATTGACTGTGATAAGGCCGAAACCACTTTATGAAAGAAAACCTTCATCCATCATGTCTCCCTTTTAATCATTCTTCCAATAGTTTAATAGACGCTTAAACATTGTGAATCGTCATCTCGCTTCGGACTAAAAAACGGATATTCCATCTTGTTTGGCCAAGGCCGTTTGAAATATAAAGTTCTCCTGCCGCTAATTGGTGCTTGCCGGTAAAGATCCCTTTTTCAGCGAAAGGACCCATGGGCTTCAATTTAAAAAGAAAAGGAATGTTTATTTGTTTACCATGAAAATGTCCAGCTAACGCAAGTTCATATTTTGCCGTGATGTATTCAAAACAATTTGGATCATGACAGAGCACGATTAGCGGTTCGTTATGCCGCTGTGCCATAATCTTTTCGGTGACTCGATTCCATCCTCTTCTATAAGAGTCAATGCCCAGCAGGAAAAAGCCGTCCAAAGAGACAGCCTCATTTTCGAGAAGGCTGATTTGATAAGTCTCAAATAGCTGCTTTAAAGAACTAATGTCGGGGAGACGATAATCATGATTACCTAAAACAGCAAATACAGGAATAGAAGATTCTTTCAAAACGTCTAAATAAGCAGCTAATTTTGGAAGTGCCCACGCCTCATCAAGATAATCCCCGGTTAAAAAGATGTAATCGATTTTTTCTTTCATGATGAGTTTTTTTAATCGTTTAGGGGATATCCTTATTTTCTCCACATGAAAATCGCTGAGTTGGAGAATCGTTTTATTAAGTCCTAAAGGTGTATCCACCCGAACGATTTTGACCCACCAGGTTGGGAACACAAATAACAGGTGACTAGCAACAAAAATAAGCATTACTCCTATTAATATCCACATCATTTTTCATTCTCCTTGCTATATCTCATTTCTGCAAAGGCTATTGAAGCAATGCGGTCACAAACTGCTGATAGTCAAGTTCACATTCTTTCTCTGTATAAAGCTTTTGAGAGTCCATACTTTCACACGAATATTTTGCAATCAAATCATCTAGTTCAGTGTGATTTTTTACAAAAGATCCTTTTAATTCATAATCGATGATTAGTTGTCGTTTTAATAACAGATCATGTACATAGAGCACAGGAGTATGAAACCATGTGCTCATATTGTCTGCTGCTGAAGAATAAGGGGTGACAACGCAAGTTAATGAAAGATAGAGAGGAATTATTTCGGCGGGTACACTATGTGATAGCAGCGTCAATTCATTTTTAAAACCATCATATTTATCCAAATCTTCATAAGGATGCGGTTTAACCAAGAGGTTGAGATTATTCTTTTTCGTAATCAAAAGGAGGGTTTGGAGAAATGCTGTTTCCTCCTCGGTCTTCAGTATCCCAAGCTTTGATAAAGGCTGCCCGATATATAAAAGGCTGGCTGAATGATGTTCTTTTAAAATTTGCAGTGTTTGATCGGGAAGGATTTTAGAGTATTCATATAATAAATGACGAGGAGGTGCTTGTTGAGGAATTTTTATTACCTCTTTTAATCTGGTTTTGACAGCAGGAAGCATGTCAGGTTCCGCAGCGGCAATTGCTGTCACTTTTGGATGCATTCCCTGTGTGAAACTGTATACCCATGGATATCCCAAAATGACTGGAACTTTTATTCTTAACCATTGTTTATAGTTCCGTTCGGGATATCTGTAGATGCCAACACCTTCTTGAACGAGTGTAATTTTTGCTTCTATTTGTGCCGCTGTTTCAATCACCTTACAAGTTAAAAAATCATTGTCTTTAAATAAAATAACCGTTGCCGGTGATTCCTTCCTGATAATATCAGATACATGTTCAAACAAAGCTTTATTATCAAAAACCAAGTCTTTCACCGTGTTCTTCAAGCTTGGAATCAACCAGGCTTTGTTATTGCCTGCTGCTCTAATAGAAATGTCGTTCACTTCCGAATTTTGCGAATCCAGGATTAAATATTGGACTTCTCCATTCATATAATGGCTTAGAAAATAAGCGAACATCATCTGGAAATTAGAACTGACGACAAATAATACCTTTGTATTCATCAAGTTGAGCCTCCGCATTTTACAGAATATCCATTAGACATAAATTAAGAACGGCTGATTCTTTTTAGCCACATTACATTCAAACCAAACCGTATCCCTTCAGCTGCTATTGTCGCAACAATCGCCCCCCACACTCCGATAAATGGAATAAGGGCAAGAAGCACAACAATGTTTAGAGCCGCTGCTATAAAACTGCTGGCTGAAACACTCCCTGTTTTTTTATAGTACAGAAGTTTAGCTGCAATGATAAAATTGACTCCCTGAAACATTTCCCCGATTAATAAGAAAGGGATAAATCTCTGAGCAGGATAGAATGATTCGGACGCCAGCAGCCGTAATAAAAAGCCTGAACACATCATGGCTAAGATTCCCGTAATTAAAATAACGGCTAAAAAATAAATATTCATTTTTTCAGCAGAAGCTGTTTTGCCTAATTTTTTCAGCAAGTTATATCTTGGAACATAAGCACTGTTAATACTCATATAAAGCATTCGAAGGACAGTAGATATCTGGGCAGCTAAAGCATAATAACCTAACTGATCCAACGATATAAATTTTTCGAGGATAATACGATCTGAAGCAACTATAAACCAGTTGCTTAACGTATGCGGCAAAAGCGGAATACTGTACACCAAACTCATCCAAATATACGATTTCGAAATGGAAAACGTGATATCTTTTTTACAATTGAAGAAATAAAAAACCAGAACGGCACCTTCTGCAATAAGAATGGCAAGCAGCGCACCGGAGGCTCCCATTTCCATTTTGATAATGACAAAAAGGGAAATAAAAAGCAGCAGAAGACTTTTTAATGCGTACCCTCCAACCAGAGACCAGGGCCGCTCTTTCACTCTAATAATGGAAAGATAGATAGAAGAAAGAGATGTAAAAAAAGAGATTAGTATAAAGTAAACATAAAATGGATCAAGAGGAATACTTCCAAATAGTAAATTTCCAATAAATATTTTAAAAACAAGCAGAAAGATAGATAGAGCACTTGAAAAGAGGAGAACGAAAAGGAAAATAGATCCCAAATACTTTTCCTGCTCTTTTGGTTTTCCTAAAAACTCGTAGTACAGCCTGCCAATGGCTCCATGCAGAGACAGCAGCATGATCAGCTGCAGTACACCCGCAAGTGCTTGAATTGTTGTGATGATTCCATATTCTCCAGGTGTCAAATACGACGTGTAGACTGGAAGTAAAATTAGTCCCATTGCAGGGGTAATCATGGAACCTATCGTATATATAAGAGCATTTCCTAAGAAAGAGTAGCTTTTCGAGTGACGTTGCTGCATCTTTTTCTATTCTCTCTTCCGCATTTTTTATGGTGCTTCCTGATTTTTATTAAATGAGTTAATACAATTAATAACCCGGCTTTGCTGATCAATTGTAAGATTAGAGCCCGATGGCAAACAAATTCCTTTTTCAAATAAAAGGTCAGATACACTTTCATTTGGATGATGGGGATAATATCGATAATTTTTAAACAAAGGCTGCAGATGCATAGGTTTCCATACCTGCCGGGCTTCAATGTTTTCTTCTTCAAGCCGATTAATTAAATCCAGAGGCGTAACGCCAGTAAGCTGCTTCTCCATTGTCATTACGGTTAACCATCTAGTGGATCTCCCGTACGATGCTTCTGGCATAAATGTTATACCTTTATAATTAGAAAGAGCTGAATAATAATTTTTATATACTTGCCTTCTGGCATTGACGCGATTTTCCAGAACGCGGAGCTGAGCTCTTCCGATACCGGCTGATACATTGCTTAGCCGATAATTGTACCCAATTTCCTGATGTTCATAATGTTTGGTCCGCTCTCTGGATTGGGTAGCCCAAAAACGGGCTTTTTCAAGAGCTTCTTCATCATCGGAAACTAACATGCCGCCGCCTGAAGAAGTAATGATTTTATTCCCGTTGAATGAATATACTCCGAATTTCCCCATGGTTCCGCTTGCTTTTCCTTTATAAGTCGCACCAAGTGATTCCGCTGCATCTTCAATGACAGGCACATGATATTCCTCGCATATGGATAACAATGGATCCATATCTGCGCTCTGTCCATATAAATTGACGATAATAACAGCTTTAGGCAGCTTCCCTTCCCTTGCTGCATCTTCAAAAGCTTTTTTTAACGCCTGAGGAGACATATTCCATGTAGAAGGCTCTGAATCTATAAATACAGGAGTTGCACCCTCGTATAAAATAGGATTGGCACTTGCAACAAATGTAAAGGTAGAGCAAAACACATTATCCCCTTTCCCTACATTTAAAAGCTTTAGCGCAAGGTGGATTCCTGCTGTGCCTGAATTTACCGCGACTGCCCCTTTAGATCCTGTGAATTGAGATAACTCTTTTTCAAATAAATTGACGTGCGGCCCTAAAGGTGCAATCCAATTTGTAAGAAACGCCTCTTTTACATAATCGATTTCTTTCCCGCTAATATGAGGAGAGGACAAAAAAATTCTTTCATTTTTCATTAACGATTCTCCTAACAAATGGTTATCCCTAATTTATTCAATAAAAAAACAATTGTGATGATTAATTTGTCTTTATGGTATTCTGGCTATTTTTTTTGGAGTTGTAGATGGAGGGGTTTATTCAATCTGATAACATCGATTTTGCTCGATCTATACAAATTGAAATCATAAAAAACAAGTAAAACCAGAACATTGGATGTCGTAAGGTGAAATGAAATAAAGTATAAAATATGACAGTCACTAAGCCAGTAAATAAAATAAACTCTTTTTTTATAATTAATAAATAGCCAATCCAGCATAAGAAACCAAGAAATAAACATATTCCTACAAGCCCCACATTCATCCCCATATCAATAAACGTGTTATGAGCTTCCATGCCCTGAAAGGGAGCATCCTCTCCTGAGTACGCTCCTGGGCCAAGACCGAATAAAGGGGAGGATTCAATGGCTTTTATTCCGTTTTCCCATAATATGAACCGATGTTCTC
Source organism: Metabacillus idriensis (assembly GCF_009674765.1). Lineage (GTDB taxonomy): Bacteria > Bacillota > Bacilli > Bacillales > Bacillaceae > Bacillus_P > Bacillus_P idriensis. The sequence continues at coordinate 141,526 of NZ_WKKF01000004.1, read as the reverse complement.
CTTGGTCCCCCTCTTCAGATATTGCTGCAATATCTTGTTTTAATCCCTGATAGATTAATGGACTAAAAATCACTGCCGTAATACAAAGCAATGCAGGCAGCAACACTTTCAACCATGCTCCTGACCAATAACCAATTTGTGAATTAGCAGCCTTTCTTATCCAAAAAGAGATGAATAGAATGACCAATCCACTTGATAATGCGACCGACATTGCATCGCTTTTCGTTTCAATTCCAATCCAAACACAAGCACCCGCTAAACCGAAATACCAGACTTTGCGCAGAGAAGTTTTTGCGATTGAACTTAAATAAAGACTCATATAAAGAAAAATAGTGACATTCATGGCGACTTGGTTTGGGTTTTTCGACCACCCTAAAAACCTTATGCTGCCATTCCAGCTATCGATCGGTCCAATAGTAGAATATCGGGGATTAAATATAAGCAAAAACAGCAACACGCTTACGGTTACTGAAACTGTTATTTTCGCAATCATTAATACTTGCGTTTTCCAATTTTTTTCGAATGATAGAACAATAAACAGGAGGCCAGAAAATAGATAAGCCAAAAAAGTTCGTCCGAATCCCGGAACCAATACTCCGAGATATATAGAGACCATCGTGCCAATAAATAAACATATAAACATAAAGAACCAAAAGGGGACAAGTTTTCTTGATAACGATGTGATAAATATGCCCCTATGTTTGAATTGAATAATAAAGGTCATCATCATCCAGAGAAGAAGGATAACCTCCCCTGGCCCAATAGGTGATCCTGGTATTCTAAGCTGTGTGGCTGTTGATAAAATTAATCCGGCCGAAAACCAAATAACCGAAAAGCTTATCTTTTTCTGCAATTTTTTCACCAACTTCATATCTCTTATTCCCAAGACCGTTTTTCATTTTCCAACCATGATTGAAACATTAATATATCCCATAGCTGATGATGCCAGTTGCTTTTTCCTGTTAAATGCTCTTCCCATTTTTGCCTGATGGGCGCTGGCTGAAAATACCCTTCGGTCAGCAATCGCTTCTCGGCAAGAAGTTCCTCAGCCCATTCCTTTAATGGACCGCGAAGCCAATGGCCGATTGGTACACCAAATCCATGTTTAGGACGTTCAATTAATTCCTTTGGAACATGTGTATATAACAGCTGTCTCATTAACCATTTGCTCTGATTTCCTTTTAATTTCATGGATAATGGAATACGCCACGAAAACTCGACGACATTATGATCTAAAAATGGAGCTCTCGTTTCGAGACTGACACTCATGCTGGCACGGTCTACCTTTACAAGAATATCGTCCGGGAGATATTGGCTCATATCCATGTACATCATCATTTCGGTAGCCGATGGAAAAATAGCGGATGAATGATTAAGAAATGGTTCCAGTAATATGCGGTCCTTTACTACAAGTTGAGGATTCTTCCAATGAGAGGTGAGTGAGAGGTACATTTCTTCCACCGAATCGGCTTTTAGGATATCTCCAAATTTATGCAAATATTCCCCGAGAAATCGATTCTTGTACTTGGATGGAAGGAACCTGCTGTTCTCCAGCTTTTGAGGAGATATTTTATTAAGAGGCACAGCAGCCATATGCCTTATGCTTTTAGGCAGATGATGAATATTATTCCAAATTTTCTCCCCCCAGAGATGTCGATTATAACCTGCGAATAATTCATCTCCTCCGTCTCCGCTCAGAGAAACGGTTACGTGCTGACGGGCAAGCTGCGACACCAGAAAAGTAGGAATCTGGGAAGAATCAGAAAATGGTTCATCGTATATGGAAGGCAGCTTCGGAATAACTTCCATAGCTTGCTGCTCTGTAACATACAATTCTGTATGGTCGGTTTCCAGGTGCGAAGCAACTTCTTTAGCATACCCTGCCTCATTGTATTCGGTCTGGTGAAATCCGATTGTAAAGGTCTTAATTGGTCTGCTGCTCTCGCTTTGCATGAGTGCTACGATCATCGAGGAATCAATACCTCCTGATAGAAACGCTCCAAGCGGTACGTCTGATACCATCTGCTGCTTTACTGCCGTCCGCAATACTTGATCTAATTTGGAAACCGCTTCTTCTTCCGAGCAATGAATCGGATACCGAAAACCGTTGTCTGCTGCTTTTTCAGCTGACCAATATTTAATTGGGTCTGAAACATGAGAAGATTTTGCAGGATTAATAACGAGATAAGTTGCAGGCATTACTTTGAAAATATTTTCATATATGGAAAAAGGGGCGGGGATACAGTTATAACGTAAATACAGCGGTAATGCATCCCGGTTTACATTCCATTCAAAAGCAGGATGTGATTTTAACGCCTTTAACTCAGATCCAAATAAAAAAGTTTTTCCTGCCCAGCCGTAGTAGAGTGGTTTTTCACCCATACGGTCTCTGGCAAGATATAATAATCGTTCTTTCCTGTCCCACAAGGCAAAGGCAAACATCCCTGTAAATTTTGTCAGTGCCCTATTAATCCCCCACATCTCAATACTCTCTATCATCACCTCTGTGTCGGAACTTCCTTTAAAAACAATGCCTGCTAGTTCAAGTTCTGATCGAAGTGAAAGGTAATTGTAAATCTCACCATTAAAGACTAAAACATATCGTCCGCTTTTTGAATGCATTGGCTGATTACCTTCTGGGGATAAGTCAATAATTGACAGCCGGCGGTGGCCAAGAGCAAGACCAGTTTGTTCATCCACCCAAAAATCACCATGATCCGGTCCCCTTGAATAGAGCATGTCAGTCATCCGTGAAACTGTGGATTGCAGCTGTTCGTTTCCTGTTTGAGATGATGAATCGATAAACCCTGCTATACCACACATAATATCCTCCTTCTGATCCTATCCATCGGTGTACTGCTGGTTTTTCATCTTCATTTTGAAGGTATTTGTTCTTTTAGTTTCCGTAACAGATTAGACCTTATTTTATCTGGTTGATCAAATCACATTGTTTTTTCAAAATGACATTTTCATCATAGTCCTGTATAGCCAGCTCTCGGCTATTTGCACCGTAAAGCTTTCGCTTATCTTCATTTCCAACCAGATCATTCAGCTTATCATAAAGATCTATATGATTTCCTTTTTCAAACAAGAACCCGTTAACTCCATGTTGAACCTCTTCTCTGCATCCCCTGATATTACTCGCAATGACGGGCTTTCCCATCGCCATTGCTTCAATAATAGAACGCGGAAGCCCTTCACGATAGGATGGCAAAACAAAAATATCACTTATTGCCAGCAATTCTGGAATATCTTTTCGATACCCAGCATTAATAATCGATGGATTTTTCTTGAATATCTCTTCGATGGCGCTATTACTTTCTAAATCTCGTTCACTATCAGAAATGCCCCCTATCATCAACAGCTTTACATAGTTGTGCTCTTCCTTTAACAACTGAAAACTGTCAATTAAATCGAAGATGCCTTTTTCCTTAACAAACCTTCCTATAAACGTGACCACAACCTCTTCCTTTTCTATGGAAAATTGTTGTTTTAATTCCTCTATTCGTTTTGAACAGAATCGATCAGGGCAGAATTTAGTCGTTAGATCTACACCGTTCCCAAGGTGAATAATATTAGAAGAGGGCTTAAATGAATGAGATATACTTAAATCGTAGTCCTCTTTACTTTGAAGAAGAAGCCAATCCGTGAAAAAACGGGCAAAGATTTTTTCAATCCAGTAAAAAAGCCTGTATTGAACAAAATCCATCCCTTCATGAAAATAATATCCATGTGCAGTATAGATAATCGTTTTTATTCCTGCAAGTTTAGCAGCAATTCTGCCCAGTATCGAAGCAACTGGGGTATGAACATGGACGAGATCATATTTTTCTTTCTTCATTAAAGCTGCTAATCTGCTAATCGTCTTTAAATTCGACCAAGGCTTTATTTTCCGCTCAACAGGCACTTCTATCACATTCAGGCCCTGTTCCCTTAAATCTTTTAGTTTGCCAGTATCAGAACAAGCAATATGAACAATGTGCCCTTCAGCTTCAAGTGATAAAATAAGCGGTTTTAAAAGATTTTCAACAGACAAGTCCACCGCACAGAGCTGTAATATCTTCTTCATTTTTACAATCTCCACAACTTAATCGTTTCAGGACAGGTGTCCTTATCTAACACACCTTTAATATCTACGAAAAATCCTTGCTGATTATTCAAAAGTTGAGTGAAGTCCTGCCAGCTCTTTTCGATATATTCTAAATGAGGAACAGCTAAAATGACGGCATCTGATTTTTGTAATTTTTCCCATGGTGTAATCTTTAAATCATATACTTTCTCAACCTCTTCTGCATCTGCCCTGGGATCGCTCACCTGAACATTAAGCCCAAAGTTTTTAAGCTGCTGGATTAGATCTATTACCTTTGTATTTCTTATATCTGGTACATTTTCTTTAAAAGTTAATCCTAAAACTGTAACTAGCGAACCTTTTATAAGATTTCGATTCTCAGCCATTAGTTTAATTAAGGACGTAGCAATGAAAGTCCCCATGTAATCATTGATGTTTCTTCCTGCTAATATGACATTTGGCGAATAACCTAATTTTTCTGCTTTATATGTTAGATAATATGGGTCTACTCCGATACAGTGACCTCCCACCAGCCCAGGTTTAAAGGGAATAAAATTCCATTTTGTGCCAGCAGCTGATAACACTTCGTTTGTATCAATTTTTAATCGATTAAAAATAATGGCCAATTCATTCATCAGAGCGATATTTAAGTCTCTTTGAGTATTCTCGATGACTTTAGAAGCTTCCGCCACTTTAATTGAAGAAACAGGATACACTTCTGCCTCCACCACACTTCTGTACATTTCAGCGATTATGTTTAAAGCTTCTTCATCCTGACCCGCTACAACTTTCACAATATTTTCAAATGTATGCTTTTTATCTCCCGGATTAATCCGTTCGGGTGAATAGCCAATCTTAAAATCCTTACCTGCTTTTAATTGGGAATACCTTTCAAGAAGAGGCAAACAAACTTCTTCTGTTGTTCCTGGATAAACGGTTGATTCATAAACTACAATACTCCCTTTTGATAGGTTTCTCCCTACCGTTTCTGACGCTTTTATCAGCGGTGTCAGATCGGGTTTTTTGTCTTTATCAATCGGTGTGGGTACTGTAACGATAATGAAATTACATTCTCTTAGCTTCATTTCATCAGTAGTAAATTCAACATTTGCATTTTGCAGCTCATTAGAGGCAACTTCACCTGTACTATCAATAAACTGTTTTAACTCTTCTATTCTCTTGGAATTAATATCAAAACCTACTGCAGGAAATGTTTTCCCAAAGGCAAGCGCAACTGGCAGGCCGACATAGCCAAGACCGACAAGCCCTACTTTCCGATTGTCCGCTGGAATACTATAGTAAGACTTATACCAATTCACAAATTGTTCGATTCCGGTTTCAATAGGGGTATTTGGGCGATATCCCAAGTCCTCCATTAAATCGTCAATATCTGCATAAGTCTCCGGTACATCTCCAGCCTGAATGGGCAAAAAGTTTTTTTTCATTTTTCTTCCCAATTTGTCTTCAAGCACTGAAATAAATTTCATTAATTCGACAGGGTGATTATTTCCGATATTGTACACCTTATAAGGTACTTCATTTTCTCTATGCTGCATTTTTTTGCCGCTTTTTTTAATGAGACGAAAAATACCTTCTATAATGTCATCAATAAATGTAAAATCACGTTTCATTTGTCCGTAATTATAGACATCGATTTCTCTGCCCTCAAGAATGGCCTGGGTAAATTTAAATAGGGCCATATCTGGTCGACCCCATGGTCCATACACTGTGAAAAAACGCAGCCCTGTGGTTTTCAGGTTATATAAATGACTGTAAGTATGAGCCATCAATTCATTCGCTTTTTTGGTTGCTGCATACAAACTGATCGGGTTATCCACTCGATCATGAACGGAAAAAGGCATTTTTGTATTGGAGCCGTAAACAGAGCTTGATGAGGCGTATATGAGGTGCTCAACATGATGATGACGGCAGGCTTCTAAAATATTCATGAAACCGACCACATTAGAGGAAATGTAAGATTCAGGGTTTTCTAAACTATAGCGAACTCCTGCCTGCGCTGCCAGGTTAATAACAACGGGGATTGAGTGTTCTGAAAAAAGCTTTTTGATTGCTTCATTATCCTCTAGTGAAGCTTCAATAAAAGTAAAGTTCTCATCCCTTTTTAAAATGTCTAATCTTGAATGTTTTAAAGAAACATCATAATAATCATTTAAATTATCCAAACCGATTACTATTTCGCCTTCTTTTAATAACCGATTGGCCAGGTGAAATCCTATAAAACCAGCGCAGCCTGTCACTAGTATTTTATTTGAACTGGACGTGGACATAGCACAATTCCTTTCTAATGGAGTTAGCATAATAATTGATATATGAGGACGCTCAAGATGTTGTTCCATTAGAAGGGAAAGTTAGGCATGAAAAAAACCGTTTGTTCACATTAATATTTATTGTTTAAGTACACATACCTATACACAATTCAGTTGCTCTCATAGACTATCATCGAATGATCAAAACAAAATACACGCCTGACATATGCTCAATATTCCATTTTCTTTCTTAACGGTCTATTACGTTTTATTACTTTCTTATAAATAAAAAAGCTGATCATTTTTTATCTTTATCCCTTATAACAATAATCCTATCCTTATTAAAGGTAGTAACTGGAGGAATAAAATTGAATTACCGCAATGGAAAAGTAATATTACCTATAATGGATACTTTCATCATCCCGGCTTCTGCAGTTTTCAGCACCTTGATTATCTTTAACGGGGATGTTCCAAAAATTCATCTTTCTGGGATGGTTTTCATCTTTATAGGTCTCTGGCTGGTCCATCTTATCGTTTTCCGTTCCTTTAAGATTTACCAGCGGATATGGATCTACAGCGGCCCCCGTGATTTTATTTCCATTATAAAAGCTGCATTGATAGCAAACGCTGCTGCAGGAATCTTGTTTCTGTTTCTTTCCAAGTATGAGTTAATGCCCTCTATGCCCCTTTCCGTCTTCGTCATGACCTGGATGAGTATCTCAATGGCCACGGCCGGCGTTCGATTTCTCCTGAGATTTAACCACGATCTAAGTCAAAGCCTTCCTCCAACTCATAAGCGAGTTTTGATTATCGGAGCAGGCAATACCGGGAGCTTTGTTGTAAAGCTGATTCGAAATTCACCAAACACGCCGATGAATCCGATCGCTTTTATCGACGATGATCATTGTAAACTCAATAAAAAAGTCTTTGACCTTCCGATTATCGGAACACGAGATGATATACCAAGAATTGCAAGAGAATTAGGGGTCCAAATGATCATTATCGCCATGCCCTCTGCTCCTAAAAAAGAAATTTCAGACATCATTAAAATATGTAAAGAAACAAAAACAGAAATTAAACTTTTTCCCCACTTTAGTGAAATTCTGCAGGGTGAAATATCTTTAAATATGATCCGGGACGTGAAAGTAGAAGATCTTTTGGGAAGAGAGCCTATCGAAATTGATTTGGAGGAAGTGGCAAGCTTTCTTTCGAATAAAACGATCCTTATCACTGGTGCAGGAGGTTCAATCGGAAGCGAACTTTGCAGACAAATTGCAAGGTTAAGCCCTAAGAAAATGCTATTGGTTGGTGCTGGAGAAAATAGCATTTTTACCATTACAGCAGAACTGAAGAAAAAGTACCCGTCCATTCAGTTCTATAGCATAATTGCTAACATTCAAGATCAAAGAAGAATTGAAACTATTTTTGCAGCCTATAAACCCAACATTGTATTTCATGCTGCGGCCTATAAACATGTACCTTTAATGGAAAATAATGTTTTAGAAGCTGTAAAGAACAATGTATTTGGTACAAGAAATGTAGCTGAAAGTGCTCATCGCCATAAAGTCGAGCGATTTGTCCTTATTTCTACCGATAAGGCAGTCAATCCTTCGAGCATTATGGGCACCACAAAAAAAGTGGCAGAAATATTGATTCAGCAAATGAACGAAATCAGTGATACGAAGTTTACCGCTGTGAGGTTTGGCAATGTTTTAGGAAGCAGGGGAAGCGTTATTCCAGTATTCAAAAAGCAAATTGCAGAAGGCGGTCCAGTAACAGTCACTCATCCTGAAATGGTTCGTTATTTTATGACAATACCTGAAGCAGTACAGCTTGTCATCCAGGGAGCTGCCATGGCAAATGGCGGAGAGATTTTTGTTCTGGATATGGGGAGGCCCGTTAATATCACCAAACTTGCAAACGATTTGATTCGATTGTCCGGCTTTGAACCGGGTAAAGATATTAAGATTATATACACCGGCGCACGGCCAGGCGAAAAACTGAGCGAAGAATTGTTCACCTCTGAAGAAAACCGGTCAACCACTAAACACAACCTTATTTACATCGCTAAACAAATCTCTTATTCTCCTGAAGAATTTTCTGCAATCCTCACTAAGCTTCAACAGCTAACCCTCAATGAATCAAATAGAGAATCAAAAGAATTAAAATCATTTTTAGCGGATATTGTGCCTTTTTATTCTGACTCTTGAGTGCTGCGATATAAATAACATATAAATAACTGGAATGTATAGAAAAGATTGCAAACGTATTATTATTTTTTAACAAAAGTTGAACACATGGAAAAAAGAGATTTCGTTTCATTTATGCATTCTGCTAAATGATCGCAAACAATAATTTTTTTTAAAAGACTATTTCAAATGCTGGAGGGATGATAAATGGATAATATTTACACTGAGCAGGAACTAAAAGATATGGGCCTTAAAAGTGTTGGAAAAAACGTTAAAGTCAGCAGAAAATGCAGTATTTATATACCAGAAACGATTTCAATCGGTGATCATTCAAGGATTGATGATTTTTGCTGCTTAGTTGGCGGGGAAAAAGGTATAAATATTGGCAGGAATGTGACCATTGCTCATTATTGCCTTTTAGGCGGGACGGGAGGCATCACATTAAAAGATTTTTCAGGTATATCATCCAGAGTAACTTTATATAGTGCAAATGGTGATTATTTAGGAGAAAGTTTAACTGGCCATACCGTTCCTAAAAAATATTTAAATATCATTTCAGGAGAAATCATTTTAAATAAACATGTTCTTATCGGCACGAATACAACAGTCCTCCCTAGTGTCGTTATTGGAGAAGGAACAGCTGTAGGAGCTCACAGTTTAGTAACAAAAAACCTGGATCCATGGGGTGTCTATGCAGGAGTGCCTGTAAAAAGAATAAAAGAGCGTAAAAAGGATTTACTATTATTAGAGAAAGCGTACTTAAAAGAAATGGCTGAAGAGCAGTCAGAAGATTGAATACTAATGTTTCTGTTTTCAGACATCTTTTTCTCCTCGCTCCCCTTTTTTAACCCTAATCCTCAATACTCCCAAAAGGATATATTAATTATTTCCCTGTTCACTCGGTTCTTTTAAGTTTAGAAGGTTTTGCTTGAATCAACTTTCGCTGCCATGCGGATTTAGAGTAATCGTGTTTGTATCTTCTAATATTGTAAGCTTTCTAGCTAAAGTGCCCTCTTTTTCGCCCATTTCTCTGGAAGATTACACAAGCATTGGTCTAAAGGAATATGAATATAGCAGCCTTTCACATTCTAAATGAGGTGAGATTTTTGAATGACTACAGAAAAATATTGGTTCCGCCATCTGCATCCATAAAGGAGACCATAAAAATCATTGATGAAGGCGGTCTGCAAATCGCCCTTGTTGTAAATGAACAAAATAAATTGCTTGGAACAATAACAGATGGAGACGTTAGAAGAGGGATTTTAAAAGGAATCTCTTTGGATCAGTCTGTCCTTCTCATTATGAATCCTGATCCTATAACTGTTTCTCCTGCTATTGATCCTAAACAGCTGCTGGCCTTAATAAAATCAAAAAAGCTGCAGCAGCTTCCAGTTGTAGATAAAGAAGGCTGTGTAGTCGGCTTAAAGCATTTAAATTCTATTATTCAAGCTCCTGCCAGAGATAATATCGCAGTTATCATGGCAGGAGGACTTGGAACGAGACTGAGGCCTTTAACAAATGATACGCCTAAACCTTTATTGAAAATAGGGAACAAACCAATTCTTGAAACTATTTTAGAAAGCTTAATTGAACATGGATTTACTCGTTTTTACATTTCTGTTAATTATAAGTCTGAACTAATTCAAGACTACTTTAAGGATGGTTCGAACTGGGGAGTAGACATTAAATATATACATGAGGATAAAAGGATGGGAACAGCGGGTGCATTAGGGCTGTTGCCCGAAAAACCCGATAAACCTTTTCTTGTGATGAACGGGGACATTCTTACAAAAGTAAATTATCAATATTTACTGGACTACCATGAAAATCTTAAAGGGAAGGCAACATTGTGTGTACGGGAATATGATTTTCAAGTCCCTTATGGTGTGGTTAATGTTGATAACCATCGTTTGCTTTCAATTGAGGAAAAACCGGTGCACCATTTTTTTGTCAGTGCTGGAATCTATATATTTGACCCAGAAGTATTAAAAACCATACCAGAAAACAGTTATCTGGATATGCCGGATCTATTAAGAAATTTGCTCGACCAAAATGAAGACATCTCCATTTTTCCAGTGAGAGAATACTGGCTGGATATTGGGAGAATAGATGATTTCGAACGGGCCAACGGAGAATTTGATCAAGAATTCAAGTAATTGAATTACAGGAATATTCGGTATCGATGCAACAAGTCCGTTTACATGCTGTATTACAAAATGACTTCTATGCATAATATGAAATTGTGATAAAAGAGGGAGGGAATAAGGATGGAGCTGCGAAACAAAAAAATTCTTGTTACTGGTGCTGATGGATTTATCGGTTCTCATCTGACCGAAGAGCTAGTTAGAAGAGGATTAGATGTTCGTGCATTTGTCTATTATAATTCGTTTAATTCCTGGGGCTGGCTTGATCATTCACCAGACGATATAAAAAAACAGTTAGATGTGTTCGCAGGTGATATACGAGATCCATATGGTGTAAAAAACGCCCTCAATGGCTGCGATGTTGTTCTTCATTTAGCTTCATTGATCGCAATCCCATATTCATACCACTCACCGGATACTTATATTGATACCAATATAAAGGGAACCTTAAACGTTCTCCAGGCAGCAAGAGAACTGGAAATTGAAAAGGTTATTCACACCTCTACAAGTGAAGTATATGGAACAGCACTGTTTGTTCCTATAACAGAAGATCATCCACTTCAAGGACAGTCCCCTTATTCTGCATCAAAAATTGGAGCAGACCAAGTTGCCATTTCTTTTTATAAATCCTTTAATACCCCAGTCTCCATTATTCGCCCATTTAATACTTACGGGCCAAGACAATCAGCCAGAGCTGTTATTCCTGCCATTATTACACAAATTGCCAGCGGAAGGACTAAAATCAAGCTGGGTGCTTTGAACCCTACTCGAGATTTTAATTATATTAAAGATACTATCAAAGGCTTTATAGCTACAGCTGAGTCTGATGAGTCACTTGGAGAAATTATTAATATTGGAAGTAATTATGAAATTTCTATCGGTGAGACGGCTGAACTCATTGCTGAAATCATGGGGAAAGAAATTGAAATTGAAACAGAAGACCTCCGATTACGACCTGAAAAAAGTGAAGTTGAACGCCTCTGGGCAGATAATTCAAAAGCCAAAAGACTGTTAGGCTGGGAACCTGATTATGGAAACCGTAATGGATTTAAAAAAGGTTTAACTGAAACCATTGAGTGGTTTACAAACATAGAAAATTTAAAACATTATAAGGCAGATATATACAATAAATAATAAATTCTTTTATGAGGTTTTATTGAGCTTTAAATTTGCAAAAGAATGTCCGGGAAGTTAATTTATAAAGCTTCTCGGACCCTTCTTTGTTCTTACGCATATCCAGTACTTCTTCAGGCTATTTCTCCAGATTTGTTTTTCCACATAGATCGAAAGCGGATCATGTTATCATTTCCTCTTTGCCCTGATTTTGTCTCACCTCAATATCTATTCTTTAATATGATTTGAAATGGCTGCTGAATTTCTGCCCAGCGATGGTCTTGGTCGTCTGGTGATTCTATAAATATATTAATTTCATTTAGCTTTCTAAACCTTCTGAGAAAGTGGCCGCGGATGTGGCATTACATGTCATTTGGTACTTACTCCATTTGATAAGCTTTTGAATAAGCTACAAAGGTCGGAAAGAACTTAGGAAGACTTAGCGCAGCAAACTGCTTAGTGATGGAGGATTCCCGGAAGGTAGGAGTTTTAATTGTCTGAAAATGGTAAATTAGTTATCTCATTAGATTTTGAACTTTATTGGGGTGTAAGAGATAAAAAAAGTTTATTAAGCTACAAAGAAAACTTACTGGGGGTTAGGACTGCAATTCCTGCTATCTTAGAATTATTCGCTAAATATGAAATACATGCCACTTGGTCTACTGTAGGATTTCTTTTTTTCAATTCGCGTGATGAATTAATAGATAATTGTCCTGATCAAAAACCGGAATATCTAAAAAGCTATTTGTCACCCTATGAACATATTTACAATATAGGTTCTAACGAAGAAGAAGATCCCTATCATTTTGCTCCGTCTATCATTCAAAAAATAATTTCATATCCATATCAAAGAATTGGAACACATACTTTTTCTCATTCAGCAATTCAATTCTTTTAAAGAAGATATTAGCGCAGCTATAAAAGTTGGCGAGAAATACGGTTTAAAAATTGAAAGTTTAGTTTTCCCAAGAAACCAGTGTGAAGAGAACTATTTATCAGCGTGTAAAGAATTAGGTATCACTTCTTATAGAGGAAATGAACGTTCTTGGCTTTATAAAGCAACTGATGAGAAAGGACAACATGGATTAAAAAGGATAGCCAGATTAGCTGATGCCTATATAAATACATCTGGTCACAATTGCTACTCTATTAAAGAGATAAAGAGTAGAAATTTACCTCTGAATATTCCATCCAGCCGTTTTTTAAGACCTTATTCCAAAACATTAAAATATTTGGAGCCGTTAAGACTAAAGAGAATTATCTCCGATTTCGATTATGCAGCAAAAAATAAATTAGTCTATCATTTGTGGTGGCACCCTCATAATTTTGGAATTAATCTAAATGAAAATTTATCCTTTTTGGAGAGCATACTGAAACATTTTTCTTTTTTGAGACAAAATTTTGATATGGAAAGTTTAAATATGGAGGAATTATCGAAACATATACTAAGGAGTGAGACGGTTGAAGAGTCCCACGATCATCATGTTAGCAGGTAAAGGGGAATCTACTAATATTGTTCATAATTACCTAATAAAAAGCTTCAACATTCAAAAAGTAATTATAGAGGAGCCTGTGCCAAGATCCTATTTTCTAAAAAAGAGAATGAAAAAACTTGGCTTTGTTAAAGTATTAGGTCAAGTTTTGTTCCAAACTTTTACTGTTTCATATCTAAAAAAAAGGTCAGTTGAACGCACTAATGAGATTAAGAGGCTGCACCAATTAAATTGCAGCTCTATTAATGAAGGTGAAATCATTAACGTAAAATCTGTCAATGATAATGAAACAGTAAATATACTAAGAGAAATAAAGCCAGATATAGTCATTGTAAATGGTACTAGAATTATTTCAAAAAAAGTTCTTAATTGTGTCCCTGCTAAATTTATCAATATGCATGCAGGTATAACTCCTATGTATAGAGGAGTACATGGAGCTTATTGGGCGCTCGTGGAAAAACAAAATGAATTATGCGGAACCACAATTCATTTTGTTGATGAAGGTATAGATACAGGAAATATATTAAAACAAGGAATCATTCAGACGAATGAAAAAGATAATTTTTATACTTATCCTTTACTTCAGCTTGCTATAGGCTTGCCTTTATTAAAAGAAGCCATATGGGAAGTATTAGATAATAAATATCAAATTATATTGCCGCCTAAAGGCGAATCTAAATTAAGAAGCCATCCCACTTTATTAGAATATTGGTCGTATAGGCTGCATCGTAATGTAAAGTAAGCAGTCCAGAACGAATTTTGGATGTTTGTCTATATCAATGAGGAATTTTCAACATATGATATTCAGAACATATGAGGATTATTCATACCTCATGCCATTCTTAGAAAGTAAAGCGTTCCATGACAGCTTAGTTTACTTTCTATTCTCTATTTCTTTCCTCGTTTTATTTTCTAATAAGCCTCAAATAAATTGCGTTCAACGAAATAATCAAATCCAATTAAAAAGATATATATCCTTTCTAAAAAACAGCACTCCTTGAGCTTCAAGGGGTGTTCCTCGTTTCATAAGCGTGATCTGAATGGATAGCCAATATATAATGGAAACACCCAGTTAATACATCAGATGAATTCAAAAAAAAACCGCCAACACGATCCCGATATCTGGATGCATGCAGGCGGCTTTTTCATATTCCAAAGAATTTATGCTTTTACTTTTGTCAACGGTCTAATCTCATTCATGAACTCTGCGAACTGATCGAAATCCATTTGCTGAGCTGAATCCGACAGCGCGACCGCAGGGTCCGGATGAACCTCAGCCATAACACCGTCAGCACCAATAGCAAGCGCTGCTTTAGCACAAGGAATAAGCAAGTCGCGGCGTCCGGTTGAATGCGTAACATCGACCATTACCGGCAAGTGCGTTTCTTGTTTTAAAATCGGCACAGCTGAAATATCAAGCGTATTTCGTGTAGCTGTCTCGTATGTGCGGATACCGCGTTCACAAAGAATGATTTGATCGTTGCCTTGTGAAATAATGTACTCAGCTGCATTTACGAACTCATCAAGTGTAGCAGCAAGGCCGCGTTTTAATAATACAGGTTTTTTAACTGCACCCGCAGCTTTCAATAATTCGAAGTTCTGCATGTTGCGGGCTCCGATTTGGATAACATCAATGTATTGAATCGCTGTTTCAATATCAGCTGGATTCACAATTTCACTGATAACAGCCATATCATATTCATCTGCAACGCGTTTTAAGATTTTTAAGCCTTCAAGTCCAAGACCCTGGAAATCATAAGGGCTTGTGCGGGGCTTGAATGCTCCTCCGCGCAATAAGCGAATTCCCTGTTTTTTAGCCTCTTCTGCAACAGCAGCTACCTGCTCGTAACTTTCAACTGCACATGGCCCAACAATCAATACTTGGCTTCCGTCCCCAATTTTGACGCCTTTAACATCAACAATTGTATCTTCAGGCTTCTTTTTGCGTGACACAAGCAGCGCTTTGCGGTGATCGTCTTCCTGAAGCTCTAAGCTTGCTTTAAAAATTTCTTTGAAAATATGCTGCAATGTGGAGTCTTCAAAAGGTCCATCATTGTTCTCTTTGATTTTATTAAGCATTCTTCGCTCTCGGACGGGATCATATCGATTAACGCCCTGCGCTTCCTTGGCTTTACCTATATCCTGTACTAACTTTCCTCGCTCATTAATCAGCTGTAAAATCTGCAGATTAATCTCTTCTGCTCTCTCTCGCAATGCTTCTAACTCGGCGTTACTCATCTCACTCATCCTTTCGCGTTTTTTAAAATTGAAGAAACTCTTATGAAAAGCCGAAATCCGGCTTGTACATGCATCCCTTCAAAACTAGTGTGCAGGCGTGATGCAAACCTGCATCAGCTTTCTTAAAAAAAGAAAATATGATACATTTTCTTTAGTAATTAGTGATAATTATATACAAAATCCTTCGCGTTGTCACGCTTTTTTCTTTAACATTTAAACGCTTTTAAGCGATAAAGCGTTTTTAAGCGCTAACAATGCTGTTTTATAGGATTTTTCAAGTTTTGGAGATTAATAAATGAGGTGCTCATTTTGGTAAAAGAGACTTTCACATTTGCATTAGATATTGGCACCCGGTCGGTAGTTTGTTTGCTCTTATCCGAAAAAGACGGCGCCTATGAAGTCATTGATACGGTCATACAGGAACATGGAGAGCGCTCAATGCTCGATGGACAGATTCACGATGTCATCTCTGTTTCTAATGTGATTTCATCAGTCAAAGAAAAGCTTGGGGAATCATAGCACCCCTTTGATTCCTCATTCTCGACTGTACTTGGCATTTTTGGAATCATAGTACTCCTTTGATTCCACAATCTCAACTGTTCTCGGTATTTTTGGAATCATAGTACCCCTTTGATTCCACTATCTCGACTTTTCTCGGCATTTTTGGAATCATAGTACTCCTTTGATTCCACTATCGCGACTTTTCTCGGCATTTTTGGAATCATTGCACCCCTTGGATTCCTCAATCGCGACTTTTCTCGGCATTTTTGGAATCACAGCACTCCTTTGATTCCTGAATCTCGACTTTTTTTCGGTTTTTTTGGAATCATAGTACCCCTTTGATTCCTCAATCTCGACTTTTCTCGGTATTATTGGAATCATAACACCCCTTTGATTCCACTATCTCGACTTTTCTCGGTATTTTTGGAATTATACCACCCCTTTGATTCCAAAATCTCGACTGTTCTCAGCATTTTTGGAATCAAAGGATAATAATTGCTGTTCAATATAGTACTCAATTCCATCCATTTAATTAATAATCAAGTCTATAAATCAAAAATCGTTCAACCGGATTACGGTCATTAAACCCAGGCAGAATGACTTCTTTTTTAAATTCAAAAGCGGTCTGGTTTTCCAGGAAATAAATATACTCTTCTGAACAATAGTACAAAATCAGCTCGATCTCCCGCCTTGCCTCTTCAACCGACTGAAGGATATTGTCTATGACATTCATAAAAATTTCTTTTGAAAAAGGATTAAAGAAATAAAAACGATTATCTGCCGGATCAATTTTGTACTCTTCGGCCAAGCAGCAATAAAACTGGATTTGCCCTTTTCGGCTCTTAGCTTTTTTTACATAACGATCTCGATTTTGGATGGCTTCCTGATAGAATTCCTCGTTCATTTCAATCCCTTTGACAACAGCATTGCTTAAATAATGAATATAGAAATTTGTTCTGCCTTTTCCGCAGCCAAAGTCAACTATTTGATGACTGCTGTTCAGCTCATATTCATGGAACAATTTCTCCAGTGCCGCATATGGAGTCGGTTCATAACGGTGATAATGCATTGACTTGCCAAATTCTTTTTGAGCCTCCTCAGTCTTTATATTTAATAATTGATCAAAAGAACGTTCATTCATTTTACATTTTCTCCTATCATGTCTCAGATCACATAAAAAAGGGACAGAGCTTTAGAGCCTCTGTCCCATCCTCCGCTTTATAAAACGTTTTTGGTTAATGAGTCTTTTGTAATTTTCCAATGTGACTCGTTCCATGCAACCTGTTTGTCTTTGAAAAGAAGAGCCTGCGGTGATTCATGCTTCACACCGTAAGTTTCTGCTATATAATTTGAAAGCGGTCTTGCTTCCTGGACATTCAAGTAATAGGCATTAACCGAATCATTTTCCTCAGAAAAAGCTTCGAATTGCTCGTAGGCTGCCTGAGCAATGGGACAAGTTAAGCTATTTTTGAAAAATAAAAAGGGTTCTCCGCTGTCAGCGATTTGCTGGAATTCTTCGACTGTATCAATCTTTGTTTTGGCCATCTTGTTCCATTCACTCCTAAATTTCATTGATTCGTATATTGTACATGATTTTCTTCTAAAATAAAAACAATCGGCAAAGCGGTTAACTTTGCCGATTCATTGTCTTATTTTTTTTCTGAAAATGCTTCTTTAGATTCTTCAATTTCTTTGTTTACTTGCTTTTTTAATTCTTCAGCATGCTGTGTAGATCCAGAAGCTTGCTGTCCTGTTTCGTTAACAGGGCTTTGAACTGAAGAATTCAGCTGAGGATCATCACTTGTAGCCTCAGGCGCTAAGTTAAGCTTTACATCTTCAGGATTGTTTTCAGTTTGCTCCCCGTTTTGGTCTTTAGAGCTTTTCAGATCACGTACTTTATTCATGATTTGAGTAGATTGCTCTGATACAACCTGAGTTAGATTAGCTGACTTTTCTTTTGCAAGTGCTGCAAATTCATTGCTTTTCTCACGAGCATCATTTGTGATTTTTCCTGTTTTTTCTTTAACAATGACTGCCTGCTCACCAATGTTATCACGAAGTTCTTTACCAGATTTAGGTGCAAGGAATAATGCAGTCGTTGCTCCTACAATTCCTCCAATTAGTGTTCCGATAAGAAAATCTTTACTGTTGATTGAATCTTTACTCATGATAAATTCCTCCCTATTGCGATTCTTATTTTATATTTTTTTAAAACGAATTCATAAACTTGGCTGTTTCTGCTGACGCTCATATTTCTGCTTCTTCAGCTTCCATTTTCCCCAGACATCCATTGCAACGTTGCTCCATTGTACAACCTGGTTGATTTTATCCTGATTTTTCTCAAGATTTGTACTTACTGATGCTGATACTTTCTGAACAGAATCATTAAAATTCTGAAGAGATGAACCAACACCCTGAACCGCGTAGACAACAGTGTTCAGCTTTTCTGATTTTTCCTGAATGTCCTCTGCCAAAGCATTTGTCTTATGTAGCAGCTGAGTCGTTTCAAGCGTTATCCCCTGGATTTGATTCTCAAGCCCAGCCAGTGTTCCGGCTACATTATTTAATGTAGAAGAGAGGGATTTTAACGTTTTAGACAGGAAAACGACTAGTACAGTGAATGCAATTGCAATTAGTGCAACAGCTAAGTATAAAATAATTTCCAACTTCAGCACCTCCAATAAGCGATAGTAACTGTTTCCCGCAAGTATTCAATTATAAACATAAAGATTTTTCATACTGCTAGTATTCTACAAAAAAAATTGGATTCCTTTCCTATTATGGCCGTGTTTTTAAATTTTCAATAATTATTTTAAATTTTTTTCTGACATCGGTTACAATAGACATGTATTACTTATTTGCATACCGGGAGGAAAACAAGTGAAAGACCCAAGAATTCAAAAGCTAGCAAAGAACTTGATCAATTATTCAGTTAAGCTCCAAAAAGGAGAAAAAGTACTGATTGAAAACTTTGGCCTGCAAAGAGAATTAGTTACAGCACTCGTCCATGAAGCATATGCTGCAGGCGGATATCCGTTTGTTTCTCTTAAAGATCAGCAGGTAGACCGCGCTCTTCTGCTCGGTGGACAGGAAGAACAGTTTGGAATGATGGCTGAGTTTGAAGCAAATGTCATGAGCAAAATGGATGCCTATATTGGTCTTCGTTCAGGAGACAACATCAACGAACATGCTGATGTGCCTGACGCTCAAATGAAGCTGCAGGGCAGAACAATCGGCCAAAAGGTTCACCGTGATATTCGTGTTCCTAAAACGAGATGGGTTGTCTTGCGTTATCCGAACTCATCAATGGCTCAGCTCGCAAAAATGAGCACAGAAGCATTTGAAGATTTTTATTTTGATGTGTGCAACCTGGACTACGGAAAAATGGACAAAGCTATGGACGCGCTCGCCGATTTAATGAATCAAACAGATGAAGTAAGAATTACAGGGCCGGGAACGGATTTGCTTTTCTCTATTAAAGACATTCCTGCTGTTAAATGTGCAGGGGAAATGAATATCCCTGACGGTGAGGTTTATACAGCTCCGGTTCGTGATTCTGTTAATGGAACGATTACATACAATACTCCGTCTCCATATAACGGCTTTACATTTGAAAATGTAAAGCTTACATTTAAAGACGGAAAAATTATTGAAGCTACTGCAAATGATACAGAACGCATCAACAGCATTTTCGATACTGATGAAGGAGCAAGATATATTGGTGAATTTGCAATTGGCGTTAATCCTTACATTCAGCATCCGATGCAGGACATTCTTTTTGATGAAAAAATCGACGGCAGCTTCCACTTCACTCCAGGTCAGTGCTATGACGATGCTTTCAATGATAACCATTCTAACATTCATTGGGATATGGTAAACATTCAGCGCCCTGAATACGGGGGCGGAGAAATGTATTTTGACGGCGTGCTCATCCGAAAAGACGGCCGTTTTGTCATTGAGGCCCTAGAAGGCTTGAATCCTGAAAATCTGAAATAAGCACAAAAAAGCATGAGGCGTTCTCGCCTCATGCTTTTTTGTGCTTATTATACCAGAGCCTTTTCGTAAGCCTGCTGGTATTTCTGAATGTCTCCAGCACCCATGAAAACAAGAACTCCATTTTCATGCTGCTTTAAGACGGCCGTTTCTTCTTCATCAATCAATGAAGCGCGATCGATTTTATCTTGCAGATCCTGAATCGACAGTTTCCCGATGTTTTCGCGTGCAGAACCGAATATGTCGCAAAGGTAGACCGTATCAGCTTTCTTCAGGCTGTCCGCGAATTCCTCTAAAAACGATTGTGTGCGTGTAAAGGTATGCGGCTGGAATACCGCAACGATTTCACGGTCCGGATATTTCTGTCTTGCAGCGTCAATCGTTGCTGTGATTTCAGTAGGATGATGAGCATAGTCATCAATTAGAACTTGGTTGCCGATTTTCTTTTCATTAAAGCGGCGCTTTACACCTTCAAATGTTTGAAGCTGTGCCTGAATCACTTCTGCATCAATCTCTTCGTAATGACAAAGTGCAATGACAGACAGTGCGTTCAGTACACTGTGATCGCCGAATGTCGGAATTTTAAAGGATGCATAAAAAGTGTTTCTGACAAATACATCAAAACTTGTTCCATCAGTTGCCTTGACAACATTGCGAGCCTGAAAGTCATTCTCTTCACTGAAGCCGTAATAAACGACAGGCACGTTTGCCTGAATATGCTGAAGATGCTCATCATCACCGCAGGCAATAATGCCTTTTTTGACTTGCATAGCCATCTCTTGAAATGCTTTAAAAACATCATCGATGCTGCTGAAGTAATCTGGATGATCGAAATCGATATTCGTCATAATCGCATAATCAGGATAATAGGACAAGAAGTGTCTGCGATATTCACATGCTTCAAAAACAAAGTATTCGCTTTGCTCCATCCCTCTTCCAGTTCCATCTCCAATTAAAAATGAAGTTGGCTTCGCTCCCTGAATAACGTGGGCAAGCAAGCCTGTGGTTGAGGTTTTGCCATGGGCACCTGTAATGCCGACACTTGTAAACTTTTCCATAAACTCGCCCAAAAACGTATGATAGCGAATAACCTGAAGTCCAAGGCTGTGTGCTTCCTCAATCTCCGGATGGGAATCAGGAAACGCATTTCCAGCTATGATGGTTAATCCTTCTTTGATATTATCTTTTGAAAATGGAAAAAGCGGAATACCGCGCTGTTCTAAAGCTTTTTGAGTAAAAATGGTTTTTTCAATATCAGATCCCTGAACTTCGTAGTTCATATCATGCAGAATCTGTGCAAGGGCACTCATTCCAGTCCCTTTTATTCCAACGAAATGGTAAACAGTCATAAATAGAACCTCCAACAAACGTCTATCTGTTTGACATTATATGATTCTTATCCCAATTTGCAACCCAGGTTTAATTAGAATGCATAAGATAGCGGATATGTAGTATAGCTTACGATTTAACATTATAGCAGAACGCTGTATGGATAACTATAAAAAGCGTCCTTCAAAACCGACAAACAAAACCAGGCATTTTGTCTTTAAATTTATTAAGTGAATGAAACGGGCCGATTTATCCTGCCCAATGCATATTAAACGATATCCATGAACTTGGCAAGTGCGGAATAAAAAGGAAATGTTTCCCTATCCCTTTAAACATTACGGACAGCAGCTTCAAATTATGTCTTAATTCGCGCGGAAAAATTGGGGAAACTGTTCAAAATCAGTTTTCCCAATTCCTGGTGATCATAACTTCTTCAGACAAAAATTTCTATTTCGAAGAATATTTACCATAAAAGACACCTTTTGTATTTATATGATAATGGCAAGCCAGTTCTCCATTACATTCCGCTTTCTTGAATGGTTTCGAGGTCCTGCTCTGAAATCAGGACTTCACGGGGTTTACTTCCTCTTGCTTCTGAAATAATTCCCTGCTTTTCCATCATATCCATAAGCCTTGCTGCACGGTTGTATCCGATTCTGAATCTTCTTTGCAGGCTGGATGTTGAGGCTCCTCCCTGATCTACCACATATTCACATGCTTCAAGCAGCAGTTCATCTTCTTCGCTTCCTATGCTGGACTTCTTCATCAGCTCTTCCTGTTCAAATAAAAAGACCGGCTTCATCTGTTTTTTGGCATGGCTGACGACACGTTCAATTTCTTCATCAGATACAAAGTTCCCCTGAATGCGGACAGCTTTGGATGTGCCATTTTCTAAAAAGAGCATATCCCCTTTACCGAGCAATTTTTCTGCTCCGGCTGAGTCGATAATTGTCCGGGAATCAACTTGAGATGAAACAGAAAAAGCAATTCTAGTCGGAATATTCGACTTGATTAATCCAGTGATGACATCAACAGATGGTCTCTGTGTAGCAACAATTAAATGTATTCCGCACGCTCTTGCCTTTTGAGCAATGCGGCAGATTGCTTCTTCTACGTCGGCAGGAGCTGCCATCATTAAATCAGCAAGCTCATCAATGACAATGACCAGATACGGCATGTGCTCACCGCTGTTATGTTTTGCAACAAGTTCATTATAGCGGGAAATGTCCCTTGCTCCTGCATGTGCAAATAGCTCATACCGTCTTTCCATTTCTTCCACTGCCCATTTCAATGCACCCGTTGCCGCTTTTACATCCGTAATGACCGGACTGACGAGATGAGGAACATTGTGATACGGGGCAAGTTCGACCATTTTAGGGTCAATCAGAAGCAGCTTCACTTCATGAGGCGAAGCTTTATAAAGCAAACTTACTAAGATGGTATTGATACACACGCTTTTGCCTGAACCCGTTGCTCCGGCAATTAATCCATGCGGCATTTTTTTCAGATCTGTCACAACAGCCTGTCCTGAAATATCAAGGCCAAGGGCAGCTGTCAGCGGAGACGGATTATTTCTGAACTCTGCGCTTCTTAGAATTTCGCGCAAATAGACCATCTTACTGTGCCTGTTCGGCACTTCTATTCCAATTCTGTTTTTACCCGGAATAGGGGCTTCTATGCGGATATCTTTAGCTGATAAGCTAAGTTTGATATCATCTGTTAAATTGGTAATCTTATTTACTTTCACTCCAGGTTCAGGCTGAACTTCTAGACGGGTAACAGCAGGGCCCTGTGTGACATGAACAACTCTTGCTTTCACATTGAAATTCTCAAGTGTCACATTCAGCAATTCTGTTTGTTCCCGCAGCCAATCCACATCATCAACATATTCCTTAGGCGGAATGTTCAAAAGCTGCAATGAGGGGAAAAGATACGATGATCCAGAATTTGAAGAGCCCTCGGACTTTTGAATTTTTTGTTTATCTCTTCCAAACATCATGACATTAAATGGTACGGTTGATCTGCCGGAACGATTTTCTTCTCCTTCTACTGAAGGCTGTTCCTCCGTTATTTCAGGTGCAGTTTTTTCTAGTTCATCTATTAACCTTGTTTCCTCTTCTTTATCTTGAGAAATCTCTTTATGAGCGTCCGTCTGAAACCTTAACTCATTATCGCTTGCCGTTATAACGGCCGCTTCTGGAGTTTCTTCCGGCTCTTCAACTGGCATCCATTCGGTCTTTGTTTGCTTTTCTTCGTGTATATCAATGCTCTCGAAGGGTTCCTCTTCTGCCTCAATAGGCGGCTGTACTTGTTCTGTCAGGACCAATTCGGTTTCATCTGAAGCTGCCGCTATTTCACTATTTTCATATGGCATGGGCTGTACTTCTTTTTTATAAGCTTGACTGGAAGAAAGAATGCTTATTTCTTCTTGATCGTCCTCAGAAGCAAAGGAAAGAAGCTGGTTATCTTTATTCAGTCCTTCATTTTGAAAGCTGATTTCTGGAATCATTTCAGGTACAGGCTCCGCATCATCTGTACTTAAAATCACCTGGTCATCTTTTCTCGGAATTTCACGCACGTATGATACAGGAATTTCCGCGGCTTCACGTTCTCTCATTCTCGCAGCTTCTCTTTTCAAAAGCTCGGCCCGTTTATGTTCATTTAATTTTGACATTACGGATTCAGTAGATTGCGCTGCCTGCTGAAAGCTTTTAAATAAACTTGAAACTGGCTCGCCGCCGCTTTGATTCGCTTCATTTCTTGGACTGATTCGATACTCCAGGGGCTCTTGGTTATCTCTTGGCCTGAAGCCGTAAATTGGCGAAGGAATTTCAGTTGGGTGAAATGGCCTCTTTGAATCTGAATTTGTCTTCATTCTGGCTGATTTACCCGGAATACGCCCTGTGCTGCTTACGTTCTTAGGCTTCGTCCTTTCAGTTTTTGCACTTTCCGGACTTTTCCTTCTCGGTTCTGGACGGTTTTTTTGATGATCCGGAATCATTGGAAATTTAAAATTTCCTTTAGGATATTGATAGGCTACTTTTGTTTCTACATTTTTCACATTTGAAGGCTGCGTTTTTGGCGGTACAGGTGCTCTATGTACAGGCTGCTGCTGTTGTTCTGGAATTTGCCTTTTTTCAGCTGATGTTTTTTCTAAGTGTTTGTCTGTCTCTGTTTCACCTGCAAAATAATTGATCATTTTTGAAAACCAACTCATAAAAACCACTCTTTCAAAGGTTTCGTCTTATTTACTATTGTAACAGTTAATCCTATCTTTTAAAGATGAAAAAAGCCACTAGAAAATTCCCTAGTGACTTTTTAACTTTTAAATAGAGTATTCGCTTTAGAAAATGCGTTTATGGGAGTCCGTTATTTTTTAAAAAAATCGGCTCCGATTTCATAATGATCGTCTAAAACTAAAATCCCTTTTTCCTGTGGTGCATTCGGCAGATCCAATTCCTTTGCAGAGCAGATCATTCCGCTTGAAGGAACGCCTCTGAGCTCTGCATCCTTAATCACGAGGCCGCTCGGCATGACTGCTCCGACTTTAGCCACAACAACCTTTTGTCCGCTGTCGACATTGGGTGCACCGCACACAATTTGAAGTTTTTCTCTGCCGGTGTTAACTTGGCATACGCTCAATTTATCGGCGTTTGGATGTTTTTCTTTTGTTTCTACCAAACCAACTATAAATTTCGGGGAAAGATCAGCATGCAGCTGTTCCTCAAAGCCATTTTGATGCAGGCTGGCATTCAAATCATTAAGCAGATTTTCAGTCAATTCAACAACGCCGCCGCTGCTCTCCATCTCAAAATAAGAGGATGCATTGAAAAGATTGTATCCTGCCGTTTCTCCTGAGGCACTGTTGTATATCCGCACTGCATCTCCCTTCTTTTCAAACGCTCTATTTTCTTCTGACACTTCAGTCAGTGAGATCAGCAGGGTATCCCCTACACCTTCTTTGTTATAAAATACGCGCATTATTGTTTACCTTCCTCTTCCTTTTTTGCCCGGTTCTTTGCAAGAATAAAGATCGGCTCTAGCTCTCGGTTTTCATACAGAAAAGATAAAGCTGTAATAGGCACCCTTCCGCTTGCAAAAAAGCTCATGGCCATTTGGCCTAAAATATCATAACCTGTATCATTTCTGATATCCGCAATGATCAGAACATCCTGATGCGGCACTGCAATGGCCATCGTCCCCTCCATTTTTTCATGGAACGAATCAAGGATGGTGTCATTAAGCAGACGGCTAGCATCATAGCCATCATTCGCATTTAAAAAGTAGAAGACATTTCCTGCAACTTGATCTTCTTTTACACTTGTCTGCAGCGACCTGAGATTGAACCTTGCCATTTCTTTCACTTTGCTGAACGTCCAGTTCTCTCTTTCCATCATTTTCACATCAATCAAACGATAGGAATTTCCAAGGTCAAGCGCATAATAGATTCTCGTTTCAGCTGTATGTTCTTCATGAATCAGCAAAACGCCGTCAGAGGATTCAACAGGAAAGGACGTTGATCTGATAACAGGGAAAATCCCTTTTTCTTTACCTGTCAATTCCTGTTCAACATTCATAACTGTCAATGCTTCTTCGATGTAATAAATTAATTCATCAACAGCCGCGTCTTTTTTTTCTTCCCATTTAGCAATAATGCCAGGAAGAGATATCGTCATTCCCTTTTTAGTCGTATCATCTTCGACACGCAATTGATCCTTTTCTCTATCAAAATGGCTTGTCCAATCTTTATGTTTTAAACGCTCTTTGATTGTCTCTGCCATTTTTCTTGAAGTCATTTTCATGTTTCATTCCGCTCCCTGCCGAAACTGTTTTATGAAGATAATCCGTTTATAAATTCTTGAATCTGCTCTTTCGTTTTACGGTGCTTGTTCACATAACGGCCTGTTTCCTGTCCTTTGCTGAATCCGACAAAACTCGGAATGCCAAATACATTTAATTCAGCGCAAAGATCAATAAATTGATCCCTGTCTACATAATAAAAAGTGAATTTGTCATTTTCAGCCTGAAGCTCCGGCAAAAACGGGTCAATAAAACGGCAATCGGGGCACCAGTCAGCTGAAAACATAAGAATCACATTTTCTTTTTGAATTAATTCGTTATATTGAGCCATTGATTGTAATTTTTCCATGTTAAAACCTCCAATAATTTCGTTTCCAATTCGTGCATTCATCCATTCGCATCATACCAAAAGAAGCACTTGGTTACCAATAGTTTAGCCTGTATAAAAGAAAAAGCCCCTTTGAGGCCAAAGGAGAATTCTTTTGTTTTAATAGGTAACAGAAGACACAATTCCCATCATTTGTTCAGCTGTATCTGCAACATTGCGCCCGTTTGTTTGCGTTGTCATTTTAACTCCGCCTATTCCGGCAGAAACCTCATATTCATCGTCTTCCAGTTTATCGACGAGAACGTATCCGAACCTTCCATTATCCTTAAAGGTTTCTTCTACTATTGGATCTTTGTATTGCTCAAGCAAAGAATCGTAAAAAACGGTACTGTCCTCTTTTTCTTTATCATTAACAAATAAAATATATTGGTCATCATCACGTTTGAAAATCAAGTTATTATTTTTGGCAGATTCAACTTTATAGCCTTCAGGCAAATGATAGTTAAAAGTGCCGCTTTCTTCATTGGCAGCAGCCGGCTTGCTTGTAAAAGTCTTTTTTGTCTGATCTATCGTTGCAGTTTGCATTTCTTCTTCATTCATTGAACAGGCTAATAAGGAAAAAAGAGAAGCAATTATGATGCCTGCTAGAATTTTTTTCAAGAAAAACCCTCCTTAATCAATAGGAAAATAGGACCCTTTTCTATAATAACCCTTTCATTTTAGAATTGACAAGAGAGCTTTGTTTTATGAAAAGAAAAAAAGGGTAATGAATTTTTTAAAAAAAGAGGTGTTTTGGAATGAAGCTCCATGTTTACTTAGCTGGAGAAATACATAGTAATTGGAGGAATGAAGTTAAAGAGAAGACCGGGAATCTCCCAATCATTTTTACAGGACCAATGGAAAACCATGATAGATCTGATCTGATTGGAGAAGAAATACTCGGCACACAGCCCAATGCTATTTTCAGAGATGAAGCTGCATCAAAAATTAATAATTTCAGATCAAAAGTTTTGATGGAGAAATCTGATATTGTGATTGCTTTATTTGGAGAAAAATATAAGCAGTGGAATACTGCAATGGATGCAAGCAGTGCATTGTCGAACAAAAAGCCATTAATTATCATTCGGCCTGAGAATCTGCACCACCCACTCAAAGAGCTTTCTTCTAAAGCCGATGTCACGGTAGAAACGATTGATCAGGCAATTGCAGTCTTATCCTATCTGTTTGAACAAGAGTAGCGGCTTTATTTGCCGCTGCTCTTATTTTGCATGTAAAAATATTGTCCGAATAAAAGTTTTGAAATGTGAGTAAACATTTCTGTCCTGTTCACCATGCCATTTGTAAAAATTCCAATTGCTCCTTCATTCTGACTTACATTAAATTGATTTGCATATTCATCCATAACGATGCCAAGCTCAATACCCGATTTCACCTTCCTGCCAACATCATCCGGGAGTAAGATTCTGGCGCTGCCTGCAATTATTGGTGCAAAGTCAGCTCCTGTCAAAGCACCCCAGTTGCATAAATAAAAACCTTGACTGGTTTCAATTATGCCTCCTTCAAGGCCTATGCCAAGATCAGCAAGCTCCATCTTTCTCGCATTTTCCGCCCTGTTAATGGCTCCCTGTATGGTTTCTTCATCTGAAAACGGCTGATCGGATACTCCAGATGGGACTTTTAAGCTTTGGAATGTAATATGCTCATAATTAGATAGAGCTGATATTACCGCATTTACTTTTGCTGGGTTTAAGGTTCCAATTGCTGTTTTCATTATTTTTTCTCCTAAGACATCTATAGGCAAATTTTTATACTACTTAACTCTAAAAAAGGGAAACCACAGCAGTGATTTCCGCTTCTTCTCTTTATGAATTTTGCTTAATTGTATCCAAAGTCGTTTGATCACAAGCTTTTACAAGAGTGACTATTAATTCTTTTGCTGCAGCATAATCGTCAATATGGACAATTGAAGCTGCCGTATGAATATAACGCGAGCAGATGCCAATAACTGCTGAAGGAACACCGTCATTTGAAGTATGAACACGTCCTGCATCTGTTCCGCCTTGCGACACGAAATACTGATATGGGATTTTGTTGGATTCTGCTGTGTCTAAAACAAATTCCCGCATTCCTCTATGCGTCACCATTGTCCGGTCTAAAATGCGGAGCAGCGCGCCTTTGCCGAGCTGGCCAAATTCATGTTTTGCTCCGCTCATATCATTTGCAGGGCTCGCATCAAGAGCAAAGAACAAATCAGGCTGAATCATATTGGCAGCAGTTTGTGCTCCTCTAAGCCCTACCTCTTCTTGTACAGTCGCTCCGGAATATAGAGTGTTTGGAAGCGTTTCGTTCTTCAGCTCTTTTAACAGTTCAATGGACAATCCGCAGCCATAGCGGTTATCCCAGGCCTTAGCCATAATCTTTTTAGGGTTTGCCATTGGAGTAAAGGGACAGACAGGAAGAATTTGCTGACCTGGCTTAATCCCAAGCTCTGCTGCATTTTCTTCTGAATCTGCTCCAATATCAATTAGCATATTTTTTATCTGCATCGGTTTGTTGCGCTGATCCTCACTTAACAAATGGGGAGGAATCGAGCCAATGACGCCGGGAATTGGTCCTTGGTCTGTTATGATCTCAACGCGCTGTGCAAGCAGCACCTGACTCCACCACCCGCCAAGCGTCTGGAATCTTACCATTCCATTTTTCGTGACCCCCGTTACCATGAACCCAACTTCATCCATGTGCCCTGCAACCATAATCTTTGGACCTTCTGAATGACCGCGCTTTACCCCGAAAATACTTCCTAAACGGTCTTGAACAATCTCATCTGAGTACTTGCTGAGCTCAGAACGCATGAATTTACGCACCGCATGCTCATTTCCCGGTGCACCCGGAAGTTCCGTTAATGTTTTAAAAAGCTCTAACGTCTCTTGGTTCATCCATCATATCCCCTTTACGTATGTATACTTTTATTTTACAGAAAGTTATCGTTTGGTGCTACTAAAGAAAAGCACAGCACCTGATCGAAACTGATGGAAGATAAAAAAATCCGTGAAAATTGGCCTTCTTTGTTTCATTCTCAATTGTTAATTCTCCATTATATTAGCAAAAAATTGTATCTTTCTAACGATTTTCTGTTTTTTACAGCTGAATTGCAGCTTTATTTAGCCGTCCGCCTTATGTTTCAGCCTAAAGCTCAATTCACTTAACAACAGTGCAGAACTTCGGTATACTTAAATCAATGTGTTAAGGATGGAGGAGATCGTGATGAATTGCAGAAAAGCATTCATTGGTATTCGAATTGGCCTGGCTGCTGCATACATTTTCAAGGATCAATTAAAGCCGGCATATATTTCTTCTGAAAAAGCTCTTGCAGTTGTGAAAAATGCATTTAAGGAAAAGGGTCCAATCAACGGATCATGGATCTATACAGTCCGCGAGTCCTATACCGAATCTGGTGAGACGTACAGTATTTATAAAGCAGGGATTACCAGAACAGCTGACTCGGAGCTCGAACAATACGAAGCTTTTGTGGATGCAAAAAGCGGGAATATCCTTCACGTAGAACAAATTGCTTAAAGATAAAAAGCCTGATTAAAAAATGCATAATGGCATGGAGACACTGCTCTCCATGCCATTTTTTTATTCTGGTCGAATTCTCTCAACTTTATCGATCATTTCTCTTTTTTCATTAAATTTGATTGCGCGGTATAAGGCGTCATGATAAAAAGACAGCCAAGTCTGTTTTTCGCCCGCATACCCGAGCCATTTTTGCTTCTGCTGAATCGAGTTCATTGGATAGTCATCGTATGCCAGCACCCATAAAGGATTGGTGTGGGCATGTGTTGGCATGAGGTCTGCCATATGGAGAAGTATTTCTCCATTATCCTCTATTTTAATTATACTGTGACCATCACTGTGGCCGCCCGTGTGAATCATTTCTATTCCCGGTACCGGTTCTGTTTTCACTTCAAAAGGAACGACCTGTTTTTCGATGGCCAGCCAATTTTCCTTCCAGTATGTATTTGCAGACCTGATATTAGGCTCTCTCATTTCATTCCATTCGGTAGAAGACGTGATAATTTTTGCACGTGGAAATACTGATACAAGTTCATCATTTACAAGCTTGGTCAGACCGGAAACGTGATCGAAATGCAAATGTGTCATAAGAACATAATCAATATCTTCAGTGTTCAATCCCATCTCATTTAATGAAGCGATTACATTTGATTCAGCCGTTACACCAAAATTCCGCTTTTGCTTATCGGTAAGTCTTCCTGAACCAATACCGCTGTCAATCAGTAAATTGATGCCCTCTTTTTGAACAAGGATTGGATCCGTGCGAAGCTCAATCTGATTGAGTTCATTAACAGGATATTTTTTTGACCATAGCGGTTTAGGAACGACCCCAAACATAGCGCCTCCATCAAGATAAGTTACCCCGCCGTCAAGCCATGTTAACGTTGTTTGACCTATTTTTAAAGTTTCCATATTATCCCCTCCAATTCAATCATAACAAAAAAACCCGCGTCCGTGGACATGGGTTACTTTTTTAAAAATTTCACTTCAGAGCGATAGATTCTTTGCCCTTTTTGTGAAAATTTCTCTTCATATTCGGTCATGATGTTGCCCTCGTATTCGCTTTTGTGCAAATCCAGGCTTACGTAAGTTAAAAGCAGTCCATAGGATGAGAAGCTTTGAAGCGAATACTCGAACAGCCCCTGATTATCTGTTTTAAAGTGAATTTCACCTTCATCAACTAAGATATCTTCATACCTTTTAAGAAATGTTTTAAAGGTTAATCTGCGTTTTTCATGTCTCGTTTTCGGCCATGGATCAGAGAAATTCAAATACACTCTCTCAATTTCGTCTTTGGCAAAAATATCAGTCAGATCCTCTGCATTCTCATTGAGCAGCAGAACATTTGTTCGTTCTGCGTCCACCGCTCTTTGAAGAGCCCCAACAATGACACTTTCAGACAATTCTATGCCAATATAATTAATGTTTGGATTAGCCCCTGCCATTCCAACCACAAATTGCCCTTTTCCTGTCCCAACCTCAATATGAATCGGGTTATTATTCCCAAAGATTTCATTCCATTTTCCTTTATACTCTTTAGGATTTTGTATCACAATATTTGAATGCCCGGCAATGAAATCATTAGCCCAGGGCTTATTACGCAATCGCATGAAGCACACCTCTATCGATTTAATGTCGCCATAAAAGATATCATGAATTAGAAGGGTGTGCAAGAGGAATTCCATGTAAAAATGTGTATTTTAATGAAGGTCTATGATTGTCTATCAGGGTTCTTTCGACATGAATCAAAGTTCTATCAATAAAAATCAAGTTTCTATCAGTATAAATCAGGATTTAAACCTGTTTCATAGCTGTAAAACACTTCAACGTCAGGCTGAATTCAAGCGTATTTTACTTCGCGAAAAAATGACCAGGCCCGACGGGAACTGGTCATTTATAATTCAGAATGAAATGGCTGTTTCCTGCACAAATTAAGACAAGAATCTGTAAAGGAGTGTTTGCCGTGCCGCTAGAATATCAGCATCAAGTTGAATTATTAAAGGATATATTGACTGAACATCAAAGTGACTGCTGCGGAACAGTTGCAGAATGTGAACAGCTCGAGCGTGTCATCAAATCTCTGATGGTGAATTCAAACATTCATCAGGATTTAAAGAACGTACTGCAAAATATTTATTCATACAGTCAGGACGGAAAAAATTCTTCAGAACTGAATTCCTATATAACATCTCAGCAAAATGTTCTTACACAATGGATTGATGATATTGATTCATTTTCTTAATTTAACTTAGAAATCATTTGCCGAAGGTAGTTATGCCACTCATTTGTTTCCTTTTCGTTGTGTTTCGCCCGATACCAAAGGGTATAGGTAATCGTTTGCGCAAGCACATACCAGTACATTCTTGCACGAAGCTGATCGGTCATATTCAGGCCATAAGTGGACAGCCAGCTTTCCCAGTCTTTTTCGTCTATATACCAGTATAAAAGCATGCCGATATCGATTGCAGGGTCAGCAATCAAAGCCCCGTCCCAGTCAATCAGATATAGCTGTTCATCGTTGGACAGCAGCCAATTATTATGATTCACATCACAATGACAGACCACTTTATCTTCGCAGTCCACATAAGGGAGATTGGACTCCAGATAATGAAGCGCCTGTATGACCTCTGGGAGATAAAAGTTTTCAAACTCAACCGTTTGCTTTAAATCCTCTAAAATAATTGAAGGAGTAAGCGGTTGCTTTCCCAGACGTTTCAGCATATCCAGCAGCTCTTTAGAATGATGGATTTTATGCAGCAGTTCCGCAACATTTTCGCCATTCATATCGTTTGGCTTCAGTTCACGGCCGCTTAGCCAGTGCTGTGCTGTTATCACATCGCCATTTTCCAGCCTTTTTGTCCATACCAGCTTAGGAACAATTCCTTCAGCAGACAGAACGGCCAAGAATGGAGAACTATTTCGTTTTAAGAACAATTTTTGCCCTTCTCGCTGTGCAAAATATGCATCGCCTGTTGCTCCGCCAGCAGGAGATAGCTCCCACTCGCTTCCTAGTAGTTGTTCCAACCAGTTCACCTTCAATTTCAACCCAACATTTCATTTATAAGTTTGGAATAGGGAAAGCAAAAGGCAGTGTACACCTGTTTGCTTCACCTTCTATTTTTTCATTTAGTCAATTAAAAAAGACAGCTATTCAAAGATAAAGAATCAGGTACCGATAGCTATCCTTTTAAATTTTATCGTTTCTAAGCAATTTTAGTCAAGAAAAACCGATAACCTACTTTTGGAATAAGACAAAAGTCCCTATCTCTTTCACCTCAAATGATTCACTTATAAGCTTGGCTGAGTTTCCTTCAATCTGATTGATATATGGACCTGAAGCAAGTTCCCATTGACCTTCGCCTGGCAAAGAAATAACCTTTCCATTTTTATGGCAGCAATGAATGACCGCAATCCTGCTCCATGGACCATATGAGCCTACATCGTTTAAGCAGTATGCGTAAATGCCTTCCTCATTCATAAAAATCTGATAATGCCTGCTTATTTCCTCTGAGGAATTAAATCTGAATGCACCATGTGATTTCCGCAGTGAAATAAGGTGCTGAATGTATTTGATATCGTCTGAGTGATGCTCTCTTTCATTCCAGTCCAGCTGATTGATCTTGTCAGGCGAGTTATAGCTGTTCTCCACACCCTGCTTTGTTCGGTAAAACTCTTGGCCGCTATGAAGAAATGGAATTCCTTGTGCAAGAATGACCATGCCGGCAGCAAGCTTCTGCCTCAGCCGTTTATCTTTAATCGAATCATTCGGAAGACACAAATTCATTTTATCCCATAGTGTATGGTTATCATGTGATTCTACATAATTGATTGATTGAGCGGGACTCTGAAAATGGGCAATCGAACCGCTCATGATTTTTGCCAGCATTTCCGGATTTCCAGTATTGCCTAGAATGAATCCCCTGTCCAGCACCTCAAAAGTGCTTCCTTTAATGTTGTCTCTGAACTGATCGTTAAAAAATGCGATACCCGGCATTTTGGCGGCATTTGCAATAATCGCTTTTTTTTCAAATGCAAGCGGGGTAAGCAGATCCCAGCCCTCTCCTAAAATTAGAATTTCAGGCTTTAATCGCTTACAAACCTCGTTCACCATGTTCATAGTATCAACATCCAAAATCCCCATTAAATCAAAGCGAAAACCGTCTACATCGTATTCCTTCAGCCAAAAAGTGACTGAATCCACAATAAACTTTCCGGCCATTTTCATTTCTGAAGCAAAATCATTGCCTACTCCAGTACCATTTGAAGGGAGTCCATTATGGTCATGCCGAAAATAATATCCCGGAACAATCTTCTCAAATGATGAGTTTTCTCTGATGTAAACATGATTGTAAACCACATCCATAATGACTCTTATACCATTTGCATGGATAGATTGAATGGCCGTCTTTAACTCCCTGATTCTTGAATAAGGATCTTCCGGATCAGATGAGTAGCTGCCTTCTGGCGCATTAAAATGAAGCGGGTTGTACCCCCAATTATAATGCTCCAAAACATTCTGCTCATTAACTCCTTCAAAGTCATTGAAAGGGAGCAGTTCTAAATGAGTTATGCCAAGTTCCTTCAAATAAGAAATGCCTGAAGTCATTCCCATCCCAGTTTTTGTGTCAGCTTCTGTGAAAGCTGCATATTTTCCTTTTTGATTGTTTCCGCTGTTTGGGTGGATGGTAAAATCACGTATATGCGCTTCATAAATTATTGCATCTGTTAATTGACCAAGCGGAGCGGGTGTATATTTCTCAACCGCTGTCCTGTCAAAATCTGCGATGACCCCGTATACGCCATTCATGGATACCGCTTTTGCATAGGGATCAACTGCTTCATTCCAGATTAAATTCACACATACAAGATAAGTGTAGAAAACGCTGTCAAAATTGCCTTTCAATTCGATCGTCCAAACGCCTCTGTCCCCGCGCTTCAGCGGAAGTGTTTCCTCGCGCTGTTCGCTTGGAAACAGCAATTTCACCTGAACATCTGTCGCTGTAGGAGCCCAAAGTTTCATTGTGACAGAATCTTTGCTGAAACGCACTCCAAGGTCATCACCGTTATAATAAAAATGTTCATCAAAAGCTGCCGTCCGAATAACTGCACCTATTTGCAGATCTGTTTTATTATCCTGTTCATCACATACTTCATACAATTTTCCAAAAGGTTTTATAGATGAATCCAGTCTGCATTGATATTTAACTCTGTTTTCTATATCCTGATGCCGCTCGCATTGAAGCTTCAGCCGGGTTTCGCCGTCCAGAAGAAAAAATGTCTTATTGCCTATGGCCTGCATTTCTTTTGGGATAAGGATTGTAATTAAGTTCATTTCATCAAGGTATGCATGATATACACGTTGTACCGATAACATTTTAGTCACCTGCCTGCAAAAGTTGTTTCATCACATCAGTATACCCATAGTGAAACAACTTGATATTAGAGTTACGTATAATACTTTATGCTTTTAGGTCTCAATGTGACTGTAACCGGTGTTTCGCCTATGTATTCTCCGTCAGCATGAATCATGAGCGGAGCAGCTCCGGCAATTTTTATTTTCCTTGCCGTAAACGTATGAACTTCTTTTAAACGTGTGTGCACTCCTGCAAAAACCAGACCAAAGAGCAATAGCAGCTTTAATCTTGATAAATTATGCACAACGATAAGATCTAGTACACCGTCATCTGGTTTTGCAGCTGGGGAAATTTTCATTCCTCCCCCATAAAAAGGGTGATTGCTAACTGCAGCAAGCCAGACATTTTCAAATACATAATCTGTGTCATCAACAGTCAAAGTTACGCTGTTTGGCTTGTAATTAAAAAGCCCTTTCAGCAGGGCAGCTATATAAATAAAAGAACCTGCCCGGAATTTATTCAGCCATTTCTTTAATTCCATTTCGTTAGAAAGCTTTGCAACATACGCATCAAATCCTGCGCCCATGCTGTTTACAAAGAAACGGTTCATCTGCCCTGTATGATATTGACCAAGGTCAAAGCTATTTACTTGCCTTTGCAGCCTGCGAAAAATCGATGATGGGTCTTTAGAGGAAAGGTTGTACCCTCTCTTAAAGTCATTGCCGGATCCGGCTGGAATAAATCCGATTTGCACAGAATGAAATTCACTCAGCCCATTTACGATTTCATGGATCGTCCCGTCCCCGCCAATTCCAACAACTGTCTTCAGGTGGTAATCCTGAATTGTCGCGATTTGCCTGGCCAGTATTTCAGCATGACCTGAATATTCAGTTAAAAATGAACGATAGTCTGCTTGATTCCGTTCAAGTTCAGCTTTTACCTTTTTCCAAACACGTAATGATCTGCCATTCCCGGCAAGAGGGTTAATGATAAAGTATATGCTGTTTTTCATTCTTAGCTCCATTATCTTCAATAATTCCTTGAATATCTCCGGAGATATTCCCAGTCTAGTAAAATTATAGCTTTTTTTAGGGGAACTGTATGTATGAAACGAAAAAAAATACGCCTAAAGGCGCATTAATCGTTTCTGCGGAAGGAGTCAATCAAGCATTGAGACAAAAGAATCTCAGCAGCTCTCAGCTGATCATGCTTAATCGGGGTTGAAGAATCTCTGTAAATTTGAAACCATTGATTGAAATTCCGTTTGTCTGCAATTGTTACGTCGTATGGCGCCTGGGTGAACTCAATGAATCCATTTTTGCACACCAGTACCTTTTTTATTTCAAGTTTGATATTTCTTTCTCTGAGTAATTGCTTCACGATTGTTCCAGTCCGATTCAGACTGATTAATGGAGAAAGCTGTTTTTTTTCATGATCTCCCGGATTCACTGTCCAGAACCGTTCAGCTGAACCTTCAAAAACATCGTGCTGTACTCCTTCTAAATAATGAATACAAACGATTTCTCTCGGGCTTATTAAAATCGGGTCAAGCGCAATGGATGTATTTTTCATTTTGAAAACAGGATGATACATGATGAGATGCTGGTCCGGCAATTTCTGAAGAAGTTCATGCAACTTTTCATCTTCGTAGAATGATGCATCTGCATAAGATTTTTCACGAATAGTAGACGTTGCCCACTTCATTTGGAACCTAAAGATGTGATTCATAAATTTGACTTTCAACTCTTCCATTGACTGGGGAACAGAGTGAAAGAACAATTCCATTATATCTGTTTGCTGATCAGCAGCCGGAATGGTCAAATCGTAAGACAGTGTTTCTTCTTTCTTCCCGAATTTATTTCTCACCTTACTTAGAAAATTCTCTTTTTCCTCTATTCCTTCTGCCTCATCCATTGTCTCCGTTTGGCGGCTTATAAAATGCTGAAACTCGTTATTTTCGTATGCCAGCTTGATCATTTGCCATTGCTGTTTTTTCAAGCGCAGAAATTGGCTTTGGTAGCGGTATATATCCATTTCATAGCGTGATATGCAGGAATGGATCTTGATTAATTGAGCCAACTTTTTCAACTCCTCAAAGCATATTTAAAATAAATGGTGCGAGCAGCGGGCAAATAATCGCTGTAAAAATGGCACATAAAGTCATTGAAATCGAACTGATGGCACCTTCAAGCTCCCCCAGCTCCAATGCTCTGGCCGTCCCTGTTCCATGCGATGCCGCACCAAGTCCAATTCCTTTTGCTACTGAATGATGAATGCCACAAAGCTGCAGCAAAGATGGCCCAAACATGGCACCAGAGACCCCTGCAATGACAACATAAATGGCAGCAAGCGCCGGTATCCCCCCCATCATGTCTGCAATATCCATTGCTATCGGATTCGTAACTGATTTTGGTGCAAGAGATAGAATCAGCTCTTCATCCACATGAAAAAGCCCTGCAAGAAGCGTTCCGCTGCCTATGCCAATGATGCTTCCGGCAAAAACACTTGCAAGAATCGTAAGCGCATATTTTTTCAGAATCCGGCGGCTTTCATATAAAGGATAGGCCAAAGCCACAACCGCAGGACCAAGCAGCCCGTCAATCCAGATGCCGCCTTTCATGTACTCTGCATAATCCGTTCCGCTTCCCAATAAAAGAAGAATGATAATAAAAGTGCATGTAGCTATAGGTACAAGAAAAGGAAGCGGATACTTCTTATAGAGCTGCCTCATGGCTGCATAAACAACAATCGTTAAAGCTATGTACAAGACTGCTAAAAACATTAGACTTCTCCTCTTTTTTCGGACACTTCCGAATTCATAAGCCTCTGACCGATGGCAGCGGACGAAATCATAACCAGGGCCGTACTGAATAGAGCGACAAGCGCACTGATGATTCCTTTTCCGCTGAACAAATCAAAATGATCGATTAAACCGACCGTCGCCGGTATAAAAAGCAGTGATAAATGACTTAACAGCATTGAACTTCCTGCTTTTAAAAGCGGCAGCCTGATGATCTTTAAAGAAAGGCAGAAAAATAGAAGAAACATGCCGATGATGCTTCCTGGCATAGATAGCTGCAATATCTGCTGTATAAAGATTCCAGCCAGGTAAAAAAGATATAAACAAGCAATTTGAATTAAAATTTTCATCCATTTCATCGTTATCCCTGCTTTGCATTTGTTGGTACATAGGATGACAGGCAAACCTTTTTTCATCGCAGCATCACGTTGTGTATAGAATGATATTTAGGCACTTCATCCAGCTTTGACTCGAAAAGATCCACAGCAGTCACTTTAAAGCTCAGCTTTTCAGGTGAAGGGATGAGCTGCTTTAAAAAATCTTTTTCTGAGATCCATTTCCTTGCCACTGTAATATGAGGAGCAAACGGACGCTCGTCCAGTTTAAAACCAGCATCCTGACATATCTGATAAACCTCGCTGCGAAGCTCCGCGAGTTTTTCAGATTCCTCTATTCCCAGCCAGAAAATCCTTGGAGACTGCGGTCTCCCGAATGTCTGGAATTCTGTTATCTGCAGATCAAAGGAATGATAGCTGGCAAGGTTCCTCTCAAGATCCTTCTTCACCTGATTTAATTGATCTTCAGATGATGGATGGCCTAAAAAGGCCAGTGTAAGGTGATAATCAAGCGGGTGCACCCAAGATTTAAATTGTTTTTCTTCCCTTAAAAGAGATGTTTGATCATAAATAGATTTTGCTATTGCTTCCTCAAGTGAAATGCCTATAAAAAAATGTGTCATTGTCATTTTTTCATACTCCTGTTCTTAATTGTTTTCAGAAGTGTTGTCTTTTTATAGCAAAGAGCGCAAAAGTTACTTTAGTTTTCATTTTATCAAAGATACAGGCAAGAATATAATCAAGCGCTTTGGATGGCTGCTGAAAAAATATATGCTATCATATCAAATAAAGGAGCTGAGAGAAATGCGTGTAGTTGAAAATATAGCAGATTTAATTGGCAGCACTCCCTTATTAAAATTAAATCGGCTGAACCCTGAAAACGGAGCGGA
The DNA here is from genome assembly GCF_009674765.1 of Metabacillus idriensis. Taxonomy (GTDB): domain Bacteria; phylum Bacillota; class Bacilli; order Bacillales; family Bacillaceae; genus Bacillus_P; species Bacillus_P idriensis. The sequence continues at coordinate 102,107 of NZ_WKKF01000004.1, read as the reverse complement.
CGTCTATTTGAAGCTTGAGTTTTTCAATCCGAGCGGAAGTGTAAAGGACAGAGCCGCGTTAAACATGATCATTGAGGCTGAAAAACAAGGTCTTTTAAATAAGAACTCCACGATTATTGAGCCGACTTCAGGCAATACCGGCATTGGGCTTGCAATGAACGCCGCTGCGAGAGGCTATAAAGCCATTCTCGTTATGCCCGACACAATGACCCAGGAACGAATTAATCTATTAAAAGCTTATGGCGCTAAAGTCGTACTGACGCCTGGCGATGAGAAAATGCCGGGTGCCATCAATAAGGCGAACGAACTGGCAAAAGAAATCCCGGACAGCTTTGTTCCAATGCAGTTTGATAACGAAGCAAATTCAGATGCCCACCGTAAATCAACAGCGCCTGAAATTATTTCTGCAATGGACAAGCTTGGCAAAAAACTGTCTGCATTTGTAGCAACTGCCGGAACAGGCGGAACGATTACAGGAACTGGCGAAAGTCTGAAAGAGCATTATCCTGACCTGACAGTTCACGTTGTTGAGCCAGCAGGATCTCCTGTCTTATCGGGCGGGAAGCCCGGCAAGCATAAGCTTGTAGGCACCAGTCCCGGATTCATCCCTGAAATTCTGAATCAAAGCGTCTATGATGAAATTTTCAAAATTAAAGATGATCAGGCATACGACATTACACGCCGCCTTGCCGCAGAAGAAGGCATATTGGTCGGCCCTTCATCAGGCGCTGCCTGTTTTGCTGCGCTGGAAGTAGCAAAACGTCTCACTCCTGATGATGTTGTCGTGTGCATCGCCTGCGACACAGGCGAGCGCTATTTATCAAGTGATTTATTTCTTCAGGACTAATACGAAAAGCGGAATCGCCCGTTTAGCGCAGGCAGACAGATAAGAAATCACCTATCCGCAGCCCATTCACTTTTATCATTTCCTAAGCAACAGAAAGAGCTGCCCGGCACTTAAACCGGAGCAGCTTTTCTCATTCTTATATTCATGATAGCTAAAACAAGTAATGCGATGGATGAGAGGATTCCAAAAAACAAATACACATAAAGGATAGAAAAACCTTCTAAGATCAACCCTCCGAAAAAAGTGCAAAACCAGTTTCCGAGACCATTTCCTACTGATGAATAAAGGGAAATGGCTGTCGCCCCAACAGAAATCGGCGCAAGATCTCTCACATACTGAAGGGCTGCAGGAATAAACAAGCCTACAGAAAATCCTTGAGCGATGGTCGTCACATAAACGACTCCAAGCGGAGGCTCGGTAAAATACAGAAACCATCTGATGCTTGAAATCAAAGTTGCCATCATAAGAATGTTCATCATCCCAAGTCTGCTGATCCAGCTGCTGGCGAATTTCATAAAAGGCGCTTCACTGCCTGCTGCAAGAAGAAATGCTATGCCAATTCCAGTCAGTCCCCCTCCAAGCTCTGCCACAAAAATTCCAAAGTAAATATTGTTCGCTAAGATCGGTCCGAGCACCAGAAAAGCAACGAATAAAAACAAAAAATACCTTGGTACATTCGCAAGCTCTTTTATGCCTTCCCTGATGCTGATTTGCATCGTTTTATTTTCATTAGGAAGCTGATAGGCGAAAAACACTGCACTAAATAAAATAAGGGCAAACGCATAGAAGATCATGCTTAATGAAAAAAGCTCGGAAAGCTGCCCGACAGCCATAACGGCAACCGCAAATCCAACCGCTCCCCAGAGCCGGATCGAACCGTACTCCGTTTTCGTTTTTTGAACGTAATTCATTGAGATGCTGTCTGACAAGGGAATCAGCGCACTCTGTACAATCGCAAGGAGCGAAGCGATGGCGATCATCCACATATATGTATCAATCATTGAAAAAACAAGTCCAAAAATCCCTGCAAGCGTCAGTGCAATTGTTAATAAAACAGTTGGTTTTTGCGTCATGTCACTCAAAATACCCCATAAAGGCTGAATTAAAATCATGACTACAGGACTGATGCTCATGATCATGCCAATCTGACTTCCAGTTAGCCCTGCACTGTCTTTAAGATAAACCGGCAGCAGCGGAAACAGCGAACCGAAAGCAAAAAACACTAAAAAATAAAATGAATAAAAATGAACTCTAGTTGTACGATGCTCTCTTTGCAATGAATATTCCAAAACAGCAGCCTTCTTTCTTTAATGTTCCTTCTTCATTTCAACTATAAAACCAGATCAGGACCCATAACCCTATTTAATAAATCGGGAGTTTCTAAAAAACCGAACTCCCAGAAAAACCGCCCTCCAGTAACAGAGAGCGGCCAAAAAGCTTCTTCAATCATCCTACCACAACAGGATGAATTCGTCGTTAACATTATTTTGCCAATTCATAAATGGCTTGTGCATAAATGGCAGTAGCTTTAAGCAAATCTTCAATGATGACATATTCATCTTTTTGATGAGCGACATCAGGTCTTCCCGGGAACATCGGTCCAAATGCCACACCAGCCTTCAGAGAACGGGCATAGGTTCCGCCTCCAATTGCAATCAGTTCAGCACGATCTCCTGTCTGTTCCTCATATACTTTTTTCAGTGTTTGAATCAATTCATGTTCAGCATCGACATAATGAGGCTTTGAATCACTAAAAGCTGCCAGCTGAAACTCGCTGATTGATTTAAGCCCTTCAGAAATTCTTTCAACATCACCTGTTACAGGATAGCGGATATTCACGCCAAGCTCACCTGATTTTTCACTGTCGAATGAAATGATGCCAAGATTAACAGTCAGCGGGCCGCTCACCTCATCCTCACATTGAATGCCAAGCTTCTCACCGCTCGTATCATTGCTGAAGAAGGCAACAATCTGTCTGATAAATCCTTTCCCGTTATGATCCAATTCTTCATCTGCAAGGAAGAGGGAGAGCAGAAGTCCCGCATTCTTGCCCGTGTGCGGCAAGCTCCCATGCGCAGAAACACCCTCAGCTTTAAGGGTAAGCACTCCATTTTCTTCAGAAGCGCTGCCTGAAATATCATATTGATTTAAGTACTTGTTATATTTTTCTTTAAGCCCCTGTGCATCCTCAGACTGAATCAGAGCTTCTGCATGATCGGGAACCATATTGAAGCGCCTTCCTGATTGAAAAGAAAGAAGTTTTGTTCCGGCTTTGCTGCTTAGTGTTTTATCAAAGAAGTATGTAAGCTTTGCATCAATAATTCCTTTTTCAGCATTAATAATCGGAAAATCTGCATCAGGTGCAAAGCCAAATGCAGGCATTTCCTCATGTTTAAAATAGTGATCAACACATCCCCAGTCACTTTCTTCATCTGTTCCAAGAATCATGCGGACTCTTTTGTTCAATGGCAGTCCAAGGTCTTTTACAATCTTCATCGCATAATAAGCGGCCATCGTCGGTCCCTTATCATCAATGGCTCCGCGCGCAAAGATTTTCCCGTCTCTTATTTCCGCCCCAAAAGGATCGCTGCTCCATCCGTCACCTTCGGGCACAACATCGACGTGACACAGAATTCCAACGATCTCATCCCCTTGTCCCATTTCCAGGTGCCCTGCATAGCCTTCTAGATTCTTAGAAATAAATCCGTCTTTTTCTCCTTTTTCAAGCATGTGAGTCAAAGCTTTATTAATTCCCTTTCCAAATGGAGCTCCTTCCTTGACTGTTTTTTTATCAAGCAAACTTTTAATGCGCAAAAATTCTTGAGTGTCTTTAATAAAATCTTCTTTTCTGCTTAAAACTTCCTGCATCCAATCCATTTTCAAAACCCCTTTTCATATTTATTTCAATAGGTCCTTACCTAGTAAGATACCAAAGGACGAGGACATAAGAAAGCTTCTATAGGAGAAACTAAAAGAAGCATAAAAAGAATAATCCTTGCAATTTACCTTAAAAACGAATATTATTAAAAATGTTTTGTAAAAACGTTCGTTAATTGGAGGCTCTCATGTTTAAATTAAAAGAAAATCAAACGACAGTACGCACAGAAACGCTGGCAGGTCTTACAACGTTTTTAACTATGGTTTACATTGTCGTCGTTAATCCTATTATCCTTGCAGACGCTGGTGTCCCTTTTGACCAGGTATTTACTGCAACTATTATTGCTGCTATCGTCGGTACATTGTGGATGGCCCTTGCTGCAAATTATCCGATTGCCATCGCTCCTGGCATGGGGCTGAATGCCTATTTTGCTTATTCCGTTGTCGGAGGCCATCAGGTCAGTTACCAGATTGCATTTGCTTCCGTATTTGTGGCAGGTATTCTGTTTCTTATTTTATCTTTAACTCCGTTCCGCAAAAAATTGATTGAGGCGATTCCTGCTAACTTAAAATATGGAATTACCGCCGGAATCGGTCTTTTTATCGCCTTTATCGGTCTGCGTTTAACCGGAATTGTAACAGATCATCCGGAAAACCTTGTAACTCTTGGAGATTTAACTTCTCCACCTGTCATACTGGCACTTGCCGGTCTTGCTGTTACGCTCGTATTAATGAGTTTAAATGTACATGGCGCCCTCTTTTTCGGGATGATCATTACTGGAATTATCGCTTTCTTTACTGGTGAACTTTCATTTAAAGAAGGATTTGTTTCAATGCCGAGCCTGCCGGAAGGATTTATTATCCTGAATCCTGTTGAAGCAATCGGACAAGTGATTCAGCATGGCCTTTATGCCGTGGTATTTTCTTTCCTGCTTGTTACAATCTTTGATACAACCGGCACGATGATCGGTGTTGCACAGCAGGCTGGGTTAATGAAGGGAAATGAACTGCCGAATGCACGCAAAGCCCTTTTAGCCGACTCTGCAGCAACTACCGTAGGAGCCATGTTTGGAACAAGCCCTACGACAGCCTATATTGAGTCCTCTGCAGGAGTAGCTGCCGGCGGACGTACAGGGCTTACTACTTTAACAGTTGCTGTGCTCTTCGGATTAACAGCGTTCTTCAGCCCTCTTGTCGGCGCCGTATCTGGAATTGCCGCCATCACCGCTCCAGCCTTAATTATTGTTGGAAGCTTAATGATGGGCAATATTGCAAAGATTAACTGGAATGAAATTGATGAAGCATTCCCGGCATTTCTCGTCATCATCAGCATGCCGCTTACATCAAGCATTGCAACAGGTATTGCACTTGGATTCATTTCATACCCCCTTATGAAAATAGCAAAGGGTAAATGGAAAGAAGTTCATCTGTTTGTTTATATTTTTGCTGTTTTATTCTTTATACAGCTTGTCTTCCTTGGAGGACATTAATAATAATGTGAAAAAGCATCCATACTAAAAAAATGGATGCTTTTTCTATACAAACACAAAAATGTCATACTATTCAGAATTAACTACATATAGTAAAATATGATATATAAGTTTTAACTTTATGTCATTAGATTAAAACTATGTAAAAATTTTGTTAATTCGAGCATTTAACTAGTATGAAGCTGTCGAAATCGTGTAAAATATTGTTGTAGCGTTCATAATTTAAATAAGTACAGTAACATCTGCAGTAGGGGACATCGTAGGTTGTAGTAGGCTATGCCGTACGATCAAATGATAAGGAGTGGTTTTTTGAAACCTTCAACAAACCGTATGCTAACTCGTATCAAATCTGTCTACATGTTTATCCATGAAAGAGGTACTGTGACAACTCAGCAGCTTGTCGACGAATTTGGTATTACACCACGAACCATTCAAAGAGATTTAAATGTGTTAGCGTATAATGACCTGGTTCGGAGCCCAAGCCGAGGCAAATGGACAATTACACAGAAGAAGGTTAGAAAAATGTCTTCTTAATGAAGAGACTGAACAATGGAAAACCGAAACGTTTTGTATACATAAGAAAACCAGCCAATCATTATATGGCTGGTTTTTTTTCTGATGGTTTAACTCGGGTTATTTTTATAATTCAATTGCTTTAGCATTCTGCAGGGCTTCCACTTCTTCTTCCGTAAGCTCGCGGTACTCCCCTAATGCCAAATTTTCATCAAGCAAAAGCGGTCCCATGCTGATTCTTTTTAAATAGGTTACTTTTTTTCCGACAGCTTCAAACATTCGTTTTACCTGATGAAATTTGCCCTCTGTGATGGTAATGTTTATTTCAGACTGCTCGTCTGCTGAAAGAATGACAAGCGATGCAGGTTTTGTCACATATCCATCATCAAGCTCTACACCTTGTTTAAACGCTGCTGCATCCTCTTCAGTCACTTTGCCGAGTATTTTTGCATAATACGTTTTGGGTACATGTTTTTTTGGAGACAGCAGCTGATGTGACAGCTGGCCATCATTTGTCAGCAGCAGAAGCCCTTCCGTATCTTTATCAAGGCGTCCTACCGGAAACGGCTTGTAAACCGCGTCTTCCATTTCCAGCAAGTCAATAACGGTTTCCTGAACAGAATCCTCTGTAGCCGAGAGATATCCGCCTGGTTTATTCAGCATCAAATAAATATGCTCCTTATACTCTACTGTCTCCCCATGTACGGTAATCATTTGCGCTGCAGGATCGACATGTGTCTTAGCATCTTTAATACTGACTCCATCCGCTTTTACTGCACCTGTTTTTAACAGCTGTTTAACTTCTTTTCGGCTGCCATAGCCGATGTTTGATAAAAGTTTATCTATTCTCATTAAAAATCCTCCTTTTAAAAATAGCGCAAGCGGCCGTTTAGCTCCGGCCAGACAGATAAGAAATACTAAAAAATTCGGTTCCCGGCTTATTGGATTATTTTGTTCTGGCCCAAGAAACTATAATTTCTTATCTATTAAAAAGGCTGTTTCGTAAATATTGTTGCTTTTAAACTACATGTATTAATCCATTAGTGGATTGCAGCGGAAGGAACTTGACTCCTGCGGGATAGTAGAGCGAAATGGAAGACCCCGCAGGCTCGCCGAGGAGGCTTCCACGCTCCCCGCGGAAAGCAAGTTCCTGCAGCGGAAAGGAACGGACAACATTTATAATCAAAAACCACAATCTATGCGAAAACAGCTATTAAAAAAGAAGGCTGTTTATTCAGCAGCCTTCTTCTTTCGATTTAAAAATGAAAAACGATTTCCCAGAAGTTTTTCAAGCAAGTGTGAACGGTGAGCAGCATACAAATAGGCTGCCGCTCCAAGACCTATTGAAATTAACAGGATAATAACTGATTGCATCTTGCCCTCGGCATAATCTATAAAAATGGACAATATAGATTGAGATACGGAAACTACAAGTGCCATAAAGGCTGTGAGAATCGCTATAAAAACTGTCCGTTTAAAAAGCAGTTTAAAGGAATATCCAGCGTGACGGTGAATCATGGCAAAGCTATACATAATAGATGCACCAAATCCGAGTGCAGTGGCCAATATCGAACCAAAGCCTTGGAATGCTTCAATCAGCGGTGCATTTACAGCAAGCTTAATGATCAATCCGAACGCAAGTGAAATGACTGCAAGCTTCTGCTTGTTAATTCCTTGAAGAACAGCCGCTGTAACAGTGAAAAAAGAAAACAGAAGGGCTACGGGAGCAAACCATCTGAGTAGACCAGGCCCATCCGGGTCATTTTCATAAAACACCATATAAGCAGGCTCAGCAAGTATCACAAGGCCGACTATCGCAGGCAGTGTCAGAAAAATGATAATCTGAAATGCCTGGTCAATCTGCCGGTTCACAAGCGTCATGTTTTTATTCGTAAATGACTTGGTGATGGTTGGAACAAGTGTAAGCCCAAAAGCTGTTGCAAGTGAGACAGGAATCATTACCAGTTTAGGCAAGTATAAAGTGACAATTGAAAAGATGTCTGTTGAAATTTTTTCAAATCCCCCTGCCACCATTGCCTTATTAAAGGTATTTGTATCGATGTACGTATATAAAGGAATAGCAAGTCCAACAAACACAAACGGGCCGGCATAGGAGAAAAGCTCCTTGAACATCCGGCCGGCCGGCATGTCAGCAGACGGTACAGCATTTTCCCTCAATGCATCGAGTGTGTGTTTGCGTTTTTGCCAATAAACAAACAAGACCAGCAGTCCGCCTATTGCTCCTACAAATGCAGCAAATGTAGAATACCCGACAGCAGTGACAAGCGTTCCGTTAAATACTTTTAAAACCAGGTATGTTGAAGCGAGCAAGAAAGCAATTCTTACAATTTGTTCAATGACTTGGGATACAGCAGTCGGTCCCATAGACTGATGGCCTTGAAAGAATCCCCTGATTAAACTCATGATCGGAACAACAATCAGTGCAAGACTGACCATTCGAATAACCAGAACGGCATCATCTATCGTGGTATTTCCAAGCTCTCTCTGACCAAGCGAGCTTTCAGCTAAAAACGGAGCCAAAAAGTAGAGAATGGCAAAAGCTAAAACTCCTGTTCCAAACATAACCGAAATGCCGACTCTGAACATTTTCCTGCTGGTCGCGTAATCTCCGATGGAATTATACTTGGAGACAAATTTTGATACCGCCTGGGGAAAACCCATTGTCGCAATTCCAAGGAATACGGCGTACTGTGCATATCCTATTTGATATAATGCACCGCCGTCCTTTCCGACAAGCGCGTAAAACGGAATAATGTAAATCATCCCTAATAATCTCGAAATATATGTGCCGAGCGTTAATACTAACGTCCCTCTTAATAATTTATTTGACATTTATGAAATCACCAATTTCTCTCTGAAGATTCAACTTTTCTATTTTAACACAATAAACCGCCATAACAATAATGTTTGTGCACAGCTCATCCGATAATAAAACGGCCTTATTTTGATTTCTTCCAGATTCAGCTATAATAAGAAAGGAAATTAGGTTTTTAGAAAGAAAAAGGTTGTGAGCAAATGAAATATGATGTGGTCATTATCGGAGGCGGCCCTTCTGGTTTGATGGCGGCAATTGCGGCCGGCGAACAAGGTGCTGATGTACTCCTGCTGGATAAAGGAAATAAGCTGGGAAGAAAGCTCGCCATTTCCGGCGGCGGACGCTGCAATGTAACAAACCGGCTGCCAATCGATGAAATTGTAAAGCATATCCCGGGAAATGGACGTTTTTTATATAGTGCTTTTTCAGAATTCAGCAATGAAGATATCATTCGTTTTTTTGAAAAGCTTGGCATACAGCTTAAAGAAGAAGATCACGGCAGAATGTTTCCTGTAACAGATAAGGCTCAATCTGTTGTAGATGCGCTGCTTAATCAGCTGAAAAAACTTCATGTGACGATACGGACAAATGAACCTGTTGAAACAGTGGATTATAAAGAAGGCAAAGCTGCGGGAGTTCTTTTAAAGAATGGAGAATACATCAGCACAAACGCTGTGGTCATTGCAGTTGGGGGCAAAAGTGTACCCCACACAGGAAGCACGGGGGATGGCTATGCATGGGCTGAAAAAGCCGGCCATACGATTACAGAGCTTTTTCCGACAGAAGTTCCGATTACTTCAAATGAGCCGTTCATTCAGGAAAAAACATTGCAGGGTCTGTCGCTCAGAAATGTTGCATTAAGTGTCTTGAATCCTAAAGGCAAAGTCATTAAGACCCACCAAATGGACATGATTTTTACCCACTTTGGCATCTCAGGCCCTGCTGTCCTGCGCTGCAGTCAGTATGTGGTAAAAGCTATGAAAAAGTTTAAAACAACTTCCATTCAGGTGAGCATCGATTCTTTTCCTGATGTAAATGCAGAGGAATTGTTCCAGCAGACAGTGAAGCTGTTAAAAGCAGAACCAAAAAAGGCCGTTAAAAATGTATTAAAAGGCTTTTTGTCTGAACGTTATCTTCACTTTTTATTGGAGCGGAACGGAATTGACCAGCAAGTGACATATGCGAACTTATCTATGGAGAAATTGCGCAGCTTTATCTCTGACTGCAAACAGTTCGAGTTTAACGTGCATGGAACATTGTCTATTGATAAAGCATTCGTAACTGGGGGAGGTGTATCCGTAAAAGAAATACACCCAAAACAAATGGCTTCCAAATTGATGAATGGTCTCTACTTTTGCGGAGAAATTCTTGATATCCATGGATATACAGGAGGGTACAACATTACGTCTGCGCTCGTTACAGGCAGACTCGCCGGCAAAAATGCCGCAGAATATGTAAAGGAAGCGGCTATCCTGTAGCTGCTTCCTTTTTTTAAGTTCTGTATAAGACTAACGCTGAAAAACAATAAAGCTGCTCGCCATCTTCATTGCAGGCAGCCGCCACGTTGTACTTTATATCCACAAGCTGTTCGTCTGAGATTGATTTTAAAAAGTGGTTAATTTCACGTTCAAGATCTTTTTCATGCTCCTTATCAAAAACGGCTACCTTGTACATTTAACACCATCCCATATCATACCCTTCTGCATATTGCTGCTGAAGCTCGCAATTTCGTTCATAAATCCGGTAAAACCTGTCCTCTTCCACAACAAATCCGCTTTCTAATTCATATTCCCGTCCCTCAGAAGTTATGACAAGCTTCCCGATATACTCCTTTCCAATGTACAATTCCATGAAATCCCCATGGAGCCTTGCAAGCACCCGGTCCGTTACATCAAGCTTGTGATATTCAGACATATCACATCCCTCCTTATTTTATTGTATTTTGGCGGGTCTAAGATTATGATAGCGTTTTCATTTGTTGGTTGATTTAAATGCTGAACAACCTAATCCGTTACACTAGGAGTAATAAAGAAAAAAGATAGTAATTCCTCCATAACGGCAAGTATTTCTCCAATTTTCGCCAGTATAGAAGCTATTCCGGCAAGTAAGAGTGCGAAATCTGGCAAGTAACCTATAAGCTTACTCTCCAAAATTGGCGGCTAACTATCCAGAACCGTGTTCTAACAATCCTTCGCTCAACGAATGCCAAAACATTAAAAAAATCCCTGTTTTAACAGGGATCCCGCTTTAACTTTAACCTAATTCACTTTTGCGTTTTGTATCGCCTTTCCAGTCAAGCATGCCGCCGGCCATATTTGTAACCTTATAACCTTGGTCCTCAAGATATGCGCAGACATTTCCGCTGCGTCCGCCTGAGCGGCAGATGATGACATATTCTTTCTCTTTATCAAAAGCATCGAGCTTTTCAGGGATTTCTCCCATTCGAATGTGTTTCGCTTCTGGGATCATGCCTTCTTCTACTTCGTCATCCTCGCGAACATCTACAAGATTCAATGTTTCGCCGCTTTTAAGTTTCTTATGTAATTCTTCTGTCGAAATTTCTTTCATTTAAATTACTCCCTTTCACTAACAGATGAATTTATTATACCAAAGCAGCATGAGGTCATACCAGTTTAAGACATCTATGCTGCGATAACAGAAAAAAGCAGGCACTGCATCAGCGCCTGCATCTATTTTTCTTATTGTCCAGCTCCGTTTTGGTCAGAACAAATTCGTCAAAAAATCACCTTTTCTGCCGAATCCCATCTGTCTGTCGGAGCTAACCGGGCGGTTCCGCTTTTCGTATTGTCCAGCTCCACCTCCTAACTCCTCGGTCAGAACGGATTCAGCAGTAAAGGCAAAAAGCGCCTTTTCTGCCGAATCCTTATCTGCCTGTCGGAGCTGAACAGTCGGTTCCGCTTTTCGTATTAGTTTGCTACGATGTTTACCAGCTTTCCTGGCACCGCAATGATTTTACGGACCGTCTTCCCGTCTACTTGTTCTTTAATTGCAGCATCAGAAAGGGCAATTTCCTGCATTTCCTCGCGTGTTGCATCCTTTGGAACATGTAGTTTTGCTTTTAATTTGCCGTTAACCTGAACGACAATTTCAACTTCATCTTCAACTAATTTGCCTTCGTCATAAGCAGGCCATGTTTCATAGGAAATCGTTCCTTCATGTCCAAGCTTTTCCCATAATTCCTCAGCAAGATGCGGAGCAACAGGAGATAACAATTTAACAAATCCTTCCATATAGACTTTTGGAAGTACAGTTGCTTTGTATGCTTCGTTGATGAAGACCATCAATTGAGAAATGGCTGTGTTAAATCGCAAGCCCTCATAATCTTCCGTTACTTTTTTAACTGTTTGATGGTAGACACGCTCTAAGCTGTCAGACATGTCATCTGTCACTTTTGGACTTAATGCCCCGCCATCTTCAATGAATAAACGCCACACACGATCCAAGAAACGGCGTGCTCCGTCTAACCCTTTTTCAGACCATGCAATTGAGGCTTCAAGCGGTCCCATGAACATTTCATATAAACGTAAAGTATCTGCTCCGTGACTTGCTACAATGTCATCCGGATTTACAACGTTTCCTTTAGATTTACTCATTTTTTCATTGTTTTCTCCAAGAATCATTCCTTGGTTGAACAATTTTTGGAATGGCTCTTTTGTCGGCACAATTCCAAGGTCATACAAAACCTTATGCCAAAATCTAGCGTACAGCAAGTGAAGAACAGCATGCTCAGCACCGCCGATATACGTATCAACAGGAAGCCACTCTTTAATTTTTTCAGGATCAGCAAGATGATCTGAATTTTTCGGATCAATATAGCGCAAGTAGTACCAGCAGCTGCCGGCCCATTGAGGCATTGTATTTGTTTCACGTCTTCCTTTTTTGCCTGTTTCAGGATCTGTCACATTCACCCATTCTTCAATCACGGCAAGCGGTGATTCGCCTGTACCGGATGGACGGATTTCTGTTGTTTTCGGCAATGTTAATGGAAGCTGATCTTCAGGTACCGCAGCCATTGTGCCGTCTTCCCAATGAATAATCGGAATCGGCTCACCCCAGTAGCGCTGACGTGAGAAAAGCCAGTCGCGGAGACGATATGTGATTTTCTTTTCGCCTTTTTTATTTGTTTCAAGCCAGTTAATCATATTTTCAATGCCGTCTTGTTTATTTAAGCCATTAAGGAAGTCAGAGTTTACATGAAGTCCATCACCTGTGTAAGCTTCATTCTCAACATTTCCGCCTTCAACTACTTCTTTAATAGGAAGATCGAATGTTTTTGCAAACTCATAGTCTCTTTCATCATGAGCCGGAACCGCCATAATAGCTCCTGTTCCATAGCTGACTAAAACATAATCGGCAATCCAGATTGGCATTCTCTCGCCATTTGCAGGATTTAGTGCATAGGCGCCTGTGAATACACCCGTTTTTTCTTTAGCTAAATCTGTTCTTTCAAGATCACTTTTGCTTTTCACTTTATCGATATAAGCGGCAACCGCTTCTTGTTGATCTTCAGTTGTAATCTCTTTTACAAGCGCATGCTCAGGTGCAAGCACGGCATAAGTTGCTCCGAAAAGAGTATCAGGGCGAGTAGTGAAGACAGTGAACGATTGTTCATGACCGTCAATGCCGAAATGAACGTGAGCACCTTCAGAGCGGCCAATCCAATTGCGCTGCATTTCTTTAATGCTCTCCGGCCAATCCACTTCTTCCAAGTCTTCAATTAATCTGTCCGCATAAGCAGTAATTTTAAGCATCCATTGTTTCATTGGACGGCGCTCAACAGGGTGTCCGCCACGTTCACTTTTGCCGTCAATGATTTCTTCGTTTGCCAAAACCGTTCCAAGTGCAGGACACCAGTTTACAGCGACTTCATCTACGTATGCCAAACCTTTTTTATATAATTGAAGGAAGATCCATTGCGTCCATTTGTAATATTCAGGGTCCGTTGTATTGATTTCACGATCCCAGTCATATGAAAAGCCCAGGCTCTGAATTTGACGGCGGAACGTATCAATATTTTTTGCTGTAAATTCAGCAGGGTCATTTCCTGTGTCAAGCGCGTACTGCTCAGCCGGAAGACCAAATGCATCCCAGCCCATCGGATGAAGAACATTGAACCCCTGCATCCGTTTTACGCGTGACAAAATGTCTGTTGCCGTAAAGCCTTCAGGGTGTCCTACATGCAAACCTGCTCCTGATGGATACGGAAACATATCCAGCGCGTAAAATCTCGGTTTGCCTTCGTCTTCTGTTGTTTTAAATGTTTTATTTTCAAGCCAGTAATTCTGCCATTTTTTCTCAACTTTTTCGTGCTTAAAACTCATATAGATCCTCCTCAAATTGGTGCGTTGCTCTTCGCTTTTAGTAATCAGTGTGAACGGCTGTCCCCCGGATTAAACCGCACAATAGAAAAAAACCTCTCATCCCAATAAGGGACGAGAGGTTTGATTTCCCGCGGTACCACCCAATTTAGCGCCAGCAAAGGCACTCACTTAAGCATCCGTAACGTGGATCACGACAGACATTACTGTGCAGGCAGCACTGCAGTTGACGTCTGTAACTCAAAGGCGAGTTCACAGACTATAGATGATTGACTCGCACCTTCCGTCAATTCTCTGAGCATCTAAAGTCTGCTACTATTCCTTATCACCGTTCATGTTGTATACCTTTATATATTGTATTTTATAGAATTTGTTACCGGGATGCAAGTTGTTAAATAAAGAAAAAGCGGAAATCGGATGATGGGCGGCAGAGATGTTCATTTTCTGCTAAATGAGAAGTGTTGGATATTGAGAGAGTAAGAAGTGAGTTTGCTATCATCAGGAGATTATTTTGCTTGACGCTCATTGTCTTTTTCTGGCTGCACTGTGTTGTCCTGCTGCTGTCTGACAAAGTCAAAACTCCTTAATACCGCTTCCCCGCTGTACCCAGCGATAATAGAAAGCACGACAAGCTGAAATGAGGATGAGGGTTCTGTAGATAAAACAAGCAGGATAGAAGCTGTCATTCCCATTGCGATATCTTCCCAGAATCCTAAGTAGATAAACCGTTTTGTCATTCTTGGTTTTTCGATCCTTCCTTTCTTTTTGACATGTCCAAGTAAACCCATTAACCCCCCAATCAATGACGCCACAACTACTGTCTGCAGCATAAGATCACCTTCCTAAAGCCGTAATAATTTCGGCACGCGACTTCAGGTACAAGATTTAAGCTTCTCTTTGCTTGTACAGATTTATGAAAAAATAGAAGCTTGTTTTACTTCCATTATATGTGAATGGAGGTAAAACAAGCTTGATTAAATAGAAGGAATTTTCAGGAAATTATTTATCATACTTTATCACTAGACCGAACGTTTTTTCGGTTTTTAGAATAAGCGATAAGTACCATTCATCACTGCACCGTGTAGCCTCCATCAATGACAGCTGCCTGACCAGTGACTCCCTTTGCTTTTTCACTTGCCAAAAATAATGCATAATCCGCAATTTCAGACACTTGAAGCAATCTTTTTTGAGGGACTAGCGGATAGATCACTTCCTCAAGAACACTTTCTAAAGGAACATTTCTTGTCTTAGCAAGATCACTCAGCTGATTTCTGACAAGCGGCGTGTCGACGTAACCGGGACATATGGCATTAACCGTAATGCCGTCTGCAGCACCCTCAAGCGCTGCAACTTTTGTTAATCCAATCACACCATGTTTGGCACTGTTGTAGGCGGATTTTCCGGCGAAACCGACAAGACCGTTTATTGATGATAAATTGATGATTCTGCCGAATTTCTGCTTCTTCATGATCGGAAAAACATGTTTCGTAGCAATAAATGGTGCAACAAGCATCACATTGATAAGAAGCTCAAATTTTTCTGTCGGGAAATCTTCAATCATTGAGACATGCTGAAGCCCTGCATTATTCATTAAGATATGAATGGTGCCAAATTCTTCTACTGTCTGCGAAATGGCTGCCGCAATATCTTCCTCACTTGTCACATTGCATCTTATACCGATTGCCTCATACCCTGATGCTTTCAAGGATTCGGCACTTTCGGCTACTTTTTCTTCGTTTAAATCTGTTAGGGCTACTTTAGCTCCGTTTTCTGCAAAAGCCTTTGCCATTTCAAAGCCAATGCCCTGCGCAGCTCCTGTTATAAAAACAACCTGATCTTTTACCAAAATCGTAAACCTCCAGTATTAGATTCCCAGTCCAAGAGAGAACAAGATGATTGCAAGTATTGTGCCTAATAGAGGAACAATAACAGTTACGGCTCCAACTGCACCGTAAGCTGCCTGGTGAGACTCTCCGCAAATTGCGCGAACCGTCGTAACAACATAACCATTGTGCGGCAATGAATCAAGCGCTCCGGAAGAAATCGAGATTGTGCGGTGAAGTGCTTCCGCGTTGACACCCATATCCAAATAGTGAGGCGCAAGCAACGGAAGGGCAATTGCCTGGCCGCCAGATGATGAACCTGTCATACCGGCAATAACACTGACCGCGATGGCTCCGCCGATCAGAGGGCTTCCCGGGATGCTCGTCATTGCATTGACAGCGGTTTCAAACGCAGGCACTGCTTTAGCAACGCCGCCAAACCCTACTACAGCTGCTGTGTTTCCGATTGCTATAAGGGCACCCATCGTTCCTTCGGATACAGCGTTCCAGAACGATTTGAAATATTTTCTGTTTAATAAGTAAGTCGCAATCACACCGCCAAGGAGAGCGATAATTAAAGCAGACTGCTTTAAAGAATCATGGAAAATAAATGAGATGATAAGAACGACCAGCAGCGGAATCAGTCCAAGGAACGGATTCGGCAAATCACGGTTTTCATTTTTGGGATCATTATCCCTCGCTTCAAACCTTTCCCCTTTGCCGACTGCTTTGCTGATCATCCGTTTCAGCCACCAGTAGCCGAAAATCATCATGAAGATGGCAACGATTAAGCTGACTTCCCAGCCTGCATATGGAGTTGTACCTAAAAACTCAATTGGGATCCAGTTTTGAATCTCAGGAGATCCAGCTGAAGTCATCGTAAAAGTAACAGAACCAAATGCAAGTGCTGCCGGAATAAAACGGCGCGGCAGGTCAGCCTGTCTGAATAAGCTGATTGCCATAGGGTACACAGAGAACGCTACAACGAATAAGCTTACGCCTCCGTATGTCAGTACAGCACAGGCAATAACAATTGCCAAAACAGCGCGCTTCATCCCAATTTTGGATACGATCCACTGGGAAACGCTGTCTGCTGCACCGCTGTCCTCCATTACCTTACCGAATATGGCTCCAAGCAGGAACATTAAGTACCATGAGGTAACAAAACTTGAGAACCCTGTCATATAATTTCCTACGAAATTGGCTTCCCCTTCGCCTACAAGCTGCGGAAACAGCGGCATTCCGCTCAGAACTGCTACAAATAATGCGCATAATGGACCTGCAACAAGCAGGTTCATGCCTTTCATTGTTAAAAAAATTAATAATGCCAGACCGCCGATTAACCCGATCATGCTTAACATTTACATTCCCCCTAGTCCAACTGTCTCTGTTTTAAAAGATGTTCACTGACAATCAGTTCAGGCTCTGTAACCGCCTGAATTTCTTCCACAGTATAATCGTCATAAACCTGGGCAAGCTTCAGACCATCCTCAGTCACGTCTATAACAGCCCGGTCTGTAATAATCCTGTTTACTACGCCTTTTCCGGTAAGAGGAAGCGAGCATTCCTTTACAATCTTAGGAGCTCCATTTTTAGAGACATGCTCCATAATCACAACAATTTTTTTTGCACCATGCACAAGATCCATAGCGCCGCCCATGCCTTTAATCATTTTTCCGGGAATCATCCAGTTTGCAAGATCGCCTGAAGCCGATACCTCCATTCCTCCGAGGATGGCTAGATCAATATGTCCCCCGCGGATCATGCCGAAAGATTCTGCACTGCTGAAATAACTTGCCCCATTAATCGCGGTAACGGTCTCTTTCCCCGCATTGATTAAATCCGGATCCACCTGATCTTCTGACGGAAATGGACCAATTCCGAGAAGACCATTTTCAGATTGCAGCACTACCTGCTTATTTTCCGAAATGAAATTTGCGACAAGGGTTGGCATACCTATTCCCAAATTTACATAGTAACCGCTTTCAATTTCCTGTTCGGCTCTTATTGCGATTTTTTCCCTCTGTGTATACTTCTCTCCTGTCATTCTTTTCACCTCCATTACACTTTTTGAACGGTCAATCTCTCAATCTTCTTTTGCTGTGCACCTTGAATAAGGCGCTGAACATAAATGCTTGGTGTTTGGATATGCTCTGGATTTAAGTCTCCGGCCTCGACAATTTCTTCAGCCTCCGCAATGGTTATTTTTCCTGCAGCTGCCATCATCGGATTAAAATTTTGAGCCGTTTTGCTGTAAATTAAATTTCCCCACTTATCTGCAATGGCCGCTCTGATCAGGCTGAAATCAGCTGTAAGTGCAGTCTCGAGCACATATTCTTTCCCATCAAAAACGCGGTTTTCCTTATTTTCTGCGATTTGCGTGCCTACTCCTGCAGGTGTGAAGAAAGCGGGGATGCCTGCTCCTCCAGCACGGATCTTTTCAGCTAAGGTGCCTTGCGGCAAAAGCTCGACCTCAAGCTCGCCTGATAAAACCTGGCGCTCAAATTCCTTATTTTCGCCAACATAAGATGCAACCATTTTTTTTATTTGACGATTTTTCAAAAGCAGTCCAAGACCCCAATCATCTACACCGCAATTGTTGGAGATCACAGTCAAATTCTTTACTTCTGTTTCTACTAGAGCAAGCAGCAGATTTTCTGGAATGCCGCAAAGACCAAATCCGCCGACCATAAGCGTCGATCCATCTTTTATATCTTTAACGGCTTCGGTGAATGATTGATGAAGTGTTTTCATGAAGATCCTCCCTTCTTTGTTCTCGCTATTATATATGCAAGAGCCGTGCCAACTTTAAAAAAGGAGATAAAGAGTAAAAAATCGTTCACAGATTCATTTTATATTCCGATTTTTCGGAAAATAAAATGACCTTGGACAAGTTTTATAAGAAGTAGGCGATATGGCCTGTATAAGAAAAAGGAAAAGTCCAGAATTCTGGACTTTATTCCGAAATTCTGGACTATATCGTCATCTCATATTTTTGTATTTTCTCATACATGCTTGATTTACTGATGCCCAAAGATTTAGCCGCTTTCTGTTTATCGCCGCTCCATTTTTTTAAAGCAGCAATAATAACTCTTTTTTCCGTTTCTTCAAGCATCTCTTTTAACGTAATATCTTCCGTTTCGAAGGAATGAATGTTCCGGATGTAGTCAGGAATGGCATCAATGCCTATAATGACATCATCAGTCAGGTGAATGGCCGCTTCTATGACATTTTCAAGCTCGCGGATGTTCCCCTGCCAATGATATTGATAGAAGGTATTCATCACATCTTCATGAATGCCGATAATCCGTTTGCCTGTGCGCAGGGAAATCTTCTGCATGAAGTGATTGACCAGAGTCTCTATATCTTCAATCCGTTCTCTAAGCGCTGGAATATTAAACGGAATGACACTTATGCGGTAATAGAGATCTTCGCGAAAGCGATTTTCTTTCATCATCAATTCAAGCGGACGATTGGTTGCCGCAATCACCCGAACATCCAGCGGAATGCTTTTTATGGAACCCACCGGCTCGAGTTCCTTTTCCTGCAGCACGCGAAGCAGCTTAACCTGCATATGCAATGACATATCTCCAATTTCATCAAGAAAAATGGTTCCTCCATTTGCGAGCTGGAATTTCCCCTTCTTGCCGCCTTTTTTTGCCCCAGTAAACGCTCCTTCCTCGTAGCCGAAGAGTTCAGATTCAAGCAGATGCTCAGGAATAGCCCCGCAGTTTACTTTAATAAAAGGCTGATCATTGCGATGGCTCAGCTGATGGATACTATGAGCAAATAATTCTTTTCCTGTCCCGCTTTCGCCCCTTAAAAGAACTGAGCTGTCACTTGCAGCAATGGCTTTTACTTTCTCTTTTAATTCTAAAATTTTTCTCGAATTTGATTTAATATCATTTAACGTATACTTCGCACCCGTCTGCTCCTGCTGATCAAGATATTTTTGAATAGATGATAAATGATGCCTCACTTGGCTGTTCATTTCATTCCACTCTTTTGTATCTCTGAACATAACGGTCCCAAACGCTCCGACAATCTTCCCGTTTGCAAAAATTGGAATTCGGTTGGCAATCATGTAATTCCCTCTAATATATTGAAGATCTGCAATTTCTTCTTTTTCAGTCTGAACGACCAGATGCATTCTTGTATTTTCGATTACATCCGTTACATGCCGTCCTTGTACGGTATTGCGGTCTACCTCAAGAAATCTGCAATAGTCTTCGTTCATATAAATGACTTTCCCTTTATCATCTACAATCACTATCCAGGCAAATGCATTTTCAATAACGGTTTCAAAAATCTCTTTTGCATATGGAAAGCTTTGATTGAACATTGTTTCTCCCACCCATTAACCCTTTTTTATCATCGTATCACAAAAGATATGAAAACGGTTGCGTTCCTCAGATTTAAAAAAGAGAAGCGCCTGTTTGCGCTTCTCTCCTTATGAACTTATTACTGGTTCACTTACAGACTGTTCTTTTATTTTTTTATCGTAGATCGAGGTTGTGAACATTGCAAGGAAAAGCAAGCCAATCAAAACGAGGAAAAGCATGTTCATTCCGTACATATCTACCAGAACCCCGCCGAGGAGAGGACCAATCATCCTTCCGCCTGTCGCTGTACTGTTGACGAATCCCTGATAAAAACCTTCTTTCCCCTTAGGTGCAAGATCGTTTGCTATCGTTGGGACTGCAGGCCACACAAGCATTTCTCCAACTGTCAAAATAATCATTGCAGCCATAAATCCGCTGAACGCATCTGCAAACGAAACCACTGCAAACGAAACGATAAAAATAACAAATCCTATCATCATCTGTTTTTTAATGGATTCAGCAAAATACTTAACAAAGGTATTCATTAAAGGCTGGGCAAAAACAATTAATGCACCGTTGACGCTCCATATTAAGCTGTATTGGGTAAGCGGAATGCCAAGCTCCTGAGTATGTGCAGCAATTGTAGATTGCCACTGTACATAGGCCACCCAGCAAAGTGCATATCCTGAGCAAAGAATGATAAGAGCAGTAAATTTATCATTGTTTTTCACTTTAGATGACTGCTGCAGGATCGATGTTTGTGCTGCTGGACTTGCAGCTATATTTCGATATCCGAAACATGCAAGCAAGAAAAAAACAGCATACAAGGCTGCATTCGCAATGAAAATATATTGAAAGGAATACCCTGCAATTAATCCTCCAAGCGCTGCTCCGACAGCGACTCCTGCATTTTGAGAGACATAGATGGCATTAAAAGCCTTCCTGCCGCCCTCAGGCCAAACGGTTCCAGCGAGTGCATACATAGAAGGAAACACAATTCCGGATCCAAAACCTACAAGTGTCAAAAAGACGATATATGATGGCCAGCCATGAAAAAACACCAGACCTAAAATAGCTGCAAACGTAAGGATAATTCCGCTTAAGATGGATCGGTACCCTCCAAAGCGGTCAAATAAAACACCGCCAATCAGATTTCCCGCCACACTCGCAGCAGAGTTTAACATCAGAACAACTCCGGCAACGGTTAACGATTTGCCAAGATGATCATGAATATAAATCGTATTTAAAGGCCATAGAAACGATGATCCCGTTACATTGATCAGCATGCCAATAATCAATAGCCATAAAGAACGCGGCATGATAAAACCTCCTTCAAAAAAACTCACAAAAAAGCACGAAAGCATCAGTTTGCCTTCGCGTCTTTTTTAATCCATTGAAGATTGTAGTCCTTTTTAGAGGAGAATGCAATAAAGAAATGCTGGATCCGCTGTTCAGTTCAAAGAAGCAGAAAAGGAATAACGGTTCGGAGGCTTACAGCCTAAAAATGATTTCAGTTGCCGGCCTCAATATACATTTAATTCTTCGTTCACCTTGAATGTAATTACTCCTTTGCTGTTCACTGATCTTGCCGTTATTTTTGCAGTACCATTGTACCCATTTTCAAAGTAGCCGAATATCATTTCCTGTCATTTTACCGGTTTGATCTGTGTAAACAAGCTGCATGGAGCTTTCACTGAAATCCTCATCTGGCACAATCCTAATCTCATGCTCCTCATTCGGTTTCAGTGCAGGAATGAGTATCTTTTCCTCATTATAATAATAAGTGATTTCAAGACCTCTGATCTCTCGTCCAGTCGAATTCAGAACGGAGATTTTCATTCCGCTGCTGAAAAAATGTTTAACAGGCAGGAAAAATAAGAGCATGAAGAGAAACGCAATCAACAGATTTAGAAACCCCTTCTTCATACAAATCTTCCTCTCAAAAAAAGCAGGCAAACTCGGCCTGCTTCTTGTTATAGTTCACGTCTCAATGCTGAAAGGACATTGATGTTAGTTGCTTTCACTGCAGGTCTCAAGCCTGAGATAACTGCCACTCCCACGCTGATCGAGCTCGCAATCAGGACAAGGCTGAGCGGGATAGAAGAGAAGGTGAAATTTACTCCATCCATACTTCCCTCTGAAACCGACTCTAAGATGAGAGGGATAGCGAAATTAGCAGCCAAACTGATCACGTAAGAAATCACGACTCCAAGCAAAGCGCCAAGTATGCCAATAAATGCACTTTCCAATAGGAATATTCTTCTTATTATTCTAGGCTGCGCACCGATTGCTTTCATGATGCCAATTTCCTGTGTGCGTTCTGTCACAGCCATGGTCATCGTATTAAAAATTCCGATTGAGGCTATAAGGACTGCTACCGTTCCAATGAAAATCAGTCCTGCTTTAAATGCATTAAAGAATAAATTCAAATTATCCAGTTCTTCGGTAATTGAATACACGAGATAATCCTTTTCTTTTAATGCATCAGTGACTCCTTCTACCTGATCAATACTTGTTGTATAAACAAGTACCTGATCATACTCAGCCATTTCAAATTCTGAAGTTCCATCTGCCGTCTTAGCAAAAGCAGTCATTTCAGGTTTCCATTTTTCACTGATATAGACAGAAGCATCTTCCATGTAATCTCTTGCAGGCTCTTTTGCAATCCCTGTGATTTTAAATTTCCAGCTTTTTTCTGCAGGCTTCCCGTCTACTTGCTCAATCATTGAAAACACAATTTCTTTCCCAATCAGTTCCCCATTGTAGCCTTCTGGCGGTGTTTGAGCTGAGTCCGGATTTTGATTGATTTCAACCTGTGTTTTTCTTTCTCCTTCAGTAAGCAGGGCTTTCCCGAAGTGATAGCCCACAATTACTTCATTTTCATTTTCAGGAATACTTCCAGCCTCAAGTTCCAAATTCCCTTTGAGCTCCTGTTCCATATTTGTAAGAATGGGATTCGCAGAAGAAGCTGTCCTGTCTGAAAGCTTAACGGCTGTTTCAGCAGTTGGAGAAACACCTGACCTTCTCACTACCGCTGCAACATTTTTCATGGTCTCAAGCTCATTTATCTGAGCCACTCTAGTCTCTTCATATTTGCCGTCTGTTTCTTTTCCGCTGATTTGAATTTCATTCAGCTTCTGTGCGCTTAACAACTCCTCCTGCATGCTTTTTTGCATGCCGAATCCAACAGAGGCCAGGACAATTAAAAAAGCGCAGCCTATCGTGGTAGCAAGGACGGTCATAAATACCCGCATCCGGTTTTTCTTCATATTGCGTTTTACCAAGTTTAGCTGATCTTTAAATTTCAACCGGAACACCCCCTTCCTTTAACACACCATCTTGAAGCTCAAATCTGCGGTCACTGTAAGCAGCTACTTCCTCGTCATGCGTGATGATGAAAAAAGTAATGCCTTTTTCAGCGTTTAATTCTTTGATCAGCAGAAGAATCTCTTTTTCCGTTTCACTATCTAGACTTCCTGTAGGCTCATCGGCCAGGATGATTTCCGGATTAGTAATTAAAGCGCGGCCAATTCCAACACGCTGCTGCTGACCTCCAGAAAGTTCATTCGGATAATGGGATGAATGGTTTTCAAGCCCAATGCGATAAAGCATCTCTGTCACGATTGTTTTGCGTTCAGACGAAGGTATGCCCTTTAATGTCAAAGGAAGTTCAATATTTTCAAATGTCGTCAGGCTGGGAATCAGCTGAAAGCTTTGAAAAATAAACCCGAATGTGTTTAACCGGAACTCTGCCCACTCCTTCTCATTAAAATCTGTAACAAGTGTACCATCTACCAGTATCTTACCGGCTGTCGGCGGGATAAAACCTGATACAAGATTCAGCAAAGTCGATTTTCCGGAACCGCTTCTGCCGACAATCGATGCAATTTCCCCTTTTTTCACTTCAAATGTTACACCTTTTAGAACCGGAATTTCTTTTTCACTGCCTTTTTTCCCAACCTTAAAGGAGTGACTTAAATGTTCAACTTTAATCATGTTTCTCTCTCCTATGCCTGCTTTGTTTTTTTATAAATCAAGTAATAGCCAAGTATGATACTGACTGCTGCACCAATAACGGCACCTAAGATATAGCCTGTAAAACTTTCATTAGAGATACCGTATCCAATTGAACTGAAACCAAGCACACCGAGCAGAATAACAATTATTTGAACTGGTAAATTCAGCTGTTTCCACAAAAAGAAATTGCCGTTTCGCTCATTTGGATGCCTGATGAATGAGAAATAACCAATAAGATAGAAAAGAGCGGCCATACCGCCAGGAATCAAGAAATAGTACCTGTAAGTGTAAGGGATTTCCTGAAAGGCTGTCCCTCCGAAAAATTGAAGAGCCGGAGTAAATAAATAACCTGCTTCATACCACATTTCCATTTCCGGATAGTAAACATTGCTGAATGCCTGGACATTCATCGCAATGACAAATGTAAACAGCAGCGGCAGAACAGAAGCACTGATTGCAGTCAGCCCCTGCGCAAATGGAGTTCCGGTAAGCGCTCCCGCAGACAAGGTCAGAGTATAAAACATAGTAAGGGAAGAAAAGTAGATAAAATAATAATTGAACAGCGGCTGAGAAACAGCAATATCGTGCCATTCAATGTAGCTGCCTGATAAAATCAGCGAAATGAGGGTAGAAAATACGATTATTCCAATAGCTAAAACCCATTTCACAAAGAATATTTTTGATCTCTTATACGGCAGCGCTAAAGTAAAATCCATCATTCCCTTTGCGCGTTCTGTTCCCATTTGATTAATAGCAATAAAAAAGAGAAACAATGTGCTGATGAAAAGAAGCGGATCTGCTCCAAATTGAATAACAAACGGCTCTGAAGTGTAGTCTGGATATTTTTTTAATAATTCCACATGACTTGAATACTGTGTCCAAATGGTAAATGGCAATGCGAACGAGTTAAATATAAACAAAAATAAAAACAGTGTTCTGACTTGCTTAAACTCTTTTTCAAAAAGACCTCCTCCTACCATCTCCGCTTCCCTCCAAACTTAGCGATAAATACTTCTTCTAAATTGACCGGAAGCTGATTCCACACTTTAGGATTCAATGATCTCAGCCAATTCTGACTCTCTTCGTCATCTCTTTTTAGAAGAAGGGTATAAAATACACCCGTGTAATCGAGAATTGAGATGTTCCGTTCTCTAATTTTCAGATGAACATCCTCATCAAATACTGCCTGAATTTTCATGTAATCTTCTTTTACTGCGTCCATTTCCATCACATTTGTAAGGGATTTTCCTTCCAAAAAACCAATGCGGCTGCTAATTCGTTCAATATCTTCTAACCGATGGGATGTAATGAGAATAGTCGTTTCCCTTTCTGCGACTTCATCAATCATCAGCTGCAGGAGATCATGACGTGTTACAGCGTCAATGCCGTCTGTCGGCTCATCAAGCAGAATTACTGCAGGACGAGTCGCAAATGCAAGAATCAGGGCGAGCTGTTTTTTCAAACCAGTTGAAAGCTCACGGTACTTTTTCGTTTCAGGAATAGCGTATCTGTTGATCAGTTCATTTGAGTAGGTCACATCAAAATCAGGATAGAGCGGCTTTAGAATACGTACTAGTTCCCTGTATGTGTATCTGTCATAGAAAGGATTCTGAACAGACACGAAAATGACTTTTCGTTTGATAAGAGGATTTTCTTTAATAGAGACACCCTCAAACAAAATCTCACCTTCATCCGGGAGAATAATTTGCTGAATCAACCGTAAAATCGTTGTTTTCCCCGAACCATTCCGGCCAAGTAATCCAAATATTTCTCCCTTGCCGAGCTTCAGTGAGATGGAATCAAGAACTTTTTCTCCATCAAGCGTTTTCGAAAGATTCTTCAGCTCAATCATCTTTTCCACCCCTCATTTCCCTGCTGATTTCCTCAATCCATCTATGGAGGATTTCAATGTCCACACCTGCATATACCGCATCTACAATAAGCGGTTTCAACTGTTCTTTAATCATCTCCATCTTCCCCTGATCCAATGTTATTTGGGCATTCTCCGATACAAAGGTTCCTCTGCCCCTTAATGTTTCAATCATGCCTTCCCGTTCTAATTCTTTATAAGCTTTGCTCACTGTATTTGGATTTGCAATAATCATTGTTGAGAGCTCTCTTACAGATGGCAGTTTTTCACCAGGCTTTAATACTCCCTTTAAACAAAGCTCTTTCATCTGCTGTATGATTTGCTCATAGATTGCTGTTGAACTGCGCGGATCAATTTGAATCATCGGTCTCCCTTCTTTCTTTAACTGGGATATACACTATCTTATGTATTAGGTGTACTAGTTCATATAGTACACCTAATACAATATATTTTCAATTGTTTCTAAAAAAATGAAAACTGCCTCCATAATGGAAGCAGTTTTCAAACTTATTCTGAACGCTGTTTCGATTTTACAGGCTGCCCCTGCTGCTCGTACTTTTTCTTGGATTGCTTAACAGGATCGAAATCTTTCCCAAATTCAACATCTTGATTATTGGCGCCGTTTCTTGTCTTTTGTTCAGGGTTATTCTGTTTTGAACGTTTTTTCATCTGACACAGACCTCCTAATGATCCAGTAAAATCATTTCATTTTGAAGCTGCTGAAGCTGAAGGCGCATTCTGTAAAGCTGTTCTTTTTGCTGATCATTAGCGCTTAATGTTAAAGAATTGCACTCATTTACCGCATCCTCAAGCATTTGTTGAGCTTGTGAATACTCCGTGTCATTGTAATGCTCCTGCTTAGATCCTTCAGCATATTGATTTCTGGCATAGTCATACGTATTTGAGCATCGGTCGAGACATTCAGTTACAGATTGTCTTGTTGCCATTTTGCAAACCCCCTATAAGTAAATGAAGCATTTCACTTCATTACGGATAGTTTGCTCCATTTCAGCATTCAAATTACGGAAAAACAATTGGAAATGACGTTACAGGTGTTTGTCATAGAGACAAACACCATGATAAAATGCTCTGATGGCTATTTACGATTTAAGGAGGTTTTTCTAGTTTGAAGCAGATAAACCCTTTTCCATATGCAGCAGATGAAAAACGGTATCATACATGGAATTATCATTTAAGAAATCACTTTGGACATAAAGTTTTTAAAGTAGCATTAGACGGAGGCTTTGACTGCCCCAATCGCGACGGTACAGCAGCATACGGCGGCTGCACATTTTGCAGTGCAGCCGGTTCAGGCGATTTTGCAGGAAACCGCGCAGAGGATCTTGTTACTCAATTCAATCAAATAAAAGATAAAATGCACGAAAAATGGAAAAACGGCAAATATATGGCTTATTTTCAAGCGTATACTAATACTCATGCACCAGTTGAGGTCCTGCGTGAGAAATTTGAATCTGTTCTTGAATTGGATGGCGTTGTCGGATTATCTATTGCAACACGGCCAGACTGTCTTCCCGATGATGTTATTGAGTATCTTGCAGAATTAAACAAAAGAACATACCTTTGGGTTGAACTTGGGCTGCAGACTGTTCATGAGCGGACAGCACTGCTTATAAACCGTGCCCACGATTATGAATGCTATAAAGAAGGCGTAGAAAAGCTCCGCAAACATAACATTCGTGTTTGTTCCCATATTATTAACGGTCTTCCGCTTGAATCAAATGAAATGATGATGGAAACAGCCCGTGCCGTTTCAAAACTGGATGTCCAGGGCATTAAAATTCATCTTCTTCACTTATTAAAAGGGACGCCAATGGTAAAGCAGTATGAAAAGGGCAAACTGGAATTTTTAACAAAAGAAGACTATGTTAGGTTGGTATGCGACCAGCTTGAAATTCTGCCGCAGGAAATGATTGTTCACCGGATTACAGGGGATGGACCAATTGATTTAATGATTGGCCCGATGTGGAGTGTGAACAAGTGGGATGTTCTGAACTCCATTGATGCAGAACTTAAAGCACGGGGCAGCTATCAGGGAAAATTTTTTCAGAAAGAACAGGTAATCGCAGAATGAAATTAGAACGGGTGCTTCCTTTTGCAAAATCCATCTTATCCAAGACAGTGACCCAGGGTGACATTACAATAGACGCTACAATCGGAAACGGGCATGATACGGTTTTTCTTGCAGATCTTGTTGGTGAAACCGGGCATGTTTATGGGTTTGATATTCAGGATGAGGCCATTCAGGCTACATCAGCAAGACTGTCAGAACACTCATTAACTGACCGTGTAACACTATTCAAAGAAAGCCATGCAAAGGCAGCTGACTGCCTGCCGGCCACTGTCTCAGGAAATTTAGCTTCTGCTATCTTCAACTTAGGCTATTTGCCTGGCGGCGACAAAGAAATCGTCACGAAGCCAGCGTCAACGATTAGAGCAATTGAACAGCTTTATTCCATGATGAAGCAGGGCGGAGTCATCATTCTTGTCATTTATCACGGTCACCCCGGCGGGAAAATGGAACGTGATGCCCTATTAGAATATGCAGGACAGCTGGATCAAAAAAAGGCGCACGTTCTGCAGTATCAATTTCTTAACCAGAAAAACAGTGCTCCATTTATTATCGCTATTGAAAAAATGCAGGCATAGGCAAGGGGTTGTCCATTAAGTCTCTAAAATGAAGCAAGCAGGAAATCAAATGTTTTTTCCTGCCTGCTTTTTTCTGTAGGCTCTTTTCGTAATCTTTGTTGTTTTTAGACTAAATGTAAAATCTTAAGTGGATTGTAGCGGAAGGCACTTGACTCCTGCGGGAAAGTAGAGGGAAATGGGAGACCCCACAGGCAAAGCCGAGGAGGCTCCCATCCTCCCCGCGGAAAGCAAGTGACTGCAGCGGAAAGGAACGAGCAATATTTATCATCAAAACAAAAATATATGTGAAGACAGACTTTCTGGACAGCCCCTTTCCTTAAGAGCTTCTGGCAGCCATTTTCTGAATAGCCCGGTAGGCCCGTCCATTCCAATAAAAGAACGAAGATGTTTTTCCGCCAAGTTTAATTAACTGTCTGGCAAGCTTCCCGAGATCTTTTCTTGAAGTTACTTTCTCGTCAGATAAATAAACGCCAAGCAGTCCTCTGTGAATAAGTTTATGAAAGTTTTCATGAGGAATTCCGCTGAGGTTTGATTCAGCCTGAAGGACGAAATGCTCAAGCCTCATCATCATTTCCTTCTCGGTCTTATAGTAATTGCAGAAATTCAAATCTCCGCCGATCCGGTCTTCTTCCTGATCAATTAAATAGTCGAGCAGAATATGCAGTCCTTGAACGTACGGAAAATAGCTTTCACGGATGCGGAAGGCTTCTTTTTCGCTGAAATCATCTCGGAATGCGTAAGAGACCAGGCAAAAAATGCCTAAAGTTGATCCTGCGCATGCAGAAAATTCATACCACTGCATGTCCGGCAATCCCTGTTTGTTTTTTTCAAACCATGTTTCAAGCCTTGGTATGCGCTCATCCATAGTTACATGCTTATGTACTTGCAAATCACAGTAATAACAGGATAATTCGAGCAGATGCTCTGAAATAAGAGAGTAGTTACCGAGTCTGCTTAATATATTCTGGCAAGTGGATACGAGTGCGTGCAAGTATCCGCCGTCATTTTGATCGGTCCGGTAAGAATAGTAATTCTTCAGTGGTGCTCCTACAGTCAGTGCATCATTCATTGATTGATGCAGCATGGCAAAATCCAATGGATCAAGCGACGTACTTCGGTCGCATAAATTATCAAGATAATCACTTATGGTCTGATAAGCTACAATAAATTCAATGCATTCATGCTTGTTTGTCTCTGATAAAAGACCAAAAATCCCTCCGCCCTCACAGTGGAAGGATTTACCGTTTATACTTGCCAGCGCCTGATTTCTAAGTTCCGCATTTTGAATCTGACTTGCTTTTTCTCTCCATCCATTTAGATGGGTATGCACAATCGGAAAAATATCTTTATAAATTTTCGCCATTAGTCGCAGCGGGTGCTGCGGTATTGCCGTCAATAAGATCACCTCTTTATTATCAGCTCTCTAAATGTGCATCGACAAACGATTGAGCGTACTTAAATACTTGATCCCGCTCAGGCTCATTAAATATTTCATGATAAAAGCCAATCCATTCTTTAAAAGCTTTTTCCGACAATGCAGCACGGTTGAACCATGTCTTAACAGCCGAGCTGTCAACCACTTTATCATCCCCGCCCTGCATGACAAGAAGAGGTAAATCAGGAAACTTCTTCACGTTTATATGCGCCTGTTCAATTGCCTTAATTAATTCACGATACCATCTTATGGACACTTTTGTCACATAAAGTGTATCATTCTCATCGGCGTCTCTCACTTCCTTATTTCTTGTAGCTATATTTACAGATAAGCCGGAATCAACTCTGAGCGCCGGAGCAATAATGTTTAAAGGTTTAGAAATCAGCTCCATCGCTTTGCTTGGCTTATATACGAGGCCCAGGCATGGTGAAGATAAAATAACACCGTTTATATGCTGGTGTTTTTCCTGCATAGCCCGTATGACGATCAGCCCGCCCATGCTGTGACCCAGTAAAAAAAGAGGCAATCCAAGCTTCCGTGCTTCATCCACCCACACATTAAATTCGATGATATACTCGTCAAATGACAGAATATGACCCCGTCTTCTCGTCGATGTACCTTGACCTGGGAGATCTCCCATAATGACATGATACCCGGAGCACTTCCACATTTCAACGAGCCAGCGGTAACGTCCGTGATGTTCTGCTGCACCGTGCACAATTACGATAACACCCTTAGGATTCGAGTCTTCACATTCCCATTTCCACATGATCTTGTTCACACCTTTCTTCTCAGAAAATAAGTTTTAGTTTGCTATAATAACGATGTGTACATTTTACATATATAAAGGAGATTTTAATTTATGATATACCCTTATAAAGAAAGCTTTCCGCAAATTTCAAAATCGGCATTTATCGCAGACTCCGCTGTGATTACCGGTGACGTCATAATTGGTGATGAATCAAGCATTTGGTTTCATACGGTGATAAGAGGCGATGTTTCACCTACAATTATTGGCAGCAGGGTTAACATACAAGATCAGTGCTGCCTCCACCAAAGCCCGGATGCTCCTCTTATCATTGAAGATGAGGTAACTGTGGGCCATCAAGTCATTCTACATAGCTCGATTATTAGAAAGCAATCATTGATCGGAATGGGTTCCATTATACTCGATGGTGCAGAAATAGGCGAAGGTGCTTTCATTGGAGCTGGCAGCTTAGTCCCTCAAGGCAAGAAAATTCCGCCAAACACACTTGCCTTCGGAAGACCTGCGAAAGCAGTCCGCGAATTAAATGAGGAAGATCGAAAAGACATGGAGCGCATTCGCCGCGAGTATGCTGAAAAAGGTCAATATTATAAGAAGATCCAGGAGAACCAAGAATAATTTTTACTCTCTCTTCATATAAGTTAACACCGAGTAAAGGGTGTTTTCATCTTCCTGTATTTCCGTGAAATTGCCCTTGTCTGCGGTTTCACGGATTTTTTTATTAGCTGCCATTTGCCGGCTCCTCTTTGTGAAAATAGCTTCATGCTGATCAAACTATCCTGGTGCTATTTTGTAAATAATTTACTTGTAAATTTTACATTTCCTTATTATTTACTAAATATTTGTGTTTTACAATGTGGTTAAACAGTGTTGAAAAGGAGCATCCGATTGATGACCAAACTAATGGAAAACATGTACGACTTCGAATGCAGATTGTTCCGCAGTGTTAACCGGCATTTTGACCGGAAATTTATGAATTGCTTTTTCCGCAATATTACACATATCGGCGGAGCAGCCTTCACGATTTCCATTTGTCTGCTGCTTATATTCATGACAGGCGGCGAAACACGCATGGCGGCCATCGCAAGTGCAGCAGCCCTCCTCATTAGTCATCTGCCTGTAGCATTTGTCAAAAAATGCTATCCGCGGAAACGTCCCTATCTTGCTTTATTAGAAATTAAAGTAACGGCAAATCCGTTAGAAGATCATTCTTTTCCATCAGGACATACAACAGCTATTTTTTCAGTTATTATTCCTTTTATTTTTATCTTTCCTCAGGCAGCCATCCTGCTTTTGCCGCTCGGAATCATCATCGGTGTCTCAAGAATGTATCTTGGCTTGCACTACCCTTCTGATGTACTCGCAGGATGTTTACTCGGCACTACAGCAGGCATTACTTGTTTTCTTCTTATTAATAAATATTTCGGGGCTTCTCTGATTCTCTAAGTTCCAGCTGAAATTGAAATAAACTCAGGCTACTGTAACTGATTTATGGAGGGATAAGATGAAAATTGCGATATTCACAGACACATTTGCACCGGATGTAAATGGTGTTGCGAGAACGTTAAAACGTCTTACCGATTATTTAGAAAGCAAAGGTCATGAATATAAAGTTTTTGCTCCCGAAAGCACAAAGGAATCTCTTTTTTCAAGCCATATCCACAGGTTTGCGAGTTCTTCCTTTTTTTTATACCCGGAATGCAGGCTCGCCTGGCCGAACATGCTGCAAGTAAAGTCAGAGCTCATCAGATTTAAGCCTGACATTATTCATGTAGCCACTCCTTTTAACATTGGTTTATGCGGACTGCATTATGCTAAGAAATTAAATATCCCCATTGTCGGTTCATATCATACTGACTTTGATCAATATCTGGAATTTTATGATCTGCAGATATTCTCAAAGATTTTATGGAAATATATGCATTGGTTCCACAGGCCATTGGAGAAAATCTTTGTACCTTCTGAAGAAACAAAGCAGCAAGTGCTGCATCAGGGATTTGAAAATGTCCATATATGGTCTAGGGGTGTAGACTGCCAATTATTCCACCCTAACTATCTGCGGAAAGAAGTCACGCTGGAATATCAAATAAGAGAAAAATTCATCTTAACTTATGTTGGACGGCTTGCTCCCGAAAAAGATGTTCAAACATTAATGAAGATCTCTCACCAGCTACCTCTGCACCTAAAAAGCAAAGTGCACTTTATAATTGTCGGGGATGGACCGTCCAAAGAAGAAATGATGAAAGATGCACCGGACAATATGACATTTGCCGGATACGAAAGCGGCGAAAAGCTCGCAAAGATCTATTCTAGCTCTGATCTATTTGTCTTTCCCTCACCTACCGAAACTTTTGGAAACGTTGTTCTTGAATCATTCGCTGCAGGGACTCCTGTTATCGGGGCAAACTCAGGCGGAGTAAAAAACATTATTCAGCACGGAAAAACAGGGTATTTATGCAGCACAGGATCAGCCTCAGAGTTCATCAGCGCCATTGAAACTGTTTTGCAAAATGATGCTTTGCGGTATCAGATGGGAATGAGTGCTCGCGCTTATGCCCTCAGTCAAACGTGGGACAGCATATTTGAAGGACTCCTTAATGAGTACAGTGAAGTCCTTCATCAGCATCAGTTTATCCGTTATGCTTAAAAGCCTCTTCATATGAAGAGGCTTTTCTTATGTTGCTGCAGCAAGCTTATCTCGGTTAAAGCTGTATACATTTTCTATAAAAACCTGATGCCAGAGAATAAATGTTAAAATCGTCCATATCTTTCTGCTGTAATCCGCTTCCCCTTTTCTATGCTTCTCAAGAAGTTCATGTGCAAATCCCTTATTGATCAGGCCATCCAATTCACTTTCTGAAATGAGGGCACTCGCCCACTCATACATCTCATGTTTCAGCCAATTTCGGATTGGGACTGGGAACCCAAGCTTTCTTCTGTTGAGTACGTGTGAAGGAACTAGATCACGGACAGCCTGGCGAAGCAGATATTTGGTCTCTCCATTTTTCACTTTCCATTCATAAGGAATAGCCGCTGCTGCATGAAATACCTCTCTATCCAAAAAGGGAACTCTTAATTCCAGAGAATGAGCCATTGTCATTTTATCTGCTTTAACTAGTATGTCCCCTTTCAGCCACGTCATGAGATCGATATACTGCATTTTTGAAACACTGTCTAGATGACGGACATTTTCAAAAAGATCTCCTGTGATTTCCGTTGGATTTACATATTGATCTCTTCCTGTGAGCAGCCGTTTTTTCTCATCTGCAGAGAAAATGTTGGCATTTCCTATGTAGCGATCCTCGAGAAGGGTTGTTCCCCTTTCAATAAAGCTTTTGCCTTTCATTCCCTCAGGAAAGATGGATGCAAGCTGTTTTAATGCCTGCCTGATGCCAGTTGGAAGATGCCCAAAGACGGACAGATCATAAGGCTCTTTATAGATGTTATAGCCTGCAAACAACTCGTCTGCCCCTTCACCAGATAAAACAACCTTTACATGCTTGCGCGCTTCCCGGGAAAGAAAATACAGCGGGATAGAAGCAGGATCTGCTACTGGATCATCCATATGCCAGATTATCTTGGGAAGCTCTCTCATAAACTCCGTATGATCTACATAATACGCGAAGTTTTCTGCTCCAATGGCAGCTGCGGTCTCTTTTGCAACATCGATTTCACTGTATCCCTCCTGCTTAAATCCTACAGAAAATGTTTTCAGGCCAGGGTGAAACTGTCTTGCAATGGAAGCAATGATACTCGAATCAACACCGCCTGACAGAAAAGAACCAACCGGAACATCGCTTCGCATATGCATTTTCACCGAATCGACTATCACAGTTTGAATGGCATCAATCATTCTGCTCTCATCATTGGACGGGACCGGCTTCATCTTTGGTTCCCAATACTTCTCCAAAACCATGCGATCGCCAGCCACTTTTGTCACACAATATCCTGGCGGAACTTTGTGAATCTCTTTCTGGATGGTATCAGGATCAGGAACATATTGAAAAGAAAGATAATGCTGTAAAGATACATCATTAACATAAGCGGTCCTTTTGTATTCTTTCAAGCATTTCATTTCAGAAGCAAAAAGGACAGTAAATCCATCCTCTATGTAGTATAGCGGCTTTATCCCAAAATGATCTCTGGCAGCAAAAAGATGCTGCTCCTGCGTATCCCAGATCAGAAAGGAAAACATCCCCCTTAAATAGCGAAGAACATCCTTACCATATAGATGATAAAGCGCAACGATCACTTCAGTATCTGTTTCTGTTTTTAACCTTTCTCCTTTTCGGAATAGGAGTTCTCTAAGTTCCACGTAATTATAAATTTCCCCATTAAAAACAATCTGATAGCGGTCATCGTCTCCATATGGCATAGGCTGATGCCCGCCATCTACATCAATAATGCTAAGCCGCCTAAAAGCAAGGATGGCATGCTCATCCTCAAACATTCCGCTGTCATCAGGGCCTCTATGCACAATTTGTCTGCTTGCTGCCTCTATATACTCCCGGTACCTTTTTGTATGTACTTTTTCAAAATCAATAACTCCTGCAAAACCGCACATGTTTTTCCCTCCATAAATACTGATTGCTTATTAAACGACAGATACTGGGATAATGTTGCAGGTTTTTACAAAATAATACAAAAAAATAAAGTCTTAGGATGAAATTATGTATTTTGATAACTATGTACAATCACTTCCATGACCTCAGCCACCCTCCGAATAATCAAAGATCCACAGGACCAGCTATTCCGCATAAAAAAAGGATGAAACCCGCCGCAAAGCTGGTTTCATCCTTCATTTAATTATCGGTTTAACGCTTGCTCTTTAAGAGCTTCTGCTTTATCCGTTCTTTCCCATGGAAGGTCAAGATCGTTACGGCCGAAGTGTCCGTAAGCAGCTGTTTGTTTGTAAATTGGGCGGCGAAGATTCAGCATGTTGATGATTCCTGCCGGACGAAGGTCAAAGTTAGCACGAACAACATCAACTAACACATCTTCCTTCACTTTGCCTGTTTCGAATGTATCGATTGCGATTGATACAGGCTGTGCCACACCAATTGCGTAAGCAAGCTGAACTTCACATTTATCCGCAAGGCCTGCTGCTACAATATTTTTAGCTACATAGCGTGCTGCATAAGCTGCAGAGCGGTCAACTTTTGTTGGATCTTTACCGGAGAATGCGCCGCCGCCGTGACGTGCATAGCCTCCGTAAGTATCAACGATGATTTTACGGCCTGTTAAGCCTGCATCGCCCTGTGGTCCGCCGATAACGAAACGGCCAGTCGGGTTGATGAAGTATTTAGTATCTTCATCAATTAATTCTTTTGGCACAACCGGGTTAATAACATGCTCTTTTACGTTGCGCTGAATTTGCTCCAATGAAATTTCAGGGTGGTGCTGAGTTGAAATAACAATTGTATCAATGCGAACTGGCTTGTCATTTTCATCATACTCAACTGTTACTTGAGTTTTACCATCCGGACGAAGGTACGGAAGAATTTCTTCTTTGCGCACTTCCGTTAAACGGCGTGAAAGTTTGTGAGCAAGCGAGATCGGAAGCGGCATTAATTCTTTCGTTTCGTTATTGGCAAAACCGAACATTAATCCTTGGTCACCTGCACCAATCGCTTCAATCTGCTCATCTGTCATTTTCCCTTCACGTGCTTCAAGCGCCTGGTCAACACCCATCGCGATGTCTGCTGACTGCTCATCAATTGAAGTAAGTACTGCACATGTTTCTGCATCAAAACCATATTTTGCACGAGTGTAGCCAATTTCTTTAACCGTTTCGCGAACGATTTTTGGAATGTCTACATAAGTAGAAGTTGTAATTTCACCAGCAACCAGAACAAGACCTGTTGTAACAGATGTTTCACAAGCTACACGGGCATTTGCATCTTTTTCTAGGATTGCATCTAAAATCGAGTCAGAAATCTGGTCACAAATTTTATCAGGATGACCTTCAGTTACAGACTCTGAAGTAAACAGACGACGTTGTTTAGTCATTAAAGTTTTCCTCCTCAAAAGGTTAGATGATACGGAACTCATTCCCTTTCATATTTTGACCATTCGTCAAAATATTTCAGTTGGCATGTTTTAGGAGAATCCACGAGTACTTTCAGGCAAAATATATTTATTCGAAATAAAAAATCCTTTCCCGCGAGGAAAGGTTATTTACTAAAATCGTAGCCTTTCGCTCTTATCGATCAAGGGCTTTCGCCTTGCATCAGGTTAGCACCTTTGCTCGCAAAAATTCATGAATGAATTTTAAAAATAAAGCAGGTTGCTGGGTTTCATTGGGCCTGTCCCTCCACCAGCTCGGGATAAGAGAATCCGTTCAAGGACATATAATATCGTATATTTCCTCCAGGTGTCAACAAAAAATGACAAGGTTTTCGGATAAGATTTTTCTGTTCCCTTCTGATATGTTTCCACAAAATGCCGAAATAAAAACACTTCCTATTATATATGTATCATTTTCATTAAAAACGTTCTTTAAACAGTTCCATTTCATCAATTTGTACGTAGAATAAGTTAAATAGTATAGACTATTTATTTTAATGTGTTATACTAATTAAGAAGAGTCACTTAAGATATAGTTAAAAATAATAATAGAAATATAGGTAAAGGATGGGTATGGGATGAATTCAATCGAAATTACAAATGAGCTTGATGTGTTACTTAAAGGGGAAAATGCATTTCATAACTTATCAGTTCCTGTTCTTGTTGAAAAAGTCTTAGAACGGGGTGAAGGAACATTAACTTCGACGGGAGCAGTCCGAGCAACAACGGGTACTTACACAGGACGTTCACCTAAAGATAAATTTATTGTAAATGAAAATTCAACAAATGACAAAATTGAGTGGGGAGCTGTTAATCAGCCTTTCTCAGAAACAGCATTTGAAAAGTTGTACTTAAAAGTTCTTTCATACTTAAAAGACCGCAATGAGCTCTTTGTTTTCAAAGGCTTTGCCGGCGCTGACGCAAAATACCGCCTGCCGATCCAGGTTGTAAATGAATTCGCATGGCACAACCTGTTTGCTCAGCAATTATTTATCCAGCCAGAGAGCGGGGATGAGCTGATTCAGCATGACAATCCGTTCACAATCGTTTCGGCTCCAAACTTTAAAGCAGATCCTGCAGTAGATGGAACAAATTCTGAAACATTTATCATCATTTCATTTGAGAAAAGAACCATTCTTATCGGCGGTACTGAATATGCTGGAGAGATGAAAAAATCCATTTTCTCAGTCATGAACTACCTGCTTCCTGAAAGCGGTATCCTGCCAATGCACTGCTCAGCAAATGTTGGCCAGGAAGGCGATGTTGCCCTTTTCTTCGGTCTGTCAGGAACAGGAAAAACAACCCTTTCCGCTGATCCAAAACGCAAATTAATCGGTGATGATGAGCACGGCTGGTCAAATGCAGGTGTTTTTAATATCGAAGGAGGCTGTTATGCCAAGTGCATCAACCTCTCACGTGAAAAAGAGCCTCAAATTTTTGATGCAATAAGATTCGGATCAGTGCTTGAAAATGTAGTCCTTGACGATGATACAAGAATTGCTGACTATGATGATACTTTCTTTACTGAAAACACAAGAGCGGCCTACCCGCTTGAAGCAATGGATAACATTGTGAAGCCTAGTATTGCCGGCCACCCTCATACAATTGTCTTTTTAACGGCTGATGCATTTGGCGTTCTGCCTCCTATCAGCAAGTTAACAAAAGAACAGGCTATGTACCACTTTTTAAGCGGATACACCAGCAAGCTAGCTGGAACTGAACGCGGCATTACATCACCTCAGGCTACATTCTCAACATGCTTTGGATCGCCTTTCCTCCCGCTTCCTGCTACTGTTTATGCCGAGATGCTCGGCCGGAAAATTGATGAGCATCAGGCTAATGTATTCTTAGTAAACACAGGCTGGACTGGCGGAGAATACGGAACTGGCCAGCGCATGAAACTGAAATATACCCGCGCAATGGTTCAAGCCGCTCTTGAAGGTGAATTAGACAATGTAGAAACTGTCACAGATAAAAACTTTGGACTTCAAATTCCAATTCATGTGCCAGGTGTACCTGATGAAGTGCTGCAGCCAATTAAAACTTGGGACAGCGTGGATGCTTATAATGAAAAAGCAAAAGAACTAGCAGGCAAGTTCAAACAGAACTTCAAGAAGTTCAATAATGTTTCAGCTGAGATCGAGACACTTGGCGGACCAGCTGTATAAACCTTTTAAAAGCTATGCCATACACTCTGGCATGGCTTTTTATTTTCTTTTCCATATATTAATAAAATAAAAATGAACATTTTTTATACCAAACCCTTCATTCCTGTGCTAAAGTAATTCTATAACACATGTACACATGTATCTTTCAGGAGGACAACATCATGAAATTGAAGCTCGGACTTTTGCCCCAAATCATACTTGCTATTATTCT
Organism: Metabacillus idriensis; assembly: GCF_009674765.1. Taxonomy (GTDB): domain Bacteria; phylum Bacillota; class Bacilli; order Bacillales; family Bacillaceae; genus Bacillus_P; species Bacillus_P idriensis. The sequence goes on along the minus strand of NZ_WKKF01000004.1, from coordinate 62,860 downwards.
CGGTGTCGGAATCGGGAGCATTTCACCAGAATGGCTTGTAAAAGGATTTGCAACATTTAATGGGATATTCGGCAACTTTATTGGCTTTGTCATTCCATTTATTATTATTGGATTTATTGCACCTGGCATCGGACAGCTTGGTAAAGGTGCTGGTAAATTGCTTGGAATTACTACAGGTCTGGCCTATATCTCTACGATTTTTGCAGGACTGCTTGCGTTCGCAGCAAGCTTATCTATTCTGCCTAAATTCATTACTGGAAATCAGCTCGTAAAGACTGATAATCCTGAGGAATTTTTATTAAAACCATACTTTGAAATTGGAATGCCGCCTGTTATGGAAGTCATGAGCGCTCTCCTATTCTCTTTCATCATTGGAATTGGACTTGCATCCATCAAAGGCAATACTCTGCAAAATGCCTTTGAAGATTTTCAAAAGATCGTTGAGAAATTGATAAAAACAGCGATTATCCCGCTGCTCCCATTCCACATTTTTGGCATTTTCGCAAATATGACTTACGGCGGACAAGTTCAGTCGATTTTATCTGTTTTTGCAAAAGTTTTTGTGCTTATTATCGTGCTTCATATTACAATGCTCCTTATTCAATATTGCACTAGCGGTTTGCTGACTAAAAACAATCCAATAAAGCTGTTAAAGATTATGTCTCCTGCCTACTTTACAGCACTGGGGACACAATCATCTGCAGCTACAATTCCCGTAACGCTTGGACAAGTAAAAAAAACCGGCGTCCAGTCTAAGATAGCAGACTTCAGCGTACCATTGCTGGCAACTGTTCACTTGTCAGGAAGTACGATTACGCTTGTTTGCTGCGCAATGGGTGTTCTGTTTATGAACGGAACAACACCATCTTTTGAAATGATGATTCCTTTTATCCTTATGCTTGGTGTTACAATGGTAGCCGCACCTGGAGTACCAGGGGGTGCAGTTATGGCTGCAATCGGCCTGCTTAAAACAATGCTCGGCTTTGATCCGACAATGGTTTCCCTTATGATTGCTCTATACCTCGCTCAGGACAGCCTTGGCACAGCAACAAATGTCACAGGTGACGGAGCTCTAACAATGCTCGTCAATAAATTCAGTACAAAAAAGCCCCAAAAGATTAAGGAATCACAGCTTGCTGGATAAAAAGAAAAAGTAAGGGATTGTCCAATAAGTCTCTAAAATGAAGCAGGCAGGAAAAACAATTGTTATTTCCTGTCTGCTTTTTTCTGTAGGCTCTTTTCATAAACTTTGTTGTTATTAGACTCCATCTTACAAAATTCAAGTGGATTGTGGCGGATAAACTTGACTCCTGCGGGAATTAGAGGGAAATGGGAGACCCCGCAGGCAGGCCTAGGAGGCTCCCAGCCGGACCGCGGAAAGCAAGTTCCTGGAGCGGAAAGGAACGGACAACATGTATAACCTAAAATAATAATTATGCAAAAACAGACTTCCTGGAAATGCCCTTTTCTTTTTCGAGATAGATCCATATGATAAAATTGCATAAAAAAGTAAATCATTTTTAAGGGGGTGATGTTTTTGGTGAATTCAGTCCGTTTGCCAGATTCTGAAGCGTCTCATGCAAAGCCCGGCAGTAAAAAGGCGATACTTTGCATGGGGCGGACACTTATTTAAATCGCCCAAAGCGTTTGCCTTTTCTATTCCTCGGCTTTGCACCTTATTTATACAATCACAAATAAGGGGCTGGCAGAAATGAAATATGTGAACGCAACCGCTATTTTACCTGAGGAACTGATTGCAGAAATTCAGCAGTACATTCAGGGAGAAACCCTCTACATTCCCAAACCGGAAACAGCGCACCATAAGTGGGGCACCCGCTCCGGGGGAAGAAAGGCGCTTGATGACAGAAACCTTTCAATTAAAAACGGTTTTAAAAGCGGCAAAAAAATTCATGAATTAGCTGAAGAACATTACCTTTCAGCCGAAACAATCAAAAAGATTGTCTATACGAAATAATAATAAAACAGCACTGATTGATCCTATGGATCATCAGTGCTGTTTTGTGCAGAGTTTATTTCTTAATCATTCTCACCATATAAAAAATGAAGCACTTCTTTTATTCTAAAATTAAGCCTTTTATTATTAAGGCAGCATGAATGGAGTGAACATACTATGGAACCTTTTATCAGAAGCGACCAATACAACTATATTAAGGCGCAGACACAGCTGCTTGTGAATGGATATGGTACGGTTAATGACCCGAACGTGTTAAATGCCTTAAAATCTCTTGCACAGGAAAGGACATTAACATTATTTGACGAAATTAAACCTGAACAAATTGATTTGCTGTCACCCATAAATGCAGTCAAAGATAAGTCTGATGCGGATGTCTTTCTTTTGCGTTTGAAACCATTTGTCATCCCGTTTAAACATGTAACCGAGCAAACGATAAAAAAGCTGTTTCCAAAAGCTAAGAAAATAAAGGCTCCTTCTTCATTAGAAGCACTGGATTTCACGGAAATTTCATACTTAAGCTGGCATGATAAAGGATCTGGCAAACAATATATAATAGCCCCTCAATCCAATAAACTCATGGGCCTGCAAGGCACGTTCAGCAGCATCCATCAAAAAGGCATTTGCACAATCTGCAACAGGTTTGAAGAGGTAGGTATGTTTACTGCAGAAATTAAAGGAGCCGAACCTGGAACTTTCATTAAACGCGGAAATTATATTTGCCAGAACCCTCATACATGCAACCAAAATATCACTACAATGACGAAGTTAAATGAATTTTTGGCATGGATGAAAAATAGCACGCTGAAGGGCCGGATATCTGAATAAATATACAGAAAGGGGCTGTCCAGAAAGTCTGTTTTCGCATAATTAATGTTTTGGAATATTAATGTTGTCCGTTCCTTTCCGCTCCAGGAACTTATAGTTTGTAACATGGAGTCTAAAAATAACAAAGTTATGAAAAGACCCCCATAGAAAAAAGCAGAAAGGAAATAACAGTAATTTTTCCTGCCTGCTTCATTTTTGAGACTTATTGGACAATCCTTTTCTTACGTTAAATGTTAATTTGTAGACTTCAGCGCAATCAGCTGATAAGTCAGAATGGTTTTAGAATCAGAAAGCTCAAGTTTTTTGATCAGAGCCTGTCCGCTAACGTCCCCTTCTTTTGTTTTTCTGACTTCAACGGGAATCTCCAGCGGATAAATGCGATAGCCCTCTTTCTCGAGAGAAAATAGATTCTCTTCTAGTCGGTTTTCTCTCCCTTTTGTCACGATCATCGTGTTCAATTCTAAAGGCATACCCATCTCCATCACTCCTTTTTCATATATCGTTATTTTAACATATTCATTCGGCTCAAACCCCCGATTTTATTGCTTTTTCATCCAGGAAGTCAGCTCTCTTACTACTTTCCGGTTAACGGCAGGAGGAAAGTAATGTGTATATTCCTCAAAATACATCGTATCTGCGCTTTTTCCAAGTTCACCGAGTCTTTTTTCAAGCAGGTAAGCATGTTCGACTGATACATTTTGATCATGAGCACCATGAATAATAAGAATTGGAGCCTTTAATGAATCCAGATTATACAGCGGAGTTCTCCACTTATATCTTTCAGGATATTTTGAAGGTGTCCCTCCTATCACCCGCTTCATCATTCTCCGTAAATCCTCCCGCTCCTCATATGTAAGGGCCATATCAGAAACGCCGCCCCATGTAACGACTGAACGGACGTCCGGGTCTAAGATTCCTGCAAAAAGCGCCATCACTCCTCCCCTTGAAAATCCGAAGACATGTATTCGTTCCTGATCAACTTTAGGATGTTTTTTTAAAAGAGTGAGCGCATGCAGAGCATCGTATCTGTCATCTCCCGCGAAATCTTCGTTTCCTTCTCCCCCTTGATTCCCCCGGTAAAACGGAGCCATCACCACAAAGCCTTCTGAAGCAAATTGTACAATTCGTCCCGCTCTGACTTTGCCGACATTTTTAATGCCGCCTCTTAAATATAGAAAACCGTCATATTTTCCTTCTTTCTCAGGTTCAGCAAGAAGTCCCTTTACCTTAAGCCCTTCTGATAAATAGGTGACGAGCTGCAGTCTGATTTTAGGATTAGGCGACGGCAGCAGCTGACGCTCGATAATTGAACCATTCTCCATTTTCTTGCACCTCGCAAAATCATTTATAGGCATTCACATATTTTTTTCGCTCTCATACATTATTCTAGGCGTTACAAAACTGGATACTCATTTTAATATTTTTTGATGGTGTCTGTCACCAAGGAGGATTTTATATGAAAAAAAGTCTCATCGGTTTTGCGGTACTCGCTCTTCTTATTTTTACACTAAGTGCGTGCAATCAAAACAAGCCTGAAAAAATCAGGTTGGCTGAAGTTACCCATTCCATTTTTTACGCACCATTGTATGCGGCAATGTCTGAAGGTTTTTTTGAAGAAGAAGGTCTTGATGTTGAGCTTACAACAACATGGGGCGGAGATAAAACAATGACAGCTCTTCTCTCAGATGGTGCGGATATTGCACTTGTCGGCTCTGAAACGTCGATTTACGTTTCTGCTCAAGGCTCTAAAGATCCCGTAATCAATTTTGCCCAGCTTACACAAACGGACGGAACCTTTTTAGTCTCGAGAGAAAAAATCGAGAATTTCAGCTGGGATCAGCTGAAAGGCAGCACTTTCCTTGGCCAGCGGAAAGGCGGAATGCCCCAGATGGTTGGAGAATTCGTCTTAAAGGAGCACGGTATTGATCCGCAAAATGATTTAAATCTGATTCAAAATATTGATTTTGCCAATATTCCGAGCGCCTTTGCTTCAGGAACCGGCGATTTTGTCCAGCTTTTTGAGCCTACAGCAAGCATTTTTGAAAAAGAAGGAACCGGTCACATTGTGGCATCATTCGGGAATGAATCAGGAAAAGTTCCTTATACAACATTTATGGCAAAAGAAAGCTTCTTAAAAGAGGATTCAGAAGCAGCAGAAAAATTCACAAAAGCCATTTATAAAGCTCAGCAATGGGTGGAAGAAAACAGCGCTGAAACCATTGCAAAGACTATTGCCCCGCAATTTAAAGATACAGACCTTGAGCTTATCACAACAGTAGTCGAACGCTATAAAGAGCAGGGATCTTTTGCGACTGATCCAATCCTTGATGAGGCAGAATGGACGAATCTTCAAAACATCATGGAAGAAGCGAACGAATTGCCTGAACGCATTGAGCACGGAACACTGGTTAATACGAAGTTCGCAGAAGACGCTGCAAAGTAAGGAGGTTTCAGCATGTCTTTCTTGACGGTCCAGCATATCCACCATATGTACTTTACAAAAGAATCAGCAACTCTTGCATTAGAGGATATTGATTTACAAGTAGAGGAAGGAGAATTCATCTCCTTTCTTGGCCCAAGCGGATGCGGCAAAACTACATTGCTGTCCATTATCGCGGGCCTGATCTCACCTACAAAAGGCAGCATTTTAATGGAAGGCAGACCGGTCAAACATGACACATCTGCCATTGGATACATGCTGCAGCAGGATTACCTTTTCCCGTGGAAAACAATTGAAGAAAACATTCTGCTCGGATTAAAAATCGGCGGCAGCATGTCAGCTGATGCGATAAAGAAAAGCCTTTCTCTGCTGAAAGATATGGGACTTGAGAATGTCGAGAAGAAATATCCGCGCCAGCTTTCAGGCGGTATGAGGCAGCGTGCAGCTCTGGTCAGAACGCTCTCAACGAATCCTAAGCTTCTCATGCTTGATGAACCATTTTCTGCGCTGGATTATCAAACAAAGCTTAAGCTCGAAGACCTTGTTTGGAGCACATTGAAGGATTTCAGGAAAACGGCCCTGCTTGTCACACATGATATCGGTGAAGCCATCGCTATGAGTGACCGCATCTTTCTTCTTTCCACAAAACCCGGCAGAATCGCTCAAATCTTTCAAGTTCCAGAAGAATTAAAAAACATGACACCATTTACAGCGAGACAGCATCCCTCCTTTACAGACCTGTTTCAGCACATTTGGAAGGAGCTGGATCAGCTTGATGGAAAAGAATGAATTAAACAGACTGCATCAATCCTATTTAAAAGGCTTGAAAAAAGAGAAAAACTGGGTAAGGTTTTATCAGCTTCTTATCTTTATCACGTTTTTCTCCCTTTGGGAAATAGCAGGGAATAGAGAATGGATTGATCCTCTGCTCTTCAGTTATCCTTCTAAAATATGGAACCTGTTTTTAGTAAAGATAGCTGACGGGTCTCTTTTATCAAACTTGAGCGTCACCTTATTTGAAACCGTTCTTGGCTTTATAATCGGCACCCTGTCCGGTACTGTGCTTGCAGCTGTTCTATGGTGGTCTAAGCGGCTGTCAAACATTCTTGATCCTTACTTGGTCATTTTAAATGCAATGCCAAAGGTAGCGCTCGGACCTATTTTAATTGTTGCTCTTGGACCGGGTTATTTCTCTATCATTGCAATGGGTGCCATTATCTCTATCATTATAACAACGATCGTAGTTTATACGGCATTCCGAGAAATGGATTCCAATTATCTGAAGGTTCTTCAAATATTTGGCGCCTCGAAATGGCAAATGTTCAAAGAAGCCGTACTGCCTGCATCGTTTCCAACCATCATATCTACCCTTAAAGTCAATGTAGGACTCTCATGGGTTGGAGTCATTGTAGGAGAATTCCTGGTATCCGCAAAAGGCTTGGGCTACATGATCATTTACGGCTTTCAGGTCTTCAACTTTACGCTTGTCCTCCTCTCGCTTATCATCATTGCCTGCTTTGCAACCATTATGTATCAGGCCGTTGAACTGCTGGAGAGAAAGCTGGTTAAGGATGATGAATAGCAAATACGGTCTTAATTGACCGTATTTTTGTTTTGTCAGTCTAAATAGTCCCTATGCCATTTTCATTATTCATCTCTAGTCTATTTGGCATTTGCTAGAATTGATAGAAAATGATAAAATTTAACAGAAAGTTCCGATTATTATACCTCTGTCTCTGGCCTTAACATTTGTTTCTTAAGAAATGATAGGAGGGGTTGTAATGGAAAAGTCTATTAAATTGATCCCGTACAAAGTTGACAATCATCTTGTAGAGGCTCAGCAAATCCCGGAAGGCGTGGATATGATTCAAGCCCCCGCATTATGGAGCAAAGGATTTAAAGGCAAAGATGTGTTGATTGCAGTAATTGATACAGGATGTGACACACAGCATCCGGATTTAGAGGGCAGAGTAATCGGCGGCCGCAACTTTACTGATGATGATAATGGAGAGCCTGACGTATTTACAGATTACAGCGGCCACGGAACTCACGTAGCCGGTACGATTGCTGCCGTAAATGCGGAATCAGGTGTAATTGGTGTTGCACCTGAAGCTAAGCTGCTTATTTTAAAAGCACTTGCGGGAGAAGAAGGATCAGGTGCCTATGAGTGGATTATCAACGCCATTGAATATGCCATTTCAGAAAAGGCTGATATCATTTCAATGTCTCTCGGCGGACCATCCGATGTGCCTGAGCTTCATGAAGTGATACAAAAAGCTGTACAAAACCAAATTCTCGTTGTGTGTTCAGCAGGCAATGAAGGAGACGGCAACAGCAAAACATCGGAATTTTCGTACCCCGGCTGCTACAATGAAGTCATTTCAGTCGGAGCTATCAGCCTCCAAAGAAAATCTTCTTACTTTACTAATTCAAATAATGAAATAGACGCCGTGGCACCTGGTGAGAAAATCATATCTACCATTCCCGGCGGAAAATATGCCGTATTCAGCGGAACATCCATGTCCGCACCGCATGTTTCAGGCGCTCTTGCGTTAGTCAAGAAGCTTGCTGAGAGTGAATTCGAAAGAAAGCTTTCAGAACCGGAAATCTATGCCCAGCTGATGAAACGCACGATACCTCTCGGCTTTCCTAAGAGTCTTGAAGGAAACGGCTTAATCTACTTGACGGCTCCAGACCTGCTGGCTGATTTTCTTAAAAAAGAAAATATTGCTTCATCAATTGGAGTATAAGCAAATTTATAAAGGCTTTCGGGTATCCGAAAGCCTTTTTATTATTTATCATTTATTCCTTTATAAGGAACTCCGTTCATTTTTGCAGCAGAATAAAAATTTGCGTGATCGCTGTTAAATCTTCTGTCACGAAGAAAGATAAGTTCTTCTCCATCTTTGAATAAAAACTTTACCTGCCAGTTAACCGCCGCGTCATCAGAATCTTCCGTGATAATTTCTTTAACATCCTTCCACTTATAGCTTGTTTCAGAAAAGGACCATGGACTGCTGAACTTAATTTCATCGTAGGTCACTACTTTATAGTGATCTGTGCCAAGTCCAATCCCGATAAACCCAATAATGGCCAGAGGCAATGCAGCCTTCCATAGTTTTTTCTGATTTAAATACATCAAAAAACTGGCAAGAGCAATTATTCCAATTGAGATTCCATACATATACAGCACAAGCTTAGGCGTTTGGATCGTGGCAGTATTCATCGTGTGAAATAAAATGTTATGTATGGTATACGGAACAATCAGGATGACAAAAAAACTTGAGACTGCTAATAACAAAGAAACGGCAATCCAAATGTATCTAGGTTCACTGTGTGACATATTATTTATCCCCCTAATTTCATCTGCTCTACTTCATATTACTATATTTTCCATTGGGGTTGTTTTATTTTCAGATAAAAAAAATCCCGGCATTCATTTGCCGGGATTCACTAAATATACTCTGCTGTAACTTTCATCAAGCTCTTAACCAATACTTCATCTTTCATAATAAAACTAAACTTTCGATTTCTCCCTATATCCGAAGGCAGTGAGTCAAATAAGATAGGCCCTTTTGTCTCAAGATAGTCAGTTTGGGGGATAATCTCGCCGATTTCTGCGTAATAAATATTCTTGACGATTGTTTTTTCTTTTCCAAGCACCTTGTATTGTCCCATATACGTTAACTTCGACACAGAGGCCCCTGTTTCTTCTTTGACTTCTCTTACAGCAGCATCATCAGGACTTTCAGATTCTTCGACCTTGCCTCCCGGAAATTCATATCCCCGATCGCGATGAATCGTAAGCAGCCACTGATCTCCGTAACGGCAAATGACCCAAACATGCTTAGGATCTTTTGAGAATGGATATTCCTCAAAAGACAGATGAACTTCATTGTGATAATAATCTTTAAATCGAAACATTTTTCTATCCCTCAATTTCTATGTGTCCATAAAAATCTTATCACAATGAAAGAGTTTGTATAAGACCTATTGTTGTTCTTCAATCTTTTTTAAAATTCCCTGTGAGCGAATATGATTCTTGGCTTCTTCGTCTCCAAGCTGATAAATCATTTCATAAATTTTATAATTTGTTTGATCAATCGCATCATTTTCCCTATCATAATGATATTCTAAGTACGGAACATGGGCTCTGAAAAATCCCTGCCAGTCAGATGAATACACCTGATCAAAATACTCTCTGAGCGATGTAATTTCTTCTTCTGTCGCTTCAATCTTATAATCCCACGGAGCTTCTGTGCTCAGCTGTGATATTTCACCGTTCGCAACCGTTACATAATAAGTTTGCTTCGTATCTGACATTTCTTTAAGCACCCCTTTACTTGTCCATTGTTTATTTTTTTCCTATTCATGAACAAATTATTCGGCACTCATTTTTTAAACAATTGCTCAATAAACTCTAAAGTCCGGATCAAAAATCTAGGGACAGACAGCTTGACATGATGAGCGTTTCTCAATATGCGCAGAGCTTCGAAAACAATATAGAAACAAATCGTTCCATCACGCAGAATGTAATTCGTATTAAGTACAAGATCAATCAAATTTGCAACGGCCACAACAGAAATGATGATAACTTTTGCACCAAGCCTAGAAGCCGAATTTTTCAGCAAATTCGCGGTATTAGTAAGAGCGTCAGCCAAAATAAAAGTTAAAAACTCGATTAACATTAATGATAGCAGGATTAAAAAAATTTCATGAAGCTCGCCAATGATAAAGGTTAGCACAGTGAAATAGATGGAGGTAAGCATAAGCAAGCCCATTTCCAGACGAGACATGTTCTTGCCTTCCTTTCTAAAAGAATAAATTCCATATATTCTATGTTTTCAATCTCACCTTGCTCTAGCAGTTATCCCATCATTAAAGAAATGTGCTATTTTCAAGCACCCAAAAGACCGGTTCATGTACTATGAACCGGTCTTTTGGGTGCTCAGGGAAATTCTTAGAGAACAACTTCTTGAGATTGGGCATGGAAAATCTACTAGTTATGTGGATCTAAAACGCACTTTAGTTTTATTGAAAAACGAAAAAGACTGCCCTGCGGCAGCCTTATTTCCCCAAGAATGATTTCAGCATCCAGTTATGCTTCTCCAGACTTTGGTGAATAGCAAGGAGCATGTCACCTGTTGTTTCATCGCCGACCTCATCTGCAAGATCCATGCCTTCTTTTAGTTCATCGGCAACTTTTGAAAAGTCGTCATAGACGGTTTGCACCATTTGCTCTGCTGTTTCTTTCCCTTCTGCTTCACTTACTGTGGAGAGTTCGAGACATTCTTTCAGCGTTGCTACAGGTGCTCCTTCAAGTGCCAATAGACGTTCTGCAAGTTCATCGATATGAACGTGCGCTTCATTGTATAGCTCTTCAAATTTTTCATGCAGAGTAAAGAAATTCTGTCCCTTTACATACCAGTGATAATTATGTAATTTTTCATATAAAACAGTCCAGTTTGCTACTTGTTTATTAACGGTTTGAACTAATTTTTCAGACATTTACAATCTCCTCCTTGTGTACTTATAAATTACCCCTTTTAAGAAAAAATAAAACAAATTCATATCAGATTTCTGATACAATTAATGGTATACAGGGGGAGATTTTCACATGTTTTATATCTTTGCAATCTGCATTCTCATCATTATTATCGTGCTTCTTCTCAGTGTTCTGACTACCTCAAAAGCGTATAAATACGAGCATAAAATTGATCCTCTCCATAATGATGATCAAACACCGGAAATAGAATCCAAACAAAATAACAGAGAGAACGTCTGACAAATTCAGACGTTTTTTATTTATTTTTTTTCACTTTTCGTAAACCTTGTTGCTTTTAGACTAAATGTTTAAAACCTTAAGTGAATTGTGGCGGATAAACTTGACACCTGCGGGAAATAGAGGGAAATCGGCGATCCCCCAGGCCGAGCCGAGGAGGCTCCCAGCCGGACCGCTGAAAGCAAAGAACAACATTTATAATCGAGTACAACAATCTATGAGAAAACAGCCATTTTATTAGAGTACTATGCCAAAAGGACGTACATTTCGACAAAATTACTTAACATGATAAAAAATAAACCTTCATCATTGCATTCTAAAAGTCACTATGTTTTTTCAAATTCTGTAAAACGGAAAATAGTCTTATATCAATAGACTTATTCAGGCACTTCAATAGCAAAAATCATGTCGAATAATAATCATTTCCCTTCTACTTTTTATAATATAATGAAAATTAAGAAAACAAAGGGGGTTACAAATAATGACATTAAAAAAAGGTATTTTTGCAGGCATCTTGACTACTGCGCTGTGTGCTTCTGCCGTATTTGGGGGAGCTGCGCAAACTGGACAGGCTCAGTCAGTTGAGAACAAATACATAGTTATTTTCAAAAACGAGACTAATCTACCATCCGGGTATAAAGACTTAGTAGAAGACGCTGGGGGAAAAATAACAGACACACTTGAACGTGTTGGAGCAGTAGAAGTGACTTCAGCCAATCCTGAATTTTTAAAAGAAGTCAAAAAATCCTCCCAGATTGCTGAAGCTGGCATTCAGAACAAATTGTACCCTGAAACGCCTGCAGTTGAAGCTGAATACACGTTACAGGAAGCTGAAGCAGCAAATGCAGATCTGTATGAGTCGCTTCAATGGGATATTAAGCAGGTAACAGGCAACGGTGACTCATGGAAACTTCCTGGAGGTACAGGAAAAGCAGCCAATGGCAAAGATATTGTAGTAGGAGTAATTGATACAGGGATCGATTATAACCACCCCGATTTAAAAGCCAACTATGCCTACGGAAAATCTTTTGTCCCTGGTTATCCAGATGCTATGGATGAAAACAGCCATGGCACGCATGTAGCGGGTTCAATTGCAGCTAAAGGGAGAACAATGGGTGTCGGCCCTGATTTAAAAGTAGCTGCATACCGTGTGTTTGGGCCAACAGGAGGAGCTGAAACAGCTCATATCGCTGAAGCGCTTATGACGGCTGCGGATGATAATGTAGATGTAGTGAACATGTCTTTGGGCGGTTACGACTGGTTCCAGAACCCTGAGTATGCTACAAAAGATATCGTTGCTGATGTTCGGCTATTTAACCGTGCCATTAAGTATGCAATTCAAAAAGGAGTAACAGTTGTAGGCTCTGCCGGCAACAACGCAGTAGATATCAGCAGCCCAGGCAAATTGTCAGGTGATGATAATGGTGCTACTCACAGAAGCCCAAGCAGTCAAAGTATGATTCGCGTTTCAGCTGGCGGCCAGCTTAAAAACTTGGCTTTCTATTCTAACTATGGCGTTGGGAAAATTGATGTAATTGCTCCAGGCGGAGATTTAGGACCTAATTATAATCCAGCTACTGGAGCAGGCAGAGATAATACTTATTTATGTTTAGCAACCATTCCTGGAGGAGGTTACGGCTATAAAGGCGGAACATCAATGGCCGCACCTAAAACAGCTGCTCTGGCAGGAATTATCATTGCAAAGCATGGAAAAGACAAGCTCTCTCCTGCACAAGTAAAGCATATTGTTCAATCTTCATCGATCGATTTGTTTAAAAGTGGATATGACGGCGAAGCAGGACATGGATTAATCAATGCGGTAAATGCTCTAAAATAAGACTAAAACCAGCAGGAATTTAAATTCCTGCTGGTTTTTTTATCAATATTCTTCGTAAACATAAGGTTCCTTCGGCTGTTCGATTTTTTCGATTGATTGAATATCCACACTTGGAAGAACCCAGTCCTGGTATTTAACGCTTTTGATGATCCCGGAGACTTTCACCCATTCATCCTGCTGATATTTTTCTCCATCGTCAATCGAAGCAAGCGTTCCATAGACAGATGCATCGGCAACACAGCACGATAATCCGAATCTTGCTACCACAAATTGATCTTCTTTAAAGCCATCTTCCCGATAAACAAACCCGAGCATTTCTACTTCTTTCCCGGCAAACTTCTCCGGATTTTCATCCATTATATTTGTCATGGCAATATAATTCTCTTCTGTTAGAACGATTTTTTTCATCTTCAGCATTTTTGCTTCCAGCTCTTTGTAGAACTCTTCCGGAGGAGCCTGAATTTGGAATCCGTCCGGATGTTCAAGCGGAACATCGGGACTGGATTCCGGGGATTGAGATTTTTCCTCCACCCTTTCTTCAAGCTGCTGCATATATTCATCAGGATCCTGCAGATAAAGATCGGCTAAGTCCTCATCCATTGGTGCTTCTTCATTTTTAGCCGTTTCTTGAGATTGGCTTAAGCCCGTTTTAAAACCGCGTTTTGCTGCAATCGAACTGTCCAAAACTACATCCGGGAAAACAAAACCGGTGACAACCGGGAAAATAAACATAGCGTATATAATGATCGATTGAATCGGCGAGCTTTTTCCTGAATGATCAAAACCGCAATTGCAGTATATTTCTTCTTCATTTTTACTGCCGCTTCTCCAAATCTGGACAACTCCAAGCAGCAAAAAGGTGATCACTGCAAAATAGATAAACGGCAGCATGCGGGGAGCTATGAAATTTTGAATATCTCCCGTTATGATCAGCTTAAAGAGGAGCATTGTAAACCCCATTAAGATAATTCCGCGCAGGTAGAGGTGAAAACGGTAATCTCTTTGCTTTTCCATTTCTTAAGGACTCCTTCTTTTATAAAATAAATTGCTGATAAACTATGACGGACACATAAACGGCTGCCGTTACGATTCCAATAAACGCTGCCACGAATTTCACTCTGAAAAAAGCAAATAGCATAATCGTATTCTTTAAATCTACCATAGGACCATAAACTAGAAAGGCAAGCAGCGATCCAGCAGTGAACGTTCCTCCGAATGAAGCAGCAACAAACGCATCGGCTTCTGAACATAGCGAGAGAATATAGGCGAATGCCATCATAATTGCTGGTGACAAAAAGTCACTGGAGCCTAGTTCGGCTAATAGAGATCTGTCTAAGAAGGTTTGAAAAACACTGGCGATAAATGCACCCAAAATCAAATATTTCCCCATTTCGAAAAATTCATCACTTGCATGGTAAAGTGTTTCCTTAAATTTATTTACACCTTTGACAGACTCTGCCTCGGCACTTCTTCCTGCCAATTCTTCTCTTGTCCACTTCAGCTGATCGCGGTTTTTAAATAACAAATACACAGCGAATCCAACCAATATGGAAACGACGAACGCAAGTCCCATCCTTCCATATACAATTTCTTTCGAAGACTGAAATGCATAGTATGTAGAAGCAAAGACGACGGGATTTAAAATTGGAGCGGCAACTAAAAAGACAATTCCTACATGCAGCGGCATACCCTTTTTGATTAAACGTCTGACAATCGGGACAATCGCACACTCACAAACTGGAAAAATAATGCCGAGCAAGGCGGCCGGAAATAGAGCAATAATTGCGTTCTTTGGCAAAAACCGCTGAATCATTTCCTCAGATACAAACGATTGAATGAGTGCCGAAACAAAAACGCCAAGCAAAATAAACGGGATTGCCTCAAGCACGATACTTAAGAAAATGGTATTCAAGTTGAGAAATGCTTTTGGGGCATCAATCTGTAAATCCCCGAAATCTATGAAAATAAAAAGATAAATAAACAATCCTATTAATACAAGAGCAAACGACTCCTTTACAATAGAAGAGGCTGGTTTTTTCATCTTAAAACTCCAATCTGTTTTTTCTTCTAGCAATATATCTTACTGGTGTTGTCGTTGAATTATGCAATATAGTGACAAGTCTGCTCATATAGATTTGGAAAAATCATTCGTAATAGCTTCCTTGACCCTCTTTTTAAATCATTTTTAATTGCCGTTATCTATCTTTGTACAGTATACTCTCTATTATTGAGGCACTTGAGAGGAGATCATCCATGATTAGAGAGATTACATTACCGCCGAAAAAAGAGAGACATAGACTCTTCGGATCTGTTGAACCAGGTTTAAAAACAAAACCAACCGAAAAAGACAAAATGCCTGATTTGCAAAATTCTAAAAAAAATTTTCTTTTTCATATAAATGCAGTTGGAATCAGCAACGTGAAATACCCTGTTCATATCCTATCTTCATTAAGTCCAATGGAGCAGACGACTGTTGCTTCATTTAAAATGACATCATCCATTTCTTATGAAGCGAAAGGCACAAACATGAGCCGCTTTACAGAACAGCTTGAGAAGTACCGCTTAAATGGAGGATTCACACTTTCATTAAACGAGCTTTATGATTTTACTAAAGAGCTTGCAGAGCGCCTTAAACAAAAGGATGCCGAAATTGAAGTCACCTTCCCATGGTTTTATGAGAGAAAAGGACCAAGCTCTGAGCTTGCAGGCTTAAACCATGCAACGGCAGGCTTAAAAATTAAGTATGAAGAAGATAAAGGGTTTACTTCCAGTGCAAAGCTTACTTGTGCAGTCACAACTCTTTGTCCGTGCTCAAAAGAAATCAGTGAATACAGTGCGCATAATCAACGGGGATTTATCACAATGGATGTTGAATTTACAGAAAACTTCCGTGAAGAGCAGGACTGGAAAGAAGCACTGCTTGCTGCGGCAGAAACAAACGCAAGTGCCATGATCCACCCCGTCCTAAAGCGTCCTGATGAAAAAATGGTAACCGAAACAGCCTATGAAAATCCGCGTTTTGTCGAAGATATGGTGCGGTTAGTCGCAGCAGACCTTTACGAGCTGGATTTTGTGGCAGCTTTTCGTGTCGAATGCCGAAATGAAGAATCCATTCATCTTCATGATGCTGTTGCAGAGCTTTCTTATCGAAAATAAGAAAAGCGGAACCGCCCGTTTAGCGCAGGCATGACAGATAAGAAATCACCCGAGTTTGACTTTTTGGGTGATTTTGTTCTGGCCGAGGAGCCTGAGCGGTGGAGCTAGACAGAGAAGCGCAAAACATATAATTTCTGATACTTTAAAAAAAGCGGGGGACGCCATATCCCCCGCTTTTTTTCTCTACCAGCTTGCTTTCTTCACTCCTGGAAGCTGTCCTTTGTGGGCATATTCTCTAAATGCAATTCTTGAAAGGTTAAACTTCCGCATGTATCCTCTTGGTCTTCCGGTGATTGCACAGCGATTCTTCAAGCGTGCCGGCGAGGAATCACGCGGCAGGTTTCTTAAAGCCACTAAATCTCCTTCCGCTTTCAGATGCAGTCTTAGTTCTCTATATTTTTCAACCATTTCCTGACGTTTTAATTCTTTCATAACCTTTGCTTTCCTTGCCAATTTCCTCTTCCTTTCACTAAATGAATTAAATCGTAATTATTACTATTTGTATAATAAACCATCTTTCCTCAAAAAACAAATTCTCTGGTTTTGTTTTCTTCATTTGGTGATATATATAATGGGATACATTTTCGGCCTGTGAAAATTCAGAAAATATTTGCATGAATGATCGATTGCAAGTATACTTTAGTTGAGAATGATTATCGTAATCATTTATATCGAGGTGAGTTTTTCTAAATGAAACCAACAATGCATGGAGCTGCTGACTCAAGAAAAAACGAATTAATTGAACAGCTGCTTGATATGGGGATATATAGAACCGCAGAAGGCCAGCTTTATGAGCTTTGCGAAACCGAGCTTGAAAAAGAATTCAGCGAAAAAATGCAGCGGAAGGAGATAACCTGATGAGAATTAAAAAGAAATCATTTAAAGAACTGGTTGAAGAAAATAAACAAACCATCTTGAATGATAAAATTTTGCTTGATAAGGTGTACGAGAAAATCGATTCAAAGCAGAGTGTAAAGAAATAGGCCATTCGACAGCACATGAAAAAAGCCGCTAATAGCGGCTTTTTTGCATGATTTATTTTCTTATGGAAATACAACAGTCTTGTTTTCATAAACAAGGACCTTATCATCTAAGTGCCAGCCTACTGCTCTTGATAGAACAAGTTTCTCGACATCTCTTCCAATTCTTTTTAAATCCTTAATTTGGTAGCGGTGACTCACCCGCTCAACATCCTGTTCAATAATCGGGCCTTGATCAAGCTCTTCAGTAACATAGTGCGCTGTAGCACCAATGATTTTTACACCGCGGTCATATGCCTGATTGTACGGTTTACCGCCGACGAATGCCGGAAGAAACGAATGATGAATATTGATGATTTGGTTTTTATATTGTTCAATCATTACAGGCGGAATGATTTGCATATAACGAGCAAGAACGACTGTATCCACATTGGCTTCTTCAAGTAATGAAAGATGGCGTTCAGCTGCTTCCTCCCTTGTATCCTTTGTTGCAGGAACATGATGATACGGAATGCCGTATGGCTTCACAATTTCTCTCATGTCCTCATGATTGCTGACGACCATTGAGATATCCGCAGACAGCTCCCCAAGCCGGAAACGCTGAAGAAGATCCTGCAGACAATGATCTTCTTTAGAAACAAAAATGGCTATTTTCTTTTTCTCGCTGGCACAGGACATGCGCCATTTCATTTGAAAAGGTGCTGCGGTTTGTTCAAACCTGGTTCTGAGTTCATTTATATGATCTTCAATGCCATGAAGCTGAAATTCAATCCTCATAAAAAAAAGACCGCCGACCGGATCGGTTGAGTGCTGATCTGAATGGATAATATTTGCCCCCTCATCTGCCAGAAACCTTGATACCGCGGCGACAATTCCCGGACGGTCCTCACATGAAATCAATAGTCTTCCTATCATTCTGAATCCTCCTAAGTCCGTTTGTATTTGTTGAACGGACACCTGTATAAGCAATGAAAACAGTATAACGAATTGATTTCTGTTAAGCAACCGTATTTTACTGCCGGAGCAGCTCTTCACGGCTAAACAGGTTTTTTCTCAATCGCGGCACATACATCATTAAAAAGACAGATCTGCAGAAGCTGAACGCAATAAATGCTGCCCATAAGCCATGATTGCCGTATACGGGCAAAAACGCCCAGAGAAATAGAAGGTAGACAATTAGAGAAAAGATCATTGAATTTCTTACATGAACGACAGATGTTGCACCCGTGAACACGCCATAGATAACCAATCCGGCACAGGCAGACAGAGGATACAGCAGCAGCCAGTCTCCATAATGTGAAGCTAGCTCTGCAACGGCTGGAATTTGCGTAAAAAGCTCGATTGCGCTGTCCTTCACCAAAAAGTATACCACTGTAATCAGCAAAGCGGCATATACAGACCATTGATAGGACAGGGAAAGAATTTTATCAAACCCGTTTCGATCTTTTGCCCCTATCGCCCTTCCGGTTAAAATACTGGAGGCATTGGCAAATCCGTCAAAGAAATAAGCCATGATGTAATGAATTTGAATTAAGATGGCATTTGCTGCAAGTACGTCTGTTCCAAAGGAAGCTCCGTACTTTGTAAATAAATTGAACATGATCAATAAACAGACGGTGCGAAGAAATAAATCCCTGTTCACTGTCATCATTTTCATTAAGGAAGTAATATCTGCCGTTTTCTTTAGATTCGGAAGCCTCAGCAGGTTGCGCTGACTTTTAAGGATATACCCTAAACCAGCTGCAGCCGCGGCTGCTTCAGCAATCAGTGTTGCTGCAGCTACACCTGCAGCATTCCAGGAAAATCCAAAAACAAAAAGCAGGTCAAGAAGAATATTCAGCACATTCATTCCGACTTGCAGATAAAAAGCGAACTTAATTTTTGACAGTCCCATAAGCCAGCCGAGGATCACATAGTTCATTAAAGCAAATGGTGCTCCCCAGATTCTGATCGTAATATAGGTTTGGGCGTGTTCCTGAACTTGCTCCGACGGATCAATGATTGCCATGGCAAGATGTGCGATCGGCTGCTGAAATAGGATGAAGATAATGCCCATAACTCCTGCTGTGATAAACGGTCTTATGAATGACAAAGCAATTGCCTCTTCATCCCTTGACCCATGTGCCTGAGCTGTAAAACCTGATGTACTGACCCTTAAAAAACCAAGCAGCCAGTACATCGTGTTGAAAAGAATCGCTCCAACTGCCACTCCCCCAATATATGCGGGATCAGGAAGCTGCCCTACTACGGCAGTATCCACAGCTCCAATAAGCGGTGTAGTAATTGTTGATGCAATTAAAGGAAGGGCAAGCATAAGATAGGATTTATGATTCATGCCTCGCCTCTCTCCATTCCTGCTTCTGTCAGCTGCTTCGTGTAATGATGCCGTGTTTCCGAAAAGAGTTCATCTGCTGAAAAAGAATCAACAAGTATACCTTCTTTTAAAACAGCCATTCTGTCGCTCATAAACCGGACAGCCGCCATGTCATGAGAAATAAATAAAAAAGACATGCCAAACTCCTCCTTCAGATCCTTCAGCAAGTTCAAAATCTGCGCTTGGACTGAAACATCCAAACTTGAAGTTGGCTCATCGCATATGAGGATTTTAGGCTCTATGCTGATTCCCCGGGCAATGGCCACGCGCTGTCTCTGGCCCCCGCTGAGCTGATGGGGGTAGCGTTCAAGTAGCTGTCCGTTCAGTCCAACCATCTCAAGCAGCCTTAAGGCCATTTTTTTCCGGTCTTTTTTTACGTCGAGTAAAAAGGCAGGAACCGCTTCAGGATAGTTTTCTAGCGGTTCTGCGACAGATTTCCATATTGGCAGTTTTGGATTTAAAGAAGCATGAGGATTTTGAAATACCACTTGAATGTGGCGCCTCACTTTTTTAAGAGCTCTTCCTTTCTGTTCATTCAGGCGGACTCCGTTTAGAATGATCTCTCCTTCATCCGCAGAATCAAGCCCCAATATCAGCTTGGCAAGAGTACTTTTCCCGCTGCCGCTTTCTCCTATCAAACCAAGGCATTCACCCTGCCTAATGGTAAAAGAAACATCGGATAGAACGTTATGAGTACGGTAAGACTTCGTGATATTGCTGACTGTCAGCATTTGCATCCTCTCCCTTCAAGCTGCATGCATGGCAAGCAGACCTATGATGTTCTCCCGCTTCCTGAAAAGCCGGGAATGAGCTGCATTCCGGCATTACTTCCGGGCAGCGGAGAGCAAATGGACAGCCGGATTCAGCTGCAAGTCCAGGTTCGCCCCCTATAAAGGGCAATCTTTTTGGGATACTGCCTGAAAGTTTAGGTCTTGTGCTCAACAGAAGTTTTGTATATGGGTGCGCAGGCTCGCAAGCGATCCTTTCCGTCGGCCCATGCTCGACAATACGTCCTCCGTACATAATCACGATCCGGTCAGTTCTTTTCAGCAAATGATTCAAATTATGTGAAATAAGAAGGACTGCACAGTTCAGCTCTTTTTGCAGTTCAGCCAGCAGATGGAGGACGTTTTCACCCGTCAGGACATCAAGTGCAGTTGTCGGCTCATCCGCAATAATCAAAGAAGGCTTCATCATCAACGAAGCTGCAAGTGCCGCTCTCTGAAGCTGCCCCCCGCTGAGCTGGTGCGGATAGCTTCGAAATGCTCTTTTAGCCGGCAGCTTCACCCTTTCCAGCCATAGGAGAGCTTCCTCTTTCGCATTTTCTTTTCCTATTTTTCTGTGAGATACTATCGCTTCAACGAGCTGCTTTCCTATTTTAATGAATGGAGTAAAGCTTCCTTGATAATTTTGAAAAATATAGGCAATCTCTTTTCCCCGTATTTTTCTTTTATCTTTTTCATGCATGGCTGTCATTTCGTTTCCTGAAAAAAGAATACTGCCTTCTGAGATCCCGATATTAGGAGGAAGAAGTCCAAGTACAGCCGCTGCTGTCATACTCTTCCCGCTTCCGCTCTCCCCTGCCAGTCCAACCATTTCTCCTGCCTTCAGCTGAAGATTGATTTCTTTTACAAGGGTGCTGCTCTCGATTCCTTTTCTTTTGTTAAGCGTTACAGAGACGTTGCTTATCGTGAGAAGTGGCGGCATATTTTCCTTATTGCTCATGGCTTATTCACCTCCAGACTTGGAATAAGGTTATCTGCTTTTAACGTCAAGCTGGTCTCTCAGCCCTTCACCTATCAAATTACAAGATAAAACTACAAGAAAGATGGCAAGGCCAGGGTAGATCATTAATTCCGGATGCGTTTGAAAATATGGTCTGCCGTCATTAAGCATTGCTCCCCATTCCGGATTTGGCGGCTGTGCACCAAGTCCTATGTAGGAAAGGGAGGAAATAATCAGAATAACTTTTCCGATATCCAGTGCCGCAAGGATAAGAACCGGCGCCATGATTTGAGGCAGCAAGTGCCTCGTCAGCAGCTTAATAGAAGAGCAGCCTCCAACCTTTGCGGCAAGAATATATTCTTTTTCCTTTTCAGAAATAACAATTCCTCTTACAAGACGGGTGTAGCTGATCCATTTAACAAGAACAACTGAAATCATCAAGTTTGTCAGGCTCGGGCCCAAAAATCCCGCTATAGCGATTGCCAAAATAAATTCTGGCAGAGCAAGAAGTCCGTCCGCTATTCTCATGAGGACAGCATCAAAGCGTCCCCCGATATACCCGGCCAGCAGACCTATCGGCAGACCTATGCACAGAACACTTGCTACTACAAGCGCCGTAATACTAAGGGTGGTCTTCGCCCCAACGACCAGCCTAGAAAAAATGCACCTGCCGAGGTTGTCTGTCCCAAGCGGATACTGCAGACTCGGAGAAGCAAATCGTTCTCCCATGCTTGCTGTATACGGATCATTTGGTACAAGCAAAGGACCAGTAAGAGAAAGGACGGCAATAAATGCAAGAAGTCCGGCTCCTGTCAGAATCATCGGTTTACCGGTAAAGGTTTGTCTTCGAAAAAATACTGTGTACCTTTTTACATTCAGTATACTTTTCATTCAGTTACCCCATTTCCCCGTCTGATTCGCGGATCAATGAAAAAATAGGAAAGATCCGCAACGAGGTTCATTGCAACGACAAAAACGCCTGTCAATAATACATATCCCTGTATAACCGGATAATCCCGGGCAAAAATGGCGTCAACTGCCATGCTTCCGAGCCCGGGCCACGAAAAAAGAATTTCAATGACGACCGCTCCGCCAAGCAAGCTCCCCATACTCAAACCTAACACGGTCATCACCGGCAAAAGCGCAGCTCTTATGGCATGAATCCATAGGATTCGCCATTCTTTTACCCCTCTTGCTCTTGCTGCCCGGACATAATCCTCCGAATAGCTTTCCATCAGACCGGAACGCAATAATCTTGCATACACAGCAGCGAGAGAAAACCCTAAAGCAAACGAGGGCAAGATGGATTGATTCCATTCTCCAAATCCATTTGAAGGCAGCAGCTGAAGCTTAAAGGCGAAAACATAAATAAGCATCAGTCCTAGCCAAAAGCTCGGAATTGATGCTCCAATTAGCGCAAGCACTCTGCTGACATGGTCAAGCCATTTTCCTGGAAAACGTCCTGCTGCAATGCCGAGCGGAAGCGCGATTGAAATCATGACGAGCAGTGCTCCGCAAGCAAGCTCCATGGTTATCGGCAAGCGTTCCATCATTTCTTCCCCGACTGGATTCCCGCTTATGTAGGACTTTCCAAGATCAAGCTGAAGCAGCCCTAGCATCCACTTTCCGTATTGAACATAAATGGGCTGATCAAAGCCAAGCTCTTTTCTGAGCTCAGCCTGATCAGCATCTGTTACTAACATTTCATCAGCGTTTAGTATCTGCATGACCGGATCTCCGGGAGCAATCTTCATTAGTCCGAACGTAAAGACAGACAAGATGAAAACAACCAGTACAAGCTGAGTCAGACGCTGTTTTATGAGAGGAAGCATGTTATTTCACATCCATTGTATGAGTCAAAATATAATACTCCTCAGCCGTAGGCTTAAAATTTTGAATGCGCTCATTTACCCCAACAAGGATGTTTGGATAAACGGCATAGCTGTGCGCGAATTCTTTGTTAATGATTCTTGCTGCATCCTTTGTCAGCTGTGTTCTTTTTTCTAAATCGGCGGTTGTATTTAATTCGTTAATCAGTTCATTCAGTTCCGGGATTGAGATCTTCCCGACATTTAATGCACCCTTATCTGTAAAGGCTGTATTCAGGAAGTAGCTTCCATCTCCCCTCGGAGACGTATTATTGCTGTATGTAGCCAGATCCCAGTCTTTATTTTCGGCAAGGTGTGTATCTGCATTTTCAACATTTTTTATTTCGATATCAATTCCCGCTTTAGCAGCATCTGACTGCAGAAGCTGTGCGATTAACGGCAGCTCCGGCCGTGCTTTATACGTAATCAGTTCCAGTTTAAGCGGTTCTCCGTCCTTTTCCATCTTTCCTTTGCCATTTTCTTTATAGCCTGCTTCAGCAAGCAATGCCTTCGCTTTTTCAACATCTACAGCTTTAATCTCATCTTTGACTCCAAACGGATGAGTGCTGTTGAACGGACCACTCGCTGGAATCCCGTGTCCGAGCATAATATCTTCTGCAGCGCTTTTACGGTCAAGAAGCAAGTCGAGCGCCTCTCTGACTTTGATGTCTGACACTTTAGGGCTTTGCTGGTTGTACAAAATAAAATGCGCTCTAAGACCCGGAATAGATTCAACGTTCAGCTCCTTGTCTTTTTCAATCGGTTCAATGCCTTCTGAAGGAATATTGTAGACAACATCTGCCTCTTTGGACTGAAAAGCAAGAGATCTTACGTTAGCATCTTCATTAAATTTAATGACAGCTTCATTAAGCTTTGGTTCCCCAGCCCAATATTCACTGTATTTTTCAACTTGCACTTCTTGATTCGAGATGAATTTTTTTACTTTAAACGGGCCTGTCCCAACAGGAGAATTGTTAAATGCTTTTTCTCCCATCTCTTTCTCGGCTTTTGTGTTTACAATCGATGTATACGGGTTCACAAGCTCAGATGGCAGAGCCGGGTATGGTTCTGTCGTTGTAATGGAAAGCGTTTGTCCATTTGCTTCTAATGATTTGATTTTCAAAGACCCTTCAAGTGATTCGTTAACCTTGATACTACGCTCAAGTGAAGCTTTTACAGAAGCAGCGTCAAGTTTCTTGCCATCCTGAAACGTAACATTATCGCGGATCGTAAATGTCCAGTTTACGTTATCCTCTGTTTCCCACTTCTCTGCAAGCCAGCCCTCAATAGCTGAATCCTGATCAAGCTTAAGCAGTGTTTCTGTTACACCGGCACGAATTGGTGTAAATCCTGTGTGCGGATCCATATTTGGTGATTTAAAGCTGAAAATCATGGTGACTTTTTTATCCTTTTCATCTTTTTCATGATTTGACTGGCTTTTTTCAGCGGAACATCCTGCAGCCGCCAGGATAAACATGCCTATTAAAATAGCAATCACGCTTTTTGTCATTCTAAACGATTTCATAGCATCTACCGTCCTTAAATTATTTAATTCGTAATTATTACGATTTATATTACTAAATAGTACTAGCTTCCTCAAAATCGGTCAATGACTATTTTTCATAAACAACAGACGTACTTCTTTTAACCGAAGCGGTCCTCCTATTCATCACGGACAGGAGCACACATGAAGCAATGATCAGAATACCGCCGGAAATGGTGAGGGCATCCGGCACCTCTGACCAGAATAAAAAGCCCCACAAAGCATTGAAGACAATTCCTATGTATCTGGTCATTTCCACCACGACAATATTTTCATGTGTGAATGCTTTTGTCAGGAAAATCTGTCCGAGAAGGGACACAACTCCAATACAGACAAGATAGAAACCTTCCAGCAGCGACGGTACAACAAACTCGTTCCACATAAGCGGCACTGAGACAACAGTCCCTGTTGCGAGAAAGTAAAAAACAATTTCATATGAAGGATGCCGTTTACTCAAATACCGGATCGATGTGGCTGCTCCTGCTGCAAAAAGAGCACTCAATACACCGACCAGCGCATAAACAGAGAATGCGGAAAAGGTAAACGGCTTAATCAGCAGGATTGCTCCGAGAAATACTAGCGGAAGAATATAAAACGTCGACCTTGACACTTTTTCCTTCAAAAAAACAGCCGATAAGAAAAACACAAAAATGGTTGATAAGTGGGCAAGAATGCTTGCGTCAGCAAGCGGTATTTTAGATATGGTGTAAAAATAAGCATACAAATACAAAGCGCCGAGAAGTCCTCTTATAAAGAGCATTGGCACACCTTTTTTTGAAAAAGGGACCCTGCTTTGTTTCATCATGATAAAGATGAGGATTGTTCCAATCAAACTGCGGAAGAACATAATCTCTGACGCAGGTATATTCAGGCTGACCGCTTTCACAAGCGCGTTCATAATGCTGAAGACAAGCGATGATAAGACAGCGAGCATGACCCCGTTTTTCAGCAAATGCCACAGCTCCCTTCAAGCCGGTAATTGTCAAATGAAGATTTGTGTTTATCACTGAACAGGGCTGCTTCTTCTTCGAAAGTCCGAAGCAGGGAATGCGCTCTCGGCATTTGAATGCCCGCTTCAAATGCAAGGTCTGTCACCAGTTTCAGCTTGTGGTAATCTTCAAGCGGAATCCGCGGAAGCGACCACTGTCCTGAAACGGTACTCTTGACCTGAGTAAATGACACTTTTGAGAAATCAAAATATGTTCCGTTCTCGTCTGGAACCGAAAATGGATCGATTAAAATAGACGTATATCTGATGTACAGCAAATATTCTTGTTTCTCCGTACTGAACTCGGGGAAATGTTCAATGTCCTTTCTTGAAAGCGTATATTCATGAACCGGATAGTTATCATCGTTCAGAAACTTCAGAAGATTAATAGGCTTGGCCCCAAAATAGGCAACCACTGCAGAAACTTCTTTCCAGAGAGCATTCATGGCTCTGATTGCGTGCTGAGTAATCGGCCCTTCAGGATATAGCTTGTACATGGATTTAACTGACTTGCTTTCACTCAGAATCTCTCTCATTGCAACAGCATTCATAAATAATGGCGGATGAACATAGGTTGTAATGCTTCTGCTCTCTGCTTCAACCGGAGAAGAAAGGACATCTGCATCTGTCCCTACGCTTTTTACTAATTCTGCCAGAAACGGTACAAAGCTGCTGTCTTTGATGGAAGATCCAATATACACCTTTTTCTTAACAGCTTTCGTAAAGGCCATAAACTCATCCTCTTCTGAATACTTAGTTGCAGCATAATATGCAGACATGCTGATGACTTCTATGTCTAATGACAAACGGTCTATGATCGTTGAAGCAGAGCCGATTCCTGGCGAGAGGAGGACAATCCGTTTCGTCTTTTTCAGTCTGTGTATGTTCATCTCTTTTAAAATATCAAGGTATGTATGGCTTGGCGTGCATAAAATAATCGTTTCCCATCTGTCATCCACTTGATCTAAGGATCTGTAAAATCGATTGAGGCTGGCCTTTCCGCTTAAATTCTGATCTAAGTGAGGAGCAAATAAGGAGCTTATCTCGTAACCATTCTGATCAAAGTGAGCTTTAAGCCGTTCGGAATGTTCTCCGGCACGGTTTGACAACCCAAGTTCTTTAGAAAATCCTCCTTTTGCGGTCTGCACAGATACTGCTGCCGCCGCCGGACCTGCACCCGCAATCAGCGTGTTTCCAAAGGCGTTCAATGGTAAAGTCATGAATATTCCATTTCCTTTCCTGCCCTTGCCGGCACTTGTTTTTCTAGAATAAGGGTATCGTAGAAACGCCCCTCTTGATGAATGGTTTCTGTTTTCCAGTCTGAATCAGGTGAATAGTCAAACGGATAATTAAAGATCGATTTAAGTCCATTGCCGTAGCGCAAAATGACTTTTGCACCATTTGGGAGGATCGATGTAAGTTCATCAATAATTTCCTTCTTCTCTTTTACAAGGGAAGCAATCATGACATGAGTGGCTTCTTTAATTGATGGAAGCTCCGCAACAGGCTTGCTTGTAAAATTGACCTCCCTTAAACCTGACAGACCCGCAATATTTCTTCCCATCACTACCGCTTCTTCATCAATATCCAGACAAGTAATAGCAGCACCCGTTTCTCTGGCAATGGTTAAAGCGGATAGGGGAAAAGCTCCTGATCCAATAAAGAAAACCTTTGATTCAACCGAAATGCCGCAGCTGGCTGCATCCTGTTTAACAGATGCGGAAAGTGCCGAAAAATAGTCAGACATGTCTGCTTTGTTTTCGGCCGTACAGACCGACTGATGCTTCTCAAGGGCTGATACAGCTGCTGAAGACGCTTCTCTGAGCATTGCGGAGTACTTACTGATTTCTAAATCACTTCCCCATAAACCCCATCGTCTTTCATTCGTTTCATTCATGACAAAGGCAGAAAGTTCGTCCAGTCTTTCTGTCAGCATCTCACAGCACGGACTGCTTTCTTTTATAAAGGCAGACAATTCCTCTATTTCATGCAATATCATTTTTATCGATACCAGAAATGTGTACTTATCTTCCAAGGTAACCCTCCTCAAAACGTAATAATTACGATTTGAAGTTTATCACTCTCCCTTTCTCTGCGTCAATCAGGTAAAAAGGCTCAAAAAAAGCAGGCCCTGCACACAGGGCACTGCTCTCTTCTTATCCAAATACTTTTGCCAATTCTTTTTTATCCTGATCAAGCCAGAAACGCATTAAACGCTTTGCACCTTCTAAATCATGCAGTTTCGCTTGTCCGCATTGCTTTTCATTAGCTGCTGGAATTTCTGTAATTTCAATTGCATCTTTCAGCGTATCATCTAAAAGATCAATAATTTCTTCCACTGTTGGCTCACCGCTGACTACTAAGTAGTAACCAGTCTGGCAGCCCATTGGAGAAATGTCGATAATGTCAAAATGGTCGTATTTCTCTGAATGTGTGCGGATGTTAAACGCAAGCAAATGCTCTAAAGTATGAATCACATCCGGCTTCATGGCCTGCTTGTTCGGCTGGCAGAAGCGGATATCAAATTTATTGACAAGTCCGTCGCTTCCTACTTTGTGAACTCCGCAATGTCTGACATATGGTGCTTTTACTGCATTATGGTCAAGATCAAAGCTTTCTACTGATGGCATAATTACCACTCCTTATTAAGACTTCTTCATTCATCATACAATTAATTCCGATAAAATTCATCTATTTTATCCGGATTAAATCTTCCAATTTTAACTTATTCTCGAATTGAAGTATACTTAAGGCATAAAAAGAGGTGACATGAATGAAACAGCTATTTATTGCCCTTATCCGTTTTTACCAAAAATTTCTTTCGCCGCTGAAGCCGCCATCATGCCGCTTTTACCCGACATGCTCGCATTACGGACTGGAATCCGTTAAGCGGTTTGGCGCTCTTAAGGGCGGGTATTTGACCGTCAAAAGAATTATGAAGTGCCATCCCTTTCATCCTGGAGGCTTTGATCCAGTTCCTGAAAAAAAGGATCAGGCCTGATAGCCGTCTGCTACAAGATCAAGCTTTCCGGTTGATGGATCAATGATCAGCCCGTGGACAGGCACATCATTTGGAAGCAATGGATGGTTTCGGATAACGTCTACACTATGTTTTACACTGTCTTCGACGTTATCAAACCCTTTTAGCCATTCTTCTAAATGAATGCCAGAATAATTCAGGGTATCAATCTTATCCTGGGATATTCCGCGTTTCATGGCTTTTTCAAGAAAAGAATCCGGATTAAGGCTGCTCATTCCGCAATCATAGTGGCCGACAACGCATACTTCATCTGCTCCAAGCTCCATAACAGCTACCAGAATGCTTCTCATAATACTTCCAAACGGGTGTGCAACAATAGCCCCCGCACTTTTTACAATCTTTACATCTCCGTTTTTAATGTTCATGGCCTGCGGAAGAAGTTCAACAAGCCGAGTATCCATACAGGATAAAATAACCAGCTTTTTGTCAGGAAATTTGGTGGTTTGAAACTTTTCGTAGTCGCGTTTTTCTACAAACTGGGTGTTGTGATTAATAATTTCATCTAACAATCTCATCTGCAATTCTCCTTAAACATCATTTTTTCAGCACTTTTACAAAAAAGCAGCTTTTAATTAATATATCATAACACTTGTTTTTTAGGTTAGTTTTGCTATATGATGATTTTTGTAAATCGTAATGATTATTATTTATAGATGCGAAAGGGCCTTGGTCAGCTCCGACAGGCTGATAAGGAGCAGGCGGAAAAATCCGGGTTTGACTTTTTTAGGGATCTGTTCTGACCGAGGAGTTAGGCGCTGAGGTAGACATCAATACCCCGAAATAAATACTCTCAACAAAAATAAGGAGGATTTTCATGATGAATCAAATTCCCGTTACGGTGCTGAGCGGTTACTTAGGAGCAGGCAAGACCACCCTATTGAAGCACATTCTGGAGAATAAAGAAGGCAAACGAATTGCTGTCATCGTAAACGATATGAGCGAGATTAATATTGATGCAAGCTTAATCAAAAAGGATGTCATCAGCAGGACTGAAGAAAAATTGGTTGAGATGCAAAATGGGTGCATCTGCTGTACCCTTCGCGAAGATTTAATGGTGGAGGTTGAACGGCTTGTTAAGGAAGGAGATATCGATTATATCGTAATCGAATCATCCGGCATCAGCGAGCCGGTGCCTGTAGCACAAACCTTTACGTATATCGATGAAGAATCCGGCATTGATCTTTCGCAAACATGCTGTTTGGATACAATGGTCACGGTTGTAGACGGCAATCGCTTTTGGGAGGATTTCTCCTCAGGTGAAAATCTTCTTGACCGAAAGCACGGAACAGATGAAAACGATACGAGAGAAGTGATTGATTTATTAATTGATCAAATCGAATTTGCCAATGTGCTTATATTGAACAAGACAGACCTTTTAAACGAAGAAGACATGAATGAACTGTATGGAGTTCTTAGAAAGCTGAACCCCGATGCAAAGATCTTGAAAACAACATACAGCAGAGCACCTGTTTCTGAAATTCTCAATACAAAGAGCTTTGATTTTGAAAAAGCAAGTCAATCTGCGGGCTGGATAAAGGAATTAAATGAGGAGCATACACCTGAAACCGAAGAGTATGGCATTTCATCCTTTGTCTATAGAAGACGCCGGCCCTTTCACCCCAAACGCTTTATGAACTGGCTTGAGAATTGGCCGGCTGATGTTGTACGGGCTAAAGGCTTTTTCTGGCTCGCTACAAGAAATGATACATCAGGGCTTTTGTCACAGGCAGGGACTTCAATCATGATTCAGGGAGCAGGGGAATGGGTGGCAGCTTATCCGGAGAATGAGCGGATTGAAACACTTAAAGAAGAACCTGAGCTGCTGGAACGCTGGGATAAAACATTTGGTGACCGCATGACAGAACTTGTGTTTATCGGAATTGATCTTTCAAGAGATGATATAGAAACCTCGCTTGACGGCTGTCTGCTTTCAGACGAAGAAATGTCATCAGATTGGTCTGCCTTAACAGATCCTCTTCCTTCCTTTTCATAATTATTCGAATCCTTTTTCTTTTTAGGAAGAAACATTTCCAGTTCTCAAATCGTAAGTATTACGATATAATGTGAAAGGATATATTGAAATTAACTGATTACCACATATATAAGGAGTAAATGATGAAAAAAACAGGACTAACAATGGCACTTGCGCTAATGCTTGGAACAGCACTTGCCGGATGCGCAGATAATGATCAAAATACAGCGGATAATGGTGAAGACAAGCTGAAGGTTTATACAACAATCTTCCCCGTTCAGGACTTTACAAAGAAAATCGGCGGCGATGCCGTTGATGTGGAAAGCATCTATCCTGCAAATACTGATGCACATACATTTGAACCTTCCACGAAAGATATGGTTGCGATGGCAGAGGGAGACGCATTTATTTATTCAGGCGTTGGTCTTGAAGGCTTCGCCGAAAAAGCAACGGCAACCTTAAAATCAGAAGATGTGAAAATCATTAAAGCCGGTGAAGGCATTGAGCTTGCTGAAGCTTCCCACGATGAAGAAATTCATGAGGAGCATGAAGACGAGGAAGATCATGCTGAACATTCCGATGAGGAAAACCATGATGAGCACGCTGATGAAGACGCTCATGCCCACGATCATGGAGATAAAGATCCCCATATTTGGCTGGATCCTGCACTCTCCATTCAAATGGCTGAAACGATCAAAAATGGTTTAATAGAGCTTCAGCCAGAATCTAAACATGAATTTGAAAAGAATTTTGAAACCCTCAAATCAAATCTTGAGAAATTGGATGCAGATTATAAAGAAACAATTGATGCTGCAGACAAAAAAGAAATTTTGGTATCGCATGCCGCTTACGGCTATTGGGAAGAGCGCTACGGCATTCAGCAAATCAGTGTCCTCGGATTATCGCCGACCCAGGAGCCATCGCAAAAGCAGCTGCAGTCCATTATAGAGACTGCAAAAGAACACAACATGAACTATATTCTTTTTGAAAACAACGTAAACAGCAAAATTGCAGATATCGTCAAGACGGAAATTGGAGCGGAGAGCCTGACCCTGTCTAATCTGGAGTCAATCTCTGAAGAAGATGCAAAAAACAATGAAGACTACTTCAGTTTAATGGAACGAAATTTGGAAACGCTGAAAACGGCATTATCGAATTAAGAGAAATCCCGGCCTTATGAACAGGCCGGGATTTTTTATATGGTTATTTTCACAGAAATGACTGGTTAAAAGTCGTTTTGATCTCTTCTGCATTCAAATTCTGTCCGATTAAAATCAAAACTGTTTTCTCTGTATCGACTTTAGAATCGGAAAGAACGGCTTTTTTTGAAGCAAACTGCATCTCCCGCAGCTCACTTTTTCCCTCTATATACAGATATCCTTTCGCACGAATCAGTCCGTTTATTCCTTTCAGCCATGTTTCAAGCTTTTTCAGACGAACCGCTGGAAGTCCAGCTATTTTTAGAGTTGCAATCGAATGATGGTGGTGATGTTGCCCATCAGTGTCTGTCAGGGTTACAAGGCTTTGCCTTTGTTCAGCAAGTTTTACAAAAGGAACATCACCGTAAGAGGCTGCAAGTATTTCAACACCTGGAGAGATCACTTTTTCAATTTTTTGTCTGACTTTTTCTTGTTCTTTTTCATTAACCATGTCTATTTTATTGAGGATAATAAAATCAGATGAAATGATTTGTTCTTTTAAAAGAGAACGGATTTCCTTAGAGCTTGCAAACATACTTTGATAATCGAGGTAGTGGCTTGCATCGACTATTCCGATCATTGACATAAGCTCAAATTCCTCAATCAGTTCAGGAGAAAGCAGGATATCTTTAATTTCTAATGGATTGGCCACTCCCGTCCCCTCAATTAAAAGGACATCAGCTCCTTCACCTTCTAAAAAGCCTTTGAGTGTGGTTATGAGGTCATCCTGAATCGTACAGCAAATGCATCCATTTAAAAGTTCATGAACGGTTTGATCCTCAAATAAATGCTTTTCAACATTTTCATCGCCTAGTTCATTTAAGATAATCCCAACTTGTTCTCCTCTCTTTTTAAACTCATTGACCATCTTTCCTAATACAGTCGTTTTCCCGCTGCCAAGAAAACCGCTTATGGTATACACAGGTATGCGTTTCATGTTCAAGCCTCCTCTATATGTAAGAATATCAAGTTTCCTCATTAAAAAAGATGCCCGGAAACAATTTGTTCCCAGGCGCCATTGACAGATTACATATTGTATTTTTTCTTAAAGCGCTCTGCACGTCCATCGCGGTCTGCGAATTTTTGACGTCCTGTGTAGAATGGATGTGTATCTGAACTTACCTCTATTTTAATAAGAGGATATGTGCGGCCATCTTCCCATTCAGTTGTCTCATTTGATTTCATGGTTGATCCGCTCAAGAATTTAAACCCGCTGTTTGTATCCATATAAACAACTTTATGATAATCCGGATGGATTCCTTGTTTCATTGTAAAGCACTCCTTTAATCGTAATTATTACGTTTTATATATTACAGGGTTTGTCCGTGTTTGTCAATGTAAGTGATAGGCTTAGAATCTGCTGTTTCATAAAACAAGTTCCATATTTACCGCATATTTCCTGAAAATGTGAAGACAATAAGGGAAGATTGTTACAACCTTGGGAAAGAAAGGCGGAAATAAGATGGATGATCTCGTATTAGCCAGATCCTTGTTTGGGACGACAATGGGCTTTCATATTATCTTTGCATCACTTGGTGTAGGTCTTCCTCTCATGATTCTGATTGCAGAACTGCTGTTTCAAAAAACAAAGGATCATGATTATGCGGTCATGGCGAAAAGGTGGACAAAAGGGCAGGCGGTGCTCCTCGGAGTTGCGATTCCTACAGGGACTATCGCAGGTGTACAGCTCGCTTTGTTATGGCCGGGTTTTATGGAGGTTATCGGACGTGTAATGGCGCTGCCGTTTCAAATAGAAATCTATGCTTTCTTTGTGGAAGCCTTGTTTATGTCAATTTACGTTTACGCAGCTGACAGAATTTCTCCCCGGATGAGAATTGTCAGTGTTTCGCTTGTCCTGCTCGGGGCTGCAGCCTCCGCCATCTTAATTACAAATGTTCATGCATTTGAAGGTACTCCAGCCGGATTCAGAATTGAAAATGGGGAAATTGTTGATGTAGACCCATGGGCTGCCTTTTTTAATCCAAGCTTTATCGTTACAGCTGGACATGTTGTGGTTTCAGCGTTTATGACAGGTGCATTTGTTATTGCTTCTATATCAGCTTATAAGATGCTGAGAAATATGAAAAATGAACGCCTTTACCGCTTTCACCGCAAAGCATTAATGATGGGTCTTGTTGTAGGGGGGATTTTCTCATTTATTACTGCTTTGAATGGGCATGAATCAGCGCAAATGCTCCATGAATATCAGCCTGAGAAGCTGGCAGCTGCTGAAGGTTTATTTGAAACTCAGACATATGCCCCCCTTGCCATCGGAGGCTTTACGGACCGGGAAACACAGGAAGTTAAATGGGGCATTGAAATTCCGTGGGCTCTGAGCTTTTTAGCTGACAACAGCTTTAAAACGGAGGTTATTGGCTTGAATGATTTCCCTGAGGAATATTGGCCCCCGCTGTTTGTACATACGCTGTTTAATGCAATGGTTGGAATCGGCAGTCTGCTGATCTTCCTGTCTCTTCTCGGATTCTTCTGGTACAAAATATTGAAGCGTCCGCACTTCCCTAAATGGATGCTCGTCATATTTGTTCCTTCGGGAATACTTTCCATGCTTGCGATTGAGTTTGGATGGATTTTTGCCTGCACGGGAAGACAGCCTTGGGTTATATATCGTTTACTGAAAACAGAAGATGTAGTGACAGCCTCCGGTCAAATCGGAACCCTTTTTATTCTTTTCACACTTGTTTATACGGTATTAGGACTCGCTGTCATTCTTGTTCTGGTCTATTACTTCAAACGAAATCCAGTTGAAAAAGAACTTGATAAGTCCGCAGGTGATGGTGATGGCGTCAGTGTTTATTAAAGAAATGGAGGCGTTGCTTGAATGATTACAACAGATGCACTGCTCGCCATTACAGTTGTGTGGGGATTTGTTTTTATCTATGCTGTAATGGCGACAATGGATTTCGGAGCAGGCTTTTGGTCAATGATCTACATTAACAAAGAAAAAACGAACGCAACCAATATTGCCAATCGTTATTTATCCCCTACTTGGGAGGTCACGAATGTTTTTATTGTTGCTATTGTCGTAGCGCTTTTCAGCTTTTTCCCTGGCGCTACGTTTATTCTGGGCACTGTCTTGCTGATACCAGGAAGCATCATCCTATTACTTTTGGCGATTCGAAGCGGATTCCTTGTATTCTCCCATTACTCTAAAGGGTATGAAAAAGCACTTACTTATGTTTCCGGAATTTCCGGTTTCATTATACCCGCTATTTTATTGCTGGTTCTGCCCATCACTCATGGCGGGTTTATTGAGGTAGTAAACGGTTCACATCAGCTTCAGCTGGGCAAATTGTTTACAAGCCCAAATGCCTATGCCTTCAGCGGGTTCGCGATTACGAGCACGCTCTTTCTGTCATCGCTTCTGCTTTCTGATTACTCAAATGTGGCCAATGAACCGGAAGCTTACAAAGTATACAGGCGTGATGCCCTAATCTTAGGTCCGTTATCCCTAGTAATGGGTTTTTTGATTATGCTGACCCTTCGCACTGAGGCAAACTGGCTCTATATGAACATGATGAAGTATTTGCCTTTCCTGATTGGATCTGTTGCGATGTTTATGATTGCAGGGGGTGCTCTGTTTTTGCCGTCGCAAAAAGATAAAAGAACGCTTGGCAGACCTAGAATCGCGGTTGTAGCTGTAACCATTCAATACTTTCTTGCAAGCTATGCATACGGACGGGCACACCTGCCTTATATGCTGTATCCTGATGTGTCCATCCAGGATGGCTTTACCCACCCCAACACTTTCCATGCCGTGTTTATCACTTACATCGTTGGATTTTCAATTCTCTTTCCAGGGTTCTTTTACTTCTGGCGCTTATTTATGAAGGACAAACGGTATCTGAAGCAAAATGAATCATAAAAAATAAGGTGCGGCTGCACCTTATTTTTTTATCAAGCGTATGAAAAACTGCCTAACATGCAAACTAACTGTTGAACCCTAAACTAAAGGAGGTTTTGATAAATGCCAAGAGAAGTAAAGTGTGAAGTCAATAACTGTGAGTATTGGGGCAATGGCAATCAGTGTACAGCTGATGCCATCTATGTAGTCAGCCATAAAGGAGATACTGCTTCCCGCAGCGAGGAAACAGACTGCAAAACCTTTAAGCCTCATGATCTGTAAAAGAAAGGGCAGCTTTTCGCTGTCCTTTTTCTTTATTATTGATAATGAGAATCATTTTTATTCACAATTCATATCATTTTATTCACTAACTTCGGCCGAGGCAAATTTTCTTCTTGACAGAAGCTTCGATAACAGCCCGTGTGAGGGTGAAAAAATAAATATCAGGAAAAAGATCAGTCCTGCAGCAGTAGCCATTGCCCCTGCAATCGAGACATTCAGCCACGTTGCTGCATAGTAGCCGGATACTGCTGATAAAATTCCGATAATTGAACTGATGATCAGCATATGAAGCAATTTATCCGTCAGCAGGTAGGCAGCTGATGCAGGCACAATAAGCATGGCTACAACCAAAATTGCACCAACACTGTCAAATGATGCAACCGTTGTAATCGAGAGCATCCCCATTTGCAGGTAATGAATGAGTAGCACTGGGATCCCAATTGCTACTGCCATCTGAGGGTCAAACGAAGAAATCTTAAATTCTTTGTAAAAAAGAACGATAAGCAATAGATTCACGATAAAGACAGAACCAAGCATCCATACTGCTTTTGGCCCCAGATCAGCACCGGCTATGGTGATCGTATCCCACGGCACAAATGTAATTTCCCCCATCAGCGCGTGATTGACATCAAGATGGATGTTTCCTCCAAATAACGAAAGCAGGATAACACCTATGGCAAAGAGAGATGTAAAAACAACTCCGATTGCAGCATCTGACTGAACACCTTTAGCATTTAATATTTGCACTAGAAACGCTGTAAGCAATCCGACAACAGCGGCACCGATAAACATTGAAATCCCATCTAAGCTTCTGCTGACAAAATAGGCTCCTACGATGCCAAGCAAGACAGAATGACTGATTGCATCTGCAAGCATGGCCATTTTCCTTAAGATCAGGAAACAGCCAATCATCGCACATGTAATGCCGACCAGAGAACCTGTCAGTAAAATCCATGCATCATAACTCATTGATACAGCCACTCCTTCCTGCTTAGGCTATTCT
The DNA here is from genome assembly GCF_009674765.1 of Metabacillus idriensis. GTDB lineage: Bacteria > Bacillota > Bacilli > Bacillales > Bacillaceae > Bacillus_P > Bacillus_P idriensis. Next base: position 26,009 of record NZ_WKKF01000004.1, on the reverse strand, counting down.
TCGTCTTAGGCAGCAGCATCGGCTCTCTATGATGATCTTTTAACAGGTTCATTAAACGATCCTTCATATCGTTTGACATCATTTCCACATCAACATCATCACGGCTTGTAATTTGAAGCTGGGCAAGCTCCATTTCATGCATAAGGTACATTTCATAAAGGCGCTGATTTAAAGCAAGATGATAGGCAAGCTGCAGGCCATTTTCTGTAAGCCTCCAGCTATCCCCTTCTCCTTTCATGATCAGGCGCTTTTTCAAAAGCTCTTTTAATGATCTGCTGACAAGACTGTTGGCTGCTTTTCTTTTATTCACAATTTCGTCCAGCGAAAAGGATACAGCAGAATATTTCCCCCCTGCACTTTCTGTTAAATCATAAAAAGACAGAAGCAGCTGTTCAACCGATGTTCTTTTTCTCAGCTTGATTTGCTTTAACGCTTTTGAAACCAGCCCGCGTTTTGGTGCAAAAATCAGTGAGATTAGAAAGAGCAATGTAGCTGCAACAATTATTAGAGGACCAGTTGCCATTCCTCTTACTGTTGTGCTCAGGAAAGTTCCAGCTACCCCGGAAATACCTCCGATGATTCCAGCAATAATTACCATATGCCCAAGCTTATCTGTCCAATATCTTGCTGAGATGGCAGGTGTTATAAGCATTGCTGCCATTAAAATGACCCCTACGGTCTGAAGTCCGATAACAACTGCACAAACAATTAAAACCATGAGCAGGCCATTCAGAAATGTTGTTGGAAGTCCAATTCCTTTTGCAAACTGAGGGTCAAACGTCAAAATCTTAAATTCTTTAAAGAAAACAGCTGTCAGAAGGAGTAATATCGCTGCAATCAGAGTAATGATCTGAACATCCTGACCGACCATTGAAGCTGCTTTTCCGAAAATAAAATCGCTCAAGCCGCTTTGGTTTCCGCCGCTGTTGTGCTGAATATAAGTCAGCAGAACGATTCCAAATCCAAAGAATACGGATAAAACAAGACCTAAAGCTGAGTCTTCTTTAATTCGGGAATTCTGTATGATAAATTGGATAAGCCATGCAGCAATCATCCCTGAAATGGCTGCTCCGACAAGAAACCAAACTAAGGATTTGGACCCGTAAAGCAGGAATGCCATACACACACCCGGCAAGGCAGCATGGGCCATTGCATCTCCTATCAGACTTTGTTTCCTTAGGAGAGCAAAGCTTCCGAGAACCCCGCTTGCAAGCCCAAGCAGCATCGTTCCAAGCAGAACCCACTGCGTATTCTGATTTTGCAATTGATAGAATAGTTCTTCCATCATATCCACTCACTCCTGTTTTGTTTCATCCACAAGCACACTTTTGTCCTGTAAAAATGTGAGCCTGCCTCCGTATGTTTTTTGAAGATTATCCATCGTAAAGACTTCACTCGTTGGACCAAATGCAATCTTCCTTAAATTCAGAAGCAGAACCCAGTCAAAATATTCTTCAACTGTCTGAAGATCATGATGAACAACCAATACCGTTTTCTGTCTTGCCTTTAGTTCATTTAAAAGGGAAATGATCGCTTTTTCAGTTGCTGCATCGACACCCACAAACGGTTCATCCATGAAATACACATCTGCATCCTGTGCAAGTGCTCTTGCTAAGAACACACGCTGCTGCTGTCCGCCAGACAGCTGGCTGATTTGTCTGTCAGCGAAGTCGAGCATGCCTACTTTTTCGAGACATCCGCGGGCAAATTCGATATCTTTTTTCCCCGGACGCTTGAGCCAGCCAATATGGCCGTATCGTCCCATCAGCACGACATCAAGTGCATTCGTCGGAAAATCCCAATCCACTGATCCCCGCTGAGGGACGTATCCGACGCGTTTACGCTGTTTTTTATAATGATCGCCATAGATTTCAACTTCTCCCGATGCCACTGGAATCAATCCTAAAACGGCTTTAATTAAAGTAGACTTCCCAGCTCCATTTGGTCCGATTATTCCAATTAATTTTCCTTCCGGAACTTCAAACCCCACCTCTTGCAAAACCGGTTTGCGGTGATAGGCTACTGTCAAATTTTCAACAGTTACTGGATTCATTGTAAAACACCTGCCTTATTTCAATGATGAAACAATTGTATCGATATTGTGTTTAAACATTCCTAAATAGGTTCCTTCTTCTGTTCCTTCTTCACCCATGGCGTCAGAATAAAGCTGTCCGCCAATGACCACATCATGGTCTCTCTTTTTTGAGCCTTCCACAACGGCGTTAATCGATTTCTCTGATATACTGCTTTCCACAAATACCGCTTTAATCTCACGGTCTACCAGTACATCGACTAAATTTTGCACATCACGGAGACCGTATTCAGAATCTGTGCTTAATCCCTGCAGCCCCATCACTTCAAATCCATAGGCGTTTCCAAAGTAAGTAAATGCATCATGCGCTGTTACCAGGACTCTGCTTTCTTCAGGAATGGTCTGAACCTGCTCTTTTGCATATTGATCCATTTCCTGGAGCTTTTTCTTAAAAGCAGCTGCATTTTTTGCAAATTCATCTTTATTTTCAGGTGAAAGCTTAGTGAGTTCTTCTTCGACGATATCAACGGTATGAATCCATAATGAGATATCAAACCATACATGAGGATCGTGTATCTTTGCGTTCGTTTTATCATTTATTAATTTATTTTCTGGGATGGCACTTGCTACTGGAACTGTAGGCTTTTCATTCGACATTTTTTCGAAAATTTCACCCATCTTGCCTTCTAAATGCAGACCGTTATAAAAAATAATGTCTGCCTGATTCAGCTTTTGAATATCTCCCTGTGATGCCTGATATAAATGGGGATCAATTCCTGGACCCATTAGCGACTGAACTTCTGCAGCGTCGCCGGCAACGTTTCTTGTGACATCCGCTATTTGCGCAGTTGTTGTGGTTACCTTGATCGTTCCGTTTCCATCCCCGCTTGCTGCGCCCTGGCTGCACGCTGTCATCATAACGGACAGGGCAATGATTGAAATCAGCATTAATAATCTCTTTTTCATTCTTGTTCCTCCTCTTTCCTTCGTCAATAAATGTTTCCCTGATGCAAATTTTTGAGTAAAAAAAGGACTTTCCTTCGCAAAAACCATTTTATGAAAGAAAGTTAGGTCATGTGCTAATAAGTTAGCTTGTTTCATGTTTTGTTGATGAGTATAATTTTTTTGCCTATATGCAACAATTTAAAGCATTTTAATCTTTCTGTCAATCATTCTTTCTCGACAAAAAAAGAGCCAGCTACCTAAATAGCTGGCTAAAGATTGAAGCAGAGAGGGCTGATTGTCGAATTGATGTCTCTAGCATCATTCCATTTAGTTTTAACATGGAAAGCGAAGTTTTACAAAACCGCAAAATCAAATTTTGCAGAGCTAAAATCGGTTTTTGTCCTAGAGAAAAATCAATTTTTTTTAGTGAAACGTTCGATATGAGTACAGTATTTTGCTAATTTGCTTCGATTTACTTCAAATCCGAGCCCATGACCTGCAGGTACATTTATTTTCCCATTATTCACGGTAACGGGGGGAGAAATGATATCTTCTTCCCAGTATCTTGCAGATGCTGAAATATCACCGGGTATCGTGAAATTCGGAAGTGTTGCAAGAGCGATGTTATGTGCCCGTGAAACCCCTGTCTCAAGCATTCCTCCTACCCAAACGGGAACATTGTGCTTCATGCAATAATCGTGAATTTTTATCGATTCAAAAAGCCCGCCTACTCTCCCCGGCTTAATATTAATGACGCCGCAGCTGCCCAGCTGTATCGCTTTTATTGCATCATTTAGCGTAATAATGCTCTCATCAAGACAAATCGGTGTTTTTAATTGAGACTGAAGAACTGCATGATCGATAATGTCATCGTGAGCAAGCGGCTGTTCGATCATTAAGAGATTATATTCATCAAGCTGCTTTAAAAGGCTGATATCATCAAGCGTATACGCAGAGTTGGCATCTGCCATTAAGGGAACATCCGGAAAATGGCTTCTGATTTCATGAAGCAGAACAGCATCTAATCCAGGCTTAATTTTTATTTTTATTCGTTTATATCCATCGCTGACATGCTTCTCAATTGTTTCAAGCATGTGTTCCATTGAGGCCAGACCTACGACAACACCTGAATCAATTTGCTTTGCCGTACCGCCTAAAATGGCTGCAAGCGGCTTTTCCTTAAGCTTTGCATGAAGATCCCATACTGCACCTTCAATTGCTGCTTTAGCCATTTGATTTCTTCTGATATAGGAAAAAGAATCAATGAATGCTTCCGGATCTTGAAATGGTTTTGCAAGCAGCTCCGGGATAAGAAATGATTTCAGCAAGTGATGACAAGTTCCAATCGTTTCTTCTGTGTACCAGGGTGAAGAGAATGCAACAACTTCTCCCCATCCAATTTGTCCGCTGCGATTACGTACTTCAATTAGTATGCTCTCTCTCTTAGAAACTGTTTCAATACTGGATTGAAAGGGGGTAACGAGTTTCATATCAAGATGATGAAGGGTCACTTCCTGCACATCAATCATAAGTACCTCCAAGAAATTCTGCGAGCTTTCTGCGCACTAATTTATTTGAAGCATTTCTAGGAAGCTTATTCATAAAATGTATGCGTTTTGGAATTTTATATTTTGCAAGCAAGGCTGAACAATAGGCGATCAGTTCTTCCTCACTCACTTCATCTTTTGCAGCAATGAATGCGTGCGGTACCTGTCCCCATTTTGCATCAGGCATTCCTGTTACACCAGCTTCATTGACCGAAGGGTGAGAAAGCAGGGCAGCTTCTATTTCGGCAGGATAAATATTTTCGCCGCCTGATACGATCAGATCCGAACGTCTGTCAAGAACATATAAAAATCCTTCGTCATCCAAATATCCCATATCTCCTGTTTGCAGCCATCCATTATGAATGTCTGCTTCACGTTTCCAATACCCTTTCGTGACATTCGGGCCATGCACATGAATTTCTCCCTCTGTTAAAGGGGGGCAAACCTGATTGTTCTTCATAATTTTAATCTCGCAGGGAAAAAGCGGTTTCCCTGCTGAACCAAGCTTTGTCAGACTGTACTCAGGTGATAGCGTGACAATTTGCGAAGAGGTTTCTGTCATTCCGTATGTTTGATAGACAGGGATTTTTTTCTTTTCACATTCTTTCAATAGTGGCATAGGTGCCGGACCGCCGCCTAACAGCATGCATCTGAAAGTCTCCGGATATTCTTCTTCTCCAAGTTTTTCTATCATTTGAGATAGCATGGTTTGCACAACGGAAACGATTGTTGCTCCGTTCTCCATGATTTCGCGGTTCGCTCTTGATGGATGAAAGGATTCATGGAGGATGACGGTCATTCCATAGATCACACCTCTCATTAAGATGGACAGTCCGCTGATATGAAAAAGAGGAACGGCGCAAAGCCACCTGTCATCATGATGAAGGCCCAGGTTTAAAGAGGAACCGGCAGCGCTCCAATAATGATTGCCGAATGATTGAAGAACACCCTTCGGTTTTCCGGTTGTTCCTGATGTGTACATAATAGTTGCTGCCTGATCTAATTGAAATGAATGTTCATATTGAACAGAAGGTGTTCCTGCTGTTATAAGCTCTGCGCTATCCAGTGTAATCCAGCTTGGATTCTCCCATTTTTGATTAAGAGCTGCATCACAAATGAGGAACGCTGCTTCTGAATCCCTTAATTGCCAATCAAGCTCTGAGGCAGTCAATCTTGTATTTAACAGCACGGCTGTTGCCCCAATGTATGTAAGCGCATGTATGGCAGCAGCCATTTCAATACTGTTTTTCATAAGGATTGCAGCATGCTGTCCTTTTCTGATTCCTTGCTGATGATATGTAAATGCTATTTGTTCTGTCCGTTCATGCAGTTCACGAAACGTTAATGTTCTCTCATCTGTCATCATCGCAATTCGGTCAGGGGTTAAATAGGCACGCTGCTTTAACCAATTGGGCATTGTATTCATTATTGTTCACCGCCTTTATATTAGAAAAGCGCAAGCTAAGGCCTGCTCCTACAGGCAGATAAGGTTCCGACAGAAAAGCCGGGTCCCGACAGCCGTTCTGACCGGGGATCTAGGCGCTTGCGCTAGACATAGATGCAAAAAAAGACTAAATAAATTCTAAACTATAAGAAAGCAGCTTGATGAAATCATCAAGCTGCTGCAGGTTGTTTAAGGGAATCTTGGGAACTGCTTGAAGTCAGGATTGCGTTTTTCTTTGAAAGCATCTCTTCCTTCTTTAGCTTCATCCGTTGTATAGTAAAGCAGAGTTGCGTCTCCTGCAAATTGCTGAATGCCAGCAAGACCGTCTGTATCTGCATTAAATGCAGCTTTAAGGAAACGAATGGCAGTCGGGCTCTTTTCTAAAATCTCCTCGCACCATTGAACCGTTTCTTCTTCTAGTTTTTCTAAAGGCACAACTGTGTTGACAAGACCCATGTCAAGCGCTTCCTGTGCATTGTATTGACGGCATAGGAACCAGATTTCGCGTGCTTTTTTGTGTCCGACAATACGGGCAAGGTATCCTGAACCATAGCCAGCATCAAAGCTGCCTACTTTTGGACCTGTCTGGCCGAAAACAGCATTGTCAGCTGCTATTGTTAAATCACAGACAATATGAAGCACGTGGCCTCCGCCGATTGCGTATCCTGCCACCATGGCAATAACCGGCTTTGGAATCACACGGATTAAGCGCTGCAGATCGAGAACATTCAAACGCGGAATTTGGTCTTCGCCAACATAACCTCCATGTCCGCGCACCTTTTGGTCGCCGCCTGAACAGAATGCTTTGCCGCCTGTTCCAGTTAATATAATGACCCCAACATTTGCGTCATCTCTTGCATAAGCAAAGGCATCAATTAATTCCATTACCGTTTTTGGACGGAATGCATTATGTACCTCTGGACGATTAATCGAGATTTTGGCAATCCCATTATACGTTTCATATAAAATATCTTCGTACTTGCGTTCTGCTATCCATTCTACTGTCATTTCGCGTACTGCCTCCTTATGAATACGTTTACGAATTAATAAACTCATTTACTATTCTACCAAAGATTTGCGGTTGTTCCACATGAACCGCATGACCTGCACCAATTATTTTAATAAATGTCGAAAGCGGGAGCAAATCTTTCATCTCTTTTGCGATTAAGCAGAACTTTTCATCCCGCTCTCCGCATAGTAGCAGAACGGGAATCTTTAGAGTATCGAGGCTGTCCCATAAGGACTTCTGAGATCCTGTCCCCATCCCCAAAAGACTGTTTGCAAGCCCTGTCTCATCATTTTCCAGCCTTTGGCTCCGCTGTTTTTTTTGAACGGCCTCTGGCAGAGCTTTCTGAGAGGCAAACAGCGATATATTCTCCCAGAAATCTATAAAGGATTCCATTCCCTGTTCTTTAATAAACTGAGAGAGCTTTCGGTCATTTTCTCTTCTATTCATTCTCTCAGCCTCTGTTTTTAAACCAGGAGAGGCACTTTCAAGTATCAGCTTGGTGATCCGTTCAGGGTGCAGAACGGCATAGGTTAATGCCAGTCTGCCTCCCATAGAATAGCCTGCAAGAATGAAGTTCTTAAGATGAAGTTCTGCAAATATAGCATGTAAATCCTTAACAGATTCCTCCATGCTGCAGCGCTCAAATTCTGAAGGTGAATTTGTCTGTCCGTGTCCTATCAGATCAATTAATATAACTTTATATTGGCTGAACATGGCCAGAAAGGGGTGCCAGTTTTCAGCTGAACCTGTAAATCCATGGAGAAGAACTAGTGGTGTTCCTTCTCCATATGTTTCGACATGATAGGATACTCCTCTTATCGTCAGCATCATTTTAAGATCTTCTCTCTTATTTCCTGGGAAACACGATTCATCAATTCACGATGAATGCTGACACGGGTTTGACGATTTGTGCGCACCTCTATGATATTTAAACCTCTTTTAATGACAGCATCTGACACTGCTGCCCGGAATTCCTCCCAAGTTGCAGGTAATGTATAGGCAGCGTCGTATAGATCGGCAGCATGTTTAAAATCAAGACCTGATGGCGTGCCGAATAAAGTTTCAAAATGCTTCTCTTCTTTTGACTGCGGAAGAAACGAAAAAATGCCTCCCCCATCGTTATTAATAAGAATGATGGTCAAATTGAGCTTGTGCATTTTCGCAGCAAGCAAGCCATTCATATCATGATAAAAGGATAAGTCGCCGATGACTAAAAAAGTGGGATGATCTGTGCCGGCCCCCGCACTCATTCCAAGTGCTGTAGATACGATCCCATCGATTCCATTCGCTCCGCGGTTCGCAAATACTTCAATTTCCTTTTCCGTATTCAGGAAATAATTATCCAAGTCACGAATTGGCATGCTGTTTCCTGCAATCAGATGACACTTCTGCGGAAGAGCATGCTGCAATTCACGGAAAACATTTCCTTCAAACAGATCGCCGCCTTTGTCTTCAGCAGAGCCTGCTATCTCACGCGAAATGAGATTTACTTTCTGCCATGACTGCAGCCAATCCGTATCTTCCCGCGTTTTGACCTGTTTGATAAGCTCCTTGCACAGCCAGCTTTCTCTGCATTCAATCATTTCCGCGGCCATTAAGGTCGGCTCCCGCCAGCCTCCTTGTCCATCTACAACAAGTTGACGGATGTCAGCCGATTTCTTCAAGAATAAAAACAGCGGCTTTGAAACCGGCATTGCTCCAAACCGGATAATGACTTCCGGCTTTAGCTGCTCTGTTATGTATTCATCCTTCATAAATGCATCATAGCATTCAATGACAGATGATTGATCATGAGAACCTGTTCTTAAATTAGAAAGAGGATCTGCAAGAATCGGGTACTTCAGGACTGAAGATAATTTTACCGCCGCTTGAGTGAAATCAGGATCGCGAAGCTCTCCGCAAATAATCAATCCTTTTTTTTCTTCTGACATGAGATCAGCTAAGCGCTGCACTTCGGAAACATCAATAACTGTAGAACCCGCTGTTACTTGAACCTGTTTAGGACGGCTATTCAAGCTTGTCCATAAATCCTCACATTCTAAATCAGGTACGAGAGGTTCTCTGAACGGAAAATTAAGATGAACGGGTCCTGATGGAGAAGAAATGGCTTTGCCCGCTGCACGTGCGGCCATTGTTCTTCCATAATGAAGAAGCTCAGCAGTATGCTCCGGAATCGCCATATCAGCAAACCATTTTGCATAGCGGCCGAACAGATGCAGCTGATCGATTGCCTGCGGAGCCCCCACATCTCTAAGCTCGTGCGGACGGTCTGCTGTTAAAACAAGCAAAGGCACTCTTGAATAGAATGCCTCAACAACTGCCGGATAATAATTAGCTGCTGCCGTTCCTGAAGTACAAAGCAATGCAACAGGTCTTTGCTGAATCTTAGCCATGCCAAGGGCAAAAAAACCTGCTGATCGTTCGTCAATCAGAACATGCATGTTGATATCAGGATGCTCAGCCATTAGCATGGCCATAGGCGTTGACCTTGAACCAGGGCTAATAACTGCATCCCGAACACCCGCTTTAGTTAATTCATCAACGAAACTTGCTGCATAGAGGGTTAAAGATTTATTTGCACTCATGGTTGACTCCTCCCAGCGCAGAGAGCATCGGCTTCAGCTTAATCAATGTTTCCTGATATTCCATTTGAGGATCGGATTCTGCAACAATGCCACATCCTGCAAACAGGATTGCCTGCTCGCCCTCAATTAAGCCGGAGCGGATGGCTACTGCAAACTCACCGTTGTTTTCAGCATCAAGCCAGCCTACTGGACCGGCATACCAGCCGCGGTCCATAGGTTCAATTTCTCTGATCATCTCAACAGCCGCCATTTTTGGATATCCGCCCAAGGCAGGTGTCGGATGGAGCTTCTCCACTAAGTTCAATAAGGAATAACCTGTTTTCATTGATCCTTCAATCGGTGTATACAAATGCTGAATATTTTTCGTTTTTAATAATTGCGGGTCATCTGAAACATCCACTTCACTGCAGCATTCCTCAAACGAATCTTTGATCATTTTCACAACAATCGCGTGCTCAATCAGGTTTTTTTCATCATTTAAAAGCTCTGTTCCAAGCTCCGTATCTTCTTGCTTGCTCTTCCCTCTTTTAATGGAACCAGCAAGACATGTTGAAAGCAGCCTGCTGTTTTCCTTTTTAATCAGACGTTCAGGTGTTGCTCCAATGAACGATTGCCGGCCATTTTCAAAAGAAAAGATAAAGCTTGTAGGCTGCTCTGTCTGCAGTTTGCTTAAAGTTGAATAGATATTAATTTTGTGATCATACTCTAACTGTACTTCACGTGCCAGCACGACTTTATCCAGCTCACCGCTTTTAATTAATTCTGTAGCTTTCTGTACAGCTGAAAGCCATTTTCCCGTATCCGCCTCTTTTAGAGTGTAATTGTTCACGGACTCTTCCCCGGTGCTTGCCTTTCCTGTAAGTACTTCTCCAGCAATCGTTGTGAAATGCTTGGCACATGATTCAAGATCATCATCCGGCTTAATGACTCGATTGATTGTCAGAAAAGAAAAACCGTCTTTTACTGTTAGCATAACCGACGGCAAAAAGAATTTCGCCTCAGGATAGTTATTCCAGCGCTCGTTTCTGCGGTTATGCGGATCAAAAGAAAAACCGCCGAATAATAAAGCGCCTGTACCTATATGAGATTTTGCACCATCTTCGTAATGCACCATTTTTTTAAAGCGTTTCCAATCAGACTCAATCCGCCCGAAACGATCGCTTTCAGCAGAATCATTCTCTACTGTGCATTCGTTTCCCAAGCCTGTAATCGTAAAGCGTGAACCAGGAGTTGCCCAATAAAACCGCTCGCCTAAAAAAAGCCGCTCGCCAGCCGCATAAAAATGGAGGGGGTTCATTGAATCATTCAACGACTTGACCTGACTTAATATGACCGGTTTATCAAACTGTCTCGCTTCCTCCAAAGCACGCTTTATAATCTCCGTAAATGTATGTTTTAATGCCGTAATCATTGGAAATCCCTCCAAAACCGAAAAATCGCTTATATTAAGATACACCTCAGAGGAAAGAGGTGTCAATAGTACTTGGACAAAGAAATGGTATAATAGAAATAACGACTATTATCCTTATTATATTACTACCCTGACAACATTAAAATCAAAAGCTCTTGCGGAAGAAATTTCCCGGTCAGGGAATTAAATGATTGTTCAAACATTTGTAAAAGGATTGACACAATATTGTAAATTTCCTACACTTAATTCTGGGAAGCAAACGTGCTCCATTTGGTTTACAAAAAGGGGAGAAATCTTTAATGCATACACAATCGCACACTACACAAAACGTGCCTTCCATCAAACCGGATAAAAGCTGGAAAGTATGGTGGATGCTGCTGCGTCCGCACACACTGTCTGCAGCCTTTATTCCTGTTACAATCGGTACGGTGCTTGCTTTAAATGAAGGTCAGGTTCATATCTTATTATTTCTAGCTATGCTGATTGCATCCATTTTAATTCAAGCTGCAACCAACATGTTTAATGAATATTTTGATTTTAAGCGCGGACTTGATAATGAAAATTCTGTCGGAATCGGCGGAGCAATTGTAAGAAACGGAGTGAAACCAAAGACAGTTCTAAACCTTGCCTTTGCATTCTTCGCCGTCGCAGCACTTTTAGGTGTTTATATTTGCATGACCTCCACTTGGTGGATCGCTGTTATCGGGTTAATCTGCATGGCTACAGGCTATTTTTATACAGGAGGCCCTATGCCAATTGCCTACACTCCATTTGGGGAGCTTGTTGCAGGTTTCTTTATGGGTATGGTTATTATCCTGCTTGCTTATTACATTCAAACTGGTACGATATCACCGATCAGCATCATTATTTCCATTCCGATCGCTTTCCTGGTTGGAAACATCATGCTGTCAAATAATATTCGCGACCTCGATGGCGATAAAGAAAACGGGCGCAAAACACTGGCAATTCTGATTGGACGCAAAAAAGCGATTATTTTCCTCGCTTCCATGTTCGCTGCTTCATATGCGGTCATCTTGATCATGATTGCACTCGGCCACTTGTCCTTTTGGGCGCTTTTAGTCTTAATCAGCACACCTAAAGCATACAGTGCCGTAAAAAAATTCGTCGGCAAATCACTTCCGCTTGAAATGATGCCTGCAATGAAAGCAACTGCTCAGACAAATATTCAATTCGGCTTCTTGCTCGCACTTGGTTTATTCATTAGCACAATCTAAACTTTACATGGCCCTTTGATGGGCCGTGTTTTTTTGTGCATTATTTACAATCATGATTTGGCCCTTTCTGTTTATACTAAAAAAAGAAGAAATTACTTCTTAAGGAAGGAGCGTGAATGGAATGCTTAACAGCGGGCAAATGGCTTCCTTTCGCTCACAGCTTGACGCAAGAAAAGCAGAAATTGAGCAGCACCTGCAGGAAAGCAAACATTTCGGGCTCGAGCAAAGCTTCGGGCACGATTCTACCGGAGAGCTTTCAAGCTATGACAACCACCCTGGTGATGAAGGCACAGAGCTTTATGAACGTGAAAAAGATATTGCATTAAATGAACATGTTGAGGAAGAATTAAGCGATATCAACCGGGCACTTGCAGCCATTGAAAAGGGAACTTACGGGGTTTGTGAAGTATGCGGAACTGACATACCAGAAGAAAGACTTGAAGTGCTTCCCACTGCTACAACTTGCAAGGAACATTCACCGGAGCAGGCAATTTCCCGCTCAAGACCGATTGAGGAAAGCATTCTTGAGCCGGCATTTGGACAATTCGAATACGATGAAAGCGATTCTGAAGCTTATGATGCAGAAGACACATATCAGGATGTAGAACGCTTCGGCAATTCTGAAACTCCGTCTGACATGGAGTATCCTGTCGATTCCTACAATGACGTGTACATGGAGAACGATGACCCAACAGGGTATGTTGAAGATTATGAGAACTTCGCAGCTACAGATATCGAGGGTAAGAATGTAACAGTGTATCCAAACATACAGCATAGACAGTATGAACATACACTTGATGAAGAAGGGCTGATGACTCCTTTCGGGGACCTTCCTGCATCAGAAAAAGAACCTTATAGTGAATAATAAAAGCGGAATCGTCCTGGTCAGCTCCGAAAGGCGGATCCGTTCTGACAGAAGAATTAGGCGATGGAGCTTGACATCAAGGCGAAAATTATTATTTTTCCTATAATCTTAAACAGAGTTCCTGCTTTGGGACTCTGTTTTATTTTGCTTCTGCGATTTTTTTCAGCTCTGCCGTCCGGTCTGAGAGAAATATTTTCATGTATTTCTTTAAAAATAAAAAATCTGCGGCTTTGCCTAATAAACCTAATGGTGACCGATAGTCAAAGTAATCAATCATCTCTGTTTCATTGCCAGAAGCAACGAAAGTATGTGTGTGAGTGAAAGACTTAAAAGCTCCATTAACCATAATATCTGTAAATTCATAAGGCCTGTTCATTTCTGTTATTTTGGCAGTCAGCCTTTGCTTAATACCGAAGTGCACAGCCTCCCATACGACTGTATCCCCTTTTTCAAGAAGCCCGGAGGTTATACCTCCAACCGCTTTCTCTTTTGTTTTTTCGGTCGTTTTCGTATGAACCTCTACATTTCTTGCAAGGTCGAAGCAGACCTCGATCGGCGCTTTAATGAAAATGGTGTTTTTAATGACAGGCATAGGCTTATCTCCTTTTTGAAGAACTCCTTTCATTATAAATGGAAATCGGAAGGGTTTTCTTCCTTAATGACGAATGTTTACAAAAAAGAAAAGAGGTGACCTTATTGAACGCACACGAAATTGATTACAAGATTTATGGAGATGACATGCAGTTTGTTGAAATTGAGCTCGATCCAAGTGAAAGTGTAGTAGCCGAGGCCGGCGGAATGATGATGATGGATGACGGCATTGATATGGAAACCATCTTTGGAGATGGGTCAGAGAAAAAAGGCTTGATGAGCCGTTTAGTAGGTGCTGGTAAGCGTGTCATTACCGGAGAAAGTTTATTTATGACGGTCTTCACCAATAATGCGGGAGGCAAAAAGCAGGTGTCATTTGCAGCTCCCTATCCAGGAAAGATCATCCCTGTCGACTTAAAAGAAATGCAGGGCAAGGTTGTATGCCAAAAAGATGCGTTTCTATGTGCTGCAAAAGGCGTTTCAGTCGGTATTGATTTTCAGAAAAAATTAGGTACTGGCTTCTTCGGCGGCGAGGGGTTCATTATGCAAAAGCTTGAAGGAGACGGTCTTGCCTTTTTGCATGCGGGAGGCACAATACATAAACGGCAGCTTGCAACCGGGGAACGTCTTAAAGTGGACACAGGCTGTCTTGTCGCGATGACGAGAGACGTTAACTACAATGTGGAATATGTCGGGAAAGTTAAAACGGCCTTCTTCGGCGGTGAAGGATTATTTTTTGCAACTGTACAAGGGCCTGGGACTGTATGGGTGCAGTCTCTTCCGTTCAGCCGTCTTGCCGACCGTATTTTTGCAAATGCGCCAAGTGCTGGCGGACACTCTTCAGGAGAAGGGAGCATCCTTGGCGGACTTGGACGATTGCTTGATGGGGATAACCGTTAATAAGAAAATCGCAAGCGCCCGGTTAGCGCAGGCATGACAGATAAGGATCCGACAGAAAAGGCGGTTTTTGCCAATATTTTCGGAGCCTGAGCGTTGGAGCTAGACATCAAGAAAAGCGGAACCTACTGTTTAGACCCGACAGACATATGAGAATTCTCCCGAAAAGGCCGGGTCCCGCCTTTTTGGGGGAATTTGTTCTGGCCGAGGGGCTAGGAGGTGGAGCTAGACATCAAAGCGCAAAATTTTATACCTTCTTATCTTTATGATAGACGCATGTACAATTCATGCGTCTATCTTATTTTAAATAATCTTGGCAAAGCAGCAGCTTTCTCACATGTTTGCGATAAAGGCTAATTAACCTGATTTGGTAGCGGGATTCCCAAAAGTCAGACAGCAGAAAACCCGCTCAACAAGCGGGTTTTCAAAAACTTAATGGATAACAGGTATCGGCTGTATGTCCCAAATGCCATCAGCATACTCATGGATCGTCCGGTCACTTGAGAAATAGCCTGAGTGCGCAATATTAAGAAGGGCTTTTTCAAGCCATTTATCCTGGTTTTTGTAGGCTTTTTCAAGCTGCTCCTGAGCATCCACATAGGATGCAAAATCACGCAGTACAAAGTATTGATCATTTTCATAAAGAAGGGAATCTTTTATTGCTTCAAACTCATCTTCGGTATCAGGAAAGAATCCGTTTGTGAGCTGATCAACCACTTGTCTGATCCGCAAATCATGATGATAATATTCAGATGAGCGATATCCGCCATTTTCGTAATAGTTCAGAACCTCATCAGCCTTCAAGCCAAAGGTGAAGATGTTCTCTTTTCCTACTTCTTCTAAAATTTCAATGTTCGCCCCGTCCAATGTTCCCATCGTGAGCGCACCGTTCATCATGAATTTCATATTGCCCGTTCCAGACGCCTCTTTACTGGCAGTAGAGATTTGTTCACTGACATCTGTCGCAGGGAAAATATGCTCAGCAAGTGAGACCCTGTAGTTTTCCATAAAAATGACTTTCATCATCTTTGAAACTTTCGGATCACTGTTTACTTTATCAGCGAGCGAGTTAATAAGCTTAATGATTTTCTTAGCATAATAATAGCCTGGGGATGCCTTGGCTCCAAAAATAAACGTCCTTGGATAAATCGTAAAATTGGAATCCTCTTTCAGCCTGTTATACAGATACATGATGTGCAGCACGTTTAAGAGCTGGCGTTTATAAGCATGCAGACGCTTAACCTGAACATCAAAGATTGAATGTTTATCAACGGAAATTCCTGTTTTCTTTTCAATAATATCTGCAAGAATTTCTTTTCTTTTCCGTTTAACGGCTGCAAATTCTTCTTTTAATAGTGGATTATAGATATGTCGTTTTAGTTCAATCATGAGGTGCGGGTTTGTAATCCAGTCGGTTCCGATTGTTTCGGTAATGAGATTGGTCAGTTCTGGATTGGCTTTAAGCAGCCATCTGCGGTGTGTGATGCCATTTGTTTTGTTGTTGAACTTTTGAGGATAAATTTGATGAAAAAGTTTCATTTCACGGTTTTTCAAAATGTCAGAATGGATCTTTGCAACTCCGTTGACGCTGTGGCTTCCGACAATTGCTAAATGGGCCATTTTTACGACGCCGTGAGCGATAATCGCCATATTTTCAATACGATTCCAGTCTCCAGGGAAACGATTCCATAATTCTTTGCAGAACCTCTCGTTTAATTCTTCAACAATCATATAGATTCTTGGAAGCAGCGGCTTAAAGATATGCAAGGGCCATTTTTCAAGTGCTTCTGATAAAGTCGTATGATTTGTATAAGATATTGTATTAAACGTAATATTCCATGCTTCTTCCCATTCCATATGCTCTTCATCAAGCAGAATTCTCATCAGCTCTGGGATGGCAAGAACGGGATGAGTATCGTTTACATGGATGGCAACATGCTTATGAAATTCATGCAGGGTATCATTCTTTTTAAGGTATGACCGGACAATGGACTGCAGGCTTGCAGAAACTAGGAAATATTGCTGTTTAAGCCTCAGAATCTTTCCTTCATCATGTGTATCATCCGGATATAAAAACTCTGATACTGCTTCTGTTTCGCGTTTATAAGCAAGTACATCACGGTGAGGCGGATGTGGAGCCGGCTCAGCGTTCCACAGCCTTAATGTATTAACTGTGCTTGTTTCATAGCCAATAACAGGCATATCATAAGGTACAGCCATAATATTCTCAGATTGAACATGTCGGAATTCAAGCTTTCCATCTTCGTGTGAATGTTCAATCTTACCCCAAAATGGAATCTCAATTGCCTGGTCCGGCTTGCGGACTTCCCATACATTTCCGTGCCTTAACCATTGTTCAGGCAATTCTACCTGATAGCCATCTACAATCTTTTGGTCAAAAAGACCATGTTTATACCTGATGCCGAGGCCATGTCCAGGTAAATTTAATGAAGCAAGCGAATCGAGAAAACAAGCAGCAAGGCGGCCTAAACCGCCATTGCCCAGCCCTGCATCTGCTTCGCTTTCTTCAATCTCCTCAAGATCGATTCCAAGATCAGCGAATCCTTCAAGCACAACTTCACGAATGCCCAAATTCAAAAGATTTTGTCCGAGCAGCCTCCCTAGCAAGAACTCAATTGACAAGTAATAAACTTGCTTGTTGTTGCTTGCCCGGTTCCATTCGTTCGTTGAGATCCAATTGCTGCTGATATGTTCTCTCACCATATTCCCAAGCGTTTGGTATTGATCACGTTTTGTTGATTCAGCGAATTTCTTTCCATAACTCATTTCCAAGCGCTTTAGAAAACTGTCTTTAAATTCATTTTTGTTAGAGAACATGACTCCCACTCCTAGTCATTAAATCAGCATAAAGCTGGTTATATTTAAACGCAGACTGCGCCCAACTGTAGTCTTCTTTCATAGCTGTTTTGACAAGGCTGTTCCAAATGGTTTTATTCTTATAAATCGTGCATGCCCGGTTAACGGTGTTCATCATATCATGAGCATTGAAGTTCGTGAACGTAAAGCCGTTCCCCTCGCCTGTATCATCGCGGTAAGAAGTCACGGTATCATTCAGGCCGCCAGTTTCTCTGACAATCGGAATCGATCCGTATCTTAGAGCAATCAGCTGGCCAAGACCGCATGGCTCAAACTGAGAAGGCATTAAAAAGAAATCCGAGCCTGCATAAATGCGGTGTGCAAGCGGCTCATCAAAGCCGATGTATGCTTTGCACTTATCAGGATACAGCCACTCCATGTGCCTGAAGAAATCCTCGAACTTTTTCTCTCCGGTTCCAAGGATGATAATCTGCATATCTGATTGAAGCATTTCATGCAGCACTCGCTCGACCAGATCAAGGCCCTTTTGCTGCGTTAGTCGAGTGACCATTGTAAGAAGAGGCGTATCCTCTTTTTCCGGAAGGCCAAACATCTTCTGAAGCTCTTTTTTATTCTTTGCTTTGTTTTTGACAGAGTGCTCATCATATGGAAACGCTATGTATGGATCGTCCCCCGGATTATAAATTGCATCATCAATTCCATTTAATATGCCCACAAGAGAAGCTTCCTTCACCCGCAGCAGCCCGTCAAGACGCTCGCCAAAGTACGGGGTTTGGATCTCATTCTTGTAAGTAGGGCTTACCGTTGTTATTAAATCTGAAGCAACAAGAGCAGCTTTCATGAAGTTCACAAAGCCATGGAATTCCAATTGATCTGCATTAAAATACCGGTCATCAAGACCAAGTAAATCATGCAGGATATCTCTTGGGAAAATCCCCTGAAATTGCAGATTATGAATCGTAAAAACCGCTTTCATATTTTCATAAAACGATTGAGAAGCGTATTCTTCTTTTAATAGGAATGGCACCATGCCTGTATGCCAATCATGGCAATGAATCACATCAGGCTGGAATTCGACTGCTTTAATCGAATCCAAAACCGCTCTGCAGAAAAAAGAGAAACGCTCCCCATCATCAAAATGGCCATATAAAGAGTCACGCTTAAAATAATATTCATGATCAATGAAATAATACGTGATTCCCTCAAATTCCAGCTGTTCGATCCCGCAATATTGGCGTCTCCATCCGACAGGGACTACAATATCCTTAATCTTTTTCATTTTTGAGCGGAAACGCTCCGGAATTTGACCGTATTTAGGCAAAATCACTCGAATATCCGTGCCAAGACGCTTTAATTCCTTGGGCAGCGCCCCTGCAACATCCGCCAGACCTCCGGATTTTACAAAAGGGACACATTCCGATACAACAAATAATACCTTCACGATTTCATCAGCGCTCCTTGTACTGTTCCTTTTCTAAGTACGATCGGCAGATCAGCAGATCCTTTTAATTCGATGCCGCTGCCCACTTTTACATCCTTATCAAGAACGACATTCTCAAGCACGCAATTTTCTCCAACCTGAGATTTTTGCATGATGATGCCATTTTTTATGACCGTTCCTTTTCCGATATGAACAGCTCTGAAAATAATGCTGTTTTCTACATGTCCTTCAATCACGCTGCCGTTTGCAATCATTGAATTTTTCACAACAGCATTCTGTCCGTGCCTTGCTGGCGTCTCATCCTTCACCTTAGTTAAGATAGGACGGTTTTTAAGGAATAACTGCTGCCACACCTCAGGCTTAAGCATTTCCAGGCTGTGGCGGTAATAGCTTTCAATGGAATCAATAATGGCAACATATCCATCAAACTCATAATCACAAATCATCATTTTATGAGTATTGTCCATAATCACTTGGCCAATTGTTTTATAACCTGTTTGATTATTATCATGGATAAGATTCAGCAATAATTTCGTCGACATCACATACATATGCAAAGATTCGCCATCTTTACGGATTTCCGTAATATCGCAGCCCATTTTGACATGTTTCGCAAGAACATCTTTGAAATCAATGTTGCAGACCGTATAGCTGTTTGTGATCACCGCATATTCCTGCTTGCTTCTCAAGAAATAGTCAATGTGATCTGAAAGCTGGCGGATCGAACCAAATTCATTGTATTGGTCGTTTAAATGCGGAGATGGGAAAAAGAACAGCCCATCACGCTTTCGGTTTAAATCCCATTGTTTGCCTGACCCTAAATGATCCATCAGAGAACGATATTGGTATTTTGGAAAAATAGCTACACTGTCAATATCCGAGTTCACCATATTTGATAATACAAAATCGATTAATCTGTAACGCCCCGCAAACGGAATAGCAGCCATCGACCGATTCACCGTTAAGTCCTCGATGGCATTTGTATACGTTGTTGCATCAATAATTCCCAGCATCCTTTGATTCATAGCTGTTCCACCTCTCGCATTAGTTTATTTTCATCGGAAATAAATAGGATTTCTCTGCTGTTTGCACATCGTACTTACCGGTTATGCTCCTGCCGTTTGCTCTACTAGTTCTTCCGTTACTAAAATGACTTCTTCAATATCTTTATCCGAACGAATGACCATGCCATCCGGTACAACTAAACCTGATGGTACAATCGCATTTTCTATATAAACATTATTGCCAATGACCGCATCCGGCATGACAACCGTATTTTTCAGGAATGAATGCTGCCCCACTGTTACACCCTGGAATAAGACCGAATGGTGAATGGTTCCATAAACCACGCATCCTTCGTTTACAAGGGACTCAGTAACTTCTGCACCCTCTGATAAATATTGAGGAGGCTGATTCGGGTTCACAGAATAGATGCGCCAGTTGTTATCAAACAAATCCAGCTCAGGCACTTCATTTAATAGATCCATATTAGCTTCCCATAGGCTTTTAACCGTACCGACATCTTTCCAATAGCCTTTAAACGGATAAGCTACAAGTTTTTTCTTTTCATCAAGCAGCAAAGGCAATACGTCTTTGCCAAAGTCATGGCTTGAGTACGGATTACGCTCATCCATTTCCAAGAACTCTTTTAAAATGGACCATTTGAAAATATAGATGCCCATAGATGCCAGATTGTTCTTAGGATTTTGAGGCTTCTCGTCAAATTCAATGACTTCAAGATTTGCATCTGTATTCAAAATACCAAAGCGGCTTGCTTCGTCCCATGGCACTTCTTTTACAGAAATAGACACGTCAGCATCTTTTTCCACATGGTAATCCAGCATTTCGGAATAATCCATTTTATAAATGTGATCTCCTGATAAGATCAGTACATACTCTGGATCATATTGTTTTAAATAGTTAAGGTTTTGATAGATGGCACTTGCTGTTCCTTTATACCATTTCACTTCAGAGGACTCTGCGTATGGAGGAAGTACAGTAACTCCTCCATTTTTGCGGTCAAGATCCCATGCACTGCCAATCCCGATATAAGAATTCAGTACAAGCGGCTGATACTGTGTCAGCACCCCTACTGTATCTACACCTGAATTGCAGCAATTGCTTAAAGTAAAGTCGATAATGCGGTACTTTCCGCCAAATGGCACTGCTGGTTTTGCAAGGTTTTGCGTTAAAGAACTTAAACGACTACCCTTTCCTCCTGCCAATAACATTGCGACGCACTTTTTTTTCACCATGGTTGATTGTCTCCTCTCGTTTTTTAACTGCGCGTAAAATGGATATTCCATAAGGCGGAATGGTCATTGATATGTGATAAGGCTGATTATGCTGCCTGCCTTCTTGTGCTTTAAGATCTTTCTTATTAACCTGGCCTGATCCTCCAAATACAGTGTCATCGCTGTTCATGATTTCAATGTATTTTGTATCAGCCGGCACCCCCACTTTATATTCGTGGTAGGTTTGCGGTGTGAAGTTGCAGACTACAACGAGCTGCTCATTAGGCTTTAGGCCTCTTCTGATAAAGGAAAAGATACTTTGGTCGGAATTATTCACATCAATCCATTCAAAGCCTTCCTGTGAGTGATCCTGCTCATACAGAGGACGCTGTCTTTTATAAACAGCCAGGAGTTCCTTGAAATAGGTTCTTGCCTTTTGATGCATGTCAAAATCATCAAGCACCCAATCAAGCTGCTCAAGATCCTTCCACTCATCAAACTGGGCAAATTCGCCGCCCATAAACAGCAGTTTTTTTCCTGGATGAGTCATCATATACCCGAGAAGCAGACGATACTGGGCAAACTTCTGCCAATAATCCCCCGGCATTTTATTCAGAAGTGAACGTTTTCCATGAACCACTTCATCATGTGAAAGCGGAAGGATAAAGTTCTCAGTAAAAGCATAAATCAGTGAAAATGATACCTTGTGGTGAAGGTGCTTCCGCTGTTCCGGAGGAGCTTCCATGTACTTGAGGATATCGTTCATCCACCCCATGTTCCATTTGTAGTTAAACCCAAGCCCTCCATCAGAGGTAGGTGATGTCACCAGAGGAAAGTCGGTTGAGTCCTCTGCTATCATTAAAACACCAGGATCATAGGCAAATACATTTTCATTCAGCTTTCTCAAGAAATTCACTGCAAACGGATTTTCATGAGGCTCTTCAGTATTCTGCCAGTAGAGCATGTTCGCTACTGCATCCACTCTGAATCCATCAATATGATATTTTTCAAGCCAGAAAAGAGCATTCGAGATTAAGAAACTCTGAACCTCAGGCTTTCCTAAGTCAAAGTTAGCCGTACCCCAAACCTCATTCTCCCGGTCTTCATATCTCTCATATTCAAATGTCGGTTCCCCATCGAAATAATACAGACCATGAGCATCTTTGCAGAAATGGCCCGGCACCCAGTCCATGATGACGCCAAGATTATTCTGATGACAAAGATCGATGAACTTCATTAATTCATGAGGAGTTCCGTACCGGCTTGTAGCCGCATAATATCCTGTTCCCTGATATCCCCATGAACGATCATAAGGATGTTCTATAATAGGCAGAAGCTCAATGTGTGTAAATCCATGATCGAGAACATACGGAATCAAAATATCCGCTAGCTCCAAATATGTATAAAGGCTGCCGTCCTCTTTCTTTTTCCAAGAACAAATATTAAGCTCGTAAATATACATCGGCCGGTTATAAATTTCCTTCTGACGCTTCTTCTTCTGCCACTTCTGATCATTCCACTCATAATCTGCCAGATCATAAACAATCGAAGCAGTATTCGGTTTCACCTCTGCATAAAAGGCAAATGGATCAGATTTAAGAATTTTCTCATTTTTCTGTGTAATAATCTCGTATTTATACAGGTCACCCTCTTTTATATCCTGAATAAAAGCAGACCAGATACCTTGATCATTCACTCTTTCTAGCTTGTGATTCGAGCCGTCCCAGTGATTAAAATCACCTGCAACCCGCACCTCAAGCGCATGAGGAGCCCAAACAGTAAACACAGTACCGCAAACACCGTTCCGTACGCTGCTGTGAGCACCAAATAATTCATGGGCTTTAAACAAATTTCCCTCATGGAAAAGATGAACCTCAAAATCAGTTGGCGTAGCAAGATTCATTCCTAATCACCCTTTCTATAAGTTTATCTTAATTCTAATTTCAATCAGAAGGAAGGATTACCTTTTTTGTAAGCGCTTCTACTTATTGACATGATATGTCATGAATCATTATTCATTTTTCAAAAAACTATTCTTTTAAAATGATGTCGAATGAGGAAACGAAAGAAATAAGGATAATCGAAGAATTTGGCGAAATGAACATCAGTCAAATATACTAAAAAATTAATATACGTAAGAAAATACAGGAATTTCTAACAGGATATTCTAATTGTGTATTTTGAGTAAGTTATATCACAAAAATAGTTAATTCGACAAAATGAGTAAGAATTGTCGAAATCTTTTTATTCTTCATTTTCGTTTTTTCTTTATTACCATTACTTATACCTCTCTCAGAGATATCTCAAACCTTATTTCATAAAGTATTTATAAAGATTTATATTATTTGTTGAAAATATATTTTAAGTTCTTGAAAAAGAAAATGAATCATTTTTTTACATGACTTTTTTCTGAAGATTTTAGTTAAGAGGTTAATGGGGAGTTAGAGAGCTTTGGAAGATAGTTGGAGACTAGTTAAAAGTTAAGAGTTAAGTGGCTTTCATCTTAATCAGCATTGAACTTCGTACTCTCCTTCATCAAGGCACTTGCATAAATGGCCAAAGGCAACTATAAGAGCTTATTGTTTGTAGAATAATGACTGATGGGTTAGTTAGAAGAGGTTCCATACAGGCGCAGAGAAAGGATAGGAGATAGGGGGTGAATCTTTAAGCATTAGTACTGCTTAAAAGATCCTCTTACACATCTTTTAAAATTAAAAGGCTGTTTTCTCATAGATTGTTGTTTTCGAGTATAAATGTTGTCCGTTACTTTTTTCCGCTGCAGGAACTTGCTTTCCGCGGTCCTGCTGGGAGCCTACCCGGCTTGCCTGAGGGTTGTATGGTCTGAGGACAAAAATTCAGAATGGCAGCTGCGATATGGAGTCAAATGCGCTGTATGAGGACAAAAATTCAGAATGGCGCCTGCGAAACGGAATCAATTACGCTGTATGAGGACAAAAATTCAGAATGGCGCCTGCGAAACGGAATCAATTACGCTGTATGAGGACAAAAATTCAGTAAGGTGGCTGCAAAACGGAATCAATCATTTCCCTCTGTTTCCCGCAGGAATCAAGTTCCTTTCGCTACAATCCACTTAAAGTTTTTAACATTTAGTCTAATAGCAACAATATTTACGAACAGAGCCAATTAAAAAGAGTGCTGCACATAGTGCAGCACTCTTTCAAGTATGACCCGTACGGGATTCGAACCCGTGTTACCGCCGTGAAAGGGCGGTGTCTTAACCGCTTGACCAACGGGCCAAAAACAAGGCTTTCTGGCGGAGAAGGAGGGATTTGAACCCTCGCGCCGCTTACGCGACCTACACCCTTAGCAGGGGCGCCTCTTCAGCCACTTGAGTACTTCCCCAGAATATGGCTCCGCAGGTAGGACTCGAACCTACGACCGATCGGTTAACAGCCGATAGCTCTACCACTGAGCTACTGCGGAATAATATTGAAACCTTATTTCTCCAAAACAGAAATGGTGGGCCTAAATGGACTCGAACCATCGACCTCACGCTTATCAGGCGTGCGCTCTAACCAGCTGAGCTATAGGCCCATTATGGAGCGGGTGATGGGAATCGAACCCACGACATTAGCTTGGAAGGCTAGAGTTTTACCATTAAACTACACCCGCAAAATGAATATAAAAATGGGGCGACTGATGGGAATCGAACCCACGAATGCCAGAGCCACAATCTGGTGCGTTAACCACTTCGCCACAACCGCCACTATTATATTTGTTTAGCATTTACAACATTAAAGTAAATGGTGGCTTGGGACGGAATCGAACCGCCGACACAAGGATTTTCAGTCCTTTGCTCTACCGACTGAGCTACCAAGCCATTTAAAAGTTAGTCATACAATCATGCTTTTGTTCTTGAAACCTTCGCCCAAATTTCAGTAAGATCAGCCAAGAAGCGGATCAATTTGTGCGCTGATGCTTAAGCTTTGGAGCTAATTCGATCGTGCTCTACCGATTGAGCTACCAAGCCATTTGTAGAAATTAAATCTTTACTGAACCGTACATCAAGTAAAATGGCGGTCCCGACCGGGATCGAACCGGCGATCTCCTGCGTGACAGGCAGGCATGTTAACCGCTACACCACGGGACCATTTGGTTGCGGGGACAGGATTTGAACCTGCGACCTTCGGGTTATGAGCCCGACGAGCTACCAGACTGCTCCACCCCGCGACAATATTAATTAAGTTCATTTAATCCGATTATTATGCTGCGAATCAATCGGCTTGCTGAAGTAAGCTATTCCACTTATCAAAATAAAAATGGAGGAGGTAGAGGGATTCGAACCCCCGCGGGATTTGACTCCCCTGTCGGTTTTCAAGACCGATCCCTTCAGCCGGACTTGGGTATACCTCCGAATGACTAAATAGAATGGTGGACCTTGTAGGACTCGAACCTACGACCGGACGGTTATGAGCCGTCTGCTCTAACCAACTGAGCTAAAGGTCCTTTTTTGGTAGCGGCGGAGGGAGTCGAACCCACGACCTCACGGGTATGAACCGTACGCTCTAGCCAGCTGAGCTACACCGCCCCAGGAACAAAGTCAATTAATTCTATTTAATTGGTGGAGCCTAGCGGGATCGAACCGCTGACCTCCTGCGTGCAAGGCAGGCGCTCTCCCAGCTGAGCTAAGGCCCCTAATTAAAAGTTGGAAATGGTCGGGAAGACAGGATTCGAACCTGCGACCCCTTGGTCCCAAACCAAGTGCTCTACCAAGCTGAGCTACTTCCCGTATATGGCGCGCCCGATAGGAGTCGAACCCATAACCTTTTGATCCGTAGTCAAACGCTCTATCCAATTGAGCTACGGGCGCATATATGAAATAAGTGGTGCCGAGGACCGGAATCGAACCGGTACGGTAGTCAGCTACCGCAGGATTTTAAGTCCTGTGCGTCTGCCAGTTCCGCCACCCCGGCG
>NZ_WKKF01000003.1 GCF_009674765.1 Metabacillus idriensis | reverse complement strand
GGTGACGTGTGGAGCTGACAGATACTAATCGTTCGAGGACTTAACCACAGTCTAATAAAGTGTAACATTTAAGTGAATCTTGTTATCATACGTTATTTAGTTTTGAAAGAATAACATTCTTTCTTCAATTGCATATTGTCTGGTGATGATGGCAAAGAGGTCACACCCGTTCCCATGCCGAACACGGAAGTTAAGCTCTTTAGCGCCGATGGTAGTTGGGGGTTTCCCCCTGTGAGAGTAGGACGTTGCCAGGCACGCATAAAAGGAGAACAGCAGAGATGCTGTTCTTTTTTTTGTATAGAAAAAGAGAGAACTTATTTCAAATGATGCCGGTGTTTGAAATAAATTGGCTGATCGGGCATAAATCTTACTTTGCGAGCAGAAAAGGAGTTTAGACGAGCATAAATGGGGAAGCTGCTGTCATCCAGTGTATGAATGAGCAGAAGCTCCAGACCAAGGCCAAATTATAAAAAGACACAATCTACATGTATATAACTCTGAAAATGTCCTTTTTCTAGCTGCCCTTGCGAATTTGATCTATTAAATAGCATTTCAAACGCGCATTTCAACGAGCTTTACGAGCTTACTCTCTGCAAACCGTGTTCCACTATCCTTTTTAGAGTGCTCTAACTCTCCAGAAGTCCCGTTTCACTCTCCGGAATCGGCATTTACTTATCCTCGCGCGCCATTCCCCCATTGTGTCTTTCCAGAAACTTTAGTAAGATATGACCTGTTACCTTCATTAGAAGGTTGAACAAGGTTAGGAGGAAGTCGATTGCTTTCAAATAGTGTAACGATGGTGTTCATCATCTTGCTCATCAATATTGTTTATGTATCATTTTTTACGATACGCATGATTTTGACGTTAAAGGGTCAGCGGTATTTAGCGGCTTTTATCAGTACGATTGAGGTTGTTATTTATGTCATTGGCCTTGGGCTGGTGCTCGATAATTTAAATGAGATTCAGAACTTGATTGCTTATGCTGTTGGTTATGGCATTGGAGTTGTTGTAGGGATGAAGATTGAAGAGAAGCTTGCTCTAGGGTATATTACAGTTAATGTGATTTCAACAGAGAGTGAGAAGGATTTGCCGGCGATTTTAAGAGACCGCGGATATGGTGTGACAGACTGGATGGCGAACGGGCGCGAGGGCGATCGTTTGGCGATGCAGATTCTGACGCCGCGCAGGTATGAGCTGAATTTATATGCTGCGATTAAGGAGCTTGATCCGAAGGCGTTTATTATTGCTTTTGAACCCAAAACCATACATGGCGGTTTCTGGGTGAAGGCTGTAAGAAGGAGCAAGATTGAGGTATGACGGATAAACCTAAAAAGCGAAAGTTCGAAGTGCTTGAGGGCGAGACGATTGACAGCTGTCTTTCCCATATGCAAAAAGAAGGATATATGCCTGTAAGAAGAATGGAAGAGCCCATCTTTAAAGAAGAGAAGGTAAATGGTGCTATTGAAGTGGTACCTTATGGTAAAAAGATAGTTTTTGAAGGAAAACTGATCTAAATACGAACATTTTTGTCTAGATAAACATTATTGTTCGATTTTGCGTTGACAACTTCTCAAGTGTGCTGTTATGATAAACATGGATATGAAAACGAATGTATTTTACCTCATATAAAGTCGGGAATATGGCCCGAAAGTTTCTACCCGATAACCGTAAATTATTGGACTATGAGGGAAAGTAATTTTCAGCCTGTCATGGAACGGCTTTCTTTAAAAATGTTCTGATGCCCGGTTTGTATTGCTTTCTCTTATAGAGAAGCGATGCATGCTGGGCTTTTTTTATGGATAAAAAAGGTGGGATATAGAATGGAAGCAGCGGTTGGGATTATTATGGGAAGCACGTCTGACTGGGAAACGATGAAGCACGCGTGCGAGATTTTAGATGAGCTGCAGGTGACTTACGAGAAAAAAGTCGTTTCAGCGCATCGTACACCTGATTATATGTTTGAATACGCAGAAGATGCTAGAAATAGAGGGTTAAAGGTTATTATTGCAGGTGCAGGCGGTGCAGCGCATTTGCCTGGCATGGTAGCAGCGAAGACAACGCTTCCTGTTATTGGAGTGCCTGTTCAGTCAAAAGCGCTGAATGGCATGGATTCCCTGTTGTCAATTGTTCAAATGCCCGGAGGTGTTCCGGTTGCAACAGTTGCGATTGGTAAAGCAGGAGCGGTAAACGCGGGGCTGCTTGCTGCACAAATCTTATCGATAACAAATGGTGAGATTGCAGAAGCGCTGGAAACAAGACGTGAACGAACGAAAAAAAACGTGCTGGAAAGCAGTGATGAGCTTGTCTAACAAAACGATTTTGCCGGGTTCTACAATTGGAATTATCGGCGGCGGACAGCTTGGAAGAATGATGACAGTGGCTGCCAAAAGCATGGGATATGATGTTGCTGTTTTAGATCCGACCCCGAACTCACCGTGCGGACAGCTTGCAGACTATGAAATTACTGCTTCATACAATGATTTATCAGCGATAAAGAAGCTTGCTGAACTTAGTGATGTGATAACTTACGAGTTTGAAAACATAGATTACGAGGCTTTAAAATGGATTGAAGAAAATGCACACCTGCCTCAAGGTTCTGTTCTTCTCGCTTTAACTCAAGATCGCGAGACAGAGAAAAAGGCGATTACAGACGCGGGCTGCAAGGTTGCAGACTACAGGATTGTCAAAACAGCAGAAGAACTTTCCGCTGCTGTGCAAGAACTTCAGTATCCATGTGTTTTGAAAACATGCAGAGGTGGCTACGATGGTAAAGGGCAGGCTGTAATCAGGCAGGAAAGCGATATACCTGAAGCTGCAGAGCTTTTAAACAGCGGTACATGTATTTTGGAAAAGTGGGTGTCTTTTGAAAAAGAGATCTCGGTGATTGTTGCCAGAAATTCTGATGGAGAGATCAGCTCATTACCAATTGCAGAAAATATCCATGTAAACAATATCCTACATCAAAGCATCGTGCCTGCAAGAATACAGGAAGAGGTTGCTGAAGATGCAAGAAAACAGGCAGACCTGCTTGCAAAAGCTTTTAGCCTGGTCGGGACACTTGCTGTTGAAATGTTTGTGACAGAAGACGGTGAAGTATTTATAAACGAGCTTGCTCCAAGGCCGCACAATTCCGGTCATTACACGA
Organism: Metabacillus idriensis; assembly: GCF_009674765.1. Taxonomy (GTDB): domain Bacteria; phylum Bacillota; class Bacilli; order Bacillales; family Bacillaceae; genus Bacillus_P; species Bacillus_P idriensis. Next base: position 334,701 of record NZ_WKKF01000003.1, on the reverse strand, counting down.
TCGATCTTTGCGAGACGGATCAATTTGAGCAGCACATCAGAGCTGTATGCAATTTGCCGCTCGGAAAGCCGGCACTGCTGCATCCTGGGCTGATGGTCAACGTTTTAGGCGAACATATGCCGCTTGTTTTAAATAATCTTTCGTTATTCCGCGAAGGTAAGATATACTTGTACGGTAAAAAAGAGGCGAAGCACAGACGGAAAATGGGCCACGTCACTTTTTTAACAGAGGCAATAGATCAGACGGAAACAGAGATCAACAAACTATGGGCTCAACAATAGAACGGAGGATTTATCAATGATTGAACGCTACACAAGACCTGAAATGGGTGCAATTTGGACGGAAGAAAACCGTTTTAAAGCTTGGCTTGAGGTTGAAATTCTTGCATGCGAGGCATGGGCTGAGCTTGGGCACATCCCAAAGGAAGACGTAAAGCTGCTTCGTCAAAACGCTTCATTTGATATTAACCGCATCAAAGAGATTGAAGAAGAAACACGCCACGATGTGGTTGCTTTTACAAGAGCCGTTTCTGAAACGCTTGGAGACGAAAGAAAATGGGTGCATTACGGCTTAACTTCTACAGATGTAGTTGATACAGCTCTTTCTTATCTTTTAAAACAGGCTAACGATATTCTCTTAAAAGACATTGAAAACTTTGTTGAGATCTTAAAAAACAAAGCGATTGAACACAAATACACAGTCATGATGGGCCGTACACATGGTGTACACGCTGAGCCGACGACGTTTGGCCTTAAGCTTGGCCTGTGGTACGAGGAAATGAAACGCAACTTAGAGCGCTTCAAGCGTTCAGCAGAAGGCATTGAATTCGGAAAAATGTCCGGCGCAGTTGGTACATATGCGAACATCGATCCATTTGTTGAAGCATATGTGTGTGAAAAGTTAGGCTTGCAGGCAGCTCCAATCTCTACTCAGACATTGCAGCGCGACCGTCACGCTGATTATATGAGCACACTTGCATTAATCGCAACTTCAATTGAGAAATTCGCAACAGAGGTTCGCGGTCTTCAAAAGAGTGAAACACGCGAGGTTGAAGAATTCTTTGCAAAAGGCCAAAAAGGATCTTCAGCAATGCCTCACAAACGCAACCCGATTGGTTCTGAAAACATGACAGGTCTTGCAAGAGTCATCCGCGGGTATATGATGACTGCTTACGAAAATGTGCCTCTATGGCATGAGCGCGACATCTCACACTCATCTGCAGAGCGAATCATTCTGCCGGATGCAACCATTGCATTAAACTACATGCTGAACCGCTTCGGCAACATCGTGAAGAATTTGACGGTCTTCCCTGAAAACATGAAGCGCAACATGGACCGCACACTTGGCCTTATCTACTCACAGCGCGTTCTTCTTGCCTTGATTGATTCAGGTATGACACGGGAGCAGGCTTATGATATCGTGCAGCCAAAAGCGATGGAAGCATGGGAAAAACAAGTGCCATTCCGCAGCCTGGTAGAAGCGGATGGAACGATCACAGACCGTCTATCAAGTGAACTGATTGATGACTGCTTTGATTACAACTACCACTTAAAAGGTGTAGATACGATTTTTGACCGTTTAGGTCTATAAGCTGAATCAAAAAAACAATGAGGTAAATATTTTATTTGCCTCTTTTTTAAAGAAGCACTTCGATGGTGTCCGGCTGCATCGCCCAACTCCTCGGCCAGAACGGATTCGTCAGCAAAGGCAAAAAGCGCCTTTACTGCCAAATCCTTATCTGCCATGCCTGAGCTAACCGGGCGATTCCGCACTTCGATAGTTCCCAATATTCTGTCGTTATTAGGAGGATTTTCATGACTATTCAAAAGTTGAACCTGCTTTATGAAGGCAAGGCGAAGCAAATTTACCGCACAAATGAAGATGCTGTTTTACTAGTTTCATATAAAAACTCTGCAACAGCCTTCAATGGTGAGAAGAAAGCTGAAATCGAAGGAAAAGGCCGTTTGAATAATGAAATCTCAACGCTGCTGTTTGAAAAGCTAGCTGAGAACGGCATTGAAAGTCATTTCATTAAAAGGCTTTCCCAAACAGAGCAGCTTGTCAAAGAGGTTTCGATCGTGCCGCTTGAGGTCGTAGTCCGCAACATCATGGCAGGAAGCCTCTCAAAGCGACTTGGAATAGAGGAAGGAACACCGCTTAAAACTCCAATTGTAGAATTCTATTATAAAAATGATGATCTGGGTGATCCTCTTATCACGGAAGATCACATTGAACTCCTTGAAGCTGCAACGAAAGAGCAAGTGCAGGAGCTGAAGGAAGCGGCATTAAAAGTGAATCAGGTTTTAATCAGCCATTTCAAAGACTGCGGCATCCGCCTGGTGGACTTCAAGTTAGAATTTGGTTTAACAAAGGATGGCACGCTGCTTTTAGCAGATGAGATTTCGCCTGATACGTGCCGGTTATGGGACGAAAAAACGAATGAAAAGTTTGATAAAGATGTTTTCCGCCGTGATATCGGCAGCTTAACAGATGCATACTCAGAAATTTTAAATCGTTTAGGAGGAGAAACAGCATGTACAAAGTAAAGGTATTCGTTACACTCAGAGAAAGCGTTCTTGATCCACAGGGAAGCGCGGTACAGCACGCATTGCACAGCATGAACTACAAAGAGGTTAACGATGTTCGTATCGGAAAGTACATGGAGCTTACGATTGAAAAGACTGAGCGTGACCTGGACGCAACGGTTCGTGAAATGTGCGAAAAGCTGCTTGCAAATACAGTCATTGAAGACTATCGCTATGAGGTGGAGGAGGTTGTCGCACAGTGAAATTCGCCGTCATCGTTTTTCCGGGATCAAACTGTGATATCGATATGTTCCACGCTGTCAAAGATGAGCTTGGAGAAGAAGCAGAATACGTTTGGCATGATGAAGCAGATCTAAGCCGTTTTGACGGCATTCTCCTTCCAGGGGGATTCTCATACGGAGATTACCTTCGTTCCGGTGCGATTGCACGTTTTGCAAATGTCATGAAGGAAGTTGTTAAAGCTGCTGAAGCGGGTAAGCCGGTTCTTGGCGTCTGCAACGGGTTTCAGATTTTACTTGAAGCAGGTTTATTGCCTGGTGCGATGAAGCGCAATGAAAACTTGAAATTCATATGCCGTCCGACAAAGCTAATTGTTCAAAATGAAAAAACAATGTTTACCTCTGCCTATGAAAAAGAGCAGGCCATCTCTGTTCCAATCGCACATGGTGAAGGAAACTACTATTGTGATGAGCTGACTTTAGAAAGATTAAGAGAAAACAATCAAATTGTCTTCACATATGAAAACAATCCAAATGGAAGTTTGGAAGATATCGCGGGAATCGTCAATGAGCGCGGAAATGTTCTTGGAATGATGCCGCATCCGGAACGTGCAGTTGATGCACTGCTTGGAAGCGCGGACGGACTGAACCTATTTAAATCGATCGTGAAAAACTGGAGGGAATCTCATGTCACTACTGCTTGAACCAACACAGCAAATGATTAAAGAAGAGAAAATCTACCGTCAAATGGGCGTTAGTGATGATGAGTTTTCAATGATTGAAAAGATTATGGGACGCCTGCCGAATTATACAGAGCTCGGTATTTTCTCTGTCATGTGGTCAGAGCACTGCAGCTATAAAAATTCCAAGCCTGTTTTAAAGAAGTTCCCAACTACAGGCGAGCATGTTCTTCAAGGACCTGGCGAAGGTGCAGGGATCGTTGATATTGGAGACGAGCAGGCAGTTGTGTTTAAAATCGAAAGCCATAATCACCCTTCCGCGATTGAACCTTATCAAGGGGCAGCAACAGGCGTAGGCGGAATCATCCGTGATGTTTTTTCAATGGGTGCGCGTCCTATTGCCCTATTAAACTCTCTGCGCTTCGGGGAATTAACATCTCCTCGCGTTCGTTATTTGTTTGAAGAAGTTGTTGCAGGTATTGCAGGCTACGGAAACTGCATCGGTATTCCTACTGTCGGAGGAGAGATTCAGTTTGATCCTTCTTATGATGGAAATCCGCTTGTAAATGCGATGTGTGTGGGCTTAATCAACCATGAAGATATAAAAAAAGGTGTAGCAAAAGGAATCGGCAATACCGTGATGTATGTGGGCGCTAAAACAGGCCGCGACGGTATTCACGGCGCTACATTTGCATCAGAAGAACTGACAGATGCATCAGATGAAAAACGCCCTGCTGTCCAAGTAGGCGATCCGTTTATGGAAAAGCTTTTGCTTGAAGCTTGTCTAGAGGTTATAAAATGCGATGCTCTTGTTGGCATTCAGGACATGGGAGCAGCCGGACTTACAAGCTCGACTGCTGAAATGGCGAGCAAAGCAGGTTCAGGCATCGAGATGAATTTAGATTTAGTACCGCAGCGTGAAGCAGGAATGACACCTTATGAAATGATGCTCTCAGAATCACAGGAGCGGATGGTATTAGTCGTTGAACGGGGCCGCGAAAAAGAAATCACCGACATTTTTGACAAATATGAGCTTGAAGCAAAAGCAATCGGGGTTGTAACAGATGATAAAATGCTCCGCCTTCTCCATAAAGGCGAGGTTGTTGTAGAAATTCCGGTTGATGCATTGGCTGAAGAAGCACCCGTCTATCACAAGCCATCTGCTGAGCCGGCTTATTACAAAGAGTTCCAGGAGATGGAAGCAAGCACGCCTGAAGTGGGCGACTTGAAAGAAACACTTGAGAACCTCTTAAAACAGCCGACAATTGCGAGCAAAGAATGGGTTTATGATCAATATGACTACATGGTCCGCACAAATACGGTTGTAGCGCCTGGATCTGATGCAGCGGTTCTCCGTATTCGCGATACAAATAAAGCACTTGCGATGACAACAGACTGCAACTCAAGATATCTTTACCTCGATCCTGAGGTTGGCGGCATGATTGCAGTTGCTGAAGCAGCACGCAATATCGTCTGCTCAGGGGGAAGACCTCTTGCAGTAACAGACTGTCTGAACTTTGGGAATCCTGAAAAGCCAGAGATCTTCTGGCAAATCGAAAAAGCAGCTGATGGCATGAGTGAAGCATGCCGTGTGCTGAATTCACCGGTAATTGGCGGAAACGTATCGCTTTATAATGAAACAAACGGAACAGCTGTTTATCCGACACCTGTTATCGGGATGGTTGGACTCATTGAAGATACAAAATACATTACAACACAATCCTTCAAAGCAGCAGGCGACCTGATTTACTTGATCGGAGAGACGAAAGCTGAATTTGGCGGCAGCGAGCTGCAAAAAATGGTTCACGGCAAGATTTTCGGCAAAGCACCTGAAATGGATCTTGGAGTTGAAGCAGAGCGCCAGGCGCAATTATCTGCAGCCATTCGCGCAGGATTAGTAGCCTCTGCCCATGACGTAGCAGAAGGCGGCTTAGCAGTAGCAGCTGCAGAAAGCACATTCGGCACGAACGGGCTTGGCGCAAGCATCACAGTAAATGGCGAAGCAGTTGCCGCGCTGTTCAGTGAAACACAGTCCCGCTTTATCGTGACAGTTAAGCCTGAACACCAGACAGCTTTTGAAGAAATGACAGATGCTGCACTAATCGGAAGCGTAACAGAAGATGCAGCCTTCACTGTGAAGAATGAAACAGGCGAAATCTTAATTCAATCTAAGGTAAGCGCGCTTGAAACAGCTTGGAGAGGGGCGATTCCATGCTTGCTGAAATCAGAGGATTAAACGAAGAGTGCGGAGTGTTCGGAATTTGGGGACACTCTGAGGCACCGCAAGTCACATATTACGGCTTGCATAGTCTTCAGCACCGCGGTCAAGAAGGTGCAGGGATTGTTTCAACGGACGGGAAGAAGCTGACTTGTGTAAAAGGGCAGGGCCTGATCACAGAAGTATTCAGCGGCGGCCGTCTGAATGATATTAAAGGAAAAGGAGCCATCGGCCACGTTCGCTATGCGACGGCTGGGGGAGGCGGTTTTGAAAATGTTCAGCCGCTTCTTTTCCGTTCTGAAAGCGGCGGCCTGGCTCTTGCTCATAACGGGAACTTAGTGAATGCAAACGGGCTGAAACATCAGCTTGAAAATCAGGGAAGTATTTTTCAATCAACATCAGACACAGAAGTGCTTGCTCACTTAATTAAGAGAAGCGGATACTTCTCAATGAAGGATAAAATTAAAAATGCGCTGACGATGATCAAAGGAGCGTATGCTTTCTTAATCATGACGGAAACGGAAATGATGGTTGCGCTGGATCCGAACGGTCTTCGCCCATTATCAATCGGCATGCTTGGTGACTCTTATGTTGTCGCATCTGAGACGTGTGCTTTTGACATTATCGGTGCTGAATATCTTCGTGAGGTTGAACCAGGAGAGCTTTTAATCATTAACGATGACGGCTTGCATTCAGAGCGCTTCTCCATGAACGTCAACCGCGCGATCTGCAGCATGGAATACATTTATTTTTCAAGACCTGACAGCAACATCGACGGCATTAATGTTCATACAGCGCGCAAAAACCTTGGGAAACGCATGGCAGTTGAAGCTCCGTTTGAAGCAGATGTTGTCACAGGTGTGCCGGATTCAAGTATTTCAGCAGCGATTGGCTATGCAGAAGCATCCGGTATTCCTTATGAACTTGGCTTAATCAAAAACCGTTATGTCGGCAGAACATTTATCCAGCCATCACAGTCTCTGAGAGAGCAGGGCGTGAAAATGAAGCTGTCTGCCGTACGCGGCGTTGTTGAAGGCAAGCGGGTTGTCATGGTGGATGATTCCATTGTGCGCGGAACAACGAGCCGCAGAATTGTCAATATGCTTAGAGAAGCGGGAGCCACGGAAGTGCATGTTTGCATTACGTCGCCGCCGATCAGCAATCCGTGCTTCTACGGAATTGATACATCTTCAACTGAAGAATTGATTGCAGCGAGCCACTCAGTGGAAGAGATTCGCGAAATAATTGGGGCTGACACGCTGACTTTCCTAAGTGTAGAAGGGCTGCTTGAAGGAATTGGACGCCCTTATGAAGGAGAGCGCCGCGGTCAATGTTTAGCTTGTTTTACAGGGAAATATCCGACAGAAATTTATCCAGATACTGAATTGCCTCATGAAAAGGAAGAAGTAATGACGAAATAAGAGCGGGGGAATGTGTGATGTCAAACGCATACAAGCAGGCAGGCGTTGATATAGAAGCTGGCTATGAAGCCGTTTCGCGAATGAAAAAGCATGTAGCTAAAACAATGAGAAAAGGCGTTATGGGAAGCCTCGGCGGATTTGGCGGCATGTTCGATCTTTCAGAGCTGAATTACAAACAGCCGGTCCTCGTATCGGGCACAGATGGTGTAGGCACAAAGCTCAAGCTTGCATTCCTTATGGATCAGCATGATACGATTGGTGTAGATGCAGTCGCGATGTGTGTGAATGATATTCTTGCACAGGGCGCAGAGCCATTGTTCTTCCTTGATTATTTGGCGCTAGGAAAAGCAGAGCCTGTCAAAATTGAACAGATCGTCAAAGGAGTAGCAGACGGCTGCGAGCAGTCAGGCTGTGCTTTAGTAGGCGGAGAAACAGCCGAAATGCCTGGTCTATATGACGGGGACGAATATGATATCGCAGGCTTTGCGGTTGGCGCTGTCGAAAAAGAAGAGATTGTTACAGGCGAGAATATACGAGCAGGTCACGTCTTAATCGGACTTTCCTCAAGCGGACTGCACAGCAACGGTTTCTCATTAGTACGCAAGATTTTGCTTGAAGATCACGGTCTTTCATTAAAAGAGCAAATTGCACCTCTTCAGCACTCACTTGGTGAGGAATTGCTGCGTCCGACTAAGATTTATGTGAAGCCGGTATTAGAAGTATTGAAGAAGTATAAGGTAGATGGCATGGCCCACATTACGGGCGGCGGATTTATTGAAAACATTCCGAGAATGCTGCCTGAAGGCTTAGGGGCAGAAATCGATTATGGCTCATGGCCGATTCCTCCTGTCTTTGATTTGCTTCAGGAAAAAGGGGCGCTCAGCCAGGAAGAAATGTTTAACATCTTTAACATGGGCGTCGGCTTTGTTTTAGCGGTTGAATACAAGCAGATGCACAATGTCATCAATGAAATCGAAAAGTACGGCGAGAAGGCTTACATCATCGGACGTGTGAAGGAAGGCCAGGGCGTCACATTTGGCGGAGGCTCTCTCACATGATGAAGATCGCAGTATTTGCTTCTGGAACGGGCTCGAATTTTCAGGCTATTCTAGATGAAGTGAAGAGCGGAGGACTGGCAGCGGAAATTGCGCTTCTCGTTTGCGACAGACCGGGAGCAAAAGTCGCCTTACGCGCTGAGAAAGCAAACATTCCTGTCTTCGAGTTTTCACCGAAGGAATTTAAAAACAAGGAAGCATTTGAAACGATTATCCTGAATCAATTGAAGCAGTATAACGTTTCCTATGTGGTGCTTGCGGGATATATGAGACTCATTGGAGAAACGCTGCTTACCGCTTATCCAAAAAATATCATCAATTTGCATCCATCTTTGCTGCCGTCCTTTCCAGGCAAGGATGCCATCGGTCAGGCTTTTCATGCAGGAGTGAAAGTAACTGGTATTACGATTCACTTTGTAGATGCAGGCATGGATACGGGCCCTATAATTGCTCAGAAAGCACTCGAAGTAGAAGAGTCCGACACGCTTGAGTCCTTAACTGCTAAAATTCATAAGCTCGAACACACATACTATCCGCACGTACTAAATACCCTTTTCCAAAAAAGAGAGCTAGAGGTGTAAAGAATGACAATCAAACGCGCACTTGTCAGTGTTTCAAATAAAGAAGGCATCATTCCTTTTGTAACAGAGCTAGTGGAACAGGGAATTGAAGTCATTTCAACAGGCGGAACGAGCAGCTTGCTTCAGCAAAACGGCGTCAAAGTAACAGGAATCTCAGAGGTAACGGGTTTCCCTGAAATCATGGACGGCAGAGTGAAAACTTTGCATCCGAACATTCACGGCGGTCTGCTTGCTGTCCGCAGCAACTCTGATCACATGAAGCAGCTTGAAGAAAACAGCATTTTGCCGATTGATTTAGTAGTCGTGAATCTTTATCCATTTAAAGAAACGATCTCCAAGCAGGACGTGACATTTGATGATGCGATCGAAAATATCGATATCGGCGGTCCGACCATGCTTCGTTCAGCAGCAAAAAATCATCAGGATGTTGCCGTAGTTGTAGATCCTGCTGACTATGCTGAAGTGCTTGAGCAGATCAAGAGCGAGAAAGAAGTTACCCTTGCAACAAAGCAAAAACTTGCTGCAAAAGTGTTCCGCCATACCGCTTCTTATGACGCGCTCATCGCAGAATATTTAACGAATGCTGTTGGCGAGGAAGATCCTGAGACAGTGACTTATACGTTCGAGAAAAAACAATCGCTGCGCTATGGTGAAAATCCTCACCAAAATGCTACTTTTTATAAAAAGCCTTTGGCAAGCAATGTTTCAATTGCTGAAGCTGTACAGGTTCACGGCAAAGAACTTTCATACAACAATATTAAAGATGCAGATGCTGCTCTTCAAATCGTAAGAGAATTCAAGCAGCCGGCAGCTGTTGCTGTAAAACATATGAATCCATGCGGCGTCGGAACAGGCGAAACGATTTTCGAAGCGTTCACTCGCGCTTATGAAGCAGATCCGACTTCGATTTTCGGCGGAATCATCGCACTAAATCTTGAAGTGGATAAAGAAACTGCTCATAAATTACATGAAATCTTCCTTGAAATTGTCATTGCTCCTTCTTTTGATGAAGAAGCTTTAGCTATTTTAACGTCTAAGAAAAACTTAAGACTTCTTACATTAGATGTGTTAGGTGCAGAAAAACAGGATCAGCAAATCACTTCGATTCATGGTGGTCTGCTTGTACAGGATGAGGACACGCTTTCTTTTGACGATGCAAAAATTACGATCCCTACAAAGCGCGAACCAACTGAACAGGAGTGGGAAGACTTAAAGCTTGCATGGAAAGTCGTGAAACATGTGAAATCAAACGCAATCGTGCTAACGAAAAATCAGATGACAGTCGGCGTTGGAGCGGGTCAGATGAACCGTGTCGGTGCGGCAAAGATTGCAATTGAACAGGCAGGTGCACTTGCTGAAGGCAGCGCAATGGGATCTGATGCATTTTTCCCAATGAACGATACAGTTGAAGCAGCTGCAAAAGCGGGCGTAACAGCAATCATTCAGCCTGGCGGATCGATTAAGGATGAAGATTCAATCCAAAAAGCAGATGAATACGGCATTACGATGGTATTTACAGGAGTTAGACACTTTAAACATTAATCTAGTGAGGTGCTGGTAACGATGAACATTCTAATCATTGGCCGCGGAGGCCGTGAACATGCAATCGCCTGGAAGGCATCACAGAGTAAGCTTGCCCGGAAAGTGTTTGTTGCTCCAGGGAACGATGGAATGAGCAGCGTTGCCGAGCTTATAGCAATCGATGAGCAAAATACAGATGAGCTCGTTGCTTTTGCAAAAGAAAACGAGGTCGGGCTTACAATCGTAGGGCCTGAGGTTCCGCTCCTGAATGGCGTTGTCAATGCGTTTCAAGAAGCGGGACTGAAGGTTTTCGGTCCAACAAAGGAAGCTGCCCTCATTGAAGGGAGCAAGAAGTTCGCCAAGGAATTAATGATGAAAAATAACATTCCGACTGGAGCGTATCAATCGTTTACTTCTTTTGAAGAAGCGAAGCAATACGTGCTTGAACAAGGAGCTCCTATCGTCATCAAAGCAGATGGACTTGCTGCCGGAAAAGGCGTAACCGTCGCGTTGACAGTTGAGGAAGCAATCGACTGTCTGCGTGATTTTCTTGAGGATGCTAAATTCGGCGAGGCAAGCAGTTCTGTTGTCATCGAAGAATTTTTAGATGGCGAGGAATTTTCATTAATGGCTTTTGTCCACGGTGAGGCTGTTTATCCAATGGTAATCGCTCAGGATCATAAACGTGCATACGATCATGATGAAGGACCGAATACAGGCGGAATGGGTGCTTACTCTCCGGTGCCGCAAATTTCAGATGCTGTTGTGCAGGAAGCTGTTGAAACAGTGTTAAAGCCGGCGTCCGTTGGGATGATTGCGAATGGCACTCCATTTACGGGGATTTTATATGCAGGATTGATCTTAACGAAGCAAGGCCCAAAGGTCATTGAATTTAACGCACGCTTTGGCGATCCGGAAACACAGGTTGTGCTGCCGCGCTTAGAATCAGACTTGATTGAAATTCTGCTTGCTATTTTAGATGGAAAAGAAGCAGATCTGAAATGGCGCAAAGAAGCGGTAATGGGAGTTGTTCTCGCTTCAAACGGCTATCCGAATGAATACAAAAAAGGCGAAGCAATCGGCACGCTTCGTTCAAGCTTTGAGCAAGGTGCACTTTTCCACGCGGGGACAAAGAAAAACGGGAATGAATTTGTTGCAGATGGCGGACGGGTTTTAGCTGTGATTGCCTACGGCAGTGATTTACTTGAAGCGCAGACTCAAGTATATGAGTACGTATCTGAAGTAGCATGTCCTGCCTTGTTCTACCGCAAGGACATCGGTGCAAAGGCAACTAAACACGTTTTTTCTTAACATAGACAAACATTAAGGCAACAATACTGCCGATAAGCAAAGCAAGCACGAATGTCATATCGGTTAAATACTCCATGATCATGATGTTCACCTCTTAGCAGACTCTCCTGATGGCAGGAGAGTCTTATTTTTTGTACATTTTGGTACTGCCCAGTCCTGAGCTAAAACGGGCGGTTCCGCTTCTCTGCTGTCCAGCTCCACCTCCTAGCCCCTCGGCCAGAACGGATCCGCCACTAAAGGCAAAAAGCGCCTTCACTGGCTGATCCTTATCTGTCTGTCGGAGCTAACCGGGCGATTCCGCACTTCGGTATTGTCCGGCTCCATCGCCCAACTCCTCGGCCAGAACGGCTCAGCCAGCAAAGGCAAAAAGCGCCTTCACTGGCTGATCCTTATCTGTCTGTCGGAGCTAACCGGGCGATTCCGCACTTCTATGAAGGATTATAAGTCTTATCCTCAAACTCCAAATCCTCTTTCCGGTATTCCTGATACATAAACACCATCGGGCAGAATCTGAGAATGCCTTCTCCGACTTTCATCGCACCAAGCAGCATCATGAGCAGCAGAGAGTCCTTCCAAGGTTTTTTCGAATATTTTGCAGATGCCCAAGATAGTAAAAACAGTCCGATTGTAATTCGGATCAGTCCGTTTACAATGCCGATGTTCGGTTTCATAATAAGTTCCTCCTCTTTTTAAAATTACAGTAAATCTTTACTGCGTTAAACGGTTACATATGTTAACATATAAGATAAGAAATTTAGGGAGGGTCTGAAATGCCCCAGTCACAGGCACAATGGAAAGTCCGGCAAATCAGAAATCACATACAAGCGGCATCAGGCCATAAGCCTCCAGCTCTTGTTTTGAAAAATGGGATGTACTTGAACTCTTATCTGAAGCAATGGATCAAAGCCAACATCTGGATCTCAGATGACCGGATTGTTTATATTGGCGATAAGCTTCCTGCCGAAGAACAATCGGAGATTATCGATTGCGAAAATCGTTTTATTGTACCTGGATATATTGAGCCTCATGCTCACCCATTTCAACTTTATAATCCCCATTCTTTCGGGAAGTATGTGTCACAGTTCGGTACAACGACACTTATCTGCGACAACTTATTTTTACTTTTTCAGTCCGATAAAAAGAAAGCGCTTACTTTAATCCGTGAATTAAACGAGCTTCCTTTGCAGTATTTTTGGTGGAGCCGTTTCGATCTTCAGACTGAGGTCGTTAATGAGCACGAATATTTATCTCTCGATTTTATGAAAAAATGGATGGAACATGAATATGTTATTCAAGGCGGAGAATTAACGGGGTGGCCAAAGCTGCTCTCGGATGATGATTTGATGCTGTCATGGATGGTCGAGATGAAAGGGAAGGGAAAGCGAATCGAAGGACATTTTCCCGGGGCATCGGCAAATACTTTGAACAAAATGAAACTATTCGGGGCCGACTGCGATCACGAAGCGATGACAGGAGATGATGTGTTAGAGCGGTTAAAGCTTGGCTATACTGTTTCATTCAGACATTCCTCGATCCGGCCTGATTTGCCGCAGCTGCTTAATGGCACTCGTGAAAAAGAGATTCGCCACTATGATCATTTCTTTTTCACTACTGACGGAGCTACACCGCATTTTTATAAAGACGGCATGATGGATTCCATGATAAAAATGGCCATTGAGCACGATATCCCGGCAATAGATGCCTATCATATGGCAAGCTTCAATCCGGCCAGGTACTATCGCATGGAAGATGTAACAGGCGTTGTTGCTCCAGGGCGATTAGCGAATCTGAATATTTTGGAATCACCCGATAATCCAACTCCAGCTGCTGTGCTGTCAAAAGGAAAGTGGCTGAGAAAAGATGGAGTGCCGGCTGAGGGCTTCGGAGACTTTAATTGGAATAAATCCGGATACGGGAAAATGAAGATCGAATGGTCCCTGTCATATGATGACCTGCAGTTTTCAATGCCGCTCGGCCTTAAAATGAAGAATGATGTCATCATGGAACCGTACAGCATTACGATCGACAATTCATTTGACGAACTCGGCAGCCATCACGATGAGTCCTTTCTTGCTTTAATTGATAAGAAAGGAAAATGGCGGATCAACACCATGCTGAAGGGATTTGCCTCATCACTCGGCGGTCTTGCCAGTTCTTATTCAACAACGGGGGATATCATTTTAATCGGGAAAAGCAAGCATGATATGATCACAGCATTTAACAGAATGAAGGAGCTTGGAGGCGGCATTGTCCTTGCAGAAAAAGGGGAGGTTCTTCATGAAATACCCCTGGAGATTTGCGGAGGAGCGTCTGCTGAAGAGTTCAGTGCAGTTGTTAAAAAAGAAGAAAGGTTTAAGCAGCTGCTGAAAGAAAGAGGATATAACTTTGGAGATGCAGTTTATTCCCTCTTTTTCCTGTCGTCGACTCATTTGCCGTATATCAGGATAACTCCTGTGGGCATCTATGATGTGCTTAAAAAAATAATACTCTTTCCATCGATAATGCGTTAAAATATAAAAGTAAGCAGAAGGTGTCAATCGTGAAAAACAACATGATGAAAATGCAGCAGCTGTTCATGGCATTGCTCCTGCTCGCCATGTGTACGGCTTGTAAGCAAGAAGAAAACAGCAGCCCGAAAGCAGATGTTGTAAAAGAGGAAGAAACATCTGCGCCTATTGTGGAGAAAAACATCTATCCATTAACAGGTTTGCCCTCTGATGAGAAAGTGGAACAGCGTGCCTTTGCAGTGATGATCAACAATCATCCGGCAGCGCGTCCACAGTCTGGACTTCATCAGGCTGATCTTGTATATGAGGTTTTATCAGAAGGGAATATCACCAGATTCCTTGCTATTTACCAGAGCAATCAGCCTGCAGTAATCGGTCCTGTCAGAAGCGCAAGAGAATATTATGTAGATTTGAGCACCGGCTATGATGCAGTTTTTATTAGCCACGGCTGGAGTCCGCAGGCTAAAGAGACGCTTGAAAAGGGAAAACATGATTACTTAAATGGCTTGTTTTATGATGGCACGCTCTTTTGGAGAGCCCCATTCAGAAAAGCGCCGCACAATTCTTATATCTCTGCTGAAAATATAAAAGAAGGCGCAGATCTGAACGGAATTAACCTGTCAAAGCAGCCAAAACCGCTGCCGTATACTGGTGCAAAAGAAGCGCCTAAAGGTGATTCTGGTTTAGAAGCCATTGTCCGCTACGATCAGTCAGATGTGTGGAATTCAGACTATAAATACGACAAACAAACAGAGAAGTACTTACGATATAGCAACAATGAACAAATGAAAGACCTGGAAACAGGAGATGCCATTGCGGTCGATAATTTATTTATCGCAGAAATGAAGCATCAAACGATTGACGACTATGGAAGAAGAGCGATTGATTTAACATCCGGAGGCAAAGGGATCCTGCTACAAAAAGGCGTCAGCCGCCAAGTGGAATGGCGCAATATCAACGGACGAATCCTGCCTTATTTAGACGGTGAACCAGTCGGATTTGTACCGGGTAAAACCTGGATTAACATAGTGCCTGCTCTAGAAAATCACGTTTCACTCCACTAATTTTCATAAAAGGAGAATGAAGATGCAAATTGAAAAATTACGGGGAAAAGAACTCGACCAATTATTTGAATCTGTTTTATCATTAAAAAACCTGGAAGAATGCTATCGATTCTTTGATGACCTTTGCACAGTGAACGAAATCCAATCACTTGCACAGCGCCTCGAAGTAGCACGCATGCTGCGCGAAGGTTTCACATACCATAAGATCGAAACCGAAACAGGTGCAAGCACAGCAACCATCTCACGCGTAAAACGCTGCCTGAACTATGGCAACGATGCCTATACAATGGCGCTTGAGCGCATTCAAACACAGGAAACGAAGGAGTCATAATACATGGGAAAGGCTAAAATCGATTTGATTTTAGCCTTTGTTTTTATTCAGAGATAAGAAAGTATAAAATTTTGCACTTCGATGGCGAGCCGAATCGCTCAGGCTCCTCGGCCAGAACGGCTCCGCAAGCATTGGCAAAAGCGCCATTTTTTTTGTCGGATCCTTATCTGTCTGTCTGCGCTAACAGGGCGTTTCAGCTTTTCATTTGAGGCGGCTCTTCAAACCATCCATTTTCAATCATAAGTTTAATTCCGTCATTTGCATAGAAGTAAATATCCTTGGCGATTAAAGCAGTTTTCAGAGATAGATCGCTTCGCAAACTGAAAATCGATCCAAAGCTGCTCCCTACAAGCCCAAAGCCGTTTAACAGATAGATGCAAAACATCATCAGTTTTTGAGAAAACGGGGCGACGGTGGAAGAAGTGACGGTCCCTCCTGAACCTGCAGAGAATTGCACATCACCGTCCATAAGAAGTCGTTCAAACAGTTCAATCTGTTTTTTAGCAAGCTTTTTTCCTTTTGAAAAATACGCCTTAACCGCTTTGTCCGTTGAACACTGTCCAAAACCTGATATCAGCTGCATGCCGATGTTGTTTGTTTCAATGCCATGATGAAGATAGCCAATTTCGATATCATTTAAGGCGCGGTTATCTTTAAAAAAAGAGAAACCGCTCAGGTAGTTCTTATCTTCAATAAACTCAGTGGTCGTTGGCTTGTCAACAATCGGAGGAAGCGTTAGAATGCCTTTGTCCAGGAGATAATGAGTAGATAGCTTATACACCTTCTGAGTCACCGTTGTCAGTCCTTCATAAATGGACATGACATCTTCACGGTAAGCCATATTCATATTGAGTGTATACATTCCCATGCTTACCTCTTTTAAAATGCGGAGCAGCATGATGTCAAAGCCATTATCAAAAAGCTTCGGAGCCTCAAGGTTTACATCCTCTTTTGTAAAACCTCTCGGTATAACAACTCCCTCATCTTCAAAAATGCCTTCTATTTTGATGACAAAATGATTGAGCTCCTGCCACAAGCCTCCCATAATGTTTTTTGCCTGCTGATCTTCTGATTTTTCCATGAAATACTCTAATACTCTTAAAATCATTGTTTTTTCCTGATATGTAAGCCACAATGTACCAAGCTCAGACGAACAAATTGGATTCTTAAAATTCAATGCGATCCCTCCATAGGAGTAGTATCTCTATTTTGAATTTGAATTATGAGGATTTCTATTGGCGCGTTACAGAGGCTATGACACCCTGAAACAAGGAACATCTTGCTGCCATAAAAAATGTAGAATGCCTTAAAACACCCCAAACCCCGATTTCGTGAACAGATTGTCAAAACCTTCATAACACCTGTCCGTTTTTTGCAGGGCGTTAATTTGATATAATGTTTCAGGTGGAACCCGATTGTTAGGAGGAAAGACCATGTACGACATTACCGAGTGGAAACATGTTTTCAAACTCGATCCAGATAAAGAAATAAGCGATGAAAATCTAGAAATACTATGTGAATCCGGAACAGATGCGATCATCGTCGGCGGAAGCGATAATGTGACGATGGATAATGTGTTAAACTTAATGTCCCGAATCAGAAGATACCTTGTACCTTGTGTGCTTGAGGTGTCTGAAATTGAGTCGATTATACCGGGATTTGACTTGTATTTTATCCCGTCGGTTATGAACAGCACGAACACGAAATGGGTAATGGGAATGCATCATGAAGCTGTAAAAGAATATGGTGAGATCATGAGCTGGGATGAGCTGATTGTAGAAGGCTATTGTATTTTAAATGGTGACTGCAAAGCGGCGAAACTTACAGAAGCGAATGTGGAGCTGACAGCAGATGATGTCATGGCGTATGCCCGAATGGCTGAAAACATGTTTCATATGCCGATCTTTTATTTAGAATACAGCGGAACTTACGGAGACGTAAATGTGGTACAGGCTGCAAGCTCTGTCTTATCCTCTACCAAACTCTTTTACGGAGGCGGCATTGAAACGCCTGAACAGGCAGCTGAAATGGCTGAATATGCGGATGTTGTGGTTATCGGCAATGTCATCTACGATGATTTTGGGTCAGCTTTGAAAACAGTTAAAGCCGTAAAACCTTGATTGCAAATTACTCAGTACATGAGATAAAATAAGAACATACGTTTGATATAAGGTGGTGTCCGGAACGTGCAATTTTTAACAGATCAATTATTGAATGGTTTAAACGATATGCAAAAAGAAGCGGTCAAGGCAACAGATGGACCGCTCTTAATAATGGCCGGAGCAGGAAGCGGCAAGACGAGTGTGCTCACAAGAAGAATTGCCTATTTAATGGTGGAAAAGGGCGTAGCGCCTTGGAATATTCTAGCCATTACTTTTACAAATAAAGCGGCACGCGAGATGAAAGAAAGGATCGGAAAGCTGCTCGGACCAGGTGCGGATGATATTTGGATTTCGACGTTTCACTCCATGTGTGTCCGTATTTTAAGAAGAGATATCGACCGGATTGGAATCAGCAGAAACTTCTCGATTCTCGATACGACTGACCAGCTTTCTGTCATTAAATCGATTCTCAAAGATCGCAATATCGATCCAAAGAAGTTTGATCCCCGCAGTATTTTAGGAAGCATCAGCGGAGCGAAAAATGAACTGATCACACCTGAAGAGTTTGAAAAAACAGCGGGCGGCATGTATGAACAGGTTGCAAGCGATGTTTACAAGGATTATCAAAAAAAGCTGCTGAAAAACCAGTCGCTTGATTTTGATGATTTAATCATGACAACAATTCAGCTGTTTCAGCGTGTTCCTGATGTGCTTGAATTCTACCAGCGCAAATTTCAGTTTATCCATGTGGATGAGTACCAGGATACGAATAAGGCGCAGTATTTATTGGTTAAAATGCTTGCATCACGTTTTCAGAATTTATGTGTTGTCGGTGATTCTGATCAGTCGATCTATCGCTGGCGCGGTGCGGATATCGCGAACATTCTTTCTTTTGAAAAAGACTATCCGACGGCAAGCGTGATTTTGCTTGAGCAGAATTACCGTTCCACACAGCGTATCCTTGAAGCGGCAAACGGAGTTATTAAAAACAACATGAACCGCAAAGCGAAAAATCTTTGGACTCAAAATGATGAGGGCCAGAAGATCAACTATTACCGCGCTGACAGTGAATCAGCCGAGGGACAGTTCGTAGCGGGGAAAATCAATCAGCTTGTTTCTTCAGAAGGAAGAAAGCTGTCTGATTTTGCGATTCTCTACCGCACGAATGCCCAGTCCCGTGTAATCGAGGAAATCCTCCTCAAATCAAACATCAATTACACCATTGTGGGCGGGATTAAGTTCTACGACAGAAAAGAAATTAAAGATATCCTGGCTTACTTAAGATTAATTGCCAATCCTGACGATGATATCAGCTTAGCGCGCGTTATTAATACGCCAAAGCGCGGTGTAGGCGCCACCTCAGTCGATAAAATAGCCCAGTATGCGCTCGACAATGATTTATCTCTGTTCGGTGCGATTGAACAAATCGAATTTGCAGGCGTAAGTGCGCGTGTTGTCAGTGCGATGGTTGATTTCCGTGAGCTTGTGCGCAATCTTACAAACATGCAGGATTACCTGTCAGTAACTGAGCTTGCAGAGGAAGTCATTGAAAAGACAGGCTACCGCGACATGCTGAAAACGGAAAAAACGATCGAAGCACAAAGCCGTCTTGAGAACATTGATGAGTTTTTATCTGTTACGCAAAACTTCGAGAAAAACAGTGAAGATAAAAGCTTAGTAGCCTTTTTAACTGATTTGGCTTTAGTTGCGGATATTGATAAATTAGATGAAGATGAGGAAGCCTCTAAAGAAGCCGTTGTGCTGATGACTCTCCACTCTGCAAAAGGACTGGAGTTCCCGGTTGTTTTCTTGATGGGTGTCGAGGAAGGCGTATTCCCTCACAGCCGTTCTCTTATGGAAGAAGCTGAGATGGAAGAAGAGCGCCGTCTTGCTTATGTCGGCATTACCCGCGCCGAAAAAGAACTGTACATTACGAATGCTAAAATGAGAACTCTTTTCGGACGTACAAGCATGAATCCTGAATCCCGTTTTATCTCAGAGATTCCGTCTGAACTGCTGGAGAATCTAAATGAAGTGAAAAAGAGCACTTCTCCATTTGCTGCGAAAACCCGGCCGGAAAGACGCCCTCAGGTCAACAGACCTATGGCGGCTTCAACAGGCGGAGACGAAATTGCCTGGTCTGTCGGCAATAAAGCAGAGCATAAAAAGTGGGGGATCGGCACAGTTGTCAGTGTGAAAGGCGAAGGAGAAGGCAAAGAGCTTGATATTGCGTTCCCAAGCCCTGTAGGCATTAAACGTCTGCTTGCCAAGTTTGCTCCGATTCAAAAAGTGTAGATCGTTAAAGGAAAGGAATGGACCCTGGATGGATATGAATGCAGCTAAACAACGCGCAGAAACTCTGCATGACTTATTAAATAAATACAACTATGAATATCACGTTCTTGATAAACCGACTGTGCCTGACTCTGAGTATGATCAGCTTCTTCATGAATTGATTGAGATTGAAGAAACATATCCGGAACTGAAGACGCCTGATTCCCCAACGCAGCGTGTCGGCGGCAATATTCTTGAAGGATTTAAAAAGGTGCAGCATAAGAAACCGATGCTAAGCCTTGGAAATGCCTTCAATGAGCAGGATATCAGAGATTTTGACCGCCGCGTGAGACAAGCAGTCGGCGATGATGTTCAGTATATGGTTGAACTGAAAATTGATGGACTTGCCGTGTCTCTCACTTACGAAAACGGTGCATTCGTTCGAGGTGCAACGCGCGGGGACGGCACAACAGGCGAAGATATCACCGAAAACTTAAAAACAATCCGGTCCATTCCGCTTAAATTAAAGAAAAACCTTTCAATTGAAGTGCGCGGCGAAGCCTACATGCCAAAATCATCTTTTGAAAAATTAAACGAAACAAGAATTCAGCTCGAAGAAGAGCCGTTTGCCAACCCCCGCAACGCGGCTGCAGGGTCACTTCGCCAGCTTGATCCTAAAATTGCGGCGAAACGAAATCTGAATATTTTCGTCTATAGTATTGCAGACCTTGGTGAAGAAACTGGAGCGGCCACTCAAAGTGCAGGACTTGATGCTCTCGAGGAGCTTGGGTTTAAAACGAATACAGAGCGCCGCAGATGTGATTCAATTGATGAAGTAATTACGCTGATTGAATCCCTTCAGGAAAAAAGGGCTAATCTTCCATATGAAATTGACGGCATCGTGATCAAAGTAGATTCGATTGAACAGCAGGAGGCACTTGGTTTTACAGCCAAAAGCCCGCGCTGGGCAGTTGCCTATAAGTTTCCTGCAGAAGAAGTGATGACGAAGCTGCTTGATATCGAATTAACGGTTGGACGCACTGGTGTCATTACACCAACTGCACTACTGGAGCCTGTCCGTGTTGCTGGTACAACAGTAAAACGCGCGTCTCTTCATAATGAAGATCTCATTCGTGAAAAAGACATTCGTCTAGGTGACTATGTCGTCATCAAAAAAGCTGGAGACATTATTCCTGAGGTTGTAAATGTTTTACTCGAGCACCGCACAGGCGGCGAGCAAGAGTTCAAAATGCCGACGCATTGTCCTGAATGTGAAAGCGAGCTTGTCCGGATTGAAGGCGAGGTAGCACTTAGATGCATCAACCCTAAGTGCCCGGCGCAGATTCGCGAGGGATTAATTCATTTTGTATCTAGAAATGCGATGAACATCGATGGTCTTGGTGAGCGGGTTATTGCCCAGCTTTTCAAAGAAAACCTGATTAAGGATGTTGCCGATCTTTACAAATTGACCCGAGAGCAGCTGCTCGAGCTTGAACGGATGGGTGAGAAATCAGTGGACAACCTGCTTCAGGCGATTGAAAACTCAAAAGAAAGCTCACTTGAGAGATTGCTGTTCGGTCTTGGCATCCGTTTTATCGGTGCAAAGGCAGCAAAGACGCTTGCGCAGCATTTTGAGACAATGGAACGATTACAAACAGCCTCAAGAGATGAGATTATTGCGGTCAATGAAATTGGCGATAAGATGGCGGATGCCGTTGTGACTTATTTTGAACAGCCTGAGATGAATGAGCTGATTTCCGAGCTGAAATCATGCGGAGTGAATATGGCTTACTTAGGACCAAAGCTAGTAAAAGCAGAGGAATCAGATTCCTTCTTTGCAGGCAAAACGGTCGTTTTAACAGGGAAACTAGAAGAGCTTTCCCGAAACGAAGCAAAAGACCAAATCGAAGCGCTCGGCGGCAAGGTAGCCGGAAGCGTCAGCAAAAAAACAGATTTAGTCGTTGCCGGGGAAGATGCGGGAAGCAAGCTTTCAAAGGCTCAAGAGTTAAACATCGACATTTGGGATGAGACGAAACTGCTTGAGGAACTAAGAAAATAAGAGGTGTATTCCGACTTGAAAAAAGTAATGGTAATGCTGCTCGCAGGCTGTTTATTCCTTTCAGCCTGCGCACCCAGCTTTGGTGATCAAGAGGAAATCGTGCGGGAAACGGAAGATGAATCAACCGAAAAAGCGATCATTCCTAAATACAACATTTCAGATTCCTACTATAAAATGATTCTCCCTTTTAAAGAAGGTAAAGCAAGAGGACTCGTTGCTGAAAATATCAATACCCGTTTAGACATCGATGAATTCGAAACGGGATTGATGAGAGTGGCGCAGGAAGAATTTTCTGCGGAAGATCATCTATATCAAGAGGGACAATATCTTGATGAAAAGACGGTAAGAAAATGGCTGAGCCGAAAGCTTGAAGGCGAGAAGCTTGAAGCAGCAATTGAAGAGAGTAAAGGGAAAAATTCAAACGGTACGAAAAAAGAACCTTTTCAAAATACAGGGCTGAACCCGCCTGAAGCCACAGAAGGCGACTACATTCAAAAGAACGAAAAAAGCCCAATCTACCTAGCACACATGCTTGAACACAATTACTTAGTCCGCAAAGGCGAAAACACAGTTGAGCTCGGCGGAGTGGTCATCGGGCTTGCGCTAAACTCGGTTCATTACTACCGTGAAGCGGTCGGTGAGCCGCAAAGAGAATATGTCATTGATCCTCAGAAGCTTGAAGCAGAGGGGAAAAAGATGGCTGAAGAAGTCATCAAACGTGTACGAACTCAAAAAGGTCTTGAAAACGTACCAGTTGTCATTGCCTTATACAAGCAAGCACCGAAGTCATCCATTGTACCGGGAAGCTTTATTGCAAGCACAGTAGTAGACGGCGGCAGCAATCAAATCGGCAAATGGGACAGCATTGATGAGGAATATGTCTTTTTCCCGTCGCCTCAAGGGATGGAAGATTACCGCGAGGATGCCAATCTCTTTGAACGATTCAAGCAGGATATCGACGAATTTTTCCCTAACTACACAGGCGTCATCGGAAAAGCCTTTTACAAAGGGGAAGAAATGCAAGAATTGAAGATTGATATACCGATGCAGTTCTACGGAAAATCAGAAGTCATTGCCTTTACCCAGTTTGTCACTGGGAAAGTCGTAGACTATTTCCCTGACTATGTTTCAGTTGAAGTGAACATCAATTCAACAAGCGGCCAAGAGGCACTGATCGTCCGCAAACCTGGACAGGAAAAGCCGACCGTTCATATTTATCAATAAATGTTAGCCATCTCACATTGTGGGGTGGCTTTTACATTAGATGAAACCGGAGAATGGCCCTTTTCTTGGTGAATTGTTAAAGCGGGAGTTCTGATTCAGTCTAACTATCCAAAAAGCATTTCTTACTATCTGATAAGGCCATCTTACAAGCGGACAAAGGAGTTTCACTATCCAAAACGGGGCCCTGACTCTCTGGCGCTCCAAACCGAGGCCTCCACTTCAATCTAGCTAATCTACTACTCTCTTAATTAATAAACTTAATATTATGACAATTTCTCATAGTTTGAAAGTTTCCATCTCTTTCGTTAGAATTGGGGTGTAAACATTTCATACTTGCAGGGAGGCGAATGTAAATCATGATACCGTACAAACACGAACCATTTACTGATTTTTCAGCAGAAGAGAATAAGAAAGCCTATCTTGAAGGCTTGAAACTTGTTGAGTCATATTTAGGGCAGGACTATAATTTAGTCATTGGCGGAGAATGTATTTCCACAGAGGATAAAATTGTTTCTGTGAATCCTTCAAATAAAGAAGAGGTGATTGGCCGCGTTTCGAAGGCGAACCGGGAGTTAGCCGAGAAAGCTATGCAAGTGGCAGATGAGACATTTAACACGTGGCGTAAAGTGAAGCCTGAAGTTCGTGCGGACATTCTTTTCCGTGCTGCAGCGATCATTCGCCGCCGCAAGCATGAGTTTTCTGCGCTTTTAACGAAAGAAGCAGGCAAGCCGTGGAATGAAGCGGATGCGGATACAGCAGAAGCAATTGATTTCATTGAGTACTATGCCCGCCAAATGCTGAATTTAAAGGATGGCATGCCGGTTGAAAGCCGTCCGGGTGAATTCAACCGTTACAGCTACATTCCTTTAGGTGTAGGGATTATTATTTCCCCGTGGAACTTCCCGTTTGCGATTATGGCAGGAACGACAATCGCTGCAATCGTAACAGGCAACACAGTCTTGTTAAAACCGGCATCGACTACTCCGGTCGTTGCGGCCAAGTTTGTTGAAGTGATGGAAGAAGCTGGACTTCCTAAAGGCGTTTTGAACTTCGTGCCTGGAAGCGGCGCTGAGGTTGGCGATTATTTAGTTGATCACCCGCGCACCCGTTTTATCAGCTTCACAGGTTCACGTGACGTAGGCACACGCATCTATGAGCGTGCTTCTAAAGTGAACGAAGGCCAGATCTGGCTGAAGCGCGTTATTGCAGAAATGGGAGGCAAGGATACGATTGTCGTTGATAAAGACGCAGATTTGGAATTAGCTGCACAATCAATCGTGAAATCGGCATTTGGATTCTCAGGACAAAAATGTTCTGCTTGTTCCCGTGCAGTCATCGTAGAGGATGTGTATGATAAGGTCCTGAATCGCGCAGTTGAACTAACAAAAGAATTAACAGTCGGCGATACAGCAGACCAATCTTATTTTATGGGTCCTGTTATTGATCAGGCTGCATTTGATAAAATTATGAGTTATGTAGAAATCGGCAAAGAAGAAGGGAAGCTCGTTGCAGGAGGAGAAGGAGACAGCTCTAAAGGCTTCTTCATTCAGCCTACAATCATTGCGGATCTTGATCCTAAAGCACGCTTGATGCAGGAGGAAATCTTCGGTCCGGTTGTCGGCTTTACGAAAGCAAAAGATTTTGAACATGCGATTGAAATTGCCAACAACACGGACTACGGTTTAACAGGGGCAGTCCTTACAAACAACCGTGATCACATCGAAAAAGCGCGCGAAGACTTCCACGTCGGAAATCTGTATTTCAACCGCGGCTGTACAGGTGCGATCGTTGGCTATCAGCCATTCGGCGGCTTCAACATGTCCGGTACAGATTCAAAAGCGGGCGGACCGGATTATTTATTGCTTCACCTTCAGGCAAAAACAACATCAGAAACGCTGTAATATAAGGAAAAAGAGCTTAAACAAACGTTTGTTTAAGCTCTTTTTGTGAGGTGATTCCAGATGAATGAAAAAAGGTTAAATGCGTTTTTATTTTTATCCTCCATCTTGTTTATATTCAGTATGTTATCCATGGTTTTTCCCATCGATGATTTAATAAAAGATATCGTGTTTTCCATCGGTTTTTTGATAGCGATTATGATACATCTCTATTTCAGAAATCAAAGAAAAAAAGCACAAAAGAAAAACGCTTAGGAAGATTCAGCCTCCTAAGCGTTTTATCATTTCTTACTTTGTTTCTTCTTCTAAAACTTCTTCCATTTCGTTAAACGTATTTTGAACGCGTTTAGAAGGTCTGCTTGTGATCAAGCTGACTACGTAAACAGCAAGTAAACTTAAGAAGAAGCCGGGAATCATTTCGTACATGAATTCTTTCAGTGCAGAGACGTTTACCCAAATCAGCACTGTGACAGCACCGACGATCATACCGGCAAGAGCGCCCCACTTCGTCATACGTTTCCAGTATAAGCTGAGCAGCACGGCCGGTCCGAATGCAGAACCGAATCCTGCCCATGCATATCCTACTAATGAAAGGATTGTATCACTTGGTGTAAGTGATAACAGCACACCGATAATGGCTACGAGCAAGACAGACAGTCTGCCGATTAAGACAAGCTCCTTGTCCTTTGCATAACGTCTGAAGAACGTTTTATAAAAGTCCTCTGTCAGTGCACTTGAAGTAACAAGCAGCTGCGATGAAATGGTACTCATTATCGCAGCTAAAATCGCTGCAAGCAAGAACCCTGTGATTAATGGGTGAAACAGTACCTGTGCAAACTTAATAAAAATGGTCTCAGGATCTGCCAGAGTTGTCGCCGTCTGATCGACATAAGCGATTCCTACAAGACCTGTAAGCATTGCGCCAAAGACAGAAATAATCATCCAGCCCATGCCGATTCTTCGTGCAGGTTTTAATTCTTTAATAGAAGAAATCGCCATAAAACGGACGATAATATGAGGCTGTCCAAAATAACCTAAGCCCCATGCTAAAAATCCAATAATACCAATAACGGATGTTCCTTTAAAGATGTCCAGGTAAGTTGGATCAATTGCGCGGATTGTATCGAACGTTGGTCCGACTCCGCCTAAATTAGTAAATGCCACGATTGGTACAAGAATGAGTGCAAGAAACATAATGATTCCCTGTACAAAGTCAGTCAAACTGACAGCCAAAAATCCGCCGAAAAGCGTGTAAGCTACAACGACACCGGCTGTAACAAGCATTCCTGTTGTATAATCAAGCCCGAATGAAGACTCAAATAACAGTCCTCCTGAAACTAATCCTGCTGAAGTGTAAAGAGTGAAGAAAATAAGGATGACAATCGCTGAAACGAAGCGAAGAATACGCGATTTATCTTTAAAGCGATTTTCAAAGTAATCCGGGATTGTAATGGAGTCGTCTGCAACCTCTGTATAGGTTCTGAGACGCGGAGCAACTAAAATGTAATTCAAATAGGCTCCAACTGTAAGTCCAACTGCTATCCACATGCTTGATAATCCGGTTGTGTACATAGCTCCTGGAAGCCCCATAAGCATCCAGCCGCTCATGTCTGAAGCCCCTGCCGATAGTGCCGTTACTGCGGGTCCGAGTCCTCGTCCCCCAAGCATGTAGCCCGACACATCGTCTGTTGACTTCTTGTAGGCATAGAATCCAATAAGAAGCATGCCGACAAAATAAATTCCGAGTGATACCAATGTTCCAATTTCCACCAAATCTCTCCTTTGACTAAAGTGATCATGTAATAAGAACCAAAAATTGCAATCCGTTCAGCCCTACGGTTACTTAACCTAACAAACTATTTCCCTTGTTTCAAGGATTTGAAACAGGCATGGCGCGGGTTTTGGTGCTTGTGACCTATGGTGCTTGTATGCGTAAGCGCTTTCTTAAAAGAATTAAAGTAAAACTATTCAGAATTTTCTGATGTGCCTTTTTTCTTACAATATTACGTATTATGTGCAGTCAGATATAAAACAAAACAACTTTTTTATGGATAGGCAAACAGCCGTGTTTTTACATATGATAATGAGATATAAATGAACGTAAGTCAGGAGGATTGAACATGGATTCAAACGGTAAAGATCCGATGAAATTGATCAATGATTTTTTTGTCTCGCGGCCTAAGAATACTCTTCTCGGAAGCATCGACGACTATTTCAAACAATCATTTGCTCCAAAAGGATTTCAGGTTATGACGGAAGAAACGGATGCAGCATTTGTTGTGAAAGCAGAATTGCCTGGAATTGAAAAAGAGGATATTAAACTTGAAATTCTCGGAGAAGATCTGATCATCACAGTAAAATCAGCGAAAAATGAGAAGAAAAACGGCAAACAATCAATTCCTATTCCCTCTTCAGCTGTGAAAAGAAATTTAAAGGCGAACTACCGGAATGGTGTTTTGAAAATCACGATTCCAAAGAAGGCATCTACTAAAATCGAGATTGACTGAAGTAAAACATGCATCAGAGAATGACAGAATTTTAAGTAAAAAAGAATATGGTGATATAGTTCAATTTTTAATATGAAAATAGAGAAGAATACAATAATAGAAAGGCGCGGATGGATATTCCGGCGCCTTTTTCTTTGGGTGAGAATTATTTAAGTAAAACAAAAGGTAAAATAGTAAAAATTTTTAGTTAAATTTTACTTGAAATTTTCCGACTATTATTCTATTATTAATCCTGTAAACGATTTCATTTTTGCGGTCAGTATCTTTTGATTAAGATTAATAGGGGGTAAAACATGAAAAAGGTAATAGGGTTGATTAGTCTGGTTCTAATCATCGGCATGCTCTCTGCTTGTTCAGGAGGATCTTCTGAAAAGACAAGCAAAGACGACAAAAAATTGACGGCTTGGGCTTGGAACATCAACGTTCCTGTACTTGAAGCAGCAGCCGAACGCTATAAGAAAGAAAATCCTGATTTTGAACTTGAGATTGTAGAAATCGGGAGAGAAGATGTTTATTCGAAATTAACAACAGGTCTGCAGGCGGGCGGGCAAGGTCTTCCTGATATCGTCCTTGTCGAAGATGACCGCATTCAAGGATATGCAGAATCTTATCCTAAAGCATTTTTAGATTTAAAAGAGTACGGTTTTGATAAGCAAGCTGATAAATTTCCTTCAAGTAAAACAGACCTTTTAACGGTTGATGATAAAATTGTCGGCTTCCCGTTTGACGGCGGACCGACAGGCGTCTTTTACCGCACAGATATCTTTGAAGAAGCTGGCGTAAAAGCAGAAGACATTCAAACATGGGAGCAATTTGTTGAAGCTGGTAAAGTCATTAAAGAAAAAACAGGCAAACCAATGCTTGGACTTGATTTAAACGGTGACGACGGTCTTTACCGCATGATGATGAATCAGCAGGGTTCACTTTACTTTGATGATAAAGGAGAGCTTGCTTTAACATCAGAAGAATCAATGAATGCTGCAAAAGTGATCAAGCAGCTTAAAGATGAAGGCTTAGTGAAAAATACAGTCGGCTGGGATGCATGGATCAGCGCAATGGTAAGCGGCGAGGTTGCAGCAGCACCATCTGGCGCATGGCTTTCAGGCTCCATCACAGGACAAGGCAAAGATACATCAGGCAAGTGGGGCGTTATTCCTCTTCCTGCATTTGAAGAAGGCGGAAACCGTGCTTCTAACTTAGGCGGAAGCAACTACGTCATCATGCAATCTACGGATAAAAAACAAGAAGCATATGACTTCATGGAATACTTCTCAACAGATGAAGAAACACAGCTTGAAGCAATGAAAGGCGGCTTATTCCCGACGCTTAACACGGTTTATGATGAGCCGATCTTCACTGAAGAGCAGGAGTTCTTCTCGAACCAGCCGATCTGGAGCACGTTCACAGAGCAAATGGACAGCATTCCATCTGTTAACTACACAGGCAACTATTCACTGGCAATGGATGAATCAATCAAAGCCCAGTCTGAATCAGTCAGCGGCAAGGTGTCTATTGAAAAAGCATACGAGGCAGCACAGAAACGCCTGGATAACAGAATTAAATAATACATTGAAAAATGAAAAAGAAAGGGCCGAATCTAATTCAGCCCTTTCCTAATTTAAGGTGGGATCTTCCATGAGTCAAACACGTTTATTTCCTTATATGTTTATCGCCCCTGCAGTTTTACTCTTTATTATTTTTACAGTATATCCGATATTTTCATCTCTTTTGTTAAGCTTTCAAACCTTTGAGGCAGGGGAATATATCTTTACCGGATTCGATAATTACGTCACGTTATTCAAGGATGAAATTTTCCATAAAGCCCTAATGAATACATTTATCATCTTTATCGTTCAGGTTCCGATCATGCTGATTCTGGCGCTTGTGCTTTCAAGTGTTCTGAACAGCGGCTTACTGCGCTTAAAAGGATTTTTCAGAGTATCGTTTTTCCTTCCAGCTGTAACATCACTTGTGGCATATTCCATCCTTTTCTCGATCATGCTTCAGGAGGAAGGAATCATTAATACGGTGATTGGATTTTTAGGTATGGAAGCGATTCCGTGGCTATCAGACAGCTTTTGGGCAAAAGCATCCATCATTCTAGCAATGACATGGAGATGGACGGGATATAACATGGTTATCTTCCTTGCAGCTCTGCAAAACATTCCAAACGATATGTACGAGGCTGCTTCTTTAGACGGTGCAGGAAAGATCAGACAGTTTTTCTACATTACCATTCCGCAGCTGAAGCCGGTCATTTTGTTCGCAGGAACATTATCAACAATCGGAACGCTGCAGCTATTCGATGAGCCATTCAACTTAACAAAAGGCGGACCGGCTGATTCAACGATGACACTGGGCTTATACATCTATCAAAACGGATTCGAATTCTTCCAGTTCGGCTACGCATCAGCCATTGCATACATCGTGGTTGTGTTAGTAGGCATCCTAACGTTCATTCAATTTAAAGTGGCAGGTGATAGATAATGAATGCAGAAACGAGTAATACCATCCAGACGAATTTCCTAACCGAAACAAAGAAGAAGCGAAGCAAAAAAATGCCGCAGAAGCTTGGCATGTACAGTTTATTAATGCTTTTCCTGATTATCTCGATTTTCCCGTTTTACTGGATGTTTATCGGCGCGACAAATGATTCAGGAAAGATGTTTACGAATCCGCCGACACTGACGCCTGGCGACCAGCTGATGACGAACTTCCAAAACCTGAATGCATCCATTAATATTCCGCAGGTTATGTTCAACTCTCTGTTTGTATCACTTTTATATGTAGTCGCAGCGCTCGCCGTATGTTCGCTTGCAGCATATGCTCTTGCAAAATTTGAATTCAAAGGCAGAAACTTTATCTTTACTGCATTTTTACTGTCAATGATGATTCCGTATCAGGCAACATTAATACCGCTATTCCGCATGATGTCTGAGCTGAATTTGCTGAATACGTACTTTGCGGTTATCGCTCCGCAGCTTTGCTACCCATTCGCGATTTTCTTATTAAGACAGAACTTCCTTGCGTTCCCGACAGAGCTGATTGAAGCAGCGCGTCTTGACGGAGCAGGGGAACTGAAAATCTTCTTTAAAGTTGTAGCACCATCTATGCGGCCGGCACTTGCGGCAGCATCGATCTTCTTGTTCATGACACAGTGGAACAGCTTCATGTGGCCGCTTGTTGTGTTAAACGATGCAAGCATGTACACATTCCCTGTAGCTCTTTCAAGCTTAATGGGTCTTTCATATATTGATTACGGTCAAGTCATGATGGGTGTTTCAATTGCGACGATTCCAATCATTATCTTCTTCTTAGTATTGCAAAAGCAATTTATCTCAGGCATGCTCGGCAGTGCTGTGAAATAGGGGGAATTTAGATGCTGACAACAAAGGGGAACCAATTTTATTCAAATGATGAGCCGTTTCAGATTTTATCCGGCAGCATCCACTACTTCCGGGTCGTTCCGGAGTACTGGGAGGACCGGCTGCTCAAATTGAAGCAGCTCGGCATGAATACGGTTGAAACCTATATTCCTTGGAATGTCCATGAACCTAAAAAAGGCGAGTTTTACTTTGAAGGGTTAGCGGACCTTGAACGCTTTATAAAAAAAGCAGAAGAATTGAATTTGTACGTCATCCTCAGACCGGCTCCCTACATCTGTGCAGAGTGGGAGTTCGGAGGATTTCCAGGGTGGCTGCTGAAGGAGCAGGGAATGGCGCTCCGCAGCTCAGATCCACTCTTCTTTGAACATTTGCGCTCCTATTTTAATGTCCTGCTGCCGAAAATCGTGCCGCATTTAACGTCAAACGGCGGACCGGTTATCGCCGTTCAAGTAGAGAATGAATATGGCGCTTACGGCAACGACCTGGAGTATTTGAATGCTTCAGCACAGCTTTTTAAAGAGGCTGGAATTAATGTTCTATTATTCACCTCAGACGGACCAGAGTTCATCCAGCACGGCTCCATGAAGGACGCTGTGACAACCTTGAACTTCGGCTCCCGCTCTGAGGAAGCCTTTGCCGCGCTCGAAACGTTTCGACCGAATTCTCCGAAAATGTGCGCCGAATTTTGGATCGGCTGGTTCGATCATTGGGGCGGCAAGCATCATACGCGAGAGGCTGCTGATGTAGCTGCCGAATACGAAAAAATGGTATCACAGGGTGCTTCCGTTAACTTCTATATGTTCCACGGCGGAACGAATTTCGGGTACATGAACGGTGCAAATCATTACGAATTCTACACTCCGACCATTACGAGCTATGATTACGACGCACTTTTGACAGAATGGGGAGACCCGACGGAGAAATACCGTGCTGTTAAGCAGGTACTGTCTAAATATACGGATGTTCCTAATGAAAATCCGGTTCCATCTGAAAAGAAACACTATGGAACCGTTCAGCTGACACAGCAAATGAGTGTGTTCGATTTTCTGAAGCAAAAAACACCGGTAACGCTCATTGCTCCAAAATCAATGGAGGAACTGGATCAGAACTACGGCTATATCCTTTACAAAACAACGATCACAAAGCAAGGCGAGCTCGAAATGGATATCACGCCGATCCGCGACAGAGCGTTTATTTACATTAACGGGAAGCTCGAGCGCACCGTGTACCGCAATGATGCAGAAAAAACGATTAAGCTGCCATTCTGCGAGAAGGAAAACATCCTTGAAATCTTTGTTGAAAACATGGGACGCGTCAATTACGGCAAGCACTTAAAGGATAAAAAGGGCATCATCGATAACCTCTGGATCGGCAATCAGTACTGGTTCCATTGGGACGTCTATTCGCTTAATCCTGATGAGGAAGCCATTTCATTCATTGAAGGAAAAGATGAACGCTTTCCGCGTTATTACAAAGGTGAACTTTCGATTGAAGAACCTGCGGATACCTTTATTGATCTTGAAGGCTGGACGAAAGGAAATGTGTGGGTGAACGGCTTTAACCTTGGCCGCTATTGGGTCGCAGAAGGACCTCAAAAAAGCCTGTACGTGCCGGGTCCTATTTTGAAAAAAGGAACAAATGAGATTTTGCTTATCGAGTTAGAAGGAACAAATTCACATTCCATCACTCTTGCGAATGAACCAAATCTTGGCTAAAGGAGCACACTGCGATGCCTATATTCATAAATGAAGAACGCAACCAATTCCACCTTACAAACAAGACGGTCAGCTATATCTTTCATGTCATGAAAAACGGGGAGCTTGGCCAGCTGTACTACGGAAAAAAATTGAACCATCAGCCTGACTTCTCTCATTTTGCCGCTTATCATATTCCGACTGCGGCAAGCTGTCATCCTGAAAAGAACGATTCTGCCTTTTCACTTGAGACAGTGTGTCAGGAATACCCGCTGTATGGAACGAGCGATTTCAGAGAGCCGGCGATTTCCCTGCGGCATCCAAATGGAAGCTCTGTCAGCAAGTTTGAGTATTCATCCTATGAAGTGATTGATGGAAAAGAGCGCATCCCCGGCATGCCGGCTACGTTTGCCAATGCAGGCGAAGCGCGCACGCTCATCATTACCTTAATTGATAAAGTGAGAGATTTGAAACTTAAACTCTACTATACAATCTTTGAAAACAGCTCTTCGATCACACGTCATGCAAGCCTTGAAAACGCGGGAGAGCAGCCGGTCGATATCGAAAGAATGATGAGCTTCTCACTTGATCTCGGTGATCATGATTATACAATGGTTCATCTTGCCGGAACATGGTCAAGAGAGAGACATGTGAAAGAACGAAAGCTGCAAACTGGCATTCAGTCGATCTCAAGCATTCGCGGAGCAAGCTCGCATCATCATAACCCGTTTATGGCGCTGAAACGTCCGCATACAACTGAAACAAGCGGGGAGGCCTACAGCTTTCACTTCGTATACAGCGGCAATTTTTTAGCGCAGGCTGAGGTCGATCATTATGATACAGCGCGTATTCAAATGGGCATTCATCCGTTCCAGTTTAACTGGCGCCTGAACCCGGGCGAAACGTTCCATACGCCAGAGGCTGTCATGACGTACTCAGGTCAAGGGCTGAACGGTCTTACTCAGTCCGCTCACAACCTTTTCAGAGAGCATCTCATTGCACCTGTCTGGCAAAAAAGAGAGCGTCCTGTGCTGATCAACAACTGGGAAGCCACTTACTTTGACTTTAATGCAGAAAAAATCGTCGCAATTGCTAAGCAGGCCAAGGAACTCGGCGTTGAATTATTCGTCTTGGATGATGGCTGGTTTGGTAATCGGAACGATGATACGACATCACTAGGTGATTGGTTTGTGGACAAAAACAAATTACCTGACGGAATCGACGCTTTGTCACAGTCGGTCCGAAACGAGGGGCTGAAGTTCGGTCTATGGTTTGAGCCTGAAATGGTCTCAGAGGAAAGCGATTTATTTTCAAAGCATCCCGACTGGGTCATACATGATCCCGAGCGGCAGGTTTCATACGGGCGCAATCAGTGGGTGCTCGACTACACAAGAGAAGAAGTGGTGGATCATCTGTATGAGAGAATCTCCTCCATTATCCAATCGGCAAAGCTCAGCTATATCAAATGGGATATGAACCGCAACATCACGGAAGCGTATTCTGCAGCACTCGGACAGGATCGCCAGGGAGAATTTTTCCACAGATACATTCTTGGAGTTTACGACCTGTATGAAAGACTGACTTCGAAATACCCTGATGTGCTGTTTGAATCATGTGCAGGAGGCGGCGGCCGCTTTGATGCAGGAATGCTTTATTATGCTCCCCAGGCCTGGGCAAGCGATGATACGGATGCGGTGGAGCGGTTGAAAATCCAATACGGATCCTCCTTTATCTATCCGATCTACAGCATCGGCTCACACGTTTCCGATATTCCAAATCATCAGACGCTGCGCAGAACTTCCTTAAAGGCGCGCGGTGATGCCGCATACTTCGGAACGTTCGGCTATGAGCTGGATCCGAACAAAATGACCGATGATGAAAAAGCAGAAGTAAAAGTTCAGATTGAAACATATAAATCACACCGTACATTAATCAGAAACGGCGATTTTCACAGATTGATCAGCCCGTTTGAATCGAATGAAACAGCGTGGATGGTCGTCTCCAAGGATCAGACAGAAGCATTCATCGGCTGGTATCAAGTACTGGCCACTCCAAATCCGAAGAAAATCCAGACATTGAAGCTTGCGGGCCTTGATGCAAACAGCACATACCGTGTGAACGGGTCAGATCAGGCGTATGGCGGAGATGAATTGATGCAAAGAGGACTGCCGCTTCCGGTTGAGTACAACGGTGTGAACAAGAATCATGCAGAGCGCGGCGGAGATTTCCAATCAAGTGTATTCCACTTAACGAAAAATGGGGGATGAGACATGTATTTAGGCGTTGATTACTATCCAGAGCATTGGGATCCATCCCTGTTCGGCGAAGACATTGAAAAAATGAAGGAAATGGGCGTCAACATGGTGCGCATCGGCGAATTTGCCTGGCACTTAATGGAGCCTTCAGAAGGTCAGTATGACTTCTCTTTTTTTGACACAGTCATAAACCGGTTTAAGAAAGAAGGCATCGCGGTCATGTTCGGAACACCGACCGCAACGTTCCCGGCCTGGCTCGTAAAAAAACATCCGGATATTCTGCTAGAAGACGAAAACGGCCATCCGAAATCGTTCGGCGGCAGAAGACAGTACTGCTATAACTCTAAAAACTATCAAACGTATTCCTTGGCAATCGTTGAAAACCTGGTCACTCACTATCAAAACGAGAGCGGCATCGTGTCCTGGCAGATTGATAACGAACTCGGCCATGAAGGCAGCGATATGTGCTACTGCGGTCAGTGCAGAGAAGCTTTTCACACATTCCTTGCAAAAAAATATGACTCGGTTGATGAACTGAACAAGCGTTGGGGAACGATTTTCTGGGGACAGACGTATAACGCGTTTGAGGAAATTCCCGTTCCAAAGCCGACGATCACGGTTCATAACCCGGCGATGATGCTCGACTGGGCAAGATTCAGAAGCGAGTCTTTAAGTGAATTCGCGAAGTTGCATCTGAATCTAGTAAAAAGGCTGAAGGGAACTCATCAGGAGGTTACCACAAATCTCCCAGGCGGCTTCTTCGGAAAATGGTTCGACCACAACGAGTTTTCAAGAGACTTAGATTTTGTGTCCTACGACAATTACCCGGTTTGGGGCGGGCTGACAGAGCCTGTCACACCAGCCTTCTTATCATTCACGCTCGGATTTGTCCGCGGCATCAAACGTGAGAACTTCTGGATTGTCGAACAGCTGATGGGAGCACAGGGTCATGACATTATCGGGTATCTTCCAAGACCAGGCCAGGCGCAATTATGGTCGTACCACGCATTTGCACACGGATGCAGCAACATGCTTTACTTCCGCTTCAGAGGCATGAACAGAGGGGCAGAGCAGTATTGCCTTGGCATTATCGATGCCGACAATACCCGTTCTCGAAAATTTTACGAAGTTCAGGAAGTGTTTAAAGAAATCCGCAAGCATGAAGACGTGTTCCAGGCACCAATCCAATCAGATGTAGCTGTGCTTTATGACTTTGATAACATTTGGTCGATGCGCATTCAGCAGCAGAGCTCACAGCTAGAGTTTACAAAGGAATTAATGCGCCTGTACCAGCCGTTCCATGATGTGAATGTATCCGTGGACGTTCTCAAATACGACCATGATTTCTCAGATTATAAAGTCGTGCTTGTACCAGTTCTTACACTTGTAGATGAAGAGCTTGCTGCAAGATTAAAAGCCTTCACAGAAAGCGGCGGCACTGTAATCTTCTCATTCCGTGCCGGCATGAAAAATAAAGACAACAACATTCCATTCGGCGACAAATCGCCTTATCAATTAAAAGAACTGCTCGGCATCGAAATCGATGAAGCCGAATCGCTTCATGCGGGCCAGCACGTTTCCATCCTTTCAAAAGACAGCAAAAAAGAAGCGAAGGGGCAGGTTTGGAGAGATCTTATCCGGACAACGTCTGCAGATGCTCTTTATTCCTACAGCGACCGTTTTTATAAAGACTATGCAGCCTTAACAGTCAATGAGTATGGAAACGGAAAAGCATATTACGTCGGAACAGGTGCTGAAGCAGGCGTCCTTTCAGAGCTAGCTTTAACCGTCTTAAACGAATCAGGCATCTCATACATCGAGAGCGAGCCAGGTGTTGAAGTAGTCGTTCGGGGCGGTCATGCGATTGTCATGAACCACAACCGCGAGGAAGCAGCTTTCGAAGGAGAAGTGCTGCAGCCGTTTGAAACGAAAATCATGGAGCGAGGGGGACACTCATCATGAATGCGGGGGAATTAGAAGGCTTATTCAGGGAAAAGTTCGGCAGCGGAGACTATCGAAGTTTCTTTGCACCGGGGCGCATTAACCTGATCGGGGAACACACAGATTACAACGGCGGTCACGTCTTTCCATGTGCGATTACGTACGGAACTTACGCGCTTGCGTCAAAGCGTTCAGACCGGATGCTGCGCATGTACTCGGTGAATTTTCCTGATAAGGGGATTGTTGAGTGCCCGCTTGATGACTTGAGCTATCAGACAGAACATGATTGGGCGAACTACCCTAAAGGGATGATTGCAGCTTTAAAGCAGCGCGGTTTTCTCATTGAAGAGGGACTTGATCTCTTAATCTATGGAAACATTCCAAACGGCGCAGGCTTATCATCGTCCGCCTCCATTGAATTGGTTACAGGCGTTATGCTTGAGTCTCTTTTTGAACTGAAAATAGACCGGATTGAGCTCGTAAAGCTCGGTCAGATTGTCGAAAATCAATACATCGGCGTCAACAGCGGGATCATGGATCAGTTCGCCATCGGAATGGGGAAAAAAGCGTGCGGCATGCTGCTGGATTGCAATACGCTCCAATACCGCTATGCTCCGATTCATTTAGAGCATCACGTTATCGTGATTATGAACACAAACAAACGCAGAGAGCTTGCCGCATCAAAATACAACGAACGCCGCCAGGAATGTGAAGATGCCTTGAAGATCCTGCAGGAAAAGGTACCCGTGCAGTCTTTGGGAGAACTCTCGATGGAAACATTCAATCAATACGCAGTTTCCATTGCAGATGAAACCGTGAGAAAGCGCGCGCGTCACGCTGTCAGTGAAAACGAACGGACCATTTACGCGCTTGAAGCACTTGAAAAAAACGACCTCTATACATTCGGTGAATTAATGAATGCTTCCCATCGCTCTTTGCGTGACGATTATGAAGTAACAGGTACAGAGCTCGATGCACTTGTCGAGGCTGCTTGGAAGCAGAACGGCGTCATCGGTGCCCGCATGACTGGCGCAGGTTTTGGCGGATGTGCGATCGCGATTGTTGAGCGCGGAAGTGTCTGCGATTTCCTTGAAAAAGTTGGCCAATCTTACCTAAAGGCAGTCGGCTACGAGGCATCCTTCTACATCGCAGATATCGGGGACGGAGCATGTGAAATTGAATTGGGGGTTCATATATGAGCGTTTTAGTTCTTGGAGGAGCCGGCTACATCGGCTCCCATGCAGTCTATCAATTAGCAGATCAGGGATTGGACGTTGTCGTGGTCGATAACCTCCAGACCGGCCACAAAGAAGCGATCCATCCGAAAGCTGGTTTTTACGAAGGCGACCTGAGAGATCAGTCATTTTTAAACAGCGTGTTTGAAAAAGAAGACATCACCCAGGTGCTGCACTTCGCAGCCAATTCTTTAGTAGGGGAATCTGTCCTGCAGCCGCTTAAGTATTTTCACAACAATGTCTACGGACTGCAAGTTCTGCTTGAAGTCATGCAGAAGCACGATGTGAAAGAAATCGTCTTTTCATCAACAGCAGCTGTATATGGCGAACCGAAGTACATTCCGATTACAGAAAAGGAACGTACAAACCCGACAAATCCTTATGGCGAATCCAAGCTGATGATGGAAAAAATGATGCGCTGGTGCGAGGAAGCATACGGCATCCGCTATGTATCTCTGCGCTATTTCAATGTTGCGGGAGCAAGACCCACAGCTGAAATCGGCGAGGATCATACACCTGAAACACACTTGGTTCCGATTATTCTGCAGGCAGCATTAGGGCAAAGAGAGCACATCTCTGTATTCGGAGATGATTATGCAACGCCTGATGGCACATGCATCCGTGATTACGTCCACGTGGAAGATTTGATCGACGCACATCTGCTTGCCCTGAACTATTTAAGCAGACAAGGCGAAAGCATCATTTTGAACCTCGGCAGCAGCCAGGGCTTCTCGGTGAATGAAATGATCAAGGAAGCAAGAGAAGTAACGGGCCATCCAATTCCTGCAAAGGTCGCTCCTAGACGTGCAGGCGACCCGAGCACACTTGTCGCTTCATCGGAAAAAGCAAGAGCGATTCTAGGCTGGGAGCCATCCCGAACGAATATCAAAACGATTCTGCAGGACGCATGGAACTGGCACCAAACAAAACCACACGGATATGGAGAGGATTCCAGATGAACAATTCTTCATTCGTCAATCAATTAGTTGAGCAAGCCATCCAGAAAAAATTCATCACAGACAGAGACCGGATGTATGCCCGAAACCAGATTCTCGGTCTGCTTGGGATTGATGCCTATGAAGAATGTGATCTGCCTGAAAAGCTGCTTCCCATACCTGATCTGCTTGAGATCATCGTCCGGCAGACAGCGGAACGGGGCATCATTGAAGGAA
Organism: Metabacillus idriensis; assembly: GCF_009674765.1. Lineage (GTDB taxonomy): Bacteria > Bacillota > Bacilli > Bacillales > Bacillaceae > Bacillus_P > Bacillus_P idriensis. The sequence continues at coordinate 295,501 of NZ_WKKF01000003.1, read as the reverse complement.
CCTTTGATGAAAAAGAAAAGCTGTCTGCCAATCTGATGAATGTGTTTCTTGATAAGCCGTCTGCAATTCAGCAAACGTTTGAAGAGTATTACAGCCTGTCACCTGAAATCGCGACAGATTATTTTTACAAACTGAGCCAGAACAGCAATTACATCCAGACAAAACGAATCGCGAAAAACATCCATTATAAAACGCCGACAGAATACGGCGAGATAGACATTACAATCAATCTCTCGAAGCCTGAAAAAGATCCGCGTGATATCGCAAGGGAGCGGGCGGTCAAATCGGCAAGCAAGTATCCGAAGTGCCTGCTTTGCGCTGAAAACGAAGGCTATTCAGGCCGAATCGGACACCCTGCACGATCCAATCACCGTGTAATCGAACTGAACCTTGAGAATGAGCAGTGGTATTTTCAATATTCACCATACATCTATTACAACGAGCATTCCATCGTTTTATCAGGCGAGCACAGAGATATGAAAATAAATGGAGATGCTTTCCGAAGATTACTTGCTTTCGTTGAGCAGTTTCCGCACTATTTTATCGGCTCAAATGCGGACCTTCCGATCGTGGGCGGATCGATCCTCTCTCATGATCACTATCAGGCGGGCAAGTACACATTTGCGATGGCGGAAGCTCCTGATGAAGAAACATTTGAACTTGCAAGCTTTCCTGAGGTAGCCTTCTCAAAGGTGAAATGGCCAATGTCGGTTCTGAGACTGCGATCATCAGATAAAGCGGCGCTCGTTTCTGCAGCAGAGCACGTACTGAATACATGGAAATCCTATTCCAATGAAGAAGCAGAGATTATTGCTTTTACAGAAGACGAACCCCATCAAACGGTGACGCCGATTGCGAGAATGAGAGACTGCCGCTTTGAGCTGGACCTCGTCCTTCGCAATAACAGAACGAGCGAAGAGCATCCAATGGGCATTTTCCATCCGCATGCAGATCTGCACCATATTAAAAAAGAAAACATCGGACTGATTGAAGTCATGGGCTTGGCTGTTCTTCCAGAGCGTTTGAAACAGGAGCTTCAGCAAATAGAAGCGTTCCTCCTTGGGGAAGAGGCTGAAGTCCCGAAGCACCATGAGGAATGGGTTCAGCACTTGCTTTCTAACTATCAATCGTTTGAAAAAACAACGGCAGATGGGATCTTGAAAAAAGAAGTAGGATTAAAATTTACCAGAGTATTAGAGGATGCGGGAGTTTTTAAAAGAACAAATGAAGGGAATAATCATTTTAGTCATTTTATCCAGAGTTTAAAAAGAGAGAGGAACGATAAAAATGAAAATCCTTCACGAAACGATACTCACGCACCCGCAGCAAAACATTGAGAAATATACGCTTGAAAACGACCAGGGCTTTTCGGTCAGCTTCTTAAACCTTGGCGGAACGATCACGTCGATCATGGCACCAGATAAAAACGGAAACTTTGAGAATGTTGTTTTAACTTATGACCATGCTGAGCAGTATATCGAAAATCCATATTACTTAGGAGCACTGATCGGCCGCGTCGCAGGACGGGTGCCAAATGCAGAGCTTGGTCCGTACAGACTTGAGGCAAACGAAGGCGAGCATCATTTGCACGGAGGCCCTCATGGCTTTCATCAAGTTTTCTGGAACGTGAAAACCGTGGAGCATGAGGATGCAGCAGAAGTCATCCTCACTCATTTCAGCAGGGATGGGGAAGGCGGCTATCCGGGAAATCTGGATGTGCAGATCACATACCGTCTTGACTGCGACAACACATTCACCATTGATTACGAAGCGCGCTCGGACAAAGATACATGGCTCAACCTGACAAACCACGCTTACTTTAATTTATCAGCGGACAGCGGAAGGAACGTGCTGAACCACTCTCTTACAATGAAAAGTGATGCCATCGCCGAATTCGATGACGATTCGATTCCAACAGGCAAATGGATTCGTGCAAAAGAAACCCCATTTGACCTGAAAACTGGTAAACTATTAAGAGAAGCAGCAGAGTCTGACCACGAGCAGATCATCAAGGTCGGAAACGGTTTTGACCATCTTTTTCTATTTGAACAAAGAGACCTCAACCAAGTGTCAGTAGAGGAGCAGGAAAGCGGCAGGAAGATGGTTGTGCAGACAACAGATCCCGCAGCTGTCATTTACATGGCGAACAAGATGGACACCGATCATCCATTAAAACCGGGTCAGGCAACCGGGCCATATGCGGCCATCTGCATTGAGACACAGCGCATCCCGGAATCGCTTCTGATCCCAGGCTTGCCGACACATAGGCTTGCGGCACATGAAGCGTACCGTTCTCGGACATCATTTACGTTTGGACTAATATAATTTTCTTATCTATAACAAAGGGGTTACGGTATATGGCGGCTACGATAAAAGATATAGCTGAAAAAGCGGGTGTATCCATTGCGACGGTGTCGAGGGTGCTGAACTTTGACGAAACGCTATCCGTTGGAGACGAAACGAAAAAGCGAATTTTCGAAGTGGCCGAGGAGCTGTCTTATCAAAAACGAAAAACAAAGAAAAGCCTCGTTCCGAAAATCGCCATCGTGCACTGGTACACAGAGCAGGAGGAGCTGAACGATCTTTACTACATGTCGATCAGACTCGGCATCGAGGAGCGGGCGAAGAGCCACAACCTTCAGCTTGCCACCTATTTCTACGACGATTTTGACGCGATCAACCAGGATCAGCTTCAGGGCATCGTCGCAGTAGGCAAGTTCAGCAAGCAGCAGGCAGAGGAATTCAAAAAAGCCGCGCGAAACGTTGTCTTCGTCGACTCAAGTCCGGATCCGGAGAAATTCGATTCCGTCATCGTCGACTTCGAACGGGCAACAGAGCGCGTCCTCGACCATTTCATCGCAAAAGGACACACGCAAATCGGCTACATCGGCGGACGCGAAACCTACCGCGAGCACAGCACAACACTTGACGACCAGCGCGAGCAGACATTCATCAAATACTTGTCTGGAAGAGGGATGCTGCGCGAGGACGCCATGTTCATCGGCTCCTTCACAGTAAAGGACGGCCACCGCATGATGTCCCAAGCTATTGCAGAACTCGGCGACTCCCTGCCTAGTGCCTTCTTTGCAGGCAATGATTCCATCGCCATCGGCAGCCTCCAGGCCCTGCATGAGCACGGCATCCGCGTCCCGGAGCAGGTCAGCATCATCGGGGTAAATGACATCAGTGTCTCAAAATACATTTTCCCGGCACTCAGCACGGTGAAGGTGTACACAGAAGTCATGGGTGAGACTGCGGTTGATCTTCTGGTCGAGCGGATCACAGAGCGGAAAATTGCGAAGCAGGTAATGATTGCAACGAAGCTGAAACTGCGCCAAAGCAGTAAATAAGCATCTTAATTAAACGTTTGTTTAAAACGAAGAACACCGCATGGATGCTGGTGTTTTTTGTTTTTTTGGAGACAGTTGGAAAAAGGAAAGTATTTATGGTGTTTTGGAAAGTAAATTTGGGAATGCGGAAAGTATTTAGAGCGGATCGGCAAGTATTTTCGGTAATCTGGCAAGTAAAGTGGTGGGGCTGCTGGAAACATGGTGACAAGGAATGGTCTTTTTCCAGCCCAAAGATAATACCCCCTTTTCTAGAAAAACCGACACACCAAATTCCACATCCATGATATAAAGAAACTAACCAACTAAAAAAGGGGACCAAACCATGGAAATCGTGCCGCAGCCCGTCCGAAAGAAGAGAACCAAGCTCAAACTCACCTCTGCGATTCTCATCACGCTGATCCTGTTCATCGCCATCTTTCAATTCATTCCTGTTCAACCTGCAGAAAAACAAGCTTTCCTCAAAAAAGGCAAGCGTCCGCTCATTATTGCTCATCAAGGCGGAGACGGCATGGCGCCAGGCAATACGATGGCAGCCTTCTCCTTATCTGAAAAGCTCGAAGTCGACATGCTCGAAATGGACGTCCATCTCTCAAAAGATGGAGAAGTTGTTGTCATTCATGATGCCGCAGTTGATCGCACAACAAATGGATCCGGCGCTGTAAAAGACATGACGCTCCAACAATTGAAGCAGCTGGATGCAGGCTATCACTTCGTTGGACCGGACGGAACCCATCCTTACCGGAACAAAGGCGTCACCATCCCGACCATGGATGAGATTTTCACAGCTTTCCCAGGCTACCCGATGACCATCGAGCTGAAAACCGACGACCCGTTATTGGCAGACAAAATGGCCGATCTGATCAAAAAACACAGCATGACCGACAAAGTCATCATCGCCTCATTCTACGACGAAGCGCTAAACTACTTTATCGAAGCAAACGACGGCAAAGTCCCTGTCAGCTCACCATCAGAAGCAACACGGAACTTTGTCCTTGCACATAAGCTGTTCGTTGACCGGCTGATTCCAATGAACAATTACACGGCGGTTCAAATCCCGATGAGAGCAAGCGGTCTTGACCTGACTACCGAGAGAATCATCAAATCGCTGCACAACCGGAACATCGCTGTGCAATACTGGACAATCAACGATGAAGACAGTGTCCGGAAGCTGGTTGAAATCGGCGCCGACGGGATCATGACGGATCATCCGAACATTGTGAAAAAAGTGCTCGATCAGGAATACGGAGAGGCGCAATAATTGCGGCCTTTTGTTGCTTTAATGCACTGACTTTTGATATCATCAGAGTATTGTTTGCACGAGATTTAACGGAGGTGGAGCACATGTCACGCATTTCAAAAGAAGAAGTGAAGCACGTTGCGAATTTAGCGCGTTTAGCGATCACTGAAGAAGAAACGGAAATGTTCACAAATCAATTGGACGCGATCATCACATTCGCCGAGCAATTGAATGAGCTTGATACAACAGGCGTTGAGCCGACAACACACGTATTAGAGATGAAGAACATTCTGCGCGAAGACAAAGCAGAAAAAGGATTGCCAGTAGAGGATGTCGTGAAAAACGCTCCTGACCATAAAGACGGATACATTCGCGTGCCGTCCATTTTAGAATAAGGAGGGAGCAGCCACCATGTCATTATTTGACCACAAACTGTCAGATTTAAAAACACTTTTACATAAAAAAGAAATCACCGTAACAGACCTTGTTGACGAATCATACAAACGAATTCATGCCGTCGACGATCAAGTGAATGCCTTCCTTACATTAGATGAAGAAAAAGCACGTGCCTATGCAAAGGAACTGGACGAAGCGATCGGAACGCGCGATGAATTCGGTCTTATGTTCGGTATGCCTATCGGCGTAAAAGACAACATCGTCACGAAAAATCTGCGCACAACAGCGGCAAGTAAAATCCTTGAAAACTTCGACCCGATCTATGACGCAACCGTCGTTCAGCATCTGCAAAAAGCGGAAGCTGTCACTATCGGAAAATTAAACATGGATGAATTTGCAATGGGCTCTTCAACAGAGAACTCAGGCTACAAAGCAACAAGAAATCCATGGAATCTTGAAACCGTTCCAGGCGGATCAAGCGGCGGCTCGGCAGCAGCAGTTGCAGCTCGCGAAGTTCCGTTTGCCCTTGGATCAGATACAGGCGGATCGATTCGCCAGCCGGCAGCCTTCACAGGTGTTGTTGGATTAAAACCTACATACGGACGCGTATCACGCTTTGGACTAATCGCATTTGCATCGTCTCTTGATCAAATCGGACCATTAACAACAAACGTTGAAGACAATGCATTCCTGCTTCAGTCCATTTCAGGCGCCGATAAAATGGATTCAACTTCAGCAAACGTTGAAGTGCCTGACTTTTTATCTGCATTGACTGGCGATGTAAAAGGCCTCAAAATCGCTGTGCCGAAGGAATACTTAGGCGAAGGTGTAAGCGAAGAAGTGAAGCAGTCTGTCCTTGATGCTTTAAAAGTATTAGAAGCTCAAGGTGCAACATGGGAAGAGGTATCTCTGCCTCATTCAAAATACGCGCTCGCTACTTACTACCTGCTGTCTTCATCAGAAGCATCAGCGAACCTTGCACGCTTTGACGGCGTCCGCTACGGCTACCGTTCAGACAATGCGAAGAACCTGATCGAATTGTACAAGCAGTCCCGTTCAGAGGGCTTCGGCGATGAAGTCAAACGCCGGATCATGCTAGGAACATTCGCACTCAGCTCAGGCTACTATGATGCTTACTACAAAAAAGCACAGCAAGTCCGCACACTCATCAAAAAAGACTTTGAAGATGTGTTTGAAAAATACGATGTCATCGTTGGACCGACAACTCCTACTCCAGCCTTTAAAGTAGGCGAAAAAACAGATGACCCGATGACGATGTATGCGAACGATATTTTGACAATCCCGGTGAACCTTGCAGGCGTACCTGGAATCTCCGTACCTTGCGGATTCTCAAACGGACTGCCGCTTGGACTGCAAATTATCGGAAAGCATTTCGACGAAAGCACAGTTTACCGTGTTGCACATGCATTTGAGCAGGCAACCGACCATCATAAAGCAAAACCTGAATTGTAAGGGGTGAAATCATGAACTTTGAAACGGTCATTGGACTTGAAGTCCACGTTGAATTAAAAACAGAATCGAAAATTTTCTCAAGCGCACCGAACCATTTCGGCGCAGATCCAAATACAAACACAAGCGTGATCGAGCTTGGCTATCCTGGCGTTCTGCCGGTACTGAACAAAGAAGCCGTTGATTTCGCCATGAAAGCTGCAATGGCTTTGAACTGTGAAGTCGCGACAGATACGAAGTTCGACCGCAAGAACTATTTTTACCCGGACAACCCGAAGGCTTACCAGATTTCCCAGTTTGACAAGCCAATCGGCGAGCACGGCTGGATTGATATTGAAGTGAACGGCTACAAGAAACGAATCGGCATTACCCGCCTTCATTTAGAAGAAGATGCCGGCAAGCTGACACATACAGGCGACGGTTATTCTCTTTGTGACTATAACCGCCAGGGCACACCGCTGATCGAGATCGTATCAGAACCGGACATCCGCACACCTGATGAGGCTTACGCTTACCTTGAAAAGCTGAAAGCGATCATTCAATACACAGGTGTTTCTGACTGTAAGATGGAAGAAGGCTCACTCCGCTGTGACGCCAACATTTCCCTTCGTCCAGTCGGCCAAGAGAAATTCGGGACAAAAGCAGAGCTGAAAAACTTGAACTCCTTCAACTTTGTGCGCAGAGGCCTTGAACATGAAGTGAAGCGTCAGGAGGAAGTTCTTCTAGCAGGCGGCATCATTGAGCAGGAAACACGCCGCTTTGACGAAGCAACGGGAAAAACACTCTTGATGCGCGTCAAAGAAGGTTCTGACGACTACCGCTACTTCCCGGAGCCGGACCTTGTGTCCCTCTACATTGATGACGAGTGGAAAGAACGCATTCGTTCAACGATTCCTGAGCTTCCTGACCAGCGGCAAAAGCGCTACGTCGAAGAGCTTGGCCTGCCATCGTATGATGCACAGGTCCTTACTCTGACAAAAGAAATGTCCGATTTCTTTGAAGCAACGGTGGCAAAAGAAGCAGACGCTAAGCAGGCTTCGAACTGGTTAATGGGTGAAGTGAGCGGCTACTTGAATGCTGAAGGCAAAGAGCTTCAGGATGTGGCCCTTACACCAGAAGGACTTGCAGGCATGATCAAGCTCATCGAAAACGGCACAATTTCAACGAAAATCGCCAAAAAAGTGTTCAAAGAGCTGATCGAAAAAGGCGGCAATGCCGAGCAAATCGTTAAGGATCAAGGACTTGTTCAAATCTCTGACGAAGGCACGCTCCGTAAAATCGTAAACGAATCACTGGATGCAAATCCGCAATCCATCGAGGACTTCAAAAGCGGCAAACAAAAAGCGATCGGCTTCCTTGTCGGTCAAATCATGAAAGCAACAAAAGGCCAGGCGAACCCGCCGATGGTCAACAAGCTTTTACTAGAGGAAATTCAGAAACGATAAAACCAAGAGACGGCGCCGCGAGTGAACATCATGAATGGCGCCGTTGTTTTTATCCGGCTTTGGCTATACTAGTTCTAGGGTTTGCGTATCTAACAAAAAAGGTGTAGTATAATTGATGGTTTGTTAGATACAACAAATCATGGAAATACATTCTAACTTAGGATGATGGGGAAAATGAAAAGAGCAAGAATAATCTATAATCCAACATCAGGGCGCGAAGCCTTTAAAAAACAATTACCTGAAGTTCTTCAGAAATTTGAAATAGCCGGCTACGAAACGTCATGCCACGCGACAACCTGCGAAGGCGACGCCATCCAGGCAGCGAGAGACGCGGGCGAACGCGGCTTTGACCTTGTCATTGCAGCAGGCGGAGACGGCACCGTAAATGAAGTAGTTAACGGGCTTGCTGACCTTGAAGAAAGACCTCAGCTTGGCGTAATTCCCGTTGGAACAACAAACGACTTTGCGCGTGCGATCGGAATTCCGCGCGACAATATCTTAACAGCAGTAGACTCCATCCTAGCAGGCGAAGCAAGAGCGATCGACATCGGACGCGTCAACGGCCACTACTTCGTCAACATCGCAGGCGGCGGACGTCTCACTGAACTCACATACGAAGTCCCAAGCAAACTGAAAACCGTCCTCGGCCAGCTCGCGTACTACCTGAAAGGCATCGAAATGCTGCCTTCCATCCGTCCGGCTGAAGTAGAAATTGAATACGACGGAAAGCTGTTCAAAGGCGAAATCATGCTGTTCCTCGTTTCGCTCACAAACTCTGTCGGCGGCTTTGAAAAGCTTGCGCCAGACAGCAAGCTGAACGACGGCATGTTTGACCTGCTGATCTTGAAAAAAGCAAACCTTGCCGACTTTATCCGGGTCGCAAGCCTAGCCCTCCGCGGTGAGCATATCAGCGACAGCAACATCATCTACACAACTGCAAACCGAGTGAAGGTAACATCCGCTCAAAAAATGCAGTTAAACTTAGACGGCGAATACGGCGGCGATCTGCCGGGCGAATTCGTCAACATGTACCGACACATCGACGTCCTCATGCCGCTTGCAAAAGCACAGTCCATGGACGAATAGAAACTTGGCCCTGCGCCAAGTTTTTCTTATGTCTGCAGTGTGGTAAAATGAGGGTAATAGTTTGATTTAAGTTATCAATGTCTAGCTCCAGCGCCTAACACCTCGGTCAGAACGGCTCCGCCAAAAAAGTCAAAACCGGACTTTTCCGACGGATCCTTTTTTGCCTGTCGGAGCTAAACAGGCGCTTCCGCTTTTCTATATTATCAGTAAAAATAAAGGAAGATTATCATGACAAAGGCAATAGCGCCTGTACAAAAAAACGAATACTACGACGTGACCTTTGAAGACCTGACACACGACGGATCAGGTGTTGCGAAGATCGAAGGCTACCCAATTTTCGTTCCTAACGCCCTTCCAAACGAAAAAGGCCAAATCAAAGTCACGAAAATAAATAAAGGCTACGCATTTGGACGCCTAGTCGAGCTGCACGAAGAAAGCTCACAGCGCACCGATGCCCCGTGCCCGATCTATAAACAATGCGGCGGCTGCCAGCTGCAGCACTTAAGCTACCAAGGACAGCTCGATTTTAAACAGAAACAAGTAAAAGAAGTACTCACAAGAATCGGCAAGCTGAACCTGGACAATGTCACCGTTCACCCAACACTTGGCATGGAAGACCCATGGAACTACCGCAACAAGGCACAGGTGCCAGTAGGGGAACGCGAAGGCGGACTAGTAGCCGGCTTCTACCAGCAGCGCTCCCACGAAATCATCGACATGGAGCAATGCCTCATCCAGCAAAGCGAAAACGATGAAGTCGTCGCAGCCATCAAGACAATCGCTAACTGTCACGGCATCCGAGCCTACGACGAAAAGAAAAACAAAGGCTGGCTCCGCCATATCATGGTCCGCTACGGCATCGTCACAAAGGAAATGATGGTCGTCTTCATCACCCGAACACCCGATTTCCCAAACAAAAAAGCCATCATCGACGACATCACATCCCAATTCCCAGCCATCAAGTCCATCGTCCAAAACATCAACCCAAAACGCACCAACGTCATCTTCGGCGACCAAACAACCGTGCTCTGGGGCGAAGAATACATCTACGATTACATCGGGGATATCAAGTTTGCGATATCGGCTAGATCTTTCTATCAGGTCAATCCTGAGCAGACGAAAGTTCTTTACGATAAAGCGCTGGAGTACGCAGATTTGAGCGGTGAAGAGTCTGTTATTGATGCGTACTGTGGCATTGGAACGATTTCGTTGTTTTTAGCGCAAAAGGCTAAAAAAGTTTTCGGTGTGGAGATTGTTCCTGAAGCCATTGAAGATGCAAAACGCAATGCAGCATTGAACCGAATTGAAAATGCAGAGTTTGCAGTAGGTGAAGCTGAAGTCGTTATTCCGAAGTGGTATGAAGAAGGGAATGCAGCTGATGTAATTGTGGTCGACCCGCCTCGTAAAGGGTGCGATGAAGCCTTGCTGCAGACAATTTTGGATATGAAACCGAAGAAGGTTGTGTATGTAAGCTGCAACCCGGCAACTCTTGCACGTGATTTGAAAGTGCTGGAGGATGGCGGATACGCAACGGTGGAAGTCCAGCCGGTGGATATGTTTCCGCATACGACGCATTGTGAAGCGGTCGCGTGTTTAAAATTGGTATAATAGAAAAAGCAGCTGAGATAGAACATTCTATGCCATCTGCTTTTTTGTTTGTGAAATGATCAGATGTTTTTCCAATAATTTATAAATAAGCAGAGATTGATAAACAGTCAGGAAACATGATATAAGTGTAAAAGAATATTTTTTACCGGAAGTTTGACAGTGAGAGGATTTGAGTTTGACATGATCAATAATTTTTGGCGTGATCTGCCGAAGCCATTTTTCGTACTTGCCCCAATGGAGGATGTGACAGATGTTGTTTTCCGTCACGTAGTCAGTGCAGCCGGCCGGCCGGATGTATTTTTCACAGAGTTTACAAATTCGGACAGCTATTGTCATCCCGAGGGCTTGAAAAGTGTGCGCGGCCGATTGACGTTTACAGAAGATGAACACCCAATGGTGGCACATATATGGGGAGATAATCCCGACTATTTCCGTCAAATGAGCATTGGCATGGCGGAGATGGGTTTTAAAGGAATTGATATTAATATGGGCTGTCCTGTCCCGAACGTGGCATCAAGAGGAAAAGGCAGCGGCCTGATTCTCCGTCCGGACGTCGCGGCAGAACTCATACAGGCTGCAAAAGCAGGCGGACTGCCTGTCAGCGTGAAAACAAGACTCGGGTTTAAAAAGATAGATGAGTGGGAGGACTGGCTTGGGCACATCCTGAAGCAGGACATTGCGAACCTTTCCATTCACTTACGCACAAGAGATGAAATGAGCCAGGTTGATGCGCATTGGGAGCTCATCCCGGAAATCAAAAAACTGCGTGACCGCATCGCACCAAATACGATGCTGACCATAAATGGCGACATCCCTGACCGCCAAACCGGGCTTCAGCTTGCTGAACAATATGGAATTGACGGCATCATGATCGGGCGGGGTATTTTTAAAAATCCTTTTGCTTTTGAAAAAGAGCCAAAAGAGCACAGCAGCAAAGAATACCTAGATCTTTTAAGACTGCAGCTTGATCTTCAAGATCAATATGCAGAAGAAGTAACGCGTTCAATCACAGGGCTTCACCGCTTTTTCAAAATTTACGTCAAAGGATTCCCTGGAGCTGCTGAACTGCGAAACAAATTGATGAACACGAAGTCAACAGATGACGTGCGTGCATTGCTTGAACACTTCGAAAAAGAAAACAGTGACAGGATGTAAGTCTCAAAAATGCAGAGAATTTAATTCAGCACTAAGTTCCTTTGCAGCCTGCACCTTTTTGATATAGTCTTTTTCCGAAAAAAGGTCTTAAGAATGCAATATACCCGCCAGCACTCATGTGTTGTCACATACACTGTAGAGTGTGTATCAAAGCTGGCTTATAAAAATGACAAAGGTAAACCTCCTCTTATTAAATGCAGGGACGGCTCCTCTCGGTAATGATTTACCTGGGGACCGTCCTTTTTAATTGATTCCTCTTTGTTTAAATCTATGAGCGGTACAGGCGTAATCTCTCCTGTAAACCCTCTAAAACTTCTTCCGGCATTTCCCTGACCTTGACATCTGGTCCTAGAAAAAGCAGCCAATTGGTTATTTCGGTTAGTTCTTCAGGTTTATTCACATTGATGAAAGTCTTTAGAGTGGCTGTGGTTTGGTATGGATTCGTATAGAAAAGTGAAATCTTTAAAGGATGGTATTTTTTGAACTGGGCGATTGCGTTTGGGCCAAGCTCAAGGACAAGATTGATGGTTTGTTCCTGCTTGTTTAGTTTTCTTAAGATCTTTTTCTTGCTGATTCTTTTTTTTGACGGGTAGGGTTTGACATCTGTGAGATGGTCGACAGGAATAATCTTCTTATTTTCTTCTATTAAATCAAAGCATTCAATCAGCCATACGCTTTTTTCACGATAAAGGTGCAAAAGGTAAATCGGATATGACATTGCTTCCTTTTCTTCTTTGGTGGTTATGACTAGATAGCTGTCTGTAAGAAGGGTTTGGATGAGTGTTTCTAACATCGGGTGGGGAAGGTCAGACAGATCAAGCAGGTCGGGGTTATGTGGATTGGTCCCTTCAAAAAGCAGGATTTGATTTAGAAGAACAAGATCATCCTGCTGGTTTTTGGAGATGAGACCCAGTAACTTTTCAGCTAAAGACTGACGGCTCTTCAGGTAGGGAAGCTGCTGGTTTCTTGTAGCCATAAAGGCAATAAACAGTGCTTTGACCTCATCGTTGGTAAAACGAACATCGGGCAGTACGGAATTGTGCATGACAAAATAACCCCCATCCCTTCCAACTTCAGCGACAAGAGGCATTCCCATGGCTTCAATTTCTCTGATATCTCTAATGGCTGTCGAACGTGAAATGTTAAACTCCTGCATGATTTCAGAAATGGTAAAGCGGGCGCGGTTGTTAATATACCGCATGATGATATTGATCCGTTCAACTTTTTTCATGAGGGGCTCCTAAACAGTATCGTTTTTTGACATGATTTAAGACTATGATAAACCTAGCAAGACAATAATACAAATCATTGAAAAATGCAGAAAAGAGGTATGGGAAATGGCAAATTATACATTGGAAGAAAAAGAAGGCTTTACCGTAATCGGTCTTGGAACTGAGCTAAAAAGCGATTACACAGACTATGCAGGCATACACAGGGAAAAGTTCGAATTTTGGCAAGGCGTCAGCCAAGATGGAAGGCTGGATACTTTAAAATCCATGGCCGCCAATGACTATGTTTTTGCTGTGAACGAAGCGGTAAATAACAAGATGATGCATTATGCAGGCGTCATGACAGAGGAACCTGCACCAGAAGAAGCGAGAGTGATTCAATTTCCTAAAGGGGAATACGTAGTGGTTAAAGGCGAAGGAAAGTCAGCTGATGATTTGAATAACCAGCTTGCTGCTATTGCCTTTGGTCAAGTCCTTCCAGAAGCAAAGGATGTTGCCTATGTTGGCGGACCAAATGCAAGTGTTGAGATGGAGCATCGTAACGGCATGATTTATGGGGAAATGTGGATTCCTGTTGTCAGGAAATAATCAAAAGGAGGGATGGCAATGTCCTGTATCGTTGATTTTAAAAATGTGTCTGCGGCTGGTTTAGAGTCTTCGCCTGCAGCAGAAGCGCTTGCTGGTTTACGGGCAAATGAATCTCGTTACTTTATGAACAAATACAAACACGAATTTGCGGTTGTACCAGCGAACGAAAGCCAGGAGACAATCGATTATGTGAACCGGATTTTAAAGGAAGAGCGTGATATCGAGTTTGCGGCCAAACCGCTGGAAACGTCCAGATTTCAAGTGGCAAATATTAAATTTGCCTACGTTTTTTATGAGGATGGTCTCGCGGTCAACATCATGTATACCGTTGATGATCAGAAGAAGAGGGCAGTGGGCTTTAAGCTTTCTGAGGGAATGGAGATACCAAAGGAGTTAGAAGGCAAGTTTAAGTTTGCCAGACAGAAGTCTAAACTCGCTGGAACCATCAGGGGCTCGTTTTTTGTCATCAAAGGAGAATATTAAGGCAGAGCTGTACAGTGGAACGGAAAACAATTTTATTGAACAGGAAGATAAATAAACTCACAGCATACCGCCAGTATTGCTGCAAACACTTAAGGCATGTGGAGTGCTGTTCGCTACTTGTAAGTAAAGATAAATAAAGATTTAACAGTGAGTAGAGGGCCTTTCCTGAGTGGGGAGGCTCTTATTTATTGTCATACAGAGACTAACATAACTGACATCTTTGCTGCCAGCGTGAAAAGTAAAATTTTCTATCGTTTTCTAGTGAGTTAAGTTTCCAAGAATAATAAAAAAACAAGGAAAAATTTTCATCAGACGACTTCAAACTGATTCTATTTAAGTGTCAACTTGGATTGTTGAAGTATGAATGAAAATAGCGAACAGTGGCTGTTGCCGTTCGCTAAACAAATCCAAATTTAATTAATATTTTTCCTGCAAAAAAACCATTATAAATTTTCCATTAGACGTTTTTTGATTAATTCATAATCGTCCCTAGTAATACCAGGAGCAAATTCTTCAGGTAAATCCTCTAAGTCTGGAATTGGTCCGCCTTCAGGAGTACCAATTTTCACTTCAAGCGGTTGCCCATTTTCCGGATTTGTTCCTTTCCAAATCATTCCGATATCCCTGTATTCTGTTTCGCTCCATGTGAATAGCACATTGCTTAAGCCTTTTTCTATGAACGGTTTGGCATAATCAAATTTTGAGTTATCAAGATTTGGAATTGGAAGCATTTTCGTCAAGTCTACCCCTGTAGCAATTTCGATTGCTTTCGCATAGGCGAGGATATGTGTTCCTCCACGAACAAGCAAATACCCAATCATGGTTCTAGCAACTGGGTGATCAGTCATCTCATAAACTCTCATTTTATGTGTACGTGCACCAATTTCTAGAAAAAAGTTATGTGTTAAATCTAAAACCAGATTTCCGCTATTAAAAACATTATCACCAGTCCAAGGTCTTCCCATTGAATCACCTGGTATAGCCGTTTGAGCTGTAGAAATAAAATGGTGGGTGTTTCTCGCATCCTTCCCATTTTGAAGTGGAGTAATATCTGGATCCCCTGGAAAAGTATTCCCTACCGATAACAAATTAATCGTATTAGAAACAAGTTCTACATGACCAAATTCTTCTGCTGTAATGCTTGCCACTAACTCATAGAATGGTTTTAGCTTTTTTTTATTTCTGAAGTTAAAAGACTGAAACATATAGTTATTTAAGGTAGACATCTCCCCAAACTTGCCACCCAAGAGCTCTTGTACTGCTGCTGCTGCATTCATATCGCCGTGTGCGGGTATAGGAAGTTCAATTGCCAATTTATTTATTCTTTTAAACATTTTTTCCCCTCCACTTCCTTTTTGTTAACCAGGAAAAACCCAAATAATTTGCTGGGTACGAATAAAAAAGGGAGTTTCGTTAGATTCGACAACAATGTGATCTGGCATTACATTTTTCAAGGAGCCACGAACGCTGCCTCTTATGGTTTGAACAGTAACCATTTTACCAACAATGGTTGTTAATGTCTGATAAACATAGGGATCATAAAAGCTTAACAGGTTGTTGTTTGTCATTTAGATCCTCCTATTCTGAAGTCATTCTTACTGAGTATATGTTTCTCGATATGAAAAAAGACTGAAAAACAACTGTTCAATTGGACTCTTTTATGCTCAGTTTGGTTCTCCAGATGCCATGGCGCTGTTCATTAGCTATGACACGACAGGGGTGGTGAAGGATGAGTAAGAGAATCGTGATTAATCCATTGGCGCGGATTAGCGGCATTTGCTCTCAGCCCACTCAATGGCTTCATTCCGTGCTTTAGAAGATGCTTTAAACATTGAACAAGGAAAATAATTACGAGACATCTTTCATCGATGTGAGTTTTTACAAAATCATATCCGCCTTTTTTATCAGTAGCTTACCGTTTATCCACTTGCCAATTTACATGAATATCAAACTTTAGATATCTCAGCGCATAACTTTCACTTGTTTCAATCATTGTAACAACAGAAAGAATCTTAAAAGGGGTATCTCATAGGAGTGGAACCTTATGAGATCAGGTTCCATATTGGATTAATCAAATCTTTAGGAGAAAAATGGAAAACGTTTTTGCAAGATGTATCACAGACCATCGATAGCTTGATTGCTAAGAATTGTGTGTGTTATATAGATCTTAAGATTATAAGTAAAAATAAATAGAAGAACATTCCCTAAGGATAGGCATATGATGTTTTTGTATATCTGTGAAGGGAATGAAGAAAATGTACAATGTCCCTAGTATTTATCCATATCAAAATCAATATCATTATTATGTTAATGCACCAATGAGTGAAAGACAGTCTGTTTACAGGAATATTCCTAAGGGTACTAACCAATATGGTTTTAAAGATTATGGATCAGAACCATTTGGAGTTAATATCAATGAGGCTACGAAGCGAAACAAAACCTATCGTACCGCTTTATGGACAGGGGATCGTTTGCAAGTTACTTTAATGAGTCTCAATGTTGGCGAAGATATCGGTTTGGAAATGCATCCTGACGTTGATCAGTTCTTACGTATTGAACAAGGACAGGGAATTGTTCAAATGGGCAAGAGTAAAGATAATTTTGACTTTGAAAGAAATGTCTATGACGATTTTGCAATAATGATACCCGCTGGAACATGGCATAATCTAACCAATACAGGAAATATTCCGCTAAAACTTTATTCGATATATGCTCCTCCTAACCATCCATTTGGTACTATTCATGTTACCAAATCAGATGCAGTAGCTACGGAAGATGCTTATGGTCATCGTAATGACAAAAATATAATTATAAAAAATTCAAATATGTTTAGACCCGAAAATATTGATACAACAAATTCTAACACCTCTAAAACTAGCTTTTCTAAAGAGGAAGCAGCAGCAATAGCTTTACTTTTAGGTATTGATTTTACCAATAGTAAATTTGATTTAAATGAGTTTTGGATGGGAGTAAATACCGAACTTGAACATGGAAGAAAATACAATCAGACTAATGTTACTGCGGATGAACCTATCACTACTGGAAAAATTGCACTAGCTCATCTCAGTGAATTTCCTGATTATTATAGTAGGTTGAAAGTGCTTGAGGAAGAAGCAAAAGCGTATTGGAAAAAATAATGAACTGGATAAAAATGGTCAAGCGGAAATCAGGCTGACCATTAGTTATAGAAGAGTGTTGTGGATCATACGTTGTAAAGCGAATCTGATTATATTAGATTAAGATTGAAAACGTTGATAAATAGGCTTTTGTTTATCCTTATTCTGATTTAAACAGATAGAATTGGTGGCAGTATGTTTCTTTATGCCACCACTCTGTCACCAACTAGCTGAAGAAGCTTATAAATATAAATGATATAACGCCGGAGTTGCTACATAACTTTATTCATTAAAATTATTTGAAGAAAAACAAGGATCTTAACATTACCGTTTTTCTAACCCTTATATGGTCAATTGAAGTAGTGACCAGAAGTCGACACATGCGGAATGTGTGACAAAGCTCGTTTTAAATTATGAAGCAGAAACCTTAAAAGGTTCCTGCTTTTTTTCATTGAGATTAAATGTAGGATTTAAAGGTTGATTACCCTTTAGGCAACAGGTGTTTTTATCTTTTTGATGATACGAACGATACTTATGTGTTACGTATAACAGGAGCCTTAAATAAAAAAACGCAAGACTTATGTAAGAAAATGGGATAAATCATTGAACTTGGGTAAGAGATTGATTTACTATAAAGAAGTATTATGAAAATTATCATAAATTATTAGGGATATGGGAGGTACTCATGGGCAGATTAATTCACTTTGAAATTCACGTAAACGACATGGAACGCGCAAAGAAGTTTTATGGAGAGGTATTCGGTTGGACATTTCAGGACTGGAGTGATTATGCCGGGCTTCCTTACTTTGGAGCAGTGACCGGCGACGAGAATGAACCCGGAATCAATGGGGCTTTGATGCAGAGACAAGGTCCTCCGCCGGAACAAAACCAGCCGTTAAATGGATTTTCCTGTACATTGGGAGTGGAAAACTACGATGTAACGGAAACGAAAATTATCGAGCAAGGCGGCAAGGTGGCATTACCGAAATATGCGCTGCCCGGAATGGCGTGGCAAGGGTACTACCTTGATACCGAAGGCAATATCTTTGGGATTCATCAGCCTGATGTGAATGCGAAATAGGATTTATGATAAAAAGGAAGGAAAGGCAGAATGTATGCCTTTCCTTCCTTTTTTACTATTCCTTTAAGTCGAACTCTGAATCAAACTCTCCCTCGATGCCTCCTGCAAAAATGCACACGGTTCACCAACACTGAACAGCTGTAAGTGATGCAAAGCCCGGGTGCAGGCGGTATAGAACAATCTGCGAAGGCTCTCATCAAAGTATACTTGTGCGGATGCGTCATATATGATGACGGCGTCGAATTCTATGCCTTTGGCCAAATACGCAGGGATGACAACAATGCCTTGCTCGTACTCAACTGAGCCGCTTTTTACTAGCTTAATGTCTTCAATGCTTCCCAAGGCATTGTAGGCATGGGTGCTTTCGGCAGCGGATTTGCATATGACCGCGATCGAATGGTACCCCCGCTTTTGAAAGTCTGCGACTTTAGATGTGATGCGGCGGTGCAGCTCGGCTCGGTCGGATATCTGTGTCAGCACAGGCATCTCGCCGTCGCGTTCAAAAGGGGCAATTTGTTCTCCGCCAGGAACGAGCCTCCGTGTGAATTCGGTAATCGGTTTAGTGGATCTGTAGCTTCGGTTTAAGAGAATCGCTTCTGTTTCATCAGGCCCATATAAGCCGGTAAGCGGGTGGAAATCGGACATTTCGCTTGCGTGAACGAAGATTGCCTGGTTAAAGTCCCCGAGCACGGTCATCTTTGCGGAAGGAAACAATCGTTTCAAAAACTCGAATTGAAACGGAGAATAATCCTGTGCCTCGTCTACAAGCACGTGCTTAATAGAGGTGTTTGTCTGAAACCCCTGAATCTGCTCTTTCAAAAATAAAAACGGCGGAGCATCCTCATAATAAAGTTTGCCCTCATTAAGCATGTTCATGGTCAACAGGCAAATATCCTCCCACTCCTCAGGTGTGTTCCCCGCAATCCACTTGTTGATGCTCGCCGGGTTTGAAAAAAGCTGCCTATAGATGGTTGTAAAATGGACGAAACGAAGCGCCTGCACCCATTTCCGGAGCGGCTTCAACTTCTTGCGGACAACCATCCGGCCGAGCACCTTGATCTCTTTTTCGTAATCATCAAGATCGACTTTCGAACCCTGTTTTTTCTCTAAGTAGGCAAAAGCCTTTTGATACTCATCTTTGCTGAGAAGCTCAATTTCTTCCTGAACCCACGGCTTGGTCAGCTCGATTTTTTCGGTTTCATCGATTTTCTCACTCAGCCATTCTGTCAGCTTCTCGATTCTGTTGGAAAAGCGGATAGAGGTGTCGCTGCTATAAAACCTTTCTTCGATTTGTTTGGCAGAGACAAATGGTTTTCCTCTGAATTTCATCCCTCTAAACATCATGCCGGATTCTTCAAGCGATTGACTGTATGCTTTTATGGTTTCGAAAAACAGGGCCGATGCCTTGAACTTGATGCTTGCAGACCTTGTCCTGTGGGAAGGATCATCTGTGGCGGTGAGCACATATTCCAATTGATCATAAGGATCCTCAACTTGAAATGAGCTGCTCAGCCGGTGGTTCAAGTATTCCTGGAACGTAACCTGCTGCATATTCTCTTCGCCAAGTTCAGGCAAGACATTGGATACGTAGCTGTTAAACATCGAATTAGGCGAAAATAGAATGATTTGATCAGCCTTCAGACGATCCCGATACTTGTAGAGCAAGTAAGCGATCCGCTGCATGGCAGCCGATGTCTTGCCGCTGCCTGCAGCACCTTGCACAATGAGCAGCCTGCTGCTGATATGCCTGATGATCCGGTTTTGCTCCTGCTGAATGGTGGCCACTATGCTGTGCATATGTTTGTCTGTTCCTTTGCCAAGCACCTGCTTTAAAATCTCGTCTCCAATGGTAAGACTCGTGTCAAACATCGATTCTACAGTGCCTCCGCGGATGATGTACTGCCATTTTTTCTCGAGACTGCCTTTGATGACGCCGCCGGGAGTCTTATATTCAGCTGGACCGGGCGGATAATCGTAGTAAACACTCGAGACCGGAGCCCGCCAGTCATAAATCAGGAAATCCTCACCGCTTGAATCCGTAAGCGTAGAGATGCCGATATAGACTCTTTCGGCTTCCTGAGTTCCTTCTTCGATGAAATCGATACGTCCAAAATAAGGCGTTTTTTGCATGCGCTGCAGGACAGACAGCCGGCTTTTTGCATGCCTGTGAGTGTTCTGGCTCACGGTCAGGGCCTGCGCCTGCTGCCTTAAGCCGATGATTGTCTCAAGATAGTCGTCAAACGTATCTGTGTTCACCTTGACCTCATCCCAAAAGTGCCTTTGGATATGGACCACTTCACTCCGGCGCCGGCCGGCTTCATCTGCAAGCTTGCCGATCTGCTCCGAAATTGTCCCGGTCACCTGATCCAATCGTTCCTGCTCCTGCCGAAGGTCATTGTTCATTCAAAGCACTCCTTTAAAAAAAATTGAAAAATAAGGGTTGACTGAAGAGGGGTTTTGTTGTAAGATTAAAATAGGGATAAATTTATATTATTATATATTTAAAATGTGTTTCTATAGTAATATATCACAGCTTCCCGTTTTTATCAATGTATACTTTAACAATGAAATTGACGGTTTTTACTGATATATACTTAAACAAGGCGGGCAAAGGATTAACTTTGCCCGCCTTGTTTTGTTCATGTCATTCTCTTACAGATTTCTCAGGTCACTATGAAAGGCCTTTTTATTTCGTATAAGGATTGTTTAAAAAGGGCCAAACCCTGGTTGTTTGGCCAGGGAATAAAAAGCCATAGATTAGCCCGCCCTGATAATGTGTTACCTCTTTGTCAGTTCGCAGCACCTTGCTTCATTTTCAAACTCTGTTCTTCAGGCACAGCCCGTTTGATAAATAATGAAACGATCCATGCGATGGCAACTAGTCCGAATGCAAACAAGAATGCACTTTTCATGCCAGAAATCATCGCTAGAATTTGTAAGGTAGCAGCGTCATCCTTAATCAGCGTACTTTCCATAAAACGAGCAGAACCATTGGTCATGATAGAGACAAGCAATGCTGTCCCGACTGCGCCGGCAACCTGCTGGAGCGTACTGATAATGGCCGTGCCATGCGGATATAAGGGAGGCGGCAGTTCGTTCAAAGCGTTGGTCATAATCGGCATCATAACCATTGAAATCCCCAGCATTAACAGCGTATTAAAAATCATAATTGTGCTGTAGGAGGTTGACACTGTGATGAAGGCAAATTGCCACAAAGTATTCGCGACCAGCCCAAGCCCGATAAGCGCAAGCCACTTGGCACCAAATTTATCAAATAAACGGCCTGTAATGGGTGACATAATTCCCATGACAATTCCGCCCGGCAGCATGACCAAACCTGCCTTCAACGGACTGTAGCCTAATGCATTCTGGAGAAAAATCGGCAGCAGCATCATCGCGGAAAACATCGCCATCATGATAATCATCATAATGACCGTTGACATCCTGAAAATGGTGTATTTAAATGTCCGTAAATCCAGCAGCGGCTGTGTAATCGTCAATTGCCTCCAAGTAAACAAGGCTAAAGCACCAACGCCGATTATAAGTGGAATGAGAACTTCATAGCTCGACCAGCCCCCCTGTCCTTCTCCGGAACTGCTGAATCCGTACACAATCCCTCCGAATCCTAAGGTTGAAAGGAGAAGCGAAAGCGGATCAATCTTCGGATTACTTGTCTCCGTCACGTTTTTAAGCTTCATAAATGCAAAGATAATCACTAACAGTGCGATCGGCAGAACCCCGTAAAAGAGAACCCGCCAGCTGAAATGCTGTACAATGATTCCGGATAGCGTGGGTCCAATCGCGGGAGCAAACGTAATGACAATTCCAATGGTCCCCATTGCCGAACCCCTTTTTTCTATAGGAACGATTGAGAATACCACATTAGTTAGTAAGGGAAAGAGCAGTCCGGTACCCGCTGCCTGAAGCAGCCTTCCGATTAAAAGCATTTCTATCCCTGGTGCGATAGCGGCTACAAATGTCCCCGCCGTAAATAATCCCATAGCTCCAAGGAACAGGCTTCTTGTCGTGAAACGCTGAATTAAATAAGCGGTGACCGGTATAAGGACCCCGATAACAAGGAGATAACCAGTAGTCAGCCATTGCGCCGTGCTCGGCTCAATTCCGAAGTCATCCATAATTTTGGTTAAGGCAACATTAAGCAGCGTTTCATTTAAAATGGCTACAAACACACCCAGAATCATAATTATGACCAGTAAAAAGTTTTCTTTGCTCCCGAATGTCCCTGCGTTTTGAGCCGATTCGTTTTGATTTTTCAACGTCTTTCTCCTTTCGTTTTCAAAATGCATAAATAACAGATTGCTGCATCAACGTTGAGAAAGTATCAGCCTGCTTTCCGTCCATATTCATTTATTATTGCCAAATACAGAACAAATATTCGCATTCATAGTACCACATAAAAGATCCCTCTGCCAACGATGAAACAGAGGAAATTGGGGATTTAGAATAAAAATCATTTTAGCGGGCAAGAAGTGGTTTATTCAAGAGGAAAAGGTTTTTTTTGAAAATGAAGAAAAGCGCGGGGAAAGAAAAGAGTTTATTTTACCAGCGAACGAAAGAATGCAGGTTTGAGCGGGATAGAAAGCAAAACTATTTTGCAAATGAACAAAAGAAAGGCAAACCACAAAAGGATAATTGGCTGGATTTATCAGAAGATCATCCATACAAACAATTCTTAATCAAGCCATGTTGTATAGCAGTTCTAAAATTAGCATTAACAGCCTTTTATTTAGGCCTTTTTTTAATGTTTTAAAATCAATGCAAATAAAATAATTTACATATATATGTAAAAATGAGACAATAAAACAAATCTCAAAGGAGGAAAGTAACCATATGATGCCATCTTATTGCTAATTCATTTCCAGATAAAATTCATATGAATTTTATAACGAGTATAAATTTGCCTAGGTTGTTAGGTTTATTTGGTTATGCTCTTTATGGAATGTTGGCAATTTAGAGGATCGCTTACTTTTCTAAAATTGAGATGATGCGGGTCGGCTGTTTGTTTAAACAGTGGTGCTGATACAGGCATGTTCTGTGCATTTATGCAGACGCCTGCTTATTTGAGTTTACCTGAATCATAATCACTGACGATTTTAGGCTGTAAGAAGAGACATCTTCTTGCGGCCTTTTTGCATATAAAAAATGAATAGTAACTGTCTTCTTTGCCCTGTCCATAGACGGCGTAACTCACATAATCATGAAAGAAGGGGATTTTGTGTTTGAGTTGACGTTGCAGGGTGTTAAGAAATATATGGATGCTACGCTTGTGCTTAGAGATATCAGTTTTGAGGTGTATGCAGGAGATAAAGTTGGTATTGTTGGGGCCAATGGGAGTGGAAAGAGTACGGTTTTGAAGCTGATTGCCGGAATTGAGAAGATGCATTATTATCCGGGTTATCCGCAGACATCGAGTCCCGGGTATGATGAGGGGCTGATCCACAGGCCGAGGGGTGCGACGATGGCGTATCTTGAGCAGATGCCTTCGTTTCCTGAAGGGCTGAAAGTGATGGATGTGCTGAACGTGGCATTTGAGGACGTCTATGCGATTGAGAAACAGATGCGCGCATTAGAGGAGCAGATGAAGACGCTTGCGGATGCTGAGCTTGAAAAGGCCCTGATTAAATACAGCGATCTTGTTCAGCTGTATGAAGGGAAGGGCGGATATGAGATACAGGAGAAATTATGTAAGGTTTGCACAGGGCTGAAGTTCAGTGAAGCCTTCTTGAATCAGGATTTTGATTTGCTGAGCGGCGGGGAGAAGACGACGGTCATGCTTGGGAAGCTGCTGGTTCATGATCCAGACATTTTGCTGCTGGATGAGCCGACGAACCATTTGGATATGGATGCGCTTGAATGGCTTGAAGGCTATCTGAAGAGCTATAAGGGAATTGTCATCATTGTCTCCCATGACCGCTATTTTCTGGACCATGTCGTGACGAAAATCGTAGAGATTGAGGACATGGAATCCATCACGTATAAGGGGAACTATTCCTCGTTTGTGAGTCAAAAAGAAGAAAACATGCGGATTCAATTTGAGCATTTTCGGGAGCAGCAAAAGAAAATTAACTCCATGGAAAGCACCGTAAAAGATCTCAGAGACTGGGCGATGCGGGCTGACAACAACAAGTTCTTCAAACGGGCTGCGAGCATTCAGAAAAAGCTTTCGAAGATGGAACGGATTGATAAACCGGTCTTTGAAAGGCGGAATATGAGGCTGAACTTCAAGCAGGCCGAACGTTCCGGAAATGAAACGATCAAAGCGGCCGGCCTCTCGAAAAGTTATGCGGATAAAGTACTGTTTAAGGACGCTGAGTTGATGATTCGCTACGGGGAGCGAGTGGGTCTTATCGGCGGGAACGGCAGCGGGAAAACAACCTTTTTAAAAATGCTGTTGGGAGAAGAGCAGCCGGATGCCGGTACGGTTGAAGCAGGTGCCAACGTCATTGCCGCCTATTTGCCGCAGAAAATTACATTTGAAAACGAAGATCACACGGTGCTGGAATGCTTCAGGGAGGATATCTCAATTCCGGAGGGCAAGACGCGGGAGTATCTGGCTAAATTCATGTTTTACAAAAATACGGTCTTCAAGAAGGTGAAGCACTTGTCAGGGGGAGAGCGAATCAGGCTCAAGCTTGGGATGCTGCTTTTCCAGGATGTTAATTTATTGATCCTGGATGAGCCGACGAATCACCTGGATATTGATTCGATTGAGACCCTTGAAGAAGCGCTGGAAGAGTTCGCAGGGACGATTTTCTTCATCTCGCATGACCGGTATTTTATCAATAAAATCAGCCAGCGGATCGTTGCACTTGAGGACTGTGCGTTTAAAAGCTACCTTGGAAATTACGATGAGTATAAACTGGAGAAAGCGAAGCAGATTACTGCAACTCAAATGGTGAAAAGCAAGAAACACAGAGTGGAAGCTGTAACTGATGTGGATTTAAAGGCTTTGGCTCTGTCCGAGATTGAACGTTTTGAAAAGGAGCTTAGCGAGCTTGAGGCAGCTATGGCAGGCGAGTTGGAGTATGAAGAACTTAGCCGGATGTATGAGCGGAAAGTGATGGTGAGCAAGCAACTCGATGAGGCGATGGAGGTTTGGGTCGGCCTTGAGTAAGAAAAAGAATGAAGTACACAGATCAATTTTTTAATCAGGCTGAATGTACGTCTGGATTCAGGCTCATTTTTCATTATTTTAGTAACAATGACATCAATATGGGCTATTGTTCATACTATATTTTTGGGGTGGAAAAATGCCAAGAGTAAAATACACAGATTCAGACGTTGCCTTAATGGCCAGGATGATGAGAGCGGAAGCCGAGGGTGAAGGACAACAAGGGATGTTATATGTTGGAAATGTCATTGTGAATCGCCTTAAAGGAAATTGTATAGACTTTAAAAACTTGAGGACCATTCCACAAGTCATTTATCAAGTGCAGGGAGGGAATTACTCTTTTGAAGCAGTTCAAAAAGGAAATGTATTTTATAATAGAGCGAGATCGGTTGAAAAAAGATTAGCAAAAAAGAATTTGGACTTTTGGAGAGAGCATCCGGCAAAATTTGCTCTATGGTATTTTAATCCATATGCTCCATGTCCTCCAACTTGGTATGATCAGCCTTTTTCGGGTCAATTTAAAAAGCATTGCTTTTATGAGCCTAAACCAGGGACATGTGATAATGTTTATTCTGGATAAGTTTATTCTGGAATTTTCCTGTAAAATTACCTGAGATGCCAAAAAACAAAATTTTCAGGTGCTCAGTACGTTAGTTTAATATACATTAAGGGTGAGGACCACTTTAAGTGGTCTTATGCTATATGTTGATTTAACGGTATTTAGATACTTACCCTTGCAGTCACTCTTCAGGTTGAGCAGAGAGGGGGCAGTATTCATGAAGTTATTTCACATCAGCAAAACACCTTACAATGTGCACATTAAAGCTCGTTTTTAACAAAAAAAGGGTACAAATTGCTGTGCAATTTCGTACCCTTTTTTTCGTCTGAATTAAGATTCCTGCTTTTTAACATTGTTAGTCATATTACTTAATAATAGAAGCGCCTACCAATGATTCAGGTGTCATGCCAAGTATTAATTGACTGATTTTTGAGTAACCTGTATTTCTGTATTCAGAAAAAGTTTGTTTTAGTACTGGGAAATCAAGGTCATTTTTTAATTTTTGCAATTCTTTTTTATACAATTCTAAAACCGATCCATATGCAAATTTCGGGGTATATACACCAGGATCTTCATTCATAATTAAACATCCCAGGTAATGGTATTTAAATTGAAAGGCACGAGTAAGAAAAACCATATCCAACAATTTTTCAAAAAGGTCTGGATAGTCTCTTTTTAACTTCTCAAGGGCTTCTTTAGTATCTTTCAATTCATCAATACTAGATAAAGTGATCATCATACTTCCTCCTCTTAATTATCCCAAGGTTTATCCAATGAAATATACGCAGCTAATTCTTTACTTTTCTGTCTTCTTAATTTGCGCATTTCTGCTCTTTCTTTCCCTGTTTCGTAAAGAAATGCTTCTTCTTCTGTTTCAGGAATGATACTCGGAACTTCTACAGGCCGTTTATTTTCATCTAAGGCTACAAAAGTCAGAAATGCTGTAGCAGCAATTCTGCGATTGCCATTCATCATATCTTCGGCAATCACTTTACAAAAAATCTCCATAGAACTTTTTCCTGTATAAGTTACAAACGATTCGACACAGACTGAGTCAGTCTGATGAATAGGGCATAAGAAATCGATATGGTCAGTAGATGCCGTTACGCATTCTTTCACTCGAGAATGTCTGCGGGCTGATAAAGTTGCGGCGTCATCGAGCTTTTTCATCAAAACTCCGCCAAACAGTGTATTATAGTTATTTAAATCGCATGATAATACTTGAGCTGTATTAATAATGCGGCTTTCTTTTGCTTTTTTTGCTTCCATTAAAATGCTTCCTTTCATGAATGGATGCTAGTTAGTAAATACTATATCCACGTGATTAAAGGTTTTTTTTTACCTAAAACAAGTGTACGCCGCGCTCGATTGTAAGTAAAATGGTTATATTTTATCCGAAGCATAGCTTTTATCTATGTAAATGCTTTCAATTATTCCGTTTATAAATAGGAGATTATTAGAAAAAAAAAGACGGTTCATTTAAAAATGAACCGTCTTCCGGGAATATGGATCATATAAAATTAATCATCTCTAAATCCCTTTGTGAGCTGTTCTTTCGTGAACTGCAGCCATTCTTTTGCAGCGTAAGAAAAGTATTGATTTTTGCCCCAGATAATCGCTAAGTTCCAGCTGATTGACGGGTTTACTACTTTAACCGACTTTACATTTGTATTTAGATTATCGCAGATACTCTCAGGCAAGAGAGAAATTCCAAGTTTGGAAGCAACCATTTCCTCAATGAAAGACTGCTGTGAACTTTCAGAGATAATATGCGGATTAAAGCCTACACTGTTACAAGAAAGAATAATTCGATCGTTTAAGACAAAGTCCTTATTAAACAAAATAAAAGATTCATTAGCCAATTCCGCTAATTGGACTTCCTTTTTTTCTGCTAATCGGTGGGAAGGGTGAAGAATGAGCTTAAGGTCTTCTTCCATAAAAGAGAAATGGTCGAAGATGTCGTTCTTAGTCGGAAGAACAATGATCCCAACATCAAGAAGATTGTTGGTCACATCTTCTTCTATTTTTTTTGAACCGTCTTCTACTAATTGAAAGGTAATCCCGGGATATTTTTCGTGAAAGCTGCTGATAATTTTCAAGAAAAAATGCGCATAAAATATTGGCGGCAATCCAATACGAATATGCCCTTTTTTTAGCCCAGTCAGGTTGTCCAATTCCGTTTCTAAATTATTAAAAGCTTTGTCAATTAATTTTGCCTGCTCCAAAATGATCTGTCCTGCATCGGTCAAGGCTAATTTCTTCCGGGAGCGATCAAAAAGTTCAACTCCGAGCTCCGTCTCAAGATTTTTAATCATTTTACTAATAGTAGGCTGGGTGATAAATAAATGTTCCGCCGCACGGGAAAAACTATTAAAATTCGACACCTCAATAAAATATTGTAAATGTTTGATATCCAAAATCGTACACCTGCTTGTGGTTTTAGGTTATGTTTCCACTTTGATTGGAAATAACAGATATTCTATATAGCTAGCGATCCTATCCTTTGCTATAGTATATCCTATTTCTTAGTAAAAAAAGAAGCAGTGAAGTGAAAGTAGAAAGTGAAGTAGCCATTCACTATAAGAGTGGTTTAAAATGTAGTGACAGGTTTTGATGGAACTGCACGCTAATAGGAGGTTTTAAGATGGATAATAACGATATTTTAATTCGATTAAGATACGCACTCGATCTAAAAAATACAGAAATGGTTGAGATTTTTAAGCTTGGCGGGATTGAAGTGAGCAGGCAAGATTTGCCTAAAATCCTCACTAAATCAAAAGACAGCTACGACGATGAGATCGCTGAGGATGAAGAGAACATTAAATGTGACAATGTGATGTTCGAGTCCTTTTTAAATGGCTTCGTTACGTTTAAAAGAGGCAAACAGGAGCAAAAGCCGGGCCAGCCTGAAACACCGGAATTGACTTTGGGGAGAAGCGCTAATGTGAACAATCTTCTTTTGAAGAAAGTGAAAATCGCCCTCGCAATGACAAGTGAGGACATGCTTGATGTCTTCGAAAAAGCGGGCATCCATGTGACAAAAGGGGAATTAGGCGCTTTATTGCGAAAAGAAGGCCATAAGAATTACAAAGAGTGCGGGGATAAATTCGCTAGAAACTTCTTAAAGGGATTAGCTGTTAAATACAGAGGAGCTTAAGCGAGGATGATTCATACTTACTCTGGCGAAACCATCCAGTTTGAGGTTACGTACAAAAAGCGGATGTCCATCGTCCTTCGGATGGACCAATATGGGAATGTAGAGGTTCTGGCTCCGAAAGGAACATCTGATGAACGTGTGCTTCAGGCTCTAGAAGAAAACTGGGATCTCATACAGGCAAAAGCCAAGGAAATGAAGGAACGGCTGCTTGGGCCGAAAGAGAAAGTTTATGAACATGGAGAGAGGTTTCTTTATTTGGGAAGGGACTATCCGATCCAGATTGTTCATGATGAAACCATCCAGCAGGATCATGCCGTGTTTAAAGAAGACAAGCTGCAGATCTATGTAAAGCAGCTTGAGGATGAAAAAATCAAACAGGCGCTGAAACGATTCTATTATCAGCAATGTAAAACGATCGTCGAAAAGAGCATCAAGTCCTACCAAAGCAACTTTAAAATGAAGCCTCGTTCGGTTCGCATCGTGGACAGCAAAAAGAACTGGGGAACCTGTGATGGCAACCTGCAGCTGACCTTTAACTGGAAGCTGGCCATGGCGCCGATGAAAGTGATTGATTACGTCGTCGTTCACGAAATGTGTCATATGGTTCATTTGAATCATGACCGGTCATTCTGGCGTTTGGTTGGAAAGATAATGCCGGGGTATAAGGAGCAGGAGCATTGGTTGGCTGTTTCTAGTTGGAAGATGACGGTTTAAATAAAGGTGGTTCTTTTGTTTATTGGGAAGCATAAGAATCACCTTATTTTTTATTAACATATAAATTTGAAACCGTCTTCAAAAAAATCTTGCCATCAGAAATCAAACATGCTAATCTAATTCCAAGAATAAAATCTAAACGTTTACATTTTAAGAGTGACGATTACGTAGTTGAAATCATGTTTAATACCTATTCTTCTAAAAAAATCTAAACGTTTACATTTTTGGGGTGTTGATAAGTGGAAGCAAAACCAAATATTCAGGATGTGGCTAAGCTTGCAGATGTTTCGATTGCAACTGTGTCCAGGGTTATCAATAATCAGGGTGGGGTTCGCAGGGTAACAGAGGAGCGGATCCTTAAGGCAATTGAGGAACTTGGCTATATCCGCAGTGCAGCAGCCAGAACGATGAAGCGAAAAGAAACGAATACTATTGGCGTGATTGTTCCTGATATCAAGAACCCGTTCTTTCCTCTGGTTATGGCAGGGATTGAACAGAAAGCCCGTGAGAAGGAATTCTTTACGATTTTGAGCAGTACCAATGAATCTCCGAAAGTGGAAGAGGAGATTGTAAAGAATTTTATTGAGCGCGGTGTGGACGGTGTGATTATTACAACGGCCAATGAAAATGGGGACCATTTGAAGCTGCTTCATGAGCAGGGGATTCCGGTAGTGGCGGTTGACCGCAGCATTAAGAAGTTCGAAGTGGATACAGTTCTGGTGGATAACAAGAAAGGCTCTTACCAGGCGGTTCAGCATTTGATACTTCAGGGGCATGAAAAGATTGCGATCATATGTGGTCCGCAGAGCACGACCCCTGGACTTGAGCGGTTCTTAGGTTATAAGAAGGCGCTTGAGGATTACAACATTGAATTGGACGAGCGGTATGTGATTCATGGAGATTTCGGGGAGCAGAGCGGTATCGAAAGTACAAAAAAGCTTTTTGAACTGGATGATCAGCCGACTGCGATTTTTTCTTCCAACAACTTGATGACGATCGGCTGTATGAAAGCGCTGGATGAATTGAACTGGAAGCTTGGAAGTGAGGTTTCGTTCATTGGGTTTGATGAAGTAGACATTGCGACATTCTTGAATCCGAAGCTTAGTGTCGTTGCAAGACCTATGAATGCGATTGGAGAGATCGCTTTTCAGCTGCTTCATGAAAGGATTTCATTTAAAGGAGCTCTTCCGAAGCGGGAGTATTTATTGTCTCCAGAGCTGAAGATCAGGGAATCTTGCCGATTAGCGAGTCAGCCAATGTGAGAATGAGAATAGGGCGATCATGGATCAAATTTGATCCAACGCCTTTCTATATAATGAAAGCGTTTTATTTTAACTTAAGAAAGAGGAGATAAGGATATGAATACAGCAAAAATGATTGACCATACGCTGTTAAAAGCAGAGGCAACAAAAGAACAAATTGTGAAACTTTGTGAAGAAGCGAGAGAATATGGATTTGCGTCAGTTTGTGTAAATCCGGTATGGGTGAATACGGCGGCAGAGGAGCTTAAAGGGAGCGATGTAAAGGTTTGTACCGTTATTGGTTTTCCTCTCGGAGCTTCAACAGCTGCAGTTAAAGCTGCAGAAACAGCGGATGCGATTCAAAATGGCGCTGGAGAAGTGGACATGGTGCTTTCAATTGGTCTTTTAAAATCAGGATCAGAAGAAGCGGTTGAAGCTGACATTCGTGCGGTTGTTGAAGCCGCTGAATCAAAAGCGATTGTGAAGGTCATTATCGAGACATCACTGCTTACTGAAGAAGAAAAGGTACGCGCTTGTGAGCTTTCCCTTAGCGCTGGTGCCGATTTTGTCAAAACGTCTACTGGATTTTCAACAGGGGGAGCGACGGTTAAAGATGTAACGTTAATGCGAAAGGTTGTTGGAGACAAGGCTGGCGTAAAGGCATCTGGAGGCATTCGCGATTTGAATGATTTGAGAGCGATGGCTGAGGCTGGTGCGAACCGCATCGGGGCAAGCTCAGGTGTAAAGATTATGAACGGTGAAGCTGTTGAAGGCGGATACTAATTTTATAGAGTAATAGATTACAAAGGACAAAAGGGGATGTTAGAAATGAAAGCAAACAACATTATTCAGCTTCAGGATGGGTATTTGAACCGCACACCGATTTTTCAGTTTATCCTCTTGTCTCTGCTGTTCCCGTTATGGGCAGTGGCGGCAAGCTTGAATGATATTCTGATTACACAGTTCAAGCATGTGTTTGAACTTAGTGATTTTGCAAGCGCTTTAGTACAAAGTGCTTTTTACGGAGGCTATTTCCTAGTAGCGATTCCTGCTTCTATGGTCATTAAAAAAACAAATTATAAATTTGCAATTCTAACAGGTTTGCTTTTCTATATTGTGGGCTGTTCACTGTTTTACCCGGCATCACATATGGCCACTTACACGATGTTCTTATTTGCCATTTTTTCAATCGCGATTGGCTTAGGTTTTCTTGAAACGGCTGCGAATACATATAGTTCAATGATCGGACCGCGCAAGTATGCGATTCTTCGATTGAACATCAGCCAAACGTTTTACCCGATTGGTGCCATTTCCGGAATCCTGCTTGGAAAATATCTTGTGTTCCAGGAAGGCGCTAGTCTTGAAGCACAAATGGCAACGATGACTCCTGCAGAAGCACAGGCTTTTGGATTAAAAATGCTAGAGCATACTCTTGAACCTTATAAATATATTATTTTCGTTCTTGTCGGTGTGCTTGTTCTGTTTGTTCTTACGAAATTCCCTTCTTGTAAACCGGAAGTGAAAAGCACCATAGCTTCAGAGAAAGCACCTGGCATCTTGCAGACACTTAAATACTTAGCTGGCATCAAACGTTTCCGCAAAGGAATTGCCGCTCAATTTTTATATGTAGGAATGCAGGTAACAGTCTGGTCCTTTACGATTCGTCTAGCACTGGATCTTAATCCTGATATTAATGAACGTACAGCTTCAAACTTTATGGTATACAGCTTTATTGCCTTCTTTATTGGTAAATTCATCGCGAATTTCTTGATGACTCGTTTTTCACCATCGAAGGTATTGGTTACTTATTCAATTATCGGTTCAGCTCTGCTTGCTTATGTGGCATTCGTGCCGAACATGACAGCGGTGTATGCAGCGGTTGCCGTGAGCATGCTGTTTGGACCGTGCTGGCCGACGATTTATGCAGAAACGCTTGAAGTCGTTAAAGAGAAAAAATACACAGAAACAGCTGGCGCCATTCTAGTGATGGCGATTGTCGGGGGAGCTGTTGTCCCAGCCGTTCAGGGATTTGCTTCTGACATCTTTGGTTCAATGCAGACGTCTTTCCTTGTATCAATGGCTTGCTTCGTTTATGTAGGTTTTTATTTCTACGGTGAAATGAAAACACAAAAAAACGCTGAGCAAGTAAAAACAAAAGCCACAGCGTAAGACTTAGACTCCAATCCAATAGATAAGGCAGCCTTTTACCTGGCTGCCAAATCTATATGGGCTTGAAAGGAATGGAAAGAATGACAGGTATGATAGAATTACAGCGTGCATTTTTCTCAGAAAGCAGCAAAGTGATTTTCAGAAACACTGAATTTACTGTAAGCTTATTTAAATATCCATCTGGTGTTGAAGCGATTGAACTGAAAAATTCCCGCGGCAGAATGGTTGTGCTTCCATATATGGGGCAAATGATTTGGGATTTGGAATTTGACGGTGCCGATCTGAAAATGAAAAACATGTTCTCTCAGCCGAAAAAGGCAGAACAGGTGATTGATACCTATGGCTGCTTTGCTTTTCACTCTGGATTAATCAGCAACGGCTGTCCTGGTCCCGAAGATAATCATGAACTCCACGGAGAAATGGCATGTTCAGTGATGGACAAAGCGTGGTTTGAGATTACGGATAAAGGCATTAAAGTATGTGGTGAAACAGAGTATGTCAAAGGCTTCGGCCATCATTACATGGCTTCACCGAGCGTTGAAATGGTAAGCGGGGAATCATTCATTAAGATGAATATGACAGTGAAAAACCTCTCAGGTGCAGAAATGCCGCTTCAATATATGTGCCATACAAACTATGCCTATCTTGATCAGGCAGTGATGAAGCAGAATATTCCACAGGATGCTTTTAAGCTTAGGGAATCGATTCCAGGTCATGTGAAGCCGACTGAAAAATGGCTGAATTATAATAAGAAGCTATTGAATGGCGAAGAATCGCTCACTCAATTAACCAATCCAGATATGTATGACCCTGAGATTGTGTTTTTTGCAGATGAACTCAACCAATACGAAGACATAGCAGAGTTTGAAATGGTATCGCCTAATGATGTGACATTCTTTACAAAATTTAAAACAGCGGAATTAAAATATGCTACAAGATGGTTATTACATAATACGGACCAGCAGGTAGGAGCGTTTGTCCTGCCGGCAACATGCCGTCCTGAAGGCTTCAAGGCTGCTGAAAAAGCAGGAACATTAATTTCGCTTAAAGCCGGGGAAGAACGGTCATTCACCGTTGTAACCGGAAAGAAATAAGGAGGAAAAGAACATGGATATAGCAGTTATCGGATCCAACATGGTGGATCTTATCTCATACATTGATAAAATGCCTAAAGAAGGAGAAACACTTGAGGCGCCTGACTTTGAAATCGGGTGCGGCGGCAAAGGAGCAAACCAGGCTGTTGCAGCTGCCAAAATGGGCTCTAACGTCATGATGGTCACAAAAGTTGGGGATGACCTGTTTGCAGACAATACAATTCAAAACCTAAAAAACTACGGTATCGATACAGAATTTACAGAGAAAGTGCCAGGCACATCAAGCGGAGTTGCCCCTATTTTCGTAGACCCGGAATCAAAAAACCGCATCCTTATCATTAAAGGAGCGAATCAGCACTTGCAGCCAGAGGATGTAGACCGTGCAGCTGAAAAGCTTAAGACATGCTCCCTTATTGTTCTTCAGCTTGAAGTTCCGCTGCCGACGGTTTACCGCGCAATTGAAATTGGAAACAAGCATGGCATTCCGGTTATCTTGAATCCCG
This sequence comes from Metabacillus idriensis, assembly GCF_009674765.1. Classification (GTDB taxonomy): domain Bacteria; phylum Bacillota; class Bacilli; order Bacillales; family Bacillaceae; genus Bacillus_P; species Bacillus_P idriensis. Next base: position 260,688 of record NZ_WKKF01000003.1, on the reverse strand, counting down.
CACCTGCATCTAAGGACTTGGATTTTGAATATGTATGCAAAAGTGACTTTTTCATCCCGAATGAAAGCGAACTTGAGATCTTAACTGGCATGCCAGTAGAGTCTGATGAGCAAGTCAAAGCAGCAGCAACCGTCCTGATTGAAAAAGGAGTAAAAGATGTCATTGTGACAATGGGCAGCCGCGGCGTGATGTGGGTTACGAAGGATAAAACACAAGTTATCGAGTCACATAAAGTGGCAGCGATTGATACCACTGGAGCAGGCGATGCATTCATTGGATGCTTTGCACACTACTATGCGAAAAACGGGGACCTGCTTCAGGCGATAAAAATGGCGACAGCATTTGCGGCATTGAGTGTTACTAAACGTGGAACACAGTCTTCTTATCCGACGGCGGAGGAAGTTGAAGAGTTATTGAAAATCCAGGCTTAATAGAAACAAGACAGGAGCAGAGCTTCCTGTCTTGTTTCTTATTTACTCAGTAATACGGATTATACTGCGCAGGATAAGAATATTGAGTCTGCCCCTGCGGATTGTAATACTGCGCTGCATAAGGATTGTAAGCTGGCCACTGCTGCGGATAAGCCGTAACCGGCGGTTCAAACTCCTGTCTGCCATTGCAGTCATTGGATGGGCCAATGATGACGGTCTTTTTGATTGACGCGATTGCTTCTTTCCATTTGCCTTCATCCAGGCAATAAGTGTCTGCCATGACGTTGGCTGGCGTTAAGCGCATGATGTCAGATCCGAAAATGGCTTGCGGGTACGGGGCGTCAAAGATGGCAATCAGATGGGTATTATCTTCCACAGCCACTTCATAATGCCAAAATCCCTGCGGCACATTTGCCACTTGGCCCGGTTTAATCGGAAGATTGATCAGCTGATTTGTAAACGGGTTGATGAATGAAACAACGGCAGAGCCTGATACACAATAAACCAGCTCCGACGCATTCTGGTGAATATGCGGTTCTACATACTTGCCTTTGCTCAAAAAGATATCAAGCAGCGAGACGTTGCCAAGGGTGTTCATGTTGTTGCGCCCGAGGGCATTGATGTAATTACGCGCGTCTCCTTTAAACAGCTGGTTGTTGTTCAAATCGAAGTATATTTGTTCTTTGAAGATGTATAGTCAATCTCTAAAATGGCCACTCTGTCAGCCTCCCTGAAAATAGTCCTTTCATTCTATGATGGGGCGGAGAATGCGTGACAGATGCCTATTTCAAAAAAGCCTGACCCTCTGAAGGTCAGGCTTGTCTTATTTAGAGGTGCTTGTTTTGTCCATATGCTTCAAAAGCTCATTCAATACCTGACTGTAGGTAGACAAACGCTCTTCTGTGCGGCCAGGGAATGCTTTTTCGATAAAATTTTTCATCGAATCCCCCTTTTTATTAAAATACAAATACATGGATAATGATAAAAATAGATTCATAGACTGACAATCCATTTTTAACTTAAAAAGCATGAGAATCTGAACTGAGAAACTAAAAGAGCCGCAAGACAAAGATTTGTAATTTCATGTTGGAATTAGAAGAATCATAGAAGAAAAACAGGAGGATTCACATATAAATCTTGTTCTTTTTGCAGGAATATGCAGGATTATTAGGGAATAGGTAATAGTTTGACATCAGCTGCGGAGGCATGAAAGTAGAGGAGAGACACATGATCGAGATTTTCGCAAAATATAACTTCAAACTAACTAAAGAAACAACCAAAGCGATAGAATTCGAACATATTATTAGTAAAGACGTCATCTATACTCAGAACACAAAAGGAATCAACATCGCCCTTCATCCTGATACAGCAGAGTCGCTTTGTCTGACCGAAAAAAGCGACGGGCCTGTGCATAGCACGGCGCTGCGCATTTTTCCAAAAAGGAAGAATGGCGGGAAGACAGCCATTCATTTTGGCTATTCTTTTAAGTTTCAGTCAGAGGAAGAGTTAGGCGATTTCTTAAGTAGGTTAGATGATCTTTTTAGATGCAGATAAAGAAAACGATCAGCGAGTGCTGATCGTTTTTCTTTTGTCTATTCATCAGTTCATCGAGAACCATTCTTATTTTGAAAAAATGACCATGCTTTTGATAACCAATTATTTAAATCGTTTTTGCAAAGATGTTTCTTTTTACAAGGATCCATCATTGTTTAGCTGACAAGATACTAGTCCTGTTATTTTATATTATAATTCTGCACCATTCGTCTCAATCACGTTTTTATACCAATCAAACGAATCTTTTTTATAACGCTTCATAGATCCATTTCCTTCATTATCCCGATCCACATAGATCATCCCATACCGTTTTTTCATTTCCCCGGTAGTGAATGACACAATGTCTATAATGCCCCATGGTGTATAGCCCATTAGATCAACGCCATCGTATGTTACGGCTTTTTCCAAAGCTTCGATATGGGATTTCAAGTATTCGATTCTTTGAGTGTCATGGATGGATCCGTCCTCTTCTACTATGTCAATGGCACCGAAGCCATTTTCCACGATGAACAATGGAATTTGGTAGCGGTCGTAGAAACGGTTTAGGGTGTATCGTAAGCCAGTTGGATCGATCGCCCAGCCCCAGTCGCTGGATTTAATGTAGGGGTTCTCTACTCCGTTTGGCAATCCGCCGTTGACGATATCTCCCGTGTTGTCATTGACTACACCGGTTTTGACGGTAGTGGACATGTAGTAGCTGAAGCCTAAGTAGTCCACCTTTCCGTTTCTCAGGATTTCGTCGTCGCCGTCTTCGATTGGGATGTTGAATCCTTCTCGTTCGAACTCTTTAAGAGCATAGCTTGGATAGTAGCCGCGGACATGTACATCCGGGAAGAAGTAGCGCTGCCTCATTGTTTCTTCCGCCAGCATGACGTCTTCCGGGTTTGATGAGTAAGGGTAGATCGGTACATGGGAAACCATGGCGCCGATTTGGAATTCCGGGTTAATTTCTTTTCCAATGGATACAGCTAATGCACTGGCAAGCAGTTCATGGTGTCCCGCGATGTACATGATTTCTTTCGCGTTTTCATTTTTTTTAACCTGAACCCCTGAGTTTGTCCATAAAAACAGCGGGTTGTTAACATCCATTTTGTTGTTGATTTCGTTAAAGGTCATCCAGTATTTCACTTTGTTTTTATAACGTTTAAAGCAGACTTCCGCAAATTTCACAAAGAAATCGACCATTTTTCTGTTTCTGAATCCGCCATATTCTCTTGCTAAATGCAGCGGCATTTCAAAGTGGGATAAGGTAATGACTGGTTCGATTCCATGCTTCAGCAGTTCATCAAATACATCATCATAAAATGCTAAGCCATCTTCGTTAGGTTCCGCTTCATCGCCTTTAGGGAAAATTCTGCTCCAGCCGATTGAAGTCCTTAAGCATTTTAATCCCATTTCGCTGAATAGAGCAATATCGCTTTTATAGTTATGGTAGAAGTCAATGGCTTCATGGTTTGGGTAGAATTCATTCTCTTCGATCGTTTCAGTGATTTTTCTCGGTACGCCATGGGCACCTGCTGTCATGACATCGACTACACTTGGTCCTTTTCCGCCTTGATTCCATCCGCCTTCAAATTGGTGTGCAGCTAAAGCGCCGCCCCATAAAAAATCTTTTGGCATTTTCTTCATAAGCCATTCCTCCTATTTCACGACTGTTAATAATTTTTGATGTAAAGAAGTTTCTTCAAGATCTTCAATGATAATTTTTTCATAAGCTGCTGAATTCGTTATGATGACTGGTGTAACAGTCTTTAACCCCTTATTCAGAATGCTTTCTTTGTCAAATTCGACGAGCAAATCGCCTTTTTTCAATCGGTCTCCATCTTTTACTTTCATTGCAAATGGTTTTCCGTCTAAAGTAACTGTATCCAGCCCGATATGTACGAGCATTTCAATCCCGGATTCTGAACGAAGGCCAATGGCATGCTTTGTAGGGGCCACCATAACTACTTTACCGTCAAAAGGACTGTATAATTTGTTGTCTGCTGGATGAATGGCTAAGCCTTGTCCCATCGCACCAGAGCTGAAGACTTCATCTGGCACCGCTGAAAGGGGGATGACCTTTCCGCTTAATGGAGCATCCACTGTTTCTTCATTGTTTTGAGGTGCTTGTAAATCAGCTTTGCTTTGATCTGCTTTTTCACTATTTGCTTCTTTAGCTGTATCCTCTCCATAACCGAAGAGCTGAATGAGAATGACCGGAAGGATGATGGCAATTGCCGAACCGATCAGAATCCCCCAAATGGACGTTGGAAATTCGGCATTGATTCCATTGACAATCGTAAGCGGTCCCGGCAGCCCGGCGTAAACAAAGTAGTAAGGACTGAAGAAGCTCGCGGCAACAGCTCCGACTGCCCCGGAAATGCATCCGAAAATGAACGGTTTTTTAAATCTTAAAGTCACTCCGTAAATGGCCGGCTCGGTGATTCCGAAGATTCCGGTGATCCCAGCTGAAATCCCGACTTTTCGTGTTTCCTGATTTCTCGCTTTCAAAATGACTCCAAGGACAGCTCCGACCTGTGCAATCACGGCAATGGTCTGGTAAGCCTGAAAGGAATCGCGGCCATACTGTTCAAAATTCGCCAATACCATTGGTGTGACTCCCCAATGGACACCGAAAATAACGACGATCTGCCATAAGCCGCCGATAATGGCTCCGGCTAAAGCAGGTGCGTTTTCCGCCAGGAAGTTATATCCATTCGCAATCCCATTTGCTCCCATTGTTGTAACAGGGCCAATTAATAGAATGGTTAATGGGACCATGAGGATCATGCAAAAAAATGGAACAAATAATGGCCGAATCACTTCATGGATGAATTTATTTAAAAATCTTTCCAGGTAAGACAAGATCCATACTAAGAATAGCGGAGGCAGGACGGAGGATGTATACACCGTTTCTGATAAGGCAAGCCCCAGGAACGTAATGCTGTCTCCTTCTGCAATTTTTGCCGCCATATCTGCCCAAGTTGGACTAACCAATGCCGCACTGCATGCTACGGCTATAAAGGTGTTTGTCTTAAAATGCTTGGATGCGGTAATGGCGATGAAAATAGGCAAAAACGTAAATGGTGCCCATGATATAAAACTTAAAACCTGATAAGTGCCTGTTTCTGCAAAGCTATTAAAAAATAAATTGATGATGATTAACAAACCCTGCAAAATACCGGCTGCTGCCAATATGTAAACAAAAGGAGCAAAAACGGCTGACATTGTGGCAATGACGCGGTTTAAGATCGTTCCTTTGTTTTCGCTGTTATCATCCGATGCTTCAACGTTTACTAAACTAGAAAACTCTTCATAGACTTCTCCTACATGCTGTCCGATTACGACTTGGAATTGTCCGCTGTTTTCTACTACCGTAATGACGCCGGGCATGGATCCTACAATTTCTTTCGCTTTCGGATTTGACCGCTTAAGGACTAACCGGAGCCTTGTTGCACAGCGCGTAACCCCAACCATATTTTCTTCTCCGCCGACCGCTTCTAAGATGTCTTTCGCGAGCTTTGGATAGTTTCTCACTTTACCCGACAATTTAATTCCCCCCTGAATGAAAATTGTAGTATACGCTTACAGTATAATTGTACCGGTACAATTAATCAATACATAAACAATTTATTTTGTTGGGTATAATAATATTGAATGTGCGATTTAGAAGGTTATGCTATAATTTTGGTATTGGAAATGATCAATAAATGAGGAATGTGCATGTTAAAGTACCAGCAAATCGCAGCAGAAATGGAAAAGTATATTGAAGAACATGAGCTTCAGCAGGGGGATAAACTGCCTGTTCTGGAGGCATTAATGACTCAATTTGAAGTGAGCAAGAGTACAATCACGAAATCTTTGGATCTGTTAGAAAAAAAAGGGGTTATTTATCAAGTCAGAGGCAGTGGGATTTTTGTTAGAAGGCATAAGAGAAAGGGATATATCAGTCTGCTTTCAAATCAAGGATTCAAAAAAGATCTTGAGAATTTTACCCTAACTTCAAAAGTGATTGAATTAGATGTGAGGAAACCAACAGAAGAAGTGGCTTACAATTTAAATATTGAACTTGAAGACGATGTCTATTATGTAAAAAGGGTCCGGTTTGTGAACGGGCAAACGTTGTGCCTGGAAGAATCGTATTTTAACAAATCGATCGTTACGTATTTAAACAGAGAGATCGTCTCTGAATCCATATTCAGCTATATTATGGAAGGACTGGGATTGAAGATCGGCTTCTCCGATTTATTTCTTAATGCAGGAATCCTGAATGAGGATGAAGCGAAGTGTTTAGGCTTGCCGAACGGATCACCTAAACTCTACGGCGAGAGTATTTTTCACTTAACCAACGGACAGCCATTCGATTTTTCTAAAATCACGTACAACTACGAAAATTCCCAGTTCTTTATTCAGGCGAATAGTCATTTTATATAAGCATAAATAAGAAACGGCGCATATACGATGCGCCGTTTCTATTTGTAGATCAAATCAGGGAAGGTTCTCCATCTAATAAAGAAAACAAGGAAAAAATCCCGAATAAATACAAGTGCAAAAAAGACCCCTGCAATGATGCGGGGGTCTAGCTATTTTCAGTTATACTTCATTGTTAAATCAGTCACAACAGGGTAATGATCGCTTGGAAATTGCCCATTCTTTTGATAGTTAATGATTTCAATTGTTTTTGCTAAGATGTTGCCTTTTGCAAGGATCCAGTCGATGCGTCTTTCAGGACCTTGTCCAGTAGGATCGTTAAAGCCGTTGAATGTTCCAAGATCTTCGTTCACGCGAGTTTGAGCTGTATCCCAAAGATCACTGAAAGCTCCGTCTTGTGTAAGAGTTTGATGCGGAAGACTAGTAGGACTAGTGTTAAAATCTCCTGTTAAGATGACGGGTAAATCCGGATTGAATTCTTTTGTTTTTTCTAAGATTAGTGAGGCACTTTTTTCTCTGGCTTCTGGTGATTGATGATCAAAATGCGTATTTACTACATAGAACTGCTGGTTGCTCCTTTTTTCAAGAAACTTTGCCCATGTGACCATACGTGGAATTTGATTCCCCCAAGACTTTGATCCAATAACTTCTGGGGTATCCGATAGCCAGAAGTGATCATATTCAAGTGGCGTATACTTATTTTCGTTGTAGAAAATAGCTGAGTATTCGCCTTTGCTTCCGCCTTCACGACCTAGGCCAATCCAATTGTATTTTGGCAGCTGGTCTTTTAGATCTTGAATTTGCTGATAGACAGCTTCCTGAGTTCCAATGATATCTGGCTGTTCCTTTTGGATAAGCTTCTTGATGGTAGGAATCCGCTCCGCCCAAGTATGCGGGGAAGGATCATTGCTGTTTAAATATCTTAAATTGTAAGTCATTGCCCTTAAGTCTACCTCGGATGATTGCTTGGATTTTTCTGCAGCTGAAACATTTTGCATTCCTGAAAACAAACTGCTTACCATGGCGAGTACCATTGCGGCGAAAAAAATAGGTTTTAATCCTTTTTTCAACTGTTTTCCCTCCTAAGTATGTATGCTTACCTACTAAGCATAACGTCTGATTGTAAAAAATATGTATTAAAGGGAATAAACTTTGTAAAGAGAATATGAGTTATGAATACTCTTGATATCTCAAGGATCTGACTGTTGAATTTAGGAGATTAGTTTTATAGATGTGAGAGATTTATTTCCTAGAAAAATTTACAGAGGTTTTAATATGTTACGTCAATTTAACAGAATATAATTTTTCAATCCTGCTCAGTGTGCGTATTGAGTATAGTACTTATTGTGAAATCAAAACGGGACGCAATCACTTTTCCGCCTAAGTGGGCAAAGTTCTGCAAAGCAGTGTCAAAAGTAAGGAAAGCGGATTTTTACTAGATTCCATATCAAAAAGCCTGCCTTCAAAAGAAAGCGGGCTTTCATTCTTAACTTTCAACAACCTTACGAAAAACAAAAAAAGCAACCAAAGCCCCCAAACTCCCCAATCCAAGCAGTACCAGAAGAGGAAACAGGCTTGTGCTTATGTAAAACAGGATTCCAACCCCTGCCGCAATACCAACTGTATGTACCGGCTTTCCCAGCGAGAGCAGCATGGAGTTTTTAAGCGATTGGAACAACTTCAGATGAAAGTGCACCGTGTTGGAAAAGAAGTGCAGAGTAAAGACAAACATGAACATGCCTGCTGCCAGGAATAGATAGTAGAGGGGCGAGCTCGCTTTGGCAAAGTATAAGTAGTCGATAACTAGGATAATCCAGAGTGGAACAATAAGCAGGCCGCCGGTCATGCTGCGGACATAGTTTTCTTTGTAGAAACTCCAATATGAACGGATCAGCGGAACTTGGCTGTCCGTGGTCACCCATTTGCGCACGATGCCGAAGAGTGCGGCTGTAGCCGGAAACAGGATAAATGGAGCAAAGAATGCAATGGTTAGACCGTTGACTATTAAGCCAGCTGGTTCTTTAATTGCAAATAAATTGAAAGTTAAGTAGACGATAGGCAGGTTGAAGAAAATCCAGACGATGTTTGCTGTAAAGATTCTGGTGATCCATTCGGTTATGGTGTAGAGCTGCTGCGGCAATTCTCCGAGTTTCATTGATATCCCCCTGTTGCTTGAAAACGTTTTTCTCTTATCATAGCATAATTTATTTTTTCTTTTGTGCTAAGAGTTAGTTCCCAATTGCAAGCTTAGAACCAATCATGTCAATAATTCCTGGCTTTTCGGTTAAAAGTTAACCATTCTTTCAAAATGATCTAAATACCCTAATCCAAAAGACTATACATTATAAATACCTTTACATAATTTGAAGTTATAACAGGATTCTTGTGAGTTTTGAGTTGTCTAGAAAATTTATAAGGAACCTACTTTGAGAGGTATGATGTAATGGAAGAACCGAAAAGGTTAAGTGCAAGTGGCAGTAAGTCTCATTCCAAAAAGAATTCATGTCAAATCGGACCTTTTTCACAAAAGAAACGGCGTGATGAAGTACTGAAGTTACGTATGAAACAAGCAAAGTATTTTGATAGACATTACCGTGCTCATCGATGTAACGGAGATGAGGAGCTTTATCCAAATAAAATCGGGAATTTTTCTAAAGCATTGCCCCATAATCTGCTTGGGGAGGTAGACAAAAAAGCATATAGATCTTTGAAGAAGGCACTAACATCAGGAGAACCTGAAGATTTCGATTCGATCCTTATGGGCAATGTTGTGAAGCTTGCAAATCCTCAGGCTGCTTATTCATTCGATATAGTGGGTCCTGATAGTCATCAGTTAAGCATAGCTGTTCCTCCCCGATTCAGCAGTGCGTGGCAAGCGGGTGAAATGGTGGAGCTTTACTGGCGAGCACTCACCAGAGATATCCCTTATTCAGATTACAATCAGAATCCACTGATATTGGAAGCGGCTGCTGAGCTTTCAAAGCTGTCTGATTTCAGGGGGCCAAAAGAGAATGGAGTGGTTACGAGTAGAACCTTGTTCAGGGGGAATACACTTGGAGAGCTGACAGGGCCATTGATTTCTCAATTCCTTTGGAAGGATATTCGGCAAGGGATTAAAACTGTAACACAGAAATACTATACTCCAGTGCCAGGTGACGACTACCTGACATCGTACAACGAATGGGCAACTATACAGAATGGTCATCCTCCATCTACTGCCAATCATCTTGATTCTGTCCCAAGGTATATCCGGAATGGCAGAGATCTCGGAGAATGGGTTCATCAAGACTATTCATTCCAGGCTTTTCTTAACGCGTGCTTAATATTGATAACTTACGGACAAGGTGCTCTTGATCAAGATAATCCATATATTCATTCAAAAACGCAGGGTGGTTTTATTACCTTTGGGTCCGTGCATATGCTGGACTTCATTACAAAAGCAACTAGAAATGCGTTAGAAGCAGCATGGTTTCATAAATGGTTAGTCCATCGCAGAGTTCGGCCAGAGGAGTTTGGAGGCTTTGTTCATAATCATCTAATTGGTGCATCGTGCTGCCCTATTGATCAAGAATTGCTGGATTCAAATGCTATAAAACATATAAAAAGCAACTTTGGTACGTACTTGCTGCCACTAGCCTACCCGGAAGGCTGTCCGACCCATCCTTCATACCCTGCCGGACATGCAAGTATTGCTGGAGCTTGCGTTACAATCCTCAAAGCTTTCTTTAATGAATCCTTCGCCATTCCAAATCCAGTGGCTGCTAATTCTGATGGTACAGCCCTCATCCCTTATGCCGGTCCAACCTTAACAATAGGTGAAGAATTAAATAAACTTGCCTCTAATATCGCACATGGACGCGATACAGCGGGCGTACACTTTCGATCTGACGGAGTTGAAGGTCTGAAATTAGGTGAATCAGTGGCCATTGGCATTCTACAAAGCTATAGAAAAACCTATAATGAAACGTTTAAAGGCTTTACCTTTACAAGATTTGATGGGACGAAAATAACCATTTAAGAGCCGAATTTTGTTTTGGCTCTTTCTTTAATTAAGCACATAGCTTGTAGATTGAAAGAAAGGGATAAAGCCCTCCCGCAAAGAATACATACCTATATAAACAAATCTGAGGCAGCAGCAAGACTGTCTCATTTTGGAGTGTGAAAAAATGAGTGATCATGAACGGATTATTACCGTGAATGGCTTGGTGAAAAAGTACGGTGATTTTACTGCGGTCAATGGAATTGCTTTTGACGTGTATAAAGGCGAAGTATTTGGAGTGCTTGGCCCGAATGGTGCAGGGAAGACGACGACTTTGGAGATGCTGGTCGGACTGCGGAAGCCGGATGGAGGTTCGGCTGATATTGGCGGGTTTGATGTGGTGAGGGAATTGAAGAAGGTGAAGGAAGTGATTGGGGTCCAGCTGCAGTCGACGACGCTGTTTGAGCTTTTGACGGTAGAAGAAATTCTTCATTTGTATGCAAGTTTTTATAAAAAACAGATTCCGATTCATCCGCTGATTGAGGATATGCTTTTGACGGATAAGACAAAGAGCCGGATTAAAAGCTTGTCAGGCGGGCAGAAGCAGAGACTTGCGATTGCGCTCGCTCTTGTCCATGACCCTTTGATTATTTTTCTGGATGAGCCGACGACGGGACTTGATCCGCAGGCTAGAAGAACGCTGTGGGATATTATTTTTAATCTGAAGGAAAAGGGAGTTACGGTTGTTTTGACAACGCATTACATGGATGAAGCTCATGTGCTTTGCGACCGGATCGCCATTATGGATCAGGGGAATCTGATTGCACTCGATACACCGGCCGAGCTTGTCCGCAGCCTTCACTCTGAAAATGCGGTGGAATTCCGTTTTGAGGGAGAAGCAGCGGAGATGGATTTCTATGAAATTGAAGATGTCAAGCAGGTTGGGGGGCAGAAGGATGCAACCATTCTCTATACGGATAATCTTCAGGCTACTTTAACGAGCCTCATTCAAACGGCTGCAGACCGGGGTTTGAAATTGGCAGACTTACAAATTCGAACGGCAACGCTTGAGGACGTCTTTATTCATATGACGGGAAGGAGGCTGAGGGAGTCATGAGGGCATATTGGCAGTTAACGTTAACCCAGCTGCGTATTTTTCTCCGCAATCGCCAGGTCTTATTCTGGACGCTATTGTTTCCAATTTTTCTAATGGTCATGCTCGGATCATTTCTGGGAGGCGGGAACAGCATGTCGGTGACGGTTGGAGTTGTCGATCAGGATAAATCCGGTGAATCTAAGGTATTTGTAACCTCATTAAAGAAAAATAAAGCGATGGAGCTTGAAATGGAGTCGGAGGAGGACAAAGCCTTCAGCGAGGTGAAAAATGGAAATCTGCAAATCTTGATTGTGATTCCAAAAGGTTATGGTGAAGAGCTTAATCAAGAGTCTCCTTTCAAACTCCCAGTCTATTATGACGAAACAAATACAGCTGTCTCGCAGCTTGGACTGCAGCTTGTAAATGGAGCGGTTGATCAGATCAGCAAAGAAAAAGCAGATTACAAGCCTGTGGTCGTCACCGAGGCGAAAGGAATTGAGACGCTGAATCTGCAGTATATTGATTTCCTTGTACCGGGAATTGTGGCGATGATGATTATGAGCAACAACATGAACGGGGTGGCCGGGCAGATCGCGGCGTGGAGAGAACGGGGGATTTTAAGAAGAATGCAGGGAACAACTCTCAAAGCATCAACCTTCATTGCAGCTCAGATCACGGCGCGTCTTATGCTGAATGGTTTGCAGGCACTGCTTGTACTTATAATAGCGCAGCTGATTTTCGGAGTGGATGTGCGCGGATCCTGGCTGACACTGATCACTTTTGTTATTTTAGGTACGCTTGCCTTTATGGCAATCGGATTTATCATTGCCGGAATTGCAAAAACACCGGAGAGCGCAGCACCAATCGCAGGATTCCTTTCGTTCCCAATGCTTTTCTTAGGAGGTGTCTTTTTCCCGATAAAAAATATGCCCGATTTTCTGCAGCCGATTGTCTATGTGCTTCCAATTTCCCATTTAAGCCATGCATTAAGGGAAGTTATGAACGTCGGAGCATCCTTCTTGGCACTTGGAACTGAAACGTTGATTTTGGGATGCTGGGTTATGGGAGCATTTATCGTGGCGAGCTTGACGTTTAAGTGGGAATAAGAACCAGAACAAAAGATAAAGGAGCCGATCATATGACGACACCAGCAACCTGGAAGAAAGCAGACGATTATTTTATTTCTAAACTTCATTCCGCTGACCCGGATATGTCTTACATCCTTAAGGCAAACGAAGAGGCGGGGCTGCCTGAGATTGATGTGGCGCCTAACCAGGGCAAGCAGCTTTATTTGCTTGCGAAGATGAAGGGTGCGAAAAGGATTCTTGAAATAGGAACGCTCGGCGGCTACAGCAGTATTTGGCTGGCGCGTGCGCTGCCTGAAGACGGACAGCTTATCACGCTTGAATATGAAGAGAAGCATGCGAAGGTTGCCATGGAAAATATGAAAAAAGCCGGTCTTGATCATAAAATTGAAATTATTGTTGGAGCCGCGCTTTATACGCTTCCTGCACTCCAGGATCAGGAACCGTTTGATTTTATCTTTATTGATGCGGATAAAGTCAATTATCCAGGCTATTTTGAATGGGCAATAAAGCTTTCTAAACCAGGAACCGTTATCTTGGGAGACAATGTGGTCCGCGGCGGAAAGGTTATCGATGAAAACAGCGGGGACGAGAATGTGAACGGTGTCCGAACGCTGATGGATTTGCTTTCAGAGGAGCCTGGAATCGAGGCGACGGCTATTCAGACGGTGGGAAGCAAAGGGTACGACGGATTTGTGCTTGGGATTGTCAAATAAAAAGGGTAAAGCTGCTGAACAATGGCAGCTTCTTTTTTTGTGAAAGAATAACAAATTATTGTTTGGGATGTTACTTAAATTTAAGCCTGGTGCAGGTAGCTTCAAAATGATGAAAATACCCTCATTCACCAGACTATACATGAAGTAGAGCATTACATAGATTGTAGGTATATCAGGAAGTATGTTCTTATAAGATTCATTTATATAAAAACTGAATCGATTGAGAGATGAATTCCGATCTCAAATAGGAATTTGTCCGGTCCTCATAATACTCTCTCTCATGGACAAGATATAGACAACGAAAACGTATTATGGAGGCGGGCAGAGTGAAAGTGTTATCAATGATTCAGCCATGGGCAAGTCTTTTTGTGCTCGGAGAGGTCAAATATGAAACAAGGTCATGGCGCACAGCCTATCGCGGGACGCTGGCCATTCACACGAGTAAAAAAATGGATAAGACAGCCTGCAGACATGCAGGCATCCAAGCTTTGCTGGGCAAGCATGGGTATACCGAAAATAAACTTCCATCGGGCAAAATTATTGCAGTTTGCAGACTTGAAAAGTGCCTTAGGGTTATAGAAAATAATCAGGAATCGGCAATTTTGGAAGATGGACGGATTGTCACAGGCAATGATTTTTTCCTGGGAGACTACAGAGTGGGAGGCTATGTGTGGGAAGTTGAGGACATGCAGCAGCTGGATGAATATATCCCTGCAAAAGGAAGGCTTGGATTATGGGAGCATAAGGTATAGGTTACATTCTGATTGAGTCTTTCTCGAATGGCTTAAATGGAAAAATATAAATCCGCTGCAAACGTGGATCCCAACAACCGCAAAGTGTTAGGCAAGCTCAGATCCTGATAAATAGTACCCTTTTCCTTTTTGAATAGAAGAATTTGGTTGTAGCTGGTCAATTCCTGTTTGATCTGCTTAATATCAGTAAGCATGGTACTTCGGCTAACCAGAAAACGGTCAAGAAACGTTGTAAGATAAACTGGTTTTCCCTTGTAAGAATCATCACTGCGGCCGTATAATTTACGTAAAAGGATATTGCTAGAATAAAAGAAAAGTTAGACGGATTTGTTCTAGTAAATGTAAAATGGTACAATCTGCCCGTTCATCAAAATAAAAAGAAACAGGAACTTGGTATCTGTAAAAAGAATTATTAAGTAAATATTAAATAGACAGGGAGACAGCACATGACATACTACATTTTAAAAGAAGATAGTCTGTACAGCAAAAATATCGTCAATCAAAAACTCTATGAGTACAATTCCCTGCACTTTCCGGAGGATTTAAACGGCAGGTATGAAGAAGTTAACTTGTATCTCAAAGATGAAAATGACATGGTCCGCGGAGGGATCTTAGGAGAAATCTGCTGGAACTGGCTTGAGATTCATACTCTGATGATCGATGAGGACCTGCGTCATTCAGGTCACGGATCAAAGCTTCTGGCAGAAGCGGAAAATCTAGCTAAACTTAAAAAATGCGACTTTGTAAAAGTTGATACCCTCAGCTTTCAGGCAGTGGATTTTTACAAAAAGCACGGGTACGAAGTGTACGGCACGCTTGATGGAGTTGGAAGAGACTTTAAGCACCACTATTTGAAAAAGGACCTGTAAAGGAGCGAAGTTTGTGGCGTATGAATTGAAAACAAAAGAAACCGACAATAGTGTACTTGAGTTTATTGAGGCGGTTGATTCTGCTAAGAAGCGTGAGGATGCTTACGAGCTGCTGGACATCTTTACAGAAACGACTGGCTATGAGGCTAAAATGTGGGGACCAAGCATCATTGGCTTTGGTTCGTATCATTACAAATATGCGTCGGGTCATGAAGGGGATGCACCGCTTGTCGGCTTTTCACCCCGCAAAGCTAAAATCAGCCTTTACTTTGCACCAGGTGAAACGAAGCGGGATGAGCTCTTAAAAGAGTTTGGAAAGCATACGACCGGGAAGGCTTGCGTCTACATAAACAAGGTGGCTGATATTGATATTGAGGTGCTGAGGAAACTGATTCAGCAGTCTGTCACTTTTTTAAAGGAAACATATCCGGATCAGTAATCAGAAGAGGCGGGCCTTATTAAAAGGTCCGCCTTCTTTTATTCACCGTTCTGCTTGGCAGGTCTGATAGCATACAAAAAGCAGGAAAATCCGGCACAGAGGAAAAGAAAGATAATGAAGTTCATAAATGGAGGTGCATAAAATCCTACAAACCCCTGAAGAAATTAAAACAAAAAGCCGAATGAAAAATAGATGGCTGAAGCAATATGTTTCATAAAGGACATCTCTCCATATTTATGGAATGATATAGATATATTCCCTGAATTTTGAAACTTTCCGCTTTGAACATTCGTAGATAGTCATATAAGGAGCGGATGAAAATGAGTGCTGAAAAAAAGAATCAAACGGGTTTGGCCCTTAGCATTGCACTTGGAGCAGGTATTGGAATCGCGCTTGATAATATTGGAATGGGAATTGCTATCGGGATTGTTTTTGGAATCGCATTCGGGTCTTCAAAAAAGTAAATCGCAAGCTTAATGTTTTTGATGCACAATGCCTCTTTTTAAGAAAAAGCAGTCGAGCCAATTGGAGGGACAGCAATGAAAGATAATACAAGAAAAGAAGTATGGAGCTGGATCAAATCAATCGTATTTGCCGTCGTGATTGCATTGATCTGCAGAGAATTTCTGTTTGCGCCTGTTGTTGTGGAAGGAAAGTCCATGCAGCCGACGTTTCAGGATCAAAACAGGCTGATCATTTCTAAAACAAGTGGAATTCAGCGTTTTGACATGGTGGTCTTTCACTCACCAGAACGGGGAAAAGATTACATCAAGCGTGTCATCGGACTTCCTGGTGATACAGTTGAAATGAGACAGGATACTTTGTACATTAACGGAAAGAAATACGATGAGCCTTATTTAGATGCATCTAAAAAGAACCTCCCTTATAATGAACAGCTGACGGAAGACTTTCAGACCATCGTTCCAGAAGACGCATACTTTGTGATGGGAGATAACCGACGGCAAAGCAGGGACAGCCGCGAGATAGGCCCAATTTCTGAAAAGGAAATGATCGGCGAAGTAAAGCTGCGTTTTTTTCCATTAAATCAAGCAGGTATTCCTGAATAGATCCGGTCACCTCTATTGCACCTGAAGCAGTGGAGGTTTTCTTTTTGTAAAAATGACAATCCAAGGAACAATCTTCTGTTTTTACCTTTTTTACTGTTAAAAATTGTATAATTTGGTTGTGAAGAACTAATTTGCGGAGGGATGCAAATGGAAGAGTTCATGAAAGCTGCGATTGTGACAGGAGGGGCTTCAGGGATAGGCAAGGCGCTATGCAGGGAGCTCATTGCAAGAAACGTGTTCGTCATCCTGGCAGACATTGATGAGTCTGAGGGGAAAAAGACGGAATCCGAGTTTAACCAAAGCGAAACTGTCTCAAGATTTGTTCGTTTGGATGTCACTGATTATAAACATGTAGAACAACTGATCGAAGAGACGTTCCAGGAGTTCGGCCGGCTTGACTATATGTTTAACAATGCGGGAATTGCCATGTACGGTGAGCTTTATGATATGTCCATCGACCACTGGAAAACGATTATGGACGTCAATGTTTGGGGAGTCATCAACGGCACCCAGGCAGTCTATCCCATGATGAAAAAGCAAGGTTTCGGCCACATTGTCAACACCGCATCCGCAGCAGGACTTGGACCCGCACCAGTCTCATCCGCTTATTCCGCAACAAAGCATGCCGTTGTAGGTCTTACAACATCCCTGCATTACGAAGCTCTGGCACATGGTGTAAAAATAAGCACCCTTTGCCCGGCATTCGTCGATACGCCTATTTTCTCAAAAGCAACAGCCCTCAATATTAATAAAGACATGATGGCAGAACAAATGAAAAAGCAAAAAATGATGACGCCTGAGAAACTCGCAAAGCTTGCGATTGATGGTGTGCATAAAAATCAGCCGGTCATCTGTCCGATGCCTCTAAGAAAAACCATGGATTTCTTCTTTTTAATCGTGCCTTCAGCCCATAAAGCCCTGATGAGGCTCGTCTGCAAAGTAAGCAGGCAGGCGAGGGTGAGCTGATAAATGAAAGTGCTGTCATTAATTGATGACAGCTCCTTTTTTATGAAGCTTTTTCTTTTTCCACGGTTTCCAGATTGAGATAATGATAATAAAAATGGTAATCGCAATCTGAAAAATGACGGCATACTCCCTTATTGCATGATTATGAATGAAGTTGGCATTAGTTAATGCTGCGCTTCCTTCAGTCTCAAGCAGAGCCATATTTGACATCATCAGTTTATCCACGACAAAAATGCCAATGAAAGTCTGCAATGCTGTAATTAAGCGCAAAAGAGCTCATAATTCCGCCTAAGAATATGGAAATGAGCAGAATGTGAGCAATTTTGAGCCATTTTAATCCGGCTGGGCCAGCTTTTTTCAAGAAGATCCTCCTTTCGGCATTTTATGAAACCTACTTCAGTCTATCAATAGAAAAGAAAGATCGGGATGACCTGCAGATGCATTCATGGATAGGGGGGAGACTGATTTTAAAAAGGAAGATAAGTCTATTTGAGAGTTTGGTGCTTTCGTATGATATCTGGGCACATTACAATATATACGTTTATGCCGGATATTTAATGGGGAATTTCAATAGTAAACATTTGGAATGGAGGGACCCAAAAATGGATCCTGCACAATTGGCTCAAAGGGAGGCATACTCTTCCCGCAATCTTCTTTCAGGCATCTTGTTTGGTCTGGGACTTGTCGCTTTTATTGATGAAACCATCTTTCATCAGCTTCTTCACTGGCATCATTTTTATGATAAATCGACAACGGATATCGGTTTGGTTTCGGATGGTTTGTTTCATGCATTCAGCTGGCTTGCGACAATCGGAGGGTTATTTTTGTTTGCAGACCTCAGACGCCGGAATGGCTTATGGCTAAAGAGATGGTGGGGCGGCGTCTTATTCGGAGCAGGCGCATTTCAATTGTATGATGGCACCGTTCAGCATAAGCTGATGGGGCTTCACCAGATTCGCTATGTGGACAATGTGTACATATATGATTGGATCTGGAATATCATTGCAGCCTTGATGCTGATTGCCGGCATCATTCTCATCATCCAGACAAAAAAGCGGAAGGCTGACTAGAATGCATCATTCCCATCATGTAATCGGAATCGGCCTTCAATTGCTTATGGCCCTGCCATATGTTATGGCTTTGGTTTTGTATGTCGCGGCTGTCTTGATCTCTAATCGCAGCCGCAGAAAGTGGCCTGTTTACCGAACTGTTTTCTGGTTTATTGGGATTCTTTGCGCAGTTGCTGCTGTGAGCGGTCCTCTAGCTAATCGTGCCCACATGGATTTCACCGCACACATGCTCGGACATTTGCTTCTCGGCATGTTGGCGCCGCTGCTTATGGCTCTTGCCGCACCAATGACACTCTTTTTACGAACCATAAAAGTGAACCAGGCAAGACGGCTTACTGGTTTGCTGAAAAGCGGTCCAGTCCGCGTTCTAAGTAACCCGGTTACGGCTGCTTTATTGAATGTGGGAGGACTTTGGGTCCTTTATACAACGGATTTATACGTAGCCATGCATGAGAACATCCTGCTCCATGCCGTCATCCATCTTCATGTTTTTTTAGCAGGTTATTTATTTACTGTATCTATGATTTACATTGATCCGGCGCCGCACAGGACGAGCTATGTATATCGCGCAATTGTCTTGGTGCTTGCACTCGGAGGCCACGGAATCTTGTCAAAGTACATCTATGCTCACCCGCCAAACGGAGTGCCGGCAGATCAGGCTGAAGCTTCCGGAATGCTGATGTACTACGGTGGAGATGTGATTGATATTGTGCTTATTTTTATCCTCTGCCTTCAATGGTACAGGGCAGCGCGTCCTCGTATCGGGGAGCTATCGCTAAATTAGAAATGAGGTAATCTGCATGACTTCCTTTTGGACAGAAGAAAACGTCAAATCGACTCTTCCTAAAAGAGAAACTTCAGCTCACAAAGGCACGTACGGAACGGGTCTTCTTTTAGCGGGAAGCGAGGACATGCCGGGAGCTGCGCTGCTTTCAGGTCTTGGTGCGATGCGCAGCGGGATCGGGAAGCTTGAGATTGGCACAGTCGAAGAAGTCATTCCGTATGTTGTCCCGATTTTGCCGGAAGCGACTTATTTAAGAAATGGATTGCAGAAAACAGCAGAAGACAACGTCGATTTGGATAAGTACAAAGCGATAGCGGCAGGGCCTGGCTTAGAGCCAGTTGAAGAAACGGAAAAGGCCATTCATCAGCTGCTGAAACTGGATTGCCCCGTATTGCTGGATGCTGGGGCGCTGTCTGAGAGATCGTATAAGAAAAGACAATCACCTGTTATTCTGACTCCACATCCTGGAGAGTTTTCAAAAATTACGGGTGTTGATGTCAAAGAACTGCAGCAAAACCGCCCGCACCTTGCCTCCGTTTGGGCGAAGAAGCTAGGTGTGACAATTGTTCTAAAAGGAAACGAGACGATTTGCGCTTTCCCGAATGGGGAAGTCTGGGCAAATCCGACAGGGAACAGCGCGCTTGCAAAAGGCGGCACAGGCGATACTTTAACAGGAATGATGCTTGGAATGCTGTGCTGCCATAAGGACTGGAAGCATGCCGTCTTAAATGCTGTTTACCTTCACGGAGCATGCGCAGATAAATGGTCTGAAAAGAGGTCGGCACATACGATGCTTGCCCATGAGTTAACGGAGCTGCTTCCTGAGGTTTGGAAGAGGTTTGAGTAATCCCGCAATAATAGAAAGGTTGATAAAGAGTGTCCCGTCATAAGAATGGGGACACTCTTTTTTGAATCCTTTCCATTTCCGGCCGAATCCTTTCTTTTTCACCAGATTTTACTTGCCCTAATCAGCCCCTTACTTGCCGAAATAGCTAAAATACTTTCTTTTTTCCAAGCGTCTCCTAGCCCGGCAAGGCCGTTATCTTTTAAAACCAAAATCCAAATATCCGCAAATATCCCGATTACAGCCGATTATTCCGGTTTAAACCGATTCGCTGATAGGTAACCCATCAATGATAACGCTTCCTTTCACTATCTCGGCCTATTCCTTATGAATGTCCTGTATTCCCTTGAATCTCTCTCTCAGCATGTTACGATTATAACCGTTGAAAAAAACGAACGGACACGAACAGAGATTTTTGAGGGGGCTCATTATGTTAAGAGAAAAATCAGTTGCGTTTTTAGGTGCAGGTTCGATGGCAGAATCAATGATTTCAGGGATTGTACAAGTCGGAAGCATCCCTGCAGAAAATGTTTATGTAACAAATAGAAGCAATCAATTGCGTCTTAAAGAAATGAATCATGTTTATGGTGTAAACGCGGTACAGCAGGATGCACTGCCATATGAAGAAATCGATTTGTTTATCCTGGCGATGAAGCCGCAGGGTGCAGCAGATGCACTTCGGGCACTGAAGGATAAAGTAAGAGCGGATCAGGTTGTGATTTCTGTTTTAGCTGGTATTTCTACAGAGTTTATGGAAGATCATTTAAACCTGAATCAGCAGGTTGTGCGCGTGATGCCGAATACGTCGAGCATGATCCAGGAATCAGCTACAGCGCTAAGCCCTGGAAGACATACCGCTATGGATAACGTACTTGCGGTGAAAGAACTGCTCAGCTGTATGGGAAAAGTCTTCTTAATAGAAGAGGAGCAGATGGATATTTTCACGGGAATCGCAGGAAGCGGTCCGGCTTACTTCTATTATTTAATGGAGCATATGGAACAGGCGGGCGTTGAAAAAGGAATGGACGAAGAGATGGTACGCGAGATTGTTGCTCAAACCATTCTTGGCGCAGCGAAAATGATTATGGCAAACGACGAAGCACCAGAGAGTTTAAGAAAAAAAGTGACTTCACCAAATGGAACAACAGCATCAGGACTTGAGGCATTGCGGAAAAATAATGGCGGAAAAGCCATTTCACAGGCGATACATCATGCGGCAAAACGTTCGAAAGAGCTGAATGAAGAAATGGCAGGAGCATTGGTGACGTCTTAACCCGAATGTACTAGATAAGGTTAGACACAGATTCTCAGGAGGGATAGGATGTTAAAAGAAGAGAAAAAGATAAAAAGAGTTGTTATTAAGATCGGAAGCAGCTCTCTGACAAGTATGCACGGCGAGGTAAGCCGAAGAAAGCTTGAGAAGCTGGCAGATCAGATTGTCGAACTCAAGGATGCGGGCTATGAAACGGTTGTAGTTTCTTCAGGAGCCGTGGCAGCGGGCTACCGCAAGCTTGGATGCATTCAGCGGCCGTCAGCGCTGCCTGAAAAGCAGGCCGCAGCTTCCATCGGACAGGGCCTGTTAATGGAATCTTATTCAGAACTCTTTTTATCTCACGGATACGTCGCTTCACAGCTTTTGATTACAAGAAGCGATTTTTCCGATGAAACACGCTACGGAAATATGAAAAATACGATGAATGTGCTGCTTGAACGCGGCATTATTCCGATCGTAAATGAAAATGATACTGTAACAGTCGACCGTTTGAAATTTGGAGATAATGATACCCTTTCTGCTAAGGTTGCAGCTTTGATCGGCGCAGATCTGCTGATTATTTTATCCGATATCGATGGACTTTATAATGATAATCCTAACAGCAATCCGGATGCTTTGCTTCTTGAAAAAGTAGACGCGATCACACCGGAAATTGAAGCAGCAGCCGGCGGTTCAGGAAGCGCAGTCGGAACAGGCGGCATGAAGTCTAAAATTGCAGCCTTTAAGATTGCGATGGCATCAGGCATTCAATCTTTCTTAGGGAAATCAAGCACTAGAAATATCTTGATGGATGCTGTAAACGGAACAGCGAAAGGCACGTATTTTGAACCGAAGCCGAATGCGTTCAATCTTGATAAGAAAAAACAATGGATCGCATTCCATTCTGGTCCTGAAGGCAAGATTATGATTTCGAATAAAGCGAAAACAGCCATCATCGATAATCAGCGAAACATTTATCCGATCGATATACAGGAAGTGAACGGACGCTTTAATGATGGCGCGGTCGTGACAATTCTTGATGAAGACGGAGAAGAATTCGGTCTTGGCAGAATCAACTTTTCAACGGAAAACTTAAAAAGAGATATTCATAATGAAACAACGGCAGCGATTGATCAGGAGACATTTGTTTGCTCTCTCGATTTTTCAATAAAGGTGCCAAGCTAAAAATGAACGGGAGGCGTTTTGATGAGTATTGCAGCTCTTAAACCAATGACGGTGGAAGAACAGGCAATCACAGCGAAAAAAGCACAGAAAGCATTAAGCTTGTTAACGACAGAGGAAAAAAATGAAGCTCTTAGAATTGTGGCAAATGAATTAGAAAAAGAATACCAAGTGATTTTGGATGCCAATAAAGAAGACTTGGATAAGGGCAGAGAAAAAGGGTTTGATGAGGCCTACATGGATCGTTTGGCTCTTAATCAAGATCGTATCGGCGATTTTGCAGAGGGTCTGCGTCAGGTGGCTGATCTTCCTGATCCAACTGGGGATGTTTTGTCAAACTGGACTCTTGAAAACGGCTTAAAGGTAGAAGAAGTCCGCGTTTCTCTAGGCGTCATCGGCATGATTTACGAGGCGCGCCCAAATGTAACGGCAGATGCGGCAGGACTTGCGCTTAAATCAGGTAATGCGATTGTGCTGAAAGGCGGCTCGTCTGCACTATCATCAAACAAAAAGATTGTGGAAGTGATGCACCGTGCGCTTGAGAAAACGAAAATTCCGAAAGAAGCCGTTCAGTTTATCGCTTCAACGGATCGCGCGGCAACACAGCAGCTTTTCACAATGAAGGAGCATATTGACGTTCTGATTCCAAGAGGCGGCGCTTCTTTAATCAAGGCGGTTGTTGAAAATGCAACAGTACCTGTTTTAGAGACTGGAGTAGGAAACTGCCATATTTATTTTGATAAAGAAGCTGACACGGATAAGGCGCTGAACATTCTCATCAATGCCAAAACAGACCGTCCTGCAGTATGTAATGCAGCGGAAACACTGATTGTTCATCGTGACTGGCTTCTTGAAAATAAAGAAGCACTTGCAGATGCTGTGAAAAAGCATGGCATTACCATTCATGGAGACAAGGAAGCAGCCGATGCTCTTCCAAATGTGATTCCTGCAAATGAAGAAGACTGGGCGGGCGAATATTTAAGCCTGGATCTTGCAATTAAAACAGTAAGCAATCTTGATGAAGCTATTGATCATATCGATCAGTACGGCACGAAGCATTCAGAAGCAATCATCACAGAAAACGCGGAAACAGCTAAGCGTTTTATGCACTTAGTCGATGCTGCAGCCCTTTATCATAATGCTTCAACAAGATTTACAGATGGCAGCGCGCTTGGATTCGGCGCAGAAATCGGCATCTCCACACAAAAGCTCCATGCACGCGGACCGATGGGCTTGCCGGCGCTGACAACGATTAAATATATGATGACGGGGAATGGACAAGTTAGGTAAATATCGAATAACATTTAAAAACGCCCGATTTTGGGCGTTTTTACTTTGCTTTATAAATGAGTTAAAAAAACTAGGATTTCTATTTGATTACCTTAGTTAAAGAATTTTTTGGTTTTGGGTACTCATACAACCGCTATGATTACCTTACAGCTTTGGGGAATCTAAAAAATGTTAAAATAACAAAAAGGATACCAATTGCTGCGCAATTTGGTACCCTTTTTCATTTCCACTTTGAATTTACCTCTACGGTTTTTTACCTATTGTTAGTTATTGCTTTCATCCGTATCATCATAATAAGTTCCTGCGCCTTGCTGTGCATTGAAGTTCCAGTTAACTTGAAGCTTGTCGCCCTGGAATTGATTTTGATCCTGTCCGTTGTCAACAAACTCAAACAGAACGAAGATTTTTTCTTTGCCGCCAGCCGGTATGCCGTCAGGCTTTGTTGTGCTGCCGACGAAAGTATCAATTTGAGTTAAGTCTGGCGTCTGATTTTGCAGGTCGGCTAGGGTTGTTTCCACGACTGCATTTGTTGCGCTGCTCGTGTTGTACATAATCGTAACTTTAATGTGTTTGGCGAGATCATCTGTGTTGTCGCCTTTCCAGTCCTCTACAGAATACTGAGTATTTAATAGGACTTTATGGATGTCTAATGTCCCGTTGTTTTCAAGAGTGAATTCACGGTACACTTCATCTCCTGGTTTAATGTTGTTTACATTGACGACAAGGTTAGGGTTAACGCCAAGATCCAATGTTCCTGCTGCAAACGTATTTTTCGTTTCTACTGTGTCACTGAAGTACGCAAAGGTTCCTCCGCTGACTAAAGATAGTCCAAGTGCTGCCGTCATTACCCCGCTGCTTATTTTCTTAACAAAACTCATTTCTTCATCCCCTTTAATTGTTATGTAAGCAAAATTTATTAAACTCATATGCAATGTGATACATAGGAGGTCTAACCGGCTTTTGTCAGTTCCATTTCCTTTACTGCAGTGAAAATCGTGCGAAATGCAGAGAGTATCAACAGGGCGCCTGGAACGATTAATAGAAGAGCTGATCCCGCTTTTGAGTTTGCATAATTCATAGCGTATCCTGCATAAGGAATTGTAAATCCGCTGTATTCCCCAATAATTTGTCCAGGCTGCACTGTCCACATATCAGGTCCGTTATTATTATCACCCTTTGTTTGATACGCAGCTTGCCCATTTTGATCGATAACTTTGATGACTCTGTGGGTAATCAGCTTTTCGTCCATTTGAAAAGTAATAATATCGCCTTTTTTATAAGTGAACGGATCTTTTCCAAGTTTGATGGAGATGACAGACCCTGTTTGGAACACAGGTTCCATCGATCCTGATAAGACAGCTTTCAATTGATGGCCCATAATTGCGGGCTCTCCGCCGGTCAAGCGGGAAGAAAGGACGATGAACGCTAAAGAGCAGATGATCAGGATGAATATCCCGCTCAGACTATTTTTCACTAGTTTCGTTATCACTTTCAGCTGCCTCCTTTTGGACGGATGCCTGATTTTCCATCTCTTTTATCTGTTTAACAAGAGAAGTTTGAAAATCTTCTATCCGCTGATAATCAATGAACTTTTCTGCTTCTTTTATAATTTTGCCGACGGCTTTTACCCCTTTTGCAACGTAATCTAGTGGTTTGCCGTTTTCTGAAGCGGACTGCTTCTGATAGGAGAGCAATTCTATATAGAGGCTGTCCAGTTCTTCCTGTTCGGCAGCTAGCTCTTCTTCAATGGCTTCAAGCTCGGCAAGTGTTCCGTGCAATTCTTCCAGAGTGCCGCCCTCTGACTGTTCAGGGATACGATTGTATGATTGAATCATCTTCTCTCCGATTTGCCGGGCTTGTTTTTCCATTAACTGAACGCCCTCTGGAAAAAGAACGGCTGCTGAGATAGTTAGCGGGGCGGGTGAAGTCTGGCTGCTGAAAACAGCTTCTGTTTCACCGATGAGCTGTGTGCCTGTATAAAATCCGATACAGCACAAGCATGGCAGCGAAAGTAGTTTAGGCAGTATTCCTTTCATTTCCGAAACCTCCAGGACAAGCGGTGTGCTACTGCCTTAATTATTACTGAATGATCCTAAAATTGTTATGGGGTTATTTTTCAAGAAAAAGAACCAAGGATTTTGTCGTTTTTCATCATTTCTTAGGAAATAACGCAAAAACAAGGCATTAAAATAACCCAATTGACTTAAATGAGAATATTCACAATAATTCAAATTGTTACAGCAGCACAATTCGAATAAGGGGTGAAGGATTTGAAAAGGAAAAACAAAGGGAAAAAAGCCGTGATACCAGCAGTATTAGCTTTATCCGTTGTGCTGGGCGGGATCGCACTGCCGACAGCTAATGCACATGCCGCTGAAACAACGGTTCTGTTTGAAGCGGAAGGGTTAAGTAAACAAGCGGTTGTCAAAGCATTTCTTCAGTCTAAAGTAGCGGATTCCGGGGCTCGTTCAGCAACAACATCCGGCGAGCAATTCAAGATTATCAGCGAACAGGCAGATCTGGCGACAAATACATATCACGTGCGTACAGTTGAGCAATACAACGGCATTCCTATCTATGGATCTGGCCAAAGTGTTGCCCTTGATGCAGAAAACAACGTGTATGCTTCGTTTGGAGATGTTACGCAAAAATTAGCCCGTGCAATCATACCGACTGAGCCTGTTTTATCAAAAGAGGAAGCAGTGGAGATTGCAAAAGAAGGCGTCGTATCGGAAATAGGAGAAGTTAAGGGTTATGACGGCATTGATTCCGAATTAACGATTTACAAGCATGAAGGAAAATACTACTTAACATACTTGGTCAAAGCTTCTACTTCCATCCCTGCTCCTGGTTATTTCCATTACTTCGTTGATGCTTTAACTGGAGATGTAGTGGAGAGCTTTAATGCTGTTCATGAAGCGGATTTGCCGTCTGTTTCTCCGGTGAATTCAAGAGGCTTGGATGTTACTGGTACGATGCAGTCGTTCCTTGCTGTGAAGGATCTGGCAAGTGGGACAAGCTACTTGCATGGGGCTGCTGCTTCTGGAGGGAATGTGGTTGATGTTCACACTTACAACGCGAAGAGAATGGGGGAAACTCCGTTTATACTCCTCTCTGCTCTTTTAGGATATACAGGCCAAGAGGTCACAACGAAGACCAGCTTCTTTGCAGATCCGGCGGCTGTTTCAGCACATGTCAACTCGATTAAAGTAAATAATTACTATCAAACCATGCATAAGCGCAACAGCTTAGATGGCAATGGCATGAAGCTTGTCAGCACTGTTCATATTGGGGAGAAATGGAACAATGCTGCGTGGAACGGAAAGCAAATGCTGTATGGAGACGGTGACGGCGTTCAGTTCAGCTCGCTTGCAGGAGGACTTGATGTGGCAGGACATGAAATGACACATGGTGTAATATCTAATACAGCCAACATGACGTATCAGGATGAATCCGGCGCCATCAACGAATCAATTGCAGATATTTTCGGGGCATTGGCAGAAATGCATGCAAGTGGTTCCGCAAGCGCACCTGAATGGGAGATGGGTGAGGACATTTTCACACCTAATAAACCTGGTGACGGTGGCCTGCGCTCACTAAGCGATCCTACGAAAACAAAGCTGAGCACAGCCTATCTCCCTTCAGGCCATTATCCTGATCATTACAATGACCGCTACTTAGGCACTTTAGACAAAGGCGGAGTCCATATTAACAGCAGCATCAACAACAAAGCAGCCTACCTGATCTCTGAAGGCGGCGAGCACTACGGAATTACTGTAACAGGCATCACTCGCCAAAAAACAGAAAAAATCTACTACCGTGCTTTAACGAAATATCTCACTCCTTCATCAGGCTTCAAAGAAATGCGCCAGGCTGCGATTCAGTCAGCAAGAGATCTTTATCCAGACCGCAGTGGCCAGCCATCTGCTGAAACAAAAGCTGTCATTGCAGCGTATGATTCTGTTGGAGTTCCGGCTGAATAATTTTTTGAAAAACCATGGACTACAGTCTATGGTTTTTCTTTGAATAAATTCTGGCAATTTCATAGTTCGATGGTCACGTTCAGAAGTTTTCAAAGATGTGTCTAAATCCTCATCCCTCAAGCAGGGAAAACGTCGTAAAATGGATACATTTATATAGATGTTTTTTACAGACGGGGATAGGGAGAGATGTGTATGCTAGAAGGAGAAATTATTAAATTTTACCGAAAAAGAGCAGGACTCACACAAGAACAATTGGGTAAAGATATCTGCACCGCTACACATGTAAGTAAAATTGAGAGGGGGCATACTCAGTATTCAGAGGAAATCATTGACTTATTTTCTGCCCGCTTACATATCGATATTAAAAAAGAAATCGAAAACCTCCAAAACATAGAGAAAAAGCTCCACCAATGGCATTCGTCCATCATCATGCTGAGAAAGAAAGAAGCGGACAAAATCAAAACAGAACTCGAACGCCTGCCCTTTATCAGCTCCTCAAATCATGGCGTCTTCTATCAATTGCTGCTTGCAAGATATTACATTTTGAACAAAGAAGGCGAAAAAGCCTTCACCATCGTTCAGCATATTCAGAAGGAAAATCCCCAGTCTTCACCCTACGAGAGAAATCTTCTTCAGCACGTGATTGGGCTGTGCTACCTGGAAAAGTACAACAATTTCAGCAGTGAAAACCGGAATAAAGCAATCGAAGCAATGAAAGGCATTCATCCGCAGGACTACCCGAACAGAGAATACCATTATCATTTGGCTGTCGCGTATCACTGGGTTGAATCAAAAACGATGGCCTATCTGCATGCTGAAAAAGCCCTTCATTTTTTTAAAGAAACAAATAATTTTTTCCGTGCGATTCAATCTGAAGCTGTTATGCTTTTGCAAAAAGAAAGTGCGACCAAAGCTGAATTAGATCTTAAAATAGCGCGTTATCATCAATTAATTGAGGATTGCGATGCCATTTCAGCTGATGAAATCAAAGCGATGCTGCTCCACAATGCTGGACTTGAATGCTTTAAAAGAAAAGAATATGCCTCTGCGCATCCATTTTATAAAAGTGCTCTTAAAATGGCGGATAAAAACAAGGTTATTTATCTGAACAGGCTCTACAATTATGCAGATAACTGCATGGAAGGCAAGCTCATTCCTCAAAAATCTTTGCTTAAATTGGCTGAAGACGGGCTTGCCTCAGCGAAGAAAATGAACAGCATCCTGTATAAAATTCTCTTTACGCTCCTTAGCTACAAGATAAAAAATGCGTTTGAAGAGTATTATTTATATATTGAAGAGAGCGGTCTGCCTTTTTTTCAAACGAACAATCAAAAAACAATGATTGATAAATTCGGAAAACAGCTTTATACCCATTACACAGAAACAGAACAGTATGAAAAAGCAGTCCGGATTGCGGATGGCTTTATTCAGCAGCAGTAAAAGTGAGGTGCCCGTGCAGCTCCTTTTTTTCATTTCTAAAATATTGCGCCCTTATACAAAATTTCATGTCTGAAGAATGATGAAAAGTCACGCTAAACTAAGTGTAGGTTCATCATTTTTAAGGGGAGGGAAAAGAATTTGAAAAAAGGAATGGCGATCATGATGTGTGGTCTGCTCATGCTTTCAGGCAGCATTTATGCACAGGCAGGAGAAAAGGAAGAGAAAAAAGGAGAAGCGATGAAAAAAAAGCAGTGGTCTCTTGTATGGTCAGATGAATTCAGTGGAACCGAAATTGACAGAAGCAAATGGAACTTTGACTTGGGCAACTGGATTGTTGATGCTGACGGGAAAGGAATTGCATCAGGCTGGGGAAATAACGAGAAGGAATTTTATACGGACTCAAAAGAAAACGCTTACACAAAAGATGGAAAGTTGATTATTAAAGCAAAGAAGGAACAAACATCCGATCAATTTGGCACGTATGACTATACGTCGGCTAAGGTGAAAACAAAGGGACATTTCAGCCACAAATACGGACGCTATGAAATCAAGGCGAAGCTTCCTGCTGGAAAGGGACTATGGCCGGCGATCTGGATGCTTCCCGAAGAAGATAAGTATGGTTCATGGGCTGCTTCTGGAGAAATTGACATTATGGAGTCCTGGGGAAGCAAACCTAACCTTGTAGCCGGAACAATTCATTATGGGGAAGGATGGCCGAACAACAAATACACGGGCAAGGAATATCATTTTAAAGATAACAGCACAGTCACCGACTGGCATACGTACGCCCTTGAATGGGAGCCTGGCGAGCTTCGCTGGTATGTGGACGGTGAGCTTTATCAAACTCAAAACAAGTGGTATTCAAAAGGAAAAGACAATGCGGCGAATTTTGCCTATCCAGCGCCATTTGACCAGAATTTCTATTTAATCATGAATCTTGCAGTCGGAGGATGGTTTGACGGAGATCCGGATGCGTCAACAACTTTTCCTCAGCAAATGGAAATCGATTATGTCCGTGTGTTTGACTTGAAAAATGGAAACTACGCTGACCCTGTTGAGCCCAAACTTGAACCTGTCCGGCTCCCGGCAAATGCGAAGCAGCCCTTGGCAGATGGAAACTTCATTTACGATTCAGCTTATGAACAGCCGATTACGGATATTGCGGCAGGGGAAGTTGCTTTGAACAAGGAATATTGGAACTTCGTTCATCTCCCGGACTTTGGAGGAGCAGGGGCGGTTTCGGTTGAACAGGTATCGGGGATGAATTTTGCCAAAACCTCGATTTCTAATCCTGGAAGTCAGCTTTACTCGCTCCAATTGATTCAAAACCTTTCACTTGGACAAGGAGGGAAATATAGAGTCAGCTTTGATGCAAAATCAACTGCTCCCCGCAGCTTGATGGTAAAAGCTGGTGCGGGTCCTGACAGAGGCTGGGTCAAATACTCGAATGAAGAGTCCTTCAACCTGTCTGATCAGCTTCAGTCCTATGAATTTACGTTTGACATGCTGAATGAAACAGACATTGAGGCACGGCTCGAATTTAACTTAGGCGGAAATGGGACAAATCCTGTGTGGATCGGAAATGTCAGAGTGGAGGATGTAACCGGTGAGGCACAGGATGAGAACGCCTCAAAGCAGCCGCTTCCAGACGGCAACTATATCTACAACGGAACATTTGATCAGGGACGCATGGACCGGATGATTTTCTGGAATGTAAAAACAGATGATGCTAAAGCAGAAGCAAGCGTTAACGAGAGCTCAAGAGAACTGAAAGTGGACATTAAAAAATCGGGCAAGAGCTCTGAGTCTGTTCAGGTTTTACAAAAAGGGGTTCAATTGATCAAGGGAAATGAATATAAGGCGATTTTTAAAGCACGTGCAACGAAACCAAGAGACATTCAGCTGGATGTCCTGAGCAAAGACGGCACTGTCAGTTATTCAGAACCTAAAATCGTTCAGCTTTCCTCAAAAATGGAAGAAAAAACGGTTGAGTTTACGATGACGGATGAGCTCAGCGATCTCGAAGGCCAGCTGATTTTCAACATGGGAGGAGCTAAGGGAGATGTCTTCCTTGACGATATTGTCCTCCTTAAAACGACAGATAAAATCGACTATGGAAATATCGATTTGTTTCCATTGAAAAATGGCGATTTCAGTAACGGCTTGACCTCATGGGGCTCCTATATCCACTACGATGCAGCGGCTATGATTGCTGCTGACAGCGGAAAAGCAGAGATTGCCATTACAAACGAAGGCAATGAACCGTGGAGCCTCATCTTACAGCAGGAAAATATGAAGCTTGCAAAAGGGGCAGTTTACGAAGTATCGTTTGAAGCACGTTCGACTAAGCCGCGCGAGGCAGAGCTTACAGTTGAAAATGTGCAATATACAAGGTTTCTAAGTGAAAAGCTTCCTTTAGCCGATGAAATGCAGACGTATTCTTTCGAATTCACGATGCCGTCGGATGACATTGCTGCGATGAAATTTTTGTTAGGAAAGACGTTGGGTTCTCCACTTGGAGCTCATGCAATAGAAATCGATAATGTGGTATTAAAAGTTAAACAATAAATAATGAAGCAGAATCTCAGGTGGTGAGATTCTGCTTTTTTAATGAAAATGGAAATTTTTATAAAAACAGGTTTATCTCTATATGAGCGGGTGGTAATAGATAATTGGGATATTTTTCTTCTTATTCATCATTACTAAGTCCTAATGATTTCTTAGTAAGGACTATTATCTGTCTAATACCAGTACTTTTCTCGCATGAATGCCTGAACAATCAGCCTTAGAAAATGTTACTGGAGACTTATGGAAATTGGAAATTGAATCTAGTAACATTTTCTTATATGTGCAAAAAAGGAACCATTATGTAGAAATATGAAGGATATACATAGAAAAACGCAAGAAATGAAGAGGTGAAAATATGAATTCAGAACACGTCAGAGCCCTTGCAAGGGTGTTTCAGGAAGCTTCAGATTCCGTGAAAGACCAGGAAGAAAAATTGCTTCAAGACATTAACAATAATGCAGCTACATGGAGCGGTAAAAGCAGAAACAAATTTGATTCCGCTATGGACGAAGCCCAGATTCTGTTCCAACGACACTCAGACAACCTCTACGACATCAGCCGCGAGCTCGAAGCCGCCGCCGACTCTGTTGACCGGGTGAGGGAAGAGATTGAAAGACAAGAAGAATTAGAGAGGCTTGAGAGAATTCTCCGTTTGAAGAAATTAGATGTGCAGTAGGAAGGTTGGGATGCAGCATGAACCATCGTTATGACCATGATCCGAATTTTAATCGGAAAAAGAAAAAGAAAAAGGTAGACGAACGCCAAGGAATGAATGACGGCTGTGTTCCTGGATGCGTTGACTTTTTTATTATTCCCATACAGATTGGCATTGTTGCCTATCAGTTGATACAAATTGTTTAAATGAATTTCAGTATTGAGGTGCTTTCTGAGTAATCGATTTGTACCGGGTAATGATGGTTGTTTACCAAGTTGTCTTGATATATTTTTATTACCTTTACAGATGGGAATATTAGGATATTATTTCAATCAATTTATTTAATGATGTTTTAATTTAGGATAATAGAAATATGCTGAGGTGCGGAATGAGCAATAACGGTAGAACAAGATAAGAAGTAAAGAAGAAGCTGCCGATGCTGCAAGGGGCGGCTGTATGTTGCCAGGATGTATAGATTTTTTTATTATTCCTTTACAGGTTGCCATATTAGGTTATCAATTTTTTTATCTTATATAATTTATCTGAAAAACAAGGTAGTTGGGAGTTGAAACTCTATGTCTAATCAAATATCGGTTAACCCGGATAAGTTAGATGAACTTGCAAATTCATTTGTAGCCAAACTTTCTGAAATTGAAGCTGAATACAAACAGCTTCATTTGGAACTTGCTAATCTTATCATGAGTGCTCCGGCTGAATACCAGCATTGCTTTTATCAAGTTGGCGATACATGGTCAACGGGAAATGCTCTAGTTGATTATCTTAGCAATCTTGAATTTGACATTCGGTCAAGTGCAAATAAATTTGCAGAAGCTGATAATTTAATAGGAAAGTTATATAAACTTCATGAAAACTACGGTGCAATAACAGCTCTTGGTGCACTTTCTGCGAGACAGGCTGCATATTACGGTATAGGCCTGACTAAATTTATGAAGAATGCAGACGATGTATACTCTTTTCGACATATGGGAGTCTTAAACGCTTTGTCAGATGTCATTGATAATTCAAAGTTCAAAAAAATAGCTAGAGGTTACCTTCGTTTTAGTTTTATATCAAAAAAATACAACGGTTATTCTTTTGCTGATTTACTTCATAAAAAATATGCTAAATATTTGCCTGGCGAAGCTGTCGATTTTACAAATGACTCCAGGTCTCTTTACAGAAAAATTAAAAATAGCAGTGTAGACACAGATACATTAAAATCATTTGGGAAGTCTGCTTGGAAATTTGCAAAAGTCAACGGGCCAATAACATTTGCTGTTACAGCAGGTGCCTCAGGGGTAGGCATGGGTTTAAAGATATCTGAAAACTATGCTAAATATGGTAATAATCCTGAGGTTTTAAAGCGTGAAAATGCAAAAGCTGTTGGTACTGCAGTAAATGATACTTTCGTAATTGGGGGAGCGTCGATCGCCGGTGCTGTAGTAGGAGGAGCTTTAGGAAGCTTAGTTGGTCCAGTTGGCACTGTAGTTGGCTCTGCTGCCGGATCATTTATTGGCGGAGTAATAGGCGAAAAAGTAGCAAAGTTTACTGCTCCTTATGCGGAAAAAGCAGCAATTGCTTTTAAAGAACCTATTCATACAGTTGTTTCGGGATTGAAATCTGGATTTGAGAAAGCAGGGAAAGCAGTAGATGTATTCAATACTGGGGTTGAATATGCGAATAAGCAAATCAAGGAAACATTAGGAGATCCAATTGGAAAAGCAAAAGAAATTGGCGAAGGATTCTCAAAAGCAAAAGATACAGCTAAATCGCTTTTGGGGGGAGCTGCGAACTTTGTTAAAGGCAAATTTTCGTTTGGATAAGGAGGAGGAAATATGAATACTATTAAACTTAGTATAGAGGAATTGATTTTCTCATTTTATAGTGAAGGGCTTTATGAGCAAGGAATCTCATTAAAAGAGGCTTTCTTTTCAGATATAAATGACAGTGAACTTCAAATGATGCTAGAAATTGCATCTAGATCATTGATGGCGAAGGATATGATAAAAGAAGTAAACGGCCATTATAAACTAAAAGATGAATACACTGGTTACATTCAGATTTTAAGTCATGCAGAATGCACTATTCAATTTTCCAAGTTTTCGCCCGATTTGTCGAAGGAAGAGGCATTATCCATTCATATTCATAATGGGAAAGTATTTGCACATGAAGTGCTGTACGATCAGCAGATTCATACTATTAACAAGCTAAGTGAAAAAGAGGCTAATCAGCTGATCACCAGCAGATTCTCTCATAAAACTCTTCCTAAAGACAGAAAAATCATTACTACTTTAACAAACGAGAATTTTGAACAGCTTTTAGAAGAAGTTAGTCAAACGACCCTTTTATCCAGTGATCGTACTGATAAATGGATTTCACAGATTCAACCTGTCGATGCTGATTTATTTACTGATTTTATCAATGATATGTTCAGCCGAAAAGCAAGATTGGACAGCATGCTCCTTCTAACCTACGATAATAATAACAATCCGAGCGTTGCAGACTTATGTTTTGTCATTCCTGGTAAGGAAACAGATTGGCTAATTTCAAAAAATCCGGAAAATCAATTTAATTTAGAGAGTGCAAGCAAAGATTTCTTGGAAAGTTTCGTACCGTCCTCTATATTTAAATTAAGGGCCAGCAGCTTTTAAGTTAAAAGGAGGAAGAAGATTTGATAAATCTAACAACATCAGGTAATACGATCAAAATAAAGGGAAGTAAATTCTATTATGGAATTTTGGCTGCTTTTATACTTGGCGGTTTACTTGGAACAGGCTATTTAATCATAGAAGGTTTGAAATTCAATTCCACTTTCTCAATATTGTGGGTAGGCGGAGGTTTTATCTTTTTTCCTATCTTTCTCTATTTGTTTCTATGGTTTCTTCCTGGTCTCATTCCTGGTAAAGTGCTCATTTCGCTAGTCCAAGGTGAAAATGGCTATTTAGTTACCAAAAAAGGAAACGTTTCGTTTCAAAATATCCAGCAAATTAATTTAGTGCGTAATTCTCTTAATTTAGTCAACAGCATCGTTATTGAAACCTTTGATCGAAAAGTATATAAAATACCTACTTATGATTTGGTTGATGAAGTCGATTATGCTGTCATTGTAGATAAATATATTTTCCCCCATATGACTAGTGAGGCAAAGGCGGTATGGGACCGCAAAGTAAACCTAGAAAAGT
The DNA here is from genome assembly GCF_009674765.1 of Metabacillus idriensis. Lineage (GTDB taxonomy): Bacteria > Bacillota > Bacilli > Bacillales > Bacillaceae > Bacillus_P > Bacillus_P idriensis. The sequence continues at coordinate 225,071 of NZ_WKKF01000003.1, read as the reverse complement.
TATATAAGGAAGTACAGTATGAGAGAGAAACCGGTATTAAGGGTTAATGAGTGTGTATCAATTGCCTTATAGAAAAATAATAATAAGCAAAATAATTGGCCAGTATAACAGCTGGCCAATTATTTAATAATGACAGCCAATTAAGAACTTAATTCTTCATAATAGAACAAAGAGGAGAGGTTCTTAGCTGGAACTTCCTTCATTACATAGAAATATCACTTTACTTAGCAGGGAGTGTGATTCTTTTTGCTAAACCTGCAAAAAGAAAACAACAGCGTCAAAATAAAAGGCTCCAAGTTTATGTATGTATGGATGCTTCTTGCTACCTTTGGTGGGCTTGCAGCTTGTTTCTTTCTCATCATAAATGGTTTTAAATTAGATTCAAAGTACTCGTTTTTTTACCTTGGAGGAGGCTTTTTGCTTTTTCCAATCTTTCTATATCTTACACTATGGTCACTTCCGGGGTTTGTACCGGGAAAAACGCTGCTTGTTCTGACAGAAGGCTCAAGCGGCTTCATTATGACAAAGAAAAACAAAATTCCCTTTTCAAATATACGGAGCATCCTTATTGTAAGAAATCCGCTTAACCTGATAAATGATATCTCATCGAAACGTTTCAGGGTGAGGTAAGCAAAATCCGGACTTACAACTTAATTGACGACACAGACTTTGCCATTTTGGTAGATCAATTTGTTTACCCGAATATGAGAGAAGATGCAAAGGAAGTCTGGGACCGCCACGTGAACTTAAGTGAATTGTTTGAGGATGCAAAACATGAGCGGAAAACAAACGTTTAGTCTTTGTAACGCAGACTAAAATGAAGCAGGCAGGAAAAACAAATGTTATTTCCTGCCTGCTTTTTTCTGTAGGATCTTTTCGTAAACTTTGTAGTAGGTTGCAGCGGAAGGAACGGACAACATTTATAATCGAAAAAAACAATTTTTGTGATAACAGACTTTCTGGACTCCCCGTATTCCAACCGAATACGGTTTTTTTATCCCCAAAACGAACAAAAATCCCCTCTGGATCACTTTGTAATCACCTTGTAACAAAATTGACTTTTTTGTCTTAAATCTCTTTGAAATCTTCTGAAAATCCCGCCATTTCAGGATTTTATGAAGAAGATTCCGAAATGTGATGCGGAAATAATGGAGAATGATGGAAAGCAATTTCATCTATTATCCAGCCCATGTTTTAACCCGTGTTTTAAAAGGTATATCCCAAGTAACAAAGCGATTAGGGCTTGCCCAAATTTACATCGTCAATGAAAGGAGCTAATAAAGAAATGAGTATTCAAAAAAGTAATGACAGTTCGAGTTTAGCGGAAGTTATTGACCGGATTCTTGATAAAGGAATTGTAATTGATGCATTTGCCAGAGTGTCGCTTGTAGGAATTGAAATTTTAACGATTGAAGCACGGGTTGTGATTGCCAGCGTCGACACATGGCTGCGATATGCAGAGGCTGTCGGATTGCTGCGTGATGAGGTGCAGGAGGAAGGTCTTGCAAATCGTCAAAAGAATGAACGGGACACACAATCAGCTTTTAACTTTTAAATAAATGAATCACTACTATATATAGAAATGGGGACAAATCATGGCGAGCAAAGATAAGAAAGAAAAAATGGAAAATCAGGAAGAATCGAATCAGCAGGAAGAACAGAATCAAGATGAGAAGCAGCATAACTCTTTAAATTATGCCATTTTAGGCGGAGTCGTTGGAGCCGGTATCGGATTGCTTTCAAGTCCTGAGACAAGCAAAAAAGTGTTTAACAGTCTTGGTCAATCAGAAGTAGTAAGAGTTGCCGGGAAGGAATTAAGAAGAACGGCACAGGAAATCATTACTGAGCAGGCAATGGTTGCACTCAGACAGACAGCAACAGGCTATCTTGATAAAGGAAACTTAAGCAGCCTGCTTGCTCCGAAAAAGAAAAAAGAAGCTGCTCCGGAAAATGAAAAAAGTGAAGAAAAGGAATTAGACTCTTCACAGTATGATGAGCTGAAAGAAGAAAACAAAAACATGAATGACCAGCTTCAGCGGATTGAAGAAATGCTGAATCAGCTAATTGAAGCAAAGAAATAAAGTGATCTGCCCTGGAAGGGGTGATTAGATGGATAAAATGAAAAAAGCCGCTTTAAAAGCCGGTAAAGAAATCATAAAACATACGCCTGAACCTATTAAAGAAAAGGTTGAGGATAAGGTAAAAGAAAAGGCGAAGGAAAAATTCGTCGAGAAAACAGAAGAAAAGCTGCAGGAGAAAGCAAATGCAGCTGCTGAAAAGCTCGGCCATGCTAAAGACGAGAACGCAGATAAAGTCCATGGCAAAGCGGAAGAAGCAAAAGAGAAAGTGCAGGATGTCCTGCTGTCTGTAAGGGATAAGCTTGGCAATGTGAAAGAAGCAGGAGAAGATTTTCAAGAGAAGATTTCTTCTAAAGACGATAAGAAAAAAGTTAAAGGCTATAAAGGCATCAAAGGCGTCAATCAGATTAAAAGCTCCACAGATATAAAAAGCTCTACGAAGATCAAAAGTTCCAATGACATTAAATCTTCAACAGATATTAAAACCATTGGATCTTAACTGAGAGGAGAAAAAAGAAATGTCGATTCAAAAGAGCAACAACAGTTCGAGTTTAGCAGAGGTTATTGACCGGATTTTAGATAAAGGGATCGTAATTGACGCATTTGCAAGAGTCTCAGTTGTAGGAATTGAGATTTTAACGATTGAAGCGCGTGTCGTTATTGCCAGTGTTGATACATGGTTGCGTTATGCAGAAGCGGTAGGTCTTCTTCGTGATGAAGTCGAGGAAAAAGGTCTCCCTGCACAATCGAATGAAAGAAGTTCACAGTTTAGTATTTAAGATGTTCAGGGCATGGAGCCATACACAAAATGGCTCCTGCTTCTTACCTTGAAACGGCTGAAGGAACAATCGGAGGCGACACAATATGGCTATAAAAGATATTTTGAAAAACGTAAACGACTTTTTCAGCGAACATGTAGCACCGCCGCACAAAATCACTTCTGTTGAAGCGATGGAAGAGGGCTGGAGAGTTACAGTTGAAGTAATCGAAGAAAAAGAATATATGAAGAAATACGCAAAAGATGAAATGCTCGGAACCTATGATTGCCAGTTAAATAAAGACGAAGAAGTGATTTCGTTTAAGAGGCTGGACATTCGGTACCGAAGCGCAATCGGTATGGAACAGTAAGGGATGAGCGGGCAGGAGGCAAGAAAAGATGACGGTCTTAAAAGAAAAGGTGAAAAAAGATGCAAGAGCATTGATTCAGGACGATGAGACGAAGGATCTTCTCAAGCGTTCCTTACAATACTTGAAAGCCGGTTATTCAGTTCATTTTACAGGCCCCTCAGGTGAAGGAAAAACCTCCCTTGCGCTTGCTCTTGCCAAAAAAAGAAAACGGCCGGTCATGCTCATGCACGGAAATCACGAATTAAACAATAAAGATTTAATTGGAGATTTTACAGGCTATACGAGTAAAAAAGTCGTCGATCAGTATGTCAGATCTGTTTATAAAAAAGATGAAAGTGTCAGTGAAATGTGGAAAGACGGACGGCTGCTTGAAGCAGTTAAAAACGGATATACGTTAATTTATGATGAGTTCACCAGATCACGCCCTACTACTAATAATATATTCTTATCGATTTTAGAAGAAGGTGTTCTCCCATTATACGGCTCTAAATTAACTGACCCATTTGTCCGGGTTCATCCCGATTTCGCTGTTATTTTCACCAGCAATCCTGCTGAATATGCAGGCGTTTACGATACGCAGGATGCCCTGCTTGATCGCTTGATTACAATGTTCATCGATTATAAAGATGTTGAACGAGAGACGATGATCGTAGCTGAAAAAACAGATGTAGAAGAAAACGAAGCAAGAGCGATTACAACTCTCGTTACGAATTTGCGGGAAGCCTGCTCAAACGATAAGAATAATGGTCCTAGTTTAAGAGCTTCAATGATGATTGCGAAGCTTGCATCAGAACAGGATATTCCAATAGATGGTGAAGACGCGGATTTTCAAAGCTTATGCATCGATATTTTGTGTCATCCAATCAGCAGATGTCTTGATTCGGATCACGCTAAAGCAGATGCAGAGAAATTAATTATAGATGAATGCAGCAAAATGGACGTCTTGGATTAGAGGAGTGTTTGATAATGAGTGAACAAGAAATGGGTATTTATATTTTCAGCGGAATTCAAACGACAGAAGATGGAGATTTTGGAACGGTTGAAATCGAAGGCGAAGAGAGGGAAACCTTTACGATTCGCTATAAAGATGCAGCGATGGTTGCGGCCGAGGTTCCAATGAAAATCTATAATCCGAATCGTCAAAATTTAATGATGCATCAGCATGCAGTTGCCGAAATTATGAGCAAAAATGATACAGTCATTCCAATCAGTTTCGGGAATGTTTTTAAATCCAAAGAAGATGTGAAAGTTCTATTGGAAAATCTGTATCCTCAGTTTGAAAAGCTTTTCCCGGCGATCAAAGGCAAGATTGAAGTGGGCTTGAAAGTGATCGGCAAAAAAGATTGGCTTGAGAAAAAAGTAAATGAGCATCCAGAGGTTGGGAAAATATCCGCTTCTGTGAAAGGCAAGTCTGAAGCGGCCGGTTACTATGAACGCATTCAGCTTGGCGGCATTGCACAGAAATTATTTGCTGATCTGCAGAACGAAGTAAAAGCAGAGGTATTTACACCGCTTGAAGAAGCAGCTGAAGCCGCTAAAGCAAATGAACCAACTGGCGAAACCATGCTTTTAAACGCAGCATTCTTAATTGACCGTGATTCTGAAGAGCTATTTGATCAGAAGGTTAATGAAGCACATGAAAAATGGAAAGATAAAGTCGATTTTAACTACAGCGGTCCATGGCCTGCATACAACTTTGTGAACATCAGGTTAAAAGTAGAGGAAAGCTGACATGATTCATAAATTGGTTACCGCGCCAATGAATCTCGTAGTTAAAATCGGGCAAAAGGTCCAGGAAGAAGCAGAGAAAGAGTTATATGATCTTCCAACCATTCAGCAAAAATTGATCCAGCTCCAAATGATGTTTGAGCTCGGCGAGATTCCAGAGAAAGCTTTTCAAGAAAAAGAAGATGAGCTTTTGATGAGATATGAAATCGCCAAGCGCAGGGAAATGGGAGAGTGGGATAAGCTGACGAAACCAAGAGACGAGGGATAAGCAGATGGGCGATTTGATTTATTTATATGGATTGATTCCAACGGAAGAAGCAGCAGCACATCAATCGTTTCCATCTTTCACAGGCTTTGATGGTGAACGCAAGCTGTACACCATTCCGATCGACAATGTCACCGCAGTTGTTTGCAAACTGGATTCTGATCATTATTCAGAAGAAGCCATTAAAGACAAGATCGACAGTGATATGGATTGGCTGCAGGAAAAAGCGTTCCATCATCATGAAACGGTTGCTGCCCTTTATAAGAGCTTTACGATCATTCCGCTGAAGTTTTGCACGATTTATAAAAATGAAGAAAGCCTGCAGCAAACCATTCAATCTAATCAATCAAGAATTGAAGAAACCCTTTCTAAGCTACAGGGAAATGAAGAATGGAATGTGAAAATCTATTCAGATGATCATGAGCTGAAAAAGCAGGTAAGTGAAAACAATGCAGCGATTGAAGCGAAGAAAAAAGAAATAAGTGAACTTCCCCGCGGAAGACAATTTTTCGAAAAGAAGAAGATTGATAAGCTGATCGAAGATGAACTTGAAAATGAAAAGAATCGAGTTTGTGAACAAGTGCATGAAAAGCTGAAGGAGCATTCGCTTCACGCAGCTATTAAGAAAAATTGGAGTAAAGATGTCACAGGTCTAAAAGAAAACATGGCCTGGAACAGCGTGTTTCTTCTTCCAATGCCCAATGTGGAAAGCTTCCTGGAAGAAATGAAGCAGTTTGAACAGGAACTTGGCGGCACTGGCTGGAGATTCGAAGCTACAGGCCCATGGCCAGCGTACCATTTCTCCAGTTTTTCATAGAAGTGAGGGATCTGACAGATGTCTCTTAGAGAATCAGTTGAAAACAAGGATATAGCACTTATTGATATTTTAGATGTCATTCTCGATAAGGGTGTGGCCATCAAAGGTGATTTAATCATTTCGATCGCTGGTGTGGATTTAGTGTATTTGGATCTAAGGGTTTTAATTGCTTCCGTTGAAACACTTGTTCAATCGAAAGCAGGCAACCGAAAGCCCGTCACATCTGATCAATTCGATAAGCAGAGGGAGGAGTTAGTTGATGCAACAGGTAAGCGGAACAAATGGTAGAATCCAGCTTGATCCTGACAATGCCGAACACGGACTTGCGCAGCTAGTCCTGACAGTCGTTGAGCTTCTCCGGCAAATTGTCGAACGTCATGCGATGCGGCGGGTGGAGGGTGGAACGCTGACGGACGAGCAAATTGAAAATCTGGGTGTTGCCCTGATGAACCTTGAAGAAAAAATGGAAGAGTTGAAAGAAGTCTTTGGCCTTGACGCCGAAGATTTGAATATAGATCTCGGTCCTTTAGGCAGCTTGTTATAACCTAACGCGGCCACTTGGAGGGACATGTAATGGCAGTCCAAACTACTGGGCAATCGAGCTCAATTGTAGATGTACTTGAAAAGATTTTGGATAAAGGGGTCGTCATCGCAGGCGATATTACCGTCGGAATTGCGGATGTCGAACTGCTGACAATTAAAATCCGCCTCATAGTCGCTTCTGTTGATAAAGCAAAAGAAATCGGCATGGACTGGTGGGAGAATGATCCTTATCTAAGCTCCAAAGCGGAGAATAACAATACAAAAGCACTGGAAGAAGAAAACAAGAAATTGAATGAACGATTAGAGCTGCTTGAAAATCAGCTTGGCTCAAATCGTTTAAATACAGCTAACCAACTAAAATAATGGAGGGATTTACAATGGCAGAACAAACAAAATTAGACAACTCACAGGTGGAAAATCAAAAGGAAAATACGAAAGCCGCGAACTCGAACAAAGAGAACTCAAATAAAGAGCAATCTACTCAGGAAAAATCTTCAAGAAGAAGCGCACCAATCAAACGTACAGTTGCAGGAAGTATCCTTGGAGCAACAGTTGGATATCTGGCTACACCAGAAAACGGAAAGAAGCTGCTTGCCCGTATTGATACAGATGAATTAAAAAGCAAAGCTGCAGACTTTGGAAAAGCAGCAAAGGAAAAATCATTCCAAGGTGCTTCAAGCTTAAAATCATCAGCTACTAATCTATTTAAAAAAGACAAAACAAAGTCAGAAGATGCTGATCAAGAAGAAGCAGTGAATCATTCATCAGAAGAAGAAACTTCATCTTCAAATTCAAATGAAGATTTCGAAGCATTAAAGCAAGAAAACGAGACTCTTCAAGAACGTCTTCAGCAGCTTGAGGAAAAAATGAACAAATTAAGCGGCCAAAGCAGCACAGAAGAAGATGATGAAGAGGACGACGAAGAGGAAGAAGAAACACCAAGCAAGAAAAAAACAAGCAAATCAAAGGCTGAATCTGATGAATCAGATGAAGACGAAGATGATAGTGAAGATGAAATTGAAGAAGACGAAGAAGAAGAAGAAGAAATGATGTACGATGGCAAAGACGAAGTGAAAAAGCCGCAAAAAAAATCAGGACGCGGAAGAAAGCCTAAGGCTTCAAAATCTGCAAAAGCAAAAGATGAAAAAAATGAAAAAGATGAAGAAGAATCAGAAGATACTTCTCTAAGCAGCGACGATGACACATCATCTTAACTGAGAGAGGAAGGAGGAGACGTGGAGATGAGTACAGCAACAGCCTCATCAAAAGACAGTGTACTTGAATTCTTTGTACAGGCTTCAAATAAACACGGCTTTGCGCTGGACATCACGTTAAACGTGAACGGTGCCGTTATTTCAGGCACAATGGTTTCCGCTAAGGAATACTTTGATGCACTGAGTGAAACGTTTGAAGATGGCAGTGAAGTCGCACAGAAATTAAGCGAGCAGTTATCCCTTGCAAGCGAATCCGTTGAATCAAACGGAGATGCTGAAGCCCATTTCATTCATTTGAAAAACACGAAAGTGTATGTCGGCGACAGCAAATCCACCCCTTCCAAAGGACAAATCCTCTGGAGAGGCAAATTAAGTGAAATCAATGGATTTTTCCTCGGGAAAATTTCAGATGCGAGACCAGCAAGCAAGAAATCAGAATAGATACAAACAGCCGGGAGCCATTTGCCCGGCTGTTTTTTTATGGAGAACACCTATGGTCACCTCGTGAGATTAGGAGATAATGGTCAGAGCAGGCATTAAATCATCCTCCCGCCTCTCTAAGCCTCAAGCCCTACACCTCCTACTATTGCCGACCAATAGAAAAATCGGCAGTAATGCTGTATATTAATGATAAAGGACTATTTTCCATTTTTATCCCGCCAGGACTGAAACCCCTTACTATATACATACGTATTTAAAATAGAGACTTTATGTTAGGAGTCGATTGATGATGAATCCGTTTGTGGCATTCAGTGTCCGGATGCTTGCGGCCATACCGGCTGCAGGGACTGTCGGGACCGTGAGTTTAATCGGTTTTGATCAGCCTTTATTAGCGGCAGCTGCTTATTCGCTCGCAGGAGGAGCCTCTGCTTATTCAATTGCTTCAGTGAGTATGAACTCCAGGTTTTTAAAGAAAAATTCTCTTACCCGGAAAGATTATAAATACATCAAAAAACAGCTTGAGGAAGTAAAGCCTAAGATGGCCCGCCTGCAGAAGACGCTTTTAACCATTCGCCATCTTCCTTCTTTAAAAGAGCGAATCGAGCTTGTGCGTGTTGCCCGAAGAATCTACAGTTTAACAATAAGAGAGCCGAGACGTTTTTACAAAGCGGAGAAATTTTTCTTTTCTCATTTGGATTCGGCTGTGCTGCTCGCTGAGAAATACGTTTTCTTGTCCTCCCAGCCTAAGAGGAATTGGGAGCTTGAGAAATCATTAAATGAAACGAGAAAAACATTAAACGATTTGACACGTCTGATTGAACAGGATTTGTACTCCATGGTACAGGATGATGTCGATGAGCTTAATCTTGAAATCGATGTAGCCAAACATTCCATTAAAACAAATCAAGACACGAAACATCTTGATGAGAGCCGGAAATTTAAATGAATGAGATTGATTTATTTCAGCAAATAAACACAGCCCGGCTAATTGACGTGCTTTCTGAAGAGGAAAAAATCAGGGCATACGAGCTGGCCAAACAGATTAACCCAAAAAACCATGCACTATTGGTATCATTCGGGCTGCCTGCGCAATCCAAGCTGCTAGCTTTCTCAAATGTCATGCTTGAGCAGGTGCAGCGAAAGGATATCGGGCAGGTTGGCGAAATCCTCGACGAATTCATGAAAAACCTGAATGAGGTCCGTCCTGACGATTTACAGCAGGAAGAAACCTCATTTTTAGGGCGTCTGTTTGGGAAACGAAAGAAATCCATTCAGGAAGTCCTCTCCAGATTTAATAAAACTGGGGCACAGATTGACAGAATCAGCGTAAGACTTGAGCGCAGCAAAAATATGCTTTTATCTGATATTGTCATGCTCGACAGGCTCTATGACAATAACAAAGATTATTTTCACTCATTGAATGTCTATATTGCAGCCGGAGAAATGAAGCTTGAAGAACTGCACAATAGAATAATCCCTGAACTAAAAAATGCAAATTCAGGTTCCAATGATCCAATGAAGCAGCAGGAATTGGAGGATCTTCTTCAATTTGCAGATCAATTGGATCAGAGGCTGTATGACTTAAAAATCAGCAGGGAAATAACAATTCAAAGCGCACCTCAAATTCGCATGATTCAAAAAACAAATCAAAAGCTGGCTGAAAAAATTCAATCCTCCCTCGTAACAGCCATTCCGCTTTGGAAGAATCAGGTGTCCATTGCACTGACTCTGATCAGACAAAAGAGCGCGGCAGATGCTGGAAGGAAGATTTCTGAACCTGCAAATGAACTCTATCAAAAGCAGGCCGCGGTTATTGGCGGAGCGAAGCGCAGCATGTTTGATTTAGATACACTAAAAGAAATACAAGAAAACCTTCAGGCTTCCATACAGGAAACGATGAGAATCCATGTGGACGGAAAAAACAAACGCGAGGAAACAGAAGCCGAGATCATGGCCAGAGAAAGCGAACTAAAGCAGAAGCTTCAGGCATAAGAAAAGCGCAAGCGCCCGTTTAGCGCAGGCATGACAGATAAGGATCCGCCAGAAAAGGCGCTTTTTGCCAATACTTTCGGATCCGTTCTGGCCGAGGAGTTGGACGATTCCGCTCGCCATCGAAGCGCAAAATTTTATCCTTTCTTATCTCTTGAAAAAAGCAGGAACCGTCATCGGTTCCTGCTTTTTTACGTCAGAATCACAGTAATTATGCCCCCTACGATTACTAAACATCCTGCAATTTTTAAGAGCAAAGGAGCACGATCTGTTCCCTTGCGATTTACCTTTTCTTCTTCCTCATTAACTGTTTGCCGGTAATTCGGACTGCAGCAGCCCATTATGATACCTGCTTCCAGCCTGAAACGTCATCTTCAAGTGGAAGGTTATTGGCTCTTGCTTTCTTAGCTGCGATATAGAAAGTAACGATTACCGCAATCGTAGCAATAGCTGCTCCAATGTAGGAAGTTGTCATTGATAATCCGAATCCGATTGGTGCATTCAAGATGTAAGTCACCGTCACCATCGTCATGAAAATTCCCGGAATCATGGCAATCCAGTAATTTTTCTTGGCGATGAACAAGTACATAGCCCCAACCCATAGCGCAATAACGGCTGTCGATTGGTTTGCCCATGAGAAGTATCTCCATAGAATCGTGAAATCAATTTTTGTCAGAGCAAAAGAGATGACGAACAATGGAAGTGCAATCCATAAACGGCTTGACATTTTCTTTTGAGAAATATTGAAGTAATCAGCAATAATCATACGTGCACTTCGGAAAGCCGTGTCTCCTGATGTAATCGGCAGGATAATAACGCCAAGTACGGCAAGTGTTCCTCCGATTGCTCCAAGCATAAGAGTAGAAGCTTCACTTACTACTGCGCCAGGTCCGCCTTCTGCAAGCAGCGCGTTCAAGCCTGTGCCGCCGTCAAATAAGCTCATTGCTGCAGCAGCCCAAATCATCGCAATGACACCTTCAGCAATCATCATGCCGTAGAAAATCTTGCGTCCCTGTTTTTCATTTTGAGTCGTTCTTGAGATAATCGGAGTTTGCGTAGCATGGAAGCCAGACAGCGCCCCGCAGGAAATCGTCAAGAACAGCAATGGAAAGATTGGAACATTATCAGGGTGAAGATTTGCAAGCGTAAGCTCCGGAATTGGAGCGCCTGTAATGACCAAACCTCCGCCAACACCAATCGCACTGATTAAAAGCAATGCGCCAAAGATCGGATAGAATCTTCCGATGATTTTATCGATAGGAAGCAATGTCGCCAAGATATAGTAAATAAAGATAGCTGCAAGGATAAGTCCCATTGTTGCCCAGCCGTTCATTAAGCTGTAAAGCAGGCCGGCTGGTGCTGTAACAAATACGGTTCCTACTAATAAAAGCAAAAGAATCGCGAATGCGTTTACAACATGCTTCATCACTTTTCCTAAAAACTTTCCGGCAAGCTCAGGTAAATGAGCGCCGCGATTGCGGATAGAAATCATACCTGTTAAATAGTCATGCACGGCTCCTGCAAAAATACAGCCGAGCACAATCCAAAGGAAGGCAACCGGTCCATAAAGCGCTCCCATAATTGGGCCAAAGATCGGACCGACACCAGCAATATTCAGCAGCTGAATCAATGAATTTTTCTTCGTGTTCATCGGCAGGTAATCAACACCGTCCTGATGAGTAAAAGCAGGAGTCGTTCTGCCCTCGTTTACACCGAACACTTTTTCAACAAATTTACCGTACGTAAAATAACCAACAATTAAAAGGACAACACCGGCTAGAAATGTATACATAGGAACCCTCCTTGAATAATTAATGATGTATGCGTTTACATAAGTATAAAGGACTACAGGAAGTTATGGACGTTTTGTGTACAAGATGCAGAAATAGAGGGGTAAGATGCCGAAAAGAAGGATTTAGATGCAAAAAAAGAAAGCAGGCGTTTTCCATGCTTTCTCAAAAACCATTATATCTCCAGCCGCTCCCGCAGCGACTTCACATAATTCCTGCTGACAGAAAGCATCTCCTCGGTTCCTTCCAGTTCAAGCTGATAGGCCCCATTGAACCACGGAGTGAGCTTTGCCACATAATCCAAATTGACAAGGTAGCTTTTGTGGATTCGAAAGAAACAGTATGGGCCTAAACGGGATTCTAAGTCTTTTAATGGTGTTTTTGTATCGAAGCTTTTTGTCCTTGTAATGATTTTAGTAACTTTATCATCGCGGTACATATATAATATATCCTTTGGTTCTAGGTAGATGATTTCTCCTTCAACCTCTACGGCAAGCTTCCCGGTTATTATACTTTTCTCTGAACCCTTGGCCTGAATCAGCAATTTTTCCATTCTCTGCACAGTTTGCTTTAGCTGCTCTTCGTCATAGGGCTTCAGTAAATAATCGATTGCTTCGTATCTGAAGGCTTCTGCCGCAAATTGAGGATAGGCTGTTGCAAACACAATCAGTGGGACTTTCTTTAATTCCATCAGTGATTTCGCCGCTTCCATGCCGTTCATTTTGGGCATTTCAACGTCTAAAAAAACGACGTCAGGCTGAAGCTGAAGTGTTTTCATGACGGCAGCTTCACCTGTATCTGCTTCTCCAATGATTTGGATCGATGAAAATTCACTTAATAAATGTTTTAATTCATCGCGGCTGTACCGTTCATCATCCGCAATGACGATTTTAATTGTCTCCATTCGTTTTTTCCTCCGTATTCGGAATCGTAAAAAAAATCTCAGTCCCATGACCTGACACACTTTTCACTTGAAGGGCAGAAGTGCTGCCGAACATCATGGTTAATCTGCGGTTGACGTTATACAGTCCAAGACCTGATCCATGTGCAGATTGCACGGTTTCTTTCCCAATCTGTCTGACCCGTTCTGTACTCATTCCATGTCCATTATCTTTTACGTTTACGCAGGTTTTTCCATCTTTTCTATGAACGGAAATGGTGATCACACAGTTTTCTTCCTTATCCTTAATGCCATGCTTGACCGCATTTTCCACAATGGGCTGCAGGCTCAAAGGCGGGATTCTTACAAAGAGTGCATCATCATCGATTTCATAATGAACTGACAGCTTGTCAACAAAACGCGTTTCCTCAATCGCAAGGTAAGCTTTTATATGCTTTAGCTCCTGCTCAAGTGTGGTCATGTCACTGGTGGTAGCGTTAAGGTTGGATCTTAAAAAATGTGACAGAGAGACAAGAAGCTTTCTTGCTTTTGCAGGATCTATCCGGATCAAAGAGACAATCGTGTTTAATGAATTAAAAAGAAAGTGAGGACTAATTTGGGCTTGAAGTGCCTTGATTTCAGCTTCTTTAGCGAGCTGAAAGGCTTTATCCGCTTCAGCGATTTCAAGCTGATTGCTGAGCAGGCTGCTGAGGCCGGTAATCAGCTCCATGACAATATCCGTAATTTCTTTTTTTGATTCAAAATAAAATTTCATCGTGCCAATCGTTTCCCCGCGCTGCTTAAGCGGTGCGATTACAGCGGCACCGAGCGGACACGATGCTTCTCTGCAATGAATGGTTCTGTCACTGGCAATAATCAGATCACCATTACGAATCACATCTTTTGTTATTTGTGTTTGAATCGGGCTGTTCACACGGTGATGATCATTTCCGAGACCGACATGAGCCAGAATTTCGGTTTTACTTGTCATCGCAACAGCGCTTGTCTTAATTTCCTTATGCAGAATTTGGCAAACTGCCTGAGCCGATTGAGTATTCATGCCGCCCCGAAGATAGGCGAGTGTTTGATCGGCGATTCGCAGTGTTTTTTGAGCCTGCAGGGCACCGGCTTTTTCTTCTTCATTCACTACATTTTTTATGATGAGAAGAAATAGAGCGGAACCGAGACCGTTTGCAAGAATCATTGGCACGCCTATCATTTCGACAAGCACAAGCGCTTTTTCAAAAGGCCGTGATACGAGCAGAATGACCGCCATTTGAATAATTTCAGCTAAAGCCCCTATAAGAAAAGCGGAAGAAAGCTTAACCTGAGCATTCTTTTTAAAGAAAGCCCCTGCCAAAACTCCAGCAATAATAGAAGCAAGTCCACAAGAAAGAGCGGTAAATCCTCCAAGGGTAAAGCGATGGATACCCGCAATCAGCCCTGCTCCTATGCCGACCTTATAGCCGCCTAAAAGCCCGGCAAGCACGACACCGATGACTCTCGAATTAGCAATGGCTTCATCAGAGGCAAGTCCTGAAGCCCACCGGTTAAACTCGAGTGTTTCTGTGCTCAGTGACAAGCCTGAATATGTGCCGATGATTCCGAAAAAGCCAAAGAAAAGAATGGCTGTATACTGCTGGCTGCGGTTTAATTGGTCCTGATAGATCATGCTTCTGAAAAAGCGGAATCTTGTCAGAATAAATGCAATCGTTACAATAATACTGAGCCGTTCGAGCATTGTAATCAGCAGTTCAAACATACATCTGCTCCTTTTTGGATAAAAGAATATGTTCTTATTCTAATGGAATGCAGGCTTTTTACAAAGCAGAGGGTTTTTGGCACACAAAAAAGCAGCGAAAAGGCTGCTTTGGATGTTAAAACCCGTCTTCAGCTGTAAACGGAATGTTTAGTCTGTTTTCGACTGCACGAAGGCGCTGGTTTAAGCGGTTCAGACGTCTTGTGTGACGCTCGACGACCTGATTAAGACGAGTCACTTCTTGATTTGTCTGGTTAAGCTCTCTTCTAAGATTTCTGATTTCCTGGTTTTGTCGATTAATCTCACGTGATTGCTGCTCGTTTTGTCTTTCTAAAGCATTGATTCTTCTTTCAAGCGACTGAAATTGTTGCGGCTGACGATCTGGATCGAATTGGTCCTGCGCTTGCTGCGGCTGATAAGGGTTGTATTGATAATTCATATAATAGTCTGTTTGCTGAGGGACATAACCTTGATAAAACTGATATGGGTTCATGTGGGCTTCACTCCTTTGTGTCATGTTACTTAAATAGCCTATGTAGCAAGATGAGGAGTGGCAGGGCAGATGCCTATAGACAGCCTGAAAAATATTTCAGGAAGCAGCAAAATGCCATGAGCTTTATGCTTCAAGCTCATGGCAGTCATGATAATAGGATTGGTAATGAGATTCGATGATTTCCTCGTCTGAATGAGGAATTTCTTTGCCTTTTACAATTTGCGCTCCATTTATGCAGCCGCTGGTAAGGAGGATGATGTCATCTGGTTCACCTGCTGCCAGAGAAGCGATGACTCCTTCTTTACGAGTGAGGGCTGCTTTGATGTTTGGCGCTTTCGGCTGCGAAAATCCTTTCATCACTTGATCAATGATGATTTGAGGATCATGATGTCCGGGATGGTCTACCGTTACAATGACTTCGTCTGCATGTCCTTCAATGGCTGCGGCCATCTTTGGCATTTTATTAAAGTCGCGGATGCCGATTCCTGCAATCATGACAATCAGACGGTTGTATTCCATTTTCTTAACTTCTTCCACCAGACGGGTAAGAGCAACAGGTGTGTGGGCATAATCCAGAATGATTTTCTTGTTGTCCGGCCCGGTAATAACCTGGAAGCGTCCTTCTGGGCTCTCAAGCATCGGCAGGAAGCGCAGAATATCTTCCATTCTGTAATTGAATAAAAGGGCAGTTCCAATTGCAGCAAGTGCGTTGGCAATATTATAGGTTCCGAAAATAGGTGCTGTTGCCTTATGAATCTTCCCATTATAAGAAAGATCAAAATTAGTTCCTATATCAGAAAATTGAATGTTATCAGCACTGATATCAGCCCCGCTTACCGGAGACAAGCTATAGGTAATTTTTTTGCCGCTGTATGTTTGTGCAAGCTCTAATCCCATATCCATGTCATCAAGATTAATAACAGCAGATTTTGCCTGGTCAAAAAGAGCCAGTTTGCATTTTTTATAATGATCAATCGTTTTATGATATTCAAGGTGTTCTTCAGAAAAGTTAGTAAGAATGGCTGCATCAAATTCGATGCCGTGCACTCGTTTTTGGTCAGTTGCGATGGAGGAAACCTCCATTACAGCTGCTTTATCGCCAAGCTCCGCCAAATCATGAAAGATTTGATGAAGATCGGTGGATTCAGGAGTTGTCGGTGTGCTCTTTTTATATGAGAGCTTATGTGTAGATGCCCAAATTCCAGTTGTTCCGATTGAACCGGCTGGAAGATCTAACAGCGTCAAAAGAGAGCGCACATACGCCGCAACAGTCGTCTTTCCATTGGTCCCTGTGACCCCTATGGTTTTAAGTTTTTCATCAGAATGATTATGAAACCTCTTTGCAAAAAGAGCCATTGTTTCTCTAACGTCTTCTGCAAGAATGAAAGTATGATCAGGATAGTCGCGGCTCAGCTGCCCGAGCTTTTCAAAGCTCGTTCCGATAACGGCAGCAGCTCCGTTCGCCAGTGCTTCATCAATATACTGATGACCGTCATGCTCCTCGCCTTTCATGCTGAAAAAAAGGGCGCCGGGCTTGACCTGTTTTGAATGAAAAGCAAGGCTTGTTATGTTTTGAGAGGCTTGTCCGAAAATATGCTGCAGAGTAAGGTTTTCTAGTTGATCAAATTGTATAATCATTCGTGTTCCTCATTCATGATTCTGGATTTGTATTAGTCTTTATATTTTCCAATACAAGCGCTCTTCCTATACTAAAAATTTATAACAATCAGTATCCTTTTTTATAATCGACTAAGTTGATGGAAGGGGTGTCTCCTGTTAGATACTGCTTCAGATTAGGAATCAGAATGGTTTCTGCAAGGCGCTCGTTATAGTATTCTGTTGAACCGGATGTATGCGGGGTAATAATCACATTTTCAAACTCCCACAAGAGACTCTTTTCCCCAAGCGGCTCAATTTCAAACACATCAAGGCCAGCTCCTGCAATTTCTTTTTCCTGAAGCGCTATTATGAGATCTTCCTCAGCCACAGTCTCGCCTCTGCCAATATTAATAAAGAACGCAGAGGACTTCATTTTTTTAAACTGCTCGTATTTGAAAAGCTGATGAGTATCTTTTGTAAGCGGCAATGTTACGACGACATAATCACACTGAGGAAGGACATGATCCAGCTTGTCACTTGTATACAATTTATCCACAAACTCTGCAGGCTTGCCCGAATGGCGCACACCAATCACGTTCATGCCAAACGCTTTAGCGATCTTAGCTGTTTCCTGACCAATCGCTCCAACTCCAATAATGCCAATCGTTTTTTCGTGTATCTCGAGCTTCATATCAGCATGATGCCACTTCCGTTCGGCCTGGTTTCTAACATACGTATGTATTTTTCGCGTCAGCCCTAGCATGAGGGCGAAAATCGTTTCTGAAATTGGGAAAGCGTGCACACCGTTTGCGCTGGTTAAGAGAATCTCTTTCTCATTAAGTGCTTGAAGCGGCATATTATTGACTCCAGCACTCCAGGACTGGACCCATTTGAGCTTTGAGTCAGCTGCAAGGAAATCTTCTTCCATCCCTTTTTTCCACCCGGCAATCACTTCGGCATCCTTAAGGTGATCCTGCCAGACGGATTTGTCTCTTCCTGCGATAATTTCCCAGTCAGGAATGATAGCTGTTATCTCATTGATGTGTTTTTGATCAAGGTCTTGTGCGATGATAAGTTTTCTTTTTGTCATGATTAATCCTCCCAGTAATGTCCGTATGAAGTTAATATTATCAGAAAATTCGATTTGACTATGCATCGGAAGTTTTAAGGGGACTATATACATTTCTTTCTGTCTGATTTTTTAAAAAATATAGTTTTTCCGCTTGAAAATTGGGTAAAGAGTTAGGAGGGGAAATTTCCTAGTTTCGTACCGAACTAATAGATAATGAGGTGATTTTCAGGAAAAATGAAGATACTTCAAGAGCGTTTTTATCCAAGTGTCAGCAGGGTTCTGGCTTTAGCGGGTGATCACGAGAATAACCCGCAGTTTCTGATTGGCTATGACGTGGAAGGCAATCAGTTATTTCATGTAAGATGTCCAAATGGCTATTCCTTTCTCTACTTGTCATCGCATCTAAACGCTGATGTAGCCGTTGTTTGCGGGATGGAAAATCATCAATCAGAGTCCTGGCCGGATTTTTATTTTTCTGTGGATCACGAGAGCGGAGCATTGAACCGAATTTGCCGTGCTAAATGAATGCGGCTTTCCTTTATTGCATAATCCAACTATAATAATGGATACCACTTATGCAGGGAAAGCGAGAATCGAACATGTATCTTACAGTTAAAGAAACAGCCGAGCATTTGTCCATGCCGGAAGCGTATATTGAAAATCTGATTTTGCAGAAGCAAATCAGAGCAGTTCATGACGGAGAGCAGTATTTGATCAACAAAGAGCAGTTTACGACACACTTGGAACAGATGGAAAAATACAAAGAACAGCTGGAAGAGTGGCTGAGCAAACCGATTCCCGAAGACATTGACATCAAAGATGAAGATTAAAGAAGTGCACACTCTGCACTTCTTTTTTGTAAGAAAAAAGGGGACTGCTGTCAAATTGAAGCCAATGGTCCTATTCAATCGTGCTACTATCTACCTTATACTATAAAATATGGAAATTATATCAGGTCAGAGGTGATCAAAATGGGTTTTTCGGAAATGCTGAATCAGATTCATGGTGCGATATCCTATCAATCTTCTGAATTGAACGACCAGATTAATAGACTTCAGCGTGCTAAACAGCAGATTGAACATGAACAGACGGAATGCATGAATGAGATGCGCAAGATTCTTGATCCCGAGCTTGATCATTTATGGAAAGGGTCAAGAGCGGATGATTTTCATGAAGACCGCAATGAAGCTTATAAAGTGATGCGTAATATTGCAGATGAAGATTATGATGCTTATAAGCAGAGAATTCAGTGGAAAATTAACTCTCTTGAAATCGACAGAACGGTCTTAAATGCAGTCAGCGGACTAGCCCATGAAGCAGACAAGCTTTTGGCCGTTGGCGAGGATGCATTTGAGGAGCTTGGAAACAGAATAGACGATTTAAAAAGGCGGTTGTTTTAAATGACCCAAATTAAACTGAATCATGCAGAAATGATGAAACAGCTGGATGAAATCAAACGGGCATTGGATGCTTTGGTTTTAGACGGACCAGAAGATGCCGGCCAAAACAAGCTTGACTTCACAGAGAAATGGCAGGAGCGGGAGGAAATGATTCATCAATTTATCTCGCAGTACGTAACGATTGTTCAGAAAAATGTAGAAGATACGCGTGCAAATGTGGATTCATTGAAAGAACAAGATGAAGCGATTGTCCACAGATAGGACAAAAGGGAGGTGGCAGCGATTAAAGTTTATGAAGCAAAAACGCTAGTGTCGGCAATGGAAAAGAGAGCCAAGCAATACGACGAGCTGAAGGAACAGCTGAATCAGCTGAAAAAACAGTTTTTAGATATCGTCAACTCTGGTGATGAATTCCAGGGAAAAGGGGCAGAAGCGATAAAAGGCTTTTATTCTGCACAAGTTGATGTCGTGGAAGCCTGGATGAGACTCATTGATAAAAACATCGCTTTTTTCAGGGGAATTCCCGGTGATGCGGAAGATGCGAAGCTCTCAGGCGATACCTTTGTCCAAATGTCCTTTATAGAAGAAAATGTGCCGCGTGCTCAAAATCGTGCGAAGGAAATGGTCCACAGCCAGCAGGATGCTCTGCAGTCCATCTTTCGCAGTATAGATGATCTTGTCCCGCTGCATGTTTTTTCAACCGACACATTCGAAGACCACATGGCAAAAGCTGAAAAAGAACGCACCCAAACGATAGACGCGGTCAATCAGCTCGATCAGGCGCTGACAGAAGAATACGCCATCTCAGAAAACGATCAAAGCTACTTGGTCGGCCTGTTCGGTCAGCTGCTCGAGTCCTCAAGACAGGGCACCACCATCACACCTATCAACTTCGATGCAAAAGCCTATCAAAACAGTGAAATCTACAAAATGAAAAAGGACATCGAAAACAGCTCCAAAGAATATCTATCCTTCAAGAACGACCAAGCGGAAGCAAGAAAACAAGCAAAAATCGCCGAGGAACTCGAAAACCGCCCATGGTACGAAAAACTCTGGGACACCACCAAAACCTTCACCGGCGAAGTATCCGGCTACTATGACTACAAACGAGCCACAGAAGGCGTCGACCCCGTCACAGGAGAAAAGCTCACAGATGCCCAGCGCATCGCAGCCGGAGCCATGGCAGCAGCCGGCTTCATCCCGGTTGTCGGCTGGGCAGGCCGGGCTGCCAAAGGCGGAAGCGCCGTCTATAAAACGGTTAAAGCGTATAATGCGGCAGACCATGCGCTTTATGCATATAAAACCTCTAAATCATTTAACACGCTGCAGAAGACGGAGATGGGGATTTATGGGCTGGTGTCGGCTAATGGGCTGGGTGAGGCTGTTTTAGGCAAAGATATGTTTGGGAATGAACTTACTAGTGAACAGAGGCAAAATAGTATGTTGCAGGCGCTTGGGATTTTGGGAGTTGGTGGAGCAGCTTATGGGCTGGATAAATTGGCTGCGAAGAATGGCGGATTGTTGAACGGGCCTTATAGCAATAATTTTGTTAATAAGCAGATAGAAAACGGGAATGCTATTTTAACTGACATTGGAAGAAGAGTAGGTAATTTTCAGGTTCCTGTTAGGATAAAGAGTGAAGCTATTGTGACTAACACTGGGGTAAGTATGAATGTTTTTAATGTAGAAACTAAGGCATTAAGAGATGTGATGATGCAGGCAAATTCTGCTAAAATAAAAGAAAAAGATATCAACGTTTTTGAATATAATAACATCAGAAATTACAGAAATATTGATATAAATAAAATACCCATAAAATATAGAGCTGATCCAAGATTAGTAACTGAAATGGACTTTAAAGGAAAAGGTAAAAGTGGTGCAAATGCTGCAGGATGGGAAAGAAATGCAGCTAAACATTTCAATCAATTGTTAGATCAGATACCTGAAGCTTGGAGTGACACAAACATAGAACGTATAGAGAACGGTCTTGTTCCAATTGTTGATGAAAGATTTGTAGAACATTTTGACCAATATAAAGAGTGTATTGGTGATAAGTTAATTCATCATCATATTGGAGGTGGCGGACAGGCTGCTGCAGTGCCTTCATCACTACACAGAGGATTTGGAGGAATCCATAATATAGAAAAAGAATTATTAATTAGGGATAACGACCCTTTAACAAATATAGGACAGACTTTTACGTCAGATGTTAATAGAATTCATAAAATCAAATTGGAGGAATAACAATGATTAAACCTCAAGAGTTTTTAGAACGATGGAATAAAGATGTATATGGTTTAGTACATTATAAAGAAGATGTTATAGATAATAGTTCAATCTTAAATAATGATAAGAATTTCTTGTTGATAGCTGGATTACCAGAGTCTGCTGCACCTTTTTTATCTTTTGAAGGTTCTGACCAAGGTGGGGGTAAACCTCTTAATGAAAAATATGAGGTAAGTGAAAATAAATTTAAAGAATTTATATATATAGGATTTACAGGAGAAAATAATCCAATTTGTATTTCTACAAAAAGTGGTGCTATTGTTAGTTTTGATTATCAAAATAACTTTGATGAGATATTCATTAATTCATCTATAAATCAATTGGCAGAATCATTGCTAATATATGTTGATTTTGTAAAAAAAATTAAATTGGTAAATGGAAGAAAAGCTTTTTTAGAAAAAAATGCACCAACAGACTTAATACTATGGTTAGAAGAAGAACTAAGAAAAATAGATAAAAATGCTTTGACTGAAAACAGCTTTTGGAAGATAGAAATGGAAAGCTATGAGCAATAAATTTTAATGAATTAAAAGTTAATAAACGTTGATAGTGATTATCTACTATCAACGTTTTTTTGTTTAACTCTCATGATAATCGATTCCTGACTGGCCGACATTCGAAGACCACATGGAAAAAGCTGAAAAAGAACGCACACAAACGATAGACGCAGTTAATCAGCTCAATCAACAGCTGCTGGACTCCTCAAGACAGGGCAGCACCATCATACCCATCAACTTCGATGCAAAAGCTTATCAAAACAGCGACATCTACAAAATGAAAAAGGACATCGAAAACAGCCTCCAAAGAATATCTATCCTTCAAGAGCGACCAGGCAGAAGCAAGAAAACAAGCAAAAATAGCCGAGGAACTCGAAAACCGCCCATGGTACGAAAACTCTGGGACACCACAAAAACCTTCACCGGCGAAGTATCCGGCTACTATGACTACAAACGAGCCACAGAAGGCGTCGACCCCGTAAACAGGAGAAAAGCTTACAGATGCCCAGCGCATCCCAGCCGGCGCCATGGCAGCAGCCGGCTTCATCCCAGTCGTCGGCTGGGCAGGCCGGGCTGCCAAAGGCGGAAGCGCGATCTATAAAACGGTTAAAGCCTATAATGCGGCAGACCATGCGCTTGATGCATATAAAACCTCTAAATCATTTAGCACGCTCCAGAAGACGGAGATGGGGATATACGGGCTGGTGTCGGCTAATGGACTGGGTGAGGCTGTTTTGGGTAAGGACATGTTTGGGAATGAACTTACTAGTGAACAGAGACAAAATAGTATGTTGCAGGCGCTTGGAATCATTGGATTAGGGGGAGCAGGCTATTATGTTGACAGGCTGCAAGCAAAAAATGCTGTCTTTCCAATGCCTCCATATAGTAACCAGTATGTGAATAAGAAGATAGTAAAAGCAAAAACAGAATTGAGTGATATTGGAAGGCGGATTGGTGACTTACCTGTTCCAGTGCGGGTTAAAAGTGAAGCATATTCAACTAATATGGGCTTGAATTTTAATTTTCCTTATGTTGAACATAAATCATTAAGAGAATTAATTATTCAAGCAAAAACTTTGAAAAGCGTAAATCACGAATCTATTAGAGGATATAGACAAAGAGACTTAACTGATTATCCAAGGAAGTATTTAGTGGATTCTCGCTTAATCGTTGAAATGAATTTTAAAGGGAAAGGGCTTTCAGGTACTAATGCTGCTGGTTGGGAAAGAAATGCTAAAAAATTCTTTAATGAATTACTTAAAAGAATCCAGAATATTGGAGCGAGAAAAATATTTCTACAATTAAAAGAGGCCGAGTGCCTATCATGGATGAAGATTTTATTAAACATTTTCCACAATATAAAGACTATCTAGGAGAACCGATGAGACACCATCATATTGGTGAGGGAGGCCAAGCAGTAGCACTTCCACTTTCTTTACACCCAGGATATGGAGGTATTCATAACGTAGAAAAAGAGTGGGGAATTACGGGAATAGATGATAATATAGCTGAAAAATTAGAAACATTTATTAAAGATAACTAAGGAGTTGCATAAATTGATGTCACCTGAAAATTTCTTGAAGAATTGGAACACTGCAAAAGATGGAGAATTAATTGCTTTTAATGAAGATGGTTTGATTATTGACTCGATTTCTGAACAAACAAGAGATTTCTTGGTGAATGCTGGTTTACCTGAAACACCCCCACCTTATCTTGAATTTATTTCATCAAATGGAATTTTGCTTAGTCTTATAGAGAAATTTAATATGCCTTCGAAATTTAAAAATTATTGGTATTTAGGAACTACAGGCTCTGGTGATCCAGTTTGCTTAAACGTTAAGGATAATATCGTTTATTTAAATAATGGTGATAATTATAATGAAATATTTATAAACTCTTCAATTAATCAATTTGCTGAATCAATTTTACTTTTCAATAAAATGATTGATAGAGCAATAGAAGTAAATGGAGAAGATGCTTTTCTTGAAAATGATATACCTGAGGAATTGATTACAAGGTTAAAAGAAGACTTAAAAAGAATTGATAAGGAATCCATAGATTCTAATTCATTTTGGAGAACGGAAATTGAAAATTTACAGGAGTAGCTTAAAGATATCAATAAGTATGGATATGATAAATGGAATGAATAGATATTAAATCAGATATAACATCGAACATGTAATGAAATTAGAAACCTTGACAGGTATTATACCTTTCAAGGTTTTTTTCGTAAAATTCCCCCACATAATTCATTGACACCCTCCAAAAAATAAGGTATAAATAAATTAACAATTAACAACTTGTTAATTAAAAACGAATTAAGGAGCCAGTTATTCATGTCAAACGATGAAGCTCTTAAGAAATACGATATAAAAAAATACAGGACTCCTGATGGGTACACGTCAGATATTTGTGTGTTTACGATTGTGTCTATAAGCGATGGCGAGTATAAGCCGCCGCTGATGGATTTGAAGCTGATGCTGATTCAGCGTGCTGCGCTTGATGCAGAAGGGAATCCAAACATTGAGGCAAGCAAGTGGGCGGTTCCGGGAGGATTTGTTCAGGATGATGAGTCGGCGTTTGAGGCGGCTAAGCGGGAATTGGAAGAGGAAACGAGTGTTTCCGGTGTTCATGTGAAGCACTTTGGCGTGTATGATAAGCCGGGACGCGATCCGCGCGGCTGGATTATCTCGAATGCGCATTATGCGATTGTTCCGGAGCATTCGCTGTCCCTTAGAAAAGCTCAGGATGATGCTGCAGAGGTAGAGCTTTTCTCGATCAAGGATGTATTGAAGCTGGATCTGGCGTTTGATCACAGGGACATCATTGAGGATGCTATTAAAATGATTAGGAATGATCTTTTGCAGACGACTGTGGCAAAGAATTTTCTTCCTGAATTCTTTACTTATTCGGAGCTGCAGGCGGTGCTGAAGACAGTGACGGATGATCCTGCCATTGCTAGTGACCAGTCATTTTCAAGGAAGATTAAGACGCTGCCATTTATCAAGGAGGCAGAGGGAAAGACATCAAGGACGTCAAAAAAACCGACGCAGCTTTATACGTTTGTCGAGATGGATGTCGTCAAGCCGATTTATACGGCACGTTATTAGATTTGATAATTAACAATTCATTAAGTGTTAAATACTATAGGGGAGTGGACATTGATGAAAAGAGCGTTAATTAACATTGACTATACGGTGGATTTTGTAGCGGATGATGGAGCCCTTACTTGCGGAAAGCCGGGGCAGGCGATTGAGGATGAGATTGTCCAGTTGACGGAGTCTTTTATAGATGCAGGAGATTATGTGGTCTTTGCAATTGATATGCATTACGAGAACGATGAGTTTCATCCGGAAAGTGCTTTGTTCCCGCCTCATAATATCGAAGGAACAGCCGGCCGCAGACTTTTTGGGAAGCTTGAAGACGTTTATGAGCAGAATAAAGAGAAAAATCATGTACAATGGATGGATAAAACAAGATACAGTGCGTTTGCGGGTACGGATCTTGAAATGAAGCTCCGCGCACGCGGTATTACGGAAATTCACCTTGTTGGGGTTTGTACAGATATTTGCGTGCTGCATACGGCAGTTGACGGTTTTAACAAAGGCTTCAAAATAGTTGTTCATGAAAAAGCAGTGGCAAGTTTTAATCCTGAAGGCCACGCATGGGCGCTTTCTCATTTTAAAAATAGCTTGAATGCACGGGTTGAATAGACAGATGGAGGTTCCTTTGATGAAATACACAGACGACAGTTTAATGCTTCATACGGATCTTTACCAAATTAATATGGCAGAAACGTACTGGGAAGATAACATGCACAACCGGAAAGCAGTGTTTGAAGTCTTTTTCAGAAAACTGCCGTTCAGCAATGGCTATGGGGTTTTCGCCGGTCTTGAACGCATTGTCGAGTACTTACAGAGTTTTTCCTTTACAGAAAGTGATATTGAGTATTTAAGAGATGAATTAGGATATAGAGATGATTATTTGGAGTATTTAAAAGAGGTTCGCTTTACTGGAAACGTGCGTTCAATGGTTGAAGGAGAACTTGTTTTCGCTAATGAACCGATCCTGCGCATCGAGGCGCCGCTGGCAGAAGCTCAGCTGATAGAGACTGCTTTGCTTAACATTGTGAACTATCAAACATTGATTGCGACGAAAGCGTCACGCATCAAGCATGTAGTTGGCAATCAGAGTGCAATGGAGTTTGGAACACGCAGAGCACATGAAATGGATGCGGCAATTTGGGGCACCAGAGCTGCTTACATCGGCGGGTTTGATGCGACATCAAACGTCCGCGCAGGCAAAATGTTCGGCATTCCTGTTGCAGGCACACATGCTCATGCTTTGGTTCAGGCTTATCGTGATGAATATACTGCGTTTCATAAGTACGCGCGACGTCATAAAGATTGTGTATTCCTGGTCGATACGTATGATACGTTAAAATCAGGGGTTCCGATAGCAATTAAAGTGGCAAAAGAGCTTGGCGACAAAATTAACTTTAAAGGGATTCGCCTTGATAGCGGGGATCTTGCTTATCTGTCAAAGAAAGCAAGAAAAATGCTGGATGAAGCAGGATTTACTGAGACGCAGATTATTGCTTCGAATGATTTGGACGAAAATACAATTATCAATTTAAAATCACAAGGTGCTCAAATTGATTCATGGGGAATCGGCACGAAGCTGATTACTGCATATGATCAGGCCGCTCTTGGTGCTGTCTATAAATTAGTATCCATTGAAAATGAAAACGGGGAAATGAAGGATACGATTAAAATCAGCGGAAATCCTGAAAAAGTGACGACACCGGGGATTAAAAAGGTATACCGCATCATTAATTCCGTCAATAAAAAATCAGAGGGCGATTATATTGCGCTTGAGGATGAAAATCCGCAGGCAGAGGAGCGTTTAAAAATGTTCCATCCGGTTCATACGTTCGTCAGCAAGTTTGTAACGAATTTTGAAGCGAAGGAACTGCACCGTGATATTTTTGTGGATGGAAAATTAGTTTATGACCTTCCTGAGCTTCAGGAAATTCAGGACTATGCGGCTCAAAATATGGATGTCCTATGGGATGAATATAAGCGGACGATGCACCCTGAAGAGTACCCGGTCGATTTAAGCGAGCGCTGCTGGGAGAACAAGATGCGAAATATCGAAGAAGTTCAATCTAAGGTTAAGAATATGATTGAACAGGGAAAGAAGTAAGTAGAGGACGATGGGAGAGAAGCGCAAGTGGGGAAGATAGGGATTTATGGTTCGTCGTTTGATCCGATTACAAATGTTCATTTATGGACGGCAAGCACCGTTGCACATCGCTGCAGGCTGGATAAAATTATCTTTCTGCCTTGTTCAAACAAACGGAAAGATAAACTGATGAAGACATCTGATCTGCACCGCTGGAATATGCTTGAGCTTGCTCTTAAGGGGAATGATAAGTTTCTGGCAGATGATTATGAAATTAAGCAGGAAGCCTGGAATGTTTATACGTATTACACGCTGGAGCATTTTAAAAAGAAATACCCGAATGATGAAATTTATTTTATTATGGGTGCTGATCTGCTTGTTGATATCGCAGAGGGCAAGTGGAAATATGATCAGGAACTGATTTCAAGCAATAAATTTATTGTGATGGCCAGAGAAGGCATCGATATGCTCCGGACGATTTCCCGGTCCCCAATTTTGCGGAATCATGATGACGGCTCAACTTTTCACTTGATTGATAAAGGGCTTGCGATGGAAATCAGCTCTACATACATCCGCGACGAGTTTTCAAAAGGCGGGGAGCCGCGCTACCTGCTGCCTGATGCTTGTTATGAATACATTAAAAAACATTCTTTATATCAATAGGAGGAATTTTTGATGAGCTTGCAAGAGAAGATTATGAGTGATTTAAATGTTAAACCTGAAATTGATCCGAAGGCTGAGATAAGAGAACGCATTGAGTTCTTAAAAGACTATGTGAAAAAAACAGGTGCTAAAGGATTTGTTCTTGGCATCAGCGGCGGTCAGGATTCTACATTGGCAGGCCGTCTTGCACAGCTTGCTGTTGAAGAATTGCGCAGTGAAGGCAAAAGCGACGCGAAGTTCATTGCGGTCCGCCTCCCTCACGGTGTTCAGCATGATGAAGATGATGCGCAGCTGGCGCTGAAATTCATTAAGCCGGATCAATCGATCACGTTTGATATTAAAACGACGGTTGATTCCTTTGAAAAGCAATATGCAGATGCCGTTCAGGATGAGCTGAGCGATTTTAATAAAGGGAATGTGAAAGCAAGAACACGCATGATTACTCAATATGCGATTGCAGGAGAGGCTGGACTGCTTGTCATCGGTACAGATCATGCTGCAGAAGCTGTCACAGGGTTCTTTACGAAGTATGGTGACGGAGGAGCAGACCTGCTTCCTTTAGCTGGCCTGACTAAGCGCCAGGGCAGAAGCGTGCTGAAAGAGCTTGGAGCTGAAGAAAGATTATACTTGAAGGTTCCGACTGCTGACTTGCTTGATGATAAACCACAGCAGGCTGATGAGACGGAGCTGGGTATTACTTATGATGAGCTTGATGATTACTTAGAAGGAAAATCAGTGTCAGAAGAAGTCGCTTCTAAAGTGGAAAAGCGCTACTTAATGACTGAGCATAAACGCCAGTTG
This sequence comes from Metabacillus idriensis, assembly GCF_009674765.1. GTDB lineage: Bacteria > Bacillota > Bacilli > Bacillales > Bacillaceae > Bacillus_P > Bacillus_P idriensis. The sequence continues at coordinate 196,444 of NZ_WKKF01000003.1, read as the reverse complement.
CCAGCGACCAAGTTTGATGGATGGTGGAAATAAATAAGGAAAGCAGCCGTCATTTTTGCGGCTGCTTTTTATATTTGTCTATGATTGAGGATTGTGGAATCAAAGCGTGCGATAGATTCCTCTTGAAATGTTTTTCGATTTCGGCTGTAAAATTCGAATGATCGGCTGCAAGTTTGCGGAATTTGGCTGATAAAGGGTCCTGACGGGGCTCCACACTCTTTTATTTTTTCATTTTGTAGCTCACTGACTGCAAAATAAATAGTTTTTCCTGTACACTCAGCATTCTCCAGCTGCCTGCCTTGATTTTCATGATTCTTCGTCCTCCTTTCTGCTTAGTATTTATTTTTTTCATCCTTAATTTTTCTTTGTTAGTACGTTTATACCGCGAAAAAATAGGATTAAAACCATCCAAATTTCTGCAATGTTCGGGTTGGACTTTGACTGGATTTGTAAAAAGAGCGGTTCAGACGACGTCATTCAACTGTATTGGACAAGCTTCTTACCATTGACAATCGAATGCTGAAGAACATTTCATCAAAAAAAGACCTAAATTTCGAAGAAATTTAGGTCTTTTCTATGTTTATTATAATTTGAACGAGCTCTTTAGAGAAACAATCCGGTTGTAAACAGCTTTTTCAGGTGTTGAATTCTTCGGATCTACGTTGAAATACCCGTGTCTGAAGAATTGGAATTTGTCCTGGCCCTTTACGTCCTTCATGTTTGGTTCTACAAAACCTTGAACAACTTCTAAGGATTGTTCATTTACGTAATCAAGGAATGTTTTTTCTTCTGCTTCCTCTTCGCTTTTCTCCGCTTCCAGGTCTGCGTCAAGAATCAGCGGCTGATAGAGACGGAATTCTGCAGGAACTGCATTTGCAGCATCAACCCAGTGAATGGTGCCTTTTACTTTGCGGCCTGTAAAGCCTGACCCGCTTTTCGTTTCAGGGTCGTATGTGCAGTGCAATTCAATGACATTTCCGTTTTCATCTTTGATGACTTCTTCACATTTAATGAAATAAGCATGCTTCAAGCGCACCTCGTTGCCAGGGAAGAGACGGAAATATTTTTTCGGAGGATCTTCCATGAAATCGTCCTGTTCGATGTAGATTTCTCTTCCGAACGGGATTTGGCGTGAGCCCATTTCAGGCACTTCAGGATTGATCTCTGCATCAAGCATTTCTGATTCGCCTTCAGGATAGTTCGTAATCACGACTTTAAGCGGTTTAAGGACACCCATTGTACGAGGAGCTTTCAGCTTAAGATCTTCTCTTGCGAAGTGCTCGAGCATGGCTTCGTCAACAGCTCCGTATCCTTTAGACACACCTGTTTCTCTTACAAAATTACGGATGGCATCGGATGTGTATCCTTTTCTTCTAAGACCTGATACCGTTGGCATGCGCGGGTCATCCCAGCCGTCTACAAAGCCTTCGTCAACGAGCTGCTTCAGCTTGCGCTTGCTCATAACGGTGTTCGTGATATTTAAGCGGCCAAATTCAATTTGCTGAGGTTTGCTTTCCATTTCACATTCTTCGACAACCCAGTTGTATAAAGGACGATGATCCTCAAATTCTGTTGTACAGATAGAATGAGTCACGCCTTCAATCGCATCTTCTATCGGATGGGCGAAATCATACATCGGATAAATGCACCAAGTATCTCCAGTATTATGATGAGTCGCGTGTGATACTCGGTAAATAACAGGATCGCGAAGATTCAGGTTTGGTGACGTCATGTCGATTTTAGCCCGCAGCACCTTGCTGCCTGTTTCAAATTCACCTTTGCGCATTTTATCGAACAGCTCAAGGTTTTCTTCAGCGGAACGATTGCGGTACGGGCTTTCTTTTCCAGGCTGAGTCAATGTGCCGCGGTATTCGCGGATTTCATCAGCAGTCAGATCATCTACGTATGCTTTGCCTCTTTTGATTAATAGGACAGCGCGGCTGTACATTTCCTCAAAGTAGTTTGATGCAAAGTGAAGCTCATCCCATTCGTAACCGAGCCATTTCACATCTTCTTTAATGGAGTCTACATACTCCTGATCCTCTTTTAAAGGGTTCGTGTCATCAAAACGCAAATTGGTTCTGCCGCCAAAGTCATCGGCAAGTTCAAAGTTAATTAAGATTGATTTTGCATGGCCAATATGAAGGTATCCATTCGGCTCAGGCGGGAAGCGGGTGATGACCGTTGAATGCTTTCCGTTCTCCAAGTCCTCTTTTATGATGCTTTTGATAAAGTTTGACGAGTTATTTTCCAATATTTATCGTCCTTTCTTCTATGTAAACTTCATTATATCCATAAATCATCAGTTCATTTTACAATTATATGTTTCCCGAGCCATTTATTCAAATGAATTCAGCTGTTATTTCACCCGTGAACAAAAAGGACAAAAAGGAACTAAAGGTTTTTATGCTCTTTACTTGTATAAACTATATTTTTTCAGAATCCTCTGTAAAATTAAGAAAACGCTTACAAAGGAGGATTTATATGTTCGGATTAAAAAAAGTATCCATGATCATTTGTGCAGGCGCTCTTGCATTAACCTTAGGTGCTTGCAGCAGCGGTGAGAAAGCTGCTTCTGGCAGTACAGGCTATCCAACAAAGGCTTTAACGGTTGTCGCGCCATCAGGTGCCGGAGGAGGCTGGGATTTAACGGCGAGGTCATTCGTGAAGGTCTTGAGTGAAACCAAGCTTGTAGATCAGCCGCTCACAGTTGAAAACAAACCAGGCGGAGGCGGAGCGGTATTCATGGCCGAATATGCCACACAGGATGTTCAAAATAATGACCGGCTATTTGTCAATTCGCCTCCTGTTATTATCAATAACCTGAAAAAAGAGGGGAACAGTCCGTACGGGTACAAAAATACAACACCGCTTGCCCAATTGACGAAGGATTACGGGGCAATTGTTGTGAAAGAAGATTCAAAATACAAAGATCTTAAATCCTTATTGGATGATGTGAAAAAAGATCCGGGCAAGCTTACTTTTGCAGGAGGATCTGCACCTGGTTCTATGGACCATCTCATTTCGATTCTTCCTGCTTATGCAGATGGAGTGGATCCGACAAAGTTGAAATATGTTTCCTATGATGGGGGAGGGGAGGCCATTACAGCTCTTCTCGGGAACAATGCTGATGTGATCGGAACGGATGTATCAAGCGTTAAAGAATTCTTAAAGGCAGGCAAGGTACGAGTTCTGGCAACAACAGCACCCGAAAGGCTTCAAGGCGAGCTTAAAGATCTTCCAACTGCGAAGGAGCAGGGCATTGAAGCAGAATTCACCATTTGGCGCGGGGTATTTGGTCCAGAGAAAATGTCTGATGAAGCCTATAAATACTGGGATAAAACAATAAATAAATTAGTCCAGTCAGAGGAATGGAAAAAGGAAGTCGAAACACAGGGATGGGAAATGGAATATAAGAATGGCAAGGACTTTAAAACGTTTTTAGAAGAGCAGGAAAAACAAGTGCAGACCCTTCTTGAGGCTGTGGGAATGGCGAAATGATTTTGAAGCTGAAGAAGGAGACAGGCTTCTTCTTGCTTCAAGTTTTAAGTAAGAATAAAATTTAGCGTTTCTATGTCTAGCTGAAGCGCCCAGATCCTCGGTCAGAACAAGGTGCTTCCGCTTTTCTTAACAGATAAGAAAGTATAAAATTTTGCGCTTCGATGGCAAGCGGAATCGTTCAGGCTCCTCGGCCAGAACAGCTCCGAAAGTATTGGCAAAAAGCGCCTTTTCTGTCGGATCCTTATTTGTCATGCCTGCGCTAAACGGGCGATTCCGCTTTTCTTATATGAAAGGATGATTCAGATGTCAATCCATTTTGACAGAGCAGCAGCCGTTTTGTTTTTAACAGTCGGAGCGCTCTTTATGTACGGCAGTATGCAGATCGCAGAATCTTCTTATGGAAGTGTTGTCGGGCCTAATATTTTTCCGTTCTTTCTCGGTGCTATCCTTTTTCTGCTAAGTCTGCGTTTATTTTATGAAACCCTTCATTATCAAAAGAAATACGGAAAAAAGGAACCTTTGCAGATCAAAGCATTCATTATTATTTTCGCTGCAACCTTGCTTTATATTGCGCTGCTGGAAACAATCGGTTATGTCATCACGACATTTGTCTTCCTATTCATATGTTTTCAAGCAATGGAACGGGGGCAATGGGTGAAATCAATTGTGATATCTGCTTGTTTTTCTGCGGGAATTTATTATTTATTTGTTGTTGTTCTTAAAGGGACCCTGCCGAGCTTTCCGGTATGGTTTTAAGGAAATGAAAGGAGGAAATGCACGATGGGAACTCTTGATTATCTGCTGCAGGGCTTTCAGTCAGCCTTCATTTGGTATAACATCCTTTTTGCTTTTGCGGGGGTCCTGATAGGGACAGCGGTGGGCGTGCTGCCTGGAATCGGGCCGATGAGCGGCGTAGCCCTTTTAATACCGGTCACAGCTTCTATGACTGGGGGACTGCCGCCGGAACAAGCGGCAACAAGCGCCATCATTCTGCTTGCAGGTGTATATTACGGAGCGATGTACGGAGGCTCCACAACGTCTATTCTTTTAAATACACCTGGGGAATCATCCTCTGTTGTCACCACACTTGATGGCTATCAAATGGCAAAGAACGGCAGGGCGGGAAGTGCTCTTTCCATCGCTGCAATCGGATCCTTTTTTGCCGGAATTGTAACGCTTATTGCCCTTATCTTATTGGCAAAGCCTTTATCAAGCGTAGCCATTAAGTTTGGACCCGCAGAATATTTTTCACTAATGCTGCTTGGCATCGCAGCAGTCAGCGGTCTGGCAGGAAAATCGGTGACAAAGGCTCTCATCATGACGATCACAGGTTTATTGCTCGCAACGATTGGAGTGGACAATGTTTCAGGTGTTGCAAGATTTACATTCGATTTCCCATGGCTTTATCAGGGCATTGAATTTTTAACGATAGCTGTTGGCTTATTTGCATTAGGAGAGGTTTTTAAGACGATTCTTGAAAAAGAAGAGGAAGATGCGGAAATTGCCAAAATCAATAACATTTTTCCTTCTAAAGATGAATTGAAGGAATCAGCAGGTCCGATTGCAAGAGGTTCATTTTTAGGTTTTTTCATCGGGATACTGCCGGGCGCCGGCGCTACATTGGCTTCATTTTTTTCGTATATCATGGAAAAGAAAATCAGCAAGAATCCATCGAAGTTCGGCAAGGGTGCGATTGCTGGTGTGGCTGCACCTGAATCTGCGAATAACGCTGCATCTGGCGGCGCGATGATTCCCTTATTAACGCTTGGCATTCCGGGATCTGGGACAACTGCGATTCTGATGGGTGCCCTGATGATGTACAACATTCAGCCGGGTCCGCTGCTTTTTGAAGATCATCCTCAAGTTGCATGGGGCTTAATTGCAAGTATGTTTATAGGAAACGTTATGCTTCTAGCATTAAATATGCCGCTTGTTAAAGTGTTTGCAAAAATAATTCAAACACCGAAAAAGTACTTGATTCCCATTATTGTCGCCATTTCCATTTTTGGTGTATACGCGGTGCAGGTCTCAGTCTATGACTTACTCCTTCTCCTTGCATGCGGTGTTCTCGGCTACTTTTTGACAAAGAATGATTACCCAATTGCTCCTCTGGTGTTAGGCTTGGTTTTAGGCCCTATGATAGAAAACAATATGAGAAGGGCACTAACTATTTCAAATGGAGACTACAGCATTTTCTTCTCACGCCCTCTTTCCATATCTTTTTTGATTCTTACGGCACTATGGCTGCTGATTCCTGTTTTGATGAAAAAACGGGGAAAGGATGTCATCATTAACGTAGAGGGCTAAAAAACTCCTTTTTAATAAGGAGTTTTTTTACTATGATTAAGCTGAGGTGAATGAATGCGATTACATACTAAGCTGATGATAGGGATTTGCCTGGTAGTTGTCCTGATGGCAGGGATATTTGAATTAACGTTTAAATCCATCATGGAGACCAATTTGAAAAAGGATAAAGGAATGCAGGCACTGTCTATTGCCGAAACGATCGCTTATATGCCTGAGATCGGTGAAGCTTTCTCAGCGGAAAACCCGTCTGAAATCATTCAGCCGATCGCAGAGAAAATCCGCAAAGAGGTGAGGGCGGAATTTATTGTCGTAGGAAACCTTGAGGAACTCAGGTATTCACATCCTGATGAGGATCGCTTGGGCGAAAAAATGGTTGGCGGAGATAACGACGACGTATTTAAAGGAAGAACTGTCATCTCTGAATCCATCGGAACCCTTGGGCCATCTCTTAGAGGAAAAGCACCTATATTCGACCTGAACGGTCAAGTGATTGGAGTCGTTTCTGTTGGGTTTCTTCAGGAAGATATTGAAAAAGAGCTGACAAATCTTGAAAATAAAATCTTATTTTTTACGATCATCATTTTAATAGGCGGAATTATTTCGGCATTATTAATCTCATTAAATATAAAAAAAGCCATATTCGGCCTTGAGCCGCGTGAGATTGCATGGATGTATCAGGAAAAGCATGCTATTTTAGAGTCCATTCATGAAGGAATCATTGCAATTGATACCGATGGGAAAATCACGATGGTAAATGAAAATGCCCATAAAATCCTGCAGATTCCAAATGAGATTCTGTTAAGAGGAAAGCGGATTGAAGAGATTATTAAAGATACTCATCTGCTGCAGGTGGTTGATTCCGGTCAAGCTGAGTACGATCAGGAATTTATCATTCTGGAGGAGGTTTTCGTTGTAAACCGCATTCCTATTTTTGATAAAAGAGGGGAAGTTATAGGCGCTGTAGCTAGCTTTCGGAATAAATCCGAGCTGTCACAGGTGCTGAAGGAACTGTCCCACGTAAAAGCATATGCGGAGGGTTTAAGAGCGCAGACGCATGAATATTCAAACAAGCTGTATACCCTACTTGGACTTATCCAATTGGGTTCTTACAAAGAGGCGATTGAGTTTATTTCAAAAGAAGTAAATGTCACACAGGGATTTATTGGCTTCATCATGAGGGAAATTCCCGATCCTATTCTAGCGGGATTTATTTTAGGGAAAATCAGTCTGGCAAGTGAATTAAAAATACAGTTTTCCATAGATGAAGGAAGCAGCTTTCAGGATGTTCCCGACTCGCTGAATCGTGATGCGTTAATCACCATTTTTGGCAATCTGCTGAATAATGCGTTTGACGCTGTCAGAGAAAAAGAAGATGGTGATAAAAAGGTATCGCTCTTTTTAACAGATCTGGGCAAAGAATTGATTATTGAAGTTGAAGACAATGGACCAGGTATAGCGGAGAAACATTTCGAGCGCATATTCCAGCAGGGGTTCTCTACAAAGAGCAGGGACAAAAATGCAGGCATCGGACTGAGTCTTGTTCAGCAGGCTTTGAAAAAAACGGGAGGAACGATCACGTTTTCATCGAAGAAAGAAGAAGGAACAGCATTTACTGTAGCCATTCCAAAAAGCAGGGGGTATGATCATGAATCAAGCCATTGAGGTGCTGATCATTGAAGATGACTTAAGGATTGCTGAGATTCAAAGAAGATTTCTTGAGCAGATTAAGGGATTTCAGACCATCGGAATTGCTGCTAATTATGCTGAAGCAAAAAGCTTGATTGATATTTTAAAACCTGATTTAATCCTGCTTGATGTGTATTTTCCGGATATGAACGGATGCGATTTATTGAAAGAAATCAAGCAGCTTGATAGGCAAACAGATGTCATTATGATAACAGCTGCCCGGGAAATTGAAACCGTTCAGGAAGCCATTACAATCGGAGTGTTTGATTTTATTATCAAGCCTGTTGTTTTTGAACGGTTCAAGCAGTCCTTAAAAAGATACGAAGACCACTACCTCAAGCTTGAAGCAATCAGATCGGAAAACAAAATGATGGGTCAGGAAGAAGTGGACAAACTTCTGTATAAGCAGCAGGACATTTATGAAAAACCCATGCTCCCAAAGGGAATCGATAAACTGACGCTGATTAAAGTCATGGAAGTGCTGGATGCGGGACAGGGATTAACAGCTGAAACCGTGGCAAAGCAAATCGGCGTGAGCCGGACAACTGCAAGGAGGTACCTTGAACATCTCATCTCCGAGGAGAAAATTGCTGCTGATTTATCCTATGGAACAATTGGCAGACCTGAACGCGTTTATGTCCTAAAATAAGGTCATTTTATCGGAATAAAAGACGTGAAGTTTTCAATATATTCTAATAGTAGGAAAGGATAATTTCTTTTCTAGTCATATTCGCCTATGTGTAAAAATAGTTTAATAGATAGTTGCCGGATTCATCCCCATATTTTAACATAACTATAAGATGCTTCTAAATCAGGAAGAAGGACGTGGAAAGAACTTGTTGGATACGATCGAAGACTTCTTTGAAGACTTGGAGAGAAAGAGAAAGCAGGCCGAATACAACCGGGATGCAGATGAACTCGAAGCGTACCTTGCTGCTATTAAGAATGCAATGGGTACGTTTGATGACGGCGTTTATCATTTTCATAACCTTCATCAGCAGTATGCAGATGAATGGACGGGACAGACAAAATTAGCCTATGAAAGTATTAGAGATGACATTCGTGTCACTTATCATCATATATACGAAATGAAGGATGAGCTTTTTCAGGAACTTAGAAATGAAATCGGAAGGCTTAGAGAGCTGGCTGCTGGCTTAGCCTGATACAGCGCTGCAATTGGTTTTAAGGGATAAAGGAGAGGTAGACCGCATATGGAAATTAAAATTAGACCGGAAGAACTTGAAGATTTCGCACAGCGCATTGAGCAATCGCGTTCTTATACGGGAGATGCACTTGATCTGCTAAACTGGGAATCTGCCAGACTGCGCTTTACCTCTGTTGCACGTGTAGACAGGGCTCTTGATCTTCAGGAAGAGATCCGTCATCTCGTTAATCGGTTTCATACACTGACGCAAGATGCAAAAACATTAATTGAAAACACCGCAAATGGCATGAGAGAAGCAGATGAGGCCGCCAAATCGTCTGCTTCTTCGGGCTGGGGCGGTTTTTTCTCCGGTCTGTGGGATGGTGCTAAAAATGGGCTTACAGATGCCTGGGACGGGCTCGTATCCCTTACAGAATGGGAAACATATGAAGCCATGTGGGATGCCATCATTCACCCCCTTGAAACCCTTGAATCCATGTGGAACACGCTCTCCGAAGCCTGGGAAACAAAAGTAATAAATGGTGATGTATACAGTCGTACGGAATTCTTTACATATGGAGTCGTCTCTATTGGACTTGGGATTCTCGGAGGCAAGGGAATTGATAAGCTTGGAAAAGCTGCGAAGCTGACAAAAGTGCCAGATGGGACATCCTCTAATCCGAAAGTTGCGACTCACGGGGTGGATACGAGTTTTGATTATTCAAAGCTTTCGCAGGGAAAAGGGTTTGCAGCGGAGATTGATTTGGTGCTTGATGAAGCGGGGCTTTCAAAGGACGAATTCTTAACCCTTCAAGCCCAATATTACAAGGATTTAACGCCTGAGGAATTGGACAAAATGCATCAAGTCCGCGAAGCTGTACCGGCTGTCAATAGTTCAACCGTATTACAGAAGGTCATTGACCAGGATAAGCTAGCGCTGTATTTATCTGGTCAACTTACAGACGTCGGCGGATGCATAGCGAAGATGGATGATGTCAGAGACATTACATCGTCTGCAGATATGTACAATTCCTTGCGGATGGACTATCCGAACACACCGTTTTCACCTGACAAAGAATACGCTGTGATCCGATTTACAACAGAACAAAGCGAACGTCTAAAGATCCCATATGCAGAAGAGTTTAATAGCCCTCATGCAGCAAAGCCTAATGAATATATCAGCTATCCTCAAACTGGGCATGGATTTACAGCGGCTGAAAATGGTAAGATTGTCCCTGAGTTTGAAACGGTTTATGGAAATAACGCGAGACCAAGCGCCGGTGAAATCTACGTTTTCAAAGATGGCGTAGAAGAACTGGTTGGAATCTATGATAAATATGATCAAAGATTTTACAGTATAGAGGAGTTAAACAGTCATGATTAAAAAAGGAGAATACGGCATCTATAAAGGGAAAGAGTATTCAATCATCCCTGAAGGAAGCGGAAAGGTCACTTTGCGCACGCGTGACAAAGCAGCTCAAGGAGCGGGATTTCAGGCAGCAGGATTGAAGAAGAACATTTTCATTAAAGAAATTGCTCAATCTGAATTAGAGAATGCCTATGAGTATAAACCTTATGCCATTTATAAAGGCCGGGAATTTATTGTAGAAGGCGTCAATGAGGCAGCTCAAACAGTCATCTTGAAATCCATTGATCCAAATACAGTGGATGAACTTGGATTTTCATCACTCGGAAAATATGAGTATATAAAAACCGTTGATTTTGCAGAAGTAAACATCTCAGAGAAAAAGAGCCCGATTTTAGGATTCGGAGAAAAATGAGCAATCCATTCAACACCTTAGAAAAAGCTTTGATTGATGCCATGAGTAACAGCGATAAAATAGCTGACTTTTACGAAATACTCGGGAAAAGTACAATTTGGCTGATTAAAAAGCAAACAAGTGAACTAAATGCCGATCGACAAGATGAATTTTCGCTGAAGCAGGTTCAGATAATGGAGAAGAAAACCCGGAAGCTATTGCCTGTCTTTTCTTCAAAATTTCCAATTGAGAAAATGTTCAAAAACAGTACAGCCATTGCTGTATCTTTTCAAGAAGTGCTTAACCAGATAGATGGACAAACAGGGATCATATTAAATCCGGACACCCCGTTATCAAAGCTGCTTATTCCGCAGGAGCTGGATATGATGAAGAAGAAACAGAACTTTTTTAAGGGCTGAGTTTTATAGAAGAGTGGGCATGGTAATAATATTTTGGAATTAGGGAGGAGATTAATCCTCTCTTTTTTGTTCTTTGAAATGGGGACAGATCCTACATGATTAAAAAAGGGAAGTATGCGGTGTATAGAGAAGGGTTTCGACAAGTTGGTTTATTTTACCTGTAAAATAAGTCTTTAGAATCACTCGACCACTATATAAGGAATTATTCTCCTTTTAATTTCCGGTGTTTTCCATTATTTCAATGAAATTCGGATAATCATACATCTAAATTCCAACTTAAAGCCCAGTGAAATAGCAGTGGCTATTCCGGCTAGATCCTTTGTAGTGTAAAAATCGGCAAAACGGGTATACACATATAAAGCATTCTAAATGCATCTTTTGATAGAATAGACTATTATAGATAAGTTTCTAGTGTACGTTAGGTGGAGGATAAAATGACAAACGATAAACAGTTGATTCATAAAGCATATTTTGAAAGGTTTATGGAAGACAGTGCTTCCGCTCAGCCAGTACAGGTGCTTGGCGAACTTTATTTCGAGGAGCAGGCAAAGGAAGTATATGATCTGTCCTTTATTCGCTTCGCGCAAGGCGAGGTTTATTTTCACAACAAAGATTATGAGACAGCTATTTTCAAGTGGGAAAATATCAGCAATGAATTAGAGCCATGGGCTAAGAAAAATATTGCGGATTCTTATTATGCGCTTGGTCATCTTTCAGCTGCAGAGGATATTTACACATCCATTCAAAGTGATTCGAAGACTTTGAAGATGGAAGTGGCGCTTGAATTATTTTCACTCTATCTAGTAAGAGACAAGATTGAACTTGCATATAAGGTTATTAAAAAGGCACTGGATATAAATTCTGATTATCCGAATGTAACGGATCTTGCCCGATCTTTCTATGAGGATCAGCAGGACTGGAAGAATGCCGTGGAGCTTGCTGTAAGTGAGGGCATGCGGACGGAATCGCTTCAATGGTTTGAGCTGCTGGATGAGTATGTTCAAGCGGGATATACGAAATCGTTTGATCCGGAATACTTTTATCAGCCGCTTATTTCGCTGTTCCGAATTAATCAAAAATTATTTCAGAAGGTTACGGCTTCTTTGTGGGAAAGCTACCGCAATGAAGAATCTTACTTATCATGGCTGAAAACCGTTAATACCATTTTCCTTAATGTTGAGGTGCAGCCGTTTGAATCCTGGACGAAGATGTCCGATATCCATCAGAACACTTACTTAAGTGTGATAAATGGCACATATTTGGTAAGGGATTTAGAGGATATCGTTCCTGTCTTATTAGCAAACTGGCAAAAGCTTGCTAATCAGTCAAAAGCGTTATTTGCAGCAACTGCCGTGCTTGCATGGAATGAAATTTTCCCGGCAGCAATGGATGCAGAGAGTCTTAAGACAGCGGAAAAGCTGATTTTTGATTCTGAACATGACAGCATCAGTCTTGAATACAGCCTGGATTTATTTAAGTCTCTTGTTTCTTGGTCGGAGAATAACCATATCGAAGTGGGCTATAAAAAGAAATGGCTTGTTTCCGGGCTTGCTGATCTAAAGACATCCCATCTTTTAATCAGCGGCACTGCTGAAAGCGGCAAATCTGATTTTATTAATCATATCCTTCACGAAAATCTGGTCAGCCGCACGGGTTCACCTGTATTTGTACGATCTGAAGGTGATTTGGCGGAGATGAATGAAATTACTGATGCCGGGATCAAAAGGATATCTGATAATCCCGAGTATCAGGAATCAGAAAATACGTGGATTGAAGTGAAGTGGCCATCTGCTCTATTAGAAGAAAACAAGACGGTGTTCTTGCATACACCTGAACTTGACCGTCTTTTAGATGTAGAACAAACAGCTGAATTTCTTCCGATATCAGACGGAATGCTGTTCGTCCTTGATAAAAATACGCCTTTTAACGAGCACGAGCTTGAACTGCTGATGAAGCTTCAGGAATATGGACATGATACACCGTTTCACTTTATCCTGAATCACTCATCTGAACAGTGGAAATTGGCAGAAGAGCTGCAGGGAACCATCAACCAGTTCTTCCCGCAGTCACAGGTTTTTGCTTTTTCACCTGATCATCTTGCTGGATTGAGAGAATTTTTAAATACTGTTTTCAGCAGATCGGATGCAAAGCTTGAAGAGAAACGCACAGCAAAACTGCTTTATTTCATTCGCAAGACACTCACGGATCTTTTGAACAAACGGGTTCAGATGGAGAATCGATTAGTAGAGTCGGTTAAATGGAACGAGGATATCTTAGTAAGGCTGAACGGCTTCATGAATCATTTAAGAGATGTGGAGCAGGAAAAAGCAAAATCCATTTCAGCTTCCTATCGTGAAGTAACTGCCGAGATGAAAAGAGACATGGCTGTGCAGCTGCCGAAAATATTGCGCAACTGTTCAGCTCATATCAGCGAAAACAGCGATTTCAGCCAGATTCACATCACCTTAAACAAGAAAATGAATGAAGAAATTGACGCCTATGTTCATCAGAACCTGATTCCAAGGTTTCAGACAGCTCTCCGTGAATGGCTTGCACAATCAAATGAAGAGCTAAATGAAAGTCAGGCATATCTTGACGAAATGAGTCAATCTTTCAACGGTTTATACGGCGAAGAAAAAATGAAGCTTCTCTGTGATTTTAAAGTCATTGAAGACTGGCGCCGTGATTTAAACAGAATGACAAGCAGAGCGGATGTTGAAGAGCAGAATATCCTGCTTAGATTCAAGCCGACAGAATTCCTGCTGAAAAGCGCAGGGAAACTGTTCGCTGCGATGCCTCAAAATAAATCAATGCTGTACAACCAATATAAAAAATATGTTGAAAGCAAAAACTATGAGGACACAGCAGAAGAAATTTCAAAAAAATTCTTCCTCGAATTTGACTTATTTGAAAAAGCTCTAAAAGCGGACATTATCATGTTCTTCCAAAATCCGATTCTGTATGTGGAACAGACCATTAAAGAATCAGAAAATGAAATTGCAAGTTCAAAAGCAACCCTTGAAAAAATGAAAGCAAGTCCGGAAATCTATTACGATCCATTGCGCCTCTTCGAAGTAAGACTCCTTCAATATGAATTTATGGTGAAGGCGAATGAGGAGAATACGTATTCTCCTAATCTAAATAAATAGTCGTTTTTCTTTGCCCGCTGATTCTATTTCAGCGGGCTTTTTCTTCTATAAAAATACGTAGCAATCAGCAGAATTCGACATAGAATATAGTAATACTTCGCTGTGAGAATAATAGAACGGCAAAGTAGCAAATTCAAATTCATACAGGACGTGAACATATGAGTGTGTTAGTAGAAAATTTTCAAGGCGCGAACGATTCAGCCAAAATACAGGCAGCGATTGATTACGCACAGAACAATGCAGATAAGCTAGTGGAGCTTGGAAATAGGGATTATATTATTACGGGTCCAATTGTGATTAAAGCGGGTGTCAAACTATTATTCAATTACGGTTCCCGTTTCATTGTCTATGGTAATTTCCGCGTCATTGAGCTGCAAAAAAATGCATCTCTTTCAGGTGCTTATATCGCAATAGATGATTCGAGATTTAATTCAGTTGTGATTTATTTGGACGGAAAGTACAAATACTACAACACCTGGAACAAAACAAAAATTGAAAACGTAAATATCATAAATTGGAGTGAGAGCTATAAAGGAACAGGCCTTTCTCTCTACTCAAACGGCACAGGTCATGAAATCTCCTTTGTAAACTTCGAAAATATCAATTTTGCAGGACTCAATACAGCAGTAAAGCTTCAGGCAGTCAAACCTGCCAGCGGCTACAGCTGGGTAAATGCAAACCGTTTTATCAATTTCTCAATTGATGATTGTGTAAATGCAGTCGTATTAACTTCAAGCGAAACGATTCCAAATGAATGCAGCGGCAATCAGTTTGTAAATATGCAGATTCAGCCTTCAGGGATGACGAATAAATTGTTAACGATTAATGGGCAGTATAATGAATTTGATGGTATGGCATGGGATTTAGCATTAATTCCACATACAAGACCTATAGTTGAATTTACCGTGAGCAGTTCTTACAATACTTTTGAGTTTAGAAGTATACCAATTTCAAAAATTAGTGATAAAGGAAGTTTTAATAAAATAGTATAGAAATCAAAGGTGAATTCATTGAATGAATTCACCTTTGATTTAAAAAACAACTATTTCGTTCTTTATATAAAACAAACAACTATGAAAATTAGAGGAAAATGAAGGTAATAGCCGCAAATGTTCTTTTTAAAGAAAAAAATAACTGATTTTAGCGTTTTCTTATCAATTAAAAAAAGATTATACTCAACATATAAATTCACTATAAAGAACAAAAAAGAGAGAAATGTGCATTTTATATGAGGAGTTGAGAAAATGAAAGTTCTA
This sequence comes from Metabacillus idriensis, assembly GCF_009674765.1. Taxonomy (GTDB): domain Bacteria; phylum Bacillota; class Bacilli; order Bacillales; family Bacillaceae; genus Bacillus_P; species Bacillus_P idriensis. Next base: position 181,222 of record NZ_WKKF01000003.1, on the reverse strand, counting down.
GTTACTGGCGGAGCGGGATTTATCGGTTCACATATTTGCGAAGAATTAATACATGCAAAATTTGAGGTTGTTGCAGTTGATAATTTGATTACTGGCAAGGAGAGTAATGTTCCTGCAGGAATAAAATTTATTAGATCTGACATAAGAAACTCTGTAGATGAAATTTTTGAAATTGAACAACCAGAGTATGTCATCCATATGGCAGCACAAGTATCCGTTTCAAAATCAACATTGAATCCTTCATATGATGCGGATGAAAATATTATGGGAACCATTAATTTGTTAAATGCATGTGTAAAGTATAACGTTAAAAAGTTTATTTTCGCATCTTCAGCCGCAATTTATGGAAATCCTAATTACTTGCCAATAGAGGAAACTCATGCTTTAAATCCCTTATCATTTTATGGTTTATCAAAATTAAGTGCTGAGTTATATATACAGCTTTTTTCTGCTTTATGTGGTCTTAAATATACGATATTAAGATATTCAAACGTATATGGAATAAGGCAGGATTCCAACGGAGAGGCAGGAGTCATTGCCATTTTTAGTGAAAAGTTTTTAAATAATCAGCAGCCGTATATTCACGGTGACGGACATCAGACTAGAGATTTTGTTTTTGTGAGGGATGTAGCAAAAGCAAATGTATTAGCCTTAGAAAAGGGAGAAAATGAAATTTTTAATATCTCAAGTCACTCGGAAGTATCGATAAATCAACTAATAAAAGAATATGAAAGAACTCTGGAGATTAAAGCTAATCCCATACATGGTGCTAATAGAGAAGGGGATATTAGAGAAAGTGTTCTGTCCAATAAAAAAGCAAAAGAACATTTGGGTTGGTGCCCGAGTTACTCAATTAGAAATGGTTTATCGGAAATGATTAGCTTCTACAAAAAAGAATCTGAACATGTATATCGGGTTTAAGGAATCAATTTAAATGAGAAAAACGAAACCAGTCTTTTTTTCTGGGATTATCATAGGAGTTTTTATTGCTTTGTCAATTCTCATTGTCGTTCAAAAAATTTTCTTTAATGAGTTACATGCAAATCAGAAAGTTAACGTTAATTTTGTTGATGTAGAAAGTTTCGGGGCAAATGGCACGGATCTTAATGATGACTCCCTTGCTATTCAAAAGGCAATTGATTACAGTGCTAAATCTAAAATTGGAAAAGTAAAACTACAGGGGAATAAAAATTATATCCTAACACGAGGCATAAAGATTAAAGAAGGAGTAACCTTAGAATTCGATCAAAATACAAGATTATATATTGAAGGCAATTTTAGGGGAATTGAAGTAGAAAAAAATGCTTCAATTTATAATGGCATAATAGAAGTATCTTCCCCAGAATTTGATGATGAAGTAATCTATTTAAATGGTTCTGAGCAATTCTGGTCTTCTACAAGGACAAACATTTCAAATGTAACGATTGTCAATTCAAGTGAACGTAATAAAGGAACGGGTATTAAGCTAGTTTCTGAAAAATCTGGCGACTTTATTAGTTTTACTAATTTTCAAGATATAGAAATTATTGGTTTTTATAATGGAGTACGTCTTATCTCAACTCAGCAGGGATCTAAAGCTGAAGGGGGATATAGTTATATAAATGGAAACAGGTTTATAAATCTGACTCTTGACGATTGTGTATCTTGCATTGAGATTGTAAGCTCTGCAACAGTACCAAATGAAGTTTCAGGTAATGAATTCTCGGGGCTTCAAATTCAAATTTCCAAAGCTACAAAAAAAATTTTAACAGTAAGCGGAAGCAATAACAGATTTGAAGCGATGGTATGGGATACTCAGTTATTAGAGAAACAAAGCCCAATCATTGTATTTACAGACCAATCTGCATACAGTTTATTGACTTCCAATCTTCAAGAAAATTTTATTTCAGATAGAGGTAATTCAAATAAATATCTTTCAAATTAATTATTTTGTTTCAGTAGCAGCCATTCCTGCTAAAATCGTTCTTTATAAAGAATTAATGATGAATGATTGCATCTTTAAATTATTTTAGGAGGGTCCTATGAATGAGAAAATGGATTTAAAGAAATTTATTTATATATTAAAAAGAAGATTTTTTACAATCTTTCTAACAACCATTTGTTTGTTTGCATTAAGTGCGCTTTCTACAATTTATATTATTAAACCAATATATGAAACAACAGAATATATTTTAGTTGGAAAATTAAAAAAAGATGATAGTACATATAGCAGTGTTCAAGATATAAACATGCTGCTGGCTTCATCTATTGATATTATAAAAAGCCCTATTGTTCTTCATTCTGCTGCAGATGAACTTTCTGTAAAACCAGAAGAATTAGCAGAAATGGTAACTGTCCAAAATAATAAAGACTCTCAAATTATTAATATAGTAGTTAGGGATGACGACTCAGATTTTTCTCAAATCGTGTCACATACAATTGCCAAAACTGCAGTGGATAAAATGAAAAATTCATTAAATGTAGATGATATTCAAGTTCTCAATCGTTCAGAAAAAGATATATTGTCAAAAAGAATTGGCAGTCCTGAGCTAAATATGGCTATCGGATTTGCCGTCGGATTATTTATCGGGATTGGGTTAGCCATGCTGAAAGAATACTTAGCTAATACAGTGAGCGATCCAAATGTTATAGAGTTTGATATGGGCATTCAAGTTTTAGGAGCTATAAGTCTCTCAGATAAAAGTAAATTTCACAGCCGGAGAGATAAATCATTAAAGAGCGATAGTACTGAAAAAGGAAAAAGAGGAGGAGAGATACATGTTTAGCAAAAGTAATAAAATGAATAAAATAAATAAGAAACTGCCTCTTGATGAAAACTTTATAAGCACAGAACAAATCAGGTTAATTCGATCAAATATTGAAAACACAGTAAAAAAAGAATCACTTGTTATCATGCTTACATCTCCTGTAAATGTTGCAGATAAACCTTTAATAGCTGCAAAGCTAGCAATTGCGTATGCAGAGCAAAATAAAAAAGTTTTATTAGCAGATTCAAATTTCAGGTCACCTTCCGTGCATGAATTATTTAATGTCAGTAACATAACTGGTTTATCAGATCTTATTCTAAATGGAGACGCTATAGATCCGTTCATAAAAGATACATTTATTAACAATCTTTCAGTTTTAACAACGGGTCCAAATCCTTATAATTTAATGGAATTATGGGTGGAAAGTAAAATAGAAAATCTAATTAAGAAATGTGGAAAATCATATGATGTGGTTATCATTGAGGCGCCGCCATATTTGATGGTCTCAGAATCACAAATATTAGCAAATTATTGTGATGGAGTTGTTTTAGTAATACAGGAGCATAAAACGGAAAAAGAAGAAATCATTAAAACGAAACACTACTTAGAGAGAGGAAATAAAAATATCCTGGGTGTAATCTATCAAACAGGCTGACAGTATAAGTAATTGCTTGGGCAGGGTGTGATGACCGGTGGAATCAAGAAAAAACTCAATATCTTTAAATATTATACACTTGTTTTACAGCACGGCATTTGCGAGTGTAATCAACGCGATAGCATTAATTGTACTGGCTAATTATCTAAAGTCTTATCACTACGGAATGTTCAGTGTAATTCTTGCATTTGCTATGATTATGAGTTTTTTTACAGATGCTGGATTAAGTCAAGTTATCATTAGGGAAGGTTCTAAACAGGGAGCCAATTTATCTACCATTATTTCATCATACATTAAAATGAGACTTGGTTTGTTAATTGGTACATTACTAGTAGGATTCTTGTGTTTACATTACTTTTATTCTAACCAAACAAACTTAATATTCTCTGCTTATTGTTTAATTATTCCTATGGTAGCTGGAGTAGGAATGCAAAGTATTGGAATTGCTTTTTTTCAGCTAAGAGAACAAATGCATATGAATGCTCTTATTAGAATTCTCTCTTCAATTTTACTGGTATTGGGTATTGTTTTAGGAATGTTTTTAACGGTGAGTCCTCCACTCATTTGCTTTTTATACGGATTCTCTTATTTTGCGGCAGGCATCGTAAGTTTCGGTTTAGTAATAAAAGAGATAAAACTCGACTTTAAAACTCGATTTCATAAAGGCCTTTTTAATCAGTTAGGTTTTTTCTCTGCTGCGGGATTATTATTTGTCATTGGCCCACAGTTAGGTCCAATTATATTGGAAAAAACACTTTCACTTAAAGAGGTCGGTATATATGCTGTAGCTTACCGCATTCCACAGGCATTGCAGCAAATACCATTTATTGTAGCCGGTGCTTTCTATCCAGTTTTATTCAGATATTATAATAACAATCAAATGAAAGAACAGTTGGCTCTCACAATCTTACAAATAAAGTTAATGGCATTGATTGGGATGAGCATGATGATTCCATTCTATTACATTGCTGATTTCATAATTGATGTGGTGTTTGGAGAATTATGGATGGATGCTGCGGGACCGCTTAAAATATTATCATTTATTCTTGCTTTTCAAGCAGTAAATATTGCATTGGCAGATGGGCTGACAACAAGAGGTCTTCAGTCTAAAAGAACATTTGTTCAAGCTGTTTCCATCACGATAGGAATTGTTTTTTATATTTTCTTAAGTGCAGAGTATGGAATTATTGGTGCAGCCTATGCTGGTGTCTTAATTGAAATTATATCACTAGTAGGTTATTGGTTATTTATACCTGATCGAAATAGTATTGCAATAAAATCGTTGGTTCCATATCTTTTTTTCATTCTTATTAGTATTAGCATTATTGAGGGATTTCTTAGTTCATCGCCAATAAAAGCAATATTAGCCCAATTTGCAGCTTTGCTTCTCTTCTTTTTATGCGATAAAGAATTAAAAACTAAACTAGTCAATTTAAAGAAATGGAATGTAAAAAAGTCGAAGGGGGCAGAAAATGGATTATAAATTGATTGAACAATCCCCGAGACAAAGCAAAACAATATTTTTCCTTATTCTTCTTGTCACTCTAGCTAAATATAATATTTATTTAGGATTCGCATTAAAGCCGTATATGTTTTTTCTGGTTTTTTTCTTAATTATTCATGTCTCTTCTTTCTATTTTCAAAAATTTCAGCTGTTCGAAATATTAATGCTTGCATTTTATTGTATGTATAGTTTTACAGGTGCCTTTTCCTTGTATCCTGAATCAAGCATTAGAATGATCTTAGGAATTTCTCTCTATATCTTCTGTTATTTATTAATGAAGTTTATTATTGGTTCATCAACCGTGCAGGTGATTGAAAAATCAGTATCTTCAGCAGGAATCGTTTTCAATTTAGCAAGTTTATCCTTGTATATAGTCGGGCTTCAAAGCTTTAATTTTATTTTTGAGGGTGATGGGATTCCAAAGTATGGCGTTTTAATGGATCGGGATTATCCAAGGCTAATAGGATTGCTTCAGGATCCTAATTTCTTTATCTTTTATAATACGCTTTTTTTCTCTTACTACTTGTGCAATTCTAATTCTGTAAAAAATAAGATTGGATTAACATTATGCATCTTAACCAGCTTATTGACCTTTTCTAGAGGAGGACTAATTTCATTAATTTTGATTTTTCTCCTATATGCTTTAATGAATAATCCAATCAAACAATTACGTTTGATTGTTGGATTAATAGGCTCTCTTACGATTGTTGCGTTTATTGCTGTAGTAGTTATGGATTTTGACATTTTTGGGATTTTAGGATCAAGAGTCAGCGATTTCTCAAGTGATGGTGGAAGCGGGAGATTTGAATTATGGGGTAGAGCGGTAGATTACTTTTCATCAAATGTCATCTTCGGATTAGGTGCTTATAATTTTGCAGATTACAATACGTTTGAATATGGGGATATCCTTCATGTTCACAATACATTTTTAGATATTTTGTCAGAATCGGGACTTCTAGGCTTTTGCTTTTATTTGCTATTTGTTTTTATCGTATTCGTTCAATTAATACAAAGCAGGCTATTTAAAATTAAACCTTACCTTTTTATAACTTTTGTTGCTTTTATTTTACAAATGATGTCCCTTTCTCTTTTAATAAATGACATGTTCTTTTTATATTTAGCCATTTTGTCGACTTATTTAAACGAACATGAAAAATTTCAGGAACAGCATAAAATAAAGTCAGCATCTTTACCTGCTATAAAAAACTCACTTAGTTAGAGGATGTGTATCGGAATGAATATTCTTTTACTGACAGATAAACTAGCAACAGGAGGAGCTGAAATGTATTTCTGCAAATTAGAAAACAGCTTAACACATCCTGATCTTACTTTTTATACAGCTGCAAGCAGCGGAGAATTATTTTCACAGATAGTAAATAAGGAAAGATTTAGTGAAATTTCAAGGAAAAATCATTTCTATAATTTGATGAAAATTTATCGAGTAATAAAAAGAAACAAAATCAATCTTGTTCATGCAAACAGTCTAAGAATGGTTTTATACTGTATTTTTTTAAAAAAGCTTACATTTATAAAATTCAACTTGGTTTATACAAAGCATAATATTACTGTACTAGAGGGGAATATTCCCAAGTTGTTTTCTAAATTATTGAACAATCATGCAGATAGTATTATTACTGTAAGTGATTTTGAGAAAGATAATCTTATTAGTCTCGGGGTAAAAAAAGAATTGATTACGACAATCTACAATGGAGTAGATCTAAATCAATTTCAGTTTCATAAAAAAGACACTGATCTACAATTTAAAATAGGAATTCTAGCCAGATTATCAGAAGAAAAAAATCATGAACTGTTCTTAAAAATAGCTCATGAATTAAAAGAACATCAAAATTTAATGTTTTATGTTGCGGGAGATGGTCCTGAAGCTAAAAACATAAAGAAGATGATCCAAAATTTAAATATAGATCATAAGGTAAAACTATTGGGAGCCGTAAGTGAGCCAGAAAAATTTATAAAATCAATGGATTTATTATTGCTTACATCATATCGTGAAGTTTTTCCTATGACTATTATTGAAGCAATGGCTGTTGGAACACCCATTATCTCAATAGATAGAGGGGGAATAAGGGAAGCAATTAAGGATAATCAAACTGGTATTCTGATAAAAGAGCATTCGGTCTATGATTTCTGCACCAAAATTAATTATATTAAAGCAAATCCTAAACTAAAAAATAATATAATAGAAGTTGCTCGAAAGAAAGCAGAAAAAGAATTCTCTCTTCATTACATGGTTGAAGGAACGTTAAAAGAATACCTAAAGCATACACCTGAAAAAATAAGCTGAATCTTAAAATTATTATGTTCGTTATTAAGAAGGAGGTCCTGTATGAAAAGAACCATTGATGTAGTTGTGGGATTTATTTTGATCATTTTATGTTTACCAATAATGGTCTTCGCGGCTATTCTTATCAAGTCTAAAATAGGGTCTCCTATTTTTTTTAAGCAGGAGAGAATTGGATTTCGAGAAAAAAAATTTACGATTTATAAATTCAGAACAATGACAAATGCAAAAGACAAAGCTGGCAGTTATTTGCCTGATAATGAGAGAATGACAAAATTCGGAACTTTCTTGAGAAAGCTAAGTATAGATGAAATGCCCCAGCTATGGAATGTCCTTAAAGGGGATATGAGTTTCGTTGGTCCAAGACCGCTGCTAATTAAGTATTTGCCATACTATACTGAAAATGAACGGAAAAGACATAGTGTCAGACCTGGAATTACGGGGTTAGCACAAGTTTCTGGAAGAAATAACTTGAACTGGGATAAAAGATTTCAGCTGGATGTTCAATATGTAATGGAAAAATCTATTTGGTTAGATCTTCAAATAATCGGTAAAACATGCTTGAAAGTGCTTAAAAGTGAAGGGGTTTCAGAGATACCGAGTGAAACGATGCTTGATTTAGATATAGAGCGGCAATTAGTTAAAACAGCAGAAAATAAGTAGATATGAGGTGGCGCCATGGAACTCAAAATACTTCCAATACTTCAAATAGATGCCTACATTATACAAAACTTAATTCAATCAGGGATGAGGCCTGATATTTTTCATAAAACTATTTTCAGTTCACGGGGATATACTACTTTTTTAGAAAATATTTTGTCCTTTCCAGAGTCATTGAGGAACATAAAGTTTCGCGGCGCTTACTTAAATAATAGGTTAGTTGGATTTGCGGAATATAGAATATTAAATGATAGTGTTTTTCTGAACAACATTTACGTAGATAAAGAATTACAAGGTAAAAATATTGGGAAATTCTTGCTTGAAACTGGATATGAGCTAGCGGATAAATACAAAAAAGATAAAATTTTGTTGGATGTATTTGATGACAATTATGCAGCACTAGCATGGTATGAAAAGGAAGGTTTTAAGAAAATTTCAGCCACAAATTGGTATTTAGGGAATCAACAAGCACATGTTTCTAAGTCGTTTGAATGTTTAGTAGAGAATTATCCTAGTGCACAAGCTGAGCAGAGACTCTATTATTTCTCTAATTTGAAAATTAAAACTGATACAGCTCTTTATGATATTGGTCGAATAAAAGAAACATTTTATCGAATTACCAGCGATCGTATTTTAGAGGATACAAGTATTTTAAATGGATTATATTGGATGGACCCTGTCAGAGAACTTATAATATTAACACAAAAAACGAAACTGTCTGGTTTTATAAATATCTGCACCAGTAATAGAATGGAAAAAATAAAGGAAGGAAGAGGGAATATAAAATGAGTTATTTAACTTTTAATAGCGCAGAAGCAGTGCGCTGGTATGACTATTACAACTTATTAGATCCCAATTTCCAGGATATTTATTTCACTCCTGAATATTGTGAAGTTTATGAAAAAAATGGAGAAGGAGAAGCCGTATTATTTATTTACCAAGAAGGTGAAAAGTTTGTATACTATCCTTTTTTAAAAAGAAAACTTTCAAAATTGACGCATCTTAGTCTCTTGAAATATTACTTGAATGATTTTTTTGATATTACAACTCCTTATGGTTATGGCGGTCCATTAACAAATAAACCAGTGGATGAACAGTTCTTGAAAAACTTTAATGAACAATTCCGGCAGTATTGTGACGATATGAATATAATAACTGAGTTTGTGAGATTTCACCCGTTGATGCAAAATCATTCCTTGTATAAGGAGGTCAAGCCTGCATGTATACGAAAAACGGTATACATAGATTTAACATTAGATTACAGTGAAATTTGGATTAATTATGATTCAAAGAACAGAAATAGGATAAAAAAGTCAAAAACTTATGATTTAGAAATTAGACATCGTCAAACAAATGATCTAGATGACTTTTTAACTCTATATTACAGTACGATGAATAGAAACGATGCAGATTATTATTATTACTTCTCACGTGAATTTTTCAACAATACATCCTATTTACTGAACGAGAAGTTAGAGTTGGTAGAAGTGCTTCATAAGGGAGTCACAATCTTTTCATGCTTTATTATGTACAGCAGGAACTACCTGCATTACCATTTATCAGGATCGAATAAAGATTATCAAAGTTACGCTTCTAATAATTTTTTAATTGATTATTTAGTTCAATGGGGAAAAGAAAAAGGGATAAAATATTTTCATTTAGGAGGAGGTTACTCTGGTGATGACAGTTTGTACAGTTTTAAAAAGAAATTTAATAAAAATGGAGACTTGTCTTTCTTTATAGGAAGAAAAATTCATAATACAGAGGTGTACAATAAGATTGTAAATGAATGTAAGTATGTAAAAGGAGATTATTTTCCCCAATACAGACATCCTGATTTGTTGTCTGATGATAAGCTTAGTCAAACAATAAATTAATTCTTTTAAAACTTGTTTACTAGGAGGAAAGCATATGATCCATAATAATAAAAGAATTTATCTTTCTTCACCTCATATGAGCGGCAAGGAAAACCATTATATTGATAAAGCATTTGAAACGAATTGGATAGCTCCACTAGGTCCAAACGTTGATAAATTCGAACAGGACTTGGCAGATTATGTTGGAGTGAAAAGTGCCATAGCACTTACATCAGGCACTGCCGCTATACATCTCGCTTTAAGACTTTTGAATGTGGAAGCGGGCGATCTGGTTTTTTGTTCAACACTTACTTTTATAGCAAGCGCTAATCCCATTTTATATCAAGGAGCAACTCCTGTTTTCATAGATTCGGAATATGAAACTTGGAATATGTCCCCATTAGCACTTGAAAAAGCTTTTTTAGATGCAAAAAGGGATGGAAACCTTCCTAAAGCTGTTATTGTTGTAAACCTTTACGGACAAAGTGCAAAAATGGATGAAATCACAGAATTATGCAATTTTTATCATGTGCCTATTATAGAAGATGCAGCTGAATCTCTTGGTTCAACTTATAAAGGTGCTATGAGTGGAACATTCGGGCGGTTTGGTATCTACTCTTTTAATGGGAATAAAATTATCACTACTTCAGGCGGGGGGATGTTAGTTTCAAATGATGAGGCATCAATCCAGAAAGCAAAGTTTTTATCTACGCAAGCCCGAGATCAAGCACCCTATTATCAGCATAGCGAAATGGGGTACAATTACAGGCTTAGTAATGTTTTAGCAGGAATCGGGATCGCACAGTTGGAAATGATTGAACAAAGAGTTAGTCAAAAAAGAACTATATTCCAAAAATATGTTTCTGAGCTTGGAAAAATACATGGTGTTAATTTTATGCCAGAATTAAAGCAATGCAGGCATAATCGTTGGCTAACGACTGCTATATTGGATTTTGAGAAAATTTCGCCTTTAGAAGTCGTTAAAGTTCTTGAGGAAAAAAATATTGAGGCGAGACTAGTTTGGAAACCGTTGCATTTACAGCCCATTTTTAAAGATTGTAAATATTACCCTCACTCAGATCAGGTAAGTGTAGCTGACTATTTATTTGAAAAAGGCATTTGCTTCCCGTCCGGAACAAATATGAATAATTCCGAAATCGATTATGTCATTAAAGAAGTTACAAATCTTTTAGCTGCTCAAATCACTGTAAAGACTCAGTTGCATGCATAAACATCTATTATTGTTATCTTTTCGTTCGTTATAAAGGATTGTTGGAATCTTTTTAGTGAATACTTTATTTGAAGTGAAGGAGATGAAGCTCTATGAATCTTCATAATCGATTTCTATCATTCATGGTTATTGATTCTTTAATCGTATTTACCACTGCTTATTTATGCAGTTATTTTCTTTACTTTGATAGTGGAGTATTTACTGCTCCATTACTTATATTATCTGTAACGCTTATTACCAGTCATCATCTTTTTGCTTATCTTTATAAGCTTTACAAGCGAGCTTGGGAGTACGCAAGTGTAAACGAGATTGTTATCATCACAAAGGCTGTTACTTTTTCAGTAGTAGTTGCAGCTTTTATTCAATTCATTATTTTAAATGATGTTTACTTAAGAGTTTTAATATCCACTTGGATGATGCAGATGTTGCTAATTGGCGGATTCCGTTTTTCATGGAGGCTCTTTAGAGATAAGCATATGCTTACTAAACATGCCGCTAAAAAAAGAACCCTAATTATCGGAGCTGGCTCTGCAGGTAATTTAGTTGCCAGACAATTGAAACAAAGCAAAGATTGTGAACTTTATCCTGTAGCTTTTGTAGATGATGATAAAAGAAAACATCATTTGGAGGTATTAAGTATCCCGGTTATTGGGGGATTGGATAATCTTCCAGAGAAAGTAGAGCGCTTAGGAATTGAAAATATCATTATTGCTATTCCTTCATTAAATAAGAAAGAGCTTAACAGAATCTATTTAGAGTGTAAAAAAACGAATGCAAAAACTCAAACAATTCCTATGTTTGAAGATCTTGTAACTGGAAAGGTAACGGTTAATGAAATACGAACTGTGGAAGTTGGAGAGCTTCTAGGAAGAGAGCAGATTGAACTTGATACAGAATCTATTGCTGAATATATAACGGATAGCATTGTTTTAGTGACTGGTGCTGGTGGTTCAATCGGTTCAGAAATATGCAGACAAATATCTCAATTCAAACCATCTAAACTCATTTTATTAGGACATGGAGAAAATAGCATTTATTCTATTGAAATGGAATTAAAGAATACTTATAACAATATTGAATATGTAACTGAGATTGCAGATATTCAAGATCAAGGAAAGATGTTAAATATTATGAAACAGCATAGACCAAGAACTGTGTTTCATGCAGCTGCACATAAGCATGTTCCATTAATGGAAAGAAATCCGGAAGAAGCAGTAAAAAATAATGTTTTAGGAACTAAAAATGTGGCAGATGCAGCAGATGTCTATAAGGTTGAGACATTTGTGATGATATCAAGTGATAAAGCAGTAAATCCAACAAGTGTAATGGGAGCAACAAAACGAATGGCAGAAATGATTGTTCAAGATATGGATAAAAGAAGTCAGACAAGGTTTGTCGCCGTTCGGTTTGGCAACGTATTGGGAAGCAGAGGAAGTGTCATTCCACTATTTACGGAACAAATTAAAAACGGAGGACCTATTACTATTACGCACCCTGATATGAAGCGGTACTTCATGACTATTCCTGAAGCGTCAAGATTGGTGCTTCAGGCAGGAGCCCTCGCTAGGGGGGGAGAAGTATTTGTACTTGATATGGGAGAACCAGTGAAAATATTAGATTTGGCCAAAAATTTAATTCGCCTAAGCGGATTTCAAGAGGAAGAAATTGAGATTAAGTTCACTGGAGTCAGAGCAGGAGAAAAGTTATTCGAAGAGCTTCTTGGAGATAACGAAGTACATGAAGATCAAATCTATCCTAAAATTTACGTTGGAAAATCAGTAGAAATTGATATGGAAACATTAGAAAATCTTCTTAAGACCTATTGGTCACTAGAGAAGGAAGAGATGAGAGGACAAGTACTTGCAATAGCTAATACTAATAAAATCGTACATGAACATGAGCTTTTAGTGATTTAATAGTAGCTTATTAAGGGGGATTATTAATTGAAATCAAAGAGCAAAGATATACTTTTGGTAGCACCTTTTACAATTCTTCCAGGTGAAAAAGGATTTAACCGCTTTACTTATATAGCTGAGCAATTAAGTCAAAAAGGCCATCAAATCACATTAGTGACTAGTTCGTTTCAACATAATGATAAAGAATTTCGCAATTTAAATGATATTGAACAATTACAAAAAAAAATAACATACAAAGTAGTTTTAATTGAAGAGCTAGGTTACATGAAGAATATTGGAATTGACAGAATCAAAAGCCACAGACATTTTGCTAACCAGCTCAGCAAGTACTTAAAAACATTAAAAAACAAGCCAGATATGATTTATTGTGCATATCCGATGATGGAAACTGCTTATATAGTAGGAAAGTATTCGAAAGGAAATAAAATTCCGTTATTCATGGATATACAAGATGTTTGGCCGGAATCAATTAAAAATGCATTACCATTGCCGGAAAAAATAGTTGATGTTCTCCTATATCCCCTCACTATTTATGCAAATTCAATATATAAAATGGCAGATTACGTTGTTGCTGTTTCTAAAAGCTATATTTATAGAGTGCAGAGAGTGAACCACCACGCTAAAAGCTACTTGCCTGTGTTTATAGGTACAGATTTGGGTTATTTTGATATGAACAAACAAGAAGGTGTTCGTAAAGTCGAAGGTGAGTTCTGGATTACCTATATAGGGACACTTAGTTATAGCTATGATCTTGAGACAGTGATTAGAGCTGTTGCGGCTTTAAAGAAACGAGGAATGCATCAGATTGTATTTAAGGTAATAGGTTCTGGTCCTTTAAAGAATAAATTTGTCGATTTGGCAATCGAATTAGATGCTCCTGTTGACTTTATGGGCCATCTAACCTATGAGGACATGATACCATATTTATCACATTCAGATATTGCTGCAAATGCGATAACTAAAGGTGCTCAACAAAGTATCACAAACAAAATTGGTGATTTTCTTGCTGCAGGTCTTCCAATTCTTAATAGCAGTTTAAATGAAGAGTTCTCACAAATCATTACCGAGAAAAACATTGGATATAACTACTTGCCAGGTGATTACAATCATTTAGCTGATTTGATTATTGACCTTCAGAAAAATGAAAATAAGCGTATTGAGCTTGGAAAAAACGCTAGAAATTTGGCAGAAGACCAATTTGATAGAAGATACACATACAATGATATCTATCAATTAATTGAACAGTGTTGAATTTCAAGGCATTTATAGGTTTAAGATGATGATTAACTGTAATGATAGAGTTAGGCATCTCTTTAGTTGGGAGAAACATATGTTTATTGCTGGGCTAAGAGAAAATGATATAAAAAAGAAAAACATCTCTTTAAAAAGAATTGTATTAGTTTGGTGTTTGATTGGAACAGCTATCTGTTTTTATACAGCTGGTGATTTTTTAGTAGTAAACGAAAAACCAGAAATGGCTGATGTGATAGTTGTTTTGAGCGGAGAAGAGTTAGCTCGTATGGACAAAGCAATCTTTCTATACAAAAAAGGGTTTGCAGACACAATTATTCTATCTAATGCCCGCCATAAGAGAATGTTAGAAATTGCAGAAAAAGAGATTCCTTCAAATTCAATTATAAAAGAAACAAGTGCTGCGAGTACAATTGATAATGCGAAATTCACCAGCGAGTTAATAGAAGATTTCAATTTTAAGAAAGTAATCGTGATTTCATCAGATTACCACATGAGAAGAGTGAAGATTAATTTTGATCGAGTTATGAAAAACAAAGACATTACTATTAAGTATGTATCAAGTGATAGTCCTTATAACCATCTTCATTGGTGGAGTAGCAAACATGATGTAGGTATTACTCTTAACGAGTACATCAAACTAATAGGCAATGTCTTTGGTATACATGGATCAGAAGCCAAGGAAACATTATATCATTTAGACAATTATTTTTTCAGCGATTAAACGGGTACTTAGGAAGAGGAGGGCATTTTGTGCAAAAAAATCTAATAAATGAAATATTTATATTACGGACGTTTGCCTGTATGAGCATACTTTTGCTTCATTCACTAGCTAGAGGTTTCCTGGATGAAAATGATATGGTAACTATGTTTTCCTTATTATTAACTTTTGGTACCCCAACATTTGTTTTTATTTCTGAGTTTATCCTGTCAAGAACATATAGAGACTCTCTGCCTTCTGCTTTTTGGAGTAAAAGAGTTAAGTATGTCATTCTTCCGTATCTTATTTTTGGTACTTTTTACGCTATAGTCAAAGGTTTTGAACAAACTCTTGTAACAGGAGAACCTTTCATACAAGCTGCTGGCCAACTTTGGTGGAGGCATTTGTTATTAGGAGATTTTCATGGGTACTTCATCTTGGTTATTCTTCAATTTTATGTCCTTCACTACTTTTTGGATAAGTATCTCAAAAACATGAATCCAATCAAGGTTATATGTACTTGTCTTGTGATCAACTTACTATATTTGGGTTTTTTCAACTTTGTTCAACCTTATCCAAATGAGATAGGAATATATATTTGGGAGAAGTTTTATTGGATTCCTTTCTTAGGGTGGATCTTTTATTTCTCTATCGCTTATTATTGTGGCCGTTATTACTCCACATTTATTAACCAGCTGAAAAAACATTCGAAAATAGTAATACTAGCACCGCTCCTTTTGGGAGTTGCATGTATTTATTTATATGAAACTAATATCATTACAAGCTTTTCTTCAAAAAGAATAGATATGCTTTTTTTCTCAACCAGTTTAATTATTTCTTTGTATTATCTATCTTTGAAAATTAGACAAGTTCCAAAAATCATTATTCTAATAAGTCAGTTCTCTTTTGGAATTTATCTTTTTCACCCACTATTTATGGCGATTATGGCAATAGGATTCAATCTGATTCCATGGATTGCTGATCCAATTACAAAAACAATCTCATATTTTATGGGCAGTCTTGTTTTATCTATAATATCAACATATCTATTTAACAGAATTCCGTATGGGCATTTTTTTTCAGGGAAAATCGGTGTGGGCCTAAAGCCAATAAAACAATCTAAAACTGTTCCTATTCCACCCAAAACAGCTGAAGGGAAAATTTAATTCTTATGTAGGTGAAAAGATGATTGGAGAAAGATTGAAGAAAATTAGGCAAGCAAAAAAGATGTCAATGACGGAACTTGCAGAAAAATCTAAGGTAGCCAAATCATATATAAGTTCAATAGAAAGAAATATTAAAGTGAATCCATCCATACAAGTTTTAGAAAAGATATCAAAAATATTAGAAGTACCACTGAATTATATCCTTAGTACCGATGATACTCCTGATGAAATAGATGAAGAATGGGTTCATTTAATGCAAAAAGCAATTTCTTTAGGGGTAACAAAAGAACAGTTTGAAGAATTTTTGGTTTATAAAGAATTAGAAAAAAAGTTTAATTCATAGAATAAAGATGAGCCCTCCTAATTTACGGGAAGGGTTTTTTATGTTCGCGTTTTCATTTGAGTCAATAATTGATTAAGCTCGATCCTTCGTTTAAACTGAAACAAACCACAAACACAAATCCTAACTTGAAGGGGAATATCAAGCTATTGGAGAGAACATACAGATGAAGATTCAGCAAAATTATTCATACGAGATCATGGAGGTTTGTCTGCTTGCCGGAAAAATCATGCTGATCAGCGGAGCTGAAACGTACCGGGTCGAAGATACAATGATGCGGATTGCTGCATCTTACGGTGTGAAAAGTTCGCATAGTTACGTAACGCCGACAGGCATTATTTTTTCGATTGAGTCTGATCAGCCGACAAAGACGAAGTTAATTCGGATTATGGAACGGACAACGGATTTAGATAAGGTGACGAATGTAAATGCCATTTCAAGAAAAATAAGCAATGGCGAATTAAATGTTGATGAAGCTTATGATCTGTTAAAAGAGATTGAGGATGCAAAGTCTACGTATTCTCTTGCCTTGCAGGTGATAGCAGCAGCGATTGCAAGCGGCTGCTTTCTGATTATGTTTCAGGGGCAGTGGTCTGATTTTTTTCCCGCTGTTTTTGCAGGCGGGCTCGGCTTTATGGCTGTTATCTATTTTCATCGCCTGGTGCCGATCAAATTTTTCTCGGAATTTCTGGCATCCTTTGTTATTGGTCTTCTTGCTTATTTATTTGTAAGGACCGGCCTCGGGACAGAGATGGATAAAGTCATTATTGGTTCTGTCATGCCTTTAGTTCCAGGTCTTCTTCTTACAAATGCAGTCAGGGATTTAATGGCTGGCCATTTAATATCCGGGCTTTCAAAAGGAGCGGAAGCATTCTTAACTGCATTTGCCATCGGCTCTGGGATCGCCGTTGTTTTTTTACTATTTTAAGACAGGAGAGATGGAGACATGTGGATACTTGGACAGCTGGTGACAAGCTTTATATCTACAGCTGCATTCGGTATTATCTTTCAGGCACCCAAGCCCTCCCTTATTAAGTGTGGATTGG
The DNA here is from genome assembly GCF_009674765.1 of Metabacillus idriensis. Lineage (GTDB taxonomy): Bacteria > Bacillota > Bacilli > Bacillales > Bacillaceae > Bacillus_P > Bacillus_P idriensis. The sequence goes on along the minus strand of NZ_WKKF01000003.1, from coordinate 163,851 downwards.
TGGGGATGTGCGGGTGGCTGATTTACATATCTTTGGTTGGCTATGGATTAGACGCAGTTCCAGCGACTGTAGTTGCTGCTGTTTTTGTAGCCGTTACAAGTCAGGTTTTTGCAAAAATCTATAAAACTCCGATTATTATTTTCAGCGTAGCCGGCATTATTCCATTGGTTCCTGGTGGAATGGCGTATGACGCAATGAGGAATTTCGTTGAGAATGACTATAATACCGCGATTACATTAGCTGCAAAAGCATTTATGATTTCAGGTTCCATCGCGATCGGACTTGTTTTTTCTGAAGTGATTAATCAAGTCATTAGAAGATCACAGCTTCGAACAAAGGTTAAGTAAACGGGGGGATTGACTTGAAATTGCAGACACCGCTCAGGCGACTTGGGGAGACGGAGCTTATGGTCTCCGCGCTCGGACTTGGCACGTGGCAGTTCAGCAAAGGCAGCGGCTGGTCGGCAAGTTTTGGCTGGAAGCAGATAACCAGGCAGTTGAGGAAATCGTGCAAATCAGCCTTGAGGGTGGTATTAACTGGTTTGATACAGCTGAAATTTACGGGAACGGAAAATCTGAGGAAGCCCTGGCTGACGCTTTGATAAAAATACCCAAGCTTTCAGAAGAAGCATTGATCGCTACTAAATGGTGGCCGATGTTCCGCACGGCAGGATCCATTACAAAAACAATCGATGAAAGGATTCAGGCCCTTAAAGGCAAAACCATCGATTTATATCAAATCCATCAGCCGTTTTCGTTTTCCAGTGTGCGAAAGGAAATGAAACAAATGGCCTCACTGATTGAGAGCGGAAAAATTCGGTATGCAGGTGTCAGCAATTTTGATGCGGCTAAAATGGGAGAGGCCCACAATGTGCTTAAAAGCCATGGCTTCACGCTTGCATCCAATCAGGTGAAATACAGTCTTGCAGATAGAAGAATTGAAAGAAACGGTGTTCTGAATACAGCGAAGGAGCTCGGGATTTCGATTATCGCCTACTCGCCGCTTGAACAGGGAATCTTAACAGGCAAATTTCATAAAAATCCTGATTTGATCAAAAAGATGTCTGGCCCCCGCAAGCATTTTTCTCACTTTAAACCTGCAGCCTTAAAGCGCACACAGCCGCTAATTGATCTGCTGGATAAAGTGGCGCTTGAATACAGCGTGTCAGCCAGTCAAATCGCTCTGAACTGGACTGTGCACTATCACGGTGAAACCGTGGTTGCCATTCCGGGAGCTTCAAAAAAACACCATGCCGAAGAAAATATAGGCACGCTCGCTTTTAAGCTCAGTCAGAAGCATTTAGATGAGATTGACAGAGTATCTAAAGAGTGTGCGTTGAAATAGTTCAGTACATAAGAAAAGGATACCAATTGCGCAGCAATTGGTATCCTTTTTTGTGTTTCATTGAAAAGAATTTTGAAGCAATGCTTGCTGAATGGGAGGAATCAGAGGCAAGCTATGAGTACCCAAAACAATATAGCAGTCCTGCAAGAGCATCCTGCACCCGCACTGGTCCCTAAAAATCCGCCATTTCCCAAGGTAGTTTCTAAACGATTTCTATATTTTACAAATCCCTAACATTTCCTTCATATTAATCTACATTATCTTCATACTGGGTTTACCTTGGAGAGGTATGATGAATCTCGTGAAGGACAAGTGAATATAACCAGGTTGAGATATTGAGAAACCATAAAAAAACATAGGTGATAGATAAAGCCCAAGTTTTTTTATGGTTTTTATTTTTATAGAAGGGGCTGAAACAGCCATGGATACCCACCAGGAATTCATAAAGCGTCTGCATGAAGATCGGCTGATTGCTGCGATTAAGGATCCGAAAAGCTTTGACCGGTTTATGGAAACGGATATTCAGTCCGCGTTTTTGCTCATGGGCAATATAAGTGTGATCAAGCGGTATGTTGATTTGCTGAAAAAGCATGATCGACACGTTTTTTACACTTGGAAAAGATTCCTGGCATCAGTTATGACCGTGAAGGTCTGAAGTTCATTGCGAAATTTGTAAAGCCCACTGGAATCGTCACAACAAAGAGCTCTCTGATTCAATTTGCCAAAAATGAAGGCCTGCTTGCCATCCAGCGGCTCTTTCTCATCGATACGGATGCTGTTGCAAATGGATTGAAAACCGTAAATGAAATCCAGCCGCACGCACTGGAAGTAATGCCTGGACTTATTCCTGAAATGATAAAAAAAATAAAGAAAGAAACAGATCTTCCTATTATTACTGGAGGGTTGATTCAGCATGCAAGGCATATTGAAGAGGCTTTATCAAGCGGGGCTGTCGCAGCTTCGACAGGGAGATCCTGGCTTTGGAAGAAATACGAAAACGCGGAATTAACCGGGAGGAGTGAGGATCATGAAAAAAGTAGAATTGAAGAATGTTTCTAAATCATATGACACCAAAAATAACGTCATAAAAGATATAAACGTTGTGATAGAACCTGGAGAGTTTTTCGTATTAGTCGGTCCATCAGGGTGCGGGAAAAGCACGATGCTGCGGATGATTGCAGGCCTTGAGGAGCTTTCTGGCGGAGAGTTGGTCATCGGGGACAAAAAAGCGAATTCTCTTCCTCCGAGCAAGCGGGATCTTTCAATGGTCTTCCAAAACTATGCGCTTTACCCTCATTTGTCAGTTGAGGAGAATATCACGTTTGGCCTGCACACGAAAAAAATCAAAAAGGCTGAACAAAAACAGCGATGCGAAGAAGCAGCTGAGATGCTTGGTTTATCAGATTTATTGAAGCGAAAGCCAAGGCAGCTTTCAGGAGGGCAAAGACAAAGAGTTGCACTTGCAAGGGCAATTGTAACGCATGCTCCCATCTGTTTGATGGATGAGCCGCTTTCTAATTTAGATGCAAAGCTCAGAGCAAAAATGCGCTCTGAAATCCGCCAGATTCAGCGGAAGCTTGGCATTACAATGATCTATGTGACGCATGATCAGACAGAAGCCATGACAATGGCTGATCGGATGATGATTTTAAACAATGGGGATATTCAGCAGATCGGAAAACCCCTGGAAATTTATAATCAGCCGGAGAATACGTTTGTAGCTTCTTTCATAGGAGCGCCTCCCATGAATTTAAAAACCGTAAAAATCAGCGGAGGTTCTATTCAGATTGATGGACAGAAAACCATTCCTTTTAAAGGGAATGTAATTCCTGATCAAATGGAAGCGGTCATCGGCATCAGACCTGAAAGCATCCAGCCTGCCGCATATGGTAAAGCGACGATGACAGCTGAGGTCGCAAATGTCGAGATCCTTGGCACAGAAACACTCATTTCATTCTATATCGAAGAAAACGAGCAATGGCTTGCGAAATGGAGTGGACAATGGGATGTGAAGGTTGGAGATCAAGCAGAGTTTTATATTGATGAATGTGATCTTTTTCTTTTTGACCATCAATCAGGCGATTGCATTTATTCACAGCCTAAGCAATCAGGCCGTGTTCTGAATCAGCAGGAGGCATCCGTATGAACGGTGTAAATGAGGCTCCTGCAGCGTTTGCAGAGCAAAAAGTGAATCATGAAAGCAATAGAGAGCTGCGTTCTTTTGGAGCCGGTATGCTTTATTTACTGCCATCTATTCTTTTATTCTCTGTTTTTCTTTTCTATCCTATGATTCGCACAATCTATCTAAGCTTTTTTTTAACAGACGGACAAGGGGTTCCTTTGAGTTTTACGGGTTTTGAGAATTTTACATATTTGTTTCAGTCTCCTTCTTTTCAAAATAGTATGAAGGCCACTATGCTTTTTGTGGTTTATACAGTTCCAGCAGGAGTTATTCTTGCATTATTTTTAGCATTAATCGCCAATGAAAAACTGCGGGGAATCGGTTTTTTCAGAACCGTTTTTTCATCGACGATGGGAATGAGTGTCGCCGCTTCGTCTGTGATTTGGATGTTTATGTACAACCCGGCAATCGGCGTCATAAACAAGGTTGTCGGAGGCCTCGGGCTGACTGAAATTCAGTGGCTTCTGGATCCCAAATATGCTCTTTTGGCAGTTTCTGTTTCTACGATTTGGATGAATGCCGGCTTCGCTTTTCTGATTTTGCTTGGAGGCCTTCAGAATATTGATGAACAGCTCTATGAGAGTGCAAGAATATCAGGTGCGGGCTATTTTTATCAGCTTAAAAAAATTACGATTCCCATGCTCTCCCCAACGCTGTTTTTTGTCATCACCGTTTCATTTATTAATGCCTTTCAGACGTTTGGCCAAATTGACATTTTGACAAAGGGCGGACCGATGGAATCAACAAATGTCATTGTGTATTCCATCTATAAAGATGCTTTTATTAATTACAACATCGGTTCAGCAAGTGCGCAGGCTGTTATTCTCTTTTTAGGCATTTTGGTTCTGACGGTTCTTCAATTCAAGATAGGCGAAAGGAAGGTGCATTATAGGTGAGCACAGCAAAGAAAATCGTTGTTTATGCACTGCTCGCAAGCTCTGCCCTCCTGATGATGTTCCCGATTCTTTATGCTTTTTCTATCAGCTTCATGAAGGGCGGGGAAGTGCTGCAGGGGAATCTCATCCCTGAAACGGTCACTCTTGATAATTATAAAGCGGCCTTCGAAAAAGTCCCACTACTTCACTTTTTATTGAACAGCTTTTTCGTCTCAATAGCCGTTATGCTTGGGCAGCTCATTGTATCAAGCTTAGCCGCCTTTGCTTTTGTGTTTATTACCTTTAAGGGGAGAAATGCCATCTTTATGCTTTTTATTTCCACCATGATGATTCCGTGGGAAGCGACCATGGTGCCAAACTTCCTGACTGTACAAAAGCTTGGCTGGATTAATGAGTATACGAGTTTGACGATTCCGTTTTTCGCGCTTGCTTTTGGAACCTTTTTGCTTAGGCAGCAGTTCAAAACGATTCCTCTGGAGCTTTATGAGGCTTCGCAGGTGGCTGGAATCAGCCGGTTCCGTTTCTTTTGGAAGGTTGTTCTGCCGGTGTCAAAAACAAGTTTAATTACACTGGGCATTTATAGCTTTTTAACAACTTGGAATATGTATTTGTGGCCCCTGCTTGTTACGAATAATGAGAAGGTGCGGACGGTTCAGATTGGACTGAAGCAAATGCAGTCTCAGGAAATTTCTTCACAATGGGGGGTGGTGATGGCAGCAGCAGTTGTTGTAGTACTTCCGACATTATTGATTTTATTCATAGGGCAAAAGCATTTCCAAAAAGGGTTAACTCAAGGTGCGATCAAATAAAAGGAGCGAATCAAATGAAGAAACTACTGCTTGTTTTATCGTCTTTACTTTTAATTATCTTAGGTGCATGTTCAAATTCAGCAGGCACTGATGAGGGCGGAGAAGCTTCTGCCGAAGGTTCATCCGGGAAAACGGAGGTCATCTTCTGGCATGCGATGAGCGGGGAGCTGGAAACCGTGTTAAATGATCTTGCAAAGGACTTTAACGAATCGCAGGATGAAGTCGAAGTAAAACCTGTTTTCCAAGGCACTTATGAAGAAGCATTAACGAAATTCAATACAGTTGCAGGAACAGCAGATGCTCCTTCTATTATGCAAACATTTGAAGTAGGCACGAAATACATGATCGACAGCGGAAAAATCCAGCCTGTTCAAAAGTTTATCGATGAAGAAAACTTCGATACATCACAATGGGAAAAAAACATTTCCAACTACTACACGGTTGACGGAAAGCAATATTCCATGCCATTTAACTCATCAACTCCTGTTCTTGTCTACAACAAGGATGCATTCAAAAAAGCAGGACTTGATCCTGAAAAAGCGCCAATGACTTACAGCGAGTTAAAAGAAGCAGCTGAAAAACTGACAGTAAAAGAAGGTTCGAACACATCTCAATATGGTTTCTCAATCTTAAACTACGGATGGTTCTTTGAAGAATTGCTTGCAGCACAGGGCGGAGAATACGTAGATAATGAAAACGGCAGAAAAGGAGACGCAGCAAAAGCAGTCTTTAATGATAAAAAAGGTTTAAATGTATTTAACCTTATCAATGATATGTACAAAGACGGCACATTCTATAATGCAGGACAGAACTGGGACGATATGAGAGCTGCCTTCCAATCAGGAAAAATGGCTATGTTCTTAGATTCATCTGCAGGGATTAAAGCGCTTGTAGACAATGCTCCGTTTGAAGTGGGCGTAGCTTACCTTCCAGTTCCTGATGAAGCGGAACGTGAAGGAGTCATCATCGGAGGCGCATCTCTATGGATGTCAAAAGATATCAGCGAAGAAAAGCAAAAAGGTGCATGGGAATTCATGAAGTATTTATCAACTCCTGAAGTACAGGCTAAATGGCACGTTGAAACAGGTTATTTTGCCATTAACCCTGAAGCATATGAGCAGGACATTGTAAAAGAACAATGGGAGAAATATCCTCAATTAAAAGTAACGGTTGATCAGCTTCATGACACGAAAGCAAGTGCGGCGACGCAGGGAGCATTAATCTCTGTATTCCCTGAATCAAGACAAAAAATTGTATCGGGAATGGAAAGCCTTTATCAGGGAATGGATCCTCAAAAAGCATTAGATCAGGCAGCGGAAGAAACAGATCGCGCTCTTGAAACAGCAGGAAAGAAACAAGGGAAATAATACAGCGAGCTGACGAATCAGTCTCCTCGAGATTCGTCCGTTCCTTTTTTAAAAGAATCTTAGAATGACATCATAGAAAGGAGTATAAAGCCTTGAGTAAGCGAGTTGAAATATATGCACACCGGGGATGCAGCGGAGAGTATCCGGAGAACACAATGGCGGCATTTGAAGCAGCGTGTGAAATTGGAGCGGACGGCATTGAGCTTGATGTGCAGATGACAAAGGACGGAGAAGTTGTTGTCATTCATGATGAACGGATTGACCGGACAACGAATGGGATTGGATTTGTTAAAGACTTCAGGTACAAACAATTAAAGCTGTTTGATGCGGGCAGCTGGTTTCATCCCAAGTATTCGCGGCAAATGATTCCTTCTTTACAGGATGTTTTAGATTTAATCAAAACGAACGGTCCTGAAATGAACGTAAATATCGAACTGAAAAATGACGTCTTTCCGTATGAAGGGCTAGAGGAGAAAGTACTGCAATGTATTCACCAATCTGGAATGGCGGATTCAGTCATTCTCTCATCCTTTCAATTTAAAAGCATGGGGAAAATAAGAGAGCTGGAAAGCAGCATTCAAACGGCCCTTTTATTCGAAGGAATCCCATCTAACATCATCGAAGAAGCAAGGAAGGTTCACGCGAATGCTCTCCACTCTGAAGCTTCTTTTGCCGTTTCAGCTGCTGGCAAGAGAGTTGTTGATGCAGGATATCCTCTTAGAGTGTTTACCATAAATCAGACTGAAAAACTGGAGACTTTGACAAGTTCGGGTGTTTCCGCGCTTATTACTGACTACCCAGAGTTATTTTTAGAGAATAAGAGTGTTCCTTTTTAGGTGCACTCTTTCTTTATGTCACTTTTTTTAACACGAAATGTAAGAAGAAAGAACCGCTATATATATGGGTTGTTTGCGTTTTCACCCTTCTTAAACGCGACAAATGGCACATATTCTATCAAAATAGTGATTGTACAGTTATGACTTATCCCTTATAATCTAAAAAGAAAGAAAATTCAGTATTATGAGGGGGATTTTTATTGGAGGCGTTTGTTAATAGCTTAAACAGTGTTCTCTGGAGCACGCCCGTTATTTACATTTGTTTGGCTGTAGGTTTGCTTTTCTCCATCTTGACCCGATTTATGCAAGTGCGTCATATCAAAGATATGGTGCTGCTGATGTTTCAGGGGAAAAGCTCTGAAGCAGGAGTTTCTTCTTTTCAGGCATTATCCATTGCGTTATCAGGTCGTGTAGGAACTGGAAATATCGCTGGTGTTGCCACTGCGATCGGCTTCGGCGGACCAGGAGCAGTATTTTGGATGTGGGCCATTGCCTTCATTGGAGCATCAAGTGCTTATATTGAATCAACATTGGCTCAGATTTATAAAGTGAAACAGGACGGACAATACCGCGGGGGTCCGGCTTATTATATTGAAAAAGGAACTGGATGGAAATGGTACGGCATTATTTTTGCATTCGCTGCTTTACTTGCGATGAGCTTGCTGATGCCTGGTGTTCAAGCGAACTCCATTGCGCTTGGCCTGGATAATGCATTTGGCGTAAGCCCGTTCATTACTGGTTTAGGACTTATTATTCTATTAGCACTTATTATCTTTGGCGGAGTTAAGAGAATTGCGAGTGTAGCTCAGGTAGTTGTGCCATTTATGGCGCTTGGCTACATCCTGGTTGCTCTTGTCATTATTGCTTTTAATATTACGGAGCTGCCTGCAGTTATTGCCCTTATTTTTAAAAGTGCATTTGCACTGGATTCTGCATTTGGCGGAATCGTTGGAATGGCGATTGCTTGGGGAGTAAAGCGCGGAATCTACTCAAATGAAGCGGGTCAGGGAACAGGACCTCATCCGGCTGCTGCAGCTGAAGTTTCGCATCCGGCAAAGCAAGGCTTAGTTCAAGCTTTCTCTGTTTATATTGATACTCTTTTCGTATGTTCTGCTACTGCATTTATGATTTTATTCACCGGCATGTATAATACACAGGCTCCTGATGGTACGTTCATTGCAAACGGACTTGGAGCTGAAGTTGAGCCTGGGCCAGTCTTTACACAGGCTGCAGTAGAATCGGTTATTCCAATTCCGGGATTCGGTTCAGGATTTGTTGCGATTTCCCTGCTTTTCTTCGCTTTTACAACAATCATGGCGTATTACTATATCGCTGAGACAAACATTGCTTACTTAACCAGGGGGAAAAGCAATAAAATCCCGATGTTCCTCGTAAAAGTCGTACTCCTTGGAGCGACATTCTATGGATCTGTTAAAACAGCATCATTAGCATGGGCTCTAGGAGACGTAGGCCTTGGCATCATGGTCTGGCTAAACCTAATTGCCATCCTGATTTTGGCCAAACCGGCGCTTATTGCTCTAAAAGACTATGAGGCTCAAAAGAAGCAAGGTCTTGATCCAGTGTTTGATCCAGTAAAGCTTGGCATTAAAAATGCAGATTTCTGGGAGCACGAATACAAATATGAAGACCCTGGCACAGATTCTGTGCTGGATAAAAAAGACCGGACGTTGAATTCTTAAATGGCGGGACCTCTTGTTAACGGCAAGAGGTCTTTTCATGTTGATTAAGAGATCACCAGCTTGCGAAGTACTTAATATTGACAGGCTGCTTATAAAAGTGATTAATAAATAGTAAGAATCTGAGACAGGTGGGATCATGATGAAGCTGATCATATTTGGTGCAAGCGGAAAAACCGGAAGGCACATGGTTGCCCAGACGCTTGCTGCGGGACATGAAGTCACTGCTTTTGTACGATCTCCGGAAGCATTCAGTCTGGAACATGAGCGTCTTGCTGTTGTGAAAGGAAACGCGCTGAATAAGGAAGAAACAGAAGCTGCAATTAACGGGCATGATGCCATTGCCTCTTGTCTTGGCGGAGAAGGTCTGGGAAAGTCGTCCGTATTGACAGAGATGACAGTAAACATTTTATCCGGGATGAAAAAACATTCTGTTAACCGGATTTTATATGTTGCCTCTGCAGGCATCCATCAAGAAATCCCGGGCATTACAGGCTTTCTGACACAAAAACTCATTTTGAAAAATGTGTTAAGAGATCATGCAGACGCTGTAAAAAGAATTCGGGAAACCGAGTTTGACTGGACGGTTGCAAGGCCCATGCAGCTTATTGATGGACCCCTGACAAAAAACTATCGGATCGCGCAGGAGGGGATTCCTGAAGGGGGAAGGAAAATCGCCAGAGCCGACGTTGCTCATTTCTTAGTGAAGGCATGGATTCAAAAAGGTTTTATTCATACATCAGCTGGTCTTGCCTACTAATGGATACGCTCATCTCAGCGTATCTTTTTTAGATGAGGTCAAAAACAGGAATGGAAATCTAAATATTCAAATTTTAACCAATAAAGAGTATGATAGAATAAATGAAATTCAAGATATTAGTCTGGCTAAATAAGTACATAGAATGATGCAATGTTTGGAGGCAGCCGTATGTCGAAAGTGTTTTCTTTGCTAAAGCCTTACCGTCTTGCGATGGGTGTGGCCCTGACCCTGATGCTGATTGAACTTGGGGTAGAGCTGCTGCATCCGCTGTTAATGGCGAAAATAATTGATGATGGCATCTTGAAAAATGACTTATCTGTTGTCATCTATTGGGGAAGCGTCATGGTCGGGATTTCCATTGCGGCATTTGCTGCTGGTGTGACAAATTCCTTTTATGCGGCTCATGTCAGTCAGAGCTTCGGATATGATGTACGCAAAGGTTTATTTGAGAAGGTTCAGTCCTTTTCTTTTGCAAATTTCAGCCTGTTTCCTACTTCATCTCTGATTACGAGGATGACAAATGACGTGACTCAGCTTCAGAATACGATCTTTATGAGCCTGCGGATCATGCTCCGTGCGCCCCTTTTAATAGTAGGGGGAACGATCATGGCTCTAATCGTCAATTTTAAGCTGGCCCTCATTCTCTTAATTTCGATTCCCCTTTTAATAGGATTTCTAGTATGGATGATGAAAAAAGGCAGCGGCCTGTTCAAAGCTGTTCAGGACCGGCTAGATTCTGTTAACGGTGTCATGCAGGAGAACCTGACTGGAATGCGGATTATTAAGGCATTTTTGAGAAGAAACTATGAAGTCTCAAGATTTACGCAAGCAAATGAAGAGTTGAAAAGCGGGACCGTTTCAGCACTAAGGCTGATGGAAATTGCCATGCCTGTCTTATTATTAGTCATGAATATCAGTATCCTCGCCATTCTGTGGTTTGGCAGCATCAATGTCGGCACAGGGGATGCAAAGGTTGGGGAAGTAGTGGCGATTGTAAACTATGCGCTGCGAATATCCTCTGTTTTATCCATTTTTTCTTTTATCATCATGGCTTTTTCACGTGCAAAAGCATCAGCCGGACGCATTAATGAGGTTTTAGATACAGAAGCTGATTTGACTGATTCGCTTGACGCAGAAGAAACAAGTGTGATTGAAAAAGGAGAAATTGAATTTAAATCCGTTTCTTTTATTTATCCGGGAACGAATACGGCTGTTCTGAATAACCTTTCCTTTACTGTGAATGCAGGTGAGACGATTGCCCTGCTTGGTGCAACGGGCTCAGGGAAATCGTCTATTTTCAATCTGATACCAAGGCTTTATGATGTGTCTGGCGGGGAGATTTACATTGATGGTAAGAACTTACTGGATATGAAGCTTGAAAGTCTGAGGGGACAAATTGGTTTTGTTCCGCAGGAGTCTCTTTTATTCACAGGATCGATCAGAGAGAATATTGCTTGGGGTAAAGAAGGAGCATCACTTGAAGAAATAAAGGAAGCGGCCATAAATGCACAGATTCATGAAACCATTGAAAGACTCCCTGACGGCTATGATACAAGAGTCGGTCAAAAAGGAGTCAATCTTTCCGGAGGTCAAAAACAAAGACTTTCGATAGCAAGAGCACTTGTCCGCAAGCCTAAAATTCTTCTGCTTGATGACAGCACAAGCGCTCTTGATTTAGCAACAGAGGCAAAGCTTTTAAAGGGGATAAAAGCATATGAATGCACGATCTTTATCATTACACAAAAAATCAGCACGGCTATGGAAGCGAGCCAGATCCTCCTGCTGGATGACGGGGAAATTCTCGCTCAGGGCTCTCATCATGAATTAATGGAAGAGTCTCCGCTGTATCAGCGCATCTATGAATCCCAGTTTGGAGAGGAGGCCCTGCAGGATGTTCAAAGAGCTAAGTAAGCCATTCAAGTATCCAAAAGTAAAACAGGACGAACCTGTTCAGAAAAAAACGGTGAAACCCAAAAACTGGTTTGCGACGATTACAAGAGTCTGGTCGTATCTTTCTTTGAATAAAGGCCTGCTCAGCCTGGTTCTCCTGATGGTGGTGCTCAGTTCTGCTTTGGCGCTGCTTGGTCCTTATTTAATAGGGACAGTCATTGATGATTTTATCGTGACAAAAGAAAGCAGCGGATTTGTGAAATTGCTGATTGCCCTAGTTGGTATCTATATCGTTCAGTCCATCTCTCTGCTGCTGCAGAACATCTGGATGATCGGCATCGCGCAAAATACGGTTTTTACGATGAGAACACAGCTTTTCCGTCATCTGCATAGTCTGCCGATTTCGTACTTTGATAAACGGCAGCACGGGGAACTGATGAGCAGGATAACAAATGATATTGAAAATGTCAGTTCGACCTTGAACAGTTCTGTTATTCAAATTTTCTCAAGTATCCTGACACTTGCAGGAACAATAGCAGTCATGCTCTGGCTGAGTCCGCTGCTTACGCTAATCACTCTTACCATCATCCCAATAATGTTCTTTGGGATGAGGTGGATCACAAATAGAACAGGAAAGTTATTCAAAGCACAGCAGCGGAACTTGGGAAATCTTAATGGCTATATTGAAGAAACCATTTCAGGCCAGCGTATCGTCAAGACGTTTTCACAGGAGCAAAAAGTGATTTCGGAGTTCCTGGAAAAGAGTCAGCGGCTTAAAGGAGCAGGGTTCTGGGCTCAGACGATATCTGGCTTTATTCCGAAGCTGATGAACGTCCTGAACAATTTAAGTTTTGCGGTGATAGCAGGAGTGGGGGGCATTCTCGCTCTGAATGGTCTAGTCACAATCGGGGTCATCGTGATTTTTACTGAATACTCCAGACAGTTCACAAGACCTTTGAATGAGCTTGCGAATCAGTTCAATACGATTCTGTCTGCTGTAGCAGGTGCTGAGAGAGTATTTGAAATTCTGGATGAAGACGCAGAAATGAAGGATGAGAAAGATGCTTCAAGCCTTCAGGATGTGAAAGGAGAAGTAATCTTTGACCGGGTCTCTTTCTCTTATGAAGAAGAACAGCAGACGGTTCAAAACTTGAGCTTTACAGCATCTCCCGGTGAAACGGTGGCTATCGTCGGACCTACCGGTGCAGGAAAAACAACAATGATCAACCTGTTATCCCGATTTTACGATCCTGATGATGGAAAGATTCTGATTGATGGAACGGAAAGCACGAAAATCAGGCGGAGCAGTCTGAGAGAGCACATGGCGTTTGTCCTCCAGGATCCATTCCTGTTTAAAGGAACCATTATGGAAAACATTCGGTACGGCCGTTTGGATGCCGCGGATGAAGAAGTGATCCGAGCTGCAAAAGAAGCAAATGCCCATTCTTTTATCATGAAATCAAAAAATCAATATGAAACGGTTCTCACACAGGATGGAAGCGGAATCAGCCAGGGTCAAAAACAGCTGATATCCATCGCAAGAGCGATCCTTTCAAGTCCTGTTATCCTTGTACTAGATGAAGCGACAAGCAGCATTGATACGATTACAGAGCTCAAAATCCAGGAAGCCCTTCAGAGATTGATGAAAGGCAGAACAAGTTTTGTGATCGCACACAGGCTGAATACCATTCAAAAAGCGGATCAGATTCTCGTGCTTGAGAATGGTGCACTGATTGAAAGAGGAAGCCATGAGTCTCTTCTTCAAGAAAAAGGATTTTATTACGGTCTCTATCAAAGTCAGCTGAAAGACGAGGTCGTATAAGACCTCAGTTTTTAATTAGAGAAACGGTCATGCTATACTGAAACTGGAGGTGGGACAATGCGTTTATCAAATAAAAAAGTCATTGCGCTGGTCAGCGCCGATTTTGAAGATCTTGAATTATGGTACCCTGTGCTTCGTTTACAGGAAGAAGGGGCTGAAGTTCACTTAGTAGGCGAAAAAGCAGGCGAAACCTATATTGGAAAGTATGGCGTTCCGGCAACATCGGATTATGCATTCGGCGATATCCGTTCGGAAGACTATGACGCCATTTTGGTTCCCGGAGGATGGGCGCCTGATAAATTAAGAAGATATCCAGAGGTTCTTCAAATGGTGAAGGACATGCACGAAAAAGAAAAGCCGATTGGACAGATCTGTCATGCAGGCTGGGTTTTGATATCAGCCAAAATCCTTGAAGGCAGAAATGTAACAAGTACACCAGGCATCAAAGACGATATGGAGAATGCAGGTGCAACGTGGCATGACGAAGCGGTTATTGTTGATGGACACATCGTATCAAGCAGAAGACCGCCAGATTTGCCTCCTTATGTTAAAGCATTTGCGGATGTACTTGCTGAAAAAGAATAAGAAGACAAAAACCTTCCGGATGCTCCGGAAGGTTTTATTCATAGTATGAAAATGTATATAGTCTCAGAGCGTCTATGTTCAACCTTTTCTTTTAATCCAGTACTTTTGCCTTCGTTTCTTTTCCAAGAATCAGGACAGCAAGCACCCCGACTAATATGGATACGCAGAAAATCGAGAAGATCGATGTAATGGATGATTCTGCCGCAACGAGGTATCCCACAAGCAGCGGTCCTAAGATTCCGCCGATGCGGCCGAAAGAGGCTGCCATGCCGGCGCCTGTTCCTCTGACGGCTGTCGGATATTGCTCTGGGGTATAGGCGTAAAGCGCGCCCCAAGCTCCTAAGTTAAAGAATGAAAGGAATATTCCTGATGTAAGCAGCAGGGTGAGTGATTCTGCCGTTCCAAAGAAATAAGCGCTGATTGCTGTACCGACTAAATAAGTCGTTAAAACAAATTTCCTTCCGAATTTCTCTATAAACCATGCTGCTGTAAAATAGCCCGGTAACTGAGCAAGAGTCATAATTAGTACATACTGGAAGCTTTTAATTAAACTGAAGCCTTTCAGAACCATGACACTTGGCAGCCATAAAAACATGCCGTAGTAAGAAAAGACGACACAGAACCAAAGTATCCAAAGCATAGTCGTCTGACGGATGTAATCCTTGGACCAAACCGTTTTGATATTTTCCATTATGGAAGGCTTCTGTTCTTTCTTGATCGCTAAAAACTGGGGAGAGTCCGGAAGCTTGATTCGTAAGTACAGTGCATAAAATGCAGGCAGCGCACTTAGAAGCAGAGCCGTTTGCCAACCGTAGCTAGGAATAACAAAATATGAGATAAGTGCAGCAATAAGCCAGCCTGCAGCCCAGAAGCTTTCAAGCAGGACAACAATTCGTCCCCGCTTTTCAGGTGCTACACTTTCAGATACTAGTGTTGAAGCAACAGGAAGTTCCCCTCCAAGGCCCATTCCAACAAAAAACCTTAATATGAGGAAGGCGGTTAATGTCGTTGTAAAAGCAGACAGTCCGCTCCCGATTGAAAAGAGGAGCAATGTAATAATAAAAACATGTTTTCGTCCGATCCGGTCAGATAATAATCCAAAGACGAGGGCGCCGACAGCCATTCCGATTGAATTCATGCTGCCGATCCAGGCCATTTGTTTCACGTTTAAATCCCATTCCGATTGAAGCGCGGCTATAATAAATGAGAGCATTCCAACGTCCATGGCATCAAAAAGCCAGCCAAGTCCTGCAATTCCAAGCAGCTTGCGGGTTGGAAGTGTATTCTTTTTCTCCATCGTATCCTCCTTAACAGCTTTCACCGATAATAGAATGCAGTAATCTTTCTTATTTTAGTCTACCTTCTGAATTATATCTATCTTTGAATGAGTCTAAAGGAGGTTATTTTTAAAAAATAAGTTATCTAAATTTACATATTTTTCAGATAAATATATAATGAGAGTGTGAAAAATTTGGAATTAAGGAGGGTTTGGTTTTTAAAACTTTGGCTCTTTTCGTAAACTTTGTTGCTTTTAGACTAAATGTTAAAACCTAAGTGGATTGTAGCGTAAGGCACTTTACTCCTGCGGGAAATAGAGGAAAATGGGAGACCCGCAGGCATGCCGAGGAGGCTCCCACCCGGACCGCGGAAAGCAACGGACAACATTTATAATCAAAAACAACAGTTTACGCGAAAACAGCCAAAACTATTAACTAAAGGGGGAACAGGTAGTGAGTAATGAAAAGCAGCAATTAAAGTCCGCACAGTCCTCAGTCGATTACACCAAAATTGTTCAGTCAGAATCCTTTCAAAAACTGCTTCAGGCAAAAAGAAGTTTTATCTTGCCAATGTCTTTATTTTTCTTAGCCTTTTATTTTACATTGCCGGTATTAACGGCTTATTCAACTGTACTGAATGAGTATGCAGTCGGCCCGATCAGCTGGGCATGGGTCTTCGCTTTTGCGCAATTTATTATGACTTGGACTTTCTGTATGCTTTATTCCAGCCGGGCAAAGAAGTTTGATCAGATTGTAGAAGAAATTAAAGCCGAGGCAAAAAGGTAAAGGAGGACACTTACAATGAACATGCTGGCATTTTCTCTCTTTTTAGGAATCGTAATTATGACATTATTTATCACTTATTTTGCCTCTAAGCGTACAAAGACTACCAGTGATTTTTATACCGCAGACAGCAGTTTAACTGGCTTTCAAAATGGCCTTGCCATTGCTGGTGACTACATGTCAGCTGCCTCTTTTTTAGGGATCGCAGGAATGATAGCGCTTTCTGGATTTGACGGATTCTTTTACAGCATAGGATTTTTAGTTGCGTATCTTGTGGTGTTATACATAGTGGCTGAACCTCTTAGAAATTTGGGGAAATACACAATGGCTGACATGATAGCGGCAAGGTTTAATAATAGTAAGGTGCGCGGCGTTGCGGCGCTGAATACGATCTCTATTTCGATCTTTTATATGATTGCGCAGCTAGTAGGTGCAGGAGGCCTTATTCATCTGCTGCTTGGCATTGATTATGTGTATTCTGTTTTGATTGTCGGAACGCTGATGACCATCTATGTTGTATTCGGAGGAATGACTGCTACGAGCTGGGTGCAGATTGTAAAAGCTGTTCTTCTTATGATTGGTACATTTATTATTTCGGTGATTGTGTTTGCTAAATTCGATTTCAGCATCATGAAAATGTTTTCTGAGATGCAGACGGCGACACCGCTTGGTGAGAGCTTTTTGAATCCAGGGAACAAGTTTAAGAATCCGCTGGATACGATTTCGCTGAATCTGGCGCTTGTGCTTGGAACAGCCGGACTTCCTCATATCCTGATTCGTTTCTTTACCGTGAAGGATGCCATTACAGCTCGGAAATCCGTTGTTTATGCAACATGGATTATCGGTGCATTTTATGTAATGACTGTCTTTTTAGGTTTTGGAGCTGCAGCGTTTGTCGGCTATGACAATATTGTAGCTGCCAATTCAGCCGGGAACATGGCAGCACCATTGCTTGCAGAAGCGATTGGCGGAGATTTCTTATTTGCCTTTGTTTCAGCAGTGGCATTCGCAACCATACTCGCTGTTGTAGCGGGACTAGTGCTGTCAGCTGCTTCTGCATTTGCCCATGACTTTTACAGCCATATTCTTCGCCGGGGAGAAGCAACGGAGAAAGAGCAGGTTGTGGCAGCCAGATGGGCATCCATCGGTGTGGCTGTTCTTTCAATTCTTCTCGCATTGTTTGCTCAGAACATGAACGTAGCATTTTTAGTTGCACTGGCCTTTGCTGTCGCAGCAAGCGCAAACCTGCCGATTCTCTTGCTGACGATTTTCTGGAAACGATTTAATACAGCAGGAGCAGTTACGGGAATGCTGACTGGTTTGTTCAGTTCGCTGATTCTTGTAGCCCTCAGTCCGAATGTATGGTCACCAGAGGCCGGAGCAGCGATTTTCGTTGGAGAGCCATTGTTCAGCCTGTCTAATCCGGGGATTGTTTCAATCCCGCTTGGATTCCTTGGGGCTTACATCGGAACGATCGTTTCAAGCAAAAAAGAAGATGCGAAGAAATTTGATGAGATTCTTGTGAAGGCTAATACTGGAATGAAATGAGTCATAAAAAATCCTCCTGCTTAGAAGCGGGAGGATTTTTATATAAGGCAGGTAGGAAATTGAGAGATTTGTGCTATCTGGGCTGAAAGATTAATCACTTGAAGATTGATTTTTAGTTTTATGTTTCTTTTTCTCATCTTGCAGTCCGATTTTTACTTCTTCAGTGGGGATTGCATCAACAGTCATTTCATTTTCTCGTTCGATCAATGTTTTTCCGTCACGGCCTGGAATTTGCTCAGGGTTATCCTGTTTTTGTTTATTCTTTTCGGTCATGCCAAAAACACCTCCATGTTTGTACAGATACCTGTTTTACTGGGATTTAAAACATCAATTAAACGTTTGTTTAAATAGTGTGTTAATTCGAAAAACAAAGAGGAGTTATGCGGTTTTTGTCGAATAAGAACTAATAACACAAATATAATTGGGGAAATTACGATGCTTGCAGAGAAGTTAACATTACACGTTTTGATCGTTTTGGTTCCTGTCTTAATTTATACGGTTATTCTTGAAAACAAGCGCATTACGGCATCACCTTACTTCTCCGGAATTATATACGGAATCGCTTCATTTTTGTGCATGATCTTCTCGTTTTATGATTATGGTCTTTATTGGGATTTAAGATATGTCCCAATGGTCCTCGCATTGCTTTATGGAGGTCCTGCTGCCGGCTTGATTGTCTTCATCTTCATTTTGCTCGCAAGAACATACGTAGGCGGGGAAGCAATTTTGTTTGGATATATAAGCGCCTTTCTCGCACTGATTGGACCTTTCCTGTTTTCAAAGCGCTTCAGAAAGTATAAGCCTAAAAAAAGGATTCAGCTTTCAATCATTATTGGATTTTGGCCTGCTGTTGTCCAGCTTTGCATTCTGCTTTCTTTTTTAATCACATCTGATTACACCTTCACCAGCAGTAAGAAACTATTATTTTATGTGTTCATCTTCGGGATTTTACAAGTTATTGCCATTGGGATAGCTGCTAAACTGCTTGAAGCAGGCATTGAGCGGAAGATGATGAAACAGGAGATTATCCGTACGGAAAAGCTTAATACGATCGGGGAGCTTGCCGCATCCATAGCGCACGAGGTCCGTAATCCGCTGACCGTTGTAAAAGGTTTTTTGCAGCTGATGGAAAAAGAAAAGAAGAATGATGAGCAATATATGCGTTTGATTTTGAGTGAGATTGGCCGAGCCGAGTCCATTCTGAATGATTACTTGAATTTTGCTAAGCCGAAGCTGAAAAAAATAGAAGAATTTCAGCTTTCAGAAGTAATACATAGTGTTGTCTATTTATTGAATGCGCTTGCAGTAAAGCAAGGGGTGAGGTTATCCTGCCAGCTGCAGCCGGGTCTTTATATTGAAACCGATCGAAGCCAGCTTAAACAGGCTCTTGTCAATCTGATTAAAAATGCCATTGAAGCGACTCCTGAAGGGGGGAAAGTCAGGGTGCAGCTCTTTTTTAAAAGCGGACATGCGCATACTGTCATTTCAGATACAGGCAAAGGCATGACCGCGGATCAGCTTTCCAAAATCGGCACTGTTTTTTATTCTACCAAGGATAAAGGAACCGGTCTTGGAACAACCGTGTCTCTGCGCATTATTGAAACGATGAAAGGAAGAGTAGCTTATAAGAGCGAGCTTGGTTCCGGCACTGAGGTAACCATGATTCTTCCGATTAAAAACAAAAATAAGCGAGGTGCTCCACAGTAGAATCATACTGTGGTTTTTTCTTTTATTAAACCCCATCTAAAATCCTACTATTAACCTACTAAATAATTATTTAAAAATTCAGACATCAAACGTATAATAAGTTTGTATGTTACAGAAGGGATGATGGCAGATGAAGGCTTTAAGATCGATAATTATTTGGGGGTTAGTCTCCGCACTGGGAGCTGCAGGATTTGCAGTCATCGCTCTCAATCAGGGGGAGAGCATTAACGCCATTTGGCTGCTGACAGCAGCTGTTTGTTCGTATGCGGTTGCTTACCGTTTTTACAGCCGTTTTATTGCTAATAAAGTATTTGAGCTTGATGACAAGCGGGAAACGCCTGCTGAAACACACAATGACGGCAAGGATTATGTGCCGACAAACAAATGGGTATTGTTTGGTCATCACTTTGCTGCCATCGCCGGAGCTGGACCGCTGGTAGGACCTATACTCGCTGCACAAATGGGTTATTTGCCGGGGACGATCTGGATTATTGTCGGGGTTATCCTTGCCGGAGCCGTGCAGGATTTCATTATTTTGTTTGGTTCTATGCGCCGAAAAGGAAAATCATTAGGGGAAATGATTAAAGAGGAAATGGGCAGGGTAACGGGAATCATTGCCATGGTCGGTATACTTGGAATTATGATTATTTTATTAGCTGTACTCGCTCTCGTTGTTGTGAAAGCGCTTGTAGGAAGTCCATGGGGTATGTTTACGATTGCAGCTACGATTCCGATTGCTGTATTCATGGGCATATATATGAGATATATTCGGCCAGGAAGAGTTGGAGAAGGTTCTATAATCGGGGTCGTTCTTCTTCTTTTATCGATCTTCCTCGGACAGCATGTTGCCGAAAATCCGGAACTTGCCAAGATGTTTACATATAAAGGTGAAACGATTGCTATTTTAATGATTGTATACGGTTTCATTGCTTCTGTTTTGCCGGTTTGGCTGCTGCTTGCGCCACGGGACTATCTGAGTACATTCTTGAAAGTCGGAACGATTGTCGGTCTTGCACTTGGAATTATCGTTGTAGCTCCAGACCTGCAGATGCCGTCTGTTACACCATTTATAGATGGCACAGGCCCTGTGTTTGCAGGTAATATGTTCCCGTTTTTATTTATCACAATCGCATGCGGTGCTGTTTCCGGCTTCCATGCTCTAGTATCTTCCGGTACTACGCCGAAAATGATCGAAAGAGAATCACATGCGCGGCCGATCGGATACGGCGCCATGCTGACAGAATCCTTTGTTGCTGTTATGGCGATGATTGCAGCATGTGTGCTTACGCCAGGTATCTATTTTGCTATTAATAGTCCGCCTGCCCTGATTGGCACGGAAGCTGTCCAGGCCGCAGCAACTGTTTCGAGCTGGGGTTTTACAATAACGCCAGATGATTTGATAGCGCTTGCAGATGATGTTGGGGAAGAGACGGTTCTCTCAAGAACTGGAGGGGCTCCGACGCTTGCCATCGGAATGGCTTATATCTTTTCTGAAGTCATTGGCGGTAAAGCTCTTATGGCTTTCTGGTACCATTTCGCCATCCTGTTTGAAGCCTTATTTATTCTGACAACCATTGATGCGGGAACAAGGGTCGGGCGCTTTATGATTCAGGATTTATTGGGTCATATATATAAACCTTTGGCCAGAACAGAATATCTTCCGGCAAATATTCTTGCAACTGCACTTTGTGTTTTTGGATGGGGATATTTCCTCTACCAGGGTGTTATCGATCCGTTAGGCGGGATTAACACACTGTGGCCGCTGTTTGGCATCGCCAATCAGATGCTGGCAGGAATTGCGTTGCTTCTTGGAACGACAATTCTTTTCAAAATGGGCAAAAAAGCTTACGTTTGGATCACTCTTGTTCCGACGACTTGGATTTTAATCGTGACCATGACAGCCGGATGGCAAAAGCTTTTCCATGAAAATCCGAAGATTGGATTCCTGTCACATGCAAATCTGTTTAAAGGGGCTCTTGATAAAGGAGAGGTGCTCGCACCTGCTGCGAATGCGGACCAGATGAAGCAGGTATTGATAAATGACTACGTGGATGCGGCCCTTTGCGCCATCTTTATGATTGTAGTAATAGCTGTCTTGATTTCCGCTATCCGCATCTGGATAAAGGTATTGACGAACAAGGAGACTACTTTGCACGAGGCGCCGTATATTGAGAGATCCGAAGGAGGCATAAGCCACCATGTATAAGAAACTGTCATCCATCCTTAAGTTCAGAAAACAGTTTATCAGTTTGCTCGCGGGTGTTCCAAGCTATGAAAAATATGTGGAGCATATGATGATCCATCACCCAAATCAGCCGGTCCAAAGCAGAAAGGAATTTTTCTGCGAGACACAGGAAGCACGCTACAACGCAAAAGGCGGCAAGGTTTCGCGCTGCTGTTAATTATTAAGAAATCGCTCATCTTTTGGTGGGCGATTTCTTTTTATCTCATAAGCTAACTGATAAACTAATAATAGGTGATGCCGAATGAACGAAGTGCATATATCAGTCAGAGCACTAGTAGAATATGTTTTCAGAGCGGGAAGCATAGATTCAAGGTTCAGGACTTCAGCAACGATGACAGAAGGAATAAAAGCACATCAGGCGATTCAGAAAACCTATGGGGAAGCGGATCAAAAAGAAGTATTTTTACAGACTGTCATCCTGCATAATCATCTTTCTTTTCTAATTGATGGGAGATGTGACGGTCTTTTGTTATCTGAAGAAATGCCATATATTGATGAAATAAAATCAACTGCCGGTGAACTTTCTTTATTAAAAGAGGATTCACATCCGGTTCACTGGGCTCAGGCGAAATGCTACGCATATGTTGTTTTAAAAGAAAGAGAACTTGATCAAATCGGGGTGCAGCTGACTTATGTGAGTGTACAGTCAGGTGAACAAGTCATATTCAGGAACACGTTTTCGTCTGAAGATCTTGATTCTTTCATGAAAGAATTGGTAAAAGCCTATTCTCCCTATGCTGAATTGAGAGCCAGGCATCAAAAGAAACGGGATAAAAGTATTGAAGAGTTATCTTTTCCTTTTGAAAGATATAGAGAGGGTCAAAGAAAGCTTGCTGGAACTGTCTATAAAGCAATCAGCGACAAGACGGACTTATTCGCTCAAGCTTCAACCGGAATCGGCAAAACCGTTTCGACCGTCTTTCCGGCTTTGAAAGCCATGGGAGAAGGCAAATTAGATAAACTCTTTTACTTAACGGCCAAAACGATCACAAGAAAAGCGGCAGAAGATACCTTCTCTTACATGGAAACAAAGGGACTGTGCTTTAATACGGTTACGATTACAGCAAAGGACAAAGTTTGTTTAAAGGATGAGACCCGCTGTCAAAAGGATTACTGCGAATTTGCAAATGGTTACTATGACAGGATTAACGGAGCGGTGCTTGATATCCTCTCAAATGAAACCCGTTTAACATCAAATGTCATTAAGGAATATGCACTAAAACATACAGTATGTCCCTTTGAATTTTCATTAGATCTCGCATCTGCTTCAGACGGCATGATTTGTGATTACAATTATGTGTTTGATCCGCGCGTCTCCTTAAAACGTTTTTTCGATGAACAAAAGAAAAAATCGGTCCTGCTGATTGACGAAGCTCATAATCTGGTTGACCGGGGGAGGGCGATGTTTTCTGCACACTTAAGGAAATCGGATTTTCTTCAGCTGAAAAGAGAGGTTAAACGAGGCGGCATTTTTAAACATGCGAAGAACATAAATGATTATTTTGTTGCCCTTAAGAAACTAGTTGTAAATCAGCCGATGCTGATGAAGGATTTGCCTCATGAGCTTTTGGAACTTCTGGATCCTTTTGTCCAAGAAGCGGAGAAAGAGCTTTTAATGGGAAATCCGTCGCAGCTTCTCCTGGACTGCTATTTCCAGGCTCAGACATTCATGAAAATGTCGAAGCTCTATGATGAGAGATATGTGACGACAGCAGAAGCTGATAGAAAAGAGACGGTGATTAAACTGCTATGTCTTGATCCGTCTTTTCTTCTCGGACAGATAAAAAAACCGTTTCGCTCAAGTATCCATTTTTCAGCTACGCTTTCTCCCATCCATTTTTACATGGACATGCTTGGAGGAACTTCTGATGATTATCAAGTGAAAATTCCCTCTCCATTTGCCAGAGAAAACCTGGGTGTCTTTATTAAGCCGATTTCCACCAGGTATCATGACAGGGAGAAAAGCAGGGAGCCAATCTCTCAAGTGGTTATACAGCTGCTTGAAGAACGAAGCGGAAACCACCTTATTTTTTTTCCTTCTTACGTTTATATGAAGGAAGTTTATGAGTCTTTGACAGAGGTGAATCCGCCTTTTGAAATGATGATTCAGCAGCCTCAGATGACAGAAGCAGAGAGAGAAGCTTTTTTAGATGCATTCCAAGAAAACAGCAGCAAGACAATGATTGCATTTGCCGTAATGGGAGGGATTTTTTCTGAAGGTGTTGACCTGATAGGCAGCCGGTTAAATGGGGTCATCGTTGTTGGAGTAGGTTTGCCTCAGATAGGATTTGAGAGAAATATTATGAAAGCCTATTTTCAGCAGACAGGAAAAAACGGATTTGACTATGCCTATGTTTTCCCGGGGATGAACAAAGTGCTGCAGGCGGGCGGCAGACTGATCCGTTCTGAAAAAGATACCGGAACCATTGTGCTTGTTGATGACCGTTTTTTATCCGACAAGTATCAAATGCTTCTGCCATATGAATGGAAGAACTTTGTGATTTTAAACTGATACCTCTTTTCTATTCATTCAAACTCTCTGTACAAGGGTTTTTAATCTGCGTATAGGGGTAAAAAGGGAAAAGAGGTGATAATAAATGAGTGAATTTTTAAAGGACTTCTTCCTTTTTATAGGCGGATTCTTAAATATCGGAGTCATCCTGATGTTTGTCGTACTTGTTTTTGTCGTAATTGGAGTAAAACGAAAAAATAAACGCAAGGCTGGGCATATGAAAGATCAAAATCACTAATAGGCGGAAAAGATGCACTTCAGACAGAGGTGTATTTTTTTGTGCTTATTGATACAGGGGGCACTAGTCTCATTCTCTCATCTTTTGCAAAAAAGCAGGATAATGACGTAAATTTACAAAATCATCATAAATAGTTAATGTTTCCATAGTATTCTATTTTCGTAATCAATTAGATAAATGAGGAGGAATACCATTTTGCTAAAAAACAAACATGCTGCAATGATCGTAAAACTGGCACTGATGCTTAGTTTTTTTATTCCTATGTTTCAAGTCTCGCCATCACAAGCTTCAACGGGGGACGGGATTTGGACAGCACCATATTCTGTTGCTCAGGCGAATGCCAATCAAAATGCTGCTGTTAAAACGGTTAAAGGATACGTTGTGGGCCAGCCGACTGCCACCAACACAGTAGTGACAGGCAACTATCCCAATGATTATGCACTCGCTCTAGCGGATTCCCCATCAGAAACAAGTACAACTAAAATGATTTATGTACAAATACCATCCTCTTTCAGAACACAATTTGGATTAAAAACAAACCCTTCTCTAAAAGGCACGGAAATAAAAGTAACTGGAAAACTTGCAGCCTATTTTTCGCACACAGGAATAACGGGTACTGCAGCTATGGAAAAACAAACTGGAACCACTGATCCAACGGACCCGGGAGATCCAATGGAACCGACTCCATCTCCTTATGATGACACATATTATCAGTCTGCCATCGGCAAAACAGGTGAAGCATTAAAGACTGAACTTCATAATATTATAGACGAGCATAGAGAGCTTTCTTATGACAATGTCTGGGAAGCACTCAGAAATACAGATGAAGACCCAAACAATCCGAATAACGTCATCCTGCTATATACTGGAAGATCACAAAGCGAGCTTACAAACGGCGGAAATGTGAATGATTGGAATAGAGAGCACGTTTGGGCGAAATCACATGGCGACTTTGGAACAAGTGCCGGTGCCGGGACCGATATCCATCATTTAAGACCAACGGATGTTTCAGTAAACAGCTCAAGAGGCAATCTTGATTTTGATAACGGAGGAACACAGCACTCTGAAGCTTTAGGTAACTATTATGATTCTGATTCATGGGAGCCGAGAGACGCTGTTAAAGGTGATGTGGCCAGAATGTTATTTTACATGGCTGTCCGTTATGAAGGAGACAGCGGCGAGGTGGATCTTGAGCTGAACAATAATGTGAATAACGGATCAGCTCCGCTGCATGGGAAAATGTCTGTTTTGCTTGAATGGCACAGACAAGATCCGGTTGATGCACGGGAAAGAAGAAGAAACGACATCATCTACAAAGACTATCAATATAACCGGAATCCATTCATTGATCACCCTGAATGGGCGGATGCCATCTGGAACTAAGAAATACCTTTAAGCCTCCCAAGCAGCAGCGGGAGGCTTTTAATGTTTGATGGAATAAGAAAAAGGCAAATAGATTACTATAAATGAATTGAAAAGGAGACTGGATCATGCTGAAAGCTCTCTACTTAAATTGTTCTTTAAAAAAAGGAAACGAACCTTCCAACACGGAATCCTTAATGAGACAATCGCAAAAACACATGGTAAATGAACATGTTCAAACGGAAGAATTGCGCATATCGGACTACAATATTGCATTTGGAATGGCAGAAGATATGGGACGAGGCGATGAATGGCCTCTGATTATGAAGAAAATAGCCGATGCTGATATTGTTGTGATTGGCACTCCCCTTTGGCTTGGAGAAAAGAGCAGCATTGCTTCTCTTGTTATGGAAAGACTTTATGCGTCAAGCAGTGAAACGAATGCAAAAGGACAGTCTATTTATTATAATAAGGTAGGAGGCGTGGCTGTAACAGGAAACGAAGATGGCGCGAAGGAAGCAGCCCGTTCGATTTTATACGGAATGCAGCACATCGGATTTCTTATCCCGCCTAATGCCGATGTCTATTGGGTTGGAGAAGCAGGTCCAGGTCCTTCTTACATGGAAGCAGGGAAAGAAAACCCATTTACTATCAAGAATACGAGAACGATGAGTTTAAATTTAGTTCACTTGGCGAGGCTGCTGGCCGAGCATCCAATTCCTGCTGCAGGAAATACACTATAAACTAATTGGGGTGTTTGTTATGATTCTTAATCAATCTATTCAGCATGTGAGTCTTTCTGTAACCAATCTTGAGATGGCAAAGCATTTTTATGAAAACATATTGTGTTTAAAAGAATTGGAAAGGCCGCCATTTGATTCTGACGGTGCCTGGTACGAAATCGGCTCACAGCAGATTCATCTTATTGTGGATGAAGATTCGCAAACGCTGAGAAAGCAGCATACCCTGAATTCCAGAGAAGGTCATCTTGCACTTAGGATCGGTAATTATAAAGAAGCTTTAGAATGGCTTATTGAGCATCATATAGAATATCGTGAAGATGTAAACGGAGTGAGCGGTTTTGATCAGATCTACTGCTGTGATCCGGATGGGAATTTAATTGAGCTGAATGTTGAACAAAACAAGTAAGACGGAGAGAGGCAGTTTATGTCCTCTCTTTTTTTTATTTAGGAATTTAGGAGATTAGTCCAGCTTGTGCGCTAGCCTTACCTCAATTCGACATTTCCTTGGAAATAAATAAAGGTATTTGTAGGTTCCTGTAGAAATTGGAAGGTGGAGGTGGAGAAGAAATGATGAAAGCAAAAGTGTATACAACACCCAAGTTAATAGGTTTGTTTCTTGGGCCGATCAGTTTTTTACTCTTATTTTTCCTAATACCTGAAGCAGAGCTTTCACATGCTCCGCGAGCTGTTCTGGCTGTTACAGCATGGATTGCCATCTGGTGGATTACCGAAGCAATCCCGATTCCGGCTGCATCGTTAATGCCGCTGATCCTCTTGCCTATCATGGGCGGGCTTGATATTGATTCGGCTGCAAAAGCCTACGGGAATCCGACTGTCTTTATGTACATGGGCGGATTTATTATCGCCATAGCGATTGAAAAATGGAACTTACATAAGCGGATTGCCCTATATATTTTAAAAATCATCGGGACAGAGAGTCATAGAATCGTTCTTGGGATGATTTTAGCAACAGCCTTTCTTTCCATGTGGATCTCAAACGCAGCAACTGCCTTAATGATGCTTCCTGTTGCGCTTGCCTTGATAAAAGAGGTAAAAGCAAAGGAAATATTAAAAGGAGAATCCTTTCACCAATTCAGTAAGTCCATTCTATTATCTGTTGCGTATGCCGCTTCTATAGGAGGGCTTGCGACACTTGTTGGATCTGTACCGAATGCAGTATTTGCTGCCATGTCACGGGAAATGCTCGACCGGGAAATTATGTTTTTTGAGTGGTTCTTATTTGGATTTCCAATCACGGTCATTTTGCTTGTGATTCTTTATTTCTATCTGACTAAGCTGCAATTTAAAGTGGAATTTGAAAACGGCAAGGAAACAGATTTTATTAAAAAGGACTTAAAGGCGCTTGGCTCCATGAGTACAGAGGAGAAGTGGGTAGGAATGGTGTTTTTAGTAACCGCTTTCTTATGGATGTTTAAGTTTATTTTGCCATTCGCTGTCTCGGATACTGCAATTGCCATTTTTGGAGCACTGCTTCTTTTCTTGATTCCGAGCAAAAAAGGAGAAAGGCTCCTTGAGTGGAATGACATGAAACAGCTGCCTTGGGGGCTGCTCTTATTATTCGGAGGTGGGCTGTCACTTGCGGAAGGTTTCTCTGCATCCAAACTGACAGAATGGATTGGAAGCAAATTAAATCTTCTTGAAGCTTTTCCATATTTGCTGATTATCATTATCTTAACAGCAGCAATCTTGTTTATGACGGAAATCATGTCTAATACAGCGGTTTCCAACATGATTATTCCGATCACAGTCGGTCTTGGCCTTGCAATCGGTGTTCAGCCTTACGGATTAATGGCTGTAGCTGCACTTGCGTCTTCATGTGCATTTATGCTGCCTATCTCAACACCGCCCAATGCAGCGGTATTTGGTGCAGATGTCCTGAAGATCTCTGACATGGTGCGTGCCGGTTTCTGGATGAACATTGTCTGCATCCTTATTATTGTGTTAGGCGTTTATTTCTGGCTCCCGGTTATCATAAATTAAGGAAAAAGATGTTATGCTAGTTTTTCTGCATCTAACTGCTGTACAATATAATGAAATATTGTATAAGGGCGGATACGTAAATGAGCATTCTTTCTGTAGAGAATTTATATAAAACATACGGTGAAAAAACACTGTTTGACCATATTTCTTTTTCAATTGCTGAAAGGCAGAGAATTGGCTTAATCGGGACAAACGGAACAGGGAAATCAACCCTTTTGAAATATCTTTCAGGGCTTGAGACAGTTGAAGAAGGAAAAATGATTCATGCGAATTCGTTTCATATTGAATACCTTCCTCAGCAGCCAGAGCTTGAGGAAGAATTGACTGTCCTTGAGCAGATCTATTACGGAGACTCGCTCATCATGAGGGCGATGCGGGATTATGAACTTGCTCTTTCTGAGTTGGAAGCAGATCCGGCTAATGAAAAAAAACAGTCCAAGCTTCTTTCCATGCAGCAAAAAATGGACGAAAATGATGCGTGGGAAGCAAGTACGGTTGCGAAAACTGTTCTGACCCGTCTCGGTATTTCCGATTTTTCAAAACCAGTCAGGCTTTTATCCGGGGGCCAAAAGAAACGGGTGGCCATTGCAAAAGCTTTGATTCAGCCGGCAGATCTGCTGATTCTGGATGAGCCTACAAACCATCTGGATAATGAAACAATCGAATGGCTGGAGTCTTTTTTGGCGCAATATAAAGGCTCCATATTGCTGGTGACACATGACCGTTATTTTCTTAACCGGGTAACAAACCAAATTTTCGAATTAGAATATGGCAAGCTTTATGTTTACGAGGGAAACTACGAAGTGTTTCTGGAGAAAAAGGCAGAGCGCGAGTTCAATGCCGAGCAGTCTGAAAGCAAACGCCAAAACCTCCTGCGCAGAGAGCTAGCCTGGCTTAGACGAGGTGCTAAGGCCCGTACAACGAAACAAAAAGCACGCATCGGACGTGTGGAAGACCTTCAGGATCAGGAAGGACCGGCAGCAAAACAGAGCGTGGATTTTGCCATCGGGTCAACAAGACTAGGGAAAAAAGTCATTGAACTTGAAAATGTGTCAAAAGCTTTTCAGGACCGCACCTTAATGACAAATGTAAATTATCTCGTTGTTCCGGGAGAGAGACTTGGTATTATCGGACCTAATGGAAGCGGAAAGTCGACGCTATTGAATATCATAGCAGGACGCATTCAGCCTGACAGCGGAAACGTAGAAATTGGCGAAACCGTCAAAATCGGCTATTACACTCAGGATCATGAGGCAATGGATGAAGATTTGCGCGTTGTCGAATATATCAAAGAAGTCGCGGAGGTTGTGCAGACAGTCGATCATCAGACGATCACAGCCGAGCAGATGCTTGAACGCTTCATGTTCCCGAGATCGATGCAGTGGACATATATCCGCAAGCTATCAGGCGGTGAACGCCGCCGATTGTATTTGCTTAAGGTACTAATGCAAGAGCCAAACGTTCTGTTCCTGGATGAGCCTACAAATGACTTAGACACACAAACACTAAGCGTCCTTGAAGATTATCTTGATCAATTTCCCGGTGTTGTCGTCACCGTATCCCATGACCGTTATTTTCTTGACCGGGTAGTGGATCATCTCCTTGTGTTTGAAGGCAGCGGAGCAGTCAGCCGTTATCAAGGCAGCTATTCAGACTTTATGGATGCAAAGAAAAAAATGAAAGAGGCTGAAAGTGCGGCCCCTGCTCCTAAACAGGAGGCAGCTTCAGCTCCAAAACAGCGAAAAAAACTTTCTTATAAAGAGCAGCAGGAATGGGATGTTATTGAAGATAAGATTGCAGAACTGGAAGAAAAAAGAGAAGAGCTTGAAGGCCAAATCGCTTCAAGCGGCAGCGACTATGGCAAGATTCAGCAGCTCATGGAGCAGCAGCAGGCAATTGATGCTGAGCTTGAAGCAACAATGGAGCGCTGGGAAGAACTTTCGCTTATGGTTGAAGAAATAGAAAATGCGAAGCAGCAATAAGTGGATTTAAAACAGCCCGGAAAGAATTTCTTTCCGGGCTGTTTGCTTTTTTGAGAGACCTGAGAGTGTAGTATTTTGCTGGTTGTAACCAGTCGGTTCAGCTTTTCTTATTGTCCAGCTCCACCTCCTAGCCCCTCGGCCAGAACAAATTCCCCCAAAAAGTCAACCCCGGACTTTTCGGGTGAATTCTTATCTGTCTGTCGGGTCTAACCAGTCGGTTCCGCTTTTCTTATTTCAGATCTTTTTTCGTTTCTTCACTTCGGATGTTGATCTCTTTAGAGAATTCAGCATCCTGCTTCTTGTTGTTCGGGTATTTGTTTTTGGATTCACGATTATCGTTTTTGTTAGTCAAGGTAAACCCTCCTTTTGCACAGATTAGAGGTTTATTTTGGTCCAAATGAAGCTTTTTTATCCGAAAAAACACCTTCTTTATAGAAGGTGCTGCAGGTTAAAGCAATGATTCTGCTCCATCAATATAGACTTCTGTTCCAGTGATATGACTTGATAAATCGGAGGCGAGGAAATAAACGAGATCGGCTACTTGCTCAGGAGAGCCGGCTTTCTTTTCTAAAGGCTGCTCACCCTCTGGAAACTCGACCGGAATCTCCACCTTTTCGATATTTTCTTCTTCAGCAAAGGTATTGCTGTCGATGTTCGTTTCAATGGCTCCAGGACAGATCATATTGACCCGGATTTTATATCCTGCAAGCTCCAGGGCGGCCATTTTTCCGAATCCAACCTGCCCTACTTTTGACGTGCTGTAGGCTGAGCGGCCAAATCCACGGTATAAGCGGTTGCCATTAATAGAACTGGTGATGATGATGCTTCCGCCCTTTTCTTTCATATAGGGAATCGCATATTTGACACTCAGAAAGGTGCTTCTTAAATTCGTGTTGATTGTTTGATCCCAGTCCTCGGGAGAAAGATCCTCAATAGGGGTCCATCTGCCGTTGATTCCTGCGTTAGCAAACACAATATCGATTTGTCCCCAAGTGCTGAAGACTTTTTGATAGCTGCTTTCCATTCGTTCTGCATCGGATACATCGCACTCAACGATGATGGCCTCTCCATTTTTGGCCTCAATGGCCGATTTCACTTTTTTGGCATTTTCTTCTTTTATGTCTAAGAGAGCAATTTTTGCTCCCTGTTCAGCAAGTTTTATCGCGGCAGCTTCTCCAATGCCGGAGCTTGCGCCGGTAACAATTGCAACTTTGCCAGATAGATTCATAGTGGGGATAGCCTCCTTATATAAGTGGTAGTAAGAAAATAGTGCGCTTTTATCTTATTATCCCCTTATTGGCAATTAAGGAAACCACTTTAAAAGGAGGCTGTGACCGGAAGTTTTATGTATGGATTATCTGATAGAAGTGAAGGTCTCGCCATTAATACCATTGTGTTATCTGATTTCACAGCTTGTACTTGCTGTATTTCAAATGCATCTGGAACAAAGTGAAATTCAATTTTTTGAAAAGGTTCAGGAATTTCATCGCATAATGCTGAAAGTGATGGGAGTTTGGGACCTATAACATCGTATAGGTTTAATAGCTGATTTTTCACTTCAAACACAAGCATGCAATTTAACTTGCGGGAATAATAAAGTTTTTCATGCCACGCGGGCTGATACATATTCAAGGCAAACGAAGATTCATAATGAAGCGGAAAGAACACTTCGGAAAGAGGCTGCCGGTTTTTAAATAATGCCATGAATAGGTCCTTTTCAGCAAAAAAATTCATCCTTCTAAGCTCGCTTTGCTTTGGAATATGAGCAAAGTCCAATGCAAAAGTATGTTCTTTTATCACTCTAAATCCAAAGCGGGTGTATAGCTCTGGCTCTTCTGTCATTAAAAATGAATGATCATATCTGGCATCAATTTCAGCAAGCATCATCCGAAAAAGATCCTTCATTAGTCCATTCCCGCGATAGTCTTGGTGGGTCATGACTGACTGAATCCCGGCTGTTTGGACCAATTCTCCATTGATGATGAAAGGCAACTCAAACATGGAGGTGTTTGCAGCCGCACGTCCTTCATGAAAATAAGAAAATGGCTGGTAAGTATCATTCCAATATCCCTTGCTGTAAAAGTCTTCAAGCAGGTAGGATTCAATTCCGAATACTTCTTTAAATAATGAATATAATGCTTCGCGCAGCACCGCGTCATTCGAATAGTTTAAACGAATTTCCATCATTTTTCCCCTTAGGTTGTTTCTTTCATTATAAAGGAAAAAAACAGGTACATCTCATGAAGAAATGCACCTGTTTCTGTTAAGCGCCTTTTCTTATAGCGTCATGCTCATTTTTCTTAAGAAAAAGGTAGTTGAAAACATGGTTTGTTTTTGCTGAAAAAATCGGATTTAAGATGAATAGAGTCAGGAAGTTTGCTGATAACCCCCAGAAGCCTTCATAAACTCCAAACGATAGGCCTGTACCATATACTGTGAATGTTACTGCTAATCCAACGAGCAGACCGATAATGGTTGCTTCCTTCGTCTGCTTTTGCCAGAAGAGGCTGAGTACGATTGCAGGGAAGATCTGAACCATCCCGGAAACACCAAGCAGCTGCAGTGATACAAGAGCTGTCGGAAATAATAACCCGAAGATTAAGGCTAAACCGATGACCAGAAATACCATACTTCTCGTGATTAGTGTAAGCTTTGCAGGCTTTACATTAGGATTGATTAAATCTCTATAGATATTATTGGCGAATAAATTCGATGCGCCAATAGCCATAATGGAACACGGAATGAGAGAAGCAAGGGCAATGGTTGAATAGGCAAGGCCCTGTGCTACCCCGCCATAGGATGTCTGAATCAGCGTCAGCAATGCAAAACGCGGATCCGTATCTCCGGGAAGGACAAGGAATGCAATGAATCCCAAGAAGATGACAAGGATTAAAACAACATTATATAAAGGCAGAAAAATCGAATTCTTGCGAATGGCATCTGCACTTTTTGCTGTAAATACACCTGTAGCAGCATGCGCCCACATGAACAGGGCAAGAGAAGAAACAATGGCCGCACTTGAGAACCACATTAATCCTTTTGGTCCTGATTCAGGAATCGTTAAAAGCTGAGGCGCCTCTGTCACCACTTTATCAATCATCGGTGTCCATCCCCCGAAGTGAATGATAGGAAGAGATGCAACCATGAAAAGCATGATCGCCCATACAAGAACATCTTTAATAATGGCTGTGTAAGTTGGACCTTTGATCCCGCTGAAAAATGTGTACAGTGCAACTAAGAAAAAAGAGGTAATGACAACCACTGTTACATTGATATAACCAGTACCTGCAACACGTAAAGTATCCATAATGCCGCTTAGCTGTAAATCAATATAAGGAATCAGCATAAGTACGCCGACGATGGCAATTAACGATGAAAGAAGCTTGCTGTCAAAGCGCTCGCGTGCATAATCGGCAAGTGTTGTCAGCTGAAATTCTTTTGCCACCTTCCAAAGCTTTGGAAGAAAAAAATAAGCGATAAAGTATGCCAGAACAGAATAAGGAATAGCGAAAAAGGCAATGCTTCCGGCCTGAAAAGCTGTACTGGTTAAACCTAGAAAAGTATAAGCGGTGTATAGATCGGCACCTACTAAAAACCAGACAAGCAGTCCTCCAAATTTTCTGCCGCCAACCGACCACTCTTCAACAGAGCTTCTTGAAGCTTTATCACGTCCGGCTAAAAAACCAATTAAAACAACCGTTAAAATGATGAAAATTGTAATACTGAGTGCTGTAACATTTCCTTGCTGCATTATTCAAGACCTCCCTGTTTCTTTTGAATTCTAAAGATTCCCCACGTGCATAAAGGAGTCAGGGCGATCCACAGGAAAAGCCAGAAGTGCAGGAACGGCAGCCCGAGTATGATCGGATCAATCCTGTTTACAAAAGGAAGCAAGATAATCTGTAAAAATGGGATAAAAATAAGGATTCCAATCAAATATTGTTTTTTCACAAAAATGCCTCCTGTAATTTCATAGTTGAATGTTCATTATGATAACAAGGAAATAAGTATTGGACAAGAGGGAATTTTTAAAATTATGTAAAAATTTAATATATTAGACGAGATAGTAAGGAGAAGTGTGGTCTCATGGCCTGCTACGCCTCAGGTCTTAGTTCAAAATAAAGCTCAGGCTCGTTATGGGAAAACGGCAGGGAAGGTAGGATAGAGATATAGAAAGGAGGAACAGAAAATGAAAAAATTCGGTTTATTGATCGCAGGGGGTATTGCAGCCATAGTCCTGCTTGCAAATTTGGCCCCAATGCTTGCGCTGGCCATCAGTCTTGTTATTCTCTATTACTCGTATAAAGGATTCATGAAGACGGATTCAACTGGAATGAAAGTTTTCTGGGCAATCTTCGGAATTATTGCCTTATGTGCATCGGCATCAAATCTGCCAGCCGTGCTTGGCGCAGTCGCAGCTTACATCCTGTATGTTGTCTATAAAAAGTGGAACAACAAAGAAAAGTCATCTTTTAAAGAATCAAACGACCCATTCACTAATTTTGAAAGACAATGGGCAGAAATGAAAAAAAACCAATAACAGAAAGAGGAGAGGAAATAAATGAGTCATTTATTTACAAGAATCAAGGAAACAATCACTGCAGATTTTCACGAAATACTGGATCAAAAAGAACAGAAGAATCCAATCGCTATGCTGAATCAGTACTTAAGAGAATGTGAGCAGGAAACAGATAAGGTCCGCAAGCTCGTCGAAAGACAGTATTTATTAAAAGAAGAATTCACCCGCGAATATAAGGAGGCAGAGCACCTTACTGAAAAACGCAAGCGCCAGGCAGAAATTGCAGCACAGGCCGGCGAAACAGAACTGCACGAATTTGCAGTGAGAGAACATGACCAATATCAGGAGCGGACAGTAAGACTGAACGAGTCCCTCAAAGAAGTAACCCGTCAATTAGAAGATCTTGAACGCAAGTATGAAGAAATGAAGCATAAACTAAAGGACATGTATATCAAGCGCATGGAACTGATGGGCCATGAAAATACAGCCCGGGCCTCTCACCGCATGAACAAAGTATTAGACAGCAGCAGCTATTCAGCCGGTTCCTATGGACGCTTTGACGAGATGGAAAACTATCTTGACCGCTTAGAGCACCAGGTCAACACAGGCTATCACCGCAATACAATTGATGGAAGAATTGCACAGCTTGAAAAAGAACTTAAAAAAGAAGATTCTATTGCACAATAAAAACATGGTATTCTAAAGAAGGCGTAGATTTCTGCGCCTTTTTAAAACAAGGACGCAAGGAGGTAAGCCCATATGCTCAAAAAAGCGAACGCTGATATGATGACGTATATATTGCTCATTGGAATCGTTCTGTTAATGCTTGAAGTCCTGTTTGATCATGGTGGGCTTATCTTTTTTCTGATTTTCTCATCCATCTGCATCTATCTTGGGAAAAAACGCCTTGCCAGAAAAACGGGGAAACTTCTCTTTTGGTTTGGCTTAATCAGTTTGGTTATCACAGTCATGAATTTATGGGCGGTCAAATTTCTGATTTTCGCAATCGCCATTTATTTATTGTTTCAATACCGTCAATCTAAGAAAACACCTGCGGTTATTACACCTGAAATAAAAGAGTCGATTTTACTGAAAAAAGAAGATGTCCTTTATAAGAAGCCATTGTTCAGCAACAATGTTTTTGGTCAGCAGACTTCTGCTGAAGAAATCTATGAATGGAATGATATTAATATCCAAAGCGGAATCGGAGACACAATTATTGATCTCAGCAATACCGTTTTGCCGAAGGAAGAATGCATCATTGTGATCCGGAATGTTATCGGAAATGTGAAAATCCTCCTCCCATATGAGCTTGATGCAGCGTTTCAGCATTCTTCATGGGCCGGAGCTGTATCCATCTTTGAACATCGAGAGCCAAAGGTCTTTAATCAAGTTGTTTCGTATCAGACAAAAGGCTACGAGGATGCCGTGCAAAAGGTAAAAGTGGTGACATCTTCGATTGTCGGTGATTTAGAGGTGAAAAGGATATGAGCAGCATTTTTCGCCACATGGCTTTAGGTGCAGCCATTTCTTTTTCCGTTCTCGTCTTCTTATCTGTCAGTTTTTTTGTCATGTTTCCGCTGAATGACTGGAGCATCTTATGGCAAAGTGAAATGCTTGATCTCCCTTTTATCTATTTCGTTCCTGCAGTCAGTCTGCTGATAGGCATGTTTCTTGGCCTGCTCTCGGGTATATTTCTGCGAAGCGATATTGTTCAGCTGTCAGATGGACTTTCACAGCTGGAGCAGGGAAAATTCACAGATGCCTCTTTTAACCGAAAGTCAGGAGAATTTGAAAAGCTCTGGCAGCATCTGCGCAATCTTCAAAAGCATATGACAGAGCAAACAAAGCTTTCTCAAAAGCTCGCAAATGAAAAAGCAGAAGAACAGGAGAAACGCATACAGAAAATCGTTTCCGAAGAGCGCAACCGGCTTGCAAGGGAGCTTCATGATTCAGTCAGTCAGCAGCTTTTTGCCGCATCTATGATGATGTCAGCCGTTAATGAATCAGCAGATCATCGCAGCGAAGCAGAAAATAAACAATTAAGCATGGTTGAGCAGATGATTCATCAATCCCAGCTTGAAATGAGGGCTCTGCTCCTGCATCTCAGACCGGCAGCCCTCAAGGGAAAAACGCTCAATGAAGGGATGCAGGAACTCTTAGAAGAGCTGCAGCAGAAGGTTCCGATGGAGATTTCATGGAAAATGGAAGAAATGAAGCTTGATAAAGGAATTGAAGATCACCTTTTCCGCATCCTGCAGGAATGTGTTTCAAATACACTTCGCCACTCAAAAGCAGAAACACTTGAAGTGCTTTTTATTGAACGGGATGATTTGATTTTGCTTAGAGTAATGGATGATGGCGCAGGATTTAAAGTCGATGCTGCAAAAACAGGAAGCTATGGCCTTCAGAATATGCACGAAAGAGCAGCCCTGCTTGGAGGCACGATGAAAATTGTCAGCTTCCCCGGAAAAGGAACGAAGCTTGAAGTGAAAATACCAGTTGTAAGGGGTGAGAATAATGATTAAAGTCTTATTTGTAGATGATCATGAAATGGTGCGGATCGGTGTTTCCTCCTATTTAGCCGCTCAAAGCGACATTGAAGTAGTGGGTGAAGCCGATAACGGCTTTAAAGCAATCGAACTTGCTCTCGAACTCCGTCCTGATATTATCTTAATGGATCTTGTCATGGAAGGAATGGACGGGATTGAAGCAACGAGACAAATCATTGAGAAATGGCCTGAAGCGAAAATCATTATTGTCACAAGCTTTCTGGATGATGAAAAAGTGTATCCTGCCCTTGAAGCAGGTGCAACAAGCTATATGCTGAAGACATCCAAAGCAAGCGAGATCGCAAATGCAGTCCGGAATACATTCCATGGGCAATCTGTTCTCGAACCGGAGGTCACCGGGAAAATGATGATGAAAATGCGTCAAAAACCTGTTCACCATCCTCATGACGAACTGACCGCACGGGAAATGGAAATTCTGCTGCTCGTTGCAGAAGGAAAAACAAATCAGGAAATTGCCGATGAAATATTTATTGCATTAAAAACAGTGAAAACACATGTCAGCAATATCTTAAGCAAGCTTGACGTGCAGGACCGCACACAAGCGGTTATATATGCATTTAAGCATTCCCTTGTTCAATAAAGCTTGCAGGGGTACATAAGGTGAGAACAAAGTGCAGATCGCAGAAGATTTGCGCTTTTTTTATTGTTTTCGGGACTTTAGTTTTATTTTTTTCTGCCGATAGTAGGAATAGAATGTCGTTTTTATAAATTGAACGTTATTTCACTAATTGAAAATAAGGGGTACTTAGCATGCTGACACTTTTCTCAAAAAAACAACCGGCAGAAACATTCAATCCTGTCATGGGATTTCCTGAAGATAAACATATGGTAGTTGTTGAAGATAAAGAATTGTCTTCGAGGCTTGCTTACATGGGTTATACAAATGAACAGCTCGAAACATTAAAGGAACTGAAGCCTGTTGTCATGCCTCTCCTCGATGAACTCCTTGAAACAGTGCTGAATCACTTATACAAGCAGCCTGTACTAAGCAGGATTGCGGGGGACCACTCCACAAGAGCGCGTTTAAAAGCTGTGTTTGTTGATTATTTTAAAAGCCTGCTGAGCGGTGAAATGGATGAACAGTTCTTTGAGATGAGAAACCGCATCGGAGGCACGCATAACAGAGCGCACTTGCCTGTTACATGGTTTTTGGCAACATATTCAGCAATCAGTACTCTGCTGATTCCAAAGGTCGTTCAGGTGCTTCAAACTGAGCCGCAAAAACTCTCTGTGGCACTGCTTGCAATCACTCATGCTATAAATCTTGATTCACAGCTTGTTGTGGATCAATATATGCAAAAAAGAATGAATGAGCTGAATGAGCTGAATGAAGAAAATGTAAACCTGCAAAGGGAGCTTTCTTCTATCAGCCAGGAGATGGCCGCATCTGTTCAGCTTACGGACTCTACCATGAATGAGACAAGCTCAAAGGCTGAACAAATCCGGGAAGAAATTCAATCCACTCAAAAAAGCAGCAAAAACCTTCTTAACTTGACGAACAAAAACGAAGAGCAAATGGACGAAATGGTTTCTGCGTTTGGAGAGGTTATTGCAAAAGTGGAAAGCTCACTTGAGGGAATTGGAGACCTCAAAGGCATTTCGGACAAAATCACAAGAATGACAAAAGAAATTGAAGGAATTGCTGACCAGACAAACCTGCTGGCATTAAATGCTTCCATTGAAGCGGCACGCGCAGGCGATCACGGAAAAGGATTCGCCGTTGTAGCAAGCGAAGTCAGAAAGCTTGCAGAGGATTCCAAAAGAACAAGCAATGAAATCAACGCCCTAATCTCAAACAGCAACAAGCATATGGACACAATCGTCACTATCATGAGCTCAATGAATGAGTCCACTCAAACCTCTCAATCCCAAATCCAGCAAGTACGGAGCGGGCTTGTCACAGTAAAGATGGAGATGGAGAATTACATGGAGATGTTCAGCAGAAACACAGTCGATTTGGATGCTATTGTTGATTCAATTCAGGAAATCAATAAAACAACAGAGAGCCTGTCGGACCTGGCAAATGTTCTTCTTCAAAAAGCGGAGAGTAAGATGTAATTTTGGAAGCCTGCATTTTTATATGCAGGTTCTTTTTGTTTATAAAAACGAAAAGGGGCTGTCCGATAAGTCCCTAAAATAAAGCAGGCAGGAAAACCTTCTGTTTTTCCTGCCTGCTTTTCTGTGAAAATAATTAGTGGCGTCAGTTCTAGTAGCCCTGCCACTTTTAACAGCTCAAGGTCCAGCTAGTGGCATCAAACGCCGTAGTGCTGCCACTTTTGATTGAGCAAGTTCCCAAAAGAAGGGGCTGTCCAATAAGTCAGTAAAAAATGACTTTATAGACAGCCCTTCTTTTTCACACCAAGAGTTATATTAGCGTCTACCTGCTTACACTTTATTAGTTGAAAACAATGGAAAACAACAATAAATCACACAAAACAATTTCTTAACTCCACATTAATATGTGCTTAACATTGTGGTTTTATATTGTATTTGTAAGGTAAATCACGAAACGGGGAGAAAAAACAATGAAAAACCATATTCTTAAGCTTTTCGTTTTACTTATGTCAATTATTTTGTTAACTGCTTGCGGATCGAATGCTTCTAACGGAAATGGAACAGAAGGTGAGCTGACTGTTTACACCGCAATTGAAGAGGAATTGATTCCAGAATACTTAAAATCATTTGAAGAGAAATACCCGAATATTGATTTAAATATTGTTCGGGATTCAACCGGAATTATTACAGCCAAGCTTTTAGCAGAAGGAAAAGATACTGAAGCAGATGTTGTTTGGGGACTTGCAGCATCAAGTCTGCTTGCGCTGGATGGAAAGGAAATGCTTGAAGGCTATACTCCAAAGGGCTCAGATAAAATTCTTCCGGAATATAAAGATGCCAATCAGCCAGAAAAATGGGTTGGAAACACAGCATTTATGACCGGGATCGTCGTAAACGAAGTGGAGCTTGAAAAGAAAAACCTGCCCATCCCAAAAACGTATGAAGATTTAACAAAGCCTGAGTACAAAGGGTTAATCGTTATGCCTCACCCTGCATCATCAGGAACAGGATACTTAACAGTCAATGCATGGCTGCAGATGATGGGCGAGGAAAAAGGCTATGAATATATGGAAAAGCTGCATGAAAACATAGGTACTTACACCCATTCAGGGTCAAAGCCTGCTAAGTTATCTGCAGCTGGCGAGTATCCAATTGGAATTTCATTAGTTTACAGCGGCGTTACTCAAAAACAAGATGGTGCTCCTGTAGATGTGATCCTCCCTGAAGAAGGTTTGGGCTGGGATGTTGAAGCGAATGGTCTTATTGCTAAAAATGAGATGAAAAATGAAGAAGCTGCAAAAGCTTTCTTAGATTGGGCCATTACAGAAGATGTCATGAAGAAATATTATGATGCAAATGGATTTTCAACAATGGAAAACAAGTTTGAAAAGACTGAAGCATTCCCTGAGGGTGTAGAAGACAAAATGTACAAGGACAATGACCTGAATTGGGCTGCGGAAAACCGCGATATGATCCTTAAAAAGTGGGAAGCAGAATTTGGTGAAAAAGCAGAACCAAAAGAGTAAGAAAATGAGGATTGGCGGGAACTTAGTTTCCCGCCAAATCCATTAGAAAGGCTGGGGTCAAGATGCCGAATTCCTATCTGAAGGTTGAAGGAATAAGTAAAAACTTCAATCAGTTTACAGCTCTTAACAATGTATCTTTTGATATAAGAAAAAATGAATTTGTTTGTCTGCTCGGTCCGAGCGGATGTGGAAAAACAACCCTGCTGCGCATCATTGCAGGGCTTGAAGAACCAAATGCAGGCCGTGTTTATGTGAATGGAAAAGATATGACAGAATTGCCGCCAGCTAAGCGAAACTTCGGAATCGTATTTCAATCCTATGCGTTATTTCCAAATCTAACTGCTCTTCAAAATATTGAATTTGGACTAAAAACGCGCAAGTATCCGAAAAAAGCGGTGAAAGAGAAAGCACTGGAGGCTTTGAATCTAGTTGATCTTCTGCATGTTAAAGACAAATTTCCTGCTCAGCTCTCAGGCGGTATGCAACAGCGGGTTTCGCTTGCCAGAGCGATTGCGCTTGAGCCGGACTTTCTGCTGCTGGATGAACCTTTATCAGCGCTTGATGCAAAAGTGCGTGAAAAACTGCGCTATGAAATTCGCGCCATTCAAGAAAAGATTGGGATCACAACGATTATGGTTACGCATGATCAGGAGGAAGCATTAACAATGGCAGATCGGATTGTCGTCATGAATCATGCTCAAATCATGCAGGCGGGTACTCCACAAGAAGTGTACCATCAGCCGAATCAGCCATTTGTAGCGAACTTTATCGGCTCTATGAATTTCTTGAATTCAAACACAAACCAAATGATGGCGATTCGCCCAGAGCATGTCCAGGTTACAAATGATGACGGAGCAAATGCAGTAATTCAGTCAGTTGAATTCAAAGGTCCAGTCTATCGGGTGAAAGTGAAAATTACTGAAAAAGACTCGAAGCTGTTCAATCAGAATCTGCTTGTTGATTTATCGGCTCATATGGCGCACTGCATGGATCTTTCGAAGGGGAAATCTTTGAAGATTTCGCTGCCGGATCATCGATTGTTAGCCTACAAAGAACAGGTGGTTGTCTAAATGGAGATGCGAATGGCCAATGCTCATTCAAAGCTTTCAACGAATAAACGTAAACGGCAAAAAGCAGGATTAAATGAATGGCTGCAGCGTTTGCTGTTGATCTTCTCGCTTTTAGCTATTGCTGCTGTATTGGTGCTCCCATTACTGATGTTGTTTGTACAAGCATTTATTGACAGTGATGGCATCTTTATTGGACTGCAGAATTTTGTCAGCTACTTTCAATCGGAAATTCTAGTTCAATCTCTGCAAAATACAGTCTTTGTTTCAAGCATCACGACCATCCTTGCAGTAAGTCTGGCATTTGTCTATGCATTTGCAATCACCCGGACAAACGTATATGGAAAAGCAATCTTTCGCTATTCTGCTTTGCTTCCGTTATTTGCACCTACGATGATGCACGGAATTGCCTTAATGTATCTATTTGGCAATCAAGGATTAATTACAAATGGATTTTTTGAAACGATTCCCGGGTTTAAGATCGATTTATATGGCCCAATCGGAATCATTATGGCAGAAACCATTTACACCTTTCCACAAGCATTTCTGATTTTAATGGTTGCCTTATCAGGTGCCGATCAGCGACTATATGAAGCAGCTGACTCAATGGGCGCAAGCGGGATAAACAAGTTTTTCACCATTACACTTCCATCGGCGAAGTACGGCTTAATCAGTTCTATTTTTGTCGTGTTTACTCTGAGTTTTACAGATTACGGGGCTCCTAAAATAGTAGGCGGACAATATAACGTTCTTGCGACAGATGTCTATAAGCAGGTCATCGGCCAGCAAAACATGGGGATGGGTGCCACAGTAGGCATGATTCTCATGCTTCCGGCGTTACTCGCTTTTGCCGTTGACCAGCTTACGCAGCGGAAACAACAAGGTGCCGCCAGTTCAAAAGCAGTTCCTTATCAAATAAAACGAAATCCTTTAAGAGACCGTTTAGCATTTCTCTATTGCTCTGGCATTTCATTAGCCGTTTGCGTTCTGTTTTTAGCTGTTTTCATTGCTGCCAGCGTGAAAATATGGCCATATAACATGACATTTACATTAGAGCATTTTGCCTTTGACAGTTTTACGGGCGATGGCTTAACAGCTTATAAAAATAGTTTGCTTGCAGCGGTTCTGACAGCAATCTTCGGAACGATTTTTACGTTCATTTTTGCTTATATGATTGAAAAATTCAGAGGAATGATTGGACTCCGGAAATTGAGCACCTTTTTATCTCTTATTCCTCTTGCAGTTCCTGGTCTTGTCATTGGACTTGGGTACATCTTTTTTTTCAGCAAGCAAAATCTATCAATCTTTGGATATACGATAGCAAATCCGTTTCATTTTCTGTACGGAACCATTGCCATTATTGTCATTGCAAATATTGTTCACTTTTATTCTGTTTCGTTTATTACCGCAACAACTGCACTGAAAAAACTGGACAAAGAATTTGAGCTCGTATCAGAGTCTATGGGTGTTCCGTTTTATCAAACCTTCATGAAGGTGACGATTCCAATGTGTCTGCCGGCCATTCTTGAAGTAGCAATGTATTATTTTGTGAACGCAATGGTGACAGTTTCAGCGGTCATATTCCTATATACAGCAGATTTTAAGCTTGCTGCAGTATCGATCGTCAATATGGATGATGCCGGAAATCTAGCTTCAGCCGCTGCTATGAGTATATTAATTGTTGCAACGAACATTCTTGTCAGGGTTACCTATGAACTGATTGTAAAATGGATGAAAAATCGTAAATCACTGAAGGAGGAACTATAAATGAGGAAAATTGAAGGAGTCATTTTGGATTGGGCAGGAACAACGGTTGATTATGGATGCTTTGCTCCGCTTCAGGTGTTTATAGAAGTTTTTCTGAATCGGGAAGTGAGCATTACAGCAGAGGAAGCGCGCAAACCGATGGGATTATTAAAAATTGATCATATACGAGCACTATGCGAAATGCCGCGTATTAAAGAAGAATGGGTAACTGTTCATGGGCAGGAACCGACTGAACAGGATATTGAAAAAATGTACGAAGAGTTTGAAAGGATTATATTTGACATTCTTCCGCAATTTACAACGCCGCTGCCAGGCGTGATTCAAACGATACAAAAGCTTCGAGAGCAAGACTTGAAAATTGGCTCTACTACAGGATACACAAAAGAAATGATGAAAATTGTGGCGCCTCACGCAAAGGAAAAAGGATATTTTCCCGATTATCTTTTTACTCCTGATGATGTA
Organism: Metabacillus idriensis; assembly: GCF_009674765.1. GTDB lineage: Bacteria > Bacillota > Bacilli > Bacillales > Bacillaceae > Bacillus_P > Bacillus_P idriensis. The sequence goes on along the minus strand of NZ_WKKF01000003.1, from coordinate 119,296 downwards.
AAAGCGGGCCGCCCATATCCATGGATGACCTACATGAATGCAATCGAGATGGGCATTTATCCAATGAACAAACTCGTAAAAGTCGGTGATACCGTTTCAGACATGAAAGAAGGCATCAACGCTGGCATGTGGGCAGTAGGAGTGATTCTTGGAAGCAATGAGCTTGGATTGACGGAAGATGAAGTGAGCAGGCTTGACCAGGACGAGTTAAAGGAAAAGATGGATGAAGTCAGGGACCGTTTCTATGGAGCTGGTGCTCATTATGTGCTGAATGAATTTGCAGAACTGATTCCTTTACTGGAAAAAATAGAAAAGGGACTGACAGAACATGAATAATCCATACTTGCTGTTAACACCTGGACCTTTATCCACTTCAAAAACCGTCCGTGAGTCAATGCTAAAGGATTGGTGCACGTGGGATAAAGATTATAACGCAATCGTTCAGGATATTAGAATGAGATTAACAGCTCTTGCAGCACCCGGTTCAGAAGAATACACGGCTGTTCTTATGCAGGGAAGCGGAACGTTTTCCGTTGAATCTGTCATTTCAAGCGTGATCCCGAAAGAAAATGGGAAGCTCCTCGTTGCATGCAACGGAGCATATGGCGAACGAATCGCTGATATGGCGGTTATCCTGGGGATCCCTACGATCATTTACAGATCAGATGAGCAAACCGTTCTCGATATCGAATCCATACAAGAATTGCTTGAAACGCATAAAGATCTTACACATCTTGCTGTCGTGCATTGTGAAACGACAACAGGAATGCTGAATCCGATTGAAGATATAAGCCGTCTCGCAAAGGAGCATGGACTAATCACGATCGTTGATGCAATGAGCAGCTTTGGCGGAATTCCGATTGATGTCTCCGCCTTGAAAATCGATTATTTGATCAGCAGCGCTAATAAATGCATTCAAGGTGTTCCTGGTTTTGGATTTATCATTGCGAAAAAAGAAGAGCTTGCTGCATGTAAAGGAAATGCAAGATCTCTGTCTCTTGATTTATATGATCAATTTGAAACAATGGAAAAACATAATGGAAAATGGCGATTTACGTCACCGACACATGTTGTGAGAGCTTTTTTTCAGGCACTGGTTGAGCTTGAAGAAGAGGGCGGTGTTTTGGCAAGATATGAGCGCTATAAGGAAAATCAGCACCGGCTTGTTGAGGGAATGCAGAGTATGGGCTTTGCTCCATTGCTGAATCAAGAAAACCAGTCCCCGATCATTACGGCATTTTTGTATCCTAAAGGCGCTTCGTTTACATTTGAAGGATTCTATGAAGCGTTAAAGCAAAAAGGATTTGTCATTTATCCTGGGAAAATTTCTAAACTGGACACCTTCAGAATCGGAAACATCGGCGAGGTCTTCCCCGAAGATATAGATCGATTATTAACGGCAATTAAAGAGACATCATCAGAAGGGGCTGTGAAACTGTGAAAGTATTTTGTTTAGGCGGAGCTGGAAAAATTTGCAGAGAAGCGATTTTAGATTTAGTGGAGCATTCCGAATTTGAAAAAATTACAGTAGCAGATTTCAATGAAGAAGAAGGCATGAAGGTTGTTGAGTGGCTGAATGATCCGCGAGTCGATTTTGTAAAAGTGAACGTGTTTGATCATGATGATACAGTCTCCAAAATGCGGGGATATGATATTGTAATGGACGGCACCACGATAACGCTGAACGGAAAATCAACAGCTTGCATCGCAGAAGCTGGCTGTCATGGCATAAATTTAAACGGTTTTGGCGAAGAGGATTCAATGCACGAATTATTTCAGAGCAATGAAAAAACGTGTCTTCCCGGTTTTGGAATGACACCCGGCCTGACTCAAATGATGGCCATGCATGCTGCAAATCAGCTTGATGCAATAGAGTCTGTAAGAGTCAGCCACGGTTCTTTCCGCCCGATTGCGTTTTCTCGCTCAATTGCAGAAACAACGTCCTATGAATATGATCCTAATCTTCCATCACGAGTCGTTTTTGAGTATGGTGAGTTCATCCAAGTGCCTCCGTTTGCGAGACCAATGGAGATTGAGCTTCCGCAGCCATATGGAAAAGGTGTGCAGTATATTATTCCTCACTCAGAAACGAAAACACTTGCTCAAGCTTTAAAGCATAAAGACGTTCAGTTAATCGAAGTTCGAGGAACGTGGCCGCAGCAAAATATGCAGCTAGTGCGGGCATTATATGATTATGGTATTTTGCGGAATGATAAATTCATCATGAACGGTACAGAAGCAGGAATTATGGATTGTATCTCTGAATACTTATATCAATCAAAAGAAGGCTCAGAAACCGAACTCTATGGCTATGCTCTTCATATCCAGGTCATTGGCACGAAAGATGGCGAAAGAGTAGAGCACATCCTAACTCATACGCATCCTTCTTCAGATGGCACTGTCCAAGGCTGGGAAGGATTAAGAGCCTATACCCGCAACGTAGCCATTCCATTTGCCATTGCCGCAGAATTGATAGCAAAAGGTGAGGTTAAGAAAAAAGGAATTGTGATTCCAGAGGATGCATTTGCTGATCCAGTGAAAATATTTAATCAATTAGAAAATCGTGGTATATTTATCCATGAAGAGATCATTAAATTGGAAGAAAATAATCGTTAATATAGGAGTCTGAGGAATGTCTTTATTAGCAGAGGAAAGAAAACGAGTCATTGCGGAGCTAATAGAAAAACAAGGAAAAGTGAAAGTCAATGATCTTGCAAAGGATTTTGACGTATCAACTGAAACCATCAGGCGTTACTTAGAAGAGCTTGAAACTGAAAAAAAACTGAAGAAAGTGTATGGAGGCGCCGTAAAAATTTCTGAAGCAAAGGAAGAACCAGCACTTTTTGAACGGGAAATCATAAGAATTGAAGAAAAGCAGTGCATTGCAAACAAAGCAGTATCTTCCATTAATAAAAATGACGTAATTTTTATCGACGAGGGAAGTACAACCTTGCAGATGGTCAGGCCTTTATGTGACTGTTCAAATGTAACTGTCATTACAAATTCCTTTCCAGTTGCGTCGCTCTTGATATCATACGCCAATAAGAAACTGTTTGATGGAGAGGTCATTTTTATCGGCGGAAGTGTGAGAAGCAAGCATTACCGTTCCTCTGGAGCGTTGGCGGAGCAAATGGCGAAAGAATTTTACGTAAATAAAGCGTTCATTTCAATAGACGGCATCTCAGCTGAGGATGGAATTACCTGCTTTGATCTCGAGAAATCGGTTTTGTCAAAAATACTCATTCAAAATGCAAAGGAAGTTTACGTTTTAGCTGACAACTCTAAAATTGGTGAACGCGCCAACTATAAAATGGTTCCTCTTGAAAAAGTGGACAAAATTATCTCAAATGTTAATCAGCCGGATGAATGGGATGTTCCTTGCGATTGGATTCAATGTTAAACAAAGTCGACCGGATTTGGTCGACTTTTTTATTATTATTATTTTGACTGCTCAGCAATTTTAACAAGCTGCTTACCTAGATTCGTTCCTTCAAACAAGCCAAGGAATGCCTGTGGGATATTTTCAAAGCCGTACACGATGGTCTCTTCATATTTCAGCTTGCCTTCCTGCAGCCAGCCTGCAAGTTCTCTTGCGCCTTCGCTGAAGCGGGAAGAGAAATCGCCGACTACGAATCCCTGCATGAGGACACTTGATTTGATCAGTGTTGTTTCAATGCGCGGGCCTAAGTCAGCACCGTCTGAATTATAAGTTGAAATCGCACCGCACACTGGAATGCGTGCAAATTTATTCAGCAGTTTATGGACAGCTTCTGAGATTTCTCCGCCTACGTTGTCATAATAGACATCCACGCCATTTGGGCATGCTGCTGCAAGTGCTTTTCCTACATCTTCTGTTTTATAATTAATAGCAGCATCAAATCCAAGTTCATTAATCAAATACTTGATTTTTTCATCTGAACCCGCAATACCCACAACTCGTGCACCTTTGATTTTTGCAATTTGGCCAACTGCAGAACCAACTGCTCCTGCTGCACCTGAAACAACGACTGTTTCGCCTTCTTTAGGTTTGCCGATATCAAGCAGACCGAAATACGCTGTTAGTCCAGGCATGCCAAGGATGCCAAGATAGGCTGAAATGGGTGCGATGGAAGGGTCAATTTGGCGGACCTCTTTTTCCCCTGCCACAGAGTATTCTTGCCAAGGAAGATTGCCGATGACGATATCCCCCTGTTTTAAGTTGCTGCCTTTTGAATCGACAACCTCGCCAACAACTCCGCCTGAAATCGGTTCATTCAGCTGAAAAGGCGCCACATAGGATTTGCCTTCATTCATGCGGCCTCTCATATATGGATCCACTGATAAATACAGAGTGCGGATGAGGACTTGTCCTTCATCGGGTGTAGGCACAGGCACTTCTGCATATTGAAACGTCTCGGCTGTTGGTTTTCCTGATGGACGATCTGCAAGCAGTATTTGTTTTTGTGAATACGTCATTTTTTCATCCTCCTGATATCGTTTTTATTAACGTATCACCTTGCAGCGGACAAGGCAAAGAAAGAGCCTTTTAAAATGTTCTTATGAAGAAGAAAGAGGGAATAACATGATTACAATAAAACGATTGGATTCGGTAAAGACTGAAGAAATCTCAAATCTTTTAGACGAAAGTAAACGGGAGGGATTTCATTTTCTGGAAAGACTCGCTGCTGATTATCAATCAGGAGACAATACGTTTAAAAAGCCAGGTGAGATGCTGCTGGGTGCATTTCATAATGAAACACTGATTGGCATCGGAGGCATAAATCAGGATCCATATTCACAAAATGAAAAGGCTGGGCGCATAAGAAGATTTTATGTTTCAAAAGAACATAGAAGACAAGGTGTGGGCGAACTTATATTAAGAGCTCTTTTAAAGGGAACTGAAGATTTTTTCGATGTCGTTGTTCTCAGAACGGATTCTCAGGAAGCGTCCCTTTTTTACAAGCAGGCGGGATTTATAGAAGATGATCGATATGAAAATTCAACACATTCTTTAGATTTGATGCGAAAGGGGGACATTTCATGAAAACGAAGGACGAAATTCGCCAAGATAAATGGGACAGGCTTGAGACAGAGAAACTTGGGGGATTTCCGTTTCCTTTGAAAAATAGAATTCCGAATTTTAAAGGGGCAGCAGCTGCGGCAGAATATGCCGCGCAGCTTGAAGTATATAAAAAAGCGGAAGTCATAAAAATAAATCCTGATGCGCCGCAGCTTCCTCTTCGTGCCCGTGTCATAAAAGACGGAAAAACACTCCTCGTTCCGACTCCGAGGTTAAAAGCAGGCTTTATTATGCTGAAAAGAGAATGGGTCCCTGATGGGGAAGAGCGCAGAGCTGTCAGCTTAAAGAATATTAAACAATATGGGAAAGAAGTTCCGTTATCAGAGCTGCCGAGGGTTGACTTAATTGTTGCCGGATCAGTCGCTGTTCATAAAGACGGAAGAAGAATCGGCAAAGGTGAAGGGTATTCGGATCGCGAGTATGCCATCATGAGGGAGCTTGGAAATCCTCATGTTCCGGTTATATCAACTATTCACAGTATTCAAGTGACAGAGGAAGAGTTTGAAGTGGATACATATGATTTACCTGTTGATTATATCGTTACAGAGCTCGGTGTGATAGAAACGAACACACCATACAGCAAGCCGGACGGGATTCACTGGGATAAGGTGACGGAAGAGGAAAAAGGAGAGATGCCGGTTTTAAATGAGATATGGGAGCTGACGAAAAACACCTAAATTTCAGGCAGTTTTCACGTTTCTGCTTTTTTGTTAAGATAACATGTACTACAAAAGAGCATAGAAGATTAGTAAGGAGAGACGAGAATGAGTTCGAATAAAGACGAATTAGCAAGAGGACTGAAATCAAGGCATGTCACCATGATTGCCCTTGGCGGTGCGATTGGGGCCGGTATTTTTCAGGGAAGCAGTTCATCCATTGAGCTTGCGGGACCAGGTGTCATTTTATCTTATTTATTAGCGGGGATTATTTTATATTTTGTCATGCAGGCAATGGCTGAAATGGCTGTTCAGCAGCCTAAAGCGAAAACATTGAGAGATTTGATTCAGACATTTCTCGGTCCATATGCAGGATTTTTTTCAGGATGGATTTATTTCATCAGCTGGATGCTTGTTATGGCGGCAGAAATGGCAGCAGCGGCTGGGTTTTTGAAATATTGGTTTACAGATACGCCGCTATGGCTGCTGTCGTTGATTGTTTCTATCTTAATTACTGTTATTAATTTGTTTGCAGTAAACATATTTGGAGAGACAGAGTACTGGCTTTCTGCTTTAAAGGTATCCGTGTTAACCCTGTTTATATTACTTGGAGGAGTTCTGATTTTTGCAGGTTTTAATGGAGAAAGTGCTGCAGGATTTGAAAACCTTACAGAGCATGGCGGATTTCTTCCATTTGGGATATCAGGTATTGCTGCTTCCATGCTTGTTGTTATGTTTTCATTCGGCGGCACCGAAATGATCGGGATGACGCTTGGTGAAACAGAAAATCCGGAAAAGGTTATTCCAAAAGCAGCACGCAGCGTTATAATACGTATTTTAGTCTTTTACGTCCTTCCGATTCTTGTCATTGTCAGTCTGATGCCATGGAATGAGGTTGGTAAGCAAAGCCCGTTTGTCACGGTATTTGATACGCTGGGCATTCCATATATCGGAGGATTTATGAATTTCGTCCTGCTGACTGCTGTGATATCCGCGGCAAACACTGGGATGTATGCTGCATCACGCCTCCTGTACACACAGGCTTTGGACGGAAACGCACCGAAGTTTTTCTCGAAGTTATCTTCTAAACGTGTGCCTGTCAGAGCACTGCTTGCGAGTACTTCATTCTTATATATAGGAGTAATTGTTGCTGTATTTGCTGAAGGTGAAACATTTGGCTATCTAATGGTCGTGCCCGGATACGCGATTTTATCTATTTGGATTTTGCTTACTATTGCTCATTTGAAAAGCAGAAAACCAGGTGTAGCCCTAAAAGGATTTTTCGTAAAAAGCTATCCATATACATCATGGTTTTCATTAATCGCTTTACTTGCCATTCTGGCGGGGATATTAATGACTTCACCGCCAATCGGTACGATAATCACTCTGTCGATATGTATCATTTTGACACTGATTTATCTGTTTGGTGCAAAAAAATAATCCAAGGGAAATTTTCCCCTTGGATTATTTTTATTATACTTTTTGACTGGAGGAACTGGCTGGATCAGAACAATCCTTCTTCTTGTAAACAAAACGGTATAGAAGGAATAGGATAATCGCTAATCCGACAGCAATCATAATATAAGTCTGCATATCAGACATGAATGCAGAGATCGATTTTAGATTGCCGATCTGTCCAAGCCAGAGCATCGTGATATTCAGAGGGAATACCCCTAAAAATGTAAGTCCGGCAAATGGCAAAGCCTTTACTTTTGACAGCCCTGAGACGTAAGAAATATAGTTGCCGATTCCTAAAGGACGCGCAATTGCAATGCTCCAAAGACCGCATTTTTTGAACCAGCGCTGTGTTTTCTCAAAGGTTTTTTTCTTTTTGGTCAGCTTCTTTTTCATTTTATGCTCTAATTTATATCCAATCCAATAAGGAATAAAACTGAATACCGTGTAAACCGCACTGCCTAAAAAGGCAATCCAGATTAATTGGAGAATCGATAAATCCAGTAAATAGCCATACGCAAGGGTTATAAGTGAACCTGGAAAAGGCAGGGATGAGGCTTCAATTGCAAGACCCGCCATAAGACCCCATATTCCAAACTCCCGCAGCAGATTTATGATGAAATCTAACATGAGATCTCTTTTCTCCTCTCTTTCTTCTTCTTCTTACTGTGAAAATACCCGCTTCCATAAATATCAAACTGGTACATTAAGGAGAAAATCAATCCGGACAGAACTTTTTCTTTCTGCGGCAGACGCGCATGGCATTTATTTCTCCTCCAAGCAGAATGGAGAAGGCGGTGAAATAAAGCCATATGAGCAAAATAATAATGCCTCCCAAACTTCCATAAGCAGCGTTGAAGGCTTTGAAATTATCAACGTAAAAAGAAAATCCATAAGAGCTGATGCTCCAGAGTGATGTTGCAAAAAGTGATCCGAAATAGATATCAAAAAACCCGAGCTTTTCATTTGGTGCAAAATAATAAAGAGCGAGCAAAACCAAATTAATCATGAGAAATGAAATGATCCACCTTGCCTGATTCAGCAGCGGATTTATATTTTCAAGAAAAGGTGCATAGCGGGTCAGGGTGTCAATGATGACTTTTCCGAATACTGGAAGAAGCAGGGCGATTGTAATCGTAATAATAAGTCCTGCTGCTAAAAGCAGAGCATCTATGCGGACTTTGATGTAAGCACGGGTTTCCTTAATCTCAAGCGCCCGGTTGAAAGCCCGAATTAAAATATGCGTTGCATTGCTTGCAGACCAGAGCGCTGCGATCACACCGAATGCAAGTATGTAGCTGTTTGTTTCCCCAAACAGACTTCTAATCTGTTCTGTAAGCAGCTCAGCCGTTTCAGAAGGCACGTAGTGATTAATCCACGTTAATAGTGGAGTGACATCGAGCGAAAAATATGGGAACATGGCGATTAAAAAAATTAGCAGCGGAAAAAGGGATAGTAAAAAATAATAGGCAATAACTGCTGATAAGTCGTTTAATTCGTGATGGTGAATTCTTCTTAGCAAATCTTTCATAGTCGACCTCCCTATAACCTTTTTAATTTCCCCGTGAGATATATAGGATAAACGTAAAAAGAAAAAGAAAAGATGACAAAATGAAAAAAAAGCTGCCTCTTTAAAAGAAGCAGCCTTCATTTACATGCAAATCTCTGTCTCCACACCATAATGATCTGAAACGGCAGGTTTATGTTTGCCGTTGAAAATAACCTTTGATGACAGCACTTTAACCTCATCACTTGATAGAATCAAATCAATGCGCAAATCTTGTTTGTTTTCATCCCAGCCGGCAATTTTGCCTTTAACGGTTATACCTGAATCCTTATCTTCAGCGAGTGTATACGTATCATATAAACCGTTTGAAAGAAGGTAATCATATCCTTCATCTCTTATTTCAGCGCTGTTATTGAAGTCACCCAATAAGAAGAAAGGATGAGATCGGTCGAGCTTTTGAAGAAGAGAATCAAGCTGGAATTTGCACGGTTCCTCTTCGTCATGCCACCAGCCAAGATGACATGAGTAGAAGGAGACTAATTTCTCATTGTATTTGATGGTCGCGCGTACGATCGAGCGTGTTTTCCAGTAAGAGGTATCTTGTCCTTTTGTCACGCAAAAGACCTCTGAATCCACTATAGGATGTTTAGTCAGGATTGCAAGACCCTCTTCATACCCAGGGTATCCGATATGGGCAAAGCCCCAGACGAGCTCATAATCGGTTACCCCAAGCTGTTTTAATTCATCGAGAAGAACTAACGCGTAATTGTTCTTTTTAACCTGAGCATAGACGATGGCTTCATCTTCAAGCTGGCTGACTTCCTGAAGGGCAATCACATCAAATGATTTTTCCTGGATGGTTTTCGCCAGTGTTTTGATTTTCTCCATCTGGTTTTCTTCTTGCCAAGAGTGACAATTAAGCGTTAATAATTTCATGGTTAAGCTCCTAACGTATCTTGAATATCAGATTTTAAAACATCTGCTTTCGGTCCGTAGATTGCTTGTACACCTTTGTCTTTAATGATTAAGCCGAGAGCGCCATTTTCTTTCCATTTTGCCTCGCCTGCAACTTTGCCTGAATCTTTTACCGTAACACGAAGGCGTGTCATACATGCATCTACATCTTCAATATTAGCAGATCCGCCAAGTAAAGTAATGATAGCAGATGCCTGTGAATCGCTGTTTACTGCAGCAGTGCCTTTAGCAGCAGGCTCTTCAGAATCGATGTAGTTTCCATTGCGTCCCGGAGTAGGGAAGTTGAATCGTTTGATCATGAAGTTAGCGATTCCAAAGTTAAGACCGAAGAATACTAAACATGCAAGAACAAAGTTCACAATATCCATCCATAAACCAGCTTTGATGATCATTGGAGTACGGGTTAATAGCTCAATGAAACCAAATGAGTGAACACGGATGTCGATAATATCGACAATCGCAAAAACAAGACCTGTAGTAATAGCGTACACAATATATAGAAGTGGAGCAGCAAACATGAACATGAACTCGATAGGCTCAGTTACACCTGTTAAAAATACTGCAAGACCTGCAGATAAGAACATTGATTTGTATTTCGTGCGTTTTTCTTTGTCAACATTGCGGTACATAGCATAAGCAATACCGATAAGTGAAGCTGTAGAAAGAATCATTTGTCCAACTTTAAAGCGTGCTGGAGTAACGTCGTTTAACAATTGGTTATAGCTTGCAGTATCTCCTGCAGCAAGGAAGTTATTTAAGTCGGCAATCCATGCAAGCCATAAAGGATCCTGACCTGCAACTGTTGAACCGGCGCTTCCGCCAGTTAAGATTTCGTAAGTTCCGCCAAGAGACGTATAGTTCATCGGCACTGTCAGCATGTGATGCAGACCGAACGGAAGAAGCAGACGCTCAAGCGCACCGAAGATAAATGGTGCAACAATTGGAGCTGTGTTGCGTGAAGTAGCAATCCATTGACCGAAGTCATTTAATAGACCTTGAATAAATGGCCAAACTAGAGATAATACGACAGCGGTTACAACAGATCCGCCGATAACTGCGAAAGGCACAAAGCGTTTGCCGTTAAAGAAAGAAAGTGATTCTGGCAGTTTGTTGTAGTTGTAATATTTGTTGAACAGGTTTGCACCAAGGAAACCTGCAATAATACCTACAAATACTCCCATGTTTAATGCAGGAGCACCTAAAACAGATGTGAAGTAATCTTTAACAATTAATTCTTGTCCGAATAAAGAGTTTACAGTAGCTTCAGGATCTGCAAGCATTGCAGAGTTAACGCCGAAGATTGCTCCTGTAATACGGTTAATTAGTACGAATGCGATTAATGCAGCGAATGCACCGCCAGCACGTTCCTTAGCCCAGGAACCCCCGATGGCAACTGCAAACAGGATGTGAAGGTTGGTAATGATGCCCCAACCGATGTCTTCCATTACTCGTGCAATCGTTTGCACCAATGTGATGTCTCCGCCTGACATGGCGATTAACTTGCCAAGTGAGATCATAATACCGGCTGCTGGCATAACTGCTACAACAACCATTAAGGCTTTACCGAATTTTTGCCAGAAATCAAACGATAATAAGTTCTTCATCTTTTGCCCTTCTTTCCCTTAATAAATATAATTTTTGTAAACGAATTCATTACTAGGCAGAATTGCTTACTAATTTTTTAATAAATAGATTCGTGCAAATATGAGTGCAACATGTGCAATCGCTTGCATAAACCTATTTTAAATAAAGGGCTTTCATATTGCAACAAAAAAATGATAAGTTTTTCATATTTTTATAGAATATCTTTTTTGTAGTGCTAGAATCCCTTGATACATATGAATCATTCGCGATTCCTTTCATATATATTTTTTCCGTATAGAAAAGTTCATGAAAGTTTTGCATGTAGTAAAAGTATGCTTCAATAGAGATGCTATACTGTAATGATATCGGATATGATCTTTTTTCGAAAAATTTACGTAGTTCTTACTTTAAGAGATAAGAAAGTATTTATTTTGCGCTTTGATGTCTAGCTCCATCGCCCAACTCCTCGGCCAGAACGGCTCCGCCAGTAAAGGCAAAAAGCGCCTTTTCTGTCGGATCCTTATCTGTCTGTCGGAGCTAACCGGGCGATTCCGCTTTTCTTATAAGCTTGGTTATTTAGGAGGTTATCGTGGCTACTCAACTTGAATATATGATTGAAGCAGAGCAATTCATTAGGCAATGTTATCATGAGCTCGGCAAAACGGAAGAAGAAACCGTTTCCCGTCTATTGCAAATTAAATCTCTGCTCGGTCAAGAGGGTCAGTATCATTTAACGTTTGAAGAACTTGAGCACGGGGCTAAAATGGCTTGGAGAAACAGCAATAAGTGCATTGGCCGTTTATTTTGGAACACGCTTAGAGTGGTGGATGCAAGAGAGCTTGCTGCGGAAGAAGAAATCAGGGACGCACTGTTTTCACATATAGAATATGCAACAAACAACGGCCGAATCCGTCCGCTGATTACGATTTTTAAGCCAGGGGAGGATGGAACTGCGCCAGTGCGGATCTGGAATCATCAGCTGCTTAGATATGCAGGCTATGAAACAGATTCTGGAATTGTCGGCGATCCGGGATCCATCGTATTTACAAAGAAATGCGAAGAACTTGGATGGAAGGGCGAAGGGACGGACTATGATTTACTTCCTCTTGTCATTCAGGCAGAAAATAGGGAGCCGGTGTGGTTTGAAATTCCCTCTGAAATTGTGCTGGAGATTCCAATCTCGCATCCTCAATACCCGGAGTTCAGTGAGCTGAATGCCAAATGGTATGCCGTTCCGATTATCTCTGATATGAGCCTTGAAATAGGCGGGATGACATTTCCTGCAGCTCCGTTCAATGGCTGGTATATGGGAACAGAAATTGGCGCGAGGAATCTGGCGGATGAGGGCAGGTATAACATGCTTCCAAAAGTCGCTTCGCTATTGGGCCTTGCCACCTCTTCCAATGCGACACTTTGGAAAGACAAAGCGCTTGTTGAACTGAACCTTGCCGTTTTGCATTCTTATAAAGAAGCTGGTGCCAGCATCGTCGATCATCATACAGCTGCCCAGCAATTTAAGCGGTTTGAACATAATGAAATGTCAGAAGGACGCGACGTGACTGGAGACTGGACTTGGCTGATTCCTCCAGTGTCCCCGGCGACAACTCATATTTTTCATAAGCAGTATGAAAATAAAATCATCAAGCCGAACTATTTTTATCAGGATCGTGCTTACTAGGACAAGCTCTTGCGGGGGGCTTGTTTTTTTATGGTAATTAGGAGGTCGTTGGAAAAAAGAAAGTATTTGAGGCGTTTTGGAAAGTATTTCATTGATTTCCACATGTAAAATGGACATTTAAGAAAGTAAGTGAGCAGTTTTGGAAAGTAAACTCTCTTTTATCTGAAAACAGGTTGAAGAATTCCTGTTTCAGAAGGAAGGTATTTGCCAAGTGCACATAGAAAAAGACCATTCTCATGGTCATTTTTGATTAGAGTCCGTATACTTTGTTCAAGCTGTAAATTCAATGCAATATCTTAAACTCAGAAAACGTCTCAGACTGAAGCTCCCCTTTTACTGAAATGTCGTCTACCTCAGCATAACGGTTGCCTTCCTTCAAATCCTTCAGGAAATCTTCCAATTGCTTGTCCTCTCCCTGAACCATAATTTCAACAGTTCCGTCATCCCTATTTTTCACCCAGCCTGTCAGTTCATGTGAAGCGGCAATTTTCTGGGTGTGAAAACGGAAGCCGACTCCCTGTACCCGGCCAGCTGCAATCATATTTAAGGTTTTTATCATAAAAATCGCCTCCTAACGTCTCATTTCCCGTTGTTTACCTATTATAATCAAATAAAAAGAGAGAGAGGAGCTGCTGCAGGTGGAATGGCAGAAAAACGAATACCACGTGTCAGACGATCAAACCTTGCTGCAAATTGAAAAGATAGAGGCTTGGATCAGTGAGTCATACTGGGCAAAGGGCCGCTCTAGAAAAGTAATAGAAGAGAGCATTAAGCACTCTCTGAGCTTCGGATTGTACGATCAGAATGGCAGACAAATAGGTTTTGCCAGAGTCATTACAGATCAGGCAGTCTTTTCATGGATCATGGATGTCATCATTGACGAGGAATACAGAGGACGCGGGCTTGGGAAATTCTTAGTGGAATGCATCATCAGTCATCCCACGATCAAAAACACGAAAATGGGCCTTGCCACCAAGGATGCTCATAATCTTTACAGACAGTTTGGCTTTGAAACTGAAGAATACATGAGAAGACCGCTAATCTAAGAAAAGCGGAAGCACCCGTTTGAGTTAGGCGACTCCGCTTGCCATCGAAGAGCAAAAAATTTAAACTTTCGTCTCTCTAAGACATGAACCCGCGCAAATAAAAAGGCAGCGGGCTTTTTAATGGATAATGCCTTTCCTGAGTCCTACCGCAACGGCCTCAGCGCGGTGCTTCACCCCTAATTTCCGGATCACCGCACTTAGGTAATCACGCACAGTAAATTCGCTGATTTTCATGTGTACAGCCATTTCTTTCATGCAATAGCCATTTGCCAGATGCTGAAGGACTTCGGTTTCCCGTTTGCTTAGAATACGATTAGAATTTTGCGAGATAAATTCCTGGAAGTAGTAAGACAGCTGCTCTACATGACTTCTAATAGATTGCCTCCTGCCTGTATACTGGTCTGCAAGAACGCAGCCTATCACGTTATTCGAGCTGCTGATTGGAATGATGGCAAGGGTGGACAGCTTAAATTGATTGATGTACTTTTCTGGAAAAGGAACGTTGCTTTGTGTGAGGTCAATGAGCTGAAGCTGATTATTCTTAAGGGCATTGTATACTGGCGGGATGTAGCGGACATCTTCTTTTATCCAGTGCATGGATGTGATTTTTCCTTTGTCTGCCTGAATTAAGCCTTCTCCTACATAACTGAAGGATGAGTATGTAAAAATTGAAGCGCGCTTGAAAGGGAAAAACTGAACACAGCCGAGGACCATCCTCTCGGTCCTTTTCGTAAAATCGTGAATTTGGGAAGCTTCACGAATATATTCTCTTACTCTAGCATCTAGCATTCGACAATTTCCTCCCCTACCTTTTCAGTACTATTTCACCTTCATCTCTCATTGTAAAATAAAAATGTAAGCACTTACAAATATAAGAGCATCGCATTTAAAAATAATTCAAATCAGGAGGGAACGATGAACAAACGCGAAATCATTACGACAAGCAGCAGAGGTATTAATGAAGAGTTACTGCCGTACCGGCTTTTTCAGAAGGCGAAGCGATTTGGGATTTGGAATCCGTCAGATATTGATTTTACACAAGATACAAAAGATTGGAAGAGTCTAAGCGACGCGCAGAGAAACGAAGTCCTTCGCCTCATCTCGCAATTTCAGGCAGGAGAGGAAGCAGTAACGCTTGATTTGCTGCCGCTTATGATGGCCATTGCAAAAGAAGGGCGTATTGAAGAAGAAATGTATTTGACAACGTTTCTGTTTGAAGAAGCAAAGCATACCGAGTTTTTCCGTTTGGCTCTTAATGCCATTGGCGAAACAGGTGATCTCTCAATCTACCACACCGACACTTATAAAACGATTTTTTATGAGCTGCTGCCGCAGACGATGGATCGTCTCATCCATGATCAATCCCCTGAAGCGATAGCTGAAGCATCCACTGTCTACAACATGTTTGTGGAAGGTGTTCTGGCTGAAACAGGTTATTTCTCTTTTTACAGGACGCTTGAGGAAGCAGGCATTATGCCGGGATTGTTACAAGGAGTAGGGCTTTTGAAAAAGGATGAATCAAGGCATATCGGCTACGGCACCTTCCTGCTGCAGCGCCTGATCAGCGAGCATGAGCATATTTTTGATCTCGTTTCAGAAAAAATGAAGCAGCTGACTCCATATGCAATCAAACTAAATCATGAAGGCATGTCAGGTGAGCAAAATGCATTCGGCCATACCATTGATGAAACAATGGCCTTCACAATGAGACAGCTCTCTGTCCGCATGGATATTCTTGCAAGGGCGCGAGGAAAGAGAATGGAAGAGATTTACCGAATGACAGAAGACGAGGTTGGCGTTGTTTAATCGACTTTTAGAGGAGGAAGAATCATGAGTGTAAATGTAGATGTCCTAACCCTGCCGCTGTTTATTAATGGGAAGTGGGAAGAGTCGATTTCTGGAGAAACGTTTGATATTTTCAATCCTGCAACAGGAGAACTCGCTGCAAAGGCAGCTAAGGGAACGAAAGAGGATGTGGACAAAGCGGTGCTTGCAGCAAGGCACGCATTTGATCATACAGAATGGAAAAGCATGAAGCCGAAAGAACGTTCAAAGGTGCTGAACGCGATAGCATATCAGATCATTCAGCATGCGGAAGAGCTAGCGTTTTTAGAGTGCATCAGTTCTGGAGGAACAATCAGGCGCATTACGTCGAATGATATTCTGCAAATGGCCGACCTATTTCAGACGTTCGGCAAATTTGTGCTGGATTATCCATACTCTGAAACGCTGCCAAATCCTCCGTTTCCGGGCCCTGCTCACAATTTCATCTGGAGAGAGCCAATCGGGGTTTGTGCGGCCATTACACCATGGAATATGCCGATGCTGATTGCCGCATGGAAAATAGCCCCTGCACTTGCAATGGGAAATACCTTGGTCATTAAGCCAGCAAGCTATACGCCTTTATCTACATTAAAACTTGCAGAGATTATTTCGAAAGTTGTTCCGCCTGGAGTCATCAATGTCGTATCTGGACCTGGAGCAGAGACCGGCGAAGCACTTGTCTGTCATCCCAAAGTCGATAAAGTGGCGTTTACCGGATCAACTGAAGTTGGCCGCAGTATCATGAAGCTTACCGCTGAAACGGTTAAAAACACAACACTTGAGCTTGGAGGGAAATCGCCGAATATTATTTTTGAAGATGCCGATCTTTCTCTTGCTTTACCAGGAAGTTTATTCGGAGTTTTCCTGCACTCAGGGCAGCTGTGCGAATCAGGAACCCGCTTGTTTGTGCCTGAGAGCATGCATGATGAAATTGTGGAAGGGCTGCTTGCACTGACAAAGAAATTGAAGCTTGGAAACCCGCTTGAAGCATCAACAGATGTGGGTCCTATTATTTCTAAAAAGCAAAAAGATTCGATTCTTGCCTACATTCAGTCTGGTTTAGAAGAAGGAGCCACACTCGTATGCGGAGGAAAAGAAGTGACTGTTCCTGGATGTGAGGGAGGATCATTCATTGAACCGACCATTTTCACAAACGTGACGAATGAAATGAAAATTGCGCAAGAAGAAATCTTTGGGCCTGTTTTATCTATTATCAAATATTCGGATGAAGAAGAAGCAATCAGACTCGCAAATGACACAATCTACGGATTAGCGGCAGGTGTCTGGACAAGGGATGTCAACAAAGCGTACGTTGCTGCAAGAAAGCTTCAGGCAGGAGTTGTCTGGATCAATGACTGGCACATGCTCCGCAATGATGCGCCATTTGGAGGCTATAAGCAAAGCGGAATCGGGCGTGAAATGGGCAAGCATTCCCTTGATGCTTATACACAAGTAAAACATGTTCACACATCGATGGTATCTGATCTTCATAAGCGAAACTGGTACGGTATTTTGTTTTCTGAACAAAATCAAACGGATAGAGGTGAAGACTGATGCTGACAACAACATTTTCACAGTTCATGCTGCGCTCCGGCATCTACAGCGGATCGAATACAAGGGCAATGGTGCCTGATCTGTTTAGAGGTCTTGGTGCAAAAAGAGTGGTTCTTTTCAGTGATCGCGGTCTTGAAAAAGCGGGAATTGTCGAAAAGACGGCACAGATCTTTGAATTAACCACACACGGTATTGGGCCTGAACTTGCAGGTATCTATCTCGATATTAAGCAGGATGCAGAAAGCAGCTGTGTAAATGATGCTGTCCGCTATGCAAGGGAGGTTGGTGCAGATGCGCTGCTTGCAGTTGGCGGCGGAAGTGTCCTGGATACAGTTAAAGGCGTAAAGTATTGTCTGCATAAAGGGCTGACGAATATTAATGACGCCATCCCCGGTGGCTTTTTAATGGAATCTTTTCCTGAAGCAGCCCATATTCCGATTCCGCATATTGCGATACCGACAACAGCAGGCACGGGATCTGAAGTCTCTCCGATTGCGGTAATCTACAACGAAGAATTAAAACTGAAGACAAACATCATCAATCCGTTTATCAGTGCGGATATCGCAGTCCTTGATCCTGACCTGACAGTTGGATTGCCTTCAAATATTACAGCGTTTACAGGTTTTGATGCACTCACACATGCGATTGAGGCATTCGCATCGCCAAATGCAACTGCACTGACAGATGCTTATGCCCTGCACGCCGTTCGGCTGATTGAAAAGAATCTGCTGACTGTTGTTGCAGACGGGGAAAACCTTCAAGCGAGAATGGACATGCTGCATGCAAGTTTAATGGGAATCACAGCGTTCAGCTTTGCCCTTAATGCAATACCCGTTCATAATTTCGCACATGCCTATGGCGCGATGTTCCGCATTCCGCATGGTCTCGCAAATGCCGTCTTTTTGCCTGCTGTTATGGAGGGAATCCCATCGTTGTACCTGCCAAAAATACATCAGCTGGCTGAAGCACTGAATGTAGAAACGAAGAACGAAGACGCACCGACAGTATTAAATAAGGTCATTGATAAAATCAAGCTGCTTCAGCATAAAGCGGGACTTCCAGCTGACTTTTCAGACTACAGCATTTCAGAGGGGGATTTAGAGAAAGTCATTACGGCTGTTGCCCTGGACCCGGCAGCTGTATCTTTTCCAATGCCGCCTGAATTGATTTACGCTATCAGTCAGAAGGTAGTGCCTGCGGGGGTGAAATGATAAGTAGCCTAAGGGCTGTCCAGAAAGTCTGTTTTCGATTATAAATGTTGTCCGTTCCTTTCCGCTGCAGGAACTTGCTTTCCGCGGGGAGCGTGGAAGCCTCCTCGGCGAGCCTGCGGGGTCTTCCATTTCGCTCTATTTTCCCGCAGGAGTCAAGTTCCTTCCGCTGCAATCCACTTAAGGTTTTTAACATGGAGTCTAAAAACAACAAAGTTTACGAAAAGAGCCTACAGAAAAAGCATGCAGGAAATAACATTGTTTTTCCTGCATGCTTTATTTTAGGGACTTATCGGACAGCCACTTTTCATGGTTTTTAGGTAATCTTATAGTGTCTATGATACCCTGTAAGCAGGAAAAAACCGGATTTTAGGTACTAACAAATTGCCAAAAAGCCGCCAACTCATAAGAAATACAATTACCAATAAATAACGGATACTAAACTGCTGTGCGTTTTTAGTATCCGATTTCCTGTGTATTCATTAAATCTCCTGATCTTTTTTCTTATACAAAATCTTTCTTCTGACTGAATCCCATTGACCCAGGGCCAAACAAATAACTCCGGCAATCAGCGCAGCTGCTGTCCAAATAGTGATTCCTGTTTCAATCGAATCATATCCGCCGCCAAAGTAATTGGTGTTTACCGAGTTAATGTTTGAAATCATAACAGCTGCTGTGAGATGCTTCGCTGCATAAAGAAAAGCCGCCACAGCAATAAAGAAAAGTCCAATTTTTGAAGAGTTGTTCATTTCATCACCTGCATTCATTGATACTTTGAATGTACCATAAATTAGGATGAAGGTGTCTTTTAATTAAAGAAAGGATAGCTTCTGTCTTTTTCCTGTACACCGATCCATTTGACCGTTGTAAATTTATCAAGCGCCCATTCCCCGCCAAAACGGCCGAGACCTGAGTCTTTTTCTCCGCCGAAGGCAACGTGAGCTTCATCGTTGACCGATTGATCATTGACGTGAATCATGCCTGTTTCAATTTGCTTGGCAACAGCCACTCCGCGGTGAAGATCCTTTGTGAAAACAGAGCCGCTCAGACCATATGGAGATCCATTCGCAAGCTTGATTGCTTCCGCTTCATCTCTCGCTTTAAGGATAGGAGCGACAGGACCGAAGATTTCATTTTTGGCAATCGGCATGTCGTTTGTGACGTTTGTCAGGATGATTGGATGCATCACATTGCCGTCAATTTTTCCTCCGTAAATCTTTTCAGCACCAGCTTCAAGACTCTCTTCCAGGTCTTCTTGGATCCTCTCTATTTGGTCGTGATTAATCAGCGGTCCTACAGCTGTTTTTGCATCGGATGGATCGCCTGCCTGAAGCATACTGACTTTTTCTTTGAAAAGTCCGACGAATTCTTCATGAACGCTCTCTTCCACAATAATGCGGTTCAGAGCCATACAAATCTGACCCTGATGCAGGAATTTTCCAAAGGCTGCGGATTCGGCCGCCTTTTCAAGATCGGCATCTGCAAGAACGACCATGACATTGTTTCCGCCGAGCTCTAAAGCTGTATCCTTCAAATGCTTTCCTGCAAGCTCGCCGATGTGTCGGCCTACCTCTGTTGAACCGGTAAATGAGATTAATTTAGGTACCTGATGCTCGATGAAAGCATCGCCAATCTCAGAGCCTCTGCCTGCCACTACATTAACCGTACCTTTAGGGGCACCTGCCTTTTCAAAAAGCTCGCCGATTAAAAATCCGGATGTAATCGGTGCTTCGGAAGCAGGCTTAATCACAACCGTATTCCCGGCAGCAAGAGCGGGCGCAACTGAGCGCATTGCGAGGTGCAGAGGGAAGTTCCATGGTCCGATGACTCCGATGACTCCGATGACTCCTTTGGCTGTACGGTAGACTCTATTTTCTTTTCCCGGAATAGTAGAAGGCAGAATTTTTCCTTCCATACGGTATGGGAAAGTGCTTGCTTCTTTAACGATGCGAAGTGCAGCAGCCCATTCAACTTCAGCCTTCACTTTAGTGCTTCCTGATTCATGAACGAGCATATCAATAATTTCTTCTTTCCGCTCTGTTAATGCCAAAGCTACCTTGTCCAGAACTGTCTGTTTTTCCTGCGGCAGCGTGGCACCCCACTCTTTTTGGGCATGTTCTGCCGCCAGATAAGCGCGGTCAAGGTCTCCTTCATCTGCAGAGTTAAATTCATTTATCAAATCGCCATTAAACGGATTTGTATTTTTAATTGTTTTATCGCTTGCGCCATTTATCCAATCACCGTTGATAAATTGTTTTGTATAGTTGTTCATTTTTATTCCTCCTATCTGGATACTCACGTAATATTCCCGCTAGGTGCAGGGTCTAAAACTTTTAAATGTGCCGGAACCATTTTTGTGGGAAAATAATGATATGAAAACAAAGACAGGGTGGGGACAAGGTGAAAAATATAAAATTTGCACTGGAATCACTGAATGTTGGTTTGCCAAGGATGGTTTTGTATAACGGAAGAGAAATTGAAACAGGAATCTATAAGGAGCCTGTGGAGCATCCGCTTTTTCTGTCAAAAACGAATTTAGAAGGAGACGGCCAGGCAGATCTCGTTCATCATGGAGGAGAGGACAAAGCCGTTTGCGTGTATTCATTTGATCACTATTCTTATTGGGAAGATGCCCTGGGTGTACAATTAGAGCCGGGAGCTTTCGGAGAAAATCTCACAATCAGGGGACTGACCGAAGAAAATGTCTTTCTTGGCGATGTCTTTCAATTTGGAGAAGCAATAGTAGAAGTAAGCCAGCCGCGCCAGCCGTGTTTTAAGCTTGCGATGAAGCATCAGGTGAAGGATCTGCCTGTCCAAATTCAGAATACGAAGTTCACCGGCTTTTATTTCCGTGTTTTGAAAGAAGGCAGAGTCAGCAAAAAAGATGGGTTGGAGCTGATAGAATCACAAGCAAACGGTGTTTCCATTACGGCTGCCAATCAAATAAAATACCACGATCAACAAAATACAGAGGCAATAAAGAGAATCCTAGAAGTAAAAGCATTGTCAGACAGCTGGAGGTCCTCTTTTGAAAAAAGACTTTAGAGAACAGGAAAAAGCACACGGACTTAAGACCGTGTGCCAGCTGTCCTTTTTTTCTCATAAACTGAAAACATCATCCAATAGAGAAGCGCGCTTGCCAATGCTAGAATCCCCAGTATGGCAAATGTCCATTGAAAACCAAACCAGACGGTCATTGGGATGGAAAGCGGGGCAATCGTCCGCCCTATTGTATACCTGAGACTGGCTGCGGCAAAGTATTGTCCGCGCATGTGTTCAGGTGCAAGCTTTGAGACGAAGC
Source organism: Metabacillus idriensis (assembly GCF_009674765.1). Classification (GTDB taxonomy): domain Bacteria; phylum Bacillota; class Bacilli; order Bacillales; family Bacillaceae; genus Bacillus_P; species Bacillus_P idriensis. The sequence goes on along the minus strand of NZ_WKKF01000003.1, from coordinate 97,449 downwards.
TTTGCTGCAATCCTGCTGTCATCAATTCGGCAAATGTAAAGAGCGCCATAGCGAATATAAGTCCCCAGATAAAGCCGAACTGGCCAAAAAGGAAAATCGAGACTCCATATAAGACAGAGGACAGGATGAAAACGTTCCTTTCTTTATAAGCTGTCATCCACTTTGTCACGGATATTGTCAGAATGGCTACAAGCAAGCCGTTTTCTGAAAGCAGAAATCCGAATGCCTGCTCACCGCCAAGAGAAACGGACCAATCACCAAGTGAGAACAGCTGTGCGTTTTGCACGGTTTCTTTTGTATACACAGGAATCAGCATATCAAGCTGCATAAAGGTTTGAGCTGCAAGCACGCCTGCACCGATATAAAGCAGAAAAGCTTTATCCCTGAAAATAATCTTGTACTCCCGTATCTGATGAAGCAGAAATTCATACCACTTAGAACCGATGGCAAGCTTGCTGCCAGTTGAAGGCGCGGTTTCCCGAGTCCACAGAAATAACAGCCCTGCAAGCAAGAAACAAACGAATCCTGCGATCACTAATAATTCAAAGAAATAATTCACATAGAAAATGGCACCTAAAATCGGACCAATAACAACTGCGAGATTAATGGATGTGTAGAAAACGGCAAACACATTGCTGCGGTCTTTTTCTTCTACGACATCTGCGATCATGGCCTGGCTAGCCGGCCAGTAAAAGGACCCGAAAACTCCTGCAAACGCAAAGCAGATAAAACCTAGCAGAGGAGCTTCAAACCAAGGGGAAACGGATAGAGCAAATGTAAGAAACGACAGACCCTGTCCAACAGCAGACAGCACCATCATTTTTTTTCTTCCGAAACGATCCGCGCAGTAGCCTCCCATTAAATTAGCCATAACTGAAAAAATCTGCGAAAACACAAGCAAAAATCCTGCCTGTACTTTCCCGAATTCCTCCGCAAAATAAATCGTCAAAAACGGGAAAAACATCCAATATGTAATATTCATCAGCGCTTCGCCAAATAAGCGTATTTTTAAATTTCGATCCCAATCTTTGAGTCTCATGCTGTTATCCTCGTTTTTTCAAAGTCACACCTTCTCTATGATACCTCTCAGCTGAATAGAAGAGCAACGTATTCATGCTTGTGAATACATGGAAGAGATGATAGTTTTTAATGAAAGACCGTTTTGCACATTTTATAGAATGATAGAGATTTCGTTAAGAAAAGGAGTGAATCTATGGAATTCAAACTTGATCACATCGTGCACTTTGTAGACAGGCATCCTCTAGAATCTGCAAATCTTTTCATAAAACAAGATTTAAAGGCTGTGATGGGAGGCCGTCATGAAAACTGGGGATCTCACAACAGCTTATGTTATTTCAGTGATCTGGCTTATTTGGAGTTTCTTGCTGTCGAAGACCGTAAAAAAGCTAACGGAACAAAGAATCCGCTGATTCACCGCCTGTTAAAGCAGCCTGATGAGGGATTAGGCCAGATAGCGATTCGGACAGACCGAATTGAGGCAGTAAAAGAAGAGCTTAATGAAAAAGGGCTTGAAACAGGTGAAGTCATTGAAGCCAGCAGAAAAAGAGAAGATGGCAGCTTATTAGAATGGAAAATGCTTTTTATTCAGCAAAGCGATGAAGACTGTCCGCTTCCTTTTTTTATTCAGTGGAAACAGACAGATGATGAACGGAAGCAGGACTTACATAAGAACGGGGCATTGTCGGACCTGAACCTGGACGTGTCCATTTCAAAAGTGCACTATATCGTAAAAGATTTAAATTCAGCCGTTACTAAATGGAGAAAATATTTTGATCTTCCGAGGGGAGAGGAAACGGTGAATGATGAGTGGAGAGCGAGAAGCTATGCCATCAAGCTTGAATCCTTTCAGCTCATCTTTACAGAAGCATCCGGAGCAGGCATCGTAAAGCAAATGCTTGCGAAAAAAGGCGAAGGTCCATACCTGGTAGAGTTTGATCCGCCGGTTTTTAAATCCTACTATCAGATTTTCGGCGCCATGTATAAATAAAAGATCCGCTTCCTAATTAGGAGGCGGATCTTGTGTTTATTCGTACAATTGTTGATCTTTGTTCAGCTTTGGAGAATAAGTCTTTAGTTTATATTTAATATAGACAGGATTCAGCTTATTCGATAGACGATTTGGACGTCTTAATTTAAATGTTTTTCTTGTATGTTCTTTAGTCAGGTAATCTTCATATTTCCGGTTCCAGTGTTTGAGTGAAGCAGCCACAAGAATAGCTGTCACAATGAAGAGTCCAATTACAGCAGGCAAGAATCCGGGTGATACAATTCCCTCCGCATAAGCGAGGCCTATAGGCGAAAAGACAATGTAAGTTGCGCAAACTAGAGATAATAGAATAATAGATGTAGGGATCGTATATTTCCATGGCATCATATTAACTGAAGCTTCGGTTTTATAAATATAAGCTTCTTCTCTGGGTTTAATCATTCCGATAATAAGCATCATAAACACTTCGATAAAGAAAAGAATCGCATAGATGTGAATGAAGTGAATATCTACCGTAAATCCAAAGAGGTGATTCGTACCCCATACAAGCATGTAGTAAGTGATGACGTGAAAAATAATCACGACTTTAGCTGCAGTAGCAGGAACAAATTTGGATAAAAGACCGACAAGGACAATTGTAATAATCGGGATATTGAAAAAGCCGGTGAATTTTCGGATTAAATCCCATAATCCATCCGGTGCGTACATGAGCAGAGGAGAAACAAATAACGCAACCACTGCAAGCAGCGTACCGAACAATTTGCTGACACTGATGAGTTTTTTATCATCAGCCTTTGGGTTGAATTGAACTTTATAAATATCAAGGGCAAACATTGTGGCAGCACTATTCAACAACGAATTAAATGAACTGAAAACCGCACCGAGCAATACTGCGAGGAAAAAGCCTGATAAGTAAGCCGGCAAAACATCTGCAATCAATGTAGGATATGCAAGATCAACGGATTTCAGGCTGTCTCCGTACTGATGAAAGACAATAACTCCTGGAATCATCATAAAAAGAGGAATTAAAAGTTTATAAAATCCTGATAATATAACTCCTTTTTGTCCTTCAGCAAGATTTTTGGCGCCAAGTGTGCGCTGAATGACGTATTGATTGGAAGCCCAGTAAAACAAGTTTGCGAAAATCATGCCTGTGAAGATCGTTCCGAAGGGGACAGAGTCTTCTTTTGAGCCGATGGCGTTAAGCTTCTCTGGATTGGATGTCGTGATTTCTTTCATGCCATCAAGCATATTCCCATTTCCAAGAGCTATAAATCCTAAAATAGGAACCAAAATACCGATGATAAGCAGTCCAATACCATTTAGTGTGTCAGATACAGCAACAGCTTTTAAACCGCCGAAAATCGCATAGACAGCACCGATTATGCCGATGATCCAAATGACAAGCCAGATCGACTGAATATAGGAGATGCCAAACAGATCAGGGACATCAAACATTTGCAGAACCGCTAACGCCCCTGAGTAGAGCATAGATGGAATCGTTACCAGTATGTAGCCAAGCATAAATAAAATAACCGTATATCTTCTCACGCCTTCATCAAAACGCTTGCTTAAAAATTCCGGAAGCGTTGTAAAGCTTCCTCCAAGATACTTTGGAAGCAGATAGAGAGCCATGACAACAATGGCAAAAGCAGACGTAACTTCCCATGCCATATTCGACAGGTTTGTCCGGTAGGCTTGTCCATTTAAACCGACAAGCTGTTCAGCAGATAAATTTGTCAGCAGCAGCGACCCGGCAATAAAGCCTCCAGTTAATCCTCTTCCTGCCAAGAAATAGCCTTTTGAATCTTCGTTTCCGCCTTTCGTTTTCAAATAGGAAATCCAAGCAACAAGACCCATGAAAAATGCACAGGATAAGAGCGTAAACCAAATTCCTCCCATATATATTTTCCTCCTAAAATATAAAATAATAGTTTTCTAGAATAAATGACTAACCATTAAATAACCTTATTTTTTAAAAGATAAACCTAAAATAATAGAAGATGGGAAAAACGGACGAATAAAAAGTCTGATTATTTTATTAAATCAGACTTTTTTCTTAGTGCTTATTTAATTGGCTTAACCACAATTGCCTGAGAGCTTTTTCTGATCAGACAGTCTTTTAATTCTTCTGGAGAAAGCATACCAAGTGTAAGAGCAGCATCAATTTTTTGTTTATCAGGTTGTTTTACTGAAATAATACAGTCCGTTAAGTTTAAATCTTCTAATACCTTGACTGTTTTCTCGGGATGATATTGCTCTGAGTGCCGGATTTGCCTTTGAATCTTGTAATCACCGATTCTCTCTTCGCCTTTGCAAAGCTTTCCGTGCGTATGATCGAAAAAGGAATTGAAGATTTTTTTCATCTCTGCAAGTTCCTCTTCTATTTTCTTCGCCTTCTCATTTAATGAAGCATATCGTGCAACCATTTCTTCAGGAATCTGAAATGTTTTTGAATCGCTCATTTGGATGCCTCCATTTTACTTGTGATTCTAAATGATATGCTGCACAGCCTGGCTGTAGAACGTTTGTTTGATTCTTTGTCATGAAACATCTATATTTTAAGAAGGAATATTGAAGCTGATTGTATAACCTAATTTAAAGAAGGATTTGGCTCTTTTCGTAACCTTTGTTGCTTTTAGACTAGATGTTTAAGACCTTAAGTGGACTGCAGCGGAAAGCAAGTTCCTGGAGCGGAAAGGAACGGACAACATTTGTAATTGAAAACAACAATCTTTGCGAACACAGCAAAAGATGTTTGGGAGGGTTAAGAATGGATCTTTTCACGATTCTGTCGGAAGATAAAATAAAACAAGCGATAAAAGATGGCGAATTTAAACAGATTCCCGGTATGGGAAAGCCGCTGCAGCTTGAAGATTTGTCCCATATCCCGCCTGAGCTCCGAATGTCCTATAAAATGATGAAAAACGCGAACATGATGGACGAAGACATCGAGCTGAAAAAAGCGATTCATACACTAGAGCAGCTTCTTGCCCAATGTCCGGATGAAATGGAGAAAGAGAAGCTGCAGGTGCAGCTGAACGAGAAAGCCTTTCAGTTTGATAAAATATTGAAGAAGCGAAATACTTTCAGTTCAAGAGCCTCTGCTTTTTATAAAGATAAAATTTACTCGAAATGGTCCTAATAGACATCGATGATGGAGTGATTTCATGAACGTCGTCTGGTTTAAACGTGATTTAAGAATCGAGATCATAAGCCGCTTGCGGATGCGGCTTTATATGGAGAAGTTCTCCCGCTGTATGCAGCCGAACCGTCTATATGGTCAGGAGAAGACTATTCTGCAAGGCACTTTCAGTTCGTGCGCGAAAGCTTGGACGACCTGCAGAATTCGTTGGAAGATAGAGGAGGCAGATTATTCACCTTTATGGGAGAAATGGAAGAGGCACTTTCTGCAATCTTTAAAACATACGGCAAATTCACTTTGTATGCTCATGAAGAAAAGGCGGGGCGGGCTGCTCATGAGAGGAATAAAAGAGTAAGAGAATGGATGAATGAGAGAGGTCTCAGATTTTTGGAGTATCCCGTTAATGAAAAAAACAGCGGGAGAAAATCTCAGGAAAGATGGAATGAACTTCGCCAGAGTGAACCTGTCAGAAGTCCTGAACAAATTCGGGCACCAGAAGATTTTCCGGCAAGCTTTAACATGGGTGCTGATAAACTGGGATATTTTTCTGTTTCAGGCGATGCAATCAGATTTGGCCAGCAGGGCGGCGAACAGCAGGCAGTTGAAACGCTAGAAACCTTTTTGCAGGAGCGGTTTCAATCATATGAAGAGAATGGATCCAACCTTCTTCAATCAACGGTATCTTCAAGCAGACTTTCGCCATATTTGGCATGGGGAAACATTTCGTTTCGCACAGTCGTCCAAAAAACGTCGATAAAGATAGAAAATTGTGATAATTTGTTTCTTGTGAAACAATTAACATCTTTTCAGGAGCGTCTTAAGGAACGGTGGAAGCTGATGGAGCAGGGAAATATCCTTGAATCTGCGCATAATTCATTTAAAAAAGATGATTTGTTTTTGAGATGGTTTAATGGAGAAACCGGGATTCCCATGATAGATGCAGCAATGAATTGTCTTCATAAAACGGGCTGGATTCCATCGAAATATCGAGGCGTGCTTGTTTCTTTTGCCGTTAATACGCTTTCACTGAACGTGCAAATGTGCTCGGATGCACTAGCTTCCCTTTTTCTGGACTATGAGCCTGTCATTCATGTTCATCAGATTCACAAGATGTCGCAGAAAGTGCAGGATCCCGTAAAAATAGGAAAGAAAGAAGATTCAGACGGGGTTTTTATCAAGAGATACTTGCCAAGTCTTTCAAATGTACCTTCTAAACATATCCATGAGCCTTGGCATTATCCGGGTTTTTTCCACTTAGACTATCAGGCGCCAGCCGTGGATGTGAAGAAAGCAAATCAGGCAGCAAGAAAATCCAGGTCTGGCACGGCTGCACGTTCTGCAAAAGCCTCGGACCATGAACAATTGAAATTTGATTTGTGAAAGGAGATTTCTTTTGCACGTAGTAGGAATAGATTTGGCCGGACCCGCAAATCATCAGGACACAGCAATGGCGATTTTTAAGAGGGAAGGGAATGTCCTTAGCCTTCAGAATCTTGCCTTTAATAATAGTGACAGAAAGATCATTGAAACAATTGCAGCTCTTTCTTCTTGCGGAGAAGAGGTCATAGTAGGAATTGATGCTCCATTATCCTATCAGGACGGCGGCGGAGATCGTCCCTCAGATAAAGAGTTAAGAAATACAATAAAAGCGGCTGGGCTGTATCATGGCTCCATCATGCCGCCCACCTTTCATCGAATGGTGTATCTGACTCTGAGAGGAATCGGCCTAAGCAGATCTCTGCAGAACCTGACGGCCTCCATTGTTGAAGTTCATCCTGGAGCTGCTTTGGGGCTCAGGCTGAAGGAAGAAGATCGCCATCTTGCTCTTACTTATAAAAAGAATGAAGAATCAAGGTTTCATCTCCTTCCTTATTTTAAAGAATGGGGGATGGAGGGAATAACTGCTGATGCAGCTGAAACAAATCATGGACTGGATGCATGTGCAGCTGCCCTGGCCGCATGGCATTGGGGAGATCCTGTTCATACTCCCAAGTGGAATGTGCCTGCATCCCCTCCGTTTCACCCGTTTGATTTTTGCTGCTGATTTTTTGACCACGCTTAAACGAGCGTGGTCTCTTTTTTTGTTCGAGGCTAAGTGGAGGTATTTGGCTATGCGGTCATAAATGGTGAATAAAAGTAAATAGAGTGGTATTTTGCTGAAGAAAAGGGTATGGATAAATTATTCGGATAATTATAATAAGGCGGGTGAAGGAAGGGCTGCAGATTATGTACGTTTGATTCTTCTGTCTTCGTACGCTTTTTTATGAAGCGTGGTCACAAAATCACAATAACAAAAATCTGGATGAATTTGGTGATAGCCTGAATAACAGGGGGAGTAGCTTAAACCGTGAAAACGATTACTCTTTTTTGTTGACAACATGTATATACAGGAATACAATATGTTTGTAACTTGTATATACAGGAATGTGGAATGAGATAAATGGAAGCCCTTTTTTAGGCAATACTAGGCTATTAATGAAAACGATTACGGGAGGTTGAAATAGATGAGTGTGAACAAAGAGGAAGTCCGCGATATCGTTGATGCTGTCGGCGGCAAGGACAACATTGCCGCAGCTACACACTGTGTCACTCGTTTGCGCTTCGCTTTGAAAGACGAAAGCAAAGTGGATAAAGAAAAACTCGATCAGATTGATATGGTAAAAGGTTCATTTTCGACAAATGGGCAGTTCCAAGTTGTGATTGGACAAGGCCTTGTTGATAAAGTTTACAAGGAAATGGCAGAACAAACAGGAATGGGCGAATCTTCAAAAGAAGACGTAAAAGATGCAGCTTCAAGCAAATTGAATCCTATCCAAAAAGCGGTAAAAATGCTGGCTGATATTTTCATTCCAATTTTGCCGGCGATTGTAACAGCTGGTTTACTGATGGGAATTAACAACATCCTGAGCGGTGCCGGAATTTTCTTTGATGATAAATCTCTTATTGACGTTTACCCGCAATGGGCTGATTTATCAGGCATTATTAACTTGATTGCGAATACGGCGTTTACTTTCCTTCCTGCCTTAATCGGCTGGTCAGCAGTGAAACGCTTTGGAGGAAGTCCGCTGCTTGGGATTGTTCTTGGGTTAATCCTCGTGCATCCGGATCTTCTGAATGCATGGTCATACGGTGAAGCTCAGGCCAAAGGCGAGGTTCCTGTGTGGAACTTATTCGGACTTGAGGTTGAAAAGATCGGCTATCAGGGACAAGTTCTTCCGGTTCTGTTTGCCTCTTATTTACTCGCTAAAATTGAAGTGTTTTTAAATAAAAGAGTACCTGATTCAATCAAGCTATTAGTGGTTGCCCCAATTACATTATTGGTTACTGGGTTTGCAGCTTTTATCGTCATTGGACCAATTACATTTGCAGCAGGAAACTTTATTACAGACGGTGTAATTGCTATTTTTGATAACTTTGCAGCTCTTGGCGGCTTGCTCTATGGAGGATTATATTCATTGCTTGTTGTAACAGGCATGCATCATACGTTCCTTGCAGTTGACCTGCAGCTGGTAGCAAGTGCTGGCGGCACATTCTTATGGCCGATGCTTGCTTTATCAAACATTGCACAGGGTTCAGCAGCTTTTGCCATGATGCGCATTGTGAAAGATGAAAAACAAAAAGGTTTGGCGCTGACTTCAGGAATTTCAGCTTACCTTGGTATTACAGAGCCTGCTATGTTTGGTGTAAATCTTAGATACCGCTATCCATTCATCGCCGCGATGATCGGTTCAGCAATCGCAGGTATCTTTATTACAATCAATCATGTTAAAGCTTTCTCCATCGGTGTTGGAGGAATTCCTGGATTCTTGTCCATTCAATCCGAATACTGGACGGCATTCTTTATCGGAATGGCCATCGCAATTGTTGTGCCATTCGTACTGACTTATGTATTTGCCAAGTTTAATTGGAAGAAAAAATAAAAACAAAAAGGACAAGCCATTGTCCTTTTTGCCGCTTAAATCTAAAAGATGGTGGTGCATGTAAATGAAACAGCCTTGGTGGAAAAAATCAGCGGTTTATCAAATTTATCCGAAAAGCTTTAATGATACGAATGGGAACGGAGTAGGCGATATTCAGGGCATCATAGAAAAACTGGATTATTTAAGAGAGCTCGGCATTGATGTTGTATGGCTGACACCGATTTATGAATCTCCTCAAAAAGACAATGGATATGACATCAGCGACTATTATTCCATTCATGAAGAATATGGAACAATGAAGGATTTTGAATCTCTTTTACAAGAGGCTCACGATCGCGGGATTAAAATCATCATGGATATTGTGGTCAACCATACTTCTACTGAGCACGCATGGTTTAAGGAAGCACAATCATCAAAAGAGAATCCTTACCGCGATTTCTATATTTGGAAAGAAGGAAAGGAAGACGGCTCTGAACCGACGAACTGGATTTCAAAATTCGGCGGCTCGGCATGGAAGCTTGATGAAAAAACAGGCGAATATTATCTGCATCTGTTTGACGTGACACAAGCCGACTTGAATTGGGAGAATGAAGAAGTCCGCAGAAAAGTCTATGAAATGATGCAGTTCTGGTTTGAAAAAGGGGTAGATGGCTTTAGACTTGATGTCATTAACCTGATTTCAAAAAACCAGGATTTCCCGGATGATGATGGAAGCACAGCTCCTGGCGATGGCCGCAAGTTTTACACAGACGGTCCGCGCGTGCATGAATATATGAAAGAAATGAACAAGGAAGTTTTTTCGAAATATGACAGCATGACGGTTGGGGAAATGTCTTCAACGACGATTGAAAATTGCATTGAGTATTCAAATTCGGAATCAAAAGAACTAAGCATGACATTCAATTTCCACCATTTGAAAGTGGATTACCCGAACGGGGAAAAATGGGCATTGGCTGATTTTGATTTTGGTGCATTAAAGCAAATTCTTTCAACATGGCAGGTGGAGATGCATAAAGGCGGGGGCTGGAACGCCTTGTTCTGGTGCAACCATGACCAGCCGCGGATTGTTTCAAGATATGGAAATGACGGGGAATACCGCATCGAATCAGCTAAAATGCTTGCGACAACGATTCACATGATGCAGGGAACTCCTTACATTTACCAGGGAGAAGAGTTTGGAATGACGAATCCTAAATTTGAAAGCATCAATGAATATCGTGATGTGGAAACCCTGAATACATTCGAAATTTTGAAAAATGCAGGGAAGTCAGAAGAAGAGATTATCGAGATTTTAAAAAGCAAATCAAGAGATAACTCACGCACTCCCGTTCAATGGAATGATTCCAAGCATGCCGGCTTTACTGCAGGAACACCTTGGATCAAGCCTGCAAGTAATTATCCTGAAATCAATGCAGAGAATGCCCTTCAAGATGAAAACTCTGTTTTTTATCACTATCAAAAATTGATTCAGCTTAGAAAAGACATTGATTTAATCACTTACGGGGATTATGAACTGATCCTTGAAGATCACGATCAGCTGTTTGCATACGTGCGAAATGGAGATGGAGAGAAGCTGCTGGTTATCAATAACTTCTATGAATCGGAAACCGTCTTTACTTTGCCGGATCATGTTGATGCAGATGGATATAGCAGCGAAATTCTGATCTCCAACTATCCTGATTCTGCGCAAACCTTTAAAGAAGCAACATTGCGCCCGTTTGAGTCCATCGTTTATCATCTTAAGAAGTAATGGTAAACTAATGGTGGTGGTTAAAGATGAAAACAAACAATAAATATTTGGCGATTTATCAGGAGTTATCAGAAGGGATTAAACAGGGACTTGTTAAAGTGAATGAAACTCTGCCCTCTGAAAACGAGCTCGCCGTGCAATATGAAACTTCAAGGGAAACGATCCGCAAGGCCCTTAATCTGCTTGCCCAAAATGGGTACATTCAAAAGGTTAAAGGAAAAGGATCAATTGTTCTCGATGTCACCAAAATGAGCTTTCCCGTTTCGGGTCTCGTCAGTTTCAAAGAGCTTTCGCAGAACTTAGGAAGAACCTCGCATACAGTCGTCGAGAAGTTCGGTCTCATCAAACCAGGCGATTTTATTATGCAGCAGCTGAACCTGGGTGCGCATGACGAGGTCTGGGAGGTTGTCAGGTCAAGAAAAATTGACGGCGAGAACATTATCCTAGATAAGGATTATCTTAATCGCAGGCACATTCCTTTTTTAACAAAGGAAATCTGCGAGGACTCGATCTACCGCTACATTGAAGAAGAATTGAAATTGAAAATCAGTTTTGCAAAAAAAGAAATCGTCGTAGAAGAGTGCACAGAGGAAGATTTCAACTACTTGGATTTAAAAAACTTCCAGCATATCGTCGTTGTAAAAAATCATGTTTATCTTGAAGACACAAGCCTGTTTCAGTACACAGAATCACGCCACAGACTTGATAAATTCAGATTTGTTGATTTTGCTAGAAGAGGACATTAAAAAAGTCAGGCTTACTATGTAAAGGGTTCCGTTTTCGGGTTCTTTCTTGATAAATGACTTAAGAAATGACGTGTGAATTGGCACACGTCTTTTTCCTTATTAATTAGAGTTTTTCAAGCAAATTTAAAAAGCTTTGACATAGCTAATGACATCAGTAACTATGCTGGGCAATAAGTATTGTGCAATCAAAAGAGAATGCCAAAACTACTGTCAATATCATTGTCATTTGGTTGCCGATCTTCTTCAACTAAAGGTGCAGGTTAGTAAAACAATGTGAAACCTTCTTTACAATTAAGTCGTATAAAATTATACAATATCATTCAAGTTTTGATTAAGCTAAAAGAGGGATTTAAATTGGGAAATCAAGAAATCTTCTTGTATTATTTAATACTCATACTTGGAGTCTTGTTTGTTTTAGGGGCAATGTTTATCTTTAGTGCTATGTATAGTAACAAGGATTATTCAATATTAAATGTAGGTAAGAGCTTAGGAATCTTTTTACTTGGTGTTTTATTTTTAGCCATTACTCTCCCAAGCATAAAATATATGGTTCTAAAGGAATATGATGTCGTCGCAGGGAAATGTGTTATCGACATAGATTCATCAGCTCGTTCATCTGAAGCGAGCTTTAGAATACTCGATTCAGATGAAATATTTACCTTCAGAGATATTCCTGCACTTGATGCTTATGGAAAGTCAATTCCTTATTATTGTGAGGTCACAGTTACAAAAGACCATATGTTTGAAATTAGTTATAAAATATACGATGTTAAAACACGAAAATTAATCATAACAAATCAATAGGAGGTTCTTTCTTCAACTATCGGATGCGTTGATCCAGGAAGAATTAGCGGCCTTTTTTTATAATTCCTTATTGAACAAACGGGGCAGGTTAGTTGAAGAAGGATTTTTAAACTAATAAGCACAGATAAGGGGCATAAAATACAATAATTATTCACTTATTGTATAATGTTTTTAGTTGGAAACTTATAGCTTTTGGTAAGGAGGAGTGGATTTTCATGGGAAATAATACGGATGAAAAATTGTATCGTCAAATCGTGGAATCGACCACGGAGGCAATTATTATTCAACAAGATGGGAAATTTAAGTATATAAACCCTTCAGGAGTAGACTTTTTACGGGCCGCTTCCAGTGAGGAAGTTATAGGTAAATCTGTATTCGATATCGTACCCGAGGAGTATAGAGAGCTGACAGTAAGGCACACAAAATCGATCCTTGATGAAAATAAACCAACTGGAACTATCGAAAAACAATTAAGACGGTTTGATGGTTCACTAGTTGATGTAGAAACAAACTGTACTCCTGTTTTGTATGAGGATAAAAAAGCGATTCAATCTGTCGTCAGAGATATAACAAAGCGTAAAGAAATCGAAAGATCACTCGAAAAAGTGTCCAAAGAAATTAACACACTATCAGCTCCAGTCGTCCCTATATTGGAAGGGGTCGCTGTGTTACCCCTAGTAGGTTCTATCAATTCTGAAAGAGCGAATTATATTTTAGAACATGTGCCTTTAAAAGTACAGGAACAAAGTGTCCATACTTTGATTAGCGATTTTTCAGGCATCTATGAACTTGATGCAATGGTAATCCAATGTCTGTTTGAAACTAGTGCCGTACTTGGTTTGCTTGGTGTTCGTTCTATTGTAACGGGAATAAGACCCGAAATTGCCCAAAGTGTTGTTCAGCTCGGAGCCGATTTATCCCTAATACAGATATTTGGAACTTTACAGCAGGCAGTACTTGATTTGGTGTTAAAAGATAGCTTCGTAAGTGTTTGAATAGGATATCAACTATATTCCGTGATATATTGTTATCCATCTTCATTACAGGTTCGTTCTCTGGAGTCAGAGCCGTCATGAGACGGCTTTTTCTTATTGTGCTAATGGGGCAGGATAGTGGAACAAGGGCTTTTTTGAGGATTTGTTTAATGTATTAGTTTTTCAACACTAAAAAAGGCAGCAGTTTCGCCGCCTTTACCTTAATATCATTTGGAAGTAACTTTGGCTTGAACTTCAATTTTAACATCTGCTTTTTTCAATATATTGCCGACATCACACCCTTTATCTGCTGCTTCTGTGGCTCTTTGTGCTGATTGAATCTGTTCTTCAGTTGCTTCAGCAGATAAAACGATGTTAGGATAATGGGTAATTTTAAACTCATTATCAGATATATTTGCCTCAGAGTTCACTGTAAGTTCCGCCACAGGCAGTTTTCTGCTTTCGAGTACAAACGTAAGTGTTGCTGCATAACAAGTCGTTACAGAAGCAACGAGAATCTCTTTTGGATTCGCTCCGTTACCACTACCTCCTAAGGATGTAGGAATAGCGATTTTTGTATCAAGGTACTCCGCTTTAAGTGTTCCATTTCCTGTTACCCCACCATCCCAAAAAGCATTCACATTTATTTTCATATCAGCCATATTATCACTCCTTAAAATTAATAATTTGCATATATATAATGCCCACTTTTCTAGTGAGTTAACAAGAAAACTCCATTCAAAATTTAGTAGGAGATTGTGAAAAGTTGCACTTAAAGTAACGTGGTGGCTTTAGTAAAACAACAATTGGACTGCTGTTTCACAATCCTTTTTCATTATCGTTATTCAAGTAAAGGGGCAGAATAGTTCAATAAGGAATTGTATTTTAATGGGGTTATTTTTATAATAAAAACGAACATACGTTTTAATAAAAGGGAAAGTTAATACGGTTTATTTATTGATTAATTATTCAGGAAATTCAAAGAATGTTCATTTTAGAATCTATGCTTTTTATGACAGACCTCAAAAACAATAAGGGGAAAATAAAAGTGCTCACTAATGAAACTAAAACACTAAGAATAGAAGAATTTGATAAGGAGGATATTCCAGGGATTCTTGACTTATCCGCCTCCGTTAATTGGGATTATGATGAATATGAAATTGGAACCGTTATGTCTTCTGGAAAAATATACGGGCATAAAAATGCTGAAGGGAAAATTGTATCTAGTGCGGGAATAATCCCGTATGAGAATAATTTAGCTTCAATTGGTATGGTGATTGTTAATAAAGATTTCAGAGGATTGGGATTAGGGAAAGAGGCAACTCAAAAATGTTTAGATTTTGTTTCAAGTGACACTTCTGTTATGTTAATTGCAACCGAAGAAGGAAAACCCCTTTATGAAAAATTGGGTTTTCGTGTAGTAGACAGGGTTCATAAGTATCTTTGTGATAGCTATACTGCTGTTAAACCTAAACTGTTGGTTAACAGCGGTGTTTCCTTCAATGAATTTGATGAAAGAGATTTTACCGAAATTTTAAATTTAGATACGGCTGCCTTTGGAGATAAAAGGAGCAATTTTCTTCATAATAGAATAAATCAATCAAAACAATGTTTAGTAGTAAAAGATAATACAGGAACTATTATTGGTTATGGAATATCTATATTAGGACCAATAAATTTAATATTGGGACCTATTGTAGCACCTAATGTTCAAACTGCCGTGTTATTGCTAGATAGGTTAGCTTTTAGACACCAAGGAAAATTAAGGATTGATGTACCATCAGGTAATGAGGACTTAATGTTGTTCTTGGAGCAAAGTGGATTTAAAAAAGTGAGTAATCCTCCAATAATGATAACTAATTCTGTTAAGATGCCACATAGAAATAACACCTTATTCGGCATCGCTGCCCAAATTTTTGGGTAAAAGAAAATTCTTATTGAACTAACGGGTAGCTTTAGTTAAAGAAGAGTCGGAATTCAAAACAAAGAAAACTCGCCAATTTTGTGTCGAGTTTTGCTTTTTTATAGGCCATTTACGATGTCAAAATGACTGTCATTTAGGGGATTACTGATAAAATTGTCATTTGGACTGATAAAAACCGCCGCTCTGACCCGATTTGGCAGGATGTGAAGTGAACGTCTAACTTGAAAATAGCCTTTTTTAGCTGAAAAACCGCGCAAAACCGCAGACTACTGTCCCAATCATTCCCTCTCCGCTTTCCGAATATCAGCCAAAACCGACTGATAAGCATGATATCCGCTTACCGATACGGCAATCGTGCCCGCTCCAGGAAAGACGCTGTCCCCGCATAAGTAAATCCCCTTAATTCCAGTCCGATGGGAAAGACTTTTGAATAAGGCGTGATCAAGTGTCTGAGGATAGCCGCCAACCATACCCGATGGCCGCTTTGTGAACCGTTCCCATGCTTTTGGGGCGCCTGTCATCATGTCTATTAAGTTTACCCGAAGACCAGGCAGAGCCATTTCAATGAATTGCAGCATCTTTTCAGTGAG
The DNA here is from genome assembly GCF_009674765.1 of Metabacillus idriensis. Lineage (GTDB taxonomy): Bacteria > Bacillota > Bacilli > Bacillales > Bacillaceae > Bacillus_P > Bacillus_P idriensis. Next base: position 81,588 of record NZ_WKKF01000003.1, on the reverse strand, counting down.
AACTTCTTTATAATAATCATATTTTTCTTTCGTATCCCAATTTCCAAGCTCTGTGTGCGTGCTTGATGTCATTGTCCGGAAACCGGCCGGTGCACGAAGCGTGTCATTTTTCTTTGAGATGGAAAGGAAGATATGGTGACCTTCAGCCAATTTGCCTGAATGATTATCTATGACTTGATGAAAAAGCGGGAAGTTTTCCGGTATGAGTTCTTCTTTCACCGTCATGTAAAGAGTCATCGTTCCCCATTGGGAATGAGACTTTTTCTTGGCATAGGATTTGCTTAAAGATTGCTGCAGGTCTGGTGACAAGATCTTGGTGAAGCTTGGCAAGGGGAGGTTGCATATAACGTAGTCAGCGTAAGAGGTCCGTTCTCTTTGATCTGTCACCATATAGCCGTTTTTTTCCCTGTGGATTTGCTGAACCCAGGAGCGCTTGCGCAATGTACCTCCACCAGTTTCAACTGATTCTGCCAGACGCTCCGCAATTTGATACAGGCCTCCATTTATATAAAAAGCACCCTCATGGTAGACAGTCAGTGCGTAAGCACCGAGTATGGCCGAGCAATCGCTGCTTGATGTCTGCATGGAATCGATCAGCTGTGCATCGATGATATGAACAAATTCACGCTCATCGTTCAATCTGTGCTTTTTCAGAAGTGCGCTCAATGTTTTTTTAAAATAGGGAAGGAGCCTCAAGGTAGACGGCTGTAATGACTGCAGCAATTTACTCCATTCCGAAGCTGTTTTTGGAGGGAGAACAGGAAGCGGATCAATCAGTTTTTTTACCTCTGCTCCCATTTGCCATATTTCCGTGTAAAATGAATCAATTTTATTGCTCAAATCCGGAAAGTGGCTTTTCAGTTCATTGATGTAAGCAATGCGGTCACGGCAGTAGCTCACCGTTCTTCCCGGCAAATGAATGTCCATAACGGTATCAAGCAGAGAATGTTCTTCAAAAGGAAGATGAAGCACTTCAAAGATTTTTTGGTGAACGCCGCCTTTTTCAAAACCCATACCAAGTGTTGCTCCGACAGGAAATAAGGAATGACCGCGCTTAAATTTTCCTGCACATCCGCCCCATTCATTAGAAGCTTCAAGCACTGTCACTTCGATCTGATTATCAGCAAGCAATGCAGCAGCTGTCAGCCCTCCGATTCCGCCTCCAATCACAACAACCTTATGCGTCATTTTCCACACCTCATTCAACCTGATTTCTGTCATTGTACTGTTAGCATTCACAGACACCCAAGTTTCAATATGCTCTGCATAATTAAAAAAACTTTTACAGAACTTAAAACATCAGCTTTACATTTTTCACCTATGATGGAAGGAATTAATATGATGGGAAAAAGGGAAGTGAAGGTGATTTCATGTGGATTGTTATTTGTTCTATCCTTGCCGTTTTTTTAACGATCCTCGCTGTGTCCTATTTTTTCAGCAGCCTGATTACCGTTCCAAGAAAAGTGGCATACGAAAAAACGTATTTGCTTGGAGTAGAGAGCGGGGAAATCAATACGGATATATTTGAAAGCGCTCAAAAAGAAGAATGGTTTATCGACTCTTTTCACGGCTATCAAATTCACGGAATGTGGTTTCCTGTTTCAGAAAGCAAAAAAGCAATTATCATCGCACATGGCATTACCTGGTCACTGTTCGGGAGCTTCAAATATGTGGATATGTTTCAAAAAAAAGGATTTAACGTGCTTTTATGTGATCATCGTTTTCATGGTCTGAGCGGCGGTGACCACACCTCTTTCGGCTATTACGAGAGTGATGACTTAAACGCATGGGTGGACTGTCTTCATGAAAAACTGGGTGAAGATGCTTTTGTAGGAATTCTTGGTGAATCACTTGGAGCAGCTTCTGCTCTTCAATATGTAAAAAAAGATCCAAGAGTTGCGTTTTGCATTGCTGATTGTGCATTCAGCGATTTGACGGAATTGCTGAAAACGAGACTAAGAATTGATTTCAAAATAAAGTTTTACCCGCTGATCTCCTGGACCAGTATTGTGACGAAACTCCGTTATGGGTGGGGGTTTGAAGAAATCAAGCCTGTCAGGGATCTTGAGCATACGAAAACGCCGATTCTTTTTATTCATGGAAAAGAAGATCGTTTTATTCCGATGAAAATGACGCTGGATATGTATCATTTGAAAAAAGGGATGAAACAGCTTTATATAGTCCCAAAAGCAGGTCACGCGCAGGCCTTCTTAACAGACCCGAAAGGATATGAAAGAAAGGTACTGGAATTTATTTCATTGATCGAAAGCTATAAAGAGAGTGCAGCGGAAATGTGAAATCCTGCAGATTTGCTCTCTTTTGGTTATCCTATATCCGGTATGGGTAAAGATATTTTAAAAGAAAGGCTCTTTTCGTAAATATTGTTGCTATTAGACTAGATGTTAAAAACCTTTAGTGGATGGCAGCGGATAAACTTGACTCCTGCGGGAAATAGAGAGCAAATTGGGAGACCCCACAGGCAACGCCGAGGAGGCTCCCATGCTCCCCGCGGAAAGCAAGTTCCTCTCGCTGCAAGGAACAGGCATTATTTGTATTGAAAAACAACAATCTATGCGAAAACAGCCAAATGAAAAGACAAGCAGGTGACAGGATGTATGACGTAATAGGAATTGGCATTGGGCCTTTTAATCTTGGAATGGCAGCATTAATTGAGGACATTCCTGAGATAAACGCTGTTTTTTTTGACAAAAGCGAGGAATTTGTATGGCATCCGGGTATGCTCATTGAAGGATCTGATCTGCAAGTTCCCTTCCTGGCAGACTTGGTTACATTCTGCAGCCCGAGAAGCAAATATACATTTCTTAACTATTTACATACTCATAACAGATTATATCCATTCTTCTTTTTTAATCGATTTGATATTCCCCGGAGAGAGTACAGCGAATATGCAGCATGGACCGCTTCAGAGCTTGATAGCTGCACATTCAGTTCATGCGTCACTCATGTAAAATATAAAAAAGATCATTATGAAGTACATGTTGAACATGACGGGGAAGCTGCTGTCTATAGAACAAAACATGTATCACTCGGCACAGGGAGCATTCCGCTCATACCGATTGAAATAGATACAGGAGACTATGTGATCCATTCAAGCGACTACTTATATAAACAGGAAAACATAAAGAAGAAAAACGCCATAACAGTTGTAGGGTCTGGACAAAGTGCAGCTGAAATCTTCCTTGATCTGCTGCAGTCGGAGGATCGTTTTAACTACGAACTGAGCTGGTTCACCCGTTCAGCAGGTTTTATGCAGCTTGAATCTGCGAAGCTTGGCCAGGAGGTTTTTTCCCCGGACTTTGTTAACTATTTTCAGGAGCTAAGCTTTGAACAAAGAACGAAGGCGCTTCCTGAGTTAGAGCACCTGAGGAATGGCATTGACAAAAAAACGCTCGTTTCCATTTATGATCTGCTTTATCACCGTTCCATTCACGGCAAGGATGCGCGTGTAAAAATTATGCCTCTGACCGAGGTGAAGGACTTGAAAGAGGATGAAAGTGGGTTTACTTTGAAATGCCATCAGTGGCAAAAGGAAGAATCCTTTCTGCATCAGACAGAAGCCGTTATTTTTGCAACTGGATATAAGCCGAATCTTCCTGACTGGATTGAGGAAATGAGGGATGACATTGTCTGGGAGGACGAAAAAAGGTATAAGGTTGAAGCTGATTACAACCTTGTTTTTAAAGATCAAAGAGAGCAGAACATTTTTGTCCTGACTAACCTTGAGCATTCTCATGGAACAGGAGCAACAAACCTTGGATTATCTGTCTACCGAAATCAGCAGATTATTAATTCCATTTTAAACAGAGAGCATTTTAAAGATCAGGGAAGAACGGTGTTTCAGCAATTTGCGCCATAATATGCTAAATACATGTTTTATATGTGTTCCAAAGGGTAATTTAAATAGTGTTAACAATTTGAGGAGGTTCTAGGATATGAGTAAAAAAATTGCTGTCGTTGTAACGGATCATTTTGTGGACTCTGAATATACGGAGCCTGCAAAAGCATATAAAGAAGCAGGTCACCAATTGACTGTTATTGAAAATGAAAAAGGAAAGACCGTAAAAGGCAAACAAGGACAAGAGTACATCAAGGTAGATGCATCGATTGATGAAGTAAATGCAGATGACTTTGATGCGCTGTTTATTCCGGGAGGTTTTTCTCCTGATATTCTGCGCGGTGATGATAAGTTTGTCACATTCACGAAGAAATTTATGGATGACAACAAACCTGTATTCGCCATTTGTCACGGGCCGCAGCTGCTCATTACAGCGGAGACCCTTAAGGGCAGAGATGTTACAGGATTTAAATCAATTGCCGTTGATTTAAAGAACGCCGGTGCAAATTTCCATGATAAAGAGGTTGTTGTATGCGGCAATCAGCTTGTAACAAGCCGCACACCTGATGATCTGCCTGCATTTACACGTGAATCGCTCAATCTTTTAAAATAATAAAAAAATAGCCCGCGCAAAGCGCCGGGCTATTTTTTATCTTCCAAATCTGGATTTTCAGCACTTGGAAGCGGATCTACATTTATTGCATCTTCTGTATGAATCGCAGTCTTAAGTGCATAAATAACAAAAACAATACAAGTAATAAGCAACAGGAATAAAACAATTGTTGCAAGCCACCACATTGCAGCCATTTTTCAGCCCCCTTTGTACACATATATGCAAAAGGGGACGTGCTGAGAATCTATTTATCCTTTTTCTAAAGGAAGAAATGAATTAAACTTTTCTCAGGTTGCCAAGCTCTTCAACAATAGCCTGCATTTCGTTTGGTGAAAATGTATTTTTCTTCATGACTAAATCGTAGATATCCTTCAATTCTTCATACATCTCTTCGTCAAAATGCGAAGGTTTAATCGCACCAATATTAATGACGCGCAATTTTTCTTTAATTTGTTCAATCATGTATTCTACGTTTTCAACCGATTTTTCTGATAGATTATTCAACTGAATTCATCCTTTCAAACTTTCCCTTTTAAGTATTATTTATTGTACCATGTTTTATATCAATAAAAGCTGCTTATTATGAAATCACTTATGTAAAGAATAGAGAAATGTACCATAAATAGAGCAAGGGGAAACATACATATTAAAAAGACTTGTTTTTTATCCCGTAAAAGCCCGATTGGTTCAACTAACCATCACCGAGGATAAGGGATACCCCCAATGATGGAAGTTTCACTTTATGGTAATTGTCTTATCCGGCAGGAGGAAAATGATGATTAAAGTAGTATTTGTTTGTTTAGGGAATATATGCCGTTCTCCGATGGCAGAAGGAATTATGAGGCATTTAATTGAAGAAGAAGGTTTGAGCAAAGCGATTATAACGGATTCAGCCGGCACCGGGGACTGGCATATTGGCCATCAGCCGCATGAAGGAACAAGGAAAATCCTTGATCATCACAAAATTGGGTACGAAGGGATACAGGCAAGAAAGGTGACCCTTGATGATCTCCTGAACTTCGATTACATTATTGCGATGGACAATGAAAATCTTGGTTACTTAAGGAGGCTTGCGGGGTACTCTAAAACAGGATATGTCGGAAGGCTGATGGACTTTGTGCCGGATTCAGATCTAGCAGACGTACCTGATCCTTATTTTACAGACAACTTTGATGAGGTTTACGAAATGGTGCACACAGGATGCTGTCACTTGCTCGATCGTATTAAAATAGACCATAACTTATAAGAAGAGGGGTTATTTAGAATGAGTAATGAATCAAACAGTTTATTTCTAAAAGGGCTATTCGCCGGAGCTGCGGTTGGAGGAGCCCTTACACTTCTTCATAAGCCGACAAGAGAACAGTTTGTCGCACAGGGAAAATCTTTAAAAGATAAAACAGCTCTATATATTGAAAATCCATCTCTTTTAACTGAAGAGATCAAACAGCAGATTGATCAGGCAAAGGGCGTAATCCAGGAAGCTAAGGATGATATTGAATTTATCAATGAAAAAATAAATGAACTTAAAGAAACAACACCTCAAATGATTGAAATGATAGAAGAAACAAAAGAAAGGTTTCTGAGCGATCCAAAAGAGAGGTGAATAAATGAAAAGCGTGAAACAGCATAAGCAGACCCCGAAATCCATCCTAAGAGACCTGTTTGAGCGTTTTTCAAAAGATGAAATCATCGGCCTTTCGGCAGAACTCGCCTATTTCTTTTTACTTTCTCTGTTTCCGTTTTTAATCTTTTTAATTACGCTTATCGCCTTTCTGCCGCTTTCTCAGGCAGATATCTTAAACTTTCTTGCGCAATATGCACCAGGGGAGTCTGTAGAGATTATCAAAAACACCCTGGCTGAAATCGTCAGCAATTCAAGTGGAGGATTGCTTTCGTTTGGGATCCTTGCCACTTTGTGGTCTGCCTCAAATGGCATTAATGCCATTGTCCGTGCTTTTAACCGCGCATATGACGTCCCTGAGAGCCGATCATTTATAGTAGCGAGGGGAATGGCGGTTTTACTTACAATTGCAATGGTTTTTGTGATTTTAGTTGCTCTGCTTTTGCCTGTATTCGGGAAAGAGATCGGGATGCTCCTTTTTTCTGTGTTTGGACTGTCAGAAGAGTTTTTAACCGTATGGAATATGGGAAGATGGATTGTCAGTGCGATTATTTTATTTATTGTTTTTACAGCACTCTATTTTTTTGCCCCGAACAAGCGTTTGCATCTGAAGGATGCGATGCCGGGCGCCGTTTTTGCAACAATCGGCTGGGCCTTTGTGTCATTCGCCTTTTCTTATTATGTCGGAAGCTATGGCCATTACAGCGCTGCCTATGGCAGTTTGGGCGGAATCATTGTTCTGATGATCTGGTTTTATCTGTCCGGAATGATCATCATGATTGGCGGAGAGCTAAATGCCATTCTTTACAAAAGAAAAGGAACCCATTAATATTTCCAATGATTGTGTGTGATAGAGAGCGGGAAATAGTGAAACAGTAAAGAAGAAGATCATGATCTTCAAATCTTGCTGGGCAGGTGAATCTTCATGGCAAAGCATTCGAAAAAAGGCGGGAGCCATAACAAGCAGAATTCAAAAAGCAAGCCGCAGCATAAAACAAGTGGCAGTGCAAACGGTCAGAACGGCTACCACTAAACCAAAAAAGCAAACCGCATCTCTGCGGTTTGCTTTTTTATAACGGTTAAGTTATTCGTACTATTCAGCCAACTGAATGTAACTGTGATAAGCCGATGAATAAATATGCTCAATATCCTCATCCGTCATATACATCAATGTCTCTGTCTCGATATCCTTCATTTTTGAAATAAATTCGATCATGTTTTTGCGCTCTTGTCTTTTCATAATAATAATTCCTCCTGTTATAGTATTGTTATGATACAGATTGTATTTGTTAATGCTATTATATAACAGACAATTCAAAATGTTCAACCTATATTTTAAAAAAACCGCCAATTTTTTAATTATTGGCGGTTTTAAAAGCAGGCTGCTTAAAGAAAGCAGTCGTTATAAAAATCAGAAGCAGGATAAAGCTCACTACGTGAAAAAAATTGGCCGATGTAACATGTTCAATGTATAGTCCGCCTAAAAATGGACCGGATATGCTTCCAATGCTGAAAAAGATGCCGCACAGCAGGTTTCCTGCAGGCAGCAGATTTTTAGGAAGCAAATCAGCCATAAAGCTGATGCCAAGTGAAAAAGTTGACCCGACAACCATACCGGCTATGAAGAAACAGATTACAAGCGGAACGAGCGTATCGGCAAAGCTTGCGGCCATAAAACTGATAAAGCCAAACAGCATAACGAACATGATGGTGTTTCTTCTGCCAAACCTGTCGCTTATGATCCCGAGAGGAAGCTGAAAAACAATCGCCCCGACAGCAAAAGAGGATAAAATGATCGATACAGATGAAACGTCTATTCCTGTCCGAAGTGCATACACAGGATAATTTCCGTTTAGCGAAGCTTCCAAAAAACCATATCCGAACGTTGGAAGAAATGCGACCCATGCAAGCTTCGATGCTTTTGCAAAGCGTTTAGCTGTCCCGAAAAATGAAGTGGATCCCATGTCCTGTTCAGGAAAGTCATTCTTCAGGAAAAAGACGAAGGCCCATGCAATCAGACTAATGCTGCCAGAAAGGATAAATGGCAGGCTTGAGCTTATTTCAGCAAGCGGAACCATAAGCGGACCTGCTGCAAAGCCAAGCCCAAAAAACAATCCATAAAGAGAGATATTTCGTCCGCGCTTTTCTTCAGAAGATATGGATGTAATCCAAGTTTGGGTTGAAAAATGCAGCATATGGTCTCCGACACCGATTAAAAGTCTAAGCAAAAACCAGAACCAAAATGACTGAATCCATAGAAATCCAAATAAACTGATCGCAACCATGATTCCTCCAACTAAAATCAGAGGCTTAAAGCCAAACCGCTTTAAAGGACCTTCCATAAAAGGAGAGGCAATTAAAACACCTATGTAGAGTCCTGTGGCATGAAATCCATTGACAGAAGAGGAGTACCCATCCTGCTCAAAGATAATAGCGATCAAAGGGAGAAGCATTCCCTGTGAAAATCCTGAAATAGCAACAATACTGACGAGAATAGCAAATTTGAATTTCGGCATAATCCTGACTCCTAACTCTATTTTCCATCCTGAATGTTACACCCATTATTCATGCCAGACAAGGAAAATTGCATATCGTTTTCGAACAATTGTTTTTTCGGGTATGATGGCATAAAGAAAGGATGATCACAGTGGAATTTAAAATGAGAGAAGTAGGATTTACCGCTGACTTTGAATACGGGGAACTTCATGTTGCGGGAAATGAAGAATACGGTTTTCGCCCCTATCAGCTGATGGTTTCATCCATTGCCGTATGCAGCGGAGGCGTTCTTAGGGGAATCCTTGAAAAGAAAAGATTAGTTGCTGAAGACATTAAGATTCAGACATCTGTAACGAGAAATGAAGAAGAAGCGAACCGGATTGAGAGCATTGCCATCCATTACATTATTAAGGGCCAAGACCTTCCGGAGGAGAAAGTGGAGCAGTCGATTAAATTGGCCAGAAAAAATTGCCCAATGGTACGTTCAGTGGAAGACAGCATTCAAATAACGGAAACCTTCGAAATAATAAAATGAGACTGTGCTAATGCACAGTCTCATTTTTGATTTAAAACTCAATGATTTCCGGTTTGCTACCTGCCTTTTGATAATATCTGATTGATTGAGGCGTTATTTTTAACAGTAAGTAGTTTGGATCGTCAGGTCCGGAAATCCATTCTTTTAACTCCCTGTTCCAGAATTTTTCTTTTAGTTCGGCAGATTCTTCAACAGATGCATTGCCTTCAATCTCCGCGTAATCATTTTTCCAGCCGTCGCCTTCAAAGCCAAGAAGAACATGTACGTTTGGATTGCTTTCAATATCTTCTGCTTTGTGGGTATCTTTGTTTGTGGCAGTATATAAGGTCAGTTCATCGTGGAAAAACAGCATAAACCTCGAAAATGGCTTGTTTTGACGGATTGTAGCAAGTGTTCCGATTTTATGTTCTTTAAACATTTGCAGAACTTTTTCTTTTGCTTCACTCATATCCAATCACTCCTTTCATATCTATCATTAATCTGCATCAAATTGATGTTTTCATACGCAGCAGAAGCATGTGGTTTAATTTTTCCCGAAATAGAGAAAGAATAAGGAGAAGAAAGGGTGAGAATGGAATGAATCGAATCTTTTTTATTGTTGTAATGGCAGGTGTTCCTCTTTCTGTTATAGGGAGTCTGATGCACTGGCCGCAGCTCATCATGTTTGCCGTTTACTGTATAACGATTATTGCTCTTGCGGGTTATATGGGAAGAGCGACTGAAAGCCTGGCGATCGTGACAGGTCCGAGAATTGGAGGCCTGCTGAACGCAACCTTTGGAAATGCTGTTGAACTGATCATTTCTATTTTTGCATTAAAAGCAGGTTTAATTGGAGTTGTTCTTGCTTCTTTAACAGGCTCTGTCCTTGGGAATTTACTGCTAGTAGCGGGACTGTCCTTTTTCGTTGGCGGATTAAAGTTCAAAAGACAGGAGTTCAATATATATGATGCGAGGCATAATTCAGGTCTTTTAATTTTTGCTGTTGTTGTAGCATTTGTGATCCCTGAAATTTTTGCAATGGACATGGATGAGGCAAAAACGTTAAACTTGAGTATAGGCATTTCCGTTATTTTAATTATTTTATATTTAGCAGCCTTGTTCTTTAAGCTTGTTACACACCGTGGTGTTTATCAGCATGATACAGATGTGGCAGAGGAGCATGAAGAACCGGAATGGTCGGCTAAAAAAGCCCTCACAATCCTCTTGCTTGCTACAATTGCAGTAGCTTACGTTTCGGAGAGTCTCGTACATACATTTGAGGCTGTTGGCGAGAGCTTCGGCTGGAGTGAACTCTTCATCGGGGTCATTATTGTTGCAATTGTCGGAAATGCTGCAGAGCATGCATCTGCAATCATCATGGCTTATAAAAATAAAATGAATATAGCAGTCGAGATAGCGGTGGGATCCACCTTGCAGATCGCCATGTTTGTAGCGCCGCTTCTTGTCCTGATCTCCTTATTGTTCACAAAAAAAATGCCGCTTGTCTTTACAATGCCGGAATTGATTTCAATGGTAACCGCCGTTCTCCTGACCATTTCGATTACGAATGATGGGGACACGAACTGGTTTGAAGGGGCAACCTTGCTTGCAGCCTACTTGATCATGGGCATTGGCTTTTATCTTTTGTGAAAAAAAAAGGGACTCTGTGCTTAGCACAGAGTCATTTTTACGTGTAGGACGAAACAATTAATAAGAAGCTAACCCTCATGAAATCATGGGAGTTATTATTAATGTAGCATATTATTTAAAATTTGTAAATATTCAGTTTTTAATTCTTTGCTGCAAAAAAAGGACATACATATAGAGATTAAAGGGGATGGAGAGCATGATTTATCGATTGGCCTTTTTTGTAATCGGTTTATTTGTATTGGCATTTGGCGTGACACTGACAATTAAAGCAAACCTGGGAGCAGGAGCATGGGATGCACTGAACGTCGGACTGACAGATCAAATCGGTTTAACAGTCGGCAGCTGGATTTTTATTGTAGGGATCTTAATTATTCTTTTAAATGCCGTTATTATGAGAGAAGCGCCAAAAGTACTCGGCGTGTTTACCATTTTATTAATCGGTTTTTTTGTTGATTTCTGGATGCTTTCTATTTTTCAGGACTTCAATACACAAAATATCTTTTTCAAAGGGGTCATTTTATTTTTAGGAATTTTATTAATAGCCATTGGCGTTTCTATTTATCTTCAAACCAGCTTTCCGGCAAATCCAATTGACCAGCTCATGATTACGCTTCATCAGAGGTTTGGACTAAGCCTTATGGCTGCAAAAACAATTGGCGAAGTCGGTGCTCTTCTTCTGGCTCTTTTATTTGCAGGCCCTATTGGTCTTGGGACAATCATTATTACCTTCGCAATCGGACCGCTGATTCAGCTGTGCAATCCTCCTGTAAACGCGGTTATTGGTAAATGGATGGGAAAACTTAAATAAAATGTTGGATAAAGAAGTAAGAGCTTGAAAACAATAATTGTAAAGCAACCGAAAGGGGTTTAGGAAATGAGAAAATGGATGCTCGTTTCAATGGCTTTGCTCTTATCAATTGGTTTTTCAAGCTCTGCTTTTGCTGTGAACAAAACGAAGGTGCCAAGCTCTGTTCTGGATATCTCGAAGGAGAATACGTATCCGAACCCAACTCAGGATCTCCCGTATCTTCAGCCGAGCGAATTTGCACAAAGCCTGATTAAAACATCTAAAATTCCAATTGAAAATCCTAATTTAATTCGTCTTCTGAATGAATCGACAATCTCTGATAATCCGCTCTCAATCGGATACAGAGCAACGATTTTCCTCGGGCAATGGGCATTAAATTACGAATCAGGCGAAACCGCAGTTAACTGGGAATACCGGAAAATCAATACCAATTTCTTTGATAACCGCGGCGGCAAAGCAACAACTCAAATTCATTACAAGCAAGAAGCGCAAAAGCAGGTAAAAGGCGGCTTAACCGCCCATATTCCGAGTGAAGAAGATGTGAAAAAAATGATGCTCCTAAAGGCAATGAAAAAGACAAGCCTGCCTTTATCATTTCAGACAATCATCGGAACGGGATCAAAAAAAGAACAGATCTATAACATTCCCCCAAAAAGAGTCGGATATTTAAATGCATACGCACCGGCAGTCAATGAAAAGGGCAAAGTAACATACGGCGAAGTTTACTTAGTGTTAAAAGGAAATAAACGAAAAATTGTTGTTCAAAATGTAACATCTCAAGGAATTGGCGCCTGGATTCCTGTTCAGGATCATGCTTCTTTCGGATTTACCGTTTCGGAACAGCCGAGATAATCAGAAAAGCGAGCCTTTAACGGCCCGCTTTTTTTATATGACGGATTTCCTTTTTTGAAAATCTATCTCCTGATAATAACTATTTTTCACCAAAAGGTTTGGACCAAGGCATGAAACAGCGGGGCAATGGCAGTTAAGCTCCCGTGCAAGCTTGGATTCATTCCAGCGGTCATAGGCTGATTGGAGGGTATCTGTTTGAATGTTTCCAAGCTCAGGTGTATCCCCAAAGTCTGTTACGATAATTTCTCCGTTAAATATATTGACATTAAGTCTTGAGCGGCCGTCAGGGTCATTGCGCACTGTTACGTTTTTGCTTTCCCGAAGGCGTCTGATCAGCTTTATGTCTTCATCTTCATCACTGCAGGCATAAAAAGGCAGTGTGCCAAACAGCATCCACACATTTTCATTGCGAATATCGAGCAGCTGATGAATCGAAGCTCTGACTTCTTTTAATGAAAGGGTCTCAAGGGCACTTGCGAAATCTGAGGGATACATAGGATGAATTTCATGACGCTGGCATTTCATATCATTCACGATTTGTTCATGTATTTTTTGAATATGAGGCAATGTCCGCTTATTCAGCATCGTTTCAGCAGAAACCATCACTCCTGCATCCACCAGAGCACGGCTGTTTTCAATGATCCGGTCAAAATAAGCAGTCCGCTGCTCATAAGTCGGCTTCCGGTCCATCATCGCAAATCCGCCTTCTGCAAAATCATCCTGCGTTCCCCAGTTATGAGAGATATGTAAAACATCCAGGTAGGGAGCAATTTTTTCGTAACGCGCCAAATCCAGTGTCAAATTTGAGTTTATCTGCGTACGAACCCCCCGTGCACGGGCATACTTTAGTAAAGGAAGCACATAATTGTCCACTGATTTAAGCGACAGCATAGGTTCCCCGCCTGTAATACTGATTGACCTGAGCGTTTCTACTTCGTCTAACCTTTTCAGGATTAAATCAATCGGCAATGCTTGCGGATCTTTTGGAGAGAGCGTATAGCCAACCGCGCAATGCTCACAGCGCATATTGCACAGGGTCGTAGTCGTAAATTCAACATTCGTTAAAGTCAATTTTCCATACTGCTTTATATCTAAATAAGCCTCCCAAGGATCATGGGAAGGTGTAATGGGATGTAGTGTATTTGCTGCTGATGCATTCATTCATAAAACTCCTTTTTCAAGTTCACATAGAGAACATTCTATCATGAACATCATATTTTAGAATACCTTATCGGCTCGTGCTGTTGTCAAAGCATAGCGAATAAGCTACGATATCACTATCAGTGAAAGGAGAGATACATCTTGGGCAACGCCGTTCATGATAAAGACTCACAGTTAAAATATTTAAAAACACGCTTAAATATGTTTATGAATGTTATCGATTCAATGGATCCTGAGTCAACAGACGTAGAGGATATTGATCGTTTAATTAAAATGCTTGATGAGCTTGAAGTAAAGCAGGAGCAGTTTAAAAAGGACTGGGATAAAGAATAGATGATGGAAGGGCACCTGATGAGGGTGTTCTTTTTTTGTTTTTATCTTATTGAGCTCCAGTGGATTGCGGTGGAAGGAAATGGTGATGATTGCAAAAAAAGGAAAAAGGTACCATAGAAACAAAGAATAAATCAGATCCATAGCCTCCTCATACCAAAGACCTGAATGGAACAAAATTCTCTTCTATCATACGTAGTCCATACATCCCTCATTTACACTAAATCTACATTTAGCGGTACTTTTAGACCTGTAAAATTTACAAGCATTAAAAAAAACACCAAATCCTATCAACAATCGCCTTCTATAATAGAGAAGTACTTACTACGATCCGGAGGTGCAAGATGAAAGGGAAAAACAAGCTTGCCGTCATGCTGATGGCCTGCACGCTGCTGATTCAGCCGGTTTCCGTTCTTGGAGAAGAAACGGTCCCGTCAGAAAAAAGCACAGTGTTAAAAGCGGAGCAGATTTCTTCAGGCATTACACACACTGAAAAGCAAATCGAGAATTTCGGGGTAACAGCGGGAAACAGCCAGAGAGTGAACGTTCTTGAGGCAGATCTTGCGAACCCGAATGTATCCGTTGTCACATCGAAGGCACTTGAACGAGTCGTTGCTGCAGAGACCCTCCCGTCACAGGCTGCAAGAGAGGAATTCAAGGGGAAAGACATTGTTGCAGGCGTGAATGCAGATATGTTCAATATGCAGACCGGCATCAATATGACGCTCCAGGTGCAAAACCGCAATCTTCTTATAAATCACAGCTATCCTTCAGGCGTTGCTCTTCATCCTGTTTTTGCGATTGACCAAGACAAAAAACCTTTTATTGGAGAAGTTGAAATGAGGGGCTCGCTGTCATACAGCGGCAAAAATGTAAAAGTGGATACACTGAACCGCAATGAAAACGCGGGAGAAAAGCTTGGCATTTTCACACCAAAGCTAAACCAGAAGGGCATTTTGACCTTTGACGACCGCAATGAGACCTTCATTAAAAATGGTGCCATGGCAGTCGTAAGAGAGGTAAAGGACGCTTCTGCCATCAAGGCAGGACAGGCCTACACAGGAAAAATCGAAAAGATCTACCCATCTTATGAGAGCATTGATATTCCATCAGACAGCGTCATTATTGCCGGATTCGGGTCAAAAGCGGAAATGATCCGAAATGATTTAAAAGAAGGCATGGAGATCTCCTTCCAGTTTGATCTTTTCACAGGAGAAAACAGAGTCCTCAAAAACGATCTTACAGAGGCTACAGGCGGCTATAACTGGCTTGTTAAGGACGGAAAGGCCCTTTCAAAAGACGAGCTTGTGTCCAAGTATGGCAGCCACGTGCTGCTGAAAAGTGCCAGAACCGCGATTGGGATTACAGCAGAACAAAAGGTCATCACAATGACGATTGATAAACCAAGTACCCTTTTTGATAAAAGCCAGGGGGTAACGCTTGTTGAAATGGCTGAAATCATGGAGGAGCATGGGGCAGTCTCGGCTCTTGGTCTTGACGGCGGAGGATCGACAGAAATGATCGTCCAGCAAAAAGGAAAAAGCGCGCTTGAGACGGCCAATCATCCGAGTGACGGGCAGTCAAGGTCGATCACAAACGGCATTCTCTTTGTCAATCATTCAACCAAGACAGGTGAAATCGGGGAAGTCATTGTAGAAAGAGATCTTACGATTTTCAAAAATGCAGCTTTTCCATTCGGGGTAAAAGCAACAGACAGCAACGGCAATCCTGTCATGATTGCCAGCCGCTCCATCCAGTGGAAAGCTTCAAAGGGCACCATTGACAAAACGGGTCTGTACAAGGCGCCTGCACAGGCAGGGACAGATACAGTGGAAGCTGTCATCAACGGAGTAAGCGGGCAGGCATCTGTTAACGTCATCGACCAGGTGGACGACTTCCAATTTGCTGATCAGGGACCGGTTATTCTTCAGCCGGGTGAGGAAAAGAAACTAGAGGCTGAAGCCGTGAAAGACGGAAAAAAGGTCATCCTCACGGGAGATGCGATTGACTGGGAGATGGACATCCAGTTTGGTGAAATCACTTCAGACGGCACCATCCAAATAAGAGAAGATGTCCCTGAAGGAACAAGGACAACCGTAACTGCAAAGCTTGGCTCAATTGAAAAGGAGATTGAGTTATTAATAGGGCTTAAAGAACAAGTCATCGATGACTATGAAAAATATCAAAAAGAAGGGTATGAAGTATCAGGCTTCATGGGCGGCACACATCAGCTGACCGGGGACGAGGCTAAATTCGGAGAGCGCAGCTTGCGTGTGGATTACGATTCGAGAAAGTGGGAACGCAAATACAACGGCACGATTAATGTCATCCCCCACTGGTACAAATCAGCATCAGGAGTATGGCCGGACGAGCTTGCTGATTCCATGTATGAAACCTATAAAACAGATATCCGACCGAAGAAATTCGGCGTATGGGTGTACGGTGACGGAAAAGCGCCGTGGGCACGCCTGATTTTCAAAGCAAATGGTGTCAACAAAACGCTGGATCTTGCACCGAAATTAGACTGGACCGGCTGGAAATACCTTGAGGTTGAGCTTCCGCAGGACTGGGCGCTGCCGATCGTTTTCAACTATCTCTATTTTGTAGAAACGAACAAAAGCATCCCTGACTACAGCGGAACCGTTTACCTGGATCACATGAGATATATTTACACGAACGAAACAGAAGACTTTAACGGACCGGAATTCAAAGAGATTACACCTGCGGGAAATACCGTCTATGAAAACAGGATTGCTTTTTCTTCCCTCCTGATTGACGAAGAATCAGGCGTGGATGCTGATTCAATCGAAGTGAAACTAAACGGGGAAAAACTTCCGCACACATATGATGCTCAAACTGGAAAAGTAGAAGCTGCAGCTGAAAACCTGACAGAAGGCACCTATCACTTGACGGCTTCAGCACGCGACACAAACGGAAGTGTTTCTGTTCCGTCTGTCGATAAAACGATCAAAGTAGACTTGAGCGATGACACAGAAAAGCCGGTGCTTTCAAATGTGACACCAACAGGAAAAGCGGCTGAAAAAACAGCAGAACCGCGAATCACGTTTAAACTCACAGATGAAAAAAGCGGCGTGAAGAAAAATAGTGTTGCTGTAAAAATTGACGGCATACCTGCTCCTGTCCACTACGATGAAAAAACGGGCTGGGCATATGCCGTTCCTGAAAAACCGCTTAAAGACGGCAAGCATTCCTTTATCATTGAAGCAAAAGACCAAAGCGGGAATGTCATGACACCATTCGTGAAGGAATTTGAAACAAAACAGCTTCAGCAGCCGGAAAAGGCCAATCAATTTGCCATTTCTGTCCTGCCTGATACTCAAGGGTTTATGTACTCAAAACGCCTGTTTGACAGAGCTGCAAAAGAAGAAACGGACTTCGTGATGCATGTCGGCGACATCGTGGATACTTCGTCACAGGCTGAATGGGACAGAGCCGTGAGTGACCTTGCCCTTCTTGGAGAAAAACCGTTTTTCGCAACGCCCGGCAACCATGAATCGTTCCAGGGAAACATTGATTTCTATTCAGACATCATTGGTTCCCCAACCTACCACTTTGAATATGGAAACACTCTGATCATCAGCCTGAACAGTGCGTTCGGACAGAGCATTTCAGCCTCTGACCCGACTCAGTTCCATTACCTTCAAAAGCTCCTGAAGGAAAACAAAAAGAAGAATGTCCTTGTCGTCACCCACAATACGACAAAAGATGATTTCGGCACAAAGCATGAAATGAACCCGGCTGATGCCAAGCAATTTGAGGACATTCTCGGAGCCTATAAAAAGAAGAACAGCGGCGTGAACATTCAGGTGCTGTTCGGTCACCTGCATCTCCTGCAGTCATGGAAAAAAGACGGCGTCAACTATACAATTACAGGCAACGGCGCAA
Organism: Metabacillus idriensis; assembly: GCF_009674765.1. Taxonomy (GTDB): domain Bacteria; phylum Bacillota; class Bacilli; order Bacillales; family Bacillaceae; genus Bacillus_P; species Bacillus_P idriensis. Next base: position 63,781 of record NZ_WKKF01000003.1, on the reverse strand, counting down.
GCAAAGGATATGTCTCAAACGACAAAGGAAATATCCTTGGAAGCGGAGTCCTTGAAGTGTCTAAGTCTGGAATGGACTACAAATTCAACCCGTTGCTGACGGAAGTATCCATCGTCGATGATGCCCTCAATGAACAGCGCGAAATGAAAATGGCAGCAGGGGCAGAACGCACTCTCAACCTTTTCGGCGATTTTAGAGAAATCTATGGAAACTATCTTGTCAACCTGAGCTCTTTTGAAGATGTACACACAGTCTGGACCTCTGATAATGAAAAAGCCGTTAAAGTGCTTGAGGACGGAGCCATTCAGACAATCAAGCCAGGTACAGCAAACATCACAGCCGTTTCAGGAGGGAAAAGCAGCACGATTAAAGTGACAGTGGTGGATCCGAACACAATCAAGCCCGTCAACATTGAACTCAACCCAAATAACGAAACAGTTATTGAAGGAAAGAACATCCGCCTGACAGCAACAGCCATCGACAAAGACGGCAACCGATTTGCCATGGACCCGGACAAGCTCTTTATGGAGCTTTCACCTCCGGACTTGGCAGAATGGAAAAACGGAAAAATCAAAACGAAGAAAAGCGGAACCTTGACAGTTTCTTATCAGTATCTGGATATAAAGAAAAGCATGCAGATTGAGATTCTTCCCAAATTAGAAAAGTAGGATAAAGAAGCTGCCCGGGACATTGGCCGGGCGTTTTTTTGACTTTATCAAGACTTTGTAAAATTAAAGTTGCTTACAATCAGGATAATGCTCCAGTGGATTGCAGCGGAAGGAACTTGACTCCTGTCGGATGGAGAGGGAATGGGAGATCCCGCAGGCTGGCCGAGGAAGCTCCCATACCACCCCGCAGAATGGAACGGGTAACAATCCAAGTGTATTCATACGGAAACAGTCTTTATAAAGAAAGAAAAGGCATTCAAACTGTAAGCCTTTCCAACCAAATCACAAAGGAGTATAATAAAAATTGAATGAAATTGACCGAATTCTATAGACAATAAGGGGAGAAACAGGATGGATCGTTTTTATGAAAGTATGTATGAACTAATCGTGGAAACATCAACGAAGCTTCCGAAGGATGTCCGCCGCGCCATTTTGAGAGCAAAGCAGCAGGAAAATGCAGGCACGCGTGCTGCCATGTCTCTCGCTACTATATCCGAAAATATCAAAATGGCTGATGATAATGTATCGCCGATTTGCCAGGATACAGGACTGCCTACATTTAAACTGAAGGTTCCCGTTGGAGCCAACCAGCTAAATATGAAGGAAGACATCTACCGTGCGATTGCACAGGCAACAAAGGACGGAAAGCTGCGTCCGAATTCCGTTGATTCGCTAACTGGCGAGAACAGCGGAGATAATCTTGGGTACGGCACCCCTGTCATAAAATTTGAGCAATGGGAAAAAAATTACATTGATGCCCGCTTAATTTTAAAAGGCGGAGGCTGTGAAAATAAAAACATTCAATACAGTCTTCCATGTGAGCTTGATGGACTTGGAAAAGCAGGAAGGGACCTGGACGGGATCCGCAAATGCGTTCTTCATTCTGTTTACCAGGCGCAAGGACAAGGCTGCAGTGCAGGCTTTATCGGGGTAGGTATTGGAGGAGACCGTACTTCTGGGTATGAGCTTGCAAAAGACCAGCTTTTCAGAAGTTCAGAGGACGTCAATCCAAACCCGGATCTTCAAAAGCTTGAAGAATACATTGTGGAAAAAGCCAATCAGCTCGGTATTGGAACGATGGGCTTTGGCGGAGAAGCAACTCTATTAGGGTGCAAGGTGGGCGTGATGAACCGGATTCCTGCCAGCTTCTTTGTATCTGTAGCATATAATTGCTGGGCATACCGCCGCTTAGGGGTAAACATTGATGCTGCAAGCGGTGAAATTCAAAACTGGCTGTACCAGGAAGGTGAAATGCCAAACCTGAATGATGCAGATCAAGCGGGCGAAGCACCTCAATCTTCGCGAGAAGTTGTGCTCGAAGCGCCAATTACAGAAGAGAAGATTCGTGATTTAAAAGTCGGGGATGTCGTTCATATCAATGGCATGATGTACACAGGCCGCGACGCAATTCACAAATACTTATCTGACCATGATGCTCCAGTTGACCTTGATGGTCAAATCATCTACCATTGCGGGCCGGTCATGATGAAGGATGAAGATGGGAATTGGCACGTTAAAGCCGCAGGACCGACAACAAGTATTCGCGAGGAGCCATATCAAGGCGATATTATGAAGAAATTCGGCATCCGCGCGGTCATTGGAAAAGGCGGCATGGGGCCAAAAACACTGAAAGCCCTAAATGAACATGGCGGAGTTTATCTGAATGCCATTGGCGGAGCTGCACAGTATTATGCAGATTGCATAAAATCCGTTGAAGGCGTTGATCTGATGCAATTTGGTATTCCAGAAGCGATGTGGCACTTGAAGGTTGAAGGATTTACAGCGGTAGTGACAATGGACTCACATGGAAACAGCCTGCATGCAGATGTTGATCAATCGTCTCTTGAAAAGCTTTCACAATTTAAAGAGCCTGTTTTCAGTTAAGGAGAAGCCGGATTTATTCCGGCTTTTTTCAGTTGGTTCCATATGTTACCTTCTAAAAAACAGTATGTAATCTCCGCTCTTTCCAACACTATAAATAGAAACTATGTCAGGGGAGCGATTTCTTTGAAATACTGTTGTGCTATTTTTAGCTTTCTGATGTTTTTATCATTCGGAATACATGCAGCTGAAGCGTCCGTTTCCAACCAGCCAATTAACTGGGGCTTTGAAAAAAGCAGAAACCACAAATCAGCCAACCCCGGTGAGCCGCTTATGAAGCTGCTTAGTAAATATGATGCTTTTTTTATGGGAGATCCCAGCCAAAAATACATTTATCTCACCTTCGACAACGGCTATGAGAACGGGTATACAGAAGGGGTTTTGGATGTTCTGAAAAAACAGAAGGTGCCGGCAGCCTTTTTTGTGACCGGACACTACCTTCTTGACCAGCCGGACCTTGTAAAGCGGATGGCAGATGAAGGACATATTGTCGGAAACCACTCATGGCATCATCCGGATCTGACAAAAGTCAGTGATGAAAGGCTGAAAAATGAACTGGATTCCGTAAAAGAAAAGACTGAAAAGCTGACAGGCTATCAGGGAATTCAGTATCTCCGCCCGCCGAGGGGCGTTTTCAGCGAGCGGGTGCTGGCTAAATCAAAAGAGCTCGGGTACCAGCCGGTTTTCTGGTCGCTTGCTTTTGTAGACTGGCACACAAATGCTCAAAAGGGCTGGAGATATTCCTATGATCAGATGATGAGCCAGATTCATCCCGGATGCATTCTTCTGCTGCATACCGTTTCAAAAGACAATGCAGAGGCGCTTGACAGAGCAATCACAGATTTGCGGAAACAGGGTTATATCTTTAAAAGTCTGGACGATCTCATGATAGACAGGACATTCCATCAGCCGCATTTTTTCTCCCTTTGACCAAGGTCACAGGGAGTTTTCCCTTTTCACAGTGCGTTTCATGATATAATATTCAGTATCAAAAATAAGGGGTTTGAGAACGAATGTGGGAAGAGCGAGTAAAGGTAGATCCTCCATATGATTTTGACCGTGTCCTTGACCGTTTATCCATGGATCCGCTGCATCATGTGAAGATGGCTGAACGGGAAGTGTCCATTCCGATGAGAGATCAGGAAAAAAAGCCGTTTGTTGTTAAGGTGAAGGCTCTTGGAACAAAGGATTCACCTGAGTTTTTAGTGAGCGGAAGCACAAACCGGGAGGCTGCGCTGAAAGAGACGATGCGCATTTTTCAGTGGGATACTTCCCTGCTTGACGTTCAGACCCATTTTCGTTCCTCAAACATAGCCGGTATTTTTCAGGAGCATGACGGCACGCCGCTCGTTCTGGAATTTGGCCTGTATGAGTGTCTGATGAAATGCATCATCCACCAGCAGCTGAATCTGAAGTTTGCCCATACACTGACAGAGCGGTTTGTCCATGCATTTGGCGAGCAGGTGGACGGAGTCTGGTTCTATCCGCTTCCTGAAAAAGTGGCGGCACTTGACTACAGTGACCTGCGGGAGCTTCAGTTCAGCGGACGCAAATCAGAGTATGTCATTGATACATCAAAGCTGATTGCAGAAGGCAAAATAAACCTTGAAGAATTGAAAGATCAGCCGGATGAAGAAATCCTGAAAGAACTCGTGAAAATCCGCGGAGTAGGGCCATGGACGGTTCAGAACCTGCTTCTATTCGGTCTCGGGCGGCCCAATCTGTTTCCGATTGCAGATATCGGCATTCAAAATGCGATGAAAAAGCACTTTGGCCTCGACCGCAAGCCTACTCTGGAAGAGATGCAGGAGCTGAGCAGGGAGTGGGCCCCTTATTTAAGCTATGCTTCCCTTTATTTATGGAGAAGCATTGAATAGAAATGGAGCGTCAAACATGAAGACCAATGAAAAAAACAAAGGCATACCTCTGGAAAAGGGACAAACCTTTCCATTAACCATAAAAAGACTTGGAATCAACGGAGAAGGAGTCGGCTATTTTAAAAAGCAGGTCGTATTTGTGCCAGGTGCCCTGCCGAATGAAGAAGTAGTTGTGGAAGCAACGAACATCAGCGCGAAATTTGCCGAGGGCAAAGTGAAAAAAATCAGGAAGGCATCCCCGCACAGAGTAGACCCGCCATGCCCGATTTATCACGAATGCGGAGGATGCCAGCTTCAACATTTATCATACGAAAAACAATTGCATGAAAAAAGAGACATTGTGGTTCAGGCCATGGAGCGCTTTTCCGGACTTGATCTAGGCAAAACCGACATCAGACAGACGATCGGCATGGAGGATCCGTGGAATTACCGCAACAAAAGCCAGTTCCAGACAGGACTTAGAAACGGAAAAGTCATCGCGGGATTGTACAGTAAAAACTCCCACCACCTTGTCAACATCGATCACTGCATCGTGCAGCATGAAGCAACCAACAAAGCGGTTCAGACAGTCAAACAAATTCTGCAGGACCTGAAAGTATCCATCTACGATGAGCGAAAACGCAAAGGAATCGTCCGAACCATCGTATGCAGGGTGGGCTTCAAAAGCGGACAAGTTCAAATTGTCCTCATCACGGCACAGGAAAACCTGCCGCGCAAGGATCTGATTGTCAGCGAAATCAAAAAGCGTCTCCCTGAAGTCAAATCCATCATGCAAAACGTCAATGGCGAAAAAACATCCCTGATCTTCGGAGACAAAACCGTCCATCTGGACGGAGAAGAAGTCATCCAAGAACAGCTCGGTGACCTGACCTTTGACCTCTCTGCACGGGCCTTCTTCCAGCTTAACCCCGTCCAGACAGTCAAACTCTACGACGAAGTCAAAAAAGCCGCACAGCTCACCGGCAAAGAAAAAATCGTCGACGCATACTGCGGCGTAGGCACCATCGGCATGTGGCTCGCAGACGGAGCCAAAGAAATCAGAGGCATGGACACCATCGCCGACTCAGTCGAGGACGCCAAAAAGAACGCCAAAAAACACGGCTTCAAAAACGCCACCTACGTAAAAGGCACTGCCGAACACTGGCTTCCAAAATGGCTCGGCGAAGGGTGGAGACCTGACGCTGTCGTCGTCGATCCGCCAAGAACAGGCTGCGACCAAAAGCTGCTTGGTGCAATATTAAAGGTGAAACCGAAGAAGTTTATCTATGTGTCGTGTAATCCGTCTACACTGGCGAAGGATATTAAGACACTTTCGAAGGCGTATAAGGTTGAATATATTCAGCCTGTGGATATGTTTCCGCATACTGCGCATGTGGAGTGTGTAGTGCAATTTACATTAAAAAGAGACAACTAACCCTTGAGGAGTTGTCTCTTTTGTTTATTGAAATGTTTTAACAAAGCTATATCTGAGTTGAATTAAAATGATCCCTTAAATAGATACTTACGAAAAAATCAACAACCTCCACTTTTGTATACAGGTAAACGTAGAAATTCTTATAAGGTATAGAATATCGTTTGATATAAATATTTATTAATAGAAGACGTTATTTGTTTTAACTAATAGCACAGTTGCTCATTGTAATTCGATAAAGTCCAACTCTTTTTCTTCTGATTTCTAATTTATATAAAAACAGTACATGTTCAGCAATTATTAACAAGGGCGGGATTTAAATTGAAACAACTTGGAACGCTATACTTTTTCTGCGGAAAAATGGGCGCGGGAAAATCTACGGAGTCAAAGCGATTGGCGACAGATAAACGTGCAGTACTGCTGTCAGAGGATGAATGGCTTTCATCACTTTATCCGAATCAGATTGAATCATTTGTGGATTACAAACGATTTTCCCTTCAGCTAAAGCCATTGGTAAAAAAGCACGTTCAAAACATATTATGTGTCGGTACAGATGTAGTGATGGACTTTCCGGGCAACACTCAAAAGCTGCGAGAATGGTTTTTGACTATGGCTGCAGAGGTTCATGCAGACCATCAGCTGATTTATCTTAACCTGAGTGACGAAAAGTGCTTGCGCCAAATTGCTCAAAGACGTAAGGAACAACCCGAACGAGCGGTTTTTGATACGGAAGCGGTGTTTCATTATGTCACAAGTTTTTTTGAAGCGCCAGATGCATCTGAGGGTTTACATGTTTTAGAATTGAGTGGAGGATCAAAAGAGTTGAATCAGTAATTTAACAAAACGCCCTCCAAATATAGCCGGCAGATTGATCCTGAAGCATAATCCGGGTATTTTCAATTAAACAATGGAATAATGACTCCTATAGAAGAAAAAGAAAACGAGGTAGAAAAAATGATTGCTAAGACAGAAGAAGATTTCAGCGGTTTAAAGGAAATCGGAAAGATTATCGCGTCCATTCGGGATGAGTTGGTTCGAAAAACGGTTCCCGGCATTACGACGAAAGAGCTTGATGATTTTGCCGGGGAGCTTTTTGAAAAAGCAGGGGCCGTTTCAGCACCAAAAAGCGAGTATGATTTTCCAGGGTTTACGTGCATCAGTGTGAATGAAGAGGTGGCACACGGGATTCCTGGTGACCGGGTGATCCAGGAAGGGGATCTCGTCAATATCGATGTGTCTGCTTCCAAGAACGATTATTTCGCTGATACGGGAATCTCATTTGTCGTGGGAAAAGGTGAAGAAGTCTTAACGAAATTATGTGACGCTGCGAAGAAGGCTTTTGAAGCAGGCCTTGAGAAAGCAAAGCCCGGTTCCAAAAAAAGCAGAATTGGAAAAGCGGTCTTTGAAACAGCGCGACAGCATGGGTTCACCGTTATCAAAAACCTTACCGGTCACGGGATCGGCCGTAAAATCCACGAAGCCCCTGACCATATTTTAAATTATAATGACCCGTGGGATGATGAGATACTGAAGGAAGGAATGGTTATCGCCTTCGAACCGTTTATCTCCACCTCTGAAGAAGAAGTGTTCCAATTGGAAGACGGCTGGACCTTTGCTACGGAAAAGAGCTATGTCGCTCAAGTGGAACATACGATCATCCTGACGAAAAACGGGCCGATTGTTTTAACCCTTTAATGCTGGTTAGAAACAATTTTGAGAAAAGGTAACCAATATGATGCCCAGCTCCGTTCCACCAAGGATCGGGGCGTTACAATTTGTTCTAAAACAAGAAGCAGGAACGCGTCAACAGGTTCCTGCTTCTTTTCATTTACATTAAAACAGGATTCCATCGCGCCTTTCATGATAAAATAAAATTGGAAAATTACGACAAGAGGAGGCGGTTGGTTCTGAATGCGGTGTATGAAGCGGACAGTCTAATTTCAGCAATGGAAAAGCGTGCGAATGACTATAAAAACGTTAGGGAACAGCTGCTTGTCTTACAGAAGACCTTGGATAAAGTCGCTCAATCCCATGATAGTTTTCAGGGGGAAGGGGCGGAGGCTGTTCAGAGCTTTTACCAGGAAGAGGCGTCACTGGTGGATGAGTGGCTGATCCTCATTGATATGCAGGTTGCCTTCCATAACGGAGTTGCAGCAGATGCGGCTGATTCGAATTTGGCCGGCCGCACATCTATCCATATGGTGTTTCTTGAACATGACCTTGCTAATGGCTACAGACGGTCCAAGGAGATGGTTGCCGATCAGCAAAAGTCCCTGACCGGAATTTTAAGCAGCATCAGTGACCTTGTAGAGCTGCAGCCTTTCTATGCCGGCCCCTATCTTTCGTTTAAAAAGGAACAGGCCAAAGAGCGCAGAATCCAGGAACTTCAACAACAGCTCGAGCATCCAACTCTTTCTTTGGACGAGTACTTGAAAATAGCAGAGTCCATCGGGAATGAGCATTTAACCTCTGACCAGAAAGAAATTGTCAGGCTAATAAAAGTAAAAAAACAGCACGGAGAAAGGATAAAAGGGGTCAGCGCCGGCTTATGGAACTTCACGAAAGATATTGCTTCCGGCTTATGGAACTTCACGAAAGATACTGCTTCCGGCTTATGGGATGTTTTGATGACTCCTCCCGAACAGGTTCTCTGGGATCTAGGGAAAGCTGTAATCAACTATGAAGAAACCTATGCCCAAATCAGTGCAGCCATCGCCAGTTCCTACGAACGTGATATGGTCAACGGAAACGACTATACCCGGGCAAGATGGGTCACCTATGCAATCGCCACGACCGCAACTTCACTTGTAGGATTAAAAGGTGTTGATAAAACGGGGAAAGCGGGCTTTGCGGCGGGGAAGAATGCTGTGAGGGAGACGAAGAAGGCTGTTTCTAGTAAGATGAACTCTTTAAATTACTCTAGTTCTTTCCCACTAAGATATGCATTTGCTGAGGGCTTTGATGGTGTTCCTTATAATGCAGTTAAGTCGCTTGGATATAAGGAGCAGTTGGAAAAGCAGGTTTATATGTTTTTTAAGAGTACGGGTAAAGAATATAAAAACTATAAGGTTGTGGATTTCACTGGATCAACAAAGGTTGATGGAGAAATAAGAGATATTAGCAGACGAGTTTTTCAAAGGATTGACATTGATTATAAGAGAATTGATCCTAATACCGGCTTAACAAATCTACAATTAATGAAAAAAGGCAGAGCACCAATCTGGCAAGATGGAACAGTTATCGAGCTGCATCATTTAATCCAAAGAGAGCCAGGATCAATGGTGGAGATTCCTGCGAGTATGCATGATGAATATCATAAAATTTTGCATGGTTTGGTGGAGAATGGTGGGAGTTTTAGAAATAATCCTGTACTAAAAAAGCAATACGACAACTTTAGGAGCAAATATTGGAGATGGAGAGCTAAGCAAATAGATAATAGTAAATTATAGAGGGAGGAACCTTGAATGGATAAAGAGGAGTTAACAAATTTTATTAATGAACATAAGGAATCAGATGACTTTACAGGTGGAGTAGATGAAAGTCAAATCAATCTTGTCCAAAACGAGTTAGGGGTGGAATTACCAGGAAGTTTTAAGTGGTTTTTAACTGCCTATGGTTCTGGTGGTTTATTTGGAGTTGATATTTTAGGAGTGGCTAAGTCAAATCGAACTCCCGTGGTTGATAATACAAAGAGGTTTAGAGATTTAGGGTTGGAAAAAGATCTAGTGGTTATCGAAAATGCTGGAGAATATGTTTATTGCCTATATACAAGCAAAATGCAGAATAATGAGTGCCCAGTAATAGCTTGGAATAGACCAGGAGGACTTGATGACGACAACACAGCAAATAACTTTTATGAATTTTTATCACAAAGGTTGTTGGATGCACAAGAAGCATGGGAGGATTTTTAAGACATTTAAATACAAAACAATAGCCATATCTGCTTTGAATCAAAATTCATGGTTATAGACTTATCTTGGAGTAAGCACAGGCACGGTTTTGTTTCATTATATAAAAATCTGAATACAGGAGGCTGTTGTTATATGGAGGCAAATAAAAAATGGCTCTCTATTCCTAAAGAAATCAGAAGCGAACTTATAAACAATGTTTTTTGCAGGAATTGTAGTGATGTCGTTGCTATTGAGAGTTTTACGATTGAGGACAACCAATTTGGAATTGTATTAAAGGGAAAGTGCCAGCAGTGCGGACATGCAGTGGCAAGAGTAATTGAATCTGAGTAGTTTGAGATATTGATGCCTGCCCCGCCTTAACCCATATAAGAGGTAATATAAAGGAAAAATAAAAGGTGTTTGTCTAAAAGTACTTTTATTCATTAATGTACTGGGGGACAGGCGCCTTTTTTGCTTACACTTGAAAGTGTTATCTTTTCGGAATATTATAAAAATAAAATGTTGAAAATTGGTAGTCTAAAAAGTTTATGAAAAACTATCTTTAAAGCTTCGAAGATAGGGGGTGCATAAACCTGAAAATTGTTATTGCTTCTTAACTTGTTCATCAGAGGGGTTCTTAAGTAGGTTCTTACCAGGAAGTAAGGTTAGTAAGTACTTTATAACATCTATTTGAACAAGAATTGTACTAATCATGCTTTATATAAAGTTAGAAAAATCAGTTGCTGTCTTAGGAATATGGAAAACTTTTATGGTACACACAACTACAAGGAGTTGATTAAGTTATGAAATTTCTCCTCACATCTGCAGGCATCAAGAACAAGAGCATACATGACGCGCTGGTTAACATGCTGGACAAACCGATTTCCGAGGCGAGCGCCCTCTGCATTACCACTGGGATATACGCCATAACCGGTGGTGCAGGCAAAGCATGGCAGTTCTTCAGCGGACAGGCCACCACACCGATGTGTGAACTGGGCTGGAAGTCCATGGGGGTGCTGGAGCTCACCGCTCTGCCCAGCATCGATGAAGAGCTTTGGGTCCCTGTGGTCAAGGAGACTGACGTACTACTAGTGAATGGCGGTGACCCCTTGTATCTATGTTACTGGATGCGGGAGTCCGGACTGGCAGACCTCTTGCCGTCGCTAAGCGCAGTTTATGTGGGACTGAGCGCCGGGAGCATGGTGATGGCACCTAATATCGGGGAATTCTTTGTTGGCTGGACTCCACCAAGCGGCGGTGATGAAACGCTGAATCTGGTCGATTTTGCAATGTTTCCGCACTTGGATCACGAGATGCTGCCGTATAACACGATGGCTGCTGCAGAGAGATGGGCAGCAGGGATGCAGGGGCCGGCGTATGCAATTGATGATCAAACCGCCATCAAAGTGGTCGATGGAGAGGTCGAAGTTATCTCTGAAGGGCAATGGAAACTGTTGTAAATTAGAAGGGAAGTCTTTGTTAAGAAGCACGGAGACGGTTCTACTGCTTCGGAAGCAAGAGAACCGTCCCCGTGCTTTCCTGGTAATTTTCAGGGGGTTCTTACCCTTAGAAATAACAAGAGCTGTTTTTCCCTCCGCAGAAATGGTATATAATAAGAAAATGCGTCTTTCTCATGGAAAGACGGACTTCAGATACGAAAAGGTGAAAACAAATGAACAGCACATGGTCACTGCTTGAAGAAGCAAAACCATTTTTACAGGAAGCCTGGAATAAGGCTTCGTATACAACTCCAACCGCTATACAGGAAAAGGCGGTTCCTGCCATTTTGGAAGGACGCGACGTGATTGCCGAATCACCGACAGGAACAGGCAAAACGCTTGCTTATCTGCTGCCTGTCCTGCAGCGCATTAACCCTGAAAGCAAAAATATCCAAACACTGATTATGGCGTCTTCAAGGGAACTGGTAATGCAGATCCATGAGGAGATTCAAAAATGGTCAGCAGGGAGCGGCATTCTCGGAGCAAGCTTCATCGGCGGAGCAAATGTGAAAAGACAGCAGGAAAAGCTGAAAAAACGTCCGCAGATCATAGTCGGTACACCGGGCCGTGTCTCTGAGCTAATTAAACAAAAGAAAATCAAAATGCATGAAGTGAAAACAATCGTCCTTGATGAAGGCGATCAGCTCCTTCAGTCTGAACATTTGTCAGATATCAAAAACATCATCAAAACAACACTGAAGGACAGACAGCTATTGTTGTTCTCGGCAACCCTTCCAGAAAAAACAGAGGCAGAAGCGAAAAGCCTGATGCAAAACCCGGAAGTCATTAAAGTAAGCAGAGATGAAAGTATCCAATCACAAGTCGATCACATTTACTTCACTGCAGAAGCGAGAGATAAAATTGATCTTCTTCAAAAGCTTTCAAGATTAGAAGGGGCTAAGGCAATTGCCTTTGTAAAAGATATCGGCAATGCTGCTGTTTTAGCGGAAAAACTGATGTACAAAGGATTGCCCCTTGGCATTCTGCACGGGGATTCAACAAAGCGCGAGCGCGAAACTGCCATTAAAAGTTTCCGTACAGGGGAGCTTCCGATTCTTCTTGCAACAGATGTAGCTGCAAGGGGACTTGATATTGAAGGTGTAACGCATGTAATCCATTACGACCTTCCCGAAACAGTTGAGCAGTATGTTCACCGCTCGGGCAGAACAGGCCGGAATGGAGCAGACGGAACGGTCGTATCCCTAGTAACAGAACGTGAAGAGCGTGAACTGAAGCAAATTTGCAAAGGGTTAAAGGTTGAACTTCATAAAAAACGTTTTTACAAGGGTGAAATTGTAGAATCTAAATAAAAGGGATTGTCCAATAAGTCTCTAAAATAAAGCAGGCAGGAAAAACAAATGTTATTTCCTGTCTGCTTTTTTCTGTGGGCTTATTTTATAAACTTTGTTGTTATTAGACTCCATGTTACAAACTTTAAGTGGATTGTAGCGGAAGGAACTTGACTCCTGCGGGAAAATAGAGGGGAATGGGAGACCCCGCAGGCATGCCGAGGAGGCTCCCACCCTCCCCGCGGAAAGCAAGTTCCTGGAGCGGAAAGGAACGGACAACATTAATATTCCAAAACAACAATTATGCGAAAACAAACTTCCTGGACAGCCCCTTTCTATGTTTCCCGTCCCTTATACATATCACAAAACATGTAAGGAAATATAACATATTTACTACTTTTTTTAAGGAAATATGAAATAATGAAAATCTCAACTACCACATTTAAGGATGTTGGAGGTTTCAAAATGACTAAACAAAAATTAGTAGTAGTAGGAAACGGAATGGCAGGCGCGCGATGTGTGGAAGAAATGATTAAGAATGGCTCTGAAGCGTTTGATATTACCATTTTCGGAAGTGAGCGGCATGTTACCTATAATCGAATTTTATTGTCATCCGTTCTGCAGGGCAGCATGACTTTTGATGATCTTACAATAAATGACCTTAATTGGTATACAAAACATAATATCCAGCTGTTTACAGGTGAAACGGTTGTAAATATCGATACGTTGAATCAAATCATTCAAACAGATAAAGATAGGGAGTTATCCTATGACAAGCTGATTCTGGCCACAGGGTCTGTTCCTTTTTTTCTTCCTGTTCCAGGTGCTGATAAAGATCGAGTAATCGCTTTCCGCACAATTGATGATTGCCGGAAAATGATTGAAACTTCGCTTCAATATAAAAAAGCAGTGGTTATTGGAGGAGGATTATTAGGCTTAGAAGCGGCAAGAGGACTTTTAAACCTGGGGATGGACGTTAGTGTTGTTCATATTTCAGAATATTTAATGGAGCGGCAGCTTGATCAGACAGCATCCATCCTTCTTCAAAAAGAACTGGAAAGGCAAGGCATGCATTTTCTTTTAAAAAAGAAGACTCAAGAGATCATCGGAAACGGCCGTGCAAAGGGCGTCCGTTTTCAAGATGGAACAGAAGCAGAGGCAGATTTAGTGATTATGGCAGCGGGAATCAGACCCAATATAAAGCTTGCAAAAGACAGCGGCATTCATACAAATCGGGCTATCACTGTAAACGACTACTTAGAAACAAGTGCTGCCAATATTTACGCTGTGGGAGAGTGTGCAGAGCACCGGGGCATCGTTTATGGACTGGTAAAACCTCTTTATGAGCAAGGAGCAATAGCAGCAAAACATATATGCGGGATCAAAACTCAAGGTTATCAGGGATCCGTCCTTTCTACTCAGCTGAAAATTTCAGGAGTGGATGTATTTTCAGCAGGACAGTTCGCTGATCAAGATTCAACAAGATCAATAACAGCATTTGATGAGCTGGATGGGTGTTATAAAAAGGCGGTTTTTCAAGATCGAAAACTCATTGGCGCTGTTCTTTTTGGTGATACAAAAGCCGGTGCGAAATTATTTGATTTGATCTTGAAGCAAAAAGATATTTCCTCTGAGGAAAAGAACGCACTGTTCCAATCCGCATCAAATTCCGGCGGACGTTTGATTGCTGAAATGGCAAAGAGTGATGTGATTTGCAATTGTAACGGAGTAACAAAAGGGAGCATAATTGAAGCTGTACAAACGAAAGAATTAACAAGTTTTGAACAAGTGAAAACATGTACAAAGGCATCAAGTTCTTGTGGAGGCTGCAAGCCGGCAGTAAACGAGCTTTTATTATATATAAATAGTGATGAGTTTGATGAAGTGATTGAAAAGAAGGGCATGTGTTCTTGTACTGATTTAACAGAAGAAGAAGTCGTGCATGAAATGCAGCTCCAAAATTTATCATCTAATCAAGAAATCATGAATGCACTTGGATGGAAAAATAGTGAAGGCTGCCTAACCTGTCAGCCTGCTCTAACGTATTATCTGGGAATGATTTATCCGGAGTATGAAAAGAGTCAAAAAATGATTTTTATAAATGAAAAAATGAATGCTGTTCGGCAGGGCGATGGACTGTACACGGTTATTCCCCAATTGTACGGCGGAATCACGAATCCTGAAGAACTCCGGAAAATTGCGGATGCAGCAGATAAATACAGCATCTCGCAGGTTGCTGTAACAAGTGAACAGCGAATTCATTTAATGGGAGTTAAAAAAGAAGATCTCAAAGGGATGTGGGCTGATTTAAATATGCCTTTATCTTCTAAGGCCGGCAGCTATGTTCAAAACATTAAAACGTGTACGGGAGAGCATATCTGCAGGTGCGATAAACAGCAATCGCTAAAGCTTTCTGTGGCTTTAGAAAAGAAACTGGCACTCATTTCAGCGCCGTATAGTTTAAAAATAGGTGTTTCTGGCTGTATGCATAATGGGGCAGAATCCACAACGAAGGATATAGGCATTATGGGAATTGACAGAGGCTGGGAAATATATGTCGGGGGGAGCAGCGGACGCAATGTGCGGGCGGGGGAATTATTATGCGTCGCCAGTACAGATAAAGAAGCGATAAATATGACATGCGGCCTTATTCAATATTACCGTGAAACAGCCAATTATTCAGAAAGGACTTGGCAATGGATTGAGCGCATGGGTTTGCTTCATATCAGGGAAGTACTTTTTAATCAGGAACTTATCCTGCAGCTTCTTCATTATTTTGAACGGGATGCCTCTCAGCGAAAAAATGCAAGGGAGAACCAGCAGCTTATTAGCATTTTTGATAAATGATCAAGTGAATTTTCAGGAGGATGTGAGAGCTTGACAGAGTTATTATTGAAATATTTCCGCGAGAAGCAGCTGGAAGTCCAATCAGAAAAATCATATGATACACAATGTCCATTTTGCAGTATGCAGTGTAAGATGCAATTGCTTGAACAATCGATTGTCACAAGAAAAAAGTATATGACAATTGGCAAAGACAATCCGGTTTCAGAGGGCCGTTTATGCATAAAAGGCATGAATGCACACCAGCACGCTTTGCATAATGATCGTCTTAAATATCCGTTATTAAAAGTAAATGGTGAATTTATTCAAGTTTCCTGGGAGGAAGCATTGGACCACATTAAAGAAAATTTTGCTGAAATCCAAGCAGAAGATGGGTTAAATGCTTTGTCTGTATATGGAAGTGCTTCGATTACAAATGAAGAAGCGTATTTACTCGGTAAATTTGCAAGAGTGGCTTTAAAAACGAAATACATCGATTATAACGGCCGTTTGTGTATGTCTTCGGCTGCATCAGCAGCAAGTCAAACATTCGGGATGGATCGTGGGCTGACAAACAGCTTAACCGAAATACCATCCACCAAATGTATTATTTTGGCTGGGACGAATATTGCGGAATGCCAGCCGACAATTATTCCTTATTTTGAGAAAGCGAAGGAAAATGGAGCTTTTATCATCGCGATAGATCCAAGGGAAACAGCTACAACGGAACTCGCTGACTTACATATGAAAGTTAAACCAGGGAAGGACGCAGCATTGGCTAATGGATTCCTGAACGTGCTGATTGAGGAGAACCTTATTGACCATGCGTTTATCAGGAATCGCGTGAATAGATTTGAGGAAGTAAAAGAGCATGTTTCTTCTTTGGATTTGGAGGAAATTGCTCAAATGACAGGTGTTTCGGCTGATCAAATCCGTCTTGCAGCCAAAACGTTCGGGCAGGCAGAATCAGGAATGATTTTTACAGCGAGAGGTGTTGAACAGCAAACAGATGGATCTGCAGCTGTTCGGAATTTCCTCAATATTCTCCTCGTAACAGGGAAGATTGGAAAGCCTAACTCCGGTTATGGAGCCATTACTGGACAGGGGAATGGTCAGGGGGGGAGGGAGCATGGTCAAAAAGCAGATCAGCTGCCAGGATACCGTTCTATTGAAAATGATGAACACAGATCATATATTGCAAGTGTTTGGGGAATCGATGAAGGAGATTTACCGAGAAAAGGTGTTTCTGCTTATGAAATGATCGAGAAAATACATGAGGGTGAAATTACAGGCATGTTTTTAATGTGCTCAAATCCTATAGTCTCTAACCCAAATGCTGATTTTGTCAAGAAAGCATTAAAAAAATTAAAGTATCTTGTAGCTGTGGATCTGTTTGTTTCAGAAACTGCGAGATTAGCAGATCTTATTTTACCTGCTTCCTCCTATCTGGAAGATGAAGGAACAATGACAAATTTAGAAGGCCGGGTCACGTTGCGTGAAGCAAGCTTTCCTTCACCTGGAGAAGCGAAGCATGATTGGCAAATTATTTGTGATATTGCACGTGTTCTGGGAAAAGGAAAGTATTTTTCTTTTCAATCTGCTGAAGAGATTTTTAATGAATTAAGAGCGGCAAGCCGCGGGGGAACAGCTGACTATTATGGCATTACATACGATCGTCTAAGAAAAGAAGGCGGAATATTGTGGCCATGTCCAGCTCTTGATCATGAAGGGACAACAAGATTATTTGAACAATCATTTGCGCATGCGGATGGCAAGGCGGCTATGGCTTTAGTTCCAAACAGCCCGAAAGTCCCGAAAGAAGAACCAACTAAAGAGTTTCCGTTATATTTAACCACAGGGAGGGTCATGTCACACTACTTGACTGGGGTGCAAACAAGAAAAAGCCCGACACTTGCAGCCAGAAATTTTGAATCATTTATGGAAATTCACCCTAAAACGGCCGAGGAGTATCACATCCCCAATCATACTCTAGTAAAAATTGAGTCAAAGCGCGGCAGTATTACAGTCAGAAGCAGATGGTCTGAAAAGATTCGTCCAGATACTGTTTTTGTCCCATTTCATTGGGCAGACTCTCAAAATATCAATCTGCTTGTTTCAAAAGATTTAGATCCAGTATGCAAAATGCCTGGATTTAAGGTGAGTGCGGTAAAAATTGCACCTCTTGCCGAATCAGTACAATAATTCTCAAAATACTTTAAAATCGGCTGTTTTACAGCCGGTTTTTTCATTGAAACACACCTTATTGAAAATTTAATATTTTAAATTATCAAAAAACAATGTCAGAAAACCTTACATAAGAAGTTAAGTTTAGTTTTTGCTGTGATATAGTTTAAGAAACTTTCTAAGAGGAGGAACGCCAAGTGAAGAAAAAGCTAATTCTTATCGGTAATGGAATGGCGGGCGTCAGAACCATTGAGGAGGTATTGAACGTATCAAGAGAAGAATTTGAGATTAAAATTTTCGGAAGTGAACCGCATCCGAATTATAATAGGATTTTGCTGTCAAAGGTCTTGCAGGGAGATACAGAAGTTAAGGATATTACATTAAATGACTGGGATTGGTACAAAGAAAATAACATTCAATTACATACAGGAGAAACGGTCACAAAGATTGATGCGGAAATGAAGGCTGTTTTTTCTGATTCAGGAAGAGTAGAGTTGTATGATGAATTGATTTTAGCTACTGGATCCCTTCCTTTTATTCTTCCAATTCCCGGTGCAGATAAAAAGGGTGTTACGGCTTTTCGTGATATTAGGGATACGGACGAAATGCTTGAAGCCTCAAAAAAATACAAAAAAGCTGCTGTAATCGGAGGGGGATTGCTGGGGCTGGAGGCGGCAAGGGGGCTTTTAAACTTAGGTATGGATGTCTCTGTGATACATCTCTCGCCAAATTTGATGGAGCGTCAATTGGATCCTATAGCTGGAAGGCTCTTGCAAAAGGAACTGGAAAATCAGGGGATGAACTTTCTTTTAGAAAAGCAAACTGAAGCAATAATGGGAGATGATCGGGCAGAAGGACTGAAGTTTAAAGACGGTACGGAAATTGAAGCTGACTTAGTCGTTATGGCAGTGGGCATCAAGCCGAATACAGAGCTTGCAAAGGAAAGCGGACTTTCAGTAAATCGCGGAATTGTTGTCGATGATTATCTGCAAACCAATATTCCTCACATCTATGCTGTTGGAGAATGCGCAGAACATGATGGAATTGCATACGGGTTAGTTGCACCGCTGTATGAGCAAGCAAAAGTACTGGCTAAACAAATTTGCGGGAATAAAACAAATCCTTATAAAGGATCCATTGTATCCACTCAATTGAAAGTTTCTGGTGTAAACGTATTTTCTGCAGGCGATTTTACAGAAGGAGAAGACAAAAAAGCAATCAAGGTTTTTGATGATCAGGATGGAATTTATAAAAAAATCGTATTGCGGGGGAATCAAATCGTCGGCGCAGTTCTATTCGGAGACACAAATGATGGCAGCCGCCTCCTCTCAATGATTCAAAAGCAAGCAGATGTTTCAGAGATATCCAAAGTATCCATTCTTCAGCCTGCAGGGGAAATGGCAGGGAAAAGCCTTGTAGAAAACATGAGTGCTGAAGAGATGATCTGCGGATGTAATGGTGTATCAAAAGGATCCATTGTTCAGGCTATTCAAAAGCAAGGATGCTCATCAGTTGATGAAATAAAAGCTTGTACCAGCGCTTCCCGTTCTTGCGGAGGCTGCAAGCCGCTTGTCGCAGAGCTATTGCAGTGCACGCTCGGAGACAAATTTGATGCCGGCGCTCAAAAGGAAGCGATTTGCGGATGTACTGAATTATCAAGAGATGAAATCGTCGATGAAATTAAAGCCAAAGGATTATCCCATACAAAAGAAGTCATGAACGTACTTGGCTGGAGTTCTGAGGAAGGCTGTTCAAAATGCCGTCCGGCTCTTAATTATTATTTAGGAATGGTAAAGCCGACAGAATATGAAGATGAGAGAGAATCACGTTTTGTAAACGAGCGCATGCATGCGAACATTCAGAGGGACGGAACATACTCGGTTGTACCCCGTATGTACGGCGGTGTAACAAATGCCAAAGATTTAAGGCGAATTGCTGATGTAGTGGATAAATATGAAATTCCGCTGGTGAAAGTAACTGGCGGACAGCGCCTGGATTTGTTTGGAGTGAAAAAAGAAGATTTGCCGGATGTATGGAAAGAGCTTGATATGCCTTCTGGTTATGCTTACGGCAAATCCCTTCGTACAGTGAAAACGTGTGTTGGGGAGCAGTTCTGCCGCTTCGGCACACAGGATTCCATGTCACTTGGAATTGCCCTTGAAAAAAAATTCGAAGGATTGCAAACTCCTCATAAAGTGAAAATGGCCGTTTCTGCCTGCCCGAGAAGCTGTGCCGAATCGGGATTCAAAGATATTGGGTTTATTGGCATTGAAGGCGGATGGGAACTTTATGTCGGCGGAAATGGCGGTACGCACGTCCGCGGAGGAGACTTGTTGATCAAAGTGAAAACGGATGAAGAAGTGATGGAAATCACAGGGGCTTACTTGCAATATTACCGCGAAACGGGAAATTATTTAGAGCGTACTTCTGCATGGATAGAGCGCGTTGGATTGACTCATGTTCAATCTGTATTGGAAGATAAAGAAAAATGCAAACAGCTTAATGACCGAATGAATGAAGCTCTATCTGTCTATAAAGACCCTTGGAAAGAAATTGTAAATAATAATAAAACAAAGAAAGAATTGTTTGAGAATGTCGTCATGTCTTAAAACAGCGGTCTGAAAAGATTAGGGGGAAATCATTCATGGTAAACAATAGTTTAACAAAAGTGCTCGTTTGTGCTGCTGATGAACTTCCAGAACGTTTAGGAAAAACGGTTCGTGTTGAGGGCAATGAGGTTGCGGTATTCAGATTATCAGACGGAAGAGTCCGTGCAGTCGAAAACCGATGTCCTCATAAAGGAGGGGTGCTAACAGAAGGAATTGTCAGCGGCGAATATGTTTATTGTCCAATGCATGACTGGAAAATCTGTTTAGATGATGGCAATGTCCAGGAGCCAGATGCAGGCTGTGTTAAAACGTATCAAACGATAATAGATGACAATGATATTTACCTTCTTTTATAGAATGGGATCCGGTTATTGCAAACAGTATGAAGTCCTGAATCAGTAAGGGAATGAGCAGATTGGGAGGAAAAGGATGAAAAAGGGAAAAGTATATATCGTTGGAGCAGGACCAGGTGACCCGGAATTAATTACTCTCAAAGCTGTGAAATGTCTTGCAGCAGCGGATGTCATTCTATACGACCGTTTAGTCAATCCAGTCTTGCTGGAATATGGGAAGGAAGAGGCTGAGCTCATATACTGCGGTAAAATTCCGGGGAATCACTGTGTCTCACAGGAGGTTATTCAGAAGTTGCTCGTTGAAAAATCTCTTCAAGGTAAAACTGTTGTGCGATTAAAAGGCGGTGATCCATTCATCTTCGGGCGGGGCGGAGAAGAGGCAGAAGTTCTTGCCCGACATGGCATTACATTTGAAATTGTTCCTGGAATAACAGCGGGAATAGCGGCTCCTGCGTATGCTGGCATTCCTGTTACCCACAGGGAGTTTGGGGGTTCCATAGCATTTGTCACAGGTCACTGTAAAACAGGTAAACCGGATAACATCCGATGGGATTATTTAGCGAAAGGTGTTGATACTATATCCATTTACATGGGAATAAAAAACCTTCCTTATATATGCAGAAAGCTTCAATCCTGCGGTAAAAATCCTCAAACGCCAATCGCTGTCATTGAACAAGGAACGACAATGAATCAGCGTATTGTAACAGGTACCCTCGAATCAATAGTGGAATCTGTTAGAAGTGAAGAAATCACAAACCCGGCCATGATTATAATAGGAGAAGTTGTTAAATTGTCGGAGCGTTTAGCTTGGTTTTCACAAAGGAAAAGAGAGAAGGTATTTATTTAAGGCTGATCTATATCTATTTATATTATAAATGCTGGTTAACTGCTTTGATTTACAATTGGGCGCTTATCTATAATAAGGTAAGTGTCTTTTTTTAGTGGAATAAAAGATTGAGTTAATTCTGTGATTTTGAAATAATTGGTATTAAGCAAACATGACAGGGTGATTGAAGAAGTTTATTTTAAAATAACTGAAGAGGTAAGTGAAACCTTTGCAGGATGTGTGCCGATTTAAAAACGACTATATATATTATCATTTATACAAACATGGAAAGACTAAATTTAGAGAATTGAAAGGATATCATAATGAAAATAAATCAATTAATTTCGAACAATATTAATAAATTAGATGCAATACTGCCAGTAGATAAATCGTTGGGAGTTGCTGGTTTATCCGGATCTGGCAAAACCACATTTTGTCAAGCTATTGGCGAAGAATCCAAGAAGCGTCTCGTTTCCTTATTGCCAAAGGCTGAATATCAGTATTTATTTTCTAATATAATGGAAACGAATTTCAGTGCCATCAAGATGGAAGAAATACCTTTAGTGCTTTTTCTCGGGAAATCATCGATTTCTTCTAATCCGCGGTCAACGATTGGCACCCATACCGGTGTGTTTAAAGAGATTCGTGTTACGCTTGCGGAAAAATTTAATCTTTCTCCAGAAGTTTTTTCCTTTAATAATGCATTAGGCTGGTGTGTTGAGTGTAAAGGACGCGGTACTACCAAAAATGTCGAATGTAAAAAGTGTGAGGGCAGGCGTTATAATCCGGAAGTTGAGCAATATAAGATAGATTTATGGAATCAGCCGCATAGTATTTCCGATCTCAACAATTTAAGCATTGAATCGATTCATTCTCTTTCAGAGGAATTACATATTAATGAAGCAAAACAGCATATTCTTAAAAATATAATCAATATGAATATTGGTTACTTAACATTAAACCGGATCATGGGTACATTGTCAGGAGGGGAATTAACACGGCTTTACTTGGCAGAATTCATGGCAGTAAGTGAAAATACCGTGATTATTATTGATGAAATCTCTGTGGGCCTTGATCATCAAACCCTATTGAAAATTTTAGAACAGATTAAACAATTAGGCTATAAGAATCAAATTTGGCTTATTGATCATTCTGATACAGTGCTGGATACGGCGGATGAGCAATTGTTCTTTGGACCTGGCAGCGGTAAATACGGTGGAAAAATTGTCGAAGAATCGCCTCGTCCAAAACCTGTTTTTAGGGAACGGAATAAGGAAACGCCAACAGATTACTATCAATTTCATGATCTATACTGCCGTAATATTCAAATGGCTGAAATTCAGATTCCGAAAAATAGACTTGTAACCTTTACTGGTGAGTCGGGATGCGGGAAATCGACTCTTGTAAATGAGTGTATCTCCAAGGATTTTCAGAAACGGTATCCAAAAGATAAACTGGTTATGGTAGGGCAGGATCGAAATCAGTCGATTACCAGCCGGTCAACCGTTGCGACTTTTCTTGATATCAAAAAGAAACTCACCAAATACAGCGAAGATATTGATGACATTTTTCAGCGCTCAATTGAAGATATTATCCAGGACCTTCCAAATGAAGACGTTGCTTATAAACGCTTGAGTTTACTGATCAAACTGGGACTTGGTTATTTGACGCTAGAAAGAAAAACACAAACCTTGTCGACAGGCGAATTTCAATGTGTTCATTTAGTTTCTGAGCTGTTTTCGAACTCAAGAAACCCCCACACGCTGTTTATTTTTGACGAGCCTTCAAAAGGTTTATCACAAAATATTTTAAACCAATTCATTGATAGTGTAAGGGTCATTCTGCAGGATGAATCTGTCTCAATCATGATGATTGAACATAATGCCTATATGTTAGAAAGCTCTGATTTTATCGTTGATTTTGGTAAAAGACAGCTGGCACCTGTTGAACATCTTGATGTTGTCAGTCATGATGATTATTTTCATCAAAAAAAGAGTGCAGATAGAGCTGCCCTATTGCATATTTCTTCATCACTCAAGCAACAAAAGGGTATTCACTACTTAGAAGAAAATCATATTGCCTATTTTAAGAATGCAGAAAACGTCTTTAAGGGCGGCATCTTAAAAAGCTTATCATCAATGGCCCGTCTAATTTATGGTGAATACGAATCTGAAACCATTGCTCCCGTTATTGCCATTGATCTTGAAAGACATTTGTATAGCCAATATAGTTTTCTCTATGAAATTGGCGGACTGATCAACCATATTGTGGCAGCGCATCCGGCCAATAAAGATACTGGAAGCTTCGATTTCTATTTTCACGAAAATCATTGTCCCTGCTGTTCGGGACGCCGCGTGATTGAAAAATTTGATATAGATGTTGTCATTCAGGACAAAACCGTTCCATTTTGGGATGGCCTATTGCATTCAGACGTGATGGAGGTATTAAAATATTATCAATATCCAAAATTACAATTCCTATTTGATGAGATAAAGATTGAACTTGGTCAAGATATTAGTAAAAGCTATAATGAGATGACAGAAGCAGAAAAGCATACATTTTTATATGGTTATTGGGAAAAGTCATTCTATGATAAAGCAGGCAAGGCACGGAGAACATGGGAAGGCTTTAATATAATCATCGGGCGTTATATGTTTATTTCGAAATCGATCATTAAAGAGCATATGAAAGCATCAAAAGAGATGATTACTTGTCCGATTTGTTATGGCACCGTGTTAAATCATCATAAAAAACTCAAATTTGGCGACACGGATATTCGTGAGATTATTCATCAGCCGCTTGATCAAGTTATGAAAACTGCAGGGGAGTTACCGGAACTGGTAAAAATGAAATCTATTGTTGGCGGCGATGTGGCTTTGACGGAAGATGTCTCTCTATTGCCAAGGGAAACACAAGTAGCGCTGAAAATGCTTGAACTGGAACTAGCAAGCTTTGCTGGTTATGAACTGGTATTACAAAATGTCTTGCCATTCTGGAACATAATCAAAGGCAATATCGAATTCATCAGCAAAAATAATCAAGTGACCATCTGTGATTTTCCTGCTATCAATGAAACAAGAGAAACGATCATAGATAAGTATTTCACAAATGGAAAATACAAAAAACTAACATATGTATATGAAGCATTTGGTTACAAAAAATTAGTTACCCAAATAAATAAAATTAAAAAAAGCTATCCATGTCCATTTTGTAAAGGAAAGAAAGTAATAACAGAAGATAATCTGCATGATGGTGTATTTAAATTAACAATTCCATGTGTAAGTTGTTACGAAAGTGGCATCAATGATGAAGGGCGCAAGGAAATCGTGGATGGCACAGACGTGCAAACGTGGCTGACCGGCAAAGTAAGTGATGTTATTGCTGAAAGCGAACTGCCGGAAGCTGTTGCTGATATTCCAATTTTTAATCGAATTCGTGAGTTAAATAAAAGAGATATGATGGCGGTTTATCGATGCCTTGAGCAAAGTAAATAAATTGAAAGATTGCTCAATCATATTCATCCAATGCAGCTTCGTTGTTTTGGAGTATATGTATCTCAAGAATTTCCTCAAAAAACGCTTAGGAAAATTCCTAAGCGTTTTTTGATTTTTACCAACTTATTTGTCAAAGGGATGAAGAATCTGCCTTTTGACACTATCTTAACTCTAATATAGAAGGAAATGCGTAATGATTTCTAAATTTTAACCGACTTCTTACCGATAACCCAAGTCTTTCTCCATGAAAACTGTGCTGATAATAAAATCGTCAGTGCAGCAATTCCTACAACAGAAAAGACTGCAAATCCAGCATCATATGTTCCGGTAATTTGTTTTAAGGTGCCCAGGATGTTTGGTACAAAAAATCCTCCTACACCGCCAGCTGCCCCAACAATTCCGGTAATAAAACCAATTTCCTCGGGAAATCGCTGTGGAACTAACTGAAAGACCGCTCCATTCCCCATACCAAGAAACAGCATGCCGAGAAACAGCAGAATCGTGACGGCAGTAAAAGATGATAAAACGCTGACGCCAAACATGCTGATTGCTACTCCAACAAATAGGAACAATAGAAGTTTAACCCCGCCAATCTTATCTGCAATAAATCCTCCTACTGGACGAAAGAAGCTGCCTGCGATCACACATAATGTAACAAAATCACCTGCTCTAACCCGGGATAAACCGAACTCATCCACAAAATAGATGCTTAAAAAGCTGGTAAAACCTATAAAACCTCCAAAGGTAACACTGTAAAGCAGACAGAAATACCAAGTATCCTTCATTTTAAAGACATTAAAATACTCTTTGACAGGTTTAGCAGCTGGCTGGGAAGGAGCGTCCTTTGCAATTAACACATAAATGACGAAGACAATAGATAATGGGATTAAGGCTAATCCCATTACATTATGCCAGCCGATTGATTCTGCAAGACGCGGTCCAAATAAAGTTGCAAAAAGTGTACCGCTATTGCCGGCTCCTGCTATCCCCATTGCAAGGCCCTGCAGGTGCGGCGGGTACCAGCGGCTGGCCATAGGAAGAGCAGCAGCAAAGCTTGCACCTGCAACTCCAAGCAAGATTCCAATCATATAAAGTTCTGCTAAACTTTCTCCTGATAACCATCCCCATAAAAGGGGAATCATTGTAACGAGCATACCTCCAATTGCTGTTTTCCGAGGGCCAATGCGGTCAGTCAGAATACCTAAAATGAGCCGGAATAATGATCCACCTAAAATAGGAATGGCAACAATTAATCCTTTTTCAGCTGGTGACAGCCCAAAATCCTTTGTAATATAAACACCTAATGCGCCTAATAAAACCCAAATCATAAAACTGACATCAAAATAAAGAAATGATGCAAACAGAGAAGGGGCATGACCGCTTTTTCTCAAATTATGTAATTTCATTATCATCTCTCCCGTTTAAATTTTTTAAATATTCACTTATTCTACTATTAATGAATTTAGATTTCTTTATATATGTAAGGAAACATGACATGTTTTTAGTCAGAGGTGCTATAAATAAAATAAGAGCTGCCTGCGGGCAGCTCTTTCATTGATATCGTGATGTCAATCATTGGTGTATATTTAAAATTTGTAAAAAGCAAAGAAAATATGCGCAGTAATCCTTAAATATTTATCCACAATAAAAATCCATAAAACTAAAGGCTCCACAGGTTTATGCACAGTATCCACAGTTTAAAGTCAGGTTGTCCACAACTTTATTAAAAAATCTGATAATTTCTTATCTAACTGTATTAATAAGCGTCTTTTTAATCTTATCCACAAAATACACATGGCTGTGGATAATTTTATCCACAGTTCATTAAAAGAAAATAATAAAGGGAGTGCATAATGCACTCCCTTTTCTGAATCGTATCTAAATCGCTTACTTCCCTTGACGCTCATCAGCAGCTTTTGCTCTTGCCTGAGCCGTTTTATCTGCTTGATCTGCGAGTTCAGCCGAATATTCTTCATAAACTCCGTCAGATTCTTTTTTAAGGTTTTTTGGAACCTGTGCTAAATTATTTTTGCTTTTGCTTCTAGAATGCTGGCTGTTAGCTCTGCCCATTTTTTAGCCCCCCTGAAGTTAGCTTGAACATCATGTGTTCATTTTTAGTTTTATCTGAACAGGAGGAAGGTATGCTGGCATTTAATGACTTGATTTGCTGTTTATGTATCCGCCGGCACGGTCAGCCATCTTAAATGCTCTTGAATAGGTAACTTCCTGTGCACCGCTTAAAGAATTGCGGGTTTTTTCGCGTTTTCTCTTATCTGCCATTTCGTTCACCCTTTCTATTATGTCATGAGGAGAAAATACACTGTTCTGCACTTTGATGTCTAGCTTTACCGCCCAACTCCTCGGCCAGAACGGATCCGAAAGTATTGGCAAAAAGCGCCTTTTCTGTCGGATCCTTATCTGTCATGCCTGCGCTAAACGGGCGCCTCCGCTTTTCTTAGTGTCAGCACTATTTTTGTCATCTTTAAGGAATCTCATACAAAAAAACCTGCTCGATTATCTCCTGAGCAGGTTTAGTTTCATTAGGCTTCTTTAAGATGCTGTTCTTCCATTTCTGAGGCGGTGCGCATCGTATAAAAAGTATATAGGTCTTTTGAAATTTCGTATAAGTTGTAAATATCCTCGCCCTGATTGATTTCGTCAAGAAGAGGCTTTCTTATTTCGTTTGCATTTACAACGTAAGGCAGCTTTTCAGCGGCTTTTGTTGAGCGTACGTTTTTCTTTCTGATCCGGAGAAAAATACGTTCAATGTCAAGCTCAAAAAAGAGCTCGTTGAAAAAAGCATCTTTTGCAGCCTGGTTATAGCCTTTTCCGTGGAATGGCTTCCCAAGCCATGTTCCAAGAAACCCGGCATTGTCCTGAATATCAAATAAACTGATGGTTCCGATTGGAGAGCCCCATTCATCGAGAATGGTACGTGAAATCAATTCCCCGCGCTCTTCTGCTTCAATCGTTTGTTTTGTTAAAAATAGATATTCATCAATTGATGCTGCTTTGTGGCGCACAAAAGGGAAGACATCAGGGTGAACCATTTGATCATATAGCGGCTGACTGTCTTGAATATCACGTTTTTTTAGCATCTGCTATCCCTCCAACCAGAGGGCAGACTTACAGACTTGTCGTGTTGAAGTCCCACCCTCGAAATTTTTTAAATTAGATAAAAAAATTTCGGGGTGGGAATCGAACCCACTAGGACCAGTTTACTGGTGGCGCACCATTTGCCTTCCCACGCATTTGCATCATTTGGTTTTTAGTAACTATTTTATTACTCTTTCCTCTCGTATCATACTCGATTTTTTTTCAAAATGAAACAATTTTTTTTGTTAATTTTTTATGAATTTGAGCACATTTTTTTATGCCATAATTTGCACATATTACAGGCAGGAAAATTCAGGTTTTTTGGAAGACAATTTTCCCGTTAATCATTGTCAGGCCGGGCTTTGCAAGGTAGTGAAAAGGGTGATGATTCCATAGGACTATGTCAGCATCTTTTCCTATTTCAAGACTCCCGGCCCGGTCGTCAATTAATAAGTTTTTTGCAGCGGTAATCGTTATCGCTTCCATGGCTAATTTTTCATCAAAACCTTCTCTTACGGCGATGGATGCCACAACATTTAAATACTGAATTGGCGTGTATGGATGGTCTGTTGTAATGGAAACTTCTACGCCGCGGTCTGCCAATGCCTGATACGTAAGCCAGCTTTTATTTTTAAGCTCAATTTTGGATCTTCTTGTAAGCGTTGGACCTACGCTCACCTTAATATTTTTGCCGATGAATTCATCGGCAATCAGGTGTCCTTCGGTACAATGTTCAATTCGGAAATCAAGATTGAATTCTTCAGCAAAACGAATCGCTGAGAGGATATCATCTGCCCGGTGAGCATGAATGCGCACCGGTATTTCCCGATTAAGCACTTTGCGGATGGAAATCGATCTGAAATCATCCGGTTCTTTGCCGCACTTTGCGTTATAAAAAGCTTCTCTGAGCATCCCCATGATGCCCATTCTCGTAATGGAGTCTTTATTGCCGTGACTGTGAATGCGTTTTGGATTTTCGCCAAGTGCGATTTTTAATGCTGCCGTTTCAACAACGATCATGTCCTTAATATTAACGCCATGAGTTTTAATGACAGATGTTGTGCCTCCAATCACATTTGCACTTCCAGGCATGATATGAACGGTTGTAATGCCGTATTGAACGGCATCCTTAAAGCCTTGATCAAGTGGATGAACTCCGTCAAGAGCACGAATGTGTGGAGAGAGCACTTCTATGGTTTCATTGGCATCATTCCCTGCCCAGCCTGTTCCTTCATCGTATAAACCGAGATGTGTATGAACATCAATAAAGCCAGGGAACAAAAATTGCTCTTTGCAGTCAATGATTTTCGTTCCTTCAGGGCAAGGCAGATGTTTGCCGATCACCTTAATTTTACCTTCTGAAACAAGGAGATCGGATTGATAAAGTGTTTTTGATGTAATGGGGTATATTGTTGCATTCCTAAATAAAATGCTATCCATGTTAAACTCCTATTCTGAGTGTCCTTATGTGGATTTTAATATGTCAGATAGAGCTTCTTCAAGCACTGGATGTGAAAATTGAAAATGATTTTCAAGTGCGGCTTTCGGAATCACGCGCTGTCCTTCAAGAACAAGAATGCTTTTTTCCCCGAGTGCAAGCTTTAAAGCAAAGCTTGGAGCAGGAACCCAATGAGGGCGGTGCAGCACTTTGGCAACCGTTTTTCCGAAATCCTTCATTTGAACAGGGTTTGGAGATGCTGCATTCACAGGACCTTCAATCGATTTTTGATGAAGCAAAAAGTGAATAAGTTTCACTACATCATTTATATGAATCCATGACAGCCATTGTGTGCCGGAGCCAACCGTTCCTCCTGCAAATAATTTATAAGGCAGTACAATAGAAGGAAGTGCGCCTTTTTCTCCCAAAATAATGCCAAAGCGTGTAAATACCGTCCGCACCCCAAGTTCGGAAATTTTTGCTGCTTCCTTCTCCCATTTGATGACGGTTTCAGAAAGGAAGTCTGATGCATTTGGACGGGATTCCTCTGTAAATGTTTCTTCTTTAGAAGTTCCGTAAATTCCGACCGCGCTTGCGTTTATCAGCACCTCAGGCTTTTTTTTCAGAGTGTCAATGATTCTGTAGACTTCACGAGTTGTTTTGACGCGGCTTTCCACAATCTGTTTTTTTGATTCTTCAGTCCAGCGGTCATTGATTGATTTTCCTGCAAGGTTAATGAAAGCATTTATTCCTTCCAATTCCCGTTCAGGAGCTGCGCCTTCAGTCATCAATTCAACGTACTTAAGCCCAGGTTTCGTGCTTTCTTTTTTTGTTCTGCTTAAAATCAGCACTTCATCTCCGTTTTCTAAAAGGTAGTCCGTGAGCTTTTTTCCTACAAAACCAGTCCCTCCAGAAATTGCTATTTTCATTGTATCACTCCTTGTTATTCTCTTTCCTTATAATTTAACAATCAAACCCTGATAATCCTTTTTTAAATGTTCTGAAGGCGAATTATGATAAGATGAGGATGAGGTGTAAATATGCCAACTATAACGAAAATAACCGCTCAAAAAAGCAGTGAAGAGCGTTTTAATGTGTTTTTAAATGACGGCAGCGGCGAGAGATTCGCATTCAGCGTCGATCAAAATGTTCTCTTGAAATTCGGCCTTAAAAAAGGCCTTGAACTGGACGAGATGGAAATCCTTGAAATTCAATATGGCGATTCGGTAAAAAAAGCTTTTAATAAAGCAATCGAATATTTAGGTTTTAGAATGCGATCTGAAAAAGAAGTAGCAGATATGCTTCTGAAAAAGGAGTACGCAGAACCAGTTGTCACTGAAGTGATGCATCAGCTGCGGCACTATAAATACGTAAATGATGATGAGTTTGCAGATGCCTATATCCGCACGCACTGGAAAACCGGCGGAAAGGGACCTGGAGTGATGAAACAGGAGCTTTCATTAAAAGGCATCAGCAAGGACACTGCTGAAAAAGCCCTTCAGCAGTATTCAAAAGAAGATCAAGTGGAACAAGCGATGGTCCATGCCGAAAAAGTGGTCCGTAAAGAAACGAAGATCTCCACAGTGCAGATTAAGCAAAAAGTGGAACAGACACTGATGAGAAAAGGCTTCAGTTATGATGTTATCTCTATTGTAAAAGAAGAGTTAATGTATGAAAATAATGATGATGAAGAGTGGAATTCTCTTGTGATTCAGGCAGAAAAACTGAAAAGGAAGTATGCCAAAGGAGCGCAGGCTCAATATAAAATGAAAATGAAGCAGGCTTTATACAGAAAGGGTTTCTCGATTGAAATCATCGATCGCTATTTAAACGAAGAAGAGCAGGACTAATGATCCTACTCTACAATGATTTCTGCTCTGCCGTCATCAAGGCTATAAATTTTTTCTGCGATATCTTCCGGTGATTTTAGACGGGATTTATCTTTAATGTGATCATTGTTGTCCCAAAAAGGTGTATCCATGCCGCCCATGTAAGCTCCGGCAATGGTAATGTCAGTTCCGCCCAGCTCTTTTACAAGACTTTCTGTAAAACCTCTGACGGCGAATTTAGATGCGACATACACACTTTCGTTCACCTTGCCGCGCAGTCCTGCGGTTGAAATGATGTTTAAGATTTTGCCTTTCCCTTTTTTCTGAAACTCTTTAATAAAAGCCTGAGATAAAAAAATGGTGCCTTTTACATTTGTGTCGAGCATTTCACTGATCTTATCACCTGATAATGAAGTGACAGGGCCAAAGTGGCCTACACCAGCATTATTGATAAGGGCACCTGCATCATGCTTTGTGAACAATGAGGTGCATAATGATTCAACTTCATTTTGATTTTGGACATTTACGGTATATGTAAACACTTCAAGCTCCCGATTTTGCTGCAGGATATCTTTTGTTTGCTGAAGCCGTTCATGATTTCTCCCGATTAAAATGATTTCATTAAAATCTTTGCTGTACTGAAGAGCGAGTGCTCGCCCCAGCCCTGAACCAGCTCCTGTAATAACGATAGCTGACATTAGCTCACTCCTTCTGAATCATACTTATATTTTATACTTAATTGACTGAAATGCGAAAGGATGATCATTTTGCAGACAAAACGCTACAGCACCCTGTCTGAATATGAATTAAAAACCGAAATTGCCCTGCTGCGTGAGAAAGCCCGTAAAGCGGAACAGTTGGGAATGATAAATGAGTTCGCTGTATTAGACCGTAAAATTACAATGGCACAAGCCTATTTGCTGAATCCGGACAGCTTTTTGCCGGGTGAGATCTATGAAATAGAAGGGGCGCCAGGAACATTTTTTAAAATCTCCTACATGAATGGAGTATTTGCCTGGGGAAATCGTCTGCAAACTCCAGATGAAGAAGAAGGTCTTCCTATTTCAATGCTCGGACAAAAAAAGAATGAAAACGAACCACACTGAACATGGATCATTCAGCATGATTCGTTATACCTTGAAAAGCTAAGATCTTTTTCTTGTTTGAGCTTCTAATATAATCAAGTCTTGGGTTTGCTGTGTCTGTCCATTAACCTGAGCATGTGCATGCTTAGGATTGGCCCAAGGCTGCTGAAACGGATTTGCACTTCTGTTGTTGTAGAACTTTTTATGGTTTGAACCCATTATAAGCACCTCCGCAAAATTTGTGCAAAATCAAGAACCAATATCATTGCGTTCGCCTGAAGCTCTCATTCTTTCCTGCGGGTTCGTGTTGATTGTCCCATTTGCTCGTTTTGAAGCGAAATCGTCTTTTGCTCTAGGTTCACCCTCGAACTTGTTGCTGGATTGAATCGGAAAGTCTTTTGCTTTATTCCGCATGCGTATGACCTCCAATGGGTTTAAAATAGCTTCATGTGACTGAAGCGTATTTATAGTATGTGATGCTGCAGCTAAAACTATAAGCAGTGAATCAATGCCTCGAGGTGATGAAAAATGGAAACTTATTATGAACGTTTAACCAAATTGCTGATGGAAAAAAATCCGTCCTTAAGCTATGAAAAAGCCAGAACCTGGATAGAACTTCTTTGGGAGGATTTTGAAGCAACCTACGCAAAGGCCGGCGAAAAATACCGCGGCAAAAATGTCACAGAGAAAATCGTGACGCAGTGGATCACAAATTACGGTGAGCATTTGCATGAGTTTTTAGCAACAAACCCTAAATATAAGCATTTGCTGAATGATGAAGATCATTTGCTGCATTAAAAACTTGGCTGCGCTTTAGCCAAGTTTTTTATTCAGGCAGTAAATCCAATTTCTTTCTGAGCTTTTCCTCACTGAATATCCAGCCTGTATACGAACTGACGATGTTTAAATCCTGATCGAGCTGAACGATGGCAACAAAGGGATAATGGCCTTTGCTCCGGTAGCGCAAGTCAATGAATTTCACCTCGTAATGGTCTGTATATTCGTCAACCTCCCACCTGTAAACGGGTGAAAAAGACAGGAATGCAGAGATGTTTTCATCCTGTTCTGCAGCCTGAATGATGTCCGTTTGAGGCACGGGAACACGGTCATATTCATCAAGGATTGTCAGTTCATCATTATTTGATCGTCCAACATAATAATGGTTTTTTGAAATAATCGCGATACGCCATCTTCTGAATCTCATTGTCGGAGAAATAATGATTTTTTCAACATCGCCATATTTTTTGTGGATTTTATGGATAATTCTTCTTTTCATGATAAAGCGAAGAATGTAATACCCGAACGCAACAATAAACACTGTTAAAAATGTGTAGCCGGCAGGTACTCCAAATATCCAAACGACAATGCCTGCTGAATAAATAAAGAACAAAAAGGGATCGAAGGTATTGATCATGCCAAGGGCGATCCACTTTTGTGAAAATGGACGCAGTGCCTGGGTTCCGTATGCATTGAAAATATCAACAAATACATGAAGAACGACAGCGACTGAGATCCATATTGCTAAATGCAGCAAATCAGCTTCCGGAAAGATCCAGTACAATAAAGCAGTAATCAGCACGGACCAAAGAATTACAGCGGGTATCGAGTGAGTGATGCCCCGGTGATTTCGAATATATTTAGCGTTGTTTCTGAACTTTAATATGGTATCAAGATCCGGCGCCTGAGACCCTGCGATGGCTCCGATCATAACGGCCTGTGCAGTCACAGGATCTGCGCTCACTGCCGGATCAAGTGTTGCAAGTCCGCCGAGAGCAATCCCCATCACAACATGTGTGCCTGTATCCATTCATTAAAACCTCCTGTCACAATCATATGATGAAATAAGGTTTTCCCATCCCTTTATTTTATAGGATACATTACCGATTTTTATGGTTTTTGTGAGAAGGCATGCCTGCCCCTTTTTAAAATGCGGCGAATGCTGTATGATTTTTTAGTTGAACTAAGAAAAGCGCAAGCGCCCGTGTAGATTCGATAGACAGATAAGAAATCACTCGAAAAGTCCGGGATTGACTTTTTGGGGGATTTTGTTCTGGCAGTTGGGCGCTGGAGCTAGACATCAAAGCGCAAAATTTTATTCTTTGTTAAAACTCAAAAGAAAGCCTACCATTTATTTTCCCAAATTTCCTATAAAAATAACATGCGGAGGATATTTAAATATGCTCGATTCAATTGATAAAAATTTACATTCATTGAATATAGAAGATTTTAGAAAAGATTTAATCTCCTGGTATTTGCTTGAGAAAAGAGATCTTCCCTGGAGAATTAATCAGGATCCTTATAAAATTTGGGTGTCTGAAATTATGCTTCAGCAGACAAGAGTGGATACAGTCATCCCGTATTTTCTTGCCTTCACAGAGAAATTCCCAACGCTTGAAGCCTTGGCTGAGGCCGATGAAGAGGATGTTCTGAAAGCATGGGAGGGGCTTGGCTATTATTCAAGAGTCCGCAACCTGCATTCGGCTGTTAAAGAGGTTGTGAGCAGCTACGGCGGAATTGTACCTGATACACCAGAGGAGATCAGCAAATTAAAAGGGGTGGGTCCTTATACAAAAGGAGCCATTTTGAGCATTGCCTATAACGTGCCTGAGCCTGCGGTGGATGGAAATGTGATGAGAGTGATGTCGCGTATTCTTTCAATCTGGGAGGACATCGCAAAGCCGAAAACACGCACGATTTTTGAAAACATTCTATATGAGGTCATTTCGAAGGAACAGCCTTCAGAATTTAATCAGGCATTAATGGAGCTTGGCGCAATCATCTGTACGCCAACCTCACCGTCCTGTCTGATGTGTCCTGTAAGAGAGCATTGCCACGCATTTCATGAAGGAGTGCAAAGAGAGCTTCCAGTAAAAAGCAAAAAGAAAAAACCCAAGCAAGTGACAATGGCAGCTGCCGTTCTGAAAGATGCAGAGGGCCATTACTACATTCATAAGCGCAATTCCTCGGGTTTGCTTGCTAATTTATGGGAATTTCCAAACTGTGAAACGACGATTGACATCGTTTCGCAAAAAGAGCAGCTGGTAAAGTTTCTGAGTGATGAATATGAGACAGAAGCTGAGCTTGAGCCGCTGACAGGGACCATTCAGCATGTATTTTCACATTTAGTCTGGAACATTTCCGTCTATGCTGGTCAGCTTAAGCCCGGCAGCAGCTATAAAAATCTTGTAAAAGTGACAGAAACTGAAATGCAGAGATACGCATTTCCTGTTTCACATCAGAAGATTTATAAGATGTCGCTGCAGACGAATGAACAGTAGAAACAGCTCATAGTGAGAAAGGAAGCAATCTCAGAAAAATGAGCCCGAAACTTTCTAAGAAGCCTAAAATACACAAAATCGGCCTGATTCCGGCCGATTTTTAGGGATGAGAAAAGATTAAATTTTGCGCAGTGGTGTCTAGCTCCGCCTCCTAGCCCCTCGGCCAGAACGGGCGATTCCGCTTTTCTTATCAATCATAGCTTATTTTTGTCCCGTGTGTGTAATCAGCTTCATTGCGATTTAAACCGCCGCGTTCTTCAATTTCCAGAATGATCTCACGGTGTATCGTCTGTCCTTCGGCGTTTAAATATGGCATCATTTGCTGAAGTCCATGATGGAAGTAAGCTAATTCACTATCCTTCCACTCGTGGATGGACATCATGGATAATTCAGTCATATCACGGCCTACATACATAAGCAATCCTCCTCTACTACTCGCTTGTCCTATTGTTTGATACAATATAGGCAACTATACGATTAACAGCAAATAAGGAGATGTAAAAATGAACCAGAACAAAACAGCTCTAATTACAGGAAGCAGCAGGGGAATAGGGAAAGCAATCGCACTCCGTCTTGCTAAGCAGGGATACAATATCGTCATCAATTATGCCAGAAGCAAAGGTGCGGCACTTCAAACCGCGGAAGAAATTGAAGCGCTTGGCGTAAAGGCTCTTGTAGTAAAAGCAAACGTAGGAAAACCTGAAAAGATAAAAGACATGTTTGCCGAGATTGATGAAACCTTCGGCCGTTTAGATATATTTGTGAACAATGCTGCATCAGGGGTATTAAGACCTTTAATGGAGCTTGAAGAAAGCCACTGGGACTGGACAATGGATATTAACAGCAAGGCCCTTTTATTCTGCGCTCAGGAAGCTGCGAAGAGAATGGAGAAAAACGGCGGCGGAACGATAGTCAGCATCAGCTCATTAGGTTCAATCCGCGTTCTTGAAAATTACACAACAGTTGGAGTATCGAAGGCTGCACTTGAATCTTTGACACGTTACTTGGCAGTCGAGCTTGCATCTAAAAACATTGTTGTCAATGCTGTTTCAGGAGGAGCTGTTGATACAGAAGCACTGAAGCATTTTCCAAACCGGGAAGAACTGCTTGCGGATGCGAGAAGAATGACGCCTGCAGGGCGCATGGTGGATATGGAGGATATGGTTGACGCAGTTGAATTTCTCGTTTCAGACCAGGCATCAATGATTAGAGGACAGACCATCATCGTCGATGGCGGACGTTCTCTTCTGATGTAAAATCAGCAGCAGTCATAGGGCTTTAACAAAATCAAAAAAAATTTAAAAACCTTTGGATATTAATTTCACCTCCGGGACATGATAAATTTCGTGGAGGTGATAAACATGGCAAACAATCAACAACAACCAAACAAAACTCAATCTGGCACTAGCGTACAACACGTGAAACAACAAAACGCTCAAGCTGCGCAAGGTCAACAACAATTCGGAGCTGAGTTCGCTAGCGAAACAGATGCTCAACAAGTGAAAAAATCCAACCAACAAGCAGAAGCTAAGAAAAACCAAAATTCTTAATTTAAAAACCGCTTGAATAGAGACACTTCTTCCTTGTGAGAAGAAGTGTCTTTTCTATTGTTGTTTTGCGGATAATTAGTGCACACGCATTATTTTGCGTTCACAAGCTCATTCTTCTTGATCAGATCAGCTGTAAGCTGGCCTGACAATGTAACCATCGGAACTCCGCCCCCTGGGTGAGTCGATCCTCCAACAAAATACAATCCTTCATAAATATCGCTCTTTGCAGGAATTTTAAATCCGCTGTTTTTCTTTTTGTCAGATGCGACCCCATAGATTGAACCGCCATTTGGTCCATAAAGCTCCTCAAGGTCCTCTGGAGTGAAGCGGTATTCAAATTCAATTGATTTCCGCAAATCTTTCATCCCCATACGTTCAAGTTTGTTTAAGACAAGTTCCCGGTACTCCTCCCAATCAAAGCTTGTTTTAGCTCCTTCCTTTAGAGGAGGGACGTGGGTAAGGACGAATAAATTGTCTTTTCCATCGGGAGCCTGGCTTGCGTCAGATCTTGAAGAAATACCGATATAAATCGTCGGGTCATCAGCCGGCACCCCCTGATTGAATATTTGCTGAAATTCTTTTTCCGGATCCTCTGAGAAAAAGAAGTTATGATGCTTCAAATCATCAAATTTACAGTCTGTCCCAAGCAGCAGCACTAATCCGGAAACACTTGGAATAAAGGTTTTGCCCAATTTTTTAATTTCTTTTTTAACTTCTCCGGTAGAAGGAGCAAGATTTCGGTATGCAGGGATTGCCTCTAAGTTCGAAATAACGACATCTGCATGATAAACATCCCCATTCTCCGTCATGACGCCTTTAACAGTTTTTCCATCCAGCTCCAGACAGGCAACAGGGGTATTGGTTTTAACTTCAATTCTAAGCTCATCCATTAACTTCTGCATCCCTTCAGCAATTCCGTACATGCCGCCTTTTACATAGTGAATGCCAAGACCGAGCTGCACATAAATCAGCTGATTAAGGATGGCCGGTGCGGAATAAGGATTAGATCCCACATACATTACGAAGAAATTGAACAGCTGCTGCAGATACTTGTTGTCCAGGTGCTTTTCAGTTCCGTCTGCTGCGGTGCTGAGGGGATCCATTGCCATTAGATCCTTAAGAGTATGATGTTTCTTTAAATCCTTTAAATCTTCAAGGCTGAATTTATAAAAACTTTTCAAACAAAGATCATACATTTTTTCACTGTAGGAAAGAAGGCCGCTCAGGTTGCCATGAGGCTCCTTAGATACCTTTGCCATTTCTGCTATCATTGTCGGAAGGTCGCTTGAAACATCAATTTTTGTGCCGTCTTCAAAAAACGTTCGCCATTGAGGCTCTACCCGTTCAACTGTTATGTAGTCTTCCAAGTGCCTGTTTACACTTCTGAAAAGCTGCTCGAGCACCCAAGGCATCGTTAAAATGGAAGGGCCTGTATCAAAAGTGAATCCTTTGCCGGAGCGGCGATTTAGTTTTCCTCCAACATTGCTGTTTTTCTCTAGCACGGTCACATCATATCCATCTGCAGACAGCCGAATTGCAGCAGACATTCCTCCAAGCCCGGCTCCGATTACGATAGCTTTCTTTTTTTGATTGATCATTCCAGCACCTCCGGTTAATAGTTAATAAATAGGGGGAAAGAGCCGATATCTTTTTTTTGCCCAGCTCCTGTATTCCTCTCCATATGCTTTAATGAGCATTCTTTCTTCAATTCGGATCCTTTGAATTATGCTGAATGCTCCTGCAGCTCCGCCAACAATTGCAAGGACAGGATTGCCCAGAGAAAGACAAATCCCGATTATGATCAGCAAAAGCCCGGTATAAAGCGGATGTCTGAGCCGCCTGTATGGGCCTGAGCTCACAAGCTCGTCGCTTATGCGGACGGATACATGCCGTGTAAATTGCTGACGCAGGTGGCCGATTCCCCAGTATCTTAATAAAACCCCAAGCGCGTAAAGCATGAGTCCTATTAATTGAATATAGGTATTTTCCCAGTAAAATATCCCCCATTCTTTCATTAAGACCGCACTTACGATTGTTGAAGAAAAAACAAATAAGATAAAGGGGTAAGAGCGCTTCTCTTTTGTTTCTTCTTCTGTGAATCCCCTGTTGCGGTAAAGGATGAATTCAGCGATCCAAATGAAAGTGATGATAAAAAATAAAAGGGAATTCAAGATGAACGTGCACCGCCTTAGTATTTTTAGGAAAATTCAGACTGTTTGACGTTTCCCTCATTTTAATCGATACAAACCAAAATCAGGAATCTCAATGTGCTGTAAGCTTAGATTTACACATCCGACAAAACCTCTTATTCCTCAACATATAAAGTCAAAGGAAAATCTTTAGCAGAGAAGAAATAATACGTGTACAAATCAGCAGGACGGAAGAAAGAGGTGTCATTAGATTGAAAGAATTTGATCAATTAGTCGGCAATCAGCTCCAGACGATGGAGAAGCTGCTGAGCCTGCAGTCCGAAATTGAGAGATGCCAGGAGTTAAAAGAGCAGCTGAACAATCTTCCTGATGAAATACAATGCAAGGAGATTGAGTCTGAGATTCATCTTATGAAGGATGAGCTGCATATGATTCAGAAGGTGTTTGAAAAGCAGACAGAAGAGGTCATCCGTTCATATCAGGCTGTGGAGGTTACATAAATAAATAGGTTTTCTTAAGAGTCTGCCAAAACCTCAGGGCGGCTCTTTTATTTTCTTTTTTTTCCTGCAAACGGTATAATAGTAAAAACAAATAATTGAAGATCTTTGCCCTTTCAGCAAAGCGGCGATACGGAAAGTAGGGGAGTAAAATGGGATTTCCCAAGGAAGGAGATAACATACAAATTCATAGTTACAAACATGATGGGCATATTCACCGAATTTGGGATGAAACAACCGTTTTAAAGGCTAGTCAGCATTGTATTATCGGCGGAAATGACCGTACAGTTGTGACAGAATCTGATGGCCGCACATGGATTACCCGTGAACCTGCGATTTGTTACTTTCATACAAAGTACTGGTTTAACGTAATAGGGATGATCCGGGAAGACGGCATATATTATTATTGCAACATAAGCTCGCCATTCGCTTGGGACGATGAAGCGCTGAAATACATAGATTATGACCTTGATGTTAAAATTTTTCCTGATATGACCTATATCATCTTAGATGAAGATGAATACGAATATCATCGTAAAAAAATGAATTATCCTGACGTCATCGATTTGATTTTGAAGAGCAACCTTGAAAAACTGCTCCGCTGGATCAGACAGAAAAAAGGACCGTTCTCCGCAGAATTTATCGATGAGTGGTATGAACGTTATTTAACACATGTAAAATGATTTGTTGTCAGTTCACACTTCCTGAAGTACAGCACATAGATAGCAGATTCAGGGATGCTTAACCTGAAAGCCTGTTTGATAAACAGGCTTATTCTTTGTTTAGGAAATTATAAAATGTAAAAGGTTGTGGATAATTAAATAATGTTATCTACGTCCAGGTCCAGCACCAGCGCCTAGATCCTCCGTCAGAACGAATCCGACAAAAAAGGCGGGACCCGGACTTTTCTGTCGGATTCTTATCTGCCTGTCGGATCTGAACCAAGGCGCTTTAGCCGGGATTTTTTTGTTAGTGATTCAGGCGAAGCAGCGGAACGTATGAGATGTTCCGCTCCGCACAAAATAGAAAAAGCTGTGTTCGTATAAATAGATATTCCTTACGCGTCAAGTTCTCAGTCGAGCTCTTTTCCTTGAATTTGAAGAAACAGTGGCACTTAAAGAACGCGGTTTAATTAAAACAAAAATGTTTACGAATAGAGTATAGAAAAAGAAAGGGGGAGACAAGGCCCTTGAGTTCAGTAAAGCGTTACATGAAATTCGTCAAACCTTATAGATTGCAAATTGCAGGAACGATTCTTATCGGAATTATTAAATTCTCTATTCCTTTATTAACACCGCTGCTGCTTAAGTATGTAGTCGATGATATATTAGGCGGAAAAATGTCAGCAGATGAAAAAACGGCAAAGCTGCTGACAATCATGGGAATCATGTTTGCCATCTTCCTTATCGTCAGACCGCCAATTGAATATTACCGTCAATATTTTGCACAATGGACAGGAAGCAAGATCCTTTATGATATAAGGGACAGCCTGTTTACCCATCTGCAAAAGCTCAGTCTCCGCTACTACGCAAACACAAGAGCGGGAGAAATTATCTCCAGGATCATTAACGATGTTGAACAAACGAAAAACTTTGTCATCACCGGTCTGATGAACGTGTGGCTGGATATTTTTACAATCGTGATCGCAGTGATCATTATGTTTACTATGGATATCAAGCTTACACTTGTTTCCATTATTCTGTTCCCTTTTTACGGCTTTTCGGTTAAATACTTTTACGGTAAGCTGAGACATCTGACCAGGGTCCGCTCTCAAGCATTGGCGCAGGTTCAGGGACATCTACATGAGCGGGTACAGGGGATGCCTGTCATCCGCAGTTTTGCCATTGAAGATCATGAGCAGGCTGAATTTGATAAAGAAAATCATAACTTTTTAACGAAAGCGCTCGATCATACAAGCTGGAATGCGAAGACGTTTGCCGTTGTGAATACCATTACGGATGTTGCCCCGCTGCTTGTTATTTCATTTGCAGCCTATCAGGTTATTCATGGGAACATGACAGTTGGGACAATGGTAGCATTTATTGCCTATATTGATCAGCTGTATAATCCGCTCAGACGTCTAGTTACTTCATCAACTACTCTCACTCAGGCCCTGGCATCGATGGACCGTGTGTTTGAATTGATTGATGAAAAGTATGATATTACGGACAAACCCAATGCCATTGAAGCAAAAGCGGTAAATGGCACAATTGAATTTGAAGAAGTGTCGTTCAAATATGAGGAGAAAGAACCGATGATCCTCGATCATGTCTCGTTAAAAGTGAACAGAGGGGAAACGGTTGCTTTAGTAGGAATGAGCGGAGGCGGAAAATCGACCTTCATCAGCTTAATTCCCCGTTTCTACGATGTTTCTGAAGGTCGCATTCTTCTTGATGGAACAGATATTAGAGATTATCGTGCTCAAAGTCTGAGAGATCAAATTGGCATGGTGCTGCAGGATACATTTTTATTCAGCCAGTCTGTTAAAGAAAATATCCTGATCGGCAAGCCTGGAGCGTCAGATGAAGAAGTGTTTGAAGCGGCAAGAGCAGCAAATGCGCATGACTTCATTTTAGGCTTTCCTGAAGGCTATGATACGAAAGTCGGTGAACGCGGCGTTAAACTTTCCGGCGGTCAAAAACAAAGACTTGCGATTGCAAGAGTGTTCTTAAAGAATCCGCCTATTCTTGTTCTTGATGAAGCAACGTCAGCTCTTGATTTAGAAAGTGAGCACCTGATACAGGAAGCGCTTGAGAAACTTGCTATGGACCGGACGACGTTTATCGTAGCTCATCGTCTTTCAACCATTACCCATGCTGATAAAATTGTTGTCGTAGAAAACGGAAAAATTGCAGAACAGGGAACTCATGCAGAATTAATGGAGAAACAAGGCCATTATTATTCTCTATTCCAAATTCAGCAATTAGATTAGACCATATTTTTCTATCATAATAAAATCACTTCTTTAGGCAAATAGAATTCCATAATAAGTAAAAATAAGCAATCCTTTCTGGATTGCTTATTTTTTATGATTAAAAAGGCATGAGTTTAATTAACATAATCACTTTATTAATGTAATGCAATAAAACTATTTAGGTACAAAGGACTATTTTAATATTTAGAATTTTTAGTCTATAATTTGTACATATCCAATTTTTTTGTATTTTGAATAGTATCTTACAGAAATATCAAGAGAGAGCATAGAGGATGATCCGACATCATATGTTTTTAAGGTGATTGGAAAAGTATCCTCAAACAGGGGGTGAGCGGTCTGTCACGGGAAAAAATATTAGAAATCAGAGATTTAAGCATCACATTTATGCAAATCAAAGAAGAAACGCGAGTCGTGGACTCCATTCGTTTTGACGTACATAAGGGAGAAGTTTTAGGAATCGTAGGAGAATCGGGATGCGGAAAAAGTGTGACTTCGCTTTCGATTATGGGGTTATTGCCAAAGAAAACATCAAAGCTTACAGGAGAAGTGCTTTTTCAAGGAAAGGATCTTCTGAAGCTGAATGAAAAATCACTCCGAAAAATGCGCGGAAATGAAATTGCGATGGTCTTTCAGGAGCCAATGACTTCACTCAATCCATTATTTAAAATAGGCAACCAGCTTGAAGAGTCACTTCGTGTTCATCAGAACTTAACTAAAAAACAGGCAAAGGACCGGGTCATTCAAATTCTGAAGCTTGTAGGACTGCCAAGACCTGAGGAGTTATACGGGGAATATCCCCATCAGCTCTCAGGAGGTATGAGGCAGCGTGTCATGATTGCGATGGCAATGATTTGTGATCCTAAGGTGCTGATTGCTGATGAGCCGACAACTGCACTGGATGTAACGATTCAAGCACAAATATTGAAATTAATGAAAGACCTCAATCAAAAGCTTGAAACGTCCATTGTCTTTATCACACATGATCTTGGAGTAGTAGCGGAAATGTGCGACCGCGTCATGGTCATGTATGCAGGACAAGTCGTGGAGGAGGGAACGGTCAAAACAATTTTTAAAAATCCTAAGCATCCTTACACAAAAGGGCTTATGAAATCAGTTCCGGATATCCGGAATAAAAATGACAGATTATATTCCATTTCAGGGCAGGTGCCGCGTCCTGGCACTGTTCAGCAGGGATGTCTGTTTGCAGGCCGCTGTGAATATGCAATGGCTGAGTGTCTGAATGATGCACCTCCGCTGTACAAGTTAGAGAATTCCCATCAATCAAGATGCTTTCTGGCACGAGAGGAGGCAATTCAGCATGACGAAGCCTTTGCTTAAAGTGGATAAGCTGTCAAAGCATTTTCCGATTAATGGCGGCGTGTTTGGCAGAAAAGTCGGTGCGGTCAAGGCAGTCAATGATTTGTCTTTTGAAGTATATGAAGGAGAAACACTTGGAATCGTCGGTGAATCCGGCTGCGGGAAGTCAACTATGGGACGGCTTCTGCTGAAACTGATTGAGGCTACAGAAGGTTCGGTTTCTTTTCAGGAAGAACAGCTGCTCACCAAGTCTCCAAAAGAGATGAGAAAGATGAGGCGGGAGCTGCAGATGGTCTTTCAGGACCCTTATGCATCGCTGAATCCGAGAATGACGGTTGAGCGCATTCTTGAAGAGCCGCTTATTGTACATAAAATAGGAAACAAGGAACAGCGCAGGCAAAAAGTAAAAACGATGCTGAAAATTGTCGGTCTTGATGAAGCA
Source organism: Metabacillus idriensis (assembly GCF_009674765.1). GTDB lineage: Bacteria > Bacillota > Bacilli > Bacillales > Bacillaceae > Bacillus_P > Bacillus_P idriensis. Next base: position 19,360 of record NZ_WKKF01000003.1, on the reverse strand, counting down.
TACGGCAAAAGGTATCCCCATCAGTTCAGCGGAGGACAGCGCCAAAGAATTGGGATTGCAAGAGCACTGATGACGAATCCGAAGCTGATTATTGCAGATGAACCCGTTTCTGCTCTTGATGTTTCCATTCAATCTCAAATTCTGAATCTATTAAAAGACCTGCAAAAGGAATTTTCATTAACGTATATTTTCATTTCCCATGACCTCGGAGTCGTTCGCCACATCAGCGACAGGCTTGGAGTGATGTATTTGGGAAGTTTAGTAGAGCTTGCAGACAGCGAGAGGGTGTATGCTGAACCATTGCATCCTTATACAAAAGCGCTGCTCTCAGCCGTGCCTCTGCCGGATCCTGAGGCAGTTAAAGAACAGATTGTTTTAAAAGGCGATCTTCCGAGTCCGTCTGATCCGCCTAAAGGATGTGCTTTTCATACAAGATGTCCTGCTTGTTTTGAACCATGTAAAGTGAAAAAGCCAGAATGGACTGAAGTAAAAGAAGGTCATTATGTCGCGTGCCATTTATATCAATAATGGCACAGATGTGATTGATAGATTGAAATAGGAAATAGGGGGATGTATACGTGAAAAAGAAAAGCCTGTTGGTCTCAATTATGTTTGTGCTGCTGTTATCAGCGGCATTGATGGGATGCAGTTCAAATGAAACCTCATCAGATGGCAAATCAGAAGGCGGAAGCGAAAAGAAACAGGACAGCCTGGTTTTTGGACGCGGCGGTGATTCAACATCACTTGATCCAATTACAACGACAGAGGGAGAAGCATTTAAAGTAACGGTCAACGTATTTGAAACACTATTGAATTACGGCGAGCAGGATACAACTGTTCAGGAAGGTCTTGCAACAAAATGGGAAGTTTCTGATGATAACCTGACGTATACTCTTACTTTAAGAGAAGGCGTTAAATTCCATGACGGCACAGACTTCAACGCTGAAGCTGTTGTATTCAACTTCGAGCGCTGGATGAATGGAGATGCCGATAAATTCCCTTACTATACAATGTTTGGCGGATTCAAAAAAGATGAAGGCCACGTCATTAAAGAAGTAAAAGCAGACGGGGACAATAAAGTTGTCTTCACACTTAAACGTCCTCAAGCTCCGTTCTTAAAGAACCTTGCGATGTCACCATTTGGAATTGCAAGTCCTGCTGCTATTGAAAAGCACGGAGAAAAATTCAGAGAAAATCCTGTTGGAACAGGTCCATTTAAATTTGTAGAGTGGAAGCCAAACGACAGAATCGTTCTTGAGAAAAATGAAGACTACTGGATGAAAGGATATCCGAAATTAAATCAGGTTATCTTTAAATCAATTCCGGAAAACTCAGCTCGTTTAAACGCATTGCAGACGGGTGAAATTGATCTAATGGATGGAGTGAATCCATCTGATACTGAATCTATTACAAGCAATAAAGACTTACAAACGTTTGAGCGTCCGTCCATGAACGTAGGATATGTTGGATTAACAACAAACCGTAAGCCTCTTGATAACAAACTTGTGCGTCAAGCATTGAACCATGCAGTAGACAAACAGGCGATCATTGATTCTTTCTATGGCGGACTTGCTGAGCCAGCGAAGAATCCAATGCCTCCTTCATTAGAAGGCTATAACGATGATATCGAGCCATACCCATATGATTTAGAAAAAGCGAAAGCGCTTCTTGCTGAAGCTGGTCATCCTGATGGCTTTAAAATGGAGCTTTGGGCAATGCCTGTACCGCGTCCATATATGCCAGAAGGTATGAAAGTGGCTGAAGTTCTTAAATCAAGCTTTGCAAAAATCGGTGTTGAAGCCGAAATCAAAACTTATGATTGGGCAACTTATTTAGACAAAGCAAGCAAAGGGGAAGCAGATTCCTTTATGCTCGGCTGGACTGGTGATAATGGAGATGCAGATAACTTCATTTATACTCTATTAGATAAAGACAGCATCGGCAGCAATAACTACACGTACTACAGCAATGATGAATTACATGACATCCTGATTGAAGCACAATCAAATGCGGATCAGGAAAAACGAAATGAGCTCTATAAAAAAGCGCAGGAAATCATTAAAGAAGATGCACCATGGATCCCGCTTGCTCACTCAACGCCAATCCTTGCTGGAAGCAGCAGTATTACAGGCTTCATGCCGCATCCAACTGGATCTGACATTTTAACAAAGGTTGAATTTAAGTAATCTAGAAGGAGGAGGACTTGTCCTCCTCCTTTTTTCAGAAAGGCTCTTTTCGTAAACTTATTGCACGACAGGACTTCTATATTTGAACAATACGAATACACAATACAACAATCTATGCGAAAACAGCCTTCAGAAATAAAAGCGAGGTGAGACGATGGTTTCATACACAGTAAGAAGAATTGGATTGCTCATACCGGTTTTAATTGGGATGACACTGGTCGTTTTTTCTATTATCCGAGCCATTCCGGGCAACCCGGCACAGGTCATTCTCGGGCAGCGTGCTACACAGGAAGCGATTGAAAAATTAACGCAGCAGCTTGGTCTCGATCAGCCTTGGTACATACAATATTTTGATTATGTCGGAGGACTGCTGACGGGTGATCTTGGCCAGTCTATCCGAACAGGAGCCCAAATCAGCCAGGAGATGACTCCTTATTTGGCTGCAACAATGGAACTGACGATTTTCGCCATGATGATTGCCATCGTGGTTGGAATCAATGCAGGAATCATCAGTGCCTGGTTCCGAAATTCGTGGTTTGATTATACGGCAATGGTTATCGCATTGATTGGAGTGTCGATGCCGATTTTCTGGCTTGGATTGATGGAGCAATATGTCTTCTCCATCCAGCTTGGCTGGCTTCCAACGACTGGCCGGGAGGAAATTCGAAATCCTGTTGATTCAATCACAAATCTTTATTTGCTCGATACTCTTTTGCAGGGCAGATTTGATCAATTTATAGAAGTTCTCAAGCATATTCTTCTGCCGGGAATTGCGCTCGCGACGATTCCAATGGCGATCATTGCAAGGATTACCCGCTCAACCATGATCGAAGCCATGGAGTCGGATTTTATCCGGACAGCCCGTGCTAAAGGTCTTCACATGTTCTGGGTTGTCTATAAGCATGCTTTAAAAAATGCCATTATTCCAATCTTAACGATTATTGGACTTCAAACAGGATTATTGTTAGGCGGAGCTATTTTGACGGAAACCATTTTCGGCTGGCCGGGGATGGGAAGGTATATTTTTGATGCCATCAGCTATCGTGATTATCCAGTTATTCAATCCGGAATATTAATTATCGCTACAATATTTGTCTTTATTAATCTGATTGTGGATCTGTTATATGCTGCCATTGATCCAAGGATTAAATATTAGAAAAGGGGGAGACTGCTATGTCACTACCATCGCTGCAGGAGCAGCAGACTGCCATTATAAAACAGGAGAAGGTTGTCACACCTTTTCAGCAGAAGCTGCGCGTCTTTTTACAAAATAAATTAGCTATCGCAGGAAGCTTTCTCGTCCTTTTCTTTATTGTTATTGCAATCGCTGCACCTCTGATTGCCCCTCAAGGCATTGATGAGCAGGAGCTCTCAAAGAGACTGCTTCCTCCTTCATCAGAGCATTGGTTTGGAACGGACGACTTTGGGCGTGATATTTTTTCAAGAGTCCTGTTTGGTGCCAGGATTTCACTGTGGGTCGGCTTTTTCTCGGTTCTTGGATCAGCAATAGTCGGAACACTGCTTGGTATTATGGCAGGTTATTATGGAAAAGTCATTGATACGATCATCTCTAGAATTTTTGATATTATGCTTGCCTTTCCGAGCATCCTGCTTGCTATAGCGATCGTTGCTATTTTAGGACCTTCCCTGCAGAATGCACTGATTGCCATTGCTGTCATTAACATTCCAAACTTCGGCAGACTGATCAGAGCGAAAGTGCTGAGTGTAAAAGAAGAAGAGTACATACACGCAGCAAAAGCAGTAGGAACAAGTGATACGAGAATTCTGCTTGTTCATGTGCTGCCAAATAGTCTTTCGCCGATTATTGTACAAGCTTCTCTGGCGATTGCTACTGCCATAATAGAAGCAGCTGCTCTTGGATTCCTTGGACTTGGCGCTCAGGCTCCAAATCCGGAATGGGGAAAAATGCTTGCCGATTCCAAGCAATATCTGGTTCAGGCCCCTTGGACCCTGTTTTTCCCCGGCCTTGCCATTATGCTGACCGTTCTTGGGTTTAACTTAATGGGTGACGGACTTCGGGATGCACTTGATCCTAAAGGGAAGCATTGATAAAGGAATATACATGAAGAGTCCAGATCCTGTGGGATTTGGACTTTTTGTATTCCATCTCTTAGTCCTTCAGCCAGAACAAATTCTCCTAAAAAGTCAAACCCGGACTTTTCGGGTGATTTCTTATCTGCCTGTCGGAGCTGAACAGTCGGTTCCGCTTTTCGTGGTGTCTAGCTTCATCGCCCAACTCCTCGGTCAGAACGGCTCATCCAGCAAAGGCAAAAAGCGCCTTCACGGGCTGATCCTTATCTGCCTGTCGGGTCTGAACAGTCGGTTCCGCTTTTCGGTGTGTCTAGCTCCATCGCCCAACTCCTCGGTCAGAACGGCTCATCCAGCAAAGGCAAAAAGCGCCTTCACGGGCTGATCCTTATCTGCCTGTCGGAGCTGAACAGTCGGTTCCGCTTTTCGTGGTGTCTAGCTCCACCTCCTAGCCCCTCGGCCAGAACAAAATCCCCCAAAAAGTCAAACCCGGACTTTTCGGGTGATTTCTTATCTGTCTGTCGGGTCTGACCAGTCGGTTCCGCTTTTCGGTGTTGCACAAATTCTGCACAATTCTTTTGTATTATTGGGTCAAAGCTTATGGGAGGATGGTTTGATATGTTGAAGAAGAAAATGATTTTATCGCTTGTTGCGGCTGTTTCATTGTCTCTTGGTGCTTGCGGAAACAGTGACGGTGATCAGGGAGAGAAAAAAGAAGATTCGGAGCACATGGATCATGGCAGTATGAATCACTCGAGCTCTGGAGAAGTGCCTGAAGGGTTAAAAGAGGCTCTGAATCCTGCTTATGAAGTTGGAAGCAAAGCAATCATCACGACAGATCATATGGAAGGCATGAACGGGGCAGAAGCAACAATTTCGGGTGCATATAGTACAACTGTATATTCCATCTCTTATACTCCTGAAGGCGGGGGTGAGCCTGTTGAGAATCACAAATGGATCATTCATGAAGAAATCAAAGCTGCTCCTGAAGAACCGTTTAAAGCAGGAGATGAAGTAACTGTTGAGGCGAGCCATATGGAAGGCATGGAAGGTGCGGAAGCTGTCATTGATTCTGCCGAAAAAACAACCGTATACATGGTTGATTACACACCTGAAGGCGGCGGGGAAAAAGTGAAAAATCATAAATGGGTGACAGAGAGTGAGTTAGAGAAGGCTGAATAGGTCTCAATGACTACCTAAACATTTGATTTTCCGCGATCAAGGGTGTCAAACTTGGTCAGTCCTCATACACACAGCAAAAAAATCGCCAGCCCTTCTGAAAAATAAAGAGATAGAGAAAAGGACTAACCATCATCGGTTAGTCCTCTCTTTTATTTTGAGTGAAAATCAGCTGCTCTCTTCCAGTTCATTAATTTGCAGTTCATTTTCTTCTTTATGATAATTATGGAAGCTGTTTATTAGAGTGTCCAAATGCTCGAGCTGCTCGCTGTAGTCAATAATGACAGCGATAAGAGGCAGCAGGTGATAGAAGCACTCCTGATCAATGCAGCTGCCTTTAAATTTCATGAAAGTATCGACGAGCTCCTGCTTGTTAAACTGGCCTTCTTTAATAAGATCTGTTGTTGACTGAGGTTTAATTTTGCCAATGAATTTCAGAAGGCTTCTTTCATGAAAATCGATCAAATAGTCGAGCTCGTTTGCAAGTATCTCTTTAAAATCTTCTGGAACGTGATGCAATTCATTTTCCAGCCTGTGGAGCTTTTTCAGAGTATCCAAGGAACGATTTGTTGTAACAAGCATTTGTCTGAACAAAACGAGTTTGCGGGATTTTGCATAGATATTTCGTTTGAAATAAGCGCGTTCTTCCTTGTACAGCAAGTAAAGCTGATCAAGTTTAATCATTTTATCTTTTATTTTTTCGATGTCTGTTTTCAGCTCGCTGTATTCGGAAACCTGCCTCATGTTAATGCGGATCCATTTAATGATTTCCTCCGTATTATCTACAATTCTGTAGTAGAGCTTAGTTTCATACTTTGGCGGGATAAAAATTAAGTTAACTATGAATGCCGATAAAACCCCCAGCAGAACCGTTCCAAAACGGATCAGAGAAAATTCGATGAAATCTTCCCCGGGGCTTTCCAGAATTGCAATAACTGTAACAATGGAAACAGGAATCGTGTTTTCGATTTTTATTTTTAAGTTAATCGCAATGACAATAATGACGGTTAGACCGATAACAAACGGATGGGGACCAAAGATCAGCCCGAACAGAATGGCAAAGGCTGCTCCGATGATATTTGCCTGTACTTGCTCAATGACGGATAAATAAGAGCGATAAATGGTTGGCTGGATCGCAAAAATAGCTGCGATACCTGCAAACGCGGGAGACGGTATTTTTAATAACGTGGCCAAGTATAGAGCCAGCGTAATGGCTATCCCCGTTTTTATAATGCGGGCACCAAGTTTCATGGGGTGTGTATGGACATTCCCTTCTTTACTGATTGTTGTTGGCTATTTTACACGAATTGCCGGAAAAAGAACAATCTTTGCAGAAAAGCCTTCTTGTTAAACAATTAATGACTATACAACTTTTAAACAAATTATTCAAGTTACTTTTTCCCGTTTTAGTAAAAAAAATAACACCTGACAGGCAGGTGTTATTTGGAAGGAGAAATTATTCAGTTGAAACAGACGGATCTGCCTGCTCTTTAACAGGGACCAGCTGAATAAAGTTATTTGTTAAATCCTGCAAAAGAGGTTTCAATTCTTCAGCTTCATCATTCTGACCATGTCGCTCTAGGGCCTCGATGTATGTTGTAAGCAATTCTGATACATCACTCTGGCCTTTTGAATTTAATGGTGAAATTTCAATTTTAGCGCCTTTTGCAATTCGGCGTTCTAAAGCCTGCTTCGTTAATCCAAGCTCAGGCTGATGTCTGATATACACAACCCCGCCGGTCATCCCTGCGCAGATCCATGGACCTGGATCTCCAAGGACGAGCCCTCTGCCGTTCGTCATGTATTCAAACGCGAATCCTTTAATATTGGCGTTTACACCAATATTGCCCAACTCATTTGCAGGAATTGGCTTATCAATCTTGCCGCCGATAATCATATCAGCTCCTGAGAGGCGAATTCCAGCGCGTGCATCTGCATTTCCCTGTACTAACAGCAGACCGCTTTGCGCGCCGTACCCGAATCCTTTGCCAACAGAACCGTTGTAGTACTTGCCGTCAGTTCCTTTAGATTTGAATACTTGAATGGTTCCTCCAAATGACGTTTTTCCGGTGCCGTCCTGTGCTCCGCCTTCAACACGGATATGAATGCCGCTTGAATTGTAGGCGCCAAGACCGTTTCCTGGAATTGAACCTTCTTTATAGTAAAGCTCAACATCATCCAGTTTCTTGTACGAGCCATCAAGACGGCCGCGCACTCTGTGACAGGAAACCCGGCTGCCCAGGATTCGCTGTTCAGAAGTGACGCTTCGGAATTCTCTTGAATCATGCAGTTCATTGTCATCATAATCCAAATATTCAGCTCCCGCTGCAACAGCTAGACGTTTGCTTTCTAAGCTTGCAGCAACCTCTTTATGAGATAGATTCTGAATATCCAATGTTTCAAGCAAGAGTGACAGATCCATTTCTTCTTTGCCTCTCGTTTGTTCAAGCAAGTCAGATCTTCCGACAAGATCCTGAAGATTTGTAAATCCAAGTGAGGCTGTTAAGGCCTGCAGTTCTGAACCGAATGCGCTGAACATATTAACAAGGCCCTGCACAGCCGGATCGTACTTTCTTGGAACAAAGCGTCTTAAGCCATGCTCTTTTGCCTGTGCTTCTGATTCAATTTGAGTGGCGATTCCCACGTGGCATGTATCTAAATGACAGCCGCGGCATGTTGTACAGCCGATGGCAATCATCGATAATGTTCCAAACCCGACGCGGTTCGCTCCCAGCAGCACGACTTTCATCACGTCGAGTGCACTTTTTATTCCGCCGTCTGCCCAAAGCTCTACTTTTTCTCGCAGTCCGGCTTCAAGCAATGCGTTATGTGCCGCTTTAACACCGATTTCAACAGGCAGCCCAACATGCTGAAGGGCATGTATGCGGGCAGCACCAGTACCGCCGTCAAACCCGCTCAGCGTGATGATGTCCGCTCCGGCTTTTGCAATTCCGACTGCAATCGTTCCGATGTTGGGAACAACAGGGACTTTAACAGAAACCTTTGCCTGATCATTAGCTGTTTTCAGTTCAGAAATCATTTGCGCCAAATCCTCAATCGAGTAAATATCGTGGTTATTTGACGGCGAGATGAGATCTGAGCCGATTGTGGCATTTCTGGATTCGGCGATTTTCGCTGTTACTTTAGAACCCGGCAAGTGACCGCCTTCACCAGGCTTCGCTCCCTGGCCGATTTTAATTTCGAGCAGGTTGGAAGAGTTAAGCAGCTCTGCATTTACTCCGAATCTTCCTGATGCGATTTGCTGTCCGCGTGTGCGCGGATATTTGCCGAGCATATCTTTAATTTCTCCGCCTTCACCATTTAGGCTCACCATATTTAATTGTTCAGCAGCTTCAGCGTATGCACGGAATGCTACTTCATTTTGTGAACCGAAAGACATGGAGGCGATCACAAATGGAAGACTGTGCTCTCCGACTCCGATATTTACTTTTTCTTTTGGCACGGCAGATTTAGCCGTTTTTAAATCAGTTAAATGACGAATGGTTATTGGATTGCTTTCTTCTTGCTCTGTCAATTTTTCGCGATATCCGTCATAGCTGCCCGTTTTTGCCACATCGCCAATTGCTTTCCAGATTCTCGGGAAGATGTGGAACGTCTTGCTCGGGCGGGCTTTTTCATTTTCAAAGTCCTGGCTGCGTTCAAGTGCATCTGCTTTCAGGCTTTCAAAGTTAAATTTAAGAGAACGGGAGCCTAAGAAGTTTACAATGTTAAGCTCTTTCTCAATTTCTTCATTTAATCCGATAGCAGAGAAGAGTCGTCCGTATCCTCTAAGCTCATGAATGCCGATTGTAGAAATGACCTTCTCAAGTCCTTTGTTTAATGATTCATATAAGTTAACAGCAGGTTTTGCTGATTCTTCCTCCGCAACAGTTGCAAAAAGAATATACGGACTGATTAGGTTTGCTCCAAGGCCGTATGCAATCATAATGTCATGCAGGGATCTGATGGCCCCTGTGCGCAGTACGATTGAACAGTTTCTCCGCAGGCTTGCTTTAACCAATGCCTGATCAATGACAGAAGTAATCAAGTGCGGATCAATCCACAGCTTTCCATTTTGGTGGGCTTCCTGATCGTCAAGCACAAGTAACACAGCGCCATCCTTTACAGCTTGAATGGCTTCAAGCTTCAGACGGTCAAGAGCGTTCTTCAGGCTTTCACTCTCAGAGAAGACAGCGGATAGAACATGCAGCTGTTTTTCCTTTGAAAATGTATCGATGACTTCTTCATAAGGAAGCTGATCAATCTGTTCAGATGCCATTATGCCAAGCTTGCCTTCAAGCAATAAAGGTGATGGCAGCTCAATCATTGCTGTTTTTTCATGCTGCTCTGTCAGTGAAGGACGTTTCCCGATCACTGAGCGAATGGAGAAATGCTCTGACTCGCGGTCGCGGTCAATTGCCGGATTGGTAACAACAGCTACACTTTCTTTAATGAAATCAGCAATGTTTTTCCGGTCTGGATGGATTGCCGCCAGCGGACCATCATGACCGAGTGAGCGAATAGGCTCTGCTCCTTTTTCAGCCATTTGTTCAAGCAGCTGAATATGTTCGCGATCCCAGCCGAATGCAGCGTAATGACCATTGTGAACTTTGAAGATAGGAGATGCTGAACATTTGCCTTTGCTGACTGGATGAGCCAATCGTTTGCGGTAGCCGCCGATATCCGTTCTGTCTGAAAATCTTTTATAGACTTCCTCCTGAAGAGAAGGGTATTCAAACAGTTCAATATCATCCTTGTTCCATTTAAGGCCAAGCTTTTCGCCAGGTCCAAGCGGCTTAGGATCGCCGGCATAAAGAGAAGTTGGAATGATTCCCGGTTCAGAAGCAAATATATAGGAAGATTCTGATTCTACCTTCCATAGCGGTCGAAGTCCAAGAGCATCTACACTGAAAACTGCTTCATCTCCAAATCTCGAAATGATGCCTGCAGGACCCTGAGCAAAATGGCCCCAAGCTTCACGGATATATGTGTATAAGTCCTGAAGGTGATCAGGATATGCTTTGATTTCATTAACAATTGGCGGGAAAAGAACATCCAGTGCTTCAAACAGGCTGTATCCGTCTCTCGCTACCAGTGTTTCAATCGTTCTGTTCAAGTCTTGAGAATCACTTCCGCCGTCAGTAAGCGGAACATTCATCATTCTTGCTTCGTCGCGAAGCTTTGCAATTGTATTGATTTCACCGTTATGGCCTAACAGGCTAAATGGCTGCACACGAAAAAAAGTAGATAATGTATTAGTAGAATATCTGTTATGTCCCAGAGTCATCGTTGATGCTGCAAGCGGATCTGCAAGATCATGATAAAACTTCGGAAGAACATCTCCAGCACCCATAACTTTATAAACAGCAGCATGCTGACTGAGTGATGCGACATGAACATTGAGGTTTTTCTCAATCTGAATCGTCAGCTCAAATAGATCCTTATTAAGAGAATCATGTTTTCCAGCTGGAATCATGGCAAATTGCCAAAAGAGAGGTTCTTCTTGCAGGGCGATGGGTCCTAATGCAGATGATGTTGTAACTTTGTCTGTTTCGAAAACAAGCTCGAAATTCTTTTCGGATAGTAGGTTTCTAATTTCTTTCTTCAATTTATCAGGATTTTCATTTTTAGATAAAAAGAGGTGTCCGACGATAAAATCGTTTCGTTCGGCTAATTGCTGATCAGCCTTTGCGTCAGCAAGCTTCTGCTTCCACAGAGCTCTTGGAATATCAATATGAATGCCGACACCGTCTCCTTCGCCGTTAATAAACCCGGCTCGGTGATTCATCGTAATTAATGCATTTATACATAAATCAATGTTTTCTTTAGTCGGCACGTTCCGTTTTTCGATGACTGATACGATGCCGCAAGCGTCATGCTCTGCGTTGTAATATTCCTTAAACTTACTTGGGCTCCAATTTTCTTTCATAAAAGCGGCTTGAAAGGGGGATGTGTTCCCGCTTATAGCCTTCACCTCCCGATAAAATATGAATCTATCATTTAAAAACTATAGATTGCCTTGTGAGATTTAATAACAAAATTTTCAGAAATGTAATACTTATCATATCATTTAGATTGAGAAAATTCAATTATTTATGCATGATTTTGGGAGGGGCATACAAGTTTGAAAAGTTTAAATATTCTCAAAATCATTTACAACGCTTAAATGGAAGCGTTTTCAACATTTTTAAAATAATATAAAAAACAGGGACTAAAATCCCTGTTTGAATAAATTGTATATTTATACATTTTGCAATTGCTTGAATGAACGCTCGACTGCAAGCAATGTATCCTTGATATCTTCTTCTGTATGAGCTGTTGTCAGGAACCATGCCTCGTACTTGGATGGAGCAAGATTAATCCCTTCATGAAGCATCAGCTTGAAGAATTTGGCGAACATTTCGCCATCGGTTCTTTCTGCCTGTTCGTAATTGACAACCTTCTCTGTCGTAAAGTAGATGGTCAAAGCGCCCTTCAAGCGGTTCATTGTAATTGGAATTTGATAGGTTTCAGCATGTTTTTGAATGCCTTCTTCAAGCATTTGTCCAAGTTTATCAAGGTTTTCATATACACCTTTTTCCTGCAGCACTTCAAGACAGGCAATGCCTGATAATATCGAAGCGGGATTGCCGGCCATTGTTCCGGCTTGGTAAGCAGGACCAAGAGGTGCAACTTGTTCCATGATCTCTTTTTTGCCGCCATATGCACCGATTGGCAGACCGCCGCCAATGATTTTGCCGAGGGCAGTCAAGTCAGGTGTGACAGCAAGCATGTCCTGTGCTCCTCCGTACATAAAGCGGAAGGCAGTGATGACTTCATCATAAATGACGAGAGCTCCGGCATTATGAGTAAGCTCGTTAACTGCTTCTAGAAAGCCTGGATAAGGTTCAACAATCCCGAAGTTTCCTACGATTGGTTCAACCAGAACAGCTGCAATCTCATCTCCCCATTTCTCAAGTGCTTCTTTAAAAGGTTCAATATCATTAAAAGGAACCGTGATCACTTCTTTTGCAATGCTTTTTGGCACCCCTGCAGAATCAGGTGTGCCTAGAGTGGAAGGTCCGGAGCCTGCCGCAACAAGCACAAGATCAGAGTGACCGTGATAGCATCCTGCAAATTTAATGATTTTGTCCCGGCCTGTATAAGCCCGTGCAACACGAATTGTTGTCATGACGGCTTCCGTTCCCGAGTTAACAAACCGGACTTTGTCCATTCCTGGCATAGCCTGTTTCAGCATTTTCGCGAACTTCACCTCATGTGGAGTCGGAGTGCCGTAAAGTACGCCATCTTCTGCCGCTTTTTGAATGGCCTTTGTAATGTGCGGATGAGCATGTCCGGTAATGATCGGGCCGTATGCTGCGAGGTAATCAATGTATTTATTGCCGTCAACATCCCAAAAATAAGCTCCTTTTGCACGTTCCATTACGACTGGAGATCCGCCGCCGACTGCTTTATAAGAACGGGAAGGGCTGTTAACCCCTCCGACAATATGCTGTAACGCTTCTTCATGAAGCTCTTCAGATTTAGTGAATTTCATGTCTTCCTCCTGAAAAAAAGTTCTAAAGTCTATTTTAGCATGTTTAAAATGGATGAAAAACTTTTGCGCATTCATTTAGTATAATAGAATGAAAATGATGATTCTGTAAGTAAAGGATGGACGCTGACCAGTGCTGAAAAAATACCTGATTCTTCTTATTAGTATAGTTGTCTTAACATCATGCGTCCCTCGGGAGGACGGCTCTGAAAAGAAAACCGTTTTGCTCGTTTCGGCTGCAGTGAGTTTAAAAGATTCATTGAATGAAATAAAAAAACAATTTGAAGAAGAGAACCCTTCTATTGAAGTGCGCTATAACTTCAGTTCAACTGGCGCTCTGCAGCGTCAAATTGAACAGGGGGCTCCAGTAGATGTCTTTTTCTCCGCTTCAAAAGATCTTTTTGAACAGCTTAATAAAAAAGGGCTGATCAACCAATCTCTGCAAATGGATTATTTAGGCAATAGCTTAGTGCTTATTACAAATAAAGAGAATGAATCATTAAAGATGGAGGATCTTGCTTCTGAAGACTTTGGAAAATTAGCAATAGGCACACCGGAAACAGTTCCTGCCGGCAAATATGCAAAGGAAGCTCTTGTGCATGATGACTTGTGGGAAAGTAATAAAAAACGAATGGTATTTGCTAAAGATGTGCGACAAGTTCTCTCCTATGTTGAAACAGGCAATGTACATGCAGGGATTGTATATAAGACAGATGCCATGACTTCAAAAAAAGTGAATCTGACCCCTGTAGAACCGGCCAATTATGAAAGCATTATTTATCCAGCCGGCGTTTTGAATGAAACAGAACACGAAAATGAAGCAGAAGCTTTCTTTCACTTTCTGCAGCAAGAACAATCGTTAGAAGTATTTGAACAGCAGGGGTTTGAGGTGCTTTATAAAGGTGACCGTGATGTGGAGTGAATTCAGTCAGCCTATTGCGCTGTCCCTTCAGGTTGCGGTTATCTCGAGTCTAATCGTCATAATAAGCGGAACGTTCATTGGGAGGATCATGGCAAATACCTCTTTTAGAGGGAAAACGGTGATTGAGACGTTTCTCATGCTGCCGCTTGTCCTTCCGCCTACAGTTGTTGGATTTCTGCTGATTGTGATTTTTGGCATGAACAGCCCGGTCGGTCACTTTATTGAAAGCATTTCAGGCTTTCCAGTCATTTTTACTTGGTGGGCAGCCGTTATTGCCGCATGCGTTGTTTCTTTTCCGCTTATGTATCAGGCTGCAAAGCTTGGGTTTCAAATAATTGATCGTGAAATCGAGGATGCTTCAAGGGTGGACGGGGCTGATGATCGGCAGGTTTTGAGGTATGTTTCGATTCCGCTGGCAATGCCGTCACTTGTCACGGGGGCTGTTCTTTCGTTTACAAGAGCCCTCGGTGAGTTTGGGGCAAGCCTGATGTTTGCCGGTAATATTCCGGGACAGACGCAGACGGCTGCAACGGCTATCTATGTAGCAATTGATTCAGGAGATATGACGATGGCCTGGCTTTGGGCGGGAGCGCTGGTGCTGCTTTCGTTCAGTCTTTTACTCGCAGTCCAGCTTATAAGAAAATAGATGCGGTGAGAAATTTTAGGCTGTTTTCGCATGGATTGTTGTTTTGATGATAAATGTTGTCCGTTCCTTGCAGCGAGAGGAACTTGCTTTCCGCGGGGAGCATGGGAGCCTCCTCGGCGTTGCCTGTGGGGTCTCCCAATTTGCTCTATATCCCGCAGGAGTCAAGTTCCTTCCGCTGCAATCCACTTAGGGTTTTTAACATTTAGTCTAATAGCAACAATATTAACGAAAAGAGCTAAATTTTAAGACAGGCCGAATAATAAAAACCTTCTTGTATATATTGTACCATTACGTGTTTTGGACATGGGGTGCACATATATGGGAGGGTTATTTGCTTTAGCTGTATCGCTTTGTTTACTGATGAGCTTTAACATTTTCATCCGCACATTTAAAGAACGAAATTTTCTTTCTATAGATACCCTGTTAATTGTCATCTTCTTATATCTTTCCATTTTGATTGGATTCAGTATGATTTTCTTGATTTTGGACTCCGGCGGGTTTGAGGTTCTTGTTGATAATGGGGTTATTATGGAAGGAAGCTATCTTGAACGTTTGCATACTTGCCTGTATTTCAGCGCCGTTACTCTATTTTCTTTAGGGTATGGGGACGTCATTCCGATTGGTTTTGGCAGACTGCTTGCCGTACTTGAAGCGCTTATAGGATATGTACTGCCTGCTGTATTTGTTGCAAGAACAGTATGGGGGCTTGATAAAGGGTTATAAGTTGTATCATTCTTAGGAATTGGGTAGTCTTAAACTAAACCAATTTTTGCGGAGGCTGATATCGTGACAACTCAAATCGGACAAACAGCACCAGATTTTGAACTGACAGCTGATAACGGGGAAAAAGTGAAGCTTTCAGAGTTTAAAGGTAATCATGTCATTCTTTATTTTTATCCAAAAGATATGACTCCGGGCTGCACAACGCAAGCATGTGATTTCAGAGATCAGCACAAAAGCTTTGAGGAGCTTGATGCTGTCATCCTTGGAGTCAGTACTGATGCACAGAGCAAACATGAAAAATTCAAAGCCAAGTACGATCTTCCTTTTCTTTTATTGGTTGACGAAGATCACGAAGCTGCTGAAAAATACGGAGTATGGAAGCTGAAGAAAAACTTCGGCAAAGAATATATGGGGATTGAACGTTCAACTTTCCTTATCAATAAGGACGGCGAGCTTGTTAAAGAGTGGCGTAAAGTAAAAGTGAAAGGCCATGTTGAAGAAGCACTTCAATATTTGAAAGAAAATATTTCATAAATGGCCTTTTTTTAAGGAACTGAGTCAAACGTCCAGACAAAAATCATAACCCGGAGTATGTTGTAAAGAAGGCATAACCTCCTCATTCGTTAGCGCAATTAAGTGCAGGAACCATAGTTCCTGCACTCTTTTTAATATTTAAGAAAGAATAAAATTTTGCGCTTCGATGTCTAAATCCATCGCCCAACTCCTCGGCCAGAACGGCTCCGAAAGTATTGGCAAAAAGCGCCTTTTCTGTCGGATCCTTATTTGTCATGCCTGCGCTAAACGGGCGCTTGCGCTTTTCTTATTTTTGGTAAAATAAAAGGAAAAAGGGGAAATTGGTTTTGAAGATTTTATCAACAGTAAAGCTGCCCGGTTATTTAAAGGAAGAATTAGTAAATGAGTTTCCTGATTTGGATTTTAATTTTGACAACAGGATAAATGATGTCCTTAATGAAGTAAAAGAAGCTGAAGTAATTTTGACATACGGGGAAGATCTGACAGCTGACATAAATCAACAAAATATACTGGTCACCAACTCTAAAGGAGTGCATAAGATTCCAATGGCGGAATATACAATTTCAATGATGTTGCAAATTTCAAGAGAGTCACAGCAGCTGCATGAGAATCAGCAGGAGAGAAAATGGGACCGCAGAGTCAAAATGCACGAACTTCATGGGAAAACGATCTTTATATTAGGAGCGGGTGCCATCGGAACTGAAATTGCAAGACTCGCTAAAGCTTTCGGGATGAAAACAGAAGGTATGAACAGATCCGGCAGAACCGTTGAATATTTTGATGGAATCCATACATACAATGGTTTAGAAGCAGGAATGAGAAAAGCAGACTTTGTTGTTTCTGTTCTCCCTAGTACAAAAGAAACAAAAGGGCTGCTGGATTATAAAGCATTCAGCTGGATGCAACCAGAAGGCATATTTATTAATATCGGACGCGGAGATGCTGTACGCGAAGCGGATTTAGTAAAAGTTTTACATGAGGGAAAGATAAAGCATGCAGTGCTTGATGTGTTTGAAGAGGAGCCATTGAGAGAAAATCATTCATTCTGGAGCATGAAGAATGTCACAGTAACACCGCATTTGTCGGGCATAACTGAGAACTATCTGCCAAGAGCGATGGATATCTTTAAGAGAAACTTGGCGTTATATATAAATGGAGATTATTCATCCATGGAAAACACAATCGATCTAAAACAGGGATATTGAGGCTTAAAATAAATAGAAGGCTGTCTAACCGTAATTGACAAAAGTCCCGGTCACGATGTACACTATTTATAAATATTATAAAGTAAGAATGTTTTTCAGGAAAGAGGTGCATAGCGGATGTCTGAACATCAGTTAAAAGAAGCACTTGACACGCTGAAGCAGACTGGAGTGCGCATTACTCCGCAGCGTCATGCCATTTTAGAATACCTTATTCAATCTATGACTCACCCTACAGCTGATGATATTTATAAATCCCTGGAAAGCAAATTTCCAAATATGAGCGTTGCAACGGTCTATAACAATTTGCGTGTTTTTCGCGAGGTAGGCCTTGTAAAAGAACTGACGTATGGAGATGCTTCGAGCAGATTTGATTTTGTCACAACGGAGCATTACCATGTTATTTGTGAAAAATGCGGAAAGATTGTAGATTTTCATTATCCGGGACTAGATGAGGTAGAACATCTTGCTTCACACGTGACAGGTTTTAATGTAAGTCATCACCGCATGGAAATCTACGGAGTGTGCGGCAGCTGCGAGAAGAAAGAAACGCATTGATCAGACTGAATGTCTTTATAAGCATTCAGTCTTTTTTGTCTAAAAAAATAAGCGGGGTGCACAGGCTGCACTCCGCTTATTTATTCTACTGTTTTCCGATTGTACTTTTCATCAAAGTCTTTGCCTTCGAGATTTGGATCCAGAGTCAGCGGTTCATTGCAGTACATACACATATCAACTCTGCCGAGAATCTTTGTTGTTTTGCCGCATGAAGGGCATGTTACTTGAACAGCTTTAGTTGAGAGCATGCCGATCCAGAAGTAAACCACCGTGCTTCCTACTATAGATAATAACCCGAGCATCATGAATATCGTCATAACAATCGGAGAAGTTCTGAAGAAGATACCAATATACATAATAAAAAATCCAATAAAGACTAAACTCAATGCAAACGTGCGGATTTTATTAATCTTGCTAGAATATTTCGCTGCCATTATTCCAACCTCCCAAATACCAATATAGCATAAATGTAAGGGATTTCGCAGAAAAGATCCAATGGTCCTTTAAATAAAAACGACAGGAAATCTCAGAAAATAATAGATTCTCTCTCAGCATTCACTTATAATTTTGAAGTGCTGTATTTGAAAGGGATTTTATCTCCTATGTAGAATTCTGATATATATACATAAATTAAATGGGGGAATCACAATGGAAAATCTTCTCCGTCCTATTTATCAAGAGAGAGCAAGTCATCCAGACACATTAGCAATCGTCATGATTGAAAAGAGAAACCAAACATCACCGCTTACAGATAACTTGGATGTCGCGCTGCTTGTGATTGTAAAAGAAGCAAAGCAGCCTGTTTATATTAAGCATTATGAATTTGACAATCAAAAAGCTTCACTGAATATAGTGACTGATGAACAGATTCAGCAATGGATCCTGCTTGGTACGAACCGCCGCATTGTAGAATGGATTTTAAACGGAAAAGTTCTATTTGACAGAAATGAATACCTAGGACAGCTTGTTGACCGTCTGAAAATGTTTCCTTTCTCGGAGCGCAGATTAAAAATCGGCCTCGAGTATGGCAAGCTTATTAGAAGATACTTGGAAGGCAAGGTGTTTTTTGAGTCAAAACAGTTCCTCGATGCATACAATCATATCGTGCACGCCCTTCATCATCTGGCAAGACTCGAAGTGATTGATCACGGATTTTATCCGGAGGTTACGGTCTGGAATCAAGTGAGACAGATGGAACCTCAGGTTTACAAGCTGTATAAAGAGCTGGTTGAAAGCGAAGAGTCATTAGAAAAAAGGCTCGAGCTTCTCTTTTTGGCCAGTGATTTCCTGATCCACTCGAAATCAGAAATTGGAGCGGGACATCTGCTTGGCATCCTTTCTGAAAAAGAAGTGTGGCATTATGCAGAGCTTCTCCGGCATCCGGAAGCTAAATATTATTCAGTGGATTTAAGTGTGTTATTAGAGTTTCTTGTAGATAAAAATTTCGTTGAAGTTGTTAAGATTGAAACGAAAGGACAGAGAATTTTTCATCGCGGATATTCTGTTACAAAAAAGTATTGACTTTAGTTTTTTACGGTGATATATTAATAAGCGTCGCTGCTGAAGCAAGTTCAATCATGACGGCGCAGACAGCGACTTTCAACTAAAAAAACTTCTTAAAAAAATGTTGACACTGAGTTAGCGAAATGGTATATTAAGAAGGTCGCTTCAAGAGCGAAAATGATCTTTGAAAACTAAACAAAACCAAAAGCGTACCAAACGTTTTAAATTTTTAAGTCAGCAACAAATCGAGTCACAAATTTTCTTCGGAGAGTTTGATCCTGGCTCAGGACGAACGCTGGCGGCGTGCCTAATACATGCAAGTCG
>NZ_WKKF01000002.1 GCF_009674765.1 Metabacillus idriensis | reverse complement strand
ATTTTGTGAAAACAGTTTAACCAAATTAACCTACGATGTTACGAGTAAGGAGCTAGTTTCGTTCATGATAACTCGGCGTGCCTGCGGGGTCTCCCATTTCGCTCTATTTCCCGCAGGAGTCAAGTTTATCCGCCACAATCCACTTAAGATTTTTAACATGTAGTCTAAAAACAACAAAGTTTACGAAAAGAGCCTACAGAAAAAAGCAGGCAGGAAATACCATTTGTTTTTCCTGCCTGCTTCATTTTAGAGACTTATTGGACAATCCCATTCTGTTATTCTTTTACTTCTTTTTTCATAAAGCCGACCATAACAGCTGTAATTAATGAACCGATCAAAATTGCTGCAACGTATAACAATGGATTTCCATCAACAATCGGGATAACAAATGCTCCCCCGTGGGGTGCGCGAAGTCCAATGCCAAAAATCATCGTAAGTGCTCCTGCTGCCGCAGATCCGATAATCGCAGCCGGGATAACACGAGCCGGATCAGCTGCTGCAAATGGAATCGCTCCTTCAGTAATAAAAGACGCTCCCATAACGTAATTTGTTTTTCCTGCTTCACGCTCCGCTTTTGTAAACTTCTTTTTAAAGAAAGTTGTGGAAAGAGCAAGACCAAGCGGGGGCACCATTCCGCCAGCCATGATAGCTGCATGCGGTGCAAAATTGCCTGCGTCAATCATGGCAATCCCGAATGTAAAGGCCGCTTTGTTGATTGGCCCGCCCATATCTACAGCCATCATTCCGCCTAAAATCAATCCGAGAAGCACAAGATTTCCAGTTCCCATGCCTTTAAGCCAAACTGTCAATCCATCATTTAATGCTTTCACTGGTTCGATAATAATAAACATCATAATCAGACCTGTCAGCAAAATACCGAACAGAGGATAAAGCAGTACTGGCTTGATGCCTTCAAGAGAATTCGGCAGCCCGCTGAATGCTTTCTTAAGACCGACAACTAAATAACCTGCGAGGAAACCTGCGATTAATCCGCCAAGGAAACCAGCTCCCCCTGTAGCTGCCATAAGACCGCCGACCATACCTGGTGCAAATCCCGGCCGGTCCGCAATACTCATTGCAATAAACCCAGCTAAGACAGGAATCATGAGATAAAAGGCATTGCCGCCTCCGATTGTGCTTAATGCTTCAGCTATAGGATGATAGGACGGGTCGTTAGGATCTGCTGCTTTAATTCCAAAAACAAAGGAAAGCGCAATGAGGATTCCTCCGCCCACGACAAACGGCAGCATGTTTGATACACCATTCATGAGGTGCTTATAAAAACCGCTTCTGCCTGTTTTAGGTGACTCGGCGGTTTTCTTCTCACCGCTGCTTTTATAAACAGGTGCATCTTGATCCAGCGCTTTTTGAATCAATTCCTGAGGCTTTCTGATTCCTTGAGCAACAGGCACCTGAATGACATGCTTGCCTGCGAAACGATCCATTTCCACCTGCTTGTCAGCAGCTACGATAATCGCTTCTGCTTCTGCAATGTCTTCAGCCGTCAAACCATTTTTAATTCCGCCGGATCCATTTGTTTCAACCTTGATGCTCACGCCCATCTCTTTCGCTTTTGCTTTCAGGGCATCTGCAGCCATATATGTGTGTGCAATTCCAGTAGGACATGCTGTGACAGCAAGGATTTTCTTGCCTGAAGTGGAAGATGCAGGTTCTTCTTCTGCTTCCATCTCTTTTTCTTTTTGATCAATAACAGCAAGAACTTCTTCTTTTGAAGCCGCCTCTTCAAGCTGCTTTTTAAAAGCTGGATCCATTAAAAAACTGGAAAGTCTGGAAAGCGTTTGCAAATGTTCGTTGTTTGCTCCTTCAGAAGCGGCAATCATGAAAAACAGATGAGCATTCTGGCCATCGAGAGATTCATAGTCTATGCCTTTTACAGAGCGGCCAAAGGCAATCGCAGGTACGGATACTGCACTTGTTTTTGCATGAGGAATGGCAATCCCTTCACCGATTCCTGTCGTGCTCTGCTCTTCCCTTGCCAAAATTGCTTTTTTATACTCTTCTTTATTTTTAAGCTTGCCTGCATGATCAAGTGTCTCAATGATTTCGTCGATAACAGCGGCTTTTGATTGTGCATTCAGGTCAAGGATAATCGTATCGCTTGTTAATAAATCTGTAATCTTCATTTTTCTTCCCCCTTCAATGAATATCTAAATCTCATTGACTTTCACTTCATTTATGAGTTTTGCTGCAAATTCCTTCTCCGTTAAATCTTCTGAAAAAGCAGTTGCGCTTCCGGTGGCAACACCCTGTTTAAAGGCTTTCTTATAATCCCCATGTTCTTTGTATCCTGCAATGAAGCCTGCAACAACTGAATCTCCCGCGCCAACTGAATTTTTCACTTTTCCAGGAGGGACATTTGCAAAATATGCTCCGTACTGATTGATGAATATGGCGCCTTTTTCTGCCATTGAAACAATCACATTCTGCACGCCCTCTTCAAGCAGTTTCTTCCCATAATGAACAGCTTCTTCCGTGCTGCTGACCTGAGTATCGAAAAGTTCGCCTAATTCATGATGATTTGGCTTGATGAGAAATGGTTTGCTTTGGAAAGTGCTTTTTAAAGCATTACCTGATGCATCAATGACAACTTTCACACCATTTATTAAACATGTATCAGCGATTTCTTTATAGAAGCTTTCGTCAAGAGCGGATGGAATGCTTCCTGCTAAAACAAGTACATCCTCGGCGTGCAATTCACTAATTTTCCCAAGTAATTCAAGCTTCTGTTCTTTTGAAATCTGAGGGCCCTGGCCATTGATTTCTGTCTCTTTAGCCGATTTAAGCTTGACGTTAATTCTTGTATGATCTGAAACACTGATAAAATCATGTGTAATTTCCTCTGATGAGAGAAATTCTTTAATGAACTCGCCTGTAAATCCGCCTGCAAAGCCAAGGACTGTGCTTTCTGTTCCAAGACGTTTCAGAACTCTTGAAACATTGATTCCTTTACCGCCCGGATAAACGTTTGCGCTCTCCGTGCGATTGAGGTGCCCCTCTTTAAAATCGTTTACCTTCACTACATAATCGATGGAAGGGTTCAGCGTACATGTGTAAATCATGCTGTCACAACCTTTATCTCTGTCTTTTCCTTAAAATCATAAGCGGTGTCTTCATCCAGTTCGTTCGTAATCACCGCTGCTTCATGCAGACCGGCAATTTTAGAGAACGAAATTTCATTGAATTTTGTATCGTCTGCAAGAATATAAGCTTCTTGAGACTGTGTGATGGCAAGCCTCTTGATTGCGGCTTCCTCAGGATCCGGTGTTGTAAAACCTGCTTCCGGATGAATGCCGTTTACACCCATAAAACATTTATCAAATCTGTATGCGTTTATCCCTGACTGTGCTGCACTGCCTACAAGCGCTCTTGTTTTCGGCTTTACAATCCCTCCAATCAGGTAAGTGGGAATTTGATTCTCAAGCAGCACTTCAAGATGTGAAACGCCATTTGTAACGACCGTTATTTCTTTTTCTTTTAAATATGGAATCATCTGCATGGTTGTAGTGCCTGCGTCGATGTATATGCTGTCTCCGTTTTTTACAAGGTCTGCTGCAAATTTGGCAATTCGTTCTTTTTCA
This sequence comes from Metabacillus idriensis, assembly GCF_009674765.1. Lineage (GTDB taxonomy): Bacteria > Bacillota > Bacilli > Bacillales > Bacillaceae > Bacillus_P > Bacillus_P idriensis. Next base: position 903,807 of record NZ_WKKF01000002.1, on the reverse strand, counting down.
GCAGCATTTTGTGATGACTTTTCAGTAACACTGAGTTCTTCTCCCTTTTGATGAAAAAGAGAAGCACCGCCGTGAACCCGCTTTAATTTTTTCTCTTTTTGGAGCTGGCTTAAATCTCTTCGGATGGTTGATTCTGAAGAAGATGTAGCATCAACTAATTCCTGTATCGTTGCGACCTGTTTTTCACCAAGTACCTTGATGATGATCCGGTGCCGTTCTGGTGTAATCATTCAGTCACCTCCAGCTAATCGTTCTTTTTACCTAAAATCTTTATCTTGAGTTCATTCTACCGTAAGCCCTTTCATAAATCAACCAAAAACTTTCAAAAACAATCATTATTAATCATAAATTCTATTATTCAATCAAAAACAGTCAAAAATTCTCTGATTCACTCTTTCATTTTTCAGATAAATCCTAAATGGTATGTCATATGAGTTCTATGAGTACCCGAGACTCAGATTTTTCTCGTATAATGGTGTCATAAGCACGCGTGTACTTTCCCTGAACCTTTTCACAGCAAAAAAGACCATCTGATCAAACTCAGACAGTCTCATTTAACCTAATATCATTCAGTTTTAATTGCTGAACAGCAAACTCTCTGTACATCGGATGAGTTTGCAGCAGTTCCGAATGTGTGCCTGTTCCGGTGACTCTCCCTTTATCCAAAAAGATAATTTGATCGGCATCAATGACCGTGGACAGTCTGTGGGCAATGACGATCGTTGTCCGTCCGGCCATTAAGTTGCCAAGTGCTTTTTGAACAACGATTTCAGAATGGCTGTCAAGGCTTGAGGTTGCTTCATCGAGGAGGAGGATTTTAGGATCCCTGATCAGCGCTCTGGCAATGCCGATGCGCTGACGCTGCCCGCCTGAGAGTTTAACGCCTCGTTCACCTACTTGTGTATCATAGCCGTCAGGATATTCTTCAATAAATTGATCCGCATAGGCCATCTTCGCTGCTTTGGCTATCTCTGCATCCGTCACTTCTCTCGTTAATCCATAACAAATATTTTCTTTAATTGTGCCTGATGTAATCGGACTTTCCTGAGAGACATACCCAATATGCGCTCTCCACGAAGCAAGGGTAAAGCCGTCTATTTTTTCATCCCCAAGATAAATGGCTCCGCCTGTCGGCAAGTAGTAACGTTCGACTAGTGAAAACAGTGTCGTTTTTCCGCTTCCGCTTGGTCCGACAATAGCCGTAGTCTGACCCGGTTTAATCTCAAGAGTAACCTTGTTTAATACTGGTTCTTCTTTTTTGTAGGCAAAATCAATCTCATTAAAGTGGATCGATTGATGAATGTCCTCTATTTTCTTGCCTGAATGAAGGTTTTCCTCCTCCTCTTCAAGAATTTCTATGATCCGTTCAGAAGCTCCCATTGCTTTTTGCAGCTGCGTGAAAAAAGCCGTAAATTGAGTCATTGGAATGACAATCTGAAAGAGATAAAGAATAAAAGCAACCAGATCCCCTGAAGATAGAACTCCTGCTTGAACTCTTAAACCGCCGTAGCCGAGAATCACTACCAGCAGTGACATAATCACAAGTGAGATTAACGGGCCAATCCATGCATGAATTTTCGCTTCAGCCAACCCAAATTGAAAGAGACGGCCTACTCCGCTTTTTCCTGAGGTGTACTCTTTTTGTTCAGCATTCGAGGATTTCACTAAACGGACATGAGATAACACTTCAGTTAATAACGCTGTAAAGCTGGCCGTTTCATCCTGAAGACCTTTAGATACTTTGTACATTTTTCTTCCCAGCGGAAGCAGAATTAATATGGAGAGAGGAATCAAGGCAAGCATGATTAGCGTCATTTGCCAGTCCAGATAAAGGAGAATGCCAAATGATCCTATTATGGCAATGATTCCTGTAAAGAAGTTTGTAATATGATCTGTAATCAGTCCTTTTAAAATGGCCGTATCATTTGTCATCCGGCTGATCATTTCGCCGGTTTTGTGCTCGTCATAAAATCGGACGGGAAGATGGATATGCTTATTCCAAAGCCTTTCCCTTAATCGGGCAACGACATGCTGACCGACATGATTGAGCAAGTAAATGGATACCCCGCTTGTAATTGCCTGTGCGATAAAAGCTGATATCAGCAGAAAAATATGCACACTTCCAAAATGGTCAAAGCTGAAATCATCGATTAAATTCTTTGTGAATAAAGGGATGACCAGACCGACAACTGTAGATAAAACGCTGAGCGTACCTGCAATCGCCATTTTTGTCTTTGAAGGCCTTGTCTCCCGTATAAGCTGAAAGAATACCCGCCATTTGCCGCCTGTCTTTTGTGAACTCATCTCATTTTGTCTCCTAACTTGCGTACTATCCTTTATTATACATTTTCCTTCTTAATAGTTTAAATTTGAAACTTCCTGCACTCTCCGCATGTATTTCCATAAAAAAGGAAATGATAAGGTGCATATCAATATATAGAAAGCAGCAGGAAATAAGATGGATAATTACACTGGCACCAATCAGTACAGACGGTATAAAGCCCATTTAAGCATGTTTGGAACGACCCAATTTCATTTAAGAAACCCGTATATCATTGCATGGTGGTCTGCAGCTTTTCCGGGATTTGGACATCTTCTTCTCTCTAAATATTTCAGAGGCCTGCTCTTATTTGTCTGGGAAGTGTTTATTAACATGCAATCTCATTTGAACATCGCCATGGTTTACTCATTTTGCGGTGAAATTGACAAGGCGCGGGATGCACTTGATTACCGCTGGACTCTCCTATATATTCCTGTTTACATCTTTGCAATCTGGGACAGTTACAGGACTACCATTGATTCTAATCGGGTTTTTCTGCTGGCTGAACGGGAAAATGCCCCTTTTAATACATTTTCAATAGGGGGGATGGAAATCAATTATTTAGATAAACGAAATCCCAGAATAGCAGTCGTTTGGTCTTTTTTAATGCCGGGAACTGGGCAGCTTTATATTCACCGCCTCATTACGGGATTCTTCGCTCTGATCTGGACAGTGGTTTTTGTGTACTACTCCAAATGCCTGCTTGCGGTACATTACTTGTTTTTAGGGCAAGTTCAGCATGCTACAGATATTCTGAATCCTTCATGGCTGATGTTTGTACCCTCTGTGTATGGTTTTGCTGTTTATGATGCTTACATAAATACAGTTGAGAACAATAAGCTTTTTATAGATGAGCAGAGAAATTTTCTGGTGAAAAATTATCAGCATTATCGTGTGAAATTTCCAGACAGAGTTTGAGAGGCGATTCCATTGCAAGTATTTGCTACCTTTGATCACTGCACATATCTAGAACTGGCCATTTCCCAGTTGGAACAAGAAGGAATTCCAAAAGAGAGGATACTGGCGGTTTCATTAAGAACAACAGACGATTCAATGAAGCTGATGGATTCGATTCATCACTCTGATGGAGTCAGTTTGTTTGATACTGGTGCCGCACTTGCGACCGCTTTTGCAGTAATAGGCGTGAGCATTGGGTTTAAGTTAGCGTGGGGGCCTGTGTATTGGGGGCTGATAGGAGCCGGGAGCGGGCTGTTGCTTGGATTTCTTCTCAATTTTATCTATTATCGTGCGATAAAAAAGAAAAAACTTAAACTTCGGTCTAAAACGAAAGAAACGGAAGTTGTCCTAGTGATTGAATGCCATGAAGATTTTTATAGAAGAATCAACCAAGTTCTTTCGGATAATTATGCCATTGCGATCGGGTTTGTAAAATAAGGCTCTTTTCGTAAACTTTGTTGCTATAAGACTAGATATTTAAGACCATGAGTGGATTGCAGCGGAAGGAACCTGACTCCTGCGGTAAAATAGAGGGAAATGGGAGACCCCACAGGCTAAAAGCCGAGGAGGCTCCCACCCTCCCCGGGGAAAGCAAGTTTCTCTCGCTGCAAGGAACGGACAACATTTATCATCAAAACAACAATCTTTGCGAAAACAGCCTAAAATAAAAAAGCAGTTAGACTGAACTTTTCAGTTCCTAACTGCTTTTTTTATTAAGCTTCCAGCTCCAATTGTGATGAGCCGCTGTGATTATACGTATCTGTATCTAATTCTTTTGTTATTTTTCCAGTTAAAACTCCCGCTGTCATACTTCCGCTTACATTTAATGCTTTACGGCCCATATCAATCAGCGGCTCCACAGATATAAGCAATCCTGCTAAGGCAATCGGCATATTCATTGTTGAGAGGACAAGGATTGCAGCAAATGTAGCCCCTCCGCCAACACCTGCAACTCCGAATGAACTGATGGCAACAACCGCAATTAATGTAAAGATGAAAGAAGGACTTAACGGGTCGATTCCGACCGTCGGTGCAATCATGACGGCAAGCATTGCCGGATAGATGCCCGCACAGCCATTTTGTCCGATGCTGAGGCCAAAAGATCCTGCAAAGTTTGCGATTCCTTCTGGAACACCGAGCTGTTTCGTTTGTGTTTTGATATTCAATGGCAGCGTTCCTGCACTCGTACGTGATGTAAAAGCAAACGTCAAAACAGGGAAAACCTTTCTAACATATGTGATCGGGTTAAGTCCCGCAAGCGTCAGGAGCAGCAAATGGATGATAAACATGACAAGCAGAGCCACGTAAGAAGCGAGCACAAATTTCCCAAGCTTTAAGATGGAATCAAGATCACTTGAAGCAACCGTTTTTGTCATGATGGCAAGGACGCCGTATGGAGTAAGACGCAAAATGAGTGTGACGACTCTCATGATGATGGCGTAAAAGGCATCAACAATTTTTGAGAACAGCTCTGCATGCTGAGGTTCTTTTCGTTTAACCCCCAAGAAAGCTAAACCTAAGATTGCCGCAAAAATAACAACGGCTATCGTTGAAGTCGGGCGTGCTCCAGTAAAATCAAGAAATGGATTTCCAGGAAGCAGCTCAAGCATTTTCTGCGGGAACGTCTGATCCTGAATCTCAGTGTAGGATGCATCAAGCGCTTCCCCTCTTGCTGTTTCTGCCTCTCCTTGCTCAATTTGAACTGCCTCTAAATTAAATCCAAGAGAAGTCCCAATTCCAATTGCAGCAGAGATTGCTGTAGTCCCTACAAGAATACCCAGGATTAGAACACTGATTTTTCCAATGTTATTCGCCAATTTCATTTTCGTAAATGCTGCAAGAATTGAAATGAATACAAGCGGCATCACAATCATTTGAAGAAGCTTTACATAACCGCTTCCTACGATATTGAACCAGCCGATTGATTCAAGAAGAACCTCATTTTCCGGACCGTAAATAAATTGAAAAGCAAACCCGAGAACAATCCCAAGGCCAAGTGCAGCAAATACACGTTTTGAAAACGAAACATGTTTTTTCTGCATAAAAAATAATAAAAAGATAAGACCCAAAAGCACGGCAATATTAATAATAACTAAAAAAGAAGACACTTTTTCTCCCCCTAACATTTTCCTTTTATACTAAAAAAATATAATGCAATTATTCCAATCAGTCAAGTAGGAATTACTGACGCAGAACAATTAATTCATCATACGTCCGTCCTTCATGAAATATTCATCAGAGGTTCCAACTCAGAGGGCGCTCTCATAAATTATTAAATCAGCTTCATAACAGGAGGCGAATGATTGCTGTGATCAAAATCAAAAATGCAAATCAAAGTCAAAATATCATGAATACATCCGTTCTGACCGGTGAGCAAAAAGAGATCCTGGATTTAATGGTGAAATATGAAGAAGTCTATTCCTTTGAACATTTTAATCAGTTTAAATTTGAAATGGATTTAAGAATTGAGATTGTCAAAGCGGCCTCAGCCCTCTATCAAAGCGGCGTTAAGTTTACAACCTTTGAATATTCCAAGTGCAACCCGGCTTTTTGGAATCTGACAAGCCAGGGGGCAATTGTCATTAAGCCAGGAGTTCCTCCATCAGCAGGCATCAGGGACCTTTATGCAAACGGGGAACTGTATGCTTTTGAATGTGCCACTGCCATTGTGGCTGTTTTTTACAAAGCGGTGCTTGAGATGATCGAAGAGCGTCATTTCAATCGGCTATTCGCCGGAATGATTCTATATGACTGGCATTACGATGATGATTTGGGTGTTTTCACAAGAAGGGGAAACGATTATCTGCCAGGTGATTGTGTCTATTTTAAAAATCCGGATTTCGATCCAGAGAAGCCTCAGTGGCGGGGAGAAAATACAATCGATATGGGATACGATCTCTATTACGGCCATGGGATTGGAATTAAAGATGCAGAAGGAATTATTGCATCACTGAATAAATACCGGAAAGAGGGAGCAGACAGAACTGCTTATCTGCTTTCTCAAGTTACGAGGCTTGATTACAGATATTTATATGATTACAGAAAGCTTGGAAGAGCAATCCAGGGAAATTTCTCACTGGCTGATGATCAAAAAATTATTTCGAAAATTGGAACGGCTATTTATTTAAAATAACAGAACAAAAGCGCAAGCCCTTTTTAAACAACAAGAATAGCTGCCTATTATTTAGGCAGCCCAAATCGTTCCTTATCAAAATATTTGCGCTGCAAGTAGTATTGCTCACGTCCGAGGTACTGATTGACAATCAGCTCCATCTTGCCAAGGTCACCTCTGGTTACGAGCGGATCAAGGTCGCTCCACTTAACAACTCTAATAAAATAGTATTCTTTAATTGGAGTAAAAACGACGGGCGAATTTGGCCACTGATCAAACCAAAATTCAATTTTGCCGCGCTTTCTATAAGAATAATGAATGATTTTCATTTTCCATCACCTGCTAATAGAATACACGTTCTACTCTAAAAAGAAAAGAAACAATCGGTTTTCAAGCCTATTATTCGAACGTCCTTAAAATAGCTCTGACAGGACTTCCATCTCCATCTACAATCCGAAGCGGTAAAGCGATCAATTCATAATCCCCTTGTTCTGCCGCGCTTAAATCCAGCCCTTCTAAAATAAAAATAGAATTCTCAAGGAATGAATGATGGGCAGGAAGCTCTTTGCTTTTCATAAAATCAACGGAAGGAACATCTACGCCTATCAGCCTGACTCCGATTTCTTTCAGGTAAGCGGCTGCATCAGGATGAAAATAAGAGAACTCTTCTGGAAATCTTAACGGGTCATCCCAGGAATCTGTGCGGATTAACAGCCTTTCTGTTTGAAAAAGTCCGAATTTTTTCAACTCGTGTGCCGTTATCACTTCTACACCTTGAAGATGGATGACTTTTGCTTTTCCGCAGTAAATGGAAAGATCAAGCTCATGTACTTTTTTCGCCTCTGATTCAAAATGAAACGGGGCATCTATATGCGTACCGGTATGGGTGCTCATTTCAAGCTTGCCCACGTTAACAGATCCGCTTGCTTCTTTTGTCCACATTAGTTCAAAATCAAATGGCGTATCGCCAGGCCACGTTGGCGTGCTATTTTGGACAGGCCTTGAAACATCAATAATCTTCATGCGATCACCTCACGTTTATTTTCATATTTTTCATATCTTTTTTCCCTCATTATGTCCTTTAAAACCTGGATTGTTCTCCAAATTTCTTCGTAGGACGTATACAATGCAACCGGGGCCAGTCTGATAATGTTGGGTGAGCGATAATCCGGAATGACGCCAGCCTGCTTTAGTGCTTTGCAGATTCTTGCTGCTTCAGGGTGCAGGAGTGCAACGTGCCCCCCGCGTCTTTCGTCTTCTGCAGGATTGATGATGCGAAAAGCAAACCCTGAAAGCTCTGAATCAATTAAATCCATCATAATTCTAGTCATATTCAGTGACTTTTTGCGGATGGCTGATAGGGTAGCCTCTTTAAAAAGCTGAAGAGAAGCAGACAAAGGCGCCGAACTGAAAATATGGGGCGTTCCAATTTGATAGGCTCCGGCAGTGGATGCAGGTGTAAAAGTGTGCTCCATATCAAATTGAGACTCTTTATTGGACCCAAACCACCCGCTTAAGCCCGGCATTTTCCCTAAATGCTTCTCATGAACAAACAGCCCTGCAGCTGCCCCGGGCCCCCCGTTTAAATACTTGTAATTGCACCAGTAGGCAAAATCAACTCCCCATTTATGAAACTCATGCGGAACGGCTCCCACTGAATGACACCCGTCAAAACCAATCAAAATCCCGCGCTCGCTTGCGGCCTTCGTCAGCTTTTCGATATTCATAAGCTGGCCGCTCCGGTATAGAACGGTAGGCAAAACAATTAAGGCAAGCTCATCTGTCATAGATGCGATGATATCGTCTTCACTAAGTGTATGCCCATCCCTGCTTTTCACTTTAACTAGATGCACCGCAGGATCAAGTCCTCTTAGAGACAGCTGACTTTGCAGGGCATAAATGTCAGACGGAAAGTTCAGGTCATCTGCCAGAATCTTCGTCCGCTTTTTCTCTGGATGAAAAAAGCTAGCAGCAAGCTGATGCAGATTGACTGTTGTTGACCCCGTCACAACTACCTCTTCAGGCTTCGCCCCTACCAGAAAAGCAGACTGCTCCCCAAGTGTTTCAGCTAAGTAGTACCAGGGCTTTTCTCCTTGTGTCCAGCCGTCAATCCCAAACTCCTTCCAGGCATTAAGCATTGACAGCAGCGCTGACTCTGCCCTTTTTGAAGGCAGGCCAAGGGAATTGCCATCTAAATAAATCGTATTCTTTTTCAGATAGAACTCATCACGAAAATGGGCAAGCTCATCTTTCTCATCAAGGGCTGCCGCCGTTTTAAGATTCACTTGCATTCACGTCCTTCCAGCTCGATTCTGTTACCTTGTTCACTCCTGCAATTAATCTGTTTAAAACCTCTTTCGCAGACATTGATTCATTAATCAATCTTAAACTCTGCCCTGCCCACAGCGACATGTGCTCTGCATTTAGCTCTTGTGCAGCATGACTGCGCAGCCGTTTTGTCAGATCGTTTTGCACAGGATAAGGCAAAATGCTGCTTTCAAATGGTTTCATCTTCTGAATAAAGTCATTTGATATTCCGCGTGCATATTTACCTGAAAAGGCTCTCGTCAGTACAGTTTCATCTTCTTTGCTGCTAAGAATTTTTGCTTTGTAAGCAGCAGGAGCCCCGCTTTCTGTGCAGGGGATAAAAACACTGCCCAGCTGAACGCCATCTGCACCAAGGATCAGCGCTGCTGCGATTCCTCTTGCATCTGCAATTCCGCCAGCAGCAATAACCGGAACGCTCAGTGCATCTGCACCCTGGGGAATAAGAGCCATTGTGCCAATACAGGCATCAGCGGAATCATTGAATGTGCCGCGGTGTCCTCCTGCTTCGCTTCCCTGCATGACGATCACATCTGCCCCCCGCTCTTCAAATAAAATAGCTTCCTCTACCGTTGTTGCCGTACCTATTACGATCCTGCCTGCCCGTTTCAGCTCCCTTACAGCTTCTATTGAAGGAAGGCCGAAAGTAAATGAACAAATCGGCACATCATTTAGAAGAACCGTCTCAAGCTGCTTCTCATAATCTGAATAACTCGTTTCATTTGTGAAAGAAACATCCTGCACAGGCATGTTCATTTTTTTAAGGATACCCGTCATCGTCTGAATATCTTCTTTGCTGATGCTTACTTCTTTTTCAGGGACGAAAAGATTCACGTTAAACGGTTTGCCTGTTAAAGCTTTTATTTCTTTTATGTGCTGATCAAGCTGAACAGACGTTAAATACCCTGCACCGACTGACCCCAATGCCCCGGCCTCACTGACCGCGCTGATAAGCTTTGGAACAGTAATTCCTCCTGCCATCGGCGCTTGTACAATCGGGTATTCAATCTTCAGCAGCCTGCTTATAGAGGTATGATGCCATGTCATACAAGTTTCCCTCCAATTTCAGAAAAATGCTGTATACCTTCTTCTACATGTCATGCGCTGTTCCCTGCCATACTAAAAGGAATACCCTCATAGAGGCAAATAGTGACGTCATTTTAGCTGATTATGCTAAAATGGTAAAAAATAGATTCAGAAAGATTGGAGTTGTCTTAGGTGGAAGAATTATGCCCGCTTTGCAATCCCGAAATGATAGAAGATCAACAAGCTGTTCTGTCCAATGAACATTGCCTCTTTTTGCAAATGCCGCAAAAAGTGCTGAAAGGTTCAGGCTTAATCGTTCCGAGAGAGCACAGGCCAACCGTTTTCGATTTAACAGAAGTAGAGTGGCATGCTACTTTCAGTCTCTTGCAGGAAGTGAAGAAATTGCTTGATGAAGAATATCAGCCTGATGGCTATACGATTGGATGGAATTCAGGAGAAACGGGAGGACAGCATATTTTTCATGCCCACCTGCATGTTATTCCGCGTTTTGAAGACGAGCCTTATGCAGGCCGCGGCATTCGCTCCTGGCTGAAGGATCCAGAGAATATGAGGCCTTCTATACAAGATTACGAATGATCTTTTTAGGGTAGAAAATAAAAAGAGATGAAATCGAAAGGAGTTTATCAGATGGCCATTGTTTATATAAGCATCGCTCTTGTAGTTTGTGCACTTATTTATTTAGGAGTCTCTGCTTTCAGAACGTTTAAGAAAGCGCAGCCTGCATTGCAGGATCTTCAGGAAACGGCTAACCGCATTCAAAAGCAAACAGAGGGCATTCAAACCGAAACTACAAAGCTTTCTGCCACCCAGGAGAAAATCATGTCAGATGTTGAATACAAAAAACAGACCGTACAGACAACAATTGAGATTGCTAAAGAAACTCCGGAAACAATCAAAGGCTTTAAAGAGTTTTTGCCTTCTAAAAAGGAAGAATCATCCGCTCACAGAGTTCGGGGCTGAGGAAAGCAGATCACGTTTGTGGTCTGTTTTTTTATTGTTTAAGGAGTTATAGGGCGGTTTGTTGAGTTATGGACTGCCGAAATAGGCATTAATTTTGGGTGTGCTTTAAATAGAATGAAATGGGAAAAGCAATGAAGTTTGTGGAAAAATCTTATTCCACTAATGGGAGCTAAGATTTTAAAAACACAGGAATTTAGAATTCCTGCGTTTTCTTGTTCGATCCAGCAGCTAAACCATATGCTAATTTATTGTTTTAATACATTCACTTTTCCTGCTCCATATCCGAACTACTTAGATTCACATCAATGCTCTACCCACCATGTCTCTCCGATTTTCATTACGTTAAGCTGTCCGGGATCCAGTGTGCGCTTGTCCCATTCTGAAAGCAGCCGCTCTAGAGCTTCCGGCCCCGTATCGTCCGCGAGCCGGTATGCCCCGTAATGCATTGGAACAAACGGTCCTTTTGCGTTTAAATCTTGATATGCTTTGACCGCATCCTCCGGGTTGATATGCGATACGTTCATGAACCACTCGGGTTCATAGGCGCCGATTGGCATGAGCACGGCATCAATGTCCAACTTCTCGCCGATTTCCTTAAAACCGCGAAAATATCCTGTGTCTCCAACGAAGTAGATTGAGTATGACGAAATTTGAATCACCCATCCACCCCAGTGAGACGTGTTCGTATCCCAGAGTGTTCTTCTTGTCCAATGCTGGGCAGGAACAAAGGTTAAGCTGACGCCTTTCATGTGAAAGGCTTCCCACCAGGCCGCTTCTGTCACATTTTTGTAGCCTCTTCTTCTGAATAAAGCACCAAGTCCCTCAGGCACATAAAAAAGGGGTTTTCCTTTCAGCCGTTTAATCGCTGCAAAGTCCAAGTGATCATAATGCCCATGCGAAATCAGGACTGCATCTATTTCGGGCAGCTCATCAATCGGAAGACCGGGTCTTGTCAGCCGTTTTTGCATGCCCATTCGTTCTGCCCAAACGGGGTCGGTAAGAATGTTTACTCCATCAATCTGAATCAAAAACGCAGAATGACCAACCCAGGTTATGCTCGTTCGAGACCGATTATTTTTAATCTCTTTTATATAAGTTTTTTCAGCAGATTCAATGGATATGGATAAATCTTTTTCTTTCGATCTCCGCTCCTTCATCCACTTTCTGAAGTCAGAAAAGCTTTTGGTGTTTTCAACACCATCTAAGTTACGATATCTTTTCCCCATCTGCCTGCACCTTTACGTAAAATGTCCGTTCTCTGGGACCGTCAAATTCACAGAAGTAAATTCCCTGCCACTTACCCAGCAGCAGCTTTCCGTCTGTTACGATAACATGCTGCGATGCCCCCACAGTGCTTGCTTTCATATGAGCGGCTGTATTTCCTTCTTCATGCCGGTCCTCCTCATGTTGCCAAGGAAAGATTTCGTCAAAACGTCTGATCATGTCTCTTTTTACATCCGGATCCGCATTTTCATTGATTGTAATGCCTGCTGTAGTATGCGGGCAGTAAATAAGGACAGTGCCTTCTTTTATAGAAGCTTCTCTCACTAGTTTTTCAACACTTGAAGTCACATCTGCCATCTCATCGCGAGAGTGTGTTTTTAAAGCAAACCTTTTCAGCATGTTGCATGTCCCTCCTTATTTCCTTTGGTTGAATTGTATCATTAAGTAGCATAATCAGGCACGTTCGGAGCGCCTCTTCAAATGAATTGATCCGTCAAATGACAAAAAAAACCCCAAAAGGCATTCATCCTTATTGGGGGTCATGTGAATTAAAGAACGTAAACTCTTGTTTCGAATGGCTTCAATGTGAATGAAGTTGTGTGTTTGTGGTCAGCAACTTCATAGTTTTGAAGAATCAGCTGTTCTTTCGATAACGGCAGCTTGCTGTACTGGTAGAAAGCCGTTTTGTTGCTGATGTTTGCGATAACCAGTGCTGTTTTGCCTTCATATGTTCTTGTGTAGGCATAAATTTGCTTGTCTTTTGGAAGAATCAAGTCGTAAGATCCATAAACGAAAACTAGATGTTCCTTGCGCAGGTCAATCATCTTTTTATAGAAATGATAGACTGAGTTCTCATCTTTCAACTGCTTTTCAACGTTAATTTGTTTATAGTTGTCGTTAGCTCCAAACCATGGTGTGCCTGTTGTGAAGCCTCCGTTTTTCTCTTCATTCCATTGCATTGGTGTACGGGAATTATCACGGCCCTTATGCCAGATAATTTCCATAATTTCTTCATGTGAGCGTCCTTTTGCTGTTTCAATGCGGTAAAGGTTTTTCATGGCTACATCATCATAATCATCAATTGACGGGAAATGAACGTTTGTCATTCCAAGCTCCTGTCCCTGATAAATAAATGGTGTACCCTGCATTAAGAAGTACATGGCTGCGAGGGCTTTTGCACTTTCAGTCAGATACTCTTTATCATTGCCCCATGTTGATACAGAGCGAGGCTGGTCGTGATTTTCAAGGAATAATGCGTTCCAGCCGGAACCGTCTAATCCTTTTTGCCATTTTGTTAACGTTTCTTTTAACTTAATGAGATCGACTGTTCCTTCTGTTCCATTGTCCCATAAATTGAGGTGCTCGAATTGGAAAATCATGTTGAAGATGCCATTTGTATCGCCAACCCAGTCTTCCGCCTGCTCAAGCTTAACGCCATTCGCTTCGCCGACTGTCATGATATCGTATCGTGCAAACGTTTGCGCTTTCAGCTCGCTTAGATGCTCCATAATACCTTCTACGTTCATGTGATAATCAAATGAGGAAACAAAATCAAGTCCATTCGGGTTAGGCAGATCAGGAAAGCCATCTTTTTTGTTAATATGAGAAATTGCGTCTACACGGAATCCGTCGATGCCTTTATCAAGCCACCAATTAATCATATCGTATACAGCTTGTCTCATTTCTTCGTTTTTCCAGTTTAAATCAGGCTGCTTTGTTGCGAATACGTGCATGTAATATTGATTTGTTTCGTCGTCAAGCTCCCATGCCGATCCGCTGAAGATGCTTTCCCAGTTGTTTGGCTCTTTGCCGTTATTGCCATCGCGCCAGATGTACCAGTCCCGTTTGTCGTTCTCTTTTGAAGAGCGTGATTCGATGAACCAAGGATGCTCATCACTAGTATGATTAACGACTAAATCAAGGATCAGCTTCATGTCTCTCTTATGCACTTCAGCCAGAAGGTCATCAAAATCCTCCATTGTTCCGAAGTCTGCCATAATATCCTGATAATCACTGATGTCATATCCATTGTCAGCATTAGGTGATGTGAAAATTGGGCAAATCCAGATCACATCGATGCCGAAATCTTTTAAGTAATCTAATTTAGAAATAATGCCGCGGATATCGCCAATTCCGTCACCGTTTGAATCCATGAAGCTTCTAGGATATATTTGGTATGCAACCGCTTCTTTCCACCAAATCTTTTTCAACTGAAACACTCCTTTATATCAACCTTAACGTCGAGTAAGACGAATGAAAAATAGGGTTAAAATGTTAAAAATAAAAGTATTCGCTTACATTTAATTAAAAGTTGTCATTACTAAAAAATATTATACTCTAATTATGTTAAAGATTGAACAATTTCCTTTGAATTCCTTCTAATAGTTTTTCAGTAAGAAAAGGGCAAGCGACCGTAAGCTCCAATCCGATGAAGTGTCGGGGTTTGATTTTTTTTGCCCGAGTTGGCGGCAGCTTGCGCTAGTCATCAAAGCGCAAAGTTTTATATTTCCTTAAGACTAGAAAAAGAAGAAGCTATCTGCAAAAGATACCTTCTTCTTAAACAATTATGCTATTTTGGAACTTAGTTCAGCTGATTTTTTCTTAAGCCAGTCTTTTCCTTCTACTAATCTGGAAACCATCATGCTGCTTACATTATCGCCGGTAGCATTGAGCATCGTTGCCGGCGGATCAATAATCGTGGAGATTGCTGCAATGATAGGCAGAGCTTCAGGCGGAAATCCGTAAAGGGTCAGAATCAGCATTTCACCAATCATACCTCCGCTTGGAATAGCTCCCATTACCGTTCCAACCAGGATCGCTACAAGGACAACACTGGTTAATGTGCCAAAACCTGAGAAGTTCATTTCAAAGATTCCAAAAAGAAAAGCAATCTTTAATACGCCTCCAAGTACGGATCCATCCTTGTGAAGAGCAGCACCCAGAGGGACAGTGGTTTCGCGAATATCAGCGCTCACACCCATTTTGCGTGTAGCTTCAAGGTTCACAGGAATCGAAGCTGCACTGCTGCAGGTAGCAAGTGAAGTCACGGTTGGAGAAAGCATATTTTTCCAGAATACAGTGACCGCCTGCCTTTTTCCAGACATGAATGCGTAAATTGTAAAGGCAATCACAAAATAGAGAAATGCCGAGACGTAATACATGACACCTGCTTTGAAATAAGTTCCTAAAAGCATTGGACCGTATTCACCGACTAATGTCGCGAAATAGGCGCCGAGCCCGATCGGTGCATAATACATAATTAATGATACAAACTTCATCAAAACTTCTGATCCGGACGCAAGAAAGCTTGCAAACGGCTTTCCTTTTTCCCCGATCATCGAAACTGACAGACCTATTAATACGGAAAAAACAATCATAGCAAGCATATTGTCTCTTGAGAATAACTCAACAAAATCAGGGACCGTAAATGTGCTGACAATTTGGTCTGCAAGTGTTACATCTTCCAGCGCCTCCGGTTTTTCAAGCTGAAGCGACACTCCCTGTGCAGGCGGAATGATTTTAACAACGACTACCATATAAAGAGCAGCAATTAAGCCTGTAAACAGGAACACGCCAAGCATGCTTCCCATAATCTTTCCGAGCCGCTTTGTTCCTCCCATATTTGCTATAGAAGAAGCGATTGTAAAGAATACTAATGGTACAACAACCGTAAACATGGCATTCAAAAACAGATCACCAAACGGTTTTAATAATGTAGCTTTTTCTCCAAACACAAGTCCGATTATTCCGCCAATAAAAACAGAAGACAGCAAAATAAGCGGAAAGCGATAAGCTTTCATCTAAAAATCCCTCCAACTGCTAACGATAAGAACTCACTAATGCTATCAGAGGGAAAAAAATTATTCAACTAAATAATAATGGAAGGGGTTGGATAGTGAAACGTCAGTTCAAGATAGTGAGATGATGTTTCACTATAGTTACAGCCCTCCAGAGGATAGTGAAAAGAGATTTTGTGCTAGTTACTGTTCATCGAGAATTTAGTTTATAAATAAGGCTCTTTTCTTGTTGCTTTTAGACTGCATGTTTAAAACATTAAGTGGATTGCAGCGGAAGGCATTTGACTCCTGCGGGAAATAGAGGGAAATGGGAGACCCCGCAGGCATGCCGAGGAGGCTCCCACCCGGACCGCGGAAAGCAAATGCCTGGAGCGGAAAGTAACGGACCATTTATCATCTAAAACTAGAACAATCTATGCAAAAAGATTCATTTAAAATAAACGCTTCCCTCCATTTAGATGGTAAAATGCATGAGTTTTGCACCATTTTATTGAATTCAGACAAGATTTCACATATAAAAAACAGGCAATCATTCTGGATCACCTGTTACTGCTTCCATTTTCTTTTTTGCTTCAAGCGTCCTAATATGATGCCCTTCCATGTCCGTTACGGTAAACTCGTATCCATCAGACATGATTTTGTCTCCTTTTTTCACATCGATTTTCTCGGTGAGTACCCAGCCGCCGATTGTATCCACGTCTTCTGAATCAATCTCGAGCTGAAGGAGATCATTCACTTCTTCAATTAGTGCTTTGCCGTCGAAAATGTAATGATGTTCGCTTTTCTTTTGAACATTAGGCAGTTCATCCACGTCAAACTCGTCGCGGATTTCGCCGACGATTTCCTCAAGGATGTCCTCTACTGTTACAAGCCCGGCTGTTCCGCCATATTCATCAACCAGGATCGCCATGTGAATCCGGTCTTTTTGCATTCTCAGCAATAAATCCTGAATGGGAATTGTTTCAATAACCTTAATAACGGGACGTATATAATTTTTAAGGAGCACGCCTTCTTTTGACATGTAAAGTGCATCTAATACTTCTTTGATATTTACGAGCCCCACAATGTTGTCTTTGTCTTCATGTTCAAGCGGATATCTTGTATACCGTTCGCTCCTCATGATTTCTAAATTTTCCTCAAAAGAATCCTCGAGCGCCACTGTAACCATCTCTGTTCTTGGAACCATGATTTCTTTGGCTATTCGATTATCAAATTCAAAGATTTTATTAACGTATTTATATTCTGACTGATTGATCTCGCCGCTTTTTAAGCTTTCAGACAAAATGATCCGCAGTTCCTCTTCTGTATGAGCCATTTCATGCTCTGAAGCCGCATGCAGGCCGAACAGCCTGACAATAAATAATGCTGAACCATTCAGCGTTTTTATAAAGGGATACATGATTTTGTAAAAAATAATGAGCGGCCGGGACAGTATCATTGTCACCCACTCGGCTTTTTGAATAGCAAGCGTTTTTGGCGCAAGCTCTCCAATGACTACATGCAAGTAAGTAATAGCTAAAAAAGCCAGGACAAACGATAAAATGCCGGAAAGCGATGGGTTTAGTCCCCATGAGTCAAAAAAAGGATGAAGCAAATGTTCAATTGTCGGCTCCCCAAGCCATCCAAGCCCAAGGGCTGTAATTGTAATGCCGAGCTGGCAGGCAGATAAATATTCATCCAGGCTGCCTGTCACTTTTTTTGCAGCTATCGCGTTCTTATTCCCTTCACCGACCAGTTGATCAATTCTGGAACTTCTCACCTTAACTATGGCAAATTCTGCAGCAACAAAAAATCCGGTAGCAGCAATTAACAGGGCGACCAATAATAAATTTGTGACAATCAAGAGTTCCCTTACCCGTCAGCGGATAAGGTCACCTCCCTTCTTTGGTGAAATCCATCTAGGTGTATTTTTTTATATATAGTTTCTATTCTTTACTATTTAGAAGACGCTTAGCATCTCATTTATTTCCATATTCTCCTTAAATGAAAAAATTCTTGGATATACCCCCACACAGACACTGGTGACATGATCATTTGATAAGTTAAGACAAATAAGAAGAAACCCGCTGTGTTTTTTCTGACTTTTAAATCAAGCTCTCTGAACACTTTTTTCTGATAGGAGTAAATGCTGAAATAGCTGATTAAGGTAATCGGAAGAACAAATAATGTCATCGGTCCTACAATCCAAAAGTAACCGAAGAATGCAAGAATAAGGCCTGGAATCCAGAACACTGTGTATGTAAAATCCAGGTATGGCATGATAAAGTTTATGCCGGTCAAAAATTTCGCGAAGAGAACCGGCTGATGCCAAGGCTTCATTTCCTTCAAAGCTTCGATCATTCCCCTGGCCCATCTTGATCTCTGTTTGGCAAAATGACGAAACGTCGCTGGTACTTCAGTAAAAGCAACAGAAAGCGGCTCGAAGTAAACTCTGTAATTGCGGTGAAGGAACCGCCATGTCAGCACAATATCCTCACCAATGGCTTCAGGCCAGCCTCCGATTTCCTTTACTGCATCTGTCTTATAAAGACTAAACGCCCCTTGTGCGACAAGTGTTCCCTGATAGAGCCCCTGAAGTCTCTTTATGGCTGCAATTCCAAGGAAATAATCCCACTCCTGCATTTTTGTAAGTAAATTCTCACGGCTGTTTCTCGCAAGAATCGTACCTGCAACGGCACATACATCTTCAGGTGAACTGACCATCCTTGCGACAATATAGCGAATGGCACTTTTATGTAAAAGAGTATCAGCATCAAGCGTCAAAACAAATTCCGTATTTGTTTGACTGATTCCACGGTTCAGTGCATGAAATTTTCCTGGCTTCTCCTCATTAAAAACACGCAGGTTCAGACTTAGTTCTTTCCCAGTCTTTTCAGCTCTAGCTGCAGTTTCATCAGTGGAACCATTATCAACCACTATCACATTAATCCCGCCATCATAATCCTGTTTAGCGATGTATTGAATCGCAGTCCCAATATTTCTTTCCTCATTTTTTGCAGCAATAATGACGGTAACCGGCAGATCGGGGCTGATGTTCTTATGTCTAGGCTGTCTGTCAATCCACAGACTGCACACTAAAAAAGCATTTAAAAATCCCGGAATATAGGCAATTCCGGCAATAATCATAATGGCAAGGGGAAGACCTATGATTTCTGCAAGCTCCCTTACCCATGGCAATGAAATTAAGATCGATGCGCCCATCCAAAGAACGGCAGCTGTCTGGCTGATCCAAAACTTCTTTTTTACTGATACATATCTTTTTTTCATAAGTTATCAACCTCAGGTAATGCCTGTTTCTTTTATCTTTTACAAAAGAAAAAATTACATGCCTGAGAACAAAGATGATAACTTTCACCGATTGCCGAAAAAATAGAGCAAGATTGCACATACTACGGAGGAATACGTTTTGAACGGGAAGTGAAACGATGAAACTGACAGAAGATGAAAAAAACGCACTCAGCGATGCGATTGATAAAATGAATGAAGGACTTGATGTCTTTATCCAATTTTACAATGACGCAGAAGAGGATAAGCCTATCATCGAATTTAATGAGAAAACGTTGTCAGCAATCGAAAAAGCTATAGGTGTCTATGGAAAAGATACAGTCACTGAGAAAATTAATTCTATTATCAGAGAAGTCCTTTCTTTTCTTCCAAAAGAAAAATAAGAGGTGAAAATAGTGAGGTCAAATAAATTATTAATTGATTGGCTGAAGTGGCCGCTGTATTTTAGAATTGTTTTGATCGTGATGCTGATTGTGCTTCTTTTCGGACAGGTGATTTCACTTATTGAACCTGAAGTTTTTCCAACCGTGTTTGATGGAATCTGGTGGGCGCTTGTCACCGTATCCACAGTCGGCTTCGGAGACTATGTGCCTAAAACCGTAGCGGGACGCTTTGTAGGAATGGTGCTCATCTTGATCGGTGCAGGGTTTGTCACAACCTATTTTGCTACATTGTCAGCTGCTGCTTTTCAAAAACAGCATTCATACCTTAAAGGGGATACCACATATAAATATGGCAATCATATCGTTATTATCGGATGGAATGAGAAAACGAGCGAACTCATTGAGACATTTCAAAAAATAAAGCCATACAAAAACCTCGTTTTAATTGATGATACGCTTGAGGAGTCACCGCTCATTGAAAATCTTCATTTTATTAGAGGCAATCCGACAATAGACCGCACGCTTGTGAAAGCTAATATAGAACATGCGGATGCAGCCATCATTACAGCGAACCAGCATAAAAATGAATCAGACGCTGATATGCACTCCATCCTTATTTTGCTTGCTTTAAAGGGGATAAACCCTGATTTATATACGGTCATTGAGCTCGTTACCGGCTTGCAGCTGAATAACGCAAAGCGTGCAGGTGCTGATGAAATTATTAAATCCTATCAGCTGTCAAGTCACTTAATGATGAACAGCTACTTAGCAAAATACGGATTATCCAGCGTTTACTCTGAATTGAATCCGGCTAATGGAAACTACTTCAAAATTGTACCGATTCCCGAGGAATTAATAGGAGTAACCTTTCATGCGGCAAGCCACGCCCTTCTAGAAAAAGAGCTGCTGTTAATCGGCATTAAAAAAGGAGATAAGACGAAGTTAAACCCGCCAATCTCCCAAGTCCTGCATCAGGATGATTTACTCATTCTGATTACTCATTAGTCCAGCAAGACTGCTTCAAGTTCTTTCACTAGATCCTTGCCAAGATCAATATACTTTTCAGGAAATTCAGCATCCTTGTCCTGAGGTTCCTGAAATTGATCAAACGAAGCTTTCACATTTCCAATATGAACATTATCATCAAGTCCAATTTGGTATTTATGTGAAAGAAGGTATGGATTTGTCAGCTTAACTGTTGTATTTTGCGAATCAAGCTGGCCATCCACCGCTGTAAATGGAACGCGCAGGAACTGATAGCCTACTTCATCATCAATCTTATAATCAAATGAGCCATGGTCATACTCCCACCCTCCGCCAATAGCATATCCAAGCGGTTTCAGCTGCTGTTCAAGATGATAGAGCTTAAATGACTTCCCTTCAAGCTTTGATGGAATTTCAATCACGTCCATCAACCTCCTTTTTAATATGGTGTACATCCAAGTGTGATTTTATAATTGATGGACTTAACCCATATCATCTTTTTTAGATAGCTGCTTGGCAATACGTAATAATTATTGATGCGTTTTTTTTTCAATAAAAATAATTAAAAGAATAAGAGCTCGAGTTTATGCTAACGCATAAATCCGAGCTTTTTTAGTAAGGTTAAGCTATTTAATTATTTCAAACGCTTCTCAAGCTCAGCTTTAACCTCTTCATTAGTCGTCTGCTTTCTTACCCTGGAAAAGTACGATTCGGACGCTTTCTTACCCTGGAAAATCGATAAACAGGATTTCGGGGTACGATTCGGGCGCTTTCTTACCCCATAAAATCGATAAACAGAATTTCGGGGTACGATTCGAGCGCTTTCTTACCCTATGAAATCGATAAACAGGATTTAAGGGTACGATTCGGACGCTTTCTTACCCTGGAAAATCGATAAACAGGATTTCAGGGTACGATTTGGACGCTTTCTTACCCTGGAAAATCGATAAACAGGATTTCGGGGTACGATTCGAGCGCTTTCTTACCCTTTGAAATCGATAAACAGGATTTCGGGGTACGATTCGGACGCTTTCTTACCCTGGAAAATCGATAACTTAATTACATGACCACATTCCCCACAACATAAAAAGGCAGCCAGGATTTCATAATCCCTGGCTGTCCATCTATCTTATTTCAAACGCTTTTCAAGCTCTGCTTTCACTTCTTCAAAACCAGGTTTGCCAAGTAAAGCAAACATGTTTACTTTATTATCTTGAGAAATCGGGTGTTTTCATTTTCTTTCAATATTACTAGTGCGCCCTTACATTTTATCCAAATGATAATTTTCGTTTTCATTGTTTCACTAATTATTTCGGAGAAATTGTGGTCAAATATGTGGTCAGTTGAATACTAGTCAAATAGCACCTCCAACTTCTTTTAACACATTCAACAATAATGGCATTATTTGAATTAGAACATAACCAAGACCTGCATTCTGAATTGAGCTCCAAGCTCTTTCTGGTTTTCCTAACATGAAGAAAAAGCAGCCGCCAATGATGATTACTGATGCAATAGGAAAACTCAGAGCGACCATTAGATCAACAAGAGGATCTAATGCATGTGCTAATGTTTCTAATGCTTTTTCACTCATCCATTCACTCGCACCTACCGGAATTGACTCAGGATATGCCGATACCGGTACTGTTGGTCCGTTTGCTGAAGCTATTGCAGGGAATAATGCTAAAGGAAAGATTGAGGAAGCAGCTAAACGAAGTGATTTTTTTGTTTTTTTCTTCTTTTTATAATCCCCGGACATAAATTCACCAATACTCATGCTTTGCATTTTCGCCATGAAAATTCCCCCTATTTAATGTCATCCCAAAGGTATACCTGGACATTGAGATTCTCACATAGACTCAGAAGCTTCTTTTTTCTATAAGGTGTTGTGGTAATCCAAATTAACATAAAACCAGGGTTATATTCGTATAGCTGCAGGTATCTCTTTATTTTTAAAGTGTTTTTACTCATAGATTGTTTATAATCAACTTCAATAAAGTACTCATGTTTTTTTTCAATTTTAAAAACTGAATCTGCAACTATAGATATTTTTGATTGTGGTATTTTTATCTTGATCTCATTTTTCCATGAAGATGGTTTTCCTAAAAAGATGTACAAGTCATTTCGCATTAAAAAATGGTCAACAGTTGAAGTTTTCTTTCTTATTTTTGTAGCTCCAACTCTTTCCCGTCCTTTCTTGTTCAAATAATAAACCTTTTTCTTTTCATTAATGAAAGAAGAAATATAACCCTCCATACTACAAAGGACTTTTTGAGCATTCCTCACTTTCCCAAGATTATGGATTTTCTGAAGTTGTTCTCTCGTTAAGTAATCACACTTCTTCATACTCAAAAGTATTATTTCTTCCCTCTTCTCCCTGTCTAGATTCATAGTTGTCACTCTCCTTTACTTTGCGAGGCCTTATGACAATGTGGGGTGTAATATGTTCCTGGATTTTTTTGTTGTTTATATAGGGTGTCTGGACCACTTGACTTTTAACATTTTTATAAATACCTCTACCTGGTATTAATGGCAGCTCTTCTGCACCGGTTTGACCCAATGCCGTATTTGAAGCTGTTGCATCATCTAATACAAAACACAAACGTGAAGGGATATTTCTCTTTGTTTGTTGAGGGATAGATTGACTAGAAGGATATTGCGTTGCGTAGATAAGATAATATCCAGCGCCTCTCCCCCTTCTTGCTATATCCGTTACAACATCCATACAAGCTTGATTGTCAGCTATGTCAGCAGCTTCATCGATAATAATAAAGTGGCGTTCCTTCTTTCCTGACTCCTTTATATCCTCAAATCCGTTATCAACTATATTTGCATAAGCATTATTCATTTCTTTTTGAATTTCTTCTAGAATTTCTTTAGCTTCTGATGGATCCTTGGTGAAGCTTTTCGTTTGCTTCAAATTTTGAAATCGTTGAAAAGCAGATCCACCTTTCAAATCAATTAAGTGTAAATTTACATTGTCTGACTGCTGCAAGACAAGAGAGACAACGATTAGCTTTAATATTGCACTCTTCCCATATCCAGTAGCACCACAAATGATTAAATGTTTATGTTCGTCAAAATCATGCCTAACAACCCCTTGACGTGTTTGACCAACTGAAACGGACCATGTATTAGGCTTTAAATATGTTTGATCCCATTCATATTGATCTTGCACTCTTTCGTTAAAAACCTTAATTTTTAGCATTCCATCAAATGTAAGCTCGATTTCTTTCCGCTTAACTTTTTTGCTTGTAAGTATCTTTTTTATTTGCTTCAAAACATTTTTATTAAATTTAATCTTTAAGAGCTCCGATGGATCAAAGTCTAAATACTTGTGTCTGATATTTAAACCGTCCTCTAAGATGTGCTTATCTGCTTCGATTTTTTTTCGATCAAAACCTAAAGGTATTTGGTACACATATTCCACTCCACCATTAAACTTTGCTTTTCTTTGTAATCGAATGGTCTCTCCATTTTTTCCATTCCAACCGGCATTAGAAAAAATCTTTTGTATTTTATCTGCATCATTTGAAGAGGAACCATTCGTTTTCAAGTAAGCATAGCCAGCAATACCACCCATGAGAATTATTGATCCGATTTGAAATAACATTCCGCCACCTCCAATTTTGAATATTACGTAGTAATAGTTGCAGCGAAAACGAATTTTGAAATGACCATAAAGTTCTTGATACCACTAGTTTAGATAAATTCGCTTTCATGTTCGCCGCACGAAATTTTGAACGTACTACTCAAACGCACTCTAAAACGTCATTGTCCCTGCATTTCTAAGCGCCTTTGATAATGTATATGAACACGTAGTTCATTTTCTTGCCTGTCCACATTAAATTATTTTCCTAGGACAAGCAGGAAAATTGGCTTGGACAAGGAAATTTATCAACGGGTGATAAAAATGACTAAGGTTGGCAGAATTATTGAAGAAGATGGTTATCGTAAAGGGTGGGTAGCAAAAAAGGCGGGAATTGCTCCGGGTACATTATCTAAGATAATTTCTGGGGAAAGTGAACCAACACTAAGGGTAGCACTAAGACTTGGAAAGATTCTTAATAAAACTGTAGAAGAACTTTGGGGACATTTAATAAAAGAAGAAAAACCGCCTCTTTAATTATCAGGCGGTTTTCTCATGTTTAATTATTCTTAAGGTTCTTGGAAGTCCAGGTTCCCAAGTGATATATCCTTTATATTTCAATTGATCCAGATGAGTTTTAATTGTAGAAGGTGACTTAAGATTGAGTATGCTCATTAAGTCTCTATACGTTGGAGGAAGACCTCCATTATCAATAAAATTAATAATCGCAGCTAATACTTCAGTTTGTTTATTTGTTAACTTATTACTACGCATATTAGACCCCAGCTCCTTTATTGTACCTTCATTATATACGAACACACATTCTATTTCAATTGATTTTACGAACGTTTATTCGTATAATTGAAATAATCTTAGGAAAAAAGGTGAGGAGATGCAGATTGTTATAGATCTCCATTATTTTGTAAATGGTGTGAAAAGTTTACAGAGTGGATATTTCAAGGTGGATGTCAGGGAATTTAAAAATAATCCTGATAAAGAAGCTGCGAGTGTAGCGCATGAATGGTTTAGAAAAATTAAAAGAAAATACATTTATGAAGTTACACTCCATAGAGCACTTTATAATGAAATCGACATAACAGATTTATTAAAATAATCAAATTTCACCTATATTGGCACAAGTTTTTGTATTAGATTCACTGACTCGGTCAATATTGGTAATAAATTTGGAGTGGTCTTTACATCTTTCAACCGAATATGTATTATATTAAGGTTATACATAAATTTCTAACTGAATTGAAATCCAATGGGGGGTTCAATAAGAATGGCAAGAAAATATTATAATAATCCACCTATTAAAGAGGTTGTATGTGAGTTTAGGTTTTCCCAAACATCTCAATGGGATCCAACGATACCCGGTCTTATTTTTGAACGTTTGCGAGAAGAGTTCCCAAACAGAGACAAGGGGAAAAACATAGAAACTGAACTTACCTTTGATAATGATCAAGTTCAACCAAAGGTCACATTGCTTGAAAGAGCAATTTTTCGCAATGTAGAAAATAATATTATTATTCAAGTAGGTACCAATCATTTAGTAATAAACCACTTAATTCCGTATTCAAATTGGGATAATTATTTAAGGGTTATTGATAAAGCATTTACTGCTTATAAAGAAGTAACTGAAGCTACAACACTAGATAGAATTGAGTTACGTCATATAAATGAATTTTCATTTGAGCCAGGTGTCACATTTAACCTTGAAGATTATTTTGATTTTTATCCTCATTTCGGCATGCATTTAGAAAACGGTTACAATTCATTTATAGTTGGTATTCAGGCACAATATGAAGATGATATACAGAAGATGCAAATGGTAAGTAATGAGAATACAATAATCTTAGATGAAACTTACTTCTCAGGAAAACCAAATACAATCAATTTTGAGGAAGTTTTAGATTGGTTAAATATTGCACACGAAAGGAATAATAATGCTTTCGAAAGTGCAATAAAACAGAAACTTAGGAATTCATTTGGAGAGGTGAGAGACGAATGAACATTTCTTTTTCATCCCCTGGAAGTATATGGGGAATTGACATCCCATTGATAAAAACAGTGGAAAGCGTTAAAGCTTCATTAGTTTCAATAACTACACCCATGTCTTCCGCTCTTACATCAGGTTTATGGGAAAGCTTCTCTTCCATTCAAACTCGTATTAGTATTTTAGATAAATTATTCCTGTTTAAAAATTATTCAGAAGTCTTTTCATTTTTAAGTAACCATTCATTTCTTATACCAATTATTTTCGAAGCATATGGGGAAATAGAAAATGTTTTCCCTGATAATATTGGTTTGTCATTAGAGATAATAGAAGATATAGATAATGGCGAAGAAAAATTATTTTTAAAAATAAGCTCACTTAGCAATAATTCATATCAATTATTGGATATTCTTGATGATAATTGGTGGTTGGATACTATGCCCAAAGCTAATTTTAAAATGAATATTGATCTGGAGTATTAATATGTTTGACTGGAATAGCTACCTCAATCTAGCGAATTCACTTTCAAATAATTCTGATGAAGAATCTAAAAGGTCTGCAATAAGCAGAGCATATTACTCGTCATTTCATAATGCTAGATCTTATCTTGATAAAAAAGGCATAAACTACAAATCGCAAAAAAATGTTCATTTTGCGGTTTGGAATACTTTCTCTATGTTGTCAGGTGATGCAAGAAAAATTTCAGCAAAAGGCGATAGATTAAAATATAAACGTCAACAAGCAGATTATGATAACGAAATATCTAGCGTCAATAATCTAACTAAAGATGCATTATTAGATGCGAAATTTATTAATGATACTATTAGTAAACTAAAATAATATTATTGCTTTTACAGATTACTAGTCATAAACAATAAAGTCCCTCTCAATAACGAGAGAGACTTTTTGTGCTTCAATTTTGCTTTTTTAGGCCGATGTATATACATATAACAAAAACTCAAAGGACTGATTACAATGGTCGCAGGTATGCGAATTCGGCAACTAAGAGAAGAACGTGGAATTCCCCTTGGTTTAATGGCTCATTATCTAAATATTTCCGTCAATACTCTTTTGTCCATGGAAAGAGACAAAACACATTTGACTGCTGATCAAATCATAAAGATTTGTAAACTGCTTGATATTAATAGGAGTGATTTACAGGAGTGAATTATAAAAAGCCCTTCTTAATTAAGAGAAGGGCGGCATGATGCTTTCTTTTATTTTACTCTAATTTACTTACTCAATTCATTTTTCAGGTACAATATTTAAAATGATTAGATACACTTTTTCTTTATTGAATTCACCCACAAAGACCACTTGGTGAATTTCCAGTGCTTCGCCTTCTTTAAGTGTTTGAGAATCATTTATTACGCTTTCAAGATGTTTTTCAAAAGAGAAATCGCTATAATAATTCCGAATTTTCCATTCAATTATATACTGGTTTTTTAAACGCATATAATTTTCTACACCCCTTTTATTTACAGAGTGGATGGTGAGTTGTTTCAACACCATCTAATTTTAGTACACGATGCCATTTAGTTCTAACATAATCAGGGCTAGTCGACTGAGATAAAACACTAGCATATTGCTTATTATAATATGTTGCCGTAGAATTATCTGCTTCTTTTTTAGAAAACTTTTCATCATAATCACTTATCGTATACAATCTTAAACTTTTCACTCCTACATCCTTAGCATATCTGGTTCTACTACAAGTAGAGGAAGCACTTTGTTGATATTTATGTCTATCATAAGCATGTGTATTTACAAATTGAGATGAAGTCATTCCACCATTTAATTTATATGGTGGATTAGGAAGACTCTGTATTGTGAATTCCCCCATTTTATCCTTCTTTTTAATAGATGTTTCTATATCTTCTAGTTGTTTATTTGAGACGTTTTTTTCTATCACAGAAGAGATAGTTCCAACATCATCGAGTGTCACGATTAAATCTACACTTTGTTCAACATCATCTGAGTCTTTCCAATAATACTTAATTTCGTTATCTCCGATTTCTAAAACGTCTTGTATTAAATCCAGTTTATATAAGGTTATTTTTTCCTTTGCGTCAATCGGATTATAGGAAGCAAAAACCTCTGAAAAGTTTCCGAACACTAGTATCGCTGATAAAACTGTTAAAAATCCCAAACTTATTTTTTCCCTCATAGCATAATTGCTCTCCTTTCCATTACCAACTTTTTTTAGCTTGTTTATCAATTCAATTACAAAGACAGATTTTACCTCCCCTAACCCAATTCTACCAAATTTTAGAAAATTATAAAAGTGAAGAATTTTGATGCTAAAGGATGATTTATTTTGTGATTTCTATACCGATAAAAAAGATTTTATGAACATTGTCTTAAGCGTATGTTTTACTTGATTGACTGGGAGGACACCTCATAGAGAAATCTCTATTATCATCTGCTATTATATACAGTCAAACTTCTTAAATTTTATCTCGGAATTTCATAATACCATTGTCGTTCTTTAAGCCACATGCAATGGGGAGCATGCAAAAATAATTTTTGAAGATTAAAAAAACATAGTCGAAACATTTTTACGAATGGTAATATTAAACTATTAATCAAGTAACTAAGTGTGGTAAAAATCTTAATTGATAAGGAAATTATAAAAGGGAGAAGGGTAATCGTGGAGGGTCAAGATAAAGTCGTATGTCCTAACTGTGGGTCAAATCGTGTTAAATCAGGTATAAATATTTATAAACTAACCTCAATAATCTCGGCGCTAACAATAATTGGAGTTGTTTTCATCCCTTTTATTTATATGGCTTACCGAATAAATAAAAGAAAACTAAGAGGAAATAGAAATTTCCGTTGTATTAGCTGCTTGCATCTATTTAAAGTTTCGAATGAAACGTACTATGAGTATAAGAAAATAATTAGCTAACAAAAAAAGCCCCTCTCAGATGAGAAGGGCTTTTTTTTAGAGTCAAAGTTTTGGTACTTTTCCTTTGTTAAAGACTTTGTAAGACCATTTTTTTGCTTTGAGCCATTCTTCAAACTCAGCAAGGTTCTTTTCATCAAGACCTCCTGTTAAAAGACGAGGATTCACTCCCTTGCGGTGAAGAACTTCAGCCCACCAATCCTTTTCATGAATGAACTCCTGAGCAATGGCAAGTGATTTCAATGATAGGCCGCCTGTCAGGACCTGTTTAGATACAGGTTTTTTAGGTGTTGGAGGTTTTTGTGCTGATGCAGGTTTAACAGACCAATTATCATAATAATTCTTTACATCTTTAATAAATTGATTCCATGTTACTCCGTTAGGTTTTAACCAGCTTTCTGGATCGGTACGTCTGCGCGGATCCAGCTTGCTATGGGGAACAATTTCCTTTAACGGATCTAAACCAAACTTACGGCAAAGATACGCATGATACCAAACATAGCGGTCATATGCTTCTTTAAAATTTCCTGGACGGCATAGTTCTACGCCTACAGCTGTATCATTGGCATCTTCACCGAATAATTGATTATCTTCAGGATTCCCGTAAAGATTGTGCCAAGCTTTTTCATCGAGTGGAACAATCTCTAGAATCTTCTTGCTGTCAATGAAAGTGTGAGCAGAAGCCGAGGGTTGCTGATTGTTAAAGTAATTAAAGTGATCATCCGCATCCGCGTCATTGTTAGCTGTTTCATGAGCCAGGATGAAAGTTGGCTTTCCTTTTACTAATTTCTCGCCTGAACGAGCATTGCCTTTCTTTATATACTTACGCTCAATAACGTACTTGTAAGAAATGGTCATTGGTTTTTCCTCCTCAAATAAAATAGCCGCCCGGAGGCAGCTTAGTTTTTTTCTTCCGTAATGATATTTACATTTTCCGTGACAATAGGGACTGCTGCTGACTCTTTATTTTCTTCCTGCAGCACATGGAGCTTGTCTGTAATAACAGCAGGGATTTTCATACCGATTTGTGAAAGGTTTTCCACGATGGAAAGTATTTCGTTTAAGATGTAAAACATAACCGTACCAAAAGCTACTAAGCCGCTTAATCCAAGAACCGTATCCACAATATTTGCAACGATTATAAGCGCGAACACCCCCACCTTTCGAGCATATCCATACATTGCCTTCCTGCTTCTTAATCGCTTCTCTTTGATGGCTCTCATGATTCCTGTGACGATGTCCACAGCCATAAGAAGCACAAGTAAATCTAAAAACTTCACTCCTCCAAATAGATATGAATGTACTACCTCAATATTTTCAGCGTTTATCCACAATGTAAATCCCTCCATTTTTTAATATCCTCCCTAAGAATTTGGTCTCCCCCTTTTATCTATACAGATAGCAGTGGACCACCTCCTTTAAGGCAAAATAAAAAGCCCTCAATTGAGGACTTCGAAATAAAAAAGTATGAAATTAAAGGTAAAACCTCCCACTACGGCGAATTCTGCTATAGGAAAAATGGAGGTGCAAAACAATGGCAAAAATCAAATCAATCGATGTATACTGTCCAACTTGTAAAAGCTGGTCACCATCGCCTATTTTCATTGGTGATACTGAAACATTTGCTTCTATGATTGCCAGTGGGAATACTACCAACTGCCAAAAAGGGCACATTATCAATTGCAACAAAGAGAACTTTAGAGTTCGTTCAGACGATGGTGGATTTAGAGGAAATGACACTTTTTAACAAAAAAAAGAGCCTTATAATCTGAAGGCTCTTTTTTTTTGTATTTTTAAAAGTTCAACTCTAGAATTCCGTTAGTTTAAGTTACAAGCGTTGTTGGATTAGTATATGTGTCAGTCGTGAACTTCGATGGAGCAAAGTCACGTTTGAAGATCCTCGATACCAAATCGTAACTTCTGCCTGACACTGTTAAATCTTCGATATATGCCCCGTAAAGAATCCACGAAAGTCCAGAACTTACATTGTCTGCATTCGGCCCCGTTCCGAATCTTACCAAGTTTATATCTGTTCCAACACTCGGCAATTTCGAAACAGCTCCGTCAACAATAAATGGTGTATTCAATGGTGCGGGAGTTGCTGTTTCAGTAAAAAATGTTCGATTATCTGACGGCACAATAGAAACCTTATTATTTGTGACAGGTCGAATATTCAAACTATCACTTTTCGCTGTTCCCCACATACCGAACATTTTGTGGGCTGCCGAAACTGGAACGGACATAGTAGATTGTCGGGTTACTACTGCCAATAATGCAATAAAGTATGCGTTATTCGGGTTTGCTGCCATGTAATCTCTGATAGCTTGAGAGTCCAACCCATACATTCTTCCTAGATTGGCAGACGTTTGGCTAACAGCAACATGCAGCCCACCAAGTGACGTTCTTTCCGCAACTCCATCTGCACTTGTCAGCGAGTTTACAACAACAAGTGTAGAACCATCAACCAAGTTAGGGACTGTACTGGCCGGAACTCCTGCTGTCCACTTAGGGGCATCAACCAAAAGAAGTGACCCTGGCGTTAACAATTGGAAGCTGTTTGAAATCGGCATTTCGTTAACCGTAGGCAAAGTCGGCGAAGGGACAACATTTTCGCTTACGTTTGTCTTAATTACCATCTGATCGCCGTAATAATCTTCATAAGTATCAGTAGCATATCTCCAATACTCAATACCGGTAAAAAGCCCTGTTCCTTCTGCACCCCAAGGAATTTGCGGTCTTCCGAGTTTTCCATCCGAGCTTAACTTGATTGTTTCGGATAATTCCCATACACCGTTAACTTTCTTCCAGTTCTCCATGCTCCAAATGCCCGACGATTCTCTGGCTAACCACACACTGTCATCATTCCCACCGAAAACCACGCCACCAACATAGGAAGACTGATAATAACCAACAGGAATTCCAGAATGTGTAATAGGTTCCCAATCCCAAGTAGCAGAGTTTTTGAAGCGGTAAACACCATAAGTTCCACCAAGCTGCGGATTGGTTTTATCGAATTTCATGGCCGCAATAGAACCACTTCTGCCAACATCGAAGGTTCTTAATGTTTCCGGATCAGTAACTTTCCCAATTAGAGTCGGTTTATTAGAGCCGATTACAGCAGTCCCATTCCATAAGTTTTCAATCGGTGTCCCAAGACTAGAATCATAAACATCTCCACTTACCATATCAATCTCGAAATATCTAATTTCGTTATCAACTGATGAAATTGGATGATTAGTAATAGCGTATTTAATTCTGTGACCGACTTGCTTGAATGTACAATAAGAAAACGCATGAAATCTTCTTGCAGGACTCCATGTTTTACCCCAATCGAAGGATATTCGCACATACCATCCGTCACTACATCTTGTTAAAAGTGCCAGATAGCTGTCTGTTGGTCTTCGGATCAAGTGCGCATATGTGCAAGCGTTGGGAAATGATAACTGTACCTCTGTAGCAGTTTCTAAAGATTTTAAGTTATGAGGATGGCTGCCGATTCTAATTCTTACAAACGACTCTTTTGCGTGCCTAACAATTGCAACAATCGGCGGTTTATCATCTTCAAACAAAAAGGCTGGAACGTTATGGTCATCTTTTTCAAAAGTGCCAAGATCAATCGTTTCATTAGTATGCCTACGTAAATCAAATTTAGCGAGTTTCATCGTCCCTTCACGGTTTACGCCACCTTGGTAAAAACAACCTCGTAAGCCGTTGTATATTGAACGTGGTAAACACCACCATGAATTAACAAAATCGGATTTGTCTCCTGTCGCTTTTTCTGCCAAGAGCGCATCGCGATCATCTAAACGTTCTTTCAAAGTAGTGAATGTTTTTTCATCAGCTATTCTCGCTTGAGCTGCTTCAACCGATGAATCGCCTTCAATAACAACCTGGTTAAATTGCTCTTGAATGGTCTCAAATTTCGCATCAACTGCTCCAAAATTTTCTGTGATTTTCGAGTAATTAGCATTGTTGTTGTTTCGTAATTCCCTTAAAGACAATTCATCAGGGTGAAGGTCTAATTGTTTGAATTCATCTGGCATGTTAACCCTCCTGTTTTATTGCATATAAAAGAGCCTTAATTATCTATAGGCTCTGGTGTGTGTAATATTTCTTCTAAAACCTCGCCATCTTTTAATAAAAGATCAGGCTTGAATCCATTAATTACGACTTTAAACTTTGTAATATTATCTAGTGTGATTCTGTCTCTTATGAAAAAGAAATTGTATTCAGCATCGGGTACGGGATCAGTTCCACCTGTGCCATAAACTACATTTCCTTCTTCATCGACATTTACATATATAAACAATTAAAACCACCCTCTTTATCCATATAGATCGACCGAGTTTATACGGCAACCAGTTCGTTCTGGTGCGTTATCGGACCTCATCTTGATGTAAAATTTCATTTTGGAATACGATGGTTTTCCTAAATCCACGATTATTTCGAATGGTACGCCGCCATCAGCATCTCCTGCTGATCCTTTTAAGATGGTTGCTGTCTGATAAAAACTAACTCCGCCGGCATATGATTGAACAGCAATACCGCAACCAGCATCACCTACAAGAACGTACCCTTCAACTTTCAAGTACCTTCCATCATGGTTCGCTTGATACGCTCCAATAAAATCATAATCTGATTGAATGGATCTATAATATCGATCCACTAAAGAAATGTTCGTGCCTATGAATGGGGGATTAGTCTGCTGAACTACCAAACTGTTTTTAGGAATGCCATTTTGCATAAATACAGCTCCATCAGGACGTATTATGTCCAAGCTCCCTGCTACAGTGATTTTACCTGGCACTATTTCAACAAACTTATTAGAATTAATTGCATCAACTGCTTTAAATTGATCACCCGTAATATAGATATTTCCGCTGGCGCCCTCAATCCTCACAAAACCGGTGTTAATCGTCCCTGATGTAATGACATCCGCAACGAATCCTGCACCTGTCATAGCTGTTTTAAACGTTTGCCCTCCATCTTCTGATATACCGATTCCAGCGGAATTAAAAAGAACCAACTTATTAGGGTTGGTTTTGTCGATCGCGAGGATTCCTCCGCTATCAGGGAAGTGCAATTCAGTTTGGGCGTTTTGCAATGCTATTGTGGCTTGCTGCACAGCGATTGCTAACGCTTCGAATGGTAAAGGTCGTTTACCTTCAATTGCATCCGCTATCGTCTTTGTAGCATTGTGGATGCGTCTTTGTTGTTCAAAGATGTTACTGAAATTAGAAAGAGTAACATCGCAGTCGATGACATTCCCTTTCTTGTCCAATAATTCCACAATTTCAACGATCCGTGTATCTACCTTCATATCGAATCGATCTTCCACAAGAATAATAACGTCGCCTTCATCTGGGTGATTCTTGTTATAGCCACTTGCTCGAAGGTCTGACAGTTTAACAGTTAACGTGAGTTTTAGACTGCTATCAACTGCCTCCTTGACTTTATTAAGCAAATTTTGACTGTTGGTAAATCGATCATCTCTAATGGCCTTGATAGGTCGCTCACCGTAAATGTCGGCTAGAGGAGACCGGTAGGTGACATGCAACCCATCCTTACCAAAACCCTCGCCGTATGTGGAGAAGTCTAATGCATCAACTTCACGCTCAATGGATTCTAGGTTGAATTTGTGCCGATATTGAAAATCTGTTGTATTTCCTATTGTCTCCCGCAGTGTAACAATCTTACCCTTGACACTGAACTCTGATATATAACGTTCTAAAGCTGTTTTGAACAACTCTAATCCGTAATCATCTCCGAAGTTCTCAAAACTCTGAGCAGGAAAAGAGCCAACGATATTGAACGTGTATCCGGATCCCGTAAAGATGAAATTCATCATATCCACTAACATTTTTGAGCCTGTGAATTTCTGATATATGACGTGATTCCTCATATCATCAAAGAAACTATGCAAGCAGCTTATTTCCCTTGTATAGCCGTCTCCTTGTGCTACATCGCGGTAGATTAAAATGGGGTATTCTTCCCCAATAAAATCAATTACTCTCCAAAGCTTATCTATATCATCGAAGAAATGAGCGTTCTGCTTTGTCTTTTCTAGTTTTAAAGACAGCTCCTTCTCTCCGTTTACTCTTCTCTTACGAACGATATTAGAGGCGCCCGTAAGCAGGTATACTTCGCCTTGCAAATCTTTGATTGCTAACATGTTGCGCCTCCTTTATCTAAAGTACCAACGGAAATCAAACGAGAGTGTTCCACTAGTTGCTCCTGTTACTTGGATTGTGTTCCAGCCAGGCTCAAGTTTGATCAATTCTAAGTTTGTGTTACGGACAATGGATAATAGGTTAAGAGCTGAATGAACCCCTTCAATCTTTATCGAATCATTCGCAACGCTGTTGCCTAAAAAACTCCATTCAGATCCATTGGTTTGATTCTTAAGTTTTAGATTTGTACTGACACCTTTATATTCAATTACTAAGTGCATGCCCTCATCTGGATCAACACGTTCTGTGCCCCCGTTATAGACTTGTATAGTCGTAGGGTTGGTAAAAGTATATCGTGGTTCTTCATCGAATATTTTAGCTTGTCCTACTGTCCATATACTGTTTTCAACTTCATCTTCACCGTTACCAATAACAAAAGGGGTAAGTGTAGTTGCTGTGGTCTCTCCAAATGGTAATTCCACAGTTTCAAAAGATATGGAATCAAGTCCCCATACACCTTGTTGATCGGGAGCAAGATTACTTGTTCTACGGACTAAATACCGTTTACCATAGATGATATCAGAATCAACCTCATAAGCTTTCGAGTCGTCATATTGCCCTGGAGATTCAAATTTATATATTCCTGCGCTTCTTCCTTCATAAATCCAAAAAGCTTCTATACTACCAAGCCATGCATATATTTCATCACGGAACAACGGGTAGTCATAAAGGTCGACCGCTTCAAACATAAAAGGCACTGTTATTGACCGCGGTCCGTAATCAGCGCCTTTATCTATTTTACCTGGTCTTCCCTGGATTTCTGAACTGTAGGTTCTCACATCAGCAGTAGAAACAAGGAAATCACGGGGAATAAGCCCGATTTCCGAAAACTTTTTTCTTTCGCCATTTAACTTTTCAATAAGTACGTCCACCGGTTCACCTACTTCCCGTAAAATCCGTCAGTGATTCTTGTACGTTTTGCATTTCCTCTTTCAACATAAGAGACCACTTTCTCTCCGTCCCACTCGTTATAAACATTTATCGTAGGATCCGGCGTTTCCATATCCTGAATGTCGGCTGAAAATGAATGCTTCATTGCTTTCATATCGCTTGAGTTAATAGCTGTGCTTAATGAAGCACTAGCTTGCATGTTTGCCATTTGTGGAGAAAAGGCATTCGATGCTGCGGAAGCCATGTTCGTTGCGGCATTAGCAACCTTGGTACTCATCTTATTTACACCGATGATAAACCCTTCACCTGTGAATACCCCAAACGATTTAAATAATTTCGATGGAGATGCAATGCCAAGAAGTGCTTTTGCTCCTTCGATTGCGCCATTAACAACGCCCTTGACACCGTTGATTAACCCAGTTGCCATGCTTTTTACCCCGTCAATTAAGCCTTGAATAATGTTGGCTCCTATCTCAAACAAGTCAATCCCTTGGAAAAAGCTCATCACTTCTCCCCAGATATCAACTATCCCATTCCACACGTCATTCATTTTTTCTTTCACGGCGGAAACAATGTCTGAGAACTTTTGTTTTACTGTTGTCCAAATGCTTTGTGCTACTTCTACTGTTTTCGATTTAATTTTTTGCCATGTGTCCTTAATCCACGTCCATATGGCTGTCCAGGCTTTCTTCGTCCATGCGCTCACCTTATCCCAGTTTGCGATGATAAGAATAACTAAGGCTATTACTGTTGCGATAACCCAGCCTACAGGACCAAGTGCAATAAACCATGCGGCTGCCATTCTTGCTGCATGTGCAAGTGCCTGTACACCCATCCACAACCACTTTGCTACGAACACGGCTGCTGTGGCAATCATAGAAGCTACTGCTCTAGCCATTGCTGCACCCGTCGATAAAGCCCATGCTGCTGCTACTTTCGCGGCATGGAGTAACGCTTGAACTCCCATCCACAACCATTTTGCAACAAACACTGCCGCAGTTGCTGTCATAGATGCTAACGCCCTGACCATAGCAACACCTGTTGCAAGTGCCCAAGCCGCTGCAATCTTAGCTGCATGCAATAAAGATTGGACCCCCATCCACAACCAACGAGCAACGAATACAGCTGCAGTTGCAATCATCCTGCCAAGTGCTACTGCCATACTTTTACCTGTTGCCCAGAGCCATGCGGCCGCAATTTTTATAGCATTTGCTGTTGCCACAATCCCCATCCATATCCAATTCGCCACTGTTTTCGTTGCACCCCAGAGAGAGCCTGCTACTGCTTTTGTGATATCAATGATTCATTGCCGACCTAAGAATGCTGCTACAGCAATCAAAATTGGGAGCATCGCGAAGAAAGCTCCGGCTAAGACAATTGTGGCTGCTACTAACTTACCGAACCAAGGATGGGCATTCATCATCGCTGACGTCCATGCCAAGAATCCGTTAATGGATTCAAGCATCTGGGTGCCCATAGGCGCCAATGCAATCCCTAATTCTTTAAGGAAAGTAACAATGTTTCCTATTAGATCGGCAACCTTTGGCCCATTCTCTTTGATGTAATCTATAAAGCCTTTAAACTCTGCATTATCGCCTAAAGCTTTAGACCATTCTTTGAAACCTGCCATCATTTCTTTCAGCCTGTCCATCCACTCAGAAGCTGAAGGACCAAAGGCTGCAAACGTATAGATGATTCCAGCTATTGCATCACGGAAGATGGCACGTATTTTGGGCATGTTAGTTTCGACATAAGTTACAAAGTTCTGGAAGGCCTTGCTTTTGCCTAAACCATCCGCCCAAGCAGCAAAACGTTCTGACATCTCTAAAAAACCTTGTGCTGTCGATTTTGTTAACGGACCAAATGACGTCATCATGTTAAAGAATCCTTGTAACAAGTTTCCAAGGGATTTCAAGACCGTTTCTGTTAAAGGTCCTGCTTCTTTATTCAGATAATCAAAGAACTTCTGTACTGGAGGACTGCCTACCGATTTATTCAGTGATTCCATTAATCGGTTAAAAGCATCAGCAACTCCTATAAACATTGGCTTCAAGCCTTTTAAGATAGCCGCTACAGCTTTTAACGCGCTTCCATAAGCTGATGCTGCCTTATCTGAGACAGAATCTTGTATGTCCTTCCAGGTACTCTTGACCACCTTGAGTGACTCATATGCCTTCTTCTGCGCCTTTGTCATATCTTCTACTTCACCATGTACGGCTTTAATTGACGGGATCGCGACCGCCACAAACCCTAATATTCCTATTGCCGCTGCCGCAAAAGCTGATACGAGGGCAAAAGTAGACCCTGCAATGACTCCTAACATAACTCCAAGATTTCCTAATACCCCTATTAAGTGTGCTATAACTGGAACAATCGCAGGAGAAATCATTAAGAGCAGACCTCTACTTGAATACTGTGCAATTTCACCGACTGTCCGTATGCTTGTGGCAAATCTATCCATACTGGATTGCACTCGCTTGAAACGCTTTTGTAAAGTATCTTCGTCTACGTCAACATCAACTTCAACGTTATTTGGAAGAGCTGATACTGCGGCATCAAATGCAGCAATTTGAGCAATTGCGCCGGCTACATCTGCATCAACATCAATATCTACCTCATTGGGCAAAGCTGCCGCTGCCGCACCAACTGCAGCTATTTCGGCTATTGTCCCAGCAACATCGGTTTCAACGTCTATATCCACTTCTCCAGGAAGAGAACTTAGTGCTGCATCCACAGCCTCTGCTTCTGCAATAACATCGGCTACGTTTGAATCAATATCAATTTGAACTTCGCTTGGCAGAGAACTGATAACTTGATCAACTGCTTCAACTTCCTCCAAAACTTCTGCAATCTCAGAATCTATATTTATATCAACATTTTCTGGTAACGTACTTAGAGCTTCGTCCACCGATTCAATTTCTGAAATGACTTCTGCTACATCAGAGCTTATATCGATGTTATGTTCATCCGCAAGCTCGGTAAGCATGCTATCCACAGCCGATATCTCAGACATGAACTCTGATATATCAGCGGTGATTTCAGCTTCGGCACCCATTGCAGTTTCACGAATTTCACGGTCAACTTCACGCATAGCACGTTGAAAGGCTTTTATATTGGCCCCAATTATCGCCTCAAAGTTTTCAGCCAAACCATCCACCTCCTTCCTAATTCATGCTAGGTGAATAATTTTTCATAGCTTCTTTTGCTTTTTTATATCTATCGAGAGATAACACTTCGTTTTTCTTGGAATTTGATTTTTCCGTGTTTTTACGAACCTTATCTGCATCGTATATGTCCTTCAGTTTCAAGCGTTTCTTACTGTTGCTTGCTTTAGCTGTAAACAAAGCATTAGCAGCGGCAAGTTCATAAACATCCACAGTTTTGAGTTGAGCACCTTTAACCAAGTTTTTGAACTGGCGTGGTGTCCAAGAATAAATTAAGTCGATGTCATATACACCGAGTAAGTGTGATGCATCGACTTCCAGCTGATCATAATCGGTTACGCTGCCAGTTCTTTTTTGCTCTCGATTAGCATTTCGTAGATTTTCTGATTCCGTTCCTTCTCTTCTTCTGTTTTGCCAGTCGATTTCATCAGCTCGATGTTTTTCCAGAACTTCTTCGACTGTTGTTTGAAAAAACCCGATTGATCTATAGCCTGGTATGCTTCTTTAAGCATTGGCTCTGAATCTCCATCTTCTTCAATTCTTTCAGCAATTGCATCCTCAATGGCCTCTAAAGATGGTTTATCTTTACCTTTCAGATGGTTCAGTCCACAGTCCCAAAACTGCACTAAAGATTCGTTAGAGGCTTGAAGCAAACCCATATAGACGTTATGAAAGCCGTTTGACTTCTTACCCTTTTCATCCTCAGTACCGTACTTTTCATCAGCTAATTTAGAAAACTTGAAATTGAATTTCGCTTCGTGCTCTACGCCATTAATTGTTAAAAAAGCCATTATTAGTTCCTCCTAAAAAGTCAAAATAAAAAAGGACGAGATGAACTCGTCCCATAATTACGGTGTTACTGTCGTTGTTTGATCAGGGAATTCTCCTGTGGATTCTCCTGGAGCTTCAAATCCGTATCTTGCAAATTCAATCAACTCTGCCGGCAACGCATTAATTTCACCTTCTTGTGAATCACCGATTACCTGAACCGTTGCAGAAACCTCCACGAATCCATCTTGTGGCGCTGATCTTTCAACCGATTCCACA
This sequence comes from Metabacillus idriensis, assembly GCF_009674765.1. Taxonomy (GTDB): domain Bacteria; phylum Bacillota; class Bacilli; order Bacillales; family Bacillaceae; genus Bacillus_P; species Bacillus_P idriensis. Next base: position 863,594 of record NZ_WKKF01000002.1, on the reverse strand, counting down.
ATTGTATAAGCGAAGACTGCATCATGTTTTCCTGCATCGTTTAGATTGATGTCTACTTCCCAGACTTTAAGCTGCTTCTTATTCTTAATCGCATCCAACACAGCTTTTTGCCCTGGATCACCAGTTTCTCCGTAAGCCGTAAACTCGAATGATTCACTATTCTGGCCATATCCTACAATACGACCAAACTTTGTTGATTCATCCAAGATTTCATTTTCAATTGAATACGTATTTTCTGTAAGATTCCCAATCAATAATCCTGCAGCTGCCAATGCAGCATCTGTGGATTGGACAAGTAGAATCGTATCCTTACCATTTTGCATGTATTCCACTCCCTAATTGTTTTGAATTGTGTATTTCATTCTTAAAACGCCGTGCCGTATTCGTGGATCTGCATCATCAAAAACCTGAATATTATCCACATCAATTTTTCGCACTCTGAAACCGTTCAGATTTACCCCTGCTGCAAGAGAAGATAAACATAGGTTGATTATGTCTATGGTTTCTTTCTTGCCGTCATAGGTGCTCCAAACGTGAATCACGATGGCTAACTCTTCACCAAATTTCTGTTTGGTTGTGAATGGGAGCATAGTGGGCTCGCCTATTGTTATATAAGGAAAAGGCTGATTTTCCCCAACAGCATCAAAAATGCCTGTCACTTTCTCTGAAATAATCGGGTCAGCAGACAGGCGAGTAAATATTCCTTTTTGTAATTCAAACATGGCCGTTTTTATCGACATGTCACTTACCCAACTTTCTCATTTCTTTTCGGAAATAGCGTTCGCCGGCATCAATGGCAGGACTCCAGAACTCTTGGGGTCTTTGCCCTTCAGTAGTAACGAAACGATTTAACTTATCAGAATAATAGGTCCATGGTGTTTGTCGCCCATTCCCCTTTGAAGCGTAAATACCAGTCCCGTATTCAACGTATATAGCGTAATGAGCTGTAACACGAACGATTGCCATTAAACCATTTTCTAGAATTTCTACTTCGATTGAATCTCTGAGGTTCCCATCGTCCACAGGAGCAAGAGCCTTTGCATTGGAATGAATGATTGCTGCTGTTTCAGTAACAATCTTCTTTACCTCTGCTTCGAAATCTTCAGCGTATTTCCTTACAGCTCTGCGCATGTATTTATTGCCAAAAGTAATCCGATTACCGGCCATCTTGCATCAACCTCAGCTGCACCTTCATTACTTCATTCTGACCGCCTTGATCTTGAGGCTTAGCGATTAACTCATAAGCCTCACCTTCAAAGATACAGCGCATCTTCTCGTTGATATCCGTTCGATATTCATAATAGAGATTACGATCAAATGGAGTATTGAGCTGCTGCGCTTGAAACAGTTCTCTACTGGACGGAGTATCACAAAAAGCCGGCACATCCACAATCACATCAGCCCATGATTGAGTGTACCCGCCTGCGCCATCAGATAACTTCAGCAACGATTGAAAGGTCACAAAATGTGGATATATATCTTGCATCATATGAATCTCAATCTTTTGTATGGTTTCAAGTACCCTTTAAAACTATCAGGAAAATTTAAATCATAAGAATAGGAAACAGATCCCATAGTACGAGATTTCAAGCCAGATGCATTTAAATTGTGCTCTAATGCTTTGGCAATATATATCTTAACGCCGCCTGGTATGATTACTGCCCCCTCAGGGGAAATGCCACCGAAATCATTATTTGTGTAGATCATTACGTGTTCAAATAATAAAGGCAGCATCGTTTTGATGTATTCATCATGTTTAGAATCGTGGATATTTAATATCCCTTTAATTTCTGCAATGTCATCTGGTGTGGGTACAAATTGCACAATCATTTTTGCACCTACTCCCCAATGATTAAGCTAATTAAATCTTTTTTAGTAGCGTCAGACTTATACTCGATGTTTTCTTCATCAAGAAAAGCCTTTAACTTGTCATTCGTTATTTCTTTTAACTCTTCGGCAGACAGTGTGAAATAATCCGGAATGACATTTGTTTCTTCTTGATCGGCTTCAGCCACTTTAAAGCCTTTCGCTTTGTACACAACGTCAAAAGCTCGCTGAGTAACCTTGCGAGTTTTCCCTTTGGAATCCACTATATCGAGAATGCTGTCTGATGATTTTACATACTTTGTCATGCTTCTTCACCAACAATCACATTGATTAACTCTTCTTTCGTGAAGCTAGATTCATAAGCTAAACCTTCAATATCTAAAAAAGCTTTTAAATCATCATTTTTCACCTTCGATAGTTCCTCTCGTGATAAACCGAAAAAGTCTACATCTTCCGGCACACTATCTACTGAATTGATGACGCCTGATTCTAAAAGACTTTCATAATCTTTCTTTGAAACCGTTGCAGATTCACCTGCAGCATATCGATCTTCTCCGATCTTCACGTTTCGATTGAAAGATACTTGAATTTTTGCCATGTGATATTCCTCCTTTTTTTTAATTTCTAAGGGGAACTAAATCCCCTTAGTTCACCTTCGCTGCAAAGATGTTGTTAAGATTCTCAAAGCTTGGCAGCACAATTTCAGAAACGATAGTTTGTACGTTTACTGGGTGTGGCTCTTTGATTGTCGTAATGGCCACCCCTGTATTAACAATGCTTACATCAGCTGATGTTTCACCTGTCATCAGATCAGCCTCTTCCGGAGTTGTACCGTAGTACGTATTACCAAGACCACCATCTGGAATTAATGTGATATAGTCATCCGGATAGAAATTATGAAGCGCACCGTCTTCTGCACGGTATTTTTTGTTGTAAACAGCAACTGAAAGGCCAAGTTTGTTTAATAGGTACTGTTTGAGCATCGAATCAGTCATGATGATGTTTTGTGCTCCAATAGGATTGATATCTTTACGGATGCTGTCGTGTGCCAGCAAGTATCCGAAGGTTTTACGAGTCAAAATTGCGTTAGTTGGACGTACACCCGTATTATCTTCGACTGTATCCTGCCAAGATAGAATATCCTGGATAGGTGTAGAAGCCGTGTCGCTCCAGCGTGCAGTTGTAAGCAACTCTTCTTTATGATCAGCAGACATCTTGTAGTCATAGTCATAGTCCATACGATTTGCACGAATGGAAATCTTCCCTGTAGATAACAGTTGCATGATCATTCGCTCAGGTTGAACCATGGCACCTTTTACAAGATCAGCTGCATCGTCATAGATGTTAGAGATTAAAGCATCCACAGCCCCGTCCAGGTTAGACGCTAGCAAACGATTCAATTCTTGACGATCTTTTTCACCAATACGTTTGGCTTCGCGGAAGAAAGGCATTTCCGTTTGAATTTTGCTGAATCCAATACGATCACGAACTGTTGCTTTAGCATCAAACTCAGAAGGCATTAACGCAACCGGAAGTCCGTTCGCGCCTTTAATCCAGCTTAGATCTAAACCCAGCTGTTTCTTTGCTGGGAATAGTGTAGCCCCCAAGTAAGGAGTGTTATTTGATGGGTTGCTTTGGTAGTACGTTGCAACGTTTTGCGCATTAACTAAATCAAAAATTGTTGGCATTTATCGTCATCCTCTCTTATTTCACAAATGTGATTTGTTTTAATGCTGTAACTGCTTCTGCAGCTGGTGCTTCAGGAAGCTTGTCTAAATCTACGAATCCATGAATCATTGCGGCTCCCGGCGCTGGACCATAGGTTACGTCCGTGTCATTGAACAGTACACCTTCTGCCCCTGCCCCATTAGTTTTAACAGCAAGAACAGATTCACTTGCAAGGAATCCACCACCTAGAATGGTGCCTGCAGGAACGATCTTTTTGCCGTCAGCATTTGCTGCAACCCCAGCATCAGAAACTGTCACCGCCAGATTGACATAGTGATCCGGGAATTTTACGATGCTTTTTGTATTTGTATAAGTTGTTTCTACAAATTTACTCATTCAATGTTTCCTCCTCATTCAAAATAAGATTTACGGGCATCTTCTAGCCCTGTATGTTTGCTAGCTACTGTATCAGCAATTTTCTTACCAAAGGCACCTGCATCACCTTTTGGATCTCCACTGCCTCCATTAGGATTACGGCCGCCGGACTTGAATTTTGCTTCTACGCCCGCCTGAATAGCTGCAGTTACCTCTGCTTCAAACGTGCTTAAGTTAGCGAGTGTTTTCTCTTCATCTTCACCGATGAAGAAATCTAATACACCTTTAGGCAAGTTCTTCTCAGCAGCAACCTCCAATGCTTTGTTCTTCAAAGATTCACGATTTCGGGCTTTGCGCTCGTCTTCGATTTCCTTGCGAAGTTTCTCAACTTCTAATTCGGCCGGGGATTTAGCTGGGTTACGCTTAGCAACTTCCTCGTCCACCAATTTGTTCAGATTGTTCGTTTTCCAGCTATCCAAAGATTTCGAATGATATCGATCTAACTCCGGTTGAATCACACGCTTACCTTCATCTGTTTCCAGGAAACCTTTCACCTTATCAGCCGATACGGCAGAGAGTTCTCCTAGATATGCTTTCACGTCTGCTTGGTCCTTATTGGATTCAAGAAATGCTTTGATTTCTTCTAATGTCATTGAGTGTTCCTCCTTGCGCCCTGATAGTCAGACGAGATGCCTGCCTATAAGTGCAAAATAAATAAGCCTGTTTATTGCGTCTATTGCTTAAAGACGTGTGGTTGATCGTTTATTGCACTTTAATGGTGTTTTTTTCTCCTGTCCTTCTTCATCTGTTTAAGATCGTAATCTCTTAGGACGGTTGCAGCTACAAACATTTTTGCCATTTCCTCATCGTTGGTCGTAAGCCCTATTTCAGCAAGTTTCAGCTTATATCTTGATTTAAATTGCTCAAATGTCACCGCAATCAACTCCTAAACTTTGCTATTTAACGCAATAGCAACGAGATAAAGGAACACCTCCTCCTATTTAAGCACAGCCTCTTTGCTCTTATACCAGTCATCATAACTTACATAAGGAATAACCCTGCTTGGCGCCTGAACTTCCTTCTGAGCCCTCTTAAGTGCTTGCTTATATGTCAGTCCATTATCTGCCATGTACTTATCGATCCTGTCTGCTAATTTCTGCTGATATTTATCGTCCATATAGTCACGTTCACGGCGATATTCAGGTATTAACCCATTTACCAACAAGAGTTTCACGCATCTGCACTGGATATCCATGGATGCTATTCCCCATAGCCTTGGAGCCTTAGCTTTCCATGCCTTGTAATGGAAATAGCCTTTTTTATCGGTTTTCTTGCCGTCTAATTCTTGATGGGACTCTCTTACCCTGTGATCCAGCATACTCATCCAGATAGCGCCCATTTCAGCATATTCAGATGCTTTCTCCATCACCTTTTCAGCAGCAATAGAACGCGCCCGTCCTACCTCAGTGCGGGCTACTAATCTCGCTTTCTTTTGACTAAAACCAACAGCCATTTCTATGCGTTTCGCCATGGTAGCGTAACCTTCTCCAGCAATCATGCCCTGTGCAAGCTCTATATCTATTTTACGGACAATTTCATTACGATGTAGTTCTAATACTTTTGGTAAGGTTAGCTCTGCAATTGGATTTAGCAGAGCCTCTTTTATAACACCCTTGCTAGGGATATCAAACCCCATATCTGTGCCATCATTGACACTCATTTCAGTGATATATGCCGTCATAAGATACTTACCTACAAATTGATTCTCGACCTGCCCCTGGATATCTTGGATGATTTGCTTGTAATCTTCAGTAAACATCTCACCAATTAGTTTCATTTCCTTTTGGAATCGGTTATATTTATTCAATTCCGTAAAGGAAAGCTCTCCGTTTTTCTCGTACTTTCTATACATCTGAGCGACCTGGCGCAGAATTGTTTTTAATCGTTTGGCAAAAACAACTTGCAAGGATAACTCTGCAGCTGCTAAAAGCTTATCAAGTATTTCTTCAATTTCTAATTGGTTCAAGACTTCCTCACACCCGTTCCCTTACAGGTTGTACATTGGATTTGGTTTCCTGTTTTTGGGCTCGATACCTTACCGCTACCACCACAGACATTGCAAGGGTGAGTGTCATCGTTTTCATTTGCATCAGCTTCTGAATTATTCTTCTCATTTCCAAAGTGTTCAAGATCAGTATCTAACGGTTCTAACCTGTTTCCATAAAGTACTGCATCCTTCTGCATTTCTTTTAATTCATACTCTACGTCGTCTACTTGTGTAAGCATGGATAGTCGTGTTCTTTCACTTATGTGACCTTTAAATGCTGCCGTTGTTTGGGCCTCATCTAATAAGTTTGCTGGAAGATTACGTTTCCAACCAAACCATACTTGCAGGTAATCATCAGAATTAAATCCTTTCCGTTTTGACCATGTACTAAACAAGACTTTAAATTGGTATCTAAGGGCAGCATTGAATTTACGCTCCATCGTGATGCACTTATTCTCGAGAGCAAGGAGCTTGAATCGCATCGCAACACCTGTAATCGTGCCGCTAAATGATTCGTCACTGAAATTTACCGACTTAGCAAAGCGCAGGATATTTTCTTCCAATCGGTTCAGATGGTTCTCAATCATTCCGTCATTAATATCTTTTGTCAGATACTTCACGTCATCACTTTCGTCAATCAATTCAAAAATCCCTGACTTCTTAACATCTTTCAACGTATCTTCGTCTGCGCCCATTCCTTTTAATAGTAAGTAAGCCAGGCGATACTGCTCTATTTCATTGGAAGCGTCTGAAAGTGTGCGGTCGTACGCATCGATAAGCGCAAGCACCTTTTCAGCATCTGCTTTCATCTCCTTATTATTGGCTACTCCGTAGAGTGGGTTGTGATCAAATAAATGGGGATACACATCCACAAATTCACCATTGACGAATACATACACATCGGAATCGTCATAAAACTCAACATGCTGCATGTCCCCGACCTTGTATGCCCAAAGTGAATAAGCAGGTTCGTGAATATCTTCTCCTATGAATACCGTTTCCCAAGGATCTAAATTTTTAATGCATTCCTTGCCCTCGGTGTCCAAATATAGTAGACGTGAAGCTCTTCCGCATATTGCGGCCATTTTCCCAAGTTCAGAATCTGCATCCTCAGTATTATTCCGAATCAAAAATTCTTCAATTACTTGTTTTAAGGACTCATTGCTTTTGTCGACATCATAGCTAATCGGGTGCCCAAACATGTAACCTATTTTCGTGTCGACAATATCAGCATCAAAAGCATTATTGAGCCTGTTATCAACTTTGTCATCCAGTCGCAGAATGTCCTTGGCTTCTCCGAACCCGTCGTATGCAACAGCAGAACGCATAAAAATTTTAGGACCATCTACATCTGCCTTATAGCGTTCGTATAGACCCTTCATTCGTTTATGGTCCTCTGAATGAGCAGTGAGAATTTCGGAAATCAAGGTTTCATCTATTCCATTTTCATCAATCTGCTTTTTGAATTTCCTCATTTTTTCACCCCTAGCCTGTCTTTCTTCTTTTTGGTTTCAAATGGGTGTATATTGCATAGCGAATAGCATCAAGCACATCATCCCATTCCTTTACCGGTTCCCCTGTCTTCGCATTCCAGACGTACATGAAAATCTCTTTCTTGAACCGGTCAACACTATCTTTCACTACTTTCAATTTGCGCTTTTTGAACAATCTGGCCACTTCTTCAATCCCCGAAACGACAGCTTTATCAGCATTAATGGCTCTGATTCGCTCTCTTCTGAAACGGATGATGTGCTCCGGCCGTGCTGTATCACAGTAGAAATTAATATTTCCGTAACGACTCTTAACACCATTTGCTACCGTTACCCAGTAGTCGATTTCTTCATGCTGCTTAGCATGCTCTTCCAGCAGATACAAATCACCTTTGTCATCTTCTCCAATGACCACAATGGAGCCTGGATGTTCATATCCCCAGTCAACTCCGGCCCAGTAACGAACGAAATTGAGTTTATCAGCCTCTGCAGATGTTACATAATGGATGTTTTGGTCAAAGTCCTTATAGATAACACCTTCAGCTGCTACCCATTGCCCTTTAATATCTCGATCAGTAAACATTCCAGAGGGAGTAGAAGCTACAATACTCTCGACATACTCAGGATCCAAAAAGATATTATCGTACAACGTAAAATGGAACGCTCTGATATTCAGGCGTCCGCTGTCTAACGTTTGTCCGTCTTTATCTATAAGATCTTCTTTAACAGGATGAGCCGGATTCTCTGGGTTTGTATCGATAATGATACGTGCTCCTTTATATGAGCAACGTGAGATAACTTCTTTTATGAACATGTCATGAAGTGCTGTTCCCTCATTCATTAGTGCACCGGCTGCTGTAAATCCACGTGCCTTTTTCCATGAATCTGATTTAGATCCATCAAAAACATAAATTTTATTGCCGAATAAAGTGAATGAATTCTTTTTATCTAATTTAATATCTCGGCCAATAATCTTCTCCATATCATCAAGAATGTTCCGCCATATGGATGAATATGTTGCGCCGCCGATGATAAACGCTATACCTTGGTTCTCATACTTTGCAACATGTGCCAGGAACAAAAGAAGAGCAATAAAGGTTTTGCCTGCACGCTTTGCCCCACTTAGAAGAAGGATCTTAGGATCTTCACCTCTAACACTCTCGACTACTTCAATCTGTTTGGGTGTTAATTCCATTGACTAACCCCCTTAATGCAGCCGCCACGTCTTTTTCCTGTTCATCAACTTCTTTATGAATCTTAGCTTGAGCTAGCTTCAACTTTTCTTCCTCAATTTGACGTTTAAATTTATCGGGGAACAGGTCAAAGTATAGGGAAAGCTTCTCCATAGCCTTCATGCGATCTTCCAGCTTAATTGAGACGCCATCTTTCCCCTGCTTAACCTCAGATATAATCGTCCCATCAACAAATCCAGAGTCCTTAAAATCTACATAGTTTACTTCTTTCCATATTTGGTTGCCATTCTCATCCTTAACTGGACCAAATGGGCCCATAACCTCGACTTCTTTTTGGCCGAATGTAAGGAAGTCCGTTATGTTGGAGAAGGCTATCTTAACGTACTTGCTAAGCACATCCATTGCCTCTATATAGAGCTCATCTGTCATGCTTTGTTTGATTCGCCTAATTTCCACAGAAACCTTATCATTCTTTAGCAACCTGCTGCCTTCAACATGAGCACTCATTGTTGCATATCCGGCATTAATTGCTGATTGAGTTGCATTAAAGGATTTAACGTAATAAAGACAGAAAAGACGCTGTTTCTCAGTAAGCTCTTCTGCCTCAATCACATGATCATTTTTAGATGCATCTTTCTCTTTTGGGGTTGCAACCTTTTTCTTTATGGTTGCATCCTTTTTAGTTGCATCTCTGGACCATCCATCCCGGCTTTTCCTGCTCTTTAAGGTTCCGAGTTTTATGTCATGCTTTTCAGCAAGAGCCTTTAATGTGACATTAGTTGATTCAAACTCACTTTTAATCTCATCCCAATTCATTACCGCATCACCTAAACCCCCTCTGACAGAATCGATTTCTATTTATTTCTTTGGAATAAACTCATCATTATGTGCTAACTGGTGAATAGTATCTTTTGCAACCTCAGTCATTCCTACAGCTTGAACATAAGTATGAGAATCATAGACTGTCATGGTTGTACCGTCTTTCAAATCGAAGACTGCTACAAATCCATTAATTTCATGAAAATTGTCTTCTAGCCATTTAATTAGTCCGTTTGTCGGTCCCGGGAAAACTCTTTTAACGTTTAACATATTTTCACCCCATATAAAAAAGCATCCTCGAAAGGATGCTTGTGTTTATAATGCTCTATAAAACTCTTTAATCACTTCTACGTAATCATCTCTGAAATCATAATTCGAATCCTTTAACCCGTCTAAGGTTAACAATTTTCCGTTTTCAAATTTAATTTCCAGTACGTGATTACTATGGTCATGACGACTATTATATAGCTTTTTCGAATCCACTTTAGAGTAAATGTGCTCATACGAAACTTCTTTATGTTCATTTATTGTGATTGCGAGTAAACCTGATTTAAGTAAAAAAAGTAATTCTACAGGTTTTTCATTTTCAACGTTTTTTGGATAAAAGATTTTAATTGAATCTTCACCGTAGAATTTCTCAATATTGCTTATGACAGAGGCAAATTCTCTATGACCATCAATCTGTCTTCTGGTAACGATTTGCTTAAATTGCTCATAAGTAAATCCCATTAATATCACCTCCCCCCTAACTTAGTATAAGGAAAAAGAGGTAATAATTGAAATATTTTCTAATAAAATTAGATTCTCATATATACATCATTTGTACCACAAAAAAGAACCCTTTCTATGAAACTAGAAAAAGGCTCTCCTTTTTTCGATGCTCGATTTTCTTAATAGCTCGCTCAACATGGTTCTGAACTGATGTTTTCTTAATCCCCATTAGTTCTGCAGCATATTCAAATGTTAATCCCTCAACCTTAATCATTAGAAATGCATCCTTTTCCCTTTCTGACAGGGTGCAGAGTGCATCCTCAATTAATTCCTTCTCAAAATCACTCAGGTTCTTCGCTATGGCCTTATAAGTCTGATGAACAGGCAAGACATCCAGAATGGCCGGATCCGTCAAATACACCCCGTTCTTATCGATTCCACGCCTTGCATCTGGATTACGGCCGGAGATAAGCCATTCAATTTCGTATTCAAGGTCGCTGATCATGCTGTTGATGATTGTAATGTCTTCTTGATCACGTAGAGTAGGCTTTGCAATTGACTGTAATTTCTTTTTCATTTGTCTCGCGAAACGTAAGGACTGTTTATATTCCCATAACAATTTTTTCAACATGACCAGCTCCCTTTATTATTTGTAAGCTCCGCCTCTGCCGCGCTTTAAGGTCTTTCTGTTCATTCCCATTAGATAAACAAGCTCTCCCTCAGACAGCTCTTCCTTTTTCTTTGCAGGTTGTTTCTTCTTTACTTGTCTTAGCTGCTTAACTTCCTGATGATCCTTTTTCCATCTCCTTAATTGCTCTTTAAAGGAATCATTCATCCCCATTGCCCCTTTGGTTGCCAAATTATTGTTTTAAAGGTAATTTCGTTGCAAAGAGTAAACTTATTAATTTGATAAATAAAAAGAGCACCAAACAAACGCGGAATGCGCTCGCTCAGTGCTCTCGGTTTTTCCGATAAGCTTATTTTATTCTGTATTTCTTTAAAAACGAGTAACAAAAACTACATTTGACATAAAATAAAAGTACCAATAAATAAATTCGCCTGATCTATATCTACATCTAGATCGGGGTGTTTAAATAAATGGATTATTTTTTTGATAATGTAGCTACCTTTCTTAATAGTGTTTTAAGTGGTTTACTTGTTATTTATTTATCGTCAAAAATCAGAAAGTATTTTAAATAAAGTATTTTTATTACAGGTGAATTTATTTATGGCGCTGGGAGGCTTGATTTACTCCCTAAGGCGTCATAAATAAATTAAACATAAATAGGGTATATAGAGATGTCACACTCCTTCATTGATCTGGAATGTGGCATTTTCTATTGTATATTAGGTATTTATTTCAGCCATATAGTCTTAATCAAAGGTGCTCTATCAATACAAGTAAATTATACATAACCTCGTTTCTTCGTTTTTCATCTTTAAAACTTAATATCCGTTTCTAATTTACCGTGGCAAGGTTTGCCCCCTTGCCAACTGATCACTTGTTTTCCATATCCATCAGCAGGCGCTGGGACCTGTTTTAAAGTTCCATCTTTAACAATGTAGGTTGCATTATTCATCAAGTTAATTTCCGCGGTCATCGTCTCTATATCGACCTTCACCAAGATCGCCCCCTAGTGTATACTTAATTTAGGTTGAGCCGAGAGAAATCTTGGCTTTTTTGCATATTTCATTAAGCATTCACAAATACTTTTAACACCAAGGACTCCTACAGAGTGGTTTAACCTTTGTTTCCTTGGCAAGCCAGGTGGCCACCATACCTGGCTTATTTCTTTGGACCGGAATTCATTAAAGCCTTCTGCATTTCTACTGTTAATGTGAATGCCTGATCCTTGCTAAATCCTTGTTTTAACAAATTGTTGTAATAAGACCACATAACAGGTGCGATGTCTCTGAGTGTAGCTTGAAGCTGCTCCATCTGTTGAAAGAAATTCATTCCCTTTCCTCCTGATCCGTATTATTTTCTACACAATTTAAAAGTGCCATCTTTAAGAATTGCCTTTTCACCGTCTTTAGCAATGCCTATAACTCCGCCGTTTTTGCTACTTGTGAACGCTGAACAAACTATCATCATCAAACCTCTTGGCGTATAAAGTTTTAGCTGTCGGTATCTTTGTAACATCCATTATCCCTCCACCCCCGCGCTTAATTTCATCATTTCTTCTTTATACCTGCGTTTGATAAACGTATCATGTATTTTCGTTCTAACATTCGGGTGTCGGTGCGGTTGCTGAAGGTATTCTTCCCCCACATGGTCAATTGATTTTGGAGGACTGCACCACCAAGAATCACTCCATGTTCCCTTTCCGTCTGTGAATCTGGACATTACACCATCAAATTCACCAGGTTTGCGCTCATATCTCCACATTTCAAATTTCAGGCGTTTCATTCAGGTTCCACCCCCGCGCTCAATTTCGCCTGTTTTTGGTGTCGGAAGCCTTTACTATACAAGTAGCACCAAAGACCAAAAATATTTTTGCCACTAAGCTTTACTGTCTGACCGTTTTTGCCTGTTAGCACGTATTCTCTTGTCATTCTTCATTGCCTCCTCAGTTTTTTTACCGATTTCCACCCATTTATCTGTACAAGGTTCACAAAACCACTCTCTAACGTCTTTCAACCATTCGCCACAATCAAGACAACTAGCCATTTTAAATCCTCCTATTCTGCATCAGGGTTCAATATTTCGCAATATGGTCGAAATGTGACATTAAATATTGTGTTTTTCGCAAGTGTCAATTTCCCAATAATCGTATGGTCTGTAGTCAAATTTATCAGTCACCCATTGCTCCAGAACGCTGTGACAGTCTATATATTTGGGTCTGTTTACATCATTTTTAACGGTTATAACAATAGGATCATTTCCTTCAATCATCACAAAAAATGTTCTATCCTGTTCGGCAAGATGGATGAAAGCAAATCGTTCGTTATAATTCATGATTAGTCTGCCTACTGCACGTCCACTCGCAGTTCTAACACTGTATAAATGTTCTTTTTTCAGCTCTTGCAAAAACGCTTCATGCGCTGCGGTGATTTTCCGTTTTTCTTGTTCGAGTTCGGTAATGCGTTCTTTATGTTCATCTGCCAATCGTTGCCACAAGTTTAAACTTGTTTTATATTGCCATTTTTCCTCCTGAAGCTGCTTGATTGTGGAAATAAGCCAATGCACGTTTTCACCTGAAATCGCACCGCCTATATTTTCTTCTGCAAACGGATTATTTTTCAGCTTCCATTCTTCTTCAATCTCCTGTAATCTCTCGTTAATGTTCATACATGCACCCCATGTTAGATTTAGTCAATCAAACTACTAAGATGTTTGATTGTATATTCATCTTCATATTTCACGAAACAACCACATCTGTTTTGAACTTTTTTTCGGTTGTTGCATATCCTATATTGACTAAACTATTTCCTCTTCTGGTATATTTTTCGGTCACCAAAATTGGTGGCTTTTTTATTGTGGAGTGAAAAAAAGCACCCTTTTTTATAAATTACATACACTAACCTAACAGACCATTTATTACTCCTAATACCACCTTAATTGGTGGATTTTTTTGTATTTCATCTTCAAGTTCAAAACTAATTATTATAAATGGTCAACATCAACAAAGTAGTTTACATGCTATTTCCATAAGCCTTCTAGGTCCTCAACTCACATATTATTTTTACAGTTCTACAATAGGTCATTAGTTACTAGAAATTTATAGTTTATGTCGAAATTCAAAAAGTTTTGTCGAATACATTCCATTTTTTTCATTAATAAGCAATAATAGTAATCCTAATAACCCGCCCCATTATGCTTATGATAATTTAGTGTTGGAGTGAAAAAATTGCATTTAGATCAAAATGATTTATTAACAGAGATCAATATTCTTAGAGCAATAATGATTGAGATTGCTGAAAAACAAGGTTTCAGTAGTCCGGATACTCTGTTGTATAGCCAGAAATTAGATAAAGTAATCTTTGAATATCAGAGGTGTACTTCTTTAAATAGTTCAGCTATTGAAAGAAGAAATTCACCAGCCCTTTCAAATTTCTGATTTCAAGATCTTTATCCATCTGAAAAAGGTCATTCACAAAGATATTGATAGCAGCAGCGTTGCAAACATCAATCCTCTGAAGAATTTCATTATCCCCAATGGCCATTCTTTTTCATTATTTCGGTAATTTCATTTACATACGGTTCATCGGTATTTATGACAAGATAAGTATTTTCAACCTTTTTTCCTTCAAAAGCCTCCTTGTTCCCACTCACGTATCCCAATAATCTATTTAATTCTCTTTGAAGATTTGGATGAAGATACTTTTCAATGTCTTCATTATTCACAACTGTATATTTCATTTCCATTCCTTCTGTAGTTGTCATACTTAATCGCTCCTTTCACCATTCATATATCTTCACTTGCTCCAGCAGATCCGCAGCTATTTCCTCATTACCGGAAATTAAAACTCCCTCAACATTCACACTGTTAAAATCTCTATTTCTCACAAACTCTTCACCATAGAGAAAAGGTGAACTGTTCATTTCTTCCCAAGCTGTATAATGACTGACTCTATTCATACAATGCCATTGAATGTACTCCATGCCTTTTTCAGTCTCAAAGAGTGTTTTACTCGCCAAGCTTAGTTGAACGAAGTGTGAGCCTGTATCAAGCGATATGAAAAGCACCGCACCGCTCTCTGGAACATACTGATTATCGTTACACCTTTGAATGGCGTATTCTTTTATAAAAAAGCTGCCGGACTTTCCTATGTATTCTTGAAGTAATTTTCTAGCCCGGCCAAGGATGATATTGATATCAAAATCCAGTGTTTCCAATTCTTCAAACATATGAAAGATTGTCAGTTGTTCTTGCTGAAGCATTATATAAACAATCCTTTCAAAATCTTTATCCAGCCGAAAAAGCTAAACCACAAAGGTATTGATAAGACTGCCGCCCACATCAAGCCTTTGAAGAATTTCACCTGCAACTATCACAGATCCACAGGTTTTCTTCTTCGCTGTACTCAACAGTTTTTTGGAAGTAGCACTCTGCGCAAAAATCAACTTTTGCATTTTGTTTTTGTTTCACGTATTCAACCCGAGCCTTACGCTCCTGTTCCATTTCATGCTTTGCCCACTCAGTGAATGCATATAGGATGACCCCAATGATGGTTAGAATGAAAATAGTCATTTCTCATCTTCCTCCTTAACCTTTTCGATAAGAAGGACAGTCATGCAACTTTCACAAAACGACCGGTTCCAATGACATGCAGGCTTTACTTTACATTCCAGGCATAATTTCATTTTCATACACCTCACCATTGATTTTTTAATAACCTTGTTTTTGCCTTTGGTGATTAACTGCATTCTTGGTGTAGTAGGCTTGTTCTATTTGTTCATCTGTGAAACCTAACATTTCTCCTAAATTCAGATATGCGGCAAATAGTTCGCAATAGTAATCATCATAATTAAGTTGTGCAGCATAGTTTGCAACTAATATAAATTGACCGGTTATTGTTTTTGTAGGTGCGACCTGAAGCTTTTTCTGTACTTCAATCCCATTGAAATACTCCCAAACATCGAATCCTATTTCATCAGCAATTTCAATGCCTAATTCTAAAATGAAATGTAGTTTATCAACGTACTCTTCTAGGAGTGGGTTTCTTACATCGATTACTCCTGAACAATCGCACACTTCGCAATCAATATACTCATGATTTCCATTGCCCTCTGCATCTTCTTGAACCATCTCATAATTCAAATCACCAGTTCCATCACAAACAGTACAAGTCGCATTTTCCTCAGTTCTTGATTTTTGGTTTTTACTCCAGAACTTAAAGCCTCTCCATTCATTCGCGCATTCCCCACACTCAACTATTAGAGCAAGTATTAATTTCTCAAAACGATCCTGTTTCTTATATCTAATCCGGTCCCGAAGCACTCTTTGCATATCAAACAGATTTTTCAGATTCATCTGGAACCTCCTTGAAGTATTCGCCGCCAAAGTGAGTAACGATTTTCTGTAGCATCTTAGGTCCTATACCTGGTACCTTTTCCAAGCCATCAAATTTCATAGCTAGGATCTTGCAGGCTTCATCTTTTCCGATATCCGTTCCACTCTTAAAGCCGTTTTCAAATCCTTGGTTGTAACCTTCTTGCCTTGCTTTTTCAATAACGGGGTTTTTCTTTTTCATAAGAGCCTCCTCTTATTTTAGGAATCTCTGAGCCTCCAAGTTTCTTACAATCAAAACCAATGCGACTCGAGCATTTTTTGAAAAGGGAACAGCGTGCAGCACACGCCATTACCCTATCTTCTGCTTTGATCCAATCCGGACGGTCGTCAGCGATTAGAACGTTTTCCATGATTAAGCGATGATAATGATTTTCCCAGACTCTATTTCTTTTTCTAATGCAATCTGCAGGTAATCTTTCACGTTTCTCATGGCTGTAATCTTCCATGCTCCCCCATCAGCTGCAAACAACGCGCATCTGGGACCATTCTTCATGCGGAAGATAAAATCACTTTCCGGCTGATCTACTTCAACAAAGGTACGGTATGGCTTTAAGACCACTGGGTTAGGTACTTGAACCGTTGCGACCGTTGCAACACCGACTTTTGCTGAAACAGCTTGTGAAACTCCGTCATCTCCTACTGTACGGACATCCTCTTCTTTGATGTTTCCTACAACCTGCAGCATGATGTCACGATCTTCATTTTTCACAAACACGGATTGCAGTTTGATGTTGAATGACTCTGAATCGTACCAGTGATCAAAGTCAAACGAAGGAATCATCGCAGTTGCTTGGATATAATCATTTCGGTTGTAGTTTCCGTTAAAGGTACTGAAGGCAATGACTTCTGTTGGACTGATGACCTGGACCATTCTCTTCTCAAACGCGTCATCATCAAAGCCTGATTGTAGATACTCAACCAGTCCTGAGAGACTTCTAACCTTCAATGCTGATGGTGTTGCTTCTCGGATCAATTGTAGCTGCTGGGTAGAAAAGGTTTGTCCATCGATCTCATTTGTTTCAACGTTTCCCAAGTTAATTAAGTATTGCAAGGCTTCTTTAATCATTCCCATTCCTCCGATTGTTTTTTATTATTTGGACTGCTGTTTCAAATTGATAATCTTTTGACCTCGATCGTCAGCAACATCGCCTTCTTCAGTGATGTATGTTTGACCTCTAACACCTGATTTCAGTTCTGCCCCGGTAACCTTACCTCGACCGTCTAGATCCATGAGAAGCTTAGCTTCAATTTCTTTTGCTGGAGCAAGGGTAGACTTTGCAATTACATTTGTTAATACAAGATCCCGTTTGTCATCAGCTTTTAAAGATATCGTAAGAGTAAGCTTTCGAACCTTCTTGGCATCCGTATTAGGATCAGCAATGTTTTCAAGAATCTTTTGCAATTCAACATCAAAGCGTTCAGCCATTGCTCCTTCAGCGAAGCTATTAAGATCAATAATTTTTTGTGGCATGTTTTTTCCTCCTAGATTGTGAGTTTCGTTTGTTCCTGATGCTCTTTTAAAGAATCAACAGTGATTTCAATTCGTGGGTTTTCGCTGTAGTACTTGCTGATATGTAGATCCACGACTTGGCTGTCATCGTGCCAGAGAACTTTGTTGCATGCATCCTTAACGGCTTTCACGTAGTTATCAACATCAGGTTTTGTAACCGGCCTAAGCTCACCATTTTCAGCAGCTGCTGCTTTTTTCTTGGAGAAGCTTTTTAATGTCGGTTTGAAAATTACGACTTTTAAAGTTAAAGCACCTTGCAGTAATGTTTTAGGACGGTGTTGTGAAGCAACTAACTTCACGTACTTCTTAAAGTCCCTAGACTTAGCAGGATCATACATTTGCACCCTGCCGTGAATGGTAGATGCCCTGGGCCGTCCTTGAGCGACTGGTTCTCCATAAACTGTGAACTGAATCATCCGGTCTCCTCCCTGATCATCTTCACCATGAACAATTCATGTTCTTCTGTTCGGATAAAGTCTCTTCTGTAGCATTGATACCTGCCGTATGAACGCTTCCAAAGCTTATTCACTAATTTCTTTGAGCTTATAGGAGCAACACATTCATATCCTCGCTTTTCCAACTCAATGACCCTTCTTACAAGCTCCAGCTTGCTGCCAGACTTCAATACGCATATTTGGCTCATTAAGCACCTTCTACCTTTGACATCTCTCTTCCGAAGTCACACTTTACGTTTATATGAATCTCTTCTAAATCCGACAATGTAAGCTCATATAGCTGCTTCCCATCAGGGGTTTTAAAATAGCCATATCTCATTAGCTCTGACTTAAGCTCGTCCTTGCGCTGTTCAACAGCTTGTCTCAAGCGATTTTCAGTTACTGTCATTACGACACACTCCCTAATGCTAATCTCATCTCAGCTTCAGCAAGCTTAGCGTACAGAAGCTCATACCTTGCCTTTTGATTTTCTTTGCTCTCAGGCCCGCAATTCGGGCAATTATGAAAGCTTATAGAGGATTGAGTGTCTACATGTACAACATGCGTTCCGTTGCATAAATTACACATTCTCTAACCCTTCCAATCTATGATTTAGTTGTTTTCGATCACCTTTAATGACCACTGTAAATTCTTTGCACATTTGATAAATACGTGTACCGAGCGCCTCATCCACGTCAACCAGCTCGTCCACAGTAAGCTCTGAAGAAATAAGGATTGGCATGTGATTCAGATACCTGTAGTTGATGACTGCGTAAATTTGCTCAACCGTCCACTCCGTTGCTCTTGGCACACCCTTTGCTGGTTTGAACAGATCATCCACAAACAAGACATCCACTTTTTTCATGCGTTCAAGCTTCTCTTCCAGTTTGCTAAAGTCGTCCTTAAGATCGTTGAACCCTTCCACGTAGGGGAAGTAAAGAACTGAAATCCCTTTGCTAATCAGATTATTTGCAATGGCTGTCAGCAAATGTGTCTTTCCTGATCCCGGTTGACCTAGGAGTGAGATGCTATTGCAACGTTCCTTCCTGATCTCCGCGAACTCTTTAAAGTAATTCAATGCACATTGGTATGCATCTACAATCACTTGAGGCTTGTCATCTACAACAAATGAGCGAAAGCCGAGCTTTTTAAACGCGTCTGTTATTTCACTTGCCTTCAAGAGGTTTCTAATCCTCACCTGGTTTATACAGTCGCACTGTTTGGAATAGGAGTCTTTCCACTCCCACGCCTTATCAGGAGTGCAGATTTTCCCAGTAAGCAAATCGTCTTCAAGAACCATGTTTTCAGGAACAGAAATGTACTGCTCCTCCCCATTTACAACCACTTTTTCTTCAATCCATGCTGTATCTTTGTGAACCCTGTAAAGAATAAGCTTCAGATCTTTGCACTTAACGCAGTTAAACCTTTTTGTTTCTTCCAATCCAGCCGATTTGTCCTCCGGTAATTGAGTCTTCTGCTTTTCGTGCAGGCTTTGCATGACCTCTGCGATACTGGTGAATCGTTGCACCATGGGTTACCTCCTGTCCCGAATCTCGCTCTAAATCCGAAGGAGTTTTGAATCCTTGCTTTTTCCAAGCAACTAACTTTTTGTAAACATACTTCCAAGTTCGTCCATTTACGCGGGCAGCATCTTTGATAGCCTCTATGATCATTTCCTCTGGTTGTTCAAAACCAAAGTTATTTATCACATCCTCAATATCGTCTCGGAGAAATTCTGTAATGTCATTCGGTTCTAAGATTTTGCTTTTCTGTAAAAGAATTATTATGCGTTCCACGATGCTTATCTCCTCCTCCTCTTTATTTATCTTTAAATATATATCTTTAATAATATCTTTAAGGACCTCTTCACTCTTACTCTCCCAAGCGTTTGGGGAGTCTTCTAGTAAGTGTTTTACTAACTCACTAGTTAGTGTTTTACTAACTTTTATACCGATTTCAGTTAGTGTTTTACTAACTATGTTTTCTAAGTCAGTTAGTGTTTTACTAACTTTTTTTCGTTTTATATTATGGTGCAATAACTTATCCATACGCTCTGAATCCCACCCTTTTGAAGGAGTAATTTGCCATTTTTCATAATCTTTATTTACTGAAAACAGATTTTGATTATGGTCCCAGACAATCACTTTTGATTCAGAGAGGAACTTTAATTCTTTCTTAACATCAGTCTTATAAACACCAGCTATTTCGAAATCACTTAGCTTTTCCACTATGCAATCTTTCTTTTGGCATCCATAAGATAACCGGATGATGAAGTGAAGGATTGCTAATTGTCGCTTGGAAAAATCTCTCCTAATGATTTCGTCCATTAGCTCAGTTGCAATACGTATAAAGCCATTTTCCAGTTGTACATTAGCCATCCATGACCATCCCTCACTTCTTTTTCTTACAGATTGCTTTCATGCCCTCAATTCTAATGAGCTCCATATCAGGCTCAGAGCTCTTCAGATACCCAATAACATATCCCTTGAATACCTCAACCCTGTTCATCACACCCTCAGTCATCCATAAGTAGCAGTAAGGGATTGGAACTTCATATTCACCCTGGGACATAGACAACTTTTCCTGTTAGCTCCATGATCTGCTGCTTAAATAACTCAGCGTTGCTATTGCTATCACTTAAATGGAGCAACCATATTTCTTGTACTTCAGACAAGTCATTTTCTTTTAAAAACTCTTTGACATTTTCTAAGCTAAAATGTGACCTCATAAGCCGCTTTTTCATAACTGCTGGGACTGAACCTCGAACAATATTTTCGTTTAATATCTCCATTGAGTAATTACACTCTACAAGCAGGTGTGTAAGGCCTTTAAACTTGTATCGAATGTAGTAAGTATCTGTAGCGAATAAAAGCTTCTCACCGGCTTTATTTGCAAGTAGAAACCCTAATGGTTCAGAAACATCATGCTGCACATCAAAGGGCAATACAGTCCAAGTACCGATGTTAAATTGTTCCTTGGCTTTAACTGGTTTTATTCTGTGGTGCTGTATGCCAATCGCTGCTGCAGTACCATTTGATATGTAACAATTTATGCCGGCCTTTAAAACATCTTTTATCGATTTACAGTGATCACCATGTTCATGTGTTACTAGGCAGCCTGCTACCTCTGACATCTTAAATTCAAAGCCCTTTTGAATCTCCCTATAGTTGATACCGCATTCAAGCAGGAGAGGAGTCGTGCCATCAGTCACCCGATAGCAGTTCCCCTTGCTACTGGAAGCGAGAGCTGTTATTTCAATCAAAAGTCTGGACCGTCTTTTTCAAATTCAAATGCACTTTGTTTTTGTTTATTTTGTAGGTGCTCAGGTTGTTTTTTTTCAACCTCTTCATTAACTTCGCTATATTCAATGTCGATAATTTCAGAGTTCGCGTTTTCTTCAATCTGTTGCTGTGCCTCCGCTTCAGGAGAGACATCAACACGCTCATTATCGTACTCATTTTCGGTTGAATTATTGATTGCTTCTACAAGCAGATCACTGTCATCACTTGTATTAATAAAAGCTTTAGCTGCGCGATTGATGACTGTACGCTTGGCCATTTCTTGCGGAAACTTTTTTTGTACGTTCGTTGTTTTCGCTTGGCTCCACGATGTATCAATTTCTTTTCTAGTCATGACTGTCAGTATTTCATCATCATCATTGGTTTTGACTACTGCATAAGCTCCTAAAATGTCGTTATCACGATTTAAAAAGTTTGTTTCGTGCTTAATCAACTTTTCCCGGCCACCAGCAATTTCATAATCGAATACATCACCATCAAAAATGACGTTTGCCCAGATGTCCTTTACATTGGTTAATCTCTTAAGGACTGCCTGTGTACCAAAATAAGAACGATTCAGTTGTAATTGAGTGCCATAAACAATAAAGTAACATTGTGTCTTGGCTGGACTTAAACCTTGAACAACCATGTCAAGCAATGAGTTAGCAATTGACTCTCTTGTACAAACTTCAAGCGCGGGTTTTCCGTTACGATCTTTAACCTCTTGAAGCTTAAAAAATGCCGATTTTAGCGCGTTGCTTGCGTTGTAATTAGGAGGGACTACTAACCCCTCTTTTTGCAATTCTCCTATTTTACTGTTAACACTGTCTGTTATGTCTTTTTGAATGATTGCTAGTTGATTTGTCAAATCAGATGGCCTCCTTATCTAGGTGCTTACCGTATTCAACCCTAAGCTCTTTATCAGCCTCTGAAACAACTAAGCTAACAACCTGAGATTTAACTTCAATTAATTGAGTTACCGCCTCACTGTTATCTACGAATATTGGTGCCGATACACCGTGGTGATCAGAAAGCGTGTTAATAATGTCCAAGCCGATATTGATTCGTGCAGCATTATTTAAGCCAGTGCTATAAGGAACACCTTTATAGGTCGTGTCACAAATTTCTTCTAAGCCGCCATTAATATTTGTTTTGAACAAGTTGAACCGAGCGTATTTGAATTTTGAATTGATTTTATCTTCAAGGAGGTTAACTTTTGTGCGTATGAACTCTTCTGTTAAGTACAGTTCCTGCTCCAGGTCTTCAAATTGGCCGGCTAATTCTTTTTCTTGCGCTTCTAATTCTTCAATTCGACTCTCAGCTTGTTTAACCAAATTGAATTTAGAGATGTCCTGCTGAAGACTATTCAATTCAACCTTTAACCTGGACAGCTCATCTCTTGCTTTTGTTAACGCCTGATTTACTGAAGATTGTAATTCCTGAATCTCAGATTCAATTTTTAGAGCCTGTTCTTTCTTTGCTGTGTAAACGGGATCGGAACCAAAGTCTTTCACTTCTTTTTGCAGAGAGCTAATTAACTCTTCAACTCCATTAATCTCTTCTTGCTTAGAAGTTAATGAAGTTAATAGATCATTGATTTCTTGCTGCAGGAGGGAGTTTTTCTCTTCAATATCTTTCACCCTTTGAGTGTTAACCTTGCCTTTATGTGAAATCTCTTCAAGTTCTTTAGATTTCCTTAGATTGAAGGATGCCAAGGCATTGTCATGAGCTGCTTGAATTTGTTCTTCTGGAAGAGCTTGTCCACAAGTAGGGCAATCTGTATTATGAACGTTTTCAAACTGCCGGTTATTTACTGCATGCCAGTCTTCTCTTAAGCGCTGTGTTCCGCTCGAGTGATTATTTGATATTTCTTTGTTAGAAAGGATTTGTCTCTCCTTCCTTTTAACTTCATGATTCAATGTGTCTAAATCATTCTGAAGTTCAAAAAGATGTCTTCTTTGTTCATTTACTTTCACATGCGAAGCTGATTGAAACTCGTTTTTTATATTGATAATCTCGCTTTCAATTTCACGAAGTTGTTTTTCCTTATTCGCAACCTCTCCACCGGTTTGAATGCGGCTTATCTCTTTTTCTTTTTCTTCAATCTCACGTTTTAAGTAAGTAATTTCATCATTTATGCTTTCTTGATCTAAGTCGGCTACATCCGGTATAGTTCTTTGCACTTCATCGATTCTAATTGGAATACGATCCAATTCTTTATTAATCTCAGCGCGTTTAGCAACAATCACTTTACGGTGATCCTCAATGCTTCTATCCCTTAAGATGGATGGAAGTTTATCTAATTTTTTATTGCTCTCAATTACTTCCTGATCTGTAATCCCGCCACAAACCGCAAGTAAAATTTCACGACGTTTTTGCCAATGCAACTGCTCATTGAAATATGCTGGTGAAGTTAGAAGTTTAAAAATATCTTCATCAACTATCCCAGCGACCTTATCAACAAAATCCTTTTTCTTTGCAGGAACACTATCGATAAAGTAATCCGTTGAGTGACCGCTGAACTCAGCTTGTGCTGCTCCACGTTTTTTCGTCCATTTCTCTGAGAAAACTTTTCTTAAAGTGAGTTTCTTGTCGTTTATAAGGAATGAACCTTCAACTTCATGATCTAATCCACGATAATTGTCTCCGGAATTACTAAGCGTTTTGATTTGAAAATCTTTCTTGTTTTGACTGTCTTTATCAAAGAGAAGCCATATAAACCCATCGAACAAGGTTGTTTTTCCTGTGGCATTATCACCGTATACTTTTACGTTTTCACCCTGTGCATCAAAGGTGAAGCATTTTACACCTTTGAAATTTTTAAGAGTGAGCTGCAATAACTTGATTGTTTTCATGCAGATACCTCCTTGCGTTTTCCCAGTTCGTTATACTTCAAAAATTGTTCTTTGGATTTAAACTGAAATACTGGCATACCATTAGGTTTAATTGTGATTTGACCGCCTGCTTTAGTGAGACGCTGCTGATCAAACTTTTTACCGCTAAACATTGTTTCAATCATGTTTATTCCTCCATTTGATTTTTTGAAGGGAATCCACTAAAATGAAAGCAAGTAAATTAAATTGTGGATTCCTTAAAGCTCACTTTTGCCAGTGGGCTTTTTTCAATTTTTTTATAATCGTTAATTCTGACAATGGATTTATTGATATCATTGGATAAATCAGACAAGATTTCTTTCTCTTCTTTAGATGAATTTATTTCCAAATCATATGCAAGTCCCCAAGCTTCATCGCGAAGATCTTTAATTTTTTGAATATCCTTCATTTTTTCACCGCCATTCTGATGCTGTTTCATTCGCATCGTGACAGCTAAGAATCATTTTTTGGCGGGGGAATGGAAACAATGCGCTATTCTTAGCCATCACGACAAGAACAAAGGTTCTTGTCTCACATACTAAAATGTGATAAAATAAAGCTCCAACCAATTAATTTTCAACCCGTTGAGTAGTAAGCTTTCCAAGAGCTTGCTGCTCATTTTTTTTGCAAGTTATTAAATTCTTTATCCTTCTTCATCATGTCGAAAATAAAACCCATGGACCCCAACATGAACCCAATTCCTAGCGCTATAAATATCATTCCTGAAGCCACTAATAAGAAAATCAAATCGCTCAACATAATCCCTCCTATTAAGCCATTAAGGCTTTTCTATCTTCATATCTAGGCATTGCAACTCTGGTGGAAATAGATTTTACATTCCAGTTATCTGCAAGCAACTTTAAATCAACTCCAAATTCTCTATTAAGTGCATAAGTAACCGTCTTCGTACCTGGGCATAGATCATATAGCTCTTTAAAATCCTTCATAGGAACGTCAGCAATGACTCCTGGTCTTAATTCCGATATCCAATATTCAATATTTTTAATAGCTTCTAAAGCATCGTAAATTTGGTGTCTAAGGTTTATTATTCCGCGACCAAGATTGTCGTTTAGTCGTGGGTCAATCGGTGCCGTTGCTAGGGGGTGTAAATCAAATATGTAATGCACCATATCAACATGTTCATGAGCTCCTAATGCGGTAAACCATTTGATTGCGAGTTCAGGTGAAGGATCCACATAACCGTTTTCAATTTCGCTCATTTGTTTCTGAGTACGTCCAATGATATTTCCAAGTGCAGATTGACTAAACTCGGTTTTTATTCTCATGTCCCTCATCTCCACATTTAGATTGTGGATTGAGTATGGTTTGTTCGACATATTTTCGCCTCCTGATATATTCAACTTTTATTGGTAATATTTTTATATAGTAGAAACTTATTCCATTAACAAACTATGAAACTTTATTGTTCTCTTTTTTCAAACGATCAATGATATACATTTGGCCTTTAGGTGTAATCCTCATAGTTAACCAGGTATGAGAACCACTGGAGCTAGTTCTGACTCCTTGAGATATGGTGAAGTATTCACGATCAACGTATTCTTGATAAGGCTCATTTCTGTTTTGGAAAATCAATTTCCATTCTCGAAGCTTTTGATATAAGCGTCTTTCGCCAATTAGGATTCCTTCTTTGGAAATCAGTTTTGCCAGCTCTCTAACTAAGAGTGATTTTTCCGTTGCCATACAAGTCTCTGCGAAGTTAACGAGTGGCTGTAGCTTAACTAATTTAGTTTCTGCGAGTTTTCTAGCTTCTTGTTCCTGTTTAAGGTTAGTAGCCAATTGGATCAAGAAGTCAGGACTAGTAATAACCTTTTCAATTGTTTGAGTTGTCATATAAGCACCATGTTTTCTAATTGACGGTAGTACTTCTTGCTTCACCCATTTTTTAAACATTTTTGCTTCGAGTTTGCGACTTGCAAAAATCAATTCATACAGACCAGATTCATTAACAATGTTCACGTTACCCTGACGACCTATGTTGAACATAGACCGTTCATCTTCATCCAAACGTTGAATTGCTTGAGTTACATTTTTGATTTCTAAAATATCGCAAACATCTTTTGCTACAAACCACGGCTCGTCATTGTGAATCACCATTCTCAGCTGCTGACCTTTAAATTCGAATAACCTTTGAAGTTCGTTCACCCGATTGCCTCCTTTTCGAAATAAGAAGTGTGATCTTCAACCCATTGAGTGTTCTTTTCAATCCATTTCATTAAAAGATGAGTAGGGATTTTTACACCAAACTCTCTATTGACTGGAAAGTCTGGCCTGCTCATGAGTTCTGCCATTAAGGTAGCACCACACTTTAAGAAATCCATGGCTTCAGTTCGAGTTAGAATCAAAGGAATAGAAAACTTACTTCGACCGTCTTCAACACCTTGCTCATAAGCTTTTTGAATAATTGCTTGTAGCTTAAGACCAGTAATAGCTTTTTCGAGTTCATCTAGTGTAGGTTCCATGCTAGTTACCTCCTTGTCTTTTTATTATAGAAATTGAGTATTTCCCAGTTGAGTAACCGTAATGATTCAAAAAGTTACAGCTACAGCAAATTGAAATGGACAAATCTCCAAAACCAAGAATTTTCGTTTCACTTAATTTCATATTCTTTCAAAAAAATAGATAATATGGAAATTCCCCAACAAACTCATGTCAAGCATTTTTTATAAATTATGTTTTTCAAGCATCTCAAGAAGTTGAGATGCAGCTTCTTCTTTTGAGTAGTTTTCATCGCTTAACAGATCATTAGCAATGGTTAAAATGTTTGTTCTTAATTCAGACTGACGGAGTAATTCACTGATGTTCACCTTGGTGTCACTCCTTTTTAGCAGGTTTACTTAACTCCCTTACCGAAATAATTAATTAGAAGGAGGTGTAAACTATGCCGATATATTTAGTTACGTATGACCTCATTTCTCCTGCCAGAGACAATGAAGCAATGCATAACTTTCTAAATACTTTAGGAGAAGCTTTGCAGGTACAAAAATCAGCTACTTTCTTATCAACCGATCTTACTGAGCAAGAATTACACACCCACATTACATACAATGCTGATAGCAGTGATGAATGGATCATCACTAAATTAGAAAAAGATTTTACAGGTAGTTCTAATAAAGATGATTTACTGAACAGATTTTTAAAATCTCAACAATTCATCTAATTTTTTGTGGTCGATGTTCCTGTCTGTACTGTTGCGCTACTTTAATTTCAGCAGCTGACAATTCAGGAACTTCTACCTTCATTTTTACTATTACAGCTTTACAGACCCGGCAATTATTTGTATAACTTGTTTGCCTTTCGCAAAAAGGGCATACCCAAACATCAATTGATTTCACTTGATCGCCTCCTAGGCTGAATTCACACCGCACGATATGTGCTGTTGTTGTTCAAAAAAAATTTCTTGTACAGTTGTTTGGTAATACTCTGCTAGTTTTACTTTGATTTCATCACGTGGAATTCGTTGACCATTCTCATACATTTGCAAAGCACTTACACTTATTTTGATTGCCGAAGATACCTCTTCTCTTGACTCATCACCTCGCAATTCTAATAACTTTTTACCTATTAAAATTTTGTCCAATGTACAACCTCCTCCGCACATAATGTGTGGTATACCTTTATGATAAACCACACACTATGTGTTGTCAACACATTTCGTGCGGAAGTTATTCATTAAACACATTACGTGTTATTATTTATATAGGTGATGAATATGAAAACATTTGGGGATAGATTAAAAGAATTAAGAAAAGAAATTAATAAATCACAAAAAGAGTTTGGAAAGGTTTTTGATCTTAGCGAAAGCACGATAGGGATGTATGAAAGAAACGAAAGAAAGCCTGATTACGATACCTTGATCAAGATTGCAGACTTTTTTGAAGTATCAACTGATTACTTATTAAAAGGGGAAGA
Organism: Metabacillus idriensis; assembly: GCF_009674765.1. Classification (GTDB taxonomy): domain Bacteria; phylum Bacillota; class Bacilli; order Bacillales; family Bacillaceae; genus Bacillus_P; species Bacillus_P idriensis. The sequence continues at coordinate 835,422 of NZ_WKKF01000002.1, read as the reverse complement.
CTTCAGAACTCAGGCAGAAAAATTACTGAATGATCCCGATATGCAAATTGCTGCTCGCGATGGTGATATGTCAAAAGAAAAAGCTATGGATGCTATTGCTTGGTTACTTGAACAAGAAAAAGGGCGAAAGCCTGGAGATAAACAAAATAGAAGAAAATAATGAATTGTGTGGGGGATTCATTTGGCTTTTAATTTTCGTAATGAAGATGTATTTAACAGTATATCCGGTAAAAAAAGAAAAGCTTCATCTGCTTTTAAAGATACATACTATGTAGCTCATGCTTATACAGCTAAGACTAATGAAGTTATCAATGAAATCGTTTTTGGAACTTTAAATACAAAGAGTTTGAAAATTGAAGGTCTGCTATTAGTGACAAATCGTAGACTTTTGTTTATAGCAGTTAAAAAATATAAATATAAAATGCTAGCATGGAATTTTGTTGATATTAGACATATATCTTTAGCAAAGAAGTTCTTAGGATTCAATGTGACTATATCGACTTCAACTGAATCATTTATAGTTGCTGGTATAGCTGAAGGGGATCATGAAAAATTTATTACTTCTATTAGAAAGATGACAAATAAAAATTCTGCTGTCACAACTACTTCAACGAAAACCACACAGAAGTCCACTGAAAAAATTATTGAAGAGATTAGAAAATATTCTGCACTAAAAGATGAAGGACTTTTAACTGAGGATGAATTTGCAGCCAAGAAAAAACAATTATTAGGTATCTAAATTTATACATTAATGTTACCGGAGTGTGTGAATATGAATCTTAAGGAAACCTTAGAAATGCTAAACAAAGTTGTAATCCAAAATAAAGATTTAATTAAAAATGAAGAATCAACAAAGCAGTTTTTAATTTTACCTTTACTTAGAGGATTAGGTTACGACACTTATAGCCCCCAAGAAGTTACCCCAGAATTCACCGCAGATTTTCATAAAAAGAATGAAAAAGTGGACTACGCTATTTCAATAAATGGAGAACCCAAAATTTTCGTTGAAGCAAAACCAGTGAACAGCAAAATTAACAAAAGCGCTCCACAGTTAAGTAGATACTTTAGTACGTTCCCAAATGTGCGCTTAGGTATCCTAACAAATGGCGTTGAATTTCATTTCTTTACTGATTTAAATAACACCAACATAATGGATTCCAATCCTTTTTTGATATTTAATATAGCTAACTATAGTGAAGATGATTTCAATCATTTAATCAAATTCTCTAAAAACCTTTATGACTATGAAAGTATAAAATCTCTTGCTGAATCACTTATGTATTCTCAGTCTTTTAAATCGGTAATAAAGGAAATATTCGAAAGTCCGAATGACGACTTTATTAAATTTGTAATTAAAGAAAGATTTAAATTTAAAGTGACTCAACAATTTATTAATACTGCTAGGCCATTGGTTCAAAAATGTATTCAAGAAGCATTAACCGAAATTATTAGTGAAAAATTTGATGGTGCAATGCACTATCAAATGATTGAAGAAGTTGCTACTGACATTGAAGAATTACAACAAGAAGATAAAAGAGTATATTACTCTCCAGAAGAAATAGCATCATTAGGTACTTTTGAAGAATTTGAAGGTGTTAAGGTTGTTTTGCCAAATACCGAGTCTTATAAAAAATTATTAAAGATGCAGCCATCAAGATATTCAGTAGAGAGAGGCAATCCTTTAAGTGATTTCTTCGTATCTTCAGTTCTCATTCAAGGAAATGCAATTGTAGGTTACTTAATCGGTCAATATTACAACGAAAAACAGGATACTACTTTATACACAGTGAAATCAAATGAAATTGCAAAATTTCTTGAAGAAAATCCTATAGTAGTTGAATCAGGTTTTATTAATGCAAGATTAGGATCCCGACTAAACAAAAACACTAATGAAAAAACATATTTTCTAAAAAGTTGCATGACTAATCTTTCTTTTAGGGATATTCCTAATCTCGTATCAAAGGTTGACGACATTGATATTTTTTTTAGAAGTATTAGATAAATTTAATTCATAGGACAAAACAGATTGATATAAACCAGTATTAGCTCTCCTACAGGGCTTTTCTTTTCATCAGAAAATAGAACATATATTCGTTTTGAGGGGTAATTATGAAATACCAAAAGACTATTTTAGAAGAAGATGTACAAAAATTGTATATAAAACTTTCAATTAATGCTCCCGAAGAAATTAACATGTATTCCATTGCTGAAGCATTTGATATCTGGATCCATTACAGAGATCAAAACAGTGAAATGCAATGTATCAACGGACTGTATAGTATCATTCTAAATGAAAATTTATCATTTGCAGGAATGTGGCAAGACTTCGGTCATGAATTGGGTCATGTTGTTAAACATGTTGGTAAGCAGCATGCGCTGGGAAGAAGTTTTAGGGATTTGCAAGAGAGTCAAGCCAATAATTTTATGTACCATTTTTGCGTACCTACTTTCATGCTAATGAATTATGAAATAAATGATTTTTTGAATGTGCAAGCCGGCATCCCCTTTATTGCAGAGACTTTTAATGTCACTCAGGAGTTTGCTGAAAGAAGATTAGTTATGTTCCGAAATCAAATATTACAGGCGAAGATGGATGAAGAGCACAGAAGATATATGGAATCTATGTATCCTAAGGTAAATCCTGAAAATTACTCTGATGAAACCAAGGAAATTCTTTCTAAATTAAATTGCCAAGTAGCAGCTAAGGAGAGTCTCATAAATGCCTATACAGAGAATATATTACGATCATGTAAATGAAGAACTTGTTCCATATTGGTATGTATTAACCTTTAAAAGGAATGAAATCTCATGGGATAAAAATGTATTTTTCTTTGATGCTATTGCACCCTTCGAGTATTTGAATAGGGATCAATATGATGAGTCAATTATAAGTGTGTCTATTTACATGTCTGATTTAATTATAAATCCTGTTAATCCTCAACTAATAGGGATAAATTTGAATAATGTTAGTAAACGTGTACTGAAATATGCTGTTTTTCCATCTGATGTTAAGCAATTCATCATACCCATTCCAGATATTAACGAAGTGATTAAGTTGCTGCCAAACAGAAAAAAACAGTCATTCATCATTAATCGATAAGGAGTGAGAGGGTTGGCTTATTTTCAGAAAGTTCCTGCGAAAAATAAACAGGGCTATAAGTGGAAGTGCACAGAAGATGCTCCAAGAGATCCAGTTACCGGAGAACGGAGGCAAATCACCAGAAGAGGAGATACAAAAAAAGAAGCAAGTGAGAAAGTCCAGCTAGCACTAAAAGAACTTGAACAAAATAATTATTTGTCTTTAGACAATAAAGTTACCTTTAAAGATTTTTTGCCTGATTGGTTAGATACCTATAAAAAAGGTAAGGTAAAGCCTTCAACATATGAATCACATAAAAGAAATATCTCTACACATTTATTAGCAAACTTCGGACATTTGAAAGTTAGAGATCTTACGGTGCACAGATACCAAAAATATATTAACACTTTGCTTGAAACAAGAAAAACAGCCACTGTTCAACACATCAACGCTACGATGAGCAATGCATTAAAGAAAGCTGCTGAGTTGGGCATAATCACAAAAAATCCATGCGTAGGCGTAATAATAAAGAAAAGAAATGAGATCGTGGAGGAAAAAATCCAATATTGGGTGAAGGAAGATATTAAATTGTTTCTAAAATGCTGCAAACAAGATAAAGAAACATATTTCTTTTTGTTTTTAACACTTATCAGGACGGGATTGAGAAAAGGAGAGGCTATGGCTCTTCAGTGGGAAGATATTGACCTGGACAAAGCAGAGTTAAATGTCAATAAAACCTTGTTATATCACCTTAGTAGTGAGGAAGACGCATTTGGACCACCTAAGACAAATTCATCATATAGGACGATAAAATTAGATCCCTACCTAATACAGGAGCTTCGAAAATTAAAACATCTCCAAAATAAGCGAAAACTTTTATACGGAGACAGATATTCTAAATTGAACTTTGTATTTTGCAAAGAAGATGGCAAGCGTTTAAGAGATAGAACAATTCAAACTGCCTTTGAAAGACTAAAAAGGGTAAGCAGGTTACCAAATATTAAAATTCATGATTTAAGGCATACCCATGCAGTTATGCTACTGGAAGCAGAAGTATCTTTAAAAGAGATTCAAGAAAGATTAGGACACAAAGATATTATGACTACTGGAAACATTTATTCTCATGTTACTAAATCTATGGAAGCCAAATCAATAAATAAATTCTCGGAGTATATGGCCGACTCAAACACATTTTAGCAAGGAATGTGGTCAAAATGTGGTCAGCCAACCTATATATACCCCGAGAACTACACAATTACTTTATAAAATACGACTAATGAAAGTGGCGTAAACCCTTATTCCTCTAAGCGTTTTTCAAGCTTCGCTTTCACTTCTTCAAATCCCGGTTTCCCAAGTAAAGCAAACATGTTTACTTTGTATGCTTCAACACCAGGCTGGTCAAATGGATTGACTCCTAAAAGGTATCCGCTCATTGCACATGCTTTTTCGAAGAAATAAACAAGGTATCCGAATGTGTACTCGTTCATTTCCGGAAGGTTCACGATCAAGTTCGGAACGCCTCCGTCTGTATGAGCAAGCATTGTGCCCTGGAATGCTTTTTTATTAACGAAATCAACTGATTCTCCAGCTAAGTAATTTAAACCGTCCAAATCATTTTCTTCTGCTTCAATCGTTAATTCATGACGAGGCTTCTCTACGTTCAGCACGGTTTCAAATAAATCGCGGCGTCCTTCTTGAACGTATTGTCCCATTGAATGAAGATCCGTTGAGAAGTTTGCTGAAGCAGGGAAAATACCTTTTTGATCTTTTCCTTCACTTTCGCCAAACAGCTGTTTCCACCACTCTGAAAAGTATTGAAGACCCGGCTCATAGTTAATGAGCATTTCAATCGTTTTGCCGCGGTTATATAATGCATTTCTGACAGCAGCATATTGATAGGCAGCATTCTCTTCAAGCTCAGAAGCTGCAAAGTCCTCCATAGCAGCTGCTGCACCTTTCATCATTTCTTCAATGTCAGCTCCTGCAGCAGCAATCGGCAATAAACCAACAGCTGTTAATACTGAATAACGTCCGCCAACATCATCAGGAATAATGAATGATTCGTAGCCTTCTTCAGTCGCAAGTGTTTTTAAAGCACCGCGAGCTTTGTCTGTTGTCGCATAAATACGGGATTTAGCTTCAGCTTTGCCGTATTTTCCTTCAAGCAGCTTGCGGAAAATACGGAATGCAAGCGCAGGTTCTGTCGTTGTGCCTGATTTAGAAATAACATTGATGGAGAAGTCTTTTCCCTCAAGAAGATCCATTAAGTCCTTCATGTATGTTGAGCTGATATTATTTCCCACAAAAATGATCTGAGGCGTTTTGCGCTGTTCTTTAGAAAGCGCATTGTAGAAAGAATGGTTCAGCATTTCAAGAGCAGCACGTGCTCCAAGGTATGAACCGCCAATTCCGACAACTAAAAGAACATCTGAATCAGATTTGATTTTTTCAGCACTTTTTTGAATGCGTGCAAATTCTTCTTTATCATACTCAGACGGAAGATCAACCCATCCCAGATAGTCGCTTCCAGCACCTGTTTTTTCATGAATTGAATGATGCGCCACTTTAACGAAATCGCGCAAATATGTAAGTTCGTGTTCACCAAAAAATGACAACGCTTTAGAATAATCAAAACGAACATGTGTCATTGCAGTTCCTCCATCGCATATAAAAATTTTTATCCTCTTTCACTTTAACGAAACTGAGAGGGTAAATCAAGCGAGCCTCCTGATGTAAACGCGTCCAATTCAAAAATAAATAAAACACCCTGCCAAAACAGGGTGTTCTGCTATTACAGGGATGCTCTCAAGATTGCAAGAACGTCTTCTTTATTCAGCTTTTTAAAGTTGCCGAACTCGCCATTAGCCATTGCTTTATCAGCAATCAGATCAAGCTTCTCGTCTGTGATGTCATAATCAGCCAGGCGGCTTGGCGCGCCTAAGCTGCTCCAGAATTCGCTTAGCTTATCAATTCCTTCTAATGCGATATCACGATCTGATTTTCCTTCTGGGTCTACATTGAATACACGCACAGCCACTTGTTTAAAGCGTCCAACATTTTCATCCAGCGTGTGTCTCATCCAGTTAGGGAAAAGGATCGCGAGGCCGCCTGCATGCGGAATATCATAAACAGCTGATACAGCATGCTCAATGTTATGAGTAGCCCAATCGCCGCGGTATCCCATTTGCAGAGATCCGTTTAATGCAATTGTGCCTGAATACAGAATGGTTTCGCGAAGCTCATAATTTTCTAAGTCACTCATCAGCTTAGGAGCTGTTTCAATAACTGTTTTTAAAGTAGCTTCACAGAAACGATCCTGCAGCGGTGTGTTTTTCGTATGGTGGAAATATTGTTCAAATACATGGGACATCATGTCCACCATGCCATACACTGTTTGGTCCTGCGGAACTGTATACGTGTTGACAGGATCTAAAATAGAGAATTTGGGGAATGTCAGAGGACTTCCCCATCCGTATTTTTCCTGAGTTTCCCAGTTCGTGATAACAGAGCCTGCATTCATCTCAGATCCAGTAGCAGCTAATGTGAGAACTGTTCCAAAAGGAAGAGCTTCTGTCGGCATATGTTTTTTTGTAACGATATCCCAAGCATCTCCATCATACTTTGCTCCTGCAGCGATTGCTTTTGTACAGTCGATAACACTTCCGCCGCCAACAGCTAAAAGGAAGTCAATATTTTCGCTTTTAGAAAGATTTACGCCGCGTTTTACAGTTGATAACCTTGGATTTGGTTCAACTCCTGCAAGTTCAAACACGTTCGCTCCGATTTCCTCAAGCTGCGCAAGAACTTTGTCATATAAACCATTACGTTTAATGCTTCCGCCTCCATAAACAAGGAGAACATTTTTGCCGTATTTAGGCACCTCTGTTTTTAGCTGTTCAAGCTGATTTTTACCAAAAATTAATTTAGTAGGATTATGGTATGTAAAATTTTCCACAATCATCGCCTCCTTACTTTATATGAATTAAGTATGGCCTTTTTCCAATTGTTTTTGCAAGAAATGCGCTCTGCAAACTCTTTTTTTATAGCATGAATAATTTGACCGATATCTTCACACTCTATGAGTGCATTCACATATTTAAAGGAGGTAACAGCATGAGCGCTTTACAGCGAATTGCACTTGTACTTACTATTATCGGAGCGATAAACTGGGGTTTAATCGGCTTCTTCCAATTTGATTTAGTAGCTGCTATTTTCGGCGGCCAGGACGCTGCATTATCTAGAATTATCTATGGACTAGTGGGAATTGCAGGTCTTATCAACCTTGCCATCCTCTTCAAGCCGGCAGCTGAAATTGCCCGCGACGAACCAAGACCCGAAGCACGATAAAATGAATTCAGAGGCGCCGAATGTCATCATTCGGCGCTTTTTTGTTGTCCTTAAATTTAGCGGAATCATAGCCATTTATTTAGACTGAAGTTCTCGATTAAATATTTTTATTAGCTATTTCATTTTTCACAAAAAAAAGAATCCATCCGCAAAGGATGCATTCTCTTTAATAAGTCCGGACTTATTTGTTTGTTTGTTTAGACTGTTCAATCCACTCTTCTAATTTTTCTTTAAGAGTGTTGAAGCCTTGTGGAGTTTCATTAGAATAAGCAGGAGTTGCTTTCATTGTAGCTTGACGCTTTTTAGGCTTTTTAGGAGCTTCAGTTTGTTCTGGATCTTCTTGAGTTGCACGAATTGAAAGGCTGATTTTTCCAGCTTGCTCGTCAACTGAAAGAACTTTTACTTGAACTTCATCGCCTACTTTTAATTGCTCGTTAATATCTTTAACAAAACCGTGTGCGATTTCAGAAATGTGAACTAAACCTTGTGTTGATTCATCTAATGCTACAAACGCTCCGTAGCGTTGGATTCCTGTTACTTTGCCTGTGTGAACAGAACCTGTTTCGTATTTTGTGCTCATGGTAACACTCCTATATAAGTTGTATTTTTCTCGTTTAATATACGCAATTTAAAACTATATCATATATCTCCATTTTTTTCAATGAAGTTTTTTATTTATGTCAAGCATTTGAACTCTTTGACATCAGCCAGCAATCCCGGTAAGCGTTTTCGTGAAATACGTGCTTCGGCAGCATTTTTACTTTTTGGAAGCCGCACTTTTCATAGCAGCGAATGGCACGCTCGTTTGTTGTCAGAGGATCCATGACCAATCGATCTGCATGAACAAGCAGGCAGGAGGCCATCGCACCAATAACCTGCTGACCAAGTCCTCTGTTCCAAAATTCGGGCTCACCTATGAATTGATCCATTCCAAGAACACTTCCATCTACATATCCGTACAATTCACGTTCTTCCTCACTTATTTCATAAAATTGCAGGTATCCAATCGGGTTATCATCATAGGCTATGATACATCTTGTTGTTTCGCTATTCCGATCGTAAAATTTCTTTTCAGCCATTGCCAATGAAAACGGTTTGTCCCTTCCCTCATAAAACTCCAGCACCCTGTTGTCAGAAAACCACTTTGCCAATAAAACGCTATCCTTTCTTTCTAATTTACGTACTGATAGCCTATCTGTTTGAACCAGCATCTGAACGCCTTCCTTTCCTATTAAAAAAACCGGGCTGCATGCGCCCGGTATCCACCTGATGAAAGAATTTATTTCCTTTTCGGGTAAACAATCTTCGATGAATAATTTTGCGGATCGATTCTTAGTTCAAAGCTGTCAACAGAACCATCCTCATAGAAAAATTCTAATTTTACGTTATTTTCATCATATTTTTCACCTAGCTTATACAGCTTATTGGAAAGTGCTTGATACTCCGGTGCTTTATTCTGTATTTCACGTTCAAATTCCTCTTTTGACGGAGTCCCTTCTTCCTTAAAAAGGAGCTCATAAGCAGTATCTGTATCTCCCTTAACAATTGTATACATATATAGTCGAAGCATATCGGCAGGCTGGAGTTCATTTAGTGCTGTTTCGTTTCCATCATCCTTAAATGAAAGGTAAGCATTGTATATTCGATTTGATAAAGGAAGCAAATTGAATTCTCTGCCTCCGTAAAACGATACAGCCGGCCTTAAACTTTCTGGTACTGTTACCTTATATTGCTGATATTCTTCTATTGAATTAAACGTAAAATTCTTTTCTTTTAAATAATTGTAGAATTCTGATACGGCTGCCGCGGTTTGACTATTTGGATCCTTTTCCATGACATATTCCATTGCCGACTTCCATTCCTCCTTCAAACGATTCTCTTCATCGATTGCAGGAGAGTTGTTAAGTCCTTTTAAGAGTAAGAACAGCCAAAATTCATACCGCTCTCTTAGCATTTCACCATATTTAAAATTCGGATTTTTATTAATAAAGTCTTCTAATGCAACTGTCCGATCTGCAAGTTCCTGCGGTGTAACACTGACAGCACCGTCTTCTGTCACCTGAGCCTGATTTTCCATTTCAAAATACTTTTGCATTTGAGGGCTAGGCTTTAGTTCCGCTTCCAATAAAGCCAGATCAGACTGAAAATTAATCATCCCTTCCCCTTCATGGTAAAATCGATACCCGCTGTCCCTGATCTCTTTTACGACTGGACCAGCTTCAGGGTCATCAGTGCCGGAACTATTCAATTCGTCTGCAAAAGCAAACACATCTGTATATTGTAAGTTTTGTGAGACGGCCAGCCATTTTTCAAAGTAATATTCATTCATGATACGCTGTTTTTCAAGCAAACTGATGATTTCTTCATCTTTAATTTGCTGTCCTTCTTCAGCTTTCGTACGCAGATTTCTAAGCTGCTCACTTGGAACTGCGACATTTTGCCGAACCGTCTGCTTCACTTTATTACAGTAATTTTCAAGCTCTGGCTTTGATTTAAAAGTATCTCTTTTCTCAAAATCTGCTACAGCTTTTTTGGCATCTTGTATAAAAGCATATTGTTCAGGATCAGCTATACTGACTTCTTCATCAAAAGCCGTCAGATGCTCATCATACAGCTGTCTGATTTCTTCATGCCTTGCTTCAATTTCTTCAGCTGAAGGAGGAACTGCGGCTGCTGGAGGCTGGTCCCCTGCTCCTCCATTGCGGTGCTCTTTTTGCATCAAAAGCTGCGTTCCTAAAAGTCCTGCTATAATCAAAACGCCAATGAAGCTTGCGGCATATAAAGTTTGTGCCGAGAAAAAACTCCGCTTCTTTTTCTGTTCTTTTTTAATTCGTTCCATAATTTTACCTGCAGAAGTCTGCACAGGCAGCTGCTGGTAGGATTGTTTTAAGTTTGATAATCTTTGCTCAAAGATTTGATCATCCATGAGTTTCACCTTCTTTCTTCTCGTGCTCCTCCAATATCTTCTTAAGCATCGCTTTTCCTCTTAAAATTCTTGTTTTCACAGTAGATAACGTAATCGACATAATTTCAGCAATCTCTTCATATTTAAGTTCATGAAAAAAATAGAGCACAATTGGAACTCTGTATTTCTCATCTAGTTTTTGAAGACATAGATGAAGGGTTCTGTCTTCTTCATTTTGAAGAACATGAGATTCAACCTCCGGATAATCATAAGCAGGCTCGCTTTGAATTTTAAAGACCTTTTGCATATTAGACATTCGTTTTCTTGCAGCATCGCGCGTAACATTTAGGGTTATCTTATAAAGCCATGTTGAAAATTTTGCTTTTGAAAATTGATCAAGAAAACGGTACACGCGTATAAATACTTCCTGTGTAATATCATCTATATCATCACGCCGGTTTCCCAGCTGATAAGCAAACTTTTCAACAATTGGAGTGTATTTCTCAACAAGCTCCTGAAACGCATTCATATTGCCTTTTTTTGCTTTTAAAACCAACTCATCATCGTTCATGTTCTGCCCTCCTTCTGACATCTATGAAACGTGAGCTAATGACTATTTGTTTCAAAAAATATCTTCAGAATTTAGAAGTTGAAAAATGTAAAAAAGAGGTTTATCACTCAAAAAAAGGGGAATACTATTAGCGTATAAGCTTTCTAGTATTCCCCCCTTTTGTTTTTGGACAAAACCTTAACGGTTTTGTCCATTTTTTTATGAATTCCTACTGAAAATTCTTCATGAAAATAGAAATTCTTCTTAATGCCTCTTGCAGCTGCTCTAAGGAAGATGCGTATGAGCATCTGATAAAACCCTCTCCGCTTTCTCCAAAAACATGCCCAGGCACAACTGCTACCTTTTGTTCAAGCAGCAGCCGCTCAGCAAATTCTTCTGAACTTAGTCCGGTATTTACAATGGACGGAAACGCGTAGAAAGCTCCTCCAGGCAGATGGCAAGGCAGCCCGATTTCATTAAGAGTCTCAACGAAATAATTTCTTCTCTGCCTGTAGCTTTTTTTCATCTGTTCGACATCCTGAAGTCCGTTTTTCAAGGCTTCGATTGCTCCAAACTGAGCCATTGTTGGAGCGCACATCATTGAGTACTGATGAATTTTAAGCATAGCCTGAGACAGTTCAGCTGGAGCTGCAATAAAACCAAGGCGCCATCCAGTCATCGCAAAGCCTTTTGAAAAGCCTGATATTAAAATCGTCCGTTCTTGCATTCCCTTTAAACTCGGGAAGCTAGTATAGGCCTCATCATATGTAAGTTCAGCATAAATCTCATCAGCTAAAATGATTAAATCGTGCTTTTCAGCCATTTCAGCGATTTGTTCGAGCTCCTGTTTATTTAACACAGCACCTGTAGGATTGCTTGGCGAGCAAAGCAACAGCGCCTTTGTACGATCTGTAATTGCTGCTTCTATTTGTTCAGGAAGAAGTTTAAACTGATCTTCAGCTTTTGTATGCAGCGGTACAGGCACCCCTCCTGCAAGCGATACTAAAGGTCCATAAGAAACAAAGCACGGTTCTGGAATCAGCACTTCATCTAAAGGATCAGTGATTGCTCTTAACGCAATATCCAAAGCCTGACTGGCTCCTACAGTAACAATAACTTCGTCCTCATAGCGATAAGAAACATTGAATTTCTGATGCAAATACCGGACTATCTCCACTCTCAGCTCTGCAAGACCTGCATTCGCTGTGTAGGAAGTAAATCCCTGCTCAAGCGATAAGATGCATGCTTCTCTGACATTCCATGAAGTGACAAAATCCGGTTCTCCGACTCCAAGCGAAATAACACCTTCCATGCCAGCCGCAAGATCAAAGAACTTGCGGATGCCGGAAGGCTTTAATTGTGAAACGGTTTTAGATAGATACCTCTCTTGTGTCATGGAGACACCACAATTCGTCTGTCTTCATCATCCTGCTCGTAAATTTTGCCGTCATGCTTATATTTTTTCAAAATAAAATGAGTCGTTGTTGACAGCACGGAATCAAGAGTAGATAGCTTATCTGAAACAAAATGAGCAACCTCTGACATCGATCTGCCTTCAATCACAACAGATAAGTCGTAAGCTCCCGACATGAGATAAACAGATTTCACTTCTTTAAATCTGTATATCCGTTCTGCAATCGCATCAAAGCCTGTTCCTCTTTTTGGCGCGACCTTTACATCAATCATTGCTGTTACACCTTCATGGCCATCAACTTTGCGCCAGTTGACAGTTGTCGAATAATCAATAATAACTTTTAGTTCTTCAAGACGTTTAATGGTTTCAATCGTTTCTTCCTCTGACAGCTGCACCATTTTAGCAATTGCAAGAGGAGTCAGTCTGCTGTTTTCCTCTAAAATCTCAAGTATTTCCGTTTCTTTTTGAGAAAGCTTCATTTCGTCGTCCTCCTTCTATCCATTAAGAATGTTCTGATAATTATAGCATGAACAAAAGAAAACAGACATGGGGTTCTCCGTTTTTTTTCCTCAAAATACGGGTAGATTTTACATGAGTTATTTCAGGATTCAAGGTTAAAATAACAGAAACTTTCACGGCAAATATGCTGATAACCGTCAGCTTTTGTCAGCTTATACGAATTCATGTCTATAGGGGAAATTCAGAATAAATGCTGGAGTGAATGACTATGGTGACTTTTGAAAATAAACAGGAATTTAAGATGAAGATACAAGGCATTCATGTTCATTACGAGCTCTATGAGAACGCTGGAAAACCTACAATGGTTTTGATTCATGGCTTTCTTTCTTCTACTTTCAGCTACCGGAGGCTGATTCCGTATTTACGAAATGAGTATCGGATTATTGCGGTTGACCTGCCTCCTTTTGGGCAGTCGGAAAAGTCAATTGCATTTGTTTACTCATACCGCAATATGGCTAAAGTCGTCATAGAGCTTTTAAAAAATCTTCATGTGGATGACGCCATTCTTGTAGGACATTCAATGGGCGGGCAAATTTCCTTGTATGCTTCAAAAGAAATGCCTGAAATGTTCAGAAAGGTTGTCCTTCTCTGCAGTTCAGGATATATGAAAAGATCTCATCCATCCCTTATTTTCGGCTCATATGTGCCTTATTTCTACCTTTGCATTAAACATATTATGAGCCGTCAGGGAGTATGGAAAAACCTTTGCAATGTCGTTTACGACCATTCTTTGATTGATCAGGAAATGATGGATGGCTATATTCAGCCGTTTTATGATGACAGGATTTTTATGGCTTTATCTCGAATGATTCGTGACCGTGAAGGTGATTTATCTGCAGAAGATTTAAGAAAAATCGAGACACCGAGCCTCCTCATTTGGGGGCAGGAAGATAAAGTCGTTCCCGTACAGATCGGTGAACGCATGAACAAAGACCTTCCAAATTCTCATTTCTTTTCATTGAAAAACACAGGACACTTAGTTCCTGAGGAGCGACCTGATTTCGTATCGGAGCGGATCTTCGAATTTTGTGTATGACATAATAAAAGCGGAATCGCCTGGTTAGCTCCGACAGACAGATAAGGGTCAGCCAGTAAAGGCGCTTTTTGCCTTTGCTGGATGATCCGTTCTGGCCGAGGGGCTAGGAGGTGTAGCTAGACATCGAAGCGCAAAATTATACTTTCTTATCTTTAAACAAAAAATGCAGCTGAGAACGGCCGATTACCGTTCACAAGCTGCATTATTTTTTATAAGAAGCAATTCTATGGCTATTTTTTCACATTCTTTTAATGGAATGATTTCTTCAAAAGAGAATTCATATATAGCCTGAATTTTTCTGGACAAAGGGGACGGCTTTTCTGAAACGTGAACAGCCTGCAAAACATCGAATACTTCTGTTTCATAAGCTTCCGCACCGTAATGAAGCGGATCCCACTTATATAAAATTTCGAGCATCTGCTCATTAGCCTCTTTCATTTCCACTTGAGATCACCTATCCATTTCATTTGCATAGCTATTTTATCATAGATATGATAAAAGAAAAGCGGAACCGCCCGTTTAGCTCAGGCATGACAGATAAGGATCAGCCAGTGAAGGCGCTTTTTGCCAATGCTTGCTGAGCCGTTCTGGCCGAGGAGTTGGGCGGTGGAGCTGGACAAACGAAAAGCGGAACCAACCGTTATTACATACAACCAGCAAAGAAGGAGTGTTAAAATGAATCATTTTGATCAGACAACAGACAGATTCAATACTCAATCCGTTAAGTGGGATTACACGGAGGAAATTTTCGGCATTAAGGATGTTCTGCCTATGTGGGTGGCGGATATGGATTTTAAAGCCCCAAAAGAAGTAATTGCGGCTCTCGCAGAGCGGGCATCCCATGGTATTTTCGGATATACATCTGCAGGGTTCGGTGCCAAAAAAGCCGTGCAGAATTGGATGGAAAAACGCCACAGCTGGAATATCACGCAAGAATCGATTGTTTTCAGTTCAGGTGTTGTGACCGCTTTAAGCATGGCCATTCAGTCTCTGACAGATCCCGGAGACAGTGTCCTCATTCAGTCTCCTGTTTATCATCCTTTTTTTGACATGACTGAAAAAAATAACCGGACTATCATTAATAATCAATTAAAGCTTGTGCAGGGAAACTATGAGATTGATTTTGCAGATCTTGAAGAAAAGCTATCTGATCCTGCAGTTAAACTTATGCTCCTGTGCAATCCCCACAACCCTGGGGGCAGAGTCTGGTCCTCGGATGAATTGAAAAAGCTTGGCGAGTTATGCGCGGCTCATCATGTTATCGTTGTTTCAGATGAAATCCATTCGGATTTAATGCTGTTTGGACATAAGCACGTGCCATTTGCCTCCATTTCAAAGGAGCTGGCCGACCTTTCCATTACATGCATGGCTCCAAGCAAAACATTTAATCTTGCAGGTCTGCAATCATCTGCAATTATTATTCCAAACAAGGATCTTCGCACGAAATATGAGGATTATCAAAAGAGACAGGGTTTTTTCACTCTGAATACATTCGGAATTACAGGAATGGAAGCTGCTTATACTTATGGCGCTCCTTGGCTTGAAGAGTTAACAGCGTACTTGGAAGGCAACGTCAATACGGTCACTTCCTTTATTTCAGAAAAACTGCCAGAGTTAAAGGTGATTCAGCCGGATTCCACCTATCTTGTTTGGATTGACTGCAGAAGCCTCTCAAAAACAGACGCGGAATTGAAGGGATTATTGCTTGAAAAAGGGAGACTTGCCCTTGAAGAAGGCACAAAATACGGCCCTGGCGGTGAAGGCTTTGTCCGCATGAATATTGGCTGTCCCCGTTCAGTTGTTCTTGATGGGTTAACACGCCTTGAAAAAGCATTTTCTTAAAGCAGCAAAAGCCATAACTGGGATTATGGCTTTTTTTAACCTGCGATCCGGTTTAATTAAGCGTGTCATTTCGGCAGCACATCCCCTGGGTATAAATTGAAATATGTTGAAGTATATTGAATTTTTTAATGGTATAATGTATTCAGAATATTGTAAAGGTTGCGAATCCATTGATCATGACAATTGAATCGATTAAAGAATTAATTCTGCATATGACATTCATTCTTTTTCCTGTATTTATATATCAAACCGCATGGCTCAGCAGGCCTTTTAAATCGCCCCCCAGCCGAAACAAAACACTTATTTATTTGCTTTGTGCACCTTCTGCTATTCTTTGCATGACCTATCCGCTTCATGTTATTGACGATTTAAGCTTTGATCTGCATTCTATTCCCATCGTGATCAGCATTTTATATGGAGGGCCGCTGTCCGGCGCTCTGGTTATTCTCACTGTATTTGCCTACCGATTTTATACAGGCGGATATTGGCTGATGCTGAGTCTGCTTACCATCCCTTTTTATATTATTCTTCCTTACTATCTGCAAAAAAAATGGTTTTTCTATAATAAACAGCGCAAAATGATGTTCATTCTGCTGACAGCAACTATTAAAACCGCAGTCACTTATTCTGCATTATATGTAACTGGAACTCTTGGTCTGACTCCTATGATTTTCTCCGGAAGCAATATGGTTATTTTATCACTGGGCTGGCTTTTCCTCCTATTTGCTTTTTTTCTCGCACAATACGCCATTGAATACATTCGTGAAAACGCCATGATGCGTTATCAGATCATCAAAAACGAAAAACTCTCTATCATAAGCGAGCTTGCTGCCAGTGTTGCTCATGAAGTCAGAAATCCATTAACGGTAGTAAGGGGTTTCATTCAATTGATGGGTCAGGAACTGCAGGAGAACGAACATAAAAATAAGGATTATTTCGAATTAGTATTATCAGAGCTTGATCGGGCTCAGGATATTATTACCGATTATTTAAATTTAGCGAAACAGCAATATTTTGAAAAAGAGAACGTTTCTTTATCCTCTTTGCTGATTGAAGTCGATCAATTAATGCGTTCCTATGCCAACTACAAAACGGTCTCAATCGAAACAAAAATCAATTCCGATTTAGTCGTTTATGGAGATAATCCGAGATTAAAGCAAGTGTTTATCAATCTATTAAAAAATGCAATTGAAGCTGTCCCTGATTTAGAAGGACAAGTTTTCATAAGAGCCTATTCTTCCCATGAATACATCAGAATCAAAATTTCTGATAATGGAAGCGGAATGAAGGCAGAACAGCTTGAACGATTAGGGGAACCTTACTTTACCTTGAAGGAAAAAGGAACCGGTCTTGGGTTAACTGTCACCTTCTCCATCATTCATCACCACGGGGGAACGATTCGATATCAGAGCTCCATTGGCGAAGGGACAACTGTCACTGTATCTCTGCCCATTCAGTCAGGTGCTGAATAATTCGAATGTTTCTTTCATTTTTATAATAAACTGACCATAGAGACAAGAAGTGAACAGACGAAAAGAACATGAGGAGGGGTTTTTTCTGAAGAACCGATTCATGCTGATTTTTCTGCTTACCTTATGCTTACTGACCGCAGCCTTTTTTATCCCGCAGAAAATGGGGAACGGCGCACAAGCGATACCAAATGAAGAAATGCAGCAAGAAGCTTCCCTTGCGATTGACACGATTCTATCCCTTCACTTTAATTCCTTTCAGCGTGCTCTTTCCCTGAACGAGCAAGTGCTGAGCATCAAAGAACAAAAAGGCTCTGATCAGAAATGCTATGAAACGACTGTACAGTTTTATACATTTTTCGGACTGCCTTTCTCAAAAGTAAAAGCAGACTGTAATCAAATCGCTGAAATAAAGTAAAAACGGCCGAATGAGGCCGTTTTCACCGTTTAGGATTATTTTTTTTCTTCAGCTGGTTTTACTTCCTTCTTATCAGAACGTTTTCCTTCTTTTTCTGTAATTTCACCGCAAGCGATGCGTGCTCCTGAATCTCCAGATGGCTGAGTCATCCCGTCATCCTTCAGTTCAGTAATAATCAGCGTTGTTCCCTCTTTCATTAACAAAGAGTTTTTCGCATCTTTTTTTAGCGTTACAGCCGGTGCAACAATTTCTGCCTCAACCAGTCCATCTTCATCTGCAATCAAATTCTGCAGATCACCTGCATGTGATCCTTCTGGATGCAGCAGACCGTGCTGCTTTTCATCAGGATTGAAATGATTGCCTGCACTTTTAAATTCAGGCGCCTCGCATTTTGCATTTTCATGTATATGAAAACCATGCTCTCCAGGCGGAAGACCCTCTAAAACCAATTCCATCTTTATGCCTTTTGTCTGTTCGGAAAGTTTCACCGTCCCAAGTGAATCACCGCTTGCATTAAACATTTCTACATCTACTTTTGTCGGTGCCTCTTCCATGCACCCGCTTAAGAATGAAAGGAATAAGACTGCCGGAACGATACGTTTTTTCATTGTTCCCTCCAGAAATATGTACTTCTTACCATTTTCGGCATTCGGTCGGTATTTTATTCTGGAAAATAAAAATACCAACCCCGAGTATGGAATTGGCTTTTATCTTACAATTTATTTTTATGAGCGGCTTTAAGGTTTTGTTCAAACTCCTCCGCTTTCAATTCTTCTTTTTTTGAGATTTTTTTAATGAGCATGAACGCTGCTACAGCAGCAACGAAAAAGATGAACATGGTAATTCCAGCTGGAAGGTACTCAGACTTATCTTCAGGAAAATAGAGAAACAGACCAAATATGAAAGCGTTTAACAAAACGATCACTCCTTACCTTTATCCACTTAACTATAACAAGTTTTAACCATAAGCTCCACTCCTGTCACAAAAAGTTCGCATTGCTTATAGAAAAGCGGAACCGACTGGTCAGACTCGGGCAGACAGATAAGGATCCGGCAGAAAAGGCGCTTTTTGCCTTTACTGACGGATCCGTTCTGGCCGAGGGGCTAGGAGGTGGAGCTGGACAATGTGTAATGCCGAAATACCGTTTTGCGCAGGCAGACAGATAAGGATAGCGAGTGAAGGCGCTTTTTGCCAATACATAAATACATTATAATTAAAATAAATCTCAAAAATAAAAATGGGGATTTGCACCAAATAAAAACAGGGGGCATAAAAATGAGAGAAGAACTTTTTATAGGGGAAATCGTGACAGGCATCTATAAAACAGGAAAATATATCGGAGAAATCACGAATATTCGGCCGGAGCATTATTTAGTAAAAGTGAAAGCCGTCATTAAACATCCGCTTCAAGGAGACTTGCACATGCCTAAGGAATCCGAGGTTCCGCTCTTTCATGAACGAAGAGCACTTGCAGAGAAGGAGCAAACCAATATTCCTAAGAGCATGGTCCGTAAATATGAAGGCATCATCCCAGCTTATCAGGAATCACTGAGAAAAGCAGTTGCCGAACTTGAGAATGATTTAGCAGAAGATTCTAGACCATGGGCTAAAATGTCACTCGAGAAAATCCAGGTGTTAAAAGCAGATTACTTTAAGTAATCGACTCTTTTGTAAAACATTGCTGCTAAAAGCACAGCCAAATAATAATAAGCCAAATCACGTGTAAGGTGATTTGGCTCTATGTTGCAAATTTGTTCATGACTTTTGAAAAATCAATTCGGTCGCCGATTGTCGTCGGCGTTGGTTTTTGAAGATATCGTTTATCATTTTCGACAAGGTTATAAATATTGCAGGTGGTCAGTGCATCGTCTAATGCGCAATGATGCCTGCCTGTTCCCTTTTTTCCATACTCTTCAACCGCTTTCCATAAACCTGTCTGATTTCTGTCCCCAAAAAACTTCTTGTATTCCATTGATAAATCTCTGAACTTGCCGCTGAAAGGGAAATCAACGTTGTTCTTCTGGCAATTTTGCCTGAGTACCTTCATGTCCATATTTCCCCATGTAACGACGGTAGTCTTCGGATAATCTCCAAACTCCTTCAAGATCGTGATCAATTCCTGAAAGGAAATACCTGAGTTAACCTGTGCCTGAGAAATGTGCAGAAATGATTTGCAGCGATTTGATAAAAAGGGAAACTGAACTGGCCTTACATAAGAGGAAAATTGTTTGTGTGCGGTATGATTGATGACGGAGACGATTCCTACTTCGATTATTTCCGGATAAAATCCGCGCGGGTTAGCTTTTCCTTCTGGCATGGTGAATTCAAAATCAATAAAAATTAATTGATGGTGATCTGCCATACGAGCCCTCCTTTCAACTCATTTTATACATCAAAAAAGAAATTTCCTTTTTATTACTATTATATCACCAAACTGGAAAATATAGCTTTATTTTTCTAAAAATAATGAATATTGCTCAGTTATTATTTCTAAAAACGAAAGGATTGATTTATAATATTAAGGGACACGAAATAAAGTGAAACTTCACTCAGTGGAGTTTTTGCTTTTACACTGAGTGTTAGTTGACGGCCCACAGGATGTGGGTCACACAGTCGTTGCCACAGGACGGGGCGGTCTTAGACTGTGTTCCGATTTTCGGGCTTTTACGGGCAGTTGTCCTCTGATTCTCATCGTAGAATTGTGCATCTTCCTTTTTGAGGACTTACTGCCCGTTAATCTGCGATATATTGCTGGGGTTTTATACTAAAGAAGGTGTTTTTTATCTCAATTCAGAAAAGAAATTTTTTAATCATGTGGGCAGCTAACTTTTTTGTTGCGGCAAGTGCGACCATGATTATGCCGTTTTTGTCTTTATACTTAAGCACATTTGGTGATTTTTCTGATGACTATGTGCGCAAATGGGCCGGCTACGTATTTGGCATCTCTTTTTTAATGGCTTTTCTTGTCTCTCCTCTTTGGGGAAGATTTGGAGATAAGTATGGCTATAAAAAGATTTTGCTCATTACAGGTTCCGGCATTGCTACAAGCATTCTTTTAATGGGGTTCGTAAATTCCGTTCATGAGTTATTTTTGCTGCGGCTTGTGATGGGTGCTGTTACTGGATTTATTCCGACTTCTCTTGCTTTAATTTCAGCTCAGACTAAAAAGGAAGTTGCAGGACGAACACTTGGCACCCTTCAGATGGGGACGGTATCAGGTGGATTATTCGGACCGCTTATTGGAGGCCTTCTCGCTGACGAGTTTGGTTTTACCTACACCTTTTTCATAACAGCAGGCGTTATTTACATATCAGTCCTTCTTGTTGCTTTTGGCATTAAAGAAGCACCGCTAAGAGGAAAAGAGGAAAAAAAGAAATCATACACAAGGAAACAAGTCCTTCAGCATATTTTTAAATCACCTCTGCTCTTAACGATTATGTTCTTAACCCTGCTTGTTCAAATCGGCAACTTCAGTATTCAGCCACTGCTGGCTCTTTATGTGAGCGAACTTCACGGTCCGGTCAATCTGGCCTTTTTCTCTGGACTTGCTTTTTCTGCAACTGGTGCAGGCAATTTACTGGCATCAAGGAGATGGGGAGCTCTTGGCGACCGGATTGGACATGAAAAAGTGCTGATTGGACTTTTGATTGCCTCTGTCTTCTGCTTTATTCCGCAGGCGCTCGTTCAGACTTTATGGCAGCTGATGATTTTTCGTTTTCTGTTTGGCATGGCGATTGGCGGAATCATCCCTTGCATTACCGCATTTATCCGCCAGACAGCACCTGTTGCTATGCAGGGAGAGGTCCTTGGCTACAATGTCAGCTTTAAGTTTCTGGGGAATGTCGTTGGTCCTGTTCTTGGCGGAATCATAGCAGGAAGCTTCGGAATCTCTGCCGTTTTTTATGTAACAGCCGGATTATTTCTATGCAGTGCGATTCTATTATGGAAAAGCCTGCGCAGTGAACAAAAAGCTCTTGCAAAAGCGAGCTGAAGAAACGCTCTCCAAACTGGAGGGCGTTTTTTGCTGCGCCTACAGGAAATATCTTCTATCTCATCCCATCTGATGGTACTATAAAGTGTACACAATAACCTAAAAAGCGAGTGACAGCATTGCGTTCAATAATTGGCTGGATAAGCCTGATCATCATGGTCCCCGTACTTATTTATTTATTTTTAATTTCCGGGGAGGAAGTAAAAAATGTGAAAGCTGTATCAACGGTTTTAAACGAAAAGCTCCCTTTAAAAGAATTTCCTCTAACACAAAATAGTTTTATCGTTGATCAAAACGGCGCCCTCGTTTCTGAAATCATCACAAATCAGGAAAACCGGACCTATGTGCCTTTTGATAAAATCCCTGAAGCTGTAAAAACCATTTTCATTGTTTCAGAGGATCAGAAATTCTATGAACATATTGGATTTGATCCTGCCGGAATGGCAAGAGCGGTCCTGATTAATGCCAAAAGCCAATCGATCGAACAGGGCGGAAGCACAATTACCCAGCAGCTTGCCCGCAATGTCTTTTTATCTCACGAGAAAACCTATAATCGGAAGCTTAGCGAGCTTCTGTACTCTTATCACATAGAGAGAACTTTTTCAAAAGAAGAAATTCTTGAAGGATATTTAAACGCAGTCTATTTTCATAACGGAGTTTACGGGGTTCAAATGGCGAGCAATTATTACTTCAGCAAGCCAATCGACAAGCTGACGCTGGCACAAATTGCATTCATCAGTGCCATTCCGAATAATCCGGCCTTATATGATCCAATCAAGCATTTTAATCATACAAAGAAAAGGCAGCTTCTGCTGCTTAAAAATCTTTTAGACGGTAAATATATAACTGGGGAACAATATAACTCTGCTTCAGCAGAAAAAATCAGATTAAATCTGCAGCATCGGACTGACCGCTATCCTGACTACGTCACCTATGTCCATGATGAACTAAAACGCCTTATTGCTGAAAATGAAGGCTTCACAAAAAGAGCAGCGGATGCGGGCAAGGAAGAAAAAGCTGAAATTGAAGAAGAGCTGAATAATAGAGTTCATGAAGTTGTAAAAAAAGGCGTGATCATCCATACAGCTCTTGATCCAACCATGCAGGCAAACGTGGCCGATGCTTTTAAAAATAACCTGAGCGATTCCTCTGTTCAAGGAGCGAGTGTGGTTATTGATCATCATGCTCATCAAATAAAAGCCTTATTCGGAGGCAAAGATTATCAAAAATTCAATTTCAACCGGGCTTATCAGGCATACCGGCAGCCGGGTTCAGCGATAAAGCCATTGCTCGATTATGTTCCATATATAGATGTGAAAAATGCTTCTGCATCATCCATGATAAGTGCAAAACCTTTTTGTAAAAAAGACTATTGCCCCAAAAACTATGATGAGAAAACATATGGAAATATGACGCTTGAAACAGCTTTTAAAAAATCGTACAACACACCTGCAGTCAGAATGCTTGATGAAGTTGGCATTGAAAAAGGATATTCTTATTTAACGCCGTTCGGTTTCCAGGCTGTAACGGAAACTGATTACGTGCTGCCATCAGCAATCGGCGGCTTCACAAACGGGTTTTCACCTCTAGAGCTTACACAAGCCTATTCGGCTTTTGCAAATGACGGAGTTTTCCATAAAAGTCATGCCATTGTCCAAATAACAGATTTGCAAGGAAACTCTTTATATCATTGGAACGAAGAACCTTTAAGAGTATGGAAAAGCACAACCAACAAAGAAATGAGGAAGCTTTTATCGGCTGCCACATCAAGCGGGACAGGAACAAAAGCTAAGCATTCTGCTCTCTATTTAGGCGGCAAAACAGGAACAACCAATGACTATAAAGATTTATGGTTTGTTGGTTTAACCGACCGCTATACAGCCGGCGTGTGGATTGGGAAAGACAAATCAGGCAGCATAGAGAAATTATCCAAATCCGCTCCACAGCAGCTCATCTGGCGTGATATCACAAAATATCGATAGTTTTAGATTGTTTATTCGTGGAATAGAAAAGATAAAGCATGTAATTGAGGGTGAAATCATGAAAAACAGAAAAATTCTATTGTTTGATGGTGTGTGCAATTTTTGTGACGTGACTGTGCAATTTGTCTTAAAACATGATAAAAGAGCTGTTTTTAAGTTTGCCTCTCTTCAGTCTGATGCGGGACAGCAAATTCTTGCTAAAAACAGCCTCCCCTTGACAGACTTTGATAGCTTCGTTTACGTCGATGGGGATAAGGTTTACTTCAAATCTACTGCAGCTTTACACGTATTAAAGGAGCTCGGCGGATTATTCAGACTTTCTTTTCTATTAATAGTCATCCCCCGGCCAATCAGGGATTATATTTATAGCATTCTTGCCAAAAATAGATACAAATGGTTTGGAAAGAAGGATTCGTGCACACTCCCTACTCCTGAAACAAGAGAAAGATTTTTATAAGAAAAGCCCCTCGGGATTAGCCGAGGGGCTTTTCTATACGGGCAAACTCGCCATCAAACTGTTGTACAATCTCATGCATATATAAAGAATGCCGAACAAAAAAATGGACCAGAACAGCACATGAAATAAAACAAGTCCTATTAAAGAAAAAGATGTTAAGAAAAAGCTGAACTGATAAACCGCAAAAATGAAATAACACAGCGTGGCGAGCAGAAAGACAGCGAAAATGCCAATTCCATATTGGACGAGCAGCAGAGAAAGTGCAGCTGCTAGTAAATAGAACGCCGACCCAAGTCTGATTTTCTTCAGGCTCTCACCGTTCACATCCTTTGAAAAAAAGAGCAGAGATAGCTCTGTCACTGTATCTGCAATAAGCTTTAATGCTGAAAAAATCATAAAATAAATAAGAGCAAAAACAATAAATAAAGATAATTTGATGCCATTCTCCGAAAAGAACTCAAGCATTCCCCCGTAAATTCCGAGCCTTTTAAGCACTTTTAATACCATCATGACTGTCGAGATAGAAAAAGAAGTGCTGAACAGCAAAATGGAGATCAGCGGAAAGTAGCTGGTGAAATAAGTATTTTTCATTCCATGAATCTCCTAATCTGACAGAATACTCATTCATTATGCCTCACAGCTAAAAGGGTTACAAGAATTTTTTTCCACATATAAAACAGAACGTCCCAAGGCTGACGTTCTGTTTTACTTATTCACATTCACAATCCGAATGTATTCTCTCGGCTTAAATTTCTCAAGCATCCTTTTTTCCTCATTAGACAAATAAAACGGCTCTTCTGTTTCAGAGATTTCCGCTTTGCTTCCACTCAAGGAATCAGGATCAATGTAGGTTCGTTTTGTCTTTTCATTTGCAGCCCATGCACTCGTGAACATGGCTGTAAAAATAAAGGAAGCAGTGATGATCTTCTTTTTATTCATATGGATCACCTCATCCCTAGCATGCTCATTCAAAAACGGAAATATACAAGCCTGAAGTGAAAAAAATCCGTTATTTTTTGGCTGATTTTCGTTTCTTTCTTCTTATTTAATAGAACAGATAAAGGTGGTCAATAATAGGTGTGTAAGGAATGCATGAACGAAATTTTTACGTTATAATCAATTTAGGGTCTTATGACCGTGAAATTTCATCATAAGGAGGATCAAAAATGACGTTATTACATGCGGCTATCATCTCACCATTTCTACTGGCCATTCTGATACCTTTCCTTTATAAATATTTCAGAAGCATACATACTGGTTGGTTTGTGCTCGTTTTGCCGATTGTATTGTTCGTTTATTTTCTTGGATTTATGGGCGAAACCGTTCAATCAACTGTAAATTGGATTCCATCGCTTGGCATTAACTTTACAGCCTATGTGGACGGGCTTGGGCTGCTGTTTGCTTTGCTGATTACAGGTATTGGATCGCTCGTCGTATTGTATTCCATTTATTATCTCTCAAAAGAAAAAGAAAAATTAAATCACTTTTATGTTTATCTGCTGATGTTTATGGGAGCTATGCTTGGCGTTGTGCTTTCGGATAATGTCATTGTTCTCTACACGTTCTGGGAATTTACCAGTCTTTCATCTTTCTTATTGATCGGCTACTGGTACCACAGAGAAAAATCAAGATACGGTGCATTAAAGTCGATGATGATTACCGTGTTTGGCGGACTTTCAATGCTCGGGGGTTTTGTCCTCCTCTATTTGATGACAGGAACATTCAGCATCCGCGAAATGATTGAGGCTGTTCCTGGCATTATGAACGATCAGCTGTTTATCCCTGCTCTTGTTCTTGTTCTGCTTGGGGCGTTTACAAAATCAGCCCAATTTCCGTTTTACATCTGGCTTCCGGATGCGATGGAAGCACCAACGCCAGTCAGCGCGTACCTGCACTCAGCAACAATGGTCAAAGCAGGGATTTATCTTGTCGCAAGATTCAGTCCTGTATTTGCTATGACGGCTGAATGGTTTTGGCTTGTCAGCATTTTCGGACTCATTACGCTGTTCTGGGGATCATTAAATGCTGTGAAGCAGACTGATTTAAAAGCGATTCTCGCTTTCTCAACGGTGAGTCAGCTTGGGTTAATCATGTCATTGCTCGGAGTCGGGGCAGCCGCTCTTCATTACAATTCACTTGATGATAATTTTTATACCATTGCAACTGTTGCAGCTATTTTCCATTTAATCAATCATGCAACATTTAAAGGCAGTCTTTTCATGGTAGCGGGAATCGTTGATCACGAAACCGGCACACGCGATATCCGCAAGCTCGGCGGTTTGATGAGCTTTATGCCGATTACGTTCACAATCGCTGTTATTGGCGCTTTCTCTATGGCCGGCCTGCCGCCTTTCAACGGATTTTTAAGTAAAGAAATGTTTTTTACCGGTATGATCAACGTAACAAAAATGGATATTTTCAGCATGGAAACATGGGGCTTATTATTCCCTGTTCTCGCCTGGATCGCCAGTATTTTTACGTTCTTATACAGTATGGTCCTTGTATTTAAAACTTTTACAGGCCCTGTTCAATTGGAGAAGCTTGAAAAGAAGCCGCATGAAGCACCGCTTGGCATGCTGATTTCTCCTATTATTCTAGGTTCACTTGTTGTGATTTTTGGATTTTTCCCGAATCTGCTGTCTTACACATTAATTGAGCCTGCCGTAGAATCGATCATGCCTTCGCTGCTTTCTGAAGGCGAAAAATTTGAAGTCCATATCACCTTCTGGCATGGCTTCACACCTGAATTAATGATGACAATCGGGGTTATCGCACTTGGTGTAATCGGATATTTGACTCTTGGAAAATGGAGAAAGATGTACGATTTGTTCCCGAAAAAACTTGCACTCAATAAATTCTATGATGCTTCTTTAAGCGGCATGGAGCGCTATTCAAGCACATTTACGCGCTTTTACATGACAGGGTTTATTAGAGATTATCTGGCCTATATTTTTGTTTTCCTGATTGTAATTACAGGAGGAACAATGGTCATAAAAGGCGGATTTTCATTCAGTCTGGATGGTACCGCGGAAATTGGCATTTATGAAGCCGTCCTTGCTTTTTCCATGATTGTCGGTACGGTCACGATTTTATTTTCCAAATCCAGATTGACAGCGATTATTGCACTCGGATCAGTGGGCTACAGTTTAGCTTTATTCTTTGTCCTGTTCCGTGCACCAGACCTGGCCCTAACCCAGCTTGTGATTGAAACGGTATCGGTTGCGCTGTTTTTGTTATGCTTCTACTTCCTGCCTTCTTTCAAGAAAAGAGAAAAGAAGCTCAGTTTCCGATTAGTGAATTTCTTTATTTCACTGGGAGTGGGACTTGTTGTCACATTGGTTGCTATTTCCGCCAACAGCAATCGCGTCGGCGAAACGATTTCGTCTTTCTTTATTGAAAACAGTTATACAGAAGCCGGCGGTAAAAATATGGTCAACGTTATCTTAGTAGATTTCCGCGGATTTGATACTTTATTTGAGATTACCGTTCTTGGCATTGCTGCACTTGGTATTTACGGCATGGTCAAACTGCGGATGGCAAAGGGGGAGGAAGGATGAAAAAGACACATATCAAAACAAACGACGTGATCCTGCAGACGATAACTAAAGTTGTGTTCTTCATTATCATCATTTTCTCAATTTATCTCTTTTTCGCCGGACACTACACACCTGGCGGCGGATTTGTCGGAGGATTAATGACTTCCTCTGCAATTGTGCTGCTTCTGCTCGCTTATGATGTAAAAACAGTCATCAATATTTTGCCTGTCAATTACATTAATCTGGCTGCAGCGGGTCTGCTGATCGCCGTTTTAACAGGAGTCGGGTCTTTCTTTTTCGGCGTTCCGTTTTTATCCCATACATTCGGACATGTTGATCTGCCGATTCTTGGGGATACGGAGCTTGCAACAGCAGTCTTGTTCGATCTCGGGGTTTATCTTGTTGTAATCGGTGTAACCCTGACCATTATTCAGACGATTGGAGAGACAGAATAATGGAAATTTTAATGGCAATCGTTGTTGGTATATTGTTTATGGCTGCAACTTATTTAATGCTATCTAAAAGCTTGCTTCGCATTATTATCGGTACAGGTTTGCTGAGCCATGGCGCCCATCTTTTGATCCTTACTATGGGCGGATTGAAAAAAGGCGCAGCACCGCTTCTTGGCGAAGAAGCTTCATCATATGTCGATCCTCTGCCACAGGCTTTGATTTTAACGGCAATTGTTATCAGCTTTGGTGTTACATCCTTCTTGCTTGTTTTAGCTTACAGAGCGTATCAGGAACTTGGAAGTGATGATATGGATCAGTTAAGGGGAAATGATCATAATGAATAATATCGTGATGCTGCCTCTCATTGTTCCATTATTGGCAGGTATTCTTTTAATCTTTTTCAATAAATATATAACCGTTCAAAAGTGGATGAGCGTCATTGCCTCAGTTGCTGCAGTTATCATATCTTTTCTGCTCGTTCAGGATGTCAGAGCAAATGGCATCCTCACGGTGGAAATCGGAAGCTGGGCGCCTCCATACGGAATTGTCTTCGTTGCAGATATGTTTTCCAGTCTGCTCGTGCTGACAACTTGCATCATTGGACTGACTTCTATTTTGTTTGCTTTCCGTTCAATCGGGGCTGAACGGGAGCGTTTTTACTTTTACCCTGCCGTTCAGTTCCTGATTGTCGGCGTAACAGGCGCTTTTTTAACAGGCGACATTTTTAACCTGTTTGTCTTTTTTGAAGTGATGCTTATGAGCTCGTATGTGCTGATTGTTCTTGGCGGAACAAAGCCGCAGCTGCGGGAATCTATTAAATATATTATCGTGAACATTTTGTCTTCTGCTTTATTCGTCATCACCGTTGCCTACTTATATGCAGTGACCGGAACCTTGAATATGGCAGATTTGAGTCAGAAGATCAGTGAAAGCGGCCAAACAGGCATTTTGACTGTTATCGCGATTTTATTTTTAGTCGTTTTCGGCATGAAGGGAGCTATCTTTCCGCTTTACTTCTGGATGCCGGGATCTTATCAGGCGCCGCCGGCTGTTGTAACAGCTCTATTCGGAGCTCTATTGACAAAGGTTGGCGTGTACTCAATTACACGGGTGTATACGCTCATCTTCATTCATGATACGGGCTATACACATCAGATTTTAGCCTGGCTCTCTGTTCTGACCATTTTGTTCGGAGTGATTGGGGCAGTTGCCTATTGGGATGTAGAGAAGATTGTGATCTATAATATTATCGTCGCAGTCGGCGTCATTTTATTTGGAGTTGCCGTCTTTAATTCACCTGGCATTGAAGGAGCTATTTACTATTTAATTCATGACATGATCATAAAAGGTGCCCTCTTTATGCTTGCCGGTGCCATGATTGTGATTACTGGAACAAGCGACTTGCGGAAAATGGGCGGGCTGCTGAAAAATCATCCTCTGCTTGCATGGATGTTCTTTATCGCCGCCATCGCTCTTGCTGGAATTCCTCCATTAAGCGGTTTTGTCGGGAAGCTTAAGATTATTCAGGGCGGATTTGAAGCAGGGGAATATGTTTTTGCTTTATTTGTACTGCTGTCAAGCTTGCTTGTTCTATACTCCATCATGAAAATTTTCATCAATGGTTTCTGGGGTGAAGTCAAGCTTGAGAAAGAACAGGAGAAAGGCTCAACAAAAGGTCTTCTCTTTCCAATTGCTGTCCTGATTGCTCTGTCGATTGCTTTTGGGGTTGGAACGGAAGCAGCTGCACCGTATATCACTCAAGCTGCTGAAACGCTGCTTGATCCATCAATCTATATTCAAGCCGTGCTGAAGGAGTAGATGATATGGCCTTTCAAATATTACTTAATTTCTCTATTGCGTTTACATGGATGTTTCTAAAGGGAGAATACTCCGTCCAGGACTTTTTTAACGGCTATTTTTTCGGATTGCTGATGATCTTTGTGCTTCGCCGTTTTTTCAATCACCGGTTCTATTTATGGAATGTTTTTGCCGTTTTAAAACTCTTTTATATCTTTAATCGCGAGCTGATTATGTCTAATTTAGCCGTTTTAAAGGTCGTGCTTGCGCCTAAAATTACAACTCGTCCCGGAATCTTCAAGCTTGAAACAGAGCTGAAAAAAGATTGGGAAATTACGATTCTTGCAAATCTGATCACCCTTACACCCGGGACACTTGTTGTCGAAATATCAGACGATAACCGCTACTTGTATATTCATGCGATGGACTTAGCTGACGCTGAAGAAGCCAGAAAAGATATAAAAAACACGTTTGAAAAAGCAATTCAGGAGGTGAGCCGCTAATGTTTGATTTAGTATTAAGAATCTCCCTTCTAATCATCGCCATTTCAACAGTTTTATACTTGTACAGGCTGATCAAAGGGCCTTCGATTCCTGACCGGGTCATCGCGCTTGATGCCATCGGAATTAACCTGATCGGTATTACGGCCATCATTTCAGTTATGCTGCGCACCAATGCTTTTCTCGAAGTCATTCTGCTGCTTGGAATCCTGACATTCATTGGAACAGTTGCCTTTGCAAAGTTCCTTGAGAAGGGAGAGATTATTGAAAATGATCGTAATCGCTAATATCATTATCGGGTATTTCATCCTCCAGGGTGCTTTGCTGAGCCTTATAGCAGCCTATGGGGTTGTCCGTCTTCCTGATGCCTATACGCGCAATCATGCCGCATCCAAAAGCGCAACGCTTGGCGTCATCAGCATACTGCTTGGTGTATTCTTCTATTTCTGGCTGATTGAAGGCCATTTAAATGCACGAATTATACTGGGTATTGTGTTTGTCTTTATGACAGCACCGGTTGCCGGACACCTCATTATGAGGGCTGCATACAACACGAAAGTGCCGCTGTGGGAAAAAAGTGTTCAGGATGAATTAAAATCAGATCGAAAAAAAGAAGGTGTAAAAGGATGAGAACTGTCTCATCCTTTTTTTAAAGGAGCAGAAGCAAAATGAGCTATGCAATTAAGCTGAAAGACGTTTTTTCACAGCACGCAGATCAAGAAAAATCCATGGCGATGGAGAAGTATATGCGCCATCAATTTCGCTTTTTCGGCATAAAATCACCTGACAGAAAAGAAATAACCAAGCAATTTCTTAAACAGCACGGACGGCCTGATCACTTGAGTGACACTGTTTTGGAACTTTGGACGTTTGAAGAGAGAGAACTTTTATATGCGGCAATTGATCTTCTTCTGCTTGAAAAAAAGAAACTTGTGCCATCAGATATAGAATGGATAAAGCATCTGATTATAACACACTCCTGGTGGGATACGGTCGATCTGATTGCCTCAAACGTGATCGGCCAGCTTGCAACGAAGCATCCCGAATTGCGGGGAACGTATATTGACCAGTGGGCAGATTCGGACAATCTCTGGCTGCAAAGAACGGCCATCCTGCATCAGCTAAAATATAAGCAAAAAACAGATGAAGCATGGCTCTACCCTGTTCTCATAAAGCACTCAGCATCCAAAGAATTTTTCATTCAAAAGGCTATCGGGTGGGCATTGCGGGAATACTCAAAAACAAACCCGGAATCTGTCCGGGCGTTTATTGAAAGCAAAGAGTTGTCTTCGTTAAGCAGGCGCGAGGGAAGCAAGTATCTTTAATAATCTAGTTTTTTCAAAATCAGGAACTTTGGGAGTGTTGATTCCGCCAAACAGCTCTTTTCCTTCATATTTGGAATCATAGCTTGCCTTTGTTTCCAAAAAACAGGGCTTTTCCTTCATATTTGGAATCATAGCTTGCCTTTGTTTCCAAAAAACAGGGCTTTTCCTTCATACTTGGAATCATAGCTTGCCTTTATTTCCGCCAAACAGCTCTTTTCCTTTGGATTTGGAATCATAGCGTGATGATGTAGATTCCCTACATAATATAATCATATTTCCGCAAGACCTAAATTAACAACTAAAAAAGGGTGTTTAATTGCTCAGCAATTATGCACCCTTTTTCTTCTAATTACACGCTGTGCTCTTTCATGTATTCCTCTTTTAAAACAGAACACACAGCTGCATCACAGAATACCCCTTTTTCATAGGCAGCCTGTCTTAAGACTCCTTCAAATATAAATCCTGCTTTTTCGAGGCACAGTTTTGAAGCCGTATTGCCCGGATCATAAAAAGCTTCGATGCGATTTAGATTCATTTGGGTAAAACCAAACTTCAAAATGGGTGATAAAACCTCGGTCATCACGCCTTTTCTCCAGTGATACGGATTCACTTCAAAACCTATTTCCGCTTTAAAATGTTCTTTTTCCCAGTTGTGATAGCCGCAGCTGCCTATGATTTTATTTGTTTGTCTATCTGCGATTCCCCATCTGAACCCCTCATTATTATGGAACCTTTCAGCCCAGCGGTTAATTACCTCAACAGCCTGATCTACTTCAGTAAAGCTTTCAAGATCGTAGTACCGTGTGACTTCATCATCTGAAAAATAAGCAAACACCTCACCCGCATCACTTTCTTCCATTTTCCTTAATACAAAACGCTCTGTATAGAGAACCGGAAAACTTGTTTTCATCTGTTATTTTCCCCTTTATATAAAACATGCCCCGATGGTATCAGGGCATGTCAGGAATTATTTTTTCTGCAAAATCGCCATCGTGCATCTGGAAATGCAGATCAGGCTTTCTCTTTCATCAACAATCTTAATCTCCCAGACCATTGTTGTTTTGCCGCGGTGCATCGGGATGGCGTGAGCAGTGACGGTGCCGTCCTGCTTTCCTCTTATGTGATTCGCATTAATCTCCAGACCAACGCACATTTCCGTTTCCTGGTTGATTAAATGAAAGGCCCCTATACTTGCAACTGTTTCTGCAAGAGCTACTGATGCGCCGCCATGAAGAATGCCAAAAGGCTGTCTCGTGCGGTCATCTACAGGCATTGTAGCTACAACGCCATCATTTGTGACGCTTTTTATTTCAATTCCAAGTGAGTTCAGAAGCGTATTTTCAACATTATATTCCATTATAGTTCCTCCTCTATCGCGGGCTTAAGTTTCATCAGCAGCATCTGATCATCATCTTTGCGCGGATTTCCTCTGCCATCACGATTGTTGGTTACCGTATATAAACGATCATCTTCAATTAATACATCGCGCATCCTGCCCCAGCCTTCCAGGTAAGTCTGCACCTCTCCTGTACGAACTTCAAATCGCTTCACTGCATTTCCCGATAAAGTAGCCACATACAGGATTCCTTCCTTATAGGCAATACCGGAAGGGGCCCACGTCTCTTCCCCGGTGTGATAGAGCGGCGCCTCCATGCCTTCCTGCTGCTCGTCCCCTTCAATGACAGGCCATCCATAATTTTTTCCAGGCTGAATCCGGTTAATTTCATCATGTGCAGACTGGCCATGCTCTGTACTGAACAGCGAGCCTTTCTCGTCCCATGCAAGCCCCTGGGGATTACGGTGACCATAAGAGTATACAAACGAACCAGGGAAAGGATTGTCACTCGGCACAGATCCGTCAAGTTCAAGCCTTAGAATTTTTCCCGCAAGAGAATTTTTATCCTGTGCAAGGTCAGGATTCAGAGAATCTCCCGCTGTTGCATAAAGCTTGCCGTCAGGCCCAATTTTGAGGCGCCCGCCATTATGGAACTGTGCACCCGGAATATCTTCTAAAACAG
Organism: Metabacillus idriensis; assembly: GCF_009674765.1. GTDB lineage: Bacteria > Bacillota > Bacilli > Bacillales > Bacillaceae > Bacillus_P > Bacillus_P idriensis. Next base: position 801,784 of record NZ_WKKF01000002.1, on the reverse strand, counting down.
GCTTTACTTCCTCCCATTGGTCTGCATTTTCCTTTAGGATGACAATTCGGTTTTTCACTTCGTTTCCATCTTTATATGTATGGTAGGCGAACGCTTGCCGGCTCTCTTCAAAATCAGGGGCAAGCTGAAATCCAAGAAATCCGCCCTCGCCTTCTAGATGCAGCTTCTTTTTCAATTTCAGTTTTTGAATCACTTTTTTGTCTGAATCATGGTCCCATTTTACAACTTGACCTGTGCGTTCACTCAGATAAAAAACGGCATTATTCTTTGCAATGGACCATGGAACATCCAAGTTCTTTAGAATACTTTCAGAATTCTGCCGCTCAGACTGGCCGATCACTTCCCTGTCTTCCTGACTTTCATTCTGAACAGACTGACATCCGGCTATGACCAAACTGCTGAAAAGAATAACCCATAACCTCTTCAGGTAAATCACCTCTTATTCCCATTTTCTTTAAGTTTAACGAAAAATAAGAAATGATTCACGGATTTATACTTCCGTGATTTATTTTCGAAGGGCGTATACAGCAAAGAAAAAGTAAACCATCATCAACATAAGCACGGGCAATACCGCCATCACGTCCATCATAACCTCCTGTTTAAGAAAGCGCTTTCTAACGCTTGGATCTGTATTTAGATTTCATCTTATCGCAGGTTTGTGATGGGGATATTGAGAGAAATTATAAATTTTGTAAACTTATGCTTACTGATACGTAAACAAAACCGTCAGTTCTGCAATGATTTCTATATTCTTTACAAAGACAGGGGTCTGTCCTGACGATTGCGCACCTAAACTTAATTCTTTAGACAAAGGGAAAAATCCTCTAGATTCTTCTGTTATTTTTACAGGTTTTCGCATCAGATTGAGCTGATAAGAACGGGCAATCGCTTCTGCCTTATCCAGAGCTTGTTTTGCAGCAAGATTCAGAGCTTCATTGATCCATCTCTCTTGATTGGACAAGGAAAATTGTAAAGAATCTGCCCGGTTGGCTCCATTAGAAAAGGCTGTATCATAGATCAAGCCAATGTCATCTAAATTTTGAGTGGTGATGGAAATCGTATTGGTGACTTCATACCCTTTTAAGACTGGATCTGAACCTGCACTATAGTCGTATTGGGGAAAAACGGTGTAGGAAATGGTCTCAATTTGATCTTCTGACATGCCAATTGACTGCAAGGCTTGAATAAGCTGATTGACGCGCCTTTTATTTTCCTGCTGAGCTGCAGCAACATCCTTGTCTATTGTCACCACCGCAAGCTGCAAAACGGCAGTATCCGGTTTTGCTTCCACTCTTCCTGTTCCGCGAACAGAAATCAAATTTTGGGATTTTGTTTCTCTCGCGCGGGTTCTGTAAGCCGGATCAAAAGGCTGCCCATACATTGGAAACATACACAACACTCCTCTCAGAATCTAACACTCTTTTCAATCTATATGCCTGAACGATAAAAAAAAGTGCGCAAGAATGATTCTTGCACACTAATCGATAATTCCTTCTGATTTAGAAATCAGGACAGCTTCTGTTCTTGAGCCGACATTTAATTTATTAAAGATGGAAGTTAAACTATATTCAATTGACCGCTTGCTTAAATGAAGCTTATCGGCAATCTCCTGATTTGTTAAACCTCTTTCAACCTCCTGAAGAATGGCTTTCTCCCGATCATTCAAGGCCTCTGTATCATTTGAAGAGGAGCTGGTTTTCATTTTTTGCTGAAGAATAAGAGACTTTAAATAGGAATACGGCACAACGATGTCTCCCGAGAGAGCATGCCGGATGGAAGAAAGAATCTTTTCCTTTGTCTCTGTTTTGCTGATCGCCCCGTGAATCCCAAGGCGAATAGCCTCTTCATAATAATCCTCAACATCATATCCTGTATACAGGATAATCTTGCAATCCTCAGAATGCTTAATGATTTCAGTGGAAAGCTCCATTCCATTTATATCTCCGAGATTCATGTCCATCAGGACAGCATCGTATTCGTGAAAGCTGATGCGCTTAATAACATCAATTGAATATGGGGGATTTAAGCAGGACACCCTCACATCAGACTCTGTTTCCAAAATCGCTTTTGTTCCCTCACGTACTGCTGGATGATCATCCACTACTAAAATATGTATCATGTAATCAACCTCTCTGACCCGAGCATTTACTCTCTATTTTATAAAAAAGACCTGGCAAATGCCAAGTCTGAACTATTCTTTCAAAGTTCAACAACCACTTTAAATCCATTTCCCTTTGAAGTCTCAATATGAAGGGAGCCATTTAGAGCTTTTACCCTTTCTGTTATCCCTGAAAGACCCATGCTTTGATTATTGGAATACAGTTCGCTTTGATCAAAACCGATGCCGTCATCTTCATAATGAAGAACAATTTTATCCTTAATGCAAACAAGCATAACCAGAACATGAAGTGCATTGGAATGCTTTCCCGCATTAGTTAAGAGCTCCTGAACGATCCGGTATAAATTCAGCTGTGTATCAATATCAATCGCTTTAGTAAAGTTGCCTGTATTTAATCTCACATCAAAAGCTGCAGACTCATTATACTGAGCGGCAAGCTTCTGTAAAGCTTTTACCAGCCCAAGATCATATAACAGCTGCGGGCGAAGCTCCTGGCACGTCTCCCGCGTAGTCTTGATGATATTGGTCATCGAGCTGTTCATGTCCTTCAGCTGATCCCTGAAAACAGTCGGAGCCATTTCAAGCTCAGCCAGGGCAAGCTCGCTTTGCCGCTTTAAAGAAATTAAATCCTGCAAAACAGAATCATGCAAATCCTTAGCCAGATTAGAACGCTGCTTTTCCTCTATAGAAAATAAAACTTTCGTCAGCCAGGCAGGATTGCTCCCTTCACTCTTAATCTTCTCCAGATGATTCATCAGCTCTTCTATCTTAAGGAAGTTCTCAAGAGATATATTCGTATAGAAAGACAGTGTTTTTAACCAGGAGATTTCATCTCGATTTAATCTTGGAGTATTAAGCATAGACAAGCAAACCATGACATAGCTTCGGTCATCTGTCTCGCCTACATTAATCACAAAACCCCGATCCACTTCGACAATTTTACCTATCTCATGGGAAGCCTTCGTAATCTCTTTTTCATATGACAGATAATCTGTACCCTTCATATGAATCTCGACTGAGATGATGTTCCCGTTCTTATCAACTTCCACATAATTCGCCCTGCTGACAAGCAATACATCTGTAATCACCTGTTTCAGTTCATTTATTACATGATCAAGCTTGCTTGCCTTCCGGATGCTTTGTGTATATTTAAAAATACTGTCCTGGTAATTGTATTTTTCGGAAAATCGCTTGAAGCGGAAACGGAAGTCGAGAATTTCCTTAACATAAAAGACTACTAGCATTGTGATGTAGATAAAGATTGATAGTTTTATTGGATAGAATGTCGGGCTATTTTCTTTAATAATTAACATAATACTTACACATACAACTGTAGGTAATACTGCTAGTAAAGCGTAGTATCTGACACGTCCCAAAATAAATTCTATATCATAAATTTTAGTAGCAAGAAATTGATAAACTAATGAAAAGGGTATTAATAGTAAAAATGCTGCTAATATATTTGGAGGGAAAATATGTTTGTTTAAAAAAACATACGGTAAAATATACAGTAAAACAAAAGGTGAGAATGCAACGATATTTGTTATTATTAAAATTTTTACCAAGTATCCTTGTGCGGAGTATCTAACTTTTTTTAATCCCACAAATTTAACAATGAAAGTTAAAGCAAATAAAATAACAAATGATGCTAAGTTTAAGTTTTTCACAAAAATATAGAAAAAACTATATGAAAAATTAACAGTTTCGGTACTAAGTTCCGCAAGTATGTTAATAGCAACAATTAAGAAAGACAGGTATAAATACTTTTCAGAGAAAAGCTTTTTACCCAATTCTTTAAAGTAGTAATACAAAAATGACATATAGGTAACTGGGACTGATAAAAAGAAGCTTAGATTCAAGTACCTACTTATTACATCTCCTCTAGAAGAACCTGTCCCGCTGAAATGTGCTAAAGTAATCATTAATAAGAAAATATTTAGTAGAAACGCTGACTGCAACTTCAACTTTTTATTTGTTTTATAAATAAAATAACTGCAAAATAAACATAGAACATACAAAATAATAGGAACAACCACCAAAAAAAGACTCTGGTGACTTATTATTGAATCTTTAACAACATAACTAATTTCTTTTCCATTTCTTTCAATTGTTACATTTTCTAACTGCTCAAGCATCCCATAACGAACAGCAGGATAGTGCTCATGTGAATGATCATGATTAATACTCGTAACTTTATCCCCTGTTTTCAATCCAACTTTTGAAGCCCAAGTGTTAGGCTCAATAAGCGTTATTTCTAGCTTATCTGCATCATTGAATCTAACACTGGCACCTACATATGGATATTTAATTCCAATTGATAAAAAATATACAACTAAAATAAAACTTAAAAATAGTGTTATTATATACAATTTGTTAAAGTTTAAGTATTTCATTATAAAACCTTCTTAATTTAAGCTATACTCTAATACCAAAACAAGTTCGTCGTTCTAGCTGTACTCAACAGTCCTTCTACTAATCCTAACACTTCATCCACATTTTTCACACCCAGTAAACTAGCTTCACCGCTGGCTACTTTTTCAATTACTTCGGGGTTTTCAACTAAAAAGTTTACGATTTCCTGCATGACTTAATCTCTCCTTTTATTTTCAGATGAATTTATGATCAAATGAGACTTTAGAAGCTCAATTTGATGTTGAGGCAAGGGCGCTTCCGCTATTAGAGTTGATGCCTTTTGAATCGCAATTTGCTTCATGACGTTCAGGTAATGAACAACACCAGATTGTAACAATTTCGATTTAAATGCTTCAATACTCCCATAGTGTTGGGTAAAGGTTTGGCTGCCAGCGATAAATTCAGTCAGCTCTTTTGCATGTTCGTTAAATCCTCTGTTTAAAAAGAGAAGCGCCAGCGATTTTTTCTGTGCTGCCAGATCATTTTTATGTTCATGAAATAAATCACGGTAATCGTTCTCAATTTGTGCAGCTAGTCCTACTTGATAGGAGTACTGTTCAACGCATGTAAACTCTTCCCCGGTTGCAAGCAAGGCCCCGGTGACTGAGGCTAAAGCAATCAGTGAACCGGATTTTTTTTCAATCATAGTGATGCACTCTTCTTCATTTGCGATGTCGTTTTGAAGATCTGTGTGCTGACCTTCCATTGCTTGAAGAGCAAAACGCTGGAACGTGCTGATGATCTTCCATTTGTGATCGCTTGATAATTCATGAAGCATTTGCAGACTGATTGTGTACATAGCGGTGGCGGCATTCAGTGAAAGAGATGGGTTTATTTTCATCCATGGCTCTTCAAAGTTATCTAGGTCTTCAAGATCATCTAAAATGTCGAATGACAGCGCAAGCAGTTCTACTGCAGCTGAAAGATGAATGATTTGCTTACCTTCTCCTCCAAAAGCTGTGTAATGCAAATGTGTCAATTGACCGAACGGAAAGGTTTTTTTCGTTTCTGAGAACGACAGGATAAGCTGCAATAATTTTTCGTTCGTTATATATGAAGAAACAGCAGCTTTCAGACTGCGACTCAATTCTTCATAGTCCAAATGTAATCTAATTGCAATCACCCCTTCGAAATTATATTACAATATTCGCGACCAATATAGTAGATATAAAAAGAGCTTTTTACATAAATATAAAATTTTTAACATATTTTCGGAAAAACGGACATAAAAAAAAGACTTGGCCCGAAAGGCCAAGTCAGTCTTATGACACGTTTATAAAGGAGTATTTATCATACTTATCAATGCTTTTATTAATTGATCTCAGTGACTGTTTCGTTTCCTGAATTTCTTTCTCAAGACGTTTCAATAATTGAGTAATTTCTTCAATGTTGTGCTTTTTCATCGTTTCCACACTCCTCTGTTAAAGATCAAATTATGCATGGTGAACGAAACACTTGTTTTGATCTTTCCTACTTCAAATTTTAAAGGATTCAGAAAGTAATTTCACCGAAAATAATGCGAAATAATCAATGCGTGATACCGCAACCGGCGCAATAGTCCATTGTATCTGTTTTTTCGGCTGGAATTCATACCATCTTCATCATTTAATACAGAAAAAAAGCCCCATATTCAGGGACTTGTCACTTTGCAGCTATAATGGTGTTCAAATAAATGGATTGTGCTTCTTCCAATGCAATTTTCGTCAGTTCATCTCTCTTTTCAATCGGTCCGCTAAACTCTAAGGTGTAATCCAGAATTCCCTGTTCTGACAGTAAACACTCCATTTTAACCTTACATTCGCCTTTTATAACCGAAAAGACCGCAACCGTCTTATCATCCAGCACATATATGGATGGCTGCACGCGCATAGAGAGCTGAACCTCCCCCGAAAAAAGTAGTTTAACAATTATCCATATTCGACAGAAGCAGCAGTATTCCTGCAACTTTTTCATTTTATCGAAATAGCACGAACAAGATCCTTTACATATATATGAGGAGCAAGTTCGCTCGGAGGTGAAATTTTTTGCGGGTGCAAAGGCAACAATGGTTTCGGCCGTTTTATTTCAACCCTTATTGTCCAGTTCATTCCCCTTGTAATCATTATACGAGGAGACCAATGCCGGAAGTTGACTCAAGTCAGTTTGTCTATTCCGCATCACATATGGATGGACTGATGGCTGATGCCAAAAAATTGACCAATTATCTCTCAACTTCTAAGGAACAGGCAAAAAAGATCCTGGCTGCCGCTCAGGAATCCAACACCATTCTGGTAAAAAAACTTTTGCTCGCATCCGGCATAACAAATGAGTTAGAAACTGAGTTCAATCCTGACGGTGTCAGAATCATCCTTTCTTATAAAAATCCTGATTTGAATTGCTGCAGGTTAATATTGGTGCTGAAATGGTAAAAGAAAAAAAGGATGACAGGTTTCGTCATCCTTCCGTTTTAAACCTTTTCACTAGTTCCTGAAGCTGTTTAGTGGCTTCGCTTAAATTTTCAGCTGAATCTGCAACGGTTTCAAGAGCTCTGAGCTGCTCATCTGTTGAAGCATTTACCTCTTCTGCAGCTGCCGCAGATTGTTCTGTAATTGCCGATATATTAACTATTGATTCTATAACCTGTTCTTTTTGCAAAGTCATTTCCTTAATATCTTCAGTGATAGTCGAAATAGATTGTGAAAGATCACTCATCATCATAACAATTGTCTGAAAGGCATCACCCGAATTATGAACGGCTTTCTGCTGTTCATTATTCATTTCCTTTGTCCGATCCATTGCAGCAACTGCTTTAATCGATTCTTGCTGAATTCCTGAAATCGTTTCTGTAATTCTGCCAGTTGCTCTTGCTGACTGCTCTGCAAGTTTTCTTACCTCGGCTGCGACTACCGCAAATCCTTTCCCGCTCTCTCCTGCACGTGCAGCTTCAATGCTTGCATTAAGGGCAAGCAAATTGGTTTGATCAGAAATGGACGAAATGACCGTAACTACCTCTTCAATTTGTTTAATCTTACCGGCAAGATCAGATAAAACTCCTTCCACCGAAGCAAGCTCTTTATTCGATTCTGTTGATTTAGTCTGAAGTACATTTAATTTTTCCAGACCATCATAGCTTGCATACTCTGACTTTACAGACAATGTTTGAATATGTGAAATAGATTCATTTACTTTAGTAATCTTTAAAGATAGTTTAGTTGTGCGCCCGCTCATATTTTCAACATCCGAGGTTTGTTCAGAAGCCCCTCTTGCAACATCTTCCATTGCACCTGCAACTTGCTCACTGGCTGCCATTGTTTCTTCAGAAACCGCACTTAAACTCTCAGCAGAATCATTAATCGTTTTAACAGACAGGTTCACTTCCTCAATCATGCGTTTCATTTCAGAAACCATGGTGTTAAAGTTCTCCGCCAAGGTTCCTACTTCATCCTTATTTGAAACATTCACTCTGCGAGTTAAATCTCCCGCTGCAACTGCTTTAGCAGTTTCTCCTATACGAACAATAGGATTTGCAATTGATCTGGAGACAAAATATCCAATGACAACTGCAATTAAAAGAGCTGCAAGTGTAATAAGCAGACTTGTAAAGGAAACTGTCCTTGCTGTTTCCATTAGATCGTCATATTTATAAACCGCCCCAATTTTCCAATTTAACCCGTTTATTGTTTCAAAATATAGCATTCGGTCTTCTGATTCAAAAACGTATTCTACTAAACCTTTTTTGTTTTCCATCACAGATTTCATAAAACCTAACTTAGATAAGTCTTTTCCCTGTTCAGTCGGATGCGACAAGGCAACTCCATTTTGATCAATTAAGAAAGAATAGCCGCCATAACCAACTGTTACGCTGTTCACTATTTCATTGACTGCATCTAAAGATAAGTCAAAAGCAATAACACCTACTACTTTATTATTTTTCATAACTGCTTTTGCTCCAGTTACCGTAAAGGAACCCTTTGCAGCATCTTCATAAGGTTCGGTCCATACTACTTTTTCAGGGGTTTCTTTAGCCAGGATATACCATGGTCTTGTTGTAGGATCAAAATCCTCTGGAAGTTCTACCGAGGGCTGAATGAACAGCGATTTTTTTTCGCTTCCTGCATAAATTAAGCTCACCCGCTGGTTCGTCTCAAGAAAGGTTTGAAACTGCTGTGAAATATATGTTTCATTTCCTTCTTCACTTAACAAGCTGACTAGCTGATTATCATCTCCAAATCTGATGAGGCTTTTCTCATAATCTCTCAAACTTAATTCAATGTTGCTTTTCAGTTGCTGAATAATGCCTGTACCATTTCTTTTTGCATCTTTGTGCATTTCCGATTGCAGATAAAAATGTGAAAAAAGCTGTACTGAAGAAAGAGCTGATATGATGATGACTGCCAAAAACAAAGTAATTTTAACTTGAAGCTTTTTGAACATTATTATTACTCCCCCGCTATTTTCTTTGTATAGGGGTAATATCGTCAGTTCAGTTCAAAATATTAGTGAAAATTGAAAAAATAAAGTCGGTTACATTTCTGATAAATGCTGGATCATGACCGACACAGCCTCTGTTAAATCATGCTGCGAAAAGCTAGGAACATTCCCTATTTCCAGAGCGAGCTTATGTGAAGCAGGAACATGGATAAATCCTGACGGGATGTTTTGATTTAATTGCTTAAAATAGTGGATAGCCTGATACATAATATAATTGCATAGGTAAGTTCCGGCGGTGTTGGATATTTCAGCAGGAATGCCCCGTTCCTGAAGCACATTTACAAACGTACGGATAGGAAGTGTGCTAAAATAGGCTGCTGGACCCTCGGTCTGTATTATTTCATCTTGTTTTACCATTCCCTCATTATCTTTTTCCCCATCCGCACAATTGATGGCTACTCTTTCGGGAGTAATTTTGTATCTGCCGGCAGCAAGACCAAGCATCAATACAGCATCAGGCTTCTCTTCCTCAATATGCAGAAGACATTGCTCCCACGTTTTTGAAAATTGAACAGGGAGAACTTTCCCGCAGATTTCATAGTGACCTATCGTCTGTCTATGCAAATGCTCAGCAATTTGAGCTGTTGGGTTAATTGTATAATGCAAAAATGGTTCAAACCCTGTTAACAGTACCTTTTTCATCCTTCTCTCTCCTTATTTAGGAACTCGAATGAAATTATTATATCAGAAAATTCGTTTATTTTATTTACAACGTTAGAAAATGAATGGCTTTAATTTAGAGGAATCATAGAGTACCTTATTTCCTCTAAATAGGCTTTTCCAGGTTTTTATGGAATCATAGACCATCTTTGATTCCACTTCTCACGCTTTTTCAGATTTTTATGGAATCATAGACCACTTTGATTCCACTTCTCAGGCTTTCTCAGGTTTTTGTGGAATCATAAGCTGCCTTTGATTCCACTTCTCACGCTTTCTCAGATTTTTGTGGAATCATAGATCACCTTTGATTCCACTTTTCACGCTTTCTCAGGTTTTTGTGGAATCATAGACCACCTTTGATTCCACTTATAAGGCTTTTTCAGATTTTTATGGACTCATAGCCTGCCGTTTATTCGACCTAAACAACAGAAAACGGGTACTAAATTGCCAAGCAATTTAGTACCCGTTTTCTTCTGCACCCTGCTTTTTTCATTAAAGCAGAAACAAGGGTTTAAAACTATGCGACTTCGCGTCCCATTGCAACCTGCAGGATATCAAACCATTGGTCGCGTGTTAATCTTAAATCAAGAGCCCGGATAGCGGACTCAATGCGGTTCATTTTGCCTGAGCCGACAATCGGCATAATGTTTGCCGGATGGCTGATCAGCCATGCGTATAGGACTTCATCTATTCCTTTTGCACCGACTTCGAGAGCGATTCTCTCAAGTGTATCACGCAGGCTCTTAGCTCTCTCGTTATCAGCTGAGAATATAGAACCTCCTGCAAGCGGGGACCATGCCATTGGCGCGATTCTTTCTTCCTGGCATAAGTCAAGCGTGCCATCTTCGAAGTTCTCAAGATTGTAGGCAGAAAGCTCAATTTGATTCGTAATCAGCGGGAAGTCTAAATATGATTGAAGCATTTTGAACTGTGAGCGTTTAAAATTCGACACGCCAAAATAGCGGACTTTTCCTTCTTTTTTAAGTTGTGTGAACGCTTCTGCAACCTGTGCTGGATCCATATACGGGTCCGGACGGTGAATAAGCAGAACATCTATGTAATCTGTCTGAAAGTTTTCCAGCGATTTGCTGACTGAAGCCAAGATATGCTCTTTGCTTGTATCATAGGATTTGATGCCGTGTTCCGGGCGATTGTCTGAGACTAGTTTAATACCGCATTTTGTGACAATCTCCATTTGCTTTCTAAGCTCAGGTTTGAGTGCAAGTGCATCTCCGAATTTTTTCTCGCATGTGTAATTTCCGTAAATATCGGCGTGATCAAAGGTTGTAATACCTGCCTCTAAGCACTCCTCTATTAATTTAACCACTTCTTCATTTGACATGTTCCAGTCAGAAAGACGCCATAATCCATGAATGATTCTTGAAAATGATAGATCTTCTGTAAGTTGTATTCTCTGCATAATCATTCTCCTTTCCCTATCATTGTATACTGAAAGCGTTCGATCACAAAATGATTGGGTTCTGAATCCTTCTCAGCTTGTTTGCGCAATTTCTTCACCGTTTAAAAGATGATTTGACCAAAGAATAGCCTCCATATAGCATTCTTGGATTTCCTCAGGTTTGAGCGGCAAGTCTTGTGTATGCCAATTTGATTTTTCTATTTCAATGGCCCATTTAAATACTTTGCGAATGTCATTTTCTTTTCCGCTTAACGCTTCCCGAATTTCATCCGAAAGAGGCAGCTCGTTTAAAACGTCATCCAAATTGCGGTGCAGGAGCGCATCAACAAGAGAGAACATGCCAGTCAGCAGATACAGGGAAGGTTCTTTTCTGCCAATCTTAATGGACAGCTTCTCACAAAGCTTGGCGCGCATCAGAGACAGGCGGATCACTTCCTCCTGAATCGGATCATTTTTGAGATTCAGATTTTTAATGGAAAGGATATAAATCCATTTTTTAATTTCATTTAATCCAAGGAGGACAATCGCCTGTTTGATTGACTTAATTTTGTTTCTTGGCCTGAATGCCGGTGAATTAATTAACTTCAAAAGCTTATATGAAAGGGAAAGATCCTGTTCAATCTGCTCTGAAATTTTATCAATGTCTGGCTCCGTTTTAGATAACTCATGGAGGATCTGCAAATAGCCATGAATATAAACGGGAATATCATAGCTTGAGAGAACAACAGGCTTGCTGAAGAAATAGCCTTGAAAATAATCATAACCATCTCTTAAAGCAAGCTGATACTCCTCTTGTGTTTCTACCTTTTCTGCTAAAAAAGACACTCCATAATGCTTGTACCGGTTCATAATTTGTTTTCTTTTCTGCACCTGTGTCTGCAGAAAATCCACCTTGATAATATCAATATGCTTTAATAATTTCGGCAGCAAAAAATAGTTCTGCTGCAAGTTGAAATCATCTAGCGCAATGGTATACCCAAGTTTTTTCAGTTCAGCGCAAATCTCTATCAATTCTTCTGTAATGGGAACATCTTCGAGAATTTCCACTACAATGGAACTAGGATTAAAATAGCTTGGCAAGTTCATTTTCAGCAGGCTTTCAGTGAAATTAATAAAACATCTTTTTCCCTGCGCAAGCTCTTCAAGGCCAATATTGATAAAACTGTTTATAATGACATCAGCTGTTGCTTCATCTCCATCTATATTTGGAAATGCATTACTGCTATTTCCGTTCCGGTAAAGAAGTTCGTAGGCAACACTTTTTCCTTTTCTGTCAAATATCGGCTGCCTGGCTACAAATACCTTCATCTCTCCAACCCCTTTTGCCCTATCTCCAATCAGTACATTTGAACTATACCGATTGTACATGAAAGAAAGCATAGGTTGTGTCGAATTATGTAGTCTTTTGTTTTACATTTTTAAGTATTTTTCCACAACATAAAAAAGTGTTTTCTCATTTTGCGTCAAATAGGCAATTTCAGCTATTTTTTTCAGTACATCTTTTACGATTGAGGAATCCACGACTAGGACAGAATTATTCAAGATTTCATAATAGCACTTCAGAGCTTCTTCCTGATGACTGTTTCGACAATGCAAATCTCCTATTAAATGAAGAAATTTAAATTTAAAATCGCCGAATCCGCTTGAATAAACATCCAGGAACGTTTCATAATGTCTTAATACTTCATCATCCTGTCCGGCCTCATAATAGGTAACGGCCAGCTCATACAGCGTATTTGATATTCCTTTTACATCCTTCTCTTGTTTGTAAATTTCATGAGCTGATTGCAGATACGACATCGCGCTCCCGGCATCCAATAAGTACCTGCTGAGAATACCTAAGTTTGTATAGGTGCCCGCCAAATTCAATTGATCGTCTGTCCCTTCGAAAAACAGCAGCGCTTTTGCATAAGCAGCACTTGCGTTTTCATACTCATTCATTCGTCTGTAGCATAAGCCAAGCACCATATATACAACACCTGTTTGATAGTATATGGATGTTTTGCTGCTGATCGAGAGTGCCTGTTTCAAAAAACGGATTGCAGAATAATATTCTCCTTTTTTAGCATGGGCGAGTCCAAGGTTATTCAGTAAAGAGATTTTTTCAACTCCTGAAGCCTTGAAAGCAATCGAATCCTCATAAGCCTCATTTAAATAAGAAAATGCCTTTGAGAGCTGATCCTGGTTAATGAGCAAGGACGTCAGATAATTGCTGGTTCTGAGTCTTTGTTCAGAATATTGCAGGCTGCAGAATATTTCGTAGCTCTTTTCATAAGCTGCTATTGCTTCTTCAATTTGAAGCTTCATCCTCTGCAAAATCCGCCCCTGGCAAAAATAATAAAGTGCAAGATCACTTTGGTTTAACGATTCCAGATTCTTTTCTAAATCGTTTAAGTGTTCAGCCGCGTCTGCAAAATGATCATTGATGACTGCATATTCCAAACTGGAAAGAGCTTTCTTTATATCAAAAGACAAAAGTGATTTATCCTCATCTTCGAAAAAATCATGAATATCACATTGCAGTCTTTCGCTGAATTTCAGCAGCAGCTTATAAGAAGGCTGTACCATTCCCTTTTCAAGCTGGCTGATATAGCTGCGGTTGACGATGCCGATTGCCAGCTCACTTTGAGTCAATTTTTGCTTCTTTCTCAGCTGTCTTAATTTCATTCCAACGGTATTCATACGGTGCCTCCTGAAAAAAATCGAATATGTATTGACAAGAAAATGAATTATTGTATATATTTGAATTGTCAGTTAATTATAACAAAATGTTTTTTATTTTTAAATGTTAATATAAAAAGAACTAACGGAGGTTTTGAGATGAAGAAAATGAGAACGCATCTTTTATTACTTGCACTTGGTACGGCAATCCTCTTATCTGGATGTTCAAAAGCAGAAAAAGATATCCAGACTGCTGACGAAGAATGGCCAAGAATTATTAAAGCCCACGAATATAGTTAACATCCGCTCTAAATGTGCTTCAGAAGATTCATGACTTCACTCTATATCTATCTATTAAACCATATTTTCATAGAATTAAACCAAATTTAGTATGACGAAATAGAAAAGAGCTTACCCGATTTCAGTTCGGTAAGCTCTTTTTCTATTATTATTGAACTCTTGCAAATCCAAACCCTGATGCGTGATCATCGCCTGTTGCCGCGCCAATCCCGCCTTTAATATCATAAAGCTTTGCACGACGCTGGAGCTCTGCACGAACTTGAACATTGCTTTGTCCTTTATTTGAGGACCAGATTTTTGCAGCAAGCCCTGATACATGAGGAGTTGCCATTGAAGTACCGCTGATCGTATTGTATCCGTTGTTGATCCATGTAGATTCGATGGCAGCGCCGGGAGCTGAGATTTCAACATCACGTTCCCCTATAATGAAGTCCCCATCTGTTGCAGAGTTGCCGCGGGAAGAGAAATTCGCTACGCGGTAAGTTCCATTTTGCTGAACATTTTCAAGAGCCGCAACTGCCACAGCATTTACTAGTGCGCCGGGATATCCGATTGTATTATTGCCAGATCCTGAGTTTCCTGCTGCAGCAATAACCAATGCACCTTTGCCGTATGCATAGTCAACTGCGCTTGATATTAAACTATCTTTTGTGCTTGATCCAAGAGACATTGAGATAACGACTTTTGAACCTGTTCTTGTTCCTTCATCTGCAGCGTGTCTGATTGCAGCTGCAATATCATCTGAGTAGCCAGAACCGCTGTCAGTGAGTACTTTGTATGCCCAAAGCTCTGCTTGAGGCGCAACTCCGTAAATTCCCTGTCCGTCAGAACCGCCATTTGCAAGTGCAGATCCGGCAACATGCGTCCCATGTCCGTTGCGGTCCGTGCAGGAGTTATTTGTATAAGTAGTTCCCACTGTAAAATCTTTGCACTGCTCAGCATTTTGCGATAAATCGATATGGCTTGTCTGCACACCGGTATCAAGAACAGCAATTTTAATGCCGTCCCCACCACTTGTAGATGTTATTGAGCTGTTATTATAAATGGCTTTAATACCCCATGGAGTTCTTGTGCTTGGGTATGCCATTGTCTTAATTGGCTTTCCTGCGGCAATTTTAAAGGCTGAAACTTTTTCTACTTTGATTTTGCTGTTCTTTTGCAGGGCTTCTAATTGTTTCTGTGTAACGGTTGTTGTGAATCCATCTTTCCCAAAATCCCTGCGAACCTGATGACTTTTCTTTACTTTTCCCTTTTCAGCATCAGTCCCCTTGATCACAACTCGAATGGATTCCTGCTTTACATCTGTCTTAATCTGATCATTTGCAAAAGCGGATGTTCCAAACATTGAAAGACTCATTGATAAACTCAGTACTGCAGCTCCAAGTGCTTTAGTGATGTTCATTTCATTTCCCCTTCCAAAAATGTTAGTATTTTATAACTTTTATAACCTAGCAATTTAAATATAAATTACATTAACTATTATCACAATAATCTAAATTTACTAAAATTTTCTCAATATCCAGCTTAAGTGCTTATCCCATATCCCACCAATAGCCCTGCTTTTTATTAAAATAAATTGGAAATAGTCTTCGCAGTAAGGACAAATAGCTATAAAATCAAAAAAACCACTTACATGAAGTGGTTCTTGAATCCTATTCTTTTTCTGCTAAAAGCAATACGATGACGGATTGATAAATTACGGTGCTCGGAGATATATTAATCATAAGACTGAAATTGCGGGGTATGTCATGAGGGAAGATCAATCATTTGCAAAAGGCTGTTTTTTTGGAATGATCCTGTCAATTCCAATCTGGATTCTCCTTTATTTTCTTATAAGTAAAGGATAAAAAAACACAGGATATCCTGTGTTCATTTAAAAGACTGATCAAATATTTTATCTTTCACGTAAATTTCGTCGTAATCGACTGCATATTCAGATGCAACGATTAATCCTATTTTTGTTTTGTTCTGATCACTTACGATGGTAAATGGAATTTTTTCTTTGTTGGCAGCTTTGATATATTTAGACAGGGCTGCATAATCTATTGTGCCATTCAATAGAAGCACTTTGTCCCTTCCCGTTCCCAGTGCCTTAATTACTTCATCGTATATTTTGTTTTGTCTCACCTGACCTGCAGTGAGAGCCACATAAATTCTTTCTCTCAATGTACCGAGGAAAACATTTCTCTCCTCCGGCTTCGTTTCAAACGTTCCGTATATTCCCTGCTTCATATAGAGATCAAGCTGTTCGTCTGGCATGATGTCATTCTCCTTGTTCTAAAAGTCCAGTACAGGATTAGTCTATCAGAGAAGAAAGCTGACATAAAATCATATGTTTAACTACCATTTAGAATAAGATAAAATGATTTTCATCCACCCGAAGAAGGATACCCACAACGGAATACTAAGAACGGTCGCCCAAATCATTCCTTTGAAAAAGTTAGCATCTTGCATGAGCAGCTCTCCCTCCGAATCTTCCTTACTATTCATTTTACCCTTCTCGCTGTTTTATATAACTGAATAAAAAAGAAACCGCTTACAATAATATTCTTTTCTTTCTTATAATATCCTCCAAAATATGTTCTTCATTTTTTTCCTTTTCACAAGTCCGAATGTATTTTCTTGTCAATTCTCACCCGGACTCATGCTGCAGCATATAGTGTTTAAATCAGAGGCTGTTTTCAGAAACTTGCTGTGCTTGTTTACATGACAGGCCAGCTGATGCTTGGTCAGAAAAGAGTCAGAACAAAAGACCGCTAGGAGGAAAAAAATGCCTGCCATTTCAGGGAGAGAATATCTGCAGCGCATGGAAGCATTAAAACCCAACGTTTGGTTAAAAGGCCAGGCCATTACAGAAAATCTCATTTCACATCCAGTTTATAAAGGGGCTATCCAAACAAAAGCTTCTCTTTATGATTTGCAGATTGATAAGGATGCGATTGATTTTATGACATTCCCTTCTCCGTTTACGCAAAATCGTGCGGGAATGTCCTATCTAGAGCCAAAGACAATAGAAGATCTGCAGAAAAGAAGAAAAATGATTGAATACTGGGCGAACGCAACATGCGGGATGATGGGACGAAGTCCTGACTATATGAATACGGCATTAATGTCTATATCAGCGGCATCCGCTATTGTCAGCGCCCAAGATGAAGAGTTTTCGAAAAACCTTCGTAATATGTACGAAACTGCGCTTGAACAGGACTTATCTTTTACACACAGTTTTATTAATCCGCAGGTCAATCGTTCGTCCGCTTTTCTTGAAACATCCGGGCAGCCAATTGGAGCCAAAGTGATTAAAAAGACAGCAGAAGGTCTTATTATAAAAGGAGCCAGATTGCTTGCAACAGAAGGCGGAATGACCGATGAAGTACTGATATTTCCTTCAGGCGGCAATCATTTGGGCGACGAATATGCATTTGCCTTCAGCATCCCTGCAAATACGAAAGGACTGAAATTCATCTGCCGAGAGCCGTTTCATACTGGTGAATCTGCTTTTAACTATCCTCTGTCCTCGCGCTTTGATGAAATGGATACCCTTCTCGTCTTTGATCATGTACTAGTTCCCTGGAATCGCGTGTTTTTTTACCATAGGCAGGATATTGCCTATAAATTATTTAACCATAGCGGGTTTATTTCGCATGCCCTTCATCAGGTTGTCACACGCCAGTCAGTGAAGCTGCAATTTTTAATCGGACTTTCACAGCTGCTGATCAATACTTTGGATGTATCTGAATATGAACATATTAAACTTAAGCTGTCTGAAATGATTTTAGGTCTGGAGAGCATGAAGGCACTCCTGCTTAAATCAGAAGCAGAAGCCAAAATCGATGCTTTCGGAACCATGACTCCGAGCGTACATCCGTTATATGCGGCAGTCAATTTATTTTCAAAGCTTTATCCTCACTATATCAGTCTTCTGCAGCAGATTGGGGCAGGCGGTTTAATGGTTCTGCCATCAGAGGAAGATTTTGCTTCCCCGATCGGCAAGGACGTTGAGCAATATCTGCAGGGAACTTCAGTTGATGCAAAAACAAAAACAAAACTGTTTCGATTAGTATGGGAGCTGACAATGAGCTCTTTTGGCACAAGACAAACTCACTATGAGAGATACTTTTTTGGAGACCCCATACGCCTTGCAAAAAATTTATACAGCGGTTATGCACGAGAACAATACATTGAGAGAGTCACAGATTTTTTAAATCAAACGAAAGAGAGCCCTCACGATTGAGGTCTCTCCTTGTATTTAACGCCAACTCTTCCAGAAAAAAAGGTTGCGCCGCCGCCCATATCTGACAGCCGGTCTGGCGTAAGTGTATTCACGATCTGTTTTGTTCCGGGTGTATCCGCCCACAAACCTTGGCTTACGACTACTCCGGGCAATACGTTCTCTCCAGCTGAAACCGCCAGCTCACATTCGCCCCGCGCATTCCAAATAACAGCCATATCTCCATTTTTCAGACCAAGTCTTTCAGCATCCTTCCCATTCATATGCAGTTTAGGAGCTTTTTCAAGGGATTTATGTTTTTCATTATTTGAAAAAGTGGAGTTTAAAAAGTTATGATTCGGACCAGGAACAAATAGAAAAGGTAAATCACTTTCTTTGACGAGCGGTGTAAATGTCGGCAAAGGCGGATATCCTGCTTTCTCCATCGCATGTGAGTAAAGCTCTATTTTCCCGCTTGGCGTTTTAAGAATTCCCGGAAACAGCGGCTTTACTTTTGCTTTCACATATTTCTTCTTCTTCATTTCCTGAAAAGTGATTTTTTTTAAATATGGATTTTGAGGATTATTCAGCGCCTGATCAATCATCTCTTCCTCTGTATCTTTAAAAGCCTGGTCTGTAAATCCCATTCTTTCCGCTAAAAGCCTGAACACTTCCACGTTTGATTTTGACTCTCCAAATGCTTCTATAACCGGCTCCTGCAAATGGAGATAATGATGCCAGTATGACGTATAAAAATCTGTATTCTCAAAGGCCGACGATGCCGGAAGAACGAGATCCGCATAGGCGGCTGTTTCAGTTAAAAACAAATCATGGACCACGAGAAATAAATCTTCCCGCTCTAATCCCTTTTTCACTTTGTTAGCTTCGGGAGCTACGACTGCGGGATTACTCCCGTATACGAACATGGACTTTATTGCTGGATCAGCATTTAAAAGCTCTTCGCCAATTAAGTTCATATTAATGATTCTTGTCTGTTTATTCTGGATGAGATCCGGCCGCTGCAGAGCCTCTGTATTGAATGCCAAATATCCAGAGTTGCCTTTAATAGCACCTCCTCCTTTTTTCAGCCACTGACCAGTCAGAGCCGGGAGACAGGCGATGGTCCGGATGCACATGCCACCATTATCATGATGCTGCAGACCATTGCCGATTCGAATACAGGAAGGAGATGTTTGGCCGTACATTCTTGCCAGTTTTAAAAGATCCTCGGCTGGAACTCCTGTTATTTCTGCTGCAGTATGCGGATCATATTGAACAACATGCTCTCTTAATTCTTCGTGTCCAACTGTCCACTCCTCAAGAAACTCGCTGTCCACCAGGTTTTCCTTAAACAAAATATGCATAATTCCAAGAGCAAGAGCGCCATCTGTTCCCGGAAGAATCGGAATAAACCAGTCTGCAAGTCTTCCAGTCTGATTTTTGTGAACATCAATGACGATGATTTTGGCCCCGTTTTTACGGGCCTTCTGAGCAAGGGTTATTTGGTGCATATTGGTGCTCACTGCATTAATGCCCCACATAATAAACAGCTTTGTATGTACCGTATCCTCAGGATCGATCCCAAAGCTTCCGCCCATTGTATACTTATACCCTGTTGATCCTGCTATTTGGCAAATAGTCTGATCAAGTCTGCTTGCGCCAAGTTTATGAAAGAAACGGCGATCCATCCCTTCTGCATTCAGATTGCCCATATTCCCATAGAAGCTGTATGGAAGAATGCTCTCCGGGCCATCCGTTTCAATAAGTGTTTTCCATTTCGAGGTAATGATGGAAAGAGCTTCATTCCAGCTGATCCGTTCAAATTGCTTTGATCCTTTTTTCCCTGTTCTTCTCAAAGGATATTGCAGCCGCTTCTCATCATAAATACGTTCAGCCATGTTCCTCACTTTATTGCAGATGCTGCCTTTTGTCACTGGATGCTCCGGATCTCCTTCAACTTTCATGATTTTGCCGTTTTTTTTATGGACAAGAAGTCCGCATTGATCAGGACAATCCAGCGAACAAACAGATGGAAACACTCCATCCCGCTTTTCAGTATATGAATCCATATGGTTTCTCCTTTACCGTGAGAATCGTTTTATTAATGATAGAATAGTTTTAACATTCAATCAAGAATTCGCAAAAGAAAAGTGCAAGCGCACGTTTAGCGCAGGCATGACAGATAAGGATTCGCTCTCCATCGAAGCGCAAAATTTTATACTTTCTTATCTCTGAACAAAAATCAGATCCGACAGGAAGGCGCCGGAGCTTACCGGAGATATCCTTATTGCGATATCCACAATCTATAAATTTTATAATTCCCAAACAGTAAAAAACTGAAGAAAGAAACCCTTCTTCAGCATGGATGGAATTATTTTGTTGATGTTGATTCTCTCATTTTGAGAGTGGATGGAACGAGTACTTTCAGAGGCGTATCTCTGTGTTCAATGACTTGTTCATGCAATAGTTTCAAAGCGATTTTTGCGATTTCAGCTGGTGACACATGAATGGTCGTCAGAGAGGGTGCAAAGTAATGAGCTTCAGGCACATCATAAAAGCTGACAATAGAGACATCCTCTGGAATCTGCACATTTTCCTCGCGCAATGCCATGATGGCTGCAAGAGACATGACGCTGCTTTGAATAATATAGGCATCAGCAAGCTGGCTGTTTGAAGCAGCTTCCTTTAGAATCCGATATCCTTCCGTCCCATATGGTTCTGTCAAATATATATGTTCTTCTGACAAAAGGTTCGCTTTTTCCAGCTGCTCTTTCATTGTATGCCCCCAATTCGAAGCACCTATGTAGCCAATCCGTTCATGTCCCATTTCCTTCAAGTGAGAGATCACGAGTTCCGTCATTTGAACAAGGTCTATACTTACCAGATCTGTAGAGGAGTCCGTATCCCAATCTGTAACAAACACAATATTTCCCGAAATTTTTTTAAGCTTTTCCATATCGCCTTCCTGTAATCGGCCAATGACAATGATTCCATCCAACGCTTCCATTTTATTGGTTGAATCAATATTTTCATAACGGATGATCTCTTTAATATGAACGCCGCCAAGGAGACATGCCTGCTCAACATGTTTTCTTAGTGCGATATAAAAAGGATTTTCAAGCTCTCCATCGGCAGCATCTAAAATCGCAAGTGCTATATGGATGCTGTTCTTATTTGCGGAAGATGATTGCTTCTCTGCTAATCTATAATTTAATGTTTCTGCAGCCTGAAAGATCCTCGCCTTTGTATCTTCTGAGGCCGTTGATTCAGCATTTTCATGGAGCACTTCATATGCCGCTGCAGCAGACACCTTGGCAAGCTTTGCTATATCTTTAATGGTTGTCATCCCTACACCTCTTCATTCATTGAATTCTTATGTTTAATACCCTTTTCCCGCCAAAAAGAAAACCCTCTCTCAGAAAAAGAAAGGGTCAGGATTTTATCCATTAAAGATAGTCGGCTGATCAATAATGTCAGCATCATACAAATTAGTACTGTTTTTATCACTTGTAATGACCATGAAGTCTCCTGTATTGAGGACACCTGAACCTACAGAGAATTTACTTGTGCTTTTTGGCGAGAGTGCAAACACATCCCCGGCACTGACTGCACCGGTGCTTGAATGAATTAAAATAGGACCAACAAAAGCCGGCATAAAATTTCCTCCTTTATTTCTTAGGCTCTTTTCGTAAACATTGTTGCTTTAGCTAGTCAGTGAAAAATCAGGTTTTGGATTTTTCACAATCCTTACCCCGTCTAAAGTAGCCCTGTATCTTCAAATTCGAGGAAAAGAGCACGACAGATGACTATACGCAAAGCAACAATCAATGCGAACACAGCCATTTCTTATTAGCCTATGCCGGGAACCGCTTTTGGTTTTCATTTTCATAAGAAAAGCGCAAGCGCCCGTTTAGCGGAGGCATGACAAATAAGTATCCGACAGAAAAGGCGCTTTTTGCCAATACTTGCGGATCCGTTCTGGCCGAGGAGCCTGAGCGATTCCGCTCGCCATCGAAGCGCAAAATTTTATATTTTCTTATCTCTTAAATGAAAAAGCCGCCATTTAAATCGGCGGCTTCATGTCTTTTTCTACAGTGTTTCGGTTCTCTGTCTCCTGCTTATATCTGTTTCTTAATTTCACCAGTCTTATGACATGTAATAAAACAGCTTTTAACACCGCATAAGTCGGCACAGCTAAAATCATCCCTAAGATACCGCCAAAGCTGCCTGCGCCTATCAGAAGGAGAATGATGGTCAGCGGATGTGTGTTTAATCTCTTTCCGATAATTAATGGTGAAAGAACGTTTCCGTCAATCTGCTGAACAACGGTTACCACAACTGCAGCGAGCAAAGCTTTAGTCGGTGAATCAAGGATAGCAATAACCACTGCTGGTGCAGCACCGATAAAAGGACCTAAATAAGGAATGATGTTTGCAATAGCTACAACAATCCCGAGAATCAGGGCATAATCAAGTCCAATCAGTGTATACCCGATAAAGCAGCCTGTCCCGACAAAGAGAGAAACCAGCAGCTGGCCCTGTATATACGCTGCAAGAGTCTGATAAAGATCTTCAAAAATTTTAATGCCTTCCCGTCTATACGCTGCAGGCAGAATTTTGACTGCTGTGATGGGGAACTTGTGCCCGTCCTTCAGCATGTAAAATAAAATAAATGGGACCGTGATGATGGTAAGAGTAATATTCGTCACAACACCCAGCACCTTTGTTACAGATGAAGTAATGCTCTCAGGGAGCGATGTCGTCAGACTGCCCAATGATTTTTCCATTTTATCAATCGTTTCCTCAATCGAAACATATTCCTGTGTCATCACCCATGTAAACCAGCGCGATTCAGACAGGTTCATGATGAACTGCCTGAATTCAGTTATGTATCTTGGGAAGTTTTTAAACAGGTCAGTGATCTGCTGAGAAACAACCGGGCCGACTGTTGATAACAGCAGCATAATCAATCCGATAAAGATGAGGTACAAGATGAGGATCGCAAGCGTTCTTGGAACTTTATTTTTTTCTAACAGCTTAACGACCGGGCTGAAAATAAAAAACAGGATGCCCGCAATCAAGATCGGGAAGAACAGCGTAGATGCAAAAACAATCAGCGGCTGAAACAAAAACGAAACCTTCGTGCTTACGTAAAAAATTAACAGCAGCAGCAAAATTTCAATCGTCCAAAAATGAACCTTTGACTTATTCAGTTTACATCCTCCTCCTGCTTCAATATTCCTGTTTCAAACGTACTATGAGAATAAAAGGGTGTCAAATTAAGATTTGGTGAAGGTTAGAATGCCGATTTTTATCATATATAAGAAAAAGCTATGCCCGTAAGCATAGCTTTCAAAAATAACTATTAATTTTCTCCTGCAACCAGCTCTTCTTCAGCCTCTTCAAGCTTAAAGATTTCGATTACACGGATAAGGTGGCCTTCCATTTCTTTTGCAAAAAACTCATAGCCATCTAAAATAATGCTCTCGCCTTGCTGGATGTCGATATTCTCTGTCAGCATCCATCCGCCGATTGTATCTACATCCGTATCATCAATTTCGAGTCCCAGCAGATTATTTACTTCATAGATAAGGACCTTACCGTCAAGCAAGTAATGGCCTTCGCCTTTTTTCTGAACCTCAGGAACCTCATCCTGGTCAAATTCATCACGGATTTCTCCAACAATTTCCTCGATAATATCTTCAACAGTTACAAGTCCGGCTGTTCCGCCGTATTCATCCACAAGGATTGCCATATGAACGCGTTCTTTTTGCATTTTAATTAATAAATCATGAATTGGAATCGATTCTATGACTTGAATAACAGGACGGATGTATTTATCAATCGTGCTCTTTTTGCGCTCTTCTTCGGATAATGAAAAAATGTCAGTGAAGATCTCCTTGAGATTGATCATACCAAGGACGTGATCTTTGTCTCCGTTTACAACCGGATAACGAGTATATTTCTCCATACTCATAGTCTCAAGGTTGTCTTGAAACGATTTCTCTACTGAAGCAGCTACAATTTCAGTTCGCGGCACCATAATTTCTTTTGCTACACGATCATCAAATTCGAAAATTTTGTTCATATATTTTAATTCAGATTGGTTGATTTCTCCGCTCTCATAACTTTCTGAAAGAATAATGCGAAGCTCTTCCTCAGTATGGGCAAGCTCATGCTCAGACGCAGGCTTCAGTCCAAAAAGACCTGTTATTACGCGTGCTGAACCATTTAATACCCAAATAAATGGGAACATGATACGGTAGAACCAAATCAATGGAGTTGCAAATAAAAGTGTCACAGCCTCTGCTTTTTGGATCGCTACTGTTTTAGGAGCAAGCTCTCCAATTACAACGTGCAGGAACGTAACAGATGCGAATGCAATACCGAAAGTTAACACATGGGAAATCGATTCGTTAATTTCAAAATTATCGAATACCGGTCTGAGAAGACGTTCGACTGTCGGCTCCCCCAACCACCCAAGACCTAAGGCTGTTACCGTTATTCCAAGCTGACACGCTGATAAATATTCATCTAAATGAGTTGTTACTTTTTTTGCAGCAACTGCCCCTTTTTTACCTTCTGCAATCAATTGATCCAATCGTGAACTGCGGATTTTGACAATCGCAAATTCTGATGCAACGAAAAAAGCTGTTAAAGCAATTAAAATCGCCACGAATAACAAGTTAACTATGTCCAAAACACCCTTATCCCCTAATAGAGAATAAGGAGTCACCTCCTAAAATAGTAAGTTATCAATTTTAATATCCGTAAACTATAAAATCAATGCAGCAGAACCATCAATGATTGCATAAGCGCCATGCTCTGCGGAGAGATGCGGCTTGCAATGATTTCCTGGTTTTCCCCATTCATTTTATCAAAAATTGGTTTCAGCTCTTTTATTTCATATTCGAGCTGTTTCATATGATTAGCCAGTATTTCGGCTTGTTTGATTAGCTTATCTTCTTCATTGGTTTGACTTCTCTTAAGTTCCAGTCTTTCTTTAATATCCTGCAGACACATATTGAATAACTTGCATTCCTCAATAAAATGAATGTCGTTAAGCGCCTGTGTAGAATAGAGGCGATAGTTGGACTTAGATGTCTTATCTACATGGAGCAGCCCAATTTGAGTATAGTAATCAATTGTTCTCTTAGATACGTTTGCCAATTTTGCTAGTTCGCCAATTCGATACAATGCCCCATCTTATCACCCCAATAAAAAAAGATTACTCCTATCATACCTTTTTTTTAACTGTACAGTCAAACGTTACGGTTACGAAGCAGCTTACTGATGAATTATTTTCAAAATTCAACTAAAATCCGATGAATATTCCAATAATTAACAAATAAAATAAAGGTTTATTCAAAATAAATAGAGCTATAAGGAGAAGCTCAATGTTAAACATATCTTTTATAGTTGAAAATCCCGAACAGTTAAAAACGTTATCCTGACCTATGCTAATAAAAATACTCTGAATAAAGGCCGCGGGAAATTCATTTTAATCATGATCATGGTGATTGCTGTTTTCTATCTTTGTATTAGCCTCTCAAATCAGCTGTCATCCTAATCTTATTCAGCTTGCTGATGGGAGTGACGATTTCACTCATCAATACACCCATAAACGCCATCGTACAAACAAAAACAGATCCTGCAATGCTTGGCAGAGTGATGTCATTTATCATCATGGCAGCTCTGGGCTTAACTCCCCTTTCCTATGGATTAACATCCTTATTTATATCTGCCGGCGCAGATGTACAAACAATTTTCCCATTCCTTTGCTTCTTGCAGGCCCCTTTGTATATTTCAAAGTTCTGCGCTGCGGAATGAACAGTAACATGAAAGATTCTTAAGAATTCTTTATTAGTAAGTGAGCACATCAGAGTTTAAACTATAGCTGGGTGGAAAGTACTCTAAAAATTTTACTAACGATAGCGGTGAAAGTATGAAAGAGCAATTAATCGAATGGCTCGAAATCAGCGGCCATTGGGCATTTATTATAAGTCTCGCTGCAAATACACTCATAAGTTTATTGGCATTTGTGCCGAGTGTTTTTGTTACAGCTGCCAATCTATCTTTTTTTGGATTTGCAGAAGGGCTTCTCCTCTCTTTTTCTGGTGAAATGATTGGAGTTATGGTCAGCTTTTATGTATACCGGAAAGGTTTCTCATTCCTGAAAAAAAAGAAAGTGCCCAAAAATACCATGCTTCAAAACCTTTCAAAAACAACAGGCAGAGATGCATTTATGCTTATCCTTGCTTTAAGGATTTTTCCTTTTGCGCCATCAGGTGCTGTCACACTTGCAGCAGCATACAGCAATGTGAGCACAGGAATTTTTTTCAGTGCAAGCTTGATTGGGAAAATTCCTGCCATTCTTATTGAAGGGTTTGCCGTGCATCAAGTCCTGAAAGCTGACTGGCACATTCAGCTGATCATGGGAATTGGATCTATCCTCATTTTGGTCATTTTCTGGATGCATAAAAGAAGGAAAAATAAAAAGCTGCAGGAGTAAGTGTTCTCCTGCAGCTTTTTACTTCTCACTGATCTTTTTCAGCAAAGAGATCATCTTTTCATTTTGTTCGATGATCTCCTTATTTTGATTTCTTAGTTTTGTAAAATCAAATAAAAAGATGATTAAGATGATGGCTATAAAGAAACCCATATGTACACCCCGTTCTGTTTCACAAATTTTCTATATTATTGTAACTTAAATTATAAATGGAAAATATATGAATTTTAAAATTAAACCAGTGCAAGCTCCTTCTAATAAAAAGGCTGTTTTCGCATAGATTGTTGTTTTTCATGTTAAATGTTGTCCGTTCCTTTCCGCTCCACTCAAGTTTTTTATCATTAAGTCTAATAGCAACAATATTCACGAAAAGAGCCAATAAAAAAAGGAGCAAATAGGCCCATCCTAATTAATCAGGCATAACGCTCATTTTCTTAATCGAACATCAAAATAAGCAATTGTTCCTCCTTCTTTTTCAAATAAGCTCCCCATATATTTGTAAAGGCTTTCATCACAATGCAAAGGAGTTTTATATGATCAGAAAACTGATAATTTTATTTACGGCTTTCTTGCTTATTGTTCCAGCAGGCACATATGCCGGCTCTTTTGGAGATCAGGATCCTCCGGGAAATCCGGGTCAGTGGTATGCAGGCGATACCCCGCCCGGGAGCACATCATCAAAATCGCCTATTGTATTCATTCATGGTTTGAACAGTTCATCAAATACTTGGTGGAATCAAAATGATATGTACAGTACCGCATATGCAAATGGATATCGTACAGCTTTTATCGATTTATATCCTACTAAAAACATGTGGGATAACGGGGCGCTGCTGGCTCAGAAATTAAGCGAAATTTATCAGTATTTTGGCGGCCAAAAGCTTGTTCTGGTTACTCACAGCAAAGGAGGAATTGATGCTCAATCTGCGCTTGTTCATTATGGTGCGCATCAGTATGTAAGCAACTTGATTACGTTATCGTCACCGCATTCAGGATCTCAGCTTGCAGACCTTGCTTACAGCAGCTGGGCTGGCTGGCTGTCAGGAATATTAGGAAGCAAAAATGATGCCGTTTATTCCCTGCAGACGGGCTACATGAGCAATTTCAGAGCACAAACGGATGCACATCTAAATTCCAGAAAGAATCGAATCTATACGTTCGGCGGAACAAAGTGGGGAAGCTTCGGTTCATCCCTCTATTGGGGAGGATTATATTTAAGCTCCTACGGCAGCAATGATGGAGCGGTTACGGTGCAGTCTTCAAGATTATCTTATGGCACTGAAATCAGAACGGGCAGCTGGGACCATACTTCCATAAAAAAAGGAAGTTCAACCTTTCTGCTATTTGAACCGTACCTAAGAACAACTGCTTCTTCTCAAACAAACCTAAATATGAGTAAAGAAACTAACGCTGCCACCGCTTCATCCTATTTCCGCGGGGGAGAATTTACCGGAACACGGCAAGAATCCTTCAATGTTGAGGCATCAGTAAGTGATATTCTCATTAATTGGATGAGCAGCTCTCCTGCAACGAAGCTTTCCCTGCATGCTCCTGATGGGAAAACAGTTTATCATTCGTTCAAAACGATAAAAGCAGATGGAATTTTTGAAGGAGCGCATCATCATCAGCTTGTCATTCAAAAACCTCAAAAAGGAACATGGCGTTTGTCTGCATTAAACTCTTCAGGTGAAGCTTATTTCATGAACGTTGCTTATCTTTCAGCCGAAAATGAGGCCATTTCACTTCAAACAATCAATAACCAAAATCAGAACCTTGCCTTTAAAATAAACCAGGCAAAACTTCAAAAAGAGGTCGAAGCTGTCGTGACTGTTGATCACTTTCAAAATAAAATAAAGAAGCAGACAAAAACGTTCATAAAATCTAAAAAACAATCGGGCATCGTCCTTGGGCTAAAGCAGGAAGGAATCTATAATATAACGGTTGATATTAGAGGAAAAACTCAGAATGGAGATGTCTTTGAAAGAACGATTGTTCAATCAGTCTACGTAGATTCATCAGGAAAAATATACAGTCAATAAAACGAATCAAATCCACCATTTCCTTGGGTGGATTTTTTAATTCAGACAGATTTTTTCAAGGTGGGGTTTTGGAGCTGATTGATTTTTTCATCCAGCTTTTGAATTTTCTTTAAGGCAGTCTTTTCACTAATTGTCCGGTAATGATGGCCTCCGCCTGGTTCTTCATCCATTTCATCAGCTAAGCGAACTACTTTTTGAAGGGAACTTTGATTGAGCGAGCCTTCGGGCAGATAAGAATCAGTATGCAGCAGAATGGCTAAAGCGATCTGTTTGGCAGATTGCGGATCCTCACCAAGACGGATCAAAAGCTTGTGGGCACGTTCTGCACCTTTTATCGCATGAATATCATTCTCTTTGTACTTTTCATAATCCCATTCCCCGTCTGTATACCACTCATAATGTCCAATATCATGCAGCAAGGCTGCTTTGGTTGCAAGATCGGGATCGACACCGTGCTGGATGGCTAATCTATATGCATGGCAGGTTACTGCAATTGCATGCGCTACGCCAGAACGCTGTAGATATTTTTGAGCAATAGGATGCGAATAAACCTCTGTCAATGTTACATTTCGCATGAAATCTCCTCCCTGTAAATAGTGTGAAACTTGTAAAACCTATATAATTAAGCAGTGCATTCTTAAAAATATTTCTGTATACATTAACATAATACGGCATTTGCCGCAACAATCCTGTTATATTGTATGACGTGATGATCAAATCTATCTAACTTCTTATATATTTTCAAGCGGAATACTTGAGTTGCTTTCCATTTCGTGTAGAATTACACTATACCAAGGTAAAAGGAGCTCTTTCATGAAAAAGCATGAACTTACTGCCACTCTATCTAAAAAAATGCTTCTGATCCGGACCGAATCCCGTTACACTCAAGAAGAAATGGCTGAAGTACTCGGGCTCTCCAAAAAAACGCTCGTACAGATTGAAAAAGGCCGGCAGGAGGCCTCTTGGTCAACAATCGTAGTATTGTGTGCTCTCTTTAGACACAGCAATGTTCTTCAGCAGACAACAGGCGGTGACCCATTGGATATTTTGCAGCTCATCGCTCATCAAAAAATGGAGACCCGCAAGGAAAAGACGCTCGGAGGAAAAATATGGTGGAAAGACATTCATCAGGTTGAAGGCTTTAAACTGCAGCAAAACGTAATCAGCTTCCATTTCCGGATCATTGATGAATACGATTATCGCTGGTGTTCTTCATTTGACAGGACAGAGATGGAAAAAAAGCTGAATGAGCTGACAGACAGCAACTTATCGTAACGATTTTAGAGTTTGTCTTGTATTATATATATGTCATTTTAAATGTGTTGCCATAGGGAAATTCATTAAAAATGATCTAGAGATTGATCTACAGGAAAAGGGACGCCATTTTGGCCGTCCCAATCCGCCGTTTATCCTTGCTCTTTTATCAGTGTTTTCATCTTCTGATTATGTTCTTTCAGATGCTGTAATCTTGCATGAAGCAGTTCTTTTATTTTGACCTTATCCTTGCTTTCGATCGCTTGTTTCCACTGCTTTCTCATCTCTTGTCTTCCTTGTTTGTGCTCCATTTTATGTTCTCTGAAAGCTTCCATCTTCTCTCTCATTTCTTCCTTCGTTATTTCACCTTTTTTTACTTTTTTTTCAAGCTCAGCCATTTCCTGTTTTTTCTTTTCTCTAAGGGCATGATGCTTCTCTCTTAATTCTGTTTGATCCAGCTGCTTGATCAGCGCTTCTCTTTCCTTTAAAACATTCTCCCATTCTTGCTTCGTTTCAGGTGAATACTTGCTGACTAATTCAAGGACCTTTTGTTCTCTTTCAGCTCTTCTTTCATGCCAGTCCTTCCTCATTTCTTCATGGGCTTCAGGTTTACTTAGCTGTTCCTTTCCCGTATTAGCCATCGCCGTTGTCGGAATGACAAGTGTCAGTGCTGTGAAAGCAATAAGCCATTTGTTCTTTTTCATTTTTCCATCACTCCTTATTTATTTTCTCCCTTATCTTATCCATTTGAAGGCATAACATAATGAAAGAATTATGTGAAATGATGTGAAAAAGATTTTAAGAGATTTCTAAAGAGAAATCCGGCATACTTGGAAAGTATCTTTAAAGGCAGGAAAGATTGTTACGCTGCTTTAGATAAGGATCCGACAGAAAAGGCGCTTTTTACCAATACTTTCGGATTCGTTCTGGCCGAGGAGCCTGAGCGATTCCACTCGCCATCGAAGCGAAAAATTTTATACTTTCTTATCTCTTCAAAAAAGAACACCCCCGTAAGGATGTTCCGTTCTATTATTAAATAAGTTCTTTTATATCGTAGACTCTTCCATTTTCAAGCGGACTATTTAATAACTTAAGCAGTTCACTTGCCACAAATTCAGCGGATCTAAGCTTCCCTGACTCATGATATTCCTGAAAACGTGCAACTTCTGCAAAATCCTCAGGCTGTGTATTCCGTATACTGCCCTGCATATCCGTGTCCATAATTCCCGGTGAGAATGAGAGGACTGTAACAGGATGCTCTTCTTGTTTCTGTTCAAGTCCAAAAGCTTTAGTGAACATATCAAGACCTGCCTTTGAGCTGCAGTATGCATTCCATCCGTAGATTGGATTGTTGGCAGCTCCAGATGAGATATTAACAACCACTTTTTCAGCTTGTATATTCTTCGTTTCAGCTGCAAAAGCATTTGATAATACCATCGGAGCGATCAAATTCAGCTGGACATGCGCTTCAAGCTCAGCTGCTTCTGCTTTTCCAACAGGCTTCATGGGATCAACCGTGCCTGCATTATTGATCAGAGTGATTTTTTCTGCAGCACTCATATCAATATTTTCGAAAATTTCAGGGATGGCCGCTTCAATATGAGGAGTATTTGATAAATCGCAAGGTACAAACTGGAGAATAGCGCCATTTTCAACGGCAAGGCGTCTTAGTTCTTTATTCTCAGACCTTGAGAGATAAATAATTTGATGTTCGGGTTTCAGCAGCTGTTTAACAATAGCTTCACCGAGTCCACGGGATGCACCAGTAATAATCGTCGTATTCATAAAATCGCTCCTTCCTTCTTACCTTGTATTTTATCAAAGTTTTAATCGGTCTAATAGAAATTAGATTCAGGACCTATTTTCGCAAGCAGCTTTTTGGAGTAAATGAGAAAGGCAGATTCTAAAAAGCCGCCGGGAATTTCCCGGCAGCTCGATCTCTTTCCTATTACTTTTTCAATTGATTTACTACTTCTTCACTTACTGCATTTTCGCCGCCCAAAACATTAAATTCATTAGCTTTGATAGCATCTAGAGCTGTTTTTGTCTCAGAAGGAATCTTTTTAGGCTGAACCAGCATCATTGAAGCCTTTTCTTTAGCTGCAAGTACGGAACCCGCCAATGCATCAGCAAAGTTTTCCCCTGTTGCAATATAAACACGGTTTGACGGGTTAAGCTTTGTTGCAATTTCAGCAGCTGTGCCATATCGGTTTAGCCCGTAGTAACGATCAGGTTTTGATAGCTGCTTGAATACTTTCGTATTTACTGCAGCTTCGCCGCCAACTACGATTGTGCTGCCGATATTTTTTAAAGCTTTCTTTGAAGCATTTGGAAGCTTATCTGCTTTAGTTAATAGGATCGGGTATCCATTTTGCGCTGCATAAGGAGCAATTGAAAGAGCGTCTGGGAAGTTCATTCCATTTGCAATGACAGCTTTTTCAGGTGAACCGCCAAGGATAGCCGCAATGTTTGCTGCTGTTTCAAAACGGTCCGCTCCGCCAATACGCTGTACTTTTAATTCCATGCCTTTAAGCTGATATTTTACATAATCGCTTACTGCACCTTTTCCGCCAAGTATTACTACTTTTTCGGCACCAAGACGCATGATTTCTTCTTTAGCTGACTTATTTAATGATCCTTTTTCTGTAAGAAGAATTGGTGCGTCAAGATCGTAAGCAAGCGGTCCTCCGGCAAGTGCGTCAGGGAAAGAATCCCCGCGGGCAA
Source organism: Metabacillus idriensis (assembly GCF_009674765.1). Lineage (GTDB taxonomy): Bacteria > Bacillota > Bacilli > Bacillales > Bacillaceae > Bacillus_P > Bacillus_P idriensis. Next base: position 769,010 of record NZ_WKKF01000002.1, on the reverse strand, counting down.
GGACAACTGTTTTCGCTGTTTCCCAGCCTGATTTAGAGATTTCAACAGCTGTTTCATATCGTGTTTCACCTTTAATGCGTTCTACAGGCTTCTCTGTCACTTCTTTTCCTTCAATAATTCTGCCTTCAACCTCAGGTGAAACTGGATTATTCTTTGCAAGGTATGATGTGAAGACTTCATAATCTACAACGAATAACTCTGTCATGCGGCCTTCATCTTTAGCTTTTTTAAACATTGTATAGCCGTCCCCGCCATCTGCTGTAAATGCATTGGTAGCGACTCTATATGTCTTCTTGACATCTATTGCTTCAAATCCATTGTCTGTTTTCGCTTCAGCAAACCAAACACGATCACCGGCAGGCTTGCTTACGTCATACTTATATTTAAGGCCTGATACTTGCAGGAAGCGGCCTTCGCCTGTTTCAACTCCGCTTACACTGTGCTCCAGAGCATCCAGGATTTCCTGGCCCGTTAAGTCTAGTGTTACTAAGTTGTTTCCAAACGGCAATACCGTCAGAACTTCACCTAGAGTAATTTCACCTGCATCAATCGATTCACGAATCCCTCCGCCGTTTTGCATGGCGATATGCGTTTTAACAGATTCGTTTGCTTTTGCAGCCATGCCGTCTGCAATCAAGTTTCCTAAGTTTGTTTCTTTAGTGCGGACATCTGCTCGGAGCCCATTAAGGCTAACCGCAGAATTTCCAACAACTTCATTTTTAATTTCTTCTAAAGGTGCTTTGTATTCCAAAACTTTCTCTTCAGCAGCTGCATCTTTTTCATAGTTGCCAACTGCTTCTAAATGACCAGCATGACCAGTTACTTTCCCTTCTTTGTCGAACGTTACATCCAGTAATCCAAGGAAGTTTAAGTATTCACCAGCTTGTACAATAACTGTCGGTTCCTCTTTATCAATTAAAACCGGTGCATCTAATTTTGTATGGGAATGGCCTCCGACAATGACGTCAATACCATCCACTTCATCAGCAAGCTTTAGGTCCGGAGAGTAGCCTAAGTGAGAAAGGACGATGATTTTGTTGACCCCTTCTGCTTTAAGCATATCTATTGTTTCATTTGATTTTTGGACTACATCTTCAAAAACAACATTTTCTCCTGGGCTTGCAAGGAATGATGTATCTGGAGTCGTTAATCCGTAAATACCTACTTTTTCTCCGTCTATTTCTTTGATGATGGCAGGGTAGATGTTTCCGCCATTACCCGGAGTCCCAATTTCATTTTTGAATAGCGGGCTTAAGTCTGTATCCTTTGTTACATTAACATTTGAAGACACCATTGGGAATTTCATTTCATTAATAAAGTTTGCAAGTGTTTTAGAGTCTTTATCAAATTCATGGTTTCCGAAAGTCATAGCATCATAGTTCAGCTGATTCATGAAATGCAGATCAGCCAGACCAAGATATTGACGGAAATATAGTGTTCCTGAGAAAACGTCTCCTGCATCAACCAGTAAACTGTTTTCTTTTTGTGTGCGCAATTCGTTTACAGCTGTAACTAATCGAGGATACTGTTCTACATGAGCATGAGTATCATTCGTGTGCATAATTGAAAGATTGAACTCATCATTATCATCAGAAGATAAGTCGAACTGGCCAACATAAGCATCGTGGTCACTTGCACGGCCATGCTCTTCCATGTAAGGAGAGTTAAAGTTTACAATATCAAATGCTGCACCTGCAGCTAAACGATTTGAAACAAGCATGTGATCAAGAACCTGTGCATTTCCTTGGTATGAGTACGTATAGCGCTCAGAAGGAGGAAGAGTTTCTACCAGATTCGTAAGCTCAGAGCCTTTAAGAGTCTGAAGCGGTGCCGAGAATTCAAAGTCGTTAAGGTCACCTGTTACGACGACATTTGCATTTTCGTTTTTCGCATGAATATCAGCTACAAAGGCATTGACGATTTCAGCGATTTCAAGACGCTGGGCTTCACTTCCAAGTACAGGAGGCTGTTTTTTGCCGAATAACGGTTCGTCTCCGCCTTTTGAGTTGAAGTGATTGTTGATGACAACAACATCTTCGCCTTTGAATGTAAATTCTGCAGCAAGCGGTTTGCGGCTGTCTGTGAACGCTGGATCCTGAGGTGCAATGCGTCCAGGATTAAGTGTCAAAGCCCCATTTTCGTAAGCTGCCGCTTCTGTAGCAGAACCTTTTGTGCCTTCTTTCAGTGTTACTCTTTCAGGGTTATACAAGAATCCAACACGGATATTGCCGCCTGGTACTCCGCCGTCAACTTTATCTTCCGGAGCAATTTCAGTCCAGGCATAAGTCGGACCGCCGAATCCTGCAACTGCATCGCTTAATGCTTTGTAGTTTGCATCTCCTTTAACTGTGCCGTCGTCCGTCTCTCCGCTCTCATCAAGTACTTCAACAAGTCCGATGATGTCAGGAGATTTTAAGTTTTCAACAATAGACTTAGAAAGCTTATCGCGCTTTTCCGTATCAGAAGCTGCGAAGTTTTCAATGTTATAGCCTGCAATAGTCAATTTGTCCTCAGCTTTTTCTATTGTTGTTACTTCCGGCGTAAATTCACGCTCATTCAATTGAGGCAGATCCGCTTCTTTTACAAGAATTTTAAAGTTGCTGAAACCGTAGCTGACAACACCTGTAACTGTGCCGTCAAATTGATCTCCAGCTTTCGCCACAAAATTGCGGTTATCAAGAAGAAGGAACATTCTTTCCGGATTCTGATTTTCTTTCGTCAGAAGTGGAGCACCTTCTTTTGTGTACGTTTTGCCTTCCGCTTTTCCAGCAATAACTGTGACTTCTCCATACTTCTGAGGACCAGTTACTGACGGGCTTTCAAGGGAAACGCGCATGCCTTCAAGACTTTCATAAAAGTCGATGCCGTCTTCTTTTGGATCAAACGTTCCAAGCTGATCATTATCAATGACTTCCGTAGGAGGAATAACATCTTTGCCGATAACGACTGCAGCTGGAAGTGCCTGCCCGCTTGATTTCACCATTACATTGCCGTATTGGGCATTAATTTCAGTCATGGCTAGATCGGTTTGCAGCTTTTCAGCATAGCCGTCAAGCACCCATTCTTTCACTTGTCCATCTACAGAAACAAGATCTCCCTCTTTAACACCATGAGATGGTTTATAAACAAGAACAGCTTCAGATGTGTTTGCATTATCATCAGGTGCCGCATCCTGCATGTAGAAGTTGCTTGCATCCGCTACATGAGTGACGACTCCTTCAACTGCTTTTACATTTTGAGTGTCATAAGGAGATTTATGGCCTTCGCCCTGGACATCATGAATGCGAAGTCCTTCAATGCCTTCAAATGGCTTCGGCTCTTCAGGAGTTTCGCCTTCAAATACTATGGCTGTTGGATTTTTAAGGCCAGGTTTTGAGAAGTAAGCTTCAAGTGTACCTGTAACCATCACTTTTTTGCCGACAATATCAGGGTTTGTCATCAATCCGAATTTACTGCGGAAAGATGATGGAAGCTGTACAGGCAGAATTTTTGAAACATCTTTCTCGTCTGCACTGTCAGCGATTGCAAAATTTGTGTCAGCAGAAAACGGCTCTTCAAAATCAATATTCGTGCCGCTTACCGTATATCCGACAATATATCCTTCCACTGTGCCTGTTCCGGAATTATTCGCTATTGCTTCTTGAACAGTCAGATTTCCTTCTGCTTGTGCCGGTTCCCCAAATGGGACCATAAGCGTTACAAGCAGAGCAAAAATAGTTGTCAGAGCAATCAACTGTTTTTTCATGATCTTCAAACTGGTTCCTCCTTAAGTTAAGTAAGATGATGAAAATAAGCGTATGTAACATGAATCTGCTTATTTTAGACTGCGGGTAAAATGTAAGCGTTTACTTACCTGGACATGTCTAATAAACAATTAAATGTCTGCCCCTGGTTTTATCTCCGTAAAACACCTCCGGTCGAATCATGTAATTTAGCACCCTTCTAATATATCACTTTTTTGTCAATTTTTAAGGAATTTACAGATGATTTGCAAAAAAACCACAATTCATTTACATAATGTAAATAATTATCACCTTTTCCGCTGGAAAAGGTGAACAATTTGAACCAAAAAAAAACGCGAACTTATCGTCCGCGTTTCTTTCTTCCTAACTTGCTTTCTTATATTCTGTTATTTTATAGTGATTTTCGAAATAATCGTTTGTTTCATTGACAATGACTTTCCATAATAAGATCAAAGCAACTAAGTTCGGAATCATCATGAGCGCATTTGCCATGTCTGCAAAAGCCCACACAACTGTCAGCTGTGCAACCGCACCGTATCCGCATGCAAAGATATAAATGAGACGGTAGCCGAGAATTCCCTTAGAGCCAACAAGGTATTCAAAGCATTTTTCACCGTAAACGTACCAGCCGACAATCGTTGAAAATCCGAAGAAGATAACTGAGAACGCAACGATGTATTCGCCAAGTACGCCAAGTGTTGATGCAAATGCAGCAGATGTCAGTGCACCGCCGTCAAGTGCCGCATTATGCTGAACACCTGAGATTAGTCCGCCTGACGGATCCCAGAAGCCTGTAATAATTAGGACAAGTCCAGTCATTGTACAAACAACGAGCGTGACTATAAATGTTCCTGTCATCGCAACAAGTGCCTGCTTAACAGGATGATCTGATTTAGCATTTCCTGCTATCAGTGCAGCTGTTCCAAGTCCGGCTTCGTTTGAGAAAATCCCTCTGGAAACACCGCTTCTGATTGCCTCAACAACCGCCACTCCCACAAAACCGCCGGCAGCTGCTACAGGATTAAACGCATAATGAAAAATAGTTCCAAATGCAGGGATAATTAAATCGTAATTAATAACAAGGATTATCAGTGCTCCGCCAATATACAGAAAGGCCATTACCGGAACAAAGAAGCTTGCCACTGTACTGATTCGCTGAATTCCGCCAAAAATGATCAAACTTGTTAAGAGTGCAAGCACAATCCCTGTAACAAGACCGCCGACGCCAAAGCTGTCGTCCATTACTTGTGCTATCGTATTAGACTGAACGCTGTTTCCTATTCCAAGTGCCGCAAAGGCTCCAAAAAGAGCAAACGCAATCGCAAGGAATTTCCACTTTTTCCCCAAACCTTTTTCAACATAGTACATTGGACCGCCAGAGTATTCACCGTTCTCGTTTTTCACACGGTATTTCATTGCCAAAAGTGCCTCTGAATATTTTGTCGCCATTCCCAGCAATCCGACAATCCACATCCAGAAAATCGCTCCTGGACCGCCGAGTGTGATGGCAGTTGCAACCCCTGCAATATTTCCGTTGCCAATCGTCGCTGCAAGAGCCGTCATTAACGCCTTAAAGTTACTTACGTCTCCTTCAGCTCCGTCATCTTCCTGATGCTTTTTCGAAAATCCTAATTGAAATGCATATAGCAATCTTCTAAACTGTAATCCTTTGAGAACAAACGTCAGAAACAGGCCTGTCCCAAATAATAAGATTAAACTTGGTGTACCCCATAATATCCCATTAATCTTCGCCAATATATCCATCATGTGTCATCACCCCTGAGATGTTATTTCTTTGTTAGCGCTTTCATGCCATATTAATATAATAAAATTTTTTATACAGGTCTGTAATTGTTAAAAACCCTAAAACAGATTCACCCTTTTTGTTGATTTTTACAAACGCTAGTTACATAATAGCCATAAGGGTGTATGTTGTCAAAGTTAAAAAAGTACCAATTTTTTTATCGAATTGCACTTTTTGAAGTGATATACAAAGATAAGAAATCAAATAATATATTTTTTATAGAAGAAGCAGGTGAAATGCGTTGAATAAACCGGCTAATGAAGCCTTTAATTATAATGCCGACCGTCTTGAAGATGTCGCTGACCGCATCAGCGAGGTTCTTCAATGTCCAATCACGATTGAAGATATCAATCATCGCCTTCTCGCTTACAGTACACATGATGACTGTACAGATCCGGCGAGAATATCAACGATAATCGGCAGGCGGGTTCCGGAGAAAGTCATTAACAGCTTATGGAGAGACGGCACAATTCCGATGCTTTTGCAAACAGATGAGCCTATCCGTGTAAAAAACATTGATGAGGTTGGTCTTGGCAACCGCATTGCCATATCCATCTGGAAAAACAATGAAGTTCTCGGTTTTATCTGGGCTTTGGAAATAAATAAAAAGCTGACAGATGATGAGCTTGATCTATTAAAAAAAGCAGCCCAGGTTGTTAAAAATAAACTTCTTAACCTCCACAACCGCAAATCAAAAAAAGAAGAGCGGAACCAGGAATTTTTCTGGAAATTGCTCACTGGCCATATTCACGAGGAAAATGACATCATCAATGGATTCCATGATATCGGCATTACTCCTCCCGCTCAGCATTCCGTTGTCTTATTCCGTTTCAGCGATGAAATTAAAGAACCGACTGAAAAACAAATTAATTATCTGCTTCAAACAACTCAGCAGGTTCAAATTATCTTGTCCACTCTAGATCAGAATGAACTGATCATCCTGCTTGCTCCTAAGAGCGGAGAGCCTCTTTCGGATATTAAGCAATTTGTTGACTGGACCATCCTTCAGCTTAAAGAGCGTTTCATGATTGATGATGTGAAAGCCGGAATAGGGAGCATATATAAAGAAACAGAACAAATTGAACTCAGCTATAAAGAAGCCATTGCCGTTCAAAATATAAAAAAGCGGTTTGTAGATGAAACAAAAGGTTTGATCAGCTTTTCAGAGCTGGGCATTTATCAATATCTGGATTTGCTTCATGAAAAACGGAAGCAGGAGGGCTTTGTAAACTATCCTCTCAGAAAACTGAAAGAATATGATGAGATGCATCACACAAACCTTGTTGAAACGCTGGAAGTTTATTTAGACAAAGACAGCAATGTCAACGACGCTGCCAAAGCGCTGAATGTTCATGTCAATACTTTAAGCTACAGAATCAAGCGCATATCGCAGATCGCTGAGCTTGATTTAAGAGATCCAAATCAAAAAATAACTGTTTATCTTAACTTAAAGCTCGATAAAATGAGTTTGTGAAATTTCACAAAAGATCAGAAATCCTTTCTCTTTTTTAAACAAACAAATGTGTGAGAAAACGCTTTATACTAATCTCATATTCAAGAAATCATCACACATTTCAAGATAAGCGGCACAGTTTAAGCTGGCAGCTAAAGGAGGAAGGGTTTCAAATGATTATTGGAGTACCTAGAGAGATTAAAAATAATGAAAATCGTGTTGCATTAACGCCTGGCGGGGTTACACAATTTGTGGCAACTGGACATAAAGTACTTATCGAAAAAGACGCAGGAATTGGAAGCGGTTTCACGAATGAAGATTATATCGCTGCTGGTGCAGTAATTGCTGAAGATATTAAGGATGTATGGGCTGCTGAAATGGTCATGAAGGTTAAAGAACCTTTAGCCTCTGAATATGAATACTTCCGCGAAGGGCTTATTCTTTTCACTTACTTGCATTTAGCTGCTGAACCAGCTCTTGCAGAAGCACTGAAAAACAAAGGTGTTACAGCTATAGCATACGAAACAGTGACAACTGGACGCACACTTCCATTGCTCACACCTATGAGTGAAGTTGCTGGTCGCATGGCTGCACAAATTGGCGCGCAATTCCTTGAAAAACCAAAGGGCGGCAAAGGCATTCTGCTTGCAGGCGTTCCTGGAGTAAGCCGCGGCAAGGTAACAATCATCGGCGGCGGTGTAGTTGGAACAAACGCTGCGAAAATGGCAATCGGATTAGGCGCAGACGTTACAATCATTGATTTAAGTGCAGATCGTCTTCGTGAATTAGACGACATTTTCGGCAATCAAATTAAGACATTAATGTCTAACCCTATCAATATTGCTAATGCAGTTGCAGAAGCTGACCTATTGATCTGTGCTGTTCTAATCCCTGGTGCAAAAGCTCCGACACTTGTATCTGAAGCAATGGTTCAATCAATGAAACCAGGCTCAGTTATTGTTGACGTAGCAATCGACCAAGGCGGGATTGTTGAGACAGTGGACCACATTACGACTCACGATAACCCAACTTATGAAAAGCATGGCGTTGTTCACTATGCAGTTGCAAACATGCCTGGCGCTGTTCCAAGAACATCAACACTTGCACTTACGAACGTAACAGTGCCATACGCACTTCAAATTGCAAACAAAGGCGTAAACAAGGCAATTGCTGAAAACCTTGCACTTAAAGCAGGTGTCAACGTTGCAAAAGGCGATATCACGTATGAAGCAGTAGCGCGCGATCTTGGCTATACGTTCGTCCCTGTTGATGTAGCTCTTGATAAAGAAATCGCTGTAAACTAATTCGGATTAATATTGGATCATCTATAGAAATAGCCTGGAGGCCGCCTCCAGGCTATTTCTTTCATATTGACTACTCTTTGTTCTTCGGTACAGCACAGCTGCCGTCTGCGCAAAAAGCGTCATTACCGCTGCCTTCAGTGAGATCCTGCAATTCAGGTGCAGGATTTTCTTCTTCCCAAACCTTCTTTAGTGCACCTGCAAAAGTTTCTGCCCGCTGCGCCCCTGAAATCGCATATTTTTGATTAATGACAAAATAGGGCACGCCGCTTATCCCGTACTGCTGTGCAATTCCTTCATCATTTCGCACCTCAGAAGCGTATGCAGTTTTATCACCAAGGACTTCTAAAGCTTCCTTGCGCTCAAGCCCTGATGCTTCCGCCAGATCGGCAAGGATATGATGATCTCCCAAATTTTTATTATCGGTAAAATAGGCGTAAAGAAGGTTTTCTGTAATATCATCCTCTTTACCCTGAGTTTTAGCGAACTTAGCAAGCCGGTGAGCATCAAATGTATTTGTTGGTTTCATCTCGTCAAAGCGAAAATTCAGCCCAACACTTTTTGCCTGCTGTCCGATTCCGGCATTCGCTTCCTTCGCCTGTTCAATCGTCATGCCATATTTGGATGCCAATGCCTCATCAATCGTTTTCCCGCTGTTCAGAGGAGCATTTTGGTCAAGTTCAAAGCTTTTATATTCAACTTCAACCTGATCTTTATGCGAAAACCCGGCAAGCGCTTCTTCTAATCTGCGCTTTCCTATATAGCAAAATGGACAGACAAAGTCAGACCACACTTCAATTTTCATAAGAACACCTCATTCATTCATAGAATGCTTCTATAGTAGCATAACCAATCAAAAAACCATCAAACACTGCTCATGCATCTGTCAGTAAATTTTAAAAAACGAATCAGAACTGATAAAAACCACAAAAAAAGTGGTAAGGTGAACATAAGAATTTAGAAACGGGGAATGAAAGATGAAGAAAGAACAGGTGCTTCCTTACCTTGGCGCTGTATTAAATGCCTCAATAGTCGGACTTACCTTTTTATTTACAAAGCTCGCCCTTGAAGACGCTTCGCCGGTTGATACCCTTTCATACCGGTTTACACTTGGTTTTCTTGTTCTGATGCTTCTGCAATTTTTTGTGCCTATTAAAATGCCTTCATTTAAGAATAACGGAAAATCTCTTGCTTTTCTGCTGTTGCTTGCTTTATTTTATCCAACCATGTTTTTCAGCTTCCAGGCTTTCGGACTCCTTCACACAACATCTGCAGAAGGCGGCATCCTGATGGCATTTGCACCAATTTTAACCGCTTTGCTTGCTTCTGTCTTTTTAAAAGAAAAAACAAGCTTGATTCAAGTTCTGTTTATTTCCATGTCCATATTCGGTGTCGTTTTTATTTTTTTGATGAAAGGGTCAAGCATCGAATTTAACAGTATGCTTGGTTTTCTTTTCTTATTTATTGCCTGTTTGTCGATCGCAGGCTACACCGTGCTTGCGAGATTTCTGTCTGTTTCTTATTCTCCCCTGCAGCTCAGCTTTATAATGGTAACATTCGGGTTTATCTTTTTTAATCTATATGCCGTTATTCAGCATTTGGCTGCAGGTGATTTTGTTCAGTATGTTTCCCTGTGGACAAACGTGCCGTTTTTATTATTCACGTTCTATTTAGGGGTTTTTGCAACTCTATTGACTTCTTTTTTGTCAAACTACATTCTTTCGAAAATCCCAGCTTCTCAGATGAGCGTGTTCGCTAATTTATCAACTGTCATTTCAATTGCTGCAGGAGCCGTTATCCTGAGCGAAAACATTTATTTCTATCACTGGATAGGCGCTTTTTTCATCATAGCCGGGGTTATCGGAACAAATGCATTTAAGCAAAAACAAGTTAAAACAGAAGATGCAAACTAGATAGATTCTGCGGGAAGGATAAGATGAACAGTCGTTCCCCGTCCTTCCTCGCTTTCAAATAGAATCTCTCCTGCGTGCTCTTCCCGGATAAATTTATAGCAAACCGTTAATCCAAGACCTGTACCTTTATCCTTTGTTGTATAAAAAGGTTCTCCCAGTTTCTCCATTCTTTCTTGACTTAACCCGATTCCCTCATCAGAAATTGAGATCCGGATGCCGCCATCCTCTAAATGCTCAATTGAGGTATGAACGGTTCCTCCCTCAGGCATGGATTCAATTGCATTTTTTATTAAATTTATAAAAACCTGTTTTAAGTGATTTTTATTCCCTCTGACTTTAAATACTCCGTTCACTTCTGGAGTAAGCCTAAGACTGACGTTATTTTGCAGAGCGCTGCTTTTCATCAGCGTCATGACGTCCTCGATGACTGTCCTCAAGTCAACAGATAAGATTGTTTGCACCTGCGGTTTTGCAATTAGGAGCAGTTCGCCCACTACCTCGTTGATTCTGTCAATTTCCTCTGACATGACTCTTAAATGTTCTCTGCTCTGCTTCAAATGCTCATCTTCCTGCAGAATTTGCACAAATCCCTTGATGGATGTCAGCGGATTTCGGATCTCATGTGCAATGCTTGCAGCTAACTCTCCAATGACATTCATTTTTTCTGTTATTAAAATAACCTCTGCATCCCGTTTCTTTTGTGTCACATCATTGCCGATGCAAAGAATGTACGTTTCCCCTTCTAATCTTACAGGGATCTTTGTCACTTCAATCCACCTTGTATTCCCAGCTGAATCAATCGCAAGCTCCGGCTCCGCCCATTTTTCTGTTTTCCAGGCAAGAATCTGAAGCTCTTCATCTCGGATTTTCTTGATTTGATCCGGCTGATCGTTAAAGTCAGAATCAATCTTTCCTATTAATTCATGTACTTCTTTGGCGTATAAAGCAGACATCGCCTTATTGGCCAGCACAAACTTAAGCTCATGGTTCTTTACATAAATATAACTTGGATTTAAATCCATCACTTTATGAAGAAAATCCTTCTGATCTCTTAAATCTCTGTTCATCAATTGAATTCTTTTTGAATGCATATTGAAGTAAGCCATAAAGATAATCAAAGTCGAGAGAACCGACCCAAAGCTGGATAAAAAAAGAGGAATCAATTGATAGCCAGACAGCACTCCATTAATAAACACGAATAAAATCGATGTGCAGAAAAAAAGACTGAAAGAACGCAAGTCCTTATTTAATAGTTTCTTCGACACAATGATAAGCAAAATGATGTTAATGAATATAAAAATGGCATTTATGTAGTACGTCCAGTTTAAAGGTCCAAAAACCGGATAGTAATGATCCGGGAAAAAGTCGTCTTCTATTACTATTAATCCTGATACTCCATAAGAAGTTAAATTAATGAAAAAAACAGACAGGCTCCAAATTATGATGATGATTAGTGATTTGATGTTAACAATACGGAGCCAGTGCTTTTTCTCAGCTCCGTTTTCATGATTAATCATTAAGTACATAAAGTAAAATAAAATCGGCATGATCATAATTGATCCGAAGCGGCCTATTTGAAACAACATTTCTGCCGTTTCCTCAGAAAACAAATCCGTTCCATATAAGAGAGCAACATCTATCTGCCAAATAAAAAGCATGATTAAGAAATAAACGATTGCTCTTGAAAGAATCGTTTTCTCATTCATATATATAATCATCCCAAGCAGCAGCGGGATAAGAGAAACAAGGCCAAGCACGGTAAAATACATTGTAAGTCACTCCGAACATTCGTATGAAATTGCCAGCCTTCTCATTATAGACGAAGAAAGGAAATTGCGCCTATCCGTTTTTTTTAACAGGTTCATAAAATGATAAAAAGACACCTGAATTGAACAAGTGCCTTTCGCTAATCCCATGTAAACCGTTCTTCCTTCCAAGGATCTCCGTGACAATCATAAAGTAACCGTTACATTATCCCGATAATATCCTCGAAATTCACCCGTACCGCCATCCCGTCCGCATTAATCATCCGTAGCTCTCGCGTCACTGGATCGACGAAATGCACCTCCGCCACTATCGTTTTTCTCCATCCGTTCTGCCAAACGTTAAATGTTAACGCCTCGCCGGCTTCCATTGCGCAGAATATCCGCGCTTCTATTTCCGCGACTACATCGTCGTCAATCTCCGGCTTATCCGAGCGACCGTCCTCTTCGTCAAATTCGCGCAGCCATTTAACGTGCTCCGGCAACATCATCGCTGTCCATTTTATCGTACCTCTGTCGCGTATCATAAGATTACCTCCGCAATCGTTTTCCGTTAGTATAACACGAACGCGCGTTCTTATTCAACGTTAGAATGCTTTCGCAACTTCAACGAGCAGCTTCATGAACATCGGCGCCATCTGTACGATAATATATCCGAACCCTGCCCGCTGAATCATCGTCATTGCGCGGTCTTGATTTCCGATCATCCAAATGATTCCCGCAGATAACATAACGATAAGTGCGACCGGATACGATAGTCCTTGTATTAATCCGATGATAGGCTCGAACGCGTGGACGGTCTTCTGAACGATAACGCCTTCTACCGCGCCAGCACTCGCCATTTGCGGAGTGAACATCGCAGTCACTGTCGACATGGTTGCGGCGATTAGCGCTGCCTTCTGCTGCTTTTCCGTAGATATGACGGCTTTCCGCTTCTGTGCGCCATAGTTGCCCGCCATGAAATCTCTAACGCTGATTACTTCCGTCTTGCTTCTCAATGCGTACGCCATTCTAATCGAACTCCTTTTTTATTCGCTTATTTAATCGAACCTCACACGAAGTCATTCACCGTAAATATCTGCGCATCCATTCCTTCGCAAAGCTTCTGCAGTTGCTTTCTTCGATAATCTGTAACGGTCATCCATACGAAGGCTGGCGCCGTCTTGAACGCTCCAATTTCGATTAGCTTCCGGTACTTCTCAATCTTCGTGCGATTGACCGCCATCTTCTGCGTATGATCGATTTCTACGATATGATAGCGTCCGTCTTTTACGAAAGTGGCATCGGCTTTTATCGATAAGTCCTTGCGCTCCTTTATCGCGAATCGCTGCTCGTTCTTCCAAGTAGGCGGCGCATTGAACGCGATGTATAAAGAATTACGCATGATATAATGGCGCGCCTGCACCGTCTTCGTTCTAATGCGACTGCTTCCGATTCTCTCGCGTCCTTCACGGCTGAGATAATAAACCTTTTCGCCATCACGGAAGCTGTTAACGTAACCTTCGTCTTCTAGCGCCTTCATTATGCGCGAGGTCGTTCGAGAGCTTCCCATTTCGTGTAATACTTGGATTTGCGAGCGCGTCAGATAGTCAAGCGTCTTCAACGATAAGAGTAATCCCTCCGTTAGCTCCTCGCGTTTTATCACTGCTTTCATTTACGTTAGGCTCCTTCCTTGCGCGAATATTTACGTACGGCTCGATGGTCTTCCGGATAAATTCGTTCTCGATGAACGGAGTCTGCACGATTTGCTTTCCGTCGGGTGTCATATAAATTGCGCGTCCTTTTATCTGCGGTAATGATTCCGCACCTTCTTCGTCTAAAACGACAGTACTTGCTATCGCGGTCTGCAGCCGGAAACAAACCTTCGTGTCACTATTCTGCTTGATCTGGCGCGGCAAAGTATCGGCGGTCGGATATTGCGTACAGAAGATAAGCCGGTAGCCAAGTCCGCCACCTATTTGCGTAATCTTAGCGAGGATTGTCTCGCATTCAATCCGCATCTTTCTTTCGTCTGAGTCCGTGATTCCTTTGCTTGCTAATTGCGCCGCTTCATCAACTACGATAAAGTGTCTGCGCGGATCTTTCGCTTCTTTTATATCTTCGAAATTATTGGCGAGATATTCGGCTTGCTTGGCGGTCATCTCTTCGAGTATCGTTCTTAGTGCTTCTAAGGTTTCCGGCACATCTTTCGCAATCGTTTCGACTTGCTTTGCGCCATTATATCGGGCAAACGTTAAGCCGCCTTTGAGGTCGATAAGCGTAAATTTTACGTTAGAGGATTGGCGCGCGATAAGTGTAGTTATAACGTTCTTTAGAAAGACGGACTTACCGTATCGAGTCGCGCCAGCTACGACCATATGGCCGAGTTCAGTGTCATGCGTAACGAATCCCTTCCGCGTTTCTCCTAACGGAATCTGCCACGCCTTGCACCGCTGTAAAGTATCGTCATCGAACGGAACGAACTCGCTTATACCGTTATCATACACGCGAATCTTCAGCATGCCGTCGTACTCCATTTCGATTTCCTTGTGCTGCTTCGCCCGCTTATTAATGACTTTCCGGATTTGTTCGGCAATCTTCTTCGGATGTTGGCGCCAATTTATCGCCTTGAAGTCCGCAAATGAAACGTCGATTACCACCCGCTTAACGTTCAATCCGTCTTGGAAGTTATCTTGCTTCCTTTCGAAATCGGCGAACGATAATCCTAACGGAATTTGATAAACGTACTCCGCGTAATTCTTTCCTTTTGCGCGACGATGAATCCGAATGCTCCGTTTGTTTCCTCCGTCATTTACGACAAGACCGCAGGCGGCCGCTATTTTTTCGATTTTACGATGATCGTCGCTGCCTCCTCCCGACTGATAAAAATACGTTCCCGCGAGTATACCGCTCATAGCAACCGAAGAAACAATTTCGATAATCAAGCGCATCACCTCCACCGTTTAATTACGAAGTATAGTCCCGACTGTTCCGCCACGTTTTAACGCGATTCTAGCGTGATATTAGCGTGTTTGTGCTGGCGGTATACCTGACGTACCCTGCCGATTAATACGCGCTGATTTGCGCCTTAGAATGCGATATGCGACGCGACGATTTATACGTCATTTGTTTCGTATGATATAGCGTATTAGCGACTGCTCGTTCGTTATGACAACAATTTTGCCACCGTTTAAAAAAAGTTATTTCGGGACATGCTGATGCTAAAACGGAGTGATTGGCGATGGGTTTATTCGATGTAAGAAAGCCGAGAAGTAGGTTTGGCGCGTGGTTGGATCGGAAAGGATTAACGCAGAAGGAAGTCGCAAGGAAAGCGAAGATAAGCGAGATGTCATTGACGCGGATGTGTAGCGATAGGGATTATGTACCGAAGATTTCTACGTGGGTTAAAGTGGAGCGCGCATTGAAGTCGATGGGCTATAGCGTTGACCGCGATAAGTTCTTCGATGCCTAAACGAAGAAAAACGCCCCAACCACGAAGGTCAGGGCGCTTATTTGCGGCGTTATTTATTTTACCAGGAAATGCGATGTGTGCCTTTCGCCATTGCTCCGGTTATAATTTCGTTTCCTTGAGGATCTACCGCGGTAAGTAATACGTGGTACTGGTCGTAGACTTCTCCGTAATAATCTTTCGTCGGTCCTTTGCCGTCAAGTCCGATTGTTAGACTCCGTACGAAATCTTCTAGGGATTGCTTGGCGGATTCTTTAGTAGCCGCGTTACCAATAACAACCGCCATACTAATAGTATCGTCTTTTTGTTTAAGCGCAATTTCTTCAACAAACGGGTTATTATTTTTAACGGTTTCGTCTGCCATATCGATAGCAAATTGCGAAATCTCTATTTTATCGCTTTTCGGTTCGGTTTTCGCTTCTTTGGCTGGCTCTTTCTTTTCTTCGGCTACTGGTTTCGGTTTTGCAGGCGATTCACTTCCGGCTTCATTCGAGCACGCACCGAGGACACATAATGATGCCGCTAATAATAACCATCTTAATTTCTTCATATTTTCCGCATTCCTCCTTGTTTACCGTAATTATACATTCCGTCTAAATATTGGCGCAATAACTATTTACGCTAGATATGTATGCGGAGCCTCGCGTTAATATACGCAAAGACTCCGTTAAAAGTTTCGTTATTTTTCTTCGTCGTTAAATCCGGTACCGTTTGAAGGATTCGTAATAATACCCATCGCAACAAGTACGCCAAGAATCGCGTTAACCGCGACCATAATTTCGCTTACCTTCGCATCCTCTAACGTAAATCCGACGAGTGCGCCTACCGCTTGAACCGCGAGTAAGACTGCGCTGACTAATGCGATCCATAATCCGTAATTGCTCCATCTACTATTTTTCATTGTAGCACCTCCGCTAATTTTGCTTTCGTTTTGCTTCCGTAAATTCCGTCAACGTCATACGGTAAACGCACCGATTGGAACCGTCTAAGCGCGTCCTCTGTATCTGCGCCAAAGATTCCGTCTGAACCTTTCGGATCGAATTTCGCTGCTTTAAGCGCAATCTGCAGGAGTTTAACGTCGTTGCCGCGATCGCCTTTGCGTAGGATTCCGCTAGGTAAGGCGTACTTCGGTTTAGCCGGTGCAACGACCGCTTTCTTAATCGGAGCCGCCTTTCTTAGTGCCGCGAACGTCTTTTCGCCAACGATGCCGTCTGCCGCGAGTCCTTGCGCCTTTTGGAACGCTTTGACTGCCGCCTCTGTTCCTCCGCCAAAGATTCCGTCAAGAGCGATATTAAATCCGTGCTTCTTTAATTCCGATTGAACCGCGCGGACAGTTTCCCCTTTGTCGCCTTTGCGGATGAGGCTGACGCTAGGTTTCGGCGCCGGCTTTGGCGCGGCGATGATTTCCGACTTAACTTGTTCCGCCGGAGCTGGCGCGACATTGATTCCGCCTTTGTCTGCGCCGTTGATGACCGCTCTATAGTCGAACGCACAGCAGTCTTTCCATGCATAGCCCGGAAATTCTTGATGCTGACGCGTACGCTTGTAATTCGGCATGTCGCGCTTCAAGCATTCGTGTAGCGCAAATAGCGATGCCTTTTGTTCTGGCGTCGGTTCCTCGCTGCGGAAATCGCCAACTACGCAGATGCCGACCGCAAACTTATTCGAGTTGCCGACATGGTACGATTTGATTCCGAGATTATGATTCCATTCGATTGTGCCGTCTTTCAGAATGACGAAGTGATACGCTACGCCTGGCCATCCGTTCGCTGTAACGTGATAGTTCGCAAACGCCGAGCTGCTTCCGACTTTTGTTAGCGAGTGATGAATCGCAATGTCTGTCTTGCTTCCTGCGCCATGATCCGTGTAACTCCCGCGCGATAACGTCTTTCCGCGAAGGTCTTTCAATTGCGGTAATTTTTCGAAACTTGCCATTGCTTGACCGCTCCCTTTCGTATATGATTTATATAAGGTCGACACCGCTTCAAGTAACGAGCCAACGGAACCTTTAGCGGTGTCGATCGACTTACGTAAAAATAGCGATGCCTATCGTTACCATGAATCCGGTGATTGTTAGGATTGCGCCAATGACTACGTTAAACCGGAATTGATTTCCGGATTTCATCTCCGCAATGTCCGCTTTGTTCTCTTCCGCCATAGATAGCGCCTTGTTCGCTTTTGTATCTACTTCGGCAACCTTTTCGTCCACTTTCTCGACGTCGCGCTTCAATTCCATAAGAAAGTCCAGCTTCGTATTTATCTGCGCTAAATCTACACGCATCTCCGACCATTTATCGTACAATTCTCTTCCGCTTGGTTCCGGCACTCGTTACACCTCCTTGCGATTAAATTCCGTCCGGTAATTCTGACGTTTTGATTTCTTCGAGAATTTCACCGTCTTTTAACGCAAGGTCAGGCTTGAAGTCGTTTATCACAACGCGGAATTTCGTTATATTTTCTAGCGTTTGCCTGTCGCGGATAAAGAAATAGTTGTACTCCGTTTCTGGCACCGGATTAGTTCCTCCGATTCCTGTCGTCACATTTCCTTCGTTGTCCACGTTAACGTAGATAAACATTTTAACTTCCATGACCTACACCTCTTATCCGTATTGCGTAACCCAGTTGATACGGCAGCGTCCCGGGTTAGGCGCATTGTCTGAGCGCATTTTTATATAGAATAGCGACCGCGCATATGTCGGCTTTCCTAAGTCGAGCGTAATTGTGAACGGCTTGGCACCGGTCGCGCTCGTATCTTTCGCGATAGTCGTCGTCTGATAAAATCCGAGTCCGGCGTACGATTCGACCGCCACTCCGACGCCTGCTTCGTTAACGATGGCGTATCCTTCGATGACCAGATAGCGCCCTTCGTGATTCATTTGATAAGCGCCGATAAAGTCGTAGTCAGATTCAGTCGCGCGGAAATATCGAGCAACCTCCGTAATCGTGTCTCCGTAGAATACCGGCGTTGTTTGCTGAACGACGAGGCTGTTGCGGACGATTCCGTCTTGTACCCATATGCGGCCATCGCTGCCTTCTACCGTCAATGCGCCTCCTGCGGAGTAGAGTCCGCTACTGTTCAAGCGCGTAAATTTATTCGGATCGGCTGCGTTAATAGCGATGAGCGCGTTTCCGTCCCAATAAAAAAGATCATCGTTTCCGATAATCTGTACGTTGTTCGTTTTAATTTGCCCGGCGGTAAGCAGATTCGTCGTAACGCCATCAGCCGTGATTGCATTCGCGAACGTGACTCCGCCATCTGTTGTAACGCCAAGTCCTGCCGAACGTAACGCAACGAATCGCAAAGGATCGTTAGGGTCGACCGCAACGATACCCATGCCGGCCGGATATTGCAGCTCGGTTAGCGAATTGTTTAGCGCCTCGGTCGCCCGCTTGACCGCTTCGCTGTATACATTTTCGCGTAGCTTTCCGGATGCCTCGTCGTAAATCTTATCGAGCAGCGCTTTGTTGTAATTATTGATTGCGCCGGCGAACGTCTTTAGCGCGTTAGATAGAACGACCTTCGGCGCCTTCTTGCTTTCCGGATATTCCTCGATTTCCATTACGCGCAAGTCTACGTCGATGCCTAACGGCTCGTATATCGTCGGAATGATGTCGCCAAGATTTACGTAAGGCAATTGCGTCGCTTCAATCTCGAACGTCATCTCCGGTTTTTCTTGAATCAGCGTTTTAATCTTCCGCAGCAATGTCGTGTAATTCGTAATCGAGTCCGACTGATATGGCGGAGCATGCTTGATTCGCGGATACTTGCCGGCATCAGGCGAAGTATATTCGGCAACTGTCGCATAAAACTCATCGCCTACACGAGGACGAAATAGTTCGAGCGTCTTGTATTCCGGACCATAATGAATCCATCCGCGAGCAGTTCCGCTGTGAGGCTTATGATTCGGATCGGCGCCTTTGAACGTTGCAACTAGCGTATGGTTTCCGTCAGGCAAGTCGCGGAACAAGTCGATAACCTTCCGCCCTTCCGTCTTCGCCCACGTGCTGACGTTCTTGCGCTTGCTTCCGTCGATTACGACTTCCCATACGCCGCCATCTCGGTCGGACCAATGCCGCATCTGTACGCCTGTTCCGGTAAAGCTCGCGGAAAAGGTAGCGCCTACTTGCGTCGTATAATGGATAGGATCCGAAGTGTCCGCCCATGTGCCGGTCTTACTTTCGTAGTTCTTTGATTCGAAAAGGATATCCGCCTGTTCGATTTTCTTTCCGTAGCCTTTGATATACGTCGATAAGTTCAAAGTGTTTACCGACTTGCTGAACGTTTTGACGTTATGACCGAATCGGAATTGATAGTCCGCTGTCGAGCCGATTTTCTTGCGTAGCCTGACGTCATTTCCAACGAGCTCATATTCCGCCTGGAAACGTTCGAGCGCGTTCGTAAACAAAGCGAGCGCATTGTCATTTCCGAACCCTTCGAACTCTTCGTTATCGAACGAGTCAATGACGCTGAATGTGTACGGAGTGTCGGCGAACACAAACGACATGATTTGCGCGATTGTCTTCGTACCTTTCGTTAGTTCGGCGTATTTGTATTCGTCGATTAGGTCGAAGAAAGTGTGCGGCGCATTGACGACTTTGTACGGCGTTCCGTTGATTGCGCGTTCCTCAATCGCCTTGACGCGGTAAGTAATGCCGTCGTATTCGACTAGCGCTTCCTCTTCGATCAGACCGAATGAATGAGCGTTGTTTGACGTTTTAGGGATTGCGACTGTTAGCGTATGTTCTCCGTTGATTTGGCGCTTTATTGTCATGCCGGTGTAGTCCGTTATGGCTTCGACTGTGCCTGCGAGGTTAGTAACGGTTACCATTGCGTTGATGGCGATTCACCTCCGTTTTGTATCGTAAAAAAGACGCCGTTTGACGGGCGTCCGAAGTTGCGCTATAGAATTCCGTTAGTTTAAGTTACAAGCGTTGATGGATTAGTATAAGTGTCAGTCGTGAACTTCGATGGAGCAAAGTCACGTTTGAAGATTCGCGATACCAAGTCATAACTTCTACCTGACGCCGTTAAATCTTCAATGTAGGCACCGTAAAGAATCCACGATAATCCAGAACTTACATTGTCTGCATTCGGTCCCGTTCCGAATCTTACTAAGTTTATATCTGTCCCAACGCTAGGCAATTTGGAGACAGATCCATCAACTATAAACGGTGTGTTTAAAGGTGCTGGCGTCGCTGTTTCTGTAAAGAATGTTCGATGAGCTGACGGCACAATAGAAACTTTGTTATTTGTGACAGGTCGGATGTTCAAACTATCACTTTTCGACGTTCCCCACATACCGAACATTTTGTGTGCTGCTGAGACAGGAACAGAAAATGTTGATTGCCGAGTTACTACTGCCGATAACGCAATGAAGTATGAATTATTCGGGTTTGCTGCCATATAGTCTCTGATAGCTTGCGAATCAAGTCCTAAAGTTCTTCCTAAGTTTGCTGATGTCTGACTAACAGCAACATGTAAACCTCCAAGTGACGTTCTTTCAGCAACTCCATCCGCACTTGTCAGTGAGTTTACAACGGCAAGTGTAGAACCATCAACCAAGTTAGGAACTGTACTGTTTGGAACACCCGCAGTCCATTTAGGTGCATCTACCAAAAGAAGAGAACCTTGCGTTAACAATTGGAAGCTGCTCGAAATCGGAATTTCGTTGACTGTAGGTAAGGTTGGAGAAGCAACAACATTTTCAGATATGTCTGTCTTGATTACCATCTGATCTCCGTAGTAATCTTCATAAGTATCAGTAGCATATCTCCAATACTCAATACCAGTGAAAAGACCAGTTCCTTCTGCACCCCAAGGGATTTGTGGTCTTCCTAGTTTTCCATCAGAGCTTAATTTAATCGTTTCAGATAATCCCCAAACGCCGTTGACTTTCTTCCAGTTCTCCATACTCCATACGCCTGATGATTCTCTAGCTAACCACACGCTGTCATCATTCCCACCGAATACCACACCACCAACATACGAAGACTGATAATATCCGACTGGAATTCCTGAGTGCGTAATAGGCTCCCAATCCCAAGTTGCAGAGTTTTTGAAACGATAAACACCGTAAGTTCCACCAAGCTGCGGATTGGTTTTATCGAATTTCATGGCCGCAATAGAACCATTTCTACCAACATCGAAGGTTCTTAACGTTTCTGGATCAGTAACTTTCCCAACTAAAGTCGGTTTGTTAGATCCGATTACAGCAGTTCCATTCCATAAGTTTTCAATCGGCGTTCCGAGACTAGAATCATAAACATCTCCACTCACTGTATCGATCTCGAAATATCTAATTTCGTTATCAACTGATGAAATCGGATGGTTAGTAATGGCGTATTTAATTCTGTGTCCGACTTGCTTGAATGTACAATAAGAAAACGCATGAAACCTTCTCGCAGGGCTCCATGTTTTACCCCAATCGAAAGAAATCCGCACATACCATCCGTCACTACATCTAGTTAAAAGAGCAAGATAACTGTCTGTCGGTCTTCTGATTAAGTGCGCATATGTGCAAGCGTTAGGAAATGATAATTGTACTTCTGTAGCAGCTTCAAGAGATTTTAAGTTGTGAGGATAACTGCCGATTCTAATTCGTACAAACGACTCTTTTGCGTGTCTGACGATAGCGACAATGGGATTTTTATCATCTTCAAACAAGAACGCAGGAACATTATGGTCATCCTTTTCGTACTTGCCGAGATCAACTGTTTCTGTTGAACGTCTCCGTAAATCGAATTTTGTAATTTGCATCATACCTTCTCGATTTACTCCACCCTGATAGAAGCAGCCTCTTAAATCGTTATAAAGGGAACGGGGCAAGCACCACCAAGAGTTTACAAAGTCTGATTTATTTCCGTCTGAGGCATTTCTTAATTGATTACTAATTTCATCGCTGATATCTACTTGAATTATATTTGGATTATTCTCGCTGCCATACCCCATCATGCGTACCTCGTAAGAATATAAGATGTTGAGCCAGTAACAGTTACCGTAGCTCTTGGTGTTCCTCCGATAGCTGCCATGAATGACTTACCTTTTGGAACTTTAATATTAATGCCGTTTACGTTAAAGGTGCCATCATTTGTAGCATCAGAATTATAAATCTCAATAGTGCTGATATTAGCGGCGAAAGTAACTGTTCCGGCGGAGGCATCCGAATTGGTCTTTTGTTCTTGCACTTTACTCCCAGATAGTTTAACTTCTTGCGGCTCTTTGAACGTCACATATTGCGCGCCATCTTTACCCTGCAACGCCTCGTAATCGTCAATCGTCGGATTGAAAACCTGCGGTACTGGATTTTGCCGTTGGTCGCGCTTAATTATCTTATTATTGTACGCCATTATTATCGCCCCTTTTATAATAAGTAAAAGCGGAAGTCAAACGTAATCACGTAAGAGCTCCCGCCTATCACCGTAAAATCGTTCATCCCAGGCGCAATCGTAAAGAACTTCCGGTTAGTCAGCGAAAATATGCTAACGATATCGTTCTTCACGTAGCGCACTCCGTCTAATTTAACGCGAGCAGTAGCGCCAGCACTTGCGCCTGTCGTATACGTCCATACTTCTCCGGTTGTGTTATTCCGGATAGATAATTCCGCAGGAAGTACACCGTCATATTCGACTTTAATGTATTGCCTGCGCGGATCTGTAGCGACGTCTCCTCCGTTAAGGATTTGAAAGTTCGTCGTTCCTGCGCCGTTTATCGTATATTGTGAAATCGGAATCATAGACGTAGCGCTTCCGAAATAATACGTCGGATCGAATCCGTCCTCTAGCGTTGACTTCTCGGACTCCGCGTAAGGACTTGCGCTAATAAACTCGACTTCGAAACGTCCGAACTTGCGCATCTGCTCCATCGAAAATGCTGACGCTACTTTAACGAGCCAACGTTTGCCAGGCTCGCGGTCATCGACGAGATAGAACGCTTCTTTCGACGCAAACATTCGGAAGACTTCGTTCCGCAGTAACGGATAGTCCGCTAAGTCTACCGCGTACATCATGAAGGAGCCGCGCATAGACCGGCCGTCATACGTCGTACCCATGTCGATAAAGCCGTCAGCTCCGTCGATGATTTCCGTTTCATGGCGCGGAGAAGGGCTGTCAATAACGAAGTCGAGCGTCTTGATGCCGTAATCTGCGAGTGAATACGTTGTGCCGTTTAATCGTGTTACCGTTAAATTCATCGTAATTTTACGCCTCCTACCCGCGCCTGATTTCCGAATTGTCGTTCTAGTCCGCGCGATACGAAGTCGAGCATTCCTTGCGCGTCGTCTGCCGAACCGCTTCCGCTATAGTTCAGCGTTACGTTTATCGGCGTATTGTTCGTTACGCTAGGTCTTGCGGATGCGTTACGGACGGATTGACCGCCGTTGTAGCCGCTTGACATTGACGGTACCGCTGACGTAGCTAGTTTGCCTGCCGCTGATTGAACGCGTTTCAATTCGCTCATCATACCGACCGCTAACCCTTCCGTCGTATATCCGCCGAGCTCCACCATTACGCGAGATGGCGAATGGATGTTTAGCGCGCCTTTGATCGTCTTCGTGATGCTTCCTGCGATTGATTTCGCTTTCTGCATGAGCGAGCCGGCCATCGAAGTCATACCGTTCATCAAACCTTTGATGATGTTGTAACCGATAGAGAATAAGTCGATGCTGGCGAAGTACGATTTAATCGAACCCCACATCGAAGTTATCGTCGACTTAATCGCGCTCATTGCCGAGCTGACCGCCGAACGCATTCCCGAAAATCCACTCGTTAATATCGTCCTTAATGCGCCGACTACCGTAGAGAATATCGACCTGATTAAGCTCCACGCGGAACTGATAACGCCTGTAACTCCGCTCATTGACGCTTGAATGATGGATTTAATCGCGTTAAATACCGTTGTGACTAGCGACTTGATTGCGTTAAGTCCTGCCGTAAATATCGCCTTAATTCCGGTCCATAGCGCTTTGAATAGTCCGCCTGCTAATGCGCCGAACGACTTGATTGCTCCAAGGATTTTCCCCATCATAATTAGCGATATTAAATTCCATACGAATTCAAGCGCGCCTTTGATAATTTGCTTTGTCGCATCCCACATCGCTGACCAGTCGCCAGTGAATAACGCAGCGAAGAATTTAATTGCGCCGAGGATTACGTTAAGGGCTCCGCTGATTACGCCTTTAATCGCGTCCCAAGTGCTGACGATGAGAAACTTAACCGCCGGCCATATGAACTGCATGACCGCCCAAATGACGTCTAGCGCAACGGTAATAATCGTCTTGATGATGTTAAACACATTCCGTGTCGCTTCCATAATCATCGCGCCGTTCTCCGCCCAAAACGCTTTAATCTGCGCCAGCTTTTCGCCAATGAACGCGGTAACTGCCGTCATGACTTGCGATGCAATCTGCTGAATAAATACTAGCGCTATATTCCAAGCGTTCTTTATCGCCGCCCATGCCGCATCTACTTCTACGCGGAACCAATCGACTTTCTGATACGCGGTAACTAGAGCTACTCCGATTAATGCGAGTGCCGCAATTATGCCGACGACTGCCGCTATGATTGGCGCTGCCGCCGCCGCAGCTGCCGCCATTGGTGCCGCTAATAAACCGAACGCTGAGACTGTCGCCATGATGCCGGGCATGATTAAGATGAGCGCTCCAGCGATAAGCATGAATACCGCAGCGATTGCCGCTCCGACTGCGATTGTTCCTTGTATTGACGCAGGTAATTGCGTAAATTTACTTACGACTGCCGTTATTGATTTCGTTATACTCGTTAGCGCAGGTAAAAATACGCTACCTAGCGCGATAGCTGCGCCTTCGAGTGCGCTCTTTAATATCGTGAGGGATCCTTTGAAGTTATTTAAGCGCTCGGCTGCGACTTCTGCCGCTGTAACTTTCGACATTGCTGCAGTCATTTCTTCGATACCTTTGGCGCCTTCTTTCGAAAGGATTAAGCCCGCGCGGATTGCGTCGGAACCGAACATCGTGTAAAGCGCCGATTGTTTCTGTTGCGCCGTCAAACCTTTTAACGCCTCTTGAAGTACGCCAGCGATGTCTGCCATAGAGCGCACGTTACCTTCCGCATCGAAGAATTTATTCGAGCCGTCCTCCGTTATAATACCTAGGTCTTTCATCTGTCCATACGCTTTTTCAGTCATCGGATTCAAACGTGAAAGTGCTGTTTTGAGCGATGTTCCTGCGTCGCTTCCTTTTAGTCCATTATTCGCAAGTACCGCAAGCGCTGCGTTGGTATCTTCGAAAGTTAATCCGAGTCCAGACGCGACTGCTGAAACCATCGAAAGTGAATAACGTAATTCATGTACGCTCGTGGCGGATGAATTTGCCGCTCCACTTAAAATATTTGCTGCGTCAGTTACGGTGAGATTGTCATTTTTGAATGCATTAAGTGCCGTCGAAGAAATTTCAGCCGCTTCAGCCAGTTCGAGCTCCCCAGCTACAGCAAGATCGAGCGCGCCTTTTAAACCGCCTCCAATTATATCCGAGGTTTTAACGCCCGCCTTCATCAGCTCCTCGATCCCTTTTGCGGCTTCATTGGCGCTGAAAGACGTCGTCGCTCCCATCTCTTTCGCGAGCGCCGTTAACTTCGACATCTCTTCGCCCGATGCTCCGGAAACTGCGGAAACTGAACTCATGGCATGCTCGAATTTAGCGGCTTTATCTACCGCAAAAACTAAGCCGGCTCCTACCGCTATTCCCATCGCTCCGAGTGCTTTTCCGACTGCGCCTGATGCAGCTTGAAGGCGATTCATTCCGTTTTCCGCGTTGTTAAGTTGATTGTCTAGTTGCCCCATGACGGAGCTGAAATTGTCGATTGCCCTCAGGTCTATCTTTATGTTATGGTTGTTTCCCGCCATTTTATCACCGCCTTTATGGCATAATAAAAAGCCTAGCTAGCGCCAGACTCTAATTCAGATAACTTCTCTTTTAAATTCTCTACGCACTCAATTAAATCTGTTCTTTCTCTCGATTTTAACGCATCGAAAAAATCTTCTACCGGAATAAATGTAACAAAATCATTACCTTTAATCTCATTTCCGCGTAGATAAAATATAATCAACTTATCGCAAATTTCGTTATATTTTCGTAAAGTTCCGTCTGAAAGCGCCGTCCAAGACGATAACTTCGCATCCATTACAGTACTTTCGTTCAGACTGAAGTCAGGTCGATATTGTCCCCTATATGTTTCATATTTAAAATTTAAACCGATTGCTTCAAGTATTTCTCGCATAATCTTTTGAAAATGGTAGCCCATCTTTGTTTTATCCATATCGTTGGTATTAGTTAATGTGAAAACACCCGCGTCTTTTAACAGACCGTCCCATTTTCTGTAGTACATTATATACGAAGATGCTAAAGCGCTATCTATGGAGAAAATTGAAGATTGGGAGATGTTATATCCTTGTTCGCTGTACCCCTGAATGCGGGCTATCATCTTCCTTTTAGTCCAACTGATATTTATACGTTCGTCATCTGGAGAAAGTCCAGCACTCTCTAGGGCTTCATCCCAAGATCCGAATCTCCTACTTGCTGCTAAATATATACTGTTAGGAACATGTGCATGGCTTAGTATTGTTCCGCTGTTCTTTAGAAGGAGGATTTCTTCTAATATCTGTTCATCGTCTCTCCATTGTGTTTTCACCTCATCGGTAGACAGTCCGAAGTGTTTTAGCATATTAAACCAACCATTATACTTACGATGAGATATGCCAACTAGTTTTTTGTACTTTGCGCGGAAAACTTTTTGAGATAAGGTTCCTTCTCTTTCGTAAGCTTCTAGCAACTTTTCTTTAATCTCTTGCTCGCTCCAAATGGATTTCTTTCTTTGAATCTCGTTCGGATTAAATCCAGCTGCAGTCAAAGCGTTTTGATAAGAACCAAATAGTTTCTTTGCCATAACCGGGATGCTGGTTTTGTTTATCTCAGCCAGGAATGTAGTACTTAGATCTTCATGCTCTTCGTAAGTCCTTTTTAACTCGCTTATCATTACTTCTTTACTCCACTTAGTAAATTTATTGTAATGATCGGGGTTGTATCCAGCGGCGGAAATAGCTTCATCCCAACTTCCGTAAATACGTCTTCCGGCGTTATACAATCCTGGGTACTTCTTCTGGAGGTTTTTTATTTCGAAAATCTCACCACTGCCATATATCCTTTTTATTTCATTACTTACACGGTATTCAGTCCACTTCTTCCTTTTTAAGAAGTCTTCATGGTTAAACCCAGCAGTTTTTACAGCATCTTCCCATGTTCCAAATATTCTTAACCCAGCCCGATAAAGATTTTTCTCTTCTTTAGAAATATTGCCTATATTACGAATTTTCTCAGTGCCATAAATATCTTTAATCTTCGAAATTACACTTTCCTCTGTCCAATTAAACTCTACCATTTCTCCCGCCCCTTCCTTCGCAAACCCTTCGCAATATTACCCGTTACAATTTGCGGACATAATCCGCGCTCATATGATAATACCCGCGAGATTTAGGCTTCGCGCAGTCTAGGACGAAATATATTCGGAGCCTCCGAGCTCATCTTCGAGAAACGATAACTCGCTCCGTTTTTCATCCGGCGTCACTTTACGTTTCTCTTTCACAGTCCCGCCTTTATTCGCTTCCTTGCCGAGAATATCGTCGATGGAAACGCGTCCTTTTTTCGCTTTTGCGCGAACGTGCATCATAACGAGGTCAGCGTTTTCCATGCGCTTTGTCTCTCTTCGTATTTCAGCGCCGCCAAGTAAATTCGAATACTCGCGCATGGTGAGGTCGTAAAGTTGTTCCGGAAAAATGTTTAAGTATGCGAATGCCTCCGACTCTATCCGATCCCAATCGTAGGAACCTTCGTCATCGGCTTCCGTTAGTTTTTTGCTTCTTGCTCCGATTGTTCTTCGTCGGATTTAGCTGCGGAGTTTTTCATGATCGAGCTGCTGTCGATAACTTCGCTAAGTTTCTCCGAAAGTTCTTCTAGCGTGATTTCTTCTTTGTCTAGTGCGATGTCGAGTAAGTCTTCGACCTTTTCCATCGTTAAAGATTTGTTGCTTGATTTCATGCACGCGTAATAGAATGCGATAAGTGTTTCGAGGGATTCGAGCGAATCTTTATCTTTGAAGATTTTTCCGATTGGCTTTTTATAATGGGCTTCGAGCGTGCGCATGGATTTTAAAGAGAATCGCATTTCGTACGTTTTCCCGCCTAAAGTTAATTCGACCATTTAATAGCCTCCTAGTTTATAGGCGAGCCGAAACCCGCCTGTTTGTTAAGTTGTTTGATTTGCGCTAATAAAGAACGTTTTAGGGAGTCACCGTTTTTGTATAAGCGCCTTTACCGTTTAACGTCAATGAATAAGTAGCGCTATCGTCGTATGGAGCTTCAACGCTGAAATCCGAAATAATAGCTGACCCTTCGTAGTTGTTCCCCGCTTGTGTTTGGAAACGCACCTTCACGTATTCCGCGCCTTCAAACGCTGCCTCTAACGCTAGGAATCCCGCGTCATCTTCGACAAGTAATCCGTCAGCTTCGATAGACCAAGAAGCGTTACCGTATTCTTCGTCATTCCAGCCCATATTGTCTTTCGATGTAACGTCAATCGTGTCGTACTCGCGTGTTAGTGTTCCGCCTTTTTGTCCGGCGACCTTCGTCCACGTTGGCACTGCGTCAGTACCTGTGTTTACGAATAGTAAAAAGTTAACTCCTTTTGCCATGTGTACCCATCCCCTTATTGTTCAAATTTGTCGCTGCCATTCCGGTATTGCGTTATGATCTCAACATCGAAATAAACGCGATGCTTATCCGTCTCGTTCGCCATCTCATCGACCGGCATCGGTACGACCGCTGTAATATCGCAATAAAAATAGCCCGCGCTCACTGGAGCCGGACCATTCGTATTTAATAGCTGTATATTCGGTTGCATAAGCGCCATCCTGACCGCCTCAGTTAAGCGCGAGCGCTCGCTGATTGAATTCGTTCGCAATCCGATTTGAAAACGATAAATGACTTCGTAGTACGCCCGCTCTTTCGCGAGAACGTCCATATTCTCCTGCATCTGCTCAACGGTCACATACGGCTTTGTGCGCCCTGTTAGCGTTATCCCATCGTACATCCATACGACATCTTTCAGCGCCGGTACAGTCGCCTTTAAATGCGTTATAACCGAGTATGTTAATGCGTGTAGCATTCGTTATCACCGCCACTCGCGTAATTTTCTATTGATATCATCCCGGAACTTTCCGCGACCATTCCAGACCGCTTTCCGGAAGAATCCTTTTTTCGAAGCATGTTCGTATTCCTGTCTCCGCGTATATTCAACGCCACCGTCTCCTAATTCCCAATGCGCCTCGCCGACTTTATTAACCGACGCCATGATTCCGCCTTTAAGTTTTCCGGTTAAGTGGGGCGCGTTATCATGCGCTTCCTTTGCCATTTCCCTCGCATTTAATTCGGTAAGAGCGTCTATCTCTCGCGCTAATTGTCTTGCGCCAGGACTTCCGAGCGATTCTAAAACCTCTCGCACGCCTTCAACGCGAATTCGTAACTGCGCCATTAAACCACCCGCCTAACTACGCACTCATAACGATTGGTGTCGCCAATTCCTCGACGGTCGACCGTTATTATCTCGAATGTTTCGCCGAGATACTTAACGCGTTCAATTCCGACCATATCTACCGAAGCATCTAGCGTCATCTGTACGTCGTCCTGCTGCAGTTCCACTCCGCCAATAACGCTGCGGTCGCCGTTCGCAACTGACGAATATTCTTTCCATACCGCTAGCACCGTCTCTTCTGCGTACATAGTAGCGCTCATAGCGTAATTGCCTACGTACTCATCCGCAAATTCGCCTGTATACGGATCCTCATCGCCTGGTAACGTGCGCAATAGTACGACGGGGACGGTGCGATTTTCCGTAATCTCTATGCGATTCGCTTTAATAAAATTAATATCATCGTTCGTTAGCATTTCGGAATAGCGCCTCCCTTTCGACTAATTCGTACGTCAATGTCGATGTGCAATTTACATGCGGATTGTATACTTCTGATGCCGACGTCGGATAAACTCCGGTTCCAAGTCCGTAGCTGTCCGCGAGTTCTAATACGGTACATTTATGGTCCGGGCGATTCGCTTTACCGCGATGGATACGTATTCCTTGTACGATGTTGCTTTCGCGCCCATTGAACGCTACCGCCGTTCTCATCGCCGTATTGCCTTCCGTTACAACTAAGCGCCGTATCTTCCACGTTTCGTTATCGTAGACTTGGCGTACTCCTGCGATCATCTTGCTTACGGATTCACCGCGAATGATTCCACTGCGCAACACCTTCGATAATTGGTCGCGTTGTTCACCCGCAAGATTCCATACGCGATCCGATAGCACTAGTCCGTCGTCTGCGAATCTTCGCGTTACATATTCGAGCACATGCCGATTAATACGGTCGAAAGCAATTCCGGAAATGGTTGCCGCTCCTACCGCTTCCACTAACGCACTACTTGCGCCTGCAATGGCGAAGGATGAAGATTCTTCCGCCACTTTCGTAAAGGCGATTTCGCCTGTCTTCCGTACCGACTTTTCGATCGATTCCAAGTCGCGGAGTAGCCGGTTAAGGCGCTGTTTTTTAATCATTCCGTCGTCTCCCGCGTAATCTGCGAGCATGTCGCCAATCTCTAGCCGAACGCGTCCGATTTCCTTTATCGCGAATGACTGCTGCTTGGCGTTTAATCGCTGATAGTCCTGCGCCAATTTCATCATTAGGCGATCGAGTTGTTCTTGCGCCGTCATCGGTCATCCGCTCTTCCTACGTGACTTTGTGTAGCTCCTGACCTGCCTCGTACATGTTTTCGATAGTTTTTACGGGCGTCTTTCGCTAATGCCATATAGTTGCCGAATACTGCCGACTTATCTACGTTCTCTTCTCCGTCACCATACTTAAAGTATCTCGCTGCATCAGCCGCTATGACCTCGCATCCTAGCGCAAAAGCTAAGTAGATTATCGCGTTGTCTGTATTTACATCCGTGCCTTCGATTAGTTCGCTTTCTAGTTGTGCTTCGGTTAGCCAATCGGCAACATCTATGGTTGTAACGCCTGGTACGTTCCGAAAGCGTTTTGTTAATCGCTCACTTAATGTCGCCAATTGGCGTCACCTCCGTTATTTTGATTTAGCGCTCGTCTTCGCGGGTGCTTTTGGTTCTGACTTCGGCTTATCTACTCGTTCGATAAAAGGTGCAAGTGATTCGAGGTATTTAATTTCGAATTCGTCGCTAGTTTCAAAATTACCGGACGAATCGAACTGTACGTGTAACTCAGGTCTTGTTAATTCGTAGTTTGGAAGTGTTTTAAATTTCGCCATGTTCTCGTCCTCCTTTCGTTAATCAAAAAGAAAAGGCGAGCCGTTAAGCCCGCCAATAAGTCAATTAAGATACAGTTTTAGAGATTCCAGAAAGTACCGCCACGGATTCTTTAGCGTTCTTGATTTCGAAGCCCATTTCTCCACGGATTACGCGAGAGAAGTAGTCTCCACCCGGCAATGTAGCGTCTTGATCGTATACAGGAGTTAAGTAGCGAGCCTTAACTTTGTCGATATCAAGTAATAGTGCGCGGTCTTTAGGCATGTTTTGGTCAACTACTACGCTTGAGATTGCACCGCCAGGAAGGTCAGAAACAAAGCTCAAGATTTGGTGACCGATTTGATTTTCTCCACGAGTAGTTTGGATAGTGTTACCGCCAAGCTTAGTGATTTGACGAGCAACGTTAGGTGAGCAAAGAATAGTGTTTACAGATCCTCCGCGTGTGAATACAGCTTCAACTGCATCGTTAAGTCCTTTAGCGTCAATCTCAGCATTAGCGAAAGCTTTATTGAATGATCCTTGCTCTCCTGCGAATGCGAATAATCCGCCAGTTGTACGAGGTTGTGCTGCTGAACCAACGTATTTACGGCCGTAGATTAAAGAGTTGTTCATTTCGCGAATCATTTCTTGTAAGCGTAGGTTAACTTGGTAATCTAACTCATCTTCAACACCGTAAGTATTGATTTGTTGTTGCGTACGAGAAACCGCAGCGTAACGAGAGAAGATTTGTGAGAAGTTGAATGATACTAAACGATCGTTAATTTCGTTTTTACGGAAAGTGTCTTCACCTTCTGGACGTGGACGAGAAATAACTTTCAACTCAGCGTCTACAGCAATTGCTTCCGGAGTAGTGGCGTCATATCCACGAGTTACAGTAAGAACGTCTGTTGCTTCGTTTACTGCAGTTACACGGACTACTTCAAGGCCGTTTTGTACTAATGCGTTAACTGAAAACTTTTGCGCTTCTCCTACCTTTAACGCGATTGAAGTATCCCCAGCTAGAGCTGCTGTTTTTACGATACCTGTGTCGCTATTAAGGTAGTCGTTCTGCCATTCGAACTTAGTTTGAGTTAGTCCGCCCCCCATTCCGATAAGACCGAAAAGAACCGGAGCTTTTTGGAGAATTAAATCCACGTTTGCTTGCATTTGACGTACTTGTTGTTGAAATTCATAAGAATTGGCTACCATTTGTAAATCCCCCTAGTTTTTGTTTGTTTTAAATTAATAAAAGCCGCCTATGGCGACTAATTATTTCTTGTTACGAAGTTCTAAAATTTCGTTATATAGTTTAGTTACTTTTCCTAATAATCTAGGATTCTTTCTTGCTTGCTCCTGGATATCCGCTAACTCTTTTTCTTTTACTGATAACTCGCTAGCACCTGGATTCTTCGGAGGATTGCTTCCACCTGATGCGTCTGCACCGATTGATTGCTTAAACATCCACGGTTTCGCCTCCTTCAATATCTTGACGGCTTCTTCAACGCCATTAACGTTACCGTCGCTATCAATCTCAATCACCGACTTATCAAGTAGTGCTAATACGTCGCTCGGATCGTTAGCATTAAGCGAACGAGCAATACTACGAATCTCAGTGTTGATGATACGTGCGTTTGCTGCCTCGCCTGCTTTTTTAGCTTGTTCCGTAGCTTCTTCCGCTCTCTTAGACGCTTCTTCCTTCTCGGCTTTCAAACGCTCTGCTTCGGACATTTCCGCTTTCTTACGTTCTGCCTCCGCCTTTTCGTATTCTTCTAGGCGCTTTAGCTTTTCGTCTAACTCTGCCGCTTTTTCTTTCTCGCGTTTAAGACGTTTCGCAAGGATATCGTCTAACTCCGCTTGTGTGAACGTTTTTTCTGACGGTTTATTTTCCGGATCCACATCCGTAGGTTTTTTGTTGTCCACGTTAGCTGGCGGTTCTTCTGAAAAGAATTGTAAGTTTAACGGTAAAAGGAATTTATTCATTTCGTTACCTCCGTTTTAGAGCCGTCGCTCATAGTTTACGAATAACAAAAAACCGAAAGTTTATCGACATTCCGTAAGTCAAGACTTTGTTATTCGGTAGTGCTTTCTTCAATATCTTCTTTATACGGGTCTTGCGATTGTCGCATTAGATTACGTTCAGCGAGTATTTCCATTAACTTCGCCTCTGCGTTCTCTTTTCCGCTTCGTGTGATAGCGCCTTTAATCGATTCAATTTCTGTCGCAATCTCTTCGCCTAGTTGCGTTACTAATGCCGCTTGATCCTGCGGAAGTGGAAGTCCGAATACGATTTCGCTGTCGTAGTACTCGTCGACTTGCGCTAGCCATTCTTTATCGTACTTGAATCTCGGATGGTCTTGGCGTGCCTTCATATAACGCAAGATATACTCGTTAAGCGTTTGTAGCCTCGCCTGCCATATAATCCACGAGCGCTGCGTTTTCGAAATAATCGCGGAATATAACTGTTTAAGTGCCATGTCGTTTATGCCTCCGGTATTCATATCGGCGGTGTTTACGACAGGTACTTCGCTGATTTCATGTAAGGCTTCGTACATGCGGTCTAAGTATCCTTCGATAGCTTCTTTAAACTTAAATCCGGATTCTAACTTTTTCGCTTCTGGTACTCCACTTTCGTTATCCCCTTCTCCGAGATTCCATTTTGCGGATGGGCTGATTTTTAAAGGGTTTTTAGGGTCTTCATCTACGTTAGTTAGGAGAGTAATCGCAAACATCTCGAAGCGAAGCGCGTCCGAATAATCACTTAGTTTCTTATCGATTTCTTCGGCTATCATAACTAACTTTTCTAAGTCGGACTGTCCTTCGAGAGCACCCGTTAATTTTTCAGTAGGCACATGAACTACAGGGATGAAATCCAGTCCCATTGATTTCCGTTTAACACGCTCTTCTGTTTGCGCTAATGTATTGTCATACACCGCTTCCTCGATTTCGCAGTCATACATGCCTGCTAATTCATCCCAAACAAGGTAATAAGAAAGCTTCCATAATCTCGTCGCTTCCTCGTCTAAGTACGCCATAAAGTGAACTTCTTCTAGCTCATCAACATCCCACTCGTTATAAATCGCAACTACTTCGGTAGATGGGTGCCATATGATTTTGAGTCCTCCGCGACGGGTATCGTAATGTAGGCGAGCGTACACGCCAGTCTTCGATATTGAACGGTCTTTAGCCGCAGCCAATAACTTTTCGTGCATCCGGTTGTCGTCCCAAACCCACGTTAACAAGCGCTCTTTTGCTTTAGCGCGACTATTCTCGACTTGTTGCTCCGTACTAGGCATATACCCCGGCATAACCATTAACGCAGGGTCATCAAGTACATCCGGCGGAACTGTTACCTTCGGTTCTTTTTCGAATTGCCATGTCGCAATCGTATCGATAATTTTACGCGTATAATTCATAGATAATTTCGTAGGTTCGTAGTCAAGTCCGGCAGGCTTATCGTAGTCAGTCCACGCGTTTAATTCGCCGTAGTAGCGATCGTACAGATTAGATTCTTTTACCATACGGTCGAACTCTTTTTGTCCAAGCGCTTCCCTCATCGGATTATTAAGAAATAAACCGTTAATTAAATTCGGATCAATCGCTATAATGTCCGCCTCCTTTCGTTAATATCGATAGCTTCCAGCGTTACCTGCGCGTCGCTTACTTCCTGATCTTACGGATGCTATCGCCATACTGAGCGCATCCGGTCCGTCATCATGCCACTTTGAGCCGTACCTTTCGAAGTGTTCGAGTAGAACGGAGTGACTTCGATTAAATACGATTTTTCCGGATTCTATGTCCGGCTGCATGGCTTCGATTCGCAATTCTTTTCTACCGCGTTGATATATCTTCTTAACGCGAGTGTGCGCAGGGTATCCGATTTTTTCTAACGACTGCTTCATATGGTCGACGAAGAGCTCTTGCGCCATTTGTGATTCCGCGCCTATTTTATCCGGCTGCAGTTTCTTTACTTTATCGACTATGACCGTTAGGAACTTGTCGGGATGCAGTCGCTGAACAAACGCGTCGACAACGTATATTTTCTTAGTCGTTCGGTGCATTGCGACTGTGATGAGCGCTGAATAATCGCCCTTTTCCTTGCCCATAGCGAAATCTAGTCCCATTCCGTAAATGAACTTGTCATGCGGAAACTTTTCGACGTCATCGTAGTAATAAAATGAGTCAGGTTTAAATACTTGCGACTCTTCATCTAACGGAATATTCATAAACTCCGTGTTGAACGCTTTGTTTCCGTAGTTTATCTTCTCTAGGAAAAGGTGTGCTAACGGAAACCGAGCTGGCCACAAAACCTTTGCGCCTTCATCCATCGTTTCTTTATTTCGAGCGTAAAACTCTAACGCTGCCCTTGCGCTTGGTGTCGGCATTTCTTCCTCTGCATCTTCCATTTCTGCGAGTTCTTCTTCTGTCGGAATGTATTCGCGATAAATGCGCTGAAACTCTTCCCACATATCCATTCTCTTCGGCCATTCCAATATCGCGGGGAAACTATTTTTAATGAAATCTCGCCGCTCGCTTAAAACGTAATTCAAAAGTGAGTCGTGATGAACCAGAGTTCCCATAAAAATAACTGCCGTTTGAGTAGGATCATAAGCGGGCATTAAATCTTGATTAAGCCAGTCTTTTGATTTTTGGCGAAGTTCGGGCGTGTTATTTGAGTCACGGGATTCTAAGTCATCCAGCAAAATTAAATCCGGACGCTGAGAACCGTTACGAAATCCACGAATCTGTGTTCCTAGTGAAGTAGCTTCCATCTTAATTCCGGTAGTGGTTAAGAAAGCTTCTTCGGAGTCTTTTTCATTTCGCGACTTTTGCTCGAAAAGCATTTCTCCGAAATCTTCGCGAAGTTTTAAGTTGTATTTTAACTGCCCCGCTACCCACTTAATAAACTTCTTTGAACCCGCATTCGTTTCCGAAATAATAAGTATCATTTTCCGCTTACGATAAACAATTTCATGTACCGGAAAGGCATTCGATAAGTATGCTGATTTTGCATGACCACGACTTGCTGCCCACGCTATACGCGCGGTTCTATTCCGATTTGATACGGAGTCTAATATTCGGGATAGCTTAACGTGGAAATCCGGCGCCTGATCCATATCGACTTTATTCGTAGGAACAAGATTGTCGGGGTTGCCTGGATTTCGAGCTTCCGAAAAATACTCGTAGAAAAAATAAAGCATATCAATTTCGGCGCGGTGAATACGACTTAGTTTCTTTAATTCTAAGGTATCAGTGACTAACGTTTCTTTCTGAAATCCCGTAATTGTTTTTTTCTCGAATAATGCCCGTAACTTTTCAATACGCTTCGAAAGTAAGTCGATTCGAGATTGACGGGTTTGTCGATCGAGCCATTTACCGTTAATATTCGCCATTACCCGTCACCTCCCTTAATCGTCGCCTTTAAGTAGTTCGTCTAGTTCTTCAAGCTCTTTTTCGATATCCTCATCGCTACGTGCTCCGGATGTTTCTGCCGTTTCAGTTATCGTTTTATCGGTTAGTAATCCGAATCTACGCATGAAAAGGTCAATTCCCTTAACACTTGGCTGGCTTCCGCCAATTAATTTCATTAACTGCGCATAAACAAACGCTCTGTTCTCCGAAAGGAAATCGTCTGCAAGTGCGTTTTTGTATTCGATGAAAATCGGGTCTTTTTTCCGCCACTCCCATAAACTCTTATAAGTTACACCAATTTCTTGAGCAATGTCTTCTTGAGTTCGTTGTTCGGCACTTGATTTCATTTCGTTCTCCACGAGCAGGAACGCTGCTTTTCGCTTCCTAACGTCTAATTTCGCTTCTAAAGCCTTTAATTTAATTGACATACAAATTACTCCTTTCTCAAAATAAAAAGCGTAGAGTTGCCGCTCTACGCCGTTTGATTATCTGAATGACTGCCTATCTCATTCGAAGTTTTTATATTAAGTAATGCGTGTTTTGGTAATGGTATTTGTCTTCCGGTGGATATTATCCACTCTTGAATAGAACTTATACTGGTCGATATCATATTCTCCTGTGTTCTTGGATTTGCGAAGCACCAGTAAACGTAATCCTCGTACTCTTGGGTAGTAAGTGCGTTGGTGTGTGCTAAGTATTCAATTAATTCCAGAAAATTATGGCCGAGAATATTGAGTCTTGCTTTATTATCGACAAACCACTCGAATAAATTTTTGTCCTTTTTAGACGCATTTAAATCTGATCTTAGAGGTACCATATTTCCTATAACTGTTCCCGCGTGTCCTATAGATACTGGAATAACATGGTCCCACTGGATGTCTACAGATTGCGTTAAAGCGCATCCGTTGAAATGTTTTTTTACTTCGGCTTGGTCAATGTGCGAGAATGTCCTAGGAAGACCATACTTTCTAGCTCTTCTTTTTGCGCTCTTATTAAGGACATATTCCGGGTTGTTTCTATACCACTGACTATTCCTAGCCTTCGACTCTTCTTTATTTTCTACGTAGAAGTTTCTAGCTCTACACTTTAAACATTCACGACATTCTGAGCTCTTACCTAGAAATCCTAAAGTATTATCTTGAAAGTCGTTCAATATTTTTATTTCTGTACACTTTTTATATCTTTTGCCTAACTCGCCTTTGATGTAGGCGGTGTCGCGCAAGACGAAATCTCGACCCTCTTTCAACCGCTTATCCTCTTGTTTAATTAGATTACAAGTCTTACACTCAGACCTAACGCTCCCGCTACCGGACTGATAATTTTTATAGAATTCCGACACTCCCTGTTTCACCTTACATCGAATGCACTTTTTGTAAAGTGACTTTTTTCCTTCGGCTTCTATGAGTATAATATCGGACTTGCGTCTCTTTTCTCCGGATTTAGTTACGCACTTCCTGCAAATCGAGCTGACTCCTAACCGGCTGCTTTTATTCTTTTGGAAATCGGTAAGAGGTTTAATATTGTCGCAACGATTACACTTGCGGCACTCAATGTCCACACCTTTTACAGTTTTAATAATCGGTTTCATCTGTAAATGCTTTCGGCCAATATTTACGCATGTTTTACATTCAGAACGCCTATCTCCAACTCCGTTTTTACCTTTACTATAATTTTCTAAAGGCGACCAATTATCGCACTTTCTACAAACCTTACCGATAATTCCGTCTTTTTCTTCGAGCACAATACGCTTTCTTTTCGCCATTTTTATCGTCACCCTCCGTAGTGATTCGTTTTCTCCGTTAAAATAAAACAAGCGAAAAACAACGTCGGAGAAACGTCGCTTGTCATTCGCGATAGCTAGTCGCAAACTATTTCGCTTCAAATGATAATACCCGCGAGATTTATCTTTCGCGCACTAAAACGCAAATAAACTTACCGGCTGGAGGAGCGTTAGGCATTCGTCCCTCTTGCGATAAGCTTATTTCCGACTTCTTGCGCCAACCTATCGACTTTGAAAAAATTGTAGCGCCGTTTTGGTTACGTGATTTTGAATTGTCAGAATTGTGTCCCCCGCCCGTACAATTCAGATTTGTTTCTCGTTTTCGAACAATTCCGTTTTGCTGCCGTTTTGCATATCGCTGTATACGTCATTCATTCGGTGTTTACATAATCAAGGTTATCGGCAGTTGTCGTATGTGAATAACCGCGTCATATCAACGTTTGTTAGCTGCGCAAGACTATACGCTATGCATTATTTTATACATCGTTGTCATAGCGCCGTTTGTACGGCCTATCATCCGATTATTTCCCGCGATTATTGCATAGGATGCGGTGTATATTTGCGCTGGATGATCGGGGTATTTACGCAGCTAAACGTAAGCAACCCCGTGAGTTTGGCGAAGGGTCTTCCGTCGGGGGTTTACAGCCGATGTTTAGCGGAGCATTTGCGGCACTCTATTACGCAGGATTACGGCAGCTTTGCGATGGATATCCGTCTTCCTTCTTATATAACTATCGCTAGGATATACGTATGTAATATCGGTAGTATTTCGCCAGGCATATTCGCTTCACTACGGTAGAGAACTAAGTGTGACCTTATTCGGACAAATCAGCCGAATGTGTGACTTTATTCGGACACCAAAAAACCGCCTTCGCGCTTAGAGCCACAAGGGATTCAGCGTTTTTAGGCGGCAATTTATTTCTTAGTCTTGTAAATCTTAAACCTTGCGTCACTAACGTTCCGCATTACGCATCAGAATATATAGTACTTAATGATAATCGCAATAAAGGACGATAGGACGCATATTGCAACGGTTTTAATCTTTACACTTTATCGGTATTGAACATCGCTATTAACGTCGCATCAGGTTCGCCATCCTTACGGTAGAACACACGAGGATTAAACGTATATCTCTCCGGTTCACTTCCGACCTTAATGCGTGCTACGACGTACTCCTTATCGAAAGTCATATTCGGTAATCTCCGTCCCAATGTCGCTGGATCTACGCCAATCTCTTGCGCCAACTCTTTCCGATTAAACCAGCGTATCTTTGACGGATCCTTTTCGTAAGGGTTCGTACATAGCGCATTCGTTTCGTAATGAACATACGGAAGCATCCGGTAAATAAGCCCGATGTCAGCCGCCTTTACTTCGCGATAGACTCGCTTGATTTTCGAAGTGTACGACTTGACAACGAACTGGTTACCGAAAGCACCTCGGAAATGATAATGCGAATTAACTGCGTACTTACCGTCTATCTCGCGTATGATATCGTTATTTATGCATGCGGAGAGGAAATCGTAGAAGGTTGCGCGCTTCTTATCGAGCTGCAATACGGACATCATATCCGCTGTTGTCATCGGCTGTTTCTTCGCGTCAATAAGGATACCGTCGTCATATCCGACGTAACACTGCAGCAGCATTAAATAACCGCATTG
Organism: Metabacillus idriensis; assembly: GCF_009674765.1. Taxonomy (GTDB): domain Bacteria; phylum Bacillota; class Bacilli; order Bacillales; family Bacillaceae; genus Bacillus_P; species Bacillus_P idriensis. The sequence continues at coordinate 728,407 of NZ_WKKF01000002.1, read as the reverse complement.
CGCTGTCGTTAAGACGTCGTAAACTTCGTGTAGGTTGCGCATATTTGATGCGGTGAAATCTCGCTGTCTGCCGTTAGATTCGCGCTCGTTGGTCGTGGCTTGCTTCCGCTTAAATGCTTCGTCTTGGTTGCGGTGTCTTAGCGTATATTGATCGGATAAGTTTTCTCCGGTGGAGATGTCGATTATCTTTATCGTCATTGCGTTATTACCTCCGTTTAAATAAATAACGGAAAGTAGGTCGGAGCTTACCCGACTCGTTCGTTGTATTTCCGCAAAAGAAAAACCCGCCGAAGCGAGCGTTAAATTTTAGTCCCTTTCGGCGTCTATATAGGTAACTGATTAAGCTTAATATGGTATCTTTCGCTTAATTTATCGTTAAATATCCGCGTAATTTTCGCAAAGATGTCGTTATTCTCCTACTTACAACATCCTGACCGACTCCAATAACTTCCGCAGCCTCTTCTTGCGTCATGCTTTCGAAATATACGAGGTCGATCGCTTGTCGCTGTCTTTCGGTCAGTCCTGCATTATCTAGCGCATCATATAAGTCCAGGTAATCTCCGATGGATTCAATCGCAGTATCGTATGGATCAATTACGCGACTGTTTCTGACCTGCGGAGAGCCATAGTCGTCCGTAAAGTGTGTTTTCCGGCGTCCCATAAAGCGCCTGTCACCGTATTGCAAATCGCTATTAGGACGGTATTTATCTTGCCTAGCAGACTCTTGCGCATCGCTCATTATCGGATAATCGACTATCGACATTTTGTCCGGGTGACTCCACTTTAACTCTTCGTACATTACCAAGTTAGCAAACTTACTGAGCATTTGGCTGTTGCGCAGTTGTATCGGGGGATGAGCTCCTCGCGCTCTCTTTTCGTCAAAGTAATCAGTCTGCGCATCTACATATTCAGTTACCGCTTTATTTATTGCAGGATTTCTCGCTACTAACGGCAACATGCCTCGCTTAATCTTGTCGCGAATAGTTTCGTAGTCTTTTTCTAGTTTAACGTTATAGTCCGGTACTATCTTCTCCAAGTACGTTCCTCCTCACGGATAATATCTTCGCATTCCGTACATACTGTTCCGTACTCTTCGTGATATTTTTCGGTTTCATCCGATAGTAAATTTCGGGTGCAGTAATTGCACGTACGCACTGCTAAAGTTCCGTTATATTCGGCGTAAGTACGGCTTATATCCCTATTCCAAACGCTCATGTCGTTACGTCATTCCCTTCGTTATTGTCTAGCGCGTATCGTTCGGGCATCTTCCGGTCGCTGGCTTGTTTGTCGTACGATGATTTTCCGCCCATTATTCCGCCTCCAATAGCTTTATATTTAGCGAATCTTTGCCGAATTCTTTGACGACATATTCCCGCGCTTTTTGATTCGTTTTAATCTCTTCTTCCGTTGGGAGCCAGTTAAATTTGCGCCCACATACGTAGTTAATTTTATTTAATGATTTTAAGTCGCTAAACCATACATGAACCGTTCCTTTAATAAATATTTTGAAGCGCAGTATATCGTTTTTGTACTCGCCTTTACCGGTCTTTGTGAATTCGTAACTAACGTCGCGGAATGGTTCGAACGCTTTAAGAAGGTCGAAGATAAATCCTTTTACGCGATAATCGACGCCTTTAAAATCGTTTTCGCGCTCTCCCATATCCCATTCGCTAAAAGTTGTAAAGAACGGATAAATGATTTTCTTTCCGATCTTGTACGCCTCGTTTGTATTCCAACCGTTGTAATAGTGCATATTCGTTGAAAACTCACGGCGACTGTACGACGTTATCTTTTCGAACATACTTACAACGCTGCTGATTAACATGTCATTAGAATTTGCCATTATTGCGTGTAGCAGCATTTGAATGTTGGTAGCGTTTATTTCTAATTCCGATGCCGATTCGAGTTGTCGGTTTAATTTTTCACGCGCTTCTGTCGTTAGCATCTTCATAAATTTCTCCGTTTGCAGTATTAGTTGCCAATAAGTCGAGCGCAATTGACTCAAGTCTTCCTCGTAGTCTTTCGCAAGAGTATCGATAGGTGTACGTAGCTTTCCGCCATTTACGTTCGATATATAGCTTAGGAAGTCTGCCTTACGCTTATTTGAATCGTATGATTCACGTACTAATTCGATTGCCATCTCGTATTCGCTAATTAAGCGAGTGATGTCGTCTAAACGTTCTTGGACTTCTTGATGCTTAACGTACGTACTCAATGCGCTAGAGATTTCTGTAGACTGATCGCTGCTCTTCACATTTACCGCTTCAACCGTCCGTCTATATAAATCTTCGCTAGCGTTATTCCTGTTAACTTTTACGTAAATAAGCGCCACTTCTACGCCCGTTTTACGTTCAGCCGCGGTAAAAGCATTGCTTACGAACTTTATTCGAGCGTCATGTAAGTCTAGTAGGCGCGATAATTCTTTACGAGCCGTACTAAACGGGTTCTTAATCGTCTCCGCGTTAATAATTGCGTATATTTCACAGTCTTTAGTAATCTGCTTGCTTGCAACTTTGATGGCGTGTAACAGGTGTTTATCACAAGCACTAAATGGAGGGTTCATGACAATAGCGTCATATTCTCGGAAGGTTTCGAATGTAAGGAAGTCAGACCAAACAACGTTATATCCGGAACCCATTAAGAAACTCGCGAGCTCTGAGTCGTTTTCAATGGCGTCCACCTTTAATGACTGTCCTTTTTCCGTTATATATTTGACGATATTCCCTTTACCTGCCGACGGCTCTAATACACGACCTCGTAAGGTATACCAACGCATACCTTTAATTTTCGGTAAGCTACCTCTTATGCTCATCGACAAAAGTTCTTCGATCAATTCTTCCGGTGTCGGGTAAAAGTCTGGATTGAAAATGATAATCGCCTCCTAATGTTGTTTTTCTTCGTTTTCGTGCGTATAATAAACGTAAATACTTCGTTAAACACGAAAGGACTGACGTTATATGTCGAAAAATGCTACGCCGAATACCGCATCACCTACGTTCCAATGGATATCAAACGAAAATTACGGAAATGGCTCCGCTTATGTCACGATCGATAAGCAGCAGCGCCTGTATTTATCCACCGGAACACGCTCGCTGCTCAAACTCGGACCAAGCGGAAAGGGTATCGGAATCCCTGCGAACCTTATCGTCGGCTATGACGGTGTGAATAAGCGACTGATTATCGCCAAGCCGGAAGTCGTTAGGGCTACCGATGTAAAACCGTTCAAATTCGATGCTCGCTCGTATTCATCTGCGCGTAACTTCGTAGGTAAAATCGGAATCAAGGCGAATGAGCTTCCGTTGCGCTTCGTTCATGTTGGGCGCGAGTATGGCGCATATCCAGCCGGTGCCGAGATATTTCAGCTCGATGATTACGAAGCACCTGACGAAGTAGGACGAGGTTAATTCGCTCGTCTTTTTTATTTCATAAGAATGCCGCAGTTCGATATTAATCTCTCCAACCCAAGCTATAAGATCCACTCTCATAATTAGTGCGACATTGCTGTCGGATACTCTCAAGAAATTCCTCTATTTCTTCATTAGACCTTTCGATTTTTTCGCTTTTGAAAGGCTTCCCTTTCCATAAAAATGACTGAATTTCTTTTGCTATATCTTCATAACCCTCCACCATATCTCTTGCAACACTACTCACGATTCTTCCCTCCTACATTTCGCTTTTTGTGCCTGCGTTAAGTTGCTCCGCCAAAGCTTTACCGATATACCATGCGACGCGTGACGCTATTCCGTTTCCTACGATTCTGTATTGCGCAGATAGTGAAATGTCGTCGGGTATAACGTAGCTGTCCGGCACTGATTGGATCCGCATGCACTCGCGGACTGTGAACCTGCGCTGTTCTTCGCCTGGATGCGTATAACTGCACCGGTGATGAGCCGTTACTGTTGCGCCTGGTTTATCGAATGACTCTTTGCGGTTTGCCATTTCGTATTCAGTGCCGTAATTATCCGAGAGGTGACCTCCGTTTGACTGTTGCGCAGGTTCCGGTAAATCACCGATCACATCGCGCAGGACAATTGTTCTATAATCGCCTTCTAATGGCTTCGGAAACGCGTAAGTGAATCCGAGGTCTTTTCGTATTCCGACAACGAAAACGCGCTCTCTCTTCTGCGCTACGCCGTAATCCCACGCCATTATTAATTTCCAATTGACCTCGTAACCAATTTCGTTAAACTTCGTTAGTAGCGCGTTAAATGTATGACGATGCTTCTTTCCGATTAAACCCTTCACGTTTTCAAATATGAATGCCTTCGGTTGCTTTTCCGCGATGATATCGATGTAACGAAAGACGAGTTTGCCGCGCTCGCCTTCCTCACCTTCGCCTTTACCTGCGATCGAATAATCTTGACAAGGCGGACCGCCAAAGATGACGTCAGTGTCCGGTAGACTGCCTATCTCTACCGTATTGATGTCCGCCTGCTCTACGTGATCTCCGAAGTTATGCCGGTATGCCTTTACCGCGTTCTTATCGAAGTCTAGCGCCTTTACAACGTCGTAACCGGCTGCTAATATGCCGTTAGTGCCGATTCCTCCGCCGCAGAATAGTTCGAGTACCGTTAGTCCGTTTTTCATTTATCCGCCTCCAATTTCGAAATTATTCGATTTAACTGCGCATACAAATCAAACGAATCCCCTTCGTTACTCACTTCGTAATCGCAGTCGAATCCATCTACGCTTATCTCCGTCGGATGCGTCAAATCCTCAACGTTAAAGTCATCGCCAGCTTCTCGCGCCCTCTTGATGCGCAATTCCTCGGGTGCTGTAATCCGGATCACCGTAAACCCTTGCCGTCTCACTTCGTCAAGCTCCGTCTGCTTGCGCAAATCCGTTATTAAGATGCGCGGTGTACGTCCTTCTATCGCTGCTATTCCGGTTGTACGCTTAATGCTTTCGAAGGTCGGCCGTATCCATACATGCGGATCGATTGCGCACATATCCTCGCCGTACTTCTGTAATAATGCGCGTGGCTTCGGCTGACTGCGATATTGCGGAAATAAGTTATAGAACGAATATTTCAGCGGATCGGCGAAAGCGAACGGTGTGAAGTCGTGGATGGCGCAAAGGTATTGCTCGGCGGTTGTTTTACCCGATCTGAGGCGTCCGCAAGTAGCTATTTTAATATCCGTATTTTCCATAAAAAATCTCCTCCATAAACTTTTCTTCGGTAATCATCGGATCATAGTACTTTTGGTGGTTGTGGAAGCATGTGTGTGATCGGTTGTTTGGAAAAAGGTAAAGATTTTCTAAGCAGTTATTTAGGCGATTTCTGTCTCTGTGATGGACTACCTCTTCGGAAGTGAGATATCGATTTAAATCTTTTTCCATAACCAACCTGTGTTCAAGAACGTAATTATCTTTATCACGGTTAGGGTGATTGATATCTCTTACATATCTATAACCGGTAGAATTAACACCGTATCCACCTTTCCAACGCCCAGCCTTCTCCCCGCTAACACTTTCACTAATTTTCATTATTGCAGGGTGGTCGTATTTAGTTAGTCCTTTACTAAAAGGAACCCTGCCTTTACTTGTTTCGGATATCTTCTTCAAACATCTTTCTGTATATCTTGTAGCTTTATCTCTTCGTTTCAACTCGTATTTCCTCATCCAGTACTCAATATTCTTTCTTGTAACCCCAGTAATTTCCGCGATATCAAGAAGGGATAGTTCAAGGCTGTAGTACTGCTCTTTTAACCATTCTTTATGTTTATACGCAATGTTGATAGGTACTTCTTCGACTGGCAATTTGTTAAGTGTTGTAAGGCAAATGTCCGGTTTTCTAGGCATTGCGTAACCCCTTCGTCATTTTATCGAGCACTTTCGCTGCTACTGCGTTAGTAAATGCGCTAAAGTCTACCGCATCGACCTCCGTGGTTGCTTGCGACGCTTTGGCTTCCGCCTTATGATTCGCCAGTTCCTCCGCGAGTTTAACGTTATTGCGATGGAGCGTGTCAATTTCGTCTTCTAAACGCTTCATGCGGAGCGCTTGCGATTCAAGTGTTTCGAGATTATCTTCCGCTTGTGATTCTAACGATACGATTCTGCGCGATAGGTTGGCGAGCATTTCGATGACAGACGGTGACGCTTCGGCTTCGGTAACTTCGACTTGAGCTTCGTTGGATTCGATTGGAATGAGTACGCGATATTCTTTATCCGAAATGTAGCCGTATGAATTACGTCCACGTCCAACATGTCCGCTAGAAGCAACGCTTTGGTTTTGAATTCCGCCATGAGTAACGCTTTCTACTTTGATAACATCGCCGTTATCGTACATGTCGAATGTTCCTTCGGCGGCTACGATAACAACCTTCTCGCCAACTTTCGCAATGCGATCGGCTAGTTTGTAGCGTGTTCTTTGTGTGGCGGTAGTTTGCGTAAATCTCGTATCATCGAGGACGGTTTCTTCCGCAATCATTACAACTTCGGTTGGTTCGAGTGTGGTGTAGTCATCCCACTGTTCGATGTAAAAGACGCGATTATCGACACTAACGTCCGGATTACCTTCATCGTCGATTGATATAACTACTCCGATAGAATCCTCCGCTAATCCGTTATAATAAATTACGTGTACGTAATCCCCTACGCTAGCCTCCCGATCAGTCTCCGTATATTCGCGCAGTAGTCCTCCTAGCGATTCATCTGCGATTAGGTGCGTTTTAGTGTTCGTCATATTAAATTGCCACCTTTCCGGTTAGTTTTGGATGCGGATCATATCCGACAATTTCGAAGTCATCGAAAGTGAAATCGTCAATATCGTTAACTTGTCGCTTGATTACTAACTGCGGAAGTTCTCGCGGCTCACGTTCAAGCTGTGTTTTAATCTGATCGATATGATTCGTATAGATATGCGCATCACCTATCGTATGAACGAATTCTCCGACTTGTAGGCCGGTCACATGCGCAATCATATGCGTCAGTAGCGAGTAGCTGGCGATGTTAAACGGAATGCCGAGGAATACGTCGCCTGACCGTTGATAAAGTTGACACGATAGCTTACCGTTCGCTACGTAGAATTGAAACGCGAAGTGACACGGCGGTAACGCCATCCGATCGAGTTCTCCGACATTCCATGCACTGACGAGTAGACGTCGGCTGTCCGGATTATTGCGGATTTGTTCGATTACTTGCGCAATTTGGTCGATATAGTACCCTTCCGCGAATCCGTGAGAATTAACGGACACTTCCCAACTGCGCCACTGCCTTCCGTATATCCGACCAAGATTACCGTTTTCGTCAGCCCATTCGTTCCATATTCTTACGCCATTATCCGTTAGATACTTCGTGTTAGTGTTTCCGCTGAGAAACCACAGGAGCTCATGCGCAATAGACGGCCAGTGTAACTGCTTCGTAGTTAGTAATGGAAATCCTTTCGCTAAGTCGAAGCGCATCTGATATCCGAATGTGCTTAACGTTCCTGTTCCGGTGCGATCCGATTTCTCTACGCCATTATCGAATATGTGCTTCGTTAGTTCTAGGTATTGTTTATCCGCCATTTATTCGGCCCCCTTCGTTTGTCTTTTAATCTCCGCCTCAATTAACGGCTCTGGTCGCACGAATGTCGGCGGCTTTAGAATCTTATTCGATTGCGGATCGTACTTAACTTCACCGTCCGGCCACACTTTCGACATGTTTGCGTTATGCACGATATCGAAAAGTGGCTCCGGGTCAACTCCGAGCTCGACTAACGTTCCTAGCGCGAAGTACATTAAATCCACCATCGCATCTGCCTGATCTACGACTGTTTTCGCTTCTACAAATTCCTGATTCTCCTCTTCCATGTACCCGAACCTTTTGTCGCGTCTATCAAACTTCATTGCAGTAGGTTTATCTGCAACCGGATGACCGAACTTCTCATGAAATTCCTTCACTTGGTTAAATTGTTTTTTCACGTAAATTCCCCCTTAAATTATGTGTTTCCAGTTTTTTAAATTTTTTATTTCTCCTATCATCGCGTTAGAAACACCATAATCTTTGGCGATATCTTTTAATGTTCTAAAGTCTTTTCTGATTTCTCTAACTTGATCCTCTGTTAGTTTTGCCCTTCCGTTTTTTGAACCTTTTGCAGACCTGCCTCTCAGTGCTTTATCCCTCTGATTTTCTTTATGTGTTCCTATAGAAAGATGGTCCGGATTAAAACAAGTTCGGTTATCGCAAGAGTGCATGATAATCATTCCGTCTGGAATCGACCCGACTAATTGTTCGTAAATGTACCTATGGAGAGAAACGTCCTTCTTGTTTCTTCTGATACGCACGTACCCTGTGACGTCGACTTTATGGCTTACACACAACCAGCAGCTATTTTCATTAGTTTTATATTGAAATGGTTTATAACTACTTGCGAATTTACTTAATGGCCTATCCTCCGAAAACGTAAATACCTCTTCGTACATCCCCGTCATCCCTCCGTATAAATTCGTTTACATTCGTCAGCCAGCGCATCTTCTCCGACAAGTGCCAGCGCCATGATTACCGCTATCTTTTCATCGTCCGTTTTCAGCGCGGTAAAGTGCTTGATAAGTCGTTCGTCCATTCGGGTCATTAATCTCCGCCTCCGTTAATTACGATTACATCTCTCGCGGCGCATCCGATTAACTCGCGGCGATACCAGTCGACAATACGATTGTCGTCCGCTTTACTTAAATCCGTTATAGAGGTGTGGTTATGAATTACGTTATACCTTTTTCCACGGAAATGTTTTCCGATTGTTTGTTGGCATATCCCGATAAAATCTATGCGCAGATTCTTCGAAATGATCGGCGGTGAATTACGTAGTTCTCTATCGTCTGTAACAACGATAATGTACAACGACACTGAGATTCCTCCTACATTTTATTTGCGTTAAACTACGCAATACGGACATTATTTCATTAATTAAAGATACGTTTTTAAACATTTAATCGCATACACCAACATTCCTTTTGTGCCTATATTAAATAATTTACATGCTAAAAACCCGATTAACCACGCCTCCAATTCATATATAAATATTTTTAATTTACTCCGTTTTTTATATAAGTCAATAAGACTTACTATGTCCTTAACTTTTCTCTTTTCCTTCCTAAATAGGATTGCATGACCAATCTCATGCGCGAACTCCCAAATTACCCCCTCGTCCTCGCCGCGCCTAACTTCTATTTGCCACGAAAGATATTTCGTAGACGATTGAGTATTCCGCGTTACGCGGTATTGAAGTGCATTTGATACTTGTTCAAGCGTTATAAACGAATGAAGTTTATTCATTCTCTTCACCTCCGTTTTTAAATTGGTGTTAATCTACGAATATTACATCTTCCGCATAAGGCACCGTTTCAAGCAGCTCCTCAATCGCATGCTCTACGGCTTTCTCTGCGCGATCCTTCGCCTTTACGTCCGCCTTAATGTCCGCTATTGCCGCCTTGCGCGCTTTACCGTACAATTTCCGCAGTTCATCCTCATCGAAGTCTTTCCGCACAAACCCGACGTCTTTCGAGATTGCCGCTTTATCGAACGGAAAGTCTGCGCTGATGAGCTTCGGCTGCGGAAAGCGTACAATTATCGTGTTACCGCGCGTTGTGATTTCGATATCTTCGCTATCTACGCCCATCTTAAAATCGCCGGCTATCGTCATTTCGTATTCGCGGTCGCCGTACCATTTATTATCGCGCGATTGTACCCACTTTTCGGCATGACCGGAGAGGCCGACGATTTGTGATTCGTTAGCGAGTGCGGATAGGACTGCGGCTCGGTCTACGTAGTGCGTTATTGGCGTTGGTGCTTTCGCTTGGGCTGGCGGTTGGGCTGGCGGCGTGATGACCGCGTAGGCTGCGATTCCGGTCGCTAGAGTGGCGGTTAGGGCGAGCGCTTTCGTTCGTGCTTTCATGGTGACGCCTCCTTTAAATATGAATCTAGTTTACGCCATCGTTTCTCCCAACGATTTCTTGCGGATTTTATCGGGTACGGACCTACTCCCATTCCGAGAAGTGACGGCGATATTATATATCCCATACGGTGCAAGAACTTTCTCACTACAATTCCTCCGTATTAGCGGCTAATCTCGTTGTAAATAAAATCTCCGCATCTTTCCAGTAAGCAGGTAAATCTAAATCGTCATATTGCATGGCAAGCATTGCTGTCGTTCCTTCTTTTCGTCTAACTTCTATTACTGCGCTAGCAAAGTCATAAGCAGTTACCAATACACCGTAATCAGAATGTCCTCCGAACCCACTAACATCTAATAAATTTTCGCTATTAATCCTGATGGATTTAAAGTTCCTGATCTGCATTCCCTCTCGCCTCCAATTCCGCAAATTCTTCCGCCATTTCATGATTACGCAGTATTTCTTCGACAACCTCTACGACCGGATGGCGCTGTACTTCCGTTAGATTTACATGATCGAAGTATTGATGCGCATTCTTTTCGTACAGACCGGATAATAATCGGTAAAGCCCGTTCGCTTTCGTATTCCGAAGTTTAGCGTTATCAACCTGCGAAAAGTTACCCATGAATACGAATTTAGCTCCGGCACCTGGACGAGTAGCGATTGCTGCCATCGTATGAATATCGAGATTCTGGCACTCATCTATCATCGCGTATGTGTGGTTAAGTGAGCGCCCTCTTATCGTTTGAATAGAATCGAAGAATACTTTCCGCTTGTCATCGTCACCTTCGGTAAGGTATCGTTTAATTTCGTTAGCCTTTGCCGACATGACTTCAAGATTATCCATCAATGGCGCAATGAACGGAAAAGTCTTTTCGTTAATGTCTCCCGGTAAAGCTCCGACGTCCATTCCGACTTGCGTCTGTAATCGCGTGTAGATTAGCTTGCGGTACTTTAAGCGCTCAATCGTCCGATCGAGTCCGACCGCCTGTGCTACGAGCGACTTGCCGGTTCCTGCCGGTCCAGTTAAGAACGTAAACGGTTTGTCGTTAATTAACGCTTGCATAGCGCGCTTCTGCGCATCGTTATTCGCAGTAATACCGAAGAATCCCAATTACTTCGCCTCGCTTTCGTTAGAGTCATACGTAATTGCTACCGTAGCCAGCGCCACAATTAGCGCAACTGCATATCCGAATCCGACCGTATGAATGACCGTTTGTGCGATGATAAATCCGATGATTACTAGCGCGGTAAAGTATGCCGCCTTTTTAACGTTTCCCATTCCGATTCCCCCTTATTTGCCAAGCATGTCGTCTAACCAGTCCGCTTCTCTCCGCAGTTCTTCGTCGTTCATCGCTGTAAATTCTACGTACGATACTTTTGCGCCATTCAATTCTGTCGCGGCTTCGACACAGAAACGTATTAATTTCTCTCTTTCATCGTTTGTCATTCCGAATGCACCTCCGTTTAATTTATAAAGCGAAAAGGCGCCGGCCTGCCGCTTGTTTAACGGATACCAGCGCCTTCATATGATAATACCCGCGAGTTATGAGCCCCGCGCACTATTGGCGAAAGTTTTTTACAAATCGTCGAAGCCGTTATCTACGTTGTTCACCTTCGTATATTGGCGGCTCTTTTGCTCGAAGAAATCGGACTTACCGAGATCGACTTCCTCGTACGCTTTAATCCACTTCATCGGATTCTTACGCGATGCTTCCGGAAAAGCTTCGTGCCCGTATCCGAGCTGATTGCAGCGTACGTTTGCGTAGAATTTAATGTAGTCTTCGAGTTCGTCCATCGAGATGCCATCGATTTTATTTCCGATGATTGAGCGACCCCATTCGATTTCTAACTCCGCAGCTTTACGGAAAGTTTCGATAGCAAATTGGCGTAGCTCTGGCGTATCCTGCTCCGGATTCTCCGCGAGGACTTGGCGGTAAATCTTAACGAATAGGTCAACGTGAATTTGTTCGTCACGGTTGATATAATTTATCATCGTTGACGTTGCGACCATCTTCTGATTGCGCGCAAGGTTATAGAAGAACGCGAATCCGCTGTAGAAGAAGAGTCCTTCGAGGATTACGTCATATACGATCGATTTTAAGAAGTTCTCTACGTTAGGATTCTCCGCGAAGTCTTTATATCCGGAAGTTACGAAGTCATTTCGGTCACGTAACGTTTCATCAGAGCGCCAGTATTCGAATACTTCGTTTTGCTTTTCTTTCGGCACAAGCGAAGAAAGCACGTAGCTGTACGAATGGTTATGGATAACTTCCTGCTGCGCTAACATAATCATGAGCGCGTTAATCGATGAGTCCGTGATGTAGTCCGCGACTTTGCCGGCGTAATCCGATTGAATCGAATCGAGTAGCGCAAGTAGTCCGATGATTTTAAGGAAAGCGTCCTTCTCCGTTTCAGAAAGGCGCGGATATTCTTTAACATCGTTAGTCATCGAAATCTCGAACGGAGTCCAAAAGTTCGATAACATCTTCTTATATTTTGGATACGACCATGCATGTGCTACGTCATCCCAGTTAAGTACGTTTGATGTGGATCCGTTAATAATCCCCGTTGATTTATTCGGTGCGTTTACGTCCATTATTTGTCGTTGTTTCATTTAACCGACTCCCCTCGTTTATTGCGAAAAAGAGAGCGCCCAATTAGGACGCGCACCATTCGCATTCTTCAATCTCGCTAGATGTTGAACGGACATAATACGTAGTCTTTAAACCTTCGCGCCATGCCGTCATATGCAAGTCGAGCAATTCCTTCGCTTTAACCGTATTCTTCACGTAGATATTGAACGATACCGCCTGGTCAATGTGGCGCTGCCTTAGTGCGTTCTGACGAATGCTCCATAGTTGGTCATAGTGATACGCAGATTTATAGTATTGGAACGTTCTATACGTTAAGTCAGGCGCAGTTACCGGAATCTTATAGTCTTTCTTTTCTTCACTATACTCAACGTTAAATATCGGATCGATTGACGCTGTACTTCCGGCAATAATTGAAGTGGATGCGTTAGGCGCTACCGCCATCAGATAGCCGTTGCGGATTCCAATGCGAGTGATATCGTGCATCAAATCCGCCCAATTCCTATTGCGCAAGTTTTCTCCGACTTCCGAAATATAGCCTCGGTCTTCGAAGTACTGTCCGGTACTCCAATCGCTATCTATAAACGCCGGGTATGCGCCTTTCTCTTTCGCCAGGTCGGCGCTCGCTTTAATCGTCAGGAACGCGATATCTTCGTACAGTTCGCCTGCATAAGTCACCGCCTCTTCCGATTCCCAATCGATTGATTTCAGCGCGAGTAGATGATGCCATCCGAATGTTCCGAGTCCTACTGCGCGATACTTTTCGTTCGTTAGCTGCGCCTGCTTAACTTCGATCGTGTTTAAATCTATAACGTTATCAAGCATGCGGACTTGAATCGGGATCAGGCGCTGCAGAACTTCATCCATAGCAGCACGCGCGAGATTGATTGACGATAGGTTACATACAACGAAGTCGCCAGGCGTCTTTACCGTGATAATCTTTCCGTCCTCCGTGTACTGCTCGTCGACAGTAGTTGCCGATTGATTCTGCGTAATTTCCGTACATAAATTCGTGCAGTACACCATTCCGGCATGCTTATTCGGGTTCATACGGTTAACTTCATCGCGGTAGAACATGAACGGAGTTCCCGTTTCAAGCTGCGATTTCATAATACGCTTCATGATTTCGATAGCCGGAACGATTTCTTTCGTTAGTTCGTTTGACTGAACACATTCGAGATACTTTTCGCGGAAAGTTCCTGCGCCTTTCTCTTCATCGTAAAAGTCTTCGAGCGAATACCTCATTACCGTACGGACTTCTTTCGGATCGAATAAGTACCAGTCGCCGCGCTTATCGACCGTTTCCATGAATACGTCCGGCAAGCACACGCCCGTGAATAGGTCGTGCGTACGCAAGCGCTCGTCACCGTTATTCAACTTCGCGTCAAGGAACGAGAAGATATCCTTATGCCATACGTCCAGGTAGACGGCGATTGCGCCCTTACGTTGTCCGAGCTGATCTACGCTGACTGCCGTATTGTTTAACTGCTTCATCCACGGAATGACGCCACTGCTTGCGCCTTTATGCCCGCGAATATCCGATCCTCTGCTACGAATCTTTCCGAGGTAGACGCCAATGCCTCCGCCTGACTTCGATAAGTTTGCAACGTCGGTATTAGAATCGTAGATTCCTTGTAGCGAATCATCTACGGTATCAATGAAGCAGCTCGATAACTGACCGTATGCTTTTCCTGCGTTAGATAATGTCGGAGTCGCTACCGTCATATATAAGTTTGACAGCGCCCAATAAGATTCTTTAACGAGGTCAATTCGCTTTTCTTTCGGCTCATTCGAATTCAAGTGCATCGCGATTACTAACCAACGTTCCTGCGGCAGTTCGAATATGCGCTTATCTTTATCGCGAGCAATGTACCGGTCACTCAGCGTTTTCAATCCGATATAGGTAAACAGTTTGTCGCGCTCTGGATCGATGATTTCCGCGAGCTCCTTGATTTCATCCTTCGAATACTTTTCGAGCAGCAATGGCGAATACACATCGTTATTGGCAAGCGTAGTCAGTAGCGCGTAAAAGTCTCCGTATTTCTTGCCCGCATCGTACACGCGATTCTTTGCCGCTTGTTTATAGAGCTGGCGCAAGTGAATATATGCTGCTACGAAAGTCCAATCCGGATTTGCTACATCGATATTTTCTAGCGCGGTCATAACGAGCAAGTTCGTAATCTGATCCGCTTTGTATTCATCCTTCGCCGTAATTTGGCGGATAACCTTTTCCGTATATGAATCGACGTCAAGCTTCGGATAGTTGTGCGTTGCAGATTGAATGAACGCAATCAAGCGTGGCTCGTCGTATGATAATTTTCGCTTTCCCTTATTCTTCGTTACTATCGTTTGTACTTTCGTCATTAAATCCGCTCCCTTTGCGATATATTATTTAGTATAATTGCGATTATTGTCCGATAATCCCCGCCAAGATAACTCCGAAAGGAATCGCGACAAGGATGAGAAGCAGCGCCTTCATGACGCCAGCTCCTTCGATCCCTTCCGTATCCATTACGATAAACACTGTCGCCAGAAACGCGAGGCAGATTAGCGCGATAATTGCGATCATTGGCGTTCCTCCTTTAGCTTCCGTAAATTTTCGATACTTTCCGTTACACTCTCGCGCTCCAATTTAAGCGCAATCAGCTTCCGCTCATAGCGAGCAATGTCGTAGTCAATGTCGGTCAGGCGTTCGTCAAGTCCGTTCGAGAGGATGCGGAGGTTTGCCGGTGTTATGTCGCTCATTTGGCGATCACTCCTTCGTTGATTAAATACGCGAGACCTACCGCAATAGCATCCGATTCATCGTCCGACTTAAACGTAAACTCTTCCGGCAACGTCAGCCATTCGCGGACGTATTCTTCGACCTTATCCTTATCCGCGGTGCCGTCGCCTGTTACGATTTTCTTGACGCTGGATGGCGTTATTTCTTCGTCGACCTTGTAGCCGTATTTCATTAGCGCAATATCAATCGCTGCCCAGGCGCCGAACACCGTCTGAGTCGATCGTTTATTCCGACCTTTCGTAAAATGTTCGCGAATAACCTTATCGAACGGAGCATATTCATGCGCAATCATAGTCGCGAGTGCTTCGATGTAGGAATAACGCTGTGCGTCCGGATTGTTCGTATTAGTCTTAACGGAAGCAACCCGGACAAGGGACGCTTTGTTAACGCCCTTGCGAGTCTTAACGTCGAGTACGGCGAAGCCGGGATTTGTCGATATGTCTATCGCGAGGATGCGCATCATACCGCCTCCGATTTCCGCACGCTTTCGATAAACTCCAACGCCTGGAAGTAATTATTCTTCTTCCACTCGGGCAATCGTGATTTTTTGATGCGATCAAAGTTCGTTTTTAATTTCGATAGTTCATCGTCAGTTATCGTTTTAGCAATCGAAGTTTTGAAATCATTAAACGCCCATCCGTCAATTAAATCCAATTCCGGAGGATCTGACAGACGCACCGCCTTCGTTACTCTCGCAAACTTCGCAAATAATTCTTCACGCTCTGCCTGCGTAACGTACTTTCCGAATGTTTTGTTCCGGTTAATATCTTTCTTCCACTCGACTCCGTACGTTAAATGGTAAAGCACAATGAAATAATCCAATCCGTACATTTCGGAGTACATAACGGTTTGCAATGCGTGATCCGTCTTCGGCTGCTCAACTTTCTTAAACTCAACGTAGCTCTTTTGGAACGACTTGACCTCTAATCCTACGCGATACTCCTTACCGTCATCATCGGTATAAATCAGTATTCCGTCCGGCAGGCCGTTAAAGGCGAACTTTTCACCGGCATATTCGACTTCGTGCATCTTTTTAACGAAATGCTCAAACGAAGGCTCATTCCGCTTTGTGCGTTCGAATCTAAACTTCGGCTTCTTGCCGGTTAACTTTTCGTAGTGACGCTCGATCAGCATCATTTCACGCTGAATATATCCGCCTACTTGCGAACCTAATCCGGTCCAGTCGCGCTGATTTGATGTCGGAGTTTTCTTATCTCGCTTCGCCTTACGCGCCTTTTCGTAAAGCTCCCGTTCGGTCTTACCTGCGTTACTTGGCGAAAAAGCCGGCCGAGGTGTTCCGTCTGGCGCTGTCTTCCAGTTGAAATATCCCCACTTCGACTGCTCTCGTAGAACTCGCGCATATTGTTCGTAAAATTCCGCATCCATCATATCGTCATAAGGTTGTTCATACGTATGGAATTCGTGAAGCATGTCGTTAAATTCCTGCGCAATCTTATCCGCCATTGCTTTATTACCGGATGCCTCCGACGATTCAATTTGCCCGCGTAATGCCGCCGCTGCGTTTTGTCGTTTAATTTCCGTCAATTGCATCCGCTCCTTCATTTTCCCGAATCATTCCGTCCCAATTGACGAACTCTTCTATCGATTTTTCTTGTGTCCGTCTATCTCGCTCTTTTTTATATACGCTGTACTCGTAGTCAAAGACGGCATCTTGCGCAAAAGCTACTAAGTTATTCGCAATCTCCTCGTACTGTGACCATCCGGTCTCTTTTTCGTAAATAAGCTTAAACTTCCGTTGGTAAAATCGCGGAGTCTGTCTCTTTACGTATACTTTCGCTATCCATCGGTACGCCCCAAGCGCGACGTGTTGCTTTACTATTTCGACTTTATAATCGCCTAACTCTGACATTACCGGATATTTTTCTAGCGCCACCTCAATTCCACTCCTTCGCAATGTTAATCAAGTCTTCGATCTCTTCCGGAGCCATGACGCCCTTTGCTCGCGTAATCTCCATTCCGTTCCTGTACGCGATTAAGACGGGAACTCCTTTAATTTTATAGGCGTCGAGTTCAGCGTCGGACAGCGTTGCGATGTCGATTTCCTCTAATGTAGCGCCATGTGCAGCGAAGTCGATTTCGCGGAGGGCGTTCGATAGGATTGCACATGGAGTGCATCGCGCCTTGCTGAGTTTTTTGATTACGATTGACATTTAAATAGCCTCCTTATAATCGAGCCCGCCGAACTTGTAGTACATCGTTTCTAGTTCGTGGCTCATTGCGTATTCTTTAAATTCCGGTCTAAACAGTTTTACTAATCCGCGTGGGAAGTAAAGGTAGTTGAATGATCGACCGTCTTTCTTCCGGTCTTTTCTCGGTCTTGGTGCTATTCCGTAGATATCGCCAATCTTCGTTATTAATTCGTTAGTTTCGTTATCATCCAGCATGTTGGAATATAAGTGCATGGTGTTTCTGGTTTTGTGCCAGCTACCATCATCCATATACCATAAATATAAATCCTCTTTATCTAAAGAAGCGATCAGATCACTATGACTCGCATCAGCTATCTGAGTTATCTTTTCGTTAACTCTAGTGTAGAAATTGTAAATGGTTTTAGTCCCGCCATATCCTGACTTCTGAGTTCTGAAATCGCCGCACGAGAATCCTTCATCTTTACACATTTCCTTTTTAAGATTTAGTACGTTTAAATCCGTGCTTATGAACGAAAGATGTGCATTTTTATGTGTTTTACTTATACAACCGTCACCTAATTTCGCGTTCTTCGCTATCCGACTATACACCGAACCACTCCTTTATCGATTTTCCTTCGCCCCATCTGTAGGAAATCTCTAGGTCGGTCTTATTCGGAACGATTAATTTAACAGTGTTTAACATTACTGCTTCGAATTCTTTTACGTCATCCATCGTTATAGTCTCAGGCGCATATACGCCCTGTTCGTCGTGACAGCTCCAAGCCAATGTCCAACCTTTTCTACGACATAGTTTCTGCGTCTCGATCATCGTTAGCTTCGTCTGTATCGCTGCGCTTCCTTGAATAATCGCGTTAGTTGCCTGGCGGATAGCTCGGAATTGTAACCCGCGTTCTCTTGACTTAGCCTCCGGCAACCTCCGTTTTCTTCCCATGTACATTTCGACGTATCCGTATTTCTTCGCAAACTTTTCATTACCGTCAATCCATGCTTTAACTTTCGGGTATGCTTTATAGAAATCCGCAACAAACGCTTTCGCCTCTGCTTCCGTAATATCTAACTGATCGGCAAGCGTTTTCGGACCTACACCGTACATGACCGCTAGTATCCCGGTCTTCATCATCTTTCGGTACTTCGAACCATCTCCGCAGTCTTCGATTGGAACTCCAAATAATTCCGAGGCTGCAGTCGAATATAAATCTTTGCCTTCGCGGTAAGCATTAACGAGGACTTCTTCTCCGGTAAAATGTGAAAGCCAACGTGGTTCTTGTTGGGAAAAATCCCCGGATAAGATTATCTGTCCTGGTGGTGCTATGAATAACTTCCGAGCAAACTTCGGTTGATTCTGTAAATTCGGATTGTTGGACGAAAATCTTCCGGTAACAGTTCCGGTCTGATTGAAATTCGCATGGATCCGTCCGTCTTCCTTAACCATTTGCGGAAGGGCTTCGATATACGTTCCAAGAAGCTTTGTTTTCTCGCGATAACTTAGTAGTAATTTTATGCCTTCGTGATGTGGTGCGAGTAATTTTAACGTAGTGACGTCGGTAGATTTCTTAAATCCTTTCGGGAGAAACCGATCAAGCTTCATCTCGTCAAAAAACTTTGCGGTTAGCTGCGCTGGAGAGTTGAAGTTTATTTCTCCGAACTGTTCATGCAATTCTTTTTCAATTTGCGCAAGCTCTTTACGTAAGTTATCGCCTAATTCTTCGGCCATCTTCTTATCAAGTACGAATCCTGCGCGTTCCATTTCAATCGATACGTCTACGATTGGGTTTTCAACGCCTTTGTAATAGTCAAGAAGTTTTAGTCGTGATAGGTGCGCTTTTTGAAAGTTACGCAGTTTTAAAGTAACGTCACCGTCTTTTGCTGCGTACGCCAATGCAATGTTCAAATCAGATACTTCGTGAAAGCCCGCCTTACCAAAAAGTTCATCGTATGTTTGTGACGGTATTTTCAGATACTTCGTTACTAAATCTTTAAGACGGTATGAACCGCCTTGAACACGCTCGTTTTCGTTTAAAATATGGTGTGCATATTGCGTATCCCAGGCGAATCCTTTTACCGTCACTCCTTCGCGAGCAAGCATGTGGATATCGAACTTTCCGTTATGTGCTATTTTCGCTACTGACTCATCTTCATAAATCGGTTTTAACCGCTCCATTACGTATTCATGCGCTAACTGATTGCCGTCAGTTAAGTGCTTCGTTGGAATGTACGCATGGATATCAGCCTCAACCGCTGTGATTACGTTACCTACGATATAATCCTCGAAGATATCTGTTCCGGTAGTCTCTACGTCGAATACGATTTCCTTTTCCTGCGTAACTATCGCAAGGAATTCTTCTAACCGCTTCTCATCCGTAATGAGCCAATAATTATCCGGTGTATTTTCGACCATCTTCCGAAGTGTTTCTTCTCGTTGTTTAGCGTTGAGCTCGCGCCATTGCCGTAGCGCTTCCGCCTTCGAGAATTTCTTGCCGACAGACGCGGGATCTCTGCCTACCAGACCCGCCTCAAATGCCGACTTTACTTCGATTAACTTCGCCTGATCGCTTTCGCTATTCTTCATCGCAAGTATTCGCGTCCAAGCCTCTTCGATCGACTCATTCGCCGCCGCCTTCGTTTTCTTTACGTTCTTAATCCGCTCACTTGACGCGGCTGTTTCGGTACCATTCGGTGATAAATTCAATCGCAGTTTCGGCGTCGTGCTCCGCAATAGTCAACGCCCTCCCCTCTGCTACCTTCGCATTTGCTTCCGCCTCATCCCTCGCCACTTTTGCGCAATACTTAGCGTAATCATACAGCGCATGATCGATATCGTGTAGAATGTCTTCAGGCAATTCCGTTCCAAGCTTCGTTTGCATCAGATAGACTAGCCGGTTTCTGTACGGTAATTGCGATGGCGGTGCGAACAGTTTATCCGTCATAAGTCCACGCTCCTTAAATGCTTCCGCATATATTCCGATACATATTCCGCGTACCACTCTTCCGCGCAAACCGAGTCGCAGAAATATTGCTCCGATTGCCTGTCGTATTGAACCGCCTCGCCTTCGTAGAGGACATTGCTGCAGTTGCCGCAGCGTGCGCTTGCTTGCGCATGTTTTGAGATGCCGGCGCTCATTTGGCGTCGTCCTGGTCGCCATCCATCGCTAGATCGAAGCGCGATTCTACTGGCGTGATTAGTTCTGTGGAATCCGATTGGTGAAAATCTCCGTTATCGTCCCCGTCTCTCGCCACGACCCTTACTGCGTAATTGCTTCCGAAGCTTTTGTAAATTTCGCCAATATCTCCGTCTTTGTTGCGAGAACCAAGCGGATTATCTCCGAGTACGCGAACGATATCGCCTTTCTTGTATTCGCCAGGCTTCCGGCCGATCTTCTCCCAGCGGTCGGCTTCGCGTTTGGCTTCGGCTTGCGCTTTGGCGGCGGCGATTTCTTGATCGGTTGCTTTTGCTATCTCTCTTTCAAAAAATTGTTCGCCTTTATTTCCGTCTAAAGATTCCGCTTCATAGTCCCATATTGAATAATTTACGCGTGTTATTTTTACAAAATCTCCTTTTTTGAAAACGCTTGTTTCGCCATCATTTATAACCTTCGCATAATCTCCGACTTTCAGATCCGGTTCTTTCTCGACGATAACAACGTCTTCATTCATTAGTGCGTATTGCTTTACGAAACCTTCGCTATACTTCGCGTCAACAATTAAATCCCCGTGCCGACTTTTCGTTACCGTGAATCCTCCGTTACCATTGCTCGTAAATACTGCGCTTGCTAATTCGATCGCTTTATTCATCTCAAACCGCCTCCGATTCGTTTAATTTTACCGTCGTACTCAACCGCTGCCACTTTTCGTCAACCTTATCCGCCGGACACCAGTATTCTGCTATATCGCCGCGATTCTCGATAAGGAATACTTCCGTGTTATATACGCCAATGAAATGCGAACAATCTGCTTTCGAATATTTATCGCCATTATTCTTCCGGCCGTATAATACGTATTCACCGTTCCGATCATCGCGCTTTCTCAGCGTCTTCACTTGTATCAACATCAGTTGCTCATTTGCGCGGTCATACGCAATAATGTCGCTCGCTTCCGGCACAATCCATTCCGCGACAGAGTATCCGTTCTCCAAAAGCGCAGTCTGAGCGATGAGCTCCGACATTCTTCCACGTGTCGTTGTGTGATGCGCCATTATTCGGACTCCTTTTCGTAATATTCGTTAATCTCCGCGAACAAAGTCTCTACTTTCTGCGCCAAGTGTTCCGGCAATATTACCGATTTCGTTCCGACTTCCCCTAGAGCGTTGACAGACACGCTAATTTTCGCATTGTAGTCCTTCGACCACACCGTAACGTATGAATTACTTTGCTCTGATACGCTTCCTACGTTAATCTTGCGGTAGTCCTCCGCTAATGTGATTTGATGCGTTTTGATTTTCGCCATTCTTCTCCGCCTCCTAATTTGTAATTTCGTTATTCCCCGGACAACCTACCGCAACTAGAAAGGTAGGTCTCCGTCGTCAAGATCTGTAACTTCGCCAATCTCCGTAACGTCGTCTGCTTGCGCCTGGCCGCCGATAGACAAACCGATCAATGTAATATCGAACCCGGCTGCGACAAGGTTTTCGATTTGCGTTTTCTCGTCAGCTTCGAATAATAGACCTTCGAATAGCGCGTGATTGAACGTTTTACCTTCGTACTTGGCGAAGTTCGCTTGCTCATCCGGAGTTAAATCATCCTCGAAATCTATGATCGGAGTTAATGCGACTCTCGTATCGCTCGCCTTTGTACCGGTATTTGTTTTCGATAATTCAAACGCAAGCTTTCCGAGTTTCTTTTCGTACTTCGTGATAGTTGCGTAGACTGCAAGCGCTTGGTCACGCGTTAAGTCGATTACGATTTCTACACCGTCAGCAAGATTTACGAAGCCCATTACGAAGCGCTCTTTGCCGCGGAAAGGACTAGCGAGTTTCTTAAACTTATCGACGTCAGTTTCATTCTTGGCGTCACTGGCGGCGAACTGCTTATCGCGGTAATATTTCTCCGCTAAATCCCAAGCGGTATGGTTTGCGATTGCGTTTCCTCTTTCGTCACGTTCGGAAGGATTCTTCGCAACAAACGTATTTACTTTCTTATACATTCCGTAGCCGAAGTACTGCATTAAATCTTCCGTTCCAAGCACGCGAACTTTATACGTTTTACCTACGCTGAACTTAGCGAAATCGATTGAGCTCGTGTTACCTCCGCCATCATTTCCGCTTTGAAGTGCTCCGAGTGCTGCTGCGCCTGTCTTGAATTTCGTCATTAAATCGTCTCCCTTCGGCTTATTGCCGGATTAATTTCGCCATATCGGCGTTGTCGGAGTGCCGGTAAGTCCCACACCCCGTCGTCATGCGCAGGTAAGTTGCAGCCAAGACGGCGGATAGCTTCGATTAGCGTTCCGACGCGCGTGATCCTAATGACTGCCACTGCGCACACCAACGGAGGTGTGACTCCGTTTTGCTACTTCGTTTCCATCGCCATGATTACGCAGCCTATCGTGATGAAGGCGGTTAGGTACGTGAGGATTACGACGGCCATCATGCCAGGCGCACCCCTTTAATGATTTTATCTGCGCGATAGTAGTCCGCGAAGTCTTCGTAATCTTCGATAGAACCGTTATATAAAACGTTTACGTCGTTAGTTAATTGGGTATAATCTTCTTGTAGGTCTGATATACTATTAGTAAGTAGGTAATTTTTTACACTTTTCACAGTGAACACCCCTTGAATTTTATTTTATTTGGCTTTATTATTAAGTAGTGAGATGCCGTGTCGCGTAATACGAAACACGAGTGGAAAACATTGTAAGTCTTAATTTCGCTTTCATTAGCGTATAATGTTTAAGAGACCCCGATTCGAAAACGATGCCTATGTCTTCGAATCGTCTCGATATTAAAGCGCAACTAGGTAATCGTGATAATTTCCGTATTGCTTAGTACTAAACTTCGCTGCCAAGCGGTTTAAAGCGCGTGTTACTTTAGAATGGTGAAATCCGAACTCATTTGCGATTGCCGTCGCGGTTGGATTCGGATGATGCAGGAACGCTTCAACGATTGCCTTCGTTGTTGCATCCGCGCCTTCTACGAGAAAGCCGATCAGCGCCAACTGGTCGGTTTTTTTCGTGCTTAGCGCGTATTCTTCAAGATCGAATGAGTCTACGATTTCGAACGTTGCCGCGTTCTCATCGCTGTCATTCACCGAGTAATCTTCGTAGCTGTTTCGGAGCTTCTTATTCCGGTAAAGGTTGCTTCGCTTACTTTTTACGCAAAGGTTGAAATAGTTTTCGAAGTCTCTGGCGCCGTCGTACGATTCGATGCAGCGGATTAGCGTATCTTCGTAAAGTGCCAGCGCTTCGTGACCGTCGGACCGTAGTGACTCTCCGATCTTTTCGTACTTGCGAAAGTTGCTGCCGATGACGATCGCGTGGATTTCGTTAAAGGTTTCGTCCTTCCGGCTCGCTTTGAAACTAACTACTAGGTTATTAAGTTTTTGTTTTTCGTTCAATTTATTTCCTCCTCGTTTATGCTTCATATGATAATACCCGCGACTTTTATCTTCCGCGCAATCTTTTTAAAACTTTTTCAATTTCTTTTTTGTTTCTTTGCTATGTCCTAATATTACCAACGTTTTTCATAAATCTTTCCAAAATAGAACAAAGTAGGAAAAAGTATTTTTAGTTCAGACGTATGAACATAATATGAAAAAGAGCGCCACTTGTTTGGGCGCTCGGAAAGTTATTTCTATTTTATTTTTATTGGGCATTAACCGCCTGGCTGTACTTTACCTGCAGTTTCTACAAAGTTAATGTTTGCTGACTGGTGCATGTTACCTTTAAGCGCATAAATTCCTGACACCAATAGAACCGCCGTTAAAACTACTAATAAATGTTTCTTCAAAAAGATCATCTCCTAAGTTATTATTTGGGTTAAACACAAGGCCTCTAAGTGAATGGGCTAATTCTGAATTTTCACCTCTTCGAATCATTTCCGCTACGGCGATCGATGCGTAAAACATATCCGCGCTTGATATATACGAACTGAATCTCGTGTACACTTGCGTAGTGTTTTCGCAAGAAATCGTTAAGAAATACGAAATCAAATCGTCATCACCGCTTTTCCTCACCACCTCCTCGGCTTCTTTTGCTGTCATAGTTCCGTTTTTAACGGCCTCGACAGCTTTTAATGATGAATCGCAATTCTCTGGAAGCTTTTTATTTAAAAGGAGTCTTATCCAATCCACGTTATATTCTGCGAATTCGATTAAATATGAGACTCCCGTAGCTTGCATGCACTTTAAACTTTCGGTAATGTATAATAATGATTTCTCAGGGTCAGAGTTTATATAGGTGTGGCTTAACACATAGTAGCCGTCAGACATGATCTTAGGGGAAATTTGAGCATTTATAATGATCCATGAGTAGTGACGAGCTTTTGGCAGGTTATTTAGATGCATATAAGTGTGAGATAAAATTTCGGAAAGTCTATGTATGAAGCATTCTTTGATGAAAAGATTTCGGTCTGCGCTTAATTCGCTAATTCTTTCTTCAATACATTCTGCGGTATCTGGGAGAGTTGTAAATTTTCTATTTAGGTATGAGTCAATGCAGCGATAAATATCTAGGAGGATGAGCAGGCATTCGTCTTTGATGTTTTTGATTTTCTTGATTTCTGCTTTAATATTAGTCTTCTGAAAACCGTTTTTCATGTAGTTAGAGATGAAGGTATAGACGTCCACGCATTCTTTAATCTTTCTGTCGCAATCTTTGTGTGTACTGAGTAGATTTTCCAGGAGGCTGGTATTTCTTGTGATCGCTGCATACTCAAATGAGTTTTTGATTAATTCCACACTATCGAAATGAAGACACCATTCTGATATTTTTTCGTGTGGGTTATTTGGCGCGATTATAAATGCGATCTTCATTAGCTTACGGAAGCTTAGATTTCCTTCGCCTGTTTTGAATTTAGTTAGATATCTTTCGGTGATCCCTAATTCGATTGCGATGGTTTTTTGGTCCAGATCATCTCGGTCTTCTATTGAGTCGAAGATATCTTTGCGAACGTAATCCAAAGGTAGTCACTCCCTTATTTTTAGTATTCCGTTTTATCTCTCTATCGGGTATAATTAAATTGTACTATAAATGTTCAGACATGTCTACATTATTTTTCAAGGAGTTGGAAATTTTATGATCGATTTTTCGCCTTTATTCGAAACACTAAAAGAAAAGGGTTTAAAACCTAAAGATTTACGCGGAACTCTTCTCGCGCCAGACACTCTCGCTAAGATAAATAAAGCGCACATGTCGACCGATTCGAAAATTTACATCGGCACTATCGAAAAGATTTGCCTGTACCTCGACGTCCCAATCGAAAAGGTTGTGCGCATTGTCAACGCATAATTAATGGTAAGCGCGATCGTCTTCCGCTATAATATGGTTTATCCTCTGCGCAAAGGGGGTAATGATTACGTTACAGGTCGGAAGATGCCGGATTCCCGATCTATGCAAGCGGAATGGAATTACGCAAGCACAACTCGCACTAAGGGTCGGCTTACCACCGCAGCAAATTACGGACTACGTTAGCTTGCGCCATCTCCCGAATGTTCAATGCGCCAAGAGAATCGCCAATGCTCTTCACTGTTGCATCGACGACCTCTACGAATGGGAATCCGAGTAACAACGGAAGGGTTAAGCTTTTCCTTCCGCCGACCATGAATACGTGAATCCACGTACACTTACCGACACTTCCGCCATCTCAACCGCTTTCCTCAACGTTTCCACTCCGCCAGATACAAGCACTTCATTCGCGTCTTTATATCTCGCATCTATCGCACCAACTTTTACCGCCATCTTTCCGCGCATCTCTTCAACGATTTGGTCCCGCAGTTTGCCGCCTGCTTTATCGTTATCCGCGATTACGACGATTTCCTCTAACGGACTTGCCGCGAGTATTTCCGCTTTCCTTCTATTAAACGATGATCCTCCGACAGCTACCGCCATGTAGCCCGACGTCATCCAACTCAGCGCATCAATTTCCGCCTCACATACGACAGCTCGCTTTACTTTTCGCGAATAGACGATATCAATTCCGTAGATGAGTTCCCGTATCGGCCATGCGCCTTTTTCGTAAAAGAACGCTTTGCCGCGCGTTTTCCGGTATTTTACGTTGGCTAATCGACCGTCCGGTAGAAACCACGGAAGGGTAACTGCGTCATGCTGGCGTGAATACCCTACGTTTGCCAGGCGCTGAATCTGTTCGCTGATGCCCCGCTTTCCGAGATATGGATGTCGCAGCTTATACGGTTCTAAAATTCCGCTTTCGATTGGTTGCCTATTCCGTTCGACTTTTAATTGCGGAAGTCTGAGCGTTATTTCTGCGCCGTCGCTTTCTCCGTACGCTTCGAGTAAATAGTCCGCCGTTTCTTCTTCCGAATCGTTTCGGAGGAATGCGAGAAGCTTTACGAATCCACCTTTCGCGAATTCAGCTTCGTACCATCCTGCGTCACCCCATGAGCCTGCCGGAGCGCTCGGAGTATCATCTAGGTAAACGTAGAATGACGGGCTCTTATCGTATCGAAATGGCGACGCGGCGAGTAGCTTATTTTCGAACCATGTTGCGCGAGTCCATTCGAACTGTTCGAGCTCATACCGGATATCTACGTCAACGGTCCGCTCGCCGAGGTTAACATTAGGCATATTTTACACCACCTTCTGACCTAATTCGTATTATAGCGAACAATCGTGCGTTATCAAGTCGCAATTTGTCGAAGCTGAAATTTATTTTTATGCGGATTTTCTTGCGTTCACAGTTCGGTCAAATTGCGGAATATTGTTCATTTTGGTCATGAAATTCCGTTTCAGCTTTTTCGCTAGAATTCGAACTGGCTTGCGGCTGCTTCTCCGGTCTCCGGCTCGCGCAACACTCCGTAATCCAATAGCGCAATAAGTTCCACCGTTAGATTTTCAAATCCATTCCGGCCCTTCTCTATTCCGATCATCGCTTGACCATCGGACGAATCGAACGAAAATAAGTTCGTCGCAATTTCAAGGAGCGCTTTAGTCGTTTTCACCTGGTCGCGTGTCGGCAGTTTTAATTCGCGAATGCCGTCTTCATCTTGCGAACTCTTCTCGGTGCTCGCCTGGACCGCGTATATCCCGACTACATCGTTCTGTCCGACGATTCTTTCGAAGTATCTTGCCGCCTGTTCTGCTGCACCGCCTGCCGTCTTATTCGCGTTCCTTCCATAAACGTCGTCTAATCCGTAGAAAGGATCCACGACTACTACGTCAATTTCC
This sequence comes from Metabacillus idriensis, assembly GCF_009674765.1. GTDB lineage: Bacteria > Bacillota > Bacilli > Bacillales > Bacillaceae > Bacillus_P > Bacillus_P idriensis. The sequence continues at coordinate 700,654 of NZ_WKKF01000002.1, read as the reverse complement.
GGCTGCAGTTGTAATTCGCGGTCCAAATCGGCTAATGAGCGCGTTAAGTCCGGATCGCCTTTCGCCTGCAGATAAAGATTGCCGGGATAGTATTTGTTAATCGCGTCGACCATTTCGAGGAACTTCGCTTCAATATCACCTTCTAAGTTGCCGCTTAGAATATCGCGATTAGGAAGCCCAACGGCGCGGCCTTGTTCGTCTTTAAGCACGCGATCAACCGCCGTAAGAACAGAGAACAATCGACTCAGCCATAAATACGATTTCAATTCGTAGGACTTAATTAATACGTTCGCACCTTGCCGCAATAAGCAATCGATAAATGCGATAATGAGATATGATTTTCCACGGCCCGACTCCGCCATCACTCCGTAAATGTCTCCGGAGTAGAATCCGCCGATGGCATTGTTTAGGCGTTCGAATGGCGTTTTCCATAGCTTGTGCGACTTCCCTTCCTTGCGCTTTAAATATTCGGAATAGAAATCGTACTTCAAGTCGTCGAGTGATTTACCAATATTTTTACGAACGCTTGTTCCTATTCTAATCTGTTCCAGTTCCGAAATCAAGTCGTCTAGGAGAATATTCCCGTCTTCTTTTCCGAATTTTTCCGCAAAGTCCGGATTCTCTAGCGCTGCCTTTAATTTCATCTTAGCGCTCATCGACTTAATTTGTTTCGCAAGGTATTCGTAGCTGTCCGTCGTCGGTGCATAAACGAAATCCGGACACTGATCGGCAACGAGTTCGGCTGATGGTGCGTTTCCTCTGTTCTGCTCCGCGTACGACTGTATAAATTTGTATACCCTGCGTTCGCCGGCGGTAATCAAGTCCGCCTCTTTGATGTCGAAGCGCGTGAGGACTCCGATATCGTTGGCGTCCAGGATGCGCGAGAATAATAGTGATGCGTGGTTCATTCGTTAGCCTCCTTATTCGCGAGAATAACTGCAAGTGCCGCTACTTCCTCCGTACTTAGTCCGAAGTTCACCGCTTCTTTAGCTGCTTCTGCAAGTGCTTTCGCTAACTCTTCTGTCTGAACATCGAATTTCATCCTAAACGCCCTCCTTCGTTAATTCCGCTAACTTAGCCTCGGTAGCAATCACCGCATCCCTAAACGCCACATCTCCGGTCTTCTCGAACTGCTGACGGTTCCAGAACGCAATCTCCAGTAAGTTATCGATATCCTCCGCCTTCTGTTTCCGCGCCTTTTTTACGCTCATCCGCTTCCTTTGCGCTAAGTTCCCTCGGTGTTAACTTCCGCGCTTCGCCGTTGCCATTCTTCGCCATTTCATTCGCCCCTTTCAAATCGTTAATATTCGCGCCTAATCCCCAATCGCCGAGCATTCCGATCCAATGTGCGCCAGGCTTCGGATAACTCTTCCGATCAATCGTCCGCAAGTATTCATCCGCCTGCCCTGCGTCAGTAATAAACGTTATATCGATAGCGTCCGCTTCTAAATAATCGTTGTTGATTGCGTCAGATAATTCGTAGACCATATCGGACATTACTATATCCGGATAATGTGACGTCTCGCAGCGATAACCTTCTACGTGGAAAACTTGGTCCGGATAGCCTTCAACGGAAACCAAGTCGCCGAATTCAGCTACGATTGTAAATTCGAATTCTTCATCGTCGTGTCGTTCGTTATTATTTTCGTTAGTCATTTGCGCTCCTCCTTAATTAGTTGTACGCTATGCAGTCATTACACCAGTACTCAAAGTCGTTTCGTCCGTGTACCTTTGATGTATCCACGAAGTCATTACAGACGCAACAAGTGATACCGCTAGGATGCTGTAGATCATAAATTTCGGTAACTAACTTCGCGAGAATTCTTAACGTCGCTTTTTCCGCAATCGAATGTTTACCTTCGTTATTCATCCGATCTATAGCGATTATCTTGTACAGAAGTGCGTTGTGTTCTTCTTTCGTCATCTCCGTATCCCCCTTTTCGATTCCCCTCCGAAAGTTACGTTCAAGCATAAATCGCGCATCCTATCCGCAAGCCTCTCTTCGCCAAACATCCGCGGCAAATCATCTAGCGCCACATTGGATGTGTAGACCGTAGGAAGACGGTTAGCAACGCGGCAATTGATAATCGCATGCAAGTCGCCTCGGAACGCGTCAGATACAACGTCACGCACACCGATGTCATCTAAGATAACGAATGGACTTTTCTGCGCATGATCCATCGCTTTGTAATAACGATCTGCTGCCGGTCCTGCGATATTGTCCGGAACTCGCGGCCGATTGAACGCGTTGTATTCCGTCTGCCAGTTATTTACGTCTAAAAAGTATCCCGGTCGATTAAGCGCCTGCCTATCGCGCTTTAAGCTCCCGATATAATGCGCAATAATATAGCTGTTCAAGATTGCGCTTGCCGTCGTTGTCTTCCCGGTTCCAGGCGATTTGCTGAAAAGGAACAGCGACTTTATACGCTCTTCTGACCGCTCTATGACGTCGAATTGCCGTTCGAATGTCTTAGTATAGCCGTCGATCGTTCGCCCTAATTTGGCGGCTTTCTGCTCGTTCTCAGCCATCGTTATAGTGACGTCTGTCTCTCGCGTTGGCATTGTAGCAACGGTAAGTAGTCGATAATCTTCCGGCACATGAGCCGCTCCGATTCGTCCTCCGACTGCGGAATGCCCGTGAAGGCTGATGAAATGACTGCAACGGTTAGAGCAAACTTCCGTCCCCTTGCTTTTGCAAACTCCTGCTAGGACGCATCTGTTTTCGTTTGTTTGCAACTGACCCACTCCTCATATTGACATTTTGTGTTTTTACCGTAACCAAACTTTCTATGAAAAGAAACGTGACAATCCTGACAGAGTGTAATACCATTTTCTAAATCAAACCTGCCTTCCTTGTGAATGTCGTAACTATTCAAATGGTGTGCAACCATCTTGTTTGTGGTCAATCTGCAGTGAGGATTTTTGCATTTGAAACCGTCTCTTTTCTTTACTTCTCTAGTCCATCTCCTCGCGTCAGGGTTGTTGACTCTGTGGAAACGATCTTCATCCGTCAGGTTTGGGTTGTAAGCTGGGTTATTTGGTCCGGACATCCTCTCACTCGCGCAAGATAAACATCTATGTCCCTGTTTAAAAGACGAGAAGGCGATGCGCGATATATTTCCGCAGGAACACCTGTACTCCAACGGAATTGAATTCTTTTTATACGTTTTTGAAAGTAACTCACATCCTTCTTTTTCGAAGTACTCAAATACCTCTTCGAATGGAGTTCTTTGGGTAGATGAAATTCTATCGTTTCCGCAGTCTTTACACCTATGGCCTTTCTTTAAATTAGAGATTGATATCTTAGAAATTCTTCCGCAAGTGCAAATGTATTTGTAAGGAGTGTCTACATTTTTGTAAAAGTTATCTATGAAGTAACAGCCATGTTCCGAAAATATAATTCTTGCTTCTTCGATGGATAAGCGATTTGTGTCGGCTCTTTTTACATTTCCGCACTCACTACATTTTTGGCCTCGCTTTACGTTATTAAGAGTAGTTTTGCTTATATTACCGCAGGAACAAATGTACTTCATCTTTGTACGACTATTTACGTATTCTTTCTCTAATAATGTTAATCCCTTTTCTTTAAACAGACTTCGTACTTTTTCTATTGAAAATCTAACACACAATCGCATCGCCCTCCGTTTTTATCGTTACTTTCGTTAATTCATTTGCAATTCAAAACCAGCCGTCTAAATCCTCCGCATCAACCGATCCTGCCGCCTGCCTTTTCGCTTCTGCTTCCTCACGCTGTCTCTCCGCCAATTCTTCCGCCTCCAACCGTTGCCATATCGCAGTCTTATACTGATAAAACCACGAAAATGAAACGCCTGGATATTGCGCAGTCACTCGATGGCTGGCGAAACATTCGTCGATGAACTTCCGCAAGAACTCCGGACTAACTTTCGCCGCTTTCGTCTTCGTCCCGACAAGCCCTCCGATCAGACCGCGCTCTGCTGCCCAGCTGCGGAACGGCCGATAGTCGATTCCGTATAATTCCGAGTGGCGTTCGGTGAGATACGCGAGAAAGTCGTTCGTTTTCCATTCTGCGGTCGGCTTGTCAGCGTGGGTTTTCTTTGCGTTAGTCATTACGGATGGCCTCTAACGCGATTTTATCGATTGTGTCATACGCATCTTCCACGTCAAATTCCGTGTCTAAATACTTACCGTCAATGTTGACAATGGACTCTAAAGCGAATCTTAACCGCTCGACCTCCGCAAGCAACTTCGGGACTGCTTTCTCCGTGAGATTCTCCGCTATTATCCGTGCTCCTGGTACTCCGGATTCTTTATGGGATTCGTAATATTCTATCGCCATTTTTATCTCGACTAATTCCTCCGCAGTCAAGCGTTCTTTCTTCGTCATTTATACCGTGCTCCTTTCGTCAATATTGGCGCAAATTAGCGCCTTTCTACCGTCAGGCTACCTTACTATTGCGCGACGTCTAAGACGCTCATTTGGCGCCTTTAATCGCTACAATGGCGATCATAATGCCGCGGCGGACGTCCGGGTTTAGTTCGGATGCATAGCGTTGTTTTAGCGCGGCGAGGATGGCGACTTGAGATGCGGCGCAGCAACCGGGTAGAGACTTCGTTTTATTTGTCGGGATCATGCGTTTACACCTTCTGCAATCTCGCGCGGTAGTATAACTTTGTTTTCCATCACGATTCCTCCTCGGCTTTTCTAATGGACGTAACCGGCACCGCGAAAAATTGATCTTCACTAAATTTTACCGCCTCGACTAAAACTTTTTCATCTTGCGCGATATCATATGCCTTAGTAAAAGAATGTATTTTATAAGTCTCATCCTCATGGAATAACTCTCTGCGGGTGCTGCCGTCATCCATAATTAATTTTCCGCCGCGATTCTCCCTCATCGTCACTAAATCCCCTGTTTTTAATCTCATACTATCTCCTCCTTATTGTCATTATTAACCGCGAATAACTTCTATTGCGATTAATCTTTTATTACTAAACATTCCGCAGCACTATGTTTTTTATAGTGATGCAAAGTACTTATTCTTTTTAAGATATTTCTTTTTAAAGACATTCTTTTTCAGTTATAGAGATGTAGTAATAAAGTTACGTTAATGTATAGGTAAAGTTATTCTCCGGTAAGTTTCTTCTTAAAGTCCTTTCCGAACAAGCTCGCCACCGCCCCTTTCTGCTGCGCCAACACTCGCAACCTGACTTCAATCTCCGCCTCAACTTTGCGGAATTCCTCGCGCTCCAACGGATCGTTTACGGTGTAGTAAATTTTCTCGCGACCTCTTCCGCTCGGCCTCGTCTCAATCGCAATCAATCCGCTTGCTACTAAGATATCGTCGATTAATGGAAGCGTCGAGAACGATAGCTGAAACTTCTCCGCAATTCCTTTTCTTCCGCGCCAAGACTTACCGTAGTCGCTATTATCTTCTTCGTTGTTCCTGGAGCGCAGGAGGTACGTATAGAGCAGCGTAGCCTTGTCGCCAATGTACGGATGGTACAAGTCGAATAATTCGTGATATACCATCGTGTAGTTCGTTCTGGAGCGCCCTTTTCGGATATGTGCGTCGGTCATTCTACAACATCCGAGATTCCGCAATTGTTGCAATGCGCATGAACTTCGTAAGTTGTCGACCCATACAGCTCTACGTCTTTTGATCCGCAGTCATTACAGATTACAGTAAATTTCGGACTAATCTTTTTGTTCATTTTCGTTTCCACCTTTCGTATAAATTATCGACGCATACAACTAACACGCCAATTCCGGGTATTTAACTTTCATGGTGAAATTGGAAGGTAAACTCATTAGAATTTACCCTCTTCCAAAATCTTACTAAGTGTGGTTAAGTCCACTCCACAATTCAAAACAGTGGGTTCATCTGCTTGAATAGTGATAGGTTGCATTGTATTGAAACGACCACCCCAAAGTTTATCGAAGCGTTTGAATTGCATATCATCGTTATACTTAGGCTTCTTAATAGTGGCTTCTGTACCGTATAAAACCTTTGCTCTTAACACGTCAAATGAGTACCCCTTTCCTTCTTTTTCAACTGCTTTAATAATGTTATTAACGCTCTCTGTATAAGCATTAGTGAATGGCTTATCGAAGTAGTTGAAAATCTCTGTTTTGTTATTATTGAAAGTCTTTCGGATATCTTTGAACTCTTTCATATCGGTAGGTATATCCTTTTCCCACTTCTCAAAGCGTTCAAAGGCTTCCTGCTTGTCTTTAGACTCTCTGTAAATGTCTCTGATACCTTCCTTCAACCAGTAGGCTGTTTTAAGCTGTGGGAACTGTTCAAACCACTCGTTACGCTTTAAGATTTCCTTAAACTCTAAATCCTCTTTGTTCTTCAAGAGAACCCATCTATCATAAGTCAGTAAGCGTTGGTCTTTCTTTGGAAGAGATTTTTTAACTTGAATACGAATAGCATCTAAAGCTCTTACTGCATACTGGATAACGTGAAACTTATCAGTAACAATAAAGCAGTCAGGTATCAATTCTTGGATAGCGTATTTGTAGCCTGAATACATATCAATGGTTGCTACTTCAATGTTCTTATAGCCTTCCATGCTTTGGATTGTCTCTTTAACAGTACGTTTGGTATTGTCCTTTGTAATCTCCAACAACTTGAAGTTCTCGGTGTCTGTGAACACTCCACGCATTGTCTTATTTAGATGGGCTTCATCTATCCCCAAGACTCTTGGTGCTACAAGATAACGGTCACGTTCCATGTCTTCAACATACTCTTCAAAGTACCGTCTAACTGACGTATGAGAAATGCCATATTCGTCTGCAATGTTAGTAAATGGTTTCTTTAAGGCTAACTTCTTCATATGCTCTTTAAGACGCTTAGTGACCTTATCATTGCGGTCTACACTATCCAGAAGCTCATAGAATGTACCATCACAGAATGGGCATTTCCACCGTCTATGGCGTATTACAATCCTTACAGCCTTACCATGCATGGATATATCTGATACGGTACGTTCCTTCACTTGATGCCTTTTAAACTCTGCATCTGGATTGGTATATTCTGATTTTATTTCACCACAGTTAGTGCAAATAAAAGGTGGCTCAATTCGTTCTACTGTAAAGCGATAAAAGTGTTCGTTTTGCTCTTTAACTAATACTTCAAATTCTGGTAGGTTTAACATTGTCCTTTTCACCTCGAAAGTTCATAAAATGGTATATGAAACCATTGTACTACTTTCTAAGTGTTTCGTGAACTTTCAGTGTGAAGAATAGTGTTTTACATTGCTATTAATGAGTTTTGTTTTGCCTTATCCCCGAATATAACTACTGCACTTGGGAATGGTGCTGAGTTCTTCCCGTCTCCAAATTTCAAACGCCCTTTGACAAGACGGATTTCGCCTTTCATACAGTATTCATGCCACCATTTAGTATCTGTTCTTGCAGGTAGCAAACAAACCACTGTAGCCCCTTTTAAAGAGGACTCATAGGCTTTCTTAACCCAATCCCCTATGACACGACCATATGGAGGATTCATCCAACATACACCTTGCCATTCCTGCTGTAAGCCATCCTCTTCTGGACTGTAATATCTATCGCATTTAGCATTGTCATTTATTGCACATACGTCACACTGAAAGTTAAACTCTTCGTTTAATTTGTTAAAGAAATCTTGTGGAGTAGCCCACATATCCGTATTACTGGTCATCATACCTTGATTAATTGGCATTAAATCATCCTCCTATTTTCACTTTGATGTTTCAAGAAACTAAGTGGTATTCTAAAATTCTGTTAATCTATTTATCACCCTGAAAATTCAATATCCCCAATTCCTGCGCCGATAAAGTACGCAGTAACCAAATCCATCAACTCACCTCCTTTCGGTCATCTTCGTTAGCGTAATACGTTTCTGTATACGCTGGTAACGGAAACTGCTTGCCGGCAGCCTCACGCCAAATTTCGATTGAGTGTCGTTGATCACGTTTGATTTCGTCAACTTCGCGTTTATTTGCGTGACACCAGTACACGAACTCGCGATATTCATCCGTGGTTAATGCGTTTGCCGACGCTAACCAGGCGATGAGTCTATCGAAGCGTGCTTGCGATAGTTCAAAGCGTTGCCTATTCGCTGCGAACCATTCGAAGATGTTGTTGTCGTGTTTAGATATGTTTAAATCGCCACGTAGCGGAATCATATTTCCCGAGGTTGTTCCTCCGTGCCCGGTTGATAAAGGTATCGCATGATCCCAGTGAGTATCATTTTCTCCTGTTAATACGCACCCTCCGCTGAATTTTCCGTACGAATTGCTGACGTCAGAAAGTAGAAGCTTACGGGCGCGTCTGCGTTGCTGGATAAGCGCGACTTTGTCTAGGTTATTGCGCCGCCATTTCCTCGCATTTTCAGAGTGTCGTTCAAGGTTAGAAGCGTAATAATTACGGCGGTATTCAGGATTTACCTCCCTGTATTTCCTCTTTTGTTCAATAATTTTCTCGTAGTTTTCTTCGTAGTATTTTACAAATTTACCGCGATTCTCTGCGTAATATTTCCGATTTCGTTCTGATATCATCGTATGATTTTCTTCTTGGTATTTTTTCTTAGCTGCAGCCGCACACTCCCTACAATCAGACCTACGCCCGCCTAAACCACCTTTCTTATTCGAGAAACCTTCCAACGACTTCCAATCGCCGCACCTCGTACATTCCTTCCCGACAACTCCGTCTCGTTCTTCAAGTTGTACTCGTTTCCTTTTCGCCATCCTTTTCTGCAGCCTCCCTTTTCAATCGTCGCTCTCTTGCGATTCTTATCAATTCCGGTTTCATAGCCTCATACGCTCTCTTCAACGCTTCCTCTGACGGTCCGTCTTTTCGCATGTTAATCGCCTCCTCGATAAAACTTATTCGAGTTTTTGGCGGTTTATTTCCGCCTTCACATGATAATACCCGCGACATTTTCTCTTCGCGCACTTCCGGCGAAAGTTTTTTCCGCCTTCATAAGATAATAGTCACTGGAATCATTTTTCGGACACATTCGCTTAAAAAGTTTGTTATAATCGGAGCACGAGGTGATATCCGTTATGAAATGCGTAATTTACAGGCGTGTCTCTACAGAAATGCAACGCGAAGAAGGATTCTCGCTAGAGGCGCAGAAATCCCGTCTTCTTTCTTATATAGAATCGCAAGGATGGACGTTAGTAGAAGATTATGCGGACGAAGGTGTCAGCGCTAAGAATATCGAACGTCCCGCCCTACAACGTTTAATCGCTGATATGCGCCTGGGTAAGTTCGAAGTGGTACTCGTTTACCGTCTCGACCGCCTAGTCCGGTCAGTGACGGATCTTCACGCCATGCTGCAGGAGTTTGAGCGCAACTCGGTCAAATTCAAATCGGCCACGGAAGTATTCGATACAACTTCCGCGATGGGGCGTTTATTCATCACGATGGTTGGCGCAATGGCGCAATGGGAACGCGAGAATCTAGCCGAACGCGTAACGATGGGCATGCAGAAGAAGCACGAAGAAGGCAAGCGTAATGGGGCGAGAGCACCTTTCGGATATGATATCGGAGAGGACGGCGAACTCATTCCGAACGAAGCCGAGGCGAAATGGGTACGCTATATATTCGAAGCTTTCAAAACGAAAGGCCGGAAGATGATTGCGCAGGAACTAAATAACAACGGAGTTCGAACGAAGCTCGGCGCATTATGGAATGATTTCGCGCTTCATTATATCGTCACGAATCCGGTTTACTACGGTGCGCTCCGCTGGAACTATCGCAAGACATCCGGAGCTCGGACGCATGAGGAGACGGTTATTACCGCGAGCCACGTTCCGCTGATTACGAAGGAGCTTTACGATGAAGTTCAGGAAGTTCGTACCGCGCGAAAGGGCTCCGGCTTTAAATCGGACACGCATTATCCGTTTACTGGCGTTATCAAATGCGCTCGCTGCGGAAAATCGTTCGTCGGAGCCAAGCGCAAGAAAAAGGACGGAGAGTATCGTTTCTATCGTTGCCGCGGAAGATTTACGTACGGAGTTTGCGACATGCCGATCATTCCGGAAGAAGTTATCGAAGAAGAAATGATACGCGAATTTCCGCTGCAGGAAATCGCTAAATACGCTGAGCCGATCGAAGAAGAGACGGACGTCGACGTAGAAGCATTGCGCAAGGAATTAGAGCGGATTAACTCGGCTGAGAAGCGCTTGAAGGATATGTATAAATGGGGCGACTTAACCGAAGTTGAGTATCGCGGAGATATGGCGGCATTAAAAGAACGTCGGTCGCTCATCGAAGATAACTTGCGGACTGACAGCGCGAGTCTTGCGTTAGAGGAAATTAAAGAAGCATTCGATATAATATCGGAGAATTGGGCGGAGATGTCTTACGAAGGTAGGAAAAACATTATTAAAGAATTAATCTCTTCCGCAACAATCGAAGTCACTGGCGCGGTAAAAGGCGGACCAGGCAACCGCCCGAATATAAAAATAACGGACTACCAATGGCGGTAAGTCCGTTTTTCTTTTGTTAATCGAAATGGTATCTTTGCGATAGCCAAGGATCTCCTTTCATGTGATATCCGTTTCTCTCCCAGAATCCTGGGTGATTATGTTCTGTAAACTGAATCGCGCGTAACCATTTTGCACTTTTCCAGAAGTACAAATGAGGAAAAACGGCTCTGAAAGGAAAGCCATGCTCAGGCGTCAGCGTTTCCCCATTATGGGAGTGGGCAAGCAGACTTGTTTCCTTAAGAAAGTCATCAAGGGGCAAATTCGTTGTCCAGCCTTCCTCTGCATGGAGAATGCAATAGTTTGCGTTCTCATGCAACCCCAATTCGTGTGCGAGCTGTCGGGTGCTGATTCCTCTCCATACATTATCAAGCTTCGTCCAGCCTGTTACGCAATGAATATCATTGCCCTGATCCATTTGCGGCATGTTCATCAGATCTTCATATGTAAATCTCTTAGGATGATCAAGCAAGCCAAATACTTGCAGATCCCATTTGCTTATGTCCTCGTAATAAGGAACATTTCCCGCATGAAGAACCGGAAATGTTGTTGTGACATGCTGATTGGGCGGGACCCGATTGGGATCTCCCTTGCTTTTGACCTTCCCGAAATACATGTTGACACCTCCTCTTTGTTAACTATCAGAAAATAAAGTTGACATATATGGTCGGATTCAGTACTCTTTTTATAGAAAGATACAAAGCATCTATGGGGGATGAGAGAATGAAAAACAAATTAAAAGCTTATGATTTAGCGCTCGTTGGGATGTTTGCTGCTTTAATGGCAATTGGAGCAAATTTAACTTCGTTTTTAACGGTTGGAACAGTTCCTTTATCAATGCAGCCCTTTTTCTGTATTTTAGCAGGTTTGCTGCTTGGAAGCAGGTTAGGCGCTTTATCCATGATTGTTTATGCGCTGGTAGGAATAGCAGGAGCACCTGTCTTCGCGCAATTCAGCGGCGGCATCGGCGTCATTTTCGGCAGCACCGGAGGGTTTATTTTATCCTATATCGCAGCTGCTTATGCAGCAGGCATTATTGTTGAAGCAAGCAAAAAACCAACACTTCCAGTTTTCTTCCTTTCTTCTTTTGCAGGAATTGCACTTATCTATATCATTGGAACGACTTATATGTACGCAGCTCTTAATTATTGGCTGAACGCAGATATGAGCTATTCAGCCGCATGGCTTGTCATGACGTGGTTTATGGTCAAAGATTTGATCTTTACAGCCATTGGCGCTGTAATTGCTCCGCGCATTTATAAAGCTGTAAACAGAGCGACAGGTCTTGGAAAGCATCGCGCTGCTTAACTTCAAATATCAAATAAGAAAAGCGCAAGCGCCAGTTTAGCTCCGCCAGTAAAGGCGCTTTTTGCCAATACTTTCGGAGCCGTTCTGGCCGAGGAGTTGGGCATTGGAGCTAGACATCGAGGCGCAAAATTTTATACTTTCTTATCTCTTTAAAAAACACATGAGGAAAAATCATGTGTTTTTTATTTGATCTTACTCTTATTTTCTTCAAGATATTTCAATTCTTCTTCCTCAGACAGCAATCCCGTTGCTTTCCCGATCGTGCCCCCCTGAAGGCTCCATATTGCATTGTGGTCCCTGTCTGCTTCTGAATAATCATTTTCAAGCCACCTGCTCAGTATATCCAAATATAATTCTGAGTTATCAAACGCTTTTTCGTCGCTTTCAATTTGTTTGATTAAGTACAAAATTCTCTCTTCCGTAATTTCAAAGTGCACCCACTTGTCTTCGGCCTGCACTTTTTGATGAGACATCCCGTGCAGGTATTTCTGCAATTGATCTTCTGTAATCGTAGCTCCTCCTGTTGGAAATGGATTGTTGCTTAAATCAATTTCAGCAAGCTTGCCAGAACTTTCATTAATCGTTTTATTTACTTCTTCTGTACTTTGAACAGGTGTGTGAATCATTTCAGTGAAAATATAAAAAACAATGCCCGCACAGCATAGCAATAAAAAAATTGCACCCGTGAGAAACTTATGCTGCTTCATCCATTTCATGCACTGCACCCCTATCTTTTTTATACTAATTAGTTCTATTCATCTATTTATATCTCCTTCTCCAGGAAAGATTCTTGCATAACTAGACAAAATTCGATAAAATCTTACAGTATCATAGATTTCATGTATAAAAGATTCCTTAATTGGAAAATACTTAAAGTGAAATCTTATGAAAGAGGTGAGCTTTCATGACAATATTGCAAATGAAGCGTTATTTTTTAGATGAAAAAGAACGCGAAACTTACGAAAATACTCTATTAAAAAGACAGCCAGAACTTTGGGAGAGAATCCTGGAAATGGATGACGAAGAGTTAGTTGAGAGAGTGAAATAACAAAAGCAAATGCTGACACCATAGAAAAGCTCTGCCGTCTTATTATCAAGCAGAGCCTATCATCTAAAAAGGCCTCCCTGCTATTTATGCAGGAGGCCTTTTCTGTTTTTCTATTTTTCTATTAAAGGACAATGGCCGCGATCCATCCAAAAACCAGAAGCGGCAGGTTGTAATGCAGGAAGGTCGGGACAACTGTATCCCATATATGATTATGTTCTCCATCTGCATTTAAGCCTGATGTTGGTCCCAATGTGCTGTCAGATGCAGGTGAGCCAGCATCACCAAGAGCTCCTGCAGTACCGACAAGGGCAATGGTCGCCATTGGACTGAATCCAAGCTCAAGGCAGAGGGGGACAAAAATCGTTGCTATGATCGGAACAGTTGAGAAGGATGATCCAATACCCATTGTGACAAGTAAACCGACAAGCAGCATTAGAATTGCTGCAAGAGATTGATTTCCTCCAACTAAATCAGCCGACGTTTTGACGAGAGTATCAATGTGACCCGTTTCTTGCATAACAGATGCAAATCCTGCAGCAGCAAGCATGACAAATCCGATAAATGCCATCATTCTCATTCCGGATGTTAAAAGCTGATCTGCCTCGTTCCATTTCATTGAACCTGTAGCATACAACACTGTAATTCCTGCCAAAGCTCCAAAAATCATTCCTTCTACTTCAAGTTTCTGAGAAAGAAACAATTGAACACTTAATGAAACGATGATTGCAAGAACAGCAAATCCGACAGTTTTCTTCGTATAGACAGCAGGAGCCTGCCCGGCAATCTCTTTTGTTTCATATGTTCGCTTTTTTCTGTAAGTAAAAAATGCGATGATTAAACCGACAACCATACCTGCTGATGGAATCAGCATCGCCTGCGGAATATCCTTAAGGCTTACATTCAATCCGCCTGCTGCCATGTTCTTTTGAAGAATATCGTGGAAAATAGCTCCAAATCCGACCGGCAACAGCATATAAGGTGTGATTAATCCAAATGCAATCACCACTGCAATTAATCTGCGATCAACCTCCAGCTGATTAAACACCTTTAAAAGGGGCGGAATCAATACTGGTATAAATGCGATATGAACAGGCACCACATTTTGCGAGAAAATCGAAATGATCAAAATAACCATCAATATAAGGACCTTAGAAAGAGATTTCTTTCTGTCTTCCCCTTCTTTGCCAACAAGCTTTACAGCACCTTCCACCATCGCATCAGGCAAACCCGTTTTAGAAAGGGCAACTGCAAATGCGCCAAGCAGTGCATAGCTTAATGCGACTGTGGCATTTCCGCCAAGACCGCCCGTAAATGTTTCAATTGTTGTTTTTAAATTCAGTCCGCCTGTTAAACCGCCTACGAGTGCGCCTGCAACTAATGCAAAAACGACATTTACCCGCAGCAAACTTAAAACAAGCATGACCAAAACAGCTAAAATTACTGCATTCATCTATAAAACCTCCGGAATCTTTATACTTTAGTATGCTAATGTATTAGAGAGATAAAATTCAATAGAATTAAAATAACATACTTTCTTTTTTAGTGTCAATGCAAAAGTTTTATTATATTAGCAGACTAAAGGATATTGAGCAAAATCAGTGGATTGATGAATAGAAAAGGGGATTTTATGGGGTGAAATTGGGATGAATTCGGTATTTTTTGATGATAATCCTCATTTTCCGGAGCGGGGACTACGACCGCGATCAACAAAATGAACAGCAAAAAAGACACTGATTGATCAGTGCCTTTTCCCGTCATTAAACCTCAAATCGTTCCACGAAAGCAGCAAGCGTTCTGGCCATGACGCCAGTGCCCCCTGAAGGTCCAAGGTCATCTGCATTATTAGATGTGGCTGTTCCTGCGATGTCTAAATGGACCCAAGGCGTTCCTTCTGCGAATTCACCAATAAACGTTCCCGCCATGATGGCATGACCTTCACGGCCTGGGGAATTATTCAGATCCGCCATTTTGCTGCCGCGCACTTTATCAATGTCTTTTTTAGTAATCGGAAGTCGCCAGATTGGCTCGCCGCATTCGTGGGATGCTTCCAGCACTTGCTCAAATAATGCTTCATCATTTGTCATTGCACCTGTTGTATGTGTTCCAAGGGCAATGATGACTCCGCCTGTCAATGTAGCAACATCCACTAAGTAATTTGCGCCATGATGCTTGGCATATGTGAGCCCGTCAGCAAGAACTAATCGGCCTTCTGCATCTGTATTCAGTACTTCAATTGTTTTTCCGCTAAGCGAGACAATGACATCATCAGGCTTGAATGCATTGCCGCTGATCATGTTGTCGGTTGAAGGAATTACAGCCAGTACGTTTTGTTCCGGCTTCAGCTTTCCGATGATCTCCATTGCACCTAAAACGGCTGCAGCACCGCCCATATCTGATTTCATGCCGACAATGCCGTCTTTTGGCTTAATTGAGTAGCCACCAGTATCAAAGGTGATCCCTTTTCCAACGAGTCCAATGACATCTGTCCATTCCTCTTTGCCCTGATATTTAAGGACGATCATTTTCGGCGGCTCATCAGACCCCTTATTTACGGCAAGAAGAGCTCCCATTCCCAGCTTCTCCATATCTTCTTTTTCAAGCACTTCATATTCAAAGCCGTATTTTTGGGCAATATCCGCCGAGTATTTAGCAAGTTCCGTTGCCGTCAATATGTTTCCAGGCATGTTGACGAGTGTTCTTGCAGAATTTGTTCCTTCACCGAATGCAGTACCTACAGTTAGACTTGAACGTATTTCAGCTTCGTCATCGCTTGAGATGATTGTCACTTGGTTGAGGTTTCGTTCAGGCTCATTTGATTTTTGTTTATAATCCTGTATTTTATATGTAGAAAGCGGAAGAACTTCAGCTAATGCATGAGCAGCTTCGTTTCCTTGAACATGTTCACTTGTAAATGAATCAAGAACGATCGAAAACGATTGAATTTTTGCATTTTGCAGCGTTTTGAAAAGCTTCGCAAAAGATTCTCTGGCTGCATCAAAATCGTATTCCTTTTCTTTGCCGAGGCCCGCAAAAAAGATTCGTTTTGTAGCGATTTTACCAAGAGTATGAACTTTTGATATTTCTTTCTTTCTGGACGAAATATCGCCGTCTTTTACGAGTGATGAAATTTGGCCTTCGAGCTTATGATCAAGCTCAGCTAAAGGACCTTCAAACTCGCCGTTTTTTTGAAACAATCCAAAGATGATTGTTTCTTCGTTCCATTTAATTGTTGACTGAATATGAAACATGAAAGCACACCTCCATTAATAATTAGGTTTCCCCGGGTCTTCTTCAAGGTATAGAAATAGAGCAGGCAATTTAGGCAGCTGCCCGGCTTCTTCAAAAGAAACAGACTGAATGCCTGCAGGTATAATCATCAGGCATTCCTCAATGAATGCATTTACGTTTTCAAGGTCCACTCCCCAATGGAATGGGCGGTAAGACTGTATGTAAGAGTGTCCTGCTTGCATCATGAGCCTTGCTCCTTTAATATTGCCATATTCATAATGATAAATAGCAACTGTCATTTGCAGCAGACCTTTTAGAAATAAATTATCCTTCTCAGTCAGCCAGATTAATTCAAGCAAATCATGGCAAGTATAATAATCGCCTTCATTAAAATGGATAAAAAACTGATAATATTCCATTGGGTAAAGAGTCACGTGGCATGCACTCCTCTCTGACCTTATTGTATCAAAGGATAAAAAGTTTTTATACTATTTGAACAAATGACAGAGGATAAGGGCATGAATGCATGGAACTATACCATACAGTCAATAACAGAACATTTATTTTTCGAACCGAAAGGATGTCCGACTTCATGGAGATACTGCTTAATTTCCCGCTATTAGCTTCCCTTGCAGCCATTTTCTTTGCGCAATTTGTAAAAGTCCCGATTACGTATATTGCGACCCGTAAAATTGACTGGTCCCTTATTTTTAGCACAGGGGGGATGCCAAGTTCCCATTCTGCTGCTGTCACGGCACTTGCAACGGGAGTCGCTCTTGATAATGGGCTTGCTTCTTCCCTCTTTGCGGTTTCAGCCGTTTTTGCCATCATCACCATGTTTGATGCTACGGGAGTAAGAAGACATGCCGGAGAGCAGGCCACAGTTCTTAATAAACTCGTAACTGATTTTAATACATTTGTAGGCGAGGCAAAATCATGGCCACAGCAGGAAGAAGAAGAAAAGCAGAAGAAATTGAAAGAACTTCTCGGGCATCAGCCTATTGAAGTATTCTTCGGGGGCCTGACTGGAATCTTATTAGCGCTGTTTCTGCACTACCTATTCATATTGTAAAGGAGGAATTATTTTGCGGCTAATATCTATTTGCCCAAGCAATACAGAGCTTGCCGCCTATTTAGGTCTGACTGACGATCTGATTGCAGTTGATGATTATTCTGACTGGCCTGAGCAAGTGAATGATCTGCCGCGCCTTGGACCTGACCTGTCCATTAATATGGATCTGGTTGAACAATTGGAGCCTGACCTTGTTCTCGCTTCATTGAGTGTGCCTGGTATGGAAAAAAACGTGGACGAACTTATAAAAAGAAAGATTCCTCACCTTGTATTAAACCCTCAGTCTTTCGAGGATATAGGAAATGATTTAATGGCTGTAGGCATTGCTGCAGGCAAGGAAAAAGAAGCTGCCGCAGTTGTTTCGCGTTATCATCAAATTTTAAATGATTATAAAGAAAAATCCTCAAAGCTTGATCATTATCCTGATGTTTATTTTGAATGGTGGCCTAATCCCATTTTCACACCTGGTCAAGTAAATTGGCTGACTGAAATGTGTGAACTGGCAGGAGGGCGCAATAGTTTCCGTGATGTTGAGCTTGCGAGTGTCCAAACCAGCTGGGATGACATTATCCGCAGGAATCCTGATCATATTTGTCTTGCTTGGGTCGGCGTTAAGCAAAGCAGGATGAAAGTCCAGCATGTTTTAAAGCGTGAATCGGCAGAAAACCTTGCTGCCGTCAGAGAGAATCGCATTCATCTGCTTGAGGAACAGCTTTATTGCAGACCATCACCAAGGCTCTTAAATGGACTTGCGAAACTTGCAGCCATCCTTCATCCGGACCACTTTCCGCAGCCTGAAGAGAAAGATTCCCTAACTTCTACTACATAGAAAAAGCTCAGGTTAAAAACCTGGGCTTTTTCCGTGACTGAGAATACCGCATCCCGATACTTTTGAGATTAATTCCAAGTCATTGGACTAATCTAGAAAAAACACTCGAATTGTTCAGCAAAAATGTACCAGACCTAAAGCGGTTTTCATCAATCCCGCCATCCATCATTAACTTTTCGTTTTGGGTTTCATGTATTTTTGACGAAATGCCTGCATCGACTTATTTTCATTCAATTTCGCCAGTTCTTTTTCAGTTAACCGTCCGTTGCCTTTTTGGACGATATATATGTCTAACGTTTTTTTGCCCCAAAATTGAAAGACTTCTTCAACAGTATCGTAATAAAGATCCAGTTCATTCCCCTTTATCGCACCGCCCTTGTCTGCTACAACACCAAAGCCGTAACCTGGAATAAACAGAATGGTTCCTACCGGAAACACACTTAAATCAGCTGCTATGGTTGAATACAAATCTCTTTTCACTTTTACTCCAGAATACGTAATGCCATATTCCGGATGTTCAGGTTTTTTGCCTGTTGATTCATAGCCAGCTGTATATCCTGTTGCTGTTACTTCTTGCTTAGGGTATTGTGACCAGTCAATTTCATTTTCAAGCGATATTTGATCTAATGAGCTTCCGCTTGAAGAAATCGCGGCTGCGACCGTTTTTTCACTGTGCAGAGATTTAGGGATGAGTCCCGTCAGCTTATAAGGATGCCCTTCACTTTCCAATATGCCCTTGCTCCACCCATTAAAAACAGGCAGATCCTTTGCCTCTGCACCTGAAAAAGCTTTTAAAGTGGTACCGAGCGCCACTAGTAATAATAGTGTCATTAATAGACGCCTTGACCAGGTTTTCGTCCTATCCATTTACGATGTGTTCACTCCTCTCACATCCATAATCGTTTCCAAATGGCAAACGAAATATTCAGGATAGAAAGGAATCCATATTTTACAAGTTTAGTTTTACCAAAAATAAAAAGACCTGCACACGATGTACAGATCACATTTTAAAACATTTGATATCCTCTTTTGCGGAGCATGTTAATAACAATTCCAGACACAACTGCACCGATAAAACCGCACACAAGAATTAGAATATCTGCCAAAGCCAAAGACAGAATACGCTCTCCAAGGGATGAAAAAGAGGATCCAGGTGAGGTAAAGTACTCGGTGAATCTCACATTATCTACAATCAATATACAGACAATCGGATAGATAATAGCCATGATCCAAGACATGCGTAGCAGCATATTCAGCAAGAAACCGATTCCAAAAAATAAAACAAAGAATAAAAGCATCGAAATCATCAATACAGGTAAAAACAAGTTATCGCCTCCAGTACACCTATTTAAGTGTACTGAACAAGCGATATTCAGTCAATCGGAAAAACATTGAACGTTTTATGAAGACTTCTTTCCAGTTCCGTTGCAGCAATCGCACGTCTCTGAACCGCCAAGAAGCAATTGAAAATAACCTTTACCTGAACAATATGGACATTCTTTCTTATCGATAGCAGATGTATTCATCATCTATTCTCCCCTTTGTCAAGTATCTCTTTTTAGATATTGAAGATACTATATCAGGTTCTTTGTAAAGGATAAAGGGAGAAAATCTCACGGGATTGTTGATGTAAGCGAATACATCAAGCTCATCCTTCTTTTTTCTCAATTTTTCTTATTATTTTGAAAATTATAAAAATATACGATATGAAGTGTATCCAAACTGATCGCCAGGGTTCAGGCCTTCAATTTTATAAAGCATTTTCTCAAATGCTTCTTCTGCAAATGACTGAAGCAGAAGCGATGCATTCTCGTCTCCCTTAAGAATTTGCGGCGGAAAAAAAGCAGCTTCAAACAGTTCATCTTCCTGTACAATAACTGTAGAAGAATTCGCCTTTAATTTAAAAATAATCATATTATCACTGATCGTATTTTGAATGACGCCTGACCGAATCCCAATGACGCCTTGAACTTCTGCTTCTATTCCGGTTTCCTCATGAATTTCCCGAACAATCGCTTCATCCACCGTTTCCCCCTCATTCACAAATCCTGCAGGAAAAGACCACTTCCCTTTCAATCCGCCGTATTTCTTTTTTACGACAAGCCAGTCCCCGTTTTCGTTTTCTACTACACCAGAAACAGCAATCCATACATTCCCCCGTTTATTTGCCACTTTAATCTCCCCTTTTTACTTTTTATATTTCATTCAATTTCCCAACAAGAAAAGCGCAAGCGCCTTGGTCAAATCCGATAGGCAGATAAGTATCCGACGGAAAAGTCCTGGTCCCGCCTTTTTATGTGTTAACAGGTTTAGGAATCTTTGATCGCTGCTACTGGAGCGGGAAACGGGAGGTATTCTCTGCTTTCATTTTTTGGAGAGGTTATCCGTGACATTCTTACCCTCCAATACCGTTATTCGGTTTAGCAGGGTACGATTCCCGCGCTTCCTTACCATCCAATACCATTACTCGGTTTTGCAGGGTATGATTCGAGCGCTTCCTTACCCTCCAATACCGTTATTCGGTTTTGCAGGGTATGATTCGAGCGTTTCCTTACCCTCCAATACCGTTATTCGGTTTTGCGGGGTACGATTCAGCCGTTTCCTTACCTTCCAATACCGTTATTCGGTTTTACGGGGTACGATTCCCGCGTTTCCTTACCCTCTAATACCGTTATTCGGTTTTGCGGGCCGTTTCCAATTACTATGAAGCATAACAAATATGAATTCTGACACTATAAAAAAAGACAAAAGCACAAGGCTTCTGTCTTTTATTTTACTCTACTTCTTAGAAAAATTTAAATTTCCCTTTTTTAACGACTAATCCAGCTCCGCCAACCATTAAGAGAGCACGGTTATCAATCATTTTCTTCATGAATGAAGCTTTTGTTCCCATTACTTTCTTGCCAAATACCATACCTACAGCATCATCTTCGCCAAGTGAAGCAACTGTACCTTTGATGTCTGGTTTGAATTCTTCCATTTCACCTTGGTCACGAACGGCAACAGCAATGTTTTTAGCAGCTGTAATACCTTGCTGCATCGCAATTTGAGCCGTTGGAGGATATGGACGGTTGATTTCTTCGTTGATCACTAGAGAACAGTCGCCAATAATGAATACATCTTCATGGTTAGGAGCTCTTAGGTAAGAATCAACTTTTACACGTCCGCGCATATTTTCAAAACCAGCTTCTTCAACGATGCTGTTTCCGCGCACACCTGCTGCCCAAACAACTGTATCAGCTTTGATTTCTTCCATTACGTCGTCTTTAGCAACAATAATACCATCTTCTACACATTCTTTGATCGCAGTTCCGATCTTGAATTCTACACCTTTACGCTCTAAGTGGTTAACAGCGTATTCTACAAGCTCTGGATCAAATCCAGGAAGAGCTGTTGGAGCAGCTTCTACACAGATAATGCGTACTTTCTTATGATCAACATCGTACTCGCGGCAAAGCTCAGGAACACGGTTAGCAAGCTCTCCCAGGAACTCGATGCCAGTGAAGCCAGCTCCGCCCACAACGATTGCAAGACGCTGGTCGCGTTTTACTTCTTCTGTGTTGTAAGTAGCAAATTGATATTCGATATGCTCGCGCAATTGGCGCGCAGCATTGATGTTAGTAATACCGAAAGCGTACTCTTTCAAGCCTTTGATTCCAAATGTTTCTGGATGAGATCCAAGAGAAATCACAAGGTAGTCATACTCAAGCTCGCCATTTGCAAGAACAATTTTCTTTTCATCTTTCTTAATCGAAACAACTGTTTCTTTCACAAATTTCACACGGCTGTTATCAATAACATCTTTCACTTGGTATCTTGCTTTATCATGATGCAAAGTACCAGCTGATGCCTCGTGCAGCCATGTTGTTTCATAGTGATAATCATTTTTGTTTACCAATGTAAGATCTGCTTCGTTCACACCGATCATTTTTTGAAGACGTGTAACTGCCATTAATCCGCCGTAACCTGCACCTAAAACTACTATTTTGGGCTTTCTCAACCGAATCACATCCACCTTTTTTTCTGAATTTGTTGTAAAGAATGAAATAAATTCTATACTGATTATCTTCCGCTGCTTCACAACATTTTATTTTGTTTTGCCTAAAAAAGTATGTGAAAATGTTCACTTAACTTTTCAAAATAATACCGAAAACTTTGTAAGTAGTAACATAGAATATAAATAATGCCTATATTACATAATAGCATCTGCGATTTATTTTTCAAGACCAAATTGAAGGATTAGAAACGTTAAGAATTTTACAAAAATAAAAACATTCTCTATAATAATCATATTCTTATACAAGGCACATCTCTTTACTCAGGTCACCAGGTGAAAATGTTAAAGAGGTATGATATGTTATAATTAAGAATTATTATCAATTACAAGCGAGGGGATATTTGTGAAGGAAGACACAAAAGTATACGACATAACAATTATTGGCGGCGGACCTGTTGGTTTGTTCACAGCTTTTTACGGCGGCATGCGTCAGGCTTCAGTTAAAATTATCGAAAGCTTGCCTCAGCTAGGCGGACAGCTTTCTGCCTTATATCCTGAAAAATACATATATGATGTTGCAGGATTTCCTAAAGTGCGCGCACAGGAGCTAGTTAACAATCTAAAAGAACAAATGGCTAAATTTGAGCCGACTGTCTGCTTAGAGCAAGCGGTAGATACAGTTGAAAAACAAGCTGATGGCGTCTTCAAATTAACAACAGATCAGGAAATCCATTATTCTAAAACGATTATCATCACTGCAGGAAATGGTGCGTTCCAGCCCCGTAAAATTGAACTTGAAGAAGCTGCTTCATTTGAAAAAGCAAATCTTCATTACTTCATTGATGATCTAAATCAGTTTGCAGGACAGAGAGTTCTTATTTGCGGAGGCGGAGATTCTGCTGTTGACTGGGCGCTTATGCTTGAGCCAATTGCCGAGAAAGTAACACTTGTGCACAGACGAGATAAGTTCCGTGCTCATGAGCATAGTGTTGAAAACTTGAATAACTCAAAAGTACAAGTTCTCACACCATTTGTACCAAAAGAATTAACAGGTACAGAAAATATTGAGCAAGTAGTATTAGAAGAAGTGAAAGGCGACCGCAAAGAAGTCATCGATGTGGATTCTGTCATTGTGAACTTTGGATTCGTCTCATCTCTTGGCCCAATCAAGAACTGGGGTCTTGAAATTGAAAAAAATTCGATTGTCGTTAACAGCAAAATGGAAACAAACGTAGAAGGAATATATGCTGCAGGAGACATCTGCACTTATGAAGGAAAAGTAAAACTGATCGCAAGCGGATTTGGAGAAGCTCCAACCGCGGTTAACAACGCGAAAGCTTATATGGATCCAAAAGCAAGAGTTCAGCCGCTTCACAGCACAAGTTTGTTTGAAAAATAAATAAATATTACTCCTAAAAAAGAGGAAAAGCGGTCTGCTTTTCCTCTTTTTTATGGAATAAACCTCTTTTAGCTCTGCCAGTAATTGCTGTAAGGATTATAATACACCGGCTGATTCCATTGTTGATATCTCTGTCCGCCAAACGGCATGCTGCTTTGATCACTACTTCCCGGTATTTGGCCGAACGGACTTCCCTGGCCCCCCTGCACGCCTCCTCCTTGGTCCATTCCCGGCATTTGGCCGAATGGGCTTCCCTGGCCTCCCTGCATGCCTCCTTGATCCATTCCCGGCATTTGGCCGAACGGGCTTCCCTGGCCTCCCTGCATACCTCCGCCTTGACCCATTCCCGGCATTTGGCCGAACGGACTTTCCAGGCCTCCCTGCATACCTCCGCCTTGATCCATTCCAGGCATTTGGCCGAACGGACTTTCTTGACCGCCTTCAGGTGGAGATCCCCCGCCATTCTGTGGAGATTCCGGCTGCTCCTGCTCCTCTTCTTGCGGCTGCTCCTGCTCCTCAGCTTCAGTTTGTCCTTCTTCTTCTTGGGGAGCCTCTTCTTCCATTTTTGGAGGTTTCGGCATCACTTCGAAGGATTTGATATCATTCACATTTACCTGACTTGTCGTTAGTGCAGGAAAGGACAAAATAAATACCGCACCAGATGGTTTATCTAAGTAGAATACAAATGCCTCTTTTTCCGTACCGTTTATAAAGGTCAATTTCACCCATTTATACAAGCCCTCATTTAATTCATCTGTTGATGACAGACGAAATTGATTATACATCTGATATGGATATGGATAGTAATTCATCATTCAAGCTCCCTTCTCAATTCACACATCAATACTATATGCCCAATATTTGTCCTATGTTTTTTATGGAAAATGTAACCTATTCTTACTTCTTAACGACTATGGTGTTTAAAGGGGGAAAATAGATGAAATTGAAAATCATTCTTTGCTTATTGTTTATTTCAGGCATCTTTTTTGTAAATGAAGAAAAAGGCTATGCTTGCTCTTGTGCACAGCCGTCTTCTGTTCAATCTGAATTAGAAAACAAAACGGCCATTTTTTCAGGAAAAGTGTTAAAAATAATTGAAAACAGCAAGAAAGAAGCGTTAATAGAGGTCAATCAAATTTGGAAAGGCCCTTCTCAATCACAGCTAATAATTGAAACAGAAAGAGATTCAGCAGGCTGCGGTTTTGATTTTATTGAAGGGCAAATTTATCTTATTTATGCATACGGGGAAAAGAATACCCTTGAGACAGGGTTATGCGAGCGAACAGCTTTAGTTACAGACGCAGGGGATGACATAAGGGTTCTCGGTGCAGGAAAAGAACCTGAAAAGCAAGTGAATTTAGAGCATCAGCTTGATTCCAATAGATTAATGGGGGTTATCGTTTTTGCTGTGACTTTCATCCTTATTTTCATCATAGTTTATAAAAGAAAAAAATAAGAAAAAAAGACACTTCACTAGCTTCAGGCTAATGAAATGTCTTTTTCTGTTACAATCAGCACTCTTCAGGAGTACCTGTATTCGAAGCCGTTCTAAAAGATGAACCGCATCCGCATGAAGCAATGGCATTGGGATTATCAATCGTGAATCCGCCGCCCATAAGGGACTCTTTAAAATCAATTTTTGTCCCTTTTAAAATAAGGGAGCTTTCTTTATCAACAAGCACTTTGATGCCATGCACTTCAAATTGAGTGTCGTCATCATTCGGTTCTTGTTCAAAACCCATGCCGTACGATAAACCGCTGCAGCCGCCGCCTTTCACACCAACGCGCAGAAAAGCCTGCTCTTCACCGTTTTCTTTCATCATATCTTTTATCTGATAAGCTGCCGCTTCAGTAATTAGTACAAAATCATTCATTTTCTTGTTCCTCCTTTGCCAATCATCCAAAGGCTATACAGTAAGTATACCCTTTCTATTTGGAACTCTCAAATGAAACACTTTGCTATTTGTCGTAGAAGTAGACCCCTGTACAAATAACCTCTGCAGGACCTGTCATTAAAACATTACCCTCTTTGGTCCAGTTGATCAGAAGATCTCCTCCAGCAAGGTGGACAGTTGTATCCAGCCCTCTTTTCGTATGCCCATTAAGAACAGAAGAGACAACGGCTGCACAAGCACCTGTACCGCATGCCTGAGTAACACCGGAACCTCTTTCCCACACTCTGAAGTGAAGTTCATTTTCCGCTGCCACTTCAACAAACTCAACATTGATGCAATCAGGAAAAAGGGGATCTTTCTCAACTCTTGGTCCAAGTGTTAATACTGGCGCTGATTCAATGCTGTCCACATAAAATATTAGATGCGGATTCCCCATTGAAACGGCTGTAGCATGATAGACACTGCCGTCAAATTCAAGCTGTTCGTTTATGACTTTTTCATCAGGAGTGCCAGCCATAGGAATTTCAGCCCGATTAAGCTTAGGCTGACCCATATTGATTGTTACTCTGCTGACTTCGCCATCTTCCACTTCAAGCCTAGCATGAACCAAACCCGAGAGTGTTTCAATCGAAAATTCTTTCTTTTCTATCAGTTTATTCTCAAATGCATATTTCGCAACGCAGCGAAGACCATTTCCGCAGTTTTTCCCTTCTGACCCATCACTGTTGAAAATCCTCATCTTTACTGACGCTTTCTCAGATGGACAAATTAAGATCATTCCATCTGATCCGATGCCGGTAAATACATTCGATACTTCTTTTGCAAGCTGAGGAAGCATTGATTCTTCAATTTGTTCTTCAAACATATTTACATATATATAATTGTTGCCGAGTGCATGCATTTTAGTAAATCGGAATTGTTTCATACTGTTCTCCCTCTTTTTTTCTTTTTATAAGTATAAAATGCTGGAAACAGGATCACAATAGAAATATCCCCCGTTTGTTATAGATAATAAAAGCTCCCTGCTTTGGTGCAGGGAGCTTTTATTCGTGATCCTACTATGATTAAAACATAAACATCCCTGCAATTGCCGCACTTAAAAGGTTGGCAAGTGTTCCTGCAGCTATTGCTTTAAAACCAAGCCGTGCAATATCCTGACGGCGGCTTGGAGCCATCCCGCCAAGTCCTCCAAGCAAAATGGCAATAGATGACAGGTTGGCAAATCCGCAAAGTGCAAAGCTTATGATAGCTACCGTTTTATCTGACAGCGCATCAAGCTGCGGTGCAAAATTTGAATAGGCAACAAACTCATTCAGTACCAGCTTTTGACCGATAAAGCTTCCTGCCTTCACAGCTTCTTCCCAAGGAACTCCGATGATAAAGGCAAGAGGTGCAAAGACAAACCCAAGAATGTATTCAAGTGTTAAGTTAGAAGCTCCAAAAATCCCTCCGATAAAACCAAGGATTCCGTTTAAAAGTGCTATCAAAGCGATAAAAGCTAAAAGCATCGCCCCAACATTCAAGGCAAGCTGAAGTCCTACAGATGCTCCCTTTGCAGCAGCATCAATTACATTTGCAGTATCTTCATCACTTTCCATCTTAACGCCTTCCATCGTTTCAGGCATTTCCGTTTCCGGAATAAGCATTTTTGCCATAATAAGCCCTGCAGGCGCAGCCATGAAACTTGCAGCAAGCAAGTACTCAAGAGGAACTCCAAGAGCAGCATATCCGAACAGTACAGATCCCGCAACAGAAGCAAGACCCCCTGTCATGACAGCGAACAATTCTGATTTTGTCATTTTTGCTATGTACGGTTTAATGACCAAAGGAGCTTCCGTTTGCCCTACAAAGATATTAGCAGCAGCAGAAAGCGATTCTGCTTTACTTGTCCCTAGTAATTTCGATAAACCGCCGCCTAAGATTCTGATAATCCACTGCATAACCCCAATATGATATAAAACAGAAATTAACGAAGAAAAGAAAATAATGATTGTCAGAACATTAAATGCGAAGATAAAGCCTGTTGGCTGTGATGGATCTCCAAGTGAACCAAATAGAAATCCAATCCCTTCACTGGCATAACCTACAAGGTTCTGTACAGATTCTGTCAGCCCTTTAAAAGCTCTCGTTCCAGGCTCCCATTTTAATACCAGAAATGCAAATAAAAGCTGAATGGCAAGGCCGCCAAGAATCGTGCGGACTTTAATATGACTTTTTCGTTCCGATAGGAGAAAAGCGATGGCAAAAAGGACTGCAATTCCCATTAGCCCCCATAAAAAATTGATCATTTCTTCACCTCAGTCAATCGTTTTTGATGTGTCTAAAATAACAGGCGATAGCGGGTATGTCTATATCATTGTGACAAATAATGATATTTTCCGACAAATTAACTAGTTGCACAAACTTAGGTTGCATCTGAATGGATTTAGTTATTCAAAAAAGGCTATTTACCATTTCATGATACTTTATACCTATATGTATGGTATGATTTCATTACAATTTACCCTGTTTTACTAATGGGAGGAACACTATATGAATAAGCTTGATTTCCTATATGATAAGAATATAGATTGTCCAATTTGCAAACATACCTATACAACAAAAAAAGTAAAAAGAGGCTTCATACTCGCGGTCAATCATGACACTGATTTTTGTTCTTATTATAGTAAAAATGAATTCAGTCCTCTTCTTTACTATGTAAATGTGTGTCCTGCCTGCGGTTTTTCAATGTCAGAAGAATTCTCTCCTGTTTTTCCTTTTAGAACAGAGGAAATAATCAATAATAAGATACGCGCAAACTGGGGGAGCATGAATTTCTGCAAAAAGAGAAGTGTTAAAGATGCCATTCATACATACAAGCTTGCTATTTATTCAGGAGTATTGAAAAAAGAAAAACACGTTTCAATGGGGGGGACTTTATTTAAGGCTTGCCTGGCTCTACCGGACGGAGCAGATGGTATTACAGGAGAATCGCTTTCTTAAATTAGCCTTAGAGGAATATATCGCTTCTTATATAAATGATGATTTCTCTGGCACACATTTAACTGAAATGAAAGTTCTCTATTTAATAGGTGAACTGAGCAGAAGATCAAATGATGAATCACAGGCCGCACTCTACTTTTCAAAAGTCATTGAAAAACAAAAAAACACTGAGGAAAAAGTGATCGTCGAAATGGCAAAAGACAGATGGAGCGAAATGAGGGAAATGAAGCAAAAGTGGACGGTACATAAGAAAAACGAAAGCGCCTTGCTCTGATTCGACAGGCGGATTCGTTCTGACCGAGGATCTAGGCGCTGGAGCTTGCCGTAGATAACTTTATTTCATTATCCACAACCATTACCTTATTTAATTTCCTAAACAGTAAAAAAACGCGTACTGAGTGTACGCGTTTTCCTAGAACATAGGATTCTCATCCAAGTAATCATATATGTTTTTAACTAACTCTTCAGATGATTCCCCAGTTACAACCTCACCGTTTACAAGGGCATAAAGAGAAGCATAGCATTTTCCGCAATATCCAAGACATCCGTATTCAATAATGTCCAGATTAGGATCTTTTTCTAACTTTTCCAAAGCAGCTTGTGAACCGTTCGCTAAATTGCTTATACAAAATTCTATTATCGGTTTCAACTTCATCACCTCACACCTGCAATCCTATGCTACCTCTTTCTATGTACTATCGTCAATAATTAACGTTTTATGTTATACTTTTTTCATAAATACCAACACATTTTCATGAAAGTGATTTACTAATAAGCGGGTTAACAGATTAATAGATGACTTTTTCATAACATATTGTGGTTTATCATCAAATTCGTTATACTTTTAGATGGCATATTGCAAAGGTTTTCTTAATCACTGAATTAACCTATAGATAAGAATATTACTCACTTTAAGAGGAGAAAAAGGGGAATCTGCAATGAAGAACTTAGTTATTCTTGGCGGTGGATACGGCGGCATGCGCGTCCTTCATCGACTTCTTCCAGGTCAGCTGCCTGAAGATGTGCAAATTACACTCATAGATAAAAATCCCTATCATTGTTTAAAAACGGAATATTACGCACTTGCTGCGGGAACGATTTCAGACCATCACATCCGCGTAGATTTTCCAGAGCATGAGCGTTTGCACTTAACATTCGGGGAAATCACTTCAGTTGATCTTGAAGAAAAAAAAGTTCACCTGAATAATCAGGAACCGATTTCATATGATGATCTTATTATCGGATTAGGCTGCGAGGACAAGTATCATAATGTTCCGGGTGCAAAAGAGTTTACACACAGCATCCAGACAATCGATCAATCAAGAGAAACGTATCAGCTTCTTAATAACTTAAGCGGCGGTGCTTCTGTTGCAATCGTTGGCGCAGGACTCAGCGGAGTTGAGCTTGCGAGTGAACTCAGAGAAAGCCGAAAAGATCTTAAAATTACACTTTATGACCGGGGCAAAAACATTCTTTCCAGTTTTCCAGAACGTTTGAGCAAATATGTTCAAGGCTGGTTTGAAGATCATGGAGTAACCATCATCAACAGTGCTAACGTGACAAAAGTAGAACAAAACGTTCTATATAATCATGATGAGCCTGTCTCTTACGATGCCATCGTATGGACTGCAGGCATTCAGCCAAATAAAGTCGTCAGAGATCTTCCAGTAGACAAAGATCCACAGGGACGTGTCGTCCTGACAAAACAGCATCACCTTCCGCATCATGAAGATGCATTCGTTGTTGGAGACTGCGCAAGTCTTCCTCATGCACCAAGTGCTCAGCTTGCCGAAGCTCAAGCTGAACAAATTGTTCAAGTTCTGCTTAAAAAGTGGAATGGAGAAGAACTGCCTCAGGACTTCCCTGCCTTTAAGCTTAAAGGAGTACTTGGGTCGCTTGGAAAGAAACATGGTTTCGGCCTTGTGAATGACCGGCCGCTTATTGGACGAGTTCCGCGTTTGCTTAAGTCAGGAATTCTATGGATGTATAAGTATCATAATGGATAAATAAAAAGGGGCTCTTCAATAAGTTCCTAAAAAAAAAGCAGGACGGAAAAATAACCAGTTTTTCCGTCCTGCTTTTTTTTATTTGTTCTTTTTTAACTGAAAGCAGCCAGGCTACTAATAGAGACGATTTTTTTTGTATATTTTCACTGTTTTTCTTTAAAAAAGAGGCTGTCAAAAGTCAGTATTCACTGATTTTCCGGACAGCCCCTTTTCTTCATTTTCAGGAATAAATGTGTATGACCATTTGCCTTCTTTCAGCACCGCTTCAAACTCGGCTCGCATATTTGGAACTGTGTAACCATGGACGATTAATCGTTGCTGATACTCTTTTACAACAGATCCTTTATTACGTATTTTCAACGATTTTCCATACAGGCACTTCTTTACGTTCCATGCGTATGATAGTGCATAAGCCTATTGCTGCGAGGTGTGGAAGATGTATATGCCAAGACGAAAACCTTTTTACAATAAAGATCTTGTGGAATTTCTCCTCCATATGTGTGTATATTCATACCGCCAGTTTTTAAACAATGGTCCGGTGGAACCTGTTCCGGGATTCAAGCTGGTAAAATCTTTCAAATCCAGCGCAAACGGCGTCATGGAATGGTTCGGATTTATCCTCGAATCAGACGATGCAGTGGTGATTGCATTCCGGGGTACACAATCGGATGCAGACTGGATCGCCGATGCCACCATCCACCAGACTCCTTATCCCTATATTCAAAACGGCGGCCTCGTGCATCAGGGATTTCAGTCGATCTATTCCCAGTGCCGGGACGAAATCTTCCAAACGTATTCAGCCCTCTCAAAAAAGAAAAATCTCTTTATTACCGGGCATAGTCTTGGGGGAGCACTAGCTGTTCTTCACGCTGCCGATGCAGCGGCAAACGCAGGATTCCGGTCTATCGTCATGTATAACTATGGGGCTCCTAGGGTAGGAGACGGGCAGTTTGCGGCTCTCTATGACCGGCTTGTTCCGAATAGCATCCGCTTCGTCAACACCACCGATCTGGTGCCGAAACTGCCTCCTGTCTTTGTTTATAATCCTATGACAAAGCTGAAATACTTTTACAAGCATGTTCAAACTCCGTATTCTTTTACAATTGAAGCAGGCTCCATAGCGGGCAATCATATGCCGGACACGTATTTTCTTGGAATCGAAGGATTATCCAGACTGGTTTACGTGTAAAGCAGTTTTTCTAACATCAAGTGTCATTAAAATGAACAAATATAGAAATATTATGCAGAAACATACCCATGCTTCTCCATTTCAGCATAAATGGTTTTCAGTTTCGGATTGCCTTCCCCTACTACTACTCCATCGATGACAACTAACGGATAAAAATACTCGTCATTTGCGATTTTCTCTGCAAAACCTTTTTTCTCTGGATTTTCTTGAGGCGCAAACACATCGACATATTCTATTTTGAACTGCTGCTGCGGGAATTTCCTTGAAATTGCTGCTTCCAGCCATTCATATGTTTCTTTTGATGAGGGGAGATTCACACAGCTTGGGCATAGTACTTCAGCTCCATAAATACACACTTCCACTTGTTTTTTCATCGTATTCCCCCTTTTCTTAAGTTTCATTGTAAGGGAGTAAGCGTTTTTTTTCCATGAAAACTTATCTGCTGAAAGTATCCGTTTTTATTCGGCGCGGAATATGTTAAAATAGTGGCATTAACAGATATTACATCAATCATATGAATAGATTTTCAGCGGTTTTTTGAATATAATAGCAGGATAAGGAAGGAGTCGATTATTTTGACAACAGAAACACAAATGGTAGAACAAGTACAGGAAGTATTAGATAAATTACGTCCATTCTTGCTTCGTGATGGCGGAGATTGTGAGCTGGTTGATATAGAAGACGGCATTGTAAAATTACGCCTTTTAGGAGCTTGCGGAAGCTGCCCAAGTTCAACCATTACACTTAAAGCTGGAATCGAACGCGCACTTCTTGAAGAAGTTCCGGGTGTTGTGGAAGTAGAACAAGTTTTCTAATAAGAAAAGCGCAAGCGCCCGTTTAGCGCAGGCATGACAGATAAGGAACTGCAAGTAAAGGCGCTTTTTGCCTTTACTTGCAGTTCCGTTCTGGCCGAGGAGTTGGGCGATGGAGCTAGACATCGAAGCGCAAAACTTTATACTTTCTTATCTCTTAAAATGAAAAGATGGTGAGCCCGCTCACCATCTTTTTTTCTGTTTATAGATACTCGTCGAACCAGCCTTTGATATGATTTAACCGGTCAATCCGAAGCTTAGGATGCCCGCTTCTGGATAATTCATGGTTAGCTTCTGGAAAGCGCACAAATTTTGTTTCTTTTTTCAGGCGCTTTAATGCGATATAAAGCTGCTCAGCCTGCTCAACAGGACAGCGGTAGTCTTTTTCGCCATGAAGGATCAAAAGAGGCGTTTCTACGTTTGTGACATATTTTAACGGTGAATGGTGCCAGAGTTTATCAAAATCATTGATTAGATCTCCGCCGATTTCCCACTCTGTAAAGTAGTAGCCGATATCACTCACTCCGTAGAAGCTGATCCAGTTGCTGATTGAACGCTGCGTGACAGCTGCTTTAAACCTGTTTGTATGACCCACAATCCAGTTCGTCATAAAACCGCCATAACTGCCGCCTGTTACACCTAACCGATCTTTATCAATATAATCATAGGTTTCAAGTGCATAATCTACTGCACTCATTAAATCGGTATAGTCGCTTCCGCCATAATCACCGCGAACCTGATCTACAAAATGCTGTCCATATCCATGGCTTCCCCGAGGATTTGTATAGAGGACGGCTTTCCCGCTTGAAGCAAGCATCTGAAACTCATGGAAATAGGTATTGGCATACATGGCGTGGGGTCCGCCGTGAATTTCAAGAACGAGCGGGTATTTCTCGCCATCCTTAAATCCTGCCGGCTTCATGATCCAGCCATGTAGCTCAAGTCCATCTTCTGCCTTCCACTCTATTGCTTCAGGAACAGCAAGTTCAATTTTCTGCAAGAATTCTTCATTAACATTTGTGAGCTGACGATTTTCCCCTGTACTAAAATCAAAGAAATACAGATCCCCAGGATGATCGGGACGGCTGATGCCAAGAACTGCGGTATGACTGCCAGTGTGAACCGATAATCCGTATACATGCTCCTGTTCAAATCTTACCGGAAGGGTTTGTCCTTCAAGTGAGCCATAATAGACTCCCGTATTGCCCTGATCGGTTAAAATAAAATAAAATCCCTGGCTGTTCTCTGTCCAAATAAGGCCTGGATACACACTGCCTGATATAAAATCAGCTACAACGGCATCACTGATGTGAACGTCCCAGTCAGCTGAATAGCACGTTAACTCTCCTGATTTCATGCTGTACAGCCAAATTTTTGAGAAAGTTGCACTTTGGAATTCTTTTTCATGACCCAGAAAAGACAAATAGCTTCCATCTGGCGACCAGGATAGATTGCCAAAGAATCCATTGCTGTTTGTCAGCTGCTGCTGCTCGTTAGTTTCTAAAGATAGAATAAAAACGTCTGAGATTAACGTTTGATCGGGATCATCCGTCATATTCGAAGTAAACCCAATCGATTTCCCGTCTGGGGACCAGGCTCCGTCGTTATAATCAAACTCCCTTGAGCCGATAAGCTCAAGCTCCCCTGTTTTTACATCTATAATTGCAAGCTGTCTTTTACGATTCTTTACAAAACCCGCTGCATCAGACTTATACCTCATATCATCCACGACAAGCGGCTCCGGCTGCTTCTTCTCATCCTTATCCTCTTTGTCTAATTCGTCTGACGGCGCCAAAGAAATGGCTGCAAGGATTTTCGTTCCATCCGGACTCCAGACAGGCTGTGAGACAGATAGATGTTCTTTTGTGAGGGCTTTAGCCTCCCCGCCTGCTGCAGACATGAGAAAAAGCTGATTCAGTCCATTGCGGTCTGATAGAAATGCTAGACTGCTTCCATCAGGAGACCATCTCGGGGATGTGTTTTTACCTTCACCGTATGTCCATTGACTGGAAGTATTCTTTTCCAAATTAGTTAAAAATAGATTCGATATGTATTGATGTTTTTCTTCATGAATGGATGTTTGAACGTAAACGGCTTTTGTGCCGCACGGTGAAACTTGAGGATCATTGACGGATTTCAGCTTGTATAAGTCTTCCGCTGTCATCCCTCTTTTTTGCTTTATACTTTCCATTTTGATCAACACCAAACTTTCCCTATAATTTTTTCCGGCATTCTATTTATTTCGACAAGCTAAATAAATTTCCTCCTAAAGCAGATTAAAATAGATCATGATCCCAAAAGAACAAAAGCGCAGGCGCCAAGGCCCGCGCAGGCAGATAAGAATCCGGCAGAAAAGTCCGGGTCCCTACTTTTGGCGGATTCGTTCTGACTGAGGATCTAGGCGCTTACACTTGCCGGAGATAACTTAATTTCATTATCCACAACCTATTTCCACTAATAATTTCATAAACGACTAAAAAAGCATCCTCATATGAGAATGCTCTATCCAATCGAATCCCGAACTTGTCCAGTGCAGGCTTCATAATAAACATTTGATCCCTCTAAGACTGGTGTCAGCTCATCAACTTCACATTTAGGAAATTGAGCTTTAAGCAGTTTAGCGAGTGTTTTCCCTTTCCCTTTAGCCGTAAATGCAAGGACAGTCGGGCCCGCACCGCTGAGTGCTGCGCCATATGCACCTGCATCCATAGCCGCTTCCTGTACTTTCGAAAGCTCCTTAATCAAAGTTCCGCGGTAAGGCTGGTGAAATAAATCTTTCTTCATCATTTTCCCTGCAAGACGCCAATTGTTTGAAAGAACAGCTGCTACTAAAACATTGCTGACTGCACTTGCTTCTACCGCCCCGGTGTATTCCAAGTATCCGGGAAGCACGTCGCGGGCATCTTTAGTATACAGCTTGTATGGCGGGACAACTGCCACTAGATCAATGTCGACTTCATGAACAGCCACCAATTCTGTTTCTTGCTCCTGATGGAGTCCCACAACTAATCCTCCGTACAAGGATGCTCCTGCATTATCCGGATGACCTTCAATAATACTGGCCAAATGCAGCTTTTCTTTCATGCTTAACTGCAAGCCGCATAATTCATTTGCAAGTTCAACACCCGCCACGATAGCAGCAGCACTGCTTCCCAGCCCCCGTGCCATCGGAATATCGCTCCAGACTTCAACTGAACAGGCGGGCAGTGCAGATTCATAAGAAGATGCCACTCTTTTCGCCACTTGATAAATGAGGTTTTCTTCATCTCTTGGAATATCGAGCATTTCCTCATTTAACGGAATAAAAGACCATTTTGCAGCAGGAATGACCCTCAGTTCCAGATAACGATTAACAGCAAGACCGACGGAATCAAAGCCAGGTCCTAGGTTTGCCGTGCTTCCAGGAACTTTTATCTTTAACATGTCGCCTTCCTTCACCATGCACCAACTCCCTTAAGCTGCTCCATAACGGCAAGTTCATCGTTCGGAAGCACGATTGGTTTAATTTCTGAGAGATCAACAGCCACGTTTGGATCCTTTAATCCATTTCCTGTTAAGACAGCAACTGCTTTAGCTCCCTTTTTATAAACGCCTTTCTTGGCACTCTTTATTAACCCTGCAATGGAAGCGCATGAAGCAGGCTCTGCAAAAATGCCTTCAGTCTTCGCCAAAAGCTGATAGGCCTCAATAATCTCCGCGTCTGTTACTTCATCAATAAATCCGCTGGATTGCTCAGCTGCATTGACGGCTTTGTCCCAGCTTGCCGGGTTGCCGATCCGAATGGCAGTCGCAATTGTTTCAGGGTTTTCAATCACCTGATTGCGCACAATGGCAGCAGCTCCTTCTGCTTCAAAGCCTTGCATTTGAGGGAGGCCAGTCTGATGCATGCTGTCATATTCTAAAAAGCCCTTCCAATAAGCAGAAATGTTGCCCGCATTGCCGACAGGAATTGCCAGAATATCAGGAGCAGCTCCCAATGCGTCGCAAAGCTCGAATGCAGCTGTTTTTTGCCCTTCAAGACGGTAAGGGTTCACAGAGTTTACAAGAGTAATAGGAAGCTTCTCAGACATACTGCGGACCATTGTCAGCGCCTGATCGAAATTCCCCTTGATCGCAATGATTTCTGCTCCGTACATCACAGCCTGTGCCAGTTTTCCAAATGCAATTTTCCCGTCAGGAATGACGATAATGCATCGCATTTTCGCTCTGGCTGCATAGGCGGCTGCAGCAGCGGATGTATTTCCAGTAGAAGCACAGATAACAGTATCACTGCCTTCTTCTTTCGCTTTTGCAACAGCCATCACCATGCCTCTGTCTTTAAAAGAACCCGTTGGATTGGCGCCTTCTGTTTTCGCATATAGCTCCAGTCCAAGCTTCTCTGACAGAGTCGGTAAAAAAACAAGAGGGGTATTCCCCTCGTTCAGCGTAAGTAAAGGTGTTTGATCATTTACGGGCAAGTAATTCCGGTATTGATTTAAGAGACCTTTCCACATCATGAGTAACCGTTCCCTTCTACGCGATATGAGCTTTTAATGCCATGAACGACTTCAAGATCAAGCAGGTTTGCCAAAATCTCATCAAAGTCTTTGTTTGATGCCTGATGCGTAACAATCACAATTTCTGCCAGATTGCTGTTTTTAAGCGGAAGCTGCAGAATCTTCTCAAAGCTGACACCGCGTTCTGAGAACAAGGAAGTGATTGTTGAAAACGCTCCGACTTGATCTTTTACATGAATGCGGAGGAAATGCTGAGCATAGATTTCATCGCTCTGCTTCAATGCTTTTTCAAATTGAGGAAGAACAGCGCTTCGTCCATTTACCCCAAGTCTCATATTTTTCATGACGCCTACTAAATCAGATACGACAGCTGTTGCAGTTGGCAAGCTTCCCGCGCCCGGGCCGTAGAACATCGTCTCTCCTACAGCTTCCCCGTACACATACACAGCGTTATATTCGTTATTAACCGAAGCCAATGGATGATAATCAGGCAGCAGGGTCGGCTGTACGCTGACTTCGACTTTATTGTGATCGCGGTTGGCGATGCCGATCAGCTTCATTGTATATCCAAGTCTCTTGCTGTAGCTGATGTCCTCATCTGTTACTTCACTGATGCCTTTCACACTTACATCCTCTAAATCTACGTGCATAGAAAAGCCAAGGCGGGCAAGAATCGCCATTTTTCGGGCAGCATCCAGTCCTTCTACGTCCGCAGTAGGATCTGATTCTGCGTACCCAAGATCCTGTGCTTCTTTTAGCACTTCTTCATAAGGACTGCCCTGTTTGCTCATTTTTGTTAAGATGAAATTTGTTGTACCGTTCACAATACCCATCATTTTGTTGATCCGGTCTGAAGCAAGTCCATCTACTAAACTTCTTAAAATCGGAATCCCGCCGGCAACACTTGCTTCATAGAATAAGTCACAGCCATTTTCTGTTGCCGCATCTAAAAGCTCCGTGCCATACACGGCCATTAGATCCTTATTTGCAGTTACTACATGTTTTTTCGCCTGAAGAGCCTGAAGAATATATTCCTTTGTATGCTCAACACCGCCCATTACTTCAATAATGACATCTATTTCAGGATCATGAATAACTTCATCAGCATTTCTCGTCAGAAGCCCTTTTCCAAATTCAACTTGTCTTTTTTTATCAACATCCTGTACGAGGACCTTTTTCACTTTAACGGGACAGCCTACCTGGTGCATCAATTTATCCTGGTGATCGTTTATAATTTTCACTACACCGCTTCCGACTGTTCCCAGTCCCAATAAACCAACTTGAATTGCTTTCATGAATTTATCCACTCCCTTGATGTCCTTCTTAGAAATACATTTGTATATGTATGATAGACATTTTCTATTATTGTCATTATAAACAGTGTGCTATTGCTTATCAATAGAGAATTTTCAGTATTTTATATGTAATCGCTTTCTTTGTTGATTATACTAGGTTTATATTTTTTGGAAAATATAAAAATAAAATGACGTGCGAGGGAATCGCACGTCATTTTACTTATTCTCGGTCAAGCTGTATATCATTTTCGCTTTCAACGGTTACATCAAAATGGCCTTTTCGTTCAAGCTTTTCTTTCTCAAGCATGGCTTCTTCCTCGGTTGCAAAGATGGGTCCGTCAAAGACCCTCTCCATCGTTTCTGAATCTGTATATTGCACTAAAAAACTGTTCATCTTGAAACCTCCCGTTTTAGAAGACTATACCCTGTTCTTTGCAGAAGTAATCTAATTTAAGGGTGTGACTGGAGGTTTCCCCGTTAAAACCGACAGGATGTTTTGAACACAGCAATCGATCATGGCGTAACGTGTTTCAGCCGTTGCACTGCCTATATGAGGGAGAGCTACTGTATTTGGCAGCTTTAAAAGCGGGTGATCGGCGCTGATTGGTTCTTGCTCAAATACATCAAGTCCCGCGCCTGCAATTTCACCTGTTTCAAGTGCTTTTATCAAATCTTCTTCCACAACTGTTCCGCCCCGTGAAGAATTAATAAAAAGAGCTGAAGATTTCATTTTTCTGAAACTTTCAGCATTGAACATATGCTTCGTCTCATTTGTAAGCGGCGTCATGCAGACGACAAAATCCGATTGTGCCAGCAGTTCATCAAAGCTTGTATAAGCCGCCTCCAGGTTATTCTCCGCATCGTAATCTCTTGACCGATTGTGGTACAGGATATTCATATCAAACCCCTTGGCACGCTTTGCAACAGCCTGCCCTATTTTCCCCATGCCGACAATGCCGATTGTTTTATGATGAACATCTGCACCCGCAAGCAAAAGGGGGCTCCAGCTAGTCCATTTTCCAGCCTTCACATAGTCTGCCGCTTCAACGACCCTTCTTGCCGCTGTTAGGATGAGCGCAAATGTGAGGTCAGCCGTTGTATTTGTTAAAACATCAGGTGTATTTGTAATGATGACCTTTTTTTCCTTGGCATATTGAAGATTAATATTGTCGTATCCAACGGCAAGGTTTGCAATCACTTTTACGTTCTCTGCCTTATTAAGAAGCTCCTCGTCAACTTGATCGGAGAGCATCGTTAAAAGGGCATCTGCTTCTTTAGCTTTTTCAAGCAGCAGACCGCGGGGACATGGGACATCTTCCTTTTCCCACATTTCCACTTCACCCAATTCTTTAAGCGCTTTCAATCTTTCTTCAGGACATTTTCTTGTTATGAATATTTTTGGCGTTTTCATCCTCTCACCCTTTTTCCATTTTCTTTTATCTTATCACATATGGTGTGAGAGGAATGAACAGGTCTTATAGCCAATGTATAGCCGGCAAATAGATTTTTTTCGTCCGCATGGACAGTAATTGCGCATATGATTTCAGGAAACCCTCATACTTGGAGGAATTCTTTAGCATTTCCGAAAGCTTTGCTTCATAATAGGGTTTATCCGTTTCAGATGATAAATAGTAATCTTCAATGCATTCAAAATAATGAATCGGCAGCAGCAGGCGGCTGTAAATAAGTCTCCATGAAAAAGACGAGAGCGGTGTTGTCCGGTCATAATCCTCTAAAAGTAAAAACCCGTCCTGACGCAGTGTTTCTGGCTGATTGAAAAATTGGTTTCTTAAATATTCGGCAATATCCCTGCTGCAATGATCGAACACCCAATCTGTCGGGATTTTTACAAGTCCTGATGATCTCCAAGTATCCGAATAGAATCTGTGATGGCAGACTGTTGCTGAATCAATAGGCTGAGGCTCATCGTCAAGTTCTGTGTCCACTAAGTATTGAATCGCATTCTCGGCAAGGCCCATATAATATGGAAAAGATTCAGCGAACATTTTTTCAAACGAATCAAGCGGCTGCGAACTGATTTTTCCGCGCCAAAACCCTTCAAGCTGATCTGTTCGCTTTTCCCACAGCATCTTCCATTGGCCGATTCTGCTTATTTTTGAAACCTGATAAGGATAGCTTCTTGCTTTTTGATGAAATCGTGCGAGCTCTCTTCCCACCTGATACACACGCTCACTTTGAACATATGAGGTTTTCAAAATTCCATATTTCCTTTTTTCCCACTCTATATATAAATTCCCTTGCTTTGTTAACAAAAAAACCGCTACAAACGGGTCTCCGCGTTCAAGCAGAAATTGACTCATATTATACAGTTCATAAAGCTCTTCATCGTCTATATGTGACAGCGGGACAATCAAATAGACGTGCTGATGATATGAGAAAGCATCATAATTTCCTACTCTGAATGTCTCTGCCACTCTAAGTCCATATTGTTCCCGTACCAATTTTTCCACGAGTTTCTCCCCCATATATAGATAAAAGTCCTTACCCTATCCTAATCGGAAGTTTACTTATTTATGTATATTTTGGACCGTAAGTTAAACACTTTTTAATGATTGACATTTTCATTACACATTCAGAAGGCCGTTTGCGTAAAATAGTAAAAAGAAAATTGGGTGAAATGGATGAAAGAAAAAGAGAAGATGGACATTGTTGAAAAAACAGCAAGACAATGGATACAGGACCGCGGAGTAAAGGTAGAAGATATCGCAGAACTCGTATACTTTCTGCAAGTCAAATATCATCCTTCATTAACAATCGATCAATGTTTGGAGAATATAGATCGAGTACTATCGAAAAGAGAAGTGCAAAACGCCATTTTAACCGGCATACAATTAGATATTCTGGCAGAGAAAAAAATGCTTGAGGAACCCCTTCAAGCCATCATTGAAAGTGATGAAAGCCTATATGGGGTAGATGAAATCATCGCCCTGTCCATCGTCAATATCTATGGATCAATCGGTTTTACGAACTACGGCTACATCGACAAAGAAAAACCCGGAATTCTTAAATTCCTGAACGACAAATCATCCGGAATGGTCCACACCTATCTCGATGACATCATCGGGGCCATTGCCGCTGCAGCATCAAGCAGGCTGGCGCATCGGGCTAAGAATACGGAATAACACAGAAAAACGGAGCCGACTGGGCAGACCCGACAGACAGATAAGGATCCGACAGTAAAGGCGTTTTTTGCCTTTGCTGGCGGATCCGTTCTGGCCGAGGGGCTAGGAGGCGGAGCTAGACAACATAGAAAGCGGAATCGCCCGTTTAGCGCAGGCATGACAGATAAGGATCCGGCTGAAAAGGCGCTTTTTGCCTTTACAGACGGAGCCGTTCTGGCCGAGGAGTTGGGCGATGGAGCTGGACAGTAAGAAAAGCGGAGCCGACTGGTTAGACTTGGCAGACAGATAAGAAATCACCCGAAAAGTGCGGGTCCCGCCTTTTTGGGTGATTTTGTTCTGGCCGAGGGGCCAGAAGGCGGAGCTGGACAACAAGAAAAGCAGAGCCGCCTTACAATGAGTCTTTCACATTATTAGCTGTTTTGTGTATTAGTTAGCTTATATGACCAGCACAGTAATAGAAAAAAGCGCATCATATCTGATGCGCTTTGTGCGTTCTTTAGATTTTGTCAAACCACTCTTCTAATGAATCAACCGTATATGTCGGCTTTTCATCGTAATTAAGCAAATGCTCGCGAAGAGTAACTCCGGTATGGACTAGCAAAGTATCCAAACCTGTATTCATGCCCGCTTTAATATCTGTGTCATAGTTATCGCCGACCATTAATGTATCTTCAGGGTCTGTGCCCAGTACTTTTAAAGCCTGTTCCATAATGATGCTTTCCGGTTTGCCGATAAAAATCGGCTGGACGGCAGTTGAAACAGCAATCACTGATGTTAATGATCCGTTGCCCGGGAGCAGCCCTCGTTCTGTAGGTATGGCAATATCCCCATTAGTTGAAATGAACGTTGCCCCATTGCGGACAGCGATACAGCCCAATGCTAACTTTTCATAGTTAATGCCTCTGTCTATACCCGTTACGACAAAATCAGGATTTTCATCCACAAGTTTCAGGCCCCGTTCAATTAATGCCTGCTGAATGCCTTCTTCACCAATCACATAAACAGTTGCATCAGATTTTTTCTCATAAATAAAGTTTGCCGTTGCCTGGCTTGTTGTAAATACTTTATCCTCGTCCGCTGGGATGTCAAATAAATTTAATTTATCCGCTACCTGCTTGGGAGTTCTTGATGAATTATTTGTAACAAATAAATACGGTATTTCTTTTTCTATTAATAATTTAACAAAATCGCTTGCTTCTTCAATTCGTTCTTTGCCGCGATACATGGTTCCATCCAGGTCAATTAAGTAGCCTTTGTACTTCTTCATCTATCTCACTCCTTGCTTTATGTAAAAAAATGAGACGCCTTCTTAAATAGAAAGCGTCCATTCATTATAATACGTTTATTCTTTAATGTCTAAAAGCGGAAACCGGCCCAAGTTCATTTTCCAGATAAGCCCTTACGCGGGAAGGAAAATTTTGAAGCACCTCTGACTGTTTTTTCAAGCTGGCTGTAAGAGCAGTGTGATCGATGGATAGATACTCCTGAACGAGCTGTTTACGGAAACCGATGACTTCTTTCAGTCCGGCAGCTTCATCCTGTTCAACCACTTTTTCATCCAGCATAATATCGATAATATCCTCATAGCTTCCCGGGTCTCTCATAATAAATCCGTCAATAATGGCATTCCCGGTATCCAGTATGGCTTCAATCATCATTTGCGCAAGACGTTCAAGCGCTTTCACTTCTATGTCTCTTTTCCATTCATTGTGCTCACCAAATAAAGCAAAGTTCTTTTCAAAATAAACCAAGGTTTCTTCAATTTTTTCACGATCTACAAAATACATCTTTTGACACTCCCAACTTTCATACTCAGTACTTGTATTTTATCACAATTTGGCTGATATCAATATTTCCTTTGCAGCTGGTTTCGGTAAAGAGAAACGTTTGCTATGATATAGGAAAATGATATGGAATAAAGGGGAAATGAAGATGTCCGAACGATTTTATTTATATGATGATACTGTCGAAACAAAAACACGCTTTGTCAGCTTTATGGGAGAAAACAGCCGCTTTGATCTAGCCATTGTTAAATCTGACCGCTATTACGGCAAACATCTTGTTCTGAATTTATTGAGCAGCCGTTTTGCCATTATCGGCGAAGATGACCTGAATGAACCGGGATATATTGAACATGCCTTCAGCCTCGAGGAAGACGAAGCAAATGAGCTGAGGGAATTTTTGTATGAAATGGTGTAAGGATAATAATTAGTCATCGATCGTACACTAAGCTAAAAAAGCAGGTGAGACAATGGATGATAAAGAAAAACGGGAGTACACGGATTTTTCAAATGTTGAAGATATGAGAAATCTGGTGCTGCCTGAAATTTTTCCTGAGGGGCCATACGGTGCACCTCGCGGCAAGGATGAGCCTGTGGAAAACAAGAGTTCCGAGTGGAAAGAAGGCCAGCGGTATTACAGCGCTTTTAACTATGAATTCAAATCGCTGCATCAGAATTTGCCAAGGCAGTACCCTGGAGCACATCCTCCCCACGACGATCCTGAGAAAAACGAAGAACCTCCTTATACGTCAAAATAATAAGCCGCGGATTTCCTCCGCGGCTTATTTCTTTATTCTTTTTAAGACAAAATGGGCACAGCCGAAGTTGCAGTACTCAAATATGTACTCATCAAGTGTGCTGATTTTTGTGTCATAGGAAGCTTTTTGATTTTGATCGTCAAAAAAGCCTTTAAGTCTAAGCTGAT
Source organism: Metabacillus idriensis (assembly GCF_009674765.1). Taxonomy (GTDB): domain Bacteria; phylum Bacillota; class Bacilli; order Bacillales; family Bacillaceae; genus Bacillus_P; species Bacillus_P idriensis. The sequence goes on along the minus strand of NZ_WKKF01000002.1, from coordinate 656,787 downwards.
TATAGCCCCAGTCACCGACGATGTAATCATACTTATTCAGAATTTCTGAGTAACGCGCTTTGAAGGCCTCTTCATTAAAGCCATTTTTTTCGTCCTTAATGAGCTCAAAGCTATGATTTTGGACCGTTATCACTACTATCACCTCACATGAAAGCTGTCTAAATACTATCATAATCGATTTCCCCATCAATTGCTAAGAAAGATTGCGTTTGTTTTGGTCAACCTAAGGTTACGGAGGTGTTTGCGATGAAGAAAATCGCGTTCACGGCATCCTTAATAGGTATGATCATCATGACTGGATGCCAGAATACTGCAAGTGAAAATGAATTGTTTGAGGAAAACGGCAATACCGTAAATGTAAACAACGAAAATGGCATAAAAAACGGAAAAGACACTAACTCCGGTTTTGGCTATGTGCGTCATGTAAAAAACAATTTAGCCCAGGAAAATGATTACGACAAGGTGCCTCAAGTTGATTACGAAAAGACGGCTAATGCCATTTCCAGCTTAATCGTTCAACTTCCGAATATCCAGGATGTGGCAACGCTTGTTACCGATGAAGAAGTACTGATCGCCTATCAGTCTGATACAAAAAATCGAAATGAAACAGCGGATCAAGTGAAAAAAACGGCGATTTCCGTCGTTCCCAGATACTACCACGTTTACCTGTCCGATGATCCTGAGATGATTAAACAAGTCGAAGGATACTCAGGCCTTGATCCAGAAAGCAGAGATATTGATCAAATTATCAATAACACAATAAAAGAAATGCTGAAATCACCTCAAGGCCGCAAACTGAACAAAGGTGAAAACGCAAACGGAGAAGGCTACGGCGAAACAAACGAAAACCTTGATCAGGACATGAAGGACAAGTACGAACAGACCCGGTATAAATAGAAAAGCGGAATCGCCCCGGTTAGCTCCGACAGACAGATAAGGCTCCGACAGAAAAGGCGCTTTTTGCCTTTGCTGGCGGAGCCGTTCTGGCCGAGGAGCTGGGCGATGGAGCTGGACAATGTAGAAAAGCGGAATCGACTGGTCAGACCTGACAGACACATAAGAATTCCCCTGAAAAGTCCTGGTTTGACTTTTTAGGGGAATTTGTTCTGGCCGAGGGGCTAGGAGATGGAGCTGGACAATGTTGAAAAGCGGAATCGCCCCAGTTAGCTCCGACAGACAGATAAGGATCCGACAGAAAAGTCCTGGTCCCACCTTTTTCTATGAAAACTGGTTTAAGAATCTGGATGGTGAAAGATGATCGCTATACTGAAGCGGGAAACGGGAAGTATTTTCATTTTTTGGAGAGGTTATTCGTGGCATTCCTACCCTGCAATACCGTTATTCGGTTTTGCAGGGTACGATTCAGCCGTTTTCTTACCCTCCAACACCGTTATTCGGTTTTGCGGGGTACGATTCAGCCGTTTTCTTACCCTCCAATACCGATATTCGGTTTAGCAGGGTACGATTCAGCCGTTTTCTTACCCTCCAATACCGTTATTCGGTTTTGCAGGGAGTTGCAACTTGCCATTGAAGCATAACAGATATAAAATCTGATACTATAAAAAAGAACCCGCATCAAAGATGCGGGTTCTTTTATTATGCCTGTGCCTGTCTTGCTTTAGTTGCTGCATTAACCTGCTCATCTGCATGATAGGAAGAACGAACGAGCGGGCCTGCTTCACAGTGGCTGAAGCCTTTGCTCATCGCAATTTCCCGAAGCTCAGCAAATTCTTCAGGTGTGTAGTATTTCATTACTTTAAGATGCTTTTTTGATGGCTGCAAGTATTGGCCGATTGTCATAATGTCAACATTGTTTGCACGCAAATCATCCATTGTTTCGATGATTTCTTCTTTTGTTTCGCCAAGGCCAATCATTAAGCTTGATTTGGTCGGAATATCCGGCTGCATTTCTTTAGCGCGGCGCAGAAATTCGAGGGAACGGTCATATTTTGCACGTGCGCGAACTCTTGGAGTCAAACGTTTTACGGTTTCAATATTATGGTTTAGTATATCCGGTTTTGCGTCCATCAGTGTTTTTAAGTTTTCTTCCACACCGCCCATATCAGATGGCAGAACTTCAATTGAAGTAAATGGACTTTTGCGTCGTACGGCACGGACTGTCTCGGCAAATACGTTTGCCCCCCCGTCACGCAGATCATCCCTTGCAACCGCTGTAATAACAGCATGTTTTAAGTTCATCAATGCTACTGAATCTGCAACGCGTTCCGGCTCTTGTAAATCAAGTTCAGTCGGCAAACCCGTTTTTACCGCACAGAAACGGCATGCACGAGTGCACACAGCGCCAAGGATCATAAATGTTGCAGTGCGTCTTACTGCCCAGCATTCATGAATATTGGGACATTTCGCTTCTTCACAAACGGTGTGAAGATTTTTTTCGCGCATCATTTTTTTTAAGCCTGTGTAATTTTCATTGGTGTTTAATTTTATTTTTAGCCAATCCGGCTTTCTCAGGTATTCTTCTTTCTTAGCCATCTGAATCATCTCCAGTATGTATTGTAAGTATTCCTCTGATTCTGCGAATGTTCAGCATAAAAGGAAAATTTAAAATGAAATAGGTACATTAGTCACTTTAACATAACAGAGCAAGATAGGACAAGGGAAAGAGAGCGAAGCAATTTCTAACATTTTCTACATATGAAATTTCTTTTTTACACCAAACTAAGGTTATGAAATTGGTTTAAAGGAGACCGGTAATGTGAGAAAAATATGGATCCTGTTTATTCTTTGTTTCTTCTGCACTGCCCTGCCTAATCAGGTGCTCGGGGCAGATAAAAGCATCGAACAAATTAATCAAGAACGAATGAACTTATTTAAAAAAGCTGAAACCATTACTCAAATTCCCTGGTACGTACTGGCCTCTGTTGATCAATATGAGCGTAACGTAAGAAGAACCAGGAATGATATCCCTAAAGCAAAAGGCGTTATTGGCATCTATATTAAACCGGAAATATGGACTGGGCTGCAAAATCCAGATCGGTCTGACACCAACCCGACAAGCATCTCTTTATTTGGCGGGATTGGCATTGACGGAAATGGCGACGGCAAGGCGGAGCCTGACAATGACGAAGATGTGCTGTTTACGTTTGCAGCCTATTTGCTGTCTTATGGAATTGATCTCGAAAACATAAAAATTGGTCTTTGGGATTACTATCAGCGTGATAAAACAATTGGATTGATTTCAGGACATATGAAGCTTTTTCAAAAATACGGAAGACTGGATCTTGATCAGCATTCTTTCCCTGTCCCTATCCGCTTCAACTACAGCTATAAAAACACATGGGGAGATGCACGAGGCTGGGGCGGCCGAAGAATACATGAAGGAACAGACATCTTTGCCAATTACGGTGTTCCTGTGAGTTCTACTTGCTATGGAATTATTGAAATGAAAGGCTGGAACAGGTTTGGCGGCTGGAGGCTGGGAATTCGGGACAGCTCCAATACGTACCATTACTTTGCCCATCTGAATGGATTTGCAGATGGCCTTCAAGTAGGACAAATTGTGGAGCCCGGGCAGTTAATCGGTTCAGTCGGGAGCTCAGGCTATGGACCTCCAGGTACCTCTGGAAAGTTCCCTCCGCATCTTCATTATGGCATGTACAAAGATAATGGCAGAACAGAATGGTCATATGATCCTTATCCGCAGTTAAAAGTATGGGAACGTGCAGAATACAGGAAAAGAAAGAAAAAATAAATAAACGGGTCAGCAATACACGCTGACCCGCATTTTAATTATTAATTATGATCTTTTAGCTTTAACAACTGCATTAGCTATACTTGCAGCCAATCCGCCCCAAATAACAACTATACCAACAATCATCATTGTAATTGCTCCGCCGCTCATTAGCGTAATACCTCCTTATCAGCTGGAAGCTCAATTGTATCCTTTTTCCATGAAATGAATGAGAACAGAATACCCACAATTAATGCTCCTGCTGCAACCAGCCAGCCTGAATATAAAAGGAACTCACCTGAATAGGATCCTCCGCCATACGGCTCCGCTCTAAGCTTATCAATCATCATGTAGCCAAGAACGATAGGAGTAATGACCCCTAAGCATACTTTCCACCATGCTCCTAATTGAATATCTGAAATCTGGTTGGCATGTTTTTGAAGATCTGTTGCCTGTCTAAGAATCCAGATAACAACGATTACTTCAACAAAACCTGCCAGAGTCACACCAAAGCTGTTGATAAACTCATCTGCTACGTCCAAGAAGTTAATTCCGCCTCTTGTAGCAAATAAAAGAGAAATAATTGCGGAAACTCCTCCCCCGAATAACACTGCTTTTGTACGGGAAACATTAAACTTATCTTGAACACCTGCTACAAACGTTTCAACGATTGAAATGAGGGATGTTAATCCTGCAAGTGTCAGCGATGCAAAGAACAAGAAACCAAAAAGCTCATTAAATGCCGGGAACTCATTAATAATTTGCGGGAAAACGATAAAAGCTAAACCGATCCCTTTTGAAACAACTTCATTAACAGGAACACCTTGCTGCATCGCCATGAAACCAAGTGCACTGAATACTCCAATACCTGCAAGCAGTTCAAATGCAGAGTTGCCGAATCCTGTAATAAATGCATTGTTCGTGATATCTGATTTTTTTGGAAGATAGCTTGAATAAGTAACCATAATTGCAAATGCGATGGATAAACTGAAGAAAATTTGTCCATATGCAGCTATCCATACTTTACCGTTTAAAATCATATCCCAATTCGGTTTGAAAAATGCTTCCAGACCCTGTGCTGCACCTTCTAAAGTTAATGCACGGATAACAATAATTAAGAATAAGACCACTAAAGTAGGAATAAAAATTTTATTTGCAAGTTCAATTCCTTTTTTAACACCTGCAAATAGCACACCCAGTGTAACTACCCATACAATTAATAGCGGCAAAAGCACGCCTGGCGCAAATCCGCCTAATTCTCCAGGAGCTGCAGCCTGAAGATAATCGCTGAAAAGGAATGTCTGTGTATCTTTTCCCCAGCTTAAATTTAAAGAAAAGCCGCTGTATGAAATTGCCCAAGCGATGATGACCGAGTAATACGTTGAAATGACAAATGCGATGCCGACCTGCCACCAGCCGAGCCATTCAAATTTTTTGCTTAATCTTGCATACGTTAATGGTGCGGAACCGCGGTATTTATGTCCAAGCGTAAATTCCATTACAAGCAGCGGAATCCCTGCAGTCAATAGTGCAAATAGATACGGAATGAAGAAGGATCCCCCTCCATTTTCGTAAGCAACTCCAGGAAACCGCCAGATGTTTCCTAAACCGATTGCCGATCCAACAGCTGCTAAAATAAAGCCTGCCCTTGTTCCCCACTGTGGACGATTATCCATGTGTAAAGCCCCCTTTTGCTGTTTCTTCCCGAATTTGGAAGAATTATAATTTTTACTATTTTCTGATATTTCAGTATAACTATACATAGTATAATCGGACATTATGCCTAAGTCAAAATGATTTTTAAAAATTATTATTTTAAGATGATTTACCTGTCATATTTTCTTACAATAAAAGGCAGAGTCCTCGAGAACTCTGCCTTTTTAACCTATTTCGAAGGAATCTCTTCCTTTTTTTTGAAGATGAGGATGAAAACAACTAAGAGGACAACTACTGTCAAAAGTCCCAGAAGCATGCTTCCTGAAAATCCCAAAACTAGATAGCCAGCCGCTGCTATAATTCCTCCGGTAATGGCATAAGGCATCTGTGTGATGACATGATCGATATGATGGCTTCCTGCCCCTGTTGAGGATAAGATTGTTGTATCGGATATAGGAGAACAGTGATCCCCAAGCACAGCCCCTGCAAGAACGGCTGCCATCGCAGGCAGAAGCATGGAAATGTCAGTTGCTGCTGTAATTTCACCTGCGATCGGAAGCATAATTCCGAAAGTGCCCCATGAAGTTCCGGTTGCAAATGCCATAAAACCTGCAAGAATAAACAGAATAACTGGAAGGAGTGCTGTGTTCATATTCGATTGCTCAACAAGCCCTGCCAGATATTCACCCGTTTTCAGCTGACCGATTAAGTCTACGATCATCCAGGCCAAGCTTAGGATATAGATTGCGGGCAGCATTGATTTAATGCCTTCAAGAAATCCCTTCGGCAAGTAAGAAGCACTGATTCCTTTGCTGAAATAAAGAGCAAGAGTTACGAGTAAGCCGAATAATCCGCCTAAGACTAGAGATTTAGCTACATCGGTATATTCAAACATTGTTAAAAGAGTAAGAGAAACTCCTTCTTCTCCCTGAACACCCTGATATCCGGTCCATAGCATGGCACTTACCGTTCCGATAATTAAGGCAATAATCGGCCATACAAGATTTGCAATCGTCCCTTTATCGCTTGTAGGCAAATCTTCTTTAATATCTCCAAGCGGTTCTTTTTCTGGATCAAAAACAACGCCTGTTTCAATCGCACGCTCTTCGTGCTGCTTCATGCTTCCTAAATTAATATTGAAGTAAGCTGTTGCAAAAACTAAAGCCAATGCTGCAAATACATAGTAATTCATCGGAACCATCGTCATGAATGCTGAAAGAGGTGTGTATTCGCTGACACCATGCGTCGCAAGAATCGTTCCAATCATAGCAATAATATAGGCTCCCCAGCTTGAAACCGGCGAAACTACACAAACAGGTGCTGATGTTGAGTCAATAATGTAAGCAAGCTTGGCGCGGGATACTCTTTGACGGTCCGTAATCGGACGGCTTACCTGACCGACTGCAAGTGCGTTAAAATAATCATCAATAAAAATCAGGACACCTAAAAGTGCAGCTGTAAATTGAGCGCCTGCTCTTGTTTTGACACGTTTTTGAGCCCATTCTCCAAAGGCTCTGCTGCCTCCTGAAATCGAAATAAGCGCTGTAACAACACCTAAGATTAAAAGAAAAAGCAGAATAAAGACATTCCAAGTGTTTAATGCTCCATCTGAAATAAAGATGGCTTTAAAAGCTTCATACACTTTCGTAATCGTTTCTAAAATTGAAAAATTTGTAAGAATAAGTGCAGCGGAAAGAATTCCAACACCAAGGGAAAGCAGAACTCTCCTTGTTAAAATAACCATCAGAATCGCGATGATTGGGGGAAGAATCGAATAAATAGTGCCTGACATGGTATATTGCCTCCTAAAAATATTTTTTAGGCTACCGGCACGAGGAAGGGATAAAAAAGTGCAAATAAAAAAGAGTAGCGATAGAAAATAACTATCATTACTCTTCCCGCATTACGGTGTAATGTTATGTTATCCTCCACGATCAGTAGCCCTCCATTATAGATATCATCCATAATGACAGTGTTACCCTTATTCAAGGTAACCCCAGCCATGCAAATGCTGACACGTTTGCATAACTTCGGCAAAAAAGCCTTTTGTATAGTGGTCTCAGTTGTCATCCTCACACTACCTACTCTTCTTTTTCGCGCCTCTACCTCATCATGAGACAAGGTGAAGTATTCAGTTTATAATTATGGATTATAACAATAAACTATGAAACTTTCAACCTGCTATTGTTACCTTCCAGATGATTCCACCGGCACATCGATTGCGGGAGGGGAACCCGCTCCGCCGCCATTATAATAACTTGGAACCTGCCCCTGTACTGCTTTAATAGCAATTGGTATTGTGTTTCTGACTGTAGCTGTTTGAGTGGAAAAGGGAATGACCACTTCTACATTCACTTCAATTTCAACAGCAATCTCAATTAAAGCATTATTAATTCCATACTGCTGAATCGTTTCTTTTACGTCAGTCTGCACTTCCCCCACTACATAGAAGCGTACCGGCACCCTTGGTCCCAAGTTCCCGATCAGTGCATTATTTGTAGCTTGACCCAATGGGATGGAATAAATAATTCCCTCCCCCTGCTCATCTTTTGATATATGTTCTCCTTCAGGAAGCTCGAGTGCATCAATATTTCCTTTCGAAGCCTCTCTCAAGTTCGTTTGAATTTTATCTGTAGTTTTAGCAAGCACGCTTCTGACAAACTTCGCATTAAAATCGATCGTTGTCACATTCCCTTTTTCATCTGTATCAACCACAAACATTTCATCCACATCAACGTCTTCTTTTATATCTTTATTAATTGCATTTTGAATAACGAGTGTTGCAATCCGTTTTGTTTCCGTTTCTGCTACGGTCATTAATGTCGGTTCAATTCCTTTATTGACGATCCATAGACCTGCGGCTGTAGAAAAAATAAAAAAGACAAGCGACAGCAGGAATACATATCGGAAAGGAAGCGGTCCCTTCTTATGAGGGCGTTTGCGGAATCTGGCCAAAAATAAATCCCCCCTTTACATGATATGTTTATGCAGGCAAGGGGGGATGTACGCATTCTTTTTCATCTATGATTTTGAAATGATATTTAAATAGCGATAGCTATAATTTGGCGCTTTTGTTCGTCTGACATTACAGCATTCTTAACAGTGCATCTCTGCCGCTCATACCTACGTGTATGCCGCGATTTTCAGCCTCGAATGTAATGGATTCAAGAGGTGCATCAAGCAGCTGTTCAATGGTACGGACGCCGACTGCACGCCCAGCAATAATTCCGCGGTCTTTTAATTTTTCATTGAGCAAAGCTACATCAAGCGCGCCGCACATAATGTATCCCTTCTCACTTGTAACAGCCATGAAATTGGTTTTGGGCAATGCTACCGTAATAGCCGTAAACTGATTGTTTTCAATAATAATTGGTGTCATGGATACCATCGTTGTTTCACACTCCCTTCCTTCTACAATTTATGAAGAAAGCAGACATGAAGTGTGAAAATTAGGCATTCTTGGACGATTGTCCCTGCTTTAGCTTCCAGGCTAGCAGATCCCTCAGCATTTCAGGCATATAATACGTTTTCTTTTCCGCATGGCCAATAGATGGATACAGGACACCAAGTGTAAACATATCCACTGTAGCTACTGCATAAATTCGTTCTGGCTGTATAGGTGCCCCTGATACCAGAATTTCTTTTACATGGTGCAGACCGTCTTCTAATGGCTCTGTAAGAACCTCAATTCCGTCAAAAACCATTCGTCCCATAACATGGCCTCGGAAACCAAGACCCTTTAATTTCAGCTGCTCCATCCTTTCTGTGCGCGCTTCTAAAATAACTTCTTTTAAGACGTCTCCTTTTAAATAAACAGTGCATGGATTAATAGGATGCGGACAAATTCGGTGCAGACTTTTTTTTGTAATCGGCCCTTTTTTCAGCGGTTCAAGCAGCATTCCTGCATTCACCATGCTGACCTCACCATTGCACCACTCTTTAAGAGCTGAAGCTAAAATGTCCGGGAATTCAGACTCGCCAAACCAGTCCAATGATAAATCCTTTTCTAAAACGGCGACTGTTTCTGAGAGAATCTCATCACTTTTTATCGCTTCATTTATTAGAAACTGCTTTGTTTCTTCACAGTCAGGCTCTGAAAGAATGTTAATAACTTCAGCTTCCTTTGCGATTAAGTTGCGGGATTTATCCACAGTGAGAGAAATATGCCCGACCAATTCACAGTTTTTACCTGCACCTGTTAATAAAGCGCCATGCAGAAGTTTTCCATTTTCAAAGATATGATGAGTATGCGCCCCCAGTATGACATCAATTTCCGGAAACTCTTTTGCCACGATTTCATCATCATTTATTCCTAAATGAGAAAGCAAAATGAGGATATCCGCTTCGCCTTTTACCATCTCGATTGTTTCTTTCAGACTTTGAAACGGATCTTTTATTTTCCAGCCAAGCAAGTGATAAAATTTTTCGTAAAAAACGCTTACTCCCAGTAATACTGCTTTAGTGCCATCAGAGAGAGTCATGATTTCATAAGGCTTCACCCAGCTAGGACGTTCCCCGAGTTCTGTGTATAAGTTTGAAAGAATAACCGGGAAACGCGCATGTGTGTATAAAGTGTCGAGTGCCGCATGAGGGAGAGTGATCCCCTCATTGTTGCCGATTATAACAGCATCATAATTTAGAGCATTCAGAAGTTCCACATTTGCTTTTCCCTGTGTTGCTTCTGTTATGGGATGAACACGGTCGATGTGGTCTCCCACGTCTACTAAAATCATGTCTTCGCCGTTTACAGCATGCTCTTTTTTCATTCTATTTAAATAGTGAGCAACTTTAGGCCAGTTTTCAAAATAACTGTGCAAATCATTTGTGTGATATAGATGAATGGTCTCTGCCATTTACATTCTCCTCTTTCAATAAGGCTGTTTCGCATATACATTGCTTTTACGTATTGTTCATTTCGTGCTCATTTCCCGTTATACCCAGATACGGGATAAATTCAGCTGCATTTACGAATGTAAAAAATTCTAAAGCCAATTTTTTACGGACTTAATGATTGCAACAAAGTTTATGGAAAGAGCCACTAAAAAATTCCTTCATAAATCAGTTTTAAACCGGCAACGATCAGTACCAGCCGCAGCAGGTTAATTACAGCTTTACCTGAAAGCCTGGTCGCAATCATAGCACCTGCCCTCCCGCCGGCCCAAGCACCTGGAATTAAAGCTAAAGCAAAAAGCCAGTTCACATTTCCAAGAGCAATATGCATAACAGAGCTTGATATACCTGATAAAAAAATGATGAACATCGACGTAGCAACTGCTATATGCGGAGGAAATAAGAAAAGCAGCACCATTGCAGGCACCATTAAAGCTCCTCCGCCAATTCCGAACAGCCCTGAGATAAATCCAACTCCAAATGAAATAAAGACCGCAGGGACCGGCTTGTAAAAATAAGCAGCTTTTTTGCCGTTTTCAGATGGATAATAGCGGATTACATCCCCCTGTCCCGGCTCTCTGTCTTTTGGCTTCCATCTATCTTTCATCATAAGCAGCAGTGAGACAAATATCATGAATAGCCCAAAATAAAGCGAGAATGAGTCCAAATTCAAATATTTATTAAGATAAGCTCCTATAATTCCTCCTGGCCCGCTTCCGATAAAAAAAATCAAGCCGCTTTTATAATCCACTTTTTTAACCTTCATATAAGCAAGCGTTGAGGATAAACCAGTAAAAATGACGACAAGCAAAGAAGTTCCGACTGCCGTCTGCGGAGTTACATGTTCAAAAATCGTAAAATAGGCAGAGGAAAAAAGCATAGCCGGTACAACAATAATTCCTCCGCCAAGACCAACAAGACTCCCGATCGTGCCGGCAATAAAACCGATCAGGACAAGAAAAACCCATTCCATTTATTCCAACTCATTTCCGTTTATTCTCCGCTGAATAAATCCAGCTGTCTGGGTGCTAAGTCTTCATACTCTATATTTAAAAGCTTTTGCATCTGTTTTGCATTGTCTGCTGCATCTCCGCCTGAATTATTATTAAAGAGAAGATAAACATCTTTAGTTGAATCTTTCAATTGATCAATATTCTCACGCCAATCCTGCAATTCCTGCTGATTGTACCGATATAGATACCTGACCTCACGCCAATCCTCACCATTTGCAGGTCTTGTCCAGCCATGCACATTTCTGCCGTGCATCCGGATTAACGTTTTATTTTCATCTGTCGCTCTCACTACTGCCGGAATGGACCCGCTTCCAGCCTGTGGCTCGTCACAAATGCTGTGAATCCACTTTTCCTGTTCCATAAAAGTGAGGGTCTTTTCATATGTATCAGGCACAAACCATGATTGATGCCTGAATTCTAAGGCAACTGGAACGGAGCCCATTTGGTCTCTGCACCATCTCAAAAAACTGACATTATCCTTTTTGCATTCAAACCATGGCGGGAATTGAAATAAAACCATCGCAAGCTTGCCTGCAGCCTGATACGGTTCAATCGAATGATGGAAAGCCTGGAACATCTCTTCTTTAGAATCAAAAGGAATATCTCCCCGCTGATGTCCTGTCATTCCCTGATACGCTTTCACGATAAATTGAAAACTGTCTGGCGTATCCTTCACCCATTTTTCTGCGTTGCGCTGAGGCTGAACAGCATAGAAGCTTGCATCCACTTCAACGATCGGAAAATGTCCCGAGTATTCCTTAAGCTTGTCTCCAGACGAAATCCCATTAGGATAAAGCGATTCATGATCTCCCCAGCCTGTAAGTCCAATGTAAATCATTGCAGCCTCAGCCTCCTTTATTAGTTTATGATACTACAAGGCCTATAAAAATTCATTGAAAAGAACCATTCATTTCTTGCCATGAAAAAATAGCGAAAATTTGAATTTTGGAGAGAACTTATTAATAAGGGAAAATGCTATATTCACCGGTTTGATGCACTTTTTTCAGCAGTTTTATTTTCTTGCTTCATTCTGCGCTTTGAGACATTTTTTTCTACAGGGCCAAACTTAAGACTGAATCAGGAACATAACACTGCATATAAAAAACACAAAAAAGCTCACCACGACTGGTGAGCTTTTCTTCATTCTATTAACCGATAGAGCCTTCCATCTCGAACTTGATCAAACGGTTCATTTCAACCGCATATTCCATTGGAAGTTCTTTTGTAAATGGCTCAATGAATCCCATTACGATCATTTCAGTTGCTTCTTCTTCTGAAATACCGCGGCTCATGAGATAGAATAATTGTTCTTCAGATACTTTTGAAACCTTAGCTTCATGCTCTAAAGAGATGTTATCATTGAAGATTTCGTTATATGGAATTGTATCAGATGTAGACTGATTATCCATGATTAACGTATCGCACTCAATGTTTGAACGTGCGCCTTCAGCTTTGCGGCCAAAGTGAACAATTCCGCGGTATGTTACTTTACCGCCTTGTTTAGAGATTGATTTTGAAACGATAGTTGAAGACGTATTAGGTGCTAAGTGAATCATTTTCGCACCTGCGTCCTGATGCTGGCCTTTGCCTGCTAATGCAATGGATAATGTCATACCGCGTGCGCCTTCACCCTTAAGGATGACAGCTGGGTATTTCATTGTTAATTTAGATCCAATGTTTCCATCAATCCATTCCATTGTTGCGTTCTTTTCACAAACTGCACGTTTTGTAACAAGGTTGAATACGTTGTTCGCCCAGTTTTGAATAGTTGTGTAACGGCAGTAGCCGCCATCTTTAACAATAATTTCAACTACAGCACTGTGAAGTGAATTCGTCGTGTAAACAGGAGCTGTACAGCCCTCTACATAGTGCACATGTGCGCCTTCATCAACAATAATCAGCGTACGCTCGAACTGACCCATGTTTTCAGAGTTAATGCGGAAGTATGCCTGAAGAGGTGTATCAACTTTGATGCCTTTTGGCACATAGATGAATGATCCTCCAGACCATACTGCTGAGTTTAGTGCTGAGAACTTGTTATCTGTGGGCGGTATGATTTTGCCGAAGTGCTCGCGGAAAATGTCTTCATTTTCTTTAAGTGCTGAATCTGTGTCTTTAAAAACAATGCCCAGGTCTTCAAGGTCTTCTTTCATGTTGTGGTATACAACCTCAGATTCGTACTGAGCGGATACACCAGATAAATATTTTTGTTCTGCTTCAGGAATTCCAAGTTTATCAAACGTACGTTTGATTTCCTCAGGTACTTCATCCCAAGAGCGCTCTGATTTTTCAGATGGTTTTACGTAGTACGTAATTTCATCAAAGTTAAGTGCAGCCATATCGCCGCCCCATTGAGGCATTGGCATGTTATAGAAATGCTCCAGTGATTTCAGACGGAAATCAAGCATCCATTGCGGCTCGCTTTTCATGCGAGAAATTTCTTCAACAATTTCTTTAGTTAATCCCCGCTTTGAACGGAAAATCGAAACGTCTTTATCAGCAAATCCATACTTGTAATCGCCGATTTCTGGCATTTTTTTAGCCATCCGTTTTCACTCCAATCATAGTAGAATGAGGTCTGCCCTCATTCTTTTTCTTGGCTATGGACCCCTTTTTCCATCGCCTTCCATGCTAGTGTTGCACATTTGATACGTGCAGGGAATTTAGCAACACCTTGCAATGCTTCAATATCCTCAAGCTCTACGTCATCATCGTAATCTTTTCCTTGCATCATGTCTGAAAAGATTTTAGAAAGCTTTAAAGCTGTTTCGACCGATTGACCTTTAATCGCCTGAGTCATCATTGATGCCGATGACATTGAAATCGAACAGCCTTCACCGTCGAACTTTGCATCCTTAATGCTGCCGTCTTCAATCTGCAGCGTTAAGCGAATACGGTCGCCGCATGTAGGGTTATTCATATCTATAGTTAAACTATCTTCGAGTACACCTTTGTTCCGCGGGTTTTTATAGTGATCCATAATGACCTGGCGGTAAAGAGTGTCCAAATTATTAAAAGACATTCGTGAAGTACTCCTTTGTTTTTATGATTCCTGCAACAAGCTTATCAACTTCTTCTTCTGTGTTGTACAGGTAAAAACTTGCACGAGCTGTCGAGGAAACATTCAGCCATTTCATTAAAGGCTGTGCACAGTGATGGCCGGCACGGACTGCTATGCCTTCAGCATCTAATACAGTGGCAACATCATGCGGATGCACATCTTCAATATTGAATGTCACAAGACCGGCACGCTTTTTAGGACCGTAAATTGTGATGCCTTCAACTTCTGAAAGTCTCTCAAGTGCGTAATCAGCGAGCTTGTGCTCATATGCTTCAATGTTATCAAGACCGATTTCGCAAAGAAAATCAATGGCAGCACCAAGCCCGATTGCTCCTGCGATAATCGGCGTTCCGGCTTCAAACTTCCAGGGAAGCTCTTTCCATGTGGATTCGTATAATCCGACGAAGTCAATCATTTCGCCGCCAAACTCAACAGGCTCCATGTTTTCAAGAAGCGCTTTTTTGCCGTATAGTACTCCGACACCCGTCGGGCCGCACATTTTATGAGCTGAAAAAGCAAAGAAATCACAATTTAAATCTTGAACATCAATTTTCATATGCGGAGCACTTTGCGCACCATCAACAACCATAATCGCACCTTTGCTGTGGGCTAACTCAGCAATTTCTTTTATAGGATTTATTGTTCCCAATACATTTGAAACTTGCATGACAGAAACAATTTTAGCTGAATCTGTAATCGTTTCACGGGCATCATCAAGGGAAATCGTGCCATCCTCCTGCAAAGGAATATACTTAAGTGTCGCACCAGTAGCTTTGGCAAGCTGCTGCCAAGGTATGACGTTTGCATGATGTTCCATATGTGTAATCACTATCTCATCGCCAGCTTGAAGATTTGCACGTCCATAGCTTGCTGCTACTGTATTCAATGCAGTAGTAGCACCGCGTGTGAAAATGATTTCTTCTGCAGAACGAGCATTAATGAACTTTCTTACCTTTTCGCGTGCTCCTTCGTAGCCATCTGTAGCCTTTGTGCCCAGTGTGTGAACACCGCGATGTACGTTGGAATTGTATTCTCTATAGTAGCGGTCCAGTGCTTCAATAACTGGCAGCGGCTTCTGAGAAGTCGCTGCACTGTCAAGATAAACAAGATTCTGTCCATTTACTTGCTGATCCAATATCGGGAAGAGTGAACGGATATCTTGGATATTCATTACTTAACTTTCCTTTCAATTACCTCAACAAGCTGTTTCTTCACGCCTTCAATTGGCAGAACCTTAACGACAGGCGCAAGGAAGCCGTGAATGACAAGACGTTCAGCTTCAACTTTAGGAATTCCGCGGCTCATCAAGTAATACAATTGAAGCGGATCAACGCGGCCTACAGAAGCAGCATGTCCAGCAGTTACATCATCCTCGTCAATTAATAGAATCGGATTTGCATCTCCGCGTGCTTTTTCACTGAGCATAAGAACTCTTGATTCCTGCTCTGCATTTGATTTAGAAGCACCATGTTCGATTTTGCCGATGCCGTTGAAGACAGATGAAGCACTGTCTTTCATTACACCGTGCTTTAAGATGTAGCCTTCTGAATTTTTGCCGAAGTGAATGACTTTTGTTGTGAAGTTTTGAATTTGACTTCCGCGTCCGACAACAACAGATTTAGTGTCTCCATAAGAGCCGTCACCCATCAGGTTTGTTGTGTTTTCAGAAATCGTATTGCCGTCATTCATCAAACCAAGCGCCCATTCAATGCGGGCATCGCGTGCAGCAGTTCCGCGGCGGTTTACATACGTAGTGACCCCTTTATTCAAATGATCAACAGCACCGTAAGTAACTTTTGCATTATTATTGGCAAATACTTCCGTTACGATATTAAAAATCGATTCTTCTGTTTCAGTTGTTGAAATATAGTTTTCAACATAAGTGACAGAGCTGTTGTCGTCTGCTGCAACAATCACATGGTTGAAAAGAGTCGTTTCAGGGTTTTCATGCACATAAACAGCCTGAAGGGGTGCTGTTACCTCAACGTTTTTAGGAACATATACAAATACTCCGCCGTTCATAAGAGCTGCATGAAGAGCCGTTAAACGATGCTCATCAACTTTTACACCGTCAGTCATGAAATACTTTTGCACAAGCTCAGAATGCTCGCGTGCAGCCGTATGAATATCCGTGAAGATAACACCCTGGTCTTTTAATTCCTGAGACAGAGATGTATAAGCAGGTGTTGTATCCAATTGGATATATAGATTTTTATTCTCATCTTCAAGATCGATTAAAGCTTTTACTTCATCACTTAAATCATTAAGAGATGCTAAAGGTTTGCTTTTAACTGAATGTGTCTGGAATTGTGTGAAATTCCATTTATCAATTTTCGTTTTATCCGGTTTTGGCATTGCAAGGTCTTCAGCTTTTGCAAGAGCTTGTAAGCGCAGTTCTTTAAGCCATTCCGGTTCACCGAGTTCATTTGAGAAACCCGTGACATAGTCGTGGTTGAATTTCGTCTCTACTGTCATCTTAATCCCCCTTACGCTTACGCTTCTTGACCAACAGTTTCGTCTTCGATGCCAAGCTCTTGTTTAATCCAGTCATAGCCTTCTGATTCTAAACGCTGTGAAAGCTCAGGACCGCCTGATTTAACGATGCGTCCCTGCATCATTACGTGTACATGATCAGGTGTGATGTAGTTTAACAGGCGCTGATAGTGAGTGATGATCAGGCAGCCGAAATCTTCATTGCGCATTTGATTAATGCCTTTTGAAACAACTTTTAATGCATCGATATCAAGACCTGAATCGATTTCATCAAGAATCGCGATTTTAGGCTCGATCATCATTAATTGAAGAATCTCATTGCGTTTTTTCTCTCCGCCTGAGAATCCTTCATTCAGGTAACGCTGTGCCATATCAGGATCCATTTCAAGGTATTCCATATTAGAGTCCATTTTGCGGATAAATTTCATCAAAGAAATTTCCTGTCCTTCTTCTTTGCGTGCATTAATAGAAGAACGAAGGAAGTCAGCATTTGTAACCCCGCTGATTTCACTTGGATATTGCATCGCTAAAAATAGACCTGCACGAGCGCGCTCATCTACTTCCATCTCAAGAACATCTTCACCGTCTAAAGTAATGCTTCCTTTTGTTACCTCATATTTAGGATGTCCCATGATCGCAGATGATAATGTGGATTTACCAGTACCATTCGGTCCCATGATCGCGTGGAATTCTCCGCCTTTTATTTCAAGGTTTACACCTTTTAAAATTTCTTTTCCGTCAATTTCAACATGTAAATCTTTAATAACTAAAGTAGAACCTGCCATAAATAACTATACCTCCAATAATCTATAAGATCTCAATTTAATCATTCTCATTTTATTCTCATTCTAATTTTATAACAAATGAAATGTGAATACAACTTTTTCGGAAGCTTGCCTGATTGTGCCTGATTTATTTATAACTCAAAAGGAACCAGCCAGTGACTGATTCCTTTAAGATTGTTCTATGAATTCATTTTGCGATCTAATTCTGCAAATAGCTGTTTGCTTTTCTGATAATCTTTTTCACGATTCTTTTCTACTTCCATACGCTTTTCATGGTTTCTGCTGTACACTGCATATCCCATTTTATGAGACTGCATTAAGGCTTTTTCCATTTCAGTTGTGTAATTCAAATCAAGCTTTTGCTGACTTGCGTAGATAATGAATCATCCTTTCAAGGTTTATCAATTAGTACTATTACATGATAACACCTGGGCAAAACAGCCTCAAACATCATATAGATGGATATGAAAGGATCATGGTTCCTCATAAAGGATTTCAGCATTTAAGAATCAGATCTTATATAAATGCTCCGATTTGCTCGAGGATGCTATTGCTTAAGTTGATTCAATTCTGTGATGCACTCTTGGACTAAGGTAACTGATTGGCTCATTGCCGCACCGCCGCCAAAAGCTGCAGTCACTCCGACCGTTTCTAAAATTTCCTGTTCGCTTGCCCCCTGATCTAAGCACCCTTTTGTATGATAAATAATGCAATATTCATCTTGTGAATAGATGCTGATGCCCAGCGCAATTAACTGCTTTTCTTTTTGAGAAAGTGTTCCTTCTTTAAAACATTCTTGAGTGAATTCATTGTAGAGGTGTGCAAGCTCAGGCATCTTCTCTGTAAAAACACCGAGACCTTCTTTGTAATTATGCAAAGCGGCTTCACTGCTGTTTCTCGCTTCAAAATGCTGCATCTTTTTTCAGCTCCATTCCTGATATTAATCACCGTTAGTATGCAAAAAATAATGGAGATGTATGCGTAATAAGAATTTTTCGGGAAGTATCTATTCCTAATTTCTACTATATTATATTGACCTTTTCAGACAAAAAAGAGAGCACCATGTTTCGATGCTCTCTTGCCATTTATTTTCCGTCTACAGGTACAACTGCACCTTCATATTTTTCTTCAATGAATGATTGAATTTCTTTTGAATGCAGCACTTCAACTAAAGCTTTGATTTCTTCTTTATTTTCGTCGCCTTTGCGGACAGTGATAATGTTAACGTATGGTGATTCTGATCCTTCAAGTGCAATCGCATCTTTTTGAGGATTGAGACCTGCACCAATTGCATAGTTCGTATTAATTAAAACGGCATCACCTTCGTCGTTGTTATAAGCCTGAGGCAGAATGCTTGCTTCTACATCTGCTTTAAATTTAAGATTTTTTTTGTTTTCATCGATATCATCAACTGTTGCAGTCGTTTTATCGACACCTTCTTTAATTGTGATTAAGCCTTCGCTCTCAAGCAATGAAAGCATGCGGCCGTGGTCAGCTACAGAATTACTCATGATAATTGTTCCGCCCTCTGGAATATCTTCTAACGATTTATGTTTTTTAGAATAAACACCGATTGGCTCGATATGGATGCCGCCTGCATTAACAAAGTCATAGTCTTTATTTTCTGCCATTTGAGACTCTAAATACGGAATGTGCTGAAAATAGTTTGCATCAATTTCTTTACTGGCAAGTGATTTATTTGGCAGGATGTAATCCTGGAACGGGACGATATCCAGTTCAATGCCTTTTTCCTCAAGCAATGGCTGTGCCTCTTCAAGGATTTCAGCATGAGGTACATTTGATGCACCAATTTTAAGCGTTTTTGTATCTTCTCCTTCGCCGTTTCCGCCACCGGAACCACAAGCAGCAAGAGCAAAAGCGGATGTTGCGAATACAGCACTTAACAATAATTTCTTCATTTGAATTTCCTCCCTAACGTTTATCTAATTTTGATGTAATAAAGTCTCCAATAAATTGGATGATAAATACAATGACTAATATCAGGATTGTCGCAATCATTGTTACAGCATTATTATTCCTCTGGAAGCCTTCAAGAAATGCAAGATTTCCGAGCCCCCCGGCTCCGACTACCCCTGCCATGGCTGTGTAGCCGACAAGAGCAATGGCCGTTACCGTAATTCCGGAGATTAGCGCAGGGGATGATTCAGGTATTAACACCTTCCAGATGATCGTGGATGTTTTTGCCCCCATTGATCTTGCTGCCTCAATGACTCCCTTATCAATTTCACGCAGAGCAATTTCAACCATCCGCCCGTAAAACGGTGCAGCGCCAATGATTAAGGCCGGCAGTGCTGCTTTTGCTCCAAGAAACGTATCTAAAATGGCCTTTGTAAAAGGAATCAGCAGAATGATCAGGAGAATAAACGGAATGGACCTGAAAATATTCACGAATGCAGATATAATGATATTAACCGGTTTATTTTCCCATATACCGCCTTTTGACGTTAAGAATAATAGCAGTCCGAGTATAATGCCCAAGATAAAGGTTGCAGCTACAGAGAATCCTGTCATAAATAAAGTTTCACTAGTTGCTTCCCATACATTTTCCCATCTCACGTTTTCAAACATTCGCAATCACCTCTGCTTCTACTTCCTGACTGCGGATAAATGCCATTGCCTTATCCAGTTCATCAGGTTCCCCGTCCATATGAATGAACAAGGTTCCATATGATCCGCTTTGAGTTTGAGATATTTTCCCCTGAAGGATATTTACTTCAATCGGATGATTTCGGATAAGATTCGTAATGAGCGGACTTTCTGTAGAATCTCCCACAAATGTTAATTGAATAACCATTCCATACTTGTATTTCTCAAGAATTAATTCCATTGTTTCCTGCGTATCGTCCGGCTCTGTAATTTGTTTCACAAAGCGCTTTGTAATAGGCTGCTGAGGTTTTTTGAATACATCAAGTACCTCACCCTGCTCAACAATCCGTCCGTTTTCCATCACTGCAACCCGGTGGCAGATTTTACGGATAACGTGCATTTCATGTGTAATCAGAACAATTGTTAAACCGAGCCTCTCGTTAATATCTACAAGCAGTTCGAGAATGGAATCTGTTGTTTGCGGGTCCAGTGCTGATGTAGCTTCATCACAAAGCAAAACCTTTGGATTATTCGCAAGAGCTCTCGCAATTCCGACACGCTGCTTTTGCCCTCCGCTCAGCTGTGATGGATAGGCATCTTCCCGTCCTTCAAGTCCTACAAGCTTAATGAGCTCTTCTACACGGTTTACCCGCTGCTCTTTCTTTACTCCGGCGATTTCTAATGGAAACGAAATATTTTCCCGGACCGTTCTTGACCAAAGGAGATTAAAATGCTGAAAGATCATACTGATTTCGTGTCTTGCTTTTCTCAGCTCGTCTCCGCGGATTTTATCGATCTTTCTCCCTGCCACTTGAATGGAACCGTCTGTCGGCTTTTCAAGTCCGTTAAGCAATCTGATCAATGAGCTTTTTCCAGCACCGCTATAACCGATTATTCCGAAAATTTCTCCTTGATTTATGTTCAAGTCAACTGAATCAACCGCGGTAACATTTCCGCTTTTGGATTGAAAGACTTTTTTGACATCCTTTAACGTAATCACGACTTCACCTTCTTCCAAAATTCAACTCACTATCATTTTGCGCGAAATCTGTCAGGTTCATGTTGAGATAAGAAAAGCGCAGCGCCCGTTTAGCGCAGGCAGACAGATAAGGATCCGTCAGAAAAGGCGCTTTTTGCCAATACTTTCGGAGCCGTTCTGGCCAAGGAGCCTGAGCGATTCCGCTCGCCATCGAAGCGCAAAATTTTATACTTTCTTATTTCTAAACAAAAATGCCTTTCTGCATAAATGAGCAGAAAGGCATATCAATAGAAGAACCTTCCTCTCATCTTTCAAAGCATTAATAGCAGCTTTGAGTGAATTGGCACCTTTTCAATAAAATTGACGGTTGCCGGGCTTCGCAGGGCACTTTCCCTCCACCTCTCTGGATAAGAGACTTACAATTTATTAAATTAATTTACGTTTAATTTCAGTGAGTTTGTACTACGAGTGTGATTTTATCATGTGTCAAAAGAAGGTGTCAATCCTAAAGTGTTTTATTAATTTGAAAAGACGGATGATTCAATTAATGATTTCACACCTGTTGCTTGTTCAATCGCTTGTTCCAGATCCTCCAGAAGGTCATCAATATGTTCAATTCCAACTGACAATCGGATTAAATCTTCTGTTACTCCTGATTTTTTCAATCCTTCTGCATTCAGCTGCTGATGTGTCGTGCTGGCAGGATGAATGATCAGGCTTTTGGCATCTCCGACATTGGCTACATGTGACCATAGATTAACGGAATTAATGACCTTTGCACCTGCTGCACGGCCGCCTTCAATGCCGAACACGACAACTGCTCCTGCTCCTTTAGCCAAATATTTATCCGCAAGAGATTTATCAGGGTGCTGTTCATCTTCCGGGTACAGGACCCATTTAACGGCAGGATGCTCATTCAAATATTCAACAACTTTTCTCGTGTTAAAAATATGCTCTTTCATTCTTACATGAAGGGTCTCCAGCCCCAGATTAAATTGAAAGGCATTAAACGGACTAATAGCCGGGCCTAAATCCCTCAAAAGCTGAACCCGTGCTTTTACTATGAAAGCTGCTTCAGGCAATGCCTCCGCATATACCAGATTGTGATAACTTGGATCTGGAGTCGTAAAGCCGGGAAACTTATCTGTGTTCCAATCAAACTTTCCTCCGTCTACGATAATTCCGCCGAGTGTCGTGCCGTTTCCAAGCAGCCATTTCGTTGCAGAGTGAATAACAATATCTGCTCCGTGTTCGATTGGCCTGCATAAATACGGAGTTGCAAAGGTATTATCAATAATTAAAGGAATTCCTGCTTCATGAGCAATTTTCGCAACTGCCTCTATGTCAAGAACCTGAAGACTCGGATTGCCGATTGTTTCTGCAAAGATCGCCTTTGTTTTCGGTGTAATGGCGTTCCGGAAATTCTCTGGTTCATTCGCATTTACGAACTTAGTCTGAATCCCGTACTTGGGCAATGTCGTCTGAAAAAGATTGTAAGTGCCCCCGTAAAGGCTTGAGGCAGAGACAATCTCATCTCCTGCTCCGGCAATATTTAATATTGAGAGCGTGATCGCTGCCATGCCGCTTGCCACAGCAAGACTTCCAGCTCCCCCTTCTAACTGGGCAACTCTTTCTTCGAAAACCGTGGATGTAGGATTATGTATACGGGTATAAATGTAACCCTGCTCCTTTAAGGCAAATAAATCCGATGCATGTTCAGTATCATTAAAGACATAAGCGTTAGACTGATAAATCGGCACAGCGCGCGCTCCTGTCGCCGGATCTTTCTGCAGCCCCCCATGTACATTTACCGTTTCAAGCCGATACTTTTTTTGTCCCATTTTCCCCATCTCCCTTAAATAAATTCAAATAAAAAACCCCTTCAAAGAAGAGGTACAATTACCATATCTCTTCTTATCTGCCAGAGCTGTTTGCCTGCTCTGCTGGAATTGGCACCGTGTTGCATCAACCGGTTGCCGGGCTTCATCGGGCCAAGTCCCTCCGCCTCTCTTGATAAGGTTATTCGCACTTAAATCTACATGAATTGTAACACTCCTTTATTTCATCCGTCAATTGGTAGTTTGAATTTTTAGATAATTATTTAGACAGATGAATAATGGATTCAAGTCTCAATACATTGCGAAAAGATCCTTTAACCTCCAGTGCTCCAAGCTTAGCAAGCTGCAGAAGTCTGATTGGCGTATGAAAACAGTCTGAAAGATGATCTTCATTACCAGTCACCAGTACATGTGCTGAAAGATGATCATTGCCGCTGCTCAAATAACAAGTGCCTTTTTTCAGCACTAGAAGAACTGGCTTTTGTTTCGAGCCGGAACTGGTTATCTGTATTCTCAATTCTTCTATAGGGAGCAGCGGCTGGATAAAATGAGACGCATTCATTTTTTCTACAAACGAAAATAAGTCCATTTTTTGTCTCTCCATTTCTTTTCTGATCGTAAAGTATTAATTCGTTTTCATACGAACCAACACCTTTAAGAAAGGTTCGACACTTTATTGGACTTGGACAGACAAAATAATCGTTAATTTCTATTTCCCAAGAAATATGTCAAATGCCGCCCTGCTCAGGCGGCATATTCTTTCATTATTTGATAAATATGTTCTACAGAATGAAAGGCATATATCTTTTGCGCAACTTCTCCATTTTCAAAAATAAGCATGCAGGGTACACTTTCTATTCCCCATTTGATCGCTTGCTTCGGAAGAAAATTAAGGTTTGCCGTATGGATGGTTAAACCAGGCAGCAATTCTTCAACAACAGTCAGCATTTTTTTTGCCAGCTGACACGTTCCGCAAAATGGAGTGTAAAGATAAAGAATGCCAAATTCCTTTTCAGCAAAAATATCTAATTGTTCTTCCTGAATTTCAATCATTGCTTTATTTGATACTCCCTTTTCTTTTAAAAATTATAAGTATTTCGCCTGAACATCAATATTTGCGCTTAAAAGCACTGCAGCAACATGCTGATCAGGTGCAGTCGCAACTTCACGGTACATTCTATCTATAAATAAATGCGCAGCTTCGGGCAGTTCCCGCTTGAATTGTTTTCTGAGGCGATCCCCTGATTCATCTGAGTCGACGAGCACATATACATCTCGATAAAACAGCTCATCAATCATTTCGTCTAAACGTGTAAGACTTATTGTGCCATTCGTACAGATGATTTCCACAGGTTCATTTACAACATTAAGAACCTTGCGTTTGTCAGATGTTCCTTCAACTATTATGACCTTTTCAACCTCAATTGCAGACATCGCCATCACCTATTCAGTCAGTATGTGTTATCTTATAACCTATTCGAATTGCATGAGGTTGTTTCTTAAATGAAATGAAAAGAAATGAAATTGAACAAAAATGGCAGCGGAACATTTCATTCCACTGCCATTCGATTAGCACCAGCCGTTTTTTTCGTCACAATCTACATACTTTTCATCTTGTTTTGATAAAACGTCTGCATACTGGAAAAAGGAATGGTTTTCTTCTTCATATCCATTTTTTAATGAAACCTGATTTCCATTTTGACCAAAAGACATTGTGCCAATTTGCTCTTTTTCAAAATACAAGTTCATTTGACCAGCCGAAAAACGTCCTGTAACCCGGTCTGTAATATCTAAACGTTTCTTTTCAAAAGACATGCTTGAACACCCTCCTTTTTACAACTTAGAGTGTCCTTATTCCATGTCCTTTATCAGTCTTCGTTTGTCATTTCCACATATTGCTCAGCAGTCATTAAGCTGTCAACATCACTTACATTGCTAGGCTCGATCACGATCATCCATGCTTTTTCGTAAGGTGACTCATTTACAAATTCTGGGCTGTCATCGAGATCTTCATTGATTTCTACAACTTTTCCGCTGATTGGCGCGTAAAGCTCAGAAACCGTTTTTACAGATTCAACGCTTCCGAAAGGCTCATCTGCTTTAATTTCATCTCCAACTTCAGGAAGCTCAACAAATACAATATCCCCAAGTTCTGATTGAGCAAAATCAGTGATCCCGATACGTACTTTTTCGCCTTCAACTTTAACCCATTCGTGCTCTTCAGAATAACGAAGTTCTTTTGGTGTGTTCATTTTTATTACCTCCAAGTTTTATCATGTTTATTTGTAAAAAGACTGAAGTGAAAGTCTTCTACTTCTTTCCCCATGCTTCTTCAAATTGATCTTCTTTAAAGCCGGCAGTAACCTTCTTGCCGTCTGTTGTTAATGGCCTTTTGATGAGCATGCCGTCTGATGCCAGAATCTCAAGCAGTTCATCTTCAGATAAAGAAGCAACCTTTTCTTTCATGCCTAATTCGCGGTATTTTTGACCGCTGGTATTAAAAAACTTTTTTACTTCTAGCCCGCTGTTATCAAGCATCGTTTTTAATTCTTCTTTTGTCGGTGGATTTTCGACAATATGTACATCTTCTACCTGCAAATTGTGATCTTCAAACCACTTTTTTGCTTTTCGGCATGTACCGCATTTTGGATACCAGTAAAACGTAAGAGCCACTCTTTTCACCACCTGCAACGTAATTGAACAACATTATTTTACCACAATCATTTGGACAATCATAATCACAAGTTTCTATTATGTAATTTCTATATTTTTCAAATAAATAAGACCTTTTCCGTTGCTGGAAAAGGTCTATTTCTTACAGTCTGCTTAAGCGCGGTAACCATTTTCTTCAATTAATGCAGCTGCAATTTCACGTTTTTTAGCAATCACATTGATCGGAGTGTGACGCGTGAATTTTCTTAGTGCTGAAATCATCATGCGGAGTGTATCGCCCTGCTCAATTGCAACTAAAGATTCTTTTGCATGTGCTTCGATTTCATTAAATGCTTCCTGGCAATACACTTGAGTGTAGAGAAGTTTTTGAGCACTCTTTGCTTCTCCTGTTTTGCTGATTGCTTTTTCAGTGCGAAGTATCGCTGATTCCATTGCATAAATATTGCTTACGATATCTGCAATGTTCACTAATACTTCCTGCTCTTTCTGCAATGACTGGCCATACTTTTGTGCAGCAAGTCCAGCGATCATTAAGCCGATTTTTTTAGCATTTTTCAATAAATGTTTTTCTTGCTCAAGAACGCCTTCGCCAACTTCTTCAGGCATAAGCATCATTAACTCTTCCTGCAGAGCTTGAGCCTTTTGCAGCAATGGCAATTCCCCTTTCATTGCTTTGCGCAAATACGTTCCCGGCACTAATAGGCGGTTAATTTCATTTGTTCCTTCAAAGATACGGTTAATACGGGAATCACGGTATGCTCTTTCCACTTCATATTCTGCCATAAATCCGTATCCGCCATGGATTTGAACACCTTCGTCTACTACATAATCAAGCGTTTCAGATCCCAATACTTTATTTAATGAGCACTCGATCGCATATTCAGCAATGGAAGCAGCTACTTCTTTGCCGTCTTTTACCTCTTCAGGAGACAAGCGGCTCATGCGGTCTTCAAACAATCCTACTGTACGGTAAACAGAGCTCTCCATTGCATAGGTTTTAGAAGCCATATTAGCAAGTTTTTCCTGGATCAGCGAGAAGCTGCTGATTGGCGTTTTAAATTGCTGGCGCTGATTCGCATATTGAACAGAGACATCAATAATGCGTTTTGATCCGCCGATTGTACCTACCGCTAATTTATATCTTCCGATGTTAAGAATATTAAAGGCAATAACATGGCCTTTTCCAAGGTCACCTAATAGATTTTCTTTTGGAACCATCGCATCTTCAAGAATGAGAGTTCTAGTTGATGAACCTTTGATTCCCATTTTCTTTTCTTCCGGACCTGTTGAAACTCCAGGGTATTCTTTTTCTACAATGAAAGCTGAGAAATGCTCGCCGTCAACTTTTGCATAGACTACAAAAACATCAGCAAAACCTGAGTTTGTAATCCATTGCTTTTCTCCATTCAAGACATAGTGAGTTCCTTCAGCATTCAGTCTCGCAGTTGCTCTTGCACCAAGCGCATCTGATCCAGAACCCGGCTCAGTCAATGCGTAAGCTGCAATGCGCTGGCCCGTTGCAAGGTCAGGCAGATATTGCTGCTTTTGTTCTTCATTGCCGAAGAGCACAATTGGAAGAGATCCGATGCCTACATGTGCTCCGTAGGATAATGAAAAGCTGCCTGCACGCGCAAATTTTTCTGTGATTAACGCTGAACTGATTTTATCGAGTCCAAGTCCGCCGTATTCTTCAGGAACATCTGCTCCAAGCAGTCCAAGATCGCCTGCTTGCTTAAGCAGCTTCACAGATTTATCAAATTGATGATTCTCAATGTCTTCTAAGTGCGGCAAAACATCATTTACAACAAAATCCTCTGTCGTTTTAGCAATCATTTTATGTTCATCTGTGAAGTCCTCAGGAGTAAATACACTTTCAAAAGTCACATCATCTAATAAAAAGCTGCCGCCTTTGATTACATTTTCAGTCGTTTTAGACATGATTGGTTCCCCCGTTTACTAAATTTAATTAAATGGTTGTTTTAGCCTGGATTGTTGTTTTTCATTCTAATTGTTGTCCGTTTCTTTCCGCGGGGAGCATGGGAGCCTCCTCGGCTTTGCCTGTGGGGTCTCCCAATTTGCTCTATTTCCCGCAGGAGTCAAGTTCCTTCCGCTGCAATCCACTTAAGGTTTTTATCATTTAGTCCTTTTGAAATTTAATTCGATAGCAACAAAGTTTACGAAAAGAGCATTTATTAAATTAATTCAAATACGCCTGCTGCACCCATTCCGCCGCCGATGCACATAGTAACAATTCCAAATTGTTCATTTCGGCGCTTCATTTCATGAATAAGAGAAAGCGTTAATTTTGCTCCTGTACAGCCGAGCGGATGGCCGAGTGCAATCGCACCGCCGTTCACATTTACTTTATCTTCATCTAAGCCAAGTTCTCTGATTACCTGTATTGACTGAGAGGCAAATGCTTCGTTCAGTTCAAAAAGTCCAATGTCAGATAAGCTTAGTCCAGCTTGTTTTAACGCACGCGGAATCGCTTCAATTGGCCCAATTCCCATTACCTCAGGCGGAACTCCGCCCACAGCGAAGGATCTGAATTTTACAAGCGACTGAAGTCCGAGTGCATCTGCCTTTTCACGGTCCATTACCATCACTGCCGCAGCCCCGTCACTTGTCTGTGAAGAGTTTCCTGCAGTAACCGATCCCTTAACGGAAAATGCAGGTCTTAAATTCGCAAGAATCTGCATGCTCGTTCCAGGACGAACACCTTCATCTCTCGAGAATTGGAACTGTTTTTCCTGAAGCTTATTGTCGCTGCCTACACTTCTATGTGTAACATCTACTGCAACAATTTCATCATCAAATTTGCCTTCCTGGATGGCTCTTGCAGCGCGCTCATGACTGCGGACCGCGAATGCATCCTGATCTTCACGGCTGACGCCGTATTTTCTTGCTACCTGCTCTGCTGTATGGCCCATTCCCATGTAATATTCAGGAGCGGTTTCAGCCAGATTTGCATTTGGACGGACAACATGCCCCATCATCGGAACCATGCTCATTGATTCTGCGCCGCCTGCAATCGCCGTATCTGAGTGGCCAAGCATAATTTTTTCTGCTGCATATGCAATACTCTGCAATCCTGAGGAGCAGTAGCGGTTTACGGTAATGGCAGGAACTGTGTAAGGCAGTCCGGCCAGCGCTCCGATGTTTCGCGCCAAGTTTAATCCCTGCTCTGCTTCTGGCATGGCACAACCGATAATTAAATCATCTATATTTCCTTCATAGCCCCCGGCACGCTTCAGCGTTTCCTTTACAACGAGAGCCCCTAAATCATCTGGTCTGACAGTTGCAAGTGATCCTTTTTTCGCTCTTCCTACAGGTGTTCTCGCACCTGCTACAATGACCGCTTCTCTCATAACAGTGCCCCCTCCTAATTACGTAGTGGTTTCCCTTTAACAAGCATGTGCTGCATTCTTTGCTGTGATTTGCCCTCTTGAACCAGGCTCAGGAAAGCTTCTCTTTCTAAATCCAGCAGGTATTGTTCATCCACTTCAGTACCAAATGGAACCTTGCCGCCTGCAATGACATATGCAAGTTTTTTCGCAATTTTTAAATCATGCTCTGAAATAAAGCCGGATTGAAGCATGGATTGTGCGCCAAGCAACAATGCTGCGTAACCTGTTTCGCCTACAACGGGAACCTTTTTGCGGACAGGTGCTTTATATCCTTTATCAAACAGTTCAATGACTTTCAGCTTTGCATCATGCAGTATATGGTCTCCATTAAAGCTGACTGAGTCATTTTCATTTAAGAAGAAATTGTTTCGTGCTTCAGCAGCTGAGGCTGAAACCTTAGCCATAGCGATTGTTTCAAAGACTTTATTTGCAACATTCTGAAGATCGAAGTCTACACCTTTCGGGATGCTGTTCAGAAGTTTAATGTAAAGCTCTTTGTTGCCGCCTCCGCCCGGGATTAAACCAACACCTGCTTCTACTAATCCCATGTAGGTTTCACTTGAAGCCTGAATGTGTGCTGCCGGAAGACAGATTTCTGCTCCGCCGCCAAGCGTCATGCCAAACGGGGCTGCTACTACCGGTTTAGAACTGTATTTAATCTTCATCATTGCCTGCTGGAAGTGGCGGACAACCATGTCCACTTCAAAGTAGTTATCATCTTGGGCTTCCATTAAAATCATCGCAAGGTTTGCTCCGACACAGAAGTTCTTGCCCTGATTTCCGATGACAAGCCCTTTGTAATTTTTGTTTACTTCATCGATGGAGAAATTAATCATTTGAATGATGTCCATGCCAATTGCATTGTTTGGTGAATGGAATTCAAGAAGTGCGACATCATCTCCAAGGTCGATTAAGCTTGCACCGCTGTTCTTTTTAATGACCCCTTTTTTCTCTTTAATCTCTTTTAAATCAAGGACTTTTTCGTTTTGCTGAATGCGTCTGTAATCTCCATCATGATAAAAATAAGAGATGCCATCTTCTTTTTTATAAAAAGAAGTAAATCCTCGCTCAAGCATGTCTTTAATCCATGACGGAACACTGCGGCCTTCTGCTTCCATTTTTGCAGCTGACTTTGAGAGCCCGATGGCATCCCATGTCTCGAATGGGCCATACTGCCAGCCAAAGCCCCATTTCATGGCTTCATCAATCGCAACGATGTCATCTGCAATCTCACCTAATAATTCTGCTGAATAAAGGAGAGTCGGACTTGTAATATTCCAAAGCAACTGGCCAGCTCTGTCACCAGAGTAGATAAGCGCTTTCATTTTAGCGGCTGCACCTTTTGCCTGTTTTGCCGTCTCAATGCTTTGGGCCTTTAATTTTTTTCTTTCTCCGTATTCGAGTGTATCTGGATTCAGTTCAAGAATCTCTTTTCCTTCTTTTTTGAAGAAGCCCTGGCCTGATTTGCTTCCAAGCCAGCCATTTTCAAGCATTTTCTTCATAAATTCAGGGATTTCAAAGACCGCTTTTTCGCTGCCTTCAACCTGGTCATATACGTTTTTTGCTACATGTGCAAATGTGTCAAGTCCCACAACATCAAGTGTTCTGAACGTGGCGCTTTTCGGGCGTCCGATCAGCGGTCCTGTAACAGAATCTACTTCCCCTACACTGTATTTTCCTTTCAGCATTTCCTGAACAGTAACAAGCAGACCGTATGTTCCAATTCGGTTTGCGATAAAGTTTGGAGTGTCTTTCGCTTCCACAACACCTTTGCCGAGCACATCCTCCCCGAATGTTTTAATGAAAGATAAAACCTCTGGTGATGTTGCCTTAGTTGGAATTACTTCGAGCAATTTTAAATAACGGGGCGGATTGAAGAAATGCGTTCCGAGAAAATGCTTTTGAAAATCCTCAGATCTTCCCTCAGCCATTGCCTCAACAGAGATTCCTGATGTATTAGAGCTGACAATGCTCCCTTGTTTTCTATATTGATCAACTAATGTAAAGACTTTTTTCTTTATGTCCAGGTTCTCAACAACTACCTCAATAATCCAATCAGCTTCAGACAATCTGTGCATGTCATCTTCGAAGTTACCCGCTTCGATCAATGAAAGATTTTCCTTTGCAGTCAGCGGAGCCGGCTTTTGTTTTAATAACTTTTGGATGGCTTCGTTTGAGATTCGGTTTCTGACAGAATGATCTTCCAAAGAAAGTCCTTTCTTCTCTTCGATATCCGTAAGTGAGCGCGGTACAATATCAAGCAATAATACAGGGATTCCGATATTTGCCAAGTGTGCAGCAATTCCTGAACCCATTACACCAGATCCTAAAACTGCAGCTTTTTTAATTCGCTGGACCATGAATGCTCCCCCTTTTGTTAATTTGAATGAATGCTCATTCATTTTTTGATGAAAAAAATAGTCAGGAATCAATTCCTCTATATACTAATATAAAAGATTTCGAAAATTTGTTCAATACATTTACAAAAAATTCACATATTAATTGCAGACAGCATGAAAAAAAGCAGCTGCGGGAAGGATAAAAGCCAGGAGGTGACCAATTATGGCAAGATTAAAGAAACAACCATCTAAAGCAGGAGTAAGTGCATCAAGCGTAAAAGGCAGCTCTGGTCCAACAAACGAGATGGATGGCGGGGGCAAACGCTCTAGTACAAATCAGCAATATGGAAAGAAAAACATGGGACATGAATAAGGCTAATGAAAGCTGATTCTTATGAGAATCGGCTTTTTTTACCTGCAAACTCTCTTTTTTCTTTTTGAAATTTATGATTCCGCAATTTTGGTTTCTGCTCAGAAAAGTGGAATCAACCGTACCCTTTGATTCTCAGAAAAGTGGAATCAACTGTACCCTATGACTCCACAATTTTAGTTCTTGCGCAGAAAAGTGGAATCAACGTACCCTTTGATTCCACAATTTTAGTTCTTACGCAGAAAAGTGGATTCAACCGTACCCTTTGATTCCACAATTTTGGTTTCTGCTCAGAAAAGTGGAATCAACCGTACCCTTTGATTCTGCAATTTTAGTTCTTGCTCAGAAAAGTGGAATCATCCACACGCTATGATTCGGCAATTTTGGTTCTTGCGCAGAAAAGTGGAATCAACCGTACCCTTTGATTCCACAATTTTAGTTCTTACGCAGAAAAGTGGAATCAACCGTACCCTTTGATTCCGCAATTTTAGTTCTTACGCAGAAAAGTGGAATCAACCGTACCCTTTGATTCCACAATTTTAGTTCTTGCGCAGAAAAGTGGATTCAACCGTACCCTATGATTCCGCAATTTTGGTTTCTGCGCGAAAAGCCATGCAACCAATGGTTACCCAATTTAAAGTAGTATCTCCATAGAACAGAATTTTTTTACAGAAAACTCTGTATATACACGATTTTGTCGAGTTGAGTCATCACCCTTTTTATCAGTTAGCGGGGTACCAATGGATTTAGGACAAATACGCCGCGGTGTCAAAATGGGGCCGAGGGTGATTATGAAAAGCGCATACAGAAAAAAGCAGTCAGGAAATAACATTTGTCTTTCCTGCCTGCTTCATTTTAGAGACTTATTGGACATCTCCTTTAATATTTCTTAAGCATTCCCTTCAGTACGAAAGCAACGTTTGCCGGCCGTTCAGCAAGACGGCGCATAAAGTAACCGTACCAGTCTGTGCCATATGGGACATATACCCTCATTTTATATCCTTCCTTCACCAGTTCGAGCTGACGTTCCGGTCTGATGCCATACAGCATTTGAAATTCAAATTGATCACTCGGAATGTTATTTTCCTTTACCAAGCGTTTTGTAAATTCAATGATCGCTTCATCATGAGTAGCAACTGCTGTATAATTTCCATTTAGTAAATGCATTTTTATGATTTTCTTAAAATTTTCGTCAACATCTTTTTTTTCAGGAAAAGCTACACGCGGAGATTCTTTGTATGCTCCCTTAACAAGCCGTAAATTGGGGTGAAGCGGATTCAGCTCTTCAATATCTTTAACTGTTCTGTACAGATATGCCTGAATCACCGTTCCGACATTATCGTACTCTTTCTTCAAGGTTTTAAAAATTTTGATTGTTTTCCCGCACCGCGAATAATCTTCCATATCAATGGTGACAAAAACATTATTTATCTTTGCCGCATCCAGAATCCGCCGCATATTCCTAAGTACCGCCTCATCTGAGATATCAAGTCCCATGGAGGTCATCTTTAAGGAAAGCTGTGACCGCAGATTTTCTCTGCTTATTGCTTCTATTGCTTGAATGGTTTGATTCGCCATTTCATTTGCTTCCGCTTCGTTATCGACGAATTCACCCAAATAATCAATTGTCACATCTAAATTTTTTTCATTCAGCTTTTTTATGGCAGCTGCTGCAAGTTCAATCGTTTCACCGGCAACAAAGCGTGCTGCTCCAAATCTTAAACCATATCTCTTTGCAGCCTTTGTCATTCTTTTATTCTTTGATAAAAACAAGAAAAAACTTCGAAGTAATTGCTCCATTTGAAGTCCTCCACTCTGTTTGGCGCATTAACCAAGAATTATCTGTTACTTTATCATATTTAAAATAGTTTGAATATTATTTACATTTAGCTGCCCGAGATTTGTCACCTAATTTCCGTATAGGATTTCTCGGATGAGGAACGATAAGGAAGAAAATGTTTGAAGGAGGTTATACCTATGCAACAACAGCAGAATACAGGCACGCAGCAAGGCATGATGCAGCAGCCGCCATCAGTCATTACGACTAAAGATCACCTTTACTTAACAGATATGCTTTCGTGGAATTTAATTGCCATGAAAAAAGCTCACTTCTTTGCGGGACAATGCAGTGATCAGCAATTAAAAAGCGAGCTTGAGAAGGTTGGAAAGATGCACGAACAGCATTATTCTAAAATTTTGACTCATTTAAATCCAAATCAGGAAGCATACGGAACACAGCTTCAGTAGGAGAGGTGCAGGATGAATAATAATCAGAATCAGAACAAAATCGGCAACCCTGAAACACAAGTACCTAAAACCCCTCAAATGAATGACCGGGACTTTATCAATGAACTGCTGGCTACTGAAAAATATATGACAGATTCTTATTGCACAGCCCTAAATGAAATGAGCCATGATTCTCTTTATCAGGATATTCAGGGGATCTTCAACGAGACTCAAAATTGCCAAAGAGAATTATATAATCTTATGTACAAAAACGGCTGGTACAAGCTCGAAGCGGCAGACAGCCAAAAACTGCAGCAATCCCACCAGCAGTTCGCTAATTACCTGCAGCAGCAATCACCTTATCTTCAATAACGAAAAGCGGAATCGACAGGCGGATCTGTTCTGACCGAGGGGCTGGGCGATGGAGCTAGACACCACGAAAACCGGAATCGCCCGTTTAGCCCCGACAGGCAGATAAGGATTGCATGCGCTGGCTGAGCCGTTCTGTCCGAGTGCACCGCAAACTAGCCCAAATAAAAAAGAAAGCAGCACTATGCCGCTTTCTTTTTTATTTGCAATTATCCACAAATGTTTTAAACAGGTTATGCATCGCCTCATCCTGGGCCGCCATTTCTTCAGGGTGCCATTGAACGGCAAGTACATACCACTCGTTGTCAGTTCCTTCAAGTCCTTCTACGATCCCATCTGACGCTTTAGCTGTTGCAACTAACCCATCTGCAAGCTTTCCGACTGCCTGATGGTGCATACTGTTCACACGGACCGTATCCGTTCCGAAAATGTCCTGCAGTTTGCTGCCTTTTTCAACCATGATTTCATGAGTTGGATTCGGACGGTCTGCTGTTTGATAATGCTTTATTGGATTCTCGTAAGTACTCTCGATATCCTGTGTGACCGTACCTCCGAGAGCTGCGTTCAGCATCGCAATGCCCCGGCAAATTCCAAATACAGGTTTTTTGGTTTCTTTCGCATATTTCACAACGGCTGTTTCCATTTCATCCCGCACACCGTTTGTTTTTCTAAGTTTTGGATCTGGGTCCTCCCCGTAAGAATGAGGGTCCACATCCTCCCCGCCGCTTAGTATAAAGCCGTCGCATTTTGATACGATAACTTTTGCCATTTCATCGTCTATTAGCGGAATAACAACTGGAATCCCTCCAGCCTGAATGACAGAACTAATATATTTTTGATGCACATGCACGCTCGGAATATCTCCGTGATCTACTACTGAGCTTGATATGCCGATAACTGGTCTTGATTGGTCCATTTTGTGTTCACTCTCCCTGGGAATTACTCTTCTTCTATCTATACCCCTCTCATTCCCTGGTCGAACCCGTTTTTTATCATTTTAAAAATTTACCTTTTTTCAGGCCGTTCTTCCCACTCTTCCCTCAATAAACCGATTCTGATGGAATCATAGTGTTCTCCATTTACCACTCTGCACTTTCTCATGCGCCCCTCTACTGTCATGCCAAGCTTTTCTCCCACTTTAATCATCCTTATATTTCCGGACCATGTGGTGTAGCCGACTCTTACAATAGGCAACGTCTCAAATAAGTGATCGATCCATAAACGGAAGGCTTTCGTTCCATATCCCTCGTTCCAATAAGAGGGATCATAAATGCCTATCCCCATTTCAAGCCATAGTGAAGGCTCATGCTCCCAATAATAGCTTACTGTGCCGATAATTTTGTCACCGGCAACGATGGCCCAGTAATCCTCTTGATCTACGATACTGTCTTTCTGTGAAAGAAAGTCTGTCAGAGTAAGATTTTTATGTTCAAAATAAGGAGCATCCCATTTCTTCCACTCAGGGTGCTCATCTTTATACTTGATCTCCCATAAATGAATAAGATCCTTCGTTTCAATTGGACGGATAATTGCTATTGACTGACACATGATTGGTTAGTCCCCCATTTTTGCAAGAATTTATTCACTGATGAAAGATTTTTCCATTCTTTCACTCTTTCAAAATATACAGTATAATCACAATAAAGGAAAATACTGGAGTTGATTTCAAATGAAATATTATGCGGGATCTGTATTTCTATATCTCTTTTCTGTGGGTCTCTTATATGTGATTGGCTATGCATTTGAAATCGTCTGGCTGAAGTGGGAACACACAGTCACCTATCAGGATGGTACAATTAAAGCGGTTTCAGGTTCTGTCATACCCTTTTTCCTATGCTTGCCTGTTTACTATTTCTTTACAAAAAAAACTGCAAAAGACTATTCTGCCGAATAAAACAAAAAATCCCAGAGCTGTTCATTCGTTCTCTGAGATTAATTATGATTCTTTATTATTCATCTGTGATTTTTCCCGATGCTGTTCATTCAGCTGCTTAATTTCTGCAATAAGCTGTTTTACCTTTTCTTTTTCTGCAGGATACGTATCGTTCCAATGCTTTACAAGAGGCGGCATGGATTTCGCGATATGTGAATAGATCACCCAGTTTTTTACTTTTTCCTGAAGTTCTGGCGTCGCCTCTCCAAGAAGCAGTTCTGTATATTTTTCAATTAGGCCATTCAGCGGTTCTTTAAGATCTTCCTTCAACAAGATCTCCTCCTAATCATCCATTATGTTAAACAATGCTTCGGACAAGTACTGCAGCGATCTCTTTTTTCTGAAGTCAGATAGTAAAGACAGCATGTTTGTCTAAGTTTCGGCGCTTCTGCTGCTTGCCCTGGTTCCCTATAGAAAGGCAAGAAAGGGTTTTTCATTCCTTCTCCGAAAAGTTCTCCGTCTGCTTCATTCACTACATACATATAATCCGCTTGTATTTGCTCTATCGTAACATACTCAGGTTTGTTTGCAAGCAGCGTATCGTACATCCATACAACATAGAGGACGACATTCTCCCAAAGTATCAGCTTGGAAATTCTTGCTTCCTTAGCCACAATCAAAATGAGTTTGCTAATATGGTCCCGGAATAAATCTCTCAGCAATTCGTCTCTCCACGCTTCTCTGCTTTCAGAAACGGGAATACATTCCATCGAACGGAAGTAAAAAGACGGCAGCCATAATGGATCCTCATCATCCGTCACAAGTGAAAGATTTGCAGGGTCCGTATTCAGTTTTTTTCCGAAAACAGTCATAGAGAAAAGAGCCATCGCTGCAAGGAAGGCATACCGTTTTACAAGCATAGACCCTGTAACATTTAATCTGTCTGAATGAATTCTCGGCTGGATCTCCATCAAATATCGCGAGAGAAAATCAGGATGCAGCAAGTTTGCTGCATCTACCGATAAGACTGAATCATTTCGTTCCAAACTCAGCCTGAATCTCGATAAATGCCCTAGTTCTTCTTTTGTAAAATGGTTCATAATTATATTGCCGCCTCTTTAATGATGCACCGGCCCCTGCCATGCGGAATGCAAAGAGGTGTTCCAAACAGAGGATCCATTGTTACCTCGCAGTTCATTTGAAAAACATCCTTCACAAGATTGCAGTTAATGACATGTTCCGGTCTGCCTTCAGCATAGATTTGCTTATCCTTAATGGCAACTATATGGTGTGCATAACGGCAGGCTAAATTAAGATCATGAAGAACCATTACAATCGTTCGCTGTTCTTTTTCATTCAGCTCAAATAAGAGATCCAGAATTTCAATTTGATGAGTCATATCTAAATAAGTCGTTGGTTCATCAAGTAAAATGATATCCGTATCCTGAGCTAAAGTCATGGCAATCCAGGCACGCTGGCGCTGTCCGCCAGACAATGAATCAACTGGTCTTTCAGCCAATTCAAGCATTCCTGTAGACTCTAACGCGCTCATGACTGCCTTCTCATCTTTTTCCGTCCATTGTTTAAGCCAGTTTTGATAAGGATATCGGCCTTGCTTGACAAGCTGAAGCACTGTCAGACCTTCAGGTGCAGCAGGACCTTGGGGCAAAATGGCAAGTTTCTTAGCCACTTCCTTAGTGGGAAGCTTCGCAATAGCTTCACCTTCTAAAAGAACTGCGCCTTTTTCAGGTTTTAAAAGCCGTGCTATTGAACGCAGAAGTGTTGATTTTCCGCAGCCGTTGCTGCCGATGAATACCGTTATTTCGCCTTTTGGGATATCTAAATCGAGCTCATCTATAATGGTTGTTTCTCCATATGACAATGTGAGCGCCTTTGTTTTAATTGCTGTCATTGACAATCCAGCTCCTTTTCACATAAGGATTGTTTATTGGCTGAAGGATGAATTTCAAACTCTTCGGTAACAGCCTAGTTGTTTCTGCTTCTATAAAGCAGGTAGATGAAATAAGGTGCCCCAATCGCTGCAGTGAAAACCCCTGCAGGAATTTCAAGCGGAGCAAAAAGGGTTCTTCCAATCAAATCTGCAACCATAACGAGCACCGCTCCGAGCAATGCCGAGACAGGAAGCAAAGCTCCAAAGGATGATCCTACGAGTCTTCTTGCGATATGCGGGGCAATAAGACCTACAAACCCGATTCCGCCGGCAAATGCAACAGCACTTCCTGTTAAAGCTGTTGCAATCAGAAGCAGAATAAATCGGTTGCGCTGAACGGCGCTTCCCACACCAGCTGCAAGCTCATCCCCTAATTCCTGAATGTTCACGTTTCTTACAAAAATAAAGCTGATGATAACCAAAACAATTGTAACAGGCACCATAATCTTCACTTGATCCCAGGTTGATGAATAGACCGTTCCTGTAATCCAGATATTTGCCTGTGCCGCACGGTAGATCGGTCCTTTTATCATCAGTAAAGTAGTAAGGGACTGAGCAAGCATGGAAAGTCCGATTCCGACCAAAACGAGTCTTATTGAAGAGGACCCGCCTCTCCATGACAGGATATAAACTAATAATGCAATAACTGTCGCTCCTATGAATGCAGCAACCGGCATCCACTGAATCGGAACAGTCAATGAGTTATTTTTATCACTGAAAATGGCTAAAAACATCACAACAGCAACGGAAGCTCCACCTGTAATCCCGATGATATCCGGAGATGCAAGCGGATTGCGGATGATCCCCTGAAGAATTCCACCAGCAACAGCAAGCGATATTCCGACCATTAAAGCAATCAGAATCCTCGGCAAGCGGAAGGATTGAATAACAAGCTCATCCATCTCTGTCCCGTATCCAGCCAGTGTTTTAAGCACTTGAATCGGTCCGATTCTCATGTCACCCATACCTGTACTGAAAAGAAAGGTAAACGCAGTGACCAGGAGCAAAACACTGAAGACCGTTAAGGCTTTTTTATCGATAAGGAAAGAAATGAATCCTTTTCCTATTCTAAATGATTGATAGCTTTTCATTATTTCTGGAACCCCCTGCGTGCGATGTAGATGAAAAATGGTGTTCCGACAAGAGCCGTCATCACTCCTACCGGCACCTCTTCAGGCATCGCTACAAACCTGGCTCCAATGTCAGCCGTTACTAACAGCACTCCGCCGAGTACCGCACAATAAGGAAGAATCCAGCGATGATCATTCCCGACAAAGAAACGTGCAATATGCGGAATGACAATCCCTACAAATCCAACAGGCCCTGCGATCGCAACTGCTCCTCCTGCAAGCAGAATAATCACAGCAGCCGTAATTAATTTAACAGTTCCCGTCTTCTGTCCGAGCCCTTTTGCAACATCTTCTCCCATCATCAGGAGGTTAATCTTTGATGCAAGGAAGATGCAAATAACAAATGCGATGCCTATATAAGGAAGAACACTGTAAAGAAGCTCAAGCTTCCTTCCCTGAACTGAACCGGCAAGCCAAAATAGGACTTGATCCAAAGCCGCTTCGTTGCTCACCAAAAACCCTTGAGTCAGCGAGGAGAACAATGCAGCCATCGCCGCACCTGCCAGTGTAAGCTTCATCGGAGTCAATCCTTCTCTCCCGAAAGACCCTGCAAAATAAACAGTGAAAGCTGCAACTGCCGCTCCTAAAAAGGAAATCCAAGTGAATGCCTGCAGAGAGCTGACGCCAAAAATGGAGACGGCAATTACAACAAAGAATCCAGCTCCGGCATTGATTCCGAATACACCAGGAGATGCGAGCGGATTTTTCGTAAGTGCCTGCATCAGAGCTCCTGCAACAGCAAGACTTGCTCCGACAACAACAGCCACTGCTGCCCTTGGAAGCCTTACAGTTTGAATAATTAAATGTTCATTCGATCCATTAAAGTTTGTAAACGCATTAATTGCTGTATCCCACGAGGTTTGTGTATAGCCAAGTACGACACTTGCGCAAATACTCACTAAAAGCAACATAAAACCAGTGATAAGTCCAGCTGTTTTCACTAAATTAGTCTGTAATAACATATCTATACCTCTTGATGTGAAACCATCACTTTTTCATATTTTTCTAAAACTATTGTAACAAACTCAGGTTGACTTTGAAAATCATTTTCAATTAAATGTTGACATTTGAAATCAGAAAAATTAATATTTTACTTGTAAATGAAAATCATTTTCAATTAAATATTGACAAGTGATAGTGAAAAAATTAATATTTAATTGTAATTGAAAATCATTATCAAAAGAAAATATGGGGGTAACATCAAATGCAAGCTACATATCAAAAAGCATGGCTGGCACTTATTGCTATCGTTTTATCAGCAGTTCTTCTTGCAGCGTGCGGAAACGGCGAGAAAGAAGAGTCTGCAGACACAGGCAGCAAAGATAAAGAAAGCGAAGCATATACTGTTGAGCATG
The DNA here is from genome assembly GCF_009674765.1 of Metabacillus idriensis. Lineage (GTDB taxonomy): Bacteria > Bacillota > Bacilli > Bacillales > Bacillaceae > Bacillus_P > Bacillus_P idriensis. The sequence continues at coordinate 616,081 of NZ_WKKF01000002.1, read as the reverse complement.
CAATGGGCACAACTGAAATTAAGAAAAAACCTGAAAAGGTTGTTATTTTAACAAATGAAGGAACTGAAGCTCTTTTGGCTTTGGGTGTTACACCAGTAGGAGCCGTTAAATCATGGTTAGGCGATCCTTGGTATGATCACATCTCTGATGAAATGACAGATGTTGAGGTTGTTGGAGATGAGAGTGCACTTAATGTAGAAGCAATTGCTGCATTAAAGCCTGACTTAATCATTGGAAACAAGCTTCGCCAGGAAGATCAGTATGAAAAATTAAGCCAAATTGCACCTACTGTATTCTCTGAAACGCTAAAAGGTCAATGGAAAGATAACTTCGAATTCTATGCAAAAGCATTAGACCGCGAAGAAGAAGGCAAAAAAGTTATTGCAGATTATGATGCACGCATTAATGAAATCAAAGAAAAAGCTGGAGATAAACTAAACAAGGATGTTTCTGTAGTACGTTTCTTAGCAGGATCTACACGCATTTATTATAAAGATTCTTTCTCTGGTGTTATTTTAGAACAGCTCGGCTTCAGCCGCCCTGCTAATCTTGAGAAGCTATTCTCAGATAATCCGGATGACTTGTTCGCACGTGAAGTAACAAAAGAATTGATTCCGGAAATGGAAGGGGACATCTTGTTCTACTTTACGTATGCTCCCGCTGAATCAAAAGCAGATGCTGAAAAAACAGCTGAAGAATGGACAAAAGATCCGCTTTGGCAAAACCTTTATGCTGTAAAATCAGGCAAAGCTTATCAAGTTGATGATGCGATCTGGAATACAGCTGGAGGAGTTAAAGCAGCTAACTTAATGCTTGATGATATCGAGAAACTCGTTCTCGAGAAATAAATCCGTCTCCCACACAAATTTTAATAGATTGTGTTCACCCTTTTAAACGAAAAAAGTCTTCCAGCCGGAAGACTTTTTTCGTTTTCTTCTATATATAAGCATTCAGAGCAGATCCCTTAGATTCAACAATTAAATCATAGTATTTAATGGCCAGCATTTTTTCATCCTTATAGGATTTGTTCCAGCAGTCTTCAAGCCATACATCTGCTATTGCCTGTTTCCGCTGATCCCCTGTATGGGCATCTTTAAGCGCAATCGCACTTAGCAGCAGATCGCACATTAACACGGATAATTTTTTCGCATGAACATTCCATCCCTCTTCTTTTTGTTTTTCCAAAAAAGCAAGCAAATCTTGAAGTTCTCTTATCCCGTTATTAACAGCTGAGCTTCCGCAAGCGTTCTTTCTCATCCATCCGAGAAAAGTTAAATGAACATCATGTTTTTGGATAAGACGCAATACTTCTAAACCTAGTATATTTGCTGTGCCCTCCCACACGGTCAGGACTTGAGAATCACGCAAAAGTCTTGGCGTTACAAAATCTTCAATGTATCCATTTCCGCCGTGCATTTCAATCGCCTCGTGCGAAAATTCAATTGCCTCCTCTGCCGTCTTTGCTTTTAATAACGCGATGAAAAGACGGGTAAGCACTTTTTCTTCGTCTGTAGATTCCTTTTCTCTCATCACCTTTTCAAACAGCTGTATCAATTCGAAACATGCGCTTGTCTGAATTTCCTGCCGCACAGCCATTTTACACAGTGTTTCCTGAATCATCGGAGATTCCGTCAGTCTTTTGCCAAAAGCAGTCCTTTGATCCGCGTAGCCTTTTGCTTCGATGTAAGCTCTTCTCATAATTCCCGCTGATGCGATGGCATTGCAGATTCTTGAAAGATTAAGAGCCTCCATCATATAGTAAAACCCTCTGGAAGGATCTCCAATCAAGTACGCTTCCGCTCCGTTTAATTCAACTTCTGCCGAAGGAACAGCCCTTACCCCCAGTTTATCCTTCAGACGCCTGATATGGATTTGATTTGAAGTTCCATCCTCCTTTTTCCATGGAACCAAGAAAAGAGATAATCCTTTTGTTCCAGCCGGCGCTCCTTCTATTCTCGCAAGAACTGCCGCTACCTTGCATGCACCTGCATTGCTTGCAAAATATTTTTCGCCATAAAGCCTGTAGCCTGATACATTTCTCACAGCCTTCGTTTCATTTGCTCCTACATCGGAACCACCCTGTCTTTCTGTTAAAAAAGTAGCTCCTTCATAAAGTTCAACATCACCTGTTGAGATGACATGCGGCAAAAATTTGGCTTTTAATTCCTCATCTCCATATTCGTCAATTAAATAGGCGGTTGCCATCGTTAGAGTCACTGGACAATAAAAGCCGGATTCAACCTGTGATAGAAGATAGCCTAAAGCATATGAATAGTGATAGTTTGCCTTTCTGTTCAATTCAGGAATGTTCTTATGCAAATAGCCGACAATCCCTGTTTCATAGGTGTCCGCAATCGTTTTTTTATATCCTTCGTTCAGCCACACTTCCGAAACATCATTTCCGAACTTATCATAGCGGATAAGCTTCGGCTGTCCCTCTCTGTCCGTATGCGCTGCGCGCTGATCAAATTCCTCAAAACAAAGCTTTTGAAATTCTGCCAGTTTTTGAACCGTATATTCATAAAGCTCGTCATCCATAAATTTTTTTAGATTAAACAGCAAATTAGCATCCTGCATGTTTCAGCACCCCTCTTTATGTAATCGCTTACAACCTATTTTACAGAATTTTCTTTTCATTTAATATGCACTTTTTGCATTCTCTGTAAGATATTTGGTAAGCTAACAATAGATATTCCGTTAGGAGGGAATCAGTTTAATGCTGCAGGCCGCACTCTGGGGAGCTTTTGCTGGTTCCTCTATACTACTGGGAGCTTTGCTTGGCATCTACAAAGAGATACCCCGCAAATTTTCAGGATTCATTATGTCGTTTGGAACAGGTGTCCTGATTGGGGCAGCTTCCTTTGAACTGCTTAGAGAATCTGTAGATGAAGGTGGACTGCTGGCAGCATCGGGCGGATTCATTTTCGGTTCATTAACATTTACAGTCAGTGAATTGCTTATAAACAAAAAGGGAGGAAGCGACAGAAAACGTTCAAAGCAAAATCCTGAAAACCACTCCGGAGTATCCATTTTCATTGGAACTGTCATTGATGCTATACCGGAGTCCGTTATCATCGGTGTCAGCCTGCTTCAGGAGAATACAGTGAGCTTCTTAATGGTAACCGCCGTTTTCATCAGTAATTTTCCTGAAGGGCTATCAAGCTCTGTCGGTTTGAGAAAAGACGGATATTCCAAGAGAAGGATTCTCAGCATGTGGCTGATCGTTTTACTTCTTTCTTCGCTCAGCTCATTTCTGGGCTTCTCTCTGCTTCAAGATGCAGACATTGCAGTGATAGCATTCATAGGTGCCTTTGCAGCTGGAGGCATCATTGCAATGGTAGCCTCGACGATGATGCCGGAAGCATTCGAAGAAGGCGGACCGATCGTAGGATTGATTGCTTCTTTAGGCGTTCTTGCTTCGTTAATTCTCTCAAATCTATAAGAAAAGCTCAGGCGCCTTGTTTAGATCCGACAGGCAGAAAAGGATCCGTCAGAATAGTCCGGGTCCCGACTTTTTTGGCGGAACCGTTCTGACCGAGGCTAGGCGCTTCCGCTCGCCATCAATACGCAAATCATATATAAATTCTGATAGTATAACAAAAGGCTTCGCACCTGCGAAGCCTTTTTCTCATCCAGTTAAGATGTCTTCATTAGGATATTTAATTTTTTGCTTCTGTGGTTTAGTCAGTGTAAATAATAGCGTAAGCGGCCCCACTTTTCCAATGAACATAATCACGATGATAACTTCTTTTCCAAGATCCGAAAGGCTGCCTGTAATCCCCATCGACAAGCCCACTGTCCCGAAGGCTGAAACGGTTTCAAAAAGGATTTCTATGAAAGATGCTTTTTCAGAAATGGTTAAGATAAAGATTGCTGTTAAAACAAACATTAAACTGACCATTGCGATTGCCAGCGCTTTTAAGATATAGCGTGAATGAATGCTTCTTCTTCCAATTGTAATGTCTTCTTTCCCTCTCAAAAATGTAATCGTTGCAAGCACGATAATAATCGCAGTAGTAAGCTTGATTCCTCCTGCTGTTGAAGCACTTCCCCCGCCAATAAACATTAGAATAATCATGAGAAAAAGTGTGGCCTCATCAAGGCTTGCCATATCCAATGTGTTAAAACCGGCTGTTCTTGGGGAAACCGCCTGAAAATAGGAGGCAAGCAATTTCCCGCCAGATGAAAGATTGCCGAGGGTTTCTGGATTTGAGTATTCAACGAAAAAGATGAACATCATGGCAAAAACATTGATAACAAGAGTTCCGACTAACATGATTCTAGTATGCAGAGATAATTTGCTGAACTTTCTTTTTTTCCATATATCAAGAAGAACTGTAAATCCGATGCCTCCAATAATGAATAGAGACGATATCACAATATTCACTAATGGATCATTCACATACCGGATAATGTTATCTGGCCATAGAGCAAACCCGGCATTGTTAAAAGCAGAAATGGCGTGAAAAAAACTGTAGAAAAGCCCTTTCGACCAGCCGAATTCCGGTACCCATCTAAAAGATAAAAAAATCATGGCGATGAATTCAATCATGATAGAAAAAAGAAATAAGTATTTAACAAGATTCACAACTCCGCCAAGCGAGGTCTGATTGAGGGCATGCTGCATGACAAGCCGTTCTTTGATTCCGATTTTCTTTCCCAAAACCATATATGTCAGAATGGCAAACGACATGATTCCAAGTCCGCCAAGCTGAATGAGAACAGCAATAATAGTCTGCCCAAAAGTCGTAAACGTGCTCCCTGGATCCACTGTAGCGAGGCCAGTTACAGTCATGGCTGAAGCTGAAATAAATAAAGCATCAAGCCATCTGATGGAACCATGTGTCGCTGCCGGCAGCTTTAGTAAAACCGCTCCAAGAATGATACCCGCTGCAAATGCGATTACAAGCAGCTGAGAAGGATTGAAGCGAAGCATTTTTTGCAGTTTTTGTGCAGTGATCACCTTACATCCCCTCCTCCTCAAAACGAAAGATGTCTTTGTTCCGGCCGATGACAAGCAGAATGTCACCGGATTTGATTGATTCATCGGCAGGAGGTGATACAATGACTTCTTCATCTCGCTGTATGCCGACTATGTTACAGCCATATCTTCCCCTAATATCCAGGTCGATCAATGTTTTTCGGTGAATTTTTGCTGAAGCAATGAGCTCTACCATGCTGAATTCCTTTGAAAGCTCAATATAATCAATCATTTTTTCTGAAATGATATGGTGCGCAATCCGCTTTGCCATGTCCCGTTCAGGATGAATGACTTTGTTTACTCCTATTTTGTCTAAAACCTTCTGATGATAGTCATTTTGAGCTTTTGCCCAAACTTGCTGTATCTCCATTTCCTTCAGCAGAAGAGAGGTAAGGATGCTTGCTTCTATATCGTCTCCAAAAGAAACAAATGCGTGGTCTACGTTTCGGACACCAAGCTGTTTCAGGGTCGCTTCATCAATTGCATTCGCTTTTACAGCAAGAGTCGCAAATTGAGAGTAGTATTGCACCTTCTCTTCGTCTTTATCAACGGCTAAAACTTCAATGCCCATTTCATGAAATTCCTTTACAAGACTTCCTCCAAAACGGCCAAGACCAAACACGGCAAATTGCTTTTTCAACAGGATTTCCTTCTTTCGATACCAATTTTTGCACACAAAAAGACACAGAGGTTCCATGAACCGCTGTGTCTCATTTTTTAGGGTCACATTAGTTTCATTATCCTCTCTCAAGAACGCTTGCGAAGTTAGCTGTCGGGTTCGGGCAATGAGAGTAGCCCTACCAGTAAAGGATTCACCCCAAGCTGCAAAAAATGCCAGCAAAATTGGGTCCCCCGCTCCATAATGGATTAAGCGAATTAAGAATATATGAAATGTATTTATGAAAGTATATTACTCCTGTTGAAAAGGACAGTAAAGAGCCAATTATTGCAGGATTTTGCTATAAATGACCAAATACAACTGTTTAAGCGCTTTTAAGTCTTATTTGCTCAGCGTATCTGTTTATTTTAGTTTTTTGTACCGGGTTAAAATGATGAGAGGAAATTCTGGTTTAAGAGGAGTGGTGTCCGATAAGCTGTATGAATGTTTGAAGGCAGATTCAGCTCGCCTGAATCGTGCTCTTTGGCTGGCTTTAAAGATTGGTCGGTGTTACTCGAAGTTCTATCAGTGTAAATCAACGTCCTATCAGTGGAACTTGCAAATTTCCGTATAAATCAAGGTTCAGATATAATCAATCACAAAAACACCAAGCCCATAAGGACTTGGTGCCGAAATTTACAGTTTAGCCCGCTGCAGTCTCAGAGCATTCAGTACCACGGATACGGAGCTGAATGCCATGGCAGCACCTGCAAGCCACGGTGCAAGAAGTCCGGCTGCTGCTATAGGAATGCCGAGCGTGTTATATCCGAAAGCCCAGAACAGATTCTGCTTAATATTGCGGATCGTCAATTTGCTCATATAAATTGCATCTGCAATACTGTTTAAATCGCCTCTCATAAGCGTAATATCTGCAGCTTCCATGGCAATGTCGGTACCTGTGCCAATAGCCATGCCGATATCGGCTGCAGCAAGGGCAGGTGCGTCGTTAATGCCGTCGCCAACCATTGCTACCCGTTTACCCTGGCGCTGAAGCTTAAGTACCTCTTCAGCTTTACCCTCTGGAAGAACTTCTGCTATGACATGTTCAATGCCTGCTGCTTTTGCGATGGCATGAGCAGTTCTTTCATTATCGCCAGTCATCATGACAACGTGGAGGCCAAGGTGCTTCAATCTTTCAACTGCTGATTTTGACGTTTCTTTAATCGTATCTGCTACGGCAACAAGACCCATCAGTTCGCCATCAATGGCGGCAAGCATCGCTGTTTTTCCTTCTGACTCCAAATGCTGCATTTTTTCCAATACAGCTTCAACTCTTATGCTGTACATATCCATCAGCTTCTTCGTTCCCACAAGAACTTGCTGATTTGCAACCTTTGCCCTGATTCCATATCCCGGAATCGCTTCAAAGTCATCCGCATCACTAAATCCTATTCCTCTTCCTGTCACTCCATTTACAATCGCCTGAGCAAGAGGGTGCTCTGATTGCTTTTCAGCTGAAGCCACAGTCTTTAAGAAGTTCTCCTCTTCTATTTCTCGGGCAAGATGAACATCCGTTAACTCAGGTGTGCCTTTTGTAACTGTACCTGTCTTGTCTAAAATGATGGTATCCACTAGATGAGCCGTTTCTAAATGCTCGCCGCCTTTGAACAAAATACCGGCTTCAGCTGCGCGGCCTGACCCTGCCATAATGGATGTCGGTGTTGCAAGACCAAGGGCACACGGACAAGCAATAACGAGTACGGCAATCGTTTTTTCCAATGCACCTGCGAAATTACCGGGATCGATCCAAAGCATCCAAATAAGAAAAGTCACAGCAGCAATTCCGACTACGATCGGGACAAAAATGCCTGAAATCTGATCGGCCATTCTTTGAATCGGGGCCTTTGATGTTTGCGCCTGTTCTACAACCTTAATGATTTGGGCTAAAGCTGAATCACGCCCCACCTTTGTAGCTTTTATTTTCAAAAAACCATTTTTATTTATTGTAGCTCCAAATACTTGATCTCCAGCGGTCTTATCTACCGGTATACTTTCACCTGTCAGCATGGACTCATCAAGAGCGGATCTGCCTTCAAAAATCTCGCCATCAACGGGAACTTTTTCACCAGGTCTGACAAACACGATATCACCCGCAGCAACTTCTTCAAGAGGAACTTCAATTTCCATTCCATCTTTTTCTATTCTTGCTGTCTTAGCCTGCAGGCCCATTAATTTTTTAATGGCTTCAGATGATCTGCCCTTCGCTCTCACTTCAAATAACTTCCCGAGCAGAATAAGTGTAATCAGCACCGAACTCGTTTCAAAATAAAGCTCTGGCATATGCCCATTATGCCGGACCGCCTCAATTGTAAGGTAAAGGCTGTAAAAATAAGCAGCGGACGTTCCTAAAGCTACGAGCACATCCATATTCGCGCTTTTATTTTTTAGCGCTTTGTATGCACCGATATAAAACTGCCCGCCAATGATAAATTGAACAGGAGTGGCTAATAGCAGCTGGAACCATGGATTCATGAAAAGCTCAGGCACATACATCCAAGACGTAAAGGAAAAGTGGCCAACCATTGACCAAAGGAGCGGAATAGAAAGAATGGCAGACATGATAAATTTTCTTTGCTGTTTTTGGATCTCTTTAGCTTTTTTATGGGCGGAATCCGTTTCATTTTCTTTTTTTAAGCTTGCTCCATACCCCAGCTTTTCAACGCGCTTGATCATATCCTGCGGCGCAACAATAGATGGATTGTATTCTACGGATCCTGTCTCAAGAGCGAGATTGATTGCTGCTTCCAAGACCCCATCAAGCTTGCTGAGTCCTTTTTCAATTCTTGCCGAACAAGCCGCGCATGTCATCCCGGTGATGGTAAATTCGGCTTTTTCAGATACCACCCCATAACCTAAATTTTCTATCTTCTGACGGATCATTTCAGGGTCCGCCTTCTCTTTATCAAACGTTACAGTGGCTTTTTCGAGTGCAAGGTTTACGTTTGCTTTCTCTATACCCTCCAGTTTGTTTAAGCCTTTTTCAATTCTGTTTGAGCAGGCTGCACAAGTCATGCCTGTAATCTGAAATTGGGTCTCCTTTAGATCGCTCATTTTGAATCCCTCCATATACCGCATAGGGGTATATTTTATTGAAAAGAAAGCGCGCCGATGATCAGCACGTTTCATTTTTCTAATTTAAAGAAAGTATAAAATTTTGTGCTTCAATGTCCAGCTCCTCGGCCAGAACGGATCTGCAAGTATTGGCAAAAAGCGCCTTTTCTGTTAGATCCCTTTCTGTCATGCCTGCGCTAAACGGGCAATTCTGCTTTTCTAATTATTCTACCTCGTAGCCCTGGTCATCTATTGCTTCTTTAATGACAGCTACATTCACTTCGTTCGGGTTGTAATCTACATCAACTGTTCCTTCGTTTAAATCTACCTTGACCGATTTGACGCCATTAAGTTCGCCAACACTGCTTTCAATTGCTTTCACACAATGATTGCAAGACATTCCCTGAACGTTTAAAGTAACATTTTCCATCTAAAACACTCCCCTTATTATTATTTCATTAATCGTTTAACCGTAACTAAAACTTCATCAATAACTTCTAAATCGCCTTCTTGAATGCGTTCGACCAGACAGCTTTTCATGTGGCCTTCTAAAAGCAGCTTGCTGACGGAGTTCAAAGCAGATTGTATGGCTGATATTTGTGTCAGTACATCATCACAGTAAGTATCTTTATCAATTAATCCTTTTACTCCGCGGATCTGACCTTCAATTCTGTTTAATCGCGTGACAAGATTTTTCTTAACCGCGTCTGAATGATGGCTTTTTCGATCCGATCCTGGAACATGACAGCTTTCTGGTTCGTTCATATTTTCAACCATGCCATGCACCTCCTTGTATATAATTTACCATACCCCCCTACCCTATGTAAAGAGATAAAATTCAGATTTATTTATTTTTTTTCATCCTTCCATTTGTATCCCGCTCCCCAAACGGTTTGAAGGTGATCATCAATGGGAAATCCAGTTTTTCTCAGCTTTTCTCTAAGATGACGGACGTGGGAATCAACCGTACGATCTTCCGTATCTGCATCATACCCCCAAATGGAATGAATTAAATGTTCTCGATTAAACACTCTGTTTCTGTTCTTTAAAAAGATGCCAGCCAGCTGAAATTCTTTAGGCGTAAAAAAGATAGGCACACCTTTATAGCTTGCCTCCTGACTTCGTTCATTCCATTTAAGTCCTTTGTATTCCACAGCATGATTGTTTCTGGTTCTTCTTAATATCGCTTCTATTCTTGCCAATAATTCCATTTCATTAAAAGGCTTCGTAATATAATCATCGGCACCTGTCTGAAGTCCTTTTACAATGTCTTCTTGCTGATCTCTTGCCGTCACCATGATGATTGGAACATCTGAAAAGCTTCTGATTTCTTTACACACTTCAAAACCATTCATTTCAGGCATCATTAAATCAAGAATAATAAGTGCTGGCTCTTCCTTTAAAACATGGTCTACTGCGTTTTTTCCTGATAAAGATTTTATGCACGAATACCCCGCTGGAGCAAGGTACAGCGCAAGCAGATCCAGCATCAGTTTTTCATCATCTACAAGCAAAATCTTTTTCATGATTTAATCCTTTCTAAAGCAAATGTATATGGATGTTCCTGAACCAAGCGTACTTTCCGCCCGGACGGTGCCGCCCTCAGCCTCAACTATTTCTTTTACGATGGCAAGGCCCAGACCTGTTCCCCCGCTGTGGCGTGATCTTGATTTATCCACGCGGTACAGTCTGTCAAATACATATGGGAGGTCTTCCTCGGGAATTCCAATGCCTTGATCCGAAATAACAATTTCAATCTTTCCTTCATGGTCAAGCAGCTTGACTTTAATGGAGGTCTCTTTTTCAGAATAATGGATGGCATTGTCCATAATATTGAGAAGCACTTGTTCAAATCTTGCCGGATCTATCAAATGCTGAACAGAATAATCCGGTAAAAGAAAATTCACTTTCCTCTTTTCATTCATTAAGATCGGATTCATCTTTTCAATCGTTTTTTTTATAAAAGAGCCGAGATCCAGTTTCTCTTTTTCAATCTGAAAAGAATGATGATCAAGCTTAGCGAGTTCAAACAGCTCACTCACAAGCTTTGATAAATGCTCTGTCTGTTCCCTTATAATGGCTAAATATTTTCCCTGATCAGCACTGGACAATCCAGGCCTCTGCGCAACATCTGCATACCCTTTAATATACGTGAGGGGGGTACGCAATTCATGGGCAATGCTTGCTAAAAATTCATTTCTCTCTTTTTTTAAATGAGATAAATCATCCGCAAGTTTTTGAATGGAATGTCCAAGCTCCCCAAGCTCATCGTTTCTCTGCATATGAAGCTTAACTGAAAAGTCCCCTTCGCTCAGACGTTCAGTCGCATGTTGCATGGAGAGCAGCGGTTTTGTCACGATTTTTGATAAAAACACAACGGCTATGATGGTTAAAATAACAGATACGGTTCCGATAAATATGAAATGATCATTCAGTCTCGCAATCATCGACTGAAGAGATTCTGTGCCTTTAAACATATAGACGAACCCAGTTATTTCACCATTCTTCTCTATTGGACTGACAGACCAGATAAAAGGATTGTCTTGCCAGTTGGAAAGAGCGTCCTTTTCTTCATCACCGCGGGCAATGACTGCCTTGTGCATGAAAGGATGAATCTCTTTAGAAGAATGAAGAATTTCTCCGTCTTCATTTGTGAGGACAACATCTGTATCTGCTTCGGATTCCATCAAAACAACATGCTCCATTGTCGTTTCATCATTATGCTTGTTCAGGACATCACGGTGGCTGTTGCCCCTTGTCTGGAGGGCAGCCACCTCCTCATTTACCCGTGAATTGACCAGGCTTCGGTATAAGAATAAAAAAAGGCATGTTTCTACTATAAGAATGATTGTAAAAAATAATAGTCCGATCTTTATGGCCAGTTTGTTCATCTATGAAACTCCTTGAAAGGACAAGTACCTGTCTTAGTCCTTCAGCATGATAAGTTTAACAGTACCAAATACTTGTGTATTTTTGGTGCAGAATCAGAAAAAATGCTTAAAAAAAAGCGGCCTATGTCAGGCCGCTTTGATCATTAAGATAATTTCTCTTCCATATCAGGAATCTTGTAATCACCGTGTTTCTTTTCTGTTTCTGCTACAATGACTGCACAAGCTGCATCACCAGTGATGTTGACAGCTGTACGGGCCATATCAAGCAAGCGGTCGATACCGATGATTAAGGCAATACCCGCTACTGGAAGACCTACAGAGTTTAAGACCATCGCAAGCATGATCAGTCCAACACCCGGTACACCCGCAGTACCAATTGATGCAAGAACAGCAGTTAGAACAACTGTAAGCAATTGCGTAACAGATAAATCAATATTATAAACTTGAGCAATAAAAATTGTTGCTACACCCTGCATAATAGCCGTTCCATCCATATTAATCGTTGCGCCCAAAGGCTGAACGAAACTTGAAATCGGCTCTGGCACTTTCAGACGCTTCTGCGCCGTTTCCATAGATACAGGAAGGGTTGCATTACTGCTTGATGTACTGAAAGCTACTGCCATTGCAGGAGCGAAATTCTTAAAGAACCAAATTGGACTTTGCTTTGCAATGAAAAGAATGGATGATCCATAAGTGACGATTGCATGAATCACTAGAGCCAGCAGTACGACACCCATGTAGAGTCCCATTGCTTTAAGAGCGTCTAATCCCTGACTGCCTACAGCAGTTGCGATAAGACCAAACGTACCGAATGGAGCAAATTTCATAACGACGTTTACAAGGTACATCATTAAATCGTTTCCTTGTTCAACGACTTTATATAGCGTGCTCGCTTTTTTTCCGAGGAACGTGATTCCAAGTCCTACAAAGATTGAGAAAATGATGATTTGAAGCATATTTCCGTCAGCGAATGCTTTAATAGGATTCGTAGGAATCATATTTAAAAATGTATCAGCAACGGATGGAGCTTCTTTTGCTTCATATTCAGCAGACTTTGTATCAAATTCGCCTACGTTTCCAGGCTGAATTGTCATGGAAAGAATTAAGCCGATTACGATAGCTACAGCAGTCGTTACTAAAAAGTAGGAAACAGTTTTAACTCCAATTCTCCCCAATTTCTTTGGGTCCCCCAACCCTGCAACTCCCAGAGTAATAGAGAAGAAAACAATTGGCACTACAAGCATATTAATTAAGTTTAAAAAGATTTTTCCAAGCGGAGTAAACAAGAACGTGTCTAACTGTTTAAATAAATCCGGAGCCGTGATATTAAGGATCAGACCTACGATGGCACCCAGAATGAGACCAATGATGATTTTCGTTGCTAGTTTCATATAAAACCTCCGTAAAATAAGAATAATAGAAAGATAATGCTTTATTCCCAAAAAGCGGGATGGAGAAACATAAATGTGAGAGTTTTTTGAAAAATACAAAAAACCGCGAGAGAATTCTCGCGGTTAGCATTCGTCAATTTGAATAATTATGACTTTTCCACAGATGAGTCTCTCCAGTGCATACGAGGTTAGCTGTCGGATTCGGACGAAGAGTTGTCCTACCTAGTACTTTAAGGATTCACCCCAGTGCAGATGCACAGTTCGGTTCCCCCGTTCCCGTTAAGGATTAAGCGTATATTTATTAAGTTATACTACTATTCTAAATAAAAGATCCTGTTTTGGCAAACATCAAAATTTGCCTTTAGTTGGATTTAAACATAAAATTTAACAGGAAACGTTATATTTTAAGGAGTTTTAAGCCATGAAAAGATGGATGAAAAATTTTTTCCTGATAGCTTTAGCGCTCTTAATTCTATCTTTTGCAGGGTTTTATATATGGTCCCAGCAGACATATAAACCAACAGAAAACCTTTATCATTCGACAAATATCCAAAAGAAAAACAACGTGAATGGGTATCTGCTTTTTGAACCGGTGAATCAGAAGACCGAAACAGGCATTATTTTTTATCCAGGGGCGAAAGTAGAGCCTGAAGCCTACGCCTATCTTGCTGAGCAGCTTGCACAGAGAGGGTATACAGTCGCTATATCAAAAATGCCTTTCAACCTGGCCATTGCAGGAATCAACAAAGCCGACAAAGTCATTAATGAGCACCGTGACATTAAGAAGTGGTATATCGGAGGCCATTCACTTGGAGGCGCGTCAGCTTCTATCTATGCCTATAACCATCAGGATACAATCAAAGGACTCTTTCTGCTGGCAGCCTATCCTACTGATTCCAGCGACTTTTCCGGGACGGACTTTCCGATTCTGACGATTTGTGCCGAAAAAGACGGCCTGACAACTCTTGCAGATATACAGGAGAAAAAGCATCTGCTTTCAGAGGATACATTCTTTTACAAAGACGGAAACCATGCACAGTTCGGAATTTACGGCGAACAAAAAGGCGATAAAAAAGCGGACATTAATGTCTTTATCCAGCAGGATCTTGTTGTTAATGAGATTGATCGGTGGATAATGATGAATCAGTAAAAAAATAGCATCTCCAGGCTTGTTTATGTTCGAATCGTCCAAACGGGCGGTTCGATTCAGAGGTGTTTTAAAACCACATAATAAATAAAACATCAGTTAACACACCAATTAGCGGCATAATTGGTGTGTTTTATATGTAAAGATGAAAACTGTGTATTTGTGATAAAATGGAAATAACGGTTATATAGCAATCGGGCAGCAGTTTAACGGAGTAAGCATATTCAGAAGTTTTCTACATAAGGGAGAATAAAATTGTTATATTATGTAATTGATGCTTTTACAGAACCTAAATTTGGCGGGAATCCAGCAGGCGTAGTAATCCATGAAAATTTAGACGAAAAGTTCATGCAGAAATTTGCTGCAGAAGTTAGGTTTTCAGAAACAGCCTTTATTAAAAAAATAGACAATAAAAATTTTGAAATTAAATTTTTTACACCGACTTCACAGGTGAATCTTTGTGGCATGCTACCATTGCCTCCTTCAAAGCATTATTGGACTGCAATTTTATTGAAGATAATAATACATATTTTATGAAAACACTCGCAGGTACACTTCCTGTTGTTGTAAATAATTCCTTTATAATGATGGAGCAAGCTGAACCAAAGCTCGGAAAAGCTTTTGACGATTATGATGATTTATCTAACATATTTAAAATTAACAAAAATCAAATAGGCGATATAAATTTTAATTTAGTTCCTCAAGCTGCAAGTACTGGACTATGGGATATAATGCTTCCACTAAAATCAAAGGATGCTCTGAATGCTCTTAACCCCGATTTTAAATCACTGGCTGAATACACCATAATTCATGATGCAGCAGGAGTTCATGCATTTACTCTTGATTCTGAGGAAGGGATAGCATTATGCAGAAACTTTTGTCCACTCTTTGGTATTGATGAGGAAGCCGCAACAGGTACTTCAAATGGGGCTTTAACATATTATCTTTTCAAGAACAAAGTATTAATTAATTTTAATCAAGATTACTCTTTCCATCAAGGGTATAGTATGGGCAGACCATCTCATATTGTTACTAAGTTAGTAAATAAAAATGATTTAAGGGTTATGGTTGGAGGAAACGCAGTAATATTAACGAAGGGTAAATTACTCTAAACATTGTTTCTTCTTGAACTGGTGCTTAGTAAATAACTAAGAAGTCATTTCTTGATTTTTTTCGCATTATTAAAATTCCGCTATCGGGCGATTTTCTTCGATAAGGCAACATAAATGATATTCCACAAAAGGGGGCGATTGCTAAATAAAGTTTCGCCTCTATTATAGTAAAAGGCTGTACTGCTTTTAAAAGGGGACCATTAATGAGTACACTTAAAAAAGTTACAATAGCACAATTATTACACGCTTTTAAAAAAACGTGATCATTAAAATCAAGTTCCAAATGGAGTATGGATAATCCTTCGAAAGGACAATGTGGTGTAACAGCATTAGTAGTCAACGACATTTTAGGTGGGGAAATACGAAAAACCCCCTTATCTGAGGGGTGGCACTTTTACAATATGATTCATAATACACAGTATGATTTTACAGAGTCTCAATTCAGTGAAAGTATAAATTATGAAGATATTCTTTCAAATAGAGAAGAGGCTTTTATGGATACAAACTTTAATCAATACAACTATCTAAAAACTAGTGTTTTAATAGAACTAAGTAAAACTGAATAATAAGTTTTCTAAATATAAAACTTACTTATTCAACAATCGGGGGCAATAATAGAAGAACGACCCATTATGGCTCGTCCTAGTTCTTTTATTTGTATAGCGCTTATTGCAAAAATGTTTGCTGCACGAACTGTTTCAAATTTTATCGAGTTCGCGCTCCAAAACCCCGTTTGCACCCTTTTTTATCCAATCGAAAAAAAAAGCTGCACCTCAGCTAAAAGCTGAAAATGCAGCATCACACAATAACCTTGTTTTTACTTAGTCGCCTCAAGAAACTCCTCTGCATCTTCCACAGTTAGAGCAACTGCTTTTTGCCAGAAATCTTCTTTTGTCAGATCCACTCCCAAATGCTTCATCGCGAGGTCTTCCACCTGCATGGAGCCTGTATCTTTCAGCAGCGCAATGTATTTTTCCTCAAATGCAATTCCTTCTTCAAGGGCTTTTGCATAGATTCCAAGCGAGAACAAGTAGCCGAACGTATACGGGAAGTTATAGAAAGGCACTCCTGTAATGTGGAAATGGAGCTTGGATGCCCAGAAATGCGGGTGATATTCCCCTAATGCATCGCAATACGCTTCTTTTTGTGCCGCCTCCATCAGCTCGCTGATGCGCTCAGCGCTTACCATTCCTTTTTTACGCTCCTCATAAAACGCTGTTTCGAAAATGAAACGACCGTGAATATTCATCAGAAGGGCAACACTGCGCTGCACTTTGTCTTCAAGCAGGGCCAGTCGTTCTTCTTCTGTTTTTGCTTTTTTCACAGAAGCATCTGCTACAATCATCTCCGCAAATGTTGATGCCGTTTCCGCCACGTTCATGGCATAGCTGCGGTTAAGCGGATGAACGCCTGCCATTGCATGCTGATGGAAAGCATGACCAAGCTCATGGGCCAGTGTCGCTATATTCGAAGGCGTTCCTGAGAATGTCATAAAAATGCGGGACTGATCGCTTTCAGGGAAGCTTGTGCAGAATCCGCCCGGCGCCTTTCCAGTTCGATCCTCAGCTTCAATCCAGCGGTCTTCAAACGCTTTTTTCGTGAATGTTGTCAGCTCCTCGCCAAAATTGCTGAACTGATCGAGAATAAATTCTGCTCCCTCTTGATAGGTGACCTTTGTCTCTTTCCCGCCAACCGGCGCATCAAGGTCATACCAGCTGAGTTTATCCACATCAAGCATCTCTGCCTTTCTTTTTAAATACTTTACTAGAGACTGCTTATTTTCAGAAATAACCTTCCACATGACATCAAGCGTCTCCCGCTTCATTCTGTTGATTTCAAGCGGCTCACTAAGGACATCTTCCCATCCCCGCTTCTCGTAAACATTCAATCTGAAGCCTGCAAGATGGTTCAGCGTCTGGGCAAATAAATCCGCCTTGCTTCCCCATGCCTTTTCCCACTCTTCGAACACAGATTTTCGGACTTCACGGTCTGCACTGGAAAATTTATTGGCTGCCTGGCCGACAGAAAGTTCTTTCACTTCCCCATCTTCTTTAAAAGGAATTTTAACAGTCGACACAAGGGTGTCATAAAACTGTCCCCATGCATGATAGCCGTCTACTGACAGAGCATTGATAAGCGTCTCCTGCTCCATCGGCAATTTATTTTTTGCTTTATTTCTGCGTTCAGTAAGCACATATGCAAGTTCAGAAAGACTTTCTGTCCCGATAAGTTCTTCCCATACTTGATCCTCCACTTTTACAAGCTTCTGATCGAAACTGGCAAGAGCATTTTGAAACTGAGAGCTGAGCTGCGTTACTTTTCCTCTGAGCACACCAGCATGTTTATCCGTTGTATCCTGAGCCTGCAGACAGCCTACAAAAGCACCGGCCTGTCTCACTCTCTTCGCAATCCCCTGGAACGCTTCAAGAATTTCATCAAGGTAAATATGATCCTCTTTTGAGCTTGGCACCTTTAACTGATCGGCCTGTTCTTTAAACAAAGGAACATCTTTTTCAAGCTCTTCTAAATGACTCTTGAAGCTTTCAGACTGGCTGCCTCCTTTGAAAAAAACATCCAAATCCCAAGTCTCTGCATATGTAGCGGCTTTCATAGCCATACCCCCTACTATATATTTCGTTACACTAAATAAACTCTCAGGTCTATTATATATTATTTTACTAAATATTTGTATAATTCTAACACTTCTAATGAAGAAAACTTAAAAGCGCAAAAAAAAACAGCCAGGCATTCCGCCGAGGCTGTTCGATCCTTTATTTCACTGATTTATCTGACTTACCTTCTTCGTCATCCATCAGACCTTTTGTTGCGTTTTTAAACTCTCTTAGTGTTTTGCCGGCAGCTTTTCCGAGCTCCGGAAGCTTTTTCGGTCCGAAAAGCAGGAGTGCCACGAAGACAATTAACATGATTTCGCCGAATCCCAAGTTCATCATGTGCCCTTCTTCCATGTTATATTTTCATAAAAATAGAAAGAAAACGTTATCTTTGTAAATTATAGTAGATTCGCGGGCGGATTGCAAAGTGAAGTTTCGGTGACAGTTATTTCAATATAGATTGAAACTTCTGGTAAAAAGTTTATCTTGTTGACATCCTCTGATCATCCTGTTAAATTTACTCTATTAAAATAATGAATAAAAATCCTCACGGCATCTCAGTGAGGTAGAGGTTGCGCCAATTAAGAGTAAGTTGCAAGAGGCTAGTGGAGCTGTTGACTGCAAGTGAAAGGATTTGGCGCCGAAGTTTGAAACAGCCACTTTGTTTCACGCTGGGACAGTATCGAACAGGTACTGGACTGCCGCAGAGTCAATTTGCGGAGTGCTATCTGGAGATGATTCCCTGAGTTTTTGTGTTTTTAGCGCATGGACTTATTCTATGCGCTATTTTGTTTGCAAAAAAATGAGCACATTCATTAAAAACTACACACAATATCGATAGAGCATTGATATGTATAGGAGGTTTCAGTTTTGAAACAAAAGAAATGGGGATTTTGGCTTTTAACAGCCTTCGTAGTAGGAAATATGGTCGGCTCAGGCATATTCATGCTGCCAAGCACGCTTGCCCAGACTGCAAGTCCGCTTGGAGTAACCAGCGCCTGGCTCGTAACCGGATTTGGAGTATTAATGATTGCGCTGGTCTTCGGCAATTTATCGATTCGCAGACCCGACCTTACAGCTGGCCCGCAAAGCTATGCAAAAGCGTTATTTGATTCACCGAAAAAGGGAAACGTTGCAGGATTCAGCATGGTGTGGGGATATTGGGTCGCTAACTGGATCAGCAACGTGGCAATCATCACTAGCTTTGCAGGCTATCTTTCTTCATTCTTTCCTATAATGTCAGACGAATCTGTTCTGTTCTCAATAGGCTCACAGGATATTCAGTTAGGAAGAGCGGTCACATTTATTGTTTGTACCATTTTGCTTTGGGGCACTCATACCATTTTATTAACAAACATGAATGGTGCGGGAAAATTGAATTTTGTTGCGACTGCATCAAAAGTAATCGGTTTTATGCTTTTCATCATCGCTGGTTTATTTGCACTGGAGTCAGCATCATTTGGGGAATTTTATTTCCCTGTAGAAGCAGAGCCCGGTGTAACTTACGGCCTTGGCAATCAAGTACAATTCGCTGCTATTTCAACCTTATGGGCATTTGTAGGCATTGAATCTGCCGTCATTCTGTCAGGCCGCGCTTCTTCTCAGCGAGATGTGAAAAGAGCGACCATTACCGGCTTAATTATAGCTGTGTTCATCTATATGATTATCACACTTATCACAATGGGCGTTCTGCCCCACGATCAGCTGCAGTCATCTGACAAGCCATTTGTTGATGTTCTTTCTGTCATTATTGGAGATGCCGGTGCAAATGCAATGGCACTATTAGCAGTCGTATCTTTATTTGGTTCAACCATAGGATGGATCCTGCTTTCAGCTGAAGTACCGTATCAGGCTGCAAAAAAAGGCATTTTCCCTGCTTTCTTTGCAAAAACAAATAAAAAAGGCAGTCCTAAAAATGCGCTGCTAATAACGAATTTGATGTCACAGATCTTTATTTTCTCTACCATTTCAGGAACAATAAGCGAGGCTTTTACATTCTTAACAACGTCCGCTACACTTGCTTATCTTTTCCCGTATCTTGTTTCATCTATTTTCTTCTTGAAGCTGATCGCTAAAGGAGAAACATATGATTTAATTCAAGGATCGCGAGTAAGAGACGGAATCATTGCATCCATTGCATGTATTTATTCTGTTTGGGTCATTGTCACCGGTACTGCTGATTTAAAAACATTTGTACTGGGAGTCGGCCTTTTCTTGGCAGGCTTTGTGATTTATCCGTTTTTGACGAAATATATGAACAGATCAGATTCCTCTTTAACTTAATGAATAAAGGCTGCGCTTAAAAATGCAGCCTATTTTATTTTGCATGAAGTCCTCTTCATTTGCTCACACTAAACTATCTGATTTTATAAGTGCTGAGCAGGAGGTTGCTATGAATTCATTATTCAGAAAGAAATCTATTACAGAGATGGTGAAGCAAAGCGAACAAAAATCGCTCGATCGAACGATGGGGGCTTTTGATTTAACGCTGCTTGGAATCGGGGCCATTGTCGGAACCGGCATCTTCGTTTTAACAGGTGTGGTCGCTGCTGAAGCTGCTGGACCTGCCCTGATTCTCTCTTTTATATTGTCTGGAATTGCATGTGCTCTGGCTGCCTTTTGCTATGCCGAATTCGCCTCATCTGTTCCAATCTCAGGAAGCGTTTATACTTACACATATGCAACTCTCGGAGAACTGTTTGCCTTTTTGATTGGCTGGGATTTAATGCTTGAATATCTGCTTGCAACATCTGCTGTTGCAACTGGCTGGTCTGCCTACTTTCAATCACTGCTTGCAGGATTTGACATCGCATTACCCGAGGTCATTACCTCAGCACCCGGTGCGGGAAAAGGCGGATTGATTGATTTGCCTGCCGTTTTCATTATTTTCTTAATTACGGCACTTTTATCAAAAGGAATTAAGGAAAGTACACGGGTTAACAATATCATGGTATTTGTTAAGCTTGCTGTCATCGTCGCCTTCATCATTGCTGGCGTCTGGTATGTAAAGCCTGCTAATTGGACGCCGTTTGTTCCATTTGGCTTTGATGGGATTGTAACTGGCGCTGCAACAGTTTTCTTTGCTTACATAGGTTTTGATGCAGTCGCTACCGCCGCAGAAGAGGTAAAAAGACCCCAGCGTGACGTTCCGATCGGCATTATTGCTTCCCTTACTGTTTGTACGATTCTCTACATAGCTGTATCTCTTATTTTAACTGGTATGGTTCCTTATACTGAGCTCAATGTGGCTGATCCCGTATCGTTTGCCCTGCATTATGTCGGACAAAATACTCTTGCAGGTTTTGTATCTGTAGGCGCAATTGCAGGTATTACAACTGTTCTGCTCGTGATGATGTATGCTCAGGTCCGCATTTCGTTTGCCATGAGCAGGGACGGTTTGCTTCCAAGTGTTTTATCAAGTGTTCACTCCGTATTTAAAACGCCTTTTAAAAATACGTGGATTACTGGTTCAGTTGCAGCCGCGATTGCAGGATTTGTGGATTTAACAACACTTGCCCACCTTGTAAATTTAGGGACATTGGCTGCGTTCACACTTATCTCTATCGCTGTAATCGTCTTAAGAAAAACCCATCCAAACCTTGAGCGGGCATTCAAGGTGCCATTTGTGCCTGTTTTCCCTGCAATCAGTGCATTATTTTGCATTTACTTGATGACAAGCCTGCCTGGCATTACATGGACAGCATTTTTCATCTGGATTTCAATAGGGACTATCATTTACTTTGTTTATGCACGGAAAAACAGCAAGCTTGCAAAGGAATAAAAGCGGAAGCGCCTTGCAATTCCTTTCTGAGCGAGCCCATACTCTTTCATAAAAAAATCCTTCCTCCGATTAGTGGAGAAAGGATTTTTTTATGATCTTCTTACTTGTCTGAAGAAATAGCCGACAAGCAGCAAAACAACAGCAAATGAAGCCATAACAATAAATTTCAGGTGATCATGCAGCATGCTTTGACCAAGCGATGGTTTTACATCTGGAACCGCTTGTTTCATCACGTTCCCGGCATCTGCTGTTTCAGGTTTTAATTTATGAGTGGCGAGCTCTCTGCCATCTTCTCCTTCTACAGCAAGCAGTCCATCTAAATCGACATCTGTTGAGATGCTTTCATTAATTTTTTTAGCATAATAAAGAGGTTCATTCAGTGTAAACTTTTGCCCGCTCTGATCTTTAAAGGCTGTACCTTCTGAAATAAATTCAGATGTGAAATGATTAAAGCCAAAATCCATTAATTTCACGGTATCTTTATATGACATATGGTCCGTTTTAGCATTCAGTACAATAGCAATCAGACTGATATTCTCTCTTTCAGCAAGAGTGGATAAAGTAAAGCCTGATTGGCTTACATAACCGTTCTTTCCGCCAATCATACCCTCATACGGTGTTACTTTAAGAAGCTTGTGATGGTTATGAAGCGTTGTATCCCATGTTTCCCCGTCCCACTTCAATTCTTCTGTTGAAAAAATCTCTCTAAATATATCATTTTTTGAAGCGTACTGAGTCAGTTTTGCAAGATCTTCAGCAGTCGTTACATGTTCAGGATCAAACAGGCCGTGCGGGTTGGTGAAATTGGTGTTCCGAAGCCCTGCTTTTGACTTTAAAAATGCTGTCATATCTGCAGAAAAGGCCTCAGTATCACCGCTGATATGTTCAGCAATCGCCACACCTGCATCATTTCCTGAATTGATCATCAAGCCCTGGATGAGCTTTTTCATGGGAACCTGCTCTCCTTCTTCAAGGTAAACCCTTGTTCCATCAACACTTCTGGCATTTTTGCTGACCGTCACAATATCTTCCATATTCCCATTTTCAATCGCATAGATAGCTGTAGCCATCTTCGTTACACTTGCAGGGTACATGACCGCATCACTGTCTTTTGAATAGAGAATCTGACCTGATGCAGCATCAATCAATACTGCCGATTCACTTTGTATATCTGGTTCTTTTAAAGGGAGTTCTTCAGCAAACGCTTTAAATGAAAATAATGCTGATAAAAACATGCATCCTGTAAGGATCAAAGAGGCTTTAATCATTTTAAAAAATCTCCTGTATAGTTGTAGATTATTATTCTATATTCAATCCATATACAAGCATAACAGGAAGGAATAAAGCGTGACAATGTCAAGATATAGAAATGGCCGTATATTCTTGCATTTGACTTTCATAATCTCCGGAATTATAATTGACTGACGAACGTCAGGAAGGTGAAAAAATGACATCAGATCAAATTAAAGAAGCTGCTATACGCAATTTTGCAGCACATGGATATGAGGGTGCATCTTTAGCAGCGATCGCAAATGAAGTCGGCATCAAAAAACAATCCATCTATACTCATTTCAAAAGCAAGGATGAACTTTTTCTTACTGTCATGACTGAGGTGCAGGAAAACGAAATTGAGTATATAAAAAACTACTTCGTCTTCTCTAATTCCGTTTCCTTAAAAGAAGCGCTTTATCATTATCTGTCAGAATATATCAGCCGCTATGAAAAAGACGATAAAACAAAGTTCATGCTCAAGATCAGTTTTTTGCCGCCAGTTCATCTCTACGATGAAGTGATGAAGAAAGTGTACACCTATTTGGATACTTTTGAAGAGCTGCTTACAGCCATATTCAATGATCAAAAAGCTATATCAATAAATCAATCAGATGCAGTGATAGCCTATATGGGACTGGTTGATGCAGTTCTGGTTGAAATTCTTTACGGCGGCGCAGAACGATTTAAAAAGAGATTAGATGGGTGTTTTAGCGTTTACTGGAACGGGATTATCTCTCAGAAAGGAAGAACATCATGAATCGTGACTGGATAAACGTTTTTTTAGCCGGATTCATTGAAGTGATCTGGGTGGCGGGATTAAAATACTCAGACATCTGGTATGAGTGGCTTATTACCATTATTACGATATGTGTCAGTTTTTATTTGCTGATCGGCGCAACTAAAAGACTGCCGGTGAGTACAGTTTACGCAGTCTTTACAGGACTTGGCGCTGCTGGAACCGTTATTTCAGAAATTCTCTTTTTTAACGAGCCATTTCAGCTTATCAAAATTCTGTTAATCATCGTCTTAGTTGGCGGTGTCATTGGATTAAAAACAATGTCTGATGATAAAAAAGAGGAGGCTGCGAACTAATGGACTGGATTTTACTGATAGCAGCAGGCCTATTTGAAGTTGTCGGAGTCATAGGAATCAACAAAATGAAAGATTCTAAAGGAACTGTTCCCTTGCTGATCATGATTGCAGGCTTTTCATTCAGCTTTCTTCTATTAAATCAATCTCTGCAAACCATATCGCTTGGAACGGCATATTCTGTTTGGACAGGAATCGGATCTGCAGGCAGCGCACTTGTGGGCATTTTATTTTACGGAGATTCAAGCAGCTGGAAAAGAATTCTTTTTATCAGCATGATCATCTCAGCTACAGTTGGATTGAAGCTTGTTTCATAAGGAGTTTTCATTGTGAGCCATTTAGTTAAATATTCATTTCTTGTTCTGGTCGGCGCATGCAGCTACGGCGTTATTTCTACCATCATTAAAATTGCCTACATGCACGGATTTACAGTGAACGAAGTGATTGGAAGCCAATACCTGTTCGGTTTTTTCATGTTTTTGATCTGTGTGACCCTTTTCTCAAGAAAAAAAGTTTCTTTAAAGCAGGCGCTTGTCTTAATGATTACAGGAACCACTACCAGTTTGACTGGTATTCTTTACGGAAAATCTCTTGAGACGGTTCCCGCATCTATTGCCATTATCCTTTTGTTTCAATTTACTTGGATTGGGATTGTCATTGAGGCAATCGCTGTGAAAAAGCTGCCGGGTCCTGATAAGGTGCTTGCTGCAGGCATTCTTTTAATAGGCACAATTCTTTCGGGAAACATCTTTGGCCATAATGCTTTTAGCGTCAGTGATCCCGGAATTATCTGGGGACTATTATCGGCTGTTTCCTTCTCACTGTTCATTTTTGCAAGCGGAAGAGTGGCTGCCGAATTGCCGTCTTTAAACCGGAGTTTGTTTATGTCATTGGGTGCTGCACTCTTTTTATTAATCGTCTTTTCACCTGATTTTCTGACTAATGGCTCCATGCAGTCAGGATTATGGATATACGCATTGCTGCTGGGCTTTTTTGGTGTATTTATACCCGTTGTATTGTTTTCAATTGGAACGCCTAAGATTGGTTCAGGCATTGCAACGATTTTAGGAGCGGCTGAACTGCCGACGGCCATTCTCTGCTCTGTACTTATCTTAAAAGAGCAAGTTACACTTTTACAAACAGCCGGCATCGGCATGATTCTTGTTGGAATTGTCACACCTCAGCTTTATCATTTTTTAAAAAATAAGCAGCCGGAGAAGGAAAGCATTTCTTAGTGACAGAAAAAAGAGGGTGAATGTTCACCCTCTTTTTGAATTATGCTTTAAGATGAGAAATCAGCAGACTTCTAATATGAAGAAAAAACAAAGTCAACTTTTCTTGACTTCAGCTTACTCAATTGAAAATGTTCGCATAGCTTCCGCAGCTTGTTCTTCTGTAACGTAAGGTGTATGGAAGTAAACTCTTACCCAAGTTTTTTCATCTGTCTGAACGAAGTAGTGATAGGTTTGCGTGGCAGTCATTGTTTTTACATGCTGGAGTATTCTTTCAGCAGGATACATTAAGTCATTTATTTCTTTTCTTTCAAAAATTCCTGGCCCGTTTTCAAGGCTTTGCTTTTCTTCAGATTTAATTGGAGCTGCTCCTCCTACTGTCCTTTCACCTTGTTTAAAAATCAGTGTTTTTCCGCTTCTCTCTGCTTCAATTCCATCAGGTAGCTGTATGCTGTAGTTCGGTCCCCCATTTCGTGCATCCTCCCCTTTTTCACCACTTACAAAAAAGAGAGAAAAGATGCCAACTCCGATTAAAAGGACCAATGTGACTGACAGCTGAAATACTCTGTGCATCACGGCAAGGGAAACTCCTGGCCGTTTCTCGGAGAGAGCCTTTCTGATTCTCTCACGCTGTCCCGGCGACAATGTTTTTTTCGGAAACTGCAGATTTTCAGGACTCAAGTTCAGCCCCTCCTTCTTTAATAGCCTCTTGCCCGTTCTGATTTAGTTTCTTCAATGCCCGGTAATAGGTTCTGCTGACTTTTTCCCTTGTCCAGCCCAGCACATCTGACGTTTCTTCAACGGAAAGCTCGGAGATGACTCTCAGCATGACAACATCTCTATATTCTTCTTTCAGTTCATTAATTGCTCTGTAGGCTTCCATTATGTTTTCATGTTCCATCAGGATATCATCGGGGCTTTTTGGCTGCTCGGGTTTTGGCAGCCAAGAAAGAAACCGTTTCTTCCGGCGCTGATCGATGACAAGTCTTCTTGCAATGCCGATCAGCCATGTTTTCGGATGAGAATCACCGCGAAACTCGCTTTTTAAAGCCCTGAAGAACACTTCCTGGACATCATCCTCCACATCATGAGATCCTTTGTAATAAACAAGAAAGTGATAAAGATCATCCCCGAACAGCTTAAACATCCGCTCGATTTCCCTGTGATGTTCGTTCATTTACCCACCCCGTTTGAACTCTTTACTTAATTAGACGTCTATTTATCTTCATTCTCTCACTTAAATAAAAAAAATTCAGTCTTTTTCAGACTGAATTTTTTAACGAAATTCACTAAACTTGTCCAATCCAATCAGATTGGGCTGCTTTTTGGAAGAGAGACCTTATTTCTTTGTACTCTTTTTCAGTAAGGTTTCCCTTGCCTGCGAGTTTGGCATTCTGGGTCCACCTGTCTGGCTTTGCTGTCCCGACGATGGCCGTATGGACACCGGGAACGGTCAGAGTGAAACGAAGAGCTTTTTCAACAGCTTCTGTCAGGTTCCCCTCTAGAAAGCTATATTCCAGCTTATGAAACCTCTCCCAATATTCCTGATAGTAGCCATTCTCAGGCTTCTCTTGATAGTTCCAGGCGACATTGGCAATCGGCCGTTTTGCAATGATGCCCATTTCCCGTTTCAAAGCCTCTGGAATTGTGAGATCAATCGCTTCCTGATCCGCTATACTTACAGACGTTTCAAATGTATCAAACGCCCCGGTTTTTATGGCGTAAAGGGCATCTGTATGATCTCCGCTGTAGCCAATGTACCGGGTTTTGCCTTTTTCCTTTGCCCGCCTTAAAACATCAATAACATCCCCTTTGCGCAGGACTTCCTCAGAACAGCTATGGAGATGAATGGTATCCACACAGTCCGTTTTCAGCCTTTTCAAGCTGCGGTCAATCGATTGTTCAAGCATGGCCGGATCCCAGTCATCACCGTCTAAACCCGATGTATGACCGCATTTTGTAAACAAATAATAATCGTCTCTTCTATGAGACATGGTGCTGCCGATTAATTCTTCGCTGATGTTGTAGCATTCTGCCGTATCTATGACATTCAAACCTGCATCAAGAGCGGTGCCAAGCAGACGGTCGACTGTTTCAGGCGTTGCTTCTGAAAAGCCTATTTCTGCTGCTCCAAAACCGAGAACACTTACCTTCATATCTGTTTTACCGAAAGCACGCCGTTCCATATCATCATTCCTTTCTGCATGTCTGCACTTAAATTTTATAATAATTCTGATAATTATACGAAAGATTCACCTTGAATCTAGTAATCTCTTACGCCCGCTTTTCGATGAAAGCATCTATAATAAAGGAAAGAATATAAGATACGGAGGAGAAAAGGATGCCCAAAAAGACCGTGCTTATCACCGGGGCTTCAAGCGGATTTGGCATGCTTGCCGCACATAGACTTGCAAAGGCCGGATATGATGTGATTGCAACAATGAGGAACATAGGAAAGAAGGATTTGCTGATGAAATCGATTGAGGATGATGGCTTGCGCGACCGTGTGACTCTGCTTAAGCTTGATGTCACGTCCGCTGAATCCATTCATGCGCTTACCCATTTTTTGAATGAAAGAGGCAAAATAGACATTCTTATTAATAACGCTGGATATGCATTTGGAGGCTTCGGCGAAGAAATTACAGTAGATGAGTACAGGGAACAATTTGAAACAAATTTTTTTGGTGTCATTGCCGTTACACAGGCTGTCCTGCCTTTTATGCGGTCACAGCGAAGCGGCAAGATTATTAATATGAGCAGCATCAGCGGATTGATCGGCTTTCCGGGATTGTCTCCGTATGTTTCGTCAAAGCATGCACTTGAAGGCTTCAGTGAAAGCCTTCGGCTAGAAGTAAAGCCGTTCGGAATTGATGTCATTTTGGTTGAGCCCGGGTCTTTTTCTACAAAGATTTGGACAACTGGCAAGAAAGTTTCGCCTGTTTCAATGGAAGCAAGTTCTCCCTATTACCCATATATGACTGGAATAGAAAATGAACTTGAACGTGGAAGAGAAAAGCTTGGAAATCCAGCCGAAGTTGTTGAACTCCTAGTAAAAATATGTGAAAAAAAGACGGGTGTTAAATTGAGATATACAGTCGGGAAAGGGGTTCGAATGTCTCTTTTCTTAAAAAGAGTTCTGCCGTGGAGCGTTTGGGAAGCGATTATTATTGCAAAACTTCTGCCCAATAAGAAATAGAACCCATCGTTTTGATGGGTTCTTTCGATTCTATTCCTCTAATTTTTTGCGTTCCTTAAACTCTTCCTTTATATCATTCAACACGTTTTCATCAGTCAGAAGTCTTAATGCCGTCAGCGCAAGACCCTTTGCCCCCAGTATCAAGGCTTCATCCCCGCGCTCAGATTTAGCAGCTTCTCTGAATTCATCCGTATGTCCAATTAAGCTGTCAGGACCGATTTTAATATAAGGATGTATCGTGGGAACAACCTGGCTGATATTGCCCGCGTCCGTTGATCCTAACCCGTCCCGTTCACCCGTTTCAACATGCTCTCCCAAACTTTCAAGCTCCTGCTTAAAAACAGCATCAAATGTGCGGTTTAAAACCAGGTTATCGACTTCATTCTGAAAGGCGATGACGTTCAGCTTTGCACCTGTTGCAAGTGCCGCCCCTTCTGCAACAGCTTTTACGCGTGCAGTCGCTTCACTGCATGTTTTTCGGGCAGCTGCCCTGATATAAAAGCGTGCTTTTGCATATTCCGGCACGATATTCGGCGCATCACCGCCATGTGTGATAATCCCATGAATTTTCACGTCATCTGTTACATGCTGGCGCAAAGCATTGATGCCGTTAAAAAGCTGTATGACTGCATCTAAGGCATTAATGCCATGATGAGGAGCAGCTGCTGCATGTGCCGGCTTTCCGATAAACTCAAAGTCAAGAGGATCGACAGCCAGTGAATTCCCGGTAATTCTTGTGGCATTAGCCGGATGAACCATTAAGGCAGCGTCAATTCCTTCAAGCAGGCCCTGTTTGACAAAGCTGCCCTTAGCACTTCCGTTTGGACCCCCTTCTTCAGCCGGAGTTCCGAGAACCACCACTTCTCCCCCTGCTTCATCGATCACTTTGCTCAGTGCAATTGCTGCTGCCGCGCTCGTTGTCCCTATAATATTGTGGCCGCATGCATGGCCAAGTCCGGGCAAAGCGTCGTATTCAGCTAAAAACGCGATAACCGGCCCATTCTTAGAGGCTGATTTTTTTCTGGCAAGAAAAGCCGTTTTATGTCCGGCGACTCCGCGTTCAACGCTGAAGCCTTCTGATTGAAGAAGATCAGCGAGGAGCTTTGATGCAAAGTACTCCTCATTGCCGATCTCAGGGTTTTCATGAATGGAGTGGCTGATCTGAAGATATTTCCTCTCATTCTCATCAGCGTTCAAGATGATTTGATCTCTCAGTGTTTCAACAACTGTCCTCAAGATTAACCCTCCTTAGTTTTTATTCTCCGATTTTGCTTAAAGGCACAAATGTAGGAATCGTGCTTCCGTCATATTCTTTTTCAATAAATTTTGCAGTATCTTCTTCCTGATATAGTTCAACAATTCTCTTTAATTCTTTGCGATCTTTATCTTCTGTACGTGCTGCAATAATGTTGATATATGGAGTAGCCGTGTCATCTTCATGGAAAATAGAGTCCTTCACTGGGTTAAAGCCTGCATCCACTGCAATACCGTTATTAATGATCGATCCTGCTACGTCAGGAAGCACACGGGGTGTCTGCCCTGCAACAACCGGGACAATTTCTAAGTTTTTCGGATTGGAGACAATTTTGTCCAATGAACCATTTCCATCAAAGTCCTCCGGCAGTTCAATTAAGCCTGCATCCTGAAGCAGAAGAAACGCTCTGCCCATATTTGTTGCTTCATTAGGTACGGCAATCTTTCCGCCTTCTGGAATATCATTAACTGATTTATATTTTTCAGAGTAAAGACCAAGCGGTGCGATAACCGTTGTACCGATCGGTGATAGGTCAAGATCGTGTTCTTTTTTAAATGCGTTGAAATAAGAGATTGTCTGGAATGCATTCGCATCAAGTTCGCCTTCTGAGAGTGCCAGGTTTGGCTGTACGTAATCTGAGAATGTGACGATCTCAATATTGATGCCCTCTTTTTCAGCTTTCTTTGCAACAAAATCCCAAATGCGGTTATCGGATCCGCTGACGCCAATTTTGACATTTACTTCTTCTTTCCCGTTTGCTGTTTTGTTTCCGCAGCCCGCAGCAAAGGCTCCCAATACTAGAATTAGTGCTAAGATCATAAATTTTTTCATCCTGTTTCTCTCCCTATCGTCTTCTGATTTTTTTAGATAATAAGTTACCTGATGACTGAAGTCCCTGAACGAGCACAACAAGGATTGTAACGGTAATAATCATGACCAATGTATCAAAGCGCTGATAGCCGTATGTAATGGCGAGATCCCCGAGTCCTCCTCCGCCGACAGCACCTGCCATCGCTGATGCTCCGACAAGACCGACTGTAGCGATTGTAAGGCTTAAAACTAGCGAGCTTAATGCTTCCGGAACGATGAATTTAAAGATGATTTGCGTTGGTGTTGCTCCCATGGCTTCTGCTGCCTCGATGACCCCTGGATCCACTTCTAATAATGAGTTTTCAATCAATCTCGCAATATATGGACCTGCATAAAAGACAAGCGGTACTACAGCTGCTGCTGTCCCAATTGAGGTTCCTACAATTAATCTGGTAAGAGGAACAATCGCGACCATTAAAATGATAAAGGGTACAGAACGGAAGATATTGACGACACCGTTTAAGATATTAAAAATAATGGCATTCTCCCATAGGTGACCTTTTCTTGTGATGACCAGCAGCACACCAAGCGGCAGTCCGATCAAGGTTGAGAAAAGCAATGAAAAACCGGTCATCGCAAGTGTTTCTATCAGTGCATCAATAATTTGCTGTGAATCAACTAGCATGTGCTTCCACCTCTTTCACTGTGACATTTTCCTGATTCATCACTAATAAAGCCCGTTTAATTTCACTTTCCGTTCCCTGAAGTTCAACAATCAAATGACCGAACGGAATGCCCTGAAGCTCTGTGATGTTTCCAAATAAAACATTGATATCAAGATCAAACCGTTTTGCAATCTGAGATAACAGCGGCTGTCCTGAAGATTTGCCGACAAAGTTAATTTTGAAAATCTGTCCCGGAGTATTCTCCTCCTGCACTAATTTCAGCACAGATTCTGGGATGGAATCGTTTAGAACCGAGCTGACAAAGTTCGAAGCTGTTTTTGTTTGCGGATTTGAGAAAACATCGAAGACTGAGCCTGATTCGATAATTTTTCCGCCTTCAATCACGGCCACTCTGTCGCAAACCTCCCTGATGACGGACATCTCATGGGTAATCATTAAAATCGTTATGTTGTATTCCTGATTAATCTTTTTCAAAAGCTTCAGAATGGAGCCTGTTGTTTGAGGATCAAGTGCGGACGTTGCTTCATCACACAATAGAATAGAAGGCTGTGTTGCAAGTGCTCTGGCTATTCCGACACGCTGCTTTTGACCGCCTGATAATTGGTCAGGATATTGATTTGCTTTGTCTTCTAATCCTACAAATGATAATAATTCCGTTACTCTTTCTTTCATTTCTTTTTGAGAGACTTTTGCAAGAAGGAGCGGCATCGCAACATTGGCGAATACCGTTTTAGAATTCAGCAGATTGAAATGCTGAAAGACCATGCCGATTTTGCGCTTAACCTGCCTTACTTCCTTTTGGGAAAGAGCCGTCAAATCAAGATTATCGACAATGATTTTCCCAGAGCTTGGGCGCTCAAGCAAATTCACTGTGCGGATCAGTGTACTTTTACCGGCTCCGCTGAATCCGATTACACCGCAAATCTCCCCTTGTTTAACATGAAGATCAATGCCGTCAAGTGCTCTCACTTCATTTCCGCCGCTGTTATAAACCTTTGTAACGCCTTCAAATTGAATCATATGTATGCCTCCCGAAATGAAATAAAAAAACCCTCTTCTATCCGACAAGAAGAGGGCATGAATTCATAAAGAATCACTAGGTCTCTTCTTATCTCCCAGGCTTCTCGCCTGCTGGAATTGGCACAGTACTTTTAAAAAAAGTCCGCTGCCGAAGCATCATCAGGCCAGTCCCTCCGCTTCTCTGGATAAGAAATCTATTTATTTTTCAAAAAACAAAAAACCTCTTCTTGAAAGCCAAGAAGAGGGTAAGATCATAGTAAAAGACCGTTCACTCTTCTTATCTCTCAAGCGAAATCACGCTTGTTGGAGTTGGCACAGTTCTCATGAATGAGTCTGCTGCCGAGGTTTCAAAGGGCCAAATCCCTCCACCTCTCGTGATAAGAAGTTTCATATTTTCGATGTGAGTCCTACTTTACGCTGGTATTTTCAGAAAGTCAACATTTTTTTAGAAAAATTATGACTGCTTAGTAAGCCTGCGGTATCGATATTGCTGCCACTGAAAACGAATAAAGCAGCCAACACAAAAGCCTAAAATGGCAACGAATGCAGCAAGCGCGACCATAACGGTAAAGATATATGCCAGAGTCATCCAGTTCATCATAAACCCTAGAAAACCAAGGCTAAGGCAGATCACTGCAATAAGCTGATTAAACTGCTGCTGGTCAAAATCCTCTGGTATATATTCTGAAGGCTTTTTTCTCAAAAAGAGCTTTGCCGTTTTCATAATGGGGTTAAATTTAAAAAGAAGTCCCATTAATCCTGCTATTAGAGGTATTAGAAGAAACCAGCCGAATCCTGTAATCCAAGTGGCTGCAGCAGCTAAAACAATAAACCATTGATTCGTTAATACAAGAGGTTTAGGAATGGTATTCACTTAAATCCCACCTGTCTGATTGGAATATAAGTATTTTACTCTTGTTTTCCTCTTTTGTGAAGACAATTGCTTAAGGAATCTATTGACAGTTAAAAGCTGCTCATGATACGATCATCAAAACCAACTAAACCAATCAGAATTAAATAAATTATCAAGAGTGAACGAGAGATCTGGCTCAGCGACTTCACAGCAACCACCGGCAAACGGTAAGGTGCTCCCGCCAGCAAAGCTATCCGCTTTGGTTGATAAAGAAAAGCCCATTCTTTATTACCAGGAAGAGTGGGCTTTTCTTATATTATTGTTGAAATGGAGGAAAGGAAAATGACCAAAATATTTGACTCTGTATTGCCTGGTGCTGAAAGCTTTTTTTATAAAGGAAATGAGATTGGCATTCTGCTTTGCCATGGATTTGTAGGAACACCGCAAAGTGTTGGAGAGCTCGGAAAGCTGCTTGCAGACAAAGGCTTTACTGTTCTTGCTCCGAGGCTAAAAGGTCACGGGACTGATATTCTCGAGCTTGAATCCTGCTGTTATACAGATTGGATCAGAGACGTTGAACAGGCTTATTTAAAGCTGAAAAAAATCTGCCGCAAAGTATTTATTGCAGGTCAATCGATGGGCGGAATCCTTGCTGTGCATTTGGCCGCAAAATATAAACAAATCAGCGGTGTGATTACAATCAACGCAGCTTTACGCGTGCCTGGATATGAGTCTTTTGAAAATCAGTCAGAACCAAGGTACATCCCCGAAGGAAAACCGGATATAAAGGCAGAAGGAATTGAAGAAATCACATACTCAGCTGTTCCGATTACAGCCGTCCACAATCTCCTTAACCTTATAAAATCCGTAAAACCAAAGCTTTCAAATGTTTCATGTCCGGCGCTCATCTTTAAATCCGAAGAAGATCACGTCGTCCCTCCGGACAGCTCCGATACCCTTTATGAAAGAGTCTCATCACCTATGAAACAAATCATCAGTCTAGATAACTCCTATCATGTTGCTTCCATGGATTACGATAAAGAGATCATTGCCGATAAAACAGCGGATTACATTCGTTTATGCTGTCATCCAATTTATAAAATGTCCGTTTAAATTATGACTTTAAACGGACATTCCTGCTAAAATAAAAGCAGGTGATAAACATGTTCTTAAAATCAATCAAATTAAAAAAAGAAGAGATTCCTTCGTTTGAAACATATCCTTTTTCCATTCCAGCCATTTCACATTTGGATGAATTGAAGATTAAAAGCCCTGTTACTTTTTTTGTCGGTGAAAATGGGTCCGGCAAATCAACTTTGATGGAGGCAATTGCCTATCAGTGCGGGTTTAATACAGCAGGCGGCAGCCATCATCTTTACGAAACGAGAAGCTCTCAATCTGATTTAGGGAAGTATATCAGGCTTGCCTGGATGCCAAAAATCAAAAATGGCTTTTTCCTGAGAGCCGAGTCCTTTTATCAGTTTGCATCCTATCTGGAAGAACTGAATGAAGACCCGTTATCGGGTAATGTATTTGGATCATATGGCGGAAAATCGCTCCATCATCAATCACATGGCGAATCCTTTTTATCTCTTTTTCTCAATCGCTTTGGCAAAAAAGCCGTCTATTTACTCGATGAGCCAGAGGCCGCTCTTTCCCCGTCAAGACAGCTGACCCTGCTGCGCATCATTCATGATTTAACAAAAGACGGTGACACACAATTCATTATTGCCACCCATTCTCCTATCTTGCTTGGATTTCCCGGGGCGAATATAGTAAGCTTTGATTCGGACCGCATTGCCGAAATCGATTATAAGGACACAGATCATTATCAGATTACAAAGTATTTTTTGGAGAATCGGGACCGGTTTTTGGAGGAGCTTTTTAAGGAAGAATAAACAATGACCTCTTGAGCTTCAAGCAGGACATGATGACAATGGACATCATCTGTAGGCTGTAACGTGGTGCCTGACGTTATAACAGCACAAAACGTATCGTCACGTTTTGTGCTCCGTACGAATAAAGGAAATTATGTGAATGGTCTGTAAACTAAGGTGCTAACGCGAATACAAAACCTCATCCTAAAACTTACTTAAGTCTATGGATGAGGTTATTTTGTGTCCAAAAAGGAGGATAAATGACACGTCTATTTTTATAGGAAGAGCCTCGTATGAAACATTATCAGTATTGGGCAATAGGTGATCTTCAGACCTTCAGCAAGCCGCGGAAGCCTCTGGCAGCATAGTAGGAATCTGCTCCATTGTGATACACGAAGACGTTGCCATAGCGGCAATCACAAAAAAGTGCACCGCCGAGTTCTCTAATATCATTGGGTGTTTGCACCCAGCTTGATGTTTTCATATCGAAATTTTCAAGTTTCTGCAACTCTCGATATTGTTCTTCATTCAATAGTTCTATGTCCATGAAAGCTGCCATGTCAATAGCGTTATTTTCAGGCTTATGTTTTTTTCTTGACTCTAGCGCTTTACGGTCGTAACAAACACTTCTGCGGCCTTTAGGGCTTTCTTTTGAACAATCACAAAAAATGTATTCGTCCTTTTGTTCATCATAGCCAACAACATCAGGCTCTCCGCCGGTCATTTCCATTTCATTGAGCGACCACAGTTTTTCAGGATTAGCATCCAGCTTTGCTTGGACTTTAGACCATTCAAGACCTTTATGACGATTCATGTTTTTCTCAAAACGAACTTTTAATATATTGAGTAATTCTGCACTTTGTTGTTGTGACAAATGTTTGTTATTGCTTTTTGTCATGTCAGTTCCTCCTAATTGTATTTACTTATAATGATTTTTGTATAAATATCTATTTGTTTTATAATAAATTATTGTCTGATCTCAGCTTACAATAAAAGATAGGAGTAAGTAAATTCGTTTATTCCCTTCCAAAAACAAGGAGATCTTAGAGAACGAATCATTCAGCATCACCTGCAAAGTGTCTCCACTTTTCTCTCCAAAAACCAATTTGAAGAAATCATCGCATACGTTTGATTCCACTTTCCTGCGTAAAAAACAAATTGGAGGAATCATACCGGATGTTTGATTCCACTTTACTCCCCAAAAACCAAATTGGAGGAATCATCGCATACGTTTGATTCCACTTCCCTGCGCAAAAACCTAATTTGAGGAATCATTGCATACGTTTGATTCCACTTCCCTGCGTAAAATCCGTAAAGGAGGAATCATACCGGGTGTTTGTTTCCACTTCCCTCTACATAAACCAAATTGGAGGACACGTATAACCCCGTCCAAAAATTAAGACAGGGTTAACATAAAGTTGTTTAATTTTTGATAAAAAACACTTCACTAACTTAAAACTTACCAATAAAGTCGTTTAGAAACTAGGTTATTTCGTCACTTCTGCACTATCTGAATAAGGTTGCCGCATGTATCATCGAAGACTGCTATTGTGACTTCGCCCATTTTTGTCGGTTCCATAGTAAACTTCACGCCTTTTTCCATTAATCGTTCGTACTCTTTGCGAATATCCGCAACGCCGAACATTGTTGCTGGGATGCCCTCGGCAGATATCTTCTTTTGATACTCCTTTGCGGCAGGATGTTCATTCGGTTCAAGTAAAAGCTCGGTACCGTCTTGATCATCGGGAGAAACAAGCGTTATCCATCTGAATTTCCCCATGGGAACGTCATGCTTTTTTAGAAATCCCAGCTTTTCCGAATAAAATTCCAGTGCCTTGTCTTGGTCTTGTACGAATAAACTGGTAACAATGATTTTCATATTATTTTTTCCTCCTTTGATATTTGCGACGTATGGTACTCTGCTGACAATCTGGCTCCAAGCAGAAAAACACATACATTCGTCAGAAGTATTTTTAATAAAATTACTCTATCCATCCTTTCAGCAAATTTTCAAGTGGTTTGTTGTTGAATATAAGTATTCGATATTTTCCCTTTCGTTTTGATTTTACGAGCCCTGCATCTTCCAATGCAGAAAGATGTTTAGCTATCGCCTGTCGCGAAATGGAAAGGTCGTGCTTCATAATGAGACGTACCGTAAGTTCATACAACGTCAGCTCGTTGCGTTCGGATAGTTCGTCTAATATAAGCCGCCGAGTCGAATCGCCAAGTGCTTTGAATATAGCGTCTTTATCCCAATTCATATATCCAGTTTAAGCAACTCTACGGTTGCTTGTCAAGCATAAGCAACTTTTCGGTTGCGTGACAAAGGAACCGTATCATCCAATCTTAACAAGTTAAAGTCACATAATAGTAGTTTGAACCATTATAGAAATTTAAACTGTACTTCAATAAAAAAATGTATTAATCCTCCTTGGATTACCAACACAACGTGTTAAAAATAAAAAAACATACAAGGTTCTTATAAATTTTACTAACGGCCACGTTAGAGATTTTCACTCTATAGCGTACGTGCTGCTGCTACACACAAAAAAGGATCTTCGATTAGAAGATCCTTTTTATACTGCTGATCCAACTATATTAATTTTTATAAAATACTGAATTCCTCATCTTTTACATCACTAATGAACATATGACCCGGGGCATGAGTAATCATTATTGAAGGTTTACTTTGTATGGCTGCAGCTTGAGGGGTAACGCCGCAAGCCCAGAATACTGGAATTTCACCTTCTTTGATTGTTACTGAATCACCGAAATCCGGCTTTGAGATATCGGTGATTCCAATTTGACCCGGGTCGCCAATATGAATTGGTGACCCATGTACAGCAGGAAAGCGGGTGGTGATTTGAATCGCGCGGATGGCATCTTCGGGCTTCATTGGCCGCATACTGACAACAGTCGGGCCTTCAAATATCCCCGCTTTTTCACATGGAATATTGGTTTTATACATAGGAACGTTACAGTTTTCTTCAATATGACGAATAGGAATCCCGCTATCCATTAGCGGGGTTTCAAATGTAAAACTGCATCCCAGTAAAAAACCTACCATATCATCTTTCCAATACTCTGTAATCTCATTTACTTCTTTCGTATATATACCATCTTCATAAATACGATACTTAGGGATATCCATGCGAATATCTGCATCTTTTGCCATTTTGCCTGGAATGAAAGAACCAGGTTCCGTTACATCTAATAATGGACAGGGCTTTGGATTTCGCTGACAAAACAACAGGAAGTCAAAGGCATATTCTTTTTTTAAAATAACGAGATTTGCTTGTGTAAAACCTTTTGACATGCCAGCGGTTGGTCCAGTAATGGTTTGTTTGCGAATAAGCTCCCTTATTTCACTTGGGTCCATATTTTCATAGTTTTTCAACTGTAATCACTCTCCTAGAAACTTAAGGCTGTTTTCGCATTCATTGTTGTTATTGGTTATACATTCACCCGTGGATTTCCGCTGCCATCCACTTATAAACATTTCCATTAATTCTCATGTTATTTCAACTCATCCTATAGTCTATCTGTGCTGATCTACAAGGATGGGATTGCCATCAGGATCTTCAATTGTAAAACTTGCAGGCCCTTCGCTTGTTTCATCTGCTTCAGACAGTATTTTAATTCCTTTTGCTTTAAGCTGCTTTTGGATATCGCGAATGTCCGTAAATGATTGAAGATTTTCGGCATTTTCATTCCAGCCTGGATTAAAAGTCAAAATATTCTTTTCGAACATCCCTTGGAATAAACCAATTATGCAGCTTTCATTCTTCATAATGATCCAATTTTGGGTAATATCCCCTCCCAAGGCTTGAAATCCAAGATTTTCGTAAAATATTTTTGATTTGTTTATGTCTTTTACACTTAAACTTACAGAGAATGCGCCAAGTTTCATATTCATATTTCCTCCAGTTTGAAAATTAATAATTTTGAAAGTTCACAGTATTAATTAAGTATACCTTATTACTTATAAGAACACATTTCAGTTTTGCCCAATCCTTATAAGATAAAACTAAAGAAGCACTCCAATTTTTATGATTGAAGTGCAAAATTTGCTAGTTTTAATGATTACAAAATCTCTTCCTTCAGTCTCTCAATTCCGTACCTCTTCAAAAACTTCGCAAAATACTCGCGTTTCTTCCCGTTTTCTGCGTATACGGCAATGATTTTTTCAACGGCCTGATAGAGGTCTTCAGGCTGCAGGCTTTCTAAAAACAAATGACCAATTTGTGCATTTTTTCCTTTTGCACGGCCTCCAATGAACAGGTCATAGGCGTCTTTCATTTTAATGATGCCAATATCATTGACGAGCGGCTCTCCGCAGGCATTCGGACAGCCGGTGTAAGCAACCTTTATTGGAAAAGGAACAGGCTTTCCTTTTATTCTCTCATTTAGTTTGGCAGCAACCGGCATTCCTTCTTCTTCAGCACCTTTGCAGAAGTTGCAGGTGCGTAAACTCTTTACATAATTACCGACAGGGTACCAATGGAGCCCGGCTGTTTCAAAAGCTAATTTTGCTTCTTCAAGTCTGCTCTCAGGAATATCTAAATAGAGCTGCTGGAAGGTTGTCAATTCGAGCTCCTGATCTTCATCCATATAATCAGCAAGCGTGATCAGCTGTTTAGCTGTAAGCTTTGAGCCAAAATTGATGCCTCCATTTACAGCAAGCTTTACCATTTTATCCTCCATATTCAAAGCCCGCTCTCCTGTTTTCTTTCAAGTATAGCTTTTTTTCAGAAAAGTGTGAATGATGTCAGACTCGGTTTTTGTAGCCTGTT
Organism: Metabacillus idriensis; assembly: GCF_009674765.1. Lineage (GTDB taxonomy): Bacteria > Bacillota > Bacilli > Bacillales > Bacillaceae > Bacillus_P > Bacillus_P idriensis. The sequence goes on along the minus strand of NZ_WKKF01000002.1, from coordinate 576,374 downwards.
AAAAAGGTTAAGACTGAGTAGGCGGCTAAACGGCTTGTCATATCACGAAAATCAAGCGTAGGATCAATTTCTACAATGTCCATGGCTTTCACCGGCGGTACTTCTCCTAAAAACCGGATTGCTTCAATCAGCATGCGGGAATCCATGCCTCCCGGACCAATTGCCGGACATCCCGGTGCAAACGCCTGATCCATTACATCCATATCCAGAGAAACATAGATGGTATCTACCTCTTTCAATAACTCTTTCACACATCCCTCGAGAATCTGCAGAATTCCGTTTTCATACACGTCCTGCATCGTGAAAATATGGACGCCTTGTTCTTTGCCGAAATCGGTATATTCTTTGCCATTAGAAAAGTCGCGAATACCAATCTGATAGAGGTGTTTTCCTTCCAGCACACCTTTTTCGATCAGCTGTCTAAATGGTGTTCCATTTGACGGTCCTCCATCTTCAAGGTTGCGCAGGTCATGGTGTGCGTCGAACTGAATAATTCCAGCCTTTCCTTTTTCTTTTTGAAAGGCAGTGAAAATCGGTGCTGTGACAGAATGATCGCCGCCAAGAAAAAGGGGAACCATTAGCGGGTGTTCACTCAAAACTCCTTCCACCGTCGTTTCGATTCTCCGGTGTGATTCAGAAAGGTCTGTTACATGCATAGAAATATCACCAAAGTCTATGATTCTCTCTTCTTTTAAATCTGTATTGTCATGGATCGAATAGGTGGTAAAAGCGTTCATCATTTTTCTGATTGTTTCAGGAGCAAACGATGCCCCTGAATGGCTGATTGATGGTTTAGATAATGGAACTCCAACTAACCCAATGCCTTCACAAATCTCAAAATCCCGTTTTTTAAGCAGCGTTCCCGCCCGTGAAATCCCCCGGTCTGTGAATCTTGCATCATGTGATAGAAAGGGTAGATGGCTCACGGTGATCCCCCTTTTCAAAAACAATGTCACCTTTCTTAATCACGGCCTTCGCGTGATTCACTCCGAAATGATAAGGAATATATTCATAGTTTCCCGCATCCCAGATGACAAGGTCCGCCTGCTTCATCGGGGCGATGATCCCACGAATGCCGCCTAATCCGATAGCATAGGCTGCATTGACCGTGACAGCATTCCAAATTTCTTTCGAAGTCATTTTATACATTACGGCTGCGAAAGCCATAATCAGCTGCAGGTTCTCAGTGGGACAGCTCCCGGGATTGAAATCAGTCGCAAGAGTCACCGCAACTCCTTCTTCCAGCATCTTTCTCGCTTTGGCATGATCCGGTTTGCTCAGATAAAAAGAGGTGCCAGGCAGCAGGCAGGCAATCACCCCTTTTTCAGCCAGCTGCTTAATGCCTTCGTCTGAAGTTCCGACTAAGTGCTCTGCACTGACGGCACCTAGCTCAGAAGCCAGTTCCGCACCTCCTAATGGATCAATTTCATCGGCATGGATTTTCACTTTAAACCCTTTTTGCTTTGCTTTTGATAAAAACACTCTGGACTGTTCAATCGAGAATACGCCGGTTTCACAAAAAATATCGACAAATTGAGCTAATTCTTCTTTTTCAATCACATCCAGCAGCTGAACCATTTCTTCTAAAAAAACGTCCGGCTGATGCTTATGCTCAGAAGGTATGGCATGCGCACCCAAAAAGGTTGAAACTACTTCGGCTGCGTGCTCCGTATTTAATTTTTTTGCAGTCCTAAGCTGCTTCAGCTCTGTTTCTCCGTTTAAGCCGTATCCGCTTTTCGCTTCAACCGTGGTCATTCCATATGATAGCATCCGGTCAAGATGGCCGGCTGCTTTTTCATATAGCTCCGCTTCACTTGCAGCCCGCGTTGCTTTTACAGTCGAAAGAATGCCGCCGCCCTGTTTCAGGATTTCCAAGTAAGGAACGCCCTGCTGCTTCAGTCCCATTTCATGCTCACGGGATCCAGCAAACACTAAATGAGTATGAGGGTCAATGAGGCCAGGTGTAACAAGCTTTCCTTCACAATCGATCCTTTTCTCAGCTTTCCATTCAGATGCTTCTTCATTTGAGCCAATAAGAGCAATTCTTCCATCGGCAATCGCAAGTGCCTTGTTTTCAAGAACAATTAGCTCATTCATGTCCTTTCCGCATAGAGGACCTTCTTTTTCATAATCCATCGTCAAGAGCTGGCCGATGTTTTCGAGTATTAGATCATATTTCATAAAAGAACCTCCCTCTATTCCTGCATTGGAATGCGTACATTGTGTTCTTTGGCAAAAGTCTGCGCCTCTTCGTAGCCTGCGTCTGCATGGCGGATAATGCCCATTCCAGGATCAGATACGAGGACTCTTTCTAATTTGCGTTTAGCTGTTTCTGTTCCGTCAGCGACAACAACCATTCCTGAATGCAGAGAATAGCCCATTCCAACTCCGCCGCCATGGTGGAAGGACACCCAGCTTGCACCGGCAGATGTGTTTACTAATGCATTTAATACTGCCCAGTCTCCAATTGCATCGCTTCCGTCCTTCATCGCCTCTGTCTCGCGGTTTGGAGAAGCAACAGAACCGCAGTCAAGGTGATCGCGGCCAATGACGATCGGCGCTTTCAGTTCTCCTGTCCGTACCAGCTCATTAATGGCAAGGCCCATCTTCACCCGTTCTCCGTACCCAAGCCAGCAAATACGAGCCGGCAGACCTTGAAAAGCAACATGCTCATGTGCCATATCAATCCACCGCAGCAAGGCTTCATTTTCAGGAAAAAGTTCTTTGATTAGCTGATCTGTCCGGTGAATATCAGCAGGATCTCCAGATAGAGCTGCCCATCTGAACGGACCTTTGCCTTCACAGAAAAGCGGACGAATGTAAGCTGGCACAAAGCCCGGGAACGCAAATGCATTTTCCACTCCTTCGTCTTTTGCTACCTGACGAATGTTATTGCCGTAATCAAACACGATGGTGCCGCTCTTTTGCAGCTCCACCATGCATCTAACATGCTCTGCCATTGATTTTTTTGACTTCTCAACATACAAATCCGGATGATCCTGTTTTAACTGCAGCGCTTCATCCATCGATAAACCATGCGGAAAATATCCGTTTAACGGGTCATGTGCGGATGTCTGGTCAGTAAGGATATCAATCTTGATGTTTTTCTCCATCACTTCATGAAGAACATCTACTGCATTTGCCACTAATCCGATTGATAGAGCTTTGCCTTCTGATTTCGCTTCCATTGCCCATTGCACGGCTTCATCCAAAGAGTGTGTCAGCCTGTCACAATACTTTGTCGCAAGTCTCTTCTCAATTCTGCTTTGATCAACATCAGCAGCAATCACAACTCCGCCATTCATCGTGACTGCAAGAGGCTGTGCCCCTCCCATACCGCCAAGGCCGGCCGTCAATGTGATTGTGCCTTTTAAGCTTCCTCCAAAATGCTCCTTTGCCACTGCAGAGAACGTTTCATAGGTTCCCTGAAGAATTCCCTGTGTTCCGATGTAGATCCAGCTTCCCGCCGTCATTTGGCCATACATGGTGAGGCCTTTTTGATCTAGTTCGTGGAAGTTTTCCCAATCTGCCCATTTCGGCACAAGTACAGAGTTCGAAAGAAGAACCCGCGGGGCATGTTCATGCGTTTTAAATATACCGACAGGCTTTCCTGATTGAATGAGAAGCGTCTCATCATGCTCCAATGATTTTAACGACCGGACGATCCCACCCAGTGCCTCCTGATTTCTTGCGGCCTTTCCGATGCCTCCATAAACAATGAGCTCTTCCGGCTTTTCTGCAACCTCAGGATCCAAGTTATTCATCAGCATTCGGAGTGCAGCCTCCTGCTCCCACCCTTTACATTCTAATTCCGTACCCCGTTTTGCTCCTGTGAATTTTGCTTTCATGATAAAATTTCCCCCTTTTTATCGTTATGATCTTTTTTAAATCTGTTCACATCCGCTTTTTTCAGCCAGGCGGCAGCAGCTTCCATATCCTTTGAAAAAACCCTGTCCTTCGTAATCGCAGGGACCACCGTTCTTCCATGAAAATAAAATGTTCTTGTCGTTTCGGACATCTTCTCAATTCCCCGGTAGGCTGCTGCCTCCATTGCACAAATCAATTCAATCGCAAGCACACGTCTGCAGTTTTGAATAATTTGATAGGCATGCCTGGAGGCAATCGTCCCCATGCTGACGTGATCCTCCTGATTTGCTGATGAGGGGATTGAATCCACACTCGCAGGGTGGGCAAGCGTCTTGTTTTCAGACACAAGCGACGCAGCACAATATTGCATGATCATCGCTCCTGACTGGAGTCCGGGCATTGGACTCAAGAACGGCGGCAGATCATTGAGCTGCGGATTGACCAGTCTTTCAATTCTTCGTTCGGAAATATTAGCAAGCTCTGCGATGCCCACCTTCAAAAAATCCATGGCAAACGCAATCGGCTGACCGTGGAAATTCCCTCCTGACAAAACCTTTTTGCCATCATCAAAAATCAGCGGATTATCCGTAGCTGCGTTCATTTCAATTTCAAGCTTATCTTTCACATAAGAAAGGACCTGAAGACTTGCCCCATGAACCTGAGGGATGCACCTTAAGGAGTAGGCATCCTGAACCCTCAGCTCTCCCTGATGGGTCACCAGAAAGCTGCCTTTTAAAATCCCTCTGATTCGCTCAGCCACTTCCATTTGCTCTTTGTAGCCGCGGGCAATATGAATGTCTTCATCAAACGCATCAATGATTCCTCTCAGACCTTCAATCGTCATTGAAGCGATGTAGTCTGCCTGCAGCGCCACCGCTTCAGCTTCAATGTAATTGACGAGTCCCATTGCCGTCATTGCCTGTGTCCCATTGATTAAAGCCAGACCTTCTTTAGCCTGAAGCGTCACAGGATGAAGTCCCGCTAACTGAAAGGCTTCATCGGTCTCCATTTTCCGTCCCTGATAAAAAACCTCTCCTTCACCGACAAGAACAAGTGCCATGTGAGACAAAGGAGCCAAATCTCCGCTTGCTCCAAGTGAACCCTGCTGCGGCACAACGGGATGAATCTCGTGATTCAGCAGCGAAACAAGTAAAGATAAAACCTCCCTGCGGACTCCGGAAAAACCTTTCAGCAAGGCATTAAGCCTAAGCAAAAGCATCCCCCGTGACACCTCTTCCGGAAACGGGTCTCCAACACCGCATGCATGACTTCGAATCAAATTGATCTGCAGCTCTTCTGCATGTTCGGCATCAATCAGCACATCACTGAATTTCCCAAACCCCGTTGTAATTCCGTAAACGATCTTCTTCTGAGCGACTATGTTTTCAACCGCTTTTCTGCTCTTTTCAACCGAATCCCACACATAGTCAGGAATATGAATCATGGATTTTTCATATAAAACCTTCTTTGCTGATTCAATTGTGAGTGAACTTCCCGTTAATTCAATCATCTTTCTGCTCCTCTTTTGTTCAAAATAAAAACCAAAAAGGAGGCCATACCAATAGAAACACGCAAAACCGTGTTTCTACCGATACAGCCCCCTGCTATCTATTAACTATGGGTGCATCTTATATATGATTGATTCCCAAACCCATTGCCTCATGCTCTGAACCTTTAACAGGTGCACCTATTGTGCCGTACAAAGCAATCGCAATCCATTCGCCTTCCGTTTCTGCCTCGTAAGGCTTGCCGCGGACAATGGCAAAACGAAGTCCCACGGTGCGCAAAACACTTCCAAGCTGAACCTGCCCTCTCGTCACGCCATGAAGCGCTTCCATAATAGCATGATACAAGGAGTGTGTTTCACGGTATCCATCAGGCGATATTACACCTGAACGTTTTGCTGCCGTTTCAATGGCCGCAACTACTTTATGCGTCTCCATTGAACCCGTTTTTCCCTGACAAAATTGAAATCCCTGCTCTGTCAGCTGCTGCCCATAAAATTGATCGTCTTCACCGAGCAAAACGAGCTGCATGGCATTTTTACCAATACGATGATCCGGTTGTATGCTCATATCCATTCTCACTTCATACTGAATTTTCTGATAAACTAGTGTCTATCGTTAGTTTATGATTGAATGAGGAAAGTGTCAAGAGTTTAATTGCTGTCTGATCCGGTACTGCTGAAACGGACCGAGAGAATGACTTTTGTGATTGCCCAGCTGCCCAAATGAACAAAGAGAAGCAGCGAGAGCATCATCGCAGGACTTAAATCCACTCCGAAAAGCAGCAGCGTGAAGAAAATATAGATGGCCGCCATCGTAAGGATCCATGCGACCGACCGTGATTTCTGATCAATGAAATGAAAAACTTCATCAACTCCCCTTTTTTTCTTCGCAAAATAAAGACCAAGCAACCATCCGATCAAACCCGCTGCCATTCCCCCGTATAACCCGATAAAAGCTCCAGCTGATTCCATCATCCCTCTCCCCCATCCTCAAAAATAAAAATTTCTTCAATTCTGCACGTAAACGAGTTCGCAATCTTAAATGCAAGTTCCAAAGACGGATTGTATTTTCCAGATTCAATCGCAATAATCGATTGTCTTGAAACGCCAACCTGAACCGACAGCTGTTCCTGAGTCATCCCTTTTTCTGCGCGCATTTCCTTGATTCTGTTCTTCATGTTCATCCACCTTGTAAAGCTTCCTTTACGTTAAGTTTACTTTACATGGAATTAAAAGTAAACTCTTTTTCCAGCTGAACAGAAAAAAGAAGAGAAGCCTGCGCCCCTCTTCTTGCTTACCATTCTTCTGATTACCTCAACCCGTATGCCTTAATCACATCCTGCGTGATTTTATTCCCGGCATCATCCCAGGCAGATGCCCTCAGAGATACGTGTTTGCTGTTTTTAGTGTTGTTGATTTTAGCCTTCCATTTATTCTCTGCTGTACGCTCGAGTTTCACTTTCTTCCATGACTTTCCTTCATTGAAAGAAACCTCAAGTGCTGCACCTTCCAGTTTTCCATATCCTTCAACTCCATCCAGTTTTGAAGCAGATAATTCCAGATTTGTTGATGGAGCAGCTAATGCATTACCGTTCATATCGGTTTCAACCTTGTAGTCAAGAGAATAGAACGGTAGCAGTGTATGGAAGTCATCTCCTTTTCCAGACCAAAATGTCCACTCTGTTTGTGTGCTTACGGATGTGTCCCAGCGGTTTGGGTCACGCTTGGCATCTGTGACTAAACGGTACTGTTTTCTTTCTTCTGAGATGCCGCTGAATACATTTAATGCCTGACTTGTCCCTTGTTTAATCAGGGTATCTCCCTGGTACAGCTTATGTGATTGATTTTTAACTGATTCATCATAACCCGTTCCGCCAGTGCTTCCATTTCCTGAATCTGCCCAGGCTGGAATGTTGAACTGGAACGAGTTTCCTTGGCGATTAGGCGTCCAATATCCAGCTCCGAGACGCGGGCGCACAACGGGTGAGAACCAGTCTTCCTGCAGTCTTTCACCTTCTTCATAGGTTACAGCCGGCTGACGGACTTCCCACGGACTGTCTAAAACCTGTGCCTGGTGATACCAGCGTGTCCCTTCAACTGCTGAAACCCACTCGGTTCGTACAGATGGCAGCTCAATCTTATACTGGAAACCGACTGCTCTGACTGTATGTGGACGCAAGTCATAGCGGAATTCTCCTCCAGGAGCTTCCTGATCAGACTTGTACCGTGTATCAATTTTTACGAGTTCACTGTTAGAAGGAGCATAAGTCAAATCCTTCGGAATGCTTTCTCCATGAACATCCATTAAATCATAAACAAATGGCGTGTTCGGTTCACCTTCAACAAAAAGCTTCAGGTTGCCTGAACGTGCAGCCTTTATCACTTTGTCTCCTTCACTTTTGCTGATGCCGGCAACAGCAAGGGGAATGTCCGTATAATCCGGATTTCCTGCAAATACGCTGAATTCTGTATCTTCATGATTGACGATAATTAAAAGCTTCGCTCCTGCTGCATGTGCGGCAACAGCTTGCTGTGAAGGAGTAACATCTGCATTGCGGTCAACAACGACAGCCTTTCCTTTTGCGTTTAATCGTTCAAAATCAGCTGCTGATCCGTTTCCTGCATAAACGGCTGATAAGTTATACTTTCCATCCAGCATTGTGCTGCCTGCCAAAGGAATATCATCCAATACTTTATCTTTAAAGTGAATTTGAAGATAAGGCTTGATTAACCGCCAGCGGTTCAGCATCTCAAATTCTCCATTTTTCACTTTCTTTGTCGGAGCAGCATACATTTTATCAATCCATACCGGCATTAAGTACACATGGTTCATCGATTTGCCGTCGAGTGAACGGTAATATTCCATGCGCTGATAGCTTGGCTCTGTCTCCTTTGGCACGTCAACTTTTATTTCGTTTGCTTTACGAGCATCAAGTTCTACTGTTTGAGGTCCGTCTAATGTAATTTCAGGATTTCCGACTAATGCAACCCCGCGGTGGTCTGTATTTTCATCTACTTCCATCATGGACATAGCGGAGTACGTTCCAGGGCGCAAACGGAATTCTGCCGTTCCATTTACAGCCACAAACTCTGGATCCATGTCCTTGTTTACAAGGCCAACATATGCAAGGGCAGGGTTACCGTTACGGTCTTTTGCTGTCAGCGTTAACGTGTATTTTTCCTCTTCTTTCACCATACCCATTGTGGTATGAGCCACTTGTTTGCCATCAGCATCCGATGCCGTTAAATGACCTTCATATCGGGTCCCTGCTTCACCAAATTGCGGATCCAGCGTGATTGAAACGGTTTTTGTTCCATTTGCCGGAATCGTGATCTGGCTCTCAGAAATCGTTAGCATGCCTTCTGGTGAAGCGTTTCCTTTTGTATTTTTAAAGTCAGCCTGAAGATTTAATGTGGCTGCTGTGTCCGAATCATTTGTATACGTGACTGTTTTTTGTACAGGCTGTGCATCCGCGTTCGGCCACTTGAAGAAACCGAATGACAGAGAACCCGTTGCCCGGACTTTGCTTGCTGCTGCAGCCGGTACATCCAGACGTCCTGAACCAATGTGATACGGGGAATAAGGCAATTTTTTAGAAGTACTCATCAGTGCTTCTTTTAACTGAGTGCCGTTCCAGCCCGGATTTTTCTGCAAAAGAAGCGCTGCAGCACCGGCAACGTGAGGTGTAGCCATTGATGTCCCGTTCAGACTCTTATAAGAACCTGTTCCAGCTGAAAGGCCTGAACGAGCGGCAAGAATGCCGACTCCAGGAGCCGATAAGTCAGGTTTTAACCCCTGATCCCCGTAGCGTGGTCCTTTAGATGTAAAATAGGCAATCTTATCAGACTTATCAACAGCTCCGATCGTTAAGGCAGCATCTGCAGCTCCCGGTGAACCAATCGCACCTTCCGCCCCATTGTTGCCTGCTGCGATGACAAAGAGAGTCCCTTTTTCTTCACTAAGCCGGTTGACAGCTTGAGCCATCGGATCGGTTCCATCAGAAGGTTCAGAGCTTCCGAGACTCATATTCACGATCTTCGCGTTTTCAGCTGCCCATTCCATACCGTCAATGATCCAGGAATCTAAACCGCTTCCTGAGTCATCCAGTACTTTGCCGACTACTAAACGCGCTTCAGGGGCAACCCCTTTATTCTTTCCTTCAGAAGCAGCACCTGTTCCGAGGACGGTTGAAGCAACATGTGTACCATGACCGTGTTTGTCATCCACCTGCTGGCCTGGAACAAAGCTTTTTGACGTCTCAATTTGGCCAGAGAAATCAGGGTGGGCTGGATCAATCCCCGTATCAAGCACAGCCACTTTTACGCCTTCCCCTGTAAACCCAGATTCCCATACTTGCGGAGCACCGATCTGCGGCACACTTTGTGCAAGAGATGCTTCTACTTTTCCATCCAGCCAGATCTTTTCAATTCCTTTTTCAAACTCAGCTGTTTCCGGCTTCGCTTTTTCTAAAACTGCTGTTTCAGGGGTGATATCTTCCCAGAATATTTCTGCTTCCTTTTTTGATGCAGAAAGCGCAGCACCGTTAATACTTTCAAGTGTACGTACTGTTTTTGTCCCTTTTGGCTCCGATTTTGCTTGGGCAGCCCGCGCTTTCGTCTCTTCATATTCCACGATTACCGGGAGAGAAGCGAGACTCTTGTCGTCATAGCCATTTTCAATTAATTCCGTTACGTTAAATAAATCTTTGTCCAGCTTGTCAGCTGCCAAGTAAGGCATGGCTGAATTTGGAATGACGAACGTTTCTTCACCGATGGTCAGGATCTGTGCTCCTGCACTGTTTTGATCGGCAGGCTCAACATTGATCACGCTTTTACCGTCTTCAATCTCTTTAACCGTGACCACATCGCCTGTAATAAGGGTGATTTTGTGCTCGCCTTTATTTGTTATCGTATTTATTATGGAAGAAGTCTCAGAAGTTTTTTTCAGATTTGTTTGATCAATTGCTTGGACGCTGCTGAAAGTTGAGGAAAGCATGACTGCAGATACAGAGGTTGCGACTAACGACTTTAGAATAAATTTTCTCAATTTACATCCTCCTAAATAATAAAAATATATTCTTTCAATATGTACGTCTGGATGTAAGTAAGTAACATGCACTCATAGATAAGAGAGATGAACCGTTTGCTGCTTTCTGGAAAAGACACCTCCTCTGTAAATAAAAGCTACTTAAATTGAGTTTCTGTAATGATGTTTATTGCCAAAGAATTTAATAGAATTGTATATTGCCGGATGCAAAGTAACAATTGGGGTTTTTGAATGGTCTTGTGAACTATTCAGAACGATATAAACTTCAATTATGATAAAAAAAATTGAATATCTGAGGCAAAGTATCTATTTAACCGCATTTAAAATTGGGGTTTTTGCTCAAACTATGGATTATTTTGAAAGATTATGAATGTAAGAATGATAGAACTTGAAAACTGATTGGAATGGTTTTGTTTGCTGCAAAACGTTACATAACTCAGCAAACCGTTTCATTCAAATGGGCTCTGTCAACCATCAGACTTAACCTGCATAAAGGCTGAATAAAAATAAAAAGGAAACTCCGCTTGAATTGGAGTTTCCTTTTTAAAAATTACAGCGCCGCTTGTTTAACAAGTATGTCCGCCTTTTTCACTATTTTTAAATGCCAGGGTGTGCTCACGATGCACTATCCTGTTTTGACACCCATCTTTTTCATTTTGCAACAAGTAATTACGTTGCCACGGTTTCTTTTTCATTCAACAAAAGACGGAAGGTTTCTTGATCTGATCCTGCAGGAAGCTCGTATTGATCTTTATATTTCTCGCTTCCTTTCCCGGTCACAAGAATCCAGTCTCCGGCTTCTGCCAGTTCCCATGCTTTTTGAATGGCAAGAGTCCGGTCCGGCATTAGCATGTCAGCTTCTTTGCCTGAAGACTGAAGATACGCTTTCAGCTCGTCAATCATTTCGTTTTGCTCAACACCGTTTAAATCGTCAAATGTCAGAATCGAACAGTCGCTCATGCGCGACGAGATCTCCATCATTTCCGTCCGTTTGCTTTCATCACGATCGCCTCTGAAGCCAAATACATGAAATATCCGCTTTGCTCCGCAGTCTCTTGCCGTTTTCAGAATGTATTCAAACGCATCTGCCGTATGGGCATAATCAATAACCGCCGTTGCATCCTTTTGATGGCTGTACATTTCGAACCGTCCAGGGATTCCTTTGAAGGTTCGAAAACCTTCAATAAGCTTTGCTGAGTCTATGCCAATTTTCCGTCCAGTCAAATAGGCCATTGATGCATTATAGATATTATGAAGACCCGGAATGCTCATGGAAAAACGAAACTTTTCTCCGTTTTCAGTGACTTCAAAATTTGAACAGTGTACATCATTTTCCGATGTAAAAACAAGATCATCCATTGGTGAACGTCCGAAAGTGGACACCTGAATGTTCCGCTCTTTCAGAAGGCCAGCAAGCTTCTGACCCCATTCATCATGGGTGCTGATGATTGCCTTTCCGCCCTGTTTCAATTTTGAAAAAAGCTGCTGCTTCACTTCAAAATACTCTTCGATCGTATTGTGATAGTCCAAATGTTCATGAGCAAGGTTCGTAAAAAGACCTACATCAAATTCGATTCCTTCCAGTCTCTTTTGGGAGAGCCCGTGTGAAGAAACCTCCATAATCACAGCGTCATCCCTGCTTTCAGCCAGTAACCGCTGCAGCTCAAGCGGATCAGGCGTCGTGTTCTTTGAAACGTATGCCTGTCCATTGATCACATTGTGAACAGTGCCAAACAAGGCACAGGAATAGCCGGCCTGCTGCAGAATGTGCCTCAGCATAAAAGAAGTGGTCGTTTTTCCGTTTGTTCCCGTAATCCCGATCATAATGTGTTTCCGTGATGGATAATCATAAAAGTGTGCAGCAAGGTTGGCCAGCGTATCTCTGCTGTTAGCTACCCTTACGTATGGAACCGGCAAATCCGTCAGATCTTTTTCCCCGACAACGGCCGCAGCCCCTTTATTGATTGCATCCTGTATATAATCATGGCCATCCCGTTCAAAGCCTGAGATCGCAACAAATAAGCAGCCTGGTTTGATCTTGGCTGAATTTGCGTCGATTCCTGTGATTTCGGCAGATCCCAGTTCTTCCTGATTTAAAATGGAATGGCCAGTCTGCTCGAGCAAAGTAAGTAATTTCATAGTTGATCTCCTTATTTCATGGCATCCGTTCTGTTATGTTGCGTCAAAAAGAGCTTTGTTATCATTTTGCGTTATGTGATACCATATCTGTTCGAAATCATTCCGGTTTTATGAGGGATGAATGGAGATGAAAATATTGGATATTGTCGAATTTACATGTGTTTGGGCTTTTTAGTGGCTAAAAAAGAATGTGGCTCGTCAATTTTGGTGAGTTACTAGTTATTTGCCCCCCCACTTATCGACCTTACTGACTAATTGAAGTGGGGGAATCAAAAAACGGCTCCAACTAAGGAGCCGCCTAAAAGGGGGGTCTATGTTAACTATTCACAACCTCTTTTTGAGAGAGCTTCACTTTTTTAGTGATTTTTTCTCCTTGGCGGTAGAACTCTATATTTATTTCATCACCAATATTGGTTTGTGAATAGAGAAATTTGCGCAGTTCACTTGAATTATTGATGGCTGTGCCGTTCATCGCAACGATGACGTCTCCTTCTTGCATGCCAGCTTCAGATGCCGGTGATCCCGGGCTAACACCCTGTACAAATACTCCTTCAGTCACTTTGTTCGGAAGCTGAAGCGTGTTTGTACGGTACTGCTCAGGTACTTCGCTTAGGTCAAGAAGACCAACTCCTAAGAATGGACGATCTACTTTTCCTTTTTCCAGCAGTTCATCTACAATTGGCTGAAGGTCGTTGCTCGGGATAGCAAATCCTAATCCTTCCACCCCGTCCTGTGTGATTTTCAGGCTGTTGATGCCAATAACCTGGCCATTCATATTCAATAAAGGTCCGCCGCTATTTCCTGGATTAATGGCCGCATCCGTTTGAATAACATTTAACTCCCAGCTGCCTTCAGAAGTTGAAATTGGAATGGTTCGGTCTGTTCCGCTGATAATACCTTCCGTAACCGTGCGGGAGAAATCGAGTCCAAGGGGATTTCCAATCGCCACGACCCTTTCACCTGCACGAAGGTCTCCTGAATCTCCGAAATCAGCAACCGTTTTTGCATACTTGCTGTCGATTTTAAGGACGGCTGTATCTGTTAACGGATCCGCTCCAACAAGCTCTGCCTGCGATTTTTCTCCATCTGAGTAGGAAATCTCGATGCTGCTTGCTCCCTCAATGACGTGATTGTTTGTAATAATATAGGCTGTATCACCATCTTTTTTGAAAATAACCCCGGAACCTGTGCCTGCTTCAGCATCCTGAGTTCCGCCGCCAAATCCCTGCTGCTGCTGTTTATTTGATATCCCTACAATCGCTGGCGACAGCTTTTCCACCATATCCGCAATATCGCTCGTTTGACTGATAGGCTGGGTATTCACTGTACTTGAATCGTTTTCTTCTTGAGAAGTATTTGAATCAATGGAATAAGAAGGTTCATTTGAGCTTGTTTCTTCATCAAGAAAAGGCTGTACCCCAAGCACCAGCGCTCCTCCGACTACCCCGCTGATTACAGATGACATAACCGCTCTCCATCTGGACGGCTTTTTTTGAGGCTGTCCAGATCTGACCATCATTTCTCGTGAGTCCGGGTCTAATAATGTATCTTTCCGTTCTGTATCGTCGTAATATCCCATCCTGATTCCTCCTAGTGATTTTCTTTGTTAACCCTACTATAAAAAATCATTTTGGGAGAAAGATGAAAAGATTATGTGAAATTGTTAAATGATGACCATATCTGTGAAGACATTGTATAATTACGTATAAGAAGGAGCGTGAATGGGTTTGTCATACTCTATTTTTCTTGTGGAAGATGAACAGAATTTAAATGATTTGCTGACAAAATATCTGGAGAAGGAAGGCTATAAGGTCACCTCATTTACAAATGGGGAAAAAGCGCGCCAGGCCATTCATGAAACTCCTCACCTTTGGGTTCTCGATATCATGGTACCGGATGTTGACGGCTATCAATTAATAAAAGAAATTAAAGCAGTATCATCAGATACCCCAGTTATTTTCATTTCTGCGCGGGATACAGATATTGATCGGGTGCTCGGGCTTGAGCTTGGAAGCGATGATTATATTTCAAAGCCTTTCCTTCCCCGTGAACTTGTCATTCGCGTTCAAAAGCTGCTGACCCGTGTTTATGAAAGCAGCACAGTTAAATCAAGCGTACAGCTTCCGCCTTATACGATTGATGAAAGTGTGCGCTCGGTCTCGCTGAATCAGGAAAATCTGAATCTAACTTCTAAGGAATTTGATTTATTGCTGCTGTTTTTGCATAACAAAGGCCAGGCTTTTTCGCGTGAACAAATGATTGAGCATATATGGGGAAGCGACTACTTCGGCACAGACCGGGTGGTAGATGACCTCGTCCGCCGCCTCCGCAAAAAAATGCCTGATTTGAAAATAGAAACCATTTACGGTTACGGATACAGGATGCTGACGGGATAATGAAAAATAAATCATTGACGTTTCAAATTTGGATTGTGATCTCAGGGATTCTTCTCGTCATTTCTTTGCTGCTGATGATCATATTCCCAACTACACTCAGGAATTTTTTCACGAACGAGATCTATACAACGATTGAAAATGAACAGCATATTCTGACGGAATACCGCCTTCAGGGAAATGTGCAAATGGACCCTCTTACGAGAAACGGAGAGAAGCTCTCTCCTGACCGCTCGGTTCAGCACATCATTCTCCCTGAGAGTGCGCCTTTTTTTTACAACGAAAAAAAGCTTCCATTGAGATTTCTTCAAGAAACGCAATCACTTGCTTCTAATCAAAAGGACATCACAGAAGAATACTCGAGGGAAATTAATCATGAACGGCTCTTTTTTGTAATCAAGAAGGTGACCGTTGACGGACAGCCGGCATTTCTTCTTTCCTACGCATGGGATTCTTACCGGAATGATCTTGTGCTGACTTTGTTCAAGCAGCTTGTTTTTGTGATGATCATTGTGTTTCTTTTCAGCTGGATTCCGTCCATCTGGCTTGCAAAATATCTGTCGCGTCCTATTGTCTCTTTAGAAAAGGATGTGAAAAGAATTTCGAACGAAGATTGGCATGAACCCGTTGTACTTGACCGGAGCGATGAAATTGGAAAGCTTGGAGAAACAATTGAAGTGATGCGAAAACGGCTTGTTCAAAAGGATGAAGCACAGCGCACCCTGCTGCAGAATATCTCCCATGACTTAAAAACGCCGGTTATGGTCATCCGCGGATATGCGAAATCAGTGAATGACGGCATTTATCCAAAGGGTGATCTGACAAGCACGATGGATGTGATCGAGGAGGAAGCACATCGTCTGGAGAAAAAAATTAAGGACTTGCTGTATATAACAAAACTTGATTATTTATCTTCGAGAAACTCCGGTAAATCTGAGGTTGAACTGAATATGACAATTCGCGAAGTCATCGACCGCATCAGGTGGTCACGCCAGGAGCTTGATTACGAAATAAACCTGGAACATGCGGCTATTCATGGCGATAATGAGCTGTTGATCAAGCTGCTTGAAAACTTATTTGAGAATCAGCTCAGATATGCGGATTCAATGATTGGTGTTCATCTAAAACAGGCGGGGAATGACTTCCTTCTTAAAATATGGAACGATGGGCCTCCGATTGAAGAGGACGTTCTGCCCCATCTGTTTGAGCCTTTCCATAAAGGCAGCAACGGCGAATTCGGACTTGGCCTCAACATCGTTAAAAGAATCGCCGAGCTTCATCACGGTACAGTTTGGGCTGTGAATGAGGATGGAATGAGTACGTTTTATGTGAAAGTACCAAAAAGATAGCAAACGGCCTTTTTAGGAGGCCTTTTTTTTATGTTGAAGTGCGTGATTAATGTTCTGGCATCCAATAACAAAAAAGAACAGCTTTGATGCTGCTCTTTCATTTCCCATCTTAATTAACATCTCCCAAATATATCTTTTCCGGCTTCTTCCCAGATTCAAGCTCCATAATGGACGGCAGCATCAACATCGGATAAAGCCGATAATCGGTAAGGTTTTTTACAGGCAGCCATTCTACACCAATTTGGCCTTCATCAGGAATGACACCCGCGGCCGGGGCTTTCTGTCCTTCTTTAATGCGGCATAAAAACATCAGATCCAATTGATGGAATCCTTTATCCCATTCAAACCCATGATTGCCCCCGACATAATCCCGAACAAAAATCAGGTCATCAATCTCAACTTCAACCCCGATCTCCTCCATGCACTCTCTTTTCAAGTTTTCATGAAGGTTCTCTCCATGCTCCTGTCCGCCCCCTGGCAAAATGTAGAAAGGTCCGATCTCATCTTCTTTCTTGATGACTAAAATCTTGCTGTCTTGAATAATAATGGCTTTTGATGCTGTACGTACCATATGTGATCTCCTTTTGACTAAAATTTCATCCTCCCCCATTATATTGGAATCATAGTGATAATTGTCATTTTTTGTACAATGTTTCTTTTAATATCCTGTCGGCCAATTCGCTAATCTGCGTTCACTTTTTGTCCCGTTTTTAACCACTGCAAATTCAAGCGCTTTACACAGATATTTTCTTGTATCTCTTGGGTCAATCACATCATCAATATAGTGCTTGGATGCCGCTTTGTAAGGGGAGCTGTCAAATGCCCATTGCTCGAGTAATTTTTTCCTTGCTTCAGCCTGGTTGATTTCATTTTGCAGCTGTCTGCCGTACACAACATTAATGCCAACCTCTGGTCCCGTGAAATTAATTTCTGCCGTTGGCCACGCAAAGACGAAATCAGCCCCCATCGTTGGACCGCACATGTTTCCGTATGCTGCACCAACACTTTTTCTAATGACTACGGAGATTTTAGGTACAGTCGACTGAGCCAGCGCCTGATTCCAGACCATGATTTTAGTCGGCATTTTTTCCCGCTCAGCTTCTTGACTTATTCTAAATCCAGGTGTGTCATGCAAGAAAATCAACGGGATATGATATGAGTCGCACAGGCATATAAAATCAGTCGCCTTATCGCACTCCTTCGGTCCGGCAGCACCGGCAAATTTCTTTGGCTGATTTGCCACAATGCCGACAACTCTTCCATTCATTCTGGAAAATACCGTAACAAGGCCTTCTCCATACGCAGATTTATATTCAAAGAACTGCTGATTATCTACAATTTCCCGTATAATCTCCTTCATATCATAGACTCTGTTTTTGTGTCCCGGCAAAATAGTCAAAACGTTCCCTGTGCTCCGATATGGATCATCATTAGTATCAATGAAAGGAGGTTCCTCTCCTCCGTTCAAAGGCATATAGCTGAAGAAAGTTTTCAGCTGTTCAATACATTCTTCTTCCGTACTGCCAAAGGTATCTGCCTGACCTGTTTCATTCGCATGAACCCTCCATCCGCCGAGCTGTTCTGTATCAACCTTTTGACCTGTTGCCATGGAAAGCATTCTTGGACCTGCGATAGCCATACAAGTTCCTTTTAGCATCGAGACAAAATCAGAGGATACCGCCATCCATGTCGGCCCGCCAAAACTGTCTCCCAAAATGGCCGTCATTAGAGGGACTTGTCTGGAATGGGTCAGCATTTCTTGAGGGAAGAGCTTATCGCTGATGCCGTCAGATCCCATTCCATCAGGCATCCTAAGGCCCCCTCCCTCATTTAAATTAAAGAGAGGCAGTCCTCGCTTCAAAGCATATTCATGTATTTTTTTTGATTTTCTAATATGAACAGCGCCTTCTGTACCGGCAAATACCGTTTTGTCACCTGCCATAATAACCGCAGGCCGCCCATCTATTTTTGCTAATCCTGTAATTAGCCCGTCCCCATAGCTTCTGTCCTCTGCACCTGGATAATCTGAATGATTCAGCATCCCGAGCTCCATAAAGCTGTCCGGATCAGCTAACAGAGAGATTCTTTCTCTTGCAGTCTGAGAGCCATTCTTGTGGAGCAAATCCATTTTCTCCTGACCCCCGCCAAGCTTGGCTTTATCTTTTCTCCTATTCAAATCCTCAACTGCGTCATGAACTGAATTCTTCACTTCATTCATTTTCTCACCTCCGCACTTTCAGGTGTTTTTAATAGCCTCCTCAACACTTTTCCTGAGCTTGTAGATGGCAGTTCCTCCCTGAATTCAATTTCTCTTGGGTATTTGTAGGCCGCCATATGCTCCTTGGACCAGTTAAGGATGTCTTGTTCCGTCACTTTTCCTCTCTCATTTGGTTTCAGCACAATAAACGCTTTAACGCTTTCGCCCCTGACAGAATCAGGTATGCCTATGACTGCACTTTGCATCACTGCTGGATGCTCATTCAATAATGCTTCAACATCTTCAGGGAAAACACTGTACCCGGAGCACTTAATCAGTTCCTTCATGCGGCCAAAGAAATAGAGATACCCATCCTCGTCAAGCAATCCGATATCCCCTGTAAAGACCCATCCATCCCTCAACGCTTCAGCGGTTGCATCAGCCCTGTTTAGATAGCCTTTAAATATCCCCGGATTCCTGACAGCAATTTCTCCTTTTTCACCTGGAGCAGCAGGAAAACCTGTCTCAGTTTCTACTATTTCGATTTGATTCTGATAGACAGGGATCCCGCAGCTTCCAAACTTTATCTTATCTTTAGGCATGAACGTATCACATGTATGAGTTTCGCTCAGACCATACGATGCCTCATGCATAATGCATCCTTTCGTAAGTTCATGCCATCTTTCAGCCAGTTCTTTTGTAACTGGCATGCCAAAGCTTGTGGATGGATTATGCCTGAGTGATGTAAGATCTCTTTTTTCCACACCCGGTGTTTGCAGAATGGCTGCATTCATCGGTGCAACACTATACCAATTTGTTATTTTGTATGTTTCTATAGCATCTATGACTGTCTCCGGATCAAACCTTGTTAATAGATAACAAGTGTTCCCTGCATAAACAGGGATATTTACACCCATGACCATTCCGGCAATATGGCATAACGGAGCAATTGCAAGTGAGCGGTCATCCTCCCTCATTTCATTGGTTTCTGCAGTTGCAGCTGTTTTATATAGAGAGCTTCCATATGTCAGAAGCGCTCCTTTTGGTCTTCCGGTTGTGCCAGAAGTAAAAATCATTAAGCCAATATCATTCCAAATATCAATCTCCGCATTTTTATTAAATGGAGATTCTTCTATAAAAATATCCTTCATATCATGTGCAGATTCAAAGGTTTGTCTTGCACCAGATAAGTCTTCAGGCTGCTTTAGAGCAGGGGGTTCAGGGGAAAAATCCCTATAATGAACGGTAATTGCAAGGATTGGAGATTCCAAATCACGACTGGCTGTGACAACTCTTGAATACAGCTCGCATCCTGCTATGATTCCTTTCATCCCTGCTTCTTTAAAAAAGTAAGAAAGTTCTGATTCTTTGTACATTGGATTAAGAGGGACAACGATACCTCCAATTTTTTGAATGGCATAGTGAGCAATAATGTATTGCGGGCAATTCTGCATATATAACCCGATTGCATCTCCTTTCTTTATTTCATTTCGGTTTAGATATCCTGCAAGCTGGCCGATTTTTTTATGCAGCTCTTTCCATGTAATTTCTCTTCCATAATACGAAAAGGCAATTGCATCAGGTTTTTCAGCGCAATGCTGATCAATATACTCGTGAAGCGGTCTCTCACCATGCCGATATTGTAGAGTTTCAGGCAGATAAGATGGCCAATAAGACGGAATTGTCATTTCCATTCCCCGTTTCCTTAAAGATTGTGAAAGGCATTAAACTGACCGGTTAGTATGTTGTGAGATTATTATACAATGAACCGTCCTTCCAATAAACAAAATTGTTTTAATTTTCTAAAAACAAACCTTATGTTTACTGCTTCACATACGGGGAAAATGAACATCAGATAGTAAAGGAGGTTTTCCTTATGGGAAGATTAAAGGATAAACTGGCGGTTATAACAGGAGCAGCAACAGGAATTGGCGCTGCGACTGCAGAGGTTTTCGCTAATGAGGGAGCAACCGTGATTTGTGCAGATATTAAGGAAGATCAGCTGCATGAGACGGTCGAAGCCATCCGCTCAATCGGAGGACAGGCGGAAGCTTATTATCTGGATGTTGCTGAAGAAGAGAGTGTTGTCTCTTTTGCAGAAAAAATAAAGCAGGCATACGGAAAGATTGATATCCTCTTCAACAATGCGGGAGTCGATCAGCAGGGCGGAAAAGTCCATGAATATCCTGTTGAACTGTTTGACCGGATCATGGCTGTAGATTTGCGCGGAACCTTTCTATGCAGCAAATATTTGATTCCGCTTATGCTTGAAAATGGCGGCTCTATCATTAATACGTCCTCAATGTCAGGGCGTGCAGCAGATCTTGACCGTTCAGGCTACAACGCTGCAAAAGGCGGCATCACAAACTTCACTAGAGCGATGGCCATTGACTATGCCAGGAATGGAATTCGGGTGAATTCTCTATCCCCAGGCACAATCGAAACACCCTTGATTGATACACTTGCCGGCAGCAAAGAAGAAGAAATGGGACAGAAATTCAGGGACGCAAATAAGTGGATAACACCGCTCGGCAGATTAGGAAGTCCAAAAGAAATGGCGACTGTAGCTCTCTTCCTTGCATCTGACGACAGCTCTTATGTGACGGGAGAAGATATTACAGCAGACGGCGGAATTATGGCCTACACGTGGCCGGGAAAAATGCTGATCGAAGAAAAATGGAAAAAAGAAACGGAATAATGGTTATCTGGGGTACTCCTGTTTTTGGGAGTACCTTTTTACCCGCTCATATTTTCTCTAATTTCCATCAATGCTACAATATAGTTAATTAACACTAACTCACCCAGGAGGTCCCGCCTTTGAAACTGCCAACATGCACGTCATGCCATTATCAATTCACATGGAAAGAAACACTTCTTACCTCGCTGAAATTCACCAGAATTCTGAAATGTCCAAAATGCGGTAAAAATTTGTATCCAACCCCTAAATCAAGAACAAAGGGAACTCTCTTAATCGCCATTCCAATCGTTGCAGCGAGTTTTATAAGTTCCATGATTGGTGCTGATGCAGCAGTAAGAATAACAGCCATTATTCTCGCAGGAATTCTATCTGTCCTGCTATCGCCTTACTACTATGAATACATAGAAGAAGATAAACCATTATGGTAAATAAAAGAGCGTGCTCTTTTATTTACGGGTTCGGTTTCCGAGTGCAAAATTAAATATAACAAGACAATTAGAAGGTCAATTCGCATAAGAATTGACCTTCTCAGCGATGAAAGATTTGGGGTGCAATTCTACCCACCCAAATCCTCTGTCTGAAATTTCGTGTTAAAGTTTAAAAAGAAAGTTTAGGAGAGGAAAAGGGGGAATGGTATAGTGCAAAAAGTTTTTTCTCGTGTACTGATAAAAGATAATAACGATAATATTCTGGTTGTTCAAGACAGGGCGAACATTTGGAATTTTCCAGGCGGCAAAAAGGAAATAGGAGAAACACCTTTTGAATGTGCTAAACGAGAAGTTATAGAAGAAATAGGCTTACACATTCATAATCTTACAGAAATATTTCAAGGTAATTATCGCTTTGAGGATATACAATGGCGTGGACACTTTTATTTTGCTAATTGCGTTAGTGGTATTCCTTCAATGAATGAATTAGATAAAATAAAGGGAATACAATTTATTAACAGCTTTGACTCAGCTGATTTTCCGAAGGAACTTTTGGAAATTACTAAACAATTGTTCGAAAGTCCCCTTTTAAAAGAAAAATCAACTATATGGAATTAAAGTAGTTTCGTCTTTAGAATGAAGGACCAATATAAGTTAGTTTGAGTTCCTAATTATCAATATTAAAAATGATTGCAGCTTATAAAAGGGATTGTCCAATAAGTCTCTAAAACGAAGCAGGCAGGAAGAACTAATGTTATTTCCTTTCTGATTTTTTCTATAGGGTCTTTTCATAACTTTGTTATTTTTAGACTCCATGTTACAAACTATTAGTGGATTGCAGCGGAAGGAACTTGACTCCTGCGGGAAATAGAGCAAAATGGGAGACCCCCCAGGCAACGCCGAGGAGGCTCCCATGCTCCCCGCGGAAAGCAAGTTCCTGGAGCGGAAAGGAACGGACAACATTTATCATGGAAAACAACAATCTATGCGAAAACAGACTTTCTGGACAGCCCCTTATCCTAATTGCATTTCCATTTCTGTGTTAATGATTGTGTGTTATTTTTGTACTTCAACACCAGCCCGTTACTCTTTTATTTACCTGTTTTTTCATAGAATTCTTGAAAAACTGCAATAACACTAAAAAAAGAGAATGCTCCCGATGAAGGCCTATTCCCCCCGCGGTCCAATCATATCAAGCGGATTTACATACTCATCAAATTCCTCTTCCGTCAGCAGCTGAAGCTTTAACGCAGCTTCTTTCAGCGTGCTTCCATCTTTATGTGCTTCTTTCGCTATTTTCGCAGCATTTGCATAACCAATATGAGGGTTCAAAGCTGTTACGAGCATTAAAGATTCATTTAAATATTTATCAATAACATCCAGATTCGGCTTGATGCCAATCGCACAATGATCATTGAAAGAATGAATTGAATCGGCAAGCAGTCTCACTGATTGCAGGAAATTATACATAATAACGGGCTTGAACACATTCAGTTCAAAGTTGCCCTGACTAGCTGCAAATCCAATGGTTGCATCGTTCCCCATTACTTGTGCTGCCACCATCGTAATGGCTTCACTTTGGGTTGGGTTCACTTTTCCAGGCATAATGGAGCTTCCCGGTTCATTCTCAGGAATGGTGATTTCTCCGATTCCGCATCTTGGACCGCTTGCGAGCCATCTTACATCATTGGCAATCTTCATTAAATCTGCTGCAAGACCTTTTAAAGCCCCATGAACAAAGACGATTTCATCATGACTTGTCAGGGCGTGAAACTTATTTTCAGACGTGCGGAATTTAGTGGCTGTATAAAGGCTGATTTCTTCAGCTGAAAGTCTCCCAAAATCAGGGTGGGCATTGATGCCTGTTCCAACCGCTGTACCTCCGATGGCAAGATCGCGCATCTTTTCAACGGATAAGAGAATCATATCTTTCGACTTTTGCAGCATATGCACCCAGCCGCTTATTTCCTGACCCAATGTGAGAGGGGTAGCATCCTGAAGATGTGTTCTGCCGATTTTGACAACATCTTCGTTTTCTTTTGATTTGTTCACAAGCGTTAAATAAAGCTTATCAATGGCAGGAATTAATAAATCAAAAATAGAGAGCACTCCTGATATATGCATCGCAGTAGGAAATGTATCGTTCGAGCTTTGCCCCATGTTGACATCATCATTCGGATGAATGAGCTGATCCGATTCTCTTAACAGTGTGTTTCCTCTGTTTGCAATCACTTCGTTTACATTCATATTGCTCTGCGTTCCGCTTCCTGTCTGCCATACAACTAAAGGAAAATGATCATCGAGTTTTCGGCTGAGAATGTCATCGCATACTTTCACAATCGCATTTTCTTTTTCTGCGCTTAGTTTTCCTAATCTGCCATTCACTTTAGCAGCACTTCTTTTTAAAATGGCAAATGCGTCAATCAGCTCCTTAGGCATTTTTTCCGACCCGATTTTAAAGTTTTCTTTGCTTCTCTGCGTCTGAGCCCCCCAAAACTTATCTGCAGGAACTTTAATCTCACCCATCGTATCTTTTTCAATTCGAAATTCCATTTTCTGCACCTCCATATTTTTTATCCTTACCCTTTTTATTCAAGAAAAGTTCATATAAACCTTTTTAACACACCTATTCTTCCGCCGCTTTTTTGATAAAATATAGAAAAACGGCGGAGGAAATAAAATGAATTCTTTTAAGCTCGCTATGTTCGATTTGGACGGAACTCTCACAGATCCCGGGACAGGAATTATTCATTCTATTAAGTACGCATTAAATGCAATGAATGTAAAAATGCCATCAGCCGCTGTATTAAAAGACTTTATTGGACCGCCGCTTCAAGTGTCGTTTCAAAAGCATTTAGATTTTGATCAAGCTGACACAGAGCAGGCCATCCGCTTTTACCGGGAGTATTTTTCTGAAAAAGGGATGTATGAAAATGAAATTTATCCCGGAATCATCAGTCTCCTTGAAGACTTGCATGGTGAAAATATAAAGCTTGCTGTTGCTACTTCAAAACCAACTATCTTTGCAGAAAAAATTCTTAAGCATTTTAAAATGGATGCCTATTTTGAGCAAATAGCCGGAAGCAATCTAGATGGCACACTTACTTCCAAGACAGACATCATCGCAGAGGTTGTAAAGCATTATCCTGATATATCCAAATTAGAAATCATTATGATAGGTGACCGTGAGCACGATATTATTGGAGCGAAGGAAAATAACATTGCTTCAATTGGGGTTTTATATGGGTATGGTTCAAAGAAAGAACTGAGCTCAGCATCACCGGATATTCTTGCGCCATCAGTGAGAGCACTGAAGAAAACCTTGATGCAGCAAGGAAATACACAGCTTAATCAAACGTTTGTTTAACTATTAATGAGGTGATAGAATGGGAGATTTCTTCGTACTGACTGCAGCATTGCTGCTCTTAATTTTTGTTTTAGACTCGCTTGCAAAATTGAAGGGTTCAAGTAAAGACAAGAACGAAAACATTCTTAAACTATATTTAGGATTTCTAATTCTGATTGCCATTTCGGTGATTCCCTATAAATTGTGGATACTGACAGGCAGCCATCACAGTCCTGACGGCATGCTCGTTACGGCAAGTGCTGCTCTTGCCATGATTGCTTTCGTTATCAGCTTTTATTCCCGCAGAGTTAAAAACCATGCTTGAGGATAGATACTAAAATGATAAATGCAGCGAATGAAACATATACAAGCATACGATATTTACGCAATATTTAGGAATCGGCGCATAAACGCAATCGTTTATGCGCTGTTTTCATCTTGTAACAGCAGGAACATTAAAACTATTCATCTTCCCAAAAATCATATACGATTTTATTAATAAAATTTATTGATGAGAAGTGATCTTTTCAGCAAGAAGATATCGTTACCTTTGCATAAAGGTAAAGGATGGGATGATATGAAAAAACGGAATGTGAAAATAATCATGTCAATCGTGCTGATTCCTAGTCTTGTCTTTGTCATGGTCAAAGGCGGAGAAGCTTTATTTACAAGATCATCAGGCAGCACTGCTGTTCAAGCCAATTATGAAGATGAAAATCTTGAAGCAGCGACATTTGCAGGCGGCTGTTTTTGGTGCATGGAGCCCCCTTTTGAAAAGCTTGACGGTGTTTTGGAGGTTATCTCAGGATATACGGGCGGCACCGAGGAAAACCCTTCGTACAATGACGTTTCTTCAGGAAAAACAGGGCATGTTGAGTCTGTTCAGGTCGTATATGATCCTGCTGTGGTGTCCTATGAAGAACTGCTGGATGTTTATTGGAAGCAAGTGGACCCAACCGATTCTGAGGGGCAATTTGTCGATCGCGGCAAGCAATATTCCACAGCAATCTTTTTTCATAATGAAGATCAGAAACTGGCGGCACAGGCCTCTAAAGAAAAAATGGATCAATCCGGACGCTTCGATCAAAAGATTGTCACACCAATTCTGCCTGCCTTAACATTCTACATGGCAGAGGACTATCATCAGGATTATTACAAAAAGAACCCAGTCCGATATGAATATTACCGGAACAATTCCGGACGGGATCAGTTTTTAGAAAAAACGTGGGGCGATGAACTGAAAAAAGAACAGGCATCTGATAAAGCCTATCCCAAACGTTCAAAAGAAGAGTTGAAAAAAGAACTGACCGACATACAGTATGAGGTCACTCAGGAGGACGGCACCGAAAAAGCTTATGACAATGAATACTGGGACTTAAAAGATGATGGCATCTATGTAGACATTGTTTCAGGAGAACCGCTTTTCAGTTCTCTTGATAAATATGATTCAGGCACAGGCTGGCCGAGTTTTACGAAACCGCTTGTGAAAGAAAATATCGTTAAAAAAGAAGACCGCAGCTTCTTTACAGTCCGCACCGAAGTAAGAAGCAAACACGCAGATTCCCACTTAGGTCACGTATTCGATGACGGACCTGAACCGACCGGACTCAGATACTGCATGAATTCAGCTGCGATGCGCTTTGTGCCTGCAGAGGATTTAAAAACAGAAGGATACGAAGAATTTGCAGCTCTATTTTAGAAATAAAAGAGGCTGGGACAAATGGTTTTCAGCCAAAGAAAAATCCGAACTATTATGTGAAATTCCAACTTGAATTTCGTTTTAGTTCGGATTTTTTTCTTTGGCTCTTTTCATAAATATTGTTGCTACAGTACTAAATGTTAGAAACCTTTAGTGGATTGCAGCGGAAGAAACTTGACTCCTGCGGGAAATAGAGCAAAATGGGAGACCCCACAGGCAAAGCCGAGGAGGCTCCCATGCTCCCCGCGGAAAGCAAGTTCCTGGAGCGGAAAGGAACGGAAATGATATATCATGAAAAACAACAATTTATGCGAAAATAGCTCTTTCTATTAATGGTTTTCGCACTATTCAATGTTCGGCTTTCATTCAGGAGATTATCGTTACGTCCCGGTCTCTTTTTATAGCCCTTCTATCCTGTTAAACTCCCGCAAAAGTTTCAGTTTTTCAAGCGTAAGAGAGCCCTTCCACTCTTCTCTGGCAATAAGCCATGTATCTTCATACTGCCCCCATGACCAGGCTGGTGCAAAGCTGCCGTCATCAGTTTGCTGTCCAATGATGAAATCAAGATTCAGTTCCACGCTCTCAGAAAATAATGGATAATACCTGGAGCTTGGAGATTGAATCACACCCGCAGGCTGGAGTCCGTATCCCATCCACTCTTCTGGATTCCTGATGATACATTTGTTAACAAATTCATCAATATGAACGGTCATTTCACGGCTGATTACCTCCGGCGCTCTTTCAGTAAGTCTTAGATAGCAAAGCAATTCATGAAATTCATATTCCTTAAGGGCCCGAAGATGGCTGATTGCATAATCTGTCATTTCAGATAGCATACTCTCTGGTATGAAACTTTTATATTCGAATAAATAACCAAGTATTTCAGCATTTGGATTTCCCCAATCTTCTCCGGACTTTTGATAATTCCACCAAGGTGCCCTCGGCGCTGCTTCTACCTCTGGGGGAACTTTCTCCCATCCAGGAAGTTCGGTTTGAAACGTCTGGATGAAATAAGCAATAACTTTGTTAAGGATATCGTCTTCCTCATTCGCATTTACTCTGGATAGATACTGCATGGCAATCGTCGAGGCGAGTGCGGAAGAAGCTGAGCATCTGAAATCCGGCTCAAGTCCATTACCGAATCCGCCATCTTGATTCTGGTAAGCTTTAAGCTCCAATAGCACATCTTCTTTAGAGCCGTTCTCAAATTCAAATAGATATAAAGCACGGTCCACTTTTCGTGCTTTTTTAAGCATAAATTCCCGTGCTTTAAGAAATTGCTCCTTCGTAAACTGCTTCATAACCCCATCCCCCGCTATTTTTTCAGTCTTATGATCACCTTTGTACCTTTGCCCATTTCACTTTCCAATTTGAATTCCCCGTTATGCTCGGTAATGATTTTGTTGCTGATCGTAAGACCGAGGCCGATTCCTTTTTCTTTTGTAGTAAAGAAAGGTGTTCCGAGCTTTTCAAGCCGTTTTTCATCAATACCTGTCCCATTATCCTCAAACGTCAGCCGATAATAGAACCCTTCTATGCTCTCTCCTCTGATTTTGAGGCGGCCGCCATCCGGCATAGCTTCTATTGCATTTTTCATGACATTGATGAAAACTTGTTTAATTTGATTTTTTTCGCATTCTATCTGTGCGGCATCTGAGTCAAACTGAAGATCGATGTCCACATTTCTGAGGGAAGCCTCCGGATTCAGCAGAATCATTGTATCTTTAAGAAGCTGAACGATATTTGTGCTTTCTTTCAGATGAATCGCCTGCGGCCTTGCCAGTGCCATGAATTCATTGACAATCTGTTCAATTCTGCTTAATTCATCCATAATGACATTCTGATATTTTTTATCTTTCCCGTTACTGTCTTCTTCTGTCAGCAGCTTGAAAAACCCCTTTATGGATGTAAGCGGATTCCTTATTTCATGGGCAACACCTGCTGCAAGCTCACCTAATACCGTAAGCTTTTCATAGTTGCGGATATAATCCTCGACTTTTCTTTTTTCAGTTATGTCCCTCGATATAAACACAATGCTCTCAGGCTCTCCGTGCTGATTCAAAACGGCCATCCCTTTTCCCTCAAACAAAACGGCCTGTCCTGAATGACTGATTTTGTGATAAGGAATGGTGACAGGTTCTTTTGTGGTAAAAAGAGTGCTCATAATTTCTTCTGCTTTATCTTGATCTTCTGCAAGAATATAGTTGAAAACGTTTTGCCCTATCATACTCTCAGGCTCATATCCCAGAATTTTCTTGTAAGACGGTGATGCATATTTATAATTTCCTTTTAGATCGACTACACAAATTAAGTCGTTGCTGTGCTCTAAAATGATCCGGTATTTGCTTTCGCTTTTTCTCAGCTTTTCTTCTGTTTGCTTCCGCTGGGTAATGTTTCTGGAAATGACGATTGCATGTTTTAACGTTTCATTTTCAGTGACAGGAACTCCGTGTGATTCAAGCCATATATAAGTATTGTCCTTGCATAAATAACGATACTCAACCGTCAGCTGTCTATTTTCTTTCAGCATTTTATAAAATTGGTCTGCAATCTGTTCTCTGTCTTCAGGATGAACAAATTGAAAAGGGCTATACCCTACTGCTTCTGACATGTCGTACCCAAGCACTTCTTTGTAAGAAGGAGATACATAGGTAAACAGTCCGTTTTCATCAAGAAGCCCAACGATATCACGCATGTTCTCCGTAATCAGCCGGAACTTTTTTATCGTTTCCTCGTGCTCTTTTTCAAGCTTTTTTTTATTAGTGACGTCTCTGATTATCACCTGGGTGGACTGCATGTCCCCCCATACGTTTGGGAGTGTCGTGACTTCAACGTTTATGGGCAAACCTTTTTTGGTATACCAGATCTGTTCCATTGAGGTTGGCGTGAAACCATTTTTTGTATCAGTAATCCGCTGTTCGATCATCTCTTTATATTGCGGATCAATGGAATTCCAGATCGGTTTTCCTATCAGATCCTCCTTGCAGGTGTACCCAAGCAGCCTCCTTGCAGAAGGATTTATATATGTCCACTTTCGGTTTTCGTGAATT
Organism: Metabacillus idriensis; assembly: GCF_009674765.1. Taxonomy (GTDB): domain Bacteria; phylum Bacillota; class Bacilli; order Bacillales; family Bacillaceae; genus Bacillus_P; species Bacillus_P idriensis. The sequence goes on along the minus strand of NZ_WKKF01000002.1, from coordinate 546,654 downwards.
AAAAATGCGGTTGGAGAGTTTTCAAGCTGATTTAGATAAACTTCCATTAATCCATCCAGTTTTTCCTGAGAAAGGACTTTCTCTTCATGAGCCTGTTCCAGATTCTTCATTGCGGTCCACCCTCCTCCAAGTACATTCATACCCATAATATATCAAATTTTCTGGCATTACTGAACTTTTATAAAAAAGCTATATTTAATAAAGCCAGCATCCTAAAACGGATACTGGCTAAAATACATTGCTAATGTGTAATGCCATGATGAATAATTTCCACACTGATCTCGGGCTTAATGAGAATATTCGGGTAGTCCTCCTCCCATTTTAACTTCTTCCAAAGAGAAGGATGATAGGCGATGAGTTCTCTCCCAATCCCGAGAAAATCGCAATTTGCCTCCAAAAGCTTTGCAGCTGCATCCTCTGATTGCTGCTGAAGATATTTAGTAATTTCAGTTTGGACTTTCTTTAAAAGCTTTGTGTCATATAAATGATCGTGCGGGAATTCACTGATTTCTATTTTCACATTTACAGGAAGGACAGCCTTCACTTTATGATTCAAATCCTTTTTAATTTTCAGTTTTGCTTTGGACTCTGCTACATCATAGGAAACAACAAGCTTTTCCCCCTTATATGTGATCTTATGGCTCATATCCATCTGTTTATCTTTTCGATTTGCCATGATTAATAGTGTTTTTGATTGTGCCAAATCCATGGTGGTACCAGAAAATTTATCTTTGTGAAAAAGGGCCGTTCCGATTAAATCGGCTGTATGATTTTCTTTATCAAGCTTCATATATGGAAGAACCAGACCTTTTCCTTCATCGAATAAAACCGTGCACATAGATTGAATGGTTTCAACAGGTATGACAGAAGACGTTTCGGAGGTATCAATAAGCCCTGCTAAATATTGTCCAATCAATTCCTCGCCAACCTTTTGCAGATTAAGAATTCCTTGAGGATTTTCCTCAACTATGACAAATTTCCCGTTTAAAGGGTTTTCAGGCGTGCGATATAGGACATCCGCTATTTGAAACAACCCCTTTTCAGCGAGATCATCCTCTATTAAAAAAATTTTATTTTTAGCGGTCATCACCGTTCCGGACATTTGCTGATTGAGCTTTATTTTTGCATTTCTAGGCGAGGTTGCTGTTACAAAAAATGTTTTATTGATGGGCTGCTGTTCTTTAGACGTATAGGAGTGAATAGACGTAGTCGTCAAAATTTCATCATCATTCGCGATTTGAAAGGCAGTAGCGGACATGAATACCGTGTTTTTCAGCATTTTTTGATCCCAGCACCCCGTAATCACCGGCAACATCAACAGTACCGGGATCATCCGCTTAAAAAGTCTGATCATGTTTTTTCTTCCCCTTTCTGAAAAAGGATAATATCAGCAAACAAACAGGGATTGTAAACACAAATATATAGGAGAGTTTGTCAACATAATCACTGAGTTTTCCTGCCAGCTGATCACTTTCAGCCGGTGATAAAGCAAGTAAGGATACAGCTAAAACGATTAACGGAACAAAAGAACGATGGTTTTTCTTATTAAACACATTCTGCATCCCTGTGCTTGCAATATATATGTACATCAGACCTGACGTAATAACAGAAACGACCCAAATGGCGAGGAAAACAAGATCGACCCTTTCAATAATGGAATATGTAATGGCCTTAAGCAGATAAAGGGTTGGTTCAGGTACAATCTTCATCTCTTTTGGACTAAAAAACACATAACTGGTAAATGTAATGTAGGAATAAAAAATGGTCACAATGATATTGCTCACCGTAACTGATTTCAATACCTGATTCGGCTGGCTGTTTATATATGGATAAAGAAACAGCATGATTTCAAAACCAAGAAAGGACATAATTGCTTCTTTGCTTCCCAGTAATATTTTTACCGTTCCGCTGTCTCCGATAGGAAAAATGTAGCGAATATCAGCTATTTGATAAGCGTTAAGAGTGAGTAAAAAAAGGAAAATCAGCAAAAATGAGACGATCACGAAAAACCGTGCCATTTTACGGATATTCTCTTTTGCAAAATAGACTGAAACTGAAGCAAGGAGCAGGATTAAGACCCATGCCGGAGTTTCGTGATAAATCCATCTCTTTAATACATTTACATACAATACAGCGATTAAGCTTGAAACGAAAATATAAAACAGGACGTAGCCCAAATTAACCAAATTCCCTAAAATTTTTCCAAGCAGCAGTTTATTGATATCAAATAAGGACTTATCCGGATATTTTTTAACAAGAAGCCAAAATAAAATGGTGAACAGCTGGGCAAATACACCTGCAATAATTGCGGATATCCACCCATCAGTACCAGATACAAGATAGATATTATAAGGCAGCGACAAGACCCCAATGCCGATCTGAGTTTGAAGGACAAGGAAAAACATCTGTTTGTGTGTGATATTATGATTCGTTTTCATGCTTCGACCAATTCCTTAGCGAATTTTGTCTTCTGACCTTTTGAGGAGATGTATCTTTCGGACGATCATTCATATACCAATGATGCATTCTCAGCACAGAATCTTTAAGATTGTCAAATTGCATCGGAGCAAGGGGATAAAAGTAAGGTGTTCCAAAGGATTCAAGGAGGCTGAGGTGCATGAGAATGATGACGAAAATAAAAACAATTCCCAGATAGCCAAATATCGCTGCACCGAACATCATTGGAAAGCTCACCAGCCGCAGTGCTGTACTCATCTCATTTGAAGGGACTACAAAGGAAGCAATGGCCGTTAATGCAATGACAATAATCATCATATTAGAAACTAAATTTGCTTCTACAATGGCTGTCCCGATGACTAAACCGCCAACTACCCCAATGGTTTGCGAAATCGATGTTGGCAGACGCAATGCCGCTTCTCGCAGCAATTCCAAAATGATGACCATCAGGAGTGCTTCAGCTATCGGCGGAAGGGGAACATTTTCAAGCGAACTTTTTACAGTCAGAATTAAGTCATTTGGAATGAGCTCATAATGATAAGAAATGGTTGCGATATACAAAGCTGGCAAACTTATGGAAATAAAGAAGCCTAATATTCTAATAAGGCGATAAAAGGACCCGAAAATCCAGCGGCTGTTATAATCTTCAGGTGTTTGAAAGAATGAAAAAAAATTAACAGGTGCAATCAGTGCAGAAGAACTTCCTGTCGGCAATATGACTACTCTTCCTTCAAAAAGATTAGAAACAACCTTATCCGGACGCTCTGTACTTAAAATTTGCGGAAACAGAGAATATGGTGAATCCTCAATCGATTCTTCGATAATTCCCGGTGTATCAACAGCATCAATTTTTATAGACTTTAATCTGGTGAGAACTTTCTCAATCAATTCTTTGTTTGTAAGATGGTTTATATAAAGTACAGCTACCCTTGTTCTTGATATGTTTCCAATTTCTAAGTATTTCACAACTAGACTTCCATCCAATATTCTTTGTCTGATTAAGTTGAGATTGATATCCATATTCTCCGTAAAACCTTCATGAGATCCGCGGACAACCTTTTCATTCTGTGTCTGTTCAACCGATCTTGCCTCATGGATAGCAGAATCAAATGCATAAATGCAATCCAGGTCTTCTAAAAGCAATAAACATTTACCCTTACAAAGAAAATGAATGGCTTCGTGAATATCCTTCGTTTTTGAAATCGAGGCAATCGCAACAACATCCTCTACCACTTCAGACTCTGCATGCTGTAATGGGGCTATAATATCCTGATTGATCTTGTCAGACTTCATAAGAGGCACAAAATACAGCAATAGCCCTTGCTTGCCTTTAAACATAATTTTTCTTTGGCCTAAATCATCCGTATGATCCAGGTGAGTCAGGATTTTTGCGATATTTACATTAAAATGGGATGAAACAGGTATGTTTGTATCTTTGGGAGGTGCCGTATTCTTTGGCTGCTGTGCTTTTTGCTTTGATTGTTTTTTTTTCTTGAATAAAGAAAACATAGACCCACCCCTCCACTAGAATCTTTATTAGTTTCTTAGTATGTTGGTAAAAGTATGCATCCGAATATTTTATAAGAAAAGCGCAAGCGCCCGTTTGGCGCTGGCATGTCAGATAAGGGTCCGAGGAGCCTGAGCGATTCCGCTCGCAATTGAAGCGCAAATTTTTATACTTTCTTATCTCAGTCTGTAATCAGGCACAAGGAACCACAACCTTGTACCTGGATTATTTTCAACATTTTTAATTGTGAAAATAATCACTTGCAGCTTGTTGCTTTTCCTGCTATATTGCTAACAAATGAATATTTTATTCATTCTGCTGGGGGAGTCCATGATGCTGGACTGAGAAAAGAACGCGAGTCTTTGACCCTTTGAACCTGATCTGGATGATACCAGCGTAGGGAAGCGGTGTGGCGTAGGCCGTTCTATTTGGCTTTTTACACATACTGTTCCAAGGGTTCTGTTCATTAACAGAACCCTTTTTCTATTCTTTCGCGGGTGCAGATCAAAACTCTACTAAACGATATGAGGAGGAGTTAAGATTGGATTTCGCATTTACTAAACCGTTTGAGGGCAGCAAAAAGAGGTACAAAAAAGGATCAAGAGAGGACATTTGTGTACCTTTTCGGGAAATTGAACTCGCGGAAGATCATGAGCCTGTGCTTGTTTATGATACGAGTGGTCCCTACACAGATTCAGCAGCTGTCATTAATATTAAAAAAGGATTGGCTGAAGTAAGAAGAAGCTGGATTTTTGATCGGGGAGATGTTGAAGAATATTCAGGGCGCAGCGTAAAACCTGAAGATAACGGCCGAAAAGGGAATGTTACTCCACTTGAAAACGTCTTTACTGGTGATAGAAAAGTACTGCGTGCAAAAAAGAATTCCAATGTCACTCAGCTTCATTACGCCAGAAAAGGAATCATTACACCCGAGATGGAGTTTATAGCCATTCGTGAAAACATGGACCCTGAGTTCATTAGAAGTGAAGTTGCGGGCGGCAGAGCCATCATTCCTGCAAACATCAATCATAGAGAAAGTGAGCCGATGATTATCGGCAAGCATTTTCATGTCAAAATCAATGCCAATATAGGCAACTCAGCCGTCTCTTCATCCATTGAAGAAGAAGTGGAAAAAATGACATGGGCGATTAAATGGGGCGCTGACAACATCATGGATTTATCGACTGGCAAAGATATTCACACAACCAGAGAATGGATCATCAGAAATTCTCCAGTACCTGTTGGCACAGTTCCCATCTATCAGGCGCTTGAAAAAGTGAATGGCATTGCAGAGAATTTGACCTGGGAAGTATATAGAGATACCTTAATCGAACAGGCAGAACAAGGGGTCGATTATTTTACTATTCATGCTGGTGTTTTGCTGCGGTACATCCCTCTTACAATTAAAAGAACAACCGGGATTGTATCAAGAGGAGGATCCATTCTTGCAGGATGGTGCTTAGCCCACCACGAAGAAAACTTTCTCTATACTCACTTTGAGGAGATTTGCGAGATCTTAAAGCAATATGATATTTCCATTTCCTTAGGCGATGGCCTTCGTCCTGGATCGATTGCAGATGCAAATGACGAAGCCCAATTTGCAGAACTTGAAACACTTGGTGAGCTCACTAAAATCGCATGGAAGCACGATGTTCAAGTGATGATCGAAGGTCCTGGACATGTTCCGATGCACATGATTCGGGAAAATGTAGAAAAGCAGCAGGAGATTTGTCAGGAAGCGCCTTTTTATACACTTGGACCATTAACAACTGATATCGCACCGGGGTATGATCATATCACTTCAGCTATAGGTGCAGCCATGATCGGCTGGTTCGGAACGGCGATGCTTTGCTATGTGACGCCGAAAGAGCACTTGGGATTGCCTAATAAAGATGATGTCCGCGAGGGAGTCATTGCTTATAAGATCGCTGCGCACGCCGCGGATCTCGCCAAAGGACATCCAAATGCACAATATAGAGACGATGCCCTGTCTAAAGCCAGATTTGAATTCCGGTGGGAAGATCAATTTAATTTGTCCCTTGACCCTGACCGGGCAAAAGAATATCACGATGAAACGCTGCCGGCTGAGGGAGCCAAAACCGCTCATTTCTGCTCGATGTGCGGACCTAAATTCTGTTCGATGAGAATATCCCACGATTTAAGAAATACCGTAAAAGAACAGGAAATGGAAGAAGGACTGAAGCAAAAGTCGAGAGAATTTGTTGAAAAGGGTTCGGCTATATATCAGTAGACCATTTAAGCTGTGAACGTTCTGCCGGTTCATTGAATCATTTTGGGCAGAACCTTGTATTACTTTCCAAACCGGTCCATTTACTGTCCGGAATGTCGGTAATACTGGCGGAAAACAGGAAAATACTTTCTTCTTTGAATGAAATACTATCTTTTTTACAAATTCTCACAAAAAACAGCGGAATACACACATTCCGCTGTTTTCATATCTTACTGTATCGCCTGCAAACCTGCCTGGTTCAAGAAGTTCCAAGGCTTGTTGTAATGCGGCTGGAAGAAAAAGTCGACAAAGCCAAGCTCATCAATCGTCATGCCATTTTGGATACAGACAGATAAAGTATTGATTGATTGAGTCAGATCAGCTTTTGACATCACTTGTGCACCAACAATTCTTCTTGTTCCTTCTTCATAAACGACCTTCAAAGTGACAGATTCATAAGATGGCATGAACTCAGGACGATCATTTTCTAAGATTGTGATACTTTTCACATTCATATCCATAAAAGAAGCGGCTGTTTCTGTCATTCCAGTTGAAGCGATATTGTTTTCATAAATCTTAATGCCTGATGTACCTTGAGTACCCATATATTTGATTGTTTTCTTCACTAAGTTTTTTGCAGCTAAAGTTCCCATGCGGACGGCATTTGTAGCCAGTGGAATATACGCATGCTTCCCAGTAGGATTGTAGAGAATCGCGCAGCTGTCGCCTGCTGCAAAAATATCTTCATTGCTTGTTTGCATATACTCATTGACGATGATAGCGCCATTATCCAGCATATCTACCTGCCCTTGCAGCAAACCCGTATTCGGTTTAAATCCAATGCATAGAACAACTAAATCTGTCTCGTATGCTCCTTTTGTTGTCACTACTTTTGAAACATGGCCATTTTCGCCTTCAAATTTGCTGACTGTCTCACCCAGAGCAAGAGTAATGCCGCGATTTTCAAATTCATTTTCTATGACTTCTGTATATTCTGGATCAAGATATTTGCTTAAAATGCGGTCTGAACTGTCTATTAAAGTAACTTCTTTTCCGTAAGATTCAAACGCTTCTACAAGCTCAATCCCAATATAGCCTGCCCCAACAACTGTGATTTTCTGGGCATCCTTCGCTTTTTCAATGATATTATTTGCATGAGTATAGTTTTTTGAAAGGACGATATTATTCAATTGAATTCCTTCTAAAGGAGGAACAATCGGCCAAGATCCTGTCGTCATCACTAATTTGTCGTACGTATCTTCAATGACCTCCCCTGTTTCAAGGTTTTCAGCTGTCAGTGTTTTCGCTTCTGAATCGATAGACGTCACGGCATGTTTCATTTTCATCGTTACTCCCATATTCTCAAGTTCCTGAGGTGAAGAGTAAAATAAGCCCTGTGCGTCCTGAACAACTCCTCCTACATATAACGCGATGCCGCAAGATAAGAATGAAACATTATCATTTTTTTCATAAACCGTAATTTCTGCTTCCGGATAAAGCTTCGTCATATTTGAAACTGCTGCTGTTCCAGCATGTGTACATCCAATCACTGCGATTTTCATAAAGGTAGTTCCTCCTTGAGATTATCATTTGTGAATGTTTTCACATAATATTGTGAAGTTATTCACATATGTTGCTTAATTCATATTATATTCCCCTATTTTCAAAAACGCAAGAGATATTGTGAAGTTTTTCACATAAAGTTTTTTCCCTGTTACTATCTATTCATCAGTCAATCGTCATGGTAAAATTTTTACAATAATGTAAGAAAAACGCAAGCGCCCGTTTAGCGCAGGCATGTCAGATAAGGATCCGACAGAAAAGGCGCTTTTTGCCAATACTTTCGGATCCTTACTGGCCGAGGAGCCTGAGCGATTCCGCTCGCCATCGAAGCGCAAAATTTTATACTTTTCTTATCTTTTTAAAAAAATGCGAGGTTTTCACATGAAATCTGCCGTAGAAATCAGCAAGCACATTTTACTATTTCTCTTAATTGTTCTATCTCTCATTCTAGTCGTTCTTTTCCCCAGAGATGTTGAAATAAGAGCTGAGGGCAGAGCACAGACAGTCATATATGACTTTCAGTTTTCATGGTCTGTCTATCAAGAAAACATAACATCTTTTTTCAGCGGCCTTTATCAGGATAAAAGCCTTGGACTGACAAAATATGAACGCCCTGTAGAAGAAGAAATGAAACTGTACTTTTCAAGAAGCATAAAAATCATTATGACTGCTTTCCTCCTGAGCTCAATTTTCGGAATCCTGAAAGGAGTATATGATGCATCGCACCCCAGTCCGCTCGGAATGATTTTTGGAAAAGGATTCACATGGGTGCTGCAGGCCATTCCTGATTTCTTTCTGTTTCTCTGTCTGCAATGGGTTCTCATCATCTATTTTAAGGACTATGTCGATCTATTTGGACACGATAACTGGTACAGTTTTTTGTATCCCGCTCTGCTGGTTTCCATATACCCTGCCCTGTACATAAGCCGCATTACTGCTGCATCCTTTCAGGAACAATCAGACAAGCAATATATTATGGTAGCCCATTCAAAGGGATTGCCGCAAGCTTTTATCACATTTAAGCATGTTCTTAAAAACAGTGCAGTTCCAATCTTAAATCATGCCGGCTCCATGATGATCTATATTCTTTCCAATTTATTAATTGTGGAATATCTGCTTGATTACAAAGGGGCAGCATACCGTCTATTCGAAGCGTTTAATGTAATGCCTGTCTTAAGTGTTGGCTTGAACACAGCAATCGAGCCAAACGTCATTATTGCATTTGGCACTTCTTTCATGCTGCTCGTGCTTATTGTTCAAATCACGAGCTTACTTATTAAAAGAATGATAGATCCTAGGGAGGGAGGGGTATGAGAAATAAGACATTGTTGGTCGGAACCATTATGCTTGCTGTCATTATCATGATTTCTCTGGTTGGCCCTCTTTTCCCAAATGTGCAGGAAGGGACCAAAGAACAGCGAATGGTTTTTATAAACAGCACGACCTATGAACGGGCGCCTTTCCCTCCCTCACTGCATCATCCTTTTGGAACGGATGATGACGGGAGAGACATCGTCAGCCTCATTATCATGGGAGCAAAAGACACACTGCTCCTTATTTTCAGCATTACAGTCATACGTTATCTTGCCGCCATTGTGCTTGTTTTTTTAGGTTCCAGTAAAAAAAGTCCGTTCAGGCTGCTGATATACGGCTTAAACGGTTTTGCTGCAAGTCTTCCCTTAATTTTTGCAGCCATTCTTTTTATTACGATGCCCATGTTTACCTTCAGCCCTAATCGCGTCATCTGGATCATTCTCTTTCTCTCGCTGACTGATGTCGGCAAAGTTGCGTTTATCATTCAGCAATCAATGAGCAGCCTTTCGCATTCTCAATTTGTAGAAGCAGGAGTGACTGTCGGCAATAAACCATTAGGTCTTTTCACTCGCTATTACCTTCCGAATTTATTGCCGGAGCTGATCGTCCAATTTTTTATGGACCTCGGAAAAGTGGCCCTTTTACTTGGACAGCTCGGGATTCTATCTATCTTTGTCACACAGGTTTTTGTTCAGACGAACTATGGATACGGTGAACTGCAAAATACAAGCCTGAATTGGTCAACTCTTCTTGGGATGGCAAGATCTGATATATTAAGAGGCTTCTGGATTCCATTTTTTCCGGCACTTGCCCTGACATTCCTGATTTTCACCTTCAACTTCATCGGTGAAGGGCTTAGATAGCATTTCAGCCGTGTATAAACGGTTTTAAAAAAGTAAATGCCTGACTGCAGGAACAGTCAGGTACTCTTCTATATTTGGTCTTTATCAAACCATCCTTTTCGTTTAAACCAAATAAACATCATGAAACTTAGGAAGCCCATTCCTCCAAGTACATAAAAATAGCCGTATTCCCATCTGAGTTCTGGCATATTGTCAAAATTCATGCCATAAACCCCTGCTATAAATGTCAGCGGCATAAAAATAGTTGTAATGACAGTCAGTGTCATCATCACCGTATTTGCACGATAAGAGTTAACCGAGATATAATTTTCCCTTATTTCAGCTGTGAAATCCATATTGGCAGAAATCAGCTCGGACAGTTTTATCAGATGGTCATACACATTCATGAAATAGGTTCTTTCACTCTTTGGGATATTCAGTCTTTCTGAATTTAATAGCCGGTAAAGCAAATCTCTCATTGGATAGATGGTCCGCTTTAACTTAAGCAAGCCTGAACGCGTTTCAAACACCTGCTTCATAATCTGCTTGATTCTGAATTCCCCGCTCTCAAGCGCATTCAGCGTCTCTTCCATTTCCGTTATACATGGAAAATAGAAATCAACCAGTTTATCTAACAATTCATAAAAGACAAAATTGGGTGTAAGAGATTTCACATTATTTACTTGCTTTATTTTTTCATAAAGAAGCTCTGTTTCTTCCGACTGATGTAAATGAAAGGTTACAATATACTTATCAGACAGGAAAACATCCACTTCCTCGGCCTCCATCGTTTCTTTATTAATAGAATGAAGAACGAAAAAATGATACCCGTCATAATAGTCAAGCTTCGGCCTCTGCAGAAAATGAAAACAGTCTTCAATAGCTAAAGGATGAAATTTGAAAAGATCCTTTAGCACTTTTCCTTCCTCATCTTTTTCAGGATAAATATCAAGCCAGACCATTTTATATGGATCAAGTGAAAAATTCTTTAAATCGACTGAGTGAATGATGCTGCCGCTATGATCGACTGCCATCGTTTTAATCAAAATGTTCCATCTCCTTTAAATCGACACATCCCGCTTCGTAAAAGCTGCCCATGCTGCTGCGAAAAACAGGCATAAATAAATACACAAAACAGCAATGGAAAATCCCATTGTTGTCCCCTCAAATAACGGCCTGTTCCCTTCAAGATGCTGCTTAAGGCTTGTATTGGCAAACAGGATGTACTTTCCCCATTCCAAATTGTAGTGTGCAAGGAGCTGGACGAAGGTTTTTCCTGAAAACGTGATGAACATCGACAGTCCTATAGCAAGAGAGCTGTTTCTGAATACAGCAGATATCATAAAAGCAAATGTCGAAATCATGATCATTTCAATGAATACGGTAAGATAATTCAGGCCGATGCTTTTTATTAACTCTGACTCCCACGTTTCGCCCGCTGTCCCAAAGAAAATTAGTCCTAATAAAACAGACAGGGCAAAATAGAAAAGTAAAAAGTACAATCCGAACAAAACAGAAGTGATGTATTTCGCCAGAAGAATTTTCGTGCGGACTACAGGACGGATGAGCAGAAATTTAATTGTGCCCCACGTAAATTCATTTGCTACAATAGCCCCGGCAATCACAAGTGCAAAGAAAGGCAGAACAAATAAAAAACCTGTAGTCAGTGATACATATCCCAGTACAAATTCATTGGTTCCTGCACCGGAAAACATTCGTTTTGATATGACTGCCAAAAAGACGCTGACCACAGCAAGTGTAATAAAAAGGACGCTTGAACTTTTCTGAAAAAGCAGTTTCATATGCTCGATTTTAATTAATTTCATCATGGAACATTTCCTCCGTAAGCTCGATAAAGGAGTCTTCCAATGACTTATAAAAAGGCTGGATGGAATAGACATCGATCTTTCCCTGCACGAGTATTTGATTGATTTTTGGAATCTCCTCTTTCTTGATTAAAAGAGAGATTCCATTATTGTGAATGACTGCGGAGTATTGGGGCTTTAATATTTGCATAGCGCGTTTGCCCTCTGATAATTCAAACCCCACTTTAAGCAGTTCATCCTTCTGCTTGCCAATCTCATTTACTGCAGCGATCTGCCCTCTTCTAATAATGGCAGCTCTTGTACAAAGTTCCTCTACTTCTTTAAGAAGATGAGATGCAATAATAACGGAAACATTTTCTTTTTCACATAGCTCTCTTAAATAGGTTCTAAGCTCTCTGATCCCAGATGGATCCAGTCCGTTTGTCGGCTCATCCAGAATGAGAAGCTTAGGTTTATGTAAAATGGCCTGTGCAATTCCAAGACGCTGTCTCATTCCAAGCGAGTAAGTTTCCACTTTGTCGTGGATTGCATTTCCCATATGAACAAGACTGACAACATCATCAATCCTTTTTTTACTGATGCCTCCGTGCATATGGGCAAAGTGCGATAGGTTCTGATAACCCGTCATAAAGGGATAGAATTCTGGATTTTCAACAATGGCTCCAGCATGTGAAATCGCTTTTTCAAATTCTCTGTGAACCGAGTGCTGATTGATTGTTATTAATCCGGAATCTATCTTAACGAGTCCTAGGATGGATCTGATTAATGTCGTTTTCCCTGAACCATTGGGACCCAGAAGTCCGAATATTTCTCCTTCATATACGTCCAGGGAAATTTGATGGAGCAGCTGTTTTTGACCAATTGACTTGTCCACATTTTTTACGCTGAGAATGACCTTCTTCATGCAGCATCCCTCCTCCTATCAACAGTATATACCGGAAGATGAAAATTCGAAAAGATGGATGGCAGAGGAACGGTATACGAAAAAAACTGCCGATAAGAATGCCTCAGACAGTTTTCAGGGATATTTATGTATCTTGCGGATGCCCAGGAGGCTGAAAATATGGCGGCACCTTAAGCCAGCTTCTCTCAATCATCAAATTCTTTAAATTGACACTATATTGAATGACAGCCGTTAAAAAGGATAAAAACATGACGGCAACATCGTTCCGGACAGTCTGAGCGAGTGCCGTTCCGCAAAAGGTTATATAGGTTGCCGTTTTCACACTCAGGAAATTAGCGATTTCATTGTCAGTAAACCTCACTCCGTATGGAACATTGCCTGGATTCGATAACGGCTTCTCTTCTGAAGTAGGCGGCAGCGGGATTCCCTCTTTTATTAAAAACTCTTTAAGGTTTTGAATCACGTCTGACGTTTCTAATCAGTTCTGTATCTGTTGTTGTATTTAAAAACACACCATAAAACACCACGGCTTCTTCCATTAAAGTCGATAATGTCCAAAGTGCCATTACTTCTCCCACATGCAGAGGCGCCTTTGGTTCATCATCAGCCGTTAATTTAATCATATTTTTTATCGTTTCAATTACATTCAACATTGTGAACACCTCCAATTCATATATTTCCCATTTTTTAAAAATAGTATTTCCTTATGTATAAAAAACTAAAAAGGGAGGATGCTCCGTCATCTAAATGACATTAGCATACTCCCTGATCTAAACTTTATCTCGGCTAGGCTCTTCTCTGTTCCACTTTTAAGCGTTTATGCTTTTAAGTGATAAAGTACTGTCTCTATAATACCTCTCTCTTCAAATAGCGTCAAGGTCTTTTTTCATTAGCATATTAAAAAAAGGCTCTTTTCGTAAATATTGTTGCTTTTAGACCAGATGTTAAAACCATAAGTGGATCTACGCTGCAGGAACTTGACTCCTGCGGGAAAATAGAGGGAAATGGGAGACCCCGCAGGCATGCCGAGGAGGCTCCCAGCCGGACCGCGGAAAGCAAGTTCCTGCAGCGGAAAGGAACGGACAACATTTATAATCAAAAACAACAATTTATGCGAAAACAGCCTAAAAAAAAGAGACCCATAAGCTTTGAGTCCCTTTAAGATTACATTTGATCATTCTTTTTTGCAGATGCTGTTTCAGTCAGAGTATTCACATTTTCCTGCACCTTCGTGCTGTAAGTAAAATCGCCATAGCAGTAAGGATAGCGGAAGTTCTCTTTATCTCCGCCGCAATTGTAGAGATCAGGCTGCTTTTTGACCTGTAACATCGAAAATTCTTTTGCAAGGTCCTCGCTGTGTTTGCCGCCATTTTTCACAATAAAATCAATGTAGCCAATTCCCATATTATAAGCTTGAATGACCGTCAGCTCGTCCACATTTCGTTCTTTTCCATACTGTAAGCTTTTTTGAAAATAGTTAACGCCCTGCTCAATGCTTTTAGCCGGATCTTCAATTGTATTTCTCGGAAGCCCCGCAGATTCAGAGGCCTGCATGGGATCTCCGCCCACTCCTTTGCTTTCCTGCTGCATCAGAGCAAGAACAAGCGGCGTATATTCTTCAAGCTGATACTCTGCAAGCTCCTGTGTAATCAGCTGCTCATACTTCTTTACATTTTCAAATCCGTCATTTGGATAGGTAGCCGGCAGTTTATTTTCTGCTGAATAAAAAATGGTCAGCACAAAAAATGCAATAAACAAAACCAGAATAAAGCCTATACTATTTTTAAGGAATCTTATCATTTTTCATACTCCGTTCCCTTTTCCCCTTGTATCTATCATTATAATGATTCTAGCAATCTCATCAATAGTTAGCTCGCTGCCTGCTTCTAATCAATCTAAGAATAAGGTAGAATGGGAGGGAGGGATACGGCCTGAAGTCTTTCTATCCATAAGGCCAGAGTCTGATGTGAAACTTTTTTGACCTTGCCTTCGTCTTAATTCTATGAAACTTCTTGTACATCAAAGTGAGGGATACTGCATGTTTGAAATAAAACAAATTGAAGCAGAACATACATACGCCTTAAGGCAAAAAGTTCTTATGCCTGACCATTCGATTGATGAATGCGGGTATACGCGTGATAAAAAAGAAGAAACGCTCCACATTGGTGCTTTCAAGGAAGAAACGTTGATTGGAACCGCCTCTTTTTTCAAGGAAACACATGAAAAAATGAAACAAAAAAACGTCTATCGTCTCCGCGGACTAGCAATCGATCCTGAGCACCGCAATCAGCTCCGAGGGCAGACGCTGCTTTTATTTGCTGAAAATAAACTGACTCAGCTTGATGCAGCCATGCTTTGGTGCACAACGAGCGTGAAGAATGTTGAGTACTATCAGCACCTGGGATTCAAAGAAACGGATCACCGTTTTCATTTGCCTTCAAAAGGGTTAAACGTATTGATGGTAAAACCTTTGTAGAACCGCTTCGGCGGTTTTTTTTGCATGCTATGGACTCGGAGGTTCGCTATCATCCCCGCTGACTTGGATTGGAGCATCTCATTTATTAGCTGAAATACAGCAGCTTCTGCTATTTTTTCTATCTAAAAAGCCTGCAGCATTCGACCGCTGCAGGCTTCTTTTCATTTTACTTCTTTATTTTCGATTGTCAGCTGTCTTGTCCCATCCGTGCTTTTCAGCCATTCGTATACAGACTGAGACAGGTTTTTTTCAATAATCCGGTCAGCGGCAGTCGGACGTGAGCTCATGCATTGGGATTCATCAAAGATAAGCTCTTTAAAATCAAGATCCATCTGCTGCTGCAAGAATGCCCCAAGCTGCTCTGGACGGATGGACTCGTTAATAATCAAGAAAGAGTAAGTCACTCCTTTTTGATCTTTTTTCTTGAGATAATCTGCAGCGTGCATCCACACAGATTCTCCACCTGTTACGACAACACCATCAACGGCTGACGCCGCATCCCGCATTAAATCAGACAGTTCCTCTCCTGGGAGCTGAACACAGCACACTCTCTGCTTCATATATAAAAGAGAGCTGATTGTATCTTTTACCTTAAGTACATTTGTTACAACTTCATTTAAAGCCGTATCGTATCCCAGTGAGCTGTCAGATAAAATAGAGATTGGGAGAAAGAGCAGCTTCACTTGTGCCAAAGACAATAAGTCGACAGCCTTCTTGCTTCCGCCGAATACGATGACAGCGTCATATGCTTCGATGACTTTGAGAAAACTTTCCTTGTTCTCTATGATCGTTTTTTCAGATACAGAGCGAACCCAGCTTTCCAGAGTTTCTGCCTTCAGTTCTGATAAAACAGTGTGCCATTCAAGTCCTTCTATTACGCTGTTCGTTTCAGAGGCGTACTGTGTAATGGCCTGGGTGATAGACTTCGTTTCATTTATAGTATCGATGCCGAGAACTCCGATGCGCATGCTATCCCTCTTTCTTTTCTATAGGCTCTTTTCGTAAACATTGTTGCTAGAAGCAGTTAGTAAAAAATCGGGTTTTGGATTTTTTACAGTCCTTACGCCCTCTAAAATAGCTCTGTATCCTCAAATTCAGGAAAAGAGCACGACAGAGAACTCCTTCGCATGAAATAACGATACGCAAAGCAACAACTAATGTGAACTCAGCCTTTCTATATATGCTTTTGCTGATAAGCCGCTATGCTTGCGTACTCCTCTTTCAGAAGGCGTGAAAGGCGAATATAGATAGGTGTTAGTTCTTTATAAACCTCAACATGTTCTGAGATTGGCTTATGGTGGTGGGTACCGCCGACCATATCTGATACTACATCAAGAGAGTCCACATGTCCAAGTCCATATAAACCAAGAAGCGCAGCACCTAAGCACGAGCTCTCAAAGCTTTCAGGAACAGAAACCTCCTGATCAAAAATATCCGCCATCATCTGGCGCCATAATTCTGAACGGGCAAATCCGCCGGTTGCCTGAATTTTTTTCGGCTCGCCGATCAGTTCTTCAAGTGCAAGAAGCACAGTATATAAGTTAAATATAACGCCTTCTAATACAGACCGTATCATATGTTCTTTTTTATGGTGAAGTGATAGCCCGAAGAAGGATCCTCTCGCGTTTGCATCCCACAGAGGCGCACGCTCGCCGGCAAGATAAGGATGGAAGAGCAAACCGTCAGATCCCGGCTTCACAAGTGATGCAATCTCAGTCAGCACTTCGTATGGATCTTTGCCTAAACGCTTGGCTGTTTCCATTTCAGAAGATCCTAATTGATCGCGTACCCATCTGAAAATCATTCCGCCATTATTAACCGGACCGCCGATTACCCATTTATCATCAGTCAAAGCATAGCAAAAGATCCGTCCTTTTGGATCTGTCACCGGTTTGTCCGTAACTGTCCGGATGGCTCCGCTTGTACCGATTGTAACTGCAACAACTCCAGGCTGAATCGCATTAACACCAAGGTTTGACAATACTCCATCACTTGCTCCGACTACAAACGGAACTGATGCAGGTATGCCCATTTCTGCTGCATAAACAGCATCGAGTCCCGTTAATGAGAATGTAGTATTTACAGGTTCTGAAAGATGTTCAGGCGTTATTCCTGCGACTTCAAGGGCTTCTTTATCCCAGTCTAGGGACTCCAGGTTAAACAGCCCTGTTGCTGAAGCAATTGAATAATCGATAACAAAACGCTTAAACAGCTTATGGAAAACGTACTCTTTAATGGAAATAAATTTAAACGTTTTCAAAAATAAGTCTGTTTGTTCATTTCGGATCCACGTAATCTTAGACAGCGGGGACATTGGGTGAATAGGTGTGCCCGTGCGTAAATAAATCTCATGGCCATTCATTTCTTTTGCTATTGTTTCTGCCCATTTGGCACTGCGGTTATCTGCCCACGTCATGCAATTTGAGAGCGGTGTTCCATCCCGGTCAACAGCGATGACACTGTGCATCGCAGAGCTGAAAGACACGCACAGCAAATCAGCCGGATCCACCTTGCTGCTTACTTCCTTAATTGTTTTAATCACAGCTTGAAAGATCTCATGCGGGTTTTGTTCTGCTGTTTCAGGATTAGGCGAGTATAACGGATACTCCACTCCAAATGTTGAAACGATTGTTCCATCTGTTTTAAACAAAACCGATTTTGTACTTGTTGTTCCAATATCGACTCCGATTACAAATTTCTGATTCATGGTGACTCCTCCTTACAATGCCCAAATCATTTTTAGAAATGAAAAAGAAGATGCTTGTTACTAAGCCTCTTCCCTTCTAATTTCAATGCCTAAACGTATTAGTCTTTATTTACGACAGCATGTCCGCCAAACTCATTGCGCAGCGCTGCGACTACTTTTCCTGAGAATGTATCTTCATCAAGCGAGCGGTATCTCATCATTAAGGATAAAGCGATAATCGGCGTAGCAGTCTGAAGATCCAATGCTTCCTCAACTGTCCATTTTCCTTCGCCGGATGAATGCATAACTCCCTTAATGCCATCAAGTCTTGAGTCTTTAGAGAATGCATTTTGAGAAAGCTCCATTAACCATGATCTAATAACAGAACCGTTGTTCCAAACTCTTGCAACCTGTTCGTAATCAAAGTCAAATTGGCTTTTCTCAAGGACTTCAAAGCCTTCTGCAATAGACTGCATCATGCCGTATTCAATGCCGTTATGAACCATTTTTAAATAGTGGCCGCTTCCCATAGCTCCTGCATAAAGATAGCCATTTTCAACACAGATATCTTTAAACAGAGGTTCGATTGAAGCAAACACTTCTTTTTCTCCGCCGATCATCGTGCAGGCACCATTTCTTGCGCCTTCCATTCCCCCGCTTGTTCCTACATCAAAGAAGTGGATGCCAAGTTCCTTCAATTCGTTTCCACGGCGAATGGATTCCTTGTAATTAGAGTTTCCGCCGTCAATGACGATATCGCCAGGAGCAAGAAGATCTTTTAATTCTGAAAGCACGTTTTCTGTAATAACGCCTGCAGGCACCATCATCCATACCGTTCTTGGAGATGGAAGCTTAGAAACTAGATCTTCAATTGAAGATGAACCAGCCGCACCCATATTAGCAATTTTATTTACAGCATCTGAGTCGATGTCAAATGCGACAACCTCATGTTTATGATCAATTAAATTAAGTGAAAGATTATATCCCATTTTCCCTAAACCGATTAAACCTACTTGCATGTTGTAAAACTCCTTTATATCTTGTTTTTGTCCTATAACCATTATACGAAAATTTTTTTCTTGTGCAATCGTTTTCAAGAAATTTTTTTTCATATTCTTTTTATGCTATACTTTTTTAAAGTATAAAAATGCAAATAAGATTCTGTATTCATGTCTAGCTGCAGCGCCTGACTCCTCGGTCAGAACGGATTCGTCAAAAAAGTCAAAACCGGACTTTTCCGACGGATCCTTATCTGCCATGCCTGAGCTGAGCAAGGCGCTTCCGCTTTTCTTAGTAAATGTAAGCGAGGTCATACTCTATGGGGCAAAATTGTTTAGGAAGTATTCGTTCTCATTATGCAAGGTTAAGTGAAAAAGAAAAAAAGATAGCTGATTATATTTTGGAGAACCCGAAAGAAATTATTCATAGCACCATCAATGAAGTGGCAGATAATCTTGGTGTTGCAGAAGCAACTGTTTTCCGTTTTTGTAAGCGCATAGATTTTAAAGGCTACCAGGCAATGAAAATTGCGCTTGCCTCTGAAATTATGAGCCCGGTTCAGCAGATTTACGAAGAAATTAATGACAATGACAATGAAAAGGCTGTTGCTGAAAAAGTTTTTCACTCCAATATCCGTACACTTGAAAACACCCTTCAAATCTTGGATTTTTCCTCCATTCAAAAGGCTGCCGGCATCCTCTCAGACGCAAACCGCGTTAACTTTTATGGAACGGGAGGATCAGCCATTATTGCGATGGATGCATATCATAAGTTTATTCGAACTGGAATTTCGGCCTATGCGTTTATTGACTCACACTTTCAGCTGATGTCGGCTTCACAGCTGACCGACCGCGATGTTGCCGTCGTAATTTCTCACTCAGGAACGAATAAGGATACCATTAAGGTGATGAATACAGCTAGAAAAAACGGGGCAAAAACCATTGGCATTACGGGATTTCCAAAATCTCCAATCGGTCAAAATGCGGATGTCTCCCTCTATACAAGCTCAGAAGAAACCGAATACCGGTCAGAGGCGCTCGCTTCTAGAATTGGCCAGCTCAGTCTAATTGATGCTCTGTATGTAAACATGATGATTTCAAATAAAGATGACGCAAAAAAATCATTGGAAAAAGTCCGGGATGCCATCTCGGAAACACGCGTATAAGAAAAGCGGAACCGACTGGTCAGACCCGACAGACGGAGCCGTTCTGGCCGAGGGGCTAGGAGGTGTAGCTAGACATCGAAGCGCAAAATTTTATACTTTCTTATCTCTTAAGAAATGCGGAAGCGCCTGGGTCAGCTCCGAAAGGCAGAGAAGAATCCGATCTAAACGATGAGTTAATAATCCCACTCTAATTAGAGAGCCCCCTAGGTTCTCTTTTTTTTCGGCTTATTAAAATAAAATATTTTTTCATAAATGTATTGATTTTAAAAAATATTTTTCATATAATCAGAGTCACTAGTTGAAAGTGCTTTCAAATTTTCAAACAAGAAAGGATTTTATCCATGTTATTACTTATTGTCTTTGCAGCAATCGTTGCTCTCCTACTGCTCATAACTGTGGCAAAGCTGAATCCTTTTGTCGCTTTAATTGTAACCGCTATCGGTGTTGGTCTTGCGACTGGAATGCCGCTTATTTCTACAAATCCCGAGGTGCCTGGCATTATTGACTCGATCAAAGCAGGTATGGGAAATACGTTAGGGTTTCTTGCAATCGTTCTTGCACTTGGTACAATGCTTGGCAAAATGATGGCAGAATCAGGCGGTGCCGAGCGCATTGCCAACACTCTGATTGCAAAATTCGGAGAAAAAAATGTTCACTGGGCAATGATGTTTGTTGCTTTCATCGTTGGTATACCTGTATTCTTCCAGGTTGGTTTCGTTCTTTTGATTCCGCTTGTGTTCACAATTGCACGCCGAACTGGAGTTTCACTCGTCAGTCTTGGAGTTCCGCTTGTAGCCGGTTTATCGGTTGTGCATGGTTTAGTGCCGCCGCATCCTGCCGCAATGGCAGCAGTTGGGATCTTCAAAGCGGATGTAGGCATGACCATTCTTTATTCGATTATTGTCGGTCTTCCGACTGCCATTTTAGCAGGTCCTGTTTATGGTAAATGGATTGGCAAACGCATCCACAAAACCGTTCCAAAGGAAATTGGCGACCAGCTGACAGAACAAAAAGATGAAAAAGAGCTTCCTGGCTTTTTAAATACAGTTATTACAGTATTAATTCCTGTTTTCTTAATGCTTTCTGCTTCGATCGCAGAACTGTTTTTATCAAAAGAAAGCACAGCATTTGAAGTATTCCGATTCCTTGGAGACCCTGTTGTTGCTTTATTAATCGCAACAGTTTACTCATTCTTCAGTCTCGGTTTCTTCCGCGGCATGAACCGTGATAAGATCCTGAAGCTGACAAACGACTGCCTTGCTCCTACTGCTACAATTCTATTAGTTATCGGTGCTGGAGGCGCGTTTAATAAGGTTCTTCTCGATTCAGGCATTGGCGATTACATCGCACAGCTTGCACAAGAATCAAACGTTTCACCCATTCTTCTTGCATGGGGAATTGCTGCAATGATTCGTGTTGCAACAGGTTCGGCCACTGTTTCTATGATGACAGCAGCCGGTATCGTTGCTCCAATTGCAGCTGTAGTTCCAGGTGTAAACCTTGAGCTTCTTGTTTTAGCAACAGGTGCAGGCTCACTCATTCTGTCTCACGTGAATGATTCAGGCTTCTGGATGATTAAAGAATATTTTGGAATGACTGTTAAAGAAACGCTTCAAACATGGACAGTGCTTGAGACGATTATTTCTGTTGCTGCACTTGTGTTTATCTTATTGCTAAGTATGTTTGTATAAAGACGAAAAATCCTCAGGCAATTGCCCTGAGGATTTTTTTATGGCCTGGTTCTAATGAATTGAAGCACATTCTTCTCACATATTTGTTTCCCGCGAAAAAAACTGACAGAATAGACAGCAGCTGTAATAGATATTGAGACGAGCAAATATATCATCCAGTACAAATGTGTTCCGGCATGATAGATGCTCAGCGCAAACGCACCCGTGAACCATACGATAATATGCAGGAGATGCTGAAGCTTGTATCGCTTGCGTTCAGCTATGGCCTCAATAAAAAAGACCGTATAGACGACCGCAAGAAGCGCATAAATAATAGAAACAAAAACGAGCATAACAAACATGCAGGATCACGCTCCTTCCCTTCATTTTCTCACAATTGATGTCCACTATAAAGAAATTTATCCGATAGTTACCCAGGTAACTTTTTTATAAATTTATGTTATAATTACCTAGGTAACTAATTTTTAAGGAGAAATGATATGTCAGAAATCGATCAGAATATTTTTCATTCCATTCAGCAGCTTTCAAGGCAGCTTACAAAACGGCTGAATGAGGTCCTGCAGCCTCATGGCCTGTTCAGTGCTCAATGGACTGTTTTATTCACCTTAAAAAAGTATGGAACACTGACACAGACAGAGCTGTGTGACTATCTCTCAATTGAAGCTCCGCCTATGACACGAACCATTCAGAGGCTTGTGAAGCAAGGATATGTTCTTCAAACTCCAGGTTCAGATAAACGGACAAAGCATATTAAGCTTACAGATAAAGCAATAAATGATTATGCTCTATGGGAAAAATCCGTTTTAGAAATGGAGAATGATTTACTCAAAGGAATTCCTGATGACATGCAAGCTCCTCTCCGGACATACATCCAGCAGTGGCTTCAGCACATAAGAAAGACAGAACGGAGATGAAAGAATGAAAGAACAAAAACTATGGACGAGAGATTTTCTCTCTATATCTTTAAGCAGCTTTTTTCTATTTTTAACATTTTATTATTTGCTTGTCACACTTCCGATCTATGCTCTTCATGACTTAAACGGCAAGCCATCTCAAGCAGGCCTGATTGTGACCATTTTTCTGCTTGCAGCGATTGTCATCCGTCCTTTCGCAGGAAAGTGGATTGAGCGCCATGGAAAAAGGATTGTGCTGATATCCTCTCTTTCTATCTTTGCTTTAGGATCTCTTCTCTACTATTTTACAAATACAATGAACGGATTGTTTCTTCTCCGCTTTTTTCACGGGATTGGATTCGGAATGGCTACAACAGCTGCAGGAGCGATCGTTGCGGATATAATTCCTGAAACCCGCCGCGGGGAAGGAATGGGCTACTATGCGATGTCAATGAACCTTGCCATGGTCATCGGCCCTTTTCTAGGACTTACCGCAATGGAAGAATGGGGAACAGCAGTGAGGTTCGGCATCTGTATCTTTACTGCCTTTTTCTCTCTGTTCTCAGGTCTTATAATCAAGCTGCCAAAGGCTGTAAAAGCAAGCAGCAAAGTGATGCCTTCAGCCGGCAACAAAGGTTTGAAAGGATTATTTGAACCAACAGCGATTTCGATTGCCCTTGTTGCAGGATTATTTGCCCTTGTCTATGCTTCTATTCTTTCGTTTGTTTCGGTTTATGCAAAAGAAATAGGCTTAATTGAGGCAGCAAGCTACTTCTTCGTCGTATATGCCATCGTTATGCTGATTGCAAGACCATTCACAGGAAGATGGTTTGATCAATACGGGGCAAACGTCATTGTTTATCCTGCGATTATTTGTTTTGCTGCTGGCATGGTGCTTTTAAGTATGGCAGAGACATCGTTTACCTTTTTACTGTCTGCAGCTCTTATCGGCTTAGGCTGGGGAACGCTGTTTCCAAGCTTTCAAACGATTGCTATTCAGTCTGCTGAACCTAAACGGAGAGGGCTTGCCACCGCAACCTTCTTATCCATTTTTGATATCGGAATCGGAATTGGCTCCTTCCTTGTAGGTGTCATCACGACTAAAATTGCATTCAGTTCTCTGTATTTCTTCAGTTCATTTTTCATCCTGGGATGCCTGGCTGTGTATTATTTATTGCATGGCAGAACCGCAGCTTCTGCTAAAGAAGAGAAATCAGAACCAGAAACTTATTTAAAAGCAAATGGATAATTCGAAACCATCACTTCAAATAGGAGTGATGGTTTTTTCGTTTGACTGTTTTCGCATAGATTGTTGTTTTCGATTATAGATGTTGTCCGTTACTTGCAGCGAGAGGAACTTGCTTTCCGCTGGGAGCATGGGAGCCTCCTCGGCGTTGCCTGTGGGGTCTCCAATTTTGCTCTAATTCCCGCAGGAGTCAAGTTTATCCGCTGCAATCCACTTAGAGTATAAACATTTTTTTAATAGCAACAAAGTTTACGAAAAGTGCCTTTCTTTTACACTATGATTGAACTTTTTAACTAACTTCCTTGAACATCCGATTTCTAATCATTTAAAATGCTAATAATGATGATAATTAATATTTATTTTACTAATAATAAACTCACTGATAAAGTAAAAGGAGAACGAATTGCTTAGGAAGTGTACATCATGTTAAAAAGTCAAACAAAGGAAAAACAGAATATTTTTCCATTTATGCAGGGGATTTTGCTGACATTTATATTTGCAGCTGCAGCTTCTTATATAGCAACATTTTCCTTTTTCTCCATAATCGGACCGCTTATTATCGCCATGATCATTGGAATCATGTGGAGAGCTTCTGCTGGTATAAGTGAACAAGTGCTTGCAGGAGCAGTATTTTCAAGTAAAAAGCTATTGCGATTCGGCATTATTTTGCTCGGAATGAGACTGAATTTATCTGACCTCTATCATGCAGGTTTCAATGTATTTGTCTTATCCCTGATCGTCATCCTCTTTACCATACCTCTTGTATATGCTCTATCCCGCTTTCTCAAAGTGGATAAGAAACTCAGTATCCTCACCGCCTGCGGAACAGCGATTTGCGGTGCCGCAGCAGTTGCAGCAATTGCCCCATTAGTCAAAGCGAATGACGAGGAGACTGCTGTGAGTGCTGGAACCCATTGCCATTTTAGGCACGGCCTTTACCCTGCTTTACACCTTTATCTATTCATTTATTAATCTAACACCCTATGGGTTCGGTGCTTTTTCGGGAGGAACGCTTCATGAAGTTGCACATGTCATAGCTGCGGCATCGATCGGAGGAACCGAAGCAGAGGATATGGCCATAATCGTAAAATTAACCCGTGTCGCCCTTCTTGTACCCGCTGCTTTAATAGTCGGAATCCTATTTAGAGAAAAAAAGACAGATGGGGCTCCCTCATCCTTGCCAATCCCATGGTTTATTCTTGGATTCCTTTTCATGAGCGGATTGAATACAGCCGGGATTGCATCAGAGGAAACGGCTGCTTTCATTGTCTTCTTATCCTACCTATTAATTGGCATGGCCATGGCCGGACTGGGATTGAACGTCAACTTAAAGTCTTTTAAAAAGCTTGGCGCTAAGCCGCTGATTGCCGGTTTGACAGGGTCGCTGGTGCTGTCTGCAGCGGGGTATGGGTTAGTCCTGTTATTGGGGTTGAATTAAACAAATAAAGCCGGTCATTGCCTGACCGGCTCTTTATTTACCTATCAGCTCTCTTACCCTCGTCTCAAGCAATTCCGCCCCGCCATACCCAGTAAGCACACTCACTATTTCTCCATTCCTGTCTACAAAAAAAGTGGTAGGCACCGCTGCCACTCTGTACAGGGATGAAGCTTCCCCTGTTTGATCAAGCAAAACTGGAAATGAAAATCCATGGTCTTTAGCGAACATATACGCTCCTTCTTCAGAATCCTGATTCGTCATGTTCACTGCATAAATCATCACCTGATCTTTATATTTCTCTGCAAGATTCACTAAGTCAGGTGCTTCCATTTTGCACGGGCCACACCAGGATGCCCAGAAGTTCAGAACAATGGGCCGATCGTAGGGCGGTTTTAATTCGTGTTCTTTCTGGTTGATATCCGTCAGCTTAAGTTCAGGTGCTTTTGCTGCAGCAGGTTGTCCCAGCGGGATCCAAAAGCAGAAAAGAACAACAAGCAGGATCATTTGCCTCATAAAGATCACCTTCCTTTTTTATCCTTATCATTCTCCTTGAAGATTGGACATATTCCTGTAAGACGAGCGTACATATGAATTAAGAAGTTTTTGAAAGGAGCGGCTGGTGTTGCTGTCTAAAACAAGTTCAAAAATCTTCACCCTCTTTTTCCTCGTTCTCCTGATTGGAACGATGGCCTATTTAGATTCATTTCAGGCACATAATACGGAAACCGGAACTTTTCCTATGGCTGCTGATGAAGAAGCAGAGACTGCGGCAAAGGAGCAGCTGCTGTTTACAGTGTTCGAGGATAAGAAAATTGCATCCGAAGTAAAAGATGGATATAGGGTGGAAACGTATCAGGAATTTGAAGTCCTTAAAGATGCAGATGGAAAAACAGTTGAAGTGAAGCCGACAGAGAACTACAGTTATATAAAATACAAAGTTGAATGAATAAAATGTCAAAAAGCTGATCTTCAGAAAGATCAGCTTTTTCATTTCGAAAGAAGGATATAACCTTTGTTATACAGCTTTCCGCTCTGCTGAAATTTAGAAGGATGGGTTTCTACCAGATATTCTCCCTGCAATTGGCCAAGACTCAATTGCATCCTTTTCTCAAATGGCGCATTTTGATAAAAAGAATCCGCCAGCTGCCGTTCTTTTCCGATTGAAAGTCCTTTAGGCACGAAGATGGCCCAATCTGCCAGAGGAATCACACCTGAAATCGCCAAGTCCCGGCGACCAGCAGCATGAAAATCTGTCACCATTAAAATGGTCCGGTTTTGATTTTCGGCACAGCCTGCAAATTTGACCGCAACGGCTTCTAATGAAGCATGAAAGTACTTTGCGAGCGGCTTAAAGGAGGACAATTTCTCGCCATGCTGATTCATCTGCCGCTTAAATTCAGCTGTTGGAAGCAAGAGCTCAGATGCTATTTCATCACAAAGCCTCTCAATTTCATCTTGCACACTTTCTTTTTTCCTGTACTGAATATGATCAAACTCATCCATCAGGGTATGAGCGATTTCATGGGCAATCGTGAAATTCTGCCTCCTCGGCGGATCAAAAATATTAACGTACGCAGCTATTTTCCCGTCCTGAATGACAAGCTGGCCGGATTGATCGTTCTCCATATATTTTTCCCGAACCGTGATCCCTGCTAGCGAAGCAAGCATTTTCATATTGATGGGAAATGATCCGCCGAAACTAAAATAATCGTCCATTAGCTGTCGTGCCCTCAACAGTGCTTTTTCTCTGGAATTCATTCTATTCGCTCTCGATTGAGGTTTTTATTGCCAGGAAGATTTTCTCCCATTCATCTTCAGTGGATGGCTGTTTCCCTCTATATTTAATGTTTGCAAGCATCTGAATCTGTTCATCGTGAAGTCCGTTCTTCTCTGCAAAAGCAAGCAAACTTGCAGGTACATCCGCCTGACGGTTGAGAGCGACCTCTTTTCCCATCAGCTGACCCATAGTTACTTCAAGTGCGATGGCAAGCTGATATAGCTTTTCCGCGGAAATTTGTTTGTTTGGGGTATTCTCAATTTGTGAAAGATAAGGTTTAGAGACTCCAGATTCACTTGAGAGTTTTGCTAAAGTCCAGCCTTTTTTCACCCTGAACTCTTTTACATACTTTCCAATATTCAACGAAACTCCTCCTCTTGCTCTTAATATAATAAATTTTGTTTGCAATAGCAAACTCATGTTGATATAGTAAAAGAAAGTTTGCAATAGCAAACACTCTGGAGGTACAGATATGGGATTTCATTCAGATACAAGTGCTCTATTCAATCTGCTGAAGCATCACCCAAAAAAGCCTTTACCGGATTTTCTGACAGAGGAAATGCTGCTTGGAATTGGCGGAGGTGCAGGATACGGATACTTTACTTTCTTTTATGAAAAAGAAGATTTTTCGAGCTTCTATTTAGGAACCCGTGCGTTATGGGAAAGCAGTGAACTGTTTATTTCCGGCGCATTAAAAGCGCTAGGTTTTCAGCCTGCTGTTCAGCAGACAAAAGACCGCAAAGCTGCCTTTGAAAAATTAGATAAGCAGGTTTCAGGCGGAAATCCAGTTATTGTTGCAATAAACGAAGATGTGTTCCGCAAAAAAAGCATTTCTCCAAATGGCTATCAGATCTACGGTCTGGTGTCAGATATCAACAAAGAGACAGGAATCGTTAAAATCGCTCTACAAAAGGACATACCTATTGAAATTTCAATTGAAGATCTTATCCTGGGGCGCGATCATTTGGCAACAAGGAAAATCATTAATCAATCGATTTTCTTGAAGGAACCTGCTGACCAAGACCTTTCGTTAAAGAAAATCATAGCTGCTGCAAGAACAGGTATTGAAACAGGGTTAAAAAGCGCACACAACCCGAGAATGAGCAACTTCGGCATTACCGCTTTGGACAGATGGAAGACAAGCCTGACAGCTTCAAACAAGCAAAGCTTCGGTAAAATCTTTCATAATACCGCTCATCTCGTAAATGCCCTTTACTATACGTATTATTGGATTGTGGAAAATACGGATGGCTATGCACTTCGCCGCTCCTATTCAACATTCTTGAATATGGTCGGAGAGATCATTCATGAACCTCTGCTGCTGGAAGCCGGCGGGCTATATGAAAAAGCGGGATTGATATGGAGACAAATTGCCGAGGACTCCTTAAACAGTGAATACGATGAATTCCTTTTAATGAAAGAAAAATTTCAGGAACTGAATAAGTTTTATCATAGTGAAGAATTCAGGTTGAAAGAATATAAGCAAATGAACGCGGACCTGCTTGAGCTGAAAGCAGAAGCAAGCGAACAGCTGCAGGTTACTGAGACTGACCGCAAGGAACTGTTTACGCATCTGGCCGGATTGATCTGCCAAATTCAAACACTTGAAAAAGAAGCTCTTATTAAACTAGAAGAAGCTCTTCATTCAAAGAAATGGGAGGATTATCTATCTTGAAGCATACAGTCGTTATTAAAGCACCAGCCGGCTTCGTCTTTGAACAACTATCAACTCCGTCTGCACGCGAATCATGGACAAAGGAGATTCAAAGCATTCAATATGAACATCCTTCAGAAGAGAAAACAGAGGGTGCAGCATTTATCCAAGTTCAAAAAGAAGGTGCAATCCGAACTTCTTTTCACGGAAAAAATGTTGCAGTGATCGAACCGGAAACTTATTCGTATTCCTTGGAAAGCAAAGCATTTAAAATGGTGATCTCCTATCACCTTGAAGATTTGCAGGGTGAAACAAAGGTTACCCAGACCTATGAGACGATCTATTTATCGCCATTTGCAAAAATCATGGGCACACTTTCAAGCAAACTGACCGGGAAATTAGCTCTGTCCCTGCTGCATCAATTAAAAAGATATTGTGAAAATTCTTTAATAAAATAAAAAGGAAGCTGATGCACCTGCACCAGCTTCTTTTTTAAGAGATAAGAAAGTATAAAATTTTGCGCTTCGATGGCGAGCGGAAGCGCCCAACTCCTCGGCCAGAACGGCTCCGCCAGTAAAGGCAAAAAGCGCCTTTTCTGGCGAAGCCTTATCTGTCTGTCGGAGCTAAACGGGCGATTCTGCTTTTCTTATTTACCGCCTGTAAATGAAATTCCCTTAATGAAATAGCGATTAAAGAATGCATAAATCAATAGAACCGGCAGCGTAAATACCATGGATGCTGCCATAATGTAGTTCCAGTAGCTGACGAACTGACCCTTGAAGGTATTCAGCCCAAGCGGGAGTGTAAACATTTCAATATCTGTCATCACAATCAGCGGTCTCATGAAATCGTTCCAGAAGCCCATAAATACAAAGATTGACTGTGCAGCAAGAGCCGGTCTTGCAAGCGGAAGCACAATTTTAAAGAACGTGCCAAGTCTGCTGAGGCCATCCATTTCAGCTGCTTCTTCCAATTCTTTCGGAAAGTTGATAAAGAACTGGCGCATCATGAAAATGAACGTAGCATTAATCATGGCCGGAACAATCATACCCTGATACGAATTCAGCCAGCCAAACTCTTTTAAAATCAAGTAGTTTGGAATCATCGTGACCTGGGCCGGAATCATCAGTACAGCAAGAATCGTAATGAACAGCGCTTTTTTTCCGGGAAAGCTGAGTCTTGCAAGAGCATATCCTGCCATAGAATTGAACAATAAATTTAATATCGTTCCAATGACGGCAATTAATATACTATTAAACATCCATCTTGGGAAAAGCTCCTGCTCTATGAAAATCTGCTTATAGTTATCAAACGTAAAGTTTTTAGGAATAAAGCTTAGCGTGCCGCTGACTATTTCCTGCAGCGTTTTAAACGAAGAGGAAAGAGCCCATAAAAACGGCACAAGTGTCGTAACAGCATAGAGTACTAGAATCGCGTATACAATCGCTTTTCCAATTCCAAATTTCTTTTTCATCTTTCCATCCTCCTTTTAGTAGAGTGACTCTTCTTTTGAAAATTTCCGCTGCAGCAATGTCGCCACAAGAATTACAATCGCAAGCAGCAGAACAAGAGCCGCCGCGTATCCCATCGTTCCGAGATTTTTAAACGCATACTGATAGACTAAAAGAACAACGGTTAAGGTTGAATTATCCGGTCCCCCTGATCCAGCTGAGAAAATGTAGGACTGATCAAAAAGCTGGAATGTTCCGATTAAGCCCATAATCGCGACAAATGATGTGACCGGGCGCAAGTGCGGTACCGTAATTTTCAAGAATTTCTGAACGGTATTAGCCCCGTCAAGCTCCGCTGCTTCGTAAAGTGAGTCCGGAATATCCTGCAGAGCAGCTAAATAAATAACCATGAAAAATGGTGCTGTGGACCAAATATTCATAATCATAATCGCATTAAGCGCGATATTCGGGTCTCCAAGGAAGTTATAGGTCGGCAAGCCCAGTGTGTCTAATACGTTGTTGATTAATCCATTTTTGTTGTACATCCACATAAAAATCAGGGTTAATACAGCAGACGATGTCAGGGTAGGCAGAAAGTACACAATTCTAAAGAATGTTTGGCCCTTCATTCCTGCATTTAATGTTGCCGCAAGGATCAGCGCGAGAATCGTCTGACACGGAACAACAATCACCACATATTTAAATGTGTTCCACAAAGCGATCTGCGCCCTTGTGTCATCAAGGATTCTCGTAAAGTTATCAAAAGCGACAAAATCATAGCTTGCTGTTCCCAGCAGCTGCACTTTATGAAACGAGAGAAAGACTATATAAAAAATGGGACCGATGATAAATAATAATAAGACAAACAATGCAGGCGACATGAAAAAGTAGCCTTGTCCAGCCTCTCTTAATGTTCGTTTGGAAAATAGATTTTTCATTTTGCTATCCAAGCCCCCCACTTTAAGTAAATCCTGCACAAACTCTTTCTGACGAAGTAAAAAGGACTTCGTCAGAAAGAACCAGTGCAGATTTTAAAGAAGAAAAGGGAAACAAGCATTTCCCTTTTCTCAGCCACTTTTTCTTATTTTGAGTCAATTTCGCTGTTTGCCTGTTTTTCCGCTTCTTTTAATGCTTCTTCAAGCGGACGGTCTCCAAGGAATGCACTCATAAATTGGTTGTTGAAGTTATTCACGATAATAGGAAGATTTGAGCCTTCTGACCATACAGTTGCATAAGAAGCGCCTGCTACAAGCGGTCCGCGCAGCTCATCTTTGTCATAGCCAAGCTTTTCTGCAACGGATTTACGGGTCGGCAGAGCATAGCCTTTACTGGTCCATGTCTCCATGCCTTCTTTTCCAGTCAGGTATGAAAGCAGCTCCCATGACGCTTCTTTCTTTTCAGAAGCAGCATTCATGACATAAGCAACACTGTAAGCCATCGTTGATTTCTCACCATTAATCGCCGGCAGCTCAGCTGTTCCGTACTCTACATCAGGGAATGTATCAGCTAAAAATGGAATTGCCCAGTTTCCTTCAATGACCATAGCCGCTTTTTGCTGGCCGAAAATTTCTCCGCCCCAGGTTGCGCCTACTTCTTTGGCTTCAACCGCTGATTTATCGACATTGTGCATATCAATAACCGGTTTTAATGCTTCTACCACTTCATCAGATGCAAAATTTGCTTTATCCTCTTTTACTACATCGCCGCCAAGTGATTCAGCCACCCAGTATTGGCGTGCAAGCTCAGGCGCGACGCCAAATCCGTATTGTCCGTCTTTCGTTAGTTTCTTAGATGCCTCGCGGAACTCTTCCCACGTTTTAGGAACCTCTACGCCAGCATCAGCAAGCATTTTTTTGTTATAAAAGAGCGCTAAAGTTGAATAGTCTTTTGGGAAACCGTACGTTTTATCCTCAGATATAAACGCTTCCAATAATGGCTTTTCAAAATCTTCAACGTCAAAATCCTCTGTAACATACTCATCTAAAGGTTCAATAACGCCAGTTTCAATCAGACCAGGAGCTTCAAATGCATCCAAATAAAAAACATCTGGTCCTTCTCCGCCGATTAAGCGTGTTTTAATAACATCCATATATTGTTCTGTAATAACCTCAAGCTTGACATCAATTTTAGGATGCTTCGCTTCAAAGTCTTCGATCGTTTGCTTTAACAGCTTTTCTTCAGTCGGATTTCCGCCCCATCCAGCAAGCGTTACTTCCACTTTTTCACCGTCTGCGCCCTCTTTAGATGTTTCATCAGAACTGCACCCTGCCAAAGCCCCTGTAAATAACATCGAAGCAACTCCAAACCCCGCTAACCATTTTCTTGATTTCATTGCCGTTTCCCCTTCCATTGCTTTTTATGATCTAAAGGAAGCTGCCTTCCAAAAGATTGAAGTAAACCTGCTTATTTTTGGACAAGTGTTCCAGTTGATTTTAAAGAATATCCTGTTGTGTTTTTAAGAACTTCCACTATAAAGGTCTCTCCGCTGCGAGTGACTGCAATTGATAATTGTCCTTCTCCAATTGCAATATTTTGAACTTCCAGAGCATTCATACCATCCAATAAAACCGGAGAGAGTGTGATTTCCTTTTTTAAGCTGTCTGGAAATAACCCCAGCATCGACTGGATAAAGACAAGCGGTGTACCTGCTGCCCATGCTTGAGGTGAACAGGCCACAGGGTATTTCACTGCTTTGCCGCCCAAGCTGTCGTATCCGCAGAAAAGTTCCGGCAGACGGTCATATTCGAAATGAGCTGCAGCATCAATGAGCCCGCTCATCACTTTGCCTGCTTCTTGCTGATAACCCGTTTTGCTCATGCCAAGAAGAGAGATGCTGTTATCATGCGGCCAGATGCTGCCATCGTGGTAGCTCATAGGGTTGTAGCCTGCTTCGCCTTCAGCCATCGTCCGGATTCCGTATCCAGAAAACATCTTGGGTGAGACAAGCATCTCAGTTACAGCTTTCGCCCGATCCTCATTCAGCATTCCTGAAAATAAAACGTGACCTGGATTCGAGGTAATCGTTCCGACCTGCTCTTTCTTTTCATCAAGTGCGATGGCATAGAACTGAACATCCTCCATCCAGAATTCCTCATCAAATCTTTCCTTGAGCGAATTCGCCTGTCTGCGAAGCTGTTCTGCACGTTCTATTTGATTCATTGTTTCATAGATATCAGCAATTCCCATTTTGGCCTGATAAACATATCCTTGCACCTCTGCAAGTGCGATAGGTGTTTTTGCGTATTCTCCATTTCTGTGAACAACAGAATCGCCTGAATCCTTCCAGCCTTGATTCGCAATGCCTTTGCTTGATTCCTGATGGTATTCCACAAAAAGATCTTTGTCGCGGTCTCCATATTCATCGATCCACATTAAAGCGTTCTCAATCGTTTTCTCAAGACTCAAAGCAAGTTCCGTGTCACCTGTCCACTTCACATACTCTGATAGAAGAATTAAAAACAGCGGTGTGGCATCAACCGTTCCGTAATAAGGAGTAAACGGGATTTGACCTGTAGCAGCGAGTTCTCCAAAACGAATTTCATGCATGATTTTACCCGGCTGTTCATCTCTCCATGGATCCACATTCTGACCTTGATAGTGTGCCATCGTAAGAAGTGTTCCTTTTGCAATTTCCGATTGAAAGGGCAGGATCTGCAAAGCTGCAATTAAGCTGTCACGGCCAAATGGAACGCCAAACCAAGGCAGCCCGGCAACTGGAAATGGACCAAATCCTACATCTGTCAGCAAAACCCTCATATCATTCAATCCGCGGTCAACAAGACGCTGAAGCGGAGCAAAATCTGTTTTGATGCTTGCTGCTTTTTCATTCCACTCCTGATAGGATTCTTCAAGCTTGCGCATTGCATCATCTTTTTGCGCAGCAGTGTTTGGTTTTGCTTTCCCGATTTGCGGACGAATCGCAAGTGTGACTCTGTCTGTCTCTGAATGAGCTAATTCAAATTCAAAATCGATTTTTCCTTTTTCATCAACTTTTTTAGCTTCTTTATCCCACGTGATCAATGTGCTGCGATTAACATTGTCCGCTCCTGCATAGTGAAAGGAAAGTGTATTTCCTTCAGCCGTTTGACCTGTTCTGCTGCCAAGATCTCCATTTTGAAATCCGCGGACAACAAACATATCCAGAAAATCTGCATCAGCATGGATGCTGATTTCAAATCTCACAGGCTTTGGAAAATAGTTTTTCACTTTTATCTCTT
The DNA here is from genome assembly GCF_009674765.1 of Metabacillus idriensis. Classification (GTDB taxonomy): domain Bacteria; phylum Bacillota; class Bacilli; order Bacillales; family Bacillaceae; genus Bacillus_P; species Bacillus_P idriensis. The sequence continues at coordinate 512,318 of NZ_WKKF01000002.1, read as the reverse complement.
CATAAAGGACATCATCATAAATGAATCGTGACCGTTCAATCTCTACAGATTCCCTCCATAAAATCAGTTCTCCGTCTTCTTCCATATGGGGATTTGTTAAGAGAATGTCAGCTTTATAGTTTTGATCTGCGTCAGATGAGAGCAAAATAGGGTCTTCACCATTAATCTTCAAATCCAGTTTACTTAAAAAACGTGTGTCTTTTGTATAAAGCCCCAAACCATAAGGATGGTTTTCAGGGATATTCCCATTTGTATCTGTCAGCAAAAATAAGTCATTTTCTTTTATCACACGGTAGTCCATCTTTGTCCTCCTTGATGTTCCGAAACGTTTCGGATTTACAGAAAAAAATATAGGTTTTCATCCGTAATCCCGAAACGTTTCGGATTTTATGTGTAACCACTTATGGTTTGTGGTTTTTTTTGGTTGATTCTCTAATGATCAAGTCCGTTTTAAGGGTTATGACATTTGATCCGCTTTTTCCTTCAAGCATATCGATCAGAGAATTTGCAGCCTGGTAGCCAAGTTCAAATTTATTCTGGGCCATTGTCGTTAATGCAGGATTAGAGTAGGCAGCAAGCAGAATGTTGTCATAGCCAATTACAGATAGCCCTTCTGGAACAGGTGTGCCTGATGCTTTCGCACTTTTCATGGCCCCAAGCGCCATTAAATCACTTGCACAAAAAACGGCCGTTATTTCAGGGTGTTCTCTAAGAAGCTTTTCAGTAACCAATTCCGCTTTTTCCTCGGAAAAATCACCGCTGACGATCCAGTCTTCATTCACTTCAAGCTTTGCTTCCATTAGTGCATCTAAATAGCCTTTTAACCTTTGTTTGCTGACATACGCTTGATCATGGCCATTGATCAGTGCTATTTTTGTATGTCCCAAGCTGATTAAATGTTCAACAGCCCGCTTTGCTCCGAGCACATTATCTGTCGTTACATAGCCAACACTGTTTGATGCAATGGGAATATCGATGAGCATACAGGGAATATCACTCTCAACAACCTCTTTTAAATAAGGATCATCGATTTTCATTCCTTGAAGAATGGCTCCGTCTACCCGCCGTTCCCTGCATAGCTGGGAATAGGTTTTCTCCCGCTGTTTTGTTGTCGTTGTACTGAAAAGCACCAGATCGTAATCCCGCTCAGAAATGCATTCATTAACCCCTGACAGTACTTCAAAGGTGAAATTATCCTTCGAACTGACGCGGTCCATGCCTGAAACGAGCATACCGATGGTTTTTGATTTCTTCATGACCAATCCCCGAGCAAGCGTATTAGGACTGTAGTTTAATTCTTTAGCAATTCTGGAAATTTTTTGTCTCGTCTTTTCATTCACATCCGAATAGCCGTTCAATGCTCTTGAAACAGTCGTAACGGATACTCCTGCGGCCTTCGCAATGTCCTTAATTGTCGTCAAAATTATTTCCTCCAAAACGTTTCGGATCCCTTTGATTGAAATCATACTTTATCTTGTTAGCGTTTGCAATATCTTTTTTTCTGAACATTGTGTTTTTGTTTTCAGGTGATGTAAAAGCATGGCAATCAAATAATATAAAAAGGCCGTTTTCGCATAGATTGTTGTGATCGATTATAAATTTTGTCCGTTACTTTCCGCTACAATCCACTTAGGGTATAAACATTTTATTTAATAGCAACAAAGTTTACGAAAAAAACTTAAAAAAAAAAGAGAAAGGCATTGTATTTCTCCATTCTCTAAACATACCGCAGCCCTATTCTATTATTAAATGTCTGATTTTTATTTTTAAATACAAAAAAATGGTTCGAGTAATCAATCGTCAGCTCATGATCGTATGTATCTTCAAAGTCATCATCAACGATAAAATCCAGCTTTTCTGATGTAATCACTTTTTCATACGGTTCCTTTTCTCTTTTATTAATGACTTTCATTTCATACAGCGTATTCACAATATCACAGCTGCCCCGGTCAAAAGATAGCTGGATCAGCTTATCATCAGGTATTTCACTTAACTTGCTTTTAGCTTGTTCAGTAATCGTTATATTCATATAACGAACCTCCTATTCTTCCTTTGGAACCAGTATTTCAATGTGTCTTTTCAGATTTTCTACTTTTATCGGAAGCTTATCCCCTTCATCACCGTCGATATTTGCAATCATTTCATAAGTGGAGGAAGCTTCTATCATTGGCACCTTTAAGTATTCAACATGCTCGCTGCTTGCAAGCTCACCCGTCATTATTTTCGGGAGCAGGAGCAGAAATTGCGGCAGGGCAACATCTTTAATAATGATGACGTGAAGCATGCCGTCGTTTACCTCTGCTTCTGGTGCGATCGTTTCAAATCCGCCGACTGAGTTTGTCAGGGCTATAAGCATCAGCAAAGCTTCACCCTCCCATACACCCGCATCGGATTGAACCCGGAGTTCAAAAGGCTGCTTCTCCTTCATCTTTTTTACTCCTTCAATGATGTAGGCAAGCGGACCAAGTTTTGTTTTCTGCTCAACAGGTGTAGAGAAAGATGCCTCAGCTAAAGCGCCGACAGCTACTATATTAATAAAATATCGATCATTGATTTTTCCAACATCCGTTTTCCTTGTGTGCTGCTGCTCCAAAATAGAAATGGCCTCTTCAGGATCGAGCGGAATATTGAGTGCTCTCGCAAAATCATTTACCGTACCGAGGGGGATTAAACCGAATAAAGGCCGGTGATCCTGTTCTGCAATCCCGTTTATGGCTTCATTTATCGTGCCGTCTCCGCCCATTGCCGCAACAAAATCAAGCTTTCGTTCACAGGCTTCCCTGGCAAAATTCATAGCATCACCCTCGCCTTTTGTCGTGCGAAGCTCTGTTTCATAGCCCATGTTCTTCATTGTATTTAAAGCGTGTTCCGTATATTCAGTTCCTTTTTCCTTGCCTGAAGATGGATTTACAATTAACATTGCCTGCTTCAAACCTTTTTCCCCCTCGACTTTAAATGTCTATAATTTACCTTACCCCTAAAATATACAATTTGAACCATCCATATAAAAAAAACATTGCTTCTTTTACTGAAGTAATGTTTTTTATCACAGTATGGCGATCCGTTCGTAAATATCACGCAGGTTTCTGCAGCCGAGCCCTTTTACGTCCTCAACATATTTACACCATAGTTTTGCTGTCAAGATCGCATCGCCTAATGCATGGTGACGGTTTATGACTGCAATCTGTTTATGATCGCACCATTCTTCAAGTCTTACAAACTCTGCATTCGGTTCAGCAATGCGGTATAAAAAAGAAGTGTCCACTATCCGGTGCTTGAACGCAGCGCGGAACAGTTTCCTGCTTGCATGCTGCATAAAGTTTTTTTCATGAGATGAGTGATGAGCAACAAGAGTATCTCCTTTTACGAACTTTAAAAATTCAATCATGGCTTCTTCAAGAGAGGGAGCACCCTTTAAGTCTTCATTCCTAATCCCCGTTAACTCACTGATTTCATCAGACATCCCATTTTCATGCCTGACAAGCGAGTAGAAACGTTCCTCTTCCTGCAGCGTGCACCCGCTCACCTTCACTGCACCGATGGAAATGATTTCGTTCCCCTGCTCTGGAAAAAAACCGGTTGTTTCAATATCAAAGACCACCACATTCAAATCATCCAGTGGAACCGACAGCGCCTCTTCAGCTTTCATTTCGCGCTGCAGCTGACGCAGAAACGCGATTTGCTGGGAGTTTTGCCCGCTTTGAGCCGTTCCAAAAACACTCGTTTGAAACTTTCCATGCACCTCTCTAATAAAATGAACGAACGGATTCGACTTCATTTATGAACACCCTTTTCAATGATTCCCTGTACAAAGTGATGCAGTTTTTTTCCGTTTTTCAGAATGGTCTTCATTTCTTTTTTCTCTGCACGGCCGAGCTTCTGAATGGGAAGGTAATGGACATCATCGTATTCTTGGATTCTATTTAAATTAGACATTCGAAACTGCAGGAGTTTGGCAAAACTGGTTTTATAATCCCCCAGCTCGTTTCGATAAAACTCGTCTTTGCTGAGCTCATCTATCCGTTCCATTGTGGAGGCAGCTAACACTCCTTCTTTAATGGCAAGGATTCTAACTGCATTTACGTAAGGTAAAAAGGCAGCTTGCTTTAAATTGAGTGATCCCTGATAAGGACCGCTGCTTTCAGTGAAGATTTGCCCAAGAGGACCAACAGAAGGCTTGAGATGCATGATATTATCCATAAAGCGTTTTAATAGCTTCGGAGATTTTTTCTGGCACTTATCAATTCCTTTTTTTAAATGATCAATAAATGCTTCTTCTCCCGCAAGCACTCTTGCATCCACAAAAATCTGCAGGTACCTCATAGACTCAAAGCTTACTTCCTCCATCCATCTTAAAAGCTGTTCTTCAAAAGCTCCAAGCGATTTGCACCAGACAGGATTTGAGCTCATGACTTTTCCTTCGCAATAAGGATACCCTGCAAGATGAAGACCTAGGGAAACTTCTTTTCCAAGCGCCAGAAAGTACTGATCTGCATCCGTACCGCTTTTTTCATAAACCATTCCATGATCCTGATCACTGATGACCCCCTGTTCAAATCTCCCTGCACTCCCCATCACAAACCACGAAAATGGCGAAGGAGGAGTCCCTTTTTCCTCCTTCAGCTTTTGCAGAGATACTTCAAAAACCGCCCGCATGACTTTATCATGGAATTTATTTAATGATTGCGTATCAGATGTATATTTTTTAATCTCTTCATCTTTCCATGAACGAATTGATTCGTAGCTTTCTCCCATTTACAGCACTTCCCTTTCGCTCCGGAATTAAGAGCTGATCTTATCCTCTTTTGATAAGAATACTTCAGGATAGCCGTAACTTCCATGCTCACTCATATCAAGCCCCATAATTTCTTCTTCTTCTGTTACACGAAGACCGCCCATCAGCTTTTTAGCAGCAAAAAGAATGATAAACGAAACGGCAAAGGCATAAGCTCCCGATACGCCGACACCCATGATCTGAACCCCTAATTGTTCAAAACCTCCGCCGTAGAATAATCCCGGCTTTCCAACTGCCGCAAGTTCAGGTGTTGCGAAAAATCCAGTTGAAATGGTTCCCCAAACTCCTGCTGCCCCATGAACAGATAATGCGTAGATTGGATCATCTATCTTTCTCTTTTCAAAAAATCTCACACTATAGAAAACTAGGATTCCAGCGATAAAACCGATAAGAACGGCTGCCCACGTATCTACAAACGCACATGATGCTGTAATCGCTACAAGACCCGCGAGTGCACCATTAAGCATCGTCGGCACATCTGATTTCCCAAGCACTGCCCATGAAACGATAAGCGCTGCAACCGCACCAGCTGCCGCAGCAAGATTCGTATTCAGAGCAACATAACCGAAAAATCCATCTTCTACTCCAAGTGTGCTTGCTGCATTAAATCCAAACCAGCCAATCCACAGCACCAAAACTCCTAAAGCCGTAAACACCTGATTATGCCCAAAAATGTTATTAGCAGAACCATCCTGATTGAATTTCCCAATACGGGGCTTCAGTAAAATTGTCGCCGCAAAAGCTGCCATTGCACCCGTTAAATGGACAACCGTAGAGCCGGCAAAATCCTGTTTACCGTGTTCTGCCAGCCAGCCTCCGCCCCAGATCCAGTGTGCAACCACAGGATAGACAAGTGCTGAGAAAAGCACCGTAAAGACAAGATAGATTGACATCTTAGCACGCTCTGCAAATCCACCAAGTGCAATTGTTATTGCAATTCCGGCAAAAGCAAGCTGGAACAGAAAGAAGACAGATGAAGAAAGATTCATCCCTTCCAGCTCATATCCTGAATAGAAAAAGTGGGATAAACCGACAAAGAAATTAGCATTGTCTCCAAAAATAAATCCAAAGCCCACAGCCCAAAACACAAGTGATGCAAGGCCAAATGTAAAAATCGTCTTTCCGGCAATATGACCGGCATTTTTCATGCGTGTAGATCCTGCTTCAAGCAGAATGAATCCGCCCTGCATGAGAATAACCAAAATTGCTCCCAGAACCACCCATAAACTATTTAACAGATAGATAGAATCCAATTTAATGTCCTCCTATTGCTTATTTCATAACATTGTATGTTATAAAATATAACATGAGTTAATCATTTTCTATTTTAACGTATATTTTTCTATAGTCAACCAATTTTCTAAAAATTATTATAACTTAATGTCAAAAAAACTAACACGATTATAATTGCATTATGTTTTTGATGAATCGTTGATTACCTGTATTTATAATAGACATTTCTTCCTTAATAAGGTAAAATTATATTGTGAAGTATTTCACAATTATATGAAAGGGTGTTGCACAATGGCACAAGAAAAGATAAACCGTGTAGTCTTGGTTGGAACCGGATTTGTCGGATCCAGCTACGCATTTGCTCTCATGAATCAAGGAATAGCTGATGAACTGATTTTAATTGATGCTAATGCCGAAAAAGCGCTTGGGGATGTAATGGATCTTAATCATGGAAAAGTGTTTGCGCCAAATCCTACCGCCATCCGTCTCGGAGAATACGAGGATTGCAAACACGCAGATATTGTTGTCATTTGTGCAGGGGCTAACCAGAAGAAAGGCGAAACCCGCCTTGATCTTGTAGCGAAAAACCTGGCCATATTCAAAGAAATTACCGAAAGCGTGATGAAATCCGGATTCCGCGGAATATTTCTAGTAGCAACGAACCCAGTTGATATCCTTACCTACGCAACATGGAAATACAGCGGCCTGCCGAAAGAACGGGTGATAGGTTCAGGAACCATCCTTGATACTTCCCGCTTCCGCTATCTGCTTGGAGATTATTTTAAAATAGCTCCAAATAACGTTCATGCCTACATAATCGGCGAGCACGGTGACAGCGAGCTTCCTGTTTACAGCTCTGCGGATGTCGGCGGAATCCCTGTCATGAAGATGATTGAACGAAGCGAAGACTACAAAAAAGAAGATTTAGATGAAATCTTTAAAAACGTTCGGGATGCAGCCTATCAGATTATTAATCGAAAAGGGGCAACCTACTATGGAATCGCAATGGGACTTGTCCGCATTACGAAGGCAATCCTTCACAATGAAAATTGCGTCCTGACCGTTTCTGCTCATCTTGACGGACACTACGGAGAAAAAGATGTCTATATCGGAGTCCCGGCTGTTATTAACCGCGAGGGAATCCGCGACATTATTGAGCTTGACCTGAATGCTGAAGAACAGGATAAATTCAGGAAAAGTGCTGCGATATTAAAAGGGATACTGGCACCTCATTTTAATTAGAAATCGGCTGTGTACCTGATTCGTTAGAAAAAGACCGTTCTGCTCCGGCTTTAGAAGCTGGAGTTTTTCTTTTTAGCTGAAATAAAGGTTCTTATAGCCGGTTTGCCAATTATTTTAACTGAATGAAGATTTTCTGATTTAGCGACTATCCAAAAATTCAGCTGCCATTCTTCTTTTCAAGATAAAGTCCTCAATTTCTAGCCCTCCTAAAAAAAAGAGCATGAACCACTAATCGGTTCATGCTAGCTGTCTTTCTTTTCCTTCACTCTTAAAAGCCTCAATCCATTTAACGTAACAAGCAAAGTCGCACCCATATCTGCAAAAATCGCGATCCATAATGTCAGCCATCCTGGAACAACGAGCAGCAAGGCAAGCAGTTTGAGCCCTAAGGCAAAGGCGATGTTCTGCTTAATAATGACAAGCGTTTTGCGGCTCAGTTCAATCGCAAGTGGCAGTTTTTTCAGATCATCTCCCATTAGGGCAACATCTGCTGTTTCAAGAGCCGTATCCGTCCCAGCTCCTCCCATCGCGATACCAACTGATGCTGCAGCAAGGGCAGGAGCATCATTTACGCCATCCCCCACCATTGCGGCTGCCCCGTATTCACCTTGTATCTTTTTCACGGCATCCAGTTTATGCTGAGGAAGCAGCTCAGCATGAATCTCAGACACTTCTAACTGATGTCCGATTGCTGCCGCGGTACTTGCATGATCCCCCGTCAGCATGATGGTCTTTTGAATGCCAAGCTCTTTTAGCTGCTTCACAACACGGACACTGCTTTCACGGACCTCGTCTGCCACTGCTGATACAGCAAGCACCACTTCATTCGTACCAGCGAGCATGACTGTTTTTCCCTGTTTCTGCAAAGAATCAACCTTGTTTCTTAATTCACCTTCAAGTGTACGCCCCAGCATATCTTCAAACAGCGAAACATTTCCAACGTAGTACCACTCTTGTTCAATCTTTCCTTTAATGCCTTTTCCAGTGATGGACGCGAATTCATCTACAATCAGAGATTTATAATCGAGCTCCTGCTGCTCTGCTTTTTTAATAAACGCAGAAGCAAGCGGATGCTGTGATCTATATTCAAGCGCACTTACCAATTTAAATAAGTCATTCTGTGAAATTCCCGATTGTAAAACGTCAAAATCGGTAACCACAGGAGCCCCTTTTGTTAAGGTGCCTGTTTTATCAAAGGCAACCGCCTTGATTCGGCTTAATTCTTCAAGGTAAATACCGCCTTTGATTAAAACTCCATTTCTCGCAGCGTTTCCAATGGCCGTGACAATGGAAACAGGTGTTGAGATGACAAGTGCACACGGACAGCCGACAACCAGAACGGCTAATCCCTGATAAATCCAAGTATCCCACATACCGCCGAAAAACAGCGGCGGAATAACAGCGACTAAAAAGGCAACCGCCATAATCGCAGGTGTATACCACTTTGCAAACTTGTCTACAAATGCCTGCGATGGTGCGCGTTCCGCCTGAGCTTCTTCTACTAAATGAATGATTTTAGCAATCGTCGTATCATCAGCAAGCTTGGTAACCTTTACTTCAAGCAAGCCTTCCTCGTTAAGAGTTCCTGCAAACACTTCCGCCCCAGGTTCTTTTTCTGCGGGGAGCGATTCACCCGTGATGGACGCCTGATTAACAGCAGATACCCCTTTAACAACAACTCCATCCATGGCAATTTTCTGGCCCGGCTTCACAATCATTATATCGCCGGCTTCAATTTCATCCACGGAAATGGAGCTTTCAACGCCGTTTCGTCTAATTAACGCTTCTTTCGGAGCGATATCCATTAACGAACGAATGGACTTGCGAGCCCGGTCCATTGAGTAGGATTCCAGGGCTTCACTGATGGCAAACAGGATAACTACAACAGCCCCTTCGCTCCATTCCCCAATAATGGCGGCGCCAATAATGGCAATCGTCATGAGCGTTCGCATATCAAACTCAAGTCGAATCAAATTTTTAAACCCTGTGATAAACAGGGAGTATCCTCCGATGATGATGGCAGCCAAAAAGGCAAAGATAGACGGGGCACTCTCTTCCCCATATGAAAATAAAGCATAATAGCCCATCACTATGAACAGTGCTGATACCAGAAGTGCACCGTATTTTTTTAGGAATGTTTCTTTAGGCGCTTGAACGGCTCCCTTTTCAGAAAGAATTTTAAGATGCTCGAACGCACCTGCTTTTTCAATATCGCGCATGCTCGCTTTGCCAATCACTGTTAATTTAGCGGCACCGAAATTCACTTTGGCATCGGTTACACCATCAAGTTCTTTTACATTGCGTTCGAATTTCCCGGCACAGCCTGCGCAGGTAAATCCCTGAACCCGGTACACGTTTTTTTCAGCCGATTGTTCTGCTCCCACGCTGGCTCATCTCCCCCTGATGTTCAAATGCAAGCTGAATCAGCTGCTTTACATGATCATCATCCAATGAATAATAGACTAGCTTTCCTTCTTTGCGGAATTTAGCAAGCCCCGTATTTTTCAAAAGCCTTAAATGATGCGATGCCGTCGCAGTGGTAGCCCCGACGATATTCGCCACATCACAGACACAAAGCTCCTCTTCTTCTAAAAGCGCATAAGCAATTTTCAATCGAGTATCATCAGCAAGGGCTTTGTAGATTTTCGTCACATTAGCCGTTTCCTGCCCGCGAAGCTTATTCTTAACCCGTTCCACTTTTTCCGAATCCACACAAGTTATTTCACATACATCCTGCATCTTCACTTCATCACATCCTATTCATTCAAACGTTCATTTGATTAAAGTATATGCAGGGAAGCATGAACAGTCAAACAACAATTTGAATGTTTGTATAAATAGATAATCTTTCCTATAATGAATTTACATAAGAAGTCAGAAGGAGACTCACGATGAAAAAAGAAAACCTAGACGCAGACACGTTTCAGGACCTGGACGAAGAAACCCTTTTCATCGCTTCCCAGACCTTCAAGGCGCTGTCGGATCCGACACGGCTTCGCATATTAAACCTGCTCACCCAAGGGGAACGATCCGTAAATGAAATTGCCGATACATTATCTCTTCTCCAATCAACCGTATCCCACCAGCTGAGATTTCTAAAAAACCTCCGTCTCGTCAAATTCCGCCGCGAAGGGACAACCTTATTCTATTCACATGACGACGAACACGTTATCGGGCTATTGAAGCAGACGATTGAGCATGCTAGGCATTAACCGAAAAGCGGAACCGCCCGTTTAGCTCCGACAGACAGATAAGTCTCAGCCAGTGAAGGCGCTTTTTGCCTTTGCTGGATGAGACGTTCTGGCCGAGGAGTTGGGCGGTGGAGCTAGACACCACGAAAAGCGGAACCGACTGGTCAGGCCCGACAGACAGATAAGAATTCACCCGAAAAGTCCGGTTCCCGCCTTTTTGGGGGAATTTGTTCTGGCCGAGGGACTAGGAGGTGGAGCTGGACACCGTGTAATGCGATGTTCCCCCAATTGGGACTTCATTTAACCAAACGCTTTTTTTGCGATCACCGTTTTGTTGTAAATTTAGCCATAATCCTATTTATTTAGCCGAACACCACAAAAAAGAGACACAACCGTGTCTCTTTTTAATTACAATGATCATCCCCGCAGCATGCTGAATCTTTTCGATCAATCTGAATCGTTGTATGATGCAGTCCAAATTGATCATGCAGGATCCGGTTGGCTTTTTTCAATAAGTCCTGCTGATTCTCCCCGCTCTCAACTACTAAATGACAGCTTAGAGCCGGGAAATCTGACGTAATCGACCATACATGCAAATCATGGACGCCGCACACTTCCTCCATTGTCAGGAGAGCAGCCCGAATATCATCCGTTTTCAAATTCCCAGGTGCACCTTCCATTAAAATATGAAAAGAATCCTTCGTCACGCGGAAACCGCTGATGATAATCAGCACCGCAACAATAATACTCGCGATTGGATCTGCCAAGCCCCAGCCAAAAAACATAATAAGAAGCGCCGCGATAATTGCGCCAACAGAACCAAGCATATCGCCAATAACATGCAGGAAAGCACTTCTTACATTCAGATTTTCTTCCTTATCACCGCGCATCAGGATAAAAGCAGCCGCGATATTGACAAGCAGACCAATACTGGAAATCAAGAGCATGCCAGAACTGATGACCTCAGGCGGATCGATAAAGCGCTGATATGCTTCTGCGAATATATAGAGTGCAATAATGATTAATGTGAGGCCGTTAATAAAGGCAGCCAAAATCTCAAACCTTTTATAGCCGAACGTTTTAGATGTTGAAGCGCCTTTTGCTCCAAATGTCATTGCAAGATAGCTTAAACCCAATGCTGCTGCGTCACTGAGCATATGTCCCGCATCAGACAGCAGCGCCAGACTATTTGTCAGCAATCCCCCGATCACTTCCACAATCATGAAAAGAGTGATAATGGAAAATGCCAGAAGGAGCGCCTTTTTATTACTTGTATGGTGGTGGTGGTGATGATGCCCCTCATGGCCGTGATGATTATGCGAGTGCCCCATTTTCAATCCCCCCAATTCAACATTATATGAGTATGTGTTCATATATTAATTATTTCAAATAATTTCAACAATTGCAAGATATATTTATGTTTCACATACCCTATATTTTTCATTAAAAAAGTTATATGAGAGGATTTCAAGATTGAAGAACGAATTTATCGGATTGATTATGCAAACTATTTTTACAAACTATTAATTTATAATAATTATAAAATAATATTGATTTTTTACTGAGAGATGTTATCATTATAAATGGGTTAAATAATATAAAACTATGAGGTGATTCGATTTATGAGTAATGAGAGAAAAAATCTTACTACTAGTTGGGGTGCGCCTGTCGGGGACAACCAGAATTCAATAACAGCAGGTTCTCGCGGTCCAACGTTAATTCAAGATGTCCACCTTTTAGAGAAGCTTGCACACTTTAACAGAGAACGTGTGCCTGAGCGCGTCGTTCATGCAAAAGGTGCAGGAGCACATGGTTATTTTGAAGTAACAAATGATGTAACAAAATATACAAAAGCAAATTTCTTATCAGAATTGGGTAAACGCACACCTATGTTCGTCCGTTTCTCAACTGTAGCCGGAGAAAACGGTTCAGCTGATACAGTGCGCGACCCGCGCGGATTTGCTTTGAAATTCTATACAGAAGAAGGAAACTATGACTTGGTCGGAAACAATACGCCGGTTTTCTTCATTCGCGATGCAATTAAATTCCCTGATTTCATCCACACACAAAAGCGCCATCCGCAAACACACTTGAAAAATCCAGATGCTGTTTGGGATTTCTGGTCTCTTTCACCTGAATCTCTTCATCAGGTAACAATCTTGATGTCTGACCGCGGTATTCCGGCAACGTTCCGTCATATGCATGGCTTCGGAAGCCATACATTTAAATGGACAAATGCTGAAGGCGACGGCGTGTGGATTAAATATCACTTCAAAACAGAACAGGGCATCCAAAACCTTGCTCCGGAACTTGCAGCTAAAATTGCTGGAGAAAATCCGGACTACCACACAGAAGACCTGTTTAATGCCATTGAAAAAGGTGATTTCCCTGCATGGAAAATGTACGTGCAGATCATGCCTTTAGAAGATGCGGACACATATCGCTTCGATCCATTCGATGTTACTAAAGTATGGTCACAAAAAGACTATCCGTTAATTGAGGTTGGCCGCATGGTTCTAAACCGCAATCCGGAAAACTACTTTGCAGAAGTCGAGCAGGCTACATTCTCTCCTGGAACACTTGTGCCTGGAGTCGACGTATCTCCGGACAAAATGCTTCAAGGCCGTTTGTTTGCCTACCATGATGCACATCGCTACCGTGTAGGTGCGAACCATCAGGCACTGCCGATTAACCGTCCTAAAAATGAAGTCAACACTTACCAGCGAGACGGCCAAATGCGCTTTGACAACAACGGCGGCGGCTCTGTCTACTACGAGCCAAACAGCTTCGGCGGACCAGCAGAATCAGCTGAAAACAAACAGGCGGCATACCCTGTTCAAGGCGTTGCAGACAGCGTCTCTTACGATCATAACGATCACTACACTCAGCCTGGAGACCTTTATCGCCTCCAAAGTGAAGAAGAACGTGCCCGACTTGTTCAAAACTATGTTGAAGCAATGGCTCCGGTCACGAAAGATGAAATCAAACTGCGCCAAATCGCGCATCTTTATAAAGCTGATCCCGAATTCGGCCAGCGTGTAGCTCAGGGACTTGGACTTCAGGTTCCGCAGCAGGTTTAAGTAATTTAAAGTAATAGCTTTACAATTCGTTCTCAGGTTATATTCTCACTTTTGCACCCGCTTAGTTGGCGGGTGCTTTTTTGTAGATTGATAAGGCTGCAGGAACGATTTCTTGTGATTAGCCAAACCGAAAACTTCATTATTCTTACTAAATTCCTCATTTTAAATAAAAGACTGTTTTCGCATAGATTGTTGTTTTACATGATAAAAGTTGTCCGTTCCTTTCCGCTCCACTTAAGGTTTTTAACATTTAGTCTGGTAGCAACAATATTTACGAAAAGAGCCAAATAAAAAAACAGCCGCTACCAAGCGGCTGCCACTCAATAAATATCCCTGCGCGAAAACACGACAAACGAAACAATCAGTCCGGCTGCTGCCCAGATGCCGAGGACACTCATGGAGAAGCCCAGAGTCATCCCGTTGATAGGAGGCGCCATGCCGGCTACATAATCAGTCAATCTTAGGTTGACCATGAAAAAATACTTGGCTGATTCCCATGAGGAGACCATATTCGCCAAAATCGCTCCTGCAATCAATGCTGCGAGCATGACTCCCATAACAGAGGCAGTGCTTTTCATGAGCACGGAGAGTGTAAAAGTCAAGGTTCCGACGACAACAGCCACGAACCATACTAATCCAAGCTCCATTAAAATGTACTGCCACTGTTCAACCAATCGTACCTGATCGGTGTTCAAGTCCTCCCCCTGAACGGTAAACCCGGTCAGGATCGGCATGTTCCATCCCCCATATCCGAAGACGGTTCCTGATATGAGATAGGACAGCACTCCGAGCGATAAGACGATAAAAGAGACCGATAATATTAATGTGATGTACTTGCTTAATAAGATCTTCCACCTTTTAACCGGCCTTGTTAACAGCAGCTTGATTGTACCCCTTGTTGCCTCTGAAGAGACGAGATCGGCTGCAATGACCATGACCATCAGCGGCAGCAGGAGGTCAATTGAATTCTCGGCAAACATCCTCATAAAGGTTGGGGCTCCTGGAGCGCTCGGATTAATGTCATTATCCAGGTAGTACTGCTGCTGCTCCATCCGGATTTGCAAATATTTCTTCCATTCTGCAGAGATGCCGCTAGAGCTCAATCTGTTTTGTGCATTGATAATTTCCTGCTGCAATTGAGAACGCCAATCGGTTGTTCCCAATTCTTCCTGCAGGGTTTTCGCTTCTTTCATTTGTGCATATGTGAAGAGTCCGACGAGTACGGCTAAAATGCCGGCAATGATAAAAAGGCGCTTTTTCCGGATGATTTTGATCATTTCATTATAGACAAGGTTAATCAATGGTTTCACCTTCAGTCAGCTCGATAAACAAATCTTCAAGTGTAGGCAATTTTGTCTGAATTTCACGCACTTTTACACCGGCTCCAACTAATTTCTCATTCCATGCGGGAATGCTTTCTTCCTCATTATAGGTAATGATTCGGTCATCATATTCGGCAATCAGGGTTGTTTCTCCCGCCAAGATGGCCTTTCCTTTTTCAAACGGATCGAGTCTCCAGATGACCCGTTCTTTTTCAGCAAGAAGGTGCTCAACTGTATCTACTTTAAGAATGGCCCCTTTAGAAATGATCGCGACCCTGTCGCACATTAACTGAATCTCACTTAGTAAATGGGAAGATACAAGAACACTCAAGCCTTCTTTTTCAGCTAAAAAGCGAATGAATTCCCGCATCTCTCTGATGCCCACAGGATCAAGTCCGTTTGTCGGCTCGTCTAAGATCAGCACGTTCGGCTTGCCTAATAATGCTTGTGCGATTCCAAGGCGCTGGCGCATTCCCAGCGAATAAGTGCTCACCCTGTCGCCAATCCGATTTTGCAGCCCGACAAGCTCTACGACTTCATCGATGCGCTCCTTAGGAAGTCCAGGAACCATTCTAAAGAAATAGTGAAGGTTTTCAAGTCCTGTCAAATAAGGATACAGCTCAGGATTTTCAACAATGCAGCCGATATTTTTGATGGCATTTGAAAAATCAGATTTAAGATCATGACCGCAGATGGTAATCTTGCCTGACGTTGCTTTTATCAATCCGACAAGCATGCGGATCGTTGTTGTTTTGCCTGCGCCATTTGGACCAAGAAATCCAAACACTTCTCCCCTTTCAAGCTGAAAAGAGATGTCTTTGATGATTTCTTTTTTGCCTATTTTCTTCCGTAGATTTTCAACCACCAGTGTTTCGTTTGAGTTAGTCATCCTGATTTCCCTCCCCGCTGAACACGATCAAAGATGCCAGCCGCTCTCCAATCAGCTTGTAGCCTTCTGAATTCGGATGAAACTTGTCGCTGTACAAATAATCGTTTACATTCTGCTCAAATAGATCAAATGTCGGAACCATGACAACCTTTGGATAGTTCGCTGCAATTTCAGCAGATTCAAAATTCCACTGCCTTACAATAGCAGAAGTTGTTTTTGCATCCTCCAGGTCATTAAAGGGATTGTAAAGACCCACATAATATACAGCTGCTTCAGGATTTACCTTGCGAAGTTCCCCAATGATTTTCTTTAAGTTCGCTAAATATTTTGCTTTAGCCTGATCATTTTCCGCTGATGACAAATTCTCAAGCGCCTGTCCGCCTTGAAAAAGGTCATTTCCGCCAATGGTCATAACAATTGTATCTGCGGCGCTGACCTGTCTTCTGATCTCAGGTTTTTGAAGCTGCTTCACTACCTGATCTGAGACTTGGCCTTTAATCGCTAAATTCGAAAGCTTAATATCCCGGTCTGTCTTTTCTTTAAGCTCATCTACTAAATAGCCAATATACCCCTTGCCTGACTGATCACCTGTTCCGCGCGTCAATGAATCGCCAAGTGCTACAATTTGATAGTCTTCATCTGATTTGCTGACTTCGGCTTCATTAGCAGAATCCGAGTGTACTTTGGCATCCGGCTTGCTGAAAAAATAGCTGTTAATCGTCCAGCCCAAACCAAAAATCCATAAGACTGTCGCCAGTACCGATAAAATTGCTATAAACTTCGCTGTATTTATCTTCAAACGATCACCTTTTCTTAAAAACTTGTTACCCATCAATTTACATGAATGTAAAACAAATAAGCAACTATGAATACTTCCATTTTCAGATAATTAGAAGTCTTGTTCAAGTAATCGCCATATTTAGATTCTGTTTATACTTACGAAGTGAGAGGGTATTGTCCCAGTAAATCGGGAAAGGCGGTACTCTATGAATAATGAAATAAAGGCATTTGTTTTTGATGTATACGGAACTCTGTTTGATGTCCATTCCGTGAAGAAAAAAGGAGACGAGCTATACGAGGGCAAAGGAGAAGAATTAAGCAAAGTCTGGCGTCAGAAGCAGCTGGAATATTCCTTTTTGCGGCAAATCATGGGCAGCTATGAATCCTTTTTGACGATTACGAGAGATTCGTTAAGATATGCTCTCCACTCACTTGAGTTAAAGGATGTGAAAGTACATGAGGACGCCTTAATAGCAGAATATACAAAGCTTTCGCATTATCCAGAGACTGAAAAGGTGTTATCTCAGCTGAACCATAAAAAGCTTGCCATTTTTTCAAATGGATCACATGATATGCTGGATCCGCTGATCAAACAATCAGGACTTTCTCCCTTCTTTGATCATGTGATCAGCGTCGATGAAGGGAAGCAATATAAACCTTCACCGGCCTCTTACACACTTGTGCTGAAGGAGCTTGGAGTTAAACGTGAAGAAGTTCTCTTTATGTCATCAAACGGATGGGATATATCAGGTGCAAAAAACTTTGGATTCAGGGCGGCCTGGATCAACCGCGGCGGATTGCCGGAGGAGGAGCTTGGTTTGAGTCCTGACAGTATTTATTCTGATTTAAATGGGATTCTTGAGTGGAAATAGAAGAGAAAGAGGCTGGGACAAATGGTTTTCAGCCAAAGAAAAATCCGAACTATTATGTGAAATTCCAACTTGAATTTCGTTTTAGTTCGGATTTTTTTCTTTGGCTCTTTTCATAAATATTGTTGCTACAGTACTAAATGTTAGAAACCTTAAGTGGATTGCAGCGGATAAACTTGACTCCTGCGGGAAATAGAGCAAATTGGAAGACCCCACAGGCAACGCCGAGGAGGCTCCCAGCCGGACCGCGGAAAGCAAGTTCCTCTCGCTGCAAGGAACGGACAACATTATCATGAAAAACAACAATTTATGCGAAAATAGCTCTTTCTTTTAATGGTTTTCGCACTATTCAATGTTCGGCATTAATTCAGGAGATTATCGTTACGTCCCAGTCTCTAAGAATTACATATAGAATAAATGCTTATTTCTTTTCAGAAAAATTCCTTTTCATCCATCTTCTTTCCTTTACCGAAATAGAAAAATAAGCAAAAGCTGAAAGGAGTGCCCCTCCTGCTGAAGCATAAAGCAAGATATTATGGTGAAAAAGGATGGATATAAAAATCCCAGCAGTTCCAAGTAATCCAAAATAGATTGAGGACTTCTTATGGTTTTCAATGATAATAAATTCAAATTCTTTCCTTTGGTTCTGTTTCTCTGTTTTTCCTGAGTTTATAAAGTCATTTATAAACATCGGCAAGGCTTTTAACACAGGCTGTGAATAAACCCAATTGACCAGCAGTCTCCACTTATTGGCATCACTTGTCTTTAGCCAGCTAATGAATGCCGGTTTGATGATCTCAATTGTTTCCTGATCCGGACTGATCGTGCGGACAATGCCTTCAATCGTTACGAAAGAGCGCCCTAAAAAGACAAAACGAGTTGGAACCTGTACGGGCAGTGATTTAACCCTATCATTTATTTCTTTATTTAAAGCAATCAAATCGAGCTGCTTCAATTGTGAAAGATCAAATGACAGCGCCTCTTCAAGAACTCTTTGAATAACGGCAGGATCAGCCTCTGGAAGTAAAAAGCCCAAGTTTAATAGAACATCCGCGGCTTTTGAGTAATTCTTCATTAAAATGGCTGCAAGCAGTTCCTGAAAATGTTTAGCATCCTTTTTTGATATCTCTCCTATCATTCCGAAATCAAGAAGAACAATCGTACCATCTTTCTGAAGCAAAACATTTCCTGCATGGGGATCGGCATGAAAGATTCCCGGTTCCAGCCATTGAGGCAAAAACAGACTAAAGAGCTGCTCGGCCAACTCAATCCGGTTAATTCCGTTCTCTTCCATGAAATCCTCATCCGTTATTCGCACCCCGTCCGCCCATTCCATTACTAAAACTTCAGATGTACTTAAACTCTCATAAATCTGGGGAATTTTAAGCTTTTTAACCGTTTTAAACCGTTCACTGAAGTGTTTGGCTGTTTCTTTTTCCTTCAAAAAGTCCAATTCTCTCTCAATCACTTGTTTTAGCTCTTTATAAAGCATTCTAAAGTCAATAAATCCTTTAGGAACTGGGGCAAGGTAACGGGCAGCCAGCATCACAACATAGAGGGACCGGAAATCGGATTTTACAATTGATTTAATCGTGGGGCGCATGACTTTTATTGCAACCTTTGTTCCATCCAGTAATTCACCTTGAAAGACTTCTCCAATTGAGGCTGAAGCTACAGCTTCCGGCTGAATGAATCGAACCTTTTCTTCAATTGCACAGCCCCATTCTCTTGCAAGGACTGCTCTCATTTCCTCCCAAGGTGAAGAAGGCACTTGATCAACTAAATCCTCAATTTGTTTTATAAAGCCGGCAGGAAGAAGATCTGCACGTATGCTCATAATCTGGCCCACCTTAATCAGCAGACCCTCTAATTCGAATAAGGTCCGGCGAAACCGCTTGCCGATTTTCACCCACAGTTCTTCCCAATCTTTATCCTTCTTCCTTACTATTCGGTACCAATATACCTCGGCCAGAACGGTGAAAGCCAGAGATAGAATCTTCCACATGCGATACCACTTGCGCTGATTTTTCATTTGCTCCTCACTCCCCGTCATTGACCAAATGTTGACTAGCCATCTCCAGAATCATGTTCATCACCTTTGGATGTTCTCTCCCAATTTCCTGCTTTTGCATGGCAAGAAGAAACAGGCTTTTGATAAATGCTGCTACAGTATCAGGGTCATAATCCTTCAAGTATCCCTTCTCTTTCCATGCTGTTACTAAGGTTCTGATTTCCCGATCATCATTTTGGGAGTGAGCTTCTAATTTCTCTCTCGGCAGTGTTCTAAGCAAATGATTCATTTCATCAGAGCTGATATTTCTCATTAAAGGATTTTCATCTATAAATGCAAAAGCGCCTCTCATTTTGGATTGAAAGCTTTCCCGCGGTGAAAGTTCCGGAACGAATAATTCACTGAAAAATTTCGTGCGCATTTCGTTTTCAAGTTCCTCCAGAATTTCGAAGAACAGCACTTCCTTAGACGGGTAAAATTTATAAAAAGCCCCTTTAGAGATTCCGGCTGCTCTCGTCAAATCTTCTACGTTTGTTTTTCGTATACCGTGAAGTTCAAGCATCTCTTTGCCTTTTTCAAGTAAAACTTTTTTGATTCTTTGTTTTTCGTGTTCTGTAAATGCTCTTGGCATTGGGTTCAATCCTCTCTGAATCTCTGTGACTGATTTATTTTTATAGTCACATAATACTTCTAAAATCCAGTTTAATCCATCTTTTTCTTTCGACAAAAACGCAGACGCCAAGGCCTGCTCCGACAGGCAGAAAAGGATTCTGACAGTAAAGTCCGGTTTTGTCTTTGGCGGCAGTTCCGTTCTGACCGAGGAGTTAGGCGCCGGCACTTACCGGAGATATCCTTTTTGCACTATCCACAATCTATAAAATTTATAATTTCTCTAAACAAAAAAAAAGTCTGCCCGAATATGAGCAGACTTTCTATCATCAGTTATTTATATATTTTTCAAAAACTTCGCCGAAATCTTTAATATGATACTGCTCGCGGACAGAAGTCATCCAAGTAAAACCAAAATCAGTCAGGTCTCTGTATGTATCAGAGAGCTTATTGTTGTCTGTTCTTGAGTTTTGAAGGATGTTTACGGCTTTATCAAGGCTGCTTGATGCCATATCTATGTATATAGCATTTTCATGTGTGATTTCAGCAATGCGAAGAAGTGATTTATATAAGTCTTTCAGCTGTTCAATTTGATCTTTTCTTACATCAATATCAAACCTTTGGCTGCCTAGGCTGAATTTTATTTCTACATCCATATCGATTTTACCGGCTGTCTCAAGCATTACATCTGAAAATTTATACTGTGCGTAAGGATAGCGTTTGAGAGTTCTTTTAGAAGAGACAGCATTTGCCCCATCTACATGAATAAAAGAAAGATTTGTAAAGCAATATTCATCTGCCTTTGTCTTAATTAAAAAATAGATCTTCTCATTATCCTCATGCATCACATAATCATCTGCATCCGTTTTGTCATAATCAGCCGGACTAATAATCGTACCAATATCGGATAACCCTAATGCCTCTGAAGCTAGTTTTTTAAACATGGCTTTTTCATCCTTCCTTGTTTTGCATCTCCCTAATTTTAACAAGAGACTGTGAGATTGAAAACTCTTTTCTTTGCTTGTCAGGAAAGACTTTTCTTTAATGAAAAATGAGACAAGCGCCAATTTATTGACCGAAAAGTTACACTCATATTTGCCTTTGCATATCTTATAAAATAGTAGCGGAGAACTGCAGAGTAGGCGGTCAAACGATGAGCAATAAAGATAAAGCTGTATTTGGAGCATGGATCCAGGCAATTGGGACAGTGACTGCGGCTGTTGGAAGCACACCCTCAAATGTCCTCACAGATCAGCAGCTTGAAAACTTAAATTTATGGGGGAATGTTCTGCAGGGGACTGGCAATGCAATCCTTGCAGATACAATTGACTCATTTAACTTAAATAAAATCGGCAATATGATTCAGGCAATTGGGAACTCAACAGTTGTCACAGGAATTATCATTGATTTCAGCGAACGCACTCAGACACTTCTTGATGTTCAAGGCAATCTCCTTCAGGCGACAGGTGGGGGTTTAGGCATTGCATATTCATTAGAGCAGGAGAAGTCGATCGAACAGCTGTACAGTATATACGGCAATCTTCTTCAGGCAATAGGAAATTCCATGCAGGCCATTGCTGGCGGCATGCAGCTTCGGAATGAAGATCCCGGTAACATCAACACTGTCGGAAGCTGGATTCAGGCGATTGGGTCCATTATCTCAGCCATTGGAGAAACGAAATACTGAATACCTGCTAAGGAAAGAAGGGCAGCGTCAATTTTGACACTGCCCTTTCTATATTATTTACTCCCCTTTTGTCGTTGGAAGATTTCCGTTTTCCCATGATGCGTATCCGCCTTTTATATTGATGGCATTTTTAAACCCTTCCGCCTGCAAAAGACTCATCCCAATCGCAGATCGAACACCAGATTGACAATGGACAAGCAGCTTTTTATCTTTAGGAATTTCATCGATTCGATCGCTGATAGTGCCTAACATAATATGTTTGGCATCCAGGATATGACCCTGTTCCCATTCTGCATCATTTCTGACGTCAATCACTGCGTACTCATCAGGATTCATCCTCAGTTTTTCATCAGCTTCTGCTGCAGAAATCTCTTCATAGGATTCATACTGATCAAGCTGTTCAATTGCATCTGGCTCAATATAAGCTTCAGCCCCATCAAACCCCACTGATTCAAGCATTCTTTCAGCTTGTTCCAGCTGGGTGCTTTCACAGATTAAAATGGCGGGCTGATCATAATTTAATAACCACCCTGACCAATTAGCAAAGGTTTTAGCGAAAGGAATGTTCAGGCTTCCTTTATAGTGCTTCTTCTTGAACGATTCAGAAGGTCTTAGATCGATGATCTGAATTCCTTCGCGCTCATCAAGCTCTTTTACGGAAGTTAATTTGTGCAGTTCCTTTTCCTTCAGAAACTCCGGTCCTTCTTTGTTTACTTTTTTCATTAGCGCAAAATATTTCGGAGGCTCTGGCTGTCCTTTCAGCAGTTCTTCTGCAAACTCGTCCTTATTTTCAAACTGAAAGGCCCAATTGTTCATCTTTTCGTATCCGACTGTTGTAACAGGTACCGCTCCAAGCGACTTTCCGCAGGAACTGCCTGCTCCATGGGCGGGCCATACCTGCAAGTAGTCAGGCAGTTCTTTGAATTTCCAAATAGAATCAAACATCGAAGCCGCACCTGTTTCAGCAGTTCCTGACACACCCGCTGCCTTTTCAAGGAGATCAGGCCTCCCGACGTCTCCGACAAAAACGAAATCTCCCGTAAAAATTCCCATCGGAACATCTGAGCCTCCGCCCTTATCTGTCAGCAGAAATGAAAGACTCTCTGGTGTATGGCCAGGTGTATGTATCACTTTCATCTCGATTTTGCCTATCATAAAGTGCGAACCATCTTTGATTAATTGATGATCGAACTCATCTGCGAACGCATACTTCCAGTTTTCATCGCCTTCATCTGATAAAAATAACTTAGCATTTGTCGTTTTAGCAAGCTCCCTGGAACCAGACACATAATCAGCATGAATATGAGTTTCAGTGATTGCCGATATATCAAATCCCTCTTTCTTTGCTGTTTCAAGATAAGGCGCAATGTGCCGCGCAGGATCTACCACTAAAGCCTCACCTGTTTTTTGACACCCGATTAAATAGGACATGTGTGCAAGGTTTTCATCAAAAAATGAACGAAAGAACATATTGAAGCCTCCTATGCATTTTTTCAGGGAAATAAATACCCCCCTATGTATATATATATATATCTTATTTCCTTTCTTTTTACAAACAAAACATTTTTTGTCATGAAGCTTCATATTCAGGGAAAACTTTTATAAGATAAATTCATTTGTATAAATACCCTATATAGTATTTAATAAAGGTAGAACTTAAATTATGAGGTGAGTAAAATGAATAAAACCATCAGTTCAAATTACATACAGCAGCATCTTGCGAATGAAAGAACCTACCTTGCATGGATCAGAACCTCTATTGCCATAATTGGTATTGGGTTTTTGATGACGAACATCCATTTCACCTTTTTGTCAAAGCTTTCCTCTCTTGCAGACACCATTACAATGGGCACTGGGATTGTTTCGATCATCTCAGGAATAGCGATTGTCCTTTTTTCTACTTTTGACTATTTGAAAAAAATGAAGCAGATTGATGCTCAGACGTTTGAGCCGTCGAAGAATATTGTTATTTTTCTCTCGTTTATTATCTTAGTATTCATTTTGGGCTTTGCCTTTTATTTTATGATTATTATTTAACCTAAAAAGCAGCGGAATTATATCCGCTCCTTTTCTTATAAAATGTCCATCCAAATCTTCACTGCAGTAGCAAAAATCAGGACCGCGAGGATGATTTGAAGCACTTTCGTATTTACTTTTTTCCCTGCAATCGCACCAAGAGGAGAAGCAATTAAACTTGCCACAACCATGATAAGCGCAGGGTAATAGTCAACCTGTCCTGTGGTGATTTTCCCGACTGTCGCGCCTATTGATGATATGAACGTGATGGCGAGAGACGACGCAATCGTCATGCGTGTAGGAATCTTCAGTACTACAAGCATGATCGGCACCAATAAGAATGCACCGGCAGCACCTACGATCCCAGACCCAACACCTACGATTAAAGCAAGGACAGCTGCAAGCCATTTATTAAAGATAACCTGATCAAGCGGAATGTCATCGATCCCCTTTTTAGGTATAAACATCATAATAGCCGCAATTAGTGCGAGGATACCATAGATGAGGTTGATTCCCTCCTCAGACATCGTCTTTGAACCGAATCCTCCGATAAAGCTTCCAATCAGAATGCTTGCACCCATATAGATGATAAGCGTTTTATTTAAGTATCCGCCTTTTCTGTAGGCCCATACCCCGCCTATAGTGGCAAAGAAAACTTGAACCGCACTGATGCCTGATACCTCATGTGCGCTGAAAGCTGCTAAACCAAACAACGGCGGTATATAAAGTAGCATCGGATATTTGATGATAGAACCGCCAATCCCGAGCATACCGGAAATGTAAGAACCGATAAAACCGATTAAGAAAATGGTTATGATAAATGCAAAATCCATGGTTGTACCTCCTTATAAGAAAAGGGAACCTTACATGGTTCCCTTCTTTTTATCCTTTTTTAATCCAGAACTTGAATACATTGCTTTCTTCTTCGTGTTTTACAAGCTCATGTCCTCCGGATTTTGCCCATGCAGCGAGGTCATTTTTAGCCCCTTTATCTGTTGCATGAATTTCAAGCACCTGACCGCTTTCAAGGTCATTCATTGCTTTCTTTGTTTTCACGATCGGCATCGGACATGCCAGTCCTTTTGCATCTAATACTTTTGCTGTTTCCATGTCTAAATTCCTCCTATTTGTTTGAGTTATCGTACTGCACAGCGATTTGGACCAATTTCCATTTCACGCTGTTTTTCCTCATCAGGATTGATTTTCCCCATGTTTGTTTCACGGATTTCCTGATAAGCATTTGGCTGAGGGGGTAAATTCTCAGTAACAAGCTTTCTGAATTCGTTTTCGTCTTCAATGTTTAAACCGTGGTTCTTTGCAAACAGGACACCCAATTTTTCAGAAACACTGCCATCATCATTCAGTTCATCAATGATCATAAAGTGTGCCGGAAGGACGATTAACTCTTCAGATAACTCTTTATAACGTGTATAAAGACTTTCTCTCAAATCACCCACCCAGTCTTCTGCCATACCAGCAAGATCAGGTCTTCCAATTGAATCAATGAATAGGATATCTCCTGAAAGCAGGAACTTCTCATCAATCACAAATGATGTAGATCCGATCGTGTGGCCAGGAGAATACAAAGCATGAATATTAATTGTTGTACGGCCGATTGTGACATCTGTTCCGCCTTCTAATGGCTTGTAATCAAATGTAACTTCTCCTGCATCTTTAGGAGGCAGCCAGTATGCTGCATTCATTTTTTCAGAGATGATTCTGCCGCCCGAAATATGATCGGCATGAAGATGCGTGTCAAATACATGCTTTATTTCTGCACCCTTTTCCTGTGCAAACTCAAGGTAAATATCCGTCATACGCGTTGAATCAATAATTGCTGCTTCATTATTTGAGATAATCATATAAGAAAGACAGCCTTTTCCGATGCGCACGAATTGATAAATTTCGCCGCCATCCTTTAAATCTCCAACTTTTACAGGCTCTAAATGCTCACTCCAGGCTTTCATTCCGCCTTTTAGATAAGATACAGACAGCCCTTCCTCTGCAAGCATCTCGCCCACCATAATGGAAGATCCTTCTTTAGCACACACAACTAACACTTCTTGATCTGCAGGAATGCTTCCCATAATTTCTTCTACGCCATCAAGCAAATCAAAATAAGGGACATTCAGATAGCTGAAGTTTTCACCTTCGATTTTCCAATCCTGAAAATCACTTTCGTTGCGCACATCCAAAATAAATAATGCTTCTTTGTTAAACACTTTTTTGGTTACTTCTTTTGCAGTCATAGCTTGTAAAGTCATTTTATTTTACCCCCTAAGGTATATTTTTTATTAAAAAAATTTAGCTTTTTAAAAAGTTAATGTGATCTCTGCATCTTTAGCAAATTCCAAAAAGGTTACCGCTCCGCCCACTTCAATGCCATCTACAAAATCTTCTTTTTCAAGACCCATAACATCCATTGTCATTTGGCAGCCGATAAATGTTACACCCATTTCCTTCGCCATTGAAACAAGCTCAGGTATAGCAGGCACATTAGCTTTTGCAAATCCCTCTGCAAAATGCTCCTTGCCTTCAGGCATTGGAAGCTGCTGATATGCTTCCTTATGAATCAAATTTAACCCTTCGAAGGTAAAGAATATCGCTACTTCCTAATCTGTAGCAGCAGCTGCAGTTGCAATATTAAATACTTTATAAGCGTCAAATAATCCGCCGTTGCTTGCGATAATTGCCGTTTGTTTAGCCATCATAATTCCTCCAAATGTAGAATTTATCGATTATTTTTAGATATTTTCCGTTTTTCCAGTCCATTCGCTCATGCCCGGCACAACATTTATTACATTTGAAAATCCATTGTCAGCAAGCTTTTGAGCTGCAAAATCACTTCTGCTTCCTGTACGGCAAACTACGTAGATTTCATCTTCTTTATTTAACTCGTTCAAACGGTCTTCAAGTTCTCCAAGTGGAATAGAGACTGCATTTGGAATGTGATTAAATGCATATTCTGCTGCTTCACGCACATCCAGTACAACAATGTTCCCTGCTGCAAGCTTCTGTTCAAGTTCTCCATTGCTGCTTACATTTGGATACTTTCTTTCAGCCGTTTCCTCGCTTGATGATTTTCTTAAATAATGCTTTAAAACGTCTCCATCTTCAATCGTGCCTAAATACTGGTGTCCTGAACTTCCTGCCCATGCCTTCAAGTCAGCCTTTGATCCTTTATCTGTTGCCAGAACCTCAAGAACCTGGCCTGCTTCTAATTCCTTCATTGCTTTTTTCGTTTTTACGATTGGCATTGGACATGCAAGTCCTTTTGCATCTAAAGTGATATCTGTTTTTAATGAGTTCATGAAGTATTCCTCCTATTTACCTGCTGGGGTATATTTTAAAGTAAAAAAATTTATTCTGTTTTTCCATCCCAATCAAGCATACCGCCTGTCATATTAATGACCTTAAAACCTTGGCCTTCAAGGAATTGCGCGGCACGTCCGCTTCTTCCTCCAGAACGGCAAACCATTGTGTATTCCTTTGATTTATCAAGCTCATGCATGCGGAATTCTAAAAGGCCTAATGGAATGTTTACTGCTCCAGGAATTTTCCCTGACGCTACTTCATCCGCTTCACGCACATCAATGACATTTAAAGAATCCAGAGCATTTTCAACTTCTTTTGCAGTCAATTGTTTCATGTTCATTTCCTCCTTAATTCCAGGCGTTCATTCCGCCTTTTACGTTTGTTACCTCTTTAAATCCTAACTTTTTCAGTGTTTTGCTTGCTTTTTGGCTTCTCATGCCGCTTTGGCAGATGACGATAACCTCTTTATCCTTCGAAAGCTGGTTTGCTTTTTGTGTTAATTGGTGGATAGGAATATTTGTGAATCCTTTTAGATGATTCCCTTTAAACTCCCCTGGTGTACGCACATCAATAAGCTGTTTGTTTCTATTTTTCAACTCGGATTTCAGCTGCTCAACTGATATTGTTTTGATTCCTTTAGCAGGAATGAAACGTTTGATGATGAAAAGAAGCAGCAGACCAATCAGAATATAATTAACGATTTCCAAGCATGTTCACGCCTTTCTGGATTCATCTTAGATAAACAGATTTACATTGCCGTCTTCTGCATCTGCTAAATAAGCAGCAACACCTGCATATTCAATATTGTCCAAAAGCTCTTTTTCCTGAAGTCCAAGCAGATCCATAGTCATTGTACAAGCAACAAGCTTAATGTCCTGTTCCTGCGCCATTTCAATAAGCTGCGGAAGCGGAATGGCATTGTGTTTTTTCATGACGTCTTTAATCATCTTTGGACCCATTCCGGCAAAGTTCATTTTTGAAAGCCCCATTTTATCTGCGCCTCTTGGCATCATTTTGCCGAACATTTTCTCCATGAAGCCTTTTTTAACTGTAATAGGTTCATCTTTTCGAAGAGCATTTAAGCCCCAGAATGTGTGAAAGATTGTTACTTCATGATCGTAAGCAGCTGCACCATTTGCAATAATATAAGCTGCCATTGCTTTATCATAATCACCGCTGAATAGAACGATTGTTGTTTTTTTAGTTTCACTCATGTTGTTTTCCTCCTTGGTTATCCTTTTTTTATATAAAAAACAAAAACATTGTCTTCTTCTTTCATATCAACCATTTCATTGCCTGTAGAAGCAGCCCATGCCGTTAAATCATTTTTTGCGCCTTTATCTGTTGTAAGAACTTCTAAGATCTGGCCTGTTTCAAGATCATTCATCGCTTTTTTAGTTTTGACGATCGGCATCGGACATGCTAATCCTTTTGCATCTAAAACCTTATCAATATTCATTTCTTTTTCCTCCCTTTTCAAAATTACCTTTACCCCTATGGGTATAATACTAGTTAAAAATAAAGAGGGTGTCAACCCTTTTATTTTATCTGCTTCGCACAAGCAGATTCACCGCTTCTTTTACAAGTTCTTCTGTGTTTTCGCCTTCCTCATTTGCAGCACGGACGCATTCAACCAAGTTTGAGCTGACGACAACTCCAATTGTACGGTCAATCGCTGTTCTAGTGGCAGAAAGCTGTGTAATCACATCTTTACAGTCTTTTTCTTCTTCCATCATGCGTAGAATGCCTCTTAACTGGCCTTCAATCCGTTTCACCCGGTTTTTCATTTGATCGTTGTACTCCATATTGATTCTCCTTTCAATTATGCTGATTTCATCTCAGCACACTGTGTATTTGCAATCGTACATCCAGTGACCTGAAATCCTTTTTGCTTTAGAACGCGAATGCCAAAATTTCTTTGCATTTTATCCGATGCAATCACATGGATCTTCTTATGCTGAATCTCCATGTAGTATCTGTTTAAAAATAAGCAATCGGAATATTCATTGCACCAGGAATCGGATCTTTATATGACTCATTGTAGTCTCTTAAGTCTACAACATCTATTTTGCCCAATTCCAGCTCGGGCATATTGCTGCAGCGGATTCCCCGTACCGGAAAATACCGATTATATATAAAAATAAATGTAAGTACTATTATACTTGTAATAAAATAAATCATCTATACCCCTCCAAATTTCCTTGATGAAGGAATTGATGTGAACAAGACTTATATTATACCCATTAGGGTATTTTGTCAACAACCAAGATTCTTGGGTGGACTAAAATTACCGAGAGCGAGTGAGTTTTAATGGTGTCAGCGGACATAATTAACCAAATCAGAAATCTTAGCCGAAGAGACCAGCAGCGATTGAAGGAGTTCTTTACAAACTCATTGGGGAGTGCAGCAGAAACAGAGTCTGTATTCTAAGATGTAGCAGAACAGAAACACAAAGACGGCTACACCTGCACTCATTGTCAATCCACTAACGTCATTCGTTTCGGTAAATACCAAGTTAAAACTACAATCAATACCATTGAACGCCAAAGATACCGCTGCAAAGAGTGCTGTAAAACATTCACAGATATGAACACTCCTCTTCACAGAACACATATGCCGAGTAAATGACTTCAGTTTATCGAATGTATGATTGAGGGGTATTCCCTTCGAAAATCAGCTAAACTCATTGGTGCTCATTATGAAGGGCAGGTTAATTCAATAATCGGAAGGAAAAAGGTATATAGAAAGGGAACTATTTGATTTACCGGATTAAATAAAGGAGAGACGGCTATGAGTAAATCATTTATTGAACAAGTACATTATATTAGAATTCCTGTAAAAGATTTAGAACTGTCTGCACAATGGTATAGAGATGTATTAGAGCTCCAGTTACTAAACAATACTGAGGAACTTGCAATTTTAAAAGTTAATGAAGGACCTTTCTTACTTATCTTAGTTCCTACCGAAGATGAAACATTTGCACATTTTACAATTGATAATGAACAAGAATTTAGCATTGGCTTTACAAGTCCAGAATTATCTAAATTTCATCAACACTTAATTGATAATCAAGTTAAGGTCGAGGATATAAAAGAAAATAATGGTCATGCCTTTTTTCACTTTTATGACCCAAATGGTAATAAACTTCAAGTACACTGGTAAGATTATAATAAATAAATTACCTTATTTCATTAACTGGTGCTTTAACGGAATAAGAACGGGAACGTCCAAATCAGACGTTCCCATATTTTTTGCCTGAAAAACAACAATATTTACTAAAAAAGAAAAAAAATGAACTTTTTACCATAGCTGTTACTCTTATAAAGGAGAGAGGTGAAGGGATGAATGCCGGACGATTAGTGAAAAAGGCGAAGAAAGGCAATAAAGAAGCATTGCTTCATTTAATCATGTCTGAAAAAGATGCTTATTATAAACTTGCTCTAACCTATATGGGGAATACACATGATGCGATGGATGCAATGGATGAAATGATTGTACGAGTATATGAAAAACTGGATCAGCTGAAAAAACCTGAGGCGTTTCACAGCTGGAGCAAAACCATCTTGGTCAATTGCTGCAAATCACTGCTTCGCGAGCGGAAGAGGACGATCTTAATGGAAGATTGGACATCTTCAGAAGGGAAAGAAACAAATCCCTTAATAAAAAGTGAGCAGCTAATGGAGATTCAGGAGCTTCTTGTTCATTTAAATGAAGAGCAAAAAGAAGCAGTCACCTTAAAATATTTGCATGATTTCGACTATCAAACGATTGCGGAAATCACCAATACCCCTATTGGTACTGTGAAATCAAGAATCTTTCAAGGACTTAAAAAGCTGAGAAAGCTTTTCGGAGGTGAAGATATTGGATAACATCGAAAAACATTTTGATGATGCTAAAAGGAAAATGGAATCCATTCAGGTACCTGAGGAACTGGAAACAAGATTGCGGAACTCGCTTCAGTCAGCTCCAGTTAAAAGAAGAAAACGTTCAGCCTCTCTTGTCTTAACAGCAGCCGCGGCCATATTCCTGCTTGGCTTCATCACGTTTCAATATAATGCTTTTGCCTTTTACGGCAAGAAGCTTTTGGGATTTGATGAATTGAGTTCAGGTACACTAAATGAGCTCAATGAAAAAGGATTGGGGCAAATGATCGAAAAAAAGACCACCCTTGGTAATGGAACGATATTTGAATTAAATGGAGTGATGGCAGATGGCAATCAGTTTGTTATGTTTTACACCCTGTCAAACCCTGCAGGAATGAATGATGACAGCATCTACGAAATGAATCCTGCGAGGATCACTGGCCTTTTTACTAATTCACATTCAGAATACGGTACCTCTCAGTTAAATGAAACTGGTACTGAATTAAAGGGAATCTTGTCATTCGAACCCGTCAGTCCCTTTTCAAAAGAGTTAACGCTGCATTTTTCGCATCTAACGGAAATTGGACAATTAAAAGAAGAAAAGCTCACCTTTCCCTTCAATCCAAACAAAGCCATGCAATCAATTGTAAAACAACCGATTAAGCAAACACTTAACGTCGATAAGGGCAAAATCACATTCAGCTCTATAAAAGCTACACCGACCATGACAGTCATTGAGGGAAAACTGAATGTAGATAACTTTGACAGGGTTGACTTTGCACTGGGAGGAATTGAGTTAAGAGCAAATGGCAAACCCGTGCCATTAACAGGAGGCGGCAGCAAATCCTCTCTAATAGGCAAAACATTTGATATCAGCTATGATGCTCTGCCGGAAAAACTGGAGACGTTAGAACTTGTATTGAAGGAATTTGCAGGCTATCAACAGCTGAATGAAAAAATCACGCTTGCTTCAAATGAAAATGAAATCATCAAACTAAGCGGGAAAGAATTGATGATAAAGAAAGTATCCATGACATCTCAAGGAGCTGAGATCACTATTGCTACAGATGATGACGTCATGCTTGATGGGGTATCCATTGCATCGGACGATATCGAAACCCCTATAAAAACAACAATCAAACAAACCAGCACAAAGCAAGAAAACGGACGGGTAATGAAAGAAAGAACGTTGATTTTTGAAACAGAGACAACACCAGAAGTTCTGTTAATAGAAGGGTTTCATTATATGAAACTCTATAATGATTCTATTATGATTCCAGTTGATTAGAGGCTCAAGAACCTGAAAACCAAGAAAAAACGTTTGGCAGCAAGCGTTTTTTCTGTGATCTTAAGGAAATAGGTTAGCTGGCAAATGTCCATTTTTCCTCCTATGCTAACTGTATTTTTATATAAAGGAGTTCATGCAAATGAAGAAAACTCATCACGAAGATGAGTACCGAATGAATTATTGATGCCATTTGCTCTCCAATATCGCTTCGGCAGAATGGAAATAGGAATCTACAGACATATATCCGATTGCATAAAATCCATTATCCGGATCCCAGATCTTATAGCTGTCCAGGCTTTTTCTATAGTTTTCTGCAAGGTCGTCCGGAACAGCGAAAGCATCTTTAAAGTCGATGGTCTGGTGTTCCTGAATAGGAAGATAGAAATACCCGGCAGAAATCACGCCTTTTTCTACTAAGTCTTTTAGAGCCATGCCTGAGGCAGCGTGATCACGATGCGGATCCTTATAAGACATAGCGTGGTGTGAAGCGTTTGGGAATTGCTTGTTCATTTTTTCCATAATTTTTGAAACAGCTTCTTTTTGAATGTCCCCATCAGGCAGATCATATATGAAGATATTTTCAGGATCAACCCCAAGTGCCTCTGCTGATTTTTTGAACTCTTTTACACGGGCTTCTCCAAATTCCTCTACTGAAAGGACAGGTTTAGCTTCTTTTTCCAGCCTGCTGTTCACAAGATCTCTCGCTCCGCTTGCTTTTCCTTTTGACAATAAGACAACTGCAACCTGATCTCCCTTTTCTAGAGACGCAAGCATCGAACCGCCCATACTGAGAGCCTCATCATCTGCATGCGGTGAATAATAGACGGCAGCAGCAGGCTCATCACCCAAAGGCATACAGCCGCTTATCATTGACAGCGGAAGCATGAACAGCAGCAAATATACAATTTTCATAAAATCCCCCATATATAGATAAGCATTCCTTTTTGATAAATGTATTGTACCAAAGATTCCCGTTCTCATGTATACTTTGCTAGTAGGATTACTATTAAGACGTGACGAAAGGAACTTAATATGGAACAGCTTCAAGAAAAGAAAATCAATAAAAAAAGAGTGTATTCTCTTGATATGTCGAGAGGGTTCATTGTTATGCTGTCTGTTTTTTTAAGCACAATCCCATATGGGGGTTATGAATATTTACGTCATGCAGATTGGTACGGAGTAACAATTATTGACCTTATTTTGCCTTCATTTATCACAATCTTCGGAACCAGTATGGCGATTGCTTATCAAAGAGGCGTATCCTGGGAAAAAATTATAAAACGCACCATCCGGTTAGTTATCTATGGGCTGCTTTTTACAATTATTGTTTCCTGGAGTTTCGATTTATCAAACATGCGATTTACAGGTGTTTTGCAGATGTTTGCTTTTTTAGGCATCTCTGCTGTATTCATTACTAGATTTATTAAATCTCCAATCCAGCTCATTCTTTTCGCTCTTTTTCTATGGAGCCTGTACGGAGGAATTCTCTTATATGCCGCACAATCCTGTGAAGGGGGACTCCCGCAGGAGCAGTGTAATCTCTCGGGTCCGATTGATGGAGCTATATTCGGTGAAAATCATATTTACCAGCAGGGCCAAAGAGGATTCGATCCTGAAGGAATGGTCACAAGTTTTGCTGCACTTGGAAATGTTTTAATGGGATATGCAATCGGCAGACTCATCCTGACCAGAAAAGAAACAGGCGCCTGGAAGGAATTATTAGCTTTAGGTGCAGTTTTAATTCTATTCTCACTAATATGGGATCACTTTCTCCCTTACAATAAAAGAATGTGGACACCTGCATTCGCTATGCTTGCCGCTGGTACTGTATCAATCATGATTTCCGTTTTCTATCTCATATTCGATAAACGGGAAGTCGATGCTAAACATACTGGGCTGAAACCATTTGTCTGGTTCCTAGAAGCTTATGGACGAAACAGCTTTTTAATTTACTTTGGGAAGTTTATCATTGCTGCGGTGCTGACTCATATTACAATCACAGCGGATGCGCGCACCTTAAACTCCTACCTTCTTGAATGGGTAAACACACTCAGTCCTTTCCCGCAGATTACATATGCTTTGATCATGCTCTTGTTTTGGACAATTGTTGCGA
The DNA here is from genome assembly GCF_009674765.1 of Metabacillus idriensis. GTDB lineage: Bacteria > Bacillota > Bacilli > Bacillales > Bacillaceae > Bacillus_P > Bacillus_P idriensis. The sequence continues at coordinate 478,015 of NZ_WKKF01000002.1, read as the reverse complement.
TGGTTTTACATAAAAAGGGACGGTATATTAAAGTGTAGGAAAAAGCCAGAATCGCGATGATTCTGGCTTTTTTACAGGTTTTATTCAGCTGATGAATGTAAGGTTACCTGCATCCCGTCAGTAGCAGTCAATGAGTATATTTTTTCATCATTCTCAAATTATTGGACCATCCAGCCTTACCCCTTTAGAATACGCAAATTGAGCAAACTCATCTGCATCATCAACAAGGAGCTGCAGCATGACCGACTCTGGCATGCATTCACTTTTTCTCCAAAACTCAAGGGCGCTTTGACCACTTTTGAAAACCCCGCCCTGGTGCTCTTCTGCAGCTTTCCAGTCGTTTGGAATACCGAGCTTATTTTCAAAAAAATCTGCCATATCCATACTATGTTCAGAGACTGAAACATATCGATAGCCTATAACCTTCATTTTTTCTACCCTCCTAAAAATTTCAATTTTATTCCATATTAACGCTTTTAGGATTGATAACAAACTTTTCGGAGAAGCCAAAAACGGACCTGCCTATCGGCAAGTCCGTTATTTATATCGTATTATAATTAGTCACCAAGTATGTATGGTGGAGACGGTGGGAGTCGAACCCACGTCCAGAAACATCGCCACTAAAGCGTCTACGAGTGTAGTTGATATATTCGCAATTCGCTAACTCTTATGCCTATCAACGGGCGTCGGAGCAGCTAGTCTGATTGGTCTCTTCCTTTATCCCCAGACGGAGGCATCAGGCGTAGCCCACTTAGAGTGAGTCCCTTACCCTACCACATGGGCGATGGAGGGAGGAACCGCTATAGTCTGTTATTAAGCAGCTAAAGCGAAGTTGTTGTTAGTTTTGCCAGTTATTATTGGCGTGACGTTTTAACGAGGACGATCCCCTCGACTCGCAACTAAAGCTCGAACTATCCCTGTCGAATCCGTAACGTCCCCATGATAATAAGTTCAGCATGGAAGTTAATCCAGCTTCACTATGGGAAGTCCCTTAAAGGGAAACGGAAACGCTCATGAAAGATCAGAGCGGATATGAAATTGTTGTTTGTCTTACAAGTTCTATTATATCAGATAGGGACAATAAATCAATTGTAAGTTATTGTCAATCAATAGTCCTTCTGACGATCGCGGAAAGCTCGTTCCACTTCACGTTTCGCTTCTTTTTTCTTTAAGTCTTCACGTTTGTCATATTTCTTTTTACCCTTACCGAGTCCAAGCAAAACCTTGGCAAAGCCGTTTTTCAGGTAAACTTTCAAAGGAACAAGCGCATAGCCTTCTTCTTTTGTAAGTCCGATCAGCTTGCTGATTTCTTTGCGGTGAAGCAAAAGCTTTCTAGTTCTCAGGGGCTCATGATTATAGCGGTTGCCTTGTTCGTACGGCGAGATATGCATGTTATGAAGGAAAACCTCTCCCTGCTGCACTCTTGCAAAAGCGTCCTTTAAATTCACGCGTCCAGCACGAATCGCTTTGATTTCCGTTCCCTGCAAAACAATGCCTGTTTCATACGTCTCTTCAATAGAATAGTCATGGTTTGCTTTTTTATTTTGAGCAACGACTTTTCCGGCTCCTTTTGGCATGCTGCATCCCCCTTTCTCTCTCTATAGCGATAGGCTCTATTTTATCAAAATATGAATGGAAAAGGAAGCCTGAGAGGCTCCCATCACGTTTTCTATTCAGTATACTAAAGCTTAACGTTTTTTCTTTTTCACTTTTCGTTTGCTTGCAGGAGCATTTTGAAACGATTTTTTCTTCTTCTTCTTTTTGTTCGGGTTTTGATTGCTCCAGCCATCATCAACACTGCCGCTTCGCTCTGCAGGTGCTTTTCTGTCATCTGATGATTTTCTTCTGCCTCTGCCCTCTTTAGCACCGCTTCGTTTACCGCGATCTCCTTTAATCACTTTAGGAGCATCATTCGGCTGACGGCGTCTTGTCCCTTTCATCCCGACGATTTCAAAATCAACAGCGCGTTCATCTTTGTTTACATTGACTACGCGTACTGTAATTTCGTCACCAATGCGGTAGACAGTTCCTGTCCGTTCGCCGATCATTGCGTAATTGCGCTCATCATATCGGTAATAATCGTCGGTCAAATAGCTGACGTGAACAAGACCTTCGATTGTATTAGGAAGTTCAACGAACATTCCGAAGTTTGTTACTGAGCTGATAATGCCGTCATATTCTTCCCCGACTTTATCAAGCATGTATTCTGTTTTCTTAAGGTCATCTGTTTCACGCTCTGCATCAACTGCACGGCGCTCCATATTCGATGACTGATCCGCAATCATATCCATTTTTTCTGCCCATTTAGTTTTCGTTGCTTCATCCACCTTGCCTTCAATTAAGTAGGTGCGGATTAAGCGATGGACGATTAAATCCGGATAACGGCGGATCGGTGATGTGAAATGAGTATAGAACTCGGTCGAAAGGCCAAAATGCCCCAGACTTTCCGGATCATATTTTGCCTGCTTCATCGATCTCAGCATGACAGTTGAGATGACCATTTCCTCAGGCTGTCCCGCTACATCATCTAGGATATCCTGCAGGGCACGAGGGTGAATCGTGTTTGCTGTTCCTTTTACGGAGTATCCAAAGTTAGTCACAAATTCTAAGAACCTCTGCAGTTTTTCAGCATTTGGCTCCTCATGGATACGGTAAATAAATGGTACATTCATCCAATGGAAATGCTCTGCAACTGTTTCGTTGGCAAGCAGCATGAATTCTTCAATCAGGCGTTCTGCGACTGTTCTTTCACGTATAACAACATCATGAGGCTTTCCTTCTTTATCAACCAGCACTTTTGCTTCTTTAAAATCAAAGTCAATTGCCCCGCGGGTCATCCGTTTGTTGCGGAGAATTTGCGCAAGCTTCTCCATCCGCTGGAACATCGGCACAAGCGCTTCATATTTCTCAAGCAGTTCAGGTTTTTGATCGACCAGGATTTCCTTCACATCTGAATACGTCATGCGTTCAGTCGTTTTGATGACGCTTTGGAAAATTTCGTGCTTTACGACTTCCCCTTGGCTGTTGATCTCCATTTCACAAGAGAGCGTCAGACGGTCTACTTTTGGATTAAGAGAACAAATGCCGTTTGATAAACGGTGCGGAATCATTGGAATAACGCGGTCAACTAAATAAACGCTCGTTGCGCGCTCTAATGCTTCCTTATCAATTGGCGAGTTCTCTGTTACATAATGACTGACATCTGCGATATGAACGCCTAATTTGTAATTTCCGTTTTCAAGCTCTGTTACTGTAACCGCATCATCAAGATCTTTTGCATCGGCACCATCAATTGTGACAATGACTTCATTGCGAAGATCTCTGCGGTCCTTGATATCCTCTTCACTGATCGTTTCAGGAACATCATTTGCCTGTTCGAGAACCTCGACCGGGAAAGCCTGAGGCAGCCCATGCTTATGAATGACAGACAAAATATCAACGCCTGGATCGTTTTTATGGCCAAGGATTGCAATAACTTCGCCTTCTGCACTCATTCTTCCTTCTGGGTATGTTGTCAGATGAACGACCACTTTGTGTCCTTCAATCGCTCCATTTGAAGCTTTTTTAGGGATGAAAATATCATTTGGAATCTTTTTATCGTCAGGAATGACAAAACCGAAGTTTTTGCTTTCTGTATAGGTTCCGACAACCTCTTTCAGACCGCGCTCAACGATGCGGATGACTGTGCCTTCCTGCCTGCTTCCGCTGGATTCTGTGCTGACTCTGACCAGGACAGTATCCCCGTGCATGGCGTTACCAAGCTCGCTCGGCGGAATAAACACATCTCCCTGATTTGGATCCTCTGTAATGACAAAGGCAAATCCTTTCGCATGTCCGCTGACTCTTCCGCGGATTAAATTCATTCGTTCTGGCAAACCATAGCGGTTGCTTCTTGTGCGCACAACCAGACCTTGTTCCTCCATCATGACAAGAGCTTTTACAAACTCCTTGAATTCAGAAGAATCCTCAATTCCAAACGCTTCTTCAAGCTCCTGGACGGTTAAAGGCTTGTATGCCTCTTCTTTCATAAAAGAAAGCAGTTTATTAATATGTATCTTCATATTATTATCCATTTGCGTCCCTCCTTTTGGGATTATTGCCAATCAAGACTTTCTAAAAACTCATAAACATCTGCATGAAGCTGATCGCGCTCTTTATCCAGTGTGATGACATGTCCTGATTCTTCGTACCATTTTAAATGCTTGTTATCAGATTCTACTTCGTTATAAATAATATTTGCACTATCTGTATTAATCATGTGGTCATGTCTCGCTTGAGCGACAAATGCAGGCGAATAAACCATATCCACATTGTTCCTCACATCTGCAATCAGTTCCTGTAGAGCCCTCAGTGTATTCATCGGCGTTTTCTCAAATTGCTTCATTTCCTCTTCGATTTCTGCCTCTGATTTTCCTTCGAATTTCTTAAAGTTGCGGGCATACTCTAAAATACCCTTGTACATCACTTCTTCACTCTTGATATACATAGGGGCGCACATCGGAACAATACCCTTTACAGGTACAGTGTAACCCAATTTCACAGAAAACACACCGCCAAGGGATAACCCGGCAACTGCAATCGATTCATGGCCGCGCTCTTTCAGCAGATTATAGCCGTCCATCACGTCCTTCCACCAATCTTCAGGACCAGTATGCACAAGCTCTTCAGGCGGCACGCCATGGCCTTTGTATTGCGGGGCATGGCAAGTATATCCTCTTTCATTCAAATAGCGTCCAAGCATCCTGACGTCAGCTGTGTTGCCCGTAAAACCGTGAAGCAGCAGAACGGCACGGTCTCCGCCTTCAAATGTAAATGGTTTTGGCAAAACTCTCTTCATATAAAAAACTCCTTTTATGTAAGTATCTATTTATAAGGTTCCATCATCTGTTTCTATTTAAACAAACGTTTGATTAAAGGGCAAAAATGTTGATTCGGCAAGGGATTCTGGATAAAGAACAAAAGCGCAAGCGCCTTGGTCAGATCCGACAGGCAGATAAGAATCCGACAGAAAAGTCCGGGTTTGTCTTTTTTGGCGGATTCGTTCTGACCGAGGATCTAGGCGCTGGAGCTGGACGTAGATAACTTTATCTATATATCCACAACCTTATAACTTTTATAATTTCCTATACAATGACAAAAGGAGTCTGATAAGAATCAGACCCCCGTTCGATCAATGTCATGTATTAAAATCCAGCGTACGAAACCGCAATCGTCAGTATAAAGAAGAGAACTGATAACACGACTGTCGCACGATGAAGCACCAAATCCATTCCGCGTGCTTTTTGTTTTCCGAAAAGCTGTTCAGCTCCTCCGGAGATAGCACCTGATAAACCAGCACTTTTGCCTGACTGAAGTAAAACAACAGTAATAAGAGCAATACTTACAATTACAAGTAATGTGATTAATAAAATGTGCATGGACGACACCTCCTAGAACCCGGTTAGCATTATTTTCAATTTACCATATTGACGGTCAAATGTCACTATCATTCGAACGTTTGTCCATTCTTTATTCTTAGCATTCCGAAACAATTCTTTTGAGGGAAAAGCTTCCTTTGTGATATGCTACTTAGATAGTTTTGCAGAAAGAAGGGAAAACCTTGAAAAACACACGCATCTATCTTATCTTGATCGGTGTTATGCTCATATGGGGACTAAATGTGCCTTTACTCAAAATCATCGTTGACAGCTTTATGCCCGTAACAGTAACAGCCTTACGCATTTTCACAGCAAGTATTTGTGTACTGATTATCTTATCTTTTTTTAAACTTCTCCGCAAACCGACTCTTAAGGAAACCATGTATATTACAGGGGGCGGCCTGCTGAACGTTGTGTGTCATCATTATTTCCTTTCTGTAGGACTTACAATGACTACTTCTACAAATGGCGGTTTAATACTCGGCCTCGGTCCAATGCTTACAGCTATCTTATCGATTCTTTTTCTTAATCAAAGACTGACCATCATCCGTTTTACAGGGTTTGTGCTGGGACTGACGGGAGTAGGATTTACCATTTTAGCAGGAAGCAAAGGCATCAGCAGCATGAATACGGGAGATATCTACATCTTCATCTCCATTTTCACACAGGCCTGCAGCTTCATTATTATTAAAAAAGCGTGCCGAACGCTCGATCCGCGCTTAATGACAGGCTATATGCTGTTCTTTGGATCTCTTGTTTTATTTATCATCAGTCTGTTAACAGAGCCTGGAGGAATTGAGAGCCTGTTTCACGGAACGCCTGCTGTATGGGGAGTCTTTTTCACCTCAGCCATTCTTGCGACAGCGATTGGACACATGACCTATAACTTTGCCATCGGAATGGTTGGTCCGGCAGAAACATCAATCTTTATGAATTTGAGTACATTCTTTGCACTCGCAGGATCGGCTCTTATTTTAAAAGAAGCCATTTACGCATCGCATTTAATTGGTCTCATGTTCATTGTGTCAGGGGTTATCCTGGGCTCGGGAGCGTATGAGGAGTTTCGGTACCGGCACCGGCATCATAAGAATGAAGCATCTTCCTCCGGTTGAGGGAGGTGCTTTTTTGTATGCACAATTTCATTTTAGTGATTTGCTGGATTGATGTGCTGGTTTTATGATGGGGGAAAGGAGGTAGTTTTATTGATTTTAAGAAAAAGAACAGAATCTGGAGAACTGAGAACGTACAGGAGTTTAAATGCACGAATGGAATTAGCTGCAGCAGATGAGAAACTCTACAATCATCTCGAAATTGGCTTTGATGGAGAATTAATTTTTGATGGATGGCTAAAACAGGCGGGAGAAGGACTCATCTTAAATGACCTCCTATTTGTCACCAGCAACTCCCACTACCAAATGGACTCCTTATACATTGCCCCACAAAAAATCTATCTTTTTGAAGTGAAGAATTTGTCAGGAGACCACTTCATTGAAAAGGAAGAATGGATCTCGTGCACCACAAAATCCGAGATCAAAAATCCCATTTTGCAGCTTAAAAGATGTGAATCTCTGCTCAGGAGGCAGCTTCAGGTTTTAAAGTGTTCATTACCGGTTGAAGCCTATGTGGTTTTTGTAAACCCCGAATTTCACCTGTATCATGCTCCTCTACACTCCCCACTGATTTTTCCATCTCAATGGAATCGTTTTTCTCAAAGGCTTAAAAATGTCCGTATATCCAATGGGTTTCACTCGAAGCTTGCGGAGAAGCTTTTGTCACTTCATGTGGAAAAATCCCCATATGAACGGCGTCCTGAGTTTAGATATGAGGATCTGTTAAAGGGGGTTGTATGCGGAGGGTGCGGGAGGCTCGGGATGGAGGTTTTTAATAAGACCAAGCTCGTTTGTAGAAACTGCAAACGTTCAGAAAGGTTTAAAAATGGCATTTTAAGAAGTGTGGAGGAGTTTAGGCTGCTGTTTCCGGATAGGCGGGTGACAACCAGTCAAATGTATGAATGGTGTGGAAGAATAAAAGATAAGAGAGCGTTTCAAAGAGTTCTCAGTGAGAATCTTGACCGGATTGGCTATGGACCCGGCAGCAAGTTTGTTGAGAAGGGATAAAAAAACAATTTCTCTATGTAGCTCATAGATTTGTGGCGTCACTCCGATGAGTGCTGCCACTTTTCGTGCGGGGCGAACCGTTTTCTGGCGCATCACCGATGAGTGCTGCCACTTTTCGCGCAGGACGAACCGTTTTCTGGCGCCACTTTAATGAGTGCTGCCACTTTTCGTGCGGGGCGAACGTTTTCTGGTGCCTCTCCGATGAGTGCTGCCACTTTTCGTGCGGGACGAACGTTTTCTGGCGCCTCTCCGATGAGTGCTGCCACTTTTCGCGCAGAGCTAACCGTTTTCTGGTGCCTCTCCGATGAGTGCTGCCACTTTTCGTGCGGGACGAACCGTTTTTTGGCGCCACTCTGTTGAGTGCTGCCACTTTTCGTGCGGGACGAACCGTTTTTTGGCGCCACTCTGTTGAGTGCTGCCACTTTTCGCGCAGGGCGAACCGTTTTCTGGCGCATCTCCGATGAGTGCTGCCACTTTTCGCGCAGGACGAACCGTTTTCTGGCGCATCTCCGGTGAGTGTTGCCACTTTTCGTGCGGGGCGAACCGTTTTCTGGCGCCACTCTGTTGAGTGCTGCCACTTTTCGCGCAGGACAAACCGTTTTTTGGCTTCACTCCGATGAGTGCTGCCACTTTTCGTGAGGGACAAACCGTTTTTTGGCTTCACTCCGATGAGTGCTGCCACTTTTCGTGCAGAAAGAACTCCTTTGTGGCGCCCCTCTACTAAAAATGTACCCACAAAAAAACCGCCCAAGATCTAAATCCCGGGCGGTTTCTTATTCATTCATTATTTTTTAATGTTATAGAAAGTGTGGATTCCATCGTAACGAGCTGTGTCACCAAGCTGATCTTCGATGCGAAGAAGCTGGTTGTATTTCGCAACACGGTCAGTACGTGACGGAGCACCTGTTTTGATTTGGCCAGCGTTTGTTGCTACAGCGATGTCAGCAATTGTGCTGTCTTCTGTTTCACCAGAACGGTGAGAGATTACAGCTGTGTAGCCAGCGCGTTTAGCCATTTCGATCGCATCAAATGTTTCAGTTAATGTACCGATTTGGTTAACTTTGATAAGGATTGAGTTGCTGATTCCTTTTTCAATACCTTCAGCAAGCTTCTTAGTGTTTGTAACGAATAGGTCGTCACCAACTAATTGAACTTTGTCGCCAAGGCGCTCAGTTAATAGTTTGTGGCCTTCCCAGTCGTTTTCATCCAAACCGTCTTCAATTGAGATGATTGGGTATTTAGAAACTAAATCTTCGTAGAAGTCTACCATTTCAGCAGATGTTTTTACAACACCTTCGCCAGATAAGTGGTATTTGCCGTCTTCTTTGTTGAAGATTTCAGAAGCTGCAACGTCCATAGCAAGTTTTACTTGCTCGCCAGGTTTGTAGCCAGCTTTTTCGATTGCTTCGATGATTGTTTGAAGAGCTTCTTCGTTAGATCCAAGGTTTGGAGCGAATCCGCCTTCGTCACCTACAGCGGTGTTAAGGCCTTTGCCTTGAAGAACTGATTTCAGGCTGTGGAAGATTTCAGCACCCATGCGAAGTGCTTCGTGGAAATCTTCTGCTCCAACCGGCATAACCATGAATTCTTGAATGTCAACGTTGTTATCAGCATGCTCTCCGCCGTTGATGATGTTCATCATTGGTACTGGCAATGTTTTAGCGTTGAATCCGCCAAGGTATTGGTAAAGTGGAAGACCTAGGAATTCAGCTGCTGCACGAGCTGCTGCCATAGATACACCAAGGATTGCGTTAGCACCTAATTTACCTTTGTTTTCCATGCCGTCAAGTTCGATTAGAAGGTGATCGATTGCAACTTGCTCAGTTACGTCGAAACCTAATAATTCAGGAGCGATTACTTCGTTTACGTTTTTAACAGCGTTCAATACGCCTTTTCCAAGGTAACGGGATTTGTCGCCGTCACGTAGTTCTACTGCTTCGTATTCACCAGTAGATGCGCCAGATGGAACCAATGCACGGCCCATAGCACCTGTTTCTGTGTGTACTTCTACTTCAACTGTCGGGTTACCGCGTGAGTCTAATACTTCGCGAGCAAATACATCAACAATGTATGGCATAATTTATTTCTCTCCTTTTAAATGGTTATTTTTTAAGTAATGAATTACCTGTCATTTCTTTCGGAAGGTCTACTCCAAGCAAGTCGAGCATGGTTGGCGCTAAGTCGCCAAGAATTCCATCTTCTCTTAAGCCTGCAACTTCCTTTGTTACGATTACAGGAACTGGATTTGTTGTATGTGCTGTCATTGGTGTACCTTCTAAGGTTGTCACTTCATCAGCATTTCCATGGTCCGCTGTAATAATAGCTGTTCCGCCTTTTGCAAGAATCGCATCAACGATTTTGCCAAGACATTCATCAACTGTTTCAATCGCTTTAATCGTTGGTTCAAGCATGCCTGAATGTCCAACCATGTCTGGGTTGGCGAAATTCAGAATGATCGCGTTATGCTTGTCCGCTTCGATTTCGCCAAGCAACGCGTCCGTTACTTCGTAGGCACTCATCTCAGGCTTCAAGTCATAGGTTGCGACTTTTGGTGAATCAATCAGGATGCGTTCTTCACCAGGGAATTCCGCTTCACGTCCGCCGCTCATAAAGAATGTTACATGCGGGTATTTTTCCGTCTCAGCAATCCGAAGCTGGGTTAAACCGTTTTGCGAAAGAACTTCACCTAGTGTGTTATCCAAGTTCGTTGCTTTAAATGCAACATACCCGTCAACAGTTTCACTAAAATGAGTCAAACATACAAAATGCAGGTTTTTCGGATGCTTTGGTCCACGGTCAAATGAACGGAAGTCTTCATTTGTAAATGTGTTTGAAATCTGAATTGCGCGATCCGGGCGGAAATTGTAGAAAATAACCGCATCGTTTTCGCTGATTGTTGCAACAGGAGAGCCGTCTTCTTTTGTCATAACAGAAGGAAGAACGAACTCGTCGTGGATTCCATTTTTATATGAATCCTCCACTAAGTCAAGCGGATTCGTATAAGCTGGGCCCTCGCCGTATACCATTGCGCGGTACGCTTTTTCAACACGATCCCAGCGCTTGTCGCGGTCCATAGAGTAATAACGGCCTGAGAGGGTTGCAATTGCACCAACACCATACTCTTCAATTTTTTCGTTCAATTGCTTAATATATCCTTCTGCTGTTTGCGGTCCAACATCACGTCCGTCAAGGAAGCCATGGATATAAACATTTTTGACGCCTTCTTCTTTTGCCAGTCTGAGCAAAGCAAAAAGGTGATTAATATGGCTATGGACGCCTCCATCAGAAAGCAATCCAAAAACATGAAGGTTTGTGCCGTTTTCTTTCACGTGATTCATTGCTGAAAGGAAGGTTTCATTTTTCTCAAATTGACCTTCACGGATGGCTACGTTCACGCGCGTCAAGCTTTGATAAACGATGCGGCCGGCACCGATGTTTAAATGCCCGACCTCTGAATTCCCCATCTGTCCTTCTGGCAGGCCGACTGCTTCGCCGCTTGCCGTTAAAGTAGCGTGAGGATACTGATTCCAGTATCGGTCAAAGTTTGGTTTTTTTGCATGAACAACCGCATTACCCTTCTCTTCGCTGCGAAGTGCAAACCCGTCAAGGATAATTAAGGCTACCGGTTTCTTACTCATGTTTTCCTGCCTCCAAAAGCTGTAAGAAAGATTGAGGCTCAAGGCTTGCTCCGCCGACTAAAGCACCGTCGATGTCAGACTCAGACATGTATTCTTTGATGTTTTCAGGCTTTACGCTGCCGCCGTATTGAATGCGGACTGCTTCAGCCACTTCTTTTGAAAATTTCTCTGCCACAACTGAACGGATGTGTGAACAAACGTCATTTGCATCTTTTGCAGAAGAAGATTTGCCAGTGCCGATAGCCCAGATTGGCTCATAAGCGATGACAACTTCTTTTAATTGCTCGTCTGTTAAACCAGCAAGTGCTTTTGTTACTTGATCTCCTACAAGATCATTTGTTTTGCCTGCTTCACGCTCTTCAAGCGTTTCGCCGCAGCATACGATCGGCACTAGACCATGTTTGAAAGCAGCCGCCGTCTTTTTATTAACTGTTTCATCTGTTTCAGCAAACATTTCGCGACGCTCTGAGTGACCAAGGATCACGTAGCTTACGCCTAAGTCTTTAAGTGCCACAGGACTTGTTTCGCCTGTAAATGCTCCATTTTCTTCGAAATGCATGTTTTGGGCGCCGATTTTGACATCTGTTCCCTTAGAAGCCTCTACAAGGCGGTCTAAAAATAGTGCAGGTGCACAAACTACAGCATCAACTTTGTCAGCAGAAGGAACTAATCCTTTTACTTCTTCGATGAATGCTGCTGCTTCGCCCATTACTTTGTTCATTTTCCAGTTACCAGCGATAATTGGCTTTCTCATCACGCACACCGTCCTTACCAAACAAGAATTTATTTAGGCTCTTTTGCTAACAGGGCTGCATGCAATGGAAAAACCATCAGATTGGTGCACACAGCTTCTATTTTGTAAAAGAACTTATTTATCGTTTAAAGCGACAACTCCTGGAAGCTCTTTGCCTTCCATGAATTCAAGAGATGCTCCGCCGCCTGTTGAAATGTGATCCATTTTGTCTGCCATGTTGAATTTTTCTACTGCAGCTGCAGAATCTCCGCCGCCGATGACTGTGTATGTATCTTTTGCTTCTGAAAGTGCTACAGCCACAGACTTTGTACCCTCTGCAAATGCATCTAATTCAAATACGCCAAGCGGTCCGTTCCAGATCACAAGCTTTGAATTCTTAATAACATCTGCATAGATTTCACGGGATTTCGGACCTGCATCTAAGCCTTCCCAATCACTTGGAATGCTGTCGATCGGCACAACTTTAATGTTTGCATCATTTGAAAAATCATCCGCGACAACTACGTCAACAGGCATGTAGAAGTTAACGCCATTTTTCTTCGCTTTATCCATGAACGATTTAGCAAGCTCAACTTTATCTTCTTCAAGAAGAGATTTTCCAACCTCGTGGCCCAATGCTTTAATGAATGTATAAGCAAGTCCGCCGCCGATGATGATGTTGTCTACTTTATCTAAGAGGTGATCGATGACACCAATTTTGTCTTTTACTTTAGCTCCGCCGATAATTGCTGTGAACGGACGCTCCGGGTTTGATAATGCTTTGCCCAATACTTCTAATTCTTTTTCCAATAGGAATCCTGCTACAGCCGGAATGTGGTCTGCAATGCCTGCAGTTGAAGCGTGTGCACGGTGTGCTGCTCCGAATGCGTCATTTACATAGACATCAGCAAGCTCAGCGAATGCTTTTGCAAGCTCAGGATCATTTTTCTCTTCACCAGGGTAGAAACGAACGTTTTCTAATAGAAGTATGTCGCCTTCCTGCATTTTAGAGATTTCAGCTTTTACAGAGTCGCCATAAGCTTCGTCTGCTTTCGCTACATTTTTGCCAAGTAATTCTTGAAGACGCTCTGCAACTGCGTTTAAACGAAGCTCCTCAACAACTTGTCCTTTTGGACGGCCTAAATGGCTTGCTAATAGAACCTTTGCACCTTGCTCTGTTAAGTACTGAATAGTAGGTATTGCTGCACGAATGCGTGTGTCATCTGTTACTTGGCCATCTTTCATCGGTACGTTGAAGTCTACACGGCAGAAGACAACTTTCCCTTTTACCTCGATGTCTTTTACTGACTTTTTGTTCATCTTCAGGAATTCCTCCTTTAATTGGAATGGTATGGCATACAAAGCAAAAGGGAGGGGGCCTTGTATTCCCCTTCCCCTTTGCATTCATTATAACCTTAGTTTTGGTTGTAATCCAAGTCTCGGGAGACTTAAGGATTAAAGACCTTTAGAAGCGATGTAATCAACTAGGTCTACTACACGGTTAGAGTAGCCAGACTCATTGTCATACCAAGAGATTACTTTTACCATGCTGTCTTCCATAACCATTGTTGATAAAGCATCAATAGTAGAAGAAGCTGGGTCGCCATTGTAGTCTCCAGAAACTAACGGCTCTTCGCTGTAGTTAAGAATTCCTTTTAATGCGCCTTCAGAAGCTTCTTTGAATGCTGCATTTACTTCTTCAGCTGTTACGTTAGTGTCAAGCTCAGCAACTAAGTCTACTAAAGAAACGTTTGGAGTTGGAACACGCATAGCTCCGCCGTTTAATTTACCTTTAAGCTCAGGCAATACTAGAGAAACTGCTTTAGCTGCTCCAGTAGAAGTAGGGATGATGTTTTCAGCTGCTGCACGAGCACGACGGTAGTCTTTGTGCGGCAAGTCAAGAATTTGCTGATCGTTTGTATATGAGTGAACAGTTGTCATCATACCGCGTTTGATGCCGAATTTGTCGTTTAATACTTTAGCAAAAGGCGCTAAGCAGTTAGTAGTACATGATGCATTTGAGATAACATCGTGGCTTGCAGCGTCATATTTGTCATGGTTAACACCCATAACGATTGTGATGTCTTCATCTGTTGCAGGAGCAGAGATGATAACTTTTTTAGCGCCAGCTTCTAAGTGCTTAGCAGCATCTGCACGCTTAGTGAAGAAACCAGTTGATTCAACAACTACTTCTACTCCGCGCTCGCCCCAAGATAATTTCGCAGGATCGCGCTCTGCTGACACTTGGATTGTTTTGCCGTCAACAACAAGGTTGTTTCCGTCTACTTTCACGTCAGCATCTAATCTGCCATGAATTGAGTCATATTTTAAAAGGTGAGCAAGCATGTTAGCGTCTGTTAAGTCGTTAACCGCTACAACGTCCACGTTAGGATTTTTAAGTGCTGCACGGAATACGTTACGTCCGATACGTCCAAAACCGTTAATACCAATTTTTACTGCCATGTTGAAATTTCCTCCTTTAAATAAGTGAGAGATTTTTTTAAAAACTATATAATTAGGGATTAAGTTCCCTTATTAACTCTTTCGCGGCGCCTTCATCCGTGATAAGAATGGAATCGGCTGCCTGCTTCAGGTAAGCCCGGATTGCCTTGGCCTTTGAAGCTCCGCCAGCTACTGCGATGACGTTTTGAATCTTTTCCAGGTCGTTCAGCTGCATACCTACTGTCTGCACTTTATGAACAACTTCGCCTTCCTGGTTGAAATAATACCCGAACGCTTCTGCAACTGCCTGACCCTGCTCTATTTTTATGTAATCATCAGGCTTCGTTTTGCGGCGTTCCGCCATTGTCTTAGCGTCTCCTATTCCATGAACAACCATACTTGAAGATTTGATGAGCATAAGCAGCTCTTTAATCGACGGTTCCTCAATAATAGAGAGATAGGCTTCCTTGCTTAACTGATCTGGAACGTGAAGCAGTCGGTAGTTTCCCATCGCTCTCTCAGCCATCTTTGCACAGATTGTATTGGCCTGGTTTTCTACATTTTCCCCAAGCCCGCCTCTGGCAGGTACATACAGCTGTTCGCGATTTTTACTGTCCGGCGTCATCATTTCAGCGACAGCGGCAATGGTTGTGCCACCAGTGACAGCGACGATATTTTCCCCTATAAGCCGCTCTTTTATGCATGCGACACAGGCTCTGCCCATTTCTTTCTTTACCCATGAGAACTGATCGCTGTCTCCGGATACGACGATAACGTTTTTAAGATTTAAACGTTCCTTTAATGTATTTTCCAAAAACGTTAAACCTAAAACATCTTTCATCGTTTCTTCGAGAATTCTTAACAGAGATGATCCTTCCTTCGTTAATGTCATGCCAGAGGAAAAAATATCGATCAGATTCTGATCTTTCAAAAACTGTACTTCCCCTCTTAAAACCCGTTCACTGATCCCGAGACTAGATGAAAGACTTCGACGTCCGATTGGCTGCATTAGTCGTATATACTGAAGGATCTGATAACGTTTTTGCATAACTTGAAGCAGATCAGGCAATAATTTTTTTTGGACTTCTATAATTGACCTCATTTACAAATTCCCTTTCAAATAGAAAAGCGGAAGCGCCTTGGTCAGCTCCGGCAGAGCAGTACTGACCGAGGAGTTAGGCGCTGGAACTAGACACAGATGTGAATACTTCCTTAACCATTAAATCCTACGGGACGAAAAGTGTCCCTCTATGACGTATTATGTCCCACTATCCCTAAAAAAAATCATCCCTGCTATATTTTCATTTTAGCAGGGTGAAAATGCTTATTCAACTATTGTTTCTTGCTTTTTATCAAGTAACCGCTTTCTTATAAAATCTTTTTTAATTTTACCGTATCCAAGCACCATTCCCTCATATTCAACGACAGGAATCATTAGCTGATACTGTTCAAGCAGAGCATCGTCGCTGTAAATATCAACGACCTCGATTTCTATATCCATGCTCTCTTTCAGCTTTTCAAGCTCCTCTAGAGCTTCCACACAAAGAGGACAGCTGGTTCTCGAATATATTTTTAAAAGCATCCTATATACACATCCTAATATCGTTTTCTTGCAGAAGACGAGGCAATGCCTAACTGATCCCTGTATTTAGCCACCGTTCTTCTTGATACATCGATTTGATGATCAACAGCAAGCTTGGATACAATTTTCTGATCGGACAGCGGCGCAAGCTTATCTTCCTTTTCGATCATTTGTTCTATGATCGTTTTTACAGTTGAAGAAGTAATCTCCTGTGAAGATTGCTCTAAACCATTCGAGAAAAAAAACTTCAGCTCATATAGTCCATGAGGAGTCTGAACATACTTTTCCCTAACTGTCCGGCTGACAGTAGATTCGTGAACTTCAATTGCATCAGCAATCACCTTTAATGTCAGCGGTTTCATGAATAATTCGCCTTTTTCGAAAAAGTCCGTTTGTCTCCGGACAATTTCTTTCATTACTTTCATCATTGTCTCTTTCCGCTGATTGAGCGTTTTAATCAGCCATCTGCATTGATTGAGCTTTGCAGACAGATAATGCTTTACTTCTGAATCTTCTATAGAAGAAAAATTAGATTCATAGGCAGAGTTGACGGCCACCTTTGGAGAAATGTCATCGTTGTACATAACTTGCCATTCCCCGTGAACTTTAGCTACGGTCAGCTCAGGAACAATATAGTTATCATGAACGTGATGATAGGCAAGTCCAGGGCGAGGATGCAGCGTTTTTATGAAATCCTGGACGTTTTGAATTTCTTTCAAATCAAGCTTTGTTTTTTTTGCAAGCTCTTTCCATGATTTTTCCGCGAATAAGTAGAAATAGTCGTTCACAATTAATTCGGCTGTTTTATTTCGTTTGGGCAGCCTTGCAAGCTGAATGGAAATGCATTCCTGCAGATTCCTTGCTCCTACTCCTGCCGGGTCTAGCTTTTGCAAGACGGTCAGCTGCTGATTTAACTCATCAGCACTTAAATTGAATTTGTCGGAAAGCACACTAAGGTCCGCCTCTATGTACCCGTTAGGATCAAGAGCCTGTATCAGAATATGAAGAGTACGCTTTTCTGATGGAGTCAGCTTCATTCCAAGCAGCTGTGCTTCCAAATGCTGCTGCAGTGTCGTCCCAAGACTCGATACGTTTTCAATCATATCGCTGTTCTTTGATGAACTTGTCATTTTTGTCCGTGATGAGGTATGATACAATACGCCTGATTCAGGCTTTTCTTTTAATTCGATGAGGGGATTTTCAAGGGTAAGGTCCTCTATATAGGAGGCAAGCTCCATAGAAGAATATTGAAGGAGAGTAATCGCTTGCTTTAATTCTTGAGTCATATTGAGTTTTAATGATTGCTCTTGAAATAAACCGACTTTCATATCCATAGTTCGTTCCCCCTGCTTCTCATTTTACACGAAAACGGTCCATCATTGTATGGAAAGAACTTCAAAGGAGAGATATCAATGAGTGAGTTATTTTCAGTGCCCTACTTTGAGCAAAATTTTAAAGAGCACATTAAACAGAATGAAGGTCATGTTCCGAAGCTTGATGCCATGAACCGCTATTATCGATCAGTCGTATCCGCACTGGTTCAGGATCAGCTTACAAAAAACTCAGTGGTTTTAAAACGGATCCAGAATTTGGACGAGGCCTACAATACGATCAAATCTATAAATAATTGAAAAATTTACCTGTTCACAAAATGTGATTCATGCCTTACAATAGGAAATGTTGAGTCGTCAAGCACGGCAATATACACTTCTTGTCCAGTGCGGCTTACTGGACTCTTACATATTATTTCTAATTCCATTCAAACATGCCCCGCCAGGTTAACCTGGCGGGGCTTTTTTTCATTATTATTTGGTCATGTTGGGCTTTCTTGCAATAGCTTAAACTCTTTTTAGTCAATTTTATCACGGAACAATAAAAAAGAAAGAGCTGGTTATGAGAACCAGCTCTTTCTAAAAGTGACGCGCTCGAGAGGATTCGAACCTCCGACAGACGTGGTACCGGAAACCACCGCTCTATCCAACTGAGCTACGAGCGCATAAAAAAGTTTATTAGTCAGTAGCGCTATTATACGATAAAACCAGCACATGTATCAAGCGGTATTTTTGGACCTGAGTAAATTACTGAAGAAAACCGGGCAATATACCTTTCTTGCCTTAAAGACAGCAGGCAGTTGAACGGAATATAAAGGATTTTTTGAAGAGCCTGCCGAATACATACGTTATAAAAGTTTCGGCAGAACTTTGAACTACGAGACATGCAAAAAAGGGCCAGCAAGCCGCGCTCCTCCCGTTTGAAAAAAAGAATAATTGGGTAACATGGTTACAGTCGGCAATTGGGACATATACATAGAAAAGCGGAACCGACTGGTCAGGCCCGACAGACAGATAAGAATTCACCCGAAAAGTCCGGGTTTGACTTTTTGGGGGAATTTGTTCTGGCCGAGGGACTAGGAGGTGGAGCTGGACACCGTGTAATGCGAAATTTTCCGTTTAGCTCTGCCAGACAAATCCGTCAATTAAGTGCAAGAAAAAGCATCAAAGAACAGCGTTTCGTTTGACCTTTATTGACCATAGTTGTATGATGAGAGTACATAAAATTTACCTTTATTTAAAAGGAGGAAATACGATGAATTTAATCCCTACAGTTATTGAACAAACGAACCGCGGTGAACGTGCATATGACATTTATTCACGTCTTTTAAAAGACCGCATTATCATGCTTGGAAGCGGAATTGACGATAACGTGGCAAACTCAATTGTATCACAGCTTTTATTCTTGGAAGCTGAAGATCCAGAGAAAGACATCTCTATCTACATTAACAGCCCTGGCGGTTCGATTACAGCCGGTATGGCGATTTACGATACAATGCAGTTCATTAAACCGCAAGTATCAACAATCTGCATTGGTATGGCCGCTTCAATGGGAGCATTCCTCCTTGCAGCAGGCGCTAAAGGCAAACGCTATGCTCTTCCAAACAGTGAAGTTATGATTCATCAGCCTCTTGGCGGAGCTCAAGGTCAGGCAACTGAAATTGAGATCGCTGCAAAACGCATCTTGTTCTTGCGTGATAAGCTGAATCAAATTCTTGCTGACCGCACTGGCCAGCCAATCGAAGTGATCGCTCGCGATACAGACCGCGACAACTTCATGACGGCAGAACGTGCTCTTGAGTACGGCTTGATTGATAAAGTGATGACTCGCAATACATTGCCTGATAAAAAATAATCAGACACAGCAGAACGACCAAGGGTCGTTCTGCTTTTTTGTGCGATGAAGCCGATTTCCTCTAATAATTCGAACAGTTTTGACAGTCAAATCCATTAAATCCGCTCAGCTGTCTTCTAATTAAGCAAAAAAAACGGCCAAAGGCCGTTTTATGCTTCTTGCTTCACATATTGAGTTAAAACTTCTAAAGCTTCTGACTCGTCGTGGCCTTCTGCGATAAGAGTAACCACTGAGCCCGTGCTGATTGCAAGACTCATTAACCCCATGATGCTCTTCGCATTCACCTTTTTCCCGTCTTTCTCTAAAAAGATGTCTGATGAATAACGATTAGCCTCTTGTACAAATAGTGCTGCGGGACGGGCTTGTAAGCCTGTCTTCAAACGAACTTCAACCTGTTTCTCAACCATGTGGATCCCCTCTTCTTTCCCCTTGTTATTTGATCGTTACCGGCTGGCCATTTCTTAGTTGTTCTGCAATTTCGTCAAGCTTTCTCAGGCGGTGATTGATGCCTGACTTGCTGATTTTTCCGCTTAAAACCATTTCACCCAATTCTTTAAGCGTTACATCCTGATACTCTACCCGAAGACGTGCAATTTCGCTTAATTTGTCGGGCAGTGCTTCAAGACCCATTTTTTCATCGATGAATTTAATATTCTCGACTTGGCGTATGGCTGCTCCAATTGTTTTGTTTAAGTTAGCGGTTTCACAATTGACGAGACGGTTGACGGAGTTTCTCATATCGCGGACAATCCGCACATCTTCAAAGCGGAGAAGTGCCTGATGTCCCCCGATGATACTGAGAAAATCAGATATTTTTTCTGCTTCCTTCAAATAGGTAATGTATCCTTTTTTCCGTTCGAGCGTTTTGCTGTTTAAATGGAAGGAATTCATTAGTTCACACAGAGAGTCATTGTGCTCTTTATATAATGAAAAAATCTCTAAATGATAGGATGAAGTCTCCGGATTATTAACCGATCCTCCTGCCAAAAATGCACCCCTTATATAGGATCGCTTGCAGCATTTCTTTTTAACAAGCTCCTCGGAAATACTTCTTTCAAACGTAAAGTTCTCTCCGAGTATTCCAAGGTCCTCTAATATTTCACGAGCTTTTTCTATCAGCCGAACGATATAGACGTTATTCTTTTTCAAACGCATTTTCTTCCGCACAAGCAGCTCGACAGAAACGTCATACTGCTTTTTTAAGAGAGTATATATTCTTCTAGCTATTGCTGCATTTTCGGTTTGAATGTCCAGGATTAATTTTCGATTCGAAAAAGAAAGAGAGCCGTTCATTCGGATGAGTGCAGATAACTCCGCTTTTAAACAACAGGCTTTAGATTCTATGTTGGTTAATTCTTTTTTTGTTTCAGAAGCAAAGGACATCTTTCTGCACCCTCCAATCCATATGAATGCATTCGTTTGCACTCTTTATTTTTTTGGCTTTTTCGCATAAATTGCTGCTGAACTTCAGGCTGAAGCAGTAATTTCCCTGAAAAAGCCTTGTTAATTAAGTGATCATATCATACAGCAGCTTGGCAACTTTTACTGTATCATGACGGATAACGTTATTTTCATAGGAAACAATCTTGTCATGAACAATTTCGAGTCCTAAATCCCGCAATGCTTCAATGTCATAATAAACAGGTTTAGCCAGTTCTTCTGCATATAATGCTTTCATCATATCAGGAATTTCTTCATCATTCACTAATATTGTATCGATGAACGTGCATTTCATATGTTCATTCAAAGCTTTTACATGATCGCTTGCAGTGAAATCAAGGGTTTCACCAGCCTGAGTCATTACATTGCAAATATAAACCTTTTTCGCTTTCGCCTTGCAGACCTCATCACCGATTTTTGGAACGAGAAGATTCGGCAGGATGCTCGTGTACAAGCTTCCCGGACCCAGGAGAATTAAATCAGCCTGGCGAATCACTTCGATCGTCTCTTCAAGAGGCTCAATGGATTCAGGTGATAAAAAGACACGTTTAATCTTCTTGCCGGAGTATGGAATTTTCGATTCTCCTGAAACAATCGTTCCATCCTCCATTTCAGCATGAAGGACGACGCTTCGATTTGCAGCAGGCAGAACTTTTCCGCGCACATTAAGGACTTTGCTCATTTCCCTCACAGCATGGAAAAAGTCGCCTGTAATATTCGTCATCGCTGCCAAGATAAGATTTCCAAGAGAGTGGCCTGTAAGACTGTTTCCTTTATTAAAACGATGCTGAAATAAATCTTCTACTAACGGCTCAACATCTGAAAGCGCAGCTAACACATTGCGAATGTCACCTGGCGGCGGTATTTTGAGTTCATCACGGAGCCGGCCTGAGCTCCCGCCATCATCTGCAACTGTAACAATTGCTGTAATATCTACAGGGTATACTTTTAACCCCCGCAATAGTACAGACAAACCGGTACCCCCGCCGATTATGACAACCTTTGGCCTATTTGCAGTATCAGTCATCTAATGACGGTTTCTGCGCTCAATATCACGATGTGATACGTGCGTCTGATAATCATCTTTGTAGTGCTTCGCAATGTGTTCCGCCAGTGTTACCGAACGGTGCTGGCCGCCTGTGCATCCTATTGCAATGACAAGCTGGCTTTTTCCTTCTCTTTTATAATAAGGCAGCATGAAAGTAAGCAAATCCAGGACCTTTTCTAAAAACTTCTGAGTCTCTGCCCATTTTAGAACATATGAGGAAACTTCCTCTTCAAGGCCTGTTTTCGGTCTCATATGATCGATATAATGCGGATTCGGCAAGAACCTGACATCAAATACTAAATCAGCATCGATCGGCACTCCGTATTTAAAACCGAATGAGAGCACATTTACCGAGAAAGTATGCTCAGCATCTTCCGCAAACTGCTTCAGTATTTTTTCTCTCAGTTCACGAGGCTTCAATTCAGATGTGTCAAAAATCATCTGCGAGCGGCCTTTCAGCTCTTCAAGCAATTCTCTTTCGTTTTTAATGCCTTCTAAAGGCAAACCTGTTGTGGCTAATGGATGAGACCTGCGCGTTTCCTTGTATCTTGTGACAAGGGTAGCATCCTTAGCATCCAGAAAAAGAATTTGAGGATTAATCCAAGTCTTTTCCGCCATATCATCCAGTGCCTGAAACAGGCTTTCAAAAAATTCGCGTCCCCGCAAATCCATCACCAGTGCAACTTTGTTCATTTTAGAGCCGGATTCCTTCATCAGCTCAAGAAACTTCGGAAGCAGATTAGGCGGCAGGTTGTCTACACAAAAATAACCAAGATCTTCAAAGCTTTGAATGGCAACCGTTTTGCCTGCTCCTGACATGCCTGTAATAATCACCATCTTAATATCCTGAACACTGCCTGTACTCATGCAGATTGCCTCCTCTCTCTTTTTCGCGCTTTTATATAAATGAATGAACCGTTTACTGCGGATCTAATCGATATGCCAGCAGTTCAAAATCAGGTGTGTAAGTAAAGGTGCCATAAATCAGCCCTGCACCCTTCATCATAAATTCAAGTATATGATGATCGCCTGGGGCCATAGGAAGAACACTTACTTCATCTAATGAATGCCACTTAAGCTTTCCTTCCTCAGACTCTGCCACATTCTCACCTGTAAACTCGGTAGCAAAAAATGTAAACATCATCCACTCTGACACAATTTCATTTCCATCTTTAATAATAAAGGTGAAGATCCCTTTAATTTTTGGGTTTTTTAAATATATGCCTGTTTCTTCGCGATATTCTCGGATGACAGTGTCTTTAATCGATTCACCCTGCTCCATTTTTCCGCCAGGCGCCACCCACCATCCTCTTCTCGGTTTTTGCAGGAGAAGAATTTTATTGTCCTGTACCAAAACGCAATTCGTTACTCTTTGCAAAAGTCTTTCACCTCTGGGTTCGTTCGGGTAGTCTAAACATATTTTCTCACCTTTTATTATACTATTTCAAAGACAACCTCACAATGAACGGAGGCTGCTTACAGACTTATTTTTTAATGGAATGATGTGTGTGGTTTATATACGTGTTTGCTCGGATAAAAGTTTCAAAGGAAAATAAACACTGGAAAAGCGGAAGCGCAGGCATGGCGGATTATCTTATTACAAAAAAAGGAGTACGGGAAAGGGCGCCCGTACTCAAAAGTTTATTTATAAAAGGGGGTCAATTACTATTTTTATAATACCTCATTATTATTTCAGTGGTGTTACAGGTTAGTTAAAACCGAGTTACGTTTTTGTTAACTCTTTAAAGCATTAGCGAAAATCAGCTGCGGGCTTTGATTTTTTCCATTAACTCTTCTACAAAATGCTGGGCACTTTGTGCTGCAATTGAGCCATCGCCTGTAGCTGTGACGATTTGACGCAATGATTTTTCGCGGATATCGCCTGCTGCAAAGATGCCAGGCACCTTCGTTTCCATGCGCTCATTCGTTTCAATATATCCGTTTTCGTTTGTAATGCCAATAGATGCAAACGGTTTTGAAAGAGGCAGCATTCCGATATAAATGAAGACACCGTCCGCACTCATTTCAGTCTCTTCGCCTGTTTGAGTGTTTACAAGTGTTGCACTGCCGACCTTGCCGTCTTTTTCGTTGATTTCTTTAATCGTATGATTCCAGATGAAATCTACTTTCTCATTATCAAATGCGCGCTGCTGAAGAATTTTCTGTGCACGAAGCTCATCGCGTCTGTGGACAATTGTTACTTTAGATGCGAATCGTGTTAAATAAACGCCTTCTTCTACTGCAGAGTCGCCTCCGCCAATAACGATAAGCTCTTTGTTTTTAAAGAATGCGCCGTCACATACTGCACAGTAAGAAACTCCGCGGCCGCCAAGTTCTTTTTCTCCCGGAACGCCGATTTTCTTGTACTCGGCACCAGTTGAAATAATGATAGAACGTGCTTTGTATTGTTTGCTTCCAGCCACAACGGTTTTGTATTCTTCGCCGTCAATAATTTCTTTTATATCTCCGTATGCATATTCAGCACCGAATTTTTTCGCATGATCAAACATTTTTGTTGATAAATCAGGTCCAAGAATATGGTCAAAACCAGGATAGTTTTCAACGTCCTCTGTATTGGCCATTTGTCCTCCAGGAACACCGCGCTCTATCATTAAAGTAGAAAGGTTTGCTCTGGATGTATAAACAGCAGCTGTCATTCCGGCAGGACCTGCACCAGCTATAATCACATCGTAAATTTTTTCCTCAGACATCGTTCTTCACTCCTTGTGTTCACAACAATGATTGTTTACGGGAGATCTCGTTTCCCATACTCTTATCCTATAAAAGAATAGAGCTTCATGCCATTTTTTTGCTCACGTCCATAAGTTCTTGATGAAAGCTGAGTACTTTGAGAGAGTTTTGCCTGAAATGGAGTATTGCTTCGCAAGCTCTGTCTGCGTCACTTTATATCCATTTTCTTTTTTCCACACGTATTCCAAAGCTCCGGCCCATGCAAGGTGGTTTTTAAGCGGCATCTCTTCTCTTTTTGCTTTTAACGCTGTTTTAAAGAAGAACAAATAAAGTCCTTCGTTCAGGGTTTTATTGTTTTCAAACAGAACTTGCGCTGCCTGGTAGGTGAACTTTGATTTCTCAGAGACACTTTTTTTAATCTCTCCATTAACATGCGCAATTGCAAGATCCATAAACTCTCTTTCGAAGACTGATTGAGGAACTTTCGCTGATTGGAAGAATTGAATCTGATCAAGCTGCTTTGTTTCAGCTGCCAAAAAAATCGCAAGCAGACGCTCTTCAATCGGCATCGTCATTGGGCGTTCCACTGATTTCTTATCCGACTTCCATGGTTCTGAACCGGCTTTTTCCGGATTGATTTCAATCACCCGATCCCAGCTTGTTCTGGCAAGTTCTTCTTTTCCGGTAAAATAAGCCGAATAGGAAAGCCAGTAAAAGAAGGTATCATCCCCGTCAAAACCTTGTCTGTAGATGGCTCTGAGCCATTTAAAGGCAAGCTCATATTGTCCGACCAATGCAAAAGTCGCACCAAGCTTATAGCGGTGTTCAAAAAGGATCGGATAGATGAGTCCAAGTCTTTGCGCCAATTCTTCCACTTTATCATCCTGCCGTTCATAGTAGTAGAACACGAGAAGATTGCATAGCGCATGGAGATTGCCCGGATTTTTGTCTAGCACCATATCTAAATAATCTTTCGCCTGCTGAACGTCGCCCATGTAAAAATAAGCTAATGACAAGTTGTTGTAAGCAGACCAGAATTCCGGAAAATCCGTGACGATTTCTTTTAACAAGGAAATGGCCTCTTCTAATTTCCCATTTTCCAAAAGGGATTTTGCAGCATCCTGCTTGACAATCAATTCATCTGAATCTAAAAAAGGATCCTCTTCATCTGCCCCTTCAATCGTCAGCAAATCAAGGAGATCTTCTGTTTCTTCGATGAACTCGCCATTCGGCTCTTTTGTCTGATATTGGATAGCGCATTTGTAGGCTTCATGAAAGAGACCTAAATGTGCGTAATTATTCGCCATAAAGTAATGGCATTCCGTCAAATCTTTATCAATATTCTTAAGAATGTATGTTAAAAGCTCATTAGATTGCTGGTATTTTCCAAGCTCGGTATAAATGGCTGCAAGCTGGCTGAGCATGACAATATGATTCGGCTCAAGCTGAATCGCACGCTGTATCCACTTGCTCGCTCTTAAAAGATCGCGTTCCCGATAGGCTTTCATGCCCTTACGGTAAAAGTACTGTCCGTCTTGGAAGAAAGGGACAATCTGCGCTTTTTGCTTAGTGTTACTTGATTGTTTTCCCACTGAAATCCTCCATTTCTTTACTTCTGCCGTAGGTTAGTATACCACACTGGGGAAGTACGACAATAGGAATGGTAAAAATTTATAAAACACTTAGATAAAGGCTGTTTTCGCATGGATTGTTGTTTTTCATTACAAATGTTGTCCGTTCCTTTCCGCTCAAGGTTTTTAACATTTAGGTCTGGCAGCAGCAATATTTACGAAAAGAGCCCAGTTAAAACAAGAATATTGCCTTATGCACATGGTCTTAGCTTAGGCAAATCGGCGGTGCGGCAAACGGGATGGAAGGAAATAGTTGTGTTAGATTTGGGGTTGGGGTTGGCACACTGACAGATCAGGTCCATTTTCAGTATTGATACAATTTTCCAAGGAGAGAACATAACAAACTAATCCGATACACTGGGAGTGATTTGGAAAAAAGAAAGTAAATCCTCAAGAACGGATAGTATTTCACTGGTTTTCGACAGTAAAGAAGCTGTTTCGGCAAGTAAAAGTGCGATTCTGGCAAGTAACTGTTAAGTTCACTCAAAATTGCGGCTCACTATCCAATCTAGGTAGAAATTTTTCACCATTCAAAACAGATTCCTAACATTCCATCGCTTAACAAGTGCCAAAACAGAACAAAAGTACAGACGCCAAGGCCCGCTCCGGCAGGCAGATAAGAATTTGACAGAAAGGTCCGGTCCCGACTTTTTTTGGGAATTCGTTCTGAGCGAGGATCTAGGCGCTTACGCTTGACGCAGATAACTTTTTTTCATTATCCACAACCTATTAACTTTTATAATTTCTTTAACGACAAAAAAGCCCTCAAAACGAGGACTCTTCCACTACTATTTCGGTAAATGACGCTCTTCCAATACATTCAGTACTTCATCCAGTGGAAGCTTTTGTTCTCGGAGCAGCACCATTAAGTGGAACAATAGGTCCGCCGCTTCCCATTTGAGTTCATCCGCGTCGCGGTTCTTAGCGGCGATGATAACTTCTGATGCTTCTTCTCCCACTTTTTTCAGGATTTTATCGATGCCTTCTGTGAACAGATACGTTGTATAAGAGCCTTCAGGCATTTCTGCCTCACGTTCTGCGATCAATTGTTCCAAGGTGTTAAGGATTTCAAAGCGGTCTGGTGGGGATTGTCTAGAATCGCCAAACACATTTTCTGAAAAACAAGAGTAAGAGCCCGTGTGGCACGCAGGACCCGCAGGCTTCACCAATACAAGCAAGGCATCCTGATCGCAGTCGTATTTTAAGCCAACAACCTCCTGGGTATTGCCGGAAGTTGCCCCTTTGTTCCAAAGCTCCTGTCTGGAACGGCTGTAAAACCATGTTTCTTTTGTTTCAATTGTTTTTTGCAGCGACTCTTCATTCATATAGGCTAAAGTTAGAACTTCTTTGCTGACGGCATCCTGAACGATTGCAGGGACTAAGCCATTTTGATCAAACTTTACGGATTGCAGATTCATCTGACATTCACTCCCTGCGTTTTTAAGTAGTCTTTTACTTCTTTCACTGATGTTTCTTTATAGTGGAAAATCGAAGCGGCAAGAGCAGCATCCGCTTTGCCTTCCATGAATGCCTCTGCGAAATGTTCAGCGTTTCCCGCACCGCCTGATGCGATGACCGGAACGGAAACAGATCCACTGACCATTTTATTTAAAGCAAGATCAAATCCGCTTTTTTCACCGTCGCTGTTCATGCTTGTGAGCAGAATTTCGCCCGCGCCGCGCTTAACAGCTTCCCTGGCCCAGTCTGTCACTTCCCACTCTGTTTCTTTTCTTCCGCCGTGAGTGTATACCTTATAACTGCCGCTTTCTTCATCAAACCTTGCATCAATGGCAACAACAATGCACTGGGAACCAAAGAACCGCGCACCCTCTGAAATCAGTTCGGGGCGCAATACTGCTGATGTATTGACAGATACTTTATCGGCACCTGCACGAAGTATTTTTTTCATATCGGAAAGCGAATTGATGCCGCCCCCCACTGTAAATGGAATCGCAAGCTGCGCTGCAACTCGTTCAACTACATCCACCATTGTTTTTCTTCCTTCATGAGAAGCTGATATATCCAAAAAGACAAGCTCATCTGCGCCCTCTTTGTCATAGAAGGTGGCAAGCTCAACAGGGTCTCCTGCATCTCTCAGCCCTAAAAATTGAATCCCTTTTACCACCCTGCCGTCTTTTACATCAAGACAAGGAATGATCCGTTTTGTAATCATGCCCGCGCCACCTCTTCTAAGGCCTGTGCAAGATCAAATTGATTTGTATAGAGCGCTTTTCCCACGATTGCGCCTGCCACTCCTTCTTTTTGAAAAGCAGCAAGCTCCACCAAATCAGTCAGAGAGCTGACTCCGCCTGATGCAATCACATCTTTGCCGGTAGCCTTCGCCATTTCGCACACAGCTTCAATGTTGGGTCCTGAAAGCATGCCGTCTGTGGCGATATCGGTGAATATAAACACCTCAGCACCTGCAGCAGCAAGCTCCACGCCAAGATCAGCAGTCTTTACTGTTGACGTCTCAATCCATCCTTCAGTAGAAACATAGCCATCCTTTGCATCTATCCCAATTGCTATTTTGCTTCCGTATTTCGCAAGCATTTTCTTCACAAAATCAGGATTTGAGATGGCAGAGCTTCCTAGAATAACGCGGGATACCCCATTTGAAAGGTAATACTCCACGTCTTCCTCCGTCCGGATCCCTCCGCCTATCTGAACGTTTACATTCAGCTTTTCAGCGACTTCAAGAACATGATTGTCATTGACTCTTTTACCGGCTTTAGCTCCATCAAGATCCACCATGTGAATCCATTTCGCCCCTTTATCAGCAAATACTTTTGCCATCTCGTAAGGTGAATCGCCGTAAATTGTTTCTTTTGCATAATCGCCTTGTATAAGCCGGACACATTTCCCTCCGCGCATATCGATTGCAGGATATATAATAAATTCACTCATGATTTCACCTTTTCTTCAACGATTTTTACGAAGTTTCTCAAAATGCCTATGCCTAAGTGACTGCTTTTTTCAGGATGAAATTGCGTGCCGAATATATTTTTCTCACCAACAACTGCCGGAACATCAACACCATAGTCTGCACTTGCAATGACGGTGCTGCTCTTTTCAGCCTTCACATAGTAAGAATGCACGAAATAGGAATAGCCTTCTTCCAGACCTTCTAGAAGATCGCTCTGCTGGTGCATGAGTAATCGATTCCATCCCATATGCGGCACCTTCAGCTGCTCTTTTTTCATCAGATCTG
Source organism: Metabacillus idriensis (assembly GCF_009674765.1). Classification (GTDB taxonomy): domain Bacteria; phylum Bacillota; class Bacilli; order Bacillales; family Bacillaceae; genus Bacillus_P; species Bacillus_P idriensis. The sequence goes on along the minus strand of NZ_WKKF01000002.1, from coordinate 448,879 downwards.
CCGGGAAATGCACGACACTCCCTTTTAAAAGAGAGAGCCCTTCGGTGAAACCATTTTCTTCACTGGAATCAAATAATAATTGCATCCCTAAACAAATACCAAGCAACGGCTTTCCTTCACTTGCAACTTTTTGAATATAACCCGTTAGTTTTGTTTCATTTAAAATCGCCATTGCATCCTTAAAGGAACCAACTCCGGGAAGAATATAGCCATCTGCTTTTTCAAGCTCTTCAGGGTTTTCTGAAATAAAATAGCCGATATTCAAGCGCTCAAGCGCTTTGCTCACGCTGTACAAATTCCCCATGCCATAATCAATAATTCCGATCATTTATAACATTCCCTTCGTAGATGGGACTCCTTTAATCCGCGGATCAATTGTTGATGCCTCGTCAAGCGCTCTGCCTAAAGCTTTGAAAACAGCTTCAATCATGTGATGGGTGTTTCGGCCGTAGTGAACGATGACGTGAAGATTGATCCGCGCTTCAAGAGCAAACTTCCAGAGAAATTCATGCACAAGCTCCGTGTCAAAGTTTCCTACTGTAGAACTTGGAAATTCGCCTTTAAGTTCAAAGTGAGGACGGTTGCTTAAATCAACGACAACCTGAGCAAGAGCTTCATCCATCGGAACCATTGCCTGACCATAGCGCTTGATTCCTCTTTTATCGCCTAATGCTTCTCTGAATGCCTGTCCGAGACAAATACCGATATCTTCTGTGGTATGATGGCCATCAATCTCTGTATCTCCAATCGCCGCAACAGATAGATTAAATTGGCCATGCTTAGTAAACAGATCCAGCATATGTGTCATAAATGGAACGCCTGTATTTAATTCAGAAATCCCTTCTCCGTCAATTGAAAGAGAAAGGGAGATATCCGTTTCATTTGTTGTTCTTTGCAGACTTGATGTTCTTTCCATTATCAGTTCCTCCTATTTTAAGCGCTCTTCAATGGCGCGTGCATGTGCTTCTAAGCCTTCTAAACGGGCAAATGCTGCAATCTTATGGGCTGAATTCTGAAACGCTTTTTCGCTGTATGAAATGATGCTGGATTTTTTCACAAAATCATCGACGTTCAGCGGACTTGAAAAACGGGCTGTGCCATTTGTAGGCAGCACATGATTTGGTCCTGCAAAATAGTCTCCGACAGGCTCTGAGCTGTATCTTCCGAGGAAAATAGCGCCTGCGTGCCTAATGCTGTTCAGAAGCTCCATCGGATTCTCTGTTAACACCTCAAGATGCTCGGGTGCGAGCTCATTTACGGCGTTAATCGCTTCATCCAATGATTCGGCCACATAAATAAATCCGTATTGATCAATTGATGGACCCGCTATCTCTTTTCTCGGAAGAGTTTCAAGCTGACGGGTGACTTCTGCTGATACGGCTTCTGCAAGCTCCATAGAATCCGTTACAAGAACACTTGAAGCTAGAACATCATGCTCAGCCTGTGAAAGCAGATCGGCTGCCACTTCGTTCGCTTTCGCCGTCTGATCAGCTAATACAACAATTTCACTTGGACCGGCAATCATATCTATATCCACATCCCCAAATACTTCCCGCTTTGCAAGAGCAACATAGATATTCCCGGGACCAACAATTTTATCAACCGGTTTGATCGTCTCTGTTCCATATGCAAGGGCAGCTACTGCCTGGGCACCGCCTGATTTATAGATTTCTTCTATACCAAGCTCTTTTGCCGCTACAAGCACACCTGTCGGCAGTGCACCTTCCCTGTTCGGGGGAGAAATCAGAACAATCCGTTTTACCCCTGCCGTTTGTGCAGGAATGACATTCATTAAAACGGAAGAAGGATAAGCGGCAGTGCCTCCAGGTACATATACCCCAACAGCATCCAGAGGTGTGATCTTCTGTCCAAGCATTGTTCCGTCCTCTTTATATGTAATCCAGGACTCGCGCTTTTGCTTTTCATGGAAAAAACGGATATTTTCAGCGGCTTCCCTGATAACCTCAACTAATTCCTGATCAAGCTCCTGATAAGCTGCCTCAACTTCCGCTTCTGTCACTTTAAGACTTGATAAACGGACAGAATCAAATTTTTCCGCGTAGGCGAAAAGAGCGGCATCCCCTTTTTGCTTAACATCTGCAATTATGTTTTTAGCAGCCTCTCTCTGTGTTTCTGTACCAGAGTCAATGGAACGCTTTAGAGAGGCAAAATTTCCTGAAAGTCTCTCAATCCTCATTCTGCTTCTCCCTCCACAACTTCTGATAATCGGCTGACCAGTTCATCAATTTGTGCGTCTTTCATTCGGTAGCTGACAGGATTTACAATGAGTCTTGATGTGATGCTGCAGATTTTTTCGAGTTCAACCAGGCCGTTTTCTTTTAACGTTCTTCCCGTTGAGACAATATCGACAATGCGGTCAGCAAGGCCAATTAAAGGAGCAAGCTCGATTGAACCGTTCAGCTTAATGATTTCCACTTGTTCCCCCTGCTCCCGGAAATATGAAGACGCAACACCCGGATACTTTGTTGCAACCTTTGGGGCAACATCAGTTGTTCCCGTATTTGGCAAACCCGCAACAGCCAAGTAGCAGGCGCTGATTTTCAAATCCAGCACCTCATAAACGTCACGCTCTTCCTCTAGCATGACATCTTTGCCGGCAATGCCTATGTCCGCAACTCCGTGTTCAACATAGGTTGTAACATCCATGGGCTTCGCTAAAATAAAGCGCATGTTTTCAGCCGGCACTTCTAAAATAAGCTTTCTTGACTCATCAAATTCAGGCGGCAGCTTATAGCCTGCTTTTCTGAGCAAGTTAGCTGCTTCATCAAAAATTCTTCCTTTCGGCATCGCGATTGTAAGCATATTACCCATCCTGCTCTTCCTTTCTCGAACCAATAAAATAAGCCACATCTGCAAACTGTTTTGTATAGGCATCTACATCATTTACACCGGATATATCCTGCAAAATCACTCTTTTTCCCTGTCCGCGAAGCAGAGCCGTGCACTTTAGAGCCTCTGTTCTTCTTTCCTGACTGTAAAGAACACAGTGAATATCAGGCGTTTCTTCCTGTTCTCCAAGAGACTCAATCAGCCTGTCCAGGCGGATTCCAAAGCCAGTAGCCGCTGCAGGTGTATTAAATCGCTCAAACAGCTGATTATACCTTCCGCCGTTTCCAAGCGAAAAGCCGACATTCCCTGCATAAACCTCAAATAAAACGCCTGTGTAATAGCTCATATGACTGACAAGATTTAAATCAAGCTTTACGGATTCCAGCACGCCGAAATCCTCAAGATGTGACCAAAGCTTGCCAAGTTCTGCTGCAGCCTCTTTTCCTTCCCTGCTTGAAACAAGGTCTGCTGCAATCGATAGCTGTTCTTCTCCGCCTCTCAGCTGCAGAAGCTGAAGCAATCTTCCTTTATCAATAGACGACAGCGGCAGCGACTTCACATGCTCGCGATAGCCGACATAATTCTTTTCATATAAGTATCTTCTCAAAACATCGGCGCGCTCCTGATTTCCGAGAATCTCTTTGAACAAAGCATCGGCAAATCCAATATGACCGATTGCGACCTTAAAATCCTGAAGACCCGCTTCTTTTAGAACGGCAATCATAAGGGCAATTACTTCTGCATCTCCGCTAGTAGTTGCATCACCGATCAGCTCAGTCCCAATTTGTTCAAACTCAGCAGGACGACCGCCTTCACGCTGCTGCGCACGGAAAACATTCGCATCATACGCAAGTCTGAGCGGATAATTTTCCTGATAAAACCTGGATGCCGCCACCCTTGCAATTGGCGCTGTCATATCCGGTCTAAGAACCAAGGTATGCCCCTCCTGATCCAGAAGCTTAAAAAGCTGGCCTTCCAGAATGGCTGATTGAACACCTACCGTATCGTAAAATTCAAGCGTCGGCGTTTCAATAAATTGAAAGCCCCATTTCTCTATCGCACCCGTCATCTTTTGACGAAGCTGTTTTTTCGTTTCATACAATAATGGCAATGTATCTCTCATCCCGAGAGGTTTTTCAAACATAAACATGCTGACTTGCACCTCTTTCACAAAAAGTTCCGAATCCTTTAGTTCGCTAATATAGTAACATGCTACCAAAATAAAGATAGGTTCGCAAGTATGAATATTCCTTATCATTCTCTTTATTTAACGAATTTCCTCTAATAAGATATTTTTAAACAAACGTTTGATTAGGTTTATTGCGTCGAAAAGCGGGTAAATAAGAAGTATTATTTCCCCCAATTAACATAGAAAACCGGCCAAGCAGTAGTTGGCCGGTCTTTTTTTATGCGTTTTTAATAAACACTACGGTGTAAATGCTTGCCGGCGAGTTAGAAGGCGGTTTCGGAGAGTTAGAATAGATTATCCGCGAGTTAAAACAGAAACTTTGCGAGTTGGCAGCATGTTTTTGTGAATTGGAATGTGTTTTTTGAGAATAAGGTCAACGAATTATCATGCTCGAAACAAAAAGGTCTTTTCGTGTGAAATCATAAATGAACCACCAAACTGCTCTTTCCGAAATGCCCAACAAAGTTCCCGCTGCGTGCAATCTAACTTACAAAACAAAACAAAAAAAAGACACCAGCTTATAAGCTGGTGTCTTTTGCATCACGCAAATCCATCTGTTCCTTTGTAAATATAAACCTCATCGGATTCCCCCCCACAAACGCTCCCGCAGGAACATCTTTATGGACGAGCGTTCCCGCTGAAACGATGGCTCCGTCTCCGATTTCAATGCCCGGCAGAACAGTGGAATTGGCTCCGATCATGACTTCATCGCCGATGACGATGTCGCCAAGTCTGTACTCGCGAATCAAATATTCATGCGCAAGAAGCGTTGTGTTGTAGCCGATCACCGTATTCCGTCCAACTTTGATTTTTTCAGGAAACATCACATCCAGCATGACCATCAGAGCGAAGGAAGTATGCTCCCCCACCTTCATTCCGAGAAAATTCCGGTACATCCAATTTTTCATCGAAAGAAACGGAGTGTAGCGGGCTAGCTGAATGACAATGAAGTTGCGGACGACCTTCCAAAATGGAACGGTTTTGTAAACATGCCAAAGCGAATTAGGGCCTTCAACGGGGTATCTCGTCGTTTTTCTCACGCTTATTCGTCTCCGAGCACGTTCAGTAAATCACTCATTTTGTTCAGCATATAGTCAGGCTTAAACCCTTCCAAATACTCGACACCTTTTATTGTCCAAGCAACGCCGGCCGTTTTGGTGCCTGCTGCCTTACCTGAATCAATATCATGGTGGTTATCGCCGACCATAATGGCTTCATCCGGAGAACTGTTCAGTTTTTCTAAAGCAAGCAAGACCGGCTCTGGATGGGGCTTTGCATTCTTTACATCATCAAGGGTGACGACCGTTTCGAAAAACTGGCCAAGACCAGTAAGCTTAAGACCCATATTGACGGTATCCCGTATTTTAGTTGTGACAATGCCAAGCTTATAGCCCTTTTCGTGCAGGGTCTGAACCGTTTCAAAGACTGTTTCAAACTGTGTAACCAATTGATCGTGCTGATCATGATTGAACTTCCGGTAGGTGCTGATCATTTCATCAACACGGATCGGATCCATCTTCACAAACGTTTCATGAAGGGTAGGTCCGAGAAACGGGAGGACATCCTCGCGTCCATATTGATTCGGATAATAGAGATTCAGTGTATGCAGGAATGATTCTATGATCAAATCGTTTGTATTTATTAATGTTCCATCCAAATCAAACAATACGGTGTTAATTCTCATAAGTTGCTTCCTTTCTGCTTGTATGTTCAAATCGGCTCCAAATCGCGCCAACTGCCATTGTCAGAACGACCGCTGTTACAATCCGGATCAATAACAGAGGCAGAACCGGAATGCCAAGCGGCACGAAAATCAGGGTATCCTCCACCACAGCATGACAGGAGACGAGAAAAATAAAGGCGAGCGTTAAATCTTTATAGCTGACGCCGTCTTCTTCGACTGCCTGAATCATGACTCCAGCTCCGTATGCAAGGCCTATCGTTAAACCAGCTACCATTGTCATGGAGGTGTTTTCTTTCATCCCGAGCATCCTTGTAAAAGGTGCTATCCATCTAGAAAAAACGGTTAAAAATCCTTTATCTTTAAGCACTTGGATAATGATCATCAGCGGAATCACAATTAAGGCGAGCTGCACAATCCCGAGGCCGGCTTTCTGAACAGCACTTAAACCAATCTCAACGTACCCGGCCGGATCAGCTGCATCCTTTGGAATAAACCCATACTGTGCCGTTTCCTGTCCGCCCTGCCATAATAAATTGATCATAATAGCAGAGCTGACGGCAAGCCCAATCCTAACGGCGAGAATAACCCATATCTTGATTCCCACCTTTGCAGCAACGGTTGATTCAATAATCAAGTTATGTGAGAAAGATAGCATAACAGCTAATATAAATACTTCCTTAACAGATAGATCAAGCGTCAGGATTGCAGCAATACCCGCATATAAATTAAGCATGTTCCCAAGAACAAGCGGAATAGCCGCTTCCCCTGATAACCCAAAAATGCCCATAACCGGCTGAATAAGCTTGATCAGCCACGGAAGAACCGGTGTGTGCTGAAGAAGACTGACAATCAGCGTAACCGGAAAAATAACCTTGCCTAAAGTCCAAGTTGTCTGAAGCCCTGCCTGAAGTCCTTTTTTTAAGCTATTAATCAGAAACATCCCCTTATTCGGCTGATTCTAAGTATCTTTCTTTTGAATAACCTTTGACTCTCCTCAAAATCAATACAGCAACAGCAATCGCTATTAATACTAGAGAAATAACTTGTGCAACACGCAGAGATTCCGTCAGCATCAGGCTGTCCGTACGCATTCCTTCAATGAAATAGCGGCCGATTGAGTACCAGATGATATAGGTAAGGAATAGCTCTCCGCGGCGCAAATTGGCTTTTCTGAGAAGCATAAGTCCCACAAACCCAACAAGACTCCACAAAGATTCATATAAAAAAGTCGGGTGATAATAAACACCGTCAATATACATTTGATTGATGATAAACTCAGGCAAGTACAGCCCTTCAAGAAATTGACGTGTTACCTCGCCGCCATGGGCTTCTTGATTAATAAAGTTTCCCCAGCGGCCGATTGCCTGCCCTAAGATGATGCTCGGCGCCCCAATATCAGCAAGCTTCCAAAACGAGATCCCTTTTACCTTCGCAAAAATATAGCCTGTCACAAATGCCCCGATTAATCCGCCATGAATCGCAAGGCCCCCGTTCCAGATCTTTACGATGTCTCCCGGGTTTTGAGAGTAATAATCCCACTGAAAAATCACATAGTAAATACGCGCACAAATAATCGCGATTGGAATCGCAAACAGTACTAAATCGACGAACGTATCTTTATGAAGACCTCTCCGCTCGCTTTCACGGACTGCAAGCCACAGTCCAAGCAGAGCACCTATCCCGATGATCAGCCCGTACCAGTGAACCTGTATCGGTCCAAGTTCAATAAAGATTGGATCGATCGGCGTAAAATTCTCCTCCATTGTCTACTCTCCCCCTATAGATGTTTATGCGTCGTCATGCTCAGTATCAGTTATGACATCGGTTAATTTATTCGTAAACTGCTCAGCTGCATTCAGACCCATGCGTTTTAATCTGAAGTTCATCGCTGCTACTTCAATGATAACCGCTAAATTTCGTCCAGGACGGACCGGCACGGTTAATTTAGGGACATCTGTGTCGATGATTTTCATTTTCTCTTCATCAAGACCCAATCTGTCATATTGCTTCTTAGGATCCCAGATTTCAAGATCGATAATGAGGGTAATCCGTTTATAGCTGCGGACCGCGCCTGCTCCAAATAACGTCATCACATTGATGATCCCAAGACCGCGGATCTCAAGAAGATGCTCAATTAAGTCTGGTGCATTTCCGATCAAAGTATCTTGATCCTCCTGGCGGATCTCCACACAGTCATCTGCTACTAAACGATGGCCGCGCTTGACAAGCTCAAGAGCCGTTTCACTTTTACCGACTCCGCTTTTTCCGACAATCAGCACACCTACACCATAAACGTCTACTAATACGCCGTGAACAGCAGTAGTAGGAGCAAGCTTTCCTTCTAAAAAGTTCGTCAGATGACTGGATAGACGGGTTGTTTTTAAAGGCGAACGCAGAAGAGGAACTGATTTTTCCTCAGATGCATCCGTTAATTCCTGCGGGATCTCCATTTCGCGGGAAACAATAATAGCCGGAGTCGAATCTGTACAAAGCTGATCCATCCGGTTTTTCTTTTCCTCATCTGTCAGCTTTTGAAAAAACGTCAGCTCTGTTTTGCCGAGTATTTGCACTCGTTCTTTCGGGTAATATGTAAAAAAGCCTGCCATTTCAAGTCCTGGGCGGGACAAATCACTTGTAGTGATGGGACGATTAATTCCTTCTTCACCGCTGATCAGCTCTAAATGGAATTTTTCGATTAAATCTTTTGTGCGGACTTTTGCCATTTTTCTGCTCCTCCTTTATCAAGCTAAAAAAAAGTAGATATTTTTGCGAGATGTTTGCTCCATCTTCTAACTAAGCGCTTTCGGTTTTCTGCGGTGTCTAGCTCCACCGCCCAACTCCTCGGCCAGAACGGCTCATCCAGCAAAGGCAAAAAGCGCCTTTTCTGGCTGATCCTTATCTGTCTTTCGGGTCTGAACAGTCGGTTCCGCTTTTCGTATAAAATCCTCTCTTATTTTAGCACTTTTACCTATTAAACGGAAACGGGGAATCCTTTCCCAGCCATTTAAACTTTCTTCTCTGTTTTCAAAAAAACATAGGACAATCACCGCTACTCTATCGCACATGAGGCAATATATTAATAGGGTAAAGACCATTTAATCCGAGGAGGACTGTACGTGAAGATTGCAATTGACGCCGGACATGGCTATTCAACATCCGGAAAGAGAACCGTAGACGGTATGAAAGAATATGAATTTAATCGTGCTGTTGCCAATGAAATGAGGGACCTTCTGGCCGGGTATGAAAATGTCACTATCCTTTTTACTCACTCTGACACACGTGATGTCCCGCTGAAAGAGAGAACCGATAAGGCCAATGCTGCAAAGGCAGATGTATTCATCTCGATTCATGCCAACGCCTTTGGAAACGGCACAGCATGGAATGATGCAAAGGGAATCGAGACGTATGTTCATGATTCAAAACCTCAACAAGCCATTGCACTTGCCGGAGCGGTTCAGAAGAAGCTGATAGAAAAAACAAAACGGAATGACCGCGGTGTTAAGCTTGCCAACTTCCATGTGCTGCGGGAAGCAAAAATGATCGCTATTTTAATTGAATGCGGATTTATGACCAATCAAGAAGAAGCCCAGGCTTTAAAATCAGCAGCTTACCGCAAAATATGTGCAGAGGCGATTACTGAAGCACTTGCATCCTTTTTCAATTTGAAAAATAATGCCCCATCCGCTCCATCCTTACCAGGAAAGGTGTACAAAGTACAAGTCGGTGCTTTCTCGAAAAAAGAAAATGCCGTTGCCCTTGCCAATGAATTAAAAAATAAGGGATATAATGTTATTGTTTTGTACGAATAAAAGAGTAGAGGCAGTCATCTGTCTCTACTCTTTTAATTTCAAAAGAAATCTCTCTTTTGGCAGGTGCTTCTTAGATCGGAATTTATTCAAGTAAGGAGAGTAAGTATCGACCTGAATTCCAGTTAGGTTTTCCTTGAAAAACAGAAGACGCATGAAGCCATTGCCACCGTGCTTTTCAGCCTGATAATTCGCAAGCATTTGAAAAACTCTTTGATCTTCTGAAATTCTGCTCTCCAAAAAACCTGTTCCGTAATAATGGCCGGATAAGACCATTTTCACATTTGGATTTTTTAAAACAACTTTGTTATACAGCTCCTCTCCTGCAGGACTTCTCTCATCTTTATAGTTCAAATAATCATGAAAAGCGAGAATGGCCGTGTGATGACGGTATTCCTTCAAAACCTTGTTCATCCACCTGAGACCGCTCCGGTTCACATCCCATCCCATATAAATCATAATGTACGGCTGGTTGTGGATTGTCAGAAGATCATAATGTCCGCGGTTATTTTCAAAAGAACCTCCATAAAAAGGCTGCCGGATAAACCGGTGATAGCCGAAATGATCCGTGAAAACTTTATAGGGCTGTTCCGTATGAACCAAATCATGGTTCCCCGCCAATACGCCATATGGAATTCTTGTCATATCAAGCATTTTTAGAATTTGATCTGTCCTCTCCCATTGCACATCATCATTCGGCTGATCGACAAGATCGCCTGTATGAAAAACATATCGAATGTTGTATTTATCCCGATTTTCAATAATCCACTGTATTTGTTTAATCATGATTTCCGGATAGGTTTTCGCGTAATATTGAGTATCTGTAAGCCACACAATCGTCGCGTCGCCTTCTTCAAATGAAAATTTCGCGTACGCAGGAGATGCAGTTAAACAAATCAGCAGCACTACTGCCGCAAACCAAGTTTTTCTCATAACTTTCACCCATTTTTAGCGTACCCACCCTAGCGTGTCCTTATGTTACCGATTTACATTTATCATCATTGGTCTATACTAGATATGGAAACCAAAACAAGGAGACGTACATATGCTGAAGGAATTTAAAAAGTTCGCCATCAAGGGCAACGTGATTGATCTAGCAGTCGGGGTTATCATCGGTACAGCGTTCGGCAAAATTGTCACTTCTCTTGTGAATGACATTGTCATGCCGCTGTTTGGCGTCCTGCTTGGGGGAGTCGATTTTTCAAAATTGCAATACCCATTCGGTGATGCCATTATAAAATACGGAGCATTTCTGCAGACCGTTCTTGATTTCTTCATTATTGCTTTTTCTGTGTTTTTATTCATTCGATTCTTTGAACGATTTAAAAGAAAAGATGAGCAAAAGCCTGTCCCAACCTTAACAAATGAAGAGAAGCTGCTCACGGAAATTCGTGATTTGCTGAAGAAGGATGTTCAGCAGGAAAGAGAATTTTAGGAGCTGGACATAGATGCTGAAAACAATATAATTTCTTGCATCAAAAAGGCGGAATCCCTGGGATCCCGCCTTTTGTCTATTTCTTTTTACTTTCTCTAAGCGGCTCAACGACGCCTTTTTGAATCAGCAAGTGCAGCAGCGAAATAACAATCGAAGCTAAGATGGCTGTGCCAAAACCATCAATGTTAAAGGAATCTCCCATAATCCCCTGTGCAATCATCAGTGTAATCGCATTGATGACAAACAGGAAAAGCCCAAGCGTTACCACTGTAACAGGCAGTGTAAGCAGGATAAGGAATGGCTTCACCAGAACATTTAAAACAGAAATAAGCAAACTTGCAAGAATGGCGGCTCCTACGCCGCTGATGTGGAAAGAATCAAAGTACCCTGATACGACAATCAGTATAAGGGCATTGACCAAAATACTGATGGCCCATCTAATCATGCTTAATGACATCCCCCTCATTCGGCACCAGGAAGATCATCACTAAGTAGATGAGACCGAATGGGAAAAAGGCAGTCGTGAGCAATAGAATCACAAATAGAATCCGAAGCAAGGTCACGTCCATATTCAAGTAATCAGCCAAGCCTCCGATGACCCCGCCAATCATTTTTTTTGATTTGGATCGATATAATTTCTTTTTCATTTGGATTACCTCTCTTTTAATAGAATAGAGCCTGTTTTAGAATCTGCAAAAACAGACATCGTTTGTTCAGACGCTGCAATCGATTTGAACCTAAGCTCCTTTTGAACGGTTTCATTCTTTTCAAAAAGCACTTCAAGGTCCTTTAAATCAGCAGCTACTGAACCTAAATTTGATTTCAATTCACCATTTATTTTTACGTTTTCCGGAACATACACGTCCACGTTTCCAGTAGCCGTTTTCGCATATAGAGTGTGGCATCTTTCGTCTTCAAGCTTAACGATGATATTTCCATTAAAGCTCTGAACATCGATTCTCTCACTCTTTCCGTTTAAGTGGATAAGACCGTTGATTGTTTCTGCTTCAGTATGTGCCGCCTCAACATTTGTCAGGCGGATTTGACCATTTGCCGTTTCGGCCTCTATTTTTTCACCCTTAAAATTCAGGACAGAAATGACACCATTTGCCGTTTTCGCATTAAAATCCCTTACATTTAAATCTTCCCCTCTGATTGGGCCGCTAAACAGCTTAATTTTAACAAGCTCATACTGCTCTTCCGGCACATACAGGGTCATGTTGATTTTTACTGTTTTCTTTTCCGTGTAAAAACGGAACTTTGAACCGTCCACTGAACAATCAACATTCTGCATAAAGGTTTCTCTCGCAAGCTCCTGATTCTCTGCCCGGTAAACTTTTGCATCACACTCGACCCGAACATCACTTTGAGTCCAGGATTGCAGATTTACACTGCCGTGGATTAATTGGATATCAAAATCACGGATATCAGCATCCTTGAACTGATAGATGTGCTGAACATTAAGAGCACCGCCAAAATTTAAATCGAGATCAAGCTCCTTTACCTTCTTGACTGCTGTATCAATAAAGGTCACAAGCTTTGAAGAAAGAGAGGACCCGGCGGTTTTCTCTTTTTCTACAAAAGGATCCTTTGAGAAACTATCTGAAGATAAAGATGTCAACATTTCATTTTCTTTATGACTATATTCCTCTTCCAGCTTTTCAATGAGAGTCAGTGCTTCACTTGCCGACAGTTTTCCCTGTTCAACTAAATCCAAAATGCGCTTTCTTTGATCCTTCACGTTTCCCATCCCCCTGAATATGTATTTGAAAAGAAAAGCCCCTGAGCAAGAACCCAAAGCCTTTGTTATTAAACCGTTTTTAAAATTTTAATCCCCTGTACAATGTTATAAATAAATACAACAAGATTCACGATGCCAATCAGGATAAATCCAAAAATCACAACTCCCACTGCAAAAACCTCCGGGGAACTGAACATACCTGCAAACAAGATCATGAAGAATGGTGCAATAATCGTCACGATTGGAATAATATGTGACAGCAATGATTTTTTCGCATGCTGCTTCACTTCTCGTTCATCTGAAATAAAGTAGACGATAATCGGAAACAAAAACGGCGCGAAAAAAATACTGAAATAGCATAGGGATGAGAGTAATTTATCTGTTTTCATTTGATTTTCAACTCCTTATAATTACTATACGATTGAAGCAGTGATAAGTTTCATTAAATTTTTGTGCGGAGTCAGCTTTCCTTATTGCTGCCATTATTTATGGTTTAAAACTTAAAAGCTGGCGGCATTCTCTTTAGTGCTACCACTATTAACGATTCAAAGCTTAAAAACTGGCGGCATTCTCTTTAGTGCTGCCACTTTTAACGGTTCATAGCTTAAAAACTGGCGGCATTCTCCTTAGTGCTACAACTATTAACGATTCAAAGCTTAAAAACTGGCGGCATTCTCTTTAGTGCTACCACTATTAACGATTCAAAGCTTAAAAACTGGCGGCATTCTCCTTAGTGCTACCACTTTTAACGATTCAAAGCTTAAAAAATGGCCTCATTCTCCTTAGTGCTGCCACTTTTAAACCATTCATAGCTTTTAAATGGCGTCAGTCTTCTTAGTGCTGCCACTTTTAAACCATTCATAGCTTTTAAATGGCGTCAGTCTTCTTAGTGCTGCCACTTTTAACGATTCATAGCTTAAAAAATGGCGTCAGTCCCAGTAGTGCTACAACTTTTGATTGGGCAAGGTCCCAAAAGAAGGGGCTGTCCAATAAGTCAGTAAAAAATGACTTTATGGACAGCCCCTCTTATTTAAGCTTTGGCCACCGCTTCTTTTTCTTTTATTGCCTTTTTCATCCGGTCGCGGTCTCTTGTCAGGATCGGCTTCAAATACTTGCCTGTGTAAGACCCTTCTACTTTAGCAACCTGTTCCGGAGTTCCCGTTGCGACGATTTGTCCGCCGTGATCTCCGCCTTCCGGTCCAAGATCGATCAGATAATCTGCCGCTTTAATGACATCAAGGTTATGCTCAATCACTAAGACAGTATCTCCATTTTCGACGAGCCGCTGAAGGACTTTCAGAAGTCTTGCAATGTCGTCCACATGCAAACCTGTTGTCGGTTCATCCAGAATGTACAGCGAACGTCCTGTTGAACGGCGATGCAGCTCAGAAGCAAGCTTCACACGCTGCGCTTCTCCTCCCGACAGGGTTGTTGCAGGCTGACCTAGTGTAATGTAGCCGAGTCCAACATCATAAATGGTTTGGAGCTTCCGTCTGATTTTAGGAATGTTCTCGAAAAATGTGACTGCATCTTCAACTGTCATTTCTAAAATGTCAGCAATGTTTTTGTTTTTGTATTTCACTTCCAGTGTTTCGCGGTTATACCGCTTTCCATGGCACACTTCGCATGGTACATAAACATCAGGAAGGAAATGCATTTCAATCTTGATGATTCCGTCTCCCCGGCATGCCTCACAGCGGCCGCCTTTTACATTAAAACTGAAGCGGCCTTTCTTGTAGCCGCGCACCTTCGCTTCGTTTGTTGTGGCAAAAACGTCGCGGATGTCATCAAAAACACCTGTATAGGTTGCCGGGTTAGAGCGGGGAGTCCGGCCAATCGGCGATTGATCGATATCGATGACCTTATCAAGCTCTTCTGTTCCTTTGATTTCTTTATGCTCCCCAGGCTTCGTTTTTGCTTTGTTCAGCTTTTGAGCAAGTGACTTATGAAGAATTTCATTTACAAGCGTACTCTTGCCAGACCCCGATACACCAGTAACGGCTACAAACGTGCCAAGCGGAAACTTCGTTGAAACGTTTTTCAGGTTATTTTCGCTTGCGCCTTTTATCTCAATGAAACGGCCGTCCGGCTTCCGGCGTTCAACTGGCAGCGGAATGAATTTTTTGCCCGATAAGTATTGGCCGGTTAAGGAATTCTTATCATTCATTACGTATTCAGGTGTTCCTTCAGAGATAATCTCTCCTCCATGAACGCCTGCTCCAGGACCGATATCTATTAAATAGTCGGCAGCAAGCATTGTGTCTTCATCATGCTCAACAACGATAAGGGTGTTGCCGATATCCCTCATGCTTTGAAGCGTCTGGATGAGCCTGTCATTGTCACGCTGATGAAGTCCGATTGAAGGCTCGTCAAGAATATAAAGAACACCTGTTAATCTAGAACCAATCTGAGTCGCAAGCCTGATCCGCTGTGCTTCTCCGCCTGAAAGTGTTCCTGCAGCACGGCTTAAAGACAGGTAATCAAGACCGACATTGTTTAAAAAGCCGAGTCTTTCTTCAAGCTCTCTTAAAATCAATCTTGCAATCTGCATTTCTTTTTCTGTCAAGTTGACCTTTTCAAAGAAATCGATGGCTTCATGAACAGATAAAGAAGTGACATTTCCAATGTGATTGCCATCAACAAGCACAGACAGGCTTTCTTTTTTTAAACGATGCCCTTTACACTTAGGGCATGCCTGCTGAGCCATATATTTTTCCATCTGCTCACGTATGTAGTCTGAGCTTGTTTCTTTATAGCGGCGCTCTACGTTACGGATGACGCCTTCAAACTGAATGTAATTTTCACGCACCTGACCGAAGTCATTTTCATAGCGGAAGTAAATTTCATCGTTTCCGCTGCCGTATAAAACCTTGTCCAGCAAGTGGGATGGGATTTCTTTTACAGGAACATCCATCGGGATGCCGTAATGATTGCACACAGCCTCAAGCAGCTGCGGGTAATATTGAGAGCTCGTCGGTTCCCACGGGGCCAGCGCATGCTGCTTTAATGATAAATCCTTGTTTGGAAGTACTAAGTCTACATCGACTTCAAGCTTCGTTCCAAGGCCGTCACACTCATTACATGCGCCAAACGGACTGTTAAAAGAAAACATTCTCGGTTCCAGCTCGCCGATTGAAAATCCGCAGAGCGGACAAGCGTGATGCTCGCTGAAAAGAAGCTCTTCTTCTCCGATGACATCAATCATGACTTTGCCTTCGCCAAGACCAAGTGCAGCTTCAAGCGAATCTGCAAGCCGGGCTGCAATTCCTTCTTTGATGACGATACGGTCAATTACTACCTCAATACTGTGCTTTTTGTTTTTCTCAAGGGTAATCTCATCACCGATTTCCATCATCTCGCCGTTTACGCGAACCCTTACGTACCCTTGCTTTTTGATCTCTTCAAAAACCTTGGCATGAGTCCCTTTTCGGCCGGAGACAATCGGTGCAAGGACCTGAAGCTTTGTACGCTCAGGATATTCTAAAATCCGGTCAACCATTTGCTCAATCGTCTGCGATGAGATTTCAATGTCATGATTCGGGCAGGTCGGTCTGCCTACACGAGCAAATAGAAGTCTCAGGTAATCATAAATTTCTGTTACGGTTCCGACGGTTGAACGCGGATTGCGGCTCGTCGTTTTTTGATCAATCGAAATCGCCGGTGAAAGTCCTTCAATTGAATCGACATCCGGCTTGTCCATTTGCCCCAGGAACTGACGGGCATAAGCAGAAAGAGATTCAACATATCTGCGCTGGCCTTCTGCATAAATCGTATCAAACGCAAGCGACGATTTCCCCGAACCTGATAAGCCTGTCAGAACGACAAGCTTATCCCTCGGAATCGTCACATCTATATTTTTCAAGTTGTGAGCGCGCGCACCTTTCACAATAATTTTATCAATTGCCATCTAGTTTCATCCTTCCGCTTTTAGCTCTAGAATCAGATCGCGAAGCTCAGCTGCACGCTCGAAGTTCAAGCCTTTTGCAGCCTCTTTCATCTCTGCTTCCATTTGTTCGATAACCTTTTCGCGCTCTTTCTTCGTCAGCTTGCCGAGCTTTGGAACTTGTGCACCCAATTCTTCCCCATCCTCCGGTGCAATAACAGCGCGAATCGTTTCGCGAATTTTTTTCTGTATCGTTTTTGGCTCAATGCCGTGCTTTTTATTAAAAGCCTCCTGCGTTTCGCGGCGGCGTTTCGTTTCGTTCAGGGCAATTTCCATTGATTTCGTCACTTTATCGGCATACATAATAACGTGTCCGTTTGAATTCCGGGCTGCACGTCCGATCGTCTGAATCAGCGATCGCTCAGATCTCAGGAAGCCTTCCTTATCCGCATCCAAAATGGCTACTAAGGACACCTCAGGAATATCGAGACCTTCTCTTAGAAGGTTGATTCCGACCAGAACGTCATACTTCCCAAGCCGCAGCTCGCGGATGATTTCAATCCGTTCTAAAGTTTTGATTTCCGAATGCAGGTAGTTCACCTTGATGCCTATATCCTTCAGATAATCAGTCAGATCCTCGGACATTTTCTTCGTCAGTGTTGTGATAAGTACACGCTCATTGCGTTCTGTTCTTGCCTGAATTTCTCCGATCAGATCATCAATTTGACCCTGAATCGGCCTTACATCAATCGTCGGATCAAGAAGTCCCGTCGGGCGGATGATCTGCTGAACCATTTCAGGTGTATGATCAAGCTCATATGGGCCTGGTGTAGCCGATACAAACAGGATGTTATTGATATGTTTTTCAAACTCGTCAAATTGAAGCGGACGGTTGTCTTTTGCTGATGGCAGGCGGAACCCGTGGTCAACGAGCACCTGTTTTCTTGCCTGGTCGCCATTGAACATCCCCCTGATCTGAGGAATGGTCACGTGGGATTCATCCACGACAATCATGAAATCTTCCGGGAAGAAATCAAGCAATGTATAAGGAGTGGAACCTGCAGGGCGAAGCGTCAGGTGTCTTGAGTAGTTTTCAATCCCGGAACAAAAGCCCATTTCCCGCATCATTTCAAGATCATAGCGGGTACGCTGTTCGAGCCGCTGAGCTTCTAGCAGCTTGCCGTTCTCATGAAGCTCTTTCAGCCGTTCATCAAGCTCCTGCTCGATATTCGTTATTGCAACCTTCAGCTTTTCCTCGCGGGTTACGAAGTGGGATGCAGGGAAAATGGAGATATGTTCGCGGTCTCCTTTGATTTCGCCCGTTAATGCATCAACTTCTCTGATCCGGTCGATTTCATCGCCGAAAAATTCAACTCTGACGCACTGCTCGTCTCTTGAAGCCGGGAAAATTTCCACAACATCTCCGCGCACTCTGAAGGTCCCGCGTTTAAAATCAATATCATTTCTTTCATACTGTACATCAACAAGTTTTCTGAGCAGCTGATTGCGTTCAATCTCCATCCCCGTGCGGAGAGAAACGACCAGGTCACGGTATTCTTCAGGCGACCCCAAGCCGTAAATGCACGATACACTCGCGATGATAATGACGTCCTTCCGCTCAAACAGCGAGGCTGTTGCGGAGTGTCTGAGCTTATCGATTTCATCATTGATGCTTGCGTCTTTTTCTATGAATGTATCAGTCTGCGGCACATAGGCCTCCGGCTGATAATAATCATAGTAGCTGACGAAGTATTCGACTGCGTTGTTTGGAAAGAACTCTTTAAATTCGCTGTATAATTGTCCCGCCAATGTTTTATTATGAGCAATAATCAGCGTCGGTTTGTTTATTTCCTGGATGACGTTTGAAACGGTAAACGTCTTCCCTGTACCTGTAGCGCCAAGAAGCGTCTGATGCTTCTTTCCTTCTTTAATGCCCTGGACGAGCTGTTTTATAGCCTGAGGCTGGTCGCCCTCTGGCTTATAATTCGAGACTAAATCAAAACGATCGCTCAACAGGAGGACCTCCATTCATATGTAATCAGTATTCATATTTTACCATAAACGAGTGAAAAATGACTAAAAATACGAACTATAGTTCGTATGTTTCGTTCGACATTTTGTATTTGATTCTATCATTATCGCCTGATTTTGCTATTTAAATGCCTGACTTATCTTTTTCAATACCTTTTTCGGAGGGATGGTAAACCGGCAGCAGCCAGGCAGTGAAAACATGAAAACGGATAAAAGTCCATTTTAGACTGATCCATCAGTGACACTGGGTCCGCTGCAAAACAAAAAAACCCGCTCCCAAAGGGAACAGGTTCAAGCCTCAATTCGTTTTTTCGCGTCTTGTTCGCCGTGCCATTTTTGCCGCATACAAAAATCCGGCCGCAACGGATATCACATCTAAAACAATGATGATCCATGAATCCATATAGCCTTTTGTATATGCTGCAGCTAAAAGTGCAATGGTCAGGACAGTCGCTACGTAGTGGTTATATGAGACCCTGGCAAACAAGGTCAAAATAATAAAAGGCAGAGTCAGGGCCAAAACGGCTTTTAGTAACATGGAATCAGCTCCTGCTTACTTCTCTGATGCAGAAAAGCTTTGATAGTCGTTTTCCTGCAGAAGATCGATCAATTCAATCTCTTTATGATTTTCTTTAAAATGTCTGAAGGTAAAATCATTTTCAAAGAGGACTGCATAGTGATCATTGCGGTCGCGTACAAGCAGGCTTCTTGAATCAAAGAAGCGCTTTTCGAATTTTTCATTGCCGATCCATCTTGGAATGCGGTCGCCCATAGGAACAAATTCGATTTCTACGTTGTACTCAGCTCTCATCCGGTATTCAAATACCTCGTACTGAAGCTGTCCGACAGCGCCGAGAATGATGTCGTCCGTTGAATCCTGACGGAAATACTGAATGGCGCCCTCTTGTACAAGCTGGTCAATTCCTTTACGGAACTGCTTCGCTTTCATGACGTTTTTCACGCGTACTTTTTTGAACATCTCCGGCGGGAACTGAGGAAGCTCATCATAATGATAGCCTTCTTTTCCAACTGTTAAGGTATCGCCAATTTGATAAACGTTCGGATCATAGATTCCGATGATGTCGCCTGCGAATGCTTCATCAACTGTCTCTCTGTCTTTTGCCATAAACACCTGCGTCTGATTCAGCTTAAGCGTTTTATTCGTTCTGCTCAGCTGCACGCTCATGCCGCGCTCAAATCGTCCGGAACACACGCGCAGAAACGCGATGCGGTCGCGGTGGGCAGGATTCATATTGGCTTGAATCTTAAAGATATAGCCTGAGAAATCTTCTGTCTCAGGAGCAATGAAGCCATGGTTTGTTCTTCGCGGCTGCGGAGGAACGGCATATTGTAAAAACACATCAAAAAATGATTTTACACCAAAGTTCGCAAGCGCACTTCCGAAGAAGACAGGTGTTAATTCTCCGCGCTTAACACGCTCAGCGTCGAACTGATTGCCAGCTTCCTCAAGCAGCTCCATTTCATCCTTTGTTTCCAAATAAGTAGGATGGCTGCCAATCTCACTTGCATCTACTTCATCTGAAGGGATGATTTCTTCCTGCTCGTTTCCTTTAAACTGTACGACGGTATGCTGTTCGCGGTCGATAATGCCCAGGAAACGCTTACCCATGCCGATCGGCCAGTTCATTGGATAAGATTCAATGCCAAGTACTTCCTCAATCTCAGAAAGCAGTTCAAGCGGATCTTTTCCTTCACGGTCAAGCTTATTAATAAATGTAAAGATAGGGATGCCTCTCATGCGGCAGACTTTGAAAAGCTTGATCGTCTGAGGCTCGACCCCTTTTGTAGAGTCGATGATCATCACTACGCTGTCTACTGCTGTAAGCGTGCGGTATGTGTCTTCACTGAAATCTTCATGTCCAGGAGTGTCCAGAATGTTTACGTGGAAATCATGGTATGGAAAGCTCATGACACTTGATGTAACGGAGATTCCGCGCTTTTTTTCAATTTCCATCCAGTCGGAAGCCGCAAATTTGCCGGTCTTCTTCCCTTTAACCGTACCTGCTTCACGGATGACTTTGCCGAAATATAATAATTTCTCTGTTAGTGTCGTCTTTCCCGCATCCGGATGGGAGATGATGGCGAAAGTCCGTCTCTTTGATATTTCATTATCTATGTTCATTTACATTACCCTCACAAAGTTTACTTCGTTTGAAATATATCACATTTGGAGCAATAGAACAATTTCACTCTGAACTTTCTCCTGCTTTATACCGGCGCTGTAAAAAAGAGCACATTCACTGCAGCCATCACGACTGCGCCGATAATAATAAATGCTGTATCCTTCTTTTTCATGTTTTTTTCCTCCTTATAAATTTGTTTTCACATAGTGTATCAGGAATTTATGTCTAAACTATTAACAAAGATTGTTGTTTTTCATGGTTAATGTTGAACGTTTCTTTCCGCTCCAGTCACTTGCTTTCCGCGGGGAGGGTGGGAGCCTCCTCGGCTTGCCTGCGGGGTCTCCCATTTCCCTCTATTTTCCCGAAGGAGTCAAGTGCCTTCCGCTACAATCCACTTTAGGTTTTAAACATTTAGTCCTAAAACAACAAAGTTTACGAAAAGAACCAATCAGAAATCATTTTTCTTATCAGGAAATTTCAGAATGAATTTGGTGCCTTGATCCTTTTGGCTGTCAATCTCAATTTCTCCCAGGTGAAGGTGAACAAGCTGTTTGACAATCGATAATCCCAGGCCGAATTCGCCAAATTGATGGCCGGTTCTGGACATATCTGCTTTGTAAAAACGCTGCCAAATTGATTCAACCTCTTTGGGATCCATTCCGATTCCTGTGTCTTCAATTTCAATAATTGTTTCCTTATACCCCTTTTTTCCGCGCAGCCAAACGGTCCCGCTCTCTGTAAATTGAATACTGTTTTTCGTTATATTGATTAAGATTTGAATGAGGCGGTCATAGTCAGCATAAACCGTTATTTCTTCATTTCCATCAATCTTCAATTCCACCTGTTTTTCTTCTGCCTGAAAAAATAAATGTTCTTTAATGATTTCAAAAGCTTCTTTCAGCTGAATTTCTTCTTTAAATAGCTTCACCTGATTGGAACGGATTTTTTCATAATCAAGGTTTTCATTTACAAGTCTGATGAGGCGTTTTGCTTCCTGACTGACAAGCTGAATGCCTTTTTCTTTTTCAGTCTCTTCAATCATGTTGTTTTTAAGCCCTTCAATCACGCCGCTGATCGTCGTGAGCGGTGTTCTTAATTCATGAGAGACATCCGCCATAAACTTTCTTCTTCTATTCTCTAAACTTTCGATTTCCTGATTGGATTGCTTAAGCTGCTCTGCCATATTATTAAAATCGTTCGCAAGCTCGCCAATTTCATCAATATTGGACGATGGCACCGAAATATCATATTTCCCTTCCGCAATCATTGAGGTCGCATTCCGGATCCGCTGAATCCTTTTCACATGAACGTTTGAGAGAAACCAGCTTAATAAAAGCGAAATGGATAAAGAGATTAAAATGGTATAGAGAAGATAGCGGTTAATTTCGCTGATTGTTTCTCTGGATCCTTTAATTGGCGAAACCAGCAGAATCCCGCCGGAGAGATTGCCGTTCTCAAGATACGGAAGGGCAACTAAAGAAACCTCCTGGTCAAAACGCTTGATCTCATGTTTTACAACGATTCTCTCGCCTGCCTTCAGATTCTGCCATTCTTCTTCTGTCGGCTGAAACCTTGGAGCGTTGCCTGCATAAGGGTAAAAGATCATTCCTTTATCGTCAAAAAGACTAAATCGAATGCCTCTCGCACTGAGCACGTGCTCATACTCTCTCAGAGCCCGCTCGCCCCTGTTATTTTTCACGTCTGTTAATATTCTGTTGCCATACTGCTCAAGCTCTTCCACTTTGTTTTCATAAACAAAGGATTCCGCATATTGGGCTACAACAAGACTTAAAATCATAAAAGCGATAATCAGAATGCTGATATGACTTAAAAACAGCTGATAAATATACTTAATTCTCATTCGGATCTACCGTTTCATCGAATTTATAGCCCACTCCCCATACCGTATGGAAAAAGGGCCTTGTTTGCGAGCCCAGCTTTGCCCGCAATCGTTTAATATGAACATCAACCGTCCGTTCATCTCCGTAAAACTGATAGCCCCAAACACGCTCAAGCAGCTGTTCGCGCGTAAAAACCTGACGCGGGTGCTCTGCAAAATAATAAAGGAGATCAAATTCTTTAGGCGTTAAGTTTTCGACTCTATTATTTTCAAGCAAGACTTCCCGTGTCTGCTTGCTGATTTTGAAATAAGCGGTTTCAAGACTGCCTGTCTCTTTTTTAGGCGCATGCGAAACGGAGTGCCTGCGGGATACCGCTTTAATACGCGCCATAAGAGCAAGCGGGCTGAAAGGCTTCGTTACATAATCATCCGCTCCCATCTCTAAACCAAGCACCTGATCAGACTCGCTGTCCTTTGCTGTCAGCATTATGATCGGAACCGAGCTACCCTCTTCCCTGATTTTTCTGCAAAGTGTAACCCCGTCCATCCCCGGCAGCATCCAATCGATAATCAGCACGTCCCATTCTTCCCGCTTATATGCATTGTAGCCTTCAAGTCCATCATTTATAAAATCACCCTGAATGCCTTCTTTTGAAAAAAACATTTCAAGCATCGCACTGACACTCTGATTATCTTCTATTACTAAAACCTTCATATTTGCACCATCCAAAAATATGACTTTCTTTTCAAAGTAAAGTGAATTTCACCGTTTCGCAACAGTTTTCTAAATTGTTCCCTGTTTTTTAAAGGTTAAGAAATAGTTTGGACATAGTTTGTTCATTTCTGTCACCTATTCTGTAAAAGCAAGGAAGTTGTACTAAGTCTAATACAAAGGAGAAACAAAATGAATTTTATAAAACGCGGTTTTTTAAGTGTCAAAGCACGTGCAGGAAAAAGCCTGCTCCAAGTCTTTATTTTT
The DNA here is from genome assembly GCF_009674765.1 of Metabacillus idriensis. Taxonomy (GTDB): domain Bacteria; phylum Bacillota; class Bacilli; order Bacillales; family Bacillaceae; genus Bacillus_P; species Bacillus_P idriensis. Next base: position 425,297 of record NZ_WKKF01000002.1, on the reverse strand, counting down.
ACTGTCATTTGCGTGTTTGTTCTATCAGGGCTCTCGATTCAGTCAGCTGCTGAAAAATCAAGCTTGCTTGCGAGAGAATCTCTCGGAGGCGAAGTGACTCTGAATGTTGATATGGAAAAATTAATGGAACAGCAGCGCAGCCAAAGCACAGAAGGCGAAAGAGTCCGTTTTCAGTCTGTTCCCATACCGGAAAAATCAGCTGAAGAACTAACTTCCTACTCTCAAGTAAAAGGCTATAATTTCTTATCCTCTACTTTCGGAACAGCAGCGAACTTCGAGCCGATCGAAAATGAATCCACTGATACGGCAGAAACAGAAGAAGGTTCTCCAGGCCGCGGCATGGGCGGCGGACCTATGTCTGCAGCAGATATTACGCTTCAGGGTGTTATGTTTACAGATTCTGTCCAGGCCTTCTTAAACAGCGAATCTACTGTAGTAGAAGGCCGTCACCTGACAGATGAAGATTTAGAGAAAAATGTAACAGTCATAGAAAAAACACTCGCAAAAGACAATGAGCTGGCAGTCGGCGATAAGGTCACTGTGCAATCAACAGCTGATGAAGAGACATCTTTAGAGCTTGAGATTGTAGGCATCTACGAAACGGTCTCTGCGGGCACAGATCTGGGCGGAAGAAACGTCACAGCTATGAATCCATACAACCTGCTTTATGTTCCTTATACAGCAGCCTCCGCTCTTAAGGGAGCAGATTACGAAGGAACCATTGATCAGGCCGTTTATTACATGAATGACCCTGAGAAAATCGAGAGCTTCATAGATGAGGCAAAAAAAAACAGCAGCATCGATTTTGAAACGTTCAAATTGGATGCGGACGATCAGACGTACCAGCAAATGATCGGGCCAATTAACAATGTGGCTTCTTTTTCAAAAAATGTCGTGTATTTGGTAACGATCGCCGGAGCCGTTATTTTAGGGCTCATTATCATGATGTCTATTCGTGAACGTAAATACGAAATGGGCGTCCTGCTTGCGATTGGGGAAAAGAAGTGGAAGCTCGTCGGACAATTCCTGTTTGAAATCTTAATCGTCGCTGTCCTGGCTCTTGGCGTATCATCTCTTTCCGGCCAAGCCGTGGCAAAACAATTCGGGGATCAGCTGCTTTCCCAGGAGCTTACTCAGACAGAAGAAACCGCATCGAACCCAGCTTCATTTGGAGGCGGCATGGGAATGGGCGGACCCCTTGGCATGCAGCAGTCTGCAGCAGAGGCAGATCCGATTGATGAGCTTCAAATTGAAGTGACCGGCAAGGACTTAGGCATCCTCTTTGGCATCGGGCTGTTAATCGCCATTATTTCAGCGCTAATCCCAGCTTTATCTGTTTTAAGACTTCAGCCGAAAACCATCTTAACGAAACAAGACTAAGGAGGAAACACCCATGACAAATCTGCTGCAATTTGAAAACGTCAGCTACTGGTACCATCATGAAAATAAAAAGCATGTGATTTTGAACGACATTTCCATTGGCTTTAACAAAGGAAGCTTCTATACCATCGTCGGTCCATCCGGATCAGGAAAAACAACCTTTCTGGCACTCGCAAGCGCACTAGATGTTGCGAAAGAAGGCTCCGTCTTATATGAAGGCAAAAACATTAAGAAAATCGGCCTTGCCAACTTCCGCAACAAATACGTATCGATCGTTTTTCAATCCTATAACCTGCTGCCGTATATGACAGCCCTTCAAAACGTAACGACGGCTATGGAGATCACGGGATCAGCCCAGCCAAACAAAAAAGAATTTGCTTTGCAGATGCTTGAGAAGGTTGGCATTTCTGAAAAACAGGCGCGGCAAAAAGTCCTGACCTTAAGCGGCGGGCAGCAGCAGCGAGTTTCCATCGCCCGGGCACTTTCCTGCAAGTCTGATTTAATTATTGCAGACGAGCCAACGGGGAATTTAGATGAGGACACAGCGAAAGACATTGTCCGGCTCTTTCAGGATCTGGCCCATAAGGAAGATAAATGCATCATTGTTGTCACACATGATCAAAACATCGCAACGATCTCAGATGTGACAGTAAAGCTTTCGAAGGGCAGTTTTTATGTGCAGCAGAATCGGGAATTGGTTCATAATAAATAAAACAAAGCCGGCTCTCTATGGGAACCGGCTTTTCGTTTTTATTTTTCTGCGATGCCTGAGAGGATCACTCCCATACCGATTCAAACTCTTCGTTGATCCGCGGCGTTTCCCACTCTTTTGCGTGAAATGGATGATGAAATTTTGCAGTCGACACGAAGATCGCAGAGGCAAGGCCACGTGCATCCCCTGCTTTAAATTCATTCAGACTGATTCCATCTTCAACAATTTCAGCTATTTGTTTTACAAGCTCCTCCACATGGGCTTGCACTATATCTACTGCTTCTTCTGCAAGTTCCGTTAAATAATTCCGGATCCTCTAATGTTTTTGTATGCTTGATCGTCATAAGGGTCTGGAACCATGTATGAAGCCTTTCTGCAGCGCTTGAAGATTGATGCGGAATCTCTGCAAGCGCTGATGAGACACGGTGCAGCCATCGTTCAGCAACAGCTCTTCTTAAGGCTTCTTTGCTTGAAAAGTGACGATAAACTGTACCGTGACTGACATTTAACTCTCTTGCCACATCGGCTACTGTTGCTTTTTGAGTGCCAAAACGGCGAAGTACTTTTTCAGCTGTGTCTAAGATCGCTCACTCGTCAATTTCCAAGCAGTAAAATTGAAAGTAAACTTCTTCGTTTTTTATAATTGGATAGAATAGTTGTATATACACATTTTTAACGGAAATAAGGAGTGTTCACATTTGAAAGCACTATTGCTAGAAGGTAAAGGCGAATGGAAACAAATGCGCGTTGCCGGGACAGAAAAGCCTTCTCCGGGAAAAGGCGAAATTTTAATTAAAGTAAAAGCTGCCGGATTGAATCCGGTTGATTATAAAACGGCCACTGGCGGAAATCCGCTTTGGACCTATCCTCATATTCTGGGACTTGATGCAGCCGGGGTCGTTGAAGAAACCGGTTCTGAGGTAACAAATGTACAGCTAGGCGACCGGGTTGTTTACCACGGCGACTTAACGAAAAAAGGCGGATTTGCTGAATATGCGGTTACGACTGCTCACACGGTCTCCATTATTCCGGAATCTGTGTCTTTTGAAGATGCAGCTGCACTTCCAACAGCCGGCTATACAGCATATCAGGCTTTATACAGAAAGCTTCGCATTACCGAGGGTGAATCCATTTTAATTCATGGGGGAGCAGGCGGTGTCGGAGGGTTTGCTATTCAAATGGCAAAACGCTCAGGCCTAACTGTGTTTACAACAGCATCTGCAGCTAATCATGAATACGTTAAGTCTCTTGGCGCAGATTACGCCATCGACTATAAAGAATCGGATGTCATCGCAAAAGTGATGGAATTAACAGCAGGCAATGGCGTGGATGCCGTTCTTGATACGGTGAGCCGTCAAAATGCAACAGATTCTCTTGACTGCCTCGCTTTCAACGGCAGAATTGCGTACATTGCTGGAGCCCCTGACTTTACAAAAGTGAAGCCATTTACAAAAGCCATCTCCTACCATGAAATTGCCCTGGGAGCCGTTCATCAATCAAATAATATGGAGCAGCAGAAGGACTTAGCAGTAATGGGAGACACCATGCTGATGCTGGTTGCTGAAAGACAGCTATCCCCTCTGCTTGAGCAGGTCATTTCACTTGAAGAAGTGCCGGAAGCATTGTTACAGCTGTCTGAGCGCCACGTGAAAGGGAAAATAGTAGCTAGAGTGGATGATTAAAGAAAACCGGACATTGTGTCCGGTTTTTGTTATTGCTTAAAGCTGATTACTCAGGTCCGGTCTTCGTTTTTGCTGAAACCAGGTTTACTTTCCAAATCAAGGCCGTTACTTGCCAGTTTGGCCTTTTACTTTCGAAAACCGTTAGAATACTAGCCGATTTGTCTGATTTACTTCTTTTTTCCATTTACCTCCTAAAAATGATCGGTTTAACTGGAATCTCTGCAAAAAAACTGCGGGAACATGTCTCCGCAGTCTCACTTAATTATTGAATAGCTCCCGCTACTTCCTCTGTCATGCCTGCAACAGATTCAAGTCCGCCGCCTGACAGGTACCAGTAGTCAGGATCAAGATAAATGATTTTCCCATTTTTATAGGCTTTCGTATTTTTAACCAAATCATTCTCTACGACTTGCTTCGCAGAAGATTCACCGCCGACAACTGCACCTCTATCAATTACAAATAAGTAGTCAGGGTCTTTTTCGACAATGTATTCAAATGAAATGCTTTGTCCATGAGTGGATACCTCAATCTTTTCATCAGCTGCTGCAAATCCAAATTCGTCATGGATGATTCCGAAGCGTGAGCCTGCTCCGTATGCACTTACCTTGCCGTCATTTGCAAGGACGATTAACGCTTTTTCATCCCCTGCTGAAGCTTTTTCTTTAAGCTCTTTAATAGACTCTTCTACATTAGCAAACTCTTTTTCTGCTTCTTCTTCCTTGCCGAAGATCTCGCCTAATGTTGTGACATTTTGTTTAAATGATTCCATGTACTTCGTTGTGTCCACACCCATGAAAATCGTTGGGGCAATTTTGCTCATCTCTTCGTATGAATCCTGCTGTCTGCCTGAAATGATAATGAGATCCGGTTCCATTTCGTTGATCTTTTCAAAGTCAGGCTCTTTTAAGCCCCCGACATTTTCGTATTTTGCATCTTCATATTTTGAAAGGTAAGAAGGAACGTTTTCCTGCGGCACTCCCGCTGCTTCAACGCCCAGTTTATCCATTGAATCCAGCGTTCCAAAATCAAAAACAACAACTTTTTCAGGGTTTTTAGGCACTTTTGTTTCGCCTAATTGATGCTTAATTGTCAGTTCTTCTTTCTCTGCGCTGGCCGTTGTTTCTTCTGCTTCTTTCGATCCGCATGCTGCTGCGAACACTGCAAGCACTAAGCTTAGTGCTAAGATTAATAGTTTCTTCATCTTCTTTCACCCCTATTAGTTTTTAAAAATGGCTGTTTTCGTTTGGATTGTTGTTTTTGATTATAAATGTTGTCCGTTACTTTCCGCTGCAGGAACTTGCTTTCCGCGGGGAGGGTGGGAGCCTCCTCGGCTATGCCTGTGGGGTCTCCCATTTCCCTCTATTTCCCGCAGGAGTCAAGTTCCTTCCGCTCCAATCCACTTAAGGGTATAAACATTTAATCTAAAAGCAACAAAGTCTACGAAAAGAGCCTTAAAAATAAACACAAATGCGATTGCCGTTTATTGTTTGGATATCGATATCCATTTCATAGATCTCTTTTAAAACAGGTGATGTAATGATTTCTTCAACAGGACCTTCCTTCACGATTTTTCCGTCCTTTAACGCGACAATAAAATCGGAATAGCAGGAAGCAAAGTTGATGTCATGAATCACAATTACGACTGTTTTCCCAAGCTCGTTTACAAGCCTTCTCAGCACTTTCATGATCTGCACGGAATGCTTCATATCGAGGTTGTTCAGCGGCTCATCCAGAAGGACATATTCTGTATTCTGGGCGATGACCATGGCAATAAATGCCCGCTGCTGCTGGCCTCCGCTCAGCTGATCCAAGTATTTATCCTCCATGTCCTGAAGCTCCATATATTGAATCGCCTCATCGACGTGCTTCACATCTTCGTTTGTCAGTTTTCCCTGAGAGTAAGGAAAGCGCCCAAAGCTGACGAGGTCCCTGATTGTTAATCGGATATTCAAATGATTGGACTGCTTCAGAATCGAGATTTTTTTGGCCAGATCATTGCTTTTCCATTCTCCAATGTCTGTGCCGTCAATAAATACCTGACCTGTATCCTTTTTAATCAACCGGCTGACCATCGACAGCAGCGTGCTTTTTCCCGCTCCGTTCGGTCCGATAAAAGAGGTGATTTTCCCTTTCTTGACCCTGACGGATACATCTTCCACTACATTCTTATTTCCATACCGTTTTGAAACCTTGCTGACTTCTACCATGATTTATTCTCCCTGAGCAGCAGATAAATAAAGTACACGCCGCCAATGAAATTGATGATCACGCTGAGCGTTGTTGAAAAGGTGAATACTTTCTCAACGATAAATTGACCGCCGAGCAAAGCAATGATGCTGATTAAAATTGATCCTGTAATCAAGTACTTGTGCTGATGGGTTTTTAAAAACTCATGCGCCACATTTGCAACAAGCAGGCCAAGGAATGTAATCGGACCAACGAGAGCTGTTGCAACGGAGACTAGAATAGCAATAATGATCAGCAGTCTTTTTACCACGCTATCGTAGTCGATCCCGAGATTTACAGCATGCTCTCTACCAAGTGATAGCACATCGAGGAAATGACTGAATTTCATAAAATAGACAGCAATTGCGGCTGCGATAAGAATCGCAGCAAGCAGGAGATCTGTATTTACATTGTTAAAGCTTGCAAACATCCGATCCTGCACGATCTGAAATTCATTCGGATCTATCAGCACCTGCATAAACGAGGACATGCTTCCGAATAACGTTCCAAACACAATCCCGACTAACAGGAGAAAATAGATGTTTCTCCCTTCTCTTTTAAAGAGCAGCTGATAGAGCAGCAGGGCAAACAGCACCATTAACCCTGCAGATAAAAGAAAGTTTATATTCTTATTGGCCATCGTCAGGGACTGAGAGCCAAAGACAAAGATGATGAACGTTTGAATAAAAAGATAGAGAGAGTCTAATCCAATGATGCTTGGCGTTAAGATTCGGTTGTTTGTAATCGTTTGAAAAATCATCGTCGAAAACGCGATGCAGCTTCCGGTCAAAACAATCGCCAAAATCTTGACTCCGCGTTTGGGGATAACATAATCGGGATTCCGTCCGACATCATAGAATAGGAAAACAGCCGCGAATAATACAGAGATAATGACAAGGATGATCAGTTTCGTTTTATTATTCATAGGCCTTTCTCCTAAACAGTAAATAAATGAAAATGATGCTTCCGATCACACCGACAGTCAACCCAATCGATATTTCATACGGATAAATGATGATGCGCCCTAAAATATCACAGAACAGAATAAATACTGCACCAAGCAATGCTGTATGAGGCAGGCTTTTTTTCAGGTTATCACCTAAATAAATGCTGACGATGTTCGGTATGATTAATCCCAGGAACGGAATGACGCCTGCTGTCAAAATAACGACTGTTGTCACAAGTGCTACAATGACAAGCCCGATATTGACAACCTGCTTATAATTCAGCCCAAGATTGGCTGAAAACTCTTCTCCCATTCCCGCTACCGTAAACCGGTTCGCATAGAAATAGGCAACAATGACAAGAGGAATACTTATGTAGATCAGCTCATACTGCCCTTTTACAATCATTGAAAAATCGCCCTGGAGCCACGACGACATATTTTGAATCAAATCATTCTTGTAGGCGAAAAAGGTGGTAATCGAACCGATGATGTTGCCGAACATTAAACCCACAAGCGGAATGAAGATCGTATCTTTAAATCTGATTCTCTCTAAAATCTTCATAAAAATGAACGTACCTGCTAATGCGAAAAGAAAAGCAACACCCATTTTTTCAAGCGGACTTGCCGCAGTGAAGATCATCAGCGATACTAAGACTCCCAATCTGGCTGAATCCATCGTTCCGGCCGTGGTCGGAGAGACAAATTTATTTCTCGTTAACTGCTGCATGATTAAACCGCAAATACTCATACTTACTCCGGCAATCAGAATGCTGATGAGCCGCGGCAGTCTGCTTATCAGGAGGATTTGCACCTGGTCATCCTGCAGATTCAGAAGATCTAATGGCGTAATGTCCTTGACCCCGATGAAAAGGGAGCTTATTGATAAAATTGTCAGCGCTAAAAACAAATATCTCTTTTTCATAACGTTTCCTTACATGCATGTATTTTTGAAGCTCATTTTCCGGGAATCACCTCATCCGCTCTAATAAAGATAATCATTCTCATTTAACCCTAAAAAAAAGAAGCTTTCGCTTGTTATTATCCTCACTTTAAATGATAATGATTTTCATTATCGTTTGTCAATATAAATTTGCTTGTTTAAACAAGTATTTATGAAAAAACTTTTATTTTAAGTTATTTCTGATTTTATCAAGGACTGCGAGACAGATTTCCATGTCTTGTTCACTGATCTCTGCTGAAGCATCCGCAATGGTTTGACTCGCTAATCCTTCGAGCTCTGACTGCAGATCTTTCATTGCTTCAGTCAAAAAAATCAGGTTTATGCGCTTATCACTTTCGTGAGGAACTCGCCTCACCAGCCCGCGCTTGATCATATTATCAATAAGCCTTGAAACACTTGCTTGATCTCTTTCATTAAGCAGGGCCAGCTGATTTTGCGTTTGGCCGTCCTTTTCATAAAGTCTGCATAGAATTTGCCACTGTTCATATGTAACAGAATAATCTCTTAAGTTTTGATTCAAACGGCTGCAGATAAGCCTTGAAGCATGAAACAGCTTATATCCGAGTGAGTTGTCCAAATAATATTTTTTGACCATAGGTGCACACCTCTTTTTAACAGTATGTCCACAAATAATGGTAGTAGAAGATACTTGTTTATGCAAGTATTATCCGAAAAAGGGGCTGGCCAGAAAGTCTGGTCTCACAAAAAATGTTGTTTTCGATTATAAATGTTGTTCGTTCCTTGCAGCGAGAGGAACTTGCTTTCCGCGGGGAGCGTGGAAGCCCCCTCGGCGAGCCTGCGGGGTCTTCCATTTCGCTCTATTTTCCCGCAGGAGTCAAGTTCCTGCAGCGTAGATCCACTAATGGTTTTAAACAACTAATCAAAAAGCAACAAGTTACTATAAGAGCCTATTTAAAAAAACAGAAATGAAATAACATTTACTCTTCATGCCTGCTTTATTTTAGGGACTTATCTGACAGCCTCCTTAAAACTTATTTAGCTATTTCAAAATTCAAATCCCAGATAATCCCGAATGTATCCTTCACCTTTGCGTAAGTGGCGCCCCAGAATGTATCCTGAAGCTCCATTAAAATCGTTCCTTTTTCAAGCAGAGCACTGTAAACGGTTCTGATTTCATCCTCTGTTTCAAACTCCAGCACCAATGAAAGATTGTTGCCCGTTTCAACGGTGTTGCCTGGAAAAGCATCTGAAACCATCAGAAGAAACTCACCTTTCTTCAAGAGGGCATGCATAATCTTATGTTCAGCCTCAGGCGGAGTTGGATAATCCGCTTCGCCATACGTCTGCATTTCAGCAATCTCGCAGCCGAAAACTCCTCTATAGTATTCCAGCGCTTCTTTCGCATTCCCATTAAACATTAAATAAGGTGTTGCTTGATGCTTCATGAACAAACACTCCTTTGCAATGGATGATACTGTCATTATAGTGGACAGCTTCCAGATACTCAATCCAATAATTATCTGAAGAATATGAAAACGTATGGAAAATGTTCACAAAGATACGACATCTTTTTGTCAAATGCTCCCGACTATTACTTTCCAGTACAAATAACTGTTAATATGTTAGATAATCAAGTATATTAGGTTGAGTTTTGGATTTAAAAAGAAAAGGAGAATTGTGATGAAAAGTACAGAGGTAATCGTAGAGGATTCTCTTTCTATAAAAAGCATCTTTTCTTGGAGTAATTTTAAAGCTATCGTCAAAGACGGCATTGTGAAGTCTAACCTTCTCGGGATGTTTGCCGGCCTTTCTGTAGCATTGTCTGTATATAATGTCAGTTTCGTGGATAACATTCTGGTCGTCATTCTTGCTCTGCTTGGAACAGCAGCTGTTGTAGGCGGTGCCGGTGCGATCAATAACTATTACGACCGCGATATCGACTCTCTTATGAAACGCACGATGGAGAGACCGACCGTTACGGGGTCGATTCATCCCAAGTTCGCTTTGTGGCTTGGCACCGCTCTTTCAATAAGCGGAATTGTGTTCTTGTTTATCATTTCACCTTTAACAGCTTTTATTGGAGCTCTTGGCTTATTTTTATACCTTGTCCCTTATACAATGTGGACAAAAAGAAAAACAATCTATAACACTGAGGTAGGAAGCTTATCCGGCGCCATTGCCCCTCTGATCGGCTGGGCAGCAATCTCGCCTGACATGTTCCACCCTGCAGCAATCGGACTATTCGTTTTAATGTTTTTATGGCAGCCTCCGCATTTCTATGCGATTGCCATCAGACGTTTAGAAGATTACAAGAATGCAAGTGTGCCAATGCTTCCTGTTGTCAAAGGAACACCGCGCGCTAAAATTCAAACAATCGTTTATTTAATTTTGCTGCTTGCATCATCATTCCTGTTCCTATCGTTCAGCAAAGTCGTCGCTTTTTCAATGTTCGCACTGACGCTTGCATGGATGCTTGCCGGAATCATCAGCTTTAAAAAGATGGATGATTACAAGTGGGCAACAATGATGTTCATTTTCTCATTGAATCATTTAACCATTATTTTTACGATGCTAATTATTGTTTCTTTCCTATAAGAAAAGCGCAAGCGCCCGTTTAGCGCAGGCATGACAGAAAAGGCGCTTTTTGCCAATACTTTCGGAGCCGTTCTGGCCGAGGAGCCTGAGCGATTCCGCTCGCCATCGAAGCGCAAAATTCTATACTTTCTTATCTCTATAAAAAAAGTCAGCCCTTTGGCTGACTTTTTTCTATTCCGTCATGACGCCCCATCCATCTGCATAGCCGCCAAGAGGCTTGGTGATTGCATCAAGCTTCTTTTGCATGGCCGTAATCTCGTTATGCTTTAAATGCATCTTGACAGAGCCAAAGCATGTCCATTCTTCTACATCATCGTCATACTCCATCATAAATTTATAGCCTTTATCAGCTAGTGCTTTCAAGATGGCTTCTCCGTTCTTCTGATCCGGAACCGCCACATAAAAATCAACCATATGGGGCTTTTTAAAATTAACGCCCTCTTTATACAGCATATTCAGTACTTTTCCATCTTCATCCTTTGGAAAATTCATATGAATCCCTCCATTCATTAAAAAAAGTGCATCTTCATTATCTTATAACAATCAAAAATTGCAATCCCCATCTAAAGTCTGAGAAAACTTCATTCCAATGATGAATTTTTTTCCGTAATCTTTTCCATATAATGAAAGTAACAAAAGGAGGCGGAAACGATGGATACAAACAACTTTTACGTTTTAGAGGAACTTAGAAAATTGGAGCAGGAGAAGCTTCATAAAAAAATGCAGTATAATGAAACATATCAATTATATTCTGAGGTACCAAGAAAGAAAGTATGCGCGGACTTTATCTTGTTTAAAATTTGCATATAACGGAGTAACAGCCAGATTTTAAATCTGGCTGTTTTCCAATTCAAAAAATCGCTCAATTTTTATAAAATTCTCTTCTAAATTCGAGCTGCCGTCCACTTGTAAAACCTTTAATCCTAAGCTCATCGCTTCTTCATTCACAAGCTTTGCAAATAAAGCATCTCTCTTCATCCAATTATTAAAAGCAATCTCCGGATCTTCAGTATCTTTCAATACAGCTTTAATCCAATCACGCTTCTGATAATACTTTCTTTGAAAAGCCTCTGTTGGGATCAGCCAGATGGCTTTATGATTTTCTTTTATATAGGGCGCTGCGAGTGAAGGCATTAACTGATTTCCTTCGACAACTGGCTTATTGATCTTTTGGAGATCTTGTAAAACAAATGAGAAATCTTCCTGAAAGGATTGAATGTAGACCCTTAATTGATCTTCAAGGCACCTGGAGTAAAAGGCTTCATTTGGATTCATCTCTGCAGCTTTTTTCATAGCCAGGTGCTTTTTGGGCGAGATGAATTGTACATGCTTATAAAAGTGATCATCACATGAGTAGTATTGCAGACCATGTTTATCAGCAAGCATTTTTGCGAGCGTACTTTTGCCGCAACAAGAAGAGCCGCCAATCCAATAGATCATCCTGGTCCCTCCTCACTTAAAAACGGCGACCCTCTCGGGAATCGCCGTCCGCCTTTATTTCTTATGGTTATCCGCGTAAACAGCCATTGCATCCCTCATGTATGCAGCTAACCCTTCACCGAACTTATCAATATTTTTCGTAAACCGTTCATCATCCACATACATTTGCCCGAGTCCTTTAAAAGCATCAAGGGAATAATCACCAAACTCGTTCAGCAGTACATACCATTCTCCGATTGCAGCCTGTGACTCTTCTGAAGAAGGTGATTCATGACGCAGATCTGCAAGCTTTCTATAAAGATTGTTAAAGTTCTCCTGCATCTCTTTGGTCATGCCGGCTGCTTTTGCGTTGGCTTTATTAACTGCATCGTCTCCCCAGCGTTCACGCGCTTCCTGTTCATAAGGATTTTGACTGAAGTCAAAGCCTTCAAATTTTTCTTTTTGTGACATCTCAATTTCTCCTTTCGTATGTTTGATTGTTTTCTCAACCGTTGCAATCATCTGATCCAGCCGGTTCCGCTTCTCTAGCAGCATTTTTCTGTGCAGCATGAGCGCTTCTTCCCGGTCAAATGAAGGACTGCTGATAATTTCTTTTATTTTCTTTAAAGGTAAACCAAGCTCTTTAAAAAATAAGATCTGCTGCAGCGTTTCGAGATTTTCGCTGGAATAAAGCCGGTATCCAGAGGCGGTCATCTCATCTGGCGTCAACAATCCGATTTCATCATAATGATGCAGTGTGCGCACACTAATTCCAACTAAATCCGCGACTTCTTTTACTTTCATAAGCTATCAGCCTCCCTTCACTATTCACTTTAAGGTATGACGTAACGTTAGAGTCAATATGTTTTTATTTTTTAAAAGGCTGTGTTTTATACCTCTGTTGATAATTTTCAAATTTTATTTAGAAATGGAAATGGTCTGAAAAAATGCCTATTCATCGAAACTTTAAAGTATTTCAAACGTATTACATATAAAAAGGGAGTGGTGCTATGTTAAACAATCATAACAAAGTAAAATCCGTTTTTATATGTTTAATGTTGATAATGTCAGGGTTGTTACTAGCTGCTTGTTCTCAAAAAGATGATGAAAATCAGCATAAGACAGCAATAAAAGAAGTTCTTGGTCACCTTTTTACTGGTCCGGATGAGAGGTTTATGGATCTATTGTGGAATCCTAAATATAGGACTGTTTTGAATAATAAAGAAGAGAACCCAGAGTTAGATAAATATCTAGCAGAAATATACGGACCCTACATGACAGATTCTTATCTCCATCCGTTCCTATCAACTATTGGTGCTCATTATCCAACTTTTGCTTACGATAATGGATATAAGTTAAGTCTCAATAATATTACGATTAATCAAAGCGAGAATAATTCAACTCTATATACCTTCACAGCAGAGGTCGGGTATCAGAAGAATGGGGAAGAAGAAAAAACTGCAAATGTAGAAGGAGAAGTCATCTTCTCTTCAAAAGTCGAGGGGAAAATCGAGGGATTCCAATACATAAATGAAAATGGCTTGTCAGATAAATTAAGAACCAGCAATTGAACAATTAAACAAGCATATAAAAAGGACCAAATTTGGTTCTTTTATTGAATGGAAATAACACTATTGTTTACCCTAGCCTTTCCAAAAAGAAAAGACTTTAGCATAATGCTAAAGTCAAGTTTGTCAGACTGCCTCTGTCCCCCACTTTTTCTCATCCTGCACAAACAGAATGCCAAGCTCGTGGTGTTCGCCTTTGTAAATGGCTCCCTGGACAAAGCGGATCTCTCCGTTTAAGCCGATGACTTCCATTTTGCAGAAAGCACCGTTAATTTGCAGGGCCTGGTAAAACTCATCGACCGTCTTGACCGAGGCTCCATTTGTTTTCATAATGATTTCCCCAACTTCAAGCTCAAGCTTAACGGCAGGAGAGTGCGGCAAAATGCCAAGCACCATCAGGCCATGATCCCGCTTTGAGAAATAAAAGGCTGCCGAGTTATCATTCATCCGCTGCCTGACGGTCAAAAATTCCCTGCCGATGATGGCAAGCAGTGCTGCTGCGAATGCGAGCGGCATAAACCAGACACTTACGACCGCAACGGCTGAAATAATCAATCCCAGCCAAATGACGCGCTTAGACGTCACCATAATACTTTCTTTAGGCAATGAACCCTGAACTCTTTGATGAAACCCAATGATGTAAGGAATGAACACAAAAAGAAACGGCTCGTCTCCGATGGTAATCACAGGCCACCAAGACAGGCTTTCCGTAAAAGAGCCTCCTGGAACGAGCAAAAACAGCGGCAGCAGCCATGTGCGGTTTGCGACATGATTTCCAATCGGAAGTCCCCTGCTGCTTTTTAATAAAAACGGTGAAGTCTTTAGATGAGCTGTCCGGTAAGCAAGAACACCTTCCGCGATCATAAGCAGCCCCATTACTATCGCAAGTATGGAAAAGCTTGTCTCATTTAAATCAGGTAAAAAAGAGACGGCATCTGCCTGCATAAAGAGAAAAACAGCCAAGATGGTCAGTCCCATCGTATAAGCAGGCGAAAGAAAGCGCAGCTGAAAAGTAAGAGACAAAATAACGGTCACGGCTGCCAGCAGAATAATGGAACCTAGCGGAATCATCATGCCAAGTCCAAATGTAACGGCAGACAAAAGAAGACCGGCCATCAGCCCTTTAGAATATGTAAACCGCACTTCTTCATAGATATCTTGAATTCTTGTATGGAAGGATTTACGCTCCCGCTTTATGCGAATAAACCCAAGCACAAGTGAATAAATAAGGAAAAAATAAACGAGAGGATGAATAAAAAACCTTCCCAATGCCAAAAGAAATTCCAGCAACCAGTTTTCGAGCAAACTTCATACACCACCTTGATTGCTTTCGTCTGTTTAAGTAAACGATTAATGCTATTTTATCAGAAATAGAATAGGATGAATATCATATTCTGACCGAGTTTACTTTAATTTGCTCCAAAGATGCAAATTCGAAAGTGAAAAATCAAGGAGTGAATCATCTACTTTAAAATCCAGCACTTCTTCTATCAGCTGCATAGACCGTTTTATATCCGTGAGGTTTAACGAAAGACGCTTGTAGTTCTCCGTTAAATAGTGAAAGTATTCTTGAATGCAAACTTTATCGATTTCCTGCAGTCTCTTAACATCTGTGTAGTTTGCCAAGTACATGCAGAACAGCTGAACCCATTTGCTGACCTTCGCATGTGAGGAATTTGCAGATTGCAGTCTTTCTTTAAATTCTTCTGTCAACTGTCGATAAGTTTGTTCTCTCATCACACTTGCCCTTTTTTTCAATTGATCTCCCCATCTTTCTGTGTTTAGAGTGTGTTGTAGAACAGTACTTCCATCGTAAAACTATTATCCCGATTAATCAACTAGCTAAAGTTTCATTTTTATGTGCGCGAAAAGTCTCTACTAATTATAAAAATACGGAAATCCCTTCTGATTTTCGTCGTTTTTCACACAAAAGATTTGAAAATCGTCCTAATTATAGTTATTTTGTTAGTAAATTCCATAAAAATAGAGCCAGCTCACTAGTTTGCAAGCTGGCCCTGTTTTTATTTAGATAATGTTTCGATAGCTTTCTCAAGCTGAAGATCATGTTTTCCATCTAAACGCTGCTCAGAAACCTTTTGATTAATGGTTTCTGCAGTTTGATCATCAATATTCCCAGTAGCTGAAAGCTTATTTTTCTTTTGAAAATCCTTTACGGCTTCAGCCATTTTCTTGCCAAAATATCCATCTTCTCTGCCTGGATCATAGCCTAATCCTTTTAAAAGAATTTGTGCTGTTTTTATTTGCTCATCATTCATATCGACTGCGAGCGGTTTTTCCAGCTGAATCGGCGGGGTTGTCAGATGTTTAGGCTGTGAAACCCTGATGGTTGGTTCAACCCCTTTTTTATGAATCCAATTGCCTTCTGGTGTGAGCCATTTATAAAGAGTCAGCTTGATGTTGCTGCCGTCACCCATAGGAACAGCCTGCTGAACAGTGCCTTTTCCAAAAGAGGTCTCGCCAATAATCTCATACTGCCCGGCTTCCTTTAAAGCTCCCGCAAGAATTTCAGAAGCAGATGCACTTCCTTTATCAATCAGTACTGTCACCGGATAGTCTTTTTTCTCAGTTAAGCTTGAGAAATAGCGTTTTTTATCACCATTGCGCTCTTCAATTTGAATATAAGGCTGTTCCTTTGTCACAAATTGCTTCAGAATTTCTTCAACACTCTGTAAGTATCCGCCCGGATTTCCGCGAACATCAAGGACTAGTCCTTTCATGTTTTTTTGCTCAAGCTTTGCTAATTCCTCGGTGAAATCTTTAGCCGTATCCTCTGAGAAAGAGGTAATTTCAATATAGCCGTATTTAGATTTCCCTTTCGTTTTGACAGAGCTGAAGACTGTTTCAATTGGAATTTCGTCACGTGTCACATCAAAGCTCAGTTTTTCTTTTGAACCAGTCCGCAACACTTCAATTTTAACCTTTGTCCCTTTTTTACCGCGGATTTTCAGAACCGTATCGTTCAAGTCGCTGCCGACTACAGACTCGCCATCAATGGCAATGACCTGATCGTTCGGCTGCAAACCTGCTTTTTCTGCAGGTGAATTTTTAAATGGGGAGACGATAATGATTTTGCCGCCATCCATTCCCACTTCAGCTCCGATGCCTTCAAAAGAAGAATCAAGACTGTCAGAGAATTGCTTGGCCGTTTCTTTATCCATATAGACAGAATAAGGATCATCAAGAGTGGACAGCATGCCTTGAATTGCTCCTTCAAGCAGCTCCTCCTCATCGACTTCTTCCACATATTTGCTCGAGATTAAGTCATAGGCCTGTTTCACTTTCTCAAGTCCTTCAACTTCCTGATCCCGGTCTTGCTTTAACACATCAGTCACAGCAGGAACGGCAAGCTCTTCTGCTCTTGTCTCCTGCTGATCATGCTCCATAAACTGCTGGCCTGCGTACATGCCGCCCGCACCCAGTGCCACTGAGAGAACCATCATAAGAGCTGTGACTTTTTGCTTCATCTTGTTCCTCCTTCTAAAAGGTAAAGTATGTACGGTCTTTTGAATAAACTCGTATCTCTAGTATATGTGAAAAAAGGAAAAATCATGTAGGACAAGATGATTCCTCTGAAAAATAAGGGAACAAAAGAAAAGCGCAAGCGCCTTGGTCAAATCCGATAGGCAGATAAGAATCCGACGGAAAAGTCCTGGTCCCGCCATTTTATTTGAAAACAGGTTTAGATTTTGAATGGTGAAAGATGATCGAGCACTGGAGCGGGAAATGGGAGGTATTCTCTGCTTTCATTTTTTGGAGAGGTTATCCGTGGCATTCTTACCCTCCAATACCGTTATTCGGTTTAGCGGGGTACGATTCTGCCTCTTTCTTACCCTCCAATACCGTTATTCGGTTTAGCAGGGTACGATTCACTCGCTTTCTTACCCTCCAATACCGTTATTCGGTTTAGCAGGGTACGATTCACTCGCTTCCTTACCCTCCAATATCGTTATTCGGTTTAGCGGGGTACGATTCCGCCGCTTTCTTACCCTCCAATACCGTTATTCGGTTTAGCGGGGTACGATTCCGCCGCTTTCTTACCCTCCAATACCGTTATTCGGTTTAGCGGGGTACGATTCCGCCGCTTTCTTACCCTCCAATACCGTTATTCGGTTTAGCAGGGTACGATTCACTCGCTTCCTTACCCTTCAATACCGTTATTCGGTTTAGCAGGGTACGATTCACTCGCTTCCTTACCCTTCAACACCGTTATTCGGTTTAGCAGGGTACGATTCACGCGCTTCCTTACCCTACAACACTGCTAGATTGTTGTTATTAAATGTGAAAAAAATTATAAACACTAGTGAATCTACGCTGCAGGCACTTGACTCCTGCGGGAAAATAGAGGGAAATGGGAGACGTCGCAGGTATGCTGAGGAGGCTCCACCATTGCCTAGACTAAAAATAGTATTAAAAGTGCACACATCTCTATTCGTGACAAATAAAAAAACTCCTAAAACACAATGTTTTAGGAGTTTGATGACTATTGTAAGAACTGCATTGGGTTAACTGGGTTTTTCCAAGCACCATCGTGAATTTCGAAGTGAAGATGCTTGCCTGTTGAACGGCCTGTGTTACCCATGAATCCAAGCTGCTGACCTTTGCTTACAGATTGTCCGCTGCTTACATGGCGGGCATCTAGATGAGCATAGACAGTTGTGTATACTTTACCGTCGATGTTATGTGAGATGAATACACAGTTTCCATAGCTGCTTGAGTAGTAAGAACGGATAACTGTTCCTGCTGCTGCTGCAACAACCGGTACATTGCTTGCTCTGTTTGCAATATCAATACCAGCGTGCAATTTGCCCCAGCGATGACCATAACCTGATGTAAATGTACCTTGTGCAGGCCACATGAACTTACCTCCAGTTACCGCCGGTGCCGGTGCTGGCTCCGGAGCTGGTGCAGGTGCTGGCGCTGCTGATTCGTTAGAAGAAGATGCTGCCGGCTTTTTAGCCGCTGCTGCTTTTGCTGCTTCTGCTTTCGCTGCCGCCGCTGCTTCAGCTTCCTGCTTTGCTCTTGCAGCAGCTTCTGCAGCTTCGCGCTTACGCTGTTCTTCTAATTGTTTTTGACGTTCCATTTCTTTTTGGATTGCTGCTTCCTGCTCTTTCAAGAATGCTGCTTCGTCTTCTAATTCATAGATAGCAGCTTCCGTTTCTTGATGCTGAGCTTTCACTTGCTTAATTAAGCCTTCTTTTTCTTTTGCTTGCTTTGCTAACTGTTGTTTTAAAGATTCTAACTCAGTTAATGCTGTTTCAAGCTTCTGAAGTTGGCTACTTAGTTCTGCTTCACTTTGCTCTAGAAGTTTTTTGTCTTCCTCGTGGGCTTTGATAATTTCTTTATCTGCATCAACAATCGTTGTTACTGCACTTACGCGTGTAACAAGATCACCGAAATCCTGAGCACCTAGTAGCACATCTAAATAGCTTACTACACCGCCGCTCTCCTGTAGAGATCGCACACGGTCCTCTAGAAGTAGATTACGTTTTTTGATACGCTCTTTAACTTCTTCAATTTGAACCTTTAATTCTTCGATTTTTTGTTTTGCTGCTTCGATTTCAGCTTGACGCTCACGAATCTTCTCATTTGTATCAGCCGTTTGCTTATCAAGTCTTTCGATTTCGTTATTCAAGCTTTTCTCTTTTTGTTCAAGCTCTGATAACTGACCTTGTTTTTCTTGGATGTTTGAATCAATGCCGGAACGCTCATTTTGAATATCTGCTTTTTTCTTTTCAAGATCAGCGTTTGCATAAGCTTTTTCTTGGGTAATTGGAATAATAATAGAGCTTGTCCCTATTAAAGCAGCCAACCCAAGCGATAAGATTTTCTTTCTCACTCTCTAGTTCCTCCCTTTATCTATCATCCTCTAAACGAGGAAACCAGCAATCTATCAGATTGCCAGTTTATACTCTTAAGAACTTGCGGACAGACATTAAGCTTCCCCATACTCCGATTAATGCGCCTATTAAGATCAGAATAGCTGATACTTGGAAGACGAATGGACTAAACGGAAGTAATTGAACAAATGAACCTGCAACTTTCGGTTCAACCCATGTAAATAAATAGTTGTACGTGGCCATTACGAGTACAATCGGAATGATCGAGCCCATAATTCCAAGCATTAATCCTTCTAAGAAGAACGGCCAGCGGATAAACCAGTTTGTTGCGCCTACTAGTTTCATAATCTCTATTTCATGCCTTCTGGCAAAAATCGTAATTTTAATCGTATTTGAGATAAGGAACATGGCCGTAAAGACTAATCCAATAATCAATGCGATGCCGATGTTTCTTGAGATTTCAACAAAATTGAACAGTTTTTCTACTTCTTCCTTGCCGTACAGAACTTTATACGCTCCATTAAATCCCTCAATCTTCTTCGCGATTTGAGGTGTTTCGCGCGGATCTTCCGTTTTGATGACGATCACATCATTCAAAGGATTGTTCTGTTCAAAAAGCTGATACGATTTACCCTGTTCTCCCATGCTGCTGATCAGGTTATCAAGCTCTTTTTCTTTTGGAGAAAGTTTAATAGATGCGATGCCGCTCAGGTTGTCTACCTTGTTCCTGAGCTCTTTTTGTTCCTCCGGCGTGCTTGTCACATCAACCAGCACCCGTATTTCAACGTCCTCTTCAACTTTAGAAGCAAAGTTGTTTAAGTTCATCATAATAACCAGGAACGTTCCGACAAGGATTAAAGTGACAGTTACGGCACTGACTGACGCAAATGTCATCCAAGCATTACGGCTTAAGCTTTTTAATGTTTCTTTGAAGTGACGCCCAAGGGTTCTAATCATAAATCCCATACTCCCCTCTAGCCTCGTCACGCACAATCTTTCCATCTTCGATCGCGATGACTCGTTTTTTCATGGTGTTTACTATTTCACGGTTGTGTGTCGCCATCACAACAGTCGTTCCTCGATTGTTGATCTCCTCGAAGATGCTCATGATCTCCCAGGACGTATCAGGGTCAAGGTTTCCTGTCGGCTCATCTGCGATGACAACCCCAGGATTGTTAATAATTGACCGTGCAATCGATACGCGCTGCTGTTCTCCTCCTGATAACTCATTAGGGAAAAATCTAGCCTTATGCTTGAGCTGAACAAGATCTAAAACGTCCAGCACTTTCTTTTTGATAATTCTAGGATTCTCTCCAATAACTTCAAGAGCAAATGCAATGTTTTCAAAAACTGTTAACTTAGGCAAAAGTTTAAAGTCCTGAAAAACAACGCCGATGCTTCTTCTTAAATAAGGAACTTTCTTTTCCCGCAATTTAGCAAGATTAATTCCATTGATCACGATTTTGCCGTCTGTTGGTCTTTCTTCACGGTACATCATTTTAATAAATGTTGATTTACCAGCACCGCTCGGACCGACAACATAAACAAATTCGCCCTGATCTATTTTTACATTTATTCCATTAATGGCAAGAACGCCATTTGAATACGTTTTAAAAACGTCTGTCATTTCGATCATATTTTTATCACCCAAAGCTGTTTATTTTGTAGATTACGTGGTGTCCGCTGGTTTGTGTTAAATAGAGAGTCTCGGAATATGTATCCAATATTTTCATATATTAATAAGATTACCCACAAAAAATATTATAACATCAAAGTTCGGCAAAAATAGACTTAAAAATATTACAGTTTCATTTCAACGTCGTAAATTGTAGAATTTTATCGATTTACAATCATTTATAGTTCCAATGTTAGAGCCATTGGCAGCGCTTTAATCTAAATATTAGAACTTTCTGACTAATAAGACAATCTTTTTTTAGGGATTAAATAATGGTAAATTTTTCTGAGTGTCGAAAGGTTTTACTTGCGGATTGGATGAAATTAGGTTAAAAAGGGGAAGAAAAACAGGAAAACCAGCCATATCATCTGGCTGGCCTTGTATGCAAATTACTTTTTCTGAGCCAGCCATTCTGCTACGACAGCTGCGTCTGTTTCATTAATAAGACCGGCAGGCATTCCGCCCTGACCTTTATTAATAATGCTTTCAATTTTCTCTTGATCATATTTACCGCCAACTTTTTCAAGGCTTGGTGCTGCGCCGCCGCCTTCAAGATTCTGCCCATGACAGCTGATGCAGTTTTGCTGTACGATTTCTTCAGCTTTTGCCGTATCCTTTGAACCTGTATCGTCCTTCGGCTCTTCTCCGGCATTATCTCCGCCTCCGCATGCTGCGAGCGCAAGTGATGTTCCAAATAATAGTGCGAATAGTTTTGTTTTCATTGCCAAAATCCTCCTCAAATAAGGATATAAAATACATTTCTATTATATCCTATCTACGCCCTCTTGAAACCTTCACCGAGCACATCAGAAGCATCCATAACGACGACAAACGCAGACGTATCAATGCTTTTTACGAGTTGTTTCAATTTGGTGAATTCTGTTTGATCGACGACACACATCAAAATCGGCCGTTCATTATCCGTGTAGCCTCCGAATGCAGACAGTTTGGTCACTCCCCTGTCAATTTCACTGAGAATCGCCTTTCTGACTTCTTCTTCCTGATTCGTAATGATCATTGTCATCTTAGAACGCCCAAGCCCAACTTGAACGATATCGATCGTTTTGCTGGTAACATAAAGAGCTACAAGTGCATAAAGACCAAGTTCAATATCAAAAACAACCGCTGCTGTCAGCACAATCAGACCATCTATTAAAGCTACACATGTGCCGAGAGAGAGCCCCGTGAACTTATGAATGATCTGTGCCGCAAGGTCTGTCCCTCCTGTTGAGGCTTTCCCTCTAAAAACAAGACCGAGACCGAGGCCTACCCCGATTCCCCCAAAAATCGCTCCAAGCAAAGGATCTGTGGTCGCAGGCGCCATATCTTTCGTTAGAAAGACGACAAATGGAAGGAAAATGGTTCCTATCAATGTTTTTAAACCAAATTGCTTGCCCAGGAGCAGAACTCCAGCAATAAATAAAGGAATGTTGAAAGCCCACTGAACATATGCAGGTTCAAATCCAAATAACGAATCGGTAATCGTACTGATGCCGCTCACTCCGCCGGATGCTATGCGGTTAGGCAGGAGAAACAAATTAAAGGCAATGGCAACGATTCCAGAACCGAGTAAAATAAATAAATAAGAAGTGATTTTTTCTAAAACAGGATTGTATGTACGAGTGCGTTTACGCTGAAACATCTTGTATCCTCCATCTATGAAAACACTTGTTTTTTGTCATAACCTTACAGAGTATAGCACCCGGCTGAACAAGCTGTAAATAACAGTGGTATAAAGTGCTAAAGAGGTAAAGGGTTGGAGTTAGTTTTTACTATAGATGAAGGATTTAGCCATATTTAGTTTAAGTCGAAACAGTTAAAATCTCTGAACTCCCCTGGTTTATTATAGAATTTCAAGTGTAATAAGGTTTGATATGGATTTACTGTCCGAAATTGGAACTATACTTGCCGAAAAGCGTTTTTTACTTGCAAAAATAGTAGAAATACTTGGCGAATTGATTCATTTACTTTCTTTTTTCCAGACACCTGCTAAAGTCGAAAAAGCAAGACACGAATGTGCAAATCATATCAACATAAAAAAGCAGCCGCCCAAAGGACAGCTGCTTCATTTCTTTATGAAAGTTTAGAACGCAAGTATGCATCAATGAATGGATCTAGGTCGCCGTCCATGACACCTTGGACGTTTCCGCTCTCCGTACTTGTACGGTGATCTTTTACAAGTGAATACGGGTGGAAGACGTAAGATCGGATTTGTGATCCCCAGCCGATTTCTTTTTGTTCTCCGCGGATTTCGTCAAGCTCTGCCTGCTGCTCGTCAAGCTTCAGCTGATAAAGCTTTGCTTGAAGCATTTTCATGGCTCTCTCACGGTTTTTAATCTGGGAGCGCTCAGTTTGGCATGTCACAACCGTATTGGTTGGAACATGTGTGATACGGACGGCTGAGTCAGTTGTATTGATATGCTGACCGCCGGCACCGCTCGCACGGTACGTATCAATTTTAAGGTCCTCTGTGCGGATATCAATGTCGATTTCATCATTGAATTCAGGCATCACTTCGCAAGATACAAACGATGTATGGCGACGGCCTGATGCATCAAATGGTGAAATACGGACAAGACGGTGAACCCCTTTTTCCGCTTTCAAGTAACCGTAGGCGTTATGACCTTTGAAAAGAAGCGTGACACTCTTAATGCCAGCTTCATCACCAGGCAGATAATCAAGTGTTTCAACCTTAAAGCCTTTCTTTTCGCCCCAGCGAGTATACATGCGGAGCAGCATGGAACCCCAGTCCTGGGACTCCGTTCCGCCAGCACCTGGATGAAGCTCAAGAATCGCATTATTTTTATCATGAGGCTCGCTTAATAGGAGCTGAAGCTCAAATTCGCTCATAGCTGTTGTCAGGTCTGTTACTTCACTTTCAAGCTCAGCGTGAAGTTCAGCATCAAACTCCTCTTTTAAAAGCTCATGAGTCATTTCGAGATTTTCATGTGTTTCGTTCATTTCATTGAATTGGTTGACCGCTTCTTTTAAAGCATTGCTTTCATTAATAACTGCCTGTGCTTCGCTTTGACTGTCCCAGAAATTCGGATGGGACATCATTTCATCTAGCTCATCAATGCGAGCCTGTTTATGATCGAGGTCAAAGAGACCCCCTAAAAGCCGCTAATTTCTTAGCCATTTTTTCAAGTTCGTTCCGGATATCTGCAAGTTCCATAATAATTCTCCTCTAAAATAGGGGTAAAGAGAGGTGCTTAACACCTCTCTTTCCTGATTTACTTACCGCAGCAGTTTTTGTATTTTTTGCCGCTTCCGCATACACATGCTTCATTTCGGCCAATTTCCATCTGCTTTTTCACAGGTTTTTTCTTAGGCGCCTCGTCTCCCTCTTTCGGGTGTGTGGCCTCCTGTGGTTTTGCAACTTCCTCACGCTCAAGGTTGTTGCGGATTTCTGCTTTCATGATATATTTTGCAGCATCTTCTTCAATCGATGCAATCATGTTTTCAAACATTGCAAAGCCTTCCATTTGATACTCGCGAAGCGGATCTGTCTGACCATATGCGCGAAGGTGAATACCTTGACGCAATTGATCCATTGCATCAATATGATCCATCCATTTCGTATCAACCGCACGAAGCAGAATAACCTTTTCGAATTCGCGCATCTGCTCTTCGCCGAACGCTTCTTCTTTTTGGCTGTAGCGTGCTTTTGTTTTCTCAAGCACTAGCTCAGTGATTTCTTCAGATTCTTTTCCTTTGAAATCATTCACTGTAAAGATGCCTTCTTCAAGAAGATTGGCATTCAGATAATCAAGCAGTCCTTCAAGATTCCATTCCTCAGGAAGCTCGTCCTTAGGAGTGTACATCGCAACAACACGCTCAACTGTTGATGTCACCATGCCTTCAACGATGCTGCGAAGGTTTTCTGAATCAATAACATCAAAGCGCTGCTTGTAAATGACTTCACGCTGCTGACGAAGAACATCGTCATATTGCAGAAGCTGTTTACGCGCATCAAAGTTATTGCCCTCAACACGTTTTTGCGCAGATTCAACCGCACGGGTAACAATTTTACTTTGAATCGGCTGTGAATCATCCATGCCGAGACGATCCATCATCGCCATCATATTCTCAGAACCGAATCGTCTCATCAATTCATCTTCCATTGAAAGGTAGAATTGAGTCACACCAGGGTCTCCCTGACGGCCAGAACGTCCGCGGAGCTGATTATCAATACGGCGTGATTCATGGCGTTCTGTCCCAATAACGGCTAAACCGCCAAGCTCTATGACACCAGGTCCAAGCTTGATATCCGTACCGCGTCCTGCCATGTTTGTTGCGATTGTAACGGAACCTTGGTGACCCGCATTCTCGATAATTTCGGCTTCGCGCTCATGGTTCTTCGCATTCAGAACATTATGAGGAACACCTTTTTTCTTCAAAAGCTTAGAAATAAGCTCTGACGTTTCAACAGCGACTGTACCAACCAATACTGGCTGCCCTGCAAAATAACGAGTCGTTACATCATCCACAACCGCCTTAAACTTGCCCTCCATTGAACGGTAAACAAGATCGGCGCGGTCATCACGGACAACATCACGGTTCGTAGGAATCGCAACAACCTGCATGTTGTAAATGTTGCGGAACTCCTCTTCTTCCGTTTTCGCTGTACCCGTCATACCGGAAAGCTTCTCGTACATGCGGAAGTAGTTCTGGAACGTAATCGTTGCAAGCGTCATGCTCTCATTTTGAATCTCAAGACCTTCTTTAGCTTCAATCGCCTGATGAAGACCATCACTGTAGCGGCGGCCTTTCATTAAACGTCCTGTAAATTGGTCAACGATGACAACATTTCCATCTTCAACTACGTAATCTACATCATTGTGCATCACAACATGCGCTCTTAATGCCATATTAATATGATGATTCAATGAAACATGTGTAAGATCAAAAAGATTTTCAATATGGAATGCTTTTTCAGCTTTGGACATTCCGTCTTCTGTCAGCTGAACGCCTTTTGTTTTTTCATCAAACGTATAATCTTCATCCCGTTTAAGAGAACGGACAAAACCGTTTGCCTGCACATAAAGCATGGTTGACTTTGCAGCAGAGCCGGAGATAATCAGCGGTGTACGCGCTTCGTCAATCAAGATGGAGTCAACTTCATCGATGACAGCATAATGAAGCGGACGCTGAACCATCTGCTCTTTGTAAAGCACCATGTTATCGCGCAAGTAATCAAAGCCTAATTCATTATTAGTAGAATACGTGACATCAGCCGCATAAGCTGCACGCTTTTCTTCTTTTGAAAGGCCGTTTGTATTTAAGCCTACTGTTAAACCAAGGAATTCATACAGCTTGCCCATTTCAACAGCATCACGGCTTGCAAGGTATTCATTGACTGTTACAACATGAACGCCTTTTCCAGATAGAGCATTCAAGTAAACAGGCATTGTGGAAGTTAACGTTTTACCTTCCCCAGTTTTCATCTCAGAGATATTCCCGTCATGAAGGGCAATACCCCCCATTAACTGAACAGGATAAGGGTATAAGCCAAGAACACGCTTTGCAGCTTCGCGTACGACTGCAAATGCTTCAGTCAGAAGGTCATCGACGCTCTCTCCTTTTGCAATGCGCCCTTTGAACTCCTGTGTTTTCGCCTTTAGATCTTCATCAGAAAGCTTTTCCATATCTGATGCAAGCGACTCTATTTGATTAGCCATTTTTTCATATTTATTTAATGCACGTTTGTTAAAATCAAACACCTTATTTAAGATTCCAAGCATTTTATACGCTCCTCTGTCTAATGAAGTGCCATACATGAACAGTATTCATGAGAACCCGCTAGAAATTTCAAAACTATTATCTATTTTACCATATATTTAATGTTTTCAACAGTATATCGGGTATGCACGAAAAAAGCATGTTTCCAGTAAAAAAAATAGGCTGTTTTAATATGGATTGTTGTCTTTCAGGATAAATGTTGGACGTTCCTTCCGCTTCATTCCACTTAAAGTTTTAACATTTTGTCTATAAGCAACAAATTTTAAGAAAAGAGCAAAAAATAAGACCAGGACAAAATCCGGACACAATAAAATGCAGCCCGCTCAAAGAACGGACTGCATTGGATGGTTTATATTATTCAGTTGGTTCAATAATCGCGTATTTACCGTCTTTACGCTGATAAACCACATTCGTTGTGTTCGTTTCAGCATTTGTGAAAACGAAGAAATTATGGCCCAGCATGTTCATTTGAAGAATCGCTTCTTCACTGTCCATTGGCTTTAAGTTAAAGCGCTTTGTGCGGACAACTTGAATTTGATCTTCTTCTTCCTGAACAGCCGTTTGTGCCTGTGCACCTTCCGGCTCGTCTGTTCCATTAGCGAACATGAATTTAGCAGAACCCTGCTCGCGCAATTTGCGGTTTACTTTCGTTTTATGTTTACGGATCTGACGCTCAAGCTTGTTTGTTACAAGATCGATGGCAGCGTACATATCCTCGTTGTATTCCTCAGCACGCAACACTAAATTGGTCATTGGAATCGTCACTTCGATCTTTGATTCTTGATCATTGTAGAATTTCAAATTCACATTTACGTTTGCTTCGATTGAATCCTCAAAATAGCGTTCCAGTTTGCCGATTTTCTTCTCGACATACTCTCTTAAAGCTGGAGTTACCTCAATGTTTTCGCCTCTGACGTTATATTTCAAAATGAACTCCTCCTTTGTAAAGGATATGTAAACTTAATTCTTCTTTTCCCTCTACTATTCCTGCTCAAACGTAAAAATAATGTTAAAAGGATGTGAAATTTGTTGAAGATTGCGGCTGAACGACTGCCCTAGAAGGATGTGAATAGAATATGCCGGAGAATCTTTATTTATTCTACAGAAAAAATCCCATCCGGATGCAGATGAGATTACTGTAGGAGGTATGGCATAAGGTATGCCTGAACCTACCTTTTCCATTGGAGGAACAGGACCGAAAGCTCTTCTTTAATAAAAATTTGAAATGAAAACGCATCGTCCTTATTCAATGTAAACGGCTTCAATTCTTCAATGATCTGATCAAATAAGAGTATCTGATTTTGGAGATACTCATCATCTCCTGCCAGGTGAAACATGCCGGAATGTGTCGTATCTATTTGGATGAACGCATCCACAAGATCATCCATGACATACTCGCCTTCTGTGCACTCCATGGATGCAAAGCTCTGAATCAAAAAGGTCAAGTCCTCCTCAATACAATTCAGCAGCTCATTATAGGCATAAAAGAGCTCATATTCACTTTGTGTGAGGGATTTATTTGCGTTTATCATAATACATCCCGTCCACTGATGCGTTCTGATACGGATTAACATACTTCTGATTCGATGCTTTTTGAACTCTAAGCTTGGTTATATCGTTTTTAATTTCCTGTTTCAGCAGATTCAGCTTGTCATGAATGATGGCGTTCCATTCGGTAATCTCTTTGCCAAGCTGCTTTTCTTCACGATTGTACGGAGGCTTCAGCTGATGGATCAGGCCGTCACGCTGCTCAATCCACTCCTGGATGTTAACGATGTGGCTGTCTCTCATGTCTTTATCCGCTGCACCGTGCACTTCTGACAGCAATTGCTTCGTAAGCTGATGCAATTTGTTCACAGCACTCACTAGACTTGCCCGCCTTGACCGAACTGCTGCTTGCGGGTTGATTGAATCACTTGCTTCCACGTATCGCGAAACTCCGTTACATACTCTTCCACTTCAGCAAGAATGGCCAAGTCGTTTGATATATTAGCTTCTACTAAACGACGATTTATATAGTCATACATCGACATCATCGATTCTGATACAGCAGCCTCAGGATTTAACGTAATCATCAGTTCCTGAATAATCCGCTGTGCTTTTTGAAGATTGAGGTTTTTCTCTTGCGTATTTTTCTGCTGAATTGCCTGGCGTGCCTGCTTAATAAACTTAAGACAGCCATTATAAAGCATCAGCGTTAATTCTCCCGGTGAAGCTGTACTCACAGAATTTTGCTGATACGCTTGATAAGGGTTGTTAAGTGCCATTTTCATTACTCCTTTTTAACCGAATTGCTGCATAAGATAATTCATTTGATCATTCGAACGCTGAATCGCTTTTTCCATCGCCGTGAACTGCGCCCAATAACGGTCTTCCACTTGCGTTAACCGGTCTTCAAACCGATAAATTTGATTGTCAATCGATGAAAGGTTTCTGCCGATTGTAAACTGCTGGCTTGTTGAGCTTGAAGTTCCGGCCTTGGCATTCAGCTTGTCCATTGTAGTCTTCAAGTTGTCATAGAGATTTGTGATAATCCCTTTTTCACCGCTTGTCGCACCGTTGCTTGTGAATAGCTTCTCAACACCTTCAGGGTTCTCTTCAATCGCTTTTTTCAGCTTCGCTTCATCGATGATCAGCTTGCCGCCTTCACGGTAGTTTGAAGTAGTTGAGATGCCAATGTTGGACAAATGAGTGAAAGACGTGCCAGATGCGGCTGATAGAGTGGAATAAAAATCTGAACGCATTTGACTGAGTGCACCAGTCAGAATTGAGTCTTTTCTGAGCAGTCCGCTTTGCGCTTTTTCATCCCATTGTTCCTGCTGTTTATCTGTCAGAGATTCACGCTCTTCATCCGATAGCGGCTGGTAATCACGGTATCGTGTTTCATCTGTTTTACCCTGGATTTTAGCAATGGTTTCATTATATAAAGTCACGAACTTTTTAATGTTGTCGAAGACAGCGTTCGTGTCGTTTGTGATGTTAATTGATACTGCAGGGTCTGCTGCTGTGAATGTGTCTTTTAGAGTGAACGTCACTCCGCTCATTTCAAAGGTGTTCGATGTACGCTCGGTTGATAGTCCGTTTACCGTGAATTTTGCGTTTTGGCCGCCCGTCTCCGTTCCAGAACCAAATCTCAAAACATTGTTCAGGAAACCAGCAGAAGTAATGATTTCATTGCCAGCCGTGTTAAAGTCACCCGTTTCTTTTCTAGTCAGCGTAATTTTATCTGAAAAAGAATCGTATAAAGCGGTTACACCCAGCTGAGATGAGTTAATTTTATTAAAAACGGTATTTAAGGATTCTGTTCCCCGGATAAGAAAATTTTCTTTGATTTGCCCTTTAGACGTGTATGTCTGCATATCAAAAGACATGTAATTGTCTGTGCTGTCGATTACGTAATCTACTTTTACTGTACTGCCTTTTTTGACAGTCTCTCCGAATGCGAGATTGCCGTCACTGTCTAACTGTACTTCTCCAGCCTGCGGCGTGCCAGTTACTAAAGTAAAAGATTTCCCGTCCACTTTTACGACTGCATCTTTATCGTAGTTTTTCAGAACTTCTCCGCTTTCTAATGTCAGTTTTATAGAACTTCCATCTGCATCAGCGGTAATCGTCTGATTTTTCACCGTACCTGTCTGCCAGTTAAAATTCTGGTTGGTAAAGGAATCTTTGATTTCGTAAAGAGATTTTGAAGGATCAACTTTTGATCCGGATGCTGATATGGCACCAGCGTTTACTTTTGTTGCTGCCGATGCCAGCTGGTCTACTTTTGAAATTGAGTAGGAAGATGTGCTTGCAGAGCTCGTAGCAGTTGCCGTCACTTTATCAGAATTCGAGCTGTTCGTTGCCCGTGCACGGTAGTTGCTGGAAAGCTTCATATCGAAGGTCGCATTACGGAATGCAAACAGCAGGCTGTTCATTTCACGATAGCCGTCCCGCTGCCATTCAAGCGTTTGTTTGTTTTGCTTTAATTTATCAAGAGGCATTCTCTCTGCTTTCATTAAGTCAGCAACAAGCGAATCAATATCCATTCCACTTGCTAAACCACCTATTCGAACCATTCTGTATCACCTCTCTAAATTTTCTTGTCTACAACAAAGCCTAGAAACTCTGTCATAGCTGCATACAAATCGAGCATTTTTCTCGATGGAATTTCTCGTACGATCTCTTTTGTTTGATTATCAACGACTGTCACGTAATATTCATTCAGCTTTTCATGCAGCTGAAATTGAATATGTGTGTTAGCCGGCTGCAAGAAATCATTAATGCCATTTATCACTTTTTCTATTTCTTCTTTTGGAAATGCAGGTATGTATTCTTCTTTTTTATGTTCTGGAAGTTTAATAGTGTTAGTGTCAATTTCTGAGATGCGGGGACCAGGCTGCGATGACATTTTTTCGATCATCATGGTGGGTCGCTCCTTGGGATTAATGTTCTAATGGTTATATCGGTTGGATTTATAGGATGTTGAAGGTTTAAAGTTTAAATTCAGCTTAAATGTTGAATAGATGTATCTATATAAAAAAGACCCTAGCATGGCTAGAGTCTTTGATCCAATTAACGAAGTAATTGAAGAACATCTTGTTCTTTCCTTTTTTCTTATTTACTTAAAATTTAGGTCCATTAGATAACTTAGTATTTATCTTAGACCTAATATTTTTCTGTGCTTGTCCAATATCATGATAAGTAGATTCCAGCTGAATGATCTTCATCGTGTACTGGTAATTGTAATCCTCAAGCTCAGATAAGAAAGCTTTCTTACCCTCCCCCGTCTTCCAATAATAGACATTCTCCATAATATTCTTAATCAAGTTTTGTTCAGCTCTAATTCGATCTATGAAGAAATCATAGGACGATTTGAGCTCTCCCAGATCATCATGTTCTTTTAATAATACTTCTAATTCCTTATTGTCCATGTAGTTTATCCGCCTCTACATATGCAACTGCAGCTGAATTTAATTTATGTTTAATTTCTAAGGTTCTTTGATTGAACCATTCATTGAAATCTTGAGCAGAATGAATAACCTCATCAATGATATAGTCAGAGCGCTTAATATTATCCAGCATGTTTGCAGACCTCTTAATATCATGGCATAAATCTTCAACACGACTGACGTACTCATCTAATTGTTTTGCTGTGTTTTCAAGGTCATCAGGAGTGACTTCAATACTTGCTACGGTGGATGAAAAGAATCTAGGAGACTGCCAGCTTACCTTTCCAGTTAAGACGTTCGTTAAGATCGAATTGTTAATATTTCCAAATGCATCAAAACTATAGTGATCAAGTGCATGGTAATTGTCATCAGAGATTGATTTTAAGAACCTCGTGATAGGATTCGTATTTGTGTTCTCATATTCATAAAGGGTGCCAATGTAATAAGTAGACCCTATGTGGCGCTCATACGGTTTGAAAGCACCGGCACTGATTGAATCTCTAGGGTGAACATAATTTACAATTTGCTTATCAAATTTCCCTTCCGCAACTTGCATTTGTTTTTCTTTAGGAAGTAATTCAACTACACTAGGCGAGTTGAATGTAACGGCATTAACATCAGTCATAGCAGCTGAATAAGATGCAAGGGCTCCACCCAATGAATGCCCTGTAACAGAGATATTTGCATTTGGATATTTTTCTTTAACTGCTGCCACTAAGTTCTCAGATTGTCTGAATTGATTCTTTTGATGAAAATCAATATTGATTTTATCCCCAGAAGTATGCATGTTAAGTCCAAACTTATCAACTTTGTCTTTAGCTACAACATACTGTACATCGGCAACGATATCCTTCCATCCATCTCCGAATAGTTGATCACCTTCTGTGCCGCGAAAAGATATCACAATTTCATTATTGTTTTTATATATAACCGCATTAAATCCAGTGTCTTCATCATTGAGCAGAAAGTCTTCTTTGCCAATAATACTCCAATTCTGTTTTCCATCTTCGAATCTCAAATTGAATTTTTTGATGTGCTTGTCATTGTAAGCGAACTGGCTCAACCTATGATACAATTCGTCTCTTATTCTATATGTATCCATTGTCTCACCTCATCACTATGGTATAATTATATTATATAAAATTTTCCAATAGTTTGGGGCGCAAATGATGAGAAAAGTTATAAAAACATGTTTTTTCATCTCTATATTACTTATCGCTGGTTGCAACAAGGAGGATGGAATGGATAAAAAATATATTGAAGAAACAGCTTCTAATGTGGCTGCCGAATACATGCTTGTAGAAGAAGATATAGATTTTGTTGTCACAGATGTGCAAATTACGAAAGAAGATGTTGGTGTTGCATTTGTAAATGGGTATGTAAGAAATGAAAAAAATAAAAAATATTCTGTTATGGTAGATTACAGAGCTGATTTTGATATCGGCGGATACGGTGAAATAGATGATGAAAAATAGCAAGAGCAGATTCTCAATATGAGGCTGCTCTTTTTATTTGAAAATTTTAAGATCTAATGAATTTCAAAGCATTAAAGTAAAGGGGCTCAAGCACCTTTTTTCTGGTTTTCCTGTGGGAAAATAATTGATATTGATTGCTTCAAGGACTTTAACTAATTATAATAAAGTTAGAACGTACGTTCCTTTATGGTGAGGTGAAAAGAATTGGATCTAAACCTATTGCTAGATAAATATCCTATAAAAATGTTAGAAATGTTAACAGGAAAATTACTTGGGGATGGAAATTTAACGGATGAAGCAGGAAAACGTCCAAGACTTCGTTTCTCTCATTCTATAAAAGACTCAGGCTGGTGTTTCCATTGTTATAAGGAACTAAAAGATTTCTTACCTATAACTGCTCCTGTATACAGAAAGATAAATGATTCTCGCCTAAAAGCTGGATACTCAGAACAATATTATGTCCAATCTAAAACTACCCCTATTCTTAATAACTTAAAACCTCTTTGGTACAAACAGAGAAAAAAGATTCTACCTTATGAACTTCTAGAAAAGACAATGACTCCCCTAGCATTAGCTTGGTGGTATCAAGATGATGGACACTTAAAAATAATGGGTCCCACACCTCTGAAAATTGTACTTTCTACTGACTCCTTTGATCCTGCGGAAAATACATTTTTAAGAGAACTTCTTTTTTGTAGGTATAACCTCAGTTTTAACATAGACGGGCAAAATAGGCTGGTTTTATATAATCAAAAACAAATCCATGCCTACTTAAGAATAGTAAATATATACATTCACAAAACGATGGGAAGAAAAACAATTCACATTGAAGATCAAAAGCCTTTAGTAGATTCTGGCAGTAAGAGAACCACTATTTATTTACCTGCCTTAATAAAATTGAATAAACCTACTGAAGAAATACATAAAGCTCTGGAGAATGTAATGATTCTGAGGAGTGAAAAAATCTATGAAATATATACAGGCTTTTTCAGTTCAAATACTAAATCTTTCTCTAAGAAAGGATATCAAGTTACTTTATACAGTCAGCACTTGTCTTTTCTTCATAGAGTAAGAATTGATACCGGAATGAATATGAGTGAAATAGTTTCTATAGGATTGATGCTAAATAAAAATGAATAAAAGGGACTCTAGCTCAGCTAGAATCCCTAAGTAAATTAACGAAGTAATTGTAGTACGCCTTGAGGCTGTTGGTTGGCTTGAGCCAGCATAGCTTGAGCAGCCTGAGAAAGAATAGAATTCTTTGTTTGGTTCATCATTTCTTTCGCCATCGCGCGAACATTTACTTTCATAAATGACCAGACTATATCTTCACCCTCTAGCAGCCTAGTAGGGGTTGGGCACTTCGGATCCTCAATGCTGAACCACACTGTTTCACCTACGGATTTCATCACCATAGCTTTCGCCTTAGATGGTCTATCCTAGTCGTTGAACCTTCTCCAGAGTTTCCTCACAGGAGCTTGGCTGCTGATTGCCCAATCTTTTCTTTTTTCAGACCATCACGCCTGTCGTTTCCAACTACGTTGTGGCAAGAAAAGCTCTAAGGGGTTTCCAGCAATTCACCCAATTATGATCTCTGGCCGTTACCAGCCAGGACGACTGTGCTTGTCACTGCTTAAGCAGCTAAAACATAATCTACGTCACGAACACGTGATTCTGCAGCAGTTAGGTTTTCAGAAGATGTTCCTAAGTTATTGATTGTGTGTTCTAAACGATTTGAATAAGCGCCCAGTTTTGATCGTTCAGCAGATACTGTATCAATTGCAGTTTGAATAGTAGTAATTGCGGCTGTTGCTGTTGCAGCATCAGTTGATACATCGATACCAGCAGATGTAGTTGCGTCACCGCCTGCTACCGTTGCAGCTAGTCCAGTTCCATCATCTACCCCTAGAGTTTTTGCATCCATTGCATTTATATCTAAGGTAATTGTTTGATCTTCATTAGCGCCGATTTGAAAAGTTAAAGAAGCTGCACCTTGCCCATCTAAAACTTTCTGAGTATTAAATTCTGTTGTATTAGATATTCTAGTAATTTCCTTAGCAAGTTCATCAACTTCTTCTTGGATACGTGTACGGTCTGTTCCTGTATTTGTATCATTAGATGATTGAACTGCTAATTCACGCATACGTTGAAGAATATCATGCGTTTCGTTTAAAGCACCCTCAGCAGTTTGAATCATAGAAATAGCATCTTGTGAATTACGTGATGCTTGATCTAAACCACGGATTTGTCCACGCATTTTTTCAGAAATCGCAAGACCAGCTGCATCATCACCAGCACGGTTAATCCGAAGACCTGATGATAATTTCTCCATAGACTTTGATTGAGCAGTAGAAGCACTGTTCAACTTATTGTAAGTATTAAGAGCCGCAATATTATGATTAATTCTCATTTTAAAATTTCCTCCTTGAAATAATTGTAGTAATCCACATCCATGTGAATTCTTATATACTCGCAGTCGCAACGGTCGGCCGCCTGTTGGTTCTGCTTGTTACACTTCTTATATCGACATGATCTGGAGTTGTTTTATAGCATTTAGAAAATTTCATAAAAAAACCTTAAGCGAATGTGCTTAAAGTTATCTGTTCTTCAATTGAGCAAGCATATCTAAGGATACATCTGCTGCTTTGTTATTTTCTTCTTGAATCGAGAGGTAGACCTCTTTTCTATGGATATCTACATTTTTAGGAGCATTAATACCGATTTTCACCTGGTCGCCGGCAATAGATATCACCGAAATTTCAATATCATCGCCAATTTGAATGGCTTCTCCCGTTTTTCTAGTTAAGACAAGCATTATGCTCCCTCCCATAAACGGTGTTTGGTTGTGTACTCCGGCTGGTTTAGGATGAGCTGCTTGCCCATTTTTTTGCCTTTATTTAAAATCAGCGGACCTTGTAAATTTGCCGTGGAGTTCGTAAACGGATCACTCACTGTTAAAACAACAAACACTTCGACATCATCTGGGGATTCTATCATTAATAATTCTTTTGTTGATTCATCCAAGTCAAATTCATAGTCTTTGAAAAAGACAAATGGGCTCGTGACGACAAATGCGGTGTTTTGGGATTGAATGGATTGAAGAATAAAGAAAGAAGATCCTTCTTCAAGCGGGAGCATGATAAAGTGCTTCTCTTCAATAAACCCTGGAATCCCATGTTCAAAGGTGATTTTTTGAGCTTCATCAATTATTGCTTCCCCGTGATATTTCGTTTGAATTAACATGCTTCACATTCCTTTGTTTGAGTCTATTAAATCTTTTTGTCGATTGAAACGAAGTCTATTTTCAGCTGGTTTCTTTCAGCAAGTTCCACTTTGACCTCTCCAGCTTTATAATCCATGATTGGCTTATTGATTTTACTATCAATAATTGGAGCATTTCTCTGAACATCAATTTTTACTTCAGCAGGCTGATAGTCGAGCTTGACGCTGAAATGTGACGGAATAAATCCAATGTTAAATTGCTTGATTTCGCGTTCGCTGTTTTTTTTCGCCTGAGCTGTAAGAGGCCTGCCGCCATTTTCAATTCTCATTTGTTCATCGCCTTGTTGAATGCGTCTTGCAATGCCGGAAAGAACGTCCTGGTGCCCTTGATCTGCTGCTTCAGCAATCCCTTTAGAAATATGCTTTAAATCAACATCTTCTCTGGCTTTTGTCTGATCGATCGTTAGCTTGCCTGGTGTAGTTTGAATGGATAGCTCTGCTTTTGGCTGCTGGATGGACAGGTCCGCTTTTGGCTGCTGAATTGCAAGTGAAGCATTGACCGTTTCTAAACCTAGTTTAGCAAATCTGCTTTCCAGTCTTATTTGAGGAATATTCATGAGTTGTCCTCCTATTTAGAAAAGCGTAAGGGCCCGTTTAGCTCCGACAGACAGATAAGAATCCGGCAGAAAAGTCCGGTTTTGACTTTTTTGACGGATTTGTTCTGGCCGAGGAGTTGGGCGCTGGAGCTAGACATCTATGTGCAAAATTTAATACTTTCTTATATCTTAAAAAAGCTATCTTATAAAAAGATAGCTTATCTTAAAAAGTCCATTAATGTTGGCTGAATGATTCTTGCGCCGACCGATAATGCAGCGCGGTGGATGCTTTCTTGTGCAGTCATATCCATGATGACCTTCTCTAAATCTGCATCTTCATTTTCGGAGAGGATGCGCGTGGAGACAATTTCTTGCTTGCCTACTCGATCTTCTATGAGCTCTAAGCGGTTGTACCTCGCTCCAAGCTCTGCACGTTCCGCTGACATTAAGTCCATTTTGCCATCAAGATCAGAAAGTAATCCGTCTAATCCGGATGCATCACCTGAACTTAGCGCCTTTTCTATAGAACCCATTACCACAAATAAATCTTCGCTGAAAACATTATCCGAATTAATATTCGCTTTCAATTGAACACCTTTAGAAACCTCAATTTCAAAGGGTGACTTATCGATGTTGACTGTTACTGTGCCATCAGCATTCAAAGTAACAGGGGCTTCTTTCGTCTGCGTCCCATTAAAAATATAATTCCCTGCCACCTGCGTATTCGCAGAACCGACTAAATCTTCCTTCAGCTGTTTAATCTCAGCACCGATTGCTTTTAAATCCTCAGGTCCATTCGTTCCATTGCTGGCCTGAACCATTAACTCACGCACACGCTGCAAAACTTGTGTTCCTTGTTCAATCCCAGCCTCTGAGTTTTCCATCCATTGATAGGTCTCAGAAATGTTGCGCTGGTATTGTTCGACTTCGGTTAAGTTCGTGCGATAGTGCATTCCCTTCATGGCTACCACTGGATCATCTGAAGGACGGTTGATTTTTTTGCCGGTTGCGAGCTGGTCCTGGTAGGTGCCCATTTTTTCATAGCTTTTGCTTAAGTTGCGAAGTGAGTTGCCTGCTAGCATACTTTGGGTTACGCGCATGATTGTTCACCTACCTTCTTAGTCCGTTAATAATGGTATCGAGCATTTCATCCTGCAAGGAAATCATTTTGGCTGAAGCGTTGTATGCATGCTGGAATTGGATCATGTTTGTCATCTCTTCATCCAGCGAAACGGCGCTGACTGACTGTCGGCGCTGGTCGACTGCTGAACGGAGCACCTCGCTGTTGCTGACTAAGCGGTTTGCTTCCTGTGCGTCGACGGCCATGCCTCCGATTAAGCTTTCATAGAAATCCTGGATTGTTGTCGTTTTGCCTCCGATTGAGAAGGTCTGATTCTTCACTTCTGCAAGTGCAAGCGCATTTTTGCCATCACCGATGTTGCCATTTGAAGAAGCTGCAATGTTATCAGTTGAGTCAATGATAGACTGATGAAGGGTTAACAAAGATGCTGCATCTTTTGGCGGATCTGTCATGTTAGTAAAATCAAAAAATGGTGGACTGCTTGCCCCGCCTTCCTCAATTCTCTTGATGCTGTATCCTGCCTCCTGAACTTTGTTCACTTCAGTCGCAAAGCTGTAGGCCAATTGATCAAGCTGCCCCAGCATTTCTGGATACAGCCCAGTTGCTTCTCCGTCAAGATTGTATCCGTACGAATCAATTAGACTGCGGATTTCTCCAACACTGCCAAAATCTTTTACATCTATTGCATTTGATCCGATAGAAACTGAATCTACCAATCCATTATCAGAAGAAAACCCAACGCTGATTTCATTGACAGCTTTACCTTTACCATCAACTAACGTTCCAAGAGATTGACCGTTTGAACCCATGATTTCAATCGTGACAGATCCTTCAGCAATGGAAAGCGAATTCCCGCCACTTTTTTCATTTGAAATTTTAATATTGGCTAGACCTGATAGCTGATCAAGCAGTCGATCGCGTTCATCATACAGATCGTTCGCCAGATAGCCATGCGGTTCAATTTCAGAGATTTGTTTATTGATGCTGTTAATCTGTTTTGCAAGAGAGTTGATTTCTTTTGTCGATACTTCTAATTCACTTTTCAATTCTCCTTGAACAGCTTTAAGAGAAGTCGATAAGTATTTGAAGGTTTCTGCTACTGCAGCCCCGCGTTCGCGGACAACCGCCCGTGCCCCTGCATTTGTAGGATTCAATGCAAGGTCTTGCATCGACTGCCAGAAGCGGTCAAAGCTTTTAGAGAGACCCGTTTCCGATGGTTCGTTCATGATCTCTTCCATTTTCAAAAGAGAATCAGCACGAGAATCCCAGTAGCCTACTTTGTTATTTTCATAGCGGAATTGTGTATCAAGAAAGCTGTCTCTCACCCGCTCAATGGTTCCTGCTTCAACACCTGTGCCAATCTGACCCGGAAACTCAGGGCGGTTCATGGATGGTGCAGGATAAGGCTCTGTCTGCACAAAATTAACACGCTGTCGTGTATAGCCTGGCGTGTTGGCGTTTGCAATATTATGTCCAGTTGTATTTAAGGCGCTTTGCTGTGTAAACATACCTCTTTTTGCGATTTCAAGACCTGAAAAAGTCGAGCGCATGGTTCATTCCTCCGAGCATTAGGCTTTTGAATCAAATAAAGATCTTCGTTTCGGTGCTGAAGCCGTTCCGCCCGGAGGCTTATAGGCTGGAGATTGTTCCTTCGGCATCAGCATGTCCAAAGATATTGAGACAAACTGCAGGGCCTGGATGGTCAGCTGCTGATTCAGCTTGTTCGCGTTCTTCAGCTTCTCCATAACTTCTGTTAATGACTGAAAAAGACTTGAAAATTTTTCTTTGTCCGCTCCCTCTGCTTTTTCAATGCAGGCTGATAAAGTTAAATCATTTTCACGTTTTAAATAAGCCGAAGCAAGGGCGATCCGTTCATTTTCCACTTGCTTGATGGCCTGTACATAGATTTGTTCCTGCTTGAGTGTTTGCTGCAACACAGTCAGGTCTTCTGTTTTCAAGGCTTCTGTTTTCGTTTGCGCTAATAGGTATAGCTGCTGATTTAGCCCGAGCAGCTTCTCAAGCTTTAGAATTAATGACTGTGCTGACACTGCAAGTCCTCCCGAATCTATTTTTGATAGTGTTTAATCACGCTGTTTGCGATAGCTTTTGGATCAATCGTATAGGTGCCTGTTTCAACCTGTTTTTTTATGGCAGCTACCTTTTCCTGTCTTGCCTGATCAATGGCATTTTGCTGCTGAAGCTCTTTAGCCTGTGTTGAAATTTCAACCTTATCCTGCTTTTTAGCCGGCTGCGCTGCTTCCTGCTGCTTTTCTGTATTTCGTTTATAAGGGTTTATCCCTGCTGAGTTTAAGTGATTGATCTTCATCCCTTTTCCTCCATTCTTTCGTTCTTCTCGTTACTATCTATATCGGCTGAAAAAAGTTGTTGTTAATATAATTAGTTATTTTTAGGCTGAATGGTATAGTAGGTTGCCTGCTTTTCTGTGACTTTTTGCCGGCGTTCTTCTTCCTGTTCTAATTCAAACAGCTGAGTTTTGATGTTTTTTCCGCACGAAGTACATAGCTTATTTTCTCTGATCAGCTTTCCGCATTTCTGGCACGGATATCCAAGGTTCGGAAAGTTAGCCAGCTGAATTCTGCCTTGTCTAATGAATTTTAGAATCAAGTCTTCTTCCACATCTGTTTGTTCTTCTACCTCGAAAAGTGTTGCCATACGATTTTTACTCTGCTTTAAAAAGCCATAAACCACTTCGAATTTTTGTTCTTCTTCTTTATAACATGTATCGCAAACCGTTTTGAATTGTGTTCTCACAAATAGCTGGTAGCATTCCGGACAGTTCGATAGTTCTCCCATTGATGATTCTCCTATCATTGTACTATATCTTTACTATCGGATTGAGGTTAAAAACGTTTAGCCTCGAACTAGTGTTAAAGAAGAAACACTTTCGGCGCCGTGGACGATAAGCAGTTTGGCTGCGTGTCTGATTGTGGTTCCTGTTGTATAAATATCGTCAATCAGAAGCAGTTTTTTTCCATGAATTGCAGTGGCATCATCTATAAAAAAAACATTTTCAGTCTGAAGGCGTTCCGTTCTTGTTTTCTTGGATTGTTTTTCTAAGTGAATTCGCATGAGAGGTTCGTGAATGGGGGCATTGAGCAAGTCAGCAATCAGGAGCGCCTGATTGAATCCTCGTTCATAAAGCCGCTCTTTACTTAGGGGAATGGGGACGAGAAGATAATCCTTTGAGAAGTGTTTCGAGAAGATGTTTCGAAGTGGCTCGGAAAAGAGGTCCGCTAATTGGGCATCCCCTCTATATTTATATCTGGCGATTACCTCTTTCATAAATTCATTGTACTGGTAAACAGATCGATTACCCTCAAGAACGCTGCCAAACACGGGATCTGCTTGCCATCGTTCACAGTCATAGCAGGGATTTGCATCAGATTGCGGCCGATCACACATTGGGCACACAGCACCTTCTATCAAACTGAATTTAGATGAACAATCAGAACAGCAGGCAGTTTCTTGCTCATCTAAAAAAAATACGCTCCTCCAGGATACTGCTTTTTCGAGTTCAGCATGGCAAATAAGACAGTTGTTCATTACTCACCTCTAACATAATTTTCGCACCGCGGCATGTCTGAGACCATTTTTGCACATTCAGCTAAATTGACGATTAATGTCGTCATCTGCTGTTTGTCGACAAATTCCGCTTTTACATATGCAACCTTTTCAGGATTGGTTACATATCTTGGCTGAACACGGTTTAAAACAAGGGCAAGCACGTCATTTAAGCATTCTTCACACGTACAAGTCATCTGCAGAGCAGTCTTATATTCATATAATAAATCTATCATGATTCGTTCCATCGCATTTACTACCAACGCTCTATCCCCTGTCTTTTCATCTTTTAAATGATTATGCCACAGAAGGAATATGTTGGATAGAAATAATACCCTAAACAGTTACAAAGTCACTTTTTTCGCATCTTCATTCATCATTTGAAT
This sequence comes from Metabacillus idriensis, assembly GCF_009674765.1. GTDB lineage: Bacteria > Bacillota > Bacilli > Bacillales > Bacillaceae > Bacillus_P > Bacillus_P idriensis. Next base: position 383,296 of record NZ_WKKF01000002.1, on the reverse strand, counting down.
ATGCTTTTTGGCACGAATCATCGCTTTGGTTTTCCCGTAATGATAAAAGCGCACATCGCCGCTTGGATGCTTCGCACTTCTGCCTACCCGGCCGGCAATTTGCACAAGCGCGCTCTCTGTAAATACGTTGTCCTCTGCACCTAACACAGCGACATCAGAGTTAGGAATGGTGACACCTCTTTCTAAAATAGTGGTTGTAATAATGATGGGAACCTCTCCATTTCGGAAGCGCTGTACCTTTTCCTTGCGGTTCGGGTCTTCTGCATAGACTCCTTCTATCAAAGGATTCTGCTTTTTTAAAAGAGCCGTTGTTTCTTCTAATACCGGTATGGATGGAACGAACAGAAAGGCTTGTTTTTTAAATTCCAGATGGGAAGTGATCCATGCTTGAACGTTTTTTGGAAGGCTGCCTCTTTGAAGGGCGCGTTTGTAATTCCCGCACCATGAAAAGACAGGTACAGGAAGCGGATGACCGTGGTATCTTTGAGGGATTTTGACTTGATTGCCGATCTGTTTTTTCAGGGCATCGGATGGGGTTGCGGTTAAATAAATGAGGGAGCTGTGTTCTTTTCTTGCCCGTTCAGCAGCAAACTGGAGACTTTGATCAGCTGAGTAGGGAAAGGCGTCGACTTCATCGATGATCATTAAATCAAACGTTTGTTTAAAACGGAGAAGCTGATGAGTCGTGGATATGACGAGGTTAGCTCGTTTAAATCGATCTTCGCTTCCTCCATGCAACGCAGCAATTTCCGCTTGAGGAAAGACGGACTTAAGTCTAGGAGCAAGTTCGAGAACAACATCCATGCGCGGGGTAGCAATGCAGACTTGCTTGCTCTCAAGCAATGCTTGTTCAATTCCTTTGAAAAGCATTTCTGTTTTTCCTGCACCGCATACAGCCCAGATTAGCAGATCGCTTTTATTTTTTAGAGCATCAAGCATACGGTCTGACCCTTTTTGCTGCTCTTTTGATAGCTGTCCATCCCATTTCATCGCTTTAAATACAGGCTGCTGGATCTCAGGTTCAGGACCGGTCCATTTAAGAAGAGGTGTACACTCGCTGACTCTTCCCATAAGGATGCAGGCGCGGCAATAAGAGCAATGTTCACCGCACCTTGCACACTTAAATGAACCAATCATGCTTTGATCCCTGTTGTTACAGCGATTACATCTAAACTGTTTATTCGTTTTCTCCAAGCCATACTCATATTTAATATAGCCGTTTTCATAATGCTGTTGTATGATTTCGAACGGAAATGGAATTTCATCAATGAGCAGCTTTTTTCCCTGAAGATGTTTTTGGAGGTCTATGGAATAGGTAAACGATGGATTGATTTGGCTGACACGGAGGTGATGCTTTGAAATTGGAAGTCCTTCTTCGATTTTCTCTGTGGGTTTTAACAATCCATTATGTATGTGAAATCTCATTCTTAATCAAATTTCGTTTTTTCGATTTTTCTGAAACGCTTTTCCACACTAATAGGTGTCCGGTTTAACTGTTGAGCAATTTCTCTAAATTTAATTCCTTTTTTTCTCAAGTCTACTAGTTTCTTGTCTTCTAATGTCGTCCAGTGTCGGTATGCCCGTTTCTGTATGTCAGTTTCCTGCATATCATCGCTCCTCTACCATAATGAAGTATTATCCTTAGTATCTAAAATTTTGCAGGAAATGTCTAGTGTTATCCACAAATAACATAAACTGTATTCAATATTTTCGGTGCCGTTTTCGTTATTTTTTCGTTGATTTTCACATTTTGTTGTTTCGGGGACCGAAAGATCGTTGCGGACCCTCTAATATCAAGGAAAAATGGCTCGTGCATTGAAGTTAGTTGAGCGTTTTTTATATGGATGTTTCTTAAAAGAATGATGATACAAATCTTCATTTTGGCTTTTTAAATATTTATTTTACTTCTTAGCAGATTTTCTAATATAACAAATACATGTGCATCAAAAAGACTGACCCCCATAAGCCGCAAGCTGCAGCCTTAAGAGTCAGTCTCTCATTCCTTTATCTCTTATACCACCCAAGTCCCATCGCACCTTCACCTAAATGCGTGCCGATAACCGGTCCGAAATAGCTGATGGAGTATTCTACATGGGGATACTTCGCTTCTAGTTCATCCTTCATTTGCTGAGCTTCATCCGGGCGGTTGGCATGAATGATGACCGCGCGCATTGGGTCTTCAGCACTTGCAACTTCATCAAAAAGATCATAGATGCGGTTAATTGCTTTTTTGCGTGTGCGGATTTTTTCAAACGGGACGATCAGTTTATCGACAAAATGCAGGATTGGCTTGACCTGCAGGAAGCTTCCAATCAGGGCCTGTGCACCGCTTAAACGTCCGCCGCGCTGTAAATGTGATAAATCATCTACCATGAAATAAGCTTGATTTGTTTTTTTCACTTCGTTCAGCCGTGCCAAGATTTCCTCAGGCGATTTGCCTTCTGCAGCAAGTTCCGCGGCTTCTATAGCATAAAATCCTTGAACCATACAGCTGACTTCTGAATCGAATGCATAAACATCAATGTTATCAACCATTTGGCCCGCTGAAACAGCCCCGTTGTAGGTTCCGCTGATTCCGCTTGATAAATGAACACTGATGACCGCATCATTTTCTTTAGAAAGCTCTTCGAATAATTCAACAAACTTTCCCACTGACGGCTGTGAAGTAGTCGGAAGCTCGCCTCTGTTTTTGACTTCTGCATAAAAGTCTGCAGCTGTAATTTCAACTTCCTCCTGGTACACTTCCCCGCCAAAAATCACGCTCAGCGGGATCATATGAATATTTAACCGCTCCCGTGTTTCTTTTGGAATATAAGCTGTGCTGTCCGTAACTATTGCCGTTTTCATATATGTACCATCCTTGTAATCGACTTCTCTTATTGTTCTTTTATTTTATAAGATAATCCTTTTCATTTCATTACTTTGTATGTAAAAAATTGGTGAACAAAAAATAAATCCCTGCTATCTACTATAACAGGGATTTGAGAGATATAGAAATGCATTCTAAAAAAAGTAGATTGAAAAGAAAAAAACCTGCCGAAGCAGGTTTTATCGCACTTCTACCCAGCCGTTTTTGATGGCAACGACTACAGCTTGAGTACGGTCATTTACGTTCATTTTTTGAAGAATGTTGCTTACGTGATTTTTAACGGTTTTCTCACTGATGAAAAGGGCTTCGCCGATGCCGCGGTTGCTTTTTCCGTCCGCAAGCATTTGCAGCACTTCACATTCGCGGCGAGTTAAAATATGTAATGGACGTCGAATTTCAGTCGTGATGGTTGTTGTGCCTCCGCCTGATCCGCTTGTCGCAAGACGCCTGAATTCATTCACAAGGTTATGTGTTACTTTAGGATGCAAGTATGATCCGCCATCAGAAACGACTTTTACAGCTTCGATCAGTGTGTCTGCATCCATTTCTTTTAACAGATAGCCGCGAGCGCCTGTTTTCAAAGCGTGAGTTACATAGTTCTCATCGTCGTGAATCGACAGGATGATGACCTTTGTTTCTGGATTTGCTTCCACCAGCTGTTTTGTAGCTTCCACGCCGTTTACTTTTGGCATGTTGATGTCCATGATGACAACATCAGGCTTGCTGTCTTCAACGATGGCTAATGCATCTTCGCCGTCATCGCCTTCTGATACAACTTCAAAGCTTGGTTCGAAATCCAAGATTCGTTTGACGCCTTCTCGGAATAATTGGTGATCATCGATTATCGCAATTCTTGTCTTCATGCATACGCCTCCCATTTTTTTATTCTAGTCTATTACACAGTGATGCCGTCAATATGCCTTTGGTCTATTTTTTCAGACGTTGAGAGGCACTTGTATCATTATGAATGTCCCAAGACCTATTTTAGAATCAATTGTAATTCGGCCGTTTAAGAGCTCTACACGCTCTCTCATACCAAGGAGACCGAACGATTTGTTCTGATTTTGCTTCATTTCTTTCGTATCGAAGCCTTTTCCGTTATCCTTAATCATCAGAATGATATTATTCTGATTCACCTCAACCTTAACCTGAATCTCACGGGCTTCGGCGTGCTTCAAAGCATTGGTGACTGCTTCCTGAGCCAGTCTGAACAGCGCTACTTCAAAACGCGGCGGAAGCCGGTTTTCTTCAAAATCGCCGAGGCTCGAAAATAAGATGCGGGTTTTACCGTTATACTCTTCGATTGTATAAAGATACTTTCTGAGGGTCGGTATGAGTCCAAGGTCATCCAGTGCCATTGGCCTTAAATCATAAATAATCCTCCGAACCTCATACAAGGCATTGCGCACATTTTGGCGAAGGCTGCGGATTTCTTTAAATCCTTCGTCAGAACCGCGCTCTCTGAAAATCCGTTCAATCAGCTCAGAACGCATCATGACGTTAGCAAGCATCTGCGCAGGCCCGTCGTGTATTTCTCTCGAAACACGCTTGCGCTCTTCTTCCTGAGCTTCAATGATTCTCAGACCGAAATCCTGCTTCTGCTGTGCATCTTCAATCAGCATGCCTACCTGACGAAGATCCTGATGCAGATAATTCAAGACAACAGAGATTTGGCTCACAAGCACCTCAGCCCGCTCAATCGTCTCCTGAAGCCCAAGCAGTCTTCTCTCTAAGTCATCCCGCCGGTCTCTGAGCTGCTTCTCTTTTTGCTGAAGCATGGTGAGCTCCACCTGAAGCTTGTGGGCCTTCTCATAGGCTTCCCGGATCTCTTCCTCGCTGAATTGCTTAAAGTGCTTGCTCACCTCAGACAGACGCTTTCTGGCGAACCTGGCATGGACCTCAAGCTTGTCTCCCTGTTCAATCACATCATTAACCTGTATTTTAATTTGTTTTAATTCTTCTACAAGCTCTTCGTATTGCTGACGGGACTGTTCGCCGATTTTAAAAATCTCGCCTTTGCTGCCGTCAACCGTCTTTACCATCTTATCCAGAATTTGATCAAGCACTTTGCAGTCAAGCTTCTTGGAGTCCACTATATCTCCTCCACTAATGGGTTAAAATAAACTTCACACAATATCACACAATATAATGATTGAAGTGAAAATTTTGTCGCTTTATAATATAAGAATGTGCATTTATAATTCCATTTGCCTTCTATAAGCTTGCAAGGAGGTGTACGAGCATGCTTTCACACTATTATACCGTAAAAGGATACGGAGAGCATGAAATATCCATACAGAAATCACGTTTTATTTGTTATATAAACCGCGCAGAAACCGAAGAAGAGGCGCAGGCCTTCATTCAGCAGATAAAAAAGAAGCATTGGGATGCGACACATAACTGCTCAGCCTATTTAATCGGCGAACACGATCTGATTCAAAAAGCAAATGACGACGGGGAACCAAGCGGAACCGCAGGAGTGCCGATCCTTGAAGTACTTAAAAAGAGACAGCTGAAAGATACCGTTGCCGTTGTCACCCGATATTTCGGCGGCATAAAGCTCGGTGCAGGCGGATTGATCCGCGCATACGGAAGCTCAACCTCTGAAGCCCTGAACGCAATCGGCATTGTCGAGCGTAAGTTAACGCGCGTGATGCATACTAAGATTGATTATACATGGCTTGGAAAAGTGGAAAATGAACTGAGAAACTCACACTATCAGCTTAAAGAAATTCATTATCTTGATACCGTTGAGGTTGAGGCGTTTGTCGAAGAAGGTCAGAAGGATCAATTCATAGAGTGGATGACGGAGCTTACAAATGGCCAGGGTGAAATCAGCGAAGGTACTCAAATTTATTTGGAACAGCCAAAAATTTAAATGTACAGAGGAGTAACTTATGAATAGGCAGGAAGTTAAAAAAATAAAGAAAAAGAAGAAGAAAAGTGTCTTTAAACGAATTTTATTTTTGTTCTTCATACTATTTTTATTAGTCGGCGGATACGCTGGATATGTTTTTTATCAAACCTATCAGGCAGCAAACAATTCATTTGATGATTTAGGAAGAGATAAATCGAAGCTGCGCGATGAGGCGGTCACCATTTCCAACGATCCGGTTTCAATCCTATTAATGGGTGTTGAAAACTACTCGAGCGGCGGATCTGGAGGACGGGCTGATACACTGATGGTCGCTACGTTCAATCCAAAGGATCAAACGATGAAATTGCTGAGTCTTCCACGTGATACTCGCGTAGAAATCCCAGGTAAAGAGACAAAGCGCAAAATCAATTCAGCCTATTCAACTGGCGGAAAAGAATTGACGATTGAAACAGTGGAAGGATTCTTGGAAATTCCGATCGATTACTATGCAACAGTTAACTTTGAGGGCTTCAAAAACATCATCGATATCGTTGGCGGCATTACTGTGGATGTTCCTTTCGATTTTACTCAAAACAGTGATGATCCAAAAGCCGAAAAACTCGAGTTCACCGAAGGCCCTATGAAAATGGACGGAAGATACGCATTGGCCTATGCAAGAATGAGGCTGCAGGATCCTAACAATGACATTGGACGTAACGAAAGACAGCAGCAAGTTGTAAAAGAAGTGATCAACGAAATCGTATCAGCAGGCACTCTGCTGAAGGTTGACCAGCTGACAAACGAAGTTGGCAAGAACGTTGAAACCAACATGAGAATGTCCGAGTTATTAGGCTTTTATAAAAAGTACAACAACTTTAATACGAATAAGATCGATACAGTTAAGCTAGAAGGCGTCGGAGAATACATCGGCAATGCCGCATACTGGATTCCGGATGATGAAAGCCTTGAAGAAGTAAAAGATGAACTGAAAGAGCATTTAGAGCTTCAAACATCTCAGGACGATACGTTAGAGAGCAATTAATAGAGAGAATCCCCAGCCTCATTGGCTGGGGATTTTTTTATTTGACTCTTTTCGTAAATATTGTTGCTATTACACTAAATATAAATACGTTAAGTGGATTGAAGCGGAAGGAACTTGACTCCTGCGGGAAAAAGAGCGAAATGGGAGACCCCGCAGGCATGCCGAGGAGGCTTCCACGCTCCCCGCGGAAAGCAAGTTCCTCTCGCTGCAAGGAACGGACACATTTATAATAGAAAACAACAATCTATGCGAAAACAGCCTTTTATTTTTACTGAGAGGTAATCAACTCGTAAAAGACTTGGTCCAATTCTCAGCCCTCATTACAAGCAAAGAAAACATAAAAAAACCGCACAGCAGCATGCTATGCGGAATTAATTATCTTTTTGAGGCTTAGGCTTAGCCATAAGCTTTCTGAATGCATTGATAAGCGGTTTATGGCCTTGCCCAATTAATCCGATGAGTTCAGCTGTAATCTGGATGAAAAACAGCAGGATCATCATAATCAAGAGAGCCATCCACATCGTTGCATTTGAGAAAAGAATAGCTGACAGTCCAAAGCATGCACTGAAGAAGTAAATAAGCAGCACGGATTTTCTGTGGCTGAATCCCATGTCCACTAAACAATAGTGCAAATGCAGCTTATCAGGTGCAGCGATATTCTGTCTGTTCACCAGTCTTCGCACAATCGCAAAGAGTGTGTCGAAAATAGGTATAGCCAAAACAATGATCGGTATAATAAAACCGAATAATGTGATGTTCTTAAATAATCCCATTGTCGAAAGGATCGCGATGGAGTATCCGAGGAACAGGGCTCCGGTGTCTCCCATAAAAATCTTCGCAGGGTAGAAATTGTGAATCAGGAATCCGAGTGTGCTTCCGATCAGAATGACACATAGAGATACAACCGCAAACTGAAAATTCGTAAACGCCATAATCAGAATGCTGGTCATCGCTATAGATGAAACGCCAGCTGCCAGTCCGTCCAATCCATCGATCAGGTTGATGGCATTTGTGACGCCGACAATCCAGAGGATGGTTACAGGATAGCTCCAGTAATCAAGGTAAATCAGTCCGAAAAACGGAAGGGTAATTTTGTTAATGAGCAATCCGGATGAGACAACGACTGCAGCTGCAGCCAGCTGCCCTGCAAGCTTATACTTTGCTGAAAGAGTAAAGCGATCATCAAGGATACCAATAATGATAATGATGAAAGCACCGATTATAATCTCTTTCATATACATTGATTCAGGACGCAGGTACAGATAACCTGCCACAACGCCGATGAAGATGGCAAGACCGCCAAGCCTTGGCATTAGGCCCTGATGAATTTTTCTGCTGTTGGGCTTGTCTACCGCCCCGATTTTAATCGCAAGTTTTTTTATAAGTGGTGTAATAGATACAGCCACTATAAACGATACTATAAAAGCTATAATATAATTAGAATAATCTAACATGCTTACACCAACTTGTGTGAGATATTTTCACTTCCTCCATCATAGCAAAAATATATAAACTTGCAATTATTATTTTGTTAAGATTTTGTGCGCTTTATTCTAAGTATGAACTCTTTTTGAACAAAATAATAATGGCTATTGCTGCTTCAGCAATTTTTTATAAAACGATACTAACTTTCTTTCTTCTGTTTCCCAATTATAGGTCGTTTCGAAACTCTTTCTTCCTTTTACACCAAAATCTTTTGTCATTTCAGGGTTATCAAGCAGTACATTCAGCGCATTTGCAATGGATTCAGGCTTCTCAGGATCAATCAAAAGACCGCTGCCCGAATTCTCCACCACTCTCCGGTAATGCGGGAAATCTGAAGCCAGAATGGCAACACCTGCAGCCATGTATTCAAATAATTTATTAGGCAGACAGACCAAATGATTGGGCTCAGGCAAATAAGGAATAATCCCTATTGAAGCCTTTGAGAGATAGGTTTCGATTTCTGAATAAGGCACACTTCCCATAAACTCCACACGGTCAGCAAAACCGAAAGCTTTTACCTTTTCTTTGATTTTCCGCTCAAAGGCATCCGACTCAAATCTTCCAACAAAAAGAAATTTCGCATTCGGGTGCTTGTCCGCTGCTAATGCAAAGGCCTCTGTTAATTGTTCAATTCCTCTGATAGGAGTAATACCGCCAAGATAAAGAACCATGTCTGGGTCTTTCAGCGCAGAATGATTCAGCGTAAACATTTCAGTCAGAGGATAATTTTCAATCTTGCAGGAGTTATAGCGCTGATACCTCTCTCCTACTTCATCCGTTGTATAAATAACTCCTGATAAAATGGGAAGACATATTCTTTCAATTGCCTCGTAGATGAGACGAACAGGTTTTTTCATCCAGCTTTTCAAGTATTTTTTGCTCATAATCGCATTCGGATAATGCTCATGAGCATCAAAAATGACAGGTTTCCCCGTGAATATACGAAGCAGAACTCCTACTGGGATAAGCTCTGGATCATGAAAATGATAGAGATCTGCATTTGTTTTTCTGGCAGCTTTAAAAACCGTAAACGTATGTAAAAAGCGCTTCAATTCCTGTTTTGGCTTTTCGATTGGAATAAGCTTGATTGAATCGTCCAGGATCATTTCAGGCTTCGGTGCGACAAGCGAAACATCATACCCCGCCTTAACTAGAGACTTGCATTGCTTATGATAAATACGTCCGTCATATGCGTTATGAACAGACGTGATGACACAGATTTTCTTCATTTTATCCATTCCTTTTTTGAAGTTATAGCAGAGGATTACGTTTACAGCTCCAGAGCCAAGATCCTCGATCAGAACGGATCTGACTATGGCACTTCCGCTTTTCTCAACTCAAAGTTGTAACTTTTCAATTTATACTTTACACTATTATATTGACATATCCTAATTTTTAATGGAAAGGGATCACTATGAAAATCGTTTATATAACACAGCACTTTCCGCCTGAAATTGGTGCAGCACAAGGCCGTGCCTTTGATATGAGTACGAATCTTTCAAACCTGGGGCATGATCTGCATGTGCTGACGGCCTTTCCAAATCATGAATCAACTTCTAAATTGTACAGCAAAGAGAAGGTGAACAAGCTATCGGTTTATCGCTCTTTTCGCATACGTGATACTAAAAAAAGCTCCATCCGGCGTTTGGCCAATTACTTGTCGTTCATGTGCTCAAGCATCGTAAGCGGCTTGCTCGTTAAAAAGCCGGACATTGTTTATGCAACCTCCCCTCAGCTTTTTCAAGGGGTTACCGGATATGTGCTGAGCCGCATTCATAGAACAAAGTTCGTTTTCGAAGTCCGTGATTTATGGGTCGACTTCGCTGAAATTTTAGGTCAATTTAAAAACAAAAAATTACTGAATCTTGCCAGAAAACTTGAAAATTTCATTTATAAGAAAGCCGATCTGATTGTTGTCGTTACACACGGCTACAAAGATCGTCTGATAGACCTGGGCATTTCAGCAGACAAGATCATCGTCATTCCAAATGGAGTGAATCCAAGTGCCTTAAAACCTGTAATAAAAAGGAACGATGTGAAAAAGGAATACGGGATTGAAGATAAATTCCTCGTTCTTTATACAGGCAATATTGGTGCAGCGCAAGGTCTTCAGACCATCATAACGGCTGCGATAAAGCTGAAGGATGACCCTTCTGTCTGCTTTATGTTCATAGGTGACGGCGTTGAAAAAGAAGCTTTAATGGAACAAGTGAAAGCAAATCATTTAACCAACGTGCTCTTTCTGGACAGCAAAAGAAAAGAAGAATTGGCTTCCTACTATGACAGCGCCGATCTTGGCATTGTCAGCTTAAAAAAGCATCCGTTATTTGAAATCACCATTCCATCCAAAGTGTTTGATTATATGGCGGTTTCCCTGCCGGTACTGATCGGGGTTGAAGGTGAAGCAAGAGAGATCGTAGAAAAAAATCATGCCGGCTTCACGTTTGAACCAGAGAATCCGGAAGACTTTATCCGCGCACTCAAGCTCGCTCAAAGCCAGCCTGAAACACTTAAAGACATGAAGAAAAACCTGCGTTACCATCTCCTTCAATCATTTAACAGAGAAACACAGGCAGCAGAGCTTTCGGAAGCCCTGCAAAACTGCAAATTATCTCATAGTATGAACCATATAAAAAAGACGACCTGATTTCAGAATCAGGTCGTCTTTTTTGATCTAAAAGAAATATTGTGTTTCGCACTTTACTTGTCCAGCTCCACCGCCCAACTCCTCGGCCAGAACGGATCCGGCAAAAAAGTCAAACCCGGACTTTTCTGCCGGATCCTTATCTGTCTGTCGGAGCTAAACGGGCGGCTCCGCTTTTCTCATTACACCTCAAAAGGCACAGGCTTCTCATCACGCTTTTTAAAATAATGCAGAATCGCTTCCACAATACGTCTTGAAGCTTCTCCGTCTCCGTATGGATTAGAGGCTTTCGACATCTCTTCATAGCGTTCTTTATTGTTAAGCAGTTCGTAAGCAAGCTGATAGATTGTTTCCTCATCTGTGCCTGCAAGCTTCAATGTTCCTGCTTCAATTCCTTCAGGGCGCTCAGTTGTATCGCGCAGAACAAGAACCGGTACTCCCAGAGATGGCGCTTCTTCCTGTACGCCGCCTGAATCAGTAAGAATGATATGAGCTTTAGAAGCGAAGTTATGGAAATCATAAACGCCAAGCGGTTCGATCAAATGAATTCTAGGATCATTTCCGAGAATTTCATCTGCGACTTCGCGAACAGCCGGATTTAAATGAACAGGGTAAACAACCTGAACATCATTATGCTCTGTGATCAGACGCTTAATCGCACGGAACATGTTGCGCATTGGCTCTCCTAAATTCTCGCGGCGGTGAGCTGTTAATAGAATCATGCGGTCTGATCCTACTTTTTCAAGCACTTCATGAGAGTAGGAATCCTTAACAGTTGTTTTTAAAGCATCAATCGCCGTGTTGCCTGTTATGTAAATGGTCTCGCCTTTTTTATTTTCCTGAAGCAGATTTGCCTCCGCTTTGTTCGTTGGGGCAAAATGAAGATCTGCGATTACGCCTGTAATTTGACGGTTCACTTCTTCAGGGAATGGAGAGTATTTGTTCCACGTTCTGAGTCCTGCTTCTACATGGCCGACAGCAATTTGATTGTAAAATGCAGCTAAGCTTGCTACAAATGTTGTCGTTGTATCACCATGAACAAGTACAAGATCAGGCTTAACGTCCTTCATCACTTCATCTAAGCCTTCAAGCGCTTTTGTTGTCACACCTGTCAGCGTCTGACGGTCCTTCATAATGTTCAGATCGTGATCTGGAGTAACCTCAAACAATTCCAGAACCTGATCAAGCATTTGACGGTGCTGGGCCGTTACAGTAACAATTGAATCAATTTCATCCGGGTACTTTTCAAGTTCAAGCACAAGCGGTGCCATTTTGATGGCTTCAGGTCTTGTACCGAAAATAGTCATGACTTTTAATTTGCGATCCATATATACGAAACTCCTTTTATAGTTCATTTTAGGCAGCTATTGTTCATTATATCACGTGCCAGAAAAGAGTATTTTTCTTTATTATTAGGATTTCATTACAATATTATTAGAAAAGCGGAATCGCCTGTTTAGCTCCGACAGACAGATAAGGATTTGCCAGTAAAGGCGCTTTTTGCCTTTACTGGCAAATCCGTTCTGGCCGAGGAGTTAGGCGATGGAGCTAGACATCGAAGTGCAAAACTTTTAAAAAAAGATGTGGTGCTTAACCCCACATCCACTACGATAAATTCTCATACATCTGTATCAGCTTTTTGCTTTCTGCCTCCCAAGTTAAAACCTCTCTTGCGCGCAGACAATTTTGCTGATAGTAAGCATATTGGTTCATAATCTCTAAAATTCCATTTACAATGCCTTCTGGCGTTTCCTCTGCCAGCACGCCGGTTTTATACTCGTCAATAATGACAGACTTGCCGGGATGATTGGAAGAAACGGCAGGAACGCCTGCCTGCAGGTATTCAAAGATTTTATTTGGTGTTGAATAATAGTTGTTTTTAGAAACCTTCTCATACATGACAAGGCCGATGTCAGCCTTCAAGGTGTAGTGAATTAAATCCTCAGACGATACTTGATCGTGAAAAAAGACCCTGTTTGACAGTCCAAGCGACCCAGTACGGCTTACTAGCTCATCCTTTAGAATACCCGAACCGATCATCACCAGTTTATAGGTTTCAGGAAGCTTTGCCATTGCATCGATAATCAATTCCAGTCCGCGGTACGGAGAAAATCCACCTTGATAGAGCAGAATCGTATCTTTTTCATTGAATGGATAATCCCAGTCAATCGCTTTATCCTGTTTAAGGACATCCTTGTGGAAAAGAGGAATATTTTGAATGAGCACACATGGTTTTGCTCCATTTTTTTCAAACAAATAATCTCTAAGATAAGGGTTTACTGTTACAAGATAATCGATCTTTTGAAAAAGCCGTTTTTCCATGGCGTAGCCTGCGATGCGGTCGAGCTGATTGCGCCCGGCCATCTCGTTGAAGATTTCATGTGAATCATAGATGAGCTTCGCAGAGAAATCCTTTGACAGCATGTGCCCCTGCCACAGCGTATTTAAATCATGACAATGAACAGCGTCAATCGAGATATCTTTTAAATGCGCTTTGACCTTTTTATAAAACTCATAGTAGGCCAGGTAGTCTTTAGGAATTTTGACAAGCGGCAATCTCGCCGTGCGGACGATCAGCTTTTTTACTGCAGATTGCCTTGTTTGCGCACTTGCATTCCCTTTAGACATAGTAGCTTTTATGCTTTTAACCGAAATGCCAATCCGAATCAAATGAATGTTTTTATGTAAAAAAGGATCAGGCTCCTGGAATTCTCTGACGCAGGCTAAGTATACGGCATGTCCTGCTTCAGCTAATGCCAGGGCCTCTCTTTTTACTCTCGCATCATAAGGAATATCCTTATACAGCAGCATGAGAATATTCATTTTCTTGCCAGTTTCATAAACTCATCATATTCCTTGACGATCGGGCCTGTTTCGCCGACTGCTTTTTGCTCGCCAAGGTGAATCCATACAACACGGTCACAGATCGCTCTTACTAGATTCGATGAGTGGGTTACAAGAATAACCGTTCTTTCTTGTTTGATTTTCTCCATAATCGCTTCACGGCATTTTTGCTGAAAAGCTGTATCGCCTACTCCCAGAACTTCATCAATGAGAAGAATCTCAGGATCAAGTGAAATAGCCGTAGCAAATGCAAGTCTTGATTTCATTCCCGCAGAATACGTACGCACAGGTTTATAAATAAAATCGCCCAGCTCGGAGAATTCAATAATATCGTCGATTTTTTCATCAATCGTTTTCTTATTATGACCAAGCAGCAGGCCATTTAAATAGATATTCTCAATTCCGGGCAGCTCCGGCTGAAATCCCGCTCCTAATGAAAGAAGAACCGGATGTTCCTCATCCATGATGCTGAATTCGCCTTTATCAGGAGAAATCAGTCCGCTGAGCAGTTTTAACAGCGTGCTTTTTCCAGAGCCGTTACGTCCGATAACGCCAAGAACCTCGCCTTTTTTCACTTCGAAGTTCAAGCCTTTAAGCGCCCAGAAGCGGTCATCTTTTTTATGAAGATTCAATAGTTTTTTTAATGGTTTTTCTGTATGCTCCGGATAAGATACCCAGAGATCTTTTACTTCAATTATATTTTCACTCAATTAAATCACCTTAGCATATTCTTTTTCATTTTTGTTTAACAGGCGTATTCCTAAATACAAGATAGCAAGTGAAAGAATGGTCAAGATAAGCATCGGTAAAAATTCAGGAGGTCTGCCGTAAATCAGTACGTCTCTATAGGATTCCAAAAATGTTGTAAAAGGATTCAAATAGAGATATGGAACTAAACTAGCAGGTACTTGTTTCATTTCAAACAATACAGGTGATAGATACATTAAGACCCTTGAAATATATTGCATCATATTTTTCACATCCCGGATAAAGACGCCAAGATGGGCAAGGAAAATCATCACGCCTAATAGGCAGAATGCATTGATCAAAAAGATGAACGGGAAATAGAGAATATTCCATGAAAAGTCAATTCCGTATATCGCCAAAAATAAAATAAGCACAACGGCGCTGATTATAAATTTAATGCAGTTAACAAGTAAGCGAACGATAATAAAAATAATTTTCGGTACATAAACCTGCTGCAGGATATTCCCTTTGGATGAGATGGCGTTCGTTCCATCTACAAGAGCAGCCGTTACAAATTTCAGCGGAATTAAGCCAGTAAAGATAATCACTGCATAATTCTCTCCGCCTCTATCAAGGATAACCACGACCAGCAAGTAAAAAATGGCCATATAAAAAATCGGATCCAAGATCCACCATAGAAAACCAAAGTATGTTCTTGAGTTGTTTGCTTTAAAATCAGAAGCAGTCAAGTGATAGATCAAGTCTTTGTTATTTTTTATGGCCTTTAATGTATCTAATAGCATAAGATGTTCTCCTAACTAACAAAATGTTGCACCTTAATAATAATATACTTAGTTAAATCACCTTTCAAGTTTTACAATGAAATGTAAACGTTTTGACATGATTTGAAACAGGCTTGTGCTGTATGGGGATAGCTTAAGCATATAAGTGGTAACCATTGGTTGCGGTTGATTCCTCTTTCCTGCGTAAGAACCAAAATGGTGGAATCATAGCGCCCGGTTGATTCCTCTTTCCTGCGCAAAAATCAAAATGGCGGAATCATAGCGCCTGGTTGATTCCTCTTTCCTGCGCAAAAACCAAAATAGAGGAATCATAGCGTACGGTTGATTCCTCTTTCCTGCCCAAAAACAAAACTAGAGGAATCACAGGTAGTATTTGATTCCTTATTCCAGCACAAAGGAAATCACAAGCTCATAGTGCCTTTTTCTAGCGAAAGACTACTGCCAGCAAAAAGGGTTTCTGCCTAGTATCTGTCTCCATTACCCCTTAAATTCTCTCTTCAAAACCTTACAGCTGAATAAAAAAAGACCATAAACGAATATGGTCCATTTTCACATTAAGATGTGTGTTACTTTACAAATTTATAAAGGTTACCGAAGTTGATGTAAGTGATCTCTTCCGGACAATCCTTCACAATGTTTTTCGTGTCGAAAATTCTTTTTGTTTTCATGCTTGTGAAGTCAGCTGCATCAAGTGATTTAAATTCATTGTGATCTGTCAGAACTAAAACAAGATCAGAATTGTTCACAGCTGTTTGTATGTCTTTTTCTACCCAGTCTTTTTGAACATGCGGGTCGTAAGCGATCACTTCGTTGGCACCAGCCATTTTCAGCTGCTGGTAGATATCCATTGCTGGACTTTCACGAATGTCATCTACGTTCCCTTTATATGTCAGACCGAATACCGTGATTTTTTTATCGTCTAAGCCGCCAAGCATTTTAGATACGTTTTCTAGAACAAATGATGGCATAGAAACGTTGATGTCGCGTGCCTGGTAAATCAACTTCGCTTGTTCAGGAGCTTCTGCAACGATGAAATACGGGTCAACCGCTAAGCAATGTCCGCCAACGCCCGGTCCAGGGTGATGAAGGTTTACACGCGGATGCTTGTTAGCCATCTCGATTACATCAAGTGCATTAATATCAAGCTCTGTACAGATTTTCACAAGCTCGTTTGCAAGGGAAATGTTCACGTCTCTGAACGTGTTTTCCATTAATTTTGACATTTCAGCTGTCTTCGCATCCGTCAAAATCAGCTCGCCTTCAACAAATGTGCTGTATACTTTTGCTCCGGCTTCTTTACATGCTTCTGTCACACCGCCGATGATGCGGTTGTTGTAGATAAGCTCATGCATAATTTGTCCAGGCAGTACGCGCTCTGGGCAATGGACTAAGAAAATATCTTCGCCGATTGTAAAGCCATGCTTCTCAAGCAAAGGTTTTACATGGTCGTCTGTTGTACGAGGTGCGATTGTTGATTCTACGATGACTGTATTGCCTTTTTCAAGGTAAGGAATCATCATTTCAGTAGCGCTTAATACGTATTTTAAATCTACAGATTTATATTGATCATCTTTATTTGGAGTTGGAACAGCAATAATGAATACATCTGCTTTTTCAGGCTTTGTTGATGCTTTGAATTTGCCAGATGCCATAACCTCTTCTAGTGCTTCTTGAAGGCCAGGCTCTTCAATATGAATTTTACCTTGGTTTAATGAATCTACAACATGCTGCTGAACGTCTACGCCAAGCACGTCAACGCCATGCTTTGCAAACATAATAGAAGTCGGCAGTCCAATATAACCAAGACCAAGTGTTGCGATCTTCATGTGAATTCTCCTCCAGTTGATAGTTCATAAAATTCTCCTTTTACCACATTACAGTTTTGAAAACATCATGTCAATGATGAAGTTCCTGCTGCTATTGGAGAACTTTTTCGTTCGATGATTCTGTTATTTCCTTTACTTCTGCCCGGATCATTTTGTCCTTGCCGCACTGATATCTGACGCGGTGCGCAGCTTCTTCTGACTTTTCAAGAAAAGCCTTCGGATTATAGTACAGATCTTCGATTGCCTCAGCCAATCCCAAATAATCTTCCTTGTCTGCTAAAAATCCGCACGTCTCATCAATGAATTCAGGGATCGCATAGACCTTGGTCGTTACTGGAACCAATCCGCTCGACATCGCCTCGCCAAGAGAAACTCCTTGAGAATCCATTCTGGAAGGACCGAGGAAAATCCCATGGCTTTTATGCTGCTTTGCAATCTGCTCCTGGGACAAGAAATGGTTGTGCAGGTGAACATTTGAAAGACCGCGAACCGGCTCTACTTCCTTGTCGAACAAGGGGCCTTGTCCAAAAATATCAAACTCAAGCTCACCAAAAAACGGCTGATCTTTCAGAGCTAATATCGCTTTTACCATAAGATCATTTGCATATGTTCTCGATGCAAACGGGCGGATCGTCAGAATTCGTTTCCTCTGTTCAGCTGACTTCGGTTCATAGCGGTAAAGCTGATCGTCAATGACATTGTGAATAATGCTGTAATTTTTCACAATGGCATTTGCATCTTTTTCAGCCACATTCTCCTTATACCATTTCGAAACGAAGATGAACTTTATGGTGTTATCATTCGAACTGTATAATTTATGCATAAAATCAAGCTGGCGCTGATTGCCCGGCGCCTGATTAAGAGCAGAGCGAAGGCTGCTGGCATCTTTGTAAAAGTTAAACCATCTGCGGTACCACTTTGTCGTTTCATAACCGTGAACCCAGATCAGCTTCGGTGTAGTTCTCGCATTTGATTTATTGACAGCTTCATACATCCGTTCAGTGATGAAATGAAATAAGATTTTTTTATAAGAGCGGTAGTCCAATAATCGTGTCAGCTCTTCATCACCGCTCATGTATACGGGAATACCCTCGTATTCATAGTAGCCGATGCTAGGTGACGTATTCAGCCTGAAAATCGCTACTTTGATTCCTCTTTCTTTATAAGACAAGGCTCTCCGGTGAATAAACATGTTCTGATAGTAATTGTTTTTTTCCGGATAAACATTTGTGATCAGCAGGTAGTCAACATCCGAACGGATAGAGAAAAGCTCTTTTTTACTGACCAATGGGGGCTGGTTATAGGACTTTAATGAAAACTCCGATAAAACGGCCTCTCCATCACCTGATATCCTTAAACCAACTGCGTAGCTTACAGCCGATTCCGGAAACGTCACAATCATTTCGCTGCCTAAAGGATTGTAGACACTGAACACTTGCTTGTTATTGGTGTCAAAACCGACGATAACCTGCTGCAGCTGAAGACTTCCCGAAGTTTTTCCATCAAGCTTTGCAGTCATTGTAGCATCAGGCTTTAAAACATCTTTGTAGATCTTTTTGTTATCCTGATAAATGATAATTGGCGGCGCCTCTTTTTTCTGCTGAACCGACTTGATTGCAAGGCCCTCTGTTTTCTGGGTCGTGACAGCATAAGTTGAGTTTGTTTTTTCTGGCCATTTATCTAAATAGCTGTATACGTCAGCTGGATCTATCTTTAACACTGCATTCCTCCCCCTGTCCCTGTAGTCTTATTTATTCCGCTTTCTAAGCTGCCAGTATTTCAGCTGCAGCTTGCCGAGCTTTGATTTCTCAAGCTTTGATAATCTTGCTTGCAGGTCATTGATTGTTGCTTCCTGCTGTTTGATGGTTTCAATAATCACTTCTGGTTTCATATCCATTGCCTTAAAGGATTCTAATTCCTTTTTGCCGAGGATTTCTCCAATTTTTTCTCTCATTTCTATATCATCGGTAATAGCGGACAGAATTTCTTTGAATTCTTCCTCCATTTCCTTTTTATCTTCAATAAGCCTGTTCGATAGTTGAACCAATGCATCGTACTCTTCTTTATTAACCTGAATCATATCCTGTTGTGTGCTTGTGTGGCTGTTCATCCGTTCAGCTCCTCTCATCTATAACAGAAGATTTTAAATCTTTATCCCTACACACATTTAACCAAAGTTCCTGCCCTTTTAAAAGTAACAAAACCGTTACAAGACAATTATTCCAATTTTTAATGATATAGATGATACTTTTATTTTCTCTTGATGTGCCCTTTTCATTCTGTTTACAGCTTCCAGTTCAGTCAGAAAAACAAAAGAAAAAACAGAAAAATATGAAACGGGCTCATACTTTTCTGTTTTTGGGATTATTTATTGAATTTTTTATGGACCATTTTTTCGTAAACTTCAGCAGCAGCTTTCGTATTGTTAAGCGGAGACAGGAAGGTTGCATGCTCGCTTTGGCTAAGGATGCTGCCTTCCTCGTAAATCGCCCAAATATCAGATCCGCTGCCAATATAGTCACTCAATTTAGACGGCAAATACGGATTCACATCTTTATTGTCCTTCGTAACAGCATCGTTTACGATCAGCGTATCGAATTTCGTACATAAGTTAAGGAAATTATAGAAATCGACGAAATCATTCACGATAATATTATCTTCAAGCGGATCGTTTTCAAGCTGGCTTGCAAGCTCATCCGGTTTTGAAGTGAAAACATGAATAAGCACACGGTCCTGCACATCAGCGCCGGCAGCTTTCAAGCCATCAAACATGTCATTCAGATTGCGTTTGCTGTAAAAATTGCCGAAGTAAGCAATATTGACGTGTTCATCTGAAATGAGCGGATAGTCAAATTCGTTTAAATGATAATAGCGCTCAGGCAACGTTGGATGCGGTTCAATTACAGCTTTTTCCCTAATCATAGGCTTAATCTCTTCTATTGGGAATGAATCAACCATATAGTTCAGCTGATTGATGTTCGTGAAAATTAACTCATCTGCAAAAACATACGGCAAATATTCACACCAGAAAAAGAGGCTGTCTTCGCTTGAACCTGGTGCTCCCGCTTTCTTCACGCTCTCTTCTAATTTCTTCAAGTAGGATGCATCTGTGACTTCAACTTGTCTCTTTTTAGCTTCAATATCGTATAGAAGCGGATCGGAAAATTCGGCAATCCATTTGGTTTCCGGATGCTTCATTTTGAACTCATATGCTAGAAAGTGAGAAGCAACCCACATCGCACGGCTGTAAACTTCTTTATGTACGCCATTTTTGGCAACAAGTTCATCAATTTCATCCATGCCCATATCCACAAACTTCTTAATCGAATTCCAATTTGAAAAGCTTGGAGGAGATTTAATTGGCAGACGGGTGCTGATCAGATCATCCACCATCTGGTTCAATGACACGTTTTTATTTCGGACAGAATCCATTGTATTGTAAACAACATCCGAAATCTTTCCTGACGCTCTCATCCGTTTAGCCATTACATTTCCGGCCGTATCGTTATAAGGAGGAAAGCAGTAAGAAATGACCAGGCGTTCTACAAGACCCTTGTTAATTAAGTGATAAGGGAAATAGATCGGCTTCATATCAGAGATTTCTCTGATGATGTCACTGTACTCCTCAGGATGTGCTTCATAGTATTTTACAATAAAACTGCTTTGAGCGTTGATTTTCCGTTCAACGAAATCTCTCTTGGTAGCTGACAGCTCTTCCTCAGCAAGGATTTGATTCAACTTCGCAATGACCTGCACACGCTGCTTCACATTAAAATCAAAAGTCATTCCCTGTCGTGAAACGGAATTAGCTCTCAGTGTACGATAATAAACAACTTGTTTTGTAAGGGGTGCAAGCTCATATTTCAAGTCATTTTTAACCACAAGCTCTGTAAAAAAGGCAATGTCTTCTCCGCTTTTTAACGTTTCATCAAAACGGTACTTTTGCAAATACAAAGTAGGAATTAATTTGCATCCGTTAATTGTTAGAACGGTATGCAGTTTATAGTAGGCATGCTGTTTGCTGACAACAGATTTCATAATTTGTCTGTTGATCACGTTTGAAGCAACCACTTTTCCGTCCGGCTCAACGTTGAAGATTTGTGAAATTACCATTGTATCAGGCTTTGCAAGCTTGTACATTTCTTCTAAATAGTTTTTAGAAAAATAGTCATCATCATCAAGGAACGTGCAATATTCACGGGATGCAATTGAGATCCCTTTGTTTCTCGCAAGTGATGCACCTGCTTCTTCCAGGACAACGACGTTTATATTCGTAAGATTTCTCTCTGCAATCAGCTGATTGATAAGTTCTTCTGAACGGTCTTTTTCCCCGTTAATGATGACAATAACTTCAAATAATGAAGGATCAAGCGTTTGATCTGCCAATGATTCAAGGCATTTGACAATGACATCTTCACCTTTATAGGTAGGTAAAATAATGCTGATCCCTTTATCATAAAGAGGCTTGTCATTTTTGCGCACGATTTCCTCTTCAATGTCATACCCCAGTTTCATTGCTCGTGTTAGTCGGACTCTCTCTAAACGTTTGAGTATTTCCTCTTTAAGCATTATTTCCTACCTCTTCCAGCTATTTTTTTCTTTAATTCCCAGAACTTCAATTGGACTCTGCCGAATCTGGATTTTCTCAGAACATTATAGCGATGTTCCAGGTTTGATACTTTTCTGCTTAACTCTTCAATTCTTTCTGAGCGGCTTAGGGCAGCTTTTAACGCTTCCTCTTCACGGTTCAGCAGCTCAACGGTTTCAATCTGCAGCTGACGGATGTATTCATCCTTTTCACGGCTTTGCGCTTTCAGGTCGTCATATAAAATCTTCATTTTTTCAGCTGACCCTTGATTCTTCTGCAATTCCTTCATTTCTTTTTCGTCTCTTGTTGCCTGTCCCATCAGCGTGCCGATGCGCTGAAGATAATCTCTTTCAAGCCAGTAAAAGCCCTGCTCCAATTTTTGCGTGCTTTCTGCCGAATAGAAAGATGGATTGGCATCTTTGGAAGCTGTGCAGATCACGCCCGTCCACTTCCCCAAATACTCAAAGGACTCAACTTTAAAATGAGCGCCCAATTGTTCTGATAGTAAAGAATAGTAATAAGTGCGTTTATGATCCAAGTAATCATTGATGCCAAAGGGCACGGTTACAATCAGTCTGCCGCCCGGCTTCAAATGAGACGCCGTTTTCTTTAAAAAGGAATCCGGGTCACTGATGTGCTCAAGGACTTCCGTCAGTAAAATGGTATCATAGTTTTTTTCTATATCATGATCCGTCATGAAGTTTGACACCTTGAATGATACGGATGCCTGCACAGACGGGTGTTCTTTGCCGAGCTCTGTTTTTGCATATTCTATTGATTCATGAGAGATATCGATTCCATCTACTTTTTTGCCTTCCCGACCTAATAATATGGCATTGATACCCTGTGAGCAACCAATATCAAGCACTTTGCTGCCTGTAACATGTGTAACAATCCAATTTATGCGCTCTCTGGTTTTCTTGCTGAAATCTGTTCCTAAAGCTCCATAATATGCTTCATTAACACGATCTATAATAAGTTTACTCAAAGAAACTCCTCCAATTAATTATGTAAAATGGCAAAGACGTAATTTCAATTCTCGCTTGTGCTAGTTTTTGCAGAATTATTCTATGTATTCTGTAAGGCCCTACTTATTATATCGAAAATTGTCTTTCGGCAACAACCATAAAAAAAACCGGCAATCAAAAACACTGATTGCCGGCTTAGAACATTAGTTATTTTTCTTCCATTGATAGAAGTCATTGACTCCCTGTGCGATCGCCTCAGCTGCAGTATCCCTGCCGCTGTTTGTCTTAAAAATGGCAGCATCATTTTTGTTTGAGATAAAGCCCATTTCAATGAGCACAGATCTTGTATAATTTTTATCAATGACATAGAAGGCTTCTTCTTTTATGCCCCGATTTGTCGTTTTTAAGGCAGTTACTAACCTTGATTGAATAAAAGCTGCTAGTTTTGCACTGTCTGCTTTTTCTTTGTCAGTCATAGACGACGTGCTAAAGCTGCCGCTGCCGTTTGTTGCAAACGTTTCTGTTCCATTAGCTGATGGAGCCGTGCTTGAATTCATGTGAAAGCTGACAAAAACGCCTGCGTTCTTGCTGTATGAAAAATCAGTCCGTTCGTTTAATGAAAGAAACGTGTCATCTGACCGGGTCATATGAACGTCATAGCCTAATTTCTTAAGCTTCTCAGCTGCTGTTTTACCCACTGCCAGAGTCACATCTTTTTCCTGCAGGCCATTCCCAATTGCTCCAGGGTCTTTTCCGCCATGACCAGGATCGATCACAATGACTTTGTTCAGCTCTGTATCTTTTGCAACAGGTTCAAGAGTTAGATATTTTGCTGAGACATATCCTGTTTTTCCGCTGTATTTAACTGAAACCCAGTCATCTTTAAGTTCCGCAGGATTCAGCACTTCAACTTCTTTTCCTTGCGGGATTGTCAGGATGATAGAGGAGCTTGTACTTTTTTTCGTGCGAAGACTCAAATTTACGCGTACATAGTACTTTAGTTCCTCGGGTGCAATTTCTTCGACAGCGACTGGTTTGTTGACAATATCCGATGATCTTATATATCCTGTCTTGCCATTATGGTCGGCTTCTGCCCACCCATTTGCGATCCCGCCCTGTCTGATCTTTGTTTGATCATTGGTTGTCAATGACGCGAGCACGGAAGAAGCTGTGCTTTTCGAAGTATAAACTTTTGTGTTTTTATTTGCATAATAGGTAAAGTAAACAGGTTTGCTCGCAATGCTGCTGTATGGTGCATACCCTTTTATTCCATTGTATTCGATTCTGCTCCAGCCGCTGATGACACTGCCTTTTTTGACTTTCACAACAGAACCTGGAGCAATTTTTGCCTTAGGTGTTTTTGTATTTCTCTCATTATATAAGGTGACATTTTTAACGGCATAGTAGGTAAAGAATACAGGCTGGGCTGATGTTAGTTTTGTGTAATCTGCATAATACTTTGTTCCCTTATGGCTGATTTCAACCCACCCATTTAGAACCGTTCCTTTAGCAACCTTAATGACAGCATCCTCTGCTATAGATCCGTATCTTTTCGTCTGGGTCCCTCTGCCTCCGTAAAAACTCACAGGTTCCTTGGTATAATAGTTAAAGTAAACCGGCTGTGAAGGCTTTTTGTTCGTAATGTCTGCAGCCTTGGCATACATGGTTTTTCCGCCAAGCTTAATTTCAGCCCATCCGCTGCTGATTCCGCCTTTTTTAATGGTAAAGGCTGTCTGAAACCCAACTCTTCCCGCTTTTGAAAAACGATCTCCAGGGCCGGTCCGCGCTTCAAACTCATTTTTTGCATAGTATGTAAAGGTTACAGTTGAGGCTTCTGCTTTTTGAGGCGTCCAAAATTCAATCATTCCTGCAGCAAGTAAAAAAACGGCAATCACACTGACTAAAAGCTTTTTCATTCCATACGTTCCTCCCGGGTGTTTGTAAACTGGCAAACTGCCCGGGACTTTCCGCACAGCCTGCTCAGTTTATATATCGAGTCGATCCGGGAAATCTTTAGCGGTATTTAGAAAAAAATGTTTGAATTTAATTTGGGAGACAGATGGAAAAAGGAAAGTAAATCACTGAAATCGGCAAGTGTTTAACTCTTTTAGAAAGTAAATGGGCCATTCCGGCGAGTATTTTTACCGTTTCGGATAGTATTCAGAAGCTTGACCAAAAAAGACCATCCTCAAGTGCTTGAAACCACTTAAGAACGGCCTTTTATTACTTCTTTGCGTCCTACTGAAACATAAGTCATCCATTCAGGAATATCTCGCAGCGGATAGATGTTTCTGCCATCAATTAAGATGGGGGTGTTCATTTTTTCCTGATAGAGGTTCATAGGGAACGTCCGGACTTCATCCCACTCCGTCACAATAAATGCAGCATCTGCATCCGTGATTGCATCAGCAATAGTGTCGCAATATGTGATCGATTCCTTTAACACCTTCCGGGCTTCATCCAGTGCGATAGGATCGTACCCAGTAACGACTGCACCTTCCTTCGCCAATTCCTTCGCAATGACAAGCGAAGCAGCTTCTCTGACATCATCTGTATTAGGTTTGAAAGCTAAGCCGAGAAGAGCAATTTTTTTCCCTTCAAGAGAACCCAAATGCTTTTTAGCTGACTCGATTAATTTTAACGGCTGCCGATTGTTCACAGTGATGACTGAATTCAGCAGATCAAACTTATGCTGCACGTTGCCTGCTAATTGGACTAGTGCCTTCGTATCTTTTGGAAAACAGGAGCCGCCATATCCGATTCCGGCTTTTAAAAATTGCGAACCGATTCTGGCGTCTTTCCCAATTCCTTCTGCCACATCTTCAATGTCAGCGCCTAATTTTTCGCAAATATTGGCGATCTCATTGATAAAGCTGATTTTCGTTGCCAAAAATGCATTCGCAGCATACTTAATCATTTCCGCACTTCTAATATCTGTCCTGACTACTGGAATACCAAGCGGTTTGTAGATTTCTTCAAGCTTATCCCCGGCAAAAGCAGAGCGTGACCCAATGACGATACGGTCCCCGTGGAACGTATCATGGATGGCTGAGCCCTCTCTGAGAAATTCAGGATTAGACGCGACTTCTGTACGGATGAGCGGTGATTTATGCTGATTGATGATCTCAAGAATATATTCATTCGTACCGACGGGAACGGTGCTTTTCACAACGATAATCACATCGTTTTGAATCTGTTCAGCGATTTGAACAGCTGCCGCTTCAACATACGTCAAATTAGCAGATCCGTCTTCCTTTTCCGGCGTGCCGACCGCGATGAAAATGATTTCGCTTTCCCCGTAAGCTGTGCGGGAATCTGCTGTAAAAGACAATCTTCCTGCCTGGACATTTTTTTTCATTAAATCCTCTAGACCAGGTTCATAAATAGGAGAAACTCCATTGTTCAGAAGATCAACTTTCTTTTCATCGATATCCACACACGTTACCTGATGGCCGATCTCAGCTAAGCATACACCTGTGACAAGCCCGACATATCCGGTTCCAGCAACTGATATTCTCACTGAGTAATCCCCTGACCTTTCTCTATCCGTTTGAAACTTTATTTTTTATGTACTGCAGAATATCTTCTCTCAGCTCACTGTTATCCATGGCAAAATCGATTGTCGCCTGAATAAAGCCAAGCTTGTCTCCGACATCATACCTTTTGCCGCTAAAATGAAAAGCCGTTACTTCTTCTTGATGGGCAAGTTCTTTTAGAGCATCTGTTAATTGAATTTCTCCGCCTGAACCCGGTTTAAGATTTGCAAGAATGTCAAAAATCTCCGGCCGCAGGATATATCGTCCTAAAATAGCCGTATTAGACGGGGCATCTTCCCGCTTTGGTTTTTCGACTAAATCTTTAACTTTATAGACATTGTCAGCCATTTTTTCATTTTCATTGTAGCTTACGATTCCATACTTCGAAACATCTTCAGGCTTTACATTTTGCACGCCGATCACTGTGCTTTGAAATTGATCATAAACAGCGATTAATTGCTTTAAGCAAGGAACCTCAGATTGAACGATGTCATCACCAAGCATAACAGCGAAAGGTTCATTGCCTATGAATCTTCTGGCGCAATAAATCGCATGCCCGAGACCAAGAGGCTCTTTTTGACGGATATAATGAATATTGGCAAGCTCCGAAATGCCCTGGACCTTGCTGAGCAAATCCCATTTCTCTTTTTTAATCAGCGTCTCTTCAAGCTCATAGGATTTATCAAAATGATCCTCAATCGCACGTTTTCCCCGTCCGGACACGATTAAGATGTCCTCAATTCCGGAAGCAACGGCTTCTTCGATAATATATTGAATCGTGGGTTTATCAACTATCGGCAGCATTTCTTTAGGCTGGGCCTTCGTAGCCGGCAAAAACCTTGTTCCCAAACCCGCAGCCGGTATGATCGCTTTTTTCACATGCATATCTCTACCCCCTGGTTATGTCAAAAGTCTCTCTCTTTATATTACAACATCAATAGAGCCTATTCCTTTAAGGTTTTATAAATGTTTGGTTAAGAAGAAAAGCGGAGCCGACTGGTCAGACCCGACAGACAGATAAGGATCCGGCAGAAAAACAGAAAAAAACTGACTCTAAAACCGTCTTCCAACGTTTTTAGAGTCAGTTTCTATTCATTATTGCAGGAACCAGTTTTGCAGACTGCTGCGGGTTTGCTCAGAGATGGCTCCTTTTCCGCCCAGGTAGTGAATGTGCGGGATGAATGTCATGTGATCATAGATGTAGCTTGAGACATGCAGCGGAACTGCATCTTTTTCTACTAGAATGATAGGTGCGCGGTCGTTCGCTGCCAGCACTGAACCAGGCAGAGCATCAATAAACTCTGTCCCTCTTGCAAAGAAGACTTTACGATTGTCCAGGTTGTATTTTTTCACGATATTTACGCTAGTTTCATAGCGGTCTTTTCCGTATACGCGGTCAACATTGCCAGCACCTACTAAAGCTTCAAGCTGAGATTGAACCTTAGCTGATACAGCTGTCTCTCCTCCGACAATCGTTACTTTGCGAACACCATTGCCGCTGATGTAATTTGCAACTGCTTTTGGAACAGTGTCAGCTTTTGTATAAAGGATCGGCATCTGCTCAGCTGCTGCATAGGAAGCAATGGACAAAGCATCCGGCGATTCACTGCTGTCAGAAGTAATAAAGATTGAGCCGGAATGGCCTACTTGTTTAGCGACGGCTGCTGCCGTATCATATCGCTCTGAACCGCTGATGCGGTGTACATTTGCTGCGATACCTTTAAGCTCTGCTTCCACTGAATCAGAAATGGCCGATTTTCCGCCAAGAATATAGATATTTGCAGGATTCAGATTCGCTAACGTTTGTTTAACGGAATCAGATAATTGAGTAGGATTGGATAATAGCAATGGTGCATTGTATTTTTTGGCAAGCACGCTTCCAGTTAAAGCATCAACCGGATTATCTCCCCGCCCGATAAAGACCGTATTTGCAGATGCCCATCCGAACTCGGCAATGGCTGCACTTGTTTCATAGCGGTCTGCGCCTTCAATTTCTTCAACGGCTTGACCAATATAGTTATCATAGTTTGTGCCAGGGTAATAGAAATTAGTGATTTCCATATAATTTTGCTTTTGATCTGACATGGCTTTAGCTCCGTACTGGCTCATTCCGACGCCGTGGCCAAAGCCGCGGCCGTTAAAGGTGTAGACACCATTTTCAAATGTCAGGGAATCAATTAAATGACTTTTGAATTCCACCGTGCCAAACATAGAACGAAGGGCAGTGATGTTGACGTTTGTGCCTTCTTTTACGACGGTTTCAATCTTGCCGTCTTTCATCTGATAGGTGCCATTTACATTTTTAACATAAAATTCAATGCGGTAGCTTCCTGTTTTTCGTCGATCCCCGCTTGTTTTTTCATTAGAAACAGCAAGCTTCGATACTTTTACAATTTTGATGTCTTTGCCCGTGAAGTTTTTATCTGTTTTAAGCCATGTTTTGATATTGTTTGAATACTTCACGTCTTTTTCCTTAACAGTACTCCACCAATCTGCAGGCTTTGTTAAATCAAGATGTGCCGGGTCCAGCTGATTTTCATTCACGCTGATTTTCCATGGAGTTCTAGGATCATAAGGATCCGTTTTTGCAGGGAAATATGACAGCGGGGTTCCGCTCGTCCATACATTTGCATTATTTTCCGTTTTGCCGCCGTTGCTTGAGCTGTATAAAGCCTCAATCAAATTACCATTCATCTTCAGAACTTGGCCTTTTGTCCGGTTAACCGCTTCATTTGTGTTGGTATATGAGGATTTACTCCAAATATATCCTTCATATTTTTGAAAACTCACTGTATCATCAATTGTTTGGTTTATTCTTTTTAATGCGTACGTTCTGGCTGAAACGGATTGAGCTTTAAGAGCCTCAACAGGCCAGCTTGGATACATTTCTCCAGGTACAACGCCTTTTAAATAATCTTCAAGAGGAAGCTCATTTTCCGGACGGACGTACTGACTGTTTTCAACTTTGAATTTCATTGTGCCTAAATAAGAACGGCCATTAATCTTCATATAATTTTCGGTGCCGTATTTTACAGGAAAAAACACGGCAGAACTGTTTAACGACTTGTTCTTGACGCTGCCATTATACAAGACCAATCTGCCGCTTTCATTTTTCACTTTATAGGTATGGCCAATTTTCAATTTGAAATCATTTTCTCCGGCCAAATAGTATTCGCCTTCAACTTGAACCGTAACTTCTTTGGCATTGCCGACATAGTGTTTGAGATTAACAGACACTTCTGAAGGATTACTATTAGCAGCAAACGCATTTTCTTCCGCAAACAAAAAGAATAGTGTTAATGCAACAATTGACATAAAAGCCTTATTCAAAAGTAGTTCCTCCGCTATGATAGATTGAGAGCTTCTAGCATTAGCAGTTTATTCCACAGAAGACAAACTTGACTCACCCTTATACCCATTTTCGCCGGTAAGTTCAAAATCTTCTTTTACGAGTCCGAGTTTAGGAGCGTAATATCTTGTAAAAATGGTTTCCTCGTCTACTACTTCATTTGATATTTTCTGAATGACAAATACATTTTTCTGTTTTCCGTAAGGCGTTTCGACAGATGCTGATTTTTCTAGCAGTTTCCAATCAGCTCCGCTTCCGAGCAGCTTTTCATTCATATTCGGCTCAAATGAGTCCAGTATACTGACACTATGGTCCTGCAGCTCACGATCCTCATACACTAAGGTAATCTCAGAGTCTGTCCATTTAAAGATCTGAGTGGTGGTTGAATCGCCCAATGTCAGAGCTATTTGGACATATTCTTTATTAGCTGCCGTCACATTTTCTGTGAGTAAAACGACTCCGCCTTCTTTAAATTGTTTTTTTGCTCCCGTCTCAGGACGATACTCCAAATATGGACCTGCCGTACTTTGTTCACTCTCCATTTTTTTATCGGTATTTTCTGGAGATTCTTTAGGCTTTTCCATATTTTCTTCTGAATCTGCTTCCGGTTCACTTTCTTCATTCTGAACCTTTTCTTGCTCTTGATCTTTAGCCGGTTCTTCATTAGCAGGAGGCTCTGTTTGATCAGGTTCTTCTTTCACCGGTTCCTCTTTTTCAACAGGCTCAGTTACAGAAGGATTCTCTTCTTGTTTGCCCGCCTCTTCATCACTTGCTGCACAGCCTGATAAAAATAAAAGAATCAGAGAGAAACTAGTAAGCATTTTTTTCATTATAATCATCCTTAACTTAAGAAAGATTCGGGCTATTAGTGCGCCCGAATCCATCTGAATTATCTTACTCTGTTAAAAATCTCGCCGGTTATCGCATCAGGAACAGCTCCGCCGATCAGCGTCACTTCTTTCATATGATGCTTGCCTCCATACTCCATAATGTAGGTTTCGAGAGATTTATTAAACGTTGAACCTGTCAGAATCAGCGGTGCCTTTGTCACTAAAGATAATGGCGCTGCCGCTAATGCATCCGGGAAATTGGCTCCCGTTGATACTAGAATAGAATCTGAGTTTAGATATGGATCAAATCGCCAAAGTACTTTTGCAAGTGTCTCGTAGCGGTCTTTGCCAGCTAAGCGTGCATAGCTTGATGGAGCTGCGTTTTTCACCTGTGTATCAATATTCGAGGTGAGAACGCCATTTCCTCCAAGAATCAGAGCCTGCTTGCCTTTAAGCTTCAGTCTTGCTTCACTTGAAAGACTGTTTGTATCCGACAGCATAATCGCCCAGTTTTTCTGAGCAGCTATAGGCGCTGCACCAAGAGCATCCGGATAGTTGCGTCCTGATGTGACAAAGTAGCCATCAACGTTTCCGATCTGATTCAAAATAACCTGATTCGTTTTATATCGATCGGCTCCGCTGATTCTCTCAACTGTTAATTTCATTGATTGTAGCTGTGTTGCGATGCCTTTAGAAACGGCACCTTCACCGCCGATAATAATTGCTTTTTTCGCTTTTAGACGGGTAATTTCATTTGATATGTAAGAATCCATTCCATTTCCTTTAACTAAAAGGATTGGCGCTGCCCCGTGCTTTCTTGATAATGGACCCGCTGAAAGTGCATCTGCATATCCAGTGCCTGTTGCGATAATCACGGTTTTATCCGGTTTGCTGTCTGCAAAACCTGCAGGATACATTTTCTTTGAAACATGAATCGCTGTTTGATAACGATCTGCACCTATTAATTTCGTTAATGGGAGCTTTCTCGTTACTTTATCGTTCGCGATATTAGTAAAGACGACTTCGCCAGAAACCTTATTAATCACTCTGGCATTAGGTGAATACTTACCTGCAACGTAACGGGCATGTTCAAAATCAACATAGCTTGATTTCTTTGCACCATTTACATATAAATCGTATTTGGCTGGAAGGAAGTTCGACCAAAGTGTAAAGCCGTTGCTCTTATAGACGAGTCTTGTATTCTTGTAGCTTTTTGCAAAAGTCATCGCTTCGCTTGAAGTGAAGAACTCTCCTAATTTCCCATTCGTTCTATGGTGCACTTCATATTGCGTGCTTGTTTTATAGATGTCTTTTTGAGCATTCTTATCGAACACTCTGACTGGTTTCGTTTGTTTTTTGGCAAATTGCAGAGCCTGATCCTTCGATTTTGTCGTTAATAATTTATGATTGCTGGAATCGTATACTTCATAGACTTTAAAGTAATTTACGACGGATGAGGCAATAGCCTGTGCTGCTTTATTTTGAAAATCCGATGTTTTAATGCGTGCTTCTTCTTCACGATTGGTCATGAAGCCCATTTCTACAAGGACCGCAGGCATTTGTGCATTGCGAATGACATAGAAGCTTTGATCATCGGCAATCCCTCTGTCAATTGACCCTAATTTAGCTAAAACAGTCGGATGGATTTCACCCGCTAAACGCTGATTATCTGCTAAGTATTTGATTTGCAGGGGATCATGCGGATATTCTTCTTTTGCGTGGTCAACACCATTATAGTAGTAGGTTTCGTATCCTTTTACATAGGGGTTGCTTGGATGGGCATTATGGTGAATGGAAATAAATACGCTGTTGTCGTTATTTCCTTTTGCAAACTGGTTGGCCTTCTGCATTCTGAGATCAAAATCACCGCCATCTGTGCTTCCGTCCGCTTTCTTCAAATAGGGTGCAAACTCCATATCCGTATCTCTTGTTAAGTAAACTTTAATACCGCTTGTTTTAAGGTAATCTCTTACTTTTTGAGACACGATCAGATTTGCTTTTTTCTCGCAAAAACCAGTCGTGTTTCCTGTTAATCCGCATGTACCGCTGAATTTTCCTCCATGGCCAGGATCAATCACAAGGACTTTTTCCGCAAAACTTGTATTCGGGGCGAGTAAGAGCATTAAAAATAGAAAGATGCCCAGTGCCCATGACTTGCTGCTTTTCATCATTCACTCTCCTTTTTCTGCATAGTTCGCTATTACTCTTCTATTATATCATCCGCAATCTCTCATTCTTATAAGATTATGGCAATTAAGGATAATTAGGGATTTAGGCATTAGCGGACATAGCCCTTTTGTCAGATAAGCAAAAAGAAGCTGCCGGGCCATAAAGCCCAGCAGCTTAAAGTTTCTCAAATCTCTTTTATTGAATCAATTTATGAATCTCAGAAAGGACCTCGTCAGATACCGCACCTTTTCCTCCAAACACTTTCACTTGACCAATGTTATTGCCTTCGAAGAAATTTTCCACTTCCGGAGATAATGTTTTGCCAACCAGGATGACTCCGCTATCATGCTTAGCGGCTAATGCTGCACCAGCTAATGCATCTGCAAAGTTTTGTCCAGTTGCTGCATAAACGACATCCAGTGAAGGCTCGAAGAAGTCTGCAAGGGCTACACTTGTTGCGTAGCGATCTTTACCATAGACTCTTTCGGCTCCAGGTAGTTTCTTAAACACATTGTCAGACAGGGCGCCTTGACCGCCGACTACCAATGTATTTTCAACACCAAGATCTTTAAGAACCTGACTTGATGCTGCAGGAAGCTTATCTTTTTCAGACAATACGATCGGCATGCCGTACTGTCCTGCATAAGAAGCAACAGCCAGAGCATCAGCAAAGCTTGATCCATTTACAACAACGGCATCTTCTGAACCATCTGGAGCTACTTCTTCAGCAATTGCTGCAGCAGTTGCCCATCTGTCTTTACCGAAGATACGGTCGACTTCAAGACCCATATCATTTAATTGTTTTTCAACATCTTCAGAAACGGCTCCTTTACCTCCAAGGATAACCACTGTTTCTGCTCCCAGTCTTTCAAGCTCAGCTTTTGTAGCTTTTGATAATCCTTTTGAATCTGTTAATAAAACTGGAGCATCATATTGAGCTGCAAGCGGAACACCTGCTAATGCATCAGCAAATTCCTGTCCTTTTGCAAGGAAGACAAGCTCAGAACTTTCCCATCCATCTGCACTGATCGCAGCTGCTGTCGCATAGCGGTCAACCCCGCTGATGCGGCTCACTTTATCATCTCCGCGGTATACTTTTACTTCTTTAACCGTTTTGTGTCCTGCCAAGTCAACAGCTTCTACCGTGAACGTATTTTCACCTGGCTGAAGCGCAACTTCTGTCTTGATTTCTTTCTCAATACCTCTCATTTCATAAGGCTCTCTCAGCATGTTGTAGAAGACCTCGTCTCCATCAACCACTACTCGAAGCTCTTCAAAATTATCAGAAACATTTGTTGTTAAGGTCGCTTTTTCTTTTGAAGCACTTACACTTGCAGGTGCATTTACAGATAGCTCAGGTGCAGTAGTGTCAACGAAA
The DNA here is from genome assembly GCF_009674765.1 of Metabacillus idriensis. GTDB lineage: Bacteria > Bacillota > Bacilli > Bacillales > Bacillaceae > Bacillus_P > Bacillus_P idriensis. The sequence goes on along the minus strand of NZ_WKKF01000002.1, from coordinate 349,421 downwards.
AATTGCTTTAAGAAAGAAATTTCGTTGCCTGCTTCATCTGTACCTGCGATGCGGATTTTGTGGAATCCATCTTCTAATGTAAGAGTTGTTTCAAACTCATAGCGGTTTGTTTCAGCATTCCATTTCAATTCAACTGATTTGCCATCTACCGTGAAGTTTGTCACTTTAGACTCATCTGTTACATAGCCTTTTACAGGAACTTCATTTGTATCATATGTTCCAAGGGCTTCAGGAAGCTCAGAAATGATTGATGGAATTGTATCATCATTGACGCCTTTGAATTCTTTTGCGGACGTGTTGCCTGCATGATCAACTGCAAGAACGGTTACAGTCGAACCAGTTGCAACATTCTCCAGATTGAATTCTGTTGTTGTTGGAGCAAGCGTTAATGGATTTCCATCTTTATCTTTCCCAACGACAGATTCGCCGTTAACAAGTACATCAAAGTATGCAACACCTGAACGCTCATCAGCTGCATCAAATGTTACCTTGTTATCTTTAAATGCTGCATTTAACGTTGGCTGAACCGTATCAACGATTACAGGAACGTGAACCTTTTGAGGCGCTTTTCCTGCATAGTCTACCGTTGCAGCGATTTCAAAATAATACTGGCCGTCTTTTACAAGAGCATTTTTCACTTTTCCATCCCATTGATTTGCAGGATTTAAAGTGTAAGGCGTGTATCTTCCATCGTAGTAATGCTTGCGCACTTCAACTTCTGAACGGATGGTACGCAATTGGTTTTTGTTTTCATCGAGCACATTGTATTTCACTTCTTTAGCGTTGCGCAGGAATGAAAGAACCGGAATTAACTGGTCATTACTGCCGTCGCCATTTGGTGAGATCGCAATTTTACGGGCATCGAATGGAACTTTTTCATTAAATGCATCGAATCCAAGGTAGTTGAAGTCTTCGCCAGACTGTGCTACAACTCCAGCTGCACCGTAGAATGTTTCGTTTTCTAAATCAAAGTTCATCGCATCAAGGATTGGAGCCTTGCCCCAGTCTCCATTGAACCCTACATAAGGTACTGTAAGCTGTGATAAACCTTCAGCAGAGAATGTTACGAATCCTTCTACAAAGTATCCGTTTTTGAAGACATCCTTCACTGGTACAGGAGTTTCAAAATCATCCCCTAAAACTTTTGCATTCGTTGTATCAAGCGTTACCTTAACTGTTTTTGTTTGACCGGCAGCAACCTCTACTTTAGTAGTGTCTTTACCGTCAACTTTAATAACAGCATCCATTAATTGTTGTGTTTCAAGCTCATCATAGTTATATCCAAGAGATCCGCCGTTAGCGAAATCCGTTTGAACATTTGCTTTTACATCGTAAGAAACAGCTTTATCACTGAAGTTTTTAAGATCAAGAGAAAATTCTACTTTATCTCCTACTTCTTTCAAAGCGACTTTCCCTTCACCTGTTTTTGATTCAGTAACAACTGCAGGTGTATTAAGAGCAGAGTAGAGTTTCATTAATCCCGCACCCTGACGGCGTGGAGAATAAGGAAGTTCCCATCCAAAAGCGTCATTAACCAATCCTTTGTCAATAACAGGCTGAGACGTGTTCATTAAGATGTTTTTCGCCATAAGGACGCGATCTGCACCTTCTAAATTAAATAGCTCGTCTACGCGCTCAAGAACAATCGCAGATCCGCCAGCAACGTGAGGCGCAGCCATCGAAGTACCGCTCATAATTCCGTATTGATTATCATTGAATGTAGATAAGATTTTTCCTCCTGGAGCTGTGATTTCAGGTTTAAAATCCAGGTTCGGAGTCACGCCCCATGAAGTAAAGGCAGACATTTTCCCTGCTTCAGCATTTGGAGCAGCTACTTTGTCATCACCAAAAGTGACTTCAAGTTTTTTCCCTTCCTTAGCTTGCGCTTCAAGGGCATTACCATCTGCAATGCTAAGTGAAACTAAAGGAATAGCCGGCTTATCAAGCGCCATGCTCACATAGTCGCCATGTGCAGGCAATCCGCGGATGATCACACCTGCAGCACCTTGTTCCTCAGCCGTTTTTTGGATATTTGCATAGAAGTATCCGCCAGTACGAACGGCAAATACGACTTTGCCTTTTACATCTTTTCCTTCATATTGTGCAGGCTGTCCATCTCCTACATACACAATATCAAGCTTTTGACCTTTAAACTTATCAAGGAATTTCGGTCCGTCCTGCTTTTGGTACCCAATTGTTCCAAAATCAGCGCCATCCGCTTGAACTTTCATTGCATCAAGTTCAATTGTTGAGTTTTCAATGGAAGCAACCTGGAGAGAGTCGTATGAAAGTCCTGGAGATCCAACGACTCCTATATCTGGATTGCTTGCATAAGGATTTGCCCAGGCATTTCCTAAATGGGCTGAGTTACCAGCAGAAACAGACATGACCACTCCGTTTTCAACTGCTCTTTCGATTGCCTTCTGTTCAGGATCTTCCGGCAGCACGAATGAGGCTGTTGAGCCTAAGCTCATGTTCAGTACATCTGCACCCAATTGAATAGAATCATCGATTGCTTTTACATAGATATCACTCCATGTAGAAGGCATTTCAGGATCATTTCCGAAAACTTTCAGAGCTAAAAGCTGCGCCTCAGGAGCCACGCCTTTTAAGCCTCCGTTGTCTTCATCTCCATTTGCACCAACTGTTCCGCCAACGTGCATTCCGTGCATCGATGCGCCCGGTCCCAAATCAAGAATTTCTTCATTCTCGTCCATATAGTTATATCCGTAAGGCACTTTTTCTGTGTAATACTTTCCTGGCAGGTTAAGGTCAGAAACAGCATCACCTACAGCGCCTTCTGTTAAAGCAGGAACTGTATCTTCACTGAGAATCATGTCTCTGTGACTTGGATCGATCCCTGTATCAATGATACCTACGATCATTCCTTCACCGTCATAGCCTAAATCCCAAGACTCGCGTGCTTCTACTAAGTCTTTGCTGTATTTCATTTCAGGCTCTGCAGCAGGACGCTCGTATTCATGAGCGATCGTTACTTTATTAACACCAGTTAATTTTTCAAGCAAAGCGATTTTCCCGTAAGCAACTTCTCCAGAGAAGCCGTTGACTACAGTTGTAAACTCCTGCTCGAATTTCATTCCAAGGTTCTTTGAAGCGATTTGGTTTTTAACCGCTTTTTGCTCTTTCAAAGCGTTCGCTTTCAGCTCTTCCTGCTTTGATTTTGCAAGTGCATCAAATTTCTTCCCTTGCTTTGTTGCATATGTAATTGCGGGCTCGCCCTCGACTTCGACAATTACACGAACTTTGTCAGTATTTTTATATTGTTTATCAGCGTCTGATTTTTTAATAGATTGCTTGCCGGCATTTTTCTTAACCTCAGTATTGGCATTGCCCTTTTGCGGTGTCGGAACCGCTGCTAATGCTGCATTTGAGAAAACTAACAAGAAAGCGAACATTAAAAATAACGATCTTTTCAGTTTTACCTTCAACTACTTGACCCCCCTAGTAATTTAGCAGTGCATTTCACTAAAAAAATACTAATTTATCCCTCCTTTAACATATATAGAAATTATTTACTCTTTTATTCTATTTGTAAAATATTGAATAGTCAAACATTTATAAAAACTTTTGTTCGTTAGTATATTAAAGACAAATTCCGACAATAACCAGGACCGTAAGATGTTAGTTACACATTGATGCATCAATGTTTTAAAGCGAAAAACAGATATGAAACCCGGAAACTATGCATTTAAACAGAAATTATAATTATCCAATTATTTGTATATCGCAATAGAAATTTGGTGGAGGGGCAAAAGTCCTGACTCCTTTCGACTTTTCTCAGGCATTTTTCTACACTTTTCCCGGGGAATTATTTTTATTTGACGAAATTCTTTATAAAAAATAAAAGGCTGTTTTCGCATAGATTTTTTTTGATGATAAATGTTGCCCGTTCCTTTCCGCTCCAGGACCTTGCTTTCCGCGGGGAGCATGGGAGCCTCCTCGGCGTTGCCTGCGGGGTCTCCCATTTTGCTCTATTTCCCGCAGGAGTCAAGTTCCTTCCGCTGCAATCCACTTAAGGTTTCTATCATTTAGCCTGCAGCAACAACATTTATGAAAAGAGCCAAAGAAAAAATCCGAACTAAAACGAAATTCAAGTTGGAATTTCACATAATAGTTCGGATTTTTCTTTGGCTAAAAACCTTTTGTCCCAGCCTCTGATAGAAAGATTTAATTTTTTAATAGATTGATGATGTCTTTTTCAATGTTGGCATTTACTGCTCCCTGTCCCCCAAGAATAGTAGCTGCTTGATACTTGTCGATTAATGTTTTTGATGATGCATCATTTACAAGAAGAACAGAAGCATTATTCTTTGATGCAAGTACAGCTCCTGAAAGAGCATCAGGGAATTGATCTCCTCTTGCTGTGAAAATTTCGTTTTGTCCCAGTTTTAATTGTTGGGCAACTTGAATACTAGTTTCGTATCGGTCTTTCCCGCTGATTCTTACTGCACCTTTGCTTTTCAGTTCATTAAATACTTGGGCTGAAATCGCATTTTTTCCTCCGATTACAACAGTCTTAGTTACGTTAGTTAAAGACGTCTTAATCTTCTCTGGAATCACAGTTACTTCACTAAGCAAGATTGGGTATCCTTTTTTCGAAGCATAGGCCGCAACAGATATGGCATCAGGAAAATTTCTTCCTGTTGCAACAATAGCTGTAGATGATGGGAGGCTTTCTGCAATTTTTGCTGATGTTTCAAATCGGTCTGTACCCGAAATTCGGGTAACGGTTAAACCTGACCCTCGAAGTTCATTTTCTACTTCTAATGGGATGGCTCCTTTTCCGCCTAGAATAATGGCTTTTTTGGCTCCTAATCTGCTGATTTCCTGTTTAGCCGGCAAATTATACTTTGATTGAATCGTTTTAGATTTACCATCCACTAAAAGAAGCGGAGCCTGGTATTTTGCAGCTAAAGGCGTGCCTGATAAAGCATCAGGAAAATCCGTTCCAGTCGCAAGTACAACTGTATCAGACTGCTTCCAGCCTTCTTTAGAAATTTCTGCAGCTGTATGATAGCGGCTTGTACCTTCGAGTCTAGTTAAGATTCTTTTTAAATAGCTGGATGCCACATATCCTTTAGTTTGGGAATCTTTAACCTGAACTGGATACCAGACAAAATGGTTGGATGAACCGGCACTGCTGTCATAAACAAACTCTCCGGCAGGTTTTACTGTGATACCTTTACCTGCTTTAACAACAGGAGCAGACCCCGTTGCCCCCTGACGGATTTTCGGATCAGCAGCATCTTCGTTAAACGTGATGAGAGTATCGTTTTGATTAAATAGATGCTTTGTCTCTGTCATGTGCGCATTTAGTTTAAAATCTGTTTTATTAAAAGTGATATTTTCTTCAGATCCACAAGGATAAGTGAAATCTGCAGGCAGCATATCAATCAATGCAATCTTGGTATTGATATCCTGTATGCCTTTGCCAGAATCAGTTTTAATTAATTCATACAGCTCTTCCTGATAAGCTCCTGTATTTCTCTCTCCATCGCCTTCGCATACAGCAAGGGGGCTGTTCTCGGGTTTAATTCCGTTGTATCGCAAAGCAGAAAAATACCATCTTTCCAAGTATGTACTTGGATCGTCTTTTTGTACGAGTGGTGCAGGCTTATTTGAACCTATAGGCACTGTCAGGTAGTCTTTTAATCTCTTAACCCCTGAGTAGATATTAAAAATCGCATTCTTTTTCAAATTTTCTTCATCTGCTGCCGGGTATACCGTTATCTGCATGATGCCTATGCCGCCATCACCAGATATAATAGGATCTCCATTTTTAAATTGCTGCCAGTCGATGCTTTCTTTAGTCGCAACAGCTTTTACAATTTCCGCAGGAACTTCAAGTTCCAAGGAAACATTCGAAAGCAGACAATTACCAGTTTGATACGGGATGAACTTGCCATATTGTGTTTGCGGATCATAGTTGCATTTTTGACTGACCTTCTGCTGAACACTACTGAAGTCCGGAGTTGCCGCCTCTGACACTGCCGGCACCACGAAAACAAATACTAACGACATAAACATGAAAAGGGTGATTTTTTTAAAATACACGTACTTTGCCTCCAAAGTTTAGATTCTAGTAAAATCTTAACATATAATCCAACAGGTTTTGTATGAATTTCCAAAATAAGATAAAAAAATAGATCCCTATTAATAGGATCTATTCCGCGGTTTTCACAAAGTATTTTGTTAAATAGTCTGCCCATATCTTGTTGCCCTCAGCATTCGGCGCTGCTTGATCTTCAATTAGAAGAGATTTTATCTTCTCATCTTTCCGATCTGGCCAGGCTTCCCAATGATTAAGGTATGTTACCTCTTTCCCTTCAACAAATACTTTTAATGCATCCACTTCTTTTGGATAAAAGGTTGCATTGAAGATTGGATGGGATGGCTGAACAAGAATAACTGCCTGCGGGTTTTTTTCTTTAAAACCGGCAATAATTTCATCGACATTTTTCAAAGTGTTCTCGAGGCCTACATTTCCATTATCGTTTAAAGAAAAGGGTTCAAATAATAAGATATCCGGCTGAAGTTTATTCACTTCTTCACCGTGGTGTTCATTGATAAATGTTCTGGTTGTGCCTTCAGGATAAGATAAAACTTGAAGAGTGAACATTTTCTCCCCATATGCTTCCTGCAGATAAGTTTGCAATAATGCCGGCCAGCCTGTGCTCTGTACAGAAGTGCTCTCTGATCCAACTGCCACAATTTTTAATGGTTTGCCGTTTTCTTTTGCAAGCTTCATTTTTTCTTTTATCGGTGCCGGCAGGTTAGCAGCTTTGGCCATCCATTCAGGCTGTTCATCTTTCACTGCTGCTGTTTCTTCTGTATTAGAATCTTCCTGCTTTTCTTGAGCTGAGCTTATTTTCTGTTTCCAATGATGGTTGCCTAGTACAAGTGCACATACCGTTAAGATAATGACACACATTGTAATTACTTTACTCATGTCAAAGTTCCTCCAAAATCTACAAAGTTCTACATTCTATCATAGTTATCTATATGTAAACCTGCAAGAGTATTAAAGGAAATTTATTATTAATTTCTCAATATTTTACTATTGTTACCATAATAAAAAGCAGTGAAATACATCACTGCTTAATGAATCACACTTTTCACACCTAAATAACGAGGTTCAAAGTATACGTTATCCATTGTGGAAATCGTTACGCCTTTTGAAGAACTTGCATGGATAAACTCATTGTTGCCGATGAAAATTCCTACATGAGACGGACCTGCTTTGTATGTTTCAAAGAATACAAGGTCTCCTTTTTGCGGAACGGCCACAACTGTTGCGTCGTTCCATTGATCAACCGTTGTTCTAGGCAGATCTACCCCATGCTTGTCGAATACAAATTGTGTATAGCCGCTGCAGTCAAATCCTGATGTTGTTGTGCCGCCGTAAAGATAAGGTACGCCTTGCAGGGATTTCGCTGTTTCAATAAGCTTGTCTACTGGAAAATAAATCGAGGTAAGCACACTGTTGCTGATTGCACTTGTTCCTCCGATGACCGTGACGGTTTGTACATTTTTCGCATCGATTAATTTTCCAATTTCAGCTGGAAGAGTGGATGAATTTGTAAGCAGCATCGGAATGTTTTGTTTTGCTGCATAGATCGATCCAGTTAAAGCATCTGCATATGTAATACCTGAAACTAGTAAGGCACGCGACGCAGAGAAGCTTGCAAACTTAGTGGCTACCTTTGCTGATGTGTCATAGCGGTTCACTCCTGCAATTCGTTCTGCATATGGAAGCTGTGACGCTGTACCGGAGGCAATTACACCTGTACCGCCAATGACATATGATTTCGTAAAACCGTTTACATAATTTTTCACTGACGCTGGAACGCCTGTCTTCTTAACCAGCAGGATGGGTGAGCCCTGCCTCGCAGCAACCGCAGATGCTGAAAGACTGTCTGGGAAATTGCTTCCGTTTGTAATAAATGCTTTTTTAGTGGTAGATCCTAATTTTTCAGCTATAGCTACAGATGTTTCGTAGCGATCGGGGCCCGATATACGAGTGACAGTAAGGCCCATATTTTTCAGTTTGCCGGCTACTGCTGCAGAGACTGCACTTTCACCGCCGAGTATGTATGCATTTTTAGCATGTAATCTTGTAATTTCACTAGTAATTGCTGCAGGCATTGCGTCTTTTCCCGTAAGAAGGATTGGCGCATTCAGCTTGTAAGCTAGCGGTCCTCCTGCTAAAGCATCAGGGAAGTTGTTGCCAACTGCAATGACAACAGTGGATGTGCCGTTCGGGAAAGTCTTCTTTGAAACTTCTACTGACGTTTTATAACGATCCTGACCATAGATTCTGCTTGTTGTCCCTGCTTCTGCCTCTTTAGGCTGGGAGATCAAAAGAATCATCAAAAGACTGAGACAGCTCAACATTGTAATAGTTATTCGCTTCATACCATTCTCCTATGATGTTTTTACCCTTTCATATTATATAACAGTTTAATAGTCTGACAGTTTACAAATATGTTACAAATTGCTGTTTCATTCGATGATAGACAACAAAAAGACAGCGTTTCCGCTGTCTTTTGCTGTTACTTTATGCCTTTTTTCGACGCGCTGCATATAAGGCAGCACCCGCCATCATGAGAATGGCTCCAAAAAAGACGGACTGATACATGACAGTTGCTGTCTTTGGAAGTTCATTCTCCCTAATGCCAGAAGCAGGTTTTGCTTTTTCTGGCAAAATTGGCTCATTCCCGCTTTCCTTTTCCGGCTGCTCTTCTTTACCCGGTGTTTCTCCTGTCTCAGGATTCTCAGATCCTAAGACAAACACCAGCGGATTTTCCAAATAGTCCTGCTCTTCTTCAATTGTAAATTCATATTCATACTCGATGCCTTCACTGTATACAAAGAGGCTGTAGGCACCGACTTTCAGACTGAATTTCCCTTCATCTGCCTGAAGATCATCAATCAGCTGGCCAAATTCATTAGAATAGCCTTCAAATATGATGTCTTCATTGTTTTCATCCAGACCCTCTATCAAAAACTCCGCTTCACTGATCGGCTGTTCATCCTCATTGATCAAATAAAGCTCAGCTTGCTTCATGCCTTCTTCATCCTCAGGCAAAGTGGATACTTCGATTGACGCAACGTTTCCAAACTCATCGCTTTCTCCATAGACTTCAATGAGATAGGTTGTATCAGGCTCCAAATCAGTTAACTCGTATGATGTTTGAGATGCAGGCAGAGGCTCTTCCTCTCCTGTAAATTCTCCGTCAAGGATCACAAAATATGAACCAGCTGATCCTTCAAACATTTTATCCCATGAGAATGAAATGGAATGCTGAGTCACATCCTCAATATGAATTTCAGGATAGTTCGTAATGTCGATCTGAACTGTAATGCCTCTCTCTCTCAACTCCTGTACGACGAGATCAGCGTCTGAACCGGAGGACAGATAAAGTGTGCTGATTCCATACAGTGAGACCAGGGTCAAGTTTTCAAGCTTCAACAGCTCATCAATAGTTGTTAATTCTGTTCTTTCCAATGTGAGGACTTCCAATGAATGAAATTGATCTAATCCAGTTAAATCTTTCAGTGGATTACGGGATATCTCAAGGAACATAAGCCCTTCTAAACCTGAATCTCCTAAATGTTCGATCTGATTATCAAACAATACTAATACTTCTAACTCATTCAGATTAGAAAGCACGGAAATGTCACGGATCTTATTTTGAGAAAGATCAAGATAATCAAGCTGTTCCATTCCCTTTATAAACGAAATATCTTTGAGCTGATTATTTCTGATGGAAAGGGAAACCAGGCTTTCCATTTCTGCAATCTTTTCATAGCCTTTCAGCTTCGTGTTTTCGATTGTTAAATCAAAGATTGGCAGTCCGCTCAGCGGAGACAAATCGAGTTCAGACTCATTGTTGATAAGATATACATACATTAAATTTGACGCATGTTCCAAGCCTGACAAATCTTTAATATCCATATCTGCAAGGAATAATTCATGAAGGCGCTCCATGTCGCTCGCGCGGACATCACGGTTTAATCCAAGCTGTTCTTTGATGATATCTCTTAAAGTACTGTCTTTGAATTTCACAACAGGACCTGCAGGAGCAGCCGCTGTTGTTTCAGTAGTTTCAGCGCTGGCAATCAGTTCACCGTCTGAATCATAAGCCTGCACCTCAATGTCATAAGTAGTCTCAGGGGCAAGACCTCTGATCCAGTAGCCGTACTCATAGCCATCGATTTTATCTGCGCCCGTTTTCCCGTCGACTGCTACTTTGTAATAATCAATCTCTTCTTCCCCGTAGTAGTCCCAAGAGATTTCAATGGAGTCTTCCGTTGCTCTTGTTGAGTAAACATGGAAAGCTTCCCCATCTTCATACTCGTACTCAACATAAACACCCTTATCTCTAAGCTGCGTGATGACATCAATAGCTGCAGATCCATCAGATAGATCAAGCGTGTCTATATCAAATAAGAGAACATATTCCAGAAAATCAAGCTCAAGCAATGGGTCTATGCTTTCTATTGAAGTAGTGGACAAATCCAGGAAATACAGGTTTTTTAATCCCGTAAGCTCCTCTATCCCCGTAAGAGATAAATTCTCGCTCACACTGAGTTCGGTTAATCCTGTTAATCTTTCAATCCCTTTAAGGGAAGTAAGTTCATTCCCGCCTATATAAAGAGAAGCTAATTGCTCAAGCGCAGGCATTCCTGAAAGGTCTTCTAAACTATTATAAGCAAGACCCAGTGCACCTAACTCTTTCAGAGGAGAAAGAACGGATAAATCTTTTATGCCTGTATCAGAAAGGTCCAAATACTGCAGGTTCGGCCATTTTTTTAAGGATGAGAAATCCTGCAGAGGGTTTCCGTCCAAAAGAAGGAACGTAATACCTGTCAGGCTTTCAATCGGTTTTAGATTTTTAATATTGTTCATGGATAAACCGAGAAATTTCAGGTTCTTGGCTGTTTCCAAACCGGATAAATCACGAATCCCGGCACCCGTCAGGTCAAGCTCTGTCAGATGCTCCATATCGCTCTCAACGATATCCCGTTTAAAGCCGAAGTATTCTTTCATTGCTTTTTTAAGATTAGCATCAGCAAAAATCACTTTTTCCCCGGACGGCGTTTTTAAAGTAGAGAACATGCCGTTGGTAAAACCGAGCAGCTTTCCTTCCTTATTAAAAGCCTGTACAGAAAAAGAATACTGAGTATCCGGTTTCAAGTCTGATGCTTCATAACGATAGGATTTCTTGCTTGTTTCTATTTTTTCTTTTTTCTCATCAATCGTCACTTCATAATAGGCAAGGCGCCCCTCGCCTTCATAATCCCACTCAAGAACTGCGTTTGTATCTCCCGGCTTAACTTGATTAATATACATATTCAAGCTGTCATCATAGACAAATTCCACAGAGTCTTTAAAGAGGCCGATCTCATCAAGGATATCGATGTAGCCAGATCCATAAATAATGACCTTTTGAAGAGACGGAAGGTCAGCCAGCCCTTTTATACTCTTAACCTCTGTATAAGAAAGGTTGATTTCCTCCAGCTGGTTAAAGGATGCTAAAACAGACAAATCTTTAACGCTTGTCCAGCTTATATCCAAAAGCTTTAAACCCGTAAGGTTCCCAATGTGCTTAAGATCCTTGAAGCTTGTATCTCCAAGCAGCAGACTGTGGAGGTTCGTTAACGAATTCAGAGGAGAAAAATCAGCTGCACCAGACATCGATAAATCCAGGTACTCGAGTTTCGCAAATGCTTTTAACGACTCTAAATTTTTCAACCTGTTTCCTGCTAATTCTAAATGCTGCAAATTCACCGCATATTCAAGGCCGGATAAATCCTTAATTTCATAAGGAGATGCATTTAAGTAAGTCAGTTTTTCTAAATCACTTTCCGTGATATCGCGCTGAATACGAAGCTGCTCCTGCACCGCAAACTTCAGGTTTTTATCTTTGAACTCAATCGTTTTCCCTTTAGCCGCTTCCTTGGTTTTCCCTTTAACGGCTGCTTCGCTGATCATCTTACCATCTTTATCGAATGCCGCAACTTTCACTTCATATTCAGCAGCTGGCTTCAAATCTGTAAAGATATTCTCTGTTTCTGTTGTTTTCTCAAGCATTAATTTCCCATCGAGGTACACATCATAAGAAACGGCGCCGTCTAAAAACCAGCTTGCTTCAAATGATGAATCATTCACTTGGTAAAAGAAAACCATGTAGTTTGGTTTCTGTGCTACTTCTGTTTGAGCGCTTGTTTCTTTCGTATCAAGCAGCTTGTCCCCCGCTATTACTTTCATGGTAAATGCGTAGGTTGTGTCAGGCGTTAAATCCTTAAAGACGTATTCGCCTGCCTCACTAAAGCTTTGAACAAACTTGCCATCCTGAAACAATTGATATTCCACCGCTTCAGTGACATTGTATGTTGGCCAGGACACAATAATAGATGTGCCTTCAGCTCTAGCATTCAACTTGAATTTATCATCGATCACAACAGGTTCACCAGGATCAACAGGAGTTCCGCTGTCATCATTCCCTTTTTTATACACAACAGTAATGGCTTCTGTCTGAACGGAGTCATCCCCCGCAAGCTTTACAAGATATGTATACGTTTCTTTTTCTTTCACGTCTTCATCAATGAATTCGTATGTTCTCGCAGTTGAACCATCTCTATTTTTAAGTTCATCTACAAGTTTGGATTCAATCGCATTGTCCTGATCATTTTTCTTCAGGACAAATGTTTCAGGTTCTGCAGATGCTGATGTAGTTGTCCACAGCAGCTGAATCCCTTTTCCTGTGTTTTTAAACGAATGAAACCCGATAAGTGTCGTCCCTGCTTCAGCTGCCGCCGTATAAGGCAATGCCATAGTAATAAGCAAAGAGAAAATCATGAAGATCGACAGCATTCTTTTCATAGTAATTTCGTAATCCCCCTAGTTTCTTATAAACATCTAAATCTATTATAGTTATGTGAAATTCGATTGTATATTTGTATTTATAGACAAAAATCTACAAACTTATGAAACTTTTTGCTCATGAACAACGTCTCATAGGATGTTATCACTTATTTTTACAAAAAAAGTATTGTTTACCTGATTCGGTAAAAATATAATGTGTATAGGCTAATAATTTAATTAAAGGATGGTACTCTATGAGAGAGACTCGAAACAAAAAGCGCAAATGGCTTTGGATTGTGCTCAGCATCATTGGATTGCTCGTGCTGGGTACAGGAGGCTATGCCTTTTATTTGTATAAAACTGCATCAGATACTGTTGCAAAAATTCAAGAGGATATTGGAAGAGACGTATCAGAAAAACGTCCTGAAGCTGTGGCTTTCAAAGAAAAAGATCCTATCTCTGTCCTTCTTTTAGGTGTTGATGAAAGAAAAGGAGACCGCGGACGCTCTGATTCTTTAATTCTATTAACAGTGAATCCGAATAAAAAATCCATGAACATGGTCAGCATTCCGCGTGACACACGTACAGAAATCATCGGAAAAGGCAAAGAAGATAAAATCAACCATGCCTATGCATTCGGCGGCACGGAAATGGCCATTAATACCGTTGAGCACTTCCTTGATGTGCCTGTTGATTATTTTGTTAAAGTAAACATGGAAAGCTTTAAAGATATTGTAGATGCTGTCGGCGGAGTAGACGTTAATAATACGCTTGATTTTACTTATGAAGGTGAAACTTTCAACAAAGGCACTGTTTCATTAGATGGTGAAAGTGCTCTTAAATACACAAGAATGCGCTATGAAGACCCGCGCGGTGACTTTGGACGCCAGGATCGCCAGCGTCAGGTTATACAGGCTGTTATCTCTAAAGGAGCTAACATTTCTTCTCTGACAAAGTTTGGGGAAATGTTCAAAGTTGTTGAAAATAACGTGAAAACAAACTTAGATATGAACGAAATGTGGAGCATTCAGGAAAATTATAAAGGTGCCCGCAGCTCAATGGAGCAGCATCAAGTAAAAGGAAAAGGCGATATGATCGGCGGAGTTTATTATTATATCGTGCCTGAAGAGGAAAGAACCGGTTTATCCAATCAGCTGAAAGAGCATTTGGAGCTTGAATCGAGTACGGCATCTTCAAATTAATAGAAAGAGCGGATTTCATTTGAAATCCGCTCTTTTATTATGTTTAAGATTTTTACCATTTAGTCTAGTTTACAAGAACAGCCTTTTAATAAAATCAGCTGTTTTCCTTCGCCCATTTAATCAACTTAGGGTGTTTCGACCAAATATATTCATTCTCATAAACATATTGGACGGCTTCGTTTTGATCTCCGATTCCATAGGAATCAGGAGGTGCCGGCAGCTTTTCCTTGCCTGTCAAAAAGTCGAACACAAATGGATTAACCTTCTTCGCTTTTTCTGCCAGCTGCTTTAATTTTGAAGTAGCCCCGTTTATAGCATATTCAAGCAGTACTCGATTATAAGCTCCTGATGCCATATGACTTTCACTATACTTCTTCAGCAGTTTTTCAGCCTGCTTGTACATCCCTAAATCCATGTACATGATAAAGAGTGTGTAGCGAACGCCCTGGTTATCATTTTCATTTAGTTTAATCAAATCCTCACACTGCTTAACGGCTATATCTAAATGTCCGACTGCAGCCTCAAGTACTGCATAATTAAACTTAGACCTCATATAAGGTCTTGTTTCAGTAAGTCCCCAGAACATGCCTTTATTCTGTTTGAAAAAGTCGCTGCCAAGATCTGCTTCACCAGCTTCCATCCCTTTTTTGAATAAGTTCAGCTGTTTCTCAAGGTCATGCTCTGCTTCTGCAAGCATATTGTAGGCATCAGGGTGCGGATAAAGCTCTAATGCTTTTTCTGCAAGCTGTAATCTCTTTTTCGGTTCACTTTCCATCGCTTCAAAAATCAGTTCTTGGGCTTGAACACGGTTAATTTCACGCTGTCTGCTCACCTTTTCAACGGCAGTCTCCAAATCAGCCTCTAACTCTTCTTTTATTTCACGGTAAAGCTTTGAAAGAGAGCTTGCACTAACCTCATACATTTCAGCAAGTTTTTTCTGAGTCAGACCTTGCTTGTGAATATGTTTTTCTACAAAATAGTGCATCGCTGCTGCATAGGCAGCAGGCTTATTGATTGAAGGCATTTCCCGGTGGAAATAAGCGTGCGCTAATTCAACAGCCAGCTCACCTGCTTTTGCATAAATGCCTTGTTTGAGAATATTATTTTCCAACATGAGTGCCGCTGTTTCATAATTTATATCATCCCAAACAAGTTCTTTTTCCGGCTCAGCTGTTTTCTCATCCGGTTCAGGCTCTGTCAGCATCGAAATGATCATCTCTGGATAGTGATCACCCATAAATGCTTTGTGATCAGTGAACTCACTCTGCCTGAATAAATCTAATGTCAGCTCAGTATTGTGCGCTGTTTGATTTTTCTCAAACTCAAGCTGCATCAAATAATACGAGTGGTACTCACCATATGGAAGCAAATAGCCAAGAAGCAGACCGCCCTCTTCGAAAGAGGCTGCTCCCTGTGCCACTTTGACCTTGTTTTTTTCATTTGAAAAAATATCTTTTACAGTAAGCCACTCGTCATCTATTATGCTTTCAATGACAGAAAAAGAAGGTGCCGCTTCTGCCCATTGATTAAGCTGAGACAAAGTAGATGGACGAACTTCTTCTTTCTGTTTCTTCTCCACAAAGGCCTCAATTACCCTTCCGTGAACAAATGGGACAGAAAAGACAGCCCACACTAATAGAGCACCGTATACATTTTGGTGCTCATCCCGGTTCAGCTTACCCATTTTTTCTTTAACCGCATCATCCATTTGTCTGGAAAAATTCACAGAAGCAAATTCCATCAATTCGACCTGAAGCTTCTCAAGATCCTCATGGCGGATAGCCTCAAGTGAAGTTTCTTTCTTCATACAGCATTTCTTATATTTTTTCCCGCTGCCGCAATGGCATGGGTCGTTGCGTCCGATATCCATTTATAAACTCCTTTTATTGCTTGATTCCCTTGTCTATTGTGCCAGTAAATTGAATAGAATTCAATGCGCGCAACAAATCACGAGAAATTAAATCTTTTAATAAGAACAACCACAGACATTATTTCTGCGGTTTTGTCTTATTTTGTTTTCATTATTCCCATTTAAAGTAAGGACCGTTACCTCACTCCTCACCCCAAACCGATAATTCCAATGCGCCTGTCCAATCCCTTTTGAAATGTAAAGATATGACCCTCTAACCTCATGGAAGCCCTGGTAAATCCCCCGCCTCGCAAGTTCTCCCTTTGAAATAAAGGTAAAGAAGAAGGGAACATTGAACTGCTTTCCATGCAAGTGGCCGGAAAGCATTAAATCAAATGGATCCGTAACTTCAGCTATATCATTTGGGTCATGACATAGAACAATTCTCGGTTTATCGGATCTTACTTTAGAAAATGCTTTAGTCAACCCTAGCTCATCTTCTCTATAAAAATCCAATCCTATCAATGTGAAGTCTGGAAGCTCAATCGATTCATTTACAAGAACCTTTACTTTGTTTTCTTCGAGCCATGACCTTAACCGCAAACTCAGCTTAAAAGTACGATAGTCGTGATTGCCAAATACAGCATATACTTCAATTCCATATTCATTGAAAACAGCCAGGTAAGGTTTAATACTTAGAATATATTTTTCTCTCGCGGTAAAATCACCGGTGATAAACACATAATCAGGTTTTTCTTTATGAAGCAGTTCTTTGATTTTTTCAGGGTGAATCCGATTTCTTTCAATATGAAGATCTGATAACTGCAGAATTTTTTTATCAATCCCAAGCGGTACATCTACATGTTCAACTTTCAGCCATTGTGTAGGCAATATAAATAATAAATAAAACAGCCCCATGCATCCAATTAGACTAATCAACAATTCAGCCATGCTATACCCCATTTTTTTCTATTTGTTCTATTTTACTAAAGACAGGCCTCATTTAGTATAAAAAACAGTCAAATCCCATAAAGGGACTTGACTGCTTCCATCTAATAAACTTCATAACCCTCATAGGACTCAGCTACGTGAGAGGATAGATCCCACATCTCCTCCTGACGGTCCAAATAAGTCAGTACGAGCTGTTGGGCATGTCCGGATTTCGTTAAAAAACTTTCCACACTCCCTTGAATCTCAATCTCTTCTCTGTTTCTGCATTCAATAATAGTCCTGTTGTTCTTCTCAAAAACCTTCTTCACATGATGATAGGAAACCCACATACACTCTTCACTGTCTGGAGATAAAGTAGGCACCATACAGATCCTGTAGCCTGGCGACAAGCAAACTGGCAGCATCTTTTTGCCCGGCAAAATAAGCTTTGCTGCATCTATCATCCCCTGATACGATGCACCAGCATGGATACAGCTGCGGTTCATAATTTCTCTTGGGGACATTTTCACAATCAGCTTTTTATAAAGCTCATGAACAACAGACCACAACTCCCCATTTTCCGCATACATCGGTTTCACAACCATCGTCTCTCTCCAAACTGCATAGCTTTCTTTCATCAGCATTCTCTCCACCTCAATCTTCTGTATTTTTAATGAAAAATTTTCCACATCATTATTTTACAAAAAATTTCAGGAAAGGAAATAAGAACTAGGTAAAATTAACTAGAAATATACATTGCATTTACACTAAATTAAAATAGAGGCCTCACTCATATTCCCATACAATCTTCCAATCTCCCTTTTCCTTCACAACATATACATCCTGCAGCACATCGAATGTTCCGAACTTACTTTTAAAAGTCTGCCTTACCTTGATGAGACGCGCCTCATTAAATACCGGTGACCCTTTTGCCATCCTCCACCTTCGAACCTTCTTCTGCTTCAAAATTTCAAAAGAAAACGTGGTAACCCCGTAATGACTCATATAGATATGAGACCGCTCTGTCACATAAGCGTTCTTTGTAAAACGATCCTGCATCAACGGATGAAACAGATCCCAAGCACCCCCGAAATTTCCAGTCTGTTCAGCTGTATAAAAGAGCTGGACCGCCGTTTTAGGCGAGGATGGCGTGAATAGATGAAATATCCCGATGAGAAGAAGAATGGCAGCTGCTATCATTGCTATTGGAATAAGAGGGAAAGGTTTACGTCTTCGCATTTTATCACCCTTTTAAGCATGTCTAAGACAGTGTATGAGGGAGTTTTAAGGATAATACGAAAAAAGGTTTATGAATTAAAAAAGACCTTTCGAAATGAAAGGCCCCACAAACATCTTTTATTTCTCACAAGCAATTAAATCTTTATCACGGTCACTCTTTGTATTCGCATTGTAAAGGTCTTTTGAAACAAACGGTTTGTATTTCGTTTTCCCGCCTTTATTTTTCACTTTAGATGACTGTGCGACTCCGCCCTTATAATCTTTGTTCAACTCTGTGCAGTTTTTATACGTTTTCGCTTTTGCCTTTGCATCAACAGTATCTGTTGCAGTAAAAGAAAAACCAAGAATTAGTGCTAAAGAAAGTAAAATAGTAAAAATCTTCTTCATATGTAGTTCATTCCTCTCATATTCTATTTTCTTATCTTAATGGATAAAATTCGATTTTACAATGCAATGCTGCACTCAAATTATCCTTTTCAGCACTTAATCCTTTCGACAAAAACCAACATATGTCGAATAATTTATCCTTCTTAAGTTGCTAATTCACAGGGAAAATATAGTAAACTACTAAAGTTGAAATAATCTTATTTACCTATGTTTTTATACCTAAATTTATTTGGCAGGGAGAAATTATTATGAAGAAGTTTATTAGTTTACTAATCATTGTCTTTCTTTTAGGGGGACCGCTTACCACTGTCCACGCAGAAGCACCAAAAAAACTTACAGCTAATTTAAGCGCTGATGAAAAACCAAGAAATGAAAAATCCGGCAAGAGCGCTTCCTATAATCCGGATGATTATCCTCTTGTGGAGAACAACGATTACATCGATACATTAGTAGACAGCTTCAGTGCCTATCATTCATTTACCTTTAATTCGTTAACGAGTCTTTCAGATGAATTAAAGCTTTCACTGCTATACCAGATAAGTGCTTACAGCGGTCAAGAGCCTTATACTACCCTTGAGTTTTATAAGGAAGATAATGGTTCATTGACGTATTTGACCCAAGCTTATTTCTATCTATCCTTTAGCGGCACCCTTACTTTAAGTGTGTCATTGCCAAAATCCTTATACGCAGAAGAAGAGTTCGTTTATGTCAGAGTCGGTACTTCCAATTCCCTAAGTGACACCTATTATTCTGATACGACAAGATTCAAAGTGAAAAATCCAGATTTCAGCGGCGACTCTGGTTCTGAGGATTACGTCATTATCAGCAATGAATCAACATATGCAGAAGGATCCCAAAGCACTGGTTCTTTCCAAATCAACAATGAAAAGTATACGTTCGATAAAAAGCTAGATCTTGGTGCTTATCAAATTGATGCAAATAAACCTTTTAACATCGAGAAAAACAAAGACAAAATGTTTTCTAAACAGCAGACCGAGAAAATGCCTGATTACCAAACCGGAGATCAAAAACCATTTTGGGTAACTAATTTCAGCAGCAACCAGGATTATCAAATTAATGCATCGTTAGTACACAGCGGTTCAAAAACAAACATATGGGTGCATGATCATCAGATTTCTGCAGCTGATGCCAAAAAGCTGTCTGATGAATTTGACAGCAGCATCCACCCAACAGTCGTCAGCCATTTCGCCCCTGAATCAGATGTAAATGGGGATGGAAAGATTAATATTTTAGTCTATGATATCCAGGATGGCTTTACAGGCAGCGGCGGCTATATTGGCGGTTACTTCTATGGCGGTGACCTGTACAATATGACCCACTCAAATCAATCAGAGATCTTCTACATTGATACATATCCGTTAATGGGAATGAGTTCTTACAAAGCAGTAGAGAATTCTTACGAAACACTGGCACATGAATTTCAGCACATGGTCAATTACAATCAGAATGTGTTTATTGAAGGAAAAACAAACATGGATACATGGCTGAATGAAGCTCTTTCTATGGCCGCAGAACAAATCTATACAGGACAGGCTTTAACCAGCAGAATAGATTACTATAATGCATCCAATTCTATTAAAAATGGACACTCTCTCTTATACTGGGATCGAAACGGTGATACCCTAGCCAACTATTCCCTTTCCTATTTATTTGGCCAATATGTAAGAATCCAGGCTAATCAGGGAAATGGTATTTTCAAAGACATCCTGCAAGATCCAAACAGCGACTACCGTGCTGTTGAAAATGCCGTAAAAAAATACATTGATCCAACTCTCAGCTTCGGTAAATTTATGACAAATTTCCGCGGAGCCTTACTATTAAAGAACAAAACAGGGGAATATGGCTTTAAAGGTGAACCAGCATTTGACGCCTTAAGCGAAAGAGTATATGGCGGATCCTCTACCTATCTAAGAGGCGGCGGAGCCCTTGTTAAAAAGACAAATACTGCTGACATCCCTGCAGATAAAGGAAACGACGTCACTTATACATTTATCAGCGCTGAAGAGCAAGACACGGCTGCTCCTGCAACACCTGCCGTCAATCTTGTTTCAGACCATGATAACGTCATCTCAGGAACAACAGAACCTAACGCAATGGTATATGTAAAAAAAGGAACAGAAACACTTGGAAACGCTTATGCAAATGAAACAGGCGAATTCAGCGCGGGCATTCAAGTTCAACAGGCTGGAACTGAATTGAAAGTCTACGCAGTAGATGCAGCTGGCAACAAAAGCGAAGAATCAACCGTCATTGTTCAAGATCGGACAGCACCTTCCGTACCACAGGTGAATCCAGTTGGCGACAATCAAACAGCTGTTACCGGAAAAGCAGAAGCCGGTTCTAAGGTATATGTAAAAAAAGGCAGCACAGCTCTCGGCCATTCTGCTGCAAATTCTTCTGGTGTTTTTAGTGCAGCAATTGCCAAACAGCCTGCCGGAACAACACTTATCCTCTACTCAGAAGATGCAGCTGGCAATAAGAGCGGCGAAATAACAATAAAAGTGCAAGATAAAACAGCTCCTGCTATTCCTACAGTTGATCCTGTAGGAGACAATCATACAATCGTAACTGGCAAAGCAGAAGCTAACTCTACTCTTACTGTTAAAACTGGAACTACTACTCTTGGTGAAGCAAAAGCAAATAGTGCTGGAGTATTTTCAGTAGATATCAAAACGAAGCAAAAAGCTGGGATCACTCTTTCCATCTATTCAAAGGATGCAGCAGGAAATCAAAGCTCATCAGCTTCTATCCAGGTGGCCGACAAAACTGCTCCTGCTAAGCCTACAGTTGATCCTGTGGCGGATAATCAAACCATTGTTACCGGTAAAGCGGAAGCTGCCTCTACCGTCACTGTTAAAAATGGAACTACTACTCTTGGTGAAGCAAAAGCGAATAGTGCTGGAGTATTTTCAGTAGATATCAAAACGAAGCAAAAAGCTGGGATCACTCTCTCAATCTATGCAAAGGACGCGGCTGGCAATCAAAGTGAGGCTGCTCCTGTTCAGGTAGCTGATAAAACTGCTCCTACTATTCCTGCTGTTAATCCAGTAGCCGACAATCAAACAATCGTAACTGGCAAAGCAGAAGCTAACTCTATAGTCACTGTTAAAACTGGAACTACTACCCTTGGAGAAGCAAAGGCCGATAGTAATGGAGTATTTTCAATTGATATTAAAACAAAACAAATAGCCGGGACCACTCTCTCAATCTATGCAAAGGACGCGGCTGGCAATCAAAGTGCTGCAGTTTCTGTTCGAGTAGCAGATAAAACAGCCCCAGCTAAACCTGCTGTTGATCCAGTAGCAGATAATCAAACGATTGTTACTGGTAAAGCGGAAGCAAACTCTACTGTTACCATTAAAAATGGTACTACTACTCTTGGAGAAGCTAAAGCAAATAGTACAGGAGGATTTTCAATAGACATTAAAACGAAGCAAAAAGCTGGGATCACTCTCTCTATCTACGCAAAAGACGCGGGTGGTAATCAAAGTGCGGCGGCTTCTGTTCAGGTAGCAGATAAAACAGCTCCCGATAAACCTACTGTTGATTCAATAGATGACAGCCAATCAATCCTAACTGGAAA
The DNA here is from genome assembly GCF_009674765.1 of Metabacillus idriensis. Classification (GTDB taxonomy): domain Bacteria; phylum Bacillota; class Bacilli; order Bacillales; family Bacillaceae; genus Bacillus_P; species Bacillus_P idriensis. The sequence goes on along the minus strand of NZ_WKKF01000002.1, from coordinate 327,318 downwards.
AGCGGAAGCTAACTCTACCATCACTGTTAAAAACGGAACCACTACTCTTGGAGAAGCAAAAACAAATAGTGCAGGAGTATTTTCAGTAGATATCAAAACGAAACAAACTTCCGGCACCATTCTCACTATTTATACGAAGGATGCAGCCGGCAACCAAAGTCCTTCGATTACTGTAGAAGTTACTAAAAAAACAATGCCTGCAAAACCAACAGTAACTACAGTAGGCGATAACACCACTGTTATTACTGGAAAAGCTGATGCCAACTCAACCGTCTACTTGAAAAATCGCGGTGTAACGATAGGTACTGCAATAACGGACAGCAGCGGCAACTTCTCCATCACGATTAAAGAGAAACAAAAAGCAAGATCCCTTCTATTCCTGTATTCTGTAAATGATAAAGGGAATAGAAGCCCGATACTCATCATCAAAGTCTCTGATCAAACAGCACCAAAGACGCCTACCGTAAAGAAACTTTCTTCACGATCTACTTTTGTTACAGGAAAAGCTGAAATTGGCTCAACGGTATATGTCTACAATGGGACTGCCAACCTTGGAAAAACCACTGTACGTTCAAAAGGAGGAGTTTACAGAGTTAAAATTAAAGCTCAGAAAAAAGGAACAACTTTATCTGTGTATGCAGAGGATAAGGCTGGGAATAAAAGTAGCAAGAAGGATATGATCGTTCGATAATTAAAAAAGATGGCTGGATATCTACCAGTCATCTTTTTCTGTTTTTTCATATCAGCAATGCAAACATACTTATAGGTACTGCCCCGGAACCATCGCAGCCCCAACAACTCCAGCCTTCTGATCCAAAGAAGCAAGCTCTACTTTCAAATGCGGTCTAAGACTGGGATATAAAAGCGGAAGCACTTTCTCCTTTAAGGGATCCAGCATCAAGTCCTTAGATTTCATGACTCCGCCTCCAAGAACAATAACTTCTGGATTTAAAGTATGAACGATATTGGCAATCCCAATGGCCAAATAGCTCAGCGCTTCATCAATAATATCAGCTGCCTCTTGGTTGCCTTTTTGAGCAAGCAGGAACACTTCCTTTGCACCGTGGCCCGACCCAAAAACAGACTCAGCCCTTCTCCCGATTGCGGTCCCGCTTGCAAGAGCTTCTAGTGCTCCCTTGTTAAGGTTAGGAGCACCTATTGCATGGGGATCTACTATCATATTCCCAATCTCCCCGCAGTTTCCCTGAGCTCCTGAAATAAGCTTGCCTCCATATACATATCCCCCGCCGACTCCTGTAGAGACGGTTATGTAAAAGACGCTATCTGCTTCTTTGCCAGCACCGATCAGCGCTTCGGTAAGTGCAGCTGCATTGGCATCGTTTTCAAGATACACAGGCATTTGAATAGCCGACTCAATTGTTTTTGTTAATTCGATATTTTGCCAGCCAGGAAGATTGGGCGGTTCTATAATGATTCCATTCTTCGCATCCAGCGGTCCGGGTGCTCCAATGCCAACAGCTTGAACAGTGTGTTTTTCCTGCAGCTTCTGAATCATGGCGATGATCTTTTCAATAGCCCTAAGAGGTCCATTCCACACTTCTGTAGAGCATCCAAGCTCTTCTATAATAATCCCATTATCATCAATTACTGCCACCCGAATGTTTGTACCGCCTAAATCGACTCCGATGTTCATTTTCCCCCACCATCCCATAAATCTTTTGTATAAGATTAATGATAGTGCCTAGTATTCTCTTATACAACTTTAATATTTAGATTAACCCACTATAGCATTGTTCCAATCTGGTATACGCATTTTGTAAATAACCAATTATAAATGAAGTATGAAAGCTCCTCATCTATCCTATATCCGTTAAGAGCAAATAAAAGAACGAGCATTTATATTCTCGTCCTTTCTCTTTTCATTTTTTAAAAGGAATATTCGGGTATTACATTCCCCAATGAGCCGTAACCATTTTCCTTTTCGTGTAAAACTCCACTCCATCTGAACCATTTGCATGGAGGTCGCCATAGAAGGAGTTTTTCCAGCCAGAGAATGGGAAGAATGCCATCGGGGCCGGAACTCCAATGTTAACCCCAAGCATACCTGCTTGAATTTTTTCTCTAAAATAGCGGACGCTGCTTCCGTCCTGGGTAAATAAACAGGCTCCATTTCCAAAATCGGATTTGTTGGATAGCTCGACGGCTTCTTTTAAATCCTTTACTCGAACGATCGATAATACGGGAGCAAAAATTTCTTCCTTCCAGATCTTCATGTCTGTCGTGACTTTATCAAAGATGGTAGGGCCTATAAAATAACCATTTGATTCGGGCGTATCCTTCCGGCCATCACGGATCAAGACTGCCCCTGCATCCTCACCAGCTTCTATATACCGCTCTGTACGTTCTTTGTGTTCTTTACGGATAACAGGCCCTAAGAACACTTCTTCATCAAGCCCATTTCCTATTTTTATTTCATTTGCATGCTGAACCAGCTTTCCAATGAGTTCATCCGCTACATCACCAACAGCAACAACTACTGAGCAGGCCATGCATCTTTCGCCTGCAGATCCGTAAGCAGCATTGACAATCTGTCTGACTGCTTCGTCAAGCTTTGCATCAGGCATGACGATACTGTGATTTTTTGCTCCTGCTAATGCCTGCACCCGCTTTCCGTTTGCTGCCGCCGTTTTATAAACATGTTCGGCAACCGGCTGAGAGCCTACAAAAGAAATGGCCGGAATGCCGGGATGTTCGAGCATGCCATTTACCACATCATGTGCACCATGAACAAGATTGAAAACCCCATCAGGAAGACCGGCTTCCTTAAATAATTCAGCTAATCGGTTTGCTAATAGCGGCGTTCTCTCAGATGGCTTCAACACAAAGGTATTTCCGCATGCGATTGCCAGCGGAAACATCCAGCAAGGGACCATCATTGGAAAGTTAAAAGGAGTAATCCCTCCTACAACACCAACAGGATAGCGGAACATGCCCGATTCAATATTTGTTGCAATATCAGGAAGCTGTTTCCCCATCATCAGAGTTGGAGCTCCAGCGGCAAATTCCACGCATTCAATTCCGCGCTGCACCTCTCCGTATGCTTCCTTATAGCTTTTTCCGTTTTCTTTTGTGATTAAAAGAGCCAACTCGTCCCAGTGATCAACAAGGAGCTGCTGATATTTAAATAGAATGCGCGCTCTTTTGGGCACAGGAGTCTGGCTCCAATTTTCAAATGCCGCTTCTGCCGTTTTAACAGCATAATCAAGATCTTCCTTTGTAGAAAGAGGAACGAATGCCATGACTTCATCTGTTGCGGGATTAGGCACTGGAAGGGTCTGTGAGGATAATGATTCTGTCCATTGGCCTCCTATGTAGTTTTTTAGTGTTTTAACATGAGTATTTGTTGTCATTCTTTTCTCCCCTCTCTTAAACGGTTTCGCTCTGTCGATGTTTCTTAATAAACCGGTCGACCTGCTCTTCAGTCGGCATCGCATCAGAACAGCTGTGACTGGAGATGACGATTGCAGCTGCTGCGCTTCCATATTCCATTGCTTTCGGGAGCTTCCAGCCCTGCATTAATCCGTAAATCAGCCCTGCTGCATATGAATCGCCTGCACCGAAAGTTTTGATCACATTTGCAGGAAATGTGGAACCTTCAAAGGAGCCGCCATCTTTTGTATAAGCGATGGAACCATCTTTTCCGTGCTTAATCACGACAATCTTTGCGTGATAATCAAACCATTTCTTAGCAGTCTGCCAGTCATTTTCCTCTGTTCTCTGTTCAAATTGTTCCATCATATCAAATTCTTCCCGGGTGCCGATGATCACATCACACTTTTCGGCAGCCAGATTGTAATAGATAGCTGTTTCTTCTTGAGAAGTCCACGTATATGGACGATAGTCGATATCAAAGAATACAATGACTCCATGCTTCCTCGCATACTCTAATACTAAGAAAATCGCTTCTCTGGATGGGCTTTTCGCTAAAGCTGTTCCGGAGATTAAGAGTGATTTAGCCTGTTTGATATAATCTTCTCTTACATCCTGAGGTTCTAGCTTTAAATCTGCGGCGTTATCTCTGTACAATAGAATGCTGCAGTCTTCCGGACTTTTAATCTCAGTAAAAGCAAGGCCTGTCACGCTTCCGCTTTTATCCGTGATGACATTTGAAGTATCTATTTGATTCTCTTTTAAATACTGAACAATAAACCGCCCCATCTGGTCGTCGGCAACCCGTCCAATGAAGCCGGTTTTTTTGCCGAGTCTCGACATGCCGATTGAGATATTGGCTGGAGATCCGCCAACATATTTCGTAAAGGTACGGGTTTCTTCCATAGGACGATTGATTTCATTTGCATTCAAATCGATGCACAGTCTGCCAACACCGATAAAATCCAGCGTTCGATTTGGGTCAAAGGATAGTAGAGTCATTGTTTCACCCCTTCTTCTTATTTTTTCGGCATGAGCCATTCATGCTCGGGATCATTATGGAACTTCCATGTGCGGATTGGTCCTGCCATGACATTTAAGTAATAGCCATCATATCCGGGCGGCGTGCTTACAGGATGGTAGCCCTCTGGAACCATAACAGCATCGCCGTTGCTGACCGACATTGTTTCATTTATGCTTCGATCATCTGTATAGACCCTCTGGATAATAAATCCGTTTTCTGGACTCACACGGTGGTAATACGTTTCTTCCAGATAAGATTCTTCCGGCAAATTATTTTGATCGTGTTTATGCGGAGGGTAGCTTGACCAATTCCCTTCTGGTGTAAACACCTCTACAACAAGCAAGCTATCTGCCTCTTTTTGTTCAGGTAAAATATTATGGATAAGACGTTCCATATTGCCTGAACCCCTTATTTCTACTCCCACATCTGCGGGTCTGATGAGCCTTGCTTTGTATGTGCCTTTTCCAGGCGCTTTACATACGGCAAGCTCAAGTTCGGTCGCTGCTGCAACTGTCACTTCGTCTTCTGAAGGAATATAAACGGAGTACGGCGGAATCTTCTCGAAGATATTCATTCGTTCGCCGACATTTTCCCATGACTCATCATGTGTCCTGACATCTGCTTTTCCTGCCAGAAAAACGAGGCATACTTCCTGATCTTCAGTTGCCAGTTTTAATGTTTGTCCTGCCTTCAATTGATAGATTTCAAATCCAACATACTCCCAATCAGCAATTTGCGGTGTAATGCATAATACACGCCCATTTTGATCCGGCTGATTGCTTGGAACAATTAACTTCTTCATGTTGATTTCTCCCCCTTCACTACCTTATTTCCTTCCAAATGCGATCGATATATTGTTTGGAAAGTCTCGCATAGGTATATGGATTTTTCACATCAGGATCCTGCTCTGCTTCAATAATGACCCATCCGCTGTATGTTTGGTCCTTAAGTGTTTGCAGTATTGGCTTAAAATCCAGGATCCCATCTCCCGGCACAGTAAAAACATTTTCCAGAACAGAGGATTTAAAGTCTATCCCATCTCTTCTGACGTGTTCAAGGACATCCTTTCTAACGTCCTTCAGATGAACATGCTTAATTCGATCTGCATATTCCGCAAGAATTTCCATGGGCTCAGCCCCTGCATAATAGGCATGGCCGCTGTCAAATAACAAGTGGACAAGCTCCGGATTTGATTCCTGCATAAGACGATCAATTTGTTCTTTGGTTTCGACATTGGTTCCCATATGATAGTGATACACTAATTGCATGTCATGCTCACGGCAAATTTGACCAGCTTTCTCAAGGCCATCAATCATCGCATTCCATTCAAAATCAGTCAGCGGTCTGACATCCGCCTCATTTTCCCCGCGTCTGGGGTCACCAATAGTGGAACCACCAAGCTCACACGTGACAACCGTTTTGCAGCCCATTTCTTTTAAAAAGAGGACATGCTTTCGGTAGCCTTCGAGTTCCGCGTTATGTCTTGCAGCATCTGAAAATAGGACACCTTTCCACTGTGAGGCAAGGCTCATCCCTTTATTTTCAAGCAGTGCTTTTAAAGACTGGACATGACTCGGGAACTTGCGGCTCATTTCTGTGCCTGCATATCCTAAAGACGCCATCTCACTCAGGATGGTTTCTCCTGAATAATGGTCTCCAAGTCTAAGCACATCTTCATTGGCCCAGTTTATTGCTGATATTCCAAGTTTAAAAGGAAATGCTTCTCTCATTCTTCCACCTCGCAAACGATTTAATATTTCTTTGCAAGCTTCACGTTTTCTTTCATTTCTTTATGCGATTCCAGCACCTTTTCACTGGCTGAAACCTCAGGAACATCAACCCGCCACCAGGACTCATAGCCATCCGTGTTAGTTCCTGGAATGACTTTCATATGAATGAGAGTAGAACCAGTATCTGTTTTTGATCGCTTTATAGCAGAATGTAAGTCTTCGACAGTAGAAACAGAGTATGCTTTTACGCCAAGGGCTTCTGCATATTTCGCAAAATCAATCGTCAGATAATCACCCGCTAACTGATTGGATTCACCTGAACGGAATCTGAACTCATTACCAAAGCCGTCGCTTCCATGTCCGCGCTGCAAATTATGGATGCACTGAAAGCCGTGGTTATCAAATAATAGAATCGTAATTTTCTTGCGTTCCTGTATGCTTGTCAAAAGCTCAGAATGCAGCATGAGAAAACTGCCGTCTCCGCACATGGCGTACACTTCTTTATCAGGTTCAGCAAGCTTCACACCAAATGCGCCTGAAACCTCATAGCCCATACATGAAAATCCGTATTCCAAATGGTAGTCCTTCGGCGTTTTGCTTCTCCAGACACGATGCAAGTCACCAGGCAAGCTGCCCGCCGCTCCGACAATGACAGATTGATCGTCTAATAAATGAGTCAGTTCTCCTAAAACCCTTGTTTGTGACAAGCCTGCTTCATGATCCTGCTCAAATAGCCGATCAACTTCCCTGTCCCATTCAAATTTTAAGGAAGCTAGTCTCTCCAAGCTATGACTCGACATGTAATGAAGCTTTTCCAACTCTTCACTTAATGCCAGCAATGCTGCCTTCGCATCCGCAACGACAGATAAACCATCCATTTTCATTGCATCCATTGAATTAACATTGATTCCGATTAGTTCCACCTCAGGATGCTGAAAAGCCTGCTTAGAAGATGTAGGGAAATCCGCAAGCCTAGTCCCTACCGCAATGATGAGATCCGCCTCTCTAGCCAGCCGATTGGCCGTTAAAGATCCAGTTACCCCAATTGCGCCTGCATTTAGCGGATGATTCCAAGGAAGCGCGCTTTTACCGGCCTGAGTTTCAGTGACTGGAATTTGAAATTTCTCGGCAAATTCAGCCAGAGCGCCCGCTGCAAACGAATAATGAACACCGCCGCCAGCGATGATAATTGGGTTTTTCTTAACTGAGATTAACTCAGCGGCTCTTTTTAATGTGGCTGGTGAAATGCTTCTCCGGTCCATGTGATGAATGCGCTTTCGGAAAAATTCAGCTGGATAATCATAGGCCTCTGTTTGTACATCCTGCGGCAGACATAGGGTTACAGCGCCTGTTTCAGCAGGATCAGTTAATACTCGCATTGCCTGTAATGCAGCTGTCATGAGCTGTTCCGGGCGGATAATTCGGTCCCAATACTTGCTTACTGGTTTAAAAGCATCGTTTGCCGAAATGGTATAATCTGATGAATCTTCAATTTGCTGAAGAACTGGATCAGGCTGACGGCAGGCAAACGTATCACCAGGCAGGAGCAAGACGGGTATTCGATTCACCGTTGCCGTCCCTGCAGCTGTAACCATGTTTAATGCGCCAGGTCCAATCGAAGTAGTGCAGGCAAAAGCTTCTAACCGGTTTTTTTGTTTCGCATAGGCGGTGGCTGCATGCACCATGCCTTGTTCATTTTTCCCTTGAATAAACGTTAATCCGTGATCTTCTCTTTCAAGCGCTTCACCGATTCCCGTTACATTCCCGTGACCGAAAATGCCCATAACTCCTTTGAAGAATTTCTTTTCTTTGTCATCAAGCATGATATATTGCTGATCCAAAAATCTGACAAGAGCCTGCGCCATCGTTAAACGTATGGTGTTCATTCTTTTCCTCCTACCTTCTATCTTTTTACTTGAATACCAGATTCAAGCTTTACAGGTTTTCCGGTTTCATAGGATTCTTTCGCTGCTTTTGCGATCTGTTCAGCCTTCAAGCCATCTAGTCCGCTGCACGCAATAGGACTGTCCGACAAAATTGATTCTATAAAGGCATTTATCTCCTGAACATATGAATCCTGATACCGTTCAAGGAAAAAATGCTTTGGTTTATCACGGTAAACACCTTCTGATGTACTGATTTCAATTGTTGTCGGCACATCATTTTGCACAGCTGCTGAACCAAGTGATCCGAAAACTTCCACTCTTTGATCATACCCATAGACGGCTTTCCGGCTGTTATCAATCACTCCGATCGCCCCGTTTGAAAATTTCAGTGTCATTACGGCCGTATCTGTATCTCCATACTCAGAAAAAACAGGGTCAATAAGGCTTGCTCCTTGAACATACACTTCCTCTACTTCACTGCCAGTTACATATCGGGCCATATCAAAATCGTGAATGGACATATCCATGAACATGCCGCCTGATGTCTGGATGTATTGTTCTGACGGAGGTTCAGGATCACGAGATGTGATTTTCACAATATGCGGGGTGCCAATCGTGCCAGATTTCACGGTTTCATAGATTTTTTTAAAGTTATGATCAAACCTTCTGTTAAAGCCCACTTGCAGCTTCACGCCCGCTTCCTCAACCGCCTCTAATGCATTTAATGAATGGTCATAGGTTAAACTGATTGGCTTTTCGCAAAAAATATGTTTCCCGGCTTTCGCAGCTTCCTTGATAATATCCGTGTGAGTGCTTGTCGGGGAGCAAATAAAAACGGCATCAATCTCTGAATCAATCAACAGCTCCTGATAGTCATTTGTAACATGATTGATTCCGGCAGAAGATGCCCATTCCTTCAGTGATTCAGCCCTCACATCCGAAATGCTTTTTACCGTTGCCAGAGGATGACGCAGCAGATTTTCCGCATGCAGTTTTCCAATCCTTCCAATCCCGATGATTCCAATTGTAAGCTTGCTCATATACGCACGCCCCTTCTTATTTTTCATTTGAATGAAGTTTCAATGAAAATCTGAATTTAGCATCTTCTTCGTACCACATTGGAAAATTCGTACCCCATACATTGTTGTATAAATTAAAATGAAAGCCGTTCTCTAAATTCGGCGTTTTATTATCCAGCTGTAATAATCGTTTCTCTCCCGGAGACACAAGAGGGGCATCCATCGTTTCAATAACAGCCCATCCATCTGCGCCATGATAAGTAATCCCCGACTGAACCCCGTGAAGATTGCGGTTTCCGTTTTTTACGACCTCATACGGAGAAATCATGGTGCCCATTTTATCCATTTTCCATAGATTCGGATTATCTACTTGCAAGGAGAATGAGAACCAAAGCGCTTCAGGAAGCCGGTTTGCATCTTTTTCAAACCAGTTCAATTCAACATCAATTGCATGATCATCTTTTAAGAATGTGTAGATGATTTCAACCTCTCTTGGTGCACCGTACACCTCTGCAGCATGAACAGACAAACGGAGCTGCACATAGACACGATCTAATGCAGATGATTGTTGTTTTTTAAGAGAGATTACTTCAGGGCGATAGAGAGAATGAACAGGAATCGGCTGAACCAGTTCCATGCCCGGCTTCCCTTGGTCTGCTTCAGACCAGCGGTACGTTTGATCAAGATTTTCTACATACTGCTTAAACCATGTCTGGTAATTTTCAACCCCGAAGGATTCATAGGAAAAGACACCAAGACGCTGTTCTGGATTTGCCCATTCTTTACCTGATTGATCAATTAAACGTGAAATGGAGCCATCATCTGAGAAAGATACTTGGAACTCCCCAAGTGAATAAACAGCGCCTGTTCTCATTTCCTCGTATCCATTTTCGTTCTTTTTAACAGGCTTTAAGGCCTCAAATGCCGCCTTCACTTCCTGCTGTTTATCAGCAGAAAGCGCCCCTGCAGCCTTCTGAAGGAATCCCCGCTGCTCCCTCCATGAGCTTTCAAATAAGCTGTAGCTTCTATTTTCCCATGTAGTTGAAAAGAGCTGTTTGGACATATTATCAAATTCATGCATCGCAAATGAACCAATATAGCCGTATTTATCAGGAACCGCATCTTTAGAAATCAAATCGCGCTCTCTTGCCGACTTAAAATCTTGTTTTGAATAATGTTTATAATCATTTAAATACTTTTTTTCATCAAGGCCCCATGTATGTTCAGGAATTAACAACAACCAATCAGAAAACTCCTTGAATTCTTCGCTGCCTTCTTCTAATCTGCCTTGTGAGATCCATGTGTTCCGAAGCCTGACGAGCTCGCGATATTCAGCCACTTTTTTCGGATCGGTACCCGCTCCGTGAATCCATGTATCGCCAATCTCTTCATTTACAACTGGAAGGGAATGCTTGACTGCTGCAAGTTTTTCTGCAAAGGCATCCATAGTAGACGCTTTAATCCTGGCATTCGGGAAGCGTTCGCTTAATCGATTAAACTCTTGTTTGATATCCTCAATCGATGGCGGTCCGCAATTGTCGCCGGTGTGGGCAAAGACCATCACTTCATTCAATCCGTCTATCTTTAAGACATCCCCATAATTGTCCGCATAATTAACAATGACATCAGATCCATCAGCGGATCTCCATACAAACAGGTTAGGTACAGAAGGAACCTTTGAGGCTGGATTTACTCCAAAGTGCAAATAGCGGATTCCGCTTTCAGCTAGCAGAGGTATCATTGCCTTTGTATGTCCTGGGACATCTGTCATTTTTCCGGCAATCGTCTTTTTTCCATACTTCTTATCAAGATTCTTCGAGATCGTTAATGCGTACTCAAACAGATTTTTGTCCATCAATTCTGTATGTGTTGTGAAAGGGAGGCCGTGCCAAGCGATATAACCTTTAGAGATTGCCTCTTCCATAACCTCTATTTCAGCGTCATTTGCCCGCTTTAAGTATTCATAAATGAGCCATGAGCCCGTAGTCCATACAAACCCTGCATTGCCTTTCTCCATCTCAAGCTCACGGCTTAAGTGAATCGCCTTCGGTATGTAGGACTGAATATACTGGTTTGTGACGTTTTCAGCTAAATCTGTAAAGCCGATATCAAGATGTGTTTTAAATATGACATGTACAACCTCTATCTCTTTCAAATGAATGTCACCCCTCGTTTGTCTGCCATTTGGCTGTCAATTTGATCAGATAGGCAAGGCTCTGCTCCAGGCTGTCGAATGGGCTCCCTTCACAAATATCCTGTTCGACCGCGTACCATTCTGCACCATTTTGTTCTCCCCACTTTAGAATCGGTTCAAAATCAATGCAGCCAGCACCTATTTCCGCAAAATTCCCTTTTCCATCACTGGTCATATCCTTCAAATGCAGAATCGGCATTTGATTTGGAAAACGGCGAATATAACTTAATGGATCTAATCCTGCTTTTTTCACCCAATACGTATCGATTTCCGGAAAAATTTCTGGTGGTGCCAATAGATAATCCAGAGCATATTCACCATCGATCTCGGTTTTGAACTCAAAATCGTGATGATGATAGCCGATTCGAAACCCCTGCGGTACAGCTTTTGCAGAGATGGCGAGCAGGTCTTTTCTGACGCTTATGTATCCCTCTTCATTTTTCAAATGGTCATCTAAATACGGCAAAATGATTTCTTCTGTTTGAAACAGTTTAGCTTCCTTTAATACATCATCCAGCTCATGCTTCAGCCTGTCTAAGCTGACATGCATACCAGCCGTTTTTAGACCTGTTTCGTTCAGAACCCCTGCAATCTCCTCAGGTGAATACCCATAAAGGCCATCCATTTGAACAGCTTCCCAGCCCATTTGTTTCAACACCCTTAAAGTCCCTGGAAAGTCATTCTGAATTTCATTTCGCAGCGTATATAATTGGGCAGCGAATTTATGCTTCATTCCTTGATCGCTCCTCTCCTTAAACACTTGCTTTACGTTCCATCAAATTCAGCCAGTTCATTTCCTCTGCCGTCAGCTTAATAGCAGAACCAGCTACAGATGAACTCAATTCTTCTGCATTTTCCGGTCCTATGATGGCTGCCGTTTGGAAAGGCTGGTTCAAAACATAAGCGAGTGCGATTTGAATAGCCGACACACCCTTTTCTTCAGCAAGCTTCTTAGCCCGTTCATACCTTTTCCAATTATCATCGGAGTAATAGACACGGACCATTTCCTCATGATCTTTTATGTCAGGAGAAAATCTTCCGCTGAAGAAGCCGCCCGCTTGAGATGACCATGAAAGCAGCGGCATCTGGGAGCCTTTGTGCCAATTCTCCATGTGCTCATCCACCGAAATACAGCCTGGCCATCTTGGTTCCCTGCATTTTGCAAGGCTCAAGTTCGGACTATTAAACGTAAACCCTATTAAACCATGAGCCGCAGCATACTCATTTGCTTCCTGAATGCGCTGATGCGACCAATTCGAAGCTCCAATCGCATGAATTCGGCCTGCAGCAAGATGCTGATTTAACGCATCCATAATTACGCCAACTTCTACGGTTTCATCATCACGATGAAGGGCATAGAAATCAATATAGTCTGTATTCAATCGCTCTAAGCTTTCTGAGATATCTTTAGATATAGCTGCCGGATTTACGCGGGGACCTGGTTCACCATCATCAGGATGAGCCCCTTTTGTTAAAATATGAATCTCACTGCGATTTTTCTTCATATGTATCCATTCTCCAAAGATAACCTCGCTGTCTATGTACTGATGCGCCATATCAAACATATTTCCACCTATTTTAAAGTACTCATCCAGCATATCGAATGCCTGCTGCTTGCTGTCATATTGATAGAAGTGAGCCGTCCCCATTATTAACCTTGAGCAGGCCTTCTCAACATATTTTTGATCAATAACTCCTCTTAAACTATGAAACTCCATCATTATGCCTCCTTATTGACTTCTGAATTCTCCCTGACTTCTTATGAAAAATAAATCGGATTGCTGATGACAATTGGTGAGTCTGTTTCCTCATCCCATAATTCAGCACGTACATACAGGCTGCTGCCTGCAATCTCAAAATCACTTAAAAACGCTCCTGAACCTTTATGGACTTCAGATACAGTCCCCTGTTCCGTAATGATTTTTAAAAGCCCTTCGGTACTTTCCGGAATCATAACCTGAATAAGCGCCAGATCAAGATGACTGTTTAAAGCACCGCCCATCAGCGTCTCTTCGGCTTGCAGTTGAATCCAAGGGGAATTGGGACGTCCAGCAACACACACTTGGCCAGCTGTTAAAGAGTCTAATAGCTTTCTTGGAGTATGCATATCCGAATAAATCCAAGTCGTTGGCGTTCCACATTTAATCGTTTCATGAAGACGATGGGTATCACTTCCGCCTATTGCAACGATTTTTTTCCCTTGCTGCAGCTGCAGATCCCACCATGTTAAAGCAGCTTGATTTTGTTTGCTCCAGGGCCCATTCCAAATCTCTACTATTTTCACATCAAAATGCTCCAGGCCCCATTCCCAGGAGCAAAACGAACAGTGCGGATGGTTGATGGAAATAACGGCACCATTTGCCATTCCTTCATCAAGCTTCTCTTGAACATCTTCCTTCGTTGCACAGCGAAAATCGGAAAAGGGCTTGTGCACGCCATAAAAGTTGCAATGCCCGCGGTTGGTCGTCAGCTCAACACCCGGAATGACAGCCAGATCTTCAACCAGCGGATACTGGTAGTTTTGACTGAACGTGTTATGATCCGTTAACGCTACAAAATCCAAATCAGCATGCCTCGCATTTTCAATCACTTCTGCTACAGTAAAGGCACCATCACTATGATTAGAATGCAGGTGCAGATCCCCTTTGAACCATCTCATTTCACTCACCAAAAGCGTAACTTGAACATTTACCTCACACGCCTTAGGAACACGGTAAGCATTCAAGATAACCCCCCACTCCCCCGCTGGAAGCTTGCCTAACGTGTAGCCTGGCGTGGCACGGTCTTCACGGACAAAAATATCCTTACGGGCACCGCCGCTCCACCCTTTATAACCATTTGGATCTTCCAATCCCAAATCAATAATATTTTCATCAGGCTGACTGAAAGACAGCTCTACCTTTATTTCTTCAATATCATCCGGTACAGAGAACGGTAAAGTGATGTACTCGCCCTGCTGCGAGTGATGGATCACCTTAGACAAGGCGACTTGCTGAACACGGCTCACGATTCTTTTCCTCCCGAACCCAGTCCTCCTAAACCTTGCTCAAATAGAGGCTGAAGAATAAAGTACAAGATAATCATCGGCAATGCTGCAGTGGTTGCACCTGTCATGATTAACGGCCAATCGATGTTATATTGGCCCTGGAATGCTTTTAGAGCAATCTGTATCGTATACATTTCCTGCGACCTCGCAATCGTCAATGGCCATAAATACTCGTTCCAGTGACTCAGGAAGCTGAAGATTGCCACCAATGCGATCGCCGGTTTATTTAAAGGCATGATCACTTTCCAATAAATTTGAAATTTAGAGCAGCCGTCAATGGTTGCCTGCTCATCCAACTCTCTTGGGATAGCAAGGAAGTTTTGCCTCATCAGGAAAATCGCAAAGCCTGTGACAGCAAAGGGAAGAATGAGTCCCACATAGGAATCAAGCCATCCATCCGGACCTGCAAACGGTACATTTTTCATCATAAAAAAGAGCGGAACAACCATTAACCCAGAAGGAATCATCATAGTCGCAAGAACTAAGAGGAAAAGCTTATCTCTTCCCGGAAATGTCAGTCTTGCAAAGGCAAAAGCCGCCAATGACGCTAAAAACACGTTAATAATTGTAGATATTGCTGATACGATAAAACTGTTTAAGAATGCTCTCGGCAAATTCGTTTCCTGCCAGATTCTCAAGAAGTTTTCCCAATGAAATTCTGTAGGCAAAATCTTAGGCGGCCAAACCATCACATCTCCCTGAGACTTGACGGCCGTCATCAGCATCCAAATATATGGACCTAAAAACACGAATAAGACAAACGACAGCAGAAAATACAGGATGAAGTTTTTCAGGATTTTTGACTTTTTCATCGTATTTAGTCCTTTCCGGAAGATAGCTTTAATTGAAGCCAGGTCACTGCAAGCAAGAATGGGAAAAGTACAAGAGATAATGCAGCCCCGTAGCCCACATAGTTAAATTCAAACGACTGCTGCCAGATATGTTTAATGACAACCATTGTGCTGTCCATCGGTCCGCCGTTTGTCAGGATGTCAACAACCGCAACAACCTGGAATGAGCCAATAACAGACATAACCATGGTGTAAACTAATATATGGGTGATTGATGGCAGTGTAATATGTATAAACTGTTTCCAGGAATTTGCCCCGTCAATCCTAGCTGCTTCATATAAGGATTGCGGCACTGCCTGAAGGGCTGCCAAGAAAATCGGGATATTATAAGCTGTTCCTCTCCATGCCCCAATCAGAATCAGAATGATCATCGCTGTAGTCGGCTGCAAAAGCCAAGCCGGCGGTGCTTCAACCCCTGCGAGCTTCAGCAAATAGTTAAGGATGCCCAAATTATTATCAAACACCCACAAAAAGATCATGGCTGTAATAACTTCAGATGTGATCGTCGGCAGAAAATAAAACACTTTAAAAAATCGTAAGCCTCTAAGCTTTCTGTTAAGAAGCACAGCAACAGCAATCGCGCCGCTCAGTCCTAAGAACATGGAGCCTGCAGTATATACGATTGTATTGCCGAGACTCTTAATGAAAAGCTTGTCTTGAAGCATTTGAGAAAAGTTCTTTAAGCCTGTAAACTCTGCGGGATTCGGCAGGCTATAATCATGAAAGCTCAGCCAGATTAAATAGAGTATAGGAGCTATGGAGAAGATAAATAAGAAACTAAGAGCAGGTAAAACAAAAAGATAAGACCCGATATAATCTTTCAATTTATGAAACTCTTTTTTCGTTTTTATTTGTGTATTCATTTGCGAAGCCATTTCCGTTTTCATTATGTTCACTCCCTTTAAAGGGAAAGGGCATGTCTGCACATACCCTTTCAAAATCAACTATTCTATTCCACTGCCTACTTAGCTGAATTTACAGCTTTTTCAGCAATTGCCTGTGCTTCGTCCAGTGTTTTTTGCGGATCAGCTCCGTCAAATACTGCACGCAAAGCTTTACCCCATGCATCATTTGCTTCTGGATACGCTTCCAATTTATACGGTACAGCATCTTGCAGCGTCTCTACATACGGCTTCAATAACGGATCACTGTACATTTCATCTTCATATAAGTGTGTTTTCACCGGATGACGGCCTTGCTCTTTCGCTAACCGAATCCCATACTTGTCTGAAACAAACCATTTCATCAGCTCAAAGGAAGCAACTTTGTCTTTTGATCCCTTTGGAACAAACAAGCTTCCTCCGCCTAATACAGACCCTTTTTCATCACCAGGAAGCTTCGCCGTTGCTAAATCTTTATACGCATCTGGAAATTCATTTTTGATTCTGGCAATATCCCAAGGTCCGGAAATGAAGGACACAGCTCTTCCTGTCCCAAACATCGCTACAGGATGATCCGTTTGTCGCTGCTGCGGCGGCGGAACAGGAGATGATTTATCCACTGTAGCTAAGCCTGTATATTTCGCCATCGTTTCAACAATCTTTGGATCATTAAGATTAGCTGTCACCTTGTCCCCATCAAACTTCAGCGTGTTCGTTCCTGCGGCGATGACATTTCCAAAGAAACTCCATCCGCTGGCACTCGTCACGATTCCATATCTAGATCCATCTTTCTTTGTTAATTTCTTTGATACATCTACTAACTCATCTAGTGTTTTTGGAGCTTCTTTGATGCCGTTCTCTTCAAAAACCTTCTTGTTATACAAGTAGATTGTTGTATTTACATCGATTGGCATCCCATATTTAACACCTTCCCAGGTTGTATCCTCAATACCGCCTGGAACAAACTTATCCTCTTCGCCCCACTCTTCCCACAGATCATCTACCGGTTCAGCAAGACCCTGTGCACCCATTGCAAATGCATGGGCATGAGCCATATCAGGAACTGCTCCGCTGGAAACGGCAAGTTTTACTTTATTGCTCATATCTCCCCATTCAATCCCAACCGTTTTGATCGAAATGTTAGGATAGACTTCCTTAAATTCCTTAATCGCATCTTGAATCGGAGCTGTATTGGCATAATCAGCTGCAAGCCAAATTTCCAAGTCCGTTTTCCCTAATTCTCCAACCTTTTCATTAAACTCAGGCAAGCCTTCTGCCGTTAAATCACGATCCGGCGCCTTTACAGGTTCCGTCTTCTCGCCCGAGCTACCCGTGCTCGATTGACATCCTGATAAAACAAGCAAAACAGCAAGTACTAAAAATAGCCATTTCTTCATCATAATCCCCCTGTTAATCGTGGTTAACTAAATGTAAGCCCTTACAATTACATATGTAGAATCTTGATCGATTCCAGGTCTCTCCCCCTTTCATGGTTTATCCATTACACTTCTTGATGTTTCATATCTTGACAAGAATCGCGAATGACCAGACTAGCAGGGATCGTTCTGATTCTTGGTACAAGCTGATTGTTCAGCATATTGATCAGGACATCAGCCGCTTCCTCCCCCAACTTCTCAGGAAACAGCTCTACACTCGTTAAGTTAGGAGTCGTCTCAAGAGCCAGGGTTTCATTATTGCTCAAGGCAATCAAGGAAACATCTCCAGGGATATCTACTTCCATTTCCCTTGCAGCTCTCATTACACCAAGTGCAACGCGATCTGAATCCGCAATGACCGCTGTATACTTTTTCTCTTTTATCTTTTCTAGAAAAGAGACGTACCCATATTCAGATGCGTTTGAAAAAGTCGATTGATCATAATAAACAACATTCTCCTCGTCAAACGGCATATTGTAATTATCATAGGCCTGCATCAGCCCAGCTTTTCTGTCCTCTGCTACCGTCATATGATAGGAGGCATTTAAAAATAATATTTCGCGATGGCCATTGCCAATTAAATACTCCCCGACCTCTTTCGCCATTTCAATGTTGTTATTATCAACACATTTGATATCCATGTCCGTTCTGTCTGGCCGTCCAATCAGGACAAACGGCATGTTCGAATCTCTGTATTGCGCAATACGCGAATCATCTTCACGAGGATTTAATAGAATCACTCCGTCAACGGGATCCCTTGAAAAGTTCGACTGGGAATCTCCTTCATAGATCCGGTCCAAAAGGACACGGTATCCGCTTTCCGAAGACTTTTTCACAACCCCATTAATCACTTTCGTTTCAAAACTGCTTAACTCATAATCTTTAACGGTCGGCATCTTAAGACCGATAATCATCGTCTTTTTAATAGCCAGACTTCTAGCCATGTGATTCGGAACATAATTCAATTCCTTTGCAACACGAATCACACGCTTTGTCACATCCTCACTAATCGGACGCTTTTTGCTGAATACATTCGAAACCGTACTTTTAGATACTCCAGCCTGCTTTGCTACATCGCCTATTGTGACCATTTGATCTCCTCTTCCACATTTCGTCGAACCGGTTTCATTGAGAGTAAAAAAATAATGAAATATAAAAGAAGTATTTCATGAATTATTGAAGATACTATTAAAATATATTTCTATATATGTAGAATATACTTCTAGTTGCATCGAACCGGTTTCATTAATCTGACTTCATTATAGTAAATAGATTTAATTCAGTCAATATTCAGATTAATAAAATTAGAGAAAAAGGATCCCTCTATCGGAACCCTCGTCCTTTATCAAATATGTGAAACTATTAATTCGCATTTACCGCTAATCGAAAAAGCCCCAGTCTCAGCCGGCAATATAAAATGTGTTCCTTTAGGAATGTCCTGATAAATGTTTAATTACACCGTACAATGTAGATATATATACATTATCAATTTCAACAAACTCTAATAATGGCAGTATCGGATATGATCTTTACAATAGCCCTAATGGTCCATTCCCGCTTCTGTTGAGCATCAAAGATATTCCATTATCATCTATCACTGCCACCCGAATGTTAGTACCGCCTAAATCGACTCCGATGTTCATTTTCCCCTACTATCCCATTAAATCTTTTGTATATAGTGCCTAGTATTCTCTTATACAACTCTAATATTTAGATTGCTCCTATTTCAGGCCGATACACGATATTAATGCAGACAGTTATGTGATTTTACAACCGGACTGAATAAATAAAAGTAGGAGCCAGAAATAATTTCTGTCTCCCTCCTCATTAAAGTTAAAGTATATTCTCTTGTTACTCACCATCTGAACTGTCACTCACACCTTCCGGATCTTCTTCAATTGGTTCTTCAATCGGAACTTCAAGTTCATCACCAGTATCAGAACCTTCATCCTCAATCTCTGTATCTTCCCCATCTTCTACAAACTCTTCGACAGGTTCATCGACTGACTCATCTTCAATATATGGTTCTTCTTCAGGATATTCTTCCTGTTCTAGTTCTTCTGCATCTTCATTTTCTTCCCAGTACTCATAATCGTATTCTTCTGAATAATCGTCTCCCGGAACATCTTCATAGGATTCTTCCCATTGATCATCGCTATATTCGTCATAAGGAACCTCGTAATAATCATAATCCTCAAACTCATCGCTGTAATCTCCGCCATCGAAATAATACTCATTGTCATACATGTCCTGGTAAAAATAGAGCCCCTCACTATTGTAGTAAAGCTCAGCAATTTCCTGTTCACTCATAGGGTTATTAACCCAGCCATTTATCACATCGATCACTTTAAACAGCGGAATACTAAAGCCGATGGTTGCTTCTTGATTATCACGGGCAGAGTTGATGGCAATCACTTTTTCTGTTTTTTTATCAAGCAGAGGACCACCGCTGCTTCCAGGTGCGATAGGTGCTGATATTTGATAGATTCCCTCATATGTATGAGGTTCAATTACAAACGTCCGATCGACTCCGCTGATATTTCCGAGAGTAGCTGTGTTTTCATACCCTTTGGGACTTCCCAATGCAATAACTTCATCGCCTAATTCAGATTGATTCGTTGTTTCAAGACTAAGAGGAACCTTTCCAGCAAGCTCTGTCACCCGAATAACTGCAATATCAATTTCATTGCTGTACCCAATCACGGTTCCTGCCAATTCAGTTCCATCGTTGCTGCGGACTGTAACTAATGTACTTCCCTCTACAACATGAGCATTGGTTAAAACATCTCCGAACTCATTCATTAAAAAGCCTGATCCTTGACCGTAATCACTAAATATTGTGAACACCTTAGGCTGTGCATCTTCAATTATTTCTGACACCTCTTTTGGAGCCTCTTGTACAGGTGCAGGTTTTACTACTTCAACTTGCTTTACTTCTTTTTCAGGTTCTTTAACCGGTTTACTTTTCACCTTTTCATCAGCCTGCGTTTTTTCGATTTTTTCGCTGGCTATCTTCTGAACTGGCTTTTGTTCTGTTAGGTGTAACCCTAAATATGTGAAAACTCCTATACAGATAAATAGCATGAAAATCGTTAAAGAAAGCAACCATTTATTCGATTTCTTCTGGATCTTCTTGCCGCATCCAGAGCAGTAAGTCGATCTTTGCTCAATTAAACTGCCGCACTTTGAACAATACATTTCATCACCTCTAACAAGGACTATTTTACTAGTATTATTTTATGCTAAATTGGTATTTTTTACAATCTGTATTTTTTCGACAAAGAAAAAAGAAGAACCTTCTAAGGGTCCTCCTTTCAATCTTTATATATGAGAAACAATCAATTCACATTTTCCTCTGATTATGAAATCACCAGTCTCCGCAGGCAAAATAAAATGTGCCCCTTTCGGAATCGGATAGCTTTCACCTTCCTGAACAAGCTCACCTTCCCCTTCAATCACGCTGCAAATCAGAAAAGGCTGATCCTGCGTAAACGACGCTTGCCCATTTACTTCCCACTTGTAAACAGTAAAGTACTCCTCTTCCACAAAAGTTGTAATGGTTACATCCTTCATCTTTGCTACAGCTGGATGATTCTGGCCATCAAGATGAGGAACAGTACTTACATCAATCGCTTTCTCAAGATGCAGTTCCCGCTTGTTCCCTTTATCATCCGTACGGTCATAATCGTACACACGATAAGTTGTATCAGAGCTCTGCTGTGTTTCCAGCACAAGAGTACCCTCACATAAAGCGTGAATGGTTCCGCTTGGCACATAGAAGAAGTCACCCGGTTTAATCTTCACGCGGCGCAGCAGTGAATTCCATTCGCCGCTGTTCACCATTTGAATCAGTTCTTCTTTTGAAGCAGCGTTATGACCGTAAATCATGTCCGCGCCTTCTTTGCAGTCAATGATGTACCAGCATTCTGTTTTGCCAAGTTCACCATTTTCGTGCTCATTCGCATAAGCATCATTTGGATGAACCTGAACAGATAGGTCATTATTGGCATCGAGAATCTTTGTCAGCAGCGGGAATGTGTTTCCTTCTGCTCCGCCAAACAGTTCCCGTTTCTCATCCCATAATTGACCTAACGTTTTCCCAGCATACTCTCCAGAAGAAACCACACTCTGCCCATTTGGATGGGCAGAAATTGCCCAGCATTCGCCTGTGGTTTCAGTTGGAATCTCGTAGCCGAATTGTTCTCTTAATGAAGTTCCTCCCCAGATCCGGTCTTGGAAGAGAGGAGTTAATATTATTGGCGCATGGCTCAAAAGTATACACATCCTCACATTTACAAATCGTTATTTACATTAAGTCTATTACTCTCTTACCGATGCATCGAGTACATAGAAATCGCACTCAAAACTTCGTCTACTTGAAGTTCCGCACAAGCCATAGAGGTGTCTGCCACTCCGTAATACATCTTAATAACATTCCCCTCAACGACAGCTCCGCAAGAGAAAACAACATTGCCGAAGAATCCTTCAACCTCATAGTCCGCTTCAGGTGCCAGGATTGGCTCTTCAGATCTACCGATAATCTGTGTAGGATCTTCCAAGTCCAATAATACTGCCCCCATACAATAGCGATCTTCTTTTGATGCACCATGATAAAGGATCAGCCATCCTTCATCGGTTTTGATTGGTACGGCTCCTCCGCCGATTCGGCCGTTATCCCATTTCCCTTCTCTTAAGCCAAAGAGATACTGATGATTTCCCCAATGAATCAGGTTTTCAGATTCAGCCATCCAAACTTCAGGGAAGCCTATGCTTTTTGGAACAGGGCGATGCAAAGCGTAATACTTTCCATTGATTTTTTCTGGAAAAATCGCCACATCTTTATTTTCAGGTGCAAAAATCATGCCGTGATGTTCGATCGAGACAAAATCTTTCGTAGAAACCATAGACTCGCCTGCACCGTATGGCGAAACCGCTGTGAAATAGATGTAATACGTACCATCAATCTTAGTAATGCGCGGGTCTTCGATGCCAAACGACTCGAGCTTATCCGAGGGATAAACAAATGGCTTATCATCAATCGTAAAATGGCGTCCATCTTTGCTTCTGGCAATTCTCAGATAGGATAGTGATGTCAAATATTCAAACTGTGCCTGTCCCGCGCGGCGAATTACACGAGCGTCAGAAAAATCATATTTCGGATCGTCTAATTGAAATTCAAGAATGTCTAAATGACTTGTTTCTGGATTAATGATAGGTGCTTTCACAATGTTTCTGTCCGCACTTATCGGGCGTTCCGCAACTCTAAGCAGCATGATGGTCTCATCTTGAAATGTCGTCACTCCGGCATTAAACGCACCGATCACTTCAAAGCCATCATGAAAAGGCTTCACGTCATCAGGAGCTACCAGCGGATTTTGTTCATAGCGGTATACATTCATTTTTTTCTCTCCCTGTTCTAGAAATCAATTCACAAAGCTTCAAATGGCAAAAAAGGATCTGAAATCGTCATTTTTTGAGCTTCAGCATCACTGATACCCGCATATAATTCTGCTTTTCCATCATCTTTTCTAACAAGCCCGCCGCTAAAAACAACGTCAACTAAATCAGAACGTTTCGCTTCTCCGGGCAGGAAATCCTCTCTCATGGCGATCAGCTGAATATCCGAATACTCCCCGTTCTCCGGGTTTAACACAAAGATCATCGGATAATAGTGGCGGTCTCCAACATCGTCGAAGCTTGCGATATGACCAAGAACACCGATCAGTCCATTTGAAAGCAGGTGCGCTTCATTCGCCCCGCCCCATTCTTCATCCGTAAATTGCCCTTCAAGGAGCGGCACACTCTCTATAAAATCAATCGTTAATTCATCCAATTTTGCCACTTTAGCAAATCCGATTTTCCCTCTTCCGCCTTTATCTCCCTGAGGACGAGTGAACACTCCGACAGAGCCATCCTTCAGTTCAACTAAACGAATGTCCTTCATTCCATCCGGTCCTACCGCAAACTCTTTAAGACCCGCAATATTTTCCCCTTTGTAAAATACTGTTCTCCAGCCTAAAGCATCTTTAATGACTGGATGAGGAAAAATCTGCACTCCGCCAAGCACAAGTTCTCCGCCAATTCTTGTAAAGAACGGGTCCTGCAGTTGAAAAACCGGTGAATCCGGCTGAACAATCCACTTGCCATTCTGTTCAATAAAAAATTGAACCTGTGAATGCTCACTGTCCCTCGCCTCTACACGGCCGGCAATAACGAGCTGACCATCATCTTCAAAAGGAGCCGTTATATTGTAGACATCCTGATCTCCAACTCCTGAAAAATTAATCTTCTCAGGATTTTCAGCCTTTCTATTAAACTTGTATTCTTCTACAAGCTGTTTACATGTTTTCACATCGTTTTTTACTAAATGATTCATCTTGTTCCCTCTCTTTCGTTTTTTTGTAACGTTACAATATAGTTAGTTAAGTTATTCCAAATATACAAGAATACATTCAATATTACAAGCGCTTTCACAATTTCTTATTTTAGGTTGACACTACTTAACAAACGTGAAATAATCATTACAAATATAATTTTGTAACGTTATATTTTAACATTATCACTAAAATGATAGCGCTAACAACACAAAGGGGGATTTGAAATGAAACAAGGCTTTTTCAAAAAAATAGCTGCCATATCAGCAGCTGCCGCTTTATCAATCGGCCTGATCGGCTGTTCAAGTGAAGCCGGGTCAGAAAAAACAAAAGATGGCAAAGTGGAACTTAAAGTGGGTACCTGGGCTGGAGCAGCAGAGCTTCAGGAATTTCAGGAAGTTGTAGATAAAGTAAACAAAGAGTCTGAGAATTATAAATTAACAATCCAAAGCATCCCTGCAGATTACTATAAGAAAATACAAACAATGGCTTCAGGCAAACAAGCGCCTGACTTATTCTGGCTATCACAGGAATACATTCCGATGTATGCTGATCTGGGTGTAATCGCTCCTATAGATGAAGCGACAAAAGAGGTAGACTTTGATGATTATTACGAAGGCGCCTTAAACATCGGCAAATTTGACGATAAACTATACGGCCTGCCTTGGATTAACCAGCCTGTAATGCTTTATTACAACAAAAAAATGTTTGAAGAAAACGGTGTTGCTCTTCCTGACGGCAGCTGGACATGGGATGACTTCGAAAAAGCCGCTTCAGCGTTAACAAAAGATACAAATAATGATGGCAAGAGCGATCAATTCGGAACAGTCATTGACGGATGGCCAAACGTTGCGAACTGGATTTGGACATACGGCGGAGAAACGATTACGCAAGATGGGGAAGTGAAAATTGACTCTCCTGAATCGATTGAAGGCATTAAAATGATGGACAAGCTGATCAATGAAAGCAAAGTGACACCTAACAAAACACAGGCTCAAAACACAGGCGGTCCTGAAATGTTCAAAACAGGCAAAGTGGCCATGTTCTTTGGCGGTGCAGGAGACGATTTAGAAAAACAAGTCGGCGAGCAATTTGAAGTCGGCATGACTCAAATGCCTATGGGAACTGAAAATGTAACATCCAGCTGGATCGCACATACTGTTATGTCCAGTGCTGCAAAAGATAAAGAAGTGGCAGCAGAAGCATTAGTTGACCTAACAAATGCTGTACACGATTGGAAGATACTCCCTCCAGTAAAATCAAAAATTGATAATGTACCAAACATCCGTCCTGAAAAAGAGTATGCGATAGAAGAAATGAAAAAAGGCTCTGAAATTTCACGCGGATTCAATAACCAGCCTAAACAAAATGAAATTGATAATGCGATTTGGCTTCAATTATACGAACCTATTCTTTTAAATAAAAAAGATCCAGAGCAGGCAGCTAAAGATGCCGCTGCAGAATTAAGAAAAATTTTAGGACAATAAAAAGAACGGACCCTCAATCGGATTCATCAGTTGGGGGTCCATTCTTAAAAGAGGTTGATACGATGAAAAACTTCCTAGGTAAATATGAAGGCTACTTGTTTATTTCCCCTTGGATATTAGGCTTTCTTATCTTCACAGCCTTCCCAATCGGATTCGCCTTCTACATTGGGTTTACAGATTGGAATTCCTTTACGGCACCAAACTTCATTGGCTTTGATAATTATATTGCCTTATTTCACGATCCAAATTTCATTAACTCCTTGAAAGTGACGACTGTGTTTGCTGCCTTTGCCATACCGCTTGGCATCATCTCTTCTCTGACAATAGCAGCCGTTGTAAACATTAAAGTAAAAGGAGTCTACCTTTTTAGGACAGCCCTTTATATGCCGGCCATTGTTTCTGGCGTTTCCATCGCCTTGCTTTGGCGCTGGATCTTGGATCCGGAGTATGGATTAATTAATCTTCTTCTATCGTACATCGGCATTTCAGGACCGAATTGGCTAGGGGATCCAAGCTGGGTGCTCCCGTCTTATATTATGATGGCCATTTGGGGTGCCGGCGGAGGAATGCTTACCTATTTAGCAGGTCTGCAGGATATCCCTGCGAGTCTGTATGAATCGGCTGATATTGATGGCGCAAACTGGATTCATAAATTCAGACATATTACGATTCCGATGTTAAGTCCGGTTATTTTCTACAACTTGGTCATGGGCATCATCGGTTCCTTCAAAAAGTTCAATGATGCTTACATTATTGGCGGTGCCGGCAACCAAGGGCAATTCTTCATGGTGTATCTCTATGAAAATGCGTTCAGCTACTACAAAATGGGCTATGCAACGGCAATGGCATGGGTACTGTTCGTGATTATCCTAGTGTTGACCATTCTTGTCTTCAGATCATCATCCGTCTGGGTCTTCTATCAGGGTGAAGTCCAAGAGGGCTCTAAAAAGAAAAAACGCAAATTTCGCTCAACGAAGAAACCAAACGTTGATGCTTAATGAAAGATGCAGGTGAGAAAGAATGAACTTAACGATTCCTCAAAGAAAAAAAATACAGCATACATTTGTTTATACATTTTTAGCCCTTACGTCAATTGCAACCATTCTCCCTCTCCTTTGGATGATTTCAACATCGTTAAAATCAGGTGATGTGGTCTTCCAGATTCCGCCTCAGTGGTTCCCGGAAACCCTGCAGTGGGAGAATTACAAACGTGCAGTAACAGATATTCCTTTCTTCTTATATTTAAAAAACACAGTCATAATCACCGGGTTTAGAATGTTTGCAGAAGTATTCGTATCCGCTTTTGTAGCCTATGGATTTGCCCGCTTTAACTTCCCAGGAAAAAACATATGGTTTTTCATCTTGCTTTCAACCATCATGCTGCCTGGGGAAATTACAATGATCCCTGTTTTTATCATGTTCAGTAAAATCGGATGGATTGATACGTTTTATCCATTAATTGCACCCGCATTTCTAGGCGGTCAAGCAGTATTCATTTTCTTACTGCGTCAATTTTTCTCATCCATTCCGAAAGAATTAGAAGAATCGGCCCTGATCGACGGTGCCAGCCGCTTCCAGATTTTCTATAAAATCTTTCTGCCGTTATCAAAGCCAGCTTTAATAACAATCGCCCTATTCTCTTTCCAAGGTTCATGGAATGACCTTTTAGGTCCGCTCATGTACCTGAACAGCTCGGATAAATTTACGCTTCAGCTTGGACTTGCGATGTTCAACGGCATGACAAAAGTCGAATGGGGACCATTAATGGCGGCTTCCGTATTAGTCTTAGTTCCGACGATCATCATCTTCTTCTCGCTGCAGAAGTATTTTGTTGAAGGTATCTCTGTCACAGGAATCAAAGGTTAAGGGGGTTTTATAAATGATTAAACAACTAAACCAAACCGGCTTCTTTTATAGATTGATGCAATATGGGTACTGGTTTCTAGTAAGCAATCTTTATTTTTCAATCGCTCTGCTTCCGGCTCTAGTCATCCTGATGATAGAATGGGATACTAAGAACATGTTATTATGGGTTCTTCTCTATGTAACATTGCTGCCCATCGGCCCATTTGCAGCAGCACTTTTCGGGACCATGGGCAAGCTGATGAGAGCGGGTTACTTATCCGTAACAAGAGATTTTTTCCGTTTATTAAAGGAGAACTTCAAATCATCGTTCATCCTATGGAGCTTTCAGCTTTTCATATGCATAGTGATTACAGCCGATCTCATCTTATTGAGTGGAGCAAGCGAGCTATTCATCTCAGCTTTATACGTTCTATTAATCATGAATATCATCATGATGTTTTATCTGTACCCATTGCTATCACGCTTTTGCATCAGCAGGTTAGAAGCTGTGAGAACGTCAATCGGCCTTACTTTTTTAAAACTGAAAAACACCCTTTTCATTATGAGCGCTCTTGCAATATGGGGAGCAAGTATCCATTTCTTCCAAATATACGCCATTACTTTACTAATCAGCCCATTCTTCTATGTCATCATGCGTATTCATAAAAAGATGTTTGAAGAGATAGAGGGAAAAATACTAGAAAAAGAGAAAAGATAATGAAGAAATTGTCGATTTGTAGGTGTTAGAATGAAAAAAATTACCATGCAGGACATTGCTGATAAACTGAAGATCTCGAAAAACTCCGTATCACAAGCACTGACCGGCAAGCCGGGTGTAAGTGAGGAAACAAGACTATTGGTTCAAAAAACAGCAGAAGAGCTTGGATACGCCTATCCCAGCGGAAGAAAAAACGGAAACAACGGGCAGACAGGCACGATCGCCCTTCTCGCTTCCGTACGAGCTTTTTCGTTCAAAAGCTTTTTCGGTGAAATCTATCTCAGCATTGAAAAAGAATTAAAATCAAGAGGCATGAATCTTCTCATTCTCTCAGTGGACAACGAAGAGAAAGAAACATTGAAGCTGCCTGACGTGATAGAAGATCGTTCGGTTGATGGAATTCTCATCCTTTCCCATCTCACCACAGACTATATTAACAAAGTTCTGGATACCGGCATTCCAACTGTGATGATCGATCATCACGATCCACTCAACCAAGCAGATGCCATCCTGACGAATAACCGTTTCGGCGGATATGAAATGGTCAAGCATCTCATTGACCTTGGCCACAGAGAAATTGGTTTCATCGGAAACATCGATTACTCCCCAAGCTATCAGGAACGCTGGGAAGGCTATCAGCTGGCACTAAGAAGACACGGAATCGAACCAGCCAACCAATGGATGTACCTTCAGGCTGATGAAGACGAAGTGAAAATTCACGCGTTCCTATCAAACCTTGATCAAAAACCAACCGCTTGGTTCTGCGTCAATGACGGCCTTGGCTTTATCACCATGACAACCTTGCAGCGCTTAGGATATACTGTGCCTGATAACGTATCCGTAGGCTGCTTTGATAACGGACAGCTATCAAGAATTGCAAACCCGAAAATCACAACGATGGATATTGACCTTAGCCTATTTGGGAAGAAAGCTGTTGAACAGCTGTTTTGGAGGATGGATAATAAGGAAGAGCCGTTTCAGGAGACTTTGCTGCCTGCTAGACTGGTGAAGAGGGAATCTGCTGCGGAAGTTTCTGATGACAGAATGTAAGCTCTAGATTTTTTCCAGAGGATTGAAAGGCCTATTAAATTTTTTGTACAAATAACACCTTCGATCATTCGAAGGTGTTATTTTATCGTTATAGTGGTTAGGCCACATATTCTCTATTTCAAAAGTGTTCATTTTAAGCTGTAATAAATTTGTTTATTTTAGTTTAGCAGTTTCAAGCCACTAATCACAATATAAAGTATTATATCTATGGGAGTCAGCCTATTATAAATAAAATGGAGGGTATTATGAGCTGGAGAGATGATTACAAGAACCAAAACTACCGTTCAAGAAGAGTCTTACAGATAGTTAATGATCATGGTGATGAAATGGAAATAGAAACAATTTCAATAAAAGATCACTGGCATGTCATCATTACCATTTGTCAAGAAAAACACCCTTTTAGTGAATATCTGGCAGAAGGAATCGATCATAAAAGCGAAAAGGCGGCAGCCAGAAAAGCACTAAAAAAACTTTATCAAAAAGCATATCCTAACCAATAATTCAAATGTAAAAAGGCTCACATCATATTAAGCACACAATTTGATCTGAAAGGCTTGGCTCCCAATTTTATAAGTGTATATCGAACATCTTCACTGCTGAATCGACTCAAAAAGAAGCTAAATCTTAAACTAAATCTCCTCTTTATTACATTAACATTTTGCACTTTAGCTGAGTGGAGGATCATGCCCCCACATTTAAAAGATGCAGCAGGGAATAAAAGCAGTAAAAAGAATATAATTGTTAGATAATTTAAACCTCGCCCTAAGACGACACGGCCTCGAAAAAAACAAATAATGGATGAACCTTCAAACCGAGGAAGACATCACCGCCTTCCTCGCAGGACTTGATGACGACCTCGACTTTATCACAATGACTCCGCTTAGGCGCCAAGGGTATTCTGTGCCATTAGGAAGGACTGAAAAGTCCTTCTGGGGAATTTTAAACCGGCGATTTTGAGTAAGATTTAACCGGCCTTGACACTCTTCTAAGGTTTCACATGGTTTTATATCAGCCAAATCCTTAAAATGACCATAGAGCAACATTATAATTTAATTCTCCTAGGTCCACCAGGCATTGGATAAACGTTTATCGCAAAAGGGGTGGGACCTTATCCTAAAGATAAATAATAGTATGCTATAGAACATAAAAAGATGAACGGATTAAATACCCGATCATCTTTTCTATCTTTTTTATTTGTAATATTTAACTAATTGATTTATATTATCTTAAATCAAAAAAATTCACTATTGAACCATGTAGACAAAATAAAATATTGTGTTTAATTATATACTATATACTTTCTATTATTTACTTTTTTAGTTTAATAGGTTACCAACTTGGGATCCGAAATTATTTCTTCACGCTTTAAGTCAACATATCCATTAGGATTATTAATTTGCCATCTCCATGAGTCAATACACATTTCCTCAATCCCTTTAGAGGCTATCCAGCCTAATCTATCTTTAGCTTTAATAGGATTTGCGTAACATATACCTACATCCCCAGACCTTTTATCAACGATTTTATAAGGAACTTTTCTATTTGATGCTTTTTCAAATGCTTTTATTATTTCTAATACACTATGACCACTTCCGGTCCCAAGATTATATTCATTCACTCCAGTAGATGTTTTTAAACTCTCTAATGCTTTTAGATGTCCTTTCGCAAGGTCAACAACATGAATGTAGTCTCTTACACCTGTTCCATCATGGGTAGGATAATCATTACCGAATACACTTAATTCTTTTAATTTCCCAATAGCTACTTGTGTAATAAAGGGCATTAGGTTGTTTGGAATACCATTTGGATCTTCACCAATACGCCCACTATGATGCGCTCCTACAGGATTAAAATATCGTAATAATGCGATGCTCCATTCGTGATCTGAAACGTATATATCGCGAAGAATGTCTTCAATCATTAACTTTGTTCGACCATAAGGATTAGTTGCACTAAGAGGAAAGTTCTCTGATATTGGGACCTGTTCAGGTATTCCATACACAGTTGCAGAAGAACTAAACACGATACTTTTAACATTATACTTTTGCATAAGTTCCAGTAGGACTAATGTGCCCGTTAGGTTATTGTGATAGTAACGAAGAGGTATATTAACTGATTCTCCAACTGCCTTCAATCCTGCAAAATGAATAACTGCATCTATTTTATTATCAGAAAAAACGTGCTCAAGTGCAGACTTGTCCAAAATATCTACTTGATAAAACGGAAAATCTTTCCCTGTGATTTCTTTTATACGGTTAATAGATTCATATTTACTGTTAACAAAATTATCAACAACTATTATTTCACACCCTGAATCAAGAAGCTCAACACAAGTATGACTCCCAATGTATCCGGCACCACCTGTTACCAGAATCAACTAAAATCACGCCCCTTCTTTCTTAATATTTTATTTATAAAATTATTATTATTCTAAAATTAATTGACCATTTTATTACTCATAGTTGCAACAGTTAATAAATGCATAAATCATTTATTTTAGCTCTTGATTAAGACAATACAGTTACTCTTTCTACAGGGGGACGTCCAACAGAATAATAATCTACATTAGCTGACTGCGCTTCTTCAAGTGAATAACAATTACGACCATCAAATATAATACCTTCTGATAATAATTCTTTATATTTTAATAGTGGTGTTTTTTTAACCTCTTCCCACTCTGTTACAACAAATGCAATATCCGAAACTTCAAGTGCAGCTTCTACTGAATCTGCATATTTAACTTCAACTGGCAAATGTGATTTTGCATTTTGCACCCCTATAGGATCAAAAGCTGTAACTTTAGCACCCGCCAAAATAAGATCTCTTGCTAGAACAATTGAAGCTGCCTCACGCATATCATCCGTATTTGGTTTAAAGGTAAGTCCTAGCAATGCAACACGCTTATCTTTTAGTGAGCCAAGTTTTTCTTTAGCTTTCGTAACAAGACCAACCTGTTGCTTTTGGTTTACTTCTATTACTGCTTTCAATAAATTAAAGTCATGATCGACATTACCTGCAATTTGGACCAGAGCTTGTGTATCTTTCGGAAAGCAAGATCCACCATAACCAATTCCTGCGTTTAAAAAAGCTCGACCTATACGTTCATCTTTTCCCATTCCATTTGCGACATCCTCAATATTAGCGCCTAACTTTTCACACAAATTTGCAATTTCATTAATAAAGCTAATTTTTGTTGCTAAAAAGGCATTAGATGCATACTTTATCATTTCTGCACTTCGAATATCCGTACGGTAAATTGGTATGCAAAAAGGCTCATTTATTTCTTCTAATAAGTCAGCTGCAGTTTCATTATCAGCACCAATTACAATCCGATTACCATTGAACGTATCATACACTGCAGAGCCTTCACGTAGGAATTCCGGATTCGATACAACTTCGACTGGAATAATAGTTTCTTTGTTTATGAGTGATTTAACATACTCATTAGTCCCAACTGGGACCGTGCTTTTAGTTACAACTACTACAGAATCAACTATATTTTTAGCAATGTTAGATGCTACAGCCTCAATATATCCCAAGTCAGCTTTTCCATCTTCCTTTTGTGGTGTCCCGACAGCAATATAAATGACATCAACATCTAAAAATGCATCACTATATACTGTTGTGAATTCAAGTCTCTCCTCTTGTATATTCTTTACCATTAACTTTTCTAACCCCGGCTCAAAAATTGGAGACTTCCCTGCTCTCAAACTCTTAACTTTTGCCTCATCAATATCAACACAAGTAACTTTATGACCAACCTCTGACAAAGCAACACCCGTTACAAGGCCAACATATCCAGTTCCAACTACAGCTATTTTTTTGGTTCCCATTACTTAACAATCTCCTTTGAAAATACCTTATTCTAGACACGCTAAAAACAATAAACAATAAATTTATATATCTCAAACAACGTTAATTAATATTTTTTAAACTGGTATCAGTCCCTAAATTCCAACTACTTTCCATTTCCATCACTACTATAACTTCTGTTAGAATTCAATAAACTAAAAATATACATCAATGGATATACAGAATGTATACTAGTTAGCGTATTATCAAAATAAGTAAGTATAAAAAATGAAACTCCAAACAAATATAAAAATAGTCTATTTGTATTTTCAATCAAATTCCCTGTCTTAATAAAGAGAAACACAAGAAATAATAATAGAATTGATATTCCAAAATAACCAAGTTCTAAGAAAAATCTAACATATTCATTGTGTGGTGCTAAAAAATGTTTTAAAAATGATCCTGTTCTAGCTATATTCTCATTATATATATGAGTAGTTGCTCCTAAACCTTTACCAAATACTTCATTGTTTTCAGCAAAGGAAAGGTAAAATCCCCAGGCCTCTTCTCTACCTGAACTGTTTATACCCGTTTCATTAAAACCACTACTAAACCGTTGAATAATTGAATCTGCAAACGTAAATATAATAAAAGTTAAACTTAATAAAGCGACTCCTAATATAAAAAAGTAATACCATTTACCATTAATAAATCGCTTTATTATTTGATAAAATAAATAAATAAGTAAAACAAATGAGCATATTATTGCTGCTCTTGTCAGTGTTGCAAATAAAATTACGGTATTAACAAAAGTTAAAATTATATAAGTATATTTTTTATATTTATTAAACATATAAATTGATATAAAAATTGAATAAAAGCACAGTTCAGCTAATTGAGCTGGTGGATTAGTCCCACTGAGTCTAATTGTGCCAGTATATTCATATCTAAGTGCATTTCCTAAACCTAACAATTCAAACAACACACCAATAAAAACACTGATTATTGGAAGAGTAGTAATCAATATTAGTATTTTATTTACGTAATTCTTTGGCCAATTTATTAAAAGTAATGAAAGTGGTGAAGCTATACCTAAAAAAGTTATCATAGATCTAAATAAGGGTATTTCTCTTTGAAATAAAAATAGGAATATTGTTTGAATCAATATTATAGATAATACAATAGCAAATGGAACTAAAAATTTATTATTTAAATTATTTTTATTCTTCATAATAATACTAATTACTAAAATGATAGTAAGGAGTTTATATAAAGAACCAAAATCAAAACCAAACAAGCTAACTTTTATAATTCCGTCTACTGATATTCCTGTTAGCACAACTATTAGGAAACTAAACTTAAATGGTTGAGCGAATAAGAATAATGATGCAAATAAAAATAGAAATAAAAATAAAATAAAAATAGGACTTATTGTCACTATAGCACCAATAAATATAACCATTATTAAGGCTATACTAATTACATAATATTGCACTACATTACCGTTAGAATACCCATTCATTTTTCCACCAACTATTAATTTTTAAGATTGGTTAATCATTTTTTCTTAAGCTGCAGAAAAGATTTATAAAATAAAGTTAAAAACTTTTGATTTATATGGCTTCCAGTATAAAATAAATAATTATTAATACTAAAAGGGTATGTCTTTATAGCTTTCAAAAAGAATTTTCTTCCTATTTTAGTAAACTCGTTGTTTTGATGAATAATAGCAGCTCTGAATATTCTTTTCCCAATATAAAAATAGAATTTTTGTTCATTTTTATTAGGTAATTCTTTCGCCAAATTCTCATGTTTATTATACATGGCAAGATGTCCCTTTAAAACAGAGTTAAAGTTTGTAGATATCCTATCTCCATCATGTCTATAATAATTTACTAATGGTTCACTAACGAAATCAAATTCTGTAATTAATGAAAGTCTTATCCACAAGTCCCAATCTTGACAACTTGGTAGATCTAAATCAAAACCATTAACCTTTAAAAGCACATTTTTTTTAACCATCACAGTTGAAGTGGAATCTACACAATTATTGATAAACAATTTCGACAAAATATTCCCTCTGTGTATAGGAGTTTGGTACTCTACATTATTTTCACTTATTTTTTTTATCCCAGTATAAACAACACCAGTTTTCTCATTCTTTTTAAACGTTAAAACCTGTTTTTGTAACTTTTCTGGAAGCCATTGGTCATCAGAATCTAAAAAAGCTACATATTTACCCTTAGCTTTATTTATTCCAATATTTCTTGCAAAAGGTGCCCCTTGGTTTTCTTCTAATTTAATATATATAATACGAGGATCATTAAAGCTTAGAATAACTTTTTGAGTATCATCCTTAGAACAATCATCAACAATTATTAGTTCAAAATCAGTAAATGTCTGTCCTAAAACAGTTTCAATTGATTTTTTTAATAAATTAGATCTATTATATGTGGGAATAATAACACTTACACACGGTTTTATCGTATACACATCCTTTGTTTTTTAAATTATCCTAAAATACTATTATATTTTATTAATACTTAAAAGTTAAATCTCTTCCGCATACTTAACTATTTCATTTACTAAAGTTTTGCTGGTAGGTTTGTAGACTCTAAATTTTTTATTTTTAGATTCTAAAATTTTTTGATGTAAATTCTCTATTTCCCATACAACTGTAATGTACTCTTGTGATTCAAGGATTTCACATATTTCAATTTGATGATCATCGATATGTTCATTAAACTTTTTCAATCTAGGCACAACTATTACTTTTTTTTCTAAATTCAAGGCTTGGAAAATACTACTAGTACCTCCATGGGTGATAATGAAATTTGCTTCATTAAAATATTTATTCATTAATTTTGATGGTAAAATTTTATGGATGGGGAAAGATGTAGGTTGATAAGTACTGTATCCAGCTTGCGCAACAATTTCTTTTTCGATTAAATTGTTTTCACAAAGATTATCTAACTCTTTAAATAATCTATTGAACTGAAACTTTTGCGTACCTACTGTTACAAATATCAATACAATCTCCCCTTATATTCCGAATTTTTATAAAAAGAGAGCAGTTCTTCCCATTGAACAAAAAATTTATCTGCAAAATTATAAAGAATTCTCCCTGTTATTGTTGGAGTATGAACTTTTGCAAAACTCTCAATAAAGATAAGCTTACATCCAAAAAGTTTACCTAATATACAAAATGGAATCACCACACCTGCTCCAGTAGATATGATAAGTTTAGGTCTAATTCTTAAAATATAGACGAGTGATAACCAAAAATTAACAAATAAAATTAGTGGGAATAATAAGTTTTTTCTTTCTTGTTGAATTAAAAAATAAGCATCATATTTCTTTTTTAGAGAAATAGTTGACTCATTATTCTCTGTTAGAACGCAAAACTCTTCATTGTTAAAACTGTTAAAAATAGTATTTAATTGAGTTAAATGTCCTCCTGTAGAACTAATGAAACAAATTTTTTTCAATTTTTAATACCTCTCTTTAATCTTTTTGTACTACACGTTAACAAAAGGACAAATTCTATTAATTTAATAGTAAGAGTATCAAACGTCTATATCCAATTGATAAATAAGTCAATAATTTCATAATAGTTTTCCACTGTCTATTCCAAATTTTATATTTGAATTTCTGATAATAATTTCCATTATTATACATATATCTTTTGAATTCTTCTTCATTTATTACAGTATTAATTTCTTCCAAAAACTTGGTATTATATAGTCCTCGCATCCACCATTTAAACAAGTAATTTCTAATAAAATTATTTATTACTTTATCGTTAGACAAATGAATAAGCTCTCCATAAGATAATAATCTATCTCTTGAATTTCGTTCCATATTTACCATTATAGAACCTTCTCTATATCTTCTCCTGTATACGTTAATATCAATATATTTAATAGATTTAGTTTTTTCGATACTTTTTAACCAGTATGAAACATCTTCCCCATAATAGTTTTCTTTAGGAAAAAACATTCGGTTTTGCTCAATAAATTCTTTTGATTGTATTTTAAAACATGCGCTGTGTAAGTCCAATAAACAATATTTTTTAATTGAATCCTTATAAAAGTTAGCCTTTTCTTTAATATGAAAGTATTTTTTTATGCATACTTTTCCATTGCCATCAAAAAAACCTTCTCCATTAAAAATTAGAATATCATATGTGTTAGTTTCAATTTCTTGCAATAATAAAGGTAAAGTATCTGACTTAATATAATCATCTGAGTCTAAAAACATAATATACTTTCCTGTTGCTATTTCTAACCCTGAATTCCTAGCCGCTCCTAGACCTTCATTTTTCTTATTAAGGCATCTGATTCTGTTATCTATTTTTTCATATTTCTCCATTATCAATCTGCTTTTATCTGTTGATCCATCATTTATTAAAACAATCTCTATGTTATCCATAGAAGATTCTGTTAAAGACTTGATACAATCATCAAGATATTTTTCTACATTATAGATTGGAACAATAATCGATAAAAGAATCTTTTCTGGTCTTACTTCACACATTTACATTCCACCTTAAAGCCAATTAGCCCACAATGTTTATCCGCCCAATAACATTGAACACTTTTCTGAAAGTAAAAGTGGAAGGTTATCACTCTACATGAATCCTCTTAAGTCAGCATTGCCCGCGAAGCTAAATGTCCAATTGATCCTGGCACATGCAACATAAGTATTCATTTTTATTTGGCGATCACATTTGGACTAACATTGACTTAGAGTTGAGACAACTAAATTAAAATCTCATCAAATATCCTATTTTTATTAAAATGCTTCATTTTTTCATTTATTGTTTTAGATTCTTTTTTATTATATTTAAGCAAATAATCAAGTTTCTCTCGCACTTTTTCATCACTTTGACTTTCCCTTACATCAAACAAATATTTCTCTTGCGAAAAATGGCCTAATAATTCTTGATATTTAATTGCCCAACCAAATACTAAGGCAGGTACACTATTTTTATAAGCATGAATAATAGAGTGATATCTCGAAGCAATAATAAAATCAAATTGTTTTATGATATTATCAATTTGTATACAATTAAAATCTTCAAATAACAATTTAACCCTATCTTCATTAGAGAACATTTTTTTTATATTTTCATTTATTTTAAGATCTTCATATGAATGACGTATTAAGTAAACATTTTTACCGTTTTCTAAAAGGCTGGAAATTATTTGTTTATAAACCTCATAAAGTTTTTCACTATTACCATGCATCATAACTTTTTCATTTGGAATTATAGCAACTGAATTTTCAAGAATATCTAGGTTTTTAAAATTATATTCACGATAGATATTAGAAATTGTATACTCTTCCCCTTGAAGCACAATATCGTAATTATGTGTAACATTACCTAAATTAAATGTTTTTAAATTTTTCAATCCATCTTTTTCTCTTACATATAATTTCTTAGGATACTGCAAATGTTTTTCTATTAAGGGAATTAGTTTCCTTCTATCATTTTCATTGTAATTAAATGGACCAAAAGATTGTGGTAATAAATACATCTGTATACCATATTGCTCTGCAATCATTATATTGCATAAATATTTAATAGTAGTCATATATCCTTGTTGAGATGATAAAGCATACCCGCTAATATCTACCATTAGGTCCGCATTTTCAAGAACTTTTTTAATTTCATCCATTTTTTCTTTCGGTAATTCTGTACCTTTAAAAATATATTTTGCAAACTCTTTTAATCCTAGATTAAGATTGTTTGGAAACCCCATCATTTTCATCTTTATACGTAAAGTCCAAGGTAAAACTCTGAAATTTAATTGCTTCATTTCATTCTTTTCTCTATCTGTGAAAACAGAGGAGAATAATACAACTTCTTTCTCTGGATATCTTTTTTTCATTTCATCAACAACTGTAAATGTCATTGCTTGAGCTCCTTTGTTACGAAGCTCTCCACCAACAATAATTATATAACGCATTAGGATCCCTCTCTCCATAAATCTATTAGTTATAAGTTCTTAGTTCATCTAATTCTTTCTTTTGAGAAAATGCTACTTTTCCTTCTGGATCTGGGTATCCTAAGGCTATAAACATTATTACTCGTTCATCTACACCAAGATTTAGAAATTTACTAACCTTTTTTTCTCTATCCTCAATATCTGGCCAATTAATTATACAGGAACTGAGTCCCTGGGTCTCTAAGGCATAGACAAATGACATTGCAGCTAACGAAGAGTCGATGTATATAAGGTGTCTATCTCTCTCATATGGATAAGCATTTAGTTTTCCAACCACAGCAACCATCACTGGAATATTATCACTATAACCTTGGGTACCCATTGGCAATATTGATGCTTCCTTAAGCTTCTCAGGATTATCAAAAATCCTAAATTCAAATGGTTGCCGATTACACGCACTTGGTGATAGGGTAGCAACATTTATTGCTTTATCAATAATAGTTCGAGGAACTTCTTTTGATGAAAACCAACGTACTGACCTTCTAAATTTAGCAAGTTCTAGTAAATCTTCATACGATACACTTAATTTTTTATCTAAATCTCGATTATAAGGAATATACTCTTTCGAACGGTTAGGTACATTAGTTACGTGGTCAATGCTTAAAAATAATTCGCGCATTCTATCTATCTTATTATCAGATCCAGTTACAGAAAAATAATTATTTAATACATCATAAGCCCATTTTAATTCATTAAAATTAATTAATTTTCCTTTATTTAAGTCATCAATAATCGACTTATAACAAAATACAGTTTCCTCAATATATCCAACTGCAAAAATCTTCCTCATTGGTCTCATTAAAAGACCCTTTTCTAGCCGATGTATATTTCTTCTCAATAAAAAATGATTTGAAGTTCTCCTCTTAATATCATTCAAGTGAGTTAATTTTCCATTAAGAACACTATGGTGTTCTCGATCAAACTCTTTCGAAAAAAGATAATAAATGGATGCTAACATCCTTGTTTTCGACATTCCCTTAATTATAATGACCGATGTTTTTATTTTTAATGCTTCTTTCCAACTAGATATCGTATTCCATTGTTGTGCTGGAATTATTTGCTTAATTATAGCTTTCAAGAAAAAACCTCCTACATCTTTAACTTCTTTAACACATATCGAAATGGAGTTAAGTAAGACCTCAACATCATTAACCCTGCTTCTCTGGTTTTTTTATTTAAAAAACAGAATAAAACCGTTGAAACAGAATATGAGGCTAAAGTTGCAATACTTGCCCCTACACCCTCGAATTTTGGAATTAATATCAAATTTAATCCAATGTTTAATAAAGCCCCTAACCCATGACTAACCAAAGAGAATATTAACAAACCTTCATTTATTAGCCATTTACTTAAAAGTGCTCTAGAAAAAACAAATATAGCTGTCCATATTTGGATAGTTAAAATAATTCCAGCGTTACTATATGCTTTTCCATACAATATTTTTACTGCCAAATCTGAAAATAAGCTAACTGGAATAGCTAAGGAGATAGCCAAAAGGAACAAGAAATCGTATATTTGTTGTAACCTTAGATTATATTTTTTTTCATTTTCTTTCTTTAGCATAATAAGTGTAGGAAAAAAAGATGAAACAACTGCAACGGGAACAAAAAACCAAACTTCCGTTAACTTTACAGCCACTGAAAATATTCCAACTGCTTCATCTCCTGCCATTTGTTTCAACATTAATTGATCTACCTTTAGATAAATAGCAGCAGCCATGCTAGAGAGAATTAACGGCCATGATTTCCCCAATAGGAACTTTGCTTTTTTTAGATTGAATTTCAAATTCTTTATACTTTGCTTATCCTTTTTGAATACATACACGAAAGCTATTGCTAATAAAATAAATTCTATTAAAAAAATGAGTGCAAAATATATGAGTGGGGCTTTAAATAAAATTAATGCAACCTTCCCAAGAGAAACTCCCACTAATGAAAAGTTCTTGGCAAAAACAATATATTTAGACTGGACCTTTGATTGGAACCATAAATCAATAGTTTCAAAAGATTGAAGAATTAGCATTAAACTAATAATTGAAATCATTGATACTGTAATATCATCGTTTGTATTTAAGAAGTACGCTAACACTATGGATAAGCAACAGCTTACTATTCCTGCTATTAATCTTAGATAAAATGTAGTACCTAGAATTTCATCTTTATCTTTAGGATTTTTAACTAATTCTCTTACAACCAATCCCGACAGTCCAAGCTGTACGAAAGAACCAATTAATGTTACTACTGCTATTGAATAGTTTAATAATCCAAACTGCTCAGGACCTAAAAACCTCGCTACCCAAATACCAACGAAAAAACTAATTATCATTCTGAAAATTTTCTCAAACAGTAACCAGCTAGTATTAAAAAAGTATTTATGAAACCCTTTATTAGTTTTTATTTCTTTTAATTTATTTAACATTTAAGCTACCTACCATTAATAAAACTAATATTTTTATTTTCTTCATTTAAATTAAATTAGTGTATATAGATATTATATTGATGTTTTAACAAAAATTTTCAATAAGCATTTTTTGAACTTACAACTACAAATATTGTCTTAACGATTAAAGTAACATCCATCCATAAAGACCTTTCAGCAATATAGGTAATATCCATCTCTACCATTTCTTCAAAACCAACACTATTTCTTGCACTAACCTGCCACACTCCTGTGCATCCAGGTTGCACTAACAAACGTTGTTTTTGATAATTAGTATATTCTGTTACCTCCCGTGGTAATGGTGGTCTCGGCCCTACAAGACTCATCTCACCTTTAAGCACATTAATTAGCTGTGGTAACTCATCGATACTAGTCTTTCTTATTATTTTTCCGATTCTTGTAACCCTTGGATCTTTCTTCATTTTAAACATTGCACCACTTACTTCATTTTGGGTTAATAATGATTCCAGTAATTCTTCAGCATTACTTACCATTGAGCGAAATTTCAGCATACTAAATTCTTTTCCATCTTTACCGATACGCATTTGCATAAAAAATATTGGTCCTTTTGGATCTTCAATTTTAATAAAGATGGCTACTATTAAAAAAATTGGACTTAAGAAAATAAGACCTAATATAGAACCAATTATGTCAATTATTCTTTTGCTAATTAGATAGCGCTTATTATTATTCACTTTTACCACTTGATTAGATTTTACTGTGGATGCGTGACTGATTGCCTCCATTTTTAATTTCACCGTTCTTTCTTATTAGGCATTAATTTTATTTTTATCGACTATTTCTACTAATTTCGCTAATAATGGCTGCTTAAGTTCTTCATGTTGTAGAGCAAACTCTAAAGTTGTTGTAACAAACCCCAACTTTTCCCCCACATCATATCTTTTCCCTTCAAAATCATAAGCGAATACTGACTGCTCTGTGTTTAACATTTGTATTGCATCAGTCAATTGGATTTCTCCGCCAGCACCTGTTTCTTGTCTATCTAGATATTTAAATATATCCGCTGTTAAGAGATACCGTCCCATAATGGCTAAATTAGAGGGAGCCTGTCCAACTGCAGGTTTCTCTACAAAGTTACTAACTTTATATTTCCTACCAATCTGTGAGATTGGATCAACAATACCATACCTATGTGTTTGATCATTCTCTACAGCCTGAACTCCTATTACGGAAGTACCTGTCTCGTAATAAGCATCAATCAATTGTTTTGTAGCAGGTATATCCGCTTGAACAATATCATCTCCTAGAAGTACTGCAAAAGGCTCATCTCCAATAAATTTACGTGCGCACCATACTGCATGTCCTAATCCCTTAGGTTCCTTCTGACGGATATAATGAATATCAACTTTTGACGCTTCTTGAACCTTTTCAAGTAATTCAAACTTTTGTTTTTCAATTAGATTTTGCTCAAGCTCAAATGCATGATCAAAATGATCTTCGATTGCACGCTTTCCTTTTCCTGTTACGATAATAATATCTTCAATTCCAGATGCTATTGCTTCTTCAATAATGTATTGAATTGTTGGCTTGTCTACGATAGGTAACATTTCTTTCGGCATTGCTTTTGTTGCGGGAAGAAATCTAGTACCTAACCCCGCTGCTGGTATAATCGCTTTTTTAACTTTTTTCATTAATATCACCTCTAGTAAATTTTATCCTATTACTTTTCGAAAGAAATTCTAATCTTTACAGTATTAATCCCGGAAACAGATTTTTAGTGCGGCCTGCTGGAAAGATTATGTTTAAAACATACTTCAAGGGAGAGAGATAATCCGTTCAAGAAGCCTAAGGGTATAAAGTTATGTTTGACTATCCGAACTCTGCTAGTACCCATTACTGCATTTATAAACCATTAAAAATTGTAAAATCCCGTAAAGATTATTAATTAAATATGTAATAACTCACCTTATTAAATTAGTATATAAAACTTATTTTCACATAATACTATTGGTAAAAGACTTATAATAACATCAGTCTATAATAGAGACGAGTGCAAGTCGGAATATTGGCAGAGATAGATTTATCAATTCAC
The DNA here is from genome assembly GCF_009674765.1 of Metabacillus idriensis. Lineage (GTDB taxonomy): Bacteria > Bacillota > Bacilli > Bacillales > Bacillaceae > Bacillus_P > Bacillus_P idriensis. The sequence goes on along the minus strand of NZ_WKKF01000002.1, from coordinate 284,092 downwards.
TAAAAAAAACCTAAAAACTTTTTTTTCTTAATTTTGCTCGGATTTAATTTATATATAGTTAAATTTTTTACCAATAACTCAGCATTTTCTTTAAAAATATATACAGCATCTCTACCAAATTCATTATTAAGAACACCATACCCATTAGACATACGAAAAGGACGATTTTTTAAGCTGTGAACGTCCGAGGCTAAGAAGTGAGTAAGCTGAGCTTCAATAAGTTGAAGTGTGAATTTTTTAATGTTCTTTCCGAAATGCCCTGTAATACTTGAAGCTGTAATTTGCGTTAAAGCTCCTTTACTGACAAGCTTGTATAGAAGTTCAGGGTTTTCAATAATTTCTGAATTTCGTTCAGGATGGACGATGATTGGCGTGAGACCCTTCATTTGGATATCAAATAGCATTTGTTCTGTATACCTTGGTACATGTCCAGAAGGCAGCTCAATAAATACGTAGTTTGTGTGGTTTAGAGGCAGAATAAGATCATTTTCCAGTTCAATCAGCAAATCTCCATGAATTCTTGTTTCCTGCCCTGGCAAAATGGTTAGAGGGACATCTTCTTTTTTTAATAAAAGATTTAGTTCTTCAACTTTTTCGAGAATACTGTGTTTATTGTTAATATATTTCCCATTTTGATGATGGGGTGTTGCAATAACCGTTGTAATCCCCTCACTAACAGCTGCTTTTGCAATTTGTATTGCTTCTTCATAACTGTCAGCACCGTCATCTACTTTAGGTAAAATATGTGAGTGAATATCAATCATAAGAACCACCACCTATTGTAATCTGTATAGGTATTATGTGTCGAAATAATACCTATACACGTATTGCCACTTTGAGATAATACCACAAAAAAAACTAGTTCAAAAGGGGTGTATCTTGTCGAATAATCATTTATTTTGATGCGTAATAATAATATTGACTATCCTGCTGTTTTTTGTTGTTAAGGACTGTTCCAAGAATTTTAGCCTGCGCTTGTTCTAAAGCATCCTTTGCTTTTTTTGCTGATTCTAACTCGGTTTTCCCGCTGCTAACTACAAGGACAACTCCATCAACCGCATGTGAGAGAATTTGTGCATCCGTTACCGCTAGTACCGGGGGTGTATCAAATAAGACAAAATCATACTCTCTTTTAGCATCCTCAATCAACTGTCTCATCCCTTTAGATGCTAGAAGTTCTGAAGGATTAGGAGGAATTGGGCCGCTAGTCAAAATAAATAGATTATCCTGATCTGTATACTTTGCAGCTTGGCTTAAAGTAGATTGTCTAGTTAATATATTTGTAAGTCCTACATGATTATCAACCTTAAATGTATAGTGTCCAGTAGGCTTACGCAGATCTCCATCTATTAAGAGAACTTTTTTTCCTTGTTGTGCGAACACTACTGCAAGATTTGCTGCAGTTGTCGATTTTCCCTCACCGGGACCGGCAGAGGTAACAATTATAGAGCTTATTTCTTCATCTACCGTTGAGAACTGTATGTTCGTACGGATGGTACGATATTGTTCAGCTATTGGTGATTTTGGTGTTGTCATTGAAACTAAACTTCTGCTTTGTAATTGAAACATTTGTTTGCGATCTTTACGAGCCAATGGATTCACCTCTTGTTCTGGTACTCTGATTTCCAGCAACCTTTTGATCTTTCATTTCCTGTTCCATATCAATACGAGTAATTGCTCCTAATACTGGCAAGCCTAAGTGCTTTTCAATGTCCTGCTCGTTTTTGATTGTGTTATCTAAGAATTCTAATAGGAAAGCTAACCCAACACCTGCCATTAGACCTACTACTAATGCGATAGCTATATTTAATACTGGCTTTGGTTTTATTGGTGATGGATCGATACCTAAATCAGCTTTTGATAGAATGCTTACGTTATCTACGTTCATAATTGTTGCAATTTCCTTTTGGAAAACAGTTGCAACTGTATTTGCAATTTCTGCTGCTTGCTTAGGATCTTCATCTTGCACAGAAATGGTGACAACTTGTGAATTTTGCTCACTCGCTACGGCAACATTTTCGTTTAGCTGCCCGCTTGTCATATTTAAATCTAATCGTTGAATAACTTTATCTAAAATGGCAGGGCTTTTAATAATTACATTATAAGTATTAATCAATTGGAGATTCGTTTGCACTTCTCCAGGGTTGAATGCCTGCTGATCACTTTTGGCTTGATTCACGAGAATTTGGGTAGAAGATTGATAGATGGGAGTTAGAATAAAGTAACTAATAATTCCGCTAGTGGCTGCGGCGATTGCCGTGATAATAATAATGAGAGAAAGACGTTTCTTTAAGGTTTGAAACAGTTCTTTCAAACTGATTGTTTCTTCCATGTTGACCTCCAGTTAATTTATGTAATTAAAAAACACAAAGCTTATTATAATAAAAGAGCAAGTCTATAGCTACAAATTTTTACAGTGAAAGTGATAAATTTCTTATTTTTTGTCATTTATTAGCTTTTTCGAAACAATAATGACAATTATAACAAGGATTTGTAAATTGTGTGTAAATATTTTTCAAACACAAAAAAGAGACCCGCAAAAAAGCGAATCTCTTACCGTATTATAGTCCGTTAATTAAAACGGTTACAAGCGCTGTGCATAAAATTGTTAAAAGTGGAATAGAGACTGTCAGCATGCGCTTTTTCAGCTCTCTTTTTCTTTCCATTTCTTCTGGTGTAATCCAATGACTCATTTGTATAAATCCCCCTCGAAAGCTGTCGATATTTGTCTAAATGTTTATGTTTAATATATCGGAGGGATTTATAAATAGTTTAATAGAACTTTAGTCATATGGTGACGAAAAAAGTCCGCATATTTTTTGTTGCGGACTTTTTTCGGTGTTCATCTATTAAGATGCATATACTTTTCTAAACTGAAGAATCAGTTCTTCAAGCAATTCTTTGGTGGTAATTTCATTTGAATGCTCGCCTTTTTGGTAGGCGTGCATTAAAATTTGCAGAAGTTCTTCTTGTTTAAGGCTATTTTCATTCATTCTACAAATTTTCCTTTCTTGTAATTTACAATTTTATACAACAAGCAGATTATACTGCGTTTTCTGTCGACTGGCAACTATTTATATCGTTCGTGTCGAACTATCTTTTATGTCCCCGAATTTTCTCAACTCTAAACCTCTCCGCCGAAATTTCCCTTTCCGTTTTATCCTTTGTTCATTATCAGTTATAATTAAAGAATTGACTATGAAAAGCCAAGCGCCCTTTTAGCCCCTTGATGGAGCTGGACATAGAAGCGCAAAATTATATACTTTATAATCACTTAAAAAAGGAGCGGTGTGCCATGCTTCAGCATGAACTGGATAAAGAGTTGATTCTGCATGCGGGTGAAGAGCTGCAGGATCAGCTTTCGCCTGAGTTAGAAGACGATCGCAATCTTGTGAAAAAAGGGCTGATGCTGTATCGGCAGGGCAGCGTGTACAACATTAAGATAGATGGACACACAGTGAGTGCCAATGTGCAGGATGTGACGCCTGTTCGGGTTGTGCTTGAGCTTGATTTTTTTACGATGAGCTCATGTTCCTGTCCTGCAGCATTTCCCTGCCGTCATGTAGTGGCATCCTTTCTCTATTTATATGCAAGCGTCGAACGAGTCGGTACATATTTGGACGCTTGGAATGCCAAGACGCAGCAGGCGATTCTTGCCCAGCTGAAGCCTGCCAGTCAGAAGATTCCTCCTGTGAGCTGGAAGGATGATTCGCTTTCAAGCTGGCTGTCGTTTTTTGACTTTGAATACAAACGCTGGGCTCAGAATCGCCCGCGCAACATTCAGCAAATTCAGAGCCTGTACAACCATTACTATCCCGTGCTGAAGAAGAAGGCCCCGAAAGATGCGGACCTCAGACGGTTTTATATCATACATGCAAACTTGGCGACATTGTTCTACATGCTTCGTCTACTTAATGAGACGAAACCGAATGATCATTTGTTACACCATGTTTATCATTCTTATTTTGAAGAGTGTATTGAGTCGATTACATACGAACTGCGGGAGATGCGGAAGTTCGCGTTGCCTTTCTCTCTTGATTCTCTTTTTGAGGAGAGCATCGAGGTTTTTCATCAGTTGCTTGATGTCAGCAGTTATTTGCAGTTTGAACGGATCAGTTTATATCGTGCGCTTTGGATCGGTCTGCTTAATCGGAAGAAGTGGATCGAGAATGAGGTTGACTGGCTGAATGAACAATTGAGTGAACGGGATGTTCCTGAATATCGCCTTGCTTTGATTCATATGGATTTTCTCCAGGGTGATGATGATGCTTTATTTGAGAAGATGAAAGTGTTTAATGAGGGAGCCTTTCCGATTTTGTACGATTGGGTCGGCGATCTTGTTTCACGGAAAAATTGGAAGCGTGCTTCGAAGTGGTTTACGTATTTGCTTGGGAAATCGGATGCTTTTTTAAACAGTGATATTCCATATGAAGAGAAACGCCGTTCAGTTCGTTTTTTCCTGGATATGCTTTCTGAGTATTCTAATCAGACCAAGGATGAGCGGCTGTATGAAAATGCCTGCCGCAATCTGCTTCCTTTCAGCTATGCGGAGTATCATCATTTTCTCGTGAACAAGAAGCAATTCAGGACGTGGGCGGAACTTCATCTGCTGCTTGGGTTTGAACTGTATGAGATTGACCGCGACTTGTTAAAGATGATAGAGAAGGAAAGTCCTGAGTCGCTGCTGACGATCTATCACCATGCGATACGCCAGGAAATCGCTTTGCGGACGAGAAGCAACTATAAGCTTGCGGTGCGATATTTGAAGAAGGCTCGCTCTCTATATAAGAAGGTAAAGAATGAGACACAATTTGACATCTATCTTGAAAAGCTATCACATGAGCACCGGCGCCTGCGTGCTTTTCAAGAGGAGCTGAAGAGAGGAAAGTTGATTCATGCTGAATGATTTGAAGATCTCCGTCCATACGGAACAAATCGAGAATTTTCACTTTTACGTATGGTGCACGACGAAGGATGAGAAAACGCTCGGCACGAATCATATGCGGCGCTACTTGTTCACATGGCATAAATCCTCTTTCTTTGGATCTCTGCTTGAAGATGTGAGCTACATTGGGGTCCCTTCTGTTCTGCTGTCTCCTTGGATGATGGTTGAGCTGATCGGAAAAGATACCACGAATTCACTGGCTGATATTGAGTACAGCGGCGATGCTGTCCCGCTGATTGATGCAGCTGAGGCGATATATGATTGTATCGTGAACGGCGAGTTTATGCCTGATTTTGAACGGTGGAAGAATGGTGCGTTTGGATGGCGAGATACTGCCGGTGAGCTTGAAGGGTTTACGGCGGATTGGCTGTCTGCGGCTGTGAGCGATTTGATTGAGAGGAATTCGGATCTGAAACTTGCTTGGAGCGACATTGTGGAAACTTATGCCGCTACTGAGAAGTTTGAAGGTCATTTTCTCGATGAGCGCGACTGGCTTGAGAAGATCGGTTTCTTAATCGACGATGCTCCGTTTACGATTGGACTCCGGTTAAATGAACCGGATTATGATGGCGACGATTGGAAGCTTGAGCTGTTTTTGCGAGACCGCAAGAACCCTGATTCGTTTCACCTTTTTCAAGGGCTTAAGGATTTGCCTACTCCTTGGCGGGGGTATATGGACCGGATTGAACGCGAGCAGCAGCGCTTTGAGGAAATTGTACCTTGGTTGTCTTTTCAAAATGGAAACACGCATATTACCGAGGATGAGGCGTGGCTCTTTTTAACAAGCGCGAGTGAAACGTTTGTCAACACTGGCGTGGAGATCCTCTTGCCTTCATGGTGGCAGGTTGTCCGTGATTCAAAAGTGATGCTGAAGGCGAAGATGTCGTCAGCCCCGCGTGGACAATCCTTTGTCGGCATGAACTCGCTGATTGATTTCAACTGGCGTTTTGCGACGAATGGCGTTGAGATGAGTGAGGAAGAGTTCATGGGCATGGTGAATGATAACCGCCGCCTTGTGAATTTTAAAGGTCAGTGGATTAAGCTGGATCCTGCATTTATTAAACATGTGCAGTCGATTTTGAAAAAAGCCGAAAAAGAAGGACTGCACTTTTCCGATATTCTGCAGCAGGAGCTGGCTGATGCACGTGATCGTGATGATGAGGTGCTTGATTCGCGTGCGTTTGCGAATATTCATATTGAGCTTAGCCGTCAGATGAAGTCGATGCTTCGGCAGCTGACGGAGATAACGGATATTCCAAAGCACGATGTGCCAGCTTCTTTTCATGGCGATCTGCGTCCTTATCAGCAGCAAGGGGTTGACTGGCTGCTGTTTCTGCGGAAATTCCATTTTGGCGCTTGCTTAGCGGACGATATGGGGCTCGGGAAGACGATACAGATGATAGCTTATTTTGCTTATGTAGTGGAGCATGAAAAACGTGAAGCACCGTTTCTTATTATTGCGCCAACTTCGGTTCTAGGTAACTGGCAGAAGGAGATTGAGAAGTTTGCTCCTGATTTGAAGGTTCATCTTCATTACGGTCCAAATCGGGCAAAGGGTGAGGATTTTCATGTATCGCTAGCCGATACGGATATTGTTTTGACCTCATACGGCCTGTCTCACGCGGATCATGAAGAGATTGCTTCCGTTACGTGGAGCGCGATTTGTTTGGATGAAGCTCAGAACATTAAAAATGCGCACACGAAGCAGTCCAGAGCGATACGGAAGTTAAAGGGCCAGCATCATATCGCCCTGACAGGAACGCCGATGGAGAATCGTTTAACGGAATTATGGTCGATATTTGATTTTATCAATACAGGATTTCTTGGCAGTCTGCATAGTTTCCATAAGAAATTTGTACTTCCGATTGAGAAGGATCGGGATCCCGCAATTATCGGAAACCTGCAGCAGCTGATTAAGCCGTTCCTGCTGCGCCGGACGAAGCGTGATGAGCAGGTTGCGCTGAATCTGCCAGAGAAGCAGGAGCAGAAAGAGTATATCCCGCTAACGGTTGAGCAGGCGTCACTTTATGAACAGCTGGTTAAGGATACCTTTGATCAGGTTTCACAGCTTGCGGGTATGCAGCGGAAGGCGCTGATTCTGAAGATGCTCGGAAAGCTGAAGCAGATCTGTAATCACCCTGCGCTGTATTTAAAAGAGGAACGTGCAGCGTCCGTGACGACACGCTCTCATAAAATTGAGAAGCTGCTTGAGCTTGTAACGGCGATACGTGAACAGGATGAAAGCTGTCTGATCTTCACGCAGTATATCGGCATGGGTGAGATGATTCAATCCTTGCTAGAGCGTGAGTTTGGAGAGAAAGTCTTGTTCTTAAACGGCAGTGTGGCAAAAGCGGCACGTGATAAGATGGTGGAGCAGTTCCAGAATAAAGAGTATTCGATTTTGATCTTGTCTTTGAAAGCCGGAGGAACCGGATTGAACTTAACCGCTGCGAACCATGTCGTTCACTATGACCGCTGGTGGAACCCGGCTGTTGAGAACCAGGCAACAGACCGCGCCTATCGCATCGGTCAAAACCGATTTGTCCATGTGCATAAGCTGATTACAACGGGAACAATCGAAGAGAAGATTGATGGCATGCTGGATAAAAAGCAATCCCTGAACGATGAAATTATCCAAAGCGAGAGCTGGATCACGGAGCTGTCCACAGATGAACTGGAAGAGCTCTTTACCCTCTCCATGAGCTAGGAGGCGCGCGACATGAGCAAGAAAAAAGATGACGATGTGAAAAAGGAAACAATGAGTGCAGAGTGGAAGAAGCTGTATGAGCTGATTGGCAAGAAGGTTGGGAAATAGGGATTTTGTGGGGCCAGTCTGGTTTGGGCTGGTTTTTTTATGTGCAGTTGGGTATCTGGGGGTTGGGTATTACTGTTGGTAGGGAAATTCCGGCAGAAAGATGGTTTACTTTCCAAAATGGGGGTTTTACTTTCTGGAATGGCTCTTTTACTAGCGGAAACCAAGTATATACTTGCCAGTTTAAAGGAGATACTTTCATTTTTCCATATACCTCCTAATTGGACGTAAAAAAATCAACCTTCTGTTTAAGGCTGATTCATCTCATGTAATTTGAAAATCTCGATTTCGTGCTCTGCTGATTTTTGCTTCAAGTATTTGAGTTCCATGCGCTGGTGCGACATTTCTTTGAGAAGCGCCGCGTCTCTAGTCCCGCTTTTTGCTTCGTTATCATCGAGCTTGCCTTCTAAAATGGCCAGTTCTTTAAGTAATTCAGATCGCATATCCGACATATCTGTTTTTAGACTTGAAACGTCTGTTTTTAGATTTGAGACATCCGCTTTCAGATTCGAAACATCCGCTTTTACTTCTGTCATGTCAGTTTTCAGGGTTAAGACGTCTATTTTTAGGCTTGAGACGTCCGCTTTCAAATTCGAGACATCCGCTTTTACTTCTGTCATGTCTGTTTTGAGGGTGGAGACGTCTTTCTTTAGTACGGCTATGTCTGTTTTTATCTCAGACACATCTCCTCTGATTCCGTGGATACCAGTGAGAATTCGGGTTAACAGCTCTTCATTCATCAGTTGATACCTCGCTTTCTTTGTTTTATTATATCCTAATTGTCCCGTCTCAAGAAAGAACTAGCCGGAGATTTCCGGCTAGTTAAGTGAGGAAGTGGGGAGTTCCTTGATTCTGTTTCTGTGAGGGGTTGCTGAGGGTTTTGTTATTTTTCCGTTACTGCGAGTTCACGGGTTTTGCCGCCCATGAAGCGAACGGAGTCTGCGACGACTTCTGTGATGTAGACGCGCCTGCCTTCTGCGTTTTCATAGTTGCGGGTCTGGATGCGTCCTGATACGCCTACGATAGAGCCCTTTCGGCAATAGTTGGCTGTGTTTTCTGCTGTTTTTCTCCACAAGGTGCAGTTGACGAAGTCTGTGTCCATGTCACCCGCTGCATTTTTAAATGAGCGGCTCACTGCCAGTGTGATGTTGGCAACAGGCGCTCCTTCGGCTGTGTAGCGCATTTCAGGATCCTTTGTTAACCGTCCGACCAGCGTGACTGAGTTTATCACCTAATTCCTCCTCTCTTTAGCTTACAAGGCTATTGTAGTAGGTATTTGGAATTAGGTAAAATCTTGAAAATGATGTTTTCATGCTGTAAAAAGTGTTTTTTCTAACAGGATTTTTGTTTTTTCTAAAAGAATTCAGCAGATTTCACTCTGTATGCTCCTATTTTCTTTGTAGTTGAAATAAATAGGATTGCTGTTCATGGCCAGAGAAAGTGATGCTTTGGAGAATAGCTTGAAATGCTTGTGATGCGATGAGTTCATTTTGAATGGGTGCTTCTTCATAACGCTTGGTTTCGTCCGTCCATAGGAATGATTGAATGGACATTTCATTTTTCAGTAAATCAAAAAGAATTCGTACGATTTGCAGTTTGTCTTTTGTTTCATATAATATTTCTACTGATGCTTCCCTGTGCACTTGGAAGTGGTAATATTTCGTTTTTCCCGCAACGATCTCCCCTATTTTTAATAATAATGGCTTGTCTTCTAAACTTTCTCTTACCATCTCACCAGTTGTCTGCAGATCTTTTACCGAAATTGTTTTTAACTTAATCGTCTCCATTGATCAGCCTCATTCCTTAAAGTTTGCTATTTTACCATAGCAAATTTACGGCTTTGTGAAAAACTGCAAATATAGGCATTTTTACTTATTTATTGTAATATTTTGTATTAATGCTACTCTTTCCTCTTTTTCCCTCTTATTTTCAATTATTTAATTGATTCATTCTGCTCATCCCTCGATTGGTCCCCCGCTCTTCCTGTATGGTATAATGTAACAATAACTACACAGGGACGATAAACTGGACCAAGGAGGGTATTTATGAAAACGTTTAGACTCGTAGGGCTGACTATTGAAGTGCAGGGTGAAAATGGTGCTCGATTAGAAGAGATCCCCTTATCGGACGGACTGATCATCAACAAAGAAGACGGGGAAAACCACTGGATGATTGAGGCTCTTTTACCAGAGGAACACCGCTCATACTTTGAATCGCTCTCTCAGCAGAAACAAGAACTGCCTCTTTTTGTGACCATTTCCAAGAAAACCAACAAACCCGCCGAGATCAAGGCGAAGATTAAATCCATCATGGTCCTGGAAGAACATATATCTGTCTTATTTGAAGGACGGATGCTTGCGCGAAAAGCAAAGCACGAGCCTGAAAAATTGCTTGCGGACCTTCTGACAAAAGGTCTGGAGGGTGATGAGCTAAAGCAGGCGTTCACACAAAAACTAAATGAACAAAGAGAATTAAACGTGAAAAAGTCCGCTCAAACGTGAGCGGACTTTTTTCTTTACTTGTTTTCGTCTTCCATGTCTTTTTCCATGTCATGTTCCATTTCGTTCTCGTCTTCCATGTTGTTCTCATCATCCTGCATGTCTTCTTCCATATCCTGCTCCATATCCTTCTCTGTTTCGTCCTCAGCAGGAGGTGTCTCATCGTTCGGCACTTCTTCTTCCATATTGTTATCTTCCGGCGGCGCTGGATCCTGATCATCCGCACAGCCGGCAATCAGCATAGCTGCCAGTAATGCACCTGAAATTTTAAGGAACCATTTAGTGTTCATGATTATGCCCCTTTCTGGATTGGACCTTGGTTCTGCTTGGTCGTGGTTAGGGTGTCCAGAAATTGGGGGATTATACTTAGTAAAGTTTTTTGGAGGAAAAGGTTATATTTAAGAGTACAAAGCAGGTAGCTGCTCATTTCATTGTCAGTGCGAAATAGTGGCTTTTTCTACTTGCACTTGGCTATTTAGCCTTTTCATTTTCCCGGGATGGCTTGCCCGAATGCCTCTTTTTCTAACGAGAACCGATAAATCCTTTCCGGTTTAGACGAAATACTTTCTTTTTACAATATACTTCCCAGAAACCAGCAACAAAAAAACGACCCCACAAAAGGATCGCCTCCAAAACTTATTCTTTCTTCTCACCCAAAGCAAACATTAATTCTGTTTCACATACGACTTCGCCGTTAACTGTAGCAACGCCTTTGCCCTTGCCAAGTGAGCCGCGCAGACGGATGATTTCGACTTCGAGGCGAAGCTGGTCGCCTGGTGTTACTTGCTTTTTGAAGCGGCAGTTGTCGATGCCTGCGAAGAATGCCAGGCGGCCGCGGTTTTCTTCTTTGATCAGCATGGCAACAGCGCCGACTTGAGCGAGGGCTTCAACGATTAGGACGCCGGGCATGACTGGGTATTCTGGGAAATGGCCGTTGAAGAATTCTTCGTTTGCCGTTACGTTTTTTAGTCCGATCGCACGCTTGCCTTCGTCTACTTCAAGGATTTTATCGATGAGCAAGAACGGATAGCGGTGCGGGATGATTTCTTTGATTTGATTGATGTCTAACATTTTAGTACCTCCTCCTAGTACAACCTATTCGTTCTATTATACACAAAAAGGAGGGCTTAGCCCTCCTTATTTTTCGGATTCTTTTTCCACCAGGTCAAAGACGTGCTGCCATGTTTGTTTATCGAAGACATCTGCCGGCTTTCCATCACCGAGTACACCGTAGCCAATCATCGCACCGCAGATTGCCGCAATGGCCATGAAAAAAAGCAATAGAACAATACGCAGCCAGATCGGAATAAGCCTTATTCTAATTTTTTGCCTGCTGGTTTCATCTATTTTTTCTGTTTTTTCCACTTCTTCACGAGACTGTTCGTTTGTACTCACTGTAAAAAACCCCTTCGTTTATCTCACACTATTGATTAGCCCGAGCATTTGATCGCCCATGGTGATAGATTTTGAGTTTAGTTGATAAGACCGCTGAGCTACCATCAGCTCCGTCATTTCTTTTGAAAGATCCACATTTGACATTTCAAGTGCGCCTTGCTGAACGCCAATTTGATCACCGTTCAAAAATTCAATTGTTCCGTTTGGCGCGTTCTCACTTAAAGCGTACCGATTTCCGCCCTGTTTTTCAAGCATAGATTGCTGATTTACTCCAACAATTCCTAATTGAACGGATTGATTACCCGGAACTGCGGTTAATCTGCCATCTGCGGTTACCTTCAAATTTTTAAATGTATCATCAAAGAAAATCGGGTTTTGATTTTCATCAAGAACAGCGTGGCCTTCAGCCGTGACAAGCTGCAGCTGGCCATTTTCGGCAGGGTTCAAGTAAAGAGCGCCATCACGTGTATACTGCACCTCACCGCCTGCTTCTACTTGCAGGAATTGGCCAGGCTTTGTCAGGGCAATGTCAAGCTCCCGGTCGGTTACCTTGATGCTGCCTTGAGTATACACAAATTGTCCTTTAAGCATCGCTCCAACTCCAGGCCGAACGCCAAGAGCCGTGGATCGTCCAGCAGGATCATCATTTAGTCCTGCATTGTTGACTTGCTGATTAAGGAGCTCCGAGAAGCCTGTTTGAGTACGTTTGTACCCTTGTGTATCAATGTTTGCCATGTTATTTCCGATCATATCCAACTGTTTTTGCAGCTGACCTAATGTATTAGTAGCCGTGATCATCGAACGAAGCATACCCATCCCCCTCTTATCTTACCCTGCCGATTTCATTCACGGCTTTGTCCATACTTCTATCGTAAGCCTGCAGCACTTTTTGGTTCGCTTCAAAAGCGCGGTAGGCTGTCATCATTTCTGTATAGGTTTTTGAAACATCCACATTTGAACCTTCCACATAGCCTTGTTTCAACTGGTACGAAATATCAGGATTGCCTACTGCAGTCTGCAATTCATTTTCACTTCTGAAAAGGCCATTTCCTTCTTTGATCAGCGTTCTTGTATCAACTGCGAAGACAATTTCAATTTGAGCCTGTTCAATACCATCGACTCTAACCGTTCCGTCAGATGTGATTTCAAACTGATCAGCAGCAACTGAAATCGGCTGGCCATTCGTTCCAAGGACAGGATTCCCCTCGAGAGTAAGCTCGCCGTTTTCATTTCTAGTAAACTGCCCATTACGTGTGTAACGCACTTCATTCTCCGGGGTTTGTACTGCAAAGAACAAAGCACCTTTCGCATTCGTCTCCGCGTTGTATGGAACCAGCTCTTCTACTAGGGCTACATCGCTTGAGAGACCTGTTTCACGGAGGTCGCCTTGAGTAAATTGAGGAATCATTTCCTGAAGGTATACGCCGGTATTAAGAGTACCGACAGCAGGCGAAGCAGGAGAAGGAACCTTACTGCTTTCAATTCTTTGCAGCAGCATCTCCGGAAACGCCTTAAGTGAAGCCTGATCCGATTTATATCCCGGTGTATTCGCATTGGCTATGTTATTGGACAGCATTTCTGTTCTTCGCTGCTGGGCAAGCATCCCTGCAGTCGCTGTATAAAAACCTCGTAGCATTCTTTCACCTCATAAGAGAGCACTCTCTCTTTTTTCGACAATATTTTCTATTTTCATTATATCTGACTAATGGGAACAGCACAGTTTAATTTTGTAAATTTTATTAAAAATCGAAGGTACACTCTTAAAATCGGCTGGATTCTCGAAAGGTTTATAGGAGAACAAAAAAACACCAGTCCAAAAACTGATGTTTTTCCATATTATTATCCAAACTTGCGTCTATTAAGGCGATCGACGTTATCAAGCATGATGCCTGTGCCGATTGCTACACAGTCCATTGGGTTTTCTGCGATTAAGACAGGAACCTTTAATTCTTCTGCCATTAACTGATCAAGGCCGTTCAGGAGGGCTCCGCCGCCTGTCAAGATAATGCCGCGGTCAATGATGTCCGCAGAAAGTTCAGGCGGAGTGCGCTCGAGTACGCTTTTTGCAGTTTGAACGATAAGGGCTACTGATTCACGCAGTGCGCCTTCTACTTCTTCAGAATTAACGGTAATGGTACGAGGCAGGCCTGATACCATGTCTCTTCCGCGAATGGCAATTTCTTCATTGCGTGCGCCTGGGAACACTGTCGCTACTTGCACTTTAATATCCTCAGCCGTACGTTCACCAATTAAGAGCTTGTACTCTTTTTTGATGTAATTCAGGATTTCCATATCGAACTTGTCCCCAGCCATCTTAATAGAAGAGGCGGTGACAATATCGCCCATAGAAAGAACTGCGACATCTGTCGTTCCACCGCCAATATCTACTACCATATTTCCGCTTGGCTGAAAAATGTCCATGCCGGCGCCAATTGCAGCGACCTTTGGTTCTTCTTCAAGAAAAACATGTTTTCCGCCGCTTTTTTCAGCAGCTTCCTTAATGGCTTTTTGCTCAACAGAGGTGATATTCGTCGGACAGCAGATAAGCATCCGCGGTTTCGTCAATAAACCCTTTACATTCAGTTTGTTGATGAAATGCTTCAGCATTGCTTCTGTTACTTCAAAATCAGCGATGACTCCGTCTTTTAAAGGACGAATCGCAACAATATTCCCAGGAGTACGTCCTACCATTTTTCTTGCTTCTTCTCCAACAGCAAGAACCTTGCCTGTGTTCTTATTAAGTGCAACTACAGACGGCTCGTTTAAAACGATGCCTTTACCTTTTACGTGAATTAGTACATTTGCAGTACCAAGGTCAATTCCTATATCCCTTGCAAACATTCTTACCATATCCTCCTTGCAATCTGATCCCAGCAATTCCTACTTTGTGCCCTAATTTCATATTGTATCATAAATTACTAAAAAAAGTATGAAATTGTAAAATTTCATGTTGGGATTTGTCGAAATTACAAGAAAAGCGGAACCGACTGTTCAGACCCGACAGACAGATAAGAATTCCTCCGAAAAGTCCGGGTTTGACTTTTTGGGGGAATTTGTTCTGGCCGAGGGGCTAGGAGGTGGAGCTAGACACCCAGCAATGCGGAACCGACTGGTCAGATCGAGGAGTCAATACCGAATTGATGGGGTTTTCAATTTAATTAGAGGGGTTATGGAATTAATTCATAGGGTTTCCAAATTAATTGGAGACTTTCGTTCTGGCCGAGGGGGAAGGAGGCGGAACTGGACACCACGAAATGCGGAACCGACTGTTTAGACCCGACAGACCAATAAGGATCCGGCTGAAAAGGCGCTTTTTGCCTTTACAGACGGATCCGTTTTGGCCGAGGGGCTAGGAGGTGGAGCTGGACACCACGAAATGCGCAAGCACCCGTTCAGCCCAGGCACAACAGATAAGGATCCGCCAGTAAAGGCGCTTTTTGCCCATACTTGCGGATCCTTATCTAGCCGTTGAGCCTGAGCGTTGATGCTGGACACCAATGCGAAAAATTTAATTCTTTCTTATCTCTCAAGATAGACATTTAACTTCTTCATTTTACTGGTTCTTCTTGAAGGATATCCTCCTTCCGATACTTAAGCTTCGTCGCTTCCCCGCCTCTTAAATGGCGTATCGATTTATGATAATCAAGGATTTCTTTCACTTCATTCGCAAGCTCTGGATTGATTTCAGGCAGTCTTTCAGTCAAATCTTTATGGACAGTACTTTTAGAAACGCCAAATTCCTTCGCAATCACGCGAACAGTTTTCCTCGTCTCCACGATATACTTTCCAATCTTGATAGTACGTTCTTTGATGTAATCGTGCACACCACTCGACCTCCCTAAAATGGATGTGAGAAGTGTGAAATGAGACTCGCATACTTAGTTACAGCAGCCATTTTCCGCTTAGCTGAATGTATAATAGCACCATTGCTGCGTTTACGAAAAATATTCACGATCCCTCACCTCATACACTCTCTTTGTTAGGTTTGTAACATTTTATTAGCTTGGGTGAAGATATATGCTAAAAAGTCAAGAGGGACAAGGGATTTGTGCGAATTTTTTTATAAAATGGCGGAATCACACTTAAAAGACAAGCTGTGGTACACTAAATTTTAGGAGGTGAATCAAATATGGAAGAACTTTTATTAAAATTTATGGATCAAATGAACAGCCAGTTTGATAAGGTTAATCACAGATTAGATCGGCTTGACGAAAAGATGGATAAGCTGGAAAATCGCATGGATACCCTGGAGCTCAGCATGGATAAGCTTGATAATCGTATGATTAAGCTTGAAACTAAAATGGATCGCATGGAAACAAGAGTTGAGAGTCTGGAAAGCGGGCAGAAGCAGCATAGAGGAGAAACGGCGTATCAGTACGAAATGCTGCAAAGCAGCATCGGTAATGTCACGACTGAGCTCAAAAGCGGATTTAAACAGCTGTCTAAAGTGACTGCCGAAAATAGAGATGTTCTAGAACTTGTTCAAATGCGCATCAGTTAAACATCCCCACTAGAATATATGCCACTTGATTTTTCCTCAGATATTTCCCGAGAAATTTGTCGATACTCGGCAAAAAAAATAGTCTATCCCTATTGGATAGACAATCTATATGGTGTTGCTTATTAAGCGCTTTTTGTGCTGTCTGAAGCTTGAGATTGGTTTTCTTCAGAATTGCCTTTCTCTTTGCCTTCTTTACCAGCATCTTCTTTTTCTTTGTCTTCTTCAGCACCTTTTTCGTCTTCAGTGCCTTTTTCAGCGTCTTCTTTTTCTTCTTCAGTGCCTTTTTCTTCTTCAGCACCTTTTTCATCTTCTTTAGCTGGCTCTTCTTCTTTAGCCGGCGCTTCTTCTTTAACAGGCGCTTCTTTTTCAACATTCACGTCGTTTAATGAAGTAAGAGGTTTGTCCATGAAGTCTAATGGATTCACTGCAGTGCCGTCTTTGCGGATTTCAAAGTGAACATGTACGCCATCTTCTTCTTGGATCAGGCTTTGTCCAGCTTGTCCGATGATTTCGTTTTGCTCAACATCGTCACCAGCTGCAACAAGCATAGTTGCTAAAGATTGGTAAACAGTTGTTACACCATCTGCGTGCTCGATCTCAATAACATTTCCAAGTAGTGGATCTTTTTCAGCTTTCGTAACAGTTCCGCTTAGTGAAGCTGCAACTTCGAATTCCTGACCATCTTCTTTTGCCAAGTCAATTCCTTTGCTAGGCTCGTACGTATTATTATAGGAAACGAGTGCTGCTTCTTGCTCTTCTGCTGATGCATCTTTTTCATAGAACTTGCGGATAACGGATACTGCGTCTGAATCAGCTGCCGGCATTGCGAAGTTTTCTACAGCTGAGTTCACTTCTTGCGTTGGCTCATCTTGATAAGATGTTCCTTGGTCAATCGGATCATTTGCTGAATCTCCATTGCCTAAAGCCTGATACCATAACACGGCTGTCAAAATCAATGCTGCACTTACTAAGTAGATTGCTGGGAATACCCAACGCTTTCTGAAGAATTGTTGCATTTTCGAGTTTTGAGAAGTACGTTTAGTTTCTTCCTCTCTCATTCTATCATCACCTCAGCAATCATTCTGAACAAAATTCTGAAAATATATACACCTCTATCAAAAAAAGTTAAAAACTTATTTTCTGCTTCCTTTTATTAAATTATGTATGGATTCTAAAATTTTTATTTCACTCATGGTATACTATGTTCCATCAGCAACCTGAAGGAGCACGGGTCATGAAGAAATCTTTCTCTAAATGGATGCTGACACTGGCACCCATTCTTTATATGATTCTCATATGGATTCTATCAAGCATGCCGGCAGATGCGATTATCAACACCCCTTTTTCATTTGACCGCTTAATGAAGGAATCGCTTCACTTGATTGAATTCGGCATTCTCTATTGGCTGATTGCCCTGGCGCTTGCTGCTCATCAAAGCTGGACCGTAAAAGCAAGTATTCTTGCAGCCGTGGTATCTATTTTATATGGGGCAACAGATGAAATTCATCAATTCTTTGTTCCGTACCGGTCTGCTACAGTGATTGATTTAGTGAAGGATGCGATTGGTGTACTTGTGTCTTTCTATATTATGAAGATTACGTATTTTGCAAAGCGTCCTTCGTTTATTACGTCTATTTTTCAAAAGTTAAATGATGCGGAGTGATCAGATATGAGTTTACCTATTCGAAAAGCCGTGATCGGCGACCTGCCTGCCATCGTAGAGATTTACAACTCGACAATTGAAAGCAGAGCCGTTACGGCAGACTTAACTCCTGTTACCGTTGCAGATCGTGAAGGGTGGTTTCACCAGCATACAGATCAGCGTCCGCTTTGGGTCATGGAGGACGGCGATCAGATTGTCGCCTGGCTGAGCTTTGAATCCTTCTACGGAAGAGCTGCCTATCAATATACAGCAGAGGTCAGCATTTATATTGATCAAAACGTACGCGGCAAAGGAATCGGCACCACGTTCATGCAGGCGGCGATTGATGCTTGCCCGCAGCTTAGGATCAAAACACTTCTCGGCTTTGTTTTCGGCCATAATGAAGCAAGCCTGCGCCTCTTCAAACGCTTCGGCTTTGAGAAGTGGGCTAACATGCCTGGTGTTGCTGAACTTGACGGGATTGAGCGTGATTTGGTGATTGTGGGGAAGAGAGTAGTTGAATGACTTAAAAACGAGACTGGGGGTAATTCAGAGGTTCAAACATATTAATTAACTGTATAAATAGCATACCGATTAGCATAGCTTTTGGTATGCTATTTTGATGTTTTAGTAGGGAAACCATATAAATTCGCATAAATTTCAGCGTGTTTTTGCCGGTCATCAGAGTACATTTAATTTTACTGGTAATACCACTGCCATTTTTAGTTTGTATTTAAGTTTATATAAAATAAGAAACACATATTTTGCACTGTATCCAAATTTTAGTACTGTGTACCAATATTAATTTGTAATATTTTTTGATTTATGATCAATCCTAACTATTGGAGGCGATAAAAATGAAAAGACAAGAAAAATCAAAAGATATTGATCAAAAATCAGATTCAATGAATCCTGTAGATCAGGGGTTAAACTTGGTTGCTCAAGTAGTTAATAATGTTACTGGTATTGATAAGGGGAACGATGGTAAAGTCAATAATAATGATTAAATTGAACGCCTTTTTGGGGCGTTTTCTATCTTTCCTAATAACCTTCACCTTCTCACTCCTGCTTCCTCCTTCTATAGAATTGCGCCATATAATTGAATAATTTAGAGCTTTCATTCATTATCATTACTATCCTCCTTTCAAATATTTAGAAAATAAATGTGAAGAAATTCAGCTGTAGAGATAAGGACTGTCTAGAGCTTTTTTATCTTTCCATTGGCATGTAAATAATTAATACATAACTGTGTCATATTAAAATGTAAAGTTCCCTATATGAGGTGATTTCATGGAATATACATTACAAATATTAAAAGTTTTAGGCCGAATTGTCACCATTTTGCCACTAGCACTATTTGCAACCGTTTATATGGGGAAACGCTCCATAGGTGAATTGCCGGTGTTTGATTTTTTAGTCATTTTAACTTTGGGTGCTGTAGTTGGTGCTGATATTGCAGATCCAAAGATTAATCATATTTATACAGCGATTGCCATTATTGCAATAGCTTTACTACAGAAATTTACTGCGACTTGGAAAATCAAAAATCGGAAAATAGGCCGTTTGTTAACATTTGAACCTACAATAGTCATTTATCAAGGACAATTTTTAGTGAACAAAATGAAAAAAATACAGTATTCGATCGATAACATTTTACAGATGTTAAGAGAACAACAAATTTTCAATGTAAAGGATGTTGAATTAGCTATAGTTGAAGCAAATGGATATTTATCTGTTAAATTGTATCCTGAAAAGGAAAATGCACGCGTCGAACATACTCTGCCACAACCGAATGTTTTAAATAAGGGAATTGATGTACCAGTTGTTATTGATGGAGAGATCTATGGAAAAATCCTTTATTCAAGAAATTTAAATGAATCATGGCTTTATGAGGAGTTAGAAAGAAAAGATATTTTCGATGTAAAGGATGTCTTTTATGCAGCTGTTAATGATATGAATGAACTACATGTAAGCATGAAAGACACAAACAATCTCCAAAACCTTCCACCTATTCTCCACTAGAAAAGAAAAGTTTTGAATTTTTATATTTCTAATGATAAAACCATAACTATAAGCGAGGAGTTACAGGCCTCAAGCGAATAGTGAAACACAAGTTTTGGATAGTAACCTTTATATTGAGGGTTCGCACGCTACAAAATATTTACTTCTACACTTCAAAAGAAATCAATGTGCCAAGAGCAACTAGATAAAGACCATTCTTCTGTGAAATTAAATTGATTTCGATTCATCTTATTGTACTCCACACTTTATTTACCCACACACAAAAAAGCGCAGGCAAAAATCCCCTGCGCTCCCCACTTAATTCCGAGCCGTAAACTGCGTAACAAACGGTTCGACATTCGCCACTTGTGCTCCCTGGTAATAGTAGCTGACGATGTCTTTGTATTTTTTTCCGTCCTGGGCCATGAAGTTGGCTCCGTATTGGCTCATGCCGACGCCGTGGCCAAAGCCTTTTGTAGTGATGAGAACTTGATCGCCTTTAAGCTGCCAGGTGAAGTCGCTTGAGCGGAGGCCCAGCTTTTCACGGATTTCGCGGCCGTTCAGTTTTTTGCCGTTGATGTCGACCTGGGCTACTCGTTTGCCTGAGGTTCGTTCAATAACTTTTCCTACTTCTCCGTCTGAATCAAGTGTCACTCCAAGTTTCTTCTCGAAATCGCTCACTTTGATGGCGATTCGGTCATAGTATTTTGGTGATTTTTCGTCCCATGGACTTTCAACGCTTTTTAAATAAGGCAGGGATGCTGCCCAGTATTCCTCTGAGTTTTCAGTGTAACCGTTGCTTGTTGAGAAAAAGGAGGCTTCAATTGGTTTGTTTTCATATGTTAAGATTTGACCTTGTGTAGTGGCAACTGCATTGTACACCTTTTTGATTTTCCAATCATAGTCCTTGCCCCACTGCTTTTTCAGCTCTGCATCACTTTTAAACACCTGATGGGCGGTCGTGTCACTGACGACTGCACCAGTTGGGACACTTATCGTTTGTTCACTCATTAATTGTTTTACGATATAAGTCCGGGCTGCCAGTGCCTGGGCTTTCAGCGCTTCGTCTTCAAAATCTGCAGGCATTTCTGAGGCAACGACACCGATGACGTATTCTTCTAATGGAATGTTTTCGATTTTTTCCGAACCGCTGCGGTACACGGGTACATCAATGATTGATTTGGCCAGCATGACTTGTTCATCCTTTTTGGCTTGAAGGTCTTCTGATAGCTCACCCTTGGTTTGATTCATAAAAGGGGCGACTAACAGGGTTGGGATCATTAATATGATGAGAAATAATCCGGCAAGAACTAAAAGTATTGGTTTCCAAGATTTCATCTAAGAGCCTCCATATCCGATATGTCGTTTACCGTCTCTACTCAATACTATGGAGGTGGACAACCATTTATGACTGAAAAACGCTTTAATCTGAAGAATTCCCTTTTGCTTCCACTGTCTATTTCTACATTTTCTGCCGATTTCCTTCGACAATTTGCACGTGTTTTGAATAAGCTGAAATGAGTTTAATTAGAATAATTCCTGCTAATGCTCCTGACAGGTCATAGATCATATCAACAATCCTGCCGCTGCGCATTGTATACAGCTGGAGGATCTCTGATGATGCAGCGAGGAACACCGCCCATAAGATCGCTGTGCGCATCCGATACATGTAAGTCATGATCATCGTAAAAAAAAGAAAGAAAAAGGCGTGCCCCATTTTTGTGATCACATAAAACTTACTGTGCAGGGCAATATCATGATAGATAAATAAGTCTGAAAAATCGGGGTCTCTCCGAATGGTGAGTCCGATATAATCACCCGTCAGCAAAGACAGTAAATCACTCGTAAACGAGAACAATGAAAATGCGATGATTAAAAATAAAGCCGTCAAGAATTTCATAAAAACCCTCCCTCGCATTCATCGTCGTCAATTGCTGTTTATTTTATGCAAAAAAACGTGATATGTGATGTATAAATCATAATAAAAACACCAACACTAATAAAGTATTTTTCTTTTACAAGAAAAGCGGAAGCGCCCGTTTAGCTCTGACAGACAGTTATGAATCCGGCAGAAAAGTCCGGGTCCCGCCTTTTTTGACGGATTTGTTCTGGCCGAGGAGCCTGAGCGATGGAGCTAGACATCGATGCATAAAAATTTTATACTTCCCTAAACAAAAAAGAAGCTGGAATCCGAGGACTCCAACTTCTTTAGATGTACGTATTTTATGCGTTCATGTCGCTTACAGCCTGCTCGGATTTAACAGTGCTCTCTTCAGTGATGCGTTCGATGTCAGCACCGATTCCAGCAAGTTTGCCGTGGAAGTCAACGTATCCGCGGTCAACGTGCTTAAGCTCTGTTACACGAGTATAGCCGTCTGCAACTAAACCTGCAAGAACAAGTGCTGCTCCAGCGCGCAAGTCTGTTGCTGCCACTTCTGCACCTTGCATATTAACTGGACCATTGATGATAACTGAACGGCCCTCAATTTTAATATCCCCATTCATGCGGCGGAATTCTTCCACGTGCATGAAGCGGTTTTCGAAAACAGTTTCCGTAATCATGGAAGTGCCTTCAGCTCTCAGCAGCAATGCCATCATTTGAGATTGCATGTCTGTCGGGAAGCCTGGATGAGGCATTGTTTTAATGTCGATGGATTTCAGTTTTTCTGGTCCGATGACACGAAGTCCGTCTTCTTCTTCAGAAATTTGAACGCCCATTTCTTCCATTTTTGCGATCAAAGAAGTTAAGTGTTCCGGCACAGCACCGCGAACCAATACATTTCCGCCTGTAATAGCTGCTGCAACCATGAAAGTTCCAGCTTCAATGCGGTCAGGAATGATATGATGCTTAACGCCTTTAAGTGTTTCTACACCTTCAATGCGAATTGTGCCTGTTCCGGCTCCGCGTACTTTGCCGCCCATTGCATTAATGTAATTGGCAAGGTCAACGATTTCCGGTTCTTTTGCTACGTTCTCTAAGATAGTCGTGCCTTCTGCTAGAGCTGCAGCCATGATGATATTTTCAGTTGCTCCAACGCTTGGGAAATCTAAATAGATTTTTGCCCCGCGAAGTCTTCCAGAGACTTCAGCGTCGATAAATCCGTTCCCAACTTTGATAGTAGCTCCCATTGCTTCGAAGCCTTTTAAATGTTGATCAATTGGACGTGATCCAATCGCACAGCCGCCTGGCAATGCCACTCGTGCACGGCCATTTCTGGCAAGTAATGGACCCATAACTAAAACAGAAGCACGCATTTTGCGTACATATTCGAAAGGAGCTTCCATATTTAGCTCTTTAGATGCATCTACAAACACTTGGTTATTTTCAAAGTGTACTTCTGCACCTAAATGGCGCAGCACTTCATTGATTGTATACACATCGGAGAGCGTAGGCACATCACAAATTATGCTTTTTTGTTCACTGGCTAATAAAGATGCAGCGATTACTGGTAAAACGGCATTTTTAGCACCTTCTACTTTAACAGTACCGTTTAACTTACGACCGCCGCGGACGATGATTTTTTCCAAGGTCTTCCCCTCCGCGTCCCAATTTCTATATATTAATATTCAGACGTTATGATTGGTGTTCCTACTGTAACGCTAGTATTACCGCCCAATCCTGCGCCTCTGAGCGCAATTTGAATATTCATGCTGCCTTCATCTGTTGGAATCAGCTGATCCCAATCTGACGTAAGTGCGGATACTGAGATGAACGATTCTTCTTTAAGCTGTTCAACTGGCACCGCGTTAAATTGTTTAAGCAAACCATTGACTTTCAATTGCAAAACACTACTCATCTTATCATCAAGCTGTCCATTTACACAAGTGAAAATTGTAGGATTTTCATGGAAAATGTCGAAACTATGAGCTTGCGCATACTCATATAGCTGCGTCCAATTTTTCCCTGAACCTTCCCCGCTGAGCTCATACAAGATATACGATTGTTTTTGTCCGTTTGTGTCGGTTGACTGAATTTGAAGCTTTTCTGTAAATCCCGTCTTTTCGTTAAAAAAGATTCCCGATGCTTTATGTAGCTTGCCATCCGCACGTTCATTCGACCACTTATAATGACGAAATTGAGTTTGTAAAAGTTTCGTTAATTCTTCAAAAGATTGATCCTCAGCGGAAATCATTTTTTTTGAATACATCGACCACTTTTTAACATCAATTCCCTGTGCTTCCATGCCTTCTACAATCGTTCCAATTTCAGCTTCTTTCTTGTCCGACCCAATAGCTTGGGCAACAGCCGTACCTGTAAGAAATAATAAAAAGATAATAATTGCCAGACTGACTTTCTTCATCGTAACCCACGTCCTCTCCTTAGTAACATTGTTACCGTTTGAGAAGGGCGTATACGTGGAAAAAGTCGTCATTGTTAGACAAGTTCATGCTGTCCTGAGGTAATCTGTAGGTCATATTCCCCTGTTCTTTATTAGTTAAACGTTAGAATCACAAAAGCGGATGCCTTTTGCTGACTGAAAAGTTCGTTAAAATAAAAAAGGCAGCTGGCGGGACCATATTAAATAATCAAGAAAAAAGTTGCTTACAGCGCCTGAGATGGCGATCGTCAGCAGGATCAGCAGCGCACGCGCTTGCATGACTTTTCCTTTTTTCATGGCTTTTTCAATATGCAGCGCCTGCAGTGCCCACCATGTAACCGGAATGAATACAAGATGTGACAAAAGGCCAAGCAGTGCTTGCTGATTAAAATCAAGCATAGGTTTAACAACTCCTATATGTAGCTATTCTTAGAGCAAGCATAGCACTTTTTACGAAAACAAAAAAAGAAGAGGCTTTTACACCTCTTCCATTATATAAAATTCTGCTCTCACTTTGATGGTTTTTTTGTAAAGATTAGTGGCAAATTTATGAAATATTCAAGTTCAGAAAATCAAATGCCGCTCCCGGGAAGATTCCAAGCAGAATGGTAGCAATCATGCAGATGACCGTCACGATCAAAAGCGGTGCACTCCATTTAAACGGCTCCTCGGTTTCTTTTTTCCGAAAAAAGACCTGGGAGAGGATGCCGAAGTAATAAAAGTACGAGACAACGGTTGTCGCAATCATAATAGAAGCAAGTACGATCTGCGGCGTGCTGTTTGTGAATGCATTCATGAAAATCGTTATTTTCCCGATAAAGCCTGCCGTACCCGGGAGTCCAGCAAGCGATAAGATAAAGATAGAGACGGCGATTGCCGCAAGCGGCGAACGGTGATACAGACCCGCAAAAGCTGTGACATCCTCTGATCCTGTTTTTCTTCCTACAGCCTGCACAATCGCAAAAGCGCCAAGATTCATGATGACGTACGATAATAAGTAGAACCAGATGGCGTCAAAGTAAAAGTAGCCGCCAAATGATACAAAACCGACAAGCACATAGCCGGCATGTGCAATGGATGAATAGGCAAGCAGACGCTTGATGTTCTTCTGCCTTAAGGCGACCGTATTCCCTACAATCATGGTAATCGCAGCCAAAACGGCGATAAAGCCTTGATAGACAACTAGTATCGACTGCATGCCATCTTCATCTGGAATGTTGCCGAAGACGGACAAACATAATCTAAGGATGATAATAAACCCGGCTGTTTTAGAAACAGCGCTCAGAAAAGCTGTAACAGGTGTCGGTGCTCCCTCGTACACATCCGGTGCCCACATGTGGAAAGGAACCGTTGCAATCTTAAAGGATAATCCGACAAAAATGAGCAGGAATGATATTCCTGCAATATAGAGATAGCCTGACTCTGTTAAGGCGTTCAGCTGCGGAATCATTTCTGTCAGGCTTGTGGTTCCCGTCAGACCGTAAATATAGCTCATCCCAAAAAGCGTAATGGCCGTTGAGATCCCGCCGTTAATCACATATTTCAGAGCTGATTCGTTTGATTTTAGATTTTTTTTGCGCAAGCCCGCCAGTATATAGGAGGAAATAGACAGCAGCTCAAGGCCGACAAATAAAGTAATTAAATCCCGGCTTGATGCCATCATCATCGCTCCAAGAAGCGCTGCGAGCAGCAAGTAATAGAATTCTCCCCGCTCCTTCAGCCCTTCGCGCGGTTCATAATCGATGGCCAGCAGGAAAATAAGCGCTGCTCCAAGCAGTAAAATGAATTTGAATGCTTTTGCAAAGGAATCCAGGACAAACGTGTCATAAAGAATCACTGTATCTTTTGCGCCAATCATGAAAGCAAGACTAACTATGGCGCCCGCAATGCCGGCAAAGCCAATCCATCCGAGCCATTTTCGGCTTTTGCCTTCCTTCATGAAAAGATCCACAATCGACAGCAGCAGCGCCGTCCCGAGGATGATGAACTCCGGTGTCATGACACTCCATTTATAGTTGAGCAAGGTTTCCATATCCATTGTTCATCACCCCCCTATCCCTTTCATGATGGTTTCGATTGTCAGCTGCAGCGGAACGGAAAGTCCATTCGGATAGACGCCAATCAAAATAATGAAGAACAGCAAAACAGTTACTGGGATTATCTCGTACCACTTCATATCATAATGCGTATGCTCTGATTTTTTTTCGGCTCCAAAGGTAATTGAGAGGACGGCCCTCAACAGATAAGCGGCGGTCAAAATAATGCCGATTGTTCCGATTGCCCCAAGCTCAGGATGCTGATCGAAAACCCCCATGAACGCCGTCAGTTCACTGATGAAACCCGACATTCCCGGTAAACCAAGTGATGCCATTGCCCCTGCCAGTAAAAATCCCGCCGCGAGCGGCATGGCTTTCGCTAAGCCTGAAAGCTGATCCAGCTGCGTTGTTTGCGTTCGTTCCAGCAGCACTCCCACTAAGAAAAACAACAGGGCAGAGATCAGTCCGTGTGAAACTACCTGGAAAATCGCTCCCTGTATTCCCGCTTCGTTTAATGCGCCAAGTCCGATGAGCACGATTCCCATATGCGAAATACTTGAATAAGCAAGCACCATTCTCAACTCATTCTGGATGAGCGCCAGAAACGCTCCGTACAGAAGATTCACAAGTCCAAGCACAATTAAAATCGTGCTTAGCTTTGAAAACTCGTCCGGGAATAAGCCAAGTCCGAATTTCATTAAACCGAATGCTCCAATTTTCAAAAGAATGCCCGAATGCAGCATCACAATTGGCGGCGGCGCCTGAACATGCACTCGCAGCATCCACGTATGCAGCGGGAAGATCGGAAGCTTTACTCCAAATGCCGCGATGAGGGCAATCAGCAATCCAAGCTTAAAATCGTCTGAGATCGGTCCGATCAGCTGAACGTCCGGCGTATTCAGCAATTGGCCGAGCAAATCGATATTTGTTGTCCCGGTTTTAGAAAAGAGCAGGATGATCACAATCAGCAGGATCGCTGACCCAAATCCGTTATACAGCAAAAATTGATACGCTGCTTTTTCGCGGGCCATGAATCCCCATTTTCCGATGAGAAAGAACATCGGAATCAGCGTGATTTCAAAGAAGATGAAGAAAAGAATCAGATTCTGGGCCATGAAGACGCCTAGCATGCCGACTTCAAGAAGTAGCAGCAGCATAAAATAGCTTTTCCAGTTCTTCTTAATGGAAACAGAGGCCGCTGCAGCGAGAGCCGCGAGAATCGATGTGAGCAGCACCATAATCAGCGAAAAACCGTCAAGTGCAAGCTCATAATCTACCGTAAACACCCCAGGCTGCATGTCGCTGTATTGGCCAAACGCAATCCATCTATGTTTTTCGGCAAATCGCGCGAGGTCGCTGCCGAGCTGATATTGCGCAAACAGAATGCCAGATAATAGGACGGCAGGCAGAGTCGCCAAGAATCCGACCAGTTTTAGCGGGGTTTCCTGATCTTTATTCATAAAAGCAAGAACGATGATGCCAAGGACAGGTGAGAAAACCAGGGCCGTAAGCAGAATGGATGTCAAAAAAAGTTCCCCCCTGTCACCGCATATAGAACGAGTAAAATAGCGAGTCCGACAAAGGCCACGGTTCCATACATCTGCACCTGGCCGTTCTGCATTTTCGAACCGAAGGCGCCGGCTGAGCGGACAATGCCCGCTACACCTTTTACAGCACCCTCAACCAGGAATTTTTCGAGGTACTTGCAGAAGACGCTGATGGTGTTCGTAAGCCAAATCACCGTCATTCCATACAGTTCATCAATGAAATATTTATTTTTAAGCACCGAGTGAATCATTGGCATCCGCGATCTTATTTTTTCCGCTGAGATCGTTTGTTTGCTGTAAATCATGTAAGCAAGCAAGATGCCAAGCAGAGAGACGGCCGTTGCTGCGGCCATAATCCATAGCGGTCCTTCAATATGACCGTGGCCAAGCTGCGGCGATCCTTCCGTCAGCCAATCACCAAGAAACGTGCCGAACCAAGGAGTGTTGCTGTAGCCTGAGAAAATGGCGAGAACGGCAAGGATGCTCATTGGAAGCAGCATATTGGACGGTGATTCTTTTACACTTGAAAGCTCTGTTTTCGGCCTCCCCGTGAAAACGAGGAAGAAGAGCCTGAACATATAAAAAGCAGTGAAAAAGGCGGCGATGAGTGCCAGCCAGAAAAGGGCAGGATTTCCATGTGTCCATGCTGCTATCAGAATTTCATCTTTACTGAAAAATCCTGAGAAGAGCGGGACTCCGCTTATGGCCAGCGTTCCGATCAAAAACAGCGGACCTGTGAATTTCAGTTTTTTCCACAAGCCGCCCATCTCATCGATGTTTTGTGTATGAACAGCGTGAATCACACTGCCCGCTGCAAGAAACAGCAGGGCTTTAAAAAAGGCGTGTGTCATTAAATGAAAAACACCCGCGGCATAGCCTGCGGAACCAAGTGCCAGCATCATGTAGCCAAGCTGACTGACAGTCGAATACGCAAGCACGCGTTTGATGTCTTTTTGCACAAGGCCGATGCTTGCAGCAAAAATAGCGGTGAAGGCTCCAATAGTAGCTACTGCCTGGAGAGCCGTTTCACTGGCGGCAAATAGCGGATACATGAGAGCAACTAAATAAACACCGGCCGCAACCATTGTCGCCGCATGGATAAGCGCAGAAACAGGCGTCGGTCCTTCCATCGCATCCGGAAGCCATGAATGGAGCGGAAATTGTCCTGACTTTCCAATTGCACCGATGAAAATCAAGAGGCTGATCAAGGTAATCATATCAAGCGGTACTTTGCCATCTGCCACACTCGCAAAGATCTGATCATATTCAAAGCTTTCGACCTGCCAAAAGAGGAGGAGCATCCCGATGAACAGACCGACATCCCCGATCCGGGTCATGATAAAGGCTTTTTTTGCAGCTGCCTTCGCTTCTTCTTTATAAAAATAGAAACCGATCAATAAGAAGGAACCGACTCCGACGAGTTCCCAAAAGATATAGAGCTGAAGCAGGTTTGTCGTCATGACAAGCCCGAGCATGCTGAAGGTAAATAAACCTAGGTACGCATAAAAAACAGGAAAGCGCCCGTCTCCATGCATATATCCTTTTGAATAAATATGTACAGCTAAGCTGACAAGCGAAACGATCACCAGCATCAAGGCATTTAATTGATTGATTTCAAAACCCGCTGTCAGCTCAAAATCGCCAATTGTGAGCCACACGGTTTCTGCTTTATAGGTTGGCTGTGTAAATCGTTCGAACAAAACAGCGAGCGATCCTGCAAATGCGAGAAGCATAAGAGTGCTTCCTACAAAGGCACTGCCCTCCCTCAGGCGTTTGCCGTACAGAAGCAGCACAAGGAATGAGACAAGCGGGAACAGCGGGATCATCCAGGCATATGGCATCATTGTATTCAATCCCCTTCTTGTTTAGAGGTTTTAGTGCTTCATAGAATTATAGTCATCAATATTGACGGATCTCCGGTTGCGGTACAGGGCAAATAGGATGGCAAGTCCAACAGCTGCCTCTGCTGCTGCGATCGTGATCGTAAAGAGTGAAAAAACCTGTCCGGTAATATCAGGTACGACGCCGTATTTGCTGAAGGCAACCAGGTTAATGTTGGCAGCATTCAGCATCAGCTCGATTGAAATCAGCACGATGACCGTATTTCGTTTCGTCAGCGCCCCGTATAAGCCGATGCAAAAAAGGATCAGTGCGAGAACAAGGAAAGCGGATAATGGAATCGAGCTCATTTTTTGTCCTCCTTATTCTCATCTTTTTTCGCCAGAATGATTGCTCCAACTAGTGCAACAAGCAAAAGAACCGATGTGAGCTCAAACGGAATGACAAAATGCGAATAAAGAGAAATTCCGATTTGCTCTGTATTTTTCACATGCAGATTGGCAGTCGGCTCACCGAGCTTGAGATCATAGATTCCAAGGTACATAACGAGCGCAAACGCAGCGATTCCAAGAAACGTTATGAGCTTTCTTCCTGTGCCCGCTGCGGACTGCTCCTCGTCCTCATGTCGTGTAAGCATAATGCCGAACAGCATGATGATCGTGATCGCACCCGAGTAGATTAAGATTTGGACAGCTGCGACAAATTCGGCGGAGAGAAGAACATATAATCCGGCAATACTCACGAACGTAAACACCAGCGATACGACCATATGAACCACTTTTGTCACATTCAGCATGAGAATGCCGCCCCCGATTGCCACCATGGCGAGTCCGACAAAGGCTACATACTCTCCGGTTATACTCACACCTTATTCTCCTCCCTGATATTCTCATCATTTTCATCCAGCCACTCGAGATTTTTAAAAAGCTGATCGCGGCTGTACTCCGCAAGCTCAAAGTTATTCGTCATCACGATGGCTTCTGTCGGGCAAACCTCTGTGCAAAGATCGCATAAGATACAAATTTCAAAGTTAATATCATACGTATCAATGATTTTCCCTTTTTTCGCCGGATCCGGATGCTTCTTCCCCGTCAGCTCAATGCAATCTGTCGGGCAGATATTCGCACACTGATTGCAGACAATGCACTTTTCCGGATAAAACTTCTGAATGCCGCGGAACCTGTCAGGCAGCGCCAGGGCATCGTTCGGGTAATCATACGTCACTTTTTTCTTCGTCAAGTTGTTCAGGGTATACGTTAAACCTTTTGCTAAGCCTCGCATGCTCTCACCCCTTTAATTTGTGAAGATTGGGCCGCTGTGCCGGGTTTAGGCCGGGCTGCGGCGGTTGTTTCTTGCTTTTACTTGCCGATCTTGGCCGGATACTTGCAGGAATGCTCGTTTTACTTGCAGGAATTCCGGATTTACTTGCCAGAATAGTGGATTTACTTTCTTTTTTCCAGCTTCCTCCTAAATCCAAGTAATAACCATTGTAAAATGCTCTTTTATCGAAGACGGTTTTGGGTATTTAATTTTTAAAATCGGTTTTGAATTGGGCCAGCGCTTAGATTCTGCAGTTTACTTTCCAATTCAGGTTGAATACTGTCCAGAATGCCTCTTTTACTAGCCAAAATCTTTAATTTACTTGCCGAATCGAAGAATTTACTTTCTTTTTTCCAACTGTCTCCTATTTAAAGAAAATCTCCTTCACTATCGCCGTGATAAAAATATTCGCGAGTGCGACCGGAAGCAGCACTTTCCAACCGAATTCCATCAGCTGATCAGCGCGGATCCGCGGAAATGTGACGCGGAACCAGATGAGGATGAAAATGACCACGCTGAATTTGAGGCCGAACCAGATTGCGCCTGGGATAAAATCAAGAAACGCAACGGGATGCCATCCGCCTAAAAAGAGAACGGTTGTTAAGGATGCCATCGCAAAGAAGTATACGTATTCTGAAAGCATGAAGAATGCCCAGCGGAAGCCGGAGTACTCGACATGATAACCGGCAACGAGCTCTGACTCTGCTTCAGGCAAGTCAAACGGTGTTCTGTTTAACTCTGCCACTGAAGCAATCAGGAATATGAGAAATCCAATCGGCTGGAGGAAGATAAACCAGACGTCCTCTTGAGCGTCTACAATCGTATTTAAGTTCAGGCTTCCTGATAACAGGACAACCCCGATTACAGACATAACAAGCGGAATCTCATAGGAAATCATTTGAGCTGCTGCCCGCATGCCGCCAAGCAGCGAGTATTTGTTATTTGAAGCCCATCCTCCTGTTACAATGCCAATCGTTGTTAAGCCCGATATGGCGATGTAAAAAAGCAGGCCGACACCCAGATCAGCAAACTGAAAGGCATCAGTAAACGGAATCGTTGATAGTACGATGAATGCCGGAGCAAAAGCGATGACAGGAGCGAGAATAAACAGCGGCCTGTCAGCAAGCTTTGGGATCGTGTCTTCTTTTATCAGAAGCTTTAAAACGTCTGCCACTGTCTGCAGCAGACCCCATCTGCCCCCAACCTGGTTGGGGCCGATGCGTCCCTGCATGAAACCCATGACCTTGCGCTCTGCCAGGATGCCATAAGTGACAAAGCCTAGGACAACGAACAGGAATGCTGTCGCAAGCCCAAAGAAGATCGCAAAGTTGCCTATGCCCGGCGATGATTGAAGCAGGCCCTCCACCATTAGCCGTCCACCTCCCCAAGAACGATGTCAATGGCACCGAGAATGGTAATGAGGTTTGACATGTTTTCTCCTTCCAAAAGCTTTGGCAGGATCTGCAGATTGTAAAAGGACGGACGCCTGAATTTCAAACGGTACGGCTCTTTTTTTCCTTCACTTGCAATATAGCAGCCGATTTCACCGCGCGGAGATTCGATTCTTACATACGCCTCTCCTTTAGGTGCTTTAATGATTTTTGGCACTTTTGCGATGATCGGCCCATCAGCCGGGATTTGTTCTACTGCCTGCTCTAAGATTTTCAAGGATTCCTCGATCTCTTCCATCCGGCATTCGTAGCGGGCAAAGGCATCCCCCTTTGTCCGGACAGGAACGTCAAAATCAAACCGGTCATAAATTGAGTAGGGTTCATCCTTTCGAAGGTCCCATTTCACGCCTGTGCAGCGCAGATTTGCGCCGCTTAAGGAGTAAGCAAGCGCCTCTTCTTTCGTGTAGATGCCGACTCCTTTTACACGATTTAAAAAGATTTCATTTCCTGACACGAGATCGTGATAGCCTTTCAGCTGCTCTCTCATATAAGGAATGAATTCTGCCACCTTTTGTGTCCAGCCCTCCGGCGCATCCCACTTCACGCCGCCGACCCTCATGTAATTGAAGGTCAGTCTCGCTCCTGAAAGCTCTGTCAGCAGATTGATAATCATTTCCCGCTCGCGGAAGGCATATAAAAATGGACTGACTGCCCCAATATCAAGCAAATAGGTGCCCCACCAGACAAGGTGGCTTGCGACTCGTCCGAGCTCCATCGCAATCACCCGTAAATACTCTCCCCGCTCCGGAACCTGAATGCCTGTCATCGTTTCCACAGCATGGCAGATGACATAATTGTTCGTCATGGCAGACAGATAATCCATGCGGTCTGTATAAGGAATGATTTGTGTGTATTGCAGATTTTCCGCAAGCTTTTCAGTGCCTCTATGTAAATAGCCGATAACCGGTGTAGCTTCTTTAATGATTTCTCCGTCAATCTTGATCACAAGCCGGAACACGCCATGTGTACTCGGGTGCTGCGGTCCAACATTCAGGAGCATTTCTTCTGTCCGTATCAAAAGCTACACCTCCACATCATAGGGTTCATAATCTTTGCGAAGAGGATGGCCGACCCAATCATCAGGCATCATAATTCTCGTTAAATTCGGGTGGCCGGCAAAATGAATGCCAAGCAAATCAAATGCTTCGCGCTCAGGCCAGTCCGCCCCTTTCCAAAGCGGTTCGAGGGAATCAATTTCAGGATTGTCGCGGTCAAGCTTTACTTTCAGGACGACTGTATGGCGATGGACATAGGAAAAAAGATAAACGTACATTTCCATATGCGTTTGAAAATCGGTGCCATGCAGTTCAGAAACGTAATCAAAAGACAATTCTTCATGTTCTTTCAGAAACTT
Organism: Metabacillus idriensis; assembly: GCF_009674765.1. Lineage (GTDB taxonomy): Bacteria > Bacillota > Bacilli > Bacillales > Bacillaceae > Bacillus_P > Bacillus_P idriensis. The sequence continues at coordinate 250,432 of NZ_WKKF01000002.1, read as the reverse complement.
CGCGATGGAAAAATAGGATTCTTTTTTTGCAACAAGTGTCGGGACATCTTTAGACAGCCTATTAATATAGGATTCTTCCAAAACGTCTTTACCGAGCTGCTCCCCGATCACTTTTACATACTTATTTAAAATGGGCTCATTAGGTGAAGGTTCTTCTTGTTGAGGCTGCTCGTCTGGAGTTAGTTTTTTTGCTTTAGCTGCGGCAGCGGCTTTTGCTTTTGCAGCAGCGATGGCTTTTGCCTTCTCATTAGCCAATTCATCATCGGAAAGATTTTCACGGGAAGCCTTTGCTTTTGCGGCGGCTGCAGCTTTCGCTTTGGCAACAGCGGCTGCTTTTTGCTTGGCTAAATCATCTGCAGGTGCACCTTCTGTTTTTGCTTTTTGCTTGGCGAGTGCTGCGGCCTTTGCTTTGGCAGCTGCGACTGCTTTTTGTTTCGCAAGGGCGAGGTCGTCTGCTGATTCGTTTCCGGCCCCTTCTGCTTGCTTGGCTTTCTGTTTTGCTAGGGCTGCGGCTTTTGCTTTTGCTGCTGCGACTGCTTTTTGTTTCGCAAGGGCGAGGTCATCTGTTGATTCGTTTCCGGCCCCTTCTGCTTGCTTGGCTTTCTGTGTTGCGAGGGCTGCGGCTTTTGCTTTTGCGGCGGCTGCCGCTTTCTGTTTTGCGAGAGCTGCCTCATCAGCCGGTTCCTCTGTTTCCTTGGCCTTTTGTTTTGCCAGTGCAGCGGCTTTCGCTTTTGCTGCAGCTGCCGCTTTTTGCTTCGCAAGGCTTGCGTCATCTATTGTTTCATTCGCTTTCGCTTCCTGTGCTTTTTGTTTCGCTAATGCCGCTGCCTTTGCCTTTGCAGCAGCTGCCGCCTTTTGTTTCGCAAGATCGTTGCTGTCTGAAGGCGGGTTTTCTTGGTTTGCCTGCTTTTCAGCGAGCTTTTTCAGAGCAGCTTCCTTCGCTTTTTGAGCGGCTTCCCGCTTCAGCTGCTGGAGGTCTTTCTCATCGCTCATGGATTATTTCACTCCCTGTTTTCGCCTCATAACGGATTTTTTCTTTTAGCTTATTAATTCCGTAAATGAGGGCAGCAGGATTAGGAGGACAGCCCGGAATGTATACATCTACCGGTACAATCTGGTCGACTCCTTTTACAACGGCGTATGATTTAATATAGGGACCTCCGGCTGTTGCGCAAGAGCCCATGGCAATCACCCATTTAGGTTCAGGCATTTGATCATAGAGACGCTTTAGGACCGGGGCCATTTTTTTCGTCACCGTTCCAGAGACAATCATGACATCGGACTGGCGCGGTGATGTCCGGAAAAAGGATCCGAAGCGGTCCAGGTCATAGTGGGACGAGCCGACACCCATCATTTCGATTGCACAGCAGGCAAGTCCGAACGTGAGCGGCCAGAGGGAATTGCTTCTCGCCCATCCCTTCAGCTCTTCAAGCGTTGTTAAAAAGACGCTGCGCTTCAGTTCTTCCATTTCATCGTGTGGAATATTCGTTACATTTAAGTCCATTTCAGCACCTTCTTCTTCCATGCGTAGACTAGCCCGATCACGAGCATGATGACAAAAATGAGCATCTCAATGAGGGCAAACACGCCTAACTTCTCATATGCGACTGCCCATGGATATAAAAACACCGTTTCTACGTCAAAAATAACAAACATGAGGCCAAACATATAATAGCGGACATTAAACTGCACGCGTGAATCATGGTATGGATCAATTCCGCTTTCGTATGTGGTTGCTTTTGCTTCACTTGGTGCACTGGGCCTCAGAATCCGGCCGATTCCAAGCGCAACAACAGGAAGTAAAATGCCAAGGAGCAGGAAAACGACAACGATTAAGTAATTATTCAAATATACGTTTAGTGATTCCATCCATTTCCCCCGTTATGTTAAAAATAGTAGAACTTTCAAAATATTATAAATGTAATCGCTAACATTATAACATCATTATCCAATTTGTGTATAGATAACGAAGTGCTGAACCGACTGCTTAGCTCCGACAGACAGATAAGGATCCGACAGATAAGGCGCTTTTTGCCAATACTTTCGGAGCCGTTCTGGGCGAGGAGTTAGGAGGTGAAGCCGGACACCACGAAGTGCTGAACCGACTGCTTAGCTCCGACAGACAGATAAGGATCCGACAGAAAAGGCGCTTTTTGCCAATACTTTCGGAGCCGTTCTGGCCGAGGAGTTAGGAGGTGAAGCTGGACACCACCGAAATGCGGTGCAGCCCGTTCTGCATCGTAATTGACATAAGCACTTTTATTTTCCAAATTCCACCTCCCTTGTAGCTTTAATGTAAGCTGCTCTATTAAAGTCATCAGGATGATATACTTGCTAGTGAACAAAAGATGAGAGGTGACAGAATGCTAGAATCTTATAATCATCAAATTGAAACAGATTATGGCAGGAATTTGCCTGTCTTTGAAAATGAAGAATTGGCCAAAGTGTATTACTATGAACAACGGAAAGAGAACTTGTCTCTTTTAGAAGATATATATGCAGAACTCGGCTTAACATTAAACTATTCTGTAAAAAGTTTAATCCAGCTTGAAGAAGTGTACTTTTCATTTTTTCAGGAAAATAAGTTTCGTGACTTTCAGCTGTCTATTGGGGACTTGGAAGAATGCATGAGCATTTACTTTGGTGAAGTCGTCACGATTCATTTGGATGAAGCTTCATGGCTGGTCAAAGAATATTCGTTTACTGAAGGCGCCTACGTGATGGGACTGCAGTGCGGACGCTCTGCGACTTATTTTTCGAACCTGTTTGAAGATCATTACATGACTGCAAAGGATGCATCTGAACAGAAGATCTACAAGTTGTATAAGCGTTATGAGAAAAAAGGTAAAAAATGATGGAAAAGCAGCTGGAGAGTTCTCCAGCTGTTTTCTTTTTATAATTGGATTGAAACTCTACGTTTTTCCACATTCGACTGAATCGCCGCTTCATTCACTGCCGTTAGCAGCAAAGCATCTTCATTCGAAATAAATGGTGTTTTTCCAGACTGGATGGCGTCTGCCCATTGCTCCATTGGAATTGGCAGCTCTTTTGGCAGCTGCTCGATCACATGTGTACCTTCGCCATTTCTGAGTTCGACTTTTCCATCCTGAATCAGCAGGCATCCTTCGGTTCCGTACAATTCAAGATAAAACGGACTTCCATGTGAAACGAATGAGGTTTCGAGCACTCCAGTTACGCCGTTCTCATAGGAAACGAGTACAGACGCCTGGTCTTCGACTTCTTTTGAATAGACATAGTCAAAATGAGCGGATACTTCTTTAGGTTTTCCTGCGAGACGGTTGAGCAAGTAAATCGGATGTGCGCCTAAATCGATAAGAGCACCTCCGCCGCATTGCTCGGCATTGTAGAAGTGCGCCGGCAGCCATCCTTCAGGGTTTTCCGCAGAAGGCACTGAACCGTTATGAGCGACACGGCATCTTGCCATTTTGAGTTCTCCGATTAAGCCTTCTTTCAGCGCTTGTTCAGCATAAAGGTAATAATCAGTGCTTAGTCTTGGCATCGAGACCACAAGGGTCACTCCCGCTTTCTGGACAGCTTCAAAGATCTCTTTGCAATCCGCTGCTGTTAATGCCAGTACTTTTTCTGTAAAAACGTGTTTTCCATGCTGTGCTGCTTTGATAATGACATCCTTGTGCATGTTAGTCGGTGTATCAACAACCACCCCTTCGATGGCAGGGTTGCAGAGCACCTTCTCAAGCTCGGGCTCAAATGGAACATTCAGTTCATTGGCCCATTGCTGCCCTCTTTCTTTGTCCTCATCCCATACTTGAGTAATGTTCAATTTAGAACTGTTATGTATATCTCTTTCATAATCAACGGCATGAACGTGCCATTTGCTAAGCATAGCTACTGAAATCATTTTGTTTTCCCTCCCGGAAGTTTTTCATACATAATAGTAACTTCCTTTTCGAACACCTGATTTCCTTTTCTATTTTTAGAGAAAATTTTAATTAGAGAGGTTTTTTCTTTGGATAAAAGAGGGAATATGCTTGTTATCATCCTAAGGAGGAAAACGAATGAAGCTGCATAACGGTTCTCTATACTGGCCTAAAACGGTCAATGACATCCAGGCATACCCTGAACTTCAAGATACAATCACATGCGATGTTCTCATCGTTGGAGGCGGAATGTCAGGTGCTTTGTGCGCCCATACCCTTTCAAAATATGATTTAAATACAATAGTAGTCGAAAAAAGAACCGTCGGCAGCGGCAGTTCAAGTGCCAATACGGGGCTGCTGCAGTTTTCAAATGACACGATGCTGCATGAATTCATCAAAAAAATGGGCGAAGAGCAAGCGGTCCGATTTTATAAAATGTGCTTAAAAGCGGTAGATGAGCTCGAGCTTGCAGCTAAAAGTCTGCCCAAGGAAGTCGATTTCATCAGAAGAAAAAGCTTGTACTATGCAAGCACCTCTGGCGACAAATCAAAACTGAAAAGAGAGTTTAAAGCTCTATCTAAGCACGGTTTTCCTGCAGAGTTTTTGAAAAAAGATGAAATCAAAGAGCGATTCGGATTTGAGAAGCCGGCTGCTCTTTTGACAGATGGCGATGCTGAAGTGAATCCATATAAATTCATTCAAGCATTAATGGAACACGCTCATCAGAAGGGTGTGCGTATTTTTGAGAACACCGAAATTGAAGAGACTGACAGAGATGATGAATACGTCTATTTTCAATCCCCGCATGGGAGAATTGCTGCTAAAAAAGTGATTCATTCGACCGGCTATGAAACGATTCCTTTTGCGAAAAAACTTGGTGCTGAAGTGAACAGAACATATGCAATTGTGACAACGCCAGTGAAGTTTCTTGATCATTGGGAAGACCGGAGCCTGATTTGGGAAACGAAACGTCCCTATTTCTATATGAGGACAACGGTTGACGGCAGAATTGTAGCCGGAGGCCTGGATGAAGAAAAAATGGAAGCTCCAACAAATGAGGAAATCATCCGCGAACGCGGTCAGCGGCTCTTGGATAAAATCAATGAGCATTATCCGAGCTATGAAATGGAAGTGGATTCCGTATGGGGCGCAAGCTTTGGCGAATCAGACGACGGATTGCCGTTCATCGGAAAGCATCCAAAGAAAGACAACGTTTATTACTGTCTTGGCTATGGGGGAAATGGAACGGTCTATTCCATGCTTGGGGCTGAAATCTTGAAGGATCTGATTCTTTATGACTCTCACCCTGATGCAGAGATTGTGAGATTGGACAGATAAAAAGGAAAAGCTATGACTTTTCCTTTTTTTATGCAAACGCAAAAAAAACAGCACCGCCATCTGGCAATGCTGTTCTATTTATTTCTTCTTTTCATCATAGTATTGAACGGGATACATGGAGCCTTCTGAGACCATGTTATTATCATCAATATCTTGAGGATCTGGATGACCCGCTTTTTCAACAGGGAATGAATCAGTGTTTTTGCGTGCAAAATATGGAATCTTGTTTTTGGCGCTATTCACGAATCCTGTTACCTTTTGACGGTTAGACTTATCCTTTAACAAATAGGATGTCACTCCGACTCCGACTGTTGATAAGGCAATTCCTGAAATTAATGTTTTCTGTCTCATACAATTTGCTCCTTTCGTCTAGCAATTTGTTGCTTACTTTTAATTACCCGCTCTCATAATCCACAAAACATAAAATTTTATTCCTTCGTGCTTTGTTGAATTTTATCCGCACTTTGAGCTGTTTCATTCATAAAGCTTGCGATTTTCTTATTGTCATCGTTAAGTGTTTCAATTGTTGCACTCATCTCTTCCATGCTTGCTGAAGCTTCTTCAATGATGGCGGCAAGTTCGTTTGTAGATCTTTCGACACTGATTGTATTAGCTTCAACATCTTGTGCAATAGCTTCAAACCCGCTAAAGCTCTGGGTGATATTCTGCAATTTCCCCTTCAATTGGCTGAAGCTTGCACTTACCTCTTTTGTAAACTGAACGCTGCTTGATAAGTTAGTGCTGCTAACGGTCATTTTCTCCTCGGCCTCTGCACTTGTTTGATTGACTTGCTTTAGATTCTCAGTGATTTTCTTCGTTGTGTCATTCGTCAGTTCGGCAAGCTTGCGGATTTCCTGAGCGACAACAGAAAATCCTTTTCCGGCTTCTCCCGCTCTTGCAGCTTCAATCGAAGCGTTTAAGGCAAGTAAGTTTGTTTGCTCCGTGATTTGTCTGATGTTATTTGTGAATTGATTGGTTTCGTCTATTTTTAAATTAAGAAGCTTGAAGGTCTCATTTAATGCGACTACTACCTCTTGCAGGTGATCCATTTGGTTCGAAAGCTGAACGACCTTTTCTCCGCTTTTGTCAGCTATGTCGCTTGCCTGCTTGGAATCTTGATTCAAACGTGCTGATATTTCACTCAGTTCTTTTATCGAAAGCATATTATTATGTGCGTTCTCGGCAATCTCACTGATTTGTTCGCTTTGAATCTGGCTTCCAGCTGATACCTCATTAATGGCAATCGTCATTTCAGCCTGCGCTCTTGCATTTTGCTGCACACGGTCATTCACTTTTGTAATGTGATCCGCTATACTGCCTACTTCCCTTTCAAGGTTTTGTTTTTGCTCTTCTTTCATTTTTGCATCGGCCTCTGCACCTGCAATGAAGTCCTGAAGCTGTTTAAATTGCTTATTGTTTAAGCGGATTAAAACACCAAGAAGAATGCCGGCCAAGACATATGTGATCATGATCGCCCCAATGCTGTCCAGAATAATTGCTTGTTCCTTAGATGGGACAAGTGCATTCACTATTAGTCCAATAAAGCCAGCTATATAACCGATGGCAAACACAATGGGATGGTATTGAACCGCTGAAAAGATGGCCAGAAATAGCATAATAGCAACTAATGAAAGATTCGCCCCTGTTATAAAGATCGACACTGTAGTAGCACTATAGATCATCACAACGCTGAAATACGGAAATAAGAATTCTTTCTTTATAATAAAGTGGAATAGCACATAAAACAAAATGAGTAAAATAAGTTCCGTTAAATAGACAGGACTTTGTTCGAATTGTTTTGTCATAAGGACATAAATAAAAGCCAAAAGAGCGGAAGTTCCAAATGTAAAAAGCATCAGCTTGTTCTTGCTCTTCAAATCTTCGTATTTCACTTTTTCTAAAGCTGTCATAATTTCTCCCCTGTAATCATGATCTTTTATTTTTTATATCGACAGCGCTTTCACTTTATTTATATCTCCAAAAAAATAAACGCTGCACCAAAGATGCAAGCGTTCAGATGTTACCTTTTCTTCTTATTCCGGCTGTAAATATCAAACCATACGGCAAGGACCAGGATGCTTCCTTTTACAATCAGCTGCCAGTACGCATCGATGTTCATAATGCTCATGCCGTTATCCAGACTTGCCATTACCAGTGCTCCGATGATTGCGCCTGGAATAGTGCCGATTCCCCCCATTAAGCTCGTTCCGCCGATGACACAGGCTGCAATCGCATCTAGCTCATACATGTTCCCTGCCCCAACTGTTGCCGCATTAACGCGTGCTGTAAGAACAAGGCCGGCAATGGCTGCAAGTGTATTCCCGAGAACGAAGACAAGCAGAATTCTCCGTTTCATGTTAATCCCCGACAGGACAGCTGCCTCCGGATTTCCTCCAATCGCATAGACCTGTCTGCCGAACACGGTCTTTTTTGCAATAAAGTGAAACACGACTGCGAGCAAAATCACGGTGATAAACGGAATTGGAATCCCCTGATATTGATTCATCAAGTAAACGAACGTAAAGATCAGCAATCCAAACCCAACAGATGTAATAAGTGTCCAATTCATAGAGAGAACTTCAAATCCGTACTTAATTCTCGCATTGCGCTGTCTGATTAAAAAGAAGACGGCAAGAATAAAGGCGATGGCTCCAATTACAAGACCAACTGCAGGAGGCACATATCCCTGACCGATAAATTTCAGCTCAGGAGAAAGCGGGGCGACTGTCATACTGCCGGTAATCCCCGTTAATATTCCGCGGAAGATCAGCATGCCTCCAAGAGTGACGATAAAAGCAGGCACCGCCCTGTAGGCAATCCACCAGCCCTGCCATAAGCCGATCAATGCTCCTAATAAAACCGTTGCGATGATGACCGGCACCGTATCCCAGCCAAGCCATACATTCAGGATTGCTGCAACTCCCCCTGTCAATCCGACAAGCGAGCCTACAGAGAGGTCAATTTGACCCGATACGATAATCAGGACCATGCCGATTGCTAAAATGGAGGTAACAGACATTTGCAAAAAGAGATTGGATAAGTTCCTTGGTGTTAAAAAGGTATCATTTGATACAGAAAATAAGATCCAGATGACGATTAATGCCCCTATCATGGAATATGCGCGGATATCAATTGTAAAAAGACTGATCTTTTTTTCTTTTATCGGTGTTTGCTTTTTATTGATATTCAGGTTCGTATTCATCCTGCAAGTCCTCCTGTCGCTGCTCTCATGATCTTTTCCTGTGTCGCCTCTTCCGCCTGAAATTCCCCTGTGAATCTTCCTTCAGACATAACCAAAATCCGGTGACTCATGCCCAGTACTTCAGGCAGTTCTGACGAAATCATGATGATAGCCACGCCCTCTTTCACAAGCTCGTTCATAATGTTGTAGATTTCTAGCTTGGCTCCAACATCAATTCCCCTTGTCGGTTCATCCAGAATCAGCACCTTCGGCTTTGTCATCAGCCACTTTCCGATAACCACCTTCTGCTGATTTCCTCCGCTCAGTGTGCCGACAACCGTTTCAACCGAAGGAGCTTTTATCCTTAACTGCTTCAAATACTGATTTCCGCTGTGAATCTCTTCATTCTGATTGATCATGCCGTACGATGAGATGCGCCTAAGGCTTGGCAGAGTCACGTTATTTTGAATATCCATGTTTAAAACGAGTCCGAATTTCTTGCGGTCCTCCGAGACGAGCGCCAGGCCGTTTTCGATTGCATGCTTAACTGATTTATTTTTTGCAGCTTTGCCGTCTATCTCAATCGTCCCTTGAGATAAGCCTGCATATGCCCCGAATAAACTCATTACAAGCTCTGTTCTGCCAGATCCCATCAGTCCGGCAATGCCGAGGATTTCTCCTTTTCTGACTTGGAAGGAAACAGAATCAATTACTTTTTTTCCTGGCAATTCCGGATGATAGACACTGTAATCATCCACCTTCAGCATCGTTTCTTTAGGATTCGCGATCATGCGGGGATACCGGTCTTTAATCTCACGTCCAACCATGTACGCAATCACTTTATCCTCAGTCATGTCTTCAACTCTTTGAGAGGTTACGGTTTTTCCGTCCCGCAAAACCGTGATGGTATCTGCGATTTCAAACACCTCTCCCAGTTTGTGGGAAATATAGATGCACGTGACGCCCCGCTCTTTAAATTCTTTCAAAATAGCGAGCAGGATCTTAACCTCCTGTTCCGTAAGTGCGGCAGTCGGTTCATCCAGAATGAGTATTTTTGCATTTTTGGAGAGGGCCTTGGCGATTTCGACCAGCTGCTGCTGGCCGATGCCAAGTGTCCCGGTAATTGTATCTGGGCTGACACCCTTTAAGCCCACCTCCGCCAGCCATTTTTCACACACCTGGATCATCATATTCTGATCAATAATGCCAAACGTGGCAGGTTCATTCCCGAGAATTAAGTTTTCAGCTACCGTCATTTGTCTGACCAGAGCAAGCTCCTGATAAATAATCGAGATGCCGGCTTTTTCTGCATCCTTGATCGTTTTAAAAGACTGCTCCACTCCTTCAACAGAGATGGAGCCTGTATATGTTCCGGCTGGGTAAAGACCGCTCATCACCTTCATTAAAGTCGATTTACCTGCACCATTTTCACCGCAGAGTGCATGGATTTCGCCTTTTTTCACGTTAAATGTCACGTTATCGAGGGCTTTGACGCCTGGAAATTCTTTTGTAATTCCGTTCATTTCTAATACTGATGACACCGCAGGTCCTCCTTTAGCGGGCGGGAACTATTGAAGTATGGTTTTGCCTTCAATTTGATCCGCCTATTTTTTCGATTCTTTCTAGAAAAAAATGCGGAATACAGTGCATTCCGCATTTTCATTCCTTTTTATTTATAAACGTCCTCTTTTTTATGGAAGCCGTCTTTAATGATGGTGTCATCGATGTTATCTTTGTTGACCGCAACCGGATCGAGCAATAAAGATGGCACGTCAATTTTGCCGTTGTTCACTTTACCGTTCGTTTCCACTTTTTCGTCGTTCGCCATTTTCACAGCTAAGTCAGCTACAGTTTCAGCAATCAATGTGATTGGTTTGTAAACCGTCATTGTCTGTGTGCCTTCTACGATACGCTGTGCAGCTGCAAGCTCTGCATCCTGGCCTGATACCGGAACCTTTCCGTCCAATCCTTGTGCTGCAAGCGCCTGAATAACGCCGCCAGCCGTACCATCGTTCGCTGCCACTACAGCATCGACTTTATTGTTGTTTGCCGTTAAAGCATTTTCCATATTCGCAAGTGCGTTCGCAGGATCCCATTCTTCTGTCCACTGATCGTAAACAACTTTGATATCGCCGCTGTCAATTAACGGCTGAAGCACGTTCATTTGTCCTTTTTTGAAAAGATGGGCATTGTTATCTGTGTCTGCTCCTTCAATTAAGACATAGTTTCCTTTAGGAACAAGCTCTGTGATAGCTGTTGCCTGCATTTCCCCTACACGCTCATTATCGAAAGAAACGTATAAATCCACATCTGAATTTTTGATTAAGCGGTCGTATGAAATAACCTTTACATCCTCTTGATGAGCCATTTCTACAATCGAAGCCGCTACCTCTGCGTTATGAGGAACTACTACTAAAATATCAACGCCCTGGCTGATTAAGTTTTCAGCCTGTGCAATTTGCTTTGCATCGTCGCCATTTGCTGCCTGTACATTTACCTTCGCGCCAAGTGATTCCGCTTTTTCTACGAACAAATCACGGTCGCGCTGCCAGCGTTCTTCCTCCAGCGTATCCATCGAGAATCCAATCACTAATTCATCATCATCTTTAGAACCGCCGCCATCCCCTTTAGTCGGCTCAGATCCTGAGTTATTGCATGCAGCTAGACCAAACACAAAAATCATCAGCATAAACAGCATAAAAAACTTTTTCATTTCCCCATCCCCCTTTGGACATTCCATCTTACAAGACTAACTTTATCATCTGTGTAAGCGTTTTATTTAAAGTGATTCCTGTACTTTTTTAAGATATATAGCATTATTTTCAGAATAACAGCAACCGCTTTCATTCTTCTAAAAAAAGACTGTACCGCTAACTGTTTATCAGCGATACAGCCTTTTTATTCCGCATGTCAATGAGAATGAGCACCTTCTTCTTTTTCCTCGTGGACATAGGGCTGTGCGGGAGGTTTTATTTTTGAGATCTTCTTAATTTGCAGATATGGTACCTCAGTGGAGGAATAAGCAGCTGTACTTAACTCCCCTGAGACGCTGACCCACTGATTATCTTGAAGATCTTTTGCCTTTTCCATCGCAGAAAGAAGACCATATAACCCGTCATGCTCATCTACACAGCACGGATCACCGCTTCTTGCAACTACAAATTGCGTTTCCGAAAAATCCTTTTCACGGTGGACAAATCCAGTCAGTTCAACCTGTTTTCCCGCAAACTCCTTTGGAAACCGGTCTAGAACATCCAAAATGGAAATGTAATTTTCATTGGAAAGAATGATTGTATCCATCTTCAATAAATCATTCTTTTGATCTTCATAATATTCATCAGGCTTATCTTCCGCATGATGATGATCATCTTCTAGCTCAGGTTTATATTTTTCATCCAGCTTTTCCATATAGCCGTCAGGATCCTCTAAATACTCTTTGGCATTTGCCAACGGTTCTTCTTTTTTCTGAGAAGCTTCTTGTTTTTCCGGCTCTCTCACTTCTTTTTCAGGCTGCATACTCATTACAAAAACAAATACAATACTTCCTATGATCAAAAGACCTAAAGCGGCCGTTAAAAAATTTTTCATCTTTGTTAACTCCTACTCGATTTCTGGGAACTGCCCTCTCTTTAGTTTAACAAAAAAGAAGGAAGTTTCGGTAAGAAATAAATCTCTGATTCTTTGATAGAATTACTAATTCCTTATATTTTCACTAGCATCATTTGCATACATGTGTATTTTCATACAACCAAAAACAAACTCTTAAATCACTCAAAACTTATATTTTATGGTATTTCAACTAACTTCCCATGAATCTACCAAAAAAACTATTGCATATAAATTCAAATTAATGCAAGATTATGTATATATTATTTTTCACTATCACTTAAGGAGGACAGCCGGATGGAACATCTTGGATGGGTTTCAATCATTCCGCCACTATTAGCGATTGTGGCAGCACTTGTGACCAAAAACGTTATTATTTCATTATTTATAGGGACTTTTTCCGGAGTTTTAATTTTAACTGGGGGAATGCCGCTTAGTGCAACTAAAACCATCATCAGCGATTATTTGTTTTTCCAATTAACAGACGGATATAATGCGGGAGTACTTGTACTGCTTGTTTTTATCGGAGGATTTGTGGCACTGATGGAAAAGTCAGGGGGAGCCGCTGCCTTTGCAGAAAAGGTTATCCGATTTTTAAATTCAAAGGCGAAAACACAACTAGCTGCTTGGTTTGGCGGTATTATCATCTTTTTCTCAGATCTCGGTACACCGCTCCTGGTAGGCCCGATATTTGAAAAAATATTTGATAAAGCAAAGATCTCAAGAGAAAAGTTAGCGTGGATTATTGATTCTACCGCTTCCCCAGTCGCCGTACTTATCCCATTTATCGGGTGGGGCGTTTATATCATGGGTCTGATTCAAAAAGAGTTTGACAGCTTGAAAATTACCGAAACAGATTGGGATGCATTCATACAAGCGATCCCTTTTCAATTCTATCCAATCTTAGCAGTATTGATGGTTCCGCTTGTTGCCTTAACGAAGCTGGAGTTTGGCGCAATGGCAAAAGCTGAAAAGCGGGTACAGGAAACCGGCGCTTTATTTTGGCCGAATTCAAAACCAATGAGAAAGCCTGACAATATGACAGAACTTCAGAATACAAAGAGCAAGGCAAGCTTAATCTTTGTTCCTCTCCTCGTATTACTTGTCACTTTATTTGGAATGCTGATTCCTCTCGGATTTCCATTTGAAAAAATTGATGGCAGCGCATTCCGTGTCGCTTTAACAACTGCCTACTTATTCGCAGCGATCGTATTGATTGGGCTGATGGTTTTCTATAAAGTAAAAAAATTCAATGAAGTTTTCGATATCTATTTGTCAGGCATGCAAAGAATGATGACTGTCGCAGCCATTCTTGTATTAGCCTGGTCCCTTGGTACAGTCATGAAAAACTTAGGAACAGCAAACTATGTAGTAGAAATCATGGATGGAAACATCCCTGTCTATTTGATTCCAATTATTCTATTCGCGGGTGGAGCATGTATGTCATTTGCCACGGGAACGTCATGGGGCACTTTCGCCATCATGATGCCGCTTGCTATTCCGATGGCTGTACATCTTGATGCTTCAATCTATGTCTGCATTGGAGCCGTGTTGTCAGGAGGGATTTTCGGGGACCACTGTTCGCCAATCTCTGATACGTCAATCCTATCTTCTACAGGAGCCGGCTCGGACCATATTGATCACGTAAAGACACAGCTTCCCTATGCCTTATTAAATGGCGCGGCTGCACTTGCTGCTTACTTGATTGCAGGTTTAACTTCAAGCGTCCTTTCCCTTGGAGCGGCTATTATGATCATGATCACGGCAGTTGTCGTTATTTCAAAATGGCAGAATCAAAAAATGGTCGGGGCAGATAAGGGCAATTATCTTAATTGAGGGTACTAGCATAAGAATTAAAAGAACAAAAAACAGTGAATTCTACAATAGAATTCACTGTTTTTTTATTAGGCTGTTTTTGAATAAATTGTTGTTTTCGATAATAAATGTTGTCCGTTGCTTTCCGCTACAGGCATTTGCTTTCCGCGGGGAGGGTGGGAGCCTCCTCGGCTATGCCTGCGGGGTCTCCCATTTCCCTCTTTTTTCCCGCAGGAGTCAAATGCCTTCCGCTACAATCCACTTAAGGATTTAAACACGTAGTCTAAATGCAACAAAGTTTACGAAAAGATCCTTTAATAACAACAGACTCAAAGCCTAACTCTGACCAATTTTATTAGTCAAAAGGGAATCCTTATACTGACTAGGAGACTTCTTGCACACTTTTTTGAACACACGGCTGAAGTAGTTCGGATCGTTGTAGCCGACTTCAAATGCAATTTCTTTTAAGCTGTGGGAGCCTTTTTCCATCATCTTTTTGGCTTTTTCGATTCGGCATTTTGTTAAATAATCGATGTAGCTGATGCCGAGCTCTTCTTTGAAAATTTTGCTGACATACTGCGGAGAGAGGTTGAACTCCTTTGCCATTGCCTCAAGAGACAGATCGGTGTGGCAGTTTTTCTTGATGTGCTGCTTCATCCGGTTCGGGATATCGTCCTGAAGATTTTCAGTCGCCTGTTTGTATTGGCTGATCACATCTCCCAAAATAAAATTCACTTCTGTTTTCATTTGCAAATATGATTTTGCACTGAAAGAAAAGACTGGTTTTCTGATTACAAAGCCCATTTCATCCAAGTAGCGGATCATTAATGTCATCGTGTCATAGACTTTTTGCTCTGCTTCAGCAAGCGGGTGCTGAAATTTCTCAAAGTACCCGGTCATCGTCTGAAAATGACTGCGGACTCCTTCCCACTTGCCGATCCGCAATTCCTCCAGGATAAGCTCTTCAATGTGGTGCATTTCTCTGTCTTTCATTTCTTCATTGGAGATCAGATCGCTGTAAAAGCTGTACCTGGCTCCAGAACCTGCTGTTATAGAGGCACGGAGCGCTTCGTAATAAGATTGTCTGATTTGCTCGAGCGCCGGGTATGCCTTGCCGATTCCGATCGCTGCAGATGCTGAGAATAATCCTTTGAGATTATTTAAGATCTTTTGAACGAGGGCTATGGCATTTCTGCGGTAATGGTGCAGTTCTCCTTCTGAGAAAACAATAATCGGAACCTGCAGTCCTGACATCGGCCCGACCCACCCTTTTGATTGAAGCTGAATGGTTTTTTTAAGCTCTCCGTACATTTGCTCAATTGGACCTGTCAGTGAATCCTGTGAAAAGTGAACCAAGAGGACAAAGGATGGCTGCGTTTGGTCGACATCGAGCAAATTCATGCATTCATGAAGATGAACATCATGAACGTGATCAAAAAGAAGCTGGGTGACAAGATCGGCTTCCACAATCGGAATCATTTTTTGAATGCGCTCCTCTGTTTTTTGCTTTTTTTCTGATTCCAATAAATCAAGCTCGATATCATTGATCACCTTTTGAATGGTTGATAGAATGACTTCCCGTTTGCTCGGCTTTAATAAATAATCCTTCACACCGAGCCTTAGCGCCTGCTGGGCATAATCGAATGTATCATAAGAGGAGACAATTAAGATTTTGGCATTCGGGACGATTTTCTGAATTTCTTTAATGGCTTCAAGCCCGTTAATTCCAGGCATCTTGATATCCATCAAAATGATATCCGGTTTATGCTCTGAGGCTAGCTCAATCGCCATTCTTCCGTTCTCAGCCAGACCAACAATTGAAATGTTTTTAAAGTCGGTTTCAATTATTTTTTTCAACGCCAGTCTTTCAATTTCTTCATCTTCCGTAATGAGCAGCTTCATGATCTTCGCTCCTTTCTATTGCAGGAAATTTTATTGAAACAACTGTCCCTTTGTTTCCAGCCGCATGAATTTCCATCACATCATGCTTATTGGTAAATAAACGCAAGCGCTGAACAACATTTCGCAGGCCGATGCCTGTTGACTTGCTTTGGATTGAATCCGCCTGTAAATCTGAGAGAACTTGCTCTTTTATCTCCTCAGACACCCCGCAGCCTTCATCCTGCACACTGACATGAATCTCATTGTCCTTCCTGAATACACGAACCACAATGGACCCGCCCTGTTCATATGGCTCTACCCCATATTTAAACGCATTTTCCACAATCGGCTGAAGAAAAAATGCAGGAACCTGAGTCTCCAGACACGCTTCCTCAATTTCAAAACTATATGAAATTCGAGATGAAAACCTCGCTTTTAAAATCGTCAGGTATTCCTTTACTAAATCAAGTTCATCACGGATAGTCACGTTCTCATCCACACTTCTGAGATTGTATCTCAGAAGATTGGCAACGGTCGATATCAGATCGCTCGTCTCAAATGCATCCTCTAAATAAGCTTTTTTTGAGAGGGTGTTTAAGGTGTTAAAGAGGAAATGCGGATTGATCTGATTATGGAGCCTTTTTAATTCACTCTCTTTCAAAAGCAGCTGATATTCTTTAATCTCTTTTTCGAGCTTCGCTTTCTCCTTTATTTCTGCAACAAGCTCTTTAATATTTTCTCTCATCCGGTCAAAGGTTTTTGCGAGAAACGAGATTTCATCATTGCTGCTGACCTTGATCGGATGGTCAAAATTCCCGGCTGCCACCTCTTTCGCTCCTTGAGTCAGGAGGTAGATGGAACGGGTAATGCCTTTTGAAAACCAATAGGAAAAGGCAATCGATATGATCAGAACTATACCCAGTATCCATAGACCAAGCGACCGAAGATGGTTTGTCACTTCGATCATTGATTCATAAAACTGCTTTTGATTGGTCAGCTCTTTTTTGAATAAAAGAAGAGTTGTTTCGTCAATAAATTTAGATATTTGCAGGGCTTCATCGTATGCAGCCTGTGAATTTTGCCGCTTGTCCAGCTTGTGCATCATGATGGTTAAATCCATCGCTTCAACCTGGCTGTCCAGCATGTAAATATAGTCGGTTAAAGCAATGGCATTGGCCTGATTTTTCAGCTGATCCAGTTTCGTCTTTGAGGCGTTCAGCTGATTCCTGTAGGTTTCATAGCTAGTCTGATTTTCAGGAGACGGCGTGCTGATATACGCACTTAGCTTTGCCAGTGCTGTCCCGCTTGTTGTAGAAACATGATTTAAAAGCAAGTAGCGCTCAAGGATATTGTTATACTCATAAATAGATTTTTGGTTAATATAGCTGATCGCTGTCCAAAATGCTCCCATTATCAGAATGATCATGAGCGACATGGTCAGGATTTTTCTCTGAATCCGTGTCACGGCCTGCTCCCCTCCGTTATCACGTTTGTTTCCGTATAAGTGGAGACAGGCAGCGGCAAATCTTCCTTTTCAAGCCATTTCACAATCGTTTCTACGCTTTTTACTCCCATTAAAGAATGACTGTGATGGATGGTCCCGGAAATCTTACCGCTTCTTAAAAGATTCATTGTTTCCTGGGTATCATCAAACGTATAAATTTCAAATCCAGACAGAGCAGATCTTGATTCAATCGTTCTTACAATTAAATCGCCATCATCTATTCCCGTTCCAATCAGCATCTTCATTGATGGATACTGATTTAGAAGGTCATTTGTCTGTTCCTCTGCATGCTGTCTGTCTGTTTCAACTAGTTTAATAGAGGATGCCTTCAAACTGTCCTTTAACCCTTTTATTCTCTGTGTTTCAATTGAGGTGACATTGTTCCCCTTGATAATTCCAATGGTTTCATTGTTTTTTACTGCCTTTTTTATATAGTTCCCCAGTTCTAGACCTGTTTCATAATGATTGGAGCCGATAAAAGATTTCCGGAGACTTCCTTGCAGATCCGCCATAATCGTAACTACTGGAATTCCCTTCATCGTTGACTTCTGAATCATTTCTGAAAACGAAGGATCGTCAATACCGAGGAGCATGATTCCATCCACTTGTGAGGAAATCGCCATATTCATTGCTTTTTGCAGCTCTTCATTATCAGGAAGATTGGTCCCTTTAATATCAAGGCTTACTTGGAGTTTCCGAGCCGCTGCCTCCACCCCTTTAATCACCTGATTCCAATACGCATCACCAAGATAGGGAGAAATTAAAACAAGCCGGTACCGGTACTCCTCTGCATCTGCCTGAGCTGAAAAGGATTGACTGGATTGATAGATCTGAAAAAGCTGATAGAGAGGAAAAAGAGAGATCAGCAAAAAAACAAACAGAGCCAGCTTTAGTCGCTGCTTCATAGAATCACCATTTCATAGGACTTTTTAATTAATTATAAGGGTTTGCTGAGGTTTGTAAACGCTTATATTTTGTGTGGTTTCTATCGAAGGTATGTTATTGAGGTTCATTTTGATGGAGAGGAGGTCTTTTCTATAAAAAGAGGTATTATGGTCTTAATATGGTTGGTTTGCTGCACTTTCTTACGTGCACGGCCCATCTTTGTTGTTGAATAACTCAATTTAATACACTTTGTTATGTGAACGGTCACTGTTTGTTGCTTCATATCATACCCATCAATCCGCCACAAAACCAAAGGCTCTTTTCTTAAACATAGTTGCTTTTAGACTAAATGTTTAAAACCTTTAGTGGATTGTGGCGGATAAACTTGACTCCTGCGGGAAAATAGAGGGAAATGGGAGACCCCGCAGGCATGCCGAGGAGGCTCCCAGCCGGACCGCGGAAAGCAAGTTCCTGGAGCGGAAAGGAACGGACAACATTTATAATCGAAAACAACAATCTATGGGAAAGCAGCCAAAACCAAAAACCCCCAGGATCCAATATCCCGGGGGTTTCTTGATTAGATTTTATTCTGTGATACGTTAATTCGATTCATTGCTCGGCGCAAGGCAAGTTCCGCACGCTTGAAATCGATATCGTCTGTACTTTTGTTCAGACGCTGTTCAGCGCGTTCTTTCGCAGATTGTGCACGAGTTAAATCAATATCTTCTACAGTCTCAGCAGCTTGTGCCAAGATTGTGACTTTGTCAGGCCGTACTTCTAAAAAGCCGCCGCTAACAGCCACGAGTTCCGTGGATTTTCCTGTTTTTAACCGAACTGCTCCTATTTGAAGAGGAGCCACCAACGGAATATGACCTGGCAAGATTCCGAGCTCACCGCTTTGAGCCTTTACGCTTACCATTTCGACGTCTGCATCGTAAACTGGGCCATCGGGAGTAACGACATTGACTTGTACTGTCTTCATACTCTATACCCTCCTGCGTCCCAAAATTATACTTCTACACCCATGTTCTTCGCACTTGCGATAACATCTTCAATGCGTCCAACCAAACGGAAAGCATCTTCTGGAAGATGATCGTATTTGCCTTCAAGGATTTCCTTGAATCCGCGAACTGTTTCTTTAACAGGAACGTAAGAACCTGCTTGACCAGTAAACTGCTCAGCTACGTGGAAGTTTTGGGATAAGAAGAATTGAATACGACGTGCACGGTGCACGACTAATTTATCTTCGTCATTAAGCTCATCCATACCAAGGATCGCAATGATATCTTGTAATTCTTTGTAGCGCTGAAGTGTTTGCTGTACTTGACGTGCAATATTGTAATGCTCTTCTCCAACAATTTCAGGAGATAATGCACGAGATGTAGAAGCAAGTGGATCCACAGCCGGGTAAATACCCATCTCAGAAAGCTTACGCTCAAGGTTAGTTGTTGCATCTAAGTGAGCGAAAGTTGTTGCAGGAGCCGGATCCGTATAGTCATCGGCAGGTACATAGATCGCTTGGATCGATGTAACAGAACCAACATTTGTAGACGTGATGCGCTCTTGCAGCTGACCCATTTCAGTAGCAAGTGTCGGCTGGTAACCAACGGCAGATGGCATACGGCCAAGAAGGGCTGATACCTCTGAACCTGCTTGAGTGAAACGGAAGATATTATCCATGAAGAAAAGAACGTCCTGTCCTTGGTCATCACGGAAGTATTCAGCCATTGTAAGACCTGTAAGTGCAACACGCATACGTGCGCCAGGCGGCTCATTCATTTGTCCGAATACCATCGCTGTTTTCTTGATAACGCCAGAATCAGTCATCTCGTGGTAAAGGTCATTTCCTTCACGAGTACGCTCTCCAACACCGGCGAATACAGAGATACCGCCATGCTCTTGAGCGATGTTGTTGATAAGCTCCTGGATAAGTACAGTTTTACCTACTCCAGCACCACCGAAAAGACCGATTTTTCCGCCTTTGATGTAAGGTGCAAGAAGGTCTACTACTTTAATTCCAGTTTCAAGAATTTCTACCTCAGTAGAAAGCTGATCGAATTTAGGTGCTAATCTGTGGATTGGGTCACGACGGGATTCAGCAGGAATTGCTGCATCCAAATCGATATTATCACCTAATACGTTAAATACACGTCCAAGTGTAACATCACCAACTGGTACAGAGATTGGTGCACCTGTATCTAATACTTCACTTCCGCGAACAAGGCCATCTGTTGATGCCATCGCAACGGTACGAACTGTGTCGTCACCTAGGTGAAGGGCAACTTCCAATGTTAATTCTGACGCTGCTTCGTTTTCGCTGCGTCCTTTGAATGTAACTTTAAGGGCGTTATAGATTTCAGGAAGCTGACCGCTTTGGAACTTTACGTCAACAACCGGACCCATAACTTGAGTAACGCGTCCTTTATTCATCGTTTTCCCTCCTAACTTGCTAGTGCAGAACATTTCTGTCTATGAAACCCATCTATTGGGCCAGTATGTCTATTCGAGTGCCGCAGCTCCGCCGACGATTTCAGTGATTTCCTGTGTAATCGCAGCCTGACGTGCACGGTTATAAGAAAGTGTAAGACTGTTAATAAGTTCTTTCGCATTGTCTGTCGCATTTTTCATCGCTGACATACGCGCAGCATGCTCAGAAGCTTTACTGTCTAAAAGTGCTCCGTAGATGAGACTTTCAGCATATTGTGGTAATAACACTTCTAAAATCTCTTCCTCAGAAGGTTCAAATTCGTAAGATGTTTTCTTAGTAGAGACGGCTAGATCAGAAAGAGGAAGAAGCTTCGTTTCTGTCACGTCCTGCTGAATCACACTTACGAAATGGTTGTAATACACATAGATTTCGTCAAACGTTCCATCATTGAACATATTAACTGTGTTTGTTGCAATATCTTTAATCTCAGCAAATGATGTGTCATCTGCAATACCTGTCACTTCAAGAGCGATTTGAACACCGCGTTTCTTGAAGAATTCACGTCCGATTTTACCGATTGCAATTACAGCGTACTCATCTTTCGACGTGTGGCGCTTTTGGATTGCCTGGTATACGGCACGCAAAACGTTACTGTTAAGGGCACCAGCTAATCCGCGGTCAGATGTGATCACAAGATAGGCTGTTTTCTTAACTGGACGGCTAACAAGCATTGGATGGGACGCACCCGTACTGCCTAAAGCTATGTTTGCAACCACCTCTTGTATCTTATCCATATAAGGCACAAACGCTTTTGCGTTGTTTTCGGCGCGGTTCAGCTTTGCGGCTGAAACCATCTCCATTGCCTTAGTAATCTGGCTTGTTTTCTTCGTTGAGGTGATTCTTGATTTAATGTCGCGTAATGATGCCAAAGGTTCTCACCACCTTTTTATAAAAATCAACCTGATTCATTATCTTAAGATAAAGTATGAAGGCCGGCCTTCATACTTCACCTCATTATTCAGTAATCGCGAATGTTTTTTTGAATGCAGCAATAGCAGCCTGGAAGTCGTTGTCTTCCGGAAGTCCGCCAGTTGTGCGGATATGATCAAGCAATGCTTTATGGTTTTGCTCCAAGAATACATAGTACTCTTCTTCAAAACGTTTAATATCTTCAACCGGGATATCATCTAGGAATCCTTTAGTTAACGCGTAAAGAATCGCAACTTGCTTTTCAACGCCAAGAGGTTTGTTCAAGCCTTGCTTCAAGACTTCAACTGTACGCGCTCCGCGGTTTAATTTCGCTTGAGTTGCTTTATCAAGGTCAGATCCGAACTGGGCGAATGCTTCTAGCTCACGGTAAGAAGCAAGGTCAAGACGCAGTGTACCTGATACTTTTTTCATTGCTTTGATCTGTGCAGATCCTCCAACACGTGATACAGATAGACCGGCGTTAACCGCAGGACGTACACCTGAGAAGAATAAGTCAGACTGCAAGAAGATTTGTCCATCAGTGATGGAAATTACGTTTGTTGGAATGTATGCTGATACATCGCCAGCTTGTGTCTCAATGAATGGAAGAGCTGTTAATGAACCAGCGCCTTTTGCATCACTAAGTTTTGCAGCACGCTCAAGAAGACGTGAATGCAAGTAGAATACGTCACCAGGATATGCCTCACGACCTGGAGGACGGCGTAGTAATAATGAAAGTTCACGGTAAGCAGATGCTTGTTTTGTTAAATCATCATAAACAACCAATACGTGCTTGCCATTGTACATGAAATGCTCACCCATTGTTACACCAGCATAAGGAGCTAAGAATAATAGCGGTGCAGGCTGTGAAGCAGATGCAGTAACAACGATTGTGTACTCTAACGCGCCATTTTTACGCAGTGTTTCAACTACGCCGCGGACAGTTGATTCTTTTTGTCCGATTGCAACGTAGATACAGATCATATCTTCGTTCTTTTGGTTTAGGATCGTATCGATGGCAACAGATGTTTTTCCTGTTTGACGGTCACCGATGATTAACTCACGCTGTCCGCGACCGATTGGAATTAGAGAGTCAATCGCTTTAATTCCTGTTTGTAATGGTTCATGAACAGATTTACGATCCATAACGCCTGGAGCCGGGCTCTCAATTGGGCGTGTATGTGTTGTTTCGATTGGACCAAGGCCATCAACAGGCTGTCCTAGAGAGTTTACGACGCGTCCGATTAACGCTTCACCAACCGGTACCTCCATGATGCGTCCAGTACGGCGAACTTCGTCACCTTCACGGATATCAGAGTAAGGTCCGAGGATAATGATACCTACGTTGTTTGACTCAAGGTTTTGAGCCATACCCATTACGCCGTTTGAAAATTCAACAAGCTCTCCAGCCATGACATTGTCGAGGCCATGAGCACGGGCGATACCGTCACCAATCTGGATAACTGTACCTACATCACTAACTTTGATATCAGACTGATAGCTTTCGATTTGCTTTTTAATCAGTGCACTAATTTCTTCTGCTTTGATGCTCATGAGTTTCACCCCTATCTACGATCTTTTTGCAACAAGTTGTCGCTCTATACGTTCAAGCTTTCCGCTTATACTTCCATCATAAATGCGATTGCCGATACGAAGCTTCACTCCGCCGATCAGGTTTTGATCAATAACATTTCTTAAACGAAGAGATGTTTTGCCGATTTTTTTGGCAAACGTATCAGACAGCGCTGTTAATTCATCTTGATCTAATAATCTGACAGAGTAGACAATCGCGTCTTCTGTGCCGCGCTCATCATTCGCAAGCTTCACAAAATGCTCAGCAAGCTCAGGAATCACACTGATTCGCTGACGTTCAATCAAGAGGAGAATTGTACTTAAAACAGGTTGAGATAAAGAAGCAAACGCTTCACTCATCATGGATTTTTTCTTTTCTAGAAGCACTTTTGGATGTGTAAGCACGTTTAATAATTCAGGATTATCTTTTGTGACCTTCTCGATCACAAGCAATTCCTCTTCGAACTTGTCAATCGTGCGGTTTTCCTTGGCGATTTGAAAAAGAGCCAATGCATAGCGAGCTGCAACTATTTCTTTACTCATCGGCCTTCGCCTACCTCTTTAATATAATCTTGGATAAGCTTTTCTTGTTCTTTCTCGTTTAATTCTTTTTCAATAACCTTTGTAGCAATTAAAATAGATAATGAAGCTACTTGCTCACGAAGAGCGGCAACAGCTTGCTCTTTTTCCTGAGCAATTTCTTTAAGTGCAGACTGCTTCAGGCGATCTGCTTCTGAACGAGCTACTAGGACGATTTCTTCCTTTTGCTTTTCACCAAGCTTCTTCGCACTTTCTACTAAACCTTGTGCTTCAAGTCTGGCCTGCTTTAATAGTTCACGCTGTTCTTCAGCAAGTTTCTTAGCTTCTTCGTGCTTCGCTTCAGACGCGCCAATTTCAGATGCAATGTGCTCTTCACGCTGTTTCATGATGCCCATTACAGGTCCAAGAGCATATTTTCTCAGCAATGCAAGTAGGATTAAGAAAATAACCAGCTGGAATACAATGTCTCCAGTATTTAAAGATAAACCTGCACCAACTACTAGATTTGACGTTAACATTGCCCGGTTTCACTCCCTTCAAGAGTTCCATGATGGGTTACTATCAAAAAAAGCACGAGATTGTTCTGTTTAATTCTCGGCCGCATATTTTAAATAGAAACATAAAGCAATGGCGAAGAAGGGTAAAAAACGATCTTCGCCATTTATGTAGAGAACCTGTCTCTTTATTAACTTCCTAATACGATAAACGCGATAACTACGCCGATGATCGGAAGTGCCTCAACTAACGCGATACCGATGAACATGATTGTTTGAAGCTTACCTTGTAGTTCAGGCTGACGAGCAACACCTTCTACTGTACGTGAAACGATAAGACCATTACCAATACCAGCACCAAGTGCCGCTAAGCCGATTGCAATTGCAGCTGCGATTAAATTCATTATATAAATCCCCTCTCAAAATATTAAAAAGTTTTTTGATCCTGATGAAACGGTTGAAACATATTAATTAATGGTCGCTGCTCACTTTGTGAGACATATAAACCATTGTTAACATTACAAAGATAAATGCTTGGATGGAACCTACAAAGATACTGAATGCCTGCCATAACATCATTGGCACTGCGGCAGATAAAATGCCGATTGGACCAGTTACTGCGAGTCCTGCGAGAAGTCCCAAAAGGATTTCACCAGCATAGATGTTACCGTAAAGACGCAAACCAAGAGTCAATGTGTTAGCAAACTCTTCTATTATCTTAATCGGGAAAAGGAACGCCATAGGTCGGAAGAAATCCTTCCCATACTCAGCTGTGCCTTTCATTTTCACACCATAGTAGTGTGTCAATGCCACGACCATAACAGCAAGAGTCAGAGTAATCGTTGGATCTGCTGTCGGTGATTTCCACCATAGTTCATGGTTTACAGCAATTGAAAACGGCAGCCCGAGCATATTTGATACAAATATGTACATCAGGAGCGTAACGCCAAGCGTAAGGAATTTCCCGCCTGTATGCCAGTCCATGGAGCTGTTGATGATTCCTTTGACGAAATCCATGATCCATTCAAAGAAATTCTGCATCCCTGTCGGCTTCATTGCCAATTTGCGAGTGGCCAGTACCGCTATTAAGAAAACGATAACACTTGCAACAGTGATCATTAAAACGTTGGATAAGTTAAAAGTAAGGCCTAAAAACTCTACTATAGGAGCTTCGTGATGCAATAGATTCACCTCTCTTCCGGCTAAGCGCGTGAGTGTTGAAAAACATAATCTATCATAATGACAATGTAAACTGTCATTAATCCAATAATGACACTAACCATATTCAGATATTCGGGAAACTTGATCGCGAGCAGGGCAGCTAAACCAGCTGACGCCAATCGTGATGCAGTGCCGAGTGACCTGACCTTCCTGTTCTGCTGAATCGCTTCACCGAACTGAACTTGTTTGCGCACCATTGACCATAAGTTGAACAAACTGAGTGCTGTTCCAAGCGCCAGCCCCAAAAAGACAGACTGATACCCGGTAAATCCCCAGCCTATGGCATAAAAGGACAATAGGTAGAACATATACTTGCGATATCTGTGGTACATCTGGTGCAAATCAAACATGAATGATTCAGTCTCCTGAAAAAAAGTGGTGGACTAGCTTGATCATTGCGGAAATACCGATTCCGAGCCCAATGAACAATCCTATGATCATAAAAAGCGGTTCAGTCTGGAAATATCGGTCGAGCCATCTTCCTGAAAAGATGCCAATTAGTGTTGAACCGACTAGCTGAGACAGAATGCCTGTCATTAGTGCCATGGCCTGCATTGGATGACGCTCTTTTTTGCGCATTCACAAGTCCTCGCTAATAGATTAATAAAGGATTTTTCTGGGGATAAAAGCGGTATATGAAAGCGGTATGAAAACCTTATCATTTACCCTCGTCTAGCATACAATAGGCTCTAGTCAAAGTCAATTGGTTTAAAACCAAAAAACTGACAATCAAAAAGGCCTATCACAAAAAGTTCACATTTGATTTTCAGCGCTCTTTTCCCCAGGATCTTCCAGGATAAAATCTGTTTCTATTGTATCTTCCTTGCTGCCTTTTCTTGCAAAAATGACCGCTTTATAGAGTCCGTCTTTCAGCTTTAGATCATCCTTTTTAAACGTCTTCCTGACAACCCCTCTTTGGAGATTCCTGCCCCAGTCAAGAAAGCCCTCAAATCTGAGTGTATCCGGGTCATAAAGGGCAATTCCCATTTCATCGGCCCCGCCAGGCAGATAAAACTCGTATTTATATGTTCCTGCGGTATCACCAAATCCAAATTCAAATCCCATGACACGGGGATAATCCGGTTCATCCACTACATATAGATAAGGAATCTTTTCGATTCGCCCGCCCGCTTCCACCTCAATCCAGCCATGATGCAGTCCAGCTTCCATCCCATTTGAATAAATATCCAAAGTGATGAATACATCCTTTTGCTGTTTTGGTTCTACCTCTGCTTTTTGCGGAATCTTCCATTGAAGACCTTTTGTATATGAAGGATAGATGAAAGTGTATGCCTTTTTTTCATCCGACTGGTTATCAAGAGTCAGCCTTACTTTTTTCTGGATCCGGTCTCCGTGCAGAGGAACTTGTCCGAATGACAATGAACCGGGGTACAGGAGAAAGTCCGTTTCCAGAGCACGGGCCAAATCGATTCTTCCCGCTCCCTGCTCGATGGGTTTATAGTAGTTTCCGTTTTTGTTTTTCAGAGGCTCTGCTGAATTCATTAAGGCCGCTTTGATTTGCTCAGGGTTCCAATCAGGATGCGCCTGTTTTAAAAGAGCGCTTGCTCCAGCTACATGGGGCGCCGACATGCTTGTTCCCTGCAGGCTTAAATACCCCTCCGGAACGGTGCTGTCGATTGCAACACCCGGTGCTACCACATCCGGTTTGATTTCCCACGAATAGGTGACAGGACCTCTTGAACTGAAATCTGCCAGCTGGTCGGATTCATGCTGATAGACCGTTCGGACGAGCGCATTATTGTTCAATTGCTTTTTAAGCCATAATCCATCCTCTTTTGAAATGGAAACCACAGGGATGCCGACTTCTAATTCAAGATTACCTGCGAAATTGCCTTTCATGTTGTTGTAGATAATGATTGCCTTAGCTCCGACTTTTTCGGCAAACAGCGCTTTTTCAGTAAAAGTGATTTTGCCTCTCTCAACGAGTACAATCTTCCCTTTCATATCTGCTTTATATTGGTGTTCTTCACCAATGCCCGCAAACACGATTTCTTCCCCTTGACTCAACTTCCATTCTTTTGATCCGGCAAGGGCTGTAATCGGAACCATTTTCCCCGCTCCGCTCAGCTTTAGATAAGGTATTTTTTGCGGAGGAGTGGATGCCCCGACGGAAATGGATTTGCTTGATGTGCCCGGCGAGCCGATTGTCCATACTCCAGGACCGGAGTTCCCGCTTGATGTCACTGCCACGATTCCATGTTCAACTGCACGATCCAGAGCGAGACTTGTAGGCCAGTCTGGTCCATTAACTGTATTCCCAAGCGACAAATTTAACACATCCACTTTATCTTCAATCGCTCTTTCGATAGCCGCTATCACTTGTTCGCTGGTGCCAAATCCCCCAGGACCAAGCGCCCGGTAAGCAATGATTTCCGCTTCCGGTGCTACGCCCTGAAGTTTTCCATTCGCCGCAATGATCCCGGCCACATGTGTCCCGTGCAGCGTTTCCGTTCCATCTGTCGCTTTTGTTTCCATCGGATCGCTGTCTCCGTCTATGAGATCAGCTCCCCCGTGATAGCTTCTGGACAAATCAGGATGCGTATAATCAATGCCGGTATCAATAATGCCCACCTTTACACCCTTGCCCGTCAGCCGTTCATGTTGAGCATCGAATTTTCCGCGTACTTCATCCCCGCCGATAAACGGGACACTCTCTTCAAGATCCACATGATAGGCCGTTACCGGGCTCGCGTGCACAACATGAGGTTCTTTTTGAAGAGCTTCAAGATCTTTATGCTTGCCAGCCAGGGTAAAGCCGCTGAATACCTTTTTAAAAGTGCGGCGAATGTGAACGTTCGGATAAGTTTTCCTTATTTTTTGCGAGAACGCAGCTGCATGTTCTTTTTCAACAACAATCATGATCGTTTCTGCCTTATCCGGTGATTCTTCAGGAATAGGAGGGATTGCCGGAAACGTTTCTGCCTGAGCTGAAAAAGAAATCAGCGTGAAAAATAAGAAAGAGAGCGTGCATGTTCGGACCATTTTTTGTCACCTCTCTCTTATTCTTTTCTAAGGGAGGTTTTTTCATGAAAAAAATCCCCCTTTTTATAAAGGAGGATTTCATTTCTATTTATTTCGTTCCGAACATGCGGTCTCCGGCATCACCTAGGCCAGGAACAATATATCCATGATCATTTAATTTTTCATCAAGTGCTGCAATGTAAATATCAACATCAGGATGTGCTTCCTTCACAATCTCCACACCTTCTGGAGCTGCGATTAAACACATGAATTTGATATTTTTAGCGCCGCGTTTTTTCACACTGTTGATTGCTTCAACAGCAGATCCGCCAGTTGCAAGCATTGGATCAACAACGATAAATTCGCGCTCTTCCACGTCAGAAGGGAGTTTCACATAATACTCGATCGGCTTTAACGTCTCTGGATCGCGGTATAAACCAACATGTCCTACTTTTGCAGCCGGAATCAGTTTAATGATACCGTCAACCATTCCAAGACCAGCTCGGAGAATAGGGACAATCGCAAGCTTTTTGCCAGCCAAAACCTTTGATTTTGCTACTTGCACAGGTGTTTCAACTTCCACTTCTTCAAGCGGCATGTCTCTTGTAATTTCAAACATCATCAGGCTCGCAACTTCATCAACAAGCTCACGAAACTCTTTCGTACCTGTCTTTACATCACGGATATATGTTAGCTTATGCTGAATAAGTGGATGATCAAAAACGTATACTTTGCCCATCGGCTCATCTCCTTTTCTATGACACTTCAATAGATTTTACAGAAAAAGCAGAGCCGTTTCAAGAAGGTTGGGAGATTTATTTGCAGGATTTTTATCCAAGGCCGGATAGACAGCAGTTTTTTACCGGATTTTAAAAATGATGAGCATCTTTCAAGCCATCTATCAGTGTAATTTTGACTTTTATCAATGTAATTTTGAGTTTTATCAGTCTATTTCTAAGTTGTATCAGTCTAAATCATGAATTTATCCGTTTAACGAGAAAACAGCTCACCCTTCAGGCAGGTGAGCTGATTTTTTTAGTTCTGGAAATTTGAGATAGAGGTTCCCGGACCGCTCAATGGAGTCGTGTAAACATGGTTCGCTCCGCTTTCCCAAACAACATTTCCGCTTGCATCCTTTTTAATATACTTAAATTCAATATTGCGTCCAGCCGGTACACTGACATCATAATACCAGCCCGGATACTTTGTGATCACCTGATTATACATCGGTCCCGCTGCCTTCGCTGCATCCCAGTTTCCAAGCTCACTTACATTTCCTACTATATAAATGGACTGGCCAGGACTTGTTGAAGCATTATTTGCAATAAACCGGACAGATGACTGTTTTCCGGATAAAACCTCAACAGGACCGTACGTATTGCTTACAGTCCCGCCTGATGTTGCGGCAGACACTTGATAATTGCCTCCTGTTATAGCAGGAACCTGTGCTTTAATTTCTGTATTCGACCATGATAATACGGAGGCATTTACTGTTCCGAACTTAACTGTACCTGCAGAAGTGCCGAAGGATTCTCCGCTGATTGTAATTGTGCTTCCCGGCACTGCCATAACCGGCCCGATTTGCCCAATTGCCGGCGCAGCTGCGGTTCCATTGGAGGAATAGACACCTGCTTCACCCGGTGAAAGGTCAAACGCAGAGACAGCACCGCCGCTTCCAACTGATAAGCTGTTTCCATTTAGAAGGGAAGTCAGCTGATCAGAATAACTCCCTGCCGGAAGAGCTGTTGAGAGATTTGATATGTTGTAAGCTGCTGTTTTGCTTTTATTTACTGCTACTAATACTGTATCTTTGCCAAATGTTCTTTCATAGATATAGACATCATTATTGATCCATCTCTCTTTTGTTTTACCGTAGCCTAAAGCCTGGTTCGACTTCCGCAGAGCTGCAAGCTTGCTGATGATCTGATAGGCCTTCGTTGTTTTATTGAACGATGTTTGTTTTTTCCTGTTGTTCGGGTCTCCATTACCTGTCATATATTGCTCGGTTCCATAATAAACGTTCGGCACACCTCTTGAAGTGAGCATGACAGCTAAAGCAAGATCCGTATTTTTTACATCCGCCCCGTCAAAGTGAAAGCGGTCCATATCGTGATTATCGAGGAAGGTGACCTGATCGGCAGCCTGTTCGTATTTCGCTTCCGACTCAGTAATCATCGAGTTGAAGCCATACCAGTTATCAGAACCGTTTCTTAATACCTGTCTCAGTTTCTGGCCAAAACGGAAGTCTAGCAAGGACATTCCTGTCGTATTGGCAAAGTTATAATAGTTTTGGTCCACTTCATTTTCCCCAAGGAACCATTCTCCGAACGTAAACACCGGCTTATAGCTGTAGATGGTTTCCATGAACGTCTTTTGCCAGCCGAACGGCATGTGCTTCACTGCATCTACTCTGATTCCGTCAATTCCCATATCCAGCCAGAGCTTCACAGAATCTTTTAAGTATTTGTCTACTGTCGGATTCTGATGATTGAAATCTGCCAGATCATATAGATTTCTGTAAATCCCATCTTCAATAGAAGAAAAATTCGTTCCCCCATTATCATGGAATAAGCCTTTCGTGTCGTTTGTATAGCCGCCCACAAGGGTTCCGTTATCATACAGCTTTCCGTTTTCCATATAAGACGGAGTGTCTTCAGATGCTGGAGAAGTGTGATTTGGCGCAAAATCGATAATGACCTTTATTCCCTTCTGATGGGCTGTATTGATAAGGGTCTGAAACTCTTGCATCGTGCCGTAAAATGGGTTTGTCTTTTTAAAATCCCGTGCCCAATATCCGTGATAAGATGTCGTGCCTGCCGCATCATTTAAAACAGAGTAGACATTTTCAACAGGCTGGGAAATCCACAAGGCAGTAATTCCCATATCCGTGAAATATCCGTCATTCAATTTATTAATAATCCCCTGCCAGTCACCGCCGCAGTATTTTCTTAAATTCGAGCAGTCTGCGCTGAACAAGCTGCCTGTCGGGTTGTTAGTAGTGTTCCCATCACTGAATCGATCCGTCATAATTTGATAGATAACATCGTTCGAATAGTTTACTTTATTAGTAGTGGAAGCGTTTGCATAATTACCTGCAAACGGTCCATACAAACTAAAAATAAGAACAAATGCAACTGTTAAACTCATTGCTTTTTTTAGCATCCAGCCATCTCTCCCTTGATCATGTTTTCCTGCTGCTTCCTTTAACTGCTTCCTCCTTTCCATAATAAAACCCCGTTATTCATATAGAATAACGGGGTTGTTGTCCATATCAGGACAATGCATAGCCCTCAGGTTATGTTGCTAGTACGGGTTGTAGTTATCTAAGAATGATAATAAATTGATTTAATTGTTTACACAATATTCTAAATACTCATTTTCCACTTTCTTCTATTAAGTATTTTGTCCTATTCCAGGCCAAACCCAATTTACATAGATTACCTATTTTATGAAATTCATAGACTTCTATCTATGAAACGTTTAAAATCATCAAAGAGCGTTTTTTAAATGAACTAGCTAAAGAGGTGGATATAAACTTGAATTTATGGGAGATTTTTGTTGCTGTTGTATTAGGAACGGTTGAAGGTTTAACGGAATTTGCTCCAGTATCCTCTACTGGACATATGATTATATTTGATGATTTGCTGTTTCAGTCAAAAGAGCTTTTTGGGGCACCTGTTGCAAATACGTTTAAGATCGTGATTCAGCTTGGATCGATTCTTGCAGTCGTTATTATTTTCAGAGAGCGTTTTATCAGTTTGCTCGGTCTGAAAAAAGAAACAGCTGAGGAAAAACGGACGAAGTTAAAATTAACACAAGTCATCGTAGGCTTGCTGCCTGCTGCTGTACTTGGACTTTTATTTGAAGATTATATCGATGAACACTTATTTTCTATTCATACGGTTTTAATCGGTTTGGTAATTGGAGCATTCTTAATGTTAGCTGCTGATTTCGTTCAGCGCAAAAGAACCATTACAACAGAAACTGTGGATAAAATCACATATAAACAGGCTCTGCTTGTAGGGCTGATTCAATGTTTAGCGTTATGGCCGGGATTTTCGCGTTCTGGATCGACGATTTCCGGAGGCGTTATGCTTGGCATGAATCATAGAACGGCATCTGATTTCACCTTCATTATGGCCGTTCCAATTATGGCGGGAGCAAGCGGACTTTCTCTCCTTAAAAATTGGGAGTACTTCACGATGGACGCACTGCCATTCTTTATTGCAGGATTTATCAGCGCATTCGTTGTTGCTTTAATTTCGATTCGTTTCTTCCTGGCCCTAATAAACAAAATTAAACTTGTGCCATTTGCCATTTATCGCATTATTTTAGCTGCAGTGATTTATTTTGTATTCCTATAAGAGAAAAGAGCAAATCCGATTCATCTGGATTTGCTCTTTTTTTGATCAAAAAAAGGCTGAACAAGTCAGCCCAATCTTATTTATAGTTGCTCATACATAGAAAATTTAGAAGTTAAAGCTTCTACTCTTTTCTTTGCTTCTTGTAATTTTGCTTCATCTTCAGGGTTGCTGAGTGCAAGACCCATGATTGAAGCAATTTCATCCATATCTTCAAGACCGAAGCCTCTGCTTGTTACAGCAGCTGTACCGATGCGGACACCGCTTGTTACGAATGGACTTTCTGGATCAAATGGGATCGTGTTTTTGTTCGCTGTAATTCCGATATCATCCAATACTTTTTCTGCCACTTTACCAGTCAGGTTAAGAGAACGCACATCAATTAAAATCAAGTGATTGTCTGTTCCGTCTGATACAAGTGTTAATCCTTGGTTTTTCAAGCCTTCAGCAAGACGGTTTGCATTCGCAATGATGTTAGATGCATATGTCTTGAAGTCGTCTTGAAGAACTTCTCCAAATGAAACAGCTTTTGCAGCGATTACGTGCATTAGCGGTCCGCCTTGGATGCCAGGGAAAATGGATTTATCAATCTTTTTCGCAAATTCTTCTTTGCAGAGAATCATTCCCCCGCGAGGTCCGCGCAATGTTTTATGTGTTGTTGTTGTAACAAAATCAGCATAAGGAACAGGATTTTCATGAAGGCCTGCCGCTACAAGTCCAGCGATATGAGCCATGTCTACCATGAAATATGCTCCGACTTCATCCGCAATTTCACGGAATTTCTTGAAATCAATTGCACGAGGATATGCACTTGCGCCTGCAACAATCAGCTTTGGCTTATGTAAACGGGCTTTTTCTAATACATCTTCATAATTGATGCGGTGTGTATCCTTATCCACGCCATATTCAACGAAATTGTACTGCACGCCGCTGAAGTTAACAGGGCTTCCGTGTGTTAAGTGGCCGCCATGAGATAAGTTCATACCAAGTACTGTATCGCCGTGTTCAAGGATTGTGAAGTAAACAGCCATGTTTGCCTGTGCACCTGAGTGAGGCTGCACGTTAACATGCTCTGCACCAAAGATTTCTTTTGCACGGTCTCTTGCGATATTTTCCACAACATCCACGTGCTCACAGCCTCCGTAATAACGGCGGCCAGGGTAGCCTTCCGCATATTTGTTCGTAAGGACTGAGCCTTGCGCTTCCATAACGGCTTCTGTTACAAAGTTTTCGGACGCAATCAATTCGATTTTCGTGCGCTGACGCTGTAATTCGTCCTGAATTGCTTCAAATACGCTAGTATCCTGCTTGCTTAAATGTTTCATGCTTTAAAATCCCCCTATCCAAATTCACTTGATTTTGCAGACAATTTTCACATTCAATTCAATTTTATTGTACACGTTCATGATCAAGATTGTAATAGATTTCTGTTTATTTTTTATCAAGAACGGTGATATTTTAAAAAAACGTCTTAAAATCACGAATGATAATTAATCTCTATTTTATATCGTTCGTATTTATCACGTGCACTTTTTGTTTTCTTCCTTGGCTGCATAGACAGCTCTTTCGCCGCCGATCAGTTTCGGACGCGTCTTTGCCATTGTAACGTGGGCATATCCAACCTGCTTCACAGAGCTCCTGACCGGAACTGCTACATGCTTAAGGTGCATGCCAATAAAGGTATCCCCAATATCAATGCCCCCGTCAGCTTTGATGAATTCAACCACAACAGGCTGTTTGAAAGCTGAATAAGCATATGCAGCCATCGCTCCGCCAGCCGCACGGACTGGTGTAACCGTTACTGCTTCAAGATTATAAGAAGCAGCTGTATCACTCTCGACCACAAGGGCTCTGTTCAAATGCTCGCAGCATTGGAAAGCGAGATGCATGCCTGTTCTTTCTTGAAGTGCTTTTAATTCTTCAAAAATCATTTCGGCCGCTTCAATCGTACCGGCCGTCCCTATTTTTTCTCCAATCACTTCACTCGTGCTGCAGCCAACCACAAAGATGTTCCCCGCGCGAAAAGAAGATTGCTCTTCTAAATCAGCAAGCATGGTGCGAAGCTGACTCTTCCACTCTCCAATCAATGTCATTTCGCTCACCCTTGGACTTTATTTTCAAAAGCAGTAATTTTACTGACGCGGTTTTCATGTCTGCCGCCTTCAAATTCTGTTGTGAGCCAGACTCTTGCGATTTCGCGGGCCAGACCAGGACCGATCACACGCTCGCCCATTGCAAGCATATTGCTGTTATTGTGCTCTCTTGTTGCTTTTGCACTGAATGTGTCATGTACAAGCGCGCAGCGGATCCCTTTTACTTTATTGGCAGAAATGCTCATGCCGATTCCCGTGCCGCAAATCAGAATGCCGCGGTCAAATTCTCCGCTTGCCACTTTTTCTGCTACCGGCAAGGCATAATCGGGATAATCGACCGATGTTTCGCACTCGCATCCAAAATCTTCATACTGTATGTTCATTTCATCCATCAGCTGCTTGATTTCCTCGCGGAGATTAAGCCCGCCATGGTCAGAAGCAATCGCAATCTTCATTTTAAACCCTCCAGAACGCTTAATTTTCTAACTTCTTAATTAAGAGCTTTATCATCTTTTCCAAATCTTCACGGGTCAATCTGTATATCTCAAGTGAACCGCCGAACGGATCCATGACATCGCGCCGATCCTGTCCATCCTCCATCACAAATTCAGAAAGAGTAAAGGTTTTTTCAATCGCCTGCGGATATCGTTCAAAAATCAGTTCTTTATGGCTTTCAGTCATTGTTAAAATGTAAGTTGCCCAGCGGATGTGCTCTTCATTCAAAAGAGCCGACTGGTGATTGCATATGATACCTTTCTCATCAAGCGCCTGCTTTGCATGAAAAGAAGCATCACCGCCGTCGCTTGCATACACACCTGCAGATTTGACCGACAGGAGATCATTTTCTTTCATATGATTCAATAACGCTTCAGCCATGGGGCTTCTGCATGTATTTCCGGTACAAACAAAAAGGACATTAATCATTCATCTACCTCCTTTGTTTTATTATAATCCAAATAGAGTCCTGAAAGTAGTCATTGCGCTTTATGAGAATGAGAAAAGCGCAAGTAAATGCGCTTTTTGCCAAAACTTGCGAAGCCGATCAGGCCGAGGAGCCTGAGCGGTTCCGCTCGCCATCGAAGCTCCAAATACTTTTTAAAACTAAGGCTGTTTTCGCATAGATTGTTGTTTTTGATTATAAATGTTGTCCGTTCCTTTCCGCTGCAGGAACTTGCTTTCCGCGGGGAGCGTGGAAGCCTCCTCGGCGAGCCTGCGGGGTCTTCCATTTCGCTCTATTTTCCCGCAGGAGTCAAGTTTATCCGCCACACTCCACTAATGGTTTTAAACATCTAGTCTAAAGGCAACAATATTTACGAAAAGAGCCAAAACTAAACAAAAAACAGGCCTTAATCGGCCCTGTTATCCTCTTTTTATATAGGAAAAATCAGCTTCAGGCCAAATCCTAAAAGAATGCTTCCGCCGAGAGCTTCACCGTATGTGCCAAGCCAGTTCTGAACTCTTCTGCCAATCAGGAGGCCTACCCACGTCATCACCATACTGACTATGCCGAACATCGCGATCGTCAGGAACGTTCTCGCGCCATAAATGCCAAGACTCAAACCGACAGAAAAGCTGTCCAGGCTCACGCTGAGCGCAAAAAAAAGGAGCCCAAAGCCAACCGGTGTAATCATAGGTTCATTGTCTTTTTTAAAGGAAGCGAAAATCATCTGCACTCCGAGAATGATCAGCAGGGCTCCGCCAGCAATTGAGGCGATATTCCCAAACGTACTTGAGAGCACTTTTCCGATCCACATTCCGGCAAGCGGCATCCATATATGAAACAGTCCAATTGTCAGGCCAATATAAAAAATCTGCCTTAACCGGAGTTTGATCAGCCCCATCCCAAGTCCGACTGAAAAAGCATCCATTCCAAGTGCAAATGCCATCATAAATAAGGTAATGAGTTCCCCAATTAATGCCTCTATACTCATTCTAAAGCCTCCTCGGACACGCCTCATTCAAACTTATGCACGTCCGAGTTTGCTTAGAACATCTTCTAAAGCGATCTTATTCCTTCACAATCTGGTGTCCGGCAGCCTTCAGCAGACGGTTCATCACCGCTTGACCGACACCTTTATTTGAAAAGCTTTCGCTGTAAATGCAGTCTACCCCCGCCGCATCAAATTCACGAAGCACGTCGTAGAGTCCAGCCGCAACTGTCTGCATATCCTCTCTGCTTCCGCACACTAAAACAGCATCTGCATGATAACTGTCTGCATTTTCTTTTGTTGCAAGCACACCTACTTTTTTACCTTCACGTCTTGCAGCATCAATTGTTTTTTGAAAAAAAGACAAAGAGCCTTCAACAATGGTTAAGGGTGCAATAGGCGCATAGTGGGTATATTTCATTCCAGGCGACTTTGGAGTATGCCCTTCTTCTATTAAAGCCTGATCCATCTCCACTTTTCCAATCAGACTTTCCAGCTGTTCCTGCGTCACACCGCCGGGTCTTAAAATAACCGGAATCTGCTGTGTGCAATCCAGGACAGTTGATTCCACACCAACACCCGTTGCGCCTCCGTCCATAATGCCTGAGATTCTGCCGTTTAAATCATCAAATACATGAGCAGCGCGTGTAGGGCTTGGCTTTCCAGAAAGATTCGCACTAGGTGCGGCAATCGGCAAGTTTGCTTCTTTTATTAGCGCAAGTGCAAGCGGATGATCAGGCATTCTTACAGCTACTGTATCAAGTCCCGCTGTGACACGATCAGACAGGCCTGATTTCTTCGGCAAGACAAATGTAATCGGACCCGGCCACAATACATCGATTAACTTTTCCACATAATCAGGTACGTCTGCTGCAATTTCATGCAGCTGTTCTTTTGTCGCTATGTGGACAATCAGTGGATTATCGCTCGGTCTGCCCTTTGCTTCATAAATCTTACCCACAGCAAGATCCGATCTGGCGTTGGCGCCAAGACCATATACAGTCTCTGTTGGGAACGCAACAACCTCATTCTCTCTCAATTTGGCTGCTGCCTGTGCAATTTGTGGATAACTCAAGGATAAATTCTTCAAATTATCCACAATCCAAACTTTCGTTTCCATTCTTATAACTCTCCTGTCTAACATGTGAATAACTTTGTATTTACCGACCTTTTCTTCCATTCCTCATGAAAGTATAAAAGATGACCCCAAATAAAACAAGCTTTATCCACAAAATGTGGATAAAGCTTGTGAATCAGTGGATAACTATGTGGATATATCCACATCAGGAGGTTTTTACCATTACAACTGCATGTTCCTTTTCTAATGATTCTTTAAAATGCGCCGAATGTAATAAATGCTCAGGAATCTCGTTCTGTTCAACAGATTGAAAACCTATAAGCTTAAGAAATTCAATTGAATTTTTCTTGTTGGTGACTAGATAGCTCCCGAGAAGCCCCTTTTCTCTCCCTAATGCATGGATGCTTTCAAACAAAGAAAGGAGATGAGCCTGATTGATCGCTTCTGAAACAACAAGGGAACGCAGTAAACCGTCTCCATTTACCGGCTCAATTCCAAGGCTTGCAACGATCGTATTTTCATCACTTTCCATTATGACAAAGTAGTCGGCGATCTCCTCTATTCCTTCAGAGCTCAAGCCCGCTTTTTCAATAAATGATTTTATAGCTTGTACATCTTTTTTCTCCGCAATCCGCAATTGATAGTACATTCCATCACCCCGTTTTTCTTTTCTACTTCAAATCTATGACGGGGAATAGCTTTTATGCACGGATTACTAGAAAAAAAGAAAGACTTAAGGATCTCTCCTTAAGTCCATCATGAAAATAAGTTCGAAAACCAGTCAACTAGAAAGAATTTGACTTCTGCTTCTTCCTTTTCTTCTTCATCTACAATTAGAGCACTAAGCTCGTCAGATGTTTTTTGAGCTTCTGCACTTTTGTCCTCTTCTTCCAACTCTGCTGCCTGCACTGCCTGTCCATTAGAAAAATCAAGGAAGCAAAGCGGCGGGAACAGTACACACCACCAGTTGGCGCCATTTCCTTCGCCAAGCGTAATCAAGATTGCCTCATAATCACCTGCAGGGTAAATGTAGCTGCCGTACATCTTTGTCGGAAAGCTGACATTATCAAAATCAACGCTGAATTCCTGTTCCTTGTTCTCTTTCAGTAAAACGGACTGTACGATTTTCTCAATCTCAGGAAGTCTTGACTGAATTAATTCACGTGCTGCCTCTATAGAAGTGAGCTTTTCCACCCACACCGTAATCTCTTTGTTCACTTCGTCGCGAATCTTGCGTTTTAAGGCCTGATCCTCATCAGAATCGCTGTTGGCCAAAATGCGGAGACGAATCGCCTCTTCCGGAATCACAACCGGTTCTGAGCCCTGCTGCTTTGCACCGGCCGAAAGCGGTTCTTTATATACGTTCATGATTGCACCGATTAATAATAATAAAATATAGATAAATGCGATATGCTGCCTCTTCATTTCCATCACCATCCCCTTCTAGGAAACAGTATGGACAGGGTTTTAGATTCTTAAACTAGTTTTTTGATTTCTAGTAATCTATTTTTTTATGTGGATTGCGGGACGTTAATCTGCGGCCGGTTCCGCGCCTGCAAAAAGGTAATTCTAAATAGCCAAACTCTTTCTAGCTAAAAGCTTGGTTCTGTTAAAGATTCTTCACTCGAATCGAATCGAGATTCTTTAATGATGAAGCTCTGACTCACTAGCAATAGGGTATTTTAGATTTTCCCCTTTCTCCACTCAAAACAAAAACGCCTCATCACTGAGACGTTCCATTCACTACAGCAAATACCATGCGATCTTTGCCGTTTATGTCGTATTTTACTTCTGCTTCTGCATGAGGCAGTTT
Organism: Metabacillus idriensis; assembly: GCF_009674765.1. Classification (GTDB taxonomy): domain Bacteria; phylum Bacillota; class Bacilli; order Bacillales; family Bacillaceae; genus Bacillus_P; species Bacillus_P idriensis. Next base: position 210,844 of record NZ_WKKF01000002.1, on the reverse strand, counting down.
ATCCAGCAGCAGCGCTTTTACATCTTCGCCTTGTCCGGCCCCAACTTCGAATGCGATCAGGGCGCGTTCGCTTATGACAAGCGGAATTTCTGCGGCGAGTCTGCGGTAGAAATCGAGTCCGTCTGCACCGCCTGCAAGTGCGCGGATAGGTTCATGGTCCTTCACAACTGGAGACAGCTCCAGAATGTCTGCATCCGGGATATATGGTGGATTCGATACGACGACATCAAGCTTCTTGCCGCTATTTAAAATCGGGGATAACAAGTCTCCATGTAAAAATTGGACTTCTGCTCCCAGCGTTTTTGCATTCAGCTGAGCAACTTCAAGGGATTCTTGAGCAATATCGACCGCACTCAGCTTGAAGAGCGGATTTTCCAAAGCAAGAGAAATGGCGATGGCACCGCTGCCTGTCCCGATATCCGCTGCTTCCACTGAAGAGTATCCATTAAATAAGTATTTTGCTTTCAGCAAGATTCCTTCAACCAGCTCCTCGGTTTCCGGGCGCGGTATGAGGACTTCTTTGTTGACGATAAACGATCGGCCGTAGAATTCTTCTGATCCGATCATGTGCTGAACCGGTATTCCTTCAGCATGACGGTTTACATCTGCTTTAAAGCTTTCCCATACTCCCTCAGGAAGATCGGTTCTAAGGTTGGCCAGCATTTCTGCACGGCTCATGTTTAAATGGTGGCGCAAAAGGAGTTCTCCCGCATTGTGATCCCGTTCTGCTTCTGCCAAAAAAGAAGAAGCCCACTTCAGGGCTTCGTATACCTTAATCATGCTTACTGGTCTGCCTGATCGAGTCTGCTCGATTGATCTTCAACGATAAGAGCATTCACAAACTCATCAAGTTTTCCTTGCAGAATCTGGTCAAGCTTTTGGATCGTCAGGCCAATGCGGTGGTCTGTTACACGGTTTTGCGGGAAGTTGTACGTGCGGATCCGCTCTGATCGGTCACCTGTACCGACAGCAAGCTTTCGGTTTTGATCGTATTCAGCCTGTGCTTCGCGCTGAAATTTGTCATATACACGCGCGCGGAGTACTTTCATGGCTTTTTCTTTGTTTTTGATCTGTGATTTTTCATCCTGGCAGGATACAACGGTTCCTGTCGGCAAATGCGTTAAGCGTACGGCTGACATCGTCGTGTTAACACTCTGTCCGCCTGGTCCGCTGGATGCAAATGTGTCGACGCGGATGTCTTTGTCATGAATCTCTACTTCTACTTCTTCTGTTTCAGGCAAGCAGACAACAGTCGCTGTAGATGTATGAATCCTTCCGCCTGATTCGGTTTCAGGTACACGCTGCACGCGGTGTGCACCGTTTTCATATTTCAGCTTTGAGAATGCGCCTCTTCCATTGATCATGAAAATGATCTCTTTGTAGCCGCCGACTCCTGTTGTGTTTGCTTCCATTACTTCTGTCTTCCAGCCTTGCGCTTCTGCAAAACGGCTGTACATGCGATATAGATCGCCTGCAAATAAAGCAGCCTCGTCTCCGCCTGCTGCACCGCGAATCTCCATGATTACGTTTTTGTCATCGTTCGGGTCTTTTGGAACAAGAAGGATTTTCAAACGTTCAGAGAGCCCTTTTTCCTGAGAAAGAAGCTCAGAAAGCTCTTCTTTCACCATTTCGCGCATTTCTGAGTCAAGCTTGTCGTCAAGCATCATTTTTGCGTCATCGATCTGTTCTTTCACAGATTTATATTCACGGTATACTTCAACAGTTTCCTGCAAGTCAGATTGTTCTTTTGAATATTCACGAAGCTTCTTAGAATCGTTGATAATATCAGGATCCATCAGCAGCCCATTTAATTTTTCGTAGCGGTCTTCTACTGATTGTAAGCGATCTAACACGTTATTCACCTCAATTTTCGTCCATAACGTTATAATTATAGTATAGGTTAATCAAAGCGTCAAAAGCAAATTGCCAGAAAAGCGGAATCGCCTTGGTCAGCTCCGAAGGGCAGAAAAGGATCCGACGGAAAAAGCCGGGTTTGCTTTTTGCGGCGGATCCGTTCTGATCGAGGAGTTAGGCGATGGAGCTGGACAATAAGAAAAGCGGAATCAGCCGTTTAGCTCCGATAGACAGAAAAGAAATCGACCAGAAAGGCCGGGTTTGCCTTTTTGGGCGATTTTGTTCTGGCAGAGGAGTTGGCTGATGGAGCTGGACAATAAGAAAAGCGCAAGAGCCCGTTTAGCTCTGAGAGGCAGATAAGGATTGGACCTTTATGCTGACATGTAGTTAGAAGCGCAAAGATTAATTCGTTCTTAAAATTCCAGAAAGAAGGGGAAGAAAAATGAAAATAAGAAAAGTGCATCATGTTGCCGTCATCTGTACCGATTATGACGTGTCGAAGGACTTTTATGTCAATAAGCTCGGGTTTGAAGTGATCCATGAATTTTACCGTGCTGAAAGGGATTCTTATAAGCTGGATTTAGCCGTAGGAGATCACACTCAAATTGAGCTGTTTTCTTTCCCGTCTCCCCCTGATCGGCCCTCAACCCCAGAAGCAGCAGGCCTTAGACATCTGGCTTTTTCCATTGAAAATATCCACACGGCAGTGAGTCATTTAAATGAATTGGGAATTGAAACGGAGCCGATCCGGGTCGATCCTTTTACAAACAGACTCTTCACCTTTTTCAAAGATCCGGATGATTTGCCTCTGGAATTGTATGAGGATCCCGTCGAATCAGAAAGTCACAATTCGTAAAATTGGCACTTTCTTTGACGAATCCATTCTTCTTTTGTCTGTATAGAAGGGATGATCCTCCATCTTATCGAACTTGTTGATTATCGTATTTCGCAATGTTTCGGATCGATTAAGATAGGGGGAAAATAAATGAATACAAGCCAGGTCGCGAAGCTTCTGGGTGTATCGCCGAAAACCGTCCAGCGCTGGGTAAAGCAGCTGAATTTGCAGATGGAACGGAATGAGCTCGGGCATTATTTGTTTACAGATGAAGATATTAATACCTTAAGAGATATTAAAGATCAATTAAATCAGGGAATCCTTTTTCATGAAGTAAGAGTTACGGAAAAGAAACCCCCAAGAAAAGGGATTGTGAAAACAGAGGCAGCTGAAGCAAACCCCGATTTCGATGAGATTTTACAGAAGATTGCAGCGCTTGATCAAAAAGTGAACAGCAAAGCAGACAGCGTGGTGTCTTACCAGCTTCTTCAGCATCGCAGGGAGATTGAAGAATTAAACGGCCGCATCACTGACCTGGAAGCTAAGATTGAAAGTCTGGAAAAACAAAATGACAAGCATCCGCTTGAGCATTCACTTGTTTTTGACCATATTCAAGCACCCAAAAAGCAAAAGCGCAGAAATCTGATCAGCTCTATCTTCAGTTTCTAGCTTGAACTACCCTCCACTTACTCGCTAACGCTCCTTAAAGTGGGGGATTCCTAAGTACAGAAACCATTCGATTTCTAATTGATTAGGCGATCTTCACAGTTCCTGCGGTTGAGATGCGTTTGGCTTCGTTTCTAAGATTAAGCCCTGCGTTAAGATCTCGATCATGATGTGTGCCGCACGAGGGGCAATCCCATTCACGCACGGCGAGATTCTTAACGGCTTTGTTTTGGTATCCACAACGTGAACAGAGTTGAGAACTAGCGAATGTTTTCGATACGACAATGACTTGTTTGCCGTACCATTTTGCTTTGTACTCAAGCATCGTTCTGAATTGTGACCAACTCACTTCGCTAATGGCTTTCGCCAATTTATGATTTTTCAGCATACGGCTTACCTGCAAATCTTCTATTCCAATCACATCGTGGTTTTTGATGATTTCAGAAGAGACTTTATGCAAGTAGTCTGAGCGTGCGTTCCTGATTTTTTCGTGGATTCTTGCCACTTCCACCTTTTGTTTTTGGTAGTTTTTTGCATCATCAAGTTTGCATGTTCTCTTTAATGCTGCTTCTTTTCGTCTGGAAAGAATACGTTGTGCTTTTACTAGTTTCTTTTCCAGTTTGCTGAAGTGTTTTTGGTTTTCGAATACGGTTCCGTCAGAAAGGATCGCAAAGTGTTTCAGCCCAACGTCAACACCAACAGATGAACCCGTTTTCGGTTTTGGCAGAACTTCTGTTTCTGTCAAAACCGAAACAGAATAGTTACCGCTTGGATGACGTCTTACTGTCGTATTAAGAATACGTCCTATTACTTCACGGCTTTTTGCAAATCGGACAAGACCAAGTTTAGGCAGCTTGATTTTATTTTCGATGATCGAAATGTTCCCATTCGTATGTTTTGTCGTATAGGACTGCACGCTATTCTTCTTAGACTTAAAACGCGGTGCTTTGTTCTGCTTTTTAAAGTACCGTGTATACGAATCAGAAAGATTTTTTAGTGAGGATTGAAGGGCAATGCTATCAACTTCTTTTAGCCACAGTAATTCTCTTTTCAACTTAGTTAATTCAGCAGAGCAAGACTGGTAGGTCAATCCTTTCCCCGTTTCTGTATATGAATCATTCCATCTCTCTAAGAACCGGTTGAATACGAAACGGCTGCAGCCGATTGTTTTAGCAATGAGCGTTTCTTGTTTTTTCGTGGGATAGAGACGGAAGTTGTATGCTTTGTTTACAATCAACGATAGCGCCTCCTTCAATAGGAACGTATGTTCTTATAATAACATACGAGGGAACGTTTTGGCTACCTCCAACCGAAATTCATCTCCCCCTTATCGTTGGGCTACGCCCTTCTCACGATTGAAGAGGGAGTCTTCTTTCGGGAAGTTCACGATAAAAAAACTCGTTTATTCAGAAACGAGTTTTTTATTTTGTGTCCAGGTTTACTTTAATGTCATACCGCGGAATGATATTCTGCATTTTTGACTGAAGCTCTGCCTGCTTCTTTTGTTTTTCATCGTCTGTGAGCTCTTGATCAGAACCTACATCCACCCATATTGTGTTTCCATTCATCGTGACATTGTCGATTTTAAGAGATTTGTCATTCCGGACCGCTTCGTGAAGCTTATCCATTTCATCTTCGTTTTGCTCGCGGTTTTTTGACAGGTTTAAAAAGTTAGGGTTCTGTTCAGTCGTACCGCGTTCGTTTGATACACCTTCACCTGTTTGTTTCAGCTCACTGCCCTTATGCGACTCAGGCTGAATTTCGGATTGCTTGCTGGGATTTGCACACGCTCCCAGAAAAAGCAGTAAAATTAACATCCATAAAACTCTCATTATGAACACCTCCATTTTTTAAGGTGCCCAAATTCTCCATAAAAAAAGCTGCGTGATAAAAATTATCGGCAGCTTTGTTATAGTATCAGAATTTATATGTTTTGCGCTTTGATGTCTAGCTCCATCGCCCAACTCCTCGGCCAGAACAGGCGATTCCGCTTTTCTTGAATTATAAGTTCTGAGTTTCCTGCTCACTTTGAAGTGCTTTAGCAGGCTTTTCAGGTACTTCATGATGATGGCGGCATCTTGGCTCGTACGATTCAGATGCACCGACCAGGATGATGGGATCGTTGTACGATGCCGGACTGCCATTGATCAGTCTTTGTGTCCGGCTTGCAGGAGAACCGCAGACAGAGCAGACAGCCTGAAGCTTTGTCACGAGCTCAGCGACAGCCATCAATGCTGGAACCGTGCTGAATGGCTCTCCTCTGAAGTCCTGATCAAGTCCGGCAACAATGACACGGTATCCTTGATTGGCAAGCGTTGTGACAACATCTACGATATCTTCATCAAAAAACTGAACCTCATCAACAGCGATGACGTCTGTTTCAGGTGTAATATATTTAAATAGGTCACTTGAAGAGGCAACGGCATGACTGATCATCGCAGTCCCATTATGTGAAACAACCTCTTCATCACTATAGCGATTATCGATGGCAGGTTTGAACACCTTAACTTGCTGTTTGGCAAATTGCGCCCGGCGGACTCTTCTGATCAGCTCTTCAGATTTCCCCGAGAACATGCTTCCGCAGATGACCTCAAGCCATCCGCTTTGTTTCATAACATACATGAAAACGGCCTCTCCCTTCTTAATTAACCCTTGTTTCTATGGTTGAGCGCCCTTTATGACGTCAGATTTCTATTATAAAATAAACCTTACCGGTTTATCAGGATTCAAGTAACCCATATGTAAAAGTGCTGATTCCACTCTTATTATGGCTGTTTTCCCCGAGAATTCGCGGGAAATGGCGTAAAAAAACAGGCAAGACAGAAATCTTGCCTGTTTCCTTCAATCTATGATTATTTAAGACCGTATTTTTTGTTGAAGCGATCAACACGACCGTCAGCAGAAGCGAATTTTTGACGTCCTGTGTAGAATGGATGGCACTCAGAACAAACCTCGATGCGCACCTCGTCTTTTACAGAACCAGTTTCAAATTCATTTCCACAAGCACATTTAACCGTAACTTTTTTGTAGTTAGGATGTATAGCTGCTTTCATTCCGTTTCATCTCCTTCCGCCCTGAATCGTTTGTCGAAACAGAGTTATCAATTCCAGAAGATTGTCTTCCGGAAAAGCACATAAAAAAATTATAACAAGCTTCCAATTTATTTGCAACTAGTTCGGAATAAAATTTACAATCGTTTTCCCGAAACGCCTGCCGCTTTCCATTCAACATCTAAAATGCTGAAGAATTCTTCATTAGACTTTGAATTACGCAATTTTTTAAGGAATTTTTCAGCAAAATCAGGTGAATCTGACATTGATTTGCGGATCGCCCAAAGCTTTTCAAGGTGATCTCTAGGGATAAGCAGTTCTTCTTTACGCGTTCCAGAACGGCGGATATCGATTGCCGGGAAGATGCGTTTTTCAGCAAGTGAACGGTCAAGATGAAGCTCCATGTTGCCCGTTCCTTTGAACTCTTCATAGATGACATCATCCATGCGTGAACCGGTATCTACCAAAGCAGTTGCAAGAATCGTCAAGCTGCCGCCTTCTTCAATGTTTCTTGCCGCGCCGAAAAATCGCTTCGGACGATGAAACGCTGCAGGATCAATACCGCCGGACAGTGTACGTCCGCTTGGCGGAATCACAAGGTTATAAGCACGCGCAAGACGCGTAATGCTGTCCATGAGGATGATAACATCTTTCTTATGCTCAACTAGCCGCATCGCACGCTCAAGCACAAGCTCTGCAACTTTAATATGGTTCTCAGGAACTTCATCAAATGTTGAACTCACGACATCGCCCGCTACAGAACGCTCGATATCCGTTACTTCCTCAGGACGCTCGTCAATCAAAAGAACAATCAGTTCCGCTTCAGGATGATTCGTTGTCACACTGTTGGCGATTTCTTTCAAGAGCATCGTTTTACCCGCTTTAGGCGGTGCCACGATAAGTCCGCGCTGACCGAATCCAACAGGAGCAATCACATCCATGATGCGAGTGGAAAGATCATTTGGTTTTGTTTCAAGGATAATTTGTCTGTTTGGATAAAGCGGTGTCAATGCCGGGAAGTGAACACGCTCTTTTGCAGATTCAGGGTCATCCCCATTGACTGCCTCAACGTGCAGCAATCCGTAATAGCGTTCGTTTTCCTTTGGCGGACGTACTTTACCGGAAACCTTGTCCCCATTTCTTAAATCAAAACGGCGGATTTGCGAAGCTGAAATATAAATATCTTCAGAACTTGGTGAGTAGTTGATAGGTCTTAGGAACCCAAATCCCTCAGATTGGATAATTTCAAGAACGCCTTCCATGAACAATAAGTCCTCTTGTTCAGCGTTTGCTTTTAAAATGGCAAAGATCAATTCTTTTTTTGTCAGTTTACTGTAATATGAAATTTTATAATGACGCGCAAGTTCATATAACTCTTTTAATTTCATATGTTCGAGATTGGAAATTGAAACCTCGCTCATGTCAACACCACACTTTATAAATTATAAAAAACGTTGTTCTTCCATCTATATTCGTGAAAAAACTAGAAAATGGATCAGATATAGAGAAGAAATAGAAGATAGGCTTGAAGTAGGAAAAGCAGTGTGAAAGATAATCTTTCATTTACGCAGCACTCTTTAGTTTTACCTTATTTGATGAATTTAATCAATATATTTCACATATTGAAATGATATTGAAATAAAGATGAAAAAGCGGAAACAGCTTAATTATTCTACAAAAAAGAAGCGAGCAGCCGGAGCCGCTCTGCTTTTTTCTTTCAGGCTGTTTTGTTTTGCATGATAAATGGTGTCCGTTCCTTACGCTGCAATCCACTTAAGGTTTTTAACACTTAGTCTGGCAGCAGCCATATTTAAGAAATGAGCCTTCTTTTAAGAACAGAAATAGTATCTATGTCGAGCGTAAGCGCCTAGATCAAGACGCTTGTACTTTTTTAATTTAATTTATTTCATAACTAGATTCGGTTTTTTGCTTAAGCTGTGTGTGCCGTCAATGAAACGGACAGTTCCTGATTTTGCACGCATGACAAGTGATTGAGTTGTTCCGATAGAGGCTTTGAACTGGACGCCTTTAAGGAGTTCCCCGTCTGTTACACCTGTTGCTGCGAAAATGGCGTCTTCGCCTTTCACTAAGTCTTCCATGCGGAGTACTTTGTTGACGTCGAGGCCCATCTTCTCGCATCTTTCGCGTTCCTCATCATTTTGAGGAAGCAGTTTGCCCTGAATCTCTCCTCCAAGGCATTTTAGCGCTACTGCAGCTAGAACGCCCTCAGGTGCACCGCCTGATCCAAAAAGGATATCGACACCTGTATGATCAAATGCTGTATTGATCGCACCGGCAACATCACCATCATTGATCAGCTTAATGCGGGCGCCTGCCTCGCGAAGCTCTTTTATAATATGCTCGTGTCTTTCGCGATTTAGGATTGTTGCCACGACATCTTCTATGTTTTTGTTCTTGGCTTTTGCTACCGCCTTTAAGTTATCGATGATAGGCGCGTTAATATCAATGCAGCCAACTGCTTCTGGACCAACCGCAATTTTATCCATGTACATATCCGGTGCATTCAGAAGATTACCGTGATCTGCAATGGCAATGACAGCAAGTGCATTCCATCCTCCTGATGCGACGATGTTTGTGCCTTCGAGCGGATCAACAGCAACATCTACACGCTGGCCATAGCCTGTCCCAAGCTTTTCGCCGATGTAGAGCATTGGCGCTTCGTCCATCTCGCCTTCTCCGATTACGACTGTACCTTTCATCGGAATGGTATCAAACACGTCTCTCATTGCCGATGTTGCTGCATCATCAGCTTCATCTTTTTTGCCTCTTCCCATCCAGCGTGCAGAAGCAAGTGCTGCTGCCTCCGTTACGCGAACTAGTTCCATCGATAAACTTCTTTCCATTGTTCGTTCCTCCCCATGTATCCCCTGTTGTGATTTTTATTTATCTATTTATTTATGAGCTTTGAAGCTGTTCAATTTCCTGCTCTGTCAGCTTTTCACGCCAGATTGTTGCTCCGAGGCTTGTCAGCTTTTCTTCAAGCTGGCTGTAGCCGCGGTCGATGTGCTCAAGTCCTGTAACCTCTGTCACTCCTTCTGCAATCAAACCGGCTGCCACCAATGCGGCTCCTGCACGAAGATCGCTCGCCTTTACTTTGGCGCCCTGGAGCTTTGTAGGACCTGACACTATCGCTGATCTGCCTTCCACCTTAATCTTTGCACCCATGCGGCGCAATTCATCAATATGCTTAAAGCGCGCTGAATAGATGGTATCTGTCACAACGCTTGTCCCTGTAGACTTCGTCAGCAAGGACGTAAACGGCTGCTGCAGATCTGTCGGAAAACCTGGATATACAAGCGTTTTGATATCGACTGCTTTCAGTTCCTTCTGACCGCCGACAATCCAGATCTGATCATTATTTGTTTCAACGTGGATGCCCATTTCTCTGAATTTCGCAATGAGAGATTCAAGATGAAGCGGAATCACATTATCGATAAGCACTTCCTGACCCATTGCTGCCCCGATAATCATATACGTTCCTGCTTCAATTCTGTCCGGAATGATTGAGTGTCTGCAGCCATGAAGACTTTCAACACCATCAATACGGATGACATCTGTACCGGCACCTTTAATTCTTGCACCCATGCTCGATAAAAGCGTAGCAACATCAATAATCTCCGGCTCTTTCGCTGCATTCTCAATAATCGTCTGTCCTTTAGCAAGCACGGCAGCAAGCATAATATTAATGGTTGCCCCTACACTTACAACGTCCAGATAGATTCGCGCACCCCTTAATTCCTCAGCGCGCAAATAGATGGCACCCTGTTCGTTTGTTACTTGTGCTCCTAATGCTTCGAATCCTTTAATATGCTGATCAATCGGACGCGGACCCAAATGGCATCCTCCAGGCAAGCCAATGACTGCCTTTTTAAATCGTCCAAGCATGGCGCCCATAAGATAATAGGAAGCGCGCAGCTTTTTGACTTTGCCGCTAGGAAGAGGCATGGAGATCATCTCTGCAGGATTCACATACATTTCATTATCCTTAAATTCAGCGGTCCCTCCAATTTCTTCGAGAAGCCCTTTCAAAATATGTACATCTGAAATATCGGGTAAACCTTCAATCGTCACGGGTGATTGAGCGAGGATTGTTGCGGGTATTAACGCAACTGCGCTGTTTTTGGCACCGCTAATATTAACCGTTCCTTTTAAGGGATATCCGCCTGCTATTTTTAACTTTTCCATGATAGTCTCCTTTCTCAGAGAAGTTGACTTTTTGATGGTGCTAAAAGCCATCGTGTTATGAGATTAAAATGGTGGTTCTTTGCGAAAAGCGCAAGCGCCCGTTTAGCTCCGACAGACAGATAAGGATCCGACAGAAAAGGCGCTTTTTGCCAATACTTTCGGAGCCGTTCTGGCCGAGGAGCCTGAGCGATGGAGCTAGACATCGAAGCGAAAACTTATATACTTTCTAAAAAATTTTAAAAAGAACTAGCCTGCACGACCAGAAAATGAATGAGAAACAGGAAAAGATCTCTTTTCAACAAATATTTTCCATTAATGCGGCAAAGAATACAAGTTCAAGTTTTTTTTCTTTTATTTATTATGACATATGAAATTTTTTTAGATACCCATTAATTTGATGAAGAGGTCATTTGACAGGGGCAGATAATAAGCGAATGGAAGGTTCTTAATTTAAGAGACAAATGGCAAGCGCTATGCTTGCCATTCATTTAATCTATAGTCATTGCAATCTTATTGTATACGATTATTCCAGTCTGCTAAAAACTTTTCGATGCCTTGGTCTGTTAAAGGATGCTTGCAAAGCTGATTAATGACATTGAATGGAATCGTGGCAATATGTGCACCGTGAAGAGCTGCTTCTGTCACGTGCATTGGATGTCTGATGGATGCTGCAATGATTTGAGATTCAATTCCATGAATATCAAACATTTGCGCAATTGTAGAAATCAGCTCCATGCCATTTTGTCCGATGTCATCTAAACGTCCTACAAATGGTGATACATATGTAGCACCTGCTCTTGCAGCAAGCAATGCCTGATTTGCATTAAAAATGAGCGTAACATTCGTTTTAATGCCAAGATCTGTTAATGCTTTCACAGCCTTTAAGCCGTCTGGCGTCATTGGAACTTTTACTGTGATATTCGGTGCGATCTCAGCAAGCTCCTTGCCCTCTTCAATCATTTCCTCTGCTTTCAAGGAAATAACTTCCGCACTGACTGAAGAACCTGGGACGATAGCTGTAATCTCTCTCAGGCGATCATGAAAGGATACATTTTCTTTTGCTACTAAACTCGGATTGGTTGTAACACCTGATAAAATTCCGAGAGACTGTGCTTCTTTTATTTCTTCGACATTTGCCGTATCAATGAAAAATAACATTATGCCATCCTCCTAAGATATCAGAAAAATAGAACTTGTTTACGCTTACTTGTTATTGAAAGAGAAACCGCCTTGTCGTTTCTGATGTGTATCAAAGGCGGTTTGATTTTTTCCTGAATAATTAAGCTCTGCCAGCAGAACCGAATTCTTTCATTTTGCCTGCAACTGTAGCTTTAATTGCATCGCGAGCTGGTCCTAAGTATTTACGTGGATCGTATTCGTTAGGCTTAGCTGCCAATGTTTCGCGCACTGCTTTAGCAGAAGCGATTTGGTTTTCAGTGTTAACGTTGATTTTAGCTGTACCGAAAGAGATCGCTTTTTTGATATCGTGAGTTGGGATACCAGTTCCGCCATGAAGAACTAAAGGCATGCCAGTAGCATTCCCAATTTCTTCCATCTCTTTGAATCCTAAGTTTGGCTCGCCTTTGTAAGGACCATGTACAGAACCTAATGCAGGTGCTATGCAGTCAATACCTGTGCGTTTTACCATTTCTTCGCACTCTTTAGGATCAGCGTAAATAACGCCTTCAGCAATGATGTCGTCTTCTTGTCCGCCAACTGTTCCAAGCTCAGCTTCAACAGAAACGCCTTTTGAATGAGCATAGTCCACAACTTTAGCAGTTGTTTCGATGTTCTCTTCAAACGGGTGGTGAGAAGCGTCAATCATAACTGAAGTGAATCCAGCGTCGATTGCCTCTTTACATTTTTCAAAGCTTGAACCATGGTCAAGGTGAATCGCAACTGGAACAGTCACTTTCAAGTCTTCCATAAGTCCTTCTACCATTTTAACAACAGTTTTGAAGCCGCTCATGTAACGTGCAGCGCCCTCAGATACACCAAGGATTACTGGTGATTTTTCTTCTTCAGCAGCTTGAAGAATTGCTTGAGTGAACTCAAGGTTGTTCAGGTTAAATTGACCTACAGCGTAACCTTCGCTTTTTGCTTTATTCAACATTTCTGTCATTGATACTAAAGGCATGTCGAAATATCCTCCCTATGCAGCTAATTTGCTAAACCGAAAAGCTTACGTAACATCTAGCATGACCAGAACGATTGCAATGTATGTAATCTGATGAAATGATATACGGGCTTTTCTCATTCACTAGCATACCAACTTATAAGAAAAACGGCAACTTTTCGACATAAATCTGAATTTTCTGTCATTATTTAATTTGATCGGATTGGAAGATACTTTCTTACAGCGTCTCGAATCTCATCTATATCAAACGGTTTTGCGAAATGCGTAAGCGCGCCAAGGTCTTTTGCTTCCTGAATCATATCCAGCTCACCATATGCAGTCATAATAATAACGCGAATGTCAGGCTCAACGACTCTCATGCGTTTTAGGATTTCAATTCCATCCATTCCAGGAATTTTCATATCTAAAAGCACTAAATCCGGTTTATGCTTGTCTACAATCTCCAGCGCCTGAAAGCCATTTGCCGCCTGGAAAGTCTGATATCCCGCTTTTTGAAAAACCTCATTCAGCAAAATTCGGATTCCGTACTGATCGTCCACGATTAATATTTTTTCATTCATGTGCCTGCACCTCTTCATATTAGGATTATATAGCAAAAACTGCCGATCATTTTTATTGAAGCTCTTTTCTGGAACGATGCTGCTTTAAATGACAGTTAAGGTGCCCCGGTCTATAGCTTTAGAGCAAGAAAAATCATTATATACGGAAGGCAATCTTACTGCGAAACAACAACCGGTGCGAAAAAAGCTATGTTTACTGAAAGCTGCGGAGAGCTTTCCTTCTAGTATAAGGCAGTCCGCTCAAACATACGATATTTATTCGGTTCTGCGCATTCTTATTCCTGCCTGAATCAGAAGAACTTTATCGACAAATTCTGAACGGTGCTGTTAGGAGATCTCCTTATTATTCGTTATAATGATGGTTGTAAAGGAGTGTATTTTTACTATGATGAAAATTTTCATGACACAATTGAATGGCCACTTCAACCGGATTCACGAGCAGGAAGAGCCTGCAATTGAAGACGGCGCAAGGCTGCTCGCTCAGGCTGCAGTCGGAAGCGGTACAATTTACATACATGGGTATGATGAGCTTGGCGGCATTATTGGAGAAGCCGTTTTAAGTTCTGAGCCTCTGCCAAGTGCAAAACCTTTATTTCAGGCTGATGGCACAATGAACAAATTGACAGATGCAGACCGTGTGCTGCTCTTTACCCATCGGTCGAATGATCCGAAGGCGCTCGAGCTTGCTGAGATGCTGCGTGAAATCGGTGCCGGCACAGTTGCTGTATCATGCTTTATGAAGGGTGAAGAAGTTGGACTTGATGAAATTGTTGACGTTCATATTGATTCAAAGCTAAAAAAGGGCCTGATTCCGGATGAGGATGGCAGCCGCTACGGCTATCCTGCTTTAATGACTTCCCTATTTGCTTATTATGCCCTGAGTTTTACATTGAAAGAGATAATTAGTGAGTATGATTAGAAAAGCGGAGCCGACTGTTCAGCGCAGGCAGACAGATAAGGATCCGGCAGAAAAGGCGCTTTTTGCCATTACTGACGGAGCCGTTCTGGCCGAGGAGTTAGGAGGCGGAGCTGGACAACGCAGAAAAGCCGATTCCACTTTTTACTCAGACAAAAAACCCTGACAGCTTTGGCTGTCAGGGTTTTTCATGATTATTTTTCAGAAGCCATCAATGATGCATTCACGAATTCGCGGAATAATGGCTGCGGTCTTGTTGGTCTAGATGTGAATTCCGGGTGGAACTGGGAAGCCACAAACCAAGGATGATCTTTAAGTTCGATGATTTCAACAAGTCTGCCGTCAGGGCTTGTACCTGAGAAGATGAATCCTGCGTCTTCCATTGCTTGACGGTATTCATTGTTGAACTCATAGCGATGACGATGACGCTCATAGATTACTTCATCCTGATATGCTTCAAATGCACGAGACGCAGGATCAAGCTTAGCCGGGTAAAGGCCAAGACGAAGTGTGCCGCCAAGGTCTTCGATATCTTTTTGCTCAGGAAGCAAGTCGATAACCGGGTATGGTGTTGCAAAATCAAGCTCAGATGAATGTGCACCCTGCAGTCCAACCACATTGCGTGCATATTCAATTGAAGCTACTTGCATGCCAAGACAGATTCCGAAGAATGGAACTTTGTTTTCGCGCGCATATTGAGTTGCAAGGATTTTGCCTTCTACGCCGCGATCTCCGAATCCCCCTGGAACGAGGATTCCATCCACGTCTGAAAGGAGTTCCCCCGTGTTCAATGCTGTTACCTCTTCAGAGTTGATCCATTTGATGATGATGTCTGCATCAAATGCATAGCCTGCATGACGCAATGCTTCAACAACAGAGATATAAGCATCCTGAAGCTCTACGTATTTACCGACGATTCCGATGCGGACAGATTTAGAAAGGTTCGTTACTTTTTGAACAAGTTCAATCCACTCAGACATTTCAGGTTCGCGTGAATCAAGTTTTAAGTGATCGCAAGTGATCTGATCAAGATGCTGTTCTTGAAGCGCCAATGGGATCGAGTAAAGAGTATCTGCATCACGGCATTCAATAACTGCGTTTGTATCGATGTCACAGAATAAGGCAATTTTGTCCTTCATGTCCTGTGAAATCGGCATTTCTGTACGAAGAACGATTACGTTTGGCTGAATGCCCAAGCTTCTCAATTCTTTTACACTGTGCTGTGTCGGCTTTGTTTTCATTTCACCTGCAGCTTTGATGTAAGGAACAAGTGTACAGTGAATGTACATCACGTTGTCACGGCCAATATCGCTCTTCATTTGACGGATTGCCTCAAGGAATGGAAGTGATTCGATATCCCCTACTGTTCCTCCGATTTCCGTAATAACGACATCCGCATTTGTTTCTTTTCCTGCACGGAATACACGGTCTTTGATCTCATTTGTAATGTGGGGGATAACCTGTACTGTTCCGCCAAGATAGTCGCCGCGGCGCTCTTTCTTTAATACAGATGAGTAAATTTTACCAGTCGTTACGTTGCTGTATTTATTTAAATTGATGTCAATGAAACGCTCATAGTGTCCTAAGTCCAAGTCTGTTTCAGCACCATCGTCCGTTACGAAGACCTCTCCATGCTGATAAGGACTCATCGTTCCCGGGTCCACGTTGATGTATGGATCAAACTTTTGGATTGTCACCTTTAATCCGCGGTTTTTTAGCAAACGTCCAAGAGATGCAGCTGTTATCCCTTTTCCTAATGAGGATACAACTCCTCCTGTAACAAAAATATACTTTGTCATGTGTTCTTCTCCCTTCAAGTGATGTATAAGATTAATGTGCACAAAAGAAAACATTCCCAATCAATGGGAACGGTTTTACTTTATAAGATTTGTCCGGGGGGTTATAAAGAAAAGCGGAAGCGCCTTGTTCAGCTCCGACAGGCAGATAAGGATCCGGCAGAAAAGGCGCTTTTTGCCTTTACTGACGGAGCCGTTCTGACCGAGGAGCTAGGCGCTGGAGCTAGACATGAATGCCCAAACTTTCTCTCGCCTGTAAATCAATAAAGCGCAAGTAACTCCTGCTTCCTGCTGTCTATTTAAGGCAAGCCGGAAATCATCCGCGCTTCGTAAAAATAAGAAAGCTCCCTTTCCGCTTTACGAAAGGGAGCATGGTATATAGAATCCATAGGTATTGCTTTTAAAGAGCCCAAATAAGATTCTACCTAGTTGATACCTGAAAGTCAAGATGATTATAAATCTTCTTCCTCGTCTTCTTCAAGGTCCTCATCCAGGTCTTCATCTAACTCTTCTTCTTCGATATCGAAGTCTTCTTCTTCAATGACTTCATCGATTTCTTCTGCATCGTCATCCAGATCGTCGTCATCATCAAGATCATCGTCTGTATCGTCTTCGTACTCTTCGATGTCATCATATTCTAATTCTTCTTCATCAACCTCATCGAAATCTTCAAGCTCAAGATCTTCAACAACCGCTTTTTTGGCTTTTTTCTTCTTAGGCTTAGCGACCGGCACTACCTCTTCTTCGATTTGCTCGTATGGGTACCAGCTGCGGAGTCCCCAAGTATTTTCCCCAACACAAATATAACGTCCGTCGATATTCAAATCTGTGTAGAATTGAGAAATTTTATCTTCAACCTGGCTTTGTGTCAGGCCGATAATTTGGCTGATCTCTTTTACTAAATCTTTAAAAAGATATGGCTGTTTCTTGTCTGTCATCAGGTCGTATGCAACTTCAACCATTGATAATTCTTTAAGCTGGTCCTTGGAATATTGTGAAATACTCAAAGTGAGGCACTCCCTTTCTAATCGTTCATCTATTGAAGGTGATTTTTTCACCCTATAAGAAATTCGGAAGTGAGATTGATAGCACCGCCCGAATCCTATGTATTCAAGTCATACCATTCATTATAAACAAATTCTAACACTTTATGCTACCTTAATCTTCTTCCTTGGAATAAATCAGAATAATTTTTATCATTTCTATTAATTTGGCTGTATTCGCATAGATTGTTGTTTTGATTATAAATATTGTCTGCTGCTTTCCGCTCCGGGAACTTGCTTTCCGCGGTCCGGCTGGGAGCCTCCTCGGCTTTGCCTGCGGGGTCTCCCATTTCCCTCTATTTTCCCGCAGGAGTCAAGTTTATCCGCCACAATCCACTTATGGTTTTAAACATCTAGTCTAAATGCCACAAAGTTTACGAAAAGAGCCTTTAAAATTTAGAACTTCATAGAAAAACCCGGAAGAATTTCCGAGTTTCAGCGGCTGTTTTTGATTTGTTTAAAATTATTCTGAAGCTCCTGGAGCCGGACACGGCCTTGTTCGCGAAGCTGTTTGTTCTCATCTTCAATGGCTTTTGTTTCCTGCATCCCTTTCAGGATAATACTCCAGGTTTCTTCGATTGTTTCCATTTTTATGCTGGGACTTCCTGAAAGTCTCGCAATATCAACACTTTGCTTTGATATATTTTGAGCGTTGCGGACAAGCATTTCATTTGTGCGTTTTTCAAGCTCGTTCATAGAATCAGCCACAAGCTTCTGTCTTTTTGCAGCGATGGCGTTGATCAGACCTGTTTTAAAGATCGGTATAGTTGTGACGAAAGCTGAGTTGATTTTTCCAATCAGCTTTGTATTTCCTCTCTGCAGGAGACGAATTTGCGGCGCTGACTGATAAGCCACTTGTTTAGCAAGCTCCAGGTCATACACTCTTTGTTCGAGTACTTCTACCGCATTTTTCATTGTATCAAGCTCCATTTGTGCAAGCTGATCTCCTGATGCCGCTTTTGTTTCTAAAACAGGAAGCTGCTGCTTCAGCTCAGCTGCTTTCATATCTCCGGCCACGATATATTTTTCAAGCTCCAGGTAATATTGGAAATTTTGTTCATACAGCTGTTCAAGTGTGTTGGTTGAGCGTTTCATTTCATCTTCATATTTAACGATTTCCATGTACACTTTATCAATTTCGCCGCCCATTGTCTGGTACTTGGACATGATTTTCTCTACCATTTTCTGGCCGCGGTTAAAGATTTTTTTCATAAACCCTTTTTGCTCTGCAAAATCCTTTGGATCAAAGCGGTCCATGATCTTGCCGAGGTGTTTAAGGAGAGCGCTCGACTCTTCCATGCTGCTCGACTGCATTGTATTTAATATTTTTCCTGAAAAAGCGGAAATTTCATCTGCCGGTGCTTTTCCATATTCAAGCATACCGACTTGATTGCGGTGGTCAATCATTTGCGCAAGCTTTTGAACTTCAGGTTCTTTTTGCAGCTGCACCTTCATACTGTTCGGTCCTTCCTGCAGAACCTCTTCCATTTGATCCACTTTACTGAGTCCTGGTACTTGAGACATATTGGTATCCTCCCTTGATCATAAAATCAGAACATTTTCCGGATGAATTTTTTCAGGCGCGAAGGCTCTTGGAATTCTTCTCCAAAGCTCATCTCATCCAGCCAATGACTGTCAAAATATCGTTCATCAACAAAGTTTTCAATGTCGTTATGTCCTGGCGGATTGTATAGTACGATATCCAGCCCGAATTCATTCATTAACAGCAGTATAGCTGCATCAGCACGGGTCATGAAGCCGTTATTCTCATTATTGTAAAGCACAATCCGCGGCACATATTGAGAGTAATCGAAATTCTGCATCAGCTTGATCATGCTGTTTGGAATATTCATAGCTTGATTAAACAAATACAGCTGGAGATCATATAAGCTTTCCTGATCTTGTTTTTTTAATTTAGGATGCGCACAATACCTCGAGATCGCTTCAGCGATTCCCTTCTGCAGGCCAGTCGGCAGGTTGCTGTATCTCCACCAGTGGCTGTTCATCATTTTATCAGCCTGCAGCTCCTGCTTTTCCCCTAGTGCATTCTGATAATGAAAGTGAGGGTTTCCTTTCGCTTCCCAAGTAAAAGGAAATTGTTTAATAACCTCTGCATATTCATAATCAGTCAAGTCCTGAATTTTGCTCCAGTAGGCCCGGCGGTTTTTAGTCATGCCGAAAATTTTTGAAAAGATGGCCGGGATATTTACTGTATTGTTCCGGACTTCAAAATTCGGCCTTAAAAAGGCTCTTTCTTTTATAAGGATAAAAAGTTCATCATAGGTTGTTTTCAGCGTAATGGCATTAGGAGAATAATTTCTGAATTGCCACGGCTTATAAAGCATGGAATCATCGGAATGAAGAACCTGGTCGATTTCTTTCGATGCTTTATAGGCAATAGTAGAAGTCCGCTCCGGCCTTGTTTTTGGAAACGCTGTCAGTTGATGAGTCCCCGGATAGCGAATGATCTTGCTGATCGCTTCATCCGGATCTGCATCCGCCAGTATATCCGTCCCTTCCGGATGCGCAACGATGACATCGCAGCCGAAAAGAATGAGGAACTTAAGGAAGTGCTGCTCGCTTGGCGTCGCATTTCCATACCAGAAAAACGCCGGTATTCTATCATCCTGATTGGCTGTTTTTTCAAGCTCTTTATATAAGTGATTCCATGTCCATTTGACAAGATCCACAATGACTCTTCTGAAATCTCCTGTTTCATCCCTGCGATTTTCGAAAAAGGGAGTCAGCACCTTAATCACACAAGCTCTCAAATGGCGGTTCAATTCAGGATTTCCAAGCATTGGAAGCAGCTGATCACGGTCCATAAAAGCCACAAACCGGTTTACTGACAGCTTTTCTTTTCCATGCAGAATCAATAAGTTCTGAATCGCCTGGAATTTCTCCTGAGGAATGGTTTTATCGAGATTTTCACTGATAAAGTGAATCTCAAGCTCGTCATTGTGAACGAGATCGTAAAGCGTTTGAAAATACTCATCTTCCACTAAAGGTGTTCCGAGCATGCGAATGGCTATTTGAGGGATTTTCATTTCAGAGGGAGTATTAACAAATCCCGAGCGCTCAGATAATGGCTTAAAAAGAAGCGCTTGCCAATCTGTTTCAAGATTAGCCGCTGCTACTGGCTGATATGTTCGAATCATCTCTCTTCCCTCCCCCAAAGTCACATCCAGCAATCTATTTTTATGATTCGTTTAAACAGAAATTGAAATAAGTTTTGAAAAGAGAGCTATCTGCCTGTTCTCTTTTCGCCAAATACGTGCTGCATTCCTTCACTCGTTACAACCCATGTTTTCCCGAATTTCCGAATGGTGCCTCTAGGGAACTGATCGATTCGTTTCCGCAGGGTTGAATCGTCAATCCCCCATTCCCGGCAGGCCTGTGAGGAACTCATAATATTTTTATCCAATAAATTTGTATGGTTCTTTTCTAATGTAACCAATACGTTCACTCCAATAATATCTAAAAAAAATCAAATCGTTCAGCCATTTGACATCGGAAACACCTTATTATTATTGTACCAGTACAAGGTAAATATTTCTATTTTATAACTCAGCTGGTGCCGGGCTTACTTTTGCCAATACGTTCTCCAAAATTTCTTCGGATGCAAAAATCCCGTTTTTGTTCGTTCTTTTAATCGTTTCTACTAGTCGTGTATTTGATTCGCCCAATTCTCCGTGCAGAGGTGAAAAAGCATGATCTGCCCCTTCAAGCATGCATAGATCAAGCAATGAATCTCCCGCAGTAATCACGGTTTTTGCGCCAATCGCTTCTTTGACATAAGCAACGGCATCCCATTTATTGATCGGTTTCGGTACAAAGTAGAGCTTTCTGCCCTGCAGAGAGTGCTTCCAGCCGTGGCGGTCGAGCCATAGGATAAATTCCTGCAGACGCACCTCAGGAATGAGGGCGCGGTCGATAATATTATATAGAAAAAGATTTTCAGCATTTTTTTGTTTTAAAACCCAATCGTCTGCTGCAATCTCCTGAAACTTGCGGGAAACCTCTTCTAAACTTGTGCACTCATTTTTCATCAGGTTTTCTAAATGCTGTTTCCATTCCTCGTCAAGCTTTCCGTTCTTGAACACATGTCCTCCATTGCTCGTAACCGCGTATCCCGGGATAATTTCCTCCTGGAAAACAGTGATGCGCCCGTATTGTGAGGGTGTTCTTGTCGTAACGGGAACAAAGGTCATTTGCTCTGCAATCTCCTTAAGCATGGAAATCGCTTTTTTCGTCATAAATGAGATTTCCTGACCATCCAGCATTTCGATCAGACGAATATCAGATTCGCTCACCGGCTCACGGAAGGACCTTCTTGAATAAATGAGTGTTTGATCCAGATCACTTGCAAAAATCACAGATTGTTCCTCCTAGTTTAGGGGCTTTATTATGCCGCAGCATGAATATGACATGTTCTTGTATTCGATTACCGGTACGTTTCGCTCTTTTGCAAGCAGGAAAATGTGTTCGAGATCTTTATTGTTCAAATCCTTAACAAGAATTTTCCAAGGGATTCTGCGTAAAAGAACACGCGTTGTTTCGCCGACCCCTGGTTTTACATGATGAATATTTTCTATGCTGAAATCATCCTGAATTTGTTTAATATCCTGGATGCCTTTCCAAGTCGGCTCTTTGTCTTCTGCCTCAAGCTTTACCAGCTGCTCGCTTATTTCTTCAGCAACATGTGCAAATTCGGAGACGACAACATCAATAAAATGGTTCGACACATCTTCAGGAATCAGTTCCGAATAATATTTCGCTCCGTGAAAATCATCAGGCCCAATGAACCGGTCATTTAATACGGTTCTGCTCACTAATCCTGAAACGGTAGAATTCAAGCAGGCACTTGGAATTAAGAAGTCTTCACGAGTTCCGTAAATCTCCGTGCAATAGCCTGGATCCGCCAAGACAGCAAGTGAATCATCGATGTGCATCTCGTATTTGCTGTTCAAGTCAGCCATCGCCTCTGTCAATTCTCTTGTAATAGCCCCTTTTCCAGTCCATCCATCCACAAATTGAACATGGTCATTTGGATGATTTTGAGCAATATACCTCATTGCATTTTCATCGATGCCGCGTCCTCTGACGATGGAAACACTGTAATGAGGAACATCGAGATTATAAGCTTGCATAAGATATCTTTTCATTAAAATGCCGATTGGCGTACCTGCTCTTGCAAGGGATACAAGAACGATGCTGCGTCCTTTCACTTGCAGGATGCGCTCAGCCACTGTTCCTACTGCAACCGCCAGTTTTTGTTTGTACATATCTAAAGAATGATGAAAAAGCTGTAAATATTCATCTGTCGGCTTATATTCAATCGGAAGCATTTCTGAATAATGAGTTCCGCTTTGTACAGCCTGTTCTCTTTCTAATGTTGACTTTTCAAGGCTGACCTGACTCAGGTCCTTTAATAAGAAAATAACGTCCTGCTCCGAATAGCTTCCCATAGCTGCCGGCTTTGGCAATTGCTGCTTCACCTTATTCATCTGCTGCACTTCCTTTTTTGTTTGTACTGAAAAAAACGAGATTGATAATAGGAAAAACGCTTTTCAGCTGTTTCATCATAGATTGCATATGGTCACCTAAAACAGACCGTTCAAAAAAGACGAAAACTTCGTCGTATTGATTCTGCTCTGCATTATAAAAGTAATTAGCTGTCTCCCCGTCTTCCGGGTTTGTATAAGGATAAGCGCTTTTCACCGCGTAATCTTCACGGTCCACCGGATGAATCGGACTTCTGGTTGTTGATTGATAGAAGATCCCCTCTCCCATAAAGGACGCCGTCTTCATCGGCACATACATAAATTCCCCTGTACCAAGGCATAGAGTTTTCTTTCCCTTGCGGAATTCAAGGAGACTTGCTGCTGCATGTTGACAATACTCATCCACCCTAAGCTGTTCCTGATCTGAAAGACCGAATCTGCCAGTGTGTGTTAAATAGGGAGCAGATAGAAGTTTGGAAGAATACGGAGTTACGCCATCTTCACTAGATAAATAGATTTCGTTAATCTCTGTTTCAGACACGGATGATCCTTCTTCTTTTCCACCCTGATTCTCTGCTACCGGGTTCCCTGTTGTTGTAATAAGACCTGTTACTAAAGAAACTGTATGGATTTTAACACCAAGTCTTTCTTCTGTTTCTTTGAATCTCTGCTGGTCTTCTTCTGAGCGCCAATCCAGAATCGACACGACTGTATATTCGCGGCGCGGATATTTCGCCTGGATCGATTCTATGATATTCAGTGCTGTTTTTCCTGTAGTTACTTCATCATCTACTAAAACGATCGGGCTGGCATTTTCAAATAGACCCTCGTCCACATAACAGCGGTGAGAGGTTGCATGAGAGTGCTCTTCTTCAAAATTGATGATGGAATCCATTCCAGATACTATTTCCCTTGTTGTATGAAAAAAAGAAGCATGTTCAAAGTTTTCAAAGACTGCATGCCCAAGGGCAGTTGCCGTTTCAGCAAACCCTATGAAAAGAGCCGGTTCGCGCAAAGCATGGCGGTACTCGCTCTTTTGAATCGGTTCCCCGTTTAAGCAAGCTAAAATCTGATCTCTTTCAGGATGTGTTTCACCATGCACAACTTCCATATATCTTGCTGCAAGAGCTTGTCCAGTAAGAAGAGCAAGCGTTGGATTAACAGGAATATGTTTGCCGAGGACTTTGCTCACAAATAAGAAGCCGCGTTTTTTATTAATCCGTGCTGCCATAGAAAACAGGTTTTCCAAAGGAAGAAGATACGGATTGCTTGTCAGTTCAATTTCTACAGAAAGCTTCCCTAATAAATCAAATGTATAATTGCTCGTTTGTTGTTTCGCTGATAAGGTCAATAAATGATTGCTGCTCATGGAACACCCCGTATATTTTTGATTTCAAGATGATTTTCCGCGCCCAATTGTAATGGGGTTTGATTTCGTTCATTTTATTTGAAAACTCACTTCGGATGACGCCATTGTAAGATTGCGCCTGATCAAGAATGGCCGACGCATCCAAATATTCTTCTTTTGTCACCGCATTCAGTGCATTTACGATTTTAATATGCAGCGGATGTATAATGGTCTTGCCAACAAGGCCATTCGTATTATCAAGGACGATTTCATGGATTAAGCCGTCGTCATAACGGTCGATCAGGTTCGCTCTGAATTCAAGACCCTCGGTGCCATATGCCTGCTGAAAAGGCGTTTGTCTGATTTGAGGCTTTAAAATCCGCTGGCCGCCGCCAAAATACTCCCAAACGGGACCCGAAATGACATATTCTTTTTCACATCTGCCGAACACATTAATGATGTCTGTAATGCAGTCGCGAATAACGGAAATATCATAAATCGTTGTATCCCGGCTTCTTCTGATTCCGAACAGCCCTGATAAATCTGTTCCTCCAAGGCGGACATTGAGGACGAGTTCATAGTAATCATCAAGAATCTCTTTAATGCCAAGCAATTCAGCCATCCTGGATTCTTTGTAAATAATTTCTTTCGTCTCTAAAATAGGCATTCCATATAGTGTGACAGAGTAAAGAACGGCGATTTCCTGCAGGGCTGCATAATAGCCTCTTCCATTTTCAGATGTGAATTTAGGGAAGACAAATCCGCTTAACAGCTGGATATGATGTTTAAGCTTTGAAGCAAGGCGTTTCATTTGATCTTCATTTCGGATCCGCACAAAAATAAGCGGCAGATTTCTCTGATCAAACTTGCCTTTTAAGATGCTGTTTGAGATGGCTTCGATTTGTCTGACTGTATTCTCTTCTGCTGATTCTACTTCTGTATCACCAATTGAATCCTCAAGACAAAGCACCATTGAAGTTAATCCTGCGTGTTTTCCATTAAGAAATTTACCAGATAGTACATCGTTTGAAATAACTGTCCGATTACCAGGCATGTAGAGAGTCGCGCCTAACGTATAGGCCAAGGTTTCCCGTTCTGTTTCTTTTGAAAAATGGATTGGTTCGTATAAAAAGATTTCATTGCGCTTTTCTTTAGATAAATATTGAAAATGCTTCAAGCTTGTTCCTCCATTCAGACCCTCTGCGTGATGTACTAGGTGGTAAATTTCTTACTAGAAAAGCGGAGGCGCCTTGGTCAGCTCCGACAGACAGATAAGGATCCGGCAGAAAAGGCGCTTTTTGCCTTTACTGACGGAGCCGTTCTGACCGAGGAGTTAGGCGCCGCAGCTAGACAATTTGAAAAGCGGAACCGCCTGGTTAGCTCCGACAGGCAGATAAGGATCCGGCAGAAAAGGCGCTTTTTGCCTTTACTGACGGAGCCGTTCTGACCGAGGAGTTAGGCGGTGCAGCTAGACAATAGAAAAGCGAAACCGCCCGGGAAACCCAGGCAGTCCCTTCACACTTTTCATTTTTTAAAAAGGCGCGTTGTTTATAAAAACAACGCACCTCTCATCATTATTTTTCAGTCCGGTTCTTAAACGTCTAAACCGTAGTCTTTTACTAGGGAACCTAAGCCGCCTTGATAGCCGCTTCCGATTGCATTGAATTTCCATTCAGCGCCGTGACGGTATAATTCGCCAACTACAACCGCTGTTTCGATTGAGAAATCTTCTCCTAAGTCGTAGCGGATTAATTCCTGATTGCTCTCTTCGTTTAAAATGCGTACATATGCATTTGAAACTTGTCCGAAGTTTTGGCTGCGGGATTCAGCATCATGGATTGTGATTGTGAACGCAATTTTATCGATTGTTGATGGAACTTGAGAAAGGTTTACTTTGATGACTTCATCATCGCCTGAGCCTTCGCCTGTACGGTTGTCGCCAGTGTGCTCAACAGAACCGTTGCCGCCTACAAGATTGTTGTAGAAAATGAAATCTGCTTCGCTTGAAGCTTTTCCATTAGCATCTAATAAGAAAACAGACGTGTCTAAGTCAAAGTCATTTCCGCCGTCATACTTGTTTGTGTCCCAGCCAAGACCTACTAATACTTTAGATAAACCAGGATTTGATTTTGTTAAATCGATTTTTTGACCTTTAGATAAACTGATTGCCATTTCGATTCGACTCCTTTTATGTATAAGTTTATTTTTAAATTTTACGCGTGACGATTTGCAATTTCAGTAATTGATGCATCTTTTGTGCCTGATCCGACTGCTGCGAATTTCCACTCGGCACCGTGACGGTAAATTTCTCCCGGAATAAGAGAAGTTAAACCGGAATAGTCTTCAGACAGGTTGTAATGAACAAGCTCTGTTCTGCTTGCTGAATCTACTACACGGATAAATGCATTCTGAATCATGCCAAAATGCTGTTTTCTTTGAACTGCTTGATAGATGTTTACAACGAACACAAGCTTATGGACGTTTGACGGCACTTTGCTCAAGTCGATTAAAACCTGCTCATCGTCTCCATCGCCCTCACCTGTTAAGTTGTCGCCTGTATGTTTGACAGAACCGCATTTGCTTGTAAGGTTGCCGAAATAAATCACACTTTTCTTATCAAGCAGACGGCCGTTTTCATCAAGCATCATGACAGATGCGTCACAATCTACATTGCTTCCGCCTCCGCCGCCGAATAAACTGCCAAGCAGCCCGCCGCTTTTTTGCTGTACAGGGTCCCAGCCAAGGCCGACCATCAAATTCTTCAGGCCTGCATTGCCTTTAGTCAAATCAATCTTCTGACCCTTTTGTAATGTAATTGCCATTTCTTCACTCTCCCTCTTGGGTAATGTGGAAACTTGCAAGTCTGAAACCGCGGCCAAAATTATTTTTTGAAAAAAATAGATCTTTTGGCCTGACATCACGATAACGTGACCACAAGTTTAATACTACCAATATTTTAACAAAATTTAAACTAAAAACCTTTTTAGAAGGTGTTAATCTTTCATACGATTCACAAGAAAAAAAGTTTCAATTAAATGCTTACAAAATGATTTCTTTTTCGAGGAAAGTCGCTTTAATATCAAGTGTCACTTCCTGCTTTTCTACTTTTTCGCCGAGGAGCAATTTGACAGCAAGATAAGGGAAGTTCACCCCTGATAAACAGCTGAAATAGAGTCCGCCCGACATTCTAGGATTGATCTCAAGCAATTTAGGCAGGCCTTGATTGAATTTCACTTGAATGTTAAAGATATAGTCCAATTTAAATTCCTTAGTGAAATCCTCAGCAAGTTTGATAAGCTCTTGGTTATTCTCCAAAATCCGAATTCTGCCCCCGCCTTTTTTCCGCGGAACCGCAGCCAGCAATTCCCCGTCAAAAGCGAGGCAGTCAATGCTGTATTCTTCACCTTCCAAAAACTCCATCACCATAAGTTCAGGAAATCCCGGGACAGCACTCAGACCATCGTATGCTCTCTGAAATGGAATCCGGTAGCTCGGCGCCATCACTTCTTTCAAAGGATCGAGCTCATCATCAATAATCCGGAAACCGTAACCGCCTTCTCCTACTACCGGTTTATAGCAAACGCCAAGACCTTCGTTTTTCAGTTTTTCATAGGTTTCTTTAAATTCATCAGCTGTGCTTGCCGTATAAAAAGAAGGAATCTCAAAGATACCTTTTTCTTTGCATCTATCATAAAATTCATCTTTGTTTTCGATTGTTTCTAATAAATTTGCATCTCTATTTACTAATACCTTTGTGCCGATTGCTTCAAACTCATTTATAGCTTTGGCAATTGGAAGCATTTTATATCTTGGAACAAACAGCTGAATTCCATGTTTTTTACAAAAATTCAGACAATAAAGGACATACTCATCGTCCCTATCAAGCTTTGGCTCAACTTCAGAATAATCGCAGTTGGCAAGCATCACGTGGTCAGGGTCAGGGTGCGTTCCGTACACTTCGAACTTTATGCCGTCTTCATTGGCCCGGATCATGTCGATGTAATGATAGGCAACTGAGAACCAGCGGTTAAACCAGATTTTATATGTACTCATTTTTATGAAAACCCCTCTCTTCAGCGTGTGCCGAAGTTTTCTATGTTCTTTCATTTTATACTAAATTTGGCATGAACTAAATGAAAAATTCAGGAAGTAGAATTGAGCTGTCATAAAGGGATTCAGATTTGTGCTATCCAAGGCATTCTACTCGCAAAAAGTTCCTGCCAATTAACAAAATTCCCGCTCCAACTCGCTGGAATTACAGTTCAACTCGCAAACCCTTGTTCTACAAGAAAAAAGCCTCCCCGGATATCCTGGGAGGCTCTAATACTTACATATTGCGGCGATACTGCCCGCCGACTTCATATAAAGCCTGCGTGATTTGACCTAAGCTTGCATATTTTACCGTCTCCATCAATTCAGCGAAAATATTCTGATTGTGGATGGCTGCCTGCTTTAAGCGGTCGATTGCTTCGGCTGCGTATGTTTCGTTGCGTTCCTGGAACGCTCTTAAGTTTTGAATCTGTGTTTCTTTTTCCTCTTTGGATGCACGTGCGATTTCCATGTTATCGACTGATTCCTCAGACGGCTTATTTGGATTGATGTACGTATTTACGCCAATGATCGGCAGCTGTCCTGAATGTTTTTGCATTTCATAATGCATGGACTCATCCTGGATTTTCCCGCGCTGATACTGTGTTTCCATAGCGCCGAGAACACCGCCTCGTTCATTTATGGAATCGAACTCTCTCAAGACGGCTTCCTCTACTAAATCTGTTAACTCTTCAATAATAAAGGATCCTTGCAGCGGATTTTCATTCTTGGTTAAACCGTGCTCTTTTGTAATAATCAGCTGAATCGCCATCGCTCTGCGCACGGATTCTTCCGTCGGTGTTGTAATTGCTTCATCATAAGCGTTCGTATGAAGCGAGTTGCAATTATCCTGCAGGGCCATTAATGCCTGCAGTGTAGTGCGGATATCGTTGAAGTCGATTTCCTGTGCATGCAGCGAGCGGCCTGATGTCTGCACGTGATATTTCAGCTTTTGGCTGCGGTCGTTTGCACCGTATTTTTCTCTCATCACAGTTGACCAAATGCGGCGAGCGACGCGTCCAATCACCGTATACTCCGGATCTAATCCGTTGCTGAAGAAGAATGAGAGATTTGGTGCGAAATCATCTATTTTCATGCCGCGGCTTAAATAATATTCAACGTAAGTGAAGCCGTTTGCAAGCGTAAAGGCCAGCTGGGAAATCGGGTTAGCCCCGGCTTCGGCGATATGATAGCCCGAAATTGAAACAGAATAGTAGTTTCTTACTTTTTCATTGATAAAGTATTCCTGAATATCCCCCATCATTTTCAGGGCGAATTCCGTAGAGAAGATGCATGTGTTTTGACCTTGATCTTCTTTTAAGATATCTGCCTGAACCGTACCGCGGACTGTTTGAAGGGTTTTTTCCTTCACTGCTTTCAGCTCATCTGAAGTAAGTTCGCGGCCAAGCTCTGTTTCCTGTTTTTGAATCTGCTGTTCAATCGCCGTATTCATGAACATTGCAAGAATAATAGGTGCAGGGCCGTTAATAGTCATTGAAACGGAAGTTGCCGGTGCACACAGATCAAATCCGGCATACAGCTTTTTCATATCATCAAGTGTACAAATGCTCACACCGCTTTCGCCGATTTTTCCGTAAATATCAGGACGGTAAGCAGGATCTTCCCCGTACAGCGTAACAGAGTCAAATGCTGTGCTCAGGCGCTTAGCCGGATCATCCTTTGATAAATAGTGAAAACGGCGATTTGTCCGTTCAGGTGTTCCTTCTCCTGCGAACTGGCGCTTTGGATCTTCTTCTGCGCGTTTGAATGGAAAAACGCCTGCTGTATACGGAAATGATCCCGGAACATTTTCTTTGTATACCCATTTCAAAATTTCACCGTAATCTTTGTATTTCGGCAAAGATACTTTAGGAATGGATAATCCTGAAAGAGAAACCATTTTTAATTGTGTCACGATTTCTTTATCGCGGATTTTGGTCACGAATTGATCGGCTTCATATTTCTCTCTCAAATCAGCCCATGAATCTAAAATCCGTTTTGATTCTTGCGACAGCTCTTCTTCAACACTCTTTTTAATAGCTTCCAATGATTCCAGCACTTCTGGTGCAGCGTTTCTCTCTTTTACACTTTCAATTGCGCCCTGAAGCTGAAATAACCTTCTCGCAACGTCAGCCTGATATTCAGCTTTGTGATGGTAGCTGCGTACAGATTCGCTGATTTCTCTTAAATAGTAGCGGCGGTCTGTCGGGATAATGACGTTTTGCTTTTCTACATCCTTCACAACTGGAAGGGTTGAGGACCAGCTTTTCCCAGCCTTTTCATTGATCAGATCTAAAAGCGCTACAAACAACGTGTTTGTGCCGGGATCGTTGAACTGGCTTGCAATTGTCCCGTACACCGGCAAGTCTTCAGATGGACTTTCAAACAGCATGTGGCTGCGCTGATATTGCTTTTGCACCTGGCGCTTTGCATCCTGCGAGCCTTTTCTCTCAAACTTGTTGATTACAATCAGATCTGCGTAATCGATCATATCTATTTTTTCAAGCTGGGACGGGGCGCCAAATTCGCTTGTCATGACATATAAAGACAGATCACAAATTTCTGTAATCGCTGCATCACCCTGGCCGATTCCGCTTGTTTCAACAATAATCAGGTCATACCCTGCACCTTTGACAACAGCAATCGCATCATTAATCGCAAGAGACAATTCTGATCTTGATTGTCTTGTCGCAAGACTTCTCATGTATACCCTTGGCGAAAAGATGGCGTTCATGCGGATGCGGTCACCGAGCAGGGCTCCGCCCGTTTTTTGCTTTGTCGGGTCAATAGAGATAACCGCAATTTTGATTTCAGGTACTTCATTTAGAAATCTGCGGATCAGTTCATCTGTAAGCGAGCTTTTTCCAGCTCCGCCAGTACCTGTTATCCCGATCACAGGGGCGTTTGAAGATAATTGCTTCACTTCTGAAATCACCTTTTCAGCTGTTGCCGCTGCTTCGTTTTTGCGGCTTAGCTGTGATTCAGCAACCGTAATCAGTTTTGCGATCGCTCCAACATCACCCGTTTTCAGCTTTTCGATTTCGTCCTCAATTTTCGTAACCGTTTGAAAGTCGCACTCTTTCATCATGAGCTCAATCATTCCCTGAAGTCCGAGCTCTCTGCCGTCTTCAGGAGAAAAAATCCGCGCAATCCCGTATTCATGCAGTTCTTTTATTTCACGCGGAATGATGACACCGCCTCCTCCGCCGTACAGACGGATATGCGAGGCTCCTCTTTCTTTTAAAAGGTCGTACATGTATTTGAAGAATTCAACATGTCCGCCTTGATAAGAAGAGATGGCAATTCCCTGTGCATCCTCCTGAATGGCTGCATTTACGATTTCTTCAACCGAACGATTGTGTCCGAGGTGGATAACCTCTGCTCCGCTCGCCTGCAGAATTCTCCGCATAATGTTAATCGAAGCATCGTGTCCGTCAAACAAACTTGAAGCTGTAACAAAACGAACGGCATGTTTCGGTTTATAGGTCTCCTGTGTATGCATACGTCCCGCATCCCCTTTGCTCTCGTTATTTCGTTTGATTCCCGTTTTTCTCTACTCCTTGAAGGATCAATTTCGTCTGTACTTCTATATACTCATCTATAGTGTAATTTCTTTGCAGGGCCCATCTTCTGAAGCCCCACATTTGACCCTGAACGAATATATTGTGTGCCAATAGTTCCCGCTCTCTTGAAGAAAGCGAGATTTCCCCTTTATCCACGCAGCCTTCAATCACTTTTTCAAACATCCCGACCATTTCGATTTCTTTTTGCAGGACGTACGGGAGAGCGTCACGCGACAGTGACTTTGCCTCCTGATACATGACAAGCACCTCATCCTGCATTTCATCGACCACTTTGAAGTAGTTGGCAATAGCAACCTTTAAGCTTTCAATTGTCCCCTGTTTAAGATCAATGTCTTTCTCCAGTCTGTCGCGAACCTGGTCATAGATCGTGTCACAGACAAGATACAGCACATCTTCCTTTTGTCTGATGTATTCATACAGCGTGCCGATGCTGAAGCCGGCCGCCTTGGCAATTTCCCTGGTGGTGGTGCGGTGGAATCCTTTTTGCTTAAAGAGATTTACCGCACCTTTAATCATCTGGTCACGCCGTTTTTGAACAAGCCGCTCATCTTTGACAGAAGCATGCACTTCACGTTTCGTCATTTTCCACCGCCTCCCTGTTTGAATTCTCCGCTTATTTTGTAATCATTCTTGAGATAACCAGTCTTTGAATCTCCTGCGTTCCCTCATAGATTTGTGTAATTTTTGCATCCCTCATGTACCGTTCTACCGGGTAATCTTTCGTGTAGCCGTAGCCGCCGAATACCTGTACAGCTTCTGTTGTCACCTTCATTGCCGTATCCCCTGCAAAAAGCTTGGACATGGCTGATTCTTTTCCATAAGGAAGTCCTTCTGATTCAAGCCATGCAGCCTGATAGGTTAAGAGACGGGATGCTTCAACCGTTGTAGCCATATCAGCCAATTTAAAGCCAATACCCTGCTGCATCGCAATTGGTTTTCCGAATTGCTGGCGTTCTTTCGCATAAGCAACAGAAGCGTCAAGAGCGCCTTGGGCGATTCCGACTGCTTGAGCAGCAATCCCGTTACGGCCGCCATCAAGTGTCATCATGGCGATTTTAAAGCCTTCTCCTTCTTGGCCAAGAAGATTTTCTTTTGGCACGATGCAATCTTCAAAGATGATTTCTGTTGTCGGAGAGGAACGAATGCCGAGCTTGCTTTCTTTTTTGCCCACAGAGAAGCCTTTGAAGTCTTTTTCAACGATAAATGCACTTGTGCCTTTATGCTTGCTTTCAGGATCCGTTACAGCAAACACAATATACGTATCCGCAATTCCGCCGTTTGTGATGAAAATCTTGGAGCCATTAAGAACGTAATGGTCGCCGTTTAATTTAGCATTTGTTCTCATGCCGCCTGCGTCAGAACCTGATCCTGGCTCAGTTAATCCATAAGCGCCAATTTTTTCGCCCTGTGCCATTGGCTTCAAATACTTCTGCTTTTGCTCTTCTGTGCCGAATTTGTAGACAGGCCAGCCCGCAAGTGATGTATGGGCAGATAAGGTAACCCCGATTGATGCACACACTCTTGAAAGCTCTTCAACCGCAATGACATATGCCAAGTAGTCGCTGCCGATGCCGCCGTATTCTTCCGGCCACGGAATACCCGTTAAGCCAAGCTCTGCCATTTTGTCGAAAAGTTCGCGGTCAAAACGTTCTTCTTCATCGCGCTCTGCAGCTGTCGGCTCTACTTCATTTTTAGCGAAGTCTCTTACCATTTTCCGGATCATTTCATGCTCATCTGATAGTTTAAAAAACATCTATTTCATCCCCCATTGTTTTAATTTAAGACATGTTTGCTGATGACGATTCTTTGAATCTCGCTTGTTCCTTCGTAAATCTCGCACACTTTTGCATCCCTGAAGTAGCGTTCAACCGGATAATCTTTTGTATAGCCATAGCCGCCGTATACTTGAATCGCTTCTGTGGCAACCTCCATGGCTGTTTTTGAAGCAAACAGCTTAGCCATGGACGCTTCTTTTCCGCAAGGAAGTCCGTTCTGCCTCAAGAAAGCGGCTCTGTATGTCAGGAGTTCAGAGGATTCAACACTTGTTGCCATGTCTGCCAGTTTAAAGCCGATTCCCTGCTGAGCAGAGATTGGCTTGCCGAATTGAAAACGGTCTTGTGCATAGTTGATGGAGTGCTCAAGTGCCGCCTGGGCGATGCCGAGTGACTGGGCAGCAATTCCAATTCTCCCCACATCCAGATTGGCCATGGCAATTTTAAACCCGTCTCCTTCTTCCCCAAGAAGATTTTCAAATGGAACCTCTGCACCTTCAAAGGAAAGTTCGACAGTCCGTGAACCGTTAAGACCCATTTTGTGCTCGTCTTTCCCAATCACAAGACCCTTCGTATTCTTTTCAACCACAAATGCTGAAATACCCCTTGTGCCAGCGCCGGGATTTGTTGACGCAAACACAATATATGTGTCTGCCTCTCCGCCATTTGTGATAAATACCTTTGATCCATTCAAAATGT
This sequence comes from Metabacillus idriensis, assembly GCF_009674765.1. Classification (GTDB taxonomy): domain Bacteria; phylum Bacillota; class Bacilli; order Bacillales; family Bacillaceae; genus Bacillus_P; species Bacillus_P idriensis. The sequence continues at coordinate 176,785 of NZ_WKKF01000002.1, read as the reverse complement.
ATTTGCCGTCTTTTTTTACAGCTTTTGTTCTTAAGCTGCCTGCATCAGATCCTGATCCCGGCTCTGTTAAGCAGAAGGCCCCTAAGTATTCGCCGCTTGCAAGCTTTGGAATATACTTCTTTTTCTGCTCTTCTGTTCCAAAATAAAGAATTGGATTTGTGCCGACTGAAGTATGAACGCTTAATATTACTCCGACTGTCGCGCTTACTTTTGAAAGCTCATGGATGGCGATAATGTAAGAGGTAAAATCCATACCTGCTCCCCCGTATTGCTCAGGAATTGGAATCCCCATTAAACCAAGTGAGCCCATTTTACGGAGAATCACTCTTGGAAATTCCCCCTTCTCCATTTTTGCAACATACGGCTCAATTTCTGTTTGAGCAAAATCCCGAACCATCTTCCTCATCATTTCCTGCTCTTCTGTGAAGCGAATATTCATGTTCCGTCCCCCTGTGATGTCTGATTATCCCTCGTATGAATAAAAACCTCTGCCTGTTTTGCGGCCGAGCCATCCTGCTTTCACATATTTTCTGAGAAGCGGGCATGGGCGGTATTTATCGTCGCCAAAGCCTTCGTGCAGCGTTTCCATAATATAAAGACACGTATCAAGACCGATAAAGTCAGCAAGAGTGAGCGGTCCCATCGGATGATTCATTCCGAGCTTCATCACTTCATCAATCGCTTCTTTCTCTGCAACCCCTTCGTACAGAGTGTAGATGGCTTCATTGATCATCGGCATGAGGATACGGTTTGAAACAAAGCCAGGAAAATCATTCACTTCAACCGGGACTTTTTTCAATGTTTTCGTCATATCTTCAATCGCCTGATACACTTCATCGCTTGTTGCGAGACCGCGGATAATTTCAACCAGCTTCATCACTGGCACCGGATTCATAAAGTGCATGCCGATTACCTTTTCAGGACGCTTTGTTGCTGCTGCGATTTCTGTAATCGGCAAAGAAGAAGTATTTGTTGCAAGAATGGTTTGCTCTGGTGTAATCTCATCAAGCTTTGCAAAAATGTCTGATTTGATTTTCATATTTTCAACAGCTGCCTCAATCACTAAATCCGTCTGAGCGGCATCCTGAAGATCTGTTGAAGCTGTCAGTCTGCTTAAGATTTCCTGTTTTTGTTCAGCTGTCATTTTTTCTTTATCTACTTGTCTTTGAAGATTTTTATTAATCGCCGCGAATCCCTTTTGAACGAATTCTTCTTTTAAATCATTCAAGTAAACCTTGTAGCCTGCCATTGCACATACCTGTGCAATGCCTGATCCCATTTGACCTGCCCCGATAACCATTACGTTTTGAATACTCATGTCCATCCCCCTTGTTCGTTTTAAAGCTTATACTTCAACCATGATTGCGTCGCCCTGGCCTCCGCCGCTGCAGATAGCCGCAATGCCGATTCCGCCGCCGCGTCTTTTCAGCTCATGAATTAATGTAATAATGATTCTTGCCCCGCTTGCTCCAATCGGATGTCCGAGTGCAACGGCTCCGCCGTTTACATTTACTTTTTCAGGATGGAGTCCTGCCAGCTGATTGCTTGCTAAAGCGACCGCTGAAAATGCCTCATTAATTTCGAACAGATCGATTTCTTCGAGCCTCTTACCCGTTTTTTTCAAAAGCTCAAGAATGACAAGTCCTGGTGTTTTCGGAAAGTCCTTTGCTTCAAGCGCAATGGATGTATGGCCGATGATCGCCGCAATCGGCTGCTTTCCTTCTTGTATAGCACGCTTTTCGCTCATCAGCACAAGAGCTCCCGCGCCGTCATTGACACCAGGTGCATTTCCTGCCGTAATGGTGCCTGCTTGATTAAAAACTGGTTTTAATTTAGACAGTCTTTCAATCGATGTGTCTTTTCTCGGTGCTTCATCGTGCTCTATTTTAAGCGGATCGCCTTTACGCTGCGGAATCTCCACACTGACGATTTCTTCGCCTAATTTCCCTGATTCGATCGCTTCAACTGTAAGCTTGTGACTTCTTAGCGCCCACGCGTCCTGTGCTTCTCTTGAAATGTCTAAATCTGATGCTGTTTCATTTCCGTACGTGCCCATGTGAACCCCTGTAAAGCTGCATGTAAGACCATCATGAACCATTAAATCCTGAACCTTGGCATCTCCCATGCGCAGTCCCCATCTTGCTTTAGGCATGATGTACGGAGCATTGCTCATTGATTCCATTCCGCCTGCTACTATGACCTCTTCGTCGCCGGCACGGATAATTTGATCAGCAAGCGTGACACTTCTCATTCCTGACGCACATACTTTGTTAATCGTTTCTGTTTTTACGCTCCAGGGAATGTCCGCATGTCTTGCAGCCTGACGGGAAGGAATTTGCCCTTGACCGCCTTGCAGAACAGAACCCATAATCACTTCATCCACCTCTTCTGCGTTTACTTTTGCACGCTTCAAGGCTTCTTTAATAGCGATTCCTCCGAGCTCAGACGCTGTAAGAGAGCTGAGTCCGCCCCCGAATTTTCCAAATGGTGTTCTAACACCGCTTACGATTACAGTTCGATTCATCATTCGTCATCCCCTCAAATCTTTTATAAGAAAACGGTTACAAAATTCCGATTGAACGCTCGCTCAGATTACTTCCAGGGAAGAAGGTGAAACGAAATCCGCTTCACCCTCCTATATGTCTATCTCTTTCATTCTTCATTTATGCTGAAATTCCTTTTAAGCAACGCTCTCTTTTTTATCTCCCAGCACCGCTTTTTCAAGCAGCTCTGCTACGTCATACGTGCTGACGGTTTCTTCAACCTCTTTTGCTTTCGTTCCGTCACTCAGCATCGTTAAGCAGTACGGACAGCCTGAACTGATGACTGTCGGGTTCACTTCAAGCGCCTGGTTTGTTCTTGCCACGTTTACCCGTGAACCGGCATCTTCTTCCATCCACATGAGTCCTCCGCCTGCTCCGCAGCACATTCCCGTTTCACGGTTGCGGGTCATTTCTACAAGCTTAACTCCAGGAATGGACTTCAGAATTTCGCGCGGCGGTTCATATACTTCGTTGTAGCGTCCCAAGTAGCAGGAGTCATGGAAGGTAATGGTCTCGTTCACTTCAAATTTAGGAACAAGTCTTCCTTCTTCTACAAGCTGGGCAAGAAGTTCAGTATGATGGTACACTTCTGCCTCGAGCCCAAAATCAGGATATTCATTTTTGAAAATGTTGTACGCATGAGGATCAATCGTGACGATTTTCTTGATCTCATTTTTCTGGAATTCATCAATATTTTTCGTTGCAAGCTCCTGGAATAAAAATTCGTTTCCAAGGCGGCGAGGCGTGTCTCCCGAGTTCTTTTCCTTGTTTCCAAGGATCGCGAATTTCACTCCGGCTTCATTTAAAAGCTTCGCAAAAGATAACGCGATTTTTTGGCTGCGGTTATCGTACGATCCCATTGAGCCTACCCAGAACAGGTACTCAAACTCCTCGCCTGCTTTACTCATTTCTTTTACAGTTGGAACATGAACGTCGTCGCGCGCCTCGCGCCAGTCTTCACGCTCTTTTCGGTTAAGGCCCCATGGATTTCCCTGGCGCTCAATGTTTGTCATCGCACGCTGTGCATCCGGATCCATTTTACCTTCTGTCAAAACTAGATAACGTCGCATATCAATGATTTTGTCTACATGCTCATTCATAACCGGGCACTGATCTTCACAGTTGCGGCATGTCGTACACGCCCAGATTTCTTCTTCTGTGATGATTTCGCCGATCAGGCTTGGATTATATTCAAGCGCGGCAGCTGCTTCCTGAGAACCCTGACCTGATGCCACAGCTGCAAGCTGATTGCCCTTAGTGCCGGAAAAAGCGTACGTTGGCACCCATGGAGACATGGACGTTACAGCTGCCCCTTTTTCCGTTAAATGATCGCGCAGTCTCAAAATTAAATCCATCGGAGAAAGCATTTTGCCTGTTCCGGTTGCAGGACACATATTCGTACAGCGTCCGCATTCGACACATGCATATAAATCTATCAGCTGTGTTTGTTTGAAATCTTCAATTTTTCCAACACCGAATGTTTCCTGTGACTCGTCCTCAAAATCAATCTTCTCAAGTTTTCCAGGGTTTGAAAGACGGCCGAAGTAAACATTCGCCGGACCCGCAAGCAAGTGAGCATGCTTTGATTGAGGCACATAAACCAAGAATGTTAAAAGAATAAGCAAATGCACCCACCATGAAACGTAGAAGATAACGGCCGCACCAGTTTCGCCGACAAAGCTCAGCAGATAGGCGAAGCTTGAGGCAATCGGTTCTGTCCATGTTAGTTCATGATTGTGCCAGATTAAGTTCATTCCGTTGCCAAGCAGAACGGACAGCATCAGGCCGCCGATAAAGATTAAAACAAGCCCGGCTTTAAAGTTTTTCTTTAACCGCACAAGCTTCTCAATGTACCTGCGGTAAAAAGCCCAAACAACCGCAACCAGGATCATCAAAGTGACGATTTCCTGAAAGAAAGTGAAGCCCGGATAAAGCGGTCCAAGCGGAAGATGCTTGTCTGGCAATAAGCCTTTAATAATAAAATCAAGTGCTCCAAACTGTACAAGGATAAACCCGTAAAAGAACATCACATGCATGATGCCGCTCTTTTTATCCTTAAGGAGCTTCTTTTGACCGAAAACATTGACCATAATGTTCTTCAGTCTTTCATTTAATTGCTGATCAAACTCTGTTTTCTTCCCGAGCTTGATGTATGCCATTCTTGAACGGATCAAGTAAATAAACAAACTTGCACCGTAAGCGGTTACAAGTATAAATGCAGCAAAATTGATCCATAACAGTGCTTCCATCTTGTCTCCCCCGTTTCTGTGATGAATTCTCCCATTGCCCCATCATTCAAAAAAATTAAAATCCATGTAATTTTCTGAATCTTACCCTATATTTACATGATAATAATGAATGAGCATTCAGTCAATGATTTTATGCTGATAATTTTTCATCCTGACGTAAAACATAATAGTTAGATGATCAGGAGCAATAAGGAGGGCTTACGTTGAACAGCATGTTACTAATAGGAATAATTGCATTGATATTCTTTGTTTGGCTGCGGCTCGACTATTTTTTTGGCAGAAAAAAACACCTCAGCAAATTAAATGAACTGAAATACCCTCTGAGAAAAAGTGATATTGAACTATTTATTGTGGGTGAACGCTTTTATGAAAGATTGTTTGAGGACATTGAAAATAGCACACATTCGATCCATGTGTTATTTTATATTGTAAAAAATGATCCTGACAGCGATGAATTTCTTGCCCTTCTCATGAAAAAAGCAGAACAGGGGATTGAAGTCCGGCTTCTTCTGGATTACGTCGGCAGCAAATCACTTGAAAAAGCGAAAATAACAGAATTAAAAAAGAGCGGAGTTTCTTTTTCGTATACACATAATCCTTCACCGCCTTACTTTTTTTACACTCTTCAGGCACGCAATCACCGTAAGATTACGGTGATTGACGGAAAGGTCGGTTATTCTGGAGGATTCAATATTGGAAAAGAATATTTAGGGAAGGATCCGAAGCTTGGCTTCTGGCGGGATTATCATCTGCGTGTAACAAGTGAAGGTGTGCAGGATCTCCAAACACAATTTTTACGTGATTGGCATGAAGCGACAAATGAAGACCTTAATACTGTTCAAGCTTACTTCCCATCCCTCTCGCAAGGGACGATTGAACATCAATTCCTTTCTACCTACGGGCAAAGCTTAGAAGGTCATTTTTTATCATTCATCAAGCAGGCACAAAAAGAGCTGATGATTTGCACGCCTTATTTTATACCAGGCAAAAAAATACAGGATGAGCTTATAAAGGCACGGAGTCGCGGTGTAGATATTAAAGTGCTCGTCCCAATGAGAGCAGACCATCCTTTAGTCAAGGAAGCCTCTTTTCCATACTTCGGCCCCCTGATTCTTTCGGGCTGTGAAATCTATCAATATTATTATGGTTTTTATCATGCAAAAGTCATTGTAGTCGATGATACGCTCTGCGACATTGGAACTGCTAATTTTGACAAGCGGAGCCTTTACTTAAACGATGAAATGAATTGTCTTATTTATGATAAGGATTTTATTAAGTACGTGAAGACTACCGTGAATGAAGACATAAGAGGGTCCGTGAAGCTGACCTATGAAAAATTCACTGAAAGATCCATCACACAGAGAGGATTAGAAGCAGTCGCCACACTAGTCTCTTATTTTTTGTAAAAATTTTCATGAGGAAAAGGAGCGTCATATGTTTATTCGTTTTGGCTACGTTTCAAATGCATTAAACCTTTGGGACTGCTCTCCTGCAAAAACATTGACGTATGCCCGTTATTCAAAGCTTGATGGAGAGGCTCAATCTGAAGCGCTCCTTGCAGTTACAGAACAGAATTTAGAGCATACTCTGCGGATGATTCATTACAATATTGCCCATCAAATTGAGCTTTACCGATTTTCATCATCCCTTGTGCCGCTTGCCACTCACCCAGATGTGAAATGGGATTTTATCACTCCTTTTTCCTACCTATTAAAAGAAATCGGAAAACTGGTCCGGGAAAACGGTTTGAGAACGAGCTTCCATCCAAATCAGTTCACATTGTTTACAAGCGATAAGCCGCATATTACGGAAAACGCCGTGATCGATATGCAGTACCATTATGACCTGCTAAAAGGGATGGGACTTGAAAAAGAAGGTTTCATCAACATTCACGTCGGCGGAGCCTATGGGAATAAAGAAACAGCGACAGAGCGTTTTTACAGCAATATAAAAGCGCTCCCTGAGGACATCAAGCAGCGAATGACGCTTGAAAATGATGACAAAACATACACAACTTCTGAAACGCTTGCCATCTGTGAAAATGAAGGCATTCCTCTTATGTTTGACTATCATCACTACTATGCAAACAAATCAGATGGAGATGATTTGGAGGAACTGCTGGTGCGGTTTGCAAAAACGTGGGAAGGCAGACAGGCCAAGCCTAAAATTCATATTTCCTCTCCTAAATCTGAAAAAGAATTCAGAAGCCACGCTGATTATGTAGACCTGAATTTTATAATGCCCTTGCTGAAAAAACTGAAGGAGATGGAAATGGATTGCGATTTTATGATTGAGGCAAAGCAAAAGGACCGGGCTGCTTTAAGACTGGTTGAGGAGATCTCAGCTGTTCGCGGAGTAAAAAGGCTGAGCGGCGGTTCGATTAGATGGTAGATAGGATCACGGGGTTTATGCCCCGTGATTTTCTTTTTTCTTTTCAAATATGCTGATAAAAGAACCGATACATAGTGCTGCAGCTACCAGGCAGAAAAGTGCGGCAACCGAAGCCAGCAGCCATTCGCCCTCAGCAAAACCGTTATATGTGCCAACAGCCATCAGGATTGCAGAAAATAGCATAAGCAGAAAGAAACCTGCATCACTTACTCTTTCCCTCATTTCTAATCGCTTTCTTCCCCACAGCATGTAAAGGATTGCTGCCAGTACCACCAGAAACAGGCCGCATGCAAAAGCCTTCCCCGTCTCATTTGCAGAAAAAAGGTTCAACAAACCAGAAAACGTCATCCAGCCTATTGCCAATATCACGATGGTAATCGGAATTTTTATCAGTGCAGTCAAACATCCCATTATGCATTGCCCCCCTCTTATAACCCTTTAATTTCTACCACAATTTGTTATATAAATAAACCCGTTTTGGCGGCAAACTGTTGTCTTAAAATTAATCCGAAGAAATTTGCCAGCACAGGAAAAGAAAAGAATTCAATCTCGGTTACAAAGAGCCGATTCAGACAGCCGGATTACATACGTTCAGGTCCAGATTAAACTTTAACCCAAATGTCCATATGCTTATGAAAACAGGTTTAGTAATTTGGATGGTGAAAAATGATTGCTGCACTGGAGCGGGAAACGGGAGGTATTCTCTGCTTTCATTTTTTGAGAGGTTATCCGTGGCACTCTTACCCTCCCATACCGTTATTCGGTTTTTCGGGGTACGATTCCAGCGCTTTCTTACCCTCTCATACCGTTATTCGGTTTTTCGGGGTACGATTCAGACGCTTCCTTACCCTCCCATATCGTTATTCGGTTTTGCAGGGTACGATTCCGGCGTTTCCTTACCCTCCCATATCGTTATTCGGTTTTGCGGGGTACGATTCCGGCGCTTTCTTACCCTCCCATATCGTTATTCGGTTTTGAAGGGTACGATTCAGACGCTTTCTTACCCTCCCATACCGTTATTCGGTTTTGCGGGGTACGATTCCGGCGTTTCCTTACCCTCCCATACCGTTATTCGGTTTAGCAGGGTACGATTCAGACGCTTTCTTACCCTCCCATACCGTTATTCGGTTTTGCAGAGCGTTTCCACTTGCCATTAAATGATGCAAGAACAAAAGTGCAAGCGCCAAGGCCCGCTCCGACAGGCAAATAAGAATCCGCAAAAAAAGTCCGGGTCCCGAATTTTTTTGCGGATTCGTTCTGACCGAGGATCTAGGCGCTTGCGCTTACCGTAGATAACATTATTTAATTATCTACAACTTTTTCATTTTATAATTTCCTAAACAACTAAAAACGAACGGCGGTTAGCCGTTCGTTCCTCATTCTTACATTTTTTCAGGTGCAGAAACACCGATCAGTGACAATGAATTTTTAAGCGTAATTTGCGTTGCTCTCATTAGAGCGAGGCGCGCTTTACTTTTCTCTTCATTTTCCGGATCAAGTACTTTTTCTGCGTTATAGAAGCTGTGCAGAGCAGATGCGACATCATTCACGTAATTTGTGATGCGGTGCGGAATGCGTTTTGCTGCTGCTTCTGCTACTGCCTGCGGGAATTCACCCAGTATTTTCAGGAGTTCAATTTCTTTTTCAGATGAGATGTCTGTGAAATTCTGAACAGCGTCATATGATAATCCTTGCTCTGCTCCTTGACGCAGCATGCTTTCAATCCGTGCATGTGCATATTGAGCATAGAAAACAGGGTTTTCATTAGATTGTGATGCAGCAAGGTCCATGTCAAAGTCCATATGAGTGTCCGCACTTCTCATTGCGAAGAAATAACGAACAGCGTCAAGACCGACTTCTTCCATCAGGTCGCGCATTGTTACAGCTTTGCCAGTACGTTTGCTCATTTTCATTTTCTCGCCGTTTTTATATAGGTGGACAAGCTGAATAATTTCAACCTCAAGTGTATCCTTTTCATAGCCGAGCGCTTCAATAGCAGCCTTCATACGCGGGATGTATCCGTGATGATCTGCGCCCCAAATGTTGATCAGCTTAGTAAATCCGCGGTCAAGCTTGTCTTTGTGGTATGCGATATCAGGCGTTAAATACGTGTAAGAACCATCATTCTTAATTAATACACGGTCTTTGTCATCTCCGAACACAGTTGAACGGAACCATGTAGCGCCGTCTTCTTCGAAAATGTGTCCTTTTTCACGAAGAACCCGAAGAGCCTGATCGATTTTGCCGTTATGGTAAAGTGACGTTTCTGAATACCAAACATCAAATGGCACACGGAATGCCTCCAGGTCTTTTTTCAATTTATCCATCTCAAATTTCAGTCCGTATTCACGGAAAAATCCAAGGCGCTCTTCTTTGCTTTCATTTGCAAAACGATCGCCGAATTCATCCGCAAGCTTTTTGCCGATTTCGATGATATCCTGACCGTGGTAGCCGTCCTCAGGCATGGCTGCATCTTGTCCAAGCGCCTGAAGATAGCGGGCTTCAACAGAAAGAGCAAGATTATTGATCTGATTTCCTGCATCATTGATGTAGTATTCACGTGAAACATCATAGCCTGCTTTACCTAGAATATTGCAAAGAGAATCGCCGACTGCTGCGCCGCGCGCGTGTCCTAAATGAAGCGTTCCTGTCGGATTAGCCGATACAAATTCAACCTGCAGTTTTTCTTTGTTGCCGATATTGACCTCGCCATAAGAGTCGGAAGCTTTAAGAATAGATGGAATAAGATCTGTTAAATAAGAGTTGTTCATATAAAAATTGATGAATCCTGGTCCTGCGATCTCAATTTTTTCAATCGATGCTTTGCCTTTATCAAAAGAAGCGACTATGTCTTCTGCAATGGCTCGAGGTGCTTTCTTAGCCACGCGTGCAAGCTGCATCGCCATATTTGTAGAATAGTCTCCGTGAGCTTTATCTTTTGGCAGCTCAAGAATAGCGTCTGGAATTTGACTTTCTTCTGCCAGGCCTGCTTTTTGCACTGACGCTTTAATTTCACTTTTTAACCGTTCTTTTACTTGCTCAACGATGTTCATCCTTTTTCCTCCCTAAACATGATATGTAAAGTATGTAAATGCGAATCTTCTTCGCCAATCTGCAATTCATAATCAACTTTGATGATGCCGTTTGATTTCCCTTCCATCGTGCGGACGGAAATCGCTGTAGTGTTGGTTTCAAGCTGAAGCTGTCCGAATTGTGTCTGATAATTCGTGATGGTTTCCGTTCCTTCAATAAAGCGCTGCTTCATTGAAATAGATCCGGATCTCATAATGAAAACCTCGTCGTCTCTGAACTTCACGACCGTTTTTACTTTTCCGTACTCGTGTTCCTCGTGATAGCTTAAATAGGAGGCGTTATTTTTAACATAGTGTTCACCGCTCGTAAAAAGCTCCAGGTTCTCTGAATCATCCCCCTGGCTGATTTCGGTTTTTACGATAATTTGAACTGGTTTACTTGCCGTCATTTTGACACATCCTTTTAAAGTATCCGCTATTAACTTATCTAGTATAAAGATTTCATGAAAAAAGTTCAATAGGACGGCGGGTCGTATTCATGGTTGACGTTCTGGCATTATTTATACGCTTTTCGCCAAATATTCCAAAAGTACAAAAGCGCAGGCGCCTTGGTCAGATCCGACAGGCAGATAAGAATCCGACAGAAAAGTCGAGGTTTAACTTTTTTGGCGGATTCGTTCTGACCGAGGATCTAGGCGCTGGAGCTGGACGAAGATAACTTAATTTCATTATCCACAACCTATTTCCTTTTATAGTTTCCTAAACGATAAGAAAAAAGCCCCAGTCATATCTGGAGCTTCTCCTCAAATTAAGGACGTTTTTGCACCCATCCTAAAATCATTTCACGAATTAATTTGCTTGCTGTGTTAGCTGTTTGCTCAGAGTTATCATAAATTGGAGCTACTTCTACAAGATCAGCGCCTACTACGCTGATATCCGAGTTTGCAATCGCATGGATGGATGCAAGCAATTCTTTTGATGTAATACCGCCTGCATCCACTGTACCTGTGCCAGGTGCGTGTGCAGGATCGAGGACATCAATATCAATGGTTACATAGACAGGGCGTCCTGCAAGCTTCGGAAGCACCTCTTTTAAAGGCTCAAGCACTTCAAATTTAGAAATGTGCATGCCGACTTCTTTCGCCCACTGGAATTCTTCTTTCATACCTGAACGAATTCCGAATGAGTAAACATTTGAAGGTCCGATCAGATTAGCGGCCTTGCGGATTGGTGTTGAGTGAGAAAGAGGCTCTCCCTCATAATCTTCGCGCAGATCAGTATGTGCGTCCATATGGATAATCGCTAAATCAGGGTATTTTTTGTACATCGCTTTGATGACAGGCCATGATACAAGGTGCTCCCCTCCCATACCGAGCGGGAACTTGTCCTCAGCCGAAAGCTTATCAATGAAATCTTCGATCATATCAAGGCTTCGCTGCGGATTTCCGAACGGAAGCGGAATATCGCCTGCATCATAATACTTCACTTCTTCAAGCTCGCGGTCTAAATACGCGCTGTATTCCTCAAGACCGATTGAAACCTCGCGGATGCGGGTTGGACCGAATCTTGAACCCGGACGGTAGCTGACTGTCCAGTCCATTGGCATGCCGTATAGAACGGCTTCGCTGTCTTCAAATGTTGGATGGCTTTTAATAAAAACATTGCCTGAATAGGCTTCATCAAATCGCATTTGTATTCCCTCCTAATTATTTAATTAAGTCTGCTACAAATTTAGGCAGGGCAAACGCTGCTTTATGAAGCTCTTTTGTATAGTATTTTGTTTCAATTTCATGGAAACGCTCTTCGCTTACTTCTAGTGGATCATATTTTTTTGATCCGATTGTAAATGTCCAAAGACCGCTTGGATATGTTGGGATGTTTGCAGTGTATAGACGCGTAATTGGGAAGATCTCTCTTACATCGCGCTGTACGTTGCGGATAAGATCAGGTGTGAACCAAGGGTTATCCGATTGTGCAACAAAAATGCCGTCTTCTTTAAGCGCTTTTGAGATACCTGCGTAGAAGCCTTTAGAGAAAAGGTTCACAGCTGGGCCCACAGGCTCTGTAGAATCAACCATGATTACGTCATATTCATTGTTGCTCTCTGCGATGTGCATAAACCCGTCGCCTACTTTTACTTCAACGCGCTCGTTCTCCAGCTCTCCTGCAATTTCAGGCAAGTACTTTTTAGAGTACTCGATGACTTTGCCGTCAATATCAACAAGCGTTGCTTTTTTAACGCTTGGATGCTTCATGATCTCACGGATTACGCCGCCGTCTCCGCCTCCGACTACCAATACGTTTTCAGGGTTTGGATGTGTAAATAAAGGAACGTGAGCAACCATTTCATGGTAAACAAATTCGTCTCTTTGTGAAGTCATGACCATGCCGTCTAAAAGAAGCATATTGCCGAACTCCTCTGTTTCTACCATATCTAATTTTTGAAATTCTGTTTGCTCTGTATGTAAAGTGCGGTTAATTTTGATCGTGATGCCGAAATTCTCGGTTTGTTTTTCTGTAAACCAATGTCCTCCCATTTTAAAACTTCCTTTCTATATCAATTTTTCTTAAAGCCCTAGTTACGATTATACCCTAATCAATAAATACAATTCGCCAAAATTCGAGTTCAAAACCTCAGGAAAAAGTATAGATGAATCTAGCAAAATTGCAAGAAGAATTTTAATAGAAAAGGTTTAAAAAACCTTAAATATTCTCATAATGATTAAAAAGAAAAAGAACAGATGAGGAAACGAGGTGGAGAAATTGGAAATCATCACACCCAGAAGGCTGAAAATCACAATAAAAGCTGTTCGGGCCGCTATTTTTATTGGACTTATTTTATTTTTCCTGGCTTCAATCGTCCTTGCAGCCATTCTGCTCACGGCGAAATGGCAGGGAGCTCCTTCGCTGACGGTTCAGCAATCTTCTATTATGTACGCTAATGATGGATCTGAGATGGGCAAGACCCATCACGGCGGAAAAAGGTATTGGGTTGATTTAGATGAAATTTCTCCTTCCTTAACCCAGGCCGCTGTTGCGATAGAAGACCGTCATTTTTATGACCATAACGGCTTTGACTATAAACGGATTGCAGGAGCTGCTCTTGCTGATATAAAAGCAATGGCCAAGGTTCAGGGAGCGAGCACAATCAGCCAGCAATACGCCAGAAACCTGTTTTTGGGCCATGATAAAACATGGAAACGCAAACTGACAGAAGCTTTCTACACCATTCGGCTTGAGCTGAACTACAGTAAGGAAGAAATTCTAGAAGGCTATTTAAATACGATTTATTACGGTCATGGCGCTTATGGCATTGAGGCTGCCGCCAATTATTATTTTGACAAATCAGCCAGTGAATTATCCATGGGTGAAGCCGCCATGCTTGCAGGTATTCCAAAAGCGCCAAGCCTTTATTCGCCGCTTGAAAATGAAGAGCGTGCAAAAAGCCGGCAGGACCTTATCTTAAAAACGATGGTCAATCAAAAAATAATCAGCCAGGCAGAAGCTGATCAGGCATACACTGAAACTCTCAGCTACCGTTCTGTGAAAGATGTGAAAACAGCAGATATTGCTCCTTATTTTCAGGATGCGGTTATGAATGAGCTGTCCAAAAAACTGAATCTTGATCAGACAACGATAGAAACACGCGGATTAAGAATTTTCACTACGTTAGATCCCGATATGCAGAAAATAGCTGAAAAAAAGATTGCAGATGTCATTGATGAAGCATCTGACATCCAGGTCGGGTTCATGGCAATGGACCCTAAAACAGGAAGCGTAAAGGCTCTTGTAGGCGGGCGTGATTATGCAGAAAGCACGTTTAATCGGGCAACACAGGCTAAAAGGCAGCCTGGTTCAACGATGAAGCCGTTTCTGTATTATGCCGCCGTAAATAAAGGCTTCACCCCTTCTACCCTTTTAAGGAGTGAACCTTATACTTTTACGTTTGAGGATGGCAAATCAAGCTATAAACCAAGCAATTACAATGGGTATTATGCAAACGACGATATAACATTAGCTCAGGCGATTGCGCTCTCGGATAATATTTATGCCGTTAAGACTCATCTTTTTCTCGGTATGGATGAGCTGATTCAGGCATCTAAAAGCTTTGGGGTAACAAGCAAATTATCACATGTACCATCACTAGCACTTGGCACTTCACCTGTCCGATTGACTGAAATGGTGAACGGCTACGGAATGCTTGCAAATGGCGGGAAGAAGCTTGAACCTTCGTTTATAAAAAAAGTTGAAGATGCAGAGGGAAACGTGATTTATCAGAATAAAAATGAGCATGAGCAAGTGTTAAATAAAGAGGCAGCGTTCGTTACCTCGCATTTAATGACCGGCATGTTTGATGAACAGCTGAATGATTATACGTCCGTAACCGGCCACACCATTATCCCGAAACTGTCGCGCGAGTATGCAGGGAAATCGGGAACGACTAAAGCGGACAGCTGGATGATCGGCTTTTCTCCGCAGCTGGTGGCAGGCATCTGGACAGGCTATGATAAAGACAAAACGATTGACCTTGTCGTTGAAAGAGGCTATGCCAAACAAATTTGGGCCGATTTTATGGAAGAAGCATTAGAAGATCAATCCGTTAAAGCATTTAATCCTCCTAAAGGCGTTATAGGGGTTTATATCAATCCTAAATCAGGCAAGCTTGCTTCAGACGATTGCCCGGTTAAGCGGTTTGCTTATTTTGTAAGGGGAACTGAACCGACAGAGTACTGTACTGAGCATTTGGAGCACGGAGAACAGAGAGAGCCTGCAAAAGATGCTGAAAATCAGGATGAAACTTGGTATAAGAAGGTATTGAGATGGTGGGATTAGCCTTTGTTTAAGAAAAGGCACCATTTATTAGCGTACGATTATTCAGCAGCACACAACAAACCATATGAAAAACCCCGGACCTCATACGGTCCGGGGTTTTTCGTGTCCTAGCTTTATAAGCTATTTTCAGTTTACTAATAAGCGTTTTAAAGCTCAAGAATTTGACAATTTGTTCACATAAACGTCACAGAATTGTCACGCTTCTCCGAGTCCTGCTTTTAGGTCCTGAGTGGAATTTTTCCACATATCCGCATTATGATTTTTCAGAAAGTTCATCAAAATGCCCTTTGAAGCATCATCCATATGCTCAACCATAATGTGGCGCTTTAAAGATTTATCCATTTTGTTCACATGCTCAGGAAGAGATTTGTAGCCTCTTCTGATGGAACGGTCGACTGTCATTTCACAAGCAGTAACTCCTGCATAATATGGCCCCTCAGGCTTGCGGTCGATAGTCACCCATACGAGCCAGAACGGCTTTCCGTTAGGCACATCTTCTTTGTTCGGCAGAAATTTGATGCCTTTTTCAACCACACTTCTTGCGTGCATCGCACCGATATCTACAAATGCTTCCCCTTCGGTTACATCTACGAAAACCGGTGAAATGTTATCAAGACTGAGTGCGCCGACTCCGTAGCCGCCGTGACCATCCGTCGGATCACTTTTAATAATGTTAAAACCAATCTTTTTTTTCTTTTTATCTTGTTCCAAAGAAATGACCTCCTAGAAAAACGGGTTAAGTATCGATTCAAAAACAGTCATCACGATATCAGTCCCATATGAGAAAGCAGGCTGTATCGTGTATTTATCCAACGGTGTCAGCACTAAAATTAAAAAAACAACCATTCCGTAGCTTTCAAACTGCGTCATTTTTGCCCGGATGCCCGAAGGCGCAAGATCTTCAATGATCCGGTATCCATCAAGAGGCGGAAACGGAAAAAGATTAAAAATGAACAGCGTAATATTCAAAAAGATTAAGATGTTGAAAAACTGCTGCAGGCTCTCCGCCGTCCCAGAGGATAAGGAAGATAACGCACCTGTACTTAAAAGTATATACCAAACAGCAAGCCCAATAAAAGCGATGACCAGATTGCTGAGCGGTCCTGCCACTGAAACGAGGACTCCCGCAAGGCGCGGATTTTTAAAATAAAACCGGTTCACAGGCACCGGCTTCGCCCAGCCAAAGCCGGCAATGAAGATCAGCAGTGTTCCGATCGGATCAAGATGGGCAAGCGGCGACAGCGTCAGTCTTCCCTGATTCTTTGCAGTCGGATCTCCAAATTTATATGCTACATATGCATGTGCAAATTCATGAACTGTAAACGCAATTGCCAAAACAATCACCACATACGGAATAAGCTCTAATTCAAACGCCAAAAACTCCACCAATCATTCTCCTTTACAAGCGGCTTCGCTAAACATTCTATTCTCCATCAAGTATACTATAGAAGAATCCATCTACGATAGAAAAAGGAGAGATCAACATGCCATACGTAACAGTAAAAATGCTCGAAGGCCGCACAGAAGAACAAAAAAAGGCTCTAGTCGAAAAAGTAACGGCTGCTGTATCTGAAACAACAGGTGCTCAACCAGAAAAAATTGCGATTTTCATTGAGGAAATGAGCAAGAATCATTATGCGGTGAACGGCAAGCGTTTGAGCGACGAAGACTGAGTACATATGAGGAAGACCGGCCGCTTGTGGGCCGGTCTTTGTCTTTGTCATGGGAAATCCACTATGTTTAAATACTATGATGCCTTTTTTCTAGCAAGAGACACTTTGCACAATGAAAAAGCCCGCGCTATGCAGGCTTTTCTCAAGCAAACAGAACTCTCAATTGATCGTCCACTCTGCTGTGTTTCTTAGATATCACAGTCTTCTGATTCCCGCTGCATGTAACCTCGTACTCATCACTGGACAGGATTTCACGGTCTGTTTCAAAAAAGATGATGTCCTCCGGCTGAGTCAGCTTGAACTCGATCGCTTTCTCTGAACGTCCATTGATTTCAGCAGTTGAGAATACAATTTTCCCAACCTCAACCTCAAGCTGAACAGGCAGCATCAGCCCTTCTTTTCGTCCGAGCACGATTTCTTTTCCTCCAAACATGACTTCGCCTTGATCATAGATATGCACGAACTTATCAAATCCATCAAGATTTAGAAGGTGTGGTTTCCACTTTTCTCCGCAAAAACGAATATAGTGGAATCATAGCATACGTTTGATTCCATTTTCCTCCGCAAAAACCATAATGGTGGAATCATTACATACTTTTGTTTCCACTTTGATGAGCAAAAACGAAAATAGTGGAATCATTGCATACGTTTGATTCCATTTTCCTCCCTATAAACCATAATGGTGGAATCATTACTTACTTTTGTTTCCACTATGCTAAGCAAAAACGAAAATAGTGGAACCATAGCATACGTTTGATTCCATTTTCCTCCGCAAAAACGAAATGGGAGGAATCATAGGTTATCCATCTGAATTTCCTCATGAGAACGTCATGTTATTTAGAAATCCCTGCTTTTCTAGCTATCTCTGCTATAAGCCAGGTTTGACAATTGAAACTCAATGCCCGCATAAAAAAATCCCGCAGCCAATTAGACCGCGGAATCTTCTTATTGAACAACCTTCTTACGAATTGACTCTATGTACGCATAAGCCTGTTCAATTTCTTCTTCAGTGTATTTCTGCTTGCTCTTCAGGGTAAATACCTTCTCCATCACCTCTTCTTTTTCAAGAGTGTCGAAGAATAGAACCGTAGATACCAGCTCAAGGAATCTTGCTGATTGACTGTTCAAATCTTCCATGCACTCTTTAAGCGGGGGCATCTCGAGATCGTAATGAGTTAAAAATTCCTCGCCTGTTTCTGTCAGGGAGTAGCGGTATTGAAAGTAACCGCCTTTTTTCTCATGCATTTCATTTAAAAAGCCTAAATTGCAAAGCTCTTCAATTCTGAGAGTAAGCTCCTCCGAATATGGGCCATAAAAGTGAAAGTCGTACTTTTCATAAAAAGGAAGATTGATCTTTTTGGCGATATAGATCATCTTCTGCAGCTTTTTCCGTCCGGTAATTTCTCCTGAAGAAGAAAACACCTTCATCAGCTTTGCGTGTTCGTTAAGCAAACCCCAACACTCCTAACCTTGTATTTTCACACTATCTCTCTCTTTTTATAAGTTTAACAATTCCAAAATTCGTTTCTTGGCCGTTCGTTTTGCTGACATATCTTGAATGAGATCTAATGGAAAATACAGCTTATGGTCTGTTCTGCGTTTTCCGGAAATCGCGTCTACTATTTCAGACTGGCGGGAAAGCTCGCGCAGGTCTCCATTCGGCAGCTGCAAGTGAATTGGCAGCCGCTCCTCTTCCTCTCCCGGACGATAGAAGTCATAAGGAAGATCTGAAGATGAATCAACAACTAAGTAATAGTCAGGATCGATGCCTGCTTTTTTAAAGAGGGCCGTAAGCTCCATCAGCTTTTTCATCTCAATTGTGGCTGCCGGATTAAACTCAGCATATTGAAACAGATTCCGGTTCATGAATCTTGAACAAAGATCTCTCAATATAGGATCTTCCTCTTCCTGCCACTGCTGAAAATAGTACAGAACAACGGACTCATCCAATTTCAGATAATCATGAGTTGTCACTTCATCTTCAAAAATGGAGTAAAAGTGAATGGGATCCTGTTTAAATTTGTAGTAGTTTTTATGCAGCTGTTTCGCCCGGTGAAGGATTTTCGTCAATATGACCTCTGCACTGCGGGTCACCGGGTGGAAATACACCTGCCAATACATCTGGTAGCGGCTCATTATGTAATCCTCGACGGCATGCATGCCGCTTTGCTTAATCACGACCTGATCCTCGCGGGGCCTCATCACTCTCAGAATCCGCTCCATATCAAAATGGCCATAACTGACACCTGTAAAATAGGCATCCCGCTGCAGGTAGTCCATGCGGTCGGCATCAATCTGGCTTGAAATAAGACCTACAACTTGTTTATTTTCATATGTTTTCTCAATGACCTCCGATACCTTCTTCGGAAAATCATCGCCCATGCGGCGGAGCACTTCGTTTACTTCGGTGTCTCCCACAAGAATGTCACGCGTGAACTTTTCATGATCCAAATGAAACACTTTTTCAAAAGAATGCGAGAACGGACCGTGTCCCAGATCATGCAGAAGTGCCGCACAAAGCGAAAGCAGACGGTCATCCTCATTCCATTCAGGACGCCCTTTAAACACATCATCTACAATTCTCCGTACAATTTCATAGACTCCTAAAGAATGATTAAAACGGCTGTGCTCTGCTCCGTGGAAAACTAAATAGGTCGTCCCTAATTGACGGATTCTGCGGAGCCTTTGAAATTCTTTCGTTCCGATTAAATCCCAGATCAGCTTGTCCCGTACATGAATGTATCTGTGAACAGGATCTTTAAACACTTTTTCCTCAGATAACTTCCCGCTCCGATAGGCCATCGCTTTCCCTCTTCCATCTTGACTTGTTTCCATTATATCGATTCTATTTCGACGCAAACAACCACTTTTTTTCTGAAGTTAGCTGGATAAAAAAATCACCACTGCATAATGAGCCAATGGTGATATTATTTACTGATTTTTGTTTCAATCTTCACGATCAATTCGTCCTCATTTGGTGCTGAGAGCGGACGATTATTTACAAATGCAAACGATTTTTTTCTTCCCGGACCGCAGTATGATTGACACCCGATATCAATTTTCGCTTCGGGATCTACCTTTTTCAGGCGGGGGAGCAACGTCTTAATGTTGGTTGCCTGGCAATCGTCGCATATTCTGAATTCATTTGCCACCTTATTTACAACCCTTTCCTTCTGTTAAATCACGTTCAAACACTATTTGGTATTTTACCGTTAATCGATCTTCATTGCAAGCCGGGGGAAATAACTTCTATTATAGCCAAAAGAAAAAAATGGAAGGAAAATCTAGTATCCTTCTAATATTTTTGTATAAAGCCCAGTGTTTCTGGTCAAAATGATAACAGGAAAATACACAACTATCTATCTAAGAAAAGCAATCGCCTTGCTCATCCTGATTCTCCTCGAGGAGCCGGCGATTCCACTTGCCATCCAAGCTCAGGAATTTTATAACTAAAAAGGGAGTTGAAACCATGAAGCAAAGACAAGATGCCTGGTCAGAAGAAGATGATTTATTATTAGCTGAAACCGTGCTCCGCCACGTTCGAGAAGGAAGCACACAGCTAAACGCATTTGAAGAAGTTGGAGACAAACTCAATCGTACATCAGCAGCCTGCGGTTTCCGCTGGAACGCAGTTGTCAGACATAACTATGAAAAAGCGCTTCAGCTGGCAAAAAAACAGCGCAAGCAAAAAATGAGAGCTACCGGCAAGGGACAGCCTGCCAAAAAGCAATTGCTGTATTCACCGCCGGAATCAGAAGCAGCACCGGTAATGACTGAAGTTGAAGCTTTTGAGACTGATAACGAAGAATTGCCTGCAGTCACTCACCCTGTCTACAAAGAGGAAGTCTACCAAGAAGAGACCTATGAAATCCCATATACTGCGCGCAGAACACCTGCCGCATCTGCTGATCTCACAATGAACCAGGTTATTGCATTTTTAGAATCTTATTCTTCGAACAATGAACATGTCAATGCCCTAAAACTTGAGAATGAGAGATTGAAACGCGAAAACTATGAGCTTTCAAGACGCAATCAGGATCTGGCCGTAAAGGTTTCTCAGCTTGAACAGGATACTGTTATGGTTCAAGAAGATTATGAAACATTAATGAAGATTATGAACCGTGCAAGAAAACTAGTTTTATTTGAGGAAGAAGAGCGTCCGGCTACGAAGTTTAAAATGGACCGGAATGGAAATTTGGAAAAGTTAGCTGAATAAGAAAGAGGATGTCCCAAACGCGGACATCCTTTTTACTTAAGACTGTTTTCGATTATGAATGTTGTCCGTTCCTTTCCGCTGCAGGAACTTGCTTTCCGCGGTCCGGCTGGGAGCCTCCTCGGCTCTGCCTGCGGGGTCTCCCATTTCCCTCTATTTTCCCGCAGGAGTCAAGTTTATCCGCCACAATCCACTTAGGGTATAAATATTTTATTTAAAAGCAAAAAAGTTTACGAAAAAAGCTTTTCTTAAAATAACTTCTTTAGATAGGGGATTAGTACACAAATTACGGTTTTTCGAATGATGTATCTATTAATAATCCAAAAAGAAGCAGGCAGAGAAAACGAATGTCTCCCTGCCTGCTTTCTTATGAGGACTGTACTATAGCTCAATCATTCATTGAAATGCCCCAAACACTTTTTCATTTCGGTCGTACATGCGAAGCAGATTTTTTTCGAACAGCACCTGCTCATCGACTGACAGCGAAGCTGCGTACATTCTGCCGCTCAGATCCTTTAAGGTCTGCAAAAATGAAAGCATGAGCGTTTGAACGTTGATTTCGTCATCAAGCAATTCGCTCAAGGATGCCATTGTTTCTGGAACGATTTCAGGATATGCAAGCTTCGTCGGCTCATCTTTTTTCGCAAGCTCATAAAATCTGCGTATAAGCTCCGCCCTCTCAGCTCCGCTGCCGTCAGCACAGAGATAAATTTGAACAGCGATTCCGCCGCGAAGTCTCCGCTGTGAAATCCCGGCGAATTTTTTTCCGCCTATGCTTAAGTCATAGCTGCCGGGGCAATAAGACCCTGTAATTTCTCGTGCTTCTATCTCAGCACCATAGCCCGCAAGAATCCGCTTAATCAGATCCCACATCGTATCATAGCCGCGATTAATATCAATTCCTTTTTCAGTTTCAGGAAAAATCAGTGATATATTTAGAATCCCTTCATCTAGAACAACAGCGAGGCCGCCTGAATTCCGGACGATTACGCGATACCCCTGTTCTTTTAAATAAGAGATACCTTCCTGTAAATATGGAAGTTTCGTATCTTGTATGCCAAGCACAATTGTTTTGTGATGAACCCATGTCCGGGCCGTTGCAGGAGAAGTGCCGTTCCCGACCGCTGCACACAGCGTATCATCCATCGCAAAGGACTGTCTCGCATCGAAATGAGGTCCGAGGCTGGACTGATCGACAATCTTCCATTCATCTTGTTTTAATAAGGTTTCAAATGACATGTTGATGGACTCCCTCGAGTTTATAAACAAGTTTATTATAGCATGAACGAATGGAAATATAGAGACAGAAAAAGAGACAGCCAAAACCGGCTGTCTCCCCCATTCTTACTATTAAACCGCTTGTCCTGCAGTAATCAATGCTAACTTATAAACATCCTCAGCATTACATCCGCGTGAAAGATCGTTCACAGGTGCATTCAAGCCTTGAAGAATCGGTCCGACTGCTTCAAAGTTGCCTAAGCGCTGTGCAATTTTATATCCGATGTTTCCTGCTTCAAGACTTGGGAAAACAAATACGTTCGCATCGCCTTTGATGACTGAATCCGGTGCTTTTGATTTTGCAACAGACGGTACAAATGCAGCGTCAAATTGGAACTCACCATCTAAAACAAGGTTAGGCTCCATTTCTTTTGCGATTTTTACCGCTTCTGCTACGCGTTCTGTTTCAGGTGATTTTGCAGAGCCTTTTGTTGAAAAGCTAAGCATAGCAACTCTTGGTTCGATATCAAACATATCAGCTGTTTTTGCACTTTCGATTGCAATTTCAGCAAGATCCTGGCTGTCTGGTGAAATATTGATTGCACAGTCTGCAAATACATATTTCTCATCGCCGCGTACCATGATGAAGACGCCAGATGTTTTCTTGATGCCTTCTTTTGTTTTGATGATTTGAAGCGCCGGGCGCACAGTGTCTGCTGTTGAATGAGCTGCACCGCTTACTAATCCGTGAGCTTGTCCCGTGTATACAAGCATCGTTCCGAAGTAGTTTTCATCAAGCAGAATTTTTTGTGCCTGTTCTTCTGTCGCTTTGCCTTTTCGTCGTTCTACGAAAGATTGAACAAGCTCTTTCATGCCTTCAAATGTTTTTGGATCATAAATTTCTACGCCATCTAATGTAAGGTTCAGTTCATTTGCTTTTTTCGTAATATCGTCATTGCTGCCGACAAGAATAGGCTTAAGGATTCCTTCTCCTGCCAAACGGTTTGCAGCAGTCAGAATGCGCTCATCCGTTCCTTCAGGAAAAACGATTTTAAGCTCTTTTCCAGTTACTTTTTCTTTTAAAAGAGTAAATAAATCAGACATTAAAAAACCTCCTAATTAGTTAAAAACCATTGCTCTATGTTTAAGAATACTCCACTTACAGGCAAATTCAAACAGCCGCGGACTGATAGAGCGCTTACACCTTAAATTCTTTATTTTCTAAATTAACTAACATCTAAACACATGTACTATCTTTTTAATATGGACAATGAAGGCTGTTTCCATTATGAAAAGGACAAACTATGGTATAGTTAAAAGGTATTTAAGAATGATGAAACGGAGTGAACTTATATGAGTGAAGCTGCACAAACGTTAGATGGCTGGTATTGTTTACATGACTTCCGCGCAATGAACTGGGCGCTTTGGAAAACGGTAAGCAGTGACGAGCGTCAAGCAGCAATTTATGAGTTTCAGGGTTTGCTTGAAAAATGGGGAATTGCTGAAGATCAAAAGCAAGGCAGCCAGGCACTATATTCGATTGTCGGACAAAAAGCTGACTTTATGCTGATGATTCTGCGCCCTACTATGGAAGAGTTAAATGTTATTGAAACAGAGTTTAATAAATCAAAGCTTGCTGATTATACTCTTCCTACATATTCCTATGTATCTGTTGTGGAGCTCAGCAACTACTTGCCTGCAGGTGAAGACCCATACCAAAACCCTCAAGTGCTTGCCCGTCTCTATCCATCTCTTCCAGAAGCAAAGCATGTCTGCTTCTATCCGATGGATAAACGCCGCAATGGCGAAGATAACTGGTATATGCTCCCAATGGATGAGCGCAAAAGCCTGATGCGCAGCCACGGCATGATCGGCCGCCAATACGCAGGAAAAGTAAAGCAGATCATTACAGGCTCTGTCGGTTTTGATGATTTTGAATGGGGTGTCACGCTATTCTCTGATGACGTGCTTCAGTTCAAAAAACTTGTTTATGAAATGCGTTTTGACGAGGTCAGTGCACGCTACGGCGAATTTGGCACATTCTTTGTAGGAAACATTCTTCCTGCCGATAAATTGTACGGATATTTTCATATTTAATGAAAGATTATTGAAGCTCTTGCCAAAGTCGGCAAGGGCTTTTTTTATGGCATAACACAGCCTTTCCATACATACCTATAAATGAGTGAGATTGAATTTTCTACATCTAGTCACCTTATACAACCAGATGTTTTTTTCATAAGGCAGGTGATGACATGGGAGTGATTCCCTATACATCAAAGAAAGTGGAGCTGCTTGCCCGGCTGTACCGGGCCGACCCTTTGGTTTTTCAGACCTTACGGAGATTGTCCGGGCACCTGGTATAACCAGCCTAATACGGGAAGGTTCAAAGCACACTGTTTCTTTTCGCCGACTCGATCAAATTGTCCTGACGTTTATTAATTTTTTTCTACTTAAGGAGGTACAACATGAATTCATCGTTCAATCAGTTTGGAGCAGGCTTCAATCCTTATGGAGCCGGTTATGATTACCGGCAGCAGCAGCCGCAATTTGGATATCCCCAGCAGGGCGGCGGTCAGGGGATGCAAGGGATGCAAGGGATGCAGGGGATGCAGCAGACTCCCACTCAGGCACAGGGCGGCATGCTCCCGCTAGAGGAATCGTACATTGAAAATATACTGCGTTTAAATCGAGGGAAAGTAGCAACCATCTATATGACGTTTGAAGCCAGCAAAGAGTGGAACTCTAAAATCTTTAAAGGCGTCATCGAAGCCGCAGGGCGAGATCATATTATTTTAAGCGATCAAAAAACATCGAAAAGATACCTGCTGTTAATGGTTTATTTAGACTATATTACATTTGATGAGGAAATTGCCTATTATTATCCTTATGATATGGCTTCTTCTCCTCCTAGATAATGCGCACCGGGCATACATTAGAAATGTATGCTCTTTTTTATGGATGCTCATCCCTTCCAGTAGTAGCGTTCATCTTTACCGGGATCCTGATGAGATTCGTCAACCTCACGCTCATTTCTGCTTTGAAACAGTGCAAGTGTTTGCTTTTCAATATCAGAAGCGGGTTCAACTGCTGGCTGTGCTGTCTGAACCTCATTTGCTTTCACAGCATCTATCAGGTGTTCCATCAGATCATTGCGCTTCTCTTGCTGTTTCAGTAAAGCTGCGAGACCGAGCAATAGGCTGCCGGCTGCAAGTAATGTGACGTAGATCGTAAAGGACGGAATGTACTGCCATATGATTAGAGATGCAGTACCCGGGGTACCATATTCACCAAACTCTTCTTCCATTGACTTAAAAATAAGTGATACATGATTTAATGCACCTAAGACACCTGATAAAATCATCAAACTTCCCAAGATTAAAAGAATTTTCTTCACACTTTCGCGCCACCCTTCTTTTTCCCTATTTTACCATGTATTGTGCGGTTGGAATAAGCGATTACGAGGTGAAACTCTCTTGACCATGCTCTCTATCAAACTGCTCTTATTATCGAATTTTATATTTTGTTATCGAAACAGATCTATTTATTGGTGATTATAAAATTTATTAACGAAAATGTTTTTTCAAATCAAAAAGAGCCCTCTAAAGGACTCCCCCGCTCATTCTATAAAAACTTCACAACTGCGATGATCATCATTACCCAGGCAATTAAAAAGGACAGGCCGCCGAGCGGTGTGATTGCGCCGAGCACACTGATTTGAGTAACGGTTAAAACGTACAGGCTTCCGGAAAATAAGAGAATGCCGATAAACATGAGCCAGCCAGCCCAAGTCAGCATTCCTGCCTGCGGAAGTTTGTCGATTAAAAAGGCGATCACGAATAAGCCGCCGGCATGAAACATTTGATAGGTGACACCCGTCTGCCAGATTTTCAAGTATTTTTCAGGTACTTTTCCTTCAAGCCCGTGAGCTCCGAATGCGCCTAATGCAACAGCCAGAAAAGCGTTTGCTGCAGCTAGAATTAAAAATAGTTTCACGATTATCTTCTCCTCGATTTTAAAATCAGCCTCTAGTTTTCATCTTACCCTATCATTTCTTTAAATCAAGACAGACAGCGGATTCGTCAACAGATGTTCAAAATCTTTAAAGGATTTAAAAATCAAAAATAGAATCTCCGTTCACGCCGTCCTCTTCTTTTTTCTTGCCCAAATTCGATGCCCCCATCATTTTTTGCAGCTGAAGAGCATCCACTTGATTATGAGATGGCTGCTGCTTTGGTTCATAGCGTTCTTCCGCCTGCTCTTCCAGCACTAGATCACAGAGTGTTTTCACAGCAAGCAGTCTCTCTCTTACTTCTGAATCACTTGATCCGTGCATCGCACGGTGAATTTCTTTTTCCATTTTCGCAAGCAGCTTTGAAATATGTATATCCATCCTTATCATTCCTCCATTACTTTGGTATTTCTGTATCGCATGACACATTATCTTTTTGGTGTGTATTTCAAACAGGATTCACCTGATGATTTTAGCACGGTTACAGAAGGTCTTGCAGCAGATTTAAAACCGTAAGCCCTGCAGCCGTTTGGAAAACTCCTGTCCCAGGTGACATAGTAATGCGTGCATTTTAAGCAGTTAATCTGTTGATTCTTCATCTTTATATCCTGCCTTTATTCTTGTCCTTGCAGTCTATTATACCAAAGTTACAGAACATCACCTGCAAAAAAAAGAGGTTTAACTAGGTACGATTCGTGCTATTTAATTACTATGAAACCTAAAAGGAGAGTGAATGAAAATGAAACCAGCTGTAAAAGAATATACAAATGACGAATTATTGAAAAATGACGTGATGGAACTGAAAAGTAAAGGTGTCGACAAGCACGACATTTATATTCTCTCACATGATGATGAGCGCACAAACCGTGTAGCAAACAACGCTGAAGCAAATACGATCGGCATCACTGAATTAGGTCTTGGAAGTGCGGTCGGCAACATTTTCAGCAAAAAGGGCGATGAGCTTCGCACGAAATTAGAGGAAGTCGGATTCAGCTCTGCAGAAGCAGAACGCTATGAAGAAAAGCTTGATGAAGGTAAAATCTTATTGCTTGTTACAGATCATGAGCGTGTAACGGGCTGGGTATAATAAGAAAAGCGGAATCGCCCGTTTAGCGCAGGCATGACAGATAAGGATCAGCCAGTGAAGGCGCTTTTTGCCTTTGCTGGATGAGCCGTTCTGGCCGAGGAGGCCTGAGCGCTTCCGCTCGCCATCGATGCGCAAAATCTTATATTTTCTTATCTCTTCAGTAAAGAGGAGGTGCAGTTTAGTCCGCACCTCCTCTTTTTTATTTTATTTCCCAGTCAATATCCTTCCGGCCCATTTTCTTGAGTGCTTCGTTCGCTCTTGAAAACGGCTTGCTCCCAAAGAACCCTTTTCTGGCGGAAAAAGGACTTGGATGAGGCGATTGAATCACAATATGCTTGTCTGTATCAATCAGTGATTTCTTTTCTGCTGCATGCTTTCCCCATAATATAAACACAACTGGCAGTTCACGCTCATTCAGAAGCTCAATAATGCGATTTGTGAACATTTCCCAGCCTTGCCCTTTATGTGAGGCGGCTTGCCCTTTTCTCACTGTCAAAACCGTATTCAATAGCAGCACACCCTGCTTGGCCCATTTTTCAAGTGATCCATGATTAGGAGGATCGTATCCAAGGTCGTCCTTCAGTTCAAGAAAAATATTGCGGAGCGATGGCGGAAGTTTGACTCCTTCCTGAACAGAGAAACTGAGTCCGTGAGCCTGATTTGGTCCATGATATGGATCCTGTCCAAGAATCACAACTTTTACATCTTCATAAGACGTGAATTGCAGTGCGTTAAACAGATCTTCCATATCTGGATAGATCGTCTCTGTTTCATATTCTATCTTCAGAAATTCTCTCAGCTTCTGATAATAGGGTTTTTCAAATTCCGGCTTGAGCCATGTCCACCAGCCTTCATGAAGCAGCTGTTTCATCTGTTTCCACCCTTTCCGAGGTTAAATACAGGTTTCTTCTACTAATATAATTAATTTTTTCAGCAGGGTAACGGAATCTTCAAGTGCTAATGAATAAAACCTTTTCGTCCCCTGCTGTTCAATGCTTACCAATCCCTGGTCCTTCAAGATTTTAAGATGGTGGGAAATGGCTGGTCTTGAAAGCCTGGACTGATCGGCAATTTCATTCACAGTCAGACGTTCTGTTTCTGCTAATAAAAGAATAATATCCTGTCTCGCTGGATCCCCGAGAGCATGGAATAATGGGATGCATGATCGAAATGTATCAATGGCTTGGTCTCCCATTTTGCTTCACACCTTTCTTACGCGCGCTCTTGCGTTTTCCGCACAATGCCTGTTACTGTTTTCCGCGGCATGAATCGTACAGCTGCTGCAAGAATCTTATTTTTAAAGCCTGGAATAATCAGCGTCTGTCCTTTTTTCATCCCTTCATATGCCGCATCAGCAACAGTTTTCACATCCATTACTCCGCTTTTAAAGAGCTTGGATTGTCCAAGGTTGGCACGTTCGCTGAAGCCGGTTTTAGTAGGGCCGGGACATAAAACTGAGATTGATACACCAGTGCCTTTCAGTTCATTTTCAATTGCTTCACTAAATGATAACACATAAGCTTTTGTCGCGTAATACACAGCCATCAATGGTCCTGGCTGAAAAGCGGCAGAGGAGGCAACATTTAAAACCTGACCCGATTTTTTTGAAATCATATCAGGCAAAAATAATTTGGTTAGCAGTGTAATGGATTTGACGTTCAAATCAATCATGTTCAGCTCATCTAAAGCGGACGTGTTTTTAAAATCCCCATACAAACCAAAGCCGGCATTGTTCACTAAAACGTCGACATGAATCTTCTCCTGCTGCAATTCCTGAAACAACTCATGAATCTGGTTCATATCACTTAAGTCTTTGGCTTTGACGATTGCTGTCGTATTTTTCAGTTCGCCTGCAAGTTTCATCAGTTTCATTTCGTTTCTTGCCGTCAAGATTAGACGGTACCCATCCTGTGCATACTTATAAGCAAGTTCTCTTCCAATTCCATCTGATGCTCCTGTAATTAAAACGGTTTTCATCTATAAAAACTCCCTTTAGTTTATTAGTTTAAAAGTTTAAACATATAGTATCATGGAGGTGGCTTCTTTGCAAACATAAAAAAAACTCCCGCCGCAGCAGGAGTCAGGTGATTCTGGGTATCATCGGCTTTCCGTCCCAGACAAGCAAGCTCAGCGCTTCTCTCGCCTTTAACTCGGGTTCTTCTAATAAAACAAAGAAGTTTTTTTGAGGAAGCTCTCCCAATTGATGCTTCTCACATAGCTTTTCAAGGTAAGATTGTCTTGTTTCATTAAGAGCTGCGGATTGATGATTGCCTGTATCAGAAAAAGCATAAATAACGCTTGCCACAGGAACCCGCTTTACTTGAAATTTTTCTGAAACCCTTAAAAAGAAATCCCAGTCCCAATAATTATGAACATCCGGATCATAATATCCAATCGACTGATGCACCTCTTTTAGATACAAACTGCCTGATGGCACAAACGTTGAGAAGCGCCTCATCTCCTTTGCATCATATGTATAGGCGAATAATCTGCGGCTGACAGGCACACGAACGTTATTTTGAACTTCAAATTCGACAATCTCAACATCTGAATAAACAAGATGTGCATCTGTCAGTTCATGTACCAT
The DNA here is from genome assembly GCF_009674765.1 of Metabacillus idriensis. Taxonomy (GTDB): domain Bacteria; phylum Bacillota; class Bacilli; order Bacillales; family Bacillaceae; genus Bacillus_P; species Bacillus_P idriensis. The sequence continues at coordinate 146,950 of NZ_WKKF01000002.1, read as the reverse complement.
TCTTTCAATATGCTCCGGGGCGAAATAATCATCATCATCACATAGCATAATGGCATCGCCCTCTGCCTGAAATACTCCGGTATTTCGTGCATGAACATGTCCCGTATTTTCTTCTAGATTAATCATCCGAATCGGCAGATCATCATAAGCAGCTGTTAAAGAGTCTGCCGGCTCTCCTCCGTCGTTAACAATAATAATTTCATGCGGGCGGTATGTTTGACGGGCAATTGATTCCAGAAGCTCAGCAAGAGTATATAGACGATTAAATGTCACAATAACGACTGAAACACGCAAGAGATCTCCTCATTTCTTTGTTTATTTCTACTGCTCATTAAATCATAAAAAGGAAAAGATTTCTCTAGGCTGAATCTTTAGACCCATTTGTGAAATTCTTTGTTTTTAAATTTTGTTTATTGGGTATTTATTAACTATCAGCACATATAAGGAGAGAGATTAAAATGAAAACATTTGTAGTTGAAAATGGTGTTCAAGCAACAGAAAAAATCAATCACCTTGAAGTTGAAGGGTTTGTGAAAGACGATATTTATTTATTCGCACATGACCCGAACCGATCAAAACATCTCACTTCCGGTACAGATACTGAAAGTGTCGGCGTATCCGAGCAAGGCGTCTTTTCATCAATGAAAAACGTATTCCGTTCACGCGGAGATGAGCTTCGCTCAAAAATGGTATCTCTGGGCTTAACAGAGAACGAAGCAGCTCATATGGAAGAAGAGCTTGATAAAGGCAAAGTAGTTATCGTAGCACACCAATAATTCATACAATCTATATTTCCCCCTACTAATATAGATGTATAGGCGGGTCTCATGTCTCATGAGACCCGCCTTTTTTATATTTTATGATGATTCATGGAACAATTTAACATCTCCTCCCGTCTTATGCTGTCAAAGGAGTAAAAAAAGAAGTTCCTTTCATTGTCAGCTTTCGACAAGAAGATTCTACATGTTCCTCAGTCTTTGTTTGGTAATCTTTTCTTGTAATCAGAAAAGCGGAGTTGCCTGTTTTGCTTAGGCATGTCAGATAAGAATCCGGAAGAAAAGTCCGGGTTTGACTTTTCTGCTACTAAATAAAAGGGGACTAGAGAGAAATGAAAAAATGGTTAGTGCTGTTTGCCGCTCTTTTCTTATTTGCATCTTTTGCCGCACCAGCTAAAGCAGATGCTGTACCTCAGCTGATTATCATTAACAAAAGCACGAATAAACTCGCATTTTTTGACAGCGGCAAGCTTGTTAAAGTATTTAATGTCGCAACAGGGAGAAATAATTCGTTTACCCCGGAAGGAACGTTTCCGATTGTAAACAAGATTAAAAATCGTCCTTATTACAAAGACAAAATTCCAGGGGGCGACAGCAGAAATCCGCTCGGAGACAGATGGCTCGGTCTTCATGCTCTGGGCACCAATGGAACGACCTATGCCATCCATGGCAATAGCAATCCAAATTCCATAGGAACTTATGCCAGCGCTGGCTGTATTCGTATGCATAATGAAGAAATCCGCTATTTATTCGACCTAGTACACACAGGCACCTCTGTTCTCATTCTTCACTCAAACCAATCCTTTGAAGCAATAGCTGCCGCAAACAACTATCCAAATACTGTACCCGCAGATTCAGCACCAGTTGAGGAAGAAAAGAAACCGGAGCCTCCTGCTGAAGAAAAACCTGCTCCAGAACCTGTGGAAAAGCCAAAACCAGCAGCACCGGAACCTGAAGAAGAAGATCCTTTAACCTGTATAAAAAGTAAATTACAAGGCCGTATCTATTTTCCGGATATTCATATAAAAATGGATGTTTCGTGCCCCCAAAAACCAGCTAATTAGCTGGTTTTTTGCATGGAGGAAATGACTGCTCTTATTCCCTTGTCATATGGTGTTCTCGGAAGCGGACCAATTTCTTTTTCATATTTGGATCCAGATAAATGAACCGGTTTTTCTGTTAAATACATCATTTCAACCGATTCTCTCATCATTTTGTCGAAAAGACCGATGAATGAAATCATGCCTTTTTTAACCGTTATCACTTTTTTGCTGTAGCCAGTTGCGTCGCGCACCATTTCAACGAACTCATTTCCAGTCATTGTCCCCGCTCCAGGAATGTTCCAATTTTGCTGATAAGCATGTGGGGTGAGGGCAAGTTCAACCGCAGCTTTCGCACCGTCAGGAGTATAAATATATTCTCTCTCAAGGTCTAAAGAGCCGACAAATTGAGAGGTGCGATTTTGCAGCATCTGATTAAGCGTATAATGGATATAGGTATTTTCAGCTTTTGGACCATAATAATCCGGAAAATGAAGAATGAGATAAGGAATTTCAGCTGACTTCACCATCTGTTCAAGCTGAAGTCTTATTTTCCCCTTTTTTGTATGCGGGTCCTTGGAGGCAGCTTCAGTGACAGCCTCTGATTGTCTTCCATAGGCGTATATGTTGTCTGCAAGTATGAATCGTGAATTTTCCTGTTTAACAGCCTGCAGCAGGTTTTGCATAATACGCGGGTGTCCATCGGCCCATTCAGGATAAGGAATATTAATGCTGTGAAAAATGAATTCTTTCTTCCTGCATGCCTCTGCGACTTCATCAGGGTTCATCGCATCACCTTGATGAATCCTCACTTCCTTTATATGGCCAAAAAGTTTTTTTAACTTTTGTTCATTTCTCGCAAAAGCTGTAACATCAAACCCTCTGCTGACAAGCTCCATGACAAGTGCATAACCCATTCCGCCTGATGCCCCAAAAACAATTGCATTCATTTTTATTCTCCTCCCCTTTATTAACCACCGTTCAATTAAAGACAAAAAATTAAGATAACCCCTTCATTAGAAAAAGAACATGTGCCTTCACCAGAGGCTCCACCTCTTCAAATGTCATCCCTGTCTTGCAATAATGCGTGACAAATCCATGAAGTGACAAAAAGACAGACCAAATGACATTTGCTGAAAGCTGCTTACCGGATAACGCATAAATGGCTTGAGCAAATTGATCGTAGCTCGCATTAGGCTCATGAATCATATAGCTGATAACCTCTTCATCTTTCGTTAAAAACATGAGTTCATATTGGCTTTGATTTCTCAAGCCGAATTCAATGTAGCTCTCGAGTATTTTTTTAGTTTTTTCTTTATTGCTCAGTTCTTCTTGGTCCAAAACATTCATCAATTTTTCATCCAGGAGGGTGAAATCTGCCTTAACCAGCGCATAAAAAAGCTCAGCCTTGTTTTTAAAATGATAGTAGATAGCTCCGTGACTGTAATTCAGCTCTTTGGCGATTTGTCTCATGGAAACGTTCTGATAGCCTTTTTCATTAAATAATTGATGTGCAGCATGCATGATGGATTCCCGCGTAAGTTCTTGATCGACTGCTCTTCTTGCTGCCATATGTATCACCGCCCTTTATTTAACCACTGTTCAATAACAGTATATGGGTATCTTATCCATTTTGCAACCTATTTCGCATCAATGGCTAACCTTTTTCTAAATTGTTATAATAGCTGTGTAAGATTCGTTTTCAATCACCTGGATGGAGGTACACATACTTATGACAATGAAAAAAGCCTTAACATTTGCTGGATCAGATAGCAGCGGCGGTGCTGGTATTCAGGCAGATTTAAAAACATTTCAAGAGCGCGGAGTATATGGAATGACTGCTTTAACAGTCGTTGTAGCGATGGACCCGGCCAATGAGTGGCATCATCAAGTATTTCCCGTGGAATTAGATACCATTAAAGCTCAGGCAGCAACCATCGTAGAAGGAATCGGTGTGGATGCCATGAAAACAGGCATGCTTCCAACTGTAGATATCATTAAACTTGCTGCAGAAACGATAAAAAAGAATAACCTTCAAAACGTAGTAGTGGATCCTGTTATGGTATGTAAAGGAGCCGATGAAGTACTGTATCCCGACCTTGCGGATGCTTTGCGCGAAATCCTTACACCGCTTGCCACTGTTGTTACTCCAAACTTATTTGAAGCTGGCCAATTAAGCGGCATCGGAACCATTACAACAGTTGATCAGATGAAGGAAGCTGCAGTCAAAATTTATGATTTAGGCGCTAAATTCGTGCTTGTAAAAGGCGGCGGAAAGCTTCAGCATGAAAAAGCAGTAGACGTTCTTTATGACGGAACAGAATTTCAGATTCTTGAAGGCGAGCGCATCGATACTTCTTATACACACGGAGCAGGCTGCACATATTCAGCTGCGATTACGGCGGAACTTGCAAAAGGTGCATCTGTTAAAGAAGCCATTTATACAGCTAAACAATTTATTACAGCAGCGATTCGTCATTCCTTCCCTCTTAACGAGTATGTTGGGCCGACAAACCATGCTGCATTGCGTTTATACGAAAGTGAATAAGAAAAGCGGAAGTTCCCGTTTAGCGCAGGCATGACAGATAAAGATCATACAATAAAGGCGTTTTTTGCTTTTATTGGCGAATCTGAGGAACTGGGCGATTCAACTCGCCATCGAAGCGCTAAACTTTATACTTCTTATCTGAGCCGGTCCTTGATGACCGGCTTTTTCATTTTTTCTGGATCTGCCTGTTGGACCTGACTTTAAGCCTTCCCAGATGATGCACTTTTTCAGCTCATCCACAGCTATTATACTCAATTCGACTATTTCATATATTTCTAAGTAAAAAAAGCCGCCATTAAATAGGCAGCCATCCATTCTATTACAGATCCCATTTCTTCAAATCAAATACCGTTTCTCTTTCTGAAGAAAAGACAATGCTTCGGTCTTCAGCATCCGGGAATACTCTCGCCGTAAACACTTCTTCACCATCATTTATAAAAATTTCAATCGATGATGTATCTACAAATACTTGAAGCTTGGTCAGCTCTGCCAAATGGCATTTTCTTGATTCACGCAGCCCGTCAGCATAACTGATTCTAGTTAATGTAAACAGCCTGTCCCTGCGTGAATAATGCAATTCAGCATTCTTTTTAATAGAGATTTTAAAAGAGTCTCCTGCTTTTATATGTTCAAGAAGGAGTTCATAAACAGAACCTTCTGCTTCGTACATATGAACTTCTTCATTTACCACCTTAATATGTTCATGCACCTGTTCATTTTTTCTGAGAGCTTTTAATTCTTCGACAGGCTCCTGCACCAATTTTTCACCTTTTATCGACAATTTCCTCGGAAATGTCATAGTGTGAATCCACTTGTTTGCTATGGTCGGATGCTTGTCCTCATCTTGATCTGGCACACTCATCCAGGCAATTAATATGCGTCTGCCCTTTTCATCAACCGTCGTTTGCGGAGCATAAAAATCAAAGCCTCTGTCAAGCTCAGTGAACTTACCATGATTAAATTTTGCCGTCTTGTAATCAAGCTCCCCAACAAAGTAGCCTGATTGATAAACGTTCTGATAAAGAATTCCGTCCGGCTCCAAACCTTGAGGAGAAACAATCAGTACATCTTTCCCGTTAAGATGAAACAAGTCAGGGCATTCCCACATATATCCGAACTCATCAAGCATACCGGTTTTTGAACCGGCAGTATCGCCCAGGTACTCCCAATTATAAAGATCCAAAGAGGAGAACAGCGCCGCACGGCCGACCAGCTCTTTTGTTTGAGCTCCAACAACCATATACCATTTGCCTTCATGCTCCCACACCTTTGGATCACGAAAATGGGTCGTATATCCGTCTGGAAGCTCAGCTACAACGCCTTTTTTATCAAAATGGATTCCGTCCTCTGAGACGGCAAGACACTGATAGGTCTCCCTATCACCATTCTCATCCTTCACATTTCCGGTGTAGAACAGATGAAGTTTATCAAAAGCTGCAATAGCACTGCCTGAGTAGCACCCATCCTTTTCATACCACTCACTTGGAGCCAGAGCAATCGGTTCATGTTTCCAATTCACGAGGTCTCTTGAACTATAATGCCCCCAGAACTTTGCTCCATGTCCTGTTTTAAACGGCATCCATTGATAGAAGAGATGGTAAATCCCCTTCCACTGAATAAAGCCGTTCGGATCGTTAAGAAGTCCGACAGGAGGCATAATATGATGCTTCAGCCGATAAGGGTCGCTCTCAACCGTTTCCCGGCTTGCCTCAACCTCTTGATAAGCAGCTTCTTTTAACTCTGAATCACGGTTTTTCACGTCCAACTCTCCTTTACGAATTTTGCAGAATGCCTTGAACCTCTTTCAGTGTAGGCAATGCTGTCATGGCTCCTTTAACCGATGCAGCAAGTCCGCCTGAAACACTTGCAAACCGGCCGATGTCCTGTAATTCCTTCTCCGTTAAAGAGGCTAGATTTCCCTCATACTCATTTAATTTATATAAAACACCTGATACGAAAGCATCTCCAGCACCGGTTGTGTCAACTGCATTTACCTGCATTGCATGAATTCTTGCAGTCACATTCTGTGTAAATGCATAGCTTCCTTCGCTCCCGAGTGTTACAAGCAGCAATGGAATGTTATAATCGGAGAGCTTTTCTACCCCTTTTTCAATCGTTGCTTCTCCCGTCAAAAATTCAAGTTCCTCTTCTGAAATCTTGATTAAATCGGCCGATTCAAACATAGAAAGGATGGTTTCACGTGCAGCTTCTTCGTTTTCCCATAAGCTCAATCTTAAATTGGGATCATATGAAACAATCATTCTGTTCTTTCTGGCAAGCTCAACAGCTCTGATCGTCGCACTTCTAGAAGGCTCGCTGATCATAGAAATCGAACCGTAGTGAAGGATTTTACTGTCTTCAAACAGCGATTCGTTCAGTTCTTCCCTTTTCAAAAACCGGTCTGCACTTGGATTGATATAAAAATCAAACGAACGCTCTCCATTTTCAGCCAATGTAATAAATACAGCACCTGTTTTCGCTTCATCTGAAAGCATCATATGATTTGTATGAACCCCGTAAGAGGCTAAAGTATCTTTTAAAAAAGTCCCGAGTACGTCATTTCCCACTTTTCCAAGAAAAGCTGAATCAGCTCCAAGTCTCGCTAAACCAACTGCAACGTTTGCAGGCGCTCCTCCTGGGCTTTTTTGATAGATCATATTATCCGAATCTACTGGTATAAAATCGATTAATGCCTCTCCCAAACTGATAATCTCTTTTTTCATGGATGCAGCTCTCCTCTCGAGTGAAAGAAAAATCAGGCATCCAACTGCCTGATTTTTAGTTATAGCTTACTTAATTCTTCCTTTAAATAGCAAGTCCTACTTTGTCTCTTCTTCTTTTAATCCAAGAAGCAGCGTTGCAATGAAGGCACCCGCTACGGCAATGACGAATCCGATCAGATAATTAATGATCGCCGATGTTCCGAATGGAGCAACAATGGCAATCATCGGAATGCCCGTTAATCCATAGGCATTTGCGGCTACATTCGTAAAGACGACATATGCGCCGCCAAGTGCGCCTCCAATCATACCGCCAATAAATGGATTTCTGTAGCGTAAGTTGACTCCGAAAATAACGGGCTCGGTAATTCCCAAGAAGGCTGAGAATGCTCCAGGCAATGCAATTTCTTTTGTTTTCGCGCGCTTTGTCATGAAGAAAACGGCGAGTCCCGCTCCGCCCTGAGCAACATTTGCCATTGACCAGATCGGAAGGAGATAGTTCTTCCCAAGATCTGCAAGAAGCCCTGCTTCAATGGCATGGAAGCTGTGATGAACCCCTGTCAGTACGATTAAAGAATAGGTTCCTCCAAAGATAAGCCCAGCCATAAAACCAGCTGTATCATATACGTAAGTTAACGTAGTTGTAATCAGAGTTCCTAATCCGCGGCCAATTGGGCCAATAGCGATTAAAGCGATAAAACCTGTGGAGATAATTGTCAAAAATGGTGTGACAAGCAAATCAATCGAGTTAGGTACAATCTTGCGAAGCCCTTTCTCAATTTTGCTCATCACATATACAGCAAGAAGAATTGGAATAACGGTTCCCTGATAGCCAAGCATTGCGATATCCATTCCCGCAAAGTTCAAATATTCGGGCTTCGCTTCCGCCAGTCCCCACGGATTCAGCAGGGCAGGGTGTGTAAGAATCCCCCCGATAACAGCTCCTAAATAGGGGTTTGCTCCAAACTCGCGGGATGCGCTGACACCAATTAGAATCGGCAGAATGATAAATGCTGCGCTTGAGAACATATCAAGCAAAACAATGAATGGACTGTCTGTACTGACCCACTCAAATGCTTTCATCATTCCAAGCAGACCCATTAATAAACCGCTTGCTACGATTGCCGGAATGATCGGAACGAAAATATTCGACAGTGTTTTTGCAAATCGGGCAAATGGATTCATTTTTTGCTTCACAGCTTCAGCATGCGATACATGATCTGTATCCATCCTTCCGAGCATTGGCTGCAGCTGTTCATAGACTTTATTCACATTCCCTGTACCAAAAATAATTTGAAATTGCCCAGAACTTGCGAATGCGCCTTTAACTCCTTCAACCTCTTCTATTTCCGCTTTATCGGCTTTGCTTTCATCCTGCAAAACCAAACGGAGCCTTGTAGCACAGTGGGTGGCACTGATGATATTTTCTTTTCCGCCGAGCAGCGGTACAATTTTTTCCGCAGTGTCTTTATAATTCATTGTTAATCCTCCTTTAGAATAGAAAAAAGACCTAAAACTTATAAAGATATCATAGACAGAGTTTCTCCATTGATCTCTTTACAAATTTTAGGTCTTGCCTGCATAACCAGTCACAATCCCGGATATCAAGTTTTTTAATCCGCTTTCATTGTATGAGATGAAAGCGTGTGCGTCAAGATTTTTTTACTCGCTTAATCTCTGAATATGAAGTGAAATGTAGCCAATCTCTGATTCTGGAAAATGCAGATTGTACTCCTCGCTTAAATAATCGGCAATCTTTTTTGAACATTGATAGGAAAACCTGTATTTTTCTTGAATCAGGCTCAGCATGTCTGTATCCATGACATGAAAATCCTCGGCCTGCTCCAGCCGATTTAAGGCAAATCTAAGGTGAGTCAGCAGACGCTGATAGGAAATGGAATCTTCACTTAGCTTCAGTCCAAAGTGCTCTTCTATTATGCTGATTGATTCTTGAATAATGGCCGTATGCTTTAAGGTAACCGTCATATCAGCAGAATCTAATTTCGCAGTATGAATATGGAGGGCAATGTGTCCCGCTTCATCATCCGGAAGAGTAACGCCAAGCTTTTCCTGCACTTTTTGGATTGCCCATCGTCCTATCTCAAATTCTTTTTTGTAGAGCACTTTAATTTCATTCAGCAATTTATTTTGAATTTGATAGCCTTGCTGAATTCTTTCAATAGCAAACGACAGGTGATCTGTCAAAGCTATGTGAATGTGATTGCTTAGCGGCGACATCAAACGGCCTTCCGCATAGCTGATGATTTCCTCGGCAAGCTCGACGTGATCCTCAGGGACCATTTGCAGCAGCTGCTGAAATTTTTCGCTTTCTTCTTTCATTACAAATATTTTTTCAATTTTACCGGCCGGTATAATATCATTTTTGCTTTTTTGAAAAGCAATTCCCGGACCCATTACAATTTTCTCCTGCTGATCATCAAGAACAACTGCAGCATTATTGTTTAGGATTTTATAAATTCTCAAAGGTCCATTCCTTCCTGTGTGCATGATTGTAACACCATCATGCCAAAAATGCCGAAAAAGCTCAAATACCTGTGTATTTTGTAAATCTATGTAAACGTTTTTAAATTTTTTGTTAAATTATTAGATATTCACATGTTATTCCACCATTCGACAACAGTTATCAACAGAAGTTATCAACATATCCACAATTTCTATCCACATTTTGTGTGGGTACAATTGTTCGCCACTATATATACAGAGGATATACAATTATTCACAGCCCTGTTGATAAGTCTAAAACTATTGTGATTATCTTAAATTTTATCCTTATCTCATAAAAAACCCCCCTTCCATTTTTGAAGAGGGATTGAACCAGACTATGAAAGAAAAACTCCTCCATAAACAAGCGCTCCTGCTATGACAAAGGCAGGATGAACATTCATTTTTTCAAGCAGGACGAAGCTAAGGATAAACAACAGCAGAGTATGCCATATTCCAAAACCAAGAACGGCATTATCCAGGAATTGATAGGTCATGACTCCAAGCATAACCGCGATGACAGGCCTTACCACTGTGGATAACCTTTTTACCTGAGGCGATTCCTTATACTTCATTAGAACCTTTAAAAGAATCAGCATTAAAATCAGTGAGGGAGCAATAGTGGCAAACAGCCCAACCGCTGCTCCGAGCAAGCCGCCCTCCTGATAGCCGATAAAGCCGGCCATTTTTGTTGCAATCGGGCCAGGGAGTGCGTTTCCAAGTGCCAGTGTCTCACTGAATTCACCGACGGTCTGCCATTCATAGCGGTCGACTACTTCTTTTTCAATAAGGGGAATGGAAGCTGGACCTCCCCCATACCCGAGGATGCCAGGCAGGAAGAAGGCCAAAAAAATGTGCCAGTAAATCATGAATCCATCCCCTTCTCTTTCTTCCCGCCGCTTTTCCCTTTATAAAAAATAGCCCAAAGCAGCAGAATACCAATTAGAATACCCGGATGAACGTGGAGAGCCTCCATTAAGAAAAGGGATGCTCCCATAAGAATAATCGTTTTTAGCAAGCCAAAGGACTGCGATGATTTCTTCGCAAAATCCCTTGTAAGAGTAAGCAGCATGACAGCCACGACCGGCAGAACTGCTTGAGACATTCCTCTGACCCATGCTTCATCTTTATAAGCATTTAAGGTTGTCAGCAGCAAAATCATCAAGAATACGGTTGGAAGTGCTGTTGCGATGACAGCATTCAGCATGCCTGCATAGCCTCCTATCCGATATCCGATATATCCTGCCATCTTCGTTGCAATTGGCCCCGGAAGTGTATTCCCGAGCGCCAGTACATCTGAAAATTCATCATCATTCATCCATTTAAATCTCTCAACTACTTCTCTATGCACAAGCGGAATGGTCGAAGGTCCACCCCCAAATCCAAGCATACCTGACCTGAAAAATGCAATAAAAATATTCCACTGTTTCATAAAAAAGTCACCTCAATTTCTTCCCTTACCACGACGCAATCGATCCATCCGCTCTTGGCTCTGTACCTCCAGTAAGCACACCAGTATCAGGATCCCTCCATATAATCTGTCCGCGTCCAAATTGGCCTGTATCCACTGTCTTTTGGATTTCATGCCCTTTCCGGACTAAAGCCTGTGCAAGATGCGAAGGAAAATGAGGCTCAACAAGCACCTTTTTCCCCTCAATCCACTGCCAGCGCGGTGCATCAAGAGCTGCCTGCGGATGCAGATGAAAATCAATCGTGTTCATGACTACCTGAAGATGTCCCTGGGGCTGCATATATCCGCCCATCACGCCAAAGGGACCAACAGCTTGATTATCCTTTGTCAAAAAACCTGGAATAATAGTATGATAGGTTTTCTTTCCCGGCTTTAATGCATTCGGATGTGTTTCATCAAGAGAAAAATCATGTCCCCGGTTTTGCATGGAGATTCCTGTTCCCGGAATGACAACACCAGAACCAAATCCCATGTAATTGCTCTGGATGAACGAAACCATATTGCCTTCCCCGTCTGCAGCGGCCAAATACACAGTGCCGCCCTTTGCAGGCTCATAGGCTTCAGGTAAAATCGCCTTATCCGTTATTTCAGCTCTTCTCATCTCTCCATATTGTTCTGACAAAAGCTCTTCCGCAGTAATCTTCATCTCTTTTGGATCTGTTACATATGCTTTCCCGTCTGTAAAAGCAAGCTTCATCGCTTCAATTTGCTTATGGTATGTATCTGCACTGTCCTTTTCAGTTATTGTATAGCCCTTTAATATATTGAGCCCCAGCAAAGCGACAATCCCCTGGCCATTAGGCGGGATCTCCCATACATCATACCCTTTGTAATGCACCGAAATTGGATCAACCCATTCTGCATCATAATAAGCAAGATCTTCTTTTGATAGAAAACCTCCGTGCTTTTCCACAAAGGAACTGATTTTCTCTGCTAATCGTCCGCGGTAGAAGCTTTCTCCATTCGTTTCAGCTATCTCTCTTAAAGTAGCTGCATGATCTGCTGAACGCCAGATTTCACCGATTTTAGGGGCCCGATTGTTTGGTGCAAAAGCAGCAAACCAAGCTTCGAACTCAGGACCTGTTAGAGACGTTTTAAATTTTTCATAAGCTAGAGCCCAATATTTTCCCAGAATTGGAGTTAAAGGATATCCTTCTTCAGCATATGCGATTGCAGGAGCAAGCACATCTTGAAGAGGCAGACGTCCAAAGCGCTTTGATAGCTGTACCCAAGCAGCTGGAGCACCTGGAACCGTTATAGGAGTTACTCCATGTACAGGCATTTTTGCGTATCCTTTTGCCTTAACAGCTTCAATGGAGAGCCCCGATGGAGCAGGACCGCTTGCATTTAGGCCATACAGATTTCCGTTTGTCCAAACCAGTGCAAATGCGTCTCCTCCAATGCCATTAGAGGTTGGTTCAAGAACCGTTAAGGCGGCAGCTGCTGCTATCGCCGCATCGATCGCATTTCCGCCTTTTTTCAGGATATCCAAGCCAGCCTGAGCAGCCAGAGGCTGAGAAGTGGCGACCATTCCATTTTTTGCAAATACAGTCTGCCGCTCTGAGGGGTATGGATGATTTAAATAATCGAAGTTCATATTTCGGATCTCCTTATAATCATATTGTTTAAAAATTAAGTAAGAATCAAACATTTGTTAAGCATCTGACTTTCCAAGGTTACCTTTTGTAAAATTTATTCTCTATCTCAGATTATATCTGAATACGTAAAATATTCAATCTATTTAAGGTGCAAAAAGCTGTCTATTTTATAATTTCAGTCCATTTCTGCTCTTAAATCTTCTGAGCAGGATGTGGCTCTCAACTCTCGTGATTCCTTCCAGAGCATAAAGCTCGTGGTTGATGAATTTTTCAAGAGCCGTAAAGTCTTCAACAAGCACGTGCATATGGAGAGTGCTCGGCCCTGTCATTTGATAGCAGCTGGCCACCTTAGGATTGTCTGCGAGCGTTTCAGCCACCTCTACTAAAAAGGCAGGCTCACAATCCACTTCAAAAAATGCAGATACAGCTCTGCCAACTTTCTCTGAATTTACGACAACAGTAAACCTTTCAATGACACCCTCACTTATTAATTGATTGACTCTTTCCCTTACTGCCACTCGGGAAAGTTCTAATTCTTTTCCAATATCCACATACGACATGCGGCCATTTTCCATCAGCAATTTAATAATTTTCCTGTCAATCTCATCTATTTTCAATTTCCCCACCACTTTCTTCAGAAGCAAAAAGAACCCTCCAAATAATAGTTTCATTATAATCTTAGCAAATAGTGAAGAAAAGTGTTTCAAATGTAAACGTTTCTCAAGCAAAACGTTCCACGTGAAACAAAAACCAACAAAAAAAGACCTTTTAAGGTCTTTTTCAGCAGTTTATTTTGATAAAACTTTGACAAATTCTTTTGCGGCATTTTCACTCGATTGCGGATTTTGTCCAGTAACCAGCTTTCCATCGACTTCGACATGCTCAGTGAATTTTGGAGCTGTCACAAATTCTGCACCAAGCTCTGTAAGCTCTGTTTCTAAAAGAAATGGCATATATTGAGCAAGCTTTGTGTCCACTTCTTCTTCATTCGTAAATCCTGTTAATCGTCTGCCTTCAACTAACGGTTTTCCATTTGAAAGGACAGGGCCAACAAATCCAGCAGGACCGTGGCAGACAGCTCCAATCCCTTTATCAGCTTCTGCGAAATGCACGAGCAGCTCCTGCAGTTTTTTATTAGACGGGAAATCAAACATGGTTCCATGACCGCCAGGAAGGAAGATTCCTGCATACTCATCTCCTTGAATGTCACCCAGTACTTGAGTATCTTTCAGCCTGCTGATGGCCTCAGGCCATTTATCCTGTTCTCCGCCCTCTAAGCTGTTGGGATCAAGAGGAACGTCTCCGCCTTTAGGACTTGCAACGGTTACTTCATAACCATTGGCTGTAAATTCCGCGTACGGTTCAGCAAATTCTGACAGCCACAGGCCAGTTTTATATTCATCTGTAATTTTGTCTGCAGTTGTCACGACTACTAAAATTTTTTCTGCCATTCTTACCGCTCCTTCATGAGTAAAATCAAATTTATTCATACGGAGTAAGTTTTCCCGGCTTATCTTTTATTAAACCCTCTCGATTCAACAAACTCTTTCATATACATTCTCGTCGGCTTAGAAAGCATGGCTGCCATCTGACTTGTCCAAGTATCCGTTCTCTTTCCTTCGGTCCTTTCATGGTAGTAAGCAGAAATAACGCGATTATAGTCTTCTAATTGCCGGATATATGTTTCGCTGTCGGTTTCATAAGCCTCTTCATGGTAAATATGTTCAGTCTGAATTCTTGGCTTTTTATCAGGATTTTGAGCCGGATAGCCTACAGCAAGTCCAAATAGAGGCACAACTCTGTCTGGTGTTTTAAGCAGCTCAGAGACGTCGTTTAAGCTGTTTCTCAGTCCGCCGATATAAACGGCTCCAAGTCCCATCGATTCAGCCGCAATGACAGCATTTTGTGCTGCAAGCGAAGCATCTATTGCCGCTACCATGAATTTCTCTGTGCTCTCAAGCGTTTCATCTAAGTTTACGCCTTCCATCTCTGCTAAAACTTCGTGGCGATGCAAATCCGCGCAAAAAATAAAGAAATGTCCGTTCTGAGCGACATATGACTGATTGCCTGCAAGCTCCGCCAATCTCTGTTTAGTTGCAGGATTTTTCACGCCAATGATGGAATACGCCTGTATAAAACTTGAAGTGGAAGCTGCCTGTGCGCACTCAACAATGGTTTTGATTTGTTCATCACTCAGCAGTTTTTCTTCAAACTTCCGAATCGAGCGGTGAGATAAGATCGTATCAATGACATTGTTCATAATTTAGGTCTCCTTTATTATATGTTTTAACTATCTTACCTAAGATTTGATCATTTTGCAGATAATACGATTAAGGAACTTTTGTACCGGGTATTGTATACGTGAAAATACAGGAAATTTGCATAAAAGCATTGGCATTTTCGTCAAATTGCATTAAAATAACACACGTTACATAAATATGTACTAGATGTAAGGAGCACACACATTGACTTCACAGACTAAAAACACTATGAAATTTATCATCCCTTCCATGCTTGGGATTCTATTATTTATGGTTCCGATTAAATACAATGGAGATGTCACTATTCCGATTGCGATTTTCTCAGGAATCCTTCAGGATGCACTTGGGACCTATTTGCCCGGCATCATGACAGCGATTATTATCCTAACTTTAATTGGCACCTTTCTTGCGAAGACGGCTAAACCAGATTTTGTAAGAAAAAGCCCTTTCTTTACAGCTTTATTGGATGTCCCAGTCATCTGGGTTATCGCCCGATTGTTCGGAGCTGTCTTTGCAGTTCTTACTTTATTTAAAATCGGACCCGAATGGATCTGGTCTGAAAATACCGGCGGACTTCTTCTAAATGATTTGCTTCCGATTTTATTTTCAGTCTTCTTTTTTGCAGGGTTACTCTTGCCTCTTTTACTGAACTTTGGTTTGCTTGAGCTTTTTGGATCGCTGCTTGCCAAGTTTATGAGACCTGTATTTAAATTGCCGGGCAGATCCTCTGTTGATTGCGTCGCATCATGGCTTGGTGATGGAACGATTGGCGTATTGCTTACAAGTAAACAGTATGAAGAAGGCTTCTATACAAAACGTGAAGCTGCCATTATTGGTACAAGTTTCTCTGTCGTATCGATTACCTTCAGTTTAGTTGTCATTTCTCAAGTAGAGCTTGGACATATGTTTGTCCCATTTTATTTAACTGTTACGTTTGCAGGAATTATTGCAGCTTTAGTGCTGCCCAGAATTCCTCCACTTTCCACTAAACCTGATACTTACTATCACGGTCAGGATGAAAAAATTACTGAAGCTGTTCCTGAAGGATTTACTCCATTTAGCTGGGGATATAAACAGGCACTTGTTCAGGCAGATAAAAATAAGAGTGTCATTTCTTTCTTTCAAGACGGAATAAAAAATGTCCTTGATATGTGGATGGGGGTTGCCCCTATTGTCATGGCACTAGGAACAATTGCTTTAATGACAGCGGAGTTCACTCCGGTATTTGATTGGCTTGGAATGCCGTTCATTCCCCTGCTTGAACTGATGCAAATACCAGAAGCAAAAGAAGCATCCAAAACACTTGTTGTTGGTTTTGCTGATATGTTCCTTCCTACAGTATTAGCAAGTGAAATCACAAGTGAAATGACCAGATTTATAATAGCTTGTGTCTCTGTTACCCAGCTTATTTATATGTCTGAAGTCGGCGGGCTGCTGCTCGGTTCGAAAATCCCGGTTTCATTTAAGGATTTAGTGATCATATTCATTCTTCGCACATTAATCACGCTTCCTGTTATTGTCGGGATTGCACATTTGCTGTTTTAACATTGTTATAAAAACGCATGGACCGAAAAAGGTCCATGCGTTTTTCAGTTCCACACCTTATTTTTCCAGAGTTGATTATCTGTTGAAGTATTAATTTCATAAGAGCAAATCGTTCTATTACACCACAGTTGGAATCGATTTCAGCTATTAGTTTTATTTAGCTGCGTCTCCATGTAACGTATGTTGTTTATATTTTCCAAATTGGAATTGTACAATAAGTCTCTAAAATGGAGCAGGCAGGAAAAACTAATGGTATTTCCTGTCTGCTTTTTTCTATAGGCTCTTTTCATAACTTTGTTATTTTTAGACTCCATGTTACAAATAATAAGTGGATTGCAGCGGAAGGAACTTGATTCCTGCGGGAAATAGAGCAAAATGGGAGACCCCACAGGCAAAGCCGAGGAGGCTCCCATGCTCCCCGCGGAAAGCAAGTTCCTCTCGCTGCAAGGAACGGACATCATTTATATTCCAAACAATAATTATGCGAAAACAGACTTTCTTGATATCCCCTCTTTTCGTAAACTTTATTGCTTTTGGACTAGATGTATAAAGCTATATGTAATTTTGGCGGATAAACTTGACTCCTGCGGCGAATAGAGGAAATGGGAGAACCCGCGGCATGCCGATGAGGCTCCCACCCATACCCGGAAAGTAACGATTTCTAATTGAAATCAACAATCTATGCAAAAACAGCTTAAATGATGGATCCCGAAACGAACAAAATCACGGATGAACAATCATAGAATATGGTATTGGGAAAAAAGCCGCTTCAGTTTTCTGTATTTTCAAAATTTATTTATAAGAAATAGTTAGAAGTACTGGAATTTTAAACCTGATATGATATACTAATTGTAACAAAACGTTCACAAAGTGTTTCTGAGTTTGTCACAATTAAAATAATGTAAGCGTTGACACGAAGTATATAAAAGGGAGTTGTTAAAAATGGATGTATTTTTCGTATATTTACTTATTGTAAGTGCCACACCTCTGTTCTTGTGGGATCAGCGCAAGAATCTGGCACTCCTTCACATACCGTTTATCTTATTGCTGTGGGTATACTTCGGCATGTATGCAACAATGGATTTGAGTATGGCCATGCATGTGCTTGGAGGATCTCTCTTCTTCATTAATCTAATATTTGCTCACGTTGCAGCCTACCTGATTTATGCAAAACCGATATTAAAACGTAAAGCTGAACCTAAAAGCAACTTTGATATTATTAAATAAGCAAAAAAAACGCCCTGGCCTTTTCCGGCCAAGGGCGTTTTTTATTGGATTCTAATGGTCATTCATAACCCATACAGAGCCAAGAACTGTTACAACCGCAACAAAGATCGCGAAGGCTGTATTGACTACTTGAACGTTTCCGCTCTCTGATTCCGTCATATGCATGAACATGAATAGCTGAATGCCAGCCTGAAGGAATGCAAGAGTGAAAACAACAGCGATTTTTACAGATAATGCAAAATCAGTATATAATCCTAGCCATAAAGCTACGAGCGTCAGGACAATTGATGAGATGAAGCCAATAACGTGACTCCAAGGAAAATGATTGTGACTCTCTGCTGTTTTTTGCTGATTAGTGGCCATGCGGACTTAATCCTCCCATCATTAGAAGCAAGTACACTCCTGTAAAGATGAAGATCCAGACAACGTCTAGGAAATGCCAGTAAAGACTTGAGATAAACAGCTTCGCAGATGTCTGCGGTGTTAAACCGCGTTTCTTTACTTGCATTAAGATAAAGCTAATCCAGAATATCCCGATGGTGACGTGAAGTCCATGGGTTCCTGCCAAAACGAAGAATCCAGACCACATTGCACTAGACTGCAATGTAGCACCATGGTGAACATATTCTACAAACTCATAGATTTCATAGCCAACAAACCCTAAACCTAATACCAATGTGATAATGGTCCACAACATAACGCCTTTTTGATTATGGCGACGCAATTCGTGAATAGCAAGACCACATGTGAAACTGCTTGTTAACAGCAGGAACGTCATAATCAGTACGCCTTCGATCTTGAAAAGATCAGTTGGCAGAGGACCGTCTGCTGTCATCGGTGCTAATACAAAGTAGGTGGCAAAGAGCGTTGCAAACAGCGCAATTTCAGCACCTAAGAAGATCCAGAAGCCCAGAATATTCAAACGGCCAATTTCCGATTGATATTCAAGAGGCACATTTGGATCATGTTCTTCATGATGATGTGCATGTTCCATAATTCACGCCTCCTTTACACAGATATTTTTTGTTCTGTTTCTTTTATTTCGTCAACACTTACATAGTAACCATGATCTTCTTCAAACGAACGAAGGATCATGCAGGCAAAAATTCCAATTAAGCCGACAATAGCCGGAATCCACCATTGGAAAACAAGTGCGAAACCGCTGATGCCGAAGAATACAGACATGATAAACGGTCTGCCTGAGTAGTTAGGCATGTGGATCGGTTTGTACACCACTTCTTTTTTCTTGCCCGTTTCTTTTTCTTCCATTTTCATTTGCCAGAATGCATCAAGACCCTTAACCTCAGGTGTAACCGCAAAGTTATAGTGAGGCGGAATCATAGTTGTTGTAGCCCATTCAAGCGTACGTCCATCCCACGCATCTCCTGTTTGCTCACGTGGTGAGTAGCGGAAGCTGTAGTAGATGTTATAAACAAGAACAACGAATCCTAAAGCCATTCCAGCTGCACCAATAGATGCAACAACATTCAGTCCAGTCCAGCCGTCTGCTGCACCGTATGTTGAAATACGGCGGGGCATACCCGCTAAGCCCAGGAAGTACATTGGGAAGAAACAGATATTGAAACCAATTGTGAACAGCCAGAAGCTGACTTTCCCAATTCTTTCGTTTAATTTGTGGCCGAACATTTTCGGATACCAGAAAATCAGACCTGCGAAACAAGCAAACACGGTACCAGCAATCAATACGTAGTGGAAATGAGCGATCAGGAAGTACGTATTATGATACTGATAATCTGCTGCAGCCATCGCAAGCATTACTCCTGTTACCCCGCCGATAACGAAGTTTGGAATAAACGCAAGTGACCAAAGCATCGGTACAGTAAATCTGATTCTTCCTTTATAAAGCGTAAAGAGCCAGTTAAATATTTTAACACCTGTCGGTATGGCAATCGCCATTGTCGTAATCGAGAAGAAGGAGTTAACAAGCGCTCCTGAACCCATTGTAAAGAAGTGATGGACCCAAACGACAAAGCTCAAGCCAGAGATAGCTACGATAGAGATAACCATCGCTTTGTAGCCAAACAAGGTTTTTCTTGCAAACGTTGAAATAATTTCTGAGAAAATACCGAATGCCGGCAAAATAACAATGTAAACCTCTGGATGTCCCCAAATCCAGAACAAGTTTGCCCATAGCATTGGCATACCGCCATTTTCAAGAGTGAAAAAGGCTGTGCCAAACAGTCGGTCAAAGGACATCAGCGCAAGTGCAACCGTTAATACCGGGAAAGCGAACACGATAATCAAACAAGTGATTAAAGATGTCCAAGTAAACATCGGCATGCGCATAAGCGTCATACCCGGTGCACGCATCTTTAAGATCGTGACCATGAAGTTAATACCTGTTAACAGCGTACCAATCCCAGCAACCTGAAGGCCGAGGAGGTAATAGTTCTGTCCAGGTCCAGGACTTGCCTCATTACCTGCGAGAGGCGTGTAGCTCGTCCAGCCCGCATCAGGTGATCCGCCGATAACGAAAGAAATGTTAAACAGCATCGCACCAACAAAGAATGTCCAGAAACTTAGTGAGTTAAGATATGGGTATGCCACGTCGCGTGCTCCAATTTGGAGAGGAACAACAACGTTCATTAATCCAATAAGGAACGGCATCGCCATAAAGATAATCATGATTGTTCCGTGTGTTGTAAAGATTTCATTATAATGCTGTGAGTTTAAAAACTCTGAATCCGGCAGCGTTAGCTGAACACGCATAAGCAGCGCGTCTACCCCTCCGCGGAACAGCATCAGAATAGCAGCAATGATGTACATAATTCCAAGCTTCTTATGGTCGACAGTTGTGATCCATTCTGTCCAGAGCCATTTCCACTTTTTAAAATAAGTGAGTACAAATACAACGGCAATCGACGTTAATAAAATAGAGATCTGTGCTCCTAAAATCAACGGGTCGCCGGTTACAATAAATTCATCCCATTTCATAGTTGGTGTTTCCTCCCTTCTCAGTGAGAATCGTGTGCTGAATGATCTTCAGTCTGTTCTTCTGATTCGTGTTCTGAATGATCTGTTTCATGTTCGGAGTGGTCTTCTCCATGTTCTGAATGACCTTCTGATTTTTTAGAATGATCGATGTTCAATTCTTTATTTGGATCTAATTTCTCTAAATGATCTACTTCATCATGCTTGTGCAATTCATAGCCGGATTGCTCGCGGACTCTTACTGCATACTCTGAATCTTTTGAGTGGTCGACCCAGTCAAGATGAGTGTTAGAGAAAGTCATTTTCCCGGTTGTACCAGGAAGCATTAATTGATCATATTGGTCCTGCGTTAATTCAGGAGCAGAGTCTTTCGTTTCCTCTACCCAGTCTTCAAACTTATCTTCAGGCATAGCTTCTACATTGAATGTATGTCTTTCAAAGCCTTTACCTGTAAAGTTTGCATTGCGTCCTGCATATGTTCCAGGCTCATCTGCCTGAAGGAACAGCTTAGTCTGCATTCCTGACATCGCATATTTCTGTCCGCCTAATTGAGGAATCCAGAATGCTGTCATCGTATCAGCAGATGATAGTTTAAATTCAACTGCACGGTCTTCAGGAATGTTTAAGTAGTTAACGGTTTCAATCCCCTCTTCTTCATAAGAGAAAATCCATTTCCAGTCAACAGATGTTGCGTGTATGACTAAAGGTGCCTTGTCTTTTGATGACTCAGGCGGTTCTTCCAGTGCATAGATGGTTTGCACTGTAGGAATGGAAAGTGCAATAACGATAATGATTGGAATAACCGTCCATACGATTTCAAGGAATTTGCTTCCTTCCATTTCAGGCGGCTCATATTCCATATTGTCTTTGCGTTCGCGATACTTCACAACAATGAGAGTAAAGAGTACAAAAACAACAGCAAGAATGAATAGCATAAAACCTATCGACAAGAGAATAAGGTCACTTTGTGCAGCTGCAACTGGGCCTTTCGGATCTAGGATGACGAGTTCACTGCATCCGCCGAGTAAAAAAACAGAGAGTAATAGACCTAACGCTAAAAATGGTTTAAACAGCTTGAACACCAGGTTCACCTTCCTTCCTAATTAATAACTGATTTACTATAATGTGGATGCCAAAAAAGCATACCTTTAAATTATTTCAAAAAAACGATGTTTTCGTTTTCTTTTCCTCTATATGCTAGCAGAGCTAGCTTCCTGATGTGATGCCATTTCTTAAATGTCACGAGAATTTCATCAGTCGTTCAAACAAATGTCACATTTTTATCATACTTTAGTCATATTTATGTAATTCCTTTCTTTTATTGGAATTGAAAGTGCTTTAATGCAAATTTTTCTTTTTAAGGATAAGTTATACAATGGTTTGTCAAACCTTTCTTTACCCTGTATTCCCAGTAATAAAACGAACATGAGTCTTCCAAACTCTCAGTTTAGATATCTGCTGCTGTAAATTTTTGTGAAAGCAAAAAGCAGCCCTGGTTTTAAACCAAGACTGCTTTTTTTAGTCAAATTTCAATTTAGACAAAGCATCCGCTAAAGCCGGATTAGAGAGCTCATCATTTTGCTTTTTCATATAATTAGCCACTTCTTTTTTGGATACTTTGCTGTTTTGAGATTTTTTCTTTCTTTCTGTAAACGCAGAGAGCTTTTCCCTGTGGCCGCATCCGCAGACAAAGATCTGCCCTTCACCCTCGCCTCTGAGTTCAAGCTTTTTATGGCAGACGGGACATCTTGCATTTGTTGCCCGGGACACTCCTTTGCGATAACCGCATTCTCTGTCCTGACATACAAACATCTTGCCTTTTTTGCCGTTTACTTCAAGCAGAAGCTTTCCGCACTCCGGGCATTTACGTCCTGTGATGTTATCATGTTTGAATTTCTTATCGCTGTTTTTCACTTCTTGGACGACAGCCTTCGCATAGCCTTTCATCTCCTGAATAAAAGCCTGCTTTGATAGCTTTCCTTTTGCAATCAGCGTCAGTTTCTGCTCCCATTCCGCTGTAAGAGCAGGTGATTTTAAATCCTGCGGTACAAGATCCAGCAGCTGCTTTCCTTTAGATGTTACGAACAGCTCTTTGCCTTTCTTTTCAACTAGGAAGCTGTTAAATAATTTCTCGATAATATCCGCACGGGTTGCTACAGTTCCAAGCCCGCCCGTTTCACCAATGACCTTTTTTAAATCAGCATTTCCGGACATATATTTAGCCGGATTTTCCATAGCTGACAGAAGAGTTGCTTCGTTAAAGCGCGCAGGCGGTTTTGTTTCTCCTTTTGTCTGGACAAGCGTCTGAACTTTTAGAATGTCTCCCTTATTCAGCGCAGGCAGCTTTTGCTCAGCGAGGCCTTCCTTTTCTTCATCCGTCTCAAACTCGTAAACGTCCTTAAAGCCTTGGGAAAGAACCACTTTTCCTTTAGTAAAGAACGTTTCCTGTCCAATTTTGCATGTAAGAGTC
Organism: Metabacillus idriensis; assembly: GCF_009674765.1. Classification (GTDB taxonomy): domain Bacteria; phylum Bacillota; class Bacilli; order Bacillales; family Bacillaceae; genus Bacillus_P; species Bacillus_P idriensis. The sequence goes on along the minus strand of NZ_WKKF01000002.1, from coordinate 123,840 downwards.
GTTTGTTCATACTCGAAAGGAGGAGATAAAACAGCCAGGAACCGTTTCACAACCAAATCATATATTTTTCTTTCCTTATCACTGAAGGCAGACGCAATCACTGTTTCCTCTGTCGGGATGATTGCATGGTGATCAGATACTTTACTGTCATCTACAAAAGACGGATTCCCCTTGATCGGCTTTTGTAGAATTTTCATCGCTGCTTTTGCATACGGCTTTACACCGCAGGCTTTTACTCTTTCACTGAGCGTTTCCACAATGTCTGAGCTGAGGTAACGCGAGTCTGTTCTCGGATATGTCAGAACTTTATGCTGTTCATACAGCTTTTGCATAATAGAAAGGGTCTCTTTTGCGGAATAGCCATATCGTTTATTGGCATCGCGCTGAAGCTCTGTTAAATCATACAGACCTGGTGAAAATGTCTTTTTGTATGCTTTGTCTGCAGAAACAATCACAGCGTCCTTATCCGCGAGACCTTTAGCCAATGAATCGATTTTTTCTTTATCAAATGTCTTGATATCCTTCGTTTTTGCATCCTGCCAGACTAAATGCAGGCCTGCGCTTGTATTTGCTTTTAATCCGTAATACGCCTTCGGCTGAAATGCCTTAATTTCATTTTCACGCTCGGCAATAATGGCAAGCGTAGGTGTTTGAACTCTCCCTGATGAAAGCTGCGCATTGTATTTCGTCGTTAAAGCCCGAGTGGCATTCATGCCGACAATCCAGTCAGCCTCTGCCCTAGCGACTGCAGAATGAAATAAATTTTCATATTCCCGGCCGTTTTTCAGTTTTTTGAATCCATCTTTAATGGCTTTATCCGTAACGGATGAAATCCAAAGACGTTTGATCGGTTTATGGACATGAGCCTTTTCAATAATCCACCTTGCAACAAGCTCGCCTTCTCGTCCTGCGTCTGTTGCAATGACGATTTCCGTCACGTCTTTCCGGTTTAATAAAGCTTTTACTGCCTGAAATTGTTTGCTTGTTTTTTTAATCACGACAAGCTTCAGTTCCTGCGGAAGCATCGGCAGGTCTTCCATTTTCCACGTTTTATAAGAATCACTGTAAGCCTCAGGATCTGCATGTGTCACAAGATGTCCAAGCGCCCAGGTAACAATGTGCGTACTGCCTTCAAAATATCCATTGCCTTTTTTTCCGCATTGTAAAACTCTTGCGAGGTCCCTCCCTACAGAGGGTTTTTCTGCAAGAACGACAATTTTTCCCATAGTCACATTCCTCACTTTCATTCGATATTATATGGTATCACAAAATGCCGCCAAAAGAGTTGAACCACTTCGGTTCAATCTGATCAAACGCAGAGTGATCATCAGCAATCAAGCGTAGACGCTTCAGCATGCTATCCATTAAATGCGGAGTTTCTCTGTGCGTCCAGACGACTGCCGAGAAAATGCTCATGGCTGCATAAAGAGCATAAAGCCTCCAGAATTCAGCCGGAACTTCATCTTTAAAATAGCCGTTTATCTGGCCAACTGAAAAAGGAATGCTCACTTCTCTGCTGAAAAGAGCTACTTTATAAAAATCATGATAAGGATCCCCATAGTCATAGCGATTAAAATCGATGCAGCCTGCGTACTCCCCATTTCGGACAATGAGATTGGCTGGATGGAAATCATCATGCTGAAGAACGCGGGGCCGATCCTTCATGAAGACTAGGTTTTCATGGATGAACCTATTTGTTTTCTCGCCATATTCTAAATGAATTCCGCTTTCTCTGTATGCTTTCAGATAGCGTTCATGCTTTGCAGAGGCCGCGTCATACCAGGAAAGAGGCGATGATGGCGCTTTAATTGTATGCAGTTTTAAGAGGTCGAGGCCGGCCTCATAGCCAATTTGATATTGATCGTGAATGGAAAGCTTGGGAAGCTCCTCTAAAGCTTCTTCTCCATCAATGTATTCTACAAGCATATAGGAGCTATTCAGGGGCTCTATTTTTCCGAATTCAACGGGTATGGAGGATTTGATTTTTCGCTTCTCAATCTCTTTTAAAATCTCAAATTCTTTTAATTTCGCTTCGTACTTCTCCAGTTCAGCCGTACGGAGGACATATTTTTTTCCGCTTTTACAGACAGCTAAGAACTTTAAATCGCTTGAGAAACCTTTATCTATTTTTTCTATATGAGTAAATCTGTCAAAATACTTGATTAAATCTGTTTCTCTCATAATCTTTGCCCCTCCGTCTTAAACCAAGTTTTCCCTTTTATGTTACCATAATTAGTAGAGATTCGTGATTTTGACAAGCAGAAAGTGAGGTACCTTGATGCATTCCGAAGTACAGCTTTATTTCAGCAAAGCAAAAGAAGAACATCTGGAGGATATGCACATGCTCCGGACAAAGATTCTCTCAGCCCTTCCCGATGCTAAAGAAGGATTTGAATATGGATTTCCCGTTTATTACCTGGACGGTGAGCTGCAGGTCGGCTATGCCGGCAGACAAAAAGGGCTCATGTTTTATGTAATGGACCCGAATATTGTAGCAGCTTACCACGAAGACCTGGCAACCCGAATTACAGGGAAAACCTGTATTATTATAAAAGAAAATTCGCAAACCTCAAAGCAAACCATTTTAAGATGCATCGATCATATGCTCGAGGATTTGATGAAAAAGCATGTCTTATAGCAGCGGATCCGCTGCTTTTTTGTTTGTAAACAAGCATTATACAGAACAGGCCTGTGCCATAATGTTCCGGGTTTCCGGTATAGCTTAAAGCAAAAGGTTTTAGTATGATGGAAGAATGAATATTTTAGAATGCAGCGGAGGGTTAAGAAGAACATGAGTTTACTTACAATAGAGAAGTTAAGCCACAGCTTTGGAGACCGTACCTTATTTAAAGATGTCTCCTTCAGACTTTTGCCTGGAGAGCATGTCGGTCTGGTCGGCGCAAACGGTGTCGGAAAATCAACAATGATGAACATTATGACGAAAGAGCTGATCCATGATTCAGGCAAAGTGGAATGGACACCAGGCGTTCATTATGGTTACCTGGACCAGCATACCGTGTTATCAAAAGGAAAAACAATTAGAGACGTGTTAAGAGACGCGTTCTTGCCACTATATAAAAAAGAAGAAGAACTGAACGAAGTCATCGGCCTTATGGGCAGTGCAAGTCCGGAAGAACTGGAAGACCTGCTTGAGAAAATGGGCGAAATCCAGGACCACCTTGATGCCGGCGGATTTTATTCCCTTGATATTAAGGTAGAGGAAGCAGCACGCGGCCTTGGCCTTGATGCAATTGGACTCGACCGTGACGTATCTGCCCTGAGCGGAGGACAGCGGACAAAAGTTCTTTTGGCAAAGCTTCTGCTTGAACAACCTGAGGTTCTCCTTCTGGATGAGCCTACCAACTATTTAGATGTTGAGCATATCCAGTGGCTGAGCCATTATTTAAAAGAATATCCGAACGCATTTTTGCTGATTTCCCATGACACTGAATTTATGAATGGCGTCGTTGATGTTATTTTCCATTTGGAATTCTCTAAGCTCACTCGCTATACAGCAACTTACGAAAAATTCCTGGAGCTTGCGGAGATCAATAAAAACCAGCATCTTCATGCTTATGAAAAGCAAAAGGATTTCATTAAAAAGCAAGAAGATTTCATCGCAAAAAACAAAGCACGCTATTCGACTACCGGACGCGCGAAAAGCCGTCAAAAACAGCTTGACCGCATGGACCGGATTGACCGGCCTGAAACGGCGATGAAGCCGACGTTTGAATTTAAAGAATCACGCGGAAGCAGCCGATTTGTGTTTGAAGGAAAAGATGTCGAAATCGGGTACACGGACCCTCTTCTTCCAAAGCTCACCATGACGATTGAGCGCGGAGAGAAAATTGCGATTGTCGGCTGCAACGGAGTAGGGAAATCCACCCTTCTTAAAACGATTTTAGGGAAAATTAAGCCATTAGGCGGTACCATTCAGCTTGGCGATTTCCTATTCCCTTCATACTTCGAACAGGAAGTAAAAGCGGAAAACATCACGCCGATCGATGACGTCTGGAATGCATTCCCCGGTCTTGATCAGCATCAGGTCCGTGCGATGCTCGCACGTGTAGGCTTGAAAAATGAACATATATCCCGTCCATTAAATCAGCTGAGCGGCGGAGAGCAGGCAAAAGTCCGCTTATGCAAATTGCTTCAGTATGAAAGCAACTGGCTCCTTTTCGATGAGCCGACCAATCACTTGGACGTAACAGCGAAAGAAGAATTAAAACGCGCATTAAAGGCTTATAAAGGCACAGTCATTCTCGTATGCCATGAACCTGACTTCTATGAAGACTGGATTACAAAGGTCTGGAACGTAGAGGAATGGGCAGAACAGGCATAAAAGGTTTCATTGATATATAAAAAGCATTCGGCATGTATGTCCGCTCAGACATGGTATGCCGGATGCTTTTTATTTTTTTGCTGCGGGTTTGTTTAAGCAGGGATTCAGCGGATTTCTTAATGAAGTCTTACTTAGCGAAAGGCTGTTTTCGATTAGATTGTTGTTTTCCATGATAAATGATGTCCGTTCCTTGCAGCGAGAGGAACTTGCTTTCCGCGGGGAGCATGGGAGCCTCCTCGGCTTTGCCTGTGGGGTCTCCCATTTTGCTCTATTTCCCGCAGGAGTCAAGTTCCTTCCGCTGCAATCCACTTAAGGTTTTTAACATTTTATCCAATAGCAACAATAATTACGAAATGAGCCTAGCGAAAAAACCATCTTTTTGTCTATGAACTTATGGGGATATATAATTCTGTTCAGCTACACCTTCTTGGAATTGTGAACGGAAGCTTTCGGATGAACGTCAAGGCTTCCAGTATATTCGACTGTTCCAATTTCACAGTTTTCCCCAATGTAAATGTCGGTACCTCTTACTAATTTCGCCTTCGTGTGCTGAAGACGAATCGTATCGCCCTCAATCACTTCTGTATGAAGATACGGCTCGGAATTCAAAAACTTGAACAGGCGGCGGAAGAGGTTAAATGATTTAGCGATACTGACGGTGATCGTTTCGCCGCCGATTTCCTTCACTTTTGAATAATGATCCAAGCAAATCTCAATATTATCGGCACTGAGCAGACCGCCTACATGAATGACTCCGCTTGAACGAAACATCTCAGCCTCGCAATCACGGGCCGCTGTCAACATTCCGCTTACGTCGATCCGCTCAGCGTGAAGATTACCGGATATCTTGGCAGAACCGTTTACCTTTAATTCTCCTGCTTTAACCTCTTTCAGCATCTTAGCGGATCCACTTACAGTAAACTCTTCTGCCGTAACCTCACCCTCAAGCTTTGTACTGCCATTGATATTGAGCAGTTTTGTCTTTATTTTCCCCTTTAATGTGGAAGAACCGGAAATTTTGATTGTCTCTGCAAAAACCGACCCTTCTACTTTGCCAGATCCGCCAATTTTCATGCTCTCGCATTCAATGTCGCCCGCAATTTTTCCGCTTCCGCTAATAGAAACCGTCTTGAAATGGCCTCCACCTGCAGAACCAGATCCATTTATTCTCAAATCATGCAGCTTTGTCATCTGATCCATCCTCTCATCCATCCTCTCATCCTCCTATTAATAAACTGCCGATAGCCGATGTTTTAATTGGTTTACTTTGTCTTCAAGGTTTACTCTTACAAGTATTTCCGTGCTTGAATATACATGTGCAGGCGGGCTAAGGATTAACCATATAACCACATTGTGTTTTTGAAATGCCAGCAGCTCGCTTATTTGATGCTCTTCTGCCTTATAGCTTTTCTTCATGAAATCCAGCATTTCGCAGCACCCCTCATCATCGATCTTTCCTCTAAGCTCCTCAGCGAGCGACAAAAAAAGGATGGAATGAAAATCATAGTGCTCATCTGAAGTGCTGTTCCCAAATGCATTCAATGTTTCCGGCGTCAGGATCGAACGGGCTGCAAGCACTTCTCCCGATAAGGCAACATCTGCTGGCTGCGGGGAAAAAAATGCAGATAAATCATCTAGGGAGTATGCATCCTTCATCCCTTTGATCGCTTCAATACGCTCTAAGATTTTCTCTTTTGGGAAAAAGGTTTCCTGTCCCGTAAAGCTTGATTTTTTAATAAACCAATCTTCTGGAATGATGTTTTTCCGTTTCCATCTGTAAAGCTGGCCGTATGATATTCCCGTTGCATCAAGCAGTTCTTTTTTAGAAATAACCTCTTGCTCCATTTAAACCCTCCTCTCGAAAGAACAAAACATTGTTACGTTTAAACGTAAATGTAACATAACATTGTTTCGTTGTAAATAGTGTACTTGGATATTTTCCCCAAAACAAAAAAGACCGAGCCCCTTTAAAGGTGCTCAGTCATCAAATCAGCGCAAGCTCTAATGCTTCCTCCGCGCTTTTTACTAAAACCCAATCCTTTAGATCGATTCCGTAGATAAGGAGAATGGCAAGGGTATAGACAGCTTTAAACCTCGCTAATGCTGCTGTTGTTTCATTTATTCGTCCATATTCTTCAAAAAACAGGAGTCTTGCTTCGGGTGGAAGAAGGCTGTAAACAGCTGACAAATCGACTGCAGGATCCCCAATATGAGTGTCTCCCCAGTCAATGATCCCTGACAGAGACCCGTCTTTGGTTACCAGGATATTCCGAATGTGCAAGTCTCCATGAACGAGGCATTTTTCAGATGCTTCATCGATAGGTTCGAGCTGACCTGCATAGCTTTGCAGTTGTATGACAGGAAGGCTTTCCGGACGAATCCTGCAAAGCTTCTCTGCTGTTTCACGAAGCATCGGAATTCGTTTGTTCATATTAAGTCTTCCGAGGGTATCATTTTTAACTCCTGCTCCCAGCGCTTGTTCGACAGGAAATGCATGAAGAGATCTTAAAAACCTCGCTAATGGAATGGCCATTTCAGTGCGCTGCTTCTCTGTCAGATGAGCAGGTGTTTGCCCCTGAAGATAAGAATAGCCAAGGTACGGCCATTGATAGTCTAATCCAGGGGAACCGCTGAAAATAGGCACTGGTATCGCTATTCCCATGTCAGGCAGTATCGGCAGCAGACGCTCTTCTGTTTGCAGCAAATCGACAGCAATCTGTCTGCGCGGGAACCTGAAAACATACCGTCCGTTCACTTCAAATACGGTATTGTCGAATCCCTTTCCAAGCAGCTTGGCACGAACAGGGTGAAGCTTTGGGAAATCGTTTGTGATCAGCTTTACGGCCAAAGACTCTGAGACCGTTATTTCAGGAGACCAAGGATGTGCCACCGTTTTTACCTTGGCCTTCTTTGGGCTTTTCCGCGATTGGATTGTGATCCTCTTTTTGCTTTTTCAGGGCGGTAAACCTGATCTTTGTTTTTAGGCTGAGATGTGTATTCCGATGAGGGAATGTCGATTTTTTGTCTCGGAAGCTTTAGCGCAATTCCTTTTTCAATTGTATGGAGGTCGTCCATATCCTTTGGCGCAGCGAACGTGACAGCCACTCCTTCGTCACCTGCTCGTCCCGTTCTTCCAATCCGGTGGATATACGTTTCAGCATCGAGAGGCATATCATAGTTATAGACATGGGTTACTCCTTCTACATCAAGACCCCGTGCCGCAACGTCTGTTGCAATCAAATATTGAATTTTGGCTTCGCGGAAGAGCTTCATCACCTTTTCTCTTTTAGCCTGAGAAAGATCACCGTGGAGCTCTTCTGCTGCATACTTTCGCGCCTTCATCGCATCAAACAGTCTACCGGCTCTTATTTTCGTGCGGCAGAAGATAATCGCAAGGAAAGGACGCTGCTCGTCCAGAAAACGGAAAAGAGCCGCCTGCTTAGCCCTGTCGTTTGTCTCCACGACCAGCTGAGTGATTTTTTCCACAGTAATCTGCTTTTCCTTAACCGTTATATCTTTGGGATTTGTCATATACTGCTTGGACAAGTCTCTCACTTTATTCGTAATGGTCGCAGAAAAAAGCAGTGTCTGCCGGGAGTCGAAGGTTTGAGCAATGATTTCTTCAATATCCTTCTGGAAGCCTGCCTGCAGCATTTGATCTGCTTCATCAAGCACAAGCGTGGATACTTCTGAGAGATTGATCGTCTCCCTGCGTATGTGATCCAGAATTCGGCCAGGTGTCCCAACCGCAATGTGAATGCCGCGCCCCAGTTTTTTTATCTGGCGGTCAACATCCTGTCCGCCGTAAATGGCGAGGACTCCTGTCTCATTCAGCCTGTCTGTAATCTTCTTTATTTCAGCTGTGATTTGAATGGCTAGCTCCCTCGTCGGAGTGACAATCAATGCCTGAACAGCTTTTTGCTCCGTGTCGATCTTTTCAAGGATCGGCAAAACAAATGCAAGCGTCTTTCCTGTTCCTGTCTGTGCCTTCGCTATGATATCGGCACCTTCAAGCACCGCAGGGATCGCTTTCTCCTGAATTTGAGTAGGGTTTGAAATACCCTGGTGCTTAAGTGCTTTAGTTAATCTATCGGAAATACCTAATGCTGAAAAAGTCATTCGTTTCATGTATCCTCTCTATCATCCGTCATCATAATCTTAGATTCTTATTGTACACTTTATCACATGAAAAAACCTTCTTTCCCTGAAATGAAATGCGCCTAGTTGAGGTTGTTGGCATGGCTGCAATCCATCTATTTCCCAGAAAATATATTTGCTTATCCTCTTTTATTTACAGTCATAAACAACCCATTCTTTATTCTCAAAGAAACGAGCGGTTCAGGAACCATTGATTCAGATTTACTTACGGGTTTAAGCGTAAATTCTTTGATGATCGTTCCGGCGATCAGCATTGCTTCCATCATGGCAAACTGGCTACCTATACATCCTCTTGAGCCTCCTCCGAACGGAAAATAACCGTACATTGGTATTCCATCTTTCGTTTCTTTTGAAAAACGATCAGGCATAAATTCTTCCGGGTCAGTGAAATACGCTGGATTTCGGTGCATAACATAAGGACTGATCAAAAAGATCGAACCTTTCTTAAATGATTCATTTAAGATTTCAGCTTCCGTCTTTGCCTCCCTGAGCATAATCCATGCAGAAGGATAAAGCCTTAGTGTTTCCTGTATAATTTGATTGGTAAATGACAGAGCTTTTAAATCCCCGAACTCCAAACGTTCACCCAAGAGGTCCAGCTCACCAAGCATTCTTTTTTCAATATCGGGGTGTACGGCAAGCATTGCAAACACCCACGATAATAAATTTGCAGTCGTCTCATGTCCTGCAATTAAAATAGTGACGATTTGATCTCTTATTTCTTTTTTCGATAATGGCTCACCGTCCTCATACTTTGTCTCAAGAAGCAAAGACATTAGGTGTTCATCTGAAGACTGTTTCATTCCTTCTTCAATTAAAAAATCAGCCAGTTCATCCAGTACTTGGACTCCCTTTTTGTAATTCCTATTTTTAACGGTAGGCAGATATTCTGGGGGAGGAAAAGGTGTCAGCAAGGATTTGGCCGTTTTTTCAATGATATCGCTGACAGCTTTAGTAATATGATTTGTCGCTTGAGAAAGCTTAACTCCAAACATTGTTTTTACGATAATCCGAAGTGTCAGATTCATCATATCTTCATGAATCGGCCTCGTTTCTCCCGATTTCCATGAGCCAATCAAGTCTTGAGTCATTGAGGTGACGGTTTCTGCATAACCTGCGATTTTTCGCTTGTGAAAGGCAGGCTGCATCAATTTCCTCTGATGCCTGTGCTCCTCTCCTTCGCTTGTTAAAACTCCGTTTCCAAGTGTTTTCCCAAGCGTCCGTGCAGAAGAACCTTTTTCAAAACACTCTTCTTTAATAGTCAAAATCTGCTTAACAGCTTCTCTAGAATGAATAATGTAGGATGTGTTCTTGGAATGAGGATTTATGGCAACAATGTCACCAAGTGTATGAGTATTTAAAAGAAATCGGAGAGGGTCTTTTCGAAAAGCTAAATAATTGCTCAGCTGGCTTCCGCCTAAAGATACAGTCATATCCATGCTCCTCTATCAGATTGGTTACCACTATTATACAGAAGCCCGCCTAATTAAGCAGTTTCAAGCATGCCTGCAGAGAGAGTTCTATTTTTATTTAATGAATGATAGTATAATGACTGTACATCTTATTTTTAAAGGAGGTTTGTCCTATGTCAGAAAAGAAAATGACACTTGAAGAGGCGATTAAACAAAAGCTTGCCAGCAAAAAGCAGGCACAAGCGAATGGCAATGGCAGTTTGAAAGGTTCCAATCAGACGAAAAACATGAAAAGCCAGGTTTCCAAGAAAACAAATAATCAGCGCAGAAGAATGGGTGTTTAAATGAACGGTCAAAACCGCGAACATATAAAGCCAGGTACACCTGTTCAGATCGTTTTGAAGCAGGATCAGCGATCCGGGAAGCTTACGGGCGGTGTTGTAAAAGACATCCTGACTAAATCAGCTTTTCACCCTCACGGTATAAAAGTGCGTCTTCAGGATGGACAAGTTGGCCGGGTAAAATCAATAGATGCTCCTTAAGCTTTATCAGCATATATGATTTGCTGATGAGGATCATAAACAAGAATATAAACGGTCAACTGGTCTTTTATCACCTCAATGCTCTGTGATAATTGGAAGCCAAAGTGTTCGTAAATCCGGACATTTTCGATTGTCTCCGTCTCCAGAACGCAGAAAGTTCTCCTGATATCTGCCTCTTTCAGCGCCGCTCTAATCATTTGACTCATAAACTTCTGGCCTCTGAATTTCTTATTAACTGCAACCATGTCTAGTACTAGATGTGGTTTTTGTTTTTCATAAAAAGCCATTCTCTTTGAAATGATGGACAGCCTTCTCGCTTTTTTTATAAATGAAACCACCTGCAAGTCTTTTATCAGCAACAGGCTTCTGAAAATTGTCTTTAAAATCGCTTTGTATAAGGCTGGGGAAAAAGAATGATTGCCTGTTCTTCTTACAGCGAAGATTCCTTCTACCCTGTCTGAAGTCACGTATACATCACTGATTTCATCTGCAATTTCAACAGTACTGCGGTATACGTTTTGCAAGATCCTACTTCTTTTTCTCTCGTCAGGGAAGAGGTAAATAAACAGCGGATTATCAAAGAATGAGTCTGCAAGCATTTCAGCTGCCTTTAAGCGGTGCTTTTTTTGAAGTCTTGTTAACTCTTCGTACATGAGTAATCCCTCCTCGTTCCATCTTATGTTGCGATACGTCATTTTAGATATCAGCACTCTTGCTTAAACAAAGACAAAAAAGCTAACGTCTGCTGTTAGCTTTTATCTAAGATAGGGAAGTATTAAGTTTTGCCCGTTAATGTCTAGCTCCATCGCCCGACTCCTCGGCAAAACAAATGCGGCAAAAAAGTCAAAACCGGACTTTTCGGGTGATTTCTTATCTGTCTGCCTGCGCTAAACGGGCGCTTCCGCTTTTCTTATCATTTATTCATTTTAGAAAGAAATCCGCCAATTAAATCATCTGCTGTTTCTTCTTTTATTTCTTCTTCTGATGATGAAGCTGACTCCTGCAATGCTTTTTCCCAATCAAAATCATCTAGTCCTGCGTTTTCATCAAAATCTTCGTCAGGCTCAGGTTCCTGCACTGCAGGACGGCCATTTGACGGAAAGGCTGTTTCCTGCAAGTAAAGAGCCTCGTCGATATCCAGTGACCTGCTGTTAAACGAAGCAAGAAGAGAAGCAGCTCTTATTGGATCAGCAAGAATCTGATACACAATGCTTCCAAGCAGTGCTTCAGAGTGCTCGTGTTTCATCCAGTCTCTTTGAGCTTTGCTGAGTTTTTGCGGAAGCGGAATTGTGATGCTCTCCTTCTCCTTAACAAAAGAATCACTGACACCTTGTGAAACAAATTCAGCAATTTTGCTTGAGAAGTTCCTTTTTTCGGTTTCTTTCAGCTTTTGCAGCTGTTTTATTATGTGCTCAGGAGTATCTGAGGGGATGCGAAACGTGATCGCCTGTCCCCTCTGAATTCCTGATGAAGCGCCTTTATTCATAAAACCATCCTATTATTTGGTAGTAGCTGCTTTTTTATCTTCGCTGCTTTTATCTTTGTTTGTCTTGCGGTAAAAGTCAAAAACGAGCTTGTAATAAGCATTCGCCATCATCCAGATGCTTTCATTCTCATCTTCAAAGAAATCAATATTGTAGCCGTCAAGATTATTATTAAGCGTTTTAAGGTAATCTTTCAGCACAACTGCTCCTCCGCCGACAAAATAGCAGATTTCAGTTTGTGAATTCTTTTGCCAAACGTTGCGCAGGTGGCGGTATTGTTTCTTCGCTAGATCTAATAGAATGCGGTCCGTAATATCATGAACGCTTGTGCGGCTACCTCTTACATAGATGTGATTGCGGTCTGTTTTTTTAGTAATGATTTCCACTACATCACGGCGGCTGTCAAGCTCAACACCGTGCTTAGAACGGATCTCTTCGCGAATTGCTTCAAGTGATTCAACTACGCCAAGGTTAAAGCCCTGTGCTTTATCGTCGTCTACGTTGCGGTTTTTAATGACTGCGATATCAGTAGAAAGGCCTCCGATATCTTGTATGATAATGCGCTTATCAATCAAATCTTTGTTAATGATGTTTAAATCCTTGTCCATCACTAAGTTGATATAAGCTGCAAATCCTTCGGGGTACACTTTCACTTCATCAAATTTTATATTTACTTTTAAACCTTGATATTTAGGAGTAATTAAAAATTCTACCTGATGAACATTTCCCAATAGCTTAGATCGGTAACCGACATCTTTGCCTTCTTTTGCTTCTCTTAATGGAAGTCCAGTGCCAAGTGTATATGTTGCATCAATGACTTTATTATTTCTGCGGAACACTTTTTCATTTTCAGGTTTTACTGCGTCAAGGGCAATTGAAGCAAACAGCATAATCAGCGTTTGATCTTCTTCAGATTTACTGCTGCCCGGATCTAGTTCAGAAGCATTGTCGCTTTTTGTTGCCAGTGATCCAACACGATAAATGGCATTGTTTTCTTTTAAAGCAGGGGAGTGAACTTTAATATGGATTCCATCTAACGGATCCTTGTTGTCTAATTCCTCAATTCCAATGACCGGACGATCTTCAATGTCTCTTGCAATGACATTCGGTATGTATAGTTGAGAGTCGTATTTTCCGAAAATTGCTTTTACTGCATCGTTTCCTACATCGATTGCTGCGATTCTAGAATTACTCATGAACACCATTCCTTTCACTTCATGAATTAGTATAAAAATCCATTCTATTAAAGAGTATTAGAGAATGATAGTTTCGTCAATAGAACCGTAATGATTACATTTTTGTATACATGTGTACAAATATGTATACATTGAAAACATTTTTGTACACAACATAAACAATTTGTATACATCCTTATATAACGGGATGCGTACACATATGTATACATGTAAACAATTTTTGTGTACATTTCATTACATTTTGTTTACAAGTATACAATATTAGTATACTTGTAAACATTCTCTTTTATTAAGGTAACATCGGATTTTATACAACACCAAAATCATTTTCGCTCATTGCGAAAATTGGAAGATGAAACAGGGAATCCATCAATACATGTCGAACTGAAATATTTTAAAGAAGTTTAGAAGGAGAACGAAAATGACATCATTTCCGCAATTAGAAACAAAGCGTTTAAAGCTAAGAAGTATTGAACGATCGGATGCTGTGAAATTGTTTGACTATTTCTCTAAAAGAGAGGTAATAAAGTATTATGGAATGGATTCTTTTAAAACATTAGAAGAAGCAGAGACTCTGATTCATTCATTTCAGATTGGCTATCAATCGAATAAGCTCATACGATGGGGGATTGAACTCAAAGAAACCAATGAACTAATTGGTACGTGCGGATTTCACGCGCTCTCAAAGAAGTACAAACGAGCTGAAGTAGGCTATGAAATCTCCCAACTGCACTGGCAGAAAGGCTATGCTTCAGAGGCCATTGAGGCGATACTTGATTTTGGGTTTAAGGAGATGGAGATGATTCGCATCGGGGCGGTGGTGATGCTTGCGAATTCCCCTTCCAGGAGCGTTCTTTTGCGTTTAGGCTTTAAAGAGGAAGGAAGGCTTAGAAATTATATCATTCAAGACGATATTCCATGTGATGTAATCATGCATTCTCTCCTCAAAGAAGAATGGGATAAAAAGCAGCTATAGATGAATGCTGCTTTTTTCTTATATTGGTTTCATTTCAGACTGCAGAGGTCTTTCAAGCCAGCCTCTTTCAATCATCAATTTTGTCCCATCCTCAACGAAAAACATAATATCTTTCATACTAAGAAGGTAATGTGCTGCAACATCCCTTCTCATCGAGAGGGATAAAGAATGTCCAATTAGAGAAATAGCTGCTCCATTGGAAGCAGTAATCATAAACATAATCAATTTCTCGGAAAAAGGACAAACATCAGAGTCTGTCACTTCTAAAGAGACAGGAATTGTTCCTAAATGCCCTTCTTTCTTCAATAGAGGATTGAATACATCAATTTGCTTTTGAGCCAAATCTTTTGCTTTTAGCAGATATTTTTTCACTTCTTTATCTTTTAACGATTGAATAAGCCATTTCAGCAATAGAAAGGGTATGTCATCTTCGGAGGACGATCATAAATTCCTTTTGAAAGCATAAGACAGACTGCCATCTTATACAGACGTGTTATTTTATGCTGATATTCAATAAAAAACTCCAGTAAATCAACTCTCGCCACATTAATAACAAAAGTAGATACGTTCACCAAAGTAAGCTGACTCGTCCGGTACACATAGCTTAATGCGTAAAGATCGGTATATAACGGAGGTGCAGAAAGATCAACATCACCATCAGAAAAACCTTCAGGAACTGGAAAGTTTTCTCCCGCAAAAATCGTTGTGACTGTTTGCAAAATAGTTTGAGACAGCAAAATAGCTTCTTTAACCAAAGGTATAATTTCTTCGTCTTCTGCATGCTCCAAAAAATGCTTCAAAAAGCATAAAGATGCACTCTCTTGCATATAGGTTGTCCAAAGCGCAGAGATTTCTGGAGTGGTTAATTGATATTATGGTGAACCATGCTTTATGTGTTCCCCCTAATGATTTTTCTATTAGGGTTTCTTTTAAAACAAATATTATTCTGTCTAGTGCTGTACCAAAAGAAAATCCAGTCATTATCTGACTGGATTCAGCTTTTCTATAAACACGACTTTTAAATAATTCCCCTCTTGGAATTCCTTTTTCGTTTTAAAATCATCCGGCAGGGAAAATTCTTCTTTTATTTTGTACTTTTCTCCTGTTTCTTTAAAGGCTGTGTCGATAAACCCTTTAAACTTTTTCATTGAAAACGTACTGCAGTTTGTGGATGCAACTATTACGCCATTATCTTCCGTTAGAGCAATGGTTTCCTTCAGCAGATCCTTGTAGTCCTTTGCAGCGCTGAACGTATATTTTTTTGATCTCGCAAAGCTTGGCGGATCCAGGATGACAAGATCAAATTTGAGATTTTTTTTCAAAGCATATTTGAAGTAATGAAAAACGTCTTCAACAATAATATCCTGCGATTTATAATCAATTTCATTAATGCTGAATTGCTCGATCGTTTTGCTCAGACTCCGGTTAGCCAGATCAACGCTCGTTGTTTTTACAGCCCCGCCAAGAGCAGCAAACACAGAAAATGCACCTGTATAAGAAAACAGATTTAATACGGTTTTTCCTTTTGCATAACGGTCTCTGATGGTCTTTCTTACATCCCTTTGATCAAGAAAAACCCCCACCATGGCGCCGTCGTTTAAATACACGGCAAAATTCACGCCATTTTCCTTAACGATTAATGGGAATTCCGGTCTATGTCCTTCTACAAATCCGTCTTCCTCAACAAATTTCCCTTGAGAATCGAATCGTTTTTTCTGATAAATCCCTCGAATTTCGGCATTTTTCTTTAAGGCTTCAAGAATGAAAGGATTAAATTGGTAAATCCCTTTACTGTACCATGTAACCAGATAGTAGCCGTCAAAATAATCGATTGTTAATCCGCCGATGCCGTCCCCTTCACCGTTGAAAACCCGGAAGGCTGTCGTAGCTTCGCTTTGGAAAAGGTTCATGCGGAACTGGATGGCAGCTTGAATTTTCTGATCAAAGAAGGATTGATTCATTTCTTCTCTTTCACTTGAAGTAAGAATCCAGCCAATGCCTTTATTCTGCTTCCCGTAATATCCCCTTCCAATAAACCGCTGCTGCTCATCTACCAGTCTGATAAGTTCGCCTTCATGCTTTAAGTTAGAAAGATTAACGACTGAATCCTTTTGAATCAGCGGGCTGCCGTTCTTCATTTCCTTTACGTATTTAGATTTAATCGTGAGAGTTGTCTCTGTTTTCATAATTCCGTCCCATCTTTAAAAAATTATCATTATCTTATTGTACCCATACTACATGAAAGAACTTGCAGTTTCTAGGAAAGCCCTTGTGCAAAAACGGATTCATACAGGTCTGAAGAGCTATTTTTGAGATAAAAATAAAAAAATTCACAGCAAGATGTTTCTTTTCTAAAAGGCGGGGGAATAACAACGATAGATACAAAAACCAAACACTATCTTTAGAAAGGCGGAATTTAAAATGGGCTTTATTTTATATCTTATCGTCGGCGGTTTAATTGGCTGGTTAGCAGGAGTTATTTTAGGTAAAAACGTACCTGGAGGCATTATAGGAAACATTATTGCAGGTATTATTGGCGCTTGGATCGGCGGAGAGCTTCTTGGATCATTCGGACCAACTTTAGCAGGCATCGCTATTATCCCTGCATTGCTTGGAGCTATCATCTTTGTTTTCTTATTAAGCCTTGTATTGCGCTCAATGCGCAAAAGAACTTAATCAATAGAACGGAACACCTGCTGACATTCAGCAGGTGTTTTTTTGTGAAAAAACACGACAAAAAAAGACCGCAGCCTTTTAAGCTGCGATCTAACATTTATTAATAAGTTGTACGTCCGCCGCTTTTTCGCTTATTAAGCATCTTCTTTACAATAGGATAGACGATTGGAGCATATTTTATCGCTTTTCGAATCAGTTTTTTCACTGTAAACTCCTCCTCTTTTCTTTCTTTTTATTTTCCCAAAAAGAAAGAATACTAAACGTTTTAAGAACGGAAGTACAAGTGGTAATGTGTTTTACAGCCCGGATTGAAGACAGAACCGCACTTCGGACAGCAGTTGCCGCTGTCCATATATTCTTGAATCGTCAGTACATGGCGGCAAGAACCGCAAAGCACGGCAGGCATATCCCGCTCTGATTTATCCCATACTTCCGGACTGTGATCCGCAAGCTGCTCATGGCATTCATAGCAGGCATAAAATGTCTCACAGCACTTAAATTTAATTGCAATAATATCTTTGTCAGTTCCATAGTGACGGCATCTTGTATTTGCATCAAGTGCCACTCCTTTAACGGTCATTAAACGCACACTCCTTTCTTAAAAAAGCATTTATTTAAAGGATAAAGACCCTTACCGCCCGAAGTATCTACGTTAGATAGCAAAGGAGGTATGGAAATGAATCAAAATACGTTAGTGGAAGAGATTTCTTCTCTAGAAAAAGAGCTGCTTGAAAAAAAACAGCTGCTTGCAGCACTCAGGAAAAAAGAGACGGTGAAAAAGGCGGAAAATTATGTGTTTACGTCTTCTAATGGACATTCTGTCACATTAAGTGAGCTTTTTAAAGAGAAAGATGAGCTTATCATAGTCCACAACATGGGGAAAAACTGTTCTTACTGTACGATGTGGGCAGACGGGTTTAATGGCGTCTATCACCATATCGCAAAAAAATCTGCTTTTGTTCTTTCCACACCTGATGAACCTCATATACAAGATGCATTCGCCGCTGAAAGAAGATGGCAATTCCCTATCGTTTCCACTTCTGGCACTGCTTTTAAACAAGATTTCGGTTTTGAAAAAGACGGACTTTATTATCCAGGTGTCTCAACCTTCAAAAAAGAGGCTGATGGGGCCATTTATCATGTTTCACAGGCTCCTTTTGGACCTGGCGATGATTTTTGTTCTGTCTGGCATCTGTTTGATCTTCTCCCATCCGGATCAGAGTCCTATCGTCCATCTAAAAAAATGAATGAACATACCCCGTTTCAATTAACCGGCAATATTGCTTTTGCTGCGGGAAATTATGAAAAAGCCATTGCATTTTATGAAACAGTAATCGGCATGACCGCCCAGTTCTCAAATGAATCAGAAACAAAATTCAGCATGAATGGGAACTTTTTTTATGTCGAAAACAAAAGGCCTGATGGTGTCTTTTTTGAATTTGCCGTTGATTCTTTTTCAGAAGCTAAAGCTTCTTTGCTGCAAGCAGGCTGTACAGTAACTGAGGAAATAAGTGAAAAAAGCGTCATGGTGACGGATCCGTTCGGCCTTAAATTTCACATATTCGAAGCATAAATACGGCCGTTCATCAGAATGTTTCAGAATAGGGCTAAATACGCCGATCTATGGATAATCAGGTTTCCCTATAGCCCTCACGAAATGAAAGCTTACAGAGGCATCTGAGCGTAAAATAACAGCATCTGAGGAAAACAATAAGGAGAGGACAGTTTGAAAGATAAAAAAGTGATCATTACAGGTGCAAATTCAGGTATGGGGCTTGCTGCTGCAATTGAGATGGCTAAGAAGGGAGCTCATGTCATCATGGCCTGCAGGAGTCTAGAACGAGGACAGGCAGCACTTGATCAGGCGAAAAGGGAAAGCAAATCGAATGCGATTGAGCTTATGAGGTGTGATCTTGGATCTCTTTTAAGCATAAGGGAATTTGCAAGGCAGTATGATGATAAAAACCATTCTTTGGACGTATTAATCAATAATGCCGGTGTTGTGACGATAAAACGGGAGCAAACGGAAGATGGATTTGAAAGCATGATGGGCGTGAACCATCTTGGTCATTTTCTTTTGACCCGGCTGTTGCTCCCTGCATTAAAAAAATCACCGCAGGGCCGTATCATCAACGTATCATCCGGTGCCCATAAAATCGGAAACATTCATTTTGATGACCCTTATTTGACTAAAGGTTTTACAGTTTGGAAGGGCTACTCTCAATCGAAGCTCTCCAATCTTTTATTTACCGCGGAACGTGCAAAGAAACTGCAGGGTACAGAAGTAACGGTTAACGCACTTCACCCCGGGGCAGTAGCAACAAGTTTGGGTGTTAATCGCCAGACAGGATTTGGAAAAGGTGTTTATACTCTTTTAAAACCCTTCTTTCTGACTCCTGAACAAGGAGCACAAACAGCTATTTACTTATCAGAAAGTCCTGAAGTAAATCAGGTAACCGGACAATAATTTTATAAAAGAAAAATAGAGCTTCCGTCTGAGCGCGCCAGAAATATGGAGCTTGCCTCTAAACTGTGGGAATGGAGCGAAAAAGAAGTGGATCTGGACAATAAGAAAAGCGGAAGCGCCTGTTTATGGAATGACAGATGAAAAAAAAGGCTGCTGAAAAATGCAGCCTCCTCCTTATGGAATTAGCACAATTTTCCCCGTGCTTTTTCTGCTCTCAAGATAACGGTGCGCTTTTGCTCCATCTTCTAAAGCAAAGCGGGCAGGTTCAGCGATCCGCAGTGAGCCTTCTTTAATCCAGCCGAATAGCTTACTCGATCTTGAGATGCGTTCTTCTCTGGACGTAAGTACATTCCAAAGATCACCGCCAGTCAGCGTTTTTGAAGTATCCATCAGCATTCTCGGGTCAATATGTACAGGATCTCCTCCTGCCATACCGTAGAATACGACAGTTCCGCCAATGCGGGTTGCATCAAAGCTGTCCATAAGCGTTGAACCTACAGATTCATAAACAACATCTGCTCCTTTTCCTGCGTTCACCTCAAGGACCTTCTGCTTCCAGTCTTCTGTATAAACAAATGCTTCTTCTGCACCTGCTGCTTTAGCAATGTTTGCTTTTTCATGAGTAGAGACAAGCGCGATGACTCTGCCGCCCAAAAGGCGAATGATCTGAACGAGCAACTGGCCTACACCGCCGGCTGCAGCGTGAACGATAGCCGTATCACCCGCTTTAATCTTGTAGCTGTCAGACGTCAGATAGTGAGATGTCAGCCCCTGCAGAAGCACTGAAGCTGCTGTTTCAAATGAAATCTCATCTGGCAGCGGAATCACCTTTTCAACGGGCGCTGCAGTAAACTCTGCATTTGAATGAGGAACATCTGCAAACCCAACCCGGTCACCTGGTTTAATGCCGCGTACTTCACTGCCGGTTTCTTCAACAATTCCTGCTCCCTCATATCCAAGTATGTACGGAGGCTCTCCCTCTAAGTGATAGTTTCCTTTTCGGCGGTACACATCCGCAAAATTCAGCCCTACTGCTTTTATGCTGATTATAACTTCGTTCGGCCCCGGAACAGGCTTTTCAAGCTCTGCTGAAGTCAATACTTCAGGTCCGCCGAATTGATTGAATACAAGTGCTCTCATTTGAACATTCCTCTCATGCTGTTTTATGCATTTAGTTTATCAGAAATGGCCGCCTAATATTGCTTTACTTCCTCGATTACTTTTCCTTTGACCTCTATAAGTTCTTATGTTCATTCTTTTAAACGTATATGATTTTCTTCGGTCATTCCAGTCAAATAAATGGTTTTCATCTCCTTGTGATATAATAAGCAAATTGAATCGATTATCGGAGGAAAAATATGCTTACTTTTGAACAAAAGCTTGCTGTTATTGAAACATTTAACGAATTGCAAAGAAAGAACGTTTCCCTTGGAAGAATCAACTTTCAGTTTGAGGATAGCATTTACGATAAGAAAAATGTGGTCTATCATCTTCATCCAAATGGAAATGGATTCGTATATGCTGAACATGTAAAAGGATATGCCGCGAATGATAAAGGCATGGTTAACATCCGTGATTTCTCGGAAGAAGAATTACGCAGCATCATCAAAAAATCCATTCATTCGCTTTCTGTGCAGGAAGATGAACAAGCAGAAGAATTTGAAGAAGAAAAATGGACAAATGAGGATGGACAGACTCTTATTTTGATCCAAGAAGATGATATGTGGAATGTGTATGCCGGATTAAACCTTGATGGCACATTTACCACTTATAAAGAAGCTGCAAATTACTTGCATGAAGAAGGCTTCAAAGCGTAATAAAAGAACCGCGGTGCACATGTGATGTGTCCCGCGGTTTTTTCTTTAAACAAGTCTGCTCATCAGCTCTTCGATCTCACCCGATGTTAACTCGCGCCACTCTCCGCTGTTTAAACCTTCTACAGACAGATTCATGATTCGCTTTCTTTCAAGCCTCTCCACCCTATAGCCGAACACCTTGCACATTCTGCGGATCTGACGATTAAGTCCCTGTGTAAGAATGATGCGGAATTCAGAATCACTGATCTTCTCAACTGTACACGGTTTAGTTGTCACTCCGAGTATTTCTACCCCCTCTGACATTCCAAGAATAAAGTCATCGTCAAATGACTTATCTACTTTGACGAGATATTCTTTTTCATGGCCATGTTCAGACCGCATGATTTTATTTACGATCGTTCCATCATTTGTGAGCAAAATTAACCCTTCTGACGCTTTATCCAGCCGGCCGACAGGAAAGATCCGTTCAGGGAAAGTCATAAAATCGATGATATTTCCTTTTACATCCTTTGCTGCCGTACAAGTAATACCCACTGGTTTATTTAAAGCCAGATAAACGGGCATGGCTTTAGACGGGATAGGAGTGCCGTCAATTAAAACGATATCTCCTTCAGTAACTGTGTCGCCCGCCTCACAGGTGACTCCATTAATTGTAATTCGGCATTCAGCAATAAGACGGTCGGTTTCCCGCCTTGAGCAATAGCCTGTTTCACTTATATATTTATTTATTCTCATAGGATCGTTTCACTTTCATATTCAAAGATTTCTTTCATCATAGCACGAAGGATGTTTTTTGCTCTACAGCCAAAATAAGTAAGGGAATAGTTAATACAACAAGCAGTGAAAGGGTCTTTTTGCGAAAATCGCCAAGCGCGTGCCTAGACATATAAACGCGAAAAAAAGACAGCTTATAAAAAGCTGCCTCAATCTCTTAGTTTGTTTTTTTACTTTGTGTCATCTTTGGAATCAAAAGTCCGAGCATCAGGATGACGCCAATGGCAATCAGGAGAATATACGTCATCATTAAGCCGGAGTTTTGGGTTGTATCAGAATTTACCGTTTCTGTCATACTCATTGATGGTTCTGCACTGCTTGAGAATAAATCCAGTTGTTCAGCTTTGGATTTAATCGTGTTTTTCTCTTTCGTGTAATCAGTGAAGAGCTGTTCCTGCAGATCGTCCTTTTCCTCCCTGGACGGCTTTTCAAAGGTCAGATCTTTTTGCTCCTCCGGTATGGTGGTTCTTTTTTCAAACAGTGATTCCTCATGCAGATATTCCGTGTTTTCCTTAAGCTCTTTTTCCTCATAGACATTGGGATCCAGCTCCTCAAGGTTTGTTTCTGTCTCTGCATTTCCCCGCATCCCGCTTGTAAAAACAATAATGAACAGTAATAACGAGAACGATATGACTGTTTTAAGCTTCATGGGCATGTTCATGATTGGCCTTTTCGTTTGAGTTTTTAAGAGCATTCACAACAAACGGCAGGATAGTCAGAACAAGGATAATGCCGATCAGCACAATCACTCCCTGAGTAAATAAGTTATTTGCATCATACTGAATCGAGATGTACACCTTGGACATCGGATCTTCGTATGTGAAGTTTGGCGCGGCTAAAGCAAGCAGCGGACTGACAAAGAAGGCAACGAGACCTACACTTGCAAGCCAGCCTGCGAAATTGCCGAGCAAGAACGAAACTCTTACGATAGTTGATGCAGCAAATAACAGAAGCACAGTAAAGATTGACCATTGAATCGCACGTTCATCTGTGAGGGTGTATATATTTAACCCGAACACGCTGATGATGAGCCCCACAATTAAGTTTAATAGACCAAACATAGAGCCTCTCACTAATAACGGTGCTGCTTTGAAATAATGACTGAAGAATCCGATCAGCAAGCTGCTGATCAGGATGATGACAAGAATCACGACCGGCGGAACCGCTTTAGCCTGAGCAGCCGGTGCTTCTCCGCTTATTTGCAGCGGATTGGCAAGATGTTCATAAACATACCCGTTGTTCTGTCCGTCTACAAACGTATTGCCGAGTATACTGAAGACGTCATCTCTGACAAGCTGTGTTGAAGCTACATTTGTTGCCCATTTATCATTTAAAACGTCTGCTGCAGATTGAACTTCATTCACTTTTTGCTGGAGGACATCTGTACTGCTTACAACCGTCTCCTGTCTTTCTCCAAGCGAATTCATCAAGTCTGTAATCATGACTAATTCCTGGCCGATATTTTGCTGATTGACAACAAGGACAGTACCGTCCGAGTTTTCAAGCGTCATTCTCGAAGCTGTATTTTCTGATTCCTGAACTTGGCTCAGTACGTTATTTGCGCTTTCTTCCATTGAAGCAAGATCCTCTAATATAGCTGCCTGCTGAGCACCCAGCTCCTTGCTGTATTCATCCATGAATGCAAGAGCGGAAGCCTGGACTTCTTTCATTTCTTCTTCAGTTGCCGGCAGCTCTTGATTCAGCTTGTCCCATGCGCCTTGTTCTTCTTCATTGATTGAAAGAATTGATTCTACTTTTGTTTTTTGCATTTCATCTGCAAGGACAGCATCTTTGACTGGATCTGAAGAGGTATTCATACGCTTGGCGGCTGCTTCGTACTGAGATAGAATCGTATGGTATTTCAGCACATCGTTCATTGAAGCATTTCCGATAGGCCCTCTGAACACACTCTCAAGTTTTTGCTTTCTTTCAGGGCTGAGCGAGTTAAGTATGGTTTGTTCTTGTTCGATGATGGCAGCTGAACCTGAGTTCATATTATCTGTCAGCTTGTTTATCTTTTCTGCCAGTTTGCTGTTTTCATCTTTTAGAAGCTGATTTTCTTCTAATAGTTCTGCATTTTCTTCTGTCAGCTTTTCATAAAGAGCAAGCAGTTTATCATACTCGCCTTTCCATGAGTTCTGATTTTCTTTTGACTTGATTGATTCTTCGATTGCTACAAGCTTTCCTGACATGTCTTCTAATTCAGTTAAAGCTTGTGTTACTTGCTCTGGTTTAGGATCCGGAATCGTTTCTAGAATGGCCTTGAGATTTTTCAGCTGTTCTGAAACAGCAAGAATGTTAGCACGCTCCTCTTCCATGTTAGCAGGACTTTCATTTTCACCGGGAGCTTCTGGTTCAGTGACATCTCCGTCATCTTCAGGCGGGCCTTCCTCTCCGTTGCCTGGTTCCTCACCTGGGTTCCCTTGCTTAAGGCTCTCCCTAAGTGGAATAAGTTCCCCTTCAAGACGGTTCAGTGTATCCTGATTATCCTTCATAATATACATGTCCACATAATTACGATGAACAGTCTCAAGCTCTCTTGCCTGGCGTTCTGTCTGGCTGAGCCTTACACTGCCTAGGTTTTCTGCTGTTTTCTGATTCTGGTCGAGCTGCTGCTGAATGTCCGTCATTCTTGATGCAAGCATGCTTCCTCGTTCGTTAAAGGCCTGCTGCGTTTGATTCTGTACTTGATCTGCTTCCATGGTACCGCTCTGAATAGCCGTTAAGCTTTCCTTCTGGGCAAGCGTCAGAAGCTGCTGCTGATCTTCCTGATAGGCTTGATATTCTTCAACATACTGGACAAATGAGGCTAGACTTTTCTCAAATTGCCGAACCGTGTTTTTTCGTTCCGGCGACTCTTCTTCAGCCTGTTTCATAGTCGTTTGAAGCTGCTCAAGCATTTGTTTTTGCTGATTTAATTCCCCTGCCAAATCTTTAGAGCTTGGTTTATAGAAATTCAGCATGGCATTTTGAAAGGCAATTTCCTTTTCAAGAATGCGGTCAAACTCTTCTCTTACATTCTCCATGTCCTGCGCGACATAGCTCCAGTAAAGCGAAGACATTTGCTTATTTACGCGGCCTGTAGCGTCTTCAAGTGCACGAAGCACTCTTTGTCTGTTTTCAGCATTCAGCTGATTTTGGACCACATATTCAAATTCTGCTTTTGAAGGCTGCTGTTCATCATACGTTAAAATGTTGGCAGAAAAATTGGAAGGAATATAAATGACAGCGTCGTACTGCCCGTTCTTCAGCCCGTTAACTGCGGCACTTCTGCTTAAGATTGTCCAGTCGTACTGGGAATCCTTATCAAGAATCGCTGCAACTTCCTTGCCGAATTGAACAGGTTCAGCTTCCTTATTTTCCCCTTCAGCTTTTTCCATTCCGATGTCCTCATTAACGACAGCAATGTTTCTTGTAGCCTTCTCTTTTATTTCAAGCGGGTTGTCCCCGATGAATTGAAAGAATAGAGCAGGCACTGCTAAGATAAGCAGCACCGCAGCTATCATTTTAATCGTATGCTTCCTTTGATCTGTCATGTGTAGATCTTCCTTTCAATGGCACAAAGAGGAATTTGTATTTTCGTTTCTTTGCCATTTTCCACATAATATCCAAAGCCTGGATGTATATCGCTTTCTTTTCGGCTATAAGGCAAGGTGTATAGGGTTTGCTCTGATTTTTTCATTAAGATGAGCGCCTGGCGGATTTGCTTGATTTCACTTGTGAATGCATCAAATCCTTTTGTCAGCTCATTGTTATTTCCTGAAACAATCACGTTAAAGCCAAGGTGGCTGTAATTTTTCATGAATCGTGTCAATCGCTCCTGCAGCATACTGTCAAGAGATTGCTGGAACCTTGAATAACCGTCAACGACAAGCATGACCGGCGAGAAAGCCAGATTATTTACAACACCCTGCTGGATAGCCGTAAGATAGGTTTGTTCTCTGTCTTTAAGAAGTTCTTCAGTTGTATCCAGCCAAGACGATATTTGTTCTTTCGTTTCTAGATAGGAAACCTTTTCTTCAGATGCATAGCTTGACAGACCGCGGTCAATCGAATCGAAAACGCCGATTGATTCAGTCGGCTGAAGCAGGGCTGTGTTCAAGATGACTTTAAGCACATTTGTTTTTCCTTTTTGAGTCTGGCCGAGTACGAGACAGTGCTTCGTTTTGGCCAGATTTACACTGACAGGCTGTACATGCTCTTCATCAAGTCCGATTGGGATAACCCCTGTTTTCTGGGCCTCATCTGTGAACTTTGTAAAGTTGATCATGGTCAGTTCAGCAGGAAGCATTGGGACCGGACGAGGAAGCTTGGCACCTTTATACTTCTCCTTCAGCATTCCAATATCATCTTTGATGGAATCAAGCAGCTCGTAATCATCCCCGCCGTCAGCAGGAAGGAAAACTTGGGAGAAATAGGCCTGATCCTTCTTGATGATGGCGCGTCCTGGAATAGGTTCAGGAGCAAACGGAACCTTTCCGATAGCCATATATGTTTCAGTTGTATCCATAAGGTAATGAAGGATTTTCGTTTTCATGCTGTTCATCAATGATTGACGGACAGACTGTACTCTTGTCGCTGTAAAAATCATATAGATGCCAAGAGACTGTCCATCACGCGCGAATTGTATCAGCTGCGTTTCAAGCTCCTGCATTTCTTCTTTCACGAGATCAAAATTATCAATGGTAATATACAATAGAGGCAGCTTGTTTTTGCTCAGTGAATTGTACATCTTGATGCTGCTGACCTCTTGCTGCTGGAACAATTGCTTTCTTCGCGAAATCTCATCTTTTACGATTCTCATAAACTTATCGATTTTCAGCTCTTGATCCAGCTGGAAATAATCCGCTGTATGCGGCAGCTGTCTGAGCGGCAGCAGTGTGCCATTTCCGTAATCGATTACGTAATAGTGTGCTTCTTCAGGGCTGAGTCTCGAAGCGATGCTTAAAAGCAAGAGCATCACAGTATGTGATTTACCGTAGCCGGACGAACCGAAGATGGCGATGTTTCCGTCATCCATCAGCTGATACGAGTATGGGGTCTGGCTTTGTTTTTCAGGCTCATCAATTAGGCCAAGATAGATTTTCTCAGGCTGCTTGGAAGCATATTGATGGCGAGAAATTCTGTTTTCAAGCGGCGGAAGCCATGGGCTGTTCAGCTTGCGGATGCCCAAGGACGCCTGCAGTTCCTCGATTTTATCGACAATCACTTCAATCTCTGAATCCGTATCTTTTTTATGCTGTTTAGAAGACGCAACATTAGATAACGGCTGCAGTCCAAGGTCTGTTACGATTGCGACCTCATCCTCCGACTCTGAAGTTTCTTCTAAATAAGGCGCTCCGCTCCAGGCTGATTGGAAGAGTTCATACACCTCATTATTGCCTACCTGCAGATAACCCCGTCCTGTAATGGTAATAGAGGCCGCATCTGCATTTTTCAAAATCTCTTTACTGTCGCTTGCATCCTGTACCTTAAGGGCCACTCTGAATCTCGCATTGCTCCAGATTTGGTCATCGATGACTCCGCCGGGCTTTTGTGTTGCCAGGATGAGATGCACGCCAAGGCTTCGCCCTATGCGCGCTGCACTGACAAGCTCACGGATAAAATCAGGCTCTTCGCTTTTCAATTCCGCAAATTCATCGGAAATTAAAAATAAGTGAGGAAGCGGTTCTTCTGCCTCATTGCGTTTATAAAGAGTTGTATAATCATTTATGTGATTGACCTGATACTGATCGAACAGACGCTGGCGCCGCTTTAATTCGCTTTTGATTGATGCAAGGGCACGGGCACTGAAGTTTTTGCTGCCTTCAATGTTTGTAATGGTGCCAAGCAAATGCGGCATATTTTTAAACGGCTGCGCCATTCCTCCGCCCTTATAATCAATGAGAAGGAAAGCTACCTCATGAGGATGGAAGTGAACGGCAAGAGACAGAATATACGTTTGAAGAAATTCACTTTTACCTGAACCAGTTGTACCCGCTAATAAACCGTGGGGCCCATGGGCTTTTTCATGAAGATTCAGCTCCACTACATCTTCCTTGCCTTTTAGTCCTACTGGAACTGCAAGAGACTTTGCCGATTCCCGCGTAAGCCAGTTCTGCTCAATCGGCAGATCATCCACTTCTTTTACATTCACCATCTCTAAGAAGGAAACACTTTTTGGAATCGAATTTGTCATCCCCACTTGGTGATCAAGCGTGCGCAGCATCCGGGCGAACGGCTCATTTCCCTCATGCTTATGTAAATCAAGCTTAAAAGGAACAGAAACAGCTTTTTTCTCTTGAATGAGAATGTCCCCTTCTTGATCATTTACATATCTCACAAGCGTATGGATGTTATCAGACAGGCTTTCCTTAGCTTCTGCGGCAAAAATAACGGAAATACCTAAATGTGAAAACTCGCCTTCTAAATATTCTAAAATGACATGATCGGAAATAAGCTGCTGATTTGTAATAACAAAAATAATGTGCGGCGCAAACCTTGTGTTTTCCTTCTTTTCCTCAAGATCACGCTCACGCAGCATTTCATAAATTGACGTAAGCAGCTGGTCTCTCGTCTGCTCGTTATAAATCATGCCTTTTGCAAAGGCATGCGGAAGCTGAAAGTGCGGAAGCCATTTAAGCCATTCCCAGCTCTTGTATTCTTTTTCATTAAAGATAAACACAAAGCGGACATCATGATAGCTGTGGGAAAAAGCAAGCTGACCGATTAATTGATGAAGTTCATTTTTCATGATCGCTTCTTTCCCGATCAGTCCCATTGCACCCTGTGAAAGGTTTACACTGATTGGAACAGATTCGATTTCCCGGTAGACCTTTTCCATTTGCTGTGACTGTTCTAAGAGATCGTCCACTTCTCTGTTCGCCATATCGTTTGAGCTTAGTGAAATTTCATAGCTTGATTTAACGGTTCCTGTTCCGATTCGAAGCTCAAGAAAGTCATTGCTTTCAGGCGTTCTTTCCCAAATCCGGTCGGATATTTCCCTCGTCATATACTTCATTTGTTCAAAGGAAGGAAAATGGTAAGACAGAACCTGGCGCTGTTTTTCAGCCACTTCCTGAAGTTCATGGCGCTTGTTTTCAAGGTATTGGGTATAAACTCTGAGTCTTCGTTCTTTCCGCTTCTTGTAATTGCCTTTTTCTCTGAAATATTGTGCGGTTGACGTAATCAGCGTCATTACAAACATAACCATTGAGACGATGATAAAAATGCCCCGGGGAGCAATAAGAGCGACAATTCCCATCGCAATCATCATGACTAGCGGCGGCAGAATAATCAGCCACAGGCTCCGTGATTGATCGTCCCCTTCCTGCGCGGGGAAAGTGAGCGAAATTTTATCTTTCGGCAGCTCATAAATCATCCGCGGCGTGCGGCGGTAGATTGGATATTTTTTGCTCATTTCCGATCTTGGTTTTTCCGTATGCGGCAGATTTGATTGATACTCCTCTATACTCATAACCTGCAGCAAATCTTCATCAATAAGACGGACGGTCATAAACGGCCAGAAGAGAATGTCTCCAATCTGCAATTCCGTGAGACCATCTGCCTTCCTTCCATTCACATAGACCGTTTCACCCTCAGGCGAAACCATCCAGTGATCGCCTGTTTTCAGCAGGCTGACAGATCCCTTTCCAAGAACCGGGAGGGCACTCTTATCTTTATAAATATGAGCCTCTTTACTGGTCGCTGAAAAAGAAATTTCTTTTTGAAAGCCAATATAGCATGTCTCTGCTTTTTTAGGCGCTGGTGTTAAGTAAATCGTCAGTTGTTCTGAATGATCCAAAAGCCGAAAAGGCTCTTTTTCTGCTGCCTTTCCAATGGATTTGTCATTCTGCATAATGACAAACTCGTCTCCTCCCTCTGCTTTTGCAACGGTAAGCGCTCCTTCAGAAAAAGGGAAATTCCTGACTGTCAGCGTGTGCTGAATCTCAGAACCGATAGAAATCGGGCGGAACGCCTCTCCGTCCGCCTCATATTGCTGATAGGATTCACCGTGAAAAACCCATAAAATAGTCATGATATCACCTCCTGTTGCCTATAATCGTCAGTCAGAGCCTGATTTTGCAGGAGCGGCTGGCTTTTTCTCTGCAGCTTTCGCCTGCTCAGCTGCATCATTAGCCTCTTCTTCTGCTTTCTGCTGTTCTTCCACTTGCTCTTTCGCTTTCTGTTCTTCCTCTAACTTCTGTTCTTCTTCTTTCTTCTGGGCTTTTTGTTCTTCTTTAAACTGTTTTATTTCTGCATCTATTTTTTGAAGTTCCTGCTGCTTTTCTTCACTGTTCATTTCGGTATCCGCTTTTATTTGATCCTGGTATTTAATAAGCCCAAAAACAATCAGATCCCGGTCCTCAAGATTTCTTGCAAGATCGAGTGCTTCTTTGGCCTCGCCTCTTCCAACATGAATCCAATACTCAAGGTACTGAGGATCGGATTGGAGGGTCAGCGTGTTTTGCACGCTTTCCTTTTGGTCTTCAGTCAAAGATTCATTCACTATGTAAGACGATGCTAATTGAAATTTCACAACGTTTGGCATTTCTTCAATGCTGTAGCTTGTAAGGGTGCTGACCACTTCACTGTAATCATTTCCCAGGTAGTATTCATTGGTCTCTACAAACGCTTCTTGTTTAGGGTGAAGGGAAAAAAGGGAATATGCTGTATAAACAAGTGCGGGAACAAGCAAAACAAGAAATCCGAGAGCTATGTACCGTGTAAGCTTCCATTTCTTTTCCGGAATGGATACTAGGGCTGCATTCTTGTTATCGACTTCCCTCATGTTCGTTTCAATCAGGGTTAGCAATTCAGAATAAGTTGCCGCTGAAAGCAATTCCCGGGATACTTTAGAAATATCTAAAGTTTCGTTGAATTTCAAATACTGTTCAAATGAATAGTTGGAATCGACAGCAGCTGCAACACAGGCTTTCAGTTCCTGCCAGAGCCGGTCACTGTTCTGTTCATAAGGAGGAATGCTTTCCATTACACCGTAATGAAGAAAATAAGGCGTAAAGCTTTGATCAAATGAAATGTTTTCAGGACACACAATCAAATGAAGCCGCGATAACGAGTGATTTTTTACCTTTTTTACCAGCTGATAGGAAAAATTCCACTTGCTTCGTTCTTCTTTTTTATTTAAACTGGAAAAACCCAAATAAGTCTCAGGCGGCTGAACATGAACCCTTAATTCATCTTCAGTCAGAGTAATTTCCCGCTTAATGGATGGATCCATTTCTTTCAGCATTTCGATTTCTGCTGCTTGATCCAGTTTCACTTTTTCTGTTTGGAAGATGAAGGTATAGCCATCTTCCTTCGTTATGACAGCCTCAAGCTGCTGCTCTAAATAAGTCTGTTTTTTTTCTGACATTGAGAATGACTCCTTCATAGGATTTCAAAACGATCTCCTGTTGTAATTCCGCATTCTACAAGCTTATGGTTGCCTGATAGGACAATCTGCTTATTGGGAACGCGCACCCAATACCCTTCTCGAGGTGGGTCAGAAATGCATCTTGCCTGCCATACGATATCTACTACTTTTTTGACAGAGTGATAATTTGATAGACGCAGATCAAATGTTTCTCCTGTGTAATGCTTCAAATCGATTGTCACTTCAATATACATGCCTTTTCACCTCAAAAATGAAGAAGCGCCATCATCTGGTTTAGAATGGGCGCTCCTTTCTGCACTTCATTAGATTGTCAGATCCTATTAACCGCGGATTTGGCCAGCAATGTTTGCATCAGCCTCTTGAAGAGCGTGTGCAGTCTTCTCTAGTTGTCTTGAAATATCTTCTACTAAATGCTGCATGTCAACGAAAGAAGGCTTAAGCTGTTCGTATTGATCTCTGAAAGCGTTGCTTGCTTCCCCTTCCCACATAGCCTGTAATTGGCCGATCATGCTGTCAAGGCGGCCGATCATAAGGCCAAGCTCTCCACCCTCATTGTTATAACGTTTTGACATATCGACAAGTTCAGCAGGGGTAACGCGAATAATTCCTGACATTTTCATCTCTCCTTTTACACGAATTTACATTAATTGTATAAACAAAGACCATGAAGGTCAATTGTTACTTCTAGAATACTAGTAAAATGGTACATTCTATCTATTAATATGTAATGGAGGAAGAATATGACTGTATTCCTCAATTCCGTTATTATTTACCCATTCAATTCACCTATAAAACCTATAATAAGGAAAAATTTAATAAATTTTCCCATACTTTTAAGGGGATAGTCCCATTCCTGATTCCCAGGTTATTTGTGATGGTCCAGCCGAGTGGATTTTAGAGGATATATTCTCATATTATATATATGATGAAAAACGGTGATTTTTGTAGATAAGTGATTATATTTGCAAGAGGTTTGTTTCCAGTTTCTTCAATATATTTTTTCTAATGTCTTCCTCGGTAATTGGACTCTGTTCCTTTCCTCCATATTCTCGTTCAGCTATTCTAGCCCTGATTATATCGGTACCTAAAACCTCTTTACTATTCATTCAAATCACCTAAATTAGTTGAATTTAATAGAATCTATCATTTTTTTAATTTCACCCTTTATTTTAGAAGAGGGCAGCTCACATGGCTGCTCGCTGTCTAAGCATCGACCATTATAAATAAAACGGATACCCTTATCTGTATTATTAGATTTTATTTAGGCAATATATGAATAAGATCCTTTATCATAGTTCTGCTTTTCTCCGAAATACATTGACTTATCGTTAAGTTCATACTGTGAGTATTCACCATCGTAGCCTGACTTTCGTGTTCAGAGAGATGTTCTCTACATGTGAGCATTCTTCAAAATTAATAGAAATAAAGTATGTAATATTTTCTTCATTTAAGTTTTCACTAAAACTTAGAGCCTAGTATGAATTTTCAATTTGTTCATAATCGCCGCTGGAGATCTTGGCGTTTTCAGGAAACAACATCGTATATCCCTTTGTCTTTGATTGGAATGTATAATACCCTTCTTCAACCTCTTTGCTTGAAGCCATAAATTCCCGTGTAAATTCATCTATAATGGCTTCTGTTTCCGGCATAGTTGAAGCATCTGTTTTACCGTTTTCTTTTTCTTTGCTCATTCCGCAACCCCCAGTAAAGATCAGCATACAAAATAAACCAAGCTGTATTATTTTTTTCAATGGATGGGCTCCTTTCGGATATCTCGTATGTACTCACCCTTATTACTACCACAATTTCCCACTAATGTTCAATATGGAACCCGAATAATCTTATTAAATTCCAGGTAATCCCTTAACCACAGGCAATCATATGACCATTTTTTATTAGATTTGAACATTATAAAATCCTCTCCCAAATTGCGGGAGAGGATTTTTGGATTTTGAGATTGCACTCAAATCCTATTTGCCAGCTGGTCAAGCGATTCTTTCATCACCTTTACACCTCTGACGCAGTCAGGCAGTGAGGTCCACTCTTCCGGTGAATGGCTTTTCCCATTTAAGCTAGGCACAAAAATCATGCCTGATGGCACATATTTTCCGAGTGTCATTGCGTCATGCCCCGCACCGCTTGGAAGTGAGAGCGAGGTTAGTCCACTCGCTTTTGCAGAGGTTTGGATGACTTCCTGTATATGGTCTGGAACAATCACAGGTGCGATATTAATGCCGTCTTTTATGTCGACTACAACTCCTCTTTCCTTTGAAAGGTTCACTGCTTCATCTTTTAATGAGGCAATCATGGCATCTCTTGCTTCCAGGTCAATATCCCTTGCATCGACAATGACCTCTGTTTTGCCGGAAATGACGTTCGTTCCATTTGGAAAAACATTTATTTTCCCAACTGTTGCAACAGCTGTATGGCTGAACCTTGGCGGTGCCTGTTCAACTTTCAGAATAAATTCTGCTGCGGCCGCCAGTGTATCCCTGCGGAAGTTCATAGGTGTATTTCCCGCATGATCTGTTTCTCCTAAGAACGTAAAGGACGTCCAAGAAGGCCCTGCAATCCCGCTCACAATTCCGATATCTTTCCCTTCCGATTCCAGGCGCTTGCCCTGTTCTATATGAAGTTCAAGAAAAGCATATATATCCTCTGGTTTTCTATAAGAATCCTGAACTCGTTCCGGATCATGACCGCAACGTACCATTTCATCGTACAGAACGTTGTCATTATCGTCTTTAAACGATTTGAAATCAGATGCACCAACTTCACCCATCATAACGCGGCTTCCAAAAATACCGTTTTTAAATCGTGCTCCTTCTTCGTCCACAAAAACGGCAAGCTCAATGGAACGCTTTGGCTTCTCTTCCTTAGAAGCAATCGCCTTGATGGCAAGCAAACTGCTTAAGCAGCCGAGCGGACCGTCAAATGCACCGCCATTTGGAACACTGTCCAAATGAGAGCCTGTCATGACGACAGGAAGCTCTCTCGATGTTCCTTGAAGTGTGCCAAATAAATTGCCGATTGCATCTTCCCTGATTTCAAGGCCGGCTTCTATCATCCAGCTTTTAAAAATGGCTTTTGCTTCGTTTTCTTCCTTTGTATAGGGAAACCTTGTGATTCCGCCTTCAGGAGTTTTTCCTATTTCAAAAAGGACGGATAATTTATCAGCAAGTTCTGTCGGATCAATTCCTTCATAAGAAGGGCATTGATCCAGCTCCTCAATCAATCGTTCTTTTGAAAATACAGCACCCATAAGCTGCCTCCTTCTATTTTAAATGGATATCTGCTCCAGGACCGAGCGGAATTCCGAGATAATACCAGGCGATAAAGAATAAAATCCAAGCGATGCCAAAGAAAATCGTATATGGAAGCATGACGGAAATCAGTGAACCAAGTCCCATATTCTTATCAAACTTCTTAGCTCCCGCAAGCAAAATAGCAAAATACGCAAACATTGGAGTAATTGGGTTTGTTATTGAATCACCAATCCGATAGGCAACCTGCGTAAATGCCGGGTCATACCCGAGAAGCATGAACATTGGAACAAAGACCGGACCTACAATAGCCCATTTAGCGGAAGCACTTGCGATAAAGAGATTCAGAGTTCCGCAGAATAAGATAAACCCGATTAAAAGAGGCAAGCCTGTGAGCCAAGACCTTTAAGCAAATCTGCTCCAGAGATCGCCATGATGATTCCTAAATTACTCCAGTTAAAATAGGCAATAAACTGGGCCGCAAAAAAGGCAATTGCCATGTACATTCCCATCGTTCCAAGCGACTTCGCGATTTCCTGGGCGACATCCTTATCTGAACGGATTGATTTAGTTGCCATCCCATACGCAAGTCCAGGAAATAGAAACAAGCCCATAATAATAGGAACAAGAGAGTACATGAATGGTGAAGTGATGATCGCGCCGTCTTCGCCGCGAAGCCAGCCATTCTGTTTGGTTCCATAGACATTCTCATCTCCTTTAACAGAATTTTTTAATATTTCTCATTATAAAGAGTCCTATTTATTTCGCAACCCGTAATCTCACAATGAAAACGCTTCAACAAAATAAGCGGGAAATTTTTAAAAAATTCTGCTTCGTTTTCTGTTATTAAGGGTAGAAAGTAGGATAACAGAAAGAACACAATGAAAAGGGGAATTCGGGATGGAACAGAATCACACAATGATGCAGTTTTTTGAATGGCATGTAAGACCTACTGGAACACATTGGAACAGGCTGAAAGAGTTAGCGCCGGAGCTTAAGGAAAGAGGCATTGATTCGATTTGGATTCCTCCCGTGACAAAAGGCCAGTCTGGAGATGATGTCGGATATGGCGTGTATGACTTATATGATCTTGGAGAGTTCAATCAAAAGGGTTCTGTCCGTACTAAATATGGTTTGAAGAAGGAATTACTTGCTGCTATTAAAGCTTGTCACGATAACGGCATTGCCGTTTATGTGGATTTGGTTATGAATCATAAAGCAGGAGCCGATGAGACGGAATTATTTAAAGTGATTGAAGTAGACCGCGAGGACCGAACGGAAGAATTATCCGAGCCGATTAATATTGAAGGCTGGACAAAATTCAACTTCCCGGGCCGAAAAGGAAAGTATTCTTCCTTTGAATGGAATTTTGAGCATTTCAACGGAACAGATTACGATGCGAAAAACGATAAAATCGGCGTCTTTAAAATTGTCGGTGACAATAAAGACTGGAATGAGAATGTTGACGAGGAATTCGGAAATTATGATTACTTAATGTTCGCGAACATTGACTATGATAATGAAGAAGTTCAGGATGAAATGATTTCATGGGGCAAGTGGCTTGCAGACACGCTGCAGTGTGACGGATACCGCCTTGATGCCATTAAACATATCAATCATGAGTTTGTTCAGAGGTTTGCTGAAGAGCTTTATGAAGACCGCGGGGAAGATTTCTTTTTTGTAGGCGAGTTCTGGAAGTCCGATTTAAAAGAATGCCAGAATTTCCTTGATAAAATTGACTACAAAATGAGTTTATTTGATGTGTCCCTTCACTACAAGCTTCATGAAGCATCCATGGCAGGAAGTGATTTTGATCTCTCCACTATCTTTGAGGATACCCTTGTCGGCTCCCATCCCGAGCATGCTGTCACATTTGTTGATAATCATGACTCCCAGCCTGATGAAGCCCTCGAATCATGGGTTGAAGACTGCTTTAAGCAAAGTGCCTATGCTCTGATTCTTCTGAGAAAGCAGGGATATCCTTGTGTATTTTACGGCGATTACTACGGAATTGATGGAGACAATCCAATCGACGGCAAAAGAGAAGCGATTGATCCCCTTCTTTATGCCAGACAGACAAGAGCCTATGGTGAGCAGGAAGATTACTTTGACCATCCGAATACAATCGGCTGGGTAAGACGCGGAGTAGATGAGTTCGAGCGTTCCGGCTGTGCTGTTGTCATTTCAAATGGCGACGAAGGAGAAAAACGGATGTGTGTCGGCGAACACCATGCAGGTGAAGTATGGGTGGACTTAACAGGCACCCGCGAAGAGCATATTACCATTGAAGATGATGGCTTTGCGACGTTCCCTGTAAACGGCCAAAGTGTTTCTGTCTGGGCCCGTCCGGATGAAGATGTTGAATAAGTAAATGAAAACAGCAGGTTCCCTGAATGCGGGAACCTGCTGTTATTTTAATTAGCGTCCAAGATTATGGTTACTTTAAATAAATCTCCGTCCACATCAATCTCCAACTGCCCTCCGTGAAGCTCAACAATCGATTTGGCAATTGTAAGGCCAAGTCCGGAACCTTCTGTATGGCGCGAGGAGTCTCCGCGTTTAAACCGTTCAAATAGTTCATCTGTATTTTCGCTGAGCTCATACTTCGTGACATTTTTAAAAGAGATGATGACTTGCTCCCCGATTTTTTTAACGGAAAGGTACACTCTAGTATTCTCTAAAGAATACTTAAGAATATTGCCAATCAAATTCTCAAACACTCTCCACATTTTTTGCCCGTCTACGACTGCATAAACAGGTTCATCTGAATGAGTCACCCTGAACTGCAGGGAAGACTTGCTGATGGCTTCATTGTATTCAGCAAGCGCCTGCTGCAGGAGCTGTGCAATATCTGCGTTTTGTTTCACTAGATCAATATTCCCGCTCGCCATTTTTGAAGCTTCAAACAGATCATCAATCAGGATTTTCAGGCGCTGCGATTTGCGGTCGACAATTTCTACGTAGGAAGCTCTTTCCTCTTCTGAGAGATTCGGATTTTTCAGTAATTCTGTGTAGCTGATAATGGAAGTAAGCGGTGTCCGCAGATCGTGGCTGACATTTGTGATCAGCTCCGTTTTCAGGCGTTCGCTTTTGACCTGCTTTTGCTGTGAGGTTTTTACCCCATGCTTCAGAGCATTCATATTCGAAGCAAGTGTCGCAAGGGCCGTTTTCCCATTAACCGGCAGGTCTGTTTCCAGATTGCCGAGCATAATGTCATTTGAATTCGCCACAATTTTATTAAAATAGCCAATTCGTTTGAACATAAACAGCACAACCGGAAGTCCAATGAGCAGAAAAGCAGGAAAGTAGATGAGCAGGAACGCAGGTTCAACGATCACTACTGCCGCTCCAACCCCAAAGCAGAAAACAATGCCGAGCAATATCAAAAGCTGAATGCCTACCTTCTGAATCAGAAAGGCGTCTGATACAGCATTTGCAATCCTGTAAAGTACCGTTGTTTTCCATTCTGCCTTGAAATGGCCTTCTGTTTTAAATAGGCGAATGAGAAGGACTGCCTGAACGATGAGTGCTGCGATAAACAGAGTTCCAATCATTAAAAAGATAAAAGCATAGAGCCATTCGTATCCATAACGGAACGGATAATAGTCGATCACTCCGAACATGCAGATCATGCTTCCGACAAACGCAATGCCGGTGAAGAGAATTCTCACATCCAGAGGCAGGCGAAGGTACACTTGCGCCCACTTGCTTTTCAGAATGGGTTCAAACAGCGGACGTCTTCTCAGAAGAAAAACACTGATGAAAAGAGCTGCAAGGCCGCTGAGTGAATGTCCGTAATAGAGAGCCTGTGA
Source organism: Metabacillus idriensis (assembly GCF_009674765.1). Taxonomy (GTDB): domain Bacteria; phylum Bacillota; class Bacilli; order Bacillales; family Bacillaceae; genus Bacillus_P; species Bacillus_P idriensis. The sequence goes on along the minus strand of NZ_WKKF01000002.1, from coordinate 85,545 downwards.
TTTCTGAAAATCCCGGAATTCAATCATGGTTTCGCTGTCTGCTGGTGCATTTTTTGACAAGGCGATTTGTCCGGTGAATCTTGTTTCCTCCCCTCTGATTAGATCCTCCGTAATATCACTGCTTCCAAAATAATGAAACCCATCTGTTGAATTGATATAGCCTCTTGATCCCGAATAATTTTCAATATAGTACATGTCTTTTTGATTGATAAACTCCTTGGGATCATCATTCTCAGACAATTGCAAGTTGGTGTGAACTTCTTCAGAACCGGTGCTTTTCAAGTAATAAACAAACTGATTTTTATTTGCTTCATATTCAGACTTAGGATACTTATAGATTTCTTCAAAGAATTGATCGATATTCTTTTCTTTTTCTGCGATAAGCTTTTTTCGGACATGCTCATCATCTTTAAAATTCATCGTGATGTCAGCGATTTTTTTATTTTTTTCTTCCGTCAGCACTTTTTCAACTTCGCTGTTTCCATTTTCCTTAGCAGCGAAAATTTCTTCTTCATACTGACTTTCTATGTTCATGATCTGGTCGGATAAACTTCCGTATCTATATCGGTGTTCTTCAATTTCCTCTGCTGATACGGTTATGTTTTCCTTAGCTTCTTCTTTGGTCGTCCCGTTCAATTCATATAAGCTTAAAAGATTTGTAAAGTAGTTTATCCGTTCTTGAAATTCATTAGATTGAAAATAGTTTTTAAATAAGTACCTGTCTCCGTTTGCAGCACCTGAAAAGAGGCCGCTGATTCCGTATGTCAGCAGCATCATGATGAGAAAGAACGTCAGACTATTTTTCCATTTTGTACCCAATTCCCCATACCACCTTTAAATATCTCGGATTTTTAGGATCAATTTCAATTTTTTCTCTGATTTTTCGGATATGGACGGCAACGGTTTTTTCGGCGTTGTAGCCAGGCTCATTCCAAACCCGCTCATAGATTTCGTTGATTGAAAACACGCGTCCGGCGTTCAGCATCAGCAGCTCTACTATGCTGTATTCAATGCGTGTCAGTTTTACGTTCTCGCCATGCACCGTCACTTCTTTGGCTGTTTGATCCAGGGTAAGACCATTCAGATCTACGGTCTTTTTCACACCTTCGTATGTACCAAGCGTCACATATCGCCTAAGCTGAGATTTCACTCTGGCAATCAGCTCCATCGGATTGAACGGCTTTGTTACATAGTCATCTGCCCCTACCTGCAGGCCGAGGATCTTGTCTGTATCTTCGCTCTTTGCACTCAGGATTATAATTGGAATGTTCTTTTTTTCACGTATTTTAAAAGTAGTTGAGATGCCGTCAAGACGGGGCATCATAATATCCAGCAGAATTAAATGAACAGCGTGCTCATTCAGCTTTTCAAGAGCTTCTATGCCGTCTTTCGCTTTTATGACAGTTATATTTTCATTCTTTAAATAGATTTCAATCGCATCGCGGATATCTTTATCATCATCAACTACTAAAACGTTATAATTCGTCATTTTCTCACGCTCCTTTCAAAAGTATATCTAACTCGGGCTGATATCTATAGTCTAATAGGAAATTCTTAACTCCTTGTCTGTGTAATGTTTAAGAATTTCTTAATTTTTAAAAGAAAAGCGGAAACGCCCGTTTAGCGCAGGCAGACAGATAAGGATCCGCCAGTAAAGGCGCTTTTTGCCAATACTTGCGGATCCTTTCTGGCCGAGGAGTTGGGCGATAGAGCTAGACATCGAAGCGCAAAATTTTATACTTTCTTATCTTATAAAAAAAGCCGAAACGACTGTTCAGCTTCGATGTTCCAACTTCTATTCTTTTCATAAAAAATAACCCTTATTTTAAAGGGTTATTCAAAGAAACTATTTTATTATGTTGTTCTTCTTCGTACCCGATACAAACCGGTTCCCGCTCACCCAGAATCTCCAGGGATATTCTCTTGCTTCACCGCTGTTGTCTATTCCAATTCGCGGTCCTGCAGCTGTAAGTTCAGGCTCATTGCCTTCTGCTATATACAGGGGCGCCTCCCATAAAGGACGTCCATAATCTTCTTTTACAATACCCAATGCTTTCGTCAGTTTCCCGGGACCATTTGTCAGGTCCTGCTCTCTTTTCACCGGACCGCGTCTTTGATACATCAATTCCATCCCTTCAACCGGCTCTACCCCTCTTATTAAAATTGCTTCAGGAGAATCAGCCGCTCCGCTAACAACATTTACAAGACAATGGGTATGCATGACATAAGTATAAGTATAGCCGGCTGGCCCAAACATAACTTCGGTTCTTGCAGTCCTCCGGTTGTTGAAGCTGTGAGCAGCCTGATCGCCTGGTCCTATATAGGCTTCTGTTTCAACAATGATTCCTGCAGCAATACCCTCGGCTGTTTCTTTTACCAGTATTTTACCTAAAAGCGCCTGAGCTAATTCCAGTGTAGGCTTATTAAAAAAGGACGAATGAACGGGCTGATGCCTCATGTTGTCCACCTCTTTAAAGATTTGTCTTTAAATCATATCAAATTGAGGCCCTTCAAGCTAAATATTCAACGCAAAAAGGAGGCAGCAGCCCCCCCTCTTCAACCCCAAATAGCGTGCAGAATTCCCATTAACGAAAACGCAATGACATGATCCAGCACCGCTATTCCATAAACCTTTAAACCCGTTAATCCGAAGAGTGCATTTTTTAAATAGGCCAGCGCAAGCAGAATGCCAATGATTAATCCTGTCATCAGACCTGAAATCAGATTGTCTGCTCCAACTGAATGAATGATGATTGCGATTAAAAATGAGCTTAGAAATGCAACGACAGCAGATCCCGCATACTTTGCAGAATCTTTCACTTCACTTGGATTATTCGCGTCCAGGTCTTTCCGAATAAAAATGGAGAATAGTATAAAGCTCCAAATGCCATATACAGCAATCCTCCTGCAATGACAGCTAAAAAGTTCAAATCCATAAAATTTATGATCACAATAAGACCTCACTCTCGTATTTATTTAGGTTCAATTTCAAGTGCAATGGCTGTAATTTTACAGTCCAGTTCAAACGTTCCTGCCCTTGGCACGATCTGAACAAGCTCGATGGGATTGCCCAAATAACGGTAGCCGCTTTTTGGCAGCCAGAAGCTGTACAGTTCTGAATAACATTCAATCAGCAGCTTCCGATTGCTGTAATCCACCGGTTCTTCAAACTCATAAACCGCATATTTTCCGCCATGAAAGGCTGACTTCTCTGCCCCATCCCCTATACTTCCAAAATCATCAATAGAAATACAGCAGTCATAGCGGCATTTTTCCGCAGGAGTGATATAGGGGTTGTTCCTTGGAACACCAATCATCATGGTTTTCTCATGCAGCAGATCTCGTGCATGGCAAAACCGGTAGATGCTCTCCCACGTCTGTTCAATCTTTTTTGAATATTCCCCAAGACGATGTTTCAATACAATGGCACGTTCCGGCAATACCACTGTTTTTACTTTTGACAGGTCGACCCATTGAAATTCAGTGTACTCTCTTTCTTGATTTTCTTCTTTTCTTTTACTGCTATCTTGTTTAGATTTCTTGCTGTCCAGATAAACTCTTGGAAATTTCTCTAAGTATGCACCCTCACGCCAAGTTTTTGGGCTGTGTTGAAACGCTTCATGAAATGAGTATGTAAAATAAGACAGGGATGAAAAACCGCAGTCGATCGCAATTTCAGTCACCGGCTTTTCCGGCTCATAGATTAACGTATGCGCAGCCTTTTCAAGTCTGTGCCGCTTTACATAATCTGCAGGTGTTTCCCCTGTAAATTCCGTAAAAAGGCGATGGAAATGATATGGAGAATAGGTGGAAACCTTTGCTAAATGAGCCAATGTTAATTTCAAATACAAATTTTCTTCGATATAATTTTGAACTCTTGAAATATGGGTGCGCTGCTCGCGGTCAAATACAGTCATGCTCTTAACTCCAATACTGTTCTTTATAGTTGTCTACTATTCAGGATACCAGATTATGTGTGTTCACAGTCTTTCTCTTTTTCAAACGAATACTATGAATATACTAGATTTCTTAATATAATTAATTATCAGTTTTATTTTCAGAAAGGCGGACATCAAATGATCAGGGCAGCCATTATCGGATTAGGTGCAATAGGACAGCGATTAATAACGAACTTTACAGACCATCCGGATATCATGATTTCAGCTATATGTGACCGGAATGCTGAAGTTACACGTGAAACATCTGAAAGACTTGGAAATGTGTCTTCTTTTACTGACCATAAAAAAATGCTTGAAGAAGCAGAAATCGATCTAGTGTATGCAGCAGTTCCGCCTAAATTTCATCATCAGATTGTGACGGATGTGATTGCAAAGGGCAAGCATGTTTTATGTGAAAAACCTTTGGCAAACTCCTTGGCAGAAGCAGAAAGTCTTTACATACAGGCAAAAGAAAAAGGAATCATTCATGCAATGAATTTCCCTTTGAATTATAGTGCCGGAAGCAAAACCTTTGCTTCCCTCATAAAAGAGGGTTATGTTGGAAAGCTTAGACGGATTGAGTTAAAGATGCATTTTCCGGAATGGCCGCGGCCGTGGCAGCAAAATGACTGGGTAGCAAGCCGTGAACAAGGCGGATTTGTACTCGAAGTCGGCGTACACTACATTCAGCAAATCCAAAGAATCTTTGGACCTGTTCATGTTCTGAATAAATCCGTTCAGTATCCCGAAGATCCAGCTGCTTCTGAAATTGGCATTCTGGCACAAATGGAGCTTCATGACGGTACGCCGATTTTTATCGATGGCATGAGTCAGATAGCAGGAACAGAAGAAATCAGATTTACTGCTTACGGGACAGAAGGAACTCTGGCCTTGCTCAACTGGTCAGCACTTGAAGGAGGCAAGCATGGAGAGCCTATTCAAAGGATTGATGCAGACAGCTCACTTGCCAATTCTATAATTGATGAGCTTGTAAAAGCGCTGAGAGGCGAAGAAGCTGAGATTATAGATTTTGAGGCAGGCTATCAGGCACAGGATGTTTTGGAAAAATTAAGAGGTTAAGAAGGGTTGATGAACAATGAAAAATGAAATCATTGAACGATTTATTTCCTACGTAAAAATCGATACACAATCAAATGACAGCAGCGAAACGTGTCCATCTACTGAAGGTCAGCTGACACTTGCACATAAACTTGTAGAAGAATTAAAAGCAATTGGTTTAGAGGATGTAAGCATGGATGAGTTTGGTTATGTAATGGCCACTCTCCCATCTAACACTGATAAACAGGTTCCAACGATCGGCTTTCTGGCCCACATTGATACAGCAAACGATTTTACCGGGAAAAATGTGAATCCGCAGATTCATGAAAACTATGACGGACAGGACATCCTCCTGAATGAAGCCATTAAAGTAACCTTGTCTCCAAATGACTTTCCTAACCTTTTAAACTATAAAGACCATACATTGATAACAACAGACGGCACCACTCTTTTAGGAGCCGATAATAAAGCGGGCATTGCTGAAATCATGACAGCGATGGATTATTTGAACAAGCACCCTGAAATCAAACACGGCAAAATCCGAGTAGCTTTCACTCCTGATGAGGAAATCGGCCGCGGACCGCATAAATTTGATGTTGCTGCCTTTGATGCGAAATACGCCTACACAGTGGATGGCGGTCCTCTCGGCGAGCTGCAGTACGAAAGCTTCAGCGCAGCCGGAGCCTCTATTACCATTAAAGGAACCAACATCCATCCTGGAACAGCTAAAGGGAAAATGGTGAATTCTATTAAAATTGCAATGGAACTCCAAAGCAAGCTGCCTGCTGAACAAGCTCCTGAGTTAACAGAAGGCTATGAAGGCTTCTTCCATCTTCTCTCTTTCAGCGGAGATGTTGAGCAAACGAAGCTAAGCTACATTATCAGAGATTTTGATAAGGAAGCGTTCCAGCAGAAAAAACAAACGATGGCAGCTGCTGTTGATGAATTGAAAGAGAAATACGGAAGCGAACGCATCATTCTTGAGATGAACGATCAATATTACAATATGCGTGAAAAAATCGAGCCTGTTAAACAGATCGTCGACATTGCCTACAAAGCGATGGAAAACCTGGACATTCAGCCAATCGTTGAACCGATCCGCGGAGGCACAGATGGATCTCAGCTTTCTTACATGGGCCTTCCTACACCGAATATCTTTACCGGCGGAGAGAACTTCCATGGCAAGTTTGAATATATTTCAGTTGATAATATGCTGAAAGCTACACAGGTTATTGTAGAGATTGCGAAATTATTTGAAGAGAATGCAGCTGAGTAGCTTGCTGAAAAAGGAAACGCTTTGGAGTGTCCAAAGCGTTTCTTTTTGATCGATTCATTTTCCCCGCTTTCTTATTCTACTTCCATCTCATTTCATTCACCTACCTCTTCTTTCAGCATTCACAATGACTGAAACAGCTTTGAAATTTCGTTTCGTATCCTGCTTTTTTTCATGTATAATTATTCATGTTAAATAAGGAAAAATGGATGCTGATACCGCTTATCTATAAATATTTCTTTGTTCAAATCCGAGCAAACTAAGAGGGAGAATGATATGACAAACACAATTATTCAATTTAAGCAGGTTACGAAACAATACGACAATGACCCTGCCGTTCTCAATCATGTCAGTTTTGAGATCGAGCGCGGCAAATTTTATACACTTCTTGGTCCTTCAGGCTGCGGCAAGACAACGATCCTGAGGCTGATTGCCGGATTTACTGAAGCGTCTGAAGGAGACATCCTCTTTAACGGAAAAAAAATAAACGATGTTCCTGCTAACAAGCGCCAAGTAAATACGGTTTTTCAGGATTATGCGCTGTTTCCTCATTTGAATGTTTTTGAAAATGTAGCATTCGGACTGCGCATTAAAAAAATGAATAATAAAGAGATTGAATCGAAAGTAAAAGAAGCCTTAAGCTTTGTAAATCTTGACGGATATGAAAAACGGGAAATCAGAGAAATGTCCGGAGGCCAGCGCCAGCGGGTCGCCATTGCACGTGCAATCGTCAATGAGCCGGAAGTTATTCTTCTTGATGAACCTTTGTCCGCCCTGGACTTAAAGCTTCGGACTGAAATGCAGTATGAGCTGCGCGAACTTCAGCAGCGTCTTGGCATTACCTTTATCTTTGTCACCCATGATCAGGAAGAAGCACTCGCGATGTCAGATGAAATTTTTGTTCTGGACAAAGGGAAAATACAGCAAAGCGGGACGCCAACCGATATCTATGATGAGCCGATCAACCGATTTGTTGCTGATTTCATTGGTGAATCCAATATTGTAAAAGGGACGATGCTTGAGGATTACCTTGTGGAGTTCACAGGCAGACAATTTGAATGTGTCGATCAGGGTCTGAACCCAAATGAACCAATTGAGATCGTCATTCGCCCTGAAGATTTGGAAATCACTTCACTGGAACGGGGAAAACTCCATGTACGCGTTGATTCCCAATTGTTCCGCGGTGTTCATTATGAAATCAGCAGCTATGACAAGGATGGCAACGAATGGCTCGTCCATTCTACGAAAAAAGCCACTGTCGGAGATGAAATTGGTCTCTATTTCGACCCGGAAGCGATACACGTGATGAGATTCGGGGAGACCGAAGAGGAATTCGACAAACGTTTAGAAGCTTATGCAGATGGAGAAGAGCATGGAAACTAAGCTGACCCGAAATTTGTATATGATTCCTTACGCTCTTTGGATTGCTCTCTTTGTTATTGCACCGATTGTTCTTGTTCTTTATTATTCGTTTATTGATATTGAAGGAAATTTATCGCTTGCCAATTACCAGAACTTCTTTACACCGGTCTACATGAAAATGACCTTGAGTTCATTTTGGTATGCCTTTTTGATAACAGCTCTTTCTTTGCTTATTGCCTATCCAACGGCTTATTTGCTGACTTATACAAAGCATAAGCATCTTTGGCTGCTGCTGATTATCGTCCCATCTTGGATTAATTTACTGTTAAAGGCCTATGCATTTCTCGGGATTTTCGGCACGTACGGTGTTGCGAACAGTTTTTTAGAAGCAATCGGCATTGGTTCTCAGCAGTTATTGTTCACCGATTTCAGTTTCATTTTTGTATCAGTTTATATCTTTATTCCATTTATGATTTTACCTATATTCAATTCTCTGAATGAATTAAATCCAACCCTTTTAGATGCAGCGCGTGATTTGGGGGCATCAAGCTGGACTGCCTTCCGCAGAGTCATTTTTCCGCTGACGATAGATGGCGTTAAAGCCGGCTGCCAGCTGGTCTTTATCCCTGCTCTTTCTCTGTTCATGCTGACAAGATTGATTGCAGGAAACAGAGTCATCACACTCGGTACTGCGATTGAACAGCATTTCCTTGTGACGCAGGACTGGGGTATGGGCTCTACAATTGCTGTCTTCTTGATTATATTTATGTTTCTGATTATCTTCCTTACCGGAAATCGAAAGCGGGGTATGTAAGTTGGATAAAAAAATATCCCCTCTATCCAGGATCTTTTTAATTTTGATCTTTCTCATCCTTTATACGCCGATTTTTTTCCTAGTGTTTTATTCATTCAACAGCGGCGGTACGATGTACAACTTTGAAGGATTTACACTTGACTGGTACAAGGAGCTTTTCACAGATACAAGACTGCTGATTATTGTGCTTAACACCCTGGTTATCGCCTTATTGTCTGCTCTTATTTCAACAATCATCGGGGTGCTTGGAGCTCTTGCCATTCATTCGTTTAAAAGCAGGCAAACCAAAAACACACTATTGTCGTTAAATAATGTGCTGATTGTCAGCCCTGACGTTATTATTGGGGCTTCATTTTTAATCCTGTTTACGATGGCGGGAATCAAGCTTGGATTTTATTCGGTTCTCTTATCTCACATTGCATTCAGCGTTCCAATTGTTGTCTTGATGGTGCTGCCGAAACTGATGGAGATGAGCCCTACTTTACTTGATGCAGCAAGAGATTTAGGCGCAAGCAGCTGGAATGTCCTGACTAAAGTGACCCTGCCGTTTATCACACCTGGTATATTTGCAGGATTCTTCATGGCGCTTACATTCTCTCTTGATGATTTTGCTGTTACCTTTTTCGTAACCGGCAATGGTTTCACCACACTGTCAGTTGAAATCTATTCACTTGCGCGACGGGGAATTTCATTGAATATCAATGCTCTATCTACCCTGCTTTTCCTATTCACAGTCCTGCTTGTGATTGTTTATTACTTCATCACGCAGCGAAATAAACAAAGCGGATTGGGGGTAAGAAAATGAAGAAGCTGGTCCGCATTTTCTTCGCGATTATTCTCGTGTCAGGCATCCTTTTATATGCAGTATCTGAACTAAACTCTTCACAGGGCTACTCAAGCGGAAACACGCTTACAATCTTTAACTGGGGAGACTACATCAATTCAGATCTGGTTGACCGCTTTGAGAAAGAAACAGGCATTAAGGTCATCTATGAGACCTTTGATTCCAACGAAGCGATGATGACAAAGATTGAACAGGGCGGAACGACTTATGATATTGCCGTTCCTTCTGAATATATGATTGATAAAATGAGACAGGAAGATTTGCTGATCCCTTTAGATCATTCAAAACTTCCGAACTTGAAAAATATTGATGACCGGTTTATGGATTTGCCTTTTGACCCTGAAAATAAGTATTCCATCCCTTATTTCTGGGGTACGGTCGGCATCGTCTATAATCCTTCGATGATAGACGGAAAAAAAATCACGAGCTGGAATGACCTTTGGGATCCCGATCTGCGAAATGAGATCCTGCTGATTGACGGTGCAAGAGAAGTGATGGGGATGGGGCTCAACAGCCTCGGCTATTCTCTTAACGATACAAATAAGGATCATTTAGAGGAAGCAAAACGAAAGCTTGATTCTCTGACGCCAAACGTCAAAGCGGTGGTTGGAGACGAAAGCAGGATGCTGCTTGAAAATCAGGAAGCATCAATCGGTCTTGTATGGTCAGGAGTTGCATCAGAGATCATGTATGAAAATGAAGATCTCGAGTATGTCGTTCCCGAGGAAGGCTCAAATTTATGGTTCGATAACATGGTGATCCCAAAAACAGCCAAAAATGTGGAAGCCGCCCATCAGTTCATCAACTTCATGCTGGATGCTGAGGTGGCCGCAGAAAACACTGAATATGTCAGCTACTCAACACCGAACAAAGAAGCCTTAAAGTACATGCCTGAAGAGATGGTAAACGATGAGCGCTTCTATCCGCCGCCTGAACTGACGGAAAAGCTGGAAGTGTATGAGAACCTCGGCAAAAAGAATTTGGCTTACTATAATGAGCTGTTTTTGAAATTTAAGATGCATCCGAAATAGAATGGTAGTTAAAAGAGGCGGCATTCCCCGGGATGACGCCTCTTTTTGGGATTAATTTATTGAAAGCACCCTCTCATACCGATAAACAGGTTTGCGGGAGACGATTCGGACGCTTGCTTACCCTCTCATATCGATAAACAGGTTTGCTGGGTAAGATCTGGACAGGCCATAAGCCTGCTGCTTGTAAACTAACATAAACAGGCTTCAAACCAAAAAAAGCCGGCAGGAACCAATAGGTTTCTGCCGGCTTTCATTTTTCACACCATAATCTTGCAAATATCGTTCGTAAACTCAACCGGATCCTCGATTGTCAGTCCTTCAATTAGAAGAGCCTGGTTAAATAGAAGGTTCGTGTAAAGCGCAAGTTTTTCCTTGTCGTTTGCCAATGCATCTTTTAGGGAAGCAAAGACATCGTGGCTGCTGTTGATCTCAAGGATTTTCTCCGCCTTAATATTCTGGCTGTTCGGCATCGACTTCAGGATTTTTTCCATTTCCGTCGTTACTTCGCCTTCAGTTGCGATGCAGACTGGATGAGACTTGAGGCGTTTTGAAATTCTTACATCCTTCACTTTGCCTGCAAGAATCGTCTTCATTTCTTCAAAGAGTTCTTTGTTATCTTTCTCTTCTGATTCTGCACCCTTTTCATTCTCACCTGCTTCTATGCCTAAATCACCGCTTGAAATCGATTTGAATTCTTTTTCCTGATAGTTCATCAGCATTCTGATCGCAAATTCATCCACTTCATCCGTGAAATATAAGATGTCATAGCCTTTATCAGCCACAACCTCTGTCTGCGGAAGCTTTTCAATTCGTTCATAGCTTTCTCCTGCAGCATAATAAATGTACTTCTGATCTTCAGGCATTCCTGAAACATATTCATCAAGTGTGATCAGCTTCTTCTCTTTTGATGAATAGAACATAAGCAGGTTCTGAAGATCTTCTTTATTTGCTCCAAAATCACTGTAAACGCCATATTTAAGCTGTCTTCCGAAAGAGTGATAGAATGTTTCATACTTTTCTCTCTCATCTTTTAATAAGCCCTGCAGCTGGCTTTTAATTTTGTTTTTGATGTTCTTCGCAATCAGCTTCAGCTGGCGGTCATGCTGCAGGATTTCTCTTGAGATGTTAAGAGACAAGTCCTCAGAATCTGCCATTCCTTTTACAAAACTGAAATAGTCAGGAAGCAGGTCTGAGCATTTTTCCATGATCAGTACGCCATTTGAGTACAGCTCAAGTCCTTTTTCAAACTCTTTAGAGTAGTAATCATACGGAATCTGCTCAGGAATGTAGAGAATCGCATTGTATCTGACGGCACCGTCCACACTGATATGGATATGTTTTAACGGCTTATCAAACCCGTAATGCTTTTCTGCATAGAAATTCTCGTAATCTTCAGAAGTGAGCTCCTGTTTATTCTTTCTCCAAATTGGAACCATGCTGTTGATTGTTTGTTCTTCATGAATTTCTTCAAATTCTGTTTCGCTGTCTTCATTGCGTTTCTGCTCCGTTACATCCATTTTAATCGGATAGCGGATGAAATCAGAGTATTTTTTAATGATGGCTTTTAAGCGGTATTCTTCTAAATATTCATCGTACGAATCGTCTTCTGTGTTTTCTTTGATGCTGAGAACAATCTCTGTTCCAACCTCTTCCTTCTCACAAAGCTCGATTGTATAGCCGTCTGCTCCCCCAGAATGCCATCTGTAAGCTTCTTCGCTGCCGATTGTTTTCGTTGTGACCGTGATAGCATCAGCTACCATAAAGGCTGAGTAAAAACCTACCCCAAACTGACCGATGATGTCGTGGCCATCCTTCACCTCATTTTCGCTTTTAAAAGCCAATGAGCCGCTTTTCGCAATAATCCCAAGATTGTTTTCAAGCTCTTCCTTTGTCATTCCAATCCCCGTATCTGAGATTGTTAATGTTCTATTTTCCTTGTCTGCACTTACTTTTATGTAGTAATGATTTTGGTCAAATGATAGACTGTCGTCTGTTAAAGCTTTGTAATAAATTTTATCAATCGCATCACTCGCATTTGAAATCAGCTCTCTTAAAAAGATTTCTTTTTGAGAATAAATTGAATTGATCATCATTTCCAATAGTCTTTTAGACTCTGCTTTGAACTGCATTTTTTCCATTGTCATTCTCCTTTCAGACTTCTTTTTAGCACTCTTTTTATGAGAGTGCTAACCACTAATTAAATAACATATATTCCCGTTTTGTGTCAATAACCAGCTTCAGGAATTCATCAGGTAGACAAACACTGACTGATTTTGTTATATTAGTTACCTAGAGTAACTATTATTCACGGTAACTAATTATTCGATGAGGTGTTTCCTATAAAAACATACCAAAAGTTTTTTCAGCAGCTTCTGCTGTTATACCGTCCTTTTGAAAACAGACTGAATATCGAACTTGCCAAACACGATTTGTACAGAGCGCAATGGTCCGTTTTGCATTACTTATCCTATTACGGGACAGCTACGCTTGTTGAGCTTGCTGATTATCAAAGTGTTGAAAAACCTACCGTGACAAGAACGATCAGCCGCCTGGAGGAACTGGGCTATGTAGAGCATGTTCCCGGCAAGGATAAGCGTGAAAAGAGAATGCAGCTTACAGACGTTGGGAGAAAGATTTACGGCGATGTCCGCGTAACAATCGATGAATATGAGCAGGAGATTTTAAAAGGGATTTCAGAGGAAGAACAGCTTGAAGTCATCCGGATTATGGGAGATATCCGGAACAATATTAGAGAGTAAGGTGATCCAAACGTGAATCAGACAGCATCCAAACTATGGACGAAAGACTTTATTGTCGTGTCGTCCATCAATTTTTTCCTAACGTTAATCTTTTACTTATTAATGGTGACCATTGCGGTCTTTGCAGTAGATGAATACAGTGCCTCTACAAGCGCAGCGGGACTTGTAACCGGGATATTCATTATAGGCGCACTTATTGGCCGGCTTTTAATTGGAAGGCTTATCGTAACGTTCAGCCGAAAAAAAATCCTGTATACAGGGCTTATCCTGTTTACTCTGACAACAGCCTTTTACTTCTTTGAATTAGGCCTTGGCTTCCTTCTTATAAACCGTCTAGTTCATGGAATTACACTGGGTATGGCCAGTACAGCAACAGGCACCATCGTAGCACAGATTATTCCCGCTTCGCGAAAAGGGGAAGGCATCGGGTACTACAGCATGAGTGCAACTCTTGCAACAGCCATCGGCCCTTTCATCGGGCTGTACTTGAGCCAGCATACAAGCTTTCATACGATCTTTACTTTCTGCGTTGCATTAGGCGCCGGCAGTTTAATCATTGCCTTTTTCCTATATGTGCCCCCGCTTGATGGTTCAGCAAAAAAGGCAGAAGTACGAGGATTCAAACTTTCGAATTTTGTAGAGCCAAGAGCTTTGCCGATCGCATTTATCACTCTCGCGGTGGCATTTTGCTATTCCAGCGTCCTTTCCTTTATTAATTTCTATGCGATGGACATTAATCTTGTCAGTACAGCAAGCTTCTTTTTCATCGTCTATGCAGCAGCTGTCTTGGCATCACGCCCTTTTACCGGCCGCTTAATGGACAAAAAAGGAGCAAACTTCATTATGTACCCTGCCTTCCTCTTATTTGGAGCAGGTATGTTCCTTTTGAGCACAGCTGGCACCAGCTTCATTTTCTTGCTTTCAGGTGTTCTGATCGGACTTGGATTTGGAAACATGCAATCAACGACACAGGCGATTGCCGTAAAATTAACACCGCCTCACCGCATGGGGCTCGCCACTTCGACTTTCTTTATCTTTCTTGACGCTGGTTTAGGATTTGGACCATATCTGCTTGGTTTTGTTATTCCTGTGACAGGCTATAGTACCCTGTATGTGATTTTAGGATTTGCGGTTCTTGCCAGTTCTCTTCTTTATTATTTTCTGCACGGGAAGAGGGAAAGGACAGCGTGGGCAAAAGTTAATGCTTCTGCATCAGCATAATGAGAGCAGTGAGAAAAAGGACATCCCAAATGAGGATGTCCTTCTCTGTTTTATTTATTAAACTTCAGAATTGACCTTATCACCAGTCCGCCATTTTTTTGAAATTTTCTCAATATGGCGAGGTGCCGTCCGGCAGCATCCCCCTATTAAGCGTGCCCCTGATTTGTACCATTCCTCTGACTGTTGATCCAGTTCAAGGCAAGATTTCTGCCCATGCCACGTTTTAGTCTCTGGATTATAGGCTTCTCCAGAATTCGGGTATACAATAACCGGTTTTTTTGTATGGCTGCTGATCACTTTTATGGCTTCATTCACCAATTCCAGTGGTGCACAGTTGATGCCAATTGCAGCAATTTGCCCGTTGTATCCGAAGGTATTTGCACAAACCTCTAGCAGGGTGCCATCACTAATCGCTTTCTCATTTTTCAAGGAAAAGGACATCCATGCATATGTATTGGGAAATTCATTCAATAAAGAACTTAATACGTTTGCTTCCTGAAGGGAAGGAATCGTTTCAAATGCCAGTAAATCAGCACCTGCTTCAATCAAAGCTGATATTCTTGGACGATGAAATTCTTCTAATGTTTCATCCGTAACACCATAGTTGCCTGTATACTCCGAACCATCTGCAAGATAGGCGCCATAAGGTCCGATTGATGCCGCAACCAGTGGTTTTGGTCTAACAGCTCCCATTTCTTCCTTCCAAAAATCATCTCTTGCTTTTTTGGCAAGCAGCACCGTTTTCTTCATTAATTGCAAGGCTTCTATTTCTTCGATTCCCCGCTTCAAGAACCCATCAATTGTTGCCTGGTAGCTTGCCGTTATTGCACAGTCAGCTCCCGCACGGAAATAGTCTGAATGAACCTGATAAATCAATTCCGGGTTTTCCAGCAATATTCGGGCTGACCAAAGGGGATCGTCCAAATCACAGCCGTGCTGCTCAAGTTCTGTAGCAAGTGCTCCATCAAGAATCATAATGGAATGGTCATGTAAAATAGCGTCAATTGGATTGATTTTCTGCTGCATATCCTTCTCCTCTTTCCTTTACATACGTAGTTAAATAGTAGCTTCCATAACAAATCAAAATAAATGGAATGCCGCAATAGAGTGCAATTCGCTGTGCAGGGTCAAATGCGATTCCAACTAATGATGCGAGACACAGCACAAAAGATGCGATCGGCACCAGGGGATAGAAAGGCGTCCGGTAAACCAGATCCTTTACTGAATGACCATCTTTGATATATTGTCTGCGAAAGAAAAACTGTGACGCACTAATACTCATCCAGACGACAACCACAGCTAAACCTGAAATGGAGACAAGGATGATATACACTGTATCTGGCGCAATGATACTTGAGAATAAAGCCAAAGTACCGCCCAGCATGCTGAATATCACAGCATATATAGGTACACCTTTCTTTGTCACTCTCGCAAAAATAGGTGATATGGTTTTCTTATTTGAAAGAGACCAGAGCATTCTGGAAGCAGCATATAAACCTGAGTTTGCTGCAGACAAAATAGCCGTTAAGATAACGAAATTCATGATATCTGCTGCAAACGGAAGACCAATTCGTTCAAGAACAGCAACAAAAGGGCTCTTTAATACCCCTGAATCCGAAGCAGGCAGCAGCGCCGATAAAACAACAATCGTTCCTACAAAAAAGAGGATCAACCTCCATAATGTTGTTCGAATCGCGATGGGTATTGTTTTTTCAGGCTCTGCCGTTTCTCCGGCTGCGACCCCAATTAATTCTGTTCCCGAATAAGCAAAGTTCACAGCAAGCATCGTCATGATCACGGCAAATGCACCATTCGGAAATAACCCTTCACTTGTAAGATTCGTAAAGAATGGAGCAGAACTAGAGTCCGTCAGCGGAATAAAGCCAACAATTGCGGCTCCTCCTAAAAGAATAAAAATCACTATGGCAACGACTTTAATCGATGCAAACCAAAACTCAGACTCCGCAAAAAACTTAACCGTCACAGCATTTAATAAAAAGATCATCAAGGCAAATACCGCGCTCCAAATCCAGACGTTAATGGATGGAAACCACCTTTGCATCAGCAGCCCTGCTGCCGTAAATTCTGAACCTAACGCAACCGTCCAAGTAAGCCAATACAGCCAGGCTACTGTGTACCCTGTTCCTGGACCAATATATTTAGCGGCATAGCTGTGAAATGCACCAGTCTCCGGCATATGTACTGATAACTCCCCTAAACAAAGCATAACGAGATAAACGACCAGCGCCCCAACTAGATACGACAGGATGGTGCCAAACGGTCCAGCCTGCTGAATCGTATAACCTGTACTTAAAAATAAACCTGTTCCAATGACACCTCCAAGCGATAACATGACTAAATGACGAGATTGCATTTTCCTCTGAAATTGCTGCTGACCTTCCATTTCTACTCCCCTTTTTTCAAATCCAAAAAAATGAAAAACGCACTCTTTAAAAAGAGTGCGTTGCTGACAAATAAAGGTATGCTTATCTATCAGGTTCATTCACCCGCTGGAATTAGCACAGTGTCTTCATAGACCTGCTGCTGAGGTTTCAAAGGGCCAGTCCCTCCACCTCTCTGGATAAGAAATTATTTTTTTATTACAATAGCAATCTATTGAAACAATGTCAAGATTAGTATGAATATTCCGTGCAATGTGATCTATAGCACACAAATCTGTTTTACTATACAATAATTGTAAAAGAAACCTTATAGTGTGGTGAAATTTTTGTTCAAACTCCTTTTAATTGAAGATGATTTAACCCTGTTTAATGAAATGAAAGAAAGATTAAATCAATGGTCATATGATGTTTATGGAATCAATGATTTTAATAAAGTGATGCAGGAATTTTCAGAAGTTAAACCTGATTTGGTGATCATTGATATTCAGCTGCCGAAGTTTGACGGTTTTCATTGGTGCCGAATGATCCGTGCCCATTCAAATGTGCCGATCATCTTTTTGTCCTCGCGGGATCATCCGACTGATATGGTCATGTCCATGCAGCTTGGGGCCGATGATTTCGTCCAAAAGCCTTTTCACTTTGATGTGCTGATCGCGAAGATTCAGGCCATTCTCCGCCGTGTTTATAACTACAATACAGAACAAGTAAGTCTGAAAACATGGTGCAATGCTGCGGTTGATTATGAACGAAATACGGTTACGAATGAAGCAGGCTCCGTTGAACTGACAAAGAATGAAATGTTCATTCTCAAACTTTTAATTGAACAAAAAAACAAAATTGTCAGCAGAGACAAACTCATGAACAGCCTGTGGGATGATAAACGCTTCATAAGCGATAATACGTTAACGGTGAATGTCAACCGTCTGCGAAAGCGGCTCGAGGAGATTGACCTTGGCCGTTTTATCGAGACAAAAGTAGGACAGGGCTATCTTGCGGCAGAAGAGGAAACGCTATGATCCGCTGTTTCTTAAAAGAACGCCGCAGCTGGATATTCTTTTTCATTTTTATTCATGTCCTGATTCTCTTTGTTTCTTTCATCGACTCAGCCATTCCATTTGAGCCTGTTTTGTATATTGTCTTCCTTTCCATGATTTCATTCTTTGTTTTCTTAATGGTTCGGTACAATAAAGAAACCGCTTTTTATAAAAGCCTGGAGGATCGGGAAAACAACCTTGATTTATCAAGCATTCCAGCTCCGGAAAGTCCATTTGATCAGTTGGTTGAAAAAACGCTCATCGAACAGGCAGAGATGCTGAAAAAAGATGCGCTGCACAGCAGAATTTCGCTTGAACAGGAAAAAGATGAATTGTTATCGTGGATTCATGAAGTGAAGACCCCGCTAACTGCCATGCATTTAATGATCGAGCGCATGGAAGACGATGCAATGAAAATTCAATTGACATATGAATGGCTGCGGATTCACCTTCTGCTTGATCAGCAGCTGCATCAAAAACGGATTCCGTTTATAGAAAACGATTTGTATATAGAAACAGTCGACTTGGAAACTGTAGTTTTTAATGAGATTAAGACGCTGAAGTCATGGTGTATTCAAAAAGGGATTGGTTTTGACATTCAGCTTGATCAAAAGGAAGTCCTTAGTGATGCGAAATGGCTCGCATTTATTATTAGACAGATCTTAACGAATGCAGTGAAATACAGCGAGGCCTCTGACATTTCTATAAAAAGCTGGATGCAGGATGATCAAACAAGGCTTGAGGTGAAAGACTTCGGCCGGGGCATTGATCAAAAGGACCTGCCGCGCATATTCGATAAAGGCTTCACATCGACCGTCAACCATCAAGATCACGCTGCTACAGGGATGGGGCTGTATCTCGCTAAAAAAGCAGCCACTCCCCTTCTAATCGATATTCACGCACAGTCAATCGTCAACGCAGAAACAGCATTTGTGTTAACTTTTCCAAAAAGAAATGATTTTGCGGCCGTCATTAGCGTGTGACAAGAATGTCACATGCTTTTCCATTTTGTTCGCACAATAAAAGGAAAAGGACCTTTCTCCTTTTTATAATAAAGGTAATGAATGAAGAGGAGGAAGCAAGTATGGCGATATTAGAAGCATCAAAGCTCCATAAAAGCTACGGAAATAAGTTTAATAAACAGGAAGTCCTTAAAGGGATTGACCTTTCGATACAAGAAGGCGAATTTGTCAGCATCATGGGTGCATCCGGTTCAGGCAAAACAACGCTGCTGAACGTCCTGTCTTCGATTGATAAAGTGAGCGGCGGGACCATTCAAATTGAAAAGAAAGAAATGACGGGCATGAAGGAAAAGGAGCTTGCTGAATTCAGAAAGCATCATCTCGGCTTTATTTTTCAGGATTATAACCTTCTGGACACACTGACAGTGAAAGAAAATATCCTGCTGCCGCTTTCTATTTCTAAGGTTCCTAAGAAAGAAGCGGACCAAAAATTTCAGGCATTGGCAAATGAACTCGGCATCTGCGAGCTAATAGACAAGTATCCGAACGAAATTTCCGGCGGCCAGAAACAGCGTACTTCTGCAGCACGGGCCTTTATTCATGAACCAAGCATTATTTTTGCCGATGAACCAACAGGCGCACTCGATTCTAAATCGGCTGCTGACCTGCTGAATAAATTGACCGAGCTTAATGAAAAACGAAAAGCAACCATTGTCATGGTCACACATGACCCTGCTGCTGCAAGCTACTGCAGCAGAGTCATCTTTATAAAAGACGGACAGATCTATACTCAGTTAAACAAAGGCGGTCAGACAAGGCAGGAATTCTTTAAAGACATCATGAAAACGCAAGGCGTTCTGGGCGGTGTTCAGGATGAACGTTAATCAGCTGATTATCAAAAACCTGAAAAAAAATATAAAAAACTACTATCTCTATATTTTTGCCCTCATTTTCAGCGTGGCCCTGTATTTTGCTTTTGTCACCTTGCAATATGACCCTTCTATGGACGCGGTAGAAGGTTCCATCAAAGGAGGGGCCGGCATCCGGGCTGCATCTGTCCTGCTGATTGCCATCGTGACGATTTTTTTGCTCTACGCCAATAACATTTTCATTAAACGCCGCAGCAAAGAGATTGGACTGTTTCAGCTGATCGGAATGACAAAGCATAAGATTTTCCGCCTTTTAACGGCAGAAAACTTCCTGCTGTACTTTGGATCTCTTGTTCTTGGTATTTTCGCAGGTTTTGCGGCATCAAAATTAGTGATGATGATCTTATTCAAAATTACTGGGGTGGATGAGGTAGCTAAACTCCACTTTTCCGCCCAGGCCTTCATGCAGACACTGATTGTCTTCATAATCATATACCTTCTCATCATGCTGATGAACTATCTGTTTATTAAAAGACAGAGCATCCTCTCGCTGTTCAGAGTGCTCTCATCAGCAGAAGAGAAAGTGAAAAAGATGTCCTTTTTCGAAATGTCTATTGGCATCCTGGGCATCATGATGATTGCTGCAGGGTACTATGTTTCCTCTAAGCTTTTTGGCGGAGACTTTAAATCCATGATGGCCCTATATGGCGCCATGCTATTTATTCTCGGTTCTGTTATCCTTGGAACCTATCTTTTTTACAAAGGGTCTGTCAGCTTTATTTTCCATCTCATCAGAAAGAAAAAAGATGGCTATTTGAAGGTTGGCGAGGTTCTGTCTCTTTCATCCATCATGTTCCGGATGAAATCAAATGCCCTGCTGCTGACAATCATTACGACGGTCTCATCACTTGCGATCGGGTTGCTGTCCTTGAGCTACATCTCTTATTACTCAGCAGAAAAAACCGCACAGAACCAAGTGCCTGCTGACTTTTCCTTTACTGAAAGCGAAGATGCTGCTCAGTTTGAAAAAGCTTTGGATTCTGCTGGGATAGGATATGACACGGAATCTACTGATATCGTAATGGCAGAAGTGGATATCAGCGACATTTTCAGCGCCAAACTTGAAGGGCTGAATTATGATCCGAGCAAGATGACTCTTCCTGTCATAAGTGAAAAAGCGGCAGGAAAAGAACTTTCTAAGGAAGAAACGATCTTCACAGGCTACAGCGACCTGCTGCAAAAATTCATGCCGCTTGATGAAAGCGGAACCGTTACTCTTCTTGGAAAAACAACAAAAATCCCGCAAACTTACTTGGGTATGGAAAAAGATTCTCCAGTGTCCTGGTATTTCACATCCGGGGGAATGCCGACAGCCATTGTCGATGATACGGTCTTTAAGCAGCTGAAAGAAGATATGAATCCTGATGTTCAGCAGCCGACATCTACTTATATTGCTGTTGAAATACCGGACCAGGAAGAAGGAAAAGAAGCAAATACCATTTTCACATCCTTAAAACTGGGTGAAAACGCCCCAAACGATTCCCAGCTTGAAGTTCTGAACAGCCAGAAGCGCAACATGGGAATGGCCATGTTCATCGTCGGCTTCCTTGGGCTGTCCTTCCTGGTAACATCAGGGTGCATCCTTTACTTTAAACAAATGGGTGAAAGCGAAGAAGAAAAACCGAATTACACCATCTTGCGAAAACTTGGCTTTACACAGGGAGACTTGCTGAAAGGCATACAAGCCAAACAGCTCTTCAACTTTGGAATTCCACTAATCATTGGATTGCTGCACAGTTATTTCGCCGTGCAGTCTGGATGGTTTTTATTTGGAGCTGAGGTTTGGACTCCGATGATTATTGTTATGGGATTGTATACGGTGCTTTACTCGATCTTTGGAGTGCTGTCTGTGCTGTATTCTAAAAAAGTGATTAAAGAGGCATTGTAAGAGAAACTCCAGCTGGTTGGCTGGAGTTTTTCTTGTTCTTGTCATTCGTTTTGAGGTAATCAATCATCAACTTACAGATACTTCCTCTTTTTACTTAGCTCTCAAAACCACCAAAATCCCAATCCCCGCCAACAAACAAGATACGCCCGCCCAAGAAACGAAATCCAGCTTTTCCCCAACCAGCAGCACACCCAGCAAAGCAGCAGTTAAAGGTTCTGCCAATGCGAGCGTGACCGCTGTTGAGGAAGGAACGTAGTAAAGGGCTTTGGCAAAAAGAAGGTAGGCAATACCCGTCGACATAATGCCCAAATGGAGACTTACCGAGAGCCCCTCAGGCTCCGTAATCCAACTCATGTCATATAGAAAGAGAAATGGAGATAAAAAGACCGCACTGAGAGTAAAAACAACCGCTACAACCGATAAAGAAGGATAATTCTGCACAAGCCGCCTGCTGACCAGTGTATAAACAGCAAAGGATAAACCGGCCCCGAGAGCCATGATAATACCAGATGGAGCAGCACTCATTGAGTCATTATTTGAAAATAGCAAGATACATCCAAAGATTGATAGAAAGGTTGAGTACCACCAGCCTCTTGATGGATTTTTCTTCAGCACCAGCCACTCCAGGGCACCCGATAGAAGGGGGGCGCTTCCAATAGCGATAACAGTACCGACTGCCACTCCGGTTATTTGAACCGCTGTGAAAAATAACGGCTGATAGGCAGCCATACATAAAGCTGCAGCGAATGTCACCTTGATTGGCCAATTACGCAGATTTAACTGACCGAGCATTAGAACAATAATCAATAAGGAGATACCTCCAACCGCAAGACGCGCCGCCCCGACGGCAATCGGATGTGCAGCTTCTGGAGCATAAGTCTGTGCCGTACCGGTTGTTCCCCATAATACGCCTGCGAGCAGGACCCACAGCGGAGCCAATTTTTCCTTCATCGTTTTCACCCCAATAAAAAAGAACCTATATCATCATCATAAAGAAGAACAGACCGTTTTTCTTTACCAAGTTTAAGGTTCTTTTTATCAGATATTCATTTTTCTGTATGCTTTAGGAGAAATGCCCTCGCAGCTTGTGAACCATCTCGTAAAGGAAGAAACATTCTCAAACCCTACCTCTTCGCTGATGCTTGATATTGGCCAGGAAGTCCCCATTAATAGCCGCTTTGCTTCATTCATCCGCAGCTCAGAGATATAGGCCTTTGGACTTTTCCCTGTTTTCTCTTTAAACCAGGCTGAATAATAGACAGGATGATAATGTTCGATCTCCGCCAGGGTTTCCATTTTGATCGGACGCTTATATTGCTGATGAAGATACGTAATGGAAGGAGAAAGGGACTTCTGCAGTTTTTGAGCTACATATCTTGTGAGTTCATTCAATCCTCCCTGATGGCTGCCGGCCTCTTCCAGCAGCAAAAACCGGATGGAGGACCATTGCTGATCAAGCTTTAGATACATACTCTCCGTTTTGCCTTGCAAATAATGAGTTGGAATGTCCAAAATCAGAAATTCATTCCTGTCTGTAGAACGATAGTGATGAGTGAAGTCTGGCGGTATGTAAAAGCAAGCATCTCCGCTCAGGTGCAGCTCCTGCCTATCCGTTTGAATCTCAAGAGTTCCTTGAAGGGGAAAAAGAAACTGCCCAAAGTCATGCTGATGTGAGTGAAACTCTCTTGAATAGGTTCTTTTTTCGCAAATGACTTGCATATGTCACCTCGTTTTCGAAATGATCTTTTCCTATATTATATAGATTTTTACGATTTTAAACATTGAAATTGGAGTCCGGCTACTCGTTTTATGATTCTCTTCATCTACTGGTCCTAAAAGGAGAAGCCACAAATAAAATCCGTCGCAGCGGCTTTTATGAAGCGGATGTCTTTGGACTTCTGAAAAATTGACCGAATAAAAATATGACTAAAACCATAATAAAAAGCGGTTGAGGCATCTCAACAGTCTTATAATTTGGATTATTTTCTTTGCAAAAAAGACCTATCTTTTAGGCAAGTCCAGCGCTTGATAGGCAAGCTGATATTTTCCGCCTTCCGCAACCTCTGAATGATATAGGGCTTTGAGGGCAAAGTTTTTCTCAAGGCTATGTTCATTCATCAATCCATTCAGCTTATCTTGCAATTCCTTATTTTCTTTGATCAGCTGTTTCATCTGTGATTTAAAGTATTTCATAAGCAATTAACCCCTTTCTATTAAAAAATTTCTCTATCCTTAGGGCAGACGCAAAATGCAAAGCTGCTTTTAAGGTTTTTTCTCAAAAATCTATTCTTAAGTGCAAATAAATCAGTACTTTTACAGAGTTATCCTTTGGGAAATGATTTATAGGTAAGGAACTTTTATATGATGTCATTATTAGTGAAGAATTTCAACATATCATAAATCATCCATGAAAACAGAAAGAATTTTGCAGTTATTAAAGACAGCGAGGTTATAAATAGCACTTGAGAACAAGGTAATACTTAAGGTATTCTTAACTATACAATTCTCACTTAAGGCTGTGA
The DNA here is from genome assembly GCF_009674765.1 of Metabacillus idriensis. GTDB lineage: Bacteria > Bacillota > Bacilli > Bacillales > Bacillaceae > Bacillus_P > Bacillus_P idriensis. Next base: position 61,507 of record NZ_WKKF01000002.1, on the reverse strand, counting down.
TATGCATGCGTATTAATAAATTTATCAGTGAATCTGGAAAAGCGTCCAGACGAGGCGCCGATAAATTAATTGAAGAAGGAAGAGTCACGATCAATGGAAGAAAAGCGAAAATTGGGGACCGGGTTGAGCCCGGGGACGATGTCCGGGTTAGCGGGAGCGCTATCCAAGTCTCTAGAAATAATGTTTACATCGCGCTTAATAAACCTGTAGGCATTACAAGTACAACAGAAAAAAACGTAAAAGGAAATATCATTGATCTAGTCAATCACCCTTTGCGAATTTATAATATTGGACGTCTGGATAAAGACTCCGATGGCTTAATCCTTCTCACAAACGACGGAGACATTGTAAACGAAATTCTTCGTGTAGAAAATGCTCATGAAAAAGAATATAACGTTTCAGTAGACAAGCCGATCACGCCTGAATTTCTGGAGAAAATGGCAAGCGGCGTGAAAATCTTAGGGACAAAAACACTTCCTTGCGAAGTAGAACAGCTTTCAAAATATGACTTTAAAATCATCTTAAAACAAGGACTGAACCGCCAAATCCGCCGTATGTGCGAAGAGCTCGGATACCAAGTTTTAAGACTGCAGAGAGTCCGAATCATGAATATCCATTTAGGAAACCTTCCCCCTGGTCAGTGGAGAGATCTATCAAAAAAAGAACGCACTCAGCTATTCAGTGAATTAAATTACGAGCCGAAAGAATGGTAAATAGAAAGAGGATGAGCCGAACTTTTCATTAGCTTCGGTTCATCCTCTAATTTTTTTGCTTTTTCAATTTTTGTACCTGGCTTTGAACAATTTCATTACGCAGGCCTTTGTTTCTAAATCCAAAGAATTAACTATAGACCAGTTCTTTTTTACTTAAACCAAGTGTCTGTGCGGTTGAAGCATCAATTTCTTGGAAAAGCTCTGGGCTGTTCACTAGTGACACACCATAAGAAGGTATCATTTCTTTTATTTTCGGTTCCCACTCTTTCATATGCTGCGGGAAGCATTTTTTAAATACTTCAAGCATTACGTGAACAGCAGTGGAAGCACCCGGAGAAGCGCCGAGTAATGCAGCAACCGAACCATCTGCGGCACTGACAACTTCCGTACCGAATTGAAGTGTTCCTTTACCGGCATCTGTATCTTTGATAACTTGTACACGTTGGCCCGCTACTACGATATCCCAATCCTCGCTTTTAGCGTTCGGAATAAACTCTCGTAATTCTTCCATGCGCTTTTCATTCGATAACAGGACTTGCTGGATCAGGTATTTTGTTAAAGCCATCTCTTTAACGCCTGCTGCGAGCATCGTAACGACATTATTCGGTTTGACTGAACCGATCAAATCCAAATTCGAACCCGTTTTTAAAAACTTTGGCGAGAACCCGGCAAACGGTCCAAACAGCAATGTTTTTTTGTTGTCGATATATCTTGTATCAAGATGCGGAACAGACATTGGAGGCGCACCAACCTTAGCTTTACCGTATACTTTTGCATGATGCTGCGCGACAACTTCCGGATTTTTGCACACTAAAAATAGTCCGCTTACCGGGAATCCACCAATATGTTTTGACTCAGGAATACCGGTTTTTTGCAGCAATGGCAGACTTCCGCCCCCGCCGCCGATAAAGACGAATTTAGCAGTATGGTGTTCAACAGTACCACTGTCGACATTCCGCACTTTCAATTCCCACGAGCCATCACTGGTGCGTTTCATATCCTCAACGCTATGCTTGTAGTTGATCTCAACATTTTTAGTCTTCAAGTAATCAAACAGCATGCGTGTTAAAGCACCAAAGTTAACATCCGTTCCAGAATCGATTTTTGTTGCCGCTATCGGCTCATTCGATGTCCGGCCTTCCATCATAAGCGGAATCCATTCCTTCAGTTTTTCTGGATTATCGGAAAACTCCATCCCTTGAAACAGAGGATTTTCTGACAACGCTTCCAAACGCTTTTTCAAAAACGCTACATTTTTTTCCCCTTCAACAAAACTCATATGAGGAATTGGCATGATAAAGTCCTGCGGATTACGAATCAGATTGCTGTTTACAAGATAAGACCAAAACTGTCTGGAAAGCTGAAACTGTTCATTAATCTTTACAGCTTTGCTAATATCTACAGATCCGTCCGATTTCTCCGATGTATAGTTTAGCTCACACAGTGCAGCATGGCCCGTACCCGCGTTATTCCATTCATTCGAGCTTTCTTCCCCTGCGCTTGCGAGCTTCTCAAACACTTTGATTTCCCATTCCGGTGCTAACTCTTTTAATAATGATCCCAAAGTCGCACTCATGACTCCGGCCCCAATCAATATCACGTCTGTTTTGTTCTGTAAGCTGCTCATGCTACCCATCCTTATCCCCTAAATTTGCAAAAACGAGCAGGCGCCTCCTTAGGTGTTTCAAAAAGCAAGGCACCACCTTGGAACATACACTTTTCTTTTCACTTATAAGTTTATCACAGTCTATTATGAATAGATTAAATTTTACTATTATCTGATAATTATAAACTATTTTGGGTTTTTACAAAAGGGAGAAGTTGGTTTACAAGGTCTATACAGCTTAAAAACCAAGGCCATAACTCAGTATCTTGTATGAGCTATGGCTTTGGTTTGAAGTTGTTGTTAGATTGACAGCTTTTCATTTGCGGTATTACTTATGATAAGGTTCTACGTGATGTATCTCAATGGAAAAAAGCTGGAGGTGACCGTAAAAAAGCGGCCAGGAACAGACACTGCTGAAGCTTGAAAACGGGGAGGGGGGTTTTGAAGGATAGACTGAAAAAACCCTTGCAAGTTACGGCAAGGGATCTCTTTTAGATAAATACAGTATAAATAATAGAATAAACCACAGAGGCGTCAGCAATAACGCCGGACGGGTAGCATCCGCAACGAGCATCACGATTAAAATCATCCCAAACAGCGTCAGAACCGCATAGTTGATGAACGGAGCAAGCGGTGCTTTAAATGCTGACTTCTCATGCAGATCCGGACGGTTTTTTCGATATTTTATATGGCAGATCAGAATAACGCTCCACACCCAGATAAAACAGATGGCACTGATTGTCGTTACGATGCCAAAAGCCTGCTCCGGAATCAGCTTGCTCAGGAGTGCTCCCGCTGAAACGACAAGTGCAGATATCCAAAGCGCGTTCCCAGGCACATGATTTTTAGTCAGTTTCCTAAAAGGTGCAGGCGCCTGGTCACTTTTGCTTAAAGTAAACAGAATCCGGCTAGTCGAAAACAGCCCGCTGTTGCAGGCAGACGCAGCTGAAGTCAGAACAACAAAATTAATGATCCCTGCCGCAAGCGGAATGCCGATTAAGCTGAATGTCTTCACAAAAGGACTCTCCGCCGCATTTAATTGCGTCCATGGATTGATGCAAAGCAGGACAATCAGAGCGCCGACATAGAAAAACAAAATTCGGAACGGAATTTTATTAATGGCAGACGGAATATTTTTTCTCGGATTGGATGTTTCCGCCGCCGAAACTCCGACCAATTCCACTCCGACAAACGCAAACACAACCATCTGGAACGAAAGCAAAAATCCGGTCACCCCGTTAGGAAACAGGCCGCCATGCTCCCACAGATTATTCACCGAAACTGCTCCCGCATCTGTCTGAAATCCCACCACAAGCAAAACAGCCCCAATCACAATTAACGCCAGAATCGTAACCACCTTAATCAAAGCAAACCAAAACTCCAATTCCCCAAAGAGCTTCACCGTCAAAAGATTGAACCCAAGTAAAAGAAGCAAACAGACAAGTGCCGGAACCCACTGCGGAATGTCAAACCAATATTGCACGTAAACACCTACCGCAATCACATCAGCCATCGCCGTCATAATCCAGCAGAACCAATACGTCCATCCTGTCACAAACGCAGCCCGCGGTCCAAGATAGTCCTCCGCAATATCCGTAAACGACTGATAGCCCGCTTTTGACAGCAGCAGCTCCCCAAGCGCCCTCATCATAAAAAACAACGCAATCCCAACAATCAAATAAGCGAATATAATAGATGGTCCCGCAAGCTGAATCGCCTTGCCCGAACCCAAAAACAACCCCGTCCCAATCGTACCGCCAATTGCAATCAGCTGCACATGGCGGTTCGCCAAATCTCTCTTTAATTCCTGCTGTGCCATTCTGAACTCCTCCTTCTAAGATGTAAAAAAACCCAATAAAAAAAGAGACTGGAAGAATCCCAATCTCTTTAGAAGAATACCAAAACAGCAGCTGCCGCTCCCAAAAAAACAGGCGCGACAAACCCCAATTCCATACCCTTCTGTCCTTTTGCCTGAGATTGTGAACCCTTCGGCGCCGCTAACCAAGCGGTCTCTCCAGAAGCTGCTCCTGCTGTAGTGTGATCCACAGCCATCATAGCTTGCTTTATTTTAAATTTGAGTATTTCTGAATAATGATTAATTGTAGAGGGTGGGGATGGGTTTGTCAATGAATACAGGTTATCTTCCTATTAGAAGGTTTACCCACCCTTCCCGCCAAGCTCATCATACGTCTTCTTACTAAATTCCTTATACGGCGAATCCGGCATCGCCTCAAACTGTTCCACCGCTGTCCTGGCGGCCTCCAATGCTTTTTCTGAATCACCAAGCTTTTCATAGCAAAGGGCTTTGTACGTATCCTTCAGGTAAAATTGAGACAAATCAAACGGGTGGTGATGGTAGGGCGGAACTTCCGCTTGATCCAAATACCGGATGGCCTCCTCATATTCCCCGAGCCCATGCAAGGCTTTCCCTTTTTCAAGATAGAACCATTCCTTGAATTTCAGGGTGGACTCAGAATCCTCTAAGTACGAATGGATGATCTCCAGTGCGGAATGGTAATCGTTCTTGACCGAAATGAGGGATTCGATGCTGAAAATATGATAGCTTAACCAGGATCCTTCATCTTCTGAGAATTCAGCATACTGCTTCAATTTCATGATGTAGTAGTTATACAGCTCTGCGTCCTCAGCCATTTGTGCAGAAGCAGCTGCCAGCCGGTACAAATCATCAATTAAGTAAAACGTCTTATTTTCTTTTGAAAAGGCAATCGCATTATTCATCACGCGTTTTGCAGATTCTGTGTTGCCGACAGCAAAGTGAAGGACCGCTTCATGATAATCTAAATCCAGCCTTGTAATCGGGTCAATGTATGTAAACCTTTTTTCGATCTCACTTCGCTCAAAAAGCAAAACTTCCAATGCTTTTTCGTAATGATGCCCGATAAAAGGAACAATTCCCCGAAAAAGTCCGATACTTGCCCGCTTTTGTGTAATGTTCATCTGCTCATACAGTGCCGCAGCTTTATCAATTGGCTCCTTCCATTCCTTCTCTTCCCGGTACAAACTTCGCCCGTAGAGGTCCAGCAGCCTTGCAGCTTCATATCCCTGATGGAGCTTATGGATATGCGGCTCTATAAGCTGGATGAGTTTTTCATACTTACCGGCTGGGTCTTCCTTGTTCATACTGTATAAATTCTCTGCCTTATCCAGCACTTCTCTCAGCTCAACCACGTTGACCTCATTTACCAGCTGTGACACATCCACCTCAAGACGCTTTGCTATATAAGCCAGGCTTTCCATGGACGGATTCGCTTTATTGTTTTCAATCAGGCTGAGCATTCCTTTCGTAAGCTCCGATCCCGCAAGCTCTTCAAGTGTCAGCTTTTTTTGCTTCCGCAGTTTTCGTATTCTTTCCCCAAGCATGGTTAACACCCCAATTAATCTCATTAGTTTAATTTTATTAAACTTTTCCTTGAAATGGAAGAGCTGACTGCGTTATAATTTGTTTAATTAAATTAAACTTTTTTTTGTATATGGAGGGTTTTTAATGGATGAAAGTAAAAAGTTGAAAATGGCGACTTACCATTTGTTCACATTCACCATCAGCAAGCTCATCTCATCGTTTGGCGCACAGGTGTATGCCTTTGCCATCAGCTTCCACATCTTGCAGATCACCGGATCGGCCGCAAGCTTTGCCGCAAACCTGCTCTGCAACATTCTGCCGCGAACGCTGATTTCACCCTTTGCAGGCTATGTCGCAGACAAATACTCACGGAAAAAAATCGTCATCCTCGCACAGATCTCGACTACCCTTGCCATCAGCGGACTTCTTTACGTAAGCCTGACATACGGACTCTCACTAACCGCCATCTATATTACAACAAGCATCCTGGCCATCGCATCCTCATTCTCTTCTGTCACGTTCACGTCCTCGATTACCGGCTTAGTCGACGAAGCACGCATCCAAAGGGCGATGTCTTTAAACCAAATCGCCATGTCCTTTGCCGCCATCGGCAGTCCGGCAGCCGGCGGCTTATTATATGGAGCCGTTTCAATGGAAATCTTTCTGGTCATCTACATCGCCGCTTCCATCATAGCTGTTATCCTTGAATCCACCATGAATTTCACTCTCTTCGCAAAACGTAAAACAGAGGCCGAAGGGAAGCCAGAGGAATCCATGTGGCAGAGTATGAGAGCAGGCGTGCGCTATCTGAAAACAAAGCAGGTACTCATGACCCTGATCTGGCTCTCCCTCATCATCAACTTCCTGTTCGGGGCATTTGAAGTAGGCTACTCCTACGTCTTAATTGAAAAATTAAACCTTGCATCAAAGCATTTCGGATTCACCCAAGGAGCCTTCGCCATCGGCATGCTTGTCTTATCCATTTACTTCTCAGTCCGAAAAGAAGTCAAGTATCCCTTTCTCGTCTCAAAACGCGGCATACTCGCAATGGGCATCATCATGGGAGCCATTGCGCTGCCATTAATGGTTTCCATGTCCTACTGGACCATATTCACCTTCTATCTCATCCTCATGTTCAGCTTCGGCTCCATGATTATCATCGTCAACACACCCATCCAGGTCATGATGCAAAAAATGATCGAAGACGACTACAAAGGCCGCGTCTTCTCCCTCATCGAAACCATGGCCATGGCCCTCATGCCGCTCGGGATGATTTTGTTTGGATTCCTGTACGACGCCGTACCGGGTCAGTACATCCTGGTTGCTTCAGCGGCAATCCTTATTGGGGTGGTTGTGGTTTTAGCAAGACCAAGTGTCGTGCGGAAGGTGCATCCGGAGCTGGGCGGGGAAAAGAAGGTCTTGTCTGAAGCTGGGACGGTTGTATAATAGAATGACAAAAAGCCAAAAATAGATGTCTATTTTTGGCTTTTATTGAGAGAGTTCGATTTGCTTACGGTCAGTCTCAAGTTTCTCCTGCTTTTTTATCCGTTAACTCCTGCCAGTTCGCGGGCATGATCAGCGAGTATGCCCTCATTCATGTAGAAGATGCGGTCAGCAATGGCTTCGGCATCAGCGACGTCATGTGTCACAAGAATAGACGTGATGCCGGTTTTCTTCAGCACATCTTTCAGTTCATCACGGATTTTTTCCTGAAGATCCGCATCCAGGTTACTGAACGGTTCATCAAGCAGCAGTAAGGACGGTGCTGGTGCAAGCGCCCTCGCCAGTGCCACCCGCTGCTGCTGTCCTCCGCTCAGTTCGTAGGGATATCGCTGCCTGTAGTCTGCTAAATTCACTAAATCAAGCATTTCCTCCAGACGCTCCTGTTTTTTCTTTCTGCTCATTTTCCGCAGGCCGTACATGATGTTTTGTCCGACGGTCATATGGGGAAACAGGGCATAATCCTGAAACACTACCCCGATTCCGCGCTTCTCAGGCGCAATAAATGTAGAGGAATTAAACATCACCTCTCCATTCACCTCAAGGCTTCCTCCAGAAGGATTTTCAAGCCCCGCAATGATGCGCAGGAGCGTGCTTTTGCCGCTGCCGCTTTTCCCGAGAATGGAAATGATCTCTCCACGTTCGATCTCAATCTGAATACGTTCAAGCGTATTACGATTTCCATGTTTATATTGAAACTGCAGGTCTCTGATTTGGATATACATCATTTTGCCTCCTTATCAAGTACGCGGTGAAAAAGAAAGATGCACAGCGCGCTGATGAAAATAATGAGCAGGGAAGCAACAGAAGCTTCCTGAACACGTTCATCATTCGCGTATTTAAACGCCTGTGTAGCGAGAGTTGAAAAATTAAACGGCTGCAGGAACAAGGTTAAAGGCAGTTCTTTTAAAATGTCCACAAACACCAAGATAAATCCGCTGACGGCCGCTCCGCGCAGCAGGGGAAGGTCGATGCGGAAGAATGTCTTTAACGTTGAAGCTCCGAGCACACTTGAAGTCTCCGAATAGCGATTTCCGATCTTCTCAAATCCCGCCTCGATGTTGTTAAAGCCGATTGCCAGGAACCTGATCACATAAGCAAAAATCAACATGACAAGCGTTGTCCTGAGCACAAACTCAGGCTTCAGATCAAACTGGGCCAAAAACGAAACAATGAATTGATCCAGTGAAATAAAAATCGTGATGATTGCAATTGCAATGGCCGCACCAGGTATCGAATAGCCAAGCGTCGTCACCCGTGAAATGAATTTCGTTCCTAACCCGGGCTGCAGGCGGGTGTAATTCGAAATGATCAACGCGATAACAATGATCAAACAAGAAGCAATCCCTGCAACAAACACTGAATTTTTCGCTAACAGAAGAAATTCTGCGTTAAACACGTTCTCATACGTCATAAACGCCCACTGCAGCAGCTGCAGCAGGGGAATGATGAACGTTAGGGTGAAAATACCGAAGCAATAGGCAAAAACCCACCATGCTTTCGCGCCAGTAAGTACTTTTGGCTGAATCGGCCTCACCTTTGATGAAGGATCATAAAATTTCTTTCTGCCTCTAAGAATCCGTTCTATCATTAAAACGATCATGACAAGAATCATCAGTGTTCCGGCAAGCTTTAGTGCCGAATCCAGGTCCATCATTCCATACCACGTTTTAAAAATCGCGGTACTCACCGTTTGGATTCCGAAATAGCTTGTCACTCCGTAATCATTCAGAACTTCAAGGATAACCAGAGTCACACTGCCTACAATCGCAGCTCTGGAAATAGGCAGCGCGACATGGAAAAATGTATCCGCATCATTTCCGCCAAGTAATCGGGCATTTTCTAAAATCGAGGCGGATAAATTCTGAAAAAAACTTCTCGTGATAGCATACACGTAAGGAAATAATGTCACTGTAAAAATAAATACAGCCCCTGGAATGCTCATCATATCAAAATAGGATTGCTTGACCTGTACGTCGAAAGTGTTGCGCAAGGTAGACTGTACAAACCCCGTATAGTTCAGCATGCCATGAAAAGTGTAGGCAGCTATATAAGGCGGAATCGCCAACGGCAAAATCAATGCCCACTTCAAAAAATTCCGGAGCGGAAATTGGTAGATCGTAATCAGCCATGCCAGACTTGTTCCAATCAGCATGGTCGTCAAGGCGGTAAAAAAGACGATGATCACTGAATTTTGCAAGTAATCCTTTAGTAAATACTCCCGGATATGCAGCCAGTTTTCGTTAGGTTCCGTCAAGAATTTTACTGCGATAATGATATTTGGTATGAATATGATTGCGATTAGTACTAAACTTGTCAGTGCCCAGCCTTTGTGGCGCACTCTTGACCAATGGAATCGATTCACTGTTGTCACATCCTTTGTTCATGAAACCGGTTACCTCTTACTTTATCCATCTTCATTATAATGAAAATCATTATCAAATAGAATACTAAATTGCAATAAATAAAACCGAGGCACCTGTAACATGTGCCTCGGTTCATGATTTGTCCATATTTTGCCGGATCAGGGCTCCGCCAAGAGCCCCTCTTACCTGGACAACATTCTTATTTAACATTCAACAGCCGCTTACTTCCAGCCTACTTCGTTGAAAATGCGAATCGCTTCCTGCTGATTTTCTCCAAGGACAGAAAGGTTCACATCCTGTTCCTTGAAATCTCCCCATGCCTTAAGGAATTCCGAAGGCTCAACGTTTTTGTTTACAGGGTATTCGTAGTTTGCTTCCGCAAATTGACCCTGTGCTTCTTTGCCGCTCAGGAATTCAATGAACTTCACAGCATTTTCTTTATTTTTCGCGTTCTTTGTAACACCCGCGCCGCTTACGTTAATATGTGTACCTGTTGTTTCCTGGTTCGGGAAGAATACACCGACATTTTCAGCTACTTTGCGTTCTTCTTCATCTTCACCGTTTGCCATAACTCCTAAATAGTACGTGTTCATGATCGCAACATCCGCTTCACCGGCCACTACCGCTTTAGCCTGATCACGGTCACCGCCCTCAGGATCACGGGCCATGTTTCCTTTAATGCCGGCTGCCCATTCCTTCGCTTTATCAGCACCCATCACATCAATGAATGATGCTAAAAGAGACATATTGTACATATTCTCAGAAGATCTCACGACTACGCGGTCCTTCCATTCAGGCTCTGTTAAAGCCTCATATGTTGATAACTCTTCCGGTTTCACGCGGTCCTTCGCATACACAATGACACGTGCGCGTTTAGTCAGACCAAACCACTGATTGTCGACATCACGAAGTTTTTCCGGGATGTTTTCAGCAAGAACGTCACTCTCAACAGCCTGAAGCAGTTCACGATCTTTTGCCTGATAAAGGTTTCCTGCATCTGCCGTGATGTACACATCCGCTTCAGTTGCTTCACCTTCCATGCTTAAGCGCTCCATCAGTTCATCGCCTTCACCTTCAACGACATTTACTTTAATGCCTGTTTGTTCTTCGAATTTTTTATAGAGCTCTTGGTCTGCCTCATAATGACGGCTTGTATAAACATTGACCGCACCTGGATCCTCAGTTTTTTCTTTACCTGCAGATTCTTTCGATTCATTATTTTTGTCCGTACTGCTCACGCAGCCAGTTAAGGCTAGTACTAATACAAGCATGAAACTTATAAAAAGACTGAACTTCTTCACCATTGACACTCCCCTATGTATAATTGCAATTGATATTCAATCTCAATTGTAACCGAAATCATTTTTATGTCAATATCCATTTTCTTATTTAGATGTACAAACTTTACATTAGAGGTTAAATGCCTGAAGCACCGGGACGGTTCTTGTGCTTCCAATGCAACAGCTGCTAAAACGGTTCCCGATGACTTTTGACCTATGTAATAGGAAGATTCATCATGCAATTACCAGATGTTTTATTCCGTTCGCAAAGCGGATCTATGGTATCATAGTTAAATTGTTTATTTACCGTGAAATACAAGTATGTTCATCTAAGAAGGAAGGTCCATTATGGAAACATTAGAATTGACTAAGCAGCATTGGCTGCTTATTTTTACACTTTCTCTATTAACATTTGTTCTTGGGACAAGCGAATTTGTGATCGTCGGGATCCTGACCGATATTTCTTCGAGTCTTCAGATAACAAATTCACAGGCCGGCACTCTTGTTTCTGCCTTTGCAATTACGTTTGCTGTTGCCACACCGCTCGTCATGTCAGCAACAAGCCATTTTCCAAAGCGCAAATGGATGCTGTTTTTAATAGGAGCGTTCATCATTCTGAATGCTCTATGCGTCATATCATCAAGCTATCTCCTGCTCCTTGGACTCCGAATGATGACGGCCATTGTCACAGGAGTGTTGATCTCGCTTGCCATGATGGTTGCCAGTGAAACCATGCCGACCGCAAAACGCAGCCTTGCCATCTCCTTTGTATTTGGCGGCTTTACCCTTGCAAATGTGGTTGGCGTTCCACTGGGCACGCTAATCGCTGGCTGGTACAACTGGAATGCAACCTTTACGTTAACCGCGCTTCTCGGGGGAGTTGCCTTTTTAGCATCTTTCTTCGTGTTGCCTGATTTGCAAAAGCAAGCCCGCAGTTCGATGCGTGATCAATTCTCTCTGCTGACACACCCACGAATCTTAATGGCTTTTTTCATCCCGTCCCTTGGATTTGGAGCAACGTATTCCGTCTTTACGTATCTCGTTCCAATCCTGAAACAAATGGAAGAGCCAGGCAGTTCCATCAGTCTGATCCTGTTCGGCTATGGATTCATTTCGATTTTCAGCAACATACTTGCAGGCAAAATTGCCAGCCGCAATGCGATCGGACGGCTCAGATTTGTTTTTCTCGTGCAAGCCATTGTTCTGATCAGTTTATATTGGACGACAAACAATTTGATTTTCGGATTGGTTAACATTGGCCTGATGTCATTAATGGCCATCCTTTTAACAACTTCTACCCAGCTTTATTTGATAGACCTTGCCGGTATTTATCAGCCGAAAGCAACAGGACTCGCCGCTTCATTGATGCCAGTCGCAAGCAATGTCGGTATCGCATTCGGCTCCGCACTGGGGGGAATCGTATACCATCAGGGGGAGCTAATGAATGTAACTTGGGTTGGAGGAATCGTTGCCATTGCCGCAAGTCTGTTGACTTTCCTGAGTTATCGCTTGGATCAAAAGCAGAAAGAGATTGTTAGGGGAGAGAAGCTGCGGATGGGTTAAGAGAAGGGCTTAGATGTAATACAAAGTAAAAGAAGTACTAAGAACGGTGGGTGTTCTTTGGTACTTCTTTTTTGTTTTAAGGCTGTTTTTCGTAAGTCAGGAGAAGACTGAGGATAACAAAAATCACCTTTCAAACTCCAGATAAAGCATTTTTTTGGAGTAAAAGGGACTGCTTAAAACTCTTCTGATTCCGATTCCTTTACAATCTTCAGGAAGGAAGCAGGAGCTAGTGCATGCGTTAATCCGTTCCAAGCCTCGGATGATAAGTAATCCTTCATTATTGGCAAACAGGCTTCCAAGTCGTTTATCCGATGTCCAATAATCGGGTCTGTAAGCAAGGAAAAACCCATATCACTATACAACTTGATTGCCCGCAGGCTGCCAGGGTGTGTATGAAGAAAAACAGGATAGTCTTCTTTTCCTGCTTGTTTCATCACAGCCGACAACAATGCTCGTCCAAGACCTTTTCCTTCCTGTTCTTTCACTATTTTAAACCAATGGATAGTGGAAATCTGTCCGTAAGCTTTCCAGATGAAACAAGTTCCGACCGGACGATTCTCCTTGTCACAAATGAAAAGGCAGCGTTTAAAAAATTGCTCTTCCTTTCCGCCATAAACTTGTTGAAAAAACTGATTCATAAATCCGTTATCTTCTGCAGAATCAAACTGCATCCTTTTCCAAGTCGGTAATTCCTCCGGCCTGCAGCATCGCAAAGAATAACCAGCAGGTATATCTGAAAAAGCCTCTCGGCGGACCTCTTTGCACATCATAAACAAATTCTTATCTTCAATTTTTTCCAGCAAGTACTTTTTCTCCTTTCTCGTTTTTTAAGCTTCAAAACACTTTGTGAACTGACCTTGTTCGAAATTCCGTAAGGGGCATTAAATGCTTCTGCATTGTCTTTCCCTCAAATGCTGACTTATGCTCTTCAGGACAAATATCTGGCTCAAGCAAGATATAATACGATTCTAGGAACATTGGGATATGTTCCTACATTTGCACGAATCAAAAAAGCGGAATTGAGACATATAAGCGCATTACTGCCACTTTTTGAACGCTATCAGGTACCTATACCTGAAGATCTATCACAGTCATTCGTTACAACGCCACAAAACATTAAAGCAGCCTATGCTGCTGGTGTTCAAGGGGAAATTGACAATATTGGCATGTACAATAAATTCTTGACGTTCAATATCCCAAGTGATGCAAGACTGGTTTTCACTCAATTGCGAAATGCCTCACTTAATCACCTGGCCGCTGTCGGTTCTACGTAGTGTATCTAAAATGAGGTTTCATTTTTTAAAATTAAATTACATAACAGCCTCTTAATTATAGGACAGTTGCGGGAATATATACAATTTTGAAAAAATATAATTTTAACTGACAAAAAAGGCAGCGCCCTGATGAGGATAGCTACCTTCGTTTAAGATTATTATGAAAAGGTAGGAGCAGGGAATTCATCAATTCTCATACGAAGTAAACTATATGGTTTTTCCCGCAGGTCTCTTCCATAATGAAATCTCGCTTGCCGATGTAATTGATTCACAATGACATATAAGTATTGATCGGGGCCAATCGAAAAAGTATCCGGCCATAAAATTCTCGGGTCATGTGCGATGGTTTCCATTGCGCCATTCGGCAATATCTTCCGGATACTGTTGTTTTCATAGTCTCCCGCATAAACGGTTCCTTTTGCGCCTGTGATCATTCCATCAGACGCACCTTTTTCCCCCCAATACTGCACATATTGGGATAAATTCATGTCCTGTATCCTTCTGTCTCTTAGGTCTTCTGTTGAGATCGAGAACAGCTGACGGCTGGTTAGCGGAGCATAAAATAAAACCTTTCCATCAGGAGAAATCGCTAAACTATCGGAAGCCAATCTAAATGGGAAAGTCGAGCCGTCCGGGTTTCGATTCATCAAAATTTCACCTTCTACTTTCGGTAAAAAATAGGGATCAGGTGAAGTTGATATTGCCCCATTTAACCGTCTAAACGCGTTCCCATTTTCTAAATCTACGACGATAATAGCCCCTGGCCCTCTGGAAGAAGAATCCGTTATATATGCATAGCCTGCTCTTCCAACCCGAAAATCCAAACGGACATCATTCAGATAAGTTGTTGGCAAGACAACATCTTCTGTAAAGGTATATACTCTCCTTATTGTATTAGTGCTTAAATCAACAGCAACTAATTTTGCTCCCCCTTGAATAGGTTCAGAAAAATTTGGTGCCCCTGTATCTAGTACCCAAAGTGTTCCTCTTCCATCAGCAACGATACTTTGGACACTGACGAAAGACATCGTAATATTCCCAGTATTAACCAAATTTGTTTCTAAACTGGGATAAGGCTGCAAATCACCCTCAACAATTTCCGCCACAGTAAATTGAACGTCGTCTCCCCATTTCGGAAAGCAAACAAAAATACGACCGGTTTCGGAAACGCTGACACCTGTTGGCATAGCCCCATAAAAAGCATGCACCAGTTCAAACTGCCCAAAATATTTTTCCATAGGTAACAAAGGTTGCATGATATCCTCCTCATCAAATCCGAACGGATATCAACTATATATGATGAAAATTTTTTGTAGTGCCTGGTTCTTGATAAATTTTTCTATCGTGATGGATGCTGTGGGTTTCAACTTCCCATTATTAAAAATGCTGGTTTTATTAACGCTAGAATGAAATTATTTAAGAAACTCATTCACTTATGATACGGTTCCCCCCGATTAATCCGAAAAGCCCGATACACCTGCTCCACCAAAATCAATCTCATCAGCTGATGCGGAAACGTCATCTTCGAAAAAGACAGCGTATCATTCGCTCTCTTCATAACCTCATTACTCAGACCTAGCGATCCACCGATCACAAAAGCCACCTTGCTCTTCCCATATGTAGCTAAACGATCCAAATCAGCTGCAAGCTGCTCGGACGATTTCATTTTCCCCTCTATCGCCAGCGCAATGACATGAGTGTCATCTGAGATCTTCGAAAGAATGCGTTCTCCTTCTTTTTGCTTGACCATTTCCATTTCGGATTCGCTGAGGTTTTCAGGTGCTTTTTCGTCCGGGAGTTCGATGATGTCGACTTTTGCGTACGGTGTTAAACGCTTTAAAAATTCGTCGATTCCTTGTCTTAGATATTTCTCTTTTAACTTTCCGATTGTACAAATTGTTATATTCACAGGCTATCCCCACTTAAGAACAGATTACCAACAGATTTTATCCACATTTGTGCACAACTTATCCACATCTAGTGTGCGAATATTAGTTCCCCACTATATATACAGCAGGGTTTGTGCACAATTCACAGGTTGTGGATAACTTGTTGATTTCTCTGATTTTTTCGATTTCTGGCGCAATTTCATGCTCGTCTACATACATATCTATCGCTAATTCGATGTGTTCTTCACAGCATTTCATATTTTTCCTCCGGTTATCCACAATGTGGATTTATTCGTACAAAGAAAAAACAGGAGAAAATTACCCCTCCTGTTCTTCTCCAAGTTTCAGCTTCACTGATTGTTTTTTCCCTTCGCGGTAAAAAACCAGTTCTGCATTTTCTCCAACAGCTTTCTTATATAACTGTTTTCTAAGGTCGATGATGTCTTTTAATTCTTTGCCGTCAAATTCCGTTATGACATCCATCTCTTTCAGTCCAGCCTGGCCTGCGGGTGATGCTGGATTCACACTCATGACCACTACACCAGACTTTACATTCTCCGGAAGCTTCAGCGTTTGCTCCCAATGGTAGCTTGATACTTCATTTAATGAACGCATGCCGATGCCAAGGAATGGACGTCTGACTTCACCATACTTTTCTAAGTCATCAATGATTGGAGCAGCAAGATTAATTGGAATCGCTAGCCCAATGCCTTCTACTGCTGATTGAGCAATTTTCATTGAGTTGATGCCAATTAATTTTCCGTCGATATTCACAAGCGCTCCGCCGCTATTTCCAGGGTTGATGGCTGCATCTGTCTGAAGAACTTCTGCGTTCCAGTCAACCTCACCGTCATTATTGGAATCAACGGGAATCGCCCTTTCTGTACCGGAAATGATGCCCTGTGTAACAGATCCTGAAAATTGAAGGCCTAAAGGGTTACCGATGGCAATGACGGGTTCTCCTGGCTTTACATCGTCTGAATTTGCAAATTCCGCGACTTGCTCCACTTGTTTGCTTTCTGTTCTGAGAACAGCCAGATCCATCAGCTCATCGCTTCCAAGGACTTCAGCAGGCACACGGGTTCCATCACTTAAACTCAGTTCAATCTGAGTGGCTCCGGCAATGACATGATAGTTGGTGACTACGAAAGCATTGCCGCCTTCTTTTTTGTAAATGACGCCTGATCCTGTTCCCGCTTCGCCTTTTTCATTCCAGAAGCCGGCTTCCTGAATATTCACCACGCCAACAACAGCTTTTGAGACTTTGTCGACAGCTTGCGTAACAGCTGTGCTTACATCGACTGAAATGTTTTTGGAAGGTTCGGTTTCGTTCGGAGTCTGGTCCTCGCCAGTTTCCTCGTCGTCATCTCCTAAAGCCAGGTCATATGGAAGGATGTCCATATTCGCAAGCACCGGAATGGAGAAAATGACGAGAAGCCCTCCTAAAATAGCGCCAAGGAGGCCTGGCAGGAACTTTCCGCCCCGGTTTCCTTTTTGTTTTCGACTATTCTGTTCATAGTCCTGATCGTAATACCCCATCGCTTTTTCACCCATCCTTTCACACAAACAAACCCTGTATGAATAGTGTGTATATCTTAGCAATATTATACTCAAGGATATCCAAAAAAATCTATTTTTATATCTTAGACAGTCACGAGGGGCGTTGGGTTTTTAGGATCTGTATCGTACAGTTCAAACTGTTCGCCGGACACGAATCCTTTGCTTGCAAGCGTCTGCTGTACAGACATTTTGGCGAGCTCTTTCATATTGTTGTCTTTGCTTAAATGTGCCAGGTAAATTCTTTTTGTTTTGTCTCCGATCACATCGGTCATTGCAAGGGCAGCATCTTCATTTGAAACGTGGCCGACATCACTCAGGATCCGGCGTTTTACACTCCATGGATAGTGCCCCATTCTGAGCATGTCCACATCATGGTTGCTTTCAAAAACAAAGGCATCCGCGTTATTGATGATCCCCTTCATTCTGTCACTGACGTACCCTGTGTCCGTAATTAATGCCAGTTTCTTGTCTTCATGATGAAAAGCATAAAACATCGGCTCAGCAGCATCATGCGACACGCCAAATGATTCTACATCAAGTCCTCCAAATGACTGAACGGTGCCTGTCTGGAAAATAAACTTCTGATCGGGATGAATGGCTCCGATCAGCCCTTCCATTGCATTCCACGTTTTCTCATTTGCATAAATCGGCAGCTTGTATTTTCTTGCAAGAATCCCCAAACCTTTAATATGATCGCTGTGCTCGTGGGTAACAAGAATACCGGATAACTGATTGATTTTTTTCCCAATCAGCTGAAACAGCACTTCCATTTGTTTACCGCTGAATCCCGCATCAACGAGCAATGAATGCTGATCTGTTTCTATATAAGTGGCATTGCCCGTGCTTCCGCTTGCGAGAACACTGAATTGCAAGCTCATCGTTTCTCACTCCAATTTTTCATTAGAACGGATCACTTGTCCTTCTAATGCATTTACGTAATAATCCTCTTTTTCATTCACAACGATATGCCATGTCGGTGCCAATATCTGTTCTCCTGATAAGGGAAAAGGTGTATAGTAGCCAAATTGCACCTCTGTTACTTTGCTATTTGGCTTTAAATCGTTTTTATTGTAGAGAGCCTCCAGTGCCTTAAGGGCAGGGAGGGTGTCCTGTCTTTCTTCCAGATCCTCAATATTTTCAAGCATGGTCTGCTCATAGCTGACAATCTGATTCTTATCATTTAAATAAAGGGTCAGCATCCCGATGTTCTGGTCAGTAGAAAGGTCCTGAAAGACCATTCTATCATTATATGTTTGAATATAGACGATTGTATTTTTTACCTTATCCGTCTTCCACAGCGCATATTGATCTCCGTAAAGGATGTTCTCGCGGACAATCTGATTCAATTTGCTCTGGGTATTGGTCTCAGGAAGTCCAATCGGCTTTTCAAATTCAGCTTTTAATCCGGTGAAGTTATGATCAACATTAAGAATCTCCTGATTGGATAAAGCCTTCAATTCTTCCTCAGAGAAAACCTTGCTTTCAGCTGTAATGTAAGCACCTTTTTCATTCCCTTTAGGAAGCTCTCCATAAGTAATTCCCTCAGCTGCAAGCTGTTCTTCAACTGTTGCTTTTTGAATCACATCATACCTGCTGTTTGTAATGATAATATTAAAATATTGAATCGCTAAAAACGTATTCAGAACGAGAAATGCCAGTATAAAAATGGATTTCGTCTTACTCCAATCCATCGCTGTTACCTCCAAGCGTATCATTTCCTGCCTGCAGCTTAACGAATTGGCCGCTTTCGGTTTCTACGTACCAGTACGGTTTAACGGCCACAATTCTCGGCTCTGCTGTTGCAGACATTTCATAAGCAGGAAATACCCGCTTCACATTTTCTTTTTCAATCGTCTTTCTCTGCTCAAGCAGATTCATGACTTCTTTGCCATTTGGCATTTTCACTGCATTTGGAACAAATTCTGCATCCAAATCATAGAGAGGGCGCAAATAGGTCGCAATTTCGTTATTTCCCCATCGCATCGAAATCTCAGTAGGTCCAAACGTATTTGTGTTATTTTCAAACACGGGAATAGAGTCAACCATCAGACGAAATGAGACGAGCTGGCTGTCGGAATCCATATTGTAAAACTGGTACTCATCTGTCCAGCCGCCATGATTATTTAAGAACTCTATACTTTGCTTCATAGCTTTTCCCCGTTCAATAAACATGCTCGGATCGATGGTCGGATTGACAAACCTTAATCTCTCCTGGCTTGGGTAAACGGTCAGCAGGCTTGTTCCGTCTGTATAGACGTTTTGTGTAGGCTTCATTTCTCTTCTTACATAGCTTGGATTTGTAAAGAGCGCCTGTTTGAAATTCTCACCGCTGATCGAATTAATAATATACTTCATCTGATTCAATTCAATCTTGCCCTCAGGCAGAAGCAAGTTCTTATCTTCTAAAAGATCGATCGAAATGTATGGATCCAAGTTTTCCTTTTTTTCAATGATGGAAGCAATGATGTTTCTTGCATTCTCATTGCTGATAGATGCCTCATATACAAGTCTTTGTTCGACAGAAACAAAAATAATTTTTTGCGGCTGATTGGCTTTTGCCTGAGGCAGGACAATCCGGTCAAAAGAAGAGTAGATGGTTTTTTGCGATTTATATTGAAAGATAGATTGAAAGATTTCAAACGGAATTTTGTCGCTGAAAACAAATTCTATTTTTTTCGATTCGCTTTTCCCATTCAGCCACTCATCAAGCTGATCAGATGTGTATCTGCTTGAAACATTTTTCACTTCGTTGATATTCCAGTTTCGCAGCTGATTCCACAGGAAATCAATATTTTCAGCTTTAAACGTTCCGTAATGCTCGGCATTTTGATGGACAAACATCTGATAGGGACGGATCACGTTAGCCGGCTCGTTTTTCACTTGACTGATAGGTGCATTTTCTAGATACTGGCTATTTTGTATAAAGTCATAGTTAGGCTTAAAGGTCCACAGGTTATACGTAAAAAACACACTGCAGCAGACAAGCAGCACTAATATGACTGTTTTTGCTTGTTCACGATTCATCCCAATCATCCTCTTGATCCCGGGTAAATGGAAGAGTAAACAAAATCGTTGTTCCTTTGCCTTCCACACTTTTTGCCCATATTTTCCCATCATGCGCGCCAATCATCTCTTTTGCGATAGCAAGGCCGAGACCTGTTCCTCCGAGCTTTCTCGTCCGCGCTTTGTCCACACGGTAAAACCGCTCAAATATTTTGTTCTCGGTTCCTTTTGGAATTCCCATTCCCTGGTCTGTCACGCTGATTTGAAGCTTATCCTCTTGCACTTCAACCTTAAATGTAATCAGACCGCCCTCTGGCGAATATTTGAGAGCATTTGAAATAATATTATCCAGCACTTGTGTAATCTTATCGGGATCAATGTCCACATAGAGTTTTTCCTCTGGGAGCTTACGCAAGAAGGTCACGTGCTGTTCCTTAGTCATCTCAAACCGGTCAATAATTTGACTAAAGAAATTAGTAAAGTTAATCCATTCTTTATTGATCCGGTAATCTTTGCTGTCAAGCTTTGAAAGCTGCAGCAAATCATTCACAAGACGAATCATCCGTTCTGTCTCATTTTGAGTGACGTTTAAAAACTGAGGAGCAATTTCTTTATCTTCCCAGGCTCCATCGGCAAGTGCTTCCAGGTAGCTTCGCATCGTCGTAAGCGGCGTTCTTAGTTCATGAGATACGTTAGCTACAAATTCGCGTCTTTCCTCATCAATTTTTTCCTGTTCCGTAATATCATAAATGACAGCAATCAGACCATTATTTCGTTTTTGCTCTTTTTGAATAACGGAGAAGTTTACTCTCAGGATGTATGGCTTATCCTCAGTGCTTGCATCTAAAATAAGGGAGTCCTGCTGCTCAATTAAACTATCAAACGTATACTCATCTTCAATTCCGAGTATTTTCGTAATCGGCACCTCATAAACGGTTTCACGTGAAACGTTAAGCATTTCCAAGGCTGGATTATTGACCAAAATGACTTCCCCAGTTCGGTTCGTTGCGATGACGCCATCCGTCATATGCGCAATAACCGATGCCAGCTTTTTACGTTCTCCTTCAGTAGAGGCCTGAGCTTCTTCAAGTTTATCTGTCAGATTATTAAACGTAATTGCAAGCTGGCCAATTTCATCCTCGCCGTAAACTCTAACTTTCCTTGAAAAATTACCCTTGGATAACTCAATTGCCTGCTTTCTCATATCAGACATTGGCCTAGTAATCGTACGCGCAAGAAAAACACCTAACGCTGCTGTGATTGCCAAAGAAATACCGGTTCCAGTGGCTAAGATTCCATTGATAACCCTCATTTGAGAAAATACTTCTTCCATCGAAGCTACAAGATACAATGCTCCGATGGTTTCTTGGTCAATATTTTTAATAGGAGTTGAGGAAACCCATACACGCCTGCTTGTGTCGCGTTCTATATAGACTTTTTCATCCGGTTTTTCGAATACAAGCGTCCGTTTTACAAGAACTTCTGTCGTCCGTTTTCCAATAATATCGCTATTATTAGGATCTGAAGTAGCAATCACGCGGCTATTTTTATCAATGACTCTGATTTCCTGGATTTCATCCTTTGCAAAGTCCTTTAATATAGCTGTGATGTCTTCCTCAAGCGTAGGAAGGGTGCCAGATGGATCTTCTGTCCGTTCTTTCGTCATTTCCTGTTCAATGCTGTAATTAATAAAATTAATTCTTTGTGTAATGGAGGTATTAAAGTTTTCCGTTAAAGATCTTTCTAGCTGCTGCACAAAATAAACTCCAATGATCTGCATGGCAATCATGATCAGGAGCACATAAACCATTACAAACTTGAAGTGGATCGATCTAAAAAAACCTACTTTATTCATGAAACCTACTCCTGTTCAGGGTTTCGCAAGTAATACCCGACACCTCTTCGTGTCACAATCCATGTCGGATGACTCGGGTTATCTTCGATTTTCTCCCTAAGTCTGCGCACGGTCACATCTACAGTCCGGACGTCACCAAAATAATCATAGCCCCAAACGGTTTGAAGGAGGTGTTCACGCGTCATGACTTGTCCAATATGTTTAGCTAAATAATGAAGCAGCTCAAACTCACGATGAGTCAGTTCAATCGTTTCACCGCGTTTAGAGACGACATAGGCATCCGGATGAATCGTTAATGAGCCGATTTCAATTTCATTTTTATCTGATTGCTGTTCTGGAGGAAGAGCCTGCAATCTTCTTAAATTCGCTTTTACACGTGCTAAAAGCTCTCTGGTGCTGAAAGGCTTTGTGACATAGTCATCTGCTCCCAGTTCAAGTCCAAGCACTTTATCGATTTCAGAATCTTTCGCTGTGAGCATGATAATGGGGATTTCATATTTTTTTCGGACTTCACGGCAAACTTCCATTCCGTCCTTATTCGGGAGCATAATATCTAAAAGGATGAGATCAGGCTGAATTTCTTCTACCATTTCGACTGCTTCATTTCCATCGTAGGCACAAAATACTTCATAGCCTTCTTTTTTTAAGTTAAATTGCAGAATGTCTGCAATCGGCTTTTCATCATCAACAACTAAGATCTTCTTTTCCATGGCCAATCGCCCCTTTTACATAAGGTGTTTCTTTCCTTATTCTTAATTTACCACTTCTACTAAACAGATTCACCTTTTCAAGGCGTATTTCTTTTTAGCTATTTCCTAAATGTGCTGCGGTGAAACAGCTGCAGCGTGAAAAGAGGTTCATCATGCACTCACTGAAAACTAACCACTAAAAATTATTTCATTCAGTAAAGACAAAAACTCGGCATATTGCCGAGCTGAAATAAGGAAAACCTCTAGCAAAGCTAGAGGTTATTTTTTCAAGTAATTGAGCGGGTTTTTCAAGTTTCCATTTTGGTAAACTTCGAAATGTAAATGAACGCCTGTTGAACGTCCAGTAGATCCCATTACACCGATTTTTTGGCCTTGAGATACGGTTTGACCTACAGAGACAGAAATAGAGTTTAGATGTGCGTAAACTGTTTTCATGCCATTGCCGTGGTCAATCTCGACTTTGTTTCCATAGGCTCCTGAGTTTCTTGCATAAACAATTTTCCCATTATCGGCAGCTTTAATCGTACGATCACTTACACCTGCGATATCTATTCCTTTATGCATTTTGCCCCAGCGAGTTCCAAGCTTGCTTGTTACAGTTCCGCCGACAGCAGGCCATGCTAAAGATCCGTTACCGCGTGAAGGAACGACTTTCGTGCCTTTAACGATAATTTCTTTTACCGGCTCAGTCAGTGTTTCATCCTTTGTTGTATCGCGTTTCACTTCATTGCCATTTTCTTTAAAAACAATATAATTTAACAGCTTTTGACCGTCTTTGCCTTCTTGCTTCGTTTTCTTATCGCCTTTGAACATAGAAGAATCTTCGATCACTTCTGTTTCATAGGCAATTGCTTCTTTCTTAGATACTTCTTCTTTTACAAGAACATTTGTAAATGGTTTATACTCTTTTACATTCAGTTCGTCACCAGGTTTAATGACATCTTCATCTTCTAAACTTGGATTGAGTGCAAGAAGTTCTTCTACAGTAAGTTTATATTCAGCAGCTACTGTACTGAGGACATCGGCACCATCGACTTTGTGTTTTTTCTCTTCAAGTGTTCCTTTTTCTAGAAGCTTTAAGCCTTCCTCGGCCGTAATCAGCTTATCAGGAGAAACTTTTTCTTCTGAAACTGAAACTTTATCAGAAAAGGAAACGTCTAATATACGTGATTGATTTTCTTTAAGAGGCTGCAGAGGGACGGTGGAATCTTTCATCATATCCAGCTGCTTTAAAACGTCCTCGGAAACATATTTGCCTTTAAATTTGTTCAATACACTTTCAGCTTCTTCTTTGTTTTTGAAGTAAGCAACGTTTTGATCGTCTACTTTAATGGATGCAGCTTCTGCTACAACATCCATTTCTTCATTCAGCTTATTTACTGTTTCTTCGTTGTTTGAAACAGGACGAAACATTTGCTCAGGGATTATTTCAATTTCTTCAACCGTTAATTGATAATCTTTATAGTTCTCTTTGGCCTCTTCAACTTTCTGCTTTGAAAGGTCATCAATTAACTGCTGACTGTCGACTGTACCAATTCTTTCTCCATCTAAATAAACATGATATACCGTTTCAAGCTTTTCTTCCGCAGATGCAGATCCAATGCCAAACGACAGTGCTCCGGCAAATCCCAAACTAAAAAAAGCTTTCTTCATTATGCTGTTTTTTGTATATTGAACGTTGTTTCCAACGAATCCATTTATGCGCTTAAACACGATTTAATTTCCTCCCAATTAACCACTGCTAAGTACTTTATCTATCATTTTATAAGCAAATAGTTCTATTTCGACAAAATTCTATTTTTTTACCACTATATTAAATTAGCATATTATCAGACAATTACCTAGTCATTTTGCAAAATGTAACATTTCTGTATTATTGGTGACATAATTTACTGTTTCTTGTCAATATATGCCCATATAAGCAGAATTTCTCATGCTCAAAAGTCACAAAATAAAAAGACATGCATCCTATAAGGATCATGTCTTTTTTGAGTGGCTCGGGACGGAATCGAACCGCCGACACAAGGATTTTCAGTCCTTTGCTCTACCGACTGAGCTACCGAGCCATGTTTAAGTATGTAGTATAATGTTGTTTTGTTCTTGGGACCTTCGCCCAAATCTCAGAAAGATTAGCCAAGAAGCGGCTCAATTTGTGCGCTGATGTGAATGCTTCGCAGTTTATTCCATCGTGCTCTACCGACTGAGCTACCGAGCCATGTTTATGTATTCTTTTCACAATGTTATGTAAAACGTTGTTTAACACCGGACCTTTACTATTATAATTCATGATTCGCGGAAATACAAGGAAATTATTTAATATAAAGAAACTCGTTATAGGGGTACGGCAGGAAATACTGAAAGAGTCACTATTTAAATAAATAGAAACTTATATCGATCACTTTCTAAATATCTTCGAATTCCCTAAGTCTGCTGGTAAAAGACTTTTTCGGCTCTGAAATCTAAGTAAAGCGCATGCGCCTTGTTCAAATCCGATAGGCAGATAAGAATCCAATGGAAATGCGAGGTATTCTCTTCTTTCATTCCTTAGGAGAAGTGATCCGTGGCATTCTTACCCTCCATTACCGTTTCTCAGTTTAGTAGGGTACGATTCGGGCGCTTTCTTACCCTCCCATATCGTTTTTCGGTTTTGTAGGGTACGATTCGGGCGCTTTCTTACCCTCCCATATCGTTTTTCGGTTTTGTAGGGTACCATTCGGGCGTTTTCTTACCCCATATACCGTTTTTCGGTTTTGCAGGGCGTTTCCACTTGCCATTGAAGCATAACAACTATAAATTCTGTTACTATTAAAAAAACGAAAGGAGGCAAGCCCCTTTCGATCCTTTGCTTAGCTATATACGCTCCTTACAACGTTTGTTTGTGTTCTGTCAGGTCCCACTGAGAATACCGAAAGAGGGATGCCTGTAAGCTGTGATACACGCTCGATGTAGTTGCGTGCGTTTTGTGGAAGCTCACCAAGGTCGCGGACGCCTGTGATGTCTTCTGTCCAGCCTGGAAGCTCTTCATAGACAGGCTCACACTCAGCAAGTACTTTAAGGCTTGCAGGGAAAGATTCCATGAGTTCGCCTTTGTATTTGTATGCTGTACAAATCTTCAATGTTTCGATGCCAGTTAAAACATCAATGGAGTTTAATGATAAGTCTGTAATTCCGCTGACACGGCGTGCATGACGGACAACAACGCTGTCAAACCAGCCTACGCGGCGTGCGCGGCCCGTAGTTGTACCATATTCACGGCCGACTTCGCGGATATGATGTCCGATTTCGTTATCGAGTTCAGTAGGGAATGGGCCGTCTCCAACACGTGTTGTGTATGCTTTAGAAACACCGACAACATGGTTGATTTTCGTTGGTCCTACACCAGAACCGATTGTTACTCCTCCCGCTACCGGGTTTGAAGAAGTAACAAATGGATACGTACCTTGATCGATATCAAGCATAACGCCCTGAGCACCTTCAAATAATACGCGTCTGCCTCCGTCAAGAGCATCATTCAAGACAACAGCTGTGTCGCAAACGTACTGCTTGAATTGCTGACCATACTCATAGTACTCATCAAGGATTTCTTCAATCGTGAATCCTTCTGTTTCGTAGTACTTTTCAAGCATGCGGTTCTTTTCTTCAAGGTTTCTAGTTAATTTTTCTTCGAAAGCTTCACGGTCCAATAAGTCAGCAATGCGGATTCCTACGCGTGCTGCTTTGTCCATGTATGCAGGGCCGATCCCTTTTTTAGTCGTACCGATTTTGTTGGCGCCTTTGCGTTCTTCTTCCACTTCATCAAGTTTTAGATGATAAGGAAGAATAACATGCGCACGATTGCTGATGCGAAGATTTTCTGTGCTTACTCCGCGCTCATGAAGATAAGCAAGCTCCGTAATAAGAGCTTTCGGGTCTACTACCATTCCATTGCCGATTACACAGGTCTTTTCACTGTAAAAGATACCTGATGGAATTAAGTGGAGCTTATATGTTTCACCGTTAAATTTTATCGTATGTCCAGCGTTATTCCCGCCTTGATAACGAGCGATAACCTCTGCATTTTCTGAAAGGAAGTCGGTAATCTTTCCTTTACCTTCATCTCCCCATTGTGTTCCAACTACTACTACTGAAGACATTAATGTGCACCTCCGGTTTTTTGCAACTCTTTCTCTTTTCGCACGATCAAACAAGCTAATTTTACCAGCAAATGAATCGAAAGTCAACGAAAAGACGAACATTAATAAGATTACATTTTAATTTCGTTCGTAATATATCGTAATTGCGAATGATTTTGTTCATCTTTACATAGATTCCCCTCGTTTTAGGGTTTCATTCCAGAGGGAAGGATGTGTGCCGTACTTTGAAGAACGTTTGACAATTGTAGCTATAACAACAAATGGAGATCTGTTCTTATAAAAGTGTGTCATAACCGAGTTTGCAGCACATTATGAGGGCGCAACACTGAGAAAAGTGCTCTACAACTCAATTCACTGCAATATCCCCCTAAATAAATCCCCCATCATCGCTTATCATCAGCTATCTCCACAAAAAAAAGCTGTCTGCAGCGACAGCTCTAAGCACCTGGCGGAACGCCGGCATCATCAAATCGCCGTTCCAGGTTAACGAATTTATTGTATTCTTTTACGAAAGCAAGACTGACCGTACCGACTGGACCGTTACGCTGTTTTGCAATGATAATTTCGATGATATTTTTATTTTCGGATTCCTTATCGTAGTAATCATCACGATATAAGAAAGCAACAATATCCGCATCCTGCTCGATACTTCCTGATTCACGGATATCTGACATCATAGGACGCTTGTCCTGACGCTGCTCAACTCCGCGTGATAGCTGGGATAAGGCGATAACAGGCACTTTTAATTCCCTTGCGAGCGACTTAAGTGTCCGGGAAATTTCAGATACTTCCTGCTGACGGTTATCTTTATTTCGTCCGCTTCCCTGAATCAGCTGCAGATAGTCGATCAGGATCATGCCAAGACCGCTTTCCTGTTTGAGGCGCCGGCATTTTGCACGGATTTCGCTTACCCGGATACCTGGTGTATCATCAATAAATATACCTGAATCCGACAAGCTTCCCATCGCCATGGTGAGCTTGCCCCAGTCTTCCGGAGTTAAGTTGCCTGTACGCAAATTCTGGGCATTAATATTGCCTTCTGCACAAAGCATCCTCATGACGAGCTGATCTGCCCCCATCTCAAGACTGAAGATCGCGACGTTTTCATCTGTTTTCGTGGCCACGTTTTGCGCGATATTCAAGGCAAAAGCGGTCTTACCAACAGACGGACGGGCAGCTACGATAATCAGATCATTTCGCTGAAATCCCGCTGTCATTCTGTCGAGCTCTGTAAAGCCCGTAGCTATTCCGGTAATGTCGCCTTTTCTTGTGTGGAGCAATTCAATGTTATCGTACGTTTGAACAAGAACATCTTTAATATTCTGGAAAGCTCCCGCGTTTTTCCGCTGTGAGACCTCCATGATGTTTTTTTCTGCTTCATTCAATAAAACATCCACTTCATCTTCACGGGAATAACCGTCTTGAGCAATCGTTGTAGCTGTTCGGATCAATCTCCGCAAAATCGACTTCTCTTCTACGATTCTTCCGTAATATTCGATATTGGCAGCAGTCGGGACCGCATTTGCCAAATCACTTAAATAAGATACTCCGCCGATTTCCTCTAATAAATTGGCATCCGCAAGCTCAGAGGTTACTGTTACTAAATCAACAGGTTCCCCTTTATCCGCAAGCTTCAGCATCACATTGTAAATCTTCTGATGAGATGCTCTGTAAAAATCTTCTGGAATCAGAATTTCAGAAGCGGTGATTAAAGATGCGGGTTCTAGAAAAATCGCTCCGAGTACAGCTTGCTCCGCCTCGATATTTTGCGGGGGAATCCGATCATCAAACATTTCATTCATGATGATCACCGTCCTTCTTTGATTTAATTAAAATTGAGCACGCCTTGGTCAGTTCCTTCAGGCAGTCCGTTCTGACTGAGGAGTAAGGCTCTGCAGCTCTATTTCTCTAAAAAGAAAAAATGTGATGCTGCGAAAAGAAAAGCAGCATCCATTCACACATCACATTTTAAATATGATTATTTTTGTTCTGTTACATGCACCTTAACAGTGGCTGTTACTTCCGGATGAAGTTTTACCGGCACATTTGTATAACCTAGAGCACGGATTGCATCTGGAAGATCAATTTTACGTTTATCCACTTTATGGCCATGGGATTTCAGCAGCTCATCAGCAATTTGCTTGCTTGTAATGGATCCGAATAAGCGGCCGCCCTCTCCTGATTTCGCCTTAAGCTCAACCGTTAAGCTTTCAAGCGTTTCTTTTAGCTCCACAGATTTTGCAAGCTCTGCTGCTGCTTCTTTTTCTTCTTTTTTCTTTTGGCCTTGAAGCTTGCTTATTTCTGCCTGATTGGCTTCAATCGCAAGTCCTTGTTTAATTAAAAAGTTATGTGCGTAGCCGTCAGCTACATTTTTAACTTCCCCTTTTTTCCCTTTACCTTTTACATCTTTCAAGAAAATAACTTTCACGACTTAGTTCCTCCTTCTAAATACTCTTCAATCGCATGTTTTAATCTTTCTTCCGCTTCAAGCAGCGATACATGCTCAAGCTGTGTAGCTGCATTTGTGAGGTGACCTCCGCCGTCTAAGGCTTCCATGATCAGCTGCACATTGATATCCCCAAGGGAACGGGCACTGATGCCGATTGTGTGCTCATTTCTTCTTGCAAGAACGAATGACGCCACCACACCGCTCATTGCCAAGAGCGTATCTGCTGTTTGAGCAATGATGACCTGATCAAAATAGTCCTCTGAATCAGCATCTGATTTTGCAATGGCGATGCCATCTTTAAGCATATTGGTATTTTGAATGATCTTTGACCGCTTTACATAGTGATCAATATCTTCTCTCATGAATTTTTGCACGAGAATCGTGTCAGCGCCTTTAGATCTTAAATAAGAGGCTGCATCAAATGTACGGGAACCCGTTCTGAGAGTAAAGCTTTTTGTATCGACTATAATGCCCGCGAGCAAGGATGTCGCTTCAATCATGTTCATTTTCAAACGTTTTGTCTGATATTCCAGGAGTTCTGTCACAAGCTCTGCTGTAGAAGATGCATAAGGCTCCATATAAACGAGCAATGGATCCTTTATAAACTCCTCACCCCGGCGATGATGATCAATCACAACAACATTGTCCACTTTATTCAGCAGCTTTTCATCGATGACAAGTGAAGGCTTATGGGTGTCCACAACAATCAGAACGGTGTCATCTGTTGAGATTTCCAGAGCTTCTTCTCTTGTTATAAAACGGGACCACAAGTCTGAATGCTGCCTTACTTCCTGAATCAGCCGCTGCACGCCTGTATCAATCTCATTTTGATCAAGAACAATAAAGCCTTCTTTTTCGTTCACCTGAGCTACTTTCAGGATGCCGATGGCTGAGCCTATTGAATCCATATCAGGGTATTTATGCCCCATAATAATGACTTTGTCGCTTTCTGAAATAATTTCAGTCAGCGCATGAGAGATAACTCTTGCACGCACTCTCGTTCTTTTTTCCATCGGATTCGTCTTGCCGCCATAGAACTTCACTTTTCCGTTCGTCTGCTTAATGGCAACCTGATCTCCGCCGCGTCCTAATGCGAGATCAAGACTTGATTGAGCCAAATCCCCAAGCTCAGTAAGAGACGGCACACCGGAGCCTATACCGATGCTCAATGTGAGGGATATATTTTGAACTGTCGTCTGTTCTCTTACTTCGTCAAGAATCGAAAACTTTCCTTTTTCAAGCTTTATTAAAATATTTTCATTGAGAATGGCCATGAACCGCTCTGATGACGTTCTTTTCAGGAAGATGCCATTGTCTGTAGCCCATTTATTCAGCAATGAGGTTACTTGACTATTAATGGTACTTTTAGTCTGATCATCCAGGCCT
Source organism: Metabacillus idriensis (assembly GCF_009674765.1). Lineage (GTDB taxonomy): Bacteria > Bacillota > Bacilli > Bacillales > Bacillaceae > Bacillus_P > Bacillus_P idriensis. The sequence continues at coordinate 30,859 of NZ_WKKF01000002.1, read as the reverse complement.
TGAGTGACTTCATCGTAATTATCCAGAAAAATAAGGGCAAGCACTGTGCGCTCATCCTCATATTGCTTTTCAATTTCTGTCTGCTCCGTTACATCAAAGAAATACAGCAGTCTTTCCTCGCGCTTGATGATGACTTTAAACTTCCGTTCGTGAAGAGTAATCGTTTCCGTATCAACCTCCTGCTTCACAAGGGGTACCAGTGACTCGGCTACATCATACATCGACCTGCCGACCAATGTGTCTTCATGAAAGCAGGATGTCAGAAACGGATTTGTCCATTCAATATGGTAATGTTCGTTAAATAGCATAATTCCGATTGGCATTTCCATTAAAGCTTCTTCTCCAACCCGCTTCAAACGGTAAGAGAGAGTAGAAATGTAGGTTTCCATCGCACTTTTAAGCTTTTTATCGGCAATTTTCAAAAGAAATAAGATCCCGCCTAATAGAAAGACGCAGGCTAAACCGAGCATCCATTGATAATAAAAGACAATGATGATGGCAATCGCGGTCAGTCCGATTAAGGCAAATAGGGGATACCTGATAAACGGTTTTTCATAAAAACTGGGCATTTTTGTTTCAGCTCCTCAAACAACAGTGAAACATACGTAAGATTGTGGCTTACTCCTGCTGCGCACTGTATGAATCTAGTTTATGCGCAATTGTGCTATTTCTTCACGCGACCCCTTAAATTAAAAGCTAAATCAATTATACCTAAGATTCGCACAAGATACATCAGGATCGGCAGAATCAAAGAAAGAATCACCGCTATAACAGGTATAGCTTTCGAATATTTTTTCACATGACTGTAAAAGAAAATAAAAGAGAAGCCCTGTACAACTAACAGCACCTGCAGAACAAACAGCAAGTTTACAGCAGCAATATAAAGAAAGCTTCCTGTATCGAGATTTAAAAATAATAAGAAACTGACAATCAAGTAATACCAGACAATGCTTGACGGCAGCTTCCACTCTCGAAATGGCTTTAGCGGCAACAGCTGGATTTTCAGTCTTTTTAAAACGGGAACCGTCACAGCATGAGAAAGTAAAGCAAAGATAAAGGAAACACTTACAAGCAAACTTGGAATTAAGTAGCCTATGTACTTCATTTGCTCTTCTAATTGATTAATCGCTGCTTCATTTGCTTCTTGACCAATTGCAGCCATCATTGATTTTGCCATATCAATCGTTTCATTCATGCTGCCTGTTGCTTCTTCAATTGGATCGATTTGAAAAAATGCCGCAGAGGCTGCATACATGACGACAAAGCTGATAAGAAATGCAATTGTGCCCCCGATCAAAGCGCCGGCTGTTTGCCTTTTCTGATAAAAGTAACCCATCACGATTCCGCTCAGGGCATATGTTAAAGTTAATGGCAAAGCAAACAAAGAACCAACTATCAACGTAATAAAGATCGAAGCGGCCATTAGAGTGAACGCAGCTTTGATCCCATGTCTCACCGTATAAAGGATAAACGGCAATGGCAAAAAGACCATTAAAAATGCCCCGAACAGCGGCAGATAAAGTGTCATCAATGTTAATACAGTAAAGAGCGCAAGTAATATCGCACCTTCTGTCAGTACGTTAACCCTTTTCACAGTTTCACCTCTTTTATACTTCCAAGCTTATTTTAAATGAACCGTGTGTGACAAATCAAATGGATCAGAACACTTATCCTTTAATCCGCAAATATATCTCAAAATAATAAAAAAGCAGCAAGGAATCCTCACTGCCTTTTTCATCTTATTATTCGCCAGATACGTATGGAAGTAAAGCCATTTGACGAGAGCGTTTAATAGCAATCGTTAATTTACGTTGGTATTTAGCGCTTGTTCCTGTTACACGACGAGGTAAGATTTTACCACGCTCAGAAACGAATTTTTTAAGCAAATCTACATCTTTGTAATCGATGTGAGTGATTCCGTGTGCAGTGAAGTAGCACACTTTACGACGTTTTGCACGTCCACCTTTGCGTCCGCCTGCCATAGTTATTTCCTCCTTCCATTATGAGATGCTCGTACTATATGTTTTAAAACGGTAAGTCATCATCAGAGATATCAATCGGCTTTCCATCATTAGCGAATGGATCGTCATCAAAGTTCGAACGGCCTTGATTACGCTGATTCTGATTTTGATTTTGGCTGAATGGATTTTGCTGACCGCCTTGTCCACCCTGGCCGCCGCCATAATAATTGTTGTTGTTTCCGCCACCGCCGCCGCTGTTTCCACTGCCGCTTTTAGGTTCAAGAAACTGTACGCTTTCTGCAACCACTTCGGTTACATAAACACGTTTGCCAGTCTGGTCTTCATAGCTACGCGATTGAAGACGTCCATCTACTCCTGCCAAACTTCCTTTTTTAAGGAAGTTTGCAACATTTTCAGCTGGACGGCGCCATACGACGCAGTTAATGAAGTCCGCTTCTCTTTCACCCTGCTGGTTTGTGAAGGCGCGGTTTACAGCTAATGTAAAAGTAGCAACTGCTGCTCCAGCTGGTGTGTAGCGCAGTTCTGGATCTTTTGTTAGTCTGCCGACTAAAACAACCCGATTCATCATCAGAATCATCCTTTTTTAAAGATATCTAATCTATATGAATTACACTTCTTTTCTAGTTACCATGTGACGCATGATGTCTTCGCTGATTTTCGCTAAGCGGTCAAATTCTTGAACAGCTTCCGGCTTTGATGCAACTTGAAGAAGCATGTAGTAACCGTCACGCAAATCGTTGATTTCATAAGCAAGGCGACGTTTGCCCCACTCTTTTGTTTCTTCAACTTCCGCACCATTGTCAGCTAAGATTGTGTTGAAACGCTCAACTAGAGCTTTTTTAGCCTCATCTTCAATGTTTGGACGGATGATATACATGATTTCGTATTTATTCATCTCTTACACCTCCTTTTGGTCTAAACGGCCCTAAACGGGCAAGGAGCAATTAAACAATTCAATTACTCACAAGTTTAAATTATAGCAAACAAAACGACTTTAAGCAACCGAATTAAACATTAAAACGGAAATGAATGACGTCGCCATCTTTTACGATGTACTCTTTTCCTTCTAAACGCACTTTTCCGGCTTCTCGTGCAGCTCCCATAGTTCCTGCATTCAACAGATCTTCATAGGAAACTGTTTCCGCGCGGATAAAGCCGCGTTCGAAGTCAGAGTGAATAACGCCGGCACATTGCGGAGCCTTCATTCCTTTTTTAAATGTCCACGCGCGGACTTCCTGTACACCCGCTGTGAAATATGTCGCAAGACCAAGAAGATTGTATGAAGCTTTAATAAGCTGATCAAGACCTGATTCTTCAATGCCAAGCTCTTCAAGGAACATTTCTTTTTCCTCTCCGTCAAGTTCAGCAATTTCAGACTCAATCTTCGCACATACAACAATGACTTCAGCTTTTTCATTTGCAGCAAATTCGCGAACTGCTTTTACATATTCATTATTGGAAGCATCAGCCACTTCATCTTCAGATACATTAGCTACATACAAAACAGGTTTGCTTGTAAGCAAATGAAGGTGCTTAACAATTTTCATCTGTTCATCCGTGAATTCCACTGAGCGGGCAGATTTGTCGTTTTCAAATGCATCTTTCAGCATTAACAGAACCTCGTGCTCATAAACAGCATCTTTGTCTTTTTGCTTAGCAAGCTTGCCGACACGCTCAATACGCTTGTCTACAGACTCTAAATCCGCTAAAATCAACTCAAGATTGATCGTCTCAACATCATCAATTGGATCTACTTTTCCTGAAACGTGAGTAATATTGTCATCTGCGAAACAGCGTACAACGTGACAAATCGCATCTACTTGACGAATATGTGAAAGAAACTTGTTTCCAAGTCCTTCTCCTTTACTTGCACCCTTAACAATCCCTGCAATATCCGTAAATTCGAATGCAGTAGGAACTGTTTTCTTTGGTTTTACAAGATCTGTTAGCTTTTGAAGACGCTCATCAGGCACTTCTACAATCCCTACGTTAGGATCTATTGTACAGAACGGGTAGTTTGCAGATTCTGCACCAGCCTGTGTAATGGCGTTAAAAAGCGTTGACTTTCCTACGTTCGGAAGTCCAACAATACCAGCGGTTAAAGCCATGGTTATTTCCACTCCTCTATATGAACAATATATAATCGATTAATCCGAATTCTAACCAATCTTCAACAATTATAGATAGTAACGCATGAAATGACAAGCTTAAGAGGGGATGTCATGAATGGTTAAAATCTGTTTTTACCCACTAAAAAAAGGAGGAAACCAACCGAAAAACAAGGTTTCCTCCCTAAATAAACCAATTTTAAGCCATGAAACATTTATTCTTCATGCTTGACCAATCTTTTTTTCATTTTCCGGGCGAAATCCCGTCTCGGAATCATCACGCTGTGAGCACAGCCTTCGCATTTTATGCGGATATCCATGCCCATTCTGATGATTTTCCAGCGATTCGCACCGCATGGATGAGGTTTTTTCATTTCGACAACGTCATTTATGCCAAATTCCTTGTCCACTATTCACTCATCCTTTCCTTTTGTTTAGCACCTTCATCCTGCCTTGTATACATAACCATGCGAGGGAATGGAATTTCAATGCCGTGCTCATCAAGCCTCATCTTAATTTCCTTTCTCAGCACACGAGATATATGAAAATGCTTCATAGGAAGAACTTCACTGACTACTCGCAAGACAACTTCAGACGGACCAAGGTTTTGCACTCCCAGCAATTCAGGAGGTGCAACCATTTCATCATATTTATCCGGCAGCTCAAGCAAGAGATCTTCAATGACTCTTTCCGCTTTCGGAATATCTCCCTCATAGGCGATACTGACATCTACAAAAGCGACGCTGTTATTGACCGAGAAATTCGTCACTTCCGTAATATTTCCATTCGGAAGAATATTGATTTCCCCTGTCCAGCTCTTGATTTTTGTCGTGCGAAGTCCAATTTCTTCTACCGTTCCTTCAAATTGGCCGACACGAATCATGTCGCCTACTGAAAATTGATCTTCAAAAATAATGAAGAATCCGGTAATGATGTCTCTGACTAAATTTTGTGCACCGAATCCAACAGCAAGCCCGACAATGCCCGCTCCCGCAAGCAGAGCCTTCACATCAAAACTCAGCGTCTCGAGAATCATCAGCAGGGCGACAAAATAAACGAGGTATGTCAGAACATTATCAAGCAGCTTGACCAGGGTATTTTCCCGGCGCTCTGAAATGCGGAGCGGCGACTTTGTTCTCAGCATGAAAATCTTCCCGATGACGACATTACCAACGCGAATAAGGATTGTTGAAAGAATCATAATGCCAATAATCTTTAGCAGACCTTGACCAAAATCCAGCCATAAATCTTCGTTAAGAAGCGAGGCACCCATTTTATCGATAAGCTTATTTATAAAATCCACATCAGATCAACCTTTCTTTTAGAAAGAAATACACGTTGCAATCATAAAGATAGGTTTTATTTTAACAACTTTTTAAAGCAATTTACAGTGCTTAACAAAAACTCTTATTATCTCTTAAATATGTATAGATTTCTATATTCTTCCGTATACTGTTACTACTATATTGAAGGAGTGAAATGATGAATTTTAAATCCGGCTTTTTAAAACCGCAGCGTGACCGAATTTATTATGAAGATGAGCATGCGGCAGAACATTTATCATCAGAAATGAAACTCCTTCTTTCTGTACGGAAACCAATCATAGTCCTGTGTATTGGCACAGACCGCTCAACCGGTGATTGTTTAGGTCCATTAGTAGGCACTAAACTTATTGATGCCGGTCTCAAGCATTTTCATGTTTACGGAACGCTCGAGCATCCTGTCCATGCAGTTAATCTTGAAGAAACCATCCAAAAAATAGAACTCACGTTCGAAAATCCGTACATCCTGGCTATTGATGCATGCCTTGGAAGACTAAAAAGTGTAGGGACTTTTCAGGTTGGAGCGGGTCCGATCAAGCCTGGTGCAGGTGTAAACAAAGTGCTTCCCGAAGTGGGAGACATTCATATTAATGGAATCGTCAACGTCAGCGGGTTTATGGAATTCTTTGTTCTGCAGAATACAAGACTGCATCTTGTTATGACAATGGCTTCTATTATTGCAAAAAGCATTATTCTTGCTGATCAGCAGATCGAACTTAAAAAAATCTCTTTAAAGACGAAGAGCTCTTGGCTTAAACATGCCAAGGATGTGAACATCAACTAAACAATATTCATGAAAACAATAATGACTGCCACAACTGCCAGGCTCGGCAGCAGATTCGCTACACGGATTGCTTTTATAGCAAGCATATTGATTCCAATAGCAAAGATAAGGATCCCGCCAACAGCCGTAATCTCAGAAATCAGATCTTTAAGCAAAGAATCCGGTACATACTGATGAATTACATTCGCAAACAATGCGATGGCGCCTTCATAAATGAAAACAGGAACCGCTGAAAGAAGAACACCGATGCCAAGCGTGCTTGAAAGAACCATGCTCGTAAAACCATCAATCATCGACTTTGTGTACAAAATATCATGATCCTGTCTTAATCCGCTATCAAGAGATCCCACAATTGCCATTGCTCCAATGACAAAAATAAGGGTAGCGGACACAAAGCCTTGTGCAAAATCACCGGTCTGATTTTTGCTCAGTTTTTTCTCAAGCCAATAACCCACTTGATGCAGTTTCTTCTCAATATCAATCGCTTCTCCAATGACCGCTCCAAAAACAAGACTGATAATTACAATAAAAAGCTGTTCACTTTCCAGTGCCATATCAAGGCCTAATACCATCACAAAAAGACCTATGCCTGTCATGACTGTTTGTTTCATAGATTCCGGAATTCTGCGAAGCAATAAACCTAAAAGGGAGCCTATGATAATCCCAGCTGCATTCACTAAACTGCCTAATAACACCACTTAAATCCCTCTTTCCACTTAAAAGCGCTAGCCCTTATTCAGCTCCAGCAGTCCGCACCTGTTACGGCAGGTAAGTCATGTGCTGGAGCTGGACATTTTTATCGTTTTCTAAAACATAAAAAGAAGCCATCTATTCTGTCAGATGGCCGCTTAAGATGATTGCTCAGCTTCAAGCAACTCTAAAATTCTTTCCAAATCCTCTTTTGAGAAAAATTCTATTTCGATTTTTCCTTTTTTCTTCTGCTGCTTAATCGTAACGGAAGTCCCGAAATATTCACGCAGGTAGGATTCTCTTTCTCTAATGAAGATGTCCTGACTGCCTGCTTTCTTTTTCGTTTCACGTGAAACATTTTCGTTTAACTGCTGCACGAGGAGCTCAACTTGACGGACATTAAGCTGCTCTTTCATAATTTTTTCAGCTAAAGGCTTCAGCTTGTCTTTTTTCTTCAGTCCGAGCAATGTTCTGCCATGGCCCATTGAAATCTTGCCTTCAGAAATAAGTGTTTGAATGTCTTCAGGAAGGGACAGTAATCTTAGATGATTGGCTATATGCGGTCTGCTTTTGCCCAGACGTCTCGCAAGCTCTTCTTGAGTAATATGCAAATGATCCAGCAGGGACTGGTAGGCTGCTGCTTCTTCAATTGGAGATAAATCTTCGCGCTGAAGATTTTCAAGAAGGGCAAGCTCCATCATCTGCTGCTCTGAGAGCTCTCTTATAACGGCCGGCACTGCCTGGAGGCCCGCTGCCTTTGCTGCACGAAAACGGCGCTCGCCAACGACAATCTCGTAGCCTTTGATACTTTTACGGACAATAATCGGCTGAAGAATCCCGTGCTGAAGGATGGATTCTTTCAGTTCTTCAATCGCTCCTGGCAAAAATGTTTTGCGGGGCTGATAAGGATTTGGACGCAGATCTTTGATTTTAATTTCCTGCAGCGTTTCGTCTTTGCTTACTTCCATATTCGTAAACAAAGCATTGATTCCTTTACCTAACCCTTTAGCCATTAACAACCACTTCCTTTGCCAATTCTAAGTATACGTCAGCGCCCCTTGAGCGCGGGTCATAAATAATAATCGGCTGTCCATGACTTGGTGCTTCGCTTAAACGGACGTTTCGTGGAATAATTGTTTTGTATACTTTATCGCGAAAATATTTTTTGACTTCTTCAATAACCTGGATTCCTAAATTGGTACGTGCATCAAGCATTGTTAAAAGAACGCCTTCTATCATTAAATCGGTATTTAAATGTTTTTGAACCAGCCTCACAGTATTCAGCAGCTGACTCAATCCTTCAAGTGCATAATATTCACATTGAACAGGAATCAGCACAGCATCTGAGGCTGTTAAGGCATTGATTGTCAGCAATCCTAAAGAGGGAGGACAGTCAATAATCATATAGTCATAATTATGTTTTACTTTTTCAAGCGCACGTTTCAGACGGACTTCTCTAGAAATGGTTGGCACAAGTTCAATTTCGGCACCCGCAAGCTGGATTGTAGCCGGAATTGCATCCAAATTTTCGACAGCAGTTGGCTTAATGACTTCTGTTACATCGACATCATCAACTAAAATATCATAAACACAATGTTCAACATCGGCTTTTTCTATTCCTATACCGCTTGTCGCATTTCCTTGTGGGTCAACATCGACGAGAAGAACTCGTTTTCCTATATATGCTAAGCACGCACCAAGATTAACGGAAGTTGTCGTTTTTCCGACTCCGCCTTTCTGGTTCGCAATGGCAATAATTTTCCCCACAATGTCACCTGCTTTCACTAAACATGAACTCTACATGCTCTCTATTTTATCATGAAACTTTGCCAATGGTTTGAACTTTTTTGCAATTTGTAAAAATGCGCTTACATTCATTGATCTTCATTTATATTCCCAAAAGAAAAAACTCTCTACTTAAATGGTAGAGAGCTACTTTGGTATTTTTATAGTGAATTGAATGTATTCTTCAAATTCTTCTTCTTCAGCATTTATTTTTACGCCAGTATCCTGCACCATTGTCAAAGATTGACGGATGGTATTCATCGCAATACGGGTATCCCGGCTGAATGCTTTGCGTTTTGGTTTAGCTTTTGGGCTGGTTTTCTCAAGCATTTTGACAACGCGGTCTTCTGTTTGCTTGACATTTAACTGCTTTTCAATGATTTCAGAGAGCAGTATGATTTGCGGATCTGGTTTCTTCAAAGGAATGAGTGCTCTTGCATGTCTCTCTGTAATTTTCTTTTGGAGCAAGGCATCCTGAACTTCCTGAGGAAGCTTTAACAGCCTGAGCTTATTGGCAATTGTGGACTGTCCTTTTCCCAAACGCTGGGCAAGGGCCTCTTGAGTCAAGTCGTGAAGTTCCAGCAGCTTTGCGTAGGCAACGGCTTCTTCAATCGCTGAAAGCTCCTCGCGCTGAAGGTTCTCAATTAAAGCTACAGAAGCTGTTTCTGTGTCATTGAAATCCTTCACAATAGCTGGGATTGTTTCCCATCCAAGTTTTTGGACAGCTCTAAACCGTCTTTCCCCGGCAATAATTTCATATCTTCCATCAACCTGACGTACAACAATCGGCTGAATAATCCCGTGCGTACGTATCGTAAGCGATAACTCTTCTATTTTTTCATCCGCAAAAACTGTACGCGGCTGAAAGCGATTAGGCACGATTTCCTCCAAGGAAATCTTTTTAACCTCATCAAATACTGAATCATCAATTTCTTCTGTTTCAATTACTGCTGTTTTTTCTGCTGTATCTTCTTTTTCTCCCAAACCGAAAAAACGAGAGAATGGATGCTTCATGAGCCTACACCACCTTTAGAAACTGCCATCATATTAATTCTCTTTCAAGTCTCTATATTCCTGCATGCTGAACGAACTTTCCACTTAATGTTTTTCTATTCTAATGGAAGTTTATTAGGCGTACCCGGTTTACGAGGATATTTTGCAGGTGTTGATTTTTGTTTATGAATAATAATGATTGAGCGCTCACTTTCCTCAAGAGGCAGCTCAAAGGCATACTTTTCCTTCACCTTGCCGCCAAGCGTGCTGATTGCTTTTTCAGCTTTAATCATCTCTTCCTCAGCTGATGCAGCTTTCATTGCAACGAAGTGACCGCCTGTTTTAGCAAGCGGCAGGCAAAGCTCGCTCAAAACAGATAAACGCGCTACAGCCCGTGCCGTCACAACGTCATATGTTTCTCTGAATGCTTTATTTTTCCCAAACGTTTCTGCTCTGTCATGGTAAAGAGATACGTCGGAAAGATTCAGTGATTTCGTCAGATGATCTAAAAATGTAATTCTCTTTTGAAGAGAATCCACTATCGCAATTTTCAGATGCGGAAAGCAGATTTTAATCGGCAGGCTGGGAAACCCTGCGCCTGCCCCTACATCGCAAATGGAGAGCGGTTTTGTAAAATCAAAATAGAAAGCAGCAGAAATAGAATCATAAAAATGTTTAAGATAAACTTCTTTTTTCTCTGTAATCGAAGTTAAATTCATTTTCTCATTCCACTCTACAAGCAATTCGTAGTAAGTCTCAAATTGCCCCAGCTGTTGTGCGGAAAGTGAGATTCCCTTTTCCTCAAGACTGGATTTAAATAAAGAAATGTCCATACTCATAACCTTTCTGATCTGCTTTATTCGTTAGAAACTCGAGCTATTCTTCCTTGCTCCATATACACGAGAAGGATGGATATATCTGCCGGATTAACTCCTGAGATACGGGATGCCTGTGCCATTGAAAGCGGTCTGACTTCCTTCAGTTTCTGGCGTGCTTCTGAAGCGATGCCTGAAATCGCATCGTAATCGATATTTTCCGGAATTTTTTTGTTTTCCATTTTCTTCAGCTTTTCAACCTGCTGAAGGGACTTTTCAATATAGCCTTCATATTTAATTTGAATTTCAACCTGTTCGGCTATTTCTCCGGAAATATTTTCATCAGCCGGTGCTAAAGCATGAATATGCTCATAATTCATTTCAGGACGTTTAATAAGATCTGATGCACGGATTCCGTCTTTCAGTTCACTGCCGCCTGCATTTCTGATTAATTCCTGTGTCTGCTCATTTGGTTTGATGATGACAGAGTTCAGACGTTTTTTCTCTGCTTCAATTGCATCTTTTTTAAGCAAAAATGCGCTGTAGCGTTCTTCTTTGATAAGTCCAATCTTACGTCCAATATCCGTTAAACGCAAGTCGGCATTGTCATGACGAAGAAGCAGGCGATATTCCGCTCTGGACGTTAATAAACGATACGGTTCATTTGTGCCTTTTGTGACAAGATCATCTATTAATACTCCGATATAAGCATCCGAGCGGCTCAAGATAACTTCTTCTTTGCCAAGAGCTTTACTGGCAGCATTAATTCCGGCCATTAAACCTTGTCCTGCTGCTTCTTCATAGCCTGACGTGCCATTGATTTGTCCCGCTGTAAAGAGACCTGGAACCTTTTTCGTTTCAAGCGTTGGCCATAGCTGAGTAGGTACGATTGCATCATATTCAATCGCATAACCTGCACGCATCATTTCCACTTTTTCAAGGCCGGGTATGGATGCAAGAATTCTTCGCTGTACGTCTTCCGGAAGACTTGTTGATAATCCCTGAACATATACTTCCTGTGTATTTCTGCCTTCTGGCTCAAGGAAAATCTGATGACGGGGCTTATCATTAAAACGGACGACCTTATCTTCAATTGAAGGACAGTAGCGTGGGCCCGTTCCTTTAATCATACCTGAATACATTGGCGAACGATGAAGATTATCGTCGATGATTTTATGAGTTTCTTCACTTGTATAAGTCAGCCAGCATGGAAGCTGATCGGTAATATATTTTGTCGTTTCATAGGAAAAAGCGCGGGGAACGTCGTCACCTGGCTGAATTTCTGTTTTGCTGTAATCAATTGAATGACTGTTTACACGCGGCGGTGTTCCTGTTTTAAAACGGACCATATCCAGCCCGATTTCCTGCAGATGCTCTGATAATTTAATAGAAGGCTGCTGATTATTAGGTCCGCTTGAATATTGAAGTTCACCTAAAATAATTTTCCCTCTTAAAAATGTGCCTGTAGTCAGAACAACTGTTTTAGCACGGTATTCCGCACCTGTTTGAGTAATAACGCCTCGGCATTCTCCGTCTTCAATGATAAGACGGTCGACCATTCCCTGAAGCATTGTAAGATTCCGTTCATTTTCCATTGTTTTCTTCATTTCATGCTGATACGTAAATTTATCCGCCTGAGCACGCAGTGCACGTACAGCCGGTCCTTTGCCTGTATTCAGCATTCTCATTTGGATATGTGTTTTATCGATATTTTTGGCCATTTCTCCGCCTAAAGCATCGATTTCCCGCACAACTATTCCTTTAGCCGGTCCGCCTACTGATGGATTGCAGGGCATAAAAGCAACCATATCAAGATTTATTGTCAAAGCAAGCGTTTTTGCACCCATTCTCGCAGAAGCGAGGGCGGCCTCGACCCCTGCATGGCCTGCACCAACAACAACTACATCATAATCACCTGCATGATATCCCATGGTATAAACCTCCTTTATATTTTAAGCTCTTTTCCAAAACTTTGTAGTAACTTTAAGTAGAATGATTTTTTCTATAAAACAGTTCTTATTTTCCCAAACAGAACTGTGCAAACAGCTGATCAATCAAACTTTCATGGACAGCATCTCCGATAATTTCGCCAAGCAGCTCCCACGTCCGTGTAAGATCGATTTGTACAAGATCAATCGGCACTCCCGCATCAATCGCGTCAAGTGCATCTTCAATCGTTCGTTTAGCCTGTGACAGTAAAGCAATATGTCTTGTGTTTGAAACATATGTTAAATCCGAAGCGCCAACGCTGCCTTCGAAGAACAGCGAGCTGATGGATTCTTCAAGCTGGTCAATTCCCTGTTCTTCAAGCAGAGAAGTCGTAACGACAGGCGAACCTTTTGCAAGCTCTCTCACCTGTTCCAAATCTATTTTTCCAGGAAGGTCTGTTTTATTTACGATCACAATGACATCCATCCCGCTGACAGCTTCAAACAGCTGCTCATCCTCTTTGGAAAGAGCCTCACTGTAGTTTAAAACGAGCAGGATAAGGTCGGCCTTTTTCAGTACCTGTCTTGATTTCTCAACACCGATCCGCTCAACAATGTCCTCTGTCTCCCTGATGCCGGCTGTATCAACCAGACGAAGAGGCACGCCTCGGACGTTTACATATTCCTCAATAACATCCCTTGTCGTTCCCGGTATATCTGTTACAATCGCTTTATTTTCGTGAATCAGACTATTCAGCAGCGAAGATTTACCAACATTAGGTCTGCCTACAATAACAGTTGAAAGACCCTCTCTTAAAATCTTGCCTTGCTGAGAGGTTTGAAGCAGCTTTTCAATCTCCTTTTTAACGAGCGTTGCTTTTTCAATCAGCATGCTGTGCGTCATTTCTTCTACATCATCATACTCAGGATAATCTATGTTTACTTCCACATGGGCAAGTGTCTCAAGAATTTCCTGGCGAAGACGCTGAATCAGCTTTGATAGTCTGCCTTCCATCTGTCCAAGAGCGACATTCATTGCACGATCTGTTTTTGCCCGTATTAAATCCATCACAGCTTCAGCTTGAGACAAATCAATCCGGCCATTTAAAAACGCTCTCTTTGTAAATTCTCCAGGCCCTGCAAGCCGGGCACCATGATTTAATGCAAGCTGCAGGACACGGTTAACCGTTACAATCCCGCCGTGGCAGTTTATTTCTACTATATCTTCTCTCGTAAATGTCTTTGGCCCCTTCAAAACAGACACCATGACTTCCTCTACGATTTGGCCCGTATCAGGATCTGCAATATGCCCGTAATGAATCGTGTGCGTTTTGACCTCTGTCAATTTCTTTCCTGAAGGACCTGAATACAGCCTGTCCGCAATGCCGATTGCATCGTCCCCGCTCAGTCTTACGATGGCAATGGCTCCTTCTCCCATCGGTGTGGATATTGCTGCAATTGTATCGAATTCCATGCGTTTCACCCCGCTTCTTTCAAAATAAATCTATATAGAAATTTCCCATTATTTACGCAGTCAAATTTATAAGATATCATAGTTATTTCTTATTGGAAAGAAAAAAATATCGAATTATCCACAGACTGAAATACCGCACAATTCTCTTATTATCATTTTAACTTATCCACATGTTAATAACAATATTTCCAACTGGAAGGTTTCTAAGCCCTTAAGCATGAAAGAATGAACAAAAAACCCCGCTGATCTTGGATCAGCGGGGTTTCGTGTTACTATTTCGGTGCAATCACCAAATGACGATTAGGCTCTTCTCCGACCGAGTATGTTTTAATCTTATGCTGCTGGTTCACTAGAGCAGCATGGATAATCTTACGTTCATATGAAGGCATAGGTTCTAAAGGAACCTCTCGTTTTGTACGAACAGCCTGGTGTGCAAGCTTCTGAGCAAGCTGAACCAGCGTTTCTTTGCGGCGGGTTCTGTAGTTTTCAGCATCAACTGTAATATGCAAGTAATGATTAGAATGACGATTTGCCGCGAGCTGTGTCAAATATTGCAGGGAATTAAGTGTTTGTCCGCGCTTTCCAATTAAGAGCGCTACCTTTTCTCCTTCAATTTGAAACGTCACATTTTTGCCTTCCTGAATCATTTCAACCTTTGCATCGACATTCATATTTTTGATCACTTCTGTCAGAAAACGATGTGCTTCTTCAGCAGGATTCGGACGTTTTACGGCTTTTACCATTGCAGGCTTTGCGCCGAACAGTCCTAAAAATCCTTTTTTCCCTTCATCAAGAACGGTAATTTCAACTTCTTTATTACTTGCATTCAGCTGTGTTAAAGCGGATTGTACTGCTTCTTCGACGCTAAGTCCGGTAGCAGTTATTTCTCTCACTTTTTCGTTCCTCCCGATTTTAATAGTGCTTTCGCTCTAATATCAGGTCCGTAGATGATCATTGTCTGCACGATCATGAAAAGATTTCCGACTACCCAATATAAAGATAGTGCAGCTGGGAAGCTGACAGCAAAGACGACGATCATAATTGGCATGATATATAAAAGCATAGCCATTTGCGGATTTTGATTTGCTGTTCCCGCCATTGTCAACTTTTGTTGAATGAATGTTGTAATACCAGCGATGATCGGCAGAAGGAATAAAGGATCACGTGATCCAAGGTCAAACCACAGGAAGTTGTGATCTGCGATTGCTTCTGTTCTCATAATGGCATGATAAAAACCGATCAGGATTGGCATTTGAACTAATAATGGAAAACACCCTGCAAGAGGATTTACTTTATTCTTCTGGAATAAAGCCATTGTTTCCTGCTGGAGTTTTTGCTGTGTTTTTTGATCTTTAGAACTGTATTTTTCACGAAGCTTTTGCATTTCTGGCTGCAATTCCTGCATCGCTTTTGAGTTTTTAATCTGTTTAATCATTAAAGGCAAAATCGCAAAACGAATGATCAGCGTTACGATAACGATTGACAGTCCGTAGCTATTACCCATTAATTCTGCAAAATAGATGATCAGCCATGACAACGGATACACAATGTAGTGATTCCAGAACCCCTGACTTTCCTCTGTGATTGGCTGGTTCACCTCTGTACATCCTGTAAGAAGCATCATGATGCTCACTAAGCCAAGCACTAACAATATTCTCCTTTTCAACCGGTATTCCTCCTAACAAAATATCTAAACCTGCAAGTTCTGCCGACTTTATTCAACATTTATTTTAACATCTTTCAAAAAAGAAAACGTCTTTCAATTTTCATTTTTCTATGTATTTTTTATGGAGTTTTCACGCTGCGGTCTTGCTCTGTGGACTTTTGTTTTCCTGAAAAGGTGCAGTAAACTGCTTTTCACTTCATGATAGTCCATTTCGGATGCCGGCTTTCTGGCAATTACTATATAATCAATGCCTGTTTTTAAGCTGTCCTTTTCTTCAAGAAAAACTTGGCGGACGAGACGCTTAATTCTGTTTCTTGTGACGGCATTTCCTATCTTTTTACTGACTGATAAACCTAAACGGAATTCTTTTTCTTCAGGCTGATTCAGCATGTAGATCACAAATTGTCTATTTGCCATCGACTTTCCATGCTTGAATACTTTTTGGAAGTCTTCGTTTTTTTTGATGCGGTTCTTCTTTTTCATATCCTCACTCCGGATCCTTGCCTGAATTCTTCAGCCTTCTGAGAGCTTTTCCATCATTATTTCTTTAACAATATCTATTTAAACAGCTGTTTTTGAAAAACATGGCCCAATCTTAAATAGGATTGGGCCATGTAAAAAAGACCACTGATATTTTTCAGTGGCCTATGCTGATAATACTTTTCTTCCTTTAAGACGACGTGCAGCTAGCACTTTACGTCCGTTTTTAGTGCTCATGCGAGCGCGGAAACCGTGAACTTTACTATGTTTACGTTTATTTGGTTGATAAGTTCTTTTCATTATAGACACCTCCCTGAGGAATAGCTGTTAAAGACAGTCTTACTAATTATAGAGAGTGACCTAGTGAATTGTCAACCATATGTCAAAAAAGATCTTATGCTGAAACATAGTTCCTGCATCATTTATTGTTTCTCATGGCTGTGACCTCATTAATTTTTGGCTTTGCGTATAGTCGTATAGTCATTTCACGCAAATTCAGGTTTCGGTCGTGCTCTTTTCCTTAGTGGATCTCCGCTGCAGTCACTTGCTTTCCGCTTTAAACTTCTTTCAAAAGCATCAAGCTTTACAAAAGGCTGTTCGCATAGATTGTTGTTTTTGATTATAAATGTTGTCCGTTCCTTTCCGCTGCAGGAACTTGCTTTCCGCGGGGAGCGTGGAAGCCTCCTCGGCGAGCCTGCGGGGTCTTCCATTTCGCTCTATTTTCCCGCAGGAGTCAAGTTCCTTCCGCTACAATCCACTAATGGTTTTAAACTTCTAGTCTAAAAGCAACAATTTTTACGAAAAGAGCATTACAAAAAGAGCTTTTCTCAAATAAAAACTTTTCACATTTATATGGATCTTATCCGCTATTAAAAAATCCAAGAATAAATTTTAAAAGAAAAACCAGAACAATTTTTTTGATGTACAAATCTGTCAAACACCATAGACTGTGCATAGTTTTTTCGACATATTTTTTATCCACACCTGTTATCGACAGGTTTCACACAGAACAAACATATGTGGACAATTATTCTCAACATAGAGCCGAATATGTGGATAAGTTTTTTAAAACCATTGCGCCGCTTCGTTTAATTTGATATTATATTTGTGTTTTCACTCTGAATATTGGAACGTCAATATCCGGTTTATCCACACACTGTGGATAACATGTGGAAAGATTATAAACACCCTGTTAAAAAACTTGTCCACATTTAACGGTTTATGTCGAAAAGACGTTTTTCTACTATATTATATATTTATGCACATTTTGTTCGTTTTGCATTTTTATTCACGGACATCCAGCTGTTGTACAAAACATGTACACGTTCATTTTATAGAAAAAGGAGGGAGATGCCTCATATGGAGAATATTGATGAATTATGGAGCAAAGCTTTATCAGAAATTGAAAAAAAGCTGAGCAAGCCCAGTTTTGAAACATGGCTTAAATCCACTAAAGCTCATGCTCTTAAGGGAGATACATTAACAATCACTGCACCCAATGAATTTGCGCGTGACTGGCTTGAATCCAGGTATCTGCATTTGATTGCCAATACCATATATGAGCTTACAGGCGAAGAATTGCTGATAAAATTTATCATTCCCCAAAATCAGAATGAAGCTGATTTTATGCCAAAATCACCTATAAAGCCGATGACTAAAGAAGAAGAACAGATTGAGCTTCCGCAAAATATGCTGAATCCGAAGTATACGTTTGACACATTCGTAATCGGTTCAGGAAACCGTTTTGCCCATGCAGCTTCTCTAGCTGTAGCCGAAGCACCCGCGAAAGCGTATAATCCGCTATTCATTTACGGGGGAGTAGGACTTGGAAAAACGCATTTAATGCACGCCATTGGCCATTATGTGATTGATCACAAGCCTAACGCAAAAGTTGTTTATTTATCATCAGAAAAGTTTACAAACGAATTTATCAATAGCATTCGTGACAACAAAGCGAAAGACTTCCGCAATAAATACCGAAGTGTCGACGTGCTGCTTATAGATGATATTCAATTTCTTGCAGGTAAAGAACAAACTCAAGAGGAGTTTTTCCATACGTTTAATACGCTCCATGAAGAAAGCAAGCAAATTGTGATCTCAAGTGACCGTCCTCCAAAAGAAATTCCAACCCTGGAAGACCGACTTCGTTCCAGGTTTGAATGGGGTTTAATAACCGACATTACGCCACCTGATCTTGAAACAAGAATTGCCATCCTCAGAAAGAAAGCAAAGGCTGAAGGTCTTGATATTCCAAATGAGGTTATGCTCTACATCGCCAATCAAATCGATTCAAATATCCGTGAGCTTGAAGGAGCACTCATTCGAGTTGTAGCTTATTCATCTTTAATCAATAAGGATATAAATGCTGATCTCGCGGCAGAAGCACTGAAGGATATTATTCCAAGCTCTAAGCCGAGAATGATCACGATTGCGGACATCCAGCGCATGGTCGGTCAGCATTTCAGTGTAAAACTAGAAGATTTCAAAGCAAAGAAGCGCACGAAATCAGTAGCGTTCCCAAGACAAATTGCCATGTATCTTTCAAGAGAATTAACGGATTCCTCTTTGCCTAAAATTGGCGAAGAATTCGGAGGCCGTGATCATACGACAGTTATTCATGCCCATGAAAAAATTTCTAAGCTGCTTCAGGCTGATGATCAGCTTGTTAAACAGCTAAAAGAGATCGAAAGCATGCTGAAGGGCTCTTAAAAAAGCTTGCACTTATAAAAATTAATATGGATAATGTGAATAACCAAGCACGATTCATACACAGTCTGTCCACAGGTGGATAGGCTGTGTTTCCTTTCGTCAACAGAGTTATACACATTTCCACAGGCCCTACTAGTACTTCTACTATTTTTTCTTTAAATAATATATATATTAAGTGGCTCAAAGAAATATGCTCCCATACGAAAAAAAAGGAGGATTTCCCTAAATGAAATTTGTCATCCAAAAAGATCGGTTAGTTCAAAGTGTTCAAGACGTTATGAAAGCCGTATCTTCAAGAACAACAATCCCGATTTTGACAGGAATTAAAATTGTTGCAACAGAAGAAGGTGTCACACTTACAGGAAGTGATTCTGATATCTCTATTGAATCGTTTATCCCAACTGAAGAAAACGGCAAAGAAATCGTTGAAATCAAACAAACTGGAAGCATTGTTCTCCAGGCCCGCTTTTTTGGTGAAATTGTTAAAAAACTCCCGAAGGAATCGGTAGAAATAGAAGTTCTTGGCCACCATATGACCGTCATCCGCTCAGGCAAAGCAGAATTTAACCTTAACGGGCTTGATGCAGAAGAGTATCCTCATCTGCCGCAAGTAGAAGAACATAATAGTTTTAGAGTGCCGACAGATCTTTTAAAAACAATGATCCGTCAAACGGTATTCTCCGTTTCGACTTCAGAAACGCGTCCCATTTTAACAGGGGTCAACTGGAAGCTTGAAAATAGAGAATTAATCTGTATTGCAACAGACAGCCACCGATTGGCGCTCCGCAAAGCAAAAATCGAAACGGAAACAGACAGCTCTTATAATGTCGTTATTCCGGGAAAAAGCTTAAATGAATTAAGCAAGATCCTTGCAGACACAAGTGATGAAATTGAAATAGTTATTACAGAAAGCCAAGTCCTTTTTAAAGCTGAAAATTTACTTTTCTTCTCCAGATTATTGGACGGAAACTACCCGGATACAACAAGACTTATTCCTGCTGAGAGCAAAACAGATATGGTCCTTAATACAAAAGAATTTCTTCAGGCCATCGACCGGGCATCTCTTCTTGCAAAAGAAGGAAGAAATAACGTTGTTAAGTTTTCAACCCTTGAAGAAGGTATTGTAGAAGTTTCTTCAAACACTCCGGAAATCGGAAAAGTCATTGAGGAAGTTCAGACTCAGGAGATTACAGGAGAAGAATTAAAAATCTCATTCAGTGCAAAATATATGATGGATGCATTAAAAGCACTTGAAGGAACGGAAATTAAAATCAGCTTTACGGGTGCAATGAGACCGTTTTTAATCCGCACTCCGGAAGACGATTCCATTCTCCAATTAATTCTTCCTGTTAGAACGTATTAATTAAGAAAAGCGCAAGCGCCCGTTCTGGCTGAGGAGCCTGAGCGATTCCGCTTGCCATCGAAGCGCAAAATTTTATACTTTCTTATCTCTTAAACAAGCTGCTAGCACAAGCTGGCAGCTTTTCTTTTCCTTCCGCAGGACCTTATACCCATCTCGTGTTCATGTGAGATGGACACAGTCATTCTCGATAACGAACAATACTGACGTGAAGAGATTAAAGGTTAAATAGGTGTTGTGAAAGTATGGATAAGTTTAGTAAAATTAACTGTTGGAGACATAAAGAAAGAAGGCGATCTGCAGTGTCAATTAAGCCAGTGAAAATTGAGACAGAATACATTACACTTGGACAGTTCCTGAAGCTTGCTGAAGTTATTCAATCAGGCGGCATGGCTAAATGGTTTTTGCAGGAATATGCGATTTTTGTAAATGGCGAGCCTGAAAATCGACGGGGGAAAAAACTGTTTGCTGATGATACAGTTGATATTCCGGACTTTGGCTCTTATATCGTGAAAAACTAAGGCTTGCAGGCCATCAATATATAGAATGATCACTCTCTTTGCAAAAGAGCAAAAACTAAAGTTGGTGAACGGATTTGTTTATCAAAGAATTAACGCTGCGGAATTACAGGAATTATGAAGAACTGACCGTAGAGTTTGAAAATAAGGTCAATGTTATTTTAGGGGAGAATGCTCAGGGCAAGACAAATGTGATGGAAGCCATCTATGTATTAGCCATGGCAAAGTCTCATCGCACCTCAAATGACAAAGATCTTATCTATTGGGACAAGGAATATGCTAAAATAGAAGGCAGAGTAGAAAAGTACAGCGGCTCAGTCGCCATGCAGCTCGTTGTCTCGAAAAAAGGGAAAAAAGCGAAGCTGAATCATATTGAACAGCAGAAATTAAGCCAGTATGTAGGGGCAATGAATGTCATTATGTTTGCACCCGAGGATCTCAACCTAGTAAAGGGAAGCCCTCAAATCAGAAGGCGTTTTATTGATATGGAAATCGGACAGGTGTCACCTGTCTATCTTCATGATTTAAATAGATTTCAAAAAATTATGCTGCAGAGGAATCAGTATTTAAAGCAGATGCAAATGCGCAAACAGACGGATCGAACGATGCTTGATGTCCTTACTTCACAGCTTGCAGAGTCTGCCGCAAAGGTCATTTTAAAACGGATTGAGTTCATAGAGAAACTGCAAAAGTGGGCCCAGCCGATTCATACAGGCATCAGCAGAGGACTTGAAACGTTAACAATTGAGTATAAAGCATCTGTCGATGTATCAGAAGAGGCAAGTTTGTCGAAAATGATAGAAGCATATGAAGAGAAGTTTGATAAAATAAAAGATAGAGAAATTGAGCGCGGCGCAACCCTTGCAGGTCCACACAGAGATGATCTCTTATTTTTTGTAAATGGGCGTGATGTGCAGACATTCGGTTCACAGGGACAGCAGCGGACGACCGCACTATCGCTGAAGCTTGCAGAAATCGAATTGATCCATGAGGAAATTGGAGAATACCCGATTTTGCTGCTTGATGATGTTTTATCAGAACTCGACGATTACAGACAATCTCATTTATTGAATACGATTCAAGGGAAAGTGCAGACATTTGTTACAACAACAAGTGTTGAAGGCATTGACCATCAGACGCTGAAAGAAGCAACGACATACCGTGTTTCAAAAGGCAGGCTGACACGCTGAAAAGAGGTGGTTTTTCTTGTATATTCACTTGGGAGATAATTTTGTGATTCCCTCAAAAGAAGTTGTCATGATTATTGATCATCATTCTTCAAAAACATCCGGCATTGTCAGTGAGTTTTTAGAAAAACATCAGAATCATACAGTCAAGCTTGCGAACGGAGAGACAAAATCAA
The DNA here is from genome assembly GCF_009674765.1 of Metabacillus idriensis. Classification (GTDB taxonomy): domain Bacteria; phylum Bacillota; class Bacilli; order Bacillales; family Bacillaceae; genus Bacillus_P; species Bacillus_P idriensis. Next base: position 8,882 of record NZ_WKKF01000002.1, on the reverse strand, counting down.
TTGTTGTAACCACAGATAAAATCTATTTTTCCCCTCTTGCATCAGGCACGTTGAAAAAACGCGCGAAATTCACATTTGACATAGATATGGTTGCGGATGAACCATTCAAAAATCATTCTTAATAAGCCCTTAAGAAAAGTGTAGGTGATCATAGTGGCGATGGAACAAAAACAAATCGAACAGCAAACTTATGATGAAAACCAAATACAAGTATTAGAAGGCTTAGAGGCTGTCCGGAAACGTCCTGGGATGTATATTGGATCAACAGCAGCAAAAGGTCTTCATCATCTCGTTTGGGAAATTGTTGATAACAGTATTGATGAAGCGCTTGCTGGATACTGTGATGAAATCAACATTATTGTTGAAGAAGATAACAGCATCACCGTAAAAGACAATGGACGCGGTATTCCGGTAGGGATTCATGAAAAAATGGGACGTCCTGCCGTTGAGGTCATCATGACCGTTCTCCATGCCGGAGGAAAATTCGGCGGCGGAGGCTACAAAGTATCAGGCGGACTGCATGGTGTTGGTGCATCAGTAGTTAACGCGCTTTCGACTGTCCTTGAGGTTACTGTTTACCGTGAAGGAAAAATCCATTATCAGAAGTTTGAGCGCGGAGTGCCGGCTGGTGATTTGGAAGTCATAGGAGAAAGTGAACTGACAGGGACGACAACTCACTTCTGCCCGGATCCGGAAATCTTTACTGAAACGGTTGAATATGATTTTGATACTCTTGCAAATCGATTAAGAGAGCTTGCTTTCTTGAATCGGAATATTAAAATCACGATTGAAGATAAACGCGAAAACAAACGCAAAAAGGAATACTTGTACGAAGGCGGAATTAAATCATATGTCGAGCATCTAAACCGCACGCGTGAAGTCATTCATGAAGAGCCTGTCTACATGGAAGGCGAAAAGGACGGCATTACAGTTGAGGTTGCCCTGCAATACAATGATTCTTATACAAGCAACATTTATTCTTTTGCCAATAACATTCATACGTATGAAGGCGGAACTCATGAAGCTGGATTTAAAACAGCCCTCACTCGAGTCATTAATGACTATGCCCGTAAAAACGGTGCATTTAAAGAGAGTGATGCCAACTTGACTGGTGATGATGTCCGTGAAGGGATAACAGCGATTATCTCTGTTAAACATCCTGATCCGCAGTTTGAAGGACAAACCAAAACGAAATTAGGCAACTCTGAAACGAGAACCGTTACTGATAACCTTTTTGCAGAAGGATTTGAGAAGTTTTTGCTGGAAAATCCTTCAACGGCCAAGAAAATCCTTGAAAAAGGATTAATGGCTTCTAGAGCACGTCTTGCAGCAAAAAAAGCGCGTGAATTAACACGCCGCAAAAGTGCACTTGAAATTTCGAATCTGCCGGGAAAACTTGCGGACTGTTCATCTAAAGACCCTTCTATTTCTGAATTATATGTGGTTGAGGGTGACTCTGCCGGAGGTTCTGCTAAACAAGGCCGTGACCGTCATTTCCAGGCCATCCTCCCGCTTAGAGGGAAAATCATTAACGTTGAAAAAGCCCGTCTGGATAAAATTCTTTCCAATAACGAGATCCGCACGATCATTACCGCACTCGGAACAGGGATTGCAGAGGATTTTGATATTTCAAAGGCCCGTTATCATAAAATTATCATCATGACAGATGCTGACGTGGATGGAGCCCATATCCGGACCCTTCTGCTTACATTCTTTTACCGCTATATGCGACAAATCATTGAAAATGGATTTGTCTACATTGCGCAGCCGCCTTTATATAAAGTGCAGCAGGGTAAACGAATTGAATATGCGTACAATGACAGAGAAATGGAGAAGCTGATGGCGGAACTGCCGGCTACTCCTAAACCGGGCATCCAGCGCTACAAAGGTCTTGGGGAAATGAACCCTGAGCAGCTTTGGGAAACAACGATGGATCCGAATACAAGAACATTCCTGCAAGTAACATTAGAAGATGCGATGGAAGCAGACGAAACGTTTGACATCCTTATGGGTGACAAAGTAGAGCCGCGCCGAAACTTCATCGAAGGAAATGCACAATACGTAAAGAATCTGGATATTTAAGAATCCAGAGTTACCCATAAAGAAAAGGCAAAGCAGAAAAAATGCTTTGCCTTTTCTTTTTCTCCGTGCTTATTAATTCACAAGTAGCCCACTACTTTTAAACTCGTCCTGCATATCTTTTTAAAGTAAGTAGGCAATTTATCTAAGCAGGAGGCGTAAAGATGAATAATCAGCAGTTTTATCATCAAGATGACATGCGGCGTCCATTCGGCAGACCTGGATTCGGATTCGGCAGACCTGGATTTGGGTTTGGAAGACCAGGTTTTGGTTTTGGGAGACCTGGATTTGGTTTTCCGTTTGCAACTGGATTTTTGGGAGGGCTTGCAACAGGAGCATTATTAACACCTGGATATGGCTATGGTTATCCGTATTATCCGTATTATCCGCCGTATCCATATCCGTACTATCCTTATTACTAATATCAGCCGAAAAACATCCGAAATGGATGTTTTTTCTATTAAGGCTCTTTTCGCATTGTTTGATGTTTTTGGTTATACATTCATCCGTGGATCTTTGCTGCAATCCACTCAAGGTTTAATCTTTCTTTCTAAAAGCAACAAACTTTACAAAAATTAAAAAAATTTTACTGTTATGTGATCTTTATAAAAACTCTCTCCGTTAGTTCTAGTGTAAATACTCAATAAACTAAATGGAAAAAAGGAGAGAATTTAATATGAAGATGAAAAAAGCTCTAATCGCAGTACCCCTCAGTTTTTCCCTGCTGATTCCGGCATTTGGCACAGCGAGCGCTGAAGATCACGGCGGAAGCCATGGAGGCAATCACGGAGGTATGGTTTCAACAGACGTTTCTAACCCCGCTATCGATCTTCGTGCATCACTTGATGCGATCCTCTCAGAACATGCATACTTAGCAGTTGCTGCCATGCAAAAAGGAATTGACGGCAAAGAAGATTTTGAAGCAGCAGCTGGCCAGCTTAATAAAAACACAGAAGAATTATCAGCAGCAGTGGCATCTGTTTACGGTGAAGAGGCTGGAGCGCAATTTAAAGAAATATGGAGCAGCCATATTGGATACTTTGTAGATTATGTAACAGCGACAGCTGAAAACAATGAAGAAGGCAGAAAACAGGCATTAGCTGAACTGGACGAGTACAGAGTCGAGCAAGCGGGATTCCTTGATACGGCAACTGAAGGGCGTTTAAAAGCGAAAGAGCTTGAAGAAGGATTAAAAGTTCATATAGATCAATTAATCTGGGCTTTCGAAAGCTACAGAACGGGCGAATATGATAAAGCATATGTCAACATAACAGAATCAATGCACCATATGTTCGGAGTCGGCAAAGGATTATCTTGGGCAATTGCCGATCAGTACCCTGACAAATTTGAAAATACATCAGTGGATACACCAGCTGCAGACTTAAGAGCAGATTTAAACCAAGTATTCTCTGAGCATGCAGCACTTGCAGCACTTACTATGCAAAAAGGAATTGACGGAGCAAAAGACTTCGAAGCAGCAGCAGGAGCATTAAATGAAAATACAGATGATTTAACAGCAGCAGTTGAATCTGTTTACGGTGCAAAAGGCGCTGCACAATTTAAAGAAATATGGAGCAGCCACATCGGGTACTTTGTAGATTATGTAACAGCAACAGCTGAAAACAACGAAGAAGGTAAAGAACAGGCTGTAGCGGAATTAGATGAATACCGTGCAGAACAAGCAGCATTCCTTGATACAGCAACAGAAGGACGCTTAAAAGCGGCTGACCTTGAGGCGGGCCTTAAAGAGCATGTTGATCAATTGCTGAATGCGTTCAACAGCTATACAGGCAAAGATTATCCTGCAGCTTATGAAAATATTCACGTGGCATACTCGCATATGTTTGGAGTAGGCCGGGCAATGTCATCTGCGATTGTTGATCAGTTCCCTGAAAAATTTGAAGGTGAAAAACCATCTGAAATGCCTAAAACAGGCTTGGGCGGCATGAGCGAAACAAACAACAGTGCAATCTTATGGAGCGTACTTGGATTTATCCTGGCTTCAGTTTCGATTGCGATGATCGCTCGCCGGAAATCTGTCAATAACTAAGTAGGATGAAGCGGGGGACAGAGATGTCCTCCTTTTTCTTCCTGAATTTCAGTAAGAATGGAGAAAGTCATCTATTGAGATGGACAGTAACTCTTCTTTTATTCAGTTTAATACTTTCAGGCTGTACAGCTTCAGGCAAGCTGGATGAAAAAGAAGGGGATAAGACAGGTCTCAGCACAGCTGAGGCAGGCGACACAAATGGTAACTCTTATGGAAAAACAGCATCTGCAGCCCCTTTATCACCTCCGAAAAGCATGAAATTAAAAGAAGATAGAGATGGAATTGTACCTGTTTCATTCGAGATACCAGCTCTTAAGGTGAACGCCTCCATTGAAAAGGCGGCGAATTAAAGAAAAACTAGAATCCCTGCCTCAATAGGCGGGGATTCTTTAGATGAATCGCATTTTTATCTGAATTTGACGTGTAATGTCATAGGTTTATTGATATAATGGAGAGTAGGCTATTATTTAATTTTATACAGCCATACATAATCAGTTTGATATTTTACCAACAAAGATTTATAAGATCCAAAGTTTCCGGAGACCTTTAACTCCCGTTTTTTTATGAGATTAGAAAGTTTAAATATATGTACATCTTTGGCAAGCTCCGGCGCCTGTATTCACGGTCAAAACGGACCTTGGCGCTTCCGCTTTTCTGGTTGGAGCTATATAGATTAGGGAGGTTCAAACATGGAAGAAAATAAAACTCCTCAAGTAAAAGAGATAAATATTAGTCATGAAATGCGCTCATCTTTCCTGGATTATGCGATGAGTGTTATCGTTTCGCGTGCTCTTCCCGATGTTCGTGACGGGTTAAAGCCTGTTCATCGCCGTATTTTATATGCAATGAACGATTTAGGAATGACATCAGATAAACCGTTTAAGAAATCTGCCCGTATCGTCGGAGAAGTAATCGGTAAGTATCACCCGCATGGTGACAGTGCCGTTTATGATTCAATGGTCCGCATGGCTCAAAATTTTAACTTCCGATACATGCTTGTAGATGGACATGGAAACTTCGGTTCTGTCGATGGCGACGGAGCTGCAGCGATGCGTTATACAGAGGCTCGCATGTCCAAAATTGCGATGGAGCTTATCCGCGATATCAATAAAGATACAATCGACTATCAAGACAACTATGACGGTTCGGAACGTGAGCCGGTTGTTCTTCCTTCCCGTTACCCTAACTTGCTGGTAAACGGTGCAGCGGGTATCGCAGTCGGCATGGCAACAAATATCCCTCCTCATCAGCTTGGAGAAGTCATTGACGGTGTACTGGCTGTAAGCAAGGACCCAGATGTAAGCATTCCCGAGCTAATGGAGATCATTCCAGGGCCGGATTTCCCGACAGCTGGTCAGATTATCGGCAGAAGCGGGATTCGCAAAGCCTACGAAACAGGCCGCGGTTCTATTACAATCCGCGCTAAGGTAGAAATTGAGGAAAAAGCATCAGGTAAAGAAGTAATTATCGTAAGAGAACTTCCTTACCAGGTAAATAAAGCGAAGTTAATTGAAAAAATTGCTGAGCTTGTGCGTGACAAGAAGATTGAGGGCATCACCGATCTGCGTGATGAATCAGACCGCAACGGAATGCGCATCGTCATTGAAGTGCGCAAAGATGCCAATTCAAATGTTCTATTAAACAATCTTTACAAACAGACTGCCCTTCAGACAAGCTTCGGCATCAATATGCTTGCCCTTGTAAATGGACAGCCTCAAGTATTGAACCTTAAACAGTTCCTGGTATACTATCTGGATCATCAGAAGGTTATTATCCGCCGCCGTACAGCGTTTGAACTTCGCAAAGCGGAAGCACGTGCACATATTTTAGAAGGTTTGAGAATTGCACTGGATCACTTGGATGAAGTCATCTCCCTGATCCGCAGCTCTCAAACAACGGATATTGCGCGTCTTGGCTTGATGGATAACTTCTCTTTATCTGAAAAACAGGCACAGGCGATTCTTGATATGCGTCTGCAGCGTTTAACAGGACTTGAAAGAGAGAAAATCGAAGAAGAGTACCAGGGACTTGTGCAGCTGATTGCAGAATTAAAAGCAATCTTGGCTGACGATGAAAAAGTTCTTGAAATTATCCGCGAGGAATTAGAAGAAATCAAGGAGCGTTTCAATGATGTCCGCCGCACGGAAATTGTGTCGGGCGGAATTGAAATGATCGAAGATGAAGATCTGATCCCTGTTGAAAATATCGTTATTACTCTTACTCACAACGGCTATATTAAAAGACTGCCAATTTCAACGTACCGCAGCCAGCGCCGCGGAGGCAGAGGGATTCAGGGTATGGGTACGAATGAGGATGATTTCGTAGAACATCTTTTAACAACATCTACTCATGACACGATTCTCTTCTTTACGAATAAAGGGAAGGTTTACCGTGCAAAAGGGTATGAAATTCCAGAGTACGGAAGAACAGCAAAAGGACTTCCGATTATTAACCTTCTGGAAATAGAAAAAGGCGAATGGGTGAATGCCATCATCCCTGTCTCTGAATTCGTGGACGATTGGTCATTATTCTTTACAACAAAAGAAGGAATATCTAAGCGTTCTCCTCTGACACAATTCGCGAATATCAGAAAAGGCGGTTTAATCGCAGTGAACCTGCGTGAAAACGATGAACTTATTTCTGTTCGTTTAACAGATGGAACGAAACACATCATGATTGGAACAAAAAAAGGAATGCTCATTCGCTTCCCTGAAACAGATGTCCGCTCAATGGGACGTACAGCAACTGGGGTTAAAGGGATTACCCTGGATTCTGATGACGAAGTTGTCGGAATGGAAATCCTTGAAGAAGATGTCGATGTCCTTGTAGTAACACGCAATGGATTCGGCAAACGGACCCCTGCAGCTGAATACCGGATTCAAAGCCGCGGCGGTAAAGGGATTAAAACATGTAACGTCACGGAGAAAAATGGTACAGTGATTTCTGTTAAGCCTTCTACAGGAGAAGAGGATCTCATGCTGATTACAGCAAGCGGTGTTCTTATCAGGATGGCGATCGACAGCATTTCGACAACCGGCCGTAATACACAGGGTGTTAAGCTGATTAAACTTGGCGACGAAGAGCATGTTGCTACTGTCGCTGTTGTAGAAAAAGAAGAGCTCGAACCAGAAGATGCCGAGCTTTTGGAGAATGAAGAAGGATTGCAGGAAGATTCATCTGCAGAACCAATCTCAACTGAAGAAGACTCCTCTGGTGAACCGGATACAGAAGAATAAGCAAATGAAAGACATAGCCTTTAAAGCTATGTCTTTTTTTTATTCGAAAACCATATTTTACTAAATGGAATCGTTTATAATATGGATGGGAGGGATTCATGTGAGAGTCCATATTAATCAGTTGTCTGAAGGATGCATACTGTCAAAAGACGTATTTTCAATGTCGCACAAACCTTTGATGCGCAGTCAAACCATCTTAAATCAAGATTTTCTGCAAATCCTTCAGGCTTTTTTAATAAATGAAGTAGAAGTAGAGCCATACTTTGTAAATGGAATTGCCTTTAAACCTGCTGGGGTAATCCTTGATTCTTCTGCAGCTGAAAAAACAGCAAATTCAAAACAGAGCACCCATTTTGAAGAATTGTATAAAAATGCTGTTCAAGCCTTTAAGCAATTGTATTTAGACTGGCAATCCGGCGCTTTGGTTGATATCTCGAAAATCAGAAATCTATTAATTCCAGTTGTTGAGCAGGGACTGAAAGAACCTGATAAGATATTTAAAACCTACCAATATACAAAAGATGATGATCATCTTTACCACCACTCAGTATCAGCTGGGTTAGTAAGCGCTTATTTAGGTAAGAGTATGGGCTTTTCCTATGGAGATACGACCCAGGTTGCTATGACGGGTCTGCTGTGTGACTGCGGCATTACAAAAGTAGAGCAGGGGTTTCTGACTAAAAAGACAGCACTAACAGACAAAGAGTTTAAAGAAATCAAGCAGCATCCTGTTCACAGCTACAAAATGCTGAAAAATATCGTTTCTTTAAAAGAGGCTGTTAAGCTTGGAGTTCTGCAGCATCATGAACGTCTTGACGGGAGCGGGTACCCATTAGGAGCAAAGGCAGATCAGCTTCATCCTTTCGGCAAAATAGCGGCTCTTGCTCATGCATATCAGGCGATGGTTTCCGAAAGGCCGCACAGAAGCAAACAATCACCTTTTAAAGTCTTAGAACAGCTCATGCAAGATGAGTTTGGGAAATTTGATCTGAAGGCACTGAACGAATTGAAGAAGGGGTTACTTAAACTAAGTTCAGGGACAACTGTCAGATTGTCAGACGGCAGAATAGCAGTGATTGTATTTATAGAAGATAAAGATCCGACCAGACCTCTTGTAAAGATAGAAGGAACTGAGGAAATTCTTGCACTTAAAGGACAAAGTCATCTATTTATAGAAGAAATCATTTAAGAGCAAACTTTTTGCTCTTTTCTTATTGCTTATTTTAATAGGTGCTGATATAATTCTATAAGTCAGTAAGAAACCTTCTACATAAAGCAGTTTAAGAAAATTATTTTTTAAAAAATGATTGACACAAACTCGGTAGAAATGATATATTAAAGAGGTCGCTTCGAGAGAGTGCGACACAAAAAGTTCTTTGAAAACTAAACAAAACCAAAAGCGTACCAAACGTTTTAAATTTTTGAAGTCAGCAACAAATTGAGTCACAAATTTTCTTCGGAGAGTTTGATCCTGGCTCAGGACGAACGCTGGCGGCGTGCCTAATACATGCAAGTCG
>NZ_WKKF01000001.1 GCF_009674765.1 Metabacillus idriensis | reverse complement strand
CTTATCTGTCTGTCGGAGCTAAACGGGCGATTCCGCATTTCGTGTTGTCCAGCTCCATCGCCCAACTCCTCGGCCAGAACGGCTCATCCAGCAAAGGCAAAAAGCGCCTTTACTGGCTGATCCTTATCTGTCTGTCGGAGCTAAACGGGCGATTCCGCATTTCGTATTACTCATAACTGTTCTCAAGTTCTTCCACCAGTATTCCGACGTAGGCGACGGCTTTTCTGATTGCTTCTGGATTTGTCATATCAACGCCTGCATCTTTCAGTAATTCTACTGGTTTTTTGGTTCCACCAGCTTTTAATACACGGATCCAGCGGTCTACTGCCGGTTTTCCTTCTTCTTCAATCATCTGTGAAACCAAGGTTGAAGCTGTCAGTCCCGCTGAATAAGTGTAAGGGTAGAGGCCCATATAATAATGCGGCTGTCTCATCCACGTTAGTGAGGCTCCCGCATCCAGAGTCACAGCGTCACCCCAAAAAGAAGAAAGGACATTCCCTTTAAGATCACACAGCATTTTAGCTGTTAAAGGCTTGCCAATTTCGGCTGCTTCATACACACGGCGCTGGAATTCTCCTTCAAGTAAATGAGTAACGAAATTATGATAATAAGTTCCGAGCAGCTGCAGGATAACCCAGCGTCTCATCCGTTTATCCTGCGTTTTCTTAAGCAAATGCCTTCCAAGAAGCATTTCATTTAATGTGGAAGGAGCTTCAACAAAGTAAGTAGACGGTCTCGTATTCATAATGCGCTGATTTTTATTTGCCATATAAAAATGTCCGGCGTGGCCAAGTTCATGCGCGAGGACAAAGGCGCCTCTCATCGTATCCTGCCATGTAATTAGAATATATGGATGCACACCGTAAGGACTTGAACAGAAGGCACCTGTTGATTTTCCAACATTATCCGCCAAGTCAACCCAGCGTTCTGCTAACGCTTTTTTCATGATTTGCAAATATTCAGGTCCCATAACTTCAAGCGCTTCGAAAATTACATTCCCGGCTTCAGTGTAGGTTGTTTTTGGATTAAATTCTGTATCAAGAGGAGCCTTTAAATCACAAAAATGCATTTCCTCAAGCTTCAGGACTCTTTTTTTCAAGGCAGCAAACCGCCTCATGTGGGGCGCAAGTTCCTTTTGGATAATATCCAGCTGATTATGGTACATTTCTTTTGTGACATGCTGCGGCATCAGCAGCATGTCTGTTACTGAATCATACTTTCTTAAGCGTGATAGTGTGACCTGTTTTTTTACCTCAGTGGCATAGGCAGACGCAAAAGTATTTTTATATTTTTTCAGTGTTTCTGTAAATGACTCGTATGCTTTTCTCCTTACAAATGTATTCGGAGAAAATTCATAGCGGTCTTCATAGAGAGCAAAGGAATTTGGCAGGATATTCCCATTTTCGTCCTCAATTTCCTCAAAATCCATATCAGCAGATTTACTTGTTTGATAGATTCGGTAAGGTGAACCGTGGACTTCCCCTAAGGCTGCCAATACTTCTTCTGTTTCTTCTGACAGCTGATGAGCTTTTGACTGAAGCAAATCATTCAGTTTTCTGCTGAATGCCGCTAATCCGCTTTGCTCTTTTATGTATGCATCAATTGTTCCATCGGGAAGAGACAATAGTTCAGTTTCTATAAAAGATAAATCTGCATTTGTTTTTGAAAGAATGGCGGCAAACCTGGAGTAATTTCCCTGATGCGCAGGATCTGTTCCATCTGCAGATTGCTGCAGGCTTATGTATGAGCCGGCTCTTACAAGTTTTTTTGATAGATTTTCTTCAGCTTGAAGGCATTCTAATAGAGAATCTGCTCCATCTCCGAGTTTTCCTTTATATATTCTGATTTGGGCTGCATCCCGTTCAATAGATGTTAATTCTGACTCCCAATCTTGCTGTGATTCAAACAAATCTTCCAGATTCCACGTCAGTTCTTCAGGCACTTCACTGCGGTTTAAACGTTTTTCAATCGTTTTTTCCAATGGACAATCCCTCCAAATCGAATATTGGTCTTTCGTGTTCCTAAGTAATTATACAACTAGAGGAGAAGTATGAACAGATTATTCTAAATTATTAAAAAACGTTTATACTTTTCAAATAATAGGTTTAATAAATAGAAAGAGCAGGGTATATATGGAGTATGACATTAACCAAACAGGAGGATTTATACAATGACAATCTATAACACAAACCAAAATAATACACTGGGATCACAGACGGCACCAACAGAAATTTCTAAGACTGAGACAAGCATTGCGAAAAAGGGCGCAAATAAAAATAGCAGCAAGCTGGTAAAGGGCATGTTAGTAGGAGCAGCTGTAGGTGGACTGGTTACTCTATTTGACCGCAAAACCCGCAATCAAGTAAAAGACTCAGCTGTCAGTTTGAAAGATTCATCAGTGGATGTCTTTACACAAGTAAAAGAAAACCCGGGTGAAGTCAAAAATCAAATGGTTTCTCAATTTAAAAGTGCTGCAGATTCTTTAAAAGATGCCATCAATGAGGCAAAAAACTTGTATGACCGTTTAAATGAAGATGTGATGGATAACGTGAATGATGTTGTCCAAATTTCAAATGATACACTCTCAACAGCTAAAGACGCACAAAAGGATTTAGCCTCTATTGGGTCTAAAGTAAAAGAAGCAAGCACGGAATTAACTGGCGGAACTGATTCAAATCGTTCTTCATCTACCAAAGCACCGGAAACACCAACGACTCATACATCAATTCCAGGCAGCAATGTCGGGAAATTCTAATAGAGAACGGAGCGGACAATTGTCTGCTCTTTTTTTTTAGTTCTTTTCATAAACTTTGTTGTTTTTATTCTAGATAGTTAAAACGATAAGTGGATAGCAGCGGATAAACTTGATTCCTGCGGGAAATAGAGCAAAATGGGAGACCACACAGGCAACGCCGAGGAGGCTCCCATGCTCCCCGCGGAAAGCAAGTTCCTGGAGGGGAGAGGAACGAACTACATTCATAATCGTAAAACAACAATCTACGCGAACACAGCCTTTTTTTATTATGAACATATCAATCTACACCTAATAGAGTTCAGCATATAGGCAGCTTTCAAAGCAGAAAAATCGGAATTATATGATAAAATAATAGATATTTTATTGAAAGCAGGGATAAGCATGTATTTACCATCTTTTAATCTTGAAAACAAACTCGCGGTTATTACAGGTGCAGGACGTGGAATTGGAAGAGCATTGGCGATTGGTTATGCAGAAGCAGGAGCAGATGTTGTCCTGCTTTCCAGAACAGAAGCAGATCTTCTTGAGGCTGCGGACAAAGTAAAAGCACTGGGCCGAAAAGCTTATCCAATTGTAACGGATATCACGGATAAAGCCAGTATGAATCAGGCATTTGAGCAAATAAAGGATAACAATCTCTCCGTGGATATATTAATCAATAATGCCGGAATGAATATCCGGTCAAAAGCGTTTGATGTAACAGAGGAAGAATGGGAAACGATCATGAATACCAACTTGAAATCTGCTTTTTTTATGTCCCAGCTGGCAGGAGAGATGATGAAGCAGCAGGGTAGTGGCGGCAGAATCATTAATATTTCTTCTGTAGCGGGACAAACCGCATTGCGTACTGGTGTCGTCTATGCCCAGACAAAAGCGGCGATGATTCAAATGACAAAGGTGCTGGCCTTTGAATGGGGGCAGCATAACATTGCCGTCAACTCTATTGGTCCCTGGTATTTTGAAACACCGCTTACTGAAAAAATACTCAGCGATGAAAAATATGTAGCAGATATTTTAGCTGTTACCCCTTTAAAAAGAATCGGCCAGCTTCCTGAGCTAGTCGGACCGGCTGTTTTTTTGGGGTCTGATGCTGCAAGCTACATTACTGGCCAAACGTTATTTGTCGATGGAGGAATGACAATTCAGGGATTTTAAAAAGCTCTATTCGTAAATGTTTTTGCTATTAACCAAAAATTAAAAACCTTAAGTGTATTGTAGCGGATAAACTTGACTCCTGCGGGATATAGAGCAAAATGGGAGACCCCACAGGCAGGCGCCGAGGAGGCTCCCATGCTCCCCGCGGAAAGCAAGTTCCTCTCGCTGCAAGGAACGGACATCATTTATCATGAAAAACAACAATCTATGCGGAAACAGCCAAAAAGAGTAGAGATGCAATTCCATATAAAAAGCAAGCCAGTTATTCCAAATAAGCAGAAAATGCCGAAATACATATGATTTCAAAGGATGATGACTTTATTTTAGAACCTTTGTCGACTTGCAGGAATCCGCTTATGCCCGCCTCGAATGGTATATCAACAAAAAATTAGAAAAGGCGGGGTTTTAAATGGGAAAAACATTAAATATATCAAAGGTTGCATCATTGCTTGGGGAATCTTCTTATATTTTGAAAATGTGGGAACTGGAATTCTCAGCATTTCTTGACATCGAGAGGGATCATAAAAATGCACGAGTGTATTCACCGGAAAATATTGAGATACTGCGAAAAATCAAGCACTTAAAAGACAGTCAGCTTGATCATGAAACGATCGTCCAAATGCTGAATATGAACGGGAAACCAGAGGCTGCTGCCTCAAAGGCTGATCCTGACATTGAACTCTCAGCTAAGAAAAATATAAAAGTTGCGCTCGAGGAAATCTTTAATTTAATTGAAGAAAAAGGAAAACAGGATATTTCGATTTTGGAACTGAAAATGGATCAGCTGGAGCTCACCCTGATAGATGAAATGAAAAGAACAGTTAAGCAGGAGCTAAATACGCATTCCAAAACCCAGCTGAATACTGCGAAAGGTCAATTCACAGCGCTTCAGAATAGGATCAATGAACAATCTAAAATTCAGCTGAGTGCGGTAAAGGGACAATTCTCATCCCTCCAAAATAAGATCAATGAACAATCTTATGCAGAGCGGAGTGCTGCTGAAGGACAATTCAGAGCCCTTCATGATAAGCTTGATGTGATCCATGAAGCGTCAAGCAGTGAAAGGGATATGTATCAAGAAGAGATCAGATACGAGCGGGAGCTTGCGAAGAAGCATATTGAAATCCGCGAGCAAAAATTTCTTGCGTTTGTTCAGCAGCATCAGAAAACAAGAGATGACAGAACTGACCGCAAATATGGCCTTTCAATGCTGAAGCAGTTCATGGGATTCGCTAAATAATAACTTGCCGGAGGATATCCAATGAACTCAAAATTGATTAATCATTTTCTATCACACCGAGCTGTTACTTTGGAGTTAATTTCAAAAATGCAGCATGATAATCCAGAATTTAAACCTGCAGAAACATCTATGACGACAGAAGAACTAATTACTCACATGCTGACTTCGATGTACAAATTTACTGCTGTAGTAAAAGCTGGAAATGCACAGCCTCTCATGCAGGAAGCTGAAATAACGGAGACAAACCTGCTGAAACTTGCTGAGGCTTATACTGAAAAAACGGTGCAGATCCTAGAATCTTTAACAGACGAAGATTTAAATCAAGTCATTGATTTAAAGGATGTATTTGGTTTCAGTGTTCCCGGGTCCGCACTCATTAAAATGGGAATTGAACATGAAGTGAATCATAAAGGAAATCTTTTTGTTTATGCTCGAATGCTTGGACACACAGATCTTCCAATGTATGTTAAGAAGAGCTGAAAGAATGACTGCTGATGATAAGTCAGCAGGCTTTTTTTATTTTTGTAAGAAGCTGACTGGTATTGACATCCTCTTTCTTTTTAAAAAGCAAAGGTATATACTGATGATATGAAAAGGAGGTGAATGCAGCAGATGATCATTGAAATCACCCATGATTTAACCCCATATTTGTCGCTGCTGAGTTTATTCTTTACCGTAGCAGCCATGTTTGCTTTCGGCTACTTGCTGAATCAGTCTTTTAAGAAACATCCGTCATTAAAAACAGTTTTGGAAAAAGAGCAGGATAGCCAATTATCCTCCCAGCGGATGCAAAATGAAACAAATGCCATCTTTTTATGGATGACCAAACAAATGAGACGGTACGATTCAGGTGATGATGTACCATCCGCGATCCTTCTTGGAAGTTTAGCTCAAAATGAAAAACACCAAGGAGGATTTATATGGAAAAGAAAGCTGCATTCATTTCACGGAAAACATTACTTGCACTCACAGGAATTACACTGCTGATTTTACTGAGCGGCTGTCAGCAGGCTAGTGGAAACATTCAGGACATAACAGGACAGACACCAGGTTTTTTTAATCACTATTTTGTTTATCCTTTCTCAGTATTGCTTAAAACGTTTGCAGACTGGTTTCAAGGAAGCTATGGATTCTCGATTATCCTTGTCACTCTGATGATCCGCTTTGTTTTGCTTCCGTTTGCATTAAAGCAATCAAAGGATCAAATGCAAATGAAAGGCAAGATGGCTGGTGCACAGCCGGAATTAAAAGCGCTGCAGGAAAAAATGAAAAAAGCAAAAGATGCAGAGACAAAAACAAAGCTTCAGCAGGAAACGATGAAGATTTATCAAAAGCATAATATAAATCCGCTGGCTGCACTTGGAGGGTGCTTGCCTCTGCTTATTCAGCTGCCTTTCTTAACAGGATTTTATTATGCCATTCAAAGAACACCTGAAATAGCGGAGCATTCATTTTTATGGTTCAATCTTGGCAGTTCTGATATTGCATTGACCCTTTTAGCTGCCGGAATCTATTATATTCAGTCCAGAGTTTCATTAATCGGTCTTGAAGAGGCGCAGAGAAAGCAAATGGCGATGTTCAGCTATCTGTCACCAATCATGATTGGTGTATTTTCTCTGACAGCACCTGCAGCATTGCCGCTTTACTGGACGATCGGCGGAATCTTTGTTATCCTTCAAACCTTGCTGACAAAGAAACTGTTTCAGGCAGAACCAACCTCATTATCAGTTGCTAAATCATAACAACTATGGCCAATTCCAAGTGAATTGGCCTTTTTTGCTGCTTAAAAAAGGATTTGCTGTATCTCAGGCAGAATGTATTACATGACATAGATGAAAACTACTAAAGGAGTTAAGCAGATGAGAGCAGATGTATTTCAACAAACAATCACAAAAGTAATAGATGTAAATCTGTCCTACCTATTAAAACTGCCTTCAGGATATGAGGATGAAACAGGAGAGGCACCGCTCGTTTTGTTTCTGCACGGAGCCGGCGAACGCGGCACAGATCCTGAGCTTGTAAAAACAATTGGTCTGCCGGAGGTGGTTGAAAAAGGGGACTTTCCGTTCATTTTTCTTGCACCGCAATGTCCAATTTCTACTGCAAGGAGATCAAATTGGATTATGGAATTAGATGGAGTGGCTGCACTTCTTAAAGAGGTTATAAAAACGCATCGTGTGGACATGAAACGCATCTATTTAACAGGGATGAGCATGGGGGCTTATGGGGCTTTTGAGCTTGCATCAAGGATGCCTGATCTATTTGCTGCGCTTGCACCGATTTGCGGTGGGGGCTGCCCTGAAAAAGCAGAGCGGCTAAAGGATATTCCGACATGGATCTTTCATGGGGAAAGAGATGATGTCATCCCAATCAGAGAAAGTCTGGATATGGTGAATGCTATTGAAGCTGCGGGAGGAAATGTAAAGTTTACTTCGTATCCTGAAGCAGGACATGATTCATGGACAGATGCCTACAATGATCCTGAGTTTTTTGAATGGCTTTTAAAGCAAAAAAAGTAAATAAAAAAGGAGACGCTGTAAAAACAGTCGTCTCCTTGCGTTTTGAGGCGAAAAACCACATGACCACATTCATGTGTGCGGAAAACCGCGCGTTCTTCGACTTACACAAATCAGCTCATCGCTCTAGTAATATACCATTTATATTATCTGTACACAAGCTTTTTTATTAAAATAAGGCTCTTTTTGTAAACATTGTTGCTTTTAGACTAAATGTTTAAAACCTTAAGTGGATTGTAATGGAAGGAACTTGACTCCTGCTGGAAAATAGAGGGGAATGGGAGACCCCGCAGGCACACAGCCGAGGAGGCTCCCACCCGGACAGCGGAAAGGAACGAACAAAATTTATCATGAAAAATAACAATCTATGCGAACACAGCCTAAAATAAAGACTGATTGGAGGTAAAGCTTTATGAATTTAAAAAAATTCACGAAAGATTTTAAAGAATTCTCATTGGAACATGGCTGGAAAATTGTCATGCATAAAGACCATGAGCTTTTCAGAAGCAAGGATAAATATGCGATTATTGATGCAGAAGATGATGTGCTCTTAAAGTTTTACCTTGAAAATGAGGATGTTGTCTGCTTTAAAAAAACCATTTGGAATTTGGACTGCAAGATAAATAGCGCTACAAAAGTGATTACCGTTTTTAATGAACCGGAAGTTTTTGATGAATAATAATGATTCAATTTTGGGTAATATTTCCTGCTGGACAGAAGCTGAAAATTTGTTGATCCTTTTTAAAAGGCTCTTTTCGTAAATTTTGTTGCTTTTAGACTAAATGTTGTAAACCTTAGTGGATTGCAGCGGAAGGCACTTGACTCCTGCGGGAAAATAGAGGGAAATGGGAGACCCCACAGGCAAAGCCGAGGAGGCTCCCACCCTCCCCGCGGAAAGCAAGTGACTGCAGCAGAAAGGAACGGACATCATTTTTTATCAAACAACAATCTAAGCGAAAACAGCCTTAAAAATACGAATTATGTTGACAAGCTCATGTCTTAGATGTTTAAATTATCTATAAATTAATGGAACGTAACGTTGATGGGAAGCATAGTAATCTTATTGTCACTGTTTTAGAGAGCTGATGGTTGGTGGAAATCAGTACATACAAAAAAGATGAATTTCGGTCCCTGAGTTTTAATTTCGACCTATTGGAAGGGATTAACGGATTGTCCCGATAAAGACTTCAGAGCCGGAGGATCGATTTTATTCTCAACTAGGGTGGTACCGCGATGAAAAGTCGCCCCTATATTTCATAGGGGAGGCTTTTTTGCGTTTTCATTAATAATCGACAGAATTTATGAGAGGTGCAAAATGAAAGAAAATCAGCAGTGGTCTTCAAAACTGGGATTTATTTTGGCTGCAGCAGGATCTGCAATCGGGCTTGGAGCGATTTGGAAGTTTCCTTATATCGCAGGTGTGAGCGGAGGGGGAGCATTCTTTTTTATTTTCCTGCTGTTTACCCTTTTGCTTGGGCTGCCTTTATTGCTGGCAGAATTTGCAATCGGCAGAAGCACCCAAAAGGATGCGATTGAATCCTACAGAGAGATTGCTCCGGGTACAAAATGGTTTTCAATTGGTTATCTTGGGATAATTACATGTTTTATCTTGCTCTCTTTTTATAGTGTCATTGGCGGCTGGATCATTCTATATTTAGTTAAAACGCTGACAGGAGAGTTAAACGGACTGAATCAGCAGCAGTTCGGAGAATTATTCGGAGCTACAATCTCAAACCCGATGCTGAGTGTCGGAGCTCATCTTGTATTTATGATCATCACGATTGCAGTTGTGGCAAAAGGTGTTCAAAAAGGAATTGAACGCACAAGCAAATTTATGATGCCAGTCTTGTTTCTTTTATTTATAGTGTTAATTTTCCGTTCTCTTACACTAGAAGGCGCAATGGAAGGCGTGCAATTTCTTTTTCAGCCTGATTTTTCTAAGTTAACGTCTGAAACAGTTCTCGCTGCTCTGGGACAATCCTTTTTTACTCTTAGTGTAGGTGTTTCTGTTATGGTGACTTACAGCTCATACTTGCCGAAAGAATCAAATTTGCCTCAATCGGCGATATCGATTGTAGGCATGAATATTTTCATCGTCGTTCTCGCCGGATTAGCTATTTTCCCGGCAGTATTTTCTTTCGGACTGAAGCCAGATGCGGGCCCTGTTCTATTATTCAACGTATTGCCGACCGTATTTAATCAAATGGCATTTGGAATGGTATTCTTTGTAGCCTTCCTTCTGCTTTTCTTATTCGCATCATTAACTTCCGCGTTCTCTATGCTTGAAATTATTGTATCTGTGATTTCTAAGGGAGATCCTGATAAACGAATTAAATGGTCCTGGATCATAGGATTGATCATATTCGCAGTTGGAGTGCCATCTGCATTATCATTTGGAATCTGGAGTGACGTAAGTATTTTAGGAAAATCAATTTTTGATGCAGCCGATTATTTAGTCAGCAACATTCTCATGCCAGTCGGCGCCCTGCTTATTTCTATCTTTGTTCCTTTGAAAATAAAAAAATCCATGCTTTACTCAGAACTTTCAAACGGTTCGTCTTTTTCTAAAGGACTTTTTAACACTTGGTTCTTTTTAATGAGATATGTAGCTCCAATCGCTATTTTCCTTGTTTTGCTGGATGTGTTAGGGGTTTGGAAACTGTTGTCCCGTTAAATTAACTCTATCCGGCCGCACCCTCCATATGTTAAAATTGGTAAAATTCAGAATATGGGGGGAGTCATCTTGGAGCACTTATCCTTATTTATCATCATGTCGCTGTTATTAATCTTATTGCCGGGACCTGATACAGCCGTTGCTACCAAAAACACAATCGCAAGCGGCAGAGCAGGTGGTATGAAAACAGTACTTGGGACTTTGACAGCCCTTTTAATTCATACGTTTGCAGCTGTGTTAGGGTTATCAGCACTTATTGTCAAATCAGCTTTTCTCTTTTCCATCCTGAAGTACGCGGGTGCTTGCTATCTAATTTTCTTGGGACTTAAATCTTTATGGACCATAAATAAACAGGCCAGCCTCCAAGACCATGAAGAGCAAAAGTCTGATTCAAAGCGTATCAACTGTTACAGACAGGGATTTTTGACCAATCTCCTTAATCCAAAGGTAGCTGTATTCTTTTTAACTTTTCTCCCGCAATTTTTGGAGCCTGGGTCGAATACATTTACACAGTTTATGATTATGGGATTAACGTACACAATTCTTACTTTTATCTGGTTTATTATTTATATTTACTTGATCCATCAGTTGAGTGCCTTCATGAAAAAGCCTGCTGTGCAAAAGTGGATGGAAGGCGTTACTGGAGCAGTGCTCATTGGATTTGGGATTAAATTAGCGTTTGAGAGAAAGTGAAAAGCATCAGATAAAAGGATCATGTTATTCTTGATAGGAGAATCCGTTTTTAGCGGGTTCTTTTTTCTTTGTCTTAGAGCCACATAATTACTTAGCAGGTTAGGAATATTAATCCATAACTATGAAGAAACAGAGGGACGGAAATGCCTAAATTAGTTGCTTCTGCTAAAATATCTGAATCACTGGCTGTCAGCCAATCTTGGATAAGTGAGAAACTCGGAAACAGTTCAGATCTGAAATTTAAAAAAGTTGAAAACAATGGATATTCTTTTTTGGCCGTTTATATCACCACGATTGTTGAAAGCAATCAACTGGAAGATTTTATTCTTCCTTCGCTTGCATCATTTGACCCTGAAAAAGCAAAGGCTGCTGATGACACATCAGACTTTCTTCTAAATCATGTTATTGCTTTAAAGGCGACCAGAAGAATAACGGATATGAATCTTGCCGTTAATGAATTGCTCATGGGGAATAAATACTGTTATCTTTATAGAAGGCCAAACTAGCTGCATTGTAGCTGGAACGGACAAGTTTCCTGAGCGGAGTATTTCAAATCCCAAGGCACAGCGGACATTGAAAGGACCTGACATAGGTTTCAATGAAGATATTTCTTCGAATACAGCGCTTATCAGAAAAATTATTAAAGATCCAACACTAAGGATTGAGTCTCCGGATTATATCAATTCCAATACCAAAATTTCCATTGTTTACATGGAAGGGAAAGCCGATAAGGAAATTTTAAAAGAACTGAAAGAAAAATTATCATCTATAAAAATGGATGTAATCCTTGATTCCAATTATCTAGAAGAAACCCTGACAAGCTCATCAAGTTCCATCTTTCCGCTAACCCTTTCGACCGACAGGCCGGACGTTGTCTGCAGTGAAGTTCTCGAGGGCAGGATTGCTCTCATTGTTGATGGATCGCCATTTGTTGTTACACTGCCAACCGTATTTGTCCAGTTGTTTCAGTCACCTGACGATTACTACTTTCTTACTAAAAAAATATTTGTGAAACGGTTTTCCAGGATTTTAATATACAGCTTTGCAATCTTGCTTCCAGCTTTATACATCGCATTCACCATTTATCATCCGGGGCTGATTCCAACGAATCTGCTTGTAGGAATCGTTACACAGAGGGAACTTGTGCCGGCTCCTACTGTCGTGGAAACCGTCGTGTTTTATTTCCTGATTTTAATTATTACAGAAAGCTCACTTAGACTTCCTCAATCTGTTGTATTTACAGTCACTGTTTTTGCGGCGATCGTTCTGGGCCAATCTGCTGTGGAAGCTTACCTAGTTCAGCCATTTACTCTTGTTGTCTTAAGTGCATCTTACATTTTTTCAAGCATTATACCGGTCTATACACTTGCCCCCGTTTCACAAAAGCTGACAATCATCTTTATGTTTTTGGCATCCATTCTTGGATTCTTTGGAATCATTGCGGGAATTTTGTATTACTTGCTGCAGCTGTCCTCCTCAAGATCATTCGGCGTGCCTTATCTGGCACCGTTTGCCCCCTTTAAGCTGGAAGACCAAAAGGATGCTGCAGTCAGGCTGCCTATTTATGAACAGCTGAATAATAAGAAAACCTTTACGAAGGAAGAAAAAGACCGCCTGAAAAATGATTAGGGAGGATGCTATGAAGAAAAAACTATGGACAGCAATCTTTTTCGCCGTCCTTACTCTTGGCGGCAGTGTGTTTATTTCAAAGAATGTTGAAGATACGCTTATTAAATCCATTGCCATTGTATCTGCGATTGGTATTGATTCGAGTAATGAAGGGTATGAAGTAACCCTCCAGGTAATTAATACAGCATCAAAACCGGATTCATCAGGTGATGAACCTGGCTCAATCACTTACCGTCAATCGGGAAAAACAATTTCACAAGCAATAAAAAACATCTCAAATCGAAATTCAAGGAAGGTTTTTCTTGACAGCGCAGAACTAATTCTGATAGGAGAAGAAATAGCAAAAGAAAAAGGAATCAAAGACATTACCGCCTTTTTTTTAACGGAGTCTGAGATCTCATCAAGCATAAAAATCATGGTTACAAAAAAATTTCCCGCAAGTAAAATCTTAAAGACCATAACCCCTATACAAAAGGTTTCTTCAAAAAGAATAAATGAAATTCTTTATAACAATGAAACAAACATTGGATCCGCTGTTAATATGTATCCAATTAAAGTCATGAACGATTTGCTCAGAAACATAAAGCAGACCGCACTTCCATTTGTTACCTTAAGCAGCGATGATGAGATTGCTTTTACAAAAGAAAACATTTCTACTGCGGAACCGGCTGTTCTGCTGGTCATAAACGGAATGGCCTATTTCAAGCAGGATAAGCTTGCAGGTTATTTGGACAGGGATGAAAGTAAAGTCTATAATGCGTTCACGAACAGAATTAAAAAGACAAGTATCGAGACAGGATGCGGATCAGATGACCAGGGATATTTTACGATTAGCATTACAAGGTCAAAAACCAAAGTCGAACCTGAGTATCAAGAAGGCAAGCCCTCTTTTCATGTAATACTCAAGGCTAAAGGGAAATTCTTAGAAAGCACATGCAAACAGGCCAAAATAAAAAATCTTGAATCCAAGGCTGAAGCGTTCTTGAAAAGCGAAATGAATTCCCTGATAGCCAAAAGTCAGGAGGAAAACAATGATTATCTTGGTGTTTTAAAAGAGGTTTATTTAAAAAATCCTTTTGAATTTAACGAGATCAACAAAAATTGGAGCGAATTGTATCCATCTGTTCCAATTACAGTAGATGTAGACTTGACGATTGAGAAAATGGGGGATGTTAATAAAATACCCTAAACCATATAAACAAAGGATGATAGAATGATTAATCAGCAGATAACCCCTTATCAGGTTTTTTCTTTAATGGTGCTGTTTCTCCTCGGCAGCACAGTAGTTGTCGGACTTAGTATTGATGCAGAGGAAGAGGCATGGCTTGTGAACTTGATTGCGATGATTGCAGGTGTAGGAATCTATTTTCTGTATAACTGGCTGCTCCGCATTCATCAAAGCAGAATAACCTTTTCAGAGCTTTTAAAAACAGGTTTCGGCAAATGGGGAGGGAAATTTGTACTTGGCCTTTATTCGGCTTATTTCCTTTATATCGGCATGAGAGTGGTGAAGGATTTTGAATTTTTTATCAGCTCCGTTCTTTTTTACAACATTCAGACATGGGTAATTGGTCTGGTTTTTGTTCTGCTGGCAGGCTATGCCTGCATTTTGGGCTTAGAGGCCATTGCAAGAGTTTCAGAACTGCTCTTTTTCGGAAGCATCCTGCTGATTGCACTAACTACCTTAATTACCGTCTTAACGCCATTGTTTGAATGGACAAATGTTCTTCCGCTTATAAAACCGGACTGGAAGACGGTTATAGGAAATATTTTCTCTGCCAAGATTACCTTTCCATTTGGAGAATTAGTCGTTTTTCTCATGATTTTTCCCGCTGTTAATGATCAAAGTTTTCTTCTAAAAAAAGGCTGGATGGCTGTCGTATTCAGCGGATTGATCATCATTGCGATTACAGAATCCATTATCGGCTTGTTAGGGGCAAAAATTGCAAAATTTTTTTCCTATCCTCTCATTAAAACAATTGAAACCATTGATTTGCTGGATTTTTTTCAGCATGTGGAGATTTTGTCTGTTATAGTCTTTTTCTTTGTAGGTTTTATTAAGGTGGTGCTTTTCCTTTATGCATCTGTAAAAGGCTTATCTGAGGTTTTGCCAAAAGTTAAAAATAACTATCTTGTATATGCTGCTATTTCCGCTGGATTTGCTTCAACTTTTTTTATGGCAGACAGCATTAATGAGCATATCAAGATCGGGCTGGAAGTTGTTCCAGTATATATCCACCTGCCATTTCAATTCGGGGTTCCCATTCTGCTGCTGATTATCCTTCTGATTAAAGCGCATCTTCAGAAAAAGAATGCGCCTGTGCAATAATAACAGTTGCAAAACCGTCTGGGGAAGAGTAGACTTTTTAACAAACGTAAATATGAAATCGGGAGCTTGTGGAATCAGGCTGAGAGTACGGCTAACTGCCGAAGACCGAATGAACCTGTTGGATAATGCCAGCGCAGGGATGTGTTTCAGGGATACATATGAGCACTTTGCCGCGGCAGAGTGCTCTTTATTTTTAGGGAGGGGAAAACATGATACAAGCGGAAACGATTGCAGCGGCTTTAGAAAAACTAAGAACAGAAAAACCTCTGGTGCACAATATTACAAATGTGGTAGTAACAAATTTTACAGCAAATGGCCTTTTGGCAATCGGAGCATCCCCAGTCATGGCTTATGCAAAAGAAGAAGTGGCAGATATGGCTAAAATTGCAGGGGCACTCGTATTAAATATTGGTACATTAAATGAAGAAAATGTAGAAGCGATGCTGATTGCAGGAAAATCTGCAAATAAGCATAACGTGCCCGTTATTTTTGATCCGGTTGGGGCAGGGGCAACGACGTACCGGACAGTGACGTCACAAAAAATCGTTAAAGAACTGGATATTACTGTCCTTAGAGGAAATGCTGCTGAAGTTGCAAATGTAGTCGGGGAGAACTGGGCGATAAAAGGAGTCGACTCCGGTGATGGTGAGGGTGATTTAATTGCGCTAGCTGTAAAAGCTGCAAAGCAGTTAAACACGATTGCGGTGATTACAGGAAAACAGGATATTGTTTCAGATGGTGAAACAACCTATATTTGCAAAAATGGTCATTCTCTTTTAACAAAAGTAACGGGTGCAGGGTGTTTGTTAACCTCTGTTATCGGCGCATTTTGTGCTGTTGAAAAAGACTATGTTCTTGCTTCAGCCGCAGCATTAGCGGTTTACGGAAGTGCAGCGCAACTTGCAGCTGAAGGAATTGAAGGCCCCGGCAGCTTTCAAATCAAGTTTTTAAACAAGCTCTGCCAAATTTCAGCAGAAGATATCCAAAAGCTAGCAGCACTCGAGGAGGTTAACCATGTCAATCTCTAAAGCACTTACGATTGCAGGCTCTGACAGCGGGGGCGGAGCAGGAATTCAGGCAGATTTAAAAACGTTTCAAGAATTGAATGTGTATGGAATGTCTGCCATTACAGCGATAACCGCACAAAACACGCTTGGTGTTCATGGAGTATTTCCGTTAACAGCGGATGCGGTTGTGCAGCAGATTGAAGCGATTGGCTCAGATCTTGGAGCTGACGCTATAAAAACAGGGATGCTCTTTAATAGTGAAATTATAGAGGCAGTCTCTGAACAAATTAAAAAATTTAACTGGAGCAGAGTGATTGTAGATCCCGTTATGATCGCAAAGGGCGGGGCATCTCTTTTGCAGGGTGAAGCAGTCGATGCAATGAAAAAACATTTACTTCCGCTTGCTTTGATTGTTACACCCAATATTCCAGAAGCTGAAGTGCTGACAGGTATGAAAATTCATAATCTCGATGATCGCCGGACTGCAGCTGAAGTTCTGCACTCTTTAGGCGTCAAGAATGTTGTCATTAAGGGCGGTCATGCTGAAAACGAAAACCATTTAGTGGATTTATTATATGATGGAACTGAGTTCAGTTATTTTTCAAGTGAACGGATTGAGACAAAAAATACGCACGGTACGGGTTGTACATTTGCAGCAGCAATTACAGCTGAGATTGCTAAAGGAAACACAGTCTATCATTCAGTAGAAACCGCCGTGTCATTTATTCAGGAAGCGATTAAAGAAGATCTTGAACTAGGACAGGGGCACGGACCGACAAATCATTGGGCTTACCAGCAGAAAAAGAGGAGATCTTTGCATGTGGAATGAGGAAATGCGTTCAAAACTCCAGCTGTATTTTATCATGGGAAGCACAAACTGTAAGGAAGACCCTGAAAAAGTCCTCCTGAAAGCCATAGATGGAGGCATTACGATGTTTCAGTTCAGGGAAAAGGGAGAAGGCGCTCTTACAGGAACTGAAAAAATGAACCTGGCACAGAAATTGCAGAATCGATGCAAAGAGCATGCCATTCCATTTATCGTAAACGATGACATAGAACTCGCTCTTACTTTGAACGCGGATGGGGTTCATATCGGACAGGATGATGAAGATGCAAGTACAGTCAGAAAGAAATTAGGTGAAGGAAAAATAGTAGGTGTCTCAGCTCATACGCTTTGGGAAGTAAAGAAGGCTATTGCTGATGGAGCTGATTATATCGGGGCTGGACCCATTTATCCGACACTTACAAAGGCAGACGCTGAACCTGTTAAAGGAACTTCTCTAATTGAAGAAGTAAGGAAAAGCGATATAAGGATTCCGATTGTTGGCATTGGCGGAATTAATGAAGGCAATGCTCGAGCAGTTATTGAAGCAGGTGCAGATGGAATATCCGTTATTACTGCGATCAGTCTTGCGGCAGATGTGTTTGAAAGTTCTTCTGCATTGAAGAAAGCAGTTGCTGGAATTTCAGAGTAATAGAAAACGTGCAAATCATTCTCAAGATTTGCACGTTTTTTGTTTGTTAATTTTTTATAACTTTGATGTTGACTAGAATGTTAAATCGTTTAAAAAGGATTAAAAGAAAAAGCATAGAATTAAGAGAGGAAGATTTTTTTTAATAAAATGCATCAATAATATTATTATGTAAAGTGGAGCGGATAAAATGATTAAACACCTAAACCATAGAGATTACAGCACAGCAGAAAAAATTCTGGGAATACAAATCCCTGCTTACCTAATTGAAGCAGAAATAATCGGGTTCAGAGATATCCCACAGCTTAAAGAAACCCCAAAGGACATTGCTGCTTCAACAGAAACCTTTATTGGCTGCATGTTGGAAAATGATATTCGCGGAGTACTGTCTTATGAAAGGGGGGAAGAAGCTCTCAATATATGCAGACTAGTGGTTCATCCTGGCTTTTTTCGATTAGGAATGGCTTCTACTCTGCTTGATTATCTTTTAAAAAAGAATTTGAATAAAAGAGTGACAGTATCTACTGGATCAAAGAATTTCCCTGCAATAGCACTTTATCAATCTTTTGGATTTGAAAAAACAAAAGAAATTGAAGTAGCTCCCGGTGTAAGGATAACATTGCTTCAAAACGGAAGAACAGATTAAATTCTGTTCTTTTTTTGTGAGAATATGTAAATAAAGCATAGGTATGATGTTCTAGAATGAAAGATTATTTATAAAGAATGCATAGGCAGGAATGACTGATTTTTCAGAAGTCATTGACATTGATAATCATTTTCAATTAAGATTCATGTGTATTCACTTACAAGGAAGTAAGGAGCTGAATCCTATAGAAACGCTATATGAATTTGAAGCCGTCATAGAGGACAGAGAGTTAAATCATACCATTTCACTTCGTCCGGTGAAAATAACAGATTTAGAGATTTTATATGTCTGGATGCATCAGCCCCATATTGCTCCTTTCTGGAAGCTGAATGTGAGTAAAGAAGATTTTTATGCTTATTTAGAACGCTCAGTCAAAGCAGAGCACAAACGAGTGTATCTATGTTTTGTAGATGACTTGCCTGCAGGTTATCTCATTGCTTATTCGATCCAGCATGATTCAATTAGAGACTTTTATCAGGCAGAACCGGGTGATCTTGGCATGCATTTATTAATTGGGCCAAGAGAGCTTTTAAATAAAGAGGATGGCTTAATGATTGTCAGGGCGATGACTGCATTTCTTATGAAAAAATTCCGATCAAGAAGAATCATTGGCGAACCTGATATAAGAAACCGGATCGTCATTCCAATTTTAAAAGAGATTGGCGGATATGTTGCGGATACCATTTTGCTCCCTCACAAAAAAGCTGCACTCGTAATAGGTGAACATGATCGTTTTAATGATTATATGTCCAGTAAAAAAGTAACTTTTATCAAACTTCCAAGTGAAGATATTAAGCTATTAAATGTGGAAGGCAGGAGCAATATGTGAAAACTTTTCTCCCGATTGATGATGATATGAAAGAACTGCTGAACAGAATAGGTGCAAGAATGGCTGAACTCAAACACCCTCCATTAAGCGAGTTATCTGCACTGCAGTCAAGGTATTTTTATAAGGAAGCACGAACATTTTTTCAAAGGATTGAAATGAACGACTTAATGATTCACAACGAAAAGATACAATCAGCTGATCATATAATTCCAGTAAGAATTTATCAGCCAAAGTCATCGGAACTGCTGCCTGTATTGATATTTATGCATGGCGGAGGTTGGGTATTTGGAGATCTTGACAGTGCAGATTCCATGTGCCGGTATTTTGCAAAAAACGCCAATTGCCTGATTGTGTCCGTCGGTTACCGGCTTGCGCCTGAGCACCCATTTCCTGCAGCGCTTATGGATGTTCTTGCTGTTTCAGAGTGGGTTCCTCAAAACATCTCAAAATGGAATGGGAATCCAGCACAACTTGCAATTGGAGGAGAATCATCCGGAGCAAATCTTGCAGCAGCAGCTGTCAATTGGATAAGTGATCAGGGAAAACAGACGTTTATATTGCAGGTTTTAATCACTCCT
Organism: Metabacillus idriensis; assembly: GCF_009674765.1. Taxonomy (GTDB): domain Bacteria; phylum Bacillota; class Bacilli; order Bacillales; family Bacillaceae; genus Bacillus_P; species Bacillus_P idriensis. Next base: position 1,663,180 of record NZ_WKKF01000001.1, on the reverse strand, counting down.
GTATTGAATCACAATTTTGACACAGAATCCTATCGTTCTGGCTATTCGTTTAATCTGACGAAAGAAAAAATGGAATGGTTTTGGAATCATTATTTAAGCGATCAAGAACAGGGAAAGAATCCATATGCATCACCTCTCCTTGCTGTAAATGCAAGCGTCCCTCCGGCAATGATTGTGACGGTTGAATATGATCCGTTAAGGGATGAAGGAAAGCTGTATGCTGAAAAGCTTGCAGATGCTGAAATTCCTGTCACATATTTGTATTATGAACAGCTTGTTCACAGTTTTCCAAATATGATCGGACAAGTAAACAGGGCAGATCTTGCGATGATAGATTTGACCAGTCAGCTGAAAAGTTTGCTGAGAAAAAATTTTTAATTTTTTTAAATGAGAATGAGAATTATTTTCAAATAAGAAAGGTGATTATTTATGCTAACGAATGAGTTTTACTTAAGCAGCCAGCGCAAGAGAGAATCGAATGCAAGGTCTTATCCGCGCAGAATTCCAATCGCGATCAGTGAGGCAGAAGGGATTTATGTGAAAGATGTTGAGAATAAAACCTACATAGATTGCTTGGCAGGGGCAGGCACTCTGGCACTTGGACACAATCATCCGGTTGTGATAGAAGCAATGGAAAATGTGATAAAAGGCAAGCGCCCGCTTCATACGCTCGATCTTACTACACCAATGAAAGAAGAGTTCGTTGAGGAACTGTTCGACGCTCTTCCGAAAAAATTTGCTGAAAATGCGAAAATCCAATTTTGCGGTCCTTCAGGCTCTGATGCGATAGAAGCGGCAATGAAACTTGTAAAAACAGCAACTGGCAGAGGCGGCATGCTATCCTTCCAGGGCGGTTATCACGGAATGACAAATGGTTCGCTTAGTCTAATGGGCAACCTTGGACCGAAAAGCAAAATACCCAATTTAATGTCTGACGTTCACTTTCTGCCATATCCCTATTCGTACCGCTGTCCGTTTGGCATAGGAGGAGACGAGGGTGCAGCAATCGGTTCCACTTTTATTGACCGCACTCTGAACGATCCGGAATCGGGTATTGTGAAACCTGCGGGCATGGTCATGGAAATTGTGCAAGGGGAAGGCGGCGCCATTCCAGCTCCTGATGAATGGGTAAGACAAGTACGAAAGATTTCAAATGAACAGCAAATTCCTCTCATCATCGATGAAGTGCAGACAGGCTTTGGCCGCACTGGGAAAATGTTTGCCTTTGAACATGCTGACATCAACCCTGATGTTGTTGTTCTTTCAAAAGCTATCGGAGGAACACTGCCTTTAGCAGTTGTTGTTTATCATAAAGATCTTGATCAATGGGAACCGGGAGCACATTCAGGCACTTTCCGCGGGAATCAGATTGCGATTGCTGCCGGTACAGCCACAATGAAATTTATTAAGCAGGAAAAGCTTGATGAACAGGCAGCACTGCTTGGCGATTTCTTAATGCTGCGCTTAAAACAAATGAAGCAAGAAGTATCGTCTATTGGAGATGTTCGGGGATTAGGACTGATGGTAGGCGCTGAAATTGTAGATAAAACCGCAGCTGCAGATGCCATTGGGAGTTATCCTGCGCATCCGAAGCTCGCGAAGCTTATCCAGCAGGAATGCTTTAAACGAGGGCTTATCCTTGAGCTTGGGGGGCGCTTTGGGAGTGTGGTCCGTTTCTTGCCGCCGCTGATTATTTCAAAAGAACAGCTAGACACGGTATGTGATATATTCTTCGAATCTGTTAAAGCCGCAGAAAGAACACTCAGCCCAAGTTTAGTTTAGGATGTGGATTATATGATGTCAGCAGTCAAAGAAAAAACAGCTTTTGAACATATATTTTTATCAAATCATCAATCAAGCTTTGAACATTATGAAAATCAAATGACGCATGCGATGAACTCCGTTAAAAGGATAATGGCATCCAAGGATCCATACAGCGGTTTGAGTCCTTTTGACGTGAAGAAGGAATTAGATCAAGATTTTCCAGTCTTTCAGCCTAAAACGAATCAAAATGAGCAAACGGTATATGAAAAGCTTACGGCTACCATCACTTCAAATACCATTCATGTCAGCCATCCATCAACTGCTGCACATCTTCACTGTCCGCCAATGATTCCCGGTTTAGCAGCTGAAGCCATTATTTCCGGCTTAAACCAATCCATGGATTCATGGGATCAAAGCGGCGCAGCTACTATGGTTGAGCAGTATGTTATGAATGGACTGTGCGGGATGTTCGGGCTTCCTGATGGAGATGGTGTGATGACAAGCGGCGGAACGCAGTCTAATTTAATGGGGCTGCTGCTTGCAAGAGAACGTGCTGCTTTAAAATTTTGGAACTGGAATAGTAAAAAAAAGGGTCTTCACCCTGAGCAGCATCGTCTGAAAATCCTCTGCTCAGAAGCAGCCCATTTTTCAGTACAGCAGGCAGCGTCAATATTAGGATTAGGTGAAGATTCTGTTGTTTTAGTAAAAGCGGATGATAAGTACCGAATGTGTATGGATGATTTAGCTTCATGCATTGACGATCTGAAACAGAAGGGGGACTTGCCTTTTGCTCTGATCGGAACAGCAGGAACAACAGACTTTGGCAGCATCGATCCGCTTGCGGAAATGAGCAGCCTGGCTATAGAACATGGCCTGTGGTTTCATGCAGATGCTGCTTATGGAGGCGGGCTGGTCTTATCAGATACCCATAAGCATAAACTTGCAGGTTTAGAGAAAGCAGATTCCATTACAGTCGATTTTCATAAAATGTTTTATCAGCCAATCAGCTGCGGAGCATTTCTGGTAAAGAACAGGGAGTCATTTTCATTAATCAGACATCATGCGGATTACTTGAATCCAATTGAAGACGAGGAAGATGATATCCCGAATTTAGTTTCTAAATCCATTCAGACTACAAGACGCTTTGATGCACTGAAACCGTTTCTGTCCTTTCAATTAGTTGGAAAAGAAGACTGGGAAGAGATGATTGATCACACGCTGCTTGTATCGCAGAAAACGTATGAGCTGCTGAAAAAAGAACGTGAATTCAGTGTCTATCACCACCCTGAACTGAGCACAGTTGTTTTCAGATACATCGGGACAGGCTTTTTAACAAATGGGCAGCTCAATCAATTAAACTATCAAATCCGGGAAATTCTTCTGAAAAATGGAGAAGTGATCATAGCCCGGACGAAGGTGGACGGCAATGCTTGTCTGAAATTCACCTTTTTGAATCCATTAACAAAAATGAGTGATGTTGAAAAAATCATCAGAAGAATGAAAGAAATCGGAGAAGATGAAACAAGGAGGCTGCATGATGAACAAACTTGAAGCGATGGCTCTTGCTGAAAAAGCAACTCTGCAAAGCTATTTAAATTGCTTTCTGCGTGAAACAAACAGCGGGAATCTTAGTGAAGGTGCACCTGTTGCATTAAGAAAGAAGCACAATGGAAAATGGATTCATGTTCGTTTACACAAGCAAAATTCTAACCTTTATATCCCTGCAAGCTATCTATCGGAGACAGGGCGCCACCTGTTAGAATATCCAGTTTACTGTGAAAATGAGGAAATCGATTACATAACATGCATTGTAAAAACGATGAAAGAACTGGATTCAAACTCAGCTGAAAAAAACGAAGAACTGCTTTTACGAGTCAAACAAAGCTGTGAATCCATGGCTCAATTTCTAGAAGAGCGAGCTAAAGATGAGGAAGAGCTGTATCAAACCTCATTTGATTTTATTGCAGCTGAACAGTCCCTTTTGTTTGGCCATTTGCTTCATCCGACACCAAAAAGCAGACAGGGAATGACTGATTCGGATATTAAGACGTATTCACCAGAATTAAAAGGAGCATTTCCGCTGCATTATTTTAGAGCTCATGCAGAGTCCATTTATTCAAAGTCAACAATGCCAAAGTCAGCAATTGACCTTATAAAGCAGCTTGTCAAGGATGACCCGGAGATCGATGATGCGTTTAAAGAGAAGTATGCGGGCGAGGATGAGTACGCGCTTCTTCCCATCCATCCGTGGCAAGCAGAGTATTTGCTTAGAGACTCATCTGTCCAAGAATTCATTCAAGCAGGGAAGCTTGAAAATCTTGGACGGCAGGGACGGACATTTTATGCAACTTCATCTCTGCGGACGGTCTATCATCCGGATGTAGAGTTCATGCTCAAATTTTCACTTAACATCAAAATCACCAATTCTGTCCGGGCGAACCTGTTAAAAGAGCTTGAACGGGGAGTAGAAGTAAAAGAATTGATGGGCACACAGCTCGGAATTGAGTTATCTGAGCATTATCCTGATTTTGAAATCATTCACGATCCTGCATTTATTACATTAAAGATGCACGATCAAAAAGAATCAGGTTTTGAAGTCATACTCAGGGAAAATCCTTTTTATAAAAAACGAGCGGAACAAGCAACAGCTCTAGTTGCCCTTTGTCAGGACGGAATTTCGCCGCAATCATCAAGACTTGCGAGCATCATTCGTGACCTATCTAAAAAGGAAAATCGATCAACAAAGGAAATAAGCTCAGACTGGCTGAAACGCTATTTGGCTATCTCTTTAAAACCGATTCTTTGGCTTTATTTTAAAAAGGGAATTGCGCTTGAAGCACATCAGCAAAACAGCGTTGTTAAGCTTGAAAATGGTTATCCATCGCGCTTTTTTTATAGAGACAATCAGGGCTTTTACTTTTGCGAATCAAAACATGATGAATTGAATTCGTATCTCCCTGGAATCGGTTTGAAAAGTGAAACGGTTTGTTCTGACGCGGTTGCAGATGAACGATTGCGCTATTATTTCTTTTTCAACCATTTATTTGGACTTGTAAATGCATTTGGCACGGCAAATCTGGCAGACGAGAAGGATCTTCTTAATCTGATCAGGGAGGAATTGGAACAGCAGCCACTTCCGGCAAATCATCCATCTCTTTTGCTGAAAACCTTGCTTGAAAATGGCACTTTGCCCTGCAAAGCAAATCTATTAACGAGATTTCATGATTTAGATGAACTGGTTGGACCGCTTGAAACGCAGTCAGTTTATGTACAAGTGCGCAACCCTTTAATGACAAAAAAGGAGGCCTTTCCAACGAAATGAATCAGCTTGAGACCGGTTTATCCATAACATTTCGAAAAGCCGAATTTGAACATGACGCTGCCATGCTTCATAAGTGGCACCATGAACCTCACGTCATTCCTTATTGGAATCAAGATTTTCCGTTCAGCAAATATACGAAGCATCTAAAAAAGCTTTTGGCGGATGATCATCAAACGCTGTGGATCGGGCATCTGGACAGTGTGGCAATGAGCTATTGGGAAACGTATTGGGCAAAAGATGACATCATTGGAGATTATTATGAAGCAGAGACTTATGATCAGGGTGTTCATTTGCTGATCGGTGATCCTTCTTACCTTGGTAAAGGTCTTTCTCTGCCAATGCTCCATGAAATCATGAAACAGATGTTTACAGACAAACGGACACAGAGGATCGTTGCTGAGCCTGACAGCCGAAATAAGAAAATGATACATGTTTTCAAGAAATGCGGATTTTTTCCGCAAAAGGAAATTCAGCTGCCTGATAAAAAAGCACTTTTCATGATTTGTGAAAGAGAAGATTTCGAATGGGGGCCAGAGAATGGTTTATGACGTAATTGGAGTAGGACTTGGACCGTTTAATCTCGGAATGGCAGCATTATTGGATAATGTTGAGGATGTAGAGGCGCTCTTTTTTGATCAAAAGCCCGAATTTAATTGGCATGAAGGACTTTTGATCGAAGGGACAACCTTACAGGTTCCATTTTTGGCTGATGCGGTTTCCATGGTTAACCCGATAAGCAAATACAGCTTTCTGAATTATCTTCATCATCAAAAAAGACTTTATCATTTCTATTTTCTTGAATCGTTCCATATTCCGCGCAGAGAATATAATCACTATCTGCAGTGGGTAGCAGCAGAGCTTGAAAGCTGCAAATTCGGAAAGCGGGTTGCAGATGTTTTGCATCATACTGAAGGATACGAAGTCCTTGTTGAAGATGTTTGCACCGGGGAAATGGAACGCTTTATAGCCCGTCATGTCGTTCTTGGAATGGGAAGTGCTCCGAATATTCCAGAATGGTCTGCAAGAGGGAAATCAGACAATCTTTTTCACTCGGCTGAATTTTTGCATAGGAAAAAAAAGAGTTTGCAGGCTGACACGATTTCCGTCATTGGTTCTGGTCAAAGTGCAGCAGAAATTTTTCTGGAGCTGCTGAAAGAACAAAATGAGTACGGCTATCAATTAAATTGGCTCACACGTACAGAAGGATTTTTCCCAATGGAGTATTCGAAGCTTGGGCTTGAGCATTTTTCGCCTGACTACACAGAATACTTTTACAAGCTTCCGCAGGAATTAAAGGATACGATTGTGCCAAAACAGGATTCTCTTTATAAAGGAATCAGTGCAGATACGATTGCTGAAATCTATGATCTTTTATATGAAAGAACGATTGCGGGGCAAAAGCCGGATGTTCACTTATTGGCCAAAACAGCCGTACTTGATATTGCGGCAACCAGTTCAGATTTAAATTTACAATGTCATCAATGGGAGCAGGGGGAAGCCTTTAACCTGCATTCAGATATCGTCATAGCAGCGACCGGCTATAAGACTGTATGGCCAAGCGCTTTTGGAAATCTATCAAATCTTTTGAAATGGGACAGCAGAAACCGTCCAGTTGTCTCGAAAGATTATGAACTAGAGCTGCAGGATAAAAGGGAAAACAAAATCTTTATTCAAAACGGTGAAATGCACACTCACGGAGTAGGAGCACCCGATCTTGGATTAGGCGCTTACCGGAATGCTAAGATCATCAATCAGCTTGCTTGCAGAGAAGTGTTTGATCTGCCCGAAAAAAATGTCTTTCAGCATTTTGGTACAAGCCATCTTGTACGCAGCAAACAAACAGTATAGGAGAGTGAGAAAGATGTCAGCTGAACAAAAGTGGAATGCAGAAGATTGGAAGAAAGCGAGCAGACGGCTGCTTGCTAAAATGATATCTGAGTTTTTATACGAAGAAATGATCCAGGCGGAAAAAAAGGATGGCATATATATTGTGAACTTTGAGAGCGGAATATCCTACCGCTTTCTAGCTGAAAAAAGGCTGATGGACAGCTATTGGGTTGATGCTCATTCTATTGAAACAAATAAACAGGGTTCATGGGAAGAAGCTGTGAATCCCATTGAGTTTTTATTGGTACTGCAAAAGGAAATAAACATAAAACCTTTTACCGCTGCCTATTTAATAGAAGAATATAAACGCACTCTGCTTGCTGATGCCCACATTATCGCCAATCAGCAAGATCGTTCGACTGCCGATTTAACGGATCTGGACTATGCAGAGCTTGAAGGGGAGATGACAGGCCATCCCTGGATTACTTATAACAAAGGGCGCATCGGGTTTTCCTATTCAGATTACCTGCAATATGCCCCTGAACAAAAGCAGCAGACAACACTTGACTGGATTGCCGTCTCAAAGGAGTGGGGGACTTTCCATTCAACAAAAGAAGTTGAGTATGACAGGTTAATAGAAAGCGAGATCGGACAATCGGCAAAAAGAGAATTTAATGAGAAGCTAATTAATATAGGACTGCAGCCTGAAAGCTTTTTCTTTATGCCTGTCCATGAGTGGCAGTGGAATCACGTCATTGTTCAGCTGTTCTCAGAAGAGCTTTTTGAAAAGCGGATCATCTACCTTGGCAGAGGAGAAGATCAATACCTGCCGCAGCAGTCCATTCGGACATTTGTCAATATGGATCATAAAAAGAAGCATCACGTAAAGCTGCCAATGAGTATTTTAAATACATTAGTGTATAGGGGATTGCCGTCTGAACGTGTGGTGCTGGCACCAGAAATTACTGCTCATATTCAAGGGATCCGGGACAATGATTCATTTTTGAGAGATAAATGCAGGGTTATTCTCCCTGGAGAAGTGGCGAGCATGAATTACCATCATCCTGATTACGTAAAACTAGAAGGAGCTCCGTATCAATTTATGGAGATGCTTGGAGTCATTTGGCGCGAAAGCATCTACTCATTCTTAGACGTGGGAGAACAGGCCATTACTCTTGCCGCCCTTTTATATGAAGGGGAGGACGGGAAATCATATACACTGGAATTGATAGAAAAGTCCGGCCTCAGCGTGGAAGAATGGACAGAGCAGCTGTTTGAAGTTCTCCTGCCGCCGCTTTTGCACTATCTTTATCAATACGGAACGGTCTTTTCACCGCATGGGCAAAATACGGTTGTCATTTTAAAAGACTATAAACCTCACAGACTAGCTGTGAAGGATTTTGTGGATGATGTCAATATCAGCGATCAGCCGCTGGATGAGCTTAATTCCATTTCGGGAGAGCTAAAAACCGTTCTGAGGAGTGAAGCGCCTGAAGGATTGTGCCAATTCATTTTCACTGGATTATTTGTTTGCCATTTCAGGTATTTAGCCGATATCCTTCACAGAAGAGCTGACTTTGATGAAACGAGATTTTGGTATAAGCTGAGAGAATCAATCCTTTCCTATCAAGCTGAATTTCCAGAGCTGAAAGAACGCTTCGAACTCTTTGACCTCCTGAGGCCGACATTTAAAAAGCTCTGTCTCAACCGCAACCGGATGATCGAGTATGGCTATGGAGATGGAGATGACCGGCCTCATGCTTCAGAGTTTGGACAAGTGAAAAACCCGCTGGCAATTAAAGAACATGTCATCGGATAAAAGAGACCAAAAGGGTCTCTTTTTTTTATGCATAACACTTACAACACTGCATAAATTACTTACATATCATTATAAAAACTTGAATAATAGAGTGATATCAATTATAATTACTTATAAGAACTTAAAACCCATGTTATTGTAGAAACATTTCTGAAAGTTAGGTGGGCATTTTGTACCAAGAAGAAAGGCTAATCTCCATTCTTGACTATTTAAAAGAAAATAAACGAATAACTGCAGATCAAATATGTTCGCTTTATAATGTTTCCAAAGACACCGCGAGGCGAGATCTCGTCAAGCTCGAAGAGCAGAAACTGATTATCCGGACAAGAGGCGGGGCTATTTTGCCAAGCTCGCACACTGAAATTAAAGACTATCAAAACCGTCTCCAGACAGTTTCTTATGAAAAAGAATTAATTGGAAGAAAAGCAGCAAGTCTGATCAGTGAAGGCGACAGAATCATTTTAGATGCCTCCACTACTGTCCAGGCATGTGCAGAATTTATTGATGTGAAACATGCGGCCATTATTACGAATTCCATTAATCAGGCCGATATATTATCAACAAAACCAGGGATTCAGATTCACCTTCTTGGAGGAGAACTTCAGAAAGAGCACCGATTCTTATATGGATCCTCAGTGGTGGAAAAACTTTCAAAATATCAGGTTGATAAAGTATTTATAGGGGTTGTGGGCATTTCTGAGAGAGGGCTGTCCATTGCGCATGAAGAGGACGGAATGGTAAAACGGAAAATGATCAATCAGGCAAATCAGGTTATCGCGCTTGCAGATCATTCAAAGCTCGGTGTTACCGATTTTTTTCTTTACGCAGATCTTCATGAAGTCGATTTGCTTATAACAGATAAAGAACCTGATAAAGCATTCAGAGACCTGCTTGATAAACATAACGTGGAATTGCTTGTGGCAGAGGAGGAAATGGAATGACAAAATTAATTGCTATAGACCTGGATGGAACATTATTAAACAGTGAGAATAATATCAGCGCAGAAAATCTGAAAGCAATAAAAGCTGCACAAAAAGAGGGAATTGAAGTGGTTGTAGCTACTGGCAGAGCCCATTTTGATGTGAAGGAAATTTTTAAGGATACAGGCGTAAAAACATGGGTTATTGCTGCTAATGGAGCGACGATTCACAATCCAGAAGGGGTTTTGTTTCATTCACAGCCTATGGAAAAGGATACAGCTGCTGCGGCCCTTCAATTTTTGGAACACAATCAATATTATTATGAAGTGTTCGGCCGTGAAGCTATTTATACTCCTCAAAGCGGAAGAGAGCTTTTGAATATTGAAATTGACCGGGTTGAAAGTGCCAATCCTGATGCGGACCGCTCCCAGCTTCTTCAGGCGGCTGAAAAACAATACAGCCAGACAGGCTTTAGGTTTGTTGAATCGTACATGGACATTCTGAGTCAAACAGAGGAAATCTATAACATTCTCGCTTTTTCTTTTCACCAGGAAAAGCTGGATGCAGGCTGGGAGAAATTTAAAGACACAGAAAATATCACATTGGTTACATCAGCCGCGCATAACTTTGAAATAGAGCATAAGCTTGCTTCTAAAGGAATTGCCCTTCAAAAATTGTCTGGCCATCTTGCCATTGAACTGAAAGACACTGCAGCCATCGGTGACAGCATGAATGATAAATCAATGCTTGAAATAGCGGGGAAGAGCATTGCAATGGGTAATGCCCGCCCGGAAATTAAAGCGATCTGCAGGGATATTACTTTAACAAATGATCAGGACGGGGTGGAGCTCGCTATAAAAAGAATGATGGATGCTAAGCAGAAAGTCTGACAGAAAAGGCCGGTCTCTTTATCAAGAGGCCGGCCTTTTCTAAACCTTGTAATGATCATTATTTATATAATAAACAAGATGATCTGTCCACTGGTTATTTTCATACAGAAACCCTTGGCGGATACACTCAAACTTCATCCCCACACTCTCGGCAAGCTTAACAGAAGGGTGGTTATCAAGATTGATATGCGCTTCAAGACGGTGATATTTCAATTGGTCAAACGCAAGCTCGATAGCCGCTTTAACCGCTTCTGTGCCATATCCCATTCTCCAAAATTGATTATGGATTGTATATCCCATCCGGGCCCACTGGAAATCATCCCGAATCAGTGTAGAGAAATCTACATACCCGACATGCATCCCGTCTGCTGCCCTGAAAATACCGAAAACATACGCTTTATCTTTATTCATGAGCTGATGGTGTTTCTCTGCGAAAGCAGCAAACCACTCTGGGGTGCACACGCTCATATCCAGTCTGCCTTCATCATATTTGTGCTGTTTCGGCCTTCTATTTATATAGGCAGATAGCCAAGTTAAATAGTCAGTTGACTGATAAGGCCTGATGATAAGGCGGCCGGATTTAGTATAATAAGTTGCCAAAGCATATCCCTCTTTCTATTTCAGACAAAAATGTGTTAAATATGGATTATTTTTCAGTTTTAAGGGTATTAAGTACTATTAAGTCTCTGAGGAGAATGGTATGAAACGTGAAAATGAGCTTTTAACCCGAATACTTCAGAAAGAAGCTGCTGCCCTGGAATTATTGTATGATCATTATGAAGTCTTGCTGCTGAGAGTAATTTATTCTGCCGGCAGCGACTCAATTTTTGCAGAGAAAGTTTTGATTGAGCTTTTTAGAGATATTTGGCATAATCCCCTGAAGTATTGTCAAGGCAGATTCTCTTCTGCAGCCATTGTTTCTGCCTGCAAAGATCAAGTGAAAGTACATTCTTCCCTCTGCAGGAAGTCAGTTCGGCAAACTACCGCTCACTTATCAAATAAATTGGCAGATAAATTGTGAATGAAGTACCGGCGCCAGGCTCGCTTTTCACATATATATGCCCGTTCATAGCTTTAACGATGCTGAAAGATACCATCATCCCAAGACCGGTTCCGTTTGATTTAGTAGAGAAATAAGGCTCCCCAAGCCTCAGTACCTGATCTTCGGTCATTCCTTTACCGTGGTCAGAAATTACGATTTTGATGTGAGAGTGATCCTTTGATGTTGAAACTTCGATTAATCCTCCAGCTAAATAAGACTCGATTCCATTTTTGAGAATATTAATCAGTGATTGCTTAAGTTTTAAGGGATCTCCAAGGACAAAAATGTTTTCAGAGCTGAAGCTTTCCTTAAACTGAACGTTTTCCATTTGTGCGAGAGGCGTCAATACGTTGATGCAGTTTCTGAGCTCTGAATGAATATCGATTGAATGATTATTTTCAGCTTCTGGTCTGGCGAATGTCAAATAATCTTTGATTATGTTTGTGGCACGGTCTAATTCATTTAATGAGATTTCTATGTATTCTTCCTTTTTTTTCTGGCTGATATTTTCTTCCCGCAAAAGCTGCAGAAATCCTTTTGTTGTTGTCAGAGGGTTGCGGACTTCATGAGAAATGCTTGCTGCCAGGTGACTGACTACTTCAAGTTTCTCAGCTTTGATGACTCTTTTCAGCAAATTGAAGTTCTGGACAATCGTTTCAAACAGTATAGTCCCGATGATTGCGGCAAATATGTGCAGAACAAATAGTTCAGTGTACATTTGAGGCTCAAAGAATGATCCATAAACCATTTCAATATGCAGAATCGAAAATAGTAAAGAAACAAGGACAATGACAACGACAAGAATTAATTTATTTCTCAATCTGCTTTTTAAATAATAGGATGAAAGCATCGGCACGATGAGAACCAGGATTCCTGCCATCACTAATGTCGGGTAGATGCCGTCCCCCCCTAGTGCCAGCCGGGTCACGATAGTAACCGCAAATAAAAAGAATCCAAGACGATATCCTCCGTAAAGCAACCCCATAACAAAGGGGATGCGCCTGAAGTCAAAGAAAAAATCATTCTCAATCATAAACGGATACAGCATGCTCAAAATGATCGCAAGTGCAGGCAAAAAAGCAAAGAGCCATTTATTCATTTTTTTATTTGTTTCTTTTCTCATGTATAAGAGCTGTATAATCAGCAGCGGGGATAATACGAGTAAAAAATTCAGTAATACATCCTTCATTTCCATGCAGTCCTCACCTTATCAGCAAAAATATTAGTAAAGCGCAAGCACCTTGGCCGGCTCCGACAGGCGGATCCGTTTTGGCCGATGAGTAAGGCACTGGTGCTAGACAACTAAATGCAAAATTTAATAATCCTGAAAACTAAAAAACTTCTCTATTAAAATATATATCAAATTAACTAGAGAATGTTAGAATATTCTAAAAGACTTAAATTTTTTTGTCAGGAGAAGCGAAATGAGCGATCAGAAAATGCAAATTAAATTAATAGATAAAATAGAATACAATCATGCAGCTGAATTTTTACGGACCGATATAGAATTGAATGCATTGATTATCGAGGACTTGTCAGAAGAACATATGATGGTTTACGGAAGTTATCTGAATATGAATTTAAATGCCCTTTTAATGATCTATCCTGAGAAAATTTATTACTACAGTCCTGTTATCAATCTCCCATTAACTGAATTTGCATCTATTATTCAGGAAACTGGCATTCGCAAAATTGTCGGGAAAAAAGAATTGATTGATGAGTTTAAACATCACTTTCAAATGGATCTTGAGACTGATTCGTTCATGCTCAAGTATGGAGGAAGCAGAGGTTTTCAGCCAAGCAAGGAAATAAAAGTGATTACCAGTCTCGAAGAATGCCGAAAGCTTTACGATTTGTTCATGCAGGTTGATGAATATAAAATGGTTGGACCAAATGAAGACTTCTTTGCGAATGATCACTATCAAAACATAGAAGCAGGAAAATTGAAAGTTTTATACAAGGCTGAAGATGGAAAAATGGTTTCGACAGCAGGCGTATTTATTGAAAGCAGCAGCACTGCCATTATAGTTGGTGTAGCTACGCCTCCCGTGCATCGGCGGAAAGGATACGCCTCTGAAATGATACGTGCCATTTGCCATGAGCTTGCAGCTGAAGAAATGGCCATTTATTTGTTTTATAACAATCCGGATGCGGGGAATCTTTATAAACAGCTTGGATTTTATGAAGCTGCCAAATGGAAAGTCCTTGGAATAGCTGCACAGACTTAATATAATACTTGCATGAAAACAAAACTTCAGCTATGCTTAAAAACAATTGTTGCTTAATTTTAAAAATTAAATATTTTCAAAAGCGATAGGTGCTAATGGCAAGAGGATATTTCTGCCTTAGCTTAAAAGGGAAGCCCGGTGAAAATCCGACGCGGTCGCGCCACTGTAATGGGGAGAATTCTATAAAGACCCACTGTTTTTTAAATGAAAAATGGGAAGGGAATAGAATACAATGAACCTGAGTCAGGAGACCTGCCTATCGTATGCACTTTATGCCTACGCGAAATAGGGAGGGTGATGCGATATGTTGAAACCTATCTTGTGTCTCAACTCAAGTTAACTTTGTCCATCAAACTCTCTTTATGCAAGAGAGTTTTTTTCATGCACAGAAGGTTGAGAGATGATAAGAAACGGGGGAACAGCAATGACCATTAATAATTCAAACTTAGGTTATCCGAGAATCGGAGAAAAAAGAGAGTGGAAAAAGACGCTGGAATCGTTTTGGAAAGGCGATATAACAGAGCAGCAATTTGAAGAGCAGATGAAACAGATCAGACTGTCTCATTTGCAGAAGCAGAGGGATAAAGGAATTGATCTAATACCGATTGGCGACTTCAGCTATTATGATCATATCTTGGATACAGCAGTTTTGTTTGGCCTGCTGCCGGAGAGGTTCCGCAAGCAAGATGCTAATTCCCTTCAGACCTATTTTGATATAGCAAGAGGCAGCAGAGATCAAGTGGCGGCTGAAATGACAAAATGGTTTAACACGAATTATCATTATCTTGTACCGGAATTGGGGCAAGCGGAGCCAAGACTGACCAAAAACCGGCTTTTACATCTCTTTCTTGAAGCAAAAGAAGAGCTTGGCATAAACGGCAAGCCTGTTCTTGTCGGTCCGCTAACCTTAGTTGCTTTATCAAAAGGGGAAAATAAAGACCAAGTCCTTCAGAAGTTAATTCCTTTGTATGTTCAGGTCCTGCAGGAGCTTGCAGATGCAGGCGCTGAGTGGATTCAGATTGATGAACCGGTGTTCGTGACATCGGATGCAGATGATGCATTATTTTTAAAGGCTAAAGAAATTTATGGAACAATCAAAAGAGAAACAGTAAATACGAAGCTGCTGATTCAAACTTATTTTGAAAGTGTTGAACAATACGATCACCTAGTCAGCCTTCCAGTTGATGGTATTGGACTAGATTTCGTATACGACAGCGGTATATCCCTTCAAAAGCTGCAAACTGAAGGATTCCCAAAGGATAAAGTTCTCGCTGCAGGGGTCATTGATGGACGGAATGTGTGGAAGGCAAGTCTGCAAAAGACCGTAAAGCTTGTCAACACAATCCTTGAAGCTGTTGACCGGGACAGGCTGATTCTTCAGCCTTCATGCAGTCTCATTCATGTGCCGGTGACTGCAGAAAATGAAAATCAGTTAGATCCGCTTGTAAAAGACGCACTTTCTTTTGCGGATGAAAAGCTTGAAGAGCTTAGCCTGTTGACGAAATTTTTCAACTTTGAAGCTGAAGAAGGGGCGCTTAAAGAATATGATTCATCAGCTGATCAACTATCATCTTCAAAGCTCAGAAATCAAAGCGCAGTTCACGATGCGATGAAGCAGCTGGATTCCTTTTCAACAGTGAGACTGGAAGCAGGTCTGCGGAGAAAGCTGCAAAACAAACGGTTCAGCCTTCCATTGCTGCCTACAACAACCATCGGCAGCTTTCCGCAAACTAAAGAGGTTCGGGCACAGCGGCTTAAATGGAAAAAAGGCGAACTGTCAGAACAGCAATACACTGCTTATATAGAAGAAGAAATAAAAAAATGGATTGAAATCCAGGAAAGTCTGGAGCTTGATGTTCTCGTACATGGAGAATTTGAAAGAACGGACATGGTGGAATTCTTTGGGGATAAATTAACCGGAATTGCGATTACAACTTTTGGCTGGGTGCAATCCTATGGGTCGCGCTGCGTCAGACCGCCGGTTATTTATGGAGATGTATTGCTTGAGGAACCAATGACAGTAAAAGAAACGGTTTTTGCCCAAAGTCTTTCTGAAAAACCTGTAAAAGGAATGCTGACAGGTCCTGTTACCATTTTAAACTGGTCTTTTGTTCGAAATGATCTGCCAAAATCAACTGTCCTTCATCAATTATCACTCAGCATCCGCAAAGAAGTCGAAGCACTTGAACAGGCTGGCATTGCGATGATACAAGTAGATGAACCTGCACTGCGGGAAGGTCTCCCGCTGAAATCAGAGAAATGGAATGACTATTTAGCAGATGCGGTGACAGCATTTAAGCGGTCAACTGCTTCCGTGCAGCCGGATACACAAATTCATACGCATATGTGCTATTCGAATTTTGAAGATATTACCCAGGCCATTGATGCATTGGATGCAGATGTCATTTCAATTGAAACTTCAAGAAGTCACGGTGAACTCATTCATTCCTTTGAGGAATATTCATACGAAAAAGGGATCGGATTAGGTGTATATGACATTCATAGCCCAAGAATCCCTACAGAAGACGAGCTCGTTAAGAACATTGAAAGAGCCCTGCAAGTATTAGATCCAGAACTCTTTTGGGTCAACCCTGACTGCGGGCTGAAAACAAGAGGAGTATCTGAAACGGTAGAAGCATTAAAAGTGATGGTGGCAGCGGCTAAATTCTGCAGAGAAAAAGCACGCCAAGAGACTTCCGTATAAAGATTTCCGGTTATACACAAAAACAAGCCTGTTCCTAAAAGGGAACAGGCTTGTTCGGCGTATTAGCGGACACCCTTCATGTAACTTTGAATTTTAGGAGAAAGAATGAGCATAAGAACTCCTAAAAGGACTGCAATACCGCCAATGATGCCGAAATAGAGAATTTCAGTTTCTGGTTTATAGAATCGAACAATTTGAGCATTGATTGCTTGAGCTGATGCACTTGTCAGGAACCAAAGACTCATGGTCTGGGCTGAGAATGCAGCTGGAGCAAGCTTTGTTGTTGTAGATAAACCGACAGGTGACAGGCAAAGCTCTCCAAGTACAACAAGGAAGAAGCTAAGGATCAGCCAAATTGGATTAGCTAGTGAATCCGTTCCATTTACGTAAGCAGGAATAATCATAATCAAGAATGATAAACCGGCAAAGAACAAACCAAATGCAAACTTTTTCGATGTAGATGGCTGTCTGTTGCCAAGTTTGACCCAAAGCCATGCAAACACAGGCGCCAAGAAGACAACAAATAATGGATTTAACGATTGAAATAATGATGAGGGAATTTCAAAACCGCCAAATGTCAGGTCTGTTCGTTTATCTGCATAAGCTCCAAGGATGGTAGCACCCTGTTCCTGGATTGCCCAGAAAACCATTGCCGCAATGAAAAGCGGAATATAGGCAATCAGTCGTGAACGTTCAACATCAGTTGACTTGGGACTGCGGTACATCACGGTGAAGTAAACAATTGGAATTAAGATACCTAAAATACTGATCAAGAAAGTAAATCTTGCAATCGTCAGATAGCCTGTTGTGATTGAAATAGCTCCTAAAATTCCGATAACAGCTAAACCTATAGCCAATCTTCCGAAAACTTTATTTCTTTCAGCTGGAGTAAGAGGGTTTGGGACTGCTGTTCCCGCTAATCCAAGATTTTTCTTTTTTGTCAGTACGAAGACGATTAATCCTAAAGCCATACCGATTGCAGCAAGACCAAATCCTAAATGGAAATTGTATTTTTGACCTACAGTACCAACGATAATTGGTGCAAGCAATCCGCCTAAGTTGATTCCCATATAGAAAATACTGAATCCAGAATCACGGCGATTATCTTCTTTGCTGTATAGATCACCCACAATATTCGAAATATTTGGCTTGAGCAATCCAGTACCGATTACAATGAAGAACATCGAAACGAAAAACGCTGCAATGCTTCCTGGGAAAGCAAGAATAATATGACCGAGCATAATAAGGACTCCGCCATAAAAAACGGTCCGTGCATTTCCAAGCAATCTGTCGGAAATCCAGCCTCCGATGATTCCGGACATATAAACGAGGGAACCATAGATGGACATAATGGAAAGAGCAGTAGTCTGATCAAGCCCAAGTCCGCCATCTTTCATGGAATAATACATATAATACAGAAGAATTGCTCTCATCCCATAATAAGAAAAACGCTCCCAAAATTCTGTGAAGAACAGGGTGAATAATCCTTTAGGATGACCAAAAAAACCTTGTTGCGGTACACTTTGTACAATTTTGTCTTTGTCAATTGATGACATGATACAAGAAGCCTCCTTTTTACCATGTATAATAATACTACTATTAAAATTGAATTGTCAAAAAAAATCGGAAAAAATACTATATGAATTATTTTTTTAATATAATTTTACAAAAATGAGATTAAAAAACAGAGTTTTTGTTCCGCTCTTTTCGTAAACCTTAAGAATCTATTCTGCAGGAACTTGATTCCTGCGGGAGAAAGACTGCTTTCCAATTTTTCGTTATCATCATTCATACAAATAACTGGTCAGGTAAGTACGTTAATCAGACTTAAATCCTCAAAAGGGGACATAAATCTGCTTTACAAACCATCGGTCTGTTTTTAAAATGTAGAAAGGAGGCGTCGAATCATGAAGCAATTTGAAAGAAGAGTGCGTTCAGAGAAAGCATTGCTTGAAGCTGCATCTGCATTAATAAAAGAAGTGGGCTGCGCCAAAACCACCCTTGCGGAAATCATGGAGAGGACAGGTCTTTCAAAAGGAGCCATCTATCACTATATTAAAAGCAAGGATGAACTATTCGCTAAAGTTCTTGAAGCGAGAATTCATGAAACAAATGATAAATTCTTTGAAAAAATGGGGCAGACCAAAGAGGATATGAAGGACCCTATCGATGTTTTAACAGAGAGTTTTGAAGAAATTAATCATCCAAAAGATGTAGTCAATCAAATCCTGCTGTACTTTATTGGCAGGAATGAACAAAAAAATGCAAAGGAAGCTCTGCGTGAATTTGATCAGTGGATGTTTGAATTTTCAAAGCTATGGATTGTATCAGGTCAAAAAAATGGAGTGATCAGCGAGAAGATTGATGCCAATCAGACAGCTGAGCTTTTTGTTCTGATGTCTTCAGGGTTTAGAATGAGAAACGTCCACAGCGGATCAGATTATGAATTTCAAACCTCTCAGTTTACAGCTTTGATGAAGAGTTTGTTCAGGGAAGACCCTGTACTTTTGAAATAGTCTTTATATTGAAATTATTTTTCTCTTTTGGATTGCAATAAACTATTCGCCTATTTATTCCTTTAAAATCAAAAAAAAAAGAGACCTAAAGTCTCTTTTTTTGATTCTATTAATCTAATACTTCGACTTTTACCGTTTTGCGGCCCCATTTTCTTGCTTCTGCACTATTAGGCATCAAAACATCGATTTTATGATTTTTGATTGCTCCGCCTGTATCACCGGCAATCGCAACTCCATATCCTTCAACCCAGACTTTCTTGCCAAGTGGAATGATTTTTGGATCAACCGCAATTAATTTCATATTAGCATTTTCTTTAATATTTATGCCGATGGCCGTAAAGTCACTGGCTGTATCTTCATGACTGTAAGCTGTAGCTGTTACATAGAAGATTTTGCTTTCATCTTTTTCTTCTTTTGGCGGTTCTTTAGCAGCTGGTTTTTCTGCAGAGACAGGTTTGGCCGGTGCAGCAGCAGCTGCTTTTACTGCTTTCTTTTCCGCAGCAGCAGCTTTGGCTTTTGCTGCTTCCTTAGCTCTTTCAGCTTCTGCACGGGCGTTTGCTTCAGCGAGAAGGGCAGCCTGCTCTTTCTTTTTCGCGGCGGCAATACTTGCTGCACGGGCTTTCGCTGCTTCCTGTTCTTTTTTAATGGTTGCTTCGATTGATTTCATTTGAGCCTGAAGGGCTGATTTTTCCTGTTCAGCAAGCGTCACTTCAGTTGAAATCTTTTGATATTCAGCTTGAAGCGAAGTCATTTTCGTTTGTCTGTTCAGCATTGCTTCTTCAAGCCTCGCACCGCTTGCTGCCAATGTTTGCTGCTGTTCAGTCAGCAGAACCTCTTGTCTGTCGATCTCTTTTTTATCTTCTTCAATTTTCTTCAAATCAGCCTGCTGCTGTTCAAGGATGTCATTATCTGCATTTAATAGAGTAGCAACAGCTCCGATTCTCTCAAAGAAGTTTGAAAAACTTTCTGCATTAACTAAAGTGTGAATGACAATATCAGCGTGATCATTCTCCTGAAGAGCAGTAAGCCTTGCATGCATGATTTCCTCGCGGCTTAACACTTTGTCCTGAAGCGCTACAATTTCTATTTTCTTTTTCTCGATTAATTGCTTCGTCTTTTTAATCTCTGCTTGAATGGAAGCATATTCTTGTTCATTTTTTGCTACAAGAGCTTCCATGTTCTGAAGTTCGTTTTCCATTTTCTGAACTGCGGTATGTACTGCTTGTTTTTGTTTTTCTTTTAGCTTCAGCACTTCCTGACTTTGGTCAAGCTGCTTCTCAGCTTTATGTAAGGTGTCCTGATTCGTTTCTGCTAAGGCAGTGTTATAGCTTGATAGAGCAACAAAACCGACAGAAAGCGCGGTAATCATACGCATTGAAAATCTCATAAAACAACCCCTCTCTTGTATTTCAGTTATACCACAAAAAAGGGGTCTTTTAGATTACAAATCTGTTAAATCATTCAATATGCGACAAATTAATGAAAAAATTCTCTGAAAAAACGCCAAATACTGTCGGTTATTGCTGCCACTCTTTTAAAGTCTGATCTGCAGGCAGGAGATACGCCAGGGTCCCTAAAATTGGCAGCAAAGCGATGCCAGTCATAACAGCTGTTAATCCAAAAGCATCAATTAATGAGCCTAAAGCAACAGAACCAATTGCCCCCATTCCAAAAGCCAGACCAACTGTCAGACCCGACATTGTTCCAATCTTTCCGGGAATAAGCTCTTGGGCGTACACAACTGTGACCGAAAAGCTTGAACTTAATATAAAACCGATTGCTGCAATGAGCGGATATGCTGCAATGGGACCTGCGAATGGCAGAATAAGGGCAAAAGGAGCTGTAGCAAGCAGAGAATAAAGGATAATCGTGCGTTTCCCGTACCGGTCTGCCAAAGGCCCCCCTGCAAAGGTTCCAAGAGCCCCCATAACCAGGAAAATGAAGATATACACCTGTGACTGGGCAATACTTAAATGATATTTCTCAATCACATAGAACGTATAAAAGTTTGATATGGCGCTTCCATACCATGAACGTGCAAATACGAGAAAGACGATCACTGCCAATGCAGAGTAAATGGCTTTTGTCAGTTTGACTTCTTTTTTTATTTTGCCATTTTTCTTTTCTTCTTTTCGAATAGCTGAGAGTTTCAGAGTGTACCAGTTTGCTATATAGATAAGGAACATGACAGCCAGCGCTGCTGCAATTGTGAACCAAATAGCCCCAAACTGTCCGAATGGAACGAGAATAAGCGCTGTAATCAGCGGAGCAGAAGATGATCCGGTATTTCCGCCGACTTGATAAATGGACTGCGCAAGGCCCCGTCTTTCTCCGGCTGCTAAATAGGCTACTCTTGACCCTTCAGGATGAAAGACCGCTGAACCGAGTCCGATGAAAAAGACACTCAGTAAAATCAATGAAAAAGAAGGGGCGAACGAGAGGCCCACAATCCCTGCTAAGCTGCTCGTAAGTCCGATTGGAAGGGCGTAGGGCATCGGTCTTTTATCCGTATACCAACCGACAACAGGCTGAAGAACAGATGACACCATATTCAGCGTAAATGCAATGAAGCCAAGCTGTGTAAACGTAAGCCCCATCGTTTTTTCAAGAATCGGAAACATCGCAGGGATCACAGATTGTATCGAATCGTTTAATAAATGACATAAACCTATGATAAAAAGGATGTTATACATTTTCGGAGACGGTTTTGAAATCGGCTTTTTTAATGAAGCTGCGTTTTCCATTTTATGAGTCCTTTCCCAACTGAATATTTCGATAGACGAAATGTATTTTACCACAAAATATGAGGCTTGAAATCGAAAAATTCAAATAAAAAAGCTTTTGGGCAAGAAACCCTTGAATGTTCATGTAAAAGGAGTAAAATAGATTTTAAAATTTACCTGAAAATTTAAACATTAGGGGATGTTCGCATGAAAGTGGTGAAATTTGGAGGCAGTTCGTTAGCATCAGGAGATCAGGTTAAAAAGGTATTTGATATCGTAACATCTGATCCTGATCGAAAAGTGGTTGTTGTTTCAGCTCCAGGCAAACGGTATCCGGAAGATTGCAAGGTGACGGATCTTTTAATTGAACTTGGCGAAAGAACACTGCGCGGGGAAGAAGCCCCCGAATATTTGTCAGCTGTTATTGACAGATATAGTCAAGTGGCAGCTGAACTGAAATTGCCAGCTGAAATCGTTTCCAAGATTGAAAAGGATTTAATTCAGCTGCTTAATGCAGATAAAACCGTGCAAGCCCGTTACATAGATGCAATAAAAGCAAGCGGAGAAGACAACAATGCAAAGCTGATTGCGGAATATTTCAAGAGCAGAGGCATTGAGGCCTCTTATATAAATCCTAAAGAAGCAGGTCTCCTTGTTGAGGAAAATGGCGGAACAGCACTAGTTCTGAAAAAGTCGTACGAAAATCTCAAATCTCTAAGGAAACGTTCCGGCATTCTTATTTTTCCAGGATTCTTCGGATACAATGAAGCTTCCGAAGTTGTAACGTTTTCCAGGAGCGGGTCAGACATTACTGGATCCATTCTTGCAAATGGCATCGAAGCAGACCTTTATGAAAATTTCACAGATGTGGATGCGGTTTATTCCGTAAATCCGAATGTTGTTTCAAATCCAAAAGAAATCCGCGAGCTTACATACCGTGAAATGCGTGAGCTTTCTTATGCGGGATTCTCTGTGTTTCACGATGAAGCGCTTATACCTGCATTTGAGGCCGGCATTCCGGTTCATATTAAAAATACAAATAATCCTGAAGCGGCAGGCACAAGGATTGTGAATGAACGAAAAAATACGAATGGACCTGTGATCGGCATTGCCAGCGATGATGATTTCTGCAGTATTTATGTGAATAAATATTTAATGAATAAAGAAATCGGTTTCGGACGCAAATTGCTCTCCATTTTAGAGGATTTCGGGTTAACCTATGAGCACAGTCCATCAGGAATCGATGATCTGAGCATTATTCTAAGACAAAAACAAATGAATGCCGAGACTGAAGAGCTTATTTTAGAGCGAATCCGCACAGACCTGAAGCCTGATGAGGTGACTGTTGAACATAATCTGTCACTTATTATGATGGTAGGGGAAGGCATGCGGCATAATATCGGCACCGCAGCCCGTGCTTCTAAAGCTTTGGCAGAGGCGCGCGTCAATATTGAAATGATCAATCAGGGGTCATCAGAGGTCAGCATGATGTTCGGCGTAAAAGAAGCACAGGAGAAAAAAGCCGTTCAGGCACTTTATGAAGAGTTTTTTGTTGGAGTATATGCTTAAGATTGGATAGAGCACTGCTTAGATTAGAAGCAGTGCTTTTTTTATTTTCAACTGAACCTCTCTCCCTGACTTTGTGAACTGAGCTTTTTTTCCTAAAACTAAAGAGATCATATCACTTATAACCTGACAATTATCCTGAAACTAGTCTATAATGATAGAATATATAGATAATTCAGAAATAAGGAGGAAGCTAAGTTTGATAAAGAAGGTTGCTGTTATTGGTTCTGGAACGATGGGGCACGGCATAGCCCAGGTGTTTGCTGCTGCTCAATGTCAGGTGAAAATTTATGATTTAAGAGAAGACCTATTATTGAAGGCTGAGCGAATGATCATTCAGAATTTAGAGATGATGAAAAAAGAATCCTACATAAACAGCGGTGAACAAAAAGAAACGCTTGCAATGCTCTCGTATTCAACGGACCTTTTTGAAGCTGTCCATGAGGCAGATCTGATCATAGAAGCAATTCCTGAGGTGCTGGAATTTAAGCACCAGTTGTTTCAATTGCTTGAAACAATGATACGTTCAACTGCAATCATTGCATCCAATACTTCTACATTTCCGATTTCAAAGCTTGCTGAAGCATGCACGTTTTCCGAGCGCTTGCTCATTACGCATTTTTTCAATCCTGCCCATTTAGTCAAATTGGTTGAAGTAGTTAAACATGAGGATACTCTTCCATGGGCAGCAGAAGAGGTTATCAATCTACTAAAAGCTGCCGGCAAAAAAGTTGTCATGCTGAATAAGGACATTCCCGGGTTTATCGCAAACCGTCTGCAGGCTGCTGTAGTCAGGGAGGCATTTTATCTGCTTGAAGAAGGCATCGCAAATGCAGATGACATTGATCAGGTCATGTCTGAAGGACCCGGAATGAGATGGGCTCTAAACGGACCGCTCCGGATTGCGGACATGGGAGGACTTGATATTTGGGAAAAGGTAACCGGAAATTTGTTCCCAGAACTCGACTGCAGCACCGAAGCTCCGCGGTTTATTGTGGAAAGCGTCAAACAGGGAAATTTGGGAGCAAAAACCGGCAGAGGCATTTATGAATATAGCGGTACAGGAGATGGAGCTTCAGACATCAGGGATAAACAGCTGATTCACCTGCTTAAAATGTAAGCGTTTTATACAAAGGGGAGGAAGATCTGATTGAATTCATTTGCTGTCTTTAGAAGTCCGAAAACGTGTTTTTATGGAAATCACTCATTTCAGAAGCTGGGATCAGTTATGGCTCAATATGGGAAGAACGCACTCATTATCAGTGATCGCGTGATGATGGATCTTGGGTATATAGAGAAGGCGCAGCATTTGATAACAGAGTGCGGCGGCAAAAGCAGTATTTACCTTGGCGTAGCCTCTGAACCGACGGATATATATGTACAGGAAGCACTCCATCAGCTGCAATCAGAAAAATGCGATGTTGTGATCGCTCTTGGAGGAGGGAGCTGTATTGATACAGCTAAGGCAGTTGCGGTTCTTGCAGCAAACGGCGGGTATATAGGAGATTATATGGGAGGCAAAAAAATCGCAGCATATCCTCCTGTGCCTCTTATTGCAATCCCGACAACGGCAGGTACAGGCTCTGAAGCAACAGAGGTAACCATCATCACTAATACGAAAAATGATGTGAAAATGATGATTAAGCAGCCGGCGTTCATGCCAGAAGCGGCAATCGTTGATCCTGTTTTAACCTATTCATCTCCAAGAGAAATAACAGCCGCAACAGGAATAGATGCTCTCAGCCATGCGCTTGAGGCATACCTGTCAAGAAAAGCCCAGCCAATGACAGATATGCTTGCTTTATCTTCCATGAATCATATTCTGCCAAATATCAGGAGTGTCTATGAAGATGGTTCAAACAGTGAAGCCAGAGAAGCGATGTCTTTAGGCTCTCTTCAAGGAGGCATGGCCTTCTCCAATGCATCTGTTTGTCTTGTTCATGGCATGTCACGTCCGATCGGCGCCTTGTTTCACGTTCCGCATGGTATATCAAACGCCATGCTGCTGCCTGCTGTTCTTGAATTCAGCAAGAATCATTGCACAGGCAGACTCGCGGATGTAGGACGGATTTTTTCAATAGAGAAAATGTCAGACAGTGCAGCAGCACAGCTTGCGATTGATGAAATTAAAGCACTTTGCAGGGATTTAAATATCCCAAATTTAAAGGGATGGGGAATTGATCCGCAAGCGTTCGAAAAGGCCATTCCGAAAATGGCGGCAGATGCCCTGGAAAGCGGCAGCCCCGGTCATAATCCGAGAGTGCCATCAATGGATGAGATAGCAGAGCTTTATCGATATTCTTATACCTATTCATATCAGACTGACAAACAAACAGCGGGAGGGGAAAAATGATGAAAACAATTGAAAATTATCTAAATGGAGAATGGGTGCCCGCAAAAACCGGCAAATTTGATGAAGTGCCAAACCCTGCAACAGGAGAAACTCTTGCGAAGGTTGCGATTTCTGGAAAAGAAGACGTAGATGCAGCGGTTACTTCATCCAAAGAAGCATTTGAATCCTGGAGCAAAACACCTGTGCCAAAACGGGCAAGAATTCTTTTCAGCTATCAGCAGCTTCTCATCAAGCACGCCGAGGAACTCGCTTCCTTGATTACAACGGAAAACGGCAAAAGTTTAGAAGAAGCACGCGGTGAGGTGCAAAGAGGAATTGAATGTGTAGAATTTGCTGCAGGGGCGCCAACTTTGATGATGGGATCTGTCCTGCCGGATATTGCGACAGACATTGAGTCGGCTATGTACCGCTATCCTGTTGGAGTCATAGGCGGAATCACTCCGTTTAACTTCCCGATGATGGTGCCGTGCTGGATGTTTCCGCTAGCGATAGCGTGCGGGAATACGTTTGTTCTAAAGCCATCAGAACGTACGCCTGTTTTAGCTTCCAGATTGGCAGAGCTCTTTTCAGAAGCAGGACTGCCTGCAGGGGTGCTCAATATCGTCAATGGAGCGCACGATGTTGTGAACGGTCTGCTAGAACATAAAGGCATCAAAGCCATTTCATTTGTAGGGTCTCAGCCTGTTGCTGAATATATTTACAAAACAGCAGCTTCACACGGTAAAAGAGTACAGGCCCTTGCCGGTGCGAAAAATCATTCCATCGTCCTGTCTGACTGTGATATTGAAAAAGCGGTCACAGGAATAATCGGTGCTGCGTTTGGCAGTGCAGGCGAGAGATGCATGGCATGTTCTGTAGTCGCTGTGGTTGATGAAATTGCCGATGAATTTGTTGAAAAACTCGTACAGTCAGCTAACGCCATCTCAATGGGCAACGGCCTTGATGAGGGAGTGTTTCTGGGCCCAGTAATCAGAAGTTCTCATCTTGACAAAGTCCTGAATTATATTGATCTTGGGGAAAAGGAAAAAGCAAAGCTTGTTAAAGACGGCAGAATCGATGCTAAGAAACATGATAAAGGATATTATATTGGGGCTACCATTTTTGACAATGTCACAAAAGAAATGACCATCTGGAAGGATGAGATTTTTGCACCGGTTTTAAGTGTTGTCCGTGTGAAAAATCTGCAGGATGCAATTGAACTGACAAATGAATCTGATTTTGCCAATGGAGCCGTTCTTTATACAGCAAGCGGAAAAGCAGTCCGTGAATTTCGTGAAAAAATTGAAGCAGGCATGCTTGGAGTCAACGTAAATGTTCCGGCTCCGATGGCCTTCTTCCCATTCTCTGGCTGGAAAAATTCTTTTTACGGGGACCTTCACGCAAACGGCAAGGACGGCGTTGAATTTTATACGAGGAAAAAAGTGGTGACTCAGCGTTGGTTTAATTAACATGACGTTAATGTGAAAATATTGTATAGTTAAAAGT
Organism: Metabacillus idriensis; assembly: GCF_009674765.1. Classification (GTDB taxonomy): domain Bacteria; phylum Bacillota; class Bacilli; order Bacillales; family Bacillaceae; genus Bacillus_P; species Bacillus_P idriensis. The sequence continues at coordinate 1,636,021 of NZ_WKKF01000001.1, read as the reverse complement.
TCAGACAGGCAGGCTCAGGGTTACACGGGCTTGCCTCTTTCATTGAACGGAGCAGATTAACATGACTACAACAAAGACATATCTAAAAGAATGGCAGCAGGCCATTCAAATTGAAATCGGCTATTTAAAAAAATATGGGAGCACGAAATACCGTGTTGCAAATGGACATCTATTATCAACTGGGGATGCTTACACTTACTATTTTGAAAGCAGCAGCTTTTTGAAAATCCCTGTTGGAGCCTCCATCAAATTAGAATGGGACGGCGTGAAGCACAATGGAAGAGTCCTGTCCTCAGAAGGGAAAAACATCATTCTCTCATTTGACAGATCGTTTGGAGATCTCATCCATGAGGCCTTTCTTTTCCACGATCCGTGGGAACTGCTTGAGGAACTCATTGCAAGGCTCGATGACATGAAAAAAAGCAAGATCAAGCGGGCCAGAATCAAAAAGCTGATGGATCCCTCGATGCCCCCGAAGCATCCTGCAGCAGATGGGAAAAGCTCAGTCCATGAATTGTATGTAAGGTCCAAATATAATCCAGTCACTTTCGTCTGGGGACCGCCCGGCACTGGGAAGACCTACACGCTTGCAAGAACAGCAGCCAATCATTATTTTAAAGGAAAACGTGTGCTGATTCTGTCTCACAGCAACAGTGCTGTGGATGTATTAATGAAAGAAATCGCCATTTTTATTCACAAAAAGCAGAAATTTAAAGAAGGTGAGCTACTGAGATATGGGACTGGGAGCGGCGAAACAGCCTTTCCTGTACCTTTAACTACAAGTGAACTTCTCATACAGAAAGATCCTGTGTTATCAAAGGATAGACAGCAGCTTCTCGATGAACGAAAACTTATTAAAAAGGATTTATCAGATTCATTCAGCAAGCGGGATTCCAATCAGCTGCTTGATCTAGAAACCAAAATCAGCAGAGTCTTTGAGAAAATACGCAAGCAGGAATCTGAATTTGTGAAAGAAGCATTTATTGTAGGGACAACCCTTGCAAAAGCAGCAAGCGATTCAACCATATACGAAGACGAATTTGACGTTGTGATTGTCGATGAAACAAGCATGGCTTATGTGCCTCAGGCTGCGTTTGCAGCATCGCTTGGCAGACGGGTGATTTTGTGCGGAGACTTTAAACAGCTGCCGCCAATAGCCTCTTCCCGGCACGAACTTGTTGAAAAATGGCTGAAAGAAGATATATTCATCCGCTCAGGCGCTGCTGACATCAAACAGGAATTGCACCCGCACATGCTTTTATTGAAAGAACAGCGGAGAATGCATCCGGAAATCTCTGCATTTTCTAATCAATATGTCTATCAAAATCAGGTAGGCGATCATGAAAGTGTCAAAAATAGCAGAAATCAGCTCGTTTTAAACGCACCTTTTCCAGGCAGAGCATCCATCCTGCTTGATGCAAGTCATACAGGCGAGCATTGCATGAAAGAGAGGACATCCCACTCCAAGTTTAATTTGTGGCAGCTGCTGCTTTCGTTCCAATCCATTCACGAAGCCTATCTATCGGGAGTGAAATCAATCGGATATGTGACACCTTACCGCGCACAGGCATCTCTTATGCAGCAGCTTTTAGGAGATTTATTTGAAGAAGAACTCCTGAATACCGATATTCTTGCGGCAACCGTGCATAAATTTCAGGGCAGCGAGCGGGATGTGATGATTTTTGACAGTGTTGACAGCTTTCCCGAGAACCGTGCCGGAATGCTGACTACCGGCAAGGACAGTGTGAGGCTTATCAATGTAGCCATTACCAGGACTAAAGGAAAGTTCATCCATGTCAGCAATTCAGACTTTATCCGTCAAAATGTCTACCGCAGCAAAGCGCTCAGACAGCTTGTGGACCATCAGGAGAAACATCATCAGACTGTCAGTCATCAGCAAATAGGGCAATGGATTCAGCACCATCACCCAAAATTGAAATGGATGCATGCTCTAAAACAAGAACCTTTATTTAAAGACATTCGTTCTTCCAAGAACAAGATCATTCTTTCCCTGCCAAAATCGATCAGTCTTCAAAAGGATTTGACAGATGTACTGAAAACGGTCCAGCATTCCCTTACAATCATTTCTGAAAAAAAGCCAGAGATTCCATGCAGGTGGATTCAAGAAAATCTGACGTTCCCATTTGTTATCATTGATGATCAACTTTTATGGCTTGGACAGCCATTTGAGGGAGCAACCAGATTGCAGCCCCCTTATGTAGCAGCGAGACTGAATTCGGAAAAAACAGTTAAGCATTTTCTCACGCAGATCTCCTATTCATAAAAAGAGGAACATGAATTTTTTTCGCGAATTAGTACCCTTTATAACAAATGAAAAGGGTGGAAAGAATGGAATACAGTTTAAAGCCCGCTGGATATTCGGAAAAGGCCATTATTGAAAACTTGCTGCAATATTACTTTTACGACTTTACTGAATTTAACGACGCTGGTGTCAATGATCAAGGAAGATTCGATGATTATCCTTATTTCGAAAACTACTGGAATGAAGAAGGGCGATTTCCCTATCTGATCAAAGTAAAGGAAGAGAATGCCGGTTTTGTCCTGGTAAGGTACGATGCATTTGAAGATTATTTTTCGGTCGCAGAGTTTTTCATCATGAAAAAATTCCGGCGATCGGGACTCGGCAAACAAATTGCTCACAGTGTTTTCCGGATGCATAGCGGAAAGTGGGAAGTTGTACAGATTGAAAAGAATAGACCGGCACAAAGCTTTTGGAGAAAGGTCATTGATGATTATGCATCTGGGATTTATTCTGAACGAGTGGAAAATGGCCGCGTCATTCAAACTTTTTGTTCTAAAAAAAGGAGGGAGCACTGTGAAAACATTTAGATCGCCAAAAAAAATCGTAACGGGTGAAGGGTCTGTAAAAAACTTGCTGCACCTTATAAAAGAATATCAAGCTGTTAAAATCTTTCTTTTTGCCGATCCGATTTTAATCAAGCTCGGAGTTCTTTCTTCAATCGAACAAACGCTTGACGAAAATCAAATTCAATTTGAACGCTATACAGACATTCAGCCTGAACCTCAAGTTTTTATTGGTGATGGTGCAGTCAAAGCACTCAGGAAATCAGGAGCTGACCTTGTCATAGGAATTGGCGGAGGCAGCTGTCTGGATATTGCTAAAGCAGCAGCGGTTCTTGCAAAAAATGAGGGGTCAATTGCAGATTATTTAAATTTATCCGGATCAAAAAAACTGACAGAGCAGGGACTGCCTAAAATCATGATTCCCACAACTTCAGGCACCGGTGCAGAAATGACAGATATCGCCGTCTTTTCATTGGAAGAAACAAAGGATGTCATCACGCATGATTATTTGCTTGCAGATGCTGTCATCATAGATCCGGAGTTAACCTATTCTCTACCTCCAAGAGTAACGGCTGCGAGCGGGATTGATGCGCTCACGCATGCCATTGAATCCTATTTATCTATTAACGCTACGGTACTCACTGACACTCTTGCTTTAGAAGCGGTGGAGAAAATCGCTTCAAGTATCCGCACAGCAGTCTGGCAGGGCGGAGACCGCGAAGCCCGCAGCAGCATGTCTTGGGGAAGTATGCTTGCCGGACTCAGTTTCTTTAATGCCGGAGTAGCCGGTGTACATGCTTTGGCTTATCCGCTTGGTGGGTTGTTTAAAGTGTCGCATGGTGAATCAAACGCCGTGCTGCTGCCATATGTCCTGGACTATATTTGGCCGTCCTGCTTACATAAAATGACGATTCTTGCTTCAGCGCTTGGTATTCGAAGAAATGGGAAAAGTGATCGCGAGCTTGCTCAGTCAGTCGTTTTGGAGATTAGAAATTTGATGGAAGATGTTGGGCTGCCAAACACCCTTCAAGCTTATGGCATTACGGAAAAGGATCTTGAAAAATTAGCGGCGGGCGGCATCAAGCAAACAAGGCTGCTAGCTAGAAGTCCAAAGACATTTCAGCTCCAAGATGTCAAACAAGTCTACCATGCAGCCCTGAATGGAACGTTAAAGGCAGAAGGAGTGCTGAATCATGTTCCATACAACAATTGAACCGCGTGTTTCTGAAACAGATGGCGTCGGACATATCAACAACACAACAGTCCCAGTCTGGTTTGAAGCAGGAAGAAATCAGCTGTTTGCTTTATTCAATCCTGACCGGTCTTTTAAAAACTGGAAAATGATTATTTTAAACATGAATGTCGATTTTATCAGTCAAATTTATTACGGCAAAAATGTAGAAGTGTATTCCTGGGTGAAAAGAATCGGAAACTCAAGTCTAGAGCTTTATGAAGAAATTCATCAGGACGGGGAATTATGCGCTAAAGGCACCGTTATTTACGTGAATTACAATGTGCCTCAAAAAAAATCAGAACCCATCCCCGACACCATTAGACTGGAATTGCAGAAACACCTCTATAAAAACATGTGAGTTTTCTAAATTAAAGCTTGTTTTTTCTGAAATTTCAAAATACACTAGTAACATACCAACTGGTTAGTATTTTAATAGGATGGAGTGAATGTTATGCATTTGCGATTAACAGATGAGCAGAGAATGGTTCAAAAAACAATTCGTAAATTTGTTGAAAACGAATTAATGCCTCTTGAAAATACCGTTCTTAGAAATGAATTAGAAGGAAAGCCAAGTCTATCAAAAGAAAAAATGCACGAGCTTCAGCAAAAGGCGAAGCAGTCCGGCTTCTGGGGCATTAATACGCCGGAGGAATACGGCGGTGCAGACATTGGTCAGATGATGCTTGCCATCGTACAGATGGAGGTCTCTAAAACATTCGTTCCGTTCCGCTTTGGCGGCTCTGCAGACAACATTCTCTATTATGCGAATGAAGAACAAAAAGAAAAGTATTTAATTCCAACAATTAATGGCGACAAAAAATCGTGTTTTGCGATGACAGAACCGGCAGCAGGATCTGATACAAGAAATATCCAGATGACAGCCGTAAAAGACGGAAATGAATGGGTGCTAAACGGTGAAAAAACGTTCATTACAGGGGGAAACGAAGCCGATTTCGTAATGGTTATTGCCATAACAGATAAAGAAAAACACCGGGCAACAGGCCGTGACGGCGTGACATGTTTCATCGTTGACCGCGATATGGGCTGGACTTCAGAATATATTCATACAATGGGCGAGTGGGGACCGGCAAGCTTATTTTTCGATGGCGTCCGCGTGCCTGAAGAAAACATACTCGGAGAATTGCACGGGGGCTATAAACTAGGGCTCGAATGGATTGGCTTTGCCAGATGGATCGTAGGGGCCACAGCTGTCGGAGCTGCAGAACGCCTGCTGCAGATGGCCATCGATTATTCAAAAGAACGGGAAACATTCGGAAGACCAATCGCTGACCGTCAAGCGATTCAATGGCAAATTGCAGATTCAGCAACCGAAATTGAAGCTGCAAAATGGCTTGTCCTGAATGCTGCGTTTACGCTTGATCAAGGCGAAGACAACCGTCACTTGGCATCGATGGCTAAATTATACGGCTCTAATATGGGGAATCGCGTTGTCGACCGCGTGCTTCAAATACATGGCGGTATGGGCTATACAAGAGAACTCCCGATTGAACGCTGGTATCGTGAGGCCCGCCTCTGGAGAATTTATGACGGAACAGATGAAATTCAGCGCTTAATTCTGTCCCGCAATCTTTTAAAAGGAAATGTCAAGATTGGACAATTCATCTAAAAAGGAGGCGGAATCCATGTTTAAACACTTAATTGGGAGCGCTTCCGAAAAAGTGAAGAATTCAATTGAGCTTGGAGCAGTCAGGAAATTTGCTGAAGCCATAGGAGATCCAAATCCGCTTTTTATCGACGAAGAAACCGGGCTGCGTTCAAGATACGAGCGGAATCTGACACCGCCTACATTTCCTGTTACCTTGAACTACGGCACAATCGGGGGATTGAAGCTGCCGTCTAAAGGCCTGATTCATGGTGAACAGTCGTTTCATTATGAAAAACCTCTGTTAGTTGGGGATACCGTCTATTGCTCTTCTAAACTCGTGAACTACAGGGAGAGAACAGGGAGCGGGGGAAGCATGGGCATGCTGACGATTGAGAGAATGGGAGAAACAAAAGACGGAGAACTTCTATTCACAATGAAACAAGTCGTGATTATTACAGAAGCAGTCAGAAAGGTGATGAGTGTATGACAATCGCTGACTTTCGGCTTGGTGAGCACATATTGGACCTTACACTTCCGCCTGTCTCAAGGCTCGATCTCATCAAATATTCCGGAGCTTCAGGCGACTACAATCCGATTCACACCATCGACGAAGAAGCAGAAAAAGCAGGCCTTCCGGGCATCATTGCACATGGGATGTGGACGATGGGCAGCCTGTCTAAACTCTTCTCTCCATTCTATGAAGAAGGCTTTATAGAAGACTATTCCATCCGTTTTAAAGGAATGGTGTTCCTGGGTGATGTGATTACACTGCAGGCAGATCTTTATGAGATGAATGACACATCTGCAAAGTTCCATGTAAGGGCTGTGAATCAGGATGGAGGAGAGGTTGTTAAGGGGGATGTTGTGTTTAGAAAGTTATAAAGAATAAAAATAACAATCTTCAATGATTGTTATTTTTTTGTCTTAAATAAAACAGTGACATCGAATTAGTAGATTTACAATAAATATGAATTCGATGAAATCATCATAACACTTCAAAGTTTGACGATATAATCGAACATCTGATATATTCGATTATATAATCGAACGTATGATACTTGTGTTAGGAGGAACATCGAATGCCTAAGCACCCAGCCTCAATCTTCATCATGGACATCCAAAATTCTTCAGCAGAAGGAATGGGTGAAGAATTATCAGCCTATTTAGAAAAAATGGTAAAATGGATTAAGACTTGGACAAATGAAGAAGTGATTGTGAAGCATCGCAGGGGAGATGAAATGATTTTGATCGCAAATGGATATTCCACTGCCTATGCTATTGCCCATTTCATCAGTGTTATTTGGAAGCTGCGGGGCAATCCTCCATATTTCGGAGTTTCTTTTGGGGACATCAATAGAGAACTAAAAGAGATTGATATAGAAACGTGGATTCATCCGATGATAAAGCTTGCAAGAGAAGCCAATGAATCTTTGAAAAAAGAGGGAGCAGACAGATCACAGTTCAGATTCCATCTGAATGAGAACCACTATGAAATTCAAGTGTTAATCAATTCGCTCTTAATTTTACGGCAAAAAATAATGAATGAACAAACAGACATTCAGAGAGTGGTGTTTTCATTATATGAGATTTTCCGTCAGCAAAGAAAAATTTCCGGCATGCTCAGCAAATCCCCTTCAACGATTTCAAGTCATTTTAAAAAAGGCAGCGGAGAGGAATTAGAATTGATTTTCGCTAATTTGACATCTGTCACAAACTCGCTTCAGCAAAAAGAATTCCCTGATTCACATCAAACTCTTACAGAACTGCAGCAATCCATCCGCACCCATTTAAAGATGAACATTAGCGAATGGTATGAAAACGAGGAGGGAAAGGGGAACATATGATTTTATTAAGTCTCATTCTGGCTCATTTAATTGCTGATTTTTTTCTCCAATCGGATGAGATGGTGCGAGAAAAGCTGAAGAATCTGAAGAAGCATATGCTGCATCACTTACTGGTGCTTTTACCGGTCATCCTGTTGTTCTGGGCGTTGTCCTATGATTTTGCAAAGCCTATGGAACTTGTAGTTTTACCAAGTTTGTTTTTATTAGGGACTCATTTTTTGATCGATTTTCTGAAAATTAAACTGCTGGACAGGACAACCGACCATCAAAATATAAAAAAATTGTTCTATTTTATTGCCGATCAAATTGTCCATCTGGCCATGATTATTATTGCATGTCATTTGTTCTTTCAGGTGACGATTACTGGATTGCAGGAAAAAGGAATTGAGCTTTTAACAGAGAATTCTTCATTGAGCATAGCGAATGCATTTCTTTTTATTATCATTATTGTGATTTTGGTGACTAGTGTGAGCGGGCATATTATTCGGATCCTGCTTGGGACGCTGCCGACTCAGCTGCTTTCGTTTGAGGGAAGGTATGCTTTTAAGAATGAGCGGAAAGAGGAGCAGATGAACGGTGCGGGCGGACTTGTTGAAGAGTACAATTATTATACTTTTAATAAGCATGATCTTTCACGCGGAAAGCTGATCGGGTACATAGAAAGGCTGCTTGTCATTATTTTAACTTTTTATAGTGCATATCCTGCGATCGCATTTATTGTGACAGCTAAGTCAATCGCGAGATTTAAGCAGATGGACGACCGGAATTGGGCTGAATATTTTCTTCTTGGGACATTAACATCCATGCTGCTTGGCATTTTCTTTGGCTTGCTGCTGAGGGAAGTTTTAATTTAACTGTAGGAGATGATGTCTGTGAGGCAGATTATAGCGATGGGGGGCGGCGGTTTTAGTATGGAACCTGAAAATCCGCTGCTTGATCAATACATATTGAAGCAAAGTATGAAAGATCTTCCGAAAGTTTGTTTTGTGCCGACTGCAAGCGGGGATCAGAATCAATATATCGAGCGGTTTTATGACGCCTTTCATACCCAGCCATGTGTGCCTGATCATTTGGCTTTGTTCGATCCTCATTTTCATGATCTGGAGGATTTTGTTCTGTCGCAGGACATCCTTTATGTTGGAGGCGGCAGTACGAGAAACTTGCTGGTTTTATGGAAAGAATGGGGATTGGATTCAATCATTAGAAAGGCCTATGGGAACGGAACGATTCTTGCCGGCTTGAGTGCGGGAGCCATTTGCTGGTTTGAAGAGGGACTGACTGATCCAATGAACGCTCCGCTGTATAAATTGAACGGACTTGGCTTTTTGCAAGGCAGCTGCTGCCCTCATTATGATGGGGAGGAAAAACGCAGACCTGCTTACAAAGAGCATATTTTGTCCGGAAAAATGAAAGCGGGATACGGCCTTGATGATGGTGCTGCAATTCACTTTATAAATGAAAAAATTTATAAAATTCTCAGTTCAAGACAAGATGCTAAAGCATTTTTTGTCAAAAAATCAGAAGATTCCGTATACGAAGAAGAAAAAATCCCTTTATACCTGGGTGAACAATAATGCAGCTGTTTTTTAAATACAATTGGCAGGTAAGAGAAGAGTGGTTTGAATGGTGCAAAGATTTGTCTGAAGTTGAATTGCGGAAAAAACGGACAGGAGGGGTCGGCACGATTATCGGAACATTGCTTCATATTATTGATGTGGAATACAGCTGGATCAATGTCCTTAAAGGTGATGAGGTCATCGACTTTACAATCAGGGAATATGACTCACTTGAAAAGATTAACCGATTATCAAGAGAGCTGCAGCCAGAAATGATCTCTTATCTTCAAAAGTGGACCATTGCATGTGAACATGAAAAAGTAACTCCCCCATGGATGGATGGCACCTATAAAAAAGGGGAAATTATCCGCCATGTGATTGCCCATGAAATCCACCACATTGGACAGCTATCTGTCTGGGCAAGAGAAATAGGAAGGGAACCTGTCGGAGCCAGTTTCATAGGCAGAGGGTTTATACAATAAAAAAGGCTGGATACCCAGCCTTTTAAAATGATTCATTCACTTCCCAAGCTTCGACTAATTGATATGCAGCATTGTATTCATATCCTTTTCCGAGCAGATAGGACATGGCGGCTACTTCCATTAGTGCATGCTGGTACGAGGTGAAATGTGCTTCTTTTAAACCATGCTGTACAAATGGCTGAACTGCACTTAAAGTTGACATTTTTAGTTGCTGCATGACTGGTTTAGGATATCGTGCATATGAATATGGCATGTAAGGATACATGGTAAACCTCCTCAATACGGTCATCATTAGCATATGCAGACTATATAGCTAAGTTCCTGTATTATTTTTTTTGATAAAAGCAGATACTACCAAAAAAAGGATAAGGATGTTGAAAATGGAAAAAACGATGATCAAAGGGCTGTTTGCTCTTTGTGCGGTCATGTTCCCCTTTGTAATACAGAAACCTAATGTAAAGGAAATGCTGATTGTCTTTTTTGCAAAGGGGATATTGTCTACCCTGATAGATGCTTATGTGGTCAATACAAAAAGAGTCGAATACCCTGTAAGGCCATTTCCAAAAATTTTTAAAACAACTATTTTGTATGATATGGTGTTTTTTCCGTTATTAAGTGTAATTTGGGTCCGTCAATCCTACAAAGATAATTTGCCGGGGATCTTGCTAAAAAGTTTAACTAGGAGTGTGCCGATGTCCATTGCCCAATGGTATATGGAAAAAAGGACCCGCTTATTTAAATGGAAAAAGTGGTCAGTCTTTCATACATTTGCAAGCATCAGCTTTACGCTTTTTACGATAAGAGCACTTGCTGATTTAGTGAAAAGGACAGATAAAAATGCATATACATATCAGGACTATTAAGAAGAAATGGGAACTTAGGCAGATCCCATTTCTTCTTTTCGGTCAATTTTCAAATTAAAGACGAGACCAAATAATACAAGCAGTCCTCCGAGTATTTTCCCTTGAGATAATTCACCAAGTGTAAAGTAGTCAATCACGATTCCCGTAAATAACTGTCCAATGAATATAAAGAGTGTTAAATAAAAAGCAGAAACTTTCGGTGTAAGATAGCTTGAGAGAAAGATGACGATGACACCTGCTACACCGCCTAAATAAGCCCATATTGGAACATTACCCAAGGTTAGAGACGAAAGGAAAACAGCTTCACTGCTGAATAAAAGAAAAATAATTGATAACATCAGACCAGTCACAAAATTAATGAGCGTTCCTTCAAGCAAGCCGATTTTATCTGCAAGGTTGGAATTAATGATTCTTGCGATAACAATAGAAACACCAGCTAAAATAGAAATGATCAAATAAACCATTGTAAATTACCTCCCTAATAGAACGTCATTACAGCACTGCCGAACAGAATAAAGGCAAGACCGATGCATTTTGTTTTGTTGAATTTTACGGTTTTCATTCCAAGCATCCCGTAGTGATCGATGATAATGGCAGCCAGCGACTGACCCAAGAGTCCAAGTGCAATCGTGACCGATACCCCAAGAGACATGACGCTAATGTTTGAAAAAAGGACAGTAACCACTCCAATGGCGCCTGCGCTGTACAAATAAAGAGGCAGTCCTTTTTGAAAACGAATGGGTTTTTTTATAAATAAGAAAACGGTGGAAATAGAAAGAAGCCCGACGAGATGAATAGCAGCACTTGAAGTGTAATTTCCAATGCCATTTGAGAGTTCTCCGTTAAATACAATCATGATGGCAATAAAAGCGCCAACAGCAGCAGAGATCAGGTTGTACAAAAATATTCACTCCTTCTATAGATGTCTTGTTTCATTATCCACATATAAAAGAGGTATAATGATGACATATGTCACATGATTAGAGGTTTTTATGAAAAAAATAAACAATCAGCCATTGTTTGAAGAGTACCTGTCCATAAACAAGATTGCCGGCTACTTTTCCTCAGATATGAAAGAGTGGATGGAACTCTATCTCTTTTCAAAAAATGAATACCTATGCCGGGAAGGGGCAGAAATGGATTATCTCTATTTTTTTGTAGATGGTCGAGCGAAGGTTTACACGACATTATCTAACGGGAAATCACTGCTGCTCTCATTTTATGAGGGATTTAAAGTTCTTGGAGATGTAGAACTGTTCCAAATTCGCGGTGCGGCATCAAGTGTTCAGGCGATTGACGATACATATTGCATTGGCATCTATTTGCCGCCGGTAAGAGAGAAACTGCTGCGGGATCCTGTGTTTTTAACCTTTATGGGCTTTTCTTTATCCGACAAGCTGAACAAGCTTTCAAAAAACAGCTCCATTAATTTGTACTATCCGCTTGAACACAGGCTTTCAAGCTATATTTTGGCTACCGGGGTGAAAAAGGAAAGCATCCATTTTAAAGAAAACCTTACGTACCTCTCTGAAATGCTCGGCACAAGCTATCGGCATCTTCTGCGAACGCTTGATATGCTTTGCAAAAGAGGAATAATCCGAAAAAGAGAAAATACTTATGAAGTGATGAATGAAAGTGAACTGCGAAGCCTGGCAAGGGATATTTATCGATAGAGAAGACCCAAAAAATAGTTGGGTCTTTTTTCATCAAAAATGCAGAGGGTGTCCTCTGCACTTTACTTTTTCTCAGGATAAAGCAAATAGTTTAATACACTATTTAAAAGTAAAATTAAACCGATAAATGCTATTCCAGGACCTAATACAATCCACGGAGCTGTCATCAAATCAAATTTGCTTTGGCCGATCATGCCTGCCCATTCACCTGACTGAGAAAGAAAGCGTTCATCATCCCCAAAGATTCCGCCAGGTTTATCTCCGCCAATATAAATTTCAAATACCCCTAAATAAATGAGCAGCAAAAGGGTTTGAATGACCTGCTGGAAAAAGATAATCAGAATTCGTTTTTTCAGCACGGGTAATATGTGTTTGAAGATAACATGTCTGTTGCTGGCTCCTAAATGATAGGAAACTTCGATATAGGGTTCTTTAAGGGTTTGTTTAATTTCGCCGGAAATCAGCAGCATGACCGGTGCAATTCCAACGATGACAATAACTGAAAACTGAAAGGCAACTAAAGATGTATACCCAATTTCATTTCTAATAAAACTCACAGGCCAGATCAGGACAAACACCAGAATGAACGCAGGTATATACTGATAAGGAATCAAAAAGAACTTTGTAAATGATTGGATGGCCCTTGGCAAAAACACAAAAATAGATCCCGCCGCCAAAGCAGCCACTGTTCTAAGAATGGAGACTCCAAGAGCTAAAATGATTGTGTATTTTGCTCCTTGTAATAATCTGAGGCCTAAATCATTTCCATTTCTGTCTGTGCCAAATGGCTGCTGAAGAGATGGGGGAAAAGGAGCTTTTCCTGTTAAATCGCCATTTTCATCGTATTTGATGATCACAGAGCTTGTCTCGGTTTTAAATCCAAATTCATAAATAAAACTAGAAAGGAGAAGCAGGCCAATAAGCACACATGGAAAAAAGACAAATAATCGTTTCTTTTTATTCATATTGAGTACCTCTCAATAACAAAGAAAACCATTTTTCAAATATCCACTTCAGAAAACCGAATGGAATCAGGATAAGCAGAATGCCAATTGCGATTACTTCCTGTTCCTTGTATCCAAATAAAAAGCCGGTGATTCCATTCATTTGGAAAAGATATTCAACCGCCGCTAAGCTTGATAGCATAAACCAATAAATAGAGGAAATGTGATGATGCAAAGAAATAAATACGTTGCGCAAAACATGCGTAAAAAGAATACGAAGATTAGAGACTCCTTTAGCTTTTGCAAACTGGACGTATAATTTCTCTTGCTCCTCTTCTAAAATAATGATAAGTGAGCGGATCATCAGTGCGATCGGGACAAAACACAGACACAGAATCGGAAACAGGTAGACCTTATCTTCTAAGCCATAAATCTGAAGCATCTTGATTCCCGTGCTTTTGAAGAATGAGATAACGGCGTATTGCAGGGCCAAAATGAAGATGACATCCGGAATAGATTCAAAGACCATCAGGATTCCGCGAGCGATTTTGCGAACATGCGATGAAGCAAGGATATACATGATAGATAATAGAAATGCTGCAGTCAGCGAAATCAAAAATGAAAGAAATAAGATGCTGATCGAATAAAAATAGGCATTAAAAATAAAAGGAAACAATTCCAGCTCTTCTCCGGAGCTTGCAAACGTTAAATCAAATGGAGTAAGAATCTCAGCGGTGATCCGTCCAATGGCATTTAGATAAGTTAATGGGAAAAATCCAAATTCAACTGGGAAACCATCTTTTTCTAAGAAGACTAAAGAGGGTAATGCTGCTATACTGCAGATGCCCAGCAGTATAGGGATTAAGAGATTAACGAATTTCCATATTCTAATATTTAACATATATGGCAGACACATCCTTCGGCACATTCTATTGTACCAAAAGTAAAAAGGGAAATACCGAAAAAATTCATATTATGATAGAATGTAAATTGTATAGTTTAGCAGGAATATTCCAAACTTTAGCCCTATTAATTGTTCCACATCTAAACAGAGATAGAAATACATATGATTTTTTTGCAAGAATTAGGGGTGCTTTTACTAATGACAGCTTCAGACGAATTAATTCGGTTTTTAGATGAAAATATTTCAACCTTTATCGCTGCATGGCGCCAGAAAATTACAATTTCAGAAGACGATCTTCATCAGGAAGAAGTAGAGAAAAACGGGATGAGGATGTATGACTTGGTGAAAAAAACGATTCAGTGTCCGTTAAGTTCAGATGAAATTGATTTTCTGGCAAGTAAAGTAGCTCTGGAACGAGTAGAAGCAAATGTTAACATCGGCGATTTCATAAATAATGTGAACCTTGGAAGACGAGAAGTCATCCGGTATATTGTCAGTTCCGGAATACCGCGAAGCGACCTGCAGCCGTATATTGAAGAAATTAATGTTCTTTTTGATAAGTTTTCTTACTTTGCCGTGAAGAAATACACAGAGGTTAAAGAAGAGATTCTGCAGGAGAAAATTTCATTCATCGATCAAAGCCATAAAGAGAGGCTGACCATTCTGGGTCAAATGTCATCAAGCTTTGTTCATGAATTCAGAAATCCGCTTACTGCTGTAAAAGGCTTCATTAAACTCATGCAAAATGAAAATCCTGATTTAAAGTACTTGGACATTATCAGTCATGAGGTTGATCAGCTGAATTTTAGGGTATCCCAATTTCTCCATGCCTCCAAAAAGGAGACAATTGAAAGTAAACGGGAACTGCTTGATCTCAGTGAATTATTAGATGAGGTTCTGGCATTTATGTATCCCAGTCTTCTTGACGGAAGCGTAAAGGTCCAGGAAATCTCAAAAAGACAGACCAGAGTTATTGCGAGCAAAGATGAACTAAGGCAAGTCTTTTTAAACCTGCTGCTCAATTCCATTGATGCGCTTCAGAAAATTGAGACTGACCGAACGATTACAATTGAATTTGAAATGATAGAAGATAAAATATACGTACATATTGGAAACAATGGACCAATGATTCCGCCTAAGCAAATTCAGTCGATCTTTGAACCTTTTTTCACAACAAAAGAATTAGGAACGGGAATCGGCCTGTACATCTGCAGAAAGATAATCGAAAACCATCAAGGGACGATTCAATGTTCTTCTGATGAGCAAATGACCAGGTTTTCCTTATCGCTTCCTCATATTACCGCATAGCAATAGACCTGGATCCTGATCCAGGTCTATTTTAAGTTTTTTATTAGCTTTGATGTGATAATGGCCATAAATAAAGTACTGATAATAAATCCGATCAGCATTTCAGAAGCGGCTATCATATTAGAGATTACACCGATTGATGTAATGTCTCCAAAACCGGTTGTGGTGAATGTTGTAATGCTATAGTATAAGAAATCATCGCCTGAAAGTTCTTTTCCCGAGAACTTAAAGGATTTTTCTCCTTTGATCCGGTATATTTGCATATAAAGATTTGCATAAGTTGTAATAATTAGTGTGAGAAGTAAACCAGAGCCTGTGAAGATGCTTTGAAGGCTTTCTTCGGTTTTAGGAATAGAGATAATAAATTCAAATAGAAAATACAAACAAATGAGCAGCATCACTAATAAAGCCGCAAAAAGTATGTTATGAGGAATATCAAGTGTTAAAAACGTTTCTGCCAGAACCAGGGTGATCATGAAAATGTTTATAGCCAGGTAGATATAAAGCTTTTTTTTATTAAATTCTCGTTTTGCCTTCATAGTTCCCTCGGAAAAATGTATTTTTCCTATTTTCTCCTTTCATGAAAATTTCATACGGTATACTTTTTTTCACTATCTATCACAAAAGTGCGTACTTGTTAAACATGCTGATTTATCTAATAATGTTTTTATCACGAAAAGAGAAAGAGAGGGGTAACATGCAGCTTAGAGTATCAGCTGTTCAATATGATCTCCACACAATCAGTTCTTTTAAAGAATTTGCAGATCAAGTAGAGCATTATATGAAAACAGCAGAAGAATTCGGATCTGATTTTGTGCTTTTCCCTGAGTTTTTTACAACTCAGCTTATGTCTATAGGTAATTCAGAGGGAAATGCTTTAACTATAAACGATTTGCCTGATTTTACCGATCAATATCGAGAATTATTTATAAATCTTGCAAAAAAAACAGGCATGCATATTATTGGCGGGACGCATGTTATTAAAAGAGAGGATCGGCTTTATAATGTTGCTCACTTATTTTATCCGGATGGAAGAGTAGCTGAACAGGCAAAGCTGCACATTACACCTACTGAAGTGCATGAGTGGAATATGACGCCTGGAGATGATCTTGAAGTATTTGAAACAGAAAAAGGAACAATCGCCATGCTGACTTGCTATGACATTGAGTTCCCCGAAATCGTCCGTATTGCAAAAGCAAAGGGGGCAGATGTTATATTTTGTCCGTCATGTACCGATGATCGTCACGGTTTTCATCGGGTTCGTTATACGAGTCATGCCCGGGCAATCGAAAATCAAGTATATGTTGTAACAACAGGTACTGTAGGATCACTTCCAACTGTTGACTTTATGAGAGGAAACTTTGGACAAGCAGCTGTGATTACGCCTAATGATGTACCGTTTCCCCCTAAAGGAATAGCGGCTGAAGGTGAAATCAATCAGCCTATGATTGTAACAGCAGATCTTGATCTTGAGCTTCTTTATAAAGTCCGTGCGAGCGGTTCAGTTACAACATGGCGTGATCGCCGTACAGATTTATACCCTGATTGGGAAGCGAAGCAGGGGGATCGGACTCTGCTATAAGGAGGAGTTCTCTTGTACGTAAAAGAATTTTTTGTTTTTGATGGTGACAAGCCTGTAAAAGCAGTCGTGCGAAACTACACAGAAAAGGATTTTGATGCATTAATCCGCATTCAGCAGGAGAGCTTTCCTCCTCCATTTCCGTCTGAGCTTTTGTGGAATAAAGAACAGCTGAAAAATCATATCACGCTCTTTCCAGAGGGAGCTCTTTGCATTGAAATAAATGGGGAAGTTGCAGGTTCTATGACA
Organism: Metabacillus idriensis; assembly: GCF_009674765.1. Taxonomy (GTDB): domain Bacteria; phylum Bacillota; class Bacilli; order Bacillales; family Bacillaceae; genus Bacillus_P; species Bacillus_P idriensis. The sequence goes on along the minus strand of NZ_WKKF01000001.1, from coordinate 1,618,953 downwards.
GGACTGCTTGTACAATTTGATCCAGAACACCCTGATCATACATGGGAAGAGATCACAGATAATGGGTTTATCCGCAACCATGACCCAAATGGAAAAACTCTTTATGTAGTTGATATTGGTGTGCGTCCCGCTTACAGAAAGTTAGGACTTGGAAAATGGCTTATGTTTTCCATGTATGATGTAGTTGTACAGAAGGGATTGGACAGGCTGCTTGGCGGTGGAAGGATGCCTGGTTATCAGCAGCATTCAGATAAATGGACGCCAGAGCAATATCTTGAACGTGTGGTAGAGGGAAATGTAAAAGATCCAGTTATCTCATTTCTGCTTCGATGCGGAAGAACGCCTGTCCGAGTTGTACCCAATTATTTAGAGGACGAGGAATCGTGCAATTATGGCACGTTAATGGAATGGAAAAATCCTTTTAAAAAATAGGAGTGGGGAAGAAGTATGGAATATAAAAGAATAAATAGCATTACCAATCCATTGTTCAAGTCAATGCATAAATTAATGCAAAAAGTCTTCCCTCCTGAGGAAGTACTTGAATTTGATCTTTGGAAAGAACCGCTTGAAGATCCGGGTATTCGCGTTTTTGCTGCTGTTCACAATGGTGAGGTTGTGGGTGCAACAGAATACCGATACTACGAGGATTTTAATGTAGCTATGACTGACTTTACGATTATTGGACAGCCTGGCCTCGGCATAGGACCATTTTTGGCTCAAAAGCGATTGGCAGACCTTCAATCTTTAGCAGCTGAAAACGGAAAAACCTTAACTGGAATGTTTGCCGAAATTTATGATCCCTATCAAGTGGAAAATTACGAGTTTGGCGGTGTTAAGCCTATGGATCCTTATGTGCGCCGCGAAGTATTAAGTCACCTTGGATACAAACGTTTGGACTTCTCATATGTCCATCCGTCCTGGAACAATGATGGTGAAGCAGTAACAGGGCTTGATCTCGGCTTCCTTCCAATGACAGAAAGAAGTGAAGTAGAAGCAGATCTTATCGTAAGCTTTTTGAAGCGGTATTACACTGTGCTTTCAAACAAGCCTCAAGCATGGGTAGAAATGATTGGAAATTTGAAGGGAAAAGAAAAAGTAGACTTACTGCCATTATAATGAACAAAAAATCCTCGTTTGAATGACGAGGATTTTTTGTTCTAAAATGTGTTATAAATATTATCACATTCACCAGCTTTAGGCTGATAAAAACAATGCAGCTTGTAGCGTGCGACGAATGGCTGATTATACCATGCAGGGGGGGCAGTCTCCAGGCGGCCTGAAATACCATAAGCTGAATTTTGCAGGCCAATACCGTTCTCCCGCTATACTTCGCCTCGAAAGCCTCTGTTGCTCTTTGATAAAAGTAACCGTGCTGTACAGCTTCAAAGGCGTGTTCTTGACACACCATTTGAGGAATGGTACGTATGTTTTTAAAGTCCGAACAATTTGCTCTAACCTGATTAATTCCTACATTTCCTACAAGCTGCATGCCTCTAATTCCTTCCCCTTCAGCTTCGGCACGAAGCAATCTGGCCATTAAATCAATATCTGAGTTTGTCGCTTTTACAACTGCCATGATTTCGCCTCCATCTTCTTGCATATTATTATATTCCAGTAGGCTTGGGGATTTATGTGTTAATTATATTTTTCGAAAATAGGGGATAACAAATAATTCCCTTTTTTGAAAATAAGCATCTTAGTTTACAAAAATCAATACAAAGAGTATGGTTAATAAATGGATTTAATCCGACTTATTTCATAAGAAAAGGTGATTATAACGATGACAGAAACAACTTTAAACAAGTCTGCTGCTATTAAACCTAGAACAACGGTTGTATCGGAATTAAATCCGATGCAAAAACCGCTTGTTGCGGCAGGATTATTTGCAGCAATAATTTTATTCATTGCAATTTTAAGTACAACTAATATGACTCAATCTGTGTTATATGTTATCGGGATTTTACTTGGTGTTACCTTGCTTCATGCCCGTTTTGGATTCACATCCGCTTTCCGGCGCCTGATGTCAGTAGGAAATGTTCAAGGTCTGCAGGCACACATGCTTATGCTTGCAATTGCTTCAATATTATTTGCAGTTATTTTAAGCAACGGCTTTAGTTTTACTGGAACAACTCCAGCTGGTTATGTATCGCCTGTTGGGGTAAGTGTTATTTTCGGTTCATTTATCTTTGGAATAGGAATGCAGCTTGGGAATGGATGTGCTTCTGGCACCCTTTACTCTGTTGGAGGCGGTTCTTTTTCAATGATTTTAACGCTGATCTCATTTATTGCGGGTTCTGTTATTGGAGCATATCACTTTACATTCTGGATGGAAGATATGCCTTCACTTCCGCCGATTTCACTGGCCACTTCAACAGGGCTAGGCTATTTCGGCGCACTTCTCGTCCAGTTAGCAGCATTTGCAATCATCTATTGGATTACGGTACAGATTGCTAAAAAGAAAAATCCGCCAATGATGAAGCCTCTGCCAACTACTCAAGGCTGGAAAAAAATCATAAGAGGTTCTTGGCCGTTGTTCGCAGCAGCTATTATATTGGCACTATTAAACGCTTTAACTCTATCAATTAGAGGAAATCCATGGGGAATCACGTCTGCGTTTGCTCTTTGGGGCGGGAAGGCATTAATGGCTTCAGGTGTTGATGTTTCAAGCTGGGGCTATTTTGCTGGAGCTAACGGAGCTGCACTTACAAAAACAGTGCTCGCTGATTCAACTAGTGTCATGAACTTTGGCATTATCCTTGGAGCCTTTATTTCAGCGGCAGCACAAGGAACATTTAAACCGGGAAAAATAAAACCAGGTGTAGCAGGAGCCTCTATCATCGGTGGACTTCTGATGGGATATGGCGCCCGATTGGCATTTGGATGCAACATCGGTGCTTATTTCGGCGGAATAGCATCATTCAGTCTTCATGGCTGGGTATGGATGATCATGGCTATGCTTGGTACATTCCTTGCCCTGTTTATCCGTCCGCTGTTCGGTCTGAAAAACCCTAAATCTACAGACTCTATTTGCTGAGAACTCTCTTATGAGGGTTCTTTCTTTTTATTAGTTCAAAAAGACTAATTATTTAAAAAATAAGACAGATTCATTTACGAAATCGCTTTCTTCAACTACTATACAAAAGAAAGTGATAAAGGGAGGAATCTAAATGACATACAAAGCAAGTTCTGAACGATATCAATCTATGAAGTACAACCGCTGCGGAAATTCCGGTTTGCTGCTGCCGGCCATTTCACTTGGGCTATGGCACAATTTCGGAGGAGTCGATTCGTTTGAAAACGGCCGCGCCATGCTTCGCCGCGCTTTTGACCTGGGGATTACTCATTTTGATCTGGCAAACAACTACGGTCCGCCGCAAGGATCTGCCGAAGAAATGTTTGGACAAGTGCTGAAAACAGATTTTGCTCCATACCGGGATGAATTAATCATTTCTTCAAAAGCAGGCTATCACATGTGGGACGGCCCTTATGGCGAATGGGGCTCTAAAAAATATTTGATTGCAAGCTTGGATCAAAGCTTAAAACGCATGGGGCTGGACTATGTAGATATTTTTTACTCCCACCGTCCCGATCCTAATACACCACTTGAAGAAACAATGGGAGCATTAGATCAAATCGTCCGTCAGGGAAAAGCTTTATACGTTGGTATTTCAAGCTATACGGCTGAACAAACGGAAGAAGCTGTAAAAATATTAAACCGTCTCGGCACACCGCTTCTTATTCATCAGCCAAGTTATTCGATGCTCAACCGCTGGATTGAAAACGGTCTGCAGGATGTCCTTCAGGAAAATCGTGTAGGCTCAATCGCTTTTTGTCCTCTGGAACAGGGCTTGCTGACAAGCAAATACCTATCTGGGGTTCCTGCTGATTCACGAGCGGCGAAATCAACCGGAGCCCTCAGTGAAGACCGTGTGACAGAAGAAATGGTACATAAAATCAAGCAGCTTAATGAAATTGCAGCAAACCGCGGTCAAAACCTTGCCCAAATGGCATTGGCATGGGTTTTGAGAGAAGGACGCGTGACATCTGCACTTATCGGCGCAAGCAGAGTAAGCCAGATTGAAGAGAATGTTGCTGCTCTGGATCGTCTTGAGTTTACTGGGGATGAGCTTAATAGAATTGAAGATATACTGTCAGATAAATAATGGGAAGCCTTGCTTTTTAAGCAAGGCTTTTCTTTAGGAAATCTAGTATATTAGATTCAAATAAAAAAATTATAACGAGAAAAAGAGGATATTTCTATTTTAAGACTAATTAGTGATTATAATGACCGCATTTTTATAACAACCAATATATGAAAGCTGGTGATCTGTTATGAAAGAAGTACGAGTTGGAATGATAGGGTATAAGTTTATGGGAAAAGCACACAGTCTGGCTTATCGGAATGTTCCATTTTTCTTTCCGGGCTCAGCAATGCCAGTACTCAAAGCAATTGCCGGCCGAAATGAAAAGGGGGTTAAGCAGGCAGCAGATGAACTCGGCTTTGAAACCTATGAAACAGATTGGCGAAAATTAATAGAAAGAGATGATATAGATTTAATCGATATTGTCACTCCGAACAATTCTCATGCAGAAATCGCGATTGCTGCAGCAGAAGCCGGAAAACATGTGATATGCGAAAAGCCTTTGGCATTAAATGTGGAGCAGGCTGAAAGGATGCTTGAGGCAGTGACCAGAAATAAAGTTATTCATATGATCTCGCATAATTACCGCTTCGCTCCTGCCGTTCAATATGCGAAAAAGCTGATTCAACAAGGAAGGCTGGGCCGGATCTATCATGTTCGGGCAACATATCTTCAGGACTGGATTATGGATCCTGATTTCCCGATTGCATGGAGATTAAAAAAAGAAGTTACAGGGTCTGGAGCTTTGGGAGATATAGGAGCACATATCATTGATCTTACGAGATTTCTTGTTGGTGAAATATCAGAGGTAGTTGGAGCCATGGAGACATTTATTAAAGAACGGCCGATAGAAGGAGAAGCCGGGAAAAAAGGACAGGTTGATGTCGACGATGCTGCTTCATTCATCGCCAAATTTGAAAATGGGGCAATGGGTGTTTTTGAAGCAACTCGTTTTGCAGCAGGAAATAGAAATCGCAATAGTTTTGAAATCAATGCTGAGTTTGGTTCCATCAAATGGGATCTTGAAAACATGAACAATTTGCACGTGTACTTAACAGAGGATGACAAAGGCCTTCAGGGTTTTCGGGTCATTAACTGTACAGAAGAAGAGCATCCTTATGCCCATGCATACTGGCCAGCAGGACATATTATTGGGTATGAACATACATTTGTGAACTTAATATCAGAATTGATGAAAGCGATTACAAATAATGAACTTAAACAGCCGAATTTCTATGATGGCTTGCAGAATCAGCTCATACTTGAGGCAATCGAACGTTCGTCTAAAGAAAAGAAATGGATTTCCATTGCAAAGAAACTTGAACAATTGAGTTAAAGCGGGAGGAATCCTGCTTTTTTATGTATTGTTTAGGTTTTTCTATTAGAAAGACACTATAAATCTATATAAATAAAGTATGAATATTCCTAGTTTTCTTATAAAATACTTTTCTAGTGAAGAAATAGTTGTTATATTGAATATATCAACCGTTGAAAGGTGACGCTATGACAACTTTTAATCCTCTTTACCTGAAAGTTTATAATTTACTGTTAAACCAAATTCAGAGCGGAAAATTAAAGCTGGGCGATAAGGTTCCTTCTGAAAAAGAGCTTGCAGATCAATTCCAAGTCAGCCGTATAACCACTAAAAAAGCATTAGATCTTCTCTCTGAAGAAAACTATATTGAAAGAATTCAGGGGAAGGGTTCATATGTTATTCATCCAGATGCGGCAAATGGAACTGCTCTTGCAGCAAAGCCGGAACGATCAAAACGTCATTTAATCGGATTTATTCTGCCAAGTTTTGATGAAAGCTATGGAATGGGACTTGTAAAGGGAATTGAAAAGAGGTGCAGCGAACTTGGTTTTACGGTTCTCTTGAAACTCAGCTACGGAAAGAAAGAAATTGAGGAACAGGCCGTAAATGATTTTCTTGCTATGGGGGCAGAAGGTTTGATTGTCTTTCCGGTTCACGGAGAGCATGTTAATAATAAACTTCTTGAACTGGTTTCAAAGAATTTCCCCGTCGTTTTGATTGATCGATTCATCAAAGGGATACCTGCCTCGTTTGTATGTACGGATCACCGAAAAGCAGCGGCAGAGTTAACGAATCATTTATTTGAAATGGGACACAGAGAAATCGGGTTCATTTCTCCGCCATCAGAGGGAACGACAGCTATTGAGGAGAGAGTGATGGGTTTTCATATTGCCCATTCTGAACAAGGCGTGAAGCTGAATAGGGATTATATCTTGGCTGAAATTAAAAACAGCCTGCCATTACACGAAATGAAGGAATCTCAGGTTTTTAAAGAAGACACCATGATATTAGACAATTTCCTTGACAAGCATCGCAGTATAACAGCCATAGTAGCCTGTGAACATTCTATCGGAGAACAAGTAGCTGAAGGTTTATCGATGCTTGGAAGGCGGATGCCAGATGAAGTGTCTGTCGTTTGTTTTGATTCTCCTGGGAATTCCAGAACTCAGTTTACTCATATTAAACAGGATGAACAGAGTATTGCTATAAAAGCGGTGAATCTTCTTAAAGAAAAAATGCTGGATTCAGACTTTGCGGTTCAGCAGATATTTATTCCGCACACGATCGTTGAAGGCGAGACAACTAAAGCTTTTTCTATGAAATAGGTCTGAATAATCAGGCCTTTTTTATTTATTTTTAAATATTCTGAAAAATATATTGACTTATAATTTCAAAAGCTATTAATATAGTAACTATAAAACATAACAACATGACATGTCATTATATTATTTGAAAGCGCTTTATTTAATTGGAGAAAGGAGGATTTGTAATAACAATTGTTTTTCCATTAAAAGAATAGAGGGGGATTTTTCATGAGGCATTTGAAAAGTATTTTTTTAGTAGCTATTTCATTTTTACTCCTTTTGTCCGGCTGCAGTTCTGATTCAGCATCAACCAAGGAAAGTGCTGATGGCAAGACAACGATAACATTTTGGCATCCAATGACAGATATTACTGGTGATGCGGTAAAAGAAGTTGTAAAAGCTTTTGAAAAAGAAAACCCTGATATTAAAGTGAAATCGGTATATATTGCAAATCAAGGCGAAGGCTCCAACGAAAAATTGCTTTCATCCATTGCGGGCGGAAATCCTCCAGATGTCGCCTACTTCGACAGATTTGAGATTGCATCCTGGGCCGCACAAGGCTCGCTTGAAGACTTGAGTGATCTCGCCAAGAAAGATAAGATTTCCAAAGAAAATTTCTACCCATTCGCATGGGAGGAAGCAACCTTCGAAGATAAACTTTACGGATTACCCACAACGACAGATTCCCGCTTAGTTTACTACAACAAAAAACATTTCGAAAAAGCTGGACTCGATCCAGAAAATCCTCCTAAGACCATTGCAGAACTTGAAGAAGCAGCAGAAAAATTAACGATAAAAAAAGGAAAAAGATTCTCTCAGATCGGCTTTATTCCATGGCTTGACCAAGGCTGGTTCTACGGCTGGGGCTGGGCATTTGGAGGAGATTTTTATAATCCTGACACACAGGAAGTAACGGCTGATGATCCTAAAAATGTTGAAGCGTTGAAGTGGATCGCAGATTACGCTAAAAAATACAATATCGAGGACATTACAGCTTTCACAAATTCTCAAGGCACTGGTGCAATGGATCCATTCTTAACAGAACAAATCAGCATGAAAGTAAGCGGTCCTTGGACTGTGTCTGCCATCAATAAATTTAAGCCGGATTTAGAGTATGGTGTTTTCCCTATCCCTACGCCTACAGGAGATAATTACTCAACCTGGTCTGGCGGCTGGTCCGTTGTCATTCCTAAAGGTGCGAAAGAAAAAGAAGCTGCCTGGGAATTTCTTAAGTTCTTCAGCGGAGAAGAAGGACAAAAAATCTTCAGCGGAATTGCTAAAGACTTTTCAATTATTGATTCTGTAAATGAGGAATTAGGGTACAAGGATGATCCGATTCTTAAAGAATTTGTTGAGATATTGCCTTCAAGTAATCACAGACCTGTTATGACACAAGGAAGCTTATATTGGAATGAACTCGCAAGTGCTGTTGAAAATGCTACTAGAGGCAACGGAACCCCTGAGGAACTTCTGAAAAAAGTGAATGAAAAAGTAGAGAAATCTTTAAAGTAGGGCTGCAAGGGGATTCTCCAATTGGGGAATCCCTGAAACAAAACTAAAGGAGGTATGTTTTCATGCAGCAGCCAGTTCTAAAGAACTCAGCCACAATAAAAGAGGTTCCTGTCACAAAAAAGAAAGTTTGGAGAAACAAAACTTCCTTATACGGTTTGTTATTTGTAACACCTTGGATTATAGGACTTATTATTTTTTATGCCTTTCCATTAATTTCATCCATCTATTTCAGTTTCACAACATATAGCATCCTTCAGCCCGGAGAGTTTGTGGGAATGCAGAATTATAAAGAGCTGATGAGTGATGATCTTTTTTGGAAGTCTGTTTCAAATACCATCTATTTCGCAGTCTTTTATGTTCCGCTAAGCATCATATTTGGTGTATGTCTGGCGATGATTTTGAACTTAAAGGTAAAAGGGATGACAGTTTACCGCACGATTTTCTTCTTGCCGACACTAGTGCCTCAGGTTGCACTTGCCGTACTTTGGATGTGGCTCTTAAACCCGCAGTTTGGGTTAGTCAATGGAATGCTGGATCTTCTGGGAATTCAAGGTCCCGCATGGTTAGGCAGTGAAACCTGGTCTAAGCCTTCTATCGTTATGATGTCGCTTTGGGGCATCGGACAGGCAGTTGTTATCTATTTGGCAGGTCTTACGGATATATCTGAAGATTACTATGATGCTGCTGAAGTGGATGGGGCAAATTGGCTTCAGAAAACGTTTCATATTACCTTGCCATTGTTAACTCCTGTTATCTTTTTTAACCTCGTAATGGGTGTCATTGGCGCATTTCAGCAGTTTGCCTTGCCATACGCGCTTACAGGCGGACAGGGTACTCCCGCAAATTCCTTAACGTTTTATGTCATGTATTTATATGACAATGGATTTAAATTCTTCAAAATGGGCTATGCCTCAGCAATGGCTTGGATCCTTTTTGCCATCATTATGATCTTAACAGCCGTTATCTTTTCTACATCTAAAAGGTGGGTTCATTATCAAGGGAAATAAGGAGGGATACGATGAAAACAAAAACTTCAAACCGTATTTTTGCACATGCATTTCTGATTCTGATTTCGATTCTCTTTTTAGTTCCGTTTTTCTGGATGCTGTCTACTTCGTTAAAAGATCAAACGCAAATTTTTTCGTTTCCTCCTGAATGGATTCCAACCCCTTTTAAATGGAGCAATTATCAGGAGGCTGTAGAATATATTCCTTTTTTCAGCTATTTGAAAAATACAGTTGTGATTACCGTTTTCAGCACAATCGGTGCTGTTATCACGTGCCCTTTGGTAGCTTACGGTTTTGCGAAATTAAAATTTAAAGGCAGCAATGCTTTATTCATAGTGACCATTGCCGTCATGATGATCCCTGGACAAGTTACAATGATTCCCCTGTTCATCCTATTTGAAAAACTTGGCTGGGTTGGCAGCCCTCTCCCGCTGATTGTACCTGTTTTTTTCGGTGTTCCTTTCTACATCTTTTTACTGCGGCAATTCTTTCTCGGATTGCCTGATACGTTAATGGATGCAGCGAGAATTGATGGTGCAGGAGAATTTCGCATTTACTGGCAGATTATGCTTCCGCTTGCAAAACCAGCAGTGCTTGCAGTAGGTCTGTTTCAATTTATGGGAAGCTGGACCGACTTTTTAGGACCGCTGCTTTATCTGACTGACGAAACATCTTACACCCTTTCCTTAGGCCTGCAGCAATTTCAGAGCCAAAGAGGAACAGAATGGGGATTGATGATGGCAGTCTCAACATTAATGACGCTTCCTATCATTATCTTATTCTTTTTCCTGCAAAAAACGTTTATTAAAGGCATTACGTTCAGCGGTATAAAAGGATGACAGGAGATGAATCCGCGTGGAAAAGATCAGAATTGGTTTTATAGGCTCTGGAGGAATTGCCCATTACCATGCCTCACATTTAAAAGAATTAGAGAATGTCCTTATCACAGCAATTGCCGACCCGAATCCTGAAAGCAGGCGCAGTTTCCTGCAAACTCATGAGATTGAAGCTTTGGAATTTGATGATTTTGAAGAAATGCTGAATCGATCTGAAGTAGAAGGAGTGATTATTTGCTCTCCGCATACGCTTCATTACAAGCATGCCAAAGCTGCTCTTTTAAAAGGCTGTCACGTATTGCTTGAGAAGCCAATGGTATGTTCTGTCTTCGAAGCGGAAGAATTGATTGAACTATCCAAAGAGAGAAAATGCGTGCTGCAAATCTCGTACCAGCGTCATTATCAGCCTGAATTTCTTCATATAAAAAAGCTGATCGAAGAAAATCAAATCGGCACACTTACTAGTGTAAATGCATCTCTTTATCAGGATTGGATTTACTTGTCAGCCGGTACATGGAGACAGAACCCAGCCTTGTCAGGCGGCGGCATGCTGTTTGATTCAGGCAGTCATATTTTAGATTCTATTCTATGGATTACTGGACTTACACCGGTTGAAACAAAATCATTTATTCATCAGCGCGGAACAGAAGTTGATATTGATTCATTTACAACAGTCAAATACACACAAAACGTGATGGGAACAATCACGATCGCTGGAATGTCACCATGCTGGCATGAAACATATTCATTTTTGGGCGATAAAGGAGCCATCTTCTGCGAGAATGGACAGGTTTCACTAGTCAAAAACGGGGAAGCCCCGGAAATACAAAGCATTGACGCTGCGAAAACAAACACTGATAAAAGCTTCATCAGGGCCATTACTGGAATTGAAGAGGTTCAAGTGCCCGGCGAATTTGCTGTTCAGGTTTTGCATTTTACAAAAGCCATTTATGAAGGTGCCAGTGAAAAATCACAAATTGACTATCATTCTAAGAGACTGTGAGGGAAAAATATGAACAATAAAATCGGCATGAGGATTCCTCCGTATTTCGGAAAAGAAGGAATTGAATACACAGCAAAATGGGCGAATGAAAATGGGATTAAGGTGCTTGACCTTCCTAACTTGGACGAGTCTGTTAAAAAGATATTAGCAAACTATCAAATAGATATTGGATCGATTGATGGAAAAGGATGTGTTGGCAACACGGATCTTTTAAGTGAGGATGAGGGGAAACGCTGGAATGCAGTACTATCTTTAAAGGAACAGTTTGAACAAGTTTCAGCATTGGGAGGCAAGGTGATTTTCATGTGTCTTGTGCCGGAAAACAGCCTGATCCCTAAAAAAAGAAGCTTAGAAATATGGAAAGAAACATTTCCTGAGGTGGTCGGGCTTGCTGAGAGAAACAATCTTTTTCTGGCACTTGAAGGCTGGCCTGGTCCTGCACCTGCGTATCCAACGCTTGGAACGACTCCAGAGGTGCTCAGATATATGTTTGGTGAGGTGCCATCCAAGCATTTCGGTGTGAATTATGATCCCTCTCATTTAGTAAGACTTGGCATTGATTATCTTCGGTTTCTTGATGAGTTTGGTGAAAAAATTCTTTACTGCCATGGAAAAGATACAGCGCTGCTTAAAGAGGAACAATATGAATTAGGCCATTTGCCTGGCGCATTCGATTCTAAGTATGACTTTTCCGAAGGAGCATGGCGCTATACCATTCCTGGTCATGGGGAGGTTGACTGGAGAAAGGTTGCTGTCAGATTAGATGCGCTCGGGTATAAAGGTCCAATCAGCATTGAACTTGAGGATCATCATTATTGGGGCAATCTTGCTTCTGAACAAGAAGGTATTAAGCATGCAAAAGATTTTCTTCAGTCGGTTTTTCATAAAAAGAAATCAGGAGGAATTGCGGATGTCAAACATTAAAATTGGAATTATTGGAAGCGGAGGAATTGCTGCAGTACATGCTAAAGCTTATCTGCAAATGAAGGATGTCACGATTGCCGCGGTTGCAGACGTCGTTCCCGGAAAAGCAAAGGAATTTATCGAACAGCTGGGAATTCGCAATGCCCAGGCATTCGACAGTCATCTGGAATTGCTTGAACTTGATTTAGATGGTGTAAGTGTCTGTACGCCAAATGTCACTCACCACAGAACCAGTATTGATTCATTGCTTGCAGATAAACATGTACTAGTAGAAAAACCGCTGGCAGTTACTTTAGAACAAGCGGTTGAAATGGTTGAGACATCACGTCGCACTGGAAAAATGCTGACGGTGGGATTTCAGCCAAGATATGATCCAAATATGAAAACGATTAAAGAAATTGTTCAATCCGGACAGCTTGGAGATGTTTATTATATTCAAACCGGCGGGGGGAGAAGAAGGGGGATGCCAGGGGGAACTTTCATAAATAAGGAGCTGGCAGGGGCTGGTGCAATGGCGGATATTGGCTGTTATTCCCTGGACTTGGCTTTAAATGCATTGAATTACCCTAAGCCTTTAACGGTTTCAGCCTATACATCCAGTCATTTTGGCAAGAATCCTCTGTATCATCATGAAGCAGCCAGGTTTGAAGTAGAAGACTTTGGAGTGGCGATGGTTCGCTTAGAAGGAGGAAAGGTGCTGAATTTTAAAATTTCATGGGCGATGCACATGGATTCCTTAGGACCTACCATTTTTCTAGGTACGGACGCAGGACTAAAGCTGACACCTGCAGGACAAGGACCTTGGAGCGGGGTCTGGGACGGCGGCATTGGTAGTATTTCACTCTTTCACGATATTGTCGGACAGCATTCAGAAACGCAGGTTCCAGTCATTGATCATAAAATTGATATTTTCCATGAAAAAGTAAGAGATTTTGTGTCAGCCATAAAAGAAAATCGTCCAGCTCCAATCCCGGCAGAGCAAATCTTACTTAACCAGGCAATTATTGACGGAGTGCTCCGTTCCTCTGCGCTGGGTAAAGAAGTAGATATTAAGGTTCCCGTATTTGTTTAAGTAAATCAGTTTACAAAAACGCCTATGAATTTAGGCGTTTATTTTATTTTAACCAAGTTGATTTAATTGATTTATCCGATTATTCTCCCCATACTAAATAATAGAATAAGATGGGGAGGAATCATTCATGAAAGCAATCGGACTGCATAAATATTTGCCAATCGAAGATGAAGAAAGCTTGCTCGACATTGAAATGGAAAAACCAGTGGCTGCAGGAAAAGATCTGCTGGTCCAAGTTAAAGCCATTTCCATTAATCCTGTTGATACAAAAGTGCGTTCACCTAAAGAAAAAGTAGAGGATGAGCCAAAAATTCTCGGCTGGGATGCTAGCGGCACAGTGGTGGAAACCGGTGAGAATTGTACAGATTTTAGACCAGGCGATGAAGTGTTTTATGCCGGCAGCATCACGAGGCAAGGCACTTACAGCGAATATCATCTGGTAGATGAAAGAATTGTTGGGAAAAAGCCTAAAACCATTACTCATGCAGAAGCAGCAGCTCTTCCGCTGACGGCGATTACAGCATATGAAGGGCTGTTCGATCGATTAAAGATTGATCCTGCTGACAAAGAGCGAAACAAAAGGAATCAGATTTTGATCATCGGCGGAGCAGGAGGAGTGGGATCTATAGCGATACAGCTTGCTAAATGGGCAGGTTTGAACGTGATTGCAACAGCATCACGACCTGAAACGATAGCATGGTCAGAGAAGTATGGCGCCGATCATATCATAAACCATCATAAATCTTTGAAAGAAGAGCTTGAAAAACGGCAAATCACAGAAGTGGACTATATCTTTTGTTTGAATAACACAGATCAGCACTGGATTGGCATGAGTGAAGTAATTAAGCCTCAGGGCAAAATTTGTTCAATCGTTGAAAACAAGGAACCTCTTGATTTGAATGTGTTAAAAAGCAAGAGTGTCACATTCGTCTGGGAATTTATGTTCACAAGAGCCATGTATCAAACAGACGACATGCAAGAACAGCAGATCCTGCTGAACAAAATCAGCGGCCTGATAGATGATGGTGTTTTAAAAACAACCTTAAATCAAACTCTATCACCGATCAATGCCGAGAACATTAAGAAAGCGCATCAATCATTAGAAAGCGGGAAAACGATCGGGAAAATTGTGCTGGACCAATTTTAATAGAAACAAAGATTTAGCGGTCTGATCGCCGCTATTTTTATTTTATTTTCAGAATTATTTAATAAATTTCGAAAAATGATTTGAAAAATGAAGTTCATCATGTTTAAATGAAACTATAACAGATCACTTGTCAGATATGTGATGTCTGAAAAGAAAGGCTGTGAATAAGTGCTAATAGAAAAAATTTCAACCAAGAAAGTTTCAGATACGATCAGCGAGCAGATTGAGAAAATGATTTTGGACGGCTCGATTCCTGCTGGCGAAAAGCTTCCTTCAGTAAGAGAGCTTTGCGAGATGTTTGGAGCAGGACGATCAGCCGTCCGCGATGCCATCACAGTTTTAAAAGGAAAAGGTCTTGTAATAGTGAAACAGGGTGAGGGCACGTATGTCAGTAAGTTTGATTCAAGAAAAATTTTCAGCCATGCTGTCATGCTCCCAAATGCAAATGATATTACCGAGCTTTTTCAAGTAAGAAAAATCGTTGAAACGGGCATGGCTGAAATGGCTGCATGCAATCGCTCCGAAAATGATCTTAAGCGAATGAAGATCATCTTATCAACCCAGACTGATGCCCCTTGGGAAGATGATTATCAGTTTCACTTATCCATTGCCAAAGCAACCGGCAATGCACTGCTGATTCAGTTTGTACAAGTCATATCCACCACGATTAAACATGCAATGATTGATTTTCACCAGTTTATCAAACGTGATACAGAGGCGATAGAAATTATTGCAGAACATCATGAGCGCATCTTCGAAAGCATTTCTTCCGGTACACCCAATCAATCAAACGAATACATGCTGCAGCATTTAACGTTCGTAGAATCCATTCTTCACAAGAGTCTTCAGCAGAATAACTGAATTTTTTTGAAAATAAAGCAAAACAGCGTTTGTTATTACAAAACAATTGGAGGTGGAGTTTTGATTCTGACAGAATTAATCTCACTTTTACCTGAAGAAAAAGTAAAAACGGAGGGTCAGACAAATCACTTGCTCGGAAATAATGGCGAAATGACTGTGTTCCCGACTACAGAAGAGGAAATCACACAAGTCCTTAAATTTGCTGATCAAAATGGCAAAAAAGTTTCCATAATCGGCGGCGGGACAAAGCGCGGATATGGAGGATTAACAGAATATGCAGATATCCAGTTGTCCCTGGCTCATTACACGGGAATAACAGAGCATATTCCCGGAGATATGACAGTAACCGTCAAAGCAGGAACAACGTTTAAAGAGCTTCAGGATTATTTAGCAAAACATAGTCAAAAAGTTTCACTCGATCCGGCTTGGCCAGAGTATTCCACGATCGGAGGGATTATCGCATCTAATGAAAGCGGTCCCAAGAGGCTCGGCTACGGATCTTCAAGAGATTCAGTTATTGGCCTTAGAATCGTTTATCCTGACGGTCAGGTCATTCGCTCAGGGGGAAAAGTAGTTAAAAACGTTGCCGGCTATGATATGAATAAGCTTTTTATAGGATCAATGGGCACACTTGGAGTTGTGACAGAAATCACGTTGAAGCTTAGACCCATTCCAAAATATGAAAGCCTCATTCTTTTATCTTTTCCTATTGAACTTCAGGAAGAAATGAGGTTGTTCGTTATCAATCTGCTGGATTCCATGATGGAGCCAATCGCGTTAGAACTTTTGAGTCCGGCCTTATCTAAACGTTTAACAAATAAAGAAATGTATACGCTTGCAATCGGTTTTGAAGATTTTGAACCCTCAGTCCGCTATCAGGAAGAATTTGTCAAAAGCATCGTGCCGGAGGGTACACTGTTTTCTCTGCTGCCTCAAGCGGAAGCAGAATTATTCTGGGATGCGTTTTATAAGACAGCACCAAACGGGGTCCGCTCAAAGCCTGGTTCAGTTACTGAAGCAGCCTTGAAAATCGGCGTCAAAAATCTGGATGTTTTCCAAATTGTGAAGGAATGTGCCGGTATGCATAAGTCAGTGTCGATAGAAGCTCATGGAGGGTTAGGACACGGTTTATGTCAAGTCATTCTGAGGGGAAGCAGCAATGACTTAATGAATGCAATTGAGCGTATTCAGCAAATCACGGCTCAATTGGGCGGGTATACAATTATCAAGCACCTGCCATACGCATTGAGGCACAAAACGGAAGTATGGGGAGAAAAGCCATCTTATTTCTTTCTTATTCAAGGAATTAAATCGGCAATAGATCCAAAATCAGTCCTGAATTACAAACGTTACCTGGGAGGGATATAAGTGAGCATAAGAGAAAGTGACTTAAAGCAGGCATCCCCGGCATGCAAGGAAACAACTCTCAGCAATTATTTATGGAAGGATCATCCGGATGAGAGCAAATGGGCAGATTGCGTTCACTGCGGCATGTGTCTTGAGTCCTGTCCAACTTATGAGATAACAGGCCAGGAGCAGCATTCACCGCGAGGCCGGGTGCATTTGATTAAATCAGTCGCAGATGGAAAGCTTCAGGTGAATGAACAATTCATGGATCCGGTTTTCGCCTGTCTTGATTGCCGCGCCTGCACGACGGCATGTCCTGCAGATGTGGATGTCGGCGGTCTCATTGAAGAAGCCCGGGGCCAGATCCGCCAGGCAATGCCTTTAACAGGAGTAAAAGGAACCGTAAGCAAATTTTTCTTGAAAGGTCTGTTTCCTCATCAAAATCGATTGAATACTGTGGGAAGTCTGCTTAAATTTTATCAAAAAAGCGGAATGCAAAAAGCGGTGAGAAAAACCGGTATGCTGAAGGTCATGCCAAAGCATCTGGCTGAAATGGAAGCCATTATGCCGGAGATCAAGCAGCCCGTGCGCAAAAAGTACAAAAATCAAACGGTCATACCTGCACAGGGAGCGGCAAAGACTGGGGTATCCTTTCTGACAGGCTGTGTTATGGACGTTATGTTCAGTGATATTAATGAATCCACAATAAATGTATTAACGAAAAACGGAAATGACGTTGCTATTCCGCAAAATCAGACATGCTGCGGAGCCCTTCATGTTCATGCAGGCGACAGAGATACAGGCCGCAAGCTTGCAAAACAGAACATTGAGGCCTTTAAAGATTCGGATAAAGTCATTGTTAATGCAGCAGGATGCGGATGCATGCTGAAGGAGTATGGGGAATTGTTCAGAGAAGTAGATACAGAATGGCATGAAAAAGCAGAAGAATTTGCGGCAAAAGTAGTCGATGTTTCAAAATACCTCCATGACACCGGCTATGAAAAACCTAAAGCTGAATTGAACACAAGAATCACCTATCATGATGCATGCCACTTGGCACATGGACAAGGTGTGCGCCAGGAGCCGCGAGATATCTTACTAGATATCCCAGGCGTGGAAATGGTCCATATGCCTAATGCTGACAGATGCTGCGGAAGTGCAGGCATATACAACATAACCAACCCCGAAATGGCAGGCGCTGTACTTGAAAGCAAAATGGAAAATGTTCCGGATGACGTTGAGATGATCTCAATGGGGAATCCCGGCTGTATGCTCCAAATGGCTATGGGTGTACAAAAATACGGCAGAAATCAAAAGGTTGTTCATACGGTCCAGCTCCTTGATTGGGCCTATCAAATGGAGGAAAAAGGAAAGGAGGAGCTTTAATGGCTGTTAAAGGACTTAAAACGAAAGATAAACATATTCATAGTCTTGCAAAACTGACAGGCGGTCCATCAAACATTCTCTATCATAAAGAAGATTTAATAGCCTATGATTGTGACGGCTTTACCATTCACAAGCATTTGCCAAAAGCAGTTGTTTTTCCGAAAAATACAGAAGAAGTTGCAGCACTCGTCAAATATTGTTCAGAAAATCAGCTGCCATTCCTTGCAAGAGGTGCCGGAACAGGCTTAAGCGGAGGCGCCATTCCTATTAACGGCGAAATCATTATCAGTCTGGTGAAAATGAAAAAACTGATCAGTATAGATCTGGAAAATAGGCGGGCTGTCGTGGAACCCGGATTCGTCAATCTCAAATTAACCAACTCAATTGCAGATAAAGGGTATTACTATGCTCCGGATCCATCCAGTCAATATTGCTGTACCATAGGGGGAAACGTTGCTGAAAATGCAGGCGGCGCCCACTGCCTCAAATATGGCGTAACAACAAACCATATCCTTGGTCTGGAGGTTGTCCTGCCGGGTGGTGAGATCATTGAAATTGGAAAAAATGGTATTCCAGATTCGCCGGGCTATGATCTGCTTGGATTAATCACCGGATCAGAAGGAACGCTTGGAATCGTCACAAAGATCACCGTAAGAATCTTAAAAAACCCTGAGTCTAAGCAGACTGTCCTTGCTTACTTTGATAGTGTGTCAGACGGCAGCGGCGCTGTTTCAGACATTATTTCAGCTGGCATTGTCCCTGCAGCTCTTGAAATGATGGATAAAACCGCAATTGAAGGCGTTGAGGCGGCAGCTTTTCCAGTAGGACATCCAAAAGACATTGAAGCTGTCTTACTAATAGAAGTAGACGGCATTTCTGCCGGCATCGATGAACAAATCACCCAAATTCTTGAGGTATGCACTAAATGGAATGTCCGTGAGGTAAAGGCTGCTGAAAGTGAAGCAGAGCGTGCAAGATGGTGGGCAAACAGAAAGACAGGCTTTGGAGCGATGGGGGCAATTTCACCAGATTATCTTGTACAGGATGGAGTCATTCCGCGAAGCAGACTGCCAGAAGTCCTTGAAAAAATCAATCAGATCAGTAATGAATCAGGTCTCCGAATAGCCAATATCTTTCATGCAGGAGACGGCAATCTTCATCCGCTTGTCTTGTTCGATTCAAGAATTCCGGGTCAGACTGAGGCGGCTTTAAAAGCCGGCAGCGCATGTCTGCAGGTTTGTGCCGAAGTTGGCGGAACGATTACAGGTGAACATGGGGTAGGTATTGAAAAGAGAGAAGAAATGCGGTTTGTCTTTACGGACGAAGAAATTTTAGCACAGACGAAAGTCAGGGAAGTCTTTAACCCTGATAATCTATTAAATGCAGGTAAATTATTTCCAAGTCCAGGACGCTGTGCTGAAGTAAAAAAAGAAATGAAAGCAGCAGGACTGTAAATTAAATTGGTAAAATGTTCTGAAAATGATTGTAAACGCTTTGATTTTCATGCTATTATTTTTTTAACAAAAAGATAAACATCGTTTTGTAATAACAAACACAAGGAGGAACGAATGATGAAAGGCTATATTCAATCAGGTAATCTTCAAGTAGCAGACGTACTCTATGAATTTATTAATTCAGAAGCACTCCCGCAGACAGGTTTAGATCAGGAGGCATTCTGGTCAGGTTTTGAAGCCATTGTTAAGGAATTGACTCCTCAAAACAAAGAGCTGCTGGCAGTCCGCGATGAAATTCAGAGCAAAATTAATTCATGGCACAGGGAAAACAGCGGCACTTTTGATTTTGAAGCTTATAAAGCTTTTTTACATGAAATTGGATACTTAGAGCCTGAAGCAGAGGAATTTAAGATTACAACACAAAATGTAGATGATGAAATTGCTGTTCAGGCTGGCCCTCAATTAGTCGTGCCTGTCAATAATGCCCGCTATGCCATCAATGCGGCAAATGCACGCTGGGGAAGCTTATATGATGCCTTATACGGGACAGATGCCATCAGTGAAGAGGACGGTGCCCGCCGCGAAGGCTCTTATAACCCTGTCCGCGGAGAAAAAGTCATTGAATTTGCGCGCAATTTCCTTGATGAAACAGTGCCTCTAAAAGATGCATCCCATAAAGATGCTGCGGAATATGCGATTGTTGATGGAGCGTTATCGGTCACATTAAGCAGCGGTCAAAAAACAGGTCTTAAAGACAATGATAAACTGGCTGGATACCAGGGAGATGCGGATTCGCCCTCTGCCATCCTCCTTAAAAACAACGGACTTCATTTTGAAATTCAAATCGACCGAACCCATTCAATCGGCAAAACAGATTTAGCAGGCGTGAAAGATATTTTGCTGGAAGCAGCGCTTACAACTATTATGGATTGCGAAGATTCTGTTACAGCTGTAGATGCGGAAGACAAAGTGATCGTATACCGCAATTGGCTCGGCTTAATGACAGGAAATCTGGCGTCTACATTTAAAAAAGGCAAACAAACAATGATACGTACCTTGAACCCTGACCGAACGTATTCAAGCGTTAATGGTGAAGAATTTACTCTCTCTGGAAGATCGCTGATGTTTGTGCGAAATGTGGGCCACTTAATGACAAACAATGCCATTCTTGATGAAAACGGGGAGGAAATTAGGGAAGGCATCCTGGATTGTGTGATGACTGCACTGCTTGCAAAACATTCATTGCTCGGAACCGGACAATATCAAAACTCTTCAAAAGGATCTATCTATATCGTTAAACCGAAAATGCACGGATCGAAAGAAGTTGCCTTTGCAAACACTCTGTTTAATAGAGTCGAGGAACTGCTTGGGCTTGAACGCAATACCATTAAAATCGGGGTAATGGATGAAGAAAGACGGACGTCTCTGAACTTAAAAGCAGCAATACGTGAAGTAAAAGACCGTATCGCATTCATTAATACCGGATTCCTGGACCGTACCGGTGATGAAATTCATACTTCTATGGAAGCAGGTCCGATGATTCCTAAAAATGAGATGAAATCTTCCGCTTGGCTTTTGGGCTATGAAAAATCAAATGTTTATGCAGGCCTTGAAAGCGGCTTCCAGGGCCGTGCTCAAATCGGCAAAGGCATGTGGGCTATGCCGGACATGATGGCAGAGATGCTCAAACAAAAATCTGGCCATCTAAAAGCAGGAGCAAATACAGCATGGGTACCTTCGCCTACAGCAGCAACACTTCATGCACTGCACTATCACCAGGTAGATGTAACAGAAGTCCAAAATAAGCTTAAGAAGGAAGTGGAGGATTTAAGAGATGACATTCTCACCATTCCTGCTGCTGAAAAAGCGAATTGGAGCAAGGAAGAAATTCAGCAGGAGCTTGATAACAATGCACAAGGAATTCTTGGATATGTTGTGCGCTGGGTCGAGCAGGGTGTCGGCTGTTCTAAGGTGCCGGATTACTATAATGTCGGCTTGATGGAAGACCGCGCTACGCTCAGAATCTCAAGTCAGCATCTTGCAAACTGGCTGCACCATGGCATCTGCACAAAAGAGCAGGTAAAAGAAACGCTTAAACGCATGGCAAAAGTGGTAGACAAACAGAATGAAGGGGATCCGCTTTATATGCCAATGGCTCCTAATTATGAAAATTCGGTTGCTTTCCAGGCAGCATGCGATCTTGTTTTTGAAGGCTATGATCAGCCAAATGGCTACACAGAACCAATCCTTCACCGCCGCCGCTTGGAAGCTAAAGCTAAATTTGCAGTTAAGCAATAATCTAATCATTTATATTAAGGAGATGAGGCAATGCAGCACCTTCGGGAAAAATCGCTGGAACTTCACAAGCGTTCACATGGGAAATTAAGTGTAACTGTTAAAGTTTCCGTAGAAAATTCGCATGATTTAAGTCTGGTTTATTCCCCAGGGGTGGCAGAGCCTTGCAGAGAAATCCATCAAAACCCTGAAAAGATATACGATTATACGATGAAAGGCAATTTGGTTGCCGTCATTTCAGATGGATCCGCTGTATTAGGCTTAGGCAATATAGGGGCCGCCGCTTCTATGCCTGTAATGGAGGGAAAAGCCGCTTTGTTTAAAGCCTTTGCCGACATTGATGCTTTTCCGCTTTGTCTGAATACGAATGATCCTGAAGAGATTATTGCCATTGTGAAAGCGCTGGAGCCGACTTTTGGCGGCGTAAATTTAGAGGATATTTCAGCTCCAAATTGCTTTATCGTTGAAGAACGATTAAAACGGGAAATGAACATCCCTGTTTTTCACGATGATCAGCACGGTACAGCCATAGTAACAGCCGCCGGCCTAATAAACGCGTTAAAGATGGTCAATAAACGACTTGAAAATGTGAAAATTGTCATAAATGGCGCCGGTGCTGCCGGGATTGCGATTACAAAGCTGCTCCTTGAAATGGGAGCAGAAAATGTCATCATGTGCGATACAAAAGGCGCGATTTACAAAGGACGAACAGCCGGCATGAATCCGCTGAAGGAATTGATCTCAGAGCTGACAAATAAAAGCTTATTCCAAGGGACGCTTGGTTACGCTTTAAAGGAAGCAGATGTTTTTATTGGCGTTTCCGCTGCAGGAGCTGTTTCTGGTGAAATGGTACAAGAAATGAATAAGGATGCGATTATTTTTGCCATGGCTAATCCAGAACCGGAAATCATGCCCGAAGCTGCAAAAGCTGCTGGAGCAGTAATTGTGGGAACGGGAAGATCGGATTTGCCTAATCAAGTCAATAATGTCCTGGCCTTTCCAGGGATTTTTAAAGGAGCCCTGCAAGTGCATGCAACTGAAATCAATGAGGAAATGAAAATGGCTGCTGTTTATGCCATTGCTGATTTAATTACACCATCAGAGCTTGAATATGAGTATGTCATTCCGCATGCTTTTGATAAAAGAGTCGCTGCTGCTGTATCAGAAGCTGTAGCAAAAGCAGCCGTCAGATCAGGAGCTGCTCGCAAAACTACGTTTTGAAAGGGGTACAGCCATGAAATTTGTCCGATTTAAAGATCAGTCAGCTGTTTTTAGCGGAGTTTTAAAAGAGTCTGAAATCAAAGAAATAAAAGGTGATATCTTTAAAGACTGGGAGTATACAGGCCGTTCTTTTCAAAAAGAGAAGGTGCAGCTTCTTGCACCCTTACTGCCAAATCAGATTATCGGAATTGGCGCAAACTACGTATCAAATAAGATAGATATACCTGAGGTGCTGCCTGAAATTCCGGTGTTTTTCTTCAAGCCGACCTCATCCGTTATTGGACCTGATGAAAATATTGTCATTCCAGCTGGCGCAAAACAGGTGAAATTTGAGTCAGAGCTTGCCATTATTATTGGGAAAGAGGCGAAAAACATCCCAGAATCAGAGATTCTGGATTATGTGTTCGGCTACACAGTAGGAAATGACGTAACAGCTCCTGCCTTTTTCCACGGAGACGGACACTGGACAATCGGCAAATCATTTGACACATTCACGCCTCTTGGACCAGTCATTGAAACAGAGCTTGATCCATTCAATGTGAATGTGGAAGCGAGATTAAACGGGGCTTTGAAGCAGGATAGCCCGACCGGTCTTATGATTATTCCGATTCGAAAAATGATTTCCTATTTAACTAGCGTCATGACCCTGAGGGAAGGGGACGTAATTTTAACAGGAAGTCCAGTTGGGGCAGAATTAGTCAATACAGGTGATGTCATCGAATGCGAAATCAAAGAAATCGGCATTCTAAGGAATTCATTCGCTGAAGCAAGAGAGAGCGTTAAAAGCTAGAGGAACCTTTCTTTACCCGGTATCAGGCATGATATACTAGAGTTAAAGTCAATTTGCACCAGAGGTGAGAGGGTTGGATCGAGAAAATATGGTGAAGTCCGTCAGCCGGGCACTGGATATCATCACGCTCGTAAGTTTGAAAAAAGGCGGACTTGGGGTTACCGAAATAGCGAATCAAATCGACATTAATAAAAGTTCCGTTTACAGGATTTTGTCTACACTTGTGCAATACGGCTATGTAGAACAGGATGCTGAAACGGGAAAGTACAAGCTTGGCTATAAATTCCTGGAAATCAGTTCAAAGCTGCTTGAATCCATTGATTTAAGAGCTGAAGCGAGAATGTATTTACAGGAGCTTGAAAATGAAACAAACGAGGTTATCCATTTAGTCGTGTATGATCAGGGTGAAGTGGTGTATATAGAAAAACTGGACGGCAGTGAAACGCTGCGAATGCATTCAAAAGTGGGCAAGCGTGCCCCTATGCACTGTACATCAGTTGGAAAAGCCATACTAGCTCATCTTCCATCAAACGTGGTTTTGGATATTCTAGAGCGAAAAGGTCTCCCGATGCATACTGACAAAACGATTACAAATAAAGAAGACTTTCTCCTGGAGCTGAGTTCCGTTAAACAAAAAGGATATGCTCTTGACCTGGAAGAGAATGAAAATGGAATTACATGCATCGCCGTGCCTATTTTTGATCATATGGGGAATGCTATTGCAGCTGTGAGTATTTCTGGCCCAACGATTCGCATGACAGAAGAAAGACTGGAACATCTTCAGTCCCGCATGCGAAATATAGGCAGGCAAATATCCTTGAGACTTGGCTTTGAAAAATAGAATAAGCTTCCATTATAAAATTTGTTCGGAGTTCACTTTTCTAAAGGTATACCGGACAAATTTTTTTTGGAGAAAAATAAGAAATTAAATTTTCTAAATATTATTGAAATTAAAATCATAGTTTGTATAATTGATTTGAGGCGCCTTGTGTTATACAACAATATTAAGTATTGTTGTATAACATGTTTCTTCATTGGAAACAAACAGAAATGATGTTGCGTATTACAAAACAAAAAGGGGGAATTGTTTGTGAGTACGGGGATGTTAGGATTTTTATCACTGCTGCCGATTTTAGTTGTCGGTATCTTCTTGGTAGGTCTCAGGTGGCCAGCCAGCAAAGCCATGCCAATTTCGTATCTAACCGCGATCGGACTTGCGCTGTTTGTATGGAAAGTACCTGGAACAACTGTTGCAGCTGCATCTGTCAATGGTTTAGTGGTTGCAGCCACGCTGCTGTACATTATTTTCGGGGCGATCCTTCTGTTAAACACCTTGCAGGAGAGCGGCGGAATTAAAACCATTCGGCAGGGCTTTACAGATATTTCTGTAGACAGACGCATTCAGGTTATTATCATCGCCTGGCTGTTCGGCTCATTTATCGAAGGAGCATCAGGCTTTGGAACACCGGCAGCAGTTGCTGTACCGCTTATGGTCGGACTTGGATTCCCGGCTATGGCTGCTGTAATTGCCGGGATGGTCATTCAAAGTACTCCTGTTTCATTTGGTGCAGTGGGAACACCGATGCTTGTCGGCGTGCAAACAGGCTTATCAGCAGATGCAGGCATTACAGATGATTTCCTTGCACTTGTTACAGAAATTGGAGGCCAGGTTGCGATTTTACATATGATTGCCGGAACGCTGATTCCGCTGTTTGTAGTCGCATTGATGACAAGATATTTTGGAAAAAACAAATCATTTTCTGAAGGATTGAAGGTTTGGAAATTTGCCTTATTTTCTGCCTTTGCTATGACCATTCCGTATGTGATTGTTGCAAATACTTTAGGACCGGAATTTCCGTCCATGGTCGGCGGATTAACAGGGCTTGCAATCGTAGTGTTCGCAGCTAAAAAAGGATTCCTGATGCCGCCAAAAGAAGAAGCATGGGATTTTGAAGAAAAGTCAAAATGGGATCCAGAATGGATGGGTTCACTTGAAATAAAAGATATCAGCCACAAAAGCGGAAATATGAGTATGATTAAGGCGTGGGCACCATATATTCTTGTTGGAGTGTTCTTGGTGATTTCAAGATTGAAAACGCTTCCTGTATTAGGGTGGCTCCAATCATGGGTTGTATCATTCCCTAACATGTTTGGTTCTGAAGTCAGTGCAAGCTTTCAGCCTCTCTATTTGCCGGGAACAATCTTTATCTTAGTTTCACTTATCACATTCTTTTTGCATGGCATGAATGGAAGCGCATACAAAAATGCCTGGTCACAGTCAGCAAAAACGACAGTTGCCGCTTCTACCGCACTTGTATTTACAGTTCCAATGGTACAGGTTTTCATTAACTCAGGAGGCGGAGCAGCAGGTTTTGATAAAATGCCGATTGAGCTTGCAAACGGAGCAGCATCCATTGCCGGAGAATTCTGGCCGTTCTTTGCTACTTTCATCGGCGGCATCGGAGCTTTTATCGCGGGAAGCAACACAGTAAGCAACATGATGTTCAGTTTATTCCAATATGATGTCGGTTCACAAATCGGCGTTAATCCTACATGGATTGTAGCCCTTCAAGCTGTTGGCGGAGCTGCAGGGAACATGATTTGCGTCCATAATGTCGTCGCAGCATCAGCTGTTGTAGGACTTTTCGGAAAAGAAGGACTTGTTATTCGGAAAACATTATTTCCATTCACTTATTATGCCTTATTATCAGGTGCAGTCGGTTATTCCATCGTTTGGTATTCCCAAAAAGGAATCTTCAACCTTGGTTCTTATATTGCCGTTGCGATTGCGATGGCAGCCATATATATTGTGGCGACTAATCAGAAGCGAGCAGAAACGATTGTGAGCAACAATAAGAGTATGAAATTATAAATTTGTTTTTAACTAAGCTGCCTATTGTACAGGCAGCTTTTTCAAATTTAATAAGGCTCTTTTCCTATACTTTGTTGCTTTTAGACTAAATGTTTAAAACTTATAGTGGATCTACGCTGGAGGAACTTGACTCCTGCGGGAAATAGAGGGAAATGGGAGACCCCGCAGGCAAAGCCGAGGAGACTCCCAACCGGACCTCGGAAAGCAACGGACAATCTTTATAATCGAAAACAACAATTTATTCGAAACCAGCCTTTAATAAAGACAGAATAGTTATTTAAAGGAGAGATCAAATGAACGAAAAGAAATTTGGCAGGGGAAGAAACTGCAGATACATTATAGATGGAATGATTGTCGGACTGGGAACTGGCTCAACGGTTTATTACATTATATTTTAGATTGCACAATACCATCTAATCCCGATCCCGCCTTACTTAAACAATAAATATATTTCCGGGCGTTGTCGAAAATGGATTATTTATCGGCATGGCTGACAGGCTCATAACAAACGGTTTGGACAAAAGATTGAAAGAAATTGTAAAAAAACTGTAATGAAAAAAAGAATAGCACACAATGCTATACTAGTCTTAGAATTATTTTACATAGCTAAAGTCATCTCACCAAAGAACAAACTCACGTACCCTGCTTTGAAATCATAATGAAGGAAGGTAGTAAATAAAATGAGTAAAAATGTTCTGATTCTTACTGGAGATGCTGTTGAAGCCCTGGAGGTATTTTATCCTTATTACCGATGTCTGGAAGAAAATATTTCGTGTACGATTGCTTCACCTGTAAAGAAGAAACTGCAGACAGTTGTCCATGATTTCCTCCCGGAAATGGATACATTTACAGAGAAATTAGGCTATAAAATTGATTCACATGCATCTGTAGATGAAATTGATCCTGCTGATTTTGACGGACTAATTATTTCCGGAGGACGAGCACCTGAGTACATTCGCATGAATTCAAAAGTTCAGGAAATTGCTGCTCATTTTTTAAAAGAGGATAAGCCTCTGGGTGTTATCTGCCATGGACAGCTTGTACTTACAACTGTTCGGGAATATATAAAAGGGCGTGAAGTCACGGCATACAGTGCATGCAGACCTGAAGTTGAAGCAGCAGGTGCCACATACATTGAAGAAATGCTTCACGTTGATGGAAACCTTGTAACAGGACACGCCTGGCCTGATTTGCCGGGATTCATGAGAGAATTCTTTAAAGTCCTTCATGTTCCGCAGAAAACAGGGGTTTAATTAAAGAAATGATAAGACTGTGAGAACTTAATCTCACGGTCTTTTTCGTAAATATTGTTGCTTTTAGACTTAGATGTTTAACAATATAAGTGGATCTACGCTGCAGGAACTTGACTCCTGCGGGAAAATAGAGCGAAATGGAAGACCCCGCAGGCTCGCCGAAGAGGCTTCCACGCTCCCCGCGGAAAGCAAGTTCCTGCAGCGGAAAGGAACGGACAACATTTATAATCAAAAACAACAATCTATGCGAAAACAGCCATTAATTTTCAAATTAGGAGACTCACAAAAAAAGGCTGAAAAATAGTGTATAATAAAAAGTAAGAATATTTCGATAAGAGGAGGAGAGTTCGTGAAAGTTTCCCTGTTCATCACTTGTTTAGCAGATGTTTTTTATTCAAATGTCGGGAAAAGCACGGTGGAACTGCTTGAAAAGCTGGGCTGTGAGGTTGATTTTCCCAAATCCCAGACCTGCTGCGGACAGCCTGCCTATAATAGCGGGTATCACAAAGAAACGAGAGAAGTGGCAAAACATATGATCAAAGCATTTGAACAATCTGATTATGTTGTAGGGCCATCAGGTTCTTGTGTGGCTATGCTGCATGAATATGAGGAACTGTTTGCAAATGATCCTGACTGGAGAGAAAAAGCTCATCAGCTTGCTGGAAAATCATATGAGCTTACACAATTTATTGTGGAAGTACTGAAAGTTGAAAATGTAAATGCAGCTCTGCCTGCCCATGCAACATATCATAAATCCTGTCATATGACGAGACTGCTCGGGGTTAAGGATGCACCTGAAACATTACTTCAAAATGTAAGCGGTTTAAACGTAACGCCGCTGCCAAACAGTCATGATTGCTGCGGATTCGGCGGAACGTTTTCTGTTAAAATGGTCCCGATTTCAGAGCAGATGGTCGACGAAAAGGTAAAGCATATTCAAGATACGGATGCCGAACTTTTAATAGGTGCAGACTGCGGCTGTCTGATGAACATCGGCGGCAGAATCAACCGCAAAGGGATTCCGATTAAAGTGATGCATATTGCAGAAGTGCTAAGTAGCGGGGTGAAATGACATGCCAATGAAAATAGGAAATGAAGCTTTTTTCGACAGGGTTGAAAAAGGGGTAAATAACCCGTTTATGAGAAATGCTGTTGCCTCTGCACAAGAACGAATGCAGGGAAGGCGCCTGCAGGCAACGGAAGAGCTTGGCAATTGGGAAGAGTGGCGGAAACTTGGGGAAGAAATCCGCACACATACGATGGAAAATCTTGATTATTATTTGGAACAGCTGAGTGAAAATGTATCAAAACGGGGAGGCCATGTCTTTTTTGCCTCAACAAAAGAAGAAGCAAACAAATACATAACAGATATTGCGATTCAGAAACAAGCTAAAAAGGTCGTTAAATCAAAGTCGATGGTAACAGAAGAAATTCATTTGAATGATGCTTTAGAAAAAGCAGGCTGTGAAGTGATTGAGACAGATCTCGGGGAGTATATTCTTCAGCTTGATGACCATGATCCGCCTTCGCATATTGTCGTTCCTGCTCTCCATAAAAACAAAGAACAAATTCGTGATACATTTAAAGAAAAACGCGGTTACGACAAATCAGAACTGCCTGAAGAGCTCGCCTTATTCGCGAGAGAGCAGCTTCGCAAGGATTTCCTGAGTGCAGATCTCGGAATCACAGGATGCAACTTTGCAGTAGCAGAATCCGGTTCAATCAGTTTGGTCACGAATGAAGGAAATGCAGGCCTTGTAACAGCATTGCCGAAAACCCAAATTACGGTGATGGGGATGGAGCGCATCGTTCCTACTTGGGAAGAGCTGGATGTATTAGTCAGTTTGCTGTGCAGAAGCGCAGTAGGACAAAAGTTAACGAGCTACATCACAGGATTGACGGGTCCAAAAGACGATGGGGATGCAGACGG
This sequence comes from Metabacillus idriensis, assembly GCF_009674765.1. GTDB lineage: Bacteria > Bacillota > Bacilli > Bacillales > Bacillaceae > Bacillus_P > Bacillus_P idriensis. Next base: position 1,589,282 of record NZ_WKKF01000001.1, on the reverse strand, counting down.
TCCAGAAGAATTTCATCTCGTTATCGTAGACAATGGCCGTTCGAATATATTAGGCACTGAGTTTCAAAGTGCGCTTCATTGTATCCGGTGTGCAGCATGTGTAAATGTATGTCCTGTTTACCGGCATATTGGAGGTCATTCCTACGGTTCGATTTATGCGGGTCCAATTGGTGCCGTCCTTTCGCCATTGCTTGGAGGCTATGAAGATTACAAAGAGCTTCCATATGCATCATCCCTATGTGCAGCGTGTACAGATGCCTGTCCTGTGAAAATACCTTTGCATGAACTATTAATAAAGCACCGCCGGAAAATTGTTGAAGATGAAGGAAAATCAACATTTGGTGAAAAGCTTGCGATGAAAGGCTATCAGTTGGCTGCAAGCTCGCCAAATTTATACGGGGCAGGAACAAAATCAGCATCAGCGGTGATGTCGCCATTTACAAGTTCAGGCAGCCTCAAAAAAGGACCGGGTCCCATCAAGCCATGGACAGATGTAAGGGACTTTCCTGCTCCAAGTAAAGAGAGATTCAGAGATTGGATGAAGGGAAGGGAGGAGAGCAGAAATGATAAAAGGTAACATACAATATCGTGATCCTTTTCTTGAAACAGTAGCTTCAAAACTCGGCCGGGGGAGAAGAAAAGCAGTTACTAAACCCAACTGGTCGATCTCTCCGCAATGGGAAGTATTAAAAAATGCGGATGCAGATGAGCTGGTGGAAGTTTTAAAAAAGCAGTGCTTGTTAATCCATACACAGTTTATTGAAACAACTGCTGCTCAGCTTTCTGATAAAATGATGCATGTTTTTGACGAGTATGAAGTGAAATCAGCGGTCATTGCTAAAGACAATCGCTTTCAAGAATTTGGTTTGGATAATGAAATAACCAAAGCATGGCCAATAGCTGGCATACATATTCACGAATGGGATCCCCTTTTAAAAGAGAAAAATATTGAAGCCTCGGAAAGATCCGATATCGGAATCATATTCAGTGACATGACCCTTGCTGAATCAGGAACCGTTGTAGTGTTCAGCGATAAAAACAAAGGAAGATCCATTAATCTTCTTCCTAAAACCTGTCTTTGCATCATCCCAAAAAGCACGATCGTGCCGAGATTGACTCAAGCTGCAGAACACATAAGCAGACAAATCAAAAAGGGCAGCCATTTATCATCATGTGTTGACTTTATTACTGGCCCAAGCAACAGTGCCGACATAGAACTTAATCTAATCGTCGGCGTACATGGGCCTATTAAAGCATCCTATATTGTCGTACAGGATAAATGAAATAAAAATGCGCTCTTTTATAATGGCTCTTTTCGTAAATATTGTTGCTCTTAGACTAAATGTTAAAAAACTTGAGTGGATTGCAGCGGATAAACTTGACTCCTGCGGGAAATAGAGCAAAATGGGAGACCCCACAGGCAACGCCGAGGAGGCTCCCATGCTCCCCGCGGAAAGCAAGTTCCTCTCGCTGCAAGGAACGGACAACATTTGGCATGAAAAACAACAATCTATGCGAAAACAGTCTTTATAATAAGTAGTGCCGATAACCTGAAGAAAATCAGAAAACACAGGTTTAACCTATGTATTAGCAACATAAATAACAATAGAATAAGGATACAAAAAAGGTTAAAAAGGTTAGGGTCCAATTTAATTGAAACCCCGGCCTTTTTGACTTTATTGTGTGATTTTCAGAATAACACTTCAATAAATTTAATAATCATCCAAGTTTATCGCTAACTTTTTTCTTTACTGCCATCCAAACTTCACTATATACATTTTCCGATGTACCATTGTACTTTGTAAAAGAAATTCCAGGCAGTTCTACTAGTTCATAATCTGAAGAAGGCAGCCATTCAGTATAAATTTTTGCTGTAGTTTCTTGAAGTGTAGCAGGAAATGGTCCTTGATTAGGGAAAATTGCCCATATACTTTCTTCAATAGTAATTTGCTCTAATTGATCGAATGGATTATCATTTGTAGTTGCAAAACCAATCATATGAGTTAAACATCCTTTTTCCTCCAGGTATCCATCATCAAAATCAAAAGATACATTCAAGACTTGATGAGGATATAAATCAGCTAATTGATGCATTTCATTTCTTTGTTGTTCGGTAATGGAATGGGCTAGTTCTAAGATAGCTTTATTTTCACCTTCGAATTGAATTGGTACTCTTTTCGATACACCTACTATATTAAATTTCTCTTTCTTTTCAATTTTGAATTCCATAGATTTTCCTCCTTTTATATCAATATAGAATGAAAATTTGGGAAATGATTTTTGAATTTTGTTTTTAGTTACTTCTGAAGGTAAAAAACCACTCCATTCACGAAAGGCTCTTGAAAATCCTTCAATTGATTGATAGCCATATTTATAGGCAATATCTGTCACTTTTGCTCCGTTAATTAATTCAACATTCGCAACCGATAATCTCCTATTTTTGATATACACATTCAATGACATTCCAGCCATATACGAAAACATTCTTTTAAAATGATAATCAGATAGTCCTGCAATTCTCGATATATCTTTTCCGGAAATTTCCTCCGTTAAATGTGTTTCGATGTAATCCATTAAATTATTGAATTCTTGTAACATTCATTTCCCTCCTTTACAAATACATATTAGCGTTAAAATTTATGATTTACTCGATATTACTGATACGGAATACATCGGAACGCGTCTTCCATGATTCCTTTAATTACAATCCTGCTTCGTTTGTGTAACTACATCACTCCTAAAACTTTACATATTTTGAATTAAAATGGTATCATCCTATTTATTCTAAAGATAGCCTCCAATTAACATTTGAATTAGCATCCTAACTCGCACGATGACAACAGAACTTGTCATGACGTTATTTTGGGTACAGTTTATTATGCTATTTTAAATATATTTCTTCATAAAAGTTGTTGTACAAATGAAAAAAGCATACCAATTACGATGTTAATTGATATGCTAATTATTATGCTATTTACAATGTTTCTCCATTAATACGGAACTACTTACTTTTATAAAAGAGTGCTTTTTTAATGATTAAAAGGAGATTAAGAACAGAATCTTAATCTCCTTTCAAGTTCTTCATTCATTTGATAAAGCTTACTTAAATAATTGCGGCAGACCATTAATTAAAGAATATCCGCCCATAATTGCCATTGCGATGACGATAAAGACTCCAAAGATTGTCATCCACATTGGATGTTTATAATCGCCTACGATTTTAAATTTATGTGCGGCGATCAGCATAACTCCAAGTGCAATCGGCAGGATGAGTCCGTTTAGAGAACCGGCCAAGATCAGAATTTTTACAGGCTGTCCAATCGATACAAACACAGCGGTTGAAACAGCTATAAATCCAACGATGAACCACTTATGATATTTCTCTATCGCAGGGCTGAACGTTCGAATAAAGGAAACGGAAGTGTAGGCAGCTCCAACAACAGAAGTAACGGCAGCAGCCCACATGATAACACCAAACATTTTATATCCGACGTTTCCAGCTGCATGCTTGAAAACAGAAGCAGGAGGATTTGCGGGATCAAGCTGCAGTCCTTGAGAGACAATTCCAAGTGCTGCTAAAAATAAGAAGATTCGCATGATGGAAGCAATACCAATTGCTGAAATAGAGCTCTTTGTCACTTGAGGCAAAGCAGCTTTTCCTTTAATTCCTGCTTCAAGAAGTCTGTGACCTCCAGCAAATGTGATATATCCACCAACTGTACCTCCGACAAGAGTGACGATGGCAAGAAAGTCGATTTTGTCAGGGATGACTGTTTTTACGGCAGCTTCACCAATAGGCGGCTGCGCAGAAAACATGACATAAATGGTTAATGCAATCATGACAAAGCCCATAATTTGAGCGAAACGGTCCATAACTTTCCCAGCTTCGCGCACTAAAAAGATCCCAATAGCAACAATTCCGCTTAAAAGTGCTCCAAGCTGAGGGGAAACCCCAAAGATCACATTAGTTCCGAGACCTGCACCGCCTATATTTCCTATATTAAAAGCAAGACCTCCAAGAACGATTAAAACAGAGAGGAAATACCCCAGGCCAGGAAGAACAGCGTTAGCAATATCTTGTGCAGGTTTTTCAGATACGGCAATTATTCGCCATATGTTTAGTTGTGCACCAATATCGATTAGAATGGACATAAGAATGACAAAGCCGAAGCTTGCAGCTAAAAGCTGTGTAAAATGTGTGGTTTGGGTTAAAAATCCAGGGCCGATGGCTGAAGTTGCCATCAAAAAGGCTGCGCCAAGCAGCAGGCTAAAGTTTGATTGTTTTTTCATGGTGAGACCTCCTGAATTTTGTTAAGCATGAACACTTCCAGCTTTTTCAATGCTTATTCCTGCATGCTGCAGGGCAACTGATATGTATTTAGCAAATTGAAGGGCATGAGCGCCGTCTCCATGTATACAGATGGTATCTGCTTTAATGGACACGTCTTTGCCGAAAAGGGATGTGACCTTCCCATCTTTCACCATTCGTATTACTTGTGCTACAGCCGTTTCTTGATCCTCAATCAAAGCGCGCGGGTCCCGCCTTGAAGTTAACGTGCCATTGTCCTGATAGGTTCTGTCAGAAAAAACCTCATTTGCGGTTTTTAAACCCAATTTCTCTCCAGCTTTAATTAACTCACTGCCGGCTAGTCCGAATAAAATGAAATTGGAATCAACTTTGTAGACAGCTTCCGCAATGGCTTCTGAAATTTGGCTGTTGACTGAGGCCATATTATATAGGGCACCATGCGGTTTTACGTGCTGAACAGAACCTCCTTCAGAGGACGCAAAGCCTGATAAAGCACCGATTTGATAGACAACAAGATCATATACTTCTCTCGGAGTGAGGTCCATATTTCTTCTTCCAAATCCGGTTAAGTCATGAAAACCGGGATGTGCTCCGATTCCAACGCCTTTTTCAATCGCAAGTTTAACTGTTTTTCTCATAGTAGAAGGATCGCCGGCATGAAATCCGCAGGCAATATTGGCAGAAGAAACGAAATTCAATATGTCTTCATCGTTTCCCATTACATATGCACCAAAGCTTTCTCCCATATCACAGTTTAAATCAACCTTATGCATGTCTTTCAGCTCCCTAATTCAATTTCAGCAGCATGCCCTGTTTTAGCAGATGCAATCTTCTTTCTCTGTCTATCAGCAGCTCCTGAGCTTCCTCAAGCGATATTTCCTTGAAGCGGACAACCTCACCTGGTTTAAATTGGGCAAGGTAGGGCAAATCGACAGAGGCGACCTGTGCGATTTTCGGATATCCGCCGGTAGTCTGTCTGTCAGCCAGCAGGATAATCGGGTTGCCGTCCGCAGGAACTTGGATCGTTCCAAAGCTGACAGCTTCGGAAATCATTTCCGTTTTGTCTTCTAATGTAAGCTTCGGGCCTTCCATTCGGTAACCCATTCGGTCTGATTTGGGTGTTATTTTAAACGTTTCAGAGAAAATCATGGATTTGCTTTCCTCTGAAAAATCTTCAAATTGCCTTCCTTTTATAACACGCACGCTTTCGTCTTCTCGCAGGAAAGGAATAAATTCGGGAGATGCAGACCATTCGATTTCTGAATATAGTGCCGAGTCATGAAGAGCTTCATGCAGTTTAATGGACTGTTCAGACATCTTTCCAACAGATAATATATCCCCATTCTCGATGGCTCTTCCTTCATATCCGCCAATTCCTGCTCTTAGGTAGGTTGATTTGCTTCCCATCACTTCAGGGACTTCAATTCCGCCAGCGACTGCAAGATAGGCTCTGCATCCTTTTTTAGCTCCTCCAAACGTGAGCAAGCTTCCTTTTTTCACAAATAATGGCCTCCACATTTTTGCAGGCCTGTCATTCAGAATGGGAGATAAATCTCCGCCGCAAATAGAAATCATGGAATCTGACTGAAATTCAAAGTGTGCTCCGAGCATCGTCATTTCAACGGCTGCCTCGTTCTCTGAATTTCCGACAAGCATATTTGCGATTCGATGGGAGAGGGTATCCATTGCACCGCTTGCGATCACTCCGTACTTTTGAGAACCATATCTGCCAAGATCTTGAATAGATGTCAGAAGGCCTGATTTATTGACTTTTATCGTCATATCATTTTCTCCTTTTCTTCAAGAAATTGATCATATGAGATCGGTTTGAACCTAATAACATCACCGGCTTTTAATAGACTTGGAGATTTCCTTTCAGGCTGAAAAAGCTTTAAAGGAGTCTGTCCTATTAACTGCCACCCGCCAGGTGTCTCAATTGGGTAGATCCCTGTCTGACTTCCTGCAATTCCTACTGAGCCAGCGGGAATTTTTAATCTAGGAGAACTTATCCTCGGAGCTGCAATCTTTTCAGACATTCCTCCAATGTAAGGAAATCCGGGAGCGAAGCCAATCATATACACTAAATATTCACTGTCAGAATGAATGCTTATGACCTCTTCGGGCGATAACTTGTTATGTTCTGCTACAAATTCCAGATCTGGACCAAGCTCTCCGCCGTAGCATACAGGAATCAAAACGGTTCTTCCAGACTCAGATTGTACTTTATCCAGCGTTTTCATTGTTTCTGATATGTATTCTGAAACAATCTGATAGGGATAGGAATCCCGATTCACTCTGCTCGCTTTTATGGGATCATAAATAAGCGTCACCGTTGTAAATGCAGGAATGCATTCGATCAGCCAGTCTGGTGAATGCTGGTCAAAATAGGAGAAGACATGCTGAACGTTTTCATGAGTATTATTTTCAATCATCTTTCCAAGTTCAATAATAATAGCGGCATCACCTAAGGGACTTAGGGTAAATTCCATTTCAGCACCTCCTAAAATTGATGTATAAATATGAATAATCAATTCATATTAGATGTAGTTCATCTTATAATAAGAAAGCTCAGAATTCAAATGACGGTTTATAAAATTTGGGTTTGACAAGAAAAGGAAAGTGAAGTAAATTTGAAGTAAGCTTTTATATTCTCTATACAATCATCCTTAAAAAAGGGGTTTTGTTATATGTTAGGTGTCGTTCTTAACTAATCCGTAATTTCATACGGTCATCACTGTGCCTGGCGTGCAAAAAACTGATTTTGCAATGCTTATTTAACTATGCGCAGATCGATGAGTTAAGAACAAATCATAGCATATGAGAGGTGCCTGCTCAGCTGTGTTTTTATGCACAGTTTTTTATTTGTCCAAAAAAGGATGAGAGCAGTATGGAGAAAAAGCGCTCTATAGACCATTTCAGCCGCAATGAACGTTTGTTCATTGCGGCTTTTTTTCGTTACTAAAGGAGGAATATTTACATGAACAACCATACATTGAACGTTTTAGATTACCTTACTATAAAAGAAACAATCAGCACTTATGCAATGACAGATTCAGGAAAGCAGCGCGTATTAGCCATTATGCCACTGTCAAATGTAAAACAAATTCAGGCACTTTTGTCAGAAACAGACGAAGCTGCAGCCATTTTGGAAAAAAGTTCAAGTGTCCCTATTTCAGGTCTTGAGGGCATTGAAATCATTGTAAAGCAGTTTAATAAAGGTGTTGCCTTAAGACCGCATCACTTTTCACAGCTTCTGTCATTTATAGAAGACGGCTTGAAAATGAAACGGTTCATGAGAGATAAAGAAATGCTGGCACCCCGTGTGTCCTCTTATGTAAATGGAATTGAAGAGCTTCCTGAGATCGCTGAAGAAATCACCAGATGCATTCGAAACGGCAGAGTTGACGACATGGCGGGAAAAGAGCTGTCAAAAGTAAGAAAACAGCTGGCCATTGCAAATGACCGTTTGAAAGAAAAACTGAATTCCATTGTCAAGTCTCCGAAATATAAGAGCTACTTGCAGGACTCAATTGTAAGTGAACGCGGCGGCCGCTTATGTGTATCTCTTAAAAGAGAATATAAAGGGAAAATTAGAGGAACGATCCTGGATGCATCAGCATCAGGTTCAACACTTTATGTTGAACCTGAAGATGCAGCTTCCGTTCAGGATCAGATCAATCTATTATTGTCACAGGAAGAACTGGAGGCGGAAAAGATTTTAAGTTATTTAACTGGCTTGGCAGAGTCTCATGAAAAACAGCTTCTTCAATCAATAGAAGTGATGGTGCATTATGATGTATTATTTGCAAAAGCAAAATACAGCCGTGTCATTGACGGCAGGGCACCAGCTGTTCATGATCAAAAAATGATCAGCCTGAAAAATGCCAGGCATCCGCTTTTAGGAAGCAAAGCCGTTCCTCTGACCATTGAAATAGGGAAGGATTTTCAGGCCCTCGTCATAACCGGGCCGAATACAGGCGGTAAAACAGTAGTTTTAAAAACGGTAGGTCTTCTTGTTCTGATGGCACAATCCGGGTTTCATATCCCTGCTGATAAGGAAAGCTCAATTGGCATTTACCAGCAGATTCTGCTTGATATCGGTGATGGGCAAAGCATTGAACAAAACTTGAGCACGTTCAGTTCACACATGACGAATATTATTTCAATTTTAAAGAAAACAAATGAATATAGCCTTGTGTTGCTTGATGAGTTAGGATCAGGAACAGATCCGGGAGAAGGTATGGGGCTTGCAAGTGTTATTCTTCAAAAAATTCATCAAAAAGGTGCTACCTTGCTTGCCACGACACATTACAGTGAAATAAAGGACTTCGCTGAAAAAGAAGAAGGGTTCATAAATGGATCGATGGATTTTGATATAGAGACCCTTCAGCCAACCTATAAACTTAAGATAGGCGTAGGCGGGGAGAGTCAGGCGTTTTCCATTGCCCTCCGTTTAGGCATGCACCCGGAATTAATTGAGAAAGCACATGCCATCACGTATAAAGAAACAAAAAAGTACGGAAAAGAGCAATATGATCTATATGAAAAAAAAGAACTGGATAAACAAATTTCTGTCAATCGTTACAAAAAGAAGCAAACAAAAGCAAAAGAGGCAGAGGTGCAGACTTTTATAAAAGGAGACAATGTGCTTTTAAAAGCAACAAACGAGCACGGAATTGTATACAGCGGTCCAGATAAGGGCGGAAACTACACGGTCTTTGTTAAAGGGACAAAACAATCTATCAATCATAAACGAATTCAGCTTCATATTTCAGCTGAAGAGCTTTATCCGGAAGATTACGACTTTGATATCATTTTTGAATCAGCAGAAAATCGAAAAAAAGCCGCACAAATGCAAAAGAGGCACTCTAATTTGACCATTGAACGAGATCAATAAAAAGAGAGGGACATCATTGTCCCTCTTCCTCCATTTCCTGATTATCTTCATCTATGATATCACCGTCTGTTTCTTCTTCCACTTCTTCTTCAACATCATCGTTCATTTCATCCTGTTCGCCATCACCGCATGCGGTCAGGCCGCCAAGCATGATAGCAAGTGTCATTCCGCCAGTTAAGCATTTCTTTTTCCAGGTCATCAAATCGCTCCTCCTAATAAAAGAATTTATAGTCATTAAATACCCGGACTGCCATTGTTTAAACAAAGAATGGCAGGAATGTAATAAGAAGGGAGAATAAAAGAATGAAAAATATCGATAAGAGAAACAGGTTAAATGATATGATTTTCAGCTATCAAATAACTAAGGATCAAGCAGTTCTAATTTATTGGTCTGGAAAACAAATAAAAGTTTTGAAAGGGAAGGCTGCAGCTAAATTCCTTGCAAATGCAGAGAAAGCAGAAACTGAAAAAGATATTCAGCTGCTTCTAGCTAAAGCTACCGGAAATTTTAAGAGAGGAAACGAAAAGGGTTCTGCCCGATAAGTCCCTAAAATAAAGCAGGCAGGAAAAGCAAATGTTATTTCCTGCCTGCTTTTTTCTGTAGGCTCTTTTCGTAAACTTTGTTGTTTTAGACTGTATGTTGAAAATCTTAAGTGGATCTACGCTGCAGGAACTTGACTCCTGCGGAGAATAGAGGCTCCCAGCCGGACCGCCGAAAGCAAGTTCCTGCAGCGGAAAGAAACGAGCAGCATGTATAATCCAAAACAACAAACTATGCGAAAACAGACTTTCTGGACAGCGTCTTTTTATCTATTTTTGTGTCATAGCATCATGATTCTTCTGACGTTATTGCGTCAGCTGCAAGCAGTGCGCCAACAGCCTGAAGATATCCGGCAAACCAACTAAGCGCTCTTCCTTTTTCAGGTAGCTCCTTTAAAAAATAAATGCCGCTGACACCATCTACAGCAGCACCGCCCGCAATTAAAAGATATCCAGCAGTAAGCTGTTCATAATAGGTGAGATTCTTCTGGGCAGCAGCTCCGAGTGCTTCTGCGGCCGCTCCGAGTGTCTGAACCGCATTGCCTATGACATCAACATAATGGCCATCTCTCTTTTGATCATTAAGAAGGAAGGCTCTGGATGCGGCGTTTGCTGAATTTCCTGCTGCCTGAAGCAAGCTGCCAAATACGCTTACTTTCTTTTCCGGCTGGTCTGCTCTCCCGATTGACTGAAGGATATTTCCTGCCGCTTCAATGCTGTTGCCCGGGCCGGTCAATTTATAAGAAAGTTTTTCTTTGCCAATTAGATTCATGCTTTCTCCAGATGCATTGATGAGTGTGCCTGCCACAATAAGCCATGCGCCGATGACATCTAATTCTTTTTCAGTTGCTTTCATACAGGACACCCCGCAGCCATATATGGAGTTTAATGATTACAGCATATGGAATATTTGAAGATTGTTGATTTGGGCAGGAATGTAGTGCGGTTTTATTGGCCGCATGTAAACAGTGTTTTTAATTTCATTACTTTATACATAAGTGCTGCATTTCTGCCTTTTTGCGTTTGATTATTAATTTTTGGACGAAGACATTCAATAAAAGCATAATCGCACTCACAAGATGAAATCCCGCGGTCTAAACAGAGGTCATGCCTTCGACAGCAGGCATCCACATCATTTATGGGAAGACCTGGCCCGCTGCACCCTGGCCCGCACCATCTGTATTCAGGGAAAATACATCGGGCCCTTCTTTTCCTATTCTTTCTTCCTGACATATAGAGATCTCCTTTTTTTATTCATATACTCTATTTATATGAATGTACAAGGATAAAGGGATTGGCGAAATCCCATGCCATATTAAAAATCTATCCTGTTTAAACAAGAAATGTTTTTCTAAAATCAGTACGTACTGTTTCTTCCTTTCTAAAGTGGGTAATATAGTAACAATAAGACCAATTAAAATCACAGCAGCTTAAGAGAGATTTTTTCTAAACCGAAGGGAGAACAAAACCTTGAAATTCACTTCTGAACAAAGGATTCAACTGCATGAATTTAATAATCTTACGAAATCGCTCAGCTTCAATATGTACGATGTTTGCTACACAAAGACAAAAGAAGAGCGTGAAGCTTATATACAGTATATTGATGAGCAGTACAATGCCGAGCGTTTAACCAAAATTTTAAAAAATGTCACGGATATTATCGGTGCACACGTGCTGAATGTTGCTCAGCAAAACTATGTTCCACAGGGAGCAAGCGTGACCATTCTCGTATCAGAGGGCCCAGTTGTTGAAGTACCTAATGAATCATACGAAGAATCACCAGGTCCGCTTCCTGACTCAGTTGTGATGCAGCTTGATAAAAGCCATATTACCGTCCATACATATCCCGAATACCATCCTAATGAAGGAATCAGCACCTTCAGAGCAGATATTGATGTGTCAACCTGCGGGGAAATTTCACCCCTGAAAGCACTCAATTACTTAATCCATTCTTTTGATACAGATATTATGACTATGGATTACCGCGTAAGAGGGTTCACAAGGGATATAAACGGCGAAAAACTCTTTATTGACCATGACATCAATTCTATTCAAAATTACATACCGGATAATGTGAAGGACGCATATGACATGATTGATGTGAATGTGTACCCTCAGAATATCTTCCATACAAAATGCAAGCTGAAGGAATTTGATTTGAATAATTATTTATTTGGCTATACAAAAGACAAGCTCAGTAAAAATGAGAGAAATGAAATTACAGACCGGTTAAAAATTGAAATGGATGAAATTTTTTACGGAAAGAATATGAAGCCATTTTCAGGATGAAGCAAAGAGGGCTTTCTCACTATATGTGGGAAGGCCCTTAGCTTTGATGCTTTCAAAAAAACGGAAGTTGGATTATCATAATGTAAATATGGGAGAAAAAAGGGGTAAAGGAGCAGCCATTTTGAAACTAGTCGAGATAAAACGGAAGATTCTCCGTATTTCTAACGGCAACGCTACCAAGGAAGAGGATTCAATCGTAACAGAATATCCGGTAACGATTAAGGTTAATGGTGAAGAATTCGTTACTATGGTCTGCTCGCCTGAATTTATTGAGGACATGGTAATCGGGTATCTTGCCTCAGAAGGATTCATTCAAAGCTGCAGGGATATAAAAGAGCTCTGGATGCAGAAAAAGGAAGGATTTGTTCATGTCAAAACAGTGAGAGACAATCCTTACTTTCAGCATTTTCAACATAAACGCTATGTCACTTCCTGCTGCGGGATGAGCCGGCAAGGCTTTGTTTTTGCCAGTGATGCAAGGACAGCGAAAAAAATGCACGGCATTCAAGTGCAAATAACCCCTGAAACTTGTTTTTTCCTTATGAAAGAGATGCAAAGTCAGGCCGAAGTTTTTCATCAAACAGGAGGCGTGCATAATGCGGCTCTATGTGATAAAAATGGCGTGATGTTAAGCAGAATGGATATCGGGAGACATAATGCCCTGGATAAGATATATGGACACTGTTTAAAAAACAATATTTCCGTTCGTGATAAAATCCTTGTATTCAGCGGGAGAATCTCTTCAGAAATTCTAATGAAAACAGCTAAAATTGGATGTGAAATCGTTTTATCTAAATCAGCTCCAACTGAATTAGCATTGAATCTGGCTGAAGAACTTGGAATTACGGTCGTTGGTTTTATAAGAGATTCTTCTTTGAATGTCTATACACATCCGCAAAGAATCATTCTCGCGCAAGATATCTGATTGTTTCATTTAGTTCGCATATTCTGAAGCTTGCATGTAAAATACATAACAGAAGAGAGGCGAGGAATATGAAAAATTCTGTACTGGATTCATTGAACCGGCCGCTCAGGGATTTAAGAATTTCCGTCACAGACCGGTGTAATTTCCGCTGCCGCTACTGTATGCCGGAAGAAATATTCGGACCGGATTATTCATTCTTGTCATCTGAGAAAATCTTGTCTTTTGAGGAGATTGAGAGATTAGCAGTCATTTTTTCATCCTTGGGTGTTAAAAAACTCCGCCTTACAGGAGGAGAGCCTCTGCTCAGAAGAGAGCTTCCTGTGTTAATAAGGATGCTTAAAACAGTAGATGGAATTGAAGACATCGGGTTAACGACCAATGGATCGCTTTTAAAAGCGTTTGCTGCTGAACTGTTCGAGGCAGGTTTGAGACGAGTCACGGTAAGTCTGGATTCTTTAAATGAAGAGCGCTTTGCCGAAATGAATGGCCGCCGCAGCAAGGTAAAAACGATTCTTGACGGGATTGAAGCAGCATCTGCAGCGGGCTTACAGGTTAAGATTAATATGGTCGTTCAAAAAGGGATCAACGACGAGGACGTACTTCCAATGGCCGAGTACTTCAAAGCGAAAGGACATACACTCAGATTCATTGAATATATGGATGTGGGGAACTCAAATGGATGGAAGCTTGACCATGTTGTTTCAAAAAGGGAAATTTTGAATTTGATAGAAGAGCGGTTTCCTCTGATTAAGATACCTCCAAACTATCCAGGGGAAGTCGCTGAAAGATATGAGTATCAAGATCAATCTGCAGAGATCGGAATCATCTCATCTGTGACCGATTCTTTTTGTTTAACTTGTTCACGTGCCCGGATATCGGCTGAAGGCAAGCTTTATACCTGTCTTTTTGCCTCAAAAGGATCAGATCTCAGAGAACTGGTCCGTTCAGAAAAAAGCAATATGGAGCTGACAGCTATCATTCAGGATATATGGAACAAACGAAGCGACCGTTACTCTGAAGAAAGGACAGGAGAGACTGGCCGGCAGAATAAAGTGGAGATGTCTCATATCGGAGGATAATTGACAGAGAGGAGAGAAAACAGATTGGCAGAAAAAAGAACACCCATTAAAGTTTCTGACGCTGTTCAAAAAGTCATGGCCTATGCCAGTAGAGGACAAGCGGAGCAAGTGCCTCTTGAAAACTCATACGGACGTTTTTTAGCTGAAGATTTAATCGCAGATCATGATGTTCCGTCTTTTGACCGGTCCCCATATGATGGATTTGCTGTTCGTGCTGCAGATACTGCTGAGATTACCAGAGCTAATCCAGGAGTGTTTGAAGTGATCGGGGAGATTGGCGCAGGTTCTGTCTTTCAAGGAAGAGTTGGCCAAAATCAAGCAGTAAGGATTATGACCGGCGCCCAAATACCAGCAGGAGCTGATGCGGTTGTCATGCTTGAATTGACGAAAGAGCTTGATGCTGCAGAAGGAAAAAGATTCGAATTAAAGCGCACCTTAAAAAGCGGGGAAAACATCTCGTTTCAGGGAGAGGATACACAAAAAGGCACTATATTGGCTGCTAAAGGAAGCTTTATTACACCAGGTATTGCCGCGCTGCTTGCAACGTTCGGATATGATGAGGTTCCATGTGCGAAAAAGCCGGTAATCGGAGTGCTCGCAACTGGAAGTGAACTGCTTGAAGTAAATGAACCGCTTCAGCCCGGAAAAATCCGCAACAGCAACTCCTATATGATTCTCGCTCAAATCGAACGGGCAGGAGGGGAAGCAAAATATTTCGGAAAATTCAGTGATGATCTTGAACAATGCGTCATTGCAGTTAAAGATGCGCTAAATCAAGTTGATTTATTGATTACTACAGGCGGCGTGTCGGTGGGTGATTATGATTATTTGCCGGCCATTTATGAAAAGCTCGGAGCAGACGTTCTCTTTAATAAAATTGCGATGAGGCCGGGAAGCGTCACAACAGTTGCTGCTCTGGGTCAAAAATTGCTTGTCGGGCTTTCGGGGAATCCATCCGCTTGTTTTGTGGGATTTGAATTGTTTGTCAGGCCGGTCATCAGGCATCACAATTTTCACCGTTCACCGCATGTAAGAAAAGAAAAAGCCTATTTGGGCAAGGATTTTCCTAAGGCTAATCCTTATACAAGGTTTGTCAGGGCAGGGCTTCATTATGATGATGGAAGACTGACCGTTCATCCTTCAGGCTTTGATAAATCAAGTGCCGTTTCCTCTTTAGCTGAAGCAAATGCCCTTATTGTTCTGCCGGGCGGGACGAGAGGCTATCAAGATGGCATGATGACAGATGTCCTATTATTGGATGATCAAAAGGGAAGTGAGTGGCCGTGGGAAAACATTGTGCCGTCATACAAATAACCGGGCATCAAAATTCTGGAAAAACGACTTTGATGGAAAAACTCATAAAAAAAGCTGCAGAAAATAGCCTTCATACAGGTACAATTAAACATCACGGCCATGGAGGCATCCCAGATCCGAGGCTTCCAGCTAAAGACAGTGATCGCCATTCAATAGCAGGAGCTGTGCTGGCAGGGGTTGAAGGGGATGGTCTCCTGCAGCTGTATATGGCCAATCAAAAATGGCCGCTTGCAAAGCTCGTGGAAATCTATCAATCTATGTCAATTGATACAATTTTCATAGAGGGATATAAAAAAGAACTATTTCCAAAAGTCGTTTTAATCAAAAACGAAAATGATCTTTCTCTCTTGAAATTAAGCAGCATCATCTGCGTCATTACTTGGATTAATATTCATCACTTAGATCTACAAGTTCCAATCTTTCATATTGAAGATGAAAAAAACTACATACATTACATCATGGAAATGGTGAGGGATCAGCATGAGTCAGGAATATTTTGAGATTACAAAGAATCCAATTTCAGCTGATGAAGTCACGGATAAAGTGGCAAGAAGAGAAGCTGGAGCCATTACGGCCTTTATCGGCACAGTAAGAGAATTTACAAAAGGCAAAAGAACGCTTCATTTAGAATATCAGGCTTATGAACCGATGGCTGTTAAAATGCTTGAACAAATTGGCGCTGAAATAAAAGAGCGATGGCCGGATGCAATAACAGCCATTACCCACCGCATAGGAAAGCTCGAGATTTCAGATATAGCTGTTGTGATTGCTGTATCCTCCCCGCACAGGAAAACAGCTTATGAAGCAAATGAATATGCGATTGAACGGATCAAACAGATTGTTCCCATTTGGAAAAAAGAACATTGGGAGGATGGAACAATGTGGATCGGCGATCAGCTTGAACAAACACCATACCCTGAGGGGAAACCCAGGAAAGAGGGCGGAACAAATGATTAAAATCTTATTTTTTGCTCATTTGCAGGATGAGGCCGGTACCGCTGCAATGAAAATTGACAAAAGCGGCCTTACGGTGGGCGAATTAAAATTGTGGGTACAGGAAAACTACGGTCTTCAAGGTTTAAATAGCGTTATGACAGCAGTCAATGAATCCTTTGCAAATGATAGTGATTTAATTAAAGACGGAGACACTGTAGCCTTTATTCCTCCGGTAAGCGGAGGCTAGGATAAGGAAAGTTCCAGTTAACTGGGACTTTTTTTGTTTAATTCATGACTTTCAATTTCCTGAGGTTTAAGGATTGTTGAAAAGACAGAATCTTGCTACAATTTAGGAAGCGCTTACATTTATTGCTGCTTGTTTTGATCATGGTGAAGAAGGGTAAATGAAATGCTGTACTGAAAATTGATTGAACATTTTAACTATTCGTGAAAGGGGAGGTCTTTTTGTCAGACAGTTTTAACGTAAAAATTAACGGAGCTGAAGTAAAAGCAGAAGAAAATCAGACAGCCCTTCAACTTCTTGCCGCCCAAAAGCTTGAAGTTCCAAACGTTTGTTATCATCCAAGCCTTGGAGCAATTGAAACGTGCGATACATGCATAATAAAAGTAAATGGGGAATTTGTGAGGGCCTGCAAGGCAGAGATCAGGAACGGAGATGTTATTGATTCTGGGTCACCTGAAGTAAAAGAGGCCCAGCTCATCGGCATGGACCGGATTTTGCACAATCATGAGCTATATTGTACGGTCTGTGACTACAATAATGGCGGCTGTGACATACACAATACAGTGAAAGAAATGAAAATCAATCATCAAAGCATTCCGTTTGCTCCAAAGCCCTATGAAATAGACCAATCCAATCCTTTTTACCGTTATGATCCCGATCAGTGCATTCTTTGCGGCAGATGTGTAGAAGCATGCCAGAATGTTCAGGTAACAGAGACTCTTTCTATCGACTGGGAACGGGACCGCCCACGTGTAATTTGGGACAACGATGTGGCGATCAATGAATCTTCCTGTGTATCCTGCGGTCATTGTTCAACAGTGTGTCCCTGCAACGCGATGATGGAAAAAGGGATGGAGGGGGAAGCGGGTTATTTAACAGGCATTGCTAAACAAACGCTGCGTCCGATGATTGAAATTACCAAAAATGTTGAGACAGGCTACGGCTCAATCCTTGCTATATCTGACATGGAATCAGCTATGAGGGACGAGAGAATCAAGAAAACAAAAACTGTCTGTACATATTGCGGTGTCGGGTGCAGCTTTGATATTTGGACTAAGGGGAGAGAAATCTTAAAAGTTGAACCACAGGCTGAAGCTCCTGCAAACGGAATTTCAACCTGCATAAAAGGCAAATTCGGATGGGATTATGTCAATAGTGAAGAACGCCTGACGAAGCCGCTGATCAGGGAAGGCGATGCTTTCCGTGAAGCGGAATGGGATGAGGCGCTATCCCTTATTGAAACAAAGTTTTCTCAAATTAAAAATGAACATGGTCCGGACGCACTGACTTTTATCAGCTCCTCAAAATGCACAAATGAAGAATCTTATTTAATGCAGAAGCTTGCAAGATCAGTAATCGGAACGAATAACATTGATAATTGTTCAAGATACTGTCAGACACCTGCAACAATGGGATTATTCCGGACAGTCGGCTACGGAGGCGATTCCGGCACGATAAAGGATATTGAGATGTCGGAGCTTGTCTTGATAATCGGTTCAAACACGTCAGAATCGCATCCGGTTTTATCTACTAGAGTGAAGAGGGCTCATAAACTTCATGAACAAAAGCTGATTGTCGCTGACCTAAGAAAACATGAAATGGCCGAGCGCTCTGACTTATTCATTCAGCCTGAATCAGGAACAGACATTGTATGGCTATCTGCCGTAACCAACTATATCATCGGCCAGGGCTGGGCAGATATGGAATTTTTAAAGAACAGAGTAAATGGATTTGAAGAGTATAAGGCCAATTTAGAGAAATTCACACTGGAATATGCCGAAAAAACGACAGGCATATCAAAAGCAGAGCTTATCAAAATAGCTAAGATGATTCATGAAGCCAAAAGCACAGTTGTACTCTGGGCAATGGGTGTCACCCAGCATTCAGGCGGCAGCGACACTAGTACAGCCATTTCAAACCTGCTGCTGATTACAGGGAATTATGGGCGTCCAGGTACAGGCTCCTATCCTTTAAGAGGCCATAACAATGTGCAGGGAGCAAGTGATTTCGGAAGCATGCCGGACAGGCTGCCTTCCTATGAAAAAATCACCGATCCTGCAGTACGCGCCAAATATGAGAAAGGCTGGGGGGTTAAACTTCCTGAACACCCTGGTTTAAACAACCACGAAATGGTAGCGGGGATTCACGCTGGAAACGTAAAAGCGATGTATTTAAAAGGAGAAGAAATGGGAATCGTCGACTCCAATATCAACTACGTCCATGCCGCTTATGAGAAATTAGACTTCTTCGTCGTTCAGGACCTCTTTTTATCCAAGACAGCAGAATATGCAGATGTTGTGCTTCCGGCAAGTCCAAGTCTTGAAAAAGAAGGAACATTTACAAATACAGAACGCAGAATTCAGCGTTTATATCAGGTTCTTGAACCTATGGGTGACTCAATGCCGGATTGGAAGATCATTATGGAGATTGCAAATAAGCTGGGAGCTGGATGGGACTATAAACACCCAAGCGACATCATGGCAGAAGCAGCGATGCTTGCACCTCTTTTTGCAGGAGTAAACTATGAGCGGCTGGAAGGCTACAAGAGTCTACTTTGGCCAGTAGCAGCTGATGGAACAGATACACCCGTTCTTTTCCTGGATGAATTTCCTTTTCCAGACGGCAAGGCGCGCCTCTTTCCAGTCGATTGGACGAAACCGCTCCAATTTGAGGCGGAATATGATATTCACGTGAATAACGGGAGGCTCCTCGAACATTTTCATGAAGGCAATATGACCTATAAATCAAAGGGCATTTCCTCAAAAACACCAAATGCATTCCTTGAGGTATCACCTGAGCTTGCCGCGGAACGGGGGATAAAAGACGGTTCTCTGGTCAGGCTGGTATCCCCTTATGGAAAAGTAAAGGTGCAGTGTCTGATTACCGAACGCGTGAAAGGGAAAGAAGTGTACCTGCCTATGAATGATTCTGGAGAAGCAGCGATAAATCTGATTACAAGCAGCTACGCTGATAAAGACACAGATACACCTGCTTATAAAGAAGTAAAGGCAAGACTTGAGGTGCTGGAAATCGAGGGTGTCAATCCGTTGCCAAAAACAAATTTCCGGTATGGAAACCCAAATCCTCAAAGAGGTGTAGAAGTTGAAAGAAAATGGAAGCGCAAAGACTATGTATTCCCAGGCGACCTCGTTAAGAAGGGGGGGAAATAAGCTTGGCAAAAGCAACTAAAACGATAACCCGTATAGAAAAAACAGAAGAAGATAAGCGCAAAGAAGATTTAAGAAAAGTGGAAGATGCCCTGATCAGCCATAAAGAAGCCATTATTGATACGCTTGAAATCTTACAGCACATGCAGGACAGAGGGGTTTTGCCTCTATTGAAGGGTTTATTCGGACAAGGAGACAAAGTGATGGACATTCTTGTAAAAACGGTGGACAAAAATGAAACGACCAACAGTTTGAAAAATTTGCTATTAATGACAGGGGTGCTTGGCATGATCAATGTCAAACAGCTGGAACCGTTTTTATTAAAAGTGAATGCGGGAGTTGCCAGAGTGGCTGAAAATAAAGATCCTGCAGAAAAAACGAGCTACTTTGACCTTGCGCGCTCGCTGAAAGATCCTGAAGTAAACCGGGCCGTCACGATGCTGATCAGTTTCTTGAAAGGAATGGGGCAGGAGACGGAGCACATTGAAAAAACCTCTCAAAGTAAAGAAGATCAAGTGCGTCATAAAAATGAAACTCTGGAATAAGACCATGAAGGCAGGCAAATCAGTTTCCTGCCTTCACTCTAATGCTTAGAAAAGAGGAGAAAAAATGACGAAAACAAAAAATCGCTGGCTGATTGCAGCTGCAGCAGTTGGCATTCACATTTCAATTGGGTCGGTTTACTCCTGGAGTGTTTTTACCAACCCCCTTAGAGATGAACATAATTGGGGATTAAGCGAAATCTCGCTTACATTCAGCATTGCGATTCTTTTTTTGGGATTATCTGCAGCATTTATGGGTCACTTTGTTGAAAGGTATGGACCTAGAGCTTCCGGCCTGCTCTCAACAGTATGTTTTGCAGCAGGGTTAATAGGAGCAGGTTATGCTGAGAGTATCGGATCTTTATATCTTTTGTATTTTTTTTACGGAGCTCTTGGAGGAATTGGGCTTGGCATTGGATATATTACTCCTGTATCCTCGTTAGTAAAATGGTTTCCTGATAGAAGAGGTCTTGCGACGGGACTTGCCATCATGGGCTTTGGGTTCGCATCATTAATTGCAAGCCCTGTTATAGCATCGCTCATAGCAAGTGTTGGAATAGATAAGACTTTTTATATCCTTGGGACCGTCTATTTTTTGATCATGATTTCTTCATCCCTTTATCTTGCCCCTCCGCCTGGAGGATGGATGCCTGCTAATATGAAAGAGAATCAGCAGCAGGCAGAAACGATAAAGAGTGATTTATCCCAGCTTACAGCAAACGAAGCCGTCAAAACGCTCCGGTTTTGGGCATTGTGGACCATGCTTTTTATTAATGTTACTTGCGGAATTGCGATTATATCCGTAGCATCCCCGATGGCTCAGGACATTGCGGGATTAAGCGCAGCTGCAGCCGCAGCGATGGTAGGAATCATGGGATTATTTAATGGATTTGGACGAATCGGCTGGGCATCTGTATCTGATTATATTGGCCGTCCAAATGTTTACACGGCATTCTTTGTTATTCAAACAGCTGCTTTTTTTATGCTTCCGAGTATCACAAACGCCATCCTCTTTCAGGCTCTCATCTTTTTAATTCTAACCTGTTACGGGGGAGGATTCGCTTCCATACCAGCATATATTGGCGATCTCTTCGGCACAAAACAGCTGGGTGCTATTCACGGATACATTTTGACTGCATGGGCAGCTGCGGGGCTTGCAGGACCGCTTCTTGTTTCTTGGATCAGAGAAACGACTGACAGCTACTCCTTGACCCTGTCTATCTTCGGTGGTGCTTTTACAGCAGCAATGGTTGTTTCAATTCTTATTAGGATAAATATTAAAAATGTAAGGCAAAGAAGTCAGCAATCGCCTTCAAATTCACTGACTCCGTAATAAATGATTAAAGGATGGACATTCTATTTAGTAATAGAATGTTTTTTTGAGAATAAATTGGTAAAAAAGAAATATTTATAAGGAAATATTACCTAAAAATTAGTATAATATACTTAATATGGTTGGGAGGTGAACATATAGATGGAGCAAAAGCCATTGCACTATGACGGGAGTGTTCAAGCGGAGGGTGATCATCAGCAGACATCATCTGAACCCTTGAAAATGACAGATGAAATTAGAAAAAATATAGGCAGCAATCCATATTTTATTGAAATAAATGAATAATCTATAGACGGCCTCTAATATAAAGAGGCTTTTTTATTTGACTGTTTTGCTTATCTTCTCCCTTTGGAACGAATTACAATAAAAGTTTCTTCATCCTCATCGTTCTCATATTTATAAGAATCGTGATAGTTTGGTTTTTCAGGAACTTTTTCCTTTATTATCTCTGCAGTGAGTCTTTTTTCCTTTTCCTGTATCACGGTTTTTTCCTGTTTTTCTTGTTTCTTTTCCTTTTTTTCTATTTCTTGTTTTTCCTTTTTATCTTCATTTGTTGCTTTAGCAGGCTCTTTTTTGTCTTCTTTCAGTTCTTTAGTTGAATCTTTTTTTTGTTTTTCCTCTTCCTTTAATTTTTTTTCTTTCTTGTTTTCCTTAAGAGGTTCTTTCACACACTTGACTACTTCATCATTTTCTTCTTTTAAAACTTCATTATCAATTACTTCAAACTCATTTAGTCTAAAGGGTTCGTTATGTGAATAGAGGCATTTCTCATCTTCATGTTCATCTGCATAGCAAGCTTGGTGCGAATGAAGCTGTTCTTCATCCTCTTCGTATTCTGTATCATAAAAAATAATTTCACACTGATCCTTCACTTCTTCAAGCAGCATTTCTACAATGACCTCTTTGTTCATAGCCAGTTTCAATGTATTGTTTAAATCCTTTTTTAAATTGAACAGAAATTCAGACGAAACAGCCTTTTTAATTTCTTTAATTGCAAGAAGCTCTTCATAGATCGCTTCAGATAAAGCATGATTTAAAGTTAAAACCGATTCAAGGAACCTATTAATGTCCCGGCATTTACAGTTGTCACAGGCTCCGGTGCAGCATTCTTTTCCAGTGTTATAAGAAGACACAATAATCCCCCTTCATGTAAGTTTCTCTGAAAATAGACTATGCATTGAAAATCTGAATGGATTAGATAATTGGAATTTGATGATGAAAATAGGTCCATTGCCCATGGTATGAGATGTGTATGAAATGGAAGGGAAAAAGGGCTTCGATTTTTTAATATTTCCTAAAAAGAGGCGAATGCTCTGAATAAAATGCCGTCTCAATAACGTCTCTTTTCACATTATCTATACAAGGACGAAGATAAAGCGAACAATTATTGACAAAATCTATATTTTACGCTTTTTCTTTGTCTAAAAAATATTAGGAGGAATAAATAGATGTCTGTAAATCCGTTCAGAAGAACAACATCTACAAATCATTGTGACGCAACAAACGTCAGACCAAATCCAATTCCAGCATCGCCGGATCCAATTATTAAAGTTCCGGTATTGTTGAATGAAGTATCAGTGCAAATACCAATGCATGCAGAAATTGATTTTCCAGCAGGGCAAAACGTTTTGGAAATCAAAACAATCAAAAAACGCACGTACGTGACACAATGCCGTCTTGTTAACCGTGCTCCTGGCTCTGGCGACACACTTGCTAATTACAGAGCAAAACTTTTCCTTAGCGGCTTTGTGCGCAAAAACATTCAATACGCTGCAAATCCAGTTGCAGATGCTGCTGGTGAAATCTTATCAACAATCAATTCATTAACTGTCGAAGTTCCATTCGACTGTGTAGCAGAAATTACAAATTTCAGAAATTTCCCTGTCGGACCATTCACTGATTCTCGCGAAGAGTTTGGTTATTTAATCTCTCAGCAGCTTCCAAATGACAGAAGCTTTGCTGCAAAAGACCGTTTAGAAGGCACAGATCTTTCTCAGTTCCATCAAATCAGTACAGAATTCTACAACGAATTGCCTTTCTGTGAACTGATCAGAGCTGATATCATTGAATTCGATGAGTCTCTAGACCGAGTTCCATTCCCTGCAGCTGGCGGAGTAGGAGAGGAAGAAATCGTAGGCGAGGGTACATTCACACGCCTTTCTGAAAAAATGGTATTAGATTTAACACTTAAACTATTGCAAAAACAACAAGTCAGAGTTGATTCTTTAGGGCCAGCACCAGGTGGACTCGAAGGCTAATCAGCAAACATCAGTAAATAATGGGTTTGGGCTGTCGGGTATTACCCGGCAGTCTTTTTTTGGTACATAAATAGTTACACATCATATTTTATTGTATTGAAATTACTAAGTGTGCACCCAAAAATAGACTTGTATCTATTTTTCGAGTCCAAACAGGCGAATGCCTTTTGCATATGATAAATTGCACAAAAACTTAAGGAGGAATCACTTAATGTCTGTTGAGCCATTTCCGAGAAGCACTTCCATGCAGCACTGTAAAGCAACGATTGTAGATCCATCAGCAACTCCATCAACTGGTATCATTATTAAAGTTCCAGTCTTGCTGCAGGAAGTCCGAATAGAAATTCCAGTACATGCTAAAATCACTTTTCCTAAAGGAGAAAAAGTTCTTGAAATTAAAGAAATTAAAAAAAGAGTTTTCTTAACCCAATGCCGCCTAATTAACCGAGAATATGCAACTTCCGGGCAGCTATTTTTGAGCGGGTTCGTGCGCAAGAATATTCAATATGCTTCAAATCCAAAAGAGGAATGCAAAGGATCTGTTTCATCTGTTATTAAATCACTGACAGTTGAAGTGCCTTTTGATTGTGTTGCTGAAATTGAACGTTTTCTTACTCCTCCAGTAGGACCTGTCAGTGATTCGAAAGAAGAGTTCGGTTTCTTTATTGCACAGCCGCTTGGAATCGGTTTTCCAGAAAAAGACCAATTATTATCCACTGACATCTCTCAATTCCATCAAATCAGTACAGAACATTTTAATGAACTGCCTTTTTGTGAACTTGTAAAGGCTGACATAATTGAATTTGACGAAGCACTGAACCGCAGCATAAAGAAAGAAGAGTGCAAGTGTGATGAGAGCTGCGACAAAAGAGAAATCATTTTAGAAATCCCGCTTGAAGAGTACATTGAACTGTGCAGTGAAGAAGATGGATGTGAATGTGAAGAATGTAAGAATAAGAATGAATTTAAGCATTCAAGCTCTTCTAAAAGAAATTCATTTAAAGAACTTTCTGACAAACTCAGCATGGAAATCATAGCATATGAAGAAGATTTTGAAAAAAAGCATGTTAAAAAAGATCATCGAAAAAAAGACGCAAAAATTGAAACCTTTACTGAATTGTCAGAGAAAATGATCCTGGATATAACACTTAAATTGCTTCAAAGGCAGCAAATTCGAATAGGGTAAATATCATACTATCAAAGCACCTATAATAGGGTGCTTTCATTTTTCACGTGGAAAATAAGCTATTTACATAGGATTCTAAGAAAATTGGATGAATGAATCACTTCATCTAACCATACGAAAAAAGAATTTCTTAATAAGATAGTATAAGGGATCAGTCACAGATTACATTATTCTTTCTTTGCAAGATTTGAATGAGATATCCGGGAGCTATGCACAGCGATAGTCATACGTTTGTCTGATAGATCAAGACGTCTTCTTGCAATGTTGGGTTTATTAACTAATGATGACTGTACCTCTAGTATGGATTAATGAAAGAGGTGAAAAATATGTGCCAGAAGCATGTTGAAATACGATTAATCTGCAAACGAGTTAAACATTCGGGCGAACAATGTTCATGTGACCATTGCAAAAAACACGATGATAAATGGATCTGTAAATGTGTCAAAGTTTGTGATGAGTGGAAGAAAGAAGAGAAGCACCATTGCGGGTGTGATCACTGGAAAAAAGAAGAGAAGCACCATTGCGGGTGTAATCACTGGAAAAAAGAAGAGAAGCACCATTGCGGATGTGATCACTGGAAAAAAGAAGAGAAGCACTATTGCGAGTGTGGTTACTGGAAAAAAGAAGAGAAGCACCATTGCGAGTGTGGTCACTGGAAAAAAGAAGAGAAGCACCATTGCATGTGTGATCACTGGAAGAAAGAAGAAAAGCATCATTGCATGAGTGACGATTGGAAAAAAGAAGAGCATCATTGCATGTGTGATAAGTGCAAGAAAAAAGAGAAACACCATTGTAAGTGTGATAAATGCAAGAAAAAAGAGAAGCATCATTGTAAGTGTGACAAATGCAAGAAAAAAGAGAAACACCATTGTAAGTGTGACAAATGCAAAAAGAATCATCACTAAAACCAATGTCCATTAAATCGCCCAGCTGCTTATTGCGAATGGGTGCAGCTTGTTTTGACCTTTAAAGTGCGATATTTTTTAAGACTTGTGTAAAAGCAAGTCTTTTTATTTTGCTCTTTTAGTAAATATTGTTGCTATTAGACTAAATGTTAAAAACCCTAAGTGGATTGTAGCGGAAGGAACTTGACTCCTGCGGGATATAGAGCAAAATGGGAGACCCCACAGGCAACGCCGAGGAGGCTCCCATGCTCCCCGCGGAAAGCAAGTTCCTGGAGCGGAAAGGAGCGGGCAACATTTATCATTAAAACCAACAATCTATACGAAAACAGCCTTTTATTTAGATACAAAAGTAGATGGAATATTTTATAGGAAGTTGTAAAAATTAAAGGAAACACACCTGCCTTAGCCCCGAGGTGAAAATATGGAACATAAAAGGCATTTTGATCACATTTTAATCTATTTATGTATACTGGCCATCGGTTTATATGTAGCACCGCTTTTTATCCTGAATGAAAATGCGCACATCCGCGTTCATGATAATCTGGATTCTAATCTTGCCTGGTATAAAGTGCTGACGGAAAATGGTTACCTTTTAAGCGGGCTGAATGAAACTTTGCCGCAAATTATAAACGGACTGCCCAGAAATGCTCTTGGTTCTGAATGGAATCTTCAAATCTGGCTGTACAATTGGTTCCCGACTATGACAGCTTATGCATTCTCTCAATCAATCACAAGAATTTTCGCCTTTTTAGGCATGTATCTTCTCTTGAAGGACCATTTCTTAACAGAAAGGCAATATTGGTTTATTACTGCAGGAACAGCCTTAACATTTGCCCTGACCCCTTTCTGGCCCCAGGGAATGCTCAGCACTCTGGGAATGCCACTTGCTTTATGGGCATTTTTAAATATCAGAAATGGAAATCGTTATTGGCTCAGCATGGCAGTCTTAACTTTGCTCCCTTTTTACTCAAGCTTTGTTTTAGGTTTTTTCTTTTTTTTAACTGCTATAGGCATTTTATGGCTCATGGATGTGATGAAAAAAAAGAAGTGGAATCTGCCTTTTTTGATCTCAATCGGATACATGATATTTGTCTATTGTATCGTTGAATATCGGTTAATCTATTCCTTTTTATTTTCTTCTGAACCAAATAGCCGTGATGAGTACTTTCATGCGAGGCTGCCATTATGGCGGGTCATAAGGCTTACATTTAAGAACTTTGTATTAGGCCATACACATGTCATGACCGTTCATGGCTTGATTATCCTGCCTGTCACTCTGTTTGCTTTATACATAATTATACGAAAAGGAAAATGGAAAACAGAAAAGCCTTTTGTTTTTTTATTCATTTTAAATTTCTGTTTATCAGCCTGGTATGCATTCTGGTTTTATAAGGGCTGGCTTCCTTTAACGGAACGTTTTCATTTCATGGATACCTTTAACTTTGCAAGATTCCACTTCTTGCGGCCGATCATTATTTATGTGGGTTTCGCTCTGGGATTAAAGATTTTATACAGTGAATTCCCCCAAAAGGGGGTAATCGGGGCGTGTATTTTAGCTCAAGTAATAGTGCTTGGCCTCTTTAATGATGAAATTATTTATCAAAAGAAACCATCTGTAAAAGAGTTTTATGCAGAGGAACAGTTTGCTGAAATTAAAGAACATATCGGCTTGCCAGTTGAAGATTATAGAGTTGCAAGCCTCGGACTGCATCCTGCCATCGCTCAATACAATGGATTTTATACTCTCGATACGTATAACAACTTTTACCCGCTCTCGTATAAATACCAATTTCGGAAAATCATCGAAAATGAACTCAGTAAAAATAAAAGACTGAGGATTTATTTTGATGAGTGGGGAGGAAGATGCTATCTCTTTAGCAGCGAGCTTGGGAAAAAGTATATGTTTACTAAAAATTCAACTAATCGAATTAAGGATCTTGATCTGAATACGGTACCATTTAAAAAAATGGGCGGTGAGTATATTTTTTCAAGCTTGCCGATTGAACAGCCGGAAAAGAACCATTTAATCTTAGATAAAGTATTTCATTCTGAGGAATCGGCGTGGAAAATTTATCTCTATAAGGCAAAATAAACAACACGGGAGACTCTACATTATGAATGCACCTA
Source organism: Metabacillus idriensis (assembly GCF_009674765.1). Lineage (GTDB taxonomy): Bacteria > Bacillota > Bacilli > Bacillales > Bacillaceae > Bacillus_P > Bacillus_P idriensis. Next base: position 1,561,231 of record NZ_WKKF01000001.1, on the reverse strand, counting down.
CTTTAACTATTGTAGTTCCATGTTATAACGAAGAAGAAATTCTTCCTCATACGATTCATAATCTCAGTCAAGTTCTTGAAAATTTGGTAACAGAAAAAAAAGTATCATTAAAAAGCAGGGTCCTGTTCATTGATGACGGCAGCAAAGACTCTACCTGGTCAATTATTAATAAAGCATGCCTGCATATGGAAAGAGTGGCAGGATTAAAACTATCAAGAAATGCAGGGCATCAAAATGCATTGCTTGCTGGGATGTTCACTGCCCAGGAAGGATCTGACTGTATAATCACTATTGATGCGGATCTGCAGGATGACGTCACAGTCATTTATGAATTTATAGACACCTATCAAAAAGGCTTTGAAATCGTGTATGGAGTCAGAAAGAAAAGAGGAACGGATACTCTTTTTAAACGCAAATCGGCGGAATGGTTTTATAAAATAATGAAAAAGCTGGGAGTCGAGCTTATCTACAATCATGCAGATTATCGGCTGATGAGCAAACGGGCCGTACAAGAATTGAAAGGATTTGATGAGGCTAATTTGTTCTTGAGGGGCATTGTTCCGCTTATTGGATTTAGATCAGCCAAGGTCTATTATGACCGGAAAGAAAGGCTTGCAGGGCAAACCAAGTATCCATTAAGCAAAATGCTGTCATTTGCGTTTGATGGCATTACATCTTTTTCAGTGACACCGATTCGCTTTGTCTTATCAATGGGGTTGATCACTTTCCTTGTCAGCCTTCTGTTCAGCATTTATTGTCTGACGATGAAATATCTGGGCCGGACACAAACGGGGTGGACATCATTAATTGCCTCTATATGGTTAATAGGAGGATTGCAGATGATTGCCACAGGCTTAGTGGGGGAGTATATAGGAAAAGTATACAAAGAAACCAAAAGGCGTCCTAAATATATTGTCGATATTGACTTATTCAATCTTCCGATTCAAAAAAACAATATTCAGGAAGAAGACTTTCGTTATGAGCTCAGAAAGTAATTTAATTCGTTTTGATCCATTATTTATTAGATTCATTCTCGTTGGAATCATGAATACAGCTGCAGGCTTATCAGCAATCTTCCTTTTCCTTAATCTTTTTAACGCGGATTACTGGCTTTCAACTTTTTGGGGAAACATCATCGGTGCAGCTGTCAGCTATTATTTAAATCGTTCCTTCACATTTTCAAGTAAAACCAGCATCAAAAAAAGTCTTCCGCGGTTTATAGCAGTAGTTATTGTGTGTTATTTTGCAGCATTTTCCTTTGGAAAGGCGGCAGCTGAATTCTTGTATCTTATATTTCCACACTTTTTAATAATGACGGAGGATATGCTTGCGGTCATGCTTGGGACAAGTGTTTATACAGTATTAAATTTTTTGGGACAGAAATATCTAGTTTTCGGAATTAAATCTAATTAATTGAAACCTTAAGGATTTCTAATTAAACGATGTTCTAACTAAACAATATTTAATGTATAAAAAGTGTCCAGAGCTTTGGGTCACTTTTTTTGTTTATAGTTATTAAGATAATCAAGTTAAACTATGATTTAAATTATCATAGTTTAAAAAATTCTCCCCAGACGATATCTGAGAAGAACCTGTTTTTTCTTCCCTGAAAAAAGAAATAAAATGTCTAGAGACTTATATAAAATCAGAAATTCATTTAAGGGAGGAGGGACTGATCTGCTGAGCAGAAGTTTCTGCTTCAATCTTTACTGTGAAATCCTGGAATAATGCTACAAGACCTTCAAAATAACCTAATTCCACGCTATTAAACTTCCATTGACCAGAATGTTCATATAGTTTCCCGACAACTATTGCCGGTTCATCTGAAAATGTAATAGAAACAGGGAAGCGGTAATTTCTTGTCAAGCATAATCCTCAGAGAAAGTGCTATCAGAAACTTGACTTAAACAATGTTCTAAACAATAGCTTGCTTAAAAAGCATACCAATAAATTCAATAGATATAAGATTGAAAAGCTTTTTAATTCTAATAAAACCATGTTCTAAATAATCATTTGTAAATCTATTTTTGCTCAGACACTATTCCAAAATATCCTTTAATTAATATAACTCTATATGTTTACAAAGGGGCAAAAGACTCAATTTTCAATATAAAGCAGGAATTTTTCTAAAAACATTGAATTATTAGAACATAATGCTATCAAAATATCTTCAGGAGGGAGATGTTTCGAATGGGTGAGAAACGAAGTGCGAGCGGATTTTTATTAAAACAGAGAGCTTTTCTTAAGCTCTATATGATCCGAATGACGGAACAGGATAAGCTGTATGGGTTAAAGCTGCTTGATGTACTCCGTGATGAATTCAGAAGATATGGATACAGACCAAATCATTCAGAAGTATATAAATCGCTGCATGAATTGATAGAAGACGGAGTATTGAAGCAGGTTAAAAGAAAGAAAGAGGGCATGAAGCTGCAGGAGGTCGTTTATTACAAGTTCGAGGATTATGAGAAAGCAAAGCTGTATAAAAAACAGCTGAAGGCAGAGCTTGATAGGTGTCAAAAGCTGCTGGATAAAGCTCTGCAGGATAATTATTCATAAAAGGCCTATATGGATCGAATCTGAATACCAGGTTCGATCTTTTAATATGTTTGCAGCAGTTTCATGTTGGGTTATGATAGGAATAGATTTCCGCAAATACAGGAGGACTGAACATGCTGCAAAAAACAATTAAAGCATATATTGAAAATCAAATAAATCATCATCCGCAAAATCAATCTATTGGCCTTTACAAACAAGAGAAAGAATTTGCTGAGGCGCATGGCCTTGTTCCTGAACAAATTAAACTAGTGGAAGAGAAAGCACAGTCTCGATTCAAAGATGCTTATATGGAACGCGTTGATAAAGAAACAGAAGAATTGATTTCAGCTGAAAATCCATCTCAGTTTCTTCAGGAAAAAGTAAATTTCTTAAAATCGAATCAAAAAGAGTTTGTTTATTTAGAATCTGATTGGTTTAACATTATTAAAATTGACGGCTTAACGCTAGAACATGATGATGTTTTTGGCACGTACAAAGGACTGCTCGGTTTAAAACAGAAAAAGGCAGCCGGAAGCAGCATCCGAAAATGGTTTAATGAAAAAGCTAATGGAGAGACAACAAAATTCCAGCTGCTTTTCAATGATAAAGACGGTTTATGGGATGTGAATTTTGATTGTGATCTCATAGAGGGCTTTCATGGAGATTTAACCTTGAACAAAGCATTTGAAATGATCTATAGTTTTCTCTTTGAATTAGTAAAAGATTTAGAGAGCACTGTCCAATAAGTATTTTTTGAAGCCTGCAGAAATGCAGGTTTTTTATTTTAAGATTGGGGCGGGGTTGATGGTTCGACGAGGTGCTATGAATCCTCTTTTTTCGAATTTGATCTGCTTTGAGGAATCAAAAAGGGTCTATGTTTCCTCTTTTTCTGGATTTGATCTGTTTTGAGGAATCAAAAAGGGTCTATGTTTCCTCTTTTTCTGGATTTGATCTGTTTTGAGGAATCAAACAGGGACTATGTTTCCTCTTTTTTGGATTTGATCTGCTTTGAGAAATCATACAGGGTCTATGCTTCCTCTTTTTCCGGATTTGATCTGCTTTGAGGAATCAAACAGGGTCTATGTTTCCTCTTTTTCTAAATTTGCTCGTTATTGTGGAATCATACAACTTCTATGATTCACAAATTCATGAATTTAAAAATAGGCGTTCACCCTTACTCACTTTGAACATATGTTAGAAAAAAAGAGTGAGAGGATGATTAGATGAGCGGAAAAGCTCTTCATTATTTTGCCGGCGGGAATACAGCTAAAGGTTATTTCAGCCTGTATGGTTCTGCATTTAAGGATTTATCACGAGTGTTCATGCTTAAGGGCGGGTCAAGAGCCTATAAATCAGAATACATGAAATCGATTAGTGAATCATTCCTTGCAGCCGGACATTCTATTGAGTATTTACACTGTCCTTCTAATAATGAGTGGCTCGACGGGTTCATTATTCCAAGTGCCGGAACAGGAATCATAGATGATGCGGTGCCAGATATTCGCAGTCACATCCCGATAGAAAATCTTGAAGTGATTGTCATGAATAATGACATGAAACACCAATCTGCAAATTATGATGCAATCGGACAGCTCACAGCTGACATTTCTTCTAAATTAAAGCAAGCATACGAAACGTTCGCAGCTTCGCTGAAAGCACATGATGATATTGAAGATATATATATCGCAAATATGGATTTTACTAAAGCGAATCAGTTATCAACTGATCTTATAAACCTTTTCTATGGAGAAGAGAAGGCCGGCAAACCTTCTGATGTAAAACACCGCTTCCTTGGCGCAGCTACACCTGATGGAGCAGTAGACTTTATTCAAAACTTAACAGAAGATATCGAAAAGCGTTATTTTATTAAAGGCAGAGCAGGTTCAGGCAAATCGACAATGCTGAAGAAAATTGCAGCCGCTGGTGAAGAAAGAGGGTTTGATGTTGAAGTCTATCATTGCGGATTTGATCCAAACAGCCTCGACATGGTCATACTGCGGGAACTAGGCATTGCGATTTTTGACAGTACGGCACCTCATGAATATGAGCCTGAGCGTCATGCAGATGAAATAATTGATATGTATGAAAATTGCATAACGCAAGGAACTGATGAAAGATTTGCACCAGAAATTCAAAGAACAACTAAAGCTTATAAAGATAAAATGAAAGAAGCGATTTCTTATTTGGCAGAAGCAAAAGAGATGATGGATCAGCTGGAAGAATTAAAAGGAGATATGCCATCTTCATATTCAGTTGATTTATACAAAATAATCACAGATGAAATAAAATAGGAATATGGAGAGCTAATGATTTTAGCTCTCTAGTTATGTCAGTTTAAAAAAACGGATTGGTTTATCCACACTAGATTGATCCAGGTAAGACCTGTAAGCTACTACCTTATGGTCTAAAGTACGTACATCAAGCTGTAAAATCTTAGACCCCCTGGTTTCCAGCTTGTAATGGACATCACCTTGGTCCAATGTATAAAACGAAAAGGTCAGACCTAAAAGATGCTTGGTCCTTTTTACAGATTGCGGATGGAACCGGATGTAAGCTGCTAATTGTTCAATGGTAGCAGTTTGGGTTCCTGTTAGTGAATCGATTCGCTGTTTGACAAAAGCAGCGGCTTGAATTAGATTCATTTTCGTTCTATTTAGCATGTTAGAAAAATGAATATCCATATGGCTTCTCCTTTCATTTTTGTGATCAGGAGAACCCATCACAGTTCGTTCTCCCGATCAGCTGAATTTTACTGATTTTGATCCGGCTGTGCAGAAAATTGGTTATTTGCCCCTTGGCTGCTCATTCCCGTTAATTGCGGCATCATATTCTGAAGCTGTCCTCCGCGGCCTGTCATCAAACTGTATGCAGCTGCGCCAATGCCGATAGAAGCAATGATGGGAAGGATTTGGATATTATTTTTATTCATTTTCAATCACCCGTTTCATAATTACTTTTTTTAATGCAGTTATAGGTTCTGTCTTTTTCTAAAATCTAAAGCTAACAAATCCTTCCTGAGTGATTATTTCTTTAAAGCGGCAAAATAGTAAATAGCCTCTCTTTTTACAAGAGAGGCTTTATTGCATACTATTCATAAATTGTTTTAGTTGTCAGGTAAGCAACAATATATCGTTCAGGAGCTGAGCCAATCCTATAACAATTAATAGCTAAGGAAAGAGAAAGAGGCAGCATTGCCTCCCGTTTTCTAAATTTTCGTATTGGATTTTTTAGCTCTATTCTCAAGCTCGCTTTTAGGTTCAGATGAAAACTCAGTATCTTTTCCATGGCCCTGAGGATTCACGCTGGGTGCTGCTTTACCGCGGTTTGATCCTGTAAATTTACTGCTCATTCCATTCACCTCCACACATAATATGCCCTAAATAAAGGATTTAAAAAGCAGATTGTGGTGACCCTCGGAAAAACGTTCTTAAAAACGAATCATATATTAATTCAAATATAGGAGGACTATGATGAAAACGGTCATTTCAAATAAAGAATTAGCATTTTTAGTCGACATAGCGACAAAATCTGATGTATCAAAAGAAGACTTCAAGGTGTTCGTTCAATCAAAAAAACTTGAAAGAGAAATAAAGGTCTACGTAAATGATAAATTTATGTCCTTACTTAAATAGTCGGCTGTTTTTTCTGTGGATGAACAAATGAATTAAATCTCTTGTAAATTCAATTCATTTATTTTTTTGCATTAAAAAAATGAGAACCCTTACATTTTTCTGCATTGGTATCTTAATTTCGTTCACACCGAAATAAGGTGCCTGAAAAGTTTATCCCCGTTCTGAAGATTAGTTCTAAAAAAACGATTCATGGCATTCATGCTGCCAAAGAACTCTCCATTAATTCTCAATTTCCTTCTATTTTTCTGTTAACCAACACTTCGCTTAATTTTAAGCCCAAACATATGAGGGTCACATGGAAAAAGACACCTACATAGACTATAAAGAATGAATAGGAGAGGAAGGAGGGAAAACGTGTCCAATAACGACAGCCATAAAGGTCAATCAAAGGCTTATTTAACGATTCCTTCAACAGCGAGTACTTCAAATCAGGAATACTTCCGGGTCAATTATATGCAAGACTTTCTGAAACATCAGCAGCAAGTAAATACTGAACTTTCACATGCAGCAAATGCCTTAAACAGCTTACTGCATGAGTCCAGAACAGAGCAAACGCAGCACTTTCATGCTGTTTACCGGAAATTAGAAAAACAGGAAGCTGCGACATCACCGCTGCTGTCAAATATAGAAACACAGCAGTCTGCATCAAAAATAATGAGTGAACGATTAGAAATCCTGGAAAATTCAAACAAAGAAATGATGAGCAAGTTATTAAGTGAAGGTCATGTAAGCCAGGCAATTATTGATCAGCTTACATTGCAGGACCAGTCTATAAGAGAACTTTCAGGGAGATTTAAAACGTATGAGAGTTTACAGGGGAAAATAATAGACCAGCTGGATTCGCATGCTGAACTTAAAGAACAGATTAAAAACAGGCTTGAACTGCAAGAGGTGTTTCATCAGAGTGTAATCGAGAAAATCAATCATCAAGAAGCTTTGACCGAGAAAATTTCAAGAGATATAGCTCATTTAAAATCGGTTATTTTTGAAAGAGTTTCTTATCTCGCTGAAAAAGCAGAAGAGAATTTAAAGATAACAAAAGAGTATATATTTAATCTTTTTACAAAGAGTGAATCTTTTAAAGAATATACGATTACAAAGCCTTCAAAGAAAAAGGATCTTTCAAACCTTTAACACAAAAAAACCAACTTCTGTTGGGTTTTCTCATGTCATCATTTATTTTTCCATTTAGAAATCTCTTCCGTTGCCACAAAAGCAAGATCGTCATTTCCAAACAGGGAGAGTACACCAAGAAGTGTATCGTTTGAAATTTCGCCAGCTTCCTCTTTGGGGACAGTTAATTCGATTGCTTGCTTCAATTCATGATTTTCCGCCTGATTAGGGTATGCGCGTACATAAAGTTCTGCAGGGTCAAGATCATGATTGATGCACCATTGGGCAAAGACAAGTATCATCATTTGCTCGTCGCGCTGATAATTGCGGATGATTTGTTCTTGTGTTTCTTTAGAATTCATATCGAAAAGCTCCTTACTATGTACATTTCTTTCCCTATCATAGCACAGGATTTTACGCTTGTAATGATTAGAAAAAAGAGGCTTCATAAGGAAACCTCTTCGATTCATGAGTTTAGCTGTTAATAATAGAATGGATATGGGATGAAAAATGGAAAGATAAACGCGTAATACGGAAAACGGCGTCTTCGGAAACGGCGGAATCTTCTTCTATATCCATATTGCCTGTTCGCATCCATTTCACTTTCTTCCACTTCTTCAGGAATCATCATCGTGACACCCTCATTATCCATATCCTCGATAATTCCTTCAACTTGAGAGCCATCTGACATTCGTGCAATGACATAAAAATTCATATGCCTTCTGCAAGTGCTCATTGCATCTTCTCTAGTTTCATATGGTTCTTCCTGCGTCCAATTCCCAGGGTAATACCCATATTGGTAATTGTTCATCATAATCCCTCCTCTGCGGTTTAGGTTATTCACCCACATCGAAACATGTGACAAAGTTGCTAGAAATTTTTTTACATATGGATAAGATATCGAATCATAATGTTTAAAGTGATACTTGAACTTGAACGGAGGTTACTATTTTGAAGCTAATTGATAAAGTCCAAACCATTCTTGGAAGTATTCAAACTGCGTCAAAAATGGAATTATTGGAAGCTTTAAAAAATCTGAATATACAGCTTGAAGAATTAGAACCATTTCTTAACAATGAACTAAATAAACCATACTACCGAAAGCTCCTTTATAAAAATGAATCACTTGAGCTGCTTGTGATGAACTGGTCAGCACTGGAATGTGCGCCTCATGATCACGGGAAGTCGCATGGGTGGATTCAAGTCATTAACGGAGTTTCTGAAAACACTATATATGAGGTGAAAGAGAATCAAATGCCTTCTGAACTATTCACAGAGAAAGAAGAGAGCGGGAAGATCTTTTTTGCGCCAATAGGAGGCGTGCATAAAATGGGGGAGGCACAAGGCACCAACCTTGTCACTATCCACCTTTATTCTCCGCCAATTACAGGAATGAAGGTGTATGATCTGGAAAAATGTGCAGCATGTGTAGTTTCTGATGATTGCGGAGCATGGTGGCCAGATGAGGATTTTCAAAAGGTGAAAGAAATAAAACTGAAAAAAGCTGCGGAATGAATTCGCAGCTTTTTATTATGCTGAAATTGGATATAACTATATGGAGGTGATTTTAATGAAGCGGCCGACACACCTGATCATTTTCTTTATGGCAGGACTTTTCCTTTATTATGCCTGGACAGGCTTTGTAAAAAGCGAACTCACAATTACAACACATAAAGGGTCCATTTTGGAAAAGTACGAGACTGCAGACATTTTAGAATCAGGAATGAATGTCATGTCTCAGCCTGTCTATCATGTTAAACTTTCAACAGGTGCCCGTCTGCAGGTATCTGCATTTGTCTATAGCACCCTCAAGACAGGGGAATCAGCCGTTTTCGCAGAAAAACAAAACCATGTGTACCTTATAGCTGAAAACAAATTAATATATTGAATACTCTTTTTATAAGATTTGGTGGCATTTTCCGCTATACGTATGAGATAATACATAAGTTCATTTTTCGCACGAATTTGATAAGAACAAGTCACATAATATAGGAAGTGAATCTTAATGATTAAAATTGAAATCCCTAGAGCAGATGTTGTCCTGACAAGAAATCCGGTTAAAGGTCAGCCTGTTGAAGCTCCATTAAGCAGCGAATACGGTTTTACTGATTACAACAGAATTCCCCGCGATAAAGGCGGAATATTCATGTTTTACAATATCAATGATGAGCTTTTGTTTGTAGGCAAAGCACGCAAGCTTAGACAAAGAATCAAAAAACATTTTGAAGATACTGTATCTCCAATCAAAAACAACCGTGATGAAGTACATGAAATTGCCGTTTGCATCGTAGACAATGCAGTAGATCGTGAAATTTACGAGACATACATTATTAATGAGCTTCAGGCTAAATATAATGTAGATAAAGTATTTTATAAATAACGAAAGATAAGCATTCGGCCCTGCCGTATGCTTTTTTATTGGCTCGATTAATTTTGTTAAGGCTCTCATAAGTATTTTTGATAACCTGCCTGATCTATTTTATTAGAGCTATCTACTTTTTACATGTCTTTATAGAAAAGAAAAACAGCTTCGTTAATGAATCCGCTGCTGTAAAACGGTTAATAGGTAATTACCGTTTAAAGTGTTATAATAAATTGGTTTCAAAAGAGGATTATATTATTTGAGTTAGGGAAAATAACTAAAGCAAAGAATTCATCCAAATTTCAACTAATGGAAGGAGATTTTACGATGGATAAAATTGAAGTAGGCGAGATTTTTACAATCAGCGATGAGAACGATCAGGAGCAGGAAGTAGAAGTTCTTGGGGTATTAGAAGTAGACGGCACTGAATATGTTGCAGTTGGTTTTGTTGAAGAAATTCAGCAAGAAACAGACGAAGACATTGACATCTACTTCCTTCGTGTAGACGAAGAAGGAGACTTCACTGCCATAGAAAGCGACGACGAGTTCGATAAAGTATCGGCTGCGTTTGATAAATTGATGGAAGAAGAAGCAGAAGAAAACTGATCTACATAATTTTAAGACCAAGTGCTTTTATGCATTTGGTCTTTTTTATTTATCGATGGATTTTACTAGAAATACAGGAAATTTCTATTTAAAGATACAGATTTGTTTTTCGTTTTTCTTATCTTTATAGTACAATCAATTCTAATGGAAAAAAAGATAAGGAAGTGTAACAAATGAAAGAACGCATCATCACCGGCATTATTATCTTGATTTTATTCATGATTCCATTCTACATTGGAGCATTTTGGTTTACTTATTTAGCCATGATCTTAGCCATAATTGCCTTTCATGAATTGACAACCATCATTAAAATCAGAAAATACGGGACGAAATATTTTGTTGGCCTTGCAGGAATTGTGCTGTTATTTCTCCCGCTGCTTCCGTTTTTGAATGTAACGTTTGAGATTATCCAAATTAAAGTGCTGCTTGCACTCGTTTTATTTTTCCTGACATCCACCGTTTTTAATATTGAATATTCGATCGAAAAAGCTGGAACGCTGCTAATCGGTGTTCTCTACATTGGATTTGGCTTTGTGTTTTTGGCAGAAGCGAGAATTGATGAAGGCCTTATTTGGACACTGGCAGTATTAATTTCAATATGGGCAACTGACTCAGGGGCCTATTTTGTCGGCAGAAAGTTTGGCAGAACGAAGCTTGCTGAAAAGGTAAGCCCCAATAAAACCATTGAAGGTTCAATCGGGGGCATCATCATTGCTCTCATTATTGGTCTTGTCATGCAAATGAGTTTTCAGCCATTTGACAATTATGGTGAAACAGTCCTTCTGATCTTTGTCGTTTCTATTGCCGGTCAAGTTGGAGACCTTGTAGAATCAGCTTTAAAACGCCACTTCAAAGTAAAAGATTCAGGCAAGCTGCTTCCTGGACACGGAGGCATTCTCGACAGGCTGGACAGCTGGATCTTTGTTTTCATCGGATTGAAGTTAATAGGATTAATTTAGAGGATATACGATTATCGTATATCTTTTTTTATCCAAAAAATATAAAATTCAAAAAGGGAGGGAGATCTTCAGTCCCCCAAAGCCCCTTCAATTTTATATAGATCGAGGTCAATCTCAAGTTCCATGCCAAGTGCAAGCTTTGAAAGCTCTCGGCCAATAAAAGGACCCATCGTCAGCCCCGATGCTCCCAGTCCGTTTGCAGCTGCTAATCCTCTCCAGCCCGGTACGGAACCTACTACAGGCAAAAAGCCCGGTGTAAATGGCCTGAAACCTGTTCTGGCTTCAAGAAAGGTACTTTCATCTAGGCCTGGAGCCGTTTCTAATGCTTTATTAAAAACCTCCCGCAGACCGCCTGCTGTAATTCTGGTATCGAATCCTTCAATCTCATTTTCATGCGTGGCTCCGGCCACAATCCGCTGTTCATCAAATGCAAGTAAATATTGATCACTTGGAGGCATGACTACAGGCCAGGAATCCGTATTTGCGTCTTCTAATTTCAAATGGGCAATCTGAGCTTTTTGATAGGTAACCTTAAAAGTTATGCCAAGAGGTTTTAGTAATTCATTTGCCCAGGCTCCTGCGCAGATTATGACCGCATCTGCAGAAAAATCTTTCCCATTAACAAACACTCCTGTCACTTGGTTGCCTTCATATTGAAGTTTAGCATCCCCATGAATATAAACGGCTCCCTTTTTCTCGGCAGCTCTTAAAAGGGAGTCTCTTAAAGCACGGCCATCAACACGTGCAGCTCCTTCAATATGAACGGAGAAATAGTCATCTGACAGCGGAGGAAAGCTTTTTTTTGTTTCTATTTTGGATAATGGAGTGATTTTGCCGATTTCCGGTGCATCTTCTTTTCTTTTAATAGCCCGTTCTTCAATTTTCTTAATCTTATCTTCATCACGATGCAGGATAATCGCGCCTACCCGCTTATAACCCGTATCTGATTCACCTTCTTTTTCTAGTTCATCAATTAATTCTGGATAGTAACGGGCTCCGCCTTTGGCAAGCTTATACCAGGCTTGATTTCTGCGCTGTGATACCCAGGGGCAGACGATTCCGGCCGCAGCATCTGTTGCTTGTCCTGCATCTTTGCGGTCTACTATAGTGACCTCAGCTCCGAATTTAGCTAAATGATAGGCAGTCGAAGCTCCTAAGATTCCTGCACCGATTACGATGATTTTTTTCATTTACATTCATCCTTTTAAAAATTCATTACTCTTACTATACACGATTGTTCTCATCCTGCGATCGTTATGATTTCATCCTAACCAAAGATAAGAGCGCATAGAATAGTGTATCAAATGTTTCAATAAAGAGGTGCAGAATGAATCCGATAAATAACAATTATTTGCCATTGATAAAGCATTTTCTACCGCATGAAGCTGAAGTGCTGGAAATATTGCATCCAACGAACCGCCAGGCCATTCTTGTTGGTGATATTGACGGAGACCAAATCATGGAAATAGCCGCTGCCTATAGATACAAAGGGGAGCATTATGTTCTCATATTAAAAAATGTTCACAATTCATGGCAGCAGGCAGCAAATTTGAAGGGAAACAGTCCTTATTTTGCTGATTTTTATCTTAATACTCCTGAGATGAGCCGTTATATTGTGACCGAGGAAAAAGGAGACGTCACTGGAGATGGCATACCTGATACCGTCTATCTGACTGCCGATCAAACTCCGGACAGTCCATTTCTGCAGAATATCACGCTAAATGTTAAAAATGGAGGCACCGGACAAGTGCAGCAAATCACTTTAAAAGAGAATGCCGGATATGATCCATCTTTGTTTTTGGGTGATTTCACCGGCAATAAAGCAGAAGATATTTTAGTAGTCATAAACTCAGGCGGCAGCGGAGGCATTCTATTCACCTATGTTTTTTCCTATATGGACAGGAACTTCAAACAGATTTTCGACTCTGAAACGTTTAATGAATCAAATAAATACGAAGTTTTTTATCTAGATCAATTCAAGGCTCAAGTAAATAGTTTAAAGCCGGCTAAAACATATATTCTTGACCTTCAATATAAAGGGCAGGAGTACCTGAACGAAATTTATAATAAAGACGGCACTTTAAAGAAACCTGTTGAGGGCTGGGTAGCTCCGCTTTCAGGACTGTACCCGGTCGACTTTGAACGGGACGGCATTTATGAACTGGATGCGTATCAGAATATCCCAGGCAGGTACAGTGCAGATGGGTTAGGTTACATGATGAATGTTTTGAAGTGGAACGGACGTGAATTTGTGACGGATCGGCAAAGCATTGCGATTTTTGGGAAGGAAACTGAGCAGCAAATAACTTAATGACAAACGATTAATACAAGCTGCGATTTATGCAGCTTGTATTTAAATCAGAAGAAGAAGCTATTCGGATTGCTATTGAAAATTTTGGCGGTAAACAGAACATGATTAAAGGGTTATCTGAGTTTTTTAAAGTGCAGAAAAAATTCCTTAACTGCATAGGGGCAATTATTGTATTTGCATTCGTGCTGGGTTGTATTTTTCTCATTTTATCCATCATGGATCAAAAAGAGTTCAATGATGAAGCAGCACAATTGAATAATGTGCAAGAGGAACAAGAGCTCATCATGAATGATGTATTTGATGTACTTGAAGATTCAAATGACCTGACGCAAGCGGATGAAAAGAATCTTATCAAGGCTTTTGAAAAATATCAGGATAAACTAAATCTCATTGCCGTTTTTCCTGTATAAGGTTTAGAAGATTGGCTGCAAGAAAATCAGCAAGTGTTAGATGGGCCAGACAGACATTTTCCAATTGATTATGTAAGAGCTGCAGCGGTAATTGGCAAAGAGGGTGTGATTAATAATAAAGAACAAATTAAACCCGGTGATTATGATTTTGGTACTGTGATTATGGCGAACAGCAAATGGATTATTCAATACGAATATAAAACCTCTTATGAAAAGACGATTGAAAAGTATGTTCAATTAAAATATTATGGTCCCACTATTTGGATCTTTTATCAGATTCCCATTTTATTTTTCACTATATTCATCGTTCTCGGTGTAGTTTGACTGTTCTTTATGAAACAAAACAAGCAATTAAAAGGAGTCATCAGTTAATCCAACTTTAAGAATATAAAGCGCATTAATGAGGGAACTTCCAGTAAAATTGGAGTTCCCTTTTTATAGATCTTATCCTATAAAAAAATAAACCAATCCTTAATCCACAACGATATACGCAATCATCGGCACACCTTGTCCGTGATGGGAGTGTGTATCGCAAATGAGACGATAAATTCCTTCTTTATCGAATTTTAATGGAATGACTGTTTTGGTCCCTTTTTTCACTGTACCGGTAATGTCCGTTCCTTCAATTCTGAATGGATGCTCACTGCCATTCACTCCATGAATCGTTAATGTTACTTGTTTTCCTTCAGGCACATAGATCGTTCCCGGGTCCCATCTGTAGGCTTCAATCTCTTTTCCGTCATCCGTTTTTGATTTGAATTCCCCTGTGACCATATTGATTTCCAGGTTCCCGCTGTTATTTTCGATTTTCAAGGTCGGAGATGCTATCGGACTGAAATAATACCAAATGCCAATTCCTATTAAAGCAAAAAGTGCCGCTCCAAATAAAATCCACTTCTTTTTAATTAAGACAAAGCGCATGACTGTACCTCCTATCTCTATTTTTAAATTTATATGACAGGAGGGAGGTAAACTTGTCTGATCATTTCAAGGAAAAGGACGAATAGATACGTTTCCAAAAACAAACCCTTTAAGAAAAAGGAGGTTCAACCATGAAAAAAGAAAAAGATGAGTCGTTTTTGAAGCTGAAAGATGGCCAAGCACATCCCAATTTCAAGGACATATCAGGAGACTCCGTAGATGAACTCAGAAATACAGAGTCTGCCAACATCATGTTAGGCGGAGATGAAATCAAGCAGCAGAATGAAAATCTGTAAAACCAAAAAAGGTATGTCGCATGCGACATACCTTTTATTATTCCTCATTAAAGAACTCACTGCTGAACAGGTTATATGAATCCTCTTCTTCCTCTTCTTTATCAACCGAGCGCACAGTGTCAGAGTAAGATTTTCTTCTCCGGTTTAAATCTTTGAATTCCGCTTCTAAAAATTCTGCCTGATCGTGCGAAAGCTTAATGGTTACTTCATTATTATTTTTATCCGCAGCTTTTAAAAGCACATAGCTGTCTACCGAATCACGCAGCGTAACGTTGCTGAGCGTTAAATTCATATTAGTTAGTTCGTATCTTGCTTTCATTGATGAATGGACCTCCAGTGGCCGTATATATTATACATTCTATTTTATAGATATAAATAGAAAAGTACAACGAACCGGCAAAATAATTCTAAATAACCATTCTATTGGACAAAGTGTAAAAACATATCATGATTCATTTTACGTTAAGAAAAATGAAATAGAGAGAAATTTGCTATACTATTAATACAGAATATTCTATAAATTCACACAGGAGGGGATACGATTGACAGAAAAAACACTGACAATAAACAAAACCCGGCTGGAAGAAAGAATACATGCTCTATCACAGATAGGGAAAATAAGTGATACAGGTGTATGCAGACTTGCTCTGTCTCCTGAAGACAAAGCAGCAGTCGAAACGGTAAAAGGCTGGATGGAAGAAGCAGGATTAACGGCAAGAATCGATCACTTTGGAAATCTGATTGGCCGTCTTGAAGGAAGGAATCCTGAGGCTCCCGTATTAATGCTGGGTTCACATATTGATTCACAGCCGTATGCAGGAAGGTTTGATGGAGTAATCGGGGTCATAGGTGCGTTAGAAGCCGCTCAAACATTGAAAGAGTTGAATATTACTCCAAATATGCCGATTGAGATCGTCGCGTTTTGCGATGAAGAGGGCTGCCGTTTTAACAAAGGATTGTTTGGAGTTAGAGGAATCCTTGGCAAACTGGAAGATGGCGAGTTAGACCGGACAGATAAAAATGGCATCACTCGAAAAGAGGCATTAATTGAATTTGGATGTGATCCTGAAAAATTCAAGGAATCAGAATATTCTGCTGGAAGCATTTCCGCATTTATTGAGCTGCACATAGAACAAGGGCCCATTCTTGAAGCAAAAGATACACCCGTTGGAATTGTAACAGGCATTTCAGGACCCTTATGGCTGACGGTAGAACTGGAGGGCTTTGCAGGTCACGCCGGCTCTGTTCCTATGCACATGAGACAGGATGCACTGGTTGGAGCAGCCAAAATCGTTGTTGCGCTCAATGATTTAACAAGCGAGGATGTTTCGGCGCCAACAGTCGGCACAGTTGGAAGCATGAAGATCTTTCCTGACTCACGAAACATCATTCCCGAAAAAGTCAGCTTTACAATCGATTTAAGAGATATTGAGATTGAAAGACGCGATCTTATTGAACAGCAGCTGAGAAAAAAAATCCACACGATTTCAGAGCAGCATGGACTGACTTATACCATTTCAGAAGATACAAATAGTGAACCGCGCTATTGCTCTGAAAGAATAAAAAAATTGATGAGTAAAGAGAGCGCAAACATCGGGCTGAATGCGATTGAATTAATGAGCGGACCGTTTCATGATTCGCTGGCAATGTCGTATGAATGTGATTATGGAATGATTTTTGTCCGCTGTAAAGACGGCATCAGCCATAATCCTAAAGAGTTTTCAACTATTGAGGATATCTCGCTTGGAACGGAGCTATTATACAGAACGGCTATGAAAATGGCTTTAGATTAAAGAAAGAGGAGGAGATGAAGGATGAGCAGCCGTAAATTCACTGCCCTTTTTATAACTGTTGGACTGATTCCTTTTATGATGCTGGTTTTTCCATTTTTCGAACTTGGCAATCGGGCAACTCCCATTATCCTTGGACTGCCTTTTTCATTTTTTTGGGTCATCCTGTGGATTGTCATTACATTTGTTGCCTTAATAGGTTTATATTTTCTTGATCCTGAAAAAGACGCAGAGGAGGACCTATAATGCCCAACTGGCAAATCGCTTTAATCATGATGGTTGCTTACTTAGTAGTTGCATTAATTATTGGAGTTGCTGCAGGTAAAGGCAGAGATGGGGGCTCACTTGAGGAGTTTGCAATAGCTGGCGGAAAGCTGGGATTGTTCGTTATGTGGTTCCTGATGGGCGGAGCTGTATTCAGTGCCTTCTCGTTTCTTGGAGCTCCAGGATGGGCTTATTCAAAAGGTGCGCCGGCACTTTATATTATTACTTATACTGCCTTTGCAATCTTACCCTGGTATATTATCGGTCCAAAAATAGGGAAAATCGGGAGAAAGTACAATCTGTACACCGTTGCAGCCTTTATGAAAGGAAGGTACAACAGCCCTATTTTAGGCATACTTGTCGGCCTAATCGCATTATTTGCATCTGTTCAATATTTGGCCACTCAAATGACAGGTATGGCTCATATCTTTAATATCATGACAGAGGGCCGGATTCCATTTTGGCTTGGAGCCCTTGTATCATACGGGATTGTGGTGATTTATGTTGCAACCGGCGGACTGCGGGCTGCGGCATGGTCAGATGTTTTTCAGGGCTTATTGATGATTATTATTTCCTGGGTAGTCGGATTGTCCATCGTTAATCAATTGCACGGCGGGACAACAGACATGTTTGCTAACATCATAAAAGAGCAGCCTGAATTTCTCCAAATCGGAAAATCAGGCTCAACGATGGATCCGACTGCCTACTCAACAACTATCTTGGTATCCGTAATCGGCTTTATTATGTGGCCTCATTTATTTTCAAAATCATATGCATCTAATTCAAGAACCATTAAAAAGACGGTACTCGCTTACCCGATATTCGCCTTGTTCCTTGTGCCGCTATTACTAGTGGGATTTGCAGCAAAGGGTGTCGTAGATGCGGGTCAGCTTGAAAATGCAGATCAAGTTCTGCCATTCTTAATAACCACTGTCATGAATATGCCTGGATGGGTTTACGGGCTTGTCGGAGCCGGTGCTCTGGCTGCTGCAATGTCTACAGCTGATGCCATTACTCACAGCGCTTCACTCGAAGTGACAGATGGTGTCGTCAAAAACATCTGGAAAAACCTTTCTGATAAAAAGACGCTGCTTATTATGAGAATCGGTGTTTTTGTCATCGGTGCTCTTGCGTATTACATTACGATCTTTGGCGGTCAGGGATTAATAGCTCTATTATTGGGGGCATATGGCTCGATCGTCCAATTCGCACCAGGAGTTTACAGCGCTTTATACTGGAGACGGGCAACTGCAGCTGGCGTAATTTCCGGATTACTGGTCGGCACCGTTGTAAACTATTACTTCCAGCTCGTAGCAGCTTCAACTCCATTTGGCATCCATGCCGGCATCTTAGGATTGATGGCTAACGTAGTTGTCATGGTGACGGTTTGCTATTTAACAAAGCCTCAAGAAGCAGAGGACGCAAAACGATATATCGATGTTGCTTAAATTTTTATAAAAAACGCGCCGGTTTCCTTGTGTTCTAAGGTGCCGGCGATTGTTATTTCAGGCATGAAAGGAGAACATAATGAAAGCAGATTTTGTCTTTATAAATGGAGAGGTTCTCACAGTTGATGAAACAGATGGAATAGCTGAAGCCGCTGCAGTCCAAGGCAGCAGAATCATGGCAGTCGGATCAAATGACACAATCAGAGAGTATATCACTGATGAAACAACTGTCATTGATCTTAACGGAAAAACGCTTATGCCGGGCTTTATTGATGCCCATATTCATCTCACAATATACGGGACGAATTTATTGGGAGTAAGCTGCACAGACCCTTCTATTCAATCACTGTCAGATCTATTTGAAGCATTGAGAAAAAAAGCAAAAGAAACTCCTCCGGGACAATGGATTCGCGCCACTGAATTCAACGAAGGAAAGCTGACTGAACAACGTTATCCTACAAAACAAGAACTTGACCAACTATCAACTGAGCATCCAATCGTCATTGTCCGCACGTGCAATCATACTTCAATTGCAAACAGCAAAGCGTTAGAAATGGCCAAGATTTCAAGAGATACGAAAGATCCTGAAGGCGGAATCATCGAACGCTTTCCAGATGGAGAATTGACTGGAAAACTGATTGAAAATGCGCATATGCAGCTTTTTCAATATGCAGGTTTCAGTGAAAATGAAGTGAGAAAAGGAATGAAATTAGCTTCAGATGCATTTATTAAAGCGGGCATAACAAGTGTTCATGATGCAGGCGGATATGGCGACGGTGCTGACACGCTGCGCATCATGCAGCAGGCCGTCCAGTCAAATGATATTCGGGTAAGAGTCTATGCAATGATTGGTTCATTAACCAGCTCTCATGATTTCGTCCGCAAAATGCTTGAAGCAGGTCCGATTACCGGGCTTGGAAATGACCGCTTTAAAATCGGTCCTGCTAAGGTTTTTACAGATGGCAGCAGTGTAGGACCTACAATTGCAACACGGGAACCTTATACTCATAGCTCCAGTGATTATGGAATTCTATACTACACACAGGAAGAATTAAACAGGATCTTGGGGGAAGCACATAAAAAAGGCTTTCAAATTACGGCTCATGCACAAGGTGACAGAGCGATTGAAATGCTGCTTAATTGTTTTGAAAAGGCACTCAATGATTTCCCGCGGCACAATCACCGCCACCGGATTGAGCATGCGGGTATTGCTTCTAATGATCTTCAGGAACGAATAAAAGATCTAGAAGTTGTCGTAACACCAAATCCAGTCTTTATGTATGCCAACGGAGATAAGTATCTTGAGTATTACGGGGATCGTGTGAATGTTATGTACCCAGCACGCGGCTTTCTAGAAAAAGACATAATTGCTGCATTTGGATCAGATGCCCCGGTGACTTTTCTTGATCCGCTGCTCGGAATCCATGCTGCTGTTAACAGAGAGTCAAGCGGCGGTTCACCCGTTGGAAAAAACCAATGTCTTTCTGTGTTGGAGGCTATTCGCGCCTATACATGGAACGGGGCTTACGCAAGCTTTGAAGAAACCAGCAAAGGCAGCATTGAAGCTCAGAAATTGGCAGATTTCGTTGTGCTAAGCGAAAGTATATTAAAAGTGGATAAAAAAGAAATTAAAAATGTCAAAGTGGTATTAACAATGATTAACGGGGAGATTTTATATGATTCTCAAAACCTGCTAGAAAAAGGGAAAATCAGTAAAGTAATTCGATGATTCAGAAGCAAGAGACGCCGAAGTGGATAATTATTCATTTTGGTGTTTTTTGATAGAAAAATAGCCGTCTTAAGAAGCAACTTATTGTATATTAATACAACTTTATCATTTAAGACGGCAATTTCTTTTGACTTGTGATTTCTTTTGAATCATAATCAAAATGGAAAAAAGCAAAGCATACATAAAAAGAATGAAAGCGGTGAATCGAATGAAGAAAAAGATTGCCCTATCATGGAGCGGCGGCAAAGATGGCTGTATGGCACTCCATAAGCTAATTGCCCAGGGCCATGAAATTGCCTGTCTTGTAACCACTGTACCAGTGGAGCTGGAAAGAACGTTCGGACATGGCGAGAAAATGGAAGCGATTCTATTACAAAGTGAAGCATTAGGTATTCCTGTGCATTTTATTAGATGCACATTTAAAGGATATACTCAAAGTTTTATAGATTCACTTAGAGAGTTGAAGGAGAACTATCATCTTACAAGTGCAGCTTTCGGAGATTTGTATCTTGATGAACACCGCAGCTGGGGAGAGAATGCAGCGAACTCTGCCGGGTTAGAAGCACTGTATCCGCTCTGGATGGAGAAGAAGGAAGCAGCGCACGCCCTTCAAGCTTTTGTAAATAGCGGATACAAAGCTGTCATCATCAGAACTCAGGATGATGTGCTTGATAAAACATGGCTTGGCAAGGAAATTGATCAGCAGCTAATAGAAAAAATGAAGTCAATGCCTATCTGTCCTATGGGTGAGGCAGGGGAATATCATACCTTTGTGTATGATGGTCCATTATTCAAAAAGCGAATCCAGATGACATTTGGCGAGAAAACACAAATGGAAACTACGACTCGTTTGGAGCTTGAAGGTTTAACCCTCATCGTGAAATAGTCTGACTGACGTTTCAGAAAAAAGATTTTGATGACATATCCAGTTTTATAGATTACAATGAACAAAAAATATGATTCTTTAAAAGTGCCTGATGAGATCAGGATAATAGGGAAACCGGTTAGAATCCGGTGCAGCCCCCGCTACTGTAAGCGCAGATTCAGTTGAGATGCCACTGACTTTTTAAGTTGGGAAGGTTCAACTGGAAATGAAGCGTGAAGCCAGGAAACCTGCTTTTAAAGATTGATTGCTTGTTTTTCGGAGGGAAGAATAAGTCAGGTACCCTTAGTTTGTATGTTTTTGCTTATTAAAGGCCTTGACTGACTTCCATTCAGTTCAAGGTCTTTTTTATGTTTATAGACAAAAAGAGGAGATGCGGGAATGACAGGAAATGATCAAAAAGGAAGAGTGCTCATTTTTACGGGCAATGGCAAAGGAAAAACAACAGCGGCCATCGGTCTTGCTGTCAGGGCAATCGGAAGAGAAATGAGAGTCTCCATCCTTCAATTTATAAAATCACCCGAAAGAACCTATGGCGAAAAAAATGTGCTTGAAAAACTCAGCGGTGCAGAGATCCATCAGCTTGGCGCCGGATTCACTTGGACAAAAACACCTGATGTGCACCGAAAAGCGTTAAAATCAGCCTGGAGTATAGCTAAAGAAAAGATAGAAAGCGGCAAGTATGAAGTTGTCATTCTTGATGAAATCAATAATGCGCTAGCTATTCAGAAGTTCCCGGTTGATGACGTTCTGCCGATAGAGGATGTCATACATACGATTCAAAACCGCCCGAACCACGTTCACATCGTTCTGACAGGAAGGGATGCAAAAGAAGAAATAAAAGAAATCGCGGATCTCGTGTCTGTCATCAATGTGGAAAAGCACTACTACGAAGAAGGTGTAGATGCTATTTATGGAATTGAATATTGAAGCACAAAAAGCATTAAAACTCATGATTCAGGGCACTCATTCTGACGCAGGAAAAAGTATGCTCGTCACAGCACTCTGCCGGATATTCAGGCAGGACGGCTATCAAACAGCCCCGTTTAAATCGCAAAATATGGCTTTGAATTCTTATATTACGAGTGATGGCAAGGAAATCGGAAGGGCTCAGGGAATTCAGGCTGAGGCTGCCCAAATAGAAGCCACGACTGATATGAATCCCATTTTGATCAAGCCATCAAAAGACATGGAATCTCAGGTGGTTTTTCATGGGAAACCCTATGCAAATATGAGGGCAACCGAGTACAGAGAGGATTTTTATCATTTAGGGCTGCAGGCAATCAAGGATTCTCTGATGAAGCTGTCAAACAAATACGAAGTCATTGTGATCGAAGGGGCAGGTTCTCCTGCAGAAGTGAATTTAAATGACCGTGAGCTTGTGAACATGAGGGTAGCAGCAATCGCAGAGGCTCCAGTGATTTTAATCGGAGATATTGACAAAGGAGGCGTTTTTGCCAGCCTGGTCGGAACCCTGCAGCTGCTGAGCGAGGCGAACCGGAACCGGATTATCGGGGTCATCATCAATAAATTCAGAGGCGATCTTTCTCTGCTGCAGCCTGGGCTGGACTGGTTTGAGAAATATACAGGCCTTCCGGTACTTGGAGTTGTTCCCTTTTTGCCGGACCTGGAAATAGACGGGGAGGATTCTCTTGTTTTAAGCCAGTATTCAAACGGCACCAACCACGATGCAGAGCTTGATGTGGCGGTTCTTAGTTACCCAAGATTATCAAACTTTACAGATATTGATCCGTTAAGGCTTGAGCCTGATGTGAATATCCGTTTTGTTAAAAAAGCAGCGCATTTTGGAAACCCGGATCTCATCATTTTGCCTGGAACGAAAAATACTGCTGAAGACCTGCTGTTTTTAAAACAGACAGGACTCTATAACAAAATAATCTCAGCTTATGAAAAAGGCATTCAACTTGCAGGGATTTGCGGAGGTTTTCAAATGCTCGGGGAAAAGGTTATGGATCCACACGGAGTTGAATCAGATCATCAGGAACTGACTGGACTTGGGATTTTCCCTGTATGTACAACGATCTTTTCTGAAAAGAAAACCATCCGTTCTGAGGGATATTGCTCATTAAAAGATTTTGAAAAAATTTCTTTATCCGGATATGAAATACATATGGGACAAACAGCATCAACACAGAAAGTGAATCCTTTTTCAGTCCTTTCGGGAATCGAAGAAGGGTGTACTGCTCGAGATGGACAGGTGTTTGGCACGTATTTACATGATGTTTTTCATAATGATGAATTCAGAGGGATTTATTTGAACAAGCTGCGTCAGAAAAAAAGGCTCGAACCGATTGAGCGCTCGCTCCGCTTCCGTTTTTTTAAAGAAAGCGAGTATGACAGACTTGCTGCCCACGTCAGAGGCTCTGTTGATTTGAAAAAGATCTATGAATCAATGAAAACGTTTTATTTAAAGGAGGTGAAACAAAATGATTGATATTTATCAGCAGATAGATGCGATAGAACCTGTCAGCAAGCAAAAAGGGCTCGAAGCTTTAGCCTATATTCATTCCTTAACAAAGCCAATGAACAGCCTTGGAGAAATAGAAAAAATTGCTGTGCAGCTTTCTGAAATCACATCTAAAGTAAAACCTGAAGTCTTCCCCCCAGGTGTCATCGTTTTTGCTGCAGACCATGGAGTAACAGAGGAAGGAGTCTCTGCCTATCCTCAAGAGGTAACGGCTCAGATGGTAAATAATTTTTTGTCTGGAGGAGCAGCCATAAACGTTTTTACAAAACGGGTAAATGGGTTGCTGGAAATTGTGGACACAGGCGTGAAAACAGATATTCCCGGTGTCCGCTCTGAAAAGATCGCATATGGAACAAAGAACTTTGCGGTAGAGCCTGCCATGACAAGAAGGGAGGCAGTCCGCTCACTGGAAGTGGGAATGCAGCGGGCAGAAGCTATGATTAAAAATGGCGCTAAGCTCCTGATCCTCGGAGAAATGGGCATTGGCAATACAACTTCAAGCAGTGCCATTGCAGCTGCTCTGAGCGGATTAAAGCCTGAGGAGCTCACTGGCAGAGGAACAGGAATCGAGTCAAAACAGGTTGCTTATAAAGCAGAAGTGATTCAAAAAGCTCTAAATAAGCTGAAGCCTGACGCAAATGACCCGATTGATGTTCTTGCTAAGGTAGGCGGTTTTGAAATCGGGGCGATGGCAGGCGCCATGCTTTACGCGGCATCAAAAAAAATTCCGGTTATTTTAGATGGATTTATATGTACAACGGCTGCGCTCGTTGCTTCTGAATTAAATCGGCATGTGTGTGATTACATGATTGCAGGTCATTTATCGGTTGAACCGGGACATCTGCATGTATTGAATTTACTTGGGAAAAAGCCGCTTGTGTCCTTGGGAATGAGGCTTGGCGAAGGAACTGGAGCTGTCCTTGTCTACCCGCTGGTTGAAGCAGCCGCTGAAATGGTGAAGGGAATGGCAACATTTGATACGGCAGGTGTATCAAAGGAACGTACAATAAAATAAAAAACAGACAATGACATAAAAGGCGGAGAAAAAAATGAAAACATCTTTCGGCACTTATTTTCATCGTATTGCCCTTATCCTGCTTTTACTGGCAGGAATCCTTTCGGGATGTACACAGGGAGAACAGACTCAGCAAGCGAGCAAGAGCCAGGAACAAACACAGCAGGCTGAAAAAAAGGGGGAAGCTTTCCCGGTAACCGTTGCAGATGATGCAGGGAACGAAATAACACTAGAGGAAAAACCGGACAAAATTGTTTCGCTGCTTCCTAGCACGACAGAAATGCTTTTTGCCCTTGGACTTGACAAGGAAATCGTCGGTGTCTCCGATTATGATAACTATCCTGAAGCAGCTTTAAAAAAGGAAAAAGTAGGAGCACAGGATTTAAATGCAGAGAAAATCATTGCCCTGCAGCCGGATGTAGCTTTTCTGCAGGATTACCATGCCCAAAATCATGGTGAAATCATCAAACAGTTCGAAGCAGCAGGCATCAAAGTGTTTATTGTCGGCTCTCAAAATTCGTTTGATCAGGTATACACTGCCATCCGCACTGTCGGGAAGGCAACAGGAACGATAGATAAAGCAGACAGCATCATCGCAGATATGGATGCAAAAGTTGAGACCATCAAGGAAAAAGCAAAAGCTGTTAAAGACAAAAAACGCGTTTGGATTGAAGTCTCACCGCAGCCGGATATTTACACAACAGGTAAAGGAACATTTATGAATGAAATGCTTGAAATGATTGGAGCTGAAAATGTTGCAGCAGCTGAAGAAGGCTGGGTAAAAATGGACGAAGAGAAAATCGTCAGCAGCAATCCGGATGTCATCATCACTACATATGGCTACTACGTCGACAATCCAGCTGATCAAGTTCTAAACAGAAGCGGCTGGAAGGAAGTAAAAGCTGTTCAGTCAAAACAGGTGTTTGACGTAAACAGCGACATGGTGACCCGTCCTGGACCCCGGTTAGCAGATGGAGTTGAAGAGCTTGGAAAACTCATTTATCCAGATGTTTTCAAAAAATAAACATCGGTTTCTTATTTTATTTGCAGCAATCTTTGCCATCATCAGCATGATATCAGGAGTCTTTGTGGGGGCGGTAAATGTTACCGTCCCTGATATTTTAAACATCATTGCAGGCAAATTGTTTCATCTTCAGCTGTTTCAGGGAGAAAAGAGCACAGAAATGATCATCTGGGAAATCCGGTTCTCAAGAGTTTTGCTCGCTTTTTTTGTTGGAGCATCATTGTCGCTTGCCGGTGCTGCGTTTCAGGGATTGCTGCAGAACCCGCTTGCTGATCCGTATACGATAGGCGTTTCATCCGGAGCTTCTCTGGGAGCGGTCATCATTATTTTTTTTCAAATTCAAATCACAATTCTGGGCAGTTTTACCCTGCCGATCATCGCAGTTCTCTTTGGAATGTTGACGCTGCTCATCGTATTTGCTTTAACTCACTTGGCAAGCGGAAAGCTTACAAATGAAACCATTATCCTCGCAGGCATTATCATTTCTTCATTTATCAGTGCGTTTATTTCCCTGCTGATTGCCTTGATTCCGCGTGAGGATATCAGTCAGATTCTCTATTGGATCATGGGAAGCGTTGCGATGAGAGGATGGGGGCACGTTCAATTAATTGTCCCATTCTTTATACTTGGGGCTGCGATCATTCTTTTCCATTATCGTGAACTGAACAACATGGCACTGGGTGAGCAGGCCGCGCAATTTTCAGGAATGAATGTAAAAAAGAAGAAAACCATTGTCTTGATTGCGGCATCCATTTTAACAGGAAGCGCTGTAGCTGTGTCAGGAGCGATCGGTTTTGTAGGACTCGTTATTCCTCATCTCGTCCGTCTGTTGGCCGGAGCGAATCACCGTCATGTTCTTCCGCTTTCTATGCTGATAGGAGGAGGGTATCTTGTCCTCGCCGATCTGCTCGCAAGGTCCATTATCTCTCCTAAAGAACTTCCAATAGGAGTCGTAACAGCGCTGATCGGTTCGCCTATATTCACTTTATTGTTAATCAAAAATCGAAAACAGAAAAAGACACATCTATAAAGGAAGGAAGGATGCATATGCTGCAGGTCAATAATCTGACTGGAGGTTACGACGGAAAAAAAGCGGTCATCAAGGATCTATCTTTTTCCATCGAACAAGGACGTTTTTTTGCTTTAATCGGTCCTAACGGCAGCGGAAAAACAACAATCATCCGGCTGATTATGGGGGCATTGCCCGTACATGATGGGGAAATCCTTCTAGGTGCAAAGCCGCTAGGTTCATATTCACAAAGAGAACTCGCTAAAAAAGCTGCCGTTATGACCCAGGAAAACGAAGCAGGGCTTGATTTTTCAGTTGAAGAGATTGTCATGCTCGGCAGGTATCCTTATCAAAAAGCGCTGTTTTTTAAAGAAAACACGGTGGCGGACGTGCAGGCGGCAGAAACTGCCATGAAGCAGACTTCCGTCTGGGAATACCGCAAACGCCCTTATCATTCCTTAAGCGGCGGAGAAAAACAAAGAGTGCTTCTTGCAAAAGCGCTGGCTCAGGAACCGGAACTGCTTCTGCTCGATGAGCCAACAAATCATTTAGACGTAAAGCATACGAAAGAGCTTTTGGAATTACTGAAAAAATTGCAGAAAGACATGAATCTGACCATCCTCGCCATTTTGCACGACCTGAATCTGGCATCACTCTATGCAGATTCGATCGGATTGCTTAAGAACGGAGAGCTGGAAGGGAAGTATGAGAGCCTTCATCTGCAAAACGAGAACACATTTTCAAATGTCTATGAAGTTAAGCTCAATTTCACTTCTCATCCATCTGTTTCAAAAACGCAAATTTCTCTCTCTCCTGAATATATGGCAGAAAAACCTGTCAATCTCCTGTCTGCTGTCCAAATTCAGCAAACAGAAAGGTCAGCATACTTAAAAATGCAGAAACCTTTCAGAACACTTTCTGCAGGGGATGACGGAAAAGGTCTTCACTGGAGCAGACAGTGGATTTTTTCAAAATCTGAACTGCCAGAGAGCGGAGATTCCATCTTTTTCTCAAGCAAACAGCCTTATATTCTCTGGTCTTTAAATGAAAACTTGCCGCAAAAAGAGCTGCATCAGAATTCGTTTATCGTAAATCAGAGCGGCTTTACGTTCTGTGCCATAGTATCTCATTCTCCTTTTGAGGGGAAAGTGCACGCCGCTATCTTGACGGATGCACCTTTAGACGACGCACATTTAATTAATTTGGCATTAAAAATAAATGCTATCAAATGGCATTCTGAGCAGAACTTTGGAAAAATCGTAGTTGGCATTCAGAAAAAACAGCAAAATCCGGCTGATCTAGAACGGATCTTTGAAGCAGCCGAAGATCTCTTGCAGACTGCTCTAAAAAGACTGGAGACTCCTCATGCAGTCTTTCGATGAGCGAACTGCCCTGCTCATTTTGCTGAGTGTATTGCTTGATCTTGTAATCGGAGATCCAAAATGGCTGCCGCACCCTGTCATCTTCTTCGGAAAGGTTATCAGCACAATTGAAAAAGCATGGAATAAAGGGGACAGGAAAAAGCTTAAAGGCATCATGCTTGCTGGGTTTCTGCCTTTTTCTGTTTTCATTATTTCTCTGTTTCTGCTAAAACTGCTTTATGCGATTTCTTATCTGCTTGGAATTGCCATTGAAATCTATCTTATTTCTACAACTATCGCCATTAAGGGGCTGAGGGATGCAGCAATGGAAGTCTATCATCCTCTAAAGTCAGGAGATCTTGCTGAAGCGCGGAAAAAACTGGGGTTTATAGTGGGAAGAGATACTGACAAGCTTCCTTCACCTGAAGTTGTCAGGGGAACGGTTGAAACGGTGGCAGAAAATACGGTTGATGCCATCATTTCCCCGCTGTTTTTTGCTATTATAGGCGGTGCACCGCTAGCCCTTGCATACAGGGCAGTCAATACACTCGACTCGATGGTCGGATACAAGAATGAAAGATTTATAGACTTCGGCTTTGGACCTGCAAGACTTGATGATCTTCTCAACTTGATTCCAGCCCGTATCTGCGCAGGGTGTATGTGGACCGGCAGTTTTTTTATAAAAAAAATGAGAAGAATACATGCCTTATCCGTAACGATAAAAGATGCACCGAAGCATCCAAGTCCTAACGGCGGCTGGCCGGAAGCCATGACTGCGGGACTGCTCGGCATACAGCTGGGCGGTGTGAATGTATATGGCGGAATTGTCTCAGAACGGGCAAGGCTTGGTGATCCGCTCGAACCTTTGACTTTTATCCATATAAAAAAGGCAATTCTCATTATGAACAGTGCCTGGATTCTTTTTTTGACAGGTTATTTGATTCTTTTTGGATTAGGGAGGCAATAATATGTGGCCACAGCACGGCGGTAAAACTGCAAGTATTAAAGCTGTTCTAAGAAAGAAGGGAATTAAAGAGAAAGAGTTCATCGATTTTAGCGCCAACTTAAATCCACTTGGAACACCACCGGCAATACTTAAAGCCATGCAAGAAAGCATTACTCATACAAGTAATATTTATCCTGACCCTGAGTATCCGGAAGAAAGAGCTATACTGGCAGCGTTTGAAGGAGTAAAACCTGAAAACGTTCTCCTGACAAATGGCGGAGCAGAGGCTATTTTCCTTGCAGCAAGACTTTTCAAAAGTGGGAAAGCAGGCATCTTTCAGCCGACATTCAGTGAATATGAGCGTGCCTGCCTCAGTAATAATATTGAGGTGACATATCTGAGCTATGAGGAGTTAGAGACGGGGTCCGGACGGTTTAATAGCGATGTCCTGTTTTTGTGCAGACCCAACAATCCTACTGGAGAAATCATTTCTAAGAAAGTGGTGATAAAACTCTTGGATTCCGCATGCCTGAATGAACAAGCAGTCATCATAGATGAAGCCTTCATCCATTTTACAGAGAAAGACGAAAGTCTGGAAGGACTGCTGCAGCACTATTCCAATCTCATCATCATTCGCTCCCTCACCAAAATATATGCCGTGCCGGGAATAAGAGCAGGCTATCTATTGGCCAGTCATTCCATCATCAAGAAACTTGAAGCCATGTCCGTTCCATGGAGCGTCAATTGCGCTGCTCTTGGCATGATTCATGCTATGCCGCATACATACGATCATTTGGCAGAAACAAAAAAATGGCTTCAAGCAGAATGGAAGCAGATAAAAACGGAGCTTCAAGCTTTAAACTTCAGCGTTTCAGCCTCAAGTGTCAATTTTTATTTAGTAAACGATCCGCTGCTTGAAAACCATGAACCCCTGCTGTTATTTCTTGCAAATGAAGGGATTCTTGCAAGACATACGATGAATTTTCACGGTATAGGAGGGTCCTCTATCCGCCTTGCAATCAGGACAAGAGAGGAAAATGAAACATTGCTTACTGCCTTAAGGAAATGGAGAAAGCAATCATGATTACCTTTATCTCAGGCGGAGCACGGTCTGGGAAAAGCAGTTTAGCAGAAAGAATGGCATTGGATGCAGCTAAAGGTGAGAAACCCTACTATATTGCAACAGCAGCTAAAGATACGGGAGAAGAAATGGCTGAGAGGATAGCGTTGCATAGAAGAGACAGGGGACATGTATGGGTGACCATTGAAGAACCCTATTTTATTGATCAAACACTCAAACACCTTCCAAATAAAACTGTGGTTTTAATAGATTGTTTAACCGTCTGGACGAGCAGTTTAATGTTCAGTGAAAACCTTTCATCAAACGAAATAGTGAAGCGGTTAGAAAAGACATTATCTATTGCCCGAAAAAAGGAATTTAACCTTTTCATTGTGTCAAATGATGTAAACGAAGGATTTCCCATTCAGGACAAGTATGTTGCGAACTATATAAGCTGTCTTGAAGCTTTACATAAACGGACTGTCAAAGAAGCAGACACAGTACTTGAAGTCATCTGCGGAATACCAGTCGTCTGGAAGATCAAAGGCGACCTGACAAAAAATGTTTCAATGATTTCACCTGGAGGGATAGTATGAAAAAAATGATGTATGGAGCGATTCTTGCTCTTCAATTTCTGACAAGGATTCCTCTTCCGGTGAATTGCCCAATGGATCACAAAACCCTTAAATGGACCTTGCGGTTTTATCCCTTCGCAGGCTTCGCAATAGGAGGAACACTTTATCTCGTATATTATTTATTGAATGGACTACTTCCGCTCTATATGCTGACACTTATCCTCCTTACTCTGTGGGTTTTCCTGTCAGGAGGTCTCCATTTAGACGGTGTCATGGATGTGGCAGACGCCGTTGGTTCTAACGGAAGTACAGAAAAAAAGATTGAGATATTAAAAGACTCGCGGGCAGGAAGCTTTGCGGTGCTGAGCGCTGTCTTTTTGCTGCTTTGGAAAAGTGTGCTGTTGTATGCAGTTTTAGAGGTTAACGAGAACATTCTATTTCTGCTGGCAATCCCCATGATGGCACGGTTTCAGGCTTTATTGCAGCTATTCTTATTTCATCCTTTTCAAAACAAGGGAATGGCGCATTACTGGAAACAGCATTTATCAAAGCGGGACGTGATCATCGCTGCCTGCTTGCTTCTTCCATTTGCAGCCTTCCCAGTGACTTTTTCTATTATGTTTTGCCTGCAGATCTGCTTTTCTTATATCTTCGGAAAATGGGCTGTAAAACAGTTTCAAGGAATAAATGGAGACACAGTCGGTGCTTCAATTGAGGGGGCTGAGCTATGGAATCTTGCCGTTCTTTACAGCTTATTCTTATTAGGCATGGTATGACGGAATGGAATAAAGAAAAACGATATTTAGGCCACACGGACCTGCCTGTAATGGAAGATTCGTATTTAGAATATGAATCTCTAAAAAAATACCTGCTAAATCATCTTCCGGATGCTTTCTATTCGAGCGATTTGCTCAGGTGTCAGCAGACAGCAGCATTTTTATTCCCAGAAGTGTCCTTTATTAAAGACCCGCGCTTGCGGGAAATCAGCTTCGGGATCTGGGAAGGCAAAACCTATGAGGACCTAAAAAATGATTTCCATTATTCCAGCTGGCTCGATAACTGGGAAATTACCAGCACGCCTGACGGAGAAAGCGGCATCGCATTTCATGAACGGGTTTCATCTTTCTTATCCGAGGTTCTCAAATCCAAACTTAGCAGCGCAGCGATTATGACTCATGGAGGTGTGATTAGAAAAATCGTATCTGACCTTGTTCCCGAAGCTTCATTCTGGGACACTTCTGTATCTTTTGGAAAAGCCATAGTACTTGAGTTGAGAGCAGAAAGGGGGACATGGAAATGCATCTCATTATCGGAGGAGCCTTCAGCGGGAAAAGAGACTTTGTAAAAAGTAAATGGCACGATGTCTCGTGGATTTCAGCATATGAAGGCCACCAAATGCTGCAGTGGAAAGAAGATAATTCTTCAAAAGCACCGCTTGTATTGGAAGGATTCGAACAATGGATCATGGAAGACAACAATGATGCTTTTAAACTTAGAGAAAACTGGCGAATTTATTTGAATGAATTGGCCGAGCTAGAGAGAGAAGTTATTATGATCATGCTGGAGACGGGAAAAGGCATTGTTCCCATTTCAGAAAAGGAACGGAGGACGAGAGACCTTTTAGGCTGGATTCAGCAGGATGCTGCAGCATTATGCAAGGATGTTTACCACATCTGGCATGGGTTGGCGAAAAAAATTAAATAATCGATTAAAGAAGGGCAGCAGCCCTTTTTTTGTTTAAGAAAAATTAATATCTCTAAGTTCCAAAAATCGTATATAATTTTCTTTGTATCTTCTTAAGATCTCTTTTTTAATGAAAACCAGGAGGGGTTTATAGGGAAGGAACAGAATATAAATGACGAATGATTTTGAGAAATGACATTATATTTAGAAAGTGTGTGTTGTTTCTGGTCTGAAAAGATAGACGAAAGGGGAACATGAGGGTAAAAAGATTTTCAACCTATTCACATCACTAATGCATGAATTTTTCAAGCTGGAAAGGCATGATGAAAATGGAAAAAAACTTAACTGAAGCTTTGCCCGCACACAGGAAGACTTCAGGAAACTTATTTAAAAACAGGATCGTGCTTGCGATCATGGGCTCGAACTTTTTGCTTCAGCTTGGCATCTGGATCAGAAACTTTGCCATCTTATTGTACGTTACTGATCTTACCAACAATGATCCTGTATATGTATCCCTTATATCCATTGCAGAATTCGCACCGATATTTATTTTTTCTATTATCGGAGGAACATTTGCCGACAGGTGGAAGCCTAAACTTACCATGGTATGGTGTGACGTACTCTCGGCCGCATCGATCTTTGTTGTTCTGTTAACTCTGATTTACGGTTCATGGCATGCCATCTTCTTTGCAACATTGGTTTCAGCGATTCTTTCGCAATTCTCCATGCCATCAGCTATGAGGCTGTTAAAACAGCACGTGTCTGAAGAGCAGCTGCAATCTGCCATGGCTATTTTTCAATCCTTAATGGCTGTATTTATGGTCATCGGTCCAGTTATCGGAACTCTTGTTTATCAATCTTACGGCATCTACACGTCAATCATTGTGATGGGAATTATGTTCCTATTATCTGCTGCTGTTTTGACCTTCTTGCCGCGTGATCTTGAAAAAGTCAAAACTGAAGAAGAATCAAGTTTCAAGAAGGAACTTGCAGACGGCTTCCGATATGTCATCGGGAAAAAAGTTTTGACTACAATGGGCGGCGTTTTTGCAGCCTGCGGTCTGGCAGTCGGATTAATCTCTCCGCTGATGATCTTTATAACGATTGAGAATCTTGGTTTATCAAAAGATTATCTGCAGTGGCTGATTATGGCGAACGGAATTGGGATGCTTGCCGGAGGCGGTATTGTCATTGCCTTTTCTAAAAAAATCTCGCCTCAAAAGCTTCTTGCAATCGGCATTTTCTCAAGCATGATCTTTACCATCAGCATCGGATGGTCAACGAGCTTTCCGCTTACCATTGGTTTACAGCTGTTAAACGGCATGTTTTTCCCATGTATCCACATCGGAATCAATACGCTGATCCTTAAAAATACAGATGAATCATTTGTTGGCCGTGTTAACGGTGTTCTTAACCCGCTGTTTATGGGGATGATGGTTGCCGGCATGTCCTTATCAGGTCTCCTTAAGACACCGCTGACATTATCAGGCGTTTACACGGTGTCAGGCGTACTATTCTTACTGGGAACAATGCTGATTCTCCCGTTATTTAAAATAAAAGAAGATACTATGGTTTCTAATCAAGTTGTGCAAGTTGGCGAAGACAGATAATAATATAGTAGAAAAGTGCTTCCATCAGATGGGAGCATTTTTTATGTATACTTATACTTCATGCAGGAATTATTGAACAGCAGGCAGAATGACATAGGGTAAAATCAATTTCTGGGAGGAATCTGATATGTCATCAAACAAAGGGATCGTCAACATGACTTCACGTATTGAGGGCAAAGAATTGATTATGGAGAGAACCTTTCATGCACCAAGAGAACTTGTATTTAAAGCATTCTCAGACTCGAAGAATCTGGAAAGCTGGTGGGGGCCCCAAGGATGGAAAACAGAAAATAAAACGTTTGAATTTAAACAAGAGGGTGTTTGGCACTATTGCATGCGCTGCGAGGATAAAAACCAAGGAGAATTTTACGGGATGGAATCGTGGGGCAAAGCTATCTATAAAGAAATTGTCGTACCTGAAAAAATTGTCTATGCCGATGCATTCTCAGATAAAGACGGCAGCATATCAGATCAAATGCCTGAAATGATCATTACCATGCTGTTTGAAGATTCGGGCGAAAATACAAAACTCACAGTCCGTTCCCAATTCTCGTCAGAAGATGAACTGAAGAAAGTCGTTGAAATGGGCGTCGAGCAGGGTATGGCTTCTCAGTTTGACTGTTTGGATGAAGTGCTTGCAGAATGGAAATAAGAAGGTTAAGAAGAGGCTGCTGCGGCAGTTTCTTTTTTAATCTAAAAATCATGCAGAGGATGAAAATGGGCATGTATACTTAAAAGAAAAACCATTTAGGAGATTACAACATGAAAGAGAAAATACTTGAAGTGCTGAAAGATATAGAAGAAACTCATCAGGTGAAAATTCTTTATGCCTGTGAATCCGGCAGCAGAGCATGGGGCTTCCCTTCAAAAGACAGTGACTATGACGTTAGATTTATCTATATACATAAAGCGGAACATTACTTAAGCATTGATCCCATTGGAGTCGGCTCCAATCGTGATGTAATTGAACGTCCGATAAATGACATCCTGGATGTTTCAGGCTGGGACCTGACAAAGGCGCTTAAGCTATTCCGAAAATCAAATCCGCCTCTGATGGAATGGATGAGATCTCCGATTGTTTATTATCAAGCTTTTTCAACAATTGATAAAATGGCAGCTCTGCAAACAGAGGTATTCACACCGCATTCTGCCATTTATCATTACTTAAATATGGCGGGCAATAACTACCGCGAGTATCTGCAAGGGGATACCGTGCGAATTAAAAAATACTTTTATGTACTTCGGCCCATACTTGCAGCCAGATGGATTGAGCAGCTCGGCGATTTTCCTCCCATGGAATTTCAAGTG
Organism: Metabacillus idriensis; assembly: GCF_009674765.1. Lineage (GTDB taxonomy): Bacteria > Bacillota > Bacilli > Bacillales > Bacillaceae > Bacillus_P > Bacillus_P idriensis. The sequence continues at coordinate 1,525,890 of NZ_WKKF01000001.1, read as the reverse complement.
CTCCTGGATGAAATGCTGCAGGGCGGTTTGCTTAAAGATGAAATTTTGACTTTGCTTGAACGGAAAATAAGCGGAGATGAATTAGACAAAGAACCTAAAATTGATGTTATTAATGAGTTTTTAGATTCTGAAATCATTAGACTTAAAGAGTACGCAAAACAATTGAACTTAAAGAATGAAGATCCTACTTCAAAATTAAACATGATCTTCAGGGACACGCTTAAAGAGGTTTGGTAAGCTGATACTTGATATAAAAAAGCATTATACATCGTCTATAGCAATGTAAGTTTTTTTGAATGAAGGAAGGTATGTATGGAGATAAGATGGGAAGTAATCACAAGTAAGCAATTAAATCATTTAAGTGAGGTTTTTAAACTCTACAACAATACATTTCCGTTCGAAGTAAGAGAGCCAGAATCTACTTTTTTAAAGAGCTTAGCCTATGCAGAAAATGAAAAGCTTAACACGTTTCGGTTTTTAGCGGGATTCGAGGGAGAGGAGATGGTTTCCTTTGCAACAGGACATTATTTGGCTGACGTAAACTCGGGCTTTATCGTTTATATAGTTACTAATCCCTTTGTGAGAAGCAAAGGATTAGGGGCAAAAACACTATTGAAAATGGAAGAATTATTAAAAGAAGACGCTTTAGCAGCGGGGAATTTATCCCTTGAATCTTTGATACTGGAAACAGAAACAGAGGAAATGGCCCATACAGCAGAAGAAAAGGAAGACTGTATTAAGAGAAAGAGATTTTTTGAAAGAAACAGCTACATCCAGTTTGAAGAAATAAATTATCTTCAGCCTCCACTGCATACTGGTGACAGCAGTGTCCCATTGAATCTATATTTAAAAACCTTGGAAGGTGACGAAATAACGGCGAAAGAGGTTAAAGAAATTGTAAGAGCTATGTATAAAGAGAAATATGATAAAGTGAATGAGATTGATAAAGATGTGCTCACAAGTTGTTTAGATATGATGGAATGTTAAGATGAATTTAACATGTGGCATACTTTCAAAAACTCTTAGACGATTTCAGTCCGTCTGGGAGTTTTTTTATTTAATCGCATTTCCATCGAAGTGGATTTGATCGGCAACATGATTACTTTTAAACTGGACATCTTAGAAATAGGAGGGATGTTCAATGGGGATTAAAATTTTGTTTGTTTTCATCATAAGCTTTCTCACTTGTTTACCAATTGCTTCAGCCGAAGTCCCGCTTAAAGCTGCATTTATCCGAGATCAACAGCTTTGGATGATAGAGGACGGCCAAGAATATCAGGTAACAGCCGGGAGTTATGTTTATGACCCAAAGTGGTCGTTTGATAGCCGGTTTATTGCATATTTAGACGGGGACAAAAATGGTGAAAAGATGTATTTGTTTATTTATGATACAAAACAGAAAAAGTGCTATCAGCCCTATACAACAGTTGAAACAAGGAATTTCCAATGGTCACCATCCGCAAACCTGCTGGCTTACAACTCTTTCGGAGTACTAAATGTAACCAAAACAGAAACGGGATCCCGAAAGGCTTTGAAAATGTATCTCTTGGAGTAAGCGATTTTGGCTGGTTTCCAGATGGAAAGTCATTCATCGTATCTTCACAAGCAGATTTATTGCCTACAGGCTGGGGACCTGTTCATCTTTTCAAAGTACCGGTGGATGCTCAGCTTGATACAACCAAAATTAAGTCATTTTATACGATTAAAACAAACACTTCAGACCTATTTGCAATTGATGCTAACTTTTTTAAATGGAGTTCAGATCAATCCTGGCTGAGCTTTCTCGCAACACCTACAGCCTCATGGTCAGCTGATAGCAATACGTTGTGTGTCTTGTCGGCATCAGGGACCAATTTTCAATCTGTAGGAAAAATGCTGATATATGAAGATTGGATACAATGGGCTCCTTCAGAAAATAAACTAGCCTACATCTCCGGTGAAGGCAGGTTTTTTGTTCAAAATAAAAAAACGACCATAGCAGACATTCCAGCTGCAGCTATTCAAAAGAAATATACACCAGCAGGTTATGTAGATTTGGATATTGAATGGCTGTCTAAGGACGAAGTCATTGTTTCACGAGCAAAAGAAAATAAAGAGTGGGAAGAGGGTCCAGTCCCGGAAATGTATACCTCTCTCTATGTTGTTAACATAAGATCAGGAAAACAAAAGCAGCTTACATACCCTAAGAAACATGAATCAGATACAAATCCTCAAGTTGTTGCTCCATATATTGCTTGGTTCAGAAAAGGAAGAAATGGAGAAATTTGGATTAAAAATGGAATTCATGCACCTGAGCAGCTATGGTTAGAGAATGTGGATGGGGATTTGACATTTTATAATAAGAAACTGAATTATACTAACTGATTTTATCTGGCAAAGACAGTAAAAGAAGAGAATAAACTAAAAAATTTTTTAATAAATATTTACAGAACACTTGTTCTTTCGTGTGATAAAATAGAATTAAAGCTAAAAGAAAGGAGAGAATCTAATGCCAAGAAATCCAGGTATAACAGACGAAACAATAATTAATATGTACAAAAGCGGCATACCTTTTAAAGAAATGGTTCAAATAAGCGGGATCTCAGACCGTGCGATTCGAAATGTGATGTATAAACACGGTGTGTCAATGAATAGGGAACAATTCTCTGGACAACCCCGTAAGCATAAGTTGAACGAACATTTCTTTAAGAATTGGACACATGAAATGGCATGGGTACTGGGGTTATTTGTAACTGACGGCTGTGTTAATAATACTCTGCATAGTGTTACGTTTTCACAAAAAAAACGAAAAAATACTTCGCTTAATTGCAAAGTACATGGACGCGGATTACATACTGGCTCCTAAATATAAAACAAGACTAACCCCAACATTAATTATTAACTCAAAAATTATAAAAGATGACTTAAACAAATTAGGAGTTACTGCAAATAAGTCATTAAGTGTTCCTTTTTCCCATGTTCCAGATGAATTTTTACCATCTTTTATATGTGGAGTGATTGAAGGCGATGGCTGGGTACAAAAAACAGGATATGTTTTAAACATTACTACCGCAAGTAAGCATTTTGCTAATGGATTATTGTTAACGTTCCAAAATTGGGATTTGCGCTCTGAAATTACGACTGAATTTAGTCAATCTAAAAATGTCATATATCGTGTTTGGGTTAAAGGAAAGTATGAACTACCTAAACTGTCAAAAATTATATATAATAACAATACTGTAATATATGATTCTTTAAAAAGAGAAAGAATGACACAGCGTCTAAATTAATTGAGCGGGAGAGAAAAAATATGTGGAAATTAGTAAACGGAAAATTAATTCAACAAACTGATACTTCAAGGGTGAAATTTAGAACAAACGTCAGCAAATCTATCATTGATCAATTAAATACATTTGCTGCTGAATATAATACTCATCCTAATTACTTATTGGAAAGTGGATTACAAACTGTGCTGAATCAAGGCGTTATTACTTATAATAAAAAACTTAGACCAAAAGATAGAATTCAATTTAAAACAACTTACGATAAGGAATTACTAACAATGGTTAAAGAATTTGCTAAGACTCATGATTTATTTGTTAATGACGTATTAGAATATAGCGTAAACTTTATAAATTTTGATAACCTTAAAAAGATTGGCCATAAACACAGAATAGAGTAGGCTGGTTATTAACCGGTTTTGATTTATAACAACGCCCCCACCATAATATATATTATAGGTAGTTATATTATAAGGTATATAATCCGTCTCATAAGCTAAGTAAACTTAAGATAGTGAGACAAAATGAAAAATTTAAGCATTTCTACTTTAGCTTCATTAAAATTGTTAAATTGCTAAATTCATTTATTAACAACATTCAACTTTAAATTGATTTTTTATTAAATGATAGTTGTATTTCAAATACTCTGGTTCGCTCCATTAGTTTGCTGCAGTTGCCAAACACACAATTAGTTGTAAGTTTGATCTTTATAATTCTTATATGTCCTCTCTTGTTTAGTTTAATTAGTTTACATAATAAATCTGAATTTAACACATTTCTTGAGTCTGGTTCTTTTTTATTTTGTATACATCAGCTTCTCTAATATTTTGTTTTATCTCTTATTGTCTGAGAACAATGTTTATATGTTGTTTATTTAGAACATAGTTTAATTTGATTTTTGATAAATAAAAAAACACTGCTTTCAGCAATGTTCTTAATCAGGTCTATTATTCAATAAAATCTTTTTTACCTCTTCTATGAATGGCATTCCGCCTTGAGCCCCAAATTTCGTCACACTTAGAGCAGCTGCAGCATTTCCAAAACGGCATGCTTGTTCTAATGAATCTCCTATACTCAAAGATACTGCTAACGCTCCATTAAAGGTATCCCCTGCTCCTGTAGTATCAACAACTTTCACTCGGTGTGCCTCTATACATTTTTGTTCCCCATTTTCAGTAAAAATAACACCTTTAGATCCGTGAGTTACAATCATTTTTTTCTGAATTGGTTTATTGTTTTTAAAATATGTCATTTCATGTTCGTTTGGTGTTAAATAGTCAGCCATCTCTAGCAGTGAGTCAGGAAGCTTCTCGATTGGAGCTGGATTTAATAGGATTTTCACACTATGTTTTTTTGCTAATTCCGCAGCTTTAATCACTGAGGAGAGCGGTATTTCTAATTGAAGTAATAACAGATCACTTTCAGCTATTACCTCTTCTTTCTCACTTATCATTTCTGGGGAAAGAAGATCATTTGCTCCTGGAACAATTATGATGCTGTTATCTTGATTGCTTACTGTAATGGAAGCAATTCCGGTTGAACTTCCTTCTATTACATTCAGATGATCCACCTGAATATTTTCATTAAGCAAACGGTCTTTTAACTCTTTTCCGAAATCATCAGACCCAACGCAGCCTATTAAAGTGACATTTGCACCAAGCCGAGAGGCAGCAACAGCTTGATTTGCTCCTTTCCCGCCTGGAAATGTTTTAAATTTTGAGCCCTTTATTGTTTCTCCCTGGATCGGGAATGATGAAGCTGTTGTTACTAAATCCATGTTTATACTTCCTACAACGGTTATTCTCGGCGTAATCAATCTTCCACCTCCAATTAATACACAAGTAAAACGATCATTCTTTTAACAATAAATCAGGTAAAAAAGTAATGATTTCCGGCACAAACACAAACAATAGCAGCAATCCTAACAAGGTCAGTAAAAAAGGTATTATTTCTTTAGTGAATTCAATGATGCTGCTGTTTGATATTCCGGTTGCAACATACATAATAACACCTACAGGCGGCGTGATCGTGCCAATCATAACATTTATGGCAAGTATGACTCCATAATGCAGTGGATCAATTTGAAATTGAGCCAGCAAAGGAAGAACAACTGGCGTAGTAATAATAATAATTGCCGTACCATCTAAAAAGCATCCTAGAACTAGTAATATTATCATTAACAAAAGCAAGATAATGATAGAGGAATCCGATATGGATTGAAATAATTCAAGCAGTCTTTGCGGACCTTGTTCAAAAGCCATGATCCATGCAAAAGGTGCTGATGCCGCTATAATGATGCCGACACTTGCTGTCATTTTAACTGATTCTAATAATTTTTTCGGTATTTCCCGCCATTTCAGATCCCGATAGATAAAGATCCCGACAAATAAAGAATAGATTACTGCGATTACTGCAGATTCAGTTGCTGTAAATAATCCTGAGAAAATTCCATAAATGATGATTATAGGCATTAAAAGTGCCCAAATGGCCTCTTTAAAAGCGAACAAGATTTTTTTAAAGCCTGCCTTATTTCTTTTTTCAAGGTTTCTCTTTTTGGCAATAATATAGGCGATCACCATTAAAGACAAACTCATCATAAGGCCTGGAACGGCACCTCCTAAAAACAGTTTTCCGATTGAAACTCCTGCTATACTGCCATACAAAATCATTGGAATGCTGGGAGGAATAATGGGGCCAACTGTAGCACTGGCACCTAGTATCGCTGATGCAAAGCCTTTGCCGTATCCTCTTTTCACCATGGAAGGAATCAAAGCTGTTCCAGTTGCTGCAGCATCGGCAACTCCTGACCCTGAAACTCCTGACATAAAAACATTTGATACAACTGTCACGTGTGCCAAGCTTCCTCTTATGTGCCCAACAAGTGTTTCTGAAAAGTTAATTAACCTCTTTGTAATTCCACCCGCTTCCATTAGCCCTCCTGCCAGAATAAACAAAGGTATGGCTAATATCGGAAAAGAATCCAATCCAAGTGCAAGACGTTGCGGCAATGTCTCCAATGTTATTGATCCTCCAAAGATTACGGCTATAAAGGAAGAACCTAATAGAGCAAAACCGACCGGAACTCCAAGTATCAGCAACAGCAGCAGTCCGCATATCAATAAAATCAGCATTTAGATTTCAACACCTTTGTTTATATTGTTGTTCAGAGTCCAGTCGCCTTTCCAAACACTGCAAGCATCAATTAATGTATAAATAAACATTAGGCTGCAAGAAACAGGTACTGATAAATAGATGATTCCGGTTGGGATTCCTAAACTTGTCGTTGGTACCATCCAGGTTTGTTGTGTTATCGTCCAGCCGTACACAATCATAAATCCAAATAAAGTGAGTAACCCAATTTGTATGGAAAAATAGATGCTTTTTTGTATCTTCTTTGGCAGAATCGTTAATAAAAAATCAATGGCTATATGTTTTTTACTTTTTAATGCAGCTACAGATCCCAATAGTACGGTCCAAATAAAGCAATACCTGGCCAGTTCATCTGTCCATACGATTTGCACCTCAAAAAAACGGGCAAAAACTCCAAGTGCTACAGCTATGCACATGATGAGAAAAAATAGACAGGCTGTTATTTCTTCAATGTTTTTTAACATCCATTTTCCTCTAGTCATCTTTATATCTCCTTATTATTAAGCTGGATCATCTTATAAAAGGTGATCCAGCTTAATATGATATTTACTTTTGAGCATCCTTTATCTTTTCGTAATATCCATTTCCTAATTTATCCTCAAAAGCTTTATAAGTATCTTTTGTAGCAGCTTTATAAGCGTCAATATCAACGTCAACAACTTTCATGCCGCTTTCTTTTAAAAGATTTAATTCTTCTTCATTCGCTTTTAATTGCAATTCAGACATGTATTCACCAGATACAGCCATAGCATCAGTGATCATTTTTTTCTGATCCTCTGTTAATCCCTTCCACCAATTAAGATTAACTGCCGGCAATTCATTCTGTGTCATATGGCCAGTTAAATTGACAACATTCTGTACTTCCTGAAACTTATTTGTATAAATTTGATTAATGGAGTTTTCCTGAGCTTCAATAGTCCCCGTTTTAAGAGACATGTATACTTCGGTAATATTCATTGGGGTGACATTTGCTTTTAATAATCTAAATGGTTCTGTATGTGCAGTTGCATCTGGAGTCCGAATTTTTAAACCTCTTATTTTCTCTGGTGTTTCAATTGTTTTATCTTTTGTTGTCACATGGCGATCCCCAACCCACCAGACCGCTTCAGGGAATATCTCTAATCCAGCTTCATTGCTTTGTAAAGCAATTTCTTTATATACATCAGTTTTAGCAAGTTTGTGAAAGTATTCATATTTTTCTCTTTCATTTTTCCCTTCGATAATATATGGAAGTGTTAATACTGAAGCCTTTGGTACAAAATTTGAAAGAACGGCTGCCGAGGGGATGGTCATATGAATTGTTCCGATTTGTGTACTTTCCACTAAGTCCTTTTCATTACCAAGCTGACCTCCTGGTATGACCTGTACTTCCATTGTACCGTTTGATTCTTCTTCAATAATTTCTTTGAATTTTATGGACCCCTTATGAATGGCGGATTGGTCATTAGTTACATGTCCTAATTTAATGACCATTTTTTCTGAATCCTTTACTTTATTAGAAGAATCAGAGGGTTCAGATCCCGCAGAATTAGCACCGCACCCGGCTAAAAGCAATGCAATAAAAAGAGAGACAAATAAATAGATTCTATACCTTTTCATAGGATTGTTCATTTGGACTCCTCCTCTATTTAGTTTTCAGATTTACAATTTTTTGGGCATATTCATTCTCCATCAAATGCAGCTTCCGAACTCTTCTTCTAAATTCTTCTTCAGTACTGAATGCTGCGTTTAAAAAAGACTCAACAAGTTCTGACATAATAACTGGACCGATGATTTGAGCACCAATGCACATAACATTTACATCATCATGCTCAACGCATTGATGAGAAGAATAAATATCGTGACAAACAGATGCTCGGATTCCTGGAATTTTATTTGCTGCAATACATGCACCTACACCTGTTCCGCAAACTAAAATGGCTCTTTCTGCTTCACCGTTTAGAACTGCCTCACATACTTTTTTCGTAATATCGGGGAAATCAATCGGATCGCTGCTAAAACAGCCAAAATCCTCAACCTCATGCCCGAGATTTTTGATAGCGTTTACAACTTGTTGTTTTAATGGAAAACCTGCATGGTCTCCTCCTACAATAATTTTCATTTTTTATCCTCCTTAAAAAATTATAAGTAAACAATTAACTGATTTAATCGAAAATCGTGTCAAACCAGTTAATCGATTAACTAATTTCGCAAAAAATATATTTATTAAATCTTACAACCGCAAGATTCCCTGATGATCATAGTGGGTTCTAAATAGATGACCTTTTGGTTTGTAAGCTCTTTTCCATTAATATTAGCGATTACAAGCTCAGCTGCCTGTGTACCTTGTTCATATGCAGGCTGACTAATAGTGGATAAAGGCGGTTCAACTATGTCAGCCCAATCCGATTCGTCATAGCCGACAATTGCAAGATCCTGTCCTATCTTCAAGTTTGTTTCTTTAATGTATTTATAAGCTCCTAAAGTCATAGAATTATTTGCAATAAAACAGGCATCTGTTCTTTCACCGCTGTTAATAAGCTCCTTCATCAAATCATAACCGCTTTTGATATCAAAATTGCCTATTTTTATTAATTCCTCATCAATAGGCAGACCATAATCTTCCATAGCCCGTTTATATCCAATCAATCGATCTCTGCCAGTACTGTAGGTTTGAGGACCTGATATGATTGAGATCTTTTCATATCCATGATTAATTAGGTGTTCAGCTGCAAGATAAGACCCTCTTATATTATTTGTCATGACTGTTTTCATTAAAGCGCTTTCAGGAGATCGGTTTAAAAATACAATTGGAATATTGGCACTTTCAAGGTGTTTAATATATTCTTCTTTATTTCCTGATGATGAAATAATTAATCCATCAATTCTTTTGCCTATTAAGATATCTAAATACTCCTGTTCTTTCACTGCATTTGATTCAGTGTTGCATAGGAGGATATTATATCCATTTTTATTAGCTTCATATTCTATCCCTCTTACTACTTTTGAAAAAAATGGATTCGTAATATCAGATATTAGGACACCGATTAATTTTGTCTCTTGGACTCTTAAGCTTTTAGCTAAAGCATTAGGCCGGTAATTAAGCGTTTCCATTGCATCGAGTACTTTTCTTTTTACATCATCACTTACAAACTTTGTATTATTTGTAACATTTGATACTGTTGCAGTAGATACTCCTGCTAAATTTGCTACGTCTTTTAGTGTTGCTTTCATTTTCTTATCCAATTTGATCAACCTTCACTGTTATTTAATCGATTAACTAGAATTTATCTTATATTCTGAAAATTGTCAACACTGTAATTGTGGTTAACTTAAAATAAATTTGTTTTCTTAAATGATTTTCGCAGCTAAAGGTATAAAACTTGATTTGTCTGCAGTTTTGCATCTTACCTTCTTGAATACTGGTAAAATGAAAAAAAAACAAAAGATATTCTCTTTTTGTTTTCCCTTATAATGATTATTTAGAACATAACACTAATAGAGAAGATAGGTTTTAAAATATATAAAAACCTATGAACCACTTAATGACAGTGAGTCATAGGTTAAAACCTTTTATATTTCATATTTTTTTATTCACAAATTAAATGTATAAACTCCATCTTTAAATGAAGTCAATATTACACTGTTATTTATGTTTACGTCTTCTTTAATCCTCCCAGTAACCCGATCTCCAGAGGCTAAATCGACAACAACTATATAATAAGGTGTTAAATGTTTAAATTCTTCAGACGAGATATGAATCTTTGTGAACGAATAAACCTTGCCAATTCCTTCTGTTTGTTGCTGATTGAATTCTGTAGACTTGCATGCTGGACACACAACTCTTTCGCGGACCGATGATTTACCGCATGATGCACATACAAACTTTTCAAAGTTCACATTGATCACCGCCTATTCTCGAAAATATGGACTGTTGAATAAGAGCCTGTTCCGCCTAAATTTTGAGCCAGTCCGATTTTTGCCCCCGCTACTTGATTACATGCGTTTCCTCTTAATTGACTTACGATCTGATAAATTTGCGCAATTCCGGTAGCTCCGATTGGATGTCCGCGTGAAAGCAATCCTCCGCTGGTATTAACCGGTACATTGCCTCCATGTTTTGTTAAACCCTGTTCAATCGCTTTCCATCCCTCCCCTTTATTTGCAAATCCCAACGCCTCAATTGCCAGAATTTCAGTCATGGTAAAACAATCATGAAGCTCGGCAACATCGATATCATCCGGACCCAGACCTGCCAGTTCATAGGCTTGTCTGGCTGATTCTTTTATTGCTGTTATGGTTAGAAGGTCTTCGATTTCCTGCGCTTGAGTAGGTCCGGAAGCTTGGGATGATGAACGTACAATGATCCCTTTTTCTCCTCTGGTTAAAATAATTGCTGCGGCTCCATCTGTTATTGGCGAACAATCAAACAGTCCAAGAGGATCCGTTATCATCCTGGCATTCATCATTTCTTCAAGTGTTGCCGCTTCACGATATTGCGCTTTAGGGTTCTGAATGGCATAGTCCCGGTTTTTCTTAGCCACCATGGCTAAATGTTTTTTTGACGCTTCTGTTTCATAAAAATACCGATTTGCTAAAATACCAAAGAATCCAGGAAATGTAAGACCCGCTTTTTTCTCATTGGATTCAGTGTCCATAGCACCGTTTATTGCCTGCATAACCGTTTCAGTTGAAGCATGCTTCATTTTTTCGACTCCAGCGACTAATACCGTATCATAGACTCCAGCCCGTATCATTTCATAAGCATGCCTGAATGCGATTCCCCCGCTTGCGCATGCACCTTCCATCTTTGCAGTTGGAATTGGTCCTAAACCTAACTCATGCGCAATGACAGAACCCAGTATTTCTTGTTCAGCAAGAACACCCGACATGAAATTTCCGGCGAATACTGCGTCTATGCGTGGAAATTCTGCCTCCTTCAGAGCACTTAAACTGGCTTCTAACAGCAGATCTTTCACTGAACGGTCTCTATGTGTTCCGAACTTGGTCATTCCTATCCCTGATACCGCTGCTTGTTTCACGCATTAACACCTCCATAGAGCTGTTTTACTTCTCGTTTTAAAATTTTTCCGTATGAGCTTTTTGGAAGCTGATCCAAAATCTGAATGACTTTTGGCTTTTTAAAGCTTGCCAAATGCTGCATGCACAGATTGATGAGCTCTTCTTCATCTGCTGTTTCACCGTCTTTAAGAACGACGTATGCTGCGATCTTTTCACCCCATTGTTCACACGGCAGGCCGATGACACAGGTTTCTTTTACTGAAGAATGCTTATTTAAAACTTCTTCTATTTCACGGGGATAAATATTCAGCCCTCCTGAAATAATGACCTCTTTTTTTCTGTCAACAAGGTGGAGGAATCCATTTTCATCTGCCCATCCCAAATCACCTGTATAAAGCCAGCCATCCTTCAATGTTTCTGAAGTGGCTTCTGGATTATCCCAGTAGCCTTTCATAACGAGTGATCCCTTGCATATGATTTCACCGATTTTTCCCTGTTCAACGCTATTCCCATTGTCATCAACAATTTTCATATCCACAAATGAACCCGTTAATCCACACGATTCTAAGTGATTTTTAAGCTCTTTTCTCGGCATGACCGTAATGGTCATCGGAGCCTCAACTTGCCCATATGTCTCAACGAAAATGTCTCCCGCTTTTGATAAGGCTGCGCTCAGTTTGCTTGAAGCGATCGGAGAGCCTGCCATATTAATGGTTTTAACATACTGAAGTTTCTTAGGATCAAATGTCGAGCTTTGAAATAATAAATTTACAATCGTAGGAACTAAAAATAGGATGCTTACTTTGTCCTTGTATATATCCTCTAAAAAATCTTCAGGATCAAATTTGTCATAGACAATTTGAGTTAAACCAAAAATCCATGAAGCGTGAGAAAGAAAATTAGAGCCATGCGTCAATGGGGCAACATGGCCAATGACATCTCCCCATGTTATCTCACAAGCCATAGAAAGAGATAAGGCACTTGAGATAATATTGCGGTGTGTCAGCATAACGCCTTTAGGCTTTCCTGTTGTGCCAGAGGTGTACATTATGGCAAATACATCATCTTCATTTATTTGCTCGTAAATAACACTCTTTTCTGTTTCTGCAAGCAGTGCCTCATATTGGTTCCCGACACTGATTTTCCTAGAACCAGACTCTAACTGATCCAGAAGCTTATCTTCTCCAATGACAATTTTAGTCCCTGATTGCTTTAACATATACTCATGCTCTTTTGGATGCAGGCGATAATTAAGCGGAACTTTGATGAAACCGCCAAATGCACACGCCAGATCAAGTTCAATATGTTCAATGCGGTTTGACATTAACGCAGCTAACCGATCACCTTTCTTCATTCCCATGTTACTCAGAATATTTACAAGTTTGTAAGCACGTTCCCCTAATTGGGTATAAGTGAAGGAACGAAAACGATCTTTCACAGCCACTTTATGACCAAACTGAACAATGGCCTTTTGCGCATAGCCAGCTATTGTTTCCATTCCGGCAGCCCCTCTTTTCCATGAAAATTAAAAATACGGAAGCCCATTTCTGGATCTTTCTCTCTTTTAACAACAGCATTTGAAACAACAGAAACTGTAAATTCAATCGTAATGGCCACCTTATTTTCGCCTTCGATAAAGTGTCCTCCAGATATGGCTCCTGTCTCATCTATAAAAACACCATGAAAATGGATATCTAAACTTTCATCTTCTTTGGTTCCTATAAAGCCTGTTCCATTTAGCAGTTCAACAGGCCTAGTTTCAGTTATGGGTTCTGTATAAGAAAGTGTGCAGTTCTCATGCTTGAGTTTCATATAGCTTACTGTTTTCAATGAACCTATACACGAAAAACTGCCTGCCTTTATGCCGTGCAGTTCACACTGTCTTAAGATTCCTGTCAGCAGATCATCATCTTTTGAGAGCGCTCCTATCAGAACACCGCTCTCAGCATCATAAACTGAATGAGATTTCCGCATTTCATTCCTCCTGTTCTTATCTCTTTCCTACGCAAAGACAGCGCCGCCGCATACTCTCAGGACTTGTCCTGTCGTGTAGCCTGCTTCAGGAAGGCTGAAGTAGCATACCGCTTCAGCAATATCTTCAGGAAGTCCCATCCTTTTCACAACCTGGTTGTCGAGATTATATGCAATTCCTTTTGTGATTGCTGATTCCACTGCTCCGGGTGCTACACTATTGCATGTAATTCCAGTAGAGCCAAGCTCCTTTGCAGCCCATTTCGTAAGGGCAATGACTCCGCCTTTGCTTGCCGCATAGGCTGGACCTGATCTCCCTTTTAAACTATCAGCATCAAAGCTTGAAACATGCCCGCCATTCATCCCTGAAATCGAACTTATATTTATGATTCTTCCATAATTGCGTGAAATCATATGAGGGTAAACGACTTTTTGCATGAAGAAAAAAGTTGCTTTTAGATTTGTATTTAAATCCTGATCCCACATGTCTTCTGTCATTTCTTCCAAGTCGAACCTGCTGCATGTTCCTGCATTATTAACTAAAATATCTATACGGCCAAATTCTTGAATAGTCTCGTCTACTAGAGTTTGAATGGCCGCAATATCACGGATATCCGCTTGATGGGATCGTACTTGTATGTCCGGAAAATGATTCGTGACTTTATCAATCATTTCGCTTGCTTCAAGCACATCTGCAATTACGATATGAACTCCTTCTCCTGCAAGACGATAGGCTATTCCCGCTCCTATTCCTCTTGAACCTCCTGTTACGATGGCTACTTGACCTTTCAGCTTTTCCATAAGATAACCTCCTATTTAGTAATAAAAATGATTTTTCAAATTCCAAATAAATCCGGTAAAAATGTTGATATAGCAGGGATATACGTAATTAACAGCAGCACGATGACAGCTGCAATTAAAAATGGCAAAATAACTTTTGAAATACGATGAAGCTTTACATTGCCTATACCGCAGGCAACATATAGGTTTATTCCGACAGGTGGTGTAAATAATCCTATTGCGAGATTAACAGTCATAAAGATGCCGAAAACAGTGGGATCAATATTGAAATGAATGATGACTGGAATCAAGATAGGAACGAAGATGTAAAATGCTGAAATAGCATCTATAAAGGCGCCGGCAATAAGCAAAATAAGATTTAAAATCAATAAGATGACAATAGGATTTGAACTGATGGATAAAAGGGAATTAGCCATATTCTCAGCTATTTGTTCTGTTGTAATGATGTAGGCAAACAAAGAGGCAGAACTTACGATTAACATGATGACTGCTGTCTGAGCGGCTGATTCATAGAGGATGCGGTAAATATTTGATAATTTTAAATCTCTGTAAATAAAGATTCCTACAAAAAATCCGTAAAATACAGCTATTACTGCTGCTTCAGTCGGAGTGAAAATCCCGCCATAAATCCCGCCAAGAATAATAACCGGCATTAGGAGACCCCAAATCGCATCCTTGAAGGCCTGAAATGTTTCTCCAGGTGTTGCTTTTGCTCTAACCTCAAGGGCTGCAGCAACTTCATTTACTTCGATATTTTGTTTCAATAAATCGCGTTTTTTCACATAGATTGCAGCAGCTATAAAACCTGCTCCTAATAAAAGACCAGGTATAACACCTGCAATAAATAATCTTCCGATTGAAACATTTAATTGATCACCTGCTACAACAGCAAAAACAATCATTGCTATACTGGGCGGAATGACAATGCCGATCGCGCCTGAACTTGCTAAAAGAGCACTGGCAGATTCTTTCTTCATGCCATTCTTCACTAAAGCTGGAATCAGGATTCCTCCAATTGCTGCGACTGTAGCGGGGCCTGAGCCGGAAATAGCGGCAAAAAAGATAGCTGTAATGACAGTAACCAGAATAATGCCGCTTTTATAATGCCCCACACATACATTTGCAAAATGAATTAACCGCTGAGATATACCTGCATACTCCATAATGACACCTGCAAGGATGAAAAATGGGATCGCGAGCAGAGTAAACTTGGCTATACTGGGATACAAAACATCAGGAAGCAAGGTCAAGCTTGAAGGACCCCAATTTAATAAGAGAACTGAAATAGAAGATGCCGCAAGTGCAATTGCGATAGGGATTCTAATCAGGACCAATAATGCGAAGAGACCGAATAACAAAAGAGCATTCATGCTTTCATCCCTCTTTCTGATTGTTTAGTTATAGTTGCCCATTCAATTGCACCTGCCTCAATGGCCCGATAGAGACAGAACAGACAGCCTATAGGAAAAACAATTGAAAACATCCATTGTTTGAGTCCAAGAGAAGGAGTGATTAAGTTTCTTTCCATTTGAAAACGGACCATTTCATACCCATAGTATGCAAACAGGATGAAAACAGCCGAAATGAGAGCGGTTCCAAAAATGATCAGTATTTTTTGGCCTAATACGTTCGCTTTCTCAAACAGCAAGGAAAAGCCAAGATGAGCATTCTTTCTAAGTCCTGCAGCAGCCCCCAGGAAGGTGAGTAAGACAAAGAGGTTTATTGTGATCTCTTCTGTAAAGGATAGAGAGTAATGAAAAAAGTACCTGGTTATTACATTAGCAAACGTAATGACAGACATCGCCAGCATGGTTGCGGCAAGAAAAAAATTTTCAATGCAGCTGATCACTTTTGACATAACCATTCATCTCCTTTTTATTTTTTAAATGCATCAAGCAGTTCTTTTCCCCAAACATCTTCATACGCGTCATAAATGTTTTCAGATGCTTTTCGGAAGGCTTCTAGTTCTTCCTCTGAAGGATACACAAATTCCATTCCGGCTGCTTTTAATGCCTCAATTTGCTCTTTCTCTTTTTCTCTTGCAAGTTCAATTTGAAATTTATTTGCATGTTTCGCTGCTTCTTTTATGATTTTTTGGTCATCTGAGTGCATGCTGTCAAATTTTTCTTTGTTCATTCCGAAAATGAGAGGATCATAAGAATAGTTCCACATTGTAATATGTTGTTGAACCTCTTCCAACTTTGATGAACTGATGACATCAATTGGATTTTCCTGACCATCAATTGTGCCTTGCTGCAAGGCTGAAAATACTTCTGAAAAAGCCATTGTTGTAGGATCTGCTCCTAAGCCCCTCCAAAGATCTGAATACATCTTAATTCCTGGAATTCGTATTTTCATATTTTCTATGTCTTCAGGAGTTTGAATCGGTTTGACACCATTTGTTACCTGGCGAAAGCCATTTTGACCAAAGCCTAAAGGCTCAATCCCGTTTTCAACAAGAATCTCATTTAACGCCCCCCCACCTTCTCCATTCATTTTTTCATCCACTTCATTTAAATCTTTAAAAAGAAAAGGAGCGCTCACTACACCTAATCGCTTTTCAAAGACGGAATAAATAATCGGAGAATGATAACTGAAATCTGTTGAGCCTTTTAAAAGCATCTCTACCCCTTTTGCTGAATCACCTGCAGATAGCTGTTCGTTTGCATATATTTTTGTTTTAATGCGGCCATCTGTCTTTTCTTCCACTTCTTCAGCAAATTTTTCAGCTGCCAGGTACCAGGTGGATGAGTCATTAACAGTTACTGACATTTTTAAATTATAGGTTTTCTTCTCATTAGAGGTAATTACACTGCTGCAACCAGCTGCAGTTAAAAGAAAGATAGCGCTTACAAAAATAAACAGAATCTTTTTCATCAGATTAGAATTCCTCCTTTGCTCACATAACCCAATCTCTTTGAAATCTCTTGAGTGGCGCACAATGCAGGTTTGATAATATCCTCAATCTGTTCATCTGTAAAACGAAAAGCCAGACCGGCAATGCACAGCGCACCAGCCAGTTCTTTTCTTCCGTTAAATATCGGAAAGGATATCCCTTTTAAACCCTTCTCCCATTCTTCTTGATCTGTTGCATATCCCCTTTCACAAATCTTTTTTAATTCAGGAAGCAAGGATTCTTTTTCAGTTATCGTGTTTTCTGTAAAAGACTTTAACGGGTTTTTTGATAAATACCGCTCAAGAAGCTGCGGAGATAAATGAGCCAGGTATAATTTTCCTGAAGCTACACAATGGAGAGGCGCTTGTTTTCCTACGTCAAGAACAATTCGGGCTGCCAGATTTGTTTCAACCTTTTCTACATAAAGCACCTGATCTCCAAGATACTGAGCTAATAGAACGCTTTCCTGAACCTTGTTGGCTATGCTTTCTAAGAAAGGCCTTGCCGTTTCAACAATATCAAGCTGATCTTGTGCTTGAAATGTCAGTTGAAACCATTTCTGAGATAAGATAAATTTTTCTTGGTTGTTTTTTGTGATATATCCCAGCTGCTCAAGCGAAGATAAAAATCGGTGCACAGTTGCTTTATTGCTGTCAAGCTTCTCTACTAATTCAATAAATGTCATCGGCTTCTGTGCAATCACTTCTAAAATTCCGAAGGATTTTTCTACTGTTTTAATCACCTCGCTGAAGATCAAAACCCCCTTTTCAGTTTCACTATGTAAAACTTTAGTTCCAATATTAGGACAGGCTCTAAATATTGTCAATATTAAGAATATTTGTACTGAAACTTCTAATGCTCTTGTTATGTCTCCTTTTATTCTTGCAAAATAAGAAATGTTTGGAGTCTTCTTTCTGTTGACGATAAAGCATTACAAATCATAATTACTTTGCTGATTGCGTCTGAGCGGTGATTTTATAAATGATTTTTTAGAACATGGTTTAATTAAATTAAATTTGGTTTTTCTATTTCAAAAAAAGGATCGACCCTCATTAAAAAGGATCGATCTTTTTTTCTTATTTCGGATCCACATAATCCGGATAATCCGTAATAATTCCATCCACTTGCATCTCTAAAAGAAAATCAGCCGTTTCTTGGCTGCGGACTGTCCATGACTGAATTTTCATTCCTTCTTCATGTACTTGATTGACAAGCTCTTTTGTGACGATTGTATAGCTTGGGTTGAAATAGTCTGCGTAAGTACTGAATTCTTTTAATGCTTGCTGTGTTGTATGTAATCGGGATGATGTCAGGACTCCGATCGGTACTTTTGGAAGAAGATTATTCATTTTCTTCATCGATTCAAAATGAAAGGATTGGATAATTGTTTTTTCATTTTGAGGCTTATCTAAATTTCTCTCTTTCAGCTCAAGAGCAACGTTCTCTTCAATTCCTGGATATAGCTCTGGTGCTTTAAGCTCGATCAATATTCCTACTTTTCCATGATACCGATCAAGGATTTCATCAAATGACGGGATCTTTTCACCTGCAAATTCTGTGCCTTTCCAGCTTCCGGCATCAAGATTTCTTAATTCACTGTACGTTAAACTTTGAACGGGACCGCTGCCATCTGTGGTGCGGTCTACAGTCGTATCATGTATCACAACTAATTCACCGTCATTGCTTCTTTGAACATCAATCTCAATGTAATCAGCTTTCATTTCGACCGCTTTGTCGAAGGCTGCAATCGTGTTCTCCGGTGCATACCCTGAAGCTCCCCGATGCGCTACATTATCAATCTTTGTTTCCGCTGCTTCGGCAAGAGATGGCTGTGTGATTGGACTAATTAACAATGCGAGTGCTATACCCGCTCCCGCTGCCCACTTTTTATTCATTTCATCGTCTCCCATTCTTTTTTTTTCCAACACCTTTAGTTTAATAGATCATTGTATATGGAATGTGAAGAGGATATATCAGGATTGTATCATTCCTATGAATAAGTTTAGGAGAATTAGCATGCCTTCCTTTACAAACATTTATTGGGAAAATCATGCAGCCAAACAGCACCTTCATGCGTGATAGAATGAGTTTTGAGGAAGTGAATAGGTTATGAAAATGGTTCTAATTCTTCTACTCTCTTTTCCGCTTCTGCTGAGCCTCGACCCTTTGATCTATGATTCAGACTATCAGGCAAGCTATCAATCTCCTGAAGGAATTATGTTTCTAAGCTATACAGAAGCGTGGGATGAAAAGAAGCTCCAGGAGTTATACAAAGAGCTGATTCAAAATAAGCACGGAGATGAGCTTGCCTTGCTTCAAGAGGTGCGGATCAGAGGCGGTTCATTAGGAAAATCTTCAACTAAAGGCAGCTTTCATGCATTAACAGACAGTATTACATTGTATCAAGGTGATAAATATACCGAAGTTTCTTCATTCAGGGATACTCTTTCCCATGAGTATGGTCATCATTTTGCTTATCATTATGTGTTTTCTCACCATCTGCCTTTTTCTGAGTGGAGTAAAATCAGAGGCATTTCTGATTCTCCCGTTCGCTAGGATGCTTTTTGGCGTTATACAGAAGGTGATCACAAATGGTACCCTCAAGAAATTATTGCTGATGATTATGTTCTCTTATATGGATCTTCTGAAAAAACGGATGTACAAGAGGTCAAGGAAAGCAATGAACCTTTTTATTTAAGAACACAGCACGAAAATGAACGCATTCCAAATGTGCTTAATAATAAAAAGATGTTTCGCTACTTGGAAGAAGCAAGCGGTTTGAAAATCGAAGATTCCCGCTACCTCAAGACTCCTGAACTGCTTCAAATCAGGGATCAGGAACTGCGGTTTCGGATAGCGGAAAAAGATCAAATAGCTTATAAACTCAATCTTGTTTTTTATGAAAATGGCGTCAGAAAAGAATCAAAAGAGATTTTAAAGATTTCTTCCAATGAGACAGAGGAATTAGTAGTACCGTTAGAGGATGATTTAAGAGGATCAGCATATACAGATGTTTCTCTCTCGATTGATGTCCTTGATTTAAATATTTCCAGAGGCTTTGAAACTGAAACATATCGTCTCACTGTTGACCGTAATTTGATGCTTTCTAAAAGATAGACTTATTAAAAAATAAAACACCGATTTTTATAATCGGTGTTTTAAAATTATTTAGATTCTTCTATCTCATTGTCTCCCCAGCATTCCGTGTTTTTAAGCCCTTTAATGGCGCTTGCTCTGAATACTGGATTCTTTCCTTCTTTACGCTGGCGTCCATAATCTTTCAAAACAGCAAATGCAAGCTTTGATAAGAGCAGAATCGCAATCAGATTCGTAACAGCCATCAGACCCATGAATAGATCAGCCATGTCCCATATCAGCTGGAAACCTGAAACAGAGCCGAATATCACCATGCCGATGACGGCTAATCGGTAGATGAACAGCACTGATTTATTGCCGTTTAAAAATTCAATATTCGTTTCCCCGTAGTAGTAATTCCCGATAACCGAACTGAATGCGAACAGGAGGATTGCAACTGCAAGGAATGTCCCTGCCCAATCTCCGATATGCGATTGCAATGCAGCCTGGGTAATCTGAATACCGTCTAATGCGGAGTCAGGAGTCGTATCAAATAATAGAATGAGGAATGCAGTTGTACTGCAGATAATGATGGTGTCAAAGAAAACACCAAGTGTCTGGATAAAGCCCTGTTTTGCCGGATGAGTTACGCTTGCCGTTGCAGCTGCATTCGGCGCACTCCCCATACCTGCTTCATTTGAAAACAAGCCTCGTTTAATTCCGTTTTCAATAGCTGCTCCAATTCCTCCGCCGACTGCCTGCTCAAAACCAAATGCATTTGAGAAAATCACGGCGATTACAGATGGAACCTCAGTGATATTTGAGATTACAACAACAAGTGCGACACCTATGTAGATTAAAGCCATCACAGGAACAATAATTTGAGTAGCTGCAGCGATGCGCTTAAGCCCGCCGAAAATGATGATTCCTGTAAAGACAGCCAGGATGATTCCCATAACCGTTTTGTTCACGTTAAACGCACTGTCAAATGCAAGAGCGATCGTATTGGCCTGAACCGCATTGAAAATTAATCCGAAACATAAAGTGATCAATACAGCAAACAGAATACCCATCCATTTTGCATTAAGAGCTCTTTCCATATAGTAGGCTGGTCCGCCGCGGAACTGATCTCCGTCTTTTACTTTGTATACTTGTGCAAGTGTGCTTTCTACAAAGCTAGTTGCCATTCCTATTAAAGCAATAAGCCACATCCAGAAAATGGCTCCCGGTCCGCCGACTGCAATCGCAATCGCAACACCTGCCAGGTTTCCTGTGCCGACACGCGAAGCTGCGCTGATAAAGAATGCCTGCAGGGACGAAATGCCTCTTTTCCCTTCCTTTGATGTCATTCCAGGTTCTTTTAAAAGCCTGAACATTTCTCCAAAATACCGAAATTGCACAAATTTTGAGCGAACAGTGAAATATAATCCAAGTCCTACAAGCAAATAAATCAATAAGTAAGACCATAGAATTGTATTTCCGCCCGATATGATGGCATTAATAAAATCCATATAAAACCTCCTGAAAATAATGAATATTTCGTTTTCATGTCAGTTCATCTAACATGACAAAGGAATATTATATCACTTTTTGTCAATTTGCAGGGGAAAAACAATAAAATTTTCTCTATGCTTAATTGGAAATGTGCGTTATGATAGTTCTATTATAAAAAAGGAGGAGTGTCATGAGACAGTATCTCTTTCTTTTTCTCATTGCCCTGCTCCTGTCAGGTACAGTTCCGCACGTGCATCAACATCACAATGCTGCTCCTGCTTTTGATCTTGAGGAGCATGTAAAACCATCCTCTGCTGATGAAAAAGAGGATCAGAAGTTCCCTTTTTTCATAGAACACAATCTGGCAGAAACTGAATCTTCTCTTTTAACTGCTGTCTTTTCCATCGCCTTGCTGGCAGGGCGGCATTTCAGGAAGAAATTTATACTGGCTGTTTTTTACCAATCATCTTATTACGGCAAAACATCGCTTCCATCCTAGAGACTAAATGTAAAGGAGGGAGACGCGATGTTCTGGCTGAGACTTATTATGGTGACAGGTTTTTCATTAACAGCTGTCAGTCTATTTTTGTATCAGGGAATCGAGATTATGCATGCATTCAGTGATTACTTTACAAAAAACAAATAAAGAAAATGAAAAGACATCCTCTTTTTTCTGAGGATGTCTTTTTTATCATTCATTATTTAGTTAAGCGCCATACTTCTTTTACAGATCCCGAATCTCCTTCATCTATGAAAAATGAACCGTTGCTGTAACGATCATTTGCTCTTAAGGTTTGAGGTGCAATTTCTTCAATCTGACCTTTTTCTGTTTTGATCATAATCGTGTCGTCCGGCTGAATGATCTGCATGCCGACTAACCGGTGAGGGTTATTTTTAAGTTCGCGCAGCATAATCAGTCCCCGTTTTGCACGTGAGGTTCGTTCAAATTCCTTGAGTGACATTCTTTTTGCTGCCCCTCTTTGTGTCACAATGACAACTTGAGGAATTTCTCCAGCTCTAAATGCTGAGCCTCCGACTACAGAGTCTCCCTCTTTTAAATTGATGCCTTTCACACCCGCTGCTCTTGCTCCTACGATGTTCACTTCATCCTCTGAGAACCATAAGCCGTATCCGAACTGAGTAGCAATAAAGAGATCATCTTTTCCAGATGTAACATGCACATCAATCAGGACATCATCATTTTTTAAATTTAATGCCATTAATGCTTTAGAATATCGCTGTGCTTTGTAAAGCTTTAACTCCGTTTTTTTGACCATGCCGTTCTTAGTGACAAACAGCAAGTATTGTTCAGTTGTAAAGTCTTTAACCGGAATGGCTTTTATAAGCTGTTCATCCCGCTCAAGATTCACGATATTGGCGATATGCTGGCCAAGGTCCTTCCAGCGGATATCAGGCAATTCATGGACAGGGCAATAGATGTAATTTCCTTTATTCGTAAAGAGAAGAACGACTTCTGTTGTGTTGACGTCATACTTGGCAAGCAAACGGTCTGTTTCCTTCATTCCAAAGTCCTGTCCGTTTGATGCTGAATAGGATCGTCCGCTTGTGCGTTTAATGTAGCCGTCTTTCGTTACTGTGACGATGACATCTTCTGAAGCAATCATCACTTCAAGATTGATTTTAATCTCCTGGATTTCATTTTCAATCACAGATCTTCTTTCATCAGCATACGTTTTTTTGATTTTTTTCAAATCCGTTTTGATGACTTGGTACAACCTTTTTTCATTGTTCAAAATTTCAAGAAGGGCTGTGATTTTTTCATCAAGCTCTTTGGCTTCATTTTGAAGGGCTGTAATATCTGTATTAGTTAATCTGTAAAGCTGCAAGGAGACAATGGCTTCTGCCTGAAGCTCTGTAAACTGAAATTTAGAAATTAAGTTATCTTTAGCATCCCGCTTGTCTTTTGAAGCACGGATAGTCGCAATTACTTCATCAAGAATTGATAATGCCTTAATTAATCCTTCAACGATATGCTGTCTTTCACGCGCTTTTTGCAAGTCAAAGTTGGAACGGTTTGTGATGACTTCTTTTTGGTGAGCAATGTACGCATCTAAGATTGTCGGAAGAGTCATTAATGTCGGTCTTCTGTTATGAATGGCGACCATATTGAAATTGTAAGGCACCTGCAAATCACTGTTCTTATAAAGATAGTTTAAGATGCCCTGTGCATCTGCTTCTTTTTTCAGCTCAACCACGATGCGCATGCCTGTACGGTCTGTTTCGTCACGGACTTCTGCAATCCCGTCAAGCTTCCGTTCAATTCTGAACTCATCCATCCGTTTCACGAGATTCGCTTTGTTCACTTCAAAAGGGATTTCTGTGATGACGATTTGCTGCTTGCCGCCTCTTATGCTTTCTATTTCTGCTTTTCCTCTAATGATAATCTTGCCTTTTCCTGTCTCATAGGCTTTCTTTATACCTTCGATTCCCTGAATGATTCCTCCAGTCGGAAAATCAGGCCCTTTAATCACCGTCATCAGTTCATCCACCGAACAGTTCGGCTGATCGATTCGTTTCATGACAGCGTCTATGACTTCACCGAGGTGATGAGGAGGAATATCCGTCGCATAGCCTGCTGAAATCCCTGTTGAGCCGTTTACGAGCAAATTCGGGTACATCGCAGGCAGGACGAGAGGCTCCTGGCTTGTATCATCAAAGTTTGGCACAAATTCGACCGTTCGTTTATCAATATCCCGCAGAAGTTCGGATGCAATCGGAGAAAGTCTTGCTTCTGTGTAACGCATCGCAGCGGGAGGATCTCCGTCATTGCTTCCGTTGTTTCCGTGCATTTCAATCAGCAGATTGCGGACCTTCCAATCCTGGCTCATCCTCACCATGGCGTCATAAACGGATGTATCACCATGAGGATGGTAGTTGCCGATAACGTTACCGACTGTTTTTGCTGATTTTCGAAAGTTTTTGTCATTTGTATTTCCATCCACATGCATAGCATAAAGGATTCTGCGCTGAACAGGCTTTAGCCCGTCGCGTGCATCAGGCAATGCTCTGTCTTGAATGATGTATTTACTGTAACGCCCAAAACGGTCACCTATCACATCTTCAAGAGGGAGATCGCGAAATTTTTCTGGCTGTGTCATTTAGTTATTCCTCCTCTGCGACGGATAAGTTCTCGTTTTCTAAGATGTTGGTTTCTTCATCTAATCCAAATGCAACATTGCTTTCGATCCATTTCCGTCTTGGCTCAACCTTGTCACCCATCAATGTTGTGACACGTCTCTCAGCACGTGCGGCATCATCAATCCGGACACGGATCAATGTTCTCGTCTCTGGATCCATCGTCGTTTCCCAAAGCTGGTCTGCGTTCATTTCTCCAAGACCTTTGTAGCGCTGTATCATATAGCCTTTTCCTATTTTTTTCAGAACAACCTGAAGTTCTTCATCAGACCAGGCATATTCCACAATCGCTTTCTTTCCTGCCCCTTTGCTGACTTTGTATAAAGGAGGCAGTGCGATGAAAACTTTGCCTGCTTCGATGAGCGGCTTCATATAGCGGTAAAAGAAGGTCAAAATCAGCACTTGAATATGTGCTCCGTCTGTATCAGCATCTGTCATAATGATGACTTTATCGTAATTGCAGTCTTCCACATTGAAATCGGCTCCAACACCTGCTCCAATGGCATGAATGATTGTATTTATCTCTTCATTTTTGAAGATGTCGGCAAGTTTGGCTTTTTCTGTGTTAATGACTTTTCCGCGTAATGGAAGAACGGCCTGAAAGCGTCTGTCACGGCCCTGTTTCGCTGAACCTCCGGCAGAATCACCCTCAACCAGATAGATTTCATTTCGTGCTGGATTTCTGGATTGGGCGGGGGTAAGTTTTCCGCTGAGCGTTGCCTCTGAACGTTTTCTTTTCTTTCCGCTTCTTGCTTCCTCACGGGCTTTTCGTGCTGCTTCCCTTGCTTGAAAAGCTTTAATCGCTTTTCTGACGAGAAGCGTGCTTGTCTCCGGATTTTCCTCTAAAAAGTAGGCAAGGTTTTCCGATACGACAGAATCAACAGCAGATCTTGCCTCACTTGTGCCAAGCTTTCCTTTGGTCTGACCTTCAAATTGCAGGAGCTCTTCAGGAATCCGAACGGAAATGATAGCTGAAAGCCCTTCGCGTATATCCGATCCATCAAGGTTTTTATCTTTTTCTTTTAAAATGCCGACTTTTCTGGCGTATTCATTAAATGCGCGGGTCATCGCTGTTTTGGAACCCGCTTCATGTGTTCCGCCGTCTTTTGTCCGCACGTTATTTACGAATGAGAGGATGTTTTCTGAATAACCGTCATTAAATTGAAAAGCAAATTCAACTTCGATGCTGTTTTGTATCCCTTCAAAAGAAACAACATTGTGCAAGGAATCTTTTTCTTCATTCAAGTATGCGACAAAGGCTTCAATCCCTGTTTCATAGTGATAAACGTCTTTTGTTTGATTCCGTTCATCAATCAGCTCAATTTTCAGGCCTTTTAAAAGAAATGCTGATTCCCGTAAGCGCTCGCTTAATGTCTCAGCGTTATAGGTTGTTGTGCTGAATATAGAAGGATCAGGTTTAAAATGAATGATTGTGCCTGTCTTGCCTGATTTTCCGAGTTTCTCAAGTGTTGTTGCAGGTTTACCGCCATTTTCAAATCGCTGTTCATAGACAAATCCATCACGGTGGATGGTAACGACAACCCATTCAGACAGTGCGTTAACTACAGAGGCGCCAACCCCATGCAGGCCGCCGCTCGTTTTATAGCCGCCTTGTCCAAATTTTCCTCCGGCGTGCAGGACAGTCATAATGACTTCCGCTGTCGGTTTTCCAAGCTTGTGCATTCCTGTGGGCATTCCGCGCCCTTTGTCCTGAACAGACACACTGTTATCTTTATGTATTTTAACGATTATATGATCTCCAAATCCGCCAAGTGCTTCATCGACGGAATTATCAACGATTTCATAGACGAGGTGATGCAAGCCTCTCGCATCAGTGCTGCCGATATACATACCCGGTCTTTTCCGCACTGCTTCTAATCCTTCTAATACTTGAATCGCATCATCATTGTAATCAAACTGCTGCTGCTTACCCAAACGATTTAAGCTCCTTTCAAAAAAACAAATGTCACGTCAGAGATTGCTGCCCTTTAAGAACGTATGTTTCTATATCATATCTTACCATCAGGCAACGTGACAAGCCCTGCACCTTTACTCTCTTTCAAGTTTACCATTGTTTAGAAAAAGTGACGTATAAAAAATAAATATCCAAGCTATATTTTATCTGCTGCTAAGGATTTCGCAAACTAAATCTTAGCAGATGCAAGCTGAAATTGAAAATATTTTGGAAAAATGTTGAAAATGCTGCCGTTTATTTATATCATAATGATATATCAGTTTGATACATTAATCCATAAGGAGGCATCTCATTGTCGATTGAACACTCTATTTTAGCTGTGATCAGTTTTACTCCCGCTACAGGATACGATATTAAAAATGAATTTGAGACCAAAGCTTCAAGTCTTTTTTGGGGCATGAGCTATGGGAGCATCTATCCCAAGCTTAAAAACCTGGAGGAGAAAGGCTACATTTATTCTGTATTAAAAGAACAGGGCGGCCGGCAGAAAAAGCAATATGAACTGACGAAAAAAGGCTGGATTGAACTTGAAAACTGGCTGTCTGAAGCCCCGTCCTATCCTTCTGTGAAAGATGAATTATTTATGAAATTGGCCGCCTGGCATACAGAAATGGATGAAAATATTCTACTATCACATCTTGAGAAAAGAAAAGCTGAAAGTACGGAGCTTCTTCAATACGTCCGTCATTGGCAGCAAAACGGCACTTCATTTATTTCAAGTATCGGAATGATTGGCATCCGCTATGCAGAAATGAAATTGGAAACTGAAATCCGCTGGATAAATGAATCTGTTGAACAATTAAAAACGGATGCTCTCCCTCCATCACAAGACCCCCGCAGCATGGAAAAAAAGCTTCTTGAAAGGCGCAACAGCAAGTTGAATTCTTGAATTTACAGGAGGTTATGCTGTGAAGGCAGGTCTATTTAAACCTTTAAAAAACCCCGCTTACCGCTCGTTATTTAGTGCACAGGTTTTTTCCGACCTTGGCAATTGGCTTGATTTTATCGCCCTCCAGGTTATCATCGCCTATCACTGGCAATACGGGGAGGGCGCGATTGCTGCATTAATCACAATTATGGCCCTTCCCTGGGTCTTTATTGGACCTTTTGCAAGCGTCTTTATCGACCGGCGGCCGAAAAAGAGAAAAAGTCGTATTTGCATGAGCTTAAAGAAGGGATATGGCATATTAACAGGACTCCTTTGTTAAGAGCATCAATTCTCTTTGCTTCCATTTCTTTTTTTATCATTTTTTTGTATGATGGCCTGTTTATCTTCATCATTCAAAAACTTGGATTTGATGATGCCAGCTACGGGGTGGTTATAAGTGCAGTAGGTATTGGCAGTGTTATTGGCTCGCTTATTATGGGACAATGGAATGCATGGCAAATGAGTTCACTGCGATTTATGGCAATGGCCACATTCTTTAGCGGCATCATTATTGTTTTTACGGGGATCGGAGGATTAAAGATGTTTACAGCGGATCATTGGATTTGGTTTACCGGCGCGTTCATGCTTGGTCTGCTCGGTTCAATGTCTTCCATTCCTTTTGGTTATTTGCTGCAGTCTGAAACGCCTAAAGAATTGATGGGAAGGGTTTCTGCTGCAGCCATGGCAATGCAGACGCTTGCTATGCTTTCCGCTCCAACAGCGGGAGCGATTTTCTCCCAATGGACAGGGTAAGCAAGTGTACTTGTTTATGCAGGGGCTGCAACGCTTGTTTTAGGAGCGATTGCTGCATTTTACAAACCATCATCTTCTCTCAAGAATGAGAACATAGGAAAATCACAGGGCCATCCCCTGTGATTTCATTTTGTTAAAGCGTGTTCTACTTTAATGCAGCGGTCCATAATAACCGTGTAGCCTTTATCTTTTAACAAATGATACGCATCCTCATTTACCAGACCTAATTGAGCCCAGAAAACATCGGCATCAATTTGTAAAAACTCCTCTGCAACAGGAAGCAAATGCTCTGACCTGCGAAAAACATTCACAATGTCAATATGGCCGTCTATTTCTTTTAATGAACCAACTGCCTTCACACCCAAAGCTTCCTTAATCGTTGGATTCACCGGAATGATTTCATACCCTGCATCCTGCATTGCTTGACTGACCATGTAAGATGTGCGCTCAGGCTGATCTGACAGCCCAACGACAGCAATTCGTTTGCTCTTTTTTAATATTTTTCCGATTTCTTCTCTGGGTGGGATGGATATACTCATAGTAAAAACTCCTTTTGCATGATTTTTTTTCGTTTCTTTTTTATGACGTAGTCTTAAGTGCTAGTTACATGATAAAATAGTTTTATTCAATTATAGATTAAGGAGAGCGGATCCATTGATTATTGCAGCCATTATTATTTTAGCTTATTTACTCGGTTCCATTCCTTCTGGCCTTATTGTCGGGAAAGTGGGATACGGAATTGATATCCGTGAACATGGAAGCGGAAATCTGGGAGGAACGAATACATTCCGTACTCTTGGTGTAAAAGCAGGACTGCTTGTGACCATTGCGGATATATTAAAAGGAACGCTTGCAGCATCTCTCCCATACTTTTTTGGACTGGAAAACGTGCATCCGCTGCTGATCGGAATCTTCGCTGTCATCGGCCATACGTACCCGCTGTTCGCCAATTTCAAAGGCGGTAAAGCAGTTGCTACTTCAGGAGGAATTCTCTTGTTCTCGGCACCGCTTATGTTCGTGACGATGCTTGCTGTCTTTTTCCTCTTCCTATACTTATCAAAGTATGTATCGCTGTCATCCATGCTTACTGGCATCTATGCAATTATTTTCAGCATTTTCATCGGTGATCCGGTATTAATTGCAGTCGTCAGCATTCTGTCCCTTTTTGTTATATACCGTCATCGCGCCAATATTAAACGTATAAGAGAGAAAACAGAACCTAAAGTAAAATGGATTTAAAGCTGCCCCCGGGCAGCTTTTTTTAAATTTTCTACAGCATATATAGGATTTCCTTTTTTTATCCTATCGTTTATGATAAGAAAAAAAGAATAATTATAGGAGAAAACAACATGATGAAGAAATGGATCCTCTCAGCTGTCGTTCTGCTGGGCTTAATCGGAACGGCATTCTTTCTTTTGGCTGAACCAAAGGAAGATAAGGAATACCCTGTGAAAGCGCATTCTG
Organism: Metabacillus idriensis; assembly: GCF_009674765.1. Classification (GTDB taxonomy): domain Bacteria; phylum Bacillota; class Bacilli; order Bacillales; family Bacillaceae; genus Bacillus_P; species Bacillus_P idriensis. The sequence goes on along the minus strand of NZ_WKKF01000001.1, from coordinate 1,495,966 downwards.
GAATGAATGTGAATCAGCCGCCCAAATCCTTCAAATCAACCGTTACACTCTCGGCAATCGGAGATATATTAATTCACGGGCGCGTATACAATGATGCTAAAACAGGCAGCACTTATGATTTCAAACCAATGTTAAAAGAGGTAAAACCTTTGTTAGGCAAGAGTGACATCACATTCGCCAATCAGGAAACAATGATTGGCGGCACTGAAATTGGTTTATCCACTTATCCATCATTTAACAGCCCATTTGAGGTAGTTGATGCTTTTCAGGATGCAGGTGTTGATATAGCCGGGATTGCCAACAATCACACGCTTGACCGCGGCGAGAAGGCCATATTGAATGCGACAGACCGCTATGATGAAATCGGGATGCCTTATGTTGGCGGGTACCGCAACAGTCAAGATGCTGATACACCACGGGTCATCAACAAAAATGGCGTGAAATTAGGGTTTTTGGCTTATACATACGGCACTAACGGCATTCCGGTTCCAGAAGGAAAACCTCATCTCGTAAACTTAATTGATAAGCCGAAAATGATGAAAGATATTGAAGAAATGAAGAAGCTTTCAGATGCCGTTATTGTAAGCATGCACTGGGGAGTGGAATATATCCGGCTTCCTAATGAGGAGCAGCAGGAGCTTGCACAGTTTCTGGCTGATCAAGGCGTTCATTTAGTTATCGGTCATCATCCCCATGTCCTTCAGCCGATGGAATGGGTAAAAGGAAAAGATGGAAATAAAACATTTGTCGTATATTCTTTAGGAAACTTCCTATCAGGTCAAGTTGGTGAATACAAAGAAATCGGCGGAATTTTCTCCATAAATCTGACGAAAGCACTTACTAATGGAACTAAAAAAGTGGAGCTGACGGACCCAGGGTTCATTCCGACAATTGTCGTCAGTCAAAACAATCGGGCTTACCGTTTAAAAGAGCTGAAAAATGTTGATCAGACGCAAAATAAAGAGATTCAAGAGCACATGTTTCAGCATTTAAATGAAGAAAAATAAAAGTAATTTGCATCATTCTGTTTTTGAATTGTCTTTTCGTGGTATCGTATGAGAGAAGGAGTGATACTCATTGAATATACATATTAGTGACAAAGCTGCAGAGTGGTATCAGAAGGAAATGAATGTTGCAAGCGGAGATTCGTTTCGATTTTTTGTACGTTACGGAGGAAACAGCACCATTCAAAAGGGTTTTTCTTTAGGTGTAGTGAAAGATCAGCCAAAGGAAGCCGGCGCAAAAACAGAAAAAAACGGGATAATCTTTTTTATTGAAGAAAGTGACATATGGTATTTCGATCAGAACGACTTGGTCATTGACTTTGACGAAAAAAAAGGGGAACCCGTTTTTGATTATAAAAAAACCGCAGATAAATAATCTGCGGTTTTTTTAACGTAAACGGAAACGCTTAATATGTTCAACAAGGTTATGTGCTTCTAATACTCGAATTTGGACATCTCCCATAAGGTCAAAATGCGGAAAATCCTTGTCATGATGAATCCACTCTTTCCTTAATCCAAAGATTTCTCCCCATTCGATGAGTTTAGGCAAATCAGAGCAGCCTGCTTTTGTAACTGCGTGAGAGGCAGGAAATCTTGGATCTGTCCAAAAATGGGTCAGAAATGCAAGCTCTCCTTTTGCTACCTGCACTTTCCAATCAGCAAGTTCTTTGCGTTTAATTCCAAATGCCACTGAAATCCCTACTTTTTCGCTTTTTCATATGCCGCGTGCCATTCCGGATATTTTTTACGGATTTGAATCGGTTTGAAATTTTCTTTTTTGACGCACACATGGTTTGAAACTGCCTGAAGAGCCAGTTCTCCCTCAGGTGTGTACATTTCGTAGCCGTATGCCACTTTGAAGCCGTTATATTCTTCTATCCAAGTATGTACTCTGACTGTCTCCCCGTATTTCATCGGTTTTTTATACTGAACCTGCAGATCAATAACTGGTGAGATAATTCCTTCTTTCTCCATATCTGCATATGAAAAGCCCAGATCAGAAATCAGCTGCGTTCTGCCCACTTCCATCCATACTAAATAATTCGCATGATAAACGACACCCATCTGATCGGTTTCTGCATACCTTATTTCTATCTCTTTTTTTGAAACATGCATATGTGTTCCCTCTCCTTATGAAGCACCAAAATTTAGGTCAATGAATAAATATTATCATACCATACGCTCTCTTTTTCATACAAAAGATAAAGGATGTCCCTTTTTTAGGACATCCCTTGTTTTTAGTTATTTATAGCCATTCTCGCGTGCAGTGGCCTCATCCCTGATTTCAGCACGGAAACCTTCAAGACTTTCTTCACGGCGGTGGTTTTTAGCTTCAATGCGTGCTCTTTCTTCGCCGCTTGAAAACTCTGCCGTCTCTTGTGCCTTTTCAATATTTTCGATTGTATTTTGGACCATATCCTGCAGCTTTTCAACATTATCTGAACGATCGTCTGGATTTGCTTTATAACCCATGTGAACACATCCTTTTTTAAAATTTGATTAAAATAAGAAGAAATGCAAACAGACGGTAAGTTTACATAATAATTTTATGGAAACATTTTTTTGCTTACTCACCTTTTGTTTGCATTACCTGAGCATGTTCATGTGATTTATTTTGCATTTTTTTCCCTTTATTCCCGCCAAAACCTCTTGATTTTGTTCCAATGTGGTTTGGAGTGAAATGGCTTTGTTTATCATTCGAGTTTGTCATGATCTTTCGCCTCCTCACTTTTATCTTCACCAGTTGTGCGGCAATCATAACAGCCAAGTGTTGGGGATTTAGCTGAGCTTATCCAGCAGCCTTTGCTCTACTCTCTCTTCGAGCCGGTTTAAAGCTTCCTGGTCCTTCAGCAATTCCTTCTTATTTTCAAGAACTAATTCCTCAAATGTCATTTTTTTAATTTTTCTCAAGCGGGACACCTCCATACGTAATATATTCAGTTTTGCCATAATCAAGAAAAATAGTACAAGTTTTTAGAAAAAACAAAAAAAGACTGTTCAAATAATATGAACAGTCTCTTACAGTTACAGTTCCAGCAGCTTTTCCATTGTTTCCTTAGTCATTGCACCGCGGGAAATATTCATAATGTTTCCTTCTTCATCCAGAAAATAAGTTGTAGGATATGAATAAACTTCATATTGAACACTTACTCTTCCATCCTTATCCAAGGCTACAGGAAAGGTAAGTTTTCGTTTGGAGATAAATGACTCAACATCTTCTCTGCTTTTTTCAGCATTCGTCATATTTACAGCAAGAACAACCAGATTATCCGGATGCTCATTCTGCAGCTTTTGCATTTCAGGCATCTCCGCTTCGCACGGCGGACACCAAGTAGCCCAAAAATTCACCATCACTTTTTTGCCTTTAACGTCATCTAACTGAACGTTTTCTCCATTTAACATTTCAAGTTCGAATTCAGGCGGCTTGTTTCCAATCTCCAGCCCTTCTTTAGGTTCTTTAGGCAAGATGGCAAACCAGACTGCATAGCCCGCTAAAAATACCAGCAGACCAATGGCGAGTATTCGTTTCAATTTCATTTCCCCCTTGCTGCTTATCCCTTATAATTCAATTATATGTAAGTGTGATGGTATTAGGACAACCACCTAAATACGCTCTATTTTATTAAATCATCTCTTTTTAAAAAGAACAATAAAACCACGAAAAAAAAGGACGGAAACTCCGTCCTTTTCATCATTTAGCCTTTAATCTTTTCGCGCAGCACCATTTGAAGGATGCCGCCGTGACGGTAGTAGTCAACTTCAACATCACTGTCGAAACGGACAAGCACTTCAAATTCTTTTACACTGCCTTCTTCATCTATTGCTCTTACTTGAACATGGTCGCGAGGTTTAACTGTCTCATCAATCAGAACTTCGATTGTTTCTTTACCAGTTAAGCCAAGTACTTCAGCACTTTCACCTTGTTTGAACTGAAGCGGCAGAACACCCATGAAAACAAGGTTGCTTCTGTGAATACGCTCAAAGCTTTCAGCAATAACTGTTTTAATCCCTAGAAGGTTTGTGCCTTTTGCTGCCCAGTCACGTGAGCTTCCCATGCCATAATCTTTGCCGGCAAGAACGACAAGACCTGTTCCATCTTGTTTGTACTTCATGCAAGCGTCATAGATAGAAGTCACTTCGCCTGTTGGCCAGTAAGTTGTGTAGCCGCCCTCTGTTCCTGGTGCTACTTGGTTTTTGATGCGGATATTTGCAAATGTTCCGCGCATCATCACTTCATGATTTCCGCGGCGAGATCCGTATGAGTTAAATTCTCTCGGACTGACGCCTTTTTCCTGAAGGTAACGGCCTGCAGGAGTATCTTTCCCGATTGAACCAGCTGGCGAGATATGATCAGTTGTAACTGAATCTCCGAATTTTGCAACAACGCGCAAGTTCGTAAGCGGCTCAACTAGACCCGGCTCTGGATTTAAATTTTCAAAGAAAGGAGGATTTTGAATGTAAGTGGAATCCTGATCCCACTGATACAATGCCTCATCTGTCGTCTGAATCGCATTCCAGCGCTCGTTATCATCAAATACTCTGCCATATTCCTGACGGAAGAGCTCCGGTGTTACCGTTTGTTTTACAATCTCATTGATTTCGTCCATTGAAGGCCAGATATCGTTGAAGAAAACATCATTGCCATCCTTGTCTTTACCCAATGAATCATTTTTAAGATCAATATTCACTGTTCCAGCTAAAGCATATGCTACAACTAACGGAGGTGAAGCCAAATAGTTCCCTTTTACAAGCGGGTGAATTCTTCCTTCAAAGTTACGGTTTCCTGAAAGAACGGAAGTCACAAGCAAGTCATTTTCAGCAACTGCTTTTTCAATCTCTTCTGCAAGCGGACCAGAGTTCCCGATGCATGTTGTACATCCATAACCGACAACATTGAAGCCCAATTGGTTCATATATGGAAGCAATCCTGAATTCTCAAGGTAGCCTGTTACAACTTTTGAGCCTGGAGCTAAAGAAGTTTTCACATAAGCAGGAACCTTCATGCCTTTTTCGATTGCTTTTTTAGCTACTAAACCAGCTCCAACCAGTACATACGGGTTAGATGTGTTTGTGCAGCTTGTAATTGCAGCAATAGCAATTGCCCCAGTTTTCATTTTTGTTTCTTCACCGTTTGCAAGCGTTACGCTGATCTCTTTATTAGCTTCAGCTGCTTCTAAACCGAAGCCCTGGTTGCCTGCTGGAGCAGCAAGAGCTGTCTGGAACGATTTCTGCATAGCTGATAGAGGAATTAAATCTTGAGGACGCTTAGGACCTGAAAGATTTGCTTCAATCTGAGACAGATCAATTTCAACAACAGATGTGTAGACTGGCTCTACATCTGGTGAGAAGAACAATTCGTTTTCTTTGCAGTATGCCTCAACAACATCTACAAGCTCCTTGTCACGGCCAGTTAACTTCATGTATTCAAGTGATTCATCATCTACTGGGAAGAAACCGCAAGTTGCGCCGTATTCAGGTGCCATGTTGGCAATTGTTGCACGGTCTGCAAGCGGAAGCTGAGGTACACCAGGTCCGAAGAATTCAACAAACTTGCCTACAACGCCTTTTTGACGAAGGACTTGTGTTACTTTAAGCGCTAGGTCAGTAGCCGTAGTGCCATTTGGCATTTGGCCAGTCAATTTTACTCCGATTACTTCAGGAACAGGGAAATATGATGGCTGTCCAAGCATTCCAGCTTCAGCCTCAATGCCGCCGACACCCCATCCTAATACGCCGATGCCATTGATCATTGTTGTATGTGAATCCGTTCCTACTAGTGAATCTGGATATGTTTCAAATGTACCGTCTGCGCCTTCAACTGCATGAACAACGTTTGCCAGGTACTCAAGGTTTACCTGGTGAACGATTCCAGTTGCAGGAGGAACAGCGCGGTAATTATTAAACGCTTTCTTTGCCCAGCTCAAAAATTTATAGCGCTCAGCGTTGCGTTCAAATTCAAGTTCCATATTAAATTGCAGGGAGTCCATTGTTCCCGCTTTATCAACCTGTACAGAGTGGTCGATTACCAAGTCTACTGTAATTTCAGGGTTAATTACATCAGGGTTGCCGCCGATGTCTGCCATTGCCTTACGGAGTGAGGCAAGGTCTACTACAGCCGGCACGCCAGTGAAATCTTGCAGAATAACACGTGATGGCTTAAATGGCACATCAAGCTCTTTTTGCTCTGCAGTTCCCCATTTTGCTAAATTTTCAACATGTTCTTTTGTGATGACTCTTCCGTCTACTTGTCTTAATACAGACTCAAGCAGAACCTTAATTGAGTATGGCAATTTCGAAATATTGCCGACTCCTGCATCTTCTAATGCTTTTAATGAGTAATAGTTGTATGTTTTTCCGCCTACTGTAAAACTTTTACGCGCTTGGAAAACATCGTGATGTGATAATTGCTGTTGTTTCGTCATATGTTTTCTCCCCTTTTAAATCAAAATCGACGTGTGTCGAAACCTCGGTCTCTCCCACCAAATTATTCGCACAATTTCATCTTAATACATGTTTTAACATAAGTAAATAACAATGCTGTTATCAAACTACATAAGTAGTTCTTATAGTTGTAAACTTCAGTACTTTTTTAATATAAAGAATTGTAAACGCGCACATCATTTCCTCTAAGAAACAAACACTATATCCATGGGGGTGAAAGACAATGGCAAAACGTAAAGCAAACCATGTCATAGAAGGCATGAATGCTGCTTCTGCACAAGGAAAAGGGACTGGATATAATGAGGAATTTTCGAATGAGCCTCTAACTGCCGCCCAGAAGCAGAATAATAAAAAACGCAAAAAAAATCAGTAATCAAAAAACGACGGATTTCCCGTCGTTTTTTAACTTATTGTTCCTCAATATTCACTTCTGCAACAATTCTTGAGAGATCTTTCCTGTATTGCTCTAAAGTTGCACGCTGTGTTTCTGAAGCCACTTCTAGTGCATTGTTAATTTGTTCATATGCTTCATTCACTTCTTCTCTTAAGTGGCTGAGCTGAATACCGTAATCTGAACTGTCTTCTGAAAGCTGCTGATAAATATTTTCCGCCTGGGCGGTTCCTTGCTGAGCAGCCTGAAAAGCCTGCTGTTTATTCTTATGATAAGGCATATAATTCCCTCCTGTAGTAATGCTGATATGTAGCTTATTGTTGGACATAAATGGTCATATTATACAGCCTTTAACTTGTATGTTTGCACCGTAAAAGTTTCATCCTATTTAGAAAGGATGGTGAAAAAACATGGCCAATAAAAATGACAGCAAAGATATGCACAAAAATGCACCTAAAGGCGATAATCCGGGTCAGCCTGAACCTTTAAGCGGATCTAAAAAAGTGAAAAACCGCAACCATACCCGCCAAAAACATAATTCTCATCACGATATGTAAATACAGCAAAATGAACGGCTCTGCAGAAGGCATCCGTTCATGTATTTTTATTTTTATGGCCAAGCATGAACGCTCCTCACTAATAATAAAATATTTTATATAGCTCCCCTCAAATTTTAGATTACTTATGAAAACTCTTCTGCTGATCACTGTAAACCCTTTCAATGCTTAAACTCTTCTATATTTGTTTTACTTCCATTCACGCATTGTCTATGAACTGAATAAGATTTAAGTAGTATGGTTTTTGGAGGTCAATATGAGATGGATAAAAAAAAGCGTTCTAAGCCATCTGATCTAAGCTGTATTGAAGACTGGATGAATCAATTTTTCACAGATCCATTCTCAGCTCTGCTTGATTACCATTCTTTCCGTGTGGATTTATTTGAAACAAGTGATGAATATATCGTAGAAGCAGAATTCACAAATGTTAATCCAGAAGATATAAAAATAGTAACCAATCAAGAAACGCTAATTATCTCTGCCCATCCTTCTCTATCTGCAAATGAAGACAAAGATCAGCTGGAAAGATCCATTCTTCTTCCTTTTTCACTTGAGAAAAAAATGATAGAAGCCTTTTTTTCAAATGACATTCTGGAAGTCAAAATATGTAAAGAAGGCAGCTGTGCCCGTTCCGGGTGTCACATCCCTGTCCAATTTACAAATTAAAGCAAGATCTTGTCTTGCTTTTTGTTTTGAGTAAATCATTTTGAGAGAAATAGCACTTTTCCGTCTTAAGTAGGTGATGGTTTAGACAAGTCCTTTTCAATTCGCATATTAGTATTGAAAGGAGCGTGAAAGGTTTGGGTGTATATATTAAAAGTCTCGTCATTCATCAAATTACAGGCGGAGTAGTGAATTTCGGAAATTCCATTCATACAGGATCTAATGAAACAAGCAAAACCGTTCAGGATTCAGAGCAGGAAACGAGCGAAACGGCACCTGAAAAGATGCCGCCGTTAAGTGTCCGATTCCTTTTTTAATCCGGATTTTTTCGGGATTTGGGTTTGAACATTTATTTCAATTTTTTTTATCTCATTGTGCCCGCAGCGAGTGCATAGCTGGTTATCGTTTAAAAGCAGCATACAATTTGTACAATAATACTTCTCCATGTCTGAACCTCCTATAGAGCAATATATGTTAGGGAGGCTTGAAAGTTTCTTTATAATGGACTGTCCTTGTTCTGAAAAACTCCTTTTTATCATATTTTCTTCTAACTATACAAAAAGGGGTTTTCTTATGGCTTATTACGGATCTAAAGGATGGTATGTTAAAAAACTGAGAGAAATAGGGATCACAAAACACCCCATTGAAAGACGGAAATTGAAATTATACAAAACCTTCGTTCTCCGCAACCTCTATTTTCAGTTTACTCAAGAAACGGATGAAACTTCCTGATTTCGGGAGGTTTCTTTTCATGAGTAAATAGGACCAAAAAAATATGTTGATTCATCAAATTTTTACAATAATAAGGAAAATAATTCTTTTTTATAGTCGTTTTTAATCATATAATGAATATGAAACTGCTGATTAGGAGGAGCGTTTATGTCGTTACTGTATGAAATACTGTATCTTCCCACAAATTCCGGCACAATACGTATTGACCTGTCTTACAAGCGCTCTTTTTATATTGCACATGCTGAGCTGCTCGGACATATCTCATCAGGCAAAGACCGAAATAAACGCAATGCAATAAAAAAATCCCTGCTTGCGCTCTCAAAACAGGTTCAGTCCGGTTAAGACAACTTTTCAACCCCTTTTTCGTGGTGTATAATAAAGGCAGACTGCAGGCTGGATCGGGGGTTTGAAAGATGTTAGACGGCTGGTTTCTATGGTTTATCCTTTTTTGGGTCGTTTTCCTTGCAGGGATGCTCGGAATAGGCGGATTTTTTATGTTCCGGAAATTTTTAAAGCGTTTACCTAAGGAGGATGGAAAATCAGACCTTGATTGGGAAGATTACTATATACAGCAAACAAGGCACCTCTGGGATGCAAGGCAAAAAGAACTTTTAGAAGACCTTGTTGAACCAGTGCCTGAATTATTCAGAGATGTCGCAAGAGCTAAAATTGCAGGCAAAATAGGGGAAATAGCATTAAAGGAAAATGCAGATCAAATCACTCAGGACTTGGTCATTCGCGGATACATTACAGCTACGCCTAAACGAGATCATAAATTTCTGTTAAAAAGGCTTAAAGAAAAAGAAATCGATCATACACCTTACAGAGCTTTATTTTAAGAAAAACACAATATCCTTCCTATTCATTAAAAAAAACCCGCCGGAATCCTCTGGCGGGTTTTTCATGTAGCCTGGATATTTGGCGGGTTAAGCTGATTTTCGAGTTTCCGGTAGGAAAGATACATGGCAATACGCCAGGGCACAATCATTCCAAACGCTAGAATCCAGAACATACCGCTCAGTTCACCAACGTCAATCGTATTGCTCAAGTAAAATTTCAATGCGATTCTAATGATCAGCAGACCAATTAATATAAACGCAAAAGCTTTAGATCTTTTTAAATAAATCTTGTCGTCTTTCACTTCAAATGTTGATGTTTTAATTAAAAAAATAGAGAAAATACATCCGAGCGTGATCGCTTCCAAAAATTCAAGCGGAGTCACACGGAACATAGGATGCAAAAACATCAATGCACCAGTGCTCATAAAGATAGGCGGCAAGATAATCTTTCTGGCACTTGCAGGCTTTTTAGAAGCTCTCATGCGTATCATCATGACACCTAATGCCATAACTATTGCAATAATTGTTGAGTAAATGACCAACATGATCAATCCTTTTCACGGAGTTCCTTATATTATAATATACATTAGTCAAAAATAAAAAACCATCTCGTCAAATTTCCGATGGTTCTTCGATATAAATAGAGTTTGAATTTAACCCAGAACACGATTAATGGCGTTGTACACTCTCGTTTCATCAAATGGCTTAATGATGAAGTCCTTCGCTCCAGCTTCAATTGCTTCAACGACCATTTTCTGCTGCCCCATTGCTGAACACATGATAATCTTTGATTCAGGAAATTTTTTTGTAATTTCTTTTAATGCTTCAATCCCGTTCATTTCCGGCATTGTGATATCCATCGTAACCAGATCCGGCTGCAATATTTGATAAAGACGAACGGCTTCTGCTCCATTTTCAGCTTCTCCAGCAATTTCATGTCCATTGCTTGTCAGTATATTAGATAATGTCACTCTCATAAACTTGGCATCATCTACTATCAGCACTTTAGCCATGCAAGCTCCTCCTCACAGTGTTACCGAAAGAAATACTACTATTCTATGAGTTATTATATCAAAAAAAGGAGCAGAAGATAGTAAAAACGACCTAAAAAATAAAAATATTAGGTCTAAAATCCTGTAAACCCTCCAAACATTCTGCTGAAGACGATAATAATCTGTGTCATCCAGTTAAAAAAGAGCATGATACCGATCACAATCATCAGCAAGCCACCGAACTTCATGATTTTTAAATTATGTTTACGTATCCATCCAAGCCTTCCAATAAAAAACGCCAAAATTAGAAAAGGAATGGCAAAACCAAGCACATAAGCAAGCATGTAGAGCATAGCAGATCCTGGATTGCTTAATGTAAGAGCGAATACGGCTGTTAAGATCGGTCCTGTGCAAGGAGTCCATCCAGCTGCAAAAGCAAGTCCTATTAGAACAGAACCAAAATAACCGGATGGTCTGTTTTTCAATTCAAAACGGTGTTCTTTCATTAAAAACTTTGGCTGGAAAACACCAACTATCACTAATCCAAAGAAAATAATGAGAATCGCGCCAATTTGTCTGATTAAATCCTTATATTCAAAAAAGAATTCCCCGATAAATGAACTGCCAAAACCGAGCGCAATAAAAATAATTGAGAAGCCAAGCAAAAAGGATAGCGTGTGGAGAAAACTCCTTTTTTGCAGCATAGCATTTTCTGTTTTAATCTCACCGACCGATACTCCAGTTATGTATGATAAAAAGGCAGGATATAAAGGCAGGCAGCAAGGTGAAATAAAAGATAGAAAGCCTGCTCCAAATGCTAAAAACAAGTTCAAATCTGTCATTTGTGTGATTCTCCTCTCTTAGTTGAGTCACATTTCATTCTAGCAAATACATCCAAAGAATTATATGTTTCACTATGTGACATTTTTATGTCAATTCCTTAACATCTATGCAAAAGGATTTCTTCCTAGAGATGATACCTTTATAATAGTCATATATTAATTGGTAAAATCCTTATTTTCCCTTCGAATTTTTTTCCAATTTAGGATATAATAGAAATTATTAGCAAGCGGATCGGTTAGAACTTACATACAGAAAGGACAAGTTTTCGTGTCTAAACAAGAATTATTGAAACTTATTGAAAAAAAACGGGCGGAAATGATCGATATCGCAACGAAAAATGGAATAAACTCAAACGTGTCCATTCAATACAGTCAGGAACTCGATCACTTGCTGAATGAATACAATCGGTATAGCTACAGTTCAATAAAAAGAGTGACTTATTCTTAAAAAAACAAACAAAAAAGCACGCTCAGGGCGTGCTTTTTATCATATAAAAATCCCGCATCACACGGAATTTTTATTTTGCTTGATTGTTCATCATTTTCATCATTTGATTGATTTTCTTTTGGGATGGTTTCATTCCCATTTGCATCATCATCATTTTTAACATTTGCTCGTTAATTGGCGGATTTTTCTTCAAGTAACTCATCATATACTGGCGAGCAATGAAAAATCCTAGTGCTACCCCAGCAATTAATGCCAGAACGCCTACTAGAATGACTACCCACAGATCCATCGTATTTCCTCCTTCATGTTGTCTATTTTACAGTGTACTAAACCATAGGATATTATACAACAAATACTCCATAATTTCTGCCTTATTAGACAAATTTTCTTTCTTTTATCGGTTTTAGCCAGCCGTATCGTTTTGCTTCAAAATCCATAGCTAAAAAACAGGAGTCAATTTTCCTGAGTATTTCAAAAAAGATCGCTTCCATATCAAAGCTTCCAATTGAAGTGACTTCTATATATTGATCTCTTACTTGAAGCAAGGCATTCCCCTGCTTGGATTCACTGTCGATGCGGTGATGCCCTTCGATATGAGCATAATTGTATCTGTTCGTTAAACTTGATTCAATCATGTGATCTATAGATTCAGCCGAAATAGACTTCGTTACGTATCTGATTTGTTTATATAGGTGATTAAATTCCAGCTGCTCAGGGCTTGTCCGGAGATATTCCTGAAAAAGATGGAACAGTTTCGCTTCTCGGCCAAAAAAGTGGTTCGCAAATTCCTCTTCTATTAAATAGACATAATAGTGCCTCATTCTTCCACCCCTCCGAAATGACTGTTATCGTCAATTATAAGGGAACGAAGCGTTAGAAATTTGTCTAAATAACAGAGGGATGCATCACTTTTTTTGTCGAAAAAGAGAGAACGATCAAAATCGTTCTCTCTCAGAGGTGATTATTGTTCAAGCAATGCTTTTACTCTTGCCATTACGTTTTCAACAGTAAAGCCATATTCTTTCATAATTTTATCTCCAGGTGCAGATGCGCCAAACTGGTTGATGGCAAGTACATCGCCTTCATCGCCTGTATAGCGTTCCCAGCCAAGAGGAGCTGCCATTTCAATCGCAAGACGTTTCTTAACCGTCTTAGGAAGAACGGAATCACGGTATTCTTTTGATTGACTCTCAAATCGGTTCCATGATGGCATGCTGACAACAGCAACATCAATACCTTCTTTAAGAAGCGCATCCTGTGCTTCAACCGCAAGGCCTACTTCAGATCCTGTAGCTAATAACAGGGCATCCGCTGTTTCCTTTTTACTTGGTGAGATTGTATATGCTCCTTTAGAAACACCATCATAGGCAGTTTCAGAGGTGCCTTTAATTGTTTTTAAGTTTTGTCTAGTAAGAACAAGTGCAGTTGGAGACATTTCTGACTCCATTGCAATACGCCATGCTGCAGCAGTTTCATTACCATCTGCAGGACGAATAACGGATAAGTTAGGCATTGCACGTAGAGAAGGAAGCTGTTCAATCGGCTCATGAGTCGGTCCGTCTTCCCCAACAGCAATACTGTCATGTGTGAATACATACGTAACAGGAAGTCCCATAAGAGCTGCTAATCTGATTGCCGGACGGAGGTAATCAGAGAATACGAAGAATGTACCTCCATATACTCGCAGGCCGCCATGCAGGGCCATGCCATTTAATGCAGCACCCATTGCAAATTCACGGACACCAAACCAGATATTTCGCCCGCTGTAATCCTTAGCTGTGAAATCTGCCGCACCTTTTATCGATGTGTTGTTAGAACCCGCTAAATCAGCTGATCCTCCAAAGATATAAGGAATGTTTTTAGCAAGACCATTTAATACCTCACCTGAAGATGCACGAGATGCAAGTGCTTTTCCTTCTTCATATACAGGAACAGCTGCATCCCAGTTTTCCAGCAATTCGCCTTTAATGCCGGCGTTCAGCTGTTTAGCAAGCTCTGGATATTCTTTTTGGTAGCTATCGAATAGAGAATTCCATTCCTGCTCTTTTTTAGATCCGAATTGTTCGGCAGATTCCTTGAAATGAGCATAAACTTCATCTGGAACGTAGAAGTCTTCTTCAAATGTCCAAGCGTAAGCTTCTTTTGTCAATTTAATTTCGTCAATTCCAAGCGGCTTGCCGTGTACGTCAGACTTGCCTGACATATTTGGAGATCCGTACCCGATTGTTGTTTTCACTTCAATTAATGTTGGACGAGTTTCATCTTGTTTAGCGGCTTCAATAGCTTTAGAAATTTCATTTAAATTATTGCCGTCTTCAACACGGATAACCTGCCATCCAATTGACTTAAAGCGATCTTCAACATTTTCAGAGAATGAGCGATCTAAGTCGCCATCAAGCGAAATATCATTTGAATCGTATAAAACGACTAATTTTCCAAGCTTCAGGTGACCTGCTAGAGATGCTGCTTCAGAAGAAATACCCTCCATCAAGTCTCCATCTCCGCAAATAGCGTATGTGTAGTGATCTACTACAGGATATGACTCTTTATTGTATGTATGTGCAAGATGACGCTCTGCCATGGCCATACCAACAGCCATGCCGATACCCTGTCCCAACGGACCCGTAGTTGCATCTACACCTGCAGTGTGATGGAATTCAGGGTGGCCTGGAGTTTTACTTCCCCATTGTCTGAAAGATTTAATATCTTCCATTGAAAGATCATAGCCTGATAAATGAAGCAGACTATATAATAGCATCGAGCCATGACCTGCCGATAAGACAAAACGGTCACGGTTAAACCATTCCGGGTTTTTAGGATTATGATTCATATATTGTGTCCAAAGTGCGTAAGCCATTGGAGCTGCCCCCATAGGCATTCCAGGATGTCCTGAATTTGCTTTCTCGATTGCATCGATCGATAATGTTCGGATCGTAGCAATAGATAAGTCTTGAATTGAATGTGACATAATTTGATCCATCCTTTCAGAAATAACTTTCTACTTTCTTATCATAGCTGTACACTCTTTATCATACAACCATTAAGCATGAAATGTAATAGTGCATTAAGATGTGTAAGAAACTATTCTAATGTATTATGTGCAAATTGAAAAGGAATACATCACAAATTGACGTATTCCTTTTGTTAATGAAGGTTTCGCTTCTTCTCGTCTTTTAATTTTTGAGGTGTGACATCCGTTCCATTCGGATCGAGGATTGTAACGCCTTTTAATGTATTTTTCATAGAGCCGCGAAACACCTGCAGGTATTCCTGTCTAAGGCTTTGCTGTTCCTTTAATTCTTCAGCTGATAAAGCGGCTGATTTAGCCTTTTTGGAAAGTTCATTAATTCTGGCCATTTTTTCTTTTGAAAGCATGTTGGTAACTCCTTTTTGTAGATTCACTATGCTATCGTACTAAAAACGACCTAAAAAGACAACTTATTGGTCTCCTGTCTGTTTCATATATTCCTGATATCTTCTATGTACTGTTGCTTTTGAAACATCGTGGCCGAAGCCTCTTAAAGTTGCGGCGATTTCGGCAAAGGTCAGTTTGTTTTGCTTTAATCGGACAATTTCTGAAACAGGGAGCTCTTTTTTGTCCTTGCCGGGGCTTTCCTTAATATTAGAAAGGTTTTTTTGAGGCTTAAAGCCATTTTTGACTGCCCGCTGCATGCCTCTTTTGATTTTCAGATTGTGAATCTTTCTTTGGTATTCTTCTACAATGCTCACAATTTCAAGCACCATGGAATCAGCCTCTGATAGCAGAAGCCTGCCGTTATGAGTAACTGAGTAGAGGGTTATTCCCTCTTTAAGCAGAAAATGAATGAGTGCAATTCTGGCATTTCCTCTTCCAAGCCTTGTTTCATCCTGGATCAGGACTGCATCCACCTGCTGATTTTTGATGCAGTCGAACAGTTCAAATATCCCGTCTCTTTCTATATCATAGCCGCTGGCCTGTTCTTCAATCACTTTTACAATATTCATGCTGTTCTGCTCAGAAAGCTTGATTAATTCTTCCTTCTGCCTTAAAAGAGATGTTTCCTGTTCTTCTTTCACTGTGCTGACTCTGCAATAGATGATGGCGTTCAGTGTTCTCACTTCCCTATTTCTTGCTTGCTATTTGATTTACCTCATAATAAGCTGTCTTTTCAATTGGTATAAAGACTTGTTCTCCAGGTTTAATGACTGCTGTTTCCATGCCGTTTTTTTCCTGAACCCACTCGACAAAATCTGTCTTAGACAGATTATGATGTTCTTTAAATTTGTCTGCAATGCTCCAGATGCTGTCCCCTTCAATAACTTCTATATTTACGTAGTGATCCATGCTGTCTTTTTCACCAGTATAAGATAAAGCAAAGACAGCGACAATAACGACGATAAAAAATGAGAGTAAATAAGAAAATGATTCTTTCAACATAATCCCCACCTCGAAATAGAATGTTTGTTCGCACTTTTGATATTTTTAGTATAATGCGAACAAACGTTTCTGTCAACGGATTTTTTCGAACTTATGTTTGTATGCGCAGGAAAAACATGCTATAATCAACATAAATTACAGGACGCGAGGTGCAAAAGATGACAAAATTATCAAAAAGACAGCAGGATATCTTAAACTTCATCAAATTAGAAGTTCAAAAAAAAGGTTATCCGCCTTCTGTACGCGAAATTGGCGAAGCTGTCGGCCTTGCTTCTAGTTCAACTGTACACGGTCACCTGGCAAGGCTTGAGAGCAAGGGCCTGATCAGACGCGATCCAACTAAGCCGAGAGCAATTGAAATTCTTGAAGAAGAGACTTCACATATTCCGAGAGCAAGCGTCATTAATGTTCCGATTATCGGTAAAGTTACAGCAGGTTCTCCTATCACAGCCATCGAAAACGTCGAGGAATATTTTCCGCTTCCTGATACATTTGCAGCGTCAGATGATCAAGTATTCATGCTCGAAATTATGGGAGACAGTATGATAGAAGCAGGAATTCTGGATGGGGATATGGTTATTGTCAAGCAGCAGAAGACGGCAAATAACGGTGATATCGTAGTTGCCATGACAGAAGATGATGAAGCAACTGTAAAACGATTCTTTAAAGAAAAAGACTTCATTCGCCTTCAGCCTGAAAATTCAACAATGGAACCTATTATTCTGCGAAATGTAACGATTCTCGGAAAAGTCATCGGGGTATACCGTAATATCCATTAAAAAATCTTTGCTGCTCAGCAAAGATTTTTTATTTTGGGTTTTATGAGGTTCTATAAGGGGAAGATAATAGTTGATAAAAATTTAGAAGAGGTAGCCTATGATATCCGAACATCAATATAATGAAATGATCGTTCAGCGAACGAATTCCCAATTCGTTTTTCCTTTTTCGTGGGCTAATGACTCCATTAAACCTTTGACTAAGGAGCTTGAAACAAACGGATTTGAATTTTTTTCAATTGATAATTGCAGCCAGCAAACTAAATATTACGGCGGGAGTATTGAGATCCCGCATAAACGCTTAAATCATTATTTCATGCCCTACATCGAACAAATATTATTTCCGGATAAATATAAAGAGAAAGCCATAAACCGCTATTCCAAACAGTTAAATTTGGATTGCAGACTAGAGACAGCCCGAAATCTAATTTCTGTGAAGGTTCTTTCGATTGATATTTATCTTTGTCCATTCTCCATCGGCATGGTTACGATTCGAACAGAACCATACAGCAGCGGTACAGATTTCACTTTAAGTGATGCACTTGATTTTATGGACCATTTCAGAGTTCTCGAACCAGCAATAACGAAGGAAAAAGGGACTGTGCTTTATTCAGGTGAAAATCGGTTTGATAGAATCCAGGATTTTATCTTTCAGGAACTTTGCCCTTATATTGTTCCCTTCATTGAAAAAAGCGAAAATGATCAATCGGCCTATTTGGGCAGTCTTCCATATTTTATTGATGAAAGGATGTTTGTATCAAGTTTTTTAATGACTGCCCCTGATGTACAAATAACAAACAATGATTTATTTCGAATCGGCCATATGAATGGATATAATCACAATAAACAACCATATATTTCTGCTAGTAATCAAAAGTATATTGAAAAATACGTAAGTGACCATGTTTATGACAGATGGTCCCCCGACAGTTTTCATATAATCAGCGACCATACATTTACGTGTATTAGCAGAGACAGCGAAAATGAAAAACTGATGGCTGAAGAGATGTACGGCCAGCTCTATTACAATATGATTCTGCATTTATTTTATAAAATTGTCCTTTTAAAGCTTTCTTACAGCTATTCACAGCTATATATTGACCAAAAACAAGATAAAATGGACAAGTTGATCAGATCTATCACAAATTTCACCGCGAAATATATTTTTTCTGAAATCAGCAGCCGTTCTGAAGGTCAGGAGCTTTCTGTCATGATGAAAGATCGCTTTAAAATTGAAATCCTTTACAAAGAGGTAAAAAACACGATGGACAGCCTTTATCAAAATCAGGAAAAGCTTGCAAGCAAACGTCATAATTCTCTATTGCTGATCTTAACCACCTATACCGTAATTTCTGGGATTTACGGAATGAATCTGGTGATTGAGGACTGGCGGGGAAAAATTAAGTGGAGCAAGCTTGCTGGATATTCTGTCTTTGAATATATTTCCCTCGTTGTAGCTTTATCTGGTATTGCGGTAGGAAGTGTGCTTGCGGGGCTTGCAATCATAAGGCTGCTTAAAGACTATCTTGATAAGCGAAAATCGGAAAACCTCGACTGAATTATTCCGAATTTTTGAGTGAATGAATAAAACCCCTCAGCAGATGCTGAGGGGTTTTAGCGGTATTAATATTGAGACATATACTGTTCTCTTTCCCAAGGGTGAACTTGAGTTCTGAACATATCCCATTCAATTTCTTTTGCTTCCATGAAGTGCTCGAACAAATGCTCTCCAAGTGCATTGATGATGACTTCGTCTGTTTTTAATAGGTCAAGAGCTTGAGCAAGTGTAGCAGGAAGATCAACGATTCCGTTCTCTACACGCTCTTCTTTTGTCATTACATAGATGTTGCGGTCAATCGGTTTTGGAGCGGCAAGCTTGTTTTTGATTCCGTCAAGACCTGCTGCAAGCAATACGGACATTGCTAAGTATGGGTTTGCAGAAGGGTCAACGCTTCGTACTTCTACACGAGTGCTAAGGCCGCGTGAAGCTGGAATACGAATTAACGGACTTCTGTTTTGTGCTGACCATGCAACGTAGCAAGGTGCCTCGTACCCTGGAACTAAACGCTTGTAAGAGTTAACTGTCGGGTTAGTAACAGCCGTAAAGTTCGGTGCATGCTTAATGATGCCGGCAATGAAATGTTTAGCTGTTTCGCTTAATTCAAGGTCGCTGTTTTTGTCATAAAAAGCATTTACGCCGTCAGTGAACAATGATAAGTTCATGTGCATTCCAGATCCGTTTACACCAAACAATGGTTTTGGCATGAATGTAGCATGCAGACCGTGTTTGCGGGCAATTGTTTTAACAACAAGTTTAAACGTTTGGATGTCATCACAAGCTCTTACTGCACCAGCATATTTGAAATCAATTTCATGCTGTCCAGGAGCTACCTCATGGTGAGATGCTTCGATTTCAAAGCCCATCTCTTCAAGTTCAAGCACGATGTCGCGTCGGCAATTTTCGCCAAGGTCAGTAGGAGCTAAGTCAAAATAGCCGCCATGATCATTTAATTCAAGAGTAGGTTCGCCTTTTTCATCAAGTTTGAATAAGAAGAATTCAGGCTCTGGTCCAAGATTGAAATCCGTGAATCCAAGGTCTTCCATTTCTTTCAGCATACGTCTTAAATTGTTACGAGGGTCTCCGTCAAATGGAGTTCCATCCGGGCTGTAAATATCACAGATAAAACGAGCTACTTTTCCTTTTTCAGAAGTCCATGGGAAGATAACGAATGTATCGATATCAGGGAAAAGATACATATCAGACTCCTCAATGCGGACGAAGCCTTCGATTGAAGATCCATCAAACATACATTTGTTGTCTAAAGCTTTTTCAAGCTGACTTACCGGGATCTCAACATTTTTAATTGTTCCCAGGATGTCCGTAAACTGCAAACGGATATATTTTACGTTTTCTTCTTGTACTAATCGTACAATATCTTCTCTCGTATACTTTGCCATTTTGAAAAATCCTCTCCTAACAATACCAAGATATATTTATTTTAATTTAAGTGAAGCTTACGTTCATCAGTGAAAAAATCTCGACATATCACCCTGTCTGAGAGATGATCTTTGAAAACGCCCTGCTTGCATAAGCTCAGCTTTCAGCAATTTTCGCAGTTCAGCATCAGAAAGATCCGGTTTTTCCACTTTCTTAGGTTGTTCATCATTCGGCAATTCAAATCGTTCTTCTTTTTTAGAGAAGATTTGCTTTATGCCTGCCATATTGACGCCTTGTTCAATAAGACTTCTGATTTCAAGTAGTGTGTCTACATCATTAAATGAAAATAATCGTCTGTTTCCTTCTGTTCTTGCAGGAAAAATCAGGCCATTTTCTTCATAATATCGGATTTGTCTGGCAGAGAGATCTGTCAGCTGCATGACAATTCCGATCGGGAATAAGGGCATCGTGCGTCGTATTGTATCACCCATTGTATTCCCTCCTTTTCTTAACTTATTCTTATTATATTCCATGTCATATAATGTGTCAACAACATGTTAGGAAAAATGACATTGAATTTATATATGGAGTAGTTCTTTTTGCAGTAGATGGTCTATAGCTGAACATATGGCAATTTTCACATGGGAATAAGTTAATCCTCCCTGCACATAGGCTGTAAATGGCGCCCGCAGCGGTCCGTCTGCTGATAGTTCAATGCTTGCACCCTGAATAAATGTACCTGCAGCCATTATGACGTCATTCTCATAGCCCGGCATATAACTTGGGTATGGCGTGACATGTGAGTTAATTGGAGATGCGTACTGAATGGCCTGACAAAAAGCAACCATTAAATCCGCCTGATTAAATTGAACAGATTGAATTAGATCAGTCCTGGCAGCATCCCAGGAAGGATTTGTATTGAGCCCTGCCATTTCAAGGATTGCCGCAGTAAATACTGCCCCTTTAAGAGCTTGAGCGACTACATGAGGCGCGAGGAAGAAGCCTTGATACATTTCCTGAAGACTATATAATGAAGCACCCGCTTCTGCTCCGATGCCCGGTGATGTCATTCTGTATGAGCATGCCTCAATTAAATCCGTTCTTCCTACTAAATATCCTCCTGTCTTAGCGAGTCCGCCGCCGGGATTTTTAATTAAAGAACCCGCCATTAAGTCCGCACCTGCATGACATGGTTCAAGCTCCTCCACAAATTCCCCGTAGCAATTATCAACGAAAACAACAATATCTTTCTTAATTGATTTGACAAAATCAATCATTTCTTTAATTTCAGCAATTGTGTATGACGGCCTAGTTGCATAACCTTTTGAACGCTGAATCCCGATCATTTTTGTTTTGTCTGTTATTGATGCTCTGACTGCTTCGAAATCAACGCTTCCGTCGGCTTTTAGATCCACTGCCTTATAGCCAATTTTAAATTCACTGAGCGAACCGACTCCGCTCCCGCGAATTCCAACAATCTCTTCAAGGGTATCATATGGTTTTCCAGTTATGTAAAGGAGCTCATCAAATGGACGAAGAACTCCAAACAAGGCGATTGAGATTGCATGTGTGCCAGAAATAATTTGAGGACGCACAAGCCCCGCTTCTCCCCCAAAAACATCAGCGTATATTTTTTCAAGAGTGTCCCGTCCGTGATCATCATACCCGTAGCCTGTTGAAGGAATAAAGTGCGAATCACTGACTCTGTGATCTCTGTAGCTTTTTAGAACACGATATTGATTGATCTCCATTCTTTCGTCGATTTCTTTATGAACCTGAGCGATTTTTTCTTCTGCCTGTTTAGATAGCTGTGATATTTTCTCACCAAATTTTAGTTGTTTAAACATTGCTGCTGCCCTTTCTATTGTACATCTGTATATGCCCGGCAACTGAGTGTGTGGGCAAATAATGTCCTTGTATTTCGTAGTGATTTGTTTCTTCATTAAATATGAAATGCCCGACCATCGTTTCAGTCTTTATAAGCGATAGCAGTCTGCCTTCACTTGCAGGAACTTCAATGATGAATGGCTCCATTTGTTCGACGGAAACAGATTGTATCTTCTTTTTAAGAAGGCTGATGTCACTCTCACTGAAAGCACTGATTTGTACATGTTCAGCTTTTGGAGATGGGACGAACTCAACTGACTGCTTATCTTTTTTATTGTATACAGTCAGAACCGGTATGGCTGAAACCTTCAATTCATCAAGCAGCTTGTATACCGTTTTTTCATGATTTTGATAGTCATCGTTTGAACTGTCAACGATATGCAGAATGAGATCTGCTTCCTTCACTTCTTCTAAAGTAGAACGGAATGCTGCTACTAACGTAGTCGGCAAATCCTGAATAAACCCAACGGTATCTGTAAGCAAGGCTTGATACCCCGAAGGCAGCGTCATTTTTCTTGTCATTGGATCTAATGTAGCAAACAGTAAATCCTCTTCAAATGTGCCTGCATCTGTAATTCTGTTAAAAAGAGTGGATTTGCCTGCATTAGTATAGCCTACGAGAGCGATTTGGAATGCTTGATTCTTCTTTCGTCTTTCGCGGTACCGATTGCGGTGGCTCACTATAGCAGAAAGCTGCAGCTTGATTTCATGTATCCTGCTTCTAATATGCCTTCTGTCTGTTTCAAGCTGAGTTTCACCTGGTCCTCTAGTACCGATTCCTCCGCCTTGGCGGGATAGATTTATACCTTGTCCGCTCAGTCTCGGCAATAAGTATTGAAGCTGCGCAAGTTCAACCTGCAGCTTGCCTTCTCTAGATTTGGCCCGAGTCGCAAAAATATCAAGAATTAATTGCGTCCGGTCGATTATCTTTATATCAAGTGCAGCCGTCAAATTACGCTGCTGGCTTGGGGAAAGCTCATCGTTAAAAATAATTAAATCCGGTTCAAGTTCTTCTGATAGAGCAATCAGCTCCTCAACTTTGCCTTTTCCTATGTATGTAGCCGGATGTATTCTTTCTCTCTTTTGAGACAGCTGAATCATCACTTCACCATTTGCTGTTTTCGTTAATGAAGCAAGCTCGCTCATCGTATAATGAAAGGCCTCGTCATCTAATTTAGGAAGCTGACAGCCAACCAGAATGACTTTTTCGATTTCAGAATATATGTTCTCTTTCAAACGTGTATCATCCTTTTCAGCAATAATTTTGCCTTACCATCATAACAAAAAAAACAGAAATTCACTAATTGTTTCCTATATAGAAAGGTTTATGAAAGAAAATGGTTGCATTTCTCCATAACGCCATATAAAATCAAGACGGTTACATCTAGAGGGCGTATTAGCAAAGGGGATTCAGGCTATGACATGGGAAGTATTAAGCATCATTGGAACGATTGCATTTGCTGTCAGCGGAGCGATTGTTGCAATGGAAGAAGAATATGATATTTTAGGGGTATATATATTAGGAATTGTTACCGCGTTTGGAGGCGGTGCAATCAGAAATTTGCTGATCGGGGTTCCGGTATCTGCGCTTTGGGAACAGGGAATGCTTTTTCAAATTGCTTTGATTGCTATGACAACCGTTTTCTTATTTCCGAATAACTTACTTAAACACTGGCAGAAATGGGGAAATCTTACGGATGCCATTGGATTATCCGCATTTGCCATTCAAGGTGCCCTATATGCGACACAAATGAATCACCCTATAAGTGCAGTTGTTGTAGCCGCTGTCTTAACAGGCAGCGGAGGCGGAATTATCCGTGACCTTTTGGCAGGACGCAAACCGCTTGTGTTAAAATCAGAAATTTACGCAGTGTGGGCAATTCTTGCCGGTCTTGTCATCGGATTTGACCTTGCCGAGTCTGCCATACAACTATACACCTTATTTGTATTGCTTGTGGTTTGCAGAGTGCTCTCTTATACGAATAAATGGAGTCTGCCGAATAAATCTCTGCATCATTAAGAAAAGCAGCAATCCTTGGTCATATCCGTTCTCACAGTGGATCTGAGTGCGGGAGCTGGACATGGATTTTTTGAGAATAATTAAATCCTGTCACGATAATAAAGCCGCAGATTGCGGCTTTATTCTTTTATGACGAGATCCTGGCTTTTGATTGTCACCAGGTCATCCCGCTGATATTGATCTGCTGAAAGAAGTCTCATTGCCTGGGACCTGATTGATTTCTCAATGACATTTCGGACATATCTTCCGTTTGAAAACTTAGCAGGCGCCATGTTTGTTTTAATCATATTTAAATGATCACGAAGCTTCCACTCTGCTTCTTTGCTGAATGTGTATTCCCTTTCATTCATCATTCTTTTCGATATCTCCATCAGCTGTTCTACAGAATAATCCGGAAAATCCACGACAAGGGGAAATCTTGAATGAAGTCCTGGGTTAAGGGACAGAAAATGATCCATTTCTTTCGAATAGCCAGCTAAAATCAGGACAAATTCATGCTGCTTATCCTCCATATGCTTAACAAGCGTATCTATCGCTTCTTTGCCGAAATCCTTTTCTCCTCCGCGTGCAAGTGAATATGCTTCATCTATAAAAAGAATCCCGCCCAGCGATTTTTTTATCAGATCTCTTGTTTTTTGTGCTGTATGTCCAATGTATTCTCCGACTAAATCTGCCCTTTCAGCTTCAATCAAATGTCCTTTTGAGAGCACATTCATTTGAAAAAACAATTTGCCTATCAGCCTGGCAACTGTTGTTTTGCCTGTTCCGGGATTTCCTTTGAACATCATATGAAGGGATTGCTTTCCAGCCTTTAAGCCTTGTTCCTCACGCTTCTTGTTAATATAAATCCATGCATAAATTTCTTTTAGCATCCGTTTCATTTCATCCATGCCTACAAGAGTGTTTAATTC
This sequence comes from Metabacillus idriensis, assembly GCF_009674765.1. GTDB lineage: Bacteria > Bacillota > Bacilli > Bacillales > Bacillaceae > Bacillus_P > Bacillus_P idriensis. Next base: position 1,471,107 of record NZ_WKKF01000001.1, on the reverse strand, counting down.
AGCTTCCATTTCATTAAGAATGACATGCTGAGGCTGTGTTTTCGGAATTTTTATTTCATAAGTTGATGTTTCGCTGATTTTCTCTTGATACGTCTTTTTTTGCCCATTCAAAATCACATTAATTTGACCATTGTTTTTAAATGTGACTGCTTGATCCAAAGATGTTCACCTCACATTCTTTTACTACTATACGTCGCACCGGGCAAAATCGTGACAAATGCCTATATAAAAATATGAAAATAATTTTACTAATTGAAAAAAATGTTGATACATGCGATGTTTTGTAGTATTATGCGCTTTCCCGAGAAATATTTCCGCTTTATTTGCTAATCCAATATAGATGTATTTGAATTTAAAATCAGGGCTGTTTTCGCATTGATTGTTGTTTTCGATGATAAATGTTGTCCGTTCCATTCCGCTGCAGAAAATTGCTTTCCCCGGTCCGGGTGGAAGCCTCCTCGGCGTTGCCTGCGGGGTCTCCCATTTCCCTCTATTTCCCGCAGGAGTCAAATTCCTGCAGCATAGATCCACTAATAGTTTTAAACATATCTAGTCTAAAGAGCAACAAAGTTTACGAAAAGTGCCAAAATCAAAAATAAAAGCAGCCTCCAATGTGCTGAAGACTGCTTTCATTTCTCTATTCTAATTCAAGTGATACATTTTTCTGAGGGGCAAAAGTTGAGATCGCATGCTTATAAATAAGCTGCTGCTTTCCTTCTGTTTCTAACAGAACCGTAAAGTTATCAAATCCTTTGACAAGCCCTCTTAATTGAAAGCCGTTTAACAGGAATACCGTTACAAAGGTACCGTCTCTACGGATATTATTTAATACTTGATCTTGAATATTTACTGTTGTTTTCATGTTTCGTCCTCCTCTTTTCTCTATGTGTTATGTATTCGCGCTTAAATTAAGCTTTCCTGCTATATATGTAAAAATTTCATTGAATCTCAGCTCCATATCCAGCGGCTGGCTCATATCAAACCATTTCACATCCATTTTATTGCGGAACCAGGTAAGCTGGCGTTTAGCATATCTTCTGGAATTTTGTTTAAGCTGCTCTTTTGCATCTTCAAGGGAAACAGCACCGTCAAAATAGGCATACAATTCTTTATAGCCTATCGCCTGAATGGATTGGCAATCCCTCAGCCCAAGATGATAGAGATTTTTCACTTCTTTAATCAGGCCCTGATCCATCATAAGGTCTACTCTTAAATTAATTCTTTCGTAGAGCTGTTCTCTTTCCATTGTAAGACCTACAACCACGACATCGTACAGCAGAACCTTCTCTTGTTCCGCAAGAAAATCTGTCATTGTTTTGCCTGTACAATGAAAAATCTCCAGCGCCCTGATAACACGCCTTACATTATTGGGATGAATTCTTCCGGCAGACACAGAATCGATTTCAGCGAGTTTATCATGTATCACTTCGTTGCCAAATTCAGCCGCTTCAGCTTCAAGCTGTTTCCTGAAAACTGGATCAGAGGCGATGTCAGTGAACTGATAGTCGTATATGACAGATTGTATATATAATCCAGTTCCGCCGACGATGATAGGCATTTTGTTCCTTGCGTGAATGTCTGAAATTAATGGACGGGCAATTTCCTGAAATTCAGCAGATGAAAAATCTTCTTCTGGATTTTTTATATCTATAAGATGATGCTGTATTCCGTCCATTTCATCCGGGCTTATTTTTGCAGTGCCTATATCAAGTCCGCGGTATACCTGCATGCTGTCACCGCTGATAATTTCGCCGTTAAGTTTTTTTGCGAGCTGTATACTCAAATTGGTTTTGCCAACAGCTGTCGGTCCAATAATTACGACCAGCTTCTCTTTCTTCAACTTGCAACCACTCTTTCATTCCTTATAGTCCGCTTTTCAACATCTTATCACTTTAAATCAGTGAATACCAGTTTATTATTTCCAGTTTTCTGTTCAGCCAAACGAATGATATTCAATAACCGATTGGCCCGCTAGTTCGGCCATTCAATAAATGCTGATGAACACGCTTCTGCTGCTCAGAATAGACAACACCGCCGAACTCGACAGGCTCCGCTTCTGTATAGTTCCTGTACGTTTTCCCGGAAAATAAGTGATAGTGGGTTCCATCCAGCATTGGAATAGGAGGCCCTGTTTTTACGTAAAAACGGTGATAATGCTGATTATCAAACGTTGTTAATCCTTCAACATAATGAAAATGCTTATCATAAGAATTTCCGTTCAGAGGTTTTGAAAAACCAAGTACATAATGATAATGATTTTCTTTATATTCTGTGACTCCCTGATAAAAGTGAGCATGCGGAACAGGAAGCTGCTGCCGGTAACAGTCCATGAAAACACTCCTTTTCTCTTTATCATTCAGACTATGAAGGAATAAGGAATTAGGCGCATGAATCAGGAAAATAAATGCAGCAGTCTAGGAAATAAAGGTTAATTATAATTTTTCAGTTTTAATCCGAAATTTGAGGGAATTTAATCAGTAATTCATTTAGTAGGAGGGTCTGTTGCATGTTTCAGCTAGAGGATATGATCACATTTTTTTGGGCTTTCTTTTTCGTGCTTCCAATCGTAGCATTTATTCATCAGCTGGGACATTTTGTCTTCGTTTGGATGTTTGGAGGCAAAGCCGTTTTTATTCTAGGCAGAGGGAAACTTCTTTTCAGAATAGGAAAACTTGAAGTCAATCAATACTATTTTTTAGATTCCTTTTGTCAATACGACAGTTTGAAATGGGATAATCGCTACACACACGCATTTGTCTATGCCGGCGGGTCTCTGTTTAACCTATCAGCCATTTTGATTGTTAATACATTGATTCACACAGGTATGCTTGAACCGCATATATTTTTCTACCAGTTTGTTTATTTTTCCGTTTACTTTGTTTTCTTTTCGCTGCTTCCATTTAAATACTCAGAAAATCACTCATCTGACGGGCGGTCTATATATGATGTGATCAAGTATGGCAAAAGCTGCAGTCAGCTTGATTAGAAATAGATAAAAGGAAAGCCGGCGGGCTTTCCTTTTTACATGATGCGCTTAAACATCTTTTCCATTTCATACGTTGAATAATGAATAATAATCGGTCTTCCATGCGGACAAGTAAAAGGATCTGTTGTTTTTCTAAGCGTTTCGAGTAAAGCAAACATTTCATCATTGCGGAGATGATGATTGGCTTTAATTGCAGCCTTGCAGCTCATCATGATCGCAGCTTCTTCACGCAGCTTTTTAATATCCGCCTGTTTATGACTTAGCACTTCCTGAATGATTTCCTCAATTAACTCCCGCTCGTCTCCGCGCGGGAACCATTGCGGATGAGAGCGCACGATAAAACTATTTCCGCCAAATGGCTCAAGGAAGATTCCCACTTCAGCCAGTGCCTGCATTTTCTCGCCTATGATCAAAGCTTCATCTGCTGAATAGTGAATCGTAATCGGAACAAGGAGCTCTTGGACTTCCGTTGCAACTTGTCCTACTTTTTCTTTGAAGTATTCATAGTTGATTCTCTCCTGAGCCGCGTGCTGATCGATAATATATAAACCAGTCTCATTTTGGGCAAGAATATACGTTCCGTGCATTTGGCCTATCGGATATAGAACTGGAACTCTTGGTTCAGCCTCTGCAGCTTTCGGTTCTTCTTCATCATAATCAGCTGACTGTTCATCGTAAGTTTCAAGTTCCTCTTCGATAACTGGAAGACTTTGTTCTGTGATATCCTCTTCTGGTTCCGAAGCTTCATCCAGTTCAATCTCCTGCTTTTCCAAGACCTGCTGAACAGACGCAGCTGACATCGGCTTTTTTTCAGCATGACTGAACGTAAATGTCTGCTGTTCATCAAAACTTTTTTCTTTCCGCTTTGGCAAAACAGCTTCAGGAATCAGCTTTTGATGTGAGAATGCTTCTTTAATGCCTGCTGTAATCAGTTCATTCAATTCAGTCTCTTTGCTTAACCTGACTTCCATTTTGGCAGGATGAACGTTTACGTCGACTAAAATAGGATCCATGTTGATTTCCAGAAAGACAATTGGAAACCGGCCGATTGGAAGCAGCGTATGATAGCCTTGCTGAATGGCTTTTACAAGCGGATAGTTTTTTATAAATCTGCCATTTACGATTGTTGATATATAGTTTCGGGATGCTCTTGTGATTTCAGGCAGAGAAATATAGCCTTTCACTTCAAAATCAAGAGACTGTAAGTTAATGGGAATCATTTTCTTTGCGATTGCCAGCCCATAAATGCCCGCAATAACCTGACGCACATCACCGTTCCCGCTCGTATGCAGCATTTGCTTTCCATTATGAGTCAGCTTGAAAGAAATGGACGGGTTTGACAGGGCCAGACGGTTGACAACATCTGTAATGTTCCCAAGTTCGGTATGAACGGTTTTCACATATTTTAAACGGGCTGGTGTGTTGAAAAATAAATTCGTCACAGTAAGGTCGCTGCCTTTTCTGCTTGAAGCAGCCTCGTGGATCTCTACCTTTCCTCCTGAAAGAACCATTCTTGTCCCTGCACCAGACCCTGTGCTTGTTTTTAATTCAATATGGGAAACAGACGCGATACTCGGCAAAGCCTCTCCCCTGAATCCCAAAGTCCTGATCCGGAAAAGGTCGTTTTCGTCTTTGATTTTGCTCGTAGCATGTCTGTGAAAAGCGTTCAGACAATCCTCAGGCAAAATGCCGTCTCCATTATCAAGGATGCGGATCTTGCTTAAACCCGCTTCTTCTATGTGAATTTCAATGACGGTACTGCCGGCATCAATGCTATTTTCCGTTAATTCCTTTACAACAGAAGCCGGACGTTCGACAACTTCTCCGGCGGCTATCTTATTTGATAGTGAATCGTCAAGGCGAATAATTTTCCCCATGCTGTTCACCTCTTCATTATTTTAATTTTTTTTGGATTTGATAGAGTTCATTCATTGCATCAAGCGGCGTCATTTCAAGCAGGTTAATGGCCCGCAGCTGCTCAAGCACCAGCATGTCTTTTTTGGGAACCTGTCTGCTCTCTTTCTTTGCAGGCTGTTCATTAAAAAAGGAGAGCTGAGCTTCATCGCTTTTAAACGTTTCCGGCTTCTCAATAACAGATGCAGGGACTTTTACTGTCTGCTCGGCTTCAAGACTTTCTAAAATCTCTTTTGCTCTCTCAATCAGCTCAGCCGGCAGCTCTGCAAGCTCGGCAACATGAATTCCATAACTTTTATCTGCGGGACCTTCCTCGATTTTATGCAGAAACACAACCTTGCCGTTTTCTTCTATGGCCGATACATGAACATTCTGAAGCTGCGGCAATCCGTCAGCAAGGCTTGTCAGCTCATGATAATGCGTGGAGAACAGCGTTTTGGCACCGATATGATGGTGAATATGTTCAATAATGGCCTGAGCAAGCGCCATTCCATCATAAGTAGAAGTTCCCCGCCCAATTTCATCAAATAGAATTAAGCTATTATCTGTAGCATTGACAATGGCATTTTTTGCTTCTAGCATTTCAACCATAAAGGTACTCTGTCCTGATATTAAATCATCAGCAGCGCCTATTCTGGTGAAAATCTGATCAAAGATCGGCAGGACAGCTTCTGAAGCTGGAACAAAACACCCGATTTGAGCCAGAATAGATGTCAAAGCAACCTGTCTCATATACGTGCTCTTACCGGACATATTCGGCCCTGTAATCAAGAGCATTCCGCGTTCATTTGAGAAATAACAATCGTTTGGAACATATTCCTGAGAATTCATTACTTTTTCAACGACTGGATGTCTGCCGTTCTTAATGAACAGCTCTTGATCTGAAAAAGAAGGTTTGGAATAATGTCTTTTTTCACTGATGACAGCAAAGCACTGCAGCACATCGAGCTCACTTATGCACTTTGATAAGGATTGAAGTCTTGGAATAAATTCCTTTACTTGTTCCCGAAGCTTTACAAACAATTCATATTCAATATCTACCATTTTTTCTTCTGCTTCAAGAATGAGCGTTTCTTTTTCTTTAAGCTCAGGTGTTATGAATCTCTCAGCGTTTGTCAGTGTTTGCTTTCGTGTATATCTGCCTTCTTCAAGCAAGTGGACATTCGCTCTAGTCACTTCAATATAATAGCCGAATACTCTGTTGAACCCAATTTTCAGCGATTTAATGCCTGTACGCATCCGCTCTTGCTGTTCAAGCTCTGCTATCCATGATTTGCCGTTTCTGCTTGCATCCCTGAATTGATCGAGCTGTTCATGAAAGCCGTCTTTCATGATGTTGCCGTCTTTAATAGACAGCGGCGGATTCTCTACTAAAGCTGCATCAAGCAAGTCTGTCAGTTCTGTACAAGGATCAATTTTTTCTGCCATTTCATTTATTTGGTTATGCTTTACTGATGTTAGCACTTCTTTTATTGCAGGCACTTGCTGCAATGATTTCTTCAGCTGGATTAAGTCTCTAGCATTAACATTGCCGAATGCTACTCTCCCGGCGAGCCGTTCAAGATCATAGACTTCTTTTAGCCGTTCTCTGAGATCTTCGCGTTCAAAATAGTGATCAAGTAAAGATTGAACCATTTGAAGACGGCTTTCGATTTCATTTTTAGACAGCAAAGGCCGATCAATCCATTGCTTGAGCATTCTTGCCCCCATTGCTGTTTTTGTCTCATCAAGCAGCCAGAGCAGCGACCCTTTTTTGCCTTTAGAACGGATCGTTTCCGTAAGCTCCAAATTGCGCTTTGAATACAAATCAATTTTCATGAAATCCTGCAGCTGATAGACTTTTACTTTTTGCAGATGATCAAGGCTTCTCTTTTGCGTTTTCTGCAAATAGTTGTGAAGTCTTCCGAAGGTTTCTTTTAATCTCGCATCTTCAAGGTGGTTGATAATCGATTCAAATTTCTCTGTGCCAGAATCGATTTCAAACGAAACGGTCACTCTGGATCTTTCGGCGATTTTTTTTATATATGATTCTGAAAAATCAGGATGTACTACTAATTCCTTTGCACCCAGAGAATACATTTCATTAATAATGTCATCTATATGATTTAATAAGGTCACTTGGTTTTCACCGGTGGATAAATCTGTAACTGCGAAACCAAACTTAGAAGGAAATTCAGTTACAGAAGCTAAGTAGTTATTTTCCCGCTCCTGCAGACCTTTTCCGTTCATAACCGTTCCAGGTGTGATCAGCTGCACAACTTCGCGGCGGACAACACCCTTCGCCTGTTTTGGATCTTCTGTTTGTTCACATATGGCAACCTTGTAGCCTTTTTCAATTAATGATTCTATATATCCGGGAGCAGAGTGATAAGGTACTCCGCACATTGGAATACGTTCGGCTCCCCCGCCATCTCTGCTCGTTAATGTAATTTCAAGTTCAGCAGATGCTCTTTTGGCATCTTCAAAAAACATTTCATAAAAATCGCCTAAACGAAAAAATAAAAAGGCATCCTGATACTCTGCCTTTATTTTTAAATATTGCTGTATCATCGGCGTATATGTAGCCATTGTAATCCCCCATTGCATTTGCGTACGTTTCAAAACAAACTTTATTATAACATACATAGGTTTTTTTTTGCTTTGGCGAATCCCGGAAGGTTGTCCCAGAAATAGCATGTGAATTATAGTGATTATTATTAAAGGCTGTTTTTCGCATAGATTGTTGTTTTCGATTATAAATGTTGTCCGTTCCTTTCCGCTCCACTAATGGGTTTAAACATATCTGTTCTAATAACAACAATTTGCGAAAAGAGCCATAAAAAAGAAAAACCAGGAAGATAATTCTCCCTAGTTTCCTCTTACTCTTCGTCTCCGCCTACTAAAAACTCCGGATTCAGATCTTCAAACTCATCATCGAGATCTTCTTCCCAGTCTTCATCCGCCTCAGCAAAGGCTTCTGTATTAATTGCGACAACGACCTTTGTCTCACCGACCACTTCCGCCAAAAACTCACGCTCAGCCGAAACAACAACCTTGCTTCCGTTTGGAGAAATATTGACCTCCATACAATTTGGCTGCTGCATCACTTTTGCGATGACTTCATGCTCATCGTCCAAAAAGTTGTTATCTTTATATTTCAACTTAATGACGTCTACATAAGAAACTTTTTCAGTGACAACTTCTGTTTTCGTATTATCAGCATACGAATACCATACATTGATGTCGTAAGTACCTTCAACCTCGACTGTTTTCCCAACCTTTTTTGCATCATATTTATGGTTGATCAACCAGCCTCCTAGAATGCTTGTTGGTTTTTGCGAAGGAGCAATGCTGTGCGTGGATTGAGTAAACTTTTTGCCTTTCGCAACTATCGCTTTCGTAATTATTTCTCTGTATTCAGCCATTCGTACATACCCTCCTCAATCAATCTTCATTTAATCCTATGCTGGGCTAGTATGGTTTGTGCTACTAATATAAAGGAATAAATAATATGTTCCACCAATACATGAATCGGTATAGTTCATTGTATGCGTGTACGCCCAGATATGTGCCTAAATTTTGAAAAGAAAAAGCGGAATTGTCCGGTAATCTTAGTTGTGCACAAAGGTTTTGGCAGAAAAGGCTGTTTTTGCCTTTTCTGCTGGGTGCAGAGGTTATTATGATTATTTAGAACATAGTTTAATTAAATATTAATTTGTTGAAATAGTGGTGTTTTCGGATGAGGTTGGAGATAACGGCGTAAAAATAAATCCTATTTCAATCCGGAATCATTATTTTGAAAGAATCTGCAGATTTGCTCTGTAACAAAATAAATGGCTCTTTTCGTAGACTTTGTTGAATTAGGCCTACATGTTTCACACCTTAAGCGGTTTGTAGCGGAAGGCATTTGACTCTTGGGGGAAATAGAGGGAAATGCAATGGACAACATTAATAATCGAAAACAGCCAAATAAAAAAACACACTGATTTAACAGTGTGCTCCTCTTTCAGTGACAGGCTGAACCTGGTGAATTATTTAGTTTTGAACCTGTTTCACCGCTTAACAGATCTCCGCCGGTTGTGCGGATAATTTCATCTGTCACATGGTTTGAAATCGTGACTGCAATCAATTGAAGCAAATCATTCACTTCAACTTGAGATTCTTTGAATTCCTGAATAATTGGAAGTTCATCTAATTCTGCCTGAATTTTATCGATCTTGTCTTCTACCTGCTTCAGTGCTTCCTGCTTGCTGTAATGCTGGAAGTTAACAGCCTGTTTTTGAAGACTTTTAATGCTTGCTACTTTTTCGCGGATTTTTTGGTTCTCATTGATTTGTTCTTCCGCTTTTTTGAAAAATTCAACTTCTTTCGTATCAGCAACCATTTGTGCTAATTCACGGGCTTTTGCTACGATTTCTTCTTTAGTATATAATGACATCCCCTATTTCACCTCTATCGCTTCTTCTACCATTTCCCCATCTAAAGACCACGTTTTTGCTTTGTTTATTTTCACTTTTACAATTTGGCCGACAGCAGACTTTGGACCTTTAAAGTTTACAAGCTTGCTTTTTGTTGTATAGCCTGCAAGTACTTCAGGGTTATTTTTGCTTTCCCCTTCTACAAGCACTTCTACAACCTGACCTTCGTATTCCATCATTTTTTTAGCTGAAATTTCTTTTACAAGATCATTCAGTTTTTGAAGACGTGCTTTCTTTACTTCCATTGGAACATTATCCTGCATTTTCGCAGCAGGCGTCCCTTCACGCGGAGAGTAAATGAATGTATAAGCACTGTCGAATTCAACTTCACGGTACATAGACAGCGTTTCTTCAAATTGCTCATCTGTTTCATTTGGGAAACCTACAATGATATCAGTAGTCAAAGAAGCCGTTGGAATCGCTTCCTTAATTTTTTTCACTAATGTCATATATTTTTCACGGTCATATTTGCGTGCCATCAGCTTTAGGATCTCAGAGCTTCCTGACTGAACAGGCAAATGAATATGATCAAGCAGGTTGCCGCCTTTAGCAAGCACCTCAATCAGATGATCATCAAAATCACGCGGGTGACTTGTTGTGAAGCGGACTCGGGCTACATCGATTTTGCGGATTTCATCCATTAAATCGCCGAGGCCGTATGAAATGTCCTCAAAATCTTTCCCATAGGCGTTTACATTCTGGCCAAGGAGTGTAATTTCCTTATATCCGCCGGCAGCAAGCTTTCGAACTTCCTGAATGATTTCCTCAGGGCGTCTGCTTCTTTCTTTTCCGCGTGTATAAGGAACGATGCAGTACGTACAGAATTTATCACAGCCAAACATGATATTGACCCATGCTTTAACATTCCCTTTACGCTCTCTGGGAAGGTTTTCGATAACGTCCCCTTCTTTAGACCAAACTTCAATGACCATTTCTTTTGACATGTATGCGTCTTTAAGAATATTAGGCAAGCGGTGAATGTTATGCGTTCCAAAAATCATGTCAACATGCTGATGTTTTTTCATGATTCTTGTGACAACTGATTCTTCCTGGGACATACATCCGCAAACACCGATTAATAACCCTGGTTTTTCTCTTTTTAAAGACTTAAGATGGCCGATTTCACCAAATACTTTGTTTTCTGCATTTTCACGGATGGCACATGTGTTCAGGAGAATCACATCTGCATCTTCTGTTGTGTTCGTAGCTTCATAGCCGAGTGCCATGAAAATTCCAGCCATGACTTCAGTATCGTGCTCGTTCATTTGACAGCCATATGTGCGGATCAGAAATTTCTTTCCGTTCCCAAGGCCTCTGAACTCTTCTGAAATACTGAAATCATTTTGGTATTTCACTTCCTCTTTACCGCGCTTTTTAGCATCCTTTAAGGAAGGAGGCATATAAACGGCTTGGAAATACTTACTGTAATCCTTTTCGGATTTTTTGTCCGCCGGATTTACCTGTGTATTTTCCAAACGCTGCTTTTCATTCATGTAAAACAGTCTCCTTTCAAGCCCTTCTAACCCTACTCTCCAAGTGAGAGTATACCAATTTTATAGTATATATGTTCTTAATGAACAAAACAATATAGAAATCAAGAAAGGACATACATCTATAGTAAATGAAACGGATAAAAAAGAAAAGCGGAGCCTCCCGATAGTTCCGGGTCCGGGCTAAAGGGAAATCAGGTCTCATCACTTTTAGCTTTTACAGCTCCAAAAAAAAGAGGCCAAAGCCTCTCTTTCCATTACTTCAAAATGTTTAACTCTTTTGCAGCTTTCTCAAAAATATCTAAAGCTTTCTGAAGCTCTTCTTTTGAATGCTCGGCCGTTACGATTGTGCGAACGCGTGCCTGTCCTTTTGCCACAGTCGGGAATGCAATCCCCTGTGCAAAGACGCCATATTCTCTGAGTTTATCAGAGAATTGATGAGACAGTGCTTCATCGCCCACAATAACAGGCGTTACTGGTGTTTCGCTTTTACCTGTATCAAAACCGAGATCTTCAAGGCCCTTTTTGAAGAATTTTGCGTTATCCCAAAGCTTATCAATCAGATCAGGCTCTTCTATAAGAACATTGATCGCTTCAATACAGGCAGCTGTTACTGCTGGAGGATGAGATGTACTGAATAAAAATGGACGTCCTTTTTGAATCAGATAATCAATCAGGGTACGCGTGCTTGCTACATATCCTCCCAGTACACCAACAGCTTTACTTAATGTCCCAACCTGAATATGTACACGTCCGTCAAGACCGAAATGGTTGACTGTGCCGCGGCCGTTTTGTCCAAGTACACCTGAAGCATGTGCATCGTCAACCATAACAAGTGCATCGTACTTTTCGGCAAGTTCAACTATTTCAGGAAGCGGTGCAATATTTCCATCCATCGAGAAGACGCCATCTGTTACGATTAAACGGACTCTGTAGTCTGCTGATTCTTTTAACGCTCTTTCTAAATCTGCCACATCAACATGGTTATATACTTTGCGTGCAGCCTTTGTTAAACGGATGCCATCGATAATAGAAGCATGGTTCAGAGAATCTGAAATCACTACATCTTCTTTTGTCAAAATTGAAGAAAGCACACCCTGGTTTGTTGTAAAGCCTGATTGAAACACAAGTGCTGCTTCTGTATGCTTAAATTCAGCAAGCTTTGTTTCAAGCTCTTCATGCATGGTAAAAGTGCCGGCAATCGTTCTTACAGATCCGGTTCCCGCTCCAAATTTCTCTGCAGCTTTGATTGATGCTTCTACCAGTCTAGGATGAGTTGTTAAACCTAAATAATTGTTAGAAGATAACTGAATTAATTCTTTACCATCAATAACAACTTTTGAAGCCTGGTCTGATTCGAGCGGAATCAGGGTCCGGAATGTTCCTTGCTGTTTCATTTCGTCAAGTTCTGCCTTCAAATATTCAAAACCTTTCATCATAGCCCCTCCATTTTCATTCTAATATTTTCACTTTACAGTCAGTATTGTCTCCGCTTTTATGGTTATGTATATTGTTTTGAAAACTGTGGCGGGTATACTGCCAGTAATAGCTTATCAGCAGGGGGATGAATCCCCCTGCTGGAAAAATATATTATGGGTGTAATACGACTTTACCACATTTTCCTTCGATCATTAAATCGAAGCCTTTTTTAAAATCATCTAAAGAAAAATGATGAGTAATCAACGGTGTAACATCAACTTGCCCTGATTTTAAAAGTCTTGAAACCTGCTGCCATGTTTCATACATTTTTCTGCCCGTAATTCCTTGTACCGTGATTCCTTTAAAAACGATGTCATTGGTAATATCAATTGCAACTGGACGGACAGGGAGGCTCAGGATCGAAACACGTCCGCCATTTGTGACCATTTTGAAACCTTGATCCATTGCAATTGGATGGCCTGACATTTCACAGACCACATCTACTCCGTTGCCGTCTGTTAATTCATTGATTTTCGCCAAAGGATCCTCATTTTTTGAATTAATGACAGTTGTTGCTCCCATTTCTTTTGCTAAATTCAAGCGATAATCGTTCAAATCAAGCGCAATGACCTGTGATGCTCCAGCTGCTTTTGCAACGCCGACAGCCATAATCCCAATTGGGCCGCATCCAATGACAGCAACACTTTTCCCTGCAACATCACCTGCTAAAACAGTGTGCACCGCATTTCCCATCGGTTCTTGAATGGATGCTACATCAAATGGCATTTCCTTCGGATTTTTCCAAAGATTCACTGCAGGCAAAGCCACATACTCTGCAAAGCATCCGTCTGTATCCACACCAATAATTTTCGTGTTTTTACAAATATGATACTGTCCTGTTAAACATTGAGAACATTCATAGCAGACTAGATGAGTTTCAGCGGAAACAAAATCTCCGATTTCAACACTTGTTACTTTACTTCCGATTTCAACGACTTCACCTGAGAATTCATGGCCAAATACATAAGGCGGATTCACTCTGCTTTCCGACCATGCATCCCAAGTATATATATGAACATCTGTGCCGCAGATTGAAGTAGCTTTAACTTTGATTAATACTTCATTTTCATTAATCTGAGGGATGTCTACTATCTGCAGCTCAGCACCAAAGCCTCTGTGGTGCTTAACGATTGCTTTCATTTTTCCATTCACAATGAACACTCCTTGTTCCAAAAAGCATCAATTTTTATGAGTATATATGAAATTCTATCATCCATAAATAATGGTGTAAAGGAGGCTGTCCACTCTGTGTAGACATTTGAACACATGAGGAAAAAACTCGATTATTTTTTTATAAAACGTAAACTCAGGTAAAAAAAACGCCTATCATTAAGATAGACGTTTTTTCCCATTACATAAACTCTGAAAGCAATTCGTTGAATTTCTCTTCGCTGATTTGCAGATCAGCATGGGATAAAGGCGTTTCACTGTAGTTATGAACTAGCTCCTGATAAGAAGGCTGATTCTTGTTCTGATAAATTAAACCAGTCACAAGTCCGTTTTTCTCCATCAGCGTCTGCATGGCAGTCATGCGGTTTGATGGATCATACCCTTCAATATCACTCAGCTTTGTAAGATTTTCTTTAAACCAGTCATATGTGTTGATTTTGTTGTAAGTGACACATGGACTGAATACATTGATTAATGAAAATCCTTTATGATTGATTCCTGCTTCAATGATGGATGTTAAATCTTTCAAATCAGTTGAGAAGCTTTGTGCTACAAACGTTGCTCCTGCCGTAAGGGCCATTTCCATCACGGATAAGGAGGATTCAATTGAACCTTTAGGCGTGCTCTTCGTTTTGAAGCCGACATCACTTCGCGGAGACGTTTGGCCTTTTGTTAATCCGTAAATTTGATTGTCCATTACGATATAAGTGACATCAATGTTTCTTCTGATTGCGTGAATCGTATGCCCCATTCCGATGGCAAATCCGTCGCCGTCACCGCCAGATGCAATAACGGTCAAATCTTTATTCGCCATTTTTACACCCTGTGCGATTGGAAGCGAACGGCCATGAATGCCGTGGAAACCGTAAGCGTTAATATAACCCGAAATACGTCCTGAACATCCTATTCCTGAAACTACAGCAAGCTGATCTGGTTCGAGTCCTGCGTTTGCAGCAGCACGCTGAATCGCCGCTTGTACGGAGAAGTCTCCGCAGCCAGGACACCAGTTAGGCTTTACATTGTTTCTAAATTCCTTAAACGTCGCCATTTAGAACAACTCCTTGCATTTTGAATGAACTTCATGCGGCAAGAGCGGATTTCCGTCATATTTTAGAATACTGGAAATTTTCTCAGCATGACCAACATTCATTTTTATTAGGCTTGCGAGCTGTCCAGTTGCATTATTTTCAACAACTACAACCTTTTTAGCTGCCTTCACAAGCGGAAGCATCTCATCAGCCGGGAATGGATGAAGCAGACGGACGTGAGCATGATTAACCTTTACACCGTCTTCTTCAAGTCGGACCATCGCTTCTTCAATTGTGCCTCTAGTAGAGTTGAACCCTACGAATAATACATCCGGCTCTGGGTGAGTCAGATTTTGGTGGACAGGTGTGTCAAAACGCATATACGACAGCTTCCGCAGACGTTTGTCCATCTGTGCTTTACGGTTCGTTGCCACCTCAGAAGGTTTGCCGGTTTCATCATGTTCAACCCCTGTAACATGATGTATGCCGTTTTTCATGCCTGGCACTACACGCGGTGAAACGCCATCTTCTGTTACTTCAAATCGTTTAAAGTATCCTTTATTTTCAATCTCAGGCAGCTCGCCGCCCTGTGCAAGCTTTCCTCTTCGGATTTGAATTTTATCATATTGAAGCGGTTCTACTGTCTGTTTTCCAAGTGACAGCTGAAGATCTGTCAGCAAAATAACAGGACATTGAAATTCTTCCGCTAAATTGAAAGCTTCGATTGTATCGTAAAATGCCTCTTGAACTGTGCTAGGCGCCATAACGATTTTCGGAATTTCTCCATGAGTTCCGTAAATCATCGCCATTAAATCAGATTGTTCCTGTTTCGTTGGAAGTCCTGTACTTGGTCCTCCGCGCTGCGTATCAATAATGACAAGCGGCTGCTCCGTAATACCTGAAAGCCCGATTGCTTCCATCATCAGAGACAGTCCCGGTCCTGCAGAAGCCGTTAATGTGCGTGTGCCTGCATAGTTTGCACCTATTGCCATCGTACAAGCCGCAATTTCATCTTCCGTTTGAATTACAGTTCCGCCGAAATAAGGCAGCTTCTTAATAAGATATTCCATGATTTCAGAAGCAGGTGTAATTGGGTAGGCTGCCATGAAACGTGCTCCGCCTGCAACTGCGCCGAGTGCGATCGCATCGTTGCCGATCATAAACATGCGTTTCCTGCCGTCTGCTTTTTCAAGATACATATCATCACGGTCAAAGTTCAGTTCTTGTTTCATATAAGTTGAGCCTTTTTCAATGGCTTCTAAATTCTTTTCAACAATTTGCTGGCCTTTTTTGCCGTATATCTCCTGCACAACATTTTGAAATTGTGCTGTTCCAAGATCAAGCACAGCACTGGTTGCGCCAATTGCAACCATATTTTTCATCAGTGACGTGCCTAACTCTGTTGCAATCTGGGTGAATGGAACGGAATACAATACTGCGCTGCAATCATCAGGTATGACTGGATTAAATTTTGAATCAGCAATAACAAGACCGCCTTTGCGGAGTTCATATACGTTCACATCGATTGTTTCCTGATCAAAAGCTACTAATATATCAAGATCGTCGGAAATGGCACGAACTTGAGTTGTACTGACACGGATTTTATTATTTGTATGACCGCCTTTAATTCGAGATGAGAAATGACGGTATCCATATAAATAATAGCCCATTCTGTTTAATGCGATTGAAAACACTTCTCCGGTACTTTCGATACCTTCACCTTGCTGTCCCCCAACTTTCCATGAAAGTTGACTGATCATGTGCCTTACACCCCTTCTTAAGAAACACTCATATATTTTTCGCCCTATTTTAGAGCTCTTACACACGTTATAAACTATTGTTAGAATATGTACTAAACGTTTACAATTGTAGAACGAACATGAGAAAAAAACAAGCGTTTAAAGGAAATAAACATGTTTTCTGTGTTATTTTTTTGATTTTTAAGAATTTTATATTCATTCATTCCTTTAACCCTAATATGCAATAGAAGCCTCCATCTAAAAAGGAATGGATTCAGCAAAATTTTTATACATAAATTTTTCAACCTGGCTTTCTGAATAATGCTTCAAGAGCGTATTTAATAAGTAAGGATATTGTTCATACCCTTCAAGCCCTTCTATCGTTTCATCTATCCCGTCAAAATCAGATCCAAGTCCAACTGCATTTTCTCCTGCAAGTCCGCATACATAATCTAAGTGATTAAGAAGATGCTTCATAGAAGCCTGCGGCCCTGAAGATGTGAATTGCGGCACGAACGTTATTCCGATCAGCCCTTTTTTAGCAACGATCGCTTTAATTTGATCGTCTCTTAAATTTCTTGGATGCGGACAAAGTGCATATGAATTTGAATGACTGGCAATCGGATAGTCTGCAAGCTGAATTACATCCCAGAAGCTTCGTTCAGAAAGATGTGATATGTCTGTCCACATATGATAATGATTTAGTTTCTCGACAACATGCCTTCCATAAAAGGATAAACCTGCATTTCTGGTCTCAAGCGCTCCATCAGCCAGTAAATTGGCAAAGTTCCAGGTCAGACCGGCAGACCTGACTCCAAGCTGCTGAAAAATAGAAAGAAGGCTTAAATCATGGCCAATCGGCTCACAGCCTTCAAGAGTCAAGATGGCTCCAATCTCGTCATCCTTTAAAGCAAGAAGATCCTGTTTTGTCCGAATATGGATCATCTTTTCATACCCATTGATAATCCGATTGAAAAAAATGGAGGCCTGAGCAAAAGCAGCTTCTAATTTATTTGTGACTTCAACAGGTATAAAGATGGCAAAACATTGGACTTTTGCTCCGAACTGAAACAGCTTTTCAATGGTGACATGCAGATTCAGATCATTCCATTCACTAATTTCAGGCCTGCGCCACAATTGGTAGAGCAAATCACAATGAGCATCAAAAATTCGCACGTCAGCATCTCTCCTAAAGATAAATAAAGGGCTGTGTTCGAAAAAAGATCGCATTCCATATAATGATCAGATCTCTGATCTTCTATTATATGTATAAAAAATCCGTGACCTATGATGGAATGCAAAATCCATGAAAAGATCCAAATAAAAACAAACCTGTTTGCGTGACCCGCAAACAGGTTGATCTTTTTGTCTATTTAACGTGGCTCAATAATTAATTTAATGGCCGTACGCTCTTCTCCATCGATGAGAATATCCGTAAAGGCAGGAATACAGATTAAATCTACACCGCTCGGGGCAACAAACCCTCTGGCAATAGCTACTGCTTTTACAGCTTGGTTAAGTGCTCCAGCTCCAATTGCCTGGATTTCGGCAGCGCCTCTTTCACGCAGGACACCTGCTAGTGCTCCCGCTACAGAGTTAGGATTGGACTTTGCTGAAACTTTTAATATTTCCATTTCTAGTATCCCCCTTATTTTTCAAAAGATCGTGAATGTACGTTGGATCATGCCTTATTAGATCTGTTCGGAGGGCCCATCCCCTTTATGAAGCCTTCTGAACCTCTTTCACAGCCATTCCATTGATACTATATTCACTAGAGGGAACTAGTATTCCTGCTTGTTTTACTATTTTTTCTAAAATTTCTAAATATATATTCTATTCAAAAAACATATGATCATCATTAATTAAAATGCGGTCAATTTTTGCAGCTTTGCCGGTTTTATCTTGAACATCAATGACGACAGCACTCAGCTGTGCCTTGCCTTCCGTCACTTCAAAACGCACAGGGAGGCTTGTCAGGAAGCGTTTTATAACAGCATCTCTTTCGACTCCCAGAATACCATCATAAGGACCTGTCATGCCCACATCTGTAATAAAAGCTGTCCCTTGGTCAAGGATTCTCTCATCTGCCGTTTGAACATGAGTATGTGTTCCGACAACAGCGGTTACTCTCCCATCCAAATACCAGCCCATAGCCTGCTTCTCACTCGTTGCTTCTGCATGAAAATCGACAAAAATAATAGACGTTCTCTTTTTTGCTTCTTCAATCAGCTCATCTGCTTTTTTAAACGGACAATCGATCGGCGCAAGGAACGTCCGTCCCTGTAAATTAATCACTGCGATTTCTTTGCCATCGCATGTTATATATGTAATGCCCTTACCAGGAGTGCCTTCAGGAAAATTCGCAGGCCGAATCAAGTTAGGGTAATTATCAATGAATTCAAAGATCTCCCGCTTATCCCATGTATGGTTTCCCATTGTAACTACCTGAGCCCCAGCCTGATTCAGCTCGTGATAGATCTTTTCAGTAATCCCTTTTCCGTGTGCCGCATTCTCCCCGTTTACAATCGTCAGGGACGGTCTATATTTTCGTTTCAGCTTCGGCAAATACTCTTTAATCATATCTCTACCTGGAGATCCGACTACATCTCCTACAAATAATAATTTCATGCTTCAATTAAACCTTCTCTCAAAATAGTCTATGTGTACCCTTAAGTTTTGCACAGTTTGCAAAAAAAATAAAGCGATGCAGAAGGCATCGCTTTATTTCGCATATTCAACAGCTCTTGTTTCACGGATAACTGTTACTTTAATATGACCTGGGTAATCTAATTCTTCTTCAATCCGCTTGCGGATATCCCGTGCTAAACGGTGTGCCTGAAGATCATCAATCGTATCAGGTTTTACCATGATACGCACTTCACGGCCTGCCTGAATGGCGAAGGATTTTTCTACGCCTTCGTAAGATTCGGAAATCTCTTCAAGCTTTTCTAAGCGGCGAATATAGTTTTCGAGCGTTTCGCTTCTTGCGCCGGGACGTGCTGCAGATAAAGCATCTGCTGCCGCGACCAGAACGGCAATAACCGAAGTCGGCTCCTGATCGCCATGATGCGAAGCAATACTGTTGATGACAACAGGGTGTTCCTTATACTTCGTAGCAAGTTCAACCCCAATTTCAACATGGCTTCCTTCTACTTCATGGTCAATCGCTTTACCGATGTCATGCAGTAAACCTGCACGCTTGGCAAGAGTGACATCTTCACCCAGTTCTGCAGCCATGAGTCCTGATAAATAAGCGACCTCCATGGAATGCTTTAATACATTTTGACCATAGCTCGTTCTGAACTTCAGACGGCCCATAATCTTGATTAAATCTGGATGAAGCCCGTGAACACCAACTTCAAATGTAGTTTGCTCACCAACCTCGCGGATGTACTCATCAACCTCACGGCGTGATTTTTCAACCATTTCTTCAATACGTGCTGGATGGATGCGTCCATCTTGAACAAGCTTGTCTAGGGCAATTCTGGCTGTTTCCCTGCGAATTGGATCAAATCCAGATAAAATAACTGCTTCTGGAGTATCATCAATAATGAGGTCAATACCAGTCAATGTTTCAAGCGTTCTGATGTTACGCCCTTCACGACCAATGATGCGGCCTTTCATTTCATCATTTGGAAGGTTAACGACAGATACCGTAGTTTCAGCTACATGGTCTGCAGCACAACGCTGGATTGCAAGGGAAAGAATTTCTTTCGCTCGTTTATCCGCTTCTTCTTTCGCACGGTTTTCGCTTTCTTTAACAGTGACAGCGATGTCATGCGAAAGCTCATTTTCAACCTTTTCGAGAATGATCTGCTTTGCCTCTTCGCGAGTCAAGCTGGAAATACGTTCAAGCTCTGATTGCTGTTTACGCACCATCTCGTCCACTTTGCTTTCCATCTCTTCAATATGCTGTTGTCTTTCATTTAGAGAATCTTCTTTTTTCTCAAGCATGTTCTCGCGCTTGTCTAAAGATTCATCCTTACGATCAAGATTCTCTTCTTTTTGTAATAAGCGATTTTCTTGTTTTTGCAGCTCATTTCGTCGTTCACGAATTTCTTGCTCTGCTTCTGTCCGAAGCTTGTGAATATCATCCTTTGCCTCAAGCAACGCTTCTTTCTTCGTCGCTTCAGCATCACGCTTCGCATCTTCAAGAATTTGCTCAGCAGTACCTTTCGCACCGGCAATTTTCGCTTCTGCAATGGATTTACGAACAAAATAGCCAACAACTGCACCGACGATTAGGCCAAGCAAAATGGAGATGATCATTGTAATGGGATCCATCATTTCACCTCCTCTTGCTATGAACTTGTTTCTTGCTAGATTTAAGTGTCGGCATGTATATTGCATAACGTTCTTCAACATACAGCACAAAGCTTAAGGGTTTCATGGAGACCTTGCAGCATCTGCTGCACAGATCAACATTTGCTTTCATAGTGCCTCGCTAAAAGTTCTAACAAAATAATAATACACCCTAATTGTAAATGTGTGAAATTTTCTTGTCAAGCCTGTCATTCTGGCGTTTTTAATGCAATTGGGAATTTTCAGGCATTGCCTTACATTTCTTGAACAGGAAAAGTCAGGATTGTCTATCGATTGTATCGTGGATTTTGACTTCTCATATACAAAAAAGAGGCGATAATCGCCTCTTTTAATCTTCCAGTAAATCTAATTCTTCTTGACCATCAGGAGCAACGGCAACTTCATCCAGCCCATAGTGGCTGCGGATCTTTTCATGAATCTCTAAGCGGATGCTAGGATTCTCTTTAAGGAAGATCTTTGCGTTTTCTCTTCCCTGGCCTAAACGCTCCTCATTGTACGAATACCATGAACCGCTCTTTTGAACAATATCAATTTCTGTTCCAAGATCGATGATTTCGCCTTCTTTAGAGATTCCTTCTCCGTACATAATGTCAACCTCTGCAACACGGAAAGGAGGAGCAACTTTGTTTTTGACAACTTTGATTTTCGTTTTATTTCCGACCATCTCATTGCCCTGTTTCAGTGTTTCGGCACGGCGCACCTCTAAACGTACAGAAGAATAAAACTTCAGCGCGCGTCCGCCTGGAGTTGTTTCAGGATTACCGAACATAACTCCTACTTTTTCACGGATCTGGTTAATGAAAATGGCAATTGTTTTTGATTTGCTGATTGCTCCGGATAATTTACGCAATGCCTGAGACATAAGACGCGCCTGCAAGCCAACGTGAGCATCTCCCATTTCGCCTTCGATTTCAGCTTTTGGAACTAAAGCTGCTACAGAGTCAATGACCAGAATATCCACTGCTCCGCTTCGAACAAGTGCTTCTGCAATTTCAAGCGCCTGCTCTCCGGTATCCGGCTGTGAGAGAAGAAGTTCATCTATATTTACACCCAGCTTTTGAGCATATACAGGATCAAGGGCATGCTCTGCATCTATAAATGCAGCCTGTCCTCCCTTTTGCTGTACTTCTGCAATTGCATGAAGGGCAACTGTCGTTTTACCTGAGCTCTCAGGTCCATATATTTCTATAATTCTTCCACGGGGATATCCGCCAACCCCAAGTGCTGTATCAAGAGCAAGTGAACCGCTTGGAGATGTAGAGATCTTCCGGTCAGTCTGTTCACCGAGTTTCATAATTGAACCTTTACCAAATTGCTTTTCTATTTGTTTCAGTGCCATATCTAAGGCAGCTTGACGATCGCTCACTGAGTTTCCTCCTTTAGTTATCAACCTATTAATAATATACCTTTTATTCGAACGTTTGACAAGTAAAAAACGAACATTTATTCGGTTTTTTTACATGCAATAACAGACTGAAAATTCTATTTTCTCTTAAAGATAATAAAAATTTGCTGCCTATAAAACAGCTAAAATACTAAATTGTCTTTTTCCCGGGGTTTCAAACGCAGATCTTATAAAAAGCTATTTTCGTAAACTTTGTTGCTTTTAGACTAAATGTTTGAAACGTTAAGTGGATCTACGCTGCAGGAACTTAACTCCTGCGGGAAATAGAGGGTAATGGGAAACCCCGCAGGCAGAGCGAGGAGGCTCCCGCCCGGACCGCGGAAAGCAAGTTCCTGCAGCAAAAAGGAACGAGCAACATATATAACCAAAAACAACAATCCATGCGAAAACAGCCTATAAAAAAGAAAAATACAGCTTATTCCGCTGTATTTTCCAATAGAGTTTTTATAAGCAAGTGACAGCCATATTTCACTGTGCGCCTGCGAATGGCGTTGCGGTTGCCTGCAAGGTGAAGGAGAACTGTCTTTGTCGGCTGACCAATACATGCCAGTCCGATATAGACGGTTCCAGGTTTTTTCCCTTCAACAGGATCTTCCCCCGCAATGCCGGTAAAGCTTATCCCGATATCACTATTTGTCAGCTTCCTGATTTGTTCAGCCATTTCTTTGGCACATTGTTCACTGACAGCTCCGTGCTGATCAAGCGTTTCTTTAGATACATTTAATATGGATTGCTTTACTTCATTTGTGTAGCAGACAATTGTACCTTTAAAGACATCAGATGTTCCTTTAACGGCTGTCAGCTGATCTGAAAAAAGTCCTCCCGTTAAACTCTCAGCTGCTGAAATCGTCATGTTGCTTTGTCTGAGATGTCTCAGCACTTCATCAGCCAGGGTTGTCTGGTCATATCCGTAGAAAAAGCCGCCAACCCTGCTGTTTATTGTTTTCTCCATTTCATTTATAAGCCGCACAGCCTCAGCTTCTTGTTGATGGCGGGCCGTCAATCTGAGTGTTACTTCCCCGTCACCCGCAAGCGGTGCAATGGTCGGATTGGTTTGAGCATCGATCAAATCCTGGATATCTGTCTCAAGCTGCGATTCGCCTATGCCGAAATAGCGGAGTACCCTGGATATAATTTTATCATTCTGGCCAAGCTTCTCCCTGAAGTAGGGAAGCCCGAACTTTATAAACATTGGTTTCATTTCGCTTGGAGGGCCAGGCAGCAGCATATAAATCCGGTCATCCGCTTCTATTGCCATTCCAGGCGCCATTCCGTGCTCATTTTTCAATACATGCGAATCCTCAAGGATCCAAGCTTGTTTTTTATTGTTTTCAGACATGCTTCTTTTTACTTTAACAAAATAGTCTTCGATGCTGCGAAGGGCCTCTTCATCCGTGACAAGCTTTTTGCCCAGAATATTCGCGATTGTTTCTTTCGTTAAATCATCTTTAGTCGGTCCAAGACCGCCTGTAAAAATAATAATGTTCGAACGCTCTTTTGCAATCTTTACTGCCTGCTCAAGTCTTGCAGGATTATCACCGACAACCGTGTGATAATAGACATTAAGACCATTTTCAGCCAGCTGCTGAGATAAGAACTGGGCATTGGAGTTAACAATTTGCCCGAGAAGCAATTCTGAGCCTACTGCGATAATTTCTGTTTTTGACGTCATGTGAACTCCCCCTGTGAATGAAAAATTACTTGGAATTCAGTAATGCGGCTTTGTTTTTTGCAAAATAGTCCCATCCTGAATAAACCGTAAAGAATAATGCTACCCATAATGCGATGTCTGCAAACGGGAATGAGATGAAGATAAATGGAATGTTGTGCAAAAGAAGGGCTGATATCGCGATAATCTGAGCCCATGTTTTAATTTTTCCGAGCATGTTTGCTGCAACTACTTCACCTTCGCCGGCCAGCACAAGACGCAAACCTGTAACAGCGAATTCACGGCTGATGATAATAATCACGATCCAAGATGGTGCAAGGCCAAGCTCAACTAAGATAATTAACGCTGCAGATACAAGCAGTTTATCGGCAAGCGGATCTAAAAACTTCCCTAAGTTTGTCACCATATTAAGCTTACGTGCATAATACCCGTCTACCCAGTCCGTTGTAGACGCTATAATAAATAATATTGCTCCTGCCAGGTGTGCCACTGGAATAGAAGCATCCCCGATATATAAGGTGCCCCAGTCAAAAGGAGCGAGCATAATCACCATGAATACTGGGATTAAGAGAATTCTTGAGATGGTAATGCGATTCGGTAAATTCATGTTTTTTCCTCCAGATTATAAAAGTATGTATCAGAAAATATAAAAGAAAGAAAAGCCATCTTGAAGATGACTTTACTCCTTAGTATATACAATCTGCATATCTTGTCTTACAGTTTTTTTTGGATCAATCTGATATTCCACAGGCTGTCCATTCACTTTAATTTCAGCAGCCGAAGC
Source organism: Metabacillus idriensis (assembly GCF_009674765.1). GTDB lineage: Bacteria > Bacillota > Bacilli > Bacillales > Bacillaceae > Bacillus_P > Bacillus_P idriensis. The sequence continues at coordinate 1,446,663 of NZ_WKKF01000001.1, read as the reverse complement.
ATTTCCGATGACGATAAATGCTTCTGTTTCATTCGTGAAGTCATGAGCCTCGGTTTGATCTTTCTTCAGCATGCCGCTGTAGAATTTTTTCCCTGATGCATTTCGGATCTCAATCCAAGTCTGCCCTTTAGAGGTAACTTCAAGCTTAAATTCTTTGGCTTTTTTCAGCTCGTATACCGCTTTTCTGGCTGTCTTTTCTTTAAATGCAAGTTCAGAAGCCTGCTCTTCAGGTTTCTCCTCTTCAGGCTTTTCTTCTTTGGCTTTTTCATCAGCTGCCGCTTTCTCTTCTTGCTCTTTGGAGTCAGCAGCATCTTCGCCATTATCAATTGAATCATATTCATTTTCGCCGTTTGAAATCTGCTGAGCCTGATCTTCCGTTTCTTTTGCACCACCAGGCTTGTCCTTTTGGACAAAAATCCAGATAACGACCGCTACTAATAATACCAATACGATTATTAAGATTCTAGGCAAAATTTCCAATGCCTTCGATGCTGACTTTGGCAGCTCTTTATGTGTTTTCACCCTTGAAAGTTCAGGAGTTTCCTCTGAATGAACAACCGGTATTTCATTCTTATACTCATCGAAAATCCGGTCCGGATCAAGTCCAACTGTTTCAGCATACTGTTTAATAAATGCCCGCACATAGAAATTCCCCGGCATAACGCCGTAATTGCCTTCTTCAATTCCAATCAGATACCGCTTTTGAATTTTTGTCATTGCCTGGAGATCGTCAAGACTTAATTTCCGCTCTTCTCTCGCCTGCTTAAGTCGATTCCCTAGTTCACTCAACCATAACACCTTCCATATCTAAAAATCAAACCCGGAAAAACTCGATTCATCAAACATTTGAGGTCCAGTTGCTTCCTCATATGTAATCTTTTCATCCGGATCGTTTCGAAGTTCAATTATATAGTCAAAATCATCAAGTGTATACTCTGTATTTTGTACAAACATATCCGGATGTTCGACAACTTTTGTAGCAGACAGCCTCATGATTTCTCTCACAAGCTGCAAATGTTTTTCAGAGCCTCTTCTTGTGGAAACAATCCCATCAATAATAAATACATTATCAACACTGTATTCATCTGCAATGAGCTGGCTTCTGATTGTCTGTTTTAATAAAGTTGAAGACACAAAAAGCCATCTTTTGTTTGCACATACACTTGAAGCAACAATTGACTCTGTTTTGCCGACGCGGGGCATGCCTCTTATGCCGATCAATTTGTGGCCTTCCTGCTTATATAATTCCGCCAAAAAGTCCACAAGCAGGCCAAGTTCGTCTCTGACAAAACGGAATGTCTTTTTATCATCTGCATCACGCTGTATGTATCTTCCGTGCCGGACTGCAAGTGTATCTCTTAATTTAGGCTTGCGCAATTTCGTTACTTTAATATGATCCATTGTATTTAGAATGGATTCCAGCCTCTGGATCTGCTCATTATTTGAGCACTTAAGCAGCAATCCCCTGCGGCTGTCATCCACACCATTAATCGTCACAATATTTATAGAAAGCATCCCGAGAAGCGAAGAAATATCGCCAAGAAGTCCGGGACGGTTTTTTTGAATTTCATACTCTAAATACCATTCCTGCATCTCCAAAAAAGGACCCCCTTCAAAAACCAGGTCTATAACACCTATATCCTTATCATAAAGCATTTTCATGAAAGAGGAAAGAATAATTCCTTGACAATAAAAAAGGGGGTATGAGGACCTAGAATGCACCGTCTTATTTTCCAGTTATTGGTCTACCACTGACGCCATCCATCAGAATGAATCGGGTAAAAAAGACTTTATTTATTGCTTTTTTTAAAATAAAAAAAGAGAGGACCTGCGTCCCCTCTTTATCTTGTACCGTTATTTTGCACGAGCTTAACCATCATGTTTGCAATGGCATGCTGCTCCTCTTTAGAAGCTACGCTCCAAAGATCAGCAAGTACTCTTTCCTGATCATTTTTAGGATCAACCTGTTTTGCTAAGTAATCGCCGATTTCGTAAGCTAAGTCATTAACAGCTTCCGTTTTCATCCCATCTCCTTCAGCGTGGTGCAGACGGTCGCCGAGGAAGTTTTTCCATGAATCCCAGTTTTCTAAAACAGACATTATAACCCCTCCTAATTAAGTGGAATACAATGTTAGTTTGTCTTGCATGAACCGATTTATACGGATTGACTGAGAAAAATTTATGTATGCCATCCCCCGTTTACAGAAAGCACTTGCCCTGTAATATAGCTTGCCCGATTGGATGATAAAAACAAAACAGCTTCCCCAATCTCCTCCGGCTTTCCAATCCGGCCTAAAGGGATTTCATCCTTAAGATCAGCCAGGTCCTCCTCTGAAAAAGCCTGCAGCATGTCAGTAGCAACCGCTCCAGGTGCTATCGCATTAACCCTGATGCCGGAAGGAGCCAACTCTTTTGCAAGAGCTTTTACAAATGTATTTTGTCCTCCCTTAACCATACTGTATAAGACTTCACATGAAGCACCGATTTCTCCCCATATGGAAGAAATAACAATGATGCTGCCGCTTTTTTTTCTTACCATTTCAGGAATTAATTCTTTAGAAAGCATATATGGACTTGTAATTTGAAGCTGCACCATTTGACGGATTTCCGCGTCTTTTATATCCGTCATTAACCCGAAAAAACTCTTCCCGCTGTTTAAAACGAGCAAGTCGATCGCATGATCAAGCTGATCGCAAAGCCGTTTTACGCCTTCCTCCTCTGAAAGATCTGCTTTTACCGGTCTGCATTCCGTTGTCAGTTCCAGTTCCTTCATAAGCTTTATCACACTTTCTTTATTCTTGTGATAATGCAGATATAATTGATATCCTTCCCCTGCAAGCTTTTTGGCAATAGCTTTTCCGATTCCGCCGCTTGCACCTGTAATTAGTGCTGTTTTTTCCATTTTTTTCTCCTTAAATATATAAGCTGTCATTTCTTTATGTACTGAAGATCAGCCAGATAAAAAAACATCCTTAAAAAGGATGCTTTACTTAGGTACTACTTGACAGACTGAAAATAACTTTTCATCAATCACTTCATTCAGCGTATGGTGAATATCATCATTTGTCAATTGTTCAAGCGTCGGAACAACATCAAACAAATTCATTTCGTTAAAGGAATAGCGTGTAAATTGGTTGGCAATGTATTCCGGTGAATTAATCGCTCTTAAAAAAGAACCGATTTTCTTTTTCTTGGCGTTCTCAAGACGTTCTGCAGGAATCCCGTCCTGTTTTGCCTTCAGCAGAGTGCTCTTTATTTCATCAGCAAGCTGATCGGGCTGATCAGTATCTCCGCCTATCATTGCAAATCCAAAACCGCTCTCTTCCGTGTAATCAAAACTGAACGTGTCATCAATAAGGCCATTCTCATAGAGCTGAGTATAGGTGTCTGTGCTCTTCCCAAAAACCATATCAAGAATCAGGTTCATGCACAGTTCGTGTTTTAAAAGCTCTTCACCCGACCGGTCTGCCTGTTTCGCCTTCAGCCCGACTAAACACTTAGAAGATTGAACATTCATTTTAAGCTTTTCTAATGGTTTTGCTACAGTATCCGGTTCATCCACTTCTGCACGCTTGATTTCAGACTGAGGTTTAAACACTTTTTTATCCTGATTTTCTCGGATTTGAGATAGAATTTGTTCAGGATCAATCGGGCCAACAACGAAAAGCAGCATATTGCTTGGATGGTAGAACGTATTGTAGCACTCGTAAAGAAGGTCTTTCGTAATTTTGGAAATCGATTCAACGGTGCCTGCAATATCAATTCCTACCGGGTGTTTATGAAACATGTTCTGAATTAGTCCAAAATAGAGTCTCCAGTCAGGATTGTCATCATACATATTAATTTCCTGTCCGATGATGCCTTTTTCTTTCTCAACCGATTTTTCAGTAAAATAAGGCTCCTGAACGAAATCGATGAGCGTTTCTAAATTTTTTTCAACATTTGACGTGCTTGAAAATAAGTAAGCCGTTCGTGTAAACGATGTAAAGGCATTAGAAGAGGCACCCTGTTTGCTGAAATCCTGAAAAACGTCGCCGTCTTCTTTTTCAAACAGCTTATGCTCTAAAAAGTGAGCGATCCCATCCGGAACTAATTTCATATCATTTTGATCAAGAGGCACAAATTGATTATCGATAGAGCCGTATTTTGTTGTAAACGTTGCATATGTCTTATTAAACTCTGTTTTAGGAAGGACATATACATCCAGTCCATTTTTCATTTTTTCATAAAAGAGCTCTTCCTGAAGCTGATCAAACTTTATGGATTTTGTCATTGTGCACCCTCCATTCCTTTTAAGAAATAGATCGTATCCAGCTGGATTTTTTTAGCCGCTGCGATGATTTCCTCTTTTGTTACCTTTTCAATTCCCTGCAGATACTTATCAAAAGGTTCATTAATATTGGAAATAACGTTATGATAGAGAACTTCAACAGAGCCGTAGGATGTATCGATTGTTTCAAGCAGCTGATTTTTAATAACTGCTTTAGTCTGATCGATATCTTTGTCTTCAAAATCTCCATTTTTCATTGCTTCGAGCTGTTCTTTAATAATAGTCACCGCCCGCTCGTAATTCGCAAATTCAATTCCTGACATGACCATTAAGAGTCCTTTATGACTCTCGACTCTGGATGCTGCATAGTAAGCAAGGCTCTCTTTTTCGCGGACATTAATGAAAAGCTTAGAATGCGAAAACCCGCCGAAAATGCCATTGAACACTTGCAGTGCATAATAGGATTGATCTCCATATGTGCAGTTAGTGCGGTAGCCGATGTTCAATTTACCCTGTTTAACATCTTGATCTTCAATCACTTCATTCGGCTCTTTAATCTCTTTTTCAGTAATGGATTTTTCTACAGCCTGATGTGCATTTTCGTTAAAAGTGAAAAACCTTTTTGTATATTCACTGACTTCATCAGCCGAGACATCTCCGACAACATATAAATCCATTTTATCTTCTTTTAGTGCCTTTTTATAATACTCATACAAACTTGAAGAAGTAATTTTTTCAAGATGATCAATCTCTCCATTGACATGCAGTCGATAAGGTTCATCTTTGCACATCTCCTGGACGAGTCTTAAATTGGAATACCTCATTTTGTCATCATAAACAGCCTGGATGCGCTGTTTCAATGTGCGTTTCTCCTGATTAATAATTTCATCAGGGAAAGATTCTTCTTTCACTACAGGAGACAGAATGATTTCTGACAGCAGCTGCAGCGCTTTTTCAAGCAAGGGTGTCTGATCTGATAAAAAGCGTTCATTTGCAACTTCAATCCGGATCGAAATGATATGATGATCGCCTTTTTTAGATAAATCTACAAATAAAGTTGCACCGTAAAGCTCATCAAGATGCTTCCTGAGCTCGGTGCTGGTCGGAAAAGAGTTTGTTCCCCGCTGCAGCACATAAGGAAGCAGCGCTCTGAATGTGACATCCTCTTCGTTCAGCGGTGCAAGCATTTTAAATACAAGTGAATTTGTTTTGAATTTATTCGTTTGAACGGTATGCAATGTTAACCCATTAATTGATTCTATTTGTTCTTTTAAAAATTCCATTGTGACCCTCCTCGCGTGGCAGATTCCATTTTATTTTTTCCTGTTTTCTAATTTAGCGTATGGATTCATTCTAGTAATTATATCAACTTTAGGATAATTAAGGAAATGTTAACCCTGATTTATAAAATAAGGCTATTTTCGCATAGGGTGTTGTTTTTAATGATATGGTGTCCGCCGCTTTCCGCTGCAATCCACTTAAGGTTTTATACCTAAAAGCAACAAAGTTTACAAAAGAGACTAAAATAAAGAAAAGACGCAATACAGCCAATTTGCGTCCTATGCTTGTTTTAAAGCTAGTTTTGATTGCTTTGAAGGTTTGATAAAGAAAAGGACAATTAAGACCGCAATTAAGCTCACACCTGCAGAAACATAATAAACCAGATGATCTCCTACAGACATAATGTAGGCATAAACAGGCGGTCCTGCCGCAACCCCTATAAACCTCATTGAACTGTAAATCGATGTAATCGTTCCCCGTTCTTCCTTTTCCACTCCTTCTGTAATCAGGGCATCAAGTGCAGGCAAAGAGACCCCAATTCCAATTCCGCTTATAATTAAAAAAAGAATTAAAAAAGTAAAGCTATGCTGTATTCGGATGGCAATAAAAGAGACAGTCAGGAGGACCATTCCAAAAGCAATGACAGCTTTCATAAGCTGTTTGTTCTGTCCGATTTTTCTGCCTGCTATAAAAGAGCTGATGGATAGGGCAAGCAGAGGAACGGCAAGCATGGCTCCTTTATAAATCCCTTTAATGTTATATTGCTTTTCAAGAGTATCAGACAAATAAAAAAGCACCCCAAATAAGATAAACATGATAAAGCAGCCTATTGCAAAAATGGCATAGAGCCATCTTCCCTTTTCCTTAAAAATAACTCTTACACAGCTTAAAAATTCTTTTATTGACTGTTTCTCTTTTTCCTGTTTTGGTATTTTCACCAAAAAAAAGACAAGTGCTACACTGATCAGACTGAAAAAAGGAATAAACCAAAATGGCAAAAACCAAACAAAGGTTGCAAGCAGCGCGCCGATGATCGGACTTAAGACTTTTCCTGCTGTATTTGCTGTTTCAATAAGCCCTAGTCCTGAACTCACTTCTTCATCTTTTTCAAACATATCGCCGATAAGAGGAATGACAACAGGAGCAGCTCCCGCTGAACCAATTCCTTGAAGAACCCGTCCGAGAAGGATCATCGTAAAAGGATCATCCAATGTCCATGAGGCCCATCCTGATACGGCCCCTCCTGCACCTGCTATTAGCAGACATGGAACCATGACTAATTTCCTTCCGAAACGGTCAGATAAATAGCCTGCAACTGGTATGAGGAGAATGGCAACAACTGAATATACGGTTATGATGAGAGACACTTGAAATGATGAAATCCCCAACTGTTTTTCAATCAGGGGCAATACCGGAATTAACATGGAATTTCCAAGAGTCATCACTAATGGCACGGATGACAATGCGATTAAATCAAACTTCTTTTTTGCTCCCATTCTTTTCACCTTTGTTTCGTAGTATCTTGCATTGATTAGATTTTGCCTCTAAATCAAAAAACTATACTCTGACCCTTTTATGACATACATTCTTTGATATAAAAAAGCGGCCTGGCCTCAATAAATGAGGCCAGGCCGCTTCTCTGATCAACGTTTTCCTTTTTCGTAAGGAGTTCCCAGCGCTTTTGGTGCATCTGCGCGTCCTATAAATCCAGTTAAAGCTAAGATAGTTAAAACGTAAGGTGTAATTAACAAGTACATTGTCGGTATGCCTTCAAGCAAAGGCAGCTGTCCGCCGATCACGCTCAGACCTTGAGCGAGTCCGAAGAATATGGCAGCTCCCATAGCACCAAGCGGATGCCATTTACCGAAGATAAGAGCAGCAAGAGCCATGAATCCCTGTCCGCTGATTGTTGCATGGCTGAAATCACGGGCAATGATTGTCGCATAAACAGCACCGCCGACACCAGCGAAAGCTCCGCTTAAAATAACGCCGATATAGCGCATTTTCACAACATTGATCCCCATAGTATCTGCTGCCATCGGATGTTCTCCAACTGCGCGCAGACGGAGGCCAAACGGCGTTTTATACATAACGAACCAAACAGCAAACGCAGTAATAATGGCAATGTATGTTGTAATATATCCGTTTGAGAAAAATAATGGTCCAATAACAGGAATATCACTAAGTAAAGGGATATCCATTTTGCTGAAACTTTCTGTGATGCGGTCTGTTTGTCCTTTTCCATAAAATAATTTTACGAGGAAAAGCGATAACCCAATGGCAAGAAAGTTAATAGCTACTCCGCTTACAACCTGATCGGCACGGAATGTGATGGATGCTACTGCGTGAAGAATGGAAAGCAAAGCTCCAGCAGCCATTGCAACTAAAATAGACAGCCACGGAGTTGCATCTCCAAATGCATCGGCATATGTCAGGTTAAAAACGATGGCAACGAAGGCTCCAATAACCATCAATCCTTCAAGCCCTATATTAACAACTCCTGACCGTTCACTGAACATGCCTCCAAGTGCAGTGAAAATAAGCGGAGCGGCAACGAATAACGCTGTAGGGATGATGAGTTCTAGCATCTGTAGTATGCTCACTTATTTCCCCTCCTTTTTGAAACGCAGTAAAATCCAGCGAATGAAATAGCTAGAAGCGACGAAAAGAATAATCAGAGCAATGACAATTTCAACAAGCTCATATGGCACACCGGCCTCAGATGGCATGTTCAGCGCTCCGACCTTCAATCCGCCGAATAAAGCAGCTGCGAAAATGATGCCAAGTGCTGTATTTCCACCTAAAAGGGCTACAGCGATTCCATCAAATCCAACACCTGTAAATCCGCCTTTGACAGAAACATACTGGAATGTTCCAAGCCCTTCCATTGCACCGGCGATTCCTGCAAATGCTCCGGAAATGACCATTGAAAGAATAATATTGCGGCTTACATTCATACCTGCATACTGGGCGGCATCCTGATTAAATCCTACCGATCTCAGTTCATATCCTTTTGTTGTTTTTTCAAGGATGAACCACATGACAAGTGCGCCAATTAACGCAAGGAATATTCCGTAGTGCATTCTGGAATAGTCAGTCATACTCTGGAAAAACTCAGAGCTTAATGAAGCAGAAGGGAAAATGTTTTCCGATTTATCCCCTTTATCAGATAAAACATACTGAATTAAATGATTTGTTAAATATAAGGCAATATAGTTCATCATAATTGTCACAATTACTTCGTGAACCTTGAATTTTGCTTTTAATAATCCTGGAATGAAACCCCATAGTGCACCTGCTGCTGCAGCAACGATGATTGCAAGCGGCAAATGAATGATTTTAGGAAGCTCAAATGCAACTCCCACCCAAACAGCTGCAAACCAGCCTACAATCAGCTGTCCTTCTACACCGATATTAAATAAACCTGTGCGGAATGCAAAAGCGACAGCAAGTCCGGCAAAAATATACGGAGTTAACTGACGGATTGTTTCACCGATATAATAGGTATCTCCAAAGATTCCGTTCCACAATGCTGAGTAGCCGGCAACTGGATCATATCCGGTTACGAGCATAATGATCGCTCCGCAGATCAATCCAAGCAAAACAGCAATTACGGGTACGATAATATTAAAATAGCGCGCTATATTCATGATGATGCACCTGCTTCCCTGCGGCTGCTTCCTGCCATGAGCAAACCAAGCTCCTGCTCGGTTGTTTCCTTCGGACTCACAATCGCAACGATTTTTCCTTCATAGATAACCGCAATTCTGTCACTTACATTCATTATTTCCTCAAGCTCAAATGAGATGAGAAGGACGGCTTTACCTTTATCTCTTTGCTCAATTAAGCGTCTATGAATAAATTCAATCGCACCGACATCCAGTCCCCTTGTCGGCTGTGCAGCAATTAATAAATCAGGATCTCTGTCAACTTCACGGCCGATGATGGCTTTTTGCTGATTTCCTCCTGAGAGAGCACGCGCAAGTGTTGAGCTGCTTGGGGTTCTGACATCAAATTCTTTGATCAGTTTTTCTGATTTGTCATAAATCGCTTTGAAATTCAGCACGCCTTTTTTTGAATAAGGCTTTTGATAATACGTTTGCAGCACCATATTTTCTCCGACCGGAAAATCAAGCACCAACCCATGTTTATGACGATCCTGAGGAATATGGCCAACACCGGCTTCAGTAATCTGACGGGGACGCTGATTTCTTATGTCTTTGCCATTTAAAAGAATGGAACCAGACTCTGAATTCATTAATCCTGTAATGGCTTCAATCAATTCAGATTGACCATTGCCGTCAACTCCCGCGATTCCTACAATTTCACCGGCTTTAACTGATAGATTCAATGAATCGATAACCGTTACATTTCTGCTGTCTTTGACTGTTAAGTCCTGAATTTTAAGTACTTCTTCCGCTGGAACAGCTTCTGTCTTTTGAGTAGTAAAAAGAACTTCTCTGCCCACCATAAGAGCTGCCAGTTCGTTTGGATTTGTCTCAGGAACATTTACAGTGCCAATGCCTTCTCCTTTGCGAATAACCGTCACGCGGTCACACACTTCCATAATTTCTTTCAGTTTATGAGTAATCAGTATGATTGATTTGCCTTCTTTGATCAGTGTTTTCATGATGCCGATTAATTCTTTTATTTCCTGCGGCGTAAGCACAGCAGTCGGCTCATCAAAGATTAAAATTTCAGCTCCCCGGTACAGCGTTTTCAAAATTTCTACACGCTGCTGCATTCCTACTGAAATATCACTTATTTTTGCAGATGGATTAACAGCAAGTCCATATCTTTCTGAGATTTCTTTTACTTGCTTTTCTGCATCCTTTAAGTTAATTTTTCCTGTTTTAACAGGTTCATTGCCGAGAATAATATTTTCAGTGACAGAAAAATTATTGACAAGCATGAAATGTTGGTGTACCATACCTATTCCCAGATCATTAGCAATGTTAGGGTTTGTAATGTTTACTTTTTTGCCATTTACACGGATTTCACCTTTTTCAGGCTGATATAGACCGAATAATACGTTCATTAAAGTGGATTTTCCAGCGCCATTTTCTCCCAGAAGCGCGTGAATTTCACCCTTTTTGACCTGTAAATTGATATTATCGTTTGCGACGATTCCCGGAAATTCTTTGCGGATTCCAAGCATTTCAATGACATATTCCAACATGATCACTCCTTTTCCTGAAGCTCATTGATGATTAAGATGATAGATGTTAGGAAATTTAGTTTACCCTTATATATCTAGTTTCATTGACTCCCTTTTTACTTTTAAAATCACCAACTAAAAATCTATAATTCCATTACTCAATGATGTGCATATCGAACTAGTTTTCGTTTATAGACTTTTAGTCAGGCGACTTTTCAGGCTAATAAAAAGGCTAGGATCAAACTAGCCTTTTTATCAGTAATATAGTTTAGTGCTTATTCAAATGGTACCTTAATTTCACCGTCAATGATTTTTTGCTTGTATTCATCAACTTTAGCGATAACTTCTTCAGAAAGGTTATCCTGTGTAGGGGCAATTCCTACACCGTTTTCTTTAAGACCGTATTCAATGATCTCTCCGCCAGGGAAGTCGCCGTCTTTAGCTTTTTCAGCTAAGTCTTTAACAGCAACGTCAACGCCTTTAACCATAGAAGTAAGTGTTACGTTGAAGCCGTCGCCTTCGCCAAGCTCATGCTGATCGCGGTCAACTCCGATAACCCATGCGTCTTTGTCCGGATTTTTCGTTTTCAAGTCAACTGCTGCAGTGAATACGCCGTTTCCAGCTCCGCCTGCTGCGTGATAAATTACGTCTGCGCCTTGACCGTACATGATTTCAGCAACTTGCTGCCCTTTAGCTGCATCACTGAACGTACCTGCATACTGAACGATTACTTCTGCGTCAGGATTAGCTGCTTTAACTCCTTCTACAAATCCAACTTCGAACTTTTTGATTAATGAACCTTCCATACCGCCAACAAATCCTACTTTGTTTGATTTTGTTGAAAGTCCTGCAGCAACACCCACAAGGAATGAGCCTTCATGTTCTTTAAATGTGATGCTTGCAACGTTAGGCTTGTCTACTACACTGTCAACGATTGCAAAGTTTGCATCTTTCTGCTGATCAGCAATTTTTGTCACAGCATCTGTCATCAAGTAGCCGATTCCATAAACTAAATCGAACTTTTGACGAACTAGTTTATTTAAGTTTGTTTCATAGTCTGCGTCGCTTTGAGATTGAAGGTAATCAAATCCGCCTGTCCCTTTTTCAAGGCCGTTGTCCTCACCGTAAGACTGAATGCCTTCCCATGCAGACTGGTTGAATGATTTGTCGTCAACTCCGCCTGTATCAGTTACCATTGCAACAGAGTAGCCTTCTTTTTTGTCTCCGCCTGCATTGTCTTTATCTTCAGATGATCCGCAAGCGCTCAGCAATGTTCCTGCAGCAAGTACAAGTGACAATGTTAAACCTAATCGTTTTTTCACTTTCATTTTCCCCCTATTATTCATTTGAAATGTTTGTTTACAAGAGCCTTTGTCCAAAACACCTTCGTCCTTGGAACCACCTCCTTAAAATAGCAAACGTTTATTACAAGCGCTTTCTTACTACATGGAAGCTAAATTGATCAGCGCGGAAATAATTCAGTGAGAATAAAACGGGTTGATCATTTTCATCAAAATGCATTTGTTTTAAACATAGCAAAGCGGTTTCAGGATCACATTCAAGGATCGGGGAAATCTTATCGTGATATCCGATTGGTTCTATGTGAGTTACTGCATACGAAATATAGCGTCCAGCCTCGTCATGGAGCAATTCAAACAGAGATTCCTGCTCATGAATGAATGACTGCGGAAGGATATGTCTTGGTATTTTGTCAAGGCAATAAACGACCGGCTTTCCATTCGCCGTTCTGACGCGTTCAAGCAAAAAGATATCGTCGTTTGAACGGCATTTAAAGCGTTTAACATCTTCCTCGGTAGGACTGTTAACTTGTGAGGATAAAAAGATAGTGCCAGGAACCATATTGGCCTGTTCGATCATTTCTGTGACACTATTTAATTGCTCAATTCCAGAAGTGAACAGCGGTTTGGAGTTGATGAACGTTCCGACGCCATGACGGCGAATGATAACGTTCTCTTCTTCGAGAATGCGAAGCGCTTCCCTCAATGTTGCGCGGCTGACTCCGAGTTTTTTTGAAAGCTCAAATTCAGATGGAAGTTTTTCTTTTTCTACGTATGTTCCATTTTCAATATCTTCTTTAATTTTATCAATTACTTGCAAGTATAAATGACGGTTATCTGTTTTTATGGTCATATTAAGCCTCCGTCTAATCGTTTCAATCCAGAGATCAGACATCTGATGTTATACCCTTTCTCTAATCGAAAATAATATACCATGTATTCTGAAATAAATAAATAGAAATTTATTAAATTTGTCGAAAATTGATAGCCCTTTCTCACTAGTTCTTCTTTTTTTCTAGAGATTTCATCACAAAGAAGACTCTATTATTCTATTCATTATTTACTATTTTCAGTTATTATTTTTTATTTATTGGCTGTTTTCGCACATAGATTGTTGTTTTTTATTATAAATGCTGTCCGTTCCTTTCCGCTCCAGGAACTTGCTTTCCGCGGGGAGCATGGGAGCCTCCTCGGCTTGGCCTGTGGGGTCTCCCATTTTGCTCTATTTCCCGCAGGAGTCAAGTTCCTTCCGCTGCAATCCACTTAAGGTTTTAAACATCTAGACTATTAGCAGCACAGTTTACGAAAAGAGCTTAAAAAAAAGAAAGGCCAAATGCGCCTTTCTTTACGAACTTACTTCATCATAATGATCTTTTGACAGCAGCACTTCTCTTGGCTTGCTTCCTTCATACGGGCCGACAACCCCGCGGTCTTCCATTGCGTCAATCAGTCTTGCGGCTCTCGTATAGCCTACTCTGAATCGTCTTTGCAGCATTGATACAGAAGCTGTCTGCATTTCCAGAACCAGCTGAACAGCGTCATCGTAAAGATCATCACTGACCTCTTCCTTTACATCCGGAGTTTCGCTCGGTATCATTTCCTCCTGATATTGTGCTCTTTGCTGAGAAATCACATAAGATACAACCTGCTCGACTTCTTCATCTGATAAAAATGCTCCCTGCACCCTGACTGGTTTTGATGCCCCTACAGGGAGAAACAGCATATCTCCGCGGCCAAGAAGCTTCTCTGCGCCGCCCATGTCAAGAATCGTTCTTGAATCTGTCTGTGACGAAACGCTGAACGCAATTCTTGATGGAATATTGGCTTTAATTACTCCCGTAATAACATCAACAGAAGGGCGCTGTGTGGCAATAATTAAATGAATGCCCGCAGCCCGCGCCATCTGTGACAGGCGCGTGATGGAATCCTCTACATCAGATGAAGCTACCATCATTAGATCTGCCAGCTCGTCCACGATCACTACGATATAAGGGAACTCAGGATTTTTTGTTCCTTCTTCCAAGTTGGATCTTCTGATATATTCATTGTAGCCTTCAATATTTCTTGTCCCTGTATGAGAGAAAAGCTCGTATCTTCTCTCCATCTCATTGACTACCTTTTTTAAAGCTTGAGAAGCTTTTTTGGGATCTGTCACAACTGGAGCAAGCAGATGCGGAATTCCGTTATACACATTCAGCTCTACCATCTTGGGATCAATCATCATCATTTTCACTTCATGAGGCTTTGCTCTCATCAGTATGCTTGTAATAATGCCGTTGATGCACACACTTTTCCCGCTTCCTGTAGAACCAGCAACAAGAAGATGAGGCATTTTATTCATTTCTGCAAGAACAGCATCACCTGAGATATCTCTGCCAAGCCCCATAAGAAGCTTAGCCTCCGGACGGTCATTTGCTTTTGATTCGAGCACCTCGCGCAAGGAGACCATGGCAATTTCAGAATTAGGAACTTCAATTCCAATAGCTGATTTCCCTGGAATCGGCGCTTCTATCCGAATATCTTTAGCAGCAAGTGCAAGGGCTAAATCATCGCTCAGATTTACAATTTTACTTACCTTTACGCCTACATCCGGATAAACTTCATATTTCGTAACCGCTGGGCCCAAGTGCACCTGCGTCACTTTTGCTTTTACGCCAAAGCTTTGAAACGTTTTTTCAAGCTTTCGCGCATTTTCATAAATGTTCTTTTTATCCGTTTGCTGGCTGTTGACCTTCGGCTGTGACAAAAGATCAAGGGAAGGCAGCAAATACGATTTATTTTCTACTTCAGTAAATGTAATCGGCGGCACTGCAGGTTCATCGGCCGTTTCGGTTTCAGCTTTCTTTTTCGGCGTTCTGACAGGAGGCTCGGGCTTAACCTGTTCCTGCTCCTGATCAAATGCTTTAATTTCGAGTTCATTCCTGTCTGCAAAACTTGAGATAATCGGCTCAACATGAATGATTTCTGCTTCTTCTTCCTCTGCAGGATCCTCTTCATGCCTTCGCTCTTTTTTAGCCTTTTTCGTCTTTGCAGCTTCTGCTTTTTTCGCATTTTTTATCGATTGCGGCAGATTTTTCATATCTTCGTAAAAGGCAATTGCCTGTGTTTTCATAAAACGAAGAAATGGCGCAATGATTTTCCCGAGTGTTGAACCGAGAGATCTTCCAGTAATAAGCACAATTCCAATTAATATTAAAATAAAAGAAATGATGCGGGACCCCGCTGCTGCAAATAAATAATAAGATGCTGCAAAAAGAATGGCTCCAATCATTCCTCCCCCAAGATCAGGCGTTCTTATCTGTCCATTAACCTCCATGAAAAAAAGTTCCCATGTATTGGTTATGACGCTAGGCGAAGAGAGGGCGCCTTTTTTGGTAAGCATCTGAAACAGCGTGACATGACTGAGAAGCAGGATAGCAGAAAGGATGCAATACAGGCCGACAATCTGCCTTGAAAATAAGGACGGCCATCTTCGGTTCCACATCACATAACCTGATAAAACAAGCATGCCGATTAAGGCTGCCATATACCATTCCCCAATAAAAAATCTGAATAAGTAAACGAACGTTTTTCCGACAAAACCTAAATTTGAAATCGCGATCAGCGAAATAGCGAGCAGGACTAGCCCGATGAGTTCAAATTTCAGCGTTTGCCGCCAGTCATCCCCTGTTTTTTTCTTTTGTCTCCGTTTTTGTTTTGCCATTAGTTATCACCTATGTATAAAATTTGCTAATGGCTGATTTCGCATAACAGCTGTGAATCAGTCCCAGCATTTTAGTAAATATCGAGCTCTTTCTATCAGAAAAAGATAAACGTATATCTTTATAAAAGGCTCTTTTCACATTGATTGTTGTTTGAGATTATACATTTCACAAGTGGATCTCCGCTGCAGTCCACTCATGGGTTAAACATTCTTTCTAAAAGCAACAAACGATATAAAAAGAGCCATTATAAAAAACTGACCATTTATCAATTTAAGACCGAAAACAGCAAGTTTCACGAAAAAAGCCTTTTATAAACAAAGAAAGCAGCCAAATGCAGGCTGCGGTCATGTTTGTGTAAAGTTAGTATAGCATATTATCAGGAAAACGAGAATGTCATAGATATTTTTTGTCCGGGAGAATATTGCTCGTTTAGAAAATCCTGCGGATCTGTGCTTAAAAGCCGGACAATTTCATATTGGTTCTGTTCTGTCTGTCTTACTACCATTTGCATTCCATTCATTTCAATGGTTGAAACACTTTCAAAATCAGCTGTTTGTACTGGGAATATGAGTTCCTCAGGCATGGATGTGTATAAAATCATTGCAGCATTTGCTCCTCGCCGGATTCGTCTTTTTTGCCGATCATTTCATTTAGTTTCATGATCGCCTGGCCTACACCGCCGACTCCGTCAATAAGTCCATAATCGACAGCATCATTTCCGACAACATTCGTACCAATATCCCTTGTTAAGTTGCCTTTTGAAAACATAAGCTCTTTAAACTTTTCTTCCGTAATATTCGAATGTTTGGTAACAAAATTAACAACGCGGTCCTGCATTTTGTCCAAATACTCAAACGTCTGCGGCACTCCGATGACAAGCCCTGTTAATCTGACTGGATGAATCGTCATAGTCGCTGTTTCTGCAATAAAAGAATAGTCGCATGAAACGGCAATCGGCACGCCAATGGAATGGCCCCCGCCTAAAACAATGGAAACAGTAGGCTTGGATAAGGATGCAAGCATTTCTGCTATGGCAAGACCTGCTTCCACATCTCCCCCAACTGTATTCAGCACAATCAGGAGTCCTTCTATTTTAGGATTTTGCTCAATGGCCACGATTTGCGGGATGACATGCTCATATTTAGTCGTTTTATTTTGAGGTGGAAGCTGGATATGCCCTTCAATTTGCCCGATGATTGTCAGGCAATGAATTCTTGCATCCTGGGATAATTGCGGAACATTTGTCGATCCAAGCTGCTGAATTTTTTCAACTAAAGAAGGTTCCTTCCCCTCTTGTTTATCCCCATTCGGTTCTGAATTTTCCTGTATGTAGCGGGAATCTTTGCTCATGTGGCTTCACCCTTCCTTTCATGAATGTGTTTATTATTCGCAGATCTTCCTGAAAACATTCGAAAGGGGGTAAATTTAGGCAAGGCAATTCAGACAAAAAAAAGAGCCTTAAAAAAGGCTCTTTTTGATTAAATCTCCATGATGATCGGTAAAATCATCGGTCTGCGCTTCGTTTGTTCAAATAAGAAACGATTCAGCGCCTCGCGGATGTTTAATTTCAATGCAGACCATTCAATACCGTGGCCCTGCATGCTCTTTTCTACAATTTCTGTAACCATGTCAGAAGCTTTTAAAATAAGTTCTTCCGATTCCCTAACATAGACAAATCCTCTCGAAATAATCTCAGGACCTGATATCATTACTTTTTTAGAGCGGTCGAGGGTGACAACGACAATGAGAATGCCATCCTGGGAAAGAAGTCTGCGGTCTCTCAATACGATGTTTCCGATATCACCTACGCCTAAACCGTCTATCAATACATTTCCTGAAGGAACTTTGGAGATGGATTTTACTTTATGCTGAGAGAACTCAATGACATCGCCTTTTTCAACAACGAAAATATTTTCTTCTTCCATGCCGGCGGATTTAGCAAGTTTAGCATGTGCTTTTTGCATTTTATACTCACCGTTAATCGGAATAAAGTATTTCGGCTTCATCATATTCATCATTAATTTTAATTCTTCCTGACTGCCATGGCCAGATACATGGATTTGCTTTTGTCCGAAAATGACATTCGCTCCAGCACGGTAAAGCTGATCGACTGTTTTAGAAAAATGAAGCTCATTTCCCGGTACAGGTGTTGCAGAGATGATGACTGTATCATCTTTTTCAATACGAATTTGTTTATGAGCACCTTTTGCCATGCGGGTTAAAACCGTGAGGGGTTCTCCCTGATGACCTGTTGTCAGAATGGATACTTCATTTTTAGGATATTTATCGATATCTTGGACGGGTATGATTAAATTTTCACTTTCAGTGATGTATCCTAAATTTTTCGCAATTTCATAAACATTTTTGATTGAATTTCCAAGCAGGACAAGTTTTCTCTTATTATCAGATGCAGCTTCAATGACTTGGACGATGCGATTGATGTTTGAAGCATAAATCGCCACAATCGTTCTTCCATTTGCATTGTACATCGCATCTGAAATTTCATGGCCTACAACTGTTTCAGATGCTGTAAACCCAGGACGCTCCGCATTTGTACTGTCTGATAAAAGACAAAGGACGCCTTCTTCTCCTATCAGGGCCATTTTGCCTAAATCAGAGCTTGTATTAAGCACAGGTGTTGTATCAAATTTAAAATCCCCTGTATGCACAATCGCTCCAAGTGAAGTGTGGAAGCATACTCCGACTGAGTCAGGAATGCTGTGAATCGTTCTGAAGAAAGACACATTCACCCCATCAAAATCTAAAACAGTGGAAGAATCAACTTCCTGGTAATCTGCTTTTTGCTTCGGATTTAGTTCTTTTACCTTTTGGGACACTAACGCAAGAGTCAATTTCGTACCATAAACTGGAATCGACAGATGTCTCAGCACATAGAAAACGCCGCCAATGTTCTCGTCGTGACCGTGTGTTAAAAAGATGCCCTTCACGCGATCTGCATTCTCCCGCAAGTATGTAATGTCAGGAATGACCATATCAATCCCTAACATCCCGGCTTCTGGATACATTAATCCAGCATCAACGATAAAGATGTTATGATCGATTTCAATGACATACAAATTCTTGCCAATTTCTCCAACTCCGCCTAGGGCAATAATCTTGATGTTTTCTGTCTGTTTATTCAATTGGTAATCCTCCTTGAACCCGTCCAATACAACTACTGCCTATTATAACTGATGAAAGAAATGGAATACAAGGAAATAATCTCTTGGGAGCTGAGTAAATGAAAAGAAAACGAATCAATTTTCATATATTGAGATCAAAAAAAGGACCAATCCTGTGACTGGTCCTCTTGTTTTTAGATGGAATTGATGACGTTCGTTAATTCATTTCTTTCTGTTTCAGTTAATGAGATGAGCGGCAATCTTACAGGTCCTACGTCAAGACCTTTGAGCTGAAGAGCCGTTTTAACAGGTGCCGGATTTGGTGCTTTGAAAAGCTGTTTCATTACAGGAAGCAGCTGACGGTGAATCGCGCCTGCTCTTCCATTTTCACCGGTGTTAAAAGCAGCAATCATTTCCTGCATTTCGTTTCCGATCACATGTGATGCTACAGAGACAACCCCTGCACCCCCGATAGAAAGAACAGGAAGTGTCAAGCCGTCATCTCCAGAATATAAAGCGAAATCTTCCGGCGTTTTTGAAATAATTTCAGACATTGCATCCAAATCACCGCTCGCTTCTTTCACAGCAACCACATTTGGAAGCTCTGCGAGGCGGGCGATGGTATCCGGAGAAATGCTTACTACTGTGCGTCCTGGTACATTGTAAATCATAACAGGAAGCTCAGTGGCCTCTGCAATCGTTTTAAAATGCAGGTAAAGACCCTCTTGATTTGGCTTATTGTAGTAAGGTGCTACAAGCATCACTGCGTCCACTCCTGCAGCTTCTGCTTTTTTTGTCAAATCAATTGATGCTTTAGTGTTGTTGCTGCCTGTGCCGGCAATAACAGGCACTCTGCCGTTTACTTCAGAAACAACATGCTTAAATAAAGCGATCTTTTCTTCTGATGTAAGTGTAGGAGATTCACCTGTCGTTCCTGCCACAACTAATGAATCTGATCCATTTTGAATTAAGAAATTCACTAGCTGTGATGTTTTAGCAAAATCAATGTTTCCATTTTTATCAAATGGGGTTACCATGGCTGTAGATATCTTACCAAAGTCAATCATTGTGACACTCCTCTTTTTTCACTTGAATCTTAGTGTTAGTCCGAGAGATCAAATGCTTCATGCAAAGCGTTGACTGCATTAATCATATCCTCTTCTTTTACCAATACCCAAATTGTTGTATGACTATCTGCCGATTGAAGAATTTGTATGCCCTGTTCAGACAGTGCGGTTACAATTTTAGCCGTTACACCGGGCACTCCGGCGATACCCGCTCCAACTGTCGAAACTTTTGCACAATGCCTTTTGACGGCTGGTTCATAATCCATGCCTCTTAAAATTTCAATCGCAGCATCTGTTACATCTTCCGCAACCGTATAGATGACAGATCTTGGCGTGATATTGAAGAAATCGACACTGATTCCTGCGCGCGCCATTGCTTTAAATACTTCAGTCTGCACCTCGTATTGCCCTTCTTTGGCAGAGACATGAATCTGTGTGACATTTGATACGTTGGCGATGCCTGTGATCAGTCTGTCATTGATGTCGCTGCCCAGATTTTCAGAATGATGGGAGGTAACAAGTGTGCCAAGACCTTCTGAATAGGTCGAACGGATTCTGATTGGGACTTTAGCCTGCATGGCAATTTCAACAGCCCGCGGGTGAATCACTTTTGCCCCCTGATAAGCAAGGTTGCAAATCTCAGTATACGTAACCGTTGTAAGAGGCTTTGCTTTTTCAACTATTCTTGGATCAGCTGTCATGACACCTTCTACATCCGTAAAAATATCAATGAATTCTGCTTCAAGAGCTGCTCCAAGCGCTGCTGCGGATGTATCGCTTCCGCCTCTGCCGATCGTCGTTATGTCTCCGCTTTTAGTTGCTCCCTGGAAGCCTGCAACAACGACCACATCATTGTAGTCCAGCTCTCTTCTGAGACGTTCGCATCTCATATCAAGGATCTTTGCATTTGTATAGTCTTCATTTGTTAAAAATCCTGCCTGTGCTCCGCTCAGTGAAGAAGCTGCAATTCCTTCTGACTTCAGCATGCTTGTGAAAACAACAGAAGAGATTGTTTCGCCGCAGGATAACAGCATATCCTGTTCCCGCTTTGAAATCGAAGCTGTGCCGCCGTATAGAAGATTTAAAAAAGAATCTGTCGCGTACGGGTCTCCGTTTCTGCCCATTGCTGAGACAACTACAACTACTTTATACTGCTCTTTTAATGCATCACTTATATGTTTTAATGCCATTTTCCGGCCGTGATCATCTTTGACAGATGTTCCGCCGAATTTTTGAACGATTATTTTCATCCTTACACCCCGACTCTATACGTAAGAGAAGAGAGCAGGTATTATGTACCCTCGCTCTCTCCGACCCTGCTTATACTAATTTCAATTTAACAAGACTTTCTGCAATCTGAACAGAGTTCCATGCAGCACCTTTTAAGAGATTATCAGAGACGATCCACAAATGGAAGCCATTTGCACGATCAGGATCTTTGCGGATGCGTCCGACAAATACATCATTTTTCCCTACACAGTCAGCAGGCATTGGATATGTTTGTGTAAGCGGATCATCCTGAAGAGTAACACCAGGTGCATCTTTTAATAATTCATGAATGTCCAGTACACTGACAGAATCCGAATCAAGTTCAATATAAACAGATTCAGAATGACCAGTCTCAACCGGAATTCGCACACATGTAGCGGCAATTTCAAGGTTTGACATGTGCATGATTTTTTTCGTTTCATTCATCATTTTCATTTCTTCGAAAGTAAAGCCATTTTCTTCAAATTTATCAATTTGAGGAATGGCATTAAAAGCGATCTGGAAATGCTTTTTGTCGCCCTTTACCGGAAGAATTTCAGGAGTAAACTCTTCGCCTTTCAAGATTGCTTCCGATTGAGTTTTTAATTCTTCAATTGCAGCTGCCCCGGATCCTGATACTGCCTGGTATGTCGATACGATTACTTTGTTTAAGCCGTGAGCCTGGCGCAATGGTTCGAGAGCAACAACCATTTGAATAGTAGAGCAATTTGGATTGGCGATAATGCCGTTATGTTCGTTTAAATCTTCCTCATTTACTTCAGGAACAACAAGCGGAACATTTTCATCCATGCGGAAGGCACTTGTATTATCAACAACAATTGCCCCGTGCTTGACAGCTTCAGGAGCAAATTCTTTAGAAACACTGCCCCCTGCGCTGAAAAGGGCGATTTGAACACCTTTAAAGCTGTCAGGGCTTGCAGCCTGAACTTCATATTCTTCACCTTTAAACATAACTTTTTTGCCTGCTGATCTTGCTGAAGACAATAAAGTCAGTTTAGAAATAGGAAAGTCCCGCTCTTCCAAAGTCTGAAGCATTTGCTGTCCCACTGCGCCTGTTGCGCCAAGGACAGCAACATGATAACCATTAGTATTCATCAATCAAAACTCCTTCCGCGATTATCCGTATACAAGCCGGATTAACTTCATATCATATTGTGTATTAGTTTATCATAGACTAGGTGTATTCATTATACAACCATGATTTTTCTTGCCTTCTATTCTATCAAGAAGCAGGCTATTCGTCATCACGAAATTTTTCAATAATCACCGGCTGAAATTGTGAATGCTCTAATGCTGCTTCGACTGTTTCCAATAATAAGTCCATTTTAGCCACTAAAGAATTCGGCTTTTTAAAAGGAGCATCCTGGCCAAATGGAATAAAGTAAATATTCTTTGCCGCCATCAGCTTCATCAGATTTGCACCGTTTAAACCAAGCCCGTCATTCGTCGAGATGCCAAGTACTACCGGTTTGTGGTTTCTTAAAGTAGCCTTCGCAGCCATCAGCACCGGTGATTCTGTCATTGCATTTGCAAGCTTGCTCATTGAATTGCCGGTCATAGGTGCAACAACCATGCAGTCAAGCGGAATTTTCGGCCCAAGGGGTTCTGCTCCTACAATTGAATCAATGACTTTATGGCCCGTCAGTTCTTCAATCTTCTTTATCCACTCCTCACCTTCGCCAAATCTTGTATTAGTGAATTTTACTGTATTTGTGACGACAGGCATGACATCTGCTCCTTCGTCAATCAACCGTTTAATCTGCGGATAAACTGCATCATATGTGCAGTGAGACCCCGTTAGTCCAAAACCGATTCTCTTGCCTTTAACCTTCATGATGATGACCCCTTCCTTTTGGAGAATTCCTCTGTAAGCAGCGCCGCCAATACGTTCGCCACAATCTGACCGGCCGTTTTCGGTGCGACTATCCCCGGAAGACCCGGTGCGAGCAATGCTTTTATGCCCCTTTTTTCAGCATATTTAAAATCCGTTCCCCCCGGCTTTGATGCAAGGTCAATTATCAATGTGTGAGCAGGCATTTTCGAGATGACTTTTGCCGTCACGATGTGATAAGGAATCGTATTAATGCAAATGTCTATTTGAGAAACTTCGTTTTCAAGATCCTCTAGCTGAAAAGACTCAAGTCCCATTTCAATAATTCTTGCTATATGCGAAGACTTTCTTGCTCCCACCTTCACTTTTGCCCCAAGTGCTGAGAATGTGCGCGCTACGCTCATTCCTACCCTTCCAAGTCCGAGTACAGCAATTCTTGAACCGTGGATCGTAAAATCGGTGTGCTGAATAGCCATCATAATTGTTCCTTCTACGGTCGGAATTGAATTGTAAATCGCTACATCATCTCTTTCAAAAAGCTGAACAAGTTCTCGGTTTGTTCCATCAATTATTCCATCTAAGTATGGATTGCTGATTCCAGAATAAATGATGCAGTGAGGAGGTGTTCTTGCAATAATCTCCTCCGTTAACACTACTTCCTCATTAGAGAAGATTGTATCGACGTGCCCTTCTATATTCGTTCCGGGAACAGGAAGAATAATGACATCTATTCCTTCAAATTTCACTTCGGCAAGCTTTAATTTCGCGGCTCCGGTAAATCCATGATCCAGCTGGTCAAAGCCTACTAAAAAAAGCTTTGCATCAAGTTCAGTCAATTTCCGTATGACCTCCAGCTGCCGAGCATCTCCTCCAATGACTGCTATGTTAAGTCCTGTTAACATACGACCCTTTCACCTACTTTTTCGCGATGTATATATTCATAATGATTAAATCCTGAGTGAACTTACTTAAACATCTTATGTAATATCTGCGGGCGGGGTGATAGACTTTCCTGCATATAATTATGAGTCAGGCAGTTAACTTTCAACATTTTAAAATCAGCTGCAGATCAGCCTCTGCACAGAAATAATGAATCATTTTGCAGCTCGCTCTTAGAAGCTGATCCCATAAAAAAAAGCGATTGGCGTCCAATCGCTTTCACTCTAAAAGTTTTATTTGATCATCTTCAATGTCTAAGATAATCATATCTGTGCCGATCTTTTTAATGTGAAGCCAGGGGACTCTTATTTCACCTCCCTGCTTTCTGAACCCAAACCATTTGACAGACGGAATGACAAGGGCTGTTATTTGACCGGTCTGTTCATTAATCTCAAGGTCCGTCTGCCCTAAAATTCCCAATCTCTCAGCTCTTTTCACATCCACGATTTCTTTTCCGCTCAGCTCGCTCAGCCGCATGGAATCACCATCCTTTTTATCATATATATCCATTTGGACATAAAAAAGACCTGCAGGAAAATCCCTGCAGGTCTTAACTGATTATTGTTTTAAAGCAGAAGGAAGCTTTCCGTCCGGGCTGATCAGAGCAATAGAATAGTCATCTGTAAATAATTGTTTTGCAAGTGCATTTACATTATCTGCAGTAACTTCATTAATCTTTTCAATCATTTCATCGAGGCTGCGGTGACGGCCAAGAAGAAGTTCATTCTTACCGTTTCGGCTCATGCGGCTGTTGGTGCTTTCTAAGCTGAGCATCAAATTGCCCTTCATTTGCTCTATGCTGTTTGTAAGCTCTTTTGAAGTAATGCCTTCTTTTTTTAATGTAGCAAGTGTTTCCTGGATCGTTTCAAACAGAACATCAAGCTGTGCACGTCCTGTGCCGCCGTAAATCGTCAGCATGCCATTGTCCTGATAAGAAGAGTGATAGGAAAAAACGGAATAGGCTAACCCTTTTTGCTCACGGACATCCTGGAACAATCTTGAGCTCATGCTGCCGCCAAGTACGTTATTTAATACAATCAGATCATAAATTTTCTCGTGGCCGACTTGAAGTCCGTCAAAGCCTATGCAAAGATGAGCCTGCTCTGTATCTTTTTTCCGGGCAAGCTTATGAGTCATGAATTCAGGTGCACCAATTTCAGTTCCCTTTTGAGACGTCTCAAATGAACCGAATTGTTTTTCGACTTCCGCAATAAAGCTCTCTGAAATATTGCCGGCTACAGAAATCACGACGTTCTCTGGAGTGTAATATTGATCCATATACTCTCTCAATGTGTCGCTCTCGAATTTAGCAAGCGTTTCTTCTGTTCCTAAAATAGGATACCCCAGCGGATGATCGCCGTATGTAGCTTTGCTGAGTAAATCATGTACGATATCGTCCGGAGTATCTTCATACATTTTAATTTCTTCGTACACAACATTTTTCTCTTTTTTCAGCTCAATGTCATCAAACGTTGAGTTGAAGAACATATCTGCAAGCACTTCGAGTGCATAGTCAGAATGTTCATCAAGCACTTTTGCATAATAACATGTGTATTCTTTTGAAGTAAAAGCGTTTACTTGACCGCCGATGCTGTCAAATGATTCAGCAATTTCCCGTGCTGATCTTGTTTTTGTGCCTTTAAAAAACATATGTTCTAAAAAGTGGGAAATCCCATTGTTTTTTTCATTTTCGTTTCGTGAGCCAGTGCCAATCCATACCCCGATTGCAACTGATCTTACGTGGGGGATATTTTCGAGCACGATTCTTACACCATTTTGGCATGTATACTTTTTAATCAAACTTGTTCCTCCTATCTATCTGTAAGCTCCAAGGATCTGTAATTGATGAGAATATGTTATTTAGATGCAGGCAGCCGTTCTTCATCCATGAGCATTGAGACAGAACCGAAAGAATAGCCCTTCTGTTTTATTGACTGAATCAATGTTTCTAAACTTCTAGACGTGGAATCAGTAGGATGCATAAGAATCATAGCACCATTATGAACCTTTTTTAGGACGCGTTCAACTAAAACGCTGGGTTCGGGCTTTTGCCAGTCAATCGTATCAACTGACCAAAGGACCGTCTCCATCTTAAATTCATCTGCTGCTGTAATCACGTCCTGCCTGAAGCTTCCGCTTGGAGGTGCGAACCAGACTGGGGCGGCGCCTGTTATTTCTTTGATGACTTCATTTGTTGAACCAATCTGTTTACGGATTTGGTCTGTTGTGATTCTTGCCATATCAGGATGGGAATAGGAATGATTCCCGATTTCATGACCTGCTTCTTTTATTTTTTTGACAAGTCCCGGATT
The DNA here is from genome assembly GCF_009674765.1 of Metabacillus idriensis. Classification (GTDB taxonomy): domain Bacteria; phylum Bacillota; class Bacilli; order Bacillales; family Bacillaceae; genus Bacillus_P; species Bacillus_P idriensis. The sequence continues at coordinate 1,420,412 of NZ_WKKF01000001.1, read as the reverse complement.
TTCTTTTGCCCATCTTCCTTCAAGGAAAAAGGTAGCTTTTACTCCATGCTTATCAAGCACTTCAAGCATACCTGGAAGATATTCATTTCCCCAGGCAACATTAATGAGAAAAGAAACCATTGATTTATCAGGGTGCCCTCTGTAAATGGGAGCAGGCGGCAGGTCACCTAAGTGAACTTTTGGCTTAACCTGTCTAAAGACAAGCTGCTTTTCATCGAACTTCCCTTTTTTCTTCATTTTTTTATACGACTCATCAATATCAACAGATATGCCATTGTAGCCGGGAGTAGCTTTCCAGACTGTATGTATTTGAGCATCCTGTGCCGGCTTTTCATAGTCCTTTGCCTTTGCAGCTATCGCCTGATAGAGCTCATCAGGCTGTTTTACAGCTGAAACATCTTCAACTTTCATTGTAGAAACATAGGCTGATGTATATGGATTCTGTATAACAGCACCAGTTACGATTATGATGAGCGCAATGCTTAATAAATGGAACCTCTTCATGTTTGTCTTCCCCCTTTTTACTAGAAAATATGTACGAAAGGGACAAGGTAGAACATGTTGCAAGAGATGCCAAGGTACCGTGAAAAATGCAAAAAGAAGCCAGACTAGCTTCTCTGGCTTCTACACTTTAAGAATTTTGCTTTTCTTTTTCTTTCTCGTCACGAAGAACTGCTTTTCTAGAAAGATTGACGCGACCTTGTTTATCAATTTCAGTTACCTTCACAAGCAACTCATCACCGATTTTAACAACATCCTCAACTTTTCCAACGCGCTCTTCTGCGAGTTCAGAAATGTGTACTAAACCGTCTTTGCCATTGAATATTTCAACGAAAGCACCGAACTTTTCAACGCGCTTCACTTTTCCTAAATACATTTGTCCGACAACAACTTCGCGGACAATGTCTTCAATAATTTGCTTCGCTTTTTGATTCATTTCCTCATTCGTTGACGAAATAAAGACCGTTCCGTCTTGTTCAATGTCAATTTTAACGCCAGTTTCTTCGATGATTTTATTGATTTGTTTACCGCTTGGCCCAATAACATCGCGGATTTTATCAGGATTAATCGCCATCATTAAGATTTTAGGAGCATATTGAGAAAGCTCAGTGCGAGGCTCTTTAATCGTTGCAAGCATTGATTCAAGGATTTCCATGCGTCCTTTTTTAGCCTGAAGAAGAGCTTCTTCTAAAATTTCACGGGATAATCCCTCGATTTTAATGTCCATTTGAAGGGCAGTTACGCCTTTAGCCGTTCCTGCTACTTTAAAGTCCATGTCTCCAAGGTGATCTTCCATTCCCTGAATATCAGTCAGCACTGAGTAATGCTCTCCTGATTTCACAAGTCCCATTGCAATCCCTGCTACAGGAGCTTTAAGAGGAACACCGGCATCCATCATGGCAAGTGTGCTTGCACAAATACTTGCTTGTGAGGTTGAACCGTTTGATTCAAGAACTTCTGATACAAGACGAACTGTATACGGGAAATCCTTTTCAGAAGGAATGACAGGCTCAAGAGCTCTTTCGCCGAGCGCGCCATGGCCGATTTCACGGCGTCCAGGTCCGCGCATAAATCCAGTTTCCCCTACGCTGAACAGCGGGAAATTGTAATGATGCATAAAACGTTTTGTTTCTTCAATGCCAAGACCGTCAAGAATCTGCACATCTCCAAGTGCTCCAAGCGTACAAATGCTTAGCGCCTGAGTTTGTCCGCGTGTGAACAGACCTGAACCATGTGTGCGGGATAATAAGCCGACTTCAGAAGAAAGAGGGCGGATTTCATCAATTTTACGTCCATCCGGGCGGACTTTATCTTCAGTGATCAGACGGCGGACTTCTTGTTTAACTAATTTCGAGAGGATTTCTTTCACTTGTTTAAGAGTGTCAGCTTCTGCTTCCTGCTCTTCAAAATGAGCAACGACTGTTTTCTTCACTTCATTAATGGCTTCTTCGCGTGCATGTTTTTCCTGCACTTGAATCGCTGAAAGCAAGTCTTTTTCAGCCATTTCACGAATGCTTGTCTCAAGATCAGCATCAAGAACATACAGTTTCACTTCTGATTTTGCTTTCGCTACCTGAGCTGCAATTTCTTCCTGGAATGCAATCAGACGCTTGATTTCATTATGACCAAACATAATCGCTTCAAGCATGATTTCCTCAGGAACTTCATTTGCTCCTGCTTCTACCATGTTAATGGCATCTTTTGTGCCAGCAACAATTAAGTTGATATCGCTTTTATCCATTTGGTCAACTGTCGGATTGATGACAAACTCATTATCCACACGTCCGACAACAACGCCTGCAATCGGCCCTTCAAACGGAATGTCAGATACAGTTAATGCAAGGGATGAACCAAACATTGCAGCCATTTCAGATGAACAGTCCTGATCGACACTCATCACGATACTGACAACCTGTACTTCATTGCGGAATCCATCTGCAAACAATGGACGCAATGGACGGTCAATCAGACGGCTTGCAAGGATTGCTTTTTCACTTGGGCGTCCTTCGCGTTTAATAAATCCTCCTGGAATTTTACCAACGGCATACAGGCGCTCTTCGTAATTGACAGTCAACGGGAAAAAGTCAACCGTTTTAGGTTCTTTTGATGCTGTTGCTGTACTTAATACAGCTGTTTCTCCATAGCGGATCAGTGCCGCGCCGTTAGCCTGTTTTGCCAGCTGGCCAACTTCTACGGTCAATTCTCTTCCAGCCCAATCAATGGAGAACACTTGTTTTTCTTGTCCCATATAAGAATGAACTCCTCTCGTCATATAAGTCACAACATACAATTATGTATTATTATGAACCATTTAAATTCAACATATCAATGTTATTCCGGTATGTAAATAGATCGCGTGAAAATCTTATTGTTTATTCGTATAGAATATTTAAATTTCCGCATTCATGCAAGCTCCAGCGCCTGGATCCCCGATCTGAAATGATCAGGTCAAAACGCTCCTGCTTTCTTATTTTAATACACTAAAAAAGCGGGAATTCTCCCGCTTTTCAAAGATTATCGGCGTAAACCAAGCTTGTTGATTAGATCGCGATAACGAGTTACGTCATTATTGCGCAGGTACGTCAAAAGATTACGGCGTTTACCTACCATTTTCAAAAGACCGCGACGTGAATGGTGGTCTTTCTTGTGAACACGTAAATGTCCATTAAGATTGTTAATATCCTCAGTTAGGATAGCGATTTGAACTTCTGGAGAACCAGTGTCCGTATCATGCGTTCTATACTCAGTGATAATTTCATTCTTACGTTCTTGAGTGATTGCCATCCTATTCACCTCCTTCATTTAAAAACCCCAATTACCGAGCAAACGTTGGTGAATCGTTTTGCCAAGCAATGGTTATAAAAGTTACAAGTATTAGAATACTATTTTTCGTGGAATAAGGCAAGTGTTAATCTTGCAGATCTTGAAAAAATTGCTCAGCGGAAGCTTTGTCTTTTCCGATCTGCTGGATCAGTTCGTCAATGGAACCGAATTTTTGCTCGCTTCTAATCCGTTTATACCAGAATATAGAAACATTCTTTCCATATATAGATTTATTAAACTCAAAAATATGGACTTCTATGCTTGGTTTTAGTTTTTTTTCATCGTAAAAGGTAGGTTTGTAGCCAATGTTGCATACTCCATTGTAAATCTCATCGCCAATTTGAAATCTGACGGCATATACCCCTGTAGGGGGGATGATATATGCCCCGTCAAGCTCTATATTAGCCGTTGGAAACCCGATTGTTCTTCCGCGCTTATCTCCGTGTATCACAGTTCCGTTTACCTTGTGAGGCCTGTTCAGAAGGCGTGATGCATACTCCACATCCCCGTTTCTCAGTACCTCCCTGATCAAAGTTGAACTGATTTTCCGGTCATGATCTGTCTGCTTGCTGATTGTCGTTTGTTCAAAAGCGCTTCTTGAATGAAACGGCAAGGTTTCCATCGTTCCTTTGCCAAGTCTTCCATAGGAATAATCAAAGCCTGCAATCACATGCTTTACATTCAGGCGGATAATATATTGGTCTACAAATTCCTGGGGAAGCAATGCTGCAAATTCTTCGGAAAATTGAACGATAAAAAGATAATCAATTTCAAGCTTCGCAACTAAATCAATTTTGTCCTGGAGGGTTGTAATCGCTTCGACGTGCTGAATATTTTTTCTTAAAACGACCGAAGGATGAGGATCAAACGTCATAACTGCACTTTTTAATCCTTTTTCTTCTGCTGTTTTTTTGGCTGTCAATATAACTTCCTGATGCCCACGATGAACGCCGTCAAAATAGCCAAGCGCCATTGCCAGCTGGGGCATTTCTATGTCGTTTAAAGAGTGCGGATGCGTTAGTTTGATCGTTTTCACTCGTGTTTCACCTTTTCTGTATCAGCTTTCTTCCCGCCAGGTCAGATGACAAGGACTTTGGAAGGTTTAAGGAAGTGGGGTTTTTCAGGGTGCTGCTTATATATCGCAAGGCAAGTTCCCTGTTCATCATATACGGCAATAGAATCTTCAGCCGCATACTGTTCAAAACCAGGCGGAACCTCAAGCACAGCACCATTTTTCACTTTCTTTGCTAATGTATCATTTATGGACAATTTGGGCAAATGATTTAAAGCTGTACTGATCGGGATGAGTTCATCCTGCAGTCTGCCCTCTTCTGCCATTTCCTCGATGTCTTCAAAGGTGTGGCATTGATCAATTAAAAACGGTCCTGAAGCTGTTCTGATTAAATGCGACATATGGGCAGGAAAGCCTAATTTTTCGCCGATCATCACAGCAAGTGTTCTTACATATGTACCCTTGGAACATTGAACTTTAAAACGGAAAGAAACGGTATCTTCATTGCTTACTATGTCAGATAAAAGGGTCATTTCGTGAATCGTGATTTTTCTGGATGGCCGCTCAATTGTCTGCCCTGCTCTTGCATATTCGTACAGTTTTTTCCCGCCTATTTTCACCGCTGAATACATCGGAGGCACCTGATCGATCTCACCTGTAAGAGACTTCAGCGCTTCTAGAACATCTTCCTTAGTAATAACCGATTCCACTTTCTTCTTTTCAACAACTTCACCGGAGGAGTCCTCTGTCGTTGTTGAGAAGCCAAGGGTAACTTCTGCTTCATATGTTTTTGATGCTGCCGTTAAATATTCAACAATCTTAGTTGCTCGTCCAAGGCAGACAGGAAGAACTCCTGTGACATCTGGGTCGAGCGTTCCGGTATGACCGACTTTTTTTGTCCTGGCAATTCGTCTCATTTTAGCAACACAGTCATGTGATGTCATTCCGGCAGGCTTATTTATTAATAAAACACCTTCCATTGCACGCTTTCCGCCCTTCTTCATCCAGTAAGATTACATAAACGAAAAGGATAGACTGATGTCTATCCTCTCCCGTTAATCTTCCTGCTTGTTTTCTTGATTAATTTCATGGATCAATGTTTCGATCCGGTTTCCATAATCAACGGATTCATCAAATTCAAAAAGGATTTCAGGTGTTTTTCTCAGCCTTATGCGCTGGCCGATTTCAGAACGGATAAAGCCTTTTGCTTTTGCAAGGCCTTTTAAAGTGTTTTCTCTCTTTTCTTCATCTCCAAGAACTGAAATGTAGACTTTTGCAATTTGCAGATCTCCTGACACTCTTACATCTGTAACAGTAACAAATCCAATCCGGGGATCTTTAATTTTCCGGCTGATAATCTCGCCTAATTCTTTTTTCATTTGTTCGCCGACTCTGTTCGCTCGTAAACTCATGCTATCACCTCACTGTTAAAGCCAATCAAACGAGGTTACAGTGCGTTCAATCTCCGGAAAAGAATCAATCATAGCCAGAGCTTTGTTTAATTCTTTTTCTGTTTGAACTTTATTTGATGTGATGGCGACGATGCCAATCTTGGTTCTCTGCCATGTGTCCTGAAAATCAATTTCTGAAACAGAGACATTGTGCCTCTGCTTCAGTCTCATCAAAATGCGCTGTAAAACAGCCCGTTTGTCCTTCAATGATTGTGCATCATAAATCATGCACTCACATTCTGCATATCCAATCACTTGCGCTCAATTTCTTCCATGACGTATGCTTCGATGATATCTCCTTCTTTGATATCATTGAAGTTTTTAATCGTAATCCCGCACTCATAGTTTTGAGCAACTTCTTTTACATCATCTTTAAAACGTTTCAGAACGTCCACTTCACCTTCGAAGACAACGACTCCGTCGCGAATAACACGGATGCTGCTGTCGCGGGTGATCTTCCCGTCTGTTACATACGAACCGGCAATTGTACCGATTTTAGATACTTTAATTGTTTGACGGACTTCAACTTGACCAATGACTTTTTCTTCAAATTCAGGGTCAAGCATTCCCTTCATTGCTGCTTCAATTTCTTCAATTACTTTGTAGATGATGCGGTGGAGACGAATGTCTACTTTTTCTGCATCAGCCGTTCTCTTAGCATTCCCATCAGGACGCACGTTAAATCCGATGACAATCGCGTTTGAAGCAGAAGCTAAAATAATGTCAGATTCCGTGATTGCTCCAACGCCTGTAAGGATGATTTTCACTTTAACGCCTTCTACATCAATTTTTTGAAGAGAAGCAGCCAAAGCTTCAGCAGATCCTTGAACATCTGCTTTGACGATCAGGTTGATGTCTTTGATATCGCCTTGTTTAATTTGTTCAAACAGATCATCAAGGCTTAATTTCGCGCCTTCTTTACGCTGTTCATCAAGCTGCTTGCTCGCACGCGCTTCTCCAACCTGGCGGGCTTTTTTCTCATCAGTGAAGACCATGAACTGATCTCCTGCCTGCGGTACATCGTTAAGACCTGTAATCTCAACAGGAGTTGAAGGTCCTACTTCTTTCACACGGCGTCCAAGGTCATTGACCATTGCACGGACACGTCCGAATGTATTACCCACTACGATTGAGTCACCTACACGAAGTGTACCATTTTGAACAAGAAGTGTTGCAACTGAACCGCGGCCTTTATCAAGCTGAGCTTCAATAACCGTTCCTGTTGCAGCACGGTTTGGATTTGCTTTCCATTCTTCTACTTCACTAACAAGAAGGATCATTTCAAGCAATTCATCGATTCCGTCGCCTGATAAAGCTGAAAGCGGAACAAAGATTGTGTCCCCGCCCCATGCTTCAGATACTAGACCGTATTCAGTCAGTTCCTGCATTACGCGGTCAGGGTTTGCCGATTCTTTATCCATTTTGTTTACAGCTACAATGATTGGAACCTCAGCCGCTTTAGCATGGCTGATTGCTTCCACTGTTTGAGGCATAACGCCGTCATCAGCTGCTACGACAAGGATTGTAATATCTGTTACTTGAGCACCGCGGGCACGCATTGTTGTAAACGCAGCATGTCCGGGAGTATCAAGGAATGTAATTTTTTTGTTGTTTACAACAACCTGATAGGCACCGATATGCTGAGTGATTCCGCCAGCCTCGCCTGCTGTTACTTTTGTATTTCGGATTGAGTCCAGTAAAGTTGTTTTACCATGGTCAACGTGACCCATAATTGTAACAACCGGAGGACGGATTTGAAGCTGATCTTCTTGATCCTCTGTTGCATAGCCTTCAAATTCAGTTACGTCAAATACGATAACTTCTTCAACTTCCACACCATACTCGCCTGCAATCAATTCGATTGAATCTTTATCAAGATCCTGATTAATTGTTGCCATGACGCCAAGCATAAATAATTTTTTAATGATCTCAGAAGGCTCTTTATGAAGCTTTCCTGCCAATTCTCCTACTGTAAGGCTGCCTGTAAAAGTAATTTTGCTTGGCATTTCCTTTTTAGGCTGAACAGGTGCTGCTCCCTGAGGTCTGCGCTGATTATTATTGCTGTTGTTTTTCTTGTTGCCGAAATTTTTCTTGTTATTATTGTTGCGGTTATTGTTGTTATTATTTGATTTTCCCTGCTGGCTAAAAGGCTTGCTGCCGCCTTTTGCTGCTGGTTTAGTTGGATTAGCCGGTTTTGTGTTGTTAGTATTCTCTTGTTTTTGCATAGGCGTTTTGTGATCTTCCCTTTGTTTGACAGAAATGGATTTAGTTGTTTCTTTCTTATCTGCCTTGTATTTTCCGTCCAGTTTGACAATTATATGATCGTCAATTGTTGACATGTGGTTGCTGACTTCAACATTCATACTCTGCAAGGCTGTAATAACATCCTTGCTTGATATGTTTTGTTTTTTTGCATATTCGTAAACTCTCATTTTCGTCATATGGTCACCCCCAAGAAATTTAATCGAGCAAGGTTTTCATTTTTGCAGCAAAGCCTGCATCAACTAATGCCACAACTACTCGAGCATCCTTTCCAATCGCCTGACCTAACAGGTACCGATCCGGGACCGAGACAACCGGAATGTTGTAAAAACTGCATTTATCATGAACCTTTTTAGCAGTATTTTCTGATGCATCTTTTGAGAGCAGAACAAGTTTTGCACGTGATTGTCTAACTTCTTTAATGACAAGTTCTTCTCCTGAAACAATCTTTCTTGCCCGATTTGCTAAGCCCAATAAGGACATCCATTGATGCTTTACCATACCATTAATGTTTCTCCTTCTCAGCTAGCTGAAGCAATTCTTCGTAGATGGCATCTTCAATTTTTACTTGCAGGTGATTAGCCAGTACATTCTTCTTTTTAGCTTGTAAAATACAGTCTTTATCAAGTGAGAGGTAAGCTCCGCGTCCGTTCTTCTTGCCTGAAGGATCAACGGAAACTTCACCTTCTTTTGAACGCACAATACGAACAAGTTCTTTTTTCGGCTTCATTTCCCCAGTTGCCACGCATTTGCGCAGCGGGACTTTTCTTTGATTGTTCACATTGCCTCACCTCTTACTTGTCTAATTCATCTTGATTGAAAGAAAAAAGCGGCTCATCTTCATCGCTTTCGTCAAGCGGAACATTCGCTCCTGCACGAGGATAAATGCCCATTTGCAATGCGTCTGTCTCGCTCTTAATATCAATCTTCCAGTTTGTCAATTTTGCAGCCAAACGTGCATTTTGGCCTCTTTTGCCGATAGCAAGCGATAATTGATAATCAGGAACTACCACTGTTGTCGCTTTATCATCTTCGTTCACATTAACATCAAGAACTTTAGATGGACTTAAAGCATTAGCAACAAACAGAACAGGATCGTTTGACCATTTAACAATGTCAATCTTTTCGCCTTTTAATTCATTTACAATTGCCTGAACACGCTGGCCTTTAGGACCTACACATGACCCGACTGGATCAACCTCAGGATTGTCTGAGTGCACAGAAATTTTCGAACGGTCGCCAGCTTCGCGTGCCACAGATTTAATTTCTACCGTTCCGTCATAAATTTCAGGAACCTCAATTTCAAATAATCGTTTTAATAAGCCAGGATGAGTGCGTGAAACGAAAATTTGAGGTCCTTTTGTTGTTTTTTCAACCTTTGTAATAAATACTTTAATGCGGTCATGAGGCTTGTATTTCTCATTTGGCATCTGTTCACTTACAGGAAGCAGCGCCTCGATTTTGCCAAGGCTCACATAAATAAATTTAGAATCAATTCTTTGGACAATGCCAGTCATGATATCTTCTTCGCGATCTACAAATTCAGAGTAGATCACGCCGCGTTCTGCCTCGCGCACACGCTGCGTTACAACCTGCTTGGCTGTCTGAGCTGCAATGCGGCCGAAGTCTTTAGGCGTAACTTCCATTTCAAGAACATCATTTACTTGATAGCTTGGATTTACGCTTTGAGCTTCTTCAACAGAAACTTCAAGTCTTGGATCATATACTTCATCAACTACATCTTTTCTTGCAAAGACTCTCATTGTTCCTGTGTCGCGGTTTAAATCAACGCGCACATTTTGAGCCTGATTAAAATTTCGCTTATAAGCTGAGATCAAAGCAGCTTCAATGGCTTCTATGATCACTTCTTTACTGATGCCTTTTTCTTTTTCAAGAATCGTTAAGGCATCTAAAAGTTCATTACTCATTTTAACGGTTTCCCCCTTATCCATCTGACAGTTTATTTAATTGAATGTGACAGCGAGCCGGGCACTGGCGATTTTTTCGTAAGGTATTTGAATTTGTTTTTTGCGTGTTTTAATTAAGATCGTCACAATAACATGCTCACCGTCAAAAGCAGTAAGCTCTCCTTCAAATACTTTTGAGCCTTCAAAAGGCTCATATGTTTTAATATAAACATTTTTGCCGATTGATTTTGTGAAGTCAGAGTCCTTCTTAAGCGGACGCTCAGCCCCAGGCGATGAAACTTCAAGAAAATAATTTTGTTCAATTGGATCTGTTTCATCTAATTTTTCACTTAGTTTTTCGCTGACAATCGCGCAATGCTCAATGTCGATTCCATCACTTGAATCTATGAATACGCGCAAAAACCATTCTTTTCCTTCTTTTACGAACTCGACATCCACTAATTCCAATGTTAATTCATCTAAAATCGGCATAGCTAATTCTGCTACGATTTCAGTAACTTTTTTGCTCATCCCGTTCCTCCTTGTGAAATAGAAGCAAATATGACACTATTAGTTGCTGAAAAACCCTGCTTCATATTGAGCAGGGAATGTATGTACACAACACGCGATCCGAATGAAGAGACAATAAAATCTCTACTCAATACGAAAGAGTGGGTTGCCCCACTCTCTGCCTCTAACTATCGTTAGCATTTCCATAAAAAATATAACATAACCGGCCATTTATTGCAAATTAAAATCAAACTGCGTAAGGCATTTCAGGAGATATTGCAAGATTTTTCTCCTGAAAAGATTCAGTGAATATTTCCCAATTCACAGGTCTGTCAAAAAAATTAAAACAGAGACAGCTGATTTTGATCAGGAAGCGACTCGAGACAGCCTTGCTTGTCAAGATACTCAATAATTGTCTTAGACACCTTGCCGCGCTGCTGAAGGTCCTCTTTGGAGAGGAATTCTCCGTTCTGTCTTGCCTTCACGATATTTATAGCAGCATTTGTTCCGAGCCCTGGAATGGAATTAAAAGGCGGGATTAAAGAGTTCCCGTCAATCAGGAAATCCGTTGCGCTGGATCTGTACAGATCTACTTTTTGGAACGAATAGCCGCGCTCGCACATTTCAAGGGCAAGTTCAAGAACTGTCAGTAAACTTTTTTCTTTAGGAGATGCCTCAAGTCCTTTTTGATTAATCTCAACTATTTTCGCTTTAATTGGCTCCGACCCTTTTACCATCGTTTCGATGTCAAAATCATCGGCACGGACTGTGAAATAGGCAGAATAATAAAGCAGGGCATGATGCACTTTAAAATAAGCAATGCGGACAGCCATTAAAACATAGGCTGCGGCATGGGCTTTCGGAAACATGTACTTTATTTTGAGGCATGAGCTGATGTACCAGTCAGGCACCTCATTCTTTTTCATTTCTTCCACCATTTCCGGTGTAAGTCCCTTCCCTTTACGCACAGACTCCATAATTTTAAAGGCAAATGAAGGTTCAAGCCCCTGATAGATTAAATAAACCATAATATCATCACGGCACCCGATTACTTCGCTCAGCGTACAAGTATTATCGTGAATTAATTCCTGGGCATTCCCAAGCCATACGTCCGTTCCGTGGGATAGTCCGGATATTTGCACGAGCTCAGAAAATGTAGTCGGCTTTGTGTCTTCAAGCATTTGGCGGACAAAGCGTGTTCCGAATTCCGGAATTCCGAGTGTACCGGTTTTACACATAATCTGTTCTTCTGTTACGCCAAGGGATTCTGTCCCGCTGAATATTTTCATTACCTCTTTATCATCAGTCGGAATCGTTTTCGGATCAATTCCGCTAAGATCCTGAAGCATCCTGATTACTGTCGGATCGTCGTGTCCCAGAATATCAAGCTTCAGCAAATTATCATGAATGGAATGAAAGTCAAAGTGAGTTGTTTTCCATTCAGAACCTGTGGCATCAGCTGGAAACTGAATCGGTGAAAAATCATATATATCCATATAATCAGGCACAACGATGATTCCGCCCGGATGCTGACCGGTATTTCTTTTTACGCCTGTACAGCCTTGAACAAGACGGTCTACTTCTGCATTTCTGAGCATTAAGTTGTTGTCGCCCGCATAGCCTTTCACATATCCGTATGCTGTTTTCTCAGCGACTGTACCGATGGTTCCGGCGCGGAACACGTTATCTTCCCCAAAAAGGTCCTTCGTGTAATTATGCGCTCTCGGCTGATATTCTCCCGAGAAGTTCAAATCGATATCAGGTACTTTATCTCCTTTAAAACCAAGGAACGTTTCAAACGGAATATCATGTCCATCTTTATGGAATTTAGCTCCGCATTCCGGACAGTCCTTATTCGGCAGGTCAAACCCTGAACCTACTGATCCATCATTAAAGAATTCTGAATGCTTGCAGTCAGGACAAACATAATGCGGAGGCAGCGGGTTAACCTCTGTTATCTCCGTCATGGTTGCAACAAGGGATGATCCGACAGAGCCCCTTGATCCAACAAGATATCCATCGTCAAGAGATTTTTTAACAAGCTTGTGCGAAATCAGGTAGATAACAGCAAAACCATGTCCGATGATACTTTTCAGTTCTTTTTCAAGTCTTGCTTCGACGATATCCGGAAGCTGGCCGCCATAAATGCTTCTGGCCATGCTGTAGCTCATTTCACGGATTTCATCGTCTGCACCCTCAATTTTTGGTGTATAAAGGTCATCTTTAATAGGTTTAATTTCTTCAATTAAATCTGCTACACGATGCGTATTGTCAATGACAATTTCACGTGCTTTCTCTTTCCCGAGAAAACTGAAGCAATCGAGCATTTCATTCGTTGGTCTGAAATGAACGTTTGGAAGCTCGTGGCGGTTCAGCGGATTCGCACCGCCCTGAGAGTTTACTAGAATCTTGCGGTAAATTTTATCTTCCGGCTGAAGATAGTGTACGTTTCCGGTTGCAACGACAGGCTTTTCAAGCTTTTCGCCAAGATTCACCAGGTTCGTGATGATTTCTTTAAGAGCCATTTCGTCCTTGATATACTCCATCTGAATTAAGTGGCGGTATACTTCAGGAGGCTGCACCTCAATGTAGTCATAGAAAGCTGCTATATCTTCAACTTCCTCTGGAGACTTTTGCATCATGCCTTCAAACACTTCCCCGCGGTCGCAGGCTGAGCCGACAAGGATCCCTTCGCGGTGCTTTGTGAGCTGAGATCTCGGCACTCGTGCAACACGGTAGAAATAATCAATATGAGAAAGCGAAACAAGTTTAAACAAGTTCTTTAAGCCAATTTCATTTTGGGCAAGCAGAATCGCGTGATAAGGACGAGCTCTCTGATAAGCATTGCCCTGCCCCATATTATCGTTAAGCTGGTTATGGTTCTCAATTCCTTTTTCAGCAGCATCCTTCAGCATTCTGAGCAGGAGATACCCTGTCGCTTCTGCGTCAAAAATAGCACGGTGATGCTGAGTCAGCTCAATATCAAACTTTTTGGCAAGTGTATTTAATCTGTGGCTTTTCAGCTCAGGGTATAAAAATCTGCCGAGTTCAAGAGTATCGATGACAGGGTTGGCTGCTTTCCCAGTACCAAGCAGCTGTTTGTAGCCAACGTTTAAGAAGCCCATATCGAAACTTGCATTATGTGCAACCAAAATGTCGTCTCCTGCCCACTCTTTGAACCTGCTGAGCACTTCGTCTACATTTGGAGCGGTTGCCACCATATCATCTGTAATGCCGGTTAACTCTATTGTTGTCGCTGATAGACGGTGATGAGGATTTGCAAACGACTCAAAACGGTCGATGATTTCGCCGTTTCTGATTTTAACGGCTGCAAGCTCGATAATCGTATCGTATACAGCTGATAAGCCGGTTGTCTCTACGTCAAATACGACATAGGTTGCTTCAGGCAAAAAGCGATCCTGCTCGTTATAAGCAATCGGCACTCCGTCATCAACCAGGTTAATTTCAACACCGTACAGGACTTTGATGCCATTTTTCTTGCCTGCAGAATACGCTTCAGGGAACGACTGTGCAACAGCGTGATCAGTGATTGCTACAGCAGGATGCCCCCATTTACTTGCCTGTCCGACTAAAGAACTGACAGATGATACAGCATCCATTTGGCTCATTGGAGTGTGCAAGTGAAGCTCTATTCTTTTTTCATCAGATGTATCCTGACGAATTTCAGGCTTAATTTCATTAATATCATTTGCAATCATGACTAAATCTCTTACAAATGTATCATTTTGAATGCTGCCGCGAACTTTAACCCACATCCCTTTTTTCAGTGTTTGCAGAAGAACTGCGTCTTCTTTATCACGAGCAAACATTTTTACTAAAATGGAGTTTGTATAGTCCGTTACTTTAAATGTGCTTAATGTTCTTCCGCTGCGAAGCTCTCTTGTTTCGGCATCGAATACATAGCCTTGAATGGTGATGCGGCGTTCCTCATCTTCAATCGTGTTGATCTGTTTGATTTCTTCGTCATTCTTAATGGCATAGCCGATCATCAGAGGACCCTGAGGAGCCTCCTGTTCTTGATCTTTCTTATCCATTTCTGTAATGGCAAGCATCATTTTTTCTTGATCTTCAAGCTTCTTCTGCTCTTGGAACTTTTGAATTTCTTCTTTTGATATATTTACGGTCGTATCCAGCTGAATGAGCGGAAAGCCATATTGTGCAAAGCTGTCCTGAAGAACCGATGTGTATTTTTTCTTGATGGCCATTGCTTCGGTTTCATTTCTCGTTTTTACAATCAGCTTTAATCCTTGTACTTCAGGAATTTGCTCATTTAACAAGGAGAGCATTGGAGGAGAAATCCCCTGCATTTCCTGGACACAAACCGACCAATAGTCTGCAATTAAATTCTCATCAAATGTTTGATCATTAACGGTAATTTTAAATGATACATCAGCTATATGCGAAAACGCTTTTGTTAATTTCGCATAAAAAATCCGGTACACTTCAAAAGGTAGGATCCGGTCAAATGAAAATTGAAATTCCCATTTCTTTGACAGCTTATGGACCGTCAGTTTTGTGATCGCACCGTTTTTAAAATGATTAAAAACAGCATCGTCTGTTAAATCGATTTGCTGAAGCAGCAGCTGAAATCGCTCTTTTTGAGCTTTCGAAAGTTCGTCCATTCTAACCGTCCCCTCTTACAATAATCGATCCTCATAATTGAAGGTACCTCGCTCTTTGCGAGGTACCTTTAAATGTTTTATTCACTTACTAATCATAACATGAATAAAACAGAGCTTCATGTTTTTTAATTGGATAATAAATTGGAAATGGTGCCAGTTAAATCAGACAATGCAACATCCATTCCTTCACCTGATTTGCGGACCTTCACTTCAACAATTCCGTCAGCCGCCTGTTTTCCTACCACGACTCTTACTGGAATGCCGATGAGATCTGAATCTGCAAATTTAACGCCTGCACGTTCAATGCGGTCATCGTATAGGACTTCAAATCCAGCTTCTTTAAGATCTGCATATAATTTATCACTTAATTCAGCCTGAACCTCATTTTTAGCATTGGCACTAATTAGGTGAACCTGGAACGGAGCAACCGCTGCAGGCCATACAATACCCTTTTCATCGTTGTATTGCTCGACTATGGCAGCAAGTGTTCTCGAGACACCAATTCCGTAGCAGCCCATGATCATCGGCTGCGATCTGCCATTTTCATCCAGGAACGTAGCATTCATAGCTTCACTGTAGCGTGTGCCAAGTTTAAATACATGACCTACTTCAATGCCTTTTGCAAATTGAATGATGCCTTGTCCATCAGGAGATAAGTCTCCTTCTTCAATAAATCTCAAATCAGCAAATTGAGATACGTTTGCATCACGTTCAATATTCACGCCTGTGTAATGATAGTTCTCTTCGTTCGCTCCGCACACACCGTTTACGATTGCCTGAACGGCCATGTCTGCAATAATCTCCACTTCTGAGCTAACTGCAACAGGACCTACATAGCCCGGCAGTACTCCGACTGCCTGCTTTGTCTCTTCAGCCGATGCAAGCTCTACAACAGAAGCTCCATATAAGTTTTTAATTTTGATGTCATTAACCTCATGATCACCGCGCACTAAAACTAAGACGAATTTCTCATCCACTTTGAAAAGAAGAGACTTAATTATTTGATCTTTAGCTGTATTTAAGAACGCAGAAACTTCCTCAATTGTTTTTTGATCGGGTGTTTCCACCTTTTCAAGACTCTGGGCTTCTTCGCCGCTTTTTTCATATTGATTAATGACAGGAGCCATTTCAATGTTTGCAGCATACTGGGAAGTATCAGAGTATGCAATCGTATCTTCTCCTACATCTGAAAGCACCATGAATTCATGCGTATCTTTCCCGCCCATTGCACCGGAATCTGCGATGACTGCTCGGTAATTTAACCCACAGCGTGAGAAGATATTGCTGTATGCCTGGAACATTTTTTCGTAGACATCATCAAGACTTTCAAAAGATGCGTGAAAAGAATAGGCGTCTTTCATAATAAATTCACGGCCGCGAAGCAGACCGAAACGAGGACGTTTTTCATCTCTGAATTTAGATTGAATTTGAAATAGATTCAAAGGGAGTCTTTTATACGATTTTACCTCGTCTCTAACAAGAGAAGTAATAACTTCTTCATGTGTTGCGCCAAGAGCAAATTCACGGCTGTGACGGTCTTTCATTCGCATTAGTTCAGGGCCGTACGTATACCATCTGCCAGACTCCTGCCAAAGCTCTGCCTGCTGAAGTGCAGGCATTAACAGTTCGGATGACCCGGCACGATTCATTTCTTCACGCACAATTTGCTCAATTTTTTTCAGGACAATGGAAGCAAGCGGCAAGTAACTGTAAATCCCGCTTGCATTTTGCCGCATGAAGCCTGCACGCAATAAAAGCTGATGGCTTTTAATATCAGCGTCTGCAGGCACTTCTCTTAAAGTAGGAATAAATGTCATACTCTGTTTCATCTTCAAGCACCTCTATCTATTTATACATTTTAAAAGTCTGGTTTAAGAAAAAGAGAGGACGGTCTGAATAAGAATGACAACGCCCTCTCAGGTCATAGCTAAGCCTTATAAAAAGAATCTTTGAATATCATTCCATGTGACTACCAGCATCAACAGCATCAATAAGGCAAAACCGATAAAATGGACGACGCCTTCTTTTTGGCGGTCAATCGGTTTCCCTCTCAGCGCTTCTACAAGGAAAAATAATAGTCTTCCTCCGTCCAGTGCAGGAATCGGAAGCAGATTGACAATACCTAAGTTGATGCTCAGAATGGCAGCCCAGCTCATTAAATTGATGATGCCTGTTTTTGCGACCTGGTCTGTCATGTCATAAATTCCTACCGGACCTGAAAGCATATCAATCGAAAACTGACCAGTTACCAATTTTCCAAGTCCAAGCACAATTTCCTTCGTCCAATTGAATGTTTCCGTTACTCCATATTTCAAAGAGCCAACGAATGATTTTTCAACAGGGTTATAAGCTCCGATTCTGCCAATCGTTTCTTCCCCTACTTTACTCGCTTCAGGGACTACTTCCACTTCAAGGTTTTGACCGCCGCGGTTAATGGCAAAAGTCAGTTCTTGTTCTGGATTTGCCTGAATGACAGAAACGACCTGTTTCCATGAAGACATTACTTTTCCCTCAATGGATGTAATTTCGTCGCCTTCTTTAAGTCCAGATTCTACAGCTGAACCGTCCGGCGTCAGCTTACCTAAAATCGGTTCATCAATTGGAGCCCCTTGAATAAATCCAAGGGAGAATAATAGTACAAAGGCTAAAATAAAATTCATCAGCGGTCCAGCAATAATCGCCGCTGTCCGCTGTCCAAGCGTTTTCGAGCCAAACTGACGATTATAAGGGGCAATTTGAACTTCAGAACCATCAACAATGAAGAAAGATTTTTCGCTCACTTCAAAGTTTTTCAGCATTTCCTCCTCTTCGCCCTGTTCATAACCTGAAATGAACATTTTGTGTTCCAGATCAGCCTGTTCTACTTCAATGACTCTTGCACGCGGATATTTTTCCTTATTATTAAGGATGATTTTTTCAACTTTATTTTCTTTATTAAACAGCAAACCTACATTATATCCAGGCTTCACTTCTATCATTTCTGGATCTTCACCAGCCATGCGGACAAATCCGCCAAGGGGAAGGAGTCTGATGGTATAGACAGTTTCATCTTTCATGAAAGAAAAGATCTTCGGTCCAAACCCAATTGCAAATTCACGGCATAAAATACCTGCCCGTTTTGCTAAAACTAAATGTCCCAGCTCGTGAAAGAATACGAGTGCTCCAAAAATAATAACAAACGCTAAAACGGTATTCACGTTTCATGACCACCTTTATGAATATAATGTTTGAACAAATTGTCTTGTCTCTTTGTCCACTTCTTGAATGATATGCAAATCCGGGCTTGATATCACACTATGTTTTGTTAAAGCTTTATCTATGAGATCTTCAATTTGGAGGAAGGCAATTTGTCCTTTTAAAAATGCTCCGACTGCTTCTTCGTTTGCGGCATTCAGCACAGTTGGCATTGTACCGCCTATTTTACCTGAATCATACGCAAATTGTAAGCAGCGGTATCTTTCAAAGTCCGCTTTCTCGAAATGAAGCTTGCCTACTTCCCACAAATTTAATTGCTTGGTTGATGAAAGCGGCAATCGTTCTGGATAGGATAAAGCATATTGAATGGGTACTCTCATATCAGGAGATCCAAGCTGCGCGATCACACTTCGGTCATGAAACTCTGCCATAGAGTGAATAATGCTTTCTTTATGAAGCAGTACCTCTATCTTTTCGTACGGCAAGTCAAAGAGCCAGTGTGCCTCAATCACTTCAAGACCTTTGTTCATCATAGTAGCAGAATCAATTGTGATTTTAGCACCCATCGACCAATTCGGATGATTGAGTGCCTCGTCGACTGTTACATCTGCTAACTCTTCCCGTTTTCTGTCGCGGAAGCTTCCGCCGGATGCTGTCACAATCAGTCTTTCCAGTGATTTAGGATTTTCACCCTGCAGACATTGAAAAATAGCGGAATGTTCGCTGTCAACCGGAAGAAGATCCACACCATATATTCTTGCATGTTCTGTTACAAGATGTCCGGCGGTAACCAGGGTTTCTTTATTTGCAAGCGCAATCGTTTTTTTGCATTCAATGGCTTTTAAAGTCGGCAATAGACCGACACTTCCAACAACTGCATTAACCACAATTTCAGCTTCGGAGATAACAGCTGCTTCAATAAGACCTTCGGCACCGTATGTAAATGTTATGTTCTGAAATTCTTCTTTCAGCTGTGAATATGCGTTAAAATCATTAACAGCTACAAGACTAGGAGAAAAATTAGAAATCGCTTTTCTTCCAAGCTCCAAATTACTTCCAAAAGACATGGCAACAAGCTGAAATTGATCGGGATGACATTTAATTACATCCAGCGTTTGCTGACCAATTGAACCTGTTGCACCCAATAAGCTAATCTTCTTCACCATGTCACTCCCATTCGTTTGTCACAGATAATCTATTCAGTTAAAAAACAAAAACAAGAAATGCATGATCGGCAATACAAAGATCAGACTGTCAAAGCGATCCAAGATCCCCCCGTGTCCAGGCAAAATATGCCCTGAATCTTTCACTTGATAATGACGCTTTAACGCTGATTCGGCCAGATCCCCAATTTGTCCAAAAATGGACAGCAAAACAGTAATAAGCGTGATGCTAAAATACGAATCTGCAAAGGCAGTAAAATATTGAAAGATCCAGGCGATGATGACCGCGCAGAAGATTCCTCCAATAGATCCCTCTATCGTTTTGTTTGGACTTATTTCCGGCCACAGCTTTCTTTTACCTGCTGATTTCCCGATAAAATAAGCGCCTGAATCCGTAGCCCAAATAATCAGCAGTGCATAAAAGATTGAATAAAGGCCAATGTTTCGCATTTCAATAAAATAAAAAAATCCGATCCCGATGTACATGGTTGCTATAATGGTGAACCCTACATCGTCAAAGGAAAATCTGTTCTTAGTCACCACGGTATAACATAGGAAAAACAGTACACCAAGCAATGCAATTTCTATTTTAGTTATGCTGTATTCATCTAATAAGTTTATGTAGTTACTGGGGATTAATAGAACCCAAAGCAATAATAAACTGAGCAGCCCCGGTACACTATATATCGTAATTCGCTTCATCTTCAGCAGTTCATAAAGGGCGATGGAAGCTAATAAGTATATAAAAATAGTAAAAGGAGCGCGTCCATAAATAACGGCCGGCAAAAAAACGGCCAAAGCGATTACGGCAGTTATAATTCTTTGTTTCACTCTGTCACCTTCATCTTATAAGCCGCCAAATCTTCGCCCTCTATGCTGGTATTCATCAATGGCTGCAAGTAAATGATCTTCGCTGAAGTCCGGCCAAAGCACGTCTGTAAAGACAAATTCAGAATATGCAAGCTGCCATAGCATGAAATTGCTCAGCCTGATTTCTCCGCTTGTTCGAATCAGCAAATCCGGATCTCTCATGTCTTTTGTCATTAAGTATTGTGAAAATAATGCTTCATTAATGTCTTCAGGGCTGATGCTTCCCTTCTCAACATCCTGCACTATTCCCTGAACCGCAAGAATCATTTCAGCCCGGCTGCCATAATTCAGGGCGAAATTCAGGATAAGACCATTATTATTTTTCGTATCTTCCTTTGCCTTTTGCACAGCGCGAAGTGTATGTTCAGGAATTTTTGATTCTTCTCCTATAATTCTCACTTGCACATTTTCTTCTACAAGTTCAGGAAGGAATGTTCCCAAAAATTCTTCAGGCAGCTTCATCAAGAAATCTACTTCCGTTTTTGGTCTCTTCCAGTTCTCTGTAGAAAAAGCATATAAGGTTAAGGCTTTTACTCCAAGTTCATTAGAAAGCTTCGTTATTTTTCTGACAACTTTCATGCCTTCATGATGTCCTGCAATTCTGGGAAGAGCTCTTTTTTTAGCCCAGCGGCCATTTCCATCCATAATAATTGCAATATGTTCCGGAATTTCCCGTTTCAGAATTTCTTCTTTTGAGAATTCCGATTGCTCGCGGTTAGGATTTCTCCATTTTTTCAGTTTCCCAAGCATGTGATTCCTCCATCACCATTCTGCGGTCTCATATACTGCAACAATGTTAACAGTATTAACAAAAAAACCCCCTGTAAACATTAGAGGGTCTTTTAAGCACAATTCCATTGTACAGAGTTTTTTCTTAAACTTCCATGATTTCTTTTTCTTTATCTTTTGCAATTACATCAATTTTACTGATGAAATCATCTGTTGCTTTTTGAACATTCTCATTGTTGCTGCGAAGCTCGTCTTCCGTGATTTCGCCATTTTTTTCAAGCTTTTTCAAGTCGTCGTTTGCATCGCGGCGAACATTGCGGACAGCAACTTTCGCTTCTTCAGCATATTTTTTAACAAGCTTTGCAAGCTCTTTGCGTCGTTCCTCAGTAAGTGCAGGAATAGCAAGACGAATTAAAGATCCGTCATTTGTCGGGTTTAAACCAAGATCTGATTTTAAAATTGCTTTTTCAATTTCGCCTAAGACTGTTTTGTCATAAGGCTGGATAACAAGCAATCTTGCTTCAGGAATATTGATGGAAGCTAATTGATTTACAGGTGTTGGAGCACCGTAATAGTCTACAACGATTTTATCAAGCAATGATGCATTCGCACGTCCGGCACGAACAGTAGAAAGCTCTCTGTTAAATGCAGATACTGCTTTTTCCATTTTGTCTTTCGCTTGTGATAGCACTTGTTTTGCCATGATTATTTCCCCCTTACAATAGTTCCGATATTTTCGCCTAATACTGCGCGTTTAATATTTCCTTCTTCCATAACAGAGAAGACAATAAGCGGAATATCATTATCCATACATAGTGATGAAGCAGTTGAATCCATTACTTCTAATCCTTCTTTTAAAACATCCAAATAAGAAAGTGTTTCATATTTAACAGCTGTAGAATCCTTTTTAGGATCAGCTGTATAAACTCCGTCGACATTGTTTTTTGCCATCAGAATGACATCAGCTTCAATTTCTGCAGCACGCAGTGCAGCTGTTGTGTCCGTAGAGAAATACGGATTTCCTGTACCGGCAGCAAAGATGACAACCCGTTTTTTCTCAAGGTGTCTGATTGCTTTTCTTCTTATGTACGGTTCAGCCACTTGACGCATCTCAATGGAAGTTTGAACGCGAGTTTGAATCCCAAACGTTTCAAGGCTGTCCTGAAGAGCAAGTGAATTCATGACAGTAGCAAGCATCCCCATATAGTCTGCTGTCGCACGGTCCATGCCCATCTCACTGCCGATTTTACCGCGCCAAATGTTTCCGCCGCCGACTACTACAGCAACTTCAACATCCAGTTCTGCTATTTCCTTTACTTGCTTAGCAATGGATTGAATAACGGCAGGCTTTATGCCAAAGCTGTCGTTTCCAGCTAAAGCTTCACCGCTTAGTTTAAGTACAATACGCTTATATTTAGGTTTGCTCATAATGACCTCCAAGTCTTTTCCAATAGATCTAAGTACCGTGTAAATGATTTTTTAAAAAGAGGGAACACAGATGTGTGTTCCCTGCCTTTCATTTACTCATTTCTGTCTTCTGCTGAAGCTTTAGCTTCAGCAGGCGGATCAGACTTGATTATTTTTTGACTTGGTTCATAACTTCTTCAGCGAAATTATCCTGGCGTTTTTCAATGCCTTCTCCAACTTCGTAGCGAGTAAAGCTCTTCACTGAAGCGCCTTTAGATTCTACGAATTGTTTAACTTTTAAATCAGGGTTTTTAACGAAGCTTTGCTCAAGAAGGCAAATGTCTTCGAAGAATTTGCCAAGACGGCCTTCTACCATTTTCTCAACGATGTTAGCAGGCTTGCCTTCGTTTAATGCTTGCTGAGATAATACTTCGCGCTCGCGAGTTACTTCTTCTTCGCTTACAGCGTCGCGTCCGATATATTTAGGGTTAACTGCAGCAACATGCATAGCAACATCTTTCGCAGTTTCTTCTTCAATTGTTCCTTCAAGAACAGTCAATACAGCAATGCGTCCGCCCATGTGCAGGTAAGCACCAAATGCGTCGCTGTCTGTTTTTGTCACAATTTCAAAACGGCGAAGAGTGATTTTCTCACCAATTTTTGCGATTGCAGCATTAATGAAATCAGCAACTGTTGATCCGTTATCCATTGTTTGAGTCATAGCTTCGTCAAGGCTTGCAGGTTTTTTAGCAAGCAGGTGAGAAGCAAGTGCATCAAGAAGTTCTTTGAAGCCTTCGTTTTTAGCTACGAAGTCAGTTTCTGAGTTTACTTCAAGAATAACAGCTTCGTTGCCTTCAGACTTAACAAGTGCTAAGCCTTCTGCAGCAACGCGGTCTGCTTTTTTAGATGCTGAAGCGATTCCTTTTTCACGAAGGAAGTCGATTGCTTTTTCCATGTCACCGTTTGTTTCTGTTAAAGCTTTTTTGCAGTCCATCATGCCTGCACCAGTTTTTTCGCGAAGTTCTTTTACCATTTGAGCAGTAATTGCCATGAGAGTTTTCCTCCTTATTATGTGGCCGTTTTCGGCGTTATGTATTGTTTTCATTCATAAATGAATGCTGTTTGCTTTTGCATTATTAAAGGGCGGCTCCTCCCGAAGAATGGAGCCTCTTTAAAAAAGGTGATAAAAGGCATTCCCCTCTTATCACCTTTACTTTACCTAATTAAGCAGTTGTTTCTTCACCTTGTTTAGTTTCAAGAATTGCATCAGCAATTTTAGAAGTTAAAAGCTTAACTGCACGGATTGCATCATCGTTTGCAGGGATAACGTAATCAATTTCATCTGGATCACAGTTCGTATCAACGATACCAACGATCGGAATGTTTAATTTACGAGCTTCAGCAACTGCAATACGCTCTTTGCGAGGGTCAATGATGAACAATGCATCAGGAAGACCTTTCATGTCTTTGATTCCGCCTAAGAATTTTTCAAGACGCTCAAGCTCTTTGTTAAGCTGAACAACTTCTTTCTTAGGAAGTACTTCGAAAGTGCCGTCTTCTTGCATTTTTTCGATGTCTTTAAGACGTTTGATGCGCTTTTGAATTGTTTCAAAGTTTGTTAACGTTCCGCCTAACCAGCGTTGGTTAACGAAGTACATGCCTGAACGCTCAGCTTCTTCTTTAACAGAATCTTGAGCTTGTTTTTTTGTACCAACGAATAGAATTGTACCGCCGTTTGCAGCAAGTTCTTTCGTGAATTGGTAAGCTTCTTCAACCTTTTTAACTGTTTTTTGAAGGTCGATGATGTAGATGCCGTTACGCTCTGTGAAGATGTAACGTTTCATTTTAGGGTTCCAGCGGCGTGTTTGATGACCGAAGTGAACACCTGCTTCAAGTAGTTGCTTCATTGAAATGACTGACATGATATTTCCTCCTAAATGGTTTTTGCTCCTCCGCACATATCATCTTTAGGCAAAACTGTTTTAAACAGCACCATTGCCCAAATCTATGGCGTGTGTATTAACACCAAAAATTAATATATCATAAGGATTGATCATAAGCAAGCAAAAATCGACTAGTTTTGACGGAATTTAAGCAAAAGCTCAACTTCTGTTTTCCCTTTATTTAATTCTCTCGCTATTTCCTCAGTAGAAAACCCTTTTTGATAAAGGGAAATGATCTTTTTCTCTTCTGATTCAGGCTGACCTTTTTTTATCGGGTCTGATAACTCCAGCTGATCTTCATGGGCTATTCGGAGAACCGGAAATTCCGGATCTTCCGGTTCTGACACTGATTTTTCCGGGTGAGAGCTGTTTCTACCTATATTAATATCTTTTTCCTGAGCCATTTTCATTCCGGCTATCAGTTTTTCATTCTCTTCCTTAAATTCAATCAAATAAGCTGCTAGCGATTGCTCTGCTTCTTCAAGCATGGCTGCTTGCTTTTCTTCTGATTGTTTAACTGATTGATATTTGAAATATAAAAGGGCAATAAAATAAAATCCTGCAGCATGGAGAATCATGCTGATGATCAATAGAACGGCTGTCATATATTTTTTTCACTCACTTGTTTTAAGACGTATGGCGCTTTCATTAATGAAGGCTGTTTTCGCATTGATTGTTGTTTTTCATGATAAATGTTATCCGTTCCTTGCAGCGAGAGGAACTTGCTTTCCGCGGGGAGCATGGGAGCCTCCTCGGTGTTGCCTGTGGGGTCTCCCATTTTGCTCTATTTCCCGCAGGAGTCAAGTTTATCCGTTGCAATCCACTAAAGGTTTTTATCATTTAATCCTTTTAACATTTAGTCCATTAGCAACAATATTCACGAAAAGAGACTTAATGAATGATTTTCTCAAGTAAATTTTTCAGTTTAAACAGCGCTTTAGAGTGAATTTGGGAAATGCGCGATGTCGAAAGCCTCATCACATGTCCGATTTCTGTAAGCGTCAGTTCTTCTTTATAAAATAAACTGACCACAAGCTGTTCTTTTTCAGAGAGGCCGATGATGACTTCACTTAATTGACGAATCAGCTCATCCTTCACGATTTTTTCCTCGGGAGAAATTGACTTCTCGTCTTTCAGAACCATTTTCGAATGGTGCTCCTGTTCATCGTGATCATGATTTTGGTCATCTATAGAAAGAACATTTGCAAAGAAACCCTCATTCATAATGTGAGTTACTTCATCTTCTGACATTTCAAGGTCCTTTGCAACTTCGCGGGGCATCACGTTCCGCAAATACTTTTGCTCAAGACGCTCTATACTCGCATCCACTTTTTTAGCTTTTTCTCTTGCGCTTCTCGGCAGCCAGTCTTCTTTTCTGAGACCGTCTAAAATGGCGCCCCTTATCCGGAATGAAGCATATGTTTCAAACTTTAGATCTCTTTTGTAATCAAATTTTTCAAGGGCGTCATATAAACCGATCATTCCGATGCTCTTTAAATCCTCTTTATTCACTGATTTTGGCAGACTGACTGAGATGCGCTGCACATGATAGCTTACAAGCGGCATGTATCTCTTAATCAGCGCATCGCACGCATCATTGTCGCGGCAGTGAATCCATTTGTCCCAATGCTCTTGTTCTTCGATTTTTGCTGCTTGTATCATTTTTCTCCCCTTCTGTTTTGTGATTTTTATCTTCTGGTGTGTTTTTTATATCGTTTTAGATCCTTGATTGACCGTTCTTATATGCATCATGCAGGTTGCGGGATCAAATTCGATTGTTCTCCCGCTGCTCCCCCCTACATCCATGCTGACAACGGGAATGTGCAATTGATGAAGCTGTTCGAGTACGGCTTCGACATTTCTTGGACCGATGCGCATCGTGCTGTTTGCAGAGTGAAATTGAAACATTTGCGCACCGCCTGCAAGTTTTGCTTTTAACAAACCTCGGCGTCCTCCGCATGAAATAATTTGTCTGATTAGTTCTTTGACTGCGGTGTCTGCATACTTAGAAGGATTTTGTACACCTGACTTGGCGAGAGCTGAATCCGGAAGCATAACATGCACCAATCCTGCTATTTTTCTGAACTCATCATAAAGTACAAGCCCCACGCAAGAACCAAGGCCTGAGGTGCGAATCCACTTTGGCGGCTCTACAACATCTTTTTCGGCTATTCCGACTTTTACAATCTCCACTATTTGATTCATGCTGTTATACCCCTATGGATTTGAAGAGTTTGTCAAAAGAGTCCGGGTCCGGCATCAGGAAAAAATGACCTTGAATCACTTCAGTGCTCTCATCGCCGCTTTCTTGGATAGCTGTATCAATGACAATGGCGTAATCGCTCACATGCGAGAGCTCGATCAGCCCATGTGTAATGACGGCTGCGAACATATCAATGGAAAGGCCTGGAACAGATGGATAAAGACTGAGACCTGTAAAGTCTGACAATGCAGTCAAATATGATCCCGTTACGATATTTCCGAGCTCCTTAAGGGCAGAGGTTCCGATTTCTTCCTGTTCAATATTTTCTATGTTAAACCATGGATCCTTCGTCAAATTCCGGATGAATCTTTCAGCCTGTTCAATCGATAAAATAAAATACATGGAACCCGGCAGATCCCCCTCAATTCTTAAATAAAGGCCAGCCACAGCCATTTCCGGTCCGCCTAAACGTTCTGTAAGCTCATTAAATGAAAGCAGGCTGACATCAGGAATCTTCATTTCTATTCTTTTATTTAAAAGAGCCGAAAGAGCTGTAGCCGAATGGCCGGCTCCTATATTGCCCGCTTCTTTTAAAATATCTAAATGCAGAGCTGTAAGCTGATTGAAATCATTCATACATAAGAACCTTAAGATTGAAGGGCAAACGTTTTGTCTGCTGCCAGCACTTTATTCAAATCAAGAATGATAATCAGGCGTCTGTCGATTTTTGCAATACCTTCTACATAGTCTGCCTCTACTGCACCGACAACCTCAGGAGCAGGTTCCACATCATTCAAAGCCAAATCGATGACATCATTAGCGGCATCGACGATCAATCCAACCTCAAATTGATCTAAAGAAGCAACAATTATCCTGGTACTTTCAGTAAATGGCTTCTGCTCCAGATTAAATCTTGTGCGCAAATCAATAATTGGCGTGACAATACCCCTTAAATTGATAACACCTTTAACAAAAGGCTCTGTGCCGGGAACACGTGTAAAGGTCTGTATTTTTTCAATAGAGCGCACTTTATCGACTGGAATTCCGTATTCTTCATGATTTAATTGAAAAACAATCATTTTCATTTGTTTTTTGATTGTATCCGTCATTTCTACATCCCCTATTCGATAAATAAACTATTTGATAAGAGCGTTGCAATCTATGATTAAAGCCACTTGTCCATCGCCAAGTATTGTTGCACCTGATACAGCAAAAACCGAGTTCAGGTAATGACCCAGTGACTTTAGAACAATTTCCTGCTGGCCAATAAACGAACTCACTGTCAATGCAGCCGTTTTATCTCCTTTTTTTACAATAACAATTGCAAGATGTGAGTCTTCTTCTTTTTCAGCAGGCACTTCAAAAACTTCTGAAAGGGAGATAAGCGGAACAATTCTGCCTCTGAAGTCAATGACTTTCTGATTATGTGCACTCATGACTTCATCTTTGCTGATTACGGCCGTTTCAATTATTGAAGAAATCGGAATAGCAAATGTCTCATTCGCAAGCTTAACAAGCATGACAGATATGATAGAGAGCGTGAGGGGAAGCTGAATGGAAAATAGGGAACCTGCTCCTTCTCTTGAATCGATCGAAATCGAGCCTCCAAGAGCTTCAATGGTGTTTTTGACTACATCAAGTCCTACTCCTCTCCCGGATATATCTGATATCGTTTCTGCTGTAGAAAACCCCGATGAGAAAATCAATTCATATACCTGCTTATCAGAAAGTGTCTCAGCCATTTTTTCTGATACAATCGCTCTGTCAATTGCTTTCTTTAATACTCTTTCTCTGCTGATGCCATTTCCGTCATCTTCAATCTCAATGAAGACATAATTTCCGCTGTGATAAGCTCTCAGGACGACTTTGCCTTCTTCGCGCTTTCCTTGCTTAAGGCGCGTTTCAGGCGATTCAATTCCATGATCAATGGCATTCCTTAAAAGATGTACGAGCGGATCTCCGATTTCGTCAATCACAGTCCGGTCAAGCTCCGTTTCAGCACCGTTAATCTCAAGATTGATTTTTTTATTTAAGTCTTTAGCCAGCTGTCTGATCATGCGGGGGAAACGGTTGAAAACAGTCTCAACAGGGACCATCCTCATGTTCAGGATAATCGTTTGAAGATCTCCTGATATACGCGACATGTGCTCCACTGTCTCATTTAGCTCGCTATTTTTCAGCTGCTTTGAAATCTGCTCAAGCCTTCCTCTGTCAATCACAAGTTCTTCAAAAAGATTCATGAGGCTGTCAAGTCTGTCAATATTCACGCGGATCGTTTTTGAGCTTGCTTGTACGGCTCCTTTAGAAACAGCTGCTTCTTTCTTTGCAGCCATCAGTTCGGAATTTGCAGCACTTTCCCCATGTTGACCAGGTTCTATTTCTATCAATCTTTCATCAATCGATAGCGGAGAAACATCAACAGATTGAATTTCAGACACCTTCATAATTTGTCTTTCAATCTCATTTGCAGATTCCTTTGTGACAAAAGCGAGCTGAAATTGCTGATCAAATTTTTCTTCTTCAAGCAAATCAACAGAAGGAACAGATTTTATGACTTCTCCAAGCTTTTCAGCTATTTCAAAAACCATAAAAACACGCGCTGCCTTCAAGAGACAATCTTCTCTTAATCTAATCGTCAGTTTATATGTATGAAAGCCTTGCTCTTTTGACTGCTGCAGGACAGTTCGCTCAAAATCATCGAACTCTTCCATAGTTGTGAGGGCTGATTCTTCGTCTGTATGTTCCATTTTCTCAGGTTCACCCGTTTCGATCTTTTTCAGCTTGGCAATCACGCTGTTTACATCTTTCTTTCCGTCTCCGCCTTCTGCAATGGATAAAACCATTACTTCAAGGTCATCAACAGCCTGAAAGACGGCATCAAGCAAGACATCAGATACTTGCAGTTTCTCATTGCGGATGGCATCGAGCACGTTTTCCATCTGGTGGGTCAAATTTGCTAAATCACTGTAACCCATCGTCGCACTCATGCCTTTTAATGTGTGGGCTGAACGGAAAATTTCATTAACGATGAATAAATCTGCAGGATTTTTCTCCAGTTCCAGCAGCTTTTCATTACAAGACTGCAAATGTTCTTTACTTTCTTCAATGAAGACCTCTAAGTATTGACTCATATCCATTTAAGTTTACTCCCCTTAGCCTCGAATAAATTTCATAATAGAAGCAGCAATTTCCTGTACATCTAAAACTGCATCAATTGCTTTTGTCTGAAAAGCGTTCTTCGGCATTCCAAAAACAATCGACGTTTTTTCAGATTCTGAGATGGCATGCAGATCTCCTGACTGCTTTAATTTCTTTAACCCTTCTGTTCCGTCTGCCCCCATGCCTGTCATAATAACAGCCACTTTATGAATATTTTCAAGCATGCTTATTGATTCAAATAACGTGTCAACAGAGGGTCTGTGGCCTTTCCGCGGATTTTCTTTATTCAGCCTGATGATCATCCCGTCATTATCCCCTGCAATTTTCATATGAAATCCGCCTGGCGCAATATAGGCTGTTCCATTTAAAGCAAGTTCACCATCTTCTGCTTCTTTCACATTTATGGCTGAAAGAGCATTCAGTCTTGCAGCCAAAGAAGAAGTAAATCCTTCTGGCATATGCTGTACGATAAAGACTGGTGCTTCCAGATCTTCCGGCAGCCTTGGCAAAACCTGCTGGAGAGCTCTTGGGCCGCCTGTGGAAGTTCCGATGCAGACGAGATGTTTACTGTACCTATGTACGCAAGTCTTCTTATTTAGTTTAATGGGTTCAATTTTTATAGAACTAATTTTTCTAACGCCTGAACGACTTGCCGTCTGTACTTTTTGAATTAATTCCTGTCTCACTTTATGAAGATCAAGAGAGATCGCTCCTGAAGGTTTTGTGATAAAGTCTATCGCGCCAAGCTGCAAAGATTGAATGGTATGATCTGCCCCTTCTTTTGTGGTGCTCGACAGCATAATCACAGGTTTTGGGAAATCCTCCATGATCCGTTTTAATATCTGAAGACCGTTCAGCCCCGGCATCTCGATATCAAGTGTAATGACATCAGGATCCAATTGGCCGATTTTAGACAGGGCATCTTGACCATTGCGCGCTGCACCCACCACTTCTATAAAGCCGCTTTCTTCTAAAAAGTCGGTGATCAGCTTCCTCATAAAGGCAGAGTCGTCTACTACCAGAACCCTAATCTTGGTCATTTAATAACTGCCTCCTCTGATGAATTGCGACATTTTAAAGAGAAACGAAGCAGCTTTTGGATGGATTGCCGAATCCTTTTTCCCGCGGCCCAAAAATTTAGCAGTAATCTCATGCAGTGCCCTGCTTGCGGCGCTTTTGGGAAATAATAAAGTAAATGGTATCTGTCTCAGTACAGCCTGTGAAACAAAACCGTCATCCGGCATCCATCCTGCGTATGACGATTTCATATCAAGAAACTGTTCTAATGCAGCCTTCATTCTCACAGATGTCTGATGTGCAGCTTTTGCATGATCAGCCTTGTTCACAACAATGGAAATTGGGATGCTTTTATCATGCATGCTTATCTGCTTGATGGCTGAATAGGCATCCATAATGGAAGTTGGTTCAGGTGTTGTGACCATGATCAGCTCATCAGCTGACAAAACAAATTTCAAGCTTTCCTCTGTCATACCGGCACCCATATCAAAAATGATGTAATCGTATCTTTTAAACAGCGCTTCAAGCTTAGCGGAGAAAGAATCGAATTGAGATTTCTCCATTTTGAACAAATAAGACAATCCGGTTCCTCCGCATATATAATCAAAACCTCCGGGGCCCGAATGTATCAGTTCATCCAGCTCTTTTTTTTGATTAAAAAAGTCTAAGCTTGAAGAATGGCTAGATTGCCCAATAAGGATGTCTATGTTTCCATATCCAATATCCAAATCAAAAACAAGCACACGTTTTTCGTTTTCTGCTAACTTGATAGCGAAATTGATTGTAAAATTCGATTTGCCGACTACGCCTTTTCCGCTGATGACAGCAATGGATTTTGCATCATTTTTATTCAGTTGCTGTAAATGCAGTCTTAACTGCTCTGCCTGATCCATTACCTCAAAATCTCTTCAGCTGTCAGTCTTGCGGTAGCCATCAGGATATCATCCGGAACGTTCTGCCCATTTGTCATATAGGCAACGCCTTTATCAGCAGACAGGATCAAATCATACATCGATCCTCTTGAATTGGTTTCATCAAGCTTTGTAAAAATGATTTTATCGATTTGAATGGAAGAGAAATTATCGTAAATTTCAAGCATGTCATTTAGTTTAGAAGTAACCGACAGCACGAGGAATGTTTCCACTTCTTCGGTGAAATCAATCAGCTTTTCTAAATCTGAAACAAGCTCCCGGTTCCTGAAATTCCGGCCGGCGGTATCAATAAAAACCATATCCATTTCCTTGAATTTTTCTTTTGCTCTCAAAAAGTCTTCAAGCGAATAACAGACTTCAAGCGGGGCATTTAATATTTTGGCATACGTTTTGATCTGTTCGATTGCTGCGATTCTGTATGTATCCGTAGTGATAAAGGCAATTTTTTTTTGATTTTTCAGCATGCTTTCAGCTGCGAGCTTAGCCAGTGTAGTTGTTTTTCCGACACCGGTTGGACCGACAACATTAATATATTTCTTTTGATAGGAGATTCCGCCAAACGCCAGGTGTCCCATCTTTTTCTCCATCACCTTAACTGCTTCTGAATGCAATTCAGGCGGTGATGGCTCTGGTGTGTCACCAGAATAGTCTGATAGGATGTCATTTCTGCCTGCAGAACCTACTTCTTTTTCTTGAAGAAATTGATTAAGCTTTATCAGATGAGAAGGAAGATTCTTTTGCTGTTCATTTATATTTATGGATGTCACAAGTTTTTTCAGTTCAAGAACTTCTGCCATCAAGGATTGCTCATGATTCATCTCATATGCCGCTGTTTCTGCAGGCTCGCCTTTTACGTATCCGCTTTTCAAATGACTTCTATTAATCAGCGGATCCGGATCGTGCCCGGCAATCACTTCTATCTTTTTTTTCGTAAAAAGACCAAAGACTCCACCGGTATGAACGACCTTTGAGTTTAAAATCACGGCATCATGACCAAGTTCACTTTTTATTTTTTTCATCGCTTCCTGCATATTTGGAGCAATATATTTCTTTACCTTCATGCGATATTCACCACCCCGACACTTTGAACTTCCACATTGGCCTCAAGCTCGTTATAGGAGAGCACAGGCAGCTGAGGAAAATAGCGGTCTATTAATTGTCTGACATACATTCTTACAGCCGGCGAGCATAGAAGGATCGGTGACTGCTCCTGCAGGGCTAATTGTTCGATCTCTTTTGCAATCGATTCAATAATAGCTTGCGAGATGTCCGGTTCAATAGACAGGTAATTTCCATGCTCTGTTTGCTGCACTCCTTCTGCAACAGCTTTTTCGACTCTTCCTGAAAGAGTCACTACTTTTAGCGTTTCACAAGATGAATACTGGCTTGTAATTTGTTTTGCTAATGCTTGTCTAACGTATTCTCCTAATAATTCTGTATCTGACGTCATTTTTCCGTAATCAGCTAAAGATTCAAAAATCACCGGTAAATTCCGAATCGACACCTTCTCCTTTAATAGCTTTGCAAGCACTTTTTGAATTTCGCCGATTGAAAGCGGAGACGGTGTAACCTCCTCTGCCAGAATCGGATATGACTCTTTCAAATGGTCAATAAGCTGTTTCGTCTCCTGACGCCCAAGGAGCTCATGGGCATGTTGTTTTATCGTTTCAGTAATATGTGTAGAAACAACTGACGGAGGATCAACGACGGTATAGCCGAACATTTCAGCCGCATCCTTGTTTTCTTCATTAATCCATTTGGCTGGAAGCCCAAACGCGGGCTCGATCGTATCAATTCCCTCAATGGAATCATCTTCAATTCCAGGCGCCATTGCCAAATAATGATCCAGAAGAACCTCACCTTTGGCTACTTCATTTCCTTTTAGCTTTAGCCTGTATTCATTTGGCTGAAGCTGGATGTTGTCACGTATTCGCACAACTGGAATAACAAGTCCAAGTTCAATCGCAAGCTGCCTCCTGATCATCACGATCCGGTCAAGCAGATCACCTCCCTGATTCGTGTCAGCAAGCGGAATAAGGCCATATCCAAATTCAAATTCAATGGGATCCACATTCAGCAGCTGTACGACACTCTCAGGTGTTTTCATATCATCAATCTCGACTTCCTCTTCCACTTCTTCTTCCAATTTCAGCTGATCCTGTTTCGTTTTAGAAATAAAATATCCTCCGAAACCAAATGCAGAGGCAATCGGCACTGTAACAAATAAACCAATCGGTGTAAATATTCCGAGCAGGAGAATGGTTCCTGCTGCGACATACATCATTTTAGGATAAGCAAACAATTGACTTGTAATATCTGTACCTAAATTGCCGTCAGAAGCAGCTCTTGTCACAACTATGCCGGTTGCGGTTGAAATAAGCAGCGCTGGTATTTGACTGACAATACCGTCACCGACTGTTAGCATCGTAAAGTGAGCTGCAGCATCTCCAAAACCCATGCCAAGCTGCATCATTCCGATAATGATTCCGAAAATCATATTGATAATCACGATAATGATCCCTGCAATCGCATCTCCCTTTACAAACTTGCTCGCACCGTCCATGGCTCCGTAGAAATCTGCTTCTCTGGACACTTTTTCACGGCGTGTGCGGGCCTGCTGCTCAGAAATGACGCCTGCATTTAAATCAGCATCAATACTCATCTGTTTCCCGGGCATCGCATCGAGAGTAAATCTTGCCGCAACTTCAGATACCCTTTCAGATCCTTTCGTGATAACCACAAACTGAATGATAATCAAGATAAGGAAGACAACAAAACCTACTAATACATTTCCGCCTACGACAAACGTTCCAAACGTTTCAACAACACCGCCTGCTTCTCCTTTTGATAAAATTGAACGCGTCGTGGATACATTCAGTCCAAGACGAAAGAGAGTGAGCAGCAATAATAAGGATGGAAAAATGGCAAAATCAAGGGGCTCCCTCATATTCATTGAAGTTAGTAGAACGAGAAGTGCGAGGGTTATATTCAACATGATCAGCAGGCTCAAAAGCCATGTTGGAAACGGGATAATCAGCATTGCAACAATCAATATAACGCTTAATAAAACAGATAAATCACGAGCTTGCATGGTTAACCTCTCTTTCAAACTGAACCAGTATCCTATAAAACGTTAAATCTTATTTTTCAGCTGATAAACATAAGCCAATATTTCTGCAATGGCTTTAAAAAATTCTTCAGGCACCGCTTTTCCGATTTCAACTTGATCGTAAAGCGCTCTAGCTAAAGGCCGATTTTCAACCATTGTCACTTCATTTGCTTTTGCCGTTTCTTTGATTTTTTGAGCAACAAAATCGACTCCTTTAGCGACAACGAACGGTGCATCCATTTTGTCTTCGTCATATTTTAAGGCGATAGCAAAGTGCGTCGGATTTGTAATGACTACATCTGCATTCGGCACTTCCTGCATCATGCGCCTAGCAGCCATTTCTCTTTGCTTCTGTTTTATGCGGGATTTTATTAAAGGATCTCCCTCTGACTTTTTGTACTCATCTTTAAGATCCTGCTTTGACATGCGGATGTTCTTTTCAAAATCGAATTTTTGATAAAAATAGTCAAGCAGTGAAAGAAACAACAAAGCGATAGAAGCGAACAAACCCATTTGAAAGGTTAGTTTTGCTATGAAGATGAATGCTTTTTCTACTGTTAATTTTGAAAGAGACAGAATTTCCGCCATCTGAAACCAGATCACAGAAAAGGTTACAGCTCCGACAAATGATATTTTCAATATCGATTTAAGGAGTTCAACAATCGCCCTCAGAGAGTAAATGCGTTTGAAGCCTTGAATCGGATTGATTTTCTCAAGCTTCATCTGAATAGCTTCTGTTGAAAATAAAAAACCGACCTGCATGTAGTTTCCTGCGACTCCTGCAACTAATGCAACCGCCATAATAGGAGCACTTATATAGGCTGATTCAATCACCATTTCAACCATCAGCTCATGAACATTTTTTTCTGTCAGATTCATTAAAATTGTCTCTTGCAAAGACGCGTTCATCATTGTCATTATCCTTTCAAACATGAAAGGCCCGATAAACAGCAGGGATAAAAAAATGGCCAGCAGGCTGATTGCCGTATTTACATCTGCACTTTTTGCAACCTGCCCTTTTTTTCTGACATCATCGCGTTTGCGCGGTGTAGCTTTTTCTGTTTTTTCACCTGAAAAAAACTGCAGATCAAGTTTAAGAAATTCCATTTCATGCTCCTCCGATTAACTCCATTAAACCCCGCATCGTATAAATCATCGTTTCGAACACATCCTGGATGAGCATGAACATCGCTCCCATTACCAATATGAGCATAATAAAGCTCACGCCTATTTTCAGCGGCAGGCCTACAACAAAAATGTTCAGCTGAGGCACTGTGCGCGCAACAATGCCAAGCGCCAGATCCACCAGGAACAGCGATGCTACAACAGGAAAGGACATTTGAAAAGCGATCAAAAACATCGCGCTAAACAATTTTATGATCATTTTGGCGATATTCCCATCTCCAAAAGGAAAAGCAGCACCCTCAAGCGGAATGTATTGAAAACTGTAAAAAACACCGTCCAGCAAAAGATGATGGGCGTTTACACTCAGCATGAAAAGCAAGGCCAAGATATTCAGGAATTGACCAATAAGCGGACTTTGCGCCCCTGTTTGCGGATCGATAATATTGGCAATCGCAAAACCCATTTGAAAATCAATCAAGCTTCCTGCTATTTGGACAGCAGCCATCATAAGATAGGCAGAAAAACCGATGAAAAGACCGATCATGACTTCTTTTACTGCAAGGAGTATAAATGCTCCGCTCAGTTCCATCGGTTCTGGATTTATTGCAGTGAATACTATAAGAGATAGAAAAAAAGAAAAACCGATTTTATGCGAAGACGGAATTGTGCGATATGAAAAGAGCGGCAGTGTAACAAAAAAGGCACTCAATCTCGCAAATATAAGCAAAAATGCCGGAAAACTTTCAATTACATTCATGCTTTAACCTACAAATCTATTAAGATTGCCG
Source organism: Metabacillus idriensis (assembly GCF_009674765.1). Lineage (GTDB taxonomy): Bacteria > Bacillota > Bacilli > Bacillales > Bacillaceae > Bacillus_P > Bacillus_P idriensis. The sequence continues at coordinate 1,383,663 of NZ_WKKF01000001.1, read as the reverse complement.
AAAATATCCTGTGCATACGATATGATGATTGACAGCATCCACGGTCCGAAAAAGACGAGCCCGATCAGCACTCCCACTATTTTAGGAACGAACGCCAGCGTCTGCTCCTGAATTTGGGTTGTCGCCTGAAAAACACTGACAACTAATCCAATGACCAGTGCGATCGCCAAAAGAGGACCGCATATGATCAAAGTTGTGTAAATCGCTTTTTCAGCAATCGAAATGACAAATTCTGAACTCATATGTTTAATCTCCTACTCAGAAACTTTGAAGAAGTGATTTCACAACCAAATACCAACCATCTACAAGGACAAACAGCAGAATTTTAAATGGCAGTGAGATCATCACCGGCGGCAGCATCATCATTCCCATTGACATTAAAATACTTGCTACAACCATATCGATGACTAAGAATGGGATAAAGATCATAAATCCTATTTGAAAAGCCGTTTTTATTTCACTGATGGCAAACGCAGGAACAAGTGCTGTAAGTGGAATATCTTCTACCGATTCAGGCTTGTCCATCTTTGCATATTCAAGAAACAGAGCTAAATCCTTTTGCCTTGTATGCTTGCTCATAAATTCCTTCAAAGGGAGAGCAGCTTTCTCATAAGCTTCCTCGAGGTCAATTTCTTCATTAAATAATGGCGTCAGAGCCTGCTCATTGATTTCTGAAAAAGTCGGGGCCATAATGAAAAATGTCAGAAACAGGGCAATGCCGATCAGCACCTGGTTCGGCGGCATCTGCTGTGTTGCAAGCGACGTTCTTACAAATGACAGGACAATTATGATTCTTGTAAAACATGTCATTAAGATTAAAATGCTTGGTGCGAGAGAAAGGACAGTCAGCAGCAGCAGCAATTTGACAGACGTACTGACATTTTCTGCATCGCTATTGCTGAAAATTTCCACAAATTCATTCATTTTGTGTAATCCTTTCCAGCTATTTCCTCTAAACTGCTTCGTCTTTCTTTTTTTAATTGCTCCAGCTGTTCTTTAAAGGAAAATGAATGCCCGTCCTCCAACCCATTATTTTTATGCCTAAATAACGGAGCTGATACGGTTTTAAGCCAGTCCTTCGTATCGATTGCGGCAGCAAACCTCTGCTGATGTTCCTCTGTAATCTCCCTGCATTCATCTTCATCGTCTATCTCTTTTAACAGCTGAACAGAATCTGAAACACCTACTACAAGGATTTTTTTTCCTACTTTTATTAATTGGATGGAACGATTCTGTCCGACGTTTGTCCCGCCAAGGTTTTCAATGTATTTTGATGAAGAAGTGAATTTGTTTCTTTTACTCACAAATTTCAGCAGGATGTAAATTAAAAATATGATAAATGCAGTTGCCAGGATCATCTTAATGAAATCCCACGCTGACACAGATGTGTCAGCAGCTTGGTATTCAACATCCGATTTCACGCTGTTTTTTTCATTTTTGCTGTCAGCCGTTTTTTCATCTGACCCGACCCAGTCTGCCACAGATTCAGCCCCCTGCTCCGCATGAACAGCTGACTCACTATGCGGCAGCAGGAAGATAAGAAGAATCGCAGCTATTGGTATCCATTTTATTTTCACTTGCAAGTGGAAAGACTCCTTTTAGCTTAATGTTTTATTGATAGCTTCAAGCACTCTGTCTGCCTGAAAGGGCTTCACGATAAAATCTTTTGCACCTGCTTGAATCGCATCAATGACCATAGCCTGCTGTCCCATTGCAGAACACATGATGACTTTAGCGTGAGCGTTGATTTTTTTAATTTCTTTAAGGGCGGTAATGCCATCCATCTCTGGCATTGTGATATCCATTGTTATTAAATCCGGAAAGTGCTCTTTATATTTCTCTACAGCTTGTGCACCGTCAGCTGCTTCAGCTACGACATCAAATCCATTTTTTGTTAAGATATCTTTGATCATCATTCTCATAAATGCTGCATCGTCCACGATCATTATTTTATGTGCCATTCCAGTCACTCCTATAATTGATTACTTTAGTTTATTTAAACGCTCAGACTGACTTAAAATATCCGTCACCCGCACACCGAAATTCTCTTCTATTACTACTACTTCCCCTTGAGCGACGATTTTGTTGTTGATCAAAATATCAACTGGTTCGCCTGCCAGTTTATCCAACTCAATGATAGAGCCGGATGATAATTCCAGAATTTCTTTCACTGAACGCTTCGTGCGGCCCAGTTCAACCGTGACCTGTAGCGGGATATCCAGCAGCATATCAAGATTTTTCATTTCATTTTGATACATGGGGACAGATTCAAAAGACGAAAATTCTGCCGGTTTTACATCGACGGGCGGACTCTCATTTCTTTGCTGAGCAGGCTTAGGAGCATAACTGCGCTGTTTCTCTGAATAAGCAGGTGCAGATTCAATCTGAACTTCTTCTTCTATAGCTTCAATAGTAGCCGCTTGCTGCTTCGGGTTCATCAGCTCTTCAACAAGATCTTTTCCAAATTGCAGAGGCAGCAGCTGCATAATCTCTGAATCTATCAAAAGTCCCACTTTGAGTCTGAACGCAACTTTTAAGAACAGATCTTCTTTCGGAAATGCTCCTGTTCCTTCTCCTTCTTTTATGTCTAAAAGCTCAATAGATGGCGGAGAGATATCTACTTTTTTGTTAAAAATTGTAGACATTGAAGTTGCTGCTGAGCCCATCATTTGATTCATTGCTTCCTGAACAGCACTGATCATGATGTCATCCAAAGATGAATCGTCAATCTCCCCGTTGCCTCCTATCATTAAGTCCGCGATAATTGCTGCATCACTTTGTTTAATTACTAGTAAATTACTGCCTATAAATCCTTCTGTATAATTCACTTCGATCGCTACATAAGGATGAGGAAACTCATCGGAAATTCTTTGTCTTTGGACAACCGAAACAGTTGGAGTCGTAATTTCCACTTTTTGTTGAAGCAAGGTAGAAAGCGCAGTAGCAGAACTGCCAAATGAAATATTGCCTATTTCTCCAATTGCATCTTTTTCCATGTCATCCAAATAATCTTTTGTATCTATCGTATAATCTTCTTCATCGTTTGAATCTGTACCCTTTAAAAGAGCATCAATCTCATCCTGAGATAACATCCCATTACTCACCTTCTTCGTGCCCCCTCTGATAATGGCCGATTACTTGCACTGCAGCTTTTCTTTTTAGTTTACCTGGCTGACCATAAAATTTAGGTTTATCCCCAATTTTAATAACCAAAGGCTGATCAATGGCTTTTTCCAGCTGTATGACATCTCCTGCTTGAATGTCTAAAAATTCTTGAATCGTGATCTCTGATATCCCCAGTTCTGCAATAATTTGAAGTTCTGCTGAATGAATTTTCCTTTCCAGAGCTTCAACTTCATTTGGCTTCGGTTCTTTTCTTTCAGACTGCATCCAAAAGTGAACACTCAGACGCGGGATGATAGGCTCTAAAATGACATGAGGAATACAGAGATTTATCATGCCGCTGATTTCGCCGATCTGTGTATTCAGCGATATGACAACCACCGTTTCATTTGGGGAAACCATCTGCAAAAACTGCGGATTGACTTCTAAATTATTCATGACCGGGTCTATATCAAAGATGGAACTCCATGCCTCTTTGTAATTATCAAGAGATTTTTCAAAGAGATTTGACATAATTCTGCTTTCAATTTCCGTTAATTGATCCGTTTTGCTTATACCGGTACCCAGTCCGCCCATCAGCCTGTCCATCATCGAATAAGCAATATTCGGATTGACTTCCATTAAAATCCGCCCATTTAAAGGGCGTACTTCAAATACATTAAGCACTGTCATCTTTGGAATAGAGCGAATAAACTCTTCATAAGGCAGCTGATCTACAGATCCAACGCTGATTTGCACATATGTTCTCAGCTGAGCTGAAAAATAGGTTGTCAACAGCCTTGCAAAATTCTCATGTATCCGTGTTAAACTTCTAATTTGATCTTTTGAAAACCGGAGTGCTCTTTTAAAATCGTAAACTTTCACTTTCCGCTCTGTCTCTTCTTTTTTTAATTCATCAGCATCCATTTCACCTGACGAAATAGCTGAAAGCAAAGCATCTATTTCATTTTGAGACAGTATTTCAGTTGACATGCATTCACACCTCCTGTGCATGGGATTTATGCCGAATTATTGAATGATATAGGAGGTTGTGTAGACCTTCTGAATTTTGCCTTTTTGCATCAATTCGTTTGCACGCTTTTTCACAGTCTCTTTAAATGCGTTCATACCGTCTTTTCCATCCAATTCTGCCGCAGAAATATTTGAAAGCTCTGAAATGATAATGTCTCTAATTTGAAATTCTCTTTTTTCGAGCTCTTCTTTCGCTTTCTTGCTGTCCGTTTCTAATTTAAATGACAGACGGACAATGTTCTCACTGGCAAGATTTGTCGTGATTTCTGGAAGATCAAAGGAATACTCGATGACTTCATCGATGGTCGGCTCTTTTGCTTCAGCTGTTTCCATAAAATTTGTTACGATAACTAATGCGGTTACGCCTATTAACGTAATAGATGTAATGATGACAAGCATGATGGTTAATAATTTTTTATTCATGATCATCCACCCCCTGAGCACCTGATGCATGTAATAGATGAATGTCCTTATAAAAGTTGCGGGTTAATGACGAAACGGCGGATTCTGATTCTTTTACAACAAACTTTTTGCCGTTGGTAAGCGTGATAGTTGTGTCAGGAAAAGACTCGACCTGCTCTATGTAAATCGCATTTAATGTAAAAGACTTTCCGTTTAAACGAGTTAATAAAATCAATTGCTGCGGGGGTCATATATAGTTATGAGCCCCCTGCCCCCTAACTTATCGTTTTAAATTCATTAATTCCTGTAAAATTTCATCAGAAGTCGTAATAATTTTTGTATTGGACTGGAAACCTCGCTGAGCCACAATCATTTCTGTGAATTCATCTGCAAGGTCTACGTTTGACATTTCAAGCATTCCGGCCATGATTGTGGCTGAGCCGTCTTGTCCAGGGATTGAAAGTTCGTCAATTTGTATACCTGCAGTGCCGTTATTATTTAGAGTTCCTGAATTACTGGATTCTTTGTATAAATTTCCTCCAACTTTTTCAAGACCGCCTTCGTTTGCAAAATTGGCAACTCTAATTTGACCGGCCGTGTTTAAATTTCCTCCAGCGTCTACAAAGCTAACTTTTCCATCTGGACCGATATTAAAGCTTTTTGCATCAAGAGGGATTTGAATAAGACCTGCAGCGTTACTCAGCTGATTATTCCATGTTGAATTTGCCGGATTTTTATTACCTGTTTCTCCCACTAAGTAATAGCCATCTGAAGTTACTAAATAACCCTTATCGTCTAAATAGAAATTCCCTGAACGTGTGTAGCTAAGATCCATTGCAGTATCAATTGGTCCAATTATTTTATTGTCGCCTTTTGCAGTTTGCGTATCTTCGTTAACTAATGCGGGAGCTTTAATCGTCCCAACCACAAAAAACCCATCACCAGCTAAAGCAAGGTCAAGCGTTCTGCCTGTCGTCTGATTTGAACCTGCTGTGTGAATCGTATCAATCGAACTTAGTGCTGAACCAAGTCCAACCTGCTTGGCATTCATACCGCTTGTATTTCCAGTAGCTGCACTTGCACCGGCAATCTGCTGATTGATTAGATCTTTATATGTGACACGGCCTTTCTTAAAACCGTATGTATTAACGTTTGCGATGTTATTTCCGATCACATCAAGCTTTGTCTGGAAATTTTTCATACCGCTGACACCTGAGTACATTGAACGCAACATATTTTTTTCTCTCCCTATTGGATCTATTTTATTTGCTGCTTCGCTCGTTCCGCAGCAATGGCCTCCATTAAAGGTCCAGCCAGTTTAATTTAAGATGATGGTTCCGTTAATATTTGTAAAAATTTGATCATTTGCTTCTTTTCGATTCATTGCTGTAATAACGATGTTGTTTTTAACGTTTACGATGAATGCAGCCTGTTCTAATAAAACCAGCGAATCGTTAACACCTTTAGATCTTGCTTCAGACATTTTTTCTTTCATTTTGCTCCATTGATGTTCTTCTACCACAATCCCCCGATCAGACATTCTTTGTTTGGCATGTTTGCTTATTTTAATAGATGAATGCTCGTCATTAAGCAGTTCCTGAAAGGTTGGCTTGTGAGCTGTTTTTACTTCAGTTATTTTTGGTATGAAAGACAGGGGATGCTTATTTAAATGACTGATTTTCATTGAAATGTTTAGCTTGGTTCATTCTGAGCTGTTACTTTTGTAATCAAAGCACTCGGTATTTCTTTCCCGCTTTGCATTTCAAGGATAATATCAGTACCGGATTGTTTGATGGATTTAACTGTGCCTTTTTCCGCTGCCCCGTCTTCAGTGCTCCATTCAACTTGTTTGCCAATCATTTCTGAATATTTTAAGATTCCATCGTTTACTTGAACCTGTATAAAGTTGCTTAGCTGTGTATTCATGTTTGTCATTTGCTCAAGAGATGAGAAGCTTGCCATTTGGGAAATAAATTCTTTATCCTCCATCGGGTTTAAAGGATCCTGATTTTGCAGCTGGGCTATCAAAATCTTCAAAAAATCATCCTTGCCCAGATTTGATTTACCGCCAGATCTTTCAGAGGTCGTAGATGATAAAAGCAGCCCTGTGTCAATCGTGTTTTGTGTCATAAGAAACCTCCTTTTTAAGTCAGCATATTTAAGTGAGCCTTAAAGGAATCTTTTTCTTCTTCGATTTCAGTTTCCTCTTTTTTACTGTCTTGTTCATAGCGATTATGATTATTTTCTTCTTGCCTGCGATTAAATGATGTCTCCATTTGCTCTCCGTAAACTTCAAACCTGTCTACTTGAATATTTAATGAAGGCAGTGCCTGCTTCAATTGATGAATGCTTTGTTCAACAAGTTCTTTAGCGGACTTTGTGGAAGTGATAATTTTAGCTGTCATTTCACCATGCTGCTGTTGAAGCTTAACTGTGAGCATTCCTAAATGTTCAGGAGCCAGCCTAATTGTCATTTGTGAAAAACCGCTGGATATAAACCTGGTTTTCGAACTTTTAAAGGCATCTGTCAACTGACTTAAAATAAGTTGATTACTAGAATGGAACGGTTTTTCTTTTATAGATGGGATATCATTATTTATTTTCAATAAATCTGTTTGTAAGATATTTTCCATTGACGTCTGATTACTTAAGCGATTATTTCTATAGTCATTTACAGCTATATTTGGTTCCTTTGAAATGTGAAGTTCGTTATCAGCAGGAATCATTTGATCAGGTACCTCAATACGTGTTTCAGGAAAGATATCTTGGCTGGTGAATTGATTTTGCTTATTAGTGTGACTATCTGTTTTTATATTGCTATGCAGCCAGCTTTTATGGCCATTCGCTATCTGGCCTGCTGCTTTCTGTTTTATCTCTTTTATAAGAGTTTCTGAAATCATGCTGTCAATTTTTGAGAAGGCTCCAGTCATTTTATTGTTTTCCGGTGTCTTATCAATATTGCTACCTGTACCATCTGACACTTCCATCAATAACTGTTTTGACAGTTGCACTTGAAGATGCAGAATATTTTCAGCATTTTTTATTGAAACTTGTATTTCCTTCAATGATGGAATGGAAAGTGATAATGCCGATTGATCTAATTGTTGAATCACTTGTGCGTACTGTGGTCTGCTTTCTAATCTGTTCAGCCCTATATCCGTCATCCCTTTAAAGAGAGTCTGTTTATTAAGATATTTTATTAATTCCAGCATCTGCGAAGTTTGCGCAGCTTCTTTCGAAGTCATTTCCGACAAGTATGCCTGAAGCGGCTTTATGGCAGATGAAATTTTTTCAAATAATCTCAATCTGACACCTGACAATTCATCCAAAGATAATTTCCCGCTAATTAATGAAACAAATTTTCCATCATCCAAAGAAATCATCTCATTTGAAAATCCTGCTTTAGATTCAGGAATTGCATCCTTCATCCAATCGCTCATTGCATCCTGAACTGCAGCAATCATTGATTGAAAGCTAACCGCTTTTAACGCAGACTTGTTATCGATAAAACTTGGAGAAATGGTTTCAAGCTTGCTTACCAATGGGAAATTACCAGTGTTATTAGCTTGAAATTCATTCTCTATATTCAATATATTTATCAGCTTTTGAACATCATGTAAGAAATCACCAACTGATTTCGAATCAGAATCTAATTCATAATTCTTGGTTTGTTCATTGGAGTGTTCTCTCTTATTTATAGCTTGAGTTATTACACCGTTTAGTAAAGATACAGAATCATTGATTATTTGAGTCTCTTTATCTTCTGCTAGATTATACTCAAGCAATTTTCCTGAATCTCCTGCCTGATAGTTGTTCGTATTTTCAGCTTGACGATTCAAAAAAATTGGAATGGCTTTTTCAAAGAGGGGTTTGTCTTCATCATGTTCTGGGTATTTTTGAGATATATAATGACTAAGTTCAGCTTCAATCTGTTTTTTTTGCTCGGTGTCAGGCAGCTGAATGACTCCAGCCATCACAGATATTATTTTCACTGTTTCAGGTTGATCAGAGAGCTGAGAAAGAATTCCTTCCATTGACACAGCTTTACTGAGAATTCCTTGTACAGCTTTTATTTCAACCTCATTTCCTAAGACCAATAGTTCATTGACTTTCTCATTAGTACTAGGAGTTTCTTTAAAAAAACCTTCGTCTATCGGAATTTCCTGCAAGGCGTTCATAATACCCTCTTCTAGGTTCTGAAATTCAAATTCTATTTTTTCCGCTTCAGGCAATGCTTCGGCTTCGGCTGTAAAAGAATTTTCTCTTCCGGTTATGGACGGAACTTGATCTAAGAACATTTGAAAAGAAGCTGAATTTCTGCTTTTTTCAGTGCTGTTTTGCACAATCGGCGCAGTACCAAATACTGCAAATGGAATTTTCATTTTCACACCCCCTCTCAGAACCTTATCTCGGGTTAGGAATCAGCAAGCATCTTTGTATATCTCGCAGCATCTTCAGCAGACATTTTTTCCAATACTGCAATAACCTGATCGTCATTAATAGACGTTAAAATCCTTAATGCCTCTTCATCTGATAGAAAAGGAATGATTTCAGCCGCTTTTTTGCTGGACATCTTATCATAGAGTGTGGCAATGTCTTTGCCTTCTTTTTCTTTGTTGTCAGATGCCTGAAGCTGTTCTTTGAGAGACTTTATTTCTTGACTGAGCTGCTGAATTTCTCTGACTTTAAGGTCAGCTTCATTTTCCAAAGCTGAGATTTCCTGCTGCTGTTTATCAATTGTGGTTTTCTGAAGTTTATTTTCTTCCTCAAGCTCTGCTGCAGGGGCGGTATTTGCATTTTCGCTGTTATTTTTCTCTTCAACACTCGTAAGCTCGGCAGTTCCTGGTATATGCGAGATTGCTTCTTTCATTTTCTCAGCCACATCAACGCCTGCGACTGTTAGAATGACTGTAATGAAAGTGACTGTAAAAAGGACGGGAATAACAATTACAAATAACATCCATTGAAGCTTGCTTGAATCATTCTCATTGTTTTTCACAGTATTTTTCACCTAATTCCCCCGAAGTGCAAAGGCTTGAATCGAGAGATCATCCATGAACTTTGATTCTGACGCTTTCACATGTTCGAGATGTACTTCATAATGCTTTTCTTTCATTTTTTCATATTTCTTTACTTCGATATTTTTCTCAGTAAGCTCAAGCTGTCTTTCTTGCATGTTGTCCCGGGTAATGACCACAAGCCTCTGATAATGAGTGATCGTTTTTTCTAAGTTTGTAACAAACTGCTGAAAGTGGCGGATTTCCTGAACAGGCATGCCTGTGTTCAGCTCTCTTGCTGTTCTCTCCTCGAGCACTTCTTTTTTCTTCAGGCAGTCATACAGCTTTTCTGCTGCTTTTTCAAACTCAGTAACAGAGCGGTTATAGTCTTCAAGAGACTTTTCTTTTTCATTTTCTTTTAATTCGAGCACTTTTTGAAACCGGTATGTATATTTCACCCATTCTCACCTTTTTCAATCAATCGTTCTAAGGATGCCACACTCTCTGCAAACGTGATTTTATCGTGCACATTCTGTTTTAAAAACGAAAGAATCTTTGGATAAAACCGGATGGCATCATCAATTTCTCTGTTCGAACCTCGCTTGTATGCGCCAATGTTAATCAAGTCTTCAGAATTCATATAAGTGGCAAGGTATTCTCTAAGTTTTGCCGCGTTCTTTTTCTGAGGATCCGAAACAATTTGATTCATGACTCTGCTTATGCTTTTTAATACATTGACTGCGGGAAACTGGCCTTTGTTAGCTAAACCTCGGTCAAGCACGATGTGCCCATCAAGAATTCCCCGCACCGTATCCGCAATCGGCTCATTCAGATCATCACCATCAACAAGCACAGTATAAAAAGCAGTGATGGTTCCTTTTTCATTTGTCCCAGTCCGCTCTAAAAGCTTGGGCAAAACGGCAAAAACGCTTGGTGTATAGCCTTTGGTTGTCGGAGGCTCACCAACTGCGAGCCCTATTTCTCTCTGGGCCATGGCAACCCTGGTCACAGAATCCATCATGAACATGACATTCATGCCTTTATCACGGAAATATTCAGCGATGGCTGTTGCAGTATAGGAAGCTTTCATTCTCATTAAAGCTGGCTGATCTGAGGTTGCAACTACCACAATTGAACGTTTCAGCCCTTCTTCTCCCAGATCCTTTTCAATAAATTCCCTTACTTCGCGCCCCCGCTCTCCTATTAGAGCAATCACATTCAGGTCCGCTTTAGTATTTCTTGCAATCATTCCCATGAGTGTACTTTTACCCACACCGCTTCCTGCAAATATGCCTACACGCTGACCTTTCCCTACAGTCAGCAGGCTGTCAATCACGCGAACGCCTACTTCCATCGGTTCATGAATTGGAGGTCTTTTCATTGGGTTTGGAGGGCTTTGTTCAGCAGATATTGGTGTTAATCCTTTTGGCAATGGAGATTGATTAAGAGGATGGCCATAGGCATCTACAACTTGACCGATCAAACCGGAACCTGCTTTTATTTTCAGAGAGTCCTTTGTTGCTTCAACAATACTCCCCGGTGAAATTTGTGATAGATGTTCAAAAGGCATCAATAGAACATTTTCTCCTTTGAATCCCACCACTTCAGCAGGAATTCTTGATTCTTTTTTTGAACCTGCATGGATATAGCATAAATCTCCGATTGAACTTTCCGGACCTCGAGACTCAATCATCAGTCCAATGACTTTGTTAACTTTTCCATATCTCTTATAAGAGTCCAGAGTTTCTATTTTCGAAATCAAATCCTCTGCTTTCAAAAAGTTCTCATTCCTCTCCAATCAATTCGAGCATTTGCTGCTGCAGCTGCTGAAGCTGTGCATCGATTCCAGCATCAATCTTTCCGAAAGGAGATTCAATCTGACAGCTGCCTTCAGGCAATGCTTCATCAGGAAAGATATATAATTCTGATTTAGACATAAGCATATTCTCCAATTCATTTTTCTGTTTCAATACATAACCATAATGAACAGGATGGACAAAAATTTTAATTTCAGGATACTCCCGTACTTCGTGCAAAGCTTTTTTAACTAGCTCCAAAAACCAATCAGGATGTTCATCCAGTTCAATAAAAATCAGTTTTTCGGCTAATTTAACAGCAAGATTGACAATCGTTTCTTCAGAGCTGACAATTTTGCTGATATAGTCTTCCTTCGACTGCTCAACAATTTTCCGTGCTTCTTCCAGATGGGAGCTGTACTGCCTGAAGCCTTCTTCTTTTCCGGCATCCAGACCAGCCAGGAATCCTTCTTGCCTGGCTTGTTCTCTTTGCCTCTCCCGCTCCGTTTCCCATTCCTGCTGCTCAGCCGCCATTTTGATGCGGATGCCGTCTGCTTCTGTTTTAGCGCTTTGAATAAGAGCCTCAGCTTCCTTGCTTGCCTGCTGTAAATACACGTTTGCTTTCATTGACAGTTCTGGATTTTCTATTTCATTTGATGAAGGAAGGAAGTCCGTTGTCTGTATTAAAATTGATTGTTTCGCTTCTTCCGGCTGGATGGCATGGGCCGATTTAATCAATTTAGACAATAATATCATCTCCTCCGCCCCGGGCAATGACGATTTCGCCCGCATCCTCAAGTCTGCGGATAACAGCAACAATTCGTGATTGAGCTTCTTCAACATCCCGAAGTCTTACTGGACCCATAAATTCCATTTCTTCTTTAAATGTCTCAACCATTCTCTTAGACATATTTTTATAGACAACTTCTTTTACTTCCTCGCTGGCAACTTTCAGAGAAAGCATTAAATCATCGTTCTCCACGTCGCGGATTACGCGCTGAATCGCTCTGCTGTCAAGTGTCACAATATCTTCAAACACAAACATTCTTTTCTTTATTTCCTCTGCAAGTTCCGGATCCTGAATTTCAAGAGAATCAAGAATGGTTTTTTCTGTGCTGCGGTCTACACCATTAAGCACTTCAACTACAGCTTCTACTCCGCCTGTTTGTGTATAATCCTGCGTGACAGTGGATGATAATTTCCGCTCAAGAATCTGTTCAACTTCATTAATAATTTCCGGCGATGTGCGGTCCATTTTTGCGATGCGCCTTGCGATGTCAGCCTGCTGTTCGTGCGGTAAGCCTGATAAAATCTGCCCCGATTGTACAGGGTCTAAATAAGATAAAATAAGGGCAATCGTTTGGGGATGCTCCCCCTGAATAAAATTAAATATTTGTGCAGGATCAGCTTTTCTTGCAAAATCAAAAGGTTTTACCTGCAGGGAAGAAGTCAGACTTGAATAATACTTGATGCCCGTTCTGCTCCCAAAGCTTTTTCCAGGATTTGTTTCGCGTAAGAGATGCCTCCTTGCGAAATAAATTCCTGAGCCATGGCAATTTGATGAAACTCTTCAATGATCTCTTCTTTATTTTGAGAATCTACTTTTCTGACTCCTGAGATTTCAAGAGTCAGTTTTTCGATTTCCTCTTCAGATAGATGCTTATAAACGGATGCAGCTGTATCCGGACCAAGGGAAATCAGAAGGATGGCGGCTTTTTGCTTCCCAGTAAGTCTTCCATTGTTTGCTCTTCTTACCATCACTTAAAACCTCCTATTCTTCCGTCAGCCAAGATCTGAGCAGCTTTGCAAAGTCTTCTGGTTTTTCTCTTGCCATTTTCTCTAATTGCTTTTTCCTTACAGATGTTTCGCTTTCATGTTCGGCGTTTACATCAGGCAATATGATTTTCTCTTGCACAAAAATATCTTCCTCTTCATATTCCTCGTCCGCTTTGCGGTTTTTTCTAAAAAGCAGGAAGAGCAGGATGATAATGATCAGCAAGAGAATTCCTCCTGCTGCATAAAGCCAGACTGGCAGAGACGTTTTAGTTTCATCCAGCATGTTTATTTTCCCTGCAAACGGTTGTACAGAAACGGAGATTTTCTCCCCTACCTGTTCATCTGTAAGCGGCTCTTCTGATTCATCTTTATTGATCGATGTGCGGATGATTGTCCCAAGGAGCTGTTCAATGTCATTTACACTTTCAGCAGATAATGAATTCGGATCCTCTGCTTCAGGCGGTTCCACCATGACCTGAATTCCTAAATCACGTACTTTATATGGACTCTCAACAATCTCTTTTTTCACTCGGTTTACTTCATTATTTATGCGTTCTTCGATTTTTTCGTAGTCGCCTGTTCCCGCGCCTTGAACAGCTTCGTATCCGGGTACATCATCTTCACCAGCACCCGTTACGCCGCCTTCAGGTGCGCCTTCGCCTGTGTACGTTTCGGTAATTCTTTCTACACTCACCGCAAGACCTTCCATATTTTCCTTGTCTACAGGCTCAACGATGTTTTCTTCTCTGTTTTCTTGGGTAAAGTCTAAATCAGCTGTAACAGATACAACTACTTTATCCTGCCCCATCATTGTTCCGAGCATTTTTTGAACTTGACGCTGAATATCCCTCTCAATTTTCGTTTTCAAATCATGCTGGGTGGAAATATTTTCTACAATAGGAATATTTTTATTACTTTTTAAATCAAAATACTCAAAATCTTGATCCATAATGACGATATTATCTGTAGATAAACCAGGAACGCTTTTTGAAACGAGATGGTAAAGAGCATTTACCTTAGTCTGATCAAGCTGTATTCCAGGCTTCATACTTAATACAATCGAAGCGGTAGATGTGCCATTGTCTTCATTAACAAAAACAGATTCTTTCGGAAGATTAATCATGACTTTAGCGTCATGAACTCCCTCAATGCCCTTCATTAAATTTGAAAGTTCTGTTTGGGTGGCTTTCAGTTTCAAAACATCAAATTCATTATCGGTCATCCCAAATCCAATATTTTGACCAAAGAAAGAATAATCGATCACACCGCTGTTCGGGATGCCCTCAGCCGCCAGCTCAACTTTTAGTGTGTCAACCATTTCAGAGGGCACCATGATTGTTGCACCATTGTCAGCGATTTTTGATGTAATCCCTTGAGAATCCAGCGTTTCTTTTATTTGACCCGTCTCCTGGGGTGACAGGTCCTTATAAAGCGGCACAAGATTGGGGTTTGATGATAGATAAGCACCTAGTGCAGTAAAGAGAAGCAAAGCAGCCACCCCGCCAATGATTAATCCCTTTTGAGCTTTCGTGCGTTCCGCCCATACCTGTTTTAGTTTGTTTCTAAGTTCCGTTAACTTCTGATTCATTCCTGGAAATCCCCCGATAATGACGACATGAATGCTGCATTTAGAAGTCGGCATCCATCGCTAGTTTTATACATATTTAGGTTATATTTGCATTCTCATCATTTCCTGATATGCTTCTACTGCTTTATTTCTGATTTCAATTGTTGTGAGCATGGTTACACTCGCCTTTTCAGCAGCAATCATGACATCCTGCAATTGAACATTTTTCCCTTCTGCTAAAGCAGCGGTCATTTGATCTGATTTGATCTGCATGGAATTTACTTCATTTATTGATTGATTTAAAAAATCGGAAAATGAGGTCTGCTGATTTTGCTTTGGACTTTGAACGTCTTGAGATTGACTGTCCTGTATACTCTGGGCCTGGAAGGGTGAAATGGCATTAATCATAGATCCTCAATCCTACTTTCCTAATTCTAATGTTTTCATCAGCATATCTTTAGAAGCGTTAAAAACTGTTACATTTGCTTCGTATGACCTTGTGCTGCTGATTAAATCAACCATTTCTTTTAAAGGATCAACATTCGGCAGTTCTACATATCCTTGATCATTCGCATCCGGATGTTCCGGGTCAAATACAAGTTTAAATGGAGTCAGGTCCTCTCTGATTCCAGAAACTTTTACACCTGATAAGTCACTTGACTCTTTCCCTTGCGCTCTATGTAAGTGAGATAAAAACGTATTTCCATTGGGCTCTGTCACGACCATTTTGCGGCGGTAAGGCTGCCACTCCCCATTTTCAAAAACTGCTCTTGTTGTATCGGCATTTGCCATGTTGGATGAGATGACATCCATTCGCAGTCTTTGTGCTGTCAAAGCTGAAGCAGTTGTGTTTAACTGACTGAAAATATTCATAATCAGCTTCCTCCTCTAATCACCGTTTTGAGTGAATTAAATTTACTGCTTAAACGGTCGATAAGTGCATTGTAGTAAATTTGATTTTCAGCCAAGTCTGACATTTCGCGATCTACGTCAACATTATTGCCGTTTGCCTGGTAGGATGTGTTCGCTTTGGATTTAATCAAATAGGATTCTTGTCCTGATCCGAAAGAAAGATGCCGCTGATCTGTCTTAGCAGCTTGAAGCCTGCTCACTTCAGAATCTAAGGACTGTTTGAAGGTGATTTCTTTCGATTTATAATTCGGAGTGTCAACGTTGGCAATATTTTGACTAATTACTTTTTGCTTAACTGCGGAACGATTCACAGCATTTTCAAGCGAATTGATTGTTTCAGAAAAAATTTTCATTTAGTCCCCTCACAAAATCCTTATACCTTTCGAATGGTATATTGTCGAATTATGTTAAATCTATACTGTAATTGTAAGAAATAATAGTCTTAAAGTCTATGAAGGTTTTGTAAAAAAAGGTCGGAATTTGTATCTATTTTTATTTAGGTTCTTTTTACCTAGTATTTTTACACTATTTACCACGATAATGTAATAGTCATGGGAACTTTTACACTCAAACACATAAATGAAATCGGCAAAACAAAAAAAGCACTTCAAATGAAGTGCTTTTTTGTAAACATATTGTTAATTTGTTTTTAATTTCTCAAGTTCAAATAGGAATTTATCATTTAAGACTTTAATGTATGTGCCTTTCATACCAAGAGAACGTGATTCGATTACACCCGCACTCTCAAGTTTGCGCAATGCATTAACGATAACCGAACGGGTAATTCCTACTCTGTCAGCAATTTTACTCGCAACCAGTAGGCCTTCATTGCCGTTTAGTTCTTCAAAAATGTGCTCGATTGCTTCTAACTCACTGTAAGATAATGAGCTGATCGCCATTTGAACGACTGCTTTGCTTCTTGCTTCATCTTCAATTTCTTCTGCTTTTTCGCGCAGAATTTCCATACCAACTACTGTTGCTCCATATTCTGCAAGGATTAGGTCATCATCCTCAAATTGAGCCTGCAGACGAGCTAAGATAAGTGTGCCCAGACGCTCTCCTCCGCCAATGATCGGTACAATTGTAGTCAAACCGCTTTTGAACAGTTCGCGGTTCTCCACAGGGAAAGCTGTATATTCACTGAAAACATCAAGGTTTGATGATGTTTCATTCACGTTAAACAAATTCTTAGTGTATTCTTCTGGGAATTGTCGATCTTCAAGCATTTGAATCATGCGTTCGTTTTCAATCTGCTGATTGATAGCAAATCCCAAAAGTTTGCCGCGGCGGCTGACGACGAAAATATTTGCTTCGATAACGTCGCTTAATGTTTCAGACATTTCTTTGAAATTAACTGGTTTACCTGCTGCCTTTTGAAGCATAGCATTAATTTTTCTTGTTTTTTGCAATAAAGCCATTAGTAAGTTCCTCCTGGAAATATGTAATTATAAGATAAATTGACTCAAGTCTTTGTTTTTAGCAATTTTGCTTAATTTATCCTCAACGTACTGAGGTGTAATCGCTATTTTATCTAGCGTAATTTCGGGTGCTTCAAATGAAAGATCTTCAAGGAGTCTTTCAAGAATCGTGTGAAGTCTTCTTGCCCCGATATTATCTGTGTCTTGATTGACCTGGAATGCAACTTCCGCAATCTTACGAATAGCATCGTCAGAAAATTCAAGTTGTATACCTTCTGTTTCCAATAAAGCAGTATATTGCTTAAGCAAAGCATTGTCTGGCTCAGTTAAAATCCGTACGAAGTCTTCGACGTTTAACTTTGTCAGTTCCACGCGGATTGGGAATCTTCCCTGCAGCTCTGGAATTAAATCAGAAGGTTTTGCAATATGGAATGCACCTGCAGCAATGAAAAGGACATGATCTGTTTTGACAGAACCATATTTTGTTACAACTGTTGATCCTTCAACAATTGGCAGAATATCGCGCTGAACTCCTTCTCGTGAAACATCGGCTGAAGAACCAGCTTGATTCTTCTTTGCGATTTTGTCAATTTCATCTATGAAAATGATGCCCATTTGTTCTGCGCGCATAACAGCGTCCTGTGTAACATCATCCATGTCGATCAGCTTTTGTGCTTCTTCACTAGTCAGGACCTTACGGGCGTCGCGCACTGTTAGCTTGCGTTTTTTCTTCTTTTTAGGCATAAAACTGCTTAAAGCATCCTGCATGTTCATCCCCATTTGTTCCATACCCGATCCCTGAAGCATATCAAACATGGAAGCATTCTGTTCTTCTACTTCCACTGTAACGTGATGGTCTTCAAGTTCGCCTAAAGCAAGCTGATGAGCGATTTTGCGTCTTTTTTCTTCCACAGAATGCTCTTCCGCTGAATAATCATCTTGATCCTGTGAGGTGTTGCCTTGAGCACCGCCGAAAAGCATTTCTAAAGGGTTTTTATAAGATGTTTGCTTTTTTCTGCCCGGAACTAATAATTCTACAAGTCTTCGATTGGCATTTTCTTCAGCAGCGGATTTTACTTCTGCCATTTTTTCTTCTTTGACTAAACGGACAGATGTTTCAACCAGATCTCGGACCATCGATTCAACATCGCGTCCAACATAGCCCACCTCAGTGAATTTTGTTGCTTCAACTTTAATGAAAGGAGCTCCTACAAGTTTTGCAATTCTTCTTGCTATTTCTGTCTTTCCTACACCTGTAGGTCCGATCATTAAAATGTTCTTCGGCACAACTTCATCACGGAGATTTTCTGACAGCAGGCTTCTGCGATAGCGGTTTCTTAATGCTACAGCAACTGCTTTTTTTGCGTCTTTCTGACCAACAATATACTGATCCAACCGTTCAACAATTTGTCTTGGCGTCATTTCTTTCATTTGATCATTACTCCTCACTTTATAACTCTTCTACTGTTATATTCAGATTTGTATAAACGCAAATTTCACCGGCCATCTGAAGAGCTGCTTCTGCAATTTCTTTTGCTGTCAGAGTCTCTCCGGAATATCTTTTAAGAGCTCTTCCTGCTGAAAGGGCATAATTCCCGCCAGATCCAATTGCTAAAATTCCATCATCAGGTTCAATCACTTCACCGGTACCGGAAATGAGAAGGATATCATCCTCGTTCATGACGATGAGCATAGCCTCAAGTTTGCGGAGCACCTTATCACTGCGCCATTCCTTTGCAAGCTCGACCGCTGCACGCTGGAGGTTTCCGTTGTACTCTTCAAGCTTGCCTTCAAACATTTCAAATAAAGTGAACGCATCTGCTACTGAACCGGCAAATCCTGCGATTACCTTGCCGTTAAATAGTTTTCTCACCTTTTTAGCAGTGTGTTTCATAACAACTGCATTGCCGAATGTTACTTGACCATCGCCTGCCATCGCACACTTGCCGTTGTGCTGAATCGCAAAGATGGTCGTCGCATGAAATTGAGACATACAAATACCTCCGTTATCTTTTTCTTTATGCACGCGGATGATGAGACATATAGATATTCCGCAAATGATCTTTTGTTACATGAGTATATATTTGTGTAGAAGATAAATGAGAATGACCTAAAAGCTCCTGAACACTCCTCATATCAGCCCCTTCATTCAGAAGGTGTGTTGCAAACGTATGCCTGAACATATGCGGGCTGATATTCATTGTAGATGAAGTCTTCTTAATCATTTCATTCAGAATGTGCCGGACTCCCCTTACTGTCAAAGGACCACCGCGCAGATTAACAAATAAATGATCATGATCACCGGCTTGTTTATCTTTAAGAAGAAGCTGCTTTCTGCCTGAAGATAAATATAGCTCCAAAGTGTCCTGTGCAAAGCTTCCAAAGGGAACATAGCGCTGTTTTCCGCCTTTGCCGTTTACAAGGACCGTTCCAATCTGCAAATCAAGATCGGTCAGCTTGATTTGACACAATTCGCTTACCCTAATACCTGTGCCATATAAGACTTCAAGGAGCGCCTGATTTCTCTGCCCTGCTGCAGTTGCAGAATCTGAGAGAGTAAAAAGCTGCTCAAGCTCTTTTTCATACAAGAACTGAGGGAGCCTGTGTTCTTTCTTTGGAAGAGAAACACTTGCAAAAGGATTTTCTGAAGCGATCTTTTCCCGGTTAAGAAACCTGTAAAAACTTCTTAATGAAGAAATTTTTCTTGAAATTGTTTTTCTGGCAAAATTTTTTTGATGCAGCAGAGTTAAGTATAATCTTGTATCAGAATATGTAATGAGCTGAAGATCAATCAATGATTGTTCCTTCATAAATATAAAAAAATCTTCTATATCAGCAACATAATTCACAATTGTATATTGTGAATAGTTTTTCTCAATTTGTAAATATTCTACGAACAAACTTAAAGAATTCTTAACATTTTCCATCTTAACACCTCACAAGGGCTACTAAATGTTATCACACATTCAGCAGCCCTTGCAAATGATTTCTATGATTTTTTCGAAATTTTTTGAATTGTTTCAATCGCTCTATTTGCGTATCTTTCGTAGCGTTCTTTTTTATTTTTAATACGCTCCGGAAGCTCTGCAAAAATGCCAAAATTCGCATTCATCGGCTGGAAATTGTCAGGATTTGCTGTTGTAATATATCTTGCCATGCTTCCCATTGCTGTCTCATGCGGCAGTACGAGCATTTCTTCTCCGAGAACATAATTAGCAGCATTGATGCCAGCTAATAAGCCAGAAGCAGCGGATTCTACATAGCCTTCAACGCCTGTCATTTGGCCTGCAAAGAACAGATCCTCTCTCTCTTTATACTGATAAGTCGGCTTCAGCATTTTAGGTGAATTAATGAATGTATTCCGGTGCATCACACCGTATCTGACAATCTCTGCATTCTCTAAACCTGGGATCAGCTTCAGTACTTCTTTTTGTGGCCCCCATTTTAAATGTGTCTGAAAACCGACAATGTTATAAAGGGTGCCGGCAGCATCATCCTGTCTGAGCTGAACGACCGCATGAGGTCTTTTTCCAGTCTTCGGATCTTCAAGTCCCACTGGTTTAAGCGGGCCGAAAAGCATGGTCTTTTTCCCGCGTTTTGCCATAACTTCTATCGGCATGCAGCCTTCAAAGAAAATTTCCTTTTCGAATTCTTTAAGAGGAACCGTTTCGGCTTCAACAAGCGCATCATAAAAACGATCAAACTCTTCTTCTGTCATTGGGCAGTTTAAGTATGCTGCTTCGCCCTTATCATAACGGGACTTCAAGTACACCTTGTCCATGTCGATGCTGTCTTTTTCAAGAATAGGAGCAGCAGCATCATAGAAGTAAAGATATTCTTCACCCGTAAGTGCCTTTAATTGCTCAGATAACGCTTTAGAAGTAAGCGGTCCTGTTGCAATGATTGTTGGACCAGCCGGAATTTCAGTTACTTCGTCTGTGATGACAGTTACATTAGGGTGCCCTTTCACACGATCCGTAACAAGTGCTGCAAATTCATGACGGTCAACTGCGAGTGCGCCGCCCGCTGGGACAGCACAGTCATCAGCAGATTTAATAATCACTGAATCGAACATTCTCATTTCTTCTTTCAGAACGCCGACTGCATTCGTTAATCCATTTGCACGAAGCGAGTTGCTGCAGACTAATTCTGCAAATTTATCTGTGTGGTGTGCCGGAGTCTGTTTAACCGGTCTCATTTCATAAAGGTTTACGTGGACTCCGCGACTTGCAAGCTGCCATGCAGCTTCACTGCCGGCAAGACCGGCTCCAATTACATTTACTGTTTTGTTGTTCATTTATTTAACCTCCATAAAACACATAAAGAAGGTGAGCAAGACTTCGCTCACCTTTACTTTTGCTGTTCTTCTTTATAATCACAGTTCACGCACTGTACCTGCATGCCCTTTTTGAGTTTTTTCTCAACTAGCATATTATCACACTTTGGACATGATCTTGCAATCGGTTTATCCCATGAGAGGAAGTCACATTCTGGAAACTGATCACAGCCATAGAAAATGCGGCGTTTCTTTGATTTTCTTTCGACGATATTCCCTTTTTCACACTTCGGACAAGGTACACCGATTTCTTTTACAATCGGTTTCGTATTGCGGCAGTCAGGGAAGTTCGAACATGCCATGAATTTTCCGTAGCGACCCATCTTAAACACCATCGGGTTGCCGCACTCTTCACAGTCAACGCCAGCCGGTTCATCTTTAATTTCGATTTCTTCCATTTCATTTTCAGCGACTTCCAGGCGCTTGGCAAAATCTTTATAGAAATCGTCAATGATATTAACCCATAAAACATTCCCATCTTCAATTTCATCCAGACTGTTTTCCATTTTAGCCGTGAATTCAACGTTGATGATTTCCGGGAAAAATTCCATAATCAATTCAAGGACGATCTCACCAAGCTCTGTCGGAATAAAACGTTTATTATCAAGTGCAACATAGCCCCTTTTCTGAATGGTATCAAGTGTGGGTGCGTACGTTGACGGTCTGCCTATTCCCAGTTCTTCAAGCGTTTTCACAAGTCTTGCCTCTGTATAGCGCGGAGGCGGCTGAGTAAAATGCTGAGCAGGTTCGATATCTTTAGAATACACCACATCTCCATTTTGCAGATCCGGAAGCATGCGGTCCTTCTCTTCCACTCCATCATCATTTCCTTCGACATAAACTTTCATAAACCCGGGAAATTTAATTTTGGACCCATTCGCTCTGAACATCACGTCGTTATTGTTTAAATCCACGCTCATTGTATCGAGGACGGCTGAAGCCATTTGACTTGCCACAAATCGTTCCCAGATCAATTTGTACAAACGAAGCTGATCTCGGCTTAAAAACTCTTTTAAAGAAGAAGGGTCTTTCAAAGTTGAAGTAGGACGGATCGCCTCATGGGCATCCTGTGTATTTGAATTTTTCTTCGCAGCCTTCTTTGCTGTGTTCGTAAATTCTTTTCCGTACTTCTGTTCGATGTAAGTAAATGCTTCTTGCTGAGCTGTTTCAGAAATTCTTGTAGAGTCTGTACGCATATAAGTAATCAGACCGACAGTCCCTTCTTTTCCAAGGTCCATTCCCTCGTATAACTGCTGAGCAATCATCATTGTTTTTTTCGCTCTGAAATTCAATTTGCGGGCTGCTTCCTGCTGTAATGTAGATGTAGTAAATGGTACCGCAGGATTGCGTTTTCGTTCCTTTTTCGAAACGTTTGTAACTGTAAAATTGTTGCCTTTGATTTTATTTAGCACTGCTTTAACATCATCTTCGGTTTTTAATTCCGCTTTTTTTCCATTAATCCCGAAAAATGCGCCATCGAACAGATCCTTGTCTTTTAGAAATTGACTCTCGATAGTCCAGTATTCTTCCGGAATAAACGCTTTTATTTCTTTTTCGCGGTCAATAATCAGACGAACTGCTACAGACTGAACACGGCCTGCACTTAAGCCTTTTTTAACTTTTTTCCAGAGAATCGGGCTGATTTTATAACCGACTAATCTGTCCAGAATCCGTCTAGCCTGCTGAGCATCAACTAAATCCATGTTGATCGGGCGCGGATGTTTAAATGATTCTTTTATGGCATCCTTTGTAATCTCATTGAAAACAACACGGCAGTCTGACAAAACGTCAACGTCCAGACTATGAGCCAGATGCCAGGCAATGGCTTCCCCTTCGCGATCCGGGTCAGCTGCGAGATAAACTTTTTTTGCTTTTTTTGCCGCTGTTTTTAATTCTTTAAGTACTGGCCCTTTTCCCCGAATGGTAATATATTTCGGTTCGTAATTCCCCTCAGTGTCCACGCCAATCTGACTTCTCGGAAGATCGCGGACATGCCCCATTGAAGCTTTAACTTTATATTTTTTCCCTAGATATCGTTCGATTGTTTTCGCTTTTGCCGGCGATTCAACAATCACTAAAAAATCCGACATACATGATCCTCCTTAAAGAGGTGTTCTCTCTCTTTATTTTCATACTTTCACTTTTTCAATTTATGTGTTTATCTTTTAAATGAAATGATATTCCTGCCTGCATACAAAAAGAATCGCATACATTCCATGATTTGCTTAAACAGGTTAAATCTCCACTATTATTAAATATAGTTATGCAGTTTGTCAAACAGTAAATGAACATAAGAAGGAAAATCACACTTATTATACCTGTAAAATGAGATCATTTATGATATCGCTTCCGTCTTCTGCGAGGTAGGCGCCCTGCTTAATCAGCTGATTTGCTCCTGCAGAAAAATCGTCAAAAATAGACCCTGGTACAGCAAAAACCTGTCTTCCCTGATCCAAAGCGGTGTTTGCTGTAATCAGCGAGCCGCTTTTTTCTTTTGCCTGCATGACAACTGTACCAAGACTCAAGCCGCTGATAATTCGGTTCCTTTGAGGGAAGTGCCATTTTTGAGGTTTTATATTTGGAGGATGTTCCGAAAGTACAAGTTGTTCAGTGCACATTTGTTCAAACAGAGCTTTATTTTCCTTAGGATAAAAATGATTCAGTCCCCCTGCAATAACACCGATTGTTTTCCCGTTTTCGCTTATTGCAGCACGATGAGCAAGCGCGTCTATGCCTTTTGCCAGCCCGCTTACAATCGTCCATCCATCTCTGACTAAAGGATTCACGATTTTCCGGAGCGCATTGGAGCCGTAAGTGGTTGGATTCCGTGTTCCGACAATGCTGATTATTTTTTTCATTTTTAGTCGAGTCATGTCACCTATATAAAATAGAATTGGAGGAGGGTCTGGTATTTCACGGAGCAGCTCTGGATAGTTTTCATCAAAAAGAGTGAGCATATGAAGGTTTTGTTCACTATATTGAGAGATAACTTCATGAAGGTTGAATGAGTGGAAATCCTGAAGGAATTGGGGGAGAGCTTGATCTGACAGGCGGAAAAGCTGCTGTATCTCTTGATCTGTAAGTCTATATAGAGATTTTAAGGTTGGATCGGCTTTCAGCAGGTTGAAAAAATTCATATGGCGAAAGCCCCGGCAGTGGGATAAATGAATAATTTTATGGTGAATTTCGAGCATTTTTTGTCCCTTTCTACTATTATATATAGTTTTATTAGAAAGCTTTTTAAAGCATTTTAAAATTGTGTTCAGGTAGAAAGAAGGGAATAGCATGAAACGCTATTCCCAGATCTTTTTTAATGTGTTTTACATTTTTCAAGTAAATTGTTTTCTTTTAGTGCTTCAATCAATGTTTCACCCATAACGGATGGAGTGTCAGCTACTTTGATGCCGCACTCATTCATTGTTTTGATCTTTTCAGCCGCAGTACCCTTGCCGCCTGAAATAATCGCTCCAGCATGGCCCATGCGCTTTCCAGGAGGTGCTGTTTGTCCGCCGATAAATCCTACAACTGGTTTCGTCATGTTTTCTTTAATCCATAACGCTGCTTCTTCTTCAGCAGTTCCGCCGATTTCGCCGATCATGATGACTGCATACGTGTCCTCATCTTCATTGAAAGCTTTTAAAACATCGATGAAGTTTGTGCCGTTTACAGGATCTCCGCCAATACCTACAGCTGTAGATTGACCGATGCCTGCTTGAGTAAGCTGATGAACAGCTTCGTATGTTAATGTTCCAGAACGTGATACAACCCCAACATGGCCTTTTGTATGAATATATCCTGGCATGATGCCGATTTTACATTCATCAGGTGTGATAACACCAGGGCAGTTTGGTCCCACAAGGCGTGTTTTCTTGCCTTCCATGTAACGCTTCACATTCACCATATCAAGAACCGGAATGTGCTCAGTGATGCAGATAACAAGATCAAGTTCAGCATCAACAGCTTCCATGATAGCATCTGCAGCAAATGGTGCCGGAACATAAATGACTGATGCGTTCGCACCTGTTTCTTTAACAGCATCTTCAACTGTATTAAAGACAGGAACTCCTTCTACTTCCGTGTTTCCTTTTCCCGGTGTAACTCCGCCTACTATTTTTGTGCCATACTCAAGCATTTGCTTCGTATGGAATAGAGCAGTAGATCCTGTAATTCCCTGTACAATCACTTTAGTATCTTTGTTAATAAATACGCTCATCTTAGTCCCCTGCCTTTCTTACCCTACTAAAGATACAATTTTTTGTGCGCCATCAGCCATTGATTCTGCAGATGTGATATTCAAACCGGATTCATTTAAGATATTTTTGCCAAGCTCTACGTTAGTTCCTTCTAAACGGACAACTAAAGGAATTTCAAGTCCAACTTGTTTCGTTGCCTCAACAACTCCCTGAGCGATAATGTCACATTTCATGATACCGCCGAAAATGTTGACGAAAATCCCTTTTACGTTTTGATCTGAAAGGATAATCTTAAACGCTTCTGTTACCTTCTCAGCCGTTGCACCGCCCCCAACGTCCAGGAAGTTTGCGGGATCCCCACCATAGTACTTGATGATATCCATTGTAGCCATAGCAAGTCCTGCTCCGTTAACCATACAGCCGATATTTCCATCTAATGAAATATAGCTTAAGTCATATTTAGAAGCTTCGATTTCTTTCGCATCTTCTTCGTCAAGATCACGGTATTCAAGAATATCTTTTCTGCGGTAAAGGGCATTTGCGTCAAAGTTTAATTTTGCATCAAGCGCCATTACTTTTCCGTCTCCTGTTACAACAAGAGGATTGATTTCTGCAATCGAACAGTCTTTTTCAGTGAATGCTTTGTACAGGCTCATCATGAATTTAACAGCCTGTCCCACTAATTCTTTTTGAATATTAATATTAAAAGCAATTCTGCGGGCCTGGTAAGCTTGTAAACCTACAGCAGGATCGATTACTTCTTTGAAAATCTTTTCAGGAGTCGCTTCTGCAACTTCTTCAATTTCCGTTCCGCCTTCTTCAGATGCCATTAAGACAACACGTGAAGTTGCACGGTCTAGTACAAGTCCGATATAGTATTCTTTCTTAATATCGCAGCCTTCTTCAATCAGTAAGCGTTTTACTTCTTTGCCTTCCGGACCTGTCTGGTGAGTAACCAGCGTTTTGCCTAAAATTTCTTTCGCATAAGTTTCTACTTCTTCAATATTCTTTGCAACTTTTACCCCGCCAGCTTTACCGCGGCCGCCCGCATGGATCTGAGCTTTTACGACAACTACTTCAGTACCTAATTCTTTTGCTGCTGACACAGCTTCTTCAACTGTGAAGGCAACTTTGCCGTTTGGTACTGCTACTCCATATTTTCTAAGGATTTCTTTTCCTTGATACTCATGGATATTCATTTCCCATCCTCCTAACTTATGTACGAAAAAAATAGACTGCGCTTTCATTTTATAAAATAGTTGATTCCTTGTCTACTATTCTGCAGAAATTCGTCGAATCCTTCATTTTTTTCAAACTTTTTCACAAAAATTATTTTTCTAGTAATATAAAATATTATCAATCTCTGCATTTATCGTTCGTTTGCTTCGTTTCGGCTTCTTTATCCACCTGATAAAGAAATGAAAAAATTTCAGCGACTGTCTGATAAAGTTCTTCCGGAATCTGCTCGTTCACTTCCATCTTATGGAGAACTTCGATTAATGAAGGGTCCTTTTGAACTGGTACATCATTAAGTTTCGCAGCTTCAATAATCGTGTCAGCCAGATGCCCTTTGCCTTTAGCAGTGACACGGGGAGCAGCATCCTTTTTATCTTGATACCTGAGTGCTGCCGCTTTCTTTTGCTTATTTTCTTTTTTCATATTTTCAGATCCACTTCCTGCACTGCACGATGATTACGGTACATGACCCTGTTCATAAATTGAGAATGATGATCTTCAGCTTCTTTAAACTGTTCAATTTTGATTAAACTCACTGAATAATGATGCTGCTGCAATTTTTGTTTTAACGCATCTGCATGTTTGCGTAAGAGCGAATGAAACGGCAAAGACTGATTATAAATCGTGACGTTCATAATGCGGTTTTGAATATGTAAATCAATCATAATGTCTTTAAGAACATTCATATTTAAGTAAAAAAGGATCCGGCAATAATCCGGGTCAATTTCTCCCTTATCATTCTTTCTGCCCGTCCATTCGATGTTCAGGTCAGATTGAAAATCCCCATAATGAAGCGGTATCTGCATGAAGTGGTTTTGAGTGAATCCTTGGTCAGCACTTAACAAAGTTTGTCCGTTCAGCTTTGAAAGCAGCTGATCGATTTTTTCTTTTACAGCCGGATCAGACTGTTTGAGACTTGCAGACAGCAATAGAAGCTTCAGATTCTCCTCTTGCCGGATAGAATCAGCACCTTTTGCAAGCTGCTGTAAAATGGAAATTTCCGCCTTTATTCCAGCCTTCTTTTGAAAGAAAGATAATACTCCGGCCAGGGCGTCAGCATTTTTTTCGGTATCCCGAGCGATTATGGAGCCAATTTGAGTCTTAAGGGCTTCTTCAGTCTCCAGTACACTGTGAAGCTGTTTTAATTGATCATAGAGGGTTTCCCTGCTTTGCACATCAAAAAGGGCATTTAAGACCGCTGCAGACAGAGGAATGTTATTTTTCAAAGCGAATGATATGGACGCCATCAGTGTTGCCGGATCTCGTCTTCCTGTTTCAGCAGCATGCTTCAATGTCTGCTGCAGCTCTGTTCGCTTGATTCCAGGGTGCTCCTGCAGCAGCTGATGCATGAAATCAACATTCTCTTTAGTACGGGGAACATTAGCTTGCTTTAAAAGATTCAGGATAAATGCCGGTGCATCTGAATGCTTTCCGGACATCTCTGCAAACGACCGCATTTTCAGCTGAATGGCATCGTTCTCTTTACTGGATTTCACCTCAAACCAATAGCTGCCTGAAGAAGGAAAACTGCTGTCGATCCTTGCATGAAGTTTAGTTTCTCCAATTTGTATAACAGCTCGATCCCCCTTTTTATCAAGGATTTTCCCATAAACGATATCATTCTTCCTGAAACCAGGCATTTCTTCTTTTTGACTGAATACCTGAGGTTTACCAGTAATGATAGGATCCATTAGCGCTGCCCCCTTATTTAATGAGTGCCATTTCTTTCACTGGAGAAAAACTCTTGCGGTGATAATCAGTTATCCCATCCCTATTTAAAGCTTCAAGATGCAGTTTTGTACCATATCCCATATTTTGATCGAAGCCATACTGCGGAAATGTTTCTGCCAGCTTTTTCATGATTCGATCTCTCGTTACCTTTGCCACGACAGAGGCCGCAGCGATGCTCACGCTTCTTGCATCCCCTTTTATCAATGATTCTTGAGGGATTGGGAGGGCAAGCTCCATCGCATCAATAAGCATGTACTCAGGGCTCACAGCGAGCTCATCAACAGCCTTCAGCATCGCCGCTTTTGTAGCCTGATAGATGTTCAGCTCATCAATTTGCGCAGGTGAAATAATGCCGACTCCATAAGCAACAGCCTCACTCAGAATGGTCTCGTAAAAAAGGTCTCTTTTTTCTGCAGACAATTTTTTGGAATCAGTTAACCCCGGCAGATAAAATTCTTCAGGCAGGATAACTGCTGCAGCCACAACAGGGCCTGCGAGAGGTCCTCTTCCGACTTCATCAATTCCGCATATGTATTTATATCCCTTGTCTCTTGCCTGACGCTCAAATGTCATCATGTCTTCAAACATCTGCATATCTTTTTTCTTCTGTTCAAACTTGCGCATCCATTTATTGACGAGTGCTTGTACACTTTTTCGTTCATCTTTTATGCATTCGAGTAAAAATGGGTCATCTGAATGCTGTACTTGAATCAATTTTTGCCTGATTTGATCAGTTGATTGCTTTTTCATAGATATCACTGCCTTTATTTATCAATATGTACGGACTAAAAGAGCCTAACCTTTTACAAAAAAAATAAAGACGCGCCATTTAGCGAGTCTTCTTTTCTTATTGCTGAATGCTTTCTGTCGTTTCAAAGCTCAGGCGTCCAAGCTTTTCAGAACGGATTTCTCTCAGAAGAAGCTCGGAGGTTTTATCATAGTCCACCCATCCGCCTGACATGATGCATCCTCTTTTTTTCGCTACAGCATCAAAAAGCTCTACACGATCTTCAGGAATTTCTTCAAGTGCATATCTTTCTTTAAGCCGGTGCGGATACTTTTCCCCCAAAAATCCCAATGCATAAAAAGCAACTTCCTGGAGATTTAAGATAGCATCTTTTATGGCACCTGTAGTTGCAAGCTTGAGCCCGACAAGCTCATCTTCAAATTTAGGCCATAGAATCCCTGGAGTATCAAGCAGTTCAAGCTCTTTGCCTACTTTCACCCACTGCTGCGCAGTAGTAACACCCGGACGGTCTCCGGTTTTTGCCATATTCTTTTTTGCCAGACGGTTAATAAGCGTCGACTTTCCTACATTTGGAATGCCGATAATCAATGCGCGAATCGCTCTTGGTTTAACTCCTCTTGCAGCCAGTCTGTCAAACTTTTCTTTCAGGACTTCTTTTGACATCGAAACAATCTGCTTCATGCCTGTACCCGTTTTAGCATCAATCGGCAATGCGTGAATGCCCTGCTCTTTGAAATAGGCAAGCCATTGCTGGGTCGCCTTCGGATCAGCCATATCTGCTTTATTCAGCAGCACAATTCTCGGTTTACTTGAAATAATCTCATCGATCATCGGGTTCCTTGATGAAACTGGAATTCTCGCATCGACAAGTTCAAATACGATATCTATTAACTTTAATTTTTCGGTTACTTGACGTCTTGCTTTGGCCATGTGGCCGGGAAACCATTGGATAGTCATTCTTTACACCTGCTTTATTTCTTTACTCATTCGCATGTTTTCTGTGCACTTGCTGAGAAACATAGACTGCGAAAAGAGCATTACTTAACAAATCGAATATCATTTAATGGCCAGTAGATCAGGCTGGTTTGTCCCATAACCTCATCTTTGGGCACCGGGCCGATATGGCGGCTGTCTTTGCTGTACCTGCGGTTATCCCCCATTACAAACAACTGGCCTTCCGGAACTTCTTCTACTGTAAACGGTTCTGTTAAAGGTCCGTCAATCAGCGTATTTTTATACTCATCTAAATAAGGCTCAGCGTAGGCTTTTCCGTTAATGTAGAGCGTATCATCACGGTATTCTACACGGTCACCCGGAAGTCCGATGACTCTTTTGATGTAATCCTTTTCCTCTGTTGCATGAAACACGACAATATCAAACCGTTCCGGTTCACCTATTTTGTAGCCAATCTTATTAACGATCATACGGTCCTGATCGTGCAGAGTAGGCATCATGGACAAGCCATCCACAACAATTGGCGCAAATAAGAAAAAACGGATAACAGCTGCGAGTATTACTGCAATAGCGAGTGCTTTAATCCATTCGAACAACTCGCTCTTTTTTCGGGTCATCTTTTTAGTTCACCTTCTCATACACGTTTTTGTCATGAATCTTTTATAGTCGGGCTGCGCAGAGCCATTGTTTGTTTACATTAAGAAAAAAGGGCTTGTTCAAAGTAGACAAGCCCTTTTAGGTACGATCGATTATCGAATTTCTTTAATACGAGCCGCTTTACCGCGTAGTTCGCGCAAGTAGTAAAGTTTCGCACGGCGTACTTTACCGCGACGGATAACTTCTAACTGTGCGATTTTAGGTGTGTGAACTGGGAATGTACGCTCAACGCCTACCCCATAAGAAATTTTGCGAACTGTGAAAGTTTCGCTGATTCCACCACCACGACGCTTAATGACAACACCTTCAAAAATCTGAATACGCTCACGAGTTCCCTCAACAACTTTAACGTGTACACGTACAGTGTCTCCAGGACGGAAAGCAGGAAGATCAGATCTTAATTGTTCTTTAGTGATATCTTCAATTAGTTTTTGCATCGTTTTCAACTCCTTCCAACAGATGCTCATTACAAAATAAATCATGCAGCGGAACACCGTTTTAGTGTGACGAGCGCCAAATGCCTTTCAAGGAAAAACACTTTATAGGCAACCAAATCACAAGAAACATCATATCATATCGAAACAGCTCACGCAATACTGCATTTAACCTTTTTTAAATTCTTCTATCCACTTTTTCTGCTTGTCTGATAAATCGAAGGAGCTGAGCAAATCAGGTCTTCTGTTAAACGTCCTTCGCAGCGATTCTTTTTCCCGCCATTCATCAATTTTAGCGTGATTGCCGGAGATTAATACATCCGGAACCTTCATGCCGCGGAATTCAGATGGACGAGTGTAGTGAGGATGCTCCAGGAGCCCTGTACTGAAGGAATCAAGCATTGGAGAGTCCTCATTGCCCAAAACGTCCGGAAGCAGCCTGACGACGCTGTCTGCAATAACCATCGAAGCTAATTCACCGCCAGTAAGGATAAAATCTCCAATCGAAATTTCATCCGTTACTAAATGCTCTCTGATTCTCTCATCATATCCTTCATAATGTCCGCAGATAAAAACCAAATGCTCTTCCTTTGCAAGTTCCTCTGCTTTTCTCTGGGTATACGTTTCACCCTGAGGGCATACGAGAATAATTTTAGGAGCAGATCCGCTTTCTTTTTGAATATCCTCTACAGCATCGAATATTGGCTGCGGCTTCAAAACCATGCCCGCTCCTCCGCCATATGGATAGTCATCCACAATTGAGTGTTTATGGTCAGAGTAATCTCTGAAATTGGTTACTTTAAAGCTGACGGCACCTTTTTCTTCCGCTTTTTTCAAAATGGAATTGCCGATCACTCCATGAAACATTTCCGGAAAGAGAGTTAAAAAGTCAATTCTCATTCGTCAATTAGTCCTTCCATTAGTGAAATAACAATGCGCTTTTCTTCTACATCAATCTCCTTAACAACATCATCAATGAAAGGAATTAAGGCATCCTTTTTGTTTTTTCTTTTGACAATCCATACGTCGTTGGCCCCTGTTTCGAGAATTTCTTTAATCGTTCCAATTTCTTCTCCTTCGTCCGTTAAAACCGTACAGCCGATAATTTCGTGAAAATAGTACTCACCTTCATCAAGATCTGTTAACTGGCTTTCAGGGACTTTAATAAGAGAATTTTTAAATTTCTCGACATCATTGATAGAACCATGTCCTTCAAATGTAAGGAGATCGAATGTTTTATGAAAACGATGTGTTTTAATTTTTACTTCTACAGGCTCTTTCTGTTCATTTTGAAAGAGATAGAGAACATTTCCTGTCTGATAGCGTTCTTCAGGAAAATCCGTCGTCGATAAAACTCTGACTTCTCCTTTTACACCATGAGTATTTACGATTTTCCCTACATTAAACCATTTTTCTGCCATTCCTATTCACCTCTAGCGTATTTCGACTACTATTCCATCTTTAATCACAATTGTCTTTTCTTTTATTAGATCATCCCAGCGGTCCCCGACTTGAACCTCCAGGATGGCATTCATCTCTTTTTCTTTCATTTCGCTTCCAAGCGGCAGAGTATGTAATTGCTGTATTTGAAAGTCGGCTATTTTTATTTTATCCATCCGCTTTGATATTTCCCGCTGATATTGTTTGCGCATTTCTTCTGTCTGATTCGTTTTTTCTTTTTTCTTCAGCTGAAAAGAAAGCTGATCAATTTCCCGTTCCAGCTGCTGTTTGGTTTGCATGAAATGATTTAAAAGCTGTTCCCTGCTCGTTTCTGTCAATATTTGTTTGACCATAACTGTCTGGAAGATTTCCATCGCCATTCCTCCGGTAACCTATTCTAAAAACAGCATTTCTTTATCACTTTCATTGTACAAAAAAAAGGGAGGTTATACCTCCCCTTTTTTGCTTAATCATTAATTTCCAACTGGACTCTTTTTTTAGAGTTAGATCCTGCTGCGTATACAACAGTCCGAATCGCTTTCGCTATCCGGCCGTGTTTTCCAATCACCTTGCCGATATCATCTTGATGTAAGGTTAATTCGTAGACAATTTGATGTTCACGTTCATTTTCTACAACAGACACATCTTCAGGATGGTCAACAAGCGGCTTCACGATCGACTCGATTAACTCTTTCATCGAATCAGCCCTTACTTGCTGTGTTTAGCGTTATGGAATTTTTCCATAATGCCTTGGTTTGAGAACAAGTTGCGAACTGTGTCAGATGGTTTTGCACCATTTTGCATCCATTTAAGAGCAAGCTCTTCGTTGATGTCAACGATTGCCGGGTTAGCAACTGGATTGTAAGTTCCAACTGTTTCGATGAAACGTCCATCACGTGGTGAACGAGAATCTGCAACTACGATACGATAGAAAGGAGATTTGTTAGCTCCCATGCGTTTTAAACGAATTTTTACTGCCATTTTATAAAGCACCTCCGAAAATATTTCAACAAGATAGTATGATATCAATGAAAAAGCACTTTGTAAAGTGTTTTTTCTTAACACCTAAAAATTGTTACATAAACGGAAATTTCATTCCGCCTTTTTTCTTGCCTTTTGACATGCTCGTCATTTGTTTCATCATCTTTTTCATGTCTTCAAATTGCTTTAAGAGACGGTTTACTTCCGGGACGGTCGTTCCGCTTCCTTTTGCAATCCGCTTTCTGCGGCCAGAGTTGATGATTTCAGGATGCTGTTTTTCTTCCTTCGTCATCGAACGGATGATGGCTTCAACAGATCCGATCTGTTTTTCATCGACTTGAGCATTTTTTAACCCTTTAATTTTGTTTGCGCCAGGGAGCATTCCAAGAAGCTCATCAAGCGGTCCCATGCTGCGGACTTGTCCGAGCTGTTCGAGGAAGTCGTCAAATGTAAACGAAGCAGTCCTCATTTTTTGTTCAAGTTCTTTTGCTTTATCTTCATCCACATTGGCCTGTGCCTTCTCAATCAATGTGAGAACATCGCCCATGCCTAAAATACGGGATGCCATGCGTTCTGGATGAAATGCTTCAATTGCATCCAGTTTTTCACCAAGACCTACAAACTTAATTGGTGTTTGGGTTACAGATCTGATGGATAGTGCAGCCCCGCCCCGTGTGTCGCCATCAAGCTTTGTCAGGACTACGCCTGTTAAGCCGAGCTGATCATTGAAGCTTTGTGCTACATTTACGGCATCCTGTCCTGTCATTGCATCAACAACGAGGAAGATCTCATCAGGTTTTGATAATTCTTTTACCTGCTGAAGCTCATCCATCAGTGTTTCATCAATATGAAGACGGCCCGCTGTATCAATCAGAACGTAATCAAGATGTTCTTTTTTTGCATGCTCAATCGCCTGCTTGGCAATTTCAACAGGACTTACTTGATCACCCAGGGAAAAGACAGGCATATTCAGCTGTTTTCCAAGTGTTTCAAGCTGTTTGATGGCAGCAGGACGGTAAATATCTGCAGCGACCAACAGAGGATTGCGGTTATGTTTCTTTCGAAGCAGATTCGCAAGCTTTCCTGTTGTCGTTGTTTTACCGGCACCTTGCAGACCAACCATCATAATAACGGTTGGCGGTCTATTGGCGACGGCAATTTTGCTCTGTTCGCCGCCCATTAAAGCAGTCAGCTCTTCTTTAACAACTTTAATGACCTGCTGGCCAGGAGTTAAGCTTGTCATAACTTCCTGTCCTACTGACCGTTCGCTTACTTTTTTCACAAAATCTTTTACGACTTTAAAGTTAACGTCTGCTTCTAAAAGTGCTAATCGCACTTCACGCATCATTTCTTTTACATCAGACTCCGACACTTTGCCTTTGCCGCGGATTTTTGCGATTGTATTCTGCAGTCGGTCGGCTAATCCTTCAAATGCCATACATGCCGCCTCCTAATCTAATTTCTCCAGCGCCTCAATCAGCGTCAAAAGTGAACGTTCCTGATCAATCTTGAACGCTGCAGCTTTTAATTGTTCAATCAAATGTTGACGCTCTTGAAATTTTTGAAAAAGCAATAATTTGGTTTCATATTGCTCTAACATTGCCTCAGTTCGTTTTATGTTATCATACACGGCCTGCCGGCTAATGTCGTACTCTTCAGCAATTTCTCCCAAGGAGTAATCATCAAGATAATAAAGCGACATATAGCTTTTTTGCTTTGGTGTCAACAACGATTGATAAAAGTCAAACAGATAATTTACTCTCGTTGTTTTTTCAAGCATCACTCAGCGTCTCTCCTTTGTTAAGGGAATTGCCTTTACAAGTCATTAGTTTACAAGCTATTGAAATACATGTCAAGTTTTTTTCTTAACACTTAGAAAAGAGGAATCGCCCGTTTAGCGCAGGCAGACAGATAAGGATCAGCCAGTGAAGGCGCTTTTTGCCTTTGCTGGCGGAGCCGTTCTGGCCGAGGGGCTAGGAGGTGGAGCTGGACACCGAGAAAAGCGGAACCGACTGGTCAGACCCGACAGACAGATAAGGATCAGCCAGTGAAGGCGCTTTTTGCCTTTGCTGGATGATCCGTTCTGGCCGAGGAGTTGGGCGATGGAGCTAGACACCGAGAAAAGCGGAACCGACTGGTCAGACCCGACAGACAGATAAGGATCCGACAGAAAAGACGCTTTTTGCCTTTACTGGCGGATCCGTTCTGGCCGAGGGGCTAGGAGGTGAAGCTTGCCACCATGAAATGCGGAACCGTTCCCGAAACTCGTTTGCGGATAGCGGAAAGGAAGCCAGATAAAGTCCAGATACATCAACTAAATGCCATTTTCCTGTGATTTACAATGATTTCTTGGTCATTTTTCGGTATGCAGCCTACCATTTCTCAAGATAAGAAAAAACTGCCTCACCACAAGCCGTATTCACGGCTTCATGAGACAGTTTTCTCTGATTAGGCTTCTTCCACTAAATCAGCAAATAATCCATATACATACTGTTCAGCATCAAATTCCTGAAGGTCATCCATTTTTTCGCCGAGGCCGACAAATTTCACCGGTATGCTCAGTTCATTGCGGATGGCGAGAACGATGCCGCCTTTTGCCGTGCCATCAAGCTTCGTCAGGACGATGCCTGATACATCTGTCGCCTGAGAAAATTGTTTCGCCTGGACCATGGCATTTTGGCCAGTTGTTGCGTCAAGGACGAGCAGCACTTCATGAGGAGCGAAAGGAATTTCACGTTCGATCACGCGCTTCACTTTTTCGAGCTCTTTCATGAGGTTTACCTTATTTTGCAGACGTCCTGCTGTATCGCACAATAAGACATCTACTTTTCTTGCTTTAGCTGCCTGGACTGCATCAAACATGACTGCTGCGGGATCAGATCCGGCTGACTGCTTAATAACATCCACTCCTGTGCGCTCTCCCCAAACTTCCAGCTGTTCAATCGCACCAGCGCGGAATGTGTCTCCTGCAGCGAGCAGAACGGATTTGCCCTCGCTCTTAAGCTTGTGTGCAAGTTTTCCGATTGTCGTTGTTTTTCCAACACCGTTTACTCCGACAAACAGGACGACGTTTAATCGGCCTTCCTGAATATCAAGTTTTGGAGATTCAGCATCTTCCCCTTGATAGATGTCAACGAGCTTTTCTGAAATGACAGAACGCACATCTTTTGAATCTTGGATGTTGCGGCGCTTTACTTCTGTTTTCAGCTCATCAATCAATTCCATGACCGTTGATACGCCAACATCGGCACCGATCAAGACTTCTTCAAGCTCTTCAAAAAACTCTTCGTCTACTTTGCGGTAGCGGGCTACAAGATTATTCACCCGTTCTGAAAATGAAACCCGTGTTTTTGTCAGGCCGTCTTTAAATTTTTCCGGCGAAGAATCCGGCTCTTGCTGCTGTGTAAATTTCTCTTTTAATTTTTTTAAAAAACTCATTCAGCTTCTTCCTTTCATCCTGATTGCACAAATTCTTTTGTTTCTTCCAAGCGGACTGAAACCATCTTGGAAACGCCTGACTCCTGCATGGTGACGCCATACAGTACATCAGCATCTTCCATCGTGCCTTTGCGGTGTGTAATAACGATAAATTGTGTGTCTTTGCTGAATTTCTTCAGATATTGAGAAAACCTGTGGACATTTGCTTCATCAAGCGCTGCTTCGACCTCATCAAGGACACAAAATGGCACCGGACGGACTTTTAAAATAGAGAAAAGCAATGCAATTGCTGTTAATGCACGCTCTCCGCCTGATAAAAGACCGAGGTTTTGAAGTTTTTTTCCTGGAGGCTGAGCAACAATATCTACCCCTGTGTTCAGCAGATCATCTGGATTTGTAAGCCTGAGCTCTGCTCGGCCGCCTCCAAATAGCGCTTGAAAGACAGACTCAAAATGAGATCTGATTTGGGTGAAGGTATGATGAAATCTCTTTTTCATTTCTTCATCCATTTCCCCAATAACCTGATAGAGAGTGTCTTTGGCTTCTTGAAGGTCATTGCGCTGATCAGTCAGAAAATGGAATCGTTCTGAAACCCTTTCATATTCATCAATTGCTCCAAGATTGACCGTTCCAAGCTCTTCAATCGCAAGTTTAATGAGTTTTACCCGCTTGCGTGCCTCACCCGCATCAAGATCCAGAACATATTTTTCTTTGGCAGCTTCAAATGAAAGCAAGTATTCCGCGCGTAAATGATTCAGTCGATTATCAAGTTCTACATCGAATCGGTTTAATCTGACCTCTTCATCTTTTAGCAGATCTGAAAGCTGCTTATGCTGCCTGTTTAATTCTTTCACTTCCCGTTCAGAAACCTCAAGCTGATCCTGAAGTTTCAGGCGCTGATTTCGTCTGACGGAAATCAGTTCAATCGTCTTGTTTTTGTCTTCGCGTTTTTGACGGGCTGTTTCCTCTAATTTTTCTTCACCTGAAAAATTGGAATTCATTTCATCGTGCAGGAAATTCAAATCTTCCCGCGCTTCTGTCAGCTTTTTATGCTGATTATCAAGCTCAAGCTTTGTCCGATCTGCTTTTTCAAGCTGATTTTCGAGTGATTGCTTTTTGCTTGCTAAAACAACTTTCAGATCGGTCATCTCGTTTTGTACTTCTTCTTTTGAAGATTGCTGGGTTGTTTTTTGTGCAGATAATTCAGCAATAAGCTGATCAAGATTCTTCATTTTTTCCTGTGAAGCATCCAGCTGCACCGAAAGCTCTTCTTTCCGCTTTATCATTCTGGCCTCTTCAATCTGATATGATTCTTTTTCGGCATCATAAAGAGAAAGATGATTGTTTACATTCTTCTCGTTCATTTCCATCTCTCTCAGTTCGGACCGGACTGACTGTGTTTCAATCCGCAGCTGCTCTCCTTTTTCTCTTTGAAGTTCAACCTGCTGATCCAGAGCTGAAATTGAGTGCTTCAGTGATTTCACGTCTTCTTCAAGCTGACTTGTTTTGTCGCTCATTTCATTAAATTGCTTTTCAATTGTTTCTAATTCGCGGCTGCGGCTTAAGAGTGAATTGTTTTTTTGCTTGACGGCTCCGCCTGTCATCGATCCCCCGGGGTTTACGACGTCTCCGCCCACGGTAACGAAGCGAAAACGGTAGTTTAGCAGTTTAGCAAGTTCATTTGCACCCTTTAAATCTTCTGTGACAACGACTGTGCCGAGCAAATTAGATACAGCCTTCTGGTAGCGAGGGTCAAAAGAAACCAGATCTGAAGCAATTCCTTTAAAAGCACTGTGGCTTCTCAATGTTTGGAGATCATGCGCTGAAACGGCGCGTTCCTTCATGACAGTTAATGGCAGGAATGTCGCACGTCCAAACGCATTTTTCTTCAGATAAGAAATCGCTGTTCTTGCAGCTTGTTCGTCTTCAACTACCACATGCTGCGCAGCACCGCCAAGGGCAATTTCTACTGCTGTTTCATACTGCTTGTCCGTTGATATAAGCTCTGCAATGGCTCCATGAATGCCTTGAAGCTGATGGCGCTGCTTCAGGACTTCCTTTACACCTTGGAAAAATCCTGCGTAATCCTCCTGCATAGCCTCAAGCATTTCTTTGCGCGATTTTGTCTGCTGCAAATATTGATAGGCTTGATAAAGTGCCGTTTCTCTTTTTTGATAAGCTGCTTTGTCCTTCTCTAATTTTGCCTGTGCGGCACGGAAGGTTTTAATTTGTTCATCCAGCTGATCTTCAAGTAAAGAAAGCTTTGCTTTAAGTCTTCTCTTTTTCTCTTCAATTTCATTTCGTTCGTTAATGTACTTTTGATTTGCTTCTTTTAACCGGCCGGTTTTTTTTGTTTGCTGATCCATTTGATCATCTATGTACGTCATTTCATTTCTTGCCTGTGCCTGTGCATTCAGCAAATCAAAATATTCACTTTTGAGAGATTCAATTTTCTCTTCAATGTTCTGATCGTACGTTGACAGCAGTGTTTGTTTCTCCTGAAGCTGCTTTTTAAGATCGCTGACTTCTTTTTGGAGCTTTTCCAATAATGCTGACTGGGTTTTCTTTTCATTCTCAAGAGCTGCTGTCCGTTCAGATGCTTCTTCTATTATTTTTTGCAGCTGAGATTTATTCTGATGAGCATTTTTTTTGCGCTCTTTAAGAACTTCTTTGCGGCCTTCAAGCTTTTCGAGGTCCTCGCTTGCAAGAAGCAGCACTTGCTGAAGATCATTGATAGATTCGTCGAGTGCCTGGGACTGATCTCTGGTTTGTTCAATTTCAGCTTCTTTCTTTTGAACAGAGGCAAACAGACTGCTTTCTTGCAGTCTTCCATTCTCAACAGTCTGTGATAAAGACTCCCATTTTTTATGAAGCTCTTCAATTTCATAAACAGTGAGAGCTACTTCAAATTGCTCAAGCTCTTCTTTTTTTTCCAGAAAATCCTTTGCAATCGATGCCTGAATTTTAAGAGGCTCGACCTGGCCTTCAAGTTCATGAAGTATATCTTGAACACGATTAAGATTTTCCTGCGTTTCTGCTAATTTGAATTCTGCTTTTTTCTTTCGTGTTTTATATTTTAAAACACCTGCCGCTTCTTCAAAGATGCTGCGTCTTTCCTCCGCTTTGCTGCTGAGAATTTCTTCCACTTTTCCTTGGCTGATGATTGAAAAAGCTTCTTTGCCAAGTCCGGAATCCATAAAAAGATCGACAATATCTTTCAGCCGGCAAGACTGATTGTTAATATAAAAATCGCTTTCACCAGATCTGTATACTCTTCTCGTAACCGATACCTCATGATAATCGATCGGCAGAAACTGCTCCTCGTTATCAAGAGTGAGTGTAACCTCCGCCATATTTACGCCTTTTCTTGAGTCGCTTCCGGCAAAGATAATATCCTCCATTTTCGTTCCACGGAGTGACCTTGCCGACTGCTCGCCAAGCACCCATCTAATGGCATCGGTAATATTGCTTTTCCCGCTGCCGTTTGGTCCGACTACTGCGGTCACGCCTTTTACAAAATCTACATTCACCCGCTCTGCGAATGATTTAAATCCTACTATATCCAAACGTTTGAGGAACATTTAGGATCCTCCCTACTATTCTTTAAAATCAACCATATTCTATCATAATTCAGGGCAGTTTGTTTGAAAAGATAAAGCCCCTTCCCGCAATCCATCCAGATGCAGCGAACTATTAATAGAAATCTTGCACGAAACCTTTATTTGAAAAGCTGTTTTCGCATAGATTGTTGTTTTCGATTATAAATGTTGTCCGTTACTTTCCGCTACAGGAACTTGCTTTCCGAGGTCCGGCTGGGAGCCTCCTCGGCCCTGCCTGCGGGGTCTCCCATTTCCCTCTAATTTCCCGCAGGAGTCAAGTTTATCCGCCACAATTCACTTAAGATTTTAATATCTAGTCAAAAAGCAACAATGTTTACGAAAAGAGCCATTTGAAAACTGCCGGACATAAAGAGAACCCCCTGATTTCCGGGGGTTAATTCATCTTAATGAGGTTTCAGTTTTGTTAATGCTTCTTGCGCGGCATGCTGTTCAGCCGCTTTTTTTGATTTGCCGTTTCCGGTTCCGAGGATTTCTCCATTTAGAGAGACAGTGGCCACAAACTCGCGATTGTGGGCAGGGCCCTTCTCCTGAAGAATTTTATATTCCAAAGAACCTTTGCTGTCTCTTTGAACAAACTCCTGAAGCTGACTTTTAAAATCCATCACATGAGAAAAAGCACCATCATTAATTTTAGGAAATACACATTTTTCTAAAAAGGCAACGACAGGATCAAGCCCTGAATCCAAATATAATGCTCCAATAAATGCTTCAAAAACATCTGCCAGCAGAGCAGGTCTTGCTCTTCCGCCAGTCATTTCTTCACCTTTACCAAGCAATATAAGCTTTCCAAATGATAATTCATTTGCAAATGCTACAAGCGAAGGCTCACATACAATAGCCGCTCGGACCTTAGTTAAGTCCCCTTCGCTCATTGTTGGATATTTCTTAAATAAAAACTGAGAAATCGTTAATTCTAAAACCGCATCTCCTAAAAATTCCAGTCTTTCATTGTCCTCGTAAGGCTTTTTGCGATGCTCATTCACATAGGATGAATGTGTGAAGGCTTGATACAAAAGTCTTTCATTTTGAAATGTATGGCCAATTTGTTCTTGAAATTGTTTGAATTCTGCTTTTTTGACAAACGATCTTCTCTCTCTGTAATTCATCTTCGGCATAGGTACCTCCATCACTTAAACAACCGCATCTTTTCATTTTTGTTCCCATGTTTTAAAAGGGATAAAGCCCCGCTTTAAAACGGGACTTTAAATGCAACATTACTGTTGACTTTGTATGTAGTTCACAGCGTCACCCACTGTTGCAATTGTTTCTGCATCTTCATCAGAAATCTCCATGTCGAACTCATCTTCAAGTTCCATTACAAGTTCTACTACATCAAGGGAATCCGCACCTAAATCGTCTTTAAAAGAAGCTTCCATTTTTACTTCAGCCTCATCAACACCAAGACGGTCAACGATAATTTTCGTTACGCGAGCTAGTACATCTGCCATAACATTTCACCTCCCCTCAAAGTATTATAGTGTATATCCTATTAAAAAACTAGCCGAAATCAGAGAATCCAAAGCAAGACACAAAATTCTTTTTTACATGACCATTCCGCCATCAATATGGATCGTCTGCCCTGTGATATAGCTGCTTTTATCAGAAGCTAAGAACGTGACCGCATTTGAAATATCAGATGGCTCACCAAAGCGGGCAAGCGGAATTTGCTTCAGCATTTCGGTTTTTACTTCTTCAGTCAGTTTATCCGTCATATCGGTTGTGATAAACCCGGGTGCGATCGCATTGACTGTAATATTTCTCGATGAAAGCTCTTTAGCTGCTGTTTTTGTTAAACCGATTACACCTGCTTTAGCCGCTACATAATTCGCCTGGCCAGGATTTCCGCTTACACCGACGATCGATGCAATATTGATGATTCGGCCTTGACGCTGCTTCATCATTTGGCGTGTTACCGCTTTTGTCGTCAGAAAAACACCTTTCAAATTGATGTTGATGACATCATCCCACTCAGAGTCTTTCATTCTCATCAGAAGATTATCTTTTGTAATGCCGGCATTGTTTACTAGTATATCCAGTCTGCCAAATTGCTCAACTGTTGCTTTGACCATCGCAGCTACAGCCTCACTGTCGCTGACATCTGCCTGAACGGCAAATGCTTCTCTGCCGAGCGCTTTTATTTCATCGACAACTTCATTGGCTTTCGCTTCGCTTCCTGCGTAATTCACCGCTACATTTGCACCGTTTTGAGCCAGTTCAAGTGCAATTGCGCGGCCGATTCCTCTTGATGCACCAGTAACTAATGCCACTTTACCTTCAACCATTATTTGACCTCCCTGAGCTTTTCGATTGCAGCTTCGATTGATGCCAAGTCAGATACAGCAATCGTGTTTACCTTGCGATCGATTTTTTTCACTAATCCTGAAAGAACTTTTCCAGGCCCGATTTCAACGAAAGTCGTTACACCCTGTTCAATCATTTTACTTACTGATTGCTCCCATTTTACCGGAGAAAACAATTGTTCGACGAGCAGGTTCTTTATGTCTGCACTGCGTGTTACAGGTGCTGCTGTAACATTTGCCACTACAGGGACAGCTGCATCACTAAGGCTGACTTCATCAAGTATGCTTTTGAACTTTTCTACAGCAGGCTTCATCAGCTCTGAATGAAACGGTCCGCTCACATCAAGCGGGATTGCTCTTTTAGCGCCATTCTCTTTTGCTAATGCTGACGCCTTTTCTACACCTTCTGCCGTTCCTGAAATGACAATCTGTCCAGGGCAATTCAAATTCGCCAGCTGCACAGAGAAGCCATCGTTTGTGATTTGTTCTGTCACTTCATGCAGATCCTCTGAATTCATTCCAAGGATCGCCGCCATCGCTCCGACGCCAGCAGGAACAGCTTCGTTCATATATTCTCCGCGTTTTCTGACAGCATATACAGCATCTTCAAAGGAAAGGACTCCGCCTGCAACAAGTGCCGTGTATTCTCCAAGACTGTGTCCGGCAACAAAGTCAGGCTGAATTCCGCTTTCTTTGAATCTTTCCAAAACAGCGATGCTTGCTGTCAGCAGCGCAGGCTGTGCGTTGTATGTCAATGTCAGCTTTTCTTGCGGACCTTCAAAGATGATTTCAGAAAGCTGAAAACCAAGCTTTTCATCCGCAGCTGCAAACACGCTGCGCGATGCTTCCACTTCATCATATAAATCTTTCCCCATGCCGACAGTCTGTGATCCTTGACCTGGAAAAATAAAGGCTAGTTTACTCATATTCTATCTCCTCTCGAGGCCCCGAACAGAGTTCGTTTTCTCAATTGTTTGCTGAATTGTCTTGCAGACATCGTTGTTTACCATCTCGCGCGCCTGGCGGATTGCATTATAAACAGCGTTAGGGTCTGAAGAGCCGTGCGCTTTAATAACAGGAGCTTTCAGTCCGAACAATCCGGCACCGCCGTACTCGGAGTAATCCATTTTCCCTTTGATTTCTTTTAATTGCGGCTTTAATACAGCGGCTGCGAGTTTTGATTTCATATTGCTGGTTAAAGCTGACTTCAGCATTTTAAATACGGAAAGCGCCGTTCCCTCTACCGTTTTTAAAGCAACATTGCCGGTAAATCCGTCT
Organism: Metabacillus idriensis; assembly: GCF_009674765.1. Classification (GTDB taxonomy): domain Bacteria; phylum Bacillota; class Bacilli; order Bacillales; family Bacillaceae; genus Bacillus_P; species Bacillus_P idriensis. Next base: position 1,339,315 of record NZ_WKKF01000001.1, on the reverse strand, counting down.
GTTACGACAACATCTGCTACTCCGTCGAGCAAATCTCTCGCTTCAACGTTTCCAATAAAGTTAAGATCAGATTCTTTTAATAATTGAAAAGCTGCTTTTGTCAGTTCATTTCCCTTTTTGTCCTCTGTGCCGACATTCAGCAATCCTATTCTTGGATTTGCAAGTCCGCGGACCTTTTTGGCATAAATGGAGCCCATGATCGCGTATTGCTGCAAATGCTCAGGCTTTGCGTCAACATTTGCCCCAACATCAAGCATGAGGAATCCCTGTCCTTGGGTGGTAGGAAGTGTCGGCGATAATGCAGGCCGTTCAATTCCGTCAATTCTGCCTACAATAAATAGACCAGCTGTCATTAATGCTCCGGTGTTGCCTGCAGAAATACAGGCATCAGCCTGTCCTTCTTTTACAGCGTTTGCCATCAGCACCATTGATGCATCTTTTTTTCTTCTCACCGCTCTGACAGGTTCGTCTGTTGCTTCAATGACGGTATCCGTATGTACAATTGTGATTCTTTCCGGATTAGAAAGATGTTCTTTAATAAGAGTTTCTCTGCCGTATAAGGTAATCTCAATATCTTTAAATAGAGTGACAGCTTTCATTGCACCTTCTACGATAGCTTTAGGAGCGTTGTCCCCTCCCATTGCATCAATTGCGATCTTCATTGCTGAAACCTGCCTTTTTCATTGTTTTTGACCGGTACATTTCAAATGTGCCGGAGAAGACCAGCTCAGTTCCGACATAACTGTTTACATCGACCGTGGTTCTTCCTTTGTCTTCATCCATTTTTATCACTTTAGCTTTAGCAATTACTCTCTCTTTTTCTTTAACCTGCCTGGTAAAACGAATATTTGCCTTAGCTGTTAAAGCCAGTTCATCATCTATGACCGCAACTGCCAGTGAATTCGCCTGAGCAAATAAATGGTGGCCGCGGGCGATTTGGTTCCGGACAAACACGTGCTCTTTTTTCACTTCAAAGATAGAAATGGCAGAGGAATCAAGATCAAGGTCGATAATTTCGCCGATTACTTCTTCTAAAGGAAGTGATTTCACTTCATCGTCAAGCTGCTTGACGGCTACATGCTTAATCCGTTCACGAAGCTCCGGAATGGAAAGCTCAAGCCGGTCAAGCCTGATTGTCTGAATGCTGACACTGAATTTATCTGCTAACTCTTCGTCAGTAATAAAGGGTGTTTCATTTATAGTCTGCTGCAGCATCGACTGCCGCTCTTTTTTGGATTTTCTCATTTAGTCTGACACCGTCCGCACTCTTAAGACTAGGTACTAATAGTAGTATATAATCAAATAAAGCAGATTGCAAGGTCCAAATGCAATCTGCTTTCTCTATTGAAGTATTCTATTAATCTAATTTATCTCCATCAACAACCCCTGTTTGTTCAAGATACTCCCTGAGTTCCCTGTATTCTTCTGAGTGCCAGAAAGCATCGGATTGAACGAGCTTTGCCGCATCACTCCTTGCGGTTTCAAGCGCACGGTAATCATGAACCATATCAGCCACTTTAAACTCAGGCATTCCGCTTTGCTTCCTGCCAAAAAAATCTCCTGGCCCTCTGAGTTCCAGGTCTTTCTCTGACAGCTCAAAACCATCCGCTGTTTCTGTCATCACACGCATGCGTTCTTTGCCTGTTTCTGATTTCGGATCAGCAAGCAGGATACAGTATGACTGGGAGCTTCCTCTTCCTACCCGGCCTCTTAATTGATGGAGCTGTGAAAGTCCGAAGCGCTCTGCGTCATAAATCATCATTACTGACGCATTCGGTACATTGACTCCTACTTCAACAACGGTTGTGGAAACCAAAATTTGAACCAGGTTTTCACTGAACTCCCTCATCACTTCGTCTTTTTCCGCACTTGTCAGTCTGCCGTGCATCAGTCCCACATTCCATTTATCTTTATAAAAATGAACGAGTGTGCTGTGAACGTCGATTGCATTTTGAACATCAAGCTTATCGGATTCCTCAATAAGCGGGCAGATGACATAAGCCTGTCTTCCTGCCTGCAGTTCTTTATGAATGAAACGAAGGATGCGGTCCAGCATTTCGTGCTTCACCCAATACGTTTCTATTTGTTTTCGCCCAGCCGGAAGTTCGTCAATCACAGAGACATCCATTTCGCCAAATGCCGTGATGGCAAGCGTCCTTGGTATGGGTGTAGCTGTCATAAACAGGACATCCGGGTTTTCTCCTTTAGCGCGCAGCACTTTTCGCTGCTCAACACCAAAGCGGTGCTGTTCATCTGTAATCACGAGTCCAAGCTTTGCAAAATGGACATCTTGCTGAATCAGGGCATGCGTTCCGACAACAAATTGGATTTCGCCATCTGCAACTCTCTGAAGGAGTTCTCTTCTTTTTTTTCCTTTCACCGAGCTGGTAAGCAAGGCGACAGTGACAGGGAAGCGTCTGAAGATTTCCGCAAGCGATTCTGCATGCTGCTCTGCCAGAATTTCTGTCGGCACCATCAATGCAGCTTGATAGCCGGATAAATGAGCGGCATACATAGCAATGGCCGCAACAACTGTTTTACCTGAGCCCACATCTCCCTGAAGGAGGCGGTTCATGCGGTAGTTTGACTTCATGTCAGTTAAGATTTCTCCGACTACCCTCTGCTGAGCATTAGTTAGAGGAAAAGGAAGAGATTCAGTAAATCCATCTAATTGCAATGGATCGATCTGATGGATAATTCCATGAGACTGCTCACGCTGAAATTTTCGCAAAGCCTGCATTTTCAGCTGAAAAAGAAGGAATTCCTCATAGACAAAATATCTTCTTGCATGCTTTAAATCCTCGTGCTTCAAAGGGTGATGCATCGTAAAAATGGCTTCTTTTTTTGCAGGCAGACGATACGCGGCCATCAGCTGCACAGGAATCATATCCGTGATGGCAGATGCGTATTGACTAAGAGCCTGATTGATGAACTTTCTCATCGTTTTGACCGTGATCTTTTCTTTTACTGAGTACACCGGTTCGATTTCATGCTGCTTTGCCTGAGGACCAAATACGATTTCACTGACTGAAATCGTCTGGCGGTGCTTGTCCCATTTTCCCGAAATCGTGATGGTGGACTGCAGCGCAAGCTTCTTTTTGTAATACGGGCGGTTAAAAAACACCGCACTGATTAAGTATCTTCCAACAAGAACCCGGACAGTCAGCCTTGATTTCTTTTTGCCGAAAAAGGCAAGAGAAGGTTCACTATGAACCTTCCCCTCGACTGTCACCCGTTCATCATGCTGTACTTCCGCTAAGTCCTTCAGGCGATAATCTTCATAACGATATGGCAAATATTCAATTAAATCTTTTACAGTATAAATGCCCATTCCATTCAAGATTTCTTCTGACTCAGCTCCTATCCCCTTTACGGCACTGACAGGCTGCATGAGGGTATTAGCCGCGTTCATTAAGCGAGATCCCAAAAATTTTCGCCTCGAGTTCACGGCCGGTCGGAGTGGCCGCGAGTCCGCCCTGAGCTGTTTCTTTAAGAGCAGTCGGCATCGATTGGCCGATGCGGAACATTGCATCAATCACCTCATCACACGGGATGCGGCTCGTAATGCCTGCTAAAGCCATGTCAGCCGCGATCATAGCATTTGCTGCACCCATAGCATTTCTTTTTACGCATGGAACTTCTACTAAACCGGCAACCGGATCACAAACAAGTCCAAGCATATTTTTCAGAGTAATTGCCATCGCCTCTGCAGCCTGACTAGGCGTCCCGCCTGCCATCTCAGTTATTGCAGCCGCAGCCATGCCTGAAGCAGATCCGACTTCAGCCTGACAGCCGCCGGCAGCTCCGGAAATAGATGCGTTATTGGCAACCACAAAGCCAAAAGCACCAGAAGTAAACAGAAAATCAATCATTTGTTCTCTGCTTGGATTTAATTTCGCTTTTACCGCAAAAAGAGTTCCCGGAACAACGCCCGCCGATCCTGCAGTAGGGGTTGCGCAAATGGTTCCCATTGCTGCATTCACTTCGTTTGTGGCAACCGCTTTACTGACGGCATCCAGAATAATTTCTCCTGAAAGGAAATTCCCCTTTTGGATATATGCCTGCATGAGAACGGCGTCTCCTCCAGTCAGCCCTGAATGAGATTTCACACCTGCAAGTCCCTTTTCAACAGCTTGTTCCATGACCGTTAAATTCTGATCCATCATGGACAAAATATGCTCGCGCGTTCTGCCGGTCATTTCCATTTCCTGCTGAATCATAATTTCTGCTATTTTAACGCCCTTGCTTTCAGCAAGTTCGACTAGTTCTGCTACATTTCGAAACATGTTTTTTCCCCCAGTCACATCACTGCTTATATTGGCTTAATCTGCTATTTTTGTTACTTGAAGAATATTCGGCAGTGTTTTAAGTTCATCCAATACAGCGATATCGATGTTTTGATCCACTTCAATTGTCATTAGAGCAAGCTTGCCTTTTTCCTTGCGCGCCACATTCATATGCCCAATATTAATCGCATATTTTGCGAGAACATTCGCTACAGCAGCAATGGCGCCAAAACGGTCGTTGTGAACAACTAATATGGCAGGATGATTTCCTGATAATTTCAGTTCAAACCCATTCAGTTCAGTGATTTCAATTTTCCCGCCGCCGATCGAGATTCCTACAAGCTCAAGCTGGCCTTGATCATCACCGATAATGACACGCGCCGTATTCGGGTGATCCGTTATCGCTTCTTCTTCTGTGAAGGTTACTTTCATTCCTTTTTGATCTGCAATCTCTAAAGATGTTTTGATTCTTTCATCAAATGTATCAAAGTCAAGCAAGCCGCCGATAATGGCTACATCTGTGCCATGGCCTTTAAATGTTTTGGCAAACGAGCCGTAAAACGAAATCGCCGCCCACTTCGGCTCTCTTCCAAACAGGCTCCGTGCCACTCTCCCGATTCTTGCAGCCCCTGCAGTATGCGAGCTTGACGGGCCGATCATAATGGGTCCAATGATATCAAATACACTTCTATATTTCATAAAATCCCCCTAAGCTTAGAAAAAAGTTACTGAAAAAAAATCTTATTCTCCCCCCTGCTCAGTTTACCAGAAAATGATCCATTGCGAAAACGTAATCATAATGGAAAAAAAGTTCAGGAAAGCTAATGAAATTTCAGCTTACATAAGAAATAGAAGGGGGATCCCCTTCTATATTTTTGTTTTATTCAATTGAAAAAATGTAAGAATATAAAGGCTGTTCACCTTTATGAACTTCTACTTCTATTTCTTCATAAGTTTCTTCGATGAATTGCACCAATTCCTGCAGTTCATCATCAGCAGCATCTTCACCTTGAAGAATTGTAAGAATTTCATCATCTTCTGAAATCATCGTTTCAAGAAGCTTTTTCGCAGAGGCTAATTGGTTTGTGTCTTTTGTAACAATTTTGCCATTTGCAATTCCCATGAAGTCTCCCTTTTCAATATCAAGTCCATCAATATTCGTATCGCGGACAGCGTACGTAATTTGACCTGTTTTGACAGAGCCAAGGGCATCTTTCATGATTTCTTCATTATCTTCTGCAGATCCCGCGGGATTGAATGCAAGCAATGCAGCCATTCCTTGAGGCACTGTTTTTGAAGGTATAACGATTACGTGATCATCAACAACAGAAGCCGCCTGCTGAGCAGCCATGACAATATTTGAATTGTTAGGCAGAATGATCACATTCTCTGCATGAACATCTTTAATGGCCTGAACAATATCTTCAGTGCTCGGATTCATCGTTTGTCCGCCTTCAATGACAGAATGAGAGCCGATGCTTCTGAAAAGATCAGCAATGCCTTTTCCCATTGTCACGGTAACGATGCCGTATTTTTGTTTTTCTTTCTTTGTGGAAACAGGTTCAGCAGCAGGCATAGACGGAGCGTCATCAAGCAAGCTTGTGTGCTGCTGGCGCATGTTTTCTATTTTCATGTTGATCAGGCTTCCATAACGCTGTGCATATGTAAGAACCTGGCCAGGATATTCTGCGTGGATATGTACTTTAACGATTTCTTCATCAGCAATGACTAATAAAGAATCACCGTGCTCGCTGAGATCCTGTCTGAACGTCTCTTCAGTAAAAGCGTCTTTATCATCTTCAAACCGCACCATAAATTCCGTACAGTAGCCAAATTCAATGTCTTCTGTATTGATGTGGGAAGCTACACTTTTGTGATGTTCAGCACTTACGAGATCCGTCATCGAAGCAGTAACCTTAATATTTGACACCTTTTCGCCTCTTAGTTCGGCAAGGAAACCTTCATAAACAAATACAAGTCCCTGGCCGCCGCTGTCGACTACTCCAACTTCTTTAAGGACAGGCAATAAATCCGGCGTTCTCTCCAAAGATGCTTTAGCTTCTGTTAAAATCGCTTCCATTAATAGATCGATTGAAATAGATGAATCAGCTTCAATTGTATCAACCGCTTTTTTGGCAGAGTCTTTCGCAACGGTTAAAATCGTACCCTCAACAGGTTTCATTACCGCTTTATACGCAGTATTTACACCAGCCTGAAGTGCGTTTGCAAAATCAGCGCTTGTAATCGTGCTTTTTGATTCGATCGCTTTTGAAAAACCTCTGAACAGCTGAGACAGAATAACACCTGAATTTCCGCGGGCTCCCATTAATAAACCTTTTGAGAGTGCTGCACCGACTTTGCCGATGTGTTCAGATACATGATTTTGAACCTCTTTCGCACCTGAAGTCATCGAAAGGTTCATATTTGTTCCAGTATCTCCATCCGGAACAGGAAAAACGTTTAATGCATCAACGTATTTTGCATTGTTAGACAGGTGTCCTGCCCCCTGCAAAATCATTTCTGCAAAACGTTTTCCATCTAAAGTTGTAATTGACACGGACTTTTTCCTCCTTACTACGGGTTCGTTACACGAACACTCTGAACAAAAATATTGACTGAATCAACAGCTAGTCCAACTGTTTTATCCAGTGTGTACTTCACTTTCGTTTGAACATTATGAGCCACTTCAGAGATTTTAGTTCCGTAGCTGACGATAATGTACATATCAATATTGATATGATCCTCTTCTTGACGGACAATAACTCCGCGGCTGAAATTTTCTTTTCTTAAGATCTCAGTGATTCCGTCTTTGATCTGATTTTTTGACGCCATTCCGACAATGCCATAACAGTCTATTGCTGCACCGCCTGCAACCGTTGCAATGACTTCGTTGGATATGTCAATTTGTCCGTACTTTGTTTTCATCTCAATGGACATGATTGTTCCCCCTTTGGAATTGTTCGCATAGGCTAAAGCTATTTTACTATATTCAAGCGATTTTTAAAAGTCATTCTATATCACTGACGCGGGACATCTTACCCTATAGTATTATTCAGCATCAATTATTCATGTATGTCAAGGAAAAATTCTTGAAAGCAAAAGCAAGAACTATTGCATTCCGAAAGGAGTTGTGATAAATTATTAAAGTATCTCATGACAAACAAGATTAGTATGTTTGAATTGGAAAGGTTTTTTGCAGTTAGGAGGGAATACGATGGCACGTAAATGCGTAATCACAGGTAAAAAAACACGTTCTGGAAACACACGTTCTCACGCAATGAACGCTTCAAAACGTACTTGGGGTGCTAACCTTCAAAAAGTACGTATCTTAGTTGACGGCAAACCAAAACGCGTATATGTATCTGCTCGAGCTTTAAAATCTGGTAAAGTTGAGCGTGTTTAATCAAAAGCTTTAAGCTTTTGACCCGTTCATTTCTATAGATTTTCGAAACGAATTCAGGACGGGATTTAAAACATATGAAAAAAGCACCGCTTTGCGCGGTGCTTTTTTTATATTCTCAAAGCCTTGGGAAATGGCCCAACAAGGCAAAAAGCGCCTTCTTAGGCCATTTATATATACCTTAATGACCAGGGCGCTTTGCTTTAGGTATTTAGTCTTTTTTAAATGATCCCAGCATCGCCCGAACGATGCCACCTAAAAACTTCGGTAATTTAATCGTATAAAATTTCATACTTTCCCTCCTCAGCCATTCGTTCAAAATGATGATGAAAGATTCAGCGGATCTGTTTTTTCATTCTTCATCGTATGCGAAGCAAGTGCAGCCCCGATTATTTTTTTAAACATCATAGTTTAAAAAACGCTTCAGAAGTTATTCATCAGTACTTCTTACCATCATTAATATGCCTTGCTCAAACGAAAAAGTACCGAACGAAAGAATAAGTTCATTACTAATACATAGTGTAGAGCCAAGCTTAATATGACAATTTGAAAGCGGATATTTAAAGCCAAGAAGGGTAATGCCTTTTACTTCACCGCTTACAGGAAGAAACGAAATATACGGATGACTGCTTTCTCTTTCAATATGATAAGTGCCTGGCAAATGCACTGTTATTTCATTCGTATGATCAATGATTTTAATCGGTGCATCCGGATACTTTGCAAGCAGCTGGGTATTTGCAAGAAAATGATCCAGTCTTCCCCCTGTTGAACCGAATAAAAAAACTTCATAGGGTTCCTGCAAAATTGCCCATTCTAAAGCAATCTCCGTATCGGTTTGATCTTTTTCTGACGGAAACAAGTCCATTTCAAGAGACGATTGCGCTAAATCCTCACGTTCATGATCTGAAATGGAATCAAAGTCTCCAAAAGCTCTGTCGGGGTTAATGCCTGCTTCCTGCAGGAAGATGACTCCCCTGTCAACACCAATCCAGATAACAGAATCCTTGTCATAGCTTGCTAAAGATGGAATATACCTTTTCGGTCCGCCTGCAACAATGTAGATTGATTTCATTTCACTCACCTTACCTAATTTACATAATAATATTATTTTATAATGCGCAAACTTTCAAAAAAGAGGCTGTCCAGAAAGTCTGGTTTCACAAAAATTGTTGTTTTCGATTATAAATGTTGTCCGTTCCTTTCCGCTCCAGGAACTTGCTTTCCGCGGGGAGCGTGGAAGCCTCCTCGGCGAGCCTGCGGGGTCTTCCATTTCGCTCTAATTCCCGCAGGAGTCAAGTTCCTTCCGCTGCAATCCACTAAGGTTTACAACATTTAGTCTCAAAAGAAAAATGTTTACGGAAAGAGCCTTTAAAAAAAGAACCGCAAAAAGCGGTTCTTAAGCATTTCTTATTTCACGAATGGCTTTCATGCGATCCTGCTGATTGTATATAGCGGAACCGGCAACAAGGACATTTGCTCCTGCCTCAATGCAAAGCTTGGCTGTCTCTGCATTTACTCCGCCATCCACTTCAATTTCCGTATGCAATCCGCGGTCCTTCACCATTTCTGCTACTTCAGTGATTTTCGGCAGTACAGAATGAATAAAGGATTGACCGCCGAACCCTGGATTCACGGTCATAAGAAGAACCATATCAAGTTCGTCTAGGACGTGTTTAATGACATCGACCGGTGTATGAGGATTAAGAACTACCCCCGCTTTTACACCTTCAGACTTGATCAGCTGAATGGTCCGGTGCAGATGAGGGCATGCTTCTGCATGAACAGTAATGATATCCGCACCCATTTTAGCAAATGTACCGATGAAAGCGTCAGGATTCTCAATCATTAAATGAACATCTAAAGGGAGCTTTGTAACCGGTCTGATCGCTTCAACAATCAGCGGTCCGATTGTGATATTAGGTACAAAATGGCCATCCATCACATCGACATGAATATAATCCGCTCCCCCTCTTTCAACATCCTCAATTTCTGCTCCAAGGCGGGAAAAGTCAGCTGAAAGAATCGATGGTGCAATTTTAATCATGGTTAGTACCTCGGCTTTCTATCCTTAATTTCTTCAATAAAACTCAAATAATGGTCATACCGGTATTTCGGGATTTCTCCATTTTCCACTGCCGTCTTAACCGCACATTTCGGCTCTGACACATGTGTGCAGGCTCTGAATTTGCATTGATCGCTTTTTTCTCTCATTTCCGGAAAGCAATACGAAAGATCTTCAACTTCAATATTCATAAATTCCAATGAACTGAAGCCAGGTGTATCTGCAACTAGTCCAGATCCGACAGGAATAAGCTCTACATGCCTTGTCGTATGCTTTCCTCGGCCCAAATGGGCAGAGATATCGCTCGTTTTAAGGGCAAGTTCAGGGCGCAGCACATTTAAAAGAGATGATTTTCCCACACCGGACTGTCCGGCAAATACCGAGATGCGGTCATTTAACAATGGCAGCAGCTCGGCAATGCCATCAGCTTCAAGTGTAGAAGTCAGCCTCACTTCATATCCCATTCTGCGGTAATCATCCGCATAGGCAAAAATCTCATTCTTTTGTTTCTCATCTTCAATCAAATCCGTTTTGCTGATGCAAATAATCGGCTCAATCTCGTTCGATTCAATAAGGACTAAAAAGCGGTCCAGCAGCACCGTGCTGAAATCAGGCTCAACAGCTGAAAATACAAGGATGGCCTGATCGACATTTGCAATCGGCGGACGCACTAGCTCGTTTTTTCTGTCCAGTACCTCCTGGATGGTGCCTTCCCGTTCATTTTCGTAATCATAAATGACTTCGTCGCCAACGAGCGGAGTTACTTTATTTTTACGGAAGACTCCGCGTCCGCGGCACTGAATCGTCCGCTCTCCATCAAGACAATAATAAAATCCGCTTAACGCTTTAATAATTTTGCCTTTAGGCATACATTTCCTCCTTGATTGCTGCAGACAATTACTCAGGGTATGGAATAATTTCAGATTTCACTACCCTCTTGTCGATGATAACCTGATAAAACGCTTTATCACCAGGTGCAATCGAAAATTCTATTTCACGTGAAGTGTTCTCAGTGGTCGTAAACGTTTCGTACTCATCTGAAATAGAATGCTCCGCATCATCTATGTTGATACTGACCTCGGCTGGCTGTCCAGCAAGCTCGGGCGGATAAGGAATTTCGATTATTCTCTTCACTTTTTGGTTTGGTTTTTGTTCTGCACCAAGGGAGACTGTCACTTCAAGTGTCTCTCCAGGGAGAACTTTTTCAGATGGGGCAGGAGACTGGGAAATGACTTCACCTTTATTGACTGTGTCTGAATAAACATCTTTCCTGACTAATTCCAGATCATTTTCTTCAATATAAGCGTTCAGAGCTTCCTCTGAGTAACCTGTCAAATCCTGCAGTTCAAATTCCTCTGGTCCCTTGCTTACCGTTAACACCAGCTCATCTTCTCCTGGAATGACCTCAACTCCAGGTTCAGGGTCCTGTTCTAAAATCGTTCCCGCTGCTGCTTCATTAAATTCTTCTTCAATTTTTATATTTGTAAACCCTTTTCTTTCAAGAAGATCACGGACCCGGTTAATATCACGGTTCACATAATCATCGAGCTCTACCTTCTCTTTGCCGGAGCTTTCATAGATGATGATTGTATCTCCTTCTTTTACCGTTTTGCCCGCTTCAGGTTTTGTTTTGACAACATAACCTTCCTGTATTTCTTCATCTTCAATTAAAATAGGGTCATCCACGACAAATTTTTCAGCAAGGAGCTCTTTAACCGCATCTTCATACTGCATTCCCGATAAATCAGGCACCTCAACATCCTTTGGCATAAGCAGCGGTGGAACAACAGTTACAGCTGCAACGCTTGCTACTAAAAGCAAAAGAAAGATTGTCAGAATAATCATGCCGGCTTTGTTCTTTTTCTTCTTTTCTTTTTTGCCTTTTTTATTTGCCTCTTTTACCGGCTTTTTTGTTTCATCTGTTCCTATGTTCTCAGGAGCGCGGACCATCGTATCGTCGGTCTTTTCATACATATTAGAATCCGTTATGATCGGAATCGCTTTTGTGGCTTCATTATCTTCCGGAATGACGAATTTCTCTTCGTTAAGCCGTTCTGGCTTCAGGGCAGTTGTAATATCTTCTTCCATCTCTTCAGCGGATTCATATCTGTGAAAAGTATCCTTGGCCATTGCCTTTAAAATGATATTCTCCACACTCTGCGGGATTGTGGCATTCCACCGTTTAGCAGAAGGTGTTTCTGACTGCAGATGTTTCAGCGCAATGGAAATGGCAGATTCTCCGTCAAAAGGAAGTCTGCCTGTAAGCAGTTCAAAAAGAACGATACCGAGGGAATAAATATCTGATTTTTTATTCGCCATTCCTCCTCGCGCCTGCTCTGGCGATAAATAATGAACAGAGCCCAGCACAGAGTTCGTCTGGGTAATTGTCGTAGAACTGAGTGCCATCGCGATGCCAAAGTCAGTTACCTTCACATTTCCATGCGGATCGATCAGAATATTGTGCGGCTTAATGTCACGATGAACGATATGATTTTCATGGGCGTGTGCGATCGCGGATACGATCTGCTCCATGATATTTAAAGCTTCTCTTGGATGAAGGGGTGCATATTGCTGTATGTATTGTTTTAACGTATTGCCTTCAACGTACTCCATGACGATGTAATAGATGCCATCCTCTTCCCCAACATCAAAAATACTGACGATATTCGGATGGGCAAGGCTTGTTGCTGATTGAGCCTCTCGTCTGAATCGCTTAATAAATTCATCATCATTTGAAAAATCAAATCTTAGGACTTTCATTGCAACATCGCGATCTAAGATCATATCCCGCGCCAAATATACGTTTGCCATTCCTCCGCCGCCAATAACCCGAAGAATTTTATACCTGCCGCTTAATCGCTTGCCAATTAACACGTCTGATCACCCTCTTTGATTTCAGACGGCTGTTTGACGATGACGAGTGAAATATTATCCTCTCCTCCATTATCATTTGCCTGTTTGACCAAAGATAATGCGATTTCCTCAAGTGATCTGAGAGAGGTAAGCGTCTGCTTCATTTCACTCTCGCCAACTTTGTTGGATAGTCCATCGGAACATAAAAGCAGAATATCTGATTCCTCAAGACAAATGGATGTCAGATCAAGTTCAACGTGTTCTTCTGTCCCTAAAGCCCTTACAAGAACATTTTTTCGGGGATGATGTTCTGCATCTTCCTTTGAAATCTGTCCTGAACGCACGAGTTCATTTACAAGTGAATGATCCTCGGTTATTTGTTTAAAACCGTCAGTGTTGCATAAGTAACCCCGGCTGTCGCCGATATGACCGATTGTGGCAAAGCTTTCTGTGCAGATTGCCGCAACTACAGTTGTCCCCATTCCTTTGCAGTCTGGATGTGTCAATGCATGTTCAAGCAAAATAGCATTCACTTTTTCGATATGCTCTTTCAGCCAATGTACAGCAAGGTCAGGGGAAGAAATGCGGGAAGCTGATTCCCACATTTCTTTCAAAGTCGCAATGGTCATTTGACTTGCAACATCCCCTGCTAAGTGACCTCCCATACCATCTGCAACAACCGCGAGCACATCTCCGTCTTCATTTTTATAGACGCCAACACTGTCTTCATTATGCTGCCTTACTTTTCCCCTGTCTGTTACAATAACGGTTTCCATGAAGTCACCTCGTCTCTTCTTTGCGCTCCTTCGCTCTAAGCTGACCGCATGCTGCATCAATGTCGTGTCCCTGTTCACGTCTGGTCGTTACGTTTATGCCGCGTTTTTTCAATGTCTTCTCAAACAGATCAATCTGTTCTCTTGGCGTTCTGACATAATCACGTTCAGGCACATAGTTGACTGGAATTAAGTTCACATGACATTTGAGATGCTTAATAAGCTTCGCGAGCTCTTCAGCGTGCTCTACCTGATCATTTACTCCGCCGAATAAACCATATTCAAAACTCACGCGGCGGCCTGTTTTATTCACATAATACTCAATTGCTTCCATCAGTTCAGGAAGCTTGTATGCCTTGTTGATTGGCATTAAACGGCTTCTAAGCTCCGTATTTGGAGCATGAAGAGAAACGGCAAAGTTAATTTGCAGGTGTTCATCTGCAAATTTATAGATTTTTGGAATGATCCCGCTCGTTGAAACGGTAATATGGCGGGCTCCAATATTTAATCCATCATCATGATTAATGATTTTTAGGAATCCCATCATTTCATCATAATTGTCAAATGGTTCGCCGATGCCCATGATGACCACATGACTCACGCGTTCTCCAAGCTCATCAAGTGCCTTCTGTACTTTTACGACCTGTGCAACGATTTCTCCTGCTTCTAAATTGCGTTTTAATCCGCCAAGTGTAGATGCACAGAACGTACAGCCAATCCGGCATCCGACTTGTGTTGTTACACAAACCGAATTTCCATATTCATGGCGCATCAGTACGGTTTCAATCGAATATCCGTCATGAAGTTCAAATAAAAACTTCATTGTGCCGTCATTTGAAGTTTGCTGAATGATTGTTTTAAGTGTTGTTAAAACAAAGTTCTCATCAAGCTTGCTTCTCAGCGCTTTAGGTAAATTTGACATTTCCTCAAAAGAGGATGCTCTTTTAATATAAAGCCAGTCAAAAATTTGAGCAGCTCTGAACGGCTTTTCGCCTTTCTCTGTTAACCAATCTTGCAATTCTCCGAGTTCAAGAGAATAAATGGAAGGTTTTACTTGATCTTTGATGACTGTTTTTTTTGTGCGTTTTACTTCTTCCATTTTTACACCTTCTTTCTTAAGCTTGCTATATAAAATCCGTCCGTGCCGAAATAATGCGGCAGTATTTGAAGCTGTCCATCAGCAGCAAATGGTTTTGCGGGCTGCGGCAAACGGTCAATTAATGAATGATCGAGCTCGTAATCACTGTGTTTTTCTAAAAATGCCTGTACGACTTGTCCATTTTCTTCATGATCAATTGTACATGTGCTATAGATTAGTGTACCATCTTTTTTCAATAAAGGCGCGACTGAAGAAAGAATTGCCAGCTGAATTTCAGAAAGACGCCCTACATCCTCTTCTGTTTTTGAATATTTAATATCCGGTTTTCGGCGAATGACGCCAAAACCCGAACAAGGTGCATCCACTAAAATTTTATCAAACTGGCCGTTTTTAAATCGCGTATGAGCCTTTCTGCTGTCGAGCGCTTCTGTCTCAATATTGCTCAGGTGAAGACGTTCTGCCTGCTCTTTAATTAATTTCACCTTATGCTCATGCAGATCAAGTGAATGAACGGATCCTGTGTTCTCGAGGATCTCAGCAATATGTGTTGATTTCCCGCCTGGTGCAGCGCATGCGTCAAGCACACTGTCGCCTTTTTGCAATCCAAGCGTTCGTGCTACAAGCATTGAGCTTTCGTCCTGGATTGTAAAGCAGCCCTTTTTAAATTCTTCTGTTTGAGCAAGATTTCCCTTCAGGCTTTTAATGGCGTCTTCTGTCAGGTCGCCTTTTTCAGTTTGAATCCCTTTTCGCTTGAGCATGTCCATCAATTCCTCAGGTGATTGTTTCATTTGATTCACCCTTGCTGTCACACTTGGCGCTGTTATATTTGCCTCGCACATTTTTCTTGTCTCGCAGGTTCCAAGCTGGCTAATCCAGCGCTGAACAAGCCAGAGCGGATGACTTGTTTCTACTGCAATCCGTTTTGCATCATCTTTAATGGAATCAAAGGATGGAACACCTTCACGCTGAAGCGACCTTAAAATTCCATTTACAAAAGAGGCAATGCCTTTATGCCCCCTGGACTTGGCAATTTCCACCGCTTCAAATAATACGGCCCTCTCAGGCACCCGGTCCAGATAAACCATTTGATAAACTGAAAGGCGAAGCAGATTCATGACCCACTGTTCTGTCTTTTTGGCATTTTTCAAGAACGGTGCCAGGTAAAAATCAATCGTATCTTTGCGCTGCAGAGTTCCATAAACCATTTCAGTCAGCAGAGGAATATCGATTTCTTTCACGTTATTCTTCTTTATCATAGAATTTAAAAGAAGATGGCTGTATGCCTGATTTTTTTCAATTGTCAGCAGTGTTTCCAAAGCAACCTCGCGGACATTATTTGTTTTCTTCATTTTGCTCTCCCAACTTTTCTCCTGCCTGCATTTGCGTTCCTCTCAGAAAATCTTCTCCGCTCATCTTTTTCTTTCCGGATGGCTGAAGCTCTGTAATTTTGATTGCCGTGCTGTCACCTGTTGCCACAACAAAGCCATCAGAATCGATTCCAATGATTGTTCCAGGTGCTGCTGTATTTTTATTTGGCAGTTTTTCACCCCACCAAATCTTTACAACTTGATTATTCATATGGGTATAGGCAACTGGCCATGGATGCAGACCACGGATATGATCATAGATTTCCTGGCCGCTTTTCGTCCAGTCAATCTTCTCTTGTTCGCGCTTGATGTTTGATGCGAATGTTGCTTTTTCATTATCCTGCTTGCGCGGAGTCAGCTTTCCTTCAAGCAGCAGGGGCAGCGTTTCTGCCAATAGATCAGCTCCGGCAGCACTCAGTTTATCATGTAGAGTCCCTACATGATCACGCTCTTCAATTGTCACTTCTGCCTGAGTCAGGATATCACCGGCATCAAGTTTTTCAACCATGTACATGATCGTGATGCCCGTTTTCTTTTTGCCCTGAAGAATGGAATAATGAATAGGAGCTCCGCCTCTTAGTTCAGGAAGCAATGATGCATGAACATTTATGCAGCCGAACTTGGGCGCTTCTAATAATTCATTCGGGAGAATTTGACCGAATGCAGCTGTTACGACCAGGTCCGGTTTGAGAGCAAGCACTTGTTCGAGCTCTTTTTTATCTCTGATTTTTTCCGGCTGAAGCACAGGAATCTTCTGTTTTTCTGCTTCTACTTTTACTGGAGGAGGTGTCAGTGTTTTTTTACGGCCTTTAGGACGGTCAGGCTGAGTGACAACTCCAACAACTTCATATCCTTCTGCCACGAGTCTTTTTAAAACAGGAACTGAAAAATCAGGCGTTCCCATAAAAACGATTCTTGTCATGCCAATCATCCTTCCAATTCTTCTAGCTCTTCTTCTTTAATGTATTTTTTCACTTTAGACGTAAACAAAATTCCGTGCAGGTGATCAATTTCATGCTGTATTGCTCTAGCTAAAAAACCATTTGCTTCAATGACAAATGGTTTGCCTTTTCGATTTTGAGCTCTTACTTTAACAAAATCGCTGCGTTCTACTTCTCCATATAATCCCGGGAAGCTTAAGCAGCCTTCTGGTCCTGTCTGAGAGCCGCTCTTCTCTATAATAACTGGATTAATCAGTTCGATTGTTCCATGATGATCATCTATGTCAACAACAGCTGCCTGAATGGGTACTCCCACTTGAGGAGCAGCAAGACCCACCCCGTCAAGTTCAATCATTGTATCATACATGTCTTTTAATAACTTTGAAAGCTTTCTGTCAAAGACGGTGACAGGTTCGCATTCTTGCTCCAGCACTTCTGCCGGGTGCACTACGATTGGTTTTATAGCCAATGAAACATCCTCCATATTTATCTTTATTTTATTTAGTTTAGACGCATATACTGCATCTAAACCCTACATCATTGTATTTGGATTTAAATCGATGCTGATGGATAATTGATTTTTATTCATATCCTGCTGATAGCGTTCGATAATCATTTTAAGCGATGCGTGCAGATTTTCTTCCCGCTTGTATTTTATCATGCATTGATAGCGATATCTATCGTTTATCCGTGGAATGGGTGATGCTACAGGTCCAAGGATCTGCACAGTATCTGAAAGTCTTTGATTCAGGTGCTTCGCTATTTTTTCTGTGACGGAAACAGCCTTCAGGAGATCGGGATGAGACACCGTGACTAAAGCAAGATAATAAAAAGGAGGATAAGCATGCTGCTTTCTTGACAGCATTTCCTGCTGATAAAATGAATCATAATCATGATGGCTTGCAAGCTGAATGCTGTAATGCTCAGGTGAATAGGACTGAATCACAACCTCGCCCGGCAATTCATGCCTGCCTGCTCTGCCGCTTACTTGTGTCAGCAGCTGAAACGTTTTTTCAGATGAGCGGAAATCCGGCAGATGCAGCATCGTATCTGCGGTTAATACCCCTACAAGGGTTACATCCGGAAAATCCAGGCCTTTTGCAATCATTTGCGTGCCTAAAAGGATATCTGCCTCTTTATTGCCAAACTGCGTCAGTAATTTTTCATGAGACCCTTTCCGGCCGGTCGTATCCACATCCATGCGGATAATTCTTGCTTCCGGCAGTACTTTTGCAAGCTCTTCTTCTACCCGCTGGGTTCCCGTTCCAAAGAAACGGATATGTTCGCTGCTGCATTCAGGACAAACCTTTGGCATCGGCTCCTCATGTCCGCAATAATGGCACTTTAATTGAGAACCATGTTTATGATAGGTTAAGGAAATATCACAATGCGGACAGCCGGTCACACAGCCGCAGTCTCTGCACATGACAAAAGAAGAATATCCCCGTTTATTTAAAAATAAGACGGATTGCTCCCCTTTTTGGGTTCGGTCCTGAAGCTTTTCAAGCAGGGATGATGAAAACATCGTTCTGTTCCCGCTTCTTAATTCATCTCTCATATCAATCACTTCAACTTGGGGAAGCGGCCGCTGATTCACACGCTCTTTTAAGGAAAGCAGCTGATAAACCTCTTTTCCTGCTCTTGCAAACGATTCTAGTGAAGGAGTTGCACTCCCTAAAACAACTGGACATTGATGAAATTTTGCACGGTAAACGGCGACATCCCGCGCATGATAGCGGGGATTCTCTTCTTGCTTATAGCTTCCTTCATGCTCCTCATCAATAATAATCATTCCAAGATTCGTGAATGGAGCAAATACGGCAGATCTTGCTCCAACGACAAGTTTTACCTCACCGCGATGAATTTTTCTCCATTCATCGTACTTTTCTCCGACTGAAAGACCGCTGTGCAGCACTGCCACAAGTGAACCAAATCTGCCTTTAAACCGATTGACCATTTGCGGGGTAAGCGAAATTTCTGGAACAAGAACAATTGCTTCTTTCCCCTGATTGAGGACAGACTCGATTGACTGCAGATAAACCTCTGTTTTCCCGCTGCCTGTTACACCATACATTAAAAAGACATCATGCCGGTTTTGTTCAACCGAGTTCAGAATTGGAGAAATGGCAGTCTGCTGCTCAGCTGTCAGTGCAAGCGGCTCTGTCTTTTTAAAGGTGCGATCCTCGTATGGATCACGATAAACCTCTATATTCTCTTCTCTTAACAGTTTCTTTTTAATAAGCGTTTTTACAGGAGAGTCTGTAATGTTCAGCTGTAAAAGAAGTTCCTGAAGCGGCACAGATAGACCGCTATTTTCAATAAAGTAATCGAGAACAAGCTTTTGTTTTGCTGCCTGCGAAGTACAAGAGTCTGATTCCTTCTTTAATTCGGCTATTTGTACATTCGAAGTGATATACTTTTGAGTCTTTTTTTTGTTTTTTTGTTTTACCTGGTAAATCACTTCAAGGACTCCCCGTTCGATTTCCAGCTGAAATTCTTTTACAGAATCGCTTTTTTCGATCTCTTTCCAATAAATGCTTCTTCTGCTTTGAAACCATGGAAGGACTTTCGGATGAAGGTTCGGTCTGTAATCATCAGAAACAAGGACGATTTCCTTCTCATATTTCGCTTTCATCGCAGCCGGCAGCATAGCCTGGAACGCGGAAATCTTAAAGCATAACGTTGTTTGAGTAAGCCAATGGCCGATATCGAGCAGTTCCTTTGTTAATGCAGGCGTAATATCCATCACTTCAGCAATTGGCTTTACCCTGTCAAATTCACTTTCATTTTTAAGGCCAATCACAAACCCCTGAACTTTGCGGGGGCCAAACGGCACGATTACACGCATACCGGCTTTAATAAAACCTGTCCATTTATCAGGAATGAGATAATCAAATGCTCTGTCTGTCTGCATTGCTTTCACATCAACGATTACGCTTGCGAACCTCATGATTTATACTCCTTTATCAAGACGGCTGATTTCTCCTAAAATTTGCTTTGCAACTTCTTGCTTAGACAGCACAGGAAGCTCGATTTTTTCACCGCTCTTTTTGTATATGGTCACAATATTTGTATCCGTTCCGAAACCGGCTCCGGTTAGCGTCACATTGTTTGCCACTATCATATCCAGATTTTTCTTCTGGAGTTTTCTTAACGCATATTCCTCCACATTTTCCGTTTCGGCTGCGAATCCTATGAGAATCTGGTTTTCTTTTCGCTCTCCCAGATCTTTTAAAATATCTTTTGTCCGTTCCATTTCAATCGTTAATGAACCGTCCTGTTTTTTCATTTTCTGATCAGAGACGATGCGCGGCCGGTAATCGGCAACTGCCGCAGATTTAATGACAATATCCATTTCACTGAAGCGGTTCAATACTTCATGATGCATTTCTTCTGCTGATTCAACCTTCAAAACCGTCACTCCAGAAGGAGGAGCAATCGAAACCGGGCCTGAGATCAACGTAACTTCCGCACCCATTTGATATGCAGCCTCTGCAATGGCATAACCCATTTTCCCTGAGGAATGATTAGTAAAATAACGGACTGGGTCTACTTTTTCACGGGTCGGTCCCGCAGTAATCATCACGTTTTTGCCTTTTAAAGTCTTCAAGTCCTTATCAGAAAAAAAACCTTCTATTAAAGAGACAATTTTCTCAGGTTCTTCAAGTCTTCCTTTTCCGACATATCCGCAGGCTAAATAGCCTTCACTCGGCTCAATATATTGATATCCATACTGAGATAACGTCAGAATGTTTTTCTGAACGGCCGGATTGTCATACATATGAACATTCATAGCTGGAGCAATCCAGACAGGTGCAGTTGTCGCAAGCAATGTCGTTGTCAGCATATCGTCTGCAATTCCATTTGCTAATTTACCGATCGTATTTGCAGTGGCAGGTGCGACAACAACAAGATCTGCCCAATCCGCAAGATCAATGTGTGAGATAACGGCAGGATTTTTCTCGTCAAATGTATCAAAATAAACGTCATTTCTGGATAAAGCCTGAAATGTCAGCGGGTTAACAAATTCTCGCGCTGAGTTTGTCATGATTACTTTTATTTCTGCCCCAGCCTGAATGATTTTGCTTGTTAAAGCTGCTGCTTTATAGACGGCAATTCCTCCGCTTACGCAAAGAAGAATTTTCTTCCCCTTCATTTCACATTCCCCCATCAAAGTCATAATAGCTACTATTATAGCTGTGAATTATCAAGAATGAAAAAATAACAACCCATATTGTTTCAGGTTGTTATTTTAAAGTGCCATTTAATTAGTCTTGTTTTTCATAATCCAGCAAGCCTGAATTAATTTCTTCAAGTGCTTTGCCGACATATTTATGAGAGACAGGCTTCACGATTTGCTGGTCGTGATTTTCCTGCATTTCCCGTGCGCGTCTTGCCGCCACTGTTACGAGTGTATATTTTGAATCAAGCTTATTCATGAGTTTATCAATAGATGGATATAACATATTATTTATTCAACCTCCAGCATTTTCTTATAACGAAGTGCAATGCGGTCACGTCTGCAATGTTCAGCTGTGACAATCGCACGAATACGTCCGCAGGCAAGATCCACATGATCATTTTCAACGACGTAATCGTAAGCATCCATCATTTCAATTTCTTCTTTGGCAACCTTCATGCGATTATTAATGATATCCTGTGTTTCTGTTCCGCGTGTGACGATACGGTTTTTAAGCTCGCTTAAGCTCGGCGGCATAAGGAAGATGAATAACCCTTCCGGAAATGCCTTTCGCACCTGCAATGCTCCCTGAACTTCAATTTCAAGGAAAACATCTCTTCCTTCGCTTAACGTTTTTTCCACATAGTCAATCGGGGTTCCGTAGTAATTGCCAACGAATTCCGCCCACTCCAATAAACGATCTTCTTTAATTAATTGTTCGAATTCCTCTTTTGATTTAAAGAAATAATCAACTCCGTCAACTTCGCCTTCACGCGGTTTGCGTGTGGTCATGCTGATCGAATATTGAAAATCTGTATCATTCTGTGAAAAGATAGCTTTTCTTACAGTACCTTTACCAACACCAGAAGGACCCGAAAGCACGATGAGTAATCCTCTTTCTTTCATATCCAGAACTTTCCCTACCCTTCATCTGTTAACTCGTCTTTATTTGAAAGCCTGTGGGCAACCGTTTCTGGCTGAACCGCAGATAGTATAATATGATCACTGTCCATAATCACAACCGCTCTCGTTCTGCGGCCATACGTCGCATCAATAAGCATGGCGCGGTCACGGGCGTCTTGAATGATCCTTTTAATCGGAGCTGATTCAGGACTTACAATGGATATAATGCGATTGGCTGAGACGATATTGCCAAAGCCTATATTAATTAACTTAATACTCATCTGTTCGCTCCCCCTAGTAAACGACAAAACTATTTTTGCCCTAAATGGCCCATTATAAACGATTTAACTGCTAATTATTCAATATTTTGAACTTGCTCTTTTAATCTTTCTATGACGCTTTTCAGTTCTACTGAACATTTGGATATATCTTTATCATTTGCTTTAGAACCGATCGTATTCGCTTCTCTATTCAGCTCCTGAACAAGAAAATCTAATTTTCTTCCAATTGATTCTTCTTTTTGCATCGTTTCACGGAATTGTGAGAGATGACTTCTGATTCTCGTAATCTCTTCTGCAATATCCGCTCTGTCAGCAAAAAGGGCAGCCTCTGTTACCAATCGGCTTTCATCAATTGTGCCCTCGGAGAGCTCAGCCATCTTTTTTTCCAGCCTTTGTTTGTAGCGGATTACGACCTGGGGTGCATATTTCTCAATATCAGATACATAAGATTCCAAAAATGCCAGCTGCTTGTGCAAATCGTTTTTTAGATGTGCACCTTCTGCCATTCTCATATCTTTCAGCTTTTCTGCTGCATCCTGCACAGCCGCAAAGATCATAGAATGAATTTCTTCATTCCCTTTTGCCTGTTCTCCAACTGCAATAACATAATCCAGCTTAAGGAGATCTGTCAGCTGCAATCCATTATGTAAATCATACCGGCTTTGCATCGAAGCAGCCGCCTGAACATATTGATCAAGCAAATTCCAATCAACTTCGATAAACCGGTCTGCCAATGATTCGCCTTCAATTGTTATGTATACTTCCACGCGTCCTCTATTAATGATAGAAGAGATCACTTTTTTGATTTTATCCTCTATGGACATCAATTGTCTAGGCATTCTTACGTTAATTTCAAAAAAACGGTGATTAACCGATTTCATTTCGGCTGTAATGGTCAATTTATCATTCCCAATTGATGAACGTCCGTATCCTGTCATGCTGCAAACCATATATTTCACATCCAATTCTTTGATCAAATCATAAGAAATGCTCTTTGATTCAGTTCCAAAAGGCTGTTTTCGCATAGATTGCTGTTTTTCATGATAAATGTTGTCCGTTCCTTGCAGCGAGAGGAACTTGCTTTCCGCGGGGAGCATGGGAGCCTCCTCGGCGTTGCCTGTGGGGTCTCCCATTTTGCTCTAATTCCCGCAGGAGTCAAGTTTATCCGCTACAATACACTTAAGGTTTTAAACATTTAGTTCATTAACAACAATATTTACGAAAAGAGCTTCTAACAAAAGAAAAGGTAATAGACTGAGCTATTACCTTTCGAATTATAGCATATTTTAACTTTTTTTTCTTGTCAAAAGTGATCCTGCCAGCAAAAAAGTTGGAATGGCTGATAACCCAAGCACCAAGAGCCAGTCTCTTGCCATGATTGGCACTGTATGGAAGATCGGCTGCATCGGGGCATAGTAGATCACAGCAAGCATCAGCAGCACAGATGATATAACCGCGCCAACAAGGTAGATATTCTCAAACGGATTTCTCAAAAACACAGACCTTTCGCTTCTGCAGTCAAACACATGAATCAACTGAGCCATAACCAATGTTGCAAACGCAATGGTCTGGGCATAAATCAAATTCTCAGGATCACGGTGATAGACAATCATAAACGCAGCCAGGGTCACAATTCCAATCAGGAATCCCCTAGAAATGACTTTCCAGCCAAGACCCCGTGCAAATACCCCTTCCTTATGATGCCGCGGTTTTCTCTGCATTAAATCTCCCTCTGGCTGATCTAAGCCGAGAGCCATCGCAGGCAGACCATCTGTCACAAGGTTGACCCACAGAATCTGGATTGGAACAAGGGGCAGCGGAAGCGCGAGCAGCATGGCAAAAAGCATAACCAGAATTTCGCCGACGTTCGAAGCAAGCAAATATCGGATAAACTTCCTTATGTTCTCATAGATATTCCGGCCTTCTTTAATAGCAAGCTTGATCGTGGCAAAATTATCATCCACTAAAACAAGGGCAGATGCTTCCTTTGCCACATCTGTTCCTGTAATCCCCATTGAAATGCCAATATCAGCAGCTTTAATAGCAGGTGCATCGTTTACTCCGTCCCCAGTCATCGCAACGATATGCCCTCTGCTTTGAAGCGCTTTAACAATTTTCAGCTTGTGTTCAGGCGATACCCTTGCAAACACATAAATATCGTCTACAATCTGCACAAGCTCTTCATTTGGCATGGCCGAAAGAGCTGCCCCATCTATTACTTTTCCATTTGGCGGAAGGAGGTCGAGCTGTTTGGCAATGGCTCTTGCCGTATTGACATGGT
Source organism: Metabacillus idriensis (assembly GCF_009674765.1). Lineage (GTDB taxonomy): Bacteria > Bacillota > Bacilli > Bacillales > Bacillaceae > Bacillus_P > Bacillus_P idriensis. The sequence goes on along the minus strand of NZ_WKKF01000001.1, from coordinate 1,314,889 downwards.
CACCTGTGATCATCACCGTTTTTATTCCGGCCTGCCTGCATTCTTTCACTGCTTGTTTCACTTCAGGACGCGGCGGATCGATCATTCCCTGAAGTCCCAGGAAAACCAAATTCTTTTCAGCTTCATGCTGATGATAAATGGTCTGAGCAGAGACAGGCTTAAAGGCTACCGCAATCGTCCTTAGTGCTTGTGATGCCAGATTGTCGATTGCTTCATTTATTTTCGTTTCGTATTTAGAAGATATATAGTGCTGTTTTTCGTCCCACAGCACAAAATCTAATTTCTGAAGAAGAATATCAGGCGCACCTTTTGTAATAACAAAGCGCTTGCCGTTTTTATCCTCGATGATGACGCTCATCATTTTCCGGATGGAGTCAAATGGAAATTCCTCGATGATTTTAAACTGCTTGGAAAGCGCTTCTCTTGAAAGCCCTGCTTTCATCGCAGCTACAACAAGCGCCCCTTCCGTCGGATCTCCGTCCAGAATGTAGTCATCATCTTTCTCATAAATGTTTGCCGTATTGCAAAGCATGCCAAATGTAAGAATTTGCTGAAGGGATTTATTGTCCTTTACTAATACCTTTTGTTCATTGGCGAAGAATTCGCCTTTTGGCTGATAACCTGTTCCGCTGAGCTGCCAAGTGCGTCCGCCGGACCATATATGCGTAACGGTCATCTTGTTTTGTGTCATCGTTCCAGTTTTATCTGAACAAATGACGGATGCACAGCCAAGCGTTTCTACAGCAGGCAGCTTTCTGACAATCGATCTTTGCTTGATCATTCTTTGTACACCTAGTGACAAAGCAACCGTTACGATGGCCGGAAGTCCTTCTGGAATCGCAGCTACAGCAAGAGATACACCTGCAAGGAACATATCGTAGAGCTCGTGCCCTTGAATAACTCCGACTGCCACTACTAAAAAAGTTAACGCAAGAGCAACTACAATTAAGATTTTTCCGAGCTGTTCAAGTCTTCTCTGAAGCGGTGTTTCCATCGTTTCAGCAGACTGAAGCAAGTCGGCGATCTGTCCCATCGCCGTATTCATGCCCGTTGCAACAACAACTCCAACCCCATTGCCCCGAGTGACCAAAGTTCCCATGAAGGCCATATTGGTTAAATCCCCAATACCCGCATGACCGTCTGACAGAGCATTCGTAAATTTAGATACAGGAAGTGACTCACCCGTTAAAGCAGATTCCTCTATTTCCAGGCTTTTTGCTTCAATCAAGCGGAGATCTGCACCAATTCTGTCCCCGCTTGTAAATTTCACAATATCTCCGGGAACAAGATCCTTCGATTGAATCCTTGTCCATTCGCCTTCTCTAAGTGCCTGAACTTGAGGCGCTGACATCTCTTTTAGTGCTTCAAGTGATTTTTCCGCACGCCGCTCCTGAAAAAAACCAAGTATGCCATTAATTAAAACAATGGCAATGATGGCAATGGCATCAATATATTCGCCAAGCAAACCCGAAATCAGTGTTGCCGCCAGCAAAACCAGCACCATAAAATCTTTAAACTGCTCCAAAAATAATAAAAATGCTGAAGGTTTTTCAGCTTCCTTAAGTTCATTGAAACCGTGATGCTTCACTCTTTTTTGAACATCTTTTTCCGTTAATCCGTTTTCTCTGCTTGTATTAATTGACTGAAGAACTTCTTCCGGTCCAATTTCATGCCATTTCATGAATTTTTTTTACACCTCTCAATACGTGGAATAGTTGGACAATCTCTTATAATGTCAATTTATTCAGCCCTGTCCAAAAAAATGCTATAATAATTTGAATGTGGAGATTTGATCCAACTTACCTATAGAAAAGGGTGCTTGCGATGTCATTTGATGGCATGTTTACATATGCGATAACAGAAGAATTGAAAAAAGAACTGGCAAATGGAAGAATTTCAAAGATCCATCAGCCGTATAAAAATGAACTGATTTTTATCATCCGGGCAAATGGGGGCAATCACCGTCTCCTGCTGTCAGCCCATCCAAGCTATGCAAGAATTCACTTAACAACGGAAAGCTATGAAAATCCGAGTGAACCTCCAATGTTCTGCATGCTGCTCAGAAAGCATCTCGAAGGCGGAGTCATAGAAAGAATCGGACAAATCGAATTAGAACGGATTCTGTATATTGATGTGAAAGGCAGAAATGAAATCGGCGACGTTACTTATAAGCGCCTGATTATTGAAATAATGGGCAGACACAGCAACATTATTCTAATCGACCGTGATCGGAATATGATTCTTGACAGCATTAAGCACATCTCACCTGCTGTTAATCGTCACCGCACAATTATGCCGGGACAGGAATATGTTCTGCCTCCTGAGCAGAATAAACTGAATCCCTTTGAAGCGACAGAAGAAACGATTTTGCGCAAAGTGGATTTCAATTCAGGAAAATTAGATCAGCAGCTTATGCAGAAGTTTGCCGGAATCTCTCCTCTTTTTGCAAAAGAGATCCTGTTCAGGGCAGGCCTTGCCAGCAGAATTAGCCTGCCGGAATCCTTTTTAAAGCTTGTTTCTGAGATCAAGAATAATGACATCAGAGCATCTATGATTGAAACAAGTGATAAAGAATATTTCTATATTCTTCCACTTACTCACTTAAACGGGACGAGCAAGGTTTTCCCTTCGATTTCTGAGATGCTTGACCGCTATTACTATGGAAAAGCAGCCCGTGACAGAGTGAAGCAGCAAGGCAATGATCTAGAGCGTTTTGTACAAAACGAACTGAAGAAAAATAAAACAAAAATCAAAAAGCTGCAAGCGACGCTTAAGGATGCCGAAAAAGCAGAGAAATACAAGCTTCGAGGCGAGCTGATTACAGCTAATATGTATGCAATAAAACGCGGGGATAAATTGGCTGATGTCATAAACTATTATGACGGAGAAATGGTCAGCATTACCTTGAACCCGCAAAAGACACCGTCTGAAAATGCACAGGCATATTTCCAAAAATACAACAAGGCGAAAAAATCGGTTGCTTTTGTTGAAGAACAAATCAGACTCGCTGAAAATGAAATCCTCTATTTTGAAAACGTGTTTCAGCAAATTGAATCCGCTTCTCCGAAGGACATCGAAGAGATTAGAGAAGAATTGATGGATGGCGGCTATTTAAAGAAAAAACAAGCAAAAGGAAATAAAAAGAATAAGCCGGCAAAAATAATCCTTGAAAAATATGCGGCAACTGACGGCACGGAAATTCTAGTTGGAAAAAACAACAAGCAAAACGATTACTTAACAAACAAAACAGCAGCACGGGATGATATTTGGCTCCATACAAAAGACATACCAGGCTCTCATGTTGTTATCCGAAGCCAGGAACCAAGCGAGGAAACGATTTTAGAGGCGGCGAGTCTTGCAGCTTATTTCAGTAAAGCAAAAGGATCAAGCTCTGTCCCGGTTGATTTCACAAAAATACGGCATGTCAAAAAGCCAAATGGATCTAAACCTGGTTTCGTCATTTATGACAACCAGCAAACCGTATATGTGACACCTGATCCGGATTTGGTCATAAAATTAAAAAAAGCATAGACTCTTTATGAGTCCATGCTTTTTTTTGCAAGCTGAATTAATAGTCTTTTCTTTTCATCCTGACTAAGATCGGCAGCTTTTATTTTTTCCCGTTCTTTAAAGAGTTCTTCTAAGAGATCAAAAAACGCATCATCAAACTGATCAATAAATTGCTTCGATAAATTTTTGGCGAGAGTCGGACTTGCGCCGCCGGTGGACACAGCAAGTGTCAATCTTCCACGCTGATGAAAAGAAGGAACTTGAACATTGCCAAGCTCTGACTCACCGGCAAGGTTGACAAGCTGATGTTCGCCCGCCTCCCTTGCCGCCCAGGCATTCACTTCTTTGCTGTCAGTTGCAGCAACAATTATGAATGCTTCTTGTAAATCATCTATATCTGCTTCTTTTTGCTTCCACTCAATTTGTGATTGAGCGTGGAGGAGGCTGATTTCTTCGATCACGTGCGGGCTGATCACCTTTATTTTGGCACCCTGCTTTAAAAATACAGAAAGTCTTCTATATGCAATTTTTCCGCCGCCGATGACGATAACCAGGCGATTTCGGACATCAACCATTAATGGCAGCATTGCATGTATCTCCATATCTGAAGGTGTATTTTGAATCATGATTATTGATTGCGGACTGGACTCTCTCGGCAAAAACTTGTTCAACTTCAGAGTCATAGCCCAGATACCGGCAGAGCTTGATTTTTTCATGGTCAAGCTTATCAGCCTTTGTCTGAATTTCCCTCATAAGCAGCCCGGTAAATAATAAATAGGGAACCAGGAAAACCGTTTTCTCTTTGAGAAGCGAAAGTTTTGAAAGCATCTCATCAAGACTCGGTTTTGCAGCAGTCAGAAAGCAGATTTCCACATTGCTGACACCGGCCTCACTCTTTACAAGTTCACTTATGGCAGTCAAATCTCTTACTACGTCCGCGTCTGAGCTGCCTCGTCCAATCAGAACGATGATCGATTCAGCATCTGGTCTGCCCTGTTCATAGATTCGGTTCGTAATGCTTTTTGCCATCTTTTGGTGCACGCCGATAGGCAGGCCATATGTAACAGCAACTTCCGGATGATTTTCTGCAGCCTTTTTCACTTCCAGAGGAATGTCCTCTTTTGCATGAACAGCCGTAAGCAATAATAATGGCACAACGGCAACATGGGTGGCCCCTTGCTTGATGCAGGAAGCGAACCCTTCTTCAATAGAAGGCTCAGCCAGTTCAAGAAATGAGATTTCCTGAATATCAGCATGAATATGCTTTTGCGTTCTCTCGATAAAAGCAATGGCCTCATCACAGGCTTCTTTCACACGGCTGCCATGGCAAACATATAATACTGCTTGTTTCATTTTATAACGCCTCGCTGATTGGAGATGAAGTCTGCATTTTCTCTTCAAACCATTTAATCTTTTCGCGGTAGCGGACTACTTCTCCAATAATAATCATACTTGGATTTTTTATATTCTCTTCTCGGACAACATCCAGAATATTTTCAAGTGTGCCTGTCACCGTTTTCTGAACATCTGTTGTTCCCCAGTGTACCAGCGCAACAGGAGTTTCTTTGCTTTTTCCATTTTTCAAGAGCTGCTCCTGAATATATGGAAGATTGCCGACGCCCATATAAATCGCTAACGTATCTATGCCTTTTGCAAGGCTTGCCCACTTCTCATCTTCTTTTTCATCATTTTTGTGATGGCCTGTTACAAAAGCCACGCTTGCACTTACGTCCCTGTGCGTGACAGGAATTCCTGCATAGGCAGCCGCTGCTATGCCCGAGGTGATGCCAGGCACAATTTCAAATGGAATCTTCTGTTTTGCAAGTGCTTCTGCTTCTTCTGCACCGCGCCCGAATACAAACGGATCTCCCCCTTTTAAACGGGTAACGATCTTGCCGCTTTTCGCATAACGGATTAAGAAGTGATGAATCGTTTCCTGCTTCATTAAATGATAGTCAGGAAGCTTGCCGCAATAGATGAGATCTGCTTCCTTTTTGGCATAGGAAAGCAATTCTTTATTGACCAGGCGATCATACAAAATAACATCTGCCTGCTGGATGCATTTGATGGCTTTGAGCGTGATCAGCTCAGGATCTCCGGGCCCCGCTCCAACTAAATAGACCTTTCCCATGGATAGACACTCCTTACTCATCCGCAAATGTCCCGCGCTTCATTTTGAGACAGCTGCCTTCATTGATGATTTGATATACTTATAGAATAATATATCAATAAATTTAAACTTTTTGAGGATTTTTTTCTTGGTTATTCAGCCCTTAGTAGAAAACCTTTAAATTAAACCCTTCTCAATTAAGGTTTTCGTCAATTGTTTGACACAGTCGTCAATTGAATGTTTTTCTGTATCCAGAACAATTTCAGGGTTAGCAGGCTCTTCATACGGTGCACTGATTCCTGTAAAATGTTTGATCTCTTCATTTCTCGCTTTTTTGTAAAGTCCTTTAGGATCGCGTTTTTCACATTCTTCAATCGAACATTTAATATAAACCTCGAGGAATTCATCCTTTTCAACCAATTCTCTTACAAGGTCACGGTCAGCACGGTAAGGAGAAATAAAAGCTGTTAAGACGATCTGTCCGCTTTCAACAAACAGTTTCGAAACTTCTCCAATCCGTCTGATATTTTCCTTGCGGTCTGTCTCATTAAAGCCAAGATCCTGATTCAGGCCATGGCGAACATTATCCCCATCAAGAACAAATGCCTGAGCGCCACGGTCAAATAAAGTCCGTGCAAAAGCGTTCGCAACAGAAGATTTGCCGGATGCTGACAACCCTGTAAACCAGAGTATAAAACTCTGGTGCTTATTTTTATCTCTTCTCTCTTGTTTTGAAATAGAGGATTCGTGCCATACAATATTGCTGCTCATCGCTGTTTCTCCCTTCTTATGAAACGACTTCTTTTTTAAGTCCGTTTATTAAAACCTCAATGACTTCAGGACGGCTGAACGTGCTTGGCGGAACTTCACCATTTCTCAGCATTTGCCTTACCTTTGTTCCTGATAGAATGATATGTGCCGAACTGTCATGTGGACAAGTTTTCGTTGTCGCCATTCCTTCGCATTTGCTGCAGTAGAAACTGTGATCGAATTTCAGCGGCTTGATTCCAAGCTCCTGCTCTTCAAACTGATCAAAAATCTTTTGGGCATCATAAGTTCCGTAGTAATCACCTACACCGGCGTGGTCTCTTCCTACAATAAAATGAGTGCAGCCGTAATTTTTACGGACAATGGCATGGAAGATGGCTTCTCTTGGTCCGGCATATCTCATCGCTGCAGGGAAGACGCCAAGCTCAACCCGTTCTTCCGGATAGTAGTTTCTTAGAAGAACCTCGTAGCTCTCCATTCTGATTTCGGCTGAAATGTCATCTGATTTTGTTTCCCCTACAAGCGGATTTAAAAATAATCCATCTACTGTTTCAAGGGCTGATTTTTGGATATATTCATGAGCTCTGTGAACCGGGTTTCTAGTTTGGAATCCAACGACCGTCTTCCAGCCTTTGCTTTTGAAAATTTCACGAGTTTCAATTGGATCGAACGTGTATTGCTTAAACGGCTTTACAGGTCGTTTAAGCAGTGTAATTTTGCCGCCTACATAGACATCTTCCCGTTCATGCATTTTTTTTACGCCCGGATGCGCAAGGTCTGCAGTTCCATAAACGTTTATGGCTTCAATCGCTTTGTCGGGTTCATAAACATCCTCAACCTGTATCAGGCCATATACCTCTCCTTTGTAAAGAAGTCTTGCTTTTTCTCCGACTATTAATCTCTCAGCTGACTCCTTGGAAACAGGCAATGTAATCGGGATGCTCCAGACAGTGCCTGAGGCCAGTCTCATCTCATTTACGACCTGCTCATAATCTTTCTGAGAAAGAAATCCTTCAAGCGGACTGTATGCTCCAATTCCTATTAATTCCAAATCACTTAATGCCATTGCATCAATTTCAATTTCTGCGTGAATCTCCTGATATTTTTCCTCTGGGTTATATGCTTGTATTAACAAACCTCCGTGCGGCTGTAAACTCATTATTATAATTCCTCCTAAACATACCATTTTAATTGGTTTTAAAGTTAAATGCCCCCGCCTTCTTCATGCACAGCCCGCTTTTCCTCTTTGATGGCCTTCATCAAACTGAGGGCTCCTAAGGTTGCAAGCATGACACTGACAAGAACGGTGATTGAGTAAAGATCACTTTCTAAAAATAATTTGACTAAGAAATAAGAAATGGCCAGTGAAAACAGAGGTGAAACAATCCATATGCGGACAATCTTCTTCACGATGTGCTTATGAAGAATTTCGCTTCCATTTTTCGCCATTCCAAGACCGATAATCGCTGATGAAGTGACCTGAGTGAGCGGAACCGGCAATCCGAAAATGGAACTGATAATGACGAGACCGGCACCAGTTCCCGAGATTAATATCCCTTCAGGCTTTGAATATCTGGTAATCTTCTTGCCGTTGGTCTCCAGTACTTTTTTTCCCAGGAAAATAGCTCCGAGTGCTACAAAAGCTCCCCCGATCCAGGTTCCTTTTGAAACAGTGATCAAGCCTGCTCCCACAAGAGGACCGACTGCATTCGCTACATTATTCATTCCCGCAGAGAAGGCTTCAAGAAATCCTGCAAGAATCAAAATGCCGGTAAGCCACGGACGATCATGCAAAAACCCCTTATTCTGCAGCAAATAGAGTCCTTTCCCGAAAATCCAGGCTAAACCGAAAGCAGCAACAGGAACGATCACCCAAAACATCATAATGACCAGCAGCGAATTGACAAACAGCACCTGATACGCAATACCGACTCCTACTACCGCCCCTACCGTAACTTCACTGGTAGAAAGCGGAATGCCGAGCAAGTTTGCAAAAAACAGGGAGCTTGTCGCAGATAGAATGATAATCAGCACGATTTTTACATTAATAATGTCCTGAGGTATGATGCCTCCGCTGATTGTCTTTACAACTTCTCCGCCTCCGAGCACTGCTCCGGCAAAGACCCCTGCTGCACAAATGAAAAGGGCATGCCTTGCTTTTGGGACTGCACCTGACCCATAAGCAACACCCATCGAGGCAGCAGCACCGCTTGCCCCTATATTCATTGCAAAAAAGAGACTGATGGCAAGAGCCGCTATTTCAAGCACGGCGCATGCTCCTTATCCATGTAATCCGCATTCTGTTTTACCCTGCCCGCTCCATCTTCCGGAACGCAAATCATCAGCATTAAACGCAGGTGCGGTGCAGTGAGAGCAGCCAATGCTCGGGTAGCCCCTGTCATGCAGAGGGTTATAAGGCAAATCATTTTTGTGAACGTACCGCCACACATCTTTCCATGTCCAGTGAATCAGCGGACAAATTTTCACCGACTGAAATTTATCATCCCGGTTAATAAATTGAACATGTTTCCTTGTTTCTGACTGCTCTCTGCGCAGTCCCGAGATCCATGCTTCAGATTTAGATAACGTCTCGTTCAGAGGCTGAAGCTTTCTGATTTGGCAGCACTTATTCGGGTTGGTTTCCCAAAGTTTATCTCCATGTTCCGCTGCCTGTTCCTCTAATGTGAGTTCCGGCTTCTTCATCACGATATTCAGGCTCGGATATTTTTCCTTTACCCGGTCAATCGTTTCATATGTTTCTTTAAAATGAACGTCCGTATCCAGAAAAACAATGGTTGCATCCGGCTCTACTTTCGAAATTAAATCAACAAGCACAATCCCTTCTATTCCAAAGCTGCAGGCATAAACAATCTCTTTGCCATAATGACTGTAGCTCCACTTTAAAACGTTTAATGCGCCTTTATATGTGTCATCAACTTCAAAGTCAGCGGCTGGCTCCTGCCAGGTTTCATACGTAAGCATGTGAATTCTTCCCCTCTATCAGCCAGGTCCCGTTAAAAAAAGACATTTTAACAGAATGACGGAACCCGTTCAGTGTTAAAATGCCTCTAGTTTATCTAGTCAGCACATTATTTAATTCTTACTTTTTCGTTTTTCTCAAGCTGTATCACTTTTCCGTCCTGAACAATCAATGTGACAGAACCATAATTCATCGTTTTCAGCATTTCCCTTAATCTTTCGATGACGAGTTCTAGCTGTTCTTCATTTCCCACTGCAGTCCCCCATTTCATTTCTTATCCGCTCTTTTTTTCTGAGAAATGCACCGCAATCTGAGAATGTAAAAAAGCCTTCCAACTTGAAAGACTGTTCAGGTAATGTACCTTATCTTTCAAAATGGGTTTACATTTTGCTGGATTTAGCACCTTGCCAAACGCAGGTTGCCGGGCTTCACAGGGCCAGATCCCTTCGCCTCTCTGGATAAGTTTATTATATTTTTCTAAATTTTATCACAATTACCCGTTATGTCAACCCTAGTTTTTCGATCGGAATTAAAAATTTTCTTATTTTCAAAAATAGAAAATTTTTTCTTGACTAATTATTGGAAAATCATTAATCTGAAGTTAGCTACTTTGTTATGCAAGTTAGTGTAATGATATCAACTACCTTGCAATGCAATATATCAAAAGGATGTGAAAGCTTGTCGACGAAAAGTCAGTTGCTAAAAGGTATACTTGAAGGCTGTATTCTTGCCATTATTGAAAAAGAAGATGTTTATGGGTATGAGCTAATGCAAAAGCTCGAACAGCATGGTTTTACATTCGTAAGTGAAGGCAGTATTTATCCTCTGCTTTTGCGGCTTCAAAAAGAGAAATTGATTCAGGGAGAAATGCGTAAATCAGATACAGGTCCAAACCGGAAATATTACTTTCTGACAGACACAGGACGCTGTACCCTTGCCACAATAAGAAAAGACTGGGTTGAAATCAGCACGCCTGTGACAAGCCTTCTATTTCAAAAAGGAGATGATTGAATGAAATCCAAAGATCTTAGAATACGAATGAAAGAGCTGCAAGATGACCTTTCTGCTGAAAACAGGGAAGCCTATATGAATATGTCCCTTTATATATCCTCGAGTTCACGATCTGAGAGGGAAAAACAAGAGTTATTATTGGAATTACTTGAGCATTTAGTGATCGCACAAAATAAAGGAAAAACGGCTTATGAAATTTTTGGCAGCGATCTAGAGGCCTATTGCAGAGATTTGCTGTCGAATATGGAAAAACCGGGAATGAAACTTAAGGCAATGGACTTTTTCTTTTTTGGTTTGGGAGCTGTTGGATTTTTCGCTCTAACAGAAGGGATTATGAACTATTTGTTCGCTCCATTTTTTTCGGAACTTATAGGTGAAAGGAATTTAGTCCCGCTTGTCTTTTTGTTTTTAATGACATACGCCATGACAGCCATCATCTTTTCCTTGTTCAAACACTATGTTTTTAAGAAAAACGGAAAAGTGAAGATGATTCTTATACCTGTAATCATTAGTTTTGCCTTGATAAGTATACCTGTTTATATTTTTGCTGCCATTGATCTTCCGCAAATTGCTGTTCCGCCTTTACCGAATTATACTTATATTCTGGCTGGTGCAGTTCTTATAGCATTTTCTTTTACTTGGATATTCAAATTCAGAAATGCATAGAGGGAATGCTGTCATATTATTGATTAATTCCGCATAAAGTTAATGGATTAAAGAACACTTCCGCGGGGTGATCAATATCCTATTCTCTTACATCATCACTATTTTCACTTTCTTTCTAGGCGGATTTTCATTAGCATATGCCGTGGTCTTGCTCGATGATCATCATATTTTTCAAAAAATCAAAAAAGAACAATCTGGACTTTTTTGGATATTTGGCTGGATCGGCCATGCGAGCTTTTCGTTTTGCAAAAGGTTTCTTAAAGAAGCATGGCAGATAAAAATGTTCCGAACTGGTTATCTGCTTATAAGCCTTGTTTCTATACTATTTTCTATTTTGATTTGGATATAAAAAAGCAAAGCCAATAATGGCTTTGCTTTTTTTGCCTATTTAAACAGTCATCCATGCTTCATTTGCCGGATTTTCACGCCATTTTTTCAGCTTTTCCAAATCTTCTTTTTCAATGGATCCCTTATTCAGAGCTACATCAATCAATGAAGAATAATCGGTAAGAGATACAGCATGAATGCTTGCTTCTGCAAGCATTTCTGCGCCTTTTTGCAGTTCATATGTGAAGATGGAGACAACTCCTATAACCTCACACCCTGCCTCTCGCAGAGCCTGAACAGCCGTAATAACGCTTCCTCCTGTTGAGATTAAATCCTCAACGACTACGACTTTTTGACCTTCGTTCACTTTCCCTTCGATCTGATTGCCTTTTCCATGGCCCTTCGGCTTGCTTCTTACATAACACATCGGCAGATTAAGAAGATCACTTACCCATGCAGCATGCGGAATACCGGCTGTTGCCGTTCCTGCGATCATTTCAGCTTTTGGGTACTCTTCCCTGATCAGCTTTGTCAGCCCCTCTGCAATGTCTTTTCTGACTTCAGGATAGGATAACGTTAACCGATTGTCGCAATAGATTGGAGATTTGAGGCCGCTTGACCATGTAAATGGTTCATTTGGACTTAAAAAGACGGCTTCAATTTTTAACAGCTGCTCAGCAATTTGATGTTTCATACAGGCAGACCCTCCCATGCGTTTTTCATTTGTAAGTATACTTTCAGCGGATCATCCGCTTTTGTGATGCTTCTGCCGACAACAATGGCAGTTGATCCAAGCTCTCTTGCCTTCTCAGGAGTCGCCACTCTCACTTGATCATTCACTGAGTCTTGCGCCATGCGGATTCCAGGCGTAATGGTTTTAAAAGAACGCTTCAAATGATGATAGATTTCTGGTACTTCAAGCGAAGAACAGACAATCCCATCGAGTCCGCTCTCATTCGCCGATTTTGCATAGTGCAGAACAGTTTCATTGAGGCTTTTATCAATGAGCAGTTCATGTTTAAGCATGGACTCTGATGTACTTGTTAATTGCGTGACAGCAATACAATCAGGCCTTTTTGCCCCTGCCCGCGTTCCAGATTCCAGCCCTTCTATCGCAGCCTGCATCATCGCGCTTCCCCCTGCAGCATGAACATTGACAAGATCCACTTCAAGCTTTGCAAGTCCTTTCATAGCCTGTTTGACTGTCTGCGGAATATCATGGAGCTTCAAATCAAGAAAAATGTCATGCCCGTCTGATTTAAGCTGATGGATAATCGCAGGACCTTCCTGATAAAACAGCTCCATTCCCACTTTTACATAAAGCTTTTGATCAGGCAGCTTTTTTAAAAATCCGTCCACTTCTTTTCCGTCCGGAAAATCAAGCGCGATAATTAGCGGTCTTCCTTTCATTTTTCCAGCTCCTTCCGATGCATTCTGAAATATGTTCAAATCCATATTCTTTTAATGTCTGAGGCAATTGTTCGATGATTTCAGGACAGACAAACGGATTTACAAAGTTTGCTGTTCCGACAGCGACTGCACTTGCACCTGCATACATAAATTCAATGACATCTTCAGCTGTCTGCACGCCTCCCATGCCGATAATCGGAATGGAAACAGCCTGGCTTACTTCATACACCATTCTGATCGCGACAGGCTTAATGGCAGGGCCTGATAATCCGCCGGAGCGATTGGCGAGAATTGGTTTTGCCGTTCTCATGTCGAGCCTCATCCCAAGCAGCGTATTAATCATCGTTAAACCATCAGCACCTGCGTTTTCAATCGCTTTAGCGATTTCAACAATGTTGCTTACATTTGGAGAAAGCTTCACATATACAGGCACATCTGATACTTCTTTTACTGCCCTTGTCAAAGAGGCGGCAATCTCAGGGTTCGTTCCGAAAGCAATTCCCCCCGTTTTTACATTCGGGCAAGAGATATTCAGTTCAATTGCGTGTACATTTTTTGCCCTGCTGATTTCTCTTGCTACTTCAACATAATCCTCCTGTGCGGAGCCCGCTACATTCGCAATAATAGGCACGTCATAAGACTCGAGCCAGGGAAGCTCTTGTTCGAGGACTCCCTTGAGGCCCGGATTTTGAAGGCCAATGGCATTCAGCATGCCAGCCTCTGTTTCCGCCACTCTTGGCGTCGGGTTGCCAAAGCGTGCTTCTGCCGTGGCAGCTTTAATCATAATCGCACCAAGACTGCTCAAATCGTACAGGTTTGCAAATTCTTTACCGAAGCCAAAGCAGCCTGAGGCCGGCATAACCGGATTTTTCAGGGATAAACCGGGCAATTCGATGTTCAGCATGATAAAAGCACCTCCCCCGCTTTAAATACTGGACCGTCACTGCACACTTTTTTATAAGAAGTGCCAGCAGGATCATCAGCTGTATGACATACACATGCGAAGCATGCGCCAATTCCGCAGCCCATCCGTTCTTCGAGTGACAGAAAGACAGGCTTGTCAGGAAAAAGTCTTTCTATGTTTGCAAGCATCGGAGTGGGTCCGCAGGAAAATAAAGCATCAAAAGCGAGTTCATATTCTTTAATCAAATCTGTGACGAACCCTTGCATTCCATAAGTGCCGTCTACAGTCGTTACATAAGTTTCTCCTAGCTTTTGAAACTCTTTTTCATAGAAAACGTGCTCTTTTGATTGAAAGCCCAGAACATGCTTGACCGTTACCCCTCTATTAATCAGGCGTCTTGACAGTTCATATAAAGGAGGCACGCCGATCCCGCCTCCGACAAGAAGGGCTGTATCGCCTTTTTCCATCTGTTCAGGATCAAATCCATTGCCGAGCGGTCCAAGTACATCAACGAGCTCGCCATTCTTTCTTGCAGAAAGGAGCTTCGTGCCTGCTCCCTCTGCTCTGTATATCATGGTAAATTCCTGATTCTCTTTATCTATTTTCGCTATGCTGATTGGTCTTCTTAATAACGGTGAGGCCGTCTCTGAAACTTTTACATGTACAAACTGCCCTGGCTGATTCATGTGATCGACTAAACTGCCTTTTAATGTGATTTCATAAATGCCTGCTGCCAATTCCCTGTGATCTGCAATCGTCATCCATTCTTTTTGTATCAAGCGTATGTCACCTCTTTGCTGATAGCACGCTTTGGCATTTCGTCTGTAGAGAAAGTCATGGACTCAAGCACTCTTAATATCGCTTTTGCTGTATCGAGCGATGTTAAGCACGGAATGCCGTTTTCTACAGATTCACGGCGGATTCGGAATCCATCCCGCTGCGGCTGTTTTCCTTTTGTCAATGTATTGATGACAAACTGTGCTTCGCTTGTGCGGATGATGTCAAGCATGTTTGGCGCCTCGCTGCCGATTTTATTCACAATTTTTGCAGAAACTCCCTTGGCATGAAGGTATTCCGCCGTTCCGCTTGTCGCCATAATCTGATAGCCGATGGCGCTGAAGCGTCTTGCAACTTCAAGACCTTCTTCTTTATCTTTATCTGCAATCGTCAGCAGAACCTGTCCGTAATTCTGCACTTTCATTCCGGATGCAATCAGCCCTTTATACAGAGCTTTTTCAAGCGTTGTATCCTTGCCCATGACTTCTCCGGTAGATTTCATTTCAGGGCCGAGTGTAATATCGACTCTGCGCAGCTTTTCGAAGGAGAATACCGGAACTTTCACATAGACGCCGGCACTCTCAGGCTGAATGCCTGTTTCATAGCCAAGCTCATGAAGTGTTTTTCCTAAAATCACCTTTGTAGCGAGATTCGCCATCGGGACTCCCGTAATCTTGCTTAAAAATGGAACCGTGCGGCTTGATCTTGGGTTTACCTCAAGCACATAAACTTCATTTTTGTAGATAACAAACTGGATATTCAGCAAACCTTTTATATTTAATCCTTTGGCAAGAGCGATTGTTCTTTCAATAATCGTTTCCTTTAATTCTGCAGACAGAGTTTGCGGCGGATAGACAGCAATTGAGTCGCCTGAGTGAACACCTGCACGTTCGATGTGTTCCATAATTCCTGGGATAAAGACCGTTTCGCCGTCTGAAACCGCATCTACTTCGATTTCTTTTCCGGTTAAATATTTGTCAATGAGAACGGGATGCTGCGGATTTACTTTTACCGCATTTTTCATATAATGCAGCAGGTCTTTTTCTTCATATACAATTTCCATTGCCCGGCCGCCGAGAACATAGGATGGTCTAACTAATACCGGGTAGCGGATCTCAGCTGCAATTTTAACTGCTTCTTCAACAGAAGTGGCTGTTTTACCCAGCGGCTGAGGGATGTTAAGTTTGCCTAATGTGTACTCAAACTTATCTCTGTTTTCAGCGCGGTCCAAGTCTTCAAGGGATGTGCCAAGGATCTGCACGCCTCTTGCTTCAAGCTCTTCTGCAAGATTAATAGCTGTCTGTCCGCCAAATTGAACGACTACGCCGCGTGGTTTTTCAAGTTCTACAATATGCATGACATCTTCTACAGTAAGCGGTTCAAAGTAAAGCTTATCTGAGATGCTGAAGTCTGTAGAAACAGTCTCAGGGTTATTGTTGATAATGATTGCCTCATACCCGGCCTCTTTGATGGCCCAAACAGAATGTACCGTTGCATAATCAAATTCCACGCCTTGGCCGATTCGAATCGGTCCTGACCCCAGGACAATCACACTTTCTTTGTCTGTTACAGCAGATTCGTTTTCATCTTCGTACGTGCCGTAGAAGTAAGGAGTTTCTGATTCAAACTCGGCTGCACATGTATCAACTGTTTTGAAAACCGGGAACAGCTTAAGCTGTTTTCTGTATTCATAGACTTCACGTTCAGTCAGGTTCCAGAGCTTTGCGATTGCAATATCCGAGAAGCCCATTTTCTTAGCTTGCTTTAGGACATCAGCATCAAGCTTTGCTTCTTTCAGCATATTTTCAAACTTGATGATTTTTTCTATTTTCACTAAGAAGAACAGATCAATCGCACTCCACTCATGAATCGTTTCAATGGATACCCCTCTTCTGATTGCTTCAGAAAGATAGAATAGACGCTCGTCTCCTGCTTTCCTGATTCTCTTTTCGATAAGTTCATTGCTGAATTCATCAGCATTCTTCAGATCCAGATGATACTCATCTGATTCAAGTGAACGTACAGCTTTCAACAATGATTCTTCAAATGTTCTGCCGATCGCCATTACTTCTCCTGTCGCCTTCATTTGAGTTCCAAGGCGGCGGTTTGCTGACTCAAACTTGTCAAAAGGCCATCTTGGAATTTTCGTCACGATGTAGTCAAGTGCAGGCTCAAAGCAAGCATACGTCTTGCCTGTAACAGGGTTCATCATTTCGTCAAGCGTCAAACCGACAGCGATTTTAGCTGCAAGCTTTGCAATTGGATAGCCAGTTGCTTTTGAAGCAAGGGCAGATGATCTGCTGACGCGCGGATTGACCTCGATGATGTAATATTGAAAGCTGTTTGGATCAAGTGCGAGCTGAACGTTGCAGCCGCCTTCGATTTGCAGAGCCCGGATGATTTTAAGCGAAACATTCCGGAGCATTTGATACTCCCGGTCGCTTAAAGTCTGGCTGGGTGCAACGACGATTGAGTCACCTGTGTGAATGCCGACAGGATCGATGTTTTCCATGTTGCAGACCACAATCGCACTGTCATTTTTATCGCGCATGACTTCATATTCAATCTCTTTAAAGCCTGCGATGCTTTTTTCAAGAAGACATTGAGTGACTGGGCTGTACTTTAATCCGCTTGTTACGATCTCAATCAGCTCGTCTTCGTTCGAACAGATACCTCCGCCTGTACCGCCAAGCGTATAGGCAGGTCTTACAATAACGGGATAACCTACTCTATCTACAAAAGTGAACGCTTCTTCAAGGTTATGCACGATGTCACTTTCAGGCACAGGTTCACCAAGTTCGTTCATTAACTGGCGGAATAGATCACGGTCTTCCGCTTTTTGAATCGCGCTGAGCTTTGTTCCTAAGATTTCAACATTGCACTCTTCAAGTACACCGGCATTTGCAAGCTCTACTGCCATATTCAATCCGGTTTGTCCTCCAAGTGTCGGAAGAAGGGCATCCGGCCGTTCTTTTCTGATGATTTTTGTTAAAAATTCCACTGTTATTGGTTCAATGTAGACTTTATCCGCCATTTCGGTATCCGTCATGATCGTTGCCGGATTGGAGTTTACTAGAATAACCTCATAGCCTTCTTCTTTTAAAGCAAGACATGCCTGTGTTCCGGCATAATCAAACTCTGCTGCCTGGCCAATAATAATCGGACCTGAGCCTATTACTAGAATTTTTTTAATATCTACGCGTTTTGGCATACTTTGACCCCTTCTTTCTTGTGAGTTTCAATCATGTCGATAAATTGATCAAAAAGTCCGTTTGCATCTTCCGGTCCTGGTGATGCTTCCGGGTGATACTGAACTGTAAATGCAGGAAGTTCTTTATGTTTAAGGCCTTCAACTGACCCATCATTCAGCGCAATATGTGTTACTTCAAGATCAGTTGAAGCAACTGAATCAAGAGTGACAGTGTAGCCGTGATTTTGAGAGGTTATCGCAATTTTTCCTGTAGCTAAATCTTTTACTGGATGATTTGAACCGCGATGTCCGAATTTCATTTTTTCAGTGTTTGCTCCTCCCGAGAGAGCGAAAAGCTGGTGGCCAAGACAAATTCCGAATAACGGAATTTTCCCGAGCACTCCGTTGATCATATCAAGTGCATGCGGCACATCTTTTGGATCCCCAGGTCCATTTGAAAGCATAATGCCGTCTGGATTCAATTGAAGGATTTCTTCTGCTGTCGTTGTGTGTGGAACAACAACGACGTCACAATCGCGCTTATTGAGCTCGCGCAAAATGCCATGCTTCATTCCAAAGTCCACTAATGCAACTCTGCAGCCTCGTCCAGGACTTGGATAAGATGTTTTTGTTGAAACGGTTTCCACTTGATTGGTTGGAAGGTTTGCTGCTTTTAATTTTGCAAGCACCGCCTCCGTATCTGCATTCTCTGAGCAAAATGCCCCTTTCAGGGTTCCATATGTCCGGATAATCCTTGTGAGTTTACGAGTATCGATTCCTGCTAATCCAGGTATTTTTTTTAGTTTAAAATACTCATCAAGTGAATACTCGCTTCTGAAGTTTGATGGTACTTCACATAATTCTTTTACGATAAACCCATTAATGAAAGGCGAGATGGTTTCAAAATCATCGCGGTTAATTCCATAGTTTCCGATAAGCGGAT
Organism: Metabacillus idriensis; assembly: GCF_009674765.1. Lineage (GTDB taxonomy): Bacteria > Bacillota > Bacilli > Bacillales > Bacillaceae > Bacillus_P > Bacillus_P idriensis. Next base: position 1,296,293 of record NZ_WKKF01000001.1, on the reverse strand, counting down.
AAGTAAGTGTGACAATTTGTCCGCAATAAGATGGGTCAGATAAAATTTCCTGATAACCTGTCATTCCAGTGTGGAAAACGATTTCCCCAATCGTATCTTCTTCGCTTCCAAATCCTTGTCCTGTGAAAATGGTTCCGTCTTCGAGAATTAGATGTCTGATCATGCGTTTACTCTCTCCTTTTTCCAAACTAGCTGTCCTTGCGCGATTGTTGCAATTGGCCATCCTTTGCATTTCCATCCTCCAAACGGAGTGTTCTTGCCTTTTGACAGAAATGCTTCAGGATCAATTTCTTTTACTTCTTCTAAATCGATGATTGTAAGATCTGCCGGACTGCCAACTTCTAATTTTCCATATGGAAGGTTAAAAGCTTTACTCGGCTTAATAGTCAGATAGTCGATTAGCTGCTTCAGTGTCCATTCGTTCGACTCTACAAATCGTGTATATAGCAGAGGGAAGGCGGTCTCCAAACCTACGATCCCAAATGGCGCAAGCTCCATGGTTTCTGCTTTTTCCTCTTTTGTATGCGGAGCATGGTCTGTTGCTATAAAATCGATGGTTCCGTCAAGCAGTGCTTCAATTAAAGCATCCGTGTCATCACTTCCGCGCAGCGGCGGATTCATTTTGTAGTTCGTATCAAGTTCAGGAATATCACTGTCGCAAAGCAGCAGGTGATGTGGCGTAACTTCAGCCGTGACGTTAATGCCCGCTTTCTTTGCATCTCTCACCACTCTTACAGATTCCTTTGTGCTGATGTGACAGACATGATAATGACAGCCTGCAGCTTCTGCAAGCAATACATCTCTCGCAATCTGGACTGCCTCACACACGGATGGAATACCGTTTATGCCATTTCTTTTTGCAAATTCTCCGTCATGCAAAGCTCCCTTATAAATCAGCGAGTTATCTTCACAGTGTGCAACAATACTCACTCCAAGCGCGGCAGCTTTTTTCATTGCCTCAAACATCATGCCGGCTGACTGCACTCCTACACCGTCGTCTGTAAAAGCAAACGCACCTGCCAGTTTTAATCCCTCAAAGTCTGTCAGCTCTTTCCCTGCCTGGCGTGTTGTAATTGATGCGTATGGCAGCACGCGGACTGAAGCCGTTTCTTTTATGCGACTTTGCAGCCAGTTCATTTGTTCAGGATGATCCGGCACTGGTTTCGTGTTGGGCATCGCGGCAACCGTTGTGAATCCTCCCGCTGCAGCTGCTTTTGTGCCCGTTTCAATGGTTTCCTTATGCTCTCCTCCTGGTTCTCTCAGATGGATATGTAAATCGACAAAGCCAGGAGAAACAATATTGCCTTTAGCATCAATGACCTGTGCCGTTTCATGCTTGATATTTTCTTCTATTTGAACAATGATTCCATCCTGAATCAGAATATCCGCTTTCTTCTCTGCACCGCTGTTATCTAAAATCCGTCCATTTTTAATGATAAAATGCATAAGTATTTTCCTCCTCGCTTAATTTGGCACTTTCTAAAGCCCGCTTCAGTACGGCCATTCGGATAAAAACGCCATTTTCCATTTGCTTGAAAATCCTTGATTTTCTGCTCTCAACAAGCTCGCCTGCAATTTCTACTCCGCGATTAACCGGTGCAGGATGCATGATGATGGCACTCGGCTTCATGTTTTTTTCTCTTTCAATAGTTAATCCAAACTTGCTGTGATAGTCTGAAAGACCATCATTTTCACCGTGGTGTCTTTCATGCTGAATTCTAAGCAGCATCACCACATCTGATGTCTTTATCGCTTCATCTGTCGGTACGTATTGTCCGTACCCATTTGATGAGTCTCTCCATTCCTCCGGCCCTGAAAGTAAAACGTTTGCTCCGAGACGCTTCAGCACTTCTGCATTTGACCGTGCTACCCGGCTATGTTTGATATCTCCGTGAATGGAGATTGTCAGACCTTCAAATTGTTTGAACTCCTGCTGAATCGTAAGAAGATCCAGCAGCGACTGTGTCGGGTGATGACCGCATCCGTCTCCGGCATTTAATATCGGAATCTTTACTTTATCTTGCAATTCTGTAAAGTACTCATCGTTTGGATGTCTGATGACAACTGCGTTTGCTCCAATCGCCTCAAGTGTCCTTACCGTATCGTACAAGGTTTCTCCTTTTTGAACACTGGAGTGAGAGGCGTCGAAATTGAGCACATTCAGTCCAAGTCTTTTTTCTGCAACTTCAAAGCTGAATCTTGTTCGTGTGCTTGGTTCAAAAAACAGATTAGCAACAAATGCCGGTGTCTCGTGCAGCAAGGTCTTCCCTGCTTTAAATCGTTCTGCATCTTTTAATATCTTCATGATTTCATCTGCAGGTAAATCAGTCATTTTCAATAAGTGCCTCAAAGTCATCTCTCCCCATTTTTTTATAAGAAAAGCGCAAGCGTCTGTTTAGGTTCCAGACATCAATGCCCAAAACTTTATCCTTTCTTTTCTTCAAAAAAACACCCTGATCAGAGATTCAGGGTGTGAGGAAGCATGACAAATCATCAGGCTGATCTGCCAATGCTCATCCACCCTTAAAAGCCTCTCTGGACTTTCGTTAAAAGGTGATTATGCAGCTGTGTTTTCATTCATGTTCTGTTCCTCTTCAGCGTCTTTCCGTCCAGGCAGGACCAGGTTTAAAAGAATGCCGATGATGGCTGCAAGCGCCATGCCATGCAGTTCAAATTGTTCACTTACTTTGATCATTGCACCGCCGATGCCGATTACCAGAATGACGGATGATATCACAAGATTACGTTTGTTTCCGAAATCAATTTTGCTGTCTGTCAGCATTCTGAGTCCTGATGAAGCAATGATTCCAAACAGCAGGATGGACACACCGCCCATGACCGGCGTTGGAATGGAGCTGATCAGAGCCGAAATTTTCCCGATAAATCCGAACACAATCGCCATCACAGCAGCGCCCGCGATGATATAGACGCTGTAAACTCTCGTTATGGCCAATACTCCGATATTCTCGCCGTAAGTCGTATTTGGAGGGCCGCCAATAAGTGACGCAATCATTGTGGCTGCGCCATCTCCTAAGATTGATCGGTGAAGACCCGGCTTTTCAATATAGTCACGGCCGACAACTTTTCCAAGGACAAGCTGATGACCAATATGCTCAGACAGTGTGACAATTGCGACCGGCACCATCAGCAGGATGATTTCATAAGAGAAGCTCGGTGTATATGTGATAAAAGGAAGAATAAAGTCCGGTTTTTCAAACACATTTGCTTCTGCTACTTTGCTGAAATCCACAAGTCCGGCGGCAAGGGCATAAACATATCCCCCGACAATTCCAATCAGTACTGGGATAAGGCTGATAAATCCTTTAAAGAAGACCGAGCAAATGATGGTTATCGCAAGTGTGACTAATGCTGCAGAGAAGTAAGTCAGGCTGTATTCCCCATCCGGATTATTCATCGCCATGTCAACTGCTACGTTTGCAAGGCTGAGTCCGATGACGATAATCACGGGTCCGACTACAATCGGCGGCAAAAGCTTCATTATCCATTTATGGCCGACCATTTTTATCAGTAAAGCGACAAGGCCATAAACAACACCGGCCAGAAAGCTGCCGACCATTGCTCCTTCAGGGCCAGCCGCAGCTTTTGCTGCGATGATCGGAGCAATAAAGGCGAAGGATGAGCCAAGGTAAGCAGGCACTTGGCCTTTCGTAATTAAAAGGAAGGCTATTGTTCCAAGTCCGCTTGAAATCAGCGCTATTGCCGGATCGAGACCCACAAGGAAAGGTACTAGTATCGTTGCACCGAACATGGCGAACAAATGCTGAAAGCTGAGTGTGATCCATGTGAGCGGCTTTGGAACCTCATTTACATCCAGCTGTATGGCATTCTCTTGATTCTTTTTCATTTTCATTCCTCCGCTTCTTCTCTTTTTGAGAAACAAAAAACCTCTTTGCATGAGGTGCAAAGAGGCAGAATAATCCCGCCTGACTCAAACTGATTACAGGCGTGTGATTTTCTTTCCCTTTTGCAGCCTCTCTGGACTCCATTAAAAGGTCTTTATTCTTTTTCGTAGATGGTTACTTGATCTGTTTCGTCCACTTCCAGCAGTTCAACTACAATTTTTTCAGAGCTTGAAGTCGGAATGTTTTTCCCTACATAATCTGCTCGGATCGGCAGTTCGCGGTGACCGCGGTCTACAAGAACTGCCAGCTGAATTTGCGACGGTCTGCCTATATCGATAAGAGCATCAAGTCCTGCTCTTACTGTTCTTCCCGTGTATAAAACGTCGTCTACAAGGATGACGGTTTTGTTTGTAATATCTGCCGGAATGTCAGATCCTTTTACAAGAGGCTCCTGATCGTCCGTTTTTTTTGAAAGATCATCACGGTAAAGCGTGATATCAAGCTCTCCTACTTCAACTGGCTTTCCTTCAATCTGTTCGATGCGTTCAGCGAGCCTTTTGGCAAGGTGAATCCCCCTTGTCTTGATGCCGACAAGAATGACTGAATCAATTCCTTTATTCCGTTCGATAATTTCATGTGCGATTCGGGTTAAAGCTCTTCTTATGGACTGCTGATCTAAAACGATCGCTTTTTGCGGCATGATTCTCACCTCTTTTTTTAGAACCTTAAAAAGAAAAATCCCTCTCGCCGTTTTTGGCAAGAGGGATTTGGATGCATAGCTTAAAATACGCAGTATTAGCGTATAAGATCCGTTTCCTTCTCAGCCTCACGGGACTGTTTTAAAGGTTCATTTTTGAACTATAGTCATTATGTCAGAATAACATGAATGTGTCAATGGTTATTTTTAAGTTCTGAAATAACTTCCTCAAACTCTGCCGGCAGAGGTGCTTTAAACTCCATATATTCACCTGTTCTCGGATGCTTGAATCCAAGTACGCCTGCATGAAGCGCCTGACCGTTTATTTTCATTGTTTTCTTAAGTCCGTACTTTGGATCTCCTACAATCGGGAAACCGATATATTTCATGTGTACGCGAATTTGGTGGGTTCTTCCCGTTTCAAGCTGACATTCGATTAAAGTATATCCTTCAAAGCGTTCAAGCACATGAAAATGGGTAACAGCATCTTTACTGTGCTCATTTGTTACCGTCATGCTTTGGCGGTCCTGCTTATCTCGGCCAATTGGAGCATCGACTGTTCCCTTATCATGCTGAATCACTCCATGAACTATTGCCTGATATCGTCTAGTAACTGATTTTAGAACAAGCTGATTGACTAATGATTCATGAGCTTTATCATTCTTAGCAACCATTAGGAGCCCAGACGTATCTTTATCAATTCTATGAACGATTCCCGGTCTCATGACTCCATTAATGCCAGACAGGTCTTTACAGTGAGCCATCAGGCCATTGACTAGAGTACCTGATAAGTGTCCTGGTGCAGGATGAACAACCATTCCTTTTGGCTTGTTCACTACGAGGACATCACCATCTTCATAATAGATATCAAGATTCATCTCCTCAGGCATCACATCAAGCGGTTCAGGGTCTGGAATGAGAAGTGTGACTGTATCGCCTGGCTGAACCTTGTAATTGCTTCTTGATTCAGCATCATTCACTTTAACATGCCCTTCTTTAATCCAGATCTGCACCTGGCTTCTCGACCAATCGGAATTCTCTGCTGCAAGCAGCTTATCCAGTCGTTCAAATTTATTGCTGTCATCAATCTTAATTTCTATGCTGTTCATTCACTTTCTCCTTCTCTTGTTTCCCTTCAAAAAGCATGACAATAAATAACAAAGCAACCCCTACACAAAGAGCCGAATCTGCTATGTTAAAGATAGGAAATGGGTATGTTCCTATGTAAGTTTGTACAAAATCCACCACTTCCTGATGAATAACACGGTCTATAAAATTGCCAATCGCTCCGCCAAGCATAAGTCCGAGCGCAATTCCCATCAATCGCTGGTCTTTTGCAAATTTTTGAATATAAATCACGAGTCCAATTACGACGATAACGGTAATGACATAAAAAAACCACATCTGACCCTGAAGAATTCCCCAGGCAGCCCCCTGATTCCGATGTGATGTAATATACAATACGTTTTCAATAACAGGTATTCTTTCTCCGATTTCCAATTCGTTGACAATCAGCCATTTAGACAGCTGATCGAGCGCAATAATAACAAGTGCGATGATATAGTAAAGCACAAGCTTTCCCCAACTTTCCTATAATGTACCTTTGAATTGTATCACAGGCAAAAAAGAAGAGTAAAGCTTGTATCTCATGAAAGCAGTGTTTTAATGATATTCTCCCACTTCATAGTGAGATTGCTGATTGAGATAGAGATGAGGCAGAGATTTTCTTTCATAAAGTTCTTGAAAAGCAAAATCATGAATGGTTCTAGCTGTGGGGATTATAGCTAATTTATCAAGCGAAATTGGAATACCTGTCTCTTCACAAATGCCAAACGTGCCGTTTTCAATCTTCTGTAGAGCTCTTTCTACATCATTTAACTCCTCTTTCACATGAATCATAATCGTTTTTTCCTTGAATGGATATAATAAATTTTGTTCATTCATATCCACTTCAAACAAACAATGATCAAACAGCCTTGTTTTCAATTCCTGCTGCATAATTTGAAGCTCATACCAAATGGCGTCTAAACTCATAGCGGACAACTCCTTGTGTACTTGCTTTGTACTCATAGTGTATCCGTTCTCCCGCCGCTCACGCTTTTAAGAATTTTCCTGTTATGACAAAGAAAAGCGGAATCGCCCGTTTAGCTCTGACAGACAGATAAGGATCCGACAGAAAAGGCGCTTTTTGCCTTTGCTGGGGGATCCGTTCTGGCCGAGGAGTTGGGCGATAGAGCTGGACACCATGAAACCGACTGTTCAGGCCGAGGGGCTAGGAGGTGGAGCTGGACACTGTGTAAATGTAGAACCGACTGTTAAGTTATTAGCGAAAATAAAGATTTCAACAGCTATTTTTTCTAGCCTGTTTCTTGAATGAGTCAGCTGAATATTGATTTTTTCTAGCCAAGCGATTTTTTCAACTAGCGAAGTTTATGCGTTATTATCCGAATTTCCGTATAATAAGCGAGATATAGAAATTTCCAACCGCTAAATAGCTTTGTTAGCGGAGGCTGTCCAAACGTTTTTAATAAAATAAACCGCTGAACAAAAAGTCAGCGGTTCCCTAAAATTTAAGCAGTTGTATAATTTTCATCCACAATGGCTGCACAGCGGCTGCAAAGGGTTTTATGGTTTTCGCTGCTGCCGACATCCGTTGTAACAACCCAGCATCGTTCACAAGTTTCACCTTCAGCCGGTTTAACGGTAATTTTCACATGATCAAATACATGAGCATCACTCGGCGCTGCATCATAATCTCCTGCAAGTTTAAAGCCTGATACGATAAACAGCTGCTTGAGGTTTTCTTCAACTGAATCAAGCAATTGCTTCGTTTCAGCATCAACATAAAGCTCAATGCTTGCTGTTAATGACTTGCCGATTACTTTTTCGTTTCTTGCCACTTCAAGAGCCTTCAGTACATCATCGCGCAGTTCCATGAATGCATCCCATTTTTCTTCTAATGCATCCGCATTTTCAAGTGTTTTCACTTCAGGCATATCCACAAGCTGAACACTTTCTTCAGTTACAGAATCAATATGTGCCCAAACTTCATCAGCTGTATGAGGAAGGATTGGTGTTACCAATTTCACTAGAGAAAGAAGTGTTTCATGCAAGACGGTTTGAATCGCACGGCGCTCTTTATTGTCTGGCGCTTCGATGTACAGGACATCTTTTGCGAAATCAAGATAAAATGAGCTGAGTTCAATCGTACAGAAGTTATGAACCGCATGGAAAATCGCTGCAAATTCATACTCTTCATAGGATTTTTTCACTTTATCTGTTAATTTATTCAGCTTTACAAGCATGTAACGATCTACATCGCGCAGTTCGTCATAAGATAGAGCATCTTTTGACGGATTAAAATCTGCAAGGTTTCCAAGAAGGAAACGGAACGTGTTGCGGATTTTTCTGTATACTTCAGCAACCTGCTTTAGAATATTATCAGAAACTCTTACGTCTGCCTGGTAGTCAACAGATGCTACCCATAGACGAAGGATGTCTCCTCCAAGCTGATTCATGACTTTTGAAGGCAGTACAACGTTTCCTAATGATTTACTCATTTTTCGTCCTTCTCCGTCAAGAGCAAATCCATGGCTCAGCACTCCTTTGTAAGGCGCTTTCCCAGTTACAGCAACTGCTGTTGATAAGGATGAGTTAAACCAGCCGCGATATTGATCAGACCCCTCTAAATAAAGATCTGCCGGACGCTGCAGGTCATCTCGTTCTAATAAAACAGCCTGATGGGATGAACCTGAATCAAACCATACATCCATAATGTCCTGTTCTTTCGTGAACAATCCATTCGGGCTGCCCGGATGAGTAAATCCTTCAGGAAGTAAATCTTTTGTTTCACGTTCAAACCAAACGTTTGAACCATGTTCGCGGAACAAGTCTGAAACATGATTGATTGTTTCATCTGTGATGATTGGTTCCCCGTTCTCAGCATAGAAAACTGGAATTGGAACGCCCCATGCACGCTGTCTGGAAATACACCAGTCGCCGCGGTCGCGTACCATGTTGAATAATCTTGTTTCTCCCCATGCAGGAACCCATTTTGTTTCCTTGACTGCCGTGAGTAACTCTTCACGGAAATCTTTAATGGATGCAAACCATTGAGCCGTTGCTCTGAAAATCGTTGGTTTTTTTGTTCTCCAGTCATGCGGGTATGAGTGAGTAATAAACGATAGTTTCAGCAATGCGTCTGCTTCTTCAAGTTGTTCTGTAATTGGTTTATTTGCTGCATCATAAAACATGCCTTCAAAGCCTGGTGCTTCATTTGTCATATGGCCTTTTTCATCTACTGGGCAAAGGACGCCAAGACCGTATTTCTGTCCGACAATGAAGTCATCTTCCCCGTGTCCAGGAGCCGTGTGAACACATCCGGTACCTGCTTCTGTTGTTACATGCTCGCCAAGAACTACAAGCGATTCGCGGTCATATAACGGATGTTTCGCAACCACTTTTTCAAGCTGTGCACCTTTAAGTGTTTTTAATACCGTATAAGTTTCCCATTCAAGTTCTTTAGCAACCGTTTCTAAAAGAGCAGATGCAACAATGAAAGAATCATCGTTTACAGATACAACACTGTATTCAAGCTCAGGATGAACGGCAATTCCAAGGTTTGCAGGAATCGTCCAAGGTGTTGTCGTCCAAATTACGATTTTTTCTCCGCCGTTTAATACATCATTTCCTTCGGTTACTGTAAACGCTACATAAATGGAAGCAGATCGTTTATCATAATATTCGATTTCTGCTTCAGCTAAAGCAGATTCACTTGATGGAGACCAATAAACAGGTTTTAAACCTTTGTAGATATAGCCTTTTTTCGCCATTTCACCGAATACTTTAATTTGCTGTGCTTCATATTCAGGATTTAATGTCACATATGGATTTTCCCAGTCTCCCCGAACGCCAAGGCGCTTGAACTGTTCACGCTGGTTATTGATCTGCTCCCATGCGTATTCAGCGCATAGCTTGCGGAACTCAGCGACACTTAGTTCTTTCCGGTTCACTTTTTTGTTTTTTGTTAAAGCTGTTTCAATTGGAAGACCGTGTGTATCCCAGCCTGGCACGTATGGTGCATTATAGCCCGTCATCGACTTGTAGCGGACGATAAAATCTTTCAGCACTTTGTTTAATGCATGCCCCATATGAATATCGCCATTTGCGTATGGAGGTCCATCATGCAAGATGAACATTGGACGATCCTTCGTGCGCTCTTGAACTTTTTGATAAATATTCATTTCTTCCCATTTTTCCTGCATTTGAGGCTCGCGGTTCGGCAAGTTTCCGCGCATTGGGAATTCAGTTTTTGGCATTAGCAGTGTATCTTTGTACTCCATGGGTATTCCTCCAAACAATTTTTAAATAGGCTTAGATGCCAGCCATTAAATCAGAAAACACAAAAAACCTTCTCATCCCATAAGGGACGAGAAGGTTTTCTCGCGGTACCACCCTTTTAGATAACCGGCATTCTAGTTATCCTCTCGACATTCGTAACGTGAATAACGCGTCTTTGCTTACTTTCTATATTGTTTCAGCAAAAAACTCAAGGGTGATTTTCACTTATTCTCCTATGCCGGGCTTTCACCAGTTCCGGCTCGCTTAAAAAGGATAAAATGAGCTACTCTCCCTCTCATCGTTTCAATTTATGATAATTGTTGTAGTCATCGTATTATATGTGAAACTATGTACGCAAGTCAAGATTACACTTTAGATTCTTCGCGTTCTTCGTAAAGTGCTTCCACTTCATACTCTAATAAATGATCCCAGTCGTCATTTTTAAGGAGATCAAGCTGTGCTTCAATCAGCATTTGGAACCTGGTGCGGAAAACCTTAGACTGCTTTTTGAGCTCTTCAATCTCAACTGCGATTTTCCTTGATTTAGACAGCGATTCATTAATGATGCGGTCTGCGTTCTTTTCTGCTTCTTTTACTATTAATTTCGCTTCTTTTTGAGCGTGGCGGCGAACCTCTTCAGCTGCTTCCTGAGCAACTAGAATCGATTTATTTAGTGTTTCTTCAATGTTTGCAAAATGACCAAGTTTCTCGGTTAATTCTCCAACTTTTGATTCAAGTTCTTTGCGTTCGCGAATCGCCATTTCGTAATCCTTTATGACTTGATCAAGGAATTCGTTCACTTCATCTTCATCATAGCCGCGGAAGCCTTTGTTGAATTCTTTGTTATGAATATCTAACGGTGTTAAGGGCACTTGTGCCACCTCCATTATGTATTGAATGAAACGTTTCTTTTAAAACAGTATAATTCATAATTAGACAGAAATGTCAAAATTCCTGCTAAATCCCTAAAATTATTTTTGTTTTCCAATGGTCAGCTTCCATTTATCCTTCTTTGTTCTGCCATCAATCGACATAAGCCTGGATCTCCCAAACCCTCTGACAGAAAGGGTGTCTCCCTCGCGGCATTCAAAAGAAGTCTGTTCAATCACTTTCCAGTTTACTTTTACATGTCCATTTTGAATGAGCAAGCCGATTTTTTGTCTGGATACATTATAAATAGAAGCTGCGACAGCATCTAGCCTTAAGGAGCTGACAGTTGCAGACAGTTCTTGGATTTCTTCATCATGCGGAATTCTTTCACTCCAGTCAAGCTTGCGAAGCGAAACCTTAGCTCTGCCGATTTCGGTTACATTCATTAAAATAAAATCCTCAACCTCTTTGGCTGCCACAAGCTGAATCCGTTCTCCAAAGAACAATAGATCTCCAAACTTAGACCGTTTCAGTCCAAGAGACATAAGTGACCCCAAGATATGGCGATGCTCAAGAGAGATAAATTTAACCGGATATTGAATTTCGATCAGGGATAACTGAAAATCTTCCAAAGAAGGCGTAAAGTAATCCGGGTAAAGGAGAGCTCGCTTTCGCTCCATGTCATCTTCTGAAAACATGACGTTTACTTCCCCATTTGAACCGACTACTGCCTGTACCATTTCCTGCTCTCTCGGATCAAGAAAGTCAGTCAATTTAGGACTGTATTGATTCAGTACATTTTCTTTCCACTCCATCACCTGATCAATAAAGTGACGCTCTTCTTGTCTAAAATGCTGATAAACATGGTTCACTTCATACAGCTCCAAACCGTTCTAAATGAAAACAGTGCCGCATAAACGGCACTTGCAGGACAATTTTATCCAATCATGCTGAATATTGAATTCAGCCCATATCCCGCAAATCGAAGTGCTAGAAGCGCTACGATCGGGGAAATATCAATCATTCCAAGAGGCGGAATGAATTTGCGGAATGGCTCCAGGTAAGGTTCAACGATTTTAGCTAATAATTGGCCAAAACCGCTTTCTCTTGCATTAGGAAACCAGGAAAGCAGAATATAAATAATAATCGCATACGAATAAATCTGCAATAATGTAAATAATACATCAGCTACTATGCCCATCTAGACTTACCACCTCTGATCTTCTTCAGTTACAATTTCAGATATCGATCCTGCGACATCCACATTATCAGGAGTGCAAAGAAAAATATTTGCCCCTATCTTTTGAATGTCTCCACCTATAGCGTACACAGTTCCGCTTAAAAAGTCTACAATCCGCTTTGCCTGATCATGCTGAATCCGCTGCAGATTGACAACAACAGCTCTCCGGTTTTTAAGCTGATCGGCTACATCCTGAGCTTCAGCGTAAACTCTAGGCTCACATAATACCACTTTAGATGATTTTTGAACACTTTGCAAACTTACAACATTCTGTTTCGCTTGCGGTTTTGCGGCAAACGGCTGCTCGTCTTCATAGTCATCTTCCTGATAACGATCCTGCTCAACATACTCATACTCTTCTTCATCCAAGGCAAAAAAGCTTTTAAACTTATTTTTAATACTCAACTTCTGACACCTCCGATTTCTTATCCTACCAGGGCAGAGCCTATACGTATGAAGGTTGCGCCTTCTTCAATCGCGATCTCGAAATCATTCGACATGCCCATTGAGAGCTCTTTGCACGGGGCATAAGGCAAGTGCAGCGCTCTTACTTCTTCGCCTAACTCCCTTAATCTGCGGAATGATTGCCTTAAAACACCTGTATCGTCTGTATGAGGGGCCATTGTCATTAATCCTGCCACATTTATGTACGGAAAGGTTTCAAGTTCTTTAACAAATGGCAAAACCTCATCTGGAGCCATACCGTGCTTTGATTCTTCCCCTGATGTATTTACCTGGATAAAGCAGTCTATTTTATTATCGGCACGTTTGCTGATTTCTTTTGCCAGTGAAAGTCTGTCAAGCGAATGAATATAATCCGCTATCCCGATGATATCTTTCACTTTTCTCGTTTGCAGAGTTCCGATAAAGTGCCATTTCGCCTCTGATCCAATTGCTGTATATTTTTCGTTAAGCCCTTCATTCCTGTTCTCTCCAAGATGGCTGATGCCAGTACTTAACGCTTCTTTAGCACGATTTATATCCACATACTTTGTAACTGCAATGATTTGAATTTCATTAGGATTTCGTCCTATTTTGGAACATGTATTTTCAATTCGGGCATGAATTTCATTTAAGTTGTCTGCTACACTCATAGCTGCTTGTGCCTCCTCGTTAAACCGATAAAACTGAACATTCTTCCAGTCGATCCTGCGTCTTTGCGATGTGAAAAAAACATGGAAGATTCACAGCTTGTACAGAAAGAACTCGTCAAAATCCGGTCCTCTTTTACACCTGCATTGATCAGCAATTGTTTGTTCAGCTGTTTTAAATCAAGTGAGTACTGTCCTTCAGATACTTTTTGATATGGCAGAGGATCCGTATTCCGAATAACTTGATTTACCCGGTCAATAACGTAATCGTCAACTACATAGCAGCACGCTCCGATTGATGGTCCAATTATGGCGCAGATTAAATTTACATCAGCTTCTTCGTCCTTTATCCATGTTTGGATCATTTTTCCGCCTATATCTTTGACAGTGCCCTTCCAGCCTGCATGTGCAGTTCCAATCAGCTTTTTATTGTGTTCATAAAAATACAAAGGAACACAGTCAGCATAGCAAAGAGCAAGCATCAAATTTTCTTCTCTTGTATAAAGGCCGTCTGTTCCAGGAATGGCTGAATGATAATCGAGTATTCCTTTGCCTCTATCAGATTGCGTAACTTTCTGGATACTGCTGTCATGGATCTGATCTGCACAAACCCAATTTTCAAGCGGCATATTCAATTCTTCCGCCAGCCGTTTTCGATTTAAAACGACATGTTCAGGCTTGTCATTTACATGCAGGCCAAGATTCAGCGAGTGAAAATCTCCGCTGCTTATGCCTCCGTTTTTTGTAGTAAAACCGACAATCAGCTCATCATTTAATTTTTCCCAGACCGGGCTGTTCAAATGGGTTTCATGCTGCAGTTGAAACGGCTGCTGAGTCATAAAATGTTCATTCCTTTTGTTTACAGATTGCTGCATGTTTTTGATATACACGACTATATTTTACCACATCTTTCCCATTCCGACAGAAAGATTGTTAAATTAATTCATTATTTTGGTCTATCTCCCTATTTACACGCACTAAAATGACATCTTCTCCGATTTTCACGATATGTCTCCAGGGAACAACCAACTCTTCATCTTTCCCGAAAAAACCCAGCACTTTGCCAGTTCCGCTAATAATCACTGCCTGAATTTTCCCTGTTGTCACATTTATATCAAAATCTGAAACAATCCCAAGCTTTTTGCCATCTGAAACATTGACAACATCTTTCGTCTGAAATTCAGATATATTCATCACCGAAACCGCCCCCTGTTCTTACTTTAACTATATGATTGTACGTCCTGAATCTATTCGAGCTTTTTTACGCAGTATTTTCCAATAAAGGTTGACGTCAGGACAGATAAAAAGGACTGTTCAGATGAACAGTCCTAATTTTGTATGTTCTTATTCATTTGTTTGATTGCAGCTTTCTCAAGTCTTGAAACCTGTGCTTGAGATATACCTATTTCTTCTGCTACTTCCATTTGAGTTTTCCCTTGGAAGAACCGCTTTCTGAGAATCAGTTTTTCACGGTCATTCAGCCGTCTCATTCCTTCTTTTAAAGCGATTTCTTCTATCCAGTGAGAGTCTCGGTTTTTCTCATCGCTCAGCTGATCCATTACATATATCGGGTCGCCCCCGTCATTGTAAATCGGTTCAAACAGAGAAACGGGATCTTGTATAGCATCTAAAGCGAAAACAATTTCTTCATGAGGAACTTCGAGCACCCTGGAAATCTCCTCAGCGGTAGGTTCCCTTGAGGTTTTGCTCATTAATTGTTCTCTGACCTGCAAAGCTTTGTAGGCAATATCGCGAAGAGATCTTGATACACGGATTGGATTATTGTCCCGCAAATATCTTCTGATCTCCCCAATTATCATGGGTACAGCATAAGTAGAAAATTTTACATTTTGGCCAAGATCGAAATTATCAATTGATTTCATAAGTCCAATGCAGCCTACTTGAAACAGGTCATCAACAAACTCTCCCCGATTGTTAAAACGCTGAATGACGCTTAACACCAGGCGTAAATTGCCGTTTACCAGCTTTTCTCTGGCTGATAGTTCACCGCTTTGCATTTGCCTGAACAAAATTCTCATTTCCTCATTTTTTAGGACTGGAAGTTTGGAAGTATCTACTCCGCAAATTTCAACTTTATTTCTTGCCACATCTTTCCCTCCTAACAGGAGCTGCTGTACAGAGTTAAGTATCTCCTTAGGTGGGAAAAATATGCACATGTCCAAACGGTGAAAATTAATCATAAATGACCGAAACCATGCAGGTTCTGGAAATTATCTGGATAAAAAATTTTTTAGACCATTTTATTGAATTCTTTGCGCAATCTTTTGATAATTCTTTTTTCAAGTCTCGAAATATAGGACTGGGATATACCAAGCATATCTGCGACATCTTTTTGAGTTTTTTCTTCTCCCCCCTGAAGCCCAAAGCGGAGTTCCATTATTTGCTTTTCCCTGTCATTGAGCTGCTGAAGAGCTTTCAATAGCAATTTGCGGTCAACATTTGCTTCCAGATCTTTCGTAATAATATCTTCTTCTGTTCCAAGCACATCCGATAGGAGGAGCTCATTTCCATCCCAATCAATATTTAATGGTTCATCAAAGGAAACTTCTGAACGAATTTTATTATTGCGGCGCAAATACATTAAGATTTCATTTTCAATGCACCTGGATGCATATGTGGCAAGTTTAATTTTCTTTTCCGGATTAAAGGTATTAACTGCTTTGATTAAACCGATTGTGCCTATGCTTATCAGGTCTTCAATATTGATGCCTGTGTTTTCAAATTTCCTGGCAATGTATACAACTAAACGGAGATTTCTTTCAATAAGAATCGATCGCGCTGCCTGATCGCCGCCCGGCAGTTTTTTGAGAAGAACTTCTTCCTCATCCTTTGAGAGCGGGGGCGGGAGTGCTTCACTTCCCCCTATGTAGTGGATTTCATCCGTTTTCAGGCCAAGCTTCATCAGTAATTTATACCAGAGATACGTAATGTGCAATTTTAGTTTTTTCATGGTTCTCCCCCTTCTATTTTCCGATTGATCTGAGTACACTACTACAGGATGATGATCACGAAACGTCCTGAACGGCACCGCTCTGAAGCATCTTCGGATGAACAATGCAGTCGTATTCCCCTTCAGGCGACAGGCTTGTTCGGTTCAATCCAATAATGGCTTTTGGAACCAGTATGGTTTCATCTTGTGTTGTAATCATCACTTCATCAGGTTTAAGGCCAATTAAAAACTGATTTGTTTTTCCAACTACACGGAACGGAATAATCCGCACCCTGTTCTCTAGAGGATGTGATTCCTCCGAAGATGACAATGCCGTCATGACATCTTCCTGAAGGGCTATATTCAGAAGAGCATCCGGCAGGAAACCTCTGAGCTTGCCTGCATCTGCAATCATCACGGGAGACTTTGAAATCGGATCATATAGCTGATTGCCGCTGTCGATAAAACCTTTTAATGGAATTGTCGAGTCCCCTACTTTAATGAATACACTGACGATCTGATCATACTGGATTTTTTTCATTTCCAGATCATCAAGCCGCTTTCTTGAAAACATCCAGGCAGCAGGAAAACCGACCAGCACGAAAAGCCAGCTGACAGGGTCACCAAAGCCTCCTGAGTTTGTCATGAGAATGCCGTCAGCAAATCCAATTTCCGTCTGAATAAAATAGTGTGCTCCCATCATCCCCCCGCCTACCATAAAGGTGACAAAGTAAAAAGTGAACAGCGACTGTGCAAAAAACTTAAACCTTTTAAAACCAAAGGCAGAGAGCACCATAAGAATAGATACAAACAGCTTTCCAAATGGATGCATAGCTAAAGGAGCAAGCGGCGTAAAAAGAAGAACAACAATACTGGATCCAATTAAAGCCCCAACAATAATTCGAAGCTTCATGATCTTTCTTTTCAGCAAAATCGCTGTAAGAAGCAGCAATAGCAAATCAAACGAAAAATTCAAAAACCAGATTACATCCAAATAAATGGCCACGTGAAACTCCTTTCCGAAGGTTTTCACATACATATAAAAAAGGATGAAGGCACTGTCCGATTGGATAGTAATAGTATAGCTGAGCAACGCCGGTGAAGTCTGTCAGTTACTGCCGATAAAATAGAGTATTTTTGATAGATATCGCTGCTATTTGTCGATGGAAAAGGGTGGAAAAGCATAAGGAATTCTGTTTACTGATCAGCTATGGTCTTTTAAAAAACTGAGGGAAAACGAAAAAACTCTCATTCCCGTTTTGCTGGAATGAGAGTTTTCCCTGTCCTTAATTCTTCGCCGGCTTCTTGCCGCCTATAAACAGCTTTCCTTCTGCGACGGCTCTTGTTACGTTGCCAAAATCATCTTTTGCAATGACTTCGATTCTCGCACCGTCAGCCTTCATATTGGATGTTGCTGTGTAGTATCCTTCGTAATGACCAGGTGCCGTTTCTCTCAGTGGAAGCTCTGTTGCATTTTGGATGCCCGCATTAGTCAGCGGCATATGGAGAACGAAGGTTGCATCTAAATCTTCTTCGCTGTTAAATTCTATTTTCACACTTTCCCCTGACTTGATGTACTTGTCTTCGGAAGGTTTTAGATTTTCAATGACTGGTGCATCGTATTTTACATATACTTTAACGGTTTTCTTTAAACGATTTCCTGCTTTGTCTGCTGCAAGAACGGTAATCACGTTCTCTCCGTTTTCAAGCAGAATCCGTTTAGAGAATTTGCCGTCTTTGACTGCTGCCTTTTGACCATTGACTTTTATCCAGTCTAGATGGTCATCTGAAACGGTTCCGCTGACAGTCAATGCCTCTGTATTCAGTTTTTGGCCGTCTTTTGGGTTTTCAACAGTAAACTGCGGTTTTGTTTTGTCCAAAGTAACTTTTACCGCATTAGACGCATCAGTCATGCCTGCATCTGTGCTGGATTTGGCTGTCAGTACATTTTCACCTGCATTAAGTGTTACTTCTGCACGGAATGTACCGTTTTCAGAAGCTTGTACAGAAGCTGCTTCTGTTTCTCCATTGTAAATATGAACGGTTGTAGTCTGTGATGCATTCCCCTCAACAACAGCTGTTTTTTGTTTTGTAAACGAACCGTCTTTAGGTGACGTAATTTCAGGTGCTGTCACCTCATAATCCACAATTGCCCGGATCATATAGTTTCCTTCGTCAGCAGGTGACGGTGACCAGGCTCCGCTTACCATCTGCCAGCTGCGGCCTGCATTTTCTCCATCTTCATCTGTTGCAAGTCCAGGTGAGTTAGGGTTTGCTTTTGTTTGGATGTAAACCATATAGAAGTCTCCATCGACGACTACACCCTGGTCAAGCAAATCAACCATTGTCCATTCTCCGTTGCGCAGAGCCGTTGCATTGATTGGTCCTGCAAGCTTTTTGCCCGGGGCCCCGTCAGTTCCTGATGCATCGTAGATCGCAACCTGGAACTCAGTGCCTCCAGGTACAGGCCACTCTGTATCCCAGAACCTGAACAGTCCGCCTGTTACCATTGCTCGTTCGTTTCCTTCAGCCAGAGACATTTTAACCGCCCAGCCATTGCCTGCTGCATTAAAGGCTCTAGCGTTTTCTGCAGTACCGTCGTCATATCCGATTTCACCAGGATACCCAATGAATGGCTTGAGCGTAATATTTTGAACAGTTGGCTGTTCTGCATCAATCACGATGCTTGTATCCTTAGCATAATAGGAAGGTGCCATCGCTTTTAACGTATAGTCTCCTTCATATGCTTCAATCGAATATTCCCCTTGTTCATTTGTCTGAACAGGTGTAATTGCTGCATCTTCAACCAGCAGAAGCGTTGCGTTTGGCACAGGCTCCCCAGTTGCTTCGTTTGTAACTACACCGCTGACTGTTCCTTGAGGAAGTTCTTCAAGAACAAAGTTCGCTTCTGTTATGCCGTCGTTTTCAATCATGACTGGCTGAGTTTCTGTTGCGTAACCGTATGCTTCTGCCTGTAGAGTAAATGATCCAGCGCCATGAACAATTTCATAGCTGCCATCCTGCAGACTTGAGTATGTGGACCTTCCAGTTTCAACAATGCTTACTTCTGCTCTCATCGGAAGGGCAGCAGGCAACGCAGTTTCCTGGGATCCTTCCACAGCCCCGCTGAATGGTGCAGGCTGAATTTTATTTGGATAAACCTTTTCCTTTTTCTCCTTGGCTGCTTTATCCGCACTTGCAGATTTGCTTTCTAAGCCCAGACTTGCTTTGTTTTGAATTTCAATGGCCGTATCAGACAATTTAACATCATCGATGTACCAGCCGTCTTTTACAACGCTTCCGTCAGCGGTTACATTGAAGGCAACATAAATCCGCTGGCCCGCATACTGGCTGAGATCAACCTGGCCGTCTATCCAGCTGGTTGTATTTCCATTAACCCTAAGGGCCTGTGTCCATGTTTCCTGATCGGTTGAAACGAAAACATGGCCATAGTCATATCGCGCTTCAAGTTCATGCCACTGCTTAAATTGAAGGAAGGCTGATCCTTCTGCAGGCAAATCAATAGGAGGCATAAGCAAATTCATATTTGCTCCATTTTCATAATCGCCATCAAGATTCGTAGCAAAGACTTTTTCACCTGAAGCTGCATTGCCAGGACCGTTTACAGGCGCTCCATGCTCCCAGCTGTTTTTCACTCCGTAAGAAGTCCAGCCGGCTGCGCCAGATTCAAAATCCTGCTCATAGCCAGTCGTAATGCCAGGCTGAACTGAGACTTCATACTCTTCGGAAACAACTTCATTTGCCCCAAAATCAACTGCTTTCCACTTATAGACAAGTGTGCCTTCGGCGATTGCTTCACCCGGGATCACCGCTTCGTAATTTCCATCAAGGAAATCTCCTGAAATTCTGGAAGCTTCAGCTGTCTGCCATTCTCCGCCGTTGCTTTGATAGTGAAGAGAAACATTCGTAACGCTTATATTATCGCTGACAGACACTCTAAGAGATAGGTTCATTCCTTCAAATGTTTCAGCAGGTGCCGTGTGCTCCATAACCGGAGCCTCGGTATCTTCCCCTTCTTTCGCAACTTGTCCTTTCACTTTTCCAAGACCTGTCATCAGAGAAGAGACAGCATCATATGCATTTACCAGGCCATGGCCATAGCCATTATTAGGCGAGCTAGTAAACGTTGAATCAGTCAAAGGTGTCGCTGTTGTAGTCAGCACGTTTTCGATTTCATCAACCGTAATCGATGAGTCAACCTGCCTCAGCAAGGCAACGACAGCCGAAACGTGAGGACCTGCCATTGATGTTCCATTCCAGCCGCCTTCATAAACACCGCCAGGAACAGATGACCGAATGTTTACTCCCGGTGCAGCAATATCAGGCTTTGTTTCATCATACGGTGAAGGCCCTTGCAGAGAGAAACTTCCTAATTGGTTATTTATGTCCGTTGCACCTGTAGCAAACGATTCTGGATAGTTTGCCGGATTGGCAATAGAACCTGGACCACCCGGGTTAAATAATGTCGTGTTGCCGGCAGAGAACTCTGGAAAGATGTCTGCGGCCCGCCATGCATTAACCATCGGTCTGTACCATTCATCAAGCCCAGCTCCGCCGCCCCATGAGTTGTTGACTACATCTGGAGCCATTTCTGGATGAGGGTTACCTTCGGCATCTTTTGGAGCTAAAATCCATTCACCTGCTTCAAGCAAATCAGCATCTGTTCCGCCATTTGCAGTAAAAGCTTTGACAGCAATCCATTTCGCTCCCGGAGCAACCCCGATTTGATTATTTCCATTCGGTTCTGCCCCAACCATGGTTCCAGTTACATGTGTTCCGTGCCCTTGATCATCATATGGCACTGCCTGGTTTGCCGTTGCATCAAACCAGCTAAATTCATGATTGGGCGAACTTGGTGAAGCTGGATTAAAGCCGCGGTACTTTTCTTTTAATGCCGGATGGTCCCACTGCACTCCGGTATCAATGGAAGCAACCACCGTTCCGCTTCCGTCTATGCCCAACTCCCATGCTGCTTGCGCACCGATCTGATTAATGTTCCACTCGGTTGCAGCAGGAGATGCTTTTGCATCAGCCTGTTTCCCGGATGTTTTTTCTTTCTCTGCAGTTCCAGATGCCAGCTGCCGGACTTCGTTTGGAAGGACCTTGTCCACCTCAGGAAATGCAGCAACCTTTTCCATGACTTCCTTTGTAGCCGTAACGGCCATTCCATTTACAATGTAGTATGATCGGATGTCTTTGGCATTGCCTGCCTTTTCTTGTTTCGTTAAGTACGTTTTCAGGTTCTGCTGCGTTTCAATGGCTTTTGCGCGAAGAGAGGATACAACAGCCGAACGCTTCTCATACTTAGCTTGAGTCTTTGATTCTTTTGATGCGGCTTTTGCAGCATTCTTTGCGACTTTTGCCGTATCAACCTGTTCTTTCAGCTTAATGAGAAACGTTACCTTCTCTTCCTTCTTAAAAGACTCAGCTAGCTTCTTTGAAACTTTTTCAGGAGCTATGTTTTTTTGGTCCTTTACTGATGTACTGACGCTTGTGCTTGCCATTGAAACACTCGGAGCAAGCAAAGTAAGCAGCAGGATACAAATTGACAAAATACTGACCCATTTCGCATGTTTCTTCCGCATTCCTTAAATTCCCCCTTAATTTGTAGGTCGCCGTAAACGTTCCCCCTTTCTATATAAATGTCTGTCAGTTCTGGGCTGTTAACTTAAATGTATAGAAAATTTTTAGAAAATTTTGTCATTTTATGTAACCAAATTCTTCCTGTTAATAAAACAAGTGTTTAGTAGGATATTTATGGAAATCAATCTGAGGCTAAAGCATGTCAACTAAAAATCGCGGTCCTGGATAAAGCAGGCTATTACTGGATTTATAGAAGATGGACATGGAGGTCAAACTATCTATATCAAAAGAAAAAACAAAAAATAAACATTTATTACCTTATTTAACTTTTATTGGCTAGTGTTGAATTGAACAAGCTGTGGCTTTAGTAATAGAAAAAGGGTTGGTTTTTAAAAAAAGTGATGGTTATATGAGGACTTTTAGAGGAAGCTGCAAAGAGGATTGGGGCAAATGGTATATTTAAAAAATTTGGAGAAAAATAAAAAAGACATGGCACTTGGGCCATGTCTTTAAGTTTTATCGGCGTTTATTGCGGTTTCTTAAGAATGTTGGGATATCAAGTGTATCTTCACCTTGCTGCATAGAACGGTTTGTCATTTCTTGTGCAGGCTCTTCGCGCTCCCGCTCACGCTTCATTTCTCTTACGTCGCGAGGCTTTGGCATAGGTTTTGCCGATGTATTATTCCCGAAAGGTCTTGATGCCGGTTTGCTGTGATTGATTTCAACTTCATTGAAACCAGTTGCAATAACCGTAACGACAATTTCATCCTTTAAGTTTTCATTAATAACAGATCCGAAAATCATGTTTACATCTTGATCAGATGCAGTCGCTACAATATCAGCAGCTTCCTGAACTTCGTACAAGCTTAAGTTTGAACCGCCTGTAATATTCATCAGGACACCTTGAGCACCATCAATTGATGTTTCAAGGAGAGGACTTGAGATTGCCTTCTTAGCAGCTTCTGCAGCTCTGCTTTCTCCAGTTGCAACACCGATACCCATTAATGAAGAACCTTTATTGGACATGATTGTTTTAACATCAGCAAAGTCAAGGTTAATTAATCCAGGTACAGCGATCAAGTCAGAAATACCTTGTACACCTTGGCGTAAAACGTTGTCCGCTTCACGGAAAGCTTCAAGCATAGGAGTATTTTTATCTACGATTTCAAGAAGACGGTCATTTGGAATGACGATTAATGTATCAACTGATTCCTTCATAGAAGAAATTCCGCCCGCAGCCTGCATTGCACGCTTGCGTCCTTCAAATGTAAATGGACGAGTGACAACACCTACTGTTAAAGCACCTAAGTCTTTAGCGATCTGCGCAATAACCGGGGCTGCTCCAGTTCCGGTTCCTCCGCCCATTCCCGCTGTAACGAAGACCATATCAGCGCCTCTTAAAGCTTCTTCAATCTGTTCTTTGCTTTCTTCAGCTGCTTTTTTCCCTACTTCAGGGTTAGCACCCGCGCCAAGACCTCTTGTAAGCTTTGAACCAATTTGCATTCTTGTTTCTGCTTTAGACAGGTTCAGCGCCTGTGCATCAGTGTTCACAGCGATAAAGTCTACCCCTTGAACACCGTGTTCTATCATACGGTTAACAGCGTTGTTTCCTCCGCCGCCAACACCTATTACTTTAATTGTTGCCATGCCATCAATATTGCTTTCAAACTCCAACATACAAAATCCTCCTAATCCATCGAATGACTTCCTCTTGATGCAGGTTATTCAAAGAAGTAACCAAAGAATTTTTTTACTTTGCTTTCTTTTTTTTCTTCTTTTTCTTTTGGTTTTGAACGCTGCTGCTGATGCTGCTGATGCTGAGGTTCTCTTTGAGACGCTTTCTCAAGCTTATCAGGAACAACATTCGAACTGATGCTTCTGCCTTGAATCTTCGCATTTTTATAAGCAAATTGGATTAAACCTACACCGGTCATATATTGAGGTTCCCTTACACCAATATAATCCGGGCTTGCAATGCGGACATTGTTTTGCAGAACAGCCTGTGAGATCTCAAGAACTCCCGGCATGCTGACCGTTCCTCCAGTCAGAACAAATCCGCCGGGCAGGTCTCTTACTCCAAGTCTCTTAATCTCGTGTAATACTAATTCAAACATTTCTTCAAGTCTAGCTTCTATAATATCAGATATTTCAAGCTGATTGAATTGCTGTTTTTGGTCTGTGCCAATAATAGCAGCTTCAAACACTTCTTCTTCAGAAGCATAATCATAGAAAGCATGTCCATGTTTCACTTTAATGCGTTCAGCCTCATCCGTTGTTGTGCGAAGTCCGATTGAAAGATCCTTCGTAATATTCTCTCCGCCAATTGGAAGAACGCTGGTCGTTTGCAGATGACCTTGATCAAAAACTGCGATCGTCGTTGAGCCTCCGCCAATATCAACCAATGCTACACCGAGGTTTTTCTCATCTTTCGACAGTGCAACGGCTCCTGAAGCAAGCGGCTGCAGACAAATATCCGTTATTTCAAGTCCTGCTTTTTCTACACAGCGAAGCAGATTATGTAAAATCGTTCTAGATCCAGTGATGATCGTACCTTCCATTTCAAGACGGACACCGATCATTCCGCGCGGATCGCTGATTTCATCCAAACCATCGACTATGAACTGCTGAGGAATTACATCTATTATTTCTCGTTCTGGAGGTATTGACATAACTTGAGCTGCTTCAATCACTCTTCTTATGTCCTCATTAGCTATTTCACGATTGTCACTTGAAACTGCAACAACACCGTGACAATCCTGCAACTGAACGTGATTGCCAGTCACCCCTACTACGACTCTTTTAAGCGGAATGCCAACCATTCTTTCTGCCTGCTCCACCGCTTTTTTAATAGAATGAACGGTCTCGTCAATATCAACGATAGACCCTTTTCTTAATCCTTCAGATTTCACATTGCCTACACCTATAATGTTTAAATTATCATCTGCCATTTCACCGATGATAACCTTAACACTGGATGTACCGATGTCTAGACTTACAAAGATTTCATTGTTGTTCATTCTATGGCACCTCCTTAACTTATCATTTCCATTCTATTATTAGAGGAACAACAATACAATGAATCTAGTTTTACATATTTGTAACAATGGTGAAAAATATTGTGATAATTGACTTCTCATTGTCACATTTATTTTCCGGCCCGTAATACGGACTCTTTTTAATAAATACATACTAAAGTGAGTATTCGTCAAATCCTTGATTTTCCCTCTTAAAAAATCAACTTTTTTTTAGTTTTTGGCGCGATTGAGTCCAATTGGAAATTAATATTCGTCTAATCACAGCAATATTTTGAAACAGTCTGACTCCAAAAGCAAATATTGCTACCAAATACAAGTCTACACCAAGATGAACACCTAGAAAAGCTAAACTTGCAGCCAATATGATGTTAAAGAAAAATCCGGATACAAAAACCATCTCATCGTACATGTTTTGCAGATGAGCACGAATTCCTCCAAGCAGAGTATCGAGGGCTGCGAGAATAGCAATGGACAGATAATTCGAATATTCACCGGGAATTCGGAAATCAGTCAGCAGTCCCAATGTTATTCCTAGTATTAATCCTAAAATGGGAAGCCACATTATGATTTCTCTCCTTCCTCAACCGGCTTCATATTTTTTATCCGGATCGCATCGTCATACGGCGGTATGACAATCCGGTTCTTTGGCTTAGATATTGAAAGCCGCAGATTGTCAATTGCAAAGGTGTCCATTGTCGTGGACCCGTTCAGGCGGCTGAATAGCTTTTCTGCGTCTTCTGAAATGACTTTTATTTCAATTGGATATGAATTCAAACTGTACCCGTCCATTTTTGTCTGGCCATTAATATCACGGATGACAGTTGTATTCACAACTCTTCTGTCTGAAATAGCGACATGCTCGGCACCATATGAATTCAGCTCGTTCAACAATCGTTTCAGCAAATCAGGCGCTATGTTTTCAACCTCAGTCTGTGAAACTGCTGCATCAAACAGCGGTTCTATAGTAATGACTACACCCGCTCCCGTAACTTCCGTTAAGCCCGCTTCATTTTTAAGTTCCTCAAGAGTCTCTTTCAGCGTTTTTTCTGCACTTTGATTTTCATCATTTTCGTATGTATCAATCAGCTCTTCGTATTTGCGGATCTCAAGCAAAAGGCTCGACTGAGTCTCTTGTTCCTGCTTGAGCGCCTCCCTCAATTGCCACATGTCACGTGTATCTCTTACAGCCGGTTCCTGGATCGATTGAAATTGAACGGCAAGCATTAAGCCAAATATCATGGTCAGCAGTGAAAAGCTGACACCCTTAAGATTTTTCTTCAAGGCAACCACCCATCAAGATTTCTTTTCTTGCAATAAAGGATTCATCTTTATTTCATTTTTCTTCTCAAGGGTTATTACGATATTATCGTAAGCAATCTGCTCGACAATACCGCCGGCGATATTTAATGCCTGGTCCAGAACAGCAGGCTCGCCGATGGCAGATATGACAAAGGGAGCTGGAAATTGATTTCCATCCACGGTGACGACAGGACCATTACAATATATATACGAATCATGTGATAATCTTTGTCCATTGATGGCTACGGCGCTTGCACCTGAAATAAGCAATTCGTTGATCACTTTAAAAATATGGCCTTCATGAACAATGTAATTATTTACATTTTCCCCTTCTGGAATGTAGGAGGAATCCTCCAGAGTCACTTCAATCCCCTCCCCTGCTACACCCAGTTCGCCTACATACATTCTGTACTTCTCAACATCTTCAACAAGATTAAAGTAAATCTGTTTTTCATTCTTCAGATTTTCTTCAATTTCTCTTACTTTTTCCTGGCTTTTAAATAGTTCCTTTTGAAGCTCGGTATTTCTTTCCTCTTGCTTGATCAGCAGCTGTCTTGTTTCATACTCTTTGCTCCACTGTTCAGAAGATATTCCATTATTCGGACGCTGTTCTTTTGTGAGCTGATAAGAAAAAGAAACTAAAAAACCGAGAACAAGCATGATTAAAGATAGAACAACATATCTACCTCTCATCTTCATTTTCATTTTGCACTGTCCCCTCCGGCTCTCCTTCTGATGCGGCGCCCTCTTCCGCCGCTTCTTCTGCAGCTTCATCTTTCTTATCGTATGATTCAAAATAGGTTCCGACTTCCATATGAATAATGCCTTTGGAATTTGGAGGCAGCTGGCTGACTATGGCTGGATAATCAATCATTTTTTTTGAAAAGCTGCGGACCGAGGCCTGCACTTCAAATCCGTCATTCATGTATAGTGTAATATGCCAAGGATCTGTTTTTTCAGGTGTATGATAGATTTCAGAAATCGCATTCTTTACACTGTCTGGAATACTCATGAGTTCCATGGCCATTTCTTCAATCTCCTCAGCCTTGCTCCAATTAATCAGAAGCGGAGCATCGTCTGGAAATGTTCCTTCAACCGGGTCAAGTGTTTTGCCGTTTTCAAGGATGGGAGAGTATTGATCTCCTTTAACGATATAGGCCACTTTATGATATTCTTCAACCACAATCGTCACCTTATTTGGCAATTGCTTGTCCAATTTCACATTTTGAATCTGATCAAAATCAGAAAGGGCATCATTCACTTCTTTTTCATTGATGCTCCAAAAGCCTGATTTTTCTGTAATTCCACTCATATTTATTATTTCTTCTTCTGATACTGTCTTATTACCGGCAACATCTACGGAAGATACTTTGCTAAGCGGAGATTGAAAGTAGATCACCAATAAAATGAGGATGAAAAAGACGGATAAAAATAAAATTAACCTGCGGTTGGATTTTTGTTTCCGATGCTCCTTGAGCTTTGGAACACGATCTTCAAGCGAAACGACTTTGCCTTTTTCCAACTTGTAATCACCCCTCATCCCGAATCACTTTCGGGGGCGTAAAATCATCTTTAAAAGAGAAACAAACGGCATATAGTATGCCGTTTAGCAACTGTACCTTTAATAAAGATAGTATACCACAATAAAAGGAAAAAGAGATAAGCATTCTCTACTCATTTACACCGACAATTTCAACTTCTGTTTCCATTTTGACAGCGTGTTTTTCATAGATTGTTTTTTTAACAAAATCAATTAAATCAAGTACATCTTTCGCTGTGGCATTGCCAGTATTCACAATAAAATTCCCGTGAAGTTCGGAAATTTTCGCACCGCCGATCTGATATCCCTTTAGGCCAGATTCCTGAATCAGCTGGCCGGCATAATGCGGCAGGGGATTTCTAAAAACGCTGCCGCAGTTAGGATGATCCCAAGGCTGTGTTTCTCTGCGGTAATCTTTATTTTTTTGAAGCTCTGCCACAATTTCTTCCCGATTGCCTTTATCAAGCTTCAGAACCGCTTCGAGACAAATGCCAGGACGCTTCTTCTGAAGCAGGGAAGTACGATATGAAAAATCTAATTCTTCCGCCGTCAGCCATTCCATTGTTCCATCTTCAAACAGAATATGCGCCTTTACAAGAATTTTAGACATATCAGAACCGTGAGCACCCGCGTTCATGTAGACAGCTCCGCCAACAGATCCGGGAATGCCTCCTGCGAACTGAAGACCTGAAAGTCCTTGTTTGCTGATGACAGTCGTTAATTTTATAAGTGAGTAGCCTCCGCCAGCGGTAATGGTATCTCCATCCACTTCAAGATGATCCAGCCCTTTTCCGAGTTTAATCACAACACCGTTAATGCCTGAATCCCCGACAAGCAGGTTTGATCCCCTGCCGATCGCTCTCCATGGAACTCCGCTTTCTGTCACGATATCCATCGTTTTTTTCAGATCTTCAATCGAATTCGGCTCTACAAAAATTTCTGCAGGACCTCCGATTTTAATCGTCGTATGCTTTGCCAGCGGTTCATTATGAACAACTTTCCCAACTTCTGCTTCTTGTAATTTCATTAGTATCTGTTCCATGACAGCCTCCTAAAATAGATTGTTCTTTTGTGTATGACATTGAAGAAGGCTCATTGGAATTATAGTTCGATAGGCACAAATAGTTTGATACCCTCTTCTGATATGTTATAAACCCCTATGACTTCTGTCTTTATAATATTTTATGTCAGCATTTAAGATAAAAGCTAATTTATTTTTCAGCAAGAACCTGTATTTCTTTATATAACTTGGCTGCAGCATCTGGAATGCCCAGCTGTTTAGATGCTGATGACATTTTTTGAAGATTGTCCGCATCAAGCAATATAGCATCCATCTCTTTTATTAATACAGCACTTGAGAGGTCTTTTTCAAGGATTAATGCCGCTGCATCATGATCACTTAAAGCCCGTGCATTTTTTTCCTGGTGATTTGCCGTTACGTAAGGACTGGGAATCAGGATACTTGGAAGCCCAAGCGCCGTTATCTCGGCCATTGTAGTTGCTCCTGACCTGGCAACAATTAAATCAATCCCTTTTAAGACTTCAGGCATGTTATGAATGAAAGGCTTGATTACGACATTTTTTGGGAGATTCTTAACTTGATCCATAACGTGATCATAATGAACTTCACCAGTTACATAGATAACTTGATAATTCTTATTTTTCATTTCTTCAAGCATTCCGATGACAGCATCATTAATAGGCTTTGCCCCTCTGCTTCCTCCCATAATCAGCACTGTTTTTTTATCGGGCTTAAGAGCAGGGTCTCTATAGTGCTTTACGTTATCCGCTGCCACTTCAGACGCTCTCGGGTTTCCGGTCAGCACTGTTTTTTCAGCAGGAAAATAGCTTCTTGCCTCTTCAAAACAAATCGCTACCTTATCTACATACCGGGCTAAGAATTTGTTCGTTACTCCCGGCAGACTGTTTTGTTCATGGATGATTGCGGGAACCTTAAGCTTAGAAGCGGCATAAACAACAGGTCCGCACACATAGCCGCCTGTGCCGATTACGACATCAGGTTTAAATTCTTTAATGAATTTTCTGCTGTCGCTGACGCCTTTGAAAAAGCGCATGATCGTCTTTGCATTATCCAGAGAGATCTTTCTTTTAAAACCGGAAATTTCGATTGAACGAAAAGCTACACCTGCTTTTGGAACGATTTTAGACTCCAGGCCATTTTCAGTGCCGACATACAAAAATTCCGCATTTGGATCATTTCTTTTTATTTCATTTATTAAAGCAAGAGCAGGATAAATGTGCCCGCCTGTCCCGCCGCCGCTTACCAAAATTTTCATATGTATCCCCCATTAATTAGAAACATTTTCAAAAATATTCAACTTTAGCTTAAAAAAATGATAAACCCTGTTTTTCAACAGGGTCTATTTCAACTATAGAATGTAAGTTCAGTATCTTGCATATCTGCTAATATTCAGCAGAACACCAACCGCCATCAGCATGAGCGTCAATGAAGAACCGCCGTAGCTCAGAAATGGCAAGGTAATACCTGTTACCGGCATCAGCCCCGTTACTACTCCGACATTGATCATAACTTGAATCGCAACCATTGTGATGATGCCAATTGCCAGAAATGAACCGTACAGATCAGGGGCACCGAGAGCTATTCTTACACCGCGCCACAATAACAGACCAAACAGCAAAATGATCAGAGAGCCGCCGATGAAGCCCAGCTCCTCTGCCAGGATTGCAAAGATAAAATCTGTTTGCGGCTCTGGCAAGTAAAAGAACTTTTGCCTGCTCTGTCCAAGGCCAAGACCAAATAGTCCGCCGGGACCAATCGCATACAGGGATTGAATGATTTGAAATCCGCTTCCCAGGGGATCTTCCCATGGATTTAAAAACGATGTGATCCGCTTAATCCTATATGGAGCTGATAACACTAAACCTACGAATCCGGCAACTCCAAGCAAACCAAGCAAACCAAAATGGGTAATTCTCGCTCCGGCAACAAAGATCATCACAATACAAGTCCCGACCATAACAGTTCCAGTTCCAAGATCAGGCTGAAGCATAATTAATGCAAATGCAGTAAACACAAAGCCAAGTGAAGGAAAAAGACCTTTTTTAAATGATGTTATTTTTTTTTGATTTTCAGACAGAAATTTAGCCAAAAAAGCGATCATGGCAAGCTTCATGAACTCTGAAGGCTGAATGGAAAACGCTCCGACTCCAATCCAGCTGCGTGAACCATTTCTCTCCATTCCAATGCCCGGAACTAAAACGGCCAGAAGCAGCACAAAACAAATAATAATCAGCATTTTTGCCCAGGTTCTCCACGTCCAGTAATCAACATTCATTAAAAAAAACATGGCGATTACACCTACACCCGCAAAAAGCAGCTGCCTCTTTGCAAAGAAAAATGAATCCTCAAATTTATAAGTTGCCCAAACTGCGCTTGCACTGTATACCATGATCAGTCCAATCGTCAGCAGCAGCAAGGTAATGATGACTAGAATGAAATCTGGTGCAGATCTTTTTGCCGTCAACGCCGAACACCCCAATATTATGGAATTAGGGCTCAAGCTTTGTGGCGATGCGTGTACGAGCCCTTTACTTTAGCTTATGCACGGCGTTCTCAAACATGTCTCCTCTTTGTTCAAATGTTTTATATTGATCCCAGCTAGCGCACGCAGGGGATAAGAGAACAATGTCACCATCTTGAGATAAGTCAAACGCCGCCTTAGCCGCTTGTTCAACATTATCGACACGTTTGATCACTTCTATTCCAGCATCTCCTGCTATTCTCTCAAGTTTTGGAGCCGTCTGTCCGAATGTGATGATTGCCTTCACATTGCCGAGGAAAGGGATAAGCTCATCAAATTCGTTTCCGCGATCCAAGCCTCCTGCAAGCAGAAGTGTCGGCGCATCAAAGGCCTGCAGCGCTTTAGATGTTGCCAATATATTGGTAGCTTTAGAATCGTTGTAATATTTTACTCCATCAATCTTGCTGATAAACTGCAGACGATGTTTAACACCTTTAAAAGCAGTCAGAACTTTTTGAATGGCTCCTGTTGAAGTTCCATATAGTTTTACCACACAGATTGCAGCAAGGATATTCTCAAGATTATGCTTGCCGGGCAGGACAATATCTTTCAGTTCAATAATCTGCTCATCGTTATACCAAAGCGCTCCATTACTCATATAAGCGCCTTTTTCAAGCTTCTCGGAAACGGAAAAATAAACGATTTGACCTTTTGATTTTTCAGCTGCCCGGCGCACATCCATATCATCATAATTCACGACAGAATAATCATCAGTCTGCTGATTTTCATAGATTTTCGCTTTTGCAAGGGCATATTCTTCTCTAGTGCCATGATAATCAAGGTGGGCATCAAATAGATTCAGCAGCAGCGCTATTTTCGGTCTGAATTTGATTGTACCCATGAGCTGAAAAGAAGACAGCTCAGTCACAATGACATTTTCTTCAGTAGCATGTTCAGCGACCTCACAGGCCACGGTTCCGATGTTGCCGGCGATCAAAGACTTCTTTTGATCAGCTACAAGCATTTCGTGAATAAGCGTAGTCGTGGTTGTTTTTCCATTTGATCCCGTAATTCCGATCATATCAGCTTCTGAGATTAAATAAGCGAGTTCCACTTCTGTAACAATCGGAATCTTCCGCTCCAAAGCAACAGCCAGCAATGGATTGGAATAAGGAATGCCAGGGTTTTTCACAATGTATTCTGCATGATCAAGAAGCTCTATCGGATGACTTCCGCATAGGACCTTCAGGCCTGCAGCCTGAAGCTCCTGGGCAGACTCATTTTCCTCGAATGGCTTCATATCATTGACTGTTACTATCGCTCCGAGTTTATGTAAGAGCTTTGCAGCAGCTAAACCGCTTTTTGCAAGCCCTAATACAAGTACATGTTTATGAGTAAAATCTTGAATATTTTTCATCTTATAACCACACCTCAATATAAATTCCCAGAATGGCGAACACGAGACCCACAGACCAGAATGTTACGACAACTCTCCATTCTGACCAGCCGGTTAATTCATAGTGGTGATGAAGCGGGCTCATCTTAAACACCCGTTTTCCAGTCGTTTTAAAAGAAATAACCTGAATAATAACAGACAGCGTTTCGATGACGAAAACTCCACCGATTAAAACAAGAAGAATTTCAAGCTTTGTTAAAATAGCAACCGTAACAATAGCTCCTCCGAGTGCCAGTGATCCTGTGTCACCCATGAATACTTTTGCCGGATGTGCATTAAAGACAAGAAAACCAAGAACCGCTCCGACAACTGCCACTGAAAAAATAGCCACATCATATTGAGATTGATTCCAGGCAAGAACAGCAAATGCACCAAAAGCAACGGCCGCCGTACCTGAGAGCAAGCCGTCAAGTCCATCTGTTAAGTTAACAGCATTAGATCCGCCGACAAGCATGAAAATAATCAGAATCACATATGCAAAGCCTAAATCAAACGAAAATTCTGTGCCTGGAATGCGGATTTCAGAAGAAAACCCATATTGTTTAAAAACAATATAGAAAATGACAGCAATGATAATTTGGCCAATCAGTTTCTGCTTTGATGTAAGACCGAGGTTGCGCTTCATCACAACCTTAATAAAATCATCCAGAAAACCGAGGAGACCGTATCCGAACATAACGAATAACAGCAAATACATTTCTACACTTGGTTCTGCAAATTTATAGCTCATGACAAGCGTTGTCACAATGACAGACAGAATAATCATGATCCCGCCCATCGTTGGCGTGCCTGATTTTTTCTGATGGGATTTTGGCCCTTCATCCCGAATGCTTTGTCCGAACTTAAGCCTTCTTAAAAATGGAATAAAGATGGGAGATATCAGAACACTGATTAAAAAACCCATAATAATTGTAAATAAAATAATTTGTTCGAGCATGTTTAGATCCTCCCTGAATAACTGCGTGATGACCGCTTCTGATTACGGATTCATCATAAATACTAGCTTGTGAATTTTTTAAATACATGTGTTGCTGCCAATCATTATTTAATCTGTTCTTTAATAGCTTTCAAGGCGACTTCGCGATCATCAAAATCGAAAATTTGCGTTCCGATCTGCTGATAAGTTTCATGGCCTTTGCCGGCAATTAAAATGACGTCTCCGGGCTTCGCATTGGCAACGGCAAAATAGATGGCCTTCTCTCTATTTTCAATGGAATGATAATATTCTCCCCTGACCCCATCTTCCATTTCATTCAATATGGCGACAGGATCTTCACTTCTCGGATTATCGGATGTAAAGATTGGTTCATCTGCATACTTAACGGCAATCTGTGCCATGATTTTGCGTTTTGTCCGGTCACGGTCACCGCCGCAGCCGACAACGACAAATGTTTTTCCAAGAACAAATTGCTTGACAGTTGAAAGAACATTTTCGAGACTGTCTGGAGTATGGGCATAATCAACAATGACAGAAAAGTCCTGTCCGCCGTCGACAACTTCAAAGCGGCCGCGAACACCTTCAATCTCGCCAAGTGTTGCCGCAATAATGGATAAAGGCACATTAGAAGCCAGACTCGCAGCTGCAGCTGCAAGTGCATTATAGATGCTGAATTTGCCGATCAGCTTCATATTCACCTTCTCGCGGCCATGCGGAGTAACAAGATCAAATGATGTTCCGCTTGGAGACATCGCAATATTTTTTGCCATCACATCACACTCTGAATCAATGCCATACGTTAAAACATGTGCTGCCGTCATTTTCATGAACTCGGACGAAGCTGAGTCATCGCCGTTTAGGACAGCTGTTTTAGGCTTATTTTGATCGAACTTGTTGCCAAGCTGTGAAAATAGAAGGCCCTTAGCTGCACGATATGAATCCATTGTCTGATGGTAATCGAGATGATCCTGCGTCAAATTTGTAAAGACGGCAACATCATAGTCACACCCATGAACACGTCCCATATGCAAGGCATGAGAGGAAACTTCCATAATCGCGTGACTGACTCCTCTTTCAACCATCGTTCCGAAGGTTTTTTGCAGAGTCAGACTCTCAGGAGTCGTGTTTTTAACACTTAATTGTTCATCTCCGATTTTTATGTACATCGTGCCGATTAATCCAGTTGCAAGGCTGTTATTTTGAAGAATCTTCTCAATCAGATGCGTTGTTGACGTTTTGCCGTTTGTGCCTGTAACGCCAATTAAATGAAGATTATGTGTAGGCTGCCCGTAAAATGTGTCTGCAAGGAGCGCCATAGCTCTTTTAGTGTTATTCACTACAATAACAGGTACTGGAAGTGACAGGGGCTTCTCAGATAATACAGCAGCAGCCCCCCTGCGGACAGCCTGTTCAGCATAATCATGGCCATCTACTGTGTACCCGCTGATGCAAATAAATAAACTTCCTTCTTTCACTTCTCTTGAGTCCATTTCAATCGAGAGAATATCTGGATTTTCATTTCCGCTCAGTTTCATATTTTGCAGCTGCGAAAGCAGTGTCTGTAATTTCATCATTACCAAATCCTCTCAAAAACCAACAATAGTTTCTTTCTTATTTTTTATACAAAATCAACCATTCAGTAAAAAAACGCACAGTTCTTATTTTATCTCATCTTAGCTAAAAGAGCCATATCAGCTTTTAAAAATGTCTTATAAGGGAGAGTGTGCGGGAGCTGTTCTTATCCTGCCGTAAAATAAAAGCGAGGCAAACACGTTTTGTGATTGCCGGCTTTTTTGCTGTATAAGAGAGTTATTATTCGTCCTCAGTTTTTTTATCGCTTTTTCCTAAATACAGACGGAGTGTTGAACCTTCTTTCACTTTCACTCCAGCTGCTGGAGACTGCTGGACAACCGTGTCGCCGGAACCTGCAATATCAAGCTTCAGGTTTACCATTTGCTCTCTTAGTTCCGTTGTCGTCAGCCCTAAAACATTCGGGACATTTACAAGTTTTGTGTCTAGCCATGTATATTCTTTTTCGATTTGATCTTTTCTCGGCTTCACACCAAGCTCTCTTAAACTGTCTTCCATGATGTTTCCTACAATTGGCGCAGCTACCGTTCCCCCGAACTGAACAGTGCCTTTTGGGTTATCAACAGCCACATAGACGACGATTTCAGGGTCATCAGCCGGTGCAAAGCCAATGAATGATACGATATAGTTATTTTTCAAGTAAACCCCGTCTTTGACTTTTTGGGCGGTTCCCGTTTTGCCGCCGACACGGTATCCATCGACAAACGCATTTCTCCCTGTTCCTTGTGCCACTACACTTTCTAATGCATATCTAATCTGTTTTGACGTTTCTTCTGAAATCACCCTGCGTTTAGCCTCAGGAGCTGTCTGACTGACAACGTCTCCGGTAATTGGATCAATCCATTCCTTGGCAATAAAAGGCGTATAAAGCGTTCCTCCGTTAACCGCCGCTGAAACGGCTGCCACCTGCTGAATAGGTGTAACCGATACCCCTTGGCCAAATGCCGTTGTCGCCTGTTCAACAGGTCCGACATTTTTAACATTGAAGAGGATTCCTCTCGCTTCTCCCTGCAGATCAATTCCGGTTTTTTGCCCGAAACCAAAGTTTTGAATATATTTAAACAGCGTATTTGTGCCGAGTCTTTGTCCTAATTCTACAAAGCCCGGGTTGCATGAATTTTGAACGACTTCAAGAAATGTCTGACTGCCATGGCCGCCTCTTTTCCAGCACTTCAGTCTTGCTCCGCCTACTTCAACAGATCCGCCGTCATGAAAGTGTTCTTTTTGCAGATTTACTTTATTCTCTTCAAGGGCTGCAGCCAGTGTAATAATCTTAAAGGTTGATCCTGGTTCGTATGAGCTCCATACAGGAAGATTGCGGTTATATATCAGCGGATCTACATTTCTGAAATCCGCAGGATCAAAGTCCGGTCTGCTTGACATCCCGAGAATTTCCCCATTTTTCGGATTCATGGCAATGGCAATCATGCCGTCAGGATTGTATGCTGCCTGGGCGTTATCCAGTTCCCGCTCCATAATGGTCTGCACTTTGGAATCGATTGTTAATTTTAGATTTAATCCGTCTATTGGAGCTGTATATTCATCCGCTTCCTCGGGCATTCTTTTCCCTTTTGCATCCGAGTAGAATTTCACATACCCTTTCGTGCCTTTCAGCTGTTCATCGTAATAGGATTCAAGACCAAGCAATCCCTGATTATCAATGCCGGCAAAACCAAGCACATGTGAAAGGTAGCTTCCAAACGGATAATGCCGTTTGGAATCTTCCGCTATGTATACTCCCTTCAGTCCGAGGGCGCGGAGCTCTTTTGCTTTTTCATGCGATATCTTTCTCCCTTCAGGATTGATGCGCTGTATGGATTGCTTCTTTGTTATAAGCTCATAAGCTCGTTCTTTAGACATATTTAAAACAGAAGCAAGCTTTTCAGCCGTATCTGCCGGATTTTCCACCTGCCTCGGCACTACAAGGACCGACGGAGCACTCATATTCGTTGCAAGCTTGACGCCGTTGCGGTCAAGGATCTCGCCCCGTTCAGGTTCAAAAGGAATGTTTCTGCTCCAGGAATCCTTAGCAAGAGCAGTTAATTTATCCCCTATAAAAAACTGAACGTATCCAAGACGGATATCGATAATAATAAAAATCAAAAATCCAAATAACAGCACCATTGCCAGACGCTTTCTGACAGTCACATTTGAAACGCGCATAGATTTAAACTCCTCCTTATTCAGGCTCGTTCAAATATATGCTTGTACAGAACCATCTAGAACTTTTAGGAATAGAGAAGCTGATGACTTGCCAAGAACAATAGCGCAAGCGCCTTGGTCAGATCTGACAGGCGAATTCGTTCAGACCGAGGAGTAGGTGCTTGCGGTAGATAACTTTATTTCGTTATCCACAACCTGTTACCTTTTATAATTTCAATCTAAAAAGCTTGGTCAACAATGTTGACCAAGCTTGATATGCTACCTAATTTCTTCTTCCTCATCAGCCTGTTCATTTCCACCGCTGCTTGGCTGTTCAGGGCTTTCCAGCTTAACAATTAACTGATCGTTCTCATTTACCGTCTCATTTTTAGAGAGATTTTGAGATACAACATAGCCGTTTCCATTAATCTTAAGATTAAGATCAAGGAAATTAGCAAGCTTCATAACATCCCTGGATGACCATCCTTTTAAATCGGGCATTATCACTTTCCCATCTGTCTTTAAAAGCACACGTTCATTGACGATCATTTTTGTGCCTGCTTCGGGATATTGAGCGGCAATTTCATTGCCAGATCCAAGAATCAGAGGATGAATATTGTTTGATTTCAGCCATTTTTCAGCTGATGCTGGATTTTCACCGACAAAGGACGGAACTTCTGCCCCAATTTCAGTTTCCGTTTTCTTAGGCTGTTCTTCCGCTTCTTCAGAAGGCTGGATTTTCAAATACTGAAGGCTGTTTTTCATAACCGTATTAAAAACAGATGATACAGGCATGGATCCTGTTTCTGTGTCTTTCAGTTTAGGCTGCTGGACCGCAACATAAACAAGGAGCTCCGGATCTTCTTTTGGCGCCATTCCAAGGAATGAAAAAATGAAATTATCCCGGCCGCTTAAATATTTTCCGTCACTTCCTGGAATTTGAGCTGTTCCTGTCTTTCCAGCTACCTCATACCCTTCAATCTGGTAAGGTCTTCCGGTACCTTTTTCGGAACTGACAACTGTTTCCAGAATGTCTAGCACTTCTTTTGACGTTTTTTCAGAAATAGGAGTGCCTGCCACTTCAGGCTTATTTTGTTTGATCACTTTGTCATGATCAACGTCAACAA
Organism: Metabacillus idriensis; assembly: GCF_009674765.1. GTDB lineage: Bacteria > Bacillota > Bacilli > Bacillales > Bacillaceae > Bacillus_P > Bacillus_P idriensis. Next base: position 1,258,009 of record NZ_WKKF01000001.1, on the reverse strand, counting down.
TTTTATCAATGATATATGGCTTCATCATCTTTCCGCCGTTTGCGATTGCAGTTGCTGCCTGCACCTGCTGAATCGGCGTCACTGTTGAACCCTGGCCGAATGCGGTCGTTACTTTTTCAATATCATATTTATAGTTGAATTTCCCATTTGCCTCATTCGGCAGATCAATTCCGGTTTTTTCATTTAATCCGAACTTGTTCATATACTGCATAAATCGATCAGGTCCTAGCTTTTCCTTTGCAAGGATGGCCATCGCTACATTGGATGAACGCTGAACACCTTCCAGGAAGGAAATTGTTCCCCAGCCAGTCTTATTATGATCGCGGATTCTCCCGCCTTCCACTTTATAGGCTCCCGACTGATACAATTCATTGCGGTTAAATACGCCTTCTTCAATGGCAGCCGCAAGCGTGAAAATTTTCATCGTCGAGCCCGGCTCAAATGGATAGGCAACAGCATCATTGTAATAATTGTTGATATCGCGGACATTCGGATCAAAGCTCGGGCGCTGCCCCATTGCAAGAACCTTCCCTGTCTTTGGATCAGCCACAATTCCGATTATCTTCTCCGGTTCATATTCCTCTGCAGCTTCATTCATTGCATCTTCGAGGAAAGTTTGAACTTTTTGATCCAATGTAAGATGAACAGTATTTCCATTTTCCGGAGCTACAATTTTCTCATCTCCATTAGGCAGGGTAAAACCTTGTTTGTCTGCTTCGTAAACTTTATAGCCATCATTATCCTGAAGATATTTATCAAGACTTTTTTCGATCCCGAACATTCCAACAGTGTTCTTTGTTTTTTCATCTTTTTGTGCATATCCAATTATGTGTGATGCAAAAGTGCCGTTCGGGTAATAACGGTGGGTATCTCTTGTAAAAGCAATACCTGGAAGTTTCATTTTTTCAATTTTCACTTTTAATTCATGGCTGATATTTCTCCCTGCAGGACCAAACTCTACTTGAAACGCATCTTTAGTTAAAATCTTTTCAACTTCGCTTTCTTCCATTTCGAGTAATGGAGCAAGCTTTTCTGCTGTTTCTTCTGGTTCAACGACGTGCTTTGGATTCTTCGCGCTGGTTGTCATACTGTCATCCAGCACCGCAACGAGCGTATAAGTAGAAGTATCCTGAGCAATCACTTCACCTTTTCTGTCAAGAATGGCTCCTCTGCTTGCTTCGATGCTGCGCTTCCGTTCATACTGCTCTTGTGCACGTGCAGCTAAAATCTCTCCATTTACTTCTCCTGTTGTCTGCAAGTAAAGGAATCTGATGATTAAGACAAAAAAGAGCAATGCAAATATTAAAGTTAATATTGCTGCTCCTCTGTTCATATTAATATTTTTCGGCTGTGTCATGATTATTCGTTAACAACTTTCACATTTTTCACATTGTCTGGATTAAGGTTAAGCCCCTGCTTTTTTGCTTCAGCCATAATTCGCTCATATGTGCTTAATTCTTTGACTTGGACAGTTAAGTCAGAATTAATCTTTTGCTGATCCTGTATTTGCGCTTCAATCTTCTGAATCGCAATGTTTGACTGATAAACAGTTACGCTGTTTGAGACGATTTGTACGGCTGCAAATAAGAGGACAGATAAGAAAGCGACGATAAGCACTTTTTCCCCTACTGTTATGGTTGGTCTTCTTGTAATGACGACCGTTTGCTGCTGCTCGGGCATATGCTTGTGCTGCTCTTGCCTTTGCTGCTGTAATTTCACTGCTAAATTACTCATGAACCAAAACCCCCTCTGATTTTTTGGAATTCTTTATAGTTTTTCTAGGATTCTAAGTTTGGCTGATCTTGCCCGATTGTTTTCTTCGAGTTCTTCGTCTGATGGCACGATCGGTTTTCTTGTAATCAGTTTCACTTTCGGTTTAAATTCATCCGGTATAACCGGCAAGTTGGGAGGCAATTCCGGTAATGCAGCAGCTTGTTTAAATGCTGTTTTGCAGATTCTGTCCTCTAGTGAATGGAACGTTATGACACTTACTCTGCCGCCGGGTCTGATAAGATCGACAGCTTGTCCAATCGCTTCTTCAAATACTTTCAGTTCATCATTTACCGCAATTCGGATCGCCTGAAAAATACGTTTGGCAGGATGCCCGCCTTTTCTTCTTGCTGGAGCTGGAATCGCATCTTTAATTAATTCCACGAGCTCTCCAGTTGTTTGGATCGGCTGTTTTTCTCTTGCTGCTTCTATTTTTCTTGCTACCTGCTTTGAGAATTTTTCTTCTCCGTAACGGAAGAAGATTTTGACCAGTTCTTCATATGTCCAGTGATTCACTACATCAAATGCGGAAATGCTGGCATGCTGATCCATTCTCATATCAAGAGGTGCATCGTGATGATAGCTGAAGCCTCTCTCAGGTGTATCTAATTGCGGCGATGATACGCCAAGGTCAAATAAAATACCGTCTACCTCAGTAACACCTAACTCTTCCAGTTCTTCTTTTAAATATCTGAAATTGCTTTTTATAAATGTAACCTGTCCCGCGTAATCTGCCAGAATTTCTTTAGCATGCGAGAGGGCTGCATCATCCTGATCAAAAGCGAAGAGGTGGCCATCCTTAGACAGCTTGGACAGCAGATAAGAGCTGTGCCCCGCTCCCCCTAAGGTGCAGTCTACATATACACCGTCTTCTTTAATGTTTAATCCATCTACCGTTTCACGCAATAATACTGTTTTATGTTGAAACATTGCTGTTACCACCTTTATCAGAGTCGATTGTTTTGGATGTTTAAATATGATGTTGGAATGTCTTATTACTCATTGTTTGCACAAGAGACCATTATATATCAAAACCAATCATATTTTCAGCAATTTCGGCAAATGAATCTTCCTGTTCAGTCACATATGTATCCCAAATTGCCTTATCCCATAACTCGATCCGATTTGATACTCCGATAACAACACATTCTTTTTCAAGCTTTGCATATTGCAAAAGCGGTCCTGCTAAATTAATGCGGCCTTGCTTATCTAGCTCGCATTCTACAGCCCCTGAAAAGAAAAACCGAGTGAATGCACGTGCATCTTTTTTTGTTAACGGGAGAGCTTTAAGCTTATCTTCGATCAATTTCCATTCGCTCATTGGATAACCGAACAAACATTGATCCAGTCCTCTTGTGATGACGAAAGTTTCTCCGAGTTCTTCCCGGAACTTGGCAGGAACGATCATGCGGCCTTTTGCATCAATCGTATGGTGATATTCACCCATGAACATGTCCGTCGCCCCACTTTCTTTCTCTCAGTCACCACTTCCCCCCACTTCTCCCCACCTCCTATTCTACACGTTCTTTTCATAAAAAAAAACCCTGTATTCCACAGGATTTCAGAAAATCGTTATTTAAATTTTGACAATTTTATGATGATTGTTAAAAGAATAGCGAAGCTGCACGATTTCGTCTAAAAAATTTGGACCGTATTTATTCAAATAGTAGTATATATTCCACGTTCTCTCCTGAAAACCGTCATTCGGCTTGAGAGATTTCCCGATTCTTGTGAATTTTTCCATTTCCACCCGATGTTTTTGTTGAATCTTCTTGTCGATATGAGAATTGAGTAAATCGAGCTGAGCTTGAATAAAATACGCGTTTTTCATTAAAAATGGCTCCAAGCTTTTGTCAATTGTCAAAGCTGACTCACGAAGTTCACGGTGAATCTGTTCAAATTGCTTTTTCGTGTCTTCAATTTTAGGTGACATACGAGACGGTTCTCTTTTTGATACCCATTCTTCACGCGCTTTTTCAACACCTCGAGTAAAAACATCTTCAATCCCAATTTCCACATCCATCATGTCTGTTTCAATCGAGCGTTCCAAAATGGTGATGTTCAGTCTTGGAACGACAGGCGGCATTTTTAAATCCATAACTTGAAAGACTTTCTTCAATTCCGCCCAATAAGTAAGCTCCCCTGGCCCTGCAATAAACGCCAGGGTCGGCAGCATACATTCTTGCATTAACGGTCTTGTGACAACATTATTGCTCAGTCTTTCAGGACATTGTTCAGCAAGGTGCCGCAGTTCCTCTTCAGTAAACGTTAATTTATCTTCCACTGAATATGTTTTATCTTTTGAACGGTGGAGCAAAGAGCGTTCATGATTTTCATGATGATAAAACAGATTGGCACTGGTCTTTTCTGTTACAATGATTGGCTGATAGCCCGCTGAACTCATAAATTCCTGCTGAGCTTCAAGCGCTTCTGACATTTCTTCATTTTTTCTGATGAACTGCTGGAAAAATGGCGATTCCATCTTTCTTAGGTCAGGATCGGCTGAGTTCATAATAACAAGTCCGTATTCAGAAAACATTTCATATGTAAGCTTTTCAAAAAATTGAGTATACGTTTTTGAAGTACTTAATGTTTGTTTGAGACTTTCCATCAGCGTGTTTGAATAATCTGTTTCACCGAAGGTTTCAAAAACGGAGCAGATCCAATTCCAGCATTCCTTCTGATCCAGCTCTTTATGGAAAACAGGAATTTTTTCGGATTGCGTGTGTTTGATCGCTTTCTTTTTTATAACTTGATTTTGCGATACAAATAAATGATTGATTTCCGCAAAATCATGGTCCTCGCCTGCAACCCAGAAAATCGGGATGACAGGAACAGACAGCTTTGCTTCCTGCTGCTTTGAAAGAACGAGAATGGAAATAATCTTATGTATTGTATAAAGCGGCCCCGTAAGTAAACCCGCCTGCTGGCCGCCGACTACTACAAGACTGTCTGGCTGTTTAAGACGTTCAATGTTCTCGGTCACTGCATGATTTTCAGGAAAGTGCTTCCGGTGATAGGATAAAAGGTAATCCGATAATTCTTCCCGTGCAAACGTTCTATTTTTTAAATCGTTCATTCTCTTCTCATAGACATCATTATTTGTAATCTGATAATCAAAGTAATCCACCGTATTTAACCTTGCATGAACCAAATCTTCCACAAGGCGGTTCGTGTGGCGAAGGGAGAGTTCAGTAATCTCCATTTGTGTAACTTCCTTTCCGGGTTATGTAAGCTTCCGAGAAGAGTATAGCATTTATTGCTTCTAAAATAAAAAAAGTTTGCCTGAAATCTTACAGATATTCAAGGATTCCGGAAATGATTCCATATACAGTAAGAAACGTAGAAAGCGGCAGCAAAAGCAAAAAGGAGAAACGCCAGCATTTTTTAAATGCAACGGATAATGAAATGGACGATTGCGATCTGATTAGGATAAGCAGACCAGTAAACAAGATGAGGAGGCAGACGAAAAATAAGCCGCCGTAAAAAGCCTTTTGTGATAATGTCAGCAATTTGAAATAAATTGAGAATATAAATAAAACCACGCCAATGTCCGCAGCAAGCAGCAAGGCTCTTTTTTTGCTGTTTGTCATAACAATCAAAAGAAGAAACAGAAAGAAAAAACTAAGCAGCGGAAGTGTAACTGCAAATGCAAAAATACTGATAATAGAATCGATTATAATCATCCTTCCATTCCCCTAATGGCATTATATAAGAAATGCAGTACAGGAACTTCAAGCTTTTCAGCTTCTGCCTGATTGATTAAGCAGCCAATGATTCCATCAATCTCAGTCTTTCTGCCTTCTTCAATATCTTTCAGCATAGATGACCGATTTTGAGCCGTGATTCTGCATATGTCCATAACATGCTCCCATTCTTCTTGTCCTTTCTGTAAAGCCAAAACTTTCATTGATTCACGAAATACACTCTCTGTCATTTTATTAAACATGGGGTTTGAAGCGAGCTCACCATTCGGCACCCGCAATAAAGCAGTCAGAGGATTTATGCAGGCATTCACAAGCAGTTTCCGAGACATCATTTCCTTCCAGTCACTGATATATTCAAATGGAAAATGCTCCATTTGCATCTGCAGGATAGGCAGCTCTGTTAAACAATCATCAGGATAAAGTGAGCTGACCTTAATGCATCCCAAGCCTGTATGCTTAACACTGTTGTCACTCAGTTTTAATGCGCCATGCTCTACTGTGCCCACAAATATGTGGTGTCTTTTCAGTGTTTGAAGCAAAGGTATATGGGACATGCCATTCTGCAAAAAAAGCACCGTTTTGGACGGACTCTTTTTCAAGGCATCAAGTATAGAATCCAGCTGATATTGTTTGACCGTTATAATTAGAAGAGGTTCTTTATAGGAGGTGTTTTCTTCTGCTCCGAGGTTAATAGATATGTTCTCATGACGTTCCCCGCGCACGAGGGTTATACCTGCATTGTTGATAAGATCTGCTTGCTCTTTGCGCCTTGTATACAGTGTCACTTCATGGTATTTGCTTAAATACGCGGCACTGAGTAAGCCGACTGCTCCTGAACCGATAATTCCTATCTCCATAAGCGCATCCCACCGTTTTCCCTTAATTCTTTTATCATACCAAATATAAGAAGTATTTCCCATATATAACTAGCAGGAAATTAGAAAAGCGGAATCGCCCGTTTAGCGCAGGCATGACAGATAAGGATCCGCCAGTTAAGGCGCTTTTTGCCAATACTTGCGGATCCGTTCTGGCCGAGGAGCCTGAGCGATTCCGCTCGCCATCGAAGCGCAAAATTTTATAATTTCCTAAAAAATAAGAAAAGCCAGCTTTGAAAGCTGGCTTTTCATTCTGAATTAAACCGGATAAACCGGATGCTTCCGTTCGCTGAATGAAAGCTGTTTTGTTTCATATAAAGAGAAGCGGGAAATAAGTTCCTCTCTAAGGTCATCTGCGGAAACAATGTCATCAACAATCATTTCAGATGCAAGCTTATAAATATCGATATTCTCTTTATATTCCTGCTGTTTTTGAAGGACAAATTTCATTCTCTCCTTCGGATCTTCAATTTCATTGATTTTGTTTGAATAAATCGCATTAACTGCAGCTTCAGGACCCATAACAGCAATTTGAGCTGTAGGAAGAGCGATCACGCAATCCGTTTCAAAAGCCGGTCCTGCCATTGCATAAAGGCCTGCACCATATGCTTTTCTGACGATAACGGAGATCTTTGGAACCGTAGCAGAGCTCATGGCAGCAATCATCTTAGCGCCATGGCGGATAATTCCCGCTCTTTCTACCTTTGTGCCAATCATGAAGCCCGGCACATCCGCAAGGAATAGCAGCGGAATATGGAACGCATCCGCAAGCTGCATAAACTTCGCTGCTTTGTCTGCTGAATCTACGAATAAAACTCCGCCTTTTACTCGGGGCTGATTAGCAATGATCGCAACAACTTTTCCGTCCATCCGGGCAAATCCTGTAATGATTTCCGGTGCGAATAAGCGTTTTATTTCAAAAAAGCTTCCCTCGTCTATAAGAGAATCGATGCACTCATACATATCAAATGGCGCATTCTGATTTTCCGGAACAATTTCAGACAGCCTCCTGCCCTGCTTTGGAGCAACTGCCTCAACAGACATTGAAGCATGCTGATAATTTTGCGGAAAGTAAGTTAAGTATCTTCTAGCCTCTAATATGGCGTCTTCTTCCGTTTTTACAAGAACATCGCCGCACCCGCTTACAGAGCAGTGCATTCTCGCTCCGCCCATTTCTTCAAGGCTGACTTTTTCGCCGATGACTTTTTCTGCCATTCTCGGCGAACCCAAATACATGGAGGCATTTCCTTCGACCATGATAACAATGTCACAAAATGCCGGGATGTATGCTCCTCCAGCTGCTGAAGGCCCAAATAGAAGACAGATTTGGGGAATCATCCCTGACAATTTAACCTGGTTATAAAAGATCTTCCCTGCACCGCGCCGATTTGGGAACATATCAATCTGATCCGTAATTCTCGCTCCGGCTGAATCCACCAGATAGAGCAAGGGAACTTTTAATTTTTCAGCTGTTTCCTGAATTCGGATGATTTTTTCAACCGTTCTCGCTCCCCAAGAGCCGGCTTTGATGGTAGAATCATTTGCCATTACGCAAACGGTTTGGTTATTGATTTTCCCGATGGCCGTAACCACGCCGTCTGATGGCAGGTCGCCTGCCTGGTTATTCGCAAATTTCCCATCCTCTGTGTATTTTCCATTATCAAACAGACGGTTAAGTCTCTCTCTTACAAACAATTTTCCCTGCTGCTGCAGCTTATCATGATATTTAGGGTGTCCGCCGGCCTCAATTTCAGCTGTCTTTTCTTTAAGGATTTTGACCAATTCATCCGTTTTCAACATTGGAAGTACCTCCTTTTTACGCTTTTAAAATAATTAATACATCGCCCTCGTTAACAAAATCGCCCGTTTCGGCTTTTACTTCCTCCACAACACCATTTTCCGGGCTGTCTAAAGGTATTTCCATTTTCATCGATTCAAGCATGATCACATCTTGTCCTGCCGTTACTTCGTCCCCTGCTGCCACTAATACATTCAATACCGTTCCTGCCATACTTGCTTTAATTTCGATCATGTTATAAATCCTCCATTCTTGATGTGGTGAAACAATTTTTTTAAAGCTCTTGCTTATGCGAAAACAGCTGTCTGTAAAAAGGATGTGCTATATCTTCCGCGGTTAAATTGTTCATTCGATAAAATATGAATAAATAAAGGAAGGTTTGTTTTAATTCCTTCGATTTTCATTTCATTTAAGAATGTCCTTGCTTTTTCAATGGTTTCTTCCCGGCTATTGCCGTTTACAATAATTTTCGCCACCAGCGGGTCATAAAAAGGCGTAACCGTATTGCCTTCTGCATAGGCACGATCGACAATAACACCATTCATTTCACTAAATGTAAACGCTTTAATTAATCCGGGTGACGGAATGAACTTCACAGGATCTTCAGCGTAAAGTCTGAATTGAATTGAATGACCGTTTTTCGTAATTTCATCCTGTGTAAAAGGAAGCGCATTTCCTGCCGCCGTGCGAATTTGAAGCTCTACAAGATCAAGACCGGTCACACCTTCTGTCACCCTGTGCTCAACTTGCAGTCTAGTATTCATTTCAAGGAAATAAAAGTTTTCTTTATCATCTACAATAAACTCGATCGTTCCTGCGTTTATGTATCCTACATGCTTTGCTGCAGCTATAGCAGCTTCGCACATTTTGGCCCTTGTCTCATCAGACAGGTGCGGAGATGGAGATTCTTCGACCACTTTTTGGTTTCTGCGCTGAACAGAGCAATCACGCTCGAACATGTGCACGACATTTCCGTGATGATCTCCAAATAATTGAATTTCAATGTGCCTTGCATCTGCAATGAATTTTTCTATAAAAACTTCATCATTTCCGAAGTATGCTTTTGCTCTTGTTTTCGTTGAGTCAAAACATTTTATAAGGGCTGCTTCATCGTCACACCGCTGCATGCCGATCCCGCCGCCTCCGCCGCTTGCTTTAAGCATCACGGGATAGCCGATTTCCGCTGCGAAGGAACAGGCGTCCTCAACTGTTGAAATACCTGTAACACTTCCTGGCACGACAGGCACGAGAGCTTCTTTCATTGTTTTTCGCGCTGCAACTTTATCTCCCATTAGAGCCATTGTTTCTGAATGAGGCCCAATAAACTTGATGCCCTTTTCTTTTGCTGCCTGAGCAAACTCCGTATTTTCAGATAAAAATCCATACCCCGGATGAATTCCATCCACTTGTTCCCTGACGGCAATATTTAAAATTTCATCCTTTAATAAATAGGACTTCGCTACAGGAGCTTCACCTATTCTAAAGGCATAGTCTGCTTCTTTAACAAATGGCAGCTCAGCATCAGCATCAGAAAAAATGACGACTGTTTCAATCCCCATTTTTTTGCATGTTTGGATAATCCGAAGCGCAATTTCTCCCCGGTTTGCAATTAAAATCTTCTTCAATTTCTCCCCTCCCAAGGTGTAAAAGAATATCCCCACAGAGTACATTTCTTCATAAACTTTAAATTTCCTGCTTTAAAATGAAAACGCTCACGAAACTCTTTTCTAATCTTTTCTACGTGGTATAATAAATGTAAGTTTTAAAATGTTGTTAAGATTTTGTATTCTTATCTTAAACCTGTATGATAAACAACGATCAGAGGCTGCAAGGGGGAGAAACAATGTTTAAGGTAGAAAAATTGCTTATTAATTATAAAACGTTAGAGGAATTTAAAAAATTTAAAGAATACGGACTGCAGGAGCTGTCCATGCTGGATGATCTTCAAGATAACATCATTGAAAATGACAGCAATTCTCCATTCTACGGCATTTACTTTGGCGAAAAACTGGTTGCCCGCATGAGCCTTTACCGTGTCGATAAAAAGTTCGATGAATATTTCGATCCGAAACAGGATTATTTGGAGCTGTGGAAGCTTGAAGTGCTTCCTGATTATAAGCGCAAAGGCTATGGCACGGCACTTGTTGAATATGCAAAGTCTTACGGTGTTCCGATCAAAACCAATCCAAGAATAAAGTCGGGTGAATTCTGGTCAAGAATGGGATTTGAGTCCGTCACATATGACATGGATCGCGATAAAGGAGAAAATCCTCTTGTCTGGTATCCTGAAGGTGTTTCCGAACAAAAAGGAGAATCCGCTTAATATAACTGCCAATAAAATAAAAGAATGACCGCACCGGCGGTCATTCTTTTATTTTTCAGCTCTTTCGAGATTTCCATTGCGGTCCACCTGAAACTTCACCTTGCGGCTGCGTTCATCGTCTCTCAAAACAGCCATATTTCTTGCGCGTTCCATCATTTCAATTAGCATCATATAATCTTCCTCTACAATCTTAAGATTGCTGTGGATGGTCTCTTTTTCAGCCTGCAGTTTTTCAATTTGCTGCTCAAGATGGGTTACTTTTTTAATAAGTTTTTCATTTTCGCTTTTTAAGTCTGCCGCGCTTCCTGAATTTTCATAGGTTTTCAAAAACGATATCACTTCATGAAAGGTCAGCGGTTCTCCTGCTTCAGGCTGCTGCGATTCAGTTTCGTAAGAGGGCTTAGCCTGATCAGCAGATTCTTCAGGCTCTTGTTTGCGGATTTTCTTGCGCTGTGCTTTTGCCATTTCAATCGCTGATTTGTACTGCTTTCTCACATAAGAATTCCAGCGGAAACCGCATGCTGCTGCCGTTCTTGATAACTTTTGCCCAACTTCTTCAAATGCTGCAAGCTGTGTACCGCCTTCACGAATCTGCCTGAGAACTATTTCAGCGAGCATCAAATCCTCATCCTGAGTCCAAGCATCCTGACGTGTAGTCGTCATATCTATTCCCCCTAATACGCATTTTTTACATACATATGCGCCTGCTAGAATAGATAGACTACCGAACGTGACAGAAATCACAGGGATACAAGCTGTTTTTTCCCTGTCTACTTTTGAAAGAATTGCCTTACAGCATTCAAGTGATCTTCGCCTGCCCAAAGCTCTGCACACTGGGCGATTTCTTCTTGCATTCTTTTTTTCAGACCGGAGCTGACCCATTTATTGATCTGAACTTTTTTATACGCTCTTATCACATCAGGATAAGGAATAAGAGACTTTCTTATGTACTCATAAGCATCTTTTTCAAATGTATCAGAATGAAAAACAACTGAAGCAAATCCAAGTTCTTTTGCCTTTTGAGCATTCATTCTCTCTCCGCTCGTGAGCATGTATAAGGCTTTATCATGCTGCATTTTTTCAAACATCATCGTACTTCCGCCCCAGCCAGTAGTAATCGCTTGGTTTCCCTGAATAAATCCTAGTGAAGCTTCTTCATTTACTAGTCTGAAATCAGCAGAAGCAGCTATTTCCATCCCTCCCCCTACAGCCGTTCCATTTATCAGAGCGAATGTCGGCACAGGAAGAGTCATAATTCTGTATAATAGATTCCCCATTTTAGAGAGCATATACAGAGCTTCTTCCGCAGTCGCGATATTCCCGAAAACAGAAAGATCACCGCCTGAGCAAAACGCCTTGCTGCCGCTGCCGGTTATGATTGCCGCAATCAGTCGCTCATTGCCTTCTGCTTTATTCAAAATCGCTTCTAATTCATTCATCACATCATAGTCAATTGCATTTCTGCGTTCCGGCCGATTAATTTTAATCTCTAATAGTCCGTTTCTCTCGCTTGCTGATACTTTCCCCACTTTTATCCCCCTAATAGAAAAAGATGAATACCTTTTATTTTATAGAAAGGAACGGATAAGCACTAGAGCGTATTTTTATTAATCTTCATAATATAGGCTGTTTTCTCACGGATTGTTGTTTTTGATTATGAGCAACAAAAAAACGCAAGGATCAGAGATCCTTGCGTTTTTAATGAAGTTATTATTTGCTAACAACTTCTTTCCCTTTGTATGTTCCACATTCTTTACATACACGGTGAGCTAATTTAACTTCACCACAGTTTGGGCATGCTACCATACCAGGCACTTGCAATTTGAAGTGTGTACGACGTAGTCTTTTTCTTGTTTTAGAAGTTCTTCTAAAAGGTACAGCCATTATTCCCACCTCCTTACAGAGTTTCATTAAAACTTTGTGTTTAAAACAGCCTATATATAAGTGCTAAACAATAGCATTAGCTGTCTTGATCATCGAAGAATTTCGATAAGCCTGCAAGTCTCGGGTCAATCTTGTTTTTGTTATCTTCTTCAGAGATAACTTTCCAATCTTTTCCCTCTTGCGGGGCAGCCTGATCATTTCCTTCAACAGAATCGCTAAAAACCTGCATCGGTACTTCCAAAAGTATGTTTTCTTTAATAACAGGTATTAAGTCAACGATATCTTCTTGAACGTGATGGACATCTTCCTCCATCTCGAAGTCGGCATTCGGTTTTAATAAAAACGTTTCAGTTGTATGAATTTCGAACGGAAATGGAACATCCACTAGCGTTCTTGCACAAGGGAGAATCATCGTGCCAGTCAGCGTCAAATGAAAAGTTGCTTTAGAAGAGCCAAGATCTGCTCTGCCTTTTACTGAAACAGGTGAAATTTCACGTATTTCAGAAAGCGCGCCTTTCATATCTGTCAATTGGACGGTTTCATCAATTTGCAGTCCCTTGTTTTGCAGTTGGTTCAGTTGATTAATAGACCATTTCATATGGTATCACCTCAAGGCAACAAAGGTAATTATAGCTTTCGCAATAATATTTGTCAATATTTTTTCTTTACAGTGTTTAGTATACATGAATATTGTTTTAATGCAAAATGTTCACGCTGATTTTAAAGGTCTTTCAGCCTTTTTTTGCAGAAACTTGACTTCATGAGCCCCACGTTTCATGATTTAATTAGAAAAATAATGAAAAAAAATAAATCAGGGAGGAATGTTCTTGAAAGCAGTCGGTTTAGTAGTTGAATATAATCCATTTCATAATGGACATCTCTATCACCTTCAGGCTTCCAAAGAAAAATCGGAAGCAGATACAGTCATCGCCGTAATGAGCGGCCATTTTCTGCAGCGAGGCGAGCCTGCACTTGTCTCAAAATGGAGCCGGACGAAAATGGCCCTGCAGCAGGGAGCTGATCTGGTCGTTGAACTTCCATATGCATTTGCGACCCAAAAAGCAGAAATTTTTTCAGATGGCGCCATCTCCATATTGGAAGCGTTAAAATGCCATTCCGTTTGCTTTGGAAGTGAAAATGGAGAGATCACGCCTTTCCTTGAGACGGCTAAAACACTTGCAGAACGTGATTCAGACTATCAGGATGCTATTAAGTATTATATGAAACAAGGAATAAGTTATCCAAGTGCCCAGACAAAGGCCTATCAATCACTGGACACAGGCGGACATACACTTGATTTATCGATGCCGAATAATATTTTAGGTTATCAATATGTAAAAGCTATTCAGAAACAGGGATCGGCTATTTCCCCGCTTACGATTAAACGGACATCCGCAGGCTACCATGATGAAGAATTTAATGAAACCCCCATTGCAAGTGCGACAAGCATACGCAAGGCCATCTTTTCAGAAGAAAACAAAGATATTCAATCATTTGTACCTGAAACCACCTGGGACAATCTAAAGAAGTATAACGATGATTTTGACACCTTTCATCAATGGGAAGATTACTTCGGATTTCTTAAATATACGATCTGCACGATGACGCATGGTGAACTGAAGCAGATTTATGAAGTTGAGGAAGGCCTTGAAAACCGGGTGAAATCTCTCATTCATCAGGCTGCATCTTTTAAGGATTTTATGGAGCAGCTGAAAACAAAACGGTACACTTGGACAAGACTTCAGCGTCTTTGTCTTCATATTCTAACAAGAACGACCAAAGATCAAATGAAGCTTAATGAAACAGGATCCCCTTATTTGAGGCTGCTGGGCATGTCTTCGCAGGGGCGGGCTTATTTAAACAGCATAAAGAAAACGGTCGATAGACCGATTGTTTCAACTTTGTCTGCATTCTCCCACCCGCTGCTCGATCTGGATATTAAAGCAGCATCGGTCTATGCCATGGTTTTCCCTGAACCAATCCGTTCTCAATTTATGCACAGCGAATATTCAACAAGACCTATTCAATATAACGAAGCAGAAAACCTGTTTTTGTAGGCTGCTGCAAATAAAAAGGTGACTTCACGATGAAGTCACCTTTTTATTTTTCTTTTAATTTTTTCAGATAAGCTACCGCGTCATCGAATGTGTCAATCGGCACAATTTTCATCTCCGTGCCAATCTCTTTGGCAGTTTCAGCTGCTTCTTTATAATTGGAGGCAGCAATCCCATTTTGATTCGGGGCAAAAAAGATCTCTGCTCCCGATTTATCCGCTGCTACAATTTTCTGTGAGATCCCGCCAATTGGGCCAACTGTTCCTTTTTCATCGATCGTTCCTGTGCCTGCAATGTGATAGCCTTTTGTATAATCTTCCTTTGTCAGCTGATTATAAATTTCAAGTGTCATCATTAATCCTGCAGATGGTCCGCCAATATTGCTTGTATCAAGCGAAATGTCAGGCTCGGTCATAAGTTCTCTGTCAGTTACAAGAGAGATTCCGATACCGACTTTGTTTTTGTTATCCGGAAACTGAGCAGCTGTTATTTCGGTTTTGCCTTCTTTTCCATTGCGGTCATATGTAATATCTAACTTATCGCCTTTTTTCTTTTGGCTGACGTATGCAATAAATTCTTCTGCTGTTTTAAATTCTTTCCCGTCGACTCTAAAAATACGGTCTCCGGTTTTAAGCTTGCCTTCTGACGGCATACCTTCAACAACCTGCATGACATAGATGCCGTGGAACTTGTAGTCCACTTTTTTGCCTGCCTTTACATACGCTAAAGAAACAGCAGATTCCTGAGAAGATTCCATCATATGCATTTGTCTATTTAAATAATCATCATCCGATTCACCTTCTTGAACAACATCTTCAAGCGGCAAAAGCTCATGGTATGGAAGGACATTTGCGAGGACGTAGGAAAATATATTTGCCCTTCCAAAACCGACGGTTGTAAGTGAAAAACTGCCTTCTTCATCATATCCGCCATCCACTTCTATAATCGGCTCAAGCTCAGTTGCCATGCCCGGCTTTGTTACATAATAAGGGAGTTTAATAAAATTCAGGACCGCAGCGAGGATCACCCCTATTAAAATGGCTCTGACTACTTTGTTATTCTTCATCTTGCTGTGACCCCTTCCAACTCTCAATCAGCTCTTTTATTTCGTTTACATGCTTTTTAGCTTCGTTTTCACCAATTTCAATGATTTCTTTTATGTTTTTAAATGCTCTTGAACTATATTGCTCTACATGCGGACGTATCATAATATCGGAGGCAATTTTGCGGTGATGGACAAGCTCATCCTGCATAATATCAAGGCTCTGCAGAATGACATCAAAAATGGACGTGATTTCTTCTGTCTTTTTCACATGAGAAACATCTACTGCTATGACTAGATCTGCGCCCATCTCTTTTACTACCGAAACGGGAATCCGGTCAATCACCCCGCCGTCAATGAGAAGCTTTCCATCTATTTTTTCAGGAACAAATATACCCGGAATGGCAATGCTTGCCCGCACTGCATCTGCAACCGGCCCTTTTGTAAAGACTACTTTTTTTCCTTCGTATAGGTCTGTCGCCACAATAGACAGCGGAATATCCAAGTCTTCTATATGCTTGCCTCTTGTGAACACCTTTATAAAATCCTTTACGCGGTTTCCTGCAATAAAGCCCATTTTAGGCACTGTAAAATCCAGATAATATTTGCGTTTAAATAATGTAGCAAGCTTATATAAATGCTCAAATCCGAGCCCTGTTGCATAAAAACTGCCGACCAATGCACCCATGCTGCTTCCGGCAATCATGCTGATCTGAATACCCTCTTCACTTAATACCTTCAATACTCCGAGATGAGCAAAACCGCGTGCTCCGCCGGATCCCAAGGCGAGACCAATTTTAGGTTCTCTTTTCAAAGAGATGCCTCCTCTAATGTCAATTCATCCGTTAGTCAATTCTATGGTCTAAAATGGTCCCCTATTCTCGTATATTGAACTATCAAAGAGTGTACAACCCTGCAGGAAAGATTGACTATATTTTATCATTATCAGCTTTAAAAAGTATAGGAAGAAGCAAGAGGGGGACATATTTTGAACGCAGCTAAACTAAAAACACTTCTGCTGGGATTTTTATTGATTATCCTGGCATTTGCTATGATTATCAGCCCCAAAGTTTCCTTTACTGCTTCTAAAGCAGGGCTTGAGCTTTGGTGGGGAGTCGTTTTCCCGTCTTTGCTGCCCTTTTTCATCCTTTCCCATCTGCTGATCGGATTTGGAATTGTCAGGTTCATAGGTGTGCTTTTAGAACCGGTCATGAGACCCCTGTTTAAAGTTCCAGGCATTGGAGGCTTTGTCTGGGCAATGGGATGGGCATCGGGCTCCCCTGCAGGCGCAAAGCTGACGGCAGAGATGCGGAAAAAAAAGCAGCTGACGGCTCTTGAAGCTGAGAGGCTTGTATCCTTCACGAATTCTTCTAATCCGTTATTTATTTTTGGAGCGGTAGCCATTGGATTTTTCAACAATCAGGCTCTTGGCCTGCTTCTCGCTTCAGCCCATTATACCGGAAACCTGGCCGTTGGTTTGACCATGAGATTTCACGGACGCGAACAGGATAAACCTTTAAAAACAGACTACAGAAGACCGTCCATAAGAGAAGCTTTCAGACAGATGCATCAGACCCGGATTGATGATACAAGGCCTATCGGAAAAATGCTTGGCGACGCTGTTCTCTCATCAATTCAAACCCTGCTTATGGTGGGCGGATTCATCATTTTATTTTCTGTTTTAAATAAACTATTATCCCTATTATCGATTACAGATTTTATTGCTGTCGCATTCTCTCTATTGCTTGCACTTTTCAAATTGTCTGCTGAACTCAGCGTTCCGCTTGTATCAGGCATGTTTGAGATGACACTCGGCAGCAAGCTTGCAAGTGCAGCAGGTGCCGACCTGCTGCAAAAAGCGATTGTGACAAGCTTTATGCTTGGCTTCAGCGGTCTGTCTATTCAGGCTCAGGTTGCAAGCATTCTTGCAGAGACGGACATCCGTTTTCGTCCGTTTTTTATAGCCCGAATTCTGCAGGGAGTATACGCCGCCTTCTTCGCATGGATCTTCTGGAAGCCTGTTTATTTGGAGCTTTCCGGCTCAAATGTATCTGTTCTGCCGGTTTTTCTCACTGAGGATACACCAGTTCTTCTAGCGTCCATCTGGAGCCTGCTAACTGAAATTGGGCCGATAATCACGATCGTCTCTTTGCTTGTATACATTTTCATTTATGCAGGCAGGTTTTTTTCAAGGAATTAGATAAAGCATGCTGAGCAAATTACCCAGTTTTTAATTTTTACCGCCAAATAAAAAAGTGACCCATAGAACGCATTCACGTCCAGGAGGTCACTCTTTTTCATCGGTTAAATTTCTGTTTCAACGCATTTTCAACAGCTTTAGGAACAAGTTCCGAAATATCGCCGCGGTATTTGGCCACTTCTTTTACGATACTCGAGCTTAAAAATGAATATTGGTTGTTCGTCATCATGAATAACGTTTCTACGTTAGGATCAAGCACCCTGTTCATGGAGGTAATCTGCATTTCATATTCAAAATCTGAAACCGCACGCAGCCCTCTTAAAATCGTGCTTGCATTCTTGCTGTTTGCATACTCAATTAAAAGACCTTTAAAGGATTCTACCACAACATTCGGCATATCCTTTGTCACTTCCATTAAGAGCTCACAGCGCTCATCCACATTAAACAATGGGTTTTTTGATGAATTATTCAGCACACAAACATACACCTTATCAAATACTTTTGCCCCGCGTTTAATAATATCCAAATGTCCGTACGTCACAGGATCAAAGCTTCCCGGACAAACAGCAATGCTTGCCATTTTACTCCCCCGTCCCTTGTTCATTATATATATAGATGGACACAGCACTAATGCCGTATGATTCATAGCGGGTGAGCTTATAGGATCCAATCTCATCCGGCAATGTAATCCCGGCATCATGTTCAGCCACGATAATGCCTCCATCTTCCACTAAACGAAAAGAATCAATCAATTCGATAAGCGCTTTCAATTTTTGTTGCTTGTACGGAGGATCCAAAAAGATCAACTTGAAGGACAGCTCTCTTTTCGCAATGGCTTTTAACGCTCTCTCTGCATCATTGCGGTAGACCTCTGCCTGACTTTGAAAATGACAGGCTTCTAAATTTTTATGTATGGTTGCAACTGCTTTCGCTTCCCGGTCGACAAAGATGCATTTTTCAATTCCTCTGCTTAAAGCTTCGATTCCAAGACCGCCGCTTCCCCCAAACAAATCGACTGCAAGCCCTCCATCAAAATAAGGACCTATAATATTAAAGATTGATTCTTTCACTTTATCAGTTGTTGGGCGTGTCGACATCCCCGGCACCGCTTTTAATGGCCGCCCTTTACAGCTGCCTGATACTACTCTCATCTTTCTCACCACTGTTATTTTGTCTTTGCTGCTAGAAATTAGCCTGTTTTATCGTATCATAGAGCGTGGACAGAGACAATATTGAAAAGGGACCCTTACTCTCTCCATCGTCTGGAATCAGGATTTCGCTTGCATGGAGCAGCTGCTATTCTGCGGACATTTTTTCATAAGGTGTTCCTCAAAACAAATACTTAAGGGCTGAAACCATCTGTTCCAAGTTTTACTCTCCGCAAACAGTACTGCACGACCCGCAGCGAGCATCTAACTCTCTGGGAATCAAGTTTAACCATTCGGAAAGATGATCTAACTATCCGCAAAAAAATTCTTTTACGATCATCTGAATATAAGATTGAACCAATACACATTTCAAACCGGAAAATGGTCTTTTTTAGTTGTCTATTTATTCCTTCAAAAGCGGAACTGACACATACTTAAGAGTTAAAGTCCGCCAACTAAAAAAACCCCGCAGGAAACCTGCAGGGTCCTTCTAATCCAAAAAAAGCTGACTTTTTTTGGGCAGAAGGCAAAGGGAGAGGAGAAACCGGAGGAAGAACTTATGGGGAAACGTAAGTCTTCTCCGCGGTTGGCAACAACATCTTCGATTCGATGTTGTTACTATACATTATCCACCAATAGAGTTCACACTATACATTTCTATAAACTTTTTTCTTGATAAAAATAAGACATCATCTATCTAACTGAATTTAAACATGTTACATTATGATGAGAAAGAAAGAACAGGAGGAATTCAGTTTGATACAGCGCTTTATCGAGCTTGGAGCCGGCTATTCGGATCTGTATGAATTAATCGAAACCACACAGGCGAATGCTCATCGTGTTTCAAGATTTTTAATTCTTAATACAACGATTAATGAAAGAGAAATGTCATCTTTTGCAGTCACGATGAACCCGACTGACCCTGGTCAATTCCAAGCGATCTACCTGTGCCTTGAAGGCATTCCGGCAGGAGAAAGCAAACGCCGTGAATTATATGAAGATCTTGCAAAAAAACTTGAGAAATCGATTATAGAGCTTGAAGTCAAATCTTCTGCTCAATTTGCCGAAAAAGAATTGTATTTTCAATACCTTACAGGGATTCTGAGAATGAACCGGTATTTACCGCCTTGGCAATAAGAAATGCGGAATCACCCGTTTAGCTCCGACAGACAGAAAAGGATCCGGCAGTAAAGGCGCTTTTTGCCTTTACTGCCGGATCCGTTCTGGCCGAGGAGTTGGGTGATGGAGCTGGACAATAACGAAAAGCGGAGCCGACTGTTTAGCCCAGGCATGACAGATAAGAATCCGGCAGTGAAGGCGCTTTTTGCCTTTGCTGACGGATTTGTTCTGGCCGAGGGGTTAGGAGGTGGATCTGGAAAATAAGAAAACCGGAATCGCCCGGTTAGCACTGATTTTCAATTTTTTTAGCTAATTTATATTAATTAGCAGAATGATTTTTTCATTAGCCTAACATTTAAAGATTCAGCTGCTTTTCTTTGTATCTAGAATTATCTTCTGTTTTATAGCCTATACATCTCCCTTTTCAGACAATCTGCTGCTCAAACTTCAATCCATTTCTCATGCATAAAAACATTTTACTCCTGCAGTCAAACTATAAAAGCTGCCAGCCAAAATTCCTCCATCTGAATATAAGAAAAAGCGCAGCCCCAAACAGGATTGCGCTTTACTTCTAAAGACCAAGTTTATAGTCATATTCTTTTGCTTTATCGATTTTCGATTCGAATTCCAATTTAAGAAAGGGCTTATATGACGGTTCAGCGTGCTTTACAAATGAAAAGGATGACACCTTCTCTATTGTATGTTCAACATGTTCCATGTCACAATATAAGACAACATACTTTAATTTTTTGGATACGTAATGGATGTTCCCGAATTTACGGAGCATTTTAATTTGCTTTAAGGAATGCATCCAGATGATAATGCCTTGACGCTTATCAAACATCATAAATAATCTCCCTTTTTATATTCTCCACTTGAAGTGTACCAATTTTCTAATTTTTTTACAATACGCACCCTGAAAACCTTTCTGCAAAAGGAGCTGAATGCTTTGAACCTGAGCCAGACTGTCGAATTATTTTTAGATAGAATGAATGCAGATGAAACACTTTCATGCTGGATAAAAAAATCTGCCGGCATTCCGTTTCTCTATGTTCAGGCAATGGCAAAATCCGCAGGATCACTTGCCTACATTGAGCTCAAGATTGAGAAAGAGTCCCGTTATGCAATGAAGGGGAAACGGCTTACGTTTGAATGCATCTTTGTCAGAGAAGACACGAAATTATATGTATTTAGGCACCGGTTTTATGTGCCTCAGGAAAAAATGTTCTGCTGCGGTAATTTGTGCGAGGACTGTATCCGTCTTAAAAAAGGAACTTAAAAAACGAGGACTGGCCTCGTTTTTAAGATACTTTACAGCCGCATCCCCCGCCTGAGCCGCATCCTCCCCCACAGCTTGATCCGGTATCGAAAAACGGATTGCCTGTGGGCACTTTGATATTCTGTGAAACGGCTCTGCCAAGCATGGCGCTTATTTCATCCAGCAGCGATTGAAGCTCTTTCTCAGCCTTTTTAAAAGCGATTACTGCGACATGAAGGTCAAGCTCCCGCTTTGCTTCCCTCATGGCCTTGGTGATTTCCTTATAATCAGGATGATATTTGCCGAAACGCTGGACATCTTCGTATAAGTCCTTAATTTCTACAAATTTGGCGATCACCTTTTGTGCAGATTTATCTTTATTTAATGTATTTAAAGTGCGGCGATAGTCTTCCGCAATTTCTGACTCAACAACTAACGATCCAAGAAGCTCAGCTTCCTCGATTAAATTGACGCTTTCTATAGTAGCAAACATAGACGGCATCACCTCCAGCTATATTTTAACATGTTTCTGCCGGAATGGTAAATGCAAGCGTCTCACTGGACCGTAACATTCCACGTTTTTTTCAAATGATATTTCGAAGAATCATTGTGCAATAGTTCAAGGGAAATCGTGTGTGTTCCTGTTTTTAAACCTTTAATGATAAATGCTGCTGTATGTATTTCATCTGTTTTTTTTCCGTCAACATACAGATTCATGTATCCTTCACCATTTATTTTTTTCCCGCGTGCATCTGAAAAAGTAAAATTTGGGACAAAGCACTCGATGTAGACATTTTGCCCTTTTATATGATGATTGACATAAAGCTGTCTTCCTGTCTGAGCACCCGCTTCGATTGCATCCTCTTTTGCAATGCTGATTTCCATCGGAACGGCATCTCCCTCTGGACGGGGTTTTTCATTTGTGCAGGCTGTTAAAGATATGAGAAATAAAATCAGCACCATAAAGTGTTTCATCAATGACAACGCCTCCTTATGGAGGTAGTTTCACCAGTTTTATATCAAATATGTTTTCAGCCAAATAAAAAAAGAAAGTCATGGCGGCGACTTTCTTCCTTGTCAGTCCTGCTGTCTCATCGACTGAAACATTCCAAGCATCATGGATGCCATCTGCACGGAGTTTGAAAATTGGGCTACTTTATGCGGAATGGTTTTTTGATAATAATTCATCATCGCAAGCTTCATGGATTCTGTATCTTGAGGATTTCTGGCGAGCTTTCTGTACCAATGGGGCTGTTCACGCAAAAATTTTTTTAATTCATTGTCTGCTGCAATCATTTCCTGAATTTCTTTTCTCATGCTGTCGCTCCTGCTCAATCTTTCCTGAAGGAAAAGGGATTACTTGGTGTTTTCGACTGATTAGATGATGAGCCTTTTGTAAGCCCAAAGGTTGAAAATAGGTTTTGTATGGATGAAATGGTGTTGTTCATGTTGTACAAATGCTGATTCATTTGATTGGCATCCATGCTTTTTACAGCCGTCATCATCCTGGACATAAAATCAGACTTCTTTTCTGCTGCAGTTTCCGCCTCATCTGCATCATCTCTGTACTTTTTCCATGAAACATCATTTTCTCCAAGCAAATACCAGTCTTCAAATAATTCCTGCCATTTTTTCTCGCCTTTTCTGACTTCAGTAATCAATTTAGGGTGTTTTTTAACAAATTCTTTAAATTGTCCAATTGAAGGATGTTCTTTTTTTTCTGTCATTAGCTGATCACCTCTGCTTACCTTCGCCTACTATATTTTATTGGATCGTCTAAAAACGGTTCGCCCATTTTTTCCCTTTTACCATACTGCACAGGTTTTTAATAAAATCCTGATTGCACAATATTTGGGAGGACTGATAAGATGAAGTGGAGAATAGAAAGGATTGGGTGAGAGATGGAACAGGAAGAACTAATGCGCTTATTGGCGGAATTAAATGAAGAAGATGCTCCCGTTTTAAAGCTGTTTCTTGAAGGCCTAAAAAAGAAAGCAAGTAAAGAAAATGGATCATACATAGGTGCATTGCTGCATGCACAAGGTGAATATTCCGAAAATCAATTTATATTAACCATCCCCAACACGGCAATTATTCAAAACTCCCTGAATATCGTACATGGAGGAATTACCGCTACACTGCTTGATTCTGCAATGGGATCGCTTGTACATCACGTTTTGCCTGAGCACCTGGCTGCCGTTACTTCTGAAATGAAAATAAATTATGTTGCTCCCGGAATTGGCACGGAACTGAAATGTGTAGCCACTCTAATCCATAAAGGCAGCAAAACGGTCGTGACTGAGGGAAAAGTCTTCCGTGATGACGGCAAATTAATGGCACATTGTACAGCAAGCTTTTTTATTATCGATCGTCCTAAACGATAAGTAAGGAGAAAGAAATGTTCCCTTTTTTTAAAAAGACGTGTTATTTCTGCAAGAAAAAATCCAAAAACACAGAAACTTATATTGGTGATAAACAGACTAAAATTCAAGTTTGTCATCTCTGTAAAGGCTATGCTGAGAGACGTGCGTACAAGAAAAGCGCAAGCGCCCGTTTAGCTCCGACAGACAGATAAGGATACGCCAGTAAAGGCGCTTTTTGCCTTTACTGGCGTATCCGTTCTGGCCGAGGAGTTGGGCGCTGGAGCTAGACATCTAATCGCAAACTTTCTTCTCTAATAAAAACGCCTGATAAAAAGCATAGCAGCGTGCATTCATTAACAACAAAAGTAAATGTCAACCGACAAAAAGACACCCGCTTGGATGTCTTTTTGTTCTGATTATCATTCATTAAGCGGCCTGATAAAATTTTGTGTATAGTAGAGCTCATTTACACCAACACCGAGCCTTGTAAAATCTGGATTTAAAAGCGTATCACGGTGGCCTTTGCTGTTCAGCCAGCCTTCAACAGCCGCTATTCCATCGATATATTGGGCTGCAATGTTTTCGCCAGCCATCTGATAAGCTACATCCCCTTCTTTTAAACGGTCTGCAAGCGACCCTGCGGTTGGCGATTCATGTGAAAAATAGTTATTGGAAAGCATATCATTGCTGTGCGAAAAGGCAACCTCTGAGGTTAACTGATCCCACTCTACTGGAGGAACATCGTGCCGCCTGCGAATAATATTTGTAAGATCGAGAATTTGATTTTGTGCTCCCTTTTCTACAGCCTTCCATTCTTCTGCATTAAGCTGTTTAGGCTGAATCAGTTCTCCGCGGTAAACAACTTCATAAGGACGCTGCTTTACTAGCGTTTCTTCATCTACAGCTCTGATGCTTGAAAGCTCGCCATCAAATTTATCTAAATAAAGCTGAACATACACATTGCCCATTTTTACGATCGGCCTTGTGTTCATATCTTCTTCAGACATTTCAAATCGATAGGAATTGCCGTCAAAATCAATGGAGATACTTGAAGAAATCGAATTAGTCTTAAAAACCTCTCCAACAGGCTGCCCAAGTTTATAAGGCTTTACATTCACCTCAGGGCCGATGGCATATACCGTGACGACCTTCTCATCAAGCACCCCCACCTGAAGGTACTGCTGATCGTTCTGGTTATAAATCCACCATTCGTAGTCATAGGATGAAGGATCTTTCCTTGCAGGTTCCCCAAGTGTTTCAAGGATCTCACTCGAAGATTT
Source organism: Metabacillus idriensis (assembly GCF_009674765.1). Classification (GTDB taxonomy): domain Bacteria; phylum Bacillota; class Bacilli; order Bacillales; family Bacillaceae; genus Bacillus_P; species Bacillus_P idriensis. Next base: position 1,233,188 of record NZ_WKKF01000001.1, on the reverse strand, counting down.
TCCAACAAAAGAAAGAACGCCTGAATCCGGCATATTTAATTCTTCATTTGATTCATTTGCGATTTGTTCATTTTCATCTATTTGTTTGATCGGTTCATTATTTCCATATTGAATAAAAAGAATATAAGTAATAAAAATAATCAGCAATAAAAAAATGGTTTTTAATATACTGCTCAGCTTAAATCCCTCCAGGTCACTCATTTCTACCATTATATGAACCATTAGATTCATTATACTACTAAACAGTATTTCACAATATTGGCAGATAGTATATCCTTTTATAGGTCATTTAATCAAAAATAGCAGCATTTTTCAAATAAGATGTTCAATTTGAACTTTTATTAAGCAATATTTCCAGCAGGAGTCAAGTCCCTTTGCTGCACTCCACTTAAGATTTTTAACATTTAGTCTAAAAACAACAAAGTTTTCGAAAAGAGCCTAAAAAAAAGAACATGCCCGATAGATGGCATGCTCTTTGACAGCTTAGTGAAGCTGATGATCATCCTTTTCAGAAATTGTCGTTAATGCAGAGCCTGCCTGCTGATCTGTCAATTGATTCAAGGACAGATCCCCAAGTGAAACCATTCCAACGATATGTCCATCTTCTACAACAGGAAGCCTTCTGATCTGATGCTCTGCCATGAGCTGTGCTGCTTCATCTGCAGATGCATCCGGACTGATTGTGCACAAGTGATCGCTCATCACTTTTGTCACTTGATAAGATCCAGGATGTTTTTCTGCAATCCCTCTAACAACTAAGTCACGATCCGTTATCATCCCGAGCAACTGATCGTTCTCAATAATCGGAATGGATCCCACGTTCCATTCTTTCATTTTGACCGCTACTTCGTAAACATTATCAAGCGGCGTGCATGCCTGTATGTCATTAGACATAATATCTCGAACCTTCTGCATAAAAAAACCTCCTTGAAAGTAAATAAAAATTCATCATTCTGCTAAAATAGTTTGGCCTAAAAAAAGATAAAGATGTAAATTATCAGGTAAAGATTGAAAGTTCCATGCATTCGTACTATGATTGAAGTGGAGTTCATTAAAGCGCTTTACTAATGAAAATGCCGTTATAAGGTTTTAGGAGGGAATACATATGAAATTGGAAAACACTGGACTGGATGGTTTAACAGTAGAATTAGCAAGACTTGATGAAATTATGGATGAGCTTGGCATCGTCCGGGCTGGTCAATGGGATTATGAACGTGTTACATATGATCGTAAATTCGAAAACAAAGGTGAAACGTTTTATCTGCGCATCCCTGGATATGCAGTTGAAGGCGATATTGGCGCAAAGCATGCAGTTGTTAAATTAATGACACCTCTTCTCGGCAAGCACTATTATCCGCACGGAGTAGAATACGGCGAAGGCGAAACGTTTCCAAATGCCGTTTTAAGCACAAGCCAGAAGCTGCTTAAACAGCTAAAAGAAGAAGTCGGCCGCATTGTATAAAGATTTTCACGCAAAAGCATAAACTGCTTTTGCTTTTTTATTTGATCCTTTTATTAAATCCCTTCATACGCCTCATACTAAGAATGATATTTTCATAAAATTTTAAAAAACCTATCTGCACACCGTACTTTCGTACTATAATTTAAGGAGAACCATTGAAAGGAGCAAGGGATTGTCTACTATACTTAATAAGCGAAATTTCCTCATTATTCTATCTGTTATTGTGATTGGGCTGATTATCTATTTTCTTCTGCCCATATCGATTCCCTTGATTATGGCATTTATTACTGCGTTATTATTGGAACCTCTCGTAAAGCTTTTCCAAAACCGTATAAAGCTGAAACGGAAAATGGCTGTGCTGGTGACTTTTTTGATCTTTCTGTTCACCATTACCATCAGCGGTTACTTTATTACAACTAAAGTAGTAGGAGAAGCCATTAGGACAATTGAAAATGCACCAAGTTACATAAACGAAATTACGATTGCCTGGAACAATATTGAAAAACGGATTACAAACTCAGCAAAAGATCTTCCGCCGGAGTTTGTAAATGAAATCAGCAATCAGGTAGAAGAATTTCTCGAAAAAACAAAAGCCGATCTTGCAAGCTCTGTAAATATAGACAATGTCAAAAGCATATTTACAAACATTCCTAATTATATGGTAAACATGCTGGTTTACTTGATTGCCTTATTCCTGTTTATGCTCGAGCTGCCAAACCTGAAATTCCGAATGTATGGACATATGACGGAAAATACTGCTCAAAAAGTGAACTTTATGATTACTCGCATGTCTTATGTCATTTTCGGCTTTGCAAAAGCACAGTTCTTAGTAAGCATTATTATTTTCGTTGCATCCTTTATCGGGCTGCTGCTGATAGCCCCCGAAATTGCGCTTGTTATGTCCATTATCATCTGGATTATTGATGTGATTCCTATCATAGGATCTATCATTATAATGGGCCCCTGGACCCTTTATCATCTCATTTCAGGCGATCCAGTACTTGCGACTAAGCTTGGAATTCTGACAGCTGTTCTTCTGATTATCAGACGAACCATAGAACCTAAAGTAATGGGCAGCCATATTGGATTATCTCCTCTCGCGACGCTCATCTCGATGTATCTTGGGTTAAAGCTGTTTGGTGTCCTTGGTTTTTTCATTGGCCCAATGATTTTAATTGTGTATAATTCCGCAAGAGAAGCGGGCATAATCCGTTTTAATTTTAAATTTTAAGGCTGTTTTCGCATAAATTGTTGTATTTGATTTTAAATGTTGTCCGTTCCTTTCCGCTCCAGTCACTTGCTTTCCGCGGTCCGGGTGGGAGCCTCCTCGGCTTTGCCTGTGGGGTCTCCCATTTCCCTCTATTTTCCCGCAGGAGTCAAGTTTATCCGCCACAATCCACTTAAAGTTTTTAACATTTAGTTTAAAAGCAAAAATGGTTACGAAAAGAGCCCATTTTTCAACGAAATGAAAGGGCTGAACGCTTATCGTTCAGCCCTTTTTAAATGCGATCCATGAAAATCGATTTTTTCGAGTGAATCATTTGCTTCAGTAAATCAAGATCAGCTTTCGGTCCCTGGATCAGACCTGCTTCATAGAGAGAGGCAGCTTTCATATACCTGAAAAAAACAGCGGTTAAAACGGATACATCCATCTGCAGACCGCGTTTTGGAGGATGAGAACAGGCACTTCCTTGAGATGCCTTCTGAAAGTGAGTGATCTCTCCTTTTTTTATAAGATAAGTTCCGTTGTTCCAGTCTGCAAAGGAATCATGGATGTGCAGAAAAAGCGCCTTTTCGGCAGGGGCTACCATATATTGCTCTAAAAAAAATTTGACATCAATGATTCTCCCCATAATGGAAGGTTTAACCTTTGAAAGAATAAAAGGGTTTTTCAATAAAAACGAAAAATGATCTTGTTCATATGTACGCCAAATCAGTTCTTCAAATTTCAATCCTCTCTGGCAGAGAAAAGTCCAAAGTGATTTTTTTGCTGTGTCATTGAGGGCTATGCATTCATCGATATACAGCTTTTGGTTTTCGAGCCTGCAAATCAAGTATCCATCTGCACTCCCATCCTTAAGGAAGTGAACAAAAACAAAATGATTTTCATTTAATATCTCTTTTTTCCACCATTCTTCCGATCTGACTAACAAACCATTATTCTCTTTGCTGAAACAATCATAAACTACTTGCAGAAACGGCAAAGCAAGAATTCCGCTGAGCTCTTTGACATTACAGCTCCCGCTAAACGACCGAAGAGGAAGATCTTCTTTCCTTATCGTCCACTGCTTTTCATTTGAAATGAGTTCCCAGCCGAATTTTCTGTAATAAGGTATGGAGTAAGGATGCAGATATGAAATGGAATAGCCGCGGTGTTTCATCCATACTAAAGCTTCAAATAAAAGCTTGTCCATATCATGCTTGCGCCGCTTTTCCGGCAACACACAAATAGATGACAGTCCTCCCATCTTCACTTTTCCACCAGAAAAATAGATGTTTTGATCCAGGATGTGTACTTTAGCAATCAGCTTCTCACATTCAAAGTCACCAAGTATACACTCACTCTGGAAGCGGTTTGTTTTTGTAAATTCGTTCTTTAATGAGTATTGTGATAAAAGGGCAACCTCTTCATAATCACCCTTTTCTGCTCTACGAATCATATGGTATTCCTCTCATCTAGGCTTTCTTTTTGAGTTCCCAGGATAAAAAAACGTCCTCTTTTTTTGTGCAGATCATACCGAGTTTTTCAAATAGGCGAATGGATTTTTTATTATGATCGATGCATTCCATACTGATTTGAATGACCGATTTTTCACTTGTCAGCCATTCAATGACAGCTTCAATCGCTTCAAATGTTAAACTTTCTTCATCTTCGGCCTCGTGGATGTTGTAGCATAGTTCCACACAGCCATGCTCATCCGGCATGCCCTGCAGAAATAAGTCTCCTACAATTCTCTTTTCTTGATATAAAATAATGAGCCAAAGTCCCCAGCCGTATTCTTTTTCATTCCTCTCCAGTCTTTCTATATAGAGTGGGAGCATTCCTTTGACGGCTGTTGAAGGCCAAGTAACAGGTATTCCGATCGGGGAGCGGCTTTCCAGTTCTTTTCTGTGAAAGACTAAAGATTTTGCAATATCTAATGAACACGGGATAATCAGCAGCCGATCTGTTACAATTTCAATCATCTTACAGTCACTCCCTTTCGTAAACCGTCTGATACTTTCATTTTATGGCCATTCTGTGCGTCCTATACTTAAAGAAAAAAAGAAACAAAAAAGATGTTATAGAATGATCCATTCCATAACACCTTTCGTGTCTCACTAAAACCCTAAAATCGCTTTGAATACAGAGGTCGTTTCTCCGCCTTTATACTGAATATACAGCAGATAATAGACAGCCACACCGGTAATGGCGGTAAAAAACCAAATAATGCTTGTAACCGGACCTGATTTTCTGTGCTTTGACAGATTGTTTTTATAGCCTGAAATCAAGGTGATGATTCCAAATACTGCGCCTATTGTAGCTAGAGTAATATGAAAAATCAGGAAAACAGTATAATAGACTTTAATGTTGTCTGGTCCGCCGAATGCAGTGTTCCCTACAAAGACAGTTCTCGAGGCATACACTATAAAGAAGATAACCGCAAAAACAGCTGCGGTAAGCATCGCCTTCTGATGGGCTTCTATTTTGCGCTGCTTAATTAAATACCAGCCAACAGCAACAGAAACTGCACTTAAAACAATAAAGGCTGTACTAATAGTAGGTAAAATAGGTACATTCATTTTTGCAGCTCCTAAAAATAAAAATTATAGATTGATAAGCAGAAAATTAGAGCGGAAGTTACTTTATCGGCTGCGGAGTAAATCTTTTTCTTTCCTCAAGACCATCACGCTCTCTCTCCTGACGGGCCCATTTGAAGAAAATAATCCCAAGAAGAGTTCCATAAACAAATTCCTGAATAATTTTCATCATGATGCCTCCAAGCTGCTGATCTTCTACAAGAGGCAATGTATTGAACATTTCCGGGCCAGTCAAATTCAGACCTGACAGCATGCTTGCCGGGACGCAGAGTTCAAGGGCGCTGGCCCATGCGCTTGGATCTGAATACGTAGAATAAAGCGAAGTATCAGCAAATATGATGAGAGCACAAGCTGGCGTGAGCAGCATTCCATTGGCGAATATGTATCCGATCTTCTTAATTCCGCCAAGCTCCCTCCATTCAGGCAATTCATTCAGCAAAGGCCACCACATCAGCATCGCAGTAATGAAAATTAAAATCGTTACTGATGCATGCAGGACATGATCTGTTTTCACAGCATCAAATACAAGCGGAATATGATAGATTGAAAAAACCCCATTAAAGACTATCAAGGCTATCAGCGGTTTAGACAGAAATGAAACGATTTGCTTCACTCCCCGTCTGTAAATCATCGCTCTCCACATCCAGACCGGAATGCCATAGATCATCAGAGGCGGTATCAGCAAATATAAAAGGGCCATTTGTGTCATATGTGCACTGAACATTAAATGTCCCATTAGATCCAGCGGACTGCCTTTTACAGCATATAAAAGAATCATGCTTCCTGCAAAAAGTGCCTTCTGTTTGAACGGGACAGGCTGGCTATCGTGAAATCGATTACGAAGAGGTCCGATTAATAGAAAATAAATGCCAAGAATGACCGCAACAAACAGGAAAAAATAAGGGCTCCACATTGCTCTAAAACCAAACATTTCTAAATTTAACAATGAGTTCATCTCCTATTTCTGCTATAACTCCTGCAAACTATTATACACCTTCAATGAAGCGCTATCAATGAACGTTCTATGACATTAGAAAAGCCCTGGAAAATAAACTTGAAATTCGAGAACCGGGCAGAAAACTGCCGCTCAATTGATTTGCAGTCTGCTGCCTTTTTCTTTTCAGCAAATAAAAAAAACCGGCTGAGGATTCAGCCGGTTTTTTGGATTACCACCAAATGATTGTAACAAATGCCAGTACTGTCAAAAATGCTACACCAATTCCTGAGTAAAGGAAAAGCGCAGGCACTTCATGGCCTTTATGGCTCATATGCATAAAGTAGTAAAGCTGGAAAATAACCTGTATAACAGCAAGCAAAAGGATAAACGGAATTTTAAACCATTCTGCAATGCCATCATAGCCAATTGCTACAAATGCAATGACTGTAAGGAAAATCATTAATGCAAATGTAACAACCTGAAATTTCATATCTTCTTTATTTTTCTTGCGGCGATATGCAAGATCTACTTTTGGGTTTCCTGAGTTTTGATTAGCTGCCATCAGTTTATCCCACCATTCCCATTAAGTATACAACCGTGAAAATGAACACCCATACAACGTCAATGAAATGCCAGTATAAACTTGCAACGTAGTATTTTGGTGCGTTGTATAAGTTGAGTCCTCTTTTTGCATTGCGGACCATCAATGTCGTAATCCACAGAAGACCGAATGCCACGTGGGCACCGTGTGTTCCAACAAGCGTGTAAAAGGCAGAACCAAGTGCACTGCTTGTCATTGTGAAATGAAATTCATGCACATAGTGATTAAACTCGTAAATTTCAAGGGCAAGGAACCCTGCTCCTAAAAGAACCGTGATTCCCATCCAAAGCTGCATCTTTTTAAACTGAAAGTTCTTCATGTGATACATAGCATAAACACTTGTAAGCGAACTTGTCAAAAGAAGCATTGTTGCTGCAAATACAAGCGGAAGTTCAAACATTTCCTGAGTAGTTGCACCGCCGTTATTTGAATCTCTTAAAGCTAAAAACGTAGCAAACAGAGAAGCAAACAGGACCGTCTCTCCCCCAAGGAAAAGCCAGAAGCCTAAAAATTTATTTTTGCCTTCAAGGGTCGCCTTTTCAGGTGAGGCAGGGAACGTTTCAGCTGTTAATTTTTCCTCAACATGCATTATGCCTTAACCCCCTTATCGTTATCATCATTCATTAAATCTTCTTTGTGAATATGATAACCGTGATCATCAATGATTGAACGAAGGAACATACATCCAAGCGTAATTAAGAATCCGACAATAATAACCGGAACTCCCCATGCATAATCTGCATGATACAATAATCCGAATGCTGCAACAAACAATCCAAATGACATGATCAGCGGCAGGATGGAACCGTTAGGCATATGGATGTCTCCAAGCGGCTCTGCAGGAGTCATGCCTTTGTTTCCTTCCATTCTTTCAACCCACAAAGCGTCAAGACCGCGGACAAGCGGTGTTTGTTTAAAGTTATATTCTGGTGCAGGTGATGATACAGCCCATTCCAGGTTGCGTCCATCTCCCCAAGCATCTCCTGCTGCTTTTTCTCCTTTAATAGAAGAAATAACGATATTGTAAATCAATACGATTGTTCCTGCAGCCATCAAGAAGGCACCAGCCGTACTGATCAGGTTCCCCGTTTCAAGTCCCTGTCCAGGAAGGAAAGTGAAAATACGTCGCGGCATCCCCATCAATCCAAGGAAATGCTGGATAAAGAACGTTAAATGGAAGCCGGTAAAGAACAATACAAAAGTTACAACACCAAGTTTTTCGCCAAGCATTCTGCCGAACATTTTCGGCCACCAGTAGTGCAGGCCTGCGAATAATCCCATAACAACTCCGCCTACGATAACATAGTGGAAATGGGCAACTACGAAATAGGTATCATGATACTGATAATCTGTCGGTGCAGCTGCAAGCATGATTCCTGTTACTCCGCCCATAACGAACGTAGGAATGAAAGCAACTGACCAGATCATCGGCACAGTAAAGCGGATGCTTCCGCCCCACATTGTAAACATCCAGTTGAAAATTTTAATACCTGTCGGAACGGCAATCGCCATTGTGGCTACTGCGAAAATCGCATTAGCAATTGGTCCAAGACCCGTTGTGAACATGTGATGCGCCCACACCATGAACCCTAAAAATCCGATTAATACTGTGGCAAATACCATTGATGAATATCCGAATAAACGCTTTTTCGAGAAATGCGGCAATACATCCGAGAAAATCCCGAAAGCCGGAAGAATTAAGATGTAAACCTCAGGATGCCCGAAAATCCAGAATAAATGCTCCCAGATGATCGTATTTCCTCCAAGTGCCGGATCAAAGAATCCAGTGCCAAATACACGGTCAAACATCATAATTGCTAAACCAACTGTAAGCGGCGGAAAAGCAAATAGGATAAGTGCTGAAGCTACAAATGTTGTCCAAGTGAACAACGGCATGCGCATGTAAGTCATACCAGGTGCACGCATGTTAATGATCGTTGCAAGGAAGTTAATACCCGCAATCAGTGTACCAAATCCTGATATCTGAAGTCCCAGCAAATAGAAATCTACTCCATGGCCAGGCGAGTTCAGTGCAAGTGAAGCGTAATTCGTCCACCCTGCATCAGGCGCTCCATCTAAAAACCAGCTCAGGTTCAGGAAAAGTCCTCCAAAGAAGAACAGCCAGAAACCGAGTGAGTTTAAAAATGGAAATGCAACGTCACGAGCTCCGATCTGAATCGGTACGACCGCATTCATAAAACCGAATATGAGCGGCATGGCTGCAAGGAAAATCATGGTCGTGCCATGCATAGTTAAAATCTCGTTGTAAAGGCCGGCTGCGATAAAATCGTTATTTGGCACAGCGAGCTGAATTCTTATAAGCATCGCTTCTAATCCACCTACGAGGAAGAAGAAGCCGCCGGAAATCAGGTAAAGGATGGCGATTTTTTTATGGTCTACTGTTGTTAAATAGTCCCAAAGAACAGCGCCGAACCCTTTTTTCTGAGTTAACGTACTCACAGTGTTACCTCCCTTTTATTCTGCTGAGACATCTTACTTCGTTTCGACTTTTAAGCCGCTTAAGTATTCAGTAAGTGCATCAAGTTCCTCATCATTCAGCTCAGGATACGTTTTTGTCATCTTGTTTCCTGGTTTGTACTGTTCAGGATCTTTCAGCCAGTTTCTGATATTTTCTTTATCATGAGGCAGAATGCCCGCTACCCTGGTGCGCTCTCCGAAGTTAGCTAAGTTTGGAGCTGTTCTAGCCTGTTCAGGACGCTCATCCACAGGTGTCACAGCATGACAGCCGATGCAGCTTTTTTCCTGGAATAACTTTTCACCCTGTTTAGCTAAATCTGAAGATGCAACTGCTTTTGCACCTTTCATTTCTTCAAGCCATTGATCAAATTCTGCGCGGGATTTTGTTTTTACTTTAAAATCCATTAATGCATGTGAAGGGCCGCAGAGCTCTGCACACTTCCCGTAAAAATATTCACCGGCTTCTTCTGAACGCTTGCTGTCAAAATTAAGCCAGAACTGATTTATGTTTTCTGTGTTTGTATCCATTTTGCCTCCTGCTGAAGGAATCCAGAATGAATGCTTAACATCAGAAGCAATCAGATTAAAGTAAACCCTTTCATCTGTTGGAACAACTAAATCCTGGCTCGTGATAACCCCTTGATCAGGATATTCGAATTCCCACCAGTAAAGATTCGCTCTGACATTAATTACAACCGCATCTTCAGGTTTGCGGTCCTTTTTGTCCATTGGTTTCACATCTGCAAGTTCAAATGTAGCAGACACTACTGGAACCGCTAACACAAGTAGTAAAAGAATAGGAATAACAGTCCAAATGATTTCAAGTTTATGACTTCCCTCTACTTGCTCAGGAATTTTATTTTCCTCACCTTTGCGCTGTCTGAATTTCAGAACTACATAAATGAAGATCACAGTTACGACTGCGATTACAATGACCATGATGAGCGTACTCAGCACCATTAATGAGTACTGCATATCCGCAACTTCACCAGCTGGTTGAAGAGCGGAAAGATATGGTTCACCACAGCCGGCTAAGACAAGTGTCAACATTGCAAAGATGGCAACGAGACGTAATTTTGTCAGCCTCTTTTCCATAGCTAAATCAAACCCCTCTTTCAGTAAATTAATTCCCGCAATATCACAGGAATTGATAATTCCTTCTATGTAAATTCCTAAAAGAAAGAATTCCTAACCTAGTTGATCGTGAAAAGTACCATCGCCACAAAAAGGATCGTTAAGTAATTAAGTGAATAAATAAACATCCACTTTGCCCATTTCAGATCATCTCTCATTTTCATGCCTGACAAAGCAAGCACAAGCCAGCCTATATTTAAAGCGGTTGCCAGAATAATGAAAGAAACCCCAAGCTGAAATAAGTAAAACGGCAAAGGCAGAAGACAGATCACCCAAACCATCATTTGCCTTTTTGTAATGGCAAAACCATGAACCACCGGCAGCATCGGAATGCCTGCAGCCCGGTATTCTTCCACTCTTTTCATTGCAAGAGCAAGAAAATGCGGCGGCTGCCAAATGAACATGATCATAAACAATACCCAAGCTGTCACACTCAGGTCTGCATCGATTGCAGCCCAGCCGATTAGGGGTGGAACTGCACCCGATACACTGCCTACAACAGTGTTCAGTGTATAGTGGCGTTTTGTCCACATTGTATATAAAAAGACGTATGTAATTACGCCGATCAACCCGATTAACGTAGCCGTTACAGTTGTCATCAGCAAAAGAATAAAGCCGAACGTAAGCAATAAAATACCAATCCACAAAGCTTGAATTGGGTTCATTTTCCCAGTAACTGTCGGTCTCATTTTCGTTCTTTCCATGATATGATCTATATCACGGTCGTAAAAATTATTGATTGCACAAGAACCAGCAATAATTAAAGCGGAACCAAGTAAAACAAATAAAACACTATCTATATTCTGCAGGAAGCTTTGTCCTGTAAAATGCAATGCCAGCCACAGTCCCGTGAAAGTAGTAATCATGTTAGAATTGACAATGCCCATCTTTATAAGACTCAGGAAGTCTTTTAGAGCTGTCGTTTCGTGGATTTCTTCCGGCCGGGTTCCGCTTAGATGTGTTTCTGATAAGGTCCTTGAATCAGGCACGTTTTATAGACCTCCTTTTCAATTCTGCTTCTAATAAAACGAATCGGCTGTATGATGGTGACTTTCTATATCATACTAAATAAAACAATATTTACAAAATGCTTCCTTCTTGATATTAAACCATAATCAGCAAAAGTTTTGTGAACAATTTATGAAGAAGTTATGTCGAAATTGTGAAGCAGATGAGCAGCGCACGTTAATTAATTGAAAAGCTGTCCATTCACTGATACTCTAAAAAATGATGGCATAACTTTTTGACCACGATAACATTCTATCATAACTATTAGGAATTTTTTATAGATTATGGAATCTTTTGCGAAAAAACATGTGTAAAAGAATCACCCATATAATTCCTTTTTAATGTGCCTGTTTTCCTACTATAATAAACAGAAATGGTATCCGTCATATTTTTGTTGCCTGATCGGCAGAGGTCGCCGCTGTTATTTTACGCGCACAAGCCCGTTTTTTGTCGATTTAGATAAAACTCATCATTACGAATAAGAAGGTGAACATCTTGCAGCGAGCATTAAAAGGTATAGGCGTGCTCACATCTATCGTTATGCTTCTCGTACTCTTAGGAGGAGCTTTAGTTACAAAAACAGAATCTGGAGCAGGATGCGGCGATTCTTGGCCGCTTTGCCACGGTGAACTGATTCCGTCTGAGATTACCCCGGAGCTAGTTATTGAGCTCAGTCACCGGGTTGTCAGCGGACTTGCAGGTATTCTTGTCCTTCTTTTAGCTGTTTCATCATGGATTATGATTGGACATAAACGCGAGACAAAATTTCTTGCAGGTTTATCATTCTTTTTCCTGATTCTGCAGGCATTAATTGGAGCCGCAGCAGTTAAATGGGGACAGTCAGATGCAGTTCTTGCGCTCCATTTCGGCATATCGCTCATATCATTTGCTTCTGTTCTGCTTCTTACTTTGCTTATCTTTGAAGTAGATAAAAAGTTTGATACAGAATCTTTGATTATTGATAAAAGAATGAAGTTTCATATGATCGGCATTATCTCTTACTGCTATCTAGTTGTGTATACAGGTGCATTTGTAAGACATAAAGAAGCAAGTCTTGCATGTCCGAACTGGCCAATGTGCAGCAACAGGCCATATGGGCTTCCGGCTACTCTTCATGAGTGGATTCAGATGGGCCACAGATTTGCCGCCGCTTTAATCTTTATCTGGGTGGCAATAGCTGCCTACAAAGCATTTAAATACTATAAACATCAAAAAATCGTTTATTACGGCTGGATGATTGCTTTTGCCCTTATTTCCATGCAAGTAGTGTCCGGGGCGCTTGTCGTGCTGACGGGTTTAAATTTAGCAGTCGCACTCGCCCATGCATTAATTATCTCTTGTCTTTTCGGGGTTCTGAGCTACTTCATCCTGCTTATCAGCAGAAACAAAATAAACCGTCAGGCACAATTGAATAAAGAGAATAAAAAAGTAATCTAAATTGAGGGATTCTTCTTTCCCTTTTATAGTATGACGAAGCCAGCCATCCTCTTTCGGCTGGCTTTTTTTGATTCATTGTTTTCTCTAGAATCATTGAGAGTTTATGACTTCGATAAACGCACCCTCCGCTAGATTTGACTTCTAAAAGAGCTGATTTGATACCCCTTTCTTCACCTTTTCTTGATGAAATGTCCTCATAGCCCTGCTTTGTTTCCTCTTTTCTCACCTTTTCTCGATGAAGTGTCCTCATAACCCTGCTCTGATTTCTCCAACAAAAAAGCACACCAAGCGGTATGCAAATTTACTGTTATTTTAAATTTATTAAACTTTCATTGCTCGTCCCTCTTTTTTACATTCCCTTAAACATTTCAATCGCTTTTTTCCTTTGCTCGCCGTGTTCAACTGTAGGCGCAGGATAGTCCTCACCGATCCTGCAGTTCGCCCGTTTCTGCTGATCATCGTTCATTTTCCAAGGTTCGTGAATGAACTGGGCATCGACATCTTTTAGTTCGGGTACATATTTCCGGATGTATTCTCCATCAGGGTCGAATCTTTTCGACTGTGTGACCGGATTAAACACTCTGAAGTAAGGCACGGCATCTGTTCCTACTGAAGCTGCCCCCTGCCAGCCGCCAATGTTGGATCCCGGCTCATAATCTACCAGCTTTTTCGCAAAATATTCTTCTCCCAGGCGCCAGTCGAGCAGATAATCCTTCGTTAAAAAAGAGGCAGTAATCATCCTTAACCGGTTATGCATCCAGCCTTCAGCGTTCAGCTGCCTCATTCCCGCATCTACTATTGGATATCCGGTCTTACCGTCGCACCAGGCTTTTAACCGCTCGTTATTTCTGCTCCAATTTATTTTGTGATACCGTTCATCTGCCTCTTCAACGGCACTGTTTGGAAATTGGACATAGACCATATTATAAAAATCCCTCCAGGCAAGTTCTTTTACAAAGGTTTCTTTGCCGCTGTCCTGATCTCCCTCAATCTGTGAGATATAATGGTAAACCGTTCTTGGAGAAATGGCTCCAGTTTTTAAATACCTGGAAAGCTTGCTTGTCCCGTTTACAGCGGGAAGATCCCGTTTTTTATGATAATCCTCTAATTTATCTGAAGTGAAGCTTTTTAACGTTTTTAAAGCAGCTGCTTCTCCAATGTCCTCTCGCTTTTCAAAATCTCCTGCTGTTTCTTCAAGCTCGCGGCTTCCATCTGATGTTAATTTTTCAAACCTGCCGGCGCGTTCAGCAAGGGTCTTTAAATTTATTTGGAGAGGCCTGCTCTTATCAAGCTTTCTCCACGCATTGTAATAAGGAGTAAAGACTTTATAAAACTCTCCATTCTGCTTTTTCACTTCCAGTGCGCCGTGAAGAAAATGATCCTGGGACGTATAGGCTTTTCTATTTTTATCATGAATGAGCTTCATGACCTCTTCATCGCGTTTTTTTCCGTAGCCAGTCTCATCTTCATTGAAAAAGAACATCTCAATCTCGGGAATGTTATCTTTTAAAGTAGTAAAGACCTTATCTGTCTCTCCTGATAAAAGGTGAAACGCAATGTTCTTACTCTCACACTCTTTCATGAATAAATATAATGTCTGAAAGAAATACTGATGCCGTTTATCTAAGCTGTCACTCAAAAAGTGAGGATTCACCTGAAAAAACAAGAACAATCTTCCATCATTCTTTTCTGTCCACTTCATCGCATTTGAAAGAGCTGTATGATCCTGCAGCCTTAAATCCCTGCGAAACCAAACTGCCGCTGTTTTCATAGTTTATTCACCTCATTCTAGATTGTAGCGAGTTCAATTCAATTATGAAAGAATGGATGGGTTTTTGTATCTGATCCAAATGCAAGTTAATCCATAAAAGAAAAAGACAGCCCGGAGGCTGTCTTTTAATGACTGATTTCAATTAATAAATCACCAGTTTGAATGGCTTCACCATTTGATACATGAATATCCTTGATCGTTCCTGAGAACGGCGCCTGAACGGTTGTTTCCATTTTCATTGCTTCAGTCAGGAGCAAATGATCGCCCTTGCTGACTTTTTCGCCTTTTTCAACTAAAACCTTGATGACCGTACCAGGCATTGTCGCTCCGATATGATCTTTGTTGCCTTTATCTGCTTTCATTTTCGCTGTGATTGTCGCTTTAATGTTTTCATCACGGATAATGACCTCGCGCGGCTGGCCGTTTAATTCAAAATAAACGACGCGTGTTCCATCAGGCTGAGGCTCTCCAATTGAAACCAGTTTTACGATCAGCGTTTTCCCCTGTTCGATTTCAACTTCAATTTCTTCGCCAAGTCTCATTCCATATAAGAATGTCGGCGTATCAAGAACCGAAATATCCCCGAATTGTTCAAATGTCTTTGCATAGTCCATAAACACTTTTGGATAAAGAGCATGAGCGATCGCATCAAAGCTTGTCACTTGTCTATTTAAGCTGTGGAACAGCTCTTCTTTCAAAGCGCCAAAGTTGACCGGCTCAAGCAATTCACCAGGTCTGACCGAAATCGGTTCGCGGCCTTTCAAGATAATGCGCTGAAGTTCTTTCGGAAAACCGCCGTGAGGCTGTCCGAGATATCCTTCAAATAATTCAACAACGGAATCCGGGAAATCAAGCGTTTCTCCGCGCTCATAAATATCATCTTCGATTAAATTATTTTGAACCATGAAGAGGGCCATGTCGCCGACTACTTTTGAAGAAGGCGTTACCTTAACTAAATCTCCAAACATATCATTTACGCGGCGATACATCTCTTTTACTTCGTTCCAGCGGTCATCCAGTCCAACAGCTTTTGCCTGCTGCTGAAGATTGCTGTATTGTCCGCCGGGCATTTCATGCATGTACACTTCCGAATGAGGCGAATTCATACCGCTCTCAAAATCCTGATAATAGTGTCGCACGCCTTCCCAATATTGAGACAGTTCTTCTAATGCTTCAATATCAGCTTTTGGCCGGTGGTCCATTCCCTGCAGGGCATGATAGAGAGAATTTGCGCTCGGCTGTGAAGTTAAGCCGGACATAGAGCTTACAGCTACATCCACAACGTCGACTCCAGCTTCGATCGCTTTGGCGTATGTGAAAATACCATTTCCGCTCGTATCATGTGTGTGAAGATGAATTGGAATGGAAATCGTTTCTTTTAAAGCAGAAATCAGATCATAAGCAGCCTGCGGCTTAAGCAAGCCTGCCATATCTTTAATTCCCAAGATATGAGAACCTGATTCTTCCAGTTCTTTAGCCAGATTTTTATAATATTCCAGATCATATTTCCTGCGGGAAGGATCTAAAATATCTCCGGTATAGCAAATCGCAGCCTCGGCAATTTTATTTGATTTTCTGACAGCTTCAATTGCAGGGCGCATTCCTTCAACCCAGTTCAGGCTGTCGAAAATACGGAAAACATCTATTCCTGCATAAGAAGACTTTTCTACAAACTCTTCAATGACATTATCCGGATAATTTTTATAGCCCACTGCGTTTGATGCACGAAGAAGCATTTGCAGCAGAATATTTGGAACTTGCTTTCTGACTGTGAGCAGTCTGTCCCAAGGATCTTCTTTTAAGAAGCGGTATGCTACATCAAATGTTGCTCCGCCCCACATTTCAAGTGAAAATAAATTAGGAAGAAGCCTTGCTGTAGGTTCAGCGATATGTTTGATGTCATTCGTTCTTAAGCGTGTTGCCAGCAGGGATTGATGAGCGTCGCGGAATGTTGTATCTGTTAATAGCACCTCATTCTGTTCTTTCAGCCATCTCACAAGACCCTCCGGACCCTGCTCGTCAAGAATCTGCTTTGTTCCGCTTGGAATCGGTTCGGAAAGTTTTACTTTTGGAATGTAGAGCTTATCGAAAACCGGCTTCTTTTTCTTTTCAATGCCCGGGAAGCCATTAACTGTTACATTTCCAATGTAGGAAAGCATTTTTGTTCCGCGGTCTTTTTTCTTTGAAAATACGAAAAGCTCTGGTGATGAATCAATGAAAGATGTATCGTATTCACCTGACATGAATTTCTCATGTTTAATAACATTTTCTAAAAAAGGAATGTTGGTTTTAATCCCTCTGATCCTGAATTCCCTTAAGTTACGGACCATTTTTGCGGCAGCCTGCTCGAACGTCAGCGCCTGAGTTGAAAGCTTAACCAGCAATGAATCATAATGCGGCGTAATAACAGCTCCCTGGAATCCGTTTCCGGCATCAAGCCTTACTCCGAAGCCGCCTCCTGAGCGGTATGCCATGATCTTGCCAGTATCCGGCATGAAGTTATTCAATGGATCTTCTGTTGTAACCCTTGATTGAATGGCATAGCCCGTTACCCTGATTTGATCCTGTGCCGGTATGCCGATTTTTTTGCCATGAAGAGGATAGCCTTCTGCAACCATAATTTGAGTCTGAACAATATCAATTCCTGTAACCATTTCGGTAATCGTATGCTCTACTTGAACACGGGGGTTAACTTCAATGAAGTAAAACTCACCACCCGCAACTAAGAATTCAACTGTTCCTGCATTCACATATTCAACTTTGTTCATCAGCTTAACAGCAGCATCACAAATGTCCTGTCTTAATTTTTCATCTACAGAGACACTTGGAGCGACCTCAACCACTTTTTGATGACGTCTTTGCACGGAACAATCACGTTCAAACAAATGAATGATATTGCCGTGATCATCACCAATAATTTGCACTTCAATGTGCTTAGGATTTTCAATTAGTTTTTCAACGTATACTTCATCGTTGCCAAATGCAGCTTTTGCTTCTGATTTGGCACGTTCATAGGATTCTTTAACAGCTGCAGCGCTGCGCACAATCCTCATGCCGCGTCCGCCGCCTCCAAGTGAAGCCTTAATAATGAAAGGATATCCATTTTCGCGGCCAAAATCTACAACATCTTCTAAGCTTTGCACAGGTCCGTTGCTGCCCGGAATGACCGGAATATCTGCAAGCTCTGCCTGCTTTCTTGCTTTCACTTTGTCCCCAAACATGTCAAGATGCTTAGATTTAGGGCCAATGAAAATAATTCCCTCTTCTTCGCATCTTCTTGCAAAATGAATATTTTCCGATAAAAATCCATAGCCGGGATGAATGGCATCCACATGATTGGCTTTAGCAATTTCAATAATGCCATCGATATCTAGATAAGCATCTATCGGTTTTTTCCCTTCGCCTACTATGTATGCTTCATCTGCTTTGTAACGGTGAAACGAGCCTGAATCTTCTTTAGAATAGATGGCTACCGTCCGGATATTAAGCTCCGTACAGGCACGGAATACACGGATGGCAATTTCACCTCGGTTTGCTACAAGTATTTTCTGAATGTTTTTCTGCGACATAGGAATCCCCCTTAAGCTTCTTCACTTGCACTACTAAAAGTATAACACATTTATAATTAGTATAACACTTTTATTCTATTGAAATGGAACCGTATTACTGTGTGTTTCACTTACCGGCTTCTGTTCAGTCTTCTGATAAGTCGCCCGGTATTTTATAAACATTGATATATTAATGAGAAGCCCCATTGAAAGCATTAATAGCATCATTGAGGAGCCACCGTAGCTTATAAATGGAAGGGTAACCCCGGTAATTGGCAGCAGCCCTGTTAATCCGCCAACATTAATAGCTGTCTGGATCCCAATCATGCTTGAAATGCCAATAGCGAGCAGCGTGCCAAATGCATCTTCACAGTTTCTTGCAATGTGAAAACCTTTCAGTACGATAAATGCAAGAAGGATCAGGACAAACGCTACTCCGAAAATCCCCAGCTCTTCAGAGATGATTGCCAGAATAAAATCTGTGTGCGATTCAGGCAAATAGCCGTATTTTTGTACGCTTTCCCCGAGGCCAAGCCCCGTCAGGCCGCCTGAACCAATGGCGTAATAAGAATTGATTAAGTGAAACCCTGAGTCTTTCGCATCTCCGAATGGATCCATAAATCCGACAAAGCGGCTGACCCGCTCTGTAGTAAAAATCTTGTCCCATTTCAGCAAAACAAGCGGACTGATTGCAGCAAGACCTGCAAGACCCAAGATAATGAGTTTAAAGATATTTTTCATGCCCAGCCCTGAACATAAGACCATCGAAAGAGCGATCATCCCAATGATTGATGCCGAGCCTATATCCGGCTGGAGAATTATCAATACACAGATAAAACCTGTAAAAATAATCGGAGGCAGCACGCCTCTTCCAAAATGATCAATATATGATTGTTTTTTTTCGTACACAGCTGCAAGGTACAGGATAACACTCAGTTTCACAAATTCTGCAGGCTGTACTTTAAAACCGAACAGGGAAAACCAGCTTCTGGCACCGCCTGCAACGGAACCAAATACGAAAATAGCAAGGAGCATCAGGATGGAAAGCATGACTACGCCCCTGATAAAGAAAGGACTTAAATAAGCTCTGTAAGGAAAGAACATTGTAGCCAGAAGGACCACAAACCCTATTGCAATAAAGATTGCCTGCTTTTGAAAAAAGTAATCGCTTGTATAGCCCCATCTGGCGACGGCAGAAATCATACTTGAGCTGTACACCATAACCAGACCAAACCCGCATAAGAGAATAACAGCAAGTATGAGTGAATAATCATATGATTTGAGAATTTTTTTTATCATTTTATCGCTTCCTATCGTGACTTGTTGCTGCATTCTGGATGATTTTATTTTCCTAGTTAGAAATTCGAGATTAAAGCGCAAATTCCTTCCATTATGTTTTCATCTTCCGAACGCACGCCTTATGGTAACCCGGCAAACGTGCGTAAACAAGATATAAAGGTATGTAGGTCTTTTGTTCCGGTATATATACCTGTTAAGCTCAGACGTATATTACATAGATCCATTATCGTTTTTTGATGACTGGCGAGCTTTATAAAAAAACTCAAACTGTCTAATTAAACAGTTTGAGTTTTATTGTTATTTCTTTGTGAACGCCTCGTGCAATGCCGACATTTCTCTTTCGAGTGTGTCTAGGATGGCTTTGCCTTCCCGCTCATCAATCAGATTCAGCCTTACGGCAAAATCAATTTCTCTTGATAGTCCAAACATTTGTGTATCTAAAACCTCTTCATAAAGAGGACATTGAGGCATCGTCAAATTGTCCATTTGGACTTGAATCAGCTTCGTAATTTTATCAGCATCTGCCTTTAAGAGCGCAAGTGCTTTTTCTCGATGATCAATCGCAATCTCAGACGCCAATTGAACCCCTCCGTTCCCGAGCGATTACCCTAATCTATCTATTAATATTATAGGGAAAATAGTAAAAAATCAAGAAAAATCAAGGTGTTATTCATAAGTGAACTTGTTCCCGCACAAAGCTTCATCAGAAAATGCTTAATTCATACTTTTCAGATAAAAGATGCAGCAGTTTTATACCAGCAATGCTGTTCCCTTTTTTATCAAGAGAAGGCCCAAAAATTCCGATTCCAAAATGATAGGGCACGATCCCCATAATACCTCCGGACACTCCGCTTTTGGCAGGAATTCCCACTTTTATCGCAAACTCTCCAGAAGCATTGTACATGCCGCATGTCACCATAAACGTTTTGCAGATACGCGCAATATCTTTCGGGATGATTTGTTTTTCTGTTTGAGGATGTTTGCCGTCAAGGGCGAAGACTGCCCCGATTTTCGCCAGATCGAGGCTGTGCATTTGTACGGCACATTGCTTTGAATATAAATCAATTAAATCCTCTACATCACCATCAATGATGCCGTCTTTTTTCATAAAATAACAGAGAGACCTGTTCAGCCAGGCGTTTTCAAATTCAGAAGAAGCGATCTCATGGCAGACTTTAATATCCTGATTGAAGGTTAATTCTTTTGTAAAAGCTAAAAAGCGGGATAGTTTTTCTTCCTTGTCAGATCCTTTAATCATATTTGTAACAGCAAGTGCTCCTGCATTAATCATCGGATTCAGCGGCCGCTGATTTTCATGAGTTTCAAGCTTGACGATTGAATTAAACGGATCTCCCGTCGGTTCCATGCCCACTTTATCAAATACATAGGATTCCCCATGATCCATCAGTACAAGAGCAAGCGTCAGCACTTTTGATATGCTTTGCAAGGTAAAGCTTTTTTCAATATCTCCAGCTGACATACAAGTATTTTCAACATGATATATCGCAACGGATAAATCACCTTGATCTGCTTCTCCTAGTGCAGGAATATAGTCAGCAATCTTGCCATCCTTCGTTACTTCCCTTGCAATGCTGACAAGCTCCGCCAATTCTTCACTGGTTTGACATGGCATGGTCTGTTCACCTCTTCATTCAGTATGAGGTGTTAGTTTGCCCAAAAACTGTCATGCCGATGTCCCCCATGACAAATTCACAGAAAGCGCTTATACTTTTAAAGAAAGGACGTGTAGCAATGGATTCAATCATTTTAATTAAAGGAAATATTGCCTTTCCAATTACACTGGATCCCGGTGTATGGATATTTGATGACAGAAAAGTCGATCTGACTGTTTATTTTGATGAAAACAAAAAAGAACGGAACGAATTGGAAGAGTACACTAAGGCAGTCTCTAAACACTGGGATCAGGAAATCCGCGAAGGAGCAAAGCTCCCAGAAAACAAAAATAATAAGCGAACTGAAAAAGAAAGAATCTTGAATGGAACGTTTGGTATACCGTTTCTTCCATTCCTTAAAAATGCGGAGCCTGCTCAGGCAGCAGAATATGCTGTATTTAAAACTGGGCAAGGAGACGTAAGAATGTCACTTGAGGAAGCATCTGCCCTCATCCTTGGATTCAGTAAGAATGGCAAACCCCTTACTGACGAAGGTCCTGTTACTCTCTATTACGGAGATGGCAGCAACCGCGATAATCCTATTACGAACATAAAAGAAATTATTATTGAGTAAGAAAAGCCGCTTATGACAGCGGCTTTTCCCATCTTTCACAATAGCTGTGTTCGCATTGATTGCATCTTTCACAATAAATCTGCAGCCAGCTGAGCAAGGCCGGAGCGCTCCCCTTTTACTAATCTGACATGCCCCGCAATATACTGATCCTTAAACTTCTCTACAACATAGGTTAAGCCATTATTGTATTCATCAAGGTAAGGATGATCGATTTGCTCAGGATCTCCCATTAAGACAATTTTGCTTTTTTCCCCTACTCTGGTCAAAATCGTTTTTACTTCGTGTTTCGTTAAGTTCTGAGCTTCATCAATAATAATGAACTGCTCAGGAATACTTCTGCCGCGAATATACGTCAGGGCTTCTACTTCTATTGATCCCATCCCTGCTAAAATGGCATCCAGCTCGCCAGGTTTTTTCGCATTGAAAAGATATTCTAAATTATCATAGATTGGCTGCATCCACGGTCTTAGTTTTTCCTGTTTTTCACCAGGAAGATAGCCAATATCCTTCCCGACAGGAACGATTGGTCTTGCAACGAGCAATTTTTTGAACGTCCCTAAATCCTCTGTCTGCATCAGACCTGCAGCCAAAGCGAGCAGCGTTTTCCCAGTGCCTGCTTTTCCAATTAGTGTGACCAGAGGCATGTCATTTCTGAGAAGCAGCTCCATCGCCATCGTCTGCTGGACATTTCTTGGCCGTATTCCCCAAATGTGATCGTGATCAAATACGAGCCTCTTTACCTTTTTTCCTGTTTTATCAACACATCCGATTGCTGAAGCAGAGCCGCCAAGCGCATTTTTCATGATGACAAATTGATTAGGGTAAAATGGATGATTCGTCACTTCAGACAAAATCAATTCATTTTTCTCATAAAATCTGTTTAAATCATCACCGCTTATATACAAATCAAGAAAGCCTGTATAGATTCTGTCAATTTCAACAACCCTGTCGCTCAGAAAATCCTCAGCCAGCAGTCCGATCGCATCAGCTTTTACCCTGACCAGCGTGTCCTTGCTCACAAGGATGACTGGCCGCCCGTTCTCCGTTGTTTCCTCTTCAATTGAAAGATTTTTCGCCACTGCAAGAATGCGATTATCATTTGTTTTTTCTATAAAAATTTCCTGAAGTTCATGAAATGAGCGATGATTCAGCTCAATCCTCAAAAATCCGCCGCTTGGCAAAGGAATTTTTTCATGAAGCTTTCCAATCAGCCTTAGGCTATCAATCAGTTTGGAAACATGTCTTGCATTTCGTCCTATTTCATCCATATACCGCTTTTTTGAATCGACTTCTTCAAGAACGACTGCCGGAATCACTACTTCGTTTTCTTCAAAAGAAAAAATGGAATTCGGATCTTGCAGTAAGACATTCGTATCCAAAACATAGATTTTACTCAACCTTCCGCCTCCTACCCAGTTCAGGTTTTTATAGTGTACTGCACGTAAAAGTCAGACGAAGATAATCAAGCTGTAATTGAAGCGTTGCTAAAATATATGAATTGGTGCATAAAGATAGAAGATTTATTAGACAATAAAATTAAAAAGCATGGTCTAAAAAGGAGTGATTTCATGCGCAGCTTTGTTTTTTCAGCAATGATTATTCTGCTCGCTCTATCAGGATGCCAAGCAAATCAGGGCTCTCAGGGCGACACACCCGAAGATCACAATGGAAAACCCATTAATGTTCGAAACACAGTAAATGAAAATGTGGAAAAAAAATCAGGTGAACAGATTTCAAAGCGCCTGGTTAATCTTGCAGGACGTGTCCCTGGTGTAAATGATGTCAGCGCAGTTGTACTTGGCAAATATGCAGTTGTAGGCATTGATGTAAATTCAAAACTTGACCGCAACAAGGTTGAATCAATTAAATACGCGGTTGCAGAAAGCATTCAGCATGATCCTTACGGGGCAAATGCTGTCATTATCGCTGATGCGGATACCACAGTCCGTCTGCGGGAAATGGGCAAAGATCTTCAGCAGGGACAGCCTGTTGGAGGCATCCTTGACGAGCTTGCCGCAATCGTCGGCCGCGTTATGCCTGAAATTCCCAGTGATATGCTGAATAATCAAAGAAACAGACCAACAGAGCAAGATAATGATCAGCTGAACAAAAAAGAGCAACAAGAGCTTGACCGCGAGCAGGAAGATCAGTCAGAAAACCATTTAAATAAGAACTGATTACTTCCTTTTCAACTAAAATCCGGATTGAAAAAAAGCTTAGATTTCCTAATCTAAGCTTTTTTCATTGCTTCTAACACCTGACTGTCAAGCTTTGCTGCTGCTTTTTCATCATATGTTTTTTCATATGCAGGTTCGGCTGATATTTTTGACCCGTAAAACATGACATCACGGACTTCAGATATCTTAATCTCAATTAAAGCAAGTTTTAATGGGACACCCTCAAGCTTTTCAATTTTGACATGGGCATGGCCATTTATAGAATATGTAGACTCATTTGCCAGCAGCGTAATAACCGCAGCAGGATGTTTTTTTACGTTTTCAACAATTCTGGACCGATTATCGACAGCCAGATAAACCCGTTCTAAATCAGGGGCATACACCCATGATACGGCTGATACGTTTGGAGATCCTGTTTCATGATCAAGAGTTGCAAAAACAGCAAATCTTTCTTTTTGGAGATTGTCAAACAAAGGCTGAATCAATTTTGTTTCTACCTTATTAGCCATTTTCTTCCCTCCATTAAAGTTGTATAATGCTATCATACCTTTTTTTATTTTTGTTTCCAACTGTTATATCATTTAGAAAAGCGGAACCAACTGGTTAGCTCCTTAATAAATGGCACTTAACGCATAGATTGATGTTTCCATTATTAATTTTGTCTTTTTCTTTCCGCTCCAGGAACTTGCTTTCCGCGGGGAGGGTTGGAGCCTCCTCGGCATGCCTGTGGGGTCTCCAACTTCCCTCTAATTCCCGCAGGAGTCAAGTTCCTTCCGCTGCAATCCACTTAAGGCTTCTAACAATTAATTTATAAATAATAGAGCCTTATAAGATGATTTATCAGATTATAGCCATTTAACAACTAATTTAAAAATTTTATTCAACAATTTCAGAAAAAGAATGATGAGGTGTACCATGAGAGTAAAATGTGTTTTATGCGATAAAGTAGAAACCATTGATGATGAAACGCTTCAGGCGAAGAGGCTGCGAAACCGTCCGATTCATACGTATATGTGCAGTGAGTGCGACCTGAGGATAGAAAATCGGACAATTGAACGTGCTAATACTGGAAATTTCAGATTGTACAGAGATAAGAAAACAGAGGATAACTGGTAGTGGTTAAGAGGGGAGCTCTTATTGGCCTGATCAGCGGTATTGTTCTTGGTCTTTTTTTAAAATCAGCTGAAATAGTCAGTGGTGAAAAAGTCTATGTGCTTTTGCTTAACATTGATTTTATTTACAAAGAGCCTCTCCCTGAGCTTTTTGAATTTGTCCTCCATTTGGCTGTTGCTGTCATAATTGGAGTTCTGTATGTTTTCACTTTAACCTCTTTTAATATCACATCACAGCTGAATAGATGGCTGACAGCATTTGCGCTGACTCTGCCTGCTGTTTTATT
Source organism: Metabacillus idriensis (assembly GCF_009674765.1). Classification (GTDB taxonomy): domain Bacteria; phylum Bacillota; class Bacilli; order Bacillales; family Bacillaceae; genus Bacillus_P; species Bacillus_P idriensis. Next base: position 1,207,889 of record NZ_WKKF01000001.1, on the reverse strand, counting down.
ATATTTCCCTTTAACGATCCTTTCTGTAAGAGAGACGCCGGCAATAGACGACTTTGAAGCACTTACATGGTGGACAGCGGGTCACATCCTTTTTGCGGCTGCAATGGCTGCGTCAGCTAAAAATATGCACAAAAAAACACCTCATTAAGAGGTGTTTTATTTGTAATTTTGATACTTTTCAGGTTCTGCCTCAATCTGATCAATCATACTGTCGATTAATTCTGCCGGAAACCTGGATGATTTAGGCTCGCCATTCAGTGTGTAGTTCACAAGATACATGATATCATCTTTGTGAACTTTTACATCGGCAAGATCATGGTTTTCTTTAAGCAATTCATCAAACAGCCTGAATGTATCCACTGCTGCAGTATCTTCAGGACGGGCATCCGCTACAACTTTAATGGAGAGCCAATTATAAAGCGAGTCCTGGAGAGATCTCATGTTGCAGCATTCCGCTCAGCTTTTTTGGACTGGTGCAGACGAATCTTATAGATAATTAAGATGAGTGCTGCAACAATCAGGCCTTCTGCCACAGGAAGAAATGCGCCTAAAAAGGTTAAAACTGTACACCCGAACATTAAGAACAAATAGATAACAATTGCCTTAAGCAGGGGAAGCTTTTTAGCAAACCCCAGCTTAAATACGACAATTGATAATCCGAGAATGACCAAGTATAAAATATTTGCCCCCATTTGAGTATCAGGTTCAGTTGCAGTATAAATGGCATACGCAACCGGCCACATACTTTCGTAAACGTTCATCCCGTGTTCCCCTCCATTGCATGTCTAGGGTTATCTCTTACAGCAAGCCAGCTAATTTTTTCTTTTTAGCTTGTTTTTCGCGCTCATTCTTATCAAGAATTTTCTTTCTTAAACGAATAGAAGTTGGTGTAAGCTCACAGTACTCATCATCGTTCAAGTATTCAAGAGATTCTTCAAGAGACATGATGCGAGGTTTTTTCATTGTGCTTGTTTGGTCTTTATTTGCAGAACGGATATTTGTTTGCTGCTTCATTCTGCAGATGTTGACAACAAGGTCATTTTCACGATTGTGTTCTCCGACGATCATGCCTTCATACACGTCTTTACCAGCATCAAGGAAAATGATTCCGCGGTCTTCAACACCTTGAATACCATAAGTTGTTGATTTTCCGTTTTCCATAGAGATTAACACGCCTTGACGACGTCCTCCAACTTGACCCGGCTGCATTGGCTGATAGCTGTCAAATGTATGGTTGATGATGCCGAATCCGCGAGTGATTGACATGAATTCTGTAGAGTACCCGATTAATCCTCGTGCAGGCACGTTGAAAATTAAACGGACTTGACCGTTTCCGTTATTGATCATATCAAGCATTTCACCTTTGCGGGCACCGATTGATTCCATTACAGAACCAGTATGCTCCTCAGGTACATCAATTTGAACGCGCTCAACAGGCTCACATCTTACCCCATCAATTTCTTTTACGATAACTTCTGGTTTAGATACTTGAAGCTCATAGCCTTCGCGGCGCATGTTCTCAATTAGTATTGAAAGATGAAGCTCTCCGCGGCCTGAAACAATCCATGCATCTGGAGATTCTGTGTTTTCTACACGCAAACTAACATCAGTCTGCAATTGAGACATTAAACGCTCTTCAATTTTACGTGAAGTCACATATTTTCCTTCGCGGCCTGCAAACGGACTGTTGTTTACAACAAATGTCATTTGAAGAGTAGGCTCATCAATGCGAAGGATCGGCAATGCTTCCTGATGCTCAACCGGGCAAACTGTTTCCCCTACGTTGATGTCTTCCATTCCAGAAACAGCCACTAGATCTCCTGCTTTTGCGCTTTCAATTTCTACGCGTTTTAAGCCCTGGAAACCGAATAATTTTGTTACACGGAAGTTTTTGAAAGAACCGTCAATTTTCATTAATGAAACCTGCTGTCCTACTTCCATTGTTCCGCGGAATACGCGTCCGATTCCGATACGTCCGACATAATCGTTGTAATCAAGAAGAGCTACCTGGAATTGAAGAGGCTCATCTGTGTTATCAACAGGAGCTGGAATGTGCTCAACAATTGAATCAAACAATGAAACCATGTTCTCTTCCTGATCAGCTGGGTCCGGGCTTGTGCTTGCTGTTCCGTTCATAGCTGAAGCAAAGATAACCGGGAACTCAAGCTGCTCTTCTGAAGCATCAAGTTCAATAAATAAATCAAGAACTTCGTCTACTACTTCCTCTGGACGGGCAAAATCGCGGTCGATTTTGTTTACAACAACGATTGGCGTTAAGTTTTGCTCAAGCGCTTTTTTAAGAACAAAGCGTGTTTGAGGCATACATCCTTCATAAGCGTCAACAACCAGCAATACGCCGTCAACCATTTTCATGATGCGCTCAACTTCGCCGCCGAAGTCGGCATGTCCTGGTGTATCCATGATGTTGATGCGTGTATCTTTATAATTAATTGCCGTATTTTTTGCTAAGATCGTAATTCCGCGCTCGCGCTCTAAATCATTGGAATCCATCGCTCTTTCAGCAACTTGTTCGTTCGCACGGAACGTACCTGCCTGATGAAGCATTTTGTCGACAAGAGTCGTTTTTCCGTGGTCTACGTGGGCAATAATAGCAATGTTTCGAATATCATTTCGAAGTTTCACATTTTCATCTCCTAAAAAATTAAAATAACCTTATGTATTATACCACAAACTTTTATAGAAAAAAGGAATCATTTTATGTAAACTGATAAATGGGGCAAAAATTGCTGTCCAAACGGTTATGGAAGGGGATGAAAAATCAGATGAAATCTGGAAAATGGATCTTCTTTCTTTTAGCATTCATTGCAGCCGGATCGATGGTTAGCGTCGGCATTGCAGTTGGTGAAAGAAGTATTTTAGGCATAGTGATCTCTATTCTTGCCCTTATTGCGGCAATGGGCTTTGGATTTGCAACAAAAAAGAAAATGCGGGATAAAGGAATTCTTTAACAAAAATCGGAGCCATGTCTCCGATTTTTTTATTTGTTTAGGAAATTATAAAAGGTAATTGGTTGTGGATAATGAAATAAAGTTATCCACGTCCAGCTCCAGCGCCTAGATCCTCGGTCAGAACGAATCCGCCAAAAAAGTCGGGACCCGGACTTTTCTGTCGGATTCTTATCTGCCTGTCGGATCTGACCAAGGCGCTTGCGCTTTTGTTCTTTTCCGCATAAAAACCCCTTTAAAAGGGGCTATACAGGTTTTACTGAGATTATATACTCTTTTCCTTGTGTATCTTTTTCAGATTTAAGCTGTTCAAATCCGCACCTTCCGAGAAATTGCAGCCAGTCAAGCCTGGATGCCGGACAGCCGGCAAAAATTGCTTTGTGGCCATTCTGTTTTAATTCATCCGATATCTGCCCGATTATTTCCTTGCCCAGGCCTTGTTTACGGTGCTGATGATGGATCAGGACCGTTCCAATCCACGGTTTCTCATTAGAGGGGGCCCATTCAAGATGAAACGAGATGCCTATCATTTCATATGACTTCATCCAGACAAGCCAATTGCCGTTATACATTTTATAAGATGTCATGTATTCTTCTGCCTGAGACGGCGTGCATTCCTCTTCTTGCCAAGTTTTGCTTGCTCCGATCAGTTCTGCAAAAAAGGGGTAGTCCGAATCTTCAAATGAACGGTATTTAAGCATCTACTTGTGCAGATAATCCTTAAGAATAGTGGAATGTATTCCTTTTTTCGCAACGAAAATACTGTTTTGTCCAAGCAGATTTATTTTTTCTCCATCTAAAGTTGTTGCTTTTGCCCCAACCTCTTCAAGCAAAATCAGACCGGCAGCAAAATCCCACGGAGCAAGCCTAAGCGTAATATACGCGTCAAGCCTCCCAGATGCAACGTAAGCAAATTCAAGTGTTGCTGACCCATATGACCGTGTTCCTCTCACCGCTTTTGCGACAGGAACTAATAAGTTATGATTAAATCGTTTATTTTCCATCACCCATGTTGCATTCAAAGCAATCACAGCCTGGTTTAACGGGACATCCTTAAGCTCAGGAAGTTTATAATCATTCATAAAGGCTCCTTTGCCCCTGACCGCATGATACAGTTCGTCATGAACAACATCATAGATCAGACCAACTTGTCCAACCCCATCTTCATAAATACCGATTGAGATGGCGAAATTCCTTTGCTGATGAACAAAATTCATTGTTCCGTCAATCGGGTCCACAATCCAGACGATTCCCTCTAAAGACTGAATGTCGTGCCCAAAGCCTTCTTCCCCAAGAATGCGATGCTCCGGATAGGTTTCATTAATTTTTGAAATCAAATATTGTTCGGTTTCTTTATCCATATTGGTGACAAGATCATCCGGATTCGATTTAGACTGGATTTGGAGCACATTTTGAAAGGACTGGCGGATTGTTTCTCCTGCTGTATATATCCATGATTTTGCATCACTTTCGATCTTAGACCAATTTGCCATGTATAAACCTTCTTTCTATGTAGGTAAGCTATTTATATAAAATAAGAATAACGCAAGGAAATTATGGAAAGCAAGCAATTGGCGCCTCCTCAAAAATGATTTACTCAGATAAAAACGAACCCTTTTGCGAGGTTCGCTTTGTTTGCTGCATTTAAGCCTGCAGTCTGAGCCATTCTTTTCTTAGTCTTTCAAGCTTCCGTTTGCATTCATTCTTCTTTGTTTCGTCATTTTCGCTCATGGCGTCATAAAGGGTGGCCAATTCATAATCTAATTCAAGTTTCAGCACCCCAATACGATTATCCGATTCCTTTTGTCCAGTAGTTTTCACAATTTGCTTCATCTTTCTACCGCCCCTTTCAAAAATTGTCTATAATTGTTAACCAGCGACTTTTCATTTAACATAATTTTCTGATATTTTTATATATGATATGAAACTTGAAAATAGGATGCAACTTGGAACTGAAAATTGTGTATTTACCTATTATTTATTTAATACCACATTCTCAAAGTGTCGAAACGTGCAAGTTTCTTTCGAATATGCTGGCTGGTGTGCTAAAATGTTCGCATGCACTGTGATATCAGGAGGTTTTAGAAATGGACTTTAAAGGTTTTACTAATGAAGATTTCGATGTTTTTAAAATAGACGGCTTGGATGAGAGAATGGAAGCTTTAATTCAAACAGTAAGACCAAAGCTTGAGCAGTTAGGTGAAAGATTTGCAGCTGACCTCTCAGGAATGACTGGGGAGGAAATGTATGCGCACGTGGCAAAGCATGCCCGCCGTTCTGTTAATCCGCCTAAAGATACCTGGGTTGCATTCGCAGGCAATAAACGCGGATATAAAATGCTGCCCCATTTTCAAATCGGCTTATGGGAAACTCATGCGTTTGCCTGGTTTGCGGTTATTTATGAATCGCCTGTAAAAGATCAGTACGGTGCTGAGCTTGCAAAAAACTGGAGCAAACTTCGTTCCCGAATCCCAGACCATTTCGTCTGGTCGGCTGACCATACAAAACCCGAAGTATCCGTTCAAAAAGACTTGAGTGAAGCTGACTTCAAGAAAATGTTTGAACGCCTTCAAACCGTAAAAAAAGCGGAACTATTATGCGGTATTAAAATTGAGCGCACGGATGCCGTTAAAATGAACGGAAAACAATTTACAGATAAAATAGAAGATACATTCAAAACGCTGCTTCCTCTTTATACTATTGCTCAAAAGGCTGCCGTGTTATAAAATTTCTCTTAAATACACAAAAGGACGGGATGAACCCGTCCTTTTACATTTTGATTTGATCCGAATCGCTGCTTTCTCTGCTTCTTTTAATAGCACGGTAGGAAGAATACCCGCTCATTTCTTCAAAATCATCGCAAAGATTTTTCTCTTCTGCTTTGCTCGGGACAATCTCCTTGAATCTCCGGTACGCTTTCATTAAGTCCTCCCGGCTGATCCCTTTCTCATATGCTTTTTCAATCGATTGGAAAAATGCAATCACATCAATGATTTCATTTGTGCTCCAATCAGGCTGAATCGGATATTGATAATCCACTGTTCCTCACCTGCCTTTTCCTGTTGAGTGGTAAGTTAACTCCACCTTTGTCTTATCTCAGAGGCCTCAGTTATCATCCTCGACATAAGCTGTTCGACGCTTGGCACATCGCGGATTAAGCCTGTTACTTGTCCGGCCCACGCAAAACCATTGTCTATCATACCATCATATATGTATCTTTTGTTAGCATGTCCGCTAATATAATCTTTTAGCTTTTCATAATCAGCTTGTTTTTGCTCCATCTCCAATATTTTGGCTGTCCAAGGTCCCGCAAGAGCTCTTGCCGGCGCTCCAATACTGCGTTTAATGACAACCGTGTCGCGTTCTGAACTGTTTACTAGAGCATGTTTGTATTCCGAATGAGCATGAACACACTCCTGTGTTGCTATAAACCTTGTTCCCATTTCAATTCCTTCTGCTCCAAGACTAAGAGCAGCCATTAGTCCCCTGCCATCACCAATTCCTCCGGATGCAATAACAGGAATCGACACAGAATCAACTACTTGCGGAATTAATACGAACGTCCCGGTGTCATCTCTCCCCAGGTGGCCTCCGCCTTCTTGTCCTACAACCATGACAGCGTCTGCTCCAAGCTCTTCCGCTTTCTCAGCTTGTCTTCTGGCTGCGACCAGAACAAGTTTTTTTACGTTTACCCCTTTTAATTGATCGAATATAGCCGAAGGATTGCCGCCTGTCATTGAAATAACCGGCACTTCTTCTTCAATTGCCACATCAAGCAAATCTGAATAGGGTCTGCCGTGCTGACCGACCGCAAAATTCACCCCAAACGGCTTATCTGTTTTTCTGCGGACTTTTGCAATCTCTTCCCGAAGCAGTTCAGGTTCCCCTAGAGACATGGCAGTTATTTGCCCCAGCCCTCCTGCGTTTGATACAGCAGCTGCTAATTCTGAATAAGCAAGATAGGCAAGCCCTCCCTGAATGATCGGATATTGAATGTTAAGAAGCTCTGTAATTCTTGTCTCCCATTGCATGAAAATTCCCCTTTCGTTAATACATGAAAAATCCCTCTTTTATTCAAATTCTCTTTTTTTGAGTCATCTCCTTTTTTAAATGAAATAAAAAAAGGCAGCTGAGGCTGCCACAAGTCATCAAGAATTGATTTTTGCTTCCTGATGAAAAAACAGTTTCGAAGGATTGATCTCAAGCATCGTCTGGATGTTCTCTTCAGGCATTCCCTGTTTCCGAAGCTCCGGGATAATATTTTCAAATAGGTGGGCAGGATGCCAGTTTTTCATTTTTTCCTGAATCACTTCAGGCAGAATTAACGGCCTTCCCATCCAATGATTAACCGTGTCATGCGAAAGCATGATTTGATCTGTATAGCCATACGATACTAGCTTCAAAAGCGTTTTTATTCGTTCGTCATCATTCGGAGCCCCAACCATGCCCTGAATGCCAAAGCGGTCAAATGCTATGAATGCCCCTTTTTCCAATACCTTTAGGTGATAATCTGTATCCGTATTGCCGCACATATGGCCAATCACAATTTTTTTAGGGTCACAGCCTAGCTCCATCAATAATTCGACTTGTTCTGGGCCCATTGTTCCTTCCTGTGTATGAGTCAGGATGACCGTGCCTTCCTCGCGCTGCACCCGTGCAGCAGCTTTAAAAAACATTCGTTCATACTCAGTAATGACTCCTTTGCTTGAAGCAAGCTTGATGATGCCTGGCTTTATTCCGGTATTCCTGATTCCTTCTGTTATTTCTTTTTTAAACATTTCATATATTTCTTCTTCAGCTGTACCGAGTCCCTGTCTGAATTTAAAATACGGCGTTGCTCCTTCTCCTTCGTAATAAAAACCTGTTGCGCACACAATCTGAATTCCTGTCCGTTCAGATATTTCCTTTAATAGCTCAGGGTTTCTGCCGCATTCGTTCGGTGTTGGATCGACTACTGTGTCAACCCCGAAACTCATGAGCTGAAGCGCAATGGTAATCCCTGTCTCAAGGGCATCCTGTTCATCAAATCCTCCCAGGGAGTCATCGCCGTGGAAGCCTGGATAGCCAAATACAAAGTGTTCATGTATTAACGTTTTCCCGAGCTGATCCGCTTCTATTGGTCCAGTTACTGTTTCAACCGTATGCTTCATCCTCTCACCCCACTACCTTTTGTTTTTCTTCTTCCTGAAGCTTTCTCCACAGCAGTTTGCCGCTTGATGTCATTGGCAGGCTTTCTCTGAATTCAATGTGCCGCGGATATTTATAAGCGGCCATTCGTTCTTTTGACCAGTTCACAATTTCTTCTGCATCAATTTTCCCTTCAAAATCTTTATTTAAAATAATGAACGCTTTAACGGTTTCACCGCGCCTTTCATCAGGAATCCCCACGACGCATGCCTGCTGCACGGCCGGATGCTGATACAGAACACCTTCAATTTCCGTCGGCCACACTTTAAATCCTGATGCGTTGATCATCCGTTTGACACGATCCACAATAAAGTAATAGCCCTCCTCATCACGTTTGCCGATATCTCCTGTTCTGAAAAACTTCTTGCCCTCAATATCAATAAAAGATTTTTCATTTTCCTCTTCACGATTAAAATAGCCCAGAAAAATCTGCGGACCGGTAACAACGATTTCTCCCTCCTGCCCTGTTCCAAGCTCTGTCAGATGAACAGGATCGATCACTCTTGCGTCCACATCGAAAGAAGGAATTCCCAGACACTGCAGCTTTGAACGATCCGGCGGATTGAAATGAGTTTGGGCAATCGTTTCAGACAGCCCATATCCTTCAATAAACTTGAGACCTGTCATTTTATACAGCTTTTCTCCTACAGCAGCAGGAAGAGCTGCTCCGCCTCCTGCTAAGTTCATTAAAGAGGACATATCTTCTTTTACAAGCGCAGGATTCGCTAAAAAGTCAATCAGCATCGTGCTGATGTTGATCCAGTGTGTCACATTTAAATCGCGAATGACTTTCCTTGCATATTCTCTGTCCCATCTCGTCATCATTACGACTGTTGCTCCTGAAAGAATCGGGATATGCATGCTGTGAACCATCCCTGTCACATGAAAAAGCGGCAAGGTTGCTAAGCAGATGGCATCAGAAGTGGCATTCAGCCAGTGGTACCCCCCAAACGTATTGGCCTGAACAGTCCGATGTGTATGCATGCACCCCTTTGGCAATCCGGTTGTGCCGGAAGTATAAGGCAAAACAGCCAAATCATCTGCATGAGCGGTCATTTCAGATGGGGAAAATAACCCCTGCACGGCATCTTTCCAAGGATGATGATTTAAAACCTCTTCAGCACCTCTTTTAACTTCCTCCGGAATATCATCTTCAAACGATTTCGGTGAAAGATAATCAGAGTAAGCAGCTATAATGACGTTTTTCAGTGTTGTCGAATCAACAACAGGCTGGATCCGTTCGTATAGCTCACTTCCGATAATGCCTGTCTTCATCTGACAGTCATGAATATAAAATCTTAGCTCCTCTGCCGTATTCATCGGATTAATCGGAACAACAACCGCGCCTGCTCTAAGAATGGCATAATAGCCGATGACAAACTGAGGGGAATTTTGAACGAACAAAAGAACTTTTTCACCGCGCGTGACGGATAATTTCTTTTCCAGAAACCCTGCGAGGGCATCGACTTCGCGCAGAAGCTGCTTGTATGTAATTTCAGCACCATAATAATAAATGGCGGTTTTATCCGGATATCTCCTCGCTGATATTTCCAGATTGTCATAAAGTGTTGTCTCGGGAACCGTTAACGTATGGGGAACTCTTACCGGCCAATGTTCAAAATGTGTTTGAATCATCCTTTCACACCTCTCCTCTTTTATGGTAACGCTTACAGTTTAATTTCTAACTTTTCTGATAAATACCTTTTTCTAAATGAAATATTTTTGGAAACCATGATCATGATGATAATGAAAGAGAGTTTCCCGGCGCCGCATCCGGGAAACTCCATTTTGTTATTTTTTGATATTGACAAGCTTTCCGTCTTCTACAGCGTAAATGGATGTTTCCCAGTCAAATCCATTGTTTTCGATCCCCGTTAAATGCCAGACCATCTGCTCGTCTTCAAGGTTCTTAATGCCTTCCTCCATGTTTTCCATGATTTTAGCCGGATCTGACACTGTGCCTGCAGCCTGCATGGCTTTTACAGCAACATGCAGGGCCTGATAGTTAAAAGCACTCTCAGCTGTAGGTACACCATCACTTACTTCTGCATATTTTTCAACAAATGCCGGGCCGCCAGGTGCATCACTTTGTTTAATAGGAAGTGTTCCAATTCCCCCTTCAAGCATTTCGTATCCTCCAAGCACTACTTCCATTTCTTCAAATTTTGCCTGATCCATTATCATGATTCCGCCTTTAAACCCAAGCTCGCGCGCTTGCTTAATCAAAAGAGCAGTCGGCTGAGAGGGACCTCCGACAAAAAGGACGTCCGGCTTTTCTTTTAAGGCATTTGTCATGATTGTAAAAAAGTCTGTTTCTTTGCTGAAATCGACAGATCCGTCAAAGACAATCTCTCCGCCTTTTTTCTCCCAAACCGGTTTAATTGTCGCCGTCCAGTCTTTGCCGTATTGGGTGGCCGTTGGAATTAAAGCGAGCTTTTTCCCAAACCGCTTCATTTGATACTCAGCATACGGTTCCGGATAAGCATCATAAGATGAAGGGATGCTTAAGGTCAGTTTATTTCCCTGCTCCTGAATTTTAGGCTCACTTGTGTAGGCTCCGATAATGAAATTTTCCTGCTGATTAAATACTTGAGTCGCGAAAACCCCTCCGCTGTGCGGAACGAAAACGATTGGAGTCTTGTTTTCCTGCACAAGCCTACGTGCGTTTGTTCCTGTTTCATTCGGGAGATATTTATCATCGAGGGAAACAATTTTTACTTTGTATTTTTTCCCGTCTACTTCAAATCCCTCTTTATTAATTTCATCTGCAGCCATCGTTAAACCTCTTAACGTATTTTCCCCGTAAAATGCCGCAGGGCCTGATAGAGGACCGCTAAAACCGATATTGACTGTTCCGTCTTTTGAACCTGATTCTCCCGCAGCAGTTGACGATTCATTTGAATTGCAGGCTGTGAGTCCGAATAAAGAAATAGACAATCCAAGAACAAGACCCATTTTTTTCAGCGATATCACATTGATTCCCCCTATTTTTTCATTTGTTTGCCTTCATGAAACTAAAAGCTATGATCATGCGCCTATGTAAGCACGCTTAATCTCCTCGTTATCAAACAGTTCATCTCTTGAACCTTCCATAACAAGCTGTCCGCTCTCCATGACATATCCTCTTGAAGAGATGGAGAGAGCTGCATGAGCATTTTGTTCCGCAAGCAAAATGGTGGTGCCTTTTTTATGGATTTCCTCTATGACCTTGAACATTTGGTCAACGATAAGCGGTGCAAGTCCAAGCGACGGTTCATCCAGAAGGAGAATTTTCGGGTGAGACATGAGTGCCCGTCCGATCGCAAGCATCTGCTGCTGTCCTCCGCTTAAAGAGCCTGCTGCATCTTTTCTTTTATCATACAAAATCGGGAAGAGAGCATAAATTTCATCCAGCCTCTGTTTGACCATCTCTCTTTCCTTGCGGTGACTGTAGCTTCCCATTTTTAAATTTTCATAAACGGACATTTCAGGAAACAGCTTTCTTCCCTCCGCACACTGCACAATTCCGGATCTGACCAGCTTATGAGGAGGTTTGTTCTGGATTTCTGCTTCATCAAATAAGATTTGTCCTCCTGAAACTTTATTCAGTCCTGAGATCGTATTGAATAAAGTGCTTTTTCCTGCTCCATTTGCGCCTAGGATCGTGACCAGCTCGCCTTGTCCAATTTCCATCGATACATTTTTAAGGGCCTGATAGCGGCCATAAAAAACATCAATATGTTGCAGCTTCAGCATAAGCATGTCCTCCTAAATAGGCTTCAATAACATTCGCATCCGACTGAATATCCCGCGGCAGACCTTCAGCTATTTTTTTCCCGTGATTCAAAACCATGACTTTATCAGCGAGACTCATGACCATCTTCATCTTATGTTCGATGAAACAGACGGTATACCCGTGGTTTTTCAGCTTAAGTATGAGCTCTGACAAACCATCCGTCTCATCAGGGTTCACACCAGCCGCAGGCTCATCCAGCAGCACGATCTTCGGTTCAGTGGCAAGCGCAAGCGCAATGGCAACCCTCTTTTGCGATTCCTGGGTAATGGAGGATGCTACTTCTCCTGCCAAATGCTCAATTCCGCAGAAAGATAGAGCCTCCATCGCTTTGTCATAACACGCTTTTTGTTCCGCTCTTTCCCGAATGCTGTTAAAAATACCGTCAAACAGATGGGCTTTCGTCCGGAGGCGGTAGCCGATCAGAACATTGTCAATAACGGTTGAATCTGAAAACAAATTCGTCGTTTGAAACGTTCTGCCGATTCCGAGCTTAGCCATTTTTGCCGGTTTTGCTTTAGTCACATCATTTCCTTCAAAGTGAATGCTTCCGGACGTAGGAGAATGAAAGCCGCTGATCAAGTTCAGAAACGTGGACTTCCCTGCTCCATTCGGCCCGATAATGGCGGTAATCTTGCCTTGTTCAATCCCAAGGTCAACGTGATTCACAGCCGTTAGACCGCCAAAGGATTTCGTCAATTGATTAATCTCGATCAGCATCAGCCTGCCTCCTTCACTTTCTCTTTTACCGGTGCTGTCCTGCGGCTGGTAAGATACGTTTTCACAGAATGATAACTGCCGACAAGCCCTTTCGGATAAAAAAGCATGATCAGCACAACAATCGGCCCGAAAATCAGCATTCTGTACTCTTCTAAAAATTGAAGAGATTGTGTGACAGATACGATTAAAAATGTGCCCAAAATCGGCCCTGTCATTGTTCCAATCCCTCCGACAAGCAAATACATCAGCATTTCAAACGTCACTGTGATGGCTGAAATGTCCGGGCCGAGAAATCGGATAAATCCTGCATAAAGCACGCCGGCGAGCCCGGCAAAAAAAGCAGATAAGACAAATGACAGCAGCTGATTTTTCATAATATTGATGCCGATTGTTTTTGAAAGATCTTCACTTCCGCGAATCGCCTGCAGCGTTCTTCCAAAAAGAGAATCTTTAATTCTTTTCACAACAAAGATCGTTCCAAGAAGGAAAAGGAGAATGAAGTAATATTGAGATTCGATGGTTTCAAACGTGATCGGCCCGATCGGTGACGGAACAGGAATGCCGATAAGACCTCTGACTCCCCCTGTGACCTCATCCCATTTATCAATGGTCAAATAAATAATAAAACCGACACACATCGTGTATATAGCAAAAAAGTGATGTCTCGTCCTCAGCGCGATCAAACCAATCAAGAAACTCAAAGCTACTGTAACAGTCAGGGCAGCAAGAAAAGCCAGCCAGAAATTCAGTTGATAGGTTGCCGTCAATATCCCGAGGGTATATGCCCCGCAGGCAAAAAAGCCGGCGTGTGCAAGTGAAAGCTGCCCTGTAAATCCAGAGATGATATTTAATCCGTAAACCGCTATCGACCAAATCATGACGAGAATGATAATTTGCTTGTGATAGTGATTTTGAGACATCAGCGGGAACAAGACAGTGATCAGCAGGATACCAAGCAGCACAAGTCTTTGAATCTTCATGTGCGCGCCCCCTTTGAAAATAATCCTGTTGGTTTAATGGTTAAAATAGCCACTAAGAGAAGAAAGGCTATCATATCTTTATAATCATTTGATAAATAGGTAGCACCAAGGCTTTCCGTTAAACCAAGGAGAAAGCCTCCGACAATCGCCCCTGGTATGCTCCCCATGCCTCCGATAATAATAATGACAAAAGCTTTCATAATTACGAGACTCCCCATCGTCGGAAAGACAAGGTTAATAGGAGAAGCAAGCGTTGCAGCTGCAGAAGCAAGACCTGCTGCAATGGCGAATGTAAGCATGGCAACCATGTTTGCATTTATTCCTACTAAAAACGCACCTTCCCTATTTTGCGACATGGCCACAATCGAGGCGCCTGTCATGGTTTTTGTCAGGAAAAAATGAAGAGCAAGCATTAATAGGATGGAAGATACAACAATCAAGATCCGCTGCTGGGTCAGGGTCAAGCCGAAAATTTCCACCACCCCTGAAAAAGGAGTTGGCATTTGTTTATAATCAGTGCCCCAAATTAAATGAGCCAATGCTTCGAAAAAGAGCATAAGCCCAATGGCGGCAACCATCACCCTCATCGGATTCACATTCCCCAGGAATTTGAACACAACCTGTTCGCATAAAACCCCTAAAACAGCCACAATGAAAATCGACAGGATCATGGCAATCCAATAATTGATGCCGTACTGTGTCATAAACAGCAGGCTTACATAGGCTCCGATTGTATAAAAGGATCCGTGAGCGAAATTAGGGATATGAAGAATGCCAAAAACGAGCGTCAAACCTAACGCAACTAAACTGTAAACGCTTCCAATTGTGATGCCGTTAAATAATTGCTGAAGTAATAGTTCCATAGCGGGCCCCCTTACTTTTTTTGTATCTGAAAATGAATAAATAATTGAATAGAACCGTTCGAATGTGTCCGTGAATAAGAAGTCTGTATGAATAAGAAGTGTATTTTTCAGCATATAGGCGGATTTAGTAGAAGGATCTGCAGAATGTAATGGAATAAAATGCGGCCCGCTTTATACCCGGCCGGGCCACATTTTATTTAGACAAAATGACTGAATATTGCTCATTGTTGACAAGCATAAGCGAACAAATCCTTCGTCAAACCTGGACATTTCTGCCGGAGCTTAACAGCCGATTCCGCTATAATTTAAGGTACTAAAATGAGTTTTCCTTTTGTTTGTCTTCCCTGCAGCATCTGATGGACTTCCTTTGCACTTTCCAAAGGATAGACCCCGCCGATTGTCAGCTTTAATTCACCATTTTCAAGGTAACCAAGCAGGTCTGACAAGCTCTGTAAATATAGCTCTTTCTTCCTCATGATCTGCGGAAGGAAAAATCCGATGACAGACAGATTTTGTGCCATGAGTGATGAGGGGTAAAGGCGTGATTGTTCACCGCTCGCCACTCCATAGATAACAAGACGGCCAAACGGCGCCATACAGGATAATGTCTTACGGAACACATCTCCGCCAGCCATTTCAAGCGCTACATCTACACCTTTGCCTCCAGTCAGCTGAAGAACTTCCTTCTCCCAGCCTTCTTGAGTATAATCCACCGCTTCGTCTGCACCCATTTCTATAGCGAGTCTTCTTTTTTCAGGGGTGCTGGCGGTTGCAATGACTCTAGATGCGCCAAACAGCTTTGCAAGCTGTACAGCAATAGTCCCTACACCGCCTGCAGCCGCATGAATCAGAACAGTTTCTCCCTGTTCAATCCGCCCCATTGTTTTTAAAATGTGATAAGCGCTGAGCCCTTGAAGAGGAAGAGAGACTGCTTGTTTAACATCGACTCCGGCAGGAACAGGTATTAATCCCCTTTCTTCCGCTACTGTATATTCCGCATATCCTGTTGCTCTGCTGGAACCGAGAAGCGTGACGACTTTATCGCCTTTTTTAAAGCGGGTGACATCACTGCCGATTTCCTCAACCGTTCCTGCCACCTCTGCGCCCGGAACAAACGGGAGAGGAGTATCAATGACATATTGACCTTCTCTTCTCGCTGTATCAGCATAGTTCACGCCGATTGCTTCTATTTTGATTAAAACTTCCTTTGCTGCAGGCTTTGGAATTTCCATTTCAACCACTTTCAATACCTCTGGACCGCCGTATTCTTCTAATTGAATCGCTCTCATCATCATCACTTCCCCTGAAAGACTGGCTTGCGTTTTTCTTTAAATGCATGTATGCCTTCTTGATGATCATGTGTTGAAATCATCAGTGTCTGGGCAATCCGTTCCTGCTCCAAAATTTCTTCAAGTGTGCTGACTGCAGAAGCATTGATGATTTTTTTCATCATGCCATACGCTTTTACAGGTCCCTGTGAAAGCTTATGGGCATAGGAAACAGCTTCATCCTTCAGCTGTTCTAATGGAACCACTTTACTTACAATTCCATACTCCTCTGCCTGTGCTGCGGTAATTGGCTCAGCATTGAAGAACAATTGCTTCGCTTTATAAGGACCGATGATGCGTGGAAGGAAATAGAGACCGCCCCCATCAGAGATCAGTCCAACCTGTGAAAAACTCATTACAAATTTGCTGTCTTCTGCTGCAAGTATTTGGTCGCATGCAAGGGCAAGATTAAACGCTGCTCCAGCAGCAAATCCGTGTACGGCTGCAATGATTGGCTTATCGAGGTCTTTGAATGCTTTTATGCATTCGTTCAAGCGTCCGATGTGTTCGTATACCTGCTGCCCGTCAGCTTCACCCATTGTTTTCACGTCACCGCCGGCACTGAATGATCTGCCTGAGCCGCTTAGAACGACAGCTCGAATACTTTCATCTGCTTTTGCCTGATTTAACTCACTTGTTAATGCTAAAATCATTTCGGCGCTGAATGCATTCAGCCTTTCAGGACGGTTCAATGTTAAAAACAGGACATTCCCGCTTTTTTCTACCAGTAAATCGCTCATTAACAATCTCCTCCTTGGTTTATGTAATCAGCCAGCCGCCGTCTGCAAGCAGATCGGAACCGGTCATATATGACGCTTCGTGTGAAGCGGCAAATGCAATAATGTTTGCAATTTCTTCAGGTTTTCCAACCCGCTTTAATGCGGTATTCCGCTTAATCGCTTCTTGGAATCTCTCGTTCTGTAGACCAGGTTCAGTAAGCGGGGTTTCAATAAATCCCGGTGAAACGGAATTGACTCTTATCCCATTTGGGGCAAACTCATAGGCTAAAGCTTTTGTAAAATTGATAACAGCTGCTTTAGCTGAGCTGTAATGAGGAATTTCCGCTCCTGCTTTATGCCCTGAAAGGGAAGCAACATTAACAATCGCTCTGTTTTCCCTCTGGACAGTGCTTCTCTCTGCCATATATCCGCCCAGTGCTTTTGAGGCAAGAAAGACACTTTTCAAATTGACATCCTGAACAAAATCCCATTGTTCAGCAGTTGTTTCCATGATTCTTGAATGCACGGATCCGCCTGCATTGTTTACAAGAATATGCAGGTCTCCAAACTTCTCTTTTACATAAGTCAGCAGAGCACTGATATCCTCTTCCTTTGTCACATCTGCAGAGAATGGATAAGCCGCTGTATCAGCAGTGTTCAGCTGATTAGCTGCTGCTGTCAGCTTTTCCTCATTTCTGCCGACAAGAATGACTTTTGCTCCTTCTGCAATCAATCGTTTGGCCGTCTCAAACCCAATGCCGCTTCCGGCCCCAGTAACAACGGCCACTTGATGCTGAAATCTCATTTGCACCCTTCCTTTCAGTTGGAACTTACCTTTATCCGATGGAAATCAACCAGTTCATCTCCTATCAATACTGGCACTGTGTGGAAACAATCCTGATTGCTGATAAAGGTGATTTCTTCTCTAAATCCATATTCTTCAAGCATCTTCCCAACTCGCGACTGGCCAAGAACTAAAGCTTGCTCATGACTGCTGCCTTCGTAAAATAATTTTGCCGTCAAGGCAGAATCACTGAGGTTCCAGCCTTCCTGAGCTGTCAGCTGATGAATTAAATATCCTGCACCATAGAAGTCTTCCAGACTGAACTGGCCAGATGAACCTGAACACACGATGATGATTGTCTCATCTTCATGTGCAGCTGTAAGAACATCAGCAACAGCTTTTGAGTTTAATAGAGAGCAGGCATAGACTTTTTTAGCCGGGCTGCTTTTATGAACCGCAATAGTTCCGTTAGTCGTGGATAAAATGACTTTTTTACCGGCTGCTGTGTCTTTTAGAACGGATGGGTTCGGATCGAGAAACCCCTCAATCGTTCTGCCTTCGTATTCGCCCACAAGAATGTACTCATCCGTTGATATCCCTGCTGCACGCTTCCTTGCCTGATCCCCATCCAGCACCGGGATAACGGAAACAGCCCCATGATGAAGAACGGTTGCAATGGTGGATGTTGCAAGCAGTACATCAAAAACAACCGCTATTTTGTTATCCATTTTGACTTCATCAATTTCTTCTTTTCTTGTCACGACATGTATTTTCCCCATAGTCAGTCCTTCTGTGCCAGGCGCAGAGCATGCTGGATCAGCGTTTCTGTAAACGGGCCAAACCGGGCAAAGCGCTGGTCATTTGTCTGTCCTTTTTTATAGCGGTAGTAAATCTGCTGGCAAATGACAGCCAGCTTAAATGTGGCAAACGTCGTGTAATAATGAATATTTGTGACATCTCTTCCGCTTTTTCTCGCATAGCTTTCAATAAACTCATCTCTTGAATAGAAGGTGCCATTTGTTGTGATCGACGGCTTGCCCATTCCCTTTTTCAGCGGTTCGGGATCCCCTTCCTCCATCCAGTAGCTCATGGCAGCACCAAGATCTGCAAGCGGATTGCCTATCGTGGTCATTTCCCAGTCAAATAAACCCGTCATCTTTTTCAAGTCCTTTGAAAACAATGAATTATTCAATTTAAAATCATAATGAATCACAGTCGGTTCCGGTGATGACGGCAGCTTTTCTTCAAGCCATTTTGTCAGCAGTTCCACTTCGGGAATATCATCGGTTTTTGCTCTGTGATAGCGGCCAATCCAGCCGTTCACCTGGCGCTCCATAAAACCATCAGGCTTGCTGAGCCTCTCTAGCGCTGTTCCCTTATATGGGACTTGATGAAGGTTAACAAGCGTATCCACCATCAGCTCGGAAAGGGAGCTTCCAAGTTCTTTTGATGCCTTTATTCCTTCGGGAAGCTCTGTATCCACGAGGATACCGTGCCGTCTTTCCATGACGAAAAACGGACTGCCTGCAATCGACTCGTCGCTGCTGAAAAAATAGGGCTTGGGTGCCAGCGGAAAAAGAGGATGCAAGTCTTTCAAAATGGTATACTCTCTTTCCATATCATGAGCTTTTGGTGCAACTGGACCAAGAGGCGGCCTCCTTAGCACCCCTTCCCAATCGCCTATTTTCAAAGCGTACGTTAAATTTGAAGCGCCGGTGCCAAATTGTTCAATTTGGAGAGAACCTCGGGGAATATCATGAATTTCCGTTCTTAAGCAGTTCTCAAGAACATTTGTATTCAGTTCTTCCCCTGTGCGGACTGGAATGATTTGCGACATCGAACCACCTCTTTTGTTTGAAGATTCAGATTATTATTTCTGCAGCAAATCTCTTCAGCTGCTCCTTAAGATGCTCCGGCATGGCTTCTGTGGCCTGAGTCTTAAAATTAAATGTGACAATGACTGCTTCACCTTCAGCGATCAGCCTTCCGGTCTCCTGCTCCGTTATTTCATGAAGAACGGTAAAGCTCTTTGAACCGATTTTCAAAACGGCGGTTTTAATGATCAGATGCTCGTTAAAATAAGCCTGGCCGCGAAAATCACATGTCGCTCTTGCGAGGATAAACGGCCAGTCCCCTGAAGACATAGAGTAGCCCAATGCTTCAAAAAACTGTACTCGTGCATCTTCCAGATAAATAAAGTAACTTGTATTGTTCACATGACCGAGCGCATCTGTTTCGCAAAACCTTACTCTCATCCGTGCTTCATGCACTTGAGACCACATCCCTTTATTTATGGCTGAAAGCAGGCTTTCTTTTTTCAATAAATGCCTGTACGCCCTCTTTGATATCTTCGGTCTGAAATACTTCTTCAAACAATTCCGCTTCAAGGTCGAGTCCTTCTTCAAGTGAGCTGCTGAGTCCCTGATCAACCGCTTTTTTGATCTTTGAAAGAGCGGGAAGTGAATGGCGCGTCATACGGCCTGCAAGCTCCAGCGCTTTTTGGAGGCCTTCCCCTTTAGGAACGACATATGACACAAGTCCAATGTTTTTAGCTTCTGCTGCATCGATTGGGTCACCTGTAAACATCAGCTCTTTCGCTTTTGCATCTCCTACTGTGCGAGGCAGTCTTTGTGTGCCTCCTCCTCCAGGAAACAATCCGAGCTTAATTTCCGGAAGTCCGACCTGAGCATGCTCTTCAGCAATCCTGAGATCGCATGTTAAAGCGAGTTCACAGCCTCCGCCAAAGGTCAGCCCGTTTAAAACGGCAATGGTCGGCTTTGGAAACTGATCAATCTCATTCAGGAATGCATGGCCTTCAAGGAAATTTGCTTTGATTCCTTTTCTGCCGATCAGATTAGGAAACTCTTTAATGTCAGCTCCGGCCATAAACGCCCTGTCTCCAGCACCAGTCAGGATCACCGCAACGGTTTCTTTGTCTTCTTTAAGAGCTGCAAAGGCTTCTTTCAGCTCCCTTGTCACCTGCTGGTTCATGACGTTAAGCGGAGGATTATTGATCGTTACGACGGCAATTGCTCCTATTTTTTCATATGAAACGGCGCGCTCTGTCATTTTTTCACCTCTTCTTTTTGATATGTGTACCAGCCCTTGCCTGTTTTTCGGCCAAGGTCCCCTTGTCTTACTTTCTGCTCAATGCAGGCGAACGGTTTGTCAGCTGGATCTCCTGACTCAGCGTAGCGCTGCTGCATGACGTAATATCCAACGTCAATTCCTGATAAGTCCATTAATTCAAACGGGCCGATTGGATGATTTAAGGCTTTGCGGCAAATAATGTCGATATCTTCATAGCTTGCATATCCTTCTTCATAAAGGAAAACAGCTTCTCTCTGAAGAGCTCCTAAAATACGATTTGCGATAAAACCTGAGATTTCTTTCTTCAAAAGCACAGCTGTGCGGTTGATCGTTTTACAAACATCCATTGTTAATTCTGCTGTTTCGTTTGAGGTCTTCTCACTCATGACGACTTCTACACAATCCATGACAAGAGGCGGGAAAAAGAAATGCATGTTCACAACTTTGTCTTCCCGGTTTGTTGCAGATGCGATCAGAGAATTCACAATTGTTGAGCTGTTGGAGGCCAAAATAGCATGCGGCTTTGCAAGCTGATCCAGTCTTGCAAAGAGCTCCCGCTTCACATCAAGCTTCTCTACTACAGCTTCAATAATGAAATCTGCATGACTTGCTGCGCGCTCAAGTGAAGATGTGAATTTCAGTCTTGCAAAAGCAGTCTGTTTCGCTTCTTCCGTCAGCTTAGATTTTTTCACCCATTTATCCATGATGGAATGCAAGGTTGACTCCGCTTTTTCTAAAGCGCTTTCATGAACATCCTGCAGGATCGTTTCATAGCCGCCAAGGGCACACAGCATCGCAATTTGATGTCCCATTTGTCCTGCTCCAATAACCGAGATTTGCTGAATGTCTTCTTTTTTCATCATGATCCTCCTCTAACGACTACTAACCAGTCGGTATGTTATAGGCGAAGAAATTTCCGGTCGCCCGAAAATTCCTCTACTTATTTAATCCTTCGAGCACGATTTTCAGAAAAATATCCGATACTTCACGATCAGATACGCGGCCATTTGGATCAAACCAGAAATAACTCCAGTTCGTCATGCCCAAAATGCCGAATGTGACAATATCCATCGGCAGATCTGAGCGGAATTCGCCGGCAGCTATTCCCGCTTCAAGCACCTGCTGAATCTTCACTCTGAAAAGATCTCTTTTTGCTACTACCTCTGCCATATCTTCTTCACTTAAATTTCTCATTTCCCTGAAAAAGACCTTTGCGCTCAATCCTTCTTTTTCTATATCATGAATGAGCATATAAACCATTTCATGCAATTTATCTTTGTACATTTTCGCATCATCCTGGATGATTTCTTCCTGTTTTCGCAGAAGATCGTCAATGTACTTTAAATGTATCGCCATTAACAGCTCTGTTTTGCTTTTGTAGTAATAATAAAACGTGCCTTTTGTGACACTCAAGGCGTCTACAATATCCTGAATGGATGTTTCTTTAAACCCTTTTTCTCCAAAAAGCTGAATGCTTTGCTGTATGATTTTTTCTTTCATTATGCCTAATCCTCTCTAGCCTAGATTAAAGAGATTATACCATAAGCCCTACCATGAGATTCATAGATTATTTGCTTTATATTCAGCTTTTTACAACTTCTTCTCTGAGTGCCCGCCGCAATATTTTTCCGACGCTTGTCTTCGGCAGCTGATCGCGGAACTCAATGATGGCAGGCACTTTATAGGATGCCAATTGGCTGCGGCAGAATGAAATAATTTCCTCTTCTGTTGCCTTTTTCCCTGGTTTTAATACAGCGAAGGCTTTAACCGTCTCTCCGCGGTAAGGGTCAGGCACCCCTATAACAACTGCTTCCTGTATCGCCTCATGCTCGTATAAAACTTCTTCGATATCCCGGGGATAAACATTGTATCCGCTGGCAATGATCATATCTTTTTTCCTGTCGACAATATATAAATATCCTTCCTCATCTACCTTCGCGATATCACCTGTATAGAGCCAGCCATCCCGAATGGTATTGGCTGTTTCCTCTGGCATATTCCAGTATCCTTTCATTACCTGAGGACCTTTTATGATCACTTCTCCGAGAGTACCTGCTGGAACCTCTTCTTTACCAGTTGCGACATCGACAATTTTATAAGCTGTTCCAGGCACCCCGATACCGACACTGCCCGGCTTCCGCTCTCCAAACGGTGGATTGCAGTGCGTCGTAGGGGCCGCTTCGGATAACCCATATCCTTCTAAAATTTTCGCACCTGTTTTCCGTTCAAATTCTTTAATCAGCTCTACCGGCATTGGCGCGCTGCCGCTGTTGCAGATGCGGACGCTGCTGATCCCGTATTCTTCTGCATTTGGATGGTTTGTGATCGCTATATACATGGTCGGAACTCCCGGAAAGATCGTCGGCTGCTCACGTTTAATCGTCTGCATCACTTCTTCAAGATCAAAACGCGGCAGCATGATCATGGAGTTGCCGCGAAGAACCGTTAAGTTCATGCAGGATGTCATCCCAAATACATGAAACAATGGAATGACAGTTAAGCAGCGCTCTGAGCCTGATTTCACTTCATTTTTAAAGAATTCATAAGACTGATAAATGTTTGCCATTAAGTTCCGGTGTGTGAGCATGGCTCCTTTGGATCGTCCGGTCGTCCCGCCTGTGTATTGCAGGACGGCAATATCATGCTCCGGTTCAATCTGAATTGGCAGCACTTCTCCTGAACCCATGCCCAAAAACTGCTGAAACGAATAATCATCGGGATCTGGTGTGAGTTCTTCCTGCAGACTCACTGTTATTACTTGCTTTAAGTTAGTATTTTCCCTAATAGCTTTTACTCTTGGATAAAGAGCATCAAAAACGACGATCGTTTCAGCCCCAGAGTCATTCAGAATATGGTCCAGCTCTCTTTCCACAAGCATTGGATTTACTTGTGTGATGATGGCGCCAGCTTTTAATGCACCGTAATAAGCAACAACATACTGCGGGCAATTTGGAAGCATAATCGCCACCCTGTCGCCTTTTTGAATGCCTTTTTTCTGAAGGGCAGATGCGAAGGCAGTTACCATTCCCGCAGCTTGCTGATAAGAAATGGATTTCCCGTAAAATGAAATGACTTCTTTTTCACCATACTTATGTACGGTTTCCTCAAACATTTGGGGAATCGACATGTAAGGTATGTCAAAATCATGATGCACATGCTCCGGATACGTTGCAAACCATTTATCCAATTGCAGGTTCCTCCTTTATGGTTAGGCTCTTTTTTGAGTCCTCGCTGTCTTTTCATACAGTTCTCGCGAAAAAGAGCCATTGATTAAAAGGTAATTGTTCCCCCATCTACAAGCAGCGTGGCTGCTGTCACATAAGAAGCATCATCACTTGCCAGAAACAGGACGGCCTTTGCGATTTCCTCAGGCTGTCCAATTCTTGCAAGAGCATTCGATTTCGTATAGATTTCCCATCTCCTATCATCATTTCGCCACTCATCGATGATAGAAGTATCGATCACTCCTGGAGCAATCGCATTTACACGGATATTTCCCTTGCCATAATCAAGAGCGGCGTTCTTTGTCAGAGCAATTACACCCGCTTTTGATGCATTATATGGAGCCATCCGCTTTTTCCCTTTCATTCCGAGGACGCTTGACGTATTGATAATTGAGCCTCCGCCGCTTCGCAGCATGTATGGGACCACATGTTTGATTCCCAAGAAAACACCTTTTAGATTGATGTCAACGACCCGGTCCCATTCCTCTGTTTCCATATCGCCGATTTTCACGCTCTGATTAGACACACCCGCATTGTTGAAAAGAATATCAAGTCCACCGTATTCCTTTACAGCTGTTTTCATCAATCCTTGAACATCAGCAGAGTCAGTCACATCCGTTTTAACAAAAAGGCATGGCCGGTTTTTCTCCCTGATTTCATGAGCCGTTTTTTCTCCTGCTTCGCAGTTGGAATCGCCGATTACTACCTTTGCTCCTTGTTCTGCAAACAGCATGGCTGTTGCTTTGCCAATGCCGCCTGCTCCCCCTGTAACAACTGCAACTTTTCCGGCAAGCCTCATCAATCAATCTCTCTTTCTATGATCGTCGCAATTCCCTGGCCGCCTCCAATACACGCCGTGATCAAGGCATAGCGTCCGCCTGAGCGCTTCAGCTCATAGATTGCCTTTGTCATCAAAATCGCACCTGTTGCTCCAAGCGGATGGCCGTGGGCAATTGCTCCCCCGTTTACGTTCAGCTTGCTGTGATCAAAATTCAGTTCCCGGTCGCAAGCTAAGACTTGTGCAGCAAATGCTTCATTCAGCTCAACGATGTCCATGTCGGCGAGTGATAACTTTGCTCTCTCAAGCACTTTTTTTACTGCTGGAACAGGACCGATTCCCATAATATTCGGATCGACACCTGCAACAGCATAATGCTTTACTGTGCATAGCGGCGTCAAACCAAGTTCCGAAGCTTTTTCACGTGACATGACAACAACTGCTGATGCAGCATCATTCAACCCAGAACTGCTCCCGGCTGTTACGGTTCCTCCTTCTTTAAAAGCAGGACCCAATGCTTTTAAACCTTCAATCGTTGTATTTGGACGGGGATGTTCATCCGCGCTGAACAGGATAGGTTCACCTTTTCTCTGACGGATCTCTACAGAAACAATCTGCTCGTCAAATCTGCCTTCTGATACAGCTGCTGCCATTCTCTGCTGGCTGCGGAGAGCATATTCATCTTGTTCTGCGCGGCTGATTTCATATTTGGAAACCAGATTTTCAGCAGTAATTCCCATTGGAGGATTGCCGATTTCTTTTGGTGAGAGCACGGCTGACTTAAATCTCGGTGGTGCAGGACTGAATGGTTTTTTCGGTTTCTCCATTAAATAAGGAGCAAGAGACATGCTTTCCGTGCCGCCTGCAATATAAATGTCTCCGTCACCCGCTTTAATCGCCTGCGCTGCAAGATTGACAGCATTGATGCCTGAGCCGCATTGACGGTCAACTGTCAGCCCTGGTATATCCAGTGATAGTCCGGTAGACAAGGCTGTTAACCTTGCAATATTCCCGCCGCCAGAGAGGACATTTCCAAAAATGACATCATCAATCATATCTGCAGATACATTTGCTCTGTTCATTGCCTCTTTAATAACAATGGCCCCAAATTCATTGGCTTCCATTGATGAAAGTGCACCGCCCTGTCTCCCGATTGGAGTTCTGACAGCTGCCACAATGACTGGATCACGATTCATTTAACATTCCCCTTCCTTACATGGCATGTGTTCCGCCGTCTACGACGAGAACATCACCTGTGATAAAATCAGAAGCTCTTGCCGCCAAAAACAGGGCAGCGCCTTTTAAATCCTGATCCGTTCCAAAGCGTTTAAGAGGAGTGATATTCAAGAAATGATCTTTCCCGTTTTCAATGATCACCTGTGACATTTTAGTAGGGAAAAAGCCTGGTGCAATAGCATTTACATTAATGTTGTGCTGGCCCCATTTCACGGCAAGATCTTTAGTAAAAGTGATGACAGCACCCTTACTTGTGTTATAGGCAATCGTATCCATATAACGCGGGTCTGTTCCGCCAAGCCCTGCCACAGATGCGATATTAATGATTTTGCCGCTATTTTGTTTAATCATATGTTTGCCTGCTTCCTGGGACATGAGAAATGTGCCGGTCACATTCACATTCATTACCTTATTCCAGGCTTCAAGCGGCATATCCTGAACAGGAGCGCCCCATGTTGCCCCGCTGTTGTTTACTAAAATATCAATTTTGCCAAACTCTTCGATTGCTGTTTTTACAGTATTTTTCACATCTTCACGATTTGTCACATCACAGGATAAAGCAATGGCTTTTACTCCATATTCGCTGCTTAATCGTGAAGCCACATCTTCACATGCCGCTGCTTTTCTAGAACAGAGGACAAGTGATGCGCCCGCCTGTGCAAATCCTTCTGCCATCTGCTCGCCAAGCCCTCGGCCTCCGCCTGTGATAATGGCCACTTTATCTGTCAGATCAAACATTTCTTTAATGTGCATGTTGCCCCTCCTCATACTGTCTGAAGATTTACGTCGTATTTTTTCAGCTCAAGCCTTGCAAGCTGGGCGCGATGCACTTCATCCGGACCGTCAGCAATTCTCAATGTTCTGGCACTGGCCCACTGAGCGGCAAGCGGTGTGTCTTCGCTGACTCCAGCTGCACCGAATGCCTGAATAGCCCGGTCGATTACTTTCAAAGCCATATTCGGAGCAATGACTTTAATCATCGCGATTTCCGTTTTAGCTGCTTTATTCCCGACAGTATCCATCATGTAAGCCGCTTTTAACGTCAGTAAGCGCGCCTGTTCAATTTCAATGCGGGAGTCTGCGATCCATTCTCTGATGACACCCTGGCTTGAAATCCGTTTGCCGAACGCCTCTCTTGTTTGTACACGCTTACATAACTCTTCAAGCGCACGTTCTGCAGCCCCGATTAATCTCATGCAGTGATGAATTCTTCCCGGTCCCAGGCGGCCCTGTGCAATTTCGAATCCTCTACCTTCCCCAAGCAGCATATTTGAAGCTGGCACCCTTACATCATTAAAAGTGATTTCTGCATGGCCGTGCGGAGCGTGATCATAGCCAAAAACAGGCAGCACTCTTTCAATCTTTACGCCTTCCGCATCAAGCGGAACTAAAATCATCGACTGCTGCTCATACTTTGATGCGTTAAAATCAGATTTGCCCATTACAATCGCAATCTTGCAGCGCGGGTCGCCCGCTCCTGAAGACCACCATTTCCTTCCGTTAATGACATACTCATCTCCATCACGAATGATGCTTGCCGCAATATTCGTCGCATCTGCTGAGGCAACATCAGGTTCAGTCATTGAAAAACATGAACGGATTTCTCCAGCAAGCAGAGGCTTCAGCCATTTGTCTTTTTGCTCATCTGTGCCGTAGCGGACGAGAACCTCCATGTTTCCCGTATCAGGGGCTGCACAGTTAAACACTTCAGGTGCAAGCAATGAGCGGCCCATAATCTCACAAAGCGGCGCATATTCCAGATTTGTCAGGCCTGCACCGTACTCGCTTTCAGGCAAAAATAAATTCCATAATCCTTTTTCTCTTGCTTTCATTTTCAGCTCTTCCATAATAGGTGGAATTTCAGACCATCTGGATTCCTGCGCATTTAATTGTTCTTCATACTTTTTTTCATTCGGATAAACGAATTCTTCCATAAAAGCTGTCACTTGTTTTTGTAAATCAATCACCTTATCAGAGTAAGTAAAGTTCAACAAAATCACCCTTTCTTTTAACTTACTAACCGGTTGGTATGTAAATCTACTTCTATCATAATATGTAACTGCCAAAAAAGACAACTATTATTCTAAAAATTCTGCCAAATTAAATCTTTTACCGTTTTTTCCTCCTTTGAAAAATACCTTTTCAATCTAAAAGGAAAGTGATATAATTCACTTGTTTTATGTGTAAATAACGAAAATGAAACCATGAAAATAGATACTATTTTTAATTAAAGAAGGTGGGAAAACAAATTGTCGCAATATGAAACACCCTTATTTACAGGATTAAAAGAGCACGCGAAAAAAGATCCTGTTCAATTCCATATCCCGGGGCACAAAAAAGGAGCTGGCATCGATCCTGAATTCCGTTCATTTATCGGAGATCCTGCTCTTTCAATAGATTTAATCAACATCGGGCCACTTGATGATCTCCACTCTCCAAAAGGAATGATCAAAAAAGCTCAGGACCTTGCAGCTGAAGCATTTGGAGCAGATTATACATTCTTCTCCGTGCAGGGAACAAGCGGTGCAATTATGACAATGGTGATGGCTGTATGCGGTCCTGGAGATAAAATCCTTGTTCCCCGCAATGTTCATAAATCGATTATGTCAGCTGTTGTTTTCTCGGGTGCTACACCAATCTTCATTCATCCTGAAATTGATAAAGACCTCGGCATTTCACACGGCATCACAACGGAGTCTGTTGAGCATGCTTTAGAGCAGCATCCAGATGCAAAAGGACTGCTAGTCATCAACCCTACTTATTTCGGGGTCTCCGCCGATTTAAAGAAAATCGTTGAAATTGCCCATTCATACAATGTGCCTGTTCTTGTTGATGAGGCTCACGGAGTGCATATTCACTTCCACGAAGACCTGCCGATGTCAGCGATGCAGGCAGGAGCAGATATGGCAGCAACAAGTGTTCATAAGCTTGGAGGCTCGATGACGCAAAGCTCTGTGCTGAATGTGCGGGAAGGATTGGTATCTGTTCAAAGAGTTCAAACCATCCTGAGCATGCTGACGACAACTTCTACCTCGTACCTGCTATTAGCTTCTCTCGATGTTGCCAGAAAACGCTTGGCTACAGAAGGACGCGAATTGGTCGAACGGGCGATCCGTCTTGCAGAAGATACACGAAAAAAAATTAATGAAATTGATAAAATCGAGTGCATCGGCGAGGAGATTGTCGGCACCAAAGCGGCATTTGATTATGATCCGACGAAGCTGATCATTTCGATTAAAGAACTCGGCTTAAATGGGTATGATGTAGAAAAATGGCTGCGTGAAAACTACAATATTGAAGTTGAAATGTCAGATTTATATAACATCCTCTGCATCATTACACCTGGGGATACTGAAAAAGAAACAGGCATTTTGGTTGAAGCACTGCAGGCGCTGTCTTCAGAATTCATGAATGCATCGGCAGACTTGGTGAAACCGACCGTCATGCTGCCTGATATTCCTGTTTTAGCGCTGACACCTCGCGATGCATTTTACGCAGAAACGGAAGTTGTGCCTTTCAGTGAATCAGCAGGACGCATCATTGCAGAGTTTATCATGGTTTATCCGCCGGGAATTCCAATTTTCATCCCAGGAGAAATCATCTCAGAAGAAAATCTTGCGTATGTGCGCAAAAACCTGGAAGTCGGACTTCCAGTACAAGGACCAGAAGATCCTGAGCTTAACTACTTGAGAGTAATTAAAGAACATAAAGCAATCAGATAATACGAAAAGGCGATTCACTTGTGAGTCGTCTTTTTGAGCATGGTTTGCCTGAGCCGAAACGTATTCGACTGCCAGCATAAAGAAAACAAAAGCATGCAGGAAATCCTGCATGCTCTCATCTATCCTCTATTTAAACCCCTTGAATAACTGTGATTTCTCTTTCGAGTACCTGGCAATCGCAGCTTGTGCACTTCCCATACAAAACACTGACCTTTTCGTCCTCAAAATGATCGATCGTACCATTGCATGTTTGACATACGATTGTTCCCATTTCCATACCCCTTTTTTGAATGGATTAGCGCTTTTCGAATTATTGAAAGCGCTTAATACTTTGTAACTCTATAATAATATAACACATTTAATCCGTCAAGCCTAAATTGTATAACACATTTAATCTTTTTCTCTTACTATATTTATCTTACTTTCTTATAAAAGCATATTAAAAAACTGGCTGAAATACGCCAGTTTTTCCTTATTCATATTGTGTTGTCAAATGGCCGGCCGGGATCACATCTTTGAAGAAATCAGAGAGTTCGGATGCCTGCTGGAGGGTATCCGTGCGAAATGTTTGCTTGAGGAGTTCGAGGTCTTCAATATCTAATGAGTCAAGGAGAGCTGCTTTACCTGTTTGGAGACATACGACGAGAGGTTTGCCAAAAAACATGCTTGAGTACACTATGGCCAAATCATACCTCAGATCACTTGAAGCAAATCCAACATACCTGACGTTTGCCTGCTCTGTGTCATCATAAAACTTTTCTAAAGCGTTCATGAAGGCCTCCCTTAATTTTATCTGATTATTCAGACTAATTATAACCTAATTTACCCTCCACTACAATTAGTTAAACCTTTATCTTGTCAGATTGTTTAAATATTTGTAAAATTTAAGATAATCATTCAGAAACTTAGGAGTTGACATGATGGCCTCTCACGCTTTTATAAAATTAGTCGGCGGATCCATTCAGCAGCACATAACGGTTGATGAAGTAGAAAATCTTTTTCACTACTATAAGGAGATAACGAATAAAACCGGCCAGCAATTAAACTTCGCATATGAAAGTTCCGCTTTCCCTTATGAATGCAGACAAACGGACGGCTATCTTTCTTTAACATCTGAAGAAAGGGGATATGCAAAAATGTATGTTGGAATCGGTGAAGCCGGAGATGAGCATCCTTCTTTTCTGCAAATCACCCTCCCCTCTGATTCAAAATACGGAGACAGGAATAAAGCAAATGAGTTTTCCAAGTTTCTCGCAAAAAAATTAAAGGGCGAATTAACCTTATTCAACGGCAGAAAAATGTACTTTTATAAAAGATAAAAGCGATCCTGAAGGACCGCTTTTTTTATGAGATTTTTTCGATTGAATCTGGATCGGCTATTTCATATCCCTTCCCTTTCAAGCCTTCCACGATTCCTCTAAGTGCCTCATTTGTCCATTCCCTGTCATGCATTAACAGGTTGGCGCCATCTGTGAGAAACGGCGAATTGACCATAATGTCTGTAAGAGCATCTTTCGATTGATAATCCTGCTCCCAATCATACCCGTATGTCCAGTTCATCAGAACCATTTTTTCTTCCCCTGCTATTTTCCGGCTTTCATCTGTGTTGCTCCCGAACGGAGCACGGAAAAAGTGAGGTCTTTCTCCTATGATTGATTCAACAAGATCATTCAGTTCAACAATTTCTTGTTCCTGCTCTTCTGCCGTCAGATCTTTTAAATTTGCATGTGTCATCGTATGGTTGCCGATCGGAAATCCAAGGTCATGAATATCTTTCAATGTCTTTTTTTCTTCGTCCGTATCTAAAAAGTGGCCATTGACGAAAAAGATGGCACCTGCTCCCAAGTCTTTTAGTGTGCGGGCCATTTCAAGACTGTGTTTATCCGGAGCATCATCAATTGTAACTAAAACAGCCTTTGAATTGACATCTGCGCTCAGAGGCTTAATGCTCCAATTCGCAGGATCTATTTTGTATTTGGGAAGAGCTTCCGGTTCAGCTGCTGCCTCCTCAGTTTTTTCATCTTCTTTCGCTTCAGGTTTTGCGGGCGGCTTTTCCATTTTCTGTTCTTCTTTGTGCTTGTCCGCTTCAGCAGGGGCCGATGCTTCATTTCCGGTCTCATTTGAGCTGCACGCCGAAAGCAACCAAACTGCTGCAAGGATGAAAAACAAATGCTTCATTATGATGTATCCCCCATTCTTTCTCCTTTATTAGTATAATATAAGGCTGATTGCTTCACTATATAAAAAGAGGAATTAATTAACAACGGTACCTACTTACTATGTATAAGGGAGCTAGTTCTTTTATGAAAAGAATGACACCTGTTTTTATCATTTCCGTTATCGTTTCTGTTCTTTTTATTATTTGGGGCGCATTGCCTAAAAGTTTAGTGGGAGATGCCAATTTATCAAACGCGACGACGCTTGTTCACGGATTTATCATTGAAAAGTTTGGCTGGTTTTACCTGCTCACAGCGTCTTTCTTTCTGATTTTTGCTGTGGGATTGATCTTCACGAAATATGGAAATATAAAGCTTGGAAAAGATGATGATGAACCAAGTTATTCATATCTGAGCTGGTTTGCGATGTTATTCAGTGCCGGGATGGGGATTGGGCTTGTTTTTTGGGGAGTTGCAGAGCCTATGAATCATTACAGCGCTCCTCCTTCTGGAGAAGGATTTACAGATGAATCAGCCAGAGCTGCTTTACGTTATTCCTTTTTTCATTGGGGCCTGCATCCATGGGCAATCTATTCCGTTATCGCCCTTGCTCTTGCCTATTTCACTTTCAGAAAAGAGCAGAATGGCGTCATAAGCAACATTCTTAGACCATTATTTGGTGATAAGGTCGATGGAAAGCTCGGAACCCTTGTAGATTTTCTGGCCGTTTTTGCTACCGTTTTCGGGGTTGCTACCTCTCTCGGTCTGGGAGCGATTCAAATAGGGGGAGGCGTTTCCTATTTATTTGATGGAATAAACAACTCCTTTACCACCCAGCTGATTATTATTTTAATTGTCACATTTTTCTTTATGCTCTCCGCTCAAACAGGTTTAGATAGAGGCATAAGAATTCTCAGTAACGCTAATATTATAATTGCGATATCACTGATGATTTTTCTCCTTTTTGCGGGACCAACCAATTTCATCATGGATTTGTTCACAACGACCATTGGAGGCTACCTTCAGAATCTGACGTATATGAGTTTTCGCCTTACACCATTTACTGAGGAAAGCACCTGGGTGCAGGACTGGACTATTTTTTACTGGGCATGGTGGATCTCCTGGGCGCCGTTTGTCGGCACCTTCATAGCAAGGATATCAAGAGGCCGGACGATCAGAGAATTTTTGATTGGAGTGCTTGCTGTGCCGACTATCTTTGGCGCACTTTGGTTTTCTGTCTTTGGCGGCTCTGCTTTATACCTTCAGCATTTCATGAAGAAACCGATTATGGATATAATCAATGATAAAGGTATGGAAGTAGCTCTGTTTGCCGTGCTCGAGCAATTTCCTCTGGGCACATTCATGTCCCTCCTCGCTATCCTGCTGATCAGCACCTTTTTTATCACGTCAGCTGATTCTGCAACATTTGTGCTCGGTATGCAGACGACGAATGGCGATTTAAATCCGTCCGGCAGGGTGAAGTTCATTTGGGGCATCATTCAGTCAGCAGCAGCAGCAATTCTCTTATGGGTTGGCGGTCTTGAAGCCCTGCAGAGAGCTTCCATTATTGCAGCTCTTCCATTTGCCGTCATCATGATTCTGATGGTCTTTTCACTATTAAAGTCCCTGCGTAAAGAAAGACTTGCAATGTATGAGCCTGTGCAAAAGAAATAATGCAAAAAAACACTTTCTTGATTGTCAAGAAAGTGTTTTTTATGAAGACAGTGCAGTTAAATAAAAGTTCTAATCAGCAAGAGGAATTCATCTTTGCAGAAGAACGCCGCCGCGGCAGTTGCAGCCGTCACAATCAAAGAGATTTTTTTTGATTGTGAAAGAGATGCCGCCAAAATATATGCTATGTACAAAAAAACCCCGAGCAAGATCATTTTAGCCTGCAGAGAATCTTTTTCAGAAACCCGCTCCACCAGTAAATAGCCGCCCCATATCATACATTGCAGAATTATAATCATTGGCCATTTCATCTTTACTCCCCTTCTTTAATTCAACCGTTATATCACCTGTATTTAAGTTATGCGACATACCTGCTGTATATTTTTCATTTATGTAACAAATAGGTAACATTCAGGGGAATATTCGGAAAACATGATAAAATAGCATTAATTTAGCACGGCGGCATTATAAAAATAGGTAGTAAGTATTGGTTTTTTATTCTAATTAGAGCGGTATGTTAAGACCATTTCAATTAAAAGAGGTGGGCAATATGGCAAAGTCGGTTATTGTCGCCTTCATCATGCCAGTATTTCTTCTATCATCTTGCAGTTTGAATTTCACTTCTGAAGCGATTAATAAACCCGAACCGGAAGAAAGAAAGCTTTTATTTTTTTCAGATGAACAAGATGAATATCGGGAATCCGTCTATTATGACGCACTCATTGACTTAAAACGGGATTTTCCAGAAGAAGTTGAAGGTTTGCAGTTTATCGAGTCAAGCGCGGAAGAAAAGTATTCGTTTGAAGTAGAAAAATATCCTTCTCTTGTTGTAGTGGACGATAATCAAGTGATCTTCCAAATTGAAGGGCACGTAGGGAATAAAGAAGAGATTATAACCCCTGTCATTAAAGCTTTATCAGGGAGCAGCGGACAGCGTTAATCACCTGAGGTGGTTCTATTTAAAATAGCCGCCTTTTTATTTTGTAAAAAAAACCCCCTTAATGCTGAACATTAAGGGGGTTTTTCCTATTATTTTACGATGTGGATCGGGCTTCCGATTGCCACTTCAGCAGCTTCCATTGTGATTTCTCCCAATGTTGGATGCGCGTGGATTGTCATTGCAATATCTTCAGCAGTCATACCTGCTTCAATTGCAAGGCTAAGCTCTGAAATCATATCAGAAGCTGCAGCACCAGCAATTTGTGCTCCAATAACAAGACCGTCTTCTTTACGTGTAACAAGTTTCAAGAAACCGTCTGTTTGGTTAAGAGATAGTGCACGTCCATTTGCAGCAAATGGGAATTTAGCAGCAACAACCTCAAGTCCTTCTTCTTTAGCTTGTGCTTCTGTGTAGCCTACTGAAGCGAGTTCAGGCTCAGAGAATACAACAGCAGGAATTCCTAAGTAATCAATTTCAGCGTTTTCGCCAGCGATTACCTCAGCAGCAATCTTGCCTTCATAAGAAGCTTTATGTGCAAGCGGAGGACCTTCAACGATATCGCCGATTGCAAAGATGTTTGAAACGCTAGTGCGGCACTGCTTATCAATTTTGATGACGCCGCGGTCTGACATTTCAACACCTACTTGCTCAAGGCCAAGCTCGTCTGTATTAGCACGGCGTCCAACTGTTACTAACAAGTAGTCAGCTTCAACTGTCTGCTCTTCGCCTTTTACTTCAAATGTTACTTTTACGCCGTTTTCTGTTTCTTCAACAGATTTAGCTTTTGCTTTTGTATGGATTTCAACGTTTCCTTTTTTCTTAAGGTTGCGTTTTACAAGTGAGCTCATTTGCTTTTCAAAGCCCATTAGGATCTCATCCATCGCTTCGATGAATACAACTTCAGAACCGAAGTTAGCATAAGCTGTTCCAAGCTCAGTTCCGATGTATCCTGCACCGATGACAACGATTTTCTTTGGAATTTCATTTAAGCTAAGTGCGCCAGTTGAATCAAGAACGCGTTTAGAATATTTGAATCCAGGAATTTCGATCGGACGTGAACCAGTAGCAATGATTGCATTTTTGAATTTATAAGTTTGAGATGAATTATCATCCATTACTTTAATAGATTCGCTGTCTACAAAATATGCTTCGCCGCGAACAATTTCAACTTTGTTGCCTTTAAGAAGTCCTTCAACTCCGCCGACAAGCTTTTTCACAACGCCAGCTTTGAATTCTTGAACTTTCGTAAAATCAACTGTTACGTTCTCAGCTTTGATTCCCATGTCTTCAGAATGCTTGGCATTCTCAAAACGGTGACCAGCAGCGATTAATGCTTTAGAAGGAATACATCCAACGTTTAAGCAAACGCCGCCAAGGTTTGCCTTTTCTACAATTGTTACTTTCTGTCCTAATTGTGCAGCGCGGATGGCAGCTACATAGCCGCCAGGTCCCGCACCAATGACAAGAGTATCTGTTTCAATAGGGAAATCTCCTACTACCATCGATTACGCCTCCATTAAAATAAGTTGTGGGTCGTTCAATAAACGCTTAATGTGATTTAGTGCATTTTGTGCTGTAGCGCCATCGATCATACGGTGATCAAAGCTTAATGATAAAGCAAGCACTGGAGCAGCAACAATTTCACCGTCAACTACGATTGCTTTTTCAGCAATGCGGCCGATTCCAAGAATAGCAACCTCTGGGTGATTGATTACCGGAGTGAACCATTGTCCGCCAGCTGATCCGATGTTTGTAATTGTGCAAGATGCGCCTTTCATTTCCGCAGCAGAAAGTTTACCGTCGCGTGCTTTAGTTGCTAAGCCGTTAATTTCATCAGAAATGTCAAAGATTGATTTGCGTTCTGCGTTTTTAACAACTGGAACCATAAGTCCTTTTTCTGTATCAGCAGCAATACCGATGTTGTAGTAATGCTTTTGAACAACTTCTTCTGTTTTGTCGTCGATAGAAGTGTTTAGAACCGGATATTTCTTAAGCGCTGATGTAAGAGCTTTCACTACGTACGGTAAATATGTTAACTTAATACCCTGCTCGGCTGCAACACCTTTGAACTGTTTTCTGTGAGAAACTAGTTTCGTCACATCCACTTCATCCATTAATGTTACGTGTGGAGCTGTATGTTTTGAGTTAACCATCGCTTTAGCGATCGCTTTTCTCATCGGGCTCATCTTTTCGCGTGTTTCTGGGAAGTCGCCTTCTGGAACAGCTTGTTTAGCCGGTGCTTTTTGCTCTGCTTTTTCTTCTTTAGCTTCTGCTTGAGGAGCTTCAGTTTGTGTTTCAGCAGGTTTAGAGCCGCCTTCTAAGAATGCATCAATGTCTTCTTTCGCAATGCGTCCGTTTTTCCCTGATCCTGATACTTGGCGGATTTCAACGCCTTTTTCACGGGCATATTTGCGTACAGAAGGCATTGCGATGATGCGGCGGTCTGGATCAACTTCAGCCTGATCCTGTGCACCTGCGCCTGTAGCTTCTGCTGTTTCTTGTTTAGGAGCTTCTTCTTTTTTCACATCTTGGCCAGCTTCAGCTGTAGATTGAACTTGTGCTTCTGTTTTCTCTTCTTTAGCAGGCTCATCCCCATGGTCATCACCTTTAAATTTAAGGTTTTCGTAACCAGGAGCATCAAATGTGATAAGAGTTTGTCCAACAGTTGCAACAGTTCCCTCTTCAACTTTAAGCTCAATAACTTTTCCTTTTACAGGAGAAGGAATTTCAACGACAGCTTTATCGTTCTGGATTTCAGCCAGTACATCATCTTCGTTTACTTCATCGCCTGGCTTGATAAACCACTTTACAATTTCACCTTCGTGGATACCCTCACCGATATCCGGCATTTTAAATTCAAAAGACACGGTATATTACCTCCTATTTTTCATATGGAAAAGAAACCAGTTTGCAGGTTTCAAAAAGAATAAACATTTGATGTTTGTTCAAGTGCTTTCACGCGGCCGCGCCGCGCTGATCATGGAACATAAACACGCCATTCTTCCGGGACCTTCTGATTTCTTTTCTCAGAATGTATAATTAGAAATTCATTACTTTTTTAGCTGTTTCCATAACATCTTTGAAGTTTGGCAGCCATACACCTTCAGCTTGAGAGAAAGCAAATACAGTGTCAGGAGCTGTCACGCGAAGTACAGGAGCTTCTAAGCTTAAGATTGCACGGTCATTGATTTCAGCAACAACGTTAGCTGCAATTCCCGCTTGCTTTTGAGCTTCTTGTACCACAATCGCGCGGCCTGTTTTTTCAACAGATGCAATGATTGTGTCGATATCTATCGGGCTGATTGTGCGAAGGTCGATTACTTCAGCAGAAATCCCTTCTTTTTCAAGCTCTTCTGCTGCCTTCAATGACTCATGCACCATTGCGCCGTAAGTAATAATTGAAAGGTCAGAACCTTCTCTTTTCACTTCAGCTTTTCCGATTTCAATTGTGTATTCTTCTTCAGGAACTTCCTGACGGAAAGAACGGTATAGTTTCATATGCTCAAGGAAAACGACAGGATCGTTATCGCGGATAGCAGAGATTAAAAGTCCTTTAGCGTCGTAAGGAGTTGAAGGAATAACAACTTTCACACCAGGCTGCTGAGCCATAAGACCTTCTAAGCTGTCAGCATGAAGTTCAGGTGTATGAACGCCTCCGCCGAATGGTGAACGGATTGTAACCGGAGACGACCAGCGTCCGCCAGAACGATAGCGCATACGAGCCATTTGGCCTGAAATAGAATCCATTACTTCGTAAACGAAACCGAAGAATTGAATTTCTGCAACAGGACGGAATCCTGTTAATCCAAGACCGATCGCAAGACCGCCGATTCCTGATTCAGCAAGAGGTGTATCAAATACACGGTCTTCGCCGAATTCTTTTTGTAATCCTTCAGTAGCACGGAATACGCCGCCGTTTACACCAACGTCTTCTCCGAACAATAAGACGTTAGAATCATTTTTAAGTTCTGTGCGCAGCGCATCAGTGATTGCTTGAATCATTGTCATTTGAGCCATGGCTTACTTCGACTCCTTTGCTTTGTAGATTTCATATTGCTCTTTCAGATTGAATGGCATTTCTTCGTACATGATATCCATTAAATCTGTTACTTTTTGCTTTGGATATTCATCCGCTTTTTTGATTGCTTCTTTAATATCTTCTTTAGCTTGTTCAATCGCTTTGTTCTCTTCTTCTTCGTTCCAGATTCCTTTGCTTTCAAGGAATTTGCGGAAACGTACAAGAGGATCTTTTTCTTCCCATTCGTTATCAAGCTCTTTCGTACGGTAGCGTGTTGGATCATCGCCAGCCATAGTATGAGGGCCATAACGGTAAGTAAGTGTTTCAATCAATGTAGGGCCTTCGCCGTTAACAGCGCGCTCACGTGCATCACGAACAGCAGCATACACAGCAAGTGCATCCATGCCGTCAACTTGAATTCCTACGATACCTGCAGCAGCAGCTTTTTGAGCGATTGTTTGAGCAGCAGATTGCTTTTCAACAGGTGTAGAGATCGCAAATCTGTTGTTTTGAACAACAAAGATAGCCGGTGCTTTATATGCGCCTGCAAAGTTGATTCCTTCGTAGAAGTCACCTTGAGAAGCTCCGCCGTCACCAGTATAAGTGATTGCAACTGTTTTAAGGTCTTTCTTTTTCATTCCAAGAGCTACACCTGCAGTCTGGATGATCTGAGCACCGATGATGATTTGCGGTGAAATTGCATTTACATCCTCAGGGAACTGGTTTCCGTGGAAATGTCCGCGCGAGAATAAAAATGCTTGGTATAATGGAAGTCCGTGCCAGATGATTTGCGGAACGTCACGGTATCCTGGAAGAACGAAATCTTCTTTTTCAAGTGCAAAATGAGAAGCGATCTGAGATGCTTCCTGTCCTGCTGTTGGAGCATAAAATCCTAAACGTCCTTGACGGTTTAGTGAAATAGAACGCTGATCCAAAATACGCGTATAAACCATACGGCGCATTAATTCTTTTAATTGATCATCTGACAAATCAGGCATCGCAGCTTCGTTTACAACTTCGCCCTGTTCATTCAGAATTTGGAACGTTTCAAACTGCTTTGCAATTCCTTCGAATTGCTTTTTGCTGTCAACAACAGCATTTTTAGTCTTAGCAGCCATATTTAGTCACCTATCCTTTCTCTTATAAAAAAATAGTTCTAGATAATTACTGACACATACAGCATTAGCCTACCCAAAATGAGTACGCCTGACACATTTTTTTAGGCTATCCTCTATATATCTTTATACCACCTGAGAGAATGCCGAAACGTTCTCTATGTATTGGACAGTACAAATATCTGTACTAATTTAAGTGATGAAAGAAATTAATACAATTCGTTTCAACATGTATTAGTGTACACCATGAAAAATATGTTCGTCAATTGATTTATATCGATATTCTGAAAAGATATCCAGCGTTTTCATTTTACTTTTATTCCCTTTTTAGCAATCTGTACTATAACTAATTGTTCATCTGTATTATAAAAAAACGGTACAGAGTTCTATAGTATGCAACCGGTCGAATATGCGGATGCGGGCTCTCTTTAACCATCAGTCTCACTGCAGAATACAAAAAACCTGCAGAGAAATTGTCCTCTGCAGGCCATACGGTATTTTACGAAGCTGTTTTTCAGGATTTTGAAGCATTTTTTTCCGGCTGCTCTACTTCTATCTCTGCTTCCTTGTAAAAGTCCATTTTTGCTTGATTGTACTGTTCTGTATACTCATTGAATTTTTTATTTTCAGCTAATACTTTTTCATAGGTGCTGTTAATTTCAGTAATTTTAGCTTCAAGCTCTTCTAGTTTTAAATCCTTTTTTTGAAACATTTGATACAGCTCTTTATCTAAGGCTATAGCTTCTTTATATGAAGCATAAAGGGCATCATAGGAATCGTAGCGATTCTGCATCAGCTCCTGAAGTCTTTCCGCCTTCTCTTTCGCTCCGTCTTCTCCCAGTTCCTTTGAAAGTTCTGCAATGTTTTTAAATTCTTCTTTGGAGTCAAGGATGCTTTTCTTTTCATCCTCTACCCGCTTTTCTCTTTCCTCTACCACAGAGGCTGCTTCCTTTGAAAGAGAAACAATCTTATCGTACTCTTTCATTCCTAAAGAAATGATTTCTTCATAAAGTTCATTTTCTTCTTTTTCAAGCTCAATTAAAGGTTTCTGCTGCTGTTCAAATGTATCTTCAAGAGAAACAACCTTCTCAAGAGCCGTATACATTTCTTCTTCTGGCGAAGAGCCGGAACAGCCAGATAATAATACCGTTCCAATCAAGATTGCCGCCGCCGCGGAAATTGCTTTAGACATTTTTTTCACCGTGGGTCCCCCTAACCATTCAACACTTTAACTATAAGACGTTCTCGGGTTATTTACAATATCTTCTTTTAATAGAAAGAGGAATTGCCCGTTTAGCTCAGACAGCCAGGTTAGAATTCACCCCAAAAGTCGGAGTTTTCCTTTTTTGACAGAATTCTCCGACCTGAAAAGATAGGAGGATCAGCTTTCGGCAGGTTCGGGCATGAAGAATGAAGATCCCGATTTTAATTCATGCACAGTTGAACGCTAATAAGCATATATGACAGCTTACATCCAATTCATGACCATACGGGGCAATTGTACGTTTTTCCCTATGTCAGCTTTTCCTTCTTCACGCTATTTGCCCAGCTCAATTTTTTTTATTTCATCTGGGCTTTTGTCTATACCCTTTCCATTCCGTGACATAGTTTATATTAGACGCTCAGGCTAATGCACAGAAGATGAGGGTCATACTAAAAGGAGGTTTTTTACATGTACGGATGTTGCTCTGGATATGGTTACGGATACGGCGGCGGCGGCGGACGCACTTTCGCATTAATTGTAGTATTGTTTATTCTATTAATTATTGTTGGTGCTGCTTTCGTTGGCCACTGCTAATGAATGATTGCGGCCGATGATGCCCACATTTTATGTGGGCAAGCCGCATGATTGATGCCGCCTATCCTGAATGGACAAGCAGTACTTTTCGTTTTACAGAAATTCCATTATACTTATAAAGATGATTTAGGATCAAAAGCGCAGTCGCCTTGTTCTGACCGAGGATCGAGGCGCCGGAGATGGACCAGAAACATATTTTCCATATCCACTGCCTTTTGACTTTTATAATTTCCCGGTAAGACAAGAAATGGAGTGTGAGTCCCCGTGATTACAATGGATGATATTATCAGGGAAGGCCATCCGGCACTTCGCAAGGCGGCAGAAGAAGTTGCCCTGCCTCCTTCTGATGAAGACAAAAAAACATTGCAGGATTTACTTGATTATGTTTCTAACAGTCAAAATCCTGAAATGATTGAAAAATACGGCTTAAGACCTGGAATAGGACTTGCTGCACCGCAAATAAACGTGTCAAAACGGATGATTGCCATTCGGCTGACGGATGAAAAAGGAATTTTGCACAGTTATGCATTATTTAATCCGAAAATTGTCAGCCATTCTATTGAAAAAAGCTACTTAACAAGCGGTGAAGGCTGCCTGTCTGTCGACCGCCCTGTACCGGGATATGTGCCCCGCTATGCAAGAATCCGCGTGAAAGCCGTATCGATTGAGGGCGAAAAAATCGATTTAAGACTCCGCGGTCTGCTGTCTATTGTGTTTCAGCATGAAATTGATCATTTAAATGGCATTATGTTTTATGACCATATAAATGTGAAAGATCCTATGCAGGAACCCGAAGGCGCCATTGCCATTGAACGCTGAAAAAACCTGTCTGCATTATAAGCAGACAGGTTTTTTAGTTAAAAGATATGTTTAGTGCGAAACAAAGCGAAAACACTGTCCTACAGCAGTCCCGCTTTTTTCAGCCCATTAAGGATGCCGTCCTGATTTACATCAGTCGTCACTTCATCTGCAAGCTCTTTCAGCTCAGGCACTGCATTTCCCATCGCTACTCCTGTGCCGACATATTTAATCATTTCAAGATCATTCAATCCATCACCGAAGGCATATACATCTTTCTTCTCGATTTCAAGGCGCTCCATCAGCTTTTTAATGCCTTCAGCCTTGGAGCCCCCGAACGGAAGAATATCAGTAGCAAGCTCGTGCCAGCGGATAATATGAAAATCTTCATATTTTTTATAATCTGCTTCTTCGCCTTCTTTACAGAAAAGAAGCGTTTGATAAATTTCGCGATTGCGGTAAAAATCCGCATCCTGCTCCGGATGCATAAACTTCAGACTGCCCATGCTTTCGTGTATATAAGGATGATCTGACTCTGTTGACATCATAGTATCATCACTCATAAAGACTAACGGATGATTTGAAGTGCGTGCAAATTCATATAATTCTTCCAGTCTTTCTGTATTAAGCGGATTTTTATAAATGACTTTTCCTTCAAATACAACAAACTGTCCATTAAAACTGACAAAGGAATCGATTCCAAGCTCTTGTCTAAGATCCTCAAACATGAAAGGAGCCCTCCCTGTTGCGATGGCAACATGGTGACCTGCTTTTTTCAAATCTTCGATAGCAGTCCGTGTCGAATCCGGTATTTCTTTATCATGATTTAACAAAGTGCCGTCTATATCAAAAAATATGACTTTTCCGTTCATAAAAAACGTCCCCTAACCTGTTTGAATTAATCAACCATAACTAGACTCATAATAAAGGAAAATTTTTCGCTTCTCAACAGAAAACGTTTAACCTCTTTACATTTAACCATGAAAAACAATTATTTTCCACAAATATCCATGTTAACTTTCCTTTTTATCACATATACTAAGTCTGGCAGATTCACGAGGGTTCGGCACACATCGAATTGGACAAGATAAGGAGTGAGATAGAAATGATGAAAAGATTGCGACGCAGAATAAGATCTCAATGGAATAGTATTCTTGGCAGAAAAACAATGGCTTAACAAAAACCCCTTCTATAAATAGAGGGTTTTTTTTCTAACAGAAACTGGCCCAGCGCTTATGAGGGTTGGCTTAGGGACGATTATCGCATATAATAGAACAAGTTAGTCTAACATACGGCAGTTAAGGAGAGATTTGGCAATGCTATATAAAGTTTATTATCAGGAGAAATTAAATCAGGTTCCTGTCCGCGAAAAAACAAAAACACTTTTTGTTGAAGCTAAAACAGAAGGTGACGCAAGAAATAAACTAAAAGACCGTTTTTATAATATTGAATTTATTCAATCTGTTGAAGGCGCTTTTCTTGAATACGAAAAACAAAACGAAAACTTTAAAGTATTGGAGATTTGATTTTTATGAAATTTGTTAAAAATGATCAAGTTGCGGTATTTGCACTTGGTGGACTCGGAGAAATCGGAAAGAACACGTACGGTGTCCAGTTCCAGGATGAAATCATTATGATTGATGCCGGCATTAAATTCCCTGAAGAGGAATTGCTTGGAATTGACTACGTCATTCCGGATTACACGTATTTAGTAAAAAATGAAGACAAGATTAAAGGTCTTTTCATTACACATGGCCATGAAGATCATATCGGCGGTATCCCTTATCTTCTCAAGCAAGTAAATGTGCCTATTTACGGAGGCAAGCTTGCACTCGGCTTAATCCGCAACAAGCTTGAAGAGCATGGTTTATTGCGTCAGGCTAAATTATATGAAATTAAAGAAGATGACATCATTAAATTCAGAAAAACGTCCGTTACCTTCTTCAGAACTACACACAGCATCCCGGATTCGTACGGCATCGTTGTAAAAACACCGCCTGGAAATATCGTACATACAGGAGATTTCAAATTCGACTTTACTCCAGTTGGAGAACCTGCGAACTTAACGAAAATGGCTGAAATCGGCAAAGAGGGCGTGTTGTGCTTGCTTTCAGACAGCACAAACAGTGAAATTCCTCACTTTACGATGTCAGAGCGCCGAGTAGGTGAAAGCATCCAGGAGATCTTCCGCAAAGTAGATGGCCGCGTGATCTTCGCCACTTTCGCATCAAATATTCACAGACTTCAGCAAGTGGTTGAAGCAGCTGTGCAGCATAACCGTAAAATTGCCGTTTTTGG
Source organism: Metabacillus idriensis (assembly GCF_009674765.1). GTDB lineage: Bacteria > Bacillota > Bacilli > Bacillales > Bacillaceae > Bacillus_P > Bacillus_P idriensis. Next base: position 1,163,726 of record NZ_WKKF01000001.1, on the reverse strand, counting down.
CCGCAGCATGGAATCCGCGATTGCAATTGGGCAAGATCTCGGATACATTCAATGTCCAAAAGAAACATTTGTTGAACCGCATGAAATTAACCGCCTTCCTGCTAATAAAGTGACTATTTTATGTACAGGAAGCCAGGGTGAGCCTATGGCCGCTCTTTCCAGAATTGCAAATGGCACACACCGCCAGATCCAAATCATTCCTGGAGATACAGTGGTATTTTCTTCTTCTCCGATCCCTGGAAACACGATCAGTGTAAGCAGAACGATCAACCAGCTTTACCGTGCAGGTGCTGAAGTCATCCACGGCCCATTAAGCGATGTTCATACATCAGGTCACGGCGGTCAGGAAGAGCAAAAGCTGATGCTTCGTTTAATGAAGCCGGAATATTTCATGCCGATTCATGGTGAATACCGCATGCAGATTATGCATTCAAGACTTGCCAGGGACTGCGGTGTAGCTGAAGATAACTGTTTTATCATGGATAATGGCGAAGTTCTTGCCCTCAGCGACCGAGAAGTATCGGTTGCCGGAAAAATCCCTTCTGGCTCTGTCTATATTGACGGAAGCGGAATTGGCGATATCGGAAACATCGTATTGCGTGACCGCCGCATCCTTTCTGAAGAGGGATTAGTCATTGTCGTTGTAAGCATTAATATGAAAGAATTTAAAATTTCTGCAGGTCCTGACATCATCTCCCGCGGCTTCGTTTACATGAGAGAATCAGGAGATCTTATTAATGATGCACAGGTGCTGATTACGAAACATTTAAATAAAGTAATGGAACGCCGCACAAGCCAATGGTCTGAAATTAAAAATGAAATTACAGACACGCTTGCGCCTTTCCTTTACGAAAAAACGAAGCGCCGCCCGATGATTTTACCTATCATTATGGAGGTGTAAGCAGACAAGCTGCCGGTATTCCGGCAGCTTTTTTGGATAAAAAGTTCTGTCATAAAGTGCTCTCTATCATATTGAAGAAACAGAAATTATGCTGTATAATGAACTGTACTGACCGTTCAGTCAAATTTGAAGATGATAGAAAGGTAGTGCCTATCAATGAAAAAGCCATCCTCTCTTGAAAAATTCGTACAGCGTCTAAAAGATAAAGGGGTCAAAGCAGAGCTCATCAGTCCTGCCACAAAAAAAGTTGTGACTCTCCTGCAATTAGACGGCAAGCAAATAAAACAATATCCATTAGAGCAATAAGCTTTATTCGCATGAAGCTCCCTCATGGTCATACATAAATGCAAACAACCGGCCTCACTATGAGACCGGTTTTTCATATTCAGTATTCTAAATGGGCAAATGCAGCAACATCGAAGATTCCCTGACAAGTTATTTTTAATTCCGGAATAACTGGAAGCCCAAGAAAAGATAACGTTAAGAATGGATTAAAAGTCTCAGGCAAACCTGCCTTTTTTAATGCTTCATGTATGGAATGCAGGCCGAGCAGCACTTCATCATATGGCTGATCAGACATTAAACCAGAAATGGAAAGCGGAAGCTGTGCGAGAATGTTTCCATCCTGTACAACGGCTAATCCTCCTGCACTCGATTTCAGCACTTGGAGAGCAAGCAGCAAGTCTGCATCATTCGTACCTGCTGCAATAAGATTATGAGAATCATGCGCGATCGACGTTGCGATTGCCCCTCTTTTCAGCTGAAACCCTTTTACAATGCCTTTTCCGATCAATCCCGTATTCTTATGGCGTTCAGCCATGATCAGTTTTAAATGATCAAGCTCAGTGGAAGGATGGAAAATACTGTCGCTAACACTTGTTTTTTCGTATATTTTTCTTGTCACAAGCTGATTGGGAATGATTTCAATAATGGGCACCGGCTGATCTTTTGTAATAGGGAGTTCCAGGTCAGAAGGCTGTAATTCATGCAGATGAACTGTATTTAATAATTCAGCAGGTGTTTTCATTGATTGATGCTCATCCGCTTTTACCTTCCCATCATACGCAGCTAATTTCCCAGCTTTATATACTTGCTCAATCTTAAAATCGTTTAGGCTGTTTACTATCAGAAGATCCGCCTCATAACCAGGTGCCACAGCTCCTTTATCCTTCAGACCGTAGCATTCAGCTGCATTTAATGTGGCCATTTGTATGGCTGCAGCAGGATCAACTCCATGCTGCACAGCAAGCCTTATATTATAATCGATGCTGCCTTCTGCTGCTAAATCATCCAAATGCTTATCATCCGTGCAAAATAAAAATCGTCTGGAATTGCGTACATTTACAGCTCCTATGACATTGGGCAGGTCTTTTGCAACGGAACCCTGTCTGATTAACACATACATGCCGCGCTGCACTCTCTCTTTTGCCTCTTCCGCATTCGTCACTTCATGATCTGTCATAATTCCAGCAGCTCGATAGACATTGATCATATCTGCCGGAAGCCCTGCCATATGTCCGTCGATCACGCGCGAGTGGCGCGATGTCATCTCGAGCTTATTCAGCATGCTATCAGAAGCTGTTTGAACAGCGACATAATCCATGACTTCTGCCAGGCCAATGACTCGATCATGCTTAAAAAGCGGTTCTAAATCATCAGCTTCCAGCCTTGCCCCTGCATGTTCAAAGCTTGTAGCAGGCACACTGGACGGCAGCATAACAAAAACATCAAGCAAAATGCCGTCTGAGCTGTCCAGCATATATTGAATCCCATTAACCCCTGATACATTCGCGATCTCGTGCGGATCCGCAATGACCGTTGTTACGCCATGAGGCAAAACCACTTTGGCAAACTCATGCGGTGGAACCATCGATGATTCAATATGAACATGACCATCAATTAATCCTGGACAAAGATACTTACCGCTAACATCAATTTCCTCCATTCCTTCATAATCGCCTATGCCGATAATTCTTCCATTTGTGACGGCTACATCGCCCTTTAAAATGTCTAGATTAAACACATCGACAATCTGAGCATTTTTAAAAACGGTATCTGCTTTTTTTCTCTTTGTACTTCCTTCAATTGATTGTCTGATTTCTTCTTTTTTCATAAAAAAACCCCTCGCTATTTGGAGGAGTGAGATAAAATCAGGCAACGGAAAAAGCCCTTTTTATTCATTCCTCGTAGTCAAACTTTTTACGGCAGTTCGGTAGAAACTTTTGGACCATATTTCCAATATTATACGAGTGCATGAAATTAAGTATTTAGTAACATATAGTAAGGGGTAATAAGCTATCAGTCAACGGTTTTAGTTTCCGTTTTATAATTTTTTATTATGTGGTATGATAAACAAAAAGTTGAATAACATAAAAATGACCGCAAGTGCAGCAACACTTACGGCCATGCATACATTCGGTCCCGCGTCCGGGGTCGGCCATTTTAATCAATCAAACAAAACAGACCTCACCCGCAACTGACAAAGCTGGGAGGTCTATTTTTTCTGGTCAAACGACATAATGGCTATGATAAGCGTAGCAAATGAAATCGCAAAAGATAAGCTCTCATAGACTGTCACCCGGGCATCACCCCCTTTTCCTTGCTTCACAGAGAAAAGAGACAGGGGCTAGCCGACCACCCATATGTTCACGAATGTATACATCTTCCATTATACCACAATCTGCAAAGAACAAACGTTCCATTGCTTAACACAAAAAAAGACACCTAAAGTGTCTTCTTCTGATCAAGATTCTAAAACCCGTTTTTCAAATCTGTCGATATCTGTATCTGCACCAATTACAATTAAAATATCATCTTTTTGAATCACTTCATCTGCCTGAGGAGTTACAAATATTTCTTTGCCTCTTTTGATGGCAACGATGTTTATTCCGTATTTTGCGCGGATATCAAGGTCAATTAATGTATTACCAGACAGTTTATTATTGACGACAATCTCGACAATACTGTGCTCGTCGGAAAGTTCAAGGTAATCAAGGACATTATTTGAGATCAGATTATGTGCAATTCTTCTGCCCATGTCTCTCTCTGGATGAACGATCTGATCGGCTCCAATTTTCCGTAAAATCTTCTCATGATAATCATTTTGTGCTTTTACAGTGATGAATTTCACTCCGAGTTCTTTCAGCATCAGAGTTGTTAAAATACTTGACTGAATATTATCGCCGATTGCAACGATAACGTGATCGAAGTTGCGGATGCCAAGGCTTTTTAACACAGCTTCGTCAGTTGAATCGCCCACAACCGCATGGGAAGCAATATTGGCATATTCATTCACTTTATCTTCATCCATATCGATGGCCATTACTTCCATGCCCTCTTCACTCAGCTCACGGCATATACTGCCGCCAAAACGCCCAAGCCCAATAACTGCAAAATCCTTTTTCATATGTACGTTCCTCCAGCCATCATACTATAAACAATTTTTAACATAACTTTATTCCTTATTAAAAAAAATTACAAGCTTTACTTTTTGCCCTTTACATATTCTGCATCAAACAAAAACAGGCGCAAAAGCAAAACAAGCGATGGAATCAAAAGCAGCAGCCCGGCTATAAAAACGATAACAAGTGAAATTCCCATCGTTTCATTCGTATATCCGGAATAAATGGTCACAAACGGATCCAGAATGTACGGCAAATGAGACGCCCCATACCCGAAGAAGGCAAAGAAAAATTGCAGCATCACCATTATAAAGGCCGTTCCAAGATTCTTTCTTTTATAGATTAACCAGACGGATGTCATAAAAAACAAAAGAGACAATCCGAACATCCACCAAAGATCAAGCGCTTGGCTAAAATGACGGGGATTGTGCTGCTGAAGAGAAAGAAAAACAAGAAAGCTTGCAAGGATTGTAGGCGGAGCCCAAAACAGCGCAAACCTTCTAAGCAGCGACAAAGCTTTGCTGTCTGAAGCACGATCTGCGTAGTAGGTTAAAAAAGAAGCACTGATAAACAGTACGGATACAATGGCAAGAAACACTACACTCCATGAATAAAAACTTGTAAATAACTCGTTTGCGAGAAAGACGACAGTGCCATTTCGCTCTTCTAAAAATCCCCCTTCTGATATTGAAAGAGCTGTAGACAGGGAAGCGGGAATCAGAAGTCCTGTGGCTCCATATAAAAACGTATAAAAAAGACTGTCTTTAGCTCCGTAGTTCCCAAATGCGTAAAACGAGCCGCGGATCGCTATTAAAACCAGCGCTATGCTTCCCGGAACCAGCAGCGCTGTGCCATAATAATAAGCTGTTTGCGGAAAAAAACCTACGATTCCAACAAAAAAGAAAACAAAAAAGACATTTGTCACTTCCCACACTGGAGATAAATAGCGGCTGATTAAGTTATTCACGATATCATCCCGATTGGTCAGCTGCGCATAAAAAGCGAAGAAACCTGCTCCAAAGTCTATAGAAGCAACGATTAAATATCCGTACAGAAAGATCCACAGAACCGTCATGCCAATGATCGGAATATCCATTTAGACTTCTCCCTCCTATTTAAACCGGTACTCAAGCTCCGCTTCTGCCGGATTTTCTTTGAACATGCGCTTAAGCACGATGATGCACAGTGTTCCAAGCAGTGTGTACAGTCCGAAGAACAGCAGAAACATTAATCCTACATGGTCTGAAGTCGTCGCTCCTTCAGCTACCTTCATATATCCTCTGAGAATCCATGGCTGGCGGCCTACCTCAGCAAATATCCAGCCAGCCTCGATCGCAATCATGGAGAGCGGTCCGGCTGCTACAATCGGCCATAAAAGCCATGACTGAAAACCGCGAAGCCTCTTTATTTTTCCAAATAAAACAAACAGCATGGACAGGCCCAGACCAAACATCCCAATGGTTACCATGACATCAAACATATAGTGAATCCAAAGTGGGGGTCTTAAGTTTTCTTCAATTTCATTTAATCCTGTTACTTCTGCATTAAAATCATTGAACGATAAAAAGCTGAGCATTTTAGGAATTCTAATTTCATTGCGGATTTCTCCGTCTTCATTTAAGGTGCCATATAATATTAAATCAGCACCCGCTTCAGTTTCGAAATGCCATTCACCCGCAGCCAGCTTTTCAGGCTGATGCTCTGCCAAAAATTTTGCCGAAAGATCTCCAGCAAGCGCTGTCCCCAGTGAAAAGACAAGTGCCGAGACCATCGTCACCTGCAAGGCTTTACGGTGATAGTCTGTTCTTCTTCCTTTAAGAATCATAAAGGCAGTTATAGCAGCAAGCACAAACGCTGAAGTCATGTACGAAGACATCAGCACATGGAAGACTTTTGAAGGCGCCGCAGGATTAAACATGGCCGCTATCGGATCTATTCCGGTAATTGTTCTGCCATTCAGCGTAAATCCCTGAGGAGTATTCATGAACGCATTAACTGTAGTGATAAAGACGGCTGACATTGACGATCCTATCATAATCGGAATGGAAATCAGCCAGTGATAAATTGGTTTTTTAAACCTGTCCCATGTATAAAGATAGATCCCCAGAAAGATTGCCTCAAAGAAAAAAGCGAAGGTCTCCATAAAAAGCGGCAAGGCAATAACCTGTCCGGCAATTTCCATGAAACTCGGCCACAGTAAGGATAACTGCAATCCAATGCATGTTCCGGTAACCACCCCTACTGCCACTGTAACAACAAAACCCCTTGTCCAGCGCCTTGCAAGCAGAATATAGTGGGGATCTTTTTTTCTGATTCCTATCCATTCGGCGATCGATATTAAAACAGGCACTCCGACTCCAATCGTTGCAAAAATAATGTGAAAGGCAAGTGTCAATGTCGTAAGCATCCGGCTAAGTATGACGCTATCAAGTTCAGCCAAAGGGCCACATCTCCTTTATTGTGTTCTAATGCTCTTATATCACAGATTCTAAATTCCAAAACATGCAAACTTTGTGATGCGCTGAACATGTTTTGGAATGATGATAGGCAAAGAAAATTTCTCCTCTGCCTATCACGGTTTATATTCGGGAAGAGCGTTCATATATGCCCGGATTTTTTCGACATACTCATCCCCGAGTCTTCCTTCAGCACCTCTCAGTATTTCTGTTGAGTAGTGGCTTGGCGGGCGGAATTCTTCTTTTTTCTGAATGACAGTAAAGGTAAGGCACTGCTCATACACCTTTTCACCGATTTCCACACGGATAAAAGCAGGACGATACGTTTTAGAGTCAACACCTTCACGCATATAAAGATAGTCCACTGCTTCCTCAGGTACACGATATAAAATGCCTTCAGCACTTCCGCCGTCTTCAACTAAATCAGCCCGGCCCCCGTCTTCCATCGTTACAGTGAATTTAACAGAGTACTTTTCTGCTTTTCCGCCGCCGATAACATCTGCAAAATGATGCTCAACAGCCGCTTTTTGAAAACGTTCTGTATCCATGCATGAGCCATAAGCAAAATAATACGTTTCAGCTGGAGGATTCAGGATGAATTGATATTCTTTCCAATCTCCGCTCTTTATTTTCTTCATCCCATCAGCCTGCTCAGGCTTTATCACATAACAAAAGGCATCATGCGCCAATGTATCGGTATAGACCCGGACAGGAACAAATTCAAACAGGCTGTCATTTGCTTCCGGTCCCAGGTAACCTTCTAATTTATGAATCTCGGGAAGAAGATCCTCATCGATTTCATAGAGCTCACCGTAGACTGTATCCTGGTCTACAGTCATTGCTGGATAGCCATCATTCCAATCAAACAGCGAACCATTGGTCCAGGCCTGTTCGGCAATGCACGTTCCCTGCTTTATATAGTGATGATTTTTCTCCATATAACGAAGTGTTCCATAAACAAATAAATGACAGTTCATCTTACCAATCTCCTCTTAAACACGTTCTAATATAGAATTCCGATTGACAACAGGCAATACAACTTCAAAGGTGGTCCCATTATTTAAGCTGCTGTGTACATTGATATGGCCGTAATGGTCTTTAATGATTCTTAAGCATACAGTCAGGCCGAGACCAGTTCCTTTTTCTTTTGTAGAAAAGAAGGGTTCGCCAAGTTTTGAGATTTTTTCTTTTGGAATTCCCATCCCGTCATCTTCAATTGAAATGATCACAGCCTCGCCTTTGAGTCTGCAGCTCATATGGATATTCCCCCCATTTGGCAGTGCTTCAATCGCGTTTTTGATCAGATTGATAAATACCTGTTTAAGTTGATTTTCATCGCAATCAACAATAATTTCTTCGGCAGGAAAGCTTTTTTCAAGCTGAATATTATGTAAAATGGCATTAGATTCAATAAGGACAGCCACCTGCTCCAAAATGGAAACCATATTCTTTTCTCTGAAATGAATCGCCTGCGGTTTAGCCAATACAAGCATTTCGCTTAGGACCAGCTCAATTCTCTTGATTTCTCCAAAGATAATATCAAAATAAGAATCTTTGTCCGGAAATTCATTTTTAATAAGCTGCAGAAAACCGCTGATGGATGTAAGAGGATTCCTCACCTCATGGGCAATTCCGGCAGCAAGCTGTCCGGCAATGGACAGTTTTTGGGATTTCAGTGCAAGGTGCTCATTCATCTCTCTCCATTCCCTCTCTTCAAGCTTTCTGTCTGTAATGTCCTGAATTGTCCCAACTGTTCCAATCAAATAGCCTTCATTGTCATAGTACATTTTGAAATGAACATAAGCATAAAATTCCCCGCCGCTTTTCTTGCGATAGGATGTTTCAAGTCTTCCCTCTACCCGCTTCGAAGCCGTATAGTCAGCAAGCGTGCTTCTCACTCTCTTTTTTTCCTCAAAAGTGATGTAATGATAAAAGCTTGCATAGAGACTTTCAGAACGTTCATAACCTGTTAAATCCGTCCACGCAGGGTTTAAGTAAATAAAGTTCCCTTCACCATCCGTTTGAAACACCACTTCCTGGATGTTCTCAAGGACCATCTTTGTCTCATCAAGCAGGTTTTTATAGCGGCGCTGGCTTTCGCTCAGCTGCTGAATCAACAGCTTGGAATGATCAAAATAAGTTCCCAGTTTCCAGACAACAGCCAAGATGATGACGCAGAATAAACTGCTGTACAGCATAGGAACGGACTGACTCCCAAAGATAAAGTCAAAGATATTCCATAAAATCAGAATACATACAGCTAGAAAAGTTATTATCATTCTGCCCGCATATTTGTTCATCGCAGCACCTTTTCGGGTTCTATTTTTTTCAGTATACCATTTTCTGATTTATCAGCATATTCCGACGCTTGGTTTGCATCTATTAATCATGCAGACTATGTTCAGTCAGTACCGCTTTTTTCAGCATTTGCTGCATATAACCAATTCCTCTGCAATTCTGAAGCGGATAAATGAATTTTCCTTTAAGTGTATTTTCTGCAATAGGCTTGAATTTCTTCCCTCCAAGTACAACAAACTCTTCAAATTGATGAAGGTTCTTTTCATTTGCCTGCATCTGAAGTTTTTCAAGTTTTATTACTTCTTTTGTTTTCATACTGAAAGAGACATTATAATTTCCGGGTACTAAATCCTCAGGAAATAAAAATCCATGTTTCGCAGAAAGAATAACCCAGTCATCAAAAAACATTTCTGCATACTGGCGGCAAAGCAAATGAAAGGTCCCTGTATAGGCATTTTCAGCTTCAACTTGTCCAAGGTGGGGCTCCTTATCCCAAATTTTTTTATTTCCGCATGGTATTATACATAGCTGCTTCAATTTCGTTTCTCCTTTTTTGTATGATGCTGCTTCCTAAAAGCCTTTATAGGATTATAGACTAGTCTAATAGTTGAATATACTTCTTTTTTAGCAGAAGAAACTGTTTTCTGTCCACAGATTATCATAGATAAAGATTATTAATTAATTACCCCCCCCTTTAATCCATATCTATACATCCATTTATTAATTAATTTCTTTAGGGGCATTTATGAAGATTTCATTTCAGCATAATGAAAAAGAGTCAAGTTCTATTCCCTTTATCCTTTTTTAAGCCTAAGGATCAGGGTGTATCCCTGCTCCTCTAGGCTCTGATCAAAATCCACTTCTATTCTCCAGTCCCCTTACAGCCAAGGATAATCTGTTCCGAATGCGGCTGCCATTGATTCGGTTTCTTCTTTTCGCTTTTTCCGGATGGCTGCCCGCTTGAGTGCTGAGTCATTCAGCGTCTTTTCTGTATCTGACTCTGGAACAACTTTCGGGACGGGAGTTGGCTTATTATGTTCATCTACTGCAACCATTGTTAAGAAAGATAGAGCACATACATTTCGATTTCCGTTGAGAAGATCTTCTGCTATGACCTTTACAAAAACCTCCATTGATGTTCTCCCCGTGTATGTTACAAATGCTTCAAGACATACGGAGTTTCCTTCATAAATAGGATGCAGAAAATCAACAGAGTCCGTTGATGCCGTAACAACATGCGAGCGAGCGTGCCTGATGGCCGAAATGGCTGCTACGTCATCAATATAAGCCATCAGCTTACCGCCGAATAAAGTTCCGTAATTGTTTGTATCAGACGGCAGAACGATGCTGGTTTTTACAACAAATGAATGCCGGCAAAATTTCACTTCCATTATAGATGCACTTCCTTTTTTTCAATTCTCTCTTTCTTATTCCCTGAAGTTCAAAAAAAATACATCAAAAAAGGACTGGTACCCCCATAAATCGACACTGTTTGCAGAATGAATATAAAAGACTCGAAATCTATGAGGATTGGGTGAAAATAAATGTTTTCTACTTCTGAAATTGGCATTGACTTAGGTACAGCAAATATTCTTGTATACAGCAAGGAAAAAGGAATCGCGTTAAATGAACCGTCCGTTGTGGCGATTGATACAGTAACAAAAAATGTTTTGGCTGTAGGGACGGAAGCAAAAAGCATGATTGGCAAAACGCCGGGTAAAATTGTGGCGGTCCGTCCGCTTAAAGACGGTGTCATTGCTGATTATGATGTAACAACTGAAATGCTTAAGCAAATTATGAAAAAAGCTTCGAAAAAATTAGGATTCTCAATCAGAAAACCTACTGTTGTCGTATGTACTCCTTCAGGTGCAACAAGTGTTGAACGCCGTGCCATTCACGATGCAGTAAAAAATGCAGGTGCTAAAATTGTCCATTTAATTGAGGAGCCTGTTGCAGCTGCAATTGGCGCAGATCTTCCCGTAGATGAACCAATTGCAAATGTCATTGTTGATATCGGCGGCGGGACAACAGAGGTTGCCATTATCTCATTTGGCGGCGTGGTATCATGCCACTCCATCCGAATCGGCGGAGATCAGCTTGATGAGGATATCATTGGATATGTCCGTAAAAACTATAACCTGTTAATCGGTGAGCGCACGGCTGAGAACATTAAAATGGAAATCGGCTATGCTCTTGTCAAGCATGACGAGCTGTTAATGGAAGTCAGAGGGCGTGACCTTGTTACAGGCCTTCCAAAAACGATCACTCTGTCATCAACTGAAATGCAGAATTCAATGAGAGAATCATTGCTTCATATTCTAGAAGCGATCCGTGCTACCCTTGAAGACTGCCCGCCAGAGCTTAGCGGCGATATTGTAGACCGCGGGGTGATTCTGACAGGCGGAGGCGCTTTAATGAAAGGCATGCAGGAATGGCTCAGTGAAGAAATTGTTGTTCCTGTTCACCTTGCACCAAGCCCGCTTGAATCAGTGGCAATCGGAACTGGAAGATCTCTTCAGGTCATTCACAAGCTGCAAAAAGTATCAAAGTAAGCTGTAAAGAGCCGCAACTGAATGCGGTTCTTTTTTTTCTGCAAATAAAAGAACGTATGTTCTATAATCTATTCTCCATATTTCTTCAAAATAAACAATCATTTGAAAATTATTCTTTTTTTCTCCAGATTTTTGAAACTTTTCTCTTTTCACATGCGTCTTACCTATTGTATGATTCACATAAAATAATCTGCATTTTCACTGGGGGAGAACGAGATAAAACGCTTATTTTTGTTCGTGTCAATTATTTTAGTTGTAAGCGGATGCGGTTTAGTAGAAAAAGAGAGCCTTATCATGACGAAAAATGCGGTGAGTGCAAAAGCTGTTTCTTCAAAGGCGATGGAAATAAATCGGGAGTTTGCTCTGATTGACAGCAGAGATGGCAGTACAGCAGCAACATTCGTACCAGCTGACGATAAAGATAAAGAGCAGCATGAAGAGGATATGAAGGCTCTGGTCCGGCAAATGGCTGATAAATTTGATCAGCCAATGACTCCTTCAAAAGTCGAAGACGGCAAACTTTTACCGGGTCAAAGCCGTGTAGTGCTTGATGAAGAAGCTCTATTCAATCAATTGCTGAATCTATCTGCTTTCAGTCACGAAATTCTGCTGCCAATTACGGAAACAGCTCCAAATATTACACAGGAAGCCTTAAATGGCGCTGCGCAAACAGTGATCGGAAGCTACAAAACAACGTTTAATCCTTCTGTTGCAGGAAGAAGCACCAACATTGCCCTTTCATCGAATGCAATTGATGACATCGTTTTGGGGCCAGGAGACAGATTTTATTTTAATTTGGCTGTCGGGGAGAGAACCCCTGCACGCGGCTACCAAAAAGCGCTTGAGATTGTAAATAAAGAGTTTGTCGAAGGAATTGGCGGAGGAATCTGTCAGACATCAAGCACTTTGTACAACGCTGTTGCAAAAGCCGGCCTTGAAATAATCGAACTTCACCACCATTCCAAAGAAGTCGGTTATGTCCCTATCAATCAGGATGCGACTGTTTCATGGGGCGGCTACGATTTTAAATTCATGAATAATAAAGATTTTCCTGTTATTATCAAAACGATAGTCGATCAAAAAAGCGGCAGTCTTGAAGTTCAAATTTTAGCAGCTTCAATAAACTAAATAGATAATAGAAGGCTGAGTCATTGCGACTCAGCCTTTTTTATCATCTTATCAGCTTCCTCTTTTCTTGAAGAAGTCTGCTGTACTCTGCATCAAGCATTGCAAAAGAAGGGTCTTCTCTGCTTATTACACTGAGTTTGCTTAACACAGCTGTCAGCTGATGATCGATTTTAAGCAGCTCTTTTTCAGTATCTGTTTCATTCCATTCATTTCTGCCCTTTGATAAATAGTCATCGAGCTTCATTTCAACTCTTCTTACCATCGCGTCTTCAAATACGAGCAGCTTATCACACAATTTGTTCATAAAATACTGATCATGAGACACAATGATGATGGTCCCTTCAAACTCATCAAGCGTCTCCTCAAGCTGTTCCCGGCTCGGGAGATCCAGATGGTTTGTCGGCTCATCGAGTATGAGAACGTCGTATTCTTTCAGGATCATAGACACAAGCTTCACCCTTGTGCGTTCACCGAGGCTTAGTGAACCAATCGGCTGCTTAAGCTTCTCCTCAGTCAGTCCCATGTTTGCGAAAGTGGTCCGCGCTCTTAAAATCTGTTCCCTCTCATGAAGATCCAGAGCTTCAAGAACGGTTGCATCTTCCCTTAAATCATTTACGTCCTGGCTTAAATAGGCGATCTTCATCGTTTCGCTTTTCCATAGCTCGCCGCCGGTCACGTCCTCCAACCCTTGAATCATCCGAATGAGAGTCGATTTGCCGGCTCCATTTTTTCCGATAATGCCTATTCTTTCTCCATGTTTAATATAAAAATGACTTTTCTTAATCAGGGAAAGCTGCCCAAACGTTTTTTCAAGCGCTTTTGCTTCAAGTACGCGCTTGCCCCTTTTTCCGCTAGAATCGAACTGAAACATGACTTTAGCTTCTTCCTGGGGTTTTTCTTTTTTATCCTTTTCAAGTTCAGCCGCTAACCTCTTCATCTTAGAACGGATCTGAATGTCCATTTTTTTCGCCTTTACCCGGTTGTATTCTTTAAAGCCCATTTGTTTCCGTTCGGAAGGACTCCCCTGTTTGGTTGATTCCCGGTGCGCTTTTTCTGACCAATTCTTTAAATTCTCCATTTGCCCTTCAATTTTCGCTTTATAGCGCTGCTGCACTTCATACTGATGCTTTTGTTCTTCTGCCAGTCTTTTCTTCTCGTTCCTGTATGCCGTGTAATTCCCTTTGAACTCCTTTATCTTCTTATTTTCCAATTCGAAAATATGAGATACGGTCCTGTCAAGAAAGTAACGGTCATGGGAGATGATCAGCACGGCGCAAGTATTGGTCCTCAGCTGATCTGCAAGCCATTCTATTCCATGGTAGTCCAAATGATTGGTCGGTTCATCCAGAATCAGCAGATCGGGATTTGTGGTCCATACATGAGCGAGTGCAAGCTTCAGCTTCTCCCCGCCGCTTAAATGATGAAGCCGGTCTTCCTTCCAATTTTGCACTTTTTCAAGCCCTAATTTTTTTGTTGTTTCAAAAATTCTCTCAAAGCTTTGATCTTCTAAGACCCCTTTAAAATCATGTACGGTGTAATCAACTGATTGCAGCAGATATCCGATTTTCAGATCTTTTTTTCTCGTAATGCTGCCTTCATCAGGAAGAAGCTTCCCAAAAATCAGATTGGCTAACGTCGTCTTGCCTGCTCCGTTGTAGCCGACTAATCCGGCACAATCTTCTTGTTTCAATTCAAACTGTATGTTTTCAAGAATGACTTGATCTCCATATTGTTTTTTTACATCTTTCACATTAAGGATTGTATTTGCATGCCGCTGTTTTACTAATCTTTCTTTTTTAGCCATAAAAAAACCTCCCAAGTTCGCCTAGAGAGGATTTCAACCATATGAAATAAACGGAATACCCGCCAAAAAATGCAGAAAGATGCATAGATTTGGGTCTTCAGCTGGAAATGGTATGAAAAATGAGCGCACTCATCCTATTCTCTAGGTCTCGTTTTTTTGCTTATTCAAAAAACGTTTAGAAAATAAGATTAGTTCCACATGTCTCCAGTACCTTTTCCTTTCCGATATTAGAATGATATTAGTATATGATAATCAAACAAAATCTGTCAACAGTATTTGTAAGCAATTACATCATGGATTCGTATATTCCGGCCAGTTGAAGATTCTCTTCAAAGCAGGAAGCCCCATCCTCCAGACACCAGCATGCACTTAGCACAGCCTGACAAAACCCCCAGCCAATCATACGGCTTCTGTCCATACCTAATTCTTTTTCAAACTGCTCAATTCTCTTTTCAAGCACGTCCCGGGGATTTTTTTTATCAAATAAATAATTTTTACAGAAGCTTGTGACTTCAAATTCAGCTTCACCTATAACCCCCTTGGGATCTATGGCAATCCAGTCCCTGTCCTTTTTCAAAATATTATCCTGATGGAGATCGCCATGCAATAGAATGGGTTTAGAAATGGTGTTTATTAATTGAGCAAAAAGAGCCTCAGCCTTATGTATACATTTTTCATCTATGATATTTTTCTCCACCCTCCTTAAGCCAGACATCCAATCTGACAAGTGAGGAAAAGGATGACCGCCTGCATACGGCTGCCAAATTCTTTTCATAACAGAAGAAGCAGCTAAAATAGCTTTTTCATCACTTTCAACCTCTGAAAGCATGGTGCCCGGGTTTAATTTTTCCAAAATTAAGAGGCCGTCATTTATATGTTCATCAATCAGTTTAACCATGCCATTGCCCCTGCCCAGTATTTTTAATGCGATGCTCTCAGCAATCAAATCTTTATGGTTTGGGAGTCCGAATTTAACAACTGCCTCTTCCCCATTTGCTTTAATAGCCTGAGCTACATAATGATATGACAATTTATAAGGATCGCCTATTTTCAGGCCGTAAGTCTGCTCGCACCCCGCAATGATGAAAGGAAGTTTACGGATCCAGGCTTCCCCTTTATCTCCATGAACTCCTATAATCGTTTGTTTAAACTCTCTTGGAAGGTTCATTTTCCCGTTCCCTCACTAAAAGCCTGGTCTGCAAGGATGGCGAACGTAATTTCATCCGCCGGAGGATTATGAAGCCCTGCTCTTACATCTCTGTAATACCTTTGGAGAGGAAGGGAATTAAAGATACTTTGTCCGCCAACTACCCGCATGGCAAGGTCGACCACTTCGACTGCTGTATTTGTAGCAACTGTCTTGGCAGCTGCGAGCTCTGCTCCGAGTTTATTCCGTTCGTTTGGAGCAGTGTCCCATTTTTCCGCTGTTCCATATAAGAGATGTCTAGCAGTCAGAAGCGATAGGTCCATGTTTGCAATCTTTCTTCTCACTTCAGGCAAATCTTTAATGGGATGATTTAAACTGTTTGGCTGATGTTTTTTTGCAAATTCGACAGCAAAATTCCTCGCTGCTATGGCAATTCCCAAATAACATGCAGGTATATGAAGCAGCCACCCTTGCGGAGACGCTCCTTTAGAAGGTTTCATTTTCAAACCTGTCATCGCTTCTAGTTCAAGTTCCACATTCTCAAGAATTAAATCATCGCTTCTTGTTCCTCTCATTCCAAGCGTGTTCCATGTTTCTTCAATGGACAAACCGGGAGATTCCTTTGGAATAATAAATTCCCCTACTTCTCCAGTATCTTCGATCGTTGCAGTGATCAGGAAATAATCAAGTGCAGGAGCAAGAGATGTGAATATTTTCTTGCCGTTAATAATCCACTTATCACCGCTCCGCTTTGCTGTCGTTTCAGGTTTGCCGCCTCTTGCAGGACTTCCTCCATTCGGTTCAGAAGCGGCACTGTTCAGTAATTTGTCGAACTGTATGATTTCTCGGGAAATCCGGGCATACGTTTTTTCATCCCACTTTTCAGTTTCTCTAATGTTCATGAGGATTCCCAGATGCCAGCCGAGCGATAAAGCTGTTGCCCCGTCTCCCTGTGCCAGTTTTTCCTGTATCAACACAAATTCATAAAGAGACAGATTGTCACCGCCATATTTTCCTGGGATTGATAATTTCAAGAATCCCGCTTTTTTTAAATCATGAAAGTTTTGAAAAGGAAAAAGAGCCTCCCGATCATAATAATCTGCCCGCTCAGAAAACTGCTCTGCAAGCTCAGAAGCTTTTTCCAACAATGCTTTTTGCCGGTTTGTTTTGATGAATTGCTGATCAAGCACGATTCCACCTTCTTTCACCTTATATTCTATCTTTTCTCGCCAATTTGATAAAGTATTCCGATCTGACAGCTGTTTGTATATAGAATACTCAGTCTTTTTCATTTCCTAATCTTAGCAGTTCTGATAAAATAGAACTAATTCTGGTTAAAGGAGATAAACTAATGACTTCTTTTCAAAATAATCTCGAAAAATATGCAGAGCTTGCTGTTAAGGTTGGCGTAAATATTCAAAAAGGACAAACTCTTGTCATCAACGCTTCACTTGATGCAGCGGAATTTGTTCGCTTAGTTGTAAGAAAAGCCTATGAAACAGGTGCAAAACATGTGCAGGTAGACTGGAATGACGATGAAGTAACCCGCACTAGGTTTGAGCTTGCACCGCAGGAGGCTTTTGAAGAATTTCCTGAGTGGCGTGCAAAGGGTCTTGAAGCGCTTGCCGAAAATGGCGCTGCCTTCATGTCGATCGTTTCATCTTCCCCTGATTTATTAAAAGGCATCGACTCAAAGAGAATTGCTGCTAATTCAAAAGCTGCAGGCACTGCGTTATCTACATACAGAAATTATGTTCAGGCAGACAAAGTAAGCTGGTCTGTAATCGCGGTTCCATCTGAGAAATGGGCTGCAAAAGTATTCCCGGAAGCCGGCGAAAATACAGTTGAACAACTGTGGGATGCAATCTTCAAAGCAACCCGCACAGATCTTGAAGATCCTGTAGCTGCATGGAAAGAACATGATCAATCCCTGAACAGCAAGGTAGAATATTTGAACGGCAAAAAGTACAAAAAGCTTCATTACCGTGCACAAGGAACAGATTTAACAATTGAGCTTCCTGAAAAACATCTTTGGATTGGTGCAGGAAGCGTTAATGAACAAGGTAATGAATTTATGGCCAATATGCCGACCGAAGAAGTGTTCACAGTTCCTGAAAAAGAAGGCGTAAATGGAGTTGTAGCAAGCACAAAACCTCTCAGCTACGGCGGTAACCTCATTGATAAGTTCTCGATTACATTTAAAAACGGCCGGATCACAGACGTAAAGGCAGAAGAAGGCGAAGAAATTTTAAAAGAGCTTGTGGCAACAGATGAGGGTTCCCATTACCTAGGGGAAGTAGCTCTTGTTCCGCACGATTCACCTATTTCGATGTCTAATGTTTTATTCTATAATACGCTTTTTGATGAAAATGCATCCAATCACTTGGCAATCGGCAATGCTTATGCTTTCTGTATTGAAGGCGGAAAGAAAATGTCCCGCGAAGAATTGGAGAAAAACGGCGTCAATTCAAGCATCACACATGTTGACTTTATGATTGGTTCTGCTGAAATGGATATTGACGGGATCCTGGAAGACGGCACGAGCGAGCCGCTGTTCAGAAAGGGTACTTGGGCCATTTAGGCTAAATTTTAAAAAACCGCCTGGAGATTCACTCCAGGCGATTTCTATTTATAGTATTAAAATTTATATTTTATGCGCTTCTTTGTCCAGCTCCAGCGCTCAGGCTCCTCGGCCAGAACGGATCCGCAAGTATTGGCAAAAAGCGCCTTCACTAACGGATCCTTATCTGTCATGCCTGCGCTAAACGGGCACTTGCGCTTTTCTTATTTCTCAGATGGTTTCTTTTCAAACCACATCAGTCCTATTGTTCCTTCTCCTACATGAGCGGAAATCACAGGACTTAAATCTCCAACTTCAATTTCCAATGACGGGTCGATTTGCGAAAGTCTTTCCTTCCACTCACCCGCTTTTTCAAAGAGGTTGCTGTGAATGACAGCTACTCCATAAACACCCTTTTCTGTATAGGATGCTTTAAAAAGTTCGAAAATGCGGTTTTCAGCTTTTTTGGTCGTTCTTACTTTTTCAAGCTGAACCAATTCACCATTCTGAAACTCAATAATCGGGCGAATTTGCAGCAGATTGCCGATTACCATGCCCACGCCGGAGACACGTCCCCCTTTGTGAAGCTGCTCTAGGCTGCCAATCAAGTTAAGTCCTCTTACCCGCTCAGGGAGCTCCTGCAAATGTTCGGCTATTTCTTTGCCTGTATACCCTTCCCGGTCCATGCGGGCACCCTCAAGCATCATGTATTCCTGAGCTTTTGCGCCAATTTTAGAATCTATATGAACCATATTAAACCCGGCAATTTCTGCAGCGAGCATGGAAGCATTCAGGGTGCCGCTTACTTTTGAAGTCACATGAATGGCAATCCCCATTTCGTATTCCTGTTTCAGTTTCTCATATAATAGAACGAAATCACCGACAGCAGGCTGACTTGTTGTTGGTGAAACTTTCGATGCTTTTAACTTTTCATAAAACTCATCATTTGTCAGTTCAATGCCGTCTTTATAACAATTCCCATCAAATATGATCGAGAGCGGCACTACATTTATCCCGTATTTTTCAGCAGTATCTTCAGAAATGCAAGATACACTATCTGTTACCCATGCAATTTTTTTCAACGTATCGTAACCCCCAGGCGTTTTCACTAGGCTCTTTAGGAAGACATTGTTTTCTAATCTCAGTCTTTGCAAAAAACAGCCTTTCATTAACACATACTGCCAATTCCTACTAGATTGCTAGGAAAAGTGTCAACAGTTTTCATTCTATAGTGAACTAAAGGAATAAACAATAGAAAGATTTACATGTTCATTGAATTTTCTTATTTTATGAAGATGATTGACGGAAAAAGCAGAATTCATGTACGATGAGACATATCAACCTGAACGGGAGAGTAAAACGATGAAATCTGTTGAAGTCTACATATTATCTGGATTTTTAGGAGCGGGTAAAACAACGCTATTAAAAAATATTTTAAAACAAGAACAAGATAAAAACCGAAAAATTGCCGTCATTATGAATGAACTCGGGAAAGTATCCATCGATTCTGACGCTGTCTCGGACGATATTCCTTTAAAAGAGCTTTTGAATGGATGTGTTTGCTGCACAATGCAAGGGCAATTAGAAGCACAGCTCCAGGGTATGCTCTCACAATACGATCTAGATGCGATCTATATTGAAACAACAGGTGCGGCACATCCGATTGAAGTGCTGGACGCTTGTTTATCGCCTGTTTTTGCTGAAAAGTTAGCCATTGGGTCCATCGTAACGCTTGTTGATGGCGCCCGCTATCATGATCGCCGTGCCTTAAGCATTCAGCTTCAAAAGCTCCTGCAGGAACAAATTCATCATGCTGATATTGTTCTTTTGAATAAAGTGGACAATCTCTCAGAATCAAAACAGGCATCCCTCGTCTTTGACATTCAGAACATTGCCCCTGATTCCAAAGTGCTGCTGACTCAATACGCCAATATAAGATTAAGCGATTTTCAGCATTTAACCCGCAAGCAGCAGAAGGAGCATCAAAAAACACATGTACAGCTCGATCTTCATTTAAAGACATATGTTCATACCTTTGAAGAACAAATTGATTTTGACGCTTTTGAAGATTTTCTGAGAAACATGCCTGATACGATCTACCGCATAAAGGGTTACCTTTCCTTTACACATTCCCAGGATACGTACTTGTTTCAGTATTCTTACGGCATGCCGCTCTACTTAAAAGAGCCTGTTAAAATGAAAAAGACGCTTGTTTTTATCGGTGAAAATTTAGATCATGCCTGGCTGTATGATCAGCTGGAGGCATTGCAGAAATAGCTTTCTTAAAATGGCATGCAATATGCAATAGGTAAGAAAATGGGCAGTAAATTGCACAGCAATTTGCACCCGTTTTTTGTTGGTTTTTTTCAGGAAGAAAGAGGTGTGCTTGTTGAGTATTCAGTACACTTCAGTCGTCCATTTCGTTCATTCAACTGTAAAATCATTCGCATTCTTTGATGCCACAAAACCCGGGTGCTTACTCAGTTGTGGAATCATACGGTCTATGATTCTATAAAGCTCGGGAGTTTGACCAATTGAGGAATCATACGGCCCTTTGATTCCATTAAACCCGGGAGTTTGGCCAATTTAGGAATCATACGGCCACTTTGATTCCATAAAACCCGGGAGTTTGACTAATTGAGGAATCATACGACCACTTTGATTCCATTAAACCCGGGAGTTTGGTCAATTTAGGAATCATACGACCCTTTTAATTCCACAAATCCCGAAAGTTTGACTAATTGAGGAATCATACGACCCTTTGATTCCACAAAACCCGGAAGTTTGCTCAATTGAGGAATCATACAACCACTTTGATTCCACAAAACCCGGAAGTTTGCCAGTTGTGGAATCATACGGCCCCTTTGATTCCACAAAACCAGAGAGTTTGCCCAGATGGGGAATCATACACAAGTGAATTAGTATTTATGTACAAAAATGTACCTTTATCAATTGCTGTCAAAATGATAATAACGCCCAATTAGAAAATTGGGCGTTTTCCTAATGCTATTCACTTACTTAAGTTTAACGCAGGCAGGTTCTCTTAGCGATTCTTCTCATATATCTTCAAATTCGCATACACCATCGATAAAACCTGCGCTTCTATTTTATGTTTTTCGGCAAGCTTCAATAGATACCCCTGCAGATGATCTGCTTCGACTTCTGTCAGTTTTTCCATATCCCTCTGCATGGAGGACTTCATTCCATGTGTCATGTTATGTATTTTTCCGAGCTGAATATTTTCAATTCCATCAGCAATTGGCGCACCTTCCGCACGCATAATCGATCCGATTTCATAAAAGAGTTTCTGTGTAACACTTATTCCGAATTCATTTTCGCGGATGGGACCGATTGGTGAACGGAACAGTGTTGTGACACCAGACAAGCCGGAGATGAACATATATTTATGCCACATATCAGCGAGTATCCTGTCACTCTTTCGAATCTCAGCATTTGAGCCGGCAAATAATGCTTCCAGTTTTTCAACTGCTTCAGCCTGCTCACTGTTTAGTGCCCCGTAGACGAGCTCATGGATCGGACTGGTCTGCACGATTGCCCCATTCTGATCCACTGTCGATTCAATAAAACATAAACCGCCGATGACACGATCCTCAGAGAATCTCTCCTGCAGCATCTCTAAATGGGCGAATCCATTTAGAAGCGGCATAATGAGTGTTTGATTTCCTGCAAATGGAGCTAATTCTTCCATGACATTTTTCAGATGATAAGCTTTGACAGATAACAGGATGAGATCGAATGGTTCCCTTTTCTCTCCTGCAAGCACTATTTTTGCACGATGCTGATAATCTCCGTGTATGCTTTTTACTTGCAGACCTTGTTCATTCAGCAAATGTGCCCTTTTTTCTCTGACTAAAAACGTGACATCTTCCCCTTTTTCGGCAAGACGGGCACCAAAATATCCGCCCACCGCTCCTGCACCAACTACTAAAACTTTCACTTTTCCATCCCCTTCCCTTCATATATAAGTTTATAGAAGCTTTTAAGAAAAGACAAAAAATCCTGCTCGGAATAAGCAGGATTTCTTCTTAACCTTCTTTTTTCTTCGTCCCAAGATTTTGAGTAATGCGGTCTAAAATAATAGCCAGGATGACAATAGCAATTCCCGCTTCAAATCCCCGTCCAACTTCAATTCTTGTTACAGCCCTGTAAACATCCACTCCAAGCCCGGGAGCACCTACAAGTGATGCAATAACGACCATTGAGAGAGCAAGCATGATGCTTTGATTAATTCCCGCCATAATGGTTTTAGTGGCAAGCGGAAGTTCAACTTTAATAAGTTTCTGCATAGTGGTTGATCCAAATGCATTGGCTGCTTCAACCAGATCTTCAGGAACCTGGCGAATCCCCAAGTTTGTCAATCTGATGGTCGGCGGCATAGCGAAGATAACAGAAGCTATGATCCCTGGAACGACTCCAATACCAAAGAAAAGAATCGCCGGAATTAAGTAAACAAATGCAGGCATTGTCTGCATTAAATCCAGGATTGGCGTCATAATTTTTGAAAATGTTTCATTCTGAGAAGCAATAATCCCAATCGGCACTCCAATGATAATCGAAATAATAACGGAGGTTAAGACAAGTGACAGGGTATCAATTGTCTGTTCCCAATATCCAAGGTTAACAATAAACAGCAGTCCGACAAAAGCTAAAACCGGCAATGACCAGCTTCGGCTCACATACCATGCTATGCCTGTTACAATCAAAATCAGCAATAAAGCAGGTATAGCCATTAATCCGTATACAATAAGATCGGTAAATCCTTCAATCCCATCTGAAAGCCAGCCGAAAAAGCCTTCAAACGTTTCATTTAAATAGGTGACAAATCCATCAACCCATCTGCCGACTGGAATTTTAGGAATGTTATTCATGGACATTCACCTCTTTTTTCTCTGTTCCCGCAAGAGCCTGAATCACTTTCTCGCGTTTAATAATTCCCTTAATTCTCATGTTTTCATCCACTACAGGCAATGGATACTTGCTCGATGCCATTTTTTCATAAAGATCGTCGAGAACTGTGTCCACCGTCACGTAAGGAATATCTTTCTCAACGTATGTTTCTGTCGGCAAATCTTCGTTGATTGCTTTAACTGCGTCATCAGCAGATATTAGTCCCATCAGCGTTTGTTTTTTATCGACCGTATAGACACTTGAATATCCTGCATCTCTCATAAGCTTGAGCGCTACACGAGGGCCTCTGTCAAGCAGGATTGTTTCCGCACGGCTCATAATCGAACCTGCCGTAATGACTTTAGATAAATTGACGTCTTCAACAAATCGTTCTACATATTCGTCTGCAGGATTTGTCATGATTTCTTCCGGAGTTCCGATTTGAACAATCGATCCATCTTTCATAAGGGCGATGCGGTCTCCAATCCTAAGGGCCTCATCAAGGTCATGAGTAATAAAGATAATCGTTTTCTCCATTTTTTCCTGAAGCTCAAGCAACTCATCCTGCATGTCCTTGCGAATAAGAGGATCGAGGGCGCTGAACGCCTCATCCATTAAGAGGACATCAGGTGCATTGGCCAAAGCACGCGCAAGTCCGACACGCTGCTGCATGCCTCCGCTGAGTTCGCTCGGATAGCTGTCCATGTATCCTGTTAACCCTACAAGCTCCAATGATTCTTTGGCACGCTCGTGTCTTTCTTTCTTTTCCATTCCCTGTACTTCTAGTCCATATTCCACATTCTCAACGACAGTACGATGAGGAAACAGGGCAAAGCGCTGGAAAACCATGCTCATTTTTTTTCGGCGCATTTCCCTTAAGGATTCGCCTTTTAGCTTCATAATATCTTCATTATCAATGTAAATATGGCCTGATGTAGGATTAATCAGCTTGTTTAACAGTCTTACAAGTGTAGACTTCCCGCTTCCTGACAGTCCCATGATGACAAAAATTTCACCTGCATAAACTTCAAAGGTTGCCTGGTTAACTCCGACAGTCATCCCTGTTTCCTTTAAAATCTCTGCTTTTGATTTGCCTTTTTTCAGCAAATCTACACCCTTTTGCGGGTTTTTCCCGAATACTTTTGTAATCTCATTCACTTTTAGCTTCAC
Organism: Metabacillus idriensis; assembly: GCF_009674765.1. Lineage (GTDB taxonomy): Bacteria > Bacillota > Bacilli > Bacillales > Bacillaceae > Bacillus_P > Bacillus_P idriensis. The sequence goes on along the minus strand of NZ_WKKF01000001.1, from coordinate 1,139,401 downwards.
TTTTTTCAAGTACAAAACACCTCTCACTCGCGACTTCTATTGTTTCAGTTTTCACATCATAAAAATGAAATATGTAATTTTTCCGCTCGAATAGGAAGAATATATGATGGACGGCTGCTAAAACGGAACCAGTTATCTTTACCCCCTCTAATAGAAATTGAAACAAATTAAATGTTTCCAATACATTTATATAGGGAATAACATACTTGTTACATAATACGGCTGGAGGTTTTACTAGTGAAAAAAAGCTTTTACGCAATAACAATGGCAATCTTATTTTGTTTTGTTTTATCTTCATGTACTCCTGGAAATACGGATAAAAAAATTAAAATCGGCATGGTAAACTGGATTGATAACATTTCGACTGCTTATTTATGGAAGCTGATTCTTGAGGAAAAAGGATATGACGTTGAAATCATTGAACTTGAAAAAATCGCGCTATGGACAGGTCTTTCCCGGGGAGATATCGATGTGACCGGACAAGTTTGGCTCCCGCTTACCGACAAACCGCTCTATGATAAGTTTAAAAAAGACGTTGAAATCGGAGAGCCATGGTTTGAAGGGACACGACTTGGACTTGCGGTGCCCCAGTATATGAAGGATGTTAACAGCATCGAAGACTTGAACTCTAAAAAAGCTGAATACAATGGTGAAATCATCGGGATCGATCCAGGTTCAAGCTTGATGCAGCTGACAACAAAAGCGAAGCAGAAGTACGGCCTTGACTATGAGCTTGTTGAATCTTCCGAGGCTGCCATGCTGACAGAATTTAAAAAAGCGTATAAAAAGAAAGAACCGATTGTTGTTACGCTTTGGAGTCCGCATTGGGTGTTCGCAGATTACGACATTAAGTACCTAGACGATCCTAAAAATGTGTACGGTGCTCCTGATAAAATTCATTCGATGTCAAGAATCGGATTTACGGAAGAACATCCGGAAATTGTGAAATGGATGTCAGAGTGGAAAATGAATGATAAACAATTAAATTCTCTTATTAAATACGTTCAGGAAGAATCACTGACACAAGAACCTGATGCCTATGAAAAAGGCGCAGAAAAGTGGATAAAGAAGAACAGAGATCTTGTCGACAGCTGGATAGAGGAAAAATAAAAAACCGCCGATTTGGCGGTTTTTTGTATTAAATGACGGAAAACAGCTTGCTCTCGGCAAAGCTATTCCGTTTTTTATGCATACATAGTCTGAATCTGCTTTTGAACATCCTCATTCTCAAGGTACTCATCATACGACATTTGTTTGTCAATCACGCCATTTGGTGTAACCTCAATAATGCGGTTTGCAATCGTTTGAACAAACTGATGGTCATGAGATGTGAAGATCATTGCACCCTTGAATGCAATTAATCCGTTATTTAGGGCTGTGATTGATTCTAAGTCTAAATGGTTCGTAGGCTCATCTAACAGAAGAATGTTTGAGCTGCTGAGCATCATTTTAGACAGCATACAGCGGACTTTTTCTCCACCGGATAAGACACTTGCTTTTTTAAGAACTTCTTCACCAGAGAAGAGCATTCTTCCAAGGAACCCGCGCAGGAAGCTTTCGCTTTGGTCGTTCGGCGAGTATTGGCGAAGCCAGTCAACAAGGTTTGATTCAACGCCTTCGAAAAATTCGCTGTTGTCTTTAGGGAAATAAGCTTGAGAAGTAGTAACTCCCCATTTGAATGTTCCGCTGTCTGCTTCCATTTCGCCCATTAGAATTTTAAATAGAGTCGTAATCGCGATTTCATCACGGCCGACAAGGGCAATTTTATCTTCTTTGTTCATAATAAAGCTAACATTATCAAGAACTTTTACACCGTCGATTGTTTTTGTGATGCCGTCAACGCGGAGAACATCGTTGCCGATTTCTCGCTCAGGTGTAAAGCCGACCCAAGGATAGCGGCGTGAAGATGGTCTGATATCATCAAGGGAAATTTTATCAAGCAATTTCTTTCTTGATGTAGCCTGCTTCGATTTCGAAGCATTAGCACTGAAACGCGCAATAAACGCTTGAAGTTCTTTAATTTTCTCTTCTTTTTTCTTGTTTGCATCAGATGCCATGCGGCTTGCAAGCTGGCTTGATTCATACCAGAAATCATAGTTTCCGACATAAACCTGAATTTTCCCGTAATCAAGGTCCGCAATATGCGTACATACTTTGTTAAGGAAGTGACGGTCATGGGATACAACAATAACGGTATTTTCAAAGTTGATCAGGAATTCTTCAAGCCACTGAATCGCTTTGATGTCCAAGTGGTTCGTAGGCTCATCAAGAAGAAGAACGTCCGGCTTGCCGAACAAAGCTTGAGCAAGCAATACTTTCACTTTGTCTCCGCCTGTTAAGTCTGCCATTTTCTTGTCATGAAGCTCATCTGTGATGCCAAGCCCTTTTAAAAGAATGGCAGCTTCACTCTCAGCTTCCCACCCGTTAAGTTCAGCAAATTCGCCTTCAAGCTCAGCTGCACGCATGCCGTCTTCATCTGAAAAGTCAGCTTTCATGTAGATGGCATCTTTCTCCTGCATCACTTCATAAAGGCGGGCATGGCCCATAATAACAACCTTCATCACTTCATAGTCTTCATATTCAAAGTGATTTTGTTTTAGAACTGCGAGACGTTCTCCAGGTCCTAAGCTGACGTTTCCTGTCTGTGCTTCAATCTCTCCTGAGAGAATCTTAATAAAAGTAGATTTCCCTGCACCGTTTGCTCCAATTAAACCATAGCAGTTGCCAGGGGTGAATTTTATGTTAACATCTTCAAAAAGTTTGCGGTCACCATATCGTAATCCAACATTGCTTACTGTAATCATTAAAGTTAGTCCTCCATCTATACATAATCTACAAAATTATAACACGAACTGGCGAAAAAAAATAATAAATGAAGGTTTGCCATGAAAATAATCGGGTCATTTATGCAAAGTCCATCTAATGTTCACATTCCAAACGTTTTGAACGGTGCATTTTTATGGTAGGATTATGTGTATTACATCCCGGAGGTTATCCCATATGAAATTGCTTACACTCCTAGAATACTCTCTCTATATTTTATTTACCGGACTGTTCCTTGCTTTTACAGGGTTTCAGACGAGCAATATCACTTTCTTCATCGGCCTTGTCGTCATCTATCTCATCGTCCACTATTTCAGCAAAAAAATCTTAACTAAATACGGAAAAATAGATGCGAAGGTATCTTTTGGAAAATCAATTCTTGGAATTATCGGAGCGGTTTTTGTCACGATGCTCGTTTTGACGCTGATATACACATAAGAAAAGCGCAAGCGCCCGTTTAGCGCAGGCATGACAGATAAGGATCCGCCAGTAAAGGCGCTTTTTGCCAATACTCGCGGATCCTTTCTAGCCTAGGAGCCTGAGCGATGGAGCTAGACATCTAGAAAAGCGGAACCGACTGGTCAGACCCGACAGACAGATAAGGATCCGGCTGAAAAGGCGCTTTTTGCCTTTACAGACGGAGCCGTTCTGGCCGAGGGGCTAGGAGGTGGAGCTAGACATCGAAGCGCAAAATTTTATACTTACTTCTCTCTTAAAAACAGACAACCTCATCGGATGTCTGTTTTTTCGATTCTGCGCGTTTCTCTGCCGAATCGATCTCTTATCTCCTCCATGCGTTTTCGATTGACGCCAAAATCGTAATAGCCGATCCGTGATGCTGACCTGAAATGAATCTTCTTTTCTCTGGGTTCGAGGAAAAACTCCACATCATCCTTAAATTTCAAGACTTTCGATCTAAACACAGCATGAAGACGATTCTCGCTTTGCTCAGCAATTTCCGCATGCTCCATTGAGTGAAGTGCATTTCTTAGATGATTCATTGCGGCGCTTGCATCACATATAAAAGAGATCGGTTCCATTTGGTGGTAGCTCGAAGTATTTACGGTTGATACACAATTTTTTTTCGACTTAGAGCATGCTTTTATATACATAGTATCCTTCATATTTCCATCCCGCCTTTTTCTTCTTTTTCCCAATCATGGAAAAAAGAAAACCAGAGATTATTCTCCCATATCAGTGGGAGGCGCTGAATTGCCTTTATTCATGTATTTTTTAATTCCAAGCCACAACGCAAAACAGATTAAAAATAAAACGAGCAGAACAGGAAGATTTCCAGCTGTAAAAACAATTAGAGCAGAACCGGCTGCAAGCAGAGAGTTCAAGCTTTCCATGAACTGTTTTTTCGTTTTATCCCATGTATTCAAATGTTTGTTTTCAAGTCCCGGCACAGTAACCCTATCCTCTGAGATATGCATCGTAATCGTTGCGAAAGAAGTTTGGTTTTTTAAGTAATTGATTCTGCCTGTAATCTGTTCCATTTCCTCTTGTACGGCACTTAAATCAGAGGATATTTTCAGCAGATCCTCTGTTTTTTGAGCATCTTTCATAAAGCTTAGAAGCCGTTCCTCTACGGCCTTTTTCGCTTTAAGTCTTGATTCAAGATCTACGTATTCCTCTGTTACATCCTGGCCTGTGACCGTCTGCTGATTCACTTTTACGCTTCCCTTTTCAACGGTTTTTAAGAAGCTCTGGAATTTATCCTGCGGCACCTTGACTGTCAGGGATCCTTCTTTCGGCATTTCATCCTCGTTTGTATATGTATTTGATTCAATGACATATCCGCCTAATGAAGCAATGGTACTTTGAAAAGAAAAAACAGCTTCATTAAAGTTTTTCACCCTAATAGACAGATCAGCCGTATAAATGACTTTGCGGTTTTCAGGTGCAGAAGGGACAGCTTTGTTTTCAGGTGAGGATATTTCTGCCTTGTCAGCCTGCCCGCCTTCTGAATGCATGGCCATATCAGAGTCACCCGTCTCTTTTGCAGATTCTCCGCCTGAGCTGTCCGCACTTTTTTCTGACCCGCTTTCTGAACTGCTGCACGCTGCACTAAATAATGCGAGAAATAGGATAACGATGATCGTTCCAGCCTTTTTCATTTTCAACACACTCCCCTTTTATATAAACGAATAGACGAGAGTGTTTTCCACTTGGTTACATCTTTAGCATTATTTTGTTTTTCTTATTTTTTCAAATGGAAAGAACACAAATTCTGCCTTTCCGGCAATGCGGTCCTTTGAAATGAATCCAAGACCATTTCTCGAATCCATGCTGTTTGTCCGGTTATCTCCCATGACAAAAACGTCATGCTTCGGAACAGTGACAGGTTCGAAATCATCCATCAGAAACATCCCAAGTTTTTCCGCCTTCTTTTCATTTGAAAGCAAATACGGCTCCTCAAGCTGCTTTCCATTTATTTTCAGCTTATGACCTTTAACCTCCACTGTATCGCCAGAAAGCCCAATGACTCTTTTCACATAATGAACATCCTTTTCATCACTATCTATGATGACGATATCTCCCCGCTTCACGTCGCCGATCATAAAACTTGATTTGCTCACAAACAGGCGATCACCGTCATGGAGAGTTGGATCCATCGATGATCCTTCAACTAAATAGGGTTCAAAGAGAAATAGACGGATGATCAAAGCCAGTCCCACTGCAAGCAAAACCGCCTTGCCCCATTCCAGTAATGTGTGTGACTTCCGTTTTTTTGACATATGAGATCCCTCGTTTGCCGGAAATTTTTCTCTTTAAATAGTTAACCGCAGACGATTCAAAACCCTTTTTCCACAAGCAAAAAAGAAAACAGTACACGCCTCATCCGTTTTTTCAATTTATTGCAGCTCAGCAGAAATTATGATCAATAAATACCGCCTGTCCGAATACACTTAATGGACAAGGAATCGAAAGGCAGATGAATCTGGATGGAAAGCTTATTCTTTATCGTTAAACCGATTGTGCTTGGCATAAGTCTGGCTGCACCAATAGGTCCGATTAAATTGGAGATGATCAAGAGAGGAATCATGGGAGGTTTTTGGCCTGCGATGCTAGTTGGAATCGGAGCCATCACAGTCGATATGATGTTAATGTTCGGCATCTTTCTCGGTCTTGTGACCTTTCTTGAAAGCACGCTGTTTTCTGCAATCTTAAGTGCTGTTGGAAGCTATTTTTTAGCGAAGCTCGGCATTGGCAGTATTCTCCGCTCGCTGTCTGCAGAAAAAATAATAGAGTCAGATGATGAAAAAAAGAGCGGTGCGGGATCATATTGGACTGGCTTTTTCATTGCTCTTGGCAACCCGTTTATTTTTATATTTTGGCTCGGGGTTTATGGATCTGCGCTGACAAGCCTTGGCCCGCATCATACCTTTCTCTATTTGCTGATCTACAGTTTGCTGATCATAGCGGGTGTTACTCTATGGAATTTAAATATTGCTCTGACGATTCATTTTATCCGGGATTATATTAAAGATAGAATGCTGAAAGCCATTACCTTCATTGCCGGTGTTATCTTACTTGGTTTCAGTATAAAATTATTCATTCAAATGGTTGGAATTATTACGTAAATGCTCGAGCAGGGCTTTTTTAACAGCCGGAATCAGTTTTATGACAGCTAGAATATTGGGTATGACAATCAAAATAGGAAGAAATCAAGCAGTGTCCAGACAAGCTTTACACTGCATGCAGCCCCGGCAAGAATCGCTGATAAATAAAAGAGTCGAACTGCAGGCATTTTTGTTTCTGGTCTAAGAAATTCCATTTGTTTTTCCCCGTAATAGATCATGATCATAATTGTCGATAGAACATATAAGGTAAGGAAAAAAGAAAGCATATGTGCCGCTGCCCTTTCAGGGATCAGTGTTGCAAAGGCATATGCAACCAGAGAGGATGCCTCCTGCTCGCTGTGCTCTTTCCAACCCCGGAGCAAAGCACGGCCAGTCCAGTAAGGGTACAAATGACAAGAGTATCCACGATGACCGCAAGCATTCCCCAATAGGCTTGTGTGAGCGGTTTTTTTACAGCTGTGGCAGAGTGAGCGATAGCTGATGTACCGAGTCCAGCTTCACTGGAATAAAGCCCTCTTGATAACCCCCATCTAAGAGTACCTGCAATGGCAGCACCAGGGAAAAGCCCCAGTGCCGCTGATGGAGTAAACGCATGGACAAAAATTTCTTTAAATATAGCTGGCAGCTCAGCTGTATGACTTATAATGACCCAGAAAGTTGCTGCTATGTAAAGTCCGACCATTAAAGGCACGAAAACACTCATGACCCGGCTGATACGTTTCATTCCTCCGAAGACAACGAGAGCCGTTACAACCATTAATGCCACCCCGGTTATTAATTTCGGCAGCCCTGCTGAATGCCCCAAAGAAAGGGAAACTGCATTAGACTGCACCATAATACTTACAAATAAATGATCATAGGATAGCCCCAAAGCCATTCACACACTCTTGTAAACAAAGGAACCACACTCTTCTCCTTAAACTTAACACTCTGAATAGTTTGTGCTTCTATAAGTCATTCCATGATAAAGCAATAAAAAAGAGGATCCATCTAAAAGTAACGGGTTCAGTTGTGAGGTGCAAAACACCAATTCGCAACCTAATTCGCATAACAAATAGCATATGTTTTAACAATACATTAACAACAGAAAAAGCAACTGAATTCGCTCAGTTGCTTTTAAAAATTTTACTGAATAATAGAATCGTATTATGAAACAACCTCAAATTTCAAGGTGTTTCGATTTACTACGATATATTCACCTGTTGAGTAATTCATTACTTGAGATACTTCCTTGGTATGTGTTATTTCAATATGATTGTTTTGTATATCCACCAATAATTTTATTTCCACATCACTTTCTCCATATTTTAAACCACTATAAGATAATTTCGTCATCGTCATCATCCCTTTCCTAATGATTAATATGTGTCTTTTGTTCACTATCGTATCTCTTTTAAACGCTGACTGCTATCCAACAGACTCTTGTTAATTGGTGTGCGAAATGTACTGCTGATTCTCCTGTTGAAAAAATAAAAACCTTTATATATCAACAAATAAATAGACCTCAATTTAAATGCTGATTGGATTCCGAATTATAATGTTTTTTAAGTATTTGCACCTCTGAACCGAACCCGTTATATCTAAAAGACGATCCTCTTTTTCTCTAATTATTCAAATGGTGCCGTTACCAGGTATCCAGCATAAAAAAGCACTTCTTTTGTATACACAGGCAATTTCGTTTCCCACGTTTGATACGCTGAAGTCGTAGTAGGTGAAGAATAAGCTTTCATCCCAAGTTCTTTTGCAAGAAGGAAGGAACGCTTCATATGATATGGATCGCTTACGATCGTGTAAGAATTCAATCCTGCTTTTTTCCCTGCTTCATATGCGTTCTTCAGATTATCTTCTGTCAGTCTTGAGCTTGTCTCAAGTAAAATATCTGATTCTTTCACACCGTGCTTGACCGCATAGTTTTTTCCGACAACCGCTTCAGGCAAATCCGTTTTGATCGCTTTGCCTCCTGTAAAGATAATCTTATCAACATCTTCCTTTTTATATAGCTTGATTGCATGGTTGATCCGTTCTTTAAAGACGGGTGAAGGATTCTCTCCCCATGCAGCAGCTCCGAGCACAATGGCTGCATCGGTCTTAACGGTTTCGTGCTTATTGCCGAAATGCCAGATGCTCAAGGAAGAATAAACCATCAGCAAAAGAACGGCTAGCACCCCCATTTTAAAAAGAAATGCGGCAATTTTCCCAAACTTCATTGTAATCATTCCAATCTCATCTGCACATAAAATACCTATACCCTTTTTACCATCATCACCAGCATGGGGCAAGAGTTTTTTTATGAGAAATGTGGAATCGGCTGTTCTGCCGGGTTTTCTCTGGTTTATGATCCTGCGTCTTATTACATCCAATCACAGCCTGAGAAGTCCTGTTTCATGCGAAAAGATTCCACAGTAAAATTCGGATATTAATGAGAGCACGATTAAAATAAGCTCATCTAAATAGATGAGCTTATCTTATCCTTATTCATATCGAAGAGCATCAATCGGATCGAGTCTTGCTGCTTTGTTTGCAGGCAGCATCCCAAAGATGACGCCGATGATCATGGAGAATCCGAGTCCGCCGAGTACAACCTGCCACGAAACAAGCGACGGCCAGCCTGCAAAAACGGAAACAAGCGACGCCCCTCCCGCCCCAAGCAGAATGCCGATGATCCCGCCAATGAGGGTTAGAGTAATGGACTCAATTAAAAATTGAGTGAGTATTTGTCTTTTCGTCGCTCCCAGCGCTTTTCTGATGCCGATTTCCCTGGTTCTTTCAGTGACAGAAACAAGCATGATATTCATGACCCCGATGCCGCCGACAAAGAGCGAAATCCCTGCAATGGACCCGATGATTAATGTCATAATTCTAGTTACCTGTCCGATTCCTTCAGCGATTTCTTCCATATTGAAGACTTGATACGCATCCTCTTTATTATGCTTCTGATTCAAGAGCGCGGTTGCTTTTTTTCCTGCTTCCTGAAGTTCCTCTGCACTTTCTGCCTGAAGAGTTACCTGATTAAAATCAGATTTGCCGAAGGAAGCACGATAGGTATTGGAAGGCAAGTAAATTTCCATGGAGCCAAAAGAAAAAAGACCAGTCGGCTTTTCAAGCACACCGACAATCTCAAACGGCTGCCCATTTACCCAGATTACTTCACCAATAGGATTTTTCTCTTTAAATAACTCCTTTTTCGTCTCCTGACTGATGACGCCAGCACGGCGGCCGCCGATAAAGTCGCCTTCAACAAGATTTCTTCCAGACTCAATTTTCAGTTCGTTTACTTCAATGTAAGCCTGATTAATGCCAAAAATGGAAGTATCCACTGTATCTTCCCTGTACCTGGCAGGCATGAATTCCGAGCTGGAGGCCACTACTTTAGAGACTTCAGGGATACCTGATAACTCATCAATATCCGACTGAGTAAAGGCTGATTCCATATAAGCATTGGGATTCGACTGCATTTCTTCTTCACTTGGCTGGTAAAACACTTCAATCGTGTTGCTTGAACCGGTAAATTGCGATTTCAGCATTTGCTCTCCGCCCTGTCCGATGGCCACAACAAGTATGACAGATGCAACACCAATAATGATCCCAAGCATTGTTAAAATAGACCTCAGCTTATGAGCGAGAACAGAAGCGAACGCCATCCGCAGGTTTTCCATTATGCTCATGCGTTTCTCCTTTCCGCCCCGGCAGATTGAACTTCCCCGTCTCTTACCATGATGATGCGCTTCGTGTAGTCCGCTACTTCCTGTTCATGTGTGACAATGATCACTGTTGTCCCCTCAAGATTAAGAGCTGCAAATTGCTCCATAATGGAGACGCTTGTCTTTGTATCCAGAGCACCTGTAGGCTCATCTGCAAGGATAAGACGAGGCCTGTTGACAATGGAACGGGCTATAGCTACACGCTGTTTTTGCCCGCCTGAAAGCTCATTCGGGAGATGGTTCATCCGGTCTGCAAGCCCGACTTTCTCAAGTGCCAGCATCGCCCGTTCTTCCCGCTCTTTTTTCTTTACTCCTGCATAGACCATTGGAAGCTCTACATTTTTCAAGGCCGTCAGTCTCGGCAGCAGCTGAAACTGCTGAAAGACAAAACCGATGGAGAGGTTTCTCACTTTAGCGAGATCTGTGTCCTGATAGGCGGCAACGTCTTCTCCGCCCAGAAAATAATGTCCGTTTGTCGGACGGTCCAAGCAGCCGATAATATTCATTAACGTCGATTTCCCTGAACCCGATGGGCCCATTATGGAAATGAATTCGCCTTCTTCAATGGTTAAATGGATGTCTTTTAAAACGTCGAATGATTCTTTTCCGACCTTGTAGCTTTTCGTAATGCCGGAAAGCTGGATCATTTCACCGTCACTTCCGTCCCGCTCTGAAGATCGTCTTTCGGCTTTGAAACAATCGCATCATCTGCTGTTAATCCATCTTTAACTTCCATATAATCGGAAGAAGCTGTTCCTATTTCAATCGTCTTTTTCTTCGTTTTCCCGTCCAGAACGGTATAGACAAAATAGTCCTCACCATCTTGTTTTACAGCATCAACAGGTACCGTCTGCACGCTGCGCTTTTCCGTTTCAATTTCCATAATCAGTTTAAAGCCGGGTTTTGCCATCATTTCGCTGCCTTCAATGGATACCTCTACCGGATATTGTACAGCCGCATTTTCAGTACCCATTGAACTTGGCGGAGCTTCAGGAAGCAGACCGATTTTGCTGACTTTTCCCTTCCATTTTGCGTCAGGGACAACATCTGAACTTAAGGTAACAGGCTGTCCGTCTGCCACTTTTAAAGAATCATATTCAGACAGTACGCCGCTGACAATAAATTGATCTGTTTTTGCAATATGTATAACTGCTTTTATGCCGCCCTGTTCTGCTGCTTGTTCAGGATTATCATCAATTGTCATGACAGTGCCTGACATGTCGCTTTTCACTTCGAGAGCACTAAGCTGTTTTTCTATCGTTTCTTTTTGCAGCAGAAGCTGGCGAAGTTCTATATCTGCCATTTTTTGTTCCATTTTCAGCTGATCACGCTCAGCATTGATCGTTTTTTCAGCTTCATCTTCTCCAACTTGTTTGCTTAAATCTTTTTCTTTTTCATTGAGATCGTCCAGCTGATTTTCAAGCTGATTAATTTTAAGATAACCAGATTCAATGGAAAGAGCATTTTGTTCTTTTTCTAGAGAAAACTGCTGATTTTCATAGCGGAGGAGGGGAGTTCCCTCTTTTACGGCATCTCCCTCTTTTACTAGAATTTCAGCAATGTCCCCTTTTTCCGGATCTTGATAAATATACTGTTCATTTTGGAACTTCAGTGTACCAGGGACCATCACATTTGAAGCAATTTCCTGCTGAGACAGCTTCACTGTACGGACGGTTTCTACCTCTTTGCTCATCGCACGATAGACGTTTACACCAACGAGCAAAGCGATGATTGAAACGACACCGATTGAAATCCAGGTTTTTTTCTTCATGCTGCAGGGAACATCCCTTCAAGCACGCCTCCTGCAGTTGCCAGCACTGCACCGATGACGAAGAAAACGATCGCAATTGTCCAGGCTGCCGCTTTTGATAAACCTGCAACGCGCTGAAGTCCGATTGCCGTTAGAACCGTTCCCCAAATCGTGAAAACTTCAAGCGTCATGAGCAGTCCGCCAAGGCCCCCTTCAGCACCAACAATGCTGTTCAAGCTAGTGTAAGGATTGATATAATTTTCTTCTTTTACTAAAAATGCAATAAGTCCGTTTAAAAGCGTTCCAATCGATGTGACAAATGCAATGTAAATCGTCATGGAAAGAATTTGTTTAAATTTAACGGCAGACCCAACCATTTTCGTAATCGCAAGTGTGATGGCAGCCATAATAATAAGAACGATAATACTGCCAATGCCTCCTACAACGATACTGACGACGCCCATGATTGTTCCAAACATAGCGGCTTCTTCTTCTGTAACTCCAAGCTCTGATGTTAGATCACCTGTAAGTTCAGGAGCATTTACAAATGATAAGAAAGTACCTACTAAAACCATCAATGTAACAAGGAGAAAACCAACAAGCACTTTAGGGTTTTGACGAATGCGCTCAAATTGCTCTCCCGGGTTCATGATCATTCCGAATAAAGACGGTTTAGGCGGCTCTGGTGTGTTTCCTTCAACTGCATGATTTGTTTGCTGTTCCATATCCAATTACCTCCAATTTTTATATGTTCTGTAAGTAATACGATTGTCATAAAAATAGGTTTCATCATTTCTATCATTCTTTGAAAATATTTTATAGGATCAATAAAAAGAGCCAACCGCGATCGATTGGCTCTCTCTTCTTACCCTGCGTCAAGCATTCTGAATTGAGCTTTCACAAGCTCAAAATAGATTCCCTGCTGCTTCATAAGCTCTTCGTGATTTCCCTGCTCCATAATATTCCCATGATCGAGTACAATAATATTGTCCGCCTCGCGAATCGTCGATAAGCGATGGGCAATCATAATAGCGGTTCTGCCTTTTAAAAGCGTTTTTAGGGCCTGCTGGATTTTCACTTCTGATTCTGTATCAATACTTGCTGTTGCTTCATCCAAAATTAATATTTTCGGATTAGCAAGTATGGCTCTTGCAAAAGAAAGAAGCTGCCTTTCCCCAACAGATAGCACGTTTCCGCGTTCTTCAACCTCTGTCTCATAGCCATTTACAAGATCTTTAATAAATTCATCTGCCCCGACTGCTTCAGCAGCAGCAATGACTTCTTCGTCTGCTGCTTCCGGTCTGCCGAAACGGATGTTTTCCTTGATCGTTCCCGAGAAGATAAAGGTATCCTGCAGAACGACGCTGATTTGCGACCGCAGGCTTCCGATTGATAAATCCCGAATGTTATAGCCGTCGATCTTTACTTCTCCGCCTGTTGCATCGTAAAAGCGGCTGATTAAGTTTGCAATCGTTGTTTTTCCGGAACCGGTGTGTCCTACAAGGGCGACAGTCTGACCGGATTCAATTTGAAGGGAAACTCCGTTTAATGCCTTGCGGTTCCCATCATATGAAAATTCAACTTTATCAAACTCGATATCCCCCTTCATATCTTGCAGAACGACCGGATCATCGGTTTCTGAAACAATTGGTTTTTCATCTAAAAATTCGAAAATCCGTTCAGATGAGGCCATCCCCATCAGCAGCTGATTATACACTTGGCCAAGTCTTGAAATCGGCTCCCAGAACATTCCCAGGTAAAAAGCAAAGGAAACAAACTCTCCAATGGTAATTGATTCATTTGCAATTAATGAAGCACCAAACCAAATAAGAATGGCAGTGCCTATTGCATTTGTCATTTCTACAAATGGACGGAAGACAGCATTCTTCTGCGTCGCATCCTGCCAGCTGCTGAAGTTTTCCGTGTTGATCCCGTCAAAGAACTGAATGTTCTCCTTTTCCTGCGTGTAAGCTTGAGTAACCCGGATGCCCTGTATGCTTTCATTCAAATGAGAATTCAGCATAGACTGCTTCAGGCGGACGGTTTGCCATGATCTCCGGATTTTTTTGCGCAGGCTTGTTGAGATAAAAAACATAATCGGCAGGATAATCATAATGGCAAGGGCAAGCGGCGGACTGATCGTAAACAAGATGATAATAACCCCGATAAGCAAAAGGAAATCCATTAATAGATTAATAACCCCGCTTGTAAAAAGCTCCTGCAGAGAGTTAATGTCATTCATAATGCGGACGAGAATCGATCCTGCTGACCGGGAATCAAAAAAACGGTGGGACAGAGATTGAACATGTGTAAACAAATGCTTGCGCAAATCATAGATGACATTTTGCCCAAGCATGTTCATCCATCTGCTCCTGAGCGTATTGGCCACATATGAAATGAGGTAAAGTCCAAAAATGGACCCTACCAGCACCCACAGCAAATCCAGGTCTTTCTGAACGATTGCTTTATCAAGCGTGTATACGCCGATTAAAATTGGCACAATTAAACGGACAATGGTCGTCATAATTACGGTAAGAAAAGAAAGAGGCAAAAGGTTTTTTGAATACGGCTTAATGTACCCCATTAACCTCCCCATCTGTTTCCAATTAAAAGGCTTTTCAATAATTTGATCCGTAGAATAGTAGAATCTCTGCTTAATTAAATCCTGCTTATCTTTCTTTGGCATCTTTTTCACCTACCCTGCGTTTGACTGTACAACAGCTTTTTGGTCTTTATATTGAATGTCATAAATTCGTTTGTATGGGCCGCCTGTATGGAGCAGCTGCTCATGTGTTCCTCTTTCGGCAACCTCGCCATCCTGAAGTACGATAATTTCATCGGCATGTTTTAATGAAGAAATCCGGTGAGCGATAATAATCGTCGTTCGATCCTTCATGACGGCTTTTAAGTCTTTTTGGATACGGAACTCTGTGTCCATATCAACCGCACTCGTTGAATCATCCAAAATCAGAATGCTCGGATCCACGCAAATGGCGCGTGCAATGGAAATCCTCTGCTTTTGTCCCCCTGATAGACCCATGCCCCGTTCTCCAAGCATTGTGTCGTACCCCTCAGGAAGCTCCATAATAAATTCATGTGCCTGAGCGCGTTTGGCCGCATCGATGATTTCATCCATCGTGGCATTAGGTTTTCCATAAGCAATATTTGATTTAATCGTCGTAGAAAAAAGGAAAGATTCCTGCAGCACCACTCCGATGCTTCCTCGCAGGGATTTTAAAGAATGATCTTTAATATCCTTTCCGTCCAGCAGAATCTGGCCTGAAGTCGGTTCATAAAAACGCGTCATTAATTGAGTGACGGTTGTTTTTCCTGAACCCGTAGCCCCAATCAGCCCGACCGTTTTTCCAGGAGGCGCATCAAATGAAACATTTGTTAAAGCCGGTACATCTTCTTCATTGTATTTAAGCGAAACATTTTTAAACGTAACGTGGCCTGATAATTTATCTGCTGACAACTCACGGTCTGCATCACTGATCTCTTCATCCGCATCTAGAATTTCAAGTAAACGTTCACCAGAAGCTTTTGCTTGAGAAAATAAATTGATGACGAATCCCAAGTTCATGATCGGCCACATGATATACCAGACAAGGCTGTAAAAAGCCACAAGTTCACCCGGCTTAAGACTGCCGTTAATCACCATGTATCCGCCGAAAGCAAGTAAAGCAACGACGCAAATATTTCCGATGAACTCCATAAGCGGAAAATATTTCGCCCAGACATTCGATGTGTCTAAATATTTCTGTTTGTAATCGTTGTTTGAGGAATTAAACTTTGATATTTCAAAATCTTCTCTGGATAAAGATTTTACAGTATGAATGCCGCTGATATTTTCCTGAACATTCGTATTCAGTTTCCCAAATGATTTGCGGATGCCTCTGAAAGCAGGGTGCACCCTTTTATCAAAACGGTAGACGGCGACAGCGAGGAACGGCAAAGCTGCAATCGTGACGAATGTCAGCGGTACCGAGTAATAAAACATGACGCAAAGACTGATGACAATCAGAATAATGAAGCGTATCAGCTCCGCAATTCCGAATGACAGGAAAAAACGGAATCCTTCCACATCCGCTGTGAGCCTTGACATCAAGTCTCCTGTTTTTGCATTGTCATAATAGCGAAATGGGAGGCGCTGAAGCTTTTCATAAAGTTCATTTCTCATTCTGTACACGGATTTAATTCCAAACATATCCCCTAAATACTGATGAAAATAAGTCGCTACTCCCTTTACCGTCATGATGCCGACAAACCCAAGCGCAATCCAGGGCACAAGTGAAAACTGTTCTTTCAGCACGACATCATCAATGGTAAACTGCAGCACCATCGGATACACAACGGTGATGACTGTCATAATCAGCAGAAAACCCATTGACCATAAGAAATCATTTTTGTAAGGCATATAAAAGGCCCTTAGTTTTTTGAATGTTTCCAATGAAATCCCTCCTTCGGCCTTTGCTTTTTTCTTTAGCTTTCAAAATATTTACAACGTATTACTTAATATATCGGGTTTCGAAATATATTTCTAGTCATTTTACGCAATTTTTATAAAATTAATGCTAATTAATGAATTCAGACTCCTTCCTTATTATAAGGCGTCTCAGTCGTAAGTCGGATAACTGAAAAAGCATGGAATCAAAGATCCATGCTTTTAAAAACACACTATCTATTTCTATGTTTCAGCCAATTATTCATGACTTCAGCTTTGGAAATTGCGTTTGTATCTTTTTCAATGCGAGTTTCCATTTTCGCGGCTGCTTCCATAGATGGCTAAGACGTTCATGCTGACACTTTTTCTATTAATTGTGATTTCGTTTTGCTTTATTTAAAATCTGTAAAACACACTCCGTTTTGGCATCTGCATATTCATTTCCTGTTTTCCAGTCATTCTTTGAAAGTTCCTGCTTTACTGCCTCATACATCAGACGATCTTCCGGATGTCTGCGGAGATGATCACGGAACAGGAGATGATCCTCCCACCATTGATGAGTTAGGGGCACAGTATGTATGTGGGCTGTCCGGTGCTCATGCGGAATGTTTACTTCTTCTTTTTCAATAACATTAGGATAAAGATGCAGATATTCTTCTTTTGCCCCGATAAAAAAACGCCTGAATGGCAATGCTTCATCGTACACCTTTTTATAAATATAAGGGGAATCTGCTAATGCATCGACTACAAAAGACAGCTTTTCAATAGACGGAACACCGATTAAAATATCAATAACCGGCTTTGCTGAAAGATCTTCAACCGAGGTGCTTCCTATATGTT
Source organism: Metabacillus idriensis (assembly GCF_009674765.1). GTDB lineage: Bacteria > Bacillota > Bacilli > Bacillales > Bacillaceae > Bacillus_P > Bacillus_P idriensis. The sequence continues at coordinate 1,122,256 of NZ_WKKF01000001.1, read as the reverse complement.
CAATTTTAATTGAGGGATCATTAAAGGCATTTTTCAGTCTTTCCTCGTGCAGGCGGAATTGCGTTTTCCAATCCGGGTTATATTCAGATAGATGGATCTTCATCTTATTTACCTAGCAGCGGCTTTCCTTCAGCATCAACAAGCAAGGTAATTCCCACACCGCCGCCGGAGATCGTCTGCAGGTATTGAACCCCTGTTTCTGTATCCTTAATGACCCTTATTACATCGAGGGTCCCTTGTGACTGAGTCACTTCAAACCGTTTATTTGCTGCCATCCAGATTCCTCCTTTAGTAATAATTGCTAATTTTATATTTATAGTATCATAGTTAGGTTTGAATCTTGGTTTTTTACCCATATTTTAAGAAAGTAGATTTGCTTTTTTCTTTTCAATGATGTTTTCGCATAGATTGTTGTTTTTGATGATAAATGGTGTCCGTTACTATCCGCTCCACTATAGGTTTTAAACATGTAGTCTAAACTACCCGCACTATCCATATTACGGCTAATATTGATAAACGGGATGTTCGCTTTCCCGTTTTTTACTTCTATTTCATCATTCACAAAGGATATTTCTTTGGGCTGAGAACCGTTTGGTATCTTTATTTACATTCCTGCCTTTTTTCGATTTGTTTAAAGACAGAAAAATGGTAAGATGATAAATATTGGCATTAAAAAATATTATCTTAGGAGTGATTATGTACTATGTCAGTAGACGTATACCTTAATTTCAATGGCAATTGCCGGGAAGCAGTCGAGTTTTATGCAAAGGTTTTCCAGACAGAAGAACCTAAATTTATGACGTTCGGCGAAACACCGCAAAATCCCGAGTACCCTCTGCCGGAGGAAGCGAAAGATTTGATCATGCATACAAGACTTTCTATTGATGGAAGCAATGTCATGTTTTCTGACACTTTTCCGGGGATGCCTTTTGTGGAAGGGAATAATATCACTCTTGCTTTGGTAAATAAGGACATCGAAGAGCTGACATCTATTTTCAACCAGCTTAAAGATGGCGGCAAAGTTGTCATGGATCTTCAGGAAACATTCTGGAGCAAGCTTTATGGACAAGTAACAGATAAATTCGGCATTCATTGGCAGGTTAATTACGAATAATTCAGAAAAGCGCAAGCGCCCGTTTAGCTTAGGCATGGCAGATCCGTTCTGGCCGAGGAGTTGGGCGCTGGAGCTGGACGTAGATAACATTATATAATTATCCACAACCTTTTACATTTAATCATTTCCTAAATCGTAAAAAAAGAGGCCTCTCTGGCCTCTTTTTCAATTCTCAATAGATTTTATGACTCTTGCTGGATTTCCTCCAACTACAACATTGTCAGGGACGTCCTTCGTCACGACTGCGCCGGAGGCAATGACTGCATTGCTTCCGATTGTCACGCCCGGATTAATGACCGCTCTTCCGCCAATCCACACGTTATCGCCGATTGTGACAGGTTTTCCGAATTCCGCTCCGCTGTTTCTCTCTTCCGCATTTAATGGATGTGCGGCTGTATAAATGTGGACTCCTGGAGCAAGCATGCAATTGGCGCCGATTGTCACCTTGCAGACATCTAAAATAACGCAGTCAAAATTCGCGTAGAAGTTTTCGCCTACATGAATGTTTGAGCCGTAATCACAGCGGAATGTAGGTTCTATGTAAATATTCTCTCCAGTCGTTCCAAACAGTTCCTTAAGTATTTTTTTACGCGCATCATCATCCGTTTCAATTGTCTGGTGGAACAGCCTTGTTAATCTTCTGGCGCGGGCACGTTCACTTACTAAATCTTCGTCCCAAGCTAAATAGAGTTCTCCGGCCAGCATCTTTTCTTTTTCTGTTTTCATGATGAGCATCTCCTTGTAACCGTTATAATTCCTTCATTATACTCTCAGCCATTTCATTTCCACAAGAAAAAACAGCGCGATCCACCATGCGCTGTTTTCCCATTTAATTCGTTTCTGCGATCCCATTCAGCTCCCCAACAACCGTATCCACGATAAACACTGCGTCCTCTTCTTCCAGATTAAGAGGAGGAGAGATTGCAAGGACGTTGTTGTAGCCTGCTACAGTGGCGCCATTTTTCCCAATAATCAGCCCTTTTTCCTTGCAGGATGCAATTACTTTATTCACAAGACCTGCATCCAGCGGTTTTTTCGTACCTTTGCTTTCTACAAGCTCGATTCCGATCAGGAGACCTTTCCCTCTTACATTTCCAACATAACGATTATGCTGGAGACGTGATGTGAGTTCGGATTTCATTCGGCCTCCAACCTCGTTTGAACGTTCGAACAGCTTTTCATTTTCAAATATTTCGATATTTTTAAGTGCAAGTGCACAGGCTGCAGGGTTTCCTCCAAATGTGTTCACATGGCGGAAATAATCATATTCCTCAGTTCCTTTAAAGGCTTCATAGATTTCTTTTTTAACAGCTGTAGCGGATAGCGGCAAGTAGGCGCTTGTAATCCCCTTGGCCATCGTTATGATATCCGGCTTTACTCCGTAATTCATAAATCCGAATGCTTTTCCGGTTCTGCCGAAACCGCAGATGACCTCGTCAACAATGAGCAGAGCCCCATGCTTTTCACAGACTTCTTTTACGCCTTTCATATAATTCTCAGGCGGCATCAGAATGCCTCCGCCTGTTATGATCGGTTCCATGATCATCGCGGCAATTGTTTCGCTGAGCTCCCATGTCATTGTCTGGTCAATGGCCTGAACCGATTTCAGTTCAGCCGGGGCTGCATTTTCGTCTTCTGGATATCGGTAAGTGTCAGGCGGCGGCACATGTATAAATCCTGGTGCAAGCGGCTCGTATTTATATTTTCGCTGAGCCTGCCCGGTGGCAGCTAAAGATCCCATTGTATTGCCATGATAGGCCCTGTACCTTGAAATGATTTTATAGCGTTCATGGCTGCCTGTTTGCTGATGATATTGGCGGGCAATTTTGAATGCTGTTTCATTTGCTTCAGAACCGCTGTTTGAGAAAAAGATGACATATTCTCCGCCTAGCATGTCATTAAGCTTTTCTGAAAGCTGAATGGCAGGCAGATGACTTTGTGTTAACGGAAAATAAGCAAGCTTTTTCAGCTGCTCGTATGCAGCTTCCGCAAGCTCTGTTCTTCCGTAGCCTGCATTCACACACCATAAACCGGCCATGCCGTCCAAATACTTTTTCCCGTTTACATCACTGATCCATGCGCCCTTTGCTTCCTCTGCTATAATTGTCGCCTCTGGATTGAAAGGCTTCATAGAATGCCAGAGATGAGCCTCATCTTTTTGCAGAGCATCTCTTACATCTGTACTCTTTTGCATATTCATCCTCCTTGTCTATTAAAAATCAAATCTGGATGTAATCATTTTTTTGCGTGTATAGAAGTTTACGCCGTCTTTGCCATTAACATGTAAATCTCCGTAGAAAGAATCCTTCCATCCCGAAAATGGGAAGAAAGCCATCGTTGCCGGCACCCCTACATTAATTCCAAGCATTCCTGCATCCGCTTCTTCCCTGAATGTCCGAATGGCCTGAGCATCCTTTGTATAGATGGTTGCTCCGTTTCCATAACGGGATTTACGTATATAATCAAGACCTTCATCTAAATTTCCCGCTCGCAGCACACTGAGCACCGGTGCAAATATTTCATCCTTTGCAATGGTCATTTCAGGTGTAACCTTGTCAAAAATCGTTGCGCCCAAAAAATAGCCTTCTGTTTGATTTTCCATATCGCGCCTTCCATCTCTTAAAAGTGCTGCCCCTTCCTCAATGCCTTTTTCAATATAGCCAATGACCTTATTCAGGTGGGTATCACGAATCACCGGAGTCAGGAGCACTTCCGCGTCCAGACCATTTCCCATTACTAAATCATCCGCTTTTTGCTTTAAGGTTTGCATAAATTGATCCCCTTCTCCAACAACAACAACTGCGCTGCAAGCCATACAGCGCTGGCCGGCACTGCCAAAAGCAGAGCTGATAATATGCTGAGCCGCTTTATCAAAGTCTGCATCCGGCATCACCACGTGATGATTTTTTGCACCTGAGAGAGCCTGAACCCTTTTACCTTTCGCAGCAGCTTTTTCATACACATATTTTGCAACAGGCTGAGATCCTACGAATGAAATCGCTTTAATATCAGGATGCTCCAATAACCCGTTCACCACATCGTGACTTCCATGAACAATGTTCAAAACACCATCCGGAGCACCTGCTTCTGTGAACATCTCAGCTAGCTTATTGGCCAGCAGGGGTGTCCGCTCGGATGGTTTTAAAACGAATGTATTTCCGCATGCAACCGCAAGCGGGAACATCCACAATGGCACCATCATCGGAAAGTTAAAAGGAGTAATTCCGCCGACAACGCCAAGCGGATAGCGGAACATTTCAGAATCCATCTCTTCTGCAATTCCAGATAAGGATTCACCCATCATTAAGCTTGGTGCTCCCGCTGCAAATTCAACGCACTCTATTCCTCTTTGAACCTCGCCGTATGCCTCTTTATAAGCCTTGCCATTCTCAGAAACAATTAATTTGGCAAGCTCTGAATGATTTTCTGTCAGTAAATGATGATATTTAAATAGAATTCTTGCTCGTTTCGGAACTGGCATCAGCTTCCATGTTTTAAATGCCAGTGCTGCCGCCTTTGCCGCCTGATCTACATCTTCGGCTGTTGAAATCGGAACAGCTGCGATCCTCTTCCCCGTGGCCGGATTAATTACGCCCTGCACTTCATTCCCCGCTGCACTCACCCATTTTCCATTGATGAAATTTTTAATTGCTGCTGCTTCATTTACAACTGTCATTGTCATCCCTCCGTATATTCTGAAAATTCTACTAATTGTGTTCATTATCTCTCACAAAGGAGCGGCAATCATTAGACACTATGTAAAAGATACGGGGGGAATATTGCTACAATATGATTAGAAAAGCGGAATCGCCCGTTTAGCTCTGACAGACAGATAAGGCTCAGCCAGTGAAGGCGCTTTTTGCCTTTGCTGGATGAGCCGTTCTGGCCGAGGAGTTGGGCGATGGAGCTGGACATTGTAGAAAAGCGGAATCGCCCGTTTTAGCGCAGGCAGACATATAAGGATCCGACAGAAAAGGCGCTTTTTGTCTTTTATGGCGGAGCCGTTCTGGCCGAGGAGTTAGGAGGCGGAGCTGGACAATGTAAAAAAGCGGAGCCGACTGTTCAGACCGAGGAGTCAATACCGAATTGATGGGGTTTCCAATTTAATTGGAGGGGTTTTGGAATTAATTCATGTGGTTTCCGAATTAATTGGAGGAATTTGTTCTGGCCCGATATGAAGATAAGAATTCACCCGAAAAGCTTCGTCTCATGCAAAAACTTAATGAAAAAAGAGCACTCTTCAAAAGAGCACTCTTTCCTGCTACTCAATCTTATGCTGCAGCGGAATGGTTCCTTCTGTATTCATGATGAAATCGTGAGCCATCAGCATAAATTCAAGGGCGAGTCTTCTGTCTGAGTTCATGAAGTTTTCGCCAAGGAGCAGTTCAAGCTTTTCAATGCGATGGTAGAGTGTCTGTCTGACGATAAATAATTTTTTTGAAGTCTCTTGTTTAGAACCGTTGCATGCCAGATACGTTTTTAAAGTAATCAGCATGTCACCGTTATATTTTCGGTCATATTCTATGACGGGGGCCAAATATTCTTGAATGGTTTCTTCGAGATTGCCATGTTTTTTTAACAAAGACATCATCCGGTACATATGCAAATCCTGATAAAAGTAGCTTTTGCCTTCTTTAGAAAGGGAATCTTGCAGAGCCAGGGTTTCTTTAGCTGTTTGATAGCTTAAATGAATACTTCCGAGTTTGTCGGCAAACTTCCCGACTCCAATAGAAATAGATGAGGTTCTGATCCGTTCGGAACCGTTTCCTGAATGAATTCTTGAGAGAGCCCCATCCATTCTTTCTTTCCAATCCTGCTTGTTCCGTTTGTTCCCCACGATAAAAATAAGATGATGGCGGACTTCAACGGTAAACAAGTGAAATCCAAATTGCTCAAATACCGTTCTGAACAGAAGCTTGAAATAAGTGCTGTCGACGTTTGGAGGCTGCCCCCCTGAATCAGGCGAAAGCTTGCAGATGCAGACTGTCCCTCCATTTAAACGCAGCTTCGGATCAATGAAGGAGAGCTGTTCTTTGATGACTTCATCCGTGTATTCTCCTTCAAGCCAGTTTGTCAGCCACTCGCTTTCTTCTGCCATCTTTTTTTCTTTGACATATAAATCCCGCAGCAAATGCTGGGCAAATGCGTTGGCTGTTCTGTCTAAAATGAGAAGATCAAATTCATTCAGTTCGCGGCAGCTGGCAACAATCAGCAGCTCAGCGTAGGTTTCTCCAAGAATCTGCACAGGCTGACTTGCGATATTGGATTTATTGTTTTCATCTCTATTCCCAATTTTCAAAAGCATCGCTTCTTTTTCATCTGCCTTTGGCTCTGGGAAGAAATCGGCTTTATTTCCGCTTAATACAGCAATAACCTGAACTTCTAAATAGACCTGCAGAAATTTCAGGATTTGCTGGCAGTCTTCAATTTCAAGCAGCATTTTGTTCAGCTGCTGGGAGTATTTTTCTAAATCTGAGAGAAGTTGATATTGTTTATTGATGATGAGGGAATGCACATCTTGAGTAATTTCAACAAAGGGAACCTCTTGATGAAACAGAATGATAGGAAAATGGTGGTGATCTGCAAGTTTGGTAACTGCATCCGGAATATTATGAATATGTGTGCCCATTTCGATGCACAGTCCGGCAGCATGCCTCTCGATCAATTGCCTTAGAAAGGATACAAAGTGCTCGGGATCATCTTTAAAGCCAAGACCTGTTGTAAGAATAAGCTCATGGCCATTTAAGAGATTGCTGATTTGAACCGATTCTACAATATGAACCCATTTCAATTGGCGGTGCAATCCTTTAGCACCAGCGATTACGTCTGTTTGGGCAAAATGCTTTCGATTTAAAATCTCATCAATCGTTATGTATGATTTCATCCGCACACCCCTTTTTTGATGTCGCTACAGTCTATTAAAAAGAATGGCATGTTTGAACACTATACGTTTGTCAGTTTTTCTCACAAAAAAGATAGGACAAATTCTGCCCTATCTTTGTCGAACTATGTCATTTTCGGATTTGAGCCAGCAGCATGGCTGAAAAATACTTTCTGGCATCCGCCGTTTTTACGTGCATTTCAGCTGAGTCGTTTTGATTCTTGTGATTTCTGAAAGTAAGAAAAGCACCGCTTAAATTTTCTGTCACGCTTGTGATTTTGTAGCCCTGACTGAGATAATAATCAATCTTATCTCTTTCAGACAGATACTCCTGGTAATCAGACATAACGAGCCTCCTTCTTATAATTGCTCTGTTTGCGCCGGGGCAATGGCAACGTTCGGCACTGCTTCATCTTCGAGATCGATTGTCCAGTCATTTCCGACTGAGATACCCAGATACTTTTGATCATCGGGATCTATTAATTCAGCCTGGGCATAAATCTGAAACCACCAGTATTTCCCTAAAATGTAATAGACAATGCAGCCGACTGCAAAGCCGACAATAAATGAGTATGAAGGAATAGCCACTGCAGCTGCCCCGCCAATGATCCATGCGATAAAGCCTGCAGCATTTACACCTTTCATATATTTATATTGTCCATCTGATTCAAAGAGGTCTTTTACATTAACCCTGCGCTTTCGAATTAAATAATAATCAGCTACTAAAATCCCGCATATGGCAGATAGGATTCCTCCGACTATTAATAAAATTCCAATGATGACGCCAAATAAACTCCACGGCTGAACGACGATTCCAATAAAACCTGCAACTGCTACTCCCGCCCAGAAAGGAACCTTTGGCCCTCCCACATTAGAGAAAATGGTCGCTGCAGGAATCAGGTTTGCAGAGGTATTTGTGGACCACTGCGCAAGCACAATCATAACCAATAAGATACCAAGAATAATGCCAGATGCAGATTGCTGCAGGGCAACGACCGGATCATAGTTTGTTACAGCGATGTAAGAAACGGCGCCAATCACGACCATAAAGGTTTGCACGATTGGATAGGCAATTAAATTGCCCGCTATTTGGCCTTTGTTCCGTTTGAACCAGTTCTTTTCCAATTTAGGTGCTTTCACATAACGGGAAAGGGAGGGCATATCCGCAGCGAGGGTTCCCCAAAATCCCATGTTGGACATAATGACAACCATGAACGCTGTAAATGCCGCTCCTCCAGTTGCCGGATTTTCAACCCATGACCACACGTTTCTGCCTTCCTGCAGCGCCTGATCTGATAATGTAAAATACATCCAGCCTGAAATAATGATGATGACAGGTGCCGCTAAATCAGCAAATCGTTCAATCGCCTTCATTCCCAGTGCTGTATTGATGACTTGCAAGATGGCAAAAATAAAGAAGCAGACAATCCAATTATCAAACCCGAATAAAGTAGCAAGAATGGCATTCATGGCACTGGCGCCAAAGAATGTATTTACACCAAACCAGCAAGAAGCTACAAAACCGCGTACGACGGAAGGAATGTGCGTCCCGACTGTTCCAAAAGGCGCTCTCATATAAACAGGGAAGGATAAGCCATGTTCAACACCAATATCCCCTGTTAACGTCATTATCAGGCCTAGGACAATTGAGCCAATTATTGTTGCAGCAATCACCCATCCTAATGGGAGACTCTGAACACCTGATCCGCCGATGGCAAATGCAGCAAGCACAACGGCCATTCCAACCCAGATTAAAGCAAAGCCCAGCGAACCAATGTTTTTCTTATGATGAGGAATCGGCAGCAAATCAGGAGACTTCAAATAATTTTTAGCCACTTTCGCATATCCCCTTCCAAATGGTTATCTCTTTGGTTCTTTTCAGATCGAAATCGGTGCGCTTTTGCTCGCGTCAAGCAGCTCTCCGTATTTAGCTCTCTTCTGATATTTGCCTTTGCCTGCCTGGCCTGCAAATTGCTTATCCTTTACGACAAATTCTCCTCTTGATAAAACGGAAACAGGTTCTCCCGTTACTTGCAGACCTTCAAATGCGTTATAATCAACCGCCATGTGGTGAGTTTCAGCAGAAATCGTCCGTTCTGCAGATGGATCGAAAAGGACAAGATCCGCATCAGAGCCGACTGCTATTGTTCCTTTTTTAGGATAGAGACCGAATAGTTTTGCTGTCTTTGTGCTAGTCATATCAACAAATTGGTTTAAAGAGATTCTTCCTTTATTCACGCCTTCAGAAAAGAGAATGCTTAGACGATCTTCAATAATTGGGCCGCCATTTGGAATTTTAGTAAAATCACCTTTTCCCAAATCCTTCTGTCCTTTAAAATCAAACGAGCATTGATCAGATCCAAGGGTCTGCAGCACTCCTGTTTTCAGCGCATTCCACAGGACATCCTGATGCTTCTTTTCTCGGAGAGGCGGTGACCAGACATATTTTGCCCCTTCAAAATTCGGCTTTTCCAAGTACGTTTGATCAAGAACCAAGTACTGAGGACATGTTTCTCCCCATACATCAAAGCCCTTGCTTCGCGCTTCAGCAATTTTTTCAACAGCGTCTGCACATGAAACGTGCACAACATATAGCTGCGAGCCGGCAAGCCCCGTTAATTGAGCCGCTCTTCCAGTTGCTTCGCCTTCAACTTCAGGAGGGCGTGTTAACGCGTGATTTATGGGATCTGTCTTTCCTTCAGCAAGTGCTTTTTTTGTCAGATAATCAATGACATCTCCATTTTCAGCATGTACCATGACAAGACCGCCAAGTTCTTTAGCCGTTAAAAGCGTCCGGAATAATGTTTCATCGTCCGCCTGAAAAACATTTTTGTAGGCCATAAAGACTTTAAATGAAGAAATGCCTTCTTCATTAATGACAGCTGGAAGCTCTCCAAGTACATCATCATTTATTTCAGAAATCATTAAGTGGAAACTGTAATCGATCACGGCTTTATCTTTGGATTTTTCATGCCATGTCTGAATGGCATTCTTAAGTGGTTTCCCTTTTTCGGTTAGACAAAAATCAATAACCGTTGTTGTGCCTCCAAAGGCTGCAGCCATTGTTCCGCTCTCAAAGTCATCCTTAGTTACCGTTCCTCCAAATGGCATATCGAGATGTGTATGGGGGTCAATTCCGCCGGGAAAAACATAGCATCCTTTTGCATCTACGATTTCTGCACCTTCTTCAGGCAAATTGCAGCCAATCGCTGCAATTTGTTCCCCTTCTACTAAAATATCTGCTTTATACGTATCGGAAGCTGTTACAATTATGCCGTTTTTTATTAATTTTTTCATCACACCGCGCCCTCCCTTTACTTCACAAAGTCTGCACTTGAAGTTCCAAGTGCTCCAATCACTGACTGCCTTTCATTCCATGTCATCGGAGGCAGTTCATTAGCAAGCTCGACCATATCGATGGCTCCATCTACCGGACATACGATTGAACAAAGGTTGCAGCCGACACAATCTTCTTCACGCACTTTCAGATAAGACTGACCGCTTGCATCCTTCAGCATGTCAATACACTGATGGGAAGTATCTTCACAGGCGATATGGCATTTATTGCAGTTGATGCACACATCTGTATTAATTTTCGCTACAACTTTATAGTTTAAATCAAGCTCTCCCCAGTCTGAATATCTCGGAACAGATTTGCCGACCAGGTCCATGACGGAGTTTAAACCTTTGTCATCTAAATAATTGGACAGGCCTTCAATCATATCTTCAACAATTCGGAATCCGTGATGCATGGCGGCTGTACAAACCTGGACGCCCATTGCACCCATGAGCATGAATTCGACGGTATCTTTCCAGTTTGAGATGCCGCCGATGCCTGAAATCGGCACATTGATCCGCGGATTCCTTGCACATTCCGCTACCATGTTTAACGCAATCGGCTTAACAGCGGGACCGCAGTAGCCCCCGTGAGCGCCTTTTCCGGCTACATGGGGAATGGTATTCCATGTATCAATGTCAACGCCGGCGAGGCTGTTTATCGTATTGATCATGGAGATGGCATCCGCTCCGCCCGCAACGGCTGCCTCAGCTGTTACCGTAATATCGGTAATGTTTGGAGTGAGTTTGACAATAACAGGTGTTTTCGCCGCTTCTTTAGCCCAGTAAGTTTGCCTCTCAACCAGGTCCGGCACCTGACCGGAAGCCGCTCCCATGCCGCGCTCTGCCATGCCGTGGGGACAGCCGAAATTAAGCTCAAGTCCATCTACCCCAACATCCTCCACCCGCTTAACGATTTCATGCCATTTCTCCTGTTTCGGTTCTACCATCAGCGACGCAATAATCGCATGGTTCGGAAATCTTTTTTTCGTTTCGTAAATTTCCTTTAAATTCACCTCAAGCGGACGATCTGTAATCAATTCAATATTATTAAAACCGGCCACACGCTGCCCATTAAAACTGACGGCAGCAAATCGGGAAGAGACATTTAAAATCGGATCCCCGAGCGTCTTCCATACAGCCCCTCCCCAGCCTGCTTCAAACGCCCTCTGAACCTGATAGCCGGAGTTTGTCGGAGGGGCGGATGCAAGCCAAAAAGGATTCGGTGACTTTATCCCTGCAAAATCAATTCTTAAATCAGCCATGAATGTACCTCCTTATAAGAAATGCGGAACTGCCCGTTTAGCTCAGGCATGACAGATAAGGATCAGCCAGTGAAGGCGCTTTTTGCCTTTGCTGGATGAGCCGTTCTGGCCGAGGAGCTGGGCGGTGGAGCTGGACAACTGGAAATGCGGAACTGCCCGTTTAGCTCAGGCATGACAGATAAGGATCAGCCAGTGAAGGCGCTTTTTGCCTTTGCTGGATGAGCCGTTCTGGCCGAGGAGCTGGGCGGTGGAGCTGGACAACTGGAAATGCGGAACTGCCCGTTTAGCTCAGGCATGACAGATAAGGATCAGCCAGTGAAGGCGCTTTTTGCCTTTGCTGGATGCGCCGTTCTGGCCGAGGAGCTGGGCGGTGGAGCTGGACAACTGAAATGCGGAACTGCCCGTTTAGCTCAGGCATGACAGATAAGGATCCGGCAGGAAAGGCGCTTTTTGCCAATGCTTTCGGAGCCGTTCTGGCCGAGGAGCTGGGCGGTGGAGCTTAACCACTGGAAATGCGGAACCGCCTTCTTTAGCCCAGAAGCGGATCCGTGCAAATCGAGTGTAAGTCAGGCAAGCTTCAGTTCTTCAAAGGATATCTTTTTATGAATCTCATAAGCTGTCAGCTTTCCTTGCTGCGCAGCTGATACGACCATCGCATCTCCCTGGCCTTTGCCGAAAATCACATCTCCGCAGGCAAAGATTTTCTCATTTGAGGTTTGGTAAGATTCCTCTGAAATACGCACTACCCCATCAGAGTGTTCGACGCCGAATTGTTCTATTAAATTGAGGTATCTGGATTGACCGATTGCACGGATGACAGCATCTGTTTCGATGATAAACTCAGAGCCCGGCACGGGAACAGGTCGAGGGCGCTGTCCATCAATTCCTGCAGAAAGCTCCATTTTGAAGCATTCAATTCCTATTACTCTATTATCCTCATTTGTTACAATCCGTTTTGGGGCAGTTAGCCATTTGAATGCTACGCCGTCCTGCTTGGCGAATTCATATTCAAAATCGTAGGCAGTCATTTCCGCCTGAGTTCTGCGGTAAAGAATACTGACATCCTCTGCGCCAAGCCTGACAGAGCAAGTAGCAGCATCGATTGCCGTATTTCCCGCTCCTATAACAACGGCCTTCTTCCCTATGAGGTCCATCGTTTTTGCCGTTTTTGTCTCTTTTACAAAATCAATTGCATCGTATACTCCATCTGCATCTTCGCCTTCAATGCCAAGCTTTGGAACAGATGACATACCGACAGCAAGAACAACGGCATCATAATTCTCTATTAATTCAGAAGCCATGACATCTTTCCCTATCCGTGTATTCGTCCTGATTTCAACATCAAGGTTTTTCACTTGCTCAACTTCCCAAAAAGAAACGGATTGCGGCAGCCTGAATGAGACGATTCCATACGTATTTAAACCGCCGGCGTATCGTTCCGCTTCAAAAATCGTTACGGTATAACCCAGCAGAGCAAGCTCCCTTGCAGCTGATAATCCTGCAGGACCTCCGCCCACAATGGCAACGGTCTTCCCATTCTTTTCACCTGCCTTAAACAGGACTTGTTCATTATGAATCGCCCAGTCGGTGGCATAGCGCTGCAGGTTTCCGATCATGATCGGCTTTGTAGATGAATTAAGGACACATGCTCCTTCACATAGCTCCTCTGTCGGGCAAACACGGGAACAGCTTGCTCCCACAGGATTGGCTGTCATAATGGTTTTGGCGGATCCCTTCAGATTTCCAGAAGCAATCTTCTTAATAAAAGAGGGGATATCAATACCAGTCGGACAAGCCTGAATACAAGGTGCGTCGTAGCAGTATAAACATCTGTTCGCTTCCTCGAACGCTTCCCTGTTTGACAGGGCCTGCTCAACCTCCATAAAATTTCTCTCTAAATCTGTTAAAGAAATTTCCCTAGTCAAGATAAAAACCTCCTTTTCCAGCGATTAAGGCAGCAAAGCCGTCATTTCCTGATACGTTTCCGGACGTCTGTCACGATAAAACTGCCACGTATCCCGGACTTCGCGGATTAATTTTTTATCCATCTCACCGATAACGACCTCGTCCCTATCCCGACTTCCTTCGGCCACAAATCGGCCTCTTGGATCCGCAAGATAGGATTGTCCGTAAAATTCACCCATGTTCCAAGGCCCTTCGTAACCAACCCGGTTAATGGCTCCAATGTAATAGCCATTTGCAACGGCATGTGCCGGCTGTTCAAGCTTCCATAAATACTCTGAAAGACCTGCTACTGTAGCTGAAGGGTTGAAGACAATCTCAGCCCCATTTAAACCAAGGAGCCTTGCACCTTCAGGGAAATGGCGATCATAACAGATATAGACCCCAATTTTCGCAAAAGCTGTATCAAAAACGGGATAGCCTAGATTCCCAGGTTTAAAGTAAAACTTCTCCCAGAATCCGCCTCCCTCTTTGCCCACTCCTACATGCGGAATATGATGTTTTCGGTATTTCCCTAAGTATGATCCATCCGCATCAATGACTGCAGCTGTATTATAATAAGTAGCAATTCCTTCGCGTTCATAAATCGGCAGGACAATTACGATGCCCAGTTCACGGGCCAGCTCCTGAAACCGTTTAGTAGTCGGTCCATTTGGAATTTCTTCTGCTGCATCGTACCATTTCGTGTTCTGTTCCGTACAAAAGTACGGGCCATAAAAGATTTCCTGAAGACAAACAATCTGCGCACCACGGTCGCTTGCTTCCCTCACAAGCTTAATATGCTTTTCAATCGCTTTTTTTTTGTGAACTTCGACAGCCTCATTTCCATCCACATCATTGCTGGCCTGAATTAATCCAATCACTACTTTGTCTGACATGCGACAGCCTCCTTAGGACAATTGTTTCAAAAAAATAAATAAAATATTCTAAATATTAAAAATTCAAACTTTGTATCTATTTTACTTTCAATTCCTTCCGTTTACATTGTACAAATTGTTAAAAGGTTTCTTTCATTTCTCTTGCACTATGTAAAAAAGGAGGATGGTGATGTGAGATTTTATAACATTTTTAGTGTAAAATTTGTGTTATCTCCCGTTTTTCGTTAGGATAAGGAAGAGACAATTGAATTAAATTGAGAGATTGGAATGATACATATTGAATATTGCAGCCTACACGGTTGAAAAATTGCATGATCCATTCGGCATTCTATCAGGAGATCGTTATGAATTCTTTCTGGAGCTTGATGTGGATGAAGACGATGAATTATATACAGAGAAGGGCCTGCTGTTAAAGGTTATTTACTTAGTCGATGACAGCGGCGGAAGAATCTCCGTTTATCACCTCATGGAAAAGGAAACGAACACATTTCTTGATTTTGAGCTTGATGAAGAAGAAGAGGCCATGATCAAAGAATTTTGCCAGGGGCATTATTCAGAAGAAAATTAAGAAAGAGCAGGCGGTTAGCCTGCTCCTTTTTTAAGAGATAAGAAAGTATAAAATTTTGCGCTTCGATGGCGAGCTGAATCGCTCAGGCTCCTCGGCCAGAACGGATCCGAAAGTATTGGCAAAAAGCGCCTTTTCTGTCGGATCCTTATCTGTCATGCCTGAGTTTTCTTATCCTTCTATTTTTTTGCCTTCTTCCACGATATGAAACAGAAGATGCGCCAGATGATGGATCGGTCCGTGTGCTTCTTCCTCTTCGTTCGTTTCTTCATTAAATTCCAGATCATTTAAATATAGAGCCGTGAATTGATAGAAATCCTTCAGCTCAAATGAATAGCATGCGCTTGGATCTTCCTGCTCTTCTTCATAATGAAGAACGAGGTACCACTCTTTTCCGTCTTTATCTTCCCCGTCAAAGAAAACGAAAAAGCCGACGTTTGTATCAAGCTCGAACAAATGGCGCGTTCCGCCTTCTGTTACAAGGTGGAAATCTTCCTCGTTCAGTTTTTGAACTGTCATTGCATCTGTTTGATCTTCTTTATGAAATTCTACTGAAAATGAATTCATGCTATCTCTCCTATGTATTAGATTCTTCCCTATCGTATACCACTTTTCCCTAAAAAACAAAATGAAGGCTCCTTTTTCAAAAAAGGAGCCGTTTCATTACTTTTTAAAGATGCCAAAAGGTTTTCCGATCGGCAGGAAAACACGTCCAAAATGAGCATTCAGCACTGCTGCCGCTGAACCGTAAAATGATAAGAGAGCAATAAGCATTTCAGAAACTGCCGCAAGCATATGCGTTGCTTCGTGCATGATGCCGAAAGAGCTTAAAGAAAGACCGATAAATAAGAAATCAATAAGGACGAAAATAAAAAATAATACTTTATGCGTTTCCATGGCACCAACTGTCATGAATAAGCTGAAGATTAAATAGCCGACAAAAGCAAAGCCAAGCTGTTTTGGATCAACGCTTGCTGCAAGCTCTTCTCCGAATACACCTAATTGAATAAGCCAAGAACCTCCGACACCAAGCCAAAAAAGGCCAAATGCACCAAAAGCAGTCGTTCCGAACGTGTTGTTGTGCTTTGCATCATTGATGCAGGCAAACAGCTGAGCAAATCCCCCTAAAAAAATCGCCCATGGCAAAATAAAAGAAAGACCCTCTGTTAACCCAAGCTTTTGCGAAGAAGCAACGAGTGTAACCATTGCAAGTCCAAAAAGTCCAAGTGCTGAAGGATCTGCGGTTGTCATTTTTACTTGTTGTACATTCTGATTGTTCATGATGAACCTCCTATATTTTAAACACATACTTGAACAAGATACAGGATTGAAATAGCGGTGTCAATGAGTTTTTAAGGGATAAAAAATAGTAAACGATTACATTTTTTCCGGGGAAAATAAAAAAAGCTGCCATCAGGCAGCTTTTTAGTTCATTATAATTTTACAACGTTCTCTGCTTGAGGTCCGCGGTTGCCTTCAACGATGTTGAATTCAACTTCTTGGCCCTCTTCTAACGTTTTGTACCCTTCGCCAGTGATCGCGCTGAAGTGAACGAATACATCGTTTCCGCCTTCAACTTCGATAAATCCAAAGCCTTTTTCTGAATTAAACCATTTTACTTTTCCAGTTGCTTGCATGAGAAAACCTCCAAAAATTTTTTAATATGTCCTACTATTTACAACATGGTAAATAAAATATTCACATATTATAAAGAGTATCAATAGAGGAATAGATAGTCTTTATAACATGTGAATGCTAAACCCCATATGAATTCATCTTAAAAAGATTTGACTGATAGTCTGACAATATTTATTGGTCATTCATTTATTTAACTGTGAACACAAAGCAACGAAAGCCCTACCTCTCTCTCGTCCTTGCGGCTCCGATGACCGCGCCAGCTTGAATTGAGCTAACAAAAATCAAAGGATTTGAACTTGAAAAACTAGATTATCCAATAAGGATAATTGAATGTGAATCTCTATTATTTCTTGGTAGAAGGGTGTTTATATTATGAACTAACTTTTTTATTATACATTGATTGAAGAAGAAAATCAACTTTTGGGCATGTTTTAGCCGACTTTTTGTCGAAGGAAAATTGCTGCATTATTTACGAACGTTTTTGAAATCACTTTATTTCAGGAAAAATAATAACTAACTAGCTCTGTGCGAACTTATTAATAATTATCAAAAGGCTGTTTTCGCATAGATTGTTGTTTTTGATTATAAATGTTGTCCGTTCCTTTCCGCTACAGGAACTTGCTTTCCGCGGGGAGCGTGGAAGCCTCCTCGGCGAGCCTGCGGGTTCTTCCATTTCGCTCTTTTTTCCCGCAGGAGTCAAGTTCCTGCAGCGTAGATCCACTAATGGTTTTAAACATGTAGTCTCATCAAAGTTTATGAAAAGAGCCTATCAAAAAAAGCGCCCCATACTCAGGGGGGCGCTCTTCTCTTATTCTGCTGCGTTTTCTGTTTCAGCCAATACGCGGTTTACACGCTTTTCAAGCATTTTCATGCCGCTTCCGCCTGCCTGGAAATGACGAAGAGCTCCAGTTTTATCAAATACATAGTACGCAGGCACATATTGATTATCAAATGCATCTGTCAGCTTGTGTTCGCTGTCAACGAAAATCGGCTGTGTGATGTCATGCTCAGCTGCTGTTTTTTTAATGTCCTCTAAGTTCAGATCGTCTTCTGATCTAGGCATGTGAACAGCAACTACGTTCAATTTATCTTTGTACTGATCTCTGAATTCATTAACCTGAGGCATTGCTTCCTTGCAGAGATGGCAGCTTACAGACCAAAAATGAATGAGTGTTGGTTTTTCACCAATTAAATCTTCTTTTGTCTGCTGGCCGTTCAGCCATTCCACTGCACCGTTTAATTCCGGCATTTGTTCGCGTAATTTCATTGTGAACCCCTCCATTACTTGTTTAAAAAAGGCCTAACCGAGAGTTAGACCTTCCTTTTCTATTAAAACTTATAGAGTTGCTTGTCCTGGCTTCCAGTTAGCTGGGCAAAGTCCGCCAGTTTGCAATGCTTGAAGCACACGCAGTGTTTCATCTACATCGCGGCCGATGTTGTTGTGGTTTACAACAGCATACTGAAGCTCGCCGTCTGGATTGATGATGTATAGCCCGCGCAGAGCAACACCTTCTTCTTCGATTAACACGCCGTACTCGCGTGAAACAACGTGGTTTGTATCTGCTGCAAGCGGGAATTTCAACTCGCCAAGACCGTTTTCTTTGCGGTCTGTGTTGATCCAAGCCAAGTGAGTATGAATTGTATCTGTTGAAACGCCGATTACTTCAGCATCAAGGTCTTCGAACTCGTCAGCACGGTCAGACATTGATGTAATTTCAGTTGGACATACAAACGTGAAATCCATTGGATAAAAGAATAATACTGTCCATTTGTCGTTTTTCATGTTTTCTTCAAGACTTACTTTGCCGAATTCTTTGTTAGCCATTACAGCATCCATTTCAAAGCGCGGAGCTTGTTTTCCTACCATGCGTTCTGCCATTATGTATCCCTCCAAAATGTATTTTGATATCTGGTATCGATATCAGCTTAATTGAGAATAATCTTATGATTTTCTCAACTGGTGACTTATTCGTTTCACACTAAACATTATAGAGCAATCCGATTTTTTAGTCAATATTAAATAATAATTAATTTAATATAGACTGCTCAAGTGCAAATGAATACATCAATTGGTATTCCCTTTTCTGTGCCATATCAATCATCAAAATTCTGCAAAATGCGATTGATTTCAACAAATTAAGTTTAACATGCTGAGCAGCGGGTAACCAAATAATTAGTCTTGGTTTTAATTGAACAGGAAGGATGTTGTAGATGGAATTTTTTGATTTACTGAACAAAATTAATTGGGCAGGTCTTATGACTACTGCAGGAATTATCACCTTAAAGCTGATTGGGATCCTGATCGCTTTCGTCGTGGTAAAAGCGATTGGCACACGGGTTGTTGATAAGACGTTTACACGCGTGCAGCAGCGCCAGTCCATTTCAATCGGCCGGTCAAGAACCCTTCAAAGCTTAACATTAAATCTCTTTTCTTATATTTTAATTTTCATTTTTGTCGTAATGGTGTTCGAGGTATTTGAATACGATGCGACAGCACTCCTTG
This sequence comes from Metabacillus idriensis, assembly GCF_009674765.1. GTDB lineage: Bacteria > Bacillota > Bacilli > Bacillales > Bacillaceae > Bacillus_P > Bacillus_P idriensis. The sequence goes on along the minus strand of NZ_WKKF01000001.1, from coordinate 1,103,114 downwards.
CAGGTGCCGGAGTTGTCGGACTTGCGATTGGTTTTGGAGCTCAGGGCCTTGTAAGCGATGTTGTAACAGGTTTCTTTTTACTTCTCGAAAAACAGATCGATGTGGAGGACTATGTTACGACAGCCGGTTATTCAGGAATAGTTGAACAGGTTGGGCTGAGGACAACTCAGATCAGAAGCTTTGACGGCACATTGAACTTTGTGCCGAACCGTGAAATCGTCAGTTTAAGCAACCATTCGCGCGGGAACATGAGAGCGCTTGTTGATATAGGAATTTCATATGATGATAATATTGATGAAGCCATCGCCGTTCTTCAGGAAGCGTGCGACCGCATTGCTGCTGAAGATCCGGCGATTGTTGACGGACCAAGCGTCATAGGCGTTCAGGGTTTAGGAGCTTCAGATGTTGTCATCCGCATCATTGCCAAAACTGAAAACATGATGCAGTGGGGAGTTGAGAGAAATCTCCGCAAGAAATTAAAAGAAACACTGGATGCCCATGGGATTGAGATTCCGTTTCCGCATCAGGTATTTGTTGAAAAAAAGGCTAATCAGGTTCAACATTAAAAAGCTGCCAGCCGGCAGCTTTTTTCTCGTGTGTTATTGCATTCTGTTCTCAACATGCTGGCAAATTTCATCTGCCGTATAACCGCTTGCACTGAAAACAGACCCATTTGTCACCGCATTGCTGATCCCCATGATATTGGAATCTTGACCGGTAATGATGCAGAAGTCACAGCCTTTTGCATCTTCTTCATTTCGCAATTGAACGACCTCATAGCCTTTTTCCTGAAGAGCTGCTGTTACATCTGATAATGATTGTTCAACACCTATTTTTGGCATTTCATCCACCTCCTATCACTAATGTGTCACATGGAGGGGACGTTTATTCTTGGATTCAATTTGCTTTATAGAGAAAATATTTGCACATCAGCTGAACAGCCATTTCAATAGCTTCTTCTTTTGGCTGCAGTTTAGAATGATGCAGTCCATATGGGGATTCCACTCCGAGCCAGAACATAAAGCCTGGGATTTCATCAAGCATATAGCCGAAATCCTCGCCTGTCATGGCTTCACGGCATAATACAACCTCTGTATCCGTGTTTACTTTTGTGAAGCCCATGAATTCTTCAGTAAGCTCGTGATGGTTATATACTTGGTGGTACATTGAGCCATAATCAATAAACGCCTTGCATGCATAGCCAATCTCAAGCCCATGAACAAGCGCTTCAATCCGTTCTTTCACTTTTTCCATGGATTCAACAGAAAGCGTTCGAATGGTTCCTTCAAGTCTTGCATTTTCTGCAATGATATTTTGAACAGTCCCGCCGGTAATTTTCCCGAAAGTAATGACTGCACTGTCCAATGGGTCGACATTCCTTGAAACGACAGACTGCAGCTGTGTGACAAGTGAAGCTGCCGCAACGATCATATCCTGTGTTGTATGCGGATATGCCGCATGTCCTCCCTTTCCTTTTAGGTCAATAAAAAGCTCTGACGTATTGGCAAAAAGCAAGCCTGGACGGGTGGCAATTGTACCTACCGGATATTCTGGCGCAATATGGAGTGCTGTAATTAAGTCTGGCTTCCACTCTTTCATGACTTCACTTTGCAGCATAGGTTCAGCTCCGCCTGGTCCCTCTTCAGCAGGCTGAAAAATGAAGAGCAGATCATCTCGAACTTGATTTTGAACAAAATAAGTGATAATGCCAAGTGCAATCGTCATATGAAAGTCATGACCGCAGGCATGCATGCGGTCTGCGTGCTCTGATTGGAAAGAATAATCCGTTTCTTCAAAAATCGGCAGCCCATCCATATCTGCACGGTAAGCAATTGTTTTTAATGGATCGATCCCTTTTACTTTAACAAATATTCCAGTTTTCCACGTTTTGATTTCAAGTCTTTCAGATGATAGTAAACTTAAATAATTCAGAAGGTATTCCTGCGTTTTAAACTCCTGAAAGCCAAGCTCTGGGATACGGTGGAGATCCCTTCGAATCGTAATTAATGATGGCAGCTGATTCATGACGCTTCCCCCTTATACCTATATACCTATAGAGAAGGCGCGGATGAAAGTCATCCACGCCTTAAAAACAGAAACTCGTATTATAGCTGTCTTAATTCTTGTTTGATTTCTGTTTTTGATTTTGTTTTTTCGTCGATGTCTTTAATTTTTCGTGCAGGTGTACCAGCTACCACTGTATAAGGAGCTACGTCATCAATAACAATCGCTCCTGCAGCAACAACCGCTCCTTTTCCGACAGTAACGCCTTCAAGGACAACTGCATTCGCTCCGATTACAACGTCATCTTCAATGACAACCGGTTTAGCTGATGGCGGTTCAATAACTCCCGCAAGAACAGAACCTGCTCCAATATGACAGTTTTTTCCGACTGTAGCGCGTCCGCCAAGGACAACGTTCATGTCGATCATTGTACCTTCACCGATCACAGAACCGATATTAATAGAAGCACCCATCATAATAACAGCATTATCGCCGATTTCCACTTGATCACGGATGATCGCGCCTGGCTCAATGCGGGCTTTGATGCCTTTCATGTCAAGCAATGGAATCGCTGAATTGCGTCGGTCATTTTCTACAACGAAATCTTCAATTTTAGCTTCATTTTTTGTTAAAGCCTCTTGAATTTCAGCCCATTCACCGAAAACTACCCCGCTGTTGCCATTTAAAAATGTTTTAGAAGAAGAACCAAAATCGATGCCTTCTACGTCACCTTTTACGTAAACTTTTACAGGTGTTGATTTCGTGCTATTTTGTATAAATGATATAATTTCATTTGCATCCATCATTTTCATATGTATTCCTCCTTCAGACTATGTACTTCATTACTGTATCAAAGGAAGTGTTTGTTGACAAGCCGATTGTCTGCACAAATTATGAACGCACGGCCGATTGGATGCAGCGGGCAAATTGGCGGCCGAATTCCAGACAGGCTTCCTCCTGATCACCATCCGGAAAACACTCAATCTTAAGGCTTTCCATAATAAGAGAGCCATTATTCTGCTGGATTTTTTCAGCGAGCAGGTCAACCGCACCGCAAAAAAGATCATAAGCTGTATCACCTGAACCAAATAAAGCGATGGTCTTATCTTCAAAATCATAATCGTCCATCTCATCATACAGATCCAGCATTTCATCAGGCATCTCTCCGTCTCCCCATGTATAAGCACCAATTAATAAGTGATCATACTCTGTGAAAACGGTTCCGTCAATATCCATTGCTTCAAACTTTTCAGCTTCTGAGCCCGCTTCATTTAGGCCTTTCTCAATTAAATCGGCAATGGCTTCCGTATTGCCTGACATGCTTGCATAAATAATTGCTGTTTTCCCCATTTATTCAATCTCCTTTCTTAATGAACCACTGTTGAATAACCGTACAAATCACCCTGTTTGCTTTCATGAAGGCCTGCTGCAAAAAATGACCGTCCGCTGCCTGCAACCCTGAACGCATGCCCTTTTATTGTTTCCGCTGGAAAAAGGGCCATGGTATCCTCATTTAATGCATATATCCTGGAAAATCCGTACTTATCCTGACTTGACGCGGCATACGTAATCGTTTCATCACAAAAAACATCCAGAAACGCTTCCTCGCTGTAGATATTTTGACAGCTGATCCAGTTAAGGTCATATTTATCATTCAGGTTAGCCATTTCAATACTCCCTGCATGTCCTTTTGCAGAGCCTCTGCAGACCAGCAGATTTCTATTTTTATCAACGGCTATTGAAGAAATCATGGAGTGTGCTTCCTTTTTAATTCTTGTAAAGGAGCCTATATGATAATCATATCTCCACAAGCCCCCATGCTCTGCATGAATCTGCGTACCGATAAAAAGCTGATTATCATGGAGATAGAGAGATCGGATAACAGGTTTTGAGGAAAAGTGCTTAAACGGCTTAAATCCGTTCCATGATCTCCCGCTGTCATTTGACTGATAAATCATATGTTTTCCGTGAATGATGACCGTTCCATCATCATTGCCCGCAATGGACCAGATGGCTGCTGTTGTCGGAAGGTACGCCTCAGTGCTTGAGAAATCCGATGTATTCATACGGAAAATAAAGCCTTCTTCGCCAACTCCGAATAAATAAGAACCAAGCACTTTTAAGCAGCGGATTTTCTTATCAATTCGGAGAAGCATTTCCCATTGATCGTGGCCGTCAAAAAAATAAAGCCCTTCATTTTTTATGGCAACAAAATATCCGCTTCCCGCAACTTTTTCGACTGCTGTTGCACCTCTATGAAACAATTGATGTCACCTTCCCGCTTTTGGAACACCATTCAGAAAAAGCTTCTGCAAACTGGATGCATTCTGAGATATCCTCTTCTGTTTCAGGTGAACCCTCTATTTTCAGCAAGTCTGCAAAAACATCCGCCCCTGTTTCTGTAAATCTTCCATGTAATAGATCGACCGCTTAAGTGTGATCACCTGATCCAAAGCAGCCGATATTTTTGCCTGTAAGGTCAGCATCAGCAAGTTCTTCATAAAAGTCCTCCGCTTCATAAGGAAGATCCCCATCCCCCCATGTATAGGATCCAGCGAGTATATAATCGTACTCCTTGATACTCTCACTATCACAAGCATCCATTTCTTCATATGTAACTTCCATCTCATCTTCTTGCAGTCTTTTTCCGATCAGTTTAGCGATATCTTCTGTATTTCCTGACATACTTGCATTTATAATAAGAGTTTTTTTCAACAAAGCCACCTCTTTAATTGATAATGATTTTCATTTTCATAAATTCACTATAATTGAAATTGATTCTCATTGTCAATGGTGTTTTAAAAAAAGCCTGTTTATGATTATAAATATTGTCCGTTCCTTTCCGCTGCAGGAACTTGCTTTCCGCGGGGAGCGTGGAAGCCTCCTCGGCGAGCCTGCGGGGTCTTCCATTTCGTTCTTTTTTCCCGCAGGAGTCAAGTTCCTTCCGCTGCAATCCACTAAGGTTTACAACTTTTAGTCTCAAAGCAACAAAGTATACGAAAAGACCTTTAAAAAAAGAAAAAGCAGCTCCATTTGAAAGCTGCTTGCTGCTTAATGAATCTCTTTTTTATTTTCTTTTAATACATCCAGAAATGCCTGCACCTGCTTTAATTTAAACGAAGATTCAAATCCAAGCAGCCAGGTATCCCTGACCATCGGCTCTCCATGTTCATTCAGCAGCGGTATTTTATAGATATCCCGTTCATCATCAAGAAGCGTAACGGATGGCAGTATGGCGTAGCCTATGCCATTGTAAGCCATTTGCTTGCACGTTTCGATCTGATCCACCACAATGGTGCGTTTCGGACTGCTTTGAAAATGTTTGTGCCACCAATCCTGAATTTCCTGATAGTAAGATGAATCGCTTTTAAATTGGATAAAAGGCCTTTCTGTTTCAATAAGGTCCTCAACTTTCTGAATTTCAGTGTCTACTAAATAAAGAGTATCTGTCAGCAAATGCTGTTTGACGCCTTTCCACTCCGGATTTCCCCTGATGATGCCGATGTGAACATGGTCCTCGTACATGCTTTTTAAAATTTCGCTGCTCCAGCCTGTAATAAGTGATATTTTCGCATGCGGGTATTTACTGACATATTGCTTTAATATGTTAGGCAGCCAATGCTGTCCTATAATTGAAGCAACAGCTATCTTGAGTGTTCCATGAACCTCTCCTTCAAGCTCTGATATTTCCTCTCTCAGTTTCTCTTCTTTTTTCGTTACCTCTTTTGCAAAAGCCACAATTTTTTCTCCGGATGGAGTAAGAGTAAGTCCTTTTTGAGAGCGGATGAAAATCTGAAAACCCCATGATTTTTCAATCGACTGCAGTCTTTGAGACAGCGCAGGCTGCGAGACAAACAGCCGTTCAGATGCTTTTCGCATATTCATTTCCTCTGACAGAACAACGAGCATTCTTAATTCCGTTAACTGCATCTGCATTCCCCTTGATAAGTTTTTCTTATATTATAAGCTAATTTTTTCAACATTTCATAATCATTAAAGGAAGAATATACTAATTTTAAAGAAACATTTTAATTCAGGATGTGATGACTACATGGAATGGCCGATTTTTTTCATTGGAATTGCAGCTACTTTTATCGGAACTCTTGCGGGCAGCGGAGGCATGATCAATATGCCGCTCATGCTGCTTTACGGCTTGCCTGTTCATACAATCATCTCCTCTAATAAATTTGCCAATACGTTGAGCTCTTTTTCAAGCTTTTATGTGCTGCTGAAGAAACGGGAGATACATTTTAGAGAGATCTTGTATACAGCCCCTTTTACGATATCAGGAGGAATTGCCGGAGCTTTTTTTACGAGCAGGATTAACGAGAATACAATGACGTATATTGCTCTTTTTCTGCTTATTTTCGCTTTAGGATTAAACTTTTTAAGAAAACCGAAAGAACAAAACTCCGGAGAGAACAAAATGAAAAAAAGACTCTATCCTCTTGTCTTTGGGATTGGCGCTTATGACGGCATGTTCGGCCCAGGTCAGGGAACTCTTTTGATGTACACATTCCTGCATCAGGGTTTTTCGTATATTAAATCTGTTGCATATACGAGATTTCAAACGTTTTTAAGCTGCTCTGGGGCATTTGCCACATATGCAATGGCTGGAATCATGAACTGGACGATCGCCCTGAGTCTTGCCGCCGGAAGCATTATTGGAGCTCAGCTAGGGGTAAGATTTGCAAGTAAGCTCAGTTTTGCCCACGCTTCGTGGCTGATCCGGCTGATTACCGTTCTGATCATCATACAGTTATTTTATAGTCTAATTTTTTAGGAGGAAAAGGCATGAGACTATCCATCGTAAAGCTGCATCATATCCAGCTGTGTGCACCATTTGAAGAAGAACAAAAAGCGCGTGATTTTTATTTAGAAACATTGGGATTTAAAGAAATAAAAAAACCCGATTCTCTTTTAAAGAATGGCGGGTTCTGGTGCAAAGCCGGAAACGCAGAGCTCCATATCGGTCTTGAAAAAATGGAACAGGCGAAAAGCAAACGTCATCCCGCCTTTCAGGTAGCGGATCTTGAAGCTGCCAGGGCCTTGCTTGAAAAATATAAGATCAAGATTCAAGAAGAAACAGAGATTCCTGGGGTTCAGAGATTTTCCTTTTTTGATCCGTTTGGGAATAGGATTGAATTGCTGGAGATTTAGGACTCTTTTTCAAGTTTAAAAAAGCGTAAGAGGGATTTCCTCCTACGCTTTTTTACTTTCTTTAGGCAAATTTAAGATCAGCAGAAAACTGATGACGGCGAAAGCAAAAACAACCATGTACACACTGTGAAGAGACTGTGTCAACCCGGCCTTTAACGCCTGGGCCGCCTCGTTTGAAAGCTTAGCTGCAGACTCGGAGCTTAATAGCTGATTTACAGAATCTAAATTGACTGATTCATTGATTCCCTGATCCTTAAAATAAGTTTGCAGCCTTGTATTTAAAATCCCTCCCAGAAGGGCAGCTCCAATCGTATTGCCAAGTGTTCTCATAAACATATTCGCAGCAGTAGCGGATCCGCGCTGCTCCCAGCTGACTGTGCTCTGGATTGAAACAATAAATGCTGTTGTCGTCATTCCCATGCCAATCCCGACTATAAACGACCCCAGAGCTGCCCACAGCGGACCATCATCTGGGCTTAAATTAAAAAAGACAATACTTCCTGCAATCAGGGCGATTCCCCCGATGACAGAGGTTGTCCGGAAACCTATTTTCAAAAGCAGATTGCCGGATACAGTTGCAGCAATCGGCCATCCTATCGACATAGCAGTCAGAGTAAAACCTGCGACAATTGGTGTTTGTCCCATTACTGCCTGAACGAACGCAGGTAAAAATGAAGAAATGCCAATCAGCATGACACCAGTAGTCAGTGATGTCATATTCGCAATAAAGATGCTCTTTTCTCTCCAAATTTCAAAAGGCATCATAGGCTCTTTTGCACGATATTCTTGTCGAATAAATAGGACAAAAGAAAGAAGAGCTGCAGCAGACAGAAAAAGAATGGGAGCTGACAGCCACTGCCACCTGATGCCGCCTTCAACAAGAACGATCATTGCTGTACTTATAGATGCAAATAACAGGAAAGCGCCTGTGTAGTCAATCGAATGCTTTTTCCGCTCCACATCTTCATGCAAATACAGCACTAATCCAGCGATTGCCAATAATCCAAGCGGAATGTTAATCCAAAACACAAAGCGCCAGCTGACGAATTGGACAAGCAATCCCCCTATTGCCGGACCCATGATGGCAGAGATTCCCCAGACACTCGATAAATACCCCTGTATCTTTGCTCGTTCTTCCTTCGAATAAATATCCCCAACAATCGTTGATGCTACCGGCATAACAGCACCTGCACCAAACCCTTGGACAAATCTCGCAGCAATCAGCCATTCCATAGAATTTACCAGCCCGCACAAAATCGAGCCGACTAAAAAAACGGAAATTCCAAAGATCAAAACTGACTTTCTCCCGAATAAATCCGAAAGCTTGCCGTAAATTAAAACCGTCACGGCATTCATCAGCAAATAGGAAGAAAAAATCCAGCTGTAAAGAGAAAAGCCCCCAAGCTCGCCTACAATTGCCGGCATCGCAGTGGATACAATCGTTGCCTCGATTGCTGCCATAAACATTGCAAGCATAACAGCCGCAAGAACGAAGGGGCGCTTCATATTGGATGATTGTTTCTTGATTTGTTCCTTTTCAAGCACTGCCTGTGTCATAAGAATCCCCTCCCGTTAAACAGCAAATAAGAAAAGCGCAAGCGCCCGTTTAGCGCAGGCATGAGAGATAAGGATCCGAAAGTATTGGCGCTTTTTGCCAATACTTTCGGATCCGTTCTGGCCGAGGAGCCTGAGCGATTCCGCTCGCCATCGAAGCGCAAAATTTTATACTTTCTTATTTTCAAACAAAAGAAGGAGGCAGGCATGCCCTCCTTCTCTCACCATTATCTGTTTTTCATGTTTATTTGGTTTTTCAGTTCTTTAAGAATTGCCCGTCTTGTCAAAATCCCTTCAAACACACCTTCCGCGTCTACCACGCAGACAAAAGAGTGGTCGATGACCAAATCTAATCCTTTGGAAAGAGGATCACTCAGCAAGAGACGGGGTATATCAGAATTCATCGCTTCTTCGACCTTCATTTCCTCAAGCTTTTCAAATTCGATTCTCTGAAGACCCAGAATCGCATCCATCATCATATTAGTGCCGAGCAGCCCGTGAAGCTTAAAAAAAGGATCAAGCACAGGAACTGCTGTATACCCCGTTTTGGTCAGAACTAGAAGCGCGTGCTCAAGATTATTCCCCACCTGCACATGCGCAACTTTATCTGCTGGAATCATATACTCTTCTATTGTTGATTCATTTAATAATTTGGTTGTATGTAGACTAATCAATTTGTTCTTCCTCTCTAAAAAAGTTCAGACCGAACAATAATACCCTTTCATGTCTTTTTTGAAACATCCCTTTATATTTTACCACAAAGAGCCTAAGAAATGCGGAACCGGCTGTTTAGTTATTGTACGCAGCAAGTAATTTCAATACTTTAGATACTTTCTGAATAAATCCTTTAATTTTCCGAATTTATTCCTGAGTCTTTCTAGGTGAATCCCAAGACTTTAGTATTAATTCCTTAACTTAAGGGTTTAATCCCCACACTTTTAGTGCAAAGAGTCTGACCGGCAAACAATCTGCGTAAAAAGAAAACGTATACACTTTAAACTATACCATAAAAAAAGATACTCTAACGCAGAGTATCAAACATATGTAACTCTATAGTTCAAATCTGATTCGGTCATACAGGCTTACCAGCTTTTGATACGTTGCGTTATCTGTTTGTTTAGTCCCGCTCTCGATGTCATAAATTTCGCTGCTGATCAGCTCGAGAGCATATTGCTGTTTAAGTAAAAGCTCCACTAAAAATTTTTGATCGTCTGATGAGAGTATTTCAACTGCAGAATTCATTTTTGTTGCCCCCTTATGATTTAGAGTAATCAATTTTTGAGTCTTGCGTCAACCGCAAATTCCGACACTTTCTTTACTTAGTGAATCGATTGGCATAGCTGAATGCTGTATATGAATCAGGCTTTATTTTTGCTTCAATTCCCATAGCCTGTATTCTGCCTGTCATCTCCTGAATCAGGTCTTTGGTTAGTCCTTTTCTCCCGATATCAAGGTGAATTTCAAACATCAAATCTGCTCCTTCATCTGAATAAGGAATCAGAATTTCTGCAAGTTCTGCAAGATAATTTGTTGTAAAAGCGTAAGCCAGTTCCTGACTTAATGTTGTTTCCATTGAAATTTTTTCATGCAGACTTTCAATTGCTCTTGGGATAACCATATTTTTCAAGCAGCCCCATGCCCCTTTTCCAATGCGGTGCACATGTACAGCCGTAATAAACTTCGTATCGTACTGGTGCACTTGAGAATCTGTTCCAATGGACAATATATATTCAGAACGCGGATCATTTGAAATGAACGTTTTAATTCTTTCGATCATAGCTTCAAATGACATACTTCCTTCAGACACATTATAAAAGATAAAGTGATCAGTCATATGACAGCTCCTTTTTAAGAAAAAAATACGGAATCAACATATTATATGCTTGGCTTCATCTAGTGTTGAGTAAAATTGGCGTAAATTTTATAGTATATTTTTTCCTCACACTGCCATTTTTAAACAAGAATCCGCAGGATAAGCTTTTCTCATGTCAGGGAGCTCTATTTAATCGACCTCTTTACTTCCTTTCCATTTAATTATAAGACGCCCGTTTCTTCATGAAAGTTTCCGATATTTTTAAAAATCTGCAAAAAAACTCTGAAGAGGATTTTTTATCTTTGTTAGAGGAGTATATATAGTTATTTCATGGAGTACGTTTTCAGGAAAGGAGATTTTTTTGCACCATTCATCGCATTGATGTCATTTTTTGTTGCATTCACCTTTTAATAAACTTCATTAGACGCTGAACTGATTTTTCTGTCCCATTCATTCGAACTCGCCTGAAAAAACAAAAAAACAGCCAATAAACTTGGCTGCTTAACCTTTTTTCGTTTGAATATTACGCATATGATAATTGCAGTTGGAACACGAATAAATGACATTTTGATTGGACTGGGCAGTCAGCACCTCATCGAGAGGCCGCTGCTCATGACAATTCGGACAAATGACGCTTGGTTTCGTATTCATCAGTTCCCTCCTATTATTGGAGCAAATCAAAAATTTCAATTGCGATCATATCGATATTGTCAAATTGATAAGTTTGAGGCTTTTCATCTTTTTGAAATACTTCTAATTCGAACGTATCGGTTTTATCAAAGTATTTAACACTGCAACGTTTTTCACCCTCTACTTCAAAGAAGCGCTGGTTGGGTTCATTTGAAGTCGCGTTTTCTTGCAGACTTTGAAGTCTAGTAATGATACCTAAAAGCTGTGACATTAGTATCACCTCCAACAGAGTGAGTCAACTTGAGGTCCGCCTTCGCCTCTAGTTTGTGCGTCCTTATTTATTCTATCCATCCATTTTAGCCTGAAAATAAGTCAGAATATTCGCATCTCCTTTACAATAAGAGTCTGCAAATTTAAAATGGTAGTGATGGGAGAAACCAATTTTTTTATCGATCACAAGGGGGTTAAGATAAATGTCGCTTGTAACCAAAATTGATGAACGTTTAGCAATCATTGATAGTCATGATTTAGGGATGACGGGTCGGACAAGTTCCTATGTATTACTTGAAGAGGATATCACACTCTTTGAGCCTTCATCAAGTCCTTCTGTCCCGTATATTAAAAATGGGTTAAAGGAACTTGGTATAAAACTAGAAGATATATCCAATATCGTTGTTACACACATCCACCTTGACCACGCTGGGGGCGCGGGTTTACTGCTTGAAAGCTGTCCAAATGCAAAAGTGATTGTACATCCGAAAGGCGCGAGACATTTAATTAATCCATCTCGTTTAATTGCAGGAGCAAAAGCTGTATACGGAGAAAAATTTGAAGAATTGTTTTCCCCGATTGTACCGATTTCAGAGGACCGGATTTTAATAATGAATGACGGTGAGTCACTCCGGATAAGCCAGGATTCTGTTCTAACTTTTTATGATACACCTGGACATGCCAACCATCACTTCAGTATCCTTGACCATAAAAGCAACAGTATGTTCACTGGTGATACAATCGGAATTTTTTATCAGGAGCTGCTTCCTGATGGGCTTGAATTTTATTTGCCGTCTACTTCGCCTAATCAATTTGATCCGGAAGCAATGGCGAAATCAGCTGCTTTTTATGAAAGCTTAAAATTAAATGCCCTTCATTTCAGTCATTACGGTGTCAGCCCAAATCCACAGCACGCCATAGACGCTATGAGACGATGGCTGCCGATCTTCCTAGAATGTGCACAAAAAGGCATGGAGCAGTCCAAACCATTCTCTTTAGAAAATGCGGCAGAGTATGTTAAAATAGAGCTTCAAAATCAAGTATTTTCTTATTTGGATCAGCAGGGGATTCCGAGGTCTCACCGGGTGTATGACATACTAGCTTTAGATTTATCTGTCTGCGCCATGGGCCTTGTTGATACGTTTTATAAGAAAATGAAATCCGATACATAAAGGAGTCTGTATGTCACATAGCAAACGCGTTGAAGTCTACACACAGCCTGACTGCCCGCCATGTCAGATTGTCAAACAATTTTTAGATCATCATAAGATTGATTATAAGGTATTTGACGTTTCTAAAGACGCCAATGCCAGAAGCAAAATGGTAAACGAGTTTAAGTCTTATTCAACCCCTACTGTTACAGTTGATGGAGAAATTGCAGCAGGGTTTGATCTGCAAAAGCTTGAAAAGCTGCTGGAACTTTCGTAAGACACTTAAAAGCCGGCCACCTGTAATGGCCGGCTTTCTATATGCCTGCTGAACGCATTAGTCTTTTAGCAATTTCATCAAAATCCTCTTTTGAGATCCCCGGGGCAAATTCTTCGGGAATTTCGTTTAATTCAAGCATCGGAGCTCCCGCAGGCATTCCGTCGAAAACTTTCAGAGGCTGGCCATCTATAGGATGCGTGCCTTTCCAAATCTTATCAATGTCTTTATAATCCGTATCGCTGAATGTATATAACCGCAGATGTACCCCTTGATCTTCAAACTTTTTCGCATGGGCAAATGCTTTATTATCAAGATTTGGAATCGGAAGCATTTTCCCGAGATCTACACCCGTTATGACTTCTAGAGCTTTTGCATACGCAATGACATGCACTCCTCCGCGTACGAGCAGGTAGCCAATCATCTCTCTTGCTACAGGATGCTCGGTCATTTCATAAACACGCATTTAATGTGTCCTTGCACCGCACTCCAAAAAGAAGTTATGCAGCAGATCGAGGACTAAGTTTCCGCTGTTAAACACGTTCTCTCCCGTCCACGGTTTTCCCATTGAATCAAATGGATAAGAGGTTTGGGCTGTTCCTATAAAATGCTGGGTATTTCGTTTATTTACAGCTTCCTGCATCGGTGCCAAGTCCGGAGGTGCAGGATAAGTAGACCCTGACAGCATTAAATAATCGTGTTTGAAACGAGCTCAACATGGCCAAATTCCTCGGCGGTAATACTTGAAACAAGATCATAAAAAGGCTTAAGTTTTTTCTTTTGCCTGAAATTAAACGACTGATACATATAATTATTCAGAGCCGACATCTCTCCGAATTTCCCGCCCAATAACTCCTGTACAGCCGCTGCCGCATTTAGATCCGCATACTTTGGCTTCGGCAGTTCAATCAGCAGCCGATTAAATCGCTTTATCATCCGAATATCCCCTCTCCCTGAAGTTATCCTTCCTATAGATGGCATGTAGGGGTAGATTTGTCTTATTCTTTTATTTCGGTCTGCAAGCACTCTCCGGTCATTTCATCTCCCCATTATACCGTATTCCAGCAGGATTATTTGACTGAACGGACCTGTTTGGTCAATTCAGGGAATTTTCTCTCTCAAATTGACGGATATAGACTCTAAAAAACACAGGAACAGCTGTCCCTGTGTTTTACTCACCGTAATAGGCAGAATCCATTTGCTGATCTGGCTGGTAATAAGCCGTTAAAAAGTTCTTGGCTTTAAAATAAGATGTCCATAAAAACGAAAGATCCTGTTTATTTTGAAAAGGTTCAGCTTCATTTAAATCTTCAAAAGTGTTTGTGAAAAGCATGCTTACGTTGATTGCTGAATCATCTTCTTTTTTTTCTTCAGCTGCTTCTGCTTTGGGCTCTTGATCAGAATATTGAATGGAAGAAATTTTGTAGCTTCCGTCTTCCTTGGTAAATTCAACGGTTTCAAAATGATCCTCATAACTCACAGGCCCCTCGTCTTCAGCGGGGAAAAACTGATAAAGCTTCAGCTTGCTGTTCTCACTGCTGAACTTCATGTTTTCATCGTAATTAAAAAATGGAATGCCGTATGGTGTGAAATCACTGCCATACACAATATATTTTTCATTACCTTTGTGTACATTTTCCTTCATATATCCATCAATAAATTCATCTGTAAAGTATGGATCCAATGCTTGCTCGATTTCTTCAAGGGAGCGCTCATTTTCCGTCAGATTGAGTTGTGTCTGAGCTGCCTCCCGTGCGAGCTCAGCTGCGTCTTCTTTGTTAAACGATGACTGAGCAAAGCCTGCATGTCCAAAACCAAAAAATAAAATAAGTGCGGTGAATGTGCTTGAAATGAATTTCATTTTTAATCCTCCCACCTTTTTTTTCGCATCTTATGTCTTAGTCTCTAAATTTTATCAGACTAATTGTCGTTTCTGCTCCATTTTCATCCACAAAATACCATCATATTCTGACAATTTCTCTTATATTATTTATTACCCTTATAAAAAAAGGATAATCCTGAAATTTCAATCAATAAAAAAAACAGCAGCAAATGCCGCTGTTTTTCACCATGATCTTGTAAAGGCCAGATAGAAAACAAAAAGTAATAAGAACCCTAAAAAAAAGATCCATGTTAGAAAAACCGGGTTTCGAAGGTATGGATGCTTTTGAATCTTTTCATTAATTTGTGTATCCATTTCACTTTTTCTTGCATCTACCAGTCTTCCCACGCTGATCGTATAGAGAAGTCCTCCCGCAACAATCATGAAAGCAAGAATAGCAAGTGCCATTGTGAATTTATCCATTGTGTCACTCCTTATTTAAGTAAGAACATGTACGAAGCGGATTTACGATGCCCTTGTGGTGAATCCGCTTTTTATTTCTCCAGCTCCGCTTTTCTTATTAGAATGACACAACCAAAAGAAATTATTACAAAAGGGCTTCATTTTCGTATAGGTATGAGTACGGCAAATCCAAGAAAAGATAGTGCTGCTGATCGATTGGGTAGGAGAAGGTCCGGATGGTTTCGCCTGTTTCGATGTCGCTGTATAAATCGCTGAAAAATCCTTTTTTCCGGATTTGCATTTTCATGATATTTTCAAGGAAATACGGTCTCCAGCTCCAGTTTTTCATGTGATAGTCAGGCTGAAATTCCCATGCTTCGTTCAGTTTGAGAATATTTCCTGATCGCTGAAATCCGTCGCCGTCACAAATGTAGATCCGAAAGCAGCAGTCTGACAGCTCCTGTGATAGCTTTGTGATCAGTTCATCAAACGGAATTCCCGGTTTATTCTCTTTTGTAATCAGCACATGCACTTTTTGATGAAACGCTTCTGAGATTTCATAAAATTGCTGAAGCTTCTTTTTTTCATATTGGATAAATCCATGAAATTCCCGTGTCATTTTTTCTTTTATCATAAAGGGTTCAATTAATTCTTCTTTAGGAGTCTGAAGATAATCCCCTTGGAAGTAGCGGCCGCCATTTTTCCAGGCATATTGAAATTGAAAATTGACTTCAATTTCTTCGTACAGAATGGTAGCCCCTATTTTCCTCGCCAGAAGAGAAATGGAGTATAATACGTCATGATACGTCTGCAGGGGTGAAGTTAATCTGAGGGGCTGAAGATCAATTTTCAGGATATTGGGCATCAGCATACCGATGCGGTCAAGATTGCTGCTTGCTTTTCCGACATTGTCCACAGCTATTTTAATGCCGTATGTACGATAATAAGTGAATACGTGTGTCAGCTGCCGAATGTCGCCTGTGAATGTGTGCTCTGTAATTTCTATGACAATCCTCTCAAGGTTTCCGCCTTTTTCTTTCCAAGCAAATAATTGCTCAAGCAGGCTTTCTCCGTGATCAAGCATTAGTAAATTTGCATCACGGTTAAGGAAAATAAGCGTGTCATTATTCGTTAAGAGAAAAGCATCAAGTGCCATATGTAAAATGTGATTATCTGCTTCTAACCGGTATTCATCGGGAATGGATTCATCCTTAAAAAAAGGCCCTAAACTTTTCGTTTCCTCTTCCAACTGAATTCTCCCGAGTATTTCATACCCGATCACTTTTTGTTCGTCTGCGCTGAAAATGGCTTGATAGAACGGTTTTACGTGCTCTAAGTTTGTCATAATATCTAAAGGATCCATATGCCATTCCCCACTTTCTCTCTCTGTTTTTGTATGATTATACCACATTTGGATAGATACGAACGCGAAAGTAAAAATGGATTCTCCTGTAAAAAAGAGAATCCATTGGCTTAAAATATTAGAACGGATGCTGATTCAGCCACTGGCCGCCATCCATTGTAATGCACTCGCCATTTATATAGCCGGCTGCATCTGATAAGAGAAATGATGCAAGGGAAGCGATTTCCTCTGGCGTGCCTAACCGGCCGAGCGGCACACTTTGAAGCGTTCTTTTTGCAGCTTCTTCTGACTGCCAGAGCTTGTCTGCTCCGCCTGTTCTTTCAATCGGCCCAGGCGCGATTGCGTTAACGCGGATTCCATATTTCTTGCCCCACTCCACCGCAAGCGTTCTTGTCATGGACAGGACACCTGCCTTTGCTGCAGCAGAATGGATAACTCCCGCGCCTGCGCCCCATGCATATGTAGCAACCATGTTAAGTATGGCACCCTTCTGCTGTTTCTCAATCCAATACTTGCCGGCAGCACTGCTGCAGTAAAACGTCCCATTCAGCACGATATTGATGACTGAGTTCCACCCATTGACTGAAAGCTGTTCAGCCGGGCAAATAAAATTCCCTGCTGCGTTATTGACAAGACCGTCAATACGTCCAAATGCTTCATCTGTTTTTCGGATCAATTCTTCTGACATTTCCGGTACACGGACGTCCATTTGAAAAGGAATGATCTTCCCTTCCAAACCTTGCATCTCTTCTTTGGCAGCCTCTAATTTCTCAATCGTTCTGCCAGTAATCACCACATTTGCACCCTGTCTGGCAAAATTTTCTGCCATCGCTTTACCCATCCCGCTTGAACCGCCAGTAACAATCAATACTTTATCCTTCATCAACAACACCCCCAAAATGAATGACCATTCATATTTTATCATATAATTCTTCTATTTTCTAACTATTTCAACTATTATTTAGTAATAGGACCCAAGTCCGATCTTCTATACGCTCAATTTCTTTGTATTCAATGGATTAAAATAGAAAGTTTGCGGAGGAGGACCACTGTGTCAAAAGATATTTCAAGAAGGGCCTTTCTGAAAAGATTCTTCGGTACAATGGCAGGAGCTTTGATTGCAAGCATCGGCGGCTACTTTTATGCAAGATATATTGAACCAAAACTCATTCAAACAAAAACAGTTGAAATTACAAGCAGCAAATTGCCGTCCGCTTTTGCTGGAACAAAAATTGTCCAATTCAGCGACACCCATCTTAGCGGGGACTATCCGATCAGTCAGCTCGTTAAGATTGTGAACAAAATAAATCAGCTGTCGCCAGATCTTATTTTTTTCACGGGGGACCTTGTCGATAAGCCGAATCAATTTGGCTATTTGCATCAAATTGCACCTGTTCTAATGAATTTGAAAGCAACGTTAGGGAAATTTGCCATCTACGGGAATCATGATCACGGGGGCTATGGAACGGCTGTTTATGAAACCATCATGAAGGATTCGGATTTCAAACTGCTTAAAAATAATGGAGAAAGAATCTCTTTGCTTGATGGGGCTTCCATGTTTGTTGCAGGACTGGATGATATGATGCTTGGAAGGCCTGACTTTGGTGAGACGCTGCGCGGTGCTGACAGCACTCTCTATACAATACTGCTTGCCCATGAACCTGACGCTGCCCTTGAGGCAAAAAAGTATGCTGTTGATCTTCAGTTATCAGGACATAGCCACGGCGGACAAGTCCAGCTTCCTTTATACGGCCCCCTCATTACACCTCCTTTTGCATCCATTTATACAGAAGGCCTATATGATCTGGATTCTATGAAGCTTTATGTGAACCGTGGACTTGGTACGACCAGGCTTCCTTATCGCTTTTTTTCAGTGCCGGAAATTACTGTGTTCACATTAATAAAAGGCTAAAAGGCGCTAGGTTATAACCCTGCGCCTTTAGCTTTAAGATATCTCTGCTCAATTTCATCCGGAGGCAATGGCTTCGAAAAGAAAAATCCCTGTCCTTTTTGACAGTTTAAAGCTTTTAGATAAGAATATTGCTCCTTCGTTTCGATTCCTTCTGCAACCACTTCAAGTGTAAGGCTGTCTGCAAGGTGAAGAATTGTTGTAATAATGGCTGCGTCCTTTTCATCTGTCATGACATCTTTAATAAACGATTTGTCGATTTTCAGGGAATCAATCGGAAATGTTTTAAGATAGCGCAGGGATGAGAAGCCCTTTCCAAAGTCATCAATGGAAATGGATACACCAAGACGTTTTAACCTCTGCATGGTTTCTAGAGCTTCTTCCGGATTTTGCAGGGCACCCTCTGTAATTTCAAATTCAATTTGATGGGGCTGAATGTGATACGTCTCAAACAAAGACTGAATCATATCTGACAGATAGTATTGCTGAAATTGCTTTGAAGACAGATTGATGGCGACTTTTACAGAACAGTGCCCCTTAAGATTCCATTCTGAAAGCTGTTTGCACACTTCTTCAATAATCCATTCACCTATCGGAATCATGAGACCTGATTCTTCCGCAACCGGAATAAATTCAGAAGGCGGAACAGAACCCAGCACCTTGCTGTTCCATCTCAGCAATACTTCAAAGTTTTTCGTTTCCATCGTTTTTAAAGTAACCTGAGGCTGATACAACAGTGAAAATTCGCTGTTTTCAAGTGCTTGCCTGAGACCCGTTTCAATCGCAAGCACTCCGCGGGAATTCTGGTTCATTCCGGCGTGATAGATCTGAAAGCGGCCTCTTCCTCTTTGCTTGACGTCATACAAAGCCATATCTGCATTTGTAATCAGCTGAGCTTCTTCTCTTCCGTTTTCAGGATATATGCTAATTCCGATGCTCGGGCTTATAAAATAAACAAGCCCGCCGAGATGAATTGGTTCGGCAAATAAGTCAAGAATCTGCTGTGAATACTGTTCCGCCAGGACCTTGCCCGCATTTTTGAATAAGAGGATAAATTCGTCTCCTCCTTGCCTGTACACTTTATATGATGGTATTGCAAGCGACTGCAGACGGATACTGACTTCTTTAAGGAGCAGATCGCCAATCGAGTGTCCCATTGTATCATTCAGCATTTTAAAGCGGTCGAGATCGATATACATAAGTGCCAGTTCCCGGGTGGTTTGGTCTTCAAGCAGCCTGTCCAGATCTTTTTTTAACGCTGTCCGGTTTAGCAGGCCTGTAAGCGAATCATGATATGCCATATGCTTAATCAGGGTATGATGACGTTTTTCCTCAGATATGTCCTTTGCGATTAAATAAATGCCCTGTATATGGTTATATAAGATAATCGGAATGGTCTTAACATGAAGATGTATTTCCTGATTTTTCATCTTGAGCTTTGATTCGTCCTCAACGGCTCTTCCATTGACTGCTTGCGAAAACAGAGAAGCAATCTTCTCCCTGTCCTGTTCAAACAAGTCAAAAACGGACTTTCCGATCAGCGAAATCGTGAACGTTTTTGTTAAATCGATTGCTGCTGGATTGGCAGAGACAATTGTCCCCTTTAAATCCAGTGAAAAAATACTGTCTATATTATGATCAAACAGTGATTTGTATCTCTGCTGACTTTCAATCAGCTTCTTCTTTTCTGACATCCTTTCAGAAATATCGCGGGTGACGGAAATAATGTAAATGACATCTCCCTTGTCATTCATAATCGGGGTAAGAACAGATTCACCGAAAATGACGGACCCATCGATGAGCTGCACTTGATCCTGATAGGAGAACGGCTGCTTTGTCTGGATGACGACTCTGTACATTTCGAGCAAATGATCGGCAACTTTCTTATCCATCACATCTGACAAAGACACACCTTCATAATCTTCCCCAAGCCCTGCATGCTTCACGCCTTCCTCATTTACAAAAACATAGCGCACTTGGTCCTGATCAACCTTCATTAAAAATACAAGGTCTTTTATATGTTCTAAAATGATCGTAAAAATAATCGATTCGATTTTTTCAATATGTATCTCTGACTGAAAGTCTTCTATGATTGCTTTCTTTAATTTGTGCATAAATCCTCGTCCTACTTTTATCTCATTTTTCCTAATAGTACCACAAGGAGTTCTTTAAAACCTCACTCTTTTTTTCAGACGAAAAAAGAGTGCTGGTGCACCCTTAATCATTATTCTTCGTCTTCTGATACCCTGTATGAAAGCTGTGCAAGGATTGCCTGGCTGTCGATTTCAGGTTCATCTGCCAATCTTGAGACATAATGATAGTTCCCTGAAGGATCTTGCTCCCGCGCTTTTACATTGTCTGTCAGCATGATGGACAAGAGGTTTGAAATTCTTGATTTTATGCTGCCGTCAAAAACAGGAAAGAGAATTTCGACACGCTTTTCCATATTTCTGGTCATCATGTCTGCAGATGAGAGGAACAATTTCTCTTCTCCATTCTGATGAAAATAATAGATTCTGCTGTGCTCAAGAAATCTCCCGACAATGCTCCGCACTTTAATATTTTCGCTGATGCCTTTAATACCTGGTCTTAAACAGCAGGTGCCTCTTACAATCAAGTTTATATTCACACCTGCATTTGATGCTTCATACAGCTTCATGATAATGACTTTGTCTGTAAGTGAATTCATCTTAGCTATGATTCTGCCATTTCCGTGGTGCTTGTGATAGTCAATTTCATGATCGACAAGCTCTAAAAAGTCGCTGCGGATGTCAAATGGGGCTACAGAAATATGGTGAAATTCCGGTTTTTCAGTATAACCGCTCAAATAATTAAAGAAGTTGGTGGCGTCAATTCCGTATTTATGATTAGAAGTAATTAAACTCATATCCGTGTAGATTTTTGCAGTCTGATCATTGTAATTGCCTGTTCCTAAGTGGACAAACCGCTCAATTCGGCTGTTTTTCCGCCTTACAACAAGTGTAATCTTGCTGTGTGTTTTTAAGTAGGTCATTCCGTAAATCACATGGCAGCCTGCTTTTTCAAGCTCTTTTGCCCATTGGACGTTATTCTCTTCATCAAAGCGCGCCTTCAGTTCAACAAGCACGGTCACCTGTTTTCCTTTTTCCGCTGCACGCTTCAGGGCCTCAATAACAGGCGAACCCCCGCTTACTCTATAGAGAGTCTGCTTGATAGCAAGCACATCCGGATCATCTGCAGCATCCAAAACAAAATCAATAACAGGCTCAAATGATTCATATGGATGGTGCAAAAATAAATCCTGAGCAGCAGCAACTTCAAAGATATCATCATTTGAGGATAAATCCTTCGGTGGCTGAGGGATGAATGTTTCGTATGTAAGATGATCAAATTTTGTACTGAG
This sequence comes from Metabacillus idriensis, assembly GCF_009674765.1. GTDB lineage: Bacteria > Bacillota > Bacilli > Bacillales > Bacillaceae > Bacillus_P > Bacillus_P idriensis. The sequence continues at coordinate 1,081,320 of NZ_WKKF01000001.1, read as the reverse complement.
CTCTTTATAAAAACCAAATAAAAAAGTGAAGTCAAGCGGCCCATCAATCTCATAAACATCGTTTTTATGAATTTCTAATTCTTCCAGAAGATAGGACATCATTTGAGAATCATAGAAATCCTTTCTCACTTCAAGACGTACGGCAGCTCCCCATTTTCTTTTCTTCAGTTCTTTTTCAATTTCCTTAAGAAGGTCCCTGGCGCCTTCTTCATGGATCGTCATATCTGCATTGCGTGTGATTCTGAACGGGGTGACAGATAGCACGTCAAATCCGTGAAATAGTTTATAAATATAATAGGCAATAATATCTTCCAGAAGAACATATTCATGCCCGCCTTCAGGCTGAGAAATGGAAACGAAGCGTTCTAAAACAGCAGGCACTTGAACGATAGCGGTTTTCGTGCGGTATTCAATTGATTCGTTTTGATCTTCGAGTTTGATGACAAGGTTGAGGCTCTTGTTCAGCAGCATCGGAAATGGACGATATGCATCTACAGCCATTGGGGTAAGAACAGGAAAGATATGTTCGTCAAAATACTGCTCTATGATCTTTTTTTGCTGAGGAGATAAACTTTTGACGGTTGCAAACGCAACGCCTTCTTTTTTTAAAGCAGGCACGATCATCTCGTTGAATGTGCGGGTTTGCAGCTCTACAAGCGAATGATTCTGTTCGGCTATTTGCGACAGCTGCTGCTTTGGAGTAAGTCCCGCTTTGTTTTCAGGCTTGCTGAAGCCAGCTTTCACCTGATCTTTAAGCCCTGCGACCCGGACCATGAAAAATTCGTCGAGGTTAGAGCTGAATATCGCGAGGAACTTCAGCCGTTCAAGCAGCGGATTTCGTTCATCAATGGCTTCTTCTAATACTCGTTTATTAAAAGCAAGCCAGCTTAATTCGCGGTTGTTGTAATAAAGAGGGTTACCAAGCAATATCTGATCGATGTTTACTGTGCTCATGTAAAAAGTCACCCTTTTTAATTAGTCATTTGGATTCACCTGTTATGATAGCACTTGGAAACGATGGGGATGTAAATTTATTGTAATTATTGTATGTGGTTTTTGTAAATTTAATATCAAGAAAAGGAGTGACTTATTAGGTGAATCAGCCAGATTGAATATTACGTGACAATGCGGTGACTTCAATCTGGCCAGGGAGTGCTTCTCTCAGCTTTCCTGAAAATGAAACACAATGTTTTTCTTTAAGATCTTTTCTAAATTCTTTTTTTGCTTCTCTGCCTGATACTCCTCAGGACTGTAATTCCCTTCACAAACGACAGAGCATTTTACACGATCATGATCTACTTCAAGTTTCAGCGTATTAATGATATTTCTTCTCGTTGCATTTAAGCTGTATGCGAGCTTGATGATCGCGCCAAGGAGCATCATATTCCTCTGTTCCAGTTTAGAGAACCAGTGTTTATAAGGCTCACTATATTGCTTAAACGCTGACTTGCTTTTAAAAGAAGCAATCAGTGCGAGCTGCAGCCGTTCCTTGTGAAGAAGACCATCGATTGTCCGGTTGGCAATTAAATAAAAAGTATGCTGGCTGCTGGATTCAGAGTCAATATACTGGCCAAGATTATAGACAAATGATGCTCTTCTGATTAAGATAATATCGTCATCTGAGAAGGAGAGCAATCCCGTTTCAGCAAGGTCAATATACAGCTTTATCGCAATCTTGGTTACATACTGAACATGATGAAGATCGATATCATAATCACTGAGCAGCTCATGAAAGCTTTCTTCAATAACACTGGGAAATATGGCCGAACCAGATCCTTTCCTCAAGTCTTCATAAAAAACACCGTCTCTCAGTCCTTTTCTGCTTAAAATAAAATTGTCGGCACGGACAATTTCGTACAGTGCTGTAAAAACATGAGAAGCAGGGATGATTGTATCAGCACGGTCTTTTGACAATCCATCTGCTCTTTGCAGTTCATGCAGAGATAAAGTAGATAAAAAGTGCTGAACATCTGTCAGATTTTTATGAGTCATTTCATAAAGGTGAACCCCTGCAAGCGGATATTCCTGCATGGCCTGATGAATTTGCACGATGTTCCTGGCACTGCCCCCGATTGCAATAATCGGCAATTCTTTATTTGAGAGCCATGGAAGCGTATGAAATTCCCTCGAGAGGAATTGCTTTAAATCATCTACTTCTTTTTCAGTCGGAATGTCCTGCTTCACAAAATATTTTTTAAGGGAAAGAGCGCCAAAGGGAAAGCTGTGATAATGAATCAGTTTTCTATTTTCAAAGTATGTAATTTCTGTGCTGCCCCCGCCGATATCAATTGTAATTCCGCTGCTGATCTGAGTGGAATTGACAACAGCCAAAAAACCGTAATAGGCTTCCTCATATTCAGACAGAATACGGATTGAAAAATCTGTTTCTGCTTGAACCTTCGCCAAAATGGCTTCTCTATTTTCTGACTGTCTGATTGTTGCAGTGGCAACACATTTTACGTTTTTCAGATCATGATGTCTTGTCACTTCCTGAAAACTGTGAAGAGCTGAAACTAAAACCCCGATTCCTTCGTCATTTAAGAAGGAGTCATCATTTAAATAATTTCGGAGCCGTGCGGCAATTTTCACATTCTCAATTTCTTTTAAACGCTGACTTTTATCACGCTGGTAGATAACAAGTCTCATTGTATTTGAACCAATATCGATAATTGCATATTTTTCTTTAATCACACTCGTTCAACTCCTCTGAATATACAAAAAATTATATCACAGCATGCCAATTCTCATCTATTCCGGCGGTGCAACAAACACCCTGTTCAGACATAAGCTGTAGCACAGTCAGTCAAAATTATGTTAAAGCGGTGAGTTGTCTATGGTCCATCTAGTAAAACCAGGTGAAACTCTGAACACAATAGCGCTCAACTACCGGGTCAGCCCTGCTGTTCTAATCAGAGTCAATAATCTGGCTGATCCAAATGTGCTGCTCGTCGGACAGCCAATTATTATTCCGGGTCTGCCTGAGCCTGCTTCTATCCCGTATACAATTTCAGTCTCAGTCGGCAAGAGAACGCTGACTCTTTATAACAGCGGACAAGTAATGAAGGTTTACCCGATTGCTGTAGGAAAAATGTTAAGCGGCACACCCATCGGTGATTTTGTCATTGTCAACCGGGAACCGAACCCGGGCGGCCCTTTCGGAGTGCTTTGGCTGAGTCTGTCTAAAATTCACTATGGCATTCACGGCACAAATGATCCAAGCTCCATCGGAAAAGCAGTCTCAAGGGGATGCATCCGTATGCAAAACCGGGATGTGCTTGAACTGGGATCGATTGTTCCAAACGGTACTAGGGTTATCATAAGACCCAATTAAGAATCAGTCATTTTTTTACAAAAACTTCATATTAAAATAAACTTTTTTCTATTATAATAACTACTGTGACCGATATCCTGCAAAATAAGGAGCTGCGTAATGAAAATCTTTGAAAACAGAAATTTTGTGAAGCTCTTTTTTGCTGCTTTGGCATCCCAAATGGGCACGACAATCGGTAATATGGCTTTTGCCTTTTATTTGCTGGACCGATTCAGCCATCAGCCTTCTTTCGCAACAATGGCTGAGCTCATGTATTCCCTTCCGACCTTATTTGTTTTCTTCTTAGTAGGTGTCGTAGCTGACAGATTTGACCGGAAAAAAGTAGCTGAAAATTGTGATTGGATCAGAGCTTTTCTTACAGTCCTTCTTTTTGGCTCATTATTCTTAAATTCCATTCCGCTCGTGTTTTTCTTATTATTCCTGAGGAGTGCGGTTACAAAGTTTTTTTATCCTGCAGAAGCAAGCCTTGTACAGAGTATTTTGAACAAAGATCAATATGCCCAGGCAGCTGGCCTGAATCAAATGCTGTTCAGTATTTTCATGGTATTTGGTGTCGGACTCGGAGCTCTAGCCTATAAAACGATCGGACTGCAAGGAGCTGTAGCCGTTGATTTTTTCAGTTTTGTCATCTCTGCTGTCCTGATTCGCAGATGCAAAATCCCGATGGAAGCAAGACTGCCAAATGGAAAAATTAAATGGAAAGATTTCAGTATCGGAGCCTCTTACAGAGACTTCAAGGATGGAATCCTTTATATTGCCAGAAATAAATTATTAGCTTCTCTGATTTTCGGATTTTTTGTTTTTGGATTTGTAAACGGAGCATTTGCCATTTTGCCAATCTTTACGATGAAGTATGAGCTGTCCCCTGATAATTACGAAAAATACGCTTCATACTTTGCGATTTCACTTGGAATCGGACTTCTTGCCGGAAGCGGAATCGGCACGTTCATTTCCTCTAAAATCAAACCGCATCAGATGATGATTTATCCGATTTTCCTGAGCGGCATTTTGATATACATATTAGGTTTGACAGATCATACGGGTATCTTTTTAGCTGCTGTTTTTATGATTGGGACATGCATTGGCCCTATAAATATAGCCATTGGCGGCTGGATGCCGAAAATTGTGCATCCTAAGCTGATGGGGCGGGTCAGCGGCTGGATTGATCCTCTCATGATGTTTGCCCAATCGATCACCCTCGGGATGATAGCCATACTTTTCCCGAAAATCATCAGCAATGTTGAGTATCTCTATTACGGAATGGCGACCGTTATTCTTCTCGTCTTCCTTTTTTACGCACTTACCCTGCCGAAGCTGAGCAGGGAGCTTGAATATTCCCAGGCTAAGAGATCTCGTCTCGCTTCAAACAGGAAAGGACAGGTTCATATCTCTTAACTGCCATCAAAGACAGCACTAGCTGTCTTTTTTTGATTCCCCTCTTTTACCTTTTTCAGCTAAAACCTGTTAAATTTTCGGATAAATGGCCGATATAATTGAGGAAGTCTGACTTTAAAGGTTGTGGCACTGTTTGAACACATATAAAGATTTCTTAAAAAAACTCCTGATTAACTATTTTATTGGATCTTTTATCGCTGTCTTTGGAATCGGCTCTTTATTCATGTTTTCCACTTTAGTCATCTCTGCTTTTGAAATAGGCATTCTGCTGTTTATTTTATGTATATCCATTGTTTGCATGGGGCTTTGTGAATGGATTGCATTCAGAAAGCATATAGATCCCATCGAACGGGTATTTAAAAATGGAGATCTATCCATTGAAGCCATCGAGAATGCATTCAGACAAACACATCGCTTTCCATTACTTACGGTTTACCGGATTTTCGGCCCCCATCTTTTAGGTCTATCAATCCCCGCCGTCTTAATGGCAGCAGTGTTTATCCGGTATGATTTGCTCAGTCTGCCGCTTTACTATACTCTTCTAGCGTCAGTGGGTGCTGTTCTGATTGCCGGAATGCACAGCATCATTGAGTTTTTCTTATCATCAAAAGCGGTGAAGCAGGTGCTGATCAATCTTCGGAATAAAGCGCTTATGCTCCACGGTGCAGATTTAACATCAGAAGCGGAAATCCATATATCCATTCAGCAGAAGGTACTGTACAGTGCGATTTATATTGGGGTCTTTCCCCTTCTCTTATTTACATTGGCCACACAAATTCGTTTTCAGGAAAATGCCGTTCCGCTTTTATCTGAATATTGGAGCTGGGCCATTTTAATCTTAATGGTGTCTGTCTTGTTCGCAGTGTTCGGTGCATTTTTATTGTTTAAAAATATATCGGAACCAATTGAAAAGCTCCAAGATGGCATGTCAGAGGTTGAGCAAGGGATCCTTTCCTACAGAAATGAAGTGTATTCTGATGAATTTTCGAAATTGATCGCAGGCTTTAATAAAATGATCCGCGGACTTAGAGAAAGAGATCAAATTAACAGTCAGCTTCTTGAAAGCCTGTATACAACGCTAGCATTGGCACTCGATGCAAGAGATCCTTATACAGCCGGCCATTCAGTCCGCGTAGCGGAGTATTCCGTCTTAATCGGCAGAGAAGCAGGATTAAGCGAAGAGAGCCTGGACACCCTCCGCAAATCCGCCCTGCTTCACGATATAGGCAAAATTGGCATAAGGGACAGCATTCTTCTGAAAGAAGGACGCCTGACGCACGCGGAATTCGAAGAAATTAAGAAGCACCCGGTCATTGGAGCAGGCATCTTATCAAATGTGCAGCCGGGGGAAATGATGGAGCCGCTCATCCCCGGTGTGAAGTATCATCATGAACGCTATGACGGCATGGGGTATCCTGAAGGACTGAAGGGCTCTGACATTCCTTTATTCGGCAGAATTATGGCCGTTGCAGATGCCTATGATGCCATGACATCTGACCGGCCCTACAGACGCGGCATGGCGGCTGAAAAAGCGATGTCCATTATCAAGGCAGGAAAAGGCACCCAATGGGATCCGGTGTTTGCAGAACTATTTCTGAATGTCATGAACGACCAAAACGCTGGAGAATCAAAATCAGTATAAGCGGTCTGCCGAAGGAGCCCGCTTATACTGTAAGATCTTATCCTTTGCTATAGTATCAACTCATCCAGTTCATGCGCTTTTTTTCGAATAAGTTGCATTTTACACATGAAAACGTATAATTTAGAGTAAGCATAAATAACCAGCAAAGGAGAGAAAGAATGGACGATCATCGAAACCAGCCATTGAAGCCGACAACTGAAAATATTGCCAAAGCGATCTATATTGTGAACCGCCATGCAAAAACAGCCCCGGACCCTAAATTTTTATATACGCTTAAAAAACGTGCACTGCATAAACTGCTGACTGAGGGAAAGGCAAAAAAGGAAGGTCTCCACTTTTCCAATAATCCCAGAAACAGCAAACAGCAATCAGATGTACTTGTCTCTGCAGGAGAATATTATTTTCATATGCCTCCCACAAAAGAAGACTTCGAAAACCTCCCACATCTTGGTTCACTGAATCAAACGTACCGGAACCCAAAAATACATTTATCTTTAGCAAAAGCTAAAGCGCTGCTGCAGCAATATGTTGGCATAAGGGAATCGACGCCTGCTGGATCAGCTCCTAAAAAACCTTCTCCTACATACAAAAAACCTGTTTTTAAACGTTTGGGCGAAAGCTACTGACCGTTACTAAATAAGAGCATGATCCATTTTTGGAGCATGCTCTTTTCGCTGTTACTATCTATTCGCTGAAAAACTCCTCAACCAGCCGTTTGTAGACGAAGAAAAAACTCGGAACCTCTTTAGGTTCAAGGTTCTTAAAAAGATTTTCAGCAATTGAACGATGATACCATGCCTGTTTGTCTTTGCCGCGGTTAAACATTCTCCAGATATCATCTCCATGCTTCCTGTGTTCCTTCAAAAGGCTTTCAAGGTTATCCAGTTTATCTGCCGCTAAAACCGCCTTTTCCTCAACACCGGCATGCAGGGCTGATTGTATGGTGTGCTGCTTCCTTTCTTCCCATGTCAATGATTTATCCTCGGTATTAAAAGCAACAAGAGAGGCAACATCCGCACCAAATAACTCATTTATTTGCTGGAGTGATGTTTCCGTATCCTCCACGGTATCGTGCAAAAATCCAGCTGCAACAACCTCTTCTCTGAAGTCAGCTTTAAAGAGAATGAGCGCTGTGTTCTCAACATGTGTGAAGTATGGGCCTCCGTTAAGTCTCCGGACCTGTCCTTCATGAGCGGCTTCTGCAAATCGTTTTGCTCTATCTGTTAGATTCATTTTGATCACCTGCAATTTTTAAAGAATATATTGATCAATCATAGTAACCAGTTCAGCAATCTCAGGCTTGCTGACTTGTGCATCGGCTCCTACTTTTTGGCCCTTATGTTTCAAGTCGTTTGTGATTAAAGATGAAAAGATGATAACCGGCAGTACGGCGAGCTTATTATTTTCTTTCATTCGTTTCGTCAAATGATGGCCGTCCATTTGCGGCATTTCAATATCCGTAATCACAAGCTGAACTTCATCTTTCACTTCCCTGCCCTCTTCAGACAATGAATACAAATACTCATATGCATCTTTTCCATTTTCAAAAAACTCAAGATTTACAAAGCCTGCCTCTTGCAAGGTATCATGAAGAAGACCTCTCAGTAAAGGAGAATCCTCCGCAATCACAATTCTTTTTGCAGAACGTTCCCGTATCCCCATTTTTTTCACTTGATCAATATGAATGCCTGATTCGGGGTTCAATTCCACCATAATTTTCTCAAAATCAGGCAGCAGAATCATCTCGCCCATCCATTTCACAACACCTGTTATTTGGCTTTCCAGCCCCTGATAAAGCCTGGATGGCTTTTCGATTAAACTCCATGAAATCCGGTGAATTTGTGTCACACTGTGAACATGAAAGATAACTTTTTGCTGATTAAACTCCGTCACAATCAGCTTATCTGACTTCGGATTTTCACTTTGATCAAGCCCGAGCGCTTTTGCTGCATCGACGACTGGCAGTACTTCTCCCCTAAGCTCAGTGATCCCTTCCACATTTGGATGAGCATGGGGAACCTTTGTGATGCTTTGGAGCTGGATAATTTCTTTTACTTTTATCACATTAATGCCAAATTTCAGCCCCGCAACTGTAAATTCGACGATTTCAAGTTCATTTGTTCCGCTTTCTAATAAAATCTCGGTTTGCTGCATTGTATTCTTCCTCTCTCCGTAAAAAATATCCCATATAGGTTTATTATCGGACTGTCTTCTTTTTTATAAAGGAAACCAGATAAAAAGCTTGAGACGGCTCTCAAGCTTTTTATTAGAGGCTATGTTTGCATTGGATGATAAAGCAGCAATTTTTTGTGCTTATCTGCAGGAGCTGCAGAGTCAACACACCAGCCGGTCCTTGCCGTGGATATCACACCTTTCATAAGTATCTCACCCATATTTATGACGAAGGCAATGATAATCGAATCAGCTATCTATCTTCATGCGGGACAAATGAATGAACAATCAGCCCGATTAAAGCAAGAACCATTAGAGATCCGATGGCAATTCGGCTTGCGATATCGCCGTAATCTGCCAGCACAAGCGTAATTGTCCCGTACAGGAGCGGTCCTGCAATAGATGAGACTTTGCCGGAAAAAGCAAAAAGTCCAAAAAATTGACCTCTCTTCTCTTTTGGGGTCAATTCAACAATAAAAGTTCTGGATGTAACCCACATTGCACCAAGGGATACACCAAATAAACTTCCCGCTATCCAGAACATCAGCGGATTGACAGCGAATGCCGCGAAAGCAAGAGCGATCAGGAGAATAACTGCCACAATCGTAATACTTCTTTTCGTCCCAATTGACTTTGTAATATAACCAAAAACAAATGAACCTGCGATGCTTGCAACTGTAGAGACGAGATAGAGAAGGATAAACTCGCCTGATGAAAAACCGACAATAGCTTTTGAGTAAATGGCCATCATCGTAATGGCCGTGGCAATCGCATCGTTTAAAAAGAAGTAAGCAATCATGAACAAAAACGCGGCCCTATGTGTACGTATATCTTTAAATGTTTGATAAATTTCCTTATAGCCGCTTATGAAAGAAGACTTTTTCTGTTCCTGCAAAATCGGCTCTTCTTTTACAAAAAGAAATAATGGCAGTGAAAATATAAGAAACATCAGCGCTGTCGGAATGAAAGCGTGATGATAGCCAGAGTCTCCAATAAAAGGATACACCGTTAGTCCAACCAGTGTGCCTACATAACCAACCGCTACCCCAAAACCTGAAATTAAAGGAATTTCTTTCTGTGTTCCAAGATCCGATATCATTGAATCGTAGAAAATCAAACTTGAATGGTAAAAAAATTTCGCAATGATAAACAGCAAAATAACAAACACTAATGCCAGGGGAAGTCCAAATATGGTCTGGGAAAAACGTGTCATAGCGAAGACTCCCATTAATATGGTGCAGGCTACAGTTATAAGAGTAAATGGAAGAATATATCGTTTTTTTCTGCCCGATCTGTCAATCATCACGCCGAACAGCGGTGAAAAAAGAACAAGGAAAAAGCTTGCAGCAGCATTGGCATACGAAATAAAAGTGCTCGCTATTTGATCCAGGCGTTCGTTTTCACCGATCACTTCCTGCAAATAAAAAGGAAAAAAGATGGTTGTAACGTTGGAAGAAAAAATGGTGTTGGCAAAATCATAAAGCGCCCATGACAGGATCGGAAGGGAAAAATAAAGATGCCATGCTCTCTGCTGTTTTTTTAACGCATCCGGCTGTTGATCTAATTGCGCCATACAAGTTCCCCCATACTTTTATTTAGTTTTATTCCCATATAAATTCTTTACCTGAGCTGGAACTCCCTGCATATTTACAAATATTTAACATGCAGTGCAGGTACAGCCTAAAAATAACAAATAAAGATAATGCACAAAGTCCCGCGGCTTGATATAATGCTATATGTGAATCGGCTATCGCCGATTGTACGGGTTGGGTCGAGGGTTACTTTACAAGGAAGGTTTTAAAAATTGCATAAGTACTTTCAGCTTAAGCAACATGACACGACTGTCAAAAAAGAGCTGCTTGCAGGAATTGTTTCCTTCTTTACCATTGTGTACATTGTTGTCGTAAATGGAGCGATTCTCGCTGACGCCGGTATTCCGATTGAAGCAGGAATCATTGCAACCATCTTAACTTCATTTGCTGGATGCATTTTGATGGGCTTTATCGGCAATACTCCCATCATTCTTGTTCCGGGAATGGGTGTTAATGCATTATTTACGTACACAATCTGCGGATCGATGGGACTTTCATGGCAAGAAGGACTTGCAGTTGTCTTTGTATCCGGCATTCTTTTCGCCATCGTTGCGTTTACAAAGCTCTCAGGCATTATCAGCGCTTCTATTCCAAATTCGCTTAAAGAAGCCATTACTGTTGGAATCGGTATTTTCCTTACATTCATTGGTCTTCAAAAAGGCGGCATTGTAACAGGCAGCGACACGACATTTGTTAAATTGGGCGACTTTACAGATCCTCATGTGATTGTCACACTGATTACCCTGCTTATTACGATTACTTTGTTTGCGCGAAACATTCCAGGCAATTTCTTAATCAGCATTCTGCTTGGTACAGCCATTGCTGCAGGTTTCGGCTTGATTAACAGCACACAAGGTCCGGCATCTGCATTTTCAATGAGTTCATATTTTGAAGTCTTCGGTGCGATGTCTTTTGAAAAAATAGCGGATCTCGCCTTTTGGACAGCGACTTTTTCACTGACGATGGTCATCGTTTTTGAAAATATCGGACTTGTTCACGGGCATGTTAACATGATAAACAGACCTGACAGATACAAAGGCTCGCTTCGGGCAAATGCGATATCTGCCATTACAGCAGGGCTATTCGGCACAAGTCCCACTGTCAGCACAGTGGAAACAGCGGCTGGAATATCAGCAGGCGGCAGAACAGGCTTAACAGCAATAACAACCGGTTTGCTGTTTTTGAGTTCATTGTTCTTTTTGCCTTATATCAAAATGATTCCAGACAGTGCCATTGCTCCTATTCTCATTTTAATCGGCGGATTGATGATTCAGAATATCCAAAACATCGATTTGAAAGATTTTACGGAAAGCTTTCCGGCATTCCTGATTATCGCGCTCATTCCACTCACGTACAGCATTGTTGATGGAATGGCTTTTGGATTTATTGCTTACCCGATTTTAAAACTGGTCATGAAGCGGACAAGAGAAGTAGCGCTGCCTTTATACGTCATTGCGTTATTGTTTCTTGCAAATTTCATTACACATACAATATAGAAAAGCGGAGCCGACTGGTTAGACTCGGGCAGACAGATAAGAATCCGGCAGTGAAGGCGCTTTTTGCCTTTGCTGAAGGATTTGTTCTCCGAGGGGCTAGAAGGCGGAGCTGGACAATAGAAATGCGGAATCGTCCGCTGAATACAAGAAAACCGCTCAGGCAACTGAGCGGTTTTCTTCTGCTTATTTTTTCATTTTTATCAAGATCAATACAGCACTGAACAAAAAAATCGCACCGGCAGCAGCAAGTGCCTGGATCAGAAAATCTGTCATGCTTTCCCGGTGCTTTCATTTTTTTCAAGGAAGGCATTAATTTGAGCTTTATGATGGAGATCATGACCGATAAAATCCTCCATGTAGCTTGCAATCGTAAATGGATGATTTCCAATTTTAAAATGAAATTGATGTTCTTCCCCATCAAATTTAAGAAAACCCTCAACTGCTGCAGAGCGAACCTCCATAAATTCAGCAATAAGTTCATCCTTAGTTATCCCGCTATTTGCATATTCCGCTGCCCTGTCATTCACACTTTGAAAATCAGGAAAAGGATCCAGTACGGCATTTTCCTTAAGCTTTCCAAGTCTCTGATCTAACGTAAAACGGTCCCAGGCAATCAAATGAGAAACAATTTCTGCAGCAGACCATTTTCCTTTTTGGATAGGATGAAACCATTCTTCATTGCTCATTTGCTTTAATGACAGGATCCAGGAATCAAAGCTGTTATAATGAGTTTTCATTTCTTCCATTGTTTTCATAGAAATCCCCCCTATTACTCACTTCTCCGCGAACGTACGTTTCTCCTTCCTTACTGAAATAAATGGAGGCTGATTGTCACAGTTGTTCCTTTGCCAATCTCACTTTCATATTCAACCGTGCCCTTCATTTCACGTATAAGCCGGTTCGTAATCATAGAGCCAAGGCCAGTCCCCTTTGATTTTGTCGTATAAAACGGCAGGCCTAAATGCTGCAGCTCCTCTTCTGTCATGCCTTTTCCAGCATCTTTAATAACAATGATCACAGTACCGTTCACATAATTTGTTTTTTTAGTAATTTGAATATCACCCCCGTGCTCCATGGCTTCTATTCCATTTTTAATCACATTCATTAATGATTGCTTCAAAAGCGCAATATCGCCATATACCGAACTTTTTTCTTCGCTTTCATAAGTTAAAGTCACATTTGAATAAGATCCCAGAGGTTTTAATAGCTCTATGATGTCTTCTAAAACTCCATCAATTTCTATTTTGGTCAATTCATGATGATGGGGCTTAGCAAGCTGTAAATAGTCTGTGATGATTTTATTCGTGCGGTCTAATTCATCCAGAATTAAGGGAGAAAATTTTTTAAAATTATCATCCTTTGTATCCTGCTGGATATATTGAATAAAACCTCTGACCGTTGTAATTGGATTCCTGATTTCATGAGCAATAGCAGCTGCCATCTGACCTATTGTCGTCAGTTTATCCACATAAACCATTTCATCAAATTGTTTATTGGTTTTAATCAAGCTCTCAATAATAAAAATCATCGACATGTAGGAAAGATAAAACGCTAAAAAGTACACCAAATAAAATTGAAATTCCAGAAAATTAATATACGTATAGATAATTGTAATGTAGACGAGAAAATAGGTGCCTACTATAGCCGTCCCGCTTATGTACTTCATTTCTGATTGAATAAAATACTTTCTGAACAATAGCCCCATTACATAAGCTGCCAGAGTGATGACAATCCCGATCAGGTAGAAGTCTCCCCCAATTAAATATCTTGCAAGACATGTTACAATAAGGACAATTCCTCCTGAAATCCAGCCTGAATAAAGGGTGACAATCAGGACAAACACCATTCTTAAATCAAAATATGTTTCACCTAGCGTTTCAATGGGATAGGCCATACAAAGCAAAGCCCCGAATGCACTGATCAGCCCGTAAATGACCCTTTGTATTACAGAAGGCTTTTGCTTTGTATTAAAAGGGAAAAATAGATTTGCGTTAAAGGTCAGCGAAAATAAAATCGTAATGTTGACAAGTAAAGGTTTAATAATAGATAACACTTAGTTTCCCCCATAAAGGAAATAATTTTTTCAAACACTTTATTTTACAGGATACAATCAAGAATTGAAAGATTTATAAAAAACATTCATAATCTTTTCTTTCCCTGTCCTTTAATACTTGAATCACGAAGTAAAATCATTGCTAAATGGTCAAACTAGACTATATAATTTAAGTAAGCTGAAAAGTGCTGCATCAGCTTCGGTAAAGCGAGGGTACACGATGTCCATGAAATTAGTTATTCTCGGTCTTTTAATGGAACGGGATGCCCATCCTTATGAAATGAAACAAACGATGGAGCAAAGACATATGGATCATTTTATGAAACTGCAAAAAGGATCTCTCTATTACGCCGTAGAGCAGCTTCACAAAAAGGAGTATATAAAAGTAGTCGATGTGATCAAGGATACAAACAGACCAGATAAAACTATCTATCAAATAACCGACTCCGGGAAAAAACTGTTTCACAAAATGATTCTTGATGAATTGTCCACCGACTCCAATTTATATCATCCGCTGTTTACAGGCGTAGCGTTTGCCTTGCATGGAAATCAGCAGGAAATAGCAGACATCCTTGAAAAAAGAATGACGTTGACCGAAAAAAGAGTTAGAGAGCTTTCTGGCATTTTAGACTTTTATAAACAATTGCCAAGGGCAGTGATCCACTTAATTAAAGGGTCCATTCTTCACGGAGAAGCTGAGCTTGCCTGGCTGAAGAATTTAATTGCAGATGCCCGTGCAGAAAAACTACAAACACTCGGTGGTGCTGATGAAAATTAGATTATTCGAACCAAAAGACCTGAACACCATTGTCAATCTTTATATAGGGACTGTACATGAAGTCAACCGCAAAGATTATTCCGATATGCATTTGAATGCCCTCGCTCCGAAAAACATGGATTATTACTCAAATTGGAGCGATTTGCTGACGGCGAATACAACTCTTGTGGCCACCAAAAACCAAAAAATTATTGGGTTTGGAACCCTGACACATAATGGTGAAATTCACTTTCTGTATTCTCATATGGATTATCAGGGAAAAGGAGCGGCATCCGCTCTGCTTCAGGCGCTCGAAGAAACAGCAAAGGAAGCAGATCACAAGTGTCTGACCGTCAGTACAGGTATTACCGCTAAGCCCTTTTTCATTAAAAAAGGTTATACCCTTATTACAGAGCAATACGTTTCAATCGATCCGATGCTTTTTATCAACTCAATAATGAAAAAACAACTGTAAATTTCCTGTAAACGATTTCGTTTTGGCGATTTTATGACATCTTCTTATATTTGTTAGATTACGGCCGCAAACATGGTAAAATACATTCTGTGTTTTCAGCAGTTTTATCAATATAAAAGAAGGTGTTTTTTCGGTGGGAACCGTTTTATTGTTTCATCATAATCAAGAAATGACAATCTTAGAGGATGTAACAGAAGAAAAATATGCAGACTTAAAAAAGCAATCAGCATGCGGGACATGCAGCTATAAAATAAATGACCGTGAAATTAAGTTCTCAGAAATTCAATTTACCGTCTGGCAGGAACAGATGGATTGGGATTTTGGGTATTAACTAGAAAAGCGGAACCGACTGTTTAGACCCGACAGACAGATAAGAATTCGACAGTAAAGGCGCTTTTTGCCTTTACAGACGGAGTCGTTCTGGCCGAGGAGTTGGGCGATGGAGCTGGACACCGAGAAATGCGGAATCGCCCGCCCGTTTGGCGCAGGCAGGCTGAAATGCGGTAAGATAAAAAACACAGCAATATCCTGGAATTAGGGTACACATTCGTTCGCATGATTCCCCATCTCTGGCAGAACTCTGGATATGGGTACTCATTGCCTGCGTATGAGTACCCTTTTCTGATAAAATCCTGGATTTGAATGGTCATAGAGTGCGGTTGATTCCTCTTTTCTCACTCAATTCTAAGATTTTGTCCTCAAAGCGTCCGGTTGATTCCTCTTTTCTCACTCAATCCTGAAATTGTGTCCTCATAGCGTGCGGTTGATTCCTCTTTTCACACTCGATCCTGAATTTTTGTCCTCATAGAGTACGGTTGATTCCTCTTTTCACACTCAATCCTGAATTTTTGTCCTCATAGAGTCCGGTTGATTCCTCTTTTCTCACTCGATCCTGAATTTTTGTCCTAATAGAGTACGGTTGATTCCTCTTTTCACACTCAATCCTGAATTTTTGTCCTCATAGAGTCCGGTTGATTCCTCTTTACTGACTCAATCCTGAAATTTTGTCCTTATAGAGTGCGGTTGATTCATTTTTCTGGATAATCATTGATTTTGGTCCTCAACGCGTGCGTATATTTTCCCTTCAATTGTAGTGTTTTTTTTTGGTGCCAATTTTATGTTGTCTGCAGAATATTCAACTATCACTCCCTCTTCCATTCCTGCATATGGTGTATGTGTAGGCTAATGAGGAGAGGAATGTGAATATGTATTATCCATATGATCGTCAAATATTCATTGGAACGCCAGGCGGAGGATTTGGACCAGGAGGCGGATTCGGACCGGGAGGATTTGGTCCCGGAGGTTTCGGACCGGGTGGCGGAATGCCGCCAGGACCGCCGCCCGGATTTGGAGGAGGAGGACAGGGTCAGGCTCCAACCGGACCGCCGCCAAGTCAAATCCCCCAGCAGGGACCATCCCTTTTTGCTGTTGATCCAGGTGCCATCAGCGGCTGTTTGTTCCGGTATACGTACGTCTGGCTTAACAACGGCAGAAGCTTTTGGTTTTACCCAACCTTTGTCGGCAGAACATCTGTAGCAGGATACAGATGGAGACCGCGCCAATTCAGATGGGACTATTTCGGCATCGATACACAGCGAATTGCTTCATTTTCTTGCAGATAACCCGAAAAGCGGAATCCCCCGTTTAGCTCCGACAGACAGATAAGGATCATCCAGTGAAGGCGCTTTTTGCCAATGCTTGCTGATCCGTTCTGGCCGAGGAGTTGGGGGATGGGGCTGGACAATGCAGAAAAGCGGAATCGCCAGGTTAGCTCCGGCTCCTCCCGAGTAGGAAATATGTTTTTGCGAGTTGGGAGGCTGGTTATGAGAATTGGCTGCCTAGTTCTGCGAATTGAAACGACCTTTTTGCGAGTTGAGTTCCAATCTCAATAATTAGGGAACTTTTTCCGTTTACCAGGACCACGTTTAATGTAAAAAGCAAAAAAATCAGACCACCTCAGGTCTGATTTTTTAATCTCCAATGATTCCGGTATTCTTTCCTTCTTCGAGAGGATGTTCGATTCTCAGGAACGCTCTGTCTACTGCCATTTTTGCTGTGTTTGCATAGTGAATTTCGACGGTCCTTCTCTCGTCAAGATAGGCACCTTCGAAAGCGACTTCTTTTACTTTGGTGGCCCATCCGCCTGATGTTTCAATGACGACAACCGGCTTTTTGTTCATATAGGCGGCTGACAGTTCTCCAAGCGTACCGTTTCCGCCCCGAATCATAATGATGGCGTCTGATGAATGAATTAATATCAAGCTTCGGTAATCAAAAGACATGCCGGTTGTGATGGGAACATCCAGATAATCATTTGCAACATGGGTTTCATCTCCTGCAAGAATGCCAATGACGAGTCCGCCGGCCTGTTTTGCCCCTTTTGATGCAGCTTCCATCACTCCGCTGCCGCCGCCAGTGAGCAGCACGGCATTTCTTTGCGCAATTTCTGCTCCAACCTCTTCACTTATTAATTGAATGTCTTCGGGAATATCTCCAGATTGGCCGATTACAGCTATTCTCTTCACGTTTATCCCGCCTTTTGATTCTTTTCCTTTATTATACTATGTATGGCCTGAATTTTTCTCAAAAAAAAACCGCCTTAGAGGCAGCTTGGTTCTTTTAAACTTTCGTTCGTTTCATCAGAAATGAATTTCTTCTTGAGGCTTGATTCATTATGGCAATAATTTCATTTTTATAAAAGGCAAGATGTTCGTAGGATATGGCAAAGAACATCTCCTCCTTCAATTTTTTCACTATCTGAATTTCCTTATCTGTCAGCAGTGTTTCATCAATTTGCATAGGATCACTCCGGTTGCTTTCATTCTTATAGGATAGAATTCGAATGCTCACTGAGATTTAAGACGGAATTTTTAAAGTTTTGTCCCTTTGTGATACCTGAACCAGCCCATCTTGGCAAAGAAGTAAATCATGCCGGCGGCAATAAATACCATGATGGCAACGACAATAAAATAATTATATTTTCCGGTCAGCTCCGGCATATATTGAAAATTCATGCCATAGAGCCCTGCAATAAACGTAAGCGGGAGGAAAATGGACGAAATGACAGTCAGTGTCATCATAACCCTGTTCATTCTGTCAGAGCTGATAGAAAGATAACTGTCGCGTATATCCGCACTAAGTTCACGGTTTGCATCGATCATTTCAACTAATTTTAGAAGATGGTCATAAATGTCCTGAAAGTAAATTTCATCTTTAATGTAAGCTTTTAAACCATTTGAGCTGATCATCCGGTACAATAAATCCCGCATTGGAATAATCGTTCTTCTCAATTTGTAAAGATCTGTCCGGATGTCAAAAACACCTTCCATCAGTTCACTGATTGTTAAGTCTTTTGTGTTTTCCTCTATTTCGTTTAATTGGTCTTCAAGCTGGTATACGGGCGGGAAGTATTCATCTACAAGCTGGTCCATCAGCTGGTGCATTAACAGCGAAGGCCCGCCTTCCTGAAGAAGATTGTCTTTTTTAAGTTTGAACCATATATTATTCAAATCGCGAATTGATTTTTTATGAAAGGTTACTGCGTAATTTTTGGCTACAAAAAGATCCAGTTCTTCAGCTTCTAACGTTTTTTGATGAATGGAATGCATGACAACAAATAGGTATGTATCATATGTATCAATTTTTGGTCTTTGAACAAATTCGACACAGTCTTCAATGGCAAGCGGGTGAAATTTAAAAAATTTGCTTAAAAGCTTAATCTCTTCTGCTGTTGGATCCTGAAAGTCCACCCAATACCATTTGACATCAGGATTTTTCAATTCTTTTAATGGCAGGTCATAAGTAACTGCTCCAGATGATTGAACGGCAAGTGTACGTATCATTATGTCACATCTTTTCTGTTTGCTTTGAATTTATTCTTCTTCTATTCCCCCTATTCTATGTTCCTAAACAGAGAAAGAAAGGATGATATAGGCGGAAGAATTGTGTATGATGGAACAATAACTACATAAAAAGGATGAACAAAATGGAACATCTCATAAATAAAAACGTGAAAAACATTCAAATATCGGGAATACGGCAGTTTTTCAATATGGTTTCGCAGTTTGAAGACACAATCTCGCTGACAATCGGACAGCCTGACTTTTTTACTCCTGCTCATGTAAAAGAAGCTGCTGTTGCAGCAATAAATGAAAATTTCACCACCTATACTCATAATGCAGGATATATTGAACTCAGAAAAGCCGCCGCTGAATTCGTCAAAGTGAAATATGACTTAGTCTATGATCCTGAAAATGAAATTATCGTCACAACAGGTGCCAGCCAGGCTATTGATATTTCCTTTAGAGCCATCCTTGAAGAAGGCAGTGAAGTCATCCTTCCGGGCCCCGTTTATCCAGGCTATGAACCCATCATCTCCCTCTGCGGGGCAGTGCCTGTTCATATCGATACAGCAGAACATGATTTCCGGTTAACTGCTGAGTTGATCAAACAAAAAATAACGGAAAAAACACGCTGCATTGTCCTTCCCTATCCTTCTAATCCGACGGGAGTTACTTTGCACGAGGATGAGCTGAAGAAAATCGCAGATGTTATCAGGGGCAGAGATATCTTTGTTCTATCAGATGAAATCTACAGTGAGCTTGTGTTTAACGGAACACACAAATCGATTGCCAAATACTTGCCTCAGCAGACCATCGTCATTAATGGATTATCCAAATCCCACAGTATGACAGGGTTTAGAATCGGTCTTTTATTTGCTCCTGCTGTAATTGCGAAGCATCTTTTAAAAGTACATCAGTACAATGTATCCTGTGCTTCTTCTATCTCTCAAAAAGCGGCATTTCAAGCACTTACTGCAGGAATCAATGATGCTGTTCCAATGAATGAGGAGTACGAAAAACGGATGAATTATGTGTATGAAAGATTAGTAAGCATGGGTCTTCCAACCGTTAAACCCGATGGTTCCTTTTATATCTTTCCAAGCATCAGTCAATTTAACATATCTTCGTTCGATTTCGCTTATTCTTTGGCAAAAGATGGAGGAGTTGCGGTCGTTCCCGGTTCCGCATTTTCAAAGTTTGGGGAAGGATTTATCCGGATTTCCTACGCGTGCAGCTATGAGCAGCTTGAGCAGGCTCTGGATAGAATGGAGAAGTATTTGATATCGTTAAAATAGATGCCTGTCCCTAAATAAAACTGGCCTGTGAATGGTCTAAGTCCATCGCAGGCTAGTTTTTTTCAGTTTCAGCCGATGGCAGCTTTAAAGTGAAGACCGTGCCCTGTCCAAGCTCGCTCTCAATGGATATGCTGCCTTTATGGTTTTCAATAATTTTATATGTGATCATTAAACCCAGTCCTGTTCCCTTTTCCTTGGTTGTATAAAATGGCTCACCTATTTTTTTCAGGGCTTCCGGGGGAATGCCTTCACCCTCGTCTATTACATGAACAAGAATATAATCTCCTTCTTTAATGGAGGACAATGTCACTTTTCCTCCTTTAGGCATGGAATCAATTGCATTTTTTATTAAATTGATAAAGACCTGTTTTATTTGATTCTGATCACAATTGATCCACATCTGATCTTGCTGGTGCTGATGCACAATCATGACGTTATTCATGATGGCCTGTGTTTCAAGCAGGGTTGCAACATCCCCAATCAGCGTATATAAATTCGTTTCCTTTAAAATTCTTTCCTGGGGTTTTGCAAGCATAAGCAGTTCACTCAAGATGAGTTCGATCCGGTTTAATTCAGAGAAGACAATGTCAAAGTAGGTCTCTTCTCCTTTTCCTGCAGAACGCATTAGCTGAAGAAACCCTTTGATTGCTGTCAGAGGATTCCGGATTTCATGGGCTATTCCAGCTGCAAGCTGACCTGCCACGGACAATTTTTCAGAACGGAGCATCAGCTCTTCTGCTTTTTTCCGGTCTGAAATGTCTCTTAAAATAACCTGTACAGCAGGTTCACCGAAATAAGTAGTTGGGATGCAGACCATTTCTGTATAGATTGTACTGTTTTTATATGTATGCCATGATTGTTTAGTTACTTCAACATCCGTTCTTAAATGGACGATATTATGCAATTTTTCTTTGACCTGCTCATGATATTCAGGGTCCAGGGAGGAAAAGATGCTTTTTCCCAGCATATCTGGATAATCATCTGCTTCAAATAGCTTTACGCCTGATTCATTGATAAACACCCATTTTTCCCGATGAATGACGGCAATCGTATCAATGGAGTTTTGAATGAGAAGCTGATACCTCTCCCGGCTTTTTTGCAGGATTTTCTGAAATTTTTTTCTGGATGAAATATCAATAAGAACAACCAGCTCTGCCGGCTGCCCGTTAAATAGCGTGGGTGCTGCTTTGATTTCTACTTCGACCGGAGTACCATCAAGTCTTCTCCACGTTTGTTCAATAAGCCCTACATACGATCCCCTCTGCATTCTTTGAATGCGGTTCTTCACAATATCATGATAGTCGTGATCTATAATATCGAGCACATCTAATCCAAGCAAATCTTCCTTTGAGGTTCCCCCAAGCAAATCGATCAGAGCCTGATTCACATAGCATAACTGGCCTTTTTGCGAGATGAATAAAGGACAGGGCATCCTCTTAAGCAGTTCCTCTGCATATAGGTTTATTTCTTTTGCTTCATCGGTTAAAAGCGGATTATTCAATTGGACAGGTTTTGACCTGTTTTCCTGTTCACTGGATTTAAGCAATTTTATTTTAAGAACGATTTGATTTTCCTTTTTCGCAGAAGTCGTTTTAATAAAATCAACCGTTGCTTCAAGCCAAATAAACGTTCCATTTTTCATTAAAAAACGAAATGTGCATGGATGGAGGTGGTGTTCATTGTAAAAATAACTCTCAACTAAAAATAAATCATCTTTATGGACATAATCCTTCATGAAAGTTCCTATAAATTCTGCACTGGTGAAACCGAGATGCTCTTCACAGTTCAGTGACATAAACTGAAATCTTCCATTTTCATTCATAACTGCAAATAATTCAGCCTGCGGCAATACTTGATATTCGGTTTCTGTCTCTTGCTTCATGCATTGCCCCCCTTTTTATGTTCTTTTCACATTTTATTAAACGTGCCTGCTGCTGGGATTGACCGGCTAAAATGAGCGTAATGCGGCAATGACGAGGAATTAAATGCAGATCAGCCATTCAATGAGGATGGTCTTCGTCTACAGAACGTTCGATTTTACTTAACAAAATTCGATTTTCTTATCCAAAATTCCTCTCTAATTTCCTGAAAAAGTTAATTTTTTTCATTAAAGGATGAAAATAAAAGAAACCGGGAATGCCCCGGCCTCGTATTATTCTTTATATTCGCCAAAATTTTTGGCTGCTTTTTCTTTTTTTGCTTTCTCTTTATGGGCAAGGTTGGCTGCTGCACTGCCGAATTCCCCGCTGAATTCAGAGTCGATTTTACTTGAGTCGAACCCTTTTTTGTTTTTTTGATTTGCATCGTTTTTGTTCGTTTTTGACATTTCATTTCACTCCTCATCAAAGATTATCCTTAGTGTTTTCCACTCATGGTGCGGCTATTCTTCACTGCTCTGCTCATAAGATTGAAGCATATTAACAGCATGAGTGACAGCTCCCCCTGATCTGAGCAGGGCTGCAGTCATAACGGCTTCCGCCAGTTCTTCCTTTGAACAGCCTTCATTTTTAGCTTCAGCGGTATGCGCCGCAATGCAATATGGACATTCAGAAGTATGCGCAACAGCAACCGCGATTAATTGCTTCAGCTTAGCGGTAAGCTTTCCTTCCTCTGAAGCTTTTGAAAAAAATGCCCTTGCCGTCTGCTGTATTTCAGGAGAAAGATCCTGCAATGTATTGATGTTTGCTAAATCATCTCTGCTGTAAAATGATTCTGCGAGCTTGCCGTCGTAAGCACGATGCATCTGAGTACGGTGAGCATAAGCGCCGCCTGCTTCAATTGCTGCTGCAGTCATGACAGCTTCAAATAATTCCTCGAGTGATGCTCCTGCTTTTTTCGCTTTTTTTGTATGGAAATCAATGCAATAAGGACATTCAGTTGCATGAGACACAGCAACTGCAATGATTTCTTTTTCCTTTCTTGTTAAATGGCCCTCGCTCAAAACTGCTTTGCTGAAAGCAATATACGATTGATAAAGATCAGGCGCAAGCTCGGGAAACCTCTTCATGAGCTGGATATTTTCAATTGAGTAGAACCCCATATTATCCCTCTTTTCTGATGATGAGATTATTTTTTCCTACTATATAATTCGTTACTCATTTAATAAAAAAAAGCTTCCCTATAAAGGAAAGCTCAAGTCTTGATTATTCTTCCGTGTTTTCAGCGGTTCCTGCAGGTGGTTCCGGTTCAGCATTCGGATCTTTTGGTTCGAGGTTTGCGTATGCTTCAATTGCTCGTTTTGCGATGTATTTGTTTACTGGATGGCCCGCTCTTAAACCTGTATATGGAACAATAACACTAATAGCTACTTCTGGTTTTGAAGCGGGATAATATCCTACAAATGCAAGGTTATTAGTGTCCGTCCCATAATATGCACGTTTGCTTTCCTCAGCATAATAACTTGTCTGAGATGTTCCGGTTTTACCAGCAACATCGTATTTACCGAATATACCGGCTGCTGTCCCCCCTGTTTTCGTAACAGCTTCAAATCCCCGCTGAACTTGGCGGATGTCCTCTTCTGAATTGTTAATACGATTTAAAATACGGGTTTCGTGTTCCGTTACTATTGAACCTAGTCCTTCTTCTTCAACAGGAGAATGAATGCTATTAACAATTTTAGGTTCTACACGGTATCCTCCGTTTGCAATAGTTGACACATATTGAGCCATTTGGAGTGGAGTATACGTATCAAACTGACCGATGGCCATATCAAGCAGTTTCCCAGGATTATCTGCTGTAGTTTGCTGACCTATTGCTTCATTAGGTAAATCAATTCCAGTTTTTACACCAAGACCAAACTGACTGTAATAGTTTCTCATTTGCTGATAATCGCTAGATGATGCATCAAATGGTCCTTTAGGAACATAGGTTTCTCCTGCAATTTCCATTGCAACACGGAACATATAGACGTTAGAACTTCGTTTAAGTGCTGTTATATCATTAACAGGTCCCATGTTCCGAACGGATTTTTTAATTGGCGTACCTTTTAGAATAAGAGGTGTATCGTTATAAACGGTACCTCTTGAAATGCCATGCTGATACCCTGCTAAAACTGTAGCCCCTTTAATAGTAGATCCAATTTCATACTGTGTAGTAAAGTTCCCAATTATATAATCATTAATTTTTCCATCTTCAAAATCATACTTCTTTCCTGACATAGCAAGAACGTCACCCGTATTGGGATCCATCATCACGGCAAATGCTCTGTCTGCAAGATGATTTCCCGTTTTCCCGCGAGCCACTCTAAGCTCTTCTTCTACAATTGTATCCAGCTGCTTTTGAAGTTCAAGATCAAAGGACAGTTTCAGGTCATATCCGCGGCGGCCTTCATCAATCATCGTTTCTGAAATGACCTTGCCGCTGCTGTCGGTTACATATTGCACTTTCGCTTTTCGCGGATTCAGATAGTCTTCATATTGATATTCAAGATTGCTTCGGCCCACGCGTTCATTTCTTGCATAGCCGCGAGCTGTGTAATATGACTTTCTTGCTTCCAGAATTCCCTGCTTAGGAGTCGTAACACTTCCGAAAACGCCCGTTAAAAGGTCTCCATTCGGATATGAACGCTTCCAGTCGGTTATGACATCGATTCCCGGGAGAAGTTCAAGATTTTCTGCTACACGAGTCAGTTCTTCTTTTGTCAGCTCTTCGCCATCAGTCAGACCTGTAGCTGTGACAATCTGAGGCTCGTAGGCATAGCCAGCCGAGAAACGTGTATATAAGGCAACTACTTCAAGTTCGTTTTTATTGCCTTTTAGTTTATTCAGCTCAGTTTCAGGGACACGATCAATTTGAAGCTGATACGTTTCGCTCCCCTTCTTCTCTTTTTCCTTCTCTTTAAGAAGGTTTGCTGCTTCTTCAGGGTTTGCGGCAACCCAATAGTCTTTTAAATCTCTGTCTTTTAAAAATTCGGTTGGAATTTCAATGAGAGATGCAAGTGCTTTTGCTGTTTCAATTTTATCTGATGCTTTCGTTGTTTTTTCTACTGTATATGTGATGGCCTCAACACCAATGTTTTCAACAAGAACATTTCCGTTCCGGTCATACATCTTTCCGCGCGGTGCAGGAAAGCTTGCATAGTTTGACTCAGTGCGGCTGACTTCCTTTGAAAATTCCTCACCCTGAACAATTTGAACAACACCCAGCCGAATGATTAGCGCTACGAATAATAGAAACACAAAGAAAAAGAATACATTGATCCGGATTAAGCGTGTTTTCTTCAATTTTCGCAGATCAGCTTGACTATTACCTGGCTCAGTCAACGAATTATTCCCCTTTCAAAATCGATCCTTAAGTTATGAGATCATTTTAACGTTTTTCAAACTCTATTGTAACACTTGTGTAATACTTGTTACATAAAAAAGGGACTTAAATTTATGTCAAGAAACAATTCAATGAAAAAGTTAGTACCACTGGATATAAATAGGAAGATTTTTCGGCGGCAGAGAATGAGGAGCATTCTTTTCTTGATACTATAAAACTAGTGATAATAATGGTTTGATAACGCTTACTTAATGTAAGTTACATAGACTAAAAGAATGTGTTCTGTCAATGGAAAGCAATGGCTGATATATTACGAAAAACGTATGTTACGATGTTGTTGTAGCAAGAAACACACCAAAAAAACTCTTAGGAGGAATTTTTTCATGAAGAAATCTTTCGTACTTTCAGTAGCGGCAGCAGCCACTATTTTCACATTCAATGCTGGGGGCCCATCAGCAGATGCAGCAGCTCCACAGCAATCAAATATGCAAGTTAAAGCTTACCAAATTGCCGGTCAAAACTGCAATTTAAATCAAGGTCAACAGCAAGAGCTATTAAAGAACATCAACAATCCTGAGCTTCAAAAAATGGTTGAGCAGCAATTAAACCAATTTAAAGCACAGCAAGGCGAAGCTGCGGCACAAGCACCACAAAAAGAGCAAGCTGAAGCTCCAAAACAAGAAGCAGCACCGGCACCAGCTCAAAAAGCTCAGCCAGAAGCTTCTAAAGAAGCAGCTCCAAAGCAAGAGCAAACTCAGGCTTCTGTAAGTGAATTCGAGAAAAAAGTAGTTGAATTAACAAACGCAGAGCGTGAAAAACAAGGCTTAAAACCACTTCAATTAGATGAAGAATTAAGCAAAGTAGCTAAAGAAAAATCAAAAGACATGCAAAGCAAGAATTATTTTGACCACAACAGCCCAACTTACGGATCACCATTTGACATGATGAAGAAGTTTGGCGTTGAGTACACTACAGCTGGAGAAAACATTGCTAAAGGACAAGCTTCACCAGAAGAAGTTGTACAAGCATGGATGAACTCTGAAGGCCACCGTAAAAACATCATGAACGGAGACTTCACTCACATTGGTGTAGGCCATGTAGCTGAAGGCAACTACTGGACACAAATGTTCATTGGTAAATAATAGATTTTCATATTACGAGATAGCTAGAGAATTCTAGCTATCTTTTTTTGTGTTATTGCGCTTCGATGTCTAGCGTCTACGTCTAAATCTTCGGCGCTTCCGCTTTTCTTATGTTCATTTTTAGCCTGACCATATCCATGCACTGGATTCCATTCTCAAAAATAGGTTCCTCGTAATGATCAATGAAGTAATTTTCAATCACTTTTTCCATGCGAAATCCACATTTTTGATAGAGGGCAAGCTGATCTAAGCTGGAGTTGCCGGTTCCAATCACAAGAGTGCCGATATTTAGGCCTGCACATTCATGCTTTGCATGAGCAATCAGTTTTTTCGCTATCCCTTTTCCTCTAGAATGGTCATTAACCGCAAGATTCATTATTTCCATAGATGAATCCCCAATCTGCATCAGCACCAGCACTCCTGCTGTTTTTTTCTCATGCTCCGCAAGATAAATAGATCCTTTTTTGAGGTATTGGTTTATGTTTTGTTCAGAAGGGTCTGCCTCCAGCAAAAGATCCATCGGTGCTTCACTCTTGCAAGGCAGCTTTCTGATTACGATTTCCATAGCTTATATAGAGCCTGTGTCCCGCTGTCACCTTCGCCTTTTTTCTGAAGCTCAGTGTATAGGGAATGAGCGAGGGTTAAGCCAGGCGCATCCATTTTCATAGTTTCCGCCTCTTCAATGGCAATGCCCATGTCCTTTAGAAAATGTTTTACATAAAAGCCAGGTTCAAAGTCCCCTTTCAGCATTCTCGGAGCAAGGTTGCTCAGTGACCAGCTGCCTGCTGCACCTGCTGATATGCTTTTTAAGACATTTTCAGGATCGAGTCCGGCGTGCTCCGCATAAGCTATCGCTTCACTGACACCAATCATGCCTGCTGCAATCGCAATTTGATTGCACATTTTCGTATGCTGCCCGCTGCCTGCTTCACCCTGATAGACAATATTTTGTCCAATCACAGAAAAAATCGGCATGCAGGCTTCAAACGCTTGATGATCTCCGCCAGCCATAATGGATAATCTTGCTTCTCTTGCCCCTACATCCCCGCCTGAAACAGGTGCATCCAAGGCATGGATCTTGCGCTGCTTTGCAAGTTCATATATTTCTTTTGCAAGACTAGGCTTTGAGGTAGTCATATCAATGACATATGTACCTTCTTTTGCAGAGCGCATAATGCCTTTTTCGCTTAAATAAATTTCTTCAACATCAGATGGATAGCCAACCATTGTGAGGATATAGTCCGATTGTGAAGCAAGCTCTTCAATGGTTTCTTTCCACACTGCACCTGCTTCTATCAGTTCAGCTGCTTTTTCTTTCGTTCTTGTATAGACAAGCACCGGATATCCGTCGCTTAGCAGATGCCCTGCCATGCTTTTCCCCATTACGCCAGTCCCGATAAAACCGATTACACCTTTTTTCTCAGTCATTAGATCCTCTCCAATCAAAAAGCCATCTAAATGATGGAAGACTTTTCTTTTAGCTTATCATATTCTTTGGTGACAAAATGAAAAAAAATGATAAAGAACGTTTGAATAAAGAGATAAACCGGAAAGGAGTATTGCATTTTATATCCTTTGCTGAAATCAAAAATACCGACTAATACGGCAATCCATTCATAAAAAACAGAAAACACCGACCAGATAATGATATAGCCAATCGTAAAGATGCCCCTGATTCTCCACTGCTGGTAGAGATACAGAAAAAAATAGCCAAAAAAACCATACATGCTGTAATAAATAAAATCCCAGACCTCAAATTTTGGAGAATCATTTACATCATAAATATCATAAGGCGGAATCGCTAAAATATGGTCGGCCGTCAGTCCAATAAAGGCACTGAATGTGAAAATAAGAATCGTAACAGCAGCCGGAAACTTTTTTGGAAGCTTAACAGCTAAGAATAATCCTGCTGCTAATGTCATGATAATATAGAGTTCATTAATGAAATCCTTCATCTCATAGTGACCCCCTTTTTCAGGATCGGCCGGAATAAGCGAAGACCTATAATCCCTGAAAAATAGAGCAGAGCAGAGTGGAGAACAGGAATCAGCCATCTATTTTCTTTATAGTTCATTACGCGGAAATAAGAACAAAGTTCCTCCATCGATATGATCAAAGTTATAGAAAAGAGCAGCAGAACAAGTTTTGCGACTGTACTTTTCAACATAAAATTCATATGAACGACCATTAGAAACAGAAAGGGAATAATGATAATTCTCTGTAAAATAATGACCGTCATGGCAGTAGGTGTTTCGTAAGCCGATGCCCATCCCAAATTCACAGTGATGATGGAACAAAAGACGTTATTTGCAATCGACAAAATCATAAAAACGAAGACGGATTCTAAATGATTTATTTTTTTCGGAAAATACACATACAAATGAATTGCAAACCAGACCAAGATCGCAGCGAAGACTATCGCCATTATTTATGCCACCCTTAGCTTTAATTTCTCTGGTTTAGTGTACTTCCGGCATGCTATTTATATACAGATTTTACGTACCTAAACGGATTTCACCATACCTCCGTCAATTAAATGTGTCTGTCCTGTCATATAGCTGTTGGCATCTGAGAGCAGGAAAAGAACATACGCAGCAAATTCGGATGGTTTTCCGTAGCGTCCTGAGGGAATTTTCCGCTTCGCTTCCTCTTCCACCTCACTGACGCTGATGCCCTGTCTGTCTGCTGCTGCCTGATCTAAAGAAGCAACTCTGTCCGTTGCAATTCTGCCTGGTGCCGCTGTATTGATCAAAATTTTATAGGGAGCAAGCTCTGATGCAAGGGTTTTGGTAAGACCGACAATTCCAAGCCTGAAGGTATTCGATAAAATTAATCCGGGTATTGGTTCTTTTACGGAGGACGAGGCGATGTTGACAATTTTACCGCCCTTGCCCCTCATATATGGAATCACTGACCGAATAAGGCGAACATGGCTTAAAAGATTTAATTCAAACGATTTTTGCCAGTCCTCATCACTCATTTGTTCAAAAAGGCCTGAAGGCGGCCCGCCTGCATTGTTCACCAGCAAATCAATTGTTCCAAAACGCTTCACCGTTTCTTGGACGAGCTGGTTAATCTCATCTGCATTTGATAAATCGCATGCTTTATATTCAACGAGGCCTGAATATTTTTCAGAAAGTTCTTCTTTCACCTTATGCAGCTTATCAGGGTTTCTGCTTGTAATCATGACATGAGCGCCTTCTTTTGCAAGTTCTTCAGCAATAGCCCGTCCCAATCCTTGACTTGATGCTGCAACAAGTGCCACTTTTCCCTTTAATCCGAGTTCCATCACTAACACTCCCCTTATATTTACTTATTTTTATAGTAACAGCACTGAATGTATTTTGCTTTAATAAGGATTCAGAAAATAGAAAAAACAAGGGGTGCATCCCCTTGTTTTTAGGTGAAGTATTCAATCTTCGCATTTGGAAAGAAGTCATCAATATACGTCTCCAGTGTTTCTCTTAGATCCGCTTCCTCATCCTTTTGATAAATGTATTTGCCGATTCCGTATCTTCCCCATTTGTAGCGGCGGTCATCTTCATTCATTTCAAGCTTGGATTTCGGATAGTTTTTTTCAATAACACGCTTGGCAGGTTTAGTAAAACGGTGCTGTATCATTTCGAATGTAATGTCATCACGAGCTTCAGGAGGCAGAAGCTGATCAAGCTTTGAAAATAATTCGTAATATCCTTCACGCCATCCTTCATGAATATATATAGGCGCTACGATAAAACCGAGCGGGTATCCTGCCCCTGCTACTTTGACGGCCGCTTCTAAACGCTTATCAAGCGGTGAAGTGCCAGGTTCAAAATTTTTTATGACATAATCCGCATTGATGCTGAAACGAAAACGAGTTTTACCTTTATGATCGGCATCCAGCAAATGATCGACATGATGAAACTTTGTAACAAAACGCAAGCGACCCATATCCGTATTCCCGAAAAATTCAATCGCTCTTTTTAACGAATGAGTCAAATGATCGATTCCAACAATATCAGACGTACAGGAAGCTTCAAACCGGGTGATCTGAGGGGTCCGTTCTTCCATATATTCCTGCGCCTGCTGAAAAATTTCTTCTGTATTCACGTATGTGCGGATATAAGGTTTAGAGCCCATTGTCGTCTGCAGATAACAGTAATGACAGTGCCCCATACAGCCTGTTGCAAGAGGAATTGCATATTCAGCAGATGGTTTGGAAGAATCAAATTTAAGCGTTTTGCGCACCCCTACAACCAGAGTGGATTTTGCATTTCGATATTTCTGCAGGTCATTTTTTCCGGGAATATTCCGCACCTGGTTATGTGAAGTCGTTTCCCTAATTTCAAGACCCATCTTTTCGAATTTTTCTTTCAGCTCCACTCCAAGAGGATATTCAAGCGCCCTCGGCTCAATATAGACAAGCTGCGGCACAAATGGTTTTACCATGAAGTCACTTCCTTTTATTCAAAACAGTATATCCTTAAGGTTTGTTTCGGAAATGGTTCGTATTCTTTTTAAATATTTCCTATACAGAAAAGCGGAATCGCCCGTTTAGCTCCGACAGACAGATAAGGATCAGCCAGTTAAGGCGCTTTTTGCCTTTGCTGGCTGATCCGTTCTGGCCGAGGAGTTGGGCGATGGAGCTAGACACCACGAAATGCGGAACCGACTGTTCAGACCCGACAGACAGATAAGGATCCGACAGAAAAGGCGCTTTTTGCCTTTACTGGCGGAGCCGTTCTGGCCGAGGGGCTAGAAGGTGGAGCTGAACACCACGAAATGCGGAACCGACTGTTTAGCACTCAAAGACCATCTATGATTCCACATAACCATGATTCAGCTTGAAAAGTGTCCTCAAAGACCGTCTATGATTCCACATAACCATGATTCAGCGTGAAAAGTGTCCTCAAAGACCATCTATGATTCCACAAAAGCATGATCCAGTTTGAAAAGTGTCCTCTAAGGCTTTTTATGATTCCTCATAACCTTGATTCAGCGTAAAAAGTGTCCTCTAAGGCCGTTTATGATTCCAAAAAAACCGTGATTCAGCGTGAAAAGTGTCCTCAAAGACCTTCTATAATTCCACATAACCATGATTCAGCGTGAAAAGTGTCCTCAAAGGCCGTCTATGATTCCACAAAACCATGATCCAGCGTAAAAAGTGTCCTCTAAGGCCGTCTATGATTCCACAAAACCATGATCCAGCGTAAAAAGTGTCCTCAAAGGCCGTTTATGATTCCAAAAAAACCGTGATTCAGCGTGAAAAGTGTCCTCAAAGACATTCTATGATTCCACAAAACCATGATCCAGCGTGAAAAGTGTCCTCAAAGGCCGTCTATGATTCCACATAACCTTGATCCAGCGTGAAAAGTAAAGATCAGTCTGATATATTGTCCAGAAATATCCCGTAACACGATCATTAACAAAAACCTCCGCAGCCTGGGTGGCTGCGGAGGTTAACTACTCATACTGCTCATAATCAAATAACTTATTATACATTACTTCCGCCTCTGAGTAGGACGGAAATATTGCGTCTTCTTCATCTAATAAATGGTAGGAATCATGAATAAACAAAGCTTTTTGCCCAGGCTCTGTCGGATGATCGACCACTTCAGCTTCCTGAATATTGGCTACATTTGCAGCATGCGGATTGCGGTAGATGACATACACCTTGTCCCCTGCATTAACATCTTTCTTTTCCATCATACATCACCTATCTTTGCGTTTGATGATGTTAGTTTCACCTTTTTAATGAATGTGATGCAGGAAATGTGATGTGTGCGCTGGTTCCTTCTCCATGTTGACTAGTGATTGTTAAGTTTCCCTTATGCTGGCGGATGATTTTTTCCGTTATGACAAGGCCTAAGCCTGTCCCTTTTTCTTTTGTGGTAAAGAAAGGTTTTGTTACCTCGCTGATCATTTCTGCTGGAATGCCTGGCCCTTGGTCTGTGATGGTTATTTTAACATCATCATGATCCGCATAAGCATCTACAGCAATCTTTCCGCCTTCAGACATGGCATCAAACGCATTTTTCAGCAGATTGATCAACACCTGCTTCAGCTGATTTTCATCTCCTTCAACGGAAGGGAGTTCCCCATTGCACCTGAACTCAATACCAACATTTTTAAGGGCGCTTTCGGTTGCGAAAAAACGGATCATTGAATCGATCAGCTTTCTCATATTTATTTCTTTCTCATGAACGGCCTGCGGTTTTGAAAGAATCAGGAATTCGCTGACTATACTGTTCATGCGCTTCAGCTCTTCCAGCATGATTTTCGTATAATGCGGGTCTATGATTTCCTTTTTTTCATCCATCATTTGAAGAAAACCTTGTATGACGGTAAGGGGATTTCTGATTTCATGTGCAACTCCAGCAGCCATCTCGCCTGCTACTTTAAGCTTTTCCTGCTGAAACAGCGCAACCTCTTCCGCTTTTTTTTCGGTCACATCCCGAATCATTTCACAATAAGCGATTAATTGATTTTCATGGCTGTACAGCGGAGTTGTTGTTACTTCCACTTCTATTACAGAGCCTGATTTTGTCTTGTCACTTCGGGAAGAGACTCCTGATTGGCCGCCGGACGGATAGGGATATTTGCTCCCGACAGTTTCCGTTTCACTCCAGCCGTAAAGCTTCAAGAACGCCGGATTCACTCCTCTGACAGTGTAATCAGGCTCTATTATGGCAATGGCGTCATGGCTTTGAGAAAAAATCAGGTCGAATTTGGCTTCTGTTGTCCTTAGGTTTTGTGAGATTATCTCATTTTGCCGCTGAACCTTCCCCCATAGAAAATTGATAAACTTAATATAGTAGCAAAGGATAACGACAATAATAATGGCAAAGAAAACGTAATACATGACATCAATTCTCTCGAAGGAGGTCGAAATAATTTCGTAGCTGCCTAGAAAAAAGTAAAACTGGGTGCATATTGTTACGGCTCCTGTTATAACCACGTAGGTCATTTTCTGAAAAACAGCACTGAAAATAACTGGGAACAGCAAGAAGATGAAATTGACGATATAGGGATCCGTGTAATTTAAAACAAATAAATAACAGTAAATAAGAGCAAGAGAGCTCCAAACAAAAAAAGAATCCTTCTTTATGAATCTAAGGATGAGTGTATAGCACAATAGAATTACTGCAAAAACAAAGACGATTGGATAATATTTTAAACTTTTCTCAATAAATAAAATAAATAGAGCGTCCAGGATAAAGATAATCCACATAGACTGCAGCAGCAGCTTTTTCCGGACAACTTGATTTTCTTTCCGTTCCAAAAAATCTTCCCCATTCTTTCTGCATTCGAGACTATTTTATCACAGAAGGGTAAAACATGTGAAAATATTGTTAATTCCATATTTGCCAGCGGGGAAAAAGTCCTTGTTCCATAAAAAAAGACCTGCATATGCAGGTCTTTTCTCACTTAAAGATTGAATTTCGTTTTTACAAACTCAACTACTTCTTCTGTTGTGCTCATAGAAAGAATTTCTTCTTTGAAGCTTGCTGCTTCTTCTTTTGAAAGGTTTTTAATAAGTGAACGTGCTGGGAGGATTGATGTAGCACTCATTGAGAACTCATCAAGTCCTAAACCAAGAAGCACTGGAATCGCAAGCGGATCGCCAGCCATTTCTCCGCACATTCCTACCCATTTGCCTTCTTTGTGAGCTGCTTCAATAACAAGCGTCACAAGACGAAGAATAGCAGGATTATATGGCTGGTACAGGTATGATACGCGTTCGTTCATACGGTCAGCAGCCATTGTGTATTGAATGAGGTCATTTGTTCCGATGCTGAAGAAATCAACATCTTTAGCAAATTGATCTGCAAGAACGGCAGTTGAAGGAATTTCAACCATCATTCCAATTTCAATGTTCTCTGAAACTTGGGCGCCTTCACTTACAAGCTTCGCTTTTTCTTCTAAAAGAATCGCTTTAGCCTGTCTGAACTCGTCCACAACCGCAATCATCGGGAACATGATTTTCAAGTTGCCGAATGTGCTAGCACGAAGCAATGCACGCAATTGAGTGCGGAAGATTTCCTGCTCTTCTAAGCAAAGACGAATCGCACGGAAACCAAGGAATGGATTCATTTCTTTCGGAAGATTCAAGTAAGGAAGCTCTTTGTCTCCGCCAATGTCAAGAGTGCGGACAACAACAGGCTTGCCTTCCATGCGCTCAAGCACAGCTTTGTATGCTTCGAACTGCTCATCTTCTGTCGGAAGCTGATCACGGCCCATGTAAAGGAATTCTGTACGGTAAAGACCAACTGCTTCTCCGCCGTTCTCAAGAACGCCGCGAACATCGTCAGGCGTGCCGATATTGGCTGCAAGCTCAACATGCTGTCCGTCTTTCGTTACCGTTTCTTCATTTACAAGCTTCGCCCACTCCGCTTTTTGCACTTCGTATTGAGCTTTTTTCTTTTCAAAACCTGCAATAACATCCTCAGAAGGATTGACGATTACATCTCCATCTATTCCATCAACGATGACGATGTCGCCATTTTTGATGTCGGATGTAGCTGTTTTCGTTCCTACTACAGCAGGAATTTCCATTGAACGCGCCATGATTGCTGAATGTGATGTTCTGCCGCCGATATCAGTTGTAAAACCTAATACATACTGACGATTCAGCTGAGCCGTATCAGAAGGTGTTAAATCTTCTGCAACGATGATCACTTCTTCAGAAATCATGCTCGGGTTTGGAATTTCAACGCCAAGCAAATGTCCAATCACACGTTTTGTTACGTCACGGATATCAGCCGCACGTTCTTTCATATATTCGTTGTCCATAGACTCGAACATACTTACAAACATATCAGCTGTTTCTTTCATTGCAAATTCAGCGTTGACTGCTTCGCTGCTGATTTTATCTTTAACCGGATTAAGCAGTTCTGGATCGCTTAAAACTAAGATATGAGCTTCAAAAATTTCAGCTTTGTCTGCACCTAATTCTCTGAATGCATGCTCTTTAATTTTTTCAAGCTCTGATTTTGATTTTTGGATGGCTTCATCAAAACGAAGGACTTCTGCAGTTTTATCTGCCACTTCTTTTTTTGATACGGTGAGATCTGGTTCTTCTAAGCGGTAAGCCTTTGCAATCGCGATCCCAGCTGAAGCTCCAATCCCTCTTAATTCGAGCATTATTCGCCTAAGCCTTCTTTTTTCATTGTTTCTTCAAGAGCTGCGATTGCATCGTTTTCGTCTGAACCAGCTGCAGAAATCGTGATTTCTGAATCTTTAGCGATACCTAAAGACATAACGCCCATGATTGATTTTAAGTTAACTGTTTTGCCGTTATATGCTAAGTTCACATCTGCATCAAACTTGCTTGCTGTTTGAACAAGCACTGTAGCCGGACGTGCGTGGATTCCTGATTCTGCTGTTACTTTAAATGTTTTCTCTGCCATAATTAATCAATCTCCTTCATATTTAAATAAAGCTAGTACACAATACCTTATCATAACAGCCGCATCACATGATTGACAAGTGATGCGACTTCATTCCTTTTATTTTTCTATAGAAATGATATGCTCTTCTCCTGCTTTAACGCTGCCGGATGATTTAATCACGATCGATTCGCCTTCGTTTAAGTTAGTGAAGACAATCGGCGTCATGATCGATGGAGCATTTGCTTTTACGAAATCCAAGTCTACTTGAAGCAGTTTTTGTCCTTTAGTGACAATGTCACCCTCTTTAACAAACGCTTCGAAGCCTTCCCCTTTAAGGTTTACAGTATCAATTCCAACATGAATCAAGATCTCGTTTCCGCTTTCTGATTCAAGGCCGATTGCGTGCTTAGTAGGGAAAACATTTAAGATTTTACCGTCAACTGGTGAAACGATTGTACCGTCTGTAGGCGTGATTGCAATTCCATCACCCATCATTTTTCCTGAGAACACTTGATCAGGCACTTCTGTGATTGGGTGAATGTCACCTGTTAATGGAGAAACGAACGAAAATTCGCTAACTTCGTTTCTAATAGGTTCAGCGACAACGTCTTCGACTTGCTCCTGCACTTCTTTTTCAGCTGAAACAGGTTTCGCAGGGCGAGGCGTTTTGCCTGACATGACGTCTTGAATTTGTGATTTTAAGTTATCAGATTTAGGGCCGTAGATAGCCTGAATGTTGTTTCCAACTTCAAGAACACCTGCTGCTCCTAAACGTTTCAAACGGTTTTTATCAACTGCTTTTACATCATTAACCGTAACACGCAGGCGAGTAATACATGCGTCAAGGTGTTTGATATTTGAGCTTCCGCCAAGTGATTCAAGGATGTTATATGGAAGATCTCCTGCACTTTCAGAAACTTTATTATCATCTTCTTCCTGTGCATCTTCGCGTCCAGGTGTTTTAAGATTGAACTTGCGGATGGCAAAACGGAATCCGAAGTAATAAATCAATGAGAATACTAAACCTACCGGAATAACAAGCCACCAGTCTGTTCTGTTAGGAAGGATACCGAACAGGAAGTAGTCAATGACCCCGCCTGAGAACGTCATCCCAATTTTGACATTCAGCAATTGCATGGTCATAAATGAAAGACCTGCAAACACTGCATGGATGGCAAATAGAATTGGTGCTACGAATAAGAATGAGAATTCAAGCGGCTCTGTAATCCCTGTTAAGAAAGATGTTAAAGCAGCTGAACCCATGATGCCTGCAACAAATTTTTTGTTTTCAGGTCTGGCTTCATGATAAATCGCGAGAGCAGCAGCAGGAAGACCGAACATCATGAACGGGAATTTACCTGTCATAAATGTACCTGCAGTTAATTCTGCGCCGTCTTTAATTTGAGCCATGAAAATACGCTGATCTCCGCGGACGATTTCTCCTGCTTGAGTTGTGTAGTTTCCAAACTCATACCAGAAAGGTGAGTAGAAAATATGATGAAGACCAAAAGGAATTAATGAACGTTCAATTAAACCGAAAATGAACGCTGCCAATGTTTTATTGGATTCAAGCAGCCCTGTTGAGAATGCGTTTAATCCGCTTTGTACTGGCGGCCAGACAAACAGCATGATTAAACCTAAGACAACAGCAGAAACAGCTGTCATAATTGGAACGAAACGCTTTCCTGCAAAGAAACCTAAGTATTGCGGCAATTCAATTTTAAAGAATTTATTATACATGTATGCTCCGAGAACCCCAACGATAATACCGCCAAAGACTCCGGTCTGCAAGGTCGGCATGCCGAGGACTCTCGCATATTCAGGATGAAGCTGCTGGAAGAATTGTGCAAGCTCGACAGCATCGCTTGGAATTTTTCCCGTTTGAAGCAATACAGCACTCATTGTTGCATTCATAATTAAGTATCCGATGATCGCTGCAAGTCCTGCAACTCCATCCCCATTGGCTAGGCCAATTGCTACGCCGACTGCAAATAGAAGCGGCAGATTTGCAAAAACAATGTCCCCTGAAGATTCCATTACTTTTGCAATAAGCTGTACAATTTCATTTGTTAAGAATGGCACTTTTGATGTAAGCTCCGGATTTTGCATGGCATTACCGAATGCAAGCAGGATACCTGCAGCAGGCAAAATCGCTACTGGAAGCATAAGAGCTTTACCAATTTTTTGGAGTACTCCAAATAAATTTTTAAACATGTGTATGACCTCCTTGTAAAAATAGTTTGTGTAAGCAGCAAGCAAAAAAAACATGAAAGCAAATTACAAGCGTTTACATTTCTCACCTAAAAAGAACAACAAAAAAAGCATGGTGCAACAAGGACGACCGTGCACAAAGGGTATATTCCCCCTAATTGCCGGTTTCAACACGTACTTGTTCACTCATGCCTGATCGTATCAGTAACACGTAAGGTACTTTTCTCATTAAGTTTTGTTTGTTAAACGGTATAAATGCAATGTAAGATAAACAGCCTCAGCTTCATAGACTGGTTTTTTCAAAAATTGCTGCATCACTTTTATCATTTTCCAAGATGTATTGTAGCATAGCGGATATTCTTTTTTCAACAATAAAGTGAATTTTTCTGGTTCTTCAACTGTTTCACCGGAAAGAACCCTTTCAATCGTGTATCTTAAGTGGCGGACAAGCCGCAGATAATTGACGCTGTCATGATTTACTTTTATCTTCATCGAATCTTCAATGACACCTACCAGCTGATTAATCAGCTGTGAAAACTGATTGACATCAGCTATCGGCTTATTCGTGATCGCACTGTGAATATGAAGGGCAATAAACCCTATTTCACCTTCCGGCAAGTTCACCTTAAGCCTGTCATTAATCATATCAATAACTTCTTCCGCAATTAAAAATTCATTCGGATAAAGCGTTTTTGTTTCAATCAGAAACGGATTTTTAATGTCCATCCCTTTTTGAAGCCTTTTAATCGCAAATGTAATATGATCAATCAGCGCAATATGAATATGTTCATTTAATGGCAGTTTCACCCGCTCGGCAATAAAATGAATGACATCACTGACAACCTCGATCATGTCTTCATCGACAAAAGGAAGGAGCATTTTAAATTGTTCCTGCTCTTTTTGATTCGTGAGAACGAACATTTTCTCATACGAATCCTCCTGCATCATGTCTCCGCGTTTCTTTCCGAACCCTATGCCCTTTCCAATCAGAACAACCTCTTCATATGTATCATGATCGGCAATAAGCACATTATTATTTAAAACCTTTTTTATTGTAAAGGACTCCTTCACGAAATCCTCAGCTCCTTTTATCTCTCAATGCTTCATATCGTACATAATAGCATGTGATTACGTCAACTGCGAAATACTAAACTTTTGATCCTAAAAGAAGAAATAGATCCATCCGAGTCTTGCATTAGCCCTTCCCAATTTCCGCTCACTCTGCAAATAGATTCGGCTGTCTTTTTGCAATAGTTCCACATAAT
Organism: Metabacillus idriensis; assembly: GCF_009674765.1. Lineage (GTDB taxonomy): Bacteria > Bacillota > Bacilli > Bacillales > Bacillaceae > Bacillus_P > Bacillus_P idriensis. Next base: position 1,042,019 of record NZ_WKKF01000001.1, on the reverse strand, counting down.
TGTTAACGCAGCCCTTCCCTTCTTACAAATAGACAATTCAGGAAGATTTATTTATCTTCTGGCACATATTCGGTTGTCTCAAACTTTTTTTTATCTCCTACAAAAAAGTAAGCTTCTCCGTCTTTGCCGGTTTTATCTCCGCTTGAGGCCCCGTGAATCATTTTTCCCGGTGAAAGCTCTTTTCGTTCCCCATTTTCATCCACATAAAAATAGTTTGTGGCAGCCCAGCCATCGTGGATATTTTTTTCGTTTACTGATGTCTCTCCGTCTTTATTCACTTTGTACTCTTTCTTTTCCTCTGCAGAAGGATCGTTATGAACCGTAACCCACCCTGTATAACCTTCCGGGATTAAGAATGTGCGCTGAGACTGATCCTGCTGTTTTGGGCACCCTGCAAGGAAAAAAGCGGCTGTTAAAACAATGACAAATCTTTTCATCTTACTGCCTCCCATACGAATGAATTATTCGTTAGCATCAACCAACGGTCTGATTCTATCCCTTCCTAATTCATGCTTGTAATTTATACCAGATGTTGACTGATTCTAATTGGGGAAAGTAAGTGTGAGGTGTTTAATATGAAGCTAAAAAAAATAAGTATCTGTCTCCTGATCCTTTTTCTTTATTTGCCTATTCATGAAGGTAGTGCACAAACAAAGGCCGTCAAAGTAATTGACGTTGAAACAGGCGACGTAGTGAAAGATCTTCCTTCTTCCGCTTATTTTACAAATGAACTGAAAATGGCGATTCAGTCAATGAAGGGAATTACCGTAAAAGTGAATCCCCTGCCTAAGAAAGGGTATTTGATTTTAATTCAGCCTGCAGAGTCACTTAAAGTAAAAAACAAATGGTATGACGGGATCGTCTCTGAAGGTATGATTGTCTACAGCAAAGAGGATTCTCCGAGACTTATTTTGTTTACAGATGAAAACAAGCCGCTATTTTTTGAAATATCATACGATCCTAAGAATCTGATTCAGACACTTGGTATTCGGTAGGGGCTTTTCCGGACTGACGGGCTTCGCTTCTCACGGGCGAGGCCTGATTAGATTTCTACAACCCAAAACTGCACCAGACGTATCAATTGCACCGTCTGGGATCTAACCCTATAATGAGACAAGTCAGGGGAAACCCCCGCAGATAGATTCATCAAGGAGGAGATCAGAAATGATAAAACTATTTGTAAGTGATCTTGATGGAACATTATTAAGCTTTGAAAAAAAAGTGACGGAGCAGGATATTTCCGCTCTTAAAGAATTAAAGAAAAATGGTGTGGATGTATGTTTAGCTTCCGGAAGAATGGATGTGGAAATTGGAGAAATTTTGACGATGGTTGGGGAAAAGTATCATCGAATCAGTCAAAATGGAGCTTTCATCAATACAGATCAAGATGAATCGCTGCATGCGCTCACCTTTGAAAATGTAATTGCTAAAGAAGTGTTTGAACAAGTCCGTTCTACAGATTTAATCACAATTATCGCAGACTACAGCAAAAATTATACAGAACGCCGTGATGAAGTCATCACGGGCATTGAATCGAGAATGTTCTCTCCAATTGAAGAGAACGTCAATCTCCTTCATGCTCTTGGACAAGATGTCAAAGCATCTAAAATTTCTATATTAGGTGAATATGAAGCCATTTCTGAGCTGCAGAAAACACTGCAGGAACGTCATCCTGATACAATTGAGACCTACATATCCGATAAGCAGTGCCTGGATGTCATGCCTAAAAACATAAGCAAGGGAAACGCACTTAAGATGCTGATTGAACACCTCGGAATAAAGCCCGAAGAAGTTGCCTGCATTGGCGACTCATTTAATGATATTCCCATGTTCAATATGACCCCTCACAGTTTTGCCATGGAAGATGCTCTCCCAGAAGTGAAAAAGGAAGCCGCATATACCGCCTCCTCTGTAGGGGAAGCCATTAAGCAAGTTTTAGAAATGAACAAAAAGCAGCTGCAGGTAAAAGTTTAATAAGAGACAGAACAAAAAGGGCGATCTTGTCGCCCTTTTTCTGTTTTATCCCTAAACAGCTTTGCTGCCTGATAAATACATATCTGAAAATTCCTCTGCAGGAATCGGTCTTCCGCCAAGGTATCCCTGAAATTCAAGACAACCTAATTTTGCAAGAAGATCTTTTTGTGTTTTCGTTTCAACCCCTTCAGCAATCACTTTCAGCTCGAGGTGATTCGCCATCGAAATGATCATAGAGACAATCGCTTCGTTTCTATTATGCTTTTCCATTTCTCTTATAAACGATTGGTCGATTTTCAGCCTGTCGATGCTGAGCTTCTGCAAATAACTCAGAGAGCTGTATCCCGTGCCAAAATCATCCATGCTGATCTCAATTCCCCTGCTCCGAAGCTTTGATAATTTCTTGTTCGCCTCAAGCTCATTATCCATCATAGCTGTTTCTGTGATTTCAAGCTCAAGACTTGATGCATGAATTTGATAAGAAGACAGAATCTCATCAATGGTTTGAATCAAGTCATCCTGGTAGAGATGGAGGTGTGAAATATTAATTGAAACCCGGCCGAAATTCAGGTTTTCACTTTCCCATGTCTGTACATGGCTTGCAACTTCACCAAGGACAAAACGTTCCAGCTCAAAAATCAAACCCGTCTCTTCTGCAATCGGAATAAAAGTTGCGGGTGAAATAAAACCAAGCTCGGCATGCTTCCATCTGACCAAAGCCTCTGCACCAATGACCGTAGCGAGGTTCTCTTTGAACTTCGGCTGAAAATAAACGCTAAGTTCTTTATATTGAAGAGCTTTGCGCAATTCATTTTCAATCCTTATTTTTTCAATTAATTTATCATTCATTTCGGGCTTATAGACGCCGAAACTGTTCGAACCGTTCATTTTCACATCGTACATTGCAATATCCGCGAATTTCATCAGCATTTCAGCGTCAGTGCTGTGTGCAGGATAATGGGCGATTCCAATGCTTGCGGTCACTAAACAGTCATTTTCTCTGATCTTCATCGGCAAGCGAAAATGATGAACAATATCATTTGCGGTTTCATTTGCTGCCTTATAATCATCAGAAAGCAAAATAATGCTGAACTCATCACCGCCAAGCCTTGAAAGAATGGACTGTTCGGGGAGAACGGATGTAAGTCTTTCTGCTATCTTTACCAGCACCAAGTCACCAAATGCATGCCCAAATAAATCATTCAAACGTTTGAAGCGGTCAAAATCCAGATTTAATATAGCAAAAGCCTGATTTTCTGATTTTAAATCTGAAAGCTTCTGAATAAAGAATCTGCGATTTGGAAGTCCTGTCAACTCATCATGAAAGGCCAGATAATTGATGCGGTTCTGAGCTTTTTTGCTCTCAGTGACGTCTTTTACAACGCCATATACTCCTACAACTTTATGATTAACAACTTGCCGCACGGCTGTGATTAAAACATCAAGTGTTTCTCCATTTTTACTCTGCAGGGAAACAGACAGCTCATTTTCACTGAAGTCCCCTTTTACAATTTCAGAAAAGTAAAATAAAGCTTTTTGATGGTCCGCTTCTTTTATTAAAGTCAGAAAACTTAGTCCGATCAAATTCTTTTCCGGCAGCTCGGTCATGGCTGCCGCTACTTTGTTGACTGAAGTAATGACCCCCTGCAGGTCAGTTGATATCACCCCATCAGGACTGTGATGAAACAATGAGCGAAACCTCTCTTCCTTTTCATTAATCCGCTCAGACTGTTCATTCATCATCGTATGGCTGTACAAGTCAGGAATAAATGTGAGAATAAGATTTAATAAAAAGACAACTAGAAAAGGAAGCAAATAGTGATACGGTCCGCCATCTGCAAGCTGATAGTCAATTAATGAAGTCATGATCACATATGGGATACCCGCAAGTGATACTCCCCCAATGATGCTTCCTGCCGTTCGATAGTATTTCGAACGGCGCTGATTTACCAAACTGTCCTCTAAAGCGATTAATAATAGTCTTAGTGCAGAAAAACTGAATGACGCAGACAAAAGCACAGCAAAGAAAATCAGCAGCGGCTTCACTTCAATTTGACCGTGAAATAATAGTGCATAGCCAATAAAATCAACCAAAACAATTCCAAGAGACATACCGCATCCCGTTATAATATAACCTTTTGAGCTCATTGACGGTATGCCTCCTGTTCTTATGGAGAAAAAAGCAACAGCACTGCAAACAGCATAGCTAACCAGAAAGTATAGGAAAGGCTGCTGAAGTGTTACTTCCAAATGAACGGAACAAATGGCAAGCAGGTGAGTCAGCCAAAACAAGAAACCAAGGGTTAAACTGAGGACTCCTATCATTTTGGGCTGTTTATCTTGAGTTTTAAGACTGTATATAGTTGTGAACACCGGCGTCAGGTAATAACTGATAACCGATTGAACGAGAACAAGGAACATTAAAAACAAATCTGCATTCAAGTTAAACAATAAAAACTCCCCCTTATCTCTTATATCGAACAAAATTCAAGTTATTGAAGGGGGAATTCATTATTTTTTCAAAAAAACTTTCTTCTGCAAAAAATAGCAATATATAGGTTTAAAAATTGTATGTTTGATGCAAACTATCCAACGAAAGGAAAATTCACTGAAAGGAGGAATGAACGATGAACAAGAACAATCAAAACAACAAGCAGCAAAACATGCAGCAGCAGCAGCAAAATCAACAACAGCAAAACCAGCAAGCTGATACTGAGTTCTCTCAAGAATTGAACCAGCAAAAAGCGAACAAAAAACAAAAATAAGGTTTACATACATGTAAGCTGCAGAAAGACGGATCTTTTGACCGTCTTTTTCTCTTTTATTTATTTGAAACGTTTTGTAAAAAATCAGCTTTATGACGGGAATTTCCCTGTCATTTTATGATATACTATTTCCATAAAGCTGCAGATGATGCCACATCTACAGCCAAAGCAGTCAAACAGCACTTGAACGGATCAGCTTAATACACAAGCGATTTACTGTGACCTCTTGAGATGCAGAGGTCTATTTTTTTTGCCCAAAACCGAGCACTGCCACAATTAACGTAGCAAATGAAACCATTACAACTAAACTTTCAAAGATTGTCAAATGTCATCCCCCCTTTCCTAGGGGTTCAAACTGATCCATTAAAGATTGACCTGCAAGTCCATTATATCATTAATCGAACAAAACAGGAACATACGTTTGTATTTTGAGCCAAATCTCCTAATTGATGCTGTAATTATTAAGTTCAGTAAAAAAAGAACACTCTGAGTGTTCTTTTTTAAGGTGTTTTAATTCGGTTTTGATCCACTGTATTACAGGCAATTTTCATTTTTGCCAAAGTGCCTTTGAGGGTTTCTTCATGATTGCATTGATCATTCAGATACATTTCTGATAAATCATAGACAGATCTTGATAGCAGTTCGACTACATTTTTTAAGGAATGAGCATCAGGGGAGTATTCATCATGCAGCACTTTCCGGACGATATCATCACTGAACTCTTTGATTTTCAAGACTTTTTCCTTCTCAGGCATTTTGAAATCCTCCTTTTTTTTTAAGCTGTTTTCACATAGATTGTTGTCTTTCATGATAAATGTTGACCGTTCCTTCCGCTGCAATCCACTTAAGGTTTTTAACATTTAGTCTGTCAGCAACAATATTTACGAAAAGAGCTTTTTTAAGAGAGATGAATAGATAAAATTTTGCGCAGCTCCAACGCTCAGGCTCCTCGGCCAGAACGGGAGCTTGCGCTTTTCTTATCATATATAATACATTCGCCAATTCAGGTCAGATCCCCTTTGTATGATTCTGTCGAGACATCGGAACTTTTAAATAGAAAAATGACTTCCAGCCGGAAGCCATTTTGAATGATTATTTTTAATCAAGATGGTTCAATATGAACATGCACATGAGAAATGCGATGGTCTTTCTCCATTCTTTTTTCCACTTCATCTGTAATTTCGTGGCTTTCGGTTACATTCAGTCCTGCATGAACTTCAATAACGACATCCACGATGACACTGCTTCCCAAGTAGCGTGCTTTAATATCCTTGATTCTGTCTACTCCCGGAGTTGATTCTACGGTTGCTTTAAAGTTCAGCAGCTTCTGATCATCAAAACCGTCTGTCAGGGAATGAGCCGTTTCTTTAAAAATATCCCATGCCGTTTTACAGATAATGAAACCGATTGTGATGGCTGTAATCGTGTCAAACCATGCAACGCCAAATTGAGACGCAACAATACCCACAAAAGCACCAACGCTTACAAGTGCATCTGAACGGTTGTCGTGGGCTGCTGCGATCAGAGCTTTTGAATTGATCTTTTTCGCCAATGATTTATTGTAGCGGTAAACTCCATACATGATGATGGCACTGATGATGGCTGCCCATGCGGTGATTAAATTGGGTGATTCTGTTTTGGGCTCTATGATGGATTTAAATCCTTCGAACAAAACCTGAATCCCGACAGACATGATAATAAATGAAGCAACCAGTGCCGCAATTGCCTCCGCTTTAAAATGTCCGTATGGATGATCATGGTCAGGCGGCTTTTGGGAAATTTTCAAGCCGACTAAAACGGCTGCCGATGCAATCACATCTGTCCCGTTATTCAGGCCGTCTGCAAGCAGGGCCTGAGAAGAGTACGCATAGCCGATGCCAAGCTTTGCTGCTGCTAGAAGGACGTAAGCTCCAATGCTCAGCCAGGCACCGCGTTCTCCTTTTTTTAAATCCTGATAAACATCCAATGATTTCACTTCCCCATTTAAAGGATTTATTTAAATAAGCAGAGAAGCTTTGTTGTCAGGCTACTGATTCCACTGCTTAGGAAGCATTTGAATGGACGCATTTAAAGTGTCCAGTTTGCTTTCAATCCGGTGCAGCAGATAGAGAGTAACCATAATCGGAAAACCGACATCGCTTATTAATTGAATCCACTGTTCCATAATAGGTTTCCTCCTTTTCCAGTTTTTATGTCGACTATTTGCTTACCCCTTTAGAGAGGAAGGGCCAGATCCCGAACAGAGATCTGACCCTCATTTCATTATCCGATTGTCAGGTCGGTTAAATTTCTCTCAACGACACGCGCCCCTTTTTTGCTGATTAAGTCTCCGCCTGGAGATGTGAAAGTATTTGAAACAAGGATTAGGTCCATCGCATTTGACACATCACTCTCAACAACTGGTTCTTTTGGAGAATCGATGTTGATTTTCACCTGCTTGCCTTCTTCGTTTAAAAATTGAAGTTCCAGCGTTTTCGCCATTTACATTCCCTCCCTTCTTCTATATTTCCAGGTGGATTAAGCTGTTACCTGATGAGAATCGTTTCGTTCGACATGAGATAAAATCTGAGTTTGCAAATCTGTGATTGCAGATGCTGCCTGAAGCAGCTGTTCAGCGGTTGCTGACGTTTTCACGTTGTTGTAATTCTTGTATTTGTAAACCTGCTCTCCCTTTTCATTCATGCCCATATCGAATACCAGGCGAAGCTGTGAATCAAGAATGATTGTTTCTGCCATGCTGATCACCTCCTTTCGAATACGTTATACAAGGAAACGGTCACCAAAGTAGCAGATTTCATGAACTTTTTTTGTGAATAGATAAACAGTATTAAATTTATAGTATGTTCTGCGGTTTTTTACAAAAAATAACATAAGATTGATTCGTTCAATGGAAATCACACAAATCCTGATAGGTAGGTATGAATGTGAAAACAAGTAAACTAGAAGTTCTGTTATGGAGCATTGCGTTCCCGGGGTTTGGACAGCTTCTGAACCGTCAGCTGATTAAAGGCATCCTGTTTATAACGCTTGAACTGCTGATTAATACATATAGTCACTTCAATCAGGTCATCATGCTCAGTTTTTTAGGAGAAATTGAGGAGGCCGTTCAAACGGTGGAATTCGGATGGCTGATGTTTTATCCGTGCGTATACATGTTTGCGATGTATGACGCTTATAAAAATGCGGATGGTCCCGAGCCTCCCCTGTCTTTTTTGCCTTTTGCCTTCGGCGCTTATTTTGTAACGGTCGGATTAATGTACTCCCCTAAATTAAAGCTGTTCGGCGTGCTGTTTGGACCGATTTGGCTCCCGATGCTTTCTCTCATTCCAGGATTGCTGACCGGATTTCTTATCCGTATTATTATTTTGAGAATTCATGCGTTTCGAAAAAGATAAACTTTTTTCTATACGTTTTAATGCCTGAAATTCGGGTAAATAAAGCTTAGAGGCAATGATTCGGACACATCTGAGATTTACACTTACTCTAGCTGGCGCGGGCTTGGAACCGCAAGGACGTATGAGAGGCAGGGCTTACGTTGTTTAAGTGTCCCAAGATGGGATGAATCAAGTGAACCTATTCCATTACATACACGACTTAAAATATATAATTAACCGTGCACATGTGTTCTGTTCAGGCTTCATCAACAGAATCATGTGCTTTTCTCATTTGGCAACATTAATAACATCAGTCCGCTGGAAGACTGATGTATTTTGGGAGTGATTGATTTGAAGCATATCCTATTACTCGGCGCCGGCCATGCACACGTTGCTTTTTTAAAAAAATTGGAAACAGAAGAACTGGACTGCAGCATTACTTGTCTCTCTCCATCTTCTTTTCAGTATTATTCCGGCATGTTTTCCGGTTTTACAGAAGGACTGTACGAAGAGGAGGAAATAAGAATAAATGTTGAAGCTCTATGCAGCCGGACAGGTGTATCGTTTTTAAAAGGTGAAGCAGTAAAAATCGATCCTTGCCTAAAGCAAGTGGAAACCAGGGCCGGGAAAATCATCCAATTTGATATCCTTTCTGTTGATATCGGTTCTCTGACAAAATTCAGCAGCTTATCTGCCCATGGGGTGATTAGTTTAAAACCAACTTATACGGTTCCTGAAAGTATTCAGGAGCTGAGAAGTGCTGAAAATCCCGTCATTATTGGAGGCGGAGCCGCTGGGGTGGAACTTGCCCTTTCAGCTGCTTCATTTCGCAGAAAATATGGACTTCCCTCCAATCTGATCCTTTTGAGCAAGACAAGTTTAATGGATTCATATGGCGATAAGCTTTCCAAAAAAATGTCTCGTATTCTGATTAAAAACGGCATAGGCGTCATTGAACATCAGGAGATTTCAAATATAGAAGAACATGCCATTTATACGGATGACCTGCATGTTAACTATGACATAGCCCTTGCAGTTACTGGGCCGAAAGCTCATCCTCTTTTAATAGAGAGCGGCATGGAATGTGATGAACATGGTTTTTTGCTTGTGAATGCCAAACTGCAGGTTCCCCGTTTTCCATTCATTTTCGGAGCAGGTGACTGTGTCACTTTGAAGCAGCATTCGGCTCTCCCCAAAAACGGTGTATATGCTATCCGTCAGGCACCTGTTTTATTTAAAAATATCAGGAGATTTCTGTCTGAAGACGAAATGACAGCCTTCAATCCGCAAAAGCGATTTATCAGCATTCTCTCAGCGGGTGATAAAAAGGGATTATTTTTATATGGAGGATTTTCGTTTTATGGTTCTCTCGCATGGAGAATCAAGCATTGGATAGACAGAAGATACATGCGGAAGATGGGGAGCTGAGAGAAAATACCCTGTTATTAGCAATTTCATTACTTGCAAACTTCAAATCAAATCAGGACTATAGAATATAAACCTTCAAAAAAAGCATGGACTTCTCCATGCTTTTTAAGGCTTCACTTTGATCCATTTTTCAGTCAGCTTTGGCAGAATGCCTGAAAATAGTTTTTCTCTCCAATACAGATCAGCCGTTTTTTGCACAGCTGCTGCATGATTCGGATACGGGTAGACCATTTGAGAGAGATCTCCGATTTTTTTCCCGTTTTGTTTTGCAAACACCACAGTCTGCATCCAATCTCCTGCTCCTTTGCCAATCGCGTGTGCCCCGAGGATTGTTCCGCCTGTGTTTGTTATAATTTTTACAAAACCATCTGTTGCGCCGTCGGCAATAAAACGATCGACTTCATTGAGCGGAGCTTTAAATACTTGAATCTCTTTATGCGCTTCTTTTGCCTCTTTCTCTGTCAATCCCAGATGGAAGATTTCGGGACTTGTGTATGTAACCCAAGGCATATGGCCATATTTCACTTTATTCGGCAACCCCAGAACAGCTTTCTGTACAACAGCTTTGCCTTCCATTCCGGCTGCATGCGTGAATAGATAGTTTCCATTCACATCACCGATGGCATAAATATGGGATAGGCTGCTCTGCATCGAGTCGTTCACTTTAATAAAACCTTTCTCGTCGCATGCGACTCCAATTTCATTTAAGTTCAGTTTATCAGAATTCGGCTTCCTGCCTGCAGCAAGCAAAATCTCATTTACTTCTAATGTCTTCAGCACACCGTCCTGACAGATCACAAGCTCTTTGCGGTCTTCAAATGCTGAAGCAGATTCAATGCTTGCCTCTGTTAAAATCGTCATCTCTTTCCCCAGCAAATCCGTTGCAAGCTCCCTGATTTCATCATCTTCTTTGGAAAGGAGCATGGATGATCTTTCAATGATGGTAACTTCAGAGCCAAGTCTTGAAAAAGCCTGTGCAAGCTCGACACCGATTGGTCCGCCTCCGATCACAGCTAATTTTTCAGGAAGACGATCCAGATGAAAGACGGTTTGATTCGTTAAAAACCTGGAATCTTTAAGTCCTTCAATATCCGGCACAGCAGGTCTTGATCCTGTCGCAATCACAATCTTTTTCCCCTTTATGACCTGTTCTCCGACTTTTATTTCATGTTTAGTCTGAAAAGCTGCCGTTCCATGGATGACATCGATTCCAAGCTTTGTAAAGCGTTCATCGTCATCATGCTCCTGAATAGCTGCTATCGCTTGGTGAACATGATTCATGATCTGCTTCATATTGATCCCGCCGCTCACGGATAATCCAAATGATGCAGCTGTCTGTTTTGCCTCATAAACGTGATTTGCGGCAGAAATCAGCGCCTTTGATGGCACACAGCCAACATGAAGGCAGTCACCGCCTAAGTTTTTATCTTTTTCTATTAAGGCAACGTGAGCACCAAGACTTGCAGCTCCTGCCGCCACGGTCAGGCCGCCTGCGCCTCCGCCAATGACAATCACATCATATTCTTCCATGTTTCTCTCCCCCTATTTCAGTATTTTTTTTGCTTCAAGCAGCCGCTGCAATGCGGTGAATAATTCAATCGCAAAGAATAAATAGGTGATGAAAATCAGCTGATCAGTAAACAAAATCATCAGGGAAAACAAAATAAATCCTTCCGTTCGCTCGGCAAGTCCTGCCTGATAGTAGAATGATTTGACGCCCTGCTTTTCACTGATTGCTCCAACCGTCAAAAAGATAGTCATGGAAATAATGATAGAAACAGAAAGCAATAGCAGCGGCAATTGTGCCTCAGGGTAAGCTAATGCTAGACCGACGATGACACTGATTTCAACGACTCTGTCAAACGTTATATCAAGAACCGTTCCAAAACCGGACGGCTTCGTCAGTCTTGCCATCGTTCCGTCAACTGCATCCAGGTAGCCTGAAAACCATAAAACAAATAAGGCCAAAATCGGCTGTTCTAGATAAATGAATACACCTGAAGCGGATCCGATCATAAAAGCAAGAACAGTTACCTGATTGGCAGATAAGCCAGTCTTTAACAGCTGAACAGCTGACTTTTCAATAATAGGCTGCACATACTTGCGTGCATGAGTATCTAGCATAATGTGTCCTCATTTCCTGTTGTGGATGATCATTTTTTTTAGTTGCTTTTTGAAAAAGAGCGGCACTATGAGCAATAGCAGAAAGATCATGCAGGCTGCCGCTATAATCGCGTTGTCGCCTGCAGCCAAGCTGGAACCAAGGAATGTAAAGGCGAATGTACCTGGAATAATCCCTATAAAAGTAGCAGACGCAAATGGAATCAGCTTTACCTTAGAAACACCCGCCGAATAGCTGATCAAATCAAAATGGAAAAGAGGTATAAGCCTTAAGATTAGAACATAGAAAAACCCATTCTGCTCAAGCTGGCGTTTCAGCACATCCGCTTTATCGTTTTCTTTGGTTTTGAATAGATCAACCTTTAATTTCCCTGCAGCCAAATAGGCAATAATCGCTCCAGCCGTTGCACCAATCATTGTGTACACCGTACCAAAATAAGGCCCGAATGCAAGACCTCCTGCTATTGAGAGAATTGATGCCGGGAAAAGCACAAGCGGCCTTATTGAATAGAGAGCTATATAGAGCAGCGGTGCCCAAAGACCAAAGGATAAAATCCATTCTTTGATAAGTACCGGTTCTATTTTCAAAAAACGCTGATTAATCCATAACATCATTAGAACCAGACAAATGACCAAGAGAAGTTTTATTATGGTTTGTTTCTTCATCCTGTCTCTTCCTTCAGCATGTCTAGATCAAAATAGCAAAGCATGTCAGGATCTATTATTTCAACAAATACGGAATCACCAATGTCCGCTTTCAGATCTGAATGCAGTGTCAGCAGTTCGCCGTTCCGGTCTAAGAAGAGCGTGTAAAACGTCATGCCATGCTTTTGAACAATGTGCTTAACTTCTGCTTGAAAAGAAATCGGCTTATACTCCGACTCATTTCGTACCATCCGCAAATTCTTTACATGGGCAAAGGAGGTATCGTCAATCATCAATCCTTCGCTGAAAAAGGCCGCTGCTTCCGGATTTTCCGGATGAAGATACAGCTGCTCTGGAGTGCCCATTTGCTGAATGCTTCCATTTGCTATGATGGCCGTCATGTCTCCCATATACATCGCTTCCTCCATATCATGGGTGACAAACAGAGCGGAGGTGTGCTGTTCCTTTAGCAAGTTTCTGACCCATGTTCTAAGGCGGCTTCGAAGGGCTGGATCAAGACTCGCAAAAGGTTCATCCAGCAAGAGGAGTTTAGGCCTTGTGATTAAAGCCCGCGCCAATGCAATCCGCTGCTGCTGTCCGCCTGACAGTTCGTTTGGATAAGCGGACTGAAATTGGATCATATCCACCCTGTTCAGCATCTCAGCCACTCTTTCTTTGCGCTTTTTTTCTTTCATGACTTTTAATCCATATTCCACGTTTTCAAATACCGTCATATGAGAAAACAAAAGAGGCTGCTGAAACATCATGACAACTGGTCTTTTTTGAGCACGCACTTCTGACATGTCTTTCCCATCAATCCAAATTCCGCCTGCATCAGCCGTCTCTAATCCGGCAATGCATCTTAAAAGGGTTGTTTTCCCTGTCCCTGATGGTCCGACAAGAGAGACAATTTCGCCTTGCCTGATGGATAAATTCACATCTTGGAATACGGAAGAATCTTTAAATCTTTTCGTTAAGCCTTTTATCTCAATCATGTCATTCATAAATCAATCACCTTTTCTGATAAGGAGTAACAAGCCGGATAAAACCTTCAAACAGCAGCCATATAAGGATGGGAATGAGCGCAAACAGAACAGAAAAGCTTGCAATCATAGCATCATCTGCGCTGCTGAAATAAGGAAAAAATAAACTTGCGAGTGTAACAACCAATCCTCCCCCAATGAGTGCCGTCAGCAAATATTGACTGAGAGAAATCGTACAGACCAGGAAAATCACGCTGCGAATGCTGGGCAGCAGCTGAGGCAGGAAGATTCGGTAAAAAATAGACAGACTGCCCGCTCCCAGAGTTTTTGCCTGCTCCTCCCACTTCACTCCTATTCTTTCAAAACCGGACCGCATCACTTTAATGGTATAAGGAAGAGTAGGCAGCATGTGAATCAAAACCACTCCTGCCATACCACCGGCAAGTCCTGCCCGAATAAAAACAATATGAAGCCCTAAAGCAATCGTTAATGCAGGGACAATAATCGGAGTCAGGAGAAGTGTTTCGATAGCTGCTTTTCCTCTGAAAGATTGATGTGCAAGCACTTTAGCTGCTGGAGTCCCTATAAAAAGGTTTAATCCTATGACCCATAGAGCGATTTCTGCTGATTGAATGACTGCTTCAAAAAGCTTTGGCTCCTGAAAGAGAGTCATGTAGCTGCGCACCGAAAAACCATCAGGCAGCACATGCCCCCACTTCCAGCTGAGAGCTGCACTTTTAAACATGACAAATACAGCTGGAAAGAGAAATAAACCGATTGTAATAAAAATAATAGCCTTTGATCCTTTCACTGCACCTGTATTCTCAATCGTGCTTTCTTTTGTTATTCTCTCCCGCTGTCTGTTAAGGATCATATAAACGGTAAATAAACAGATGAGAATAGCGGCGGCTGTGGTGATCATATCCGCAAAAGCAAGAGGCCTCCTGCTCCAGTCACCGGAATAAAACCATTCGAATGTCAGCACAGAAATCATCTTCGGATACGTAGCTCCAAGCAGCGCCGGAACTTCATAAGCGGCAAAAATAAATGAAAACAAAATCACAAAAATTTCAATTAAGGAAGGAAGGATGACAGGCCATTCAACCGTTTTGAATGCCTCCCATTTTGAACCTCCAAGCGTGTAGACAGCTTCTTTTTTAGCCATGTTTAACTGCTGATAAACCGGAAGAAGAATTAAGATAACAAAGGGAACCTCTTTCCATAGATAGGTCAGAATAATTCCAGCTCCGCCTTCGCTCTTCATAATCTCTGGAAAACCTTCAGGAGATTCTATGAACCCTGCTTGAAAAAAGAGGGTAGAAAACCATCCGCTTTGCGAAAATAAAAGATAAACCATGTATCCCCAAACGAAATGGGGAAAAAGCATTGGAATCCAGGCAGCCAGCCTGAGATGTTTTTTTTGTAAAAGAGGATAAGTGCTCCGAACGATAAGCAGCCCGATAATCATCGACAAGGTGACTGAAATCACTGTAATTTTCATGCTATATAGAAAAGATGCCTGAAAAGACGAATTCATCAGCAATTCTGTATAAGCGGCTGTATTTATAATCCCGAGAGGACTTGTAAAGCTCTCAATTGCTGCCATCCATAATCCTGACCCTGCCATAATGGCAGTAAACAGGACCGCAGGCAGCAATGGCCATAGCTTATTTTTTGCCTGCAACTTCATTCATCCAGTTCTCCTTTAGCCAGTTCACATATTGTGCATCAACCTCAGGAACTAGCGCCTCCTGCAGGATTTCCTGAGGCAGCACTGATTTTCCGCGTTCGATTTCCTTCAGCTGGTTTTTTTCTTTTTCGTCAAAGGTTGAAGGATCGACAGCAAGCCCTTCTCCCCAGTATGTCTGATCATGCTTTGCAAGCTGAGCTTCGGGAGACATAAAGAAATTAATCGCCGTCATTGCCCCTTCAGTATTTTGTGAATTAAAGGGGATTCCCAGGAAATGTGTATTTCCAAGAGAGCCAGATTCTAAGACGAATGAACGGGTTGTTTCAGGAAAAATTCCTTTTTCAATCATGCTCTCCGCCCTTGCCTCGTTATACCCCATCGTCATCCAGACATCTCCGCTGCTGTAGAGCCTATCGAGTTCTGTCAGCGAATTCGGATAGGTTTGCCCTTTTTTCCATAAGGATGGTTTGATGCCATTTAGGTAATTCCACATCTCCGTGCTCTTTGAAGCAGCAAACTCTTCATTGAATCCTTCCTCAAGCAGCGCATCTGCTCCGCCTGCTGATTCGTAAAACACATGCCTTAAAAATGCATTGCCTGTAAAATCATTTGCGTCCGGATACGTAAATTTACCCGGGTTCTTTTCGATCCAGCTTTTCAGATCATCTAACGTTTTTGGAGGATTTTTCACCTTTGTTTCATCATACAAAAAGACAAACTGCACCTTTCCCCACGGTGCTTCAAACCCTTCTGTCTTTTCCCCAAAATCATATTGAATATCGAGAGCATCCTGATTCACATGCTCTTTAAAGTTTGGCAGCTTATCTGTAAATGGTCCAAAAAGCAAGCCGCTGCTTTTCGCATTTTTAAAATTCTCACCGTTGATCCAGATAATATCCGTGCTTCCCTCCAACTGTCCTGCTTTCTTCTCATTTAATACCTTCTGCAGAAATTCGGGAGCATCCATTGGAACACGTTCAAGGTTAATGCCATATTGCTCTTTAAGCCTTGGGGCAGCCCAGTCGTCAATGTACTGATTGATTCCCTCATCTCCGCCCCACATAAACATTCGAACAGTACTGCCGTCTGCTTTTTTCTCGATTTGTTCCCACGATAAGTCAAGCGCGCCCAAATTCTCGTTTGGAACGCTTGATTGAGAGCAGCCCGCTGCAAGTATCAGCATAAAAAATAAAATAAATGGCTTCATGGTATCCTCCTGTATTAACTTTTTCATTTTGTAAAGAGTTAAAGGCTGTTTTCGATTATAAATTTTGTCCGTTGCTTTCCGCTGCATGAACTTGCTTTCCGCGGTCCGGCTGGGAGCCTCCTCGGCATGCCTGCGGGGTCTCCCATTTCCTTCTATTTACCCGCAGGAGTCAAGTTCCTGCAGCGTAGATCCACTTATGGTTTTCAATATTCAGCGTAAAATCAACAAAGTCTGCGAAAAGAGCCTAGTTAAATCATGCTATGCCTTCCACATTGTTTCAAGTAGCAATATGCTGTTAGAAGGTAAACGGAGGAAACAGCGTTATGGATGAATGGATTTATTGGATTTAGAAACTGAAATATTTTCCAGTACAAATAAAAAAATGTCTTCTATGCGTTTTTCTCATCTTGTTTGCTGTTATTCATTTTCACTCTGTCTAAAATACTGCTTTCTCCCAGATTGCCGCAATTGACTGAAATTTCACCTTAAACAGCATCAAAAAAACCGAATCAGAATGTGATTCGGTTTTTAGGTCATCTATTAAATGCGGAATGCGCCAACAAGCTTCGTGAGATCATCCGATAAATCTTTTAACATTTTTGAGGAGTCTGCAACATCCCTGATTCTTACGGAAGATTGATGAACGGAGGCAGAAACTTCTTCTATTCCTGCAGCTGATTCCTCTGAAACGGCAGCCACTTCTTCTACAGCCCTGTTCACTAGTGCCATACCGTCCGCTATCGTATTGACATGCTCGCCCACATTTGCAATTCTCTCATCAAGCTGTTGAATGGATTGACTGATTTGCTGAAAAGACTGACCTGTCAGGTGAATGGAATGTGTAGAATCTTTCACTCTTATTTGTCCGCTGCCAAGTGTTTTGGCAACGTGTTTTGAAAGGTTCTTAAACTCATCAACAATTTTAGTGATATCCGTGATTGATGACGTTACCCCAATTGCCAATTTCCTGACTTCATCCGCAACTACTGCAAATCCTCTTCCATGCTCTCCGACTCTGGCAGCTTCTATGGCTGCGTTTAAAGCAAGTAAATTGGTCTGATCGGCAATTTGTTCGATGACCGTTACAAGCGATGCAATCTCATTTGTTTTTTCTTCTAAAATCAAGACCTCCCGTACGGAAGAATCCATCACCTTCATGATTTCATCCATGTGGATAACAGAAGACTCCATTTGATGGGATCCTGAAGCAACAAGCTGCAATACTTGTTCTGATGATTGCCTCATAGAACTTCCTTCTTCATTTGCTTTTTCGATTTGTTTTGAGAAGTCCTCCATTTGCGCGGCAATATCTGAAGATGCATGAGATTGCGCGGATGAGCCGGCTGCAAGCTCCTGCATCGTTGCGGATACGTGCTGACTTCCTTCGTTCACTTCAGATGAGGTTTTGTTAAGCTGAGCACTCCTTGCTTGAAGTTCCTTAGAAGTCTCTTTTATATGCATGACCATAGCTTTCATTTTATTTTTCAAATTGTTTTGAGAATCAGTAAGCTGGCCGATTTCATCCCGGCCGCCATACTCCATATCCGCTGATGAGAGATTCCCGGACGCGACTTCTTTAGAAAAATCAATCACACGCTTTATATGCATCATGATTAATTTCTGAATAAGCAGTGTAATCGCCGCTGAAATCAAAATCGATCCAATCAGGGCGGCGATCAGCGTGAACGCGATTTGTGCCATATACTCCCGGGACTCATGAACAGAATCGTTCCGCTCTTTCATTTTCATGTCCCGGAGTTCATCAAGCGCGGCAATTGTTTCATCACTGAGAACCTTTGCCCGTTCTCTGACCCCGCTCAGTATCTGAGTATTTTTTTGTTCAACCGCCGGAATGACCGTAATGTAAAAGAGATCGTTCAGCATTTTATCATTTTGAACTAATTTTAGAAACAGTGCAGTTTCCTCTGCATCATTAAATTCCTTTTTGCTGTCTTCGCCAGCTTGAAGCAGGGTTTTCCGTATTTCAAGGTATGCCTCCTTATTTTCTTCGGTTGGATGAATGATATAATCTGCAATCGCGTTATCCATTGCAAGAAAAATGGAACCTATTTCTGTCATTTTTCCGGCGGTGCTGCTCAGCTGATCCATTTTAGATAGTTGATCATTGAGACCGCCCAACTGTGCAAACGTTACCATTGTTGAGATCGCAAAAAGTAAAATACAAATAAAAACAGAAAAGCTGAATTTCCAGCCGATTTTAATATTCCTCCACACACTCACAAATTTTTTCATTTCGATACCCCTTTTATCTTTTTCTAAGAGTATTATCGACAAAATCTAGTAAATGTTTACTATCATTCCACATCCTTTAAATATAGGTATATTTATTCATATTCTGTTAAAATTTTGATATGATAGATTTATTATTTTTCAAAAGAGGCGATATTTCAATGGAAGCTTGTTCATTTTGTTATCAATCATTCACCGTTTACGAAACTGGCTTCTTAACATTGAGGACTGCTGATGCTTCAGATGAGTTATTTCAAATGGGGTTTTATCTATCAGCAGACAGGTTCGTTCGTTTCCTTTATTCTTCAAAGAATCAACTAAAGGAAACATTGATGAAAGTGAACCTTTTATTTACTGCCAGACAAGTGGATGCTGCCCTTCATAAGGTAAAAGATCCTGCTCCCTACCAATTTCATCCCTTACAAGTCATCTATCAGCATGTCCTGAATGAGGAAACCGTAAATCTAATTCAGACGGGTGCATTTGTCAGTCATCTTCAGCCAATCTTACATGCTCAGTCTGGGGAGCTTTACGGGTATGAATCGCTGCTCAGATCTGCGGATCAGGAAATTTCTCCGTATCACCTTTTTCAGACTGCCCAGAAAACGAATATGCAGTCTGCCTTGGATAAAAAAGCGAGAGAAGCTGCCATTAAGGCCCGAGTCAACCAAATTCCGGCTGGAATTAAGAGTTTTATCAACTTTCTCCCATCTACCATTTATAATCCGGAATATTGCCTGAAACACACATTTGATATTGTGAAAAAATACGATGTCTCACCAGAAGATCTAGTATTTGAGGTTGTGGAAACAGAAAAAATTGAGGATATGAACCATTTGAAAAACATCCTTGATGCATACCGCAAGAATGGAATGAAAGTAGCTCTTGATGACCTTGGCGCGGGGTTTGCAACACTTGAAATTTTGCGTGAGCTTCATCCGGATTTTGTGAAAATCGACCGAAATTACATTTCGGATTGCCATGAAAACCTTGAGAAACATGATTTTCTAGCAAACGTCATAAACCTTGGCCGCAAATTGAATATTCAAGTTCTCGGCGAGGGTGTTGAAAAAGAAGAAGAATTTGAATTCCTAAAGGAGCTCGGCATCGATTTTGTTCAGGGATATTTGTTTGGAAAGCCTGCATTGAAACCGGCTGAACACCTGGTAAGAGCCATATAAAAAAAAGCGGGGGCATCTCCCGCTTTTATCTTTTAGATGCTCTGTATCCAGCTCCAACTGCTTCTTCCTCGGAACAGAACATTTCTTCTTCTTTTGTTACATCATAATATTGTCCTTCAGGCATATGATAAATCTTGTCTCCTGATGAAGAAACATTTCCTTTAATCGTGCAGGCTCCGGCTGGTTCTTCTTTTGGAGCTTCTTCTTTTGGAACTTCTGCTTTTTCTTCCCCGTCGTTAAAGCCTTCGTCCTCTGTTGCGTAATTTTCAATGCTCCAGATTCCTATCTCCTTTTTCTGGGCAGCTTTTTGAAGCTCATAAAACTCATCCACATGCTTCGTATTTGGCGCATAAACATATCCCACACGCGCAAGCCCTTTTTCGATCAGGAGTTTATTAAACATCTTGCCGTCTACATGAAGATAGACAAGCAGCCTTCCATATTTATCTCTTTCCCCTATGTCAAGTTCAAGCTTCACCTCTTTGCCCGAAAGCGTGTTTTTTGCAAAGCTGCTTGCTTCAGGTCCAAACGGCTGGACAGGTTTATTGGGATGAACCGTTTCAGGTGTGTCGATAAGCAGCAGGCGGAGCGTCTCTTCTTTTCCGTCCACAAGCACTTTGACTGTATCGCCATCGATGACCCTGACTACCTTGGCAGGAATGAAATTTTCATTTTCAGCAGCTGCTTCCTCAGTTTTGTTCTCTTCATGTGAGGCTGAATTCTCTTTTTCATTCCTAGCTTCATCCTCATTAGGACGATTTTCTTGTGAAGCTGAATTCTTCTTTTCGTTTTCAGCAGGAGTTTCATCCATTGTTGTTTCTGAACAGGCTGTTAACATAAAGGCTGCCAAAAACAGCAGGAACCAATTTTTCATTTTCTTTATCCCCTTTTATTCCTCAAAAATCAAACCGCACGATATTCTTGCATGTGCGGTTTGAATCGATGTTTATTTATTTTCTCTCTATTTAATGATTTGTAGCTCTTTAGGGAACTTTGTCAATGTTTCATGCCCGTTTTTCGTAATGTAGACGTCATCTTCTATGCGGACGCCGCCGATTTCAGGAACATAGATGCCTGGTTCAATTGTATAAACCATGCCTTCTTGAAGAAGGTCATTGTTCGTATGGCTCATGGACGGGAATTCATGCACGCTAATACCAAGGCCATGTCCTAACCGGTGAGGGAAGTAATCGCCGTAACCTGCATTTGTGATAACATCGCGGGCAATTTGATCCAATTCCCCGATTCTCTCGCCTGGTTTGCTTGCATCCAGTGCTTTTAATTGAGCTTCGAGCACGGTATCATAGATTTCTTTTTGCTTATCACTGATTGATTGATAAGCAAACGTACGTGTAATATCTGAGCAGTAGCCATCAAGCACTACACCAAGATCAAATAAAACAAAGTCTCCTGATTTTAAGGAAGTCAAGCCAGGATTGCCATGCGGCTGCCCTGATTTTTCACCGAACAGAACCATCGTAGAAAAGGACATTTCGCGAATTCCTTTACGTTTTAGTTCATATTCGATTTTTGCAAGAACGTCCATTTCGCTGACGCCTGATTGTAAAGCCTGAACGCCTGCCTCAACGCCGAAATCTGCAAGCGCTGCTGCCTGCTTTAAAATCTGAAGCTCTTTATCGTCTTTAATTAGACGCAATTGATTCATGATTTCCTCCGCTGAAACAAGTTCTGCCCCAGCCAGTATGGTTTGAAGCTGCTCCGCGCGGGCAAAGGATAGAAGTTCTTTTTCAACCGCTGCTTTTTGCACGTCCTGCTGCCCTCTTTTAGCAATGGCATCTTTTACTTTGTCCCATGGATTTTCGTGATCGGCATATCCGATAATTTCTCCGTCAAAACCTGCAGCTTTCGCTTGTGAAACTTCCATTCCCGGGCAGATAAAAAACGGCTCTTCTTCTTTAAAAACAAATAAACCCATCAGTCTTTCATGGGGATTTGTGTGAAAGTTCGTTAAGTAGAAAATGTTTTCTGTTGATGAAATAAACGCAGCATCTGTATCCTGCTGCTTCAGCCAGTCAGTAAGCTTAGTTAATCTTGCTTTTTGCATGCAATCTCTCTCCTTCTTTTGCATAAGTCCTCTCTATCATACGCCAAATTCATCAGAACTTAAAGAAGAGTGACGGACTTCTTCAGAAATGCGTCCGGCTTTTTTCTTTTGCAGAACCCGTCTCAGTCTGATTCGGTTATAGCGCTGAATCAAAATAAACGGACTATTAAACACGAAAGCATACAGGACATTAAATAAGCCGGCTGCAGGCGTATTCCAAATAAAAAAGAAAAGACAAGGCATTAGCTGCAGCCAGTGTGATAACTCTCCCCTTTTTGTTTCATGAAGAAACCTCTCCAACTCGGACCGGCGCTTTCCTGTCAGAGTTTTTTTTGAAAAACCGCCTTTAAACAGATGCCCCGCTTCAGGCAGACGGTCCTTCCATTTTCTAATTTGGACTTTTTCATAGAATATGCCTGACCGCTCCCAACTGAATGATGCAAATATCCCGTTAAACTTTCCTATGAACATCTCACTCATTCTTACAGAAAAAAACGAAACGGAAAGATGAATCAAGAGCCAGACAGCTATATTAAGAAATAGAGCAGCCCCATTAGTCAATTCAATCATTTTGCATCATCACGGACAATAATGTTCCGTCCTTTCCAGTCAGCAGATTTCCTGACGAACGTTTTCCAAAGGGATGCAAGAAAAACAACCATAAAAAAGAGAGCGTGCACCGGAAAAAAACAGACTGTCCAAAGGCTAAAACGGCCGATTTCTTTAACGGCGATCCAAATTTGAAGCACTGCGGCGATATACAGCAGTACATATAAAAACCACCATTTGCTGAAAAGCACACCGATTTCTGTAAAAAAACTCAAACATCCTGTCAGCCAGATGATAATTGGCAAAAGGACATACCATTTTGTCGCTTTGGCGCCGCTCGCAAAGGTCTTGCTGAAGCCGCGGATGAGCGACATGACTCCATCAGGATACATTCTCATGGAGATGGCCCCTTTCCCGCTTGCACAATATACAGGTGCGCCTTGTTCACGAACATGGTCAGCAAATGCCATATTCTCAACTACTTTGTTTTTAATGGCTTCATGCCCGCCCCAGGCAAAGTAGTCCTTTTTCGTACAAATTAAACACTGCCCAAACCCTCCGGCTGATCTGCCTTTTCCCTGCAGGATATGAAAAGCGCTTGTAGCCGCAAACGTTACAAGGTGGAAAAAAGCAGAAAACGATTCATATGGTTTACATGTGCTGTGAAAAGGATGAACAGACAAAATCCCTACTGCTCTCTGTTTTAAAAAGGCAGCAGCAGACTGAGCTGCTCCGTTCTGTTCAAAGAAAGTATCAGCATCGATGAACATGAGCCATTCTCCTTTTGCTTGCCCAGCTCCAGTAAAGCAGGCCCATGATTTTCCAAGCCAGTCAGGCGGCAATTCTTTTGCTGCTATCACTCTCGCACCATGAGATGCCGCGATTTCAGCTGTTTTATCTTCGGATCCGTCATCTACAACCATGATTTCACCGATCTCCTGCTTTTCTTTTTCCAATGATGTTAAGAGTCTGCTTATATTTTTTTCTTCGTTTCTTGCAGGAATAATTATAGACAGATTGCTGAGCGCATCACGCCGATCTGAATTTTGTCCGCTTTGAAGTGATGGGATTTTATATAAAAGCATGAGTCCTGTAAGAATTCCGATAGCCATTGTAATCATAGAGACGTCACTCTTTCTTATTAATTTAGCCGGCGCCACTAGCTTCCTTGTTATAGAAAAAAATCGAAAAGGGAAGAATGGATTGCTGAATAGACTTATTCTGCAGTTTAGACATGAAAGGACAATCTCATAAGGAGGCATTCTTTTGAAAAAAAAAGTGATTATCATTGGAGGCGGACTTGGAGGCCTCTCTGCAGCTATCAGGCTTTGTGCAGACGGATATGAGGTAACGGTTGTTGAAAAAGGAGAGCGCGTGGGCGGCAAATTAAACATGCGCGGCGGACTCGGCTATACGTTTGATACGGGACCTTCCATTCTGACGATGCCGTGGGTGCTTGAAAAACTGTTTAAAAGTGCAGGCCGCAGCCTTGCGGATTATCTTACCATCAAAAGAGTGGAGCCTGGCTGGAGAACATTCTATGAAGACGGGACAACCATTGATTTAACAAGCGATTTGCCTGCTATGCTTGAGGAATTAAAAAAAGTTTCAGAGGAAGATGCAAACGAATTCTTTGATTACCTGCAGTATTGCAGTAAAATGTATGAGTACAGCATGAAAAGCTTCTACAGCAAAAGCCTTTCAGGTCTTAACGATCTTAGGTCCCTGCACAGTGTGAAAGAACTGCTGCAGATGGAACCATTAAAATCAATGGACGGCGTCACCAGAAAGTACTTTAAAAATAAAAAAATCAGGCAGCTTTTCAACTTCCTGATTATGTATATTGGCTCCTCGCCCTACCATGCACCTGCTGTCCTTTCTCAGCTTACGCATGTACAGCTTGGACTTGGCGTTCATTATGCCGAGGGGGGCATGTATAAAATCGCACTTGCTATGAATAAGCTTCTTCATGAGCTTGGCGCTGAAATCATGCTTAATACAAAAGTGGAGCGCATCCTAACAACCGGGAAAAAAGCTTCCGGCGTAGAGCTTGAAAATGGAAGAATTCTTGAAGCAGATCTTGTTGTATCGAACCTTGAAGCCATTCCTGCGTATCGCACTCTGTTAAATGAAAACCCTCAATCGCAGCAGAAAGCAGCTGAGCTTCAAAAATATGAACCTACCGTCTCAGGCCTTGTTATGCTGCTCGGTGTAAACAGAACATATGACAATCTTGCCCATCACAATTTCTTTTTCTCAGAAAATCCGGAGAAGGAATTTCAGCAAATCTTTAATGAAGGCAAGCTTGCGGACGATCCGACCGTGTATGTCGGCATCTCTTCAAAATCAGACCCTGCTCAGGCTCCTGAAGGAAAAGAAAATCTTTTCGTGCTGACGCATGTCCCTCCGCTTAAAGAAGGAGAAAACTGGGAATTCAGAAAAGAAACGTACCGTGAACTCATCTTATCAAAGCTTGAGCGCATGGGAATTCCTGATTTAAGAAAGCATATTGAGTTTGAATATACCTTTACTCCAAACGATTTAGAGCGCCTGTACGGAGCTAATGGCGGATCGATCTACGGTGTTGCAACAGACCGCAAGAAAAATGGCGGATTCAAAATCCCGAGCAAAAGCACCATGCTTGAGAATCTTTATTTTGTAGGCGGATCCACTCATCCAGGCGGCGGTGTTCCGATGGTTACCCTATCAGGTCAGCTTACAGCTGATTTAATTGCTGAACATGAGAAGGATTTGAAAGTATTTAAAGAAGAGAAGGAAATTTCATAATGATAGAAAAGCGTAAGCGCTGAAGCTTATCATTAATGCGCAGAATTTCAGTAATCATATTACTTAAAGGCTCTATTCGTAAACTTTGTTGCTTTTAGTCTAGATGTTTAAAACCATAAGTGGATTGCAGCGGAAAGCAACGGACAACACTTATAATCGAAAACAATAATCTATGCGAAAACAGCCTACTTAAAAGAAGGATAAGATCGCCTCTTATCCTTCTTTTTTCAATCTATATAAAGGAGTATGTCTATGCTTATCTATCAATTGGTCCTGCTTCTTCTTTTAGCATGGACCGTCTTCAATTCTTTTTTTATGCCTAAGTTAAAAAACCGCAGCTCTAATGAAAAACCGCTTGTTTCGATTCTTATTCCCCTGCGCAATGAAGAACGCAATGCGCGAAGCCTGGCTCAATCTTTGATAGGGCTTACCTATCCGAATTTGGAATTCATCCTGCTTGATGATCAATCCGCTGATCAGACAAAAGAAATCCTCCTCTGCGAAACAAAACATGATCCCCGTTTCACCATCTGTTCCGGTACAGAGCTTCCGAAAGGCTGGTCAGGAAAAGTCCATGCATGTCATCAATTGAGCCACATGGCAAATGGAGATTATTATTTATTTTTAGATGCTGATGTAAGAGTTCATAAAAACACGATAGAAAGCACCCTTTCTCTTATGAAAGAGAAGAAAGCTGCCATGCTTTCAGGTTTTCCCCGCTTTCCAGTGGATCATGTGCTTGAGAAGCTGCTTGTTCCTATGCAGCATTTTCTGATTTATTTTCACCTTCCGCTCTTTTTTGCCAATTACACGTCCATGGTTTCAGCATCTGCTGCACACGGTGCGTTTATGATGTTTGAAAAAAAAGCCTACAAACAATTCGGCGGCCATGCAGCCATTAAAGATTCCATCGTAGATGATGTTGCGCTTGCAAGAACGGCCAAAAAGAATCATCATCGCGTCCTGCTCGCAAATGTCACAGACTTTGTAACGTGCTATATGTATGACAGCAACAAAGAAGTATGGGATGGCTTCAAGAAAAATATTTTCCCGGGATTTGGGCGTTCAATCCTCATCGTCATCATGTTTACCTTTTTTTATAGTGTGTTTTATATTTTCCCGCTTTTATTAGCCGCTTACGGCATTTTGTCCTTGATATCCGGAGAGTTTCTGCTTTTCTCCTTTATTCCGCTATTGCTGATTATCTTGCAAAAAGCATTTATCGATTTTCGCAGCGGGCAAAAAATCAGCCTTTCCTTTGCGGTTTCATTTTCAGCAGCTGCTTTTCTTATCCTGCTGTATTCCTCGATGATTGCTTCTTTCAAAAAAAGCGGTTACAGCTGGAAAGGCAGAATCTATCATTAATAGTTTTATAGTTTTTGCACATTCAACTCTCTGGAAAGGTTTACCTTCATTCTTACCGGGAATGTAACAAATAACTTTATCAGGAGGTGCAAGAAAAAATGTCAAACCATCAAGTAAAAGACGAATCCATTCAAACAGAAAAGATTGAGAAGAAACTAGATTCAATGAATAATGAGAAAATGGAAGCGATTCTTCGGGATTTCGAAGAGTTCAAATCGTATTTAGGGGAAAAAGTGGAAGCAGGAAAGCGTTTAGGTTTAAGCGATGAAATGCTTGCCAAAGGAGCTGAGAAAGTGGCAAACTATCTGGCTAATAACGTTGAACCGCGTAACAGCGAAGAAAATCTATTAAATGAACTCTGGAAAGTCGGCAATGATGAAGAAAGACATTTCCTTGCGCATATGCTCGTGAAATTAGCTAATGATGCCAATTAGGAAAAGATTATAGGTTCATAGAAAAAAATCCATCCTGTAACGGATGGATTTTTTCTTATTTGAGTGAAGATATATCTCTTTTCACATCTACAAGCAGGGCATTGCCTTCATCCGAAACAATCACTTTTGCATATTTAGCCGTTCGTTCAAGTTCCATACCTGTTCCCTCTTCAACAAAGAAAGATTCAATTCCGAAGATAAGCCCGTCATAGCCGTTATATTTACCTGTCAAATAGGCTTCGTCCGCTTGAGGCTTTTTAAATACGTCCCCAGCTCTCCCTTCAGCCGTTTCTCCGGTTGGCCTGTAAATGCCATTGCTGTTTTTTTTCAGCTTAACGGTGATGACAGTTCCGCTTTTAATGTCATCTGCCGGCTTAAATCGGCCAGCCTCATATTGCAGCTGTACATAATCTCCCTGCAGCATAGATCTTGGGTCGAGCGGCTGCAGTTCAAGCACCACTTCTTTTCCCTGCTCCAGTGCCTGTTCATTTGAAAAGCTCTGGTAGCCTGTAAAAGCAAGCTGCAGGATAAAAACACCTGCAATCATAGCCCAAGTTCTGTTTGTAAAAATAGTTATTCCAGCAGGCTTTTCTTTATCAAAAAATCTGACTGCTGCAAAGATCACCAGACCAAGCAGCAGGAAGGTCAGCGATTTATGTAGCAGCTTCCAGGCAAAATCGTAATAAAGTCCGATGAAAAATAGAATAAAAAACGTCCAGGTGATGTTTCTCTTAACAAGGACCTCTCTATTATGATAGAGGGCAAGCATGGCTGCATTCAGTCCGAAATACAGAATCTGATAGAGAAGCGTTTCCTTCCAGTCCGTTCCCCAAAAAGCGGCCGGATAAAGAAGCAAAAAGCCGTAAAAGACACAAAAGCTGCTGAGCTGTCTCACTCTGTCAACCGGAACTAGCAGCATCAAAAATTGCGCGATCGCTAAAACCGCTAAGACGAGGCGGAAATACTCCATCCATTGAAGGTGCACAGAAAACAGACTGATGAAGCATGCAAGCATAAAAGTATAGGCAAGAAACTGGAGAAACTTTTCCCGCTCAATCAGGATAATCACCAGGCTGACCGCAATAAAGAGAATTGCTGCGCCTGCATTAAGCATGAAAAGAACACCTAATGCTGTTAAAATCCCTGTAATGAATAACGTGTACCTTGCAGCCGCATATAGCTTTTTCCAAAAAACAGCTGTGCCGATGAGAAGAAGACTGAACACAGCCAGGCTATATTCCGATTGAAAGATCAGAAACAATAATCCGCCAAGGCTGAACGAAAGCAATAGAGATGAAGTAAAGGTTATGATCACAATTAAAATGTTTTTAAACACTTTATACGTAAGCGAGTCATCCGGTGCTCTTCTAGTTACACGTACGGCAAGGTAAATGCCCCCTCCCAAAAAGAGCAGTGTCCCGAAGATGGAAAATAAATAAAAGCTGTATGGTCCGATTTTGTCTGCCAGCCTTATACTGACTTCGGCATATTTGGAGAGAGCAAAAACCCCCAGCATAACAAACGTAATAATGGTCAGCGTATGCTGACTGTCTTTTTTCATGAATAGGATATAGCTGATTGTAATGACTGCCAAATAAACGATGTTCATCCAGGAGCTATACGGTTCAAACACATCGTAAAATGACATGATGATCAAAAAGAGATGAACGACAGTAAAAGATGCATATTGCAGCGGTTTTAGCTTTAAAAAATAGGCTAAGCCAAATACCATTGCATTCAGTAAGACCATTCCGACATAAATCAGCCATTCTTCAAAATCAGAGCGATTGATTGAGACACTTGCCGGAAACATGTAAAACCAGTACGTAAGCAGCAATAACCCATAGCTCAGGATGGCAAACGGCTGATAGCGCGTAATAAAGGCATGTGCAATGGAAGGCACCATCCAGATGAAAAATAAAAGATAGCTGTCTGCATGCGAGTTATAGATCTGGCCGATCAATGCAGCTGCAGCGCCAAACGAGACAGCGCCGCCGACAAGCAGCCACTTCGGCAGATCCTCCCGGTTGGACAAAATCTTTCCGCTCATAAAGCTTGCCGCGTAAAATAAAACCATCATCCCGATTGCAAGAGCTACCTTTTCCAATCGTTCAAAACCGCTCCAGTTGGATGCAAAAAAATAAAGAATGCCCGATAAAATAAAAATAATGGCACTGAGGTACCCCAGCGGAATGAGTTTGCTCAACACGATCACCTAACTTCCTCTAATAACTGTAAATCCAATATCATTTTAACATTTTTTTACTTATTCATATAGGCAATTTCTAATATCAGGTATAAAAAAGGAGATTCCCTCTTGAAAGCGAATACATTTAGAGAAATAACTATATTGGAGGGAAGCAGCTTGAAAGCAGTGATTTCTTTTTCGAACAGGATTATGCAGCGTTATTTGCCTGATCCATACTTGTTTGTCATCATCCTAACATTCGTCGTCTTTGCGCTGGGGCTCATATTCACCCCTTCCTCACCTCTTCAAATGGTGGAGTACTGGGGCGGCGGCTTCTGGGGACTTCTCAGCTTCGCCATGCAGATGGTGCTCGTTCTGGTGACAGGACATGTTCTTGCAAGCAGCCCGCTCTTCAAAAAGGGATTAAGCGCTCTTGCGGATGCTGCTAAAACACCTGGCCAGGCAATCATTTACGTTACCATTGTTTCGATGCTTGCAAGCTTTATTAACTGGGGCTTTGGGCTTGTCATCGGCGCATTGTATGCCAAGGAATTAGCCAAAAAAATCGAGAACCTTGATTACCGTCTTCTGATTGCCAGCGCCTACAGCGGATTTGTCATCTGGCATGGCGGAATCTCAGGCTCCGTACCGCTTACAATTGCGACAGAAGGTCATTTTGCACAGGATATGATTGGTCTTATTCCGACCAGCGAAACGATTTTCGCACCGTTCAACTTGATCATTGTCGGCGTGCTCTTCATCACCTTGCCGATCGTCAACCGCTTGATGATGCCAAGAAAAGAAGAGACCGTTACCGTTAATCCTGAACTGCTGAGAGATCCGCGGATGGAAGCAGCCACTCTTGAAAAAGAAGCACTTACTCCTGCCGACCGTCTTGAAAACAGCAGAATCATTTCTCTATTAATCGGCGTCATGGGACTTATCTTTCTTATATCCTATTTTATGAGCAATGGATTTAAGCTGAACTTAGATGTGGTGAATTTTTTATTTTTATTTTTGGGAATCCTCTTTCACGGAACACCAAGGAATTTTTTAAATGCTGTTACAGAAGCGATAAAAGGGGCATCAGGAATCATCATTCAATTCCCTTTTTATGCAGGAATCATGGGAATGATGGTCACATCAGGGCTAGCGGCTGTCATTTCAGAAGGTTTTGTATCCATTTCCAATCAGCAGACGTTTCCGGTGTTCACTTTTTGGAGTGCAGGAATCGTAAATATATTCGTTCCGTCGGGCGGCGGGCAATGGGCTGTTCAGGCGCCTGTCATGCTCGAGGCTGCTAAAGCACTTGACGTTCCTATGGCAAAAACAGCCATGGCAGTAGCATGGGGAGATGCCTGGACAAACATGATCCAGCCATTCTGGGCTTTGCCTGCTTTGGCCATAGCAGGTCTGAAAGCGAAAGATATTATGGGGTATTGTGTATTTATCCTGCTGATTAGCGGGGTCATCATTTCTCTTGGGTTCTTCTTCTTATAAAGCGGCAGAGGGCATCAGCATGAAGAGCTGATGCCCTCCTTCCGTGAGATATGCCTTCATTTTCATCCCAACTGCACTTTTTTCCAAAAAAGGAAATCTTGATTTTCAATGTGTTTTCTTTTTATGTATAATGAATGTGGGAATCTGTTCTTTACCTAGTTAAGGAGATGTTACTCTTGCTGAAGTTGATGAAACGAAATATAGTCCTCATCTTATGTATTATCGGTTTTGCATCACCTTTTATTTTTATTCAATTAACAGATTGGTTTTACTATAGCTCCCTGATCGGGTGGATCATAGGCTTCATTTGTATTGCTGCAGCTTATGTAATCGTGAGCAAAAGACCTGATGATGAATCAACGGGAGAAAGAACGACATAGAAAAATGAGGCTGGGACAAATGGTTTTCAGCCAAAGAAAAATCCGAACTATTATGTGAAATTCCAACTTGAATTTCGTTTTAGTTCGGATTTTTTTCTTTGGCTCTTTTCATAAATATTGTTGCTACAGGACTAAATGTTTGAAACCTTAAGTGGATTGCAGCGGATAAACTTGACTCCTGCGGGAAATAGAGCAAAGTGGGAGACCAACAGGCAACGCCGAGTAGGCTCCCATGCTCCCCGCGGAAAGCAAGTTCCTCTCGCTGCAAGGAACGGACATTATTTAGCATGAAAAACAACAATTTATGCGAAAATAGCTCTTTCTTTTAATGGTTCGGCTTTCATTCAGGAGATTATCGTTCGTCCAAGTCTCATTTTTTTATCTTAATAACCGCAGTCCATTTAAAATAACAAGAATTGTGCTTCCTTCGTGCCCGATGACTCCAAGCGGCAAATCAAGCACCTGCAGGAAATTCGAACAGATCAGCAGGGCAATGACTGACATTGAAAAAACAATATTCTGTTTGATGATTTTATCCATTTTCCGTGAAACCTCAATCGCTTTTTTCAGTTTCGTCAGATCATTTTTCATCAGGACAACATCGGCCGTTTCAAGAGCAACATCCGTCCCTTCGCCCATGGCAATACCTACACTTGCAGCAGCCAGGGCAGGAGCATCATTTATGCCGTCTCCGATCATGGCTGTATGTCCGTACTTCTTCCCAAGCTTCTTCACTTCTGCCACCTTATCATCAGGCAGGCATTCCGCAATAAATTGGTCTACTTTTGCTGCATTTGCAACAGATTGTGCTGTGGACTCATTATCTCCTGTCAGCATCACTGTATGAATTCCAGCATGTTTCAGCTCATCAATCGCTTGAACGGCATCGTCTCTCAGTACATCCTGAAGACAAAGAACAGCCGCGATTCCGCTATCATTTTTCACATAGACAATGGTTTTTCCCTCTTCTGCTTTCTCTAACCCAAAAGCCGTCATCATGTTCTCTTCGTTATTTTCCGCAACAGGCTTGCCGACACTCCACATTTCGCCCTTCCATTCGGCCGTTACGCCAAAACCGGATTGCTCTTGTACATCAAGCATTTCTGGATCAAGAGCAGGATATTTCTTTTCAATATAGCCTGTAATTGCCTTTGCAAGCGGATGATTGGATTGCTTTTCAATCGACAGCACCGCTTTGAAAACGTCCATTTCATCTGCATTTCCGCTGATTTTCACATCTGTCACCACAGGCTCCCCTTTTGTAAGTGTGCCTGTTTTGTCAAAAGCGATCACCTTCAGCTTGCTTAATCTCTCTAAGTGTACTCCGCCTTTGAATAACAGGCCGTTTCTTGCCCCATTAGAGATGGCTGACAGAGTTGCAGGCGTAATCGATGCGACCAATGCACATGGTGATGCCACAACCATCAGAACCATCGCCCGGTAGAAGCTCTCATTGAAGCTCCAGCCAAGCAGATAGTGCGGCAAAACCATCATCAGGGCAACTGCAATCAATACCCCTTTAACATAAGTGCCTTCAAATCGTTCGATAAACTGCTGGGAAGGCGACTTTTCAGACTGAGCAGATTGAACAAGCTTGATGATTTTCTGGAAAAGAGTTTCATCGCTGTTTTTTGTTACTTTAACTGTAATTGAGCCATTTATATTAACAGTACCTGCAAAAACCAGTTCATCCGTCTTTTTCTCCACAGGAATGGATTCACCTGTTATGGCCGCCTGGTCAATACTGGTCGTTCCTGACGCTACTACCCCGTCTGTCGGGATTCGCTCCCCTGGTCTTACAGCGATCAAATCTCCAATTTCAAGAGCAGACACATGAACTTTTGTTTCTTTGCCGTCCTTAAGCAAGGAAGCTTCCTCCGGCTGCAGCTCCATCAGCGCAGAAAGCTCACGCTTGCTTTTGTTCAATGTAAAGGTTTCAAGCGCCCCGCTTAATGCAAAAATAAAGATTAAAATTGCCCCTTCAATCCAGTATCCAATAATTCCTGAACCAACGGCTGCAAAAACCATCAGCAATTCAACATTCAGCTTTCTCTCTTCAAGTGTTTCTTCAATTCCCTCTTTTGCTTTCGCATATCCGCCGATTAAAAAGGCAGTTATAAATAAAGCGACAGCTGCAGGCGAGTCCCCCTGATTCGTTTGAATGGCCCACCCTATTAAAATCAGAATTCCAGAGAGGATGGCTGCAATTAGTTCCCCGTATTCTTTTAGTCTATCAAATTTTGTATTCTCATCATCTGCCTGATGAAAAGCATTTTCATTTACAAGCATTGTATACCTCCCTAATTGAGAAAAATAATCATCTTCAATAAGCTTATGAAAAAGATAAATGCTGCTGATGACCAGCAGCAAATCCCCATATATCCGCTATGTCGAATCAGTATATGTCTCATTATACCAAAATGTACGCAAAACTCAAATAAAAATTATTATTATTTCTATTTAATAATAATTATCAATAAGAATCACAAAAACTATTTACTATTTACGGCCAATTTTCGTCTGCCATCAAGTTTTAAGGTATAAAAGGTTTTAGAAGAAGTTCAACTATTAATTTTTCGGAGGATAAAGTTGTTATTAAGGGCTGATTTTCATTCATCTTCCATATTTACAGATTGAATGTAATTTTTACAAAATATCCTTGCTAAGGAAAAGGAATCCAACTAAAGGAGGAGAATTTTTTAAGAAAGGAGTTGGATGAAATATATGCTTCATGGTGAAAGAGTAACTTTAAAACAATTAAATACAGATGATATCCCTAAATTATTTCATTTCGTATACGGCGAGGCAGAGCCGGAATGGAAAAAATGGGATGCTCCTTATTTCCCATTAGGCATTATGACAAGAAAAGATTTCGAGAAACAAAAAAAGAAAGAAATCAAAGATCCTAATCCAAACAGACTTTATATATATGCTGATCAGCGGCTGATCGGGATGGTCACATACTACTGGGAGCATCAGCCATCGAAATGGCTTGAAGTTGGCATTGTCATCTATGAGCCTGCAAATTGGCACAGCGGAATAGGAACGGAAGCTTTGAACCTTTGGATTCAGCACTTATTTGAAAAATACAAGCTTTTTCGCATCGGTTTAACGACATGGTCCGGGAACTCCAGAATGATCAGAGTGGCTGAAAAAACAGGAATGAAAGAAGAAGGCAGAATCCGCAAGTGCAGACTTTATAAAGGTGTCTATTACGATTCTATCAAGATGGGCATGCTGAGAGAGGAATGGATATCAAGACATTAGAAAAGCGCAAGAACCCGTTTAGCGCAGGCATGTCAGATAAGGATTAGCCAATACTTGCAGATCCTTTCTGGCCAAGGAGCCTGTGCGATTCCGCTCGCCATCGAAGAGCAAACTTTTATCCTTTCTTATCTCTTAAAATAGGCGTATAAAAACATCCTTTTTCTCCCAAAATAGATGCAGAAGTCAGCTTGTCTATTTTGAGAGGAGGACATGTGATGGCACTTGTCGTCATTTGCAGAAACTGCAGCGGAGCAGGCAAAATCAGAACAAATCCTTTTATTCCGCTTTCGAAAAAATGTCTGCAGTGCAACGGAACTGGAAAATATCAGGAATTCACGTATAAAAATTAACCAAAAAGGAAGCATGATGACGTGCTTCCTTTTTCCATTTCATTTTAAATTCGCCAAAACATTCCATACAAAAAACAGAAGACCAATCACTGTTGCGAAGGATCCAATGATGGTAAGAAGCACAAGACTGTTATTTCCCGAAACGGTAAACGCAAGCCCAATCATCATTACGGGAAGTCCGATATTATGGAGCCAAAAGTGAGCCTTCGCCAAAAAATGATCGGTTAACTCAGGAAAAGCATAATATAAAATGCCGGCAATCGTAAGCGTCGTCCATCCCAATAAATTAATGTGAACGTGAACTGGCGTCAATGTATAGTCATTGGCAATCGACATAAACAATCCGAGCAGAAGACCAGCAGCCAAATACAGAACAGACAGCTTAATCATTTTTATCCCCATCTAAAAACCTCCTGCCTTTTTTAAATACAATTTAATTTACGCTTACCGGCCGCACTTTTAGAAATTGTCCGCTGAAAAAAGGGGCCTATTCCATAAGAAAAAGCACCCTGAACAAGGTGCTTTTCTTTCTTACATGAACATTCCCACTAAAACTGCTGTTATAAAACTTGCCAATGTTCCGCCGACTATCGCCTTTAATCCAAGCTTTGAAACGAGGGAACGTTTTGTTGGTTCAAGTGACCCTAAACCGACAATCAGCTGACCGATTGAAGACAGGTTCGCAAAATTGCAAAGAGCAATTGAGAGAATGGCAACTGTTTTAGGATCTAGCTCATCAATCATTTTACTTAAATCAAGATATGCAACAAATTCATTGATTGATAATTTCGTTCCAATAATGGAAGCTGCTCTGAAAGCATCCTCAAACGGAATGCCGATCATGATGGCAAATGGATAGAACACATAACCGAAGATCGTGGAGAGATCCGTTCCGATCAGTCCAAGTCCTCCATTGATCAGAGCCAGAATACTGATAAACGCAATCAGCAGTCCTCCTATGTTCAGTGCGAGAGTTACGCCGCTTACTGCACCCTCAGCAATTGCCTCAAAAACATTCGCATGCTTCGTTTTTTCCATCGCCACATTGTCATTTGTTTTGGAAACCTCAGTTTCCGGCTCTAAAAGTTTCGCAATGATTAAAGAAACAAAAGGTACACTGAAAACAGAGATAAGAAGATACTTCATATCAATTCCCATCAGTGAATACCCGACAAGGATTGCTCCGCTTGCTGAAGCCGTGCCGCCAACCATCACCGCAAATAATTCTGATCGTGTTAAATCCTTTAAATACGGCCGAACCAGCAGCGGTGCTTCAACTAGCCCCAAAAAGGAATTTCCGACAGCACTGAACGTTTCAACCTTCGTAGTTCCAAGCAGCTTTCCTATGGATAAACCAATAATTTTAACCACAAAGGGAATAATTCTCAAATAATAAAGAGCCGATATAAGTGCAGAAATAAAGATAACAACAGCAAGTACATTTATCGCAAACACAAACGTAATGTTTGAGCCTTCACCATAAAACCCGCCAAACACAAATTCAATTCCCTCGCTGCTGAAATCGATGATTTTTTGAACAGCAAAAGCTGATTTTTCTAATATCATTTCTCCCGCTTTTACTTTCATGACAAATAAAATCAAAGCAGCTTCAAGCAATAATCCAATGCCGATTGTTTTCCATGGAATGCTTTTACGGCTGCTGCTTAAAAGCCAGCCGAGAAATAAAATGCCTGCAAGTGATAAAATACCGTATAAAATATTCAAATGAATGCCCCCATCTATTAATGTCATCAGTCGTTTTCCAATCATGAATGGACGCAGTCAGATGTCTGACATCTAAAAAAAAAAAAAAAGAGACCGCTGTTCAAGACTTTATAAAGAAAGCTTGAACAGCGGTCTCTTCATCAGACTGCCTGTTCGTACTCTCCTTATAGTCCGGCACTTTAAGGCTGCCAGGTAGAAACTTATGGACCATATCTCCATGATTATATAAGGAAAACGTATGAAGTTATCTTCGTATTTTACAGCGGGACAAGGGCTATTTCAATCCTTTTTCTTATTATCGGACTAGCAAGTGTATTGCAAGCTTTCAGAATCATCGGTAAACACTGTCCCTGCGCTCTGTGAGCCACAGCGTAATCCCGATCTTCTGGCAGATTGTCACATAATGCATGAGCGTTAAAAGCACAATGCCTGTATTCATCCCAAGAATAATTCCTGCCATTTGCAGCGAGGGCTGTGAACCAAGCAAAAACATCATCCCAAATGAGACAATATGCGACCAGACAGTGTGATAAAAAGCATCCTTCACTAGCCCAAGTCCTATTAAATAAGCCTGCATGGGAATGACGAAAAAATGAAACAAAAAGTAAGGCCACAGCAGCTTCAGATAAAAGGCTGCCTGATCTGATGAGAAAAAAAGAGACGTCAGCGGTTCTGCAAAGAGATAAATAATAAATACGGCCGGTATTCCGTAAAGCATGGTAAAAGACATCGATTGCTGCAGGAGCACCCGCAATGTCTTCGTATCCTGCTTGGCGTACGAATCAGAAACGTTTGGAATCAGCATAATCATTAAAGAATGGGCAATAAATGCCGGAAAGAAGCCAATGGTCATCGCTACTCCAGTCAGCATGCCAAAATGTTCAGTTGCTGCAACCGTGCTGAATCCCGCCGTAATGAGTGCTGTCTGGATTAAAAAAGGCTGGACCGCATTTGTGATGGCATGAAATATCCTCAAGCCTGTAGTCGGGAGGGATACAGACAGCAGTTTTTGCCTTGCGTGTTTACCGGTTGTAAATGTGTTGTTTTCATATTTCAGAGCATGCATATGTATCATAAACATACTGATCAAATAAACAAAAACAATCAGTTCACTGCCAATAAAAGCACAGAGCGCAATCAGCAAAGCATTTTGATCGAACCTAAAAATGGTGAAAATAAGCAGAAGCACACTGAATTGCACCGCTTTTCGCAAAAAATTTGAAAAAGCAATCTTTCCCATCTGCTGCACACCCATAAAGTACCCTCTCGCAATCGAGGAGAACGACGCAATTGGAATGAGCCCAATAATCAGCCATTTAACGATTGGATGAAATCCGTCAAGCAAAGACGTAGCTGAAAAAAGGATGATGCTTGCCATCAGCACAGCAAGTGTAACAATCATTGTCATCTGCAGAGCGTGGCGCAGCATACTGTAATGCAGGACCCGCTTGTTTTCAGCGATGTATTTGGAAATGGAAATCGGCAGTTCAAGACTTGCAAGGACAGCAACTAAAAAGATGACAGGCAAAATGGACATATATCTGCCCATTCCTTCTTCTCCAAGTTCTCTCGCCAAGATCATGTTGACGAAAAATTCGATGCATTCACTGAAAAAAGCGGCAACAATCAATAAAAGGGTTCCTTTGAAAAAAGAATTCATGCTGACTCACTCCCTGGGAAGAACTTTCTAAAAGGATATGAGACAAGTCACCCAATTATTTTAAAATTTGATTTTATGATCGTTTTTCCCTACTCAATTACCCCTGTTTCCGTGATCATGACTTCAGGTTTGATTTCAACAGACAGTCTTGGATAAATCTCTTTCCATTCTTTTGTATGCAAGCCTCGAATATGGCTTTGCACCAAATCCTGCAGTCCCAGCGGGTCAATCTCAAGTTCTTTAAATTGTTCAATCATCTGTTTCGATTCTTTTATAATCTCTTTCTCAAAGGCTTTCTCCATTTCATGTTTGATTTTAGGTGTGATCATATCTCCTGTATACTGCTGAACAACGCCGCTGAGTTTGACTTTTATTGTTAATTTGGATGGATCCTTTTTATTCACTTCAATTTTGCGGTGAGAAGAAATTGCTTTAATGGCCACCTGTTCCTTTTTTGGCAGTTTTAGAGCATAAATGCCTTCCGTATATTTATCTGCAATCAGTTTAAAGAATATCAGTTTTTCATTTGAAATTTCACTGACCATTTTGTCACCTTTAAATAAGGCCAGGCCATCAATTTCAACGGAACCTCCTTCACCCTTTTTCAAAATCGGCAAGAAGGGATCACTGTCTTTTGAATATAGATCATATAGAAAAATGTGCAGATTTGTTTTAGGAACGTCCCTGCTTTCAACGTTATGGCGGATCAGGTTTGAAATATAGGCAGCTGCTCCTCTGTTTCCAAATTTAGCTTTCATTATGGAACTTGCATCCTCTCTGGCTACCGTCAAATAGACGCGGGAACCGACACTTGCATCCCTCTGCAGCGTATCCACAAGGTTTGTCAGGCCTTTTTCAGCAACTTCCTCTGAATAGATAACAACAGAAACTTTCCCAAGGACGAGCGGATCAGATGATTTACGCTGCAGATGCGTTAAAATATCTTTGCTGATTTCAGTAGATGAAGTAGATTCGATGATTTCACTTTCTACAGGGGCATCCTGCGTATAAACCGGAATGACAACCGTTCCTTTCATTTGATCTGAGCCCACCATGTCAAAGCCTACAACTGTAATAATATTAACATCGTCCAATATTTCTTTTTCAAGACATCCTGTCAAAAACAGCGGAATGAGAAGAACAAGTAATTTACGTTTCAACCTTTCTTCCTCCCTTCCATTTACGGTAGATCAGAGTGAGTAAATACAGAAGCGGAATGTAGGCCATAAATATATAGAAGCCCACCTCCCCTAAAAATGAGTTAATTGTATTGATCTGTTCACGGTCTTTAATAATATTAACAGCTCCATAACAGGCGGCAAGAACAATCAGAATCGTATATTTCTGCTTTATTTTCACAAGCTGCTTCATGCCTCTGCTTGCACACCATAGGGTTAAACAAACGTTCGGCAAAATAACAAGGTTCCAGTTTGCGATTCCGATGTATTCAAACCTTTCCACAAACGGCATTTCGACAATTTTCCAGATCGTAAGTGTTGCCCATACGTTTTTCTGAAGCTGCTCTTCACTGAAATAAATGATGCTGAACAGCATAATAATCACATAGATCAAAGTTGTAACTGCTGCACCAAAGTGCGCCCACTTCCTCGATTTTTCCGGATTTTTCAAAAAAGGATAATACATAAACAGCGCTTCAAAACCCAGCACTGTCAGCGACATATTCTTTGTGCTTTTTAAAAGGTCACTGATGGAATGATCAAAAAAGGGCATCAGGTTATTAAAGTTCGCAAATTTCAAAGTAAACAAAAATGAAAAAATCAGATATGCCGGGAGCACCACTCCAAAAAAGCAAATCCCTGCTACTACCCGAAAGCCGCCATTTAATATGTAATAAGTAAGAGCCAGAAAAATAAAACTGTAAATCCAGACATTGATATCCGGAAACATCCATACTTGAATAACTTCTATAAAGGTTCGGAGGACGTTAATGGCAAGAGCGGTAAAGTAAATAATGACAAGGGCATTTAGCCCATTGCCGATCCACTTGCCAAAAATCTTCTTATGAATATCAAGAATGTTTCCCTCTTGATCCTTTAAAATCTGATAAATCAAAAAGATCGATATATGAACAATGACTCCCGAAGCGAGCACAGCTATCCAGGCATCATGACCGGAGTCCAGTGAAATAAAACGCTGAAAGCCAAGCACTCCCACACCAAACTGAAGGGAGTGAATAAGAAAAAACACAAGAAAAGGCGAAACTTGATATCGTTCTGCGATTTTTTTCATCTGGACACCTCACAATCTGCTATTCATCTATGTCATGTCTCTGTCTTGCTCTCTTCTCTGAAAATTTATCAGGCTGTTTCGTCCGCAGAGCCAATGGCCTTTTGTTTAAAGTTGAGAAAGGGAAACGGATAATCGCATCTTTAAGATCCCGGCTCCGGGGCGGATAGATCGGCACTAAAAAGGGCCTCCCGAGAGATGTCAGCCTTAAGAGATGAGTTGCTAAAAAACAAAAACATAAAACAATGCCGAGAAGCCCATAAATTTGGGCAAAAATTAAAAATGGAAATCGAAGCAGGCGAATCGTATTACCCATCTTGTAAACGGGTGTTGTAAACGATGCAAGTGCCGCCAAAGCGACGATGATCAGAAGAACGTTACTGGTCAGACCCGCTTCAACCGATGCCGTCCCAATAACGATCCCGCCTACGATACCGATTGTCTGTCCGACCTTTGTCGGCAAACGCGCTCCCGCTTCCCGAAGGAGTTCAATCGTCAGCTCCAAAAACAGCGCCTCAAGTATCGGGGGAAGCGGAATCTCGCGCCGCGAGGTTACGAGCGTGCTCAGCAGATCCTTTGGAATTAGTTCATAATGAAAGGTTAGGGTCGCTACGTATACAGGCGTTACTAAGATGGAAAAGGCTACGGCAAATACGCGGATCAGCCTGAAAAATGATGACAGCACCCAATTTAGATAATAATCTTCAAAAGAAGAGAAAAATTCTACAAGAGTTGTCGGGCCGATTAAAACCTGCGGCGAGCCATCAACAACGACGGCGACTTTCCCCTCTGAAAGAACAGCTGCCACCCTGTCAGGCCGTTCTGAATCAAGCACTTGAGGAAACGGAGAGTTATGGTTATCAGATATGAACTGAGCCACATAGCCGCTGTCGCCTATTTGATCATATTTAATATCTCTTAACCTCTGGATCATGGTATTTACATTTTCTTCATCTGCTATACTGTCGATGTAGAGCACAGCCACTTTTGTTTTGGACAGATCACCTATTTGCATTTCTTTTATCCGCAGCTGCGGCACTTGTATTCTTTTGCGGATCAAATTGATATTAAATTCAATCGCTTCTACAAAAGCTTCCTTCGGTCCTACCACACTAAATTCAACTTCTGGGAGGGAGATGTCTCTTGCTTTATTTAAGGTAGCTCGTAACAACGTACATGGACTTCCATACTCAGAGAATGAAATAATGATATAGCCTTCAAGCAATTTCTCCGAAACAATATCCGTGTCAATCGTGACAATGATTTCTTCAATTGGGACAATTTCTTTCAGCTGTTGATGGGTATTCCATTTTTCCTTCAGCAAGGGAGTGAGAATACTTTCATGTAAAAGTGTCGGATCTACTACTGTCCGTATGTAAGACACCCAGAATGTGATCTCTTTTGCATGGTGCTCATATTGGACAAAATCAGACGAGGCCTTGAAGCAAGTAATCACTTCAGCCATAGACTGCTTCGGTTTTCCATTCTCCTTAAACATCTTGTTCACGATTTCCACCACGCTTCACGATCATACTTTCCCTTATATTTCCTCCCATTTTGTAATTTATTCAAAAAGAATAATTGGCTTGGGGGACAATGTTGTATTTGGTAAACGGCATAAAAAAACTCCCATCCATCTGGAAGGGAGTTTTGTTCATTATTTTGCAAATGTGTGTTTTCCGATTGTAAGCGTGACTTCTCTAGTACGAATCCAGTCGCTTTCAGCTGTTACAGGATTATAGAAATAGACAGAATCATTTCCCATACCCTCATAAGCCAAGGCTTCTTGGACCGCTTCTTTAGCTTTTTCATCAGCTGGTTCATGAATTGCACCATTTTCTACTGGAGAAAATGCGTAAATGCCTGATTGCTTTTGATAAATAACATCTTTAATGGTATCAGGGAATCGATCGTCTTTTACACGATTTAACACAACCGTTGCCACAGCCACTTTACCTGCATACGGCTCGCCTTTTGCCTCTGCGTGAACAATTCGTGCCAATAAATCCTTATCTTCATCTGAAATGGATTGAGGTACCTGCAGTTTTTCGCCTACATATAATAATTGACCGCTTTTATGATTAAGGGATTGAATCTCTTTAATAGATACTCCGTACTTTTTGCCGATCAGCCATAAAGTATCGCCTGTTTTAACCTCGTGCTTTGTTGCTGCCTCTGCTTTTTCAAACCCAAATAATGATAAGGTAAGTGCAGAAATGATTGTAAAAGTAAAAAATGCTTTCTTCATTTATAAACCTCCCAATTTTTCATTCGGATTCACTTGTAAGAAGTACAAGTAATAGCCTAACAGCTTTATGCACTGAATTCATTGCTAAAAAAATGGAAGGAACCCCAATTCAATATTCAAAAAAATGAGGCATATCAGGCTTTTTAATGAGATGAAGAATAGAAAACAGGCTATTCCCCCCTGGAAGAACAGCCTATTTGAAGCATCTCACCGCATATATATACCTTCTTTTCTGCTTTTACGATTTCCGGCACCGCCATTATGATGAATTTACCGCGGAATACTTGAATGGAGCGCTCCTAATCGGAGAATTCGATGATAGAAGATAAAAGCTTTGAGGATTTGGTCAAGAAGCATCAAAATATGATCTATTTTCATATTAAACATTTAAACATTATGCAGCATCATGAAGAATACCATCAAATCGGACTCATCGCCTTATGGCATGCGTCAAAAACCTATGACGGTTCAAAAGGCGCATTCAGCACCTATCTATATCATTGCATAAAAGGGAGGATGCTGAATGAAATGAATAAACAAAATAGAAGGCACGAAAATGAGGAGCTTCGCGATCATCATGACGATTTTGGCATAGAAGACCCTATACAGGAAATAATGAACGAGCAAATTGTCCGCTCCTACGGCGAGATCCTTACGCCAATGCAGAAAAAATGGCTGATTGGCTATTGCATTGACAAGAAAACGCCATCTGAAATTGCGGAGAGTGAAAATGTCAGTCCTGCTAGTGTGAAATCGTGGAGAAGAGAGGCAATCAAGAAAATTAGAGCGATAACAGAAAAATCATAAGAGTGCTGGGGATAAACATTCTCTCACTCCCTAAAATCAGAAAAACGGCTGTCAAATGTGACAGCCGTTCTTTTAGCTCCGGGGAACCTGCAAATATTTATAGATGACGCTTCCGCCCTGCTGTGCTATTCCGCGGAAATGCTTGAAATCCTCACGTTCGACAAGAGCCGTTCTAAAGGTAGGAAAAACATCTTTTGGAACATGATATTCATGGATTTCCCCATTTTTTAATGAATCCAGCATTTCGTTTGCCAATTGATTATCCATGGAACGAACTTCCCCCAAATCTTTTCATATATGCAAGTTTACTAAGGAGAATCCCGCTTGTCCATGACTTAATAAACAAATTTTAAAGCTTCCTCGATGTCTGTTTCGCCAGAGAGGATTTCAAATGTTTTGTTTTTCACTTCTTCACCAGAAAGAGAAGCTATCAGAACCGCTGCCACATCCTCACGGGAAATGCTGCGGTTTTCTTTGTTCTCGATTTTTTCGGAAGCTTCAATCTTTCCTGTGGCGCTGTCATCCGTCAGTGCGCCAGGTCTGACAATCGTATAAGAAAGATCTGATCCCCGCAGATATTCATCAGCAATTGCCTTGGCTTTGAAATACTGTTCCATTGAGT
Organism: Metabacillus idriensis; assembly: GCF_009674765.1. Lineage (GTDB taxonomy): Bacteria > Bacillota > Bacilli > Bacillales > Bacillaceae > Bacillus_P > Bacillus_P idriensis. The sequence goes on along the minus strand of NZ_WKKF01000001.1, from coordinate 998,207 downwards.
CAGGACCTGCTGAAGGGTTATCTGTTCCCATAGAACTCAGCATGACGAAATGCTGGATCCGATGTTCTTTAGCAGCGTCTATCAGATTTTTAGCCCCTTCCTGGTCAACAGAAATCGTTTTATCAGGTCCTGTTTTTGATCCAGATCCCGCAGCAAAAATGATGGCATCTGCTAAATGCACGGCATGGGAGACATCCCCTTCAAGATCGCCGACGACTGTTTGAGCACCCAGCTTTCCAAGCTCTTTTTCCTGCTTCGGATCCCGCACCATTGCGATTGCGCGATGCTCGCCTCCGCGTGCTATTTGTTCGATTATATGTCTGCCTGTTTTTCCGTTAGCTCCTGCAATTAATACATTCATTCTAAACAACACCTTTATAAGTAGTATGACTGTACTCTTCCCCCAGGAAACTCTCTTCAAACGTTTGGGTATGTTTTATCAGGATAATACGTGATGCGGCTCATGCCACTTCCGCAGTGCCTCAAAACAGGCTTCTGCATCCTTTAAGCCCTGCTCATAAAGCCGTTCAAGTTTAACTGGATTTCGTTCAATCCGGTCAACCTCAAGCTTTTTAGAAGGACGGATGACAAACACATTTCCGAGCTTTTCCTGCTCCTCAATATAATCAAGCGTCTGATTATACTGCTCATAGCGGTTCAGCATGGCATCTGCAAGCAATGGATACGCTCTGAATGAGCGTCTGACCATCCACTCCATGCTGCTCTTTTTCTTTCTATATCCTGCATTTCTGGTTAAGATCACCACATTGCGGGCATTCCCGTCTGATTGTGATTTTCTAATCGGGATCGAATCGACAATCCCCCCGTCAAGCAGTTTCCTTCCTTCATAGTCAATCATTGGTGCTATAAACGGAAGGGAGCTTGAGGCTCTTAAAATCGTTAAAATATCCTTGCCGATATCATTTTTATTATAGTAAACAGGCTCCCCTGTCTTGCAGTCTGTTGTTCCCACTAAAAATGTCTGGTCACTTTTTAAAAAGGAATCAAAGTTAAATGGAACTAGCTTGTTCGGAATTTCATCAAAAATGAAGTCCATCCCAAACAGCTGTTTATGACGGATATAATTGCTTAACGATAAATAGCTTTTATGATTGGCGTAATTGATGTTGACCGTTTTATTTCTTCCTTTTTGCCTAGAAATATATGAAGCACCCATGCAGGCACCTGCTGAAACCCCGATGACATAGGGGAAATAAAGCTCTTTTTCCATGAAATATTCTAAAACACCTGCGGTATAAACCCCGCGCATTCCTCCGCCTTCGAGGACAAGTCCTGATGAAACCAAGCTGATTCGCCTCTTTCAAAATCAATTTTATCTTACTATAACATGTTTGATTCACCTGCTTCATCTTATCTGTTTGCCCTTTTTTCAAAATTATTACACAATTTTAACTGAAAGCCTTTACTAAACTGAAAAAATAATGTTAAATAGTCCTAATGGGGGATCTGTATAGAGAAGGAGAGAGGAAATGAAAATCGCTAAAGTTGGCAATGTGATTGAATTCAGAGACGGTTTACGTGGCATCGTGGAGAAAGTTAATGAAAATTCAGTGATTGTAGACTTGACGTATATGGAAAATTTCCGAGATTTAGATCTTGAGAGACGGACGGTCGTCAATCATAAAAACTATAAAATTGTAAAAGAACAGCTTCATTGATTTTAAAAACAGCAGCCTGAAGGAGGATTCTCCATCAGGCTGTTTTATTTTGTTCTCTTAATGGATTTTACATTGTTTCAAGAAAAATGAACCATACTAGATAACGTAATCTACCTATAGACAGAAATGGAGCTTGCATCAAATCATGGTTTGACTTCTATATCAAGGAAAGAGGTGCCTCAAGTGGAGTATCGGCTGCTGACAGAAGAAGACACAGAACAGTACCGGGCACTGCGCCTGCAGGCCTTGAATGAGCTGCCTGCAAACTTTGCTTCAAGCTATGAAACGGAAAAGAAAAAATCAATTGAAGAATTAATTAAGGAAATCACTCCTTCTGCATCCGCTTTTGTAATGGGCGCATTTGCTGAAGCAGAACTCACAGGGATCGCAGCGTTCAAACAGGAAACTCTTGAAAAAATGAAGCACCGCGGTCAAATTCTAGGCATGTACATCTCTCCTGTCATGCGCGGCAAAGGATTAGGCAAAAAACTGCTTAGCTCTCTTATTGAACGAATTAAAGAAAGCAAGACCATAGAAAAAATCGATCTTGCGGTTGCTGTTGATAATCATAGCGCCAAAGCGCTGTATGAGTCATTGGGCTTTGTCCAATTCGGCGAATACACAGAAGCGCTGAAGCTCGCGGATGGTTATGTAGATGAGGCGTATATGTGTTTGGAGCTTTGACGGTGTATTGGCAGCTTTCTATAGGAAAGTTTAGTTTGGTTATGTATGGAACAGATCAATCTTTGGCGGGCTATTTTATCGCAGATGCTGGCATCTATTGATTGTATATAACGAGTTTATGAATTCAACTCGCGACAATCCCGTTTTCATTCGCAAGAAAAGCTATTCAACTCGCACAGCTCGAATTCAATTCCTTTATCAATCTGGTGCAACCTAAAAAAAATCCGCTGCAGACAGCGGATTTTTCTTTTTCTATGTAACTGATAATCTATTATTGATAAACTTTAATATTGACTGATTTTCTGCCCCAATTGATGGCGCTGCTTTGTCCTGCAATAAAGACATCAATTTTGTTGCCTGTAATGGCGCCGCCAATATCAGCTGCAATTGCTTTACCGTAGCCTTCAACTTCTACGATTGAGCCAATTGGAATCACATTCGGATCAACGGCAATCACTTTCGCTTCAGGGTATTTTTTCAAATCAACACCCATCTTCGTCACTCCGGAACAGCCATCGCATGAAGCCGTATAAGCTGTGCTTGTAACCGTTAACTCTTTTACAGTCCCTGAAACACTGCTTGATTTTTGATTTAACTTACTAAAGGTTTGCGGTCCAGCGATACCATCACTTTTCAGTCCTTTTTGCTGCTGAAAATTGGCTACTGCACTTTTCGTGCCGTTTCCGTACATTCCATCAACAATACCAGTATATACTCCCCACTCTTTCAGCAGACGCTGAAGCTTGATGACTGGTTTTCCCATATCGCCATAGCGCAACACTTTAATTTTTTGATTCGTTTGCGGTCCAGCTATCCCATCAACCTGGATACGGCTCTTTTCCTGAAAATCTTTCACCGCTTCTTTTGTAATTGGACCATAATAGCCTGTCTCTTCAAAATATGGATACACACTTTTTGATAAAAGATGCTCCTGCAGTTCTTTCACATCTGAATGGCTCATTCCCTGTGAAAGCGTTCTGTCTCCCAGTGCCGCTTCCCCGCTCAGTGGAAAAATCACACTTATACTGAGTACAGATGCGCCAATTAAGCCCATAAGCTTTTTCCTCATATTGTCCCTCCTCAAGTATTAGTAATACATCACACTATACGTGAAAAAGATGGGAGTGTTGGTGTAATGAGGAAAAAACGAAGCGGAAGAACTAGAAAACTGGCATTTATTAGTCTATATTTCGACAAAATACTCATAAGTGTCTAAGGTATCTTTCAGGCGAATTCAGAAATCCTTTCGTGATTTTCACATGTTCTAAATCATCATATTGCACGCTTTTTAACGGCAAGTCATCAAGGGTATAAATAACTGCTTCCGGAAAAGCCATTAAGATAGGAGAATGTGTCGCAATGATAAATTGCGATCCTTCTTTGATCATTTCAAGCAGCATGCTGATCAAACTCAGCTGTTTCATCGGAGACAGCGGACCCTCAGGCTCATCCAGCAAGTAGAAGCCATTTGGGCGAAATCTTGATTGAAAAAACGCCAAAAACCGCTCTCCATGTGACCGGTTATCGAGCCCTCTCCCGTACAATTCCTTTATTTCTCCAATTGTCTTATGATAAGGAGACGCCGCAAGCTGCCTCGCCAGAATCGATTTCCCCCGGTACTCCTCTTCAACTTCTTCTAATCTTTTTTCCGCCTCTGCCCTCATGCGCGAGACATTGCGGGCATATGTCAGAAAGTCATCCGCTTTCAGGTAAAAACCTTTTTTTGTTTTCGCACTCCATGAAAGCTTCAACTCAAGGGAAAATCTCCTGATCTCTTCATTTATATCATCATCTTCAACTGATGCAACCCTGATTAAACCGGATTGCTCTGCGATTGCTTCAAGCAGCGTTGACTTGCCTGTCCCATTTTCACCCGCAAGAATTGTTAGCGGTGCTTCAAACGACAGAGTGAACGACTCTTTAAAAAGGGGAAGTCCATATGGATACTCCTGCTTTTCGTGATCAGGAACAAAGCTGACTCTTTTTAAGTGCACCTGTGATCTCTCCTTTTTATTTTTATTATACGGCTTCACCTTGTTTAAAGGGAATGATAACGGTATTATTTTACATAAAAAGGAGAATGCCCATGTGCGGAAGATACACTTTATTCTCAGAGTATGCAGATCTTGTAGACCGATTTCATATCGGCGCAGCCATTGAAGAAGATGAATATGTATATAGCTACAACATTGCTCCTTCACACGAGGTCCTGTCCGTGATTAATGACGGGACTCAAAATCGAATGGGGTTCTTAAAGTGGGGACTCATCCCTCCTTTTGCAAAGGATGAAAAAATCGGATATAAAACCATCAATGCCAGAGCAGAAACATTAGCGGATAAACCAAGCTTCAGAAATGCTTTCAGAAAAAAAAGATGCCTTGTACTGGCAGATTCGTTCTATGAATGGAAACGCCAGGAAGGCGGGAAAACCCCGATGAGAATTAAAATGAAAACAGGTGAACCCTTCGGTATGGCTGGGTTATGGGAATCATGGAAATCGCCAAATGGCAAAACCATCTATTCCTGCACGGTTATCACAACCGAACCAAATGAACTGATGAGCTCCATTCACGACAGAATGCCGGTCATCCTGAAGCCTGAAGACGAAGAAAGATGGCTCGACCCCTCCATTCATGATCCAGACGATCTGCGTCCGATCTTGAAACCCTTCGACGAGACGCAAATGGAGGCATTTGAAGTATCGTCTGAAGTAAATTCTCCTAAAAATAATGGAGTACATTTGATTCGGGAGATTTGTTAATAATGGCGGTCTTCAAAATCGTACCCTGCTAAACCGTTTAACGGTATTGGAGGGTAAGGAAGCGTCCGAATCGTAATCGATTGAGGAAATTAAACTCCACTCAAGTAAAACAAAAGTCAGCCAAACATCAAAAAAACCAGCTCCTGAGGTAGGAACTGGTTTTATATGTTTAAAGAAAGAAGCCACAATTGCCGTAACTTACGTAAGAAAGTTTTAAACCACCACTTCTCAAAGTGGGTGTTTGCAGCAGCTTTCCTGTCTTCCTCTGCAAATGGAGGCATGACATTTCAGATGCGATATAAAACTCCCTATTACAGCTTAAAGGTTAAAACTTAATTATCATTACGTACAATGCAGCTTGTAGTAGTATATTACATCATTATGCTGCAGCGGTCAACCGGAAAGTTTCATTGCCCAAATAAAACTTAACAGCAGTTTTTGGCTTATTTACCAGGAGTCTTCTTGCATCCCGGGATTATAGATCCACCGCTCCAGATGCAGGTGATAATCACTGATAAAAGAAATGCCTTCATCTTCTAATAATTTTTTCTGCAGTCTGCCGGATTCTGTCTCCTTCATGCCGATTTCCCCTTTGGAATTGATAACACGATGCCATGGGAGCTGATGCTTTTCACTCATCGAATGAAGAATGCGGACAACCTGCCGCGCTCCTCTGGGCTGGCCCGCGCACCTGGCAACTTGTCCATATGTCATCACTTTTCCGGCAGGTATCGATTTTATAATAAATACCGCTCTTTGCGTAAAGGTCTCCATACATAATCCCCCTGTGTACTGATTTTCTTATATGATAAACTAAACACAAAATACATTTCACTAAAAACAGAGAGGGTGCTGATCATGGCGAAAAAAATCCAGATACCATCAAATCTCTTAACCCATCACTATATTCAGAACGAAAAGTCCGAAGTGAAGATTGTTACACCTGAATATGAACTGAATCCAGATGATTATTTTTCTGAAGAACTGTCAAAAGCATTTAAAACAGAAGCGATGGAGCTTTTTTATTCATATGTACGCAAAGCAAACCGCACTGACGGCGAGAATGAATTTGAATTTAGGTAAAAGCATGTTGTCCCGCCTCGTTTCGAGTTATAATAGAACCAAGGTCGAATCTCTATGAAATAGGATGGTGACTATATGAAAAACCGTGACAAGCGTCAAAAACGCAAGCGTGACATGCTGAAGGATTATATTAAAAGCAGGTTAAAGAATTTAAAGCCAAAAACGAGCAAGTCACCCGTATCAAATCACCAATCGGGGCGCAAATAATAAATAATCATTTTTTATTAGGTTATCCTGCTTACCTGTGCTAAAATGAAAGCAACCATTTAACAAAGCTTGTAACATGATACCTCCCCCCGCTCAGTGAATTTGAGCGGGGGTTTTTATTTTTTTGCGGACTGAGGCTCCGCTCTTAAATGTTGGCACCTCGATCCTCAAGTTCGGGCTTCAAAGCCGATTTTGCACCTCGAAATCGTACCTCGCTTACCACCCTCTTTGATCATTTAGCTATACTTTCACCTTTCATTATTTCCAAGTTTCTGCTGCAAGTAGCTGCACATTGAATGCCGTTAACACCATCTATTACTAAAAAACACACAAAAAAACAGCCTCTATAAAAGAGACTGTTTTATATGTCAGCTTAAAATTAAGCTTTTTGAACGTTAGTTGCTTGAGGTCCACGTTGACCTTGCTCTACGTCAAATGTAACTGCTTGGCCTTCGTCTAAAGATTTGAAACCTTCGCCTTGAATAGCTGAGAAATGAACGAATACGTCTTCTCCGCCTTCGCGCTCGATGAATCCGAATCCTTTTTCTGCGTTAAACCATTTTACTGTACCTTGTTCCATTGTTGTTGCCTCCTCGTATGCTTTAGCATACATTGTGTTACTATCCTTGCTCTCATTGATAACAAAAGGTGAAAAGTTTTAGCACTTGTTCTTTCCTTGCGTACCGAACAAAAATAATTCTTAATAAATATAACATGGATTATTTTAAAAAGCAAATTATGCTCGAAAATAATTTCGGTTTTTATCAGCGATTGTCGATTTTCTCCGGATACATATCATGATTCATCATGCGGTGCTCTGCCATTTGTTCGTATTTTGTGCCTGGTTTTCCGTAGTTTGTATACGGGTCGATTGATATTCCGCCGCGCGGAGTGAACTTGCCCCATACTTCGATATATCTTGGGTCCATTAGTTCAATCAGATCGTTCATGATGATGTTCATGCAGTCTTCATGGAAGTCTCCGTGATTGCGGAAGCTGAATAAATAAAGCTTCAATGATTTGCTTTCCACCATTTTTTTTTCAGGGATATAGCTGATATAAATAGTTGCAAAGTCAGGCTGTCCTGTTTTTGGACAGAGGCTTGTGAATTCCGGGCAATTAAACTTTACAAAGTAATCGCGATTTTCGTGTTTGTTATCAAATGATTCTAAAATGTCAGGGCTGTATTCGAATAAATAATTTGTTCCCTGATTGCCAAGCAATGTTACATCGGTTAATTCTGAATCTTGTCTTCCAGCCATAATCAGCCTTCCTTTCATAGTTAAACTCCTCTTTTGTTTCCCCATACAAGGGTGTGCAGCTGCGGCAGTACGCGCGCATTATTTAAGCCTTCTTCTGATACAGCCCGGTCAATCAGCCACTCGTACCTTGTAAGCAAATGAGAAATTAACTTTCCATCATCCGGTTCGTGAACCAGATCATTTCCTACCTGGAGGTAAAATGGGATTTCCGGGTATTTGAGGTGTACCATTTTTGCAAACTCCAGATCCTGCTCATCAAAGACAACTACTTTTAAACTTGCATGATACAGACGGTTTTTTTCCGTTAAATAGAAAATAATTTCATCTAATTTAGTGAAGTCTGTCTTCATGCCTGAGCTTGGCGGCTTTGGAGAAATCGTTAAATCATCAATTTGATCAAACCAGGGCTGCAGACGGCTGCCCTGTGTTTCAATCGCCACTTTTACGTTCTTTTCGTGAAGAAGATCAATCAGTTCATTCAGGTTCCCAAGTAAAGCAGGATTTCCTCCTGAAATGGTCACGTGTGAAAAATGGCTTCCGCCAAGTTCGAACAGCTCTGTCCAAATTTCTTCAGCTGTTAGTTGTCTAATGTCGTCTTTAGCTGATCCATCCCATGTGAAAGCAGAGTCACACCAGCTGCAGGAATAATCACATCCTGCTGTACGGACAAACATTGTTTTTTGGCCGATGACCATCCCTTCACCCTGAATTGTCGGGCCGAAGATTTCTAATACAGGAAACTTCTTCATCCGTTTTTCACCTGCTTGGGACGGTACATCACATAGCTTGTAGGTGTTTCGCGGACGAAAACACCGACACATTTGGGATTGTGTCCAAGTGTATCCAAATGCTGCTGAATGATTTCATAAATCGTACGTGCCACTACTTCAGTAGTAGGGAATTTATTTGGATCTTTATCATCAAATACTTCATTTTCATTGAGAATCGTATGGTCAAAGCGGTCGTGCACGAGCTGCTTGATATGGGCAAAATTAATGAGGAACCCGGACTGATCAAGCTCATCGCCAGCAACCGTTACATTTATAAAATACGTATGCCCGTGCAGACGGCGGCATTTGCCCGCTTCATCATTTGGCACATAGTGAGCCGCAGATATCTGCATATCCTTGTTCAGCTCATAAGAATACGGGTGGAGAGTTTGCGGGTACATTTGCTGAATCAATGCGATCCTCCTCCTTTTGCGGACAAATATTCATCAAGGCCTTTTTTCCTTAAGTGACATGCTGGACATTCTCCGCAGCCTTCTGCGATAATACCGTTGTAGCATGTGAGCGTTCTTTCTCTTACATAGTCCAGTGCACCAAGTTCATCTGCAAGCTTCCATGTTTCGGCTTTATCGATCCACATAAGCGGTGTATGAATGACAAATTGATCATCCATCGCTAAATTGATGGTGACGTTGCATGATTTCACAAACACATCGCGGCAATCCGGATATCCGCTGAAATCTGTTTCACAGACTCCTGTCACGATATGTTTTGCACCGATTTGTTTCGCAAGCACAGATGCAAACGTCAAGAACAGAAGATTTCTGCCTGGTACAAAGGTTGAAGGAAGTTCGCCTTCCTTATGTTCAATTTCAATATCATCTCTTGTAAGAGCATTAGGTGCAAGCTGATTTAAGAGTGACATATCCAAAAGATGGTGTCTTACTCCAAGATCATCTGCAATCGCTTCAGCCACTTCTATTTCAAGCTTGTGGCGCTGATTATAATTAAATGTAACCACTTCAACTTCTTTAAATTGCTTCATGGCCCAGAATAAGCAGGTTGTGCTGTCCTGGCCGCCGCTGAAGACAACGAGCGCTTTATCGTTTTTCATCTATATGTCCTCCTCATTCGAAGAGAGCATTCTTTCACAACCCCGATTTAAAAATCGGCATAAGAAAAGACACCCTGAACTTTTTCAGAAGTGTCTAGCATGTAAATCCCCAACTAAAAAACTATACCTCACTTGGATACAGTTCATACTTAGTTTTTTATAGAGGGTTGTGCTAGAACCTCTCCCGCACAAACTGCACGGAATTTATCAATATTTTTACCGTTCATACTATACCACGAACGGCCAGACACTTCAATCTATTTTATACAGGGGGACAGCTCATGCCTATTAAACCGATTCTCGTCAAAGTGAAATCGAATTTTTGGATCACACCGGCAATCTACGCAGTTCTTTTTTTCATTCTTGCAGTACTGAGTATGACAGGAGACAGATATCTTGCAGAAAACGGTTATTATAAGCATATTCCATCTGTCTTTTTAACAGATAAGGAACTTGCTCATACCATTCTCAGCGCTACTTCGACTTCGCTTTTAACGATGACGACGATTACGTTTTCATCAGTGCTTGTCGTACTGACAACCTTCCTGGCTAATTTTTCGCCGCGGACGATGCACAATTTCAACTCAGATTCCAAAATCCAGCGGGTGCTTGGAGTTTTTATCGGGGGCTACATTTATTCCCTCGTCCTGCTAAATCAAGTGAGGGAAAATGAGACAAGCAACGATTTTATCGTACCGACCCTGGCGATCATCGTCGCCTTTATATGTGTTGGCATGTTCGTTTTTCTCATCCACCATATGACCGAATGGATAAAAGTCGGCAACGTAATCTCCAATATCACAAAAGAAACCCTATCATCTATAGAAGACAAAAAAAGAACAGACAATCCAGAAGAAGATTTTTCATTAGATAAAGAAAAAACATTTGAAGTAAAAAGCAGGTATGAAGGCTACATTCAGGATATTGCCCTTTCAGAACTGATTGACTTTGCGGAAAAAGAGCAGCTTGTCATCTCGTTTACAAAAGATCAGGGGGATTATGTCGATGTGGATACACCTTTGCTGCTGGTCTCATCAGAAAGTGAGTCTTTAGATGAGGATGAAATTCTTAAATTTATCACCTTTAACACAGATCATGAGTCCAAGCATGATATTGAGTTCGGCATCCAAAAAATTGCCGAGATTGCGCTTAGAGGAATTGCTCCCGGGAAAAATGACCCTGAGACTGCGATTGCATGTATGGAACACCTGGCCCAGATTTTGACGAAGATCGGAAAAAATCATTCCCCTTCTCCTTATCATCGTGACAGCAAAAATCAAATCAGGATTGTTCTGCCTAAACCAACATTTACCGACTACTTATATGAAAGTTTTTATCAGATCCGTCACTACGGAAAAGAGGATGTCTCCGTAATGGCTTCTGTGCTGAAAGCATTAATATTGGTAGCAGAAACGAACCGGAATGAAATCAAACAAGAGGTTTGGGAGTTTTCAGCCTACATTTATGAAGGAATTAAACAGCAAGAATGGCTCAGCCTTGATAAAACCATGTTAAATAAACAGCTGAAAAAGCTTGCGAACGCATGCGGTAAAGAAGAAACAGAACGGATATTGTAAGAAAAGCGCAGCCGCCCGGTTAGCTCCGACAGACAGAAAAGAATTCGAAAGTATTGGCGAAATGTACCAATACTTTCGAATCCTTTCTGGCCGAGGAGCCCGAGCGATTCCGCTCGCCATCGAAGCGCTAAATTTTATACTTTCATTTTGTAAGCGAAAAGAAGGAATCCGCCACATTCGGATTCCTTTTTTTCGGCCTATTTTTTATTATTTTGAGTGCCTTCCTGCTCGAGCTCTTTAAAAGGCTTTACTTTGCCATGCTCATTTTGTGATTCTTTGCGGATGTCCCATTGTCTCTGCTTTTGGCCTTTTGATTGAGTCATATTAACGGTCTCCTTTAATTATGAGATTCAGGTTTATTTTATCCTCAGACGCAGATTTTTACGCAAAAAAAGATGCTGGAAAAAGCATCTCATTGTGTGGCAGCGATTCCCTTCTGAAGAAGCGGGGAACTATCCTCCTTTTTTTTTCGGGTCATTTCGAGATAGCGGATATGATGGTTTTCCATGTCCTTCACTTTAAATGTAAAGGATCCGAATTCAACCAGTTCCCCTTTTTTTATATCGTATTTCTCAGTCAGCAGCCATCCGCCGATTGTATCTACATCTGTGTCTTCCATTTCAAGTCCGAATAAATCGTTCAGTTCGCTTATTAATACCTTTCCATCGATCACATATTGATCATCCGTGATTTTTTGGACAAGCGGCACTTCATCAGCATCAAATTCATCCCTGATTTCGCCTACGATTTCCTCTAATATATCTTCAACTGTTACAAGTCCTGCGGTTCCTCCGTATTCATCAATCAGAATGGCCATATGAATGTGCTCTTTTTGCATTTTCAGCAGAAGTTCTTGAATCGGCACGGAATCGATAACTTGAATAACAGGCCTAATATACGTTTTCAATGAAAAATGATCCGTTTGTTTTGATTGAAATAAGTCCGTAAAAATTTCTTTTATATTCACCATTCCGATGATATGGTCTTTATCGCCGTCAACAACGGGATATCTTGTATATTTTTCACTTTTGATAATCTTCAAATGCGACTGCAGCGTCTCTTCAATTTCAAGCGAGACAATTTGCGTGCGGGGCACCATAATTTCTTTCGCTATGCGGTCATCAAATTTAAAGATTTTATTCACATATTTGTATTCAGATTGATTGATCTCTCCGCTCTCATAGCTTTCAGACAGGAGAATTCTCAGTTCTTCCTCACTGTGTGCAAGCTCATGCTCTGAGACCTGCTTCATTCCAAAAAAGCTCGTCAGGAGCCGTGCAGAGCCATTTAATATCCAAATGACTGGATACATGAGACGGTAAAAAGCCATTAACGGCTTTGAAAAGGTAAGCGTAATTCGCTCTGCTTTTTGAATCGCTACTGTTTTTGGCGCAAGCTCCCCCACCACTACGTGCAGAAATGTGATAATGGCAAAAGCAATGGCAACTGACAAAAATTGAACACCTGAACTCGGCATGTCAAACCTTTCAAAAACTGGATGCAGCAGTCTTCCAATTGCCGGTTCCCCAAGCCACCCGAGCCCGAGTGCTGTAATGGTGATCCCTAGCTGGCAAGCTGATAAATATTCATCCAGGTTATCCGTTACTTTTTTCGCTGATAATGCCTGTTTATTTCCTTCTTCAATCAGCTGATTAATGCGGGAACTTCGAATTTTTACAATTGCGAACTCCGATGCTACAAAAAAAGCAGTGGCAGCAATTAAAATCGCAATAATGAACAAATTCACTATGTCCAAATAAATTCCCTCTTCCGCCTGAGACAGAAAAGGAGTCACCTCCTGAAAAATTTCAATCTATTAGGCATACGATGGTGCAAAACCTCCTATGAAAAGTTAATACCCCATCTCATCACCTCTTTAGAAGATATAAAAAATTCAGATAATATTAAAAACATCATAATATGAACAACTTCAGCAGTCAAACAGGAAAAATGCCAGTTTTCTTCATAATTATGATGATAATCAAGCCTTTATGTTTAAATTGTTTGATTATTCTTACTTTTTCATTGTTTTATTATGATCATGATGAGGGGTTTTGCGGACCATCATTAATACCAGAAAAATGATGCTCATATAGCCAAAGATCGGATAGAGAAAGGCAATCAGAGAGCTGTAGCCAATTTGACTGACGAAAAAAGCTCCGCTCAGCAGGATGAGGATAATGATCATCCTCGGGATTGGAATCACCCGCACCAAATGGCGTTCAAGACCGAATAAATTACCGATGACTGACGTGAAAACTTCCCCGTAAATGACCATTATATATATGAAGAAGAAGGAAAAAACAGAGGCTTTCATCACTTCAGCCATTGGGATATCGTACGTCATCACATCAGGAAGCGTAGACAGAGCAAAATGGCTGCTGAGCAATATAAATGTGAGGGTTGCCCCGCCAACGATCCCCCCCCACTTCACAACACTCTCATCTTCAATCTCCTGAGCAAGGGGAACCAAAACGGCCTCAGCCATCGCAAGATTAAAAGCCGCATAGGAAATCGCTGAAATGATCCATTTAAACGATGGAGCATGGTGCAGCTGATAAGATGAAAACGTATGAGCATCAAATGATGATGCCGCCACAAGCACACTGAAGAGAATTAAAAGCGGCACGACAATAATATTGACGCTAAACAGCCCTTTGGAACCGAATGACATGGCGATCATTGTAAGCAGTATGGTCAGAAGAACGCCAAACTGCCTTGAATATTCGAGCTGCTCCTCAAAAATAGCCCCGGCACCAGACAGCATAACGGATGTTACTCCGAATAAGACAATCAGCATAAAAATATTAATAATAAATCCAAACGACTTTCCAAATAGAAACAGATTAAAATCCTGGTACGATTTTGCCCCGATCCGCTTTGAAATGATCATCACCTTTGCACCAAGATGCATAAAAAAATACCCGCATATTAAAATACCGAGTATGCCAAACAGGCCAAACTGCGTGAAAAATTCTACAATCTCCCGTCCAGTTGCAAAGCCAGCCCCGACAACCGTTCCGACATATACAGCTGCGATTTGAACAACCTGAAACCATCGATTCTTCATCTTCTACCCCCGTTACGATGAATGCGTTAGCTGAACTCTTACCATGTATATGAGACAAGATGTTAAGAAAGAAGTACAACCTGAATGCGGTTCAATCGGGTTTGCAGTAAAAAATTTGTCAGTAGTGTTGCATTCAATAGAATTTAAATATTAATAAGATTATGAGGGACCTATCTGGTGTTGGAGCCTTGATTAAGTACCGCATATACGGTTTTAAAGCACTTACCTTGTATTGGAGCATACAGTAAGTGCTGCATATACGGTTTTAAAGCACTTACCTCGTGTTGGAGCTTATAGTAAGTGCTGCATATACGGTTTTGAAGCACTTACTTCGTGTTGAAGCTTATAGTAAGTGCTGCATATACGGTTTTGAAGCACTTACTTCGTGACGAAGCCCACATTTAGTGCAGCAAACTTGGTTATGCAGCACACTTACCTCGTGACGAAACCCACATTTAGTGCTGCAAACTTGGTTATGTTGCACTTATCCAGTGTCGGAGCCCAGATAATGTGCTGCCTATGCGGTTCTGAAGCAAAATAGATCGTAGGTCACCTTTATTGTAGTATTTACCTTTAAGCACTGATCCTAGCGTTGAAGCAGATCAGATTATCACCTGGTGAAAAGGTACCAAAAAAAATTTTAAGCAAAATACTTGAAAGTCAAATAAGGTCAAACTATAATATGAATCAAGATCATCCTATGAGGTGATTTTTTACTAACTTAATTAGTCAAAGATAGTCAAGATCAAATTATTTATCAGGAGGTTTTCACTATGCTATGTCAACATTGTCAAGCTAAGAAAGCATCTGTTCATTTAACTCTTCAAATTAATCAGGAGCGTCACCAAGTAATGATTTGCTCTGATTGTTATGCACGATATAGAAGCTCTGTTCCAAGCGGAGGATTTGGTCCAGTACCTCCTTCACAACCGTTTCAGCAAGGAAATGCAGAAGGTCAAATCCAAAAACAAGGCGGCAATGGTCTTCTTGACCAGCTTGGCCGCAACTTAACGCAGGCGGCAAAAGCGGGAGTCATTGATCCTGTTATCGGCAGAGATGCAGAGGTCGAACGATTAATTGAAATTTTGAACAGAAGAAACAAAAATAACCCCGTTCTAATCGGTGAACCGGGTGTCGGTAAAACAGCTGTAGTTGAAGGCTTTGCACTTAAAATTGCAGAAGGCGATGTGCCTGCCAAGCTGAAAAACAAGGAAGTATACTTGCTTGATGTGGCTTCGCTTGTTGCAAACACAGGCATACGCGGTCAATTCGAAGAAAGAATGAAGCAATTGATTTCTGAGCTTCAGCAAAAGAAAAACATTATCCTATTTATCGATGAAATTCATCTTCTCGTTGGCGCAGGTTCAGCTGAAGGATCAATGGATGCCGGCAATATTTTAAAACCTGCCCTTGCACGCGGCGAGCTGCAGGTTGTCGGTGCGACGACGCTAAAAGAGTACCGACAAATCGAGAAAGATGCAGCGCTTGAACGCCGATTCCAGCCTGTCATGGTGTCTGAACCATCTCTTGATAAAGCCGTTGAAATCTTAAAAGGCATTCAGGATAAATATGAAAAATACCATGAGGTGACATATACCGAAGAAGCCATTAAAGCGACTGTCACATTGTCAAACCGCTACATTCAGGACCGTTTCTTGCCTGATAAAGCGATTGACCTGCTGGATGAAGCCGGTTCGAAAAAGAACCTTCAAGCAGGCGGCGGCGAAGATATCAGCGGACAGTTAGCCGAAATTGCCAGAAAGAAAGCTCAGGCTACAAAGGAAGAAAACTACGAGCTTGCTGCAAAATTGCGCGATGAAGAGGTCAAGCTTGAGAAAATGCAGACACCTGTTAATGCTGTAGTCGATCTTGCAGATATTCAGGCAATCATTGAAAAGAAAACAGGCATTCCAGTCGGCAAGCTGCAGGAAAACGAGCAGGCTCAAATGAAGAACCTTGAGACTAAGCTTTCAGGAAAAGTAATCGGCCAGGACGACGCTGTTAAAAAAGTAGCCAAAGCGATCCGCCGCAGCCGTGCGGGATTGAAATCAAAAGAACGGCCAATTGGATCCTTCCTGTTTGTCGGACCAACAGGTGTCGGTAAAACAGAGCTGACGAAAACACTTGCCTCTGAACTGTTTGGTTCACGCGACTCGCTTATCCGTCTTGATATGAGTGAGTACATGGAGAAGCATTCGATCTCTAAAATCATTGGGTCCCCTCCCGGCTACGTTGGCCATGAGGAAGCTGGACAATTATCCGAAAAAGTCCGCCGGAACCCTTATAGCATTATCCTGCTTGATGAAATTGAAAAAGCACATCCTGATGTGCAGCACATGTTCCTTCAAGTGATGGAAGATGGCAGATTGACAGACAGTCAGGGCCGAACTGTCAGCTTCAAAGATACTGTTATTATCATGACGAGCAACGCCGGCATCGGCCACAAAAAAGTCACAGTCGGATTCGGAAGCAATGAAGCCTTAAACGAAAGTTCTTTATTAGACTCTCTCGGCTCATTCTTTAAACCGGAGTTTCTGAACCGTTTTGACAGCATCATTGAATTCAAATCACTTGAAAAAACGCATCTTCTTGAAATCGTCGACATTATGCTTGATGATCTGAAAGCAACATTGGCTGAGCAGAAAATAACGCTCAGCATCACAGATGATGCAAAAGAAAAAATCGCCGAACTCGGCTATCACCCTGCATTCGGCGCACGTCCGCTCCGCAGAGTGATCCAAGAGCATGTAGAAGATTCCATTGCTGACGTCTTGCTTGACGGCAATGAGATGACAGAACTTGTAGTAAAGCTTTCAAATGATAAGATTTCTGTAGAAGCTAAATAAAATGGAAAAGAGTGCTGACCCCAAGGATCAGTACTCTTTTTTTGCACTAATTTTATATGGATATACAGGATGACTGTACTCAAACTCTGCCTTATCCTCGACTTCAAGAACAATCGGATGAATCTCCGAACCTCTTTGTGTCGGGTACCAATGCCTGCCTTCTTTCACCACCACGACAGAACCGTCACCATTTCCGTGAAAAGCGAACAAATCAGATTCACTCTCAAACTGATTACCCAAAAAAGCTAATTCCCTCCGCATATGTTCAACACTGCCACATGGCAGCCCGACTTCCACGATGTCATGCCATTCTAATAGAAGATCCGGGACCTCCTCCTTTCTTTCAAGCATTTCAAGCACATTGCCTTCCGGATCATGAAAATACGCCTGCTTTCCTTTCCAGTACAGGCTCACTGCCCCATCTTCGCCGGGCAGCAGTAGACTCTCCAATTCCTGAAACATGACATCAAAAAAAGATTCATTCGTTCTAAAGCATAAATGATAATAGGACCGATTCTCAGCTTTAATAAAGGTTAATCTGCTTAAACCTGCTTTTACAGTAAAACGATCCCTTTTATCATCTATCAATCTCAATTTCAGCATATCGGTGTAGAATGTTTTCATTTCTTCAAGATGTTTGCACTCTAACTGTATATGCACAAATTTCATTTTCATTTCCCCTCTCTCCTCTTTATCTTAAAGCACCTCATCAGATTTAGATTCAGTCTTTATACTGAATAACACTCCTTCTTACAGACGAAAAAACCGCCAGCATATGCTTAACGGATTATGTTTAGGGAAGGAAACCTAAAATCACATTATAGTTAGCAATAAAAAGGGCAATAAAAAAGGATGTATAATTAAAGGTTGAATATGGAAATCTATATATGTTTTCAAATTAATTCTAAGGAGGAAACATATTGACAGTAGCAAGCAATATAAAAACAACTTTAGCAGGATTAAAAAGTGCTCAGGCAAGTCTTGAGACTTTTGCTCTTGATACCGAGAACCAGCAAGCCAAACAACTGTATCAAAATGCTGCTCAACAAGCACAGTCTATAGTTGATTCTTTAAGCAATCGATTGCAAGAAATCGAACAAGAAGAGCCGCAATATAAACAATAAGCATTTTTATTTATGAAGAGGATGGTGAATGTCATCCTTTTCCCCTTCTTTTTTACATACAAGCAATGAGGTGATCTCATGAGAAAAATTCAATCAAAGGCTGTTCCGGTACTTATTTTATTTTTAGCCATATATTCATCAGGCTGTAATCAATCAAAAGAGGATGACGAAAAAAAGAAGGATGACACTCCTACTCAAATAGCGTATGAACAAAAAAATCAGTTTCCTTCTCAACAAGCTAAAGAGGATATTCTTTCAATGCCAGAAATTACAGATGTTAAAGCGGTGAATACTGACAAAGAAATGTTTATGGCAGTAAAACCAAAACATTTTGAACGATTTCAGTTAAAAAGTCTCAGAAAGAAAATAAAGAAGCAAGTGAAAAAACAAAACCCGAACATGGACATTCATGTAAGTACGGATCAAAAGATTTTTAACAAGCTTGATGAATTGGAAAGTAAATTAGATGAACCGAAAATGGACACTGAAAAAATAGGGAAAGAACTTAAAAAGATAAAAAAGAAGACTGAGGACGAAGCATAAACTCCAATCAACTTATCTTCTTTGGAAAGGTATTTTAATATGGCAAATAAAAATAAAGAAGTAACACCGGTTCAACAAGAATACCAAAAATTTCAAGCTGAACATGAAACAAAAAGACCTGTGATATCCAATTGCATCAAAGCCTTTTTTGTTGGCGGTTTTATTTGTCTCATAGGCCAGCTTATTTCAATGATGTATATTAACTATTTCGATTTTACAGAACAAAACGCCGGGAATCCTACTGTTGCTACTTTGATCTTTATTTCAATGCTGTTAACAGGGTTTGGCGTCTATGACCGCATGGCCCAGTTTGGAGGAGCTGGAACAGCGGTTCCTGTTACAGGATTCGGTAATTCGGTAATCTCTGCAGCTATTGAACATCGTACAGAAGGTTTCGTGTTAGGAGTTGGAGGCAACATGTTTAAGTTAGCAGGTTCCGTTATTTTATTTGGGGTATTTTCCGCATTTGTAATTGCAATAATTAAAACTCTTTTAATTCAATATGGAGGTTTATAAATGTTAAAAGGACATCGGACATGGATGTTTGAAAATAAACCTGTGATCATTTCAACTGGAACAATTGGAGGTCCTTTTGAAGCAAATGGTCAAATTGCTGAAGATTTTGATCTTCTTCATGAAGATTTATGGCTTGGTCAAGATACTTATGAACAAGCTCAAACCGTATTATTTGAAGAATCCTGTCAAAAAGCAATTGAAAAAGCAGGTCTTCAAAAAGAGGATATTCAATTTATCCTGGCTGGAGACCTTATTAATCAGATTACTTGTACTAGTTTTGCTTGCCGCACATTGGAAGCTCCTTATCTCGGTTTATTCGGTGCTTGTTCCACTTCGATGGAGGGACTTGCGATGGGAGCATTCATCGTGAATGGAAAAGGAGCAAAATACGTATTGACTGGAACAGCAAGCCATAATGCAGCTGTAGAAAAGCAATTTCGCTACCCGACAGAGTACGGCGGACAGAAACCCCCTACTGCACAATGGACGGTTACAGGTGCTGGAAGTGCAATTTTAAGTGACCAGGGTGAAGGTCCATATGTGACTTCTGCCACGATTGGAAAAGTGATCGACATGGGGTTGTCTGATCCATTTAATATGGGAGGAGCAATGGCACCGGCAGCTGTGGACACCATTGAAGCCCATTTAAGAGATCGAAAGATAGATCCTTCCTATTATGATCTTATTGTTACAGGTGACCTAGGTGAAATCGGTCATCATATTGCTCTGGATTTGCTGAATAAACATGGTTTCTCATTTACAAAAGAAAAATTTCAAGATTGCGGGATGATGATTTACCGTGATGGACAGCCTGTATTGGCCGGTGCGAGTGGATGCGGCTGTTCTGCTACGGTTGTTTACGGTCATTTATTAAATCGAATGAAAAAAGGTGAATTTAAAAAAATGCTGGTGGTGGCTACAGGAGCACTTCTTTCTCCCTTGACTTTCCAGCAAAATGAAACGATTCCTTGTATCGCTCATGCGGTTTCTATTGAATACGGAGGAGCTGAGTAGATGGCAATCCTTTTTTGGGCTTTTGTGATTGGCGGAGCTATTTGTGTCATTGGTCAAATTATGTTTGATGTTTTTAAATTGACACCTGCACATACGATGACAACTTTAGTTGTAGCAGGTGCAATTCTTGATGGAATCGGATTATATGAGCCTTTAATAGATTTTGCAGGAGCTGGAGCGACTGTTCCAATCACAAGCTTTGGAAATGCTCTTGTGGATGGAGCCATGGCAGAAGCAGAAAAACACGGCATCATAGGTGTAATTACAGGAATGTTTAAAGTAACGAGTGCAGGTATTTCTGCAGCCATAATATTTGGTTTTATAGGGGCTTTAATGTTTAAACCCAAAGGATAAGGAGGGACAAGAATGACAGTAGCATCGAAAGTTAAACAATGTATGGTAATCCTAAAAGGAGTACAGGCGTCCTTAAGTAACCTGGCACTAAAGTCATCTGACGATCACGCAAAACAAGTTTATCATGAGGGTATGTTAGAAGTAGAAAAGACAATATCAGATTTAAAAGAAAGAATTGGTCAACTTGAATTCGAAGAACCCCAATATAAAGGAAAATAGGTCGTATTTCAAAGGAGTCAATGTATGTTAGATTGGATAGACATTATTATACGTACTTTTACTTTTTTAATTGCTCTGTTTTTATTAACAAAATGGCTAGGTAAAAAACAATTAGCTGAATTGTCTTTTTTTGAATACGTAACTGGGATTACAATCGGAAGTATTGCAGCAGAAGTAACCATGGGGTTAGAACGGAATATCATGCACGGGCTTATCAGCATGACAATTTGGACAATATTTCCAATTATGATTGGTTTTTTTTCCTTAAAAAGCAAAAAAATAAGAGATTTTGTAGAAGGAAAAGCTACAGTAGTCATTAAAGATGGAAAAGTTATGGAAGAAAACTTAAAGAAGGAACGGTATACTACAGATGAATTACTTGAGCAACTAAGAAATAAAAGCATCTTTCAAGTGTCCGATGTTGAATTTGCTGTAATCGAACCAAATGGAGATCTTAGTGTTATGCTAAAAAGAGAAAAACAGCCTCTAACTGCAAATGACCTTCAAATCAAAGTAGCTTCAGTAAAAGAACCTCAAACTATAATTATGGATGGCAACATTTTAGATGAACCCCTCTCCACTCGTGGTTTTAACCGGGGATGGTTAAACGAAGAACTAGAAAAAATAGGCGTATCTGTTGATAATGTTTTTCTTGGTCAAATCGATTCAGACGGACAGTTAACCATCGATCTTTACGATGATCAAATCAATGTGCCTTCTCCACAAGAAAAACCACTGCTCTTAGCCTCCTTAAAAAAATGTCAGGCTGATTTGGAACTATTTTCACTTCAAACAGAATCAAAGGAAGCGAAACAAATGTATTTGAATAATAGTAAACGTGTAGATGATATTCTAAACAAGTTATTGCCAATACTCCAAAATAACTAAAAAACAATACATTTGCAGGTTGATATGATTACTGCCCTGTGAATAGAAAGAAAATGGCATCTGAAGCAATTAATGCCCACTTTCTCCCATTAAAAATAGAAGAAAAAAAGAAAAGTGTATTCACTATACAAAAAACATTAAAAAGCTACTGTATTTATATGAATGAACGTTGATGCAAGTAGGCATACATCGCTGAAGGTTCCAACTATGGCGGTAAAGGCAGATATTAATAGCAAACTATGTACTAAAACTTCAGCTTGTGTAGTTTGCTTTAGCTTTTTTAAGATTCGGATTCAAAAGGGAAATAACAATAAAAAGGCAGCCATAATTGGCTGCTTTCCTTTTGATCTTTTTCTTTCGGTGTGTAGGATTGCCGCAAGTAGAACAGGACCCTATGAATTGTAGGCGAAGGCCCTGCAGAGACCGCTGTTATCGGTCCATATAATACCGAACCGAAACCTGCAGACTGACAGAAAGTCTTTAAGAGTTTACCAGATAAAGGCACCTCACTGCTTCCCTGCAATGTAACAAGCTGGCTTGCATTTTGGATAAAAACTGGTTTCTTGTTCTTGTTGTGTACATTGTAGAATCAACTTCATTTAGTGTTTTTCTGACATTCAAATGAAGTTACAATCTGTACTATTAAAACAATAGTTATTAAAATCACACAAAAAAAGAGCAGTTTTCACTGCTCTCAGCATTTATTTATTATTAAAATATTATCCAATATATGCAGCATATTTCTATTTAAATTTCTTCTTATTCATAAACAGCTGAATTAACTCCTAGGCCTAATAAACATCTTTGGCCACTTCGTAATTTTTTATTTTCCAGTATATAATATTCATTATAAAATAATCCGAAAATAATTTTTCTGTTGGTAAACAGACTGCTAACAGAATAATCACACATGATTTACTTAAGCTGCTATTGACGGACTAGATAATTTGCACACCTAGTAAATTTATCCAGGATAACACTGGCTATTGTGCCAATAAAGGCACTTCCGATAATATCAGATGGATAATGATGTCCTACCCAAATTCGTGAGAAGCCCGTCAAAACAGATAATATCCCCATGATTGAACCAAGGATACGATCATAAAGAAAGATAGATGCAGATATAGCAAATACAAGCAGTGTATGTTTACTTGGAAAAGAAGAATCCACTTTTGAAGGAATGAGTATACCGACCCGACGTTTTACAAAAGGACGAGGTTTAAAATAAAACAATTTAACTAAAGTGTTAATAACCAAAGTTACCAACACAGATATTAATGCTTTACGAGTCACTTCTTTGTAAAAATCATTTTTAACCCCCATGAAAATCAAAACATAAATAAAAACATAACGAATATTTTTGGATATCCATATCATCAGCAAATCAATTGGAGAACAACGTCCAGAAAGCTGATTGATCGCCTTAAATACTTTGTAGTTCATAAAATAATCTCCTAACTTTTAATTACACATAAAATACCCTCCTAAGTGAAAAAATATGTAAACTCGGGAAAACGAATTCTCTTAATAAAGACATTTGACACAATCTTATGACTTAAAATCCTGAGCGATAAACTTGTGAGACGTTACCACCAGTTAACAATTCCTCATTTCAACGACTAGACATAAAATACAGCTCCCTGTATTGTTCCATTAAACTTTCCTTTAATGGAATAAACTTTTTTATAAAATATAACAAAATCACTATTAAACCTTGATATAGCAAGAAAAATAGCAGGTCTAATTCATGTGTGAATTAGCCTGCTATTTCTACTGCTATATGCTGTATTCTCTCCCAAAACGAAACCTCTTAGCATATGGTGACGATTTTTTTATTAAAGGTTTTTGTCATCCACATTCTCAAGCCACTCTCGAATGTCGCCTGTGACCGATTGTACACATCCATCTTCGAAAGGTGAGATCAGGTTTGCAGTCTTTACTAATTCAAGGAAAGACTGGCTTCCCCCCTGTTTGCATAGGTGTAGATAATCTGCCCATGCCTGCTCTTTATTTTCATGCATCTTTTTCCAGAACTGCAGGGCACAAATTTGAGCAAGTGTGTAGTCAATATAATAGAATGGAGAATTAAAGATATGTCCCTGACGCTGCCAGAATCCGCCTTCTTCCAGGAACTCATTATCCTCGTAATTGCGGTGCGGCAAGTATTTCCGTTCAATCTCTCTCCATGCCTGTTTGCGTTCCTTCGGTGTAGCCTCAGGATTTTCATAGATGAAATGCTGGAACTCATCGACCGTTACGCCATACGGCAAGAATAACAGCGCTCCGCTTAAATGGCTGAATTTATATTTCTCTGCATCTTCCTTAAAAAAGGTTTCCATCCACGGCCACGTGAAAAACTCCATGCTCATAGAATGAATTTCGCACGCTTCATGCGTCGGGAAGTGATACTCAGATAAATTAAAATGACGGCTCATATATACTTGGAATGCATGTCCTGCTTCATGCGTCAAAACATCAATATCCCCGCTTGTTCCGTTAAAGTTCGCGAAGATATATGGAGCTTTATAATTCTCAATATATGTGCAGTATCCTCCGCCTGCCTTTCCTTTTTGAGCAAGCAGATCCATAAGGTTCCGTTCAATCAGGAAATCAAAGAACTCATTTGTTTCAGGAGACAGATCTTCGTACATCTTTTTCCCGTTCGCGATAATCCACTCTGCATCTCCTTTAGGAGTAGCATTTCCAGTTGTAAATTGAAGTTTCTCATCTGGGAAAGCAAGAGTATCAAGCCCTAAGCGTTCCTGCTGGCGTTCTCTTAATCTAGTTGCCATCGGAACGATGTATTCCTGAATCTGATCACGGAAGTTCTTCGCCATCGCTGCATCAAAATCAATGCGCTGCATTCTTTCATAGCCAAGCTCTACAAAATTTGCAAAGCCTAATTTCTTTGCAATAAGTGTCCGGACTTTTACGAGCTTGTCAAAAATCTCATCGAGCTTTTCTCCATTTTCAGCGTAAAACCCGAAGTATGCGTCAGATGCACGTTTTCTTGTGTCGCGCTCTTTAGATTCCAGCAGCGGTTCAAGCTGGGCAAGTGTGTACTCTTTTCCATCAAACTCAATTTTTGCGGAGGCAACAAGCTTCGTATATTCTGACACAAGTTTGTTTTCTTTCTGCAAATCTTCAAGCACTTCAGGAGAGAACGTTTTCAGCTGTGCGTCAGCAAGCGCAAAAAGCTGTTTTCCGTATTTCTCTTCCAATTCATTGCGGAAGTTTGAGCTGACAAGCGCTTTGTAAAACTCCGTATCCATTGCTTTGATATGCGGTTCCAGCTCGTCAAGATAGTCCTGTTCTTCCTTGTAAAACTCATCATTTGTATCAATCGTATGGCGGATGTAACAGAGATTGAAGGCTGTTGAAAGATTGCCGCGGATGACATTCAGCTGATCAAGAGCCTCTTCCTGCTTTTCCAGGCTTTCTGCCTGCTTAAATAATTCAAGCGCCTCATGAAATGCTGCTTCAATCTCTCTCTTAACCGGTCTTTTGTATTCGTATTCCTGAAATTTCATATGTAATTCCCCACTCTCTTTAAAAAATGACTTGCCCTCCTCTTTATTCGAGAAAAAAGTCCTGATTCCTCTCTTTCTCTTTTCATTCTGCTCTTAAAGTTCATAAAAAGATGACGATATAAACAGTAACAAAACGTAACGAAAGAAAGATTTGGTGAGAGTATGGATAAAACGTCGCTTTTTGGATTAATTTTAGGCCTTGTTGCCGTTGGTGTCGGCATGTTTATGAAGGGTGTGAGCCCTGCTGTTTTATTAAATCCTGCTGCTTTGCTGATTATTATTGCGGGTACCATTGCAACAGTAGTTACCGCTTTTCCCACAAGTGAGATTAAAAGAGTGCCAAAGCTGTTCGGTGTGATTTTTAAAGAACAGCAATCGCACAGCATACAGGAACTGATTCCGATGTTTTCCGAATGGGCTCAGGTTGCTAGAAAAGAAGGACTGCTAGCTCTTGAAGCGAAGATTTCAGATGTTGAAGATCCTTTTTTAAAGAACGGGCTGAGCATGGCTGTTGACGGACAAAACGCTGAATTTATCCGCGATGTCATGACGGAAGAAATAGATGCCATGGAAGAACGCCATTTAGCCGGCGCCTCTATCTTTTCACAGGCGGGCACGTATGCTCCTACTCTTGGAGTACTTGGAGCAGTAGTAGGATTAATCGCCGCTCTTTCCCATATGGATAATACGGATGAGTTAGGAAAAGCAATTGGGGCTGCCTTTGTGGCAACGCTTATGGGGATTTTTACCGGTTATGTACTTTGGCACCCTTTTGCAAATAAACTCAAAAGAAAGTCGAAGCAGGAAGCAAAAGTAAAATACGTCATGATCGAAGGAGTGTTATCCGTACTAGAAGGGCAGGCTCCAAAAGCGATTGAACAAAAGCTTGCCACCTATCTTCCGTCACACGAAAGAAAACAGCTTTTCGCGGAAGGAGAGAGTCTGGATGGCTAGAAAGAAAAAAAAGAAACATGAGGAAGAGCACGTTGATGAATCCTGGCTTTTGCCTTACGCCGATTTATTGACGCTATTGCTTGCCCTCTTCATTGTCCTCTTTGCCATGAGCTCAGTGGACGCCCAGAAATTTCAAATGCTTGCCCGGGCTTTCAACAGCACATTTACAGGCGGAACCGGCGTTCTTGAATACCCAAGTCCGATCCCTGACGGCGAAATGGAGAAGCTTGATCAGGAAAAAGAAAAGAATCCGGACAAAGAAAAACAGGAAACTCTTGAGCAGGAGAAATTAAAAGAAATTCAACAAAAAGTGAATGCCTACATTGCAGCAAACAGTCTTGAAACGAAATTAAAGACCACGCTGACAGATGAAGGACTTTTGATCACCATTTTAAATGATATCTTTTTCGACTCAGGCAATTCTGACATCCGCAAAAAAGATGAACAGCTGGCGAAGGAAATTTCAAAACTTCTGGTCATGAATCCCCCGCGGAATATCATCGTCAGCGGCCACACAGACAACGTGCCGATCCAAAACGCGGAATATGAATCCAACTGGCACTTAAGTGTGATGCGTGCTGTCAACTTCATGAAGCTTTTGCTTGAAAATGAAAAGCTTGATCCAAGAGCTTTCTCTGCAAAGGGATTTGGAGAGTACAATCCAGTTGCAGAAAACAAGACGAAACAAGGCCAGCAAAAAAACCGCCGCGTTGAGATTTTGATTCTTCCAATTGAACAGAACCAGTGAAAAGTGTCCGTTTAAGGACGCTTTTTTTGTTTGCTTGATAAGGTACGTTTGTTTACCCTCCCAGATCGTTGCCCGGTTTTGAAGGGTACGATTCACTCGTTTCCTTACCCTCCCAGATCGTTTCTCGGTTTTGGAGGGTACGATTCCGGCCGTTCCTTACCCTCCCAGATCGTTTCTCGGTTTTTGAGGGTACGATTCACTCGTTTCCTTACCCTCCCAGATCGTTTTCCGGTTTTGAAGGGTACGATTCACTCGTTTCCTTACCCTCCCAGATCGTTTCTCGGTTTTGGAGGGTACGATTCACTCGTTTCCTTACCCTCCCAGATCGTTTCTCGGTTTTGGAGGGTACGATTCACTCGTTTCCTTACCCTCCCAGATCGTTTCTCGGTTTTGGAGGGTACGATTCACTCGTTTCCTTACCCTCCCAGATCGTTTCTCGGTTTTGGAGGGTACGATTTCACTTTTTCTAGAATTGAACCGATTTGTGGAATCAAACAGGCGCCTTGATTGGGCAAACGATCGTTGTGCGAATGGTATTGCGTAGACATGACAAAATGCATGAGGATTAACTGGCAATCGTCTGGCTACTCTCAGCCAAAAAAGAACAGGAAAAAAAGCAGCACGGAAAAACGGGTAGTTTTTCCGCACTGCTTTCATTTTAAGCTCATCTCAATCCTGAAGATCCCGAGCATGATAGCCAACCTTTTTGATTAAATCAATGACGGTCTGCTTTTCTTCTGATGTGAGCGCGCCGACAATTTCGTCTAAACGCTCTTGGTGCGATGGGAAAATGCTCTCGATCAGCTGCTTTCCTTTATCCGTTATTTGGGCAAAGGTAACGCGGCGGTCTTTTTCGCATGCTTTTCGAACCAAGAGTCCTTTTTGTTCAAGCTTGTCGACCACATATGTGATGCTCCCGCTTGCTAAAAGAATTTTCCCGCCGATTTGCTGCAGAGGCTGATCTCCTTTATGATAAAGAAGTTCAAGAACGGCAAATTCAGTCGGATTCAGCCCGAAGCTTGAAATGTGCTTATTTACTTGATCATTAATCGCGCGGTGCGCACGGGATAAAACGATAAATAATTTTAACGATTGTTCAATTTGCTGTTGATCTTTCATTTTCATCAATCCTTCGATAACTAAATATCTTGAATTCTAAATAATAATAATGATACAAAATGGATGCTGAAATGTCAATATGGCAATGAATCTTACGAGCAAATGACCTTCCAATTCGTATTTAGAGATGCTTGTACTTCTTTTTTCTCCAGTAAATAGTTCGCGATCAGCTCAGACATATCAACAGGAACTTCTTTGATGACTTCTTTTCCTTTAAACATGGTGTATTCTCCTCCGCCTGAGGCCCGGTAGTTATTCATCACAACGTCATAGTCCCCCTCAAGATCAAGAGGTTTTCCATTTTTCAGAAGAAGCACGGTCCGCTCGCCGATTGGTTTTGAGACATCAAGTATGTACTCAATTCCGTCCCACATGTCATAGTTATAATGCTGGGGCTTCGGGTCCTGAAACTTCGGATTCACAATGACTGCACCGTCCTCTCCGCACATAAAGTATGAAGCTGAACGTTCAAGTGCCGCTTTAATGTCGCTTCCTTTTAAACGAAGAACCTTTAATGTGTTTGGATAGATATAGTTTGATACAATATCCCGCATGGTCGGGTTTTTGGGAAAGCCTCTTGATGCATTATCAAAAAGAGCCGTGTTAGAGATATCCGTTCCTGCTGCATCCATTTGTACCTTATTGATAAATTCTATAAAAGCTGTTTTCTCCATCCGGGCAGCAAAGGGGTCTTCAATCTGCATATTCCCGGTGATTTTTCCAATTGGCTGATCCAGCCATTTTTGTGTTTCTTTTTCGAAGGGCTGAATCAACTCAACGATCCTCTGATCTGTTTCAATTAAGCTCAGGTCTACAAGCTCTGGCTTTTTCTCTTTAATATAAACTCCGTTGTCATCAACTTCGAAGGTTACGTCAATCTTTCCGGCAAATCGCCCATTAAACCCAGGCTGAATAACTGTTACTCCATTTAATTCGCCTGAAATGGACCGGTGCTGATGTCCGGTGAGCAGCACATCGATTCCATCAATCTCATGGCAAAATTGATAGGCCTGATTTTCGCCGGTCAGTGCTTCTGTCGGCTCTCCAGTTTGAAGATTGCGTTCAAAACCGCCATGGTATGAGACAATCAGCAGGTCAGGCGACTCATTCTTTCTTATGTATTCGGTCCAATACTTAGCTGATTCAAAGGCATCGTGAAAGGAGAGCTTTTCAATATGCTTCGGGTCCTCCCAGTTCGGGATATAATGGGTTGTTACCCCAAGCACCGCAACCTTTACACCGCTGTATCTTTTCATTATATATGGTTTGCCGAATAGAGGCTCGCCGTTTTCTATGATATTAGCTGACAGCCATGGGAATTCAGATTGCCCGGCAGCTTTTTTCAAAAAATCACTGCTGTAATTGAACTCATGGTTGCCGATTACTGCCGCATCATATCCGGTCGCATTCATTGCTGCAATGACAGGGTTCTGCTGATCTGGAGCTTTTTTTGCATAATAATACGTAAGCGGGGTTCCCTGGATGCAATCTCCATTATCAATGAGAAGGACGTTTTCACATTCAGTTCTCTCTTTGTTAATGATGGTTGAAATTTTTGCAAGACCGAGGCATTCTTCCTCGTTTGTACTGTAAACAAGCGGAAGAATATGACCATGTAAATCACTTGTCTGCAAGATCGTCAATCTCACTGTTTCTATGAGAAACCCCTCCCTTTTCTTTCCATCATACCTAACTTTCAAGTTCTCTACAATAGAAGAAAATAGGTTTTATGGCAAAGCGTTTTCTCTCCTTCTTTCCTAGTACATTCCAATTAAATGGTTTATAATTCGTATAGTATGCTCATAACCGGGCAATCTCTTATTTGGGGCGATAACTTTGCTGAAAGATCCTAATAGATTAAAAAAAGCATCGATCTATCTTATGATCGTGCTGATTCCATCCCTAATTATCAATACGGGCATTTATTATTACCAAAAAGATAAAATCATGGATTCATATCGCTCTGAAGCAGCTTTTATGATCAACGTTCATAAAAATCAGATTGATAGTTTGATTCAGGATACAAAAGCAAGACTGGAATCAATGGCGCTTGTTCTTGAAGAAGAAACGGACAGGGATAAAATTCAGCGTGTGCTGACACAGGCGCATGATCAGGAGCCCCGTTTTTCAGGTCTTTATTTTGTCAAAAAAAATGGCGACATTTCAGCAGGT
The DNA here is from genome assembly GCF_009674765.1 of Metabacillus idriensis. Taxonomy (GTDB): domain Bacteria; phylum Bacillota; class Bacilli; order Bacillales; family Bacillaceae; genus Bacillus_P; species Bacillus_P idriensis. The sequence continues at coordinate 968,015 of NZ_WKKF01000001.1, read as the reverse complement.
TCAATGCAATTGATGAAAACCGTCAACCTTCAACACCGCGCTTTTTTTAAGAGTGCTCTGGCAACAAAACAATCGACAGTATCAGATGCCTATTTCGGAAATATATCAGGTGATTACATCGTGTCGATTTGCACACCGATTTTTGATGAGAATGGCGAAGTGGAGAACTTATTAGTTGCAGCGCTAAAAGTAGATTATCTGCAGAATATCATCAACGTCATCAGTCCGAGATTGAATATTAAAGTTGTTGATGACAGCAATCATGTTCTATTTTCGTCTAATAACGGGAAAGAAGCATCCAAAGTTGAGCCGGTGCGGGTTTACCTTGATCAGATCTCTTGGCGGCTTGAGGGAACGCCAGATTCAAAGATAAGCCTCGATCATGTAAAAGACATCATGATTTACATGCTGATCACGTTCGGAATTTTAAACATCATTTTTATTCTCATTCAAAATTTCCTTTTAAAAAGAAAAGCTCAAATTGAACAAAGTCAGATGGATGCTCAAAAAGTGGAACTTGTCGGAATGCTGGCAGCAAGCACTGCCCACGAAATAAGAAATCCGCTGACAGGTGTAAAAGGGTTTATTCAGCTTTTGCAGGAAAAATACCAGGACTCTGAAGATCAATTTTATTTCTCTGTCATCGATAAAGAGATTCAGCGCATCAATGAAATTGTCAGCGAGTTTTTAGTGCTCGGGAAACCGACTGCGCATCACCATGCAGACCATGATATAAATGCGATTGTGCTTGAATTATCCCCTCTTCTCGGGTCAGAAGCCAACCTTTATAACGCAGAAATGGATATCCGGTTATATAAAGAACCTCTTCTCATCAATTGCACCAAGGATCATATTAAACAGGTGCTGCTGAATTTAGCGAAAAATTCATTAGAAGCAATCGAAAAAAATGAAGGCAAATTAACCATTGAAGTGCAAAAACAGGGAGATTTCGCAGTGATTAAAGTAACCGACACCGGAAAAGGCATACCAGAGGATATCATTTCACAAATTTTTCACCCCTTCTTTACTATGAAAGATACCGGCACTGGCCTTGGACTAGTTGTGTGCAAGCGCATCATCTCCATGTACAAAGGGACAATTGCCATTGACAGTGAATTAAATAAAGGGACAGAAGTGACCATTACACTTCCATTATCCGAAAAAGAGTGAAAAGCAGATGCTTTTCACTCTTTTTTTCCATATGTAAAACCTCAACTTGTTATGATCTCTTCAATACGCTGCAGTGCACTATACCCTAATGCAACGTCCGATGCCTTCGCATTTTCGATGATCTGCTCAGGGTGAGATGCACCGACAAGCGTGCTTGCCACGTTATGCTGCCTAAGCGTCCACGCAAGGGCAAGCTGTGCAAGTGTGATGTCGTGTTCCTTTGCAAGCTGATCGAGAAGCTCCACTTTTCGGTTCACCATATCATTCAGGATTTTTTTCATCCATGAATTCACGTTTTCACCGGATGCACGGCTTCCTTTAGGGATTAAACCTTCTTTATACTTCCCAGTTAAAATCCCTTGGGCAAGCGGTGACCACACGACTTGTGATACTCCTGCATTTTCGCACATTGGAATGATTTCTTCCTCAATATCACGGTGAAACATATTGTACTGCGGCTGATTGACGACAATCCGGTCAAGCAGATAGCGGTCAGATACACTCATAGCTTCCTGTATTTGCGCAGCTGTCCATTCGCTGACTCCTGCATACAGAATCTTTCCCTGACGGATAAGATCATCAATGGCCCTCAATGTTTCATCAAGCGGTGTCTCCTGATCATATCTGTGACAGTAAAAAATATCGACATATTCGAGGTCCATCCGCTTTAAGCTTGCATGAACCTGTTCCATAATATGCTTTCTTGATAACCCCTTATCGTTCGGACCGTCACCCATTGGCCAGAATGCCTTTGTCGTCAGAACATATGAATCCCTCGGAAACGATTTAAGTGCCCGCGACATGACAATTTCTGCTTTTCCGCGCTCATACACATTGGCGCTGTCGAAAAAATTAATCCCTGCTTCATATGCCTTATGAATAATTTCTGCCGCTGACTTCTCATCAACTGTTTTTCCGAATGTCAGCCAGCTTCCAAGACTGATTTCACTTACCTTTAACCCCGACCTGCCTAGCCTTCGATAGTGCATACCTATTCCCCCTGCTGTACGTGATGAAATTCCTTTGTCTTTAACTTATCAGAAATTTCAAAAATCGTAAAGGATGAGAAGTGTTCACCTTTCGACAACAATCGACAAGTCGCAGCATTTCCTTCTTAATCTTTTTCATTATTAACAGGAATCAATCTTTTTGCTGAAAATAATGGCCACATATGGCGAAAAAACAAGAATGAATCCTTTTGCTATCTTTTTTTGTTTTTTTTCGGCTATAATATGGCTAATACATACAAGCAGGAAAAGGAGTTCAACCATGACTGAGGTATTAATCGGAAGTACGTTATCAGCTCTGGCAACAGGAATTGGAGCTCTTCCCATTTTGTTTCTTCAAAAAACCATCACGCACAGATGGAGAGATATCCTGCTCGCTTTTACAGCCGGGATCATGATGGCTGCATCTATGATGAGCCTGCTTCCTGAAGCACTGAACCAGGGAGGAGTTTTTCAGGTTTGTGCTGGTCTTTTTCTGGGAGTGCTCGTCTTGACAATACTTGAAAAGAAAATCCCCCACATTGACCTTGAGCATTCAAAATACGGGATTGAATTTGACCAGAAAGCCATGCTAATCATTGCTGCCATCACCTTGCATAATCTGCCTGAAGGGTTGTCAGTCGGGGTAAGCTACGCATCTGATCAAAGCGAAACCGGAAATTTAATTGCTTTTGCCATCGGGCTTCAAAATGCTCCAGAAGGTTTTTTGGTCGCCCTGTTTCTTATAAACCAGAATATCGGCAAATTCAAAGCCCTGCTTATAGCGACAATGACAGGGGCTGTCGAAATTGTCACTTCCCTGCTGGGTTACTACTTGACTTCAATTGTAGAAAACCTCGTCCCTTATGGTCTTTCTTTTGCAGCGGGAGCCATGCTGTTCATCATCTATAAAGAGCTCATTCCTGAAAGCCACGGGGACGGGAACGAGAGGAATGCGACCTATTCATTTATTCTGGGAATTCTCTTTATGATTGTGTTGATTGAAACTTTATAAAATGAAATGCCTGCAGGTAAGAAAAGCGCAAACGCCCGTTTAGCGCAGGCATGTCAGATAAGGATCCGTTCTGGCCGAGGAGCCTGAGCGATTCCGCTGGACTTGAAGCGCAAAATTTTATACTTTCTTATCTTTCAAAAAAAAACCTAATACTCCCCATGAGTATTAGGTTTTTATATCGTTAAGCCGTCCCTTGCTGTCCATTTCTTCATAGACTCAATAAATTGAAGGAAAGGTGGATTTGTTTTATTTTCTTCTTCAAAAAGAATTTGCTGATATTTATTTAGGAGCATGTCCAATTCCTGACTGCACTGAACGGCGCTTTCACACGTATACCCGCCTGCTCTTGCTGTATCGATCATTTCCTTGCGTTTAGAGTCAATACTCACCAATAATTGAGACTTGCTCATTTCAATTGTCATTTTCTTCCCTCCGCATCATCTCTTAAGTATCTATATTGGGAATAAATATACTTATAAAGTATTACAGATACTTCTAAACTTGTAAATAGATTAGCAATAATCGACAATATTTACGCTTGAAATTATGACAATTTTGTTAAAAATAGATAAGATACCTCGTTTTTACCCGATTTAAAAAGATATAAAACCACGAAAAACATATTTTTTCTTGTTTTTATAAGAAAAGCGCAAGCGCCCGTTTAGCTCAGGCATGACAGATAAGGATCCTCCAGTAAAGGCGCTTTTTGCCAATACTTGCGGATTCGTTCTGGCCGAGGAGCCTGAGCGATTCCGCTAGACATCGAAGCGCAAAGTTCTTATCTCTAAAAAAAATAAAAACAGACCAATATTTCCGGTCTGCTTTTCACAATCTATTATTTAAAAATAATCTTACTGCTTCGTCAGCACTTTTTCTCCTAAATTCACATCATCTACAGAAGTTACCCGGAAATCTTTATCTTCCAGCTTCTTAATGATTTTGTTCAGCTTTTTTTCTGAAACGTCATGAGAGAGATTGATGATGATTCTTCTTAAATATGTATCCCCGTTGTCGAGCGTAAGCAAGCCTTCGATGTTTACATCTTTAATAGTTGAAACTAGCTCCTTGATGGCTCCTTTATGCTCTTTCGTGCCGACTGTCAGAATATATCCGCCTGTCTTCATGCCAAACGAATCCTCAAGAACATCCATGACGTTGCCATGCGTAATAATGCCAGAAAATTCTTCTTTCTCATTCAGCACCGCTAAAAATGGAAGACGTCTGATTGTAAGGAATGTCTTAAAGAAAGAATCCTCTTCATAAATAAACGCATCCGGATCCTGAATCAGAGACTCGATCGAATCCTCGTCCTTGCCCTGCTTTTCTACATAATGATCAAGAAGATCAACCTTATAGATTAACCCGGCAAAAGCTGTGCCATTCTCTTTAAGCACCGGAATGCTCCGGTACCCTGACTCCTTCAGCAATTCATAAGCTTCCTTTACAGTGCTTTCTGCCTTACAGTACCTGACATCCTCTTTTTTCACGAAATTGTAGCGAATCTTCATCTTTGCAATCCTCCCTTTAATGCTTATTTATTGTTGAAAATTTACCATACAATCAGCAGAGAGTAAAGAAAATTAAAATTATTTTGGTATTTTAACGGCCTTGCTGATTTTTCAGTCTTGCAACAGCTGAATAAAAAACCCCCTTCACCATCCAGGTGAAGAGGATTTCAACTTAAGCCTGCTGTTCTTCTTTTTCGTAAATCGGCACCCAGCCTTCAGATGTAACGAAGATGCGTACGGCTACAACTTTCCGGTCCTCCTGAAGAGTGAAATAGTGACGGATGTTCGGCGGTACGGAGATCAGGTCGCCTGGGTTCAGTTCCACATCGAAGAAAGAACCGTCTTTACCCTGAATGATGAAAATGCCGTGGCCGCTGACGATGAAGCGCACTTCGTCATCTGTGTGATGATGCTCCTGCTGAAAGTTTTGCAACAGCTGATCAAGGTTTGGAGTGCTTTCAGACAGAGAGATGACATCCTGAGCCTTGTAGCCCCGGCGCTCTGAAATATCCGCAATTTCATCCTTGAATACTTGCAGAATTTCCTCTTTTTGTTCATCTGACAGACTGTAATTTTCTCTTAAAGCTTCCGGCAGCTTTTCGATATCCCAGTGTTCATAAATAACTTCCTGAGACACAAGAAAGGCTGCTACTTCCTTTTGATCAGAGATTCTTTCATTTGTTTCCTGTAATCGTATCGTTGCCATCGTGATTCCTCCTATAATTAAGCTCTTAATGAGAGCGATTTAGCTTGTTTTAAAGAGAGTACTTTTAAATGATAGGAAAATAAAAATTCGCATGCTTCAAGGATTTTTTTCGCTTCGAAAGCATCTTTGCCCCAGACGGTAATGCCGTGATTGCGGATCAAAACAGCACCAGAGTCTCCCTTAACATACTGGCCAAAGTCAGCAGCGAGTGCCGGAATATGAGCCGCGTTTTCAATAATCGGAATATGCCACTCTGCATCTTCTTCCCAGAGTCCAAATGCTTTGATGATTTCCTGCCCTTTAAACGCAACACCGCCCTCATCGCCGTAGAGCTCTGAGATGACATTGTTGTCAACGGTATGGACGTGGAGGCTGCAGCCTGCGTTAGTACGAGAATAAATTTCCACATGAAGAAGGGTTTCTGCAGAGGGCGTAAGCTTTGTTTCTTCAAGAGCTGCCCCGTCTCCATCGACCAGCAGGAAATCCTCGTCTGTTTCGATTCGTTTATCCTTCCCGCTTGATGTGACTAAAAACGAGAGAGGCTCTGTGTTCACTTTAATCGCCAGGTTGCCGCTTGTTCCGGGAAACCAGTCCCGCTCTGCAAGCTCGCGTTTTACAGCAGCCAGCTCGCTCCATCGCTGATTTAATATACTCACGATACCGCCTCCTGCTTTTCCTTAAGTCCATCTATGACATCAAAAAACGTAGCAAATTCCTGATGCGGAAGGTCCAGGGACTTGCATTTTTCAAGAAGAAAATCTCTTGCAAACACAAAGTCTGCAAGCTTTGAAGCCTCTAAGTCTGTAACAGAATCACCGATGACAATGACTTCCTGACCTGGATTTGCAAGCTTCCTGATCAAACTCGGCTTGCAGCAGCCGCAGTCATTGCTGCACTGCGCGTCGCATGTGTTTGGCCATAAGATTTCAATTGTCTCGCCGCTGAAATCACCTTCGTTGCAGTAAACACGGCTGCGGTCTACAAGGCCATTCAACAAGGGATGGACAAAGAAATCAATGCCTCCGCTTACGATATACAGAGGGATTTTTTCCTCCTCCGTAAATTGAACAAAGTCACGGAAACCATCCCGAAGCTGCGCAGTAAACAGCAAGTATTGAATCATATCGTATTTCAGCTCGGATGGAATCAGCTGAAACATTTTCCCTACTCCTTCGCGGACAGAAATCCGCTGACTCAGCACATCATCCTTCAAAACATCCCACTCAGGCGGAGCAAACTTTTTCATGATGGCAATAATGTTGTCATTATTTGTGATGGTTCCATCAAAATCACAGATGATGATCGGCTTGCTCATTTGCTCACCTCCACCTGCCCCCAAAGATCGAGTGCGATTCTCAAATCGGCATTTTCTTGTGCTTTTTCAGTCAGGGAGATGCCTTGTAAAGAAGCATCGATCGCTGCACGGAAGGCTTTTCCTCCTGCAGCAGCGCCATTTGGATGGCCATGGACGCCTCCTCCGGCATTAATCACGCTGTCTAACCCAAAGTCCTGAATTAAAACAGGGACGAGTCCCGGATGAATCCCTGCTGAAGGGACAGGGAATGTTTCCTTCAATTGGACGTTTTCTTTACAGGCAGCACCGATGGAAAGGGCTGCTTCCCGTTCAAGCGCAACACTTCCGTATGGAGATGGGAACAAAGAAAAATCTGCCCCGCTGTATCTCAGCAATTTTCCGAGTAAAAGAGAATGCGAGATTCCATAAAGGGATGATGATGCCAATGCACCGCTGACAGCAGGATGAGCCATCAATGGAATGCCGATGTCTTTGTCCTCAGCCAGGCTTTGAAGCACGTCAAGTCCGTAAGCAAACACATTAAACAGCAGCGCATCTGCTCCAAGCTCTGCCGCACGCTTTGCTTTTTCTTTCAAATCATATGTTTTGCCTGATAAATGAACCGCGTACATCGCCTTATGACCCGTCTGCTCATAAACCTCGTTCAGCACTTGTTTTCCGGCAGAGATCCGCTGTTCAAATGGTGTCAGCGGATTTTCAAACAGAATCTCATCATCTTTTACCAAATCGACCCCGCCAAGCACCTGATCTTTAAGCTGATTCTTTAAAAATGAGAGATCCCGTCCGATGACACCTTTAAAGATACTCATCAATAAAGGTCTGTCATACACGCCCAGTTTTTCACGGATGCCGCTGATCCCGAATTTAGGACCTTGAAACTCCGCAAGAAGATCATCAGAAAAATCCAGATCCAGCAGCTTCACTTCGCCGTCTAGAGAAAGCTTTCCGAACACGGTCGCAAGAATCGCCGGCAAATCATGGCTGAAATTTACCCCTGGATAAAAAATTTTGACAATGCCTTTTTTAACGCGTTTGTCTAAAAAAACGGAGACCTTATCATCTGCGTCGAACTCTTCAATAGTTACTACCTTCCCTTTGTGCTGCTGCAGTTGTTTCTGCGTCAGTTCCGGAAGATCCGTCCATGACCCAATTGTTAAGCCAAGGGCAATCCCCTCTGCTTTTTTTTCTAAATTTTTTTCATCATGGATAAGATAGGTTGCTGTAATTCCGCTCATGTTTGTACCGCCTTCCATAACAATATTAGAAAATGCGCACGCGCACGTTTAGCTCAGGCATGGCAGATAAGAATTCGGCAGAAAAGTCGAGTTTGACTTTTTTCCCGAATTTGTTCTGGCCGGGGAGCCTGAGCGACTCCGCTTGCCATCTATGCGCAAATCTTATAATTCCTTAAACATATAAAAAAGGCCCCTTTCCGCTAATCGAAAAGAGACCTTATCTGACATGGCTAAGATCCTTATCTATCAGCGAATGCTGCAAGATTTAGCACCGTGCTTAAACCTTGGTTTAAGTCGGTTGCCGGGCTTCATCGGGCTAGTCCCTCCACCTGCTCTTGATAAGAATGGCTTATTTATTTTATGTTCTGAATATCTGAATAACCTGAATTTAATTTGGATTATGACAGTTTTTCAAAAGACTGTCAACCGCCATTTTAAAATAATTTCAGAGATTTTATCCGCTTGGCGGCTTCTCTCAGTCTTTCTTCTGAGGTCAAAAGCCCTGCCCTTACATAGCCTTCTCCGAATTTCCCGAAACCGACACCCGGTGCAACACAGACGTGGGCGTGCTCAAGAAGATATTCGGCAAAGGATTCTGAAGTAAAGCCTTCCGGGACAGGAAGCCAGGCAAAAAACGACCCAGGAGGCGCTTCAACCTTCCAGCCGATATTGTTCAGAGCAGTGATGAATGCATGGCGTCTGCTCTCGTACCGCTCCACCAGCTCATCCACACAGGTCTGCGATTCAAGCAGGGCAGCTGCTGCCGCCTCTTGAACAGCACTGAACACACTGACAAACATGTGATCCTGCAAGAGGTTTATCGCTTCAATCACACTTTCATTGCCAATGGCAAAGCCAATCCGCCAGCCTGCCATATTATAAGTCTTCGAGAGCGTATAGATTTCAATGCCAGTTTCTTTTGCCCCTTCAATTTCCAAAAAGCTGACTGGTTTTTTACCGTCAAACCCAATGGCGCCATAAGCAAAATCATGGACAACGCAAATCTCATTTTCTTTTGCAAACGCAACGGTTTCTTCAAAGAATTCTTTTGTGGCAACAGCACCTGTAGGATTGTTAGGGTAATTCAAAAACATTAGCTTTGCTTCTTTCTTTGCTTCTTCAGTAATCTCCCCGTAATCCGGCAAAAACTGATTTTCTTTTACCAGCGGCATAAATTCCATTCTGGCGCGGGCGAGCTCTACCCCGGACCAATAGTCAGGATAGCCTGGATCCGGTACGAGAACTAAATCATCAGGATCGAGTATACATTGCGGAATTTCAACAAGACCTGCTTTTCCGCCGAACAAAATCGCGACTTCTTTGTCAGCATTCAGTGTCACGCCGTATTCCCGCTTGTAAAATTCCGCAATTGCCTCTTTAAGAAATTTCTGTCCGCGGAACGGAGAATATTTGTGGTAGTCCGGATTTTCTGCTGCCTCTTGAAGAGCCTTCACAATATGAGGCGGTGTGGGCTGATCCGGGTTTCCCTGTCCAAGATTAATCACGTCATGCCCCGCTTCGATACTTGCATTCACTCTTGCTACGAGACTTGCAAAAAACTGCTTTGGAAGCTTATTTAATAACTGTGATTGATTGAAGTTTTTCATGTTTTACACCTTCTCAAAAAATTCTTGAAATTCTAGTGAAAAATCATATATTGTTAGAGTCAGCTTGTAAAGAAAAATTTTTAAGGCGGAGATGACGAGTGATGAATCTAAAAGTGGCTTGCCTGCAAATAGACATTGTATTCGGTAACCCTGAAGCAAATATTGAAACGGTAAAAAAAGAAATAGAAAAAATAGCAGCAGCTGAAAAACCGGATGTGATCGTTCTCCCTGAACTGTGGACAACCGGCTATGATCTTACCCGGCTTGACGAGATTGCAGATTTAGACGGCACCAAAACAATCGCTCTTGTAAGCAGTCTGGCTAAAACACACGAAGTCAGTATTGTGGCTGGTTCTGTTGCGAAAAAAACGGAATCAGGCGTAACCAACACGATGTATATTTTTAATAGACAAGGTGAGCTAATCCATGAATACAGCAAGCTTCATCTTTTTAAACTGATGGATGAGCACCTGTATTTAAACGGCGGAACTGAAAAAGGCCTGTTTCAGCTTGACGGTTTGCAGAGTGCGGGTGTCATTTGCTATGACATCCGGTTCCCTGAATGGATCCGTGTTCATACAACACAAGGAGCAGAAATTCTTTATGTAGTGGCGGAATGGCCGCTTCCAAGACTTCATCACTGGAAATCGATGCTGATCAGCCGTGCGATTGAAAATCAGTGTTTTGTTGTAGCCTGCAACCGCTCAGGCAGTGATCCGAAAAATGAGTTCGCCGGCCACTCGATGATCATTGATCCGTGGGGAGAAATTTTAGCTGAGGCCGGGACAGAGCAAACCTCAATTACAGCAGTGCTCCAGATGGAGAAAGCGCATGAAATCAGGAAACAAATTCCTATTTTCAAAGACAGACTTCCTCATTTTTACTCTTAAAAAAAGTATTGACAGTTTTTCGTTATACCTGTTAACATTCAGAACAAGTGATAAATTCCAAATTATGCGAATACATTTTTTATCACGAAACTTTAATTTCATACTATCTCTTATCAAGAGTAGGCTGAGGGATTTGGCCCGATGACGCCCAGCAACCGACCGTAAAACCATTGTAAAATGGGGCGCAGTTTTTTATGCGCGGGGAGATTTCTCCCACAAGGCACGGTGCTAATTCCAACAGAAAGAATTTCTTTCTGGCAGATAAGAGGTGCGAAGCCTATGACTTCAAGCCTCTTTCACTGTGGAAGAGGCTTTTCTTATTGTCTGAAAAGCCTCTAACTATTAAATCTGGAGGGTTAAAAACCATGTCAAACTATCGATCACCTGCTTATGAACCGTTAACTGAAAGTGCCGCTGTGGCTCTAGCCATCAGACTTGGATTGTTTGAAGAAAAAAGTGTCCTGACGTGCAGGGAAATTGGCGACGGCAACTTGAACCTTGTTTTTCACATTGTGAATCAAAATCAGAAAGGCATCATCATCAAACAGGCGCTTCCTTATGCGAAAGTAATCGGCGAAAGCTGGCCGCTTACTCTTGACCGTGCCAGAATTGAAAGCAGCGCCCTGCTGAAGCAGGCAGAAGTGGCAAGCTTGTATGTGCCAAAGGTTTATTACACAGATGAGACTCTGGCGATCACGGCAATGGAAGATCTCTCTCATCTGCAGATTGCAAGAGCCGGTTTGATTGAAGGCAGGGACTTCCCGCTATTAGGAAGACACATCGGCGAGTTTTTAGGAAAAACATTATTCTACAATTCTGATTTCGCACTGAATCCGCAGGTGAAAAAACAGTTTGTCAAACAATTTTCAAACCCCGAACTTTGCAAAATAACTGAAGATTTTGTCTTTACAGATCCATTTTTCGACTATGAGTCAAACAGCTTTGAAGAAGAGCTGAGACAGGATGCTGAAAACATTTGGAACGATGGTCAGCTAAAATTAGAAGTGGCTAAATTAAAACATAAATTTCTGACAGAAGCTGAAACACTTGTTCACGGCGATCTTCACACAGGCAGTATTTTTGCAAGTGAAACAGAAACGAAGGTAATTGACCCTGAATTCGCCTACTATGGTCCGATCGGATTTGACCTTGGACACTTCTTCGCAAACCTTTTATTGAATGCCATCTCAAGAGACGAAGAGAAACAGCATGTTCTTCTGGATCATATCGAAACAGCATGGACTGTTTTTGAAAAAGAATTTTCTGAAGCATGGAAGAATGACAGTCTGGAAGCTTACGCAAAAGTGGATGGCTATCTTTCTTTTATTCTTGAAAAAGCGTTTGAAGATGCAATTGGTTTTGCAGGCATTGAAATCATCAGACGGACAATCGGCCTTGCCCACGTAGCGGATCTTGATTCGATTGAACCTTACGAGCGAAAAATTGAAGCAAAACAGCGTGCGCTTGATTTAGGAAGCAAGCTTGTTAAAAATCGTCAAGCTATTAAAACAACTGCAGAACTTGCAGATTATTTCAAACAAGTACCTGTCAGATAAGGAGAAATCATCATGTCATTTACAAATACCATCATTCCCCGTTCTGTCGAATGGAAAGAAACGTATATCCGCCTGCTGGATCAGCAAAAGCTCCCTGCTGTGACAGAATATATAAAACTTGAATCGGTCAGAGACGTTTGGGAAGCGATTAAAGCATTAAAAGTGCGCGGCGCTCCTGCCATCGGAATAACCGCCGCCTTTGGCCTTGCTCTAGCTGCCAAACAGTATGAAACCGAGAATTTAGACGAATTTCACAGCCAGCTTACCCGCGATCATGATTATCTTGCAAGCTCAAGACCGACTGCCGTTAATTTATTCTGGGCCCTCGGCAGGCTGGTAAAAAGCGTGCAAGGTGCCGTTTCTGTTAACGAAGCGAAAACCAACCTTCTTCATGAGGCCATACAAATCCAAGTAGAAGACGAAGCGACGTGCCGCAGAATCGGCGAGAACGCCCTCCCTCTTTTTAAAGACGGCGATTCTGTCATGACAATCTGCAATGCCGGTTCAATTGCTACTGCCCGTTACGGAACGGCTCTTGCACCCTTCTATCTTGCTAAAGAAAAAAACATCCATCTATCCGTTTACGCATGTGAAACACGCCCTGTTCTGCAAGGTGCACGCCTGACAACTTGGGAGCTCATGCAGGCAGATGTCGATGTGACGCTGATTACCGACAACATGGCTGCACATACGATTTTCTCAAAAGGCATTTCCGCCATCATCGTCGGGGCAGACCGCATTGCGGCTAATGGGGATACCGCCAATAAAATCGGGACGTATAATCTGGCTCTTTTAGCCGGCGCCTTTCAAATCCCGTTTTATGTTGCAGCCCCGCTTTCTACTTTTGATCCTGAAACGAAAAGCGGTGCAGACATCCCAATTGAGGAACGCGATTCCAAAGAAATTACCCATTTTGGCGGGCAGCAGATTGCCCCTGATCATGTAAAAGTGTTCAATCCTGCTTTTGACGTAACTCCCCATCACTTGATCAAGGGAATCATTACAGAAAAAGGCGTTTTATCCGGAGATTATCAATCAGAAATTCAAAGAGTATTTAAGGGGGAAGCGTAAATTGAAAGGGTTCTGGCACTTATTTATTTTACTGACATTGTTTGTGTTTCTATTAGCGGGGTGCACAAGTGAACAGGATGCTGTATCAGGCACTGAGCCGAAAGCTTCTGAAGAAAAAAAAGAAGAAACGGCTGGTGATGCTGTTTCAGGCAGCAACGAAATACCTGAAGCCGTACAAAAGCCGCTCAAAATAGCAGCGATTATGCAGATGTCTATTGGAACGTTTTCTTCTCAATACATCTCTGGTGTTCAAGAGCAAGTCGAAAAATTCGGCGGATCTGTACAAATATACAACGCAGATAACGACTTATCAAAAATGGCTACATATGTAGAAACAGCTATTACGCAAAACGTGGATGCCATCTTAATCGACCACGGCCGTGCAGACGCCCTTCAAGGCCCTGTTGAAAAAGCTGTTGCTAAAGGCATTCCTGTTGTAGCCTTTGACAGTGACATCAATGCAGATGGCGTAACTGTCATTGACCAGGACGATTACAGCCTTGCCTGGAAATCACTTAAAACATTAGCTGAAGACTTAAACGGCGAAGGTGAAATCGTTACGGTTTGGGTCGCAGGCTTTACGCCAATGGAAAGACGCCACACCATCTATGAAGCGTTCAAACAGCGCTATCCAAACATCAAAGAAGTGGCGAAATTCGGAACAGCAAGCGCCAATACAGCTTTAGACACCCAAACACAAATGGAAGCCATCTTGAAAAAGTATCCGAACAAAGGCGATATTGACGCGGTCTTTGCCGCATGGGATGAGTTTGCAAAAGGTGCCACTCGTGCCATCAAGCAGGCCGGGCGTGATGAAATTAAAGTGTACGGAATTGACTTAAGTGATGAAGACCTTGAACTGATGCAGCAGGAAAACAGCCCTTGGACTGCAACTGCAGCAACGGATCCTGCCGAAGTCGGACGCGTACAGGTCCGCTTTGCATATCAAAAGATTGCAGGAGAAGAAACACCTAACATTTATTCCCTTGAACCGCATCTTGTTGAAGGATCAGCGCTTCCTGAGCAATCTATTAAAATGGACTCTCTCTCAGAATATGTGCAAGGATGGGGCACATCCACTGTCGCCACATCACCTTGGATGAAAACACTTGAAACGAAGGGGGAATAAACATGGGCTCCCTCATCATGAATGACATCTATAAATCCTTTGGTGAAGCAGCCGTCTTAAAAGGCGTTTCTTTCACTGTCAAAAAAGGAGAAGTTCATGCGCTGCTTGGCATGAATGGCGCAGGCAAAAGCACGCTGATGAAGATCCTGTCGGGCGATTACAAACCAGATCAGGGGACCATTTCCATACACGGGAAAGAAACTGTCTTTCAGCATCCATCAGACGCTAAAAAAGCTGGAATCGGGTTTGTTGTCCAGGAAGTGGACACTGCCCTCTTCCCTACTCTCACAGTCTATGAAAACGTGGCAAACATCCCTGATCAAAAGTCAGCAGCCATATCTTACAGAAAGCTGAAAGCGGACGCAGAGGCCGTTTTGCAGCGGGTCGGCCTCAGGATCAATGTCAGCAAGCTGGTTCAGGATTGCACGCTTCAGGAAAAGCAGCTGATTTTACTTGCCAAAACCCTTTCTGCATCTGCAAACTACATCATTTTAGATGAGCCGACAGCTCCTCTAAGTAATACAGAAACCAGCATTCTTTTTACCATCATCAGGCAGCTGCGCGCAGAAGGTACAGCGATTATCTATATCTCTCATAAGCTCTCAGAAGTAAAAGAAATCTGTGACAGAGTGACCATTTTACGGGATGGAAGCGTTGTTCACAGCGGTGATGCCGCGGACATTGAAATTGCAGAGATCGTCAGGCATATGATTGGCTCCGCTTTTCAAATTGAGAAGAGAAAAACGGGCAAGACATTCGAAAAACCCTTATTTCTTGCAGAAGGTGTAGTGATTGAGAAGTTCGGCAGCAAACTAAGCTTCACTGTCCATGAAGGAGAGATTGTCGGAGTAGCAGGTCTAGCAGGCGCTGGAAAAACAGAGCTTGCTGAAGCTTTATATGGTTTAAGCTCCACGAAAGCTTTGATTGAACTTAGAGGGAAACGGGTTAAACTCACCTCCCCTGCAGCCGCCATTCAATCAGGCATTTGCCTGATTCCTGAAGAGAGAAGAAAACAGGGATTGTTTGTTCATGAACCTGTATCGGTGAATTTATCGATCCAGTCGCTCGGCTCCATCACAAAGAACCTGTGGATTTCAAAGCAGAAGGAACAAGCTTTAGCAAGCCGGCTGATCAGCCGGTTAAATATTTCAGCTGCCTCCCCTTCCATTTCCACAAGTCTGCTGAGCGGAGGTAATCAGCAAAAGGTTGTGATCGGAAAATGGCTTAATACCGATTCCTCACTCTTTCTTTTTGATGAACCGACAAAAGGGATTGATGTCGGCGCCAAAAAAGAAGTCTTCCAGCTGATTCAGCAGCTTGCGGCTGAAGGAAAAGGAATTGTCTATTTTTCAGGTGAATGGGAGGAACTGCTGGAAGTAGCCGACCGCATCATTGTTTTAAATAAAGGCAAAGTGGCCAAAGTCCTCACACACGAGGAAGCAACGATAGAAAAGCTCATTTATTATGCATCAGGAGGTGAAGATGATGGAGGAAGCCATCGTCATCAAGACAAAAAAACAAAGGAGCATTCTGCCCTTTCTGTATAAGCACGGCACTATGCTCGTCATTTTAGCTGTTACCATCTACTTCAGCATCGCAGTGGACGAATTTTTAACGTATTCAAATTTCAGTGACATCCTGCGGTCGATTTCAATTGTCACATTTGTTGCAATTGGCATTACCTTTTCGCTGATTGTTGATGGATTTGATTTATCTGTAGGGTCTACTGTCAGTCTTGCCACGATTGGAAGTGCGGCTGCACTGGTTTTATTCAGACAGGAATTGCTTGTCGCGCTGCTTGTCCCAATCGTAATCGGAATCGTAGTCGGATTAATCAATTCTTTTTTAGTTGTAAAAGTAAAGCTTCCTGATCTGCTCGCAACACTTGCAGTCATGTATATCGTAAACGGGATTCATTTGACGTACACAAAAGGCTACTCAATTTACAACAGCATGCCTCTTGAAGGCGGCGGAACCGCGACCGGGAAGTTTATTCCCTCGTTTCTTTTCATCGGACAGGGCAGCCTGTTTTCAATTCCCTTTTCAGCTCTGCTGATGATCATAACTGTCATTCTAGTTCACTTGTTTTTGCAGTATACAAAGCCCGGCCGGCTGTTTTATATGACCGGCGGAAACCGGGAAGCTGCAAGACTCTCAGGAATACCTGTTAATCGTTACCGGACATATGCCTATGTGCTGAGCGGGGTTTTTGCAGCGATCGCAGGAATTATCCTTGCATCAAGGATTGGAACAGGGCAGGTTTCAGCCGGTGCTCCCCTATTGATGGACGGTGTGGCTGCTGCGTTTATTGGCATTTCCGTCTTTGGAGCAGGCAAGCCAAATGTCATCGGCACGTTCTTCGGCGCCATCCTCATCGGCATATTACTAAACGGCTTAACCATGCTGAACGTTCCTTATTATGCTCAGGACATCATTAAAGGGGCCATTTTGGTTGGTGCGCTGGCATTGTCTCATTTACAGAAAAAGTAGAGCGTTCATCGCTCTACTTTATTTTTTTCTTAAGCTGTTTTCGCAAAGATTGTTGTTTTCATGATAAATGTTGTCCGTTTCTTTCCGCTCCAGGAACTTGCTTTCCGCGGTCCGGGTGGGAGCCCTCCTCAGCTTCGCTTCCGGGGTCTCCCATTTCCCTCTACGTTCCCGAAGGAGTCAAGTTTATCCGCTGCAATCCACTTAGGGTCTTTAATATCTAGTTTTAAAGCAACAAAGTTTACGAAAATAGCCTTTTCTTATAATGATAGATTGGTCTATTCTCATGCATTCCTTCTTTAAAAGCGGTATACCCCATCCGCTGCCAAAATAAATTGCCGCGATCATTATTTGTCAGCACCCCGAGCCTGACTTCGCTGAAGCCTTCCGCGGCAAGGAGTTCCTCTTCTGCTGTTTCATAGGCAAGCTTCGCAAGTCCCTTGCCCTGAAAATTTCGGTGAATGATAAACAAGCCAATCCACGGTTTCCCGTCATTCGGATTCAGCGGGCAATATTCAATGATGCCTATGATTTGATTCTCATGTTTAATCATAAACCGTTTTGCATCAACTGCTTTTCCTTCTTCGCGTTCTTTCTGTAACTCTTCTTCCGTTAGATGAGGTTTCCCGCATGAAATAAGATTAAAATCCGGATTGGAATTCATGATTTCAATTTCAGCAGGAAGGTGTTCTTGTTCTCTTGGCTCCAGTTTGATCATCCCATCCGCTCCTATTCAATTTTCGCCCATAATTCTTTAGGATTCAATTCGTAAATGGAGTTTTCCCGATACATGATGTGATTGACGATAAACTCTCTTCGAATCGTCGCAAAATCCTCATGAAATCTTTTAATGTATTCATTGATCTCTTTTTCCGGGTATTTCTTCCCTGCCTCAAATCCCTTTGCTAAATGATAAAGAACAATCAGCCTTCTTTTCCGCTGCGGCGGAATGGTTTTCAGCTTGCCGTCCTTCGTTAAGTAATTCCCAAGTATCTTTGTATGCTCTGCTGTTTTTTCCTGATTCACTTCAAGCTCCCCTTTGCCTGTTACAATTTCCATCATGCCAAGTGACAGCTGCTGCAGCAGTTTTTCATTCACCTGAAAATAGATGGTGTTTTTAACCCGTTTTTCAGAAATCAGGCTGATTTCTCTAAGCTTTGTTAAATGGTGTGTAATGGTCGGCGGTGTCAGTCCGAGAATACCTGAAAGCGTCTGACCGTTTTTGGGACCTTTGGATAAAAGGGCCAGAATACGGATCCTGGTCGCATCTCCCATAACTTTATGAAACGTGACGAGTTTGTTCAGCTGCATTGTTTCCCCTCCGATTAGACGATTATCTAATTAGATGATAATCGAATTGTTAAATAGTTGTCAATTGAATAATTGGAATTTTTTATATTTTTTCAGGCAAAACTCATGAGTTGAACAATTTACAACAAAAAATGCCCAATTCCAAATGGAATGGGCATGCAATCCTTACAGCTTCGTCCGTATATCCCAAAGCTCCGGAAAAAAACGATGGTCGAGCACCTTCTTTAAATACGTGACACCTGATGATCCGCCTGTTCCTTTTTTGAAGCCGATGATGCGTTCTACTGTTTTCATGTGCCTGAAGCGCCATTGCTGCAGCCAGTCTTCGATATCAATCAATTTTTCAGCAAGTTCGTATAAGTCCCAGTACGCCTCTGGGCTGCGGTACACTTCAAGCCACGCAGCCTCAACTGCCTGATCACCTTTGTATGTAACGGTTACGTCCCTGTTCAGTGTTTCATCAGGAATGGGAAGGCCCGCTGCTGCCAATGCTTGAATCGATACGTCATAGATACTTGGCTTATGGAGCGCTTCAGACAGCGTTTGGTGCAAATCAGGATCTTTTTTATAGATGTCCAATACATGTGTGGTTTTGTAGCCCAATGCAAATTCAATCATCCGGTATTGATGAGACTGGAAGCCTGATGCTTGTCCGAGCTTGTCGCGGAACTGGACATATTCTGATGGTGTTAAGGTTGATAGAACGTCCCAGGCTTCAATGATTTGAGATTGGATTTTTGATACGCGCGCAAGCATTTTAAAGGCCATCGATAATTCCCCTTTTTCAATGGCTTCAATGCTTGCGCTCAGTTCATGAAGGATCAGTTTCATCCACAGCTCGCTTACTTGATGAATGATGATAAACAGCATTTCATCATGATGGCCAGACAATCGCTTCTGGCTGCTGAGCAGCGGTTCTAATTGAAGATACTCCCCGTATGTCATTCGATTGATAAAATCTGTGTGTATCCCCTTTTCGTCTTTTGGATCTTTCATTTTATCTCCCCCTCACAGCAAAAGAGCTCAGACTGCTGCTGAACTCCTCTATTTCTTGCTCAATATCGTTTTTTTCTGCTCTTCCGTAATCACATTCATTTTTGAAAATAAATCAGCATAGAATGCGAGTTTATTTGGACGTTTCCACACTCTCATCACACACCTTTTTTGCCCCGGGGCAACTTTTTTAACTATACTAAATAATATGTCGCGCGGGTAAGTATGTGACAAGCAAATTAAGAATGATAGGAAATTTTTTCAAGGTCAAGCAGAACTGCTTTTAAATCCGTCTTTGTGCCTGCATATCCTGTCAGCATTCCTTTAGCTCCAATCACGCGGTGACAGGGGATGAAGATTGGCAGGGAATTTTTCTTGTTGGCCTGTCCTACTGCCCGGACCGCTTTTGGGTTGCCGATTTTAACAGCAACATCAAGGTAAGTCCGTGACTCACCAAAAGGAATCTCTGAAAGAGCGGACCACACTTGTTCTTGAAAAGCCGTCCCTTCCTGCTTGAATGGCAGCTGAAAAGAGGTTCTTCCTCCTTCGAAATATTCGGATAATTGTTTTTTTGCTTCCTTTAATAAATGATGCTCATCTGACTGCTGCATTGGGTGTTTGAGCAAATGTTCTTCAAATTGTTCTTCTATAAGGAACACCCTTGTAATAAAGTGATCATCTGCTGTTACGATTACTTTGCCAATTGGTGTGTGAACTGCTGTGTATGAGTGCATATGGATTCCTCTCACATGGTTTGTCTGATCGGCAGTGTGATGTGAAACGCTGTACCATTTCCGACTTTGCTTTCAACCTCCACTTTGCCGCAATGCTCTTCAATAATTTTATAACTGACCATTAAACCAAGGCCAGTTCCTCTGTCTTTTGTAGTATAGAACGGTTCTCCAAGACGCTTGATTTTATCTTCAGGAATTCCGGATCCTTCATCAATAATTGAGACTTGAAGTTCATTTTCATTTTTCATCATAATATCTACTTGAATCGTGCCTCCGCTTGGCATCACTTCAATCGCATTTTTCAAGATATTAATAAATACTTGTTTCAGCTGGTTTGGCTCACAATAAACAAGCGGGACTGACCCATTATGATTCAATTGGATCTGTACATTTACAAGGATTGCCTGGGCATTCAGAAGTTCAATCGTTTCCTTCATAATGGTGACCACTTCTTTTTCCTGATAAGAGATTGCCTGGGGCTTTGCAAGGATCAAAAACTCGGTAATGATGGATTCAATCCTGCTCAGCTCAGATGTTATGACATTAAAGTACATCGAAAAATCTTCTTTGACATTCGCTTCAAGAAGCTGAATAAATCCCTTTAAAGCCGTCATCGGATTGCGGATTTCATGAGCAATTCCGGCTGCGAGTTCTCCTACGACACTAAGTGTATCTGATTTGCGAAGCCGTTCTTCCAATTCTTTCTTTTCTGTAATGTCGCGGAAGATCGCAAGATTCATGTTTTCAATAATGTTCCGCTTTAATGAAAACTCAAGGATTTTTTCTTTATTATTTTGAAGCTTAAACGGGATTTCCTCTGTTGTTTCATCGATAAAATACATCGAATTCCCTTCTATTTTATCGTGGGAAATCAGCTCGTGCAGGTTATATTTATGAATCTCGCCTAGCGGAATTTCAAGGATATGGCTTGCTGTTGGATTCGCGTCGATAATCGTGTAGCTGTCATCAATCAGCACAATGCCGTCCATCGCACCGTTAAAAATCTTCCTGAACTTCTGTTCGCTTTCGCGGAGCTCTTTTTCCATGCGCTTACGATCGCTGACATTCCTTAGAATCGTTAAATGATGGCCATCTGTCACGTCCATTTTTGATGTGAATTCAAGCTGTTTGCATTGTCCGTTTGGCATGTAAAACAATAATTCCTCTCGAATAGCGCCTTTTCGCACATATTCTTTTTTAGCGGCTCTGAACTTCAGATCGCTTAAGTCCATAAAGTCGTATATACTGCTGCTGATTAAATTCTCTATCGATAATTCAAAGGTCCGGCAGGCAGACTGATTGGCACTGATGATTCTGCCGTCATTGTTCCAGATAATGATGGCATCGATTGCATTCTCAAAGATCTCCCTGAAGCGTTCCTCGCTCTTAAAGAGCTTCATTTCCATATTCCGTTTATCGGTAATATCCCTCATAATCGCCATATTAAATCCGCTCAGCACATTTGAGGTTGAGGTGAATTCAAACACTTTTTTTCTTCCTGACTGAAGGAGAACGGGCATTTCGCCTTTGGCACGGCCTCCCTCGTTCAGGATCGACCACAGCTTATCAAGCTTAAACTGATTTTCCCCTTCAATAAAATCATCCAGTTTAAATGTACTCAGTTTGCTTTTGTCAATTTCAAAGTTTTGACAGAACGAACCGTTTGCATCAATAAACTGGCCGCTGCCGTCAAAAATGACAATGCCGTCTACAGCCCGGTGAAAAAGATCTTTAAAGAGCTGTTCATTGATTGTCCGTTCCCGCTCAAGCATTTTATTAGAGGAAATATCGCGCATTAACGCTAAATGCTTCGTTCCAAGTGCATTTTTCTGAATGGAAATCTCAACGAATTTCACTTGTCCATTGTCAAGCTTGATAATCAGTTCATCGGAGGTCTGGTCTTGATCCCTCAGTTCTTCCACCTGCTTATGAAGCTGCTGATGAGGAACTAGAGATAAAAAATCGCACATTTTCCGCTTCTGCATTTCTTTTTTTGTCAGTTGAAAAAGGAGGCATGCTGATTTATTGCAATCTATAAAATGAAATGACTCATCAATAATAATGATGGCTTCCATTGCACTTTCAAAGACGATTTCATGTTGACGGCTGTTTTCCAGAAGGCGTTTGTTTTCCAATTCCAGCAACTTAATCTGTTCCTGCAGTGATGTGATTTCACATTTATTGATAACTTGGCTCATGCTATTTTTCGCTCCTTGCCGCCGGGCAAATTTTCATCCTTTTTAAATTCAACATGAAACTGAATTGTCCTTCATCATTTTCTGTTAAGTGACAATTTTACTCCATAGTACCTACACAAACAATTCAATTCAGACAAAAAATGCAAATATTTTAACATTTTACATATACCTTACATGTTCTTTACAATCCTTTTAAAATGGCTTATATTCCAACCTGGCTGTTTTAAACTCTTTGTAAGATGGGTAAAAGGGTAACAAAGACTGCTTGTGGGGAAACTAAACTCGGGAGCCTCTTATGACTTCTGTGAAAATGGGTGATTGTATGAAAAATCGTGAGAGCTAT
The DNA here is from genome assembly GCF_009674765.1 of Metabacillus idriensis. Classification (GTDB taxonomy): domain Bacteria; phylum Bacillota; class Bacilli; order Bacillales; family Bacillaceae; genus Bacillus_P; species Bacillus_P idriensis. The sequence continues at coordinate 945,761 of NZ_WKKF01000001.1, read as the reverse complement.
TTCGATAATGCGAAGTTTATTCTGATCATACTTGTTGTGTTTGGTCATGTAATTCGCTCATTTATTGATGATAATGAATTTATGCTGAATGTTTATAAGTTTTTGTATACCTTTCATATGCCGGCCTTTATTTTAATATCAGGGTTCTTTGCTAAAGGATACAACAAAAAGGGCTATGTGCAGAAAATCTTTAAAAAACTGATTATCCCTTATTTGATCTTTCAGGGAATTTACTCTGTGTATTACTTCTTAGTGGAATCCGGAAACACGCTTGCTGTTGATCCATTTGATCCGCACTGGTCGCTGTGGTTCCTTATGAGTTTATTCTTTTGGAATTTGTTCTTATTTGCTTACACTAAACTCGATAAGCGACTGGCGATGCTGATTGCAATCGGACTTGGAGTAGCGATCGGCTATGTTGATTCAGCCAGCAATTACTTGAGTGTATCGAGAACATTTGTGTTCTTCCCGCTCTTTTTAGCTGGATTCTATCTTGATAAATCACATTTTAAGAAATTAACAACGGCGAAGGTTCGTTTAGCATCCATTGCATTATTGCTTGTAACGTTTATTGCCTATTTCAATCTTGATTTTGATTATGAATGGCTGTTCGGATCAAAGCCCTATTCTGCAGTAAGCAATGCAGATGCGGCTGATGCATTTATCCGATTAGGATTCTACAGTCTGACATTTATTCTGACATTCAGTTTTCTGTCCCTGATACCGAAGAGAAACTTTTTCTTCACTCATTGGGGAACAAGAACATTCTATGTTTATCTGCTGCACGGTTTCATTGTCAAATCGTTCAGAAACAGCGATGCTCTTGAATGGCTTAAGGATTATCAGAGCGTCACACTGATTATTCTCCTGTCCATTCTGTTAACGTTTATCTTATCAACAAACTTTGTCAAAACTGTGACACAGCCGATTATTGAACTGAAGGCTACGAATTTAAAGAAATACTTTAAGAACAGAGAAGAAAAGGTTCAATATCGATAAAAAAGCGCAACATCTCTTATAACAAAGCTGTTTTCGAATAAATTGTTGTTTTTGATTATAAATATTGTCCGTTGCTTTCCGCTTCAGGAACTTGCTTTCCGCGGGGAGGGTGGGAGCCTCCTCGGCTATGCCTCCGGGGTCTCCCATCTCCCTCTATTTCCCGCAGGAGTCAAGTTCCTTCCGCTACAATCCACTTATGGTTTTAAACATATAGTCTAAAAGCAACAATGTTTACGAAAAGAGCTTTTAACAAAGATTCAAACCATCACCATCACCGGTGATGGTTTTTTCCATGTTTTATACTCTCCTTCTTTTATGGCTAAAATGTGATAGAATAGATTGATTCAAAAATTAAGGTAGAAGTGGTGTTTTAAATGAAAGTTGTACTGAGTACATTAAATGCAAAATATATCCATACCAGTCTTGCCCTCCGCTGTCTAAAAGCACATGCACAGCCGGAATTCGATGTGACGCTTGCTGAGTATACGATTAAAGATCCTGCTATGAATGTTGTAACAGATCTTTTCCGCATGCAGCCTGATGTTGTCGGTTTCAGCTGCTATATATGGAACATAGAAGAAACAATCAAGATTATTAAAATGATGAAAAAAATAAATCCATCGCTCATTATTCTTCTTGGCGGTCCTGAAGTAACATACGATACAAGAGAATGGATGGAACAGATTCCCGAGGTCGACCATATCGTGATCGGTGAAGGTGAAGAAACATTTAAACAGTTTCTAAAAGAGCTGCAGGCCGAACAAAACTTTAAAAACGTAAGCGGAATTGCCTATAGAGAAAATGGCAGCATTATGATTAATCCGCAGCGAAATAAAATCAATCTGGCTGAACTCGCCTCTCCCTTCCGTTTCGAAGAAGATATTCCCCACCTCTCAAAGCGCGTCACTTATATTGAAACGAGCAGAGGATGCCCTTTCAGCTGTCAGTTCTGTCTTTCATCGATCGAAGTGGGTGTACGTTATTTTGATCGCGAAAAAGTAAAAGACGACATTCGTTACTTGATGAAAAACGGAGCAAAAACGATTAAATTTGTTGACCGTACGTTTAATATCAGCAGAAGCTACGCAATGGAGATGTTCCAATTTTTAATTGATGAGCATCTGCCGGGAACGGTGTTTCAGTTTGAAATAACTGCTGACATCATGCGCCCTGAAGTCATTCAATTTTTAAACGATAACGCTCCTAAAGGATTGTTCCGTTTTGAAATCGGCGTACAGTCTACAAATGACGCAACGAATGATCTTGTGATGAGACGCCAGAACTTCAGCAAACTGACACGTACCGTCACGATGGTAAAAGAAGGCGGAAAAATTGATCAGCATCTGGATTTAATTGCAGGTCTTCCCGAAGAAGATTACACGTCATTCCGTAAAACCTTTAATGATGTGTTTGAAATGCGTCCTGAAGAAATGCAGCTTGGATTCCTGAAAATGCTGCGCGGAACAGGTTTGCGTCTCCGTGCTGCTGATCATGATTACGTCTATATGGATCACTCTCCATATGAGATTTTGAAAAACAATGTGCTCCCGTTTGAGGACATTGTGAAGATTAAACAGGTTGAGGATGTTTTGGAGAAGTATTGGAACGACCATCGCATGGATGCTACGATTGAATATTTAATTAAAGATGTCTTTGATACTCCATTTGACTTCTTTCAGGCATTCGGAACGTATTGGGACGAGCAGGGCTGGGTCCGCATCGGTCATCAGCTTGAAGACTTATTTAAACGGCTTTATACCTTCCTGTCCTCTCGTTATAAAGAGCAGGCAGCTATTGCTGAAGGCTTTATGAAGTTTGATTACCTGTCTTCTCAAAAACATAAACCGCGCAAACCGTGGTGGGATGATATGCTGTCAAAAACAGAAAGAAGCAAGCTCTATCAAACCATCCTCTCAAATCCGGGCCTGCTTGGCGAAGAATTTGAAAAGAAAGCATTTGCTGAAAAAGACTTATATAAGCATACTGTGCTTGATAAAGTGCCGTTCCAGCTTGATGCCTATTTGAGAACGGGCGAGCTGATCAAAGGAGAGAGCATTGTCCTTGTGCATTACGATCCAATCACGCTGAAGACGACTCCTTACGCAGTGACAGAACGAAAACTTGAAGATAAAGTTAGTTAACACGAAAAGCGGAACCAGATGCACAAGCATCAGCGGTTCCGCTTTTCTTTTCCCCTTAACTCTCTTGCTTGTCGCTTTTTTTGCATGACTTTGCTTTTTTCTCTGCAAATGCATCTATAAATTTGGCTGAGTTGTAATCGCCCATTTCGGTTCCAAACTCTTCTTCAAGGAGACTTGGCTCCATCGGCTTTTTATGCTGTTCGCTGTGTGCGCTTTTGTTTGTTTTCTTTGTCATGAAAATGAACCTCCGGAGCGCCCTTTGCTTCCATTTTTGCTGTTGCGGTTTGCGCCTTTAGCCGGATTTTCCTGACTATATACAGCCTCGCTTGAGAATTCCGTATCAGGCAGGCTTTCTTTCGGTGTGAAATTGTTTTTTAGCGCTTGATCTCTTGCAGCTTTTCTTTTCATGAAAATCCCCCTCAGGCAGATGTGTGAGAATTCCTCACTACATTTAGTGTGAACCTTACGTTTCATCTTATGAGAGGGAAAACGAGTCAATTATGGTCTTGTTTGTGCTGATAAGCGATGAGAACGATTTCTTCGCCTGTTTCAGCGCGAAGCTCATTTTCCATTTTCTTCACTTTTTCCAAGTACTCCTCCTGAAGCATAGCGACTGGAAATTCCTGATTCATGATGATCACTCCTTTTTTAGTAGCATAGCCATAGGCATTCTTTCATATCCGGGCTTTTAAAAGAACATACTAAAAATGGAGGTGAACAGGATGAGCAAAAAAGATGAGTATTCTTTAGACGATACCCTTCCCCATCAAGCCAGTGCCCCGTCATGGAAAGGCACAGGAATCAGCATGCAAAAGCCCTTCATCAACGAGCACGGTGTTGTCATTGGAGACAGTTTTTATAACTCCAGACAATCTCCCTTAAACCAATGGAGTGATGAGGTCGATCCTGCGATTATGGCAGGCGATCAATGGGTTCACCCAACAAACGACATCGGCTGGAATACTAGTGAGAACCGTGAGCTGATTGAAAGCAAAAAAAAGCCCGAGGGCTTTCCTTTTACGCATCCGGATAAAGATGCAGGATATGGACAGGATTGACTAGCCATCCTTTGGAAATAAGTCGAAGCGTATTTTTGCTTCGGCTTAATGTTAATTAATTTTATCAAGCTTACCCGCTAGTACATCTGATAATTCAGGTCCCATTTTAATCAGTTCCGTTTGTTTAAACCCCTTAAATCCGTCACCGCCCGAAGCAAGGTAGTTGCTTGTTGCGACGGTATAAGTGCGGTGATCCTGAATCAATTCTCCCCGTGTGTTCTTTATATCACTGATTCTTTCACCGTGTGGCGCATTTCGATTGATGGAATAGGTGATTCCCTCTATTTGTAGTAAATTTTCAGCTTTTAAAGCCCACTGCTGTTCAAGGATTGTTTTTACTTCTTTACCGGTCATTTTAACCTTTACTGCGTAATGGTGAAAAGGAAGCGCGGCTATAACCTGCTGCTTTGTTATCTTTCCTGCTTTTAAACTCTCTCGTATACCGCCATGGTGGACCATGGAGATCTTTGTGTTCATATCCTCATTCAGCGCGCCTGCTATGAAGGCTGCTAAAGGAGACTCACCCTGATCATTCTTCTTTCTGGAAAGGTTTTGAGGAAGACTTCCAACAGGAGTGCTGTATTCTTCTCCAATCCTATCCTCAAATTTCTTAATCAGTTGAAGGGCAGATTGGTCAGGCTTGACGGTATTATGGTCCGTTAAGACAATTTCAGCCTCTTTTTGAACGATCTCTTTCTTTTTGCGGTCAATCGTTAATGTCACGTCTGATAGAGCTTTACCGTACGAGTAGCTTTGAACGATCAGCTTGTTATCTACAACCGTATTGGCATGCTGATGACTGTGCGCTCCGAAGATCACATCGACTTCATCACTGATGTTTGGCGCCATCTCGGTTAAAGCTTCGCCTGCATTCTCCCCGTTTTCATCTGAATTTGCTCCCACATGCGCTAGAACGACGATGGATTTTACCCCTTTTTTATTTAATTGTTCAACTGTTTGATTGATAGCTTCTGTTTCATCAATGATTTCAATTTGATCTTGATTTTCCGGCAGCAGAAATTGATTCGTTTCTGTCGTGACGACACCGATAAATCCAATTCTGACACCATCTATTTCTTTTATTGAATAGGCGGGAAACATCGGTTTTCCTGTTTTTTTATTGATGACATTTGCTGAAATATAATCCGAATGAGTGCCTTTAAAGAAACCTGTTTTAGGATGGAATCCTCCGCTTACAAGCCTCATGAGTTCGTCTGCTCCCTGGTCAAATTCGTGGTTTCCGGGAGTGCCGACATCTACACGGAGCTGATTTAAGAATTCTGCGGTCGGTTCATCTTGAAAAAGAGAAGAAATGGGAGGACTTCCGCCTGTCATATCGCCTGCATGAACAAGCATCGTGTGTTCGTGTTCCTGTCTAAGTCTGTTTACATGAGCAGATAAATATTCTGCTCCGCCAACTTTTTTTCCAGAAAGCACAGAATGCGTATTCAGCTGCCCATGCAAATCATTCATGCCAAGCAAATGAATCTCCGAAAGCTGATTTTCACCTGTACCGGCGCGTCCCTGACTCCCGCCATACACTGATGCAAGAAAAAGGATAAACACGACTAAAAAGAACATGGATGCCATTTTTACAGTATGCTTCAAATCTGCTTCCCTCCTTTTGATGCTTCTAACGTAGCACGCCAGAATGAAGGGCATCTAAAGTTCAGGTAAAGGATTATTAATTTTTGTAAAGACAATGAAAAAAGGAATCGAATCCATTCCTTTTCGTGCGATTCTGCGTCATTTTCCTCTGTTCAACTGCTATGAAATCCTTTACAATAGGATACCTGAGCCTATAAAGGTATCCATTCAATCAATTCCAAAATCTAACATCCCACATATCAGGTAAAAGCAAGTATACTAGTAGTCAGTTCCAATGTTTTAGAAATGAGGGTTTACTATGCGTTCAGATAAACATCTGCAAAAGAAAAAAAGCGGCAAAAAGAGAGTCCTGATCTTTTTCTCTATCTTTACTCTTCTGTTTGCGGGACTTAGCTGGTTCGCCTACGATCAATTTCTCTCAGGCGTAAATAAAACCGCAGCAGAATCAAACATAAAAAAGAAGGAATATTCCTTCAATGGCCAAAAAGATGAAAATGGAAACACAAATGTTCTTGTGCTTGGCAGTGATTCAAGAGGAGAAAAACATCCGCGCACAGATACAATCATGATTGCTCAATACAATGAAAAAACAAATAAACCAAAGCTGCTTTCGATTATGCGGGATTCCTAAGTGGAAATTCCGGGTCACGGCCAGAATAAAATAAATGCCGCTTTTGCCATCGGCGGTCCGGACCTGCTGCGCAAAACCATAAAGCATAATTTTGATATCGATATTCAGCATTATGCAATCATTGACTTTAAAGGATTCGAAAGCATGATTGATACAGCCTTTCCAGAAGGCGTAGAAATAAATGTCGAGCAGCAAATGTCAGAAAAAATCGGTGTAACGATAGAACCTGGACTGCAAAAGCTTGACGGAGAGCACTTATTAGGATACGTGCGCTACCGCGGCGGAGCCGACAGTGACTTCGGCAGAGTAAGGCGACAGCAGGAAGTGATGAATCTGTTAATGAAAGATATGCTTACTGTAGAGGGCGTAACAAAACTCCCTAAACTGGCTGGAGTCATCACACCTTATATTAATACCAATGTGGATACGTCCACTGGGATTTTCATTGCAAAAGACATGATTACCAATAAATCCGATTTGGAAACAATGCGCATTCCCGTTGACGGCACCTTTGAAAATGCACGATATGACGGAGCAGGATCTGTGTTGGATCTAAATATTGAGGAAAATAGAGAAGCGATTCGAACGTTTATGAATTCATGAAAAAAAGCTATTGCCGCTGGCAATAGCTTTTTTTCAATATGAGAGGTTCACTATAGGCAAATCACTTACAATCGTAACTGTATTTTTCAGAACCGCCAATAACAGAATTTTTACAGTTTTTGGTGACAATAGCTGCTCTTTGAGTACCTAAAACACCTATTTTGCTCGCTTTAGGGTACCATACAGTCTATTTAATATTACATTCACTTCAGATAGCTTGAAAATACATTTTTGACCTTTGGAACGACGTAATGACTGCCTCCTCGGTCTTTTACGTCCTCAATCATCATCGTAATTAATAGTTCAGGGTTCTCAGTGTTCATTCCGACAAACCAGCCATTTTCTTTCCCGACCTCTTCCTTAGTCGTTTTCAGCTCCGCGGTTCCTGTTTTGCCGGCAAGCTTGATATTCGGCAATTTCGGCTTGTGAGCTGTTCCGTTTGGATCTTCTACAACTTTGACCAAATCAGAGAAAATAATCGAGTTCTGCTCAGGGCTGATAATGCCTTCCTTCCAAATTTCAGGTGCAGGCTGTTCTTTTTTCTCCAGATACGGCTTCAGCATGCTGCCCTCGTTTAAAAAGACGGTATAGGCCGCTGTAAGATGCATAGGGCTCATCAGCACTTCCCCTTGTCCGTAGCCTGAGTCTGCCAGCAGAACTTCATTAGATGCTAAATCAGAATTTGAAACGGATGAAGCTGCAATTGGAAATGCATAATCAATATCTTCACTGAATCCAAATTCCTCTAAGCCCTTTTTAAAGGCTTCAGGTCCGATAGCTAAAGCTGCTTGTGCAAAATAAATATTATCGGATGAGACAAGTGCACGTTCTAAGTTTACAGATGAATACTTTTCTGAAACTCTCGTAATTGTATATTTGCCCCACTCAGGTCCTTTTTGCCATGTCAGGCCATTAATTTTCTTAACAGCTTCAGGATCAATGCTTCCGGTCTTTAACCCAACAGCTGCCGTAATAGGCTTAAATGTTGAACCAGGTGAAAAGGTTTTGTTAAATTTCGCGCTGAGCGGTTTTTGCGGATGTTCAGCTAGTATCTTGTAAGCCTCGCTAGACATTCCAAAAACAAAGGCATTGGGATTATAGGATGGACTGCTGACCATCGCCAGGGTTTCTCCTGTTTTAGGGTGGATAGCAACAGCAGTACCTGAGTCCCCTTTCAGCTGATCATACAGATGCTTTTGCAGGGAGGCATCAATGGTGACTGTGATATCTTCCCCATTTTCAGCAGGCGTTTCTGCAATCGTCTCATTGGAAGCTTCAATAAAGATTCTGTAGCCTGTCTTTCCTCTCAGGCGTTCCTCGTACACATATTCAAGGCCTGTCTTTCCGATTTGCGAGGTGCTTGTATAGCCTTTATCCTTTAGCTTCTCAAGCTGCTCAGCTGTTATGCTGCCGACATATCCGGACAGATGGGCAGAACTTTCTCCCTGCGGATAATATCTGCTGTTAACATCTGCTTTTTGAAAGCCCGGCAGTGAGGTGATTTTTATAAGAAGCTCCTTATTGGCAGGATCCACTTTCACAATTGGCACAGAAACATCAGGCTTGACCCAGTTGGCTGAGAGCTTCGCGTCGATGTCTTGGACGGTGAGATTCAGCAATTTAGCTGCTTCCGCTTTTACCTTTTCAGGCTCATCGCCAAGCTGCCCGGGAACAACTTGAATTTCAGGAACTTTTGTCTGTATGGCGATTCCTTTTCCGTTTTTATCAAAAATACTTCCCCGAAGCGGCTTTAGTTCAGAAACGCGGACTGCATCCCCTTCCTTCAGCTGAGGAAAAATCATTGCTGGATTCCATGCTAAAAACCAATTTTCTTCTTTATCCGTTTCTTCCTGGACAAAAACAGCATCCTGTTCAAACCCCACCGGACCTGCAATTGTCTCCATTTTTAATGCATATGGCAGAGAAGCTTTTTTCTCATCTCCCCTGTCTGCATCCTCTTCCGGTTTGGCATATGTAACATTCAAATTGCTGACTTCAATGGATTCATAGATTTTTTTATACCGGTCTGTAAACTCTTTTTCGGTCATTTTGCTTTTTGCGTCTGCTGATAAGAAATCGTACATCTCGTTAAATTTTTGCTTGTTCCACAGGCTGACATATTCCTGAAATCTCTCTTCAGGTGACGGCCCTTTTGAACAGCCGCCTAAAACGATAAGCAGCAGTACAATTGCAGCGAGTATAGGACTTTTCTTCACAATATCTGATCTCTCCCGTTTGTTGATACATTAAGTATAGCATAGACAAGGGATTATTTTCCTGAATGGTGCACATCCTTGAAACCATAAGGATAGCGCAGGCAGACAGATAAGGATCTGCCAGTAAAGGCGCTTTTTGCCTTTACTGGCGGAACCGTTCTGGCCGAGGAGTTGGGCGATGGAGCTAGACATCAAAGCGCAAAACATAATACTTTCTTATCCCATAAAAAAGCAGGCGCAAACAAACGCCCGCTGCTGCTAATTATCCGATAATGACTCGTTCCTTTGGATAATGATAATTTGGTTTGACTTCTTTTGAACCGATAATGTAGATAAAGGTAACAATTCCGATCCGGCCGATAAACATGAGGACCATAATGATGCATTTTCCGATGATGCTCAAATCAGGTGTAATCCCCATCGAAAGCCCCGTTGTTCCGAATGCAGAGCAAACTTCAAACAGGATCTCGATGAAGGTAAACCTTTCAGTAATGGATAAAATAAAGACAGATGTGAAACAAAGAACGAAAGCCATCAAGGTAACCACCAGTGATTTTTTAACATCGTCTTCGTGCAGTTCTCTTTTAAAGATTTTGATTGTCTTGTTCCCTTTTGCAAAGTGATAAAGCGCCAGTAAATTAAGCGCGAATGTCGTAGTCCGGATTCCTCCGCCGACTGAGCTCGGGGAGGCACCGATAAACATCAGGGCACATAAAATCAGCAGTGTTGCTTCAGAAAACAGGCTGACATCCATGGTTGCGAGCCCGCCGCTTCTCGTTGCGGTTGACTGAAACAGCGAGTAGAAAAAGGTCTCATGCCATGATTTATCCAGGAAAAAAAATTGAAATTCGAGCAATGCGATCATAATCGTGCCGCCAATAACGAGCAGCGCATATGTAACCGTCGTAAGTTTCGTAAAGAGGGTAAAACGGTATTTCCCTTTTTTGCTGAACAGAAAGGTTTTCACTTCTATTAAAACCGGGAAGCCAATGGCACCTAGTGTTATTAATAGGATGATGACAAATTGAATGAAGTAATCATGTGAATAGGGAATCATCGAAGCACCCGTAATGTCAAACCCGCCGTTGGTGGTTGCACTGACAGAGTTAAAAAAGCCGTGCAGGAAAGCTTCCTGCCATGTCGGATAGTATTTCAGAAAATAAGTGCCGAGGACCATGCCTCCGCTGAACTCAATAATCAGGATCAAAAGCAAAATTTGCTTCATCAAATTCACAATGCCAGACAAAGCATATTGATTTTGATCAGCCATGATCAACCGTCTCTCTCTAAGGCCGATTCGTTTTCCCACAATCAGCCAGACAAAGGTACCGAGCGTCATGACTCCAATTCCGCCGAATTGAAGAACAAACATAAGGATAAAAATGCCTGGTACGGTTAAGGTATCCGATATATTAACAACACTTAAACCAGTCACGCTTACTGCGCTTACCGCTGTAAAAAGACCGTCCATAAACCCCCAGTCCACCCCTGGCTGATGGGCAACAGGCATGCTCAATAAAGCAACCGAAACACTGACTGCGATAATGTAATAGGCTGCTATCAGCTGAAACGGAGTTAATTTCTGCAAGAATAATTTAAATCGTTTCATTTTTTATGTTCATTCCTTAAATAATGGGGTTAACTGCATGGTCTCTATCATAATGAAAAGCAGAGCAGATGAAAAGGGGTATTTGGAAATTCCCAAAAGAAAGATTTCATACCAGGCCTATGTTCCATTTTCAACATGAAGCGAAAAAAACATACATCCGCTTTGAATCACTATTACTAGGCATAGTAATTCGAACACAAAAAAACAGATGAGATCTTAGTCCCATCTGCTTTTCCCTGTTTATTTCGCTTCTAAACGGCGAATTCTCTCATCTAAGTCAGGATGTGTTGAAAAGAGAGCAAGCCCGCGCTTCCCGCTGATCTTAAGCGTGGCAACAGACGATTGCTCGTTGTTGATCCGCTGTGTGTATCCTTTAAGGGTGCGCAGCGCATGAACCATTTTGTCTTTTCCCGCAAGATCCGCTCCGCCGTTGTCGGCATGGAATTCGCGGTGGCGGGAATAAGCAAAGACCACAAGGCTGCCAAGGATAGAAAACAGCAGCTGGAAAATCAAAATCGCAATAAAATGAACAATTGGCGCCATATCTTCTCTGACAAATCTGGATGCGATCCATGCTGCAATTCTGGCAAGGAAGACAACAAATGTATTGACAACACCTTGAAGCAATGTCATTGTCACCATGTCACCGTTTGAGATATGCGCTACCTCGTGGGCGAGCACACCTTCAACCGCTGCATCATCCATTTCCTCAAGCAGGCCAGTAGATACAGCCACAAGCGAATTGTTTTTAGATGGACCTGTTGCGAAAGCATTTACCTCGCGCGATTGATAGATCCCTACTTCCGGCATTTTCGTAATACCGGCAGCTCTCGATAATCTGTATACACGGTCTACAAGATTTCTTTCATAGTCAGATAATGATTGATCAGGTTTTAACACCTTCACGCCCATCATCATTTTTGCCATCCATTTAGACATCATGAGAGAAATAAATGACCCGGTAAAACCGACGACTGCACTAAACACAAGCAGGCTTATGAGATCGATTCCACCTGAAGCCGTCACATATGAGCCAACTCCTAACAGGGAAAGGACTGCCCCTATCGTAATGAGCACAAGAATATTTGTTAAAATAAAGAGGAAAATCCGTTTAGCCATCTTGCACCTCCACCATTTTGAGTTCAAGTGAACTTGTATTATAATCATATTATAATTAAAATACATGATATAAAGCAAATAAAAACATTTTGGTAAACTCAGGAAAAGCGGCCCTTTCAAAGGGCTATTACATCAGAAAAGAGGTGTGAGATGAAAACGATTCAGTTAAAGCGATCTGATATGGCAAGGCTGCTGCTTGCTTTAAAAGGAGAAAGCGGACAAACCCCGCTTGAATTGCTTAACCAATTAGGCTTCGGTCACGACGGCCCGGAAAACGCACTGCCTGATATTATTAAAAATCACAAACCACTCCCAAGGGGCCTGTCGACAAATGAAATCGTCGCTCTTGCACAGCTGTGCGAATTAACGTCGCTGAAGTCAACCTCCATTCAAAACTGGATAAAGCGTGACATAAAGGAACTGATCGGTCCGCCGGAACTCGGCAAGAAGTATTCAATTGAACAAGCTGCCATTCTGCTGATTGTCAGAGATTTAAAATCGGTTTTTGATTTTGATACAATCAGGCAATTATTAATGAGCTTGTTTAATACATTATCAGACCGCAGCGATGACTTAATCTCTCCCTTAACCTATTACGCTGCATATGGAGAAATTCTCGAAAGAATGGAATCCATTACGGTTTTCTCCTTATCAGAGCACGAAATGGAGGAAGAAATCTTAAACAAGATCGAGGCTTCCAGGGATCTTTTTCATGATATTTCAAATGAATTATGGATCCAGGTAAAGAACATTTTAACGGTTACCGTTCTTTCCGTAATTGCCTCTTATCTTCAAAGAAGAACCGAACGGTTTCTTCAGCAGCATCTCGAAAAAAAATAAGATTACCTCTCCATATATATTTGAAGGTCATCGTTCTGATTACCTGTTAAATGGTCCCGGATGAGGCTTGCAAGCACGTAGCTGCAGATGGTCCCGTTCCCGCCATAGCCAAGCAAAAACAGGCAGTGCGGCAATTCAGGGTATTCTTTTATCATTGGAAGCCCATCATGAATGCTTCCAAATACGGCTCCCCAGAAGTATTCCGCTTCAAGCTTCAGTTCAGGGAAAAGCTTTTTCACTTCAAGCAGGAGCTGATCTCTTTTGTGGACCAGCTTCGAATTTATTTTCTCAGCATCTATTGATGGTTCATCTAATCCTCCGGCGATAATACGATTATCTGCGGTCGTTCTCATGTATAAATAAGGCCTTGCTGTTTCCCATATAAGGGTTTGCCCGTACCAGATTTCGTTCTTGGTCAGTCTATTTGTAGCAATTGCATATGAACTGGACAAAACAGCATTGTGTTCGCGCCTGATTTCCTGATTTTTGTACCCGGCTGCCATGATGACCTTCTTCGCTTTAATGCATGCCCCGCCTGCTGTATACATCATCACATAACCATGCTCAAATTTCCTCCCGTTTACCTCGGTCTTTTCAAAAATACGCACACCATTTGCTTCAGCTGCACCAATAAGTGAAGTCACAAGCTTATAAGGATTCACTTCTGCGTCACCTCCCGAGAGGATTCCTGCCGTTTTTTTAAATCCATACATTCTTTCGATATCAGAAGCAGTCAGCCACTCTGCCTGAAAGGAATGCTTTTTCAGCATGTTATATTCCTTCCTTAAGGTTTCTTTATCTGCCTCATCAGTTGCATAATACAGACTCTCTCTTATTTTAAAATCAGGATTGATAGACAGGGACGGAACCAGCTTTTCTAATCCTCGTAATGCCTGTTCACAAAGCCGGTAATGCCTCACCGCTTTTTCCTCGCCAAAGGAGTTTGCGCAGGCTGTCAGCATTTTATCATTCGAATATTGCAGCAGTCCGGTATTTGCACTCGAACTTCCGCTGCCGGCCCGATCCTTTTCAACCAATACGACGTCCATTTCTGTTTCACTTAAAAAATAAGCACAGTGGGCACCAGACTCGCCGCCTCCGATGATTAGGACGTCACAGCTGATATCCTCCTCCAAGGCTGGAAAAGGCTTAGCAGCCAGTGTTTCAGGCCAGAAAAACGTGCCGCTTCGGATATCCATCTCTTCACCGCCTCCTTTAGTATGTGAAGGTAGTTTTTGTTATTCCATCACTTTCATTCAGCACCTATTCATGCTGATGTACGGTGACAATTGCCAGTATATTTTTTCTGCTGAAATCAACACTATAGGAACAGCCAATAAGGGCTGCATCACTTAATAAAAAGGAGTTGAAAACAATGGCACGCAGCAGCAACAAATTACTTGTTCCAGGAATTGAACAGGCACTGGATCAAATTAAATATGAAATTGCTCAGGAATTTGGAGTAACTCTTGGATCTGATACAGCAGCACGCTCTAACGGATCTGTTGGCGGAGAAATCACAAAACGCTTAGTCGCTCAAGCACAAGCAGGACTTGGCGGACAACCTTCTAAAACTGAATAACATGGCAAAAACCGCCGGGTGCATGCACCCGGCGGTTCTCCTATTACAAGCTATGTAAAAACTAAAAAGCGCCAATCCGCTCTAATCATTCTTTTTGGCACTTTATGAATTAATCACGATCAGATCTTGACCCCTCGTCGTCTTCATCGTCATCATCATCTCTGTCTCGATCATCTTGATACTTGCCCCAATTTTTTTCTCTTCTATCTTCATCTCTATCGTCGTCATCATCTTCATCGTCATCTCTGTCTTCACGCTGCCATTTGCCCTTTTCGTTTTCACGCCGCTTTTTCTCTGCTTCTTTTTTTGCTTTCTCAGCTTCTTTATCTGTATCTTTTATCGATACTTTATCTTGAGGCGGCTCAGGAATGACTTTTTTCTTCTCCGGAATCGTCTCTTTCAGCTCTTCCTCTTTTATTTCAGGCTTTTCTCTTTTTGCCGGTTTTTCAGGAGGCGCTTGTTTTTCTGTCTCTTCCGCAGGAGGCTTCAAGGCTGGAGGCGTTTCCTTGCTGGTTTCTTCTTCATCTGAATGAATAGGTGTCTCTTGCTTTCCTTCTTCTTTCTCGCCCTTATTTTCTTTTGAAGGAGGAGTTTCTGCAGGCTGTTTGGCAGGTTTGGGGTTTAATTGCATATACTTGCCGGTTGAAATGCCTTGATCTGACGCTTTTTTTCTAGTCTCAACATCCGCCTCAACTGCACTGACTTTCACATTTTCGCTTTCATATGAGTGTTTCAGTTCATCAACATCCGCAAGCATTTTCTTTTTGGCAGATTCATGTTTGTTATCTGTGGTCACCGTTGTAATAAATATTTCTTTACCGCCCTTTAAATAGCCTAAATCTTTGCTTTTGTCGACAATTTTGGTAAAAACGTCTGAGATTTTTCTGTTTTTCCAGTCTTTTATATCACCAAGCATTTTTTTCCCATCTTCATTCATCGGCTCGATCTGCACGACCTGAAGCTTTTCATTCAATCTTAGTTCAAAGCTTGGATTGATATCAATTGTCATGTAAGCATACACTTTGTCATCTTTAAAAACGGGCAGCACTGTAAAAAAAAGAAGAATAATAGCCATAACTGTCAATAACCCGTTTCTTATTCCGTGCAAATTAAAGATGCTTAATGACTTTGCCCTTTCGCTTGTATCTGAAAGTTGAAAAAAAGTAATTTCCTCACCCAGCTCGTATGAACGTTTTTGTTTGTTTGCTTTCAAAAATTGTCCATCGGGGGTAAGTAATGTAACGTAATCATCATTTCGATCAACGACGATCCCTTTTTTCATGATTGAAGCACCCCTCTTATATAGTCTTTCAGATAAATGTAATCCCCAGATAAAATAATTGTCATTGCAATAATATATTTTCTATTTCTCTCTATAGTTTTGCGACTGACAGATACAAGCGCCTCAAGCTGTTTGACCGGCAGCTGTTTTTTTGCGAACAAGATGCGCTTGAGTTCATCATGTTCAATAAGAATTTGCGCCACCTTAATTGCATTTTGTCTTGCATCCATATGCTTTGGAGATTGCTCCATCAGTTCTGAAAAAGACAAGCCAAATTCCTGCAGCACTGTCTGGAAGTAAATAATCTCTTCTCTGCGCTGTTCTTGCTCGATCAGTTTCTGATGCTCTTCA
The DNA here is from genome assembly GCF_009674765.1 of Metabacillus idriensis. Classification (GTDB taxonomy): domain Bacteria; phylum Bacillota; class Bacilli; order Bacillales; family Bacillaceae; genus Bacillus_P; species Bacillus_P idriensis. The sequence goes on along the minus strand of NZ_WKKF01000001.1, from coordinate 929,722 downwards.
ATTGACAGATCCGCCTCGATCTTGCTTTGCGAGACTTCGCCTTCTTCATGCTCCTGAAGGTCAATGTTCACGGTCTGCGCATTTCTTGCTTCTTTCCGGATATAATCGATCACTTTTCTCTTTATAATCAATTCGGCGAACGCAAGAAGCGAGCTCCCTTTTTCAGTTGAATACTTTTCAATGGCCTCATTAAAAGCAATGAGTCCGATACTGAATTCATCGTCTCTCTCATCAATGTACCTTTTGCAGACCGAAGAAACGGTTTTTGCCACGAAAGGTTTATATTGGTCAATTAGTGTGTTCTGCATTTGCTGGTCCCCATCTTGGATCTGCAAGACGGTCTCTTCTAAAGTTGGTTTCTTTTTGCCAAGTTTAAACAGTAGGCTAAGCACCGGTTCTCACCTCAGTTTCTCCCATATTACTTCGTATAATCATAGCTAATTTGCATGGAGAGCGCAAAGGAAGAAAATTGGAATTATGCTTGCCCGTCGGATTAAAGGTAATGGGAGACGGAAAAAGATTGGAAGCTGTCAGATGATTTTAAACCTGCGGATTTACTCCTCTCAATTATTTTTTTCTCACTAAAAAGCTACGAAATGAACTTGGAATTTGAGGGCGTGAAAATTCTTTTTTTACAAAAAGATTACAAAGTATGTGAAAAAATATAGGAAAATTGGCTGTAATTTGAAATTTCTATCTAATTAATGGGAAAAGTTTCTAAAAAAGGGAAAATCCCTTTTTACCCTTTTTTTTATTATTAGGAAGCAAAAAGGGGCTGTCTAGAAAGTCTGTCTTTGATAATAAAATGTTGTCCGTTCCTTTCCGCTGCAGTCACTTACTTTCCGCGGGGTGGATGGGAACCTCCTCGGCTTGCCTGCGGGGTCTCCCATTTCCCTCTATTTTCCCGCAGGAGTCAAGTGCCTTCCGCTACAATTCACTAAGGATTTTTAACATTATAGTCTAAAAACAACAAAGTTTACGAAAAGTGCATACAGAAAAAAAGCAGGAAGGAAAAACAAATGTTATTTCCTTCCTGCTTTTTTTTAGGACTCATCTTACAAAACCCTCCTTCTTATCTGTGCTCCGCTTTTTCAATCATGCGTTCTTCTTCTGATTCCGGCTTGCCGCTTTCGTCTTTTGAAAGGAACCAGCCTGCAATGGCGATGCCTAAAAGGACGATCCAGAAGATCAGCTTCCAAGTGGCAGACTCAATGAAATGCTTATCTATAAGATTGATCTCCGGATGTGCTAATGTGTATAACGCGAGCTTCACACCTACCCAGCCAACGATCACGAACGCTGCAGTTTCAAGACTCGGCCGCTTTTGCAGAAGGGCGACGAAATAGCTTGCTGCAAATCTCATGATGACCAGACCGATGACTCCGCCTGCTAGTATGACTAAAAACTGACCGCCATCAAGACCCCCGATTGTCGGAAGGGCCGTTTCAGGCAAGGTTACAGCAAGTGCAACCGCAGCTAATATCGAATCGACAGCAAAGGCAATATCTGCAAGCTCGACTTTAATAACGGTTCCCCAAAAACCTGATTCCTTCCGTTCCTTCTGATTATGGAGATCCTTTTTGAAGACGAACTTTTTAAGGATATGATTGATTGAGATAAACAGGAGGTAAATCGCTCCAATCGCCTGAACCTGCCAGACGTCCACTAAAAATGAAATTAAAAACAAGGAACCAAAGCGCAGGACAAAAGCTCCCGCCAATCCGTAGAACAGCGCTTTTTTTCGCTGATCATCAGGCAAATGCTTAACCATGACGGCCATGACCAAAGCGTTATCTGCTGCTAATATCCCTTCAAGGGCAATTAATACAAGAAGAACCCAGCCGTACTCGAGCAATAAAGCTACATCCATTCTTTCATTCCTCCTAATAGCGTATTTTATCTATATACCCACTATCATTTCACTTCTATCCTAAAAACACCTTTGCCTAATCATGGCAAAGGTGTTTTTTGTTAATTCTTATGAGTAAATGTTGACGGCTTGATTGCTTTCCTTGTCATAAACTTGTACAAAAGAAAAACAATGACAGCAACTATCCCTGCAGGAAGCAGATAGTCGTTGGCTATTCCGCCGACTTCCTCCCATTTATCGCCCAATTTAAATCCAAGAAATACATACAAAAATGTAATCGGCAGCATGGCAGCAAACGTATAGATGGAAAAAATCCAGACGTTCATTTTAGCCATTCCGCATGGTATGGAGATCAGCGTTCTGACGCCGGGAAGGAAACGGGCGGTAAATGCAACCATCGCTCCGTTTTTTTCGAAAAAAGCATCTGCTTTCGAAAGATTTTCTTCATTGATGAACATATATTTTCCATACTTAATAAGGAATGGTCTTCCCCCGTAGCGGCCAAGCGCATAAAGAGTCAGCGGTCCGATTGTTCCGCCGACTGTGCCGGCAAGAACCGTTCCCCATAAAGTCATATCTCCCTGATAAACCCAATACCCCGCAAGCGGAAGAACCACTTCAGCAGGCACAAACTCAAAGCATAGTGCAAGGAGCACGCCAAAGTACGAAAGGTCTTTAAAGTATTCAATAAAAGCCAGAATGTAATGTTCCATGTTCAGTACCAAACTCCTTTTCAGTTCTACAAGCTATCATACTACACATACGATTAAAAAGGGACAACTTTACAGATTTTTAATTTTCGGCTTTTTTTCTGCGGAAAAAGAGCCAACTCTTTAATCGAGGTGAAGAAATGGATTGGCTGCAGGCAATGATATTAGGATTTATACAAGGTCTGACTGAATTTCTGCCGATAAGTTCAACAGGACATCTCTACTTGGGAAGAATGTTGTTTGGTATGGAGGACGGGGGCATCTTCCTTGATACGATGCTGCACATCGGAACCTTTATCGCCCTTATCGTGTTTTACCGGGATATTTTGCTGAAGCTTTTGAAAAATCCTTTTACCAAGCTGACGTTTTTATTATTCCTGGGAACACTGCCGGCTGTTTTCGCAGGGGTATTTATCAGTGATTTTTTTGACGGCATTTCAAAGTCAGGCGTCACCATCGGGTGGGAGTTTTTAATTACAGGAGTGTTTTTATGGTTTGCTGATTCCATTAAGAAGGGGTCAAAAAAACTGGATGATCTGACAGCCGGCGACGCCTTGTTCATCGGGTGTTTTCAGGCGCTTGCTATCTTTCCGGCGATTTCAAGGTCAGGAATGACGATTGTTGCAGGATTGATGCGGAAATTGGATAAAGAAACCGCAGCTTACTTCTCATTTTTGCTTTCCATCCCTGCGATATTTGGAGCCATCGTGTTTCAATCAGCTGATCTTTTTTCAGGGCAGGCAGCTTCAATCGGCTTCATGCCATTGCTTTTGGCAACCTTGAGCGCTGCATTCACTGGTTACATCGCAGTAAAATGGATGATCGGCTATGTAAAAAAGCACTCTCTAAAAGGATTTGCCGTTTATGTATGGGCTTTGGGAATATTGGTCATTATAATTCAGTCGATTTAGACACAAGGAAAAAAGGGGCTGTCCAATCGCATAATGATTGTTCTAGGTTACAAATGATGTCCGTTCCTTGCAGCGAGAGGAACTTGCTTTCCGCGGGGAGCATGGGAGCCTCCTCGGCGTTGCCTGTGGGGTCTCCCAATTTGCTCTATTTCCCGCAGGAGTCAAGTTTATCCGCTGCAATCCACTAATAGTTTGTAACATGGGGTCTAATAACAACAAAGTTTTGAAAAGAGCCTATAGAAAAAAGCAGACAGGAAAAACATTTGTTTTACCTGCCTGCTTCAGTTTTTACACTTATTAGAAAATCCCTTATTTTCTGAACATCAGCTTCAAAAATGAGCGGATTTTAGGATATTTATTTTGATACGGATACCACTGAATCTCCGTTTTTTTCTTTCCTCGATCAAGCAAAACTGATTTTTCGTGACAGAACACACGAATGCCTTCTTTGCCGTGATACTTCCCTATTCCACTGTGCTTCACTCCGCCGAATGGAAGATGATGATTGGCAACTGACATCATCACATCATTAATGACCGCATTTCCAGTGACAAGCTTTGAAACGACCCGTTTCGCTTTCTTAATGTCCTTGCTCCAAACGCTTGCATTCAATCCGTAGATGGAGTCATTTGCAAGTTCTATTGCCTCTTTCTCAGATGTAAAAGGCATAACCGTTACGACAGGACCGAATGTTTCTTCCTGTACAAGCTTCATTTTTTGATGAACATCAACAACAATAGTTGGAGGAATAAAAAGTCCAGCAGACAAGTCCCAATCTCGCGGAAAAGTGCCGGTGACCAAATGCGCTCCCTCAGCAATCGCCTCTTCCAGCTGTTCTTTAATAACGTCAATCTGACCGGGATAGGTCATGGATCCAATATCATCATTTACGTCAGTTCCCTGTTTGAGCTTAACCGTTTCATTTTGCAGCTTTTCAAGAAATTCTGCATAAACACTCTGCTCTACGTAAATCCTCTCAGAGCTCATGCACACTTGACCGCTGTTTGTAAAAGATCCCCACGCTGCACCTTTTGCAGCACGGTCTAAGTTGGCATCTGCAAAAATAATGACTGGATCTTTCCCTCCGAGTTCAAGCGTCGATGGTATTAATTCTTTTGCAGCTTCCTCCTGTATTTTTTTCCCTGTCGCAACCGATCCGGTGAAAAAAATATAATCAGGTTTTCCGCCCGTCAGCGCAGCTCCCACGTCTTTTCCTCCATGAGCGACTTGTACGAGCCCTTTTGGAAAGTCAGCAAGCATGAATAAATGTTCAATACATTTCCCTACTAAAGGCGTTACTTCGGAAGGCTTGAGGATAACGGAATTTCCGGCAGCAAGAGCATTCAGCATCGGAACCATCGAGAGCTGCAGCGGATAGTTCCATGGTGAAATAACAAGCACTGTTCCTCTTGCCATATATTCTATGTAGCTTCTCTTTCCCCAGAAAGTGACAGGAGTATGCACACGGCGCGCAGCAAGACTTTTTTCCGCCGTTTTTTCTAAAAAAGAAATCGCATCCAAAACCGGCATCACATCAGCAGTGACAGCTTCTACTTTCACTTTTCCAGTATCGGCTGCTATCACATCAATGATTTCATCCATCCTGTCTAGCATTACGTCCTTTACCTTTCGAATGAAGGCAAGCCGTTCCTTCACACTTTTTTCTTTCCATGTGTCTGAGGCTGATTTTGATAGATCATACATTTGCTGAATGTGATAAATAGGTGTTTCATCTATATTTTCAGCACTGTTTAAAGTAGCTGGGTTCAGGACAGTCATAGACTGATTGCGGGACATTGCAGCCCCTCCTTTTCGGCATCGTTATTTAGGTATTCCACTAAAAAAGATCATAAACTTTTCAACTTTTTAAAAACGCATCTACTTGTACTATCGTCTTATACCCAAAAGAATTGACGGTGTTCAGCTAAAAACCATTTTTTTCTGCGCATTATCAGGGTATAAACGCAGAAGCTAAGAAAAAAAGGAAAGCGGGAGAAAAATCATGCACACAATGTGGAAAGGGTCGATCAGCTTCGGGCTTGTAAATATCCCAATCAAATTATATGCAGCTACTGAAGATAAAGATGTGAAGCTCAGAAATTTACACAGCAAATGCCATACCCCTATTCAATATGAAAAAAAATGTCCAAACTGCGATGAAACAGTCGGGAATGACGATATAGTCAAAGGCTATGAATATGTAAAAGGCAAGTTTGTCATTTTAGATGAAGATGAATTGAAACAGCTAAAACAAGAACATGAAGATAAAGCAGTCGAAATTATTGATTTTGTGAACCTGGAAGAAATTGATCCCATCTATTTCAACCGATCTTATTTTGTCGGTCCCGGTGAAAATGGCGGAAAAGCCTATTCTCTGCTTCGTGAAGCTCTTTTAAAATCAGGAAAAATCGGTGTTGCCGAAATGACCATCCGCTCTAAGCAGCAGCTGGCTGTTGTCCGCGTGTATCAGAATACCATTGTCATGGAAACCATTCATTACCCGGATGAAGTCAGGAATACAACAGACGTTCCAAGTGTGCCGGAAAAAACAGAGCTTGGGGAAAAAGAACTTGAAACAGCTATCATGCTGATTGATCAATTAACTACAACCTTCAATCCGGAAACCTACAAGGATGACTACAGGGAAGCCCTGCTTAATCTTATTCAGAAAAAAGCCGGCAAAAACGAAGGGAAAACACCTGCAGATGCACCGCGTGAAAATGTCGTTGACCTGATGAGCGCTCTTCAGGCAAGCATTGACCGCTCAAAAGAAAAGCCAGCTAAAAAAGAGACTGCTGCCAAAAAACAGGAGCCAGCCAAAGCGAAGAAAAAAACGAAAACTGCCCGTAAAAAAGCCTGATATCAGAAAACCTCGTCAGGTCATACGAGGTTTTCCTCTTTAAGTATCCAAACAGCCGCTTCAAACAGAGTGTCAAACCGGTAATCTGCACCATGATCCTCTGAACCGATTAAAATCGTTTTCGCGCAAGCGGCCTTGCCTGCAAGGATATCAACATCGCGGTCGCCGATCATGTAGCTGTGCTCCAGATTGATTCCATGCTTCAAAGCAAGAGTTGTGATCATGCCAGGTCCTGGCTTTCTGCAGCTGCATCCGGCATACGGGGCATGAGCGCAATAAGCAACCTCTTGAATACGGCCGCCCTCTTTTTCAATTTCCCCGATCATTTTTTGATGAATCCGCTGAAGCATCTCCTCTTTCATATAGCCAAGCCCTACCCCTCCCTGATTCGTCACGACAAATATGGTAAAGCCTTTATCATAGAGAAGCCTTACAGCTTTTGCTGCTCCTTCTAAAAGATAGAGCTGGGACGGATGATTCACGAATTTGACGCGGTCCGATAAAACTTCATTTATCACGCCGTCACGATCCAGAAAAATAGCTTTTTTCAAGTTAAAACGCTCCCTTTCATAAAAAGAATTCTAATGAGAAATTGTAAGTTAAAAAAATGCAAAAGGACGATTGCCATGTATGTAAAACCAATGCTTCCAACCCTTTCAGCCCAAATTCCTGAAGGAGGAAAGTGGAGCTATGAAGTCAAATATGATGGATTCAGGGCCATTTTGTCCATTTCAGAAGAAGAAACTACTCTTATCAGCCGAAACGGAAAAGATCTTGGCCCGCTTTTCCCTGAAATCATAGATGCTGTCCAATCTATCTTTGACAGGCTGCAGGAATTTATGCCGTGCACATTTGACGGTGAGCTCGTGTCATTAAAAAACCCTTATAAAGCATCCTTTGAAGTCATCCAGCAGCGCGGCAGGATGAGGGCTAAAGACAAGATCAGCCAAGCGGCAGAAACAAATCCGTGCCAGTATATGATATTTGATATTCTTGAATGCAAGCACGAAAAAACGGCTTTTTCAGATTATCTTTCACGAAAAGAGAGACTGAAAAGCATTGCAGCAGCATGCGGATTCCCGCTTGAACCTATAAAAAACAATCAGCTCATTCAATATGTCCCGTCCTTATCTAGGACCCTATGGAGCAACATTCGGGCATTTGATTCGGAAGGAATGATTGCAAAAGAACACAAAAGCAAGTGGGAGGCCGGAGTGCGCACGAAATCCTGGCTGAAAATAAAAAATTATAAATATGCTTTGTTTTTCATTATAGGATATGACAAGAAGAATGGGTATTTTAAAGCGGGTGTATACAAAGGAGAGAAGGTGATAGACGCTGGTGTTTTTTCTCACGGGCTCGAGGGATCTGACCGTGATTCTTTAATTAAGATTCTAAAGGAAAATAAAGATAGGGAGGATTCACAATGGATCACGATTTCCCCTGCGATCTGCGTGGAGCTGCAATTTCTGGAGCTCTATAAAAATCAGCTGCGCGAGCCATCTTTTTCAGCATTCCGGTTTGATCAGCATCCTGCAGAATGCACATGGGAGCAGCTGAAGCTGAATGCTGTTTCGTTTCACGAAGAAGTCCAGATCACACATCCTGATAAACCGCTGTGGGAAAAACCCCTGCGGACGAAAACAGATTATCTGGCTTATTTAACGGAGATTTCCGACTATATGCTTCCTTTCTTGAAAAATAAACTTCTGACGGTTATTCGATATCCGCACGGAACGTCTGATGAAGCCTTTTATCAAAAAAACTGTCCGGATTATGCGCCAAAGTTTGTGGCAACCTCGGAGCAGGACGGTATTGACTATATCTTGTGCAACGATATCTCCACCTTGATCTGGCTTGGAAATCAGCTCGCCCTGGAATTTCATATCCCTTTCCAGACCTATGATTCCTCCTGTCCGAATGAAATTGTCTTTGATCTAGACCCTCCATCGAGGAATGATTTTCACTTGGCGGTTTCAGCAGCGTGTGAGATGCGCAAGCTCTTTGACTCATTCGGCCTTGCTTCTTTCCCAAAGCTATCAGGCGGAAAAGGCATTCAGATTCATATTCCCATGACCAAAAATCGTTTTTCATATGACCAGACAAAAAAGTTTACATCTTTTATCGCGAATTACTTAGTCAATGCTTTCCCTGAGCTGTATACGACCGAGCGGCTCAAAAAAAACCGGGGAAACCGGCTGTATGTCGACTATATCCAGCATGCTGAAGGTAAAACGATTATTGCCCCCTATTCTGTAAGGGGGAATCCTGATGGTGCATTTGTGGCGGCCCCTCTATACTGGGATGAAGTGACGGAAGATCTGAGGGTTAATCAATTTACTATGGAGGTTGCATCAGAGAGAGTAAAAGATGGATGCCCATTTCAAGATTACTTTACTTCCCCGCAGGACGAAGTGATTGAGCAGGTACTTGATTTTATCTCTAAAAATAAATCACAGCAGCCTTTATAATTAAAAGGTAAATGGATAAAGTTAGTAAATTGCCCGTTTTGGAAAGGATTTATGCGATTTCGGCAAGTAAATTACAAAGGCTGTTTTCGCATAGATTGTTGTTTTTGATTATAAATGTTGTCCGTTCCTTTCCGCTGCAGGAACTTGCTTTCCGCGGGGAGCGTGGAAGCCTCCTCGGCGAGCCTGCGGGGTCTTCCATTTCGCTCTATTTTCCCGCAGGAGTCAAGTTCCTGCAGCGTAGATCCACTAATGGTTTAAAACATCTAGTCTAAAAGCAACAATATTTACGAAAAGAGCCATTCCAAAACAATAAGAGTGCTCCAATCCTCAGAGCACCCTCATTTTTACTTATCCGAATCTTTCTCTTTAACAAGCTTTGTAATCTGTTCCAGCAGATCGACCATTTCTTTTTGGCTGTATTTCGCTTCAGCTGAATCCTCTTGGTTTTCATGCTTAGCATCATGCACACGGGCATCAATTGGATAACCATCTGCAGCGGCTAGTTTTCTGTTCATCGTGCGGGTCTCTTTATCAAACAGACTGTAGATGATTGGAATGACAAACAGTGTGAGGAACGTGCTGGAAATAAGCCCGCCAATCACAGTAAGCCCCATCGGCCTGTTGATTTCCGTCCCCTCACCAATTCCAAGCGCGAGCGGGATCAGACCAAGAATGGTTGTTAATGCGGTCATTAAGATTGGGCGGATTCTTACCTTTACCGATTCAACGAGCGCCTCATATGTTCCATAACCTTCTGCTTTTTTCTGATTGATATAATCAACTATCACAATAGCATTATTCACGACAATACCGGCAAGGACGATGATTCCTATGATCACAGTCAGACTGATGGATGTTCCGGTTGCAAGCAGCGCTGCCGCAACACCGATGATCATAAGCGGTACGGTAAACATAATGACAAATGGATATTTAAACGATTCAAACTGGGCGGCCATCACAATATAAATGAACACGACAGCCAGAACGAATGCCAGAATCATATCGTCGATGCTTGATTCGAGCAGCTCTCTGTCTCCGCTGAAGGAAATATCCGTTTCCTCCGGCAGCTTTAAGTCTTCTATTTCCTGATCAATCTGATTTGACACATCTCCAAGGTTTGCTGAGTTTTTAAACTTCACTGTAAACTGAACGGCACTTTCTTTGTTGATGCGCTGTACAGAACTTGGACCTTCGCCTGTTTCAATTGATGCTACCTCTTTCAAGGGTATAAACGTGCCATCAGGCTTTTTCAGCTGAAGGTTAGATAAGGCGCTGATGTTTTCTGTTGCATTTTTGGAATAGCTGACTGAGACATTGTAGATTTCATTATTTTCTGCATTTTCAAGCTGAAAGGCATCCGTTCCGCGTGTTGCATCTGCTACGACCATGCCAATCTGAGCAGGAGCAAGTCCCTGATCAGCTGCTTTCTTCCTGTCTACGTTGATTTGAATTTCTTCTATTGTATCTGTTAGATCTGTTGTCACCTCAGTCACATCACCAAGCTCAGTGATTGATTTTTCAACCCGTCTGACTGATTTCTTCAGTCTTTCTGCATCTGTATCCCTGACATTAAACGTTACCGTGTTAGGTGAAGAACCTGAAGTGGACTGAACATTGAATGAAAGCTCAGCAGAACGGTTCACTCCATGTGCGGCACTCTCAATTTCCTTTTTAGCATCATCAATAAAATCAAACGTTGAAATCTCGCGTTTATCGCTTTCCGCCATTTTCACATAGACCTCGGCAATGTTGGTGCTTGCCGTCCCTCTGAAAGATTGCTCCTGAGTGGAACCGATCAAACTCACATACAGCTCGACATCCTCTTTATCCTCAAGCTTCTCTTCAATCGCCTCAATTGTTTTTTCTGTTGTTTCAAGAGCCGATCCATTTTCCAGCTCAACATCGATAGTAAAGAATCCTTCATCTGTATTCGGCAGAAAGAGTGCCCCTGCTTTTGTTAAGCCGAAAAGGCTGGCCCCGAATAGAACGAAAGTGAGGATGAGCACTAGCGCACGGTTGCGCAGGGTCCACCTGATTGCTGCATCAAGCCGCCTGATAAATGCGGTATCACGTCTTTTCTCTTCCAGGTTTTCAGATGGCCGCTTAAGCAGTCTGCTTGCAAGCATTGGGACAATCGTTAAAGCGACAAACAGGGAGGCAAATAAACTGAAGGCGATGGTTAAAGCAAACTCCGTAAAAAGTTCCCCGATAATTCCTGTAATAAAGACAACGGGCAAGAAGACGGCCACTGTCGTAAGAGTGGAGGCAATAATTGCCGGACCCATCTCTCTTGCTCCTTCATAAGCTGATTTCTTTGGATCCTTCCCCATCGATAAATGACGATAGATATTTTCAATCACAACAATCGCATTATCAACAAGCATGCCAATTCCAAGCGCAAGGCCTCCGAGCGTCATGATGTTCAGCGAAAACTTTGAAAAATACATCAGGACAAAGGTCACAATTACAGAATAGGGAATGGCGATCCCGATAATAAGCGGACTTTTTACGTTCCTTAAAAAAACAAAAAGAACGATCATCGCCAGAATGCCGCCGATCAGCAGCGTATTCAGCATGTTGCCGATCGCCTGATCAACATAATCTCCCTGATCAAACAGGACGTCTGCTGCAATCGATTCGTATTTTTCATTTTGAAGGAGCTCATCCAAGTTTTCCTGAAAAGCCTTCGATACAGCTGCCGTATTGGCATCTGACTGCTGAAGCACACTTAAAAGGATAGACGGCTGCTGATTGGCTCTTGTAATCGTGTCAGATTCTTGAGGTTTTAAGGCAACGGTTGAAAGATCCGAAAGCCGTACATCATCACCGCTGCCTGGATCTTTGGCAATAATAATTTCTTTTAAAGTCAGAACTGAGTCTATCGCGGAAATCACCCGCGTCGTCAGCTGTTTTCCCTCAGTTATAATCGGATCACCGGGCATCGTCACCACATTTGAACGGATGGCATCAACAACTTCGGACTGACTCAGCTGATAGGTTTTTAACTTATCTTCATTCAGCTCAACCTTTAATTCCTCAACGGTTAGCCCTGAGAGATTGACGTTGGCTACACCTTCAGTTTTCGTCAGCTCCTGCTCTAAGTCTTCAGCCAGCTGCTGCAGTTCTTTCCTGTCACCGTCAGAAGTAAGCGACAGCTGAATAATCGGGAATTGTGCAGGATCAAATTTTAAAAAACGTGGTTTATCCGCATCATCAGGCACAGGTACATCTGCAATTCTGCTCTGAATTTCATTTTGTATATCATCAATTTTCGTCGTCCATGAAAATTGCATCAGAATTAAGCTTGCACCCTCTTGAGAGGTTGACGTAATCGTGTCAATGCCTTCTAAAGTCGAAAGCGATTCTTCCAGGGGCTTAGAAATTTTATCAACAACTTCATCCGGGCTCGCTCCCTGATAGTTGGTAACAACAATTCCAACTGGCGGATTAATGTCAGGAATGAGTTTTAGCGGAATGTTAATAAAAGAAACAATGCCCAAGATCAGCACTAAAAACATGGTTACAATCGTAAAGACGGGTCTTCTAATGGAAAAAGAACTTATTTTCACGCTGCTTTTCATCTCCCGGATCTGTATCTGATAATCGTACTGATACTATATTAAACGCTGATCTTCATTACAAGTTTTAACATGTTTTGAGCTCGTATTCCGTCGTAATAGAAAAAGAAAACATATTTGGGCGGGCGGCAGTCAAAAATAAGCCTTATCCTTACATATTTGGAGCCGATCTATGCCTAATTTCATCTGGTTTTTCCTGCTGTTTCTCATAAGCCTGTTCCTTGCAGCTTCTGCTGCAAAAAAAGACCCGCAATTGCTGATTCCCTTATGGTTATTCAATGCAGGTCTTGCATACTTATTTGAAATTCTCATTTTTGTTTTCTTTCATTCATACACGTATAAGCCTGAAGTTATCGCAGACCCTTTCTATGACAGCACATTTGGATCGCTTTTCAGCCAGGTCATGATTGTACCGATGACAGCTGTCGTCATCGCCTTTTTCAGACTCGGTGTTCCAGTCATGCTGCTGATCAGTTTATGTATATCTGCAATAGAGGTCCTGTTCTTGCATTTAGAAATATACGAGCATCATTGGTGGAAAACTTACTTTACAACCGCTTTCCTTCCTGTTGCATTCTATATTTCTTCCGTCTGGTACAGCCTTTTGAAAAATGGGAATCTCACAGCAAAAATGATGTCCCTCTATTTTATTAATGTAACAATCACGCTTTCATTGACTTGGGCTGCAACTGTTCCTTTTTCTATGTATCATTTTCAGCCTGGCTGGTTTTCGGATGCAGCACGAGATCATATTGCGGGCAACTCCATCTTTTATTGCCTGGCAAGCTTGATTTACACACTTATGACGCTGTCCAAAAACAAATCAGCCAAGTCCCTTTTATTTATAAGCTTGCTTTGCTTTCAAGCCATACTATTTCAGCTCGGTACTGTCGTAAGCGCAAACGGATTTGCTGTATTCGCAGGTCTTCATTTGTTTTTTTCAGCAGTGAGCGGTCTTATTTGGATTTCTTTCTTTAAATAAACATTTCTTTCAATTAAGAAAGAAATCGTTTATATTACAAATAGTAATGATTACGTTTTAAAGGTGAAATAACATGAATTCAACATTATTAGACTTGTTAACGAAACAAATACTGGCTGCCCTCCCTAGTGAAAAACGGGAGCTTTATCAATTTATTGAACATGCGGAGGAAAAGCTTGCACAAAAGGCAAAATCAAAAGACCAGTTCATTCAGCTGCTCGTCAGGCATTCACCCTATAAGCAAGCCGCAGAACACTTTTGTATGACCTATGATCAGACGGCCAGACTCATGCAGGAAATTGAACATGAAGTGAATACAAAGCTTGACAGCCAAACCAGAAACATCAAATGGATGGATTATACAAAGAAAATGAATGTGGAAAATACGTACTATTTTCTGTTTAAACAATAAAAAATCCCGGCATGTGCGGGATTTTTTAACGAAACAATAAATGCTGGCTATGAACGCCTGCTTTTTTCAGCAAGGCCATGAGCTGCTGCTGCTCTTCAGTTGAAAGCCCCGAAAAGGCGCGCGCCATTCTAAGCGTGTGAATCGGGTAAATTTCATCCAGATAGGTTTGACCTTTTTCAGTCAGCTTCGCATAGACAGACCGTTTATCTTTTGGATCTTGTTCACGGTAGATAAATTCATTTTTTTCAAGCTTATCAATAACATAGGTCACATTGCCGCTGACAAGCAGCAGCCTTGAGCCGATTTGCTGAAGCTTTTGCGGGCCCTTCGTGTAAAGCAGTTCAAGCACTGAAAACTCCGTCGGATTAAAGCCATGTTCTTTGCTGTCGCGGATGGAGTGCTCTGACACACTTTTAAAAGATCTTGCAAACGTTTTAAATAAATTCAATGAAAGTTCAAGTTCTTCATCTGTATAAGACACCATTCTCATCGCCCTCTTACTTTAACATTCTTAAAATGTCTTAAAATTCACACAGTTCTATCATTTATTCTACTATCAATCCTGTGTTTTTTGAAGTAGTTTCTTTTTTTGAATCACTAGATTCATAGGGAGCTTCACTGCGGTATAAAGATTCCCTTTATAATGTAAATTGGACTAATTGAGGAATCATACTAGTCCATTGATTCCTCTTTTTCTGAATTTGACCTGTTTTTTGGTCTCATACAGGGCCTTTGATTCCTCTTTATCAGGATTTGACTTGTTTTTTGAACTCATACAGGGCCTTTGTTTCCTCTTTTTCAGGATTTGACCTGTTTTGTGGACTCGTATAGGTCCTTTGATTCCACTTTTCAGGGAGTTCATCTGGAATGAGGAATCCTTCATGTCCATTGTCCCCACTCCTAATTAATACTTTGCTGGTGACCATCTCCTAAAATCCTCAGATCTTCTCTCCTATTTATATTGGCAAAACGGCCGGGATTCTTGAAATTAGATTCGTCTAAATAGACGGGATTTAATTGATCCAGCAAGGTCATCATCTTTAATTGTTTTTGATCTAATAATCTCTCAATCTCAGATAAAGCTGAACAATGATATAAGGCGCATAGAGGATGACATTTTCCGTGTATGACAGGGATGACAGCCGCCTGTTTTTCATTTATGCCTGATAGGAGAACTGTCAGAATCTCCTTATCAATAAGCGGCATATCGCATGCCAGTACGAGATACCATTCTGCCTGAACCTCATTCATGGCTGTATATAGTCCTGCGAGAGGGCCCATACCCTTATATTTGGCGCTATCCCCGAAAAATTGAACGTTCTCATTATAATGATCTGTTCGGCCGATAACTGCCACGGTTTCTGTTACCGCTTTCAAATTTTTTAAAGCAAAATCCAAAAAAGTACTTTCTTCGAATGGCTCAAGCGCTTTATCTGAACCAAACCGCCGTGACTGCCCGCCGGCTAAAACGATACCTGCAAGTTTCATTCCCATTTAGCCCCTGCCTTCACATCTTTTTCTCATCTTAACACACAATGATTATTGGAAGCTATTATCTCTAATTTCATTTTATAAGGAGAATGGAAACAGATGAGGAAAATCATTGAAGAAGCACTGCAGGAATTAGCGAAGAATGAAGAAATCTCCATCCAGTATGCCTGTGAATCAGGAAGCACAGCATGGGGCTGTCACTCTGATGAAAGCGACTATGATGTCCGTTTTATCTAAATAAGAAAGAAAAATTGGTATTTGCAGATTGATGAAGGGAGAGATGTGATTGAGGGGTCTGCAGAAGGGCTGGATATCTTCGGCTGTGATCTGAAGAAAGCGCTGAAGCTTCTTAAAAAATCAAACTCTTCATTAAAGGAGTGCTTCATTCTCCTTTTATTTACGCAGAAGATAAGGTGTTGAATCATTTGTAGCCGTATCCTTCATATTCAGATAATGGCGGACTGTGGAAAAAGGAAAAAAGCTAAGCATTTGCTGAATATAGTAAGACCTATTTTGTATGCATAGTGGGTGCTGAACCATCAAACGTTTCCCTCGCAGTCAATTGCTCAATTGCTGCATGTTGCACCTGCAGCGCAGCAGCTAAAAGAGATATTTATTTCATTGCTCGCAAGAAAAAAAGCCGGAGACGAACTCGACTTTGAACCGAGGCTATTATTATTACATGAATTTATCGAAAACAGCATGCGCGAAATTGATTCTGTCATCCGAAAAGTTTCTCCAAGCCCCAATAAAGACAAGATCACATACAGGTTGAATGCTCTTTTTTTAAACACTCTGAACTCAGGTTCAAACAGATTTTTTATGTGAAAGCTTGATTAAAGGGATATTGTTATAAAAATAATGATATTCCTTTTTTAACTCTGACAGGGTCATGCTGCTTAAAACTTCTGGATTATAAATGCCAAGCGATAATAGCTTCTTGCAGTAAAAGGCTCTTTGATCTTCCAATGCTTTTTGGAATAATTTACTCATATTCTCATTTCCCCTTTCATTTTGTCCTCTCTTAACTCTACCCTCTAATTGTTGCCCTTCAGTTAAGTGAGTGTAAAAATTCACTGACATGTGTTAAAAAGCTGTAAATGGTCGACACTAGTTTCTAAATCGATTCAGGAGATGATGAAACAGTGAAGCATATTCGGCCGGCAGCTTTCCGCAAAAACCATCAAGATCAAGACATTTACTTCCTTAATACCCTTGAACCAAAGCATGAACAGCTCTTTTTCGCACGCCTTTCTATTCCAGATGAAAAGCTTCTATTTTTATGTGCATATGAAACGAATCTTAATCGTTTCGGTGATGTAACTTCATTATTCACAGAAGAATACATCCATGAGCTGACTCAATATTTAGCAGGCTATTCCTCCTCAATCCCCTCAGCAGCCAATCAGGATGATTTTTTCAAGAAACCATTTTGCACAAAGCGCAAAAATTCATGAGCATCTTTCCCGATAACGGTCTGAAGATCCTCAAGCATCTCATCCCTCCTTACATCTAATTCCACTATTTTTTTGGCAATTTCAGCTGCCTTCTTCATGTCCATGCTGTCTCCTCCTTCAAACTCTTATTGTTAGTTTAATAAGAACCAAAACTTTTATCAGCATTCTTGTCAATAAACCTTACATACTATTTTCTTTTTCTCACAAACCGTGTTAGATTTTCTCACAAAACTTCACTTTTTCAATTCAGAGTGAGGTATAATTGGAAAAAGAATCTAATGTGCGGGGTGGAAAGATGGAACAGCACGACCACTCATATAAAGACAAAAAAGTAATTTCAATTGGAATTGTCAGCGAACTCACCGGCTTATCACTAAGGCAGATCCGCTATTATGAAGAAAGACATTTAATTTCTCCCCAAAGAACAACACGGGGAACAAGAAAATATTCATTTTCTGATGTGGAGAGGCTCATGGACATCGCAAACAAACGGGAAGATGGGGTACAGACTAATGAAATCCTAAAAGAAATGCGAAAAAAAGAAATGCGCAGCAAACCGGATTACCGCAAAAAAATGCTCGAAGGCCAGCTTAACGCGCAATTTCATTTTCGGAATAAGAAATGAGCGGCAAAAAATTCATATCAATGATGCACAAAAAGCTCAGAGTCTTTATGCTCTGAGCTTTTTAGGTAAAGGTTAATAATAATCAAGCATAAAACATAGTGGCATCATACTCGAATGTATTCAACCCGAAATGTCTAAAATTGAAACCGATTAACGAGTTTGCTCAGTTTTCCGGACAAGTCTGATAAGGAATCTGCGTTGCTTGAGATTTCTTCCATGGACTGGCTGGACTGTTCTGCGGATGCAGCTGTTTGTTCTATTCCTGCAGCTGCTTCTTCCGATACGGATGCAATGCTTGATATGGATTCATTCATTACTTGACTGTTTTTCATGATCTGATTTAAATCCGTCTGAATGGTGACAATTCTAGTTGACATATCTTCAATAAAAGCTTTGATTTCAGAAAAGCTTTCCCCTGTTTGATGAATGGATTTTGCCCCTTTTACAATTTGCTTATATCCGAGTCCAAGGTTTTCAGCTACTTCTTCCGTTTCTTTTCTGACATTGCCCACAATTTTATTAATATTAACAATCGACCTTGATACTTGTTCAGCAAGCTTGCGGACTTCATCTGCCACAACTGCGAATCCTCTCCCATGTTCTCCGGCACGTGCAGCTTCGATTGCTGCATTCAGAGCCAGGAGATTGGTTTGGTCTGCGATGCTTTGAATGACGTCTACTAAAGTGGAAATCTGTCCTGATTGCTCATCAAGACGCTTCACTTTCAGCACGGTATTTTCCATTAGATCATTAATGCGGTTCATTTGACTGACAGACTCGCTCATTAATGAATAGCCTGTTTGTGATTGATTCAGCACTTCGGCAGAAGCCTTTGCGACAGCCTGGCCATTTTGGTTGGCGATGTATATCGAATTCATCAGCCCGCCCATTGTTTCAGCAAGATCGGACGCTGAGTTTGCCTGTGTTTCTGCACCTGAAGACAGCTCCTGCATGGTTGAGGCAATTTGCTCGCTGCCTGCCTTTAGCTCTTTTGATGAAGTTTGAAGCTGTTCACTCTGCTCTGCAACAGACAAAGAAGCTCCTGAAATATCTTTCACAATGCCATTCAGCTGCTGATTCATTTCATTTACAGAATGGATGAGGTCGCCAATTTCATCGCGTGAATCGGATACAAGAGGCGCATGATTCAGCTGACCATTCGAGATCGCCTTCATTCGGCTGACGATTGCTAAAATCGGTTTTGTGAGCGCATTAGAAATCCGGATGGCCAGGAAGACACCGATTGCGACAATCACAACTGAAAACACAATCCCAAGAATATTAATAAACCGGCCTTGATTAATGATTGCATCTCCATCCTCGATAATGGCCTTTTCTCGCTCACTGGCGAGAGAATCAAACCCATCTGTCAGTTCATCGGCAAGATTTTGCACATCCCCGCGGAGCGTCTGGTTCGCCGTTACTCTCATTCCGGAATCAAAACTTTTAATGACTTCTTCTTCCACGATTTCTTCCCATTCAGCACTTTTTTCCATTAACTCACGGCTTTTCAGGTTATCTCTTTGGGCAAGAAGTTTTTTCTGCAGGGCCTGACTTTCTTCAGTCAGCTCATAATATTGATCTTTATATTCATCTTTTCCATAAATAAAATACGCTCTAATAAGAGACACGCGCTGCGTAATATTATCTCTGAGCTTTCCTTCTGCGAGAAGCGACTGCATATCCTCCTGCACAATCTGCTTTGTTTGGCTGTTAACCATGCTGAAACCAATAATATTAAACGCCGCCATCAAAAGACTGAGCACAATAATAACCGAAAAACTGCCAAGCAGCTTCCCTTTTAACGTAAATGATGCAAAACTCTTTTTTTCTCTCGGGTTCCTTTTATTTAACCGTTTCATCTTTTAGGTGCCCCCTCTTTTCTGAACTATAGACAATATTCCTCACTTCAGTTCCATTTCTCCTATGAAATAAGGCTCATATCTTGTTCATCGGCTATTTTGACAGAATATTAAGAGAGAGAATAAGAAAAGCGAAATCAATTTCTTTAACCCGGCTGAACAGGCAATTGGAAAACACTCGAATTATTTCCGAAAGCACACGAATTATTTTGGAAACCCTGCGAATTATTACCGAAATCCCATGAATTAATTTGGAACCCCGCCAAAAGCTGCGATGCTATTTTTCTGCAAGGAACAAAAGCGGAAGCGCCTAACAACAAAAAAACAGCGCATATGCGCCGTCTCTCTAAAATATTTATACAATTTTCGGATGGTCTGGTTCAGAAACGATTTTCGGGTGATCCGGCTCTGATACAATCTTCGGATGATCCGGCTCAGAAAATAATCCAACTCCTGCTGCAAATGCTAATGAAAAAACGCCAGCGGTGATGCCCATAACTATTTTTTTCATGACAAGCTCTCCCTTGTTATTTAGTTTGCATATGCTCGTTTCAAAGCGCTGCATACGATTTGGTAATATTGAACGGCTGATTTGTATTTGTGGCGATCTTCGAAATAGGATGCCATAAGCTCTGAATACTCGATGATATACTGCTGTTTTTCGTGCTCTATAAAATATGGGATAACGACTTCCATCATAAAATATTCAAATTCAGAAGTGAGATTATCCTGCAGTAAATATTCATAGATTTTAAAATGATAGTGATATTCCTGATTAGGGTTATTTTCTAATATGGTTTTGCCCTCTACTATCCATTTCTCAGCCTCTTCTTTATTTTCTAATTGATAATAGGCATACAGAATCGAAAAAATCGTGCTTAATGATTCATTCTTATCTTTAAATTGCAGAGCTTCATTGTAGCGATCAATTGCCTGTTCATATTTTCTGGTGATTGAACTGAGATACCCCATATTGTGATAGATCATTCCAAGCAGACTTTTATCATTCAGCTGCTCAGCAATTTTCCTTGCCAGCAAGTAGCTTTCTTCTGAGCGGGTATGCTCCTCGCACCGCAAATAATTAATTCCAAGCAAGATCTGACACTCCGCACATCTCATTAGATCATATCTTGATTGATATATATTTAAAGCAAAGTGAGTGTACTGGATGACCAGTGCCGCTTTTCTTAATTGACTCAGAGTCAGGGCAATCGAATAATAGAGATCTGCTTCCTCCCACTTCTCAAACGGCAGGTGCTTCGTTAAAAAACGCTCCGCTCCTTTAAGGTGCATGAGGGCCGAAGAATATTTACTTTGAAGATAGTGATGAAGGCCGACAAATTTCTCGTAATAATAGGTCATCTTTTCTTCGAAGATATCTTTGTACAAATTGATTTTTTCAAGCAATGCATCCGCTTCTGCAAACTCTCTTTCAGTCAGCAAATACCTGAATTCAAACAGTACAAAGTAAATCATGGCTGTTGTGTCACTTGATGATTGGATTTCTTTCTGCAGGTCAATGTACCTTTTTTTCAGATGATCGTGCTTGCGGTGAACGATATCGTGATACCAGTCAAATAAGGATTTCATCAGAGGGATTTCTTCTTCTTCAATGAGGTTGATCTCAAGCCTGTTGCATAAGTAATCAAGGACCTCAATACTTGCGGTCGTCTGATTGTTTTCGATTTTCGATAAGTAAGAAGTGGAAATGATGCCTCGTGAAAGTTCCTCCTGCGTCTTATTCTGCTGTATGCGATAGAACCTTATTCGACTTCCGATTTCCATATTCAGCACCTCATCTATACTAATCTGTATGTTTAGTTCTCTCTTTATTATGCCGAATCCTTTTGCATTCGTATTGGGAAAATAGACTCAATTTTTCTGAATAATACATAAAATAAAGACCCATATTTCCCAATATGCAAAAATTCCAGGAAACATCCCTCCTATTTATCCCTATTATTCCTGAAAATAGCCCCACCTTTCCCAATACAAATGAACCTATTAAAATGGTAGCATAATTGATAGAATAGTCAAACTTTTTTAGACTCTATGATTATTCTATACTATTTAAGGGGGTTTATTCATGAAAAAGTGGAAGGCTCTGAGTATTTTGTTTGCTTTTATTCTATTTTTCTCCATGATTTTTTCTGCACAGGCTGCTGACGCTATTTCAGCTAAGAAAGATTATTTAATAGGGATTAAGGCATCTGTCAAAGATTCTAAAGGTAAGGCAAACATAATCTATGGTGCCGGCGGCAAGGTCAAGCATCAATATAAATATATGAATGTTGTCCTCGCTTCTCTGCCTGATCAGGCTGCTGCTGCTCTTCAAAAAAATCCGAATGTCACTTTTATTGAGGAAGATTTTGAAGCACAAGCGAATTCCCCAAATAAAAGCAGATGCTGTTCAATCTTCGGGAGTTAAAGGAAGCGGCGTAAAAGTTGCTGTTCTTGATACAGGAATTGATGCCTCTCATGAAGATTTGAATGTGGCAGGAGGCGCAAGCTTTATTTCCTCTGAACCGAATCCGTTTATAGATGATGACAGCCATGGAACTCACGTAGCCGGGACTGTCGCTGCATTGAATAATTCAACAGGTGTTTTGGGCGCTGCTCCGGATGTCTCACTTTATGCTGTAAAAGTTCTTGATTCTACAGGAAGCGGCACTTACAGCGGAATTGCTCAAGGCATTGAGTGGGCGGTTGACAATGGAATGGATGTCATTAATATGAGTCTTGGCGGCAGCGGGGATCAACTGCTCTGCAGCAGGCTGTCGATCAAGCTTATCATAAGGGCGTTGTTGTTGTTGCCGCTGCTGGAAATAGCGGCACAAAAGGCAAACGAAACACAATCGGCTATCCGGCCAAATACAGTTCCGTTATTGCAGTAGGTGCAGTCGACTCCGCGAACAGCCGGGCATCTTTTTCAAGTGTCGGCTCAGAGCTTGAGGTTATGGCTCCGGGTGTCAGCATTTTGAGCACGGTTCCAGGCAATAAATATGCCTCTTTTAACGGAACGTCGATGGCATCGCCGCATGTAGCAGGTGCAGCCGCATTAATTCTTTCTAAATACCCGAACATGTCAAATATCGAAGTGCGGAACCGCTTGAAAAATACAGCAGTTCGACTTGGTGATCCATTTTACTATGGTGCAGGACTTATCAATGTGCAGGCTG
The DNA here is from genome assembly GCF_009674765.1 of Metabacillus idriensis. Classification (GTDB taxonomy): domain Bacteria; phylum Bacillota; class Bacilli; order Bacillales; family Bacillaceae; genus Bacillus_P; species Bacillus_P idriensis. Next base: position 907,314 of record NZ_WKKF01000001.1, on the reverse strand, counting down.
CGATCCAATAAAGAAAAAAGAGCTCAGTCCTTTTGGACATGAGCTCTTTTTCAGGTATTAGACAACTTTTAATTCAACCTCGATATTTCCTTTTGTTGCTTTTGAATAAGGACAAACACCATGAGCTTTCTGTACAAGCTCTTCCGCTCGTTCTTTTGATATGTCTGGAATGTGAACTTCTAAAATAACAGATAAGCCGAAACCAGAATCGTCCTTCCCGATCGATACATGTGATGTAACAGATGTTTGGCCGATTTTTTCGCGCTCGGTTCTTGCTACGAGATTTAAGGCACTGTCAAAGCAAGCGGAATATCCTGCTGCAAATAATTGTTCAGGATTCGTTCCCTCTCCGCCTCTTCCGCCAAGTGCTTTTGGCATATCAATGGCAAGGTCAAGCTCTTTGTCTTTCGTTTGGACTCTTCCTTCTCTTCCGCCTGTGGCAGTTGCAGTTGCTGTGTATAGTTTTTGCATGCTATTATCTCCATTTCGTTTTATAAGATTAAATTGTGCACAATTTGTTTTTGCAAAACTAATATAACAACGGTATACTGTGTTTGTCAATCAATAAATGTCGGGAGCAATGAACCAATGCCATCAGATAAACATCCACTCAGCCTGGAACATCAGCTTTGTTTTTCCATTTACGCGTGTTCCAGGGAGATGACAAAAATGTACAGACCCATTTTGCAGGAGCTTGAGCTGACATACCCTCAATATTTGGTCATGCTTGTTTTGTGGGAGCATGAAAAAATGAGCGTGAAGGATTTAGGCAAGGAGCTCTTATTAGATTCAGGCACACTCACCCCTCTTCTAAAAAGACTCGAAGAAGCCGGTTTAGTTGAGCGCATTCGTTCAAAAGCAGATGAGCGCAAAGTAGAAATCAGTTTAACGGCAAAGGGCCAAAACCTGAAAGAAGAAGCGTACCGTGTCCCTGAATACATGCTGAATTCAAGCGGTCTTTCGCGGGAAGATTTCGAGAGGCTGAATCACGAATTTCGAAGTCTGCTTAAAAAACTGACTTCTTTATAATTATTTTTCTTTAAAAAACAACAGGTGTTTAAAACAGGTAAAAAGTGACGATATATAAACTATTCACGGATATTTTGCATGAAATGCGAGGTGATTCTCTTGAATATGGTAGATGTTCTAATTGAGAAATATCGGCAGGAAATGTTTGAAAGCGCCAAAAGAGACGGACTTAGTTCCGTGACTACCCTAAAAGCAAGCCAGCAGCTTGACCGCATTTTGAATATCGGCATGCAGATAGAACCATCGAAATGGATGGAACGAAAGAATCAAGTATTGAACTAGCCAGTTTAAAAAAGCGGGAGCTCAGGCTATGAAACGAAGATCCGCTGTGAATATAAATGGGCAGAAATTTATTCTTTCACCTTAAAAGGCTGTCCGCGTAATTATTGTTTTTGATTATAAATGTAGTCCGTTCCTTTCCGCTACAGGAACTTGCTTTCTGCGGGGTCTCACATTTCGCTCTATTTCCCGCAGGAGTCAAGTTCCTTCAGCTCCAATCCACTCAAGATTTTTAACATGTAGTCTAAAACAACAAAGTTTACGAATAGAGCCTACAGAAAAAAGCAGACAGGAAATAACATTTGTTTTCCTGCCTGCTTCATTTTAGAGACTTATTGGACAATCCCTTTTTACCGATTCTTTTTTTCTTCAACCACCTGATCCACATAATCAACGATCAGTTCATCTTCATCTGTTTCCCTCACTCGAAAAGCAATGGCCTTGGTCTCCTTTTGATCATTCTGATCATAATAGGCGCGGAATACATAAAAGCTTTCTTCTTTGATTTCAAAATCTTCGAGTTCCAGATTGTCTATCTTCCACTTCTTTTTCAGCGAGATCAGCTCTAGCGGGGAATGATAGGCTCCTTCTAAATAGATGTCTCTCATATCTCTTTTATCTTCATCCAGAATGGCTTCAAGCATATCTTCAACCACAACAAGTCTCCGGTCACGGCCCTCGTCTTCATCCTTGCATGCAGACAGGAACAGGGCAAGAAGACAGAGGATTAGAACCTTATGTATGTTTCTCACTTATTTACCCCCGTACAAACTGAAACCGGCCCTGAACCGGCAGGCTGATCAGCTTGATAGTTTAGTTGAACCTGTCATTTCATCTGGAGGAACAAAGGTCACTTTTTGCCCCTGTTCATTCCATTCTATCTTCAGTTTTTCTCCCACATCAATTTCACATATATTTCGAATCTCACTCGGTATAGTTATCGTTCCCTTGCTGCTTAAAGTTGTTTCATTTTCAAAGGCGTTGTTATCATCCATGATTAAATCGATGGTTTTTCCATCTGTCTGAACGACGACCCGTTCACCTGTCTGTATGTTTAGTTTTTTTCGAATGTAGGAAGGAATCATCACTTGACCATTTGACCAGATTTTCACGAAAAATGGACCTGTTTTCATCGATATCACTCCATTCCTTCTAATGATACCTTCTATTATAACATGAATAACGGTAATTTCCTTGTTTCACGCACTGACCTGCTGCTATATTGCAGCCAGGTCAGCACTAAAAAACAATCAGAGATCCTGATTGCTTTCAAGCCTCCATTTTTTTAGCAGCGCTGGTGGATTTTCTAAGGACAAGCTCTGTCGGCAGAATGTAATCTTTCCCTTCAATCCCCTCATTTAAAGCCTGGTAGATAAGATGAGCTGCTAGAGACCCAATTTCATAATTCGATTGCTTGACCGTCGAGAGCGGCGGCGAGATATATTGGGAAATTTCAATATCATCAAAACCGATGATGGATAAGTCTTCTGGAATATGCAGACCGGATTCTTTAAATGCTTTTAATGCACCCACAGCCATTTCATCATTTGCACAAAAGACGGCGGATGGTGCATTTCCCTGCATCATGAGGATTTTGGCAGCAGAATAGCCGCCTTCCCTCGTATATTGTCCCTGAAGGATCCAGCTTGGATGCAGGGTGATGCATGAGTCTTTAAGGGCCTGTTTATACCCTTCAAACCGAAGCTGGTTATCACGATTATGGGAAGGTCCCCCAATATATGCGAGGTCCTTGTGGCCAAGGTCAATTAAATGCTGTGTTGCCTGATAACCTCCAGAAAAATTATCAACAAGCACATGGATGATCGAATCGCTGTCAAGCTTCCGGTCAAGGACGATGATTGGAAAATCCTCTCTGACCGATTGAAGAATCAGTTCATCCGGAAGGCTTTCAGCTAAAATAATGACGCCATCTACACGGCGTTCCTGCAAAAACTTTGAAGCTGTTGTCACATTGCCTCCGATAGAACTGCAGGCGATAAGGCCATATTGGTGTGTAAGCAGCGTATCCTGAACACCGCGCATCAATTCAGAATAAAAAGGTCCGGAAAGATCCTGAACGATAATCCCGATCGTTTCGGTTTTGCTTCGTTTTAGGTCTCTTGCAATCCCGTTTTTTTGGTAGTTTAACGTTTTTGCAGCTTCTAAAACACGTTTTGCGGTTTCTGCATTCACTCTTGAATTATGATTTAACGCATAGGATGCTGTTGATACAGCTACCCCTGCCAATTTTGCAACATCTTTGATTGTGGCCATACGATTCTCCACCTTACTTTCATTGCTTCTATCTGGTTGCCTGAGATGACTTTAACGGGGATTTTCCCGGGGATTTGGAGGGTTGAGGAAACGGTCTATCGCCATTCAAACCGGCACGTAATGGCCGGATTGAATGCGAAATAGAACCGATTTAACCATTTAACCTTAGAATACTGCTTAAGCCCACCACATATTCGTCGGCTGTTCTTTAATTAATACGCTTTTCAGGTTTGTGACCGCACGCTGGAAGCCTTCTTCAATCGACATGATCGGATCTTCATGCTCAATGCTCACAACATAGTCATAACCGTATGTTCTAAGTGCGCTGATCATATCAGACCATTCCTGCATGCTGTGTCCGCAGCCGACAGAACGGAAGTTCCATGCTCTTGACTGAATTTCGCCGTAAGGCTGCATGTCTGTCAAGCCATACATGTTGATGTTGTCCTGATCAAGGTATGTGTCTTTTGCGTGGAAATGATGAATCGCTCCTGCTTTGCCAAGAATTTTAATGGCGCCTACAGGGTCAATGCCCTGCCACCATAAGTGACTTGGGTCAAGGTTTGCACCGATCGCATCACATGTTTCTTCTCTTAGTTTCAGCAAAGTATAAGGAGTATGAACAAGGAAGCCACCGTGAAGCTCTAAACCGATTTTCACGTTTTGACTTTGTGCAAGCTCGCCGACTTCCTTCCAGTAAGGAATTAATTTTTGCTCCCACTGCCATTTTAAAACGTCATTGTATTCGTTCGGCCAAGGTGCTACCGGCCAGTTTGGATATTTTGCGTCTTCATGATCGCCTGCTGTTCCTGAGAAACAGTTGACAACAGGAACGTTCATTTCATTCGCAAGTTTAATCGTGTTAACCAATGTTTCATGAGATTCAGCAGCAAATGCAGCATCCGGTGAAATCGGATTGCCGTGACAGCTGAACGCGCTGATTGTCAGTCCGCGTGAAGTGACTTTTTCCAAATACTCATTTTGCTTTTCTTTATTGCCTAGAAGTTCTTCTAAAGAACAATGTGCATTTCCAGGATAGCAGCCTGTTCCAATCTCAACAGCTTCAACACCTGATGCTTTCACGTAATCTAACATTTCATCGAGGTTTTTATCTGAAAATAAAACAGTAAATACTCCAAGTTTCATCCGGTATCTTCCTTTCTATGCTTTTAATAGCTCGTCCATTTTTTTCGAATTGAGCGCAACTGCGTCCATCAAATCGCCTTCAAAGTGCTCCTGTTCAACGATAAACCATGGCAGCTCAAGCTCTTTTCCAAGAGTAAGCAATGATTTCATGTCAAGCTGTCCAGTGCCGATGACCGTGCTCTGCTTCTCGCCATTTGTTTCTTTCATATCTTTAATATGAAGGGTAACAACACGCTCGCGCTGCTCTTTGATAAGAGCCAAAGGATCAAGTCCTGCAAAGGAAACCCAATAGCAGTCAAGCTCGAATTTTACAAGCTTTGCGTCCGTCTCAGTCAGCAGAACATCAAAAGGTGTCTGCCCTCCAAATTGATGAAATTCGAAATCATGATTATGATATGCAAGCTGCAAGCCTTCCTGCTTAATGATTTCACCCGCTTTGTTCAACTCTTCTGCAATGCGCTTGTAATCATCAAGACCTGTTCTTTGCTCTTCCGTCAAATAAGGCATGATAATCAGGTCGTTTTCGATTTCTTGATTGTAAGAAATCACTTGTTTAAGCCCATCCCCCGTGATTTGGTCATAAGGCACATGACTCCCCGCTGCCTTCAGTCCATACTCTTTTAATGCTGTATTCAGACGATCGGCAGGCGTGTCATAATAGCCTGCAAACTGTACCCCTTCATACCCGAGATCCGCCACTTTTTTCAAAGTGCCGAGAAAATCCTTTTCGAGCAGCGTTCTGATTGTATAGAGCTGAAGTCCTTTTTTCGTCATGATTTCTCCCCCTTATGAAAGTTTAACGATTGTTTTGGTTTCGTTTGACTCTAAAGCGCCAAGAACGATTTTAAGAGATTTGTAGCCTTCTTCTCCGGAAACAGCAGGCTCCGTGTTGCCGATGATGCTGTCTACAAATTTATCGATGACTTTTGAAGATGTTTGTCCGCCTTCATCGTTTGATTGAATTTTGCCTAATTCATAGTTTACTACTTCACCCGTAGTATATTGAGCAATTAAAGAGAATTCTGGATGATCTTCTAAACGTAGAACGCCTTTTTCACCGTAGATTACTGTTGCATTATCTTCTTTGCTGTAAGACCAGCTCGCTGCAAGAGATCCCATAATGCCGCTTTCTGTTTTTAAAACACATACTGCATTATCATCAACATCTGCGCCTTCTTTAGCAACTGTATCAACGAATGCTGCCACTTCTGTTACTTCTTCGCCAAGGATGTAGCGCATTAAGTCCGCTTTATGAACACCAAGGTCTCCCATTGCACCGATAAAAGCGTCTTCTTTCTTGAAGAACCAGCTTTCGCGTCCGTCTGCACTCCAGCCTTCAGGACCGCCGTGGCCAAATGCCGTACGGAAAGAGAATACTTTGCCGATTTCTCCGTTTTTAATCAGTTCTCTAGCTTTTTCATGAGAAGGCACAAAACGCTGGTTGTGGCCAATCATAAGCTTGCGGCTGTTTTCTTTTGCAGCTGCGATCATTGCTTCTGCTTCTTCTTTTGAAGTAGCCATTGGCTTTTCACAAAGAACATGCTTGCCTGCATTAAGCGCATCAATTGAAATTGGCGCATGAAGGGCATTTGGAGTACAAACGCTTACAGCGTCGATCTCTTCAAGGGCAAGAAGCTCTCTGTAGTCTGTGAATGCTTTTGCATTGTATTGCTGTGCTGTAAGTTTTGCACGGTCTTCGTTAATATCGCAGACAGCAGCGATTTCAGCAAATTTGTTTCCAGCCCATTCAGGCAAATGTCTGTGCTTTGAAATGCTTCCGCATCCGATAACGCCGATTTTTAAAGTTTTCATGATTATTTCCTCCTGAGGGTTAGGTTATGAAATCGATTCCTAGATCTAAATTCTATTCTTTTCTTTCAAAATAAACAGGTTCGCCTGTTTCGGACGATTTATAAATCGCTTCCAAAATTTCAGTTACGATAAGGGCTTGTTCAGGTTTTACAATTGGATCTTTATCTTCAATAATGGATTCAATCCATAGTCTTGCTTCAATATCTGCTTCGCTTTCAAGCTTGCCGTCAACAACGGATGCACCTGATTCATCCAAGTCCACCATCGTCGTATAAAGCTTGCCGTGCCTCTCTCCATTGATGCGCAGGCCATTATCCATATCAGCTCCGCCTTCTGTTCCCATCAGGGTGCATTTGCTTTCCCCGACATTCACGGAATTCAGTGCCCAGCTTGACTCAAGGAAGATGGTTGCTCCGTTTTGCATCGTAATATAGGCGAATGCGGAATCTTCAACTTTGAATTGTTCAGGATCCCAAGGGCCCCAGAGGTTTGCAGCGTTTTCTTTTGTGCCAAGTTTATGAAAAGCTGTTCCGACAACCATTTTTGGCTCATAATTATTCATCATCCATAACGTCAGATCAAGTGCATGAGTGCCGATGTCGATTAATGGACCTCCGCCCTGCTTTTCTTTATCCAAAAACACGCCCCACGTCGGTACTGCACGTCTTCTGATGGCATGAGCTTTTGCAAAATAGATATCACCAAGCTCGCCTTCTTCACAAAGCGTTTTTAAATGCAGGCTGTCTGCCCGGTAGCGATTCTGGTAGGCAACCGATAATTTTTTGCCTGTACGCTTTGCCGTCTCAAGCATTTTTCGTGCTTCAGCAGCAGAAGTTGCCATTGGCTTTTCGCACATCACATGCTTCCCTGCCTCCAAAGCTGCAATTGAAATGTCTGAATGTGAATCATTCGGCGTACATACATGTACAACATCCACTCCAGGATTTGCAAGCAAATCTCTAAAGTCTGTGTAATGCTCGGCCATTTCTGATCCATATTGCATTTTCGCTTCAATCGCTCTTTCTTCAACGAGATCAAAGAAAGCCACCATCTGTACATTCTTCAGCCGTGCGAGAGCAGGCATATGCTTTCCGGTCGCAATTCCTCCGCACCCGATAATTCCAACTCGAACAATCGTACTCATTGTCCACCTCCGAGTTATTTCCGATTATAATTTGAAACGTTTCACATCAATTTAAAATATATGTAATAATTCCTTTATTTAATAAGCGGAATTCAATGTGAAACGTTTCGACAAATTCATTCTAACATGAAAGCGCTTTTAATAAAATAAAAATTTGAAAATATTCTTCTATAAATTTATTTTTCATGTATTCTGAAAAAACTACTGTTAATTTAAAACTTTTTTCGAAGATCTCAGTCTAATGAATAGATGCAGCAAAGGATTTAGCGAAAATGCGGTTTTATTAGCGAGAGTGGAAGTTTTATATAGCTATTTTCAGCCGATTTAACCATTCATTTAGCCAGCCTGATTTACTTTTTAATCGGGGAAACCCCAGAACGCAAACAAGATCTGCAGAACAATAAGGAGGAATCCATTTTGACAGACCCCACACTCGCGGAAAAAGCGATCAAAGGTGATGACGGAGCCTACCTGCTTTTAATGAAGCAGCATAAGGAACAGCTTTACCGGACGGCATTTATGTATTTAAGAAATGAAACGGATGCACTTGAAGCCGTACAGGAAGTCACCTTTCGTGCATATAAATCGCTTCATAAAGTGAAAGAGTCTTCTTTCTTCACCACCTATCTGATCCGAATTATGCTGAATTATTGTCATGATCAAATGAAGAGAAATAAAAGAATCCAGATTAATCAGGAACTGGCTGCCTCTCGTTCAGGCACTGATTCCTTTGTTCATCTGGAAATTGAAGAGGCCCTGCTGCAGTTGGATGAAAAATACCAAAATGTAATCATGATGAAATACATTCACGATCTTAAAATCAAGGACATTGCCCAGCAGCTGAACTGCCCTGAGAGCACAGTGAAAACCTGGATTACTAAAGCACTCGCTTTATTGCGGCAGCATCTTGACGAGGGAGGGAATTTTCATGTTTGAAAGAGAAGAAAGCGAGTTAACAAGATTAAAGAAAAAGACAGATCAGATCAAAGTCCCCCATGACAGTCTTGATGATGCCATCATGACAGGCTTTCAAAAAGCGAAACGGAAAAAAAAGCGGCCTTCGATTAAATGGGCATCGCTTGCTGCAGCCATTTTCATCTTTGTTTTTATCACGCTAATCAGAGTTTCTCCTGCTTTTGCTACCTATGTCAGTTCAATCCCCGGCATGGAAAAAATGGTTGAAATCATCCGCTTCAACAAAGGCCTGATGTCGGCTGTCGAGAATAACTTTGCACAGGAAATTGGGGTATCCGATGAACATAGCAGCATTAAAATTACGATTGATTCCGCGATTATAGATCAGAGGAAATTGAAGATTTTTTATACCGTTCATAATCAGTCTGAAAAGGCAAAAGTAAAAATTAAAAACATTGAATTACATTCAGGCGCTGCAGATTTAAATCAAAATGCTTCTTTCACTTCAGGTCATATAGATGAGGATTTAGAAAAAAATAAAAGTTCGGACTGGTCAATGGAATATGATTTTGCGGAGCCTATGAATAAAGAAGATTTCCAGCTCAAATTGGAGGTTCACACTAAGAGGCCCCTTTCTCGCACAGAGGCAGCTGTGTTTCAATTCTCCTTTCACCTGAATCAGGATCTGGTCGAAGAAAAAATGAAAGTGATCAATATTAATCAGACCGTTACGGTCCAAAAACAGAAAATCACATTTAAAAAAGCCGAGATCACTCCTCTTTCTGCAACACTCCAAGTTCAATACGATAAAAACAATACAATGGAACTCTTTGCATTTGAGGATCTCAGGCTTGTCGATGAAAAAGGAGAGCCATGGACGATTTATCATAATGGACTTGTTGGAAGAGAAATCAGTGCTTCAGAAGATATGATTTATCTAGAAAGCAATTATTTTGAACAGCCAAAGGAACTTTATCTTGAATTCAGTAAAATCCGTGCAGTTAAAAAATCGGATTTAGTTGTAATCGTTGACCCAGTAACTAATACGGTGCTGAAGAGACCACAAGATGAAATATTCAGTAAAATTGAAGTATTGAAGAATGAAATTTCATTTACCTATTATGAGGAGAAAGAAGCTTCAAGCATGTTTATGAATGAGATAACCGATGCTAATGGCGTCAATTTATCTGGTAGTTCTTCAGGCGAAGGTCCATCTCCTGATACAGGTGAAAAGCGATTCGCCATCCAGTTTGACCGCAGCAAAATAACGAAGGGCCCGCTTTCTATGAAGTTTGTCGACTATCCTGGTTTTATAGAAGAAAAGACAAGAATTCGAATCAAATGAGAAAATGCCCGCTGACACTCAGCGGGCATTTGTTATTAGTTCCTGCGCAATTTCGCAAGCAAACGCAAAATCTCAAGATAAAGCCAAACTAATGTGACCAGAAGAGCAAATCCTGCATACCATTCCATATGCTTCGGAAGACCTGCTTTCGATCCATTCTCAATAAAGTCGAAGTCCAAAACAAGATTCAGTGCTGCTACAATCACGATTGCAACAGAAATCAGAATGCCGACCGGAGAAGCATCGTGCAAAAATGGAACCGTAACTCCAAAAAATCCGAGCACGAATGACAGCAAATACATAATCATGATTCCGCCGGTAGCAGCAATAACCCCTAATCTGAAATTGCGTGTTACTTTGATTAATCTTGAACGGTAGGCCAGCAGCAAAGCAAGGAAAACACTTGCCGTAAGAAGCACAGCCTGCATCACGATTCCTTCATAGAGCGATGCATAATAAGCTGAAATTCCTCCAACAAACATCCCTTCAAGCACAGCGTATACAGGCGCCAAAACTGGAGCTGTCTTTGGAACAAAGCTGACAATCAGCGCAACGATGAATCCGCCAATCGCCCCGCCGATCATAATGGCCGTCACATCCTGGCCCTGTGCACTGTAATACCAGGCTGCACCTGCAGCAGTAATCAAAATAAACAGCAGCAGAAATGATTTATTAATTGCTCCCATAAGCGTCATCGGCTTGCTTGCGTATGATCCTTCCCGTTTTGTAAAAGCTTTTAAAGCTGGATTTGAAGTTCTCAAGCGTTATCTTCCTCTCTTTGGGTATGAATGTATTACGTTCAATCGGCCAAAAAGTTTCATGACCAAAATAGTTTGCTAGTTTCAGTATATCTTATTTCTTCGCAGGATATGAAAATCTTCTTCACTGACATTATAAAGAGAAATGAAGAATGAGTAGCAGAAGAATGAATCTTTTTTCATTTTTTTTAAATTCTCTTTAAATTCTCTTTAAATCTCTTTATCTATTCTTTATATATAATCTTTCTATGCAGGTGCTCATTTTGTCACTTTTCTTGATCATTTTGATCACCTCTTGTGCTCATTTTGTATGGACCTGATCATTTTGTTCTTTTTTTGAGGTGATCATTTTATATGACCTGCATTTTGTTCTTTATTTGAGGTGCTCATTTTGTATGGACCTGATTATTTTGTTCGTTTTTTGAGGTGCTCATTTTGTATAGACCTGATTATTTTGTTCGTTTTTTGAGGTGCTCATTTTGTATAGACCTGATTATTTTGTTCGTTTTTTGAGGTGCTCATTTCGCATGACTTGCATTTTGTTCATTTTTGGAGGTGCACCCATAACAAGATAAGCGCAAGCGCCTTGGTCAAATCCTATAGGCTGATAAGAATCCCACGGAAAAGTCCTGGTCCCACCTTTTTATGTTAAAACAGGTTTAGGAATCTGGATGGTGAAATATGATCGCTGCCCTGGAGCGGGAAACGGGAAGTATTCTCTGCTTTCATTTTTTGAAGAGGTTATCCGTGGCATTCTTACCCTCCAATACCGTTACTCGGTTTAGCAGGGTACGATTCGGGCGCTTCCTTACCCTCCAATACCGTTATTCGGTTTAACGGGGTACGATTCGGGTGCTTCCTTACCCTCCAATACCGTTATTCAGTTTAGCGGGGTACGATTCCGGCGCTTCCTTACCCTCCAATACCGTTATTCAGTTTAGCGGGGTACGATTCCGGCGTTTCCTTACCCTCCCATACCGTTATTCGGTTTAGCGGGGTACGATTCCGGCGCTTCCTTACCCTCAAATACCGTTATTCGGTTTAGCGGGGTACGATTCCGGCGCTTCCTTACCCTCCCATACCGTTATTCGGTTTAGCGGGGTACGATTCCGGCGTTTCCACCTGCCATTGAAGCATAACAGATATAAATTCTGATACTAGAACAAAAGAGCAAGCGCCAAGGCCCGCTCCGACAGGCAGATAAGTATCCGGCAGAAAAGTCCGGGTCTCGACTTTTTTTGGCAGATTCTTTCTGGCCGAGGAGTTGGGCGCTTGCGCTGGACAACGAAGCGCAAAACATATAAATTCTAATACTATAAAAAAAAGCCTGAAATTCAGGCGCTCATTTTTCTTTTACGATGTAGGCAACCGTTCCGCTGCTATCTGAATCTATTCTGAATGCGAGATCCATTTTCCTTGTCATCATCTGGGCGATTGTCAGTCCGATGCCGGCACCTTTATTCCCGCTGTCCTGCTGAAAGCCAGGTCCCCTGTCGCGGATTTGAATTTGCTGTCCGGCTGCCGTTTCGAAAACAGCAATGCCGACATACTTGCCCTGATCTGCATGGCGAATGATATTCTGCAGCAAATTATCAAGGATTCGCTCAAGCCATTCAGGATCTGCAATCCAGTGGATTTCATCGGACTCAAACTCGATTTCTGCCTCGAATTTATGTTCTTCAAAGACAGGATACCACTCCGCAGCCTTTTTTCTGACAAACCGGCTGAGATTGATTTCTTGCGGATGAAAATGATACTTTCCTGTTGAAAGAAGCGTATAAGAAAAGAGATTATCAATCAGCGAGCTGATAAAATCAATTTTTTCATCAATAGCTTGGGCAGCCTGCAGGCCGGCTGCTGTTTCAGTCTCTTTTTTAACATTAAAAAGATGCGCACGCATGGTAGTCAGCGGCGTTCTCAAATCATGAGAGAGGCTTGCCATTAAAACTTTGCGGATTTTCTCTTCCTTCATCTCGCGCTCTCTGCTTTCTTCCAGTTCTTTAATCATGTGATTAAAACTTTCTTCAAGCTCTCCGATTTCATCCTTATTTGATAAAGCTATAGGGAGCGGGAGCCCTGAGTCGTCTTTTTTCTGCATCGCCTCTTTTAAACGAAGAATCCGCTTATGAAGTTTTTTGAAAAACAGCCATGACAGGAAAAAGAACAGGATCATCATCGCAGCAAGCACAGCAAAATAAACGGCATCATATCCATCTCCCAGCCTTTGAACCTGCGGCTCGAGCATCAGCCGTTCCACTCGGATGACCATGAATCCATTATCTTGATCCTCTCCGATAAAAGCGACCACCGTAAAAGGATCCGCATCAAAGCTGTTTTTCATAAAGGAAATCGTATAATTTGGCGTCCATATTTGCGGAAGTTCATCCTTATAAGAAAAAAGATCTCTGGTTTTCCCTTCTTTATCGACCCAAAAAAGCTGAGAGCCCGGATATTTTTCATGCAAAGCTTCCAGTTTGTCCGCAATTTCTTGATCACCTGCTCCGTTAAGCTTTCTCGCTTCTATGTGCCACATCTCTGTAAGTTCATTGTAGCCGTCAAAAGGATGTTCCGTTTCTTTTCCCAGCTGCAGAAAAACCCCCGGTATATAAACAATCGTGGATGCCAGGGCAAAAGAAACGGGAATAAAAAGAACAGCTGCAAGAATGATAGAAAGGTATTTGAACTGCAGCGATTTGTTCCAGTTCATCCTCTCACCCTGTAGCCGACTCCCCTGACCGTTTCAATGATCTCAGGCTCAGAAGGATTCTTCTCGATTTTTTCGCGCAAATAGCGAATATGGACCATTAGTGTCTTGTCACCATCTAAAAATGGCTCTCCCCATACATGCTCAAACAGCTGTTCTTTCGTCAGGATTTGATTGAGATGCTGCAGGAAGCAGGTGAAAATATGATATTGCTTTCCTCTTAAGATTATTTCATCGCCCGTGTCGGCATTCACAATAGAGCGGTTCGCCTGATCAATTTCCAGGTGTTTGAGCATCATTTTTCCTGATGTATGCTTTTGATACCTTCTCAACTGCACCTCAACCCTTTTAACAAGCTCCTCAGGATGAAACGGCTTCGTCAGATAATCATCTGCGAACTCAAGCCCCTCAAGCTTATCATCGATGGATGTTCTGGCAGACAGCATCAGGATTGGGGTATCCGGGTTTTTCTTTTTAAATCTTCTTCCTAAAGAAAAACCATCAAGCCCAGGTAGCATGACATCAAGAATAAGCAAATCAGCCCTTTTATCCTCTTTCAATGACAGTCCTGAAGTCAGCCACTCAACGGAATACCCTTTTTGCAGCAGCTCATCTTTCACCCAGCTGCCGATTTCGAGATCATCTTCTATGTATAAAATATTCACTTGATTTCATCTCCTCATCTCCCATGTTACAAAATATGGATGGCAATGGAAAGAGAGAATGAGAATTTATTAGATTTGCAGAAAAAATAGCCGATTCATGGATATCTATAAATGCAGAAATTAGCGTAAAGACAGCCTGCTGAATCGAGAATAGCAAAAAACCGGTTTTAGATCGTGCTAACCGGTTTTCCTCTTATTTTTTCAAATTTAAAACCCGGCCAAGATTGGCCATCAAATTCTCTACAAAAATTGGTCCCTTTTGCAGTGCCTCTTCTAATGAGACAATTCCCGGGACGATGGAAAAAACAGAACCGATTCCCTCGTCATACACGCTTTCATACCCATCGCCGATTGACCCTGCAATCGCAATAACAGGGATTTTCAGTTTTTTTGCAGCTCTTGATACACCGACAGGCGTTTTGCCGTGAATGGTTTGTCCGTCGATTCTGCCTTCACCAGTTATGACAAGATCAGCTTCCGACATGTGTTTTTCAAGCTGCACGGTTTCTATGACAATGTCGGCTCCGCGCTTTAGATTCGCATTCAAAAAGGCAAGCAGCCCCGCTCCCAGTCCTCCTGCTGCACCAGATCCTTCTCTTTTTTCAACATCCATGCCCGTTTCTTTTAGAATGAGAGAAGCATAATGTGAGAGGTTCTGATCTAAAACAGAAACTGTTTCATCTGTTGCTCCTTTTTGGGGACCGAATATGGCAGAAGCACCGTTTGGCCCTGTCAAGGGATTATCGACATCACAGGCTACATCAATGGTTACGCCTGATAATTCTTTCATCATTCCTGAAACATCAATTCTTGCAAGCTTTGATATGGCGCCTCCGCCATACGGCAAGTCTGCCCCCTCGGCATCAAGGAATTTCACTCCGAGTGCCTGAGCCATGCCCATGCCGCCGTCATTCGTTGCACTTCCCCCAATGCCGATAATCAAATGCTCCGCCCCTTTTTGCACGGCATCTTTTATAAGCTCGCCAGTACCTGCAGTTGTCGTCATTAACGGATTTCTTCTTTCGGGCGGCACTAGATGAAGCCCTGAAGCAGCCGCCATTTCAATGACAGCTGTCTTAAGGTCTCCAAGCCAGCCGTATTCAGCTTCAACAGGAAGACCTAGAGGACCTGTCACGGTAAGGGAGGTAAAGGTTCCGCCTGTAGCATCCACCAATGCCTGTACAGTCCCTTCGCCGCCATCGGCCATTGGAATTTTCACCGTCTTAACTTCAGGCAAGGACCGTCTTAATCCGCGTTCTATCGCTTCACATACTTCAAGCGCCGTCATGCTTTCTTTAAATGAATCTGGTGCTATCACAATCTTCAACTCTTTCAGCTCCTATCCGAACAGTTTTAAAACGCCAAATATTAAGGTAGAGATAACCGCCAGTGTGAATCCGACCAGAGATTCATAGGGAATCAGCTTCATTCTTTCTTTCATTCCCATAAAAACACTTCCGCCTGTTGCGTGAAAGAAGCTTCCGTGGGGAAGATGGTCAAGCACAGTAGCACCCGCATGCACCATGGCTGCTCCTGCAAGACCGGAAATCCCGATTTCTATGATTGCCGGAGCAAATACACTGCTTGCTACTGCTGTGCCCGCTGTTGTCGAGGCAGTAGCCATTGACATTAAAATCCCTGATGCCGGAGCAAGAATAAATGCCGGAAGTCCGGAAGCGTTCAAACCTGCTACAATAACATCCTTAAGACCTGAATTCGCAATAATACCTGCAAGCGTCCCTGTTCCGATAAGCATGATCGCAACACCAGACATTTTCAAAAGCCCTGAAGTGGCAAAATCGGTTAAGCGGATAACGTTCTTTGTCGCGATTGCTCCAATGATGCCCCCAAGAGGCAAAGCGATAATCGGATCGACCGCAATATCAAAAATCGGTCTTAACGCAAGCAATAAGATGGCCGCAAGCGGTCCGCTGATGGCTGCTGCAAAAGCAGGCAGATGGCCCCCATCCTGAGACGTAATTTCTTCAGCTTTTACCTGTTCACCTTTTAAAACCATTCTTTTAGCTAATACATAAGTGACAATGACACCAAAAACCGCTGGAATGATGCCAGCTGCCATCACGGATGTAAGCGGCACGTCAAACGCATCTGCTGCCGCAATCGTATTTGGATTTGGCGACATGATATTTCCTGCCTTCCCTCCCCCGATCATTGCAAGCAAAATCGCCGGCTTAGAGAGCTTGGCCCTTTGTGCAATTGCAAGAGCGATCGGTGCAACGGTAATAACAGCTACATCTATAAAGACACCGACCATTGTTAAAAGCATCGTTGCTA
Source organism: Metabacillus idriensis (assembly GCF_009674765.1). GTDB lineage: Bacteria > Bacillota > Bacilli > Bacillales > Bacillaceae > Bacillus_P > Bacillus_P idriensis. Next base: position 890,948 of record NZ_WKKF01000001.1, on the reverse strand, counting down.
TTACGAGGGCAAGCAGTGAGCGCTTTTCACCTATTTTCTTGATGATTGTATCTGCAATCACTGACGCAGAACCTGACTCAATCAGCACGCCTGCAAGAACGCCTGCAGCTAAAATTCTTAGAACAGCCGGCGTGATATCCTTTGCACCGGTGATCATTAATTCTACGGTTTCCGTCAGATTGACTCCCCCAAGAAGGCCGCCTGCCAGGGCGCCTGCCATCATGCCGTATGCTGGAGGAACTTTCTTTAAGATGAGAACGATCGCAACAATCAGCGCACACACTGCCCCGAAAGCGCTTACTTGAATATCCATTGGTGTTTCCCCCTTTGTAAGTGTTTCAATTAATATAATTGTAATCGCTTACTAAAAAGGAATCATTGTCACAGATGACAAAAAAAGAAGGCATTAATTGGACTTATTTGTGCAAATGCACACCTTAAGCCACCATTATTGCCGCATAAAGGGTCATCAAATCCAGCGTCTTCCGAGGATTATAGGATGTTATTTCTTCTATTTTATCAAGCCGGTATCTGAGAGTGTTTCTATGGATAAATAGCTCCTCAGCTGTTTTATTCATGTCTCCGTCAAACTGAATGAATGCTCTTAAGGTATGCAGCAGCTCTCCATTTCGATCTGACCGCAGGAATTTGTTCATCGTATAGTTAAATAGCTCATGTTTCGTTTCGTCTTTCTTATTTCTGAGCAGAACGGAAAGCGCCCAATCTGTATAAGTGTAGAAATAACCATCAGCACAGTGTTTTCTTGCAGCATCCAGGGTTTCTTTTGCACTCTCATAAGAAAGTGATACACCACAAAATCCGTCGTACTGATAACCAAGAGCACCGTAAATACCAAGATCCATTCTTAACAGCATTTCATTCATTTTATCCTGATCAAAAGATGACCGAACAACTTTGCTTTCTACCATCCAGACAATTTCTGCAGCGGATGTTGTTACGATTAAATCATTTTTTCCGGCTTTAAGCTCCAGTTCTCTCATAAAGAGCTGCCTCTTCTTTAGGGGAATTTCTTCAGGAAGGCGAAAAAGAACAGCCTGTCTTTCGGTGGAAATGTTCAGTTTCAGGCGTTCTGCCCGTTCTTTAAATTCAGCTGTCTGCTGATTACCGCCTTTTAGGAGCTGAATGAGCGTTTCTTGCTTTAATGCTTCATTCCACCTCATTTGATCAGATAAATAAGCTTGTTCTATTGTAAGCTCTGCCGCCATTTTTACAAGCTCACCAAACGGAGCGACAACTGATGGATCACCTGTGATGCCGATCACGCCGATTAATTCCTGATGAAAAAAAATCGGCAAATTGACTCCCTGCTTCGTCCGCGGATAATTTCTGCTGTCCTGCTCTGTAAACACAACTTTTTCTCCTGTCTCCAGAACCTTCAGTGCTCCGTGATGTTCATCCCCAAGCCGTGCATGATCACCAGAGCCGATTAAGATTCCATCCTTGTCCATGACATTGACATTATAGGGAATAATGGACATTGTTCTTGCGACAATCTCTTTTGCGAGTTTTTCATTCATTTCAGATTCACCTGCTGATCGTTTTCTTAAATTCTATCATTCAATGAATAAATGGCAATTATTCAATTTTTCCAAAAAGATGAAACTTTCCGCCTATTAAGTCGTATAAGTAAGTGGGACCCAAAGAAAGGAGATTTTTCCAAAAAAGAAAGAGAGAGGGTGATAACTTGTTTGGTTACCCGATTGAAACCATTTATTTAATCGGACTGATTATTGCCGGAAGCTTGACCTTGCTGTTTGTCTTTTTTGGAGACGCCATAGAAGGCATCACCGAAAGTATTCCGTTTTTAAGTCCGACGCTTGTCCTCGCATTTATGACATTCTTTTTTGCCTGCGGATACATTCTTGAGATGACCGCCCTGTTTTCAATGTTTCTTTCTGTACTCATTTCCATCTTCAGTTCAGCAATTCTAGTTACTCTGCTTCACATCTTTGTATTCGTTCCGCTTTCTTCAGCAGAGGAATCCCTTTCTTATCATGAATCAGAGCTTAAAGGCCGTGTCGGCCATGTGATTACATCCATCCCGGTTGACGGATTCGGTGAAGTGCTGCTCGCAAGCAGTGTCGGCTCGATCTCAAAAACGGCCGCAAGCTTTGATAATACCCCAATCCCAAGCGGAACAAAGATTTTAGTCATTGAAAGCAAAAACAGCATCGCATTCGTCACATCGTACCAGCCATTTGAAGACACACTTAAGGGGGACACATTATGACCATGCCAATCATTATTGTTTTATGTATTGTCTTTTTCATTCTCATTGCTTTAATCGCCGTATTTGTCACGAAATACCGGACAGCAGGACCAGATGAGGCACTTATTGTAACGGGAAGCTATCTTGGCGCCAAAAACGTCCATACAGATGAAAACAGCAACAAGATCAAAATCGTCCGCGGAGGCGGAACGTTCGTGCTGCCTGTCTTTCAGCAAGCAGAACCACTTAGCCTGCTTTCAAGCAAACTTGATGTGTCCACGCCTGAAGTCTACACCGAGCAGGGAGTTCCCGTCATGGCAGATGGAACGGCAATCATTAAAATCGGCGGTTCCATCGGAGAGATTGCAACAGCTGCTGAACAATTTCTCGGGAAATCAAAAACTGACCGCGAGCAGGAAGCGCGTGAGGTTCTAGAAGGCCACCTCCGCTCGATTCTCGGCTCAATGACCGTTGAGGAAATCTACAAAAACCGTGAAAAGTTCTCTCAGGAAGTACAGCGCGTGGCCTCTCAGGATCTGGCGAAAATGGGGCTTGTCATTGTATCCTTCACTATTAAAGATGTCCGTGATAAAAATGGCTACCTTGATTCTTTAGGAAAACCGAGAATTGCCCAGGTCAAGCGCGATGCTGACATTGCAACAGCTGAAGCTGAAAAAGAAACCCGCATCAAACGGGCAGAAGCAGCAAAAGAGGCGAAGAAATCGGAGCTTGAGCGCGCAACGGAAATTGCCGAAGCAGAGAAGCTGAATCAGCTGAAAATGGCGGAATACCGGAGAGATCAGGATACGGCAAAAGCAAATGCCGATCAGGCCTATGACCTAGAAACGGCAAAAGCAAGACAGCATGTGACCGAACAGGAAATGCAGGTTAAAATCATCGAGCGACAAAAGCAAATTGAACTCGAAGAAAGAGAAATTCGGCGCCGCGAACTTCAGTATGATTCTGAAGTGAAGAAAAAAGCAGATGCAGACCGCTACTCCGTTGAACAGGCGGCAGCTGCCGAAAAAGCAAAACAGCTTGCAGATGCAGATGCGAATCAGTACCGAATTGAAGCATTGGCAAGAGCTGAAGCAGAGAGAATCCGCATGGACGGTTTAGCAAAAGCCGAAGCACAGCGCGCACAAGGGGAAACAGAAGCTGAAGTCATCCGCCTGAAAGGGATTGCTGAGGCTGTCGCCAAAGAAAAAATTGCCGAAGCATTCGAACAATACGGCCAGGCTGCGATATTGGATATGATTGTGAAAATGCTGCCTGAATACGCGAAGCAAGTTGCAGCTCCCCTTTCCAACATTGATAAAATCACAGTCGTCGACACCGGCGGCAGCGGGGAAAACAGCGGCGCAAATAAAGTCACGAGCTATGCGACTAATCTGATGAGCTCCCTTCAGGAGAGTCTGAAGGCATCCTCAGGCATTGACATAAAAGAGCTGATTGAAAATTACTCCGGCAAAGGCAATATTAAGCAAAGCATCGATCAGCTTTCATTGAATCAAAAGAGAGAGATAGATCCAAAAGAATAGACCTTCTAGACGCTTGGTAACCATCCAAGCGTTTTTCCATTGTAAGAAAATGATTTAAACAAGTGTGAATATCTATAAACATCATATCTGCATCGTTTTCAGGCAAAAAAAGATCGCATGCTGTTTTCAGCATGCGCAAGCAGGAAGAGGTGTCTTACAAATAAGAGGATTATGAGATAAGCATTTTCCTCATAAGACATCTTATTCACCCTTCTATTAGTTCGCATGTGTGTTTGTCCAAGACGCGTAAATTTGTCGAAAATCATAAACACCCTAATGCGTTATATGTAAAAAAAGGAGCCCCTGATTTATCATCAGAAGCTCCCGGCTATTATTAGTATCCGCCGTTGCCGCCGTAGAATGAAGCTCCTACGATGATTAAAAGAATAAATAATACGACTACCAGCGCGAAGCCATTGTTGTTGTTTCCACCAGACATTTCTCTTCCTCCATTTCACGTCTTAGTCACTTTCCTTATCAAAATATGTAAATTACTAGGAATTGACATAGGACAAGAGTGGAGTTTACTAAAAACCCTCAAATGCCCTAAGCACATTTGAGGGTTCATGCGATTAATCTTCGTCATCCCATTCTGTTTTCAGAACATTCCCGGTTTCTGCTGAAATTTCGACTTCTGCTTCTTTGCCGTTTTCACCCTGAATCTCATAACTGTATATTGCTTTTCCGTCTTCATTCTCAAGCTCAGCTTCTTCAACCTTTCCTTTTGCCTCTTTTAAAGCGATTTTCGTTGCTTCTTCAAGACTGATTTTCACCTTATTTGAATCGATGTTTGAATTATCGCTGTCATCATCCTTATTCTCGTTATGTTTCTTTTTCGTGATTTCGCCTGAGTCCGCATTTACGTGAAAATCAAAGTCTTTTCCGCCTGACTTCACTTCGATGTCATATACCCAGACACCTGATTCACGCTCAAGCTCCATTTCTGAAATGCTGCCTTTTTGTTCGTTCAGGACGATTTCTTTTGCCTGCTCATAGCTGATTTTCAGATTTTGCTCTTCTGCCTTTTTCTCTGCCTGGGCACGGTCATTCGGTCCGATAAATTGTGATCCTGCCCCAATTCCGCCAATGACAAGTGCTCCGGTCAATAATGCTGTTGTTAATTTCATGTTTTATTCCTCCTTGTTTTTCTCTTACACCCTTATCTTAGACCTCTAAAATGATAAAAAAGAGATAGAAACATTAGAAAACGATGAGAAAAACATAAAATGCTTATCATTTAGCCATATCTATCCACACACAATAAAAAAAACACCTTCTGACAAAATCAAAAGATGTTTTTCAGTCTTCTTCATTTTCAATGGCTACAGATAAAATTTTACCTGTAAATGCGTCAATTTGGATGGTTGCTTCCTGCTGTCCTGCTTCGATTTCGACTTCATAGAATACACTGCCATCCTCTTCTTCTAGATCAATATCTTCTATGTTCCCTTTCACTTCAGCCAACGCGATTTTTTTCGCTTGTTCTTCTGTCAATTTGACCGGCTGTTTGGTTTTTTCAATGCTGCTTTTATCCTCTGACTTAATTTCCCCGCTGTCAGCATTCATTTCTACTTTAATTTCTTCTGTTTTTGTCAGCAATATGATGCTGTAGGTTTTTCCCTGTAAAGTCATAGTCTGAACGTTCCCGCTGTAGGTTTCCTCTGCAAGCTTTTTCGCATCTGCTTCTGACAGTGCCGGTTCTTTCTCACTTTCAAGATCTGCTTTCTTTACCTGCTTCAGGTTCTGAATGCTGCCAGTTGCGGCATCTACTTCGAGCGTATATAGTCCCTTCTTTTCTTCAAGCTCCACCTGATAGACTTCTCTGTCATCTAATTTAGTTAACACCATTTCTTTAATTGTTCCCGTATAGTGCGCTTCTACTAAATTTCGGGCTTCTGCTTCGGTTACCTTCACATCACCCTTCATGACAGAAGCAATCCCGATGATTCCAATGACGCCAATAATCATAAGCACACTGAAGATGGTCCATTTTCTGTTCATGATTCCCTCCTAGTAAGCATTCCTTGAAATTATGTTACCTTATCAAGATTAAAACTTCATGAGAAGGATTGATTTTCAAAAAAAAGATGAACAGCAGTCCCCTTTCCCTCCGTGCTATCGATTGAAATCTCTCCTCCATGGGCATGAACAATTTTTCGGGCAATGGAAAGACCAAGTCCTGTCCCTCCTGTTTCTCTATTTCGCGCTTTATCCACTCTGAAAAAACGGTCGAATACATGCTGAAGATCCTCAGCCGGAATTCCGATGCCCTGATCGGCAATAGAAAGATGCACCCTCCCATTCTCCCGTTCAGCCGTACATGTGATGCTTTTTGAACTGTACTTCATCGCATTATCGAACAAAATGAACAGCAGCTGTTTCATTTTCAGCTCGTCTGCAAAGATGAACAGCTCCTTTTGATCAAAATGAAAGTTAATATGACGGTTGTAGACCTGCTCGAGTGTTCGTCCTGACTGGTGACAAATCGAAACAAGATCAATTTTTTCCACGTTCAACTGCATACGCGCATCATTTTCGGCGAGCTGAAGAAGCTGCCCAGTCATTTCTTTCATCCTCACTGCTTCAGAGTAAATGGCTTCTACAGATTCTTCCATGACTTCAGGTTTTGTTGTCCCCCATCGTTTCAGCAAGCTTGCATAGCTTTCAATAACCGTTAAAGGCGTTTTCAATTCATGTGACGCATCGGAAATGAACTGCTGCTGTTTTTCAAAATTTGTCTGAAGCAGTTCAATCATATTGTTGAACGTATTTGTCATCTGATGCAGCTCATCCTTAGAATGGCCGCTGACTTCAATTTTTTTAAAGGTTTCCTTTTTCTCAATTTCCTCCATCGTCCCAATTAAAGAGTTGATTGGCTTTAGAATCATCCTGCTCAGCATTCTTCCTGCAAAGAAGGAGGGCAGCAAAACTAGAAGCGAAGCGATGGCCAGGACGATTTTCAATACATTCATATTTTCATTCACATTCTCAAGGTTTTCGGTTACCTCAAGCTGAACGACTTCCCCATTGCTCCAAATCACAGGAACAGCAGCCTTGGCAAAAGAAAGTCCTTCAGCCTCGACGACTTCGCTGCTTTCAGAGGAGCGAAATTCCGGAGACAGAATGTTTCGATAATCTGCATTTTTTGAAACAGCTAAAATCTGTTTTGATTGTTCATTAATAATTCGGATCATCCCGTCTGCAGGCAAATAAGCTCTTAAAAGGTCTGATGAGTTTACCTGCTGGTTTTCATCCTGCCTTATGGCCCCTGCAACGGCTTCAGCCTGCAGCTTTACCCGGTCAAGCTCGCTGTTTTGAGTCATCGTTAAAAACAAAAAATAGATGGCAGCATTAATCGCAAGAACGATAATCAGCATCCAGACGGTTGAGAACAGCTGAATTTTATGATTGATTTTCATGATGCGGGCTCCTTGATAGAATATCCGACACCTCTGGCTGTGTGAATAAGGGCATAATCAAACTCACTGTCTACTTTTTTCCGCAAATAACGGATATACACATCAACGACATTTGTATCTCCGTAATAGTCATATCCCCACACTCCGTTTAGGATCTGCTCGCGGTTCAGCACCTGATTTTTATGATTAAGTAAAAAGACAAGCAAATCAAATTCCCGCGGCGTCAGCTCAATTTCTGCCGCTCCCCGCCTGACGTCTCTTGTTTTTTCATTCACTGTAAGATCTGCAGCCTGCAAGATTCCTTCTTCCTCAGAGGAATGGATTGGTTTGCTTGTCCGCAGACAAACCCTGATTCTCGCCAGCAATTCTTCTATTTGAAAGGGTTTTGTTATGTAATCATTCGCACCCTGATCAAGGCCGCTCACTTTATCAGGAATCGAATCGCGTGCTGTCAAAAGAATAACAGGAGTTTCCTGATCATTCGCACGAAGCCTTCTAAGCACCTCAATGCCTGTTAGACCAGGGAGCATCACATCAAGGAGGATTAAATTCCAGGAAGATGAACGAATTTGTTCAAGCGCATCCAGACCATCGTGAACGGAGTGGACCGAATACCCTTCAAACTCAAGCTCCAGTTTCAGCACTCTGGCAATCTTCACTTCATCTTCTACAATCAAGATTTTTGCTTTCTCCATAACTGCCTCCCTGACACTGTTTTTTTTTGCAGTATATCATGATTCTATCCTTCCTGTTGGCATTGCTTCATAAACTGGGGTACTATGAAAAGACAAGCCGACGGGAGGTGTATATTTATTGAAACCATTATTATTGTCATTGTAATTTGTATGCTGACAGCCGTTCTTTTTTTAAAAAAAGCAGCGTCCCAAAAAGGTGCAGCACGCTCTATGCTGACCGTTGCCCACAGAGGGGCCTCAGGCTATGCACCGGAAAATACAATTGCATCCTACGATAAAGCGATCGAAATGAAAGCTGATTTTATTGAAATTGACCTGCAAGTAAGTAAAGACGGCCGTTTAATGGTCATTCATGATGACTCTGTTGAAAGAACAACAAATGGAAAAGGCAACGTACGCGATCTCACATTTAATGAGCTGCGGAAACTCGATGCAGGGAGCTGGTTTCACGGGTCGTTTGCTGGACAAAAAATCCCCACCTTTGATGAGGTGCTCGACCGCTATAGTGAAAAATGCGGACTGCTCATTGAGCTGAAAAGCCCTGCCTTGTATCCAGGCATTGAGCAGAAAGTCTACGATGTTTTAGCAAGCAGAGGCCTGATTGAAAATCGGCAGACAAATGTCATTGTCCAATCATTCGATACCAATTCGATGAAACGATTTCATGAAATCGCACCAACGATTCCAATCGGAGTCCTTGTAAAATTCACGCCAAAAGGAATATCCAACACACAGCTCGAGGAATTCAAGACTTATGCAAACTATGTGAATCCAAACAGACGGCTCGTTACAAAAAAACTAATCGCGCGTATTCATGAACACGACATGAAAATCATTCCGTATACGATTCGCGACCGTAAAACAGCAAAAGCTTTTATGCTGCTGGATTTGGACGGAATTACAACGGATTTTCCTGATTATATTAAAGCTCAAAAAGCATGAGGCTGCCCTTCATGCTTTTCTTTATGAGAAAAAGATCGTTTTATTCGCTTCGATTTAACGTAAAGCCTATGCGATGCAGGATTTCTTCCAGATTCCCGCCTATCATGACATCCTTCAGATCTAAATTAAGCTGCACAGCTTTCATCGCTAAATCCGGCCGAATTCCTGTCAATGCAGGAGTTACTCCGATCAGCTTCAGCATCTGCACAAGATTTAACAAATGAAAACTAACGTCATCGTTCATTTGTAGTATGCCTGATAAATCGATTATCAAGTATTGCAGAGATAATTCGGAACTTGAGGAAAGAGCCGTATGAATGATTTTTTCAGCCCGGTATTCGCTGATATCACCAATGATCGGAAGGATTGCAACACCCTTGGTAATCGGGACAATCGGGGCTGAAAGATGAATAATTTCTTTGTTGGCATTATCAAGCTCCAAGACATACGACAGCAGGGAAGCCATCGTTTCAAATAGCTCGACATGCTTGTCTGTAAAAGCAAAAGGCTTCGCATCAAGACCGCAAATGGTTCCGTAATTCTCACCATTTTCATAGAAAATCGGAATTCCGATAAAGCAGCCGCCGCCTAAATTTTTCGTCACATCCAAATCTTTTGTCAGATCACTGCCGGCTAAATCAGAAATGATCAGTACCTCTCTTCCCTTATCAACGCTCAATTTGCAGAACGTTTCTTTAAAAGGAAGCTCTGAGCCTTCTTCCAAAAGCGTCAATTCCTGATTCAGAACTTTCACAATCTCATTTTTATGACGATCATTTTTCGCAATGAACAATGTATTAATTTCAATAAATTGGCTCATCATCTTAAGAATGCTTTCAGAAGCTTCATCAAAATTACGATATTTTTTTATAGGAGTACTCAAACCTAAAAGCATTTCTGACATCTATTTTTTCCAGCCTTTCTGATGTTCTTAGATTGTATCAACTCATTTAAACTTTATTCATTACCCAATCTGAAATAAAAATAAACAGGTAAACGGTCAGATATTCACATTTATTCGTCATTGGATTTAGAAACACTTTATTAGTCATTTCAATTATAAAGGAAAGGGCTGTATTCTGCGAAAAATTCCTTTCTGAATTTATTTTCTGAATCACCCAAAATGAAAAGGTTTTCAATTAATTTTCATAACATTTCCATTTTTCAATAACAAAAGGATCCCTCAATTCTTCATGTATAATGATGGATATCATCTACAGAAGGAGTCGTCCGGAAACATGCAAAACGTAATTCGCTGGGTCAGCATCCTTATTGGCTGTTTTGCCGTGTCCCTCGGCGTTCACTTGCTATCATCCTCAGAACTTGTGATTGGCGGAACGGCCGGTCTTGGCATCGTAGCACAGCATCTGACCAACTATTCATTTGGAACCCTGTTTTTTGTAATCAATCTGCCATTCTATGCACTCGCTGTCACTCAGCTTGGCATCGCCTTTGCCCTTCGGACGTTTATCAGCGTCAGCATCTTGTCCATCACCTCAGAATTTCTGCAGCAATCTTTCATTGTCCATTTTCCGCATCCGGTTATCGCAGCCATCCTTGGAGGAATCTCCATCGGCATCGGACTGATCTTCCTGTTCAGAAACGGATCATCCTTAGGCGGCATGAACATTCTCTGCATTTTCCTTGAGAAGAAATTCGGATTTAACCCAGGCAAAACGATGCTCATTACCGACCTCATGATCGTCGGTTCAGCGCTCCTTGTCTTCGGACCGCTGCAAATTGTCTACTCGGCTGTTGCGATCTTTGTTATGACCGCTATCCTAGGCAGATATCATAAAAAAGCTCCGCTTGAGCGGGAGAGTCAGGCAGCAGATTCTGAAGAGGATCGGGTATCGGCTACGGCTTAAAATGATATTAATAAGAAAGGAGCCATGGATTTTGTGATCCTGGCTCCTTTTTTGTTATTTTTCAGTAAATAACTTTTTACAAAAGTAAAACAGTCACCCGCTATATATAATTTGTTCGCCTCATGATGAATAAATACAATTTTTCTTATTCAATTCTGATTCGTATTACCTGTCCGGCTGACTCTTCATCCCTTAACGGATTCTTATACTCTTTAAAGGAGAATTCAAAACCTGAAAGATTGTCAGGCAAAGGCGGTGACACGATGAAATTGTACGAAAGATGCCCATCCGATCCCCCGCCTCCCTTAATTCGGCAATCATAAGCGCCTTTAATAAATAACTTCCAAAAGCTATGCCGGTGAATCCGATCTTCCAGGCAACCTTCGTTCATCTCCCAATCAATATTCAGACATACAACACTGACATTCTCATATTGTCGAATAAATGGGAGGGAATAAAAACCTTCCCCTATCTCAACTGATTTTAAAACCTGGATATACTTGCGAAAGCCTTCTGGTTCGACAACAGGACGAAATTGTTCATCATTCCATAATGCTCCGAACACGCTATTCAGCAAATCCTCGTATAAATCGTATTTTACTGCCCAGTCATCGATATATTCCAAAGGCGGAAAACCCGGTTGGTTATTTGATATGTCTTTCCGCAATTTCAATAATTCACAAAGTTGCTCATCAATTGGTAAAACTTTTTCATCATAATGATCTGTTGGACGTTCAAAAGGGATTCGTTTCATTGTATTCCTCCTGTGGTTCTTCTTGATCAAATTCATGCACAGCCGACAGCATACGAACATCTGGAACATTGCTTTTCAACTCATTTACCAAACAAGATAATTTCTAAAAAATAAAAACGCAAACAGCAAAAAGAAAAAAAGAACAACGATTGCTTCAACTGTATGTTTATTCCTTTCTTCTTTTCGCCTCTTTTTATCGCGATAACGCTGCTGCACTCTTCTTTTTTTCAGATCTGCTCTCATATTGACTCCTTTATATAGTAAATGGCTTTCAGCTATCCTTAGGAACATCCCACAAAATATAATGCCTGGAGAATTGTCTAGTCTCCACTACAACAGACCGCTCTTCCTTCTCAAAAATAAGTCCTGAGCCAGCTTGATCTCTATAAGTCCATCCTTTTTCCGTCATAAATTCCTTAATGAATCCCGAACTGTCTGTGCTTTTTGAAACATATCTATGCTCGGAAACCTTTGCGTAATCACTCATTGATAGCTCAAGCTCCAGAATTGAGAGTAAAATAGATGCAGAATCTTCCTCTTGAAACAATGCGCTGCCGAATCTTAAACCAATGAAACCAGCACATATAAAAAGTGTCAGCAGCATGACCATCAAAAATCTCTTCACATGCATCCTCCTTATGATTCCTGTCAATAAAATTCTGCAATTTACAGGAATCTCCTTCTTTACATATCTAGGATCTTGTAGAAATTTCATTGGCAGAATGGTGCTTCCGAAATGGAACCAATCACGCTTTATGAGGACAAAAATTCAGAACGGTGCACCCAAAATGGAATCAACCACGCTTAATGAGGACAAAAATTCAGAACGGTGCCTCCAAAATGGAATCAACCACGCTGTATGAGGACAAAAATTCAGAATGGTGCCTCCAAAATGCAACCAATCACGCTATATGAGGACAAAAATTACGAAGCGGCTACATTCAGAATAATCATTATTCAGCCAATTTTTTTTGCATACTGCCTTAATTACGGCTTTCAATTAAAAAAGGATGAAATCACAATGATTTCATCCTCTTTCATTCTATTACTTATAGATCAAATACTCTTTTCGAATCTTTTTAAATTCATCCTGTTCTTTCTGGTATTTATTCATGATGTCTGTAACAGAAGCTCCATCCAGAATCATCGGTTTGACCCATGTGTTTCCGATTAATTTATCGAAGAAGTTATTCGATAAGAATTGGAAGTCGTTCGGGTACATGTCATGTACCGTTTTGATAATTTGAAGACCTGTTGGGATGGCTTCAAATTCTTCGCGGTCTGTTACATAGACTTCTACCCCGTGGCTCAGCTTTCCAGCGTGCTTTGAGAAGGTCGGTGTAAAGGATGCTGCTCTGAATTTCACACCTGGCAAGCTCAGCGAATTCAGTTCTGCAGCCAGGTCCGTGCTGTTGATGAACGGCGCGCCGATCAGTTCAAATGGCTTCGTTGTACCGCGACCTTCTGACAGATTAGTTCCTTCAACCAGACCCGTTGCCGGATAAACAAAGGTTGTTGAAACAGTTGGCATGTTAGGTGACGGAAGGACAAATGGTAGACCTGTGTCATCATAATCCATCGAGCGCTTCCAGCCTTTCATTTTCACAACTGTCAGATCTGCTTCAATTTCAAATTCTTCGTTAAAGAAAGATGCAAGCTCTCCAACGGTCATGCCGTGCTTTGTCGGAATCGGATAGAGTCCCACGAACGATGCGGCTTCTGGTTCCAAAACGGGGCCATCAACTGAAAGTCCGCCTTGCGGATTCGGACGGTCAAGCACAACGATTGGAATGTTGTTTTCTTTAGCTGCTTCCATTGCATAAGCCATTGTGTAAATGTATGTGTAGTAGCGTGTCCCAACGTCTTGGATGTCAAAAACAAGCACTTCCACATTTTCAAGCATTTTTGGTGTTGGTTTTTTTGTTTGTCCATAAAGGCTGTAGACAGGCAATCCAGTTTTTTCATCGATGTAGGATTCGACGTAAGATCCAGCTTGAGCATCTCCGCGCACTCCATGCTCCGGACCGAATAAGGCTGTCAGTTCAATATCCGGATCATTGTGCAGCAAATCCACTATGCTGGTAAGCTTCGAGTCGATTCCAGTCGGATTGGTAATTAAGCCGACTTTTTTGCCTTTTAAAAGATCTTTTTGATCTTCTAATAGGACTTCAACACCAGGCAATACTTTATTCTTTTTCTTTTCCTTATGAGCAGCAACATCTTTTGCTGCAGGCAAAGCACTTAGGGCAAGCATCAGGATTGTGATCAGCACAAGAATTCGTTTCAATGAAACCTCTCCCCTTCAAATCGGATTATTTAAGCTGTTTTCCTGAACGAATATCAAGTCCATGGCCAAATGGATAAAGAATTTCATTCGGCTGTGTGACAGATGGAATATCAACAGGCAATTTACCTTGAGGCTTTGAATCGCCAAAGATTGTTTTGATGCCGGCCGGGATATTCGGCTGTCTGTACGCTCCGTTTGAATAGCCTTTAAATCCGTAGACCGCAAGCACAGCTCTTGCTTCTTCAAAATTCGCTGCGTCATATGGATTACGCAGGCTCATTAAAACAAAGTCTTTGTCTTTTGCCTGAGCGTCTTTCATAACCGCTCTTGGGAATGCTGTTGCCCACTTGCTTGAATCCTGAACGCTGTCATCGATCACACCGTCATTTACAGCTGGATCGTTTTTAACAACATAGGAACCTGTAATCACATAGTCCGCTTCATCAATCATTGCAGCTACTTCATCATTAAACACTTTGCTTGAGAACGCATAGCCAGTTACTTCAACATCTTTCTTTTTGCCTTTTAATTCTTTTATGCTTCTTGTCATTGCTTCCACTTGATCCGCAAAAGGAGCGAGAACTAAAACCTTTTCACCTTTTTTAGGCTTAAAAGGAAGTGTTTTGTCTTCATTTTTCAAAAGAGTGACAGCATCCTCAGCCATTTTCTTTTCTTTCATCAAATGATCTTTATTTCCAACAACGTTCAGAGCATTTTCAACTTTCTCATCAATCGGAGTATTGTCCGGAGTCAAGATTCCGCGTTTCACTTTAAGCTCAAGAATTCTTTCAACAGAAGCATTTACCTGCTCCATTGGAAGTTCTCCAGTTTCAACAGCTTCTTTTACTGCTTTAAAAACAGATGCTAAATTCTTTTCCATTTCAAGCGAGTTGACCTGCGCAGGCATTAATGCAATATCCACCCCTGATTTTAAAGCTAAAACAACGGCTTCTTCCTGGCCAAAGTTGTCAGAGATGGCTTTCATGTTCAGCGCATCTGTAACGATGACACCCTCAAAGCCCATTTCCTCACGCAGAAGTCCTGTGAGCACTTTTTTCGAAAGAGTTGCCGGAACAAGGATTTCCTGTCCATCTTTTTTGCTGATATACGTTGTATCATCAAAGGCTGGGAACTGTACATGTGCAGTCATGACCATATCTACGCCTTCATCAATGGCTTTTTGGAAAGGAGCAAGCTCGACTGCACGCAATCTTTCCTTATCATGTGTGACAATCGGAAGGCCGTAATGACTGTCTGTTGCTGTATCGCCATGTCCCGGGAAATGCTTAGTCGTTGCAGCCATGTTCTGGCTTTGAAGTCCTTTAATAGTCTGGATTCCAAGCTTTGAAACAAGCTCAGGATTTGAGCTGTATGAACGGACTCCGATAACTGGGTTTCCAGGGTTATTGTTTACATCCACAGATGGCCCAAAGTTTACATTTACGCCAAGTGACGATAATTCTTTTCCAATGATTTCGCCAGTTTGATAGGCGTATTTTTCACTTCTGGCTGCACCGAGCGCCATATTGCCGGGCAGGTTCGTTCCTGTCTGAAGGCGAGTGACAATTCCGCCTTCCTGATCAATCGTAATAAACAGCGGCAGTTCAGGGCTTGCTTTTTGCAGACCATCCGTTAAACGCGCTGTCTGTTCCGTTCCAACTACATTTTCGGCAAATAGAATGACTCCGCCCAGGTGATATTTCTGGATAATGCCGCCGACTTCATCATTCATAACCGTAAAGCCTGTTGCCTTGCTTTCCCCTTGTTTTTGCCAGTTGCGGAAGTCCGGCATCAGCATCTGTCCTATTTTCTCATCAACTGTCATATTCTGAACAATGGCCCTCACATCTGTTTCAGCAGACGCTTTAGCAGGTTTGATGCCTGCTAAAGCGGATACTGACAGGACTGCTGCAAGAGCGGCAGAAACCCATTTCTTTTTCCCCATGTTTATCCATCCCCTTATTAATTATTTGATTCTAAAGCTTCATAAACAGCCGTTACAACACTTCCATAGCTTCCTGTCGTGAAAAGATCCCCGAAAAATTGATTGGAGTTTACAGCAGGGTTCACAAGCGGCGAATGCTTTTTATTAGTCAGCAGGACGATTCCCAAATCATGTTCAGGATCTATAATCGTGACTGTTCCTGTCCAGCCCGTATGACCGTACGCACTGTCGCTTGCATATTTGCTGAACATCCAGTCCATGCTGTCGTTGCCATTTAATCTCCAGCCAAGACCATAAGTTCCATTCATATCTGAAGGTTCAACGAATTCTTCGATGACTTCTTGATCAAAAAGCTTCTCATTTCCATAACCGCCGCCGTTTAGCATGACCTGCAGAAGAACAGCGAGATCACTTGTTGTAGAGAATAGACCTGCATGACCGGAAACGCCCTCCATAGAATAGAATGCTTTTTCATCATGCACTTCCCCTTGAAGCGTGTATGTTCGGATGTTCGGGAAGTTAATCACTCCGTCACGCGTGTTTCCTAATAGCTCAGTAGCCGCAATATTCTTAGGCTTGAAGCCTTTTTGAAGCGGATTAAAGACCGTATTTTTCAGCTTCAAAGGCTTATACAATTCATTTTCCACATAGTCATCAAGCTTCTGGCCAGTTATTTTTTCCACGATGGTGCCAAGCAGCATATAATCAACATCACTGTAGACATTTTTAGTCCCAGGCTCATATGTAAGCGGGGTTTTATTGATGTATTCAATCGTTTTTTCGCGTTCCTGTGAATAAAGC
Source organism: Metabacillus idriensis (assembly GCF_009674765.1). GTDB lineage: Bacteria > Bacillota > Bacilli > Bacillales > Bacillaceae > Bacillus_P > Bacillus_P idriensis. The sequence continues at coordinate 874,466 of NZ_WKKF01000001.1, read as the reverse complement.
TCTTTTGACACGGCAGGATTATGGTATTGCGGATCCGGTTTAAAACCGGCCGTATGATGCAGGACATCAATAATACGCATTGTATCTTTTCCTTTAATCACATCTGCTTCTGTGTCTTTAAAACCAGGTATGTAATCCTGCACTTTTGCATGAATATCAAGCTTTCCTTCGCTCGCAAGCTTCTGTAAGGCAAAATTTGCCGCATACATCTTTGTATTGGATGCGAGATCAAAAAGGGTTTCATTCTCCATTTTCAAAAACTTCTTAAGCGGGGTATGTCCATCAAACTTTTGCTTGTAGCCGTAGCTTTCATTCTTCACGATTTTCCCGTCTTTTATGACAATCAGGGCCGCTCCGGGAAACCCTGCCGCCACTTCTTTTTCAATCAGCTGATCGACTTTTTCAAGCTTTTCAGAGGAAAATCCGGCTTCCTCCGGCTTTTTTGCTTTTGTTAATACTGGATATTGAACATGTGCTTGAGGTGAGGCTTTTTCACTTGGTTCTGCAAAAGAAGCAGAAGGTGCAAGTAATGAGATCGCGAGAACAGAAGTTAGTGCACAGCTTGTCCATTTTTTCATCGTGTTTCCCCTTTGAATTCGTATTTTGATAGCTTATGAAACAACCAGTTTCACTTTTTGACCAGGCAGAGCCAGATCAAGCAGAGGCAAATCCTCTGCAGAAACGTGTCCAATGACATTCACTCGTTCGTCAGCTTCCAAGTTTCGCCGGCAAATCTGAATTTCCCCCTTATAACGTCCATAGCCATCGTTATCCATCGTAATCATTCCTATTTGACGTGCGATCGTGTTCTCAGGGTCTACCTCTGAAGCTGTGCGTGTACCTTGAAGACGGTAGACATCTCTTGAAACATCCGGCCGAAATTGGTATGTTCCGCTGGAAAAAGCACTAGAGATGACATTCATTATAAGAATATTCTGATTTTCATAGATAGAAAGATTCTCGAGGAATTCATTTTCTGTTCCTGGATCCCCAATGAATACTTCATCTACTAGCTGCAGCATTTCTACACCGGCAGCATAAGGATTTATGTCTCGGTGCTTTTCAAGTGTCGGCAGGCCGTCAAATAGCGGTCCTCGTTTTGTTTCCGCACCTGGAATAAATGCAGCAATCGGGATGCCGTATTTTTTAAACATTCGATTCTGCTGATGAAAAAATGCTTCGTCAAGCCCGGTTTCACGCCTTGGATAAAAATTATGCCAGGCAATGAGCCGTTCTGATTGAATTCCGCTGCCAAGGATTGTCTGCAGCTCCTTTTCTGTAAGAGTGCTTGCATTAAGAGAGAGAGAAAAAACGTTTGATAAAGATTTGATTGTTTCATAGTCAAATCCGTCATCAAGCCGGATTCCTTTAACTCCGAATGAGGTTAAATCTTCGAATCTGCTGATGCCAAGGTGGTCAAGTGTCTTTAAGGAGACATCTGCATGAATCTCAATATCATGGCTATGTGCCAGTTTTAGAAGCTCGGTCATCCTGCATACGAGGTTTCCTTTTTCTTCAGGGATGTGAAGCGAGGTAAACGCCCGCTTCACTCCTGATTTTGCTGCATGAACAAGTTGTTTTTCAGCGTTTGGATCCTGAAGATAAAATGAAATGCCGATCACTTGAATTCAACTGCCATTTCATCTTTAAATCCGAATAGGTACGTGAAAATAAATCCAAATACATAAGAGATTAATAGTCCGGCAAGGTATAAAAGAATCTGGTTTGTGTGAACTAAGAATGTAAGCGGAAGGCCTGATACGCCGACTGCAATGGTCGCAATATCAAAATGAGCCTGAAATGCTCCCCCTACGCCAGCTCCTAAACATGCTGTCAAGAATGGACGGCCAAGCGGAAGCGTAACACCAAAGATTAACGGTTCTCCGATTCCGAGCATTCCTGAAGGAAGTCCCCCGCCGATTGCACGTTTTAAGCTTTTCTTTTTCGTTTTAAAGTAGATGGCAAATGCTGCTCCGACTTGACCCGCTCCGCCCATAGCAAGGATTGGAAGCAATGGGTCATCTCCAATGGAGTTGATCAGCTCAAGGTGAACCGGTGTTAATCCCTGATGAAGTCCAGTTACAACTAACGGAAGGAACGTTGCGCCAAGCACAAAACCGGCTACCACTCCGCCAAGATCAAGTACGCTCAGCAAGCCTTTTGTGATCGTATCAGATACAAAACCGCCGACTGGCATGAACACAATATAAGTCACGATACCTGTAATTAATAGTGCGATTGTAGGTGTAACAATGATGTCCAGAGATTGCGGGACAAATTTTCTTACTTGTTTTTCAACTAAAGCGATAAAAATGGCTGCAAATAAAACTCCAATTAAACCGCCGCGCCCAGGAAGCAGGTTTTCGCCAAACAAAGCGATATCACCGACGGCAGGATTGATGACGAGAATACCGGCCAGTGCTCCAAGCGCTGGTGATCCTCCAAATTCTTTTGCCGCGTTTGTTCCGACTAAAATTCCAAGGTAAGCAAACAGACCAGATCCGATAACAGTTAAAATAATAGCTAATTGTGAATCTGCTGCAAGCCAGCCTGCCTGAACGATCGCTTTTGTAATTCCTGTGATTAAACCAGAAGCGACAAGTGCCGGAATCAGCGGGATGAAGATGCTTGCGATTCTGCGTAAAAATAGTTTAAAAGGTTTTGCATTCTTTTTATCAATTTCTGATTTGTTTTTGGAAGCTGCGTCCTTCAGGTCAAAATCATCAGCAGCTGCAAGCAGTTTTTCAAACTCTGCTGAAACTTTATTCACCGCGCCCGGTCCGAGGATAATCTGGATCGTTTCTTCTTCTACAACACCCAGAACCCCTTCTGTTTTCTTAATGGCATCCATGTTGACCTTTGAACGGTCCTGCGGTGCGACGCGAAGTCTCGTCATGCAATGTGTGGTCGTCGCAATGTTAGCCGCTCCGCCAAGATGCTCCAATAGTTGTTCGGCAATCAATAAGTTTCTGTTATTCCCCTTTGCCATCATAAAGCCCCCTTTGAACGTGTCTATTTATATTTTTCTGTCATTGATTTGATGGCCGCTCTTGTTTTGTCGATATATTGAACGGTCTCATCGTACTGCTCTGAAGCCATTCCGAGAAACAAAATGTCGATCATATAAAGCTGTGCCAGCCTAGAAGAAGTCGCTGCGCTTCTAAAAGGCGCTTCATTTGAAAACGATGTGTGAAGCAAAACGTCGCTCAGGGAGGAAACGGTCGTCTGACCAAAGTGTGTAAGACCGATGGTTTTAACGCCGCGCTCTTTAGCAAGCTTCAGCACGTTGATGATTTCCTGTGTCTCTCCTGAAAACGAGATGGCGAACAGAACATCATCCGGATCCGCATTGGCAATCAGGGTTGCAACCAGATGCATATCTGTAAAAGCTGTTGCTCCTTTATTAATGCGGATCAGTTTTTGCTGGGCATCCTGAGCCACAATGCTAGAAGCTCCTACCCCGCAAAAATGAACGTTTTTAGCTTTCAGCAGCAAGCTGATAGCGTTTTTCAAATTTTCATGATCGATAATGTCAGCTGTATCCCGGATAATCTGAATCGTGTTGCTCGTTGTTTTTTCAACGACTCTGTACAGGGATTCGGAAGGTTCAATATCACGGTAGCCCTGTTCAACAGATTTCATCAGGTCACCGGCAATTCTCATTTTCAGATCCTGGAACCCTTTTAAGCCAAGTGATTTGCAGAGCCTGACAACTGCTGCCCCGCTTGTCTTAGCTGACGTGCTTAATTCACTTACCGTGCTGTTTACTACCTCGTGAGGATGCTTGAGAATATATTCTGCAAGCTTTTGCTCGGACTGCGGGAGCTTGTTCAGCATGGTTTGTATGATGGATAATCCGCCTGTGGCCATAGGACTCGCTCCTTAAGATGTATGGAGTGAGATGGCTTTACGTACATCCCCATCCGCACGATTTAATAGGTTTAATGCTTCTTCCAATGAAGTGTTTGTTTTGATCATGACAATCGCAGGCTTCACTTTAAGCGCTGCTTTTTCCAGCGTTTCTTTTGCAAGCTCATATTCCGCATCTGTCACCGTTTGGATGATGCTGATCGCTCTCTCTTTCAGCTTGTGGTTGCTGACATTCACATCGACCATAAGATTTTCATAGACTTTTCCAATCTTGATCATTGTCGCTGTTGAAATCATATTGAGCACCATTTTATGAGCCGTTGCCGCTTTCATCCGGGTTGATCCGGTGACGACTTCAGGGCCCACAACAACTTCAATGCCGATATCAGCAGCTTCAGAAATCAACGCATCCTTGTTGCAAGAGAGTGCGACTGCCTTTGCACCTGTTTGTTTTGCATAACGAAGGGCCCCAATCACATAAGGTGTCCGGCCGCTTGCTGCAATACCGACAACCGTGTCATCTGCCGATAGATGAATAGCTTTTAGATCAGCCACACCAAACTCTTCTTTATCTTCTGCTCCCTCTACAGCACGGACAAATGCTTTCTCTCCGCCTGCAATCAGACCGATCACTGTATCAGGTGACGTGCTGAATGTCGGCGGGCACTCAACCGCATCAAGAACTCCAAGTCTTCCGCTTGTGCCAGCTCCAATGTAAATCAATCTTCCCCCCTTCTTTAACGATTCATATGCACATTCAACGGCTGCCTTTATTTCAGGCAGAACCTCCTGTACAGCAATCGCCACTTTCAAATCTTCATTGTTCATCATTGAAAGAATTTCGAGTGTATTTGCGCTGTCAATATTCATAGTTTGTTGATTTCTCAATTCTGTCGTTAATGAACGCAGCTGTTTTTCCATAAACGGATGATGCCTCCTATTAATTAAAATTCTCAATTTTCAGTATATTGCATCTTAAACATAATTTCAAATTAATATTTGTTTTTTTGAAATTACGTTTCAGATTATACGTAAATGATAGCGCTTTTATGACTAGACGGCAAGAGGAAATGTTTTGTATAACAGAGTGACTATGGAGTAAAATTAGGTATTAAAGCACGTTTTTTTAAAAAAAAAGGAAATTACATTGAGGACATCCGTACTGAAATAGATTGATTTGTTGACTCGTGTAGTCATATTGAATGATTTTTGCATTTTTGTGCACGTGGAATACTAATTGGAGCATCTTTATGGCTGTTTTCGCATAGATTGTTGTTTTTCATTATAAATGTTGTCCGTTCCTTGCAGCGAGAGGAACTTGCTTTCCGCGGGGAGCATGGGAGCCTCCTAGGCGTTGCCTGCGGGGTCTCCCAATTTGCTCTATTTCCCGCAGGAGTCAAGTTTATCCGCCACAATCCACTCAAGTTTTTTAATATCTAGTCTAATAGCAACAATATTTACGAAAAGAGCTTTATCAAAAAAACACGTTACATTATCCTTTGGTCAAATCAGGTGTGATACAGGGCACATTTCGTGAAAGTGGAAATCTGTTCTTTTAAAGCTCACTCTCTGAAAAAGTGTTTCATTATCCGGTGGAGCTCCGTGACTATCCGCAAGCCAAGTTTCACTAACCAGAACCGGTCTCTAACTATTTCAAAAGATCAGCATAAAAAACAACCCAGGATCCACATCCCGGGCTGTTCTTCTGCTTATAATATTTTCTTCTCTTTCGCTTCTTTGATCCAGTCAGGAAATTCGTTCAGCAAGCGATCATACAGCTGCTCATCTGTTATCTCATCAATGTCCTGAACATGGAAGAAGTTCGCGTTATCGATGAATCTGCCTTCCATCGTGTCAAGGTTTTCGAGCACTTTGAAATTTGAATCGCCGACACCTACAAACTGCCAGAAGATCGGCTTGTCCGAAGATGAGACGACCGGCTTTTTGATTGTGCTCTTGCAGCCGCCGTCATTTATAAACACAATAAAAGCGGGATCCTTGCTTGGATCTTCTTTTAAGTATTTGTTCATGACGTCGTACATGACAGGCGGTTCATCGTTGCGGCCGAATTTATGTATGGTTTCGTTTGCTAAGATTCTTGCGTTTACATAGTTTGCAAAATCTCTTTCTGTTACAGAAGGCAGTCTTGAAAACTCATTGTCATAAACCCACACATCAAGCATGCCGTCATCATCAAATTGGCTTGCGACTGCAAGGATCCGCTCCACCACTTTTTGAACGGTGCCATTTTTATAGAGATTTCTCATTGAACCCGATATATCAAGAACTAGTCCGACTCGTGCGACAACTCCAGTCAGCTTCTTTTTTTCAAGAACGATACCGGCGTTTTTTTTCATTAAGTTAATTGAACTCACAGTATATATCCCCTTTGCAATCTATTAAACTTCTAATCCGTAATTTCTGCAAAGTGCTGCAAGTCCGCCTGAAAAGCCGCTTCCGATTGCGTTAAATTTCCAGTCCTGGCCATGTTTGTACAATTCGCAGACCACTACAGCTGTTTCAACAGAAAAATCTTCCCCTAAATCATAACGGAGCACTTCTTCTGAATTATCAGCATTCACAACACGCACAAATGCATTTGATACTTGTCCAAAATTCTGATGGCGGCCATCCGCATCATGAATCGTTACCGTTATTCCAATTTTTTCAACATGAGGAGGCATCAGCGCGAAGTCAATGATCATTTGCTCATCATCGCCGTCCCCTTCTCCTGTACGGTTATCTCCAGTATGCTCAACAGCGCCATTCGGACTTTTTAAGTTATTGTAAAAAATAAATTCCAAGTCGTTTTGAACTTTACCGCTTCCATCTGCAAGAAAAGCAGATGCATCAAGGTCAAAGTCTTTGCCGCCTGAATACTTATTCGTATCCCAGCCAAGCCCAATGATGACTTTCGTTAAACCGGGGTTTGTTTTTGTCAGATCAATCCGCTGTCCTTTTGATAAAGAAATTGACATAATCATCACCTCGTAAAGTATTTTCCAAAAAGGAAGTCTGCTTCCATTGTACTACGAAATCCGCCCAAAAAAGTTTCAAAAAGAAAGATTGTCCGATTTTTTAGAACACATTGAAATCGATGGGAATGTTTGAGACCTGAGAAGCAGTGGAAAAGTTTAAGACAATCATTTAAGGAGGCCAACCATGCAACAGCATAAATTGTACATTAACGGTGAATATATAAACTCTACTTCAGAGGAAACAATCGATGTCGTGAATCCAGCTACGGAAAAAGTCATCTCCAGAATTTTCGCTGGTACAGAAGATGATGCAAACAAAGCCATCGAGGCTGCTTATGAAGCCCAGAAAAAATGGGAGAGAGTCCCCTCTGCTGATAGAGGTAAAATTGTCCGAGAGCTTGGAGATAAGCTGAAAGAAAGACGCGAAACGTTCATTGAATTGCTGAGCGAGGAACAGGGCAAGCCGTATGAACAGGCGAGCGGCGAAGTCGATACCGCAATCGACTACTTCTATTATATGTCCGAATGGGCGCGCCGGATTGAAGGAGAAATTATTCCGAGTGACCGTCCAAATGAAAACATTCTGATGTTCAGAAAACCAATCGGAGTTGTAGCAGGAATTGTCCCTTGGAACTTCCCGGTCTTTATTTTGGCAAGAAAAGTGGCAACAGCACTCATTACTGGTTGTTCGATCGTTTTAAAACCGAGTCAGCAAACACCAAATACGGCAGCTGAATTCACTAAGATTATCGCTGAAATGAAAGACATCCCTGCAGGCGTCTATAATTTCATTACCGGAAAAGGATCAACCATCGGCACAGTGATGGCCTCTCATCCTAAAGTCGGCATCATTACAATGACTGGCAGTGTGAAAGCCGGAACAAAAGTCATGGAAGCTGCAGCAAAAAACATTACGAAAGTCAATCTAGAGCTTGGCGGCAAGGCACCAGCTATTGTAACCAAAAACGCCAATATAGAGACGGCAGTGAAAAGCATCAAAACGTCCCGCATAACGAACTCAGGCCAGGCCTGCACAAATGCTGAGCGAGTATATGTTCATGAGGACATTGCAGAAGAATTCATTGAAAAAATGACGCAGGCGATGAAAGAAACGAAGCTTGGCATGCCTACTGATAAAAATGCTGAAATGGGTCCGCTTGTCAGTCAGGACCGTCTTGATATTGTTCATGAAATGGTGGAAAAGGCTGTTCAGAGCGGTGCGAAAGTTTTAACTGGAGGTAAAAGAGCAGACATGACCAGCGGGTTCTTCTACGAGCCGACTGTTATTACAAACGTGCAGCAGGATTCAGAAATCATTCAGGAAGAAATTTTCGGACCGGTTCTTCCAATCATGACATATAAAACGCTTGATGAAGCGATTGAACTTGCCAACGATTCAGATTATGGACTGTCTTCTTCTATTTATACAGAAAACGTGCATGAAGCAATGAGAGCAGCCAATGAACTGAAATTCGGCGAAACCTTTATCAACCGTGAAAATTTTGAGGCCATTCAAGGCTATCATGCTGGTCTTCGCAAGTCAGGACTTGGCGGAGCTGACGGAAAACATGGAATCGAAGATTTCACTGTGACACATGCAGTGTATATGCAGTATGATGATGAAAAACAATAATTGAACAAAAGCACAGGCGCCAAGGCCCGCTTCGACAGGCATTTAAGGATCCGGCAGAAAAGGCGCTTTTTGCCTTTACTGGCGAACGGAGATATCCTTATTGCATATCTACAATCAATAAATTTTATATTTTCCTTAACAATGAGGAAAGCGTTCAGACAAATATCTGAACGCTTTTTTTCATAAATCCCTCTCAAATAGAGCAAAACTAAAAAAAGGAGGGATCTGTAGTTATATTCAAAACCGCTTAGAATCCTTTTGCTTATTCTTTCTTGGAGCAGTCTTCTTTGCCTGAAACCTGCTTCTCCGAAACGGTTTTCGCAAGCGGCCATATTAGTATCGCTGCTTTTAACTGTGGTATCCATGATTGCCATTCCATACAAATTATGGACAATCAAAGGTAGATTAAAAAGACTTTTATGGGGAGATCTCAGCTTTATTTTCGGTCCTTTCTTTGCAGGTACCCTGTGGATTTTCCATTTTACATACGGAAAGTTTTGGAAATATATGCTGGTAAATATAGTTGTTGATTTTCTATTGGCTTATCCTCTCACCTTTTTGTTCGAAAAAGCAGGATTGTATCGCCTGAAACGAATGAGCAAGAATCGTTTATTTTCTCTGTCTTTAGTTTTTGCAGCGGTTATATACGGATACCAGATATTTTTGGAAAAGCAATTTTCAAGAAATATTGAGGAATCATGAACGGCACAGGTCTTTTTTCCACAATAACCCAATAGGGATAAATAGGAATGATTGAAAGGGTGATTGGATTGGAAAAAGGAGAAAGAACTCAATATGAGCTTGAGAAAAGAGTAGAAGAGCTGTCGAAAAAACTTGAGAAATTGGAAGCAAAAAGTACACAGCGCAGTATTTTCGGTCCAGACATCTGGGTTCTTATTCCGGTTGCTGCCATTGTGATGTGGGGTTTATCTAATATTTTCAGCTAAAAGACTGCCGGGAAAAAACTAATGGGTTTGATTGAGAGGTGTAAACCGATAAATAACACGGAAATAATAGATCAATCAGGATACTAATTCGCATATGAATTGGTATCCTTTTTTGTTGATTTATAAGGGTTCCAGTTCATAGTTAACATATTAAATCGCGCAGTAATTAGCACGGTTTTGCTGCTCAACAAAGTCCTGCTGATTGAGATGTAACGATTGCTTAGCTATTGTTTTCGGCCAAGAAACCGGTAGAAGTAAAAAGTATTAAATCAGTCAATCAATTCAAATAATTCTACCATTAAAATTGTATGATCATTTAGTATAAAACCATTCTCAATTTCTTCTTTCCAAGCTCGTTCATGCTGCTTTTTAAATAAGTCAATATCATAACCATTGCTAATTGCCTCACCTTCAATTAAACGCGGGTCTGGATTACCAAAAGTGGTTTCAAAAATCTCTTTCATATATATATTACATCTAGGTTTATCAAATTTATCCATTACCGTTACAAATTGCTCCTTCATCGCTAGCAATGTCTCAAGTTCTTCTTTTGTATATAACTCTTTGGGAGAACAAGTTGCCGTTTTTTGGCCCTTCATAATTTGATTAATTAATTTTTCTCCAATTCCGTTATCGTTTTCCCAGCCAAAAAATGATTTATTTTTATATATTTCCATTTTTTTATTTACTTCTCCTTAGTTCAATATGATTCATTTCATATATAATTTTCTCTCTAAAGTCTTTAGTCGATAAAACTGCAGCCTAAATCTTCAAGACTGAAAAATAAAAAAATTAATTTTGGTGCAATTCCTTTATGTGTAAGATTGTTTCATTAGCATACCGATTGAACTCCTCAACAGATGAGGTGTATACATTAATTAAATCAAACGCTTCTAATTGTTTACCGTATCTATTAATATTATATGTATTTCCATCCTTAATCCCTATCCAACAATTAATATAGTGATTTTCTCCAATAATAAAAAATCTACTCGTTATTTTCATTGGTGCATAAACTTCATTTACCTGTATAACATCCTTTCCCCAAAAGGCCTTTTCTTTCTGAGTGAATCCTTTCCATAAACCTAAATCTAATCCATAAAAATTCAGATAACCTCCTTCCAATGAGAATCCATTGCACTCTTTAAGCAGCTTTTTATAAAGGTGTGGAAACTCAATATTGTTATTCTTTTCTGTTTCTAATATAAAATCACCATTCGCAGGGGAGAAAAAGGACTGAGCAAGATTGTCCGGATAAACAATAGTTTTATCTTCTTTTAATTCTTGAGAGAGATAAACGAGAGTTAATCCACTCTGCTTAAACCTTTCAACTGGACCTTTATATTCTAAGGCTTTTTCTATTAATTTTTTCATTTCTATATATTCACCTCAACTTAACGTTCAATCGGCCCCGATTGATGAATATAAAATCTTTAATTCTTATCGATTTTCCAAATTAAATTTTCAGGTTTGTCCTTTTCAAGAAATGTCAAACGATAAACTTTATTATACTCCTTATCCGCAAACTCCACTTTATGATCCAGCTTCCATTCAAGACTCCCGTACTCACTGAAAAGATCCTGTTCATCCGTGTTTTCAACAAAGAAAAGTTTTTCCTTATTGATAACATTGCCGTTTCTTTTCTTAACTTCCATATAAACATCAATATTTCTTACCTCATGATGACAAATGATGTTACATACGTATTTCTTATTAGGGCTGCTCTTCTTTAGCAGCGGATAGATGTTTTCATAGCCTGTTGTTTTTATATTGTTATAGATTTCTTCTAAATCAGATAAATCCCAATTCAATTCCTGGGCTGCTTTTTTCATCCCCTCATGGACAATCTCAAGTGTGTGTTCTTTTTTTTCCCTATCAGAGGTCAAACCTAAGATTGCTTCAACATTTATTACAACAAAAACAGGATAATAATCAAATATGATATGTGCATACGTATCGATCTGCTCTTTTTGTTTTGGACTCTCTACACAATAAATCTGAATTCCTTTATTTTCTTTTGCGGTTAGTTTTGGCAATAGACGGCTATATAAAAACGTGATACATCTTGTTTCATGAAAAAAAGTCCAGTTTACATCCTTGTTCTTTGGAACATACAGCTGAATATCTTTGATGCGAGGCATAGCTCAATCTCCTTACGTATAAACTGAATTTCCTATTACTTCACTATAAAAGAGTACTTCTCCTTCTTGAAGAAATAACCCCCGATTATGGAATTACCTTTTTCATTCAGTTTTTTAAATCAGACGTTTGTATCTCAAGGAAATATAGCCTTCTTCCTTTTCTTTATATTGAAATTTAAACCCCTTAGCTTCATAAAATGGAATTCCTTTAAGGTTTCCTTTTTGCACCGAAATCCACTGTTCTTTAGCATGAAATTCTTTTTGCTGCTTAGTTATTGCATGAAGTAAAAGAGTGCCAATTCCTTCGTTGCGTCTTTTGGGATTTAGATATAATGCATAAATTTCTCCTGAAATATCGCTTATCATTCCTCCACCACCAGCACCAATTACTATGTCATTTTGTATAGCAACGAAGTACCCACCCCAAGATCTATCTGAAGTTGTAACTTCATCTAAGATTCTTTCGCAACTGTAATATTCTCTGATCACTTTTTCTAAATATTCTTCTGAGTATATATCCCTGTAAGTTGCCCAGTTAGCCTCTCTACAAACTTCTGAAATTCCTTGGACATCTATAGTGGTTGCTTTCCGAATTTGTACCATAGTTAATTTCTCCATTTCAACATTTCATTTTAGTCCAGTTGCAAAATTCTTCGAGCATTTACTATCCTTGCATATGGGAATTCTCCCTAAAATGCCCCATTTCCTTCTTCAACAATCCTTCCTTTCTCAATAACTGTCATTTCCACTTTAACATAATTATCCAATATCCCACTTCAAATATAAGACGAAAAAACACACCATTTTAGCTGCTAAATGGTGTGTAAATTACTTTGCGGTATACTTTTTTACACTTCTGAATCGAAACCGTTAAGAAAAAACCGGCCGTTTTATTTCTTGTTCCGAATCATGCGGATGATATTCAGAAGAACTGCTGCGGCGATCACTATGACTGTCACCACTGCAGTTCTCTTAATCGCGACTGGATCTTGATTAACATAAATCGCAATATATGCCCAAATGAATACGAGCGGATAATAGATGTCGTTATTTTTGAACGTAAACCATACTGCAAGGACTGCCCCAACCACCAGCACGATAATTGTCCAAGCCAGTTCATTCAGCCCCAGGAACGACTCAATGCCGTTTGTATAAAAGAAAATAAAGAAATTGACGATCGTTTCAACCGAAATCCATCCAAGATAGATTGAAAATGGTGTACGCATCAGCCATTTAGGATCCGGTGATGACTGAATTCTTATATATACTCTAATCAGTGAAATCAAAAGACCAAGCATCACAATCAGTGAAGCTCTAAACAATTCATAATGGAAAACAAAAATCCAAAGACTGTTAAACAGACAGCTGATGAAAAACCAATAGCCGATCTTTTCAATGATCTTCCGCTCCTCGTCTTTCACAAAAAACTGCCTCACCACCCAGATTCCGAGCAGCAAATAAATCAATCCCCAAATCGAGAAGGCATATCCGGCCGGAGTGAACAGCACTGGAATACTATCTGACACTTCACCGGTCGTCTGCCCGTTGATTGGCTGCGCATTTGCCAGATAATTAACCGCGATAACGAGAATGTACCCAATAACATTAATAAGGGCTAAAACTGAAAAACGCTTCATGATGATCTCCTCCCTTTCCCCTCTAGTTTATTTTGCTTGTCTTTTTTTAATACCCTTTTAAGAGATGCATAAAAAAATTTGAGCACATCAACAAGAAATGCGGAACCCGCCTGGTTAGCGCAGGCAGACAGATAAGCATCCGACAGATAAGGCGCTTTTTGCCAATACTTTCGGAGCCGTTTTGGCCGAGGAGTTAGGCGGTGGAGCTGGAAACCACAAAAAGCGGAACCGCCTGCCTGGAGAGGATTTTTGCGAGTAGAAACAAGGTTTCCGCGAATATGCAGCTAGCAATAGGTATTTTAAATGGAGGCAATTGTACCCGAAAACTATTTTACTTTCCAGAACCTGACAATTACTTGCTGAATTGATCCTTTTACTAGCCAGTATGGAATAAATACTTTCCATTTTTTATGGAATTTTATCCTTTTTCCAGTTCCCTCCTAAAAAAAGAAAAAGGCAGGAACTCGTGATCCCTGCGAAATCTCCTTCATTTTGTTTTATAAAAAAAGCGTGAAACCCCAATACCAACGGTCCCCAGTGCAATAAACAAAATAGCCCGCAGGACAATCGAAAGGGAAACAAGATCTAGGAGAACCAGTTTGGATAACGTGAGAAACAGCAGGCCGATTCCTAAAATCCGCACCTTTCGATGGTTTTTCAGGACGCCATAAACGACACAGACGACCGCATATAATGCCCAAATTCCTGTAACGGACATCATTCTGATTTCAAATGACATATTTGAAGCAGCTGCGAGAACGAGCATGGTCGCAAAAATAAACGTCGTAATCACGAGTCCGGCAAACAAGACGGTATTCAGAAACCGGACATCACTTTCCTTGAATTCATGTCTGTATTTTCGAAGCATAAGCTTCAATGCGATCAGTGATGCAACAATACTCATCCAAACAGCTGTTTCATAGGACCATACATGATAAATCACCTTAGTGCAGCTCGCTAAAAGACCAATAACATAGACAATCAAACCAATATATTTTTGAATGTTCCCTTTCACTGCGAATCCCACATATAACGCAACGAGTCCATGCAGCAGAAGCAAAAGACTAATTTGGGCTTCCCCTGTTACTTCTACTATATAGATGCCTGCAGCATAGGTAGCGATCGGAGCAAATATATCCAGCTTCTCTGTCTCCGTTTTTTTCAAGAAAAGCCAGACGGCAACCGCTGCATACACACCAAAAGAAGCGCCTAAAAACCCTAGATATACAGTCTCATCTGCAAGAGCCTGAAACCAAAAATGCGTGAGGACAAAGCTGATCAGCACCAATGTTTTTTGCTGAAGCTGATAAAGCGATTGGATAAAGTAAGTCATCACAAGCCCCGCATGCTGAAAAAGAATCGCAGTTAAGATCAGGGTACTGTGCTCTAAAGGAGCAAAAGCAGTAAACACAAACAGCGCTGCGTGAAGCAGGAAAAAGGAAGAAAAGTATAGAACAATGTATTTTTTCTTCATTGCATAAACCAAAAGCCCTGCATAAAACAAAAATTCATAAGCGACAAATAAAAGAGCATTGTTTGAATCACTTTCTACTAAAAATGGCACTAAAAATCCTGCAATCCCCGCTATAACAGCTACCGGCTGGGAACGGTGCCTGTGAGAAAGAAACATGCCGGCACTTACCCAAATCATATTCAAAACAAAGGCAAGCGCTGAGGGTATCAAGCCGTATAATACATTTGCCGAAAATGTAGATAAGATGAAAATGACAATCGCTCCGCCAAGCAGAACTTGCCCAAGCGCCGCCCTTCCCTTCTTAATCTGCCGTTCACCGCCTGCAATCAGAGCAGCAGAACTCAAAAGGCCAAGAATGCATTTCACTGTATCCGTAATAAAACCTTCATCTGATGCAGCCTTAAACGCCCATAATACCCCAAGCAGCAAGACCAGAATAAATACTCGCGGAAGCCAGACTTGTCCAATCACCCGCTCCCAGTCAACCGGTTCTGCCTTTGTTTTTGCGGCAGCCGGTATTTGTTCCGTCAATACCGGCTCAGGAGCTTGATAGACAGTTTTCGCAGCGACGGGTTTTCCTTTTATACTATTCAGCTCAGCTCGAAGTTCACTTACTTCTTGCTGCAAATGTCTCATTTGTGTTTCCATTTCTTCTATTTTTCTTTCTAAATTCATACGTCACCTCTGCTCTCTTTCTAAGCTTCATTATATGGCAAAAAATAGGGAATGAATAGTTCTTTGATTTCACCATTTTGTTATCATCTATTGTCACTTTTTATCATATACCTTAATCATTACGAATAAAGGAGACGGTAAAGTGAAAGGACAAGTTCGCCTGCTTCCTCATAAATACGGACCGATTGTGAAAAATGTAAAAGCAAATTCTGAAGGAATAGAAATGATACGTGCTCCAAAGCTCTGGGAACAAGGGGTAAAAGGAAAAGGAATCACGATTGCGGTGCTGGATACGGGCTGTGATGTGAATCATCCTGACCTGCGGGGGAATATTGCCGGCGGACGGAATTTTACCACTGACGATAACGGAAACCCTAACAGTCTGACAGATTACCACGGACACGGCACACATGTATCAGGCACCATTGCGGCGGCAAGGTATGTGGGAGTTGCACCTCAGGCAAAGATTCTTGTAGTAAAAGTACTCGCGGGTGAAACGGGAAGCGGAGAATATGCGTGGATTACAAACGGGATATTATATGCCATTGAACAAAAAGTGGATGTGATCTCCATGTCCCTTGGCGGACCTTCGGATCACTCTGAGATGCGAAAAGCTGTCAAAAAAGCGGTTGCCAATCAAATCGCAGTCGTTTGCGCTGCAGGAAATGAAGGGGATAACGACAGCAGAACCGCCGAGTTTTCCTATCCGGGATCCTATAACGAAGTCATTTCGGTCGGATCAATCGGCTTCGGTAAAACTTCTTCGCCATTCTCAAACTCGAATAACGAAGTTGATCTCGTAGCACCTGGAGAAAAAATTGTCTCAACCATCCCGGGAGGAGAATATGCGGCTTTCACCGGAACCTCGATGTCAACGCCACATGTTGCGGGTGCCATCGCATTAATAAAACAGCTTGAACAACAAGAATTTGACCGAAAATTTACAGAGGCGGAAGTATATGCGCAATTAATCAAGCGAACCATCCCTCAGGGAAATCCGAAAACGCAGGAAGGCAATGGACTGCTTTATTTAACTGCACCGGATTTGCTCAGAGAAAGTGTTGAAGAGAACAGGCTGATTGAAGAATAAAGTGAAAGCCATCACCTGAATTACGGTGATGGCTTTTTGTTTATCTCAGTTGAAAATCCCCAGAGCTGGTCCGTGCTTTTATCGTATATTTTCCTGAACCGATTTTCCCTTTTATTTCGTCTTCCGATTTTTCTTCATAGTTCAAGCCATCTAAATCTACTGACCCTTCACCCGAGCCGCCTTTGTAATCGACTTCAAGTGAATCTGGCTGTTCTTCAAATCCAATCGTGATTTCTCCGCTGGAAGTCTCTGCATCAATGTTTCCTGTCAGTTTCTTGTTCTCTATGATTATATCACCCGACGAAGAATCTGCATTTATAGAGCCCGTTGTATTTACAACGTTCATATCTCCTGAAGACGTATGCAGAACCGTCTCTTTTGCCTTCTGTTCGCGAATTATCAAATCACCGCTTTCTGAATTCAAATCAAAAGAAGATGCGGAATTGGAGATTGACTGAATATCTCCGCTGGAGGTTTTAAGAATCATATTCTCTTCAGATGTAGAACTGTCCAATGCAACATCACCTGATTGCGAAGTCAGAAGGATTTCCTTTGCCTTAATATCAGCAGATTCTATATCTCCAGAAGATGTTTTCGCATTGATCCTGTCAAAAACACGATCAGGCAAGTAAACATCAACATTCGTATCTACAATATTGATGCCGAAGCTAAATTGCATTCTGTCTTCACCGGATAAAACAATATCAAGTGTATCGCCTTTTTCATCAACATCTAATTTAATACGGTCGCTGTATTTTTTGTTTACTTTTCCATTTAACTCCACTTTAATCTCTTCATCTGATGTTTGGTGAAGTGTAAGATCTGCTGAAGATAAATCAATCTCAATGTTTTTGATGTCCTTATTTGCAATAATCTTTTCATCAAATACTTCTTTTGTATTAAACGAAAATCCTCCGGCCGCACCAGCTGTTGCCACTGTGCCTGCTATCCCTGCCGCAAGCAATATGAGCAAGCCGTAAACTAATTTTTTCATACTGCCCTGTCTCCTTTAATCATTCTTAAATTGAATTTAATGTACCGCAGAATCAAATGGTAAAAATATTTGCCGACGTAGATCATCCCGATGCTCATTAAGAGACCCAGACTGACAAGTGTTAACGAGAAGAAAAAACTGAATGCAAAGTTTTCAAAGCTGAATCCCATTAATGAGGAAGCCATGATGCCAAAAGGCGAAAGTGTAAGAACGATGGCTGCCGCACAAAGCGCCAAATAAGTTCCAAGCAGTGCTGCAACAGGACCTGCAATAAAAATAATGTTAAAGAAACTTAAACTGACTGCTGCAAAAATCGCCTTGAACATGTTTGTCGCTGTTTGGTCTGATTCAGCCTTGCTGATGAAATAGTCTGCCAGCAGCTCCCTTGCAATTACATTCGGATCGCCAAGCTCTTCTGCCAGTTCCTTTTCACTTCGTCCATCACTTGCGCCAATCTCAAAATGCTCCTGATAATCATACAGCATTTCACGTCTTTCCTTTTCCGGAACTCTGCTGAGCAGAGAATCCAGTGCTGCCAAAAACTCATTGTTTCTCATCCGCTGTGCCCTCCTCAATCAATTGATTAACCGAAAATGAAAACTGCTTCCACTCTTCAACCAGCATATTCATGTTTCTTCTCCCTTTTTCCGTCAGAGAATAATACTTCCGGGGCGGACCTTCTGTTGATTCCGCAAGATACGTTGTTAAGTATTCTTCTTTCGTCAACCTTCTCAGAAGGGGATAAAGTGTTCCCTCTGCCACCTCAATCTTGCTTGAAATACTTTGTGCCAGCTCATAACCGTACCGATCCTTCTTGGAAATAAGAATCAGCACACAAATCTCCAGCACCCCTTTTTTAAATTGCACATTCAAACTGTTCACCTCTTCTGTGCTTAGTACTGAATATAGTATAGTAGTTGGATATACTGTTTATGTCATTTACTTCCATAAACCTATCATAATCTACAGTAGTGATTAATGCAAGGTACTGAACGTAACTTTTTAAAAAATAAAGGACCTGACTTGGTCCTTTCTCTGGGGCATTTATTCTTTAGAAGATAATTCTCAGGTTATATAAATCGTGCCAACCTGCCTTACACCTCACACAAACTGATTATTCCTCCGAAACTTCTCCATCAGAACTCTCGCGTATGAATTTGCTTTTTCCATATTGCCTTGTTCCATGTAAAAATCAAATAACTTTAACCCGTAATGTTCGGTTGGAAGAACGTATCCCATTTCTTTGAAGTATGGATAAGCCTCTGCCTCTAAATACTCGTAATAGCCTTCAACATTCCCTTTTATGTTCAGGTGATGGAGGGTAAAAAAATGATAGAAGGTTGGATTTTTTCCGTTTTCCGATAGGTGAAGTCCTTTTTCAACTAAAGAAAGCAGTTCCTCTTTCGTGGTTTCCCCCTCTTTTGTCAGAGAATTTATGTAACCTTCAAAAGAGCCCAAGAAATTGGGGTCATGGTCTTCCCGGAAGCTGAGGGAGTTTTTATAATATTCCCCTGCAGATTTGAATTGCCCCTTTCGAAGCTGTGAATATGCGTAATTGTGATGGAGCAGGGCACGCTGGTGCTCCAGTCCGTATTCTTCTGCCATGTCGATTAATCGTTTATATTCCCTGTTATCAAAGCCTGTGTCATCCGATTGTTCGAGCTGAATAAGCATAAGCATCTCTGATTCAATCATTCTTGAAAAACTGCGTTTCTCCATAAAGTACTGCAAGGCCTTATTGGCATAAAAGTAGGCTAATACATTGGAATGGATTGAATGATAGGCTACAGCTAAATCGTAAAAATACTCAGGATTCAAATAATCAGCCAGTCTGATTTCCTTCAGAAAAGAGATTGCCTGGAAGTGATCATGCTTCACCCTCATGTAATAGATTCCTTTAATATGCAGGAGCATATTGTGTTCATATGGTGATAATCCCGTCCATGCATCCATTTCATCTATTAATTTTTTTGCCTGGAGATCGTCTGAGGCTGACAAGTAATACCTGGTAAGGATAAGAGTATAAGTACGGTGAAAATCCTGGATCTGCAATAACTGGATGCCATCCAGCTGTTTTTTAATTCCTGTAGATTTTGTCTGGACCTTTTTAATAATGGACTCGTGCCAATCCTTAAGGAGCTCTTCAATCTTATGATAGTTATCAATCTCATTTTTCATAGTAATCCCTAGTCTCTCAGATAACAATTGAATCGTTTCTTTTGAGACCTCAGTAAGTCCTCGTTCTATTTTACTAATATGAGTTGCTGAACAAATCGCTTCCCCTAAATCTTTTTGTTTGATTTGCTTAAACTCGCGGTAAAATTTGATGATTTTCCCCTCTAGCATCCAGATACCCCCAATTGCAATCGCTGCAGTTATCATCCTCCCTATTATAACCCCAATTAGAAAGGCTGTGATGGCTCCTTTTTCTTGATTTTTTTCAAAAAAGAGGCCTTTTGAAGCGGTATTAAAGATGCGTTTAGGTAAATAGACTTACATAAAAACCCCCATAGCCTCCTTTAACAAAGAATACTAGAATTTAAATAGTACTACTATTTAGAATCGTTTTTCTATTTTTTTATCAGAAAGAGGTTAAAGTTTATGAAAGTAAAATCCATCGGAAAAAAGGTTGCCGTGCTTGCCCTTTCAGCCGGACTGCTCGCATCTCCTTTTAACACATACTCTGCACCCGTTAAGGCAGAAGCATGGAAAGCGGAGGACATTCTGTCTACTTTAACAGCAGAGCAAAGATTGGCTTTAAAACAGCTGGAGCTAAACGATCAGACCGGTCTTCAGGGGTTTCAGCCGTCAGAACTATTAACGGATGAAGAAGTCTCCGTCATTGTCCAGTTCCATTCAAAGCCAAGCAAAGTGGCATTCTTAGATGCCGAAGTGAAAGGCAAAAAGCTGACGAAAGAAAACGCACAGGCACAGGTTGAAAAAGAACACAAAACATTTAAAGAGGACGTACAGAAGTATATCTCCTCTGTAAATGGAAAGAAAGCTTCGCCTAAAATTACCCGGTCTTATAAAACGGCGTTCAACGGAGTCGCCATGAAGCTTCCTGCAAGTCAAGTGGAGGACCTGACAAAATCAGCGGCAGTGAAAGCTGTTTTCAAAGATCAAACGTATACGGTTGATCCTATACAAAAAAATCTTCCTCAAGACGTGGAAAGAGAGATTACGACTTCAGTAGAAAGTCTTCCATTCTTAAAGGTTGATAAGCTTCATGACGAAGGCATCACAGGAGAAGGCATCAAAGTTGGAGTTCTTGATACAGGGATTGATTACAATCATCCTGATTTAAAAGATGCCTACAAAGGCGGGTACGATTTTGTAGATAATGATGCTGATCCAATGGAAGCAACGTATGAAGACTGGAAGAATTCCAAACAGCCTGAATTTCAAGGCGGCAGCTCATACTATACATCACATGGCACGCATGTTTCAGGAACGATCGCCGGACAGAATGCAAATGACAGTGAGGTATCTGTAAAAGGAGTAGCTCCTGATTCAGACCTCTATTCCTACCGGGTGCTGGGTCCATACGGAAGCGGAACAACTGAGACTGTTCTAGCGGGCATTGATCAAGCTGTACAGGATGGCATGGATGTAATCAATCTATCTTTGGGTGCACCTGTAAATGACCCTTACTTTCCGACAAGCACAGCCATTAACTATGCAGTTCTTAATGGTGTGACAGCGGTCGTATCTGCAGGCAACAACGGTCCAAATGATTTTACCCTTGGCTCACCAGGGACAGCTGCACTTGCTTTAACAGTTGGCGCGAGCGATGTCCCTGTTTCTCAAACCCTTTTCACAGGAAAAACGGCTGATGGATGGACTTCTGAAATTGTAAGCATGGCAAGAGGTTTTGCAGATCAGTTTGCGAGTTTAGAAGGCGAATCTCTTGAGTTAGCGGATGTGGGGCTTGGAGGTGCACAAGATTACAAGAATAAGAATGTTCAGGGGAAAATTGCATTTGTACAGCGCGGCGGAGCCACTTTGAATGACAAAGTGAAACTGGCGAAACTAAATGGCGCAAAAGCTGTCATTATGTACAACAATGCTGATGACCATGTTGGCTTTAACCTGGGAGAATCAACAGATTTCGTACCGGCTTTTTCCATGACAAAAGCAGATGGAGAAAAACTTAAAGCAGCAATCACAGCCGGAAACACGGCCTATACGTTCACTAATTTAAAAGAAACTTTTACAAAAGGCGATATGCTGGCAGACTTCAGCTCCAGAGGCCCAGTTACGAAAAACTATGAAATGAAACCTGAAATAGTGGCTCCTGGAGTGAGCGTGCTCTCAACCTACCCTGCTTATAAAGATAATCCGGGAGAGTACAAATACGCCTATGCAAGACTTTCGGGAACGTCCATGGCGTCACCGTTTACTGCAGGAGCTGCAGCGCTTCTTTTAGGGGAAAACCCGGATTTAGAGCCGGCTGAAATTAAGACCATCTTAATGAATTCTGCTGATCCGCTCTCTGAAAACTACAGCGTATTTGAAGTTGGCGCCGGAAGAATTGATCCATACCAGGCCCTGCACGGTCAGATTAAAATTCAGGTAAATGATGAAACACTTCTTCCTGAAGGAGAAGATTTAGTAACGATTAAGAATCAAACTGGCGGTCTGAGCTTTGATAATCAAGTCGTGATGGAAGGCGAATCGGTTCGTGTAAAGAAGAGCCTGGACATCACACTTAGCAGCGAAAAGAAAAAGACATTTGACGTTCAAATGACAGAAAACGTTCAGGCTAAAACGAATAGTCTTAAAGAAAACGGTGTAACCGTCCATGTAGACAAAGAGATCTCTGTTACTAAAAAGAAAAAAGTCAACATTACGCTGAAGATGCCTAAAACAGCGAAAGGAGGCATTTATGAAGGCTACCTTCTTCTTACAAATAAGAACGACAAAAATGAAGCGTATCGTGTACCGTTCAGTGTAAAAAAATCGGAAGAAGGGTTTAACAATCTTGATTTGCTGACTCCATCCATTACAACGCCGTTTTTCAATCACGCCTATGATGGCTACCGGATTTCAACCGCAATGGTCCAGTTCAGTACAAGCTCTCCTATCGATTCAATGGATGTTATTTTACAGGATGCAAAAACGGGAACTGATTTGGGATTGATTGGAACACTTGATATGACAGCAGCGCTCGATGATACATCTTACTTTTTAAATGCATTCAATGGCACGTATTATGCTTTTACCGGCGATAAGAAACAGCCGGTATCAGAAGAGTCTTCCATTGCTCAGCCTGGTCACTATAAAATGAAATTCGTCTATACCCTGCCATCAGGCAAATCGAAAACCATTGATCATGATCTGTTCATCGATATTGATGCGCCATCAGTCAAAAGCTCTCTAGACGGTGATTCACCTTTCATTGAATATCAACCAGGACAGGCAACGTATCCTTTTGAACTTGAGATTACAGATAAAAATGTGCAAAACATGCAAAATGCAGGCTTAGACATGGATCAATCGTCGAACTTTATGGTGTACACATACGGCTTCCCTTTTCCTCACGGTCCTGTTTATATGGATTCTAAAGGAAAGCTTGTGGACGAAGTTGCCATGGACGAAAATGCAAAATCCCTTTCATTTAATGTCATTGGCTATGACAAAGCCGGAAACCAGGCGAAATGGAAAGAGTATTTCTTCGTGAAGGAAGGTACTCCAAATACCTATGCCAAACACAAAACCGAGGTTGCCCGGTCAGGAGACATCTTAACAGCTTCCCTTGTCCTTGATAACCTTGAAGGTGTGAAAGAAGCCGTTTGGACATTTGGGAAGAAGAATACAATTAAGCATGTGAATCTTCTTGAGGCAAACTTAACAGATGAATTATCTGGAAAAGCAACATTAGATGTCAGCGGCGATCAAATTAAAGTAACCTTCAATGATGAAATGAAATTTGATCAAAAATCCATTGTAGATGTAAAAGTAAAAGTTCAGGATGAGATCTTTTATCCGATCGGCTACATTGATCCGACCGCAAAAATCATTGATGCTGATAATAAAACGGCAGAATTATTGCATGGCGGCAGCCGTTTCAATTTAAAACCTTCTTTTAATCGTGTTCAGGGATATCTTTCTCCAGAAGGATATTATGTTGACAACGGATCAGGCGGTTTTACCGGGAACAGAGACTGGTCAAAAGTCGGCGCTTCTGTCAAATTGACCAATTCATCAGGAGACGTTTTTGATGCATCAAACTTATTCGATGGCAACGCACGTTTCACAATGGAAAAACTTCCATTAAGCAAAGATCCATATACATTTGAAGTAAAGGTTCCTGGACACTTTATGACTGTAAGCAAAGAATCGATCGGTTTTGAATACAAAGGAGTTCTTTACGGAAAATCTACTTCTGTACACTCAGAACTGACTGCGGGCGATGTGAACCAGGATAACGTGATTGATGTACTTGATGCCATTGCCATTCAGGAAGCATGGAACACAAATAACCGCGCAGCAGATATTGATTTCAACGGAACAGTAGATTCAAAAGACATCAGCTATGTTAAAAAGAATTACTTTCTTCAAAACAGTGATGTCGAAAACGCTCCAGCACCAACGAAAACAAAAGATGGCAAAACACTTGAATCCATTCTGAAAGAACTTGGGGTAAATTAAGAATACATGAAAACGCTTAGGAACGTCCTAAGCGTTTTTTTGCATGCTTGACCTTTTCTTTTTTATCAATCCCGTCAAATAATAGACCTGCGTGATCAGAAAAGAAAGAAGCACTATAATCAAAGTGCCAAATGTAAAAATAGCGCCTTCAGCAGGATCTCCCCTGTCTATAAATCCAGAACCGAAAGCAAAAAAATAAGTTGCTTGCCATTAAAGTCAGAAGGAAAATACTTATATACCTTCCCATATACAGCTCCTCCAGTTTAGCATTCCAAAATTCCTGCAAACATAAAAAAACCCCCAGGCTTCCCTAGGGATTCTCATTGATCTATTTCGTTAACAGCTGCAAAATCATCTCTGCATCCTTTTCTTCCACGTTCATTTCATCAGCAAGCTTTGCAGGATTTTCGGCGAGCGCAGGACTTTTTTTGAGAGCAGCAAGCGCCTGATAGCAAAGGCTGATCGGCGTTTTTTCAATGCGGGTGCTGATAATCCTGCATACTCCGTTCTTTTTAGTCTTAATAGCCCCGAACTGCTCGAGCTGATCGAGCTTTTGCATAGCGGAGCGCCTTGAAACGCCAAGTTCATCTGAAAGTTCGCTGATTTGATAGTTTACATTACCATCCGCATCTCGTTTGACAAGCAAATAGCCTAATAGTTTTGAATAGATTCTTGATAGATTTACTAATGCTCTGTCATTTATGTTCATATACCTGCCACCTAATCCAATCTGTTACAAATAAGTATACATATTGTCTTAGTGCGAATGTTTCATATCATCGTTTTGTAATATAGTTTTCATTGTTTTGTTATAAATTTGTGAGTTTTTAGGAGAAATAAAAACGTTATTTGTAGCCAACGACCTAAAAAGCGCAGAAATTTCAGTAAAATCTGAAATTAATGATTGAAGAAATGTAAAGTTGAGTTATAATTTAATGAATAAAAGCATAAAAGCGTAAAAGCACAATCAATAATGGGGGGCATTACAATGAACTGGAAAACAAAGCTTGGCATGAGTGCTGCAATCTCAGCAATGTTAATCTCAGCGGGATGCGGAAGCAAAGATACGGCGGGCAGTGCAGGAAGTGAAAAGACTTATCAAGTCGGAGTTACTCAAATTGTAGAGCATCCTTCTCTAGATGCGGCATTGGAAGGATTTAAGAAAGCGCTTGATGAAAAAGGACTGAAGGTTGATTATGATGTCCAGATTGCAGGAGGCGATCAAAACAACAGCCAGACGATCGCAAGCAATTTTGTCGGAGATGACGTTGACCTTATTTTCGGGAACTCAACGCCAAGTGCTCTAAGTGCACTGAATGCAACAAAAGATATACCAATCGTCTTTACATCCGTAACGGATCCAATTGGAGCTGGACTGGTTAAAAGCTTTGAAGAGCCGGGAGCAAATATCACCGGTACAACCGATACTCATCCGGATGCCATTCCAAGCACGGTTAAATTTATTGATGAAAATGTCGAAGGCAATAAAATTGGGATGATTTACAATTCAGGAGAACAAAATTCTGCAGCTCAAATCGATCTTGTTAAAAAAGCGATTAAAGGTACTGATTTAGAAATCGTTGAGTCATCTGTCTCCACTTCTGCAGAAGTCAAACAAGCGGCTGAAGCACTTGTCGGAAAAGTGGATTCCTTCTATATCATTACTGACAATACGGTCGTTTCGGCATTAGAATCTGTTATCTCTGTAGCAGGCGATGAAGATATACCTCTGTTTGTCGGAGAGCTTGATTCAGTAGCACGCGGAGGATTTGCCGCTTATGGATTCGATTACAGCGACATCGGCTATGAAGCAGGATTAAAAGCAGCCGAAATTTTAACCGGCGATAAAGAAGCAAACGAAATACCGGTTGATTTCCCGCAAAAACTTAAACTTCAAATCAGCAAAAAAGCAGCTGAAGCAATGAATGTTGAAATTAAAGAAGATTGGGAAGATGCAGAGATTATCGACTAAGGAGGACCCATCATGTTTACTGCTCTTTTCTCGTCCGTTGAATCCGGACTGATCTATGCCATTATGGCACTCGGTGTTTATCTTTCATTTCGAATACTGGATTTTCCAGACTTAACGGTGGACGGAAGCTTTGTAACCGGAGCTGCCGTCTGTGCAGCGATGATCGTAAACGGCATAAATCCTTTCATTGCAACGCTCGCAGCCCTGCTTGCAGGATTTGCGGCAGGCTGTCTGACAGGGATCCTTCATACGAAAGGAAACATCAACCCGCTGCTCGCCGGTATTTTAATGATGATTGCCCTGTATTCTATCAACTTGCGGATCATGGGACAGTCAAATGTCCCCCTTCTTCAAGAAAGCACCGTCTTTACCGCTTTGCTTGAAGGCTGGAATACACTTGGGATTGACTCTTTTATGCAATCATTCTTTCTTTCTATCGGTCTTGAAAACTTCATTCCAAAAACGTGGTCGATATTGATCGCGATGCTGATCCTTATTGTCTTCATTAAGTTTGTCTTGGATTATTTCCTGAAAACAGAAGTCGGCATCGCCATCCGTGCAGTCGGCGATAACGAAAAGATGATCGCAAGCTTTTCAGCTAATACAGATATGATGAAAATTATCGGTCTAGGCTTATCAAATGCGCTTGTCGCTTTTTCAGGAGCATTCATTGCGCAGTATTCAGGATTTAGCGATGTCGGCATGGGAATCGGGATGATTATAATCGGTCTTGCTTCCGTAATTATCGGAGAAGCTCTTGTTGGGACAAAAACGATTATCCGGGCAACACTCGCGGTCATTATCGGAGCGATTATCTACAGGATGATTATTGCACTTGCTCTCAGAGCCGATTTTCTTGAAACAGGCGACATGAAAATGATTACCGCAGCCATAGTCATTGCAGCGCTAGTTGTTCCGCAGCTGCTCGCTAAGCGAAAGCGCAAAAAAAGCCTGCATCGAAAGAGAGGTGTCAAAATTGCTTGAATTGAAGCAGATACAAAAAGTATTTAATGAAGGCTCGCCTGATGAAAAAAAGGCTTTAAACGGCCTCTCTCTTTCTCTTCACAAAGGTGACTTTGTCACTGTCATCGGAAGCAATGGTGCAGGAAAATCGACTCTTTTGAACGTCATTTCAGGCAGAATGTTTCCTGATGAAGGAGATGTATCCATAAACGGAAAAAACGTCAGCTTCGTCCGCGAACATAAACGCGCGAAGTATATCGGCCGTGTGTTTCAGGATCCCATGGCCGGAACTTCCCCCGCTTTGACAATTGAAGAAAATCTGGCTATTGCTTACTCCCGCGTAAAAAAACGATCATTGCGCCCCGGTGTTACAGCTAAACGGAGAGAATATTTTAAAGAACAGCTTGCCTCCCTTAGTCTGCGCCTTGAAGACAGGCTATCCGCAAAAGTGGGGCTCCTGTCCGGCGGAGAAAGGCAGGCCCTTTCCCTGCTGATGGCGACGTTTACTGATCCTGATATCCTTCTGCTGGATGAACATACAGCTGCCCTTGATCCGGCACGTGCCGAATTGATCACACAGCTTACAAAAAAGCTGGTTACAAACGGCAGTCTGACTACCTTGATGATTACTCACAATATGCAGCAGGCAGTTGATCTTGGCAATCGCCTGATCATGATGGACGGCGGCCGCATCATCTTTGAAGCAGAAGGCGAACAGAAGAAAAAACTGACCGTAACAGCACTCTTAAATGAGTTTAAGAAAATTAAAGGAAATGGATCACTTTCTGATAAAGTGATGCTGAGCTAGAAAGCGGAACCTGCTCCTCAGCACCGAAAGACAAAGAACTATTCCCCCTAAAGATTTTTAGGGGGAATTTGTTATGGCTGAGGGATTAGGAGGTGGAGCTAGACACCACGAAAAGCGGGAACCTACCTCTCATCACCTTATCCTTTCCTATCATTCTAGAAAATTTCAGGATTAGCTTTCTTCCTTTAGTGGTAAATGCTTACTAAACACACTAAAGGAGATGGACGAAGATGGAACAAGAAAAACGCACCTATTTTGTTGATATTGCGAGCGGAGAAATCCTTGAAAACCCGGCAGAATCCAGTCCAAGCTTTAAAATTTTTGCCAATCAATCCGAGCTGAATGAATTGAAATCGTATTACAGCGATAACAGCGCTGCGGATTTTCAAACGTTTCAGCGCGCACAAGTTCCATTTCGCGAATATCACCATGACGCAGAAAATAAAGAGTATGATGATTCCATGAGAAAAATTTATGCCATGATCTACATGCTTGGAGACGCAGAGGCAAGACGCCATATTGAAGAGAACGGCATATTAAAAGACAATCATTCCAACAACCCGGATGAAGTGGAAAATTTCAAATAAGCAAAAGGTCCATTGCTCCCAGGCAATGGACCTTTTCTTTGTTCAGCTGATCGCTTCAAGCTGTTCATATAACCATACTATCTGCTTTTCTATTTCTTCCTTCAATCTGTTCAGCTCCATCAGCTGCTCAAG
Organism: Metabacillus idriensis; assembly: GCF_009674765.1. Taxonomy (GTDB): domain Bacteria; phylum Bacillota; class Bacilli; order Bacillales; family Bacillaceae; genus Bacillus_P; species Bacillus_P idriensis. The sequence goes on along the minus strand of NZ_WKKF01000001.1, from coordinate 845,911 downwards.
ATCGGACAGCGAAAGCATCTGTTCTTCAAGACGGAACAATTCGGTTTCATACTGTTCAATCTGCATTTCAATTTCTGATGGTGCTGCCGCCTTCTTCACTGCGTTTGATTTTTTCGGTTCAGGTTTTGAGGCAATTTTCACTGGCACTTCCTTTTCATCCAATAGACCTCTCATCTTATCCCTGGCCCATGAGTAATTCCCGTCAAATGCATGCAGCTGTTTGTCATACAGCCAGAATGTTTTGGTGAAAAGTTTATTGAGAAAGTACCTGTCATGGGAAACAGCAAGGATGGTGCCTTCAAATTGTTCAATCGCTTCCTCGAGCACTTCCCTTGAATCAATATCCAAATGATTGGTCGGTTCATCCAGAATAAGAAAATTAAGATCCTTCTGCATCAGCTTAGCAAGCTGAATCCTCATTCTCTCTCCCCCGCTCGTGTTTTTCATTTTTTTAAACACCGCTGGCCCGTAAAATAAGAATTTCGCCAAAATATGACGGGCGTCATCTTCTGCCACAGATAAATCTTCTCTGAAATAATCAATGATTGTGACCTCTGAATCTGGAAGAGAAAGCTGCTGTGAGAGATAGCCGATTTTCACACTGCTGCCGATCCTTACTCCTGCATCATCAGGTTCATGCTCTCCCATAACAAGCTTCAGCAGCGTTGATTTGCCCGAACCGTTTTCCCCGACAATTGCCGCCCTGTCCATATAGGTCAGCTGCAGACTGACATTTCCAAACACCTGTCTATTTCCAAAGGTTTTTGTTACATTTTCAAAGGTCAGCACTTTTTTGCCGCTCCGGTCCGTTCCGTCAAAATGAAGATCCATTTTCCTGTGGTTTAAAATCGGCTTTTTTACTTTCTCCATTCTCTCAAGTGCACGCTCCATATTCCGCGCACGTTTATGAAGCCCCTCATTCGGAGGATTTGCCTGATTAGCCCATTCTCTAAGTCTTTTAATGGCTTCCCGCATTTTTTTTATCTTTTTTTGCTGATCCTGGTAAGCCTGAAATTCAGCCATCAGCCTCTTCTGTTTTTCCGCAATAAAACCTGAATAATTATGATGGTAGACTGTGACCTCCCCATCTTCTAAGTCGATGATTTTTACAGCCACTTCATCTAAAAAGGTGCGGTCATGGGAAATGACAACAACCGTCCCCTTATATTCTTTTAAAAAGCCTTCAAGCCATTCTACAGCCGCGATATCAAGGTGATTAGTCGGCTCATCCAGCAATAGGATCTGTGGTGCCTGAAGCAGCATCAAACCAAGGGAAACCTTTGTTTTCTCTCCGCCGCTGATGTGGTCAAAATCAGCGTTCAGAAGCGGCTGCAGCTGCAATCCATTTGCAACGGCGCTGATTTTAGCATCCATCTCATACCCGCCCAGATTTTCATACTTTTCCTGGCAAATGCCATATCGTGCAATGGCTTTTTCCAATTTGACAGGATCCTCTGTATCAGACATTTCCTTTTCCAGCTGTGCAAGCTCGTTCGATAGTTGATGCAGTTCGGCAAACGCCTGTCTCAGAACCTCGTCAACCGTTGTTCCTGCAGGAAACATCGGAATTTGGGCAAGATATCCGACCTTCATTCCTTTTCTGATTGAAATCGTTCCTGCGTCAGGCTGCTCAATTCCTGACAAACATTTAAACAAAGTTGTTTTTCCCGTCCCATTTCGCCCCACAAATCCGATTTTTTCATTTTCATTAATTTCGAAGGATAAATTTTCAAAAATAAGTTGGCTTCCATATGATTTAGCTAATTGGTGTACTGAACATATTGTCATTTGTAACATCTCCCTTATATTAGAAAAACGGAATCGCCTGTTTTGCGCAGTCATGACAGATAAGAATCTGGCAGAAAAGAGCTCTGTCTTTTTTTAAAACTAAAAAAAGACCAGAAAGAAGCAGTTCCCTGCTTATCCTGGTCAATCGAAAAGCGGCACCTCCTTGCTAAGATCCGAGGGGCAGATAAGGAACCGACAGAAAAGTCCGGCTTGACTTTTTTGCGGAGCCGCTCTGACCGAGGAGCTAGGCGATGCAGCTAGACAATGTTGACATAAAAAACGGAGAGCCAGTAAGCTCTCCGCATCACTTTAGATTAATGGATAAGAGAATCTTCTTAACGTTTGATTGTGCCTATGCAATTAGTAAAAAAGGGCATACGTATCCCGTTGATTACAGTTGCATGAAAAATTGCACGACATAAATAAAGGTATGACAACTCTTCACCGTGCGACACTTTCAAACTCATCATCTCTTATCCACCTCCGTTCCTTTAGTTATTTCTAGTATAACCGATGACTGTCAAAATTATCAATCAATTATTTAATATACATTTATTTGCATTTTATGGAAACCATAAAACGAGGAAAAGTAACGTTTACTTTAGTTTAATACAGGATAATGATTAAATAAAGGAGGGATTCATTTGAAGAATCAAAACTCAAAATTGCCTCAGTTTCCAGAGCCTTACTGGAGAGATACCGCCAAGCTGCCGTCTTATCAGAAGCTCTCCAAGCATTTAAATGTGGATGTAGCGATTGTCGGAGGCGGAATAACCGGGATTACTTCTGCCTATTTACTTGCAAAAGAGGGAAAGTCGGTGGCGTTGCTCGATTCGGATGTATTGATAAATGGGACAACCGGCCATACAACCGCAAAAATAACGGTCCAGCACGACATCATTTATGACGAACTTATTCAGCACTTTGGCGCTGACGGAGCAAAGCATTACTACGAAGCTAATAAAAGCGGTCTTGACTTCATTCGAAAAACGGTCGAGGAAAAGAAGATCGACTGCGGGTTTTCTGATGAAGACGCGATTCTTTATGCCGTTTCAGATGAGTCACTGAAAAAACTGCAAAAAGAAAAAGAAGCCTATGATACTCTGGGCATTCCTTATGAATACACAGATTCAATTCCGCTTGAGATTGACATCCAGGGCGCGCTGATCGTAAAACATCAAGCTCAGTTTCATCCTTTGAAATACTTACATACCCTGCTTCAGGAAATGTCCCAGTCTGGTGTTCAAATTTTTGAAAACACAGCGATTATTGATGTAAAAGGAACAGAAGAAGAACCGAAGCTGATCACAAATGAAGGGTTTGAAATCACCTGTCAGCACGTCATTGCGGCATCGCATTTTCCTTTTTTTGATGGGAATGGATTTTATTTTGCAAGAATGTATGCGGAGCGTTCGTACGTACTAAGTGCTAAAACGGAGAAGCCATATCCGGGAGGCATGTATTTAAGTGTGGATGAACCTAAACGGTCTCTCCGTTCAGCTGGGAGCGGTGAAGAAAAACTTGTCATCATCGGCGGAGAAGGTCATAAAGCCGGACAAGTAAAAGATACACATAAGCTTTATGAAAAGATTGAAACGTTTGGTGAAGAAGTTTTCGGCTTAAGTGACATCACACATAGATGGTCGGCACAGGATTTATACACTCTAGATAAGGTGCCGTACATTGGAAACCTTACTTCAAGCCACAAGAACATGTATACAGCAACAGGCTTTCATAAATGGGGCATGACAAATGGAACCTTTGCTGCTCTTATGCTGAGAGACCTGATTGTAAAAAAAGAATCCCGCTACCTTGATCTCTTTACACCTTCCCGCTTTCAATCCGATCCAAGTGTAAAAGAGTTCCTGAAACAAAATGCGGACGTAGCCAAGCATTTAATCTCAGGCAAGCTCAAGCGTCCGTCCAAAAAGCCTGAAGATCTAAAAACAAACGAAGGCTGTGCCGTCATGTTTAAGGGAAAAAAGGCTGGTGCCTATAAAGATGAGCATGGAGTCCTTCACCTCGTTGATACGACCTGCACTCATTTAGGCTGCGAAACGGAATGGAACAGCGGCGATAGAACGTGGGATTGTCCATGTCACGGTTCAAGGTTTTCTTACAGCGGAGAAGTGATTGAGGGTCCTGCAGATAAGCCTCTGAAAGTGCTTGATGCTGACTCTGAATAGAATTAAAAATAGGCTGTACAATAAATCTTTAAAATGAAGCAGGCAGGAAAAACTAACAGGTTCGGTTGTTGGGGGAGAAAACAGCAAATAGGATTTAAATAGGAGATACCATTCACATTAGAATTGGTATCTCCTTTTTATTGCTATATCTGTATTATCATCATTTTTAACGCAGCAATTAACAAGACCGCATTAATTTAATTGGTCTTATTAAAATTAGTGCTAAAACTTGTGCGAATTGGATAATTCATCTGAGGTAGTTAACTTAATATTAAAGCGAACTTATTTTTTAAAAAGTAAATGGAAATTTGGTGTTAATATATATAGATGAAGTATGTGAATATTTGTAATTTCACTACATAACACGAAGGAGAGTTTGAATGACAGTGGAAGCACATTCCAAAGAAATCCAAATTCATTTTAAATCTTACCTGCTTTTTGTTGGGTTTGGATTGGTTGCGGGCATTATAACTAGATTATCGGATTTTTTCCCAAATGATGACTTATGGAGTTTCAGTTCAATAGCCACTTTATTTGGCTTTTGGATGTTAACAGTGACATTAATTGTATATCATAGTTCTTCAAATAAAAATGCTGCTATTAACGTTCTATTGTACCTGTTCTGTATGATTTTTAGTTTTTACTTTTTGAATTATCTACTCGGCTTTCTTATTCCAAGGTTTTACATTGAGGGATTTCAATGGAATCTGTTTATCCTGTATAGTGTTTTTGCCTTAGTATGTAGTGCTATTAGTTATGTACTTTACTTTTGGAACAAAGAGAACAAACTGAGCAACTTTTTGTATGCATTGCCAGTAAGCGGATTAGTTGCGGAAACAATTGGTGTAAGTATCTATTTATATAACAACCATACCTTTTTGTTTCAATTCATTTTTGATTCTCTTAGTTTGATAATATTAGGATGTTGCTTCTATCAAAAAGCAAATAATAAGCTGATTTATATAGCAACCATCGTCGTTACCTCTTTAATAGGTTATTTTCTGGTTTACCGTCCTTTTCTCTAAACGACTTTACTGAAAATATATCATAAAAATAGCAACTGAATAATTCAGCTGCTATTTTTAATGTTCATTTAATGGCGAAATCGGTGTTAAAGATGTTGAGAAAACACCTGTGAATTGAGGTATTCTCCCCATCAACCGAACCTGTTAAGGAAAAACAAGTGTTTTTCCTGCCTGTGCTTTTTGCTGTGAAAATAATTAGCGGCGTCAGGTCAAGTAATGTTACCGCTTTTAATGATTCAAAGCATAAAAAATGGCCCTAAAAGAAGCGCTGAACTTATACCTTTTTAACAAATTCAGATTTTAGCTGCATCGCACCAAAACCGTCGATTTTGCAGTCGATATCATGATCTCCATCTACTAAACGGATACTTTTTACTTTTGTTCCTATTTTGATGACAGATGAGCTTCCTTTTACTTTAAGGTCCTTGATGACGGTAACAGAATCTCCATCATTTAAGACATTTCCGTTCGCATCTTTAACAACCTTTAGTTCTTCTTGGTTTTCAGCTTCCGCATCTGCCGTCCACTCATGTGCACATTCCGGGCAGACTAATAGATTGCCGTCTTCATACGTATAAGCGGATTGGCACTTTTGGCAATTTGGCAATTCGTGCATGTGATTCCCTCCAATTTTTATGCATAAAAAAAGACTCCCGGCATGGGAGTCCTTTCGTTCAATTACTTTTGAACGTTAGCAGCTTGTGGTCCACGAGCGCCTTCAACGATTTCGAAAGTAACTTCTTGGCCTTCTTCTAAGCTTTTGAAGCCTTCGCCTTGAATAGCAGAGAAATGTACGAATACGTCTTCTTGACCTTCTGCTTCGATGAAACCGAAACCTTTTTCTGCGTTAAACCATTTAACTTTACCTTGTAACATGTGTGTATCCTCCTCGTGCGTCATCCGCACAATTGTATTACTATCCCTGCTCTAGATAATATTCTTCAAGACGAATGCCTTTTTAATCATATTACGAACAAAAATAATTACTCTTATTATAGCAAATTAGGCCTCTGCCCGCAACCGTTTCTCATATATTTTTAGGATCATATCCATTCTTTTCAGTTAACTTCGAAATGTGTCGCTTTTCTTACAATTTGGCAAACTGCTGTCCATTCACTCTCAAAACATATTAAGATGGAAGTTCCTATTAAATTTAAGATTGCGGGTGTGGAACATTTTATATTACCGGACGCTTCGGAATCATGAGCAGAAGCCGTGGGTCACATTTATCCACGGAGCCGGCGGCAGTTCTGCGATATGGTACAAACAAATACGCGAATTTAAAAACCATTTTAATATCTTGCTGATTGATCTGCGTGGTCATGGCAAATCTGAAAAAGGATTGTGGAAAAAGGGCGATGATTTCACTGAGATTGCACAGGAAGTCATAGATGTCCACGATCATCTTAACATCAGCTCTTCACATTTTGTAGGCATTTCCCTTGGTACGATAGTGATACAGTCCGTTGCAAGGCAGCGACCTGGCCTCCTGTCTTCCATGCTGTTAGGCGGAGCCATAACAAAGCTGAATGCCTTCACTCGATTTTTGCTGATCCTCGGAAATATCGGGAAACGGATTTTGCCATACATGTGGCTCTATTCTTTCTTTGCATGGATTATCATGCCTTATTCAAATCATAAGGAAGCCCGCTCCATGTTTATTTCACAGGCGAAAAAAATGTGTCAAAAGGAGTTTATTCAATGGTTCTCCCTAACACGTTACGTGAATCCTTACTTAATGGAGCTTCAGAAGGATTTTCAAGGAATTCCTACTCTCTTTGTAATGGGTGATCAAGACCACTTATTTTTGTCTGCGGTTAAGGAAATTGAAGCTTCACATAAAGAAGTCAAAGCCATTTACATAAAAAATTCTGGCCACGTCTGCAATATCGATCAGCCTGAGCATTTTAATACAGCAGCGATTCAGTTTATAAAAGAAAAAAATTCATTAAAGCTTGTTATATAAAAAAACGCTTGGACTACAATTATAGTCCAAGCGTTTTTTTAAAATTTATTGTACCAGCAAGTACAGAGACTCTGCGAAATCAGCTGCCAATATGAAATTTGAAAGCTGCAATAATTTGCCTCGCGTTTTTCCCCTTACCTATTATCTTTAAGGAAAAAACGTTGTATCGCCAGTTTCAATTTCCCTTCAGCCTGTTCAATATAAGCTGCAGCTTGCTCTTGTGAAGATTGAGTAACAGTCATAAAGATCGCTTCTTTTAAATTGTAGTGAGTTTGATGCATGGCAGATTCAGCTGCTTCTGCTTCAATACCAGTCAAATCCATTAATATATTTTCAGCACGTTTTTTCAGCTTCAAATTAATGAGCTTCATATCAACCATTTCATTTTGATAAACTTTTCCGAGCCGGATCATGACTGCAGTAGATATCATATTTAGCGCCATTTTCTGGGCAGTGCCCGCCTTCAGTCTTGTGGAACCTCTAATGACTTCAGGACCCGTTTTTAATTCAATTGCCACATCACTTATTTCAGAAACGTCTGTATTCTTATTGTTGCTGATAGAAATAGTGCATGCCCCTGCCTCTTTTGCATAAGACAGTCCGCTTATAACGAACGGTGTAGAACCGCTGGCTGTCAATCCGATCACACAATCAAAAGCATTTAACTGATAGTATTGGAGTTCATTTCGAATAACGCCTACATCATCTTCAGTCTCTTCAAGAGGCTGCCACATCGCTTCATTTCCGCCTGATACAATGGCAGTCCATCTGCCGGCTTCTACTGAAAAGGTTGGACCAAGCTCTACAGCATCAAGCATGCCGACTCTGCCGCTGGTCCCCGCTCCAATAACATAGACTCTGCCGCCCTCATTCCATCGCTTCACGACTGCATCAACAGCTTTGGCAATTTGCGGCAGAGCTTCATTTACGGCCGCCGTAATCGCTTCATCTTCTTTGTGCATCATTTCCACAATCTGAAGGGAATCCATTTCATCAATAAGAGAAGTTCTCTCATTTCTCTCTTCGGTTGGTTTACGCACCATTAAAATCGCTCCATATCAATCGTGAATTTATAGCGATCTGCGCGGTAGACAGACCTGACGACCTCAAGAGGTTTATTTGTATCGAGCGTGGTTCTCCGTTCAATCAGCAGTACTGGCGCGCCTTCAGCTACTTCGAGCATCTCAGCCTCCGTTTTTCTGGCAAAGGAGGCTTCAAGCACTTGTCTGCCGTGCTGGATTTTTAATCCAAGCTTGTTTTCCACATAATCATAAATGGAGTTCACAGCTATTTCTTCTGTAAGGCCATGTGCAAGCTCTTTTGAAATATAAAGCATTTCATAAGCCATAGGCAGCTGATCAGCAAGTCTCACTCGTTTCAGCTCGAAAAGAGGAGCTCCTGCTTTAACCTCAAGCTTAGCTGCCAGATCAATACTTGCTTCCACCTCTTTAAAACTGATGACACGCGTACTCGGTACAAGGCCCCTTGATCGCATATCTTCAGAAAAACTTGTTAAACCCTGAAGTGGCTGCTCAATTTTTTGATGGGCAACGAAGGTACCTTTTCCACGCTGCCGGTATAAATAACCATCATTCACCAGATTCGAAAGAGCCTGTCTCACCGTCATCCTGCTTATTCCATACTTTTCAGCGTATTCTCTTTCAGAAGGAATCATCTCACCAGGCATTAATTGCTGTTGTTGAATGGCTTCTTTTATTCCTTCTTCAAGCTGATAATAAATTGGGAGCGGAGAATTCTTTTGAATCATTTGGCAAACATCTTCCTTTCATCTTGATGCAATTTTGATAATGCTTCCTGATCGGCAATGATGATTGTATCTGGGTGATTTATTAAAATCGTTGCCGGTATAGAGTTGGTTACATCTGAATGAAACAAATCATATAAAATAGATGATTTTTGTATGCCTGAAGCGAGAAGCAGTATTTTTTTACTTTTCATTATTGAAGCGATTCCCATCGTTACTGCATGTGTTGGTACATCTTCAATTGAATCAAAGTAACGTGCATTTGCCTCTCGGGTAGACTGTTCCAAAGCTACTAAATGAGTATTTGATTCAAAAGAACTTCCAGGTTCGTTAAATCCTATGTGCCCATTTTGGCCGATGCCAAGCAGCTGAAGATCAATTCCGCCTAATTCCTCAATTTTAAGGTCATAGGTCTCGCATTCCGCTTTCATATCTTGTGCTTCTCCGTTTGGAAGAAAGGTTTGAGAAGAAGGAATATTCACTTCATCAAAAAAGTGTTTTTTCATATATGCATGATAGCTGTTTTCATCTTGTTTTGATAAGCCGGCATATTCATCAAGATTGAACGTTTTAATATGCTGATAGGTTGTTTTGTTTCGCTGATGATCCAGAATCAGCTGCTGATAAGTGCCAAGGACCGTGCCGCCAGTTGCCAAACCAAGCACAGAATCGGTTTTTGACTTGATTTGATCCAAAATGACCTCTGCTGCAAGCATACTCATTTCATGATAATCTTTTGCTTCAATTAGTTTCATTGTTCAACACTTCCTGTAAAAGAGATTTTGCCCCTGCAAAACGTCATCAGCACTTCGCAATTTTCATCAAGTACGACGAAATCAGCATCTTTTCCGGTTGATAAACTTCCTTTGCGGTCATAAACGCCGATTTGTTTAGCTGGATTAACAGATGACATCTTCACAATCTCTTCAAGTGAGCAGCCTGTATAATCCATCATGTTTACTGCAGCATCTCTGAACGTTAAAATACTTCCTGCAAGAGTTCCATCAGCAAGCGTTGCCCTGTCCGCATCAACCGTTACTGCCTGCCCGCCAAGGTCGTATTTACCAGCCCCAAGACCTTTTGCTCTCATTGAATCTGTAATTAATATCGTTCCCTCACTGCCTTTTACTTTATAAGCAAACTTCACCATTTCAGGGGCAATGTGAATACCATCCACAATCATTTCTGTTTTCACTTCATCCATCATTAGAACAGTACCAGCTACGCCAGGTTCCCTATGGTGAATGCCTCTCATTCCATTGAAGAGATGTGTAGCGTGGTTCACGCCGCTTTCGACAGCCTTTTCAACTTCTGCATAGACAGCATCACTATGGCCAATTGAAGCCGTAATACCGGCAGAAGTTAAATGTTGGGCAAGGTCATATCCATTCTTGCGTTCTGGTGCAAGTGTGACTAGCTTAATATGATTATTTGCTTCTTCCAGCCATTTATCAAAAAGGTCGCATGATGGTTCAATGATATTGCCTGGCGCCTGCGCACCTGCACGTTTAGGGTTCAGAAAAGGACCTTCTAAATGAATACCGAGCACTTCTGCTCCTTCATTATTTTCCCGTTCGATATATTCAGCTGCATTTTTCAGGGCATCTGTAATTTGGCTTCGATCTGCAGTCATCGTTGTTGCGAGAAAACTCGTTGTCCCTTCTTTCGGCAGAGCTCTGCTCATGGTTAAAATCGCTTCTTTTGTCGCATCCATCACATCTGCACCATCTGCACCGTGGATATGGATATCAATAAACCCTGGCAAAATAGAAGCCTTGCCTTTAAGATTAATCACCTTATCATCAGCTGCAGGTTCCGGCATTTCAGCCAAGTCACCAGCTGCAAAAATTTTATTGTTTTCAATAAGAATAAAACCGTTTTGGAAAACGACTTCACCTGTATATAATTTTGCGTTAGTTAAATAGGTTTTCGGCATGGTTCCAGCTCCTTGCATCTATTCTCACTCTTACTATAACACCCATTCAGCTAGTTGTCTATACCAGTATAAGTCAAGATAAAACTCCCTCTTATGATGATATTCGTTCTGGCATCATAGAAGGGAATTTATGTTTATAGACTAAAACGTAAAGCTTATGGAATAAGGTCTAGATTTCAAATCATTTTCTGATTTTTTCTATTTCATCCGCTACGAATTGTACTTGTGTTCCTACAATTACCTGAATGCTGTTTTTACCGACAATATTTATTCCCGGCACACCTGTATCTTTAATCTTTTTCTGATCTACAGCATTCATATCTTTTACTTCAATTCTTAAACGAGTCACGCAGTTGTCAACAGACGTCACATTGGCGTCTCCGCCTAAGCCATCATAAATTTTAGCAGCCATTACTGCAAATTTTGATCCCTCAGCGTGAGATTGATTGCTGCTTGCTGTATCTTCTTCAAGCGTTTCATCCGAATCTGCTTCTCTTCCAGGAGTAGCAAGATTGAATTTTGTGATTAAGAATCGGAATAACACATAATAAATAACTGCTACCACTAGTCCTTGCAGAAGCAGCATATATGGCTGATTCGCTAACGGCAATCTTGAACTTAACACAAAGTCAACAAATCCTGCACTAAAACCAAATCCTGCTGTCCAGTGGAAAAATGCTGCTACAGCTAATGAAAGACCTGTTAAGGCTGCATGAACAACATAAAGTGCTGGAGCTAAAAACATGAATGAAAACTCAAGCGGTTCTGTAACACCAGTAAAGAATGAAGCAAAACCTGCCGCTAACATGAGCGATGCAGCCTGTTTTTTTCTTTTCGTTTTAGCAGTATGATACATTGCTAACGCTGCGGCCGGTAACCCAAACATCATAATAGGGAAGAATCCTGCTTGGTACATTCCTGTAACACCTTTTGTTCCTGTCCCTGCCCAGAAATTACCGATATCGTTAATTCCAGCGACATCAAACCAAAACACTGAGTTTAAAGCATGATGTAATCCAGTAGGAATTAAAATTCTATTGAAGAAACCATATAATCCAGCTCCAATAAACCCTAATTTACTGATCCATGTTCCAAAAGCAACTAATCCAGTAAAGATTACAGGCCATGCGAAGAACAATACTACTGAAACAAGCAGCATAGAAACGGCTGTCATGATAGGAACTAAACGTTTACCACTGAAAAATGATAAAGCAGCCGGCAATTGTACATGACTAAAACGGTTGTACATAATTGAGGCTACGATTCCTGAAAGAATCCCAACAAATTGATTTCCTATTTTAGCAAAAGCAGCATTGACATTTTCCGGGTCAACCCCTTGAAGCATAGCTACTGAGTTTGTTGAAAGCAGAGTTGTTATAACCAGGTAGGCTACCAAACCGCTCATAGCGGCGGAACCATCTTTTTCTTTAGACATTCCGAGCGCTACCCCAACTGCAAAAAGAATCGCCATATTGTCAATAATCGATGATCCGGCTTTAATTAAAAATGCTGCTATCGGATTGCCGGCTCCCCAGCCTGCAGGATCGATCCAATAACCAATTCCCATCAGAATCGCCGCAGCCGGTAATACTGCTACAGGCAGCATCAATGAACGGCCGATTTTCTGTAGATATTTCATCATTTTACATTCCTCCAAAATAAAATATAGGATAATTAAGAGTTAAAAATTGATGAAAAACGACTCCTTGTATTCGTTTTCAAATTTACTATAACATGTATTCAACTAGTTATCTATACCAGTTATTTTATTTTTTTTTTTTGCATGTACATCCTTTTCCAAATAAAAATGGTTGATCATGCAGCCCCATGCTTTAATTTATCAATAAAAAGCTTGGTCTTCTCAAGTAAAAATTTAACAATTTAATCCGTACAAGTGTGCCCTCTTGAATTGACCTTCCTAATTAATTCCGAGACTTTTGAAATTATTTCCTCACAGAACAGCATGAAGGAATTAGGAAAACAGCAAATCCTAATTTCATCTATAAAAACTAGGGGCTGTCCGATAAGTGGTATTTAGACGAAAACTTTAAACTAATAGGATATTTTTGGTAATATTTTTACTTTTAGGAAAGTGTTTAAAACTTTAGTGGATTGTAGCGGAAGGCACTTGACTCCTGCGGGAAAATAGAGGGAAATGGGAGACCCCGCAGGCAGGCCGAGGAAGGCTCCACCCTCCCTGCGGAAAGGAACGAACAACCTTCATAATTATAAACAACAAATTATGCGAAAAGAGCCAAAAAACAAAACCGAAGCATGCTATTAAACAGCATGCTTCGGTTTTTAATTTAAGTGCATTTACCTATAGAATGGACTTTCCAGACAGCCCCCATTCTCTTACTTATCTTTCTTCTTTTTCAGGTCAACGCCGATGGCAGCGCCATTTCTGCTGGAGTCGGCCACTCCTTTAAATGTTCCTTTTTCATGATCAATCAGAATGCTTTGCACGTTTCCGATGACCACAGGGCTTGGCCCAAACTTGTGGCCCATTTGTTTTAATCGAGTGATGACGTCTGAAGAAATGCCGCTTTCGAACCGATATGAGTTCACATTGTTCGTATAAATTCTTGGTTCCTCTACAGCTGCTTTTAATTCCATATCGTATTCGATTGTATGAAGAATCGTTTGAAGCACGGATGTGATAATTGTAGGTCCTCCAGGTGATCCAACGGTTAAAACAGGTTTATCATCTTCAAATACGATAGTAGGAGTCATGCTGCTGAGCGGACGTTTATTCGGCTGAACTTCATTGGCTCCGCCTGGAACAGCGTCAAAGTCAGTGAGTTCATTGTTCAGCATCAAACCGTATCCCGGAACCAAAATGCCTGTTCCAAAAACCTGCTCAATGGTTGTTGTGTAAGAAACAACATTTCCCCATTTATCGGTCACGCTGAAGTGAGTTGTTTCCCCGTACTGCCTGTCGTTTGGCTGAACCGTTTGTTCGTAGTCGGCTGCACCTTCTTCATACTTCCATGGATCTCCCGCTTGAGGATTTGGATTGACTGCATCAAGACTGATCAGTTCCTGTCTTTCAGAAATGTAATCCGGATGCAGGAGCCCATCTGCCGGTACATTTACAAATTCAGGATCACCTGCATAAACTGCGCGGTCAGCGTATGCAAGATGCATCGCCTCAGCGAGCAAATGATACTTCTCAGCTGAGCGTACATCATATTGAGATAGGTTGAAATCATCCAGGATCTTCAGCATCTGAAGCAAGAAAACTCCGCCTGAACTTGGCGGCGGCATGCTGGCAATTTCGTATCCCTGATACTCGCCCCAAATCGGTTCATCAATGGTGACATCATATTTCTTCAAATCATCCGGCGTCATAGAGCCTCCAAAATCCTGCACAGTGCCGGCTAGAGCTTGTCCGATCTCGCCTTTATAGAACGCATCCGTTCCTTTTGAACGAATCAGTTTAAATGTTTTCGCCAAATCTTTTTGAACAAGCTTGTCCCCTTCTTTTAAAGGAGTTCCATCTGGAAGAAAGACATCCTTCGCTGCTGTTGCTGATAACGTTTCGGCATTGTCTGAAATCGCTGCAGCTAAAACCGAATCGATTTTAAACCCCTTTTCAGCAAGCTTAATCGAAGGGCTGATCAGTTCCTTCATTGATCTTGTGCCCCACATGTCCAGAGCTGTTTCAAGCCCTTTTAATGTTCCTGGAACCCCAACCGCTGTCCCGCCTTTGTATCGTTCTGAAAAGGGAATCGGAACCCCGTTTTCATCAAGAAACATATCAGGCGCAGCTCCTGCTGGTGCCCGTTCGCGGCTGTTGATAATCGTTGTTTCTTCGGTTTTGCCGTCATACACCATCATGAACCCGCCGCCGCCGATTCCTGACATCATCGGCTCTGTCACATTCAGCGCATATTGAATCGCAACCGCTGCATCAATGGCATTCCCGCCTTTTTTAAGAACCTCTGCGCCAATTTTCGATGCCAGAGGATGGGCCGTTGCTACCATTCCGTCACGGCCTACATCAACTTGGCTGTACTCCTCTTTCTTCTCGGGCTTTTTAGCCTCTGTACTGACCGGAAATCCCCCGGCAAGCAAAATGGCAATCAGAAAAACACTCAAGCTTCTTTTCATAACCTTCCTCCTCATAAGTAGAATCTCCTCTCTACCATATGGAAAAGAAAATAGAGAATCAAGCGATACGTCTGAATTATCTGAATATTAGTCCGTTCATCCTATCCTTATTTTTCCTTTTTTACCTCTTTAGGGAATATAGTATGGTATGTCATGTAGATATCAATACCTTTAGCTGACAGGAAAAATATGCTAAAATTCAATTATGAGAGGAGACTTCAAAATGAAATTTCAAGTAAAGCGAAACCCAATTCTTGTTGCTATTGTGCTGTTTATGATTATTCTGCCGTTTTTTCTGCTCTTTCAGTCTGAACCCCTTCCATCACTGATTATTCCTTTCTTGCTGTCCGCTTTTCTAGCCCACGCATTACTTAAATCTTATTTTGTCATTGAGAATCAAAAATTGATAATCGTGTTCGGATTGATCAAAAAAGAAATACCCATAAGGGATATGAAGGAAATCCGCTATTCGAACAATCCGCTCTCAGCCCCCGCATGGACGCTGAAAAGACTTGAAATTGTTTTTGCCAGGCCGATTGGAACGAGACCAAATGCAGCCGCAAGATTTACCCTTGTCTCTCTGCCTAAGGACGAAACTGGCTTTTTCAGGGAAATTGCGAAGATAAATCCTCACCTTAAAACACCTTAAAAAGTGCCGCACGGCTTTCGTGCGGCACTTTCTTCCTAATAGAGCTCCAGCCGGTAAATGGCTTCGCCGTTTTCTTTTTTCCCTGTGTCTATAAATCCCGCTTTTTGATAAAGCCTTATTGCCTGAGTATTTTCAGGAGTGACTCCAAGTAATAGGAAAGGACTGACATCAAAGCGTGATTTCATAAAACTGAGAATGATCTGCAAAGCAGCAAAACCATATCCTTTTCCTTGGTGGTCCTTATCTATCATAAATCGGACAAGCCAGTACACTCCGTCTTCAGAATCTTTACCGACCATCGCAAACCCGATCATCTTATTTTCCGCATAAATCCCAAGCGGCAAAAAGGAAGTTTCAAATTTTGATTCTGCCAGAGAATACAGATTACCCGCAACAAACCTCTCTTGCTCTTTTTGAACCTTTAGCGATATACACGTCTCCCAATTATGCTTCGTTATAGGATGAAGCTGAATCTGCATGCTGTGCCACCTTCTGTTCCTTATCAAAGTATGAACCTGTTATTCTTAAAACGATGAGGCCGCCTGAAAAATAGACGGCAGATGCTATGAAAAATAGAAATGTTACGGTAAAGTACTGAGCTAAAAATCCGCCTCCCATGATCGCAGCTGCTGACATAAGCGATGTGAAAAAATGATAATTGCCAACTTGCATTCCTCTTTTTTCTTCTGTCGTCCACTGCGTCAGCAGCATCTTTTCTCCATGCTTTTGCATCGCGCCAAAGAGGCCCATGATCATTTGGCATGCATATACTTCTTCAATCGTCCCTATATGAGGGTAATACAAAAGAACCAAAGCCATACCGAACGAAGAAACCGAAAGCATTACTTTGTCGCTTACCTTCCCTGACATACGCCCTAAGAGCGGATGAACAAGCGCTGCTGACAAACCAAATAATCCATACGAGATTCCGAACTGCGAAAAAGAAGACCCTATATTTTTTATAAATAAGATATAGAATGGGAAAATGAAATTGCCCGCAAAAAACAGCGTGCTCTGAGCCGCAACAAACTTTCTGAACGAATCATTTTTCATCGCGGCCATACTCCTCGTAAAAGTAGTTCATAAAAAGTTCATCTTCATCAAACTCACGCTTCTGCCTGAAAAATTCATCTGTTCGTGGATACGCACGCTTCATTTGCTCCATAGTCGGATAAGGCTGATACGGCAAATAATATGTGCCGCCAAATGAAAGGGTGACATCAATCATTTTCCGGATGACGTTCCTGGTCTTTTTTATCTCTTCTTCAGACATCCCCTGATTGATTAACAAAACGAACGCAAACATATCATCACGGCGGTAGGACAAGACAGCGTCTTCATTATGATCAACGTATCGAATCGTGATATTAAATAAATTGAGCTCTTCCTCTGTCAATGTTTTCCTCAGACTGTCTACATAGTCAGGAAATGCATCAACCGGAACAAAGTACTCCTGCAGAATATCCGTATTTGTCTCATTCTCGTACTCCAAAAACCCGGACTCTGAGCGCATCACATTGTTTCTCGTAATATAGGAATCTTCTTTTTTCACAAAATAAGACTTTTGGGCTTTCCAAAACGTATTTTTCCCCCAATCGTAATTCCTTGATAATCCAAGCAGGAATTTCATGAGGGCGATATTCTTTTCTTCACTCAGTTCATCATATTCTGTACGGGCCCCCTGTTCACCTGCAAGCACATAGTCCGTCACATACATTTCTTTCAAAAAAGAATCAGGTGCAGTGGATAGTCTGGCAAGATGCATCCGGACATTTTCATTGCCGTGGACTTCATGCTTAAAGTATTTGGCATAATCTTTATAATCGAGAGCTTTTGTTTTCATGATATAGAGTTCATCATCTGTTAAGCTGATCTCTGCATCCAAAATGACTCCGAATAGACCATATCCGCCTATTACCAGCTGAAAAAGCTGTGGATTTTCCGTTCGGCTGATGCGCACAATCTCTCCATCAGCGTTCAGCAAGTGAAAGGATTGAATGCTGTCAATTAGAGAACCATGGCGGATATCCCGTCCATGCACGTTTACGCTCATCGAACCGCCAACCGTGAAAATATTTTGAGACTGCATGACTTTTACTGCAAGGCCATGCGGATTGACATAGCGCTGGATATCATCCCACGTCGCACCGCTTTGGACAGTGATCGTCTTTTTCTTTTTATCAAAATCCAGAATCTTATTATAGGAAGTCATATCAAGGACAATGGCATCTTTGTAATAAGTATGTCCTCCCTGGCTGTGCTGTTTTCCCGCAATCGAGATTTTCTTATTTGTCTTTTTTGCTTCAGCAATTGCTTTTTTGAAAGACTCAATCTCTTTTCCTTTTACGACCCTATCAATTTTTTCAGGCATCAATCTGCTGACATCGGTCATAAGGAACGGATCATGCTTTTCTTCTTCAGAAGCTGCTTTTAGTGAAAAGAAAAATACTGTAAGAAATCCTAGAGTGAGGAGCACTAAATATCTCTTTTTCATCGATCCACCGCCAAATAGAAAAATGTGTTATTTAGTTACATTTTACACTTTGAGGAGATTTTTGACAATCATCTTTTCCGATACCATCACCGCCTTCCCATGTTTTAATCTGCAAAAAAGAAGGAATACATACACTAACACCCACTAAAAGGAGATGTTTTACTTGGATAAGCAAAAATTAAACAAAGAAGTTTTAGATATATTGGAAAAGCATAAGGTCGGCACGCTTGCTACTGTAGTAGATAACAAGCCTCTCTCTCGCTATATGACATTTTTTAATGATGAATTAATGCTTTATACACCTACTAATAAAAACACACATAAAGCAAAAGAAATTGACGAAAATCCAAATGTACATATCCTGCTTGGCTATGAAGGTGAGGGGTATGGGGATTCTTATATTGAGTTTGAAGGCAAGGCAAGCATCAGCGAAGATCAAGAATTAAAGGATAAAATCTGGAACGATCATATGAAAAACTGGTTTGATGGCCCGAACGATCCAAATTATATCGTTCTTGCGATAAAGCCGAATAAAATCAGATTAATGAACAGCGAACACGAGTCACCGCAGACTTTAGAAGTATAAGAATTCATGAACCGGCATCAGGCTGCCGGTTCTTTTTGTGCCGATTTCTTGTTTTCATAAGACCCTCATGAGAAAATGAATTCAAGAACGAAAACTAGAAGGTGATCAGATGTATTACGTAGTAGTGGATATTGGCTGTTCTGACTGCGGAGAAGCTTCGAATGTTGTCGGCATATTTACGGAAGAAACAAAAGCGCGGACTGCGCTCGAGCAGTATAAAGCAGCAAATAAACTTGATCTGTATGGTGACGACCATCAATTTTTAATATACAAATTAACCGAGCTCAACTCCATTCACAATAACAGCTTTGACCATCTTATTTATGACAGTGAAGAAGAATGAAGAATAGGCACCCGCTTATAAGCGGGTGCCTATTCTTTTACCTTAATATCCCTTTGGACCTTGACTGTTTGAGCCAATCAGGAAATTCGTTTAATAAGCGATTATACAATTCCTTGTCCGTCGCCTCGTTTAAATCGTCAAGAGCGAAGAAATCGGCATTATCAACGACTCTTCCAGTTAAATCGTCAAGTTTTTGAAGCACACCAAAATTTGCGTTTCCAAGGCCTACAAATTGCCAGAAAATATTTTGATTGGAGCAATCTATTAATAGTTTTGAAATTTTCTTATCTTCATAGATTCCTCCGTCACTGAAAAACACGACATATGTGGGCAGGGAATCGCTCGGTTCTTCTTCTGTATATTTGCGGATCACGTCTTTCATGACTTCGGGTTCATTGTTGCCAATGCCAAGTCCCCCAAAGAACTTGGGTCTAGGATAGGTTCTCTCTACATATCCCTCAAATTCACTTTCCGTGACGCTTTTTGCTCTCATTGACTTGCTTCCGAAAAACCAAGTATCCATCACTCCGTCATCATCCATGCAGGCAGCGACAGCAAGCACCTTTTCAAAAGCACTTTGAACGGTTCCATTTGAATAGAGATTTGCCATAGACCCTGATGCATCAATGACAACAGCTACTCTTGCCTTCACATGCGGAATCTTTTTCTTTTCAAGTGAAATGACTACCTTCTTTTTCAACAAATCAATCTTAGTTAAGTTAATCGGTGCTTGCTTTACATGCTCCCCCTTAATTTCTTCCGCCACGTCCGATTCCTCTTCAACGGTTACCCCATGTGCTTCAGCAAGGGGTTTTAGCCCGCCGTTAAAACCTCTGCCTATCGCCCTTAGCTTATACCCCGTAGAATGGGGGTACAATTCGGCAAGAACAAGTGCTTTTTCATCACCAGCATCGGTAACCTCATATGTAATTTCAGATTCAGCTGTTATGATTGATACACTGCATCCCTTTACTTCTTTAAATGCGGCAGATTCTCCATCTAAGGTTGCAGCAAAAATGCACTTTTCTGCCAATGAATTCTCCAGTTGATCCAATTGAATTGTAAAGACAGCAGATTGATCAGAAGCCCGCTTAAATGTCACGATACTCTGAGGATCAGCAGGCTGATTATAAAAAATCATATAATCATCTGATGGAACATTCCCATTTGAACCAACCATAAAGCAGCTGATGTCCAGATCGCACGGCGCATATTCCCATGAAATATGAATATCGATTGAACCGCCGTTTCCTGCAAGTGTATTGCCCCCTTTTGACAGCTTAACTTCATTTTTTATCATCCGTTCCCCCCCTGAAAATAATAGTCCATCTTTATTGTATTACAATATATTAGACATTTCTGCAACTTCTTCCAATTTGTGCAAAACGGTTGATTCTCCTATTTAAATCTAGTAAAATTGTAAACTGTGTTTTACGTTCGGATTTTAAAAATGGAAGGAGCTCAGTATGTATAATTCTGTCCTAACACGCAGTGAACAGACATCCATTGACGCTGAAGAACTTCAGTTTCAGCTTTTTAGAATGCAGGATAATCTGAAGGAAATTGCCAAGCGATGGCAGGTTGTCGGTATTGATCAGACGAAAGAAGATAAATGGGTCGTGGTTTATGCACAAAATGACGGTGATTCATGCAAGGTGATGCTGAATGATTGTGAATCAGCTTATCGGGGCACATGGGATTTTTCCATCCACGCCACATACAACGATGATAAGGCGATTCACATCGGAGATATCAAAGGCCCTGCTAATAAGGGCTACGGATCCATTTGCATGAATTATTTGAAAGAGTTTGCGAAAGATCAAAACATTCCCTACATCACTGGCGACATTGCCAAAAGAGACTGGGATCACGTTGACCGTCTTGTCCATTTTTATGAAAAACATGACTTTAAAGTAAACATTGACTATGACAAGCAAGCAGGCGAAATCGAATGGAATGATATGTATTGAGAAGCAGACAAGGTCTGCTTCTTTTTTGTTGGGCTAAATATTGCGGAGGACGCTATGCCAGCCGAATTTTGATTTTTTACTTTCGCCGTTATTAATTTTTCATTCTTCTGAGGCGGTCATAGGTTGATCGCCTTTTCTAATGGATTATCTCCATTTGAATACTTTTCAAGAAATTAAACAGGAGTGAGATAATCTAAGCTGCCATAGTAACGGTGAAGATTTTAGAATTAAATTAATTAAATAAATTCATCTATTCGATAATACGCTTCGTACAAAAGATACAAAGGTGAACTTCGTTGATAACAATCTCGTTCTAAAATACTGTGAAAAGACTTAATGAACGCGTTCATATTAGGTGTTCTAAGTGGAATCCTTTCATGAGTGTTTACAGCACTTAATGTGAGCTTCAAGACCAGATAAGTGTTTCAAAACCGAATTTGCAGCACTTAATGCGGGCTTCAGCACCAGATAAGTGTTTTATGCTGCTTGTCATGAATCTATCCTGTCTCCCTCACACTCCTAATTTCAAAGTTTTCAAATTATAGGATTACTCTTCTAAAACTTAGGGTATGTACAACTAGGGCATTTTTTCCTGTTTACCATAATCGCGCTATTTCAAAAAAAGAAAGGAGCCATGAACCTTCAATGAGAAAAAAAGCATTACTCTTATTCTCTGCCCTTTTTCTTGTCAGCATGCTTACCGCCTGCGCAGAAAAAGAGAAATTATCAGATGGCACGGAACTGATTGACAAAGATGAATTTGTGTTTGCGGCTTCAGGTGAATTCAAGCCATTCAGCTATGTGAAAGATGATATGACGATGACCGGGTTTGATGTTGCAGTCGGCGAAGCGATTGCAAAGGAGCTTGGCCTTACGCCAGTTCAAAAGCGAATCAAATTTAAAGGCATTGTTGAAGGCGTGAAAACCGGCCGTGCAGATGCGGCAGTTGCCAGCCACACCATTAATGATCAGCGTGCAAAGCATGTTTCTTTTTCCACTCCCTACTACTACTCGGGTCCTCAGATATTCACACGTCCTGACAGTGATATCAAAACAACAGAAGATCTAGAAGGAAAAGAAGTTGCCGTAGCAAAAGGTTCTACATATGCTGCAACCGCAGAAAAATACACGAAAAACATAAAGATGTACGATAGCGATATTACTGCCCTTAAAGCGCTGAGTACAGGCCGGCACGACGCGGTCATAACTGATTTTGTAACAGGAAAAAGTGCAGCTAAAGGCGGATTTGACATCGTCGGTCAGCAGCTGATCGAACGAAGCGAGCAGGCTGTAGTCATTCCCCAGGATAATCCCGTTCTTTTAAAAAGAGTGAATGAAGCGCTGGAAAAACTCAGACAGGACGGTACCCTTAAGAAAATCAGCATTGATTACTTCGGAGAAGATATTACGACGAAACCTGAGTAACCCACCATTTGCACAGAAAGGATGTTGTTCATTTTGCCTAGTTTTTCACATTTTTTTGATTCGTTAGTTGCGAATAGAGGCGTCTTTTTTGATGCGATGCTTGTCACCCTGCAATTAACGGTTGTTTCCATTTTAATCGGTATTGTCATCGGCCTCTTTTTTGACCTTTTAAAAATTTCTAAATTAAAAGTGCTTGGCATTATCTCGGATACTTACATTTATTTAGTTCGGGGAACGCCTTTGATTGTACAGATCTTCATCCTGTACTTCGGATTCAGCGGACTCTTTTTAATTCCAGATTTCTGGGCTGCTTCACTGGCGCTCGCCTTTCATAACGGTGCCTATATTGCCGAGATTTTCCGAGGAACCATTCAGTCCATTGATAAAGGACAGATGGAAGCAGGTCGCTCTCTTGGCATGACAAGAGGCCTTACAATGAGAAGAATCATTATGCCCCAGGCTTTCAGGCGCGCTCTTCCGCCACTTGGAAACCAGATGATTATCGGGCTTAAGGATTCGTCACTTGCAGCCTTTATTTCCATAAATGAGCTCTTTAATGTGGCGACCACACTTGGCTCAAACAACTTTGACGAAATGACATTTTTATTAATAGTCGCCGTTTATTACTTAATTTTAGTGGCCATTTTAACTCTTATCGTAAATGGTCTTGAAAAGAAAATGTCGATCAGCGACCGCTAAGGAGGTAATGCTTTTTGGAAACGAAAGAAATGATCAAGGTTGAAAAGCTGAATAAATCATTCGGCGACCTGCATGTATTAAAAGATATTGATATGAAGGTGAACGAAAGTGATGTTGTCTGTTTAATCGGTTCAAGCGGATCCGGAAAAAGCACCCTGCTCAGATGCCTGAACTTCCTTGAGAAAAAAGACAATGGAAAAATCATCATTAACGGCGAAGAAATCACTCAAGCTACACATGACATCAATGAGGTACGCCAAAAAGTCGGAATGGTTTTTCAGCACTTTCAATTATTCCCTCACAAAACCGTGATTGAAAACATCATGGAAGCACCGCTTATGGTGAAAAAAATGAAAAAAGAACAGGCAGCCTCTGAAGCTCGTGCCCTGCTTGAAAAAGTAGGCCTTTCAGATAAAGCCGATGTGTATCCAAATAAACTTTCAGGAGGCCAGAAGCAGCGTGTGGCGATTGCCCGCGCCCTTGCGATGAAGCCTGAAATCATGCTATTTGATGAACCAACATCAGCACTTGATCCAGAGCTTGTAGGTGAAGTATTAGCTACAATGAAAGAGCTCGCTGTTGAAGGAATGACGATGGTTGTTGTCACGCATGAAATGCAATTTGCCCGCGAGGTGGCCGATTGGATTGTTTATATGAACGAAGGGCGAATTGTTGAGAGAGGCCATCCTGACGACTTCTTTACCAATCCGCAGGAAGAACGCACAAAAGAATTTTTAAGAACGACACAGTTAAATTAAAAGAAAAGCGGAAGCGCCCGTTTAGCGCAGGCATGACAGATAAGAATCCGCCAGAAAAGGCGCTTTTTGCCAATACTTTCGGATCCGTTCTGGCCGAGGAGCCTGAGCGGTTCCGCTTGCCATCGAAGCGCAAAATTTTATACTTTCTTATCTATGAACAAAAGCTCAGATCACTTTATTTCATATCCGCCAACCTTTTAACTTTTTTAATTCTTTAAAACACAGACAAGACGTGAGATTTTCGGATCTCACGTCTTTTTATGTGCTCTTTACAATAAATTTCATATTGCTTTTGACTGCAGAATTGAGTATGATGAAAACGGTTCAAAGAGGTCTGATGACTAACATCCAATTACTTACAATAGATACCAGCTTGAGAGGGGATTTTTGATGAAAGAAAGAGCATTATTTTTTATCACGGGATTATTGATTTTAACACTTGGTGTTTCTCTGATTATCAAATCAGGTTTAGGAGCATCTTCATGGGACGCGCTCGCTGTAGGCGAATCAAACATGTTTGGCCTGACAGTCGGAACTTGTATTTTCATTAATGGAATCGCTTTAATTTTCATCAATGCTTTTTTGATGAAGAAAAAGCCTGAAATTCTTGCAGCAGCAAGTATTCTCCTAATTGGAGCATTGATTGATTTTTGGCTTTTGGTTGTTTTAAAACACTATTCGCCAACTGTCCTGTTTTTCCAGGCTTCAGCTCTTATCGCCGGCATTCTCTCAATGGGCGTCGGAGTAGCTATTTACCTGCAGGCTAAATTCCCTGCAAGCCCGATGGACACATTGATGGTTGCGATTCATACTCGCTTTGGCTTGAACTTAAGAAATTCACGAATTATCAGTGAAGCATTCGCTCTTTTGCTTGCCTTTATTTTTCAAGGGGCAATCGGGATCGGAACATTTATCGTCACGCTTACATTAGGCTTTGTTGTTCAGTACTTTTTCCCTAAATTTGAAGGGTTATTAGCAAGAATGAGCAGCAGACTATCTTATAAATAAACCAAATTTCTTTAAAAAATAGGGTTGCTTTGTTCCTATTAATCTATTATAGTTAAATACGTCAGAGGTCAGACATCAGATGACGCTGACTCTCTTTTTGGAATTAGATGAAAGCGTATACAGATTCTTTTCAAAAATGCTTTTAAATACATCTCAGAGGTGAAGAAAATGAAATACCTAATAGCCCTTCTCGGTCTAGCGATCGTACTCGGATTAGCATGGGCTGCAAGCAGCGACCGCAAAAAAATTAAGTTCAAACCTGTTGCCCTAATGATTGTGATTCAAATTCTATTAACGTTCCTTTTATTGAACACGAAGTTTGGTTTAATCATGATCACAGCGATTGCTGATGGATTCGGCAAATTGCTTGGCTATGCAAATGAAGGAATCATGTTCGTTTTCGGCGGACTTGCAAATGATGGACAAGCTCCATTTTTCTTGAATGTATTGCTTCCAATCGTCTTTATCTCAGCACTTATCGGGATTTTCCAGTACATTAAGGTCCTTCCTTTTATCATGAAAGGCATTGGATTTGTATTAAGCAAAATCAATGGAATGGGCAAACTCGAATCATATAACGCAGTGGCATCTGCCATTGTTGGACAATCTGAAGTTTTCATCACTGTTAAAAAACAGCTTGGCCAATTATCATCACAGCGTCTTTACACGCTTTGTGCATCAGCTATGTCTACGGTATCAATGTCTATCGTTGGTGCTTACATGACAATGATCGAGCCAAGATACGTTGTAACAGCAATCGTCATCAACCTGTTCGGCGGATTCATTATCGCATCTATCATTAATCCTTACACTGTTACTGATGAAGAAGATATTCTTGTCATTCAAGAAGAAGAAAAGCAATCCTTCTTCGAAATGCTTGGCGAATATATCATGGATGGATTTAAAGTAGCTATTATCGTAGGCGCAATGCTTATCGGTTTCGTTGCTTTAATCGCAGCTGTAAACAGCATTTTTGATATGATTTTCGGCATTACATTCCAGGCAATTTTGGGCTACATTTTTGCACCATTTGCATTAATCATGGGTGTTCCTATGAGTGAAGCAGTTGCTGCGGGCGGAATTATGGCCACTAAATTAGTGACAAACGAATTCGTTGCGATGATGGATCTGGCAAAAGTATCTGAGAACTTCAGCGAGCGCACACTTGGAATCATCTCAGTATTCCTTGTATCCTTTGCTAACTTCTCTTCAATCGGAATCATTGCAGGTGCTGTTAAAGGACTTCATGAAAAACAAGGGAATGTTGTTGCCCGCTTTGGATTGAAATTGCTTTACGGTGCTACACTTGTAAGTATTTTATCTGCGATTATTGTAAGTATCGTACTATAAGAACAAAAGCAGCAGGGATGTTAGTATCCCTGCTGCTTTTTTTATCCTTATTTCAGCCTCTTTCCATCAAACATAAACCTGTAAACCGGCAGCTCTTGTCCAACTTCAGAAGGAATGTATCCAAATGTGATATAACTGTCAATCGATTCCGGTTCTAAAGAGAGTGACATCAAGTTGTTTTGCGGCTGTGCAGATAAGAAAACGTATGTGCCTTTCGGGAACACAACCTCTTTCTTTTTAAGCTCCGTCTGAACTTCTGCAAGCTGGATGCCTTCATACTTCTCCGTGTTCTCCTTGCTGGTTACTTCATAAGCTTCAACCGGCAGCTTCATTTGCTTTGGCAGCTGGAATCCTTTCAAGCCCTGATTCTTAAGCTTAGCAGCAATTTCTCCCTGTTCAGGCTTCAGCACATAGGCTGTCGGCCTTTCTCTCGTTAACGTCGGTTCTGCTTCTGTTGCACTGAAATAGTTCACTGGGATATCTTTTACAGTGCCCGTTGCGATATCAATCATTTCAAGTGTTTGATTTTCAAGTTCCACGGCTTCGCTGTTGACGATGATTGGATCTTTATCATTACTGCGCAGCCCTTTCTTGACAAGCTTTGCACGCTCTAGCGCGACGGTCAATTTTACTTTTTTCGCATTCTCTGCAGTCTGTCTTAAAATATGCTCGTGCGTCGCAATTTGAGCAGCGACTCTGCGGCCAAAATCTTCTCTTCCAATGGCGATGCCGCGGCTTTCAACTAAAAATGAAAACGAGGTCTGCAGGCCAAATGAGTTCCGGCCAATGCGCGGCTCAGTTCCCCCTTCAAGGATATCAATCTCTCCATTAGTTACACCAGTTGTATAATAGCGGTCACCTGTAAAGCCCTTGTCTTCTAACGTGTCTAAAGTAGGATCGACATACAGGCTGTCAGACATCGTCCGAATTTTTTCAGGAATGTTTAAGTTTCTTCCCGATAATAGCAAAATATCATGATATTTCAGCAGTCCATCCTCTCCGAAATCGTCAAAAGAACTTGTATAAGGTGTGTATTCATGAGCATCAATGACAACCTCTGGAGTATACTTGTTGTATTCATGATGAATCGCCTGCACCTCTGGAGATTCAAGCTTTACATGATCCCGGTTTCCATCAAGTCCGTTTTGCAGCTGGCGTTTAAAATTATACGAGCCGTCCGGATTCACGCGGGGAACGATGATGACATTAATTTTATCTAATACCTCATCTCCAAGGTCTCCTGTCAGCCGGTTCGCAATCGCTAAAATCGATTCTCCGCTTGCCGGCTCATTTCCATGAATCTGGCTTTGAATCCAAACAGTCGGTTTGCGGGATAAATAACTAGGATTGATTTTTTGATCTTTCGTAAAATAAAGGGCAGGCATTTCCAGGCCATTTTGAGAAGTGCCGATGTTTTTCACCGAAACATACGGGCTCTTCGCTTTCAGCTCTTCTATGTAAGCAAGCATTTCCTCCTGAGTTGTAAAAGCTTCTTCTCCTTTTACAAATGCAGGTGTTCCATCCGTTACTTCAACCTCTGGAAACAGCGGCCTTACCTGTTCAGGCTGGCTGTACGTCTTCCCATAATACGGTGTTTCAGCGCTCACTGCAGGCGCTAATAAAAAACTGGCTGTCAATAATACTGGAATCGAGCTTTTTTTTAGAACCTTTTTCATGGACTGCCTCCTCTTTCTTCTTGTGAATCTAATGATAGAGGAAAAGGGATTTATTTTCAAAAAATTAAGAATAGTTTCTTATCCCCATAAAATTCGACATTTTTGTTTATTTCGTCTAAATCAGGACAAATGATTCAATTATTATTTCGTGATTCGAAGGATTCATAGCAAGGATAACCCAGCAGCTTTCGAATTTATTTAGCTTTTCCTCCTTTTGAATCATTTTTTCATTTGTAAAAAAAGCTGTTTTCGCATAGAATGTTTTTTTGACTATCAATGTTAGCCGTTTATCGAATTTATAGGGCTCCATTCATATCGTAAAAAAAGAGACCAACATTATCATTGGTCTCCGTGCAGTTTTTTCTTTTTTCTCAGTTCCTTATATTTTTCAAACTCAAATCCCTGCAGAAATGCTTTTGCCGCGGAATATCCCGATTGATAAAGCAAGGCAATCTCTTCGTCCTTCAAATCAAAATCAGTTGCGGTAATACCCCCTGTAGGGATTTGAATCGTTCTTTCTTTTGTTTCTTTGGTTAGATGTCTAAGGTCATGTGCCTGCAGCATCGTTTTAAAAATATTTTTAAAGAGATGGACGGGTGTTGGAATGACTGCTCCCATCTGAATTTCCTCTTTCACAAACCTGAAGCCGAATGTTGGAAAGCGCGGTTCCTCTTTCGAATCAAAGATCCAGATCGGAAAATTGCTGAGCAGCCCTCCATCTAAAATATATGAGGTAAATCTTGTTTTTGACTTCCATTTGACCGGCCTGAAGAAAAATGGCAGGGAGGCGCTCATCATGACGGCAGTTGATATTTTTACATCCCCTGGTTTCATGCTGTATTTCGGCAAATCATCCGGCAAAATAAGAATTTCTCCGTTTGAAACATCTGATGCGATAATCTTCAGTTTCCCTTCAGGCAGATCGGCAAATGTCCTGATCCCTCTAGCGGCAAGCATAGAATCAACCCATTCTTCCAGATAATCATTTTTGTAAAATCCTAAATGGATCATGAGTTCAAAGAGCCCGCCGACAATCGGAATATAATTTAAAAAAGATTTGCCTCTAAATTTAGTAAAATCCATTTGAATAAGAAGATCGCGAATTTCATAACTTTTATACCCGCTTGCCAAAAGAGCAGCGATTACCGCCCCAGCTGATGTGCCGGCAAGTCTATCCCACTCTACCTGCTCTTCTTCCATTGCCTGAATGGCGCCGGTAAACGCAATTCCCCGAACGCCTCCGCCTTCAAAGACCCCGTCTGCCTTCATAAACTCCTCACCCCGCAGGATCAGATTTTCTCCCTTCCTACCTTCAAGATTTCAGCTCCGAATTCCTTTTTGCAATGTTCAAATGATTCCTTTCTCCCAGCATTTTCTTTTCATGGTTCAGCAGCCATTGTTTTCTCCACGTTTCCCAGGCGTATCCCGTCAGGCTGCTGTTTTTCCCTATGACCCGATGGCACGGAATCAAAATGCCCAGCTTGTTTTTGCCATTAGCCATGCCGACTGCTCTTGACGCTTGCGGGCTTCCTATTTTATCCGCAATTTTGGAATATGAAGCTGTTTGTCCGAACGGAATACAGTTGACTTCAGACCATACTTTTTGCTGAAAAACCGTTCCGTTACCATCAATTGGAACCGTAAAAAATGGTTTTTCTCCTTTAAAATAATCATCAAGTTCTTGAATACACCGCTCAATATAGGGATGACAGTCTGATTCTTTTTCTGCAGCATCAGTAAAAGAAACACCGGAAATTCCCTTCTCAGAACCAATCACTTCAATCCATCCGATCGGTGATTGATAATATCCTTTCATTTGCATGACACCTCCCATTTTCTTATTATAAACGTCTCCACTATTGTATTTTTGCGGTTTCATTTCTTCTATTTCGAGATCAAACACCCACGTGATAAAATGAAAGAAAGGAGCTGATCTTATGGAAATGAAATTTTGGAATGCCATCGTATCCTGCGATCAAACCTATGATGGCATTTTCTATTACGGTGTCCGGACAACTCGAATCTTTTGCATGCCTTCTTGTCCTTCAAGAACACCGAAACAGGAGAATGTCACGATTTATGCAGATATTGACACCCCTGTTCGTGATGGACTGCGTCCCTGTAAACGATGCCGTCCGGATGAGCTGCTGACTCCTTCAATCATACAAACAGCACAAGCCTATCTAGCTGATCATCTTACAGATGAAATGACTCTGGGTAAATTGGCAGAAAAGCTTTATATAAGTCCCTTTCATCTGCAGCGGATTTTTAAAGATGAAACGAATACTTCGCCTAGCCAGTATCTGCTGGAGAAAAGGGTTCAGCGGGCTGAGCAGCTGATTCTTGAAACAGAGCTTCCCATACATGAAATCGCCTCTGCTGCAGGGTTTAAAAATGCCTCTCACTTCTCAGCCGTATTTAAAAAGAAAACGAATCTCTCGCCAACCGAATACCGTACGACTCACTAAGAAAAGCGCAAGCGCCCGTTTAGCGCAGGCATGTCAGATAAGGATCCGACAGAAAAGGCGCTTTTTGCCAATACTTTTGGAGCCGCTCTGGCCGAGGAGCCTGAGCGATTCCGCTCGCCATCGAAGCGTAAAATTTTATCCTATCTTATCTCTAAAAAAAGAGAGAATCCGCACGGAATTCTCTCTTTTAACTTCTACTTATTCAGCAAGCCTTCATTTTGCAAATAATCTTCTGCCACTTCTGCAGCCGGTTTTCCTTCTACGTTTACTTGATAATTCATATCACGCATTTCATCATCTGTAATTTTGCCGGCTAGTTTGTTCAAAGCATCTTCAATTTCCGGATGCTCTTCAAGTGTTTCCTGCTTTAATAAAGGTGCTCCCTGATAAGGCGGAAACAGATTTTTATCATCTTCAAGAACCGTTAAGTTATACTGCTTCAGTTCACTGTCGGTTGAATAAGCATCAATAAGGTTGATTTCCCCTGATTGAATCGCTTCATAGCGCAGTTTTGGCTCCATTGTTTTTAAGTTTGGAAAGGTTGTTCCGTATAGCTTTTGAATCCCTTTATAACCGTCCATTCGATCTGAAAATTCGAGGGTGAACCCGGCTTTCATATTGCCTGCGACTTGTTTTAAATCAGACATTTTTTCAAGGCCATACTGATTGGCAGCTTCTTTTGGAACAGCGAGCGTGTAGGTGTTGTTGAACTGCATCGGTTCTAGATAAGCCATATCAAATTCTTTCTCCATGCCTACTTTCGCCTGCTCATACACTTCTTTCCTGTCTGTGCTGACTGCCTCC
The DNA here is from genome assembly GCF_009674765.1 of Metabacillus idriensis. Lineage (GTDB taxonomy): Bacteria > Bacillota > Bacilli > Bacillales > Bacillaceae > Bacillus_P > Bacillus_P idriensis. The sequence continues at coordinate 814,902 of NZ_WKKF01000001.1, read as the reverse complement.
TCTTTTAAGAAGGTAGTGATGGCTGTTCCCGTAAACTCTGGGTAAATATCGATATCTCCTGATTCAAGGGCATTGAAAACAAACGACGTTTTTCCAAGACCCGGCTTCACTTCAACTTCTAAATCTGTGTCCTGCTCAATCAGCAGTTTGTACATATTGATTAAGATCTCAGGCTCAGAGCCAAGTTTCCCTGCAATCACAATGTCTTTTTTCCCTGTGCCGAATGCAAGCGGAACGGCAGCGATCAATATGGCAATCAATGCTGCAATCCCAATGGCTTTCATCGATCGTTTCGCAGATGCTTTTTCCACTAATCGAAGGAGGACGTCAAAGAAAATAGCCAGCAATGCGGCTGGAATGGCTCCAAGCAAAATCAGCATATTGTCATTTCGGTCAATTCCAAGGAGGATCAGCTTCCCGAGGCCCCCTGCTCCAATAAGAGCGGCAAGTGTTGTTGTTCCAACGATCAGCACCATAGCTGTACGGATACCGGCCATGATGACAGGGAGAGCAAGCGGAAGCTCCACTTTGAACAGGCGCTTTGAGCTGTTCATCCCCATCGCTCTTGCAGCTTCAATCAAGGAAGGATCCACTTCTTTAATCCCCGTGTATGTATTTCTTAAGATTGGCAGCAGCGCATAAATCACTAATGCAATAATAGCAGGCACAACCCCAATTCCAACAAGAGGAATCAGCAGTCCCAGCAGGGCAAGCGATGGGATTGTCTGCAGGACCGCAGAAACCCCGATCACCCCTTCAGCCGCCTGTGTTTTTCTCGTTAAATAAATGCCAAGCGGAATTGAGATCACCACTGCAAACAATAAAGCTATGAAAGAAATTTGAATATGCTCAAACAGAGCGGTCACAAGCTCACCCTGTCTTTCCTTAAAAACATCAATAAATGCATTCATCGATTAACCTCTTTCTTCCGTTCGTCCAGATAGAAACTGAACGGCAGACTCTCTTGTAATGGTGCCGATTACTTGCCCATTCCGTTCAACTGGAACCATGTCTTCATCTCCTAAACGGGCTAAGGCCTCTCTGATCGTTGCGGAATGAGAAAGCGGCACTTTAAGTGGATCTGTCTCCTGAGGAGGACGCACAATCCCTTCAATAGAACCATCCATCACATTAGCCGCGGCACGATTGCCGATAAATTGCTTGACGAACTCATTTGCAGGATTTGCAATAATCGCTTCAGGTGCATCAATCTGAATAGCCTCTCCATCCTTCATTACACAAATGCGGTCTCCTAAAGCCAAGGCCTCCTGCATATCATGTGTAACAAAGACAATCGTTTTATGTATTCGCTTCTGCAGATCCAGCATATCCTGCTGCAGTTTTTCACGGCTGATCGGATCGAGCGCGCTGAACGGTTCGTCCATTAGAATAATATCAGGATCTGCCGCAAGCGCCCTGATGACGCCGATTCTCTGCTGCTGACCTCCCGATAGCTCGCTCGGTTTCCGTGTTCTATATGTACTTGGTTCAAGACCTACCATTTCAAGCAGCTCATCTGTGCGTTTACTGATTTTATCCGCGTCCCATTTTCTGAGTTCAGGAACAATCGCGATATTCTCCTCAATCGTCATATGCGGAAACAGCGCAATCTGCTGCAAGACATAGCCAATGTTCCAGCGCAGCTCATGAATATCATAGTCATGAACATTTTTTCCGTCGATAAACACAGATCCGTCCGTTGCATCAATCAAACGGTTAATCATTTTCATCGTTGTTGTTTTTCCGCAGCCGGATGGCCCGATAAAAACAAAAAATTCCCCTTTTTCTATCGTTAAATCCAAGGAACGAACAGCATTTGTACCATCCTTATACACCTTAGATACGTTCTCAAAGCGGATCATCAGCTCACCTTTTTCTATTATGTAGTGGAAAAATAATCATACCTTTACCTCTATTACCCGAAATAATCAGGAGGTATTCATGTTTTTTCAAATAACAAAAACTTTTCCTTAAGCAAGAGTGGAATTATCTGTATAATACTAGAAAAGAGAGGGTGAAGCCAGTAATGAAGATCAAAACAGATTCTGTAACCGGATTTAAGGATGCTATCATTTCATACACGCTTCTCAGCAATAATTCTGAATCAAAAAGCCTCGCCATCATGTTTCCAGGTCTGGGATATACAGCTCAGGGACCTCTTTTTCATTATGCAACAGGAGTATACATAAATAAAAATGTGGATGTACTGCATATCAATTATCAATACAATTCAGCATTCTATGAATCTTTTTCAAATGAAGAACTCGATGAGGCGTTAAAAAGAGATGTAAGAAACGTCATCGACACTGTATTAAGCTCACATACTTACAGTAATTTTTATCTGATAGGAAAATCATTGGGGACCATAGCATTAGCTTCTGAACTTGGCAGAACAGCCTTTTTCGATGCAAAAGTGATTTGGTTAACGCCGCTTTTAAATCGGGAAGATGTTTTTGGATCGATGGTAAAAAGAAAAAAAAGAGGATTGTGCATCATTGGTGATAAGGATCCTTATTATAAAAAAGAAAGATTTCAGGAGCTGAAGAAAAATCCGGCTATCGACTCCCTCCTTATTCCTGAGGCAAATCATAGTTTAGAAGTGGAAGGGGATCCTGCGGGTTCCATTGATATATTAAAAGAAGTGATGACGAAGATTGAAGCATTTTAAAAGCGCGGCAGCGAGCCGCGCTTCTTTTTATTCAAACAGCTGATCAATGGCACTTTGAGGAAGAGCTTTTTCTCCCCCAATGATGTAATAAACCGCTGTAGAATCCATATACTTTTGAACGGTTGTCTTCGTAGCAGCGTTAGCCTGCTTTGGATCTGTCAATACGACAGGACTGAAGCTCATGGCTGCAAGTGCAGAACCTGCAAGTGCATCAGGATAGTTTGTTCCAGTGGCAAGATACGTGTAGAATGGGTCAATCTCATCTGCAAATTGGTCAATGATCCGGCTGTTTGTTTCATAGCGGTCTTTGCCGCTGATTCGTTTCATCCCTGGCAGTTTTTTTGCAGTCGCGTCAGAAATAGCACCTGTTCCGCCAATAACATACGTTTTATCTGCTTCCCAGCTTTTCATGTAACTAGTAACAGATGCTGGAATTGAGTCTTTATTTGCAAGTAAAATCGGCATTTCCATTTGAGCTGCGATTGGAGCAATAGATAGAGCATCTGCAAATGTTTTTCCTGTTGCAACTACAACAGTTCCATAAGTACCAATTTCCTCAGCGATTTTAACAGAAGTCTCAAAACGGTCTTTGCCGCTGATTCTAGTTACAAATATACCCATTTTTTCCAGCTGAGTTTTAACGTTCTCAGAGATTGCTCCCTTACCTCCCACTAAAAAAACATCCTGTACATTTAATCGGTCAAGCTCAGCTTTCACTGAAGCTGGAAGAGTATTAGGGTCTGTAAGCAACAGTGGAGCGCCGTATCGATAAGCAAGCGGCGTTGCGCTTAGAGCATCTGGAAAATTCGTTCCGGTTGCAAGAACAGCAAACTCTGATTCCCCGTCAGCCCAGCCGTCCTGAGAAAGCTTTACAGCTGTTTCATAACGGTCTTTGCCGGAGATTCTCTCGAACGTAGTCTCGAGCGGTCCTTCTTCATAACCGATAGAATGGAAAATTAAATAATCCTCATTTAAGTCTGTTGAAAAAGGATTTGTGACCTCAATATAATAAGTTCCAGGAGCAAGTGATGCATCCAGATACTGAAGACCTCCACCTTCATCATCTTCAAGCAATTCACTTTCAGCAACTTTTTTACCGCTAGCATCAAGTAATCGCACCTTCATCACTCGTGAAGTTTCTTCATTGATCTCATCTTCATTTACCATTAAAGATAGTAATGAATATTCTTCATTTTCGGCAACTGAAAACTTGAAGTAATCGACATCTTTTCCATTATTGGAGACTTGATTATGTATACTTCCAGATAAATAATAATCAACTTCGGAGTAGGTAGCTTTCCCCATAACATTGTTAGGTTCTTCTTCGTAATAAGTTGCTTCATCCTCATTAAAACTTGCTGCTTTCATTTCGTTTTGCCCTAAGCCCTTCTGGTTAAGAGCAGATGCCATTTTCTGTTCGGCTGCCTGAACCGGACTTGTTTCTGCAAATCCCTGCCCCAAAGGAAGTGCAAGAAATAATCCGCATGCTAAAATCAATTCTTTTTTCATGTTATCCCCCTGTTTTCTATATGAAATCTATTAGATTATACTCGCAATTTTCGACAGATGTAAGATATATTTACCAAAATTTAGGATGTCTAATAAACTATTTCTTTCGACTTATTTTGACAAGAAAAATATAAGAAAAGCGTAAGCGCCCGTTTAGCGCAGACAGACAGATAAGGATCCGACAGAAAAGGCGCTTTTTGCCAATACTTTCGGATCCGTTCTGGCCGAGGAGTTGGGCGATGGAGCTCGCCATCGAAGCGCAAAATTATATACTTTCTTATCTCCTAAGAAAAAAGCCCTGATCAGATCAGGACTTTTTCTTGTGCAAATTACTCAAATAATGAGGCAATTGCTGATTCGGGAAGAGCATTTTCTCCCCCGATGATGTAATACATTTTAGCTGAATCTGCATAAGCAGCAAGTGTATCGATCGTTGTCTGCTCAGCTGCTTTAGGATTTGTTAAAATCATAGGATTGCCATGAACCGCTGCGGCAGCAGAACCCGACAAGGCATCCGGGTAGTTTGCTCCAGTTGCGATAAACGGACTTTCCATATTCAAATCAGCTGCAAAGTACTTGATAATGCTGCTGTTTGTTTCATAACGAGTTGCCCCGCTGATGCGTTTATGATTTGGGAAACCTTTGGCGATCTTATCAGGCACAACCCCTGCGCCTCCAATTACAAAGGTTTGCTTCATTTTGCTTGATTTAACGTATTGATTCACAGAATCAGGGATTGCATTTTTCTTAGTTAAAAGAATTGGCATAGTTTTCGATGCAGCAATAGGCGCAATCGATAAGGCATCTGCAAAGCTTTCGCCTGTTGCAACTACAGCACGGTCCACTGCTCCAAGCTGTTTTGCGATATTGACAGATGTCGCGTAACGGTCTTTACCGCTGATTCTTGAGATTGTTGTAATGCCGGCTGCTTTTAACTCTTTTTCTACGTTAGCTGTAATAACAGATGCTCCGCCAACCAAAATGACTTTTTTTGTTCCCAATCTCTTAAGCTCACTTTTTACAACAGCAGGAAGTGTGTTGGTGTCTGTTAATAAAAGAGGAGCTTTGTTTTTATGTGCAAGCGGTGTTGCACTTAAAGCATCCGGATAATTTTTGCCTGTTGCAATGACAACCGTACCGGAACCAGTAAAGCTTTCTTTTGATACTTTTACGGCTGTTTCATAGCGGTCTGAACCAGAAATCCGCTCCATAGGAATATTCATTCGATCGAATGCTTTCACTGCTCCGAAGGCATCAAGACGGCCCCAGCCGGAAACTGTGTCATAGCCTGGAATGACTTCTTCTTCAGGGTATGGGTATTCTTCGTCATATGGATACTCTTCATAGTCATCCATAGGATTATCCTGTTCATCAAACGCGATGTCTGCGGCAGATTTTGTTAAGATTCCTTCTACTTCACCTGGCGTTAAATCATGATTATGTGAAAGAAGAAGACCTGCCACTGCTGCAACATGAGGTGTTGCCATTGATGTTCCAGTCATATTCGTTACATTGCCATCAGGCATTAAGCTTGGAATGTCTGTACCTGGTGCAACAAGATCAAGACCATTTCCATAGTTTGAATAATCCGATACAAGGTCGATGCGGTTTGTTCCGCCTACTGAAATGACATACTTAGAAGAAGCAGGATAAGAGAGCTCTTCCATTCCGTCATTTCCGCTTGCTGCTACAACTGTTACATCATGATCATATGCATATTTTAAGGCACTCTCGATGACGCGGCTGTATCCCCCGCCAAGACTTAAGTTAATGACCCGTGCACCTTGATCTACAGCATATCGAATTCCAAATGCGATTCCTTCAGTGTCTCCGCTTCCTGCTGCATCAAGGACTTTTACAGGAAGAATTTTGGCATGAGGATTAATGCCTGCCATTGAATAATGGTTATTTGCTTCTGCCGCAATGATGCCTGACACATGAGTTCCATGTCCATTGTCATCCATGGCATTTGTGTTTTTCTCAATAAAGTTGTAGCCTTTTTCAGTCAGTACCCTGCTGCTTAAATCTGCAAGAGTATGATCCACTCCTGTATCAGCTACAGCAATCACTGAATCACTCAGCTGTCTGCCTTTTAATACTTTTTGAAGCTGTTCAAATTGAATGTCAGCATCTGCAATGCCGCCATCTTTTCCTTCATTTTTCAATGACCATTGATATGGATATTGAGCGTCAGCAGTAAATGCTTTGTACTGCTGAACAGGTTCTGCATATTCAACCTCCGGCAGCTTTGCAAGCTGTCCTGCAGCTGTTTTTAACGTTTTTGCTGAGGCTTTGAAATCAGCTGAGCTTTCTTCTACTTCCATTACATACATATCAGGGAAGACCGATTTATTCGCTTTTAGCGGTGAAGCCGACTGAATGCCGAATGATTTTGTTTTTGATTGAATGCTGCTTATTTTCTTGCCTTCTTTTAGCTTTACAATTACACGGTTTTCATAGCTGCTTGCAGCAGGTACTGAATATCCGCCTTTTTGTAAAATAGATGAAACCGTTTTGTTCGTTACGGTTGAAATTCCGATGCTCTTCCCTGTTTTTTCAATTTGATCCTTCAGGAAAGACGGTACTGATTCAAGCGCTGTGCTATATAAACGATTGATCGCATCTTGATCCGCGCTTGTAATTTTATACGTACTGCTGCTGCCCTTTGCAGCAACATCTGCAAACAAATCTTTTAATTGGATTAAATCCTGATAAACGTTATCGCGGATCGTCTTGCTGAAAACCATTTTCGTGCTTAAAAATGGAGCAATCTTGTAATACATGGAAGACAGTTCTTTTCCATTTTCTGTTTTAGCAAGGACATCTTCACGAATGCTTCTCAAATCTTTTAAAATAGCTTTGCCGTTTTCTCTTTCTTTTGTGCTAAGCTCAGCCGGGCATTCTTCTGTGCTTGCATATTCAGAAGGAGGAAGTGTGACTCCATCATAGCTGATTGTATATGAAGCGGCAGGCATGGACGGCTCTTCCTCTTCTGCTTCAATCGTCATCTCTTCTTCTATGTATTCCTCTTCCATGGCATAATGCTCTACCTTAATATAAAAAGGTCCAGCCCATGCTACCGGAAAATCAATAACAGCCGGCTGATCGGCGTAAGAATACCCCATGTATCTGTCGAATGCACGATTATCAATTGCATTTTCGAGGCTGGAGTATACCGTTACATTGAGTTCAGCTTCAGATTGAAGCTTCATGCGCAAATGTGTGTAATCTTTTATTTCTGCTTGAGTTGGATCAACTGTGTACCAATGTACTTGTTCCGATTCCTCAAACAAACCTTCAACTGGTTCTGAAATGGTTAATTTGGCTTCTTCTTTCGGCACATCTGCTTCTGCGGCCAAAACATCCTTTAAAGGAAACTGACTGAAAAACAGGGCAAAAATCAGAATGACTGCCATGAAACTGCTAAACTTTCTTTTCGTCATTTGAAACCTCCGCTTAATAGATTCATAATATTTACAGTTTCTATTAAAACACAGAAACCCCATTTTTGGTAAAGATTTCTATATAATTAAGGTAGATTTAAACAAGGAGCTGCTATCCGCAGCTCCCCGTCAGTATGAACCTATTCTTTTACAGCACCATATCCGATTTCACATAGTGATAAAGGAGCTTTGCCGTATTTTCAAGGGAATCTTTATGAGTGCGCTCAAACGCATGTGAGGAGTCGATTCCCGGTCCGATCAATCCGTGCACAATATCATGGCCGGAACGGATTGCAGCTGAAGCATCTGAGCCATAATACGGATAAATATCTAATTGATAGCCGATGCTATGCTCCTTCGCCAGATTCGTTAAGTTTTTGCGGAGCTCATAATGATAGGGACCGCTTGCGTCTTTCACACAAATGGAAACGGTGTATTCATCCGTTGACTGCCCGTCTCCCATCGCTCCCATATCAACAGCTAAATATTCCACGGTTTCAGGGGTAATATTGGAGTTTCCGCCGTAGCCGATTTCCTCGTTATTTGAAATTAAAAAATGAGTTGTATACGGAAGCAGCAATTTCTCTTCCTTAATTTGTTTCATAAGCTGAAGCAAAAGAGCAACACTTGCTTTATCGTCTAAATGGCGGGATTTGATAAAGCCATTTCCCGTGATTTCTACTCGAGGGTCAAAAGAAACAAAATCTCCGACTTCAATGCCGAGCGCGCGTACATCCTCCGCGTTTTTCACGACTTCATCAAGGCGGATTTCCATGTTGGCCTGATTCCGTTCTGCTTTGCCAGCATCTTTGTAGACGTGAACAGAGGTCTGATGCATCAAAATCGTTCCTGTAAACATCTTGCCTGATGAGGATTCGATTTTGCAGTATTCCCCTTCAATCGAGTTGAAGTTAAAACCGCCGATTAAATCAATCGAGAGCCGCCCGCTCGCTTTGATTTCTTTTACAATTGCCCCCAGAGTATCAACGTGCGCTGTCAGCATGCGGTGATGGGAATTGTCTCTTCCTGGAATTGTTGCAAGCAGTCCGCCTTTGCGGTTGCGCCTCGTCTCTATTTGACAATCTGCTAAATAGTTTTCTACATATGTAATCACTTCATTTGTATTTCCTGATGGACTCGGTATGGATACGAGTTCTTTGATCAGCTGCATCGTTTCATTCAAAAGAATTCTCCCCTTTTGGTTGCTTTTTCTATATTATAGCAGTTTCAGGCATTCTTAAAATAGGAAAACCGATTCTCCGTATTGGGGAATCGGCTGGTTGATCTTATTTATATGAGATGATGCTGAGCCCATGAGCTTCCAGTGCAGCCGTTGATGCAGAAATCTCCCGACCTGTTAACAGACATGCTGACTTCTTCATTCCCTTTGGAAGAGAAACCTCAATTGGATGATCTGCCCCGTTTAAGATGAACAGGATCTTTTCATCGTTATACATTTTTTTATACATGACAAATTCATCTTTAATGCCTGCCTCCACAAATTGGATTTTCCCCTTGTTGCCGAATGCCGAATTATTTTTACGAAGATCAATCATCTGAGAAATAAAGTTCAATAAATCGCTGTCCTGTTTCTCTTCATCCCAGATCATGCACTTGCGGCAGCCAGGATCCATCACACCTGTCATGCCGATTTCATCCCCATAATAAATGCATGGTGCGCCCGGGGATGAGAGCAGAAAAGCGAAAAGCTGCTTCACTTTATCTGTATTTTCCCCGCAGACAGTAGCAATACGAGGGGTGTCATGACTTCCCAGCAAGTTAAAGGCAACCTCCGACACTTGCTCAGGATACATAAGAAGCGCTTCCGACGTTCGGTTTATAAATTCTGATGCTGTTACTTTTCCGTGAGCAAAATAGTCGATTGCAACGCTTGTGTATGGGTAATTCATGACCGCATCAAATTGATCGCCCTGCAGCCACGGCATAGCATCATGCCACACTTCTCCCAAAATATAAACCTCAGGATCGATGGCTTTGATTTCTTTACGGAACTCGCGCCAGAAGTCATGCGATACCTCATTTGCTACATCTAGTCTCCATCCGTCAATGCCAAATTCCTTTACCCAGTAGCGTCCAACCTCAAGCAGATATTCCCGCACTTCAGGATTCCCTGTTCTGAGCTTCGGCATATTTTCCGAGAATCCAAACGTTTCATAATGAACCTTGCCGTCTTTTTTCAGAGGAAACTGATCAATGTGGAACCAATCTTTATACTTGGATGCTTCGCCGTTTACGACCACATCCTGAAACGGCGGAAACTCATAGCCGCAATGATTAAATACCGCATCAAGCATGACTTTAATGCCGTTTTCATGACAAACCTTAATTAATCTCTTAAACGTTTCTTTATCCCCAAACTGCGGATCAATTTCCAAATAGTCAATCGTATCGTACTTATGATTCGAAAACGCTTTAAAAATAGGGGTGAAATAGATTCCTGTAATGCCAAGCTTCACAAGGTAATCAATATGTTGAATGACCCCTTCAAAGTCACCTCCAAAGCTGTTCGCTGCTGTTGGCTCTTTACTGCCCCATAGTAAAGCACCATTCGGATTAAGTGCAGCGTCTCCATTTGCAAAGCGTTCCGGGAAAATCTGATACCAGACAGTGTCCTTTACCCATGAAGGTGCAGTGAAGATGTCTTCTTCATTAATATATGGAAATGTAAAATAGTAGCCGTTATGATCCTGCGGTTTTTTATCAAGAAAACCCTGCTCTGTATAAATCAGCGTTTGGTCGCCTGATATCATCTCAAACCCATACTTCAAACGTCTGTGGGGAGGTTTAACAGCAACCGTCCATATATCGTAAAGTTCAGTCTTTCCAAGCAAAGTCATCTCGATATGCTTTTCTGACTTCCATTTCCAGACTCCTTCACTCTCCTGCTCCCAAGTAAACGGATCCCCCCAGATCAAATTCACCTTTTCGGCATCATTTTTCTTTGTCTGCAGACGGATGTGCAGCGTATCTTTATCATATGCGTATGCAAAATTATTTTTTGGACGGTGGTAAACCGCTTCTTTTAACATCATTTTCAATTCCCCCAATTATCGACTTAAACGTTTAAGCAACGGTAGAAAAAAGCAGAAGCTACTCTGCCGGTAAATACGTGTATTTTTCTAAATGCAGACCTCGATTATCTTTAATGAGATCAGATAAAACCTGGAAAGCAATCGTTGCTTTCGAATTTTTAAATAAAACGGTTTTTGCTTCGGCAGGAAGGATCTCCGGACAATTGGATGTACAGATTACGGCATCACCCTCAATGTTCCGGTATTTCGAAACAGTGCCTGCCAAAAATTCGTTGAGAATAATCGCTGATCGATCGCTGTTCATTGCCAAAAAATCAGCAAGGCTTTTTTCATTCTCCATCAGATGAATATTTTCTTCAGCAAGCCCTGATGCCTTTTTAATTTGCTCAGTAAGTCCAGCGTTGTGAAACTTCTCCATAATTAAAACGGCGGATTCTCGTTCCAGCTGGTTTTTTGCAGCTGAAAAAGCTCCCAGATAATCATACATAACCTTGTAAAAAAGTTCATCATCAATTACACTGTCGACGAGCACGAGCGGAACTCCTGTCGGTACCGTTTTTGAAATGCTGTAGAAAAAATCTTCCCGGACATCAATCAAGAAAACGCCATCCAGTTTTCGTTCTGCGATAATCTCCAGATTGGGTTTTTCCACATCAATACTAGAGAGCACAACGTGATAACCCTGTTTTGTCAGCAGCTGCTCAAGCTCAAAAATAAACTCGGCGTGATGCGCTCGTCGCCAAACCCCTTCATGTGCAGAGCGGTTTAAGAGAATTCCGATTAACCCCGTTTTTTGCTTAACAAGTGATCTTGCAGCAAGGTTAGGCACATAATTCAATTTCTTTGCAATCTGCAGCACACGTTCCTTTGTCTCTGCTGGAATTGATTGATTTTCTGCGTTATTTAAGACGTAGCTCACAGTCGCAACCGAAACATTCGCTTCAGCCGCAATATCTTTCATTGTTGCTTTTTTCATTTCTTTCACCATTTCCACTTAATCGTTTAAGTTGAGTATACAGACAATTGCGCTGAATGTCCAGAGTGTTTATTTCATTGTCTTTTATAGTAAATTTACTAACTCTATCTCAGGCAGAAAAAACCGGCTGCTCAAGTAAGCAGGCCGGCTCTACTATCCTTTAGACCGTTCTCAAAATCGGAAGCGTGCAGCATCTAAATGAACCGCCAGATTTGATGATTTCAGTAATATCTACTTCAATAACATCGTATCCTCTGTCTCTGAGCTGCCCATTTACATTTTGATTAACAGGAAGACTGATGATTTTTTTATCGCCGATCGACAGGACATTTGTGCCCATAGTGAATTGCTCAGCTTCCGTTACTTCGATTAAATTGTAGCGTTTTCTAAGCATTTTCAGTTCTTTTTCTTCCAAGGCTTCTGGGAAGACAAGGGCTTCCGTTTCTGAGAGGACATTAAATACGCAGTCGAGATGCAGGTATTTTTCATTGATTGGAACAGGAATAACTTCAAAGGCGGGAACGAGCGACTGCAGTTTTTCGATCGCGTTCATGCACGTTCTGTCACTTACTCCTACGAAAATAGCCGTTCTGTCAATGATGACGTCTCCGCCTTCAATCCGGTGTTCTTTCAGGCATTGCATGGGATAACCCTGTGCGTCAAGCCAGCTGCGGAGCACTTCTTCCTCACCCTGTCTGATGTCCTGGCCCATTTCGGATACAAAAACGGTTTTGCCCAAAGTGAAGCCGATGTCACGGGTGAACACTTGCTCAGGGTACTTCTCGTAAGGAGTGAGCGTGATTACTTCCGCTCCATTTTCTTCTAATGTTTTGACAAACTCCTGATGCTGGCTGACGGCAAGCCGGACGTTAATATTTTCATCGGCATAATGCCGCTGTGTTTCATTTATAACTTCCGTAATTCGCATATAGTTTGGCTGACAGACTAGCACCTTCTTTAATGAATCATATTCACTGAAACAGGCTAATGTCTGATCTGGTTTTCGAATCGTCGTCAAAATAAATTCCCCCATAAAAGATTGCTTTTATGAGATTATTCCCTAAATGGCGTAAATATTAAACTTTTTTGTGACATTATCTTACGCCTATTTATTTTATTCCTCTGTTAGTAATTGTCAAACATGATAAATTGTTATATAGTTTTAAAGGTTGTACTATATATTTCTCATATGAGGCTGGAAACAATGAAAATGGAAAATGAACTAGAAGTATTACGAAAAGAAAATCAGCTTTTAAAAGAACTCATCACACAATGGCCGTCTGCATTTACATATGTAAATCCGGAACTTGAACTTGCGGTCTGTAAAGAAAAGTCAGACACGCCTCCATCTATTCTGAAAATGACCAGCACACAGCTGACGGCTCACACAAATCAGCGCCTCTACCTATCATCATCAGAAAACGAATCATTTCATCATACAGAAGCTTTTTTATCCGACATCTTTGATTTAGTTGCCCATCATGTTGTGTTTATTGATGAAGCGGGCATTGTTACCTTATGCAATCTTCAAGCAGCAAAAGATCACGGAGTCAACCGGGACGAAATCATCGGAAAGCATTTAAGGGAGCTTGTAAACATTCCAGACGAACAGCTACTGACACTTGAAACCGCCCGTACCGGGATTGAATTCGTTGACCGTGAAGTGCTTGATAAAAATTATGGCATCCTGAATACAAGAATCCTTTGGAATACCGATGGTTCCATCAAACGGGTCATCGGGACCTTCTACTTTTTAAATGCCATAAAAGAAGCCGAAAAACAGGCGATTGCCGGAAGAATAGCGGCTGGAATTGCCCATGAAATCAGAAATCCTTTAACGACAGTAAGAGGATTTCTGCAAGTGCTTCAAGCGTCAGCAGATGCTGAAACGAAAAACTTGTTTCAAACAATTTTAATTCCTGAAATCGACCGGGCAAATAAAATCATTTCCGATTTCCTGAGCATCGCAAAACCTGCAGAAATCCGGTCTGAGCATTTCGAAGTAAAAGAGTTTCTGATGAATCATTTAGGAAGAATTTTAGAAAGCGAATCCCTGCTTTACTCCATTGAGTTTCATATTAAAATCGATCCCTCTGCAGAAGGAACTTACATCCTTGGAAATAAGGATGAACTGCTGCAGGTCTTTTTGAATCTGTTTCAAAATTCGTTTCAGGCGAAAAATACAGATCCGCTGAGAATACACATCATCTGCATGCGCCAGGAAAATCGGCTGCAGATCAGCTTTTCTGATAACGGACGGGGCATCATCCCATCCGCTCTAAATCATATTTTTGATCCTTTCTTCTCCACTAAAGACAGCGGAACAGGACTCGGTCTCTCTGTTTCGAAAAAAATTGTGGAGAACCATAAAGGTACAATGACAGCAAACAGTGATGAAAACGGGACCATTTTTTATCTTGATTTCCCTGTTCGAGAAAATCGGATTTAAAACGCTGCACACTAAAAGCTCAGAGTTTTATGCTCTGAGCTTTCTCTTTATAAAAATTTTATGACTAGTTCATGATTGAACCTTCCGCTGCAATCCACTTATTTTTTAAACATTTAGTCTAAAAGCAACAAAGTTTGCGAAAAGAGCCTTTTAATTAGATCATCATCTCTTAATCAGCATTTTATCTAATTCACGCACTTTGTCATATGACTCTAAAAGGTGTTCAGGCACCATTGTTCTCCCATATTCCCATGCATTGTTTTCTATTACAGCCATAAGTTCCTCTTTTTCTTCGTCTCCCCCATAGATCAGAGTTCTTAAATCATGTTTGTTTTTCTTAAAACTTAAATAATAGCCAATTTCATGATAAATAAGAATTTTAACAAAGTTTTCATCCGATTCTTTAATTCTCACTTTCCCTCTATATCCGTTAATTTGAAGATAATTAAATTTAATTGTATTTGTCGATACGTTATAACTCATATGTGCTGGCAGCTGGTTATCAAATTCGTAATTTATATCTAAACGGTGTTCTTCTAATACATCTTTAATGATTTTTTCGATATTCCATATATATAACATCTTATCTCTCCCTATCTTTCAGGAATTTTCATCTGCCCTCTATTATTTCATAAATTAGAGCTGAAATGAATCATGCTTATTAGAGAAATGCCCTGTGCATAAGAACATTAAACGATTCTTTTAATAGATTCTTTCTCATCAGCTAAATACCTTCTTAAATTATCTGGTTAAAAAAGCTCCCTAGTACTTTCTCAATAAAAAAAGAGGCTGGGACGTAACGCTTATCTCCTGAATTAAAGCCGAACATTGAATAGTGCGAAAACCATTAAAAAAAAGGGCTATTTTCGCATAAATTGTTGTTTTTCATGATAAATAATGTCCGTTCCTTGCAGCGAGAGGAACTTGCTTTCCGCGGGGAGCATGGGAGCCTCCTCGGCGTTGCCTGTGGGGTCTCCCAATTTGCTCTATTTCCCGCAGGAGTCAAGTTCCTTCCGCTGCAATCCACTTAAGGTTTCTAACATTTAGTACTGCAGCAACAATATTTATGAAAAGAGCCAAAGAAAAAATCCGAACTAAAACGAAATTCAAGTTGGAATTTCACATAATAGTTCGGATTTTTCTTTGGCTGAAAACCTTTTGTACCAGCCTCTTTTTTTCTGCGTTAACTGAACTGATTATCTATTAATAGCTCATCATAAATGAACTTGCCAATTTCACTGATTGTTCTTCTGCCCGCTTCCTTATTTTGAAGCTGATCAATCAGAACGGCGGCATAAGCCGTCCGATCACCAAACCGAATGATGGCACAATCATGCTCAATACCTGGCAGCTCACCGGTTTTGTTGCCTGCGTATACCTTTTCCTTATCCATATGAAAGGGAAGCTTGTCTGTGAATTGCTGCTTTTGCAGGATGTCTTCTATTTGTTTTCTGCTTACTTCCGGGAGAAAGCCGTACTCGCCGATTGCTTTCAAACATTTCAGCATGTCATCAGCAGTCGTCCAGTTATTCAGGCCGTTTTTGATTGCTTCCAAATCCATCATATCCCGGTTCAGCTCAGTGCTTGTAAGATTCAGATCCTTCATACAGGCGTTGATCGCCGGTCTGCCAGCTTTATGGATCATATAGTTAGTGGCCGCATTATCGGACACGATGATCATTAATGAAAGCAAATCTGATACAGTTAAGACGGCATCATCTGAGAAAGACTGCAGGACACCTGCTCCGCCTGTTTTTTCAATGTCACACATTTTCACTTTTTCATCAAAAGAAAGAATGCCACGCTCTTTTTGTTGAAAAGCTGTCAGCAGAATTGGCAATTTAATCAGACTCGCTGATGAAAAGATCCCGTTGCTGTTCCGTTCGATGATTCTTCCATCAAGATCGAGTGCGAGTCCAATTCTTCCTGGACACCTTTCCATCACTTCCTGCAGTTTCAGCTCTAAGTTTCCCGTCATTTCGTCGCTGCAATTTGAGAAAAATCCTGATCGCCCATGATGCTCTTGTCATATAAATGACAGGCAACGAAATGATTTTCATCTACTTCCTGCCACACTGGCTTTTTAGAAGCACAGGCTTCCATCGCGTAGGCACAGCGTGTTCTGAATACACAGCCGCTCGGGGGATTCATCGGGCTCGGCAGCTCACCCTGAAGAATAATGCGTTCCCGCTTGTCCTCTATATCTGGATCTGGAATCGGAATTGCAGTCAGCAGAGCCTGTGTGTATGGATGGAGCGGTTTTTTGTACAGCTCGCTGCTTGCGGTCTGCTCAACAAGGTGGCCCAGATACATGACCCCGATGCGGTCGCTGATTTGTTTGACCATGGACAGGTCATGCGCGATAAAGAGGTAGGTTAGTCCTTTTTCCTTTTGCAGACGTTTCATTAGATTGACAACTTGAGCCTGGACCGATACATCGAGTGCTGAAATCGGCTCATCGGCTATAATGAATTCCGGATCAAGGGCAAGGGCTCGTGCAATGCCGATCCGCTGTCTTTGGCCGCCGCTGAATTCGTGCGGGTAACGGTTGGCATGATCACGGTTTAAGCCTACATCTTCAAGGAGCTGATGCACTTTTTCCGTACGGCCCTGTTTATTCTTGTACATGCCGTGAACTTCCATCGGTTCAGAAATGATTTCAAGGACAGTTGACCGCGGATTTAATGAGGCATATGGATCCTGAAAAATCATCTGCATCTGCCGGTAGTAGGCAAATTTGTCTTTTCCTTTTAATTCATGGATGTTTTTGCCGTTGAATAGGACATCTCCTTCTGTCTGATCGTATAAGCCGAGAATCGTCCTGCCGGCAGTCGATTTTCCACATCCTGATTCCCCGACGATGCCGAATGTTTCACCCTTTTTCACCGTGAATGAAATGCCGTCTACTGCTTTTAGTGTTGACCCTTTACCAAGATGAAAATGTTTCTTTAAATTTCGTACTTCAAGCAAATTCTCCACTGTTATCCCTCCGTCTTTAGCCAATAGCGTCTAGCTGCACATAATTCCTTTTCATAAATGGTTCCGGCCATGTCCAGAATCTCAATTGATTTCCCGGTGTTCGGAGAATGAAGCAGCTTGCCGTCTCCATAATAAATGCCCACGTGATGAAGGCTTCCCTTTCCTTCTTCGTATGCAAAAAACAATAAATCGCCAGGCTCCATCGAGTCCAGTTCCACTTTTTCACCTGAAGCAGCCTGATCATGAGCATCCCTTGGAATGATGTATCCATTTGCTTTGCACATTGTGTAGCTAAAACCGGAGCAATCAAAGCCAAAGCTGCTCATTCCGCCCCAAAGATAAGGAAGGCCGATGAATCTTTCGCCATCAGCAACGATATCCCCGCCGCTTCCTTTAGGCACACTATCAAACCCATCAAAGATGGAAACATCCGCTGCCTTCAGTTTCCCTTTTCCATCTGGAGTTTCAACTTCAATCCATTCTGTTCCTTCTATTAATACAGGCAAAACAGTTTGAAAACTCAATGCAAATTGAGGAGTTTCATCTTCAGCATAAAGCATCGCTTTTTTGCTTTGAACGACTGCAATCGGCCCTTCCAAAGATTCTGCATTCTCTTCGATTTGACAAAGCGGCATCCATCCCGGATATCCTCTTTCATCCTTTGAAGAGGACTGAGCTGGAATAATCACATGTGCATAGCCGTCCTGTTCGTCCATGATCCATACTTCTTCCCCAAGCAAAGCCTGTGTCTGAATTCGGTTTTCTCTGCAAAGAGCAAGGCTTGTTTCATAAGTCAGTCCTCCAAGCCATGAGTCAATATCAACAGGATTCACAACGGCGTTTTTATCCAGCTCCCGTGCGGAATCCTTTGCCGTCCAAACGGTTGCAACGGATACCGCAACTCTGCCTTTTCGTATCGTCATTTTGCCAAAACCTCCCCATCGTTTAGAAGAACATCTGAAATTCCCAGTCCATTTCCTTCTGAAAATGTCATTTTTCTGCCGCTATACCGGACTCCACCCTCTACAATTTCTTTCGCAAGCATAAGCGGGGCATCAAAATCAAAACGTGTAATGTTCTTTTTGGCTGCTGCAAAGTGCGCGGCGGCGGTAATGCCGATTCGCGTTTCAATCATGCTTCCGACCATGCATTCCACTCCGCAGATTTCAGCAAGCTGATTGATGATGGAAGCTTGATAGATGCCCCCTGCTTTCATTAATTTGATATTAATCAAATCTGCACTTCTCGTTTTCAGCACATCAAACGCCTGCTTTGGAGTAAACACGCTTTCATCTGCCATAATCGGCGTTTCTACGGAATCTGTCACTAGTTTTAACCCCTCAATGTCATAAGCTTTAACCGGCTGCTCCACTAATTCAATGTTCAAGCCCAGGTCTTCCATTTTGCCGATGACATTGGCAGCTTCTTTCGGCTTCCATCCTTGATTGGCATCGAGCCGGATTTTAATATCCGGACCGACCCGGCTTCTGATTTCCCGGATTCGGTCAATATCCAGTGTGCTGTCGCCAAGCCCCACTTTAACCTTTAATACATTAAACCCTTGCTGGATGTAGGAAACCGCATCTTCTCCCATTTCGCGCACGTCATTCACACTGACGGTAAAATCCGTTTCCATCTCATCTTTATATCCGCCTAAATATTGATAAAGCGGAAGTCTGCTATGTTTGGCAAGACAATCATAAAGGGCCATATCCACCGCAGCTTTTGCACTTGAATTGCGGGTTAAAATCGTTTGTATTCCCTGGAAAATAACTTCGTAGTTCAATAGATTTTTTCCGATTAAAAACGGCTTCAGCACTTGATGAATACTGGCTTCTATACTCGATAGACTATCACCGGTTATTACGAGTGTAGGCGGCGCTTCACCCCAGCCATAGATTCCGCTTTCGCACGTCACCTTTATGATAACGGATTCTGCCGTTACAACTGTCCGGAGAGCCGTTTTAAAAGGCTTTGTCAAAGGGACAGCTGTCCGAAATGTTTCGATCTTTTCAATTTTCATAGAAATTCACCCTTTTTATAGAATTCCGCTTTCAATCCCAACCGTTTTCTCATATGTATTCATTTCTGCATGTGTACCAAGCGGAATAGAGATATTAGGACTGCAGTGTCCGATTTTAAATCCTTTTAGTGCCGGTTTGTTTGCGAGTTTGATGTAATGAGCCAGCACTTCATCAAGCGAAATCGACTTTTTCCGTTTTTGAGGAACACAGTTATGAAAATCAGCAACCAGAATACCTGCTGCATCCGTTAATTTCCCTGCCATATAAAGCTGATTCAGCATACGGTCGACTGCATATGGCTCTTCATCAATGTCTTCAATTAAAAGCAGATTCCCTTTTGTATCAATCTCAAAATCTGTACCGACCGAGCTTGTGATTAATGATAGATTCCCGCCAACAAGCTCACCGCTTGCATTACCTTCAATCATCGCTTCAAGGGGCGAAAGTGATTCGTCATAAGTAAGCATTCTGTTCTCAAATAGCTGTTGAAAATACTGTTTTGTTAATGGAAGAACACCAGCTTCTTCTCCAAAATCAGAGCTGAGCATGGGACCGTGAAACGTAATAAGACCGGTCTTCTGTCTGATGGCTGTATGCAAAAATGTGATATCGCTGTAGCCCCAGAAAATTTTCGGGTTCTTTTCAATAAGATCATAGTCTAATAGCGAGGCCATGCGGGCTGTTCCAAATCCGCCGCACGCGCAAATGATTGCTTTCACTTCTTGATCCTGAAACATGGTATGAACATCTTCTGCTCTTTCTTCATCTGTCCCTGCAAGATATCCGTATTCGCGTTCAATATGTTTTCCGAGTTTGAATTTCAAGCCTGTTTCTTCTAAAAAAGAAAGAGAGCGCTTCAGGTTCTCTTTATTTGGGGGACTTGCCGGGGAAATGATGCCGATTGTGTCGCCTTTTTTTAACGCCTGAGGTTTTATCATTCTAGTAGTCTCCTTTATATAGAAAAGGGATGTTCAAACAGCTGAACACCCCTTTTGCATGGCTTACTTTTTATCTGCCCATTTTAATTCTAAATATCCGACAGGGTGACGGACGATGCCTGATAGATCTTCATTTTGCAAGTAAACCTGATTGTAGAAATGGATCGGAATAATCGGTGCTTCTTCAAATAAAATCTTTTCTGCTTTGTACAGCATCTCAAAGCGTTTTGCTTCGTCAGATTCATTTTTAGAGTCTTTGATCAATTGATCATACTCAGCATTTGTCCAGCCTGTGCGGTTCATGCTGTGTCCTGTTTGGAAGTTCTCAAGGAAGTTCACAGGATCAGCATAGTCTGCTAAGAAAGAACTGCGGGACAATTGGAATTTCAACGCCTTCTGATCGGTAGCGAACACGTTCGCTTCCAGGTTAGCAAGCTTCACATTCACGCCTAAATTTTCTTTGAACATTTGCTGAAGCGCTTCTGCAATTTTCTTGTGCGTATCATCTGTGCTGTAAGTCAATGTTACTTCAGGAAGCTTGTCATAGCCTTCTTCTTTCATGCCCTTTTCAAGCAATGCTTTAGCTTCAGCAGCATCTGTTTTCACAAGGTCGCCGCTTGCCTCGCGGAAGTCTTTGCCTGATGGATCTTTAAAGCCGGGTGAAACGAAGCCATATGCAGCTGTTTCCTGATTTTTTGTTACAAAATCAACGATTTGCTTTTGGTCAACAGCCATTGCGAATGCTTTGCGGATGTTGACATTCTGGAACGGTTCAAGCGTTACGTTCATGCGGTAGAAGTAATCTCCAGCCTGCTCCTCAACATTTGCTTTTCCTTCTTCAAAAAGTGATTCTGCCAAGTCAGCCGGTACATCAGATGTATCCAGTTCGCCTGTTTGGTAAAGCTGGTATTCTGTATTTGTATCTTCTACGATTGCCCAATGAACGCCATCAAGCTTCACGTTTTTTGCATCCCAGTACTGATCGTTTTTCTTCATCATAAATTCTTTGTCATGCTCCCATGACTCTAATGAGAAAGGTCCGTTTCCGACAAACGTGTCAGCTTCTGCAAACCAGTCTGGTGTTTCTGTCGCAACTTTTTCATTTACCGGGAAAAATGCCGGGTTTGCAATCACACTCAAGAAGTATGCTTGAGGGCTGATTAACGTAACCTCAAATGTTTTTTTGTCAACAGCTTTCACTTTGACATCATCTGCAGAGCCAGTTCCGCTGTTGTAAGCTTCTCCGCCCTCAATGAAGTATCCTAAAAATGCTGCCCCTGATCCTGTTTCAGGATCTAAAAGACGTTTCCATGCAAATACGAAATCATCAGCTGTTAAATCATCGCCGTTTGACCATTTTGCATTTTCGCGAATGTGGAACGTGTACGTTTTGCCATCTTTTGATACGTCCCATTTCTCAGCCGTTGCTGCTTCAGGCTCATGATCTTTCCCTAGACGAGTAAGACCTTCCATTAAATTGTTCAGCGCATTCCATGAAACAGCGTCAAATCCGATAACCGGATCAAACGAAGTTGGTTCAGCCCCGTTGTTCAGGTGCAAAATTTTCTCTTTCTCTTTTTCGTCTTTTCCTGTGTCTTTTCCTGCACTCTCATTTGCTGTACATGCTGCAAGCACGAATACAAGCAAGGCAGTCAGGAACATCGCCATCCACTTTTTCATCATTCTCCCCCTCTTAATCTTGATCTATATGTTATTTCATTGATGCTGCAGCTAATGCGCGGCTGTCCTGCAGCCAGCAGTCTACTTGGTGCTCTTTGCTTAATGCTGACGTAAAAGGATACGCTCGGTCACATACTTCCATCGCATATTCGCACCTTGCCGCAAACGGGCACCCTTCAGGAGGCGAAAATAAATCCGGCGGCGAACCCGCAATCGGAATCAGCTCTTCTCCCTCAATATCAAGCCGCGGGATGGAACGAAGCAAACCTTTTGTATATGGATGCTGCGGCTGATAGAAAATTTCTCTTCTAGAGCCTGCTTCCACGATTTTTCCGGCATACATAACCGCAACACGGTCAGCAACTTGAGCGACCACACCCAGGTCATGGGTAATCAGAATAATGGATACCCCTGTTTTCTTCTGAATATCACGGAACAGATCGAGGATCTGAGCCTGAATCGTCACATCAAGTGCGGTCGTCGGTTCATCAGCGATCAGTACTTCCGGCTCACAGACAAGCGCCATCGCAATGACGATCCTCTGCCTCATCCCGCCGCTGAATTGATGCGGATACTGCTTTAAGCGCGCTTCAGGGCTTGGAATGCCAACAAGATTCATCATCTCAAGAGCTTTTTGTTTTGCTTTTTCTTTAGGCATGCTCTCATGCTGGATAATGCCTTCTATAATTTGATCTCCGATGGTGAGCGTCGGATTCAGCGCTGTCATCGGATCCTGGAAGATCATTGAAATGTCTGCACCGCGAAGCTTTCTCAGCTCTTTTTCCTTCATTTTTGTTACATCTCTTCCTTTAAATAGGATGGAGCCTGAATCAATTGTTCCCGGCGGTTCAGGAATAAGGCGCATAATGCTTTGTGAAGTTACACTTTTTCCGCAGCCGGATTCTCCTACAATTGCGAGCGTTTCGCCTTTCCGTAAATCAAAGGTTACTCCCCGTACCGCTTTTACGCGTCCTCCGTATGTTTGAAATGAAACGCGGAGGTCATTTACTTCCAGTACTTTTTCCATGATGTTACCTCCTTAGCTTTGGATCAAGCGCATCCTGCAGTCCGTCTCCGAGAACGTTAAAGGCAAACATTGTCAGTGAGATGCACAGGGCAGGAAAAAAGAGGCGCCACCAGTGTCCTGTTAAGATTGTTGAAAGAGCATCACTTGCCATCACACCCCAGCTTGCAAACGGAGCCTGAATGCCAAGTCCGAGAAAGCTCAGGAACGCTTCTGCAAAAATAGCAGATGGAACCGTAAGTGTAATTTGAACAATAATCGGGCCCATTGTGTTCGGAAGCAGGTTTTTCCGAATGATCCTGCTTGTTTTCGTACCGAATGATTTAGATGCATGAACAAATTCATAGTTTTTGATTTGAAGCACCTGTCCCCTTACAATCCTCGCCATCCCAATCCAGCCGGTGACGGTCAGGGCTACGATAATCGTAAATAAACCAGGTCCCATCACAACCATAAGCAAAATAACGACAAGCAAATACGGAAGGCCGTATAGGACTTCAACAACGCGCATCATGTAATGATCGATTTTGCCTCCTTTATAGCCGGCAATGCCTCCGTAGAGAACGCCGATTGCAAAATCAATCAATGCGGCAATCGCTGCAACGAAAAGCGAAATTCTCGCTCCGTACCATGTTCTAGTAAAAACGTCGCGGCCAAGTTCATCTGTTCCGAACCAGTATTTGGCTGATGGAGGCAGATTTTGATCTGTCAGAATTTGTGTTCGGACAGAATGGGGTGAAATAATTGGTCCAAAAATGGCCATGAATGTAATAAAAATCAGGAAGATCATGCCTGTCATTGCAAGCTTATTTTTACGCAGTCTTCTCCAGGCATCGTGCCAGTAGGAAAGACTGGGTCTGACGACGGCTTCTGCAGCTTGCTTGTCCTTTGATTTCGGAACAAACCACTCATCAGGGATATCCTGGGAAGGATCGTGCTGTTTTCTGAGCTCCATTATCTTCCCTCCCTTTTATTTAATTGAATTCTTGGATCTAAAATTCCATAAGCAACATCGACAAGGAAAAGCATCACGATCAGAATCGTGCTGTAGAAGACGGTCGTGCCCATGATGACTGGGTAGTCACGGGTACCAATGCTTTCGATGAAGTATTTTCCCATGCCCGGAATCGCAAATATTTTCTCAATAACAAATGTTCCTGTTAAGATACTTGCTGCAAGCGTGCCAAGGACTGTTACAACCGGGAGAAGGGCGTTTCTCAGCGCATGCTTGAACACGATTTTGACAGGTGAAAGTCCTTTTGCACGGGCTGTTCTTATGTAATCCTGAGTCAGCACTTCAAGCATGCTTGAGCGTGTCAGACGGGCAATAATGGCCATTGGTCCTGTAGCAAGCGCGAGTGTTGGCAGAATCATGTGCATCGGACTCGACCATGTCGCAGCAGGAAGTATTTTTAGATTAACGGCCAGATTTTGAATTAAGAGGGTCGCCATGATAAAGTTTGGAACGGATATCCCGAGAACGGCGATGGTCATCGCTAAATAATCAATGAAACCGTTGTGCCGGAGCGCTGCAATGATGCCAAGCGCAATCCCTGAAAATACGGCTACAGCGAGCGTGACAATCCCAAGCTCAAAGGAGACCGGAAAGCCGCGGCCAAGCAATTCATTGACTGTCTGCGAAGACTTTTTAATAGAAGGGCCAAAATCAAACGTGACAAGTGACTTCATGTACATGGCATATTGCACAGGAAGCGGTTCGTCCAAATGATAGAAAGCTTCAAGATTTCGCTGTACGGCTTCGCTTGTCCCCCGCTCTTCGTTAAAAGGCGAACCTGGAATGGTATGCATCAAGACGAACGTGAGCGTAATAATCAGCCAAAGCGTAAGGATCATGGAAAGCAGACGTTTAAAAAGATATGTATTCATAAGTTCTCACTTCCTAACAGAATGTCGTTCTCATCGCAAGCTCCGTCATGACAAGCATCGCCCGGTAGGCTTCAAGAATGTCGCTTGCCTGGAAACGGACAATCGTGGTGTTTTCTACGTGCTCTGTTCCGGGCATAAGCGCTGCCCATTCAGCTTGTCCATAGTTTGCAAACTCAATGGCCATAAGCGGACGGTCTGGAGGAGTGAGCGGCTTTACGTTTTCTCTGTTTTTAATGGCAAGGGCTGTTTTCTCTTTAAGCAGCTCCCCTGCCTTGACCGGCGTCAGTGATTTTACGACCGACCTTGCAATCGTCTCCTTTACGACAGCTGTGGTGATGTTCGGAATAAGTGCTTCTGCTTCCATTGCTGCCTGATCGTCTCCAGCCACCATAATGACCGGAACCCCGTGATAGCCTGCAACGTATGCATTAAAGCCGAGCTCCCCTACCGCTACATCATTTATGTAGATCTCTCTCACACCAAAAATCATCGTGTGGGACATGACACCTTTTTTAGATGCGCGTGCATGATACCCAGTGAAAATAGCCCCGTAAAAACTGTCATCCACCCCCTGCACCATACTGTACGGCTTAACATCCCCCGTAATGAGCTGAGTTTCAGGATGCAGCCTTTCAATGAGCAAATTGTTCATTTTAGAGTGACTGTCATTTACAATCACTTCTTTCGCACCAGCCTCAAAAGCCGATTCAATAACATAATTGGCTTCATCCGTCATGATCTGGCGGCCGCGTTCATAATTGTGCCT
The DNA here is from genome assembly GCF_009674765.1 of Metabacillus idriensis. Lineage (GTDB taxonomy): Bacteria > Bacillota > Bacilli > Bacillales > Bacillaceae > Bacillus_P > Bacillus_P idriensis. The sequence continues at coordinate 789,506 of NZ_WKKF01000001.1, read as the reverse complement.
AGATGAATTCACATGTGTCTCATCAGCGAGTCCAGTGATTCCTTCCATGTCAACTGAGACATATATCTTCACCCATATTCCCCCTGTATATATTGCTAATTTTCTTAAAATTATAAATTAAAAATCATTACTTTACAATAACACTTACATAAAAATGCATGATTACGAATAGATTTACTTCATTTCCCATGGATAAAAAGTCCTAAAAGATACACATTTTAGTAGAATGATTATGAAGGAAAACCTACTCATTTTTTAAATTGATAGAGTAAAAGAATGAGTTTTACACGTGGGCTGGAATACAATAATTTTAACAATAAAGACGAAAAACCCTTTATTCATAAAGGGTTTAAAAGTCAATTCATCCATTATTACTATTCATCATCTTACTACCCTGACAAATATCCCGATCTGCATACTTTGTATTTTACACAAGTTATTTCGGAAGCCGAAAAACAGTCATTTAGACTCCCTGCCATTTTTCCTGTGCATAATCTTCGTCTATCTAAATAATGGCTTAATCTCTGATTACTTTAAAAGTACCTGTTCCCTTCGCCAATATTTTTCCAGCGGAATCTCTTATTTCACCTTCCATAAAAGCGACCTTGTATCCGAGCTGCAGAACATTAGCTTCTGCGAAAATGTCTCCTTCTGAAATGGCCGCCAAATATTGGACGTTTAAATTCATTGTGGCACATCTTGTTTTTGTAATGGATCTGAGCAGCATACCCTGAATAAAATCTAGCATGGTTGCATGAACACCGCCGTGGAGCGTTCCATTTGCATTCAGCACATGCTCTTTGATCGAAAGTTTAATTTTGACGGAATGTTCTTCGAAATGAAGGATTTCGATTCCCATATGGTTATAAAAAGGGCTGCTTTCAAAGCTTTCCCTAATGTCTTGAACAAGGATGGCCACATGCGTTCGTCCTTTCTTATTTGGATGTAAATTCAGGCTTTCTTTTTTCTAAAAAGGCAGACGTTCCTTCATTTTTATCATCTGTTGAAAACAGGACAGCCTGTGCAAGCTTTTCAATGACAAGCCCTGTTTTTTGATCGGCATCAAACCCTGCATGCACAGCAAGCTTCGCAAGTTTGACCGCAAGCGGACCTTTTGAAAGAATTTGTCTCGCTGCTTCTTCTGTTTTCCCCTGTAATTCTCCTGCTTCTGCAATCTCTGAAACGAGCCCGATTCGGTACGCTTCCTTCGCATCAATGATTTTCCCTCTTAAAATCATGTCCATTGCCACACCTTTTCCAACTAGCCTGGCAAGCCTCTGTGTTCCGCCTGCACTTGGAATAATAGATAAATTCAGCTCCGGCAGTCCGAATTTAGCATGTTCTGAAGCAATCCGGATGTCACAAGCCATCGCAAGCTCACAGCCTCCGCCAAGCGCGAAGCCATTTACCATGGCAATGGTTGGTTTATCGTAGGCTTCTATGTAATCATAAACTTGCTGCATGCCTCCGCGATTAAAGACATCCAGTGCTGTTCTGGACTTCAGCTGGCCGATATCAGCTCCGGCAGCAAATGATTTTTCGCCGCTTCCGGTAAAAACGACACATCCGGTCTCATCATCTGATGCCAGGATTTCTAAAGCTTCCATCATTTCAGTTAGCGTTTCTTTGTTTAAAGCATTTCGTAGCTCCGGTCGATTGATCACAAGGTAAGCAAGTCCGTCTGATTTTCTGATTTCAATATTTGCAAAAGCGTTCATTTTTCTTCATCTCCTATTTTTAAGCAGTTTAAAGTCTGCCTGGCTTTTTGCAATCAGGGTTTGATTTTCATCGTAAACCCAGCCTTCAGCAGATGCCATGCTATCTGAACAGTGCGTCACTCTGGCCCTGCATAGTAATGAGCTCTTGACGGCTGCATCAAAAATGGTTGTGTTCAAAACAATCGTCGCAGTGGGAGCACCTCCCGCTTTAGATGCAGCTGTCCCCATGGCAATATCAAGCATCGTGTAAAAAATACCGCTTCCAATCGTATGAGAATCGGCCAGATGTTTATTCTCAATCAGGACAGAAATGATAATCTCCTCTCCTTGATCCTGCTCCCTCCGAAGGGACAAATGGTCAAAAAAGGAAGAATGCATAATATCCAGCATTTGCCCCGCTCCTTTCCGCTTTAGACAAGTTCAATCATCATGGCCATGCCCTGGCCGCCGCCGACACAAAGCGTCGCCACACCAAGCTTGCGATTGCTCCGTTTCATCTCATGAACAAGCGTCGTCACAATTCTTGCACCAGTCGCACCCAGTGGATGTCCGAGTGCAATGGCCCCTCCGTTTACGTTGACTTTTTCCTTATCAATCTCTAATTCTCTGAGAACAGCAAGTGCCTGAGAAGCAAATGCTTCATTTAGTTCAAATACATCGATGTCTGCGATGCTTTTATTGGTTCTTTCTAAGAGCTTCCTCACTGCTGGTACAGGACCAATGCCCATAATTTCAGGGGAAACGCCCGCTGCCGCCCAGTCTACTACTCTCGCAAGCGGTTTAATATTTAACTCCTTTGCCTTTCTTTCTGTCATCAAAACTAATGCAGCGGCCCCGTCATTTCTGCCGCAGGCATTTCCGGCGGTTACCGTCCCTGACTTTCTGAATGCAGGCTTTAATTGTGCTAACTTTTCATAAGTGGTTTCCGGGCGGGGGTGTTCATCTGTATTAAATAAAGTTGATCCTTTTTTATGAGGAACATCAACCGGCACAATTTCTTCCTGAAAAAGCTGATTTCTCGTTGCCTGTTCTGCTCTCCTTTGACTTTCAAGGGCAAAGGCATCCTGATCTTCTCTTGAAACCTGATACTTCTCGGCCACATTTTCAGCTGTGATACCCATGCCGAGATGCTCGCCAAACGTTTCCTTTGGCTGCTGTCCGTTCTCTTTATTCGAATCGACCAGATGTGCTGCATCTCCGCCAAAACGGGATCCGCGAAGATAAATCGGAGCCTGGCTCATATTCTCCGTGCCGCCGGCGACAACAATTTCCGCCTGGCCTGACTGAATTTGCTGCACTGCAGAGGCGATTGCCTGCATGCCGGATGCGCAAAGACGATTAATCGAAAAAGCGGGAGCTGTTTCAGGAATACCTGCTCTCAGTGCTGCAACTCTTGCAACATTTGAAGCAAGGGTCGTTTGTCTGACTTCCCCTAAAATGACTTCATCGACCTGTTCAGCAATAACTCCAGCTCTATTTAGAGCCTCTTTTATCACATAGGAAGCCAAAAAACTGGCCTCAACATCTTTAAGCGCTCCTCCGTACCTGCCGATGGGTGTCCGTACAGCACTTGCTATCACAATGGTTTCCATAGATTCTTAGCTCCTTCCTTATTGATATTGCTTTTTCAGCTGACCTGCGATGATATTTTTCTGAATTTCAGATGTGCCTTCATAAATTCTCGTAATCCGTGCATCGCGGAAAAATCGTTCGATCGGGTAATCTGCAATATAGCCGATTCCCCCATGAACCTGAACTGCTTTATCCGCTACCCGGTTATAAACTTCAGATCCAAACAGCTTCAGCATTGCCGCCTCTTTAATCACCTTCATGCCCTCATCCACCATCCAGGCAACCCGGTAAGTAAACGACCGCAATGCTTCAATTTCCATTGCCATCTCTGCAATCATGTGAGAAACTGCCTGATGTTCAAAAATAGGCACATCAAATTGCACTCTTTCCTGGGAATAGGTCATCGAGAGGTCGAGCAGCTTTTGACAGGATCCAAGATTTCGGGCTGCTAGACCGGCACGTCCATTTGCGAGGATTTTAAGAGCATTAACGTATCCCTGCCCTTCCTCTCCAAGCACATTTTCAGCTGGAACCTCACAATCTTCTAAAATGATTTCAGCAGAATGGGAACCGCGCAGTCCCATTTTCTTTTCAACAGCTCCTACTTGAAATCCAGGAAAATCCTTTTCAATGATAAAAGACGTGATGCCCTTTGCTCCTTTTGAAGGGTCTGTTACGGCCATTACTGTAAAGACATCTGCCTCGGTGGCATTCGTGATGTAATGCTTCGTCCCGTTCAGAATGTATTTATCTCCTTTTTTCACAGCAGTTGTCTTAAGATTTGTTGCATTAGATCCAGCGCTTGGCTCAGTAAGGGCAAACGCACCGATTTTCTCGCCGCTTGCCATGGCAGGGAGGTATTTCTGCTTTTGCTGATCGTTTCCCATCTCGACGATGCCGACTGTTCCAATGCCTGTATGTGCACCTATTAAGGTTGTATAGCCATTATGTGTAGCACCGATTTCTTCATATAAAGCGCATTTCCCGACCATTCCAATGCCAAGTCCGCCGTATTGCTCCGGAATGCTTAATCCGAAAAGCCCAAGTTCCTTTGACATGGAAATGATCCGTTCAGGAATCGAATTGGACTCCTCAATTTCCATTGCAACGGCTTCAACTTCTGTTTGAACAAAATCGCGGACATTCCGTTTTAAAAATTGAATATCCTCATCAAATTGAAAGTTCATCATGGTCACCCCCTAGCTGTATTCATAAAATCCGCGTCCGCTTTTCTTACCGAGCCAGCCGGCTTTAACATACTTCACAAGGATCGGACACGGACGGAATTTTTCGCCGAGTGTTTTATAAAGATATTCCATATTCCGAAGCCTCGTATCAAGCCCCACTAAGTCAGCAAGCTCGAGCGGTCCCATTGGATGATTTAAGCCAAGCTTCATCGCCTTATCGATATCCTGAACCGAGCCGACTCCCTCCATCACCATCGTCATCGCTTCATTTCCGATCAGGCAATTCATGCGGCTGACTGCAAAACCCGGGAACTCATTGATCTTTACGCATTCTTTTCCGAGTGCCTCCCCAAACCCAAAGCAGGCTTCTATCGTTTCTTGTGACGTTTCCAGGCCGCAAATGACTTCTATCAGCTTCATTTTTGGCACAGGATTGAAAAAGTGAAGCGCAATGCACTGCTTGGGCCGGCTTGTTTGCGCACCGATTTCAGTCGGGCTCATCGTTGACGTATTCGTTGCAAGAATCGCTGACGGCTTTGCATAGCGGTCAAGCTCTTTAAACACGCTGATTTTCAGTTCCATTACTTCAAGCACGGCTTCAATAATGAGATCTGCATCTTCTGCAGCCTGTTTTAGTTCCGTTGTGTAAACAATGCTCGCTTCCGCATCTGTCTTGCCGGCCTTTTCAAATTGTCTTGACACATAAGATCTGCAAGTATCCAGCGATTGTTCATGAATATCCTGAACAATAACTGAAAACCCTGCAGCCGCACAGGCATAGGCAATGCCGCGGCCCATTGTTCCTGCACCAATTACACTGACTTTTTGCACAGAATCACCCCTATTTCACTGCAGCCTTTTGGTCATATGTGTAAAAACCTTTGCCTGTTTTTCGGCCCAGCTCTCCATTTTCTACCTTTTCCTGAACGATCCTGGCAGGCTTATCGCGCTCGTTTCCGCTTTCCTCATAGCGCTGCATTCTGACAAAATAGTTCACATCAATGCCGGTCAGATCCATTAAGGCGAACGGTCCAATCGGATGATTCAGCGCTTTTGTACAGACTAGATCGATTTCTTCATGGCTTGCATAGCCGTTTTCAAGCAGGTACACCGCTTCGTCCATCAGCTTTCCTAAAATGCGGTTCGCAATAAACCCTGAGATTTCTTTATTCAATAAGACTGGCAGTTTATTAATCTTTTTCACAAAATCCATCGACGTTTGAGCGGTTTCTACAGAAGTGTGCGGACCTTTCACAACCTCTACAAGCTCCATGACTAATGCAGGATTGAAAAAGTGAATGTTGCAGACCTTTTCGGGACGGACAGTTACATCCGCTATCTTTGAACTGACAATCGTTGAGCTGTTAGTCGCTAAAATAGCATGCGGCGGTGTAATTTCATCAAGCTTCTTAAAGAGCTCTCTTTTTACATCCAGCTTTTCAACAATCGCTTCAATGACCAGATCCGCTTCCTTTAATTCATGAAGAGATGCGGTAAACGTAATCCGGCTGAACGCAGCTTCTACCGCCTCAGCAGTGAACCTGCCTTTCTTGACACGTTTCTCCATCTGAATTCCCAGAAACTGCTTTGCTTTTTCAAGGCTTTCCGCGCTTACATCCTGCAGCGTGACCGGATATCCGGCAAGTGAACAGACCATCGCAATTTGCGAGCCCATCGTCCCCGCTCCGATTACGGCCACATTTTTAATTGATTCAATTCCCATTTTGATTGTCCCCTCTCTCTGTTTCTTCTTTAACAAGCAGTCTTTTTAATAGTTTTCCAACCGTATTCCTCGGCAGGCTGTCCCGCACTTCAAACTGCTTTGGAACTTTATAGGGTGTTAGTTTTGTATAGCAATAGCCCCTCAGCTCTTCTTTATCAATCGTCTTCCCATCCTTTGGAACAACGTACGCTTTCACTCGTTCTCCGTGCTCTTCATCAGGCAGGCCGACTACAGCCGCTTCTTTGACATCCGGATGTTCATAAAGTACACCTTCAATTTCCTGAGGATAAATATTAAAGCCTCCCAAAATAATCATTTCTTTCTTGCGGCCGACGATATAAAAGTAGCCTTCCTCATCCATCGTCGCCAGATCCCCGGTGTACAGCCAGCCATTCTGCAGAGCGGAATGTGTTTCAGCTTCATTGTTCCAGTAGCCTTTCATGATCTGCGGACCCTTGATCAAAAGCTCTCCGACACTTTTAGGCCCGAGTGCAAGGTTGTCCTCATCGACAATCATGCAGTCGGTTTCTGGAACGGGAATGCCGATGCTGCCGATTTTTCTTTTGCCAAACGGCGGATTGCGGTGTGTGGAAGGTGAAGCTTCTGACAGTCCGAATCCTTCCCCTATCCGCGTTCCAGTCAAGCTTTCAAATCGCTGAATGATTTCAACCGGAAGCGGTGCAGATCCAGAAGAACACAGCTTTAGACAACCCAGCTTTGCTTCTTCTATTTCAGGATGATTGACGAAAGCGATATACATCTTCGGCACGCCTGGAAAAAAAGTAGGCCGGTGCTTTTTAATTTTTTCCAGCACCTCATCAATCTCGAACTTCCTGAATAAAAGCAGTCTCCCTCCAATGAAGATTCCCAGGTTCATGCCGCTTGTCATCGCATACACATGATAGAGCGGTGTTGCAATCAGCACGGTTTCTTTTCCCTGAATCATCGAATCCCCGTACATCAGGTAGCTTTGATAGACGTTTGCTGTAAGATTGAAATGAGTCAGCATCGCGCCTTTCATTTTCCCGGTGGTTCCGCCCGTGTACTGGATCACTGCGACATCTTCCTTCGCTTTGATCTGGGCAGGACGTTTTAATGAAATCCCAGAGGCAATCAGATCTTCAAGCTTCAAATAATGGCCGTCTGAGCCCGACAGCTGGGATGCCATCATATGGGTAAAGGAATAAAGGTCGCTGACTTCATTAATGGTTTTCCTGCCAGCGGCATCCGCAACGATCGTCGTCACTTCAGCATCTGCTACAATTTGAAGCAGCTCTCTCGCTGTGTACATCGGGTTAATTTGGACAACAATCAGCCCCAGTGCATGAGCGGCGTAATAGGAAATAACGTAATCGGGATGATTGGCCAGCATCAATCCGATGCGGTCACCCTTTTTGAACCCCATTTCATTCCATTTTCCTGCGAGCCTATCAACTTTGTTTTTCAGCTCCATATACGTTATTTCTAAATCTTCAAAAAGGATTGCGGTTTGCCCGCCATATCGCTCTGCGGTTTTCTCAAGCATTGTATAAACGGACTGTTCCGGTATATGAACGTCCCCGTGCTGATAAAAAGAATGCCAGGGACGCTGAATCGTACGCTCCACACTACCTCCCCCTTACTTTCCGATTGCGGCTTGATTTTCTGCGGCAAGGTCAATTTTTGAATTAGGCCTTACAAAAACAGTGAACAATACGCCGAATACCGTTATCAGCCCGGCCATGAAGATAATGGATAAATCAAAGCCTGCCGCACTGTTTTCACCTGATGAACCGACGATATAACCTGTTATTAAAGGTCCTACAATACCCGCCAAGTTGCCTGATGATGTTAAAATACTCGTCATCAGTCCGCCGCGCTCAGGCAGAAGATGAATGATGATGGTTGGTCCTATCGTTAAAATGCCATACGTAAGTCCTTTAGCAAGACACATCGCGATAATGACCCAGACAGCATTTGTAATAAAGGCTGTGGAAGCAAGCAGCAGCGCACCGATGATCATGGCCAGGCCGACTACATACACCCTCGATATCCGCCAGTCTTTATTCCGTTTAAACATTCTGTCTGACAAAACAGAAACCCCAATATAGACGCCGACTGAAACAACTCCGATGCCTGAAACTGCATAACCCATCTCGATATTTGTCATGTTGACGATTTTCACTAAGTAAACAGGAAGCCACACAGCAAACCAGACAACAAGCAGGTAGGTTGAAAAATAAGCAAGCGTCGTAAACAAAGCAGATGGTTTAGAGAGCATCAGCAGAAATGCTTTTACATCAAGCTTCTCAAGCTGCTTTTTCTTTGGTTTTTCGTCTTCTTCCAGTTCATCAGCCCGAGGAACGTCACGAGTGAATTGGATCGCGACAAACCAGACAATACTTGCGACTCCTAAAAACGCGAAAGCTATCCGCCAGCCGAAAATATGGATTAGCGCGACAAGAATCGGCGCCGCTACCATCGCGCCAAGCGTAGCTCCTGATACAACGACTGAATTGGCTAGCCCGCGAAGCTTTGGCGGAAACCAAGTGTTAGCATGGTTATAAGCAATCGGGCTGAACGGCCCTTCAAATGCTCCAAGTAAAAAACGGTACAGCAGAAGCAATGGGAGACCTGCAATGGCAAGCACGCCTATTTGCAAAACCGCCCATGTCAGCATCAAAAACCCGAGCACTTTTTTTGCTCCAACCCGGTCAGCCCATGCTGCGCCAAAAATACCTGTTACAGGATAAAGCCAGTAATAACTGCTGCCGACAAGACCCCAATCGGCGTACGAAAGATTAAATTCCTTCATGATCGGGACAGCTGCAAGCCCCGTAATCGATTTATCCGCAAAGTTAATGAACATCCCAAAGAATAGTAAAACAAGCACAGTCCAGCGCATCTAATTCCCCCTATCCGCTCTTGCTCAATTTTCTTCCAGCACTCGTCTTGCAATGATAAGACGCTGAATTTCATTTGTTCCCTCATAAATTTTCGTAATGCGGGCATCGCGGTAAAAACGCTCTACCGGATAATCCGAAACATAGCCCATTCCCCCATGAATCTGTACCGCTTTGTCCGCTACCCGATTGAAGACATCAGACGCAAACAGCTTCGCCATCGATGCTTCCTTGATGACCTTTTTCCCTTCATCAATCATGGAGGCAGCCATGTAAGTGAGAGTTCTTGCTGCTTCTGTTTCTGTCGCCATATCCGCAAGCATCCATTGAATCGCCTGATTATCGGCAATCGGTTTTCCAAATTGAATCCGTTCTTTTGCATACGATGCTGAAAGCGCTATCAACTTGTCGCATGAACCAACCGCTCTGGCTGCCAGCCCCACACGGCCTTCGCTCAGAATTTTCAGTGCAGACATATATCCCATGCCGACTTCACCGATTACATTTTCCTCAGGCACGACGCAATCTTCGAAAATCAATTGTGCAGTATGAGATCCGCGCAGCCCCATCTTTTTATCTTTTTTTCCGAGCGAGAAGCCAGGAAAATCCTTTTCAATTAAAAATGCGGTAATTCCGCCTTTCGCTCCTTTTTCCTTGTCCGTTAAGGCAAATACCGTAAAGACATCAGCAACAGGCGCATTCGTAATGAAATGCTTCGTTCCATTTAAAATCCACTGATTTCCCCGTTTCTCTGCACGCGTTGCGAGATTCGTAGCATCTGAACCAGCGCCTGGCTCTGACAGAGCAAACGCTGCGATTTTCTTTCCTGCAGCCATATCCGGCAAATACTTTTGTTTTAATGATTCTGAAGCAAGCTTCACCAGTCCTGTGCTCCCGATTCCTGTATGGGCACTGATCAAACTGACAAAACCGTTATGTGTATGTCCCAGCTGTTCAAGTACCACTGCTTTTCCAACCGCATTCAGCCCAATCCCGCCGTACTCTTCCGGAATGCTGATGCCGAAAAGACCAAGGTCCTTCGCCTGTTCTACTAAATGGTCTGGAATCCGGTCTTCATCCTCAATCTGCTGCGCGTATGGTTCAACCTCGTTATCTACAAAACTTCTCACCATTTTTTTCATTTGTTCGATTTCTTGAGAAACGGTTGCCTGCATCTAAATATCCCCCTTTAAAATTCTTACTCTAGTTGATGCAAGAAGTGTGCCAACTGGGGAAAAGCTTGCGCAGCGGGATTTTTCTAACAACAAGATTCATTTTTGAATCAATCGTGTCGATTTAAGCGGGTTCTTGTGATTCATTTTTGAATCGGAGGATTCAGGATTGAATTAATGAAGGGGCTGTGTTTTCACATAATTATTGTTTTCGATTATAGATGTTGTCCGTTCCTTTCCGCTCCAAGAACTTGCTTTCCGCGGGGAGCGTGTGAGTCTCCTCGGTAAGCCTGCGGGGTCTCCCATTTCGCTCTAATTCCCGCAGGAGTCAAGTTCAATCCACTACAAAGTTACGAGCTGAGCCTACAGAAAAAAGCAGACAGGAAATAACATTTGTTTTTCCTGCCTGCTTCATTTTAGAGACTTATTGGACAATCCCGGATGATTGAGATACTTTTTTATTTCAGCTCAACTTTAACAGGAGGCAATTTCACAGGTTCCCCATTCATGCTGAAGAAACCGAAGGGAATAGATAAAGAAAAGTCATTCAGATCAACATCAGCTGTAACGTTAAAATTGGATTGAAAGTGCAGGCTTTCAGGATCGATCAGCTTGGCGTTATTGCCGTAAATGAAAGTGTCTCCTTTTTGGAGAGAGATGGAATCAGCAAAATTTTGGAGAATGTCCTGCTTGTAATCCGCTCCATTGACATGTTTTATTCGATAGTCTAAAACGACTCTGTTATCCTTTTTAGTCACTTTATCTACTTGCAGCTCATACCCAAACCGTTTACTCTCTGCAGTGAAAGGCGGCGAAACGACTGGAGCCAGGGTTCGCGGCTCATCCCGCTCAATTTCCGGATAAACCATTAAGTATTCGGTTTCATCTGATAATCCCGCCGAAAATAGATAACGCTGCACAGTATGCACTTTTCCGTTTATCACTTCTGAATGAATCACATCTCCATGACTTAGCGGGAGCTCATTTCCCTGGCCGTCTTTTACACGAAATGACACACTGTCATGTTCATCCGACAGCACGGTTTCATATTCAAGCAAAGTGGTAGCTTTTCCTTTCGTAACAGAGTGAATCACAAGCTTTTCATCACCGATCTTTGTTTCTGCATTTACAGCTGCCGTTTCATTCGGAATCCGCTTTACAGGAACGTCAAACTTCCATTCCCCTTTTTGTCCTGCGATCGATTCAAATGTCAGCGGAAGTGTAAAGTCAGCCGGCAGTTCCTTTCCTTGATAATAGAATTCCATCGAGCCTATATACCCATCTTCCGTTTTTACAATCCCTGAATGAGAGCCTGGCCACTGCTTTGATTCGCTGCCGTCGAAGAGATAATGTCCGTACCCCGAAGCTGGATCGTTCGGCCCTTCTATCCATTTTTCAGGAAGAGAATCGCCTTCTGACTTGAATGTAACCCCTACAACATTGCCGTCAAAAAACACACTTGTCAGCGTAATGCTGACCCCGTTGCTTACAGCCTTTTCATTCAGCTCTGTTACTAGTTCAGCTGACGCCAGTTCTTTGCCGATTGAAAAAGAAAAGTTTTCATAGATGGATCCGAGCAGCGGGACACTTGCCAATACGTTTGTTACCGGCGTAAAAATAAATCCGGAAGCGAGCAGAATGGATGCTGCCGCTGTTGAAAAAAGGGCTGCTGATTTCACAGAGTAACGTCTGTCTTTACGCTTTTGCTCTTTGCCAGCTTTTATTCCACGTGAAACGGCGGCAAAAATATCATCTTCAGGCAGTTCCATTTCGGCCATTTGGTTCTCAAACCATTTTTTGTCCATACAGCTCTCCTCCTTCTAGCACTTGTTTCAGTTCCGCTTTAGCCCTGCGCAGATAAGTCTTAATGGTTCCTTCAGGTTTATTCATCGTTTCTGCGATCGAACGGATGGATAAATCGTGATAATAGAATAAAATAATGACGGTTTGATAGTTCTGATTCAGCGCAGAAATGGCAAAGGTGAGGTCAAGCTCGCTTTCTTGATAAACTGCAGCTTTCTTTTCAAGGAATGCGCTCTCCATTAAGACTGTTTTTTTCTTTTTCTTCAAAAGTTCATAAGCCGTGCGAATTAAAATTTTTGTCAGCCACGTTCTGAAATATTCCGGCTGCCTTAAGCTTTCTATGGAGATAAAGGCTTTACAAACAGTATCCTGCAGAACATCTAATGCATCTTCTTTATTCCGGACATATAAAAATGCCGTTTTATATAGCTTGGCGCTTTCCGCTTTAACCAGCTCTTCAAATGCTTCTTCATTGCCCTTTATGGCTTTTTCAACAATATGTAGTTGACTCACGCTTTCCTCTCCTTTCACATGTTAGAGGAATCTGATTTAAGAAAAGTTTCAAAGTGATGAAATCTACGTAATTATATAAAAATATGTAAAATAGTGGTATCATTTTTTTAAAATAGAAAGGGGATGAAATCATGACGGCATTATCCCGCAGCACGATGCTTGAAGCTATGCTTTCGGCTGATAAAACGTTCGACGGCGTCTTTTACACCGGTGTAAAAACAACAAAAATCTATTGTTTGCCCTCCTGCTATGCAAAAAAGCCTCTTCCTCAGAATGTGATTTTTTTCGAAACTCCAGCAGATGCTGAAAATCAGCAATTCCGCTCATGCAAAAAATGTTTTCCTGATTTTCCGCAAAGCAAGTGGATGGATCATAAGGCGTACATAGAGCTGCTCCCTCCAACTGATTTTGCCTTCAGTGAATGTCTTGTGTTTCTAGGAAGATCTGCAGCTGAAGTCCTTCACCGCGTTCAAGGGGATTTTCTGCTGAAATGGATTGAAATCGATGGGAAAAGGATGCTGCTGAAGGTGTCAATGAAGCAGGAAAGACTAGTTATTGAATTCCCTGATCATATCCCTGACAAGTTCAGCCGAGTACAAGCAGGAAAATACATCTGGAATCTATTTGATTTAGACAGGGAGATGCAGCCTTTTTATGAGCTGTCTGACAAGGATGAACTTTTAAGCGCCGTCGTCACTAAGCATTATGGACTCCGGATCCCTGATTTATTTGAGGCATTGACATGGGCGATCATCGGCCAGCAAATCAACCTGAATTTTGCCTATACGCTTAAAAGGAGATTGATCGAACACTTCGGTCAGAGTCAAGATTTTGAAGGACGGCGGCTATGGCTTTTCCCAAAACCTGAAATAATCGCTGAACTTGAAATTTCAGATCTCCAAAAACTTCAATTCACAACAAGAAAAGCAGAATATATCCTTGGTATTGCAAAAGAGATGGCGAACGGCAGGCTATCTAAAGAAAAACTGCTCGAATTAGAAAAATCTGAAGCAAGATCTCTTCTGCTGAGCATTCGCGGTTTAGGCGCATGGACAGCTGACTATGTCATGATGAAATGCTTAAACGATCTTACCGCTTTTCCGATTTCAGACATCGGCTTACAAAATGCAATAAAAGCACAGCTCGGATTAGACAGAAAGCCGTCAATCGTAGAACTGGCCAAACTTGCTGAAGGATGGAAGGGCTGGGAAGCGTATGCAGTCTTTTATTTGTGGAGGTCGCTGTATCAATGATGAAAAAGCTGGTTATTCTTATATGTACTGTCATAGCTGCAGTCCTTATCTATTTTTACGGTTTATACCAAACTTCCAAAATAGCAGAAGGTTTCCCAGTACCAGTAAGTGCAAAGCTCAGTGAGTCATCTGATGAAAAAGCTTATGAAGAATACAGCTGGACACTTGCTTCAGAGGAGAACGGCCTTCCCTCTGCCTATCTCCTTGCAATCAATCTTTGGGGCTGGAAGAAAGTCGATCAGATGGGAGCCCAGACAACATACGAAAAAAACGGGGAGAAAATAGATGTGGTCTCGCAGACTGATTATTTATTTATTGGAAAAAGGGAATAAAAAAAAGCAGCGCAGGCAAACGGGTTCGCTTGCGGAGTGCCAAACTTATTAAATATCAGCATAGAGAGCATAAATCGATTAGCCAGCAAAGGGCGTATATTTGTACTGCTATTTCTAAAACCGATTTTAGCAGTAAATAAAAAAGAGAACTCCGAATACCTTTGGAGTTCCTTTTCGATATTCAATTTATTGTTCCCAAGCGTTGAATATAAACATAGATAAAAAACAATCTCATTCTTGAATCTCTTTAATACTGCGCTCCTTTGTAGGCGTGTCCCATTTTGAATTTTTCTACAGTTACAAAGCCGTATTTTTGATAAACTTTCTCTATCTTTTCATTAATGGGGATCACCCAAAGATTATCTAATCTCATTCTCATAACTTCTGATTGAATATGATTAATTAAATGACCTATAAATCCTTTTCCCCGGTACTCTTCCAAAGTAGCTACACTTTCCATACGAGCTTGTTTATCTTGGATAAATAAACTGGCAGTTGCACACGCAACCCCTTTATAACTAAGCAAATAATATGTAAACTGAGGATGACTAAACTCCTGTTCGAAAGCTTTTTCTCGAACAGCTTTTCCTCCAAACTCCTTTATGCTGCATTCGATATTCAATGCTTCAAAATAATTATATTTTGTAACTATATCAATTGTTATTTCATCGTTTATCGCTAAATTTATAGGCTTTCCTTTCCATAGTTGAACAGGGGTTATTAACTCTTCCAACTCAAAATTATTCATTTTCAGATGGGAAATAAATTCTTCTTGGCACTCCAAATTATAATATAGAATCTTGGGATGATTTTTTTACTTTGATAAAAACCCGTTACTTCATCAATAACTAACTTGAAATCACTTACAGTTCGCCTTACGTGTGCGTGATTAGCATCAAAATAACGAGGCTGATTTTCATTCCAAAATAATGTTCCCCACTGTGTATCAGTCCGATTTGTAAATGCTTCTAAATAAGCAAAATCTAAATCAAAAACAGCATTTAAGATTTTCATATTTATCACCTATTCTCTCATGTGAAACTTCGATATATTTAGTAGTAGCAGAAATATATATCTTTAAGGAGTGATCTTCTAATGCAGCAATCGCAGTCGATTGAATATAACTTTACGATCTTAGAAAACCATACATCGCAACATATAACAAAAAGATTGAAAGACACAAACCTAAACAATTCGCCAAAACAAGAGTTATTTTCATTTTCCCTTTCACCCCAAATAAAGCAAATATTAAGCCCAAGACATTTAAAATCAAAGGTAAAAATATACTTACACTTAATACAGCAACATATATTCCATTACCCCACTTAGTTAAACCAACTATAAGTGGAATTACACCTAATATGAAAAACACCCCTGATAATAACGATGTATTCTGTTTTGACATAACAATCATCCCCTCCAACTTAGGACCAATTATTTCAAAACCAGGCAATTTACTCAATAATTATTTTCATAAAAAAGAAAGCTTATCTTTGCTTAAGATAAGCCTCCTTCGTATCTTTTATATCAATGTATCATTACGGTAGCCCGAGTAAAACGGAAGCCCGCGTGGGATATGATCCCGATTGCTAAACTGTTCGCAGTCTGCTTGTAGAAATATAATTGAGGCTGCTTCAGTCTTTCACTAATATAAAAATTAGTTATACAGCAACTACGCTCACTATGGCTTTCCATATCAATGCATCTTTGGGGGTATAGCCCACTACGTTATAACCCTTTGGTAAAAGCCCCTTTTATACTGCCGTTCTCTCGCAATAAGTTACAAAATGGAATCGTATAATTCCACTTGTACATTTTCAGGATTTTCAGATTTGTTTTCTATTTGATAGAACTCCAAGTTCCAACTTTTATTAGAACGAGTATACCCTTT
The DNA here is from genome assembly GCF_009674765.1 of Metabacillus idriensis. Lineage (GTDB taxonomy): Bacteria > Bacillota > Bacilli > Bacillales > Bacillaceae > Bacillus_P > Bacillus_P idriensis. The sequence goes on along the minus strand of NZ_WKKF01000001.1, from coordinate 773,460 downwards.
TTCTCTGATCCATTGATGTAATTCCTCATAACTTTTTCTTATTTGGGCATTCGGTCCTTTGTGTAAAATAGCAGCATATCTATGTGGCGGGATTGTTAAAGTAATCATATCTTCTGGTATATCTTTATATACACTTACTTGAACACCGATCCAGTAGCCATCTTCCTCTGGTGAAGATTCCTCAACTACAAAGGCTCCGACTTGCCGGCCTGAATTTATAACATGATTAATTTCTTCTGTTCTTTCTTTTAATGATCTTGCAGCTTTTGGTATTTCCTCAATGTATTTTTCACCAGCACAAACTACTCTGTACCCTACTATTTTTACTTCCTCTAATTCTTTAACATATTTATTACTTTTTACTCCCTTGTTCATAATTTACCCCCTATTGAATTTTTCCTTACAGAACTTTTTCAACTCTAAATACAATAGTCCTTCAATTTTCACAGAAGGGCAACGTTTATTGGCCATTCATCCCGAAATTAAATCTCCACATTTTTCACACAAAAAAACACACCAATTAGGCTGATAAATGGTGTGTTTTTTCTATGCTGATTTAGTTTTTTGCACCTTTGAACCTGCTTTTTTCAATAGTAAGGTGAAATCATCAAGTAAACAACCACACCCGTAAAGCTTACATATAACCAGATCGGCATGCTCCAGCGGACAATCTTGCGGTGCTTTGTCAGCTGTCCTGTCCAGCCCCATACAAGTGAGAAAAGGGCAAGCGGGACAATGATGGCAGCAAGGAAACTGTGTGTAATGAGAATGAAGAAGTAGATGCTGCGAATGATCCCTTCTCCGCCAAAACGAGTCGTTTCTACTGATAAGTAGTGATACGTCAGATAAGATACACAGAATAGCAATGTCGTAGTAAAAGCGGCTAAAATAAATCCTTTATGCAGCTTCACATTCTTTTTAATAATCGAGACAAGCGCAATGACCAGGAAAACAAACGTAAAACTGTTCAGTACTGCATTGATTCTCGGGAAAATATGAATATCAAATTTAATTTCGCCGCCATAGCCGATCGGCAAAAAGAACAAACCCAGAATAATCGCATTGACGACAAGAGAAAGGGTGACGATAATCGCCGTATAATTCTTGCCTGTGCGAGCTGTTTCTTCCATAACTATTCTCTCCTCATGATTCAATATGTTCTATTGTACCACGAGATTATGTGCTAATATTCGACAATTGTATGAAGGATGCTCTAATAAACGCCTTGCTGCAAAAGGCATTTTAGTGGACAGGCTGTTCAAAACAGAGTCCATACTTCTTCAGCTTTCTTACAATCGTCGGCTGGCTGCTGTCAAGGGCTTCCGCAATTTCATAAGTTGTTTTGTACCTTTTTACCGCAAGCGACAAGATTTTTTCCTCCGCTAGCTCAGCCGCTTCCTTCAGCGTGACAATTTTAGAAATATGGATCGGGCTTTCCTGGCGCTGATACTCAGAAGGCAGATCCCGGATCTTTAATAACTCCTCTTCGCTGATTAAAACGAGTCTTTCAATTAAATTCGCAAGCTCGCGTACATTTCCAGGCCAGCTGTATGTGTAAAAAAAATCTTTAAGAGCCGCATCCATCCTTTTTTTCTTCTCATACCTTTTATTGGCTTTCTCCAAAAAAAGCTCCGTAAGTGGCAGGATATCGCTTTTTCGCTCCCTGAGCGCAGGAATCAGAATCGGAACAACATTCAGCCGGTAAAATAAATCCTCTCTGAACTCCCCGATTTGGACCATTTCCTTCAGATCTTTATTTGTTGCAGCAAGGATTCTGACATCCACTTTTTTCGGCGCCGTTCCGCCTACCCGCTGAATTTCTTTTTCCTGAATCACACGCAGAAGCTTCACCTGAAGGCTTAGCGGAAGCTCACCGATTTCATCCAGAAACACAACACCCTTGTCCGCCAGTTCAAACATACCCGGTTTTCCCTGTTTGTTCGCACCCGTAAAGGCGCCTGCTTCATAGCCAAACAGCTCGGATTCAAGCAGATCGGCAGGGATGGCACCGCAATTGACTTTAATAAACTCGCCCTTTTTTGCACGGGCACTATTGATGTAAATGTAGCGGGCAAGGACATCTTTTCCGACACCGGTTTCTCCGAGGATTAAAATCGTCGCATCTACATTTACCACTCTGTCAGCCGTTTCATAAATGGAGATTAATTCTTCGCTTTTAATAATGACATCTCCGCTCACATCCGTTTTTCCTTTTAACCGCTCAATCTCTTTTTTATAGCTGTCATTCAATTTCGTCGCTTTCCGCAATGCACTCTGTAGATCATTCAGTTCAGAGAGATCACGGATATTTGTCACAATGCTCTCAATTTCGCCTTTATCATTAAAAACAGGGTTACCGGTCAGGAGCGTTTCTTTCCCGGCGCGGTTCAGCTGAACAACGGAAACACTCCGCTTTTTATTCAATACTTTATGAGTCACTGAATTTTCAAGAATTCCCCGGCTGATGAGAGCATTCACATTTTTCCCGATATAGTAATCTTTCGGAATCCCCGTAATCCGTTCAATCGCCGAATTCGTCTTTAATGTGACACCCTCTTTATCTGTAATATAAATGCCGTCATATGAATTTTCGATAATTGCATCCAGTTCCCGATTGACCCGCTTTGATTCCTTAAGCTCATTAATCAGGGAAATCAGCTCCGTGGAAGCGGTTCCAATAAAGAGGATATCATCAGAATCAGCAAGCTTTGTCTTCATAAAAATACAGCTGGAACCGCCGCAGCTCGCATGAATCAGTTTCCCGCCTTTTAGTTCTTCCCACACATCAAACAACTCGCTGATTTTCATATTTTGAACGTCTGTGCAGCTGGTGAAATGAAGGACAAACTCATTGCTGTGCAAGATAACATTGCTGCTGGACGTCACAACACAAGGAAAAGGAATGCTTTCAATAATCTTCGCATTCATGGCAATCACCTCTCGATTTTCAGCTGCTGGTACTGAAAATGAAGATCTGACAACGCAGCAACAATCGCATGAATCGCTTTCCCGCAGTAATTTTCCTTAACATGCTGGATTACCTCTTCAATTCCATACTGAAGACTGTAGCCCCGAAGCAGACGTCCAACGAAATCTCTTCCGTGTTCTGTCGCAAGCGTACAGGATGCTTCCAAAATAACTGCATACCTCTTATCAATTTCAACCGTAATGGTCAGCATATCATACACATTTTTTGCAGCCATCCCTGCCGGCAATCGCGCATGGCCGGCAATAAACATCGTCTGTGAGTGCATCGTACAGCCCTTCCTTTCGACAAGAAACCCAATTTGATACTGACTAACTTCTTTATTTATTGGGGGAATCCTGCTTTATTGTGGGGAATTCCCGTGATTTTTGGGTTATCATGCCCTAAATGATTGGTCCAGCACTCTAGTTTTCATACTTATATTGGAGCTGCGGAATTAATTCTGGGACTTTTAAAAATAATGCCGGGACTTTCTTATTTAATTCCATTTAAATATAATTTAAAGTGCCAACAAGACCATTCACTTGATGCAAAACGGTATTTTGATCTCACACCAAAAAACCCGCAGCTTCCCGCCGCGGGTTCTTCGTTTAGCTTTCTACTTTTTCTTTCGCATCTTCAAACGGCCAGCTCGGAAGCATATTTGAGAGCGCTTTATCTTCACGGTATCCTAAAACGTATTCCGCCTGCATGATCGTGTGGATCTCTCTTGTCCCTTCATAAATGACCGGTGCTTTTGAATTTCTCAAGAAGCGTTCGACCGGATATTCGTTGGAGTATCCGTATGCCCCGTGAATCTGTACGGCATCGTTTGCTGCTTCGTTTGCGAAATCACAGGATTGCCATTTTGCCAGAGACGTTTCTCTCGTATTGCGTTTGCCTTCGTTTTTCAGATAGCCAGCGCGGAATACAAGAAGACGCGACATGTGATAGCCTGCTTCCATTTTTGCAATCATCTGCTGAACGAGCTGATGCTTTCCAATTTCTTTTCCAAACGTTTTCCGTTCATGACAGTAGTTTACGCTTTCTTCGATACAAGCCTGAATGAGACCGCATGCTCCTGCTGCCACTGTGAATCTTCCATTATCAAGAGCGGACATGGCAATTTTAAAGCCATCGCCAACTTGTCCAAGCAGGTTTTCTTTCGGAACTTTAATATGATCAAAGAAAATTTCTCCCGTATTGCCGGCACGGATGCCAAGCTTGCCTTTGATTGCTTTTGAATCGAAGCCAGGCATTGTGCGTTCTACAATAAATGCAGAAATACCGTGATGTTTTTTACTTTTATCTGTATAGGCAAACACAAGGAAATGATCCGCATAATCACACAAGGAAATCCACGTCTTCTGACCGTTCAGTATGTAGTAATCGCCTTCTAAAACAGCCGTTGTCTGAAGCGCAGCCACATCAGATCCAGCATTCGGCTCTGTTAATCCAAACGCCCCGACTTTTTCTCCTTTTGCCTGAGGAACTAAGTATTTCTGTTTTTGTTCTTCATTTCCCCATTGCAGCAGCGTCAGGCTGTTCAAACCCGTATGAACAGAAACGGCTGTACGATACGCCGTATCGCCTCGCTCAAGCTCCTCGCACACAATCGCAAGTGTGTTGTAGTCCATGGCGCTTCCGCCGTATTCTTCCGGAATACAAATTCCCATAAGCCCAAGCTCTGCAAGCTTTTTCAAAATGGAAGGCTCGAAATGTCCCGCTGCATCCCACTCTGCAATATTCGGATTAATCTCTTTATCTACGAAATCACGGACCATTTTTCTTACTGCATTTTGTTCTTCAGACAAGTTAAAGTTCATCATTACTCCATCCCCTTTTTGGTTGTAGATATAAAAAAAGCCAACTGCACACTGAAGGCAGCTGGCTTTTGTCAACGTTAATCAATCTCTTCCATAGACAAATCAGCAGATTTGAAAAAATCCTATTTAAGCTGGCGATAAACTAGATCACGGGACACAAGAGGGCTAACTCTCTAGACGTGAAATACGTTTAGTTAACTGGATTATACACATAAGCACATGAAAACGCAATGATTTAATTGAAAATTCTATCTACTTACATTTTCACAAGTGTTCTGCCCCGGACTTCCCCATTTAATATTTTTTCCACAATAGACGGAATTTCTTCAAGAGACACTTCATTCACAATTCCTTTATCAAGATTCGCCGGCTTCATATCAGACGCGAGTCTCTCCCAAACTGTCAGCCTCTTTTCCATCGGACAGTAGACTGAATCAATTCCTAATAGATTAATGCCTCTTAAAATAAATGGATAGACACTCGCTGCAACCTCTGCTCCGCCAGTCAAACCGCTTACTGCCACGGATCCTCCGTATTTAGTTGCGCTCAGCAAATACTCAAGTGTCTTTCCCCCGACCGGATCAACTGCAGCGGCAAAAAGCTGTTTGCGAAGCGGTTTACCGTCGTCAGAAGTAACTTCTTCCCTCGATAAAATTTCTTTAGCTCCAAGCTGCTTTAAATATCCATGCTCTGATTTTTTTCCGGAACTCGCCGCAACCTCATAGCCTTTTTTAGATAAAATATCGACAGCAATGCTTCCGACTCCGCCTGTTGCACCGGTAACCAGCACCTTTCCGTTTTTTGGAGTCAGTCCGTTTTCTTCCAGCCTCAAAATGGATAATGCAGCTGTAAATCCAGCAGTACCCAGAATCATCGCTTCTTTTATCGTTAACCCTTCAGGCAGCGGAACAACCCATTCTGCAGGGACACGGGCGTACTCACTGAATCCCCCAAAATGAGAGATTCCTAGTTCATAGCTTGTGACGATGACTTCGTCGCCCTTTTTAAAAGATTCGTTGCTGGACTCTACAACCGTTCCTGCGAGGTCAATCCCTGGAACCATCGGGTAATTTCTTACGATCGATTTAGGAAGCGTCGCTAAGCCATCCTTATAGTTGATGCTTGAGTAGGCAACCTTAATCGTGACATCACCCTCCGGCAAGTCTGTCAGCGACAGCGGTTTTATTTCCGATTGGATCTTATCCTCTTGCTTATCAATGACAAAGGCTCTGAATTTTTCCATAGAATCGACTTCCCTTCTTCTTTTAATAAAGCCATTGTAATAGATTGACTGCCATAGTCCAATCTTTTACACTTGAAGAACTGAAAAAGAAGCAGGTGAATCTATGGAATTTAAAATTAACTATCTTTCTTTTTACCTCATCCAAGTGGATGGAAAAGAAGAGAATGCCAATAAACAATATAAACATTTTCAAACATTAACAACAGAAGAGTACGAAGGAAACGCGCTGAAAGATTTCTTGGACGGAGAACTGAAGAAAATTGTCAAACGCAAAGTCGAGAAGCATCCGCGCAGCGAACAGGTTCCGACTAAACTTGGATACTTTGTCGTTGAACCCGGCTATGAGCTTGATTCTAATCCAAACTACAACCTTTTCCACAAAGCGCTGACAGCAGATACAAAGGAATCGTTTAAAGAAGCAAGCGAACGATTTGTCGGGGCTTATTTGGATGCAAGCGCCGTTCGCGGCGGGGCATTTCTAGTTCTTTCCGCCACTCCTGAAAAATACTTTGAGGATACCTTTTTGTTCATCTTAAAATGTGATTTCGAACCAAAGGTTGCCTCGATCTCGGATGAATCCACCCTCATCCGCAACGTGCAAATGGCAATCACAACAAAAAATATGAAATCCATCCAATACCCTTACATGCCTGAAGAAGGAATGACAGAGCCGGGCGAGCTGAAAATTCATCAAGCCTCACATGCACGCTACTTTGAAGACTTCCTTAAATTCGTCGAATACGGGGAATCCATGCCGGAAATCATGAAAACCCAAGTCATGAGCATGGTCCAAGAGCACGTACTTGAAACATATGAAGAAAACAGCCAGGAGCGCCAGCAGTTCGAACATGACATGGAAATCTGGGAAGCCAGTGAAAAGCGTGATATTCAAGAGCGTCTGGATACCCATCAAGTCATTGAAGCTGCAGCGCAAATCGTAGAGCACACACCAGAAGCTGAGCTGAAAATGAAGCTTGGTGAAACTTCCATTAAAGGATTGCTTGCGGACTATGGCGAGAATATTCACCTTGGGAAAATCAATGGCAGGTATGTGCTGTTGGTAGAGGCGGATACAATTCAGTTTGAGAAAGGCGTTTCGCCGATTGAGTTTCACCGGCCGGAGGAGCTTGGGGAGATTATTAAAAAGATTAGCATTAAAAGTGGAGAAGATAATCTAAAAGTATGAGAGAGTAAAAATGACATTATAGAAATTTGGACAAAGTTCGCCTTTGGTATAACAGTCTCTATAAAATCTTCTACTACTAATATAGTAATCACTATTATTTAATAGGAAAGGGAAAAAAAGGGCTAATTAGTGGATGTATTAAAAAATTGCCTATAATCTCTAGAAATGACACCAATTTTATTGTTTGTGAATCAAGTTCCTGCTGCATAGATTCACTTAAGATATTTAACATATAGTCTAATAACAACCAAGTTTACGAAGAAAGCCTACAGAAAAAAGCAGGAAGGAATAACAATTGTTTTTCCTTCCTGCTTCAATTTAGAGACTTATTGGACTATCCCATCTTTTTAGTATTCGTAAAAACCCTTGCCGCTTTTTCTCCCAAGCTCACCGTCTGCTACCATTTTTCTTAATAATTCCGGTACCCTGTATTTAGAATCATTCGTTTTTACATAAAGGGCTTCTTGTATATGTAACATTGTGTCAAGGCCGATCATATCAGCAAGCCATAGTGGTCCTATTGGATGATGGGCTCCTAGTTTCATCGCTTTATCGATATCCGATGGTGAGGCAATATTATCTTCAACGAGCGTAATAGCTTCACATATTAACGGGACGAGCAGACGATTGACGACAAACAGCGGGGTGTCCTTTACAATAATACTTTCTTTGTTCATTTGCTTTACAAGATTCTCTGCCATTTGAATGGTTTCGCCCGATGTCTCTTCAGTTACTGCTATTTCAACAAGTTTCATGAGAGGAACTGGGTTAAAGAAATGCATACCAAATACCCGGTCCTTTCGGTTAGTGACAGCAGCAATGTCCGAAATAGATAAACTAGAGGTGTTCGATGCAAAAATTGTCTTTGACTCGCACCATTCATCAAGTTCTTGAAATACCTTTTTCTTTGCCTCGATGTTCTCCGTTATCGCTTCAATCACAAGGTCCGCATCCCGTAACCTTTCTTTATCGGTGGTAAAGATCAGACGTTTTAACACCTCATTCGGGTCAATTCCATTATCCTTTTGCCCAAGTTTATTTAAGCTTTTCCTTATTATTTTTTCGGCTTTTATCAGCATTTCAGCTTTTAAATCTACTAATATGACGTGATGACCGACAGTCGCAAACACTTGTGCAATACCATTTCCCATTATTCCTGAACCTAATACGGCAATTTTCATCTAAGCATCTCCTCCCCAAAAAAGTCTGGAACTTCACTTATTTTAAGCGGAAATTTAGGAGGACGTTTTTCTAAAAACGATTGTATTCCTTCCTTCGCATCAGCATTGTTACCTGCCCAATATAGAAACTTTGATTCTGCAAGATGAGAAGCGACTGGAGTTTTTTCACTTAGCATATTCCACAAAAGTTGTCGGACAAACCTGTTGGACGTCGATGCTGTTTCGCATGCTATTAATTGAGCAAGTTCATATGCTTTTTCTAGCACATCATCAACTTCGTATTGGACTAATCCTGACTCTAATGCTTCAGACGTTGGAATGTAGCGGGCTGTATACATCCACTCCAAGGCTTTACCGATTCCAACAAGCCGTGGCAGAAACCAGCCCGAACACGCTTCAGGTCCTATACCTCGTTTGGCAAAAACAAATCCGATTTTCGCGTCTTTTTTAACTACACGAATATCCATGGCAAGTGTCATCGTTAAACCAATGCCAACCGCTGGCCCGTTGATAGCAGCGATAATTGGCTTTTTCATATTGTGAACGAGAAGACTTATTTGCCCGCCACTGTCACGAAATTCAGCGATAGATTCATTTGATGAGAATGTCTCCCCTGCGTTTCCTAAGTCCATTCCTGAACAAAATGCTTTTCCTTCGCCAGTTACAATAATTACTCGTACATCATCATCTAAATCAGCGTTTTTGTATGCCTCCATCAATTCGTTTGCCATTTCATGCGTGTATGCATTCATACGCTCTGGACGGTTTAGGAAAATCGTTAATATTCCTTCTTTTTGTTCGGTTTTAATCGTTCCGTACAAAGTTTTCCACTCCCTCTTTGTATTCCTGCTTCAGCTGTTCGATTATTTCCCTAGTAGTTTCTCGTTTCTTGACGGCCGCCACTCCATGTCCCGCAGACCAAATGTCTCGCCATGCTTTTACGTTCACCAAGTGTGATAGATCAACGTCATTACGCTGGTGTAATGTCGTTGGATCTATTCCTTGTTGAAGAAGGCTGGGAATAAGAATATTAGCATAGACACCACTGAACGAATTTGTATAGACAATATCTTGTGGGGATGCATCAATGACCATTTGCTTATAATTATCAGGGGCAGTGCTCTCCTTCGCCGCTATAAAGCGCGTACCCATATATGCGTAATCAGCTCCCATCATTTTTACTGATGCAATATCCTGTCCAGTAGATAGGCTTCCTGATAAAATAATTGTACCTTTATAAAATTGTTTTACAGCATGTAAAAATCCAAAAGGATTCAAGGTACCGCCATGTCCTCCTGCACCTGCACATACAAGAATGAGTCCATCTACTTCTGTTTGCGCCGCCTTTCTGGCATGTTCTACTGTAGCTACATCAGAATAAACGAGTCCACCATAGAGATGCACCACTTTGATGACATCTCCGGGGTGGCCGAGCGAAGTAATAACGATTGGAGGCTGATACGTTTTAATCAGCTCGAGATCATCTGCATAGCGGATGTTTGATTTTTTATGACAGATAAAATTTACAGCCCATAGTTTATTGGGAAGTGCTTTTTTTACCGTGTTCAGCCAATGGGCACACAACTCAATTGGTCGTGCGTTTAGGAGAGGAAACGAGCCAATGACGCCCGCTCTGCCCGCTTCAATGACCATTTCCGGGGTGGATATGAGAAACATAGGGGCTATAATTAAGGGCAATTTAGACATTCTCAATCACCATCGCAATGCCTTGCCCCCCACCAATGCATAAGCTGACGATAGCGAATCGTGTGCCTCGTCGCCTTAATTCGTAAGCAGCGGTTAGTAATACTCTTGCTCCGCTAGCTCCAACTGGGTGCCCTAATGCAATAGCCCCACCATTCACATTGGTTTTATTGCGATCAAGTCCCAACTCTTTTTCTACAGCTAAATATTGTGCGGCGAATGCTTCGTTCACTTCAAAAAGGCCGATGTCTCCGATGGTAAGGTTTGCTCGGTTAAGTGCTTGTTGAATTGCCGAAACAGGACCTATGCCCATGATTGTTGGGTCTACACCAGAAACCGCCCAGGATACGATACGAGCAATTGGCTTTAAGTTGTTTTCTTGTACTGATTGTTTTCCGGCAACTATGAGTGATGCCGATCCGTCATTTATTCCTGATGAATTCCCAGCCGTAACAGTACCGTTCATTTTAAAAGAAGGTTTGAGCTTTGATAATAGTTCCATGCTTGAATCTGGCTTTATATGTTCATCTTCTCTGATGAGTAAGCTGCCTTTTCTTGTTTTCACCTCAACTTCGACAATCTCCTCTTGAAAAAAACGTTTTGCTTTTGCCGCTCTTTGATTTGATTCGACAGCAAATGCATCTTGTTCCTCTCTAGTAATTCCGTATATTTCTGCAAGTTTTTCTGCGGTTAGACCCATACCACAACCAGTATATTGGTCTGTTAATGTTTCTAACAGCATGTCATTAAATGCTAAGGTTCCCATTTTCGTTTTTCCAAACCGATTCGTGAAATTAGCATAAGGCGATTGAGACATATTTTCAGACCCGCCTGCGAGGACAATACTAGCATCACCGACTATAATATGCTGGGCAGCTGAAACGACGGCTTGCAAGCCTGACCCACAAAGCCTGTTCAGCGTTAATGCTGGCACTTCCTGAGGAACACCGCTATATAAGCCTATATGTCTTGAGATGTATGAGGCATTTTTTTCTGTATGAATGACGTTTCCGTAGATTACATGGTCGATTTGCTCCGGGTCAACCTTCGAGCGACGAATCGCTTCTATCGCGCTAGCCTTACCAAGTTCAGTCGCACTCATTTGTGCAAAAGAACCGCCAAAATTTGCAAATGGGGTTCTGGCACCTTCAATTAAATATACTTCAGTCAAGTTCCTTCCCTCCTCTTAATGCTAATTTTTCTTTTAATTCACTTGTTGATGTATATCCGTGACTTCTATGGCATCTTAAAAGTACAACTACAACATTGGTTCATCACTATTTCAGAAGTAAGCTGTTAGACCTAAAAAAATGATATAAGTCGCGGTCGTTTGAGAATGCAATGACTGTCTAAAAGATAGTAATACGACAACATCGCGGTATTCCTCTCACTAGGGATTAATTTTGTATTATCGATGTTTTTTTATGTTAGAAAAAAAGGGCGATCTCAAATGGTCATATTGATAAGTTGATACAGCTGTCATCTCAACCCTCTTTACAAGATTTTGTTTGTACGTGTTAAGTTAGCCATGTCGATTAAGTTTGCTATAGGAGAAAGTAAATTCTCAAACCGATTATCATCTGTCGCTCCTTTTTTCCAGCGAAAATAGAGTTGTTGTAATATGACAGCGAGCTTATAAAAGCCGAATGCCACATAATAGTCGATGTTAGAGATGTCACGGCCGCTCACCCTGGCATACTGTTCGGCCATTTCTCTTCTAGAAAAGAATCCAGGTTGATTTGTCACCACTGAAATACCCATGTCAGGATCACTCGATTCCCCCCAATATGTTATTAGCGCACCGATATCAGTCATCGGATCTCCAATGGTTGCCATTTCCCAGTCCAATACCCCATTTACCACGGTAGGTTCATGCGGGTCCAAGACTAGGTTGTTTAATTTAAAGTCGTTATGAACAATCGTTGTATCCAGTGTTGTCGGCATATTCATTATCAGCCATTTCTCGAGTTCTTCTACTCCACTAATTTCGTTCGTTTTTGAATTACTGTAGCGTTTCATCCAGCTATGAACTTGCCTTTCTAAATAGCCTTCAGGTTTTCCAATATCCATTAAGTTTGCTTTCTTGTAATCTACTTGTTGAAGCATCAATAAACTATCAATGATACTTTTTGAAATTGAAGGTCCTGCCAACTTAGCAGATCCATATGAATCAGGAAGTACCTTGTTAATCACTACACCTTGCTTTTTTTCCATCAGGTAAAAATGTTTCCCCATAATGTCAGTATCTTCACTGTATAGATATGGTTTTGGGGCTAAAGGATAGACGCCATGTAACTTTGATAAAATTGTAAACTCACGCTTAACATCATGTGCTTTCGCTGGAATTTCACCAAATGGAGGTCTCCTTAGTACATATTCCGAATACCCAAACGATAGTAAATAAGTATGATTGGAATAGCCTTCGGAAAACTTTTTTATTTTCATTACTTCATTTGGAATACCTGGAATTGTTTCGCGTACGAGCATTTCCAAGCGATTCCAATTTATATGCTCATGATCAATATATTTGTTAATAGTTTTCATAAATTTCTAATTCTCCTCTCTTTATCTGCCATAATAGAGCGGAACACGTTTCTCTCTAAATGCCTTAGCCCCTTCTAACATGTCTTCTGTTTCACACAGCTCAGCAAAATATTGCGTTTCAAGTTCTTGACCTTCTGCTATCGTACGGTCCAACCCTTGGTTGATTGCTTGTTTCGCTTTTGCTATTGCTAATGGCCCTTTGCTTGCGATTTGTTCAGCAAGGATTTTCGCTTTATTTAATGATTCACCGTTTGGCACAACCCTCTCAACTACTCCCCAATCGTAAGCTTGATTACCCGAAAGGACTATGCCTGTAAAAATCATTTCCTTTGCTCGGCCTGGCCCAATTAATTTCGTTAAACGCTGTGTTCCCCCATATCCTGGTAAAATCGCTAACCCAGTTTCCGGAAAACCAAGTTTAGCTTTTTGCTCAGCAATTCTGATATCACAAGCCAGCGCTAACTCAAGTCCTCCTCCTAAGGCAAGTCCACTTATTGCACAAATGACCGGAAAAGAAGCATTTGATATTTTGTCAAAAATCTTTTTCCCTTTTTCTACTAATCGCGCTCCATCTGCGGCATCAAGATTAAGAAATTGATTAATGTCTGCACCTGCAACAAAAGCCTTTTCACCAGCTCCAGTTACAACTAGCACGCGACAGTCTGGTTTGGCAAGAATTTCATTGACACTTTCGTCCATCTCGCTTAATAGCGCATCAGACAGCACATTTAATGGCGGATTTGCAATGGTTAGAAAGAAGATAAAGCCTTTTGCTTCGAAAGAAACCAACAAACTAATTTCCTCCATTCTGTTTTCGAGTGATTTTTCCATTTAAATAAATGGGTACGACATTTACTTTTTCGACTTGATCGATAATCCATTGGATCGTATGTCCAAATCCAGTCTTTCTTAAAAGCTCTGCTGTCTCGCTTTCTAGCAGATTCACAAATTGCTGCGACTTTGCATGTAAGAAAGCTTCCCGTGCAAGCCTGGCTGCATCGGAGAGGTCAAACTCATCCTTTTTAACGAGATGATCTATGATTTGTCCTGCCCCAATAAAATCTTCCAGTGAGAAACGACCGGCATTACCCGAGCATACTAAGATAATCGACGATCCATCGTCCAACTGAATAATTTGATCTGAGATACGGTGTCCATTTATAAGCGAGGACACAAATAATGTCTTTGCATGTTTGGCATTCTCAATGGCAATTGTTCCATTTGTAGTGCAGATGATTGCTGTTCGTTGCTTTGACTCAACAATTAACGTAGGATCTGGATATTCGAAATTCTCTATCGCTTTTCCGTTCCATTCACCTATCAACAGATACTGATTTTTATGCTGATTCACAATGTCAAGTGCGGCTTCCGCATCTTTTACGGCATAGACGAGTTCACATCCTTTTTCAAGTAAAAATGTAATTGTCGATGTGGCCAAAAAGACATCGATTACCACAGCAGTACAATTACGAATAAGCTCTGAATCTACTAATTCTTTTTGAGTTATGACATTAATTTTCCTCATTTCATCAGCCTTTTGTTTCTGTTTTGAATAAGAAGGAAGCTTCTTTTTCTTGTATGTTTTTAAACAGAATGAAGATGTTTTCAATAATAATTAATGCAAAGGCGATAGGAATAAAAAAGAATAAAGGATAAATTGGATACATTGTTCCTGCAGCCGGGAAGGCCATGTTCCGGTCAAAGCCATCCATAGCATATTCCCACGTGAATTGCGTCATTAATACAAGAATGAAAATTTCTACAACAAGCATTCCAAAAATAAAAGGTTTCTTCGTTTTATTTTGAAAACGGTCAATTAGCAGGTCCATTTTTGGAAGTACATTAGATGAATAAACGTATGCAAGCGACGGAAACACAAGAACTGGCATGAAATAGTTCTGCACAATTTCAAAAGCACCATTAATAGAGTTGCCGCCAACATTACGCAATAATACATCCAAGACGATAAACATCATCATCCCAAACAGACTGATACCGCTAATCCATACTCCAATGAGTTTAATCCAATCAAAAAATTTATAAGCACGCAATATACCGTTCATCTCTATCATCCTTTCCGTCATGAATCCATGGAATTAGGCAGGAATGTAGCTAGCTCAGGAAATACAATCATCAATCCGCACACCACAACAAGTACGGCTAAGGCAAACACCATTCCAATGCGGAAAATTGGTTCTAATTTAATATTGCTGACCCCTGCAACCGCATATACACTCAAACCTACTGGAGGTGTAAGAAGTCCAATGGTACAGATGACACCGACAAAGACACCAAACCAAAGTATATCTATGTTCATAGCTGTAATAATAGGAAGAAGTACGGGTATAGACATTAGAATAACCGCCGCTCCTTCAATAAACATGAACATGATAAAAAGCACCACAGAAATGACAACTAGCACTAATGCTGGTGTATCCATAATCGGCTCAAGCAACTCAATTAATTTTCTCGGCAGCAAAGAAAGTGAGACAAATCTTCCAAAGATTTGTGCTCCAATCATAATTAACATAACCATACCTGTTAATCGTAGTGTTTCAACGACGGATTCCTTAATAAAATTAGAGTTTACTTTCCCTAATACTAACGCAGCAATAAATCCAACAAATGCCCCTACAGCACCAGCTTCTGTTGGAGTGAAAACTCCACTGTAAATCCCAGCGAAAATGATTAACATAACCACAACAGAGATTAAAATAACTGTAACCAGTTTAAGCCGGGAGACCTTATGTGTTTCTCCGATAACTGCAGCGGCGACTTCGTTTTGTGCAGTTAGTTGTTTGCTCTCTAGTTTGTAATACATTAGCATCACAGCGATAAAGACTAGCATACAAAGTATCCCGGGGATAACTGAGCCAATAAATAAAGATCCTACCGGAGTTTCTGTTGCTACTCCGTAAAGAATCAAGATAATACTCGGAGGGATAACTCCTGAAAGGGAGCCCCCTGCTGCAGCAATTGCTCCCGCCAGCGGTGCACTGTAACCGTGTCTACGCAACTCTGGAATGGCCACTTGGCCTAGGGATGCCGCTGTTGCTGTACCAGAACCAGAAACTGCACCCAGCAACCCTCCAATTACCATTGTTAATACTCCCAACACTCCGTTTCTCCCTCTAGAAACCTTGTGTACCAAGTAAAAGATGTCTTTTACGATATCTGCTTTCAGAATAAACTGAGCCATTAAAACGAACAACGGGATCGTTGTGAGAGTATAACTCGCGACTCGATTAAAAGGTTCATTTCCAAGCAGTCCGGGCAAAATGTCGAATCCTTCTAAAAAAATCAGACCGATAATACCACAAGCAAATAACACGGAATGAATGTACAAGCCAGACAAAAGAAAAAGAACGAGCAATATAAGAGTAATCCCTATCACAATAGCTGGTTCCATATAACTCCCCTACCTTCCCGAAAAAAATATCCCTCATTTCCCTTTTTAAGTCCATGAGGGCCATTAGGAGTATAAAATTTTTTTAATTTTTTATCGCTCAATATTATTTCAATTTCTTTACGCCCTCAGGTACGTCTCCACCTTGTTCAATAATAATGTCACGCCATAAGGCTATTAACTTCTCCCCGGGCAGACCTTGTTTTTCAAGAAGCTCTGCATAGTCTTTCCAAGTATCTTCAATTCCCTTGTTAATCAAGTCTTGCACACCTTGATCTAAGGTAGAGAATTCAACAAACTTACCTCCATCAGCTTCGTTTAGCTTGACCATTTCTTCTGAGCGCTTTATCCACTCATCAGCTCCATTTGTAAATAGCTCTTCGTTAGCTTGAGTCATCGCCTCTTGAACATTCTTTGGAAGAGTATCCCATTTTTCCTTACTCATGCCAATAAAGGCATTAAAATGTCCGAAATTCACTCCAGTAATCGTGTATTTAAATAAATCCTGGAAACCGTAACCTGACCAGTCCGCAATACTATAATAACTACCGTCAAATGAGCCTCTGCTTAATGCATCATACATTTCTACTGCTGGCATTGTCACACTGTTGATTCCAATATGTTCAGAGTACTTTTCATGTATACGTGAAGGAGTCCTAAGAGAAGTATCCTTAACATTTTTCACCGACATAAATTCTTTACCTGTGGTAGAAATTGAATATTCCTGCGTAGTAGCAATTGGGAACATTTTAAATTCGCTAAATTGCAACTCAGAAAATGTCTTTCCATCCTTAAGTTCTACATCACTATTTAACAAAGCTTTCCATGCGTTTGAACCGATATGGGCATCTGACTTTGTAAGTGGAAGCATTGTGATCTCAGCCATAGCATATTGATCCGGTTGATAGATTGGAAGAACTAGTGCAACATCAACTGTACCGTTCAATACAGCATCACCTTCATCTGGTGTTGAAACAAGTTCTCCTCCTGAGAATGTTTCAAATTCCACTTGTCCATCTGTTAACTCTTTCACACGGTCTATCCATGGAACCAAATTGGCTGACCACCAAGCGTGTTGAGAACTTAATCCCGTTGCTGCACGAAGTTTAATTACTTTATTATTTTCATTTCCACCTGTTTCAGAAGCTTTCAATGAACAAGCTGTCATAACTAAGAAAGCGCTTACTATAAAGGTAAGAAATATTGCTTTTTTCCTTTTTTTCATACGTGTTCCCCCTCTTGTTTATTTTTCATCTAAATACAACACTATGTGTTGTATTGATAAAAAGAGATCTTATAGGAATAACATGTTAGAAGTCATACTATTATTAATACCCTTTAAAACTGGCCTTTCTTTTCTCAACAAAGGCGGATATTCCTTCTATGTGATCGTTTGTTTGAAGCAATATCGATTGAATCGTATTCTCTTGCATGAGCGCTGTTTCATTGGAAATAGATGAAGCGGTATTAACGAGATACTTTACATACTTGTTCGCCAACAAAGGTCCCTCCACTATGAATTCAGCAAATTTTTCCGCCTCCTTCAAGACTTCTTCTTCTGCCAGGCGATTAATAATTTGGTTGGACAAGGCTTCCTCGGCAGTGAGAATTTTACTAGAGGAAATCCATTCCTTTAACAAAGGTGGTGAAATTCTCTCAGATAAAAGCTTAACTAATCCCAGATCAGGAATTAATCCAATATTCGAAAAACTAAATGCGAATTTTGACTCCTTTTCAGCGACAATGAAATCGCATGCTAGTGCGAGACTAAATCCTGCTCCTGCAGCATAGCCATGGACTGCGGCAATCACATATTTTTCAAGTTCTAAAATCTGTCGAGTGAGCCCTGACACAAATTCTACCCACTCAGCGGCTTCCACCGGATTTTTTAATTCCTTCATTGACTGAATGTCTCCACCTGCACAAAAAGAGCTGCCGTTGCCAGATAGAATAATTACATTCACGTTATTATTATTTTCGAGTACACGAAGAGCTTTTTGTAATTCTTCTACTAAATTCCTTGATAGAGCATTTAACTTATTGGAGCGGTTAAGAATAATATGTCCGATTCCGTTTTCTATTATTATATTAATTAATTCATTCATTTGCCCCCTCCTTTCACGTCCGAACGATTAATTTCCCCCATGTTTTACGACTTCCCAATTGTTGCAGGGCATCTGGAACCTCTTCAAAAGAATAACTATCATATATAAGGGGCTTGATTTTTCCTTCCCTGTATAACTCCATCAGTTTTTCATGGGCAACTTTAACTTTATCTGGAAAAAGCTTACGAAAATAGCCAAAGTGTACACCTATAAGTGAGTAATTTTTGATTAAAGCGTGGTTCATTGGTGCTTCAGGTATTGTTCCACCTGCAAAGCCGATTATAAGCAACCTTCCATCAAATGCGACGCATTTACGAGATTGATGAAACACGTTTCCTCCAACTGGGTCAAAGATTACATCTGCTCCATATCCAGCCGTTTCTTTCTTCACCCTTTGAATAAAGTCTTCTTCTCGATAATTAATGACAACATCGGCGCCTATTTTCTTACACATTTCAAGCTTTTCAATTGACCCAGCGGTTGCAATGACCTTCGCACCAAGTGCTTTCCCGATTTGAATTGCGGCTGAACCTACTCCACCTGATCCTGCATGTACAAGAATAGTTTCGAACGGTTTGAGGTTAGCTTTTGTATATAACGCATAATAAGCAGTGTGGTATGTGATATACATCGCGGCTGCTTCTTCATACGAGAGTTCATCAGCAACAGGAAATACATTTTCTTCCTTTACAACAATTACTTCACTGTAGCCGCCATTAGGTAAAACCGGCGTCGCTAGAACGCGCTGACCAACGGATAATGAAACACCCTCTCCAACTTTTTCAATTACTCCTGCCACTTCTGCACCAGGGGTAAAAGGAAGCACTGGTTTTTCCTGATATTTTCCTTGGCATTGTAAAATATCAAAGAAATTAAGGGCGAAAGCCTTTACTTTAACGACAACTTCTCCTTTTGCTGTTGTCTCTCTTTCTATTTCTCTTATTTCAAGAGCCTCATTCGGATCTCCTATAGATGTAACAAACCAAGATCTCATTTAGTGCAACACCTCCTTTTGTTGTTCTTGTACTTGTTCTTTTATTTCTAATCTAGCAATATCTCTTAAATGAACTTTGTCTGGTCCATCAACAATTCTTAGCGTTCTTGCATTTGCGTAGTGAGCAGCAAGTGGAAAATCATTTGAGACACCCGCTCCGCCAAATACTTCGATTGCTCGATCAATTACCCGAATGGATATGCGAGGCACGGCAACTTTTATCATTGCAATTTCTTTTCTTGCAGCCTTAGTACCTTCTTGATCGATTTTATTTGCTGCATGTAATGTAAGAAGTCTTGCTTGTTCGATATCGATTCTGCTTTCTGCAATTTGTTCTCTAATCGTTTCTTTATCTATCAGTTTTGAACGAAACGCTTCTCGACTACTTGCACGTTTGATCATTAAATCAAGAGCCCTTTCTGCTGCACCTATAGCACGCATACAATGATGAATTCGTCCAGGTCCTAAGCGGCCTTGTGCAATTTCAAAACCTCTTCCTTCCCCCAGCAAAATATTAGTAACTGGCACACGCACATTGTTATAGTGGATTTCGGCGTGTCCGTTTGGTGCATGGTCATACCCAAAAACAGGCAAATTCCTTTTCACTTCAACTCCTGGTAAATTGAATGGGACTAGAATCATAGACTGTTGCTTGTGGCGCTCGGCATTTGGATTGGTTTTCCCCATTACAATTGCTATTTTGCAACGAGGGTCTAACGCGCCTGTGGACCACCATTTTCTTGCATTAATGACGTACTCATCTCCTTCGCGCACAATGCTGCTCTGAATATTAGTCGCGTCCGATGATGCTACAGCTGGTTCAGTCATCGAGAAGATTGAACGAATTTCCCCTTTTAATAACGGCTCAAGCCACTTCTTCTTCTGTTCTTCGCTTCCGTACTTAATGAGGACTTCCATATTCCCTGTATCTGGTGCATTGCAGTTGAAGATTTCCGGTGCAAGAAGGGATCGTCCCATGATTTCACATAGATGTGCATATTCATAGTTAGATAATCCCTTTCCATATTCTTCATCTGGAATAAATAAATTCCATAGCCCTTGTGCCTTGGCTATTTCTTTTAATTCTTCTATAATTGGAGGAATTATCCAACGACTTTCTTGACTGTTCAGCTCTTCTTCAAATATCAATTCGTTTGGATAAATATGTTCCTCCATAAACTCAATAAGTTGTTTTCGAAGATGTTTCGCTTGACTCGATAGCTCTTTTAACATCATTTTCCCTTCTTTCTTTCAAAGTATTTTTCAAAATTTTTCCAGATGCGTTTCTAGGCAATTCATCTAGGAATTCGAACAGATCCGGAACTTTGTATTTTGCAAGATAGGCACTGCAATGTTTTTGAATAAACGGTATATCAGCTTCTTGCAGTTGATCACTAACAATGAATGCCTTAATCTTTTCCATATAAATTGGATCTGGAACTCCAATGACCGCTGCTTCTCTGATCCAATCTAGCTTCTTTAAGACATCCTCGACTTCTATGGAAAAAATCTTCTCCCCTCCGCGATTGATCATGTCTTTTTTTCGATCAAGAATATAGAAGTACCCTTCATTATCCATCATTCCAATGTCACCAGATTGCCAGTATCCATCATGAAAGTTCTTTAGATTCGCTTCCTCATTATCCCAGTATTCCTCGATAACCATTGGACCCTTTATGTACAGCTCTCCAATTTCGCCGACTTCGCATTCTTCCCCATCTGACTTCATAATGCGTATATCCGCCACTGGTACGGCCAATCCAACAGAAGTGACTTTTTCTGGCGGACTAATTATTGGCATAAGTGTAGCTGGAGACGAAGTTTCAGTAGAGCCGTAGGCATTATGCAGCTCAGCGTTTGGAAAAGCACTCTGGAGTAGTTGATATGTTTGCAAATAAATAGGTGAACCGCCAAAAGCAACTTTAGTAACGAAATTAAATGTGTGGTTTTTGAATTCATTTTCAGTGGACATCATGATGAAAATCGTAGGTACGTTGAAAAGGAAGTTTATTCGATGTTGGAGGATAAGCTCAATATATTTCTTATTCTGGTAACGCTCCATGCTATAGGATGTACCACCGACATATACCATATGTAAAAGCTGGCCAATCAATCCTGTCACATGAAACATCGGCACTGCAATTAAGGTTTTCATTGAAGAGTTAGTGTTAAATACCGATTGGTAATTCATTAAGCTGTGAATCACTCCGATATATGACAACACCGCCCCCTTCGGTCTTCCGGTTGTCCCGGATGTATACAAAATAAAGGCCGGGTCAAGCTCATCGATTTCGATTGGATCAGGGGCTTGATTTCTAGTATCCAACAGGTGAGTAAACGAATCTTCACCATCTATAAGAAAGATGTTTTTCTCCTCAGGAAGGGCATTTTCATTTATTTCTTTTATTAAGTTAAGTTGGTATTCATAATTCCCTTCACTTACAATGACTTTGACATCCGAATGGCTTAAAATATAAGCCTTTTCTTCAGGTGATAATTTAACATTGACTGGGACCATAATTGCTCCAAGTTTCACACATGCAAATACAAGCAGGGGGAAGTGATAGCGATTGCCAATAATAGTTGCGACGCGGTCTCCTTTTTGAATTCCGCATTTTTGTTGCAAGTTGGCAGCAATTGTACTAGAGAGTACATCGAGATCTTCATAGGTGAGCGCGCGTTCCTCTGTTACAATCGCCTCCTTTTTTTTATTGGTGGAAAGTTGCTTGGTGAGAATTTCATTGATACTCTTTGGCCGATTGGCAAATACTTTAACGGAAGGCCTTCCGAATAATTCCATTTCTTGAACTAACATAGAGATCCCCCTACTTATTTTAAAATTTTTAAAATATAGTTAGTGTAAATTGCAACTACTTCTTCTTTCAATAGCCGGCCATTTGGTTTATACCATTGCTGAACCCAGTTCATTGCCCCAAGAATAATCATTCGCGCAATCGAGGGTTCATCTGCACGGAAGTCACCACTTGCGATGCCTCTTTGGATAATTTGGTCAAATAAAGTTTCGTATTTCTTGCGGAGCTTTAAAACGAGTACAAGCTGCTCTTCATTAAAAAAACGCTTTGGTTCAATGATTAGGTTGAAAACCTCTTTCTCTTCAATTGCAAACTCCATATGAGTCTCAATCATTTTTCTGAGCGTGTCTATCGCGGTTCCATTTACATGGTTCAGGATTTCTTCTAAATCCTCTATCGCTTGGGAAAGGACAAAGTTATGACACTGATACATTAAATCACTTTTATTTTTAAAGTAATAATAAAGGGATCCTTTAGTCATTAACAGTTCAGCTGCAATTTCCTCCATCGTTGCTCCGCTATAGCCCCTTCTATTAATAATTTCAATCGCAGAAAAAAGAATTTGTTCTTTTTTTCGCAGTATTTTCTTTTCGGAAAGTTTCATATGATCACCGCTTAGTATGAATTGTAATCGCTTGCAAATTATGTATATTTAAACTAGGGTCAGTTTTTAAACCTTAATTAATTATCTGAATATTTAGTGTTAAATACACTTTAACAACAACTTTATCACTTTGCAAGTGTTTTTTTGAATGAGGTTTTATTTTTGAACGTCGTTTAATTTTAGGGAAGGTGGAGTAACTGCACTTGTTTTCAGACAAGAATTCTTTTATATTATTTTTCTCTGACAGGGAGTTTAGATAGGTTTTCTTAATCTTACTTTTAAAAGTCACCTAGTAGTTAGTTTTACGTAATATTTATTTCATACTACCTCCCCCGCCATCTGTCTATTCCCCCAAAAATCTTATATACTTAACCTATCTGAGTTTCAAAAGGGGAATGGATTCCGAATGAAGGAAGAGCTGCATTATATCGGAAATAAAATACAGGAAAACGCTAGGCAAATCACGCTGAATATACCAAATGTTCAAGACACACAACACACACAGCAGCTAGATAAATCTGGTTTCCCGTTAACAGAACGTATGGCCTATCGGGATGAACTGATCGGATATTTAGGTCAGGCTTTATGCGGAGAATCTGTAAATGAGCAAGTGGAAAATTGGAGCATCAAAATTTCTAAGCGGGCTATTCAGTTTAATGTACCGTTGTGCCAATGCCTGCGTGCAATTGCCGCTTACCGTACAGCTTTATGGAATACGCTCACTGAAGAGCTCCATAAAAACAATTTTTCAGCCATTACCATGTTAGATGTTTCAAAAATCATTGATCCCCTGATTGATAAAGCATGCGGTGTCACAGGCAATGTATATGAGAATCACAGCAATGAATTAATGGAAATTGCTTACTCAGCGCTAGAAGAATTATCTGTTCCTGTTGTCCCGATAGCAGACGGCATTGCCGTAATCCCGCTTGTTGGCGCAGTCGATACGCGCCGCGCTTCCTTAATTATGGAGATTGCCCTTCAAGAAGGAGCCCGTCTGAATGTAGAGCATATGATTCTCGATGTATCCGGAGTTCCAATCATCGATACAATGGTCGCTGATCAAATTTTCAAAATTGTTAACGCTCTGAAGCTGAGCGGCATTGATACAGTTCTGACAGGCATTCGCCCTGAGATCGCCCAGACGATAATGAGCCTTGGACTAGATTTTAATGCAGTAACTACGAAGTTTAATATGAAACAGGCTTTGCATGATTTTGGTTTTAGAAAACAGTAAAAGCTGCCGCCACTCGAGTTGGCTGCAGCTTTTTTGTCTATAAAATTTTACTGAGAAATCTCTTCTTGCATGCTTCATAGTATCAAATGTTCCTTAGGGTGTACTCTAACGTCTGTCCTTTTTTCTAAATGCACGAAAATAAATATAAAAAGACGACTGCATTCTCTCCTAAAGAGTTACTATTCTATTGATAAATTTGCAAAAAAACGGAAATAGACAATACCTGCAAAACCTAAATACTCAATCACAGGTGAAAGTTCATATTGCATGGGTTCATTTAAAAAATACATGCTCATCCTCCATTCATTAACTTGGATTTGATCGCTTCGGCAGCCAGTCTGCGAGAAGTTCCGGCAGCTGTCCATCTTTTACAGTTAGAGGAACATGACCGTTCTGAATCAGGCGGAATTCTTTATCTTTGCTTGAGATAAGCTTCATGATCGGTTCGCTTTGTTCTTTTGGAACCAATCGGTCAAATGCGGACGCAATGACAAGGACATTGGCTTTTATGTTTTTCAGGTCTGCTTTTTGACCATTTATTTTCATTTTGCCTTTTACAAACTTATTTTTTTTAACAAAATCGTGAATCAAATCCTTTAAAAAAGCACCTGGCATGGGAATGTAGCTTTTCGTCCATTTATTGAAACGTCTCCACTTCAAGACGTATTCCGGATCATCGGCCTTTGCAAGAAGAGTCAGATGGGGGGTGTAATAGATTGGGGACGTGAGCAGCCGTATTCCTGCTTCAACATGGCTTGCAGGAAGCACTCCATATTGATCGATGATTTCATTAAAATCGAGATCTCTCTCTCTCAGAGCTTTTGTCCATTCATCAAATAACGGAACATGCCGAAAGTCGATTGGAGTTGAAAATAAGATTAAGTTGCGGATTGATTCTCCTGCGAGAGAAGCATAGATTGCTGCAAGGGTTCCTCCAAGGCAGTAGCCAATTACAGATAAGTCCGCTGCACCAGAATGGGAAAGAGCAAACTCCGCTGCCTCTTTTATATACAGCAGAATGTAATCAGCAATTGAAAAATCTTTATCTTCATAATCAGGGATTCCAAAATCAAGCAAATAGACATCAAAGCCATTATTGATAAATGATTCGATTGCACTGATGCCTGGCTGTAAATCAAGGATAAACGGCTCGTTTACGGGAGAATAAACCATAAAAAGGGGCGTGCTGTATTTTCTTACAGACGGCTTATAACGCCACAGCGTCGCTTTATTTTTTTTCCAGACTGCTTCTCTTTCAGTAAATCCAGTCTGAATGTCATCATCATTAAAAACACTCGCAAAATTCTTCCACCGTTCCAGTTCAATATCCTTTTCAGGTTTCATGGATGATGGTTCCTCTCTTCTTTTTATCTCTTTTTTCTCCGCGGGTAATGATAAGATCTGAAGTTTTTTCTTCTGAATTTGCCGCTTTCATTCCCAACGTCTGCTCGGCTTTTCGATCATTCAGGGATTCTTCAAAACGTTCACGGTACTCTTCAAACAATTCTTCAATCATGTTCTTTGCTTGATGCTTCTTTACTTTTTTCATCGTTTTCATCAAACACTTAAGTGAATCCTCCAGGCTTTCCATTTTATCCTCAATCTTTTCGATAGCCTTGCAAGGACTCTGCTTCAATTCATGCAGGCTTGCTGTCATGCTTTCTGCTTTTTTTTCGGCCTGTGCTATGAGTCCGGCTGCATATTTCAGATCTTCTTTGCTTGGCAAGCTAAGGGAATGATCCATTATTTTTTCCGCCATTACGCTTGCAGATTTCACTTTCAAAGCTCCTGATTTTAAGAGAACTTCTGCTGCCTGAACGATGCCCTTTTGATTTAATCCTGCTTGAATCATGCCGTTCAGCAGCTGCTCGAGTTCTCCTCCCTTCTCTTTTAAAAGATCATAATAACGTTGATCCATTTTCTTTTACTCCTCTTCTTAAATGAAATTGATTATACTAATGCCGTAATGCCTCCATCGACAACCAATACCTGGCCAATTACATAATCAGAAGCTTTTCCTGATAAAAATAAAATGGCGCCATCAAGATCCTGGTCATTGCCGAATCTTCTTGCAGGTACTCCCTTTAAAATCATCGCATTTTCCTTTTCAAGGACACTGCGGGACATTTTAGTGGGAAAAAACCCTGGTGCAATGGCGTTCACTTGAATATTATGTCTTGCAAGCTTTACTGCGAGATCTTTTGTAAATGTCATGAGTGCCCCTTTGCTCGTGCTGTAGGCAATTGTGTCCATAAGCTCCGGCTGTGTTCCTCCCATTCCCGTTACAGAAGCAATATTGATGATTTTCCCTCCGCCTTGGCTGATCATGACTTTTGCCGCAGCCTGGCTGAATAAAAACGATCCTCTCACATTTACATTCATGACTTTGTCCCATTTATCCGCCGGATGATCAAGCGCAGGGGCCATCCATGAGGTTCCGCTGTTGTTAACCAATATATCGATTGAGCCAAAGTGGCTGAGAGTTTCGGCAACGACTCTCTCAATGTCCTCTTGCTTTGACACATCGCACTGTAAGGCTAACGATTTGACCCCTTTTGCCTTCAATTGCTCGCTTACCCCTTCACATGCCTTCAGATCCCTTGAACAAACCACAACATTTGATCCTGCTTCTGCAAGCGTCATGGCCATTCTGGCACCAAGACCTTTTCCTCCGCCTGTTACGATGGCCGTTTTATTTTTCAGGCTAAACAGTTCGTTGATAGTCAAATTCCTTTCTCCTCCTCTTTTATGATTTGTTTGATTCTTTGATACTTAATAATATAGTGATTTTTTTGTAAAATGGTGTCGAATTTGATGGAATAGCCTCAGCATATTTTTCAGTAAAAGGGGTTTCTGTTTTCAAGACGGAAGGGTATGGATGAATACCGGACCTTTCAGATGAGAGTTCACGCGCTTCATGTGCTAAAATAAAGGCAAACCTACTAAATAGGAGGAAAAAAGATGAAGTATACTGGCTATATCGGTACATACACAAAAGGTGACAGCAAAGGAATTTACTCGTTCACTCTTGATACGGACGAGAAAAAACTGGGTGAAGTCAGCGTTGCTGCTGCCATTGGAAGCCCTACATACTTAAATCTCAGCAAGGACAACCGCTTTGTTTATGCCGTTGCCAATGCAGGCGAGGCAGGAGGCGTAGTTGCTTATTCAAGAAATACGGAAACAGGTGAATTGAAGGAATTGAACCGTCAGCTGCTTCAAGGCGCATCTCCATGTCATGTCAGTGTGAATGATGAGAATCAGTTTGTCGTTTCAGCTAATTATCACAATGGGACCATTCAATCTTATGAAATGAACGCTGAAAGTGAAACTCTTTATCCTTCTCTCTCTATTAAAAAACATGAAGGAGACGGCCCTAACAAAGAAAGACAAGATGGACCTCATGCCCATTATGCAGGCTTTACTCCGGATCAGAAATACGTGGCCGCCATCGACTTAGGAACAGATAAACTGTATACGTACGAATTAAACAAAGGCGAATTAAACGAAATTCACAGCCTTCATTTAACGGCAGGAAGCGGTCCAAGACATATGACGTTCCATCCGAACGGAAAAATCGCTTATCTCATGACGGAGCTGAGCAATGAAGTGGTTGTCCTTGCTTACAACGAAGAAAATGGCAGCTTTAAAGAATTACAGTACATCTCAACCATTCCGGATGATTTTACTGAAAATAACCAGGGCAGCGCCATCCATATCTCATCTGACGGGAGATTCGTTTATGCAGCGAACCGCGGCCATGACAGCATCGCCGTATTCAGCACAAACAGCGACACTGGCGAGCTGACATTTGTTGATCGCACTTCAACAGAAGGCAACTGGCCCCGTGATTTTGCCCTTGATCCGACAGAGAAATTCTTAATTGCTTCAAATCAGGAAAGCAGCAGCCTTGTTTTATTTGAAAGAAATCCAGAGACAGGCACGCTGACACTGCTTCAATCAGATGTAACCGTTCCTGATCCGGTTTGTGTGAAATTTTTGAATCAATAATAGAAAAACCCACTCTTTTTGCAAGCTGCAAAAGAGTGGGTTTTCTTTATTCTACTTCTTTAAGCATGTCCTCAATGTTGGATAAACGCCTATTCAATTCCTGATTTGCTTTTAGCTGCTCATTTTGAAAAGCAATCTGCTCCCGATCTAATTTGAGTCTTTCTTCAGCTCGTGCTTCCATTCTCCTAAATAAGCGAATGATCACGAATAATGGAACAGCCGCTATTAAAAGCATGATGATAATTGGCCCTAAAGAAGTTAAGATATCCACTTCTGCTTCCTCCATTCCTTCTAATAACATGGCTGATCTCATAGATTGTTGTTTTTGTTGTCGCTGCAAATTCGGTTTTGATGCTCGAACATTGAGTGCGAGGTATTTCAAGGGACGATTCGGGCGCTTTCTTACCCTGTAAAATCGATAAACAGGATTTCAGGGGGATTCAGGCTCATTCTTACCCTATATAATCGATAAACAGAATTTCAGGGGACGATTCCAGCGCTTTCTTACCCTGTAAAAACGATAAACAGGATTTCAGGGGATGATTCGGGTGATTTCTTACCCTGTAGAATCGATAAACAGGATTTCAGGGTATGATTCGGGTGATTTCTTACCCTGTAGAATCGATAAACAGGATTTCAGGGTACGATTCGGGCGCTTTCTTACCCCATAAAATCGATAAACAGGATTTCAGGGGACCATTCGGGCGCTTTCTTACCCTATAAAATCGATAAACAGGATTTCAGGGTATGATTCGGGTGATATCTTACCCTATATAATCGATTAACAGGATTTCAGGGGACCATTCGGGTGATTTCTCACCCTGTAAAATCGAATTTGCACTGCATATTCGGTTTTGTAGCACGAACCTCAGTGTTCCTCAGGACGGGACAGGGACTCCTTCTTCTTCTTAATGGTCAAACTTTCAGCCACACTGGCAATCAGAGATTCATCGATTGGAAGATTGAATGGGATTAGCTCAAAATATTTCATTGCTTTCCCGTCTTCCGAGATTTCATGCTGCCCCTTAATTAATTCAGCATCTTCGAGTCTTTGAAGGTGCAAATATAGAAGAGGCCGGCTGATGCCGAGCTCTCTTGCAAGCTGGCTGACGTACTGTCTCTCTTTATAAAGGACAGCCAAAATCTTTAAGCGGTAAGGATTTGAAAGAGCCTCTAAAACCTTTAATAGTTGGTCACCATTTAATTGATGTTTCATATGTAATAATTATATGACAGGTGGAAAGTCCAGACAACATATTTTTTGGAATATTTATATATTTTTTCCATAATTAAGAAATACCAAGAAGGATTCCACACATTATAAAAGGAATAATATTCTAGATAAACAATACGGAGGTGCTCCAATGGAAACCATCTTTCTCGCTGTCATTCTTGGTGTCATCGCTTTTTCTCTCTACAAAATCATCAGGAAAAACCGCAAGCTGCCCAGCAATGAATTTACACCCGTCAACGACATCGACAATGGACTCGTCCGCCATTATTCAAAAGAAATTCCAATAAGCGAGACCAAGCATGAAGCACCTTATGAAGAAAAAAATCATAATAAGACAAAATAAAAGCAGCGGATTTCCGCTGCTTTCCTCTACTCCACCTTCTCAGGCTCTCCGTACTCCTCGCCGAATGTATCGACGGTTACGGTTTTCATTTTCTGATCCTCAACTGGCTTTTCGCCATTCGTTTCTGCACCTGCGATTTCATCTACTACATCCATGCCTTCTGTTACTTTTCCGAAAGCGGCATATTCGCCGTCAAGACTTGGGTAGTCAGCTACCATGATGAAAAATTGAGATCCGGCGCTATCCGGTGCCTGCGAACGTGCCATTGAGATGACTCCGCGTTCATGCTTCAGCGGATTTTCAAATCCATTTGAACTGAATTCCCCTTTAATGGCGTAGTCAGGACCTCCTGTTCCGGTTCCTTCAGGATCACCGCCCTGAATCATGAATTCAGGAATGACGCGGTGGAAAATCAGACCATCATAAAATTTATCGTTGATAAGCGAAACGAAGTTCGCCACAGTGTTAGGCGCAATCTCCGGATACAGCTCAACTTTGATTTGCTTATCGTTTTCCATTGTGATTGTGACAATTGGATTTTTTTCAACCTTCTTAGCCGGTTTATCGGAACTTTGCTCCTCTGCATCATTGCCGCAAGCTGCCATTAAAAGCAATAATAGCGTCATGATTACAAAACCTAATTTCTTCATTTCATCATCTCTCCCATTTCATCTGCGATTAATTTGTAAGATTTGAGGCGATCCTCATAGCTGTGTGTAATTGTGACAATCATCAGCTCATCCGCACCGCAGTTTCTTTCGATTTCCATAAGCTGCTTTTTGACTTCAGATGGATTTCCGATCACCATCTTTGCCTCAGCTGCCTCAATCATTTCCCGTTCTTCAGGATTGTATTTGTAATCCTTTGCCTCGTCTATAGATGGAACACCGCTTGTTATTCCCTGGAGCTGCTGCATTCTCCACAGATGTGCGCTGCTTGCCATTTCTTTTGCTTTTTCTGTCGTTTCTGCACAAACGGCATTTACAGTCAAAATGGATTTGGGCTGCTTCAGTTCATATTTCGGCTGAAACAAATCCTTGTATCCTTTTAGCATTTCCGCCCCGTTCTTATCACTCATAAACTGGCCGAAAGCATAAGCGATCCCTGTTTGAGCAGCAAGCTTCCCGCTTTTTTCGCTTGTGCCGAGAAGCCAGACTTCAGGGGACTCTGCTGGAATAGGCGAAGCTTTAATCTTAGAGAACATATGCTCAGCTGGAAAATCATTATGTAAAAAGCGAAGCAGTTCTTTCAATTTTTGCGGCATTGTCCGTACGTTTTCAAGGAAATTATCGGACAAAGCTATTGTTGCTTCAGCTGATCCTCCTGGAGCCCTTCCAATTCCAAGATCAATTCTTCCCGGAAATAGAGTGGCAAGCAGATGAAACGTTTCAGCCACTTTGTATGGCTTATAATGCGGCAGCAAAATCGCACCAGCACCGATTCGGATCGTACGTGTTCCGGCACCAATATAGCTCAGCATCACTTCCGGCGCAGGACACGCAAGTCCCGCCATATCATGATGCTCGGCGATCCAGTATCGTGAGTAGCCTGTATTTTCAGCCAGCTGCGCAAGCTTCAATGATTCCTGCAGCGCAGCTTGCGGGGAAGCAGACTGCGCAATTGGTGCCTGATCTAAAATACTCAGCTTCAAACCTTCCACTTCTTTCTTGGTTTTAATGATCCTATTATACACGCTTATCTTCTGAAAATAGAAGCGTTCTCGCTTTTACTTTCCTGCTTTTACGATTAGAAAAGAGGGTCTGCGCTTTTCATTTACAAGCTTTGGCAGCCGCTCAAGTCCGATTGGTATCGATTGCGGCTCTTTTAATTCTTCCAGTACAAGCCCTTCTTTGATAACCGTATTGACAATGGTTGATAGAGTACGGTGATATTTAACGACTCCCTTAATTACCCATTCTTGCTCACGCATTCCCTCTTCATGATAATTATCGAATGCCCAGTGGAGTTTGTGTTTATCTTGGTCTATTACCCAATTGTTCATCTCTAAGCGGGCTGTCACAACGGGATGTTCTACAGAAAACACAAGCTTGCCGCCGGGTTTCAGCCATCTGCTTATTTTTTTGATCAGTTCCGTAAAGTCTTCAATGTAATGGAAGGCAAGCGAGCTTATAATGACGTCAAATGAGTCATCCACCGCCACATATTCTTCAATAGAAGAACAGACATACTCGATCTTCTCATGCGAGTTTTCAAAGATGGCCTGATTCAGCATTTTTTCAGAAAGATCCACTCCCATAACAGAAGAAGCACCATGATCGACGCAATATTTCGCAAAGTCTCCTGTCCCGCAGCCCAAGTCAAGAATGCTTTTCCCATGAAGATCAGGCAGCGCAGCTTTCATCGCCGGCTGCTCGACAAAATCATTGTAGGTCACCCCTGTTTTGCGGTGAGATCGATAGTACTCAAAAAACGTCTCATGATCATAAATGTTCTGCTTCATGCTTACCCCTCCCTTTTTCTTCATTTTACCATGAATACTTGTATAATTTTCCACAAGCACTTAAAAGAATGGTTCATGCCGAACTTGCAAAAGCTAATGGGCAGAGGTGATAAGCATGACACAGGTTACGCTTTTATTCTTAATCTTTTTATGGCTGCCATTATTCATTGTCCTCTTCTATCTTTATATAAATGCTGATCCTGAAATCTTTCAGAGGCAGGATCAAAAGTGTGAAAGCAGGATGCAGCGCAGGCTCTATGATACCCTCCGCAACAATGGCTATTATGTACGGGTTCAAGAAAAATGCGGACCCTATACGCTGGATTTAGTACTCCCCTATTACCGGATTGCCCTCCGCTGTGCCCCAGATTCGGACAAAATTGAGGACCTTAAAAAAAGGAGATACCTCAATAAACAAGGCTGGCACGTCATACCTGTCAAAGAAAAAGAGCTGAATGGCAAAGTAACCACGATTTTAGCTAAGATTGAAACGGCTGCCTTTCAGTACAAAAAATAAGAGCGGAGATTTACTCTCCGCTCTTCCTTTTTTCATTTCACTTCTGCATTTGAAAGATCCAAAATATCATTATCCGTCATGAAAAAATCATGATTAATCATTAAGTTTTCTTTCAATTCTTCAGGAACTCTTTCAGCATCATAGGCGCAAACAGAAATAATCCCCATTTCAGAAACCGTTTTGTTTGCATTCATTTCGTATTCGCCAATCGTCTTTATCACATCATTGACTTTTCCCCATTCTACATGGGCCCATGTCCGAATAGAATCTTTAGCCTCTATATAAGGATTAACAATAGAAGAAAAGTAATCGGTGATTTTCATTGAATTAAACTCTCCGTGCAAACTATAAAAATCAAAATTGTTTATGAAGTGAACTTTAGCAAACTGTTCTTTAGTCAAAAGCTGTTTGGTTTTGCTGACAATGGCAGGTGACAATCTTTCATTTTCAATTACAAAAACGCGATCTCCCTGTTCTACTCCAGACACTATATAAGCAACCGTATTTTCAATATATATTTCTTCATTATGAATGTAATACAATATATGTCCGCCTGCTGCTTGCATTAAATCTTTTGTGAACTGATCTATTTTTTGTTTCACGTACATTTCCCCTTAATGTGCTCTTAACATTTTATCTTGAGAAACAAAGATCCCCCTAGACTGTTCGCAGACATTTTCAATTTATGTCCTAAAGCCTATCTAGCTGCAAGTGCCTGAGATAGTGTCGATTTTATGGAAATATTATCAAACGTCAGTCCAAGCTGCATAGATGTTAACGCGATTTCAGGACGAATGCCGGACAATGTTGTTTTTATGCCGATCAGGTTCAGAGCATCAATCAATTGGAAAATTTGATGTGCCACCATCGTATCAATCATCACTACACCAGATAAATCAATATACAAATGAGACACTCTCTTTTCAGAACATTGCTTTAACGTATTTTCAAGAACCATTTTAGCGCGAGCTGTGTCAATATCTCCAACAAGCGGAAGCAAGGCCGTGTCATCCTGAAGTTTGATAACGGGTGAGCTGAGCTCATAAATCATTTCCTGCTGAGCTTTTAATTGACGGTCAGCTGTTTTTTGGGTCTCTTCAACAAAATGATAAATAACCCTGTCATGCGCTCTCACTATTATATCTTTCCAGGCATTATACTGTTCTTGAGAGTAATCCTCGGGATGAAGACGCGCAAATGTACTGACTTCATCTAAATACTGACTGCGCGTTCTCATAAATTCTTTAATAATAAACTGAATCGGTGTACTTAAATGCTCGCCGTCTTTAGCGATTTTCTCGATCCATTCTTCAAACAGCTCCATAAAACCCTTTTCTTCCTCAGCAAAAACCTGAATAAATCTTTGATGAAATTCCTGGTTTTGTGCCTTTAAAGCTTTAATCACTTCAGGGTCTTTTGAGGTGTATACACCTCCTGTTTGGGATTTATCCAGAGAGTCATACCATTCTTCCGTCAAATGATGCGCCCGCTGCTTCAAATAGTTATAGAATTTCTGATTTCTGTGCAAGATATTTCTCCTCCTGATTTCTCCACTCATATCTGTCCTCTATTTTACTCCATAAACCAAAAAAGAACCAAATGAATTGATTCTTTTTTGGTGGAAAATTATATGCTGATATCTCTTTTCTGAAAATACAGGAACGTTATCGTCATAAATACCGCATAATAAATGGCCAAAATAAGCAATGAGATTGGCAGCGTAATGGTTTCAAGGATCTTATCCTGATAGGCATACACAGTCAGATCCATGTGCGGAAAGATTAAAAATTTTGTCCATGTGTATTTTTCAGCCAAGAAAAGAATGACTCCTCCGATTGTCGATGAGAAAAACAGGACAAAAATCCCGATGCCGACTGCAAGTGCCTGACTCTTAAATAAAGTCGACAACATGAAAGCAATCGCTGTTACGATGAATAGACTCGGCAGGAAATAAAGCAGTTTCAGCACAGCCTGATCGCCTACAGCCACGATGTTTTCAGGATTCATTTGACCTTCCATCGACATTTCAAACATTCTTTCACCAAAATCTCCTGCACCAAACATGATCAGAGCTGCTAAATACCCGGCAGTAAGCAGCGCAAGCAAAAGAAGAAGCGAGTAAAGCGTCGCTGCGATGTATTTAGAAAGCAATACCTTCCACCTTCTATGCGGTCTGATCAGCAGCTGTTTAATGGTCCCGTCCGAGAATTCAGATGCCACATTTGCACTGCACACAATAACCGCAAACAATGTAACGACAGACGTCATCATAAAGACAACATTATTTAGAAAATGCCAGGTGCTTTTGGCATTAGGATTAATGTCCTCCTGCAAATACAGCTGCTTTTCCCCAATTTGCATTTGCTGCCATTCCTGTTCCTCTGCCGGCAGATCTTTCATATCCTTCTGCAGCTGCGTGATTTCTGCCTGAACGTCCTGGCGCCAGTTATCGCTCGGTTTCTCTGAAAACTTGTAATCGATAAAAGCAGCTCCGGATACGAGGACCACTAGTAAAATAAGATAAATCCAGCTGGACAGCTTCGAAAAGATTTTCATCCATTCATTTTGTATGAGTCCAATCATAGCATTTGCTCCTTTTTCTCTTTGTTCGTCAGCTCTAAAAAGCGGTCTTCAAGTGTTGCTTTATGGCTTGTGATTCCGTATACGCCGACTCCGCTTGAAACGAGCAGCTGATTAATGGCCATCGTCTTTTCCTTGTCCAAATGAAGCTTAAGCTGGTCGCCCTTTGCTTCCATCACACCTTCATATAAGCTATTTTCTTTAATGAGAATGGCCGCCTGAGAGCTGTCGCTTACTTCAAAAACAACCTCGCGTGTCATTTCATGACTTTCTTCCATTGAATCATGCATGGATGAAATGTGAATCAATTTTCCTTTTTCAATAATGGCGAACCTGTCGCACATCAGCTGCATTTCTGACAGCAGATGGGATGAGACCAGCACGGAGATCCCTTCGTTTGCGAGTTTGCGCAAATAATCTCTGAACTCTCTGATTCCCTGCGGATCCAAACCGTTTGTCGGCTCGTCAAAAATCAAGACAGACGGATTATGCAATAAAGACTGTGCAACTCCAAGCCGCTGGCGCATGCCAAGTGAATAAGTTTTCACCTTTTGCTGCATCGCATTCTGAAGGCCTATAAGTTCAATGACTTCATTTCTGCGTTCTTCTGAAATATCTTTTACGGCCATCCGTTCATAATGACGGATGTTTTTTAATCCGCTCATATATTTGTAAAACTCCGGGTTCTCTACGATTGCGCCTATTTCGCTCATTGCTTCCTTGAAGGAATCATCGAGATTATG
Source organism: Metabacillus idriensis (assembly GCF_009674765.1). Taxonomy (GTDB): domain Bacteria; phylum Bacillota; class Bacilli; order Bacillales; family Bacillaceae; genus Bacillus_P; species Bacillus_P idriensis. The sequence goes on along the minus strand of NZ_WKKF01000001.1, from coordinate 737,763 downwards.
GCCATTAATGATCACATCCCCGCCAGTGCGGTTGATCAGACTGACAATCATGCGGATAATCGTTGTTTTACCGGCGCCATTAGGACCAAGCAGACCGAAGATTTCCCCTTTTTCAACTTGAAAGCTGACATCATCCACGATTGTTTTTTTGCCGATTTTCTTTGTCAGAGACTGCACTTCAAGTGCATACTGCGTCATGTTTTAAACCTCATTTCTTTCTGTCGATTTATGTATTCAAATGTAATACGAATAAGAAGGAAAAAAGTTTCCATTATTATAAAATAATTTCATGTGTACATGCTGTCCTTTGTTATAATGACAGAGGTTTGATTTTTTTATTTTACATATTTTTGAAACTAATGTCATTACGCGACGTCAATTCAGTAAGGAAAAAGGGTGGGGAGATTGGAAACAGTGAATGTTGAAAAGCTGATTGAAGCGCACCGTCCCCGAATGGAGAGAACCATCAGGAAGTTAATCAAGAATCCTTCTCTAGTCGATGACATCCTTCAAGATGCTTCTATTAAAATCTTTCGGTACTTTTCAGACAAAGAGAGAGAATATCCTGAAAATATCGAAGCATGGATTACCATACTTTCAAAAAACACAACCTATGATCATCTGCGCAAAATGAAACGCAATCAGGATACGGTTCAGCATGTGAGTGAAGAATACAAGCACCACATCAGCATCGACACTGAAACACCGGAACGGGCATTTCTGTCGAAAGAAATGATCGGTGAGGTTAAAGAAGTTTTTCAGACGCTTGATCAGGAAACAAAGAATATTCTCATCTTAAGAAATCAAGGCCGTTCATACGAAGAAATAGCTGCAAGCCTTAAAATTTCCCTTGCAAAAGTAAAAACAAGAGTATTTAGGGGCCGCAAGAAATTAATGGACGCTCTTAAAAGTAAGGGGGTGCTCTAAATGAACTGCGTAAAATGCCAAGAAAAAATTCTGACCTTTGATCAGCTGTCTGAGTCGGAACAGGATGCCCTGCTTGAACACATTGAAGAATGCGAGGAATGCTCAGAAGCCTTTGAACACTTTCTGCAGCTTGAAGAAGCATTGGACATCATTCTTGAAGATGAAGCCATCGTTCTCCTGCAGCAGAAAAAGCAAAAGCCAAATCCATATAAATACTTAAAACGCGCAGCACTCATTTGTGCATCCCTTTTCATCCTGTGTCTTGCAGCCTGGAACACACCTCCGGTCAAAGCAGCGATAGAAAGAGCGCTCAATGAGTTAATTGGAGACAAGTTTTTAGAAATGGACAAACCGCTTGAGCATAAGGATGAAGATAAAAAGAAGAAGAAGGATACGGAACTGGTTATTCGGACCGTAAAAGAAACGCCGAATGGCAACAAAATGATCACATATGAATCAGGACAAAAAAATCGGAATGAATATGCAAACGGCAACTTTGAAGTCTCAGATGGTAGTGTACGAATAACCTATTTCAAAGACGAAAAAATATACACATTAGAACCATTAGACGGAACCATTTCACAAATGACACAAGATATCTTTAAAGATTTAGATCCCAGCCAAATTAAGCACCTTGGGGAAACGACCTATGTCGGACGCAAAGCAGATATGTACGAAATTACGTTTGATGATGGATGGATCGCAGAGTACTGGTTTGATAAAGAAACAAACTGGATCATCAATGAATACAGAATAGAGAATGGGAAAAAATTGCCGAATGATGATGGACCTAAGCTGATTGAATTCAAGGTTATTGAAGCAGAAAAAGACCACAAACTATTTGATACTTCTCCCCCGGAAGGAGCCGAACTTGTAGAATTTGATCCGATGCGGATTCTAAAGCTGGATGATTAAAACTGAGGTTTTAAAATACCAAAGACTCGTCGAATTTGACGAGTCTTTTTTTGTTTGAAGCTCGAATTCTCAACTTTAATGAAAGTACAATTTGTTTTTTAATACCTCGCAGTCGATAAACAATAATAGGTATCCTTGCCCACAATTCCGTCTGCTGAAAGGCCTTTGTCAGCCTGAAATTCCTTGACTGCCCTCTCTGTCCCGCTTCCGAAGATCCCGTCAGCAGCGCCCGGTGAGTAGCCTAGGCATGCAAGCGTTCTTTGAATGCTTGCTACATAAGATGATTTGTTTCCTGAATAGCCATTTTTAGCGAGAAAGGAATCGCTGAAATCAATGACAGTGTTGCTTAAGACGACCCCGCATATGGAGCCTCCAGATTGGACGTATCCTTTGTCCGACGTATTAACAATCCATTGATACCCTTCTTTTTCCGTTCGTGAACTTCCTGACCATGAACTTCTTCCATTGCATGAATACGCTTTTGCAGCTAGTGACATTCTTATTTCCCCCTGATAAATCTATCATTCAGTTCTGGTGTCCGGACTGCTCTTGCTTACTTTCATATGTATGTGTCCAAATTAAAAGAACCGTACTATATGTACGATTCTCTATCCATTAAGTTTCATTTTTCCCAGGAAAAATGAACCAATTTCTTTATTTTTCTAACTGAACATTTAGTCGCTGTGTTAGCAGACTTCCAGCAACATAAGCACATAAGGAAATCAGAATCGGAAGCACAACGGTATGCATGCCGAGCGCATTTGGATGCAGCCGGTCAAGCAGAATATATGACCCCATGCCAAAAATCATCGATGATACGGCACCATATTTATTTCCTTTGCTCCAATATAAGCCGAAAACAACTGGCCAAATGAAGACCGATTCGAGTCCTCCGAACGAAAACAAGTTCAGCCAAATCAGCAGTTCAGGCGGGCTTAATGCGAACAGCACCACGGAAATCCCGATTACGCTTGTTACCCAGAAGCTTGTGTTTTTTACCTGTTTTTCCGTAGCTTCAGGTTTAATATAGTTTAAATAAATATCCTTTACTATCGCTGAGCTGACCAAAATCAGCAGTGAATCAACGGTCGACATGATTGCAGCCATCGGGGCAGCAAGGACGAGTCCTGCAAGCAAAGGCGGCAATACTTTCAGCGTCAGCATCGGCATTACCTGATCTCCCACTTCTACACCTGGCAGAATCGGCCGGGCAAAAACACCAATTAAGTGCATGCCGAGCATAATAAACCCGATGACAGCTGTACCGATAATGATTGCTCTGTGCATCGAACGAGAATCTTTGTAGGACATTGCTCTGACAGTAATTTGCGGCAAGCCGACAACACCGACTCCAACGAGTATCCAAAAAGAAGAAACATAGAGCGGGGTTAAATCGCGCTCTGCCCCATAAGGTGATACAAGATTCGGATTTTCTGCCACAAGCTCTGCCATAATGTTTGAAATTCCTCCGCCTGCAATAATTGTTGCCACAAGCAGAACCAGCGTACCAACAAACATAATGACACCCTGAACCGCATCTGTCAGCGCAACCGCCCTGAATCCGCCGATAATAACATACACAAGAACGGATACAGCAAATATGAACAAAGCGGTTGTATAAGACAAACCAGTCAGCGATTCGATCAATCTTGCACCGCCAACCCACTGGGCAGCCATCGCCGAGAACAAAAAGACAATAATACTGATGGCTGAAATAATGACGACCGCATGGCTTTTATATCGTTCTTTCAAAAAATCAATCAGCGTAATCGCCTTGTACTGCCGCGCCATAATCGCAAACTTTTTCCCAAGCACCATCAGCACAAAATATCCTGTTGCAAGCTGTGCCATGGATAAGAGCACCCATCCAAGCCCCCGTGTGTAAGCAACACCCGGTCCGCCGATAAAGCTGCTCGCGCTTCCGTAAGTCGCGATCATCGTCATCGCAAGCACAAATCCTCCCAGCTGTCTTCCGCCAAGAAAATATTCCTGCAGAAAAGAATCTGAGGATTTCACAAAACGATTAGCCCAAAAACCGACGAAGAAAATGAGAACTAAAAAGAGGAATAACGGAAAAATAACTGCCCAATTCATCCGATATCACCTTCTTCCTTATCCTCAAACGATACTTCCTTGAAAAAGAATTTCACGCATATAATGACGAGTGCCGTCATCACGACAAATCCAAGTACACAGCTGTAAAAAAACCACTCTGGCAATCCAAGTATGTACCGGTAAGATTCAGGATCACCTGAACCAAGCCCATAGGCGAAGCCAAACCACCAAATAAAATTAAAAAGAACAAGACCAATTCCGATTTTGGCTTCTTTATGAGCAATCTTAAAACGCACATCTTCTTTTTTTTTCATCTCATATCTCCTTTTAGCACAGTTCGCAAATCTAGTTTTTATTATATCTGTCTTTTAGAGAATATTCATTACAGATTTTCATGTGCATTTTTTCACAAAAACAGGTTTAAACCCCACCAGAATGGGGAATTGTTCTCAGAGCTTTGCTTCGAAAACACAAAAACCTGCAAAACACCCTACCTTTCTACCAATTACAATTTTGTTAAAAGACTCATCAGGAAAAGACATTTTCTGCTTAAGTAGTGTATACTGTTGAAGTGCCTTTTCAGAAAACCATCAAGATCCCCCGCATTCGAGCAAGATGTCCGCGCGGCAAAACAAACAAATAACCAAACATCCATCCAGATGTAATATGCCTGAATAATTGTTCAGGCAGCTTAGTGTTCATGAGGAAATAATAGCTAAGTGAGAATGATTAGTTAACGTATTTTATTAACGCAATCTTTAAGGGTTAGTTACTATTGCTTCATAAAAAAAGAAAGAAATGTAATGGTTGGTTTTGCATGTTTTTGTGTTTTCCAATTGAAGTAAAGCCCTCTGCGAATCTATCAAAGATGGGAGTTTTTATTTTAATATGAAAAATGTTTCAGCTGTATTTTACGTATCAGCTGCCATTTTGGCCCTTCTCGTTTTGGTTGGTGTTGTTGCACCATCATCACTTGAGAGTGTCACAGGCAGTATGCAAGGATTTATCACAGATAAACTGGGATGGTATTATCTGATTGTAGTTACCGCGTTTGTTTTTGTTTGCTTATATTTGCTCGTAAGTCCGATTGGCCGGATTAAACTTGGGAAACCGGAGGATAAGCCTGAGTTTTCACGCCCAACCTGGCTTGCAATGCTCTTTAGTGCGGGAATGGGAATTGGTCTTGTATTCTGGGGAGCGGCTGAACCAATCAGCCATTATGCATTAAGTTCTCCAACTGGTGAAACAGGCACAGATCAGGCAATTCGCAACTCCATGAGATTTACCTTTTTCCATTGGGGTGTACATGCATGGGCCATTTATGGAATCGTTGCACTAGTTCTTGCTTACTTTACTTTCCGAAAAGGCGAGCCTGGATTAATCAGCGCAACACTTAAACCAATCATCGGCCGCCATGCAAATGGACCGATTGGAAAAGCGATTGACGTGATTGCAGTTATTGCGACTGTCATCGGTGTAGCGACTACTTTAGGTTTTGGAGCGGTTCAAATCAACGGAGGTTTATCCTTCTTATATGGCATCCCTTCAAACATGGTCGTTCAATTTATCATTGTTGCAGTATTTACCATTCTTTTCATTATTTCTGCACTTAGCGGACTTGGAAAAGGAATTAAAATCTTAAGTAACGCAAACATGATTTTAGCTTTTGCACTCTTTATGTTAATGTTCATTTTTGGACCAACGCTATTTACACTAAACCTGTTCACAGACACGCTTGGAACGTACCTCCAAAATATCTTGAACATGAGTTTCCGCATCTCGCCTTTAAATGAAGAAAACCGCAGCTGGATCAATGGCTGGACGATTTTCTACTGGGCATGGTGGATTGCATGGTCTCCTTTTGTCGGTATCTTTATTGCCCGTGTATCTAAAGGAAGAACAATTCGTGAATTTGTTGTATTCGTCTTGCTGATTCCATCACTTATCGGATTTATTTGGTTCTCAACTTTTGGCGGATCCGCTATCTTGCTTGAGCATGAGGGGATTGCTAAGATTTCAGCACTTGCAACAGAAGAATCCCTATTCGGTGTATTTGAGAATTACCCGATGGGCACGATTCTCTCTATTATTGCGATGCTGCTGGTCGGCACGTTCTTCATCACATCAGCTGACTCTGGTACATTTGTGCTTGGCATGATGACAACAAACGGTTCTCAAAATCCAAGCGGCAGCGTGAAAGTGATCTGGGGAGTATTCTTAGCTGCAATCGCACTTGTCCTCCTTTATTCAGGCGGATTGCAGGCTCTGCAGAACACGATGATCATTGCGGCACTGCCATTCTCTATCATCATGGCGCTTATGACCATCAGCTTAATAAAAGCTTTAACACAAGAGGCGAAAGAACTGGGCATGAATCAAGTGCCGGTTAAAAAGCCGAAGAAAAAAGTAGAAACTCCAGCCTGACGGCTTGGAGCTTCTGCTTTTTTTATGTCTATTATTCTGTTAATCTGCAGTCTGAACTGAATGGTTATGGATATCCATTCAATTGCTATGCGAAGCAGCCTGCACTTCATTAACGGCTACTGTCCCGCTGACTTCATTTCCCACTAAAACAAGCGGACGGCCTGTCGGACTCTTTTCAGCAGACACAAATTCAAGTCCTTCAGGGGAAACGTCACCGGCGATTTCACTTGAAAAGTCTCTAGTATTGATATAGTTTGCAAATTGAGCATCCTCTGGATTTGAAATATTATATGCCATGACACCGCCAATTCGCTCAAGACCTGCGAACGCAAACACCTCTTGACCGATCATGCCTATTTTTACATCCTCTGGTTCAGGTCCTTTTTTTGCACTGCGCTTCTCAAAGGCACTATCATCATTTGACCAGTTGAAAAATTCAGGATAGCGCTCTGCTGTTATTTTCTCAAAGTCGCTTCCGCTGTCATAAACCAGCTCCATCGTGTCAGCTTTCCAAATGGAGAACGATCTTCCGCCTAGCGTATAAACAGCGTCCTCTCCTCTGTCAGTCAGTACTTCGAGCTTATCGTAATCTCCGGAGTGCTTCATTTTTTCAAAAGCCGCTTTTGCTTCTTTCGGTGACATTCCTTTAAAAAGATTGGATTTCAGCTTGATGCCGTCCTTTACATCTGAAAAGTCCGTGACGTTTTCAAACTCTTCCCACTCTGTCGCATCACCTTCATTTGCCGTAACAAGATAGCTGACTCCTTTGATGTCCACATGGGCAATGGAATCTGGCATATAGGCACCTAAAATCGGCAGACGCTCCATTTTAATTTTGTTATTTCGTGCAGCATCCAGCTCATTTCCAGGCAATGAATGATCCTTGTAACCGAGAGATTTAACTGATTTCACTTTGCCTGAGGCCACGTCAATGGCCGCAATAGCATTGTTTTCTTGAAGAGACACATACGCTTTGCTTCCGTCTTTAGACAAAGCAAGATATTCCGGCTCCAAGTCATGTACGGCATCTGCTTTATTGCCGTTATTCCGGATGTGAACATGACGATCAATCACTTTTTCATCATCAAATCTTGTCTTCTTCACTTCACCCGTTTCATAATTCACAATGGTTACTGAGCCTTCAGGATCCACTCTATTTTCAAGTCCTGCTCTAGGTTCACCTTCATCAGCTGTCAGAATAATGCGGCCATCTTCAGACATTTTCACCATATCAGGCTGGATACCGGCATCAAACGTTTTTAATACATTCCCATCATAATCCATTACAACGATTTTGCCAGCTTTCGTATAGTCTGCCTCCTGAACAGCCGCAGTGATCACTTTCTGCTTTTGATTGATATCAATGCTCGTTACATCACCGTATTTGAACGTATCCGAGTTCACGGCTTCTGCAATATTAAGTGACTTTTCTTTTTTCAGCTCCTGGCCGTCTTCAGAAGTTAAGCCTTTTAAACTGACAATATCAATGGTTTGGCTTTTTCCATTAATCACGTAAAACTTCTTATTATCAGGATTGTATTTCACAATCTCTGCCACTCCGCCATCTTTGTCCGTTACACCTGTACTGAAACCTGCCACCTTTTTCAGCTGAAGAGTATCAGGCATCTGTTCGTTTTTCACTATATCTCCAAGACTGCTCACAATCAGGCGCGGCTTTTTCTTTTCATCAAACGCAATGATCCCAGATGCCGTAATGGAATCCCCTGTTTTGTAATCCTGCAATGTGCCAGCTGAAGGATCTGCGTAGGCAGTCAATGCACCGTCAATTGTGAGTGTATCGTCGGTTTTAGCTGTGATTTCACCTTTTACTTTCACAAGCAAACCTTCTTTTGAGGCTGCTTCTTTAGGAGAAACTGTTACCTCATCAACATCTGCATCTTTTTCATCTAACAGGACAGTTTCCTGTGTTAATAATGAACGACTGCCTTTTTGATCTTGAACCATCCCGCTTATACGGACGCGCTGACCTTTCTTTGCATCAAGTCCGACAGCTGCAATTCCTCCAGTTTCATCTTGTATATATGTTACAGGCATGGCATCAGCATGAACCTTCACGCTTGCTGCAGACACCGTACCTTCCACTGCAATCATTTGGCCTTTAAGGCCTTTTTCTGATTTTATATCGGAAATTTTCATCGTTTTATTGATAGATACATCGCCTTCTTTTTTCCCTGACATCATTTGGGAAGAAGCATTTCCTTCTCCGCTGAAAACTCTCTCAGCTGTCGTTTCAGCTTTTGCAAAATAAGCACTTGCCGGAAAACTCGAAGCCAGTAAAACACCTGCTAAAGATAATGTGCCGAATTTACGAAACAAATTAGTGTTTTTCATAATTCTCCTCCTGAACTTGGTTTTCTATAAATAAAGGGTAACGTGAAAACCATGTCGATGACTATCAAATTTATGTAAATTTTTGTTTGGATTTTGTAAAGAAAGGATATTTTTAAACTCTTACCGAGAGCAAAAAAAAAAGGAAACTCCCTTCTTTCCCGGAGTTCCCTTGAGTATTAATTTGAGCCTGTTCCATTCGTATTTATGCCGTTTTGTTTACTAACTTCATGTAATTTCTTTTCTTGCAGGCTTCCATCCGGCAGTGACATCCCGGATTTCTTTTCAAAATAGACTGCCAGAGCACAAATGATAAATACTGGTATCAAAAAATAGAGCCAAATCATATAAACACTCCCTTATCTGAAGATTAGAAGGAAAAATCCAATTCGATAATTTTTAGTATTTATTAATTTAGAAGTTAATTAATCAATTTTTGTATCAAATTAACCCCATCTTCGCGAACATAGTTTATCGTATACTCTTCCCCTTGATTAAATTGATCACAGTACGTTTCGGCTTTAGCTTTATCGCCAGTTTCATAGCGGAAATCCATTTCCAGGTAGTCGTCTTTCAGGACGCACTGGTAACCTCCATCAATTTCAGAAACGGCTTTATTGTCTACATTTATTGTTCTTTCACCATCTGAGGCAGGAATAAGTTTATTAATGGATAGACCCACAATGACTAAAATAAGAGCGATGATCAGGACAATGATTGTTTTCTTTTTTTCATATCCAGTGAAAAGCATAAAAATGCCAAGTCCTATGAAACCAAGTGTTACGGCATAAAGGATTAATGTGAAAATATAAATCATATATGTTTCCTCCCCTCCTATACCTGATAATACGGAAAATCCTAGTTAAAGTTTCACTTTTCTGATAATCATTTCCATTGTATGTCTGATAAATGGGACTAGACCTTAAAAAAGAGGATGAACTCCCTTGAGCTTCATCCTCTTTCAAAGCGCGGCTTTCAATTCCTTTCGCGCTCTATGTATTTTTGTTTTAACTGTTGAGAGGTTCAAGGAAAGATACTCTGCAATCTCCTGATCTTTCATTTCCAAAAACAGTTTCAGCGTCATGATTTCCCTGTAATCCGGTTTCAGCCTAGAAACAAGAAGCTTCGTCTTTTCTTTTAACAGTGAATAGTCAATCGTATCCTCTATCTGTTCCTTTCCGTCCGCTACCAGCTGCTCTTCAATGGTAATCTCATTTCTCTTTTTTCTTAAAAACAAATCAATCGCCGTTCTCCTGGCAATAGATGAAAGCCAATTTTTCAATTTCTCTTTTTCAAAAATCGTGTCCATCTTCAAAAATGCCTTAAGAAAGGTTTCCTGGGCAATATCCTCAGCCAAATGGGGATCCTTCGTCATCCGCAGGGCAATCCGGTAAATCACCGTATAATAAGTTTGATAAATATCGTTAAAAGAAGTCTGATCGCTTGCTGCAGCTGCTGCTGGGGGCATGACTGACTCACCCGTCTTTCTATTATTCTAGTTAAATTAACATTTTATATAAAAACAGTATTCAGGTTAAATTCACTCTTTTATCTCTTCTCCTCAAATTATATGCCAGCCTATCCCATTATGAAAGGAAACTTTTTCTTAAGATTTTTTAAAGGAAATTTAAGAAATACCGAAGGAGATATGAGAGCATAAAAAAAGGACCTTTTTGCGGCCCATTTTGACTTCTATTCTATCTGTCTTTTATTTGCTGGGATGTAAAAGCGGCGTAGTTTATCTTCTGGTTTTGCAACTAAACGATCCAAGATAAACACCTCCTCTAAATTTGACTGCTTGCCTTGTCACCTTTTAGAAATAATAGCCATCTGTGCAGCGGATCATGCAAATCAATCTCTCAGCAAAATCCTTTATTTTTATTTTACAATTTAATTTGTTAATTTCACGTAAAAAAACACACATCTGCTTTTACAGCAGATATGTGTCCCTTATCATCTCGAAACAATAATTTCATCAATAATCCCATATTCCTTCGCTTCAGCAGCACTCATGTAGTAATCACGGTCAGAATCTCTGGCTACTTTTTCAATGGATTGGCCTGTGCGCTCAGCGATGATTTCGTTGATGTGCTCACGAAGCTTCAGGATGCGGCGGGCGGAGATTTCAATTTCTGTCGCCTGGCCACGTGCTCCTCCCAGCGGCTGATGGATCATGATTTCGCTGTTCGGGAGTGCAAACCGCTTTCCTTTTGTTCCGGCTAAAAGGAGCATTGCTCCGAATGAAGCAGCCATTCCGGTGCAGATGGTCCTGACATCAGGCTTGATATATTGCATCGTATCAAAAATCGCGAACCCCGCTGTAATGGATCCTCCAGGGCTGTTTATATAAATGGAAATGTCCTTCTCGTTATCTTCTGCAGCTAAAAACAGAAGCTGCGCGACAACTACGTTTGCTACATGATCATTAATTTCATCCCCGATCATAATAATGCGGTCCTTCAATAGCCGGGAGTAAATATCATAGGAACGCTCTCCGCGCCCAGACTGTTCAATAACATAAGGTATCGTACTCACTGGAGTTCCTCCTCGTTTCGATTTTGCAGGCTATGCAGCCATGCACAGAGAGGCCGAAGAAGAGAAGCTCGGTAAAGGCCGCACACTTGTAAGGCTGAGTGCCGGACTTTCAGTGCCTTCAAATGTAAGAATGTCAGGCAATGCCTGAAGCAAAGGAGATGGATCCTGAAATTGCAGTGACGTATACATCAAGTCAGACAGCAGCTCGCGTTCTTCCTCATCCCAGAAGGAATCAGCTTCTTTCTTATCCTTTGCCAATCGTTTCTTTGCCCGAAACAACGCGGATTTTATTGCCGTTTCGGAAGTCTCAAGCATTTCAGCAAGCTCCCTTGCCTGATATTGAAATCCTTCCTTCAGCAGGAAAAGAACGGCTTGCTTTGGGGTGCACTTCGCCATTAAATGATCAATCATTTCAGACAGCTCATTCATTCGGGAAGCATGATCCCTGGCACTCAATTCAGGGAGTTCGCCAAGAGATTCTTTCTTTCTTTTTCGAGTCACATCCACCCAATGATGATACGCCATCTTATTCAAAAGGGCAGTACTGAGTTTTTCTTGCTCGTATTTTAGAAAAGCTTTTACTATCACATCTTGGGCGACATCTTCCCCGTCATGTTTGTTCTGGGTAAGAAATTGGCAATATTGCTGTAATTTCGGATAATACTTAAGCATTTCGGACGCTTGCCATTCCCGTTTTTCTAAGTCTGACAGCCTGTTACCGTGCATGATCTCACTCCTTTTAAACCTCTCTGCTTTTTAAACGAATGAAGGGGGATGAAAAGATACGGGGGCGGTTATTTATTTTTATTTTATACAATTTTATTGGATTTTGACCATTTGGTTGAAAAAAGCCGGCTCTGATTTAGAGACGGCAACTATTGTTACATTCTTTTCAGCATATCCCGATTCAATTCCCCAACCGAACATTTCCCTGAAAGCGCCATCGTCAAATCGAAGTCTGCGATAAGATTTCTGAGGACTTGTTTTACCCCATCTTCCCCGGCTAAAGCAAGTCCATACATATAAGGGCGCCCAACCAGGACTGCTTTTGCTCCAAGCGCCAGAGCTTTTACAACATCCGAACCTCTGCGGATTCCGCTGTCCATCAAAACAGGGATTTCACCTTGCACAGTCTCACAAATTTCAGGCAGCGCATCAATCGCAGGAACAACGCCTGCCATTTGCCTTCCTCCATGGTTGCTGACAATGATTCCATCCACGCCATGATTTAAGGCAAGCTTTGCATCTTCACGGTGCAGAATCCCTTTCAATAATATAGGAAGATTCGTCTGCATTCTTAAATACTCAAGATCTTTCCAGGTTAAGGATGGATTGCCGAAGATCTTTGCCCAAAGCATGATGGCTGATCTCATATCTTCAGCAGGCGTCTTTTCTAATCTGGAACAAAAAACAGGATCTGCGAGGTAATTTCCGATTCCTTCTCCTTGTAAGAAAGGAAGGTAGGCATGTTCAATATCTTTTTCCCGCCACGCCATCATCGGCGTATCAAGCGTGATGACAATCGCGCTGTAGCCGGCTGATTCTGCACGTTTTACCATGCTTGCTGCAATTTCCCGGTCCTTGCTCCAATAGAGCTGAAACCATTTTTCACCGTTGCCCGAAACCTCTGCCGTCTTCTCCAGGCTGTATGTAGAAGCGGTGCTTGCGATAAAAGGCACATTCATCTCAGCAGCTGCCTGCGTACTCGCGAGTTCCCCATCTGGATGAACAATTGATTGAACACCAATCGGCGCACATAGAATTGGATACGGCAGCTTTTTGCCGAAAAGCTCAATACTCAAATCTCTTGTCGACGTATCGCAAAGCATTCTCGGCACAATCCGGTACTTCTCAAACGCCTCATTGTTTCGTGAACCTGCTGCTTCGGATCCCGCTGATGCCGCCACGTAATAAAACGGCTTAGCATCAAGCTTCTCCCTTGCTTTTGCTTCAAGTTCTTCAAATGAAACCGGTATGATATTTTCCTCAAGCTGCTGGTACACGTTTAACTGTACTTGGTTGCCGTAGCTCATACTAGATTCTCCCCTTTTAATGAAAGCGTTATCAATCTATGATAAGTATAACGCTTGCAGGAAATGCATCCAACAGATTTCCTGGTAATTTTATGAATGATTAAGAATAACTGAAAATCCATACGAAATATGTTAAGCTTTCCGTATGTCAGGAAGAAGGAGTTTTTTTACATGTTGCTTCAAGCGTTGTTGATTTTTTTATTGCAGCTGGTTTTTGTTCCGGTCCTCACAATGAGAACCATCCTTCTTGTAAAAAATCAAACAAAATCAGCAGCTGGTGTCGGGTTATTGGAAGCGATTATCTACATCATCAGCTTAGGAATTGTTTTTCAAGATCTATCAAACTTTTATAACATTATCGCTTATGTCGTCGGATTCAGTGTTGGCTTGCTGCTCGGAGGTTTATTGGAGAAGAAGCTTGCCATTGGCTATATAACGTATCAGGTAAACGTTCCTGAGAGAAATACGGAGCTTGTCAATGATTTAAGAAATGCAGGTTTCGGGGTAACTTCATTTGAAGGACAGGGCATCAATTCTACCCGCTACCGCTTGGACATTGTCTCTAAACGGTCACGCGAAGAGGAATTGCTCGAAATTATTCAGGAAAGAGAACCAACTGCTTTCATGATGTCCTATGAAATCCGCTCGTTTAAAGGCGGCTATTTAACAAAGTCGATGAAGAAAAGACAAAGTATGTTTATGAAGAAAAAAATGAAAGGACCTGCAGAGTCCTATTCTGAAAAAAGCTGATTTGAATTCGTTACAGGTTCCGTATTGAAGAAGAAAACAGCAAATTGCAGCAAAAAACGGGTACTAAATTGCAAAGCAATTAGTACCCGTTTTCGTTCACTCTATCGATTATTTAGTCTTCCTCATTTTCCAGCAGCTCGATATATTTATCGAGCTTCTCCCGGTTTTCTTGTGAAATTTCCGGAAATTGAGGGTCTATTTTTTCCAGACATTCAATCATGGCTTCCGTAATAATGTAGCGTGAATACCATTCATCATCTGCCGGAAGGATGTACCACGGGGCGTAATCCGTTGAGGTATTGCTTAACATGTCTTCAAAGATTTCCTGATAGCTGTCCCAATGCTGCCGTTCTTCCACATCGCTAAATGAAAACTCCCAGTTCTTTTTCGGATCTTTCATTCGCTCCAGCAGTCTATGTTTCTGTTCTTCTTTCGACATATGAAAGAAAAATTTAATTACTTCAAAGCCGTTTTCCACCATATAGCGTTCGAAATCATTTATTTGACGAAAGCGCACCGACCAGATTTCTTCCTTATCCTTATTGTCGGGTATTGTTTCGTCATCCAGCAAATCATGGACTCTTGGTGCAATCACTTCTTCATAATGGGACCGATTCAGGATGCCAATCTGTCCTCTCGCCGGAAGTCCTTCGCGAATCCGCCAAAGATAGTCATGGCTAAGTTCCGTGTCAGACGGCTTCTGAAAAGAAGTCGTTTTTAAACCTTGTGCAGTTAAATTCGAAAAGATGTAACTGATGGCCTCATCTTTACCCGCGGCATCCATCGCCTGCAAAACCACTACTATGCCTTTTTTCTCTTCTGCATGTAGCCGCCAGTGCAATTCTTTCAGCTTGCTGACGCTTTCCGGGATATGCTGTTCAAGCAGTTCCTTTTCCGTAAAGCCATGGTCCTCTGTTGTTGCATAATTCTTTAGTTCAACTTTTTTATTGTCTTCAACCATATATTTGCTTATGTTCATTTGTTCCTCCTATGACTTCCTTGAAAACCGGAAATCTCGATATCCGTTTTGGAATGAGCGTTTTAGAAATTTTTTCTAGTGGTTTCCTCTATCATTACCCGCGTTTTTGAATACACAAACGAGCTAAGGTTCAATTCACGCAGATGTTGATCTTGCCAACCACAGCTTCGCTTAAAATATCACTAATCAAAGAGAAACGGACTTTTTTCATTCCAAAGGAAATTAATCCATTCTTCATTATTTTCTCCCTTTTAACCTGTTTATTCTAACGCCGCCTGTTGCATATTTGAATCTTCTATATTTTTCACTTTAATCAATATAAAATTTAATTAAGCTTGATGTTTAATACATTTCAATATCATTTATATTTCATCAGCCATTTTCAAAATTGCTTTTATTATTACATCAGGTTGGTCATACATTACTGAGTGACTACTATTAGGAACTAAAACGAATTCACTATTAGTGGATAAGCTGGACAATTTTTTTTGAGAATCCATCCATTTCTTTTCAAAGCTATCCGCCTCTTGATCTGAGAATCCTAATTCTGTTGCCTGTAATTCCACCTCACTCGGTGTGATAATTGTTAAAGGCTTATCTCCTAAAGAGTGAGCATCTTCTAGTAATTTCTCATTTATTTTTATTTGCTTAATTTCATCATTTAATACTTTAAAAAATGGAGTATCCCAATGAACGTTTACATATTTTTTTGCGGAAAGGTAATTTGGCATTGAATCTGAAAATAGGTTTTCTCCAAATAGTCTCACTATTCCAAATTGAGATAATTTGCGATTCATTGATTGATCTTGTGTCTCGAAAAACTTATCATTAAATGATTTTGCTTGTTCTGAAAAATATTCATTTCTAGAATCTACAAGCACTAATCCAGTAACCTTTTCTGGATACTTTTCTTCAAAGAGACGAGAATAAATCCCACCAACAGAATGACCCACTAATATTACTGGGATGTCAATTTTAGAAGAGTCGAGAATCTTACTTAAATCATTAATCGTCGTATCGATAGAAAATCCATTAGGAGGTGGGTCACTCCAACCATACCCTGCTCGGTCATAAGTGATTACTTGGGTATGGTTTGATAGTTCTTTCTGAATGTTCGACCAATCATAAGACCAATTTCCGGTTCCTGTTTCAATAACAACAGGTGGCAAGCTCGTTTTGGTTCCTTTGATACTCATATGTATTTCTCTGTCCCCGACATCAATCATTTGTCCATCTGGAGGGTATTGGCTTTTAACATTTTTGTAACTTGTTTTTTCATAAACGAACCCTGAGATCAATGTAAGCAAAATGATTGTAATCAAGAACATTCCTAATAATTTCAACCTTCTAAATGGGTTAATCACATTCGTATGTTTAACCTCCAATTCACCATATCCCTTCACTAACTCTTTTATTTTTTTAACAACCAATTACTATCCATTTTAATTTCAAACATTATACCGTCACTTTAAGTCATTTCTTCTCAATCTCACCGATATCAACATAAATATCCAGTTTTGTTCAGGAGTCTTATTCTTATTAAATGACCTTTTAACAGAATATTCAAATTTTATTTACTCCACTTATTTTACCATAAGCCAGGATAACAAATAGAAAATTTACTGGGTAAATGATTTTAGAAATGACAATGAAATTGTCACACATTTTGGCAAGCTTTTTTTGGTCTGCTATTCACCTGGTAATGGAGGAGAATAACCTTGATATAATAACAAAACGTCCTGTGCCATTCACAGGACGTTACTTATGTCATTTTAATGTTATGCAGCCTAAAACGGAACCCTTTAGTAAAATAGACGACCTTTTTTCCTCTAAATCCCATTCTCCAAATCCAAATCCTCAATAAAATCAACAAATGCCTTCACAATATTCAGCTGCAGGGATTCCTCGTGGAAAAACATCCACGTTTTACGCATGATTGGCTTTCCTTCAGCGGTTTCAATTACAATTTTGTGGAGGTCATCGACATCACTTAAAATCATACTTGGCAAAATAGCATAGCCCAATCCATTTACAACCATTTTTTTGCACGTATCGGCTTTATCCACTTCTATGCTTATCAATGGGGGCTGAGTGAAGTGTTCAGACCACCAATGATCTACGGCTGTTTTCAGCAGAGGATCTGTGTGGTAATCAATTCTCGGCAGATCAGGGAGTTTCGAGATATCGATTTCACTTTTTGAAGCTATGCACAAGGTTTCTTCAAATAGCGGACGCTTTTGCCCTTTCCAGCTGTAATCTCCCCTGACAAACCCGATGTGAACCTCCCCGCTGTATATTAAATGGGCAATCTCGCTGCTGAATGCGGTCGTTACCTTGAATTCAACATTCGGGTACTGCTCTTTAAATAATTTCAAGAGATTGGGAAGCTTATAATCCGTGAAAAAATTAGACACGCCAAGCCTTAATGTTCCAACTGCGTTATCCTCCATATTGAGGACATTTTCTTTTATTTTTTGAAGGGCAGACAGCATATCATGTGCGCTTTTCGCCAAATATTCGCCTTGTGGCGTAAATTGAACGCCGCGTCTTCCTCTCAGAACGATGGTAACACCGAATTCCTTTTCCAGCTGCTGCAGGCGATTCGTTAATGCAGGCTGAGAAATATATAAATGCTGGGCGGCTTTTGTGATGTTTTTTTCACGGTATAGAGTCTGTAACACCAGCCAATCCCGTTCATCCATCCTCTTTCCCCCCTCTGTTAGACATCAATAATATTTATGGATAAGGATAAAAAATCAATATTTTATTTATATCTGAAAGTATACTATATTTGTGTTAATAAGTTGGTGATTCGTCCATTCACTGCTTTAAAACATAGAAAGAAGGAGCTTGTATGAAAGAAAACAGCGAATTTCTTCAATTTGTTTTCTTTATGGCAGTATGCGGGGCTTGCGGATTTCTATTTTCCCTCACAGGTATTCCGGTCGGCTGGATGATTGGTACACTGCTCTCGGCAGCTTTTCTTACTATCACGAGTCCAAAATGGCTGAAGATGCCCCATACAGGTATTCCAAATCATTGGTTATTAATTGGTCAGGGGATCTTGGGGATTGAACTGGGCATGAAGTTAAATGATTCTGTTTTTACTATTTTCAAAGAGAATTGGCTGATTGTCACGATGATGCTGTTTCTTTCTATTTTATTTGCTTTACTGTCCGGCCTGATTTTATGGAAATACAGCAGACTTGATATGCTGACCAGTTTTTTTGCCTCAGCACCCGGCGGCCTGTCAGCCATGCCGAGTATGGCAGAAGAAGCAGGCGCCAATACAGGGATGGTAAGCATCATTCAAACCATGCGCATATTCATTGTCGTTCTCTCCATTCCTCTTCTGCTCTTTATGTGGATTGGAAGCCCTGTTCAGGACACAGTTTCTCCTGCAGTTTATTCTTTTAATTTCGAAGATTTGGCAGGGACTGCTGTCTTCCTGCTGGCCGCATGGCTTGGTTCTTACACATTTAAATTATTAAAATTTCCTGCTCCATGGCTAATCGGCGTAATGATCAGTGTAGGATTGGTCAAGTCTATCAGTTCCGCAGCCGGTTATGATTTCTCAGCCTGGTGGCCGCATGAGTTTATCATTCTTTCACAGCTATTAATTGGTGCAAGCATTGGCTCCCGTTTTCATAAAAGGATGTTCATCGGGTTAAAAGAAACGCTGTTCATCTCTTTTTTAAGCACAACAGGCCTAGTGCTCGCTATGTTCTTCTGTGCGTATCTTGTATCTGCTGCAACAGATCTGCCATTCATCACCTCTGTGCTCGCATTTGCACCGGGCGGTATTGCCGAAATGACAACTGCAGCAATCGTGTTTCATGCCGACTCCGCATTTGTCGCAGCGGTTCAGGTGCTGCGGATCGTCGCTGTCTGTATGATCCTTCCTCCTTTCTTTAAATTCTTGCATGTCTTAGAATGTAAGAAGAAGAAACAATCACAGGCTTCTGCCTCATGATTGGATCCGATCGGGGGGCTAACAGTGAATCTTTTTTCTAATAAAAAACCAGAGGAACCTGCTTATCTAGTAAAATCCAATAGTAAAACAGAAGAAAAGGAAATTGAATGTGCAGCCCGGAAATTACGGGAAATTTTCCAGCATGCTGAACAGGAGAATAAGGAGATTGTTTTCCTATGCATTGGTTCAGACCGGTATGTCGGTGATTCATTAGGACCTTTAGTCGGAACAATGCTCTCGGAAAAAGATATCCCCTTCCGCATTTACGGAACGCTGAAAGAGCCGGTACATGCCTTTAATTTAAAAGGCATCCTTAAAGAGATTCAAAAACCATTTAAGAAACCTCTCATTATTAGCATGGATGCTTGCCTCGGAGCTCAAGATCAAGTCGGTTCTGTCATTTTTAATAATGGTCCTCTTGCCCCCGGAAAAGCGCTCGAAAAGATGCTTCCGGAAGTTGGAGACTACCATTTCAAAGCAATCGTGAATTATATTGATCCGCTGCCTGCTTCCCAATTTTTAAATGATACCCGCCTGTTTACGGTCATGAACCTGGCGAAGATCATTGTCAGCATCATTTCAATCGCCGCGAAAAAAGAAATGGAGCCTCGCATCTAGCAGGCTCCGCTTTTTTTAAGTAATCGCACCAGTAATAAAGGCAGCAAGTATAATCACAATGGAGCATAGAAGAGTCCACTTAAAGGCGTAGCGCTGGAATTCGCCAAGATCCGTTTTGACCATCCCAACAAGTAAGAGCGTGGAAGCAACGAGCGGACTCAGAAAATGAACAGGCTGGCCCAAAACAGAAGCTCTCGCAATCTCCAGGGGACTTACTCCATATGCAGCTCCTGCCTCAGCAAGTATCGGCAATACGCCAAAGTAGTACGCATCATTGGAAAGCACGAATGTAAACGGCATACTTGTCAGCGCCACAACCAGCGGGAAAAAAGAACCTACAGATTCCGGAATAATGGCAACCAAAGAATTCGAAATCGCATCCACCATTTTTGTTCCCGAAAAAATGCCTGAAAAGATGCCGGCTGCAAACACTAAGATAACAACGGTTAACGCATTACCTGCATGTGAAAGAATTCGCTCTTTTTGCTGCTCTAAATTCGGGTAGTTGATCATCGCAGCAAGCACAGCTCCAATTAAAAACAGAACTGGAACCGGCAGAATGCCCATGACCAGGATCACCATGACTGTGAGGGTTAAAATGAAGTTTACCCATCTTAATTTTGGACGTTTTATATCTTCCTGCAGCGTATAAGCGGCTGCAGCTTCACTCAGCGCCAATGATTCCTTCGATACTTCTTCCATTTCAATAATCCCTATTCGTGCCCGCTACTTTTTTCCAAGAACAAAAGCGATAAAAAGAATACATCCCATTCCTGCAAGCATTGTCGGGAGCATAGGGAGAAAGAATTCATTTGCATCAAGGCCTAATGAGGCAACCGCTCTTGTCGCAGGTCCTCCCCAAGGTGTCATCCCGCTCATAATACTGACAGACAGCATCGAAATGGTTGCTAGAATCAGCGTATTCATGCCAATTCGCAGGTAAAGCGCAAGCATGGCAGAAATGGTAATCATATGTGTCGTAGTTCCGTCTCCATCAAGCGCAACGATCATGGCGATAACAGCTGTTCCTATCGCTATTTTCACCGGATCGCCTTTAACCAATTTCATCATTTTATGAATAAGGGGATCAAATAATCCTGCATCTATTAAAATACCGAAAAACAAAATCGCAAACAGGAGTAAAGCTGCTGAAGGGGCTACTGTCTTCAATCCATCCATCATCATCTCCCCAAGCTCTAACCCGAATCCCCCAATCAGCGCAAAGACAATCGGTACAATAACCAGAGCCGTAACAGGAGATAACCGCTTCGCCATAATCAAATAGGTAAAAACCGCCACCATCGAAATTCCTAAAAAAGTAAGTATCTTCATCCCCTCCTCGTTTTAAGTAACCGCTTACAAATAATTCTAATTATCATTCGCAATATTGCATATTTTAAGATTATTAGAAACAAGGAAATAAGTAAAATATATATTTTTTAGGTTTTCATAAAAAAAATCTTATAACCTAGTCATTAGAACGGGTAAATTTCCCCGTTCCCTTAAATATCAGGATGATGATTTAAAAAGTCAATAAAATGCTTAACAGTAGACAATTGCAGAGAATCCTGATTATACATAAGCCACGTATTTCTTAAAACAGGCTCCCCATTTTTATAAGACAGGCCATATGTATATAGATTATCAGATGGCTGGAGGCAAATTTCAGGCAAAATCGCAATTCCTAAATCATTTTTTACCATCTCCTTGCACGTTTCCTGCCTGTCTGTTTCCATTGTTATAAATGGAGGCTCTGAGAAGCGGTCATTCCACCAGCCGTTTATCAGATTTTTTAAGGAACTATCTGTCTTATATTGAATAAACGGCAGCTGAGGAAGCCGGTCCATATTGATTTCATTTTTTGAAATCAGACACAGCCTTTCTTTATGTAGAAGTGTTTTCGTTCCATACCAGTCATAATTTCCGCGCAAAATGCCTAGCTGCACGCTTGAAGAATCCAGCAGGCTCATAATCTCAGTACTCCAGCCGGTGTTCACACTGAATTGCACATTAGGATGCTCTGTTGAAAAACCTTTTAATAGTTTAGGAAGTTTATATTGTGCAAAGTTGCTCGATACTCCAAGACGTAAAGTTCCCCTTACTTCCTTTTGCATGTTCAACATGTAGTCTTTTGTCTTCTGCAGATTTTGGATCATTTCTTCTGCATAAGCAGCTAAATGCAGCCCCTCGGAGGTAAACTCTATGCCCCCTTTAATTTTAAAAAACAAACGGGTTCCGAACTCTTCTTCCAGATTTTTCAGCCTATATGTGAGCGCAGGCTGTGATATATACAGACGTTCAGAGGCCCGGCTGATGTTTTTTTCCTCACTTAAAATCCTCAAAGCGATCCAGTCTTTTTCATCCATCCCTTTCAGCTCCAATCTTTGATTATAAGTTTTTTTATGTATTTCAATAAGAATTTATCTATTTTACTTATGATTATCTGTATCATACTATATTTTTAAAAGCACCGGTACTTTTTGAAAATGAATAAGAAAAGGTGGTTACGAGATGAAAGTGCCTGCCGTAGTGATGCGCGGAGGAACAAGTAAAGGCGTTTTTCTGAACTTTGAAGATATGCCGTCTGATCGTTTGCTGTGGGATGAATTTTTACTCGATATTATGGGAAGCCCTGACCGCAGGCAGATTGACGGACTCGGCGGAGCCAATTCATTAACCAGTAAAGCGGCGATTATCAAAAAGTCAGATTCAGAAGAAATTGATGTCGAATACACCTTTGCCCAAATCAGCATTGAAAATCAACTGGCTGATTTTAAAGGAAATTGCGGAAACATCTCCTCTGCAGTTGGTCCTTATGCAATTGAGCAGGGACTTGTTCCGGCAATCGAACCGATTACGAGCGTGAAAATTTATAATACGAATACGAATAAGATCATCATTGCGGAAGTAGAGGTTGAAAAGGGCAGGGTCAAAACAGAGGGAATGTGCTCGATACCAGGTGTTCCCGGAACAGGTTCCCCAATCTATCTTTCGTTCACACATTCTGAGGGTGCCGTCACTGGAAAGCTGTATCCGACCGGAAAAGCTGCAGATACTATTCAAACACCGAGTGGTCCCATTGAAGTTTCAATAGTTGATGTGGCCAATCCGCTCGTCTTCGTTAACGCAAATGATGTAGGTCTTAAAGGAACTGAGCTTCCCCATGAATTTACGCAGGAAAAATTGGCTGAACTTGAAGAAATAAGAGCGTCAGCAGCTGAATTGTGCGGTTTTGCAAAAAAAGAAAACGCAACGAAACAATCGCCCGCCGTGCCTAAAATGACTATAATCGCTCCGCCAATGGATTACACTGATGTAACTGGAACACCAAGATCCGCTTCTGAAATGGACTGCACCATCAGGATGATGTCCATGCAGAAACCGCATCAGGCCCTTGCTATTACAGGAGCGATTTGTACAACCTCCTGCGCATATCTAAAAGATACGATCTTGTCTGATCTCATAACCGTAAAAAATGAAGTTTTCCGTTTAGGACATCCGGCAGGCATCATGCAGACAAAAACAGATGTAATCGCCGGTCACATTTGCGCCATCAAAGTCGTTCGTACAGCGCGAATCATTTTGGAAGGGTACGTTTACACAAAGAAAAACTATAATGTTTCCGGAATGCTTGCCTGAGAGCAGTCATAATATGTCCATTTCGAAATAGCATTTAATAAGAAGAAAATTCAGCTCAACAAGGAGGAACTAAAATGTGGGTGATTACCCTCTTTTTAAAGGAAACCATTAAAATGTACGAATTCAGCTCAGAAAAAGAAGCCAGAGATGCATTCAAGAAATTAAAAGGCAGCAAGTTTCTGTCTGAAATTATTTACTTTAATGATCCTTGTTTTGGTTGAACTTCTATGAACAGCAGTGGAAAACACTAAAAACGCTTAGAAATGATTCTGAGCGTTTTTTCTGTTTCTTCTCAAATATTCCTTGTCTAAATTTGAATTAAAATCACAAATAATTCAATCCTTCACTACCAAATACCTTTAATTGATCTTATCTGCAGCATGATAAGAATCTTCTCCCTATTTCTTCAATATAAAAGTAGTACATGCACCTCCTAAGGAATATGCTTATATATAAAACATTTTGGAGGGCACCAATTTGAACATATTTATAACCTATATGATTCTTGGTATTTCTCTGGCAGCACCTATTGGTCCTGTAAATGCAGCTCAGCTTAATCGCGGGATAAAAAAGGGATTTTTTCATGCATGGATTTTTGGGATAGGAGCGCTGCTCGCTGATCTGCTTTATATGATGCTTGTATATTTTGGTGTGATTCACTTTATTGACTCTTCATTTATGAAAACCTTTCTTTGGATTTTTGGTTTCTTTGTCCTTATTTACTCGGGTATCGAGAGTCTTTTGAGCATAAGAGAAATACATATCAGGAATGATGCTTCTTTGAAAAATTCGGTCTTCAGCTCATTTTTATCAGGATTTGTCATGTCTGTTTCAAATCCGCTGACCATTATGTTCTGGTTAGGCATTTATGGATCAGTTTTAGCTAAAACTGTTTCCAGTTCCAGTATCAATCAGCTTTTATTTTACAGTGCTGCTATCATCTTTGGAATTTTAATCTGGGATTTTACTATGGCCGCAGTCTCAAGCTACGCAAGAAAGTTCCTTCACTCTAAACTATTGATCGCCATCTCATTCCTCTCATCATTATCGATGATTGGATATGGAATCTATTTTGGTTACCAAGCATGTGTGATTTTATTTTAATGAAGACTCAAATTTTATCCCTATTTTTCTTAGACTCAGAATGCATGTCATTATTTACATAGCCTGAGAATGGACAGGTTTTGGGTGATGAATGGTCATCCCGCAGGAAATACTGCTTCCATTCATAATTATTCTCGTTCCCATACTGATTCAAATCTGGATGAGGGGAAATTGTATCATATTGATTTAACCTTCTCCTTATCTCCTTTTTCACTTTGCTGCTGAGGATTTTATTCTTTTCGAATTCATTTAACACCCACCGTGGTGTAATTGCTAACATGAGGTAAGGAAAAAAACGGCTATTTCTGTGGCGATGACTGGGGGTTGCACAATACATAAAGTAATTTTCCAAAGCGAAACAGTACTCCCAGAGATTATTTTCCGGGTCTATTGGAATGTCTATTGGCCATTGCTCCTTATCGAACTCCTTTATGCTTGATAATATCTTCCAAAAAAGAACCTCATAATTCTCCGGTGTATATCTTTCAGTTTCAGGTATGTTTTTAAAGAAAACAATAAGTGAAGAGTATGTGCCAGTCGTTTTAGAGATTTCAGAATAATAGGTAAACTTCCCTGCAAAATCAGAGAGAGAGTTCATGTCAAGCGGATCCTCTATGAACGCGTATCTAAAGTGATTCATAGCAAACCCTTGTGTCGCCGGTATGCAAGGAAATTTAAGCTCCTTGTTTTGTATTTTTTCTGAGAATAAATGAAATGCTTTTCTTTCCCAGTCTTCAAGTATAGGTTCGTTTTTATCGAGGCTGATTTTATCATAAATAAGCTTCACGTATTATCCCTCCTTCACCCAATTTATTTTTGGGAACGGGAAAGGGTGCGCGTATAAGATGAGAAAGCTAAAAGGAAGGTGAAAATCTGATGATAAATGATACTTGTGAAAGAAATAATAAGGTATCCTGTAAGATCACTTCACGGGGAAAAAATTAATAAAGTAAATGTAGTGGGACATGGGTAACCAACGAGAATAAATCATAAAAATACATCTGATAAACATGCTAAGGTTATCATAAAAGGACTTCCATTATCTGTATGAGTCTTAAGTTACCTGAGCACAATATTAAGACTGTCAGTTTGAA
Organism: Metabacillus idriensis; assembly: GCF_009674765.1. Classification (GTDB taxonomy): domain Bacteria; phylum Bacillota; class Bacilli; order Bacillales; family Bacillaceae; genus Bacillus_P; species Bacillus_P idriensis. The sequence goes on along the minus strand of NZ_WKKF01000001.1, from coordinate 712,368 downwards.
GCAGTTACTCGTTTAATAATAATTTGGTTTTATGAAAGATAAAAACAAAATTAAGATCATGCATCAATTGGAGGATAGATAATGGAACAAACTAATTTTGATGAAATGCTGCACCTGGTAGAACAAGCAAGAAATACGGTGATCCATGCCCAAATGAATTTCAACTCCGAAGAATACCAAAAAGCCTTAAGAGCTTTAAAGCTAGCTAAAGATCAATTAAGCACTGTTATACACCAGGATATACAAAATGATGAACAGGCAAAAAAGGTTCAGCATGCTAAAGAACATTTAATGCATTTAAATGAAACGCTTGTTGCCCTGCAGAGCACCCACTAAAACAATTCGGAGGATAATGATATGCATCAAGAAGATAAGACAGAAGTAAGCTGCTTTTCCGAATATGATTCTTTAAAAAATGTCATCTTATGCGAACCAAGATTTATGAGAATCAGTCAGGTAATTAATGAGACTCAAAGAAGATATCAAAAAGAAAATATTGAAGTGGAAAAAGCAATCGTTCAACATCAAACTTTTGTTGAAGTGCTCAAAAATAACGGAATCGAGACTCATATCCTTCCTTCAAAAGAAAAATATCCAGAACAGGTTTTTACTAGAGATATCGGATTTGCTGTAGGAGAGGTTCTATTTATTTCAGATATGAAAATGCAAATCAGACAGGGAGAAGAAGGAATTCTAAAAGAATGGCTTAATACCATTGGAATAAAGTACATAGACCTTGTAGAAGATCAGACTGAAGGCGGCGATGTTATTATTGACCGTAAAACAGTCTATATTGGTTTAAGTGAAAGGACAACAGCCGGTGCCGTTGAAAAAATTCAATCACATCTAAAAGATTATACGGTCATTCCTATCCCTATTAAAAAAGAAATTTTACATTTAGATTGTATCTTCAATATTATTTCAGATACAGAGGCCCTTATTTATAAAGATGGCCTCAATGAAAGTGAATATAAGCTTCTAGCCAAACGATTTGATTTAATTGAGGTTTCTAAAGAAGAACAGTTTTCAATGGGTGTAAACGTTCTTTCTTTAGGAAATAAAAAGATCATCAGTTTGCCTCAAAACGCAGAAGTCAACCAGGAATTAAGCAAGCGCGGGTATGAGGTGATTATAATTGATTTTAGTGAAATTATAAAGTCAGGCGGATCATTCCGATGCTGCACGCTGCCAATTAAACGAATCCCGTAATTCACTCTCAAAAAAGGTTAGATACATAGGAGGATTTTTGTTTTGATGACTAGTGAAAAGCTTTCAATATTTGCACTTGGCGGATTGAATGAAATCGGTAAAAACATGTATGCCTTACAGTACGATAATGAAATAGTAGTCATTGACTGCGGATCGAAATTTCCCGATGAAAGTCTATTGGGAATTGATTTGATCATTCCTGATATTGCCTATCTGCAGGAAAACAAAGATAAAATTAAAGGTTTAGTGGTTACTCATGGCCATGAAGATCACATTGGAGGTATTCCCTATCTTTTAAAACAGCTGAACATCCCGATTTATGCTACTAGGCTTACTCTAGGATTAATCGAAATTAAGTTAAACGAACACAACCTTTTGGCTGACACAAAACTGATAAGAATTGATTCAGAATCAATAATTGAATTTGACTTTTTAAAATTAAGTTTCTTTAAAACAAATCACAGCATTCCTGATTGCCTTGGCGTAGTTTTTAACACCCCTGAAGGAACTGTTGTCCATACCGGTGATTTTAAATTTGATTTGACCCCAGTAAATAATCAGCATACTGACATACATAAAATGGCCAAAATAGGCAGTGAAGGCGTTTTGCTGCTCTTATCAGAAAGCACTAATGCTGAAAGGCCAGGATTTACTCCTTCCGAACAAATCGTAGGAGAACATATAGAAGATGCCTTCATAAAAGCTCATCGAAAAATTTTCATCTCTACTTTTGCTTCAAATGTAAATCGAGTCCAGCAAATCGTGAATGCTGCAAAAATAACGAATAGAAAATTAGCCTTACTCGGACGAAGTATGGTTAATGTGGTATCTGTGGCTATCGATCAAGGATACCTTCAAATACCTGATGGCATGCTGATTGAAGCACATGAAATCAATCAATTGCCTCCTGAGCGGGTAGCAATCCTTTGTACTGGAAGTCAAGGTGAACCAATGGCTGCTCTCGCCAGACTTTCAAACTCAAGTTATCGGAATGTCGAGGTATTGCCTGAAGATACGGTGATTTTTTCAGCTTCCCCAATCCCAGGTAATGAAAGAAACGTCTCCCGTATTATAGATAACTTGTTTAACTTAGGAGCAACTGTCATATACGGGTCTGGCAGTTCAACTGGAATGCATGTTTCAGGCCATGCCTATCAAGAAGAACTCAAGCTGATGCTGACTTTGATGAAACCGAAATATTTCATCCCTATTCATGGAGAATACAGAATGCTTCACCATCACTGTTTACTGGCTGAATCCGTGGGTGTCACAGCTGACAATATGTTTGTTATGAAAAATGGGGATATTGTAGACATTTCGAATCAGACAGCCGTTCAAACTCGTTCAATACAAGCAGGCAATGTATATGTTGATGGTTTAGGTATTGGCGATATTGGCAATATCGTTTTAAGAGACAGGAAACAGCTTTCAGAAGACGGGATGCTTGTTATCGTAATCACTTTAAGCAAAACGGAAGCAAAAATCATATCCGGTCCAGATGCTATATCACGAGGTTTTGTTTATGCACGTGATTCTGAAACGCTATTGCGAGAGGTTAATCAGCTTACAAAAACAACTGTAAATTCACTATTAACAAAGAAAAACCACCAATGGAACGCAATCAAAAAAGAGATAAAAGAAAAACTTGGGCATTTTTTATTTGTTCAAACTAAGAGAAGACCTATGATCCTTCCCATCATTATTGAAGTTTAATAATAGAGGAAAAAATCCTGCTCTTTAAAGGTCACTTGCTTCCCTTTTGTGAATCTCTCATGGTGAAAAGAAATAATCACAAGTATACTATCTTTTACAAAAAGACTTCTATCCATAAGAACAGAAGTCTTTTTAAATGTAACCAAGTTTGAGAAAGTGTTTTGTTTAAAAAAAGGTTTTTATTTCATTTTTATCTCTCTCACATACAGAGCAATGATAATTTATTTCTAAAGCATCTTCAGTAATTGTGTGGAGCGTTTCTTTTTGGCAGTTTTCACAATATCTTGTTAATTTTGTTTCAATCAATTCCTCACCTGCTTTATTTATTTGCGAATATAAAAAAGTCCATATTCATATAAAGTATGCCGCTTTTTAAAGTCTTGTAAAACTTTCTTTTAATATTAAATAATCTTTATTCCCTCTCATACTTAATTGACCATAATAGTAAATTTCTCTCATTTTGATTCTTCTAATGTTTTATAAAAGAATAGCCGGGTATGTAGATAATGTTAAAATAATCAAAATATTAGGAGGAGGAATTAAAATGTTCCGGCATCAGAAAAATTTGCAATTTGAAGTGAAAGTAGACAGCCCGGATCCAATGCTAGCCCGTCAAGTTCAAGAAGTGTTAGGTGGACAATTTGGAGAAATGACCGTTATGATGCAGTACCTCTTTCAAGGATTTAACTGCCGGGGTGAAGAGAAATATAAAGATATGCTGATGGATATCGGAACAGAAGAAATCGGCCATGTAGAAATGCTTTGCTCATTGATTAGCCAATTAATGGATGGTGCCTCTCCTGAAGATCAGTCAAGAGCAGCCGAGGATCCTGCGATGGCCGCCATCATGGGAGGAATAAATCCGCAGCATCTGCTTGTAAGCGGTCTTGGCGGCTTGCCGACAAACTCTAATGGTGTACCATGGAATGGATCATATATCGTGGCAAGCGGAAATCTCTTAGCCGATATGCGTTCTAACTTACATGCTGAGACTCAAGGCAGACTTCAAGTATCCAGGTTATACCACATGACAAAAGATGAAGGTGTGCGTGCAACGTTCCGTAAAATGCTTGCCCGTGATCGATATCATCAATATCAATGGATGGCTGCCATACAGGAGCTAGAAGAGAAGAATGGTGTCGTCGTACCTGCTTCTTTCCCTCCTGAAGCAGAATTAGAGTCCCAGGAAGAAGCATACAAATTCTGGAATTTATCGGAAGGGGAAGAATCAGGCCAAGGACCTTGGGCTAATGGCACCGCTCCCGATGGAACTGGGGATTTTGTGTATGTTTCCAATCCCGAACCAAAAGGACAAGTGCCAAAACCTAAAATTCCTGCTGATCATTTACATCATGATCTAGGAAAACACCTTGTTAAAAATCAACAATAAAACAAACCATAAGATTCATCCCCTTTCAAATTTTCTCTCTTAACAAGCCAGATTTCTGGCTTGTTTAATTTGTTTTAAAAAACTAAAAGCCTGCTTAACTTTAAGCATAAAATACATATATCCTCTCCAAAAAAATACATATTCATTGCCTTTATATCGAACAATAAAATTGTGAAGGAGGGGTTACATGAGCGGCTGTACTCCAGGCAGTTCGAATAAAAGCAGCTCAGGCAGCGGAGATTTAAAATGGTGGCAGTTATCTTTAATCGGAGTCGGCTGCACCATTGGAACCGGATATTTCCTTGGATCCAGCATTGGAATTATGATTACTGGTCCCTCCATTGTCATATCTTTTTTCTTGGCATCAATAGGTACATATATTGTTTTTAATGTTCTGGCAAAGATGACAGCAAAAGATCCGCAGGAAGGATCCTTCTGTTATTATGCAGGGAAAGCATTCGGCAAATGGGCTGGATTCAGCTGCGGGTGGAATTATTGGGCTTCCAATATCTTAATTATGGGCAGTCAGCTTATTGCCTTATCTATACTCTCTCAATTTTGGTTCCCAAATATAGCTTTATGGATTTTTGCCGTTGTATATGCGATTCTTTCCATCCTGGTTGTTATAACAGGCACAAAAGGGTTCGATAAGACAGAAAACCTTCTTGCCGTTATAAAGTTTGCTGCGATTATCATGTTTATCATTCTGGCAGTTCTTGCACTTATGGGATTCATAAAAGGACCCAAAAAACCCGAAATAGTTGCAGGAGCCGTTACTCTTTTCAAGGATGGATGGAAAGGTTTTTGGGCTTCATTGACTTATGCTTTTTATGCTTACGGCGGAATTGAAGTCATTGGTCTTATGGCCATGCAGCTGAAAAAAAAGGAAGATGCTCCAAAGGCCGGGACAGTAATGCTCATCTGTCTGACCGCCGTTTATGTCGCTTCTTTGGCCCTTGCCGTCCTGCTTGTGTCCACTGATGCATTTCATGAAAAAGAAAGCCCATTTGTAACGGCTTTAACTGGATATAATCTTGTATTTTTTCCACATGTCTTTAATGCAGCCATTATTATCGCAGGATTTTCTACCATGACTGCTTCCCTTTTCGGTGTAACGAACCTTCTTGTGACGTTGTCCAAAGATGGAGATGCTCCAGCTTTTTTTTCTAAGAAAAGCAAGAGATTTAAACAGCTTCCTGTCCCTTCCCTTGCATTAGCATCAATAGGTCTGGTTGCATCCATCGTAACGGCCCTGCTTCTGCCGGGAAAAATATACGAGTATATAACAACCGCAGCAGGAATACTTCTTCTGTACAATTGGTTTTTCATTATTATATCTTTCTTAAAGCTGATGAAAACAAATTGGATCACTAAGCTATCTTCGTATTTTGGGATTGTTTTGATTTTGGCTGCTGTAAGCGGAACGTTAATGGACAAGGCTGTCAGACCAGGTTTTTACATTAGCTTGCTCTTTGTGCTCATTATCTTTTTAATCTGCTTAAAGATGAAAAAATATTGGAAACAGGAAAAAATAAAAATTAGATATTATTAAGGAGTGACTAAAATGGGGAATTCAAAAAAAGAGCAGACTCCTACAGAAGATGCAGTCTTGCTTATGTTCCTCTCCCTTGCCGAAAATGATGGCATAGAAGCAGCGATTACCCTGAACATTCAGGGAGTCATCGTTACAGGCCTTTTAATTGGTTCTAGAGCTTATTATGACGGGATCACTGAATCCTCCCTTACTCTCAAAGATGATACAATGTCAAAAATTATTGCCAAACGATTTAGTGACTTAAGAGATGAATACTTAAAACAAAAGCAGGAACAAGGGGATAAAAAAGACGATGAGGAAGCTGCCGTGACCTATATTCACCTAAAAAACGCAAAATATCATCAACCGGCAATGAATGCTTCTACATCCTGGTGGAGGGGGAAAATTTCATCCATTGATTCCTTTTCATTTGATTCACTGATTTAAGTGCGGAAAGAACTCTATGAGGGTTCTTTCTTTTTTATTGAAAAGAAATAGCATCCGGCATTTAACCAGATGCATGTCAAAAGTAAACGATTTTCCTTTTTTCAGGCTTTGCTTTAAAATTTTTAATAACAAACCACAACAGGAGAATACCTGTAATCCCTGCTATTATAAAAGTCAGGTTCAAGTAATTTTTTATCACCGCAGTCATAATTGGCGGTCCTAAGGCGACACCGATGAACCTTGCAGAACTGTAAAATGAGGTAATCGTGCCCCGTTCTTCCTTCTCGATATTTTCTGTTACAATTGCATCTAAAGTTGGAAGCATGGCCCCAATCGCCATACCAATGATACTGGTAACAAAAAAAAGCCAAAAAAGATCATTTTTAAAGTAGCCTATAAATGGAACACTTAAAGATAAAATTAAAAGGCTGAAAATTGTGATGATTCTCATTATTTTCATATCACCCTTTATACATTTACCTGTTATAAATGCTGAAATGCATAAAACCATAAGGGGAATGGCTAACAAAAATCCTTTTTTGATTCCTTTTAGTAAATAGACTTTCTCAAGGTAATCTGATAAGAAGAATAATACAGCGAATAAAATAAGCATAACAAATGCTCCAAGGGCGAACAAAAGGTAGAGCCATTTTCCTTCTTGATGAAAGGTCTTTTTTGTTTTTGAAAGAAATTCTTTAATAGCAGCTGGTTTTTCTTTCCTTTTAGGAACCTTTATAAAAAAGAAAACAAGAAGAATGGAAATTAAGCTAAAAAAAGAAATGGAAAAAAACGGAACAAACCATAGTATGGAAGCGAATAATGATCCAATAATGGGACTGAGCACTTTTCCAAAAGTATTGGATGTTTCGACTACCCCTAGACATGAACTTGCCTTTTCATCATCATTTTTATACAAATCTCCTACTAAAGGCAGGATAATGGGTGAGGCGCCTGCAGCTCCTATCCCTTGTAGAATACGCCCCAAAATGATCATCATATATGGATCACTTAACTTCCAAGAAGCAAATCCCGCCACTAATCCGCCAATGAGTGCAATAAACAGACTGGGTAATATCACTGCTTTTCTTCCAATGCGATCAGATAAGTATCCTGCAAATGGGATAAGGATAATGGAAGCAATAGAATAACTGGTAATGACCATACTTGACTGAAAAGACGTAATACCAACCTCTTTTTCAAAAACCGGCAAAACTGGTATAAGCATTGAATTGCCAAGTGTCATAACGAGTGGAATAGAAGCCATACTTACTATGCACCACTTGCTTAGTTTGTTCTCCTCACTGACCATGGATGCACCTCAAATCTTTGACCTCCTGCTTGCTGGGATTAGATCAAACCTTTCTTAGTATTTTCCTCATTCTCTTAAGTATGTACAAACTGGCTAATTTATTGATCTGAATGGATTACTGACACAAGAGCATTCTATATATAAATACACATAAAGAATGAGGTGTCTGAATGGTGAAAAAGAAATCCGCACAATCAACGGAAATGGCAGGAAAGCAATTTGATGTTTCTTATTATGAAGGTGAAACACAAATGGAAAAAGGATTGGCCGAAACTCATGAGCAAGTCAGTGATGATTATTACGAGGGAACAATAGACCAGCAAGTGCAAGGCGATAAATAAAATAAAAAGGCCAAATGGCTGTCCATTTGGTCCTTTATTATGTTATATTAATGCTTTTTTTCTTCTAACCATTGTGTAAAATCCAGTTCCAGCTGCCAAGCTCACCAAGCCGATCAGAAGCATGGTATATAGGTTCGTTGCTGTTGAAGGCAGTAAGTTTCCATTTGAATTATTTGACAGCTGATTTTTAGAAGGTGCAGATGCTGCCTCTTGATCAGCAGGTTTTTCTGAATCAGCAGTAGTACTTGGCTCAGCCGGGTTATCTGAATTTACAGGAGTGTCACCCGGTTCTTCAGGCTTAGCCGGAGGAACTGGAGTTTCCTGTTCTTTTTCAGGTTTATTAGGACCCGTTTTTTTATCGCTTACTTTTACCACAACCGTTGTTAAAGGTTCGATTGTGATGGAATCTTTTTTCAGCTTAAAGCCTGATTGCTTCTTAACTTTTGTAGCGCCAGCTTCGTCGTTGTCGACTACGACGAAGCCTTTTCTTAAGTCTTCAGAAAGAGTAAGCTTTCTTGCTTTTGTATCCGCATTGACGAACACAGAGTAGCTTTCTTTTCCATTTGAAGATACGTTTTTGTAGCCGATGACTAAATCTGAATCGTTCATTTCAGGAGCATCAATCATCGTAACATTTGAGTCAACTAACTCCTTGCTTCCTAGTCGGAACGCATCTGAAGATTTTCTAAGTTCGATCAGACCAGCCGTATATTCGCGTGTCGTGTTGTTGATTGGGAATGTGCTCGCATCTGTCGCCTTTTCCCAGTCAAATTTGTTGATCGCATCTGATGAATCATAGGAATCGTGAATGAAGTAGCCAAACACTTTTCCAGCTTCATCTTGTAGGGCATGGAATTTCTGTTCAGGAAGCCCCTCTCCAAACCATTGCTTTGTTCTTCCGTACTCCTGTCCAGCATGGAGGAAGGCAGTTCCCTGTGAAGTCAGAATCATGGAGTTTCCTAAACGGATTCTGTCATGAATTTCTTCGTTGTTGGCAGGAATGGCTGGATCTTTCTTAATCGATTGAGCGATGACATCATATAATGGAAGATTGTCATGCGCTTCAATATACTGAACCATATCACCAGGATCATCTGCAGCAGTATTGGTAGGCTGCCCTTTAATATTTTTCAAAATAAGGTCAAGACTTCTTGCTCCGCCAGTCAGGAATCGCGGTTCCCCTTCTGATCCGAAACCGGATTTCAGTTCATTGCGGATTTCATCTGAGAAAACTCCGACATCATTTGTTTTGTTCATCCAATCTTGATCGGCACCTTTACCTGCAAGTGCCGGATCTGAAAGATGGCCGCCAAACGTTCTCCAGCCTTCGCCGATGAATAAGGCATTTTCATTTACTTCTGCAGCGGCGTTGTATGCATTCTGGATGGAATCGTACGTCGCATCACCCATCATATCAAAACGCATGCCGTCAATTTTGTATTCTTCAAACCAATATTTAACCGAATCAACCATCAGCTTTTCAGCCATAACGTGGTTTGTTGCAAGGTTGTTTCCAAATCCGCCGATAAAGTTTCCATTAGCATCCTGGAAAGCATAATAGTTCGGGACAATATCATTCAGCATGCTTGCTTTTGCCATATGGGTATATACAACATCAAGCACAACACCCATGCCTGAATCATGCACCGCGTCAATGAGTCCCTTTAATTCTTTGATTCTGAGCTCCGGATCTTTCGGATTCATGGAATAAGCTCCGTCCGGTGAAAAATAACTGTGTGGATCATAGCCCCAGTTATATTCGTTGTTTGCAGCTGAATACTCAAGCTCGCGCTCTCTCATATTCGTTTCATCGCCGTAATACCAAGCCATTACCGGCAGTAATTGAACGTGAGTCACACCTAGTGATTTGATGTATTCGAGCTTATCTTTAAACGCGTCATACGTACCCCATTCTGATGTTAAATCCCCTTCAATGGAAGGATCAGAAGTGAAATCTCTGACATGGATTTCCCAAATAACCGCATCTTCTCTTTTTTCATAACCGTCAATCTTCGCAAAATCAAGTCCTGCTGGATCGGTTCCTGCAAGATCAACAATAGCTGCTTTTCCCACTATATCACCATCAGGTCCTGCTTCACCTTTTGTATTTACAGTGAAAGGAGCCATTGATTTGGCATAAGGGTCGAGCACTTTCTTCGTCTCGCCGCCATTCGTTACTTCGTATTGATAGAAGTATCCTTTTAAATCAGAGATTCCAAGATTCTCAGGCTTCGCTTCGACTGACCAGACTCCCTTTTCTCCCATGGCTAAGTCAAGCTTGCCAATTTCTTTTGCTGAGTCGTTTTTATCATAAAATACCGCTGTTACTTTGCTTGCTTTTGGCGCCCATAATTTCAGCACAGCTTTACCAGATTGATAGACAGCACCAAGATCATCGCCATCATACGCATAAAGCTCATCAATCATTCTCCAGCCTTTAGTTGCGGCAACGAATTTACCAGCGTATGTAACCGTGTAAGAATCATTCGTCAGTTCTGCAGAAGTACTGACTTCTACTGTTGAGCCAGACGTAATTTTCACACTTTCAACCGGAATGTCTGTGCCGTTTTCATCCTGTACTTTGATGGCTGCCAGTAATTCTTCTTCCGTCAAACCTTCTGTTCGTGTCAGTCCAAGCAGAAGCTTTTGTTTTGAAACGATTTCTGCACTGACAATGCCAATTGGATTTTCCCATTCAGATGATGTGTAAACGGTGTCATCCGCATTTTTAATCCAGAGGTGATTGTAATCCTCAAGCATCGTGAACACTTTGTCCCCGCCTGTTTTCTCGCCAGTCACGCGATTGACAACAAGGAATCCGAGTTTCTTCGCGCCTTCTTTTACTTTCACATCGATGTAGCGGCCATGCTCATCAGTTTGCTCCTCCGTAAAGGGCACAGCATCCTTTGGCCATTCCTTCGGTGCTTCCGCTACGTCTTCCCATAACCATAATCCAAGATCATTATAATTTTTATCGTCCTTCACATAGTGAATTCTGACCGTGTTCTCAGGCAGATCCGGGTCTTTTTCTGCTGCGTTTGCTTTCGGCAAATACAGAGATGGAACAATCAATGAAACCATTAAAATCAAAACTAGTGCACGTTTCAAAATCCTTTGCATTCGTCAACCTCCATTATGATTTATTAGCTTGTACTCATTGAAACTTTGAAACTGGTAAGAGTGTGTATACGTGGCTGGGTGTTGCGCAGATGTGCAAACGATTTCATAAAGCGTTTACATTTATAATTAAAAGGAAAAATATGCTTGGTGTCAACAATAATTTTGAAAATTCTACAAATGATGCAGGAGGCTGCGCATCAAAACGGGCCTCCTGCAGGTACTCAAATTAATTCGCGGGGTTCTGAAATTAATTCATGGGGTTTGCAATTTATTTGGAGGGGTTTTAAAAATAATTCGCGGGGTTTCTAAATGAATTGGAGTTAAATGTGAACTTCCCCCCTACCTATATTGCTCAAGCAGCGAGCTCAATTGATACTTTCTCCCCTTCGTTTCACCTGAATGTTCAAATGATCGCAGCAGATTATAAGCAGAAGATTTCGATGGCAGCTGCAAAAATTCACGTGCCTGCTTATTTGTAATCTCACGTGAAACCAAGAGAGCATAATCAATCAGCGAATGAAGATACACACTTCGCGAGGAAAAACGGCAATGTTGACAACTCCAAGAGGAAAACGTTCTATCCATGGGAAGCAACTGGCAGTTCGGGCAATAAACACCTTGAATAAGATCCTTAGCATTCAGATTGAATTTGGGTAAGATATTCCTAATGGATAGTGTGTGCTTTTTTAAAAGAACCCTGGACAATTTATTCCATTCTTTATCTGACAGGATCTCATTTGGATGACTGGACTCCAGTTTTTTTATTAATGAAGGAAGATTTGCACCATGAATAATACTGGTTTTCTTCAGGGAAGATGGGGCTTTAATAATACTCGAGGGATTGCTGATGACAACAAGGCTTTTAAACGGAGGGCATGTAATATGATTTTGTTTCAGGAATTGCTGCAGCAAAGTTTCCTGCCGATCAACTTGCAGCCGAGGATCTGAAAAGCCCGTTTCAACACCATTCAAAGTGCGAATAAGCTGACTGAAATGATCGTCAAAATAAAGAGTTCCGAGAATATTTTTCGTTTCGATTAGAATAAGGAGGCTTTTTGAAACAAGCAGAGAATCAATTTGGAAAATATGAGGGCCAATCTCCAGTCGTAAACCGTGGTAAATGTAATACTTTTTTTGATCAATCAAGGCAAGGTGATAATCGACAGACTTTTCACCATTATAGCCTGCCTTGCTTTTTGCCAATTCCTCTAGAATGTAAGGACGCTTCGGATGATTTTCGGGGATTCTCCTTAGCAGAGCTTCATATTGAAGAATGATGATGGGGATTTTCCGTTCTTTTTTTATCATATCTAGCTCCTTTCGGGATGATTATAGCATTCTTCATTTGTGATGAGAATAAAGAATTTAAGAAAGGTGCCTTTTCTCCAACAAATAACGCAGGAGGCTGCGCGCCAAAACAATCCTCTTGCTTGTAATCAAATTAATTAGCAGGGTTTTGAAATTAATTCACCGGGTTTGCCATTTAATTGGAGGGGTTTTGAAATTAATTCATGGGGTTTCTAAATTAAATGGAGTTAAATGTGAACTTCCCCTACATGAACATCTACCTGACTAAAGTGCCTGATCACCATTGCGTTACAGCGTTAGCGAACTTGGGGGGCAGGCACTTTTTATTATTTTTTACAACTGCCCACCCAGAGATGTTCTTGACGCAATAAATCCTGTCCTGTTATTCTAAGTCCATTGTTCAGATTCATACATACTTGCTGGAGGTTTATTTTGAAACACACAGGAAATATATCAGGTAACAATAAAAGGGTTTTACTGGCCATATTATTTGTTTGCTTTGCAGCATCTTTTATATTTGTTCATCACAACTACTCCTTTTATGAACGTCCTATAGCAGAAGTAGTCAACACAAAACAGACAGATGCATCTAACATGGTGGATATGCACAACAACCATGATCGCCTCTTTAGGCAGGAGATCACAGCCAGGTTGAAAAATGGAGAAGACAAAGGAAAGCTGATCCATTTAACCAATGAATATTCATCATCCGGAGGTTTTGATCAAGAGTATCATGTTGGAAATGAATTGTTTGTGTTAATTGATTCGAAAACAGATGAAGCTTTAACCGGTACGATTAAGGATGTAAAACGTGATAAATACCTTTTGATTGCAGCATGGCTTTTCATCTTTACCTTATTGATAGTCGGAAAAAAACAAGGACTTTTTTCTGTGATCAGTCTGGCAGTCAATGGCATCATCTTATCGTACGCATTAGACGTTTACCTGAATACAACTGGCATTGATTTATTATTGATCTGCAGCATTAGCGCCATTTTATTTACGGTTATTTCTTTGATTCTCGTTAACGGGTTTAATGGAAAAACGTTTGCAGCTATTATTGCCACGCTTTTAGGAACGTTTATTTCTTTGTCCATCGCCATGTTTGTCATAAAGGCAACTGCTGGAAACGGTCTTCGATATGAAGAGATGCAATTTCTGACTCGTCCCCCTAAAGTCGTTTTTATGGCAGGAGTTCTTGTTGGATCTTTAGGAGCGGTAATGGATGTAGCCATTACAATGTCTTCCTCTATTTATGGACTGTATGAAAAGAATAACAACATACCTATAAAAGCATTGAAAGCTTCAGGTATGGAAATTGGAAAAGATATTATGGGCCCGATGACGAATATCTTGTTTTTCGCCTATATAAGCGGATCCATTCCCATGCTGCTTTTATATTTTAAAAATGCTTCTCCATTGGGATTCACTCTTTCCATGAATCTTTCTTTGGAATTGGCCCGGGCTTTGGCTGGCGGGATCGGAATTGTATTGACAATCCCAATCGGCCTGTATACCTCTATTTTTTTCATTAAAAGAAAGAGGGCAAAAGCATGAATGTATTAGTCTGCCTCGCATCCATTTTATTACTATTAATGATTCTGATTGGCGGAAGAAAAGGAGCAAGGTCATTTATTGCTTTATTTCTAAATTTCGGCGTTCTCTTTTTCACGATTCTCTTTATGGCAGATCCAAATCTTGATCCGATTCTTTTAACCTTGGCAGCATGCGGAGTGATTAGTTGTATTAATTTATTTTTCATTAATGAAGTGAACAAAAAAACGACCACCGCCTTCATTTCAACCATTATTACACTAGCCATCTTGTTCATGATTATTGTCATGTTGACAGATCACACAATGATTCAGGGATTTGGCGAAGAGGAATCCGAAGAACTAAGCATGTTCTCCCGGTATATTGGGGTGGATTTTATTAGAATAGGAGCTTCCGTGATTATCATGAGCACGATCGGGGCCATTACTGACATTGCTATTTCCATAACATCCCCGATGCACGAAATTGTCAAACATAACCCGTCCATAAGCAGGAAAGACTTATACGCATCAGGGATAGAGATCGGAAGAGACATTCTTGGGACAAACACAAATACATTGTTTTTTGCCTTCTTTGGCAGCTACTTGGGACTGCTGATCTGGTTTAAAGAATTATCTTACTCCCTCGGAGATATCGTAAATTCAAAAGTATTCAGCGCTGAAATAATCACGATCCTTTGTGCCGGAATAGGTGTAGCCATCATCATTCCAATTGCCTCCTGGATCGCCGCAGCCTTTTTCATCATGAAAAAAGAATCAGCGGAACAAGATAAATAAAGTGCAGGATCAAGTGAATATGATATTAGGGGCTGTTCAGAAACTCGGTTTTACCTGAATTTCTGGACAGCCCTTATTGCTGTCATCCACTTCATGTCCATTCAAAAAATAATCCCCAGCCCCGAAAGAAAGGTGCCTGACCCCCATTGCGTTATAGCGTTAAGAATTGGGGGTCAGGCACCTATTATTGTCTTGAACGATATACTGTCTCTTCTCTTAAGCTGCTTTTCGATTTATGCCCAAGAGCAAAGAGAACAGCCCGCCCCGCCATGATGACCTCAATTTATTTGTATGGATCTGGCCAATTTCTTCCACAACGATTTCTTTTACAAGCGAATATCTTTGCATCAATTTCAGCAGAAATAACTCCAATCCAACACCTCCTTCTAAGTACTCATTTTCTGATTATATTTACAATTGAAAAATTCAGGTATGGAAATGCTGCATACAGAGAACTTTTGATACAACATCCTCATTTTTAGAAAAATTGCTTATTACTTATTACCCTGCTTACTCAAGGAGTTTTATTGTTTCTCTTTCTTATGTACTTAAATTGAACGAATTTATCCGCCTAAATGTTAAGGGATTTACAAATGATTAACTTGTAAAAAAATCTATTATTATACTATCATTTCAAATAGAGATATAAATTTCCATTTAACTATGAAACTACAGTCCAGTGGCTGCATCGCGTTTGTTGTTAACCTCTCACCTATCAAGTGAGAGATTGATATAAAAATTACATACAGGAGGCATTTAAAATGCTTAAAAAAACGATGTTGTTTGTTTTTGCACTGTTTCTCTCGTTCACATTATTCTTGCCGGACGCCTATGCACTGCCACCCGGAACTCCGTCAAAGTCCACGGCGCAATCACAGCTGAACGCCTTGACCGTGAAGACAGAGGGCTCCATGACCGGCTACTCCCGTGACAAATTTCCCCATTGGATCAGTCAAGGAAACGGCTGTGACACCCGCCAGGTGGTGCTTCAGCGTGATGCCGACTACTACAGCGGCAGCTGCCCTGTGACGTCCGGCAAGTGGTACAGCTACTACGACGGTGTTACGCTGTACAATCCGTCGGACCTTGACATCGATCATGTCGTCGCTCTTGCTGAGGCGTGGCGTTCTGGCGCAAGCAGCTGGACAACGGACAAACGTGAGGACTTTGCCAACGACTTAAGCGGCACGCAGCTGATTGCGGTAAGTGCCAGCACCAATCGTTCCAAAGGTGACCAGGATCCGTCTACGTGGCAGCCGCCCCGTTCCGGCGCAGCCTGCGGATACTCAAAGTGGTGGATCAGTACGAAGTACAAATGGGGTTTAAGCCTGCAGTCTTCAGAGAAGACCGCACTTCAGAGCATGCTCAATAGTTGCTCTTATTGATTGTATAGCTGTACGAACGAACGATACACAGTTGATCGTTCGTTCGTACAGCACCATTACCTACAAAATAATGGAGGTGTTTTTATGGAAAAGAAATCAACTACTTTTACAGCAACCCACGGTGTCATGACCTCTGAAGTTGGCGTAATCAGCGGTGACCTTGAGCTTGTCACAACGTGCGGGGATGACGGCGATCTAACTCTCGCCATTACATATGTTGGGGCTGAGGAGTGGTATTCCCTTCCTGGTGAGAAATACCGGTTGTATGACTTGCGTGATCACGGGGTCATTCACGAGATGCTTGTTAGGGTACTTGAGCGCCCTTAAGGCATTAAAAAAAGGTGCCTGACCCCCGTTGCGTTGCAGCGTTAGCGAACTAGGGGTCAGGCACTTTTTCTATCAAAAAATAATCCCCAGCCCCGCAAACGCCAAATCCTCACACTCTACCTTCTGAACATAACTGTCTTTTTCAAACCTATGTGTATATCGGCTCAGTTTGACCATACCCACATCGTTCTTGGTGTAAAAGACAACAGTCGGTCTTTCATTTTCATAGAAGAAAACCGGTCTGAGTGAAGGCGGGATCGTTTTAAATTCATTCCATTCCCCAAGTGTATACAAATAGTCTACGACACTGTTTGCCACTTTGTATTCATCCTCATCTATAGGCAATATATCGCCCGCACTCCAATAGCACCCGTGCCACAGCGCGCCGAACTCCCCGATTTCATGATAGGCAATCGCTGCCTGCAAGTAGGATAGCGGCGAATAATCCCCGTCCACTGCCTGCATAACTTGATCAAAAGCAAAATCAGGTTTCGGATGCTCAAAACTTTGCTCATCTGAATACATACATTCTTCCGGCGGCGGCAGTTCCCGGTCATGCGGAATGGCGTAAACCGCAGCATTCCCATTTCCTCCAGCTGTATATTGATAGGCTCTCAGCTTATACCCTTTTCGAATCTTCAGCTGTGAAAAACTTTGAATCACACGGTCAGGATTATCTTTTGAAACCGTCCATCCTTCATTTTCATCGTAATACGTGGTAAATGGCCCAAGATAAAGATTAGGACGAGTGGCCGCAGCCGTAAATTCAATGATCTCAGATAGTTCTTGGGGTTTAACCTCCTGCACGTACAATTGTCTGAGCTCTTCTATCATTGAATGCTTTTTAGATGTTAAATGAGGACATACATGATAATAATCGCCATTTTGATTCTTTTTACCAAACGAAGGAATGCCTGCTCGATTGATTCGCTCCATCCAACTGCTTTTCAGTTCTTTTAAAAAGGTGTATGTACTTTTACTGTTTACTCCCCACCCGATGCAAATCCAAGGATTCTTTTTCAGCTCAATCAGCGGAACTTCCATATCAGAAGGCAGAACTATCCCTCTTCCGCCAAAATATTCAATTTGAGCAATGGCTTCACTGTCCTTCGTGTTCTGCAGCGTAAACAAATTATACAAATGGATTCTTCCATTTAAAGGCTCAAGCTGATAAAAAGCTTCAACCAATTTCACCACTTGTTTCATTGTGGGATCCAGGGAAACCTGAGCGAAAACACTTTCCCCATCGCGCAAATCCTTTACAGCCTCATGACTGGCACTCCCAGGATTCAGCAGCAAAAAACTGCCGATTGATTTTTCGCTCTCACCCCATTGAAGATAAGCAGACTGGCGGAATAGGTGATTCTTCTTTTTCAGAAACGTTCCGAATGCTTTTGGCTGGTACATGAATTTGTCACCCCTAATAGCAAAAATTAAGATGGTTAAACCTCTACTTCACTGAATACCACCGATCCTCAAATGTCTTACTGTCTAACTGACAGACTCCTTGAGCCACAAGCTGATCCATCACCATCGCCACATAAACAAACGACTTCGGTTTTCCGGAGTCATAATATCCTTTAAACGGATGACTGTACTGACTGATCTCTTCACAGATTTCGAGCACACTTATCGTTCCTGTATTTTCTAATAAGCGAATAATCTCTCGGTGAATCTCTTCCCCAAGTGGAGAATTTACTTTAGGAATCACTGTTAACTTCTTTGGAGCTGCTCTTGTTATCGCAGAAACTGCTGAAGACTGATGCCGTCCCGCTTTCTCCTTCAAAATCATTCGATAAACTCTATTAATCTGCCTGTCTAACAAAGGCAGATCGAGATCAAGAAGATCCTGCACCTCTTCAGGAAGATCGATATCCATCGCTTTCGCTTCTGATAGAACCTTTTGATCCCAGCCATTCATCACTTTATAGAGAATTTCATCCAGTTCAAAATCAATCTGCGTAAACCCTTTGATGATTTCCTTCACAACAGATGCCGGAATCCCGGTATGAAATTCAAAATGATCTTTTCCAAATTTCTTAATCTCGCCTGTCTCTGTATTCTTCACAATATACTGATACCTCAGTGGCATCCCGCACTCACAGCGAAACGGACGATTCCCTAGACCGCCATCAAGCAGCTCAATAAACTCCCAGTCGTTAATTTCCCGGTCAAGCTCCTGCTCCGAACCACTGTAAGTCCCTTTGCTTTTCACCAGCTCATTTGAAAAAAGAGTCCGTTTTCCGCGCTTTAACCTCTCAAGCAAATACACCCGCTGCTCTTCTGTTAACTCTTCAAGAATCTCAGCCCGTTCCTCCGCTTCAAAATAAAAATCCATGGATGCCACCTCCACTACGTACTATTCGTCCTTATCCAAAGTTTTCCTTGTTAAGTTTCTATAAATTTTACAAATGAAATAGCAGGCGCAAATCATCTGTATTCCTTTTCCAAATCATATGGTCATACCCTTCTCCCCAATAATTCTGAAGTAAATAGTCAGGTTCACCAAACTTTTTCTTCCAGACTTTCTGTGCACTCGAATAACCGCTATCAAGGCAAAACTCGCTGATCCCTCTTTTCTGCAAGGTAAGGAGCATGACATTCAAAAGCAGAGTCCCTATCCCTCGTCTTTGATACTCAGGATGAACAAAAACAGTCCCTATCTCGCTCAATCCGCTTAACGCTCCATCTGTACAGCTGACAATCAGCTCACTCACAGGGCCATATTCAATCGAACCGACAATCTCTTTTCCATCCAAACCGATCAAAAA
The DNA here is from genome assembly GCF_009674765.1 of Metabacillus idriensis. Lineage (GTDB taxonomy): Bacteria > Bacillota > Bacilli > Bacillales > Bacillaceae > Bacillus_P > Bacillus_P idriensis. The sequence continues at coordinate 693,184 of NZ_WKKF01000001.1, read as the reverse complement.
ATACCGATTCTCCCCGTTGCTTTCCAAATCAGTCTTTAAGTATTGTTTCTTGCATTCTATTTCATCTTTCATATCACCAACCATTTCCGATATTCCTTCTTTTTCAAACGTATCCCTAATGACTTTACTGAAAAACCGATTCAGCTCATCCATATCTTCCATTCTTGGTCTTCTAATTTCAATTTTCATGTCACTCACTCCCTGACCTTTTAAACAATTCCACCCACCCAATTCCACCTTCTACCTTGTTTATCCTTTATCTTTCGCTACAATTAAGAGAGGGAGATGATTCGATGTTAAAAAATGAAACCATACATATAAGACCTTTCACAATGGAGGACGCAGAAGCAAGACTTCAGCTGCAGCTCAAAAACCGCGAGTTCTTTGAACAATTCTCCATGATCCGCACACCTGACTTTTACACCCTGGAAACACAGCGCACCATGATCCAAGAATACGAACAAAAAAGCAAAGAAGACACCGAATATCAATTCGGTATCTTCCTAAATGAGGACAATCGCTTACTCGGCACCATCAGCCTCTTCCAAGTCATGCGCAGTTCTCTGCAAAACGCGATTCTCGGCTATTTCCTGGACCAAGCCCATAACGGAAAAGGCTACACAACCCAAGCAGTCAAATTACTTGTTCAATACGCCTTTGAAGAACTCAAACTTCACCGCATCGAAGCAGGTGTCATGCCGCACAACATTGGCTCTATTCGTGTACTCGAAAAAGCAGGATTTCATAAAGAAGGACTAGCGAGAAAGAATGTGAAGATCAATGGGAAGTGGGAGGATCATGAGGTATTGGCGATTTTGAATCCGGATGATGAATGAAAGGTGCCTATTCTCGGCGTCAACATAACGCAGGAGGGTGTGCTCCAAAACAAGCCTCCTGAAAATATTCACATTAATTCGCAGGGTTTTGTCATTAATTCATGGGGTTTGCAATTTTATTGGAGGGGTTTTGAAAATAATTCGCGGGGTTTCTAAATGAATTGGAGTTAAATGTGAACTTTCCCACTCATGGGAGGGATCATGGCGATTTTGAACCCAAATGATGAATGAAGAGAGACTGACAAAAAAGCCCGAAGCATCTATTAAGAAAAAGAGGTTCGTTCAAAGGAAGAAATCCCTTTGAACGAACCTCTTTTTCTTACTTATTGTCTTCAACTAAATGCTTCAGCATCGACAACTTATTCTCCCAGAACTTCTCATAATAAGAGAGCCACTGCTTCACTTCAGTTAACGGTTCGGGGTGCAGCCGGTAGATCTTTTCACGACCTTCTTTTCTGCCGGATATTAGTTCAGCTTCCGTCAATATCTGAAGGTGTTTTGTCACAGCTGTTCGGCTCATATCGAAGTGTTCAGCGATTTCTGTTATCGGCCGTTCATTTTCTGCGAGCAGCCTCAATACTTCACGTCTTGTTGGATCAGCGATTGCTTTAAAGACATCGTATTTTTCTGCCGGTGCCGCCACTTAGCCCTCAACTGCCTTTTTTAGTCTTTCATTAACAATACCAACCCATCCGCCATTCATGCGGTCGCGAATAACCGAACTCTTTTCATTCGCTTTTCCAATCACATCATCGTCTTCTTTCCAGCCGCTATGAATCAAGGTGAACTCTGTCTGATCTCCTTTTTCTTCTAACAGAAACGTTACCACCCAGCCATCGTTATCCCATGCAAAGGAAAGCGTGTGCGGCTCATCAATCACCAACACTTTACACGGTGAAGGACCAAATGGAGACTGAATATGAAACTCGTATCCTTCCTCAGCTTTAAAGTCATTTGGCATGAACCAAACTGACATGCCTTCCGCTGTTGATACAGAATTCCACACTTTTTGGATCGGTGCATTGAAGATCGCGGTTTGTTTAATATCCGGTAATGTTGCCATAAACGTTCATCTCCTACCATTCTTATATAACCAATTGGTTGTACGTTTAGAATATAACACCTTTTAGTTGTATGTCAATACGTAAAGAGGTGCTTATCCTGCTAGTGGAGAATATTTACAAAGGCAGAATGTGTTATTGGAAGAAAGAAATGAAACGAGGGTAACAACGATGTCACAACCCAAATTAACGAATGAACGAAACCATATACCAAAAGATGTGAAGGAAGTAGTTGACGCTTACTTGAAGATGTTAGAGGCAAGACTGCCAAACGTGCTGGAATCTTTCTATCTGTCTGGATCCGTTTCATTAGGTGCTTATCAAGAGGGAGTAAGCGACTTGGACTTTTATGGAGTTGTAAAAGAAAAGCTGACAGAAACTGATGTTGAAGTCTTAAAACAGGTTCATCAAGAAATGAAAAAACAATTTTCAACGCCGAGTTTAGATGGCATGTATGTGACGCGAGAAGATTTAGAAGGACGAAACACAAGGGAGTCCTCATGTCCTTATTTTAATGAAGGCAAACTCCAGATGTACCGGCCTTTCCGACGAAACTGGATTGATGCTTATCAACTAAAGACGTACGGCATCACAATAAAAGGACTTCCAATCAAAACGTATAACTTACCCGCAGATTGGAAGCACTTGAAAACGAACTTGGTTGAAAACATCAATGGTTATTGGCTTAACTGGGTGAAGGATTGTGAACGTCTCACATCACTCCAATTTCCGGGCCTATATGTAAGCGGCAGCATGATCGAGTGGGGAGTACTTGGTGTGACAAGGCTTTTTTACTCCATTAGAGAAGAAGATATCACATCAAAAGTGGGGGCTGGTGAATATGCGCTGCGAACGGTTCCTGAGGAGTATCACCAAATCATCACAGAAGCGTTACGCATTCGGAATGGGAATAAGTTCTCTCTATATAGTTCGATGATTAAGAGAAGAAATGATGCTTTGAAGTATATGAAGTTTGTTATTAATGAGTGTTAGCAGGGTTTTGTCATTAATTCATGGGGTTTGAAATTTTATTGGAGAGGTTTTGAAAATAATTGGCGGGGTTTCTAAATGAATTGGAGTTAAATGTGAACTTTCCCACTGCATGAACCACTACCCATATTGCTCAAGCAGCGAGCTGCAAAAAAAGGTGCCTGATCCCTGTTGCTTTAACTGGGAGTCCGGCACCTTTTCTCTGTGGTTTCTATCAATAAATATGGAATAATGATTAATGATTAATCTTCCTCTACAAAAGCTTGTAATGAATTGATAAGTTCTGTAAAACCCGAGCACACATAAGTTAAAGCTCCATTAGGATCTTCATAAGCTTCTTCATGGTCCCAAAAAACAATGACAGGTTCATATTTTTGTTCTCTAAAATCAAAACAAAACATATTGCCACCTGGATCATTAGCAAATGGAATCACATTATCTACAAGTCTATCTTTAATATTTTCATAGGTTCTTAAAATATCGACAGGCCTGTTATCATCCCCAAAACTTAATAAGTAATTAAGTGTCTCTCTAAATGAGTTAATGATAACTACATCCTTATCTAATGGTGAACAGCCATTATGCTCCTTAATAAAGTCTCTATAGTCTAGAGGAAAATTAATAGACAATATTTCTTCGACAAAAGTGATTTCTTGCTCTGAAGCTTTTTTAAAAGTTTTTCTTTTATGCCAATCTATTTTTTGCATGTCATTTCTCCTTACTCAGAGTCTTTACCCCATATTTTTTGTCCACCAGTATGTCCAGTTTTTGAATGGATCTCACTATCTACCAGTTCCATTCTTCCTGGATTTTGATGATGATGCCATGTATACTTCTCAGGGGTCTTACCTGCTTTTAAATCAATTAGGTCATCTTCATCTAATTTAAGTTCTTTAATTAAATGAGGATTATTAGTTACTTGATTATATAGTTGCTTATTTAGAATTTTAAATTGAGGTGTTCGATCTTTCATAAAGTCTTTCTTATCTAAGTATAAAGTATATTTCACTTCAAAAATAGGAAATCCGTCTTTATCATATGGCACTTTTGTTATTGGATGAACATCATTTTTCAAATGCCCCATCCTAAGATTAATGGTTTTAATATTGCCATGATCATCTTTAAAAGAAAATGCAGCAGCTTTTGTAATCAATTGATTTTTGAGATTATTCGAATCAACCACATTATAAGGAACTCCCTCAAATCCACCAGCAAAACTATATTTAGGTGTAAAATTACTAGAATTATTTACTGCATTTAACTTATTCGCAGCAACGTCTCCCACATTCTTTAAAGTCTTTTTCCCAGCGGCAAAACCAACTTTGCCTACATTATCGGCACCTTTTGTGCCAACGAGAGAAGTACCAACTGTGGCAATCGCATAAGTGACCCATCTGGCTCTAGTATAATCGTTTCCGTTAACCATATCACGTTCATAGGAACTTGCGATGGCTGAGCTTATTTGAGCGTATGTTTCATCGTAATTGATAACAGCAGCTCCCATATCATAGAGAACCTGTTCAGGAGGCGTCATTAGAACATTCCATAATCCTGTAGCGGTGTCCTTAGTGAATTCCCATAAACCCCGCTCCAACACCTTTTAGAATTTCTCCCTGCTGTTTATTTGCTTTTATCAGACCGACTATCTCCTTCTGTTCAGCCGTCAAATTCTCTTCTCCAAGATCCTCCGCTATCTTCAAATACTCATCTAAAGATAAATTAGGAGTCTCCAGCTCTTTCTGCAGCTTCTCGATCTTCCTTTTTTCAGCTTGTTCCTTTTTAAAAGAAAGATAGGATTTTGCCTGATGCTGGACGCTGTCTTTCATTTTATAAGCTGCGCTATTATAGTAAGCTTTTGCATCAAAACAGATTGGAGATGTCTCTCCGCCTCGACGGGTTGCATGGTTCAATGCTTCGAATCTGTTTCTTATGTGCTCTTGAATTGTCTCTGATTGCTGATATTCATAGGTCAATTTTTCATTAAGTTCATTCACTTTGTCAATCGTTTCCTTTCGTTCCTTTTCTGCCTTGTCTATGTAGGAATCGAATGTGTCAGTTTGAAAAGACTGAAGGGTGACGAGGTCATCAATGCTGCGCAAAATGTTGTCTAAGTCCTGTTTCTGGTCAGACACCAAGTCCTTCGATCTCCTGTATCCCTTTAATAAATCACTTTCCAAAAAATCCATGTCCACATATGTATGTCCTGATAACTTAAACTCCTCAGCCTCAGCTGCGACTCCACGCAAAAATGCAATCTGCATGTCAATGAACGTAAGCCATTCATCCACGAGTGCTGATTGTTCCTGGTAAAAGCTTTTGATCGCTTCAGCTCCTTCTCCTTGAAACTCATTGCCAGAACTTGAGATTCCCTGGAACGTCTTTTTTAAAACCAGAAGTTGTTCTCTTAAATCTTTATATTGATTTGCACGGTTTTCCATCGCAGAAATCAGAGTATCAGCTTCATAGACTGCATTCAGAAACAACCGCCCCTCTCTTCTCATATATTTCCATTTCGATCTTAGCACGAGGAAATATGATTTAGAATGAATCAAATTTCATAGATATTTCAATATAGAGAGTTTTAATAGTATGAATTTCACCCAACCAACTTCATAGCTTTTCTTTTTCAATTCTTTTATGTAGTCTTCCTTCGATAATATTGTTGTGTTGAATGATTTTCCTGTACGTTCGATTACTTCTGGAATACGGTGTCGGACTAGTTTGTTATAGGTTGGCATAAACTCACCTTATTCATTTTTCGATTATAAATCGAACTCTCTTTTTAATACATCTATTAACAATTCAGCTGCTTCTTTATCGATTTGAAAAGATTGACTTATCTTCCCTTTCATCTCCCTGTCATTAGAACCATATGTATCAATTTGAAAGTATTTTTTATCATTCACTTTAAAATTAGTGTAAGTCCAATCAACTTCTTTATGAATATTATTGCGAGATTTAATTAATTTTTCTGCAGAATTAGCTTTAATTAATGCCATAGTATTTTCCCCTTAAAATTCTCTATATTTTTTAAACTCTATTAATAATAACAAATTAACTAAATAATAAAACCAATAAATTACATTTAAGGTATACATAAATCAGAGTGTATTCGTTAGTTATGAATTTGGGTATATTTATTACTAGTAACTCTAGGATGTGATAATATGCCTGAAAGAATAACAGCAGAACAGCGTTCTAAAAATATGAAAGCAATAAAATCTCAATCTAAGCTGGAAAATAAAGTTACACAAGCTCTCTGGCACAGAGGCATAAGATTCAGGAAAAATGCAAAATTATTTGGCAAGCCAGATATCTCTATAAAAAAATACAAAGTTGTTGTTTTTATCGACTCTTGTTTTTGGCACAGCTGCCCTATACATGGAAACATGCCAAAATCCAATTATGAATATTGGTCAAAAAAGTTGAAGAGAAATACAGAACGGGATATTGAGGTAAATAAATATTATAAAGCGAATGACTGGAATATTCTTAGAGTTTGGGAACATGATTTAAAAAAAAATTTTGATGCTACTGTAAAAAGCATTGAGGATTTTATATTAAATGCTGCTAAAATCGATAAGAAAACCCTTCGTTCATAATGAAAGCGAACGAAGGGTTTTCTATTATGATTATATTAATGCATTAAGCTCTTTTGAACAGCTTTCTTTATACTGAATCCAGCAGGCCTCTTGTTTAGCCCACTGAGTAACATTTCTTTCTCCAGCAGAGTCTTTAAGATAATATAGTGTTTTGTCCGCAATTGTTCTTATTACATCATCCCACTTATCAGACAAAGATTGCTCTTCCCAGACTGAAACTAAATCAATTTTCTCACTGTATAAATGGCTTAACATTGATGTAGTATAGTAAATTACATTTGCTTTATAACCCTTTAATTTCATCTCATCAATAATTTCTGTTACTCGTTTGTTAATTATTGTTTTCGCAATAAGCTTTTGATAGACAGAAAGAGTCATTTTAGCTTGTGTGTTATTTTCAGTCTTCCAGAAACTCTTATTAAACTCCATAAATTTATTAAAAGCTTCTTCCCCGCCCTTACTTGATACATGAGGAAAACCTTCCCAAGACATAAAGTGTTTTGCTATGTCTACTTTTGCCAGCACTTTGTCTTTTGGATACTGCTTTTTGAAGTCGGTTTGTTCTTTTCCCCGTTTTCTGCGGTTAATGTCCACCATATATTGTCCTCTTGCACGTTCAAAGTACCATTTGCTTTCAGGCTTACGGCCATCATAAACTGGAATCCAGATATTACGTGAAAATTTCTCCAGTTCGGACATAAATCTTGTATTGGCAAGAAGATCTGATTTATTAATTTTGTTTTGAGTGTTGGCATATTCTGAGATTTTAGATACCATTTCATCTTCCAGTAAATGCTGATCTGCCGTGCGGTTTTCATTGACTTGAAGGATCGTTAACTTAGCCTGAACGTAGACATCTTTAAGATCAATTCCATCTTTATAGGCTTGATGAATAGAAGCTGTTGTCTGGCCCCCGTTAACAATTTGCCATCCATTTAATCCTCTGAATTTAAATACATTTAAACCATCTTGAATTCTTTCAAACGTCCCGCCTTTTGCCACTGTAGATATACCATTATTGTAAGCAACAAACATTTTGCGCTGAATAGGGTTTTTCAGAGTATCTCTTATTCCTTTGTTCGTTCCGCCTCTTGCCTGTAAAAAAGATCTTACATTGCGTTCAACCAATTTTGGTCCCCAAGCTTCATAGGCTTTCGCTAAAAGCTCTGCTGAAATATAACCCACATAACAATCGAAGTTCTTTGTTCCTCCTTGAATCGGATCAGGAACAAACATCATTTCAAATGTTTCTCCTAAATCATTTTCAAAATCGATATAATCTGACTGAATTCCCTGTTCAGAAGTTATCAGCTGCTGAACTCTGTCAATATCCCAAACCTGAATGTTTACAGATTGAACACCAGGAATCGACAATTCAATAGGTTTATTGGCAGTATAATACATATTCGTAACAATAAAGATATTAACTTCTTCTATTGGAGCTGTTTTCTCTGAGATCATTTTTGCCAAATCATATGATTCTAATGAACGATCAATTGTGTTAGTCAGAGATTTCGCATTAGTTATAAAACGTTTAGCTTTATTTCCTATATCCGTTAAAGATGCTCTATTTATAGTAAGAAATTCTTCTTCATTTTGTTCAAAATTATAATCTGTTACAAACAGATCTAAAGTATCCGTATCTTCATTATATGAATAACCATTTACAGCAATATTTTTTGCTGTATCAGTAAATGGGGGAACTAAGATTTCTGGTTCGTCATCTCTATCCATAAATTTGAGCATCTTTTCAAGGAATGGAATTTGGTAACTCCCAGTTTTACTGGCTCTTTCCTCAATTTCTTCTATAAACTCTCTTAAAAATTCACTTCTTTGTCTGTTTTCTATCATTACTACCCATCCACTCTAAAATATTTATCTACTTCATCTTTGTCTATTTCAAATTCTATACAATGAGACAAATCTACATTATAACTGACGTTTGAAATTCCCACGGGCAGATCTTCTTTTATAATGCGCGGAAAGCCTTCTCCAGCCTCATAAACTTCTGTTTTTTCCACAAAAAAGAAGGAATCCGCATATTCATCTTCTCTGAATCCAATATCCGTTAAGAAATCATTATATATTAATGCTATTCTATCTGATCTGTGTGCAATTTTCTCTCGAACTTCTGATGCTAAATCCTGAAGCGTTCTTCCATGAGTTTTACTTTGCTCTAAAAAGCAGACGTATATATATAGCACAGAAGTTGATTCACTGATTTTTAATTGATTCTCACTTGAAATCTTTATAGATTTATTTATCTTATCCAAAACGGTTTTTATTTCAAGTCCGCACTTAGAGTTTTTAAAATCAATGCGTCCTTTAGTAGGACCTTCCCATTGCTCTATTACCAGCGGAGGCTGTCCTGGATTTTTATCAAGCCAATCATTAATGAACCAAAGTTCTCCAAATAATCCTCTTTGCTGTTCATCAGAAAGACGCTTATATCCTCCTCGCTGGAAAAAGGTTCTCCATCTGTCCAAAACCTTAAAGACAGATGAAAACAATGATTGGTCTTCTTTATTTTCTCTAATTAAGTGGTCTACTAAGTTCTGAAGCACTACTTCGAAAATTTCGGTTCCCTTATCGTCTTCTTGCTTTAATACTAGGAAATAGTGTTTTTTCAAGAGAAAAAGTTTTTCAAAGTATTCAATCTCAATAGAAATACCCCGCCATTTGGGAAGAGAATTAACTTGATCAGCTTCCCAAGTTTCCTCGCCAAGATCGATATAGAGCTGTCTGCTTAAGTTTGCTGAATCCATCCCTGCAAAGATAAATGGTTTCTCAGCTGTTAATACTTTAAGTTTGTAGATCTCACTTTGCTCTTTTTCATTAAGTTCCATTGTCATCTGTTCAAATTCATTTTTTAGGTTTACCACAAATTATTCTCCTTTAACAGTCTTATTTGTTTGGTAAACTTCTTTATCGTCAATTTCAGTTCCAGGAAATGAGAAAGCGATTCCTAATGGTACAAGCGTCTCTGAGAATGGGACATTCAGACTCTTAAAGACATCTACTGTGGGATTAAGAGGATAAATAAGCAATAATCCATTTTCTTTAGAACGCAGCCTTCTCTTTTCATCCCTATCCTTTATGTTTTTCATATCTGAATAATCTATATCTATAAACTCATGACTAGGCGTTACTATTGCTTTTATATCAATCTTATCCGCATTATTTTTAACAGGGTCAACTTTCACTCCACGTGCTACAGCTGAATCAAGTTCAAGTTTCCCAAGTTTTACAGGGTACTTTCCTGCCTTTGTACGATCACCTGGATCACCTTCAACGACAGCAACTGTCCAATTAATCAGTTCAGATTTTTCATTTGCCAGATCTATATAGTTATATATTTTAGCCGTGTCTACTTTTTCAGCATTTGAGGATGTTTTGTAAGCTGCCAAGTATTCTTTTACCGTATCAGACGAAACATCTGAAGCTACGTAGTAATTAGTCTTTCCAGAACCCATTCTTTTTCTATCTAAGGATAAGTCATTAATTAGGTTTGCCGTAGCATCCATATTGTTCTTGTAAAAGTCTTCATTGGTGTCAAAAAGTCTCGTTTGTTGCAGTGTCCCGCCATAAATATACGTAGACAGCTCAGCATTCCTCATCTTCAAAGGACTGGTCAAAGTCATGAATGGATGCGCAAGCATTTTAACTGCGTATTCAGCGGGGGTTTTTCCCTGCTTTGCGAGCCTATCAAATTCCTTTCTAAGTTCAATCATGGCAATAGCCAAATGCTCAAAATTAGAAGCAATCTCATCCGATGTATAAATTCTGCATAAATCCATATATCCTTTTCTATATCCAAACCATCTGCCCATCTGCATCAAAGTGTCATACATAAGGGTGTTTCTGAAGTAGTAAGTTATACTTAATCCTTCTAATGTTAGTCCTCGTGATAACTTGTCCCCGCCAACTGCAATTACATGCAGCCCCTCTTCTTTATATTGATGGTAGTCTAAGGCATCTTTGCTGTTTCCGTTAATTTCAAAAACTTGTACAAATTCAATCGTTTCACGCAGCTCTTCATACACTTCATTCCAGGTGAATTCAGGGATATCAAGTGACCATTCGCTGCTTGTCGTTAAAATATCTTTTTCGTACAGCTCTTTCATTTCATTTATAATGCTGCTATTTGAGTTGTATTGGATCTGTCTTGAAATAGTATTGAAAGTTCTGGATACTTCGTCTTTTACTGTAGACTGGACGTCTTTAAAACGCGAAGTATGGATAAGCATTGAATTATGTTTTTTGCGCTGTCCTCTTATGTTTCTGATTGCTATTACAAGCAGGAACATCATGATTGCTTCTCTCATTTGGGGAGGAACTTCTTCAAATTTCTCTGCATCTGATTTCTTCTTAAGGACACTAAAAGTTTCAATGTCTTCTGTCCCTAATACACGAATTAAACTAGGTCTTGAATCTTCCGGATTTTCATAAACATTGAAAAATTCTTCAGGACCGCAATATTCTTCTGGCTTAGGAAGGCCTACAAGAAAATCTTTCGGATAAAGATCGTATCCTTCATCAGAAGTTTTTTGATCCATACCTATTAATAAATTTGCAAAAGGGGTAGCAGTATAACCTACATAAGCTTTCCGGTTAAATACTTCGATAATCTGGCGAATAAGCCTGTTGATTGTTTTGGGATCTTCATTCTTATCGGGATTAGAAGTATCAACTGATGCTTGATCAGCTTCATCATCAATGATCAGTACGGGGATATCCAGGTTATGAAGATCTCTGTGATAAATAAGCAGGTCCCTTAGAGATTCCAGGACGTTTTTATTCTTCTTTACAACCATAAGTGTAGGATAATTCAAGTTTCTTACACCAGTAAAAGTTGAGTTAATGTCTCTTTCTGCATCTGTCCAAGAGGAAATGATCTGATCTGAAGTATTTTTATATATTTGGGCTACACCAATCGGATTGCCATTCTTATCCGTTCTGCTTCCGATGACCTCTTCATCTAATCTTATTTGAGTTTGGGCCCTTAGATCATTATGAATACCTGATAAAACAATGATTAGTTTGTATCCAACATCGTAAGCTTTATTAATCAGACCTGTGAAATTAGCTGTCTTTCCAGATTGTACATAGCCAAGTACAAGCCCTCGTTTATCAAATGATACTGCCGATCTTGGGTCTCCCAATGAGCTCATTATTTCATTAGTGGTAGAATCTATAGCTTGTACAGCATCAATAGGCCATTTTTTAATTTTGTTCAGATATTCACGGTATCTTGTCCAAAAAAAGGAACTTGCAACCATGCTGCTTTGGTACCATCCTTTGACAGGATCTAAACGAATAACTGATGGCTTAACAATAACGGCACCAACTTTATATTTAATCAGCATTTCAAAAGACCATTTTTCAAATTCGTGATCTTCATTTGCAAACTTTCCCTTAACCACTTTTTTTGCCAATTCAAGTGCCTGTTCGGCTGCCTCATTCTCATCGGGGAAAACACCCTTCATGAAATGATAATTTGCACTGAATGTTTGTTCAAACAAGCTCTTGCTATTAAGGTCAGTCAATTAATTCCGCCTCCATTAGGATAGTTTTTAAAGTAATACGGTTCATCGAATCAAAAGCAGGCTGAGTTATGAGAGTATTAAGCAGCTGCTCTTCATTATCTGCGATACCGATAGATAACATTGTAGAAGCTAATTGGATGACAAGCTCTTTATCCGTATCTGAAACTTCCTGAAGTGATTCTTCTGGTACTTTAGGCGAATCTATGATATTGCTGGGAGAACCAAGCTGAACGAATTTTAAATATAAGTTCAATAACTTGGCATTTTTTTCATCAACATTTTTAAAAATTTCAGAAAGAATTGGATGATTTCTGTTTATAATAAATTGAGGTCCATCTTCTCTTCCTGATTGTTCCCATGTGTTTAGGCTTCCATTAGATGAGACGCTTCCTCCTCCTGGAGTTTGAGTTCTAAAATAAAAAATATCCCGAGAAACTTTTCTGGCAATTCCAGATATCGTTTCCAATCTTTTTTTTGCTTCTTCCGGTAGATTTATACCTGATTTTTTAATGTCAACTTGCCAATCTGAATCTGCTGCGTTTGGTATATCAATTCTTATTCTAGCAAGCTGAGAAGCTGCATCTTTTTGGAATAGCCCCATCCAATCACCAAAATAGAGGAGTCTGTTTTCTCTGTAAATATACAATCCTTGGTGATCACGCCAGCCTTTATAACCGCCAGCTTTCTTATATTCCGGTTCACTTAAATTAGATGCGTGCGGAAGTATGTAATATTTAACTCTTATTTTGTGATCATTGATTTTAATTACTTGCATTTCACCTTCAATTGTTGATTCATGAGAGATCATAAAAGGATTCCAAGGAACTATTTTCCTTCCATTAATAAACATTTCGATACCGCTATTTTCAATAATTGAATGGAATACAAATTCTAAATGCTTATTAACTCTTGCTACTTTATTATAAAATGTATTCTCCCTAATGATCGATCTGCCATGTCCCATAAATCTATCCAATTTATCTATACAAACTATTGTGCCATTTTCCCCAACTATCTCTCCCATTTTATCTTTTACATCAGAGGGAATGTGAATGAAAAGCTGCCATTCATTACAGCTGGAAACATGATCCAGGTCCCAGCATCTTTCAGAATAAACACCTTCATGTTTTGTAATTACACTTAAGCGCTTTCCAAGTGAAAAAGAAGCTGTCTTTAAACCCATGCCAAATCTGCCTAATTCGTTTGCATTCCTTTTATTTCTCGGGTCCTTAGAACCTATATTCATTGCTGTCTGCAACATTTCTTCGTTCATTCCGCTGCCATTATCAATAATTGTAATCATTGAATCTATTTGATCATATGAAAAATTAATATTTATACTATCAGCTTTCGCATCCAGGCAATTATCTACTAAATCTGCTATTGCAGTGCTTGCATTATATCCGATTGACCTCAGCGCTTGGATTACAGGTGCGGCTGATGGCTGTGTAATTACAACTTCCATTTTCAAGCCCCGTTCGTTAGTAATATTTCCTTATGTAATTATATCAAAAATTTTACATAACACTACTTACTTATTTTATAAATAAAAAAAGAGCAAATGCATTTTCAGCATTTACTCTCTATTTTAGTGACTGCTTCAAATTCCTCATTCATAGGATTCTCAGGTGCATCACCAATTAAGCTTAATAATTGCTCTGCAACACCTCTAGCCATTAAAGGAGGAACAGCATTTCCAACTTGCTGATACTGTTGGTCTTTTGAACCGTAAAAAATAAAATCATCTTTAAAAGACTGAAGTCTTGCAGCTTCCCTAATACTAATTGCAACAGCATTTTTTGGGTGATTCCACATTGATTTTCTTACATTTACAACAGTTGGTGAGGGTTCATCATAATTTAGACGCAAATAAATTGTGTTCTGTGTCCGATCTGTATTTGCATAAGTTGTTTTGAGCTCATCAGATAAATTATGAAAATTCTTTCCCTTTAAGTTTTTAATTTCTTTAAATCTTTTTATGCTTAATTCATTACTTTTTGTATTTACGTGATTATAAAGTTCTTTTCCATCAATATCTCTTCGATAGTAGATTTGTAATGGTGTTAGATTTGTATCATCTGATTTATATGGAATAGGATCATATTTAAAATTCTTTTGAGGTTCAATTCCTTCGAGATCTTCAATTGCATCTTTTGCTGAAAAATCATAATTAATACTGCTTGAATTAGAGATTTCCACATTCTTACCGTTTAAATAACTTCTTTTAACTCCAAGCATCATAAATCGGTTTCGTTTCTGAGGCACTCCGAAGTTAGAAGCAGTAAGAATACTTTTATCAATTGAATATCCCAAATATTTAAACATGCATTCAAGATATTCTACAATATTATACGACTTCACTTGAGCTTTAATTATTAGATAATCAGGTTTAGCTTCATAATCAAGATATAACTTGTTATAGACTATTTTTTCATCTTTCAATTCTTTTAAATGGAACAAAAATGTATTTAAGTCTAATAGAGGTTCAAAATTCTCTATGAATCTATTACTGCTTATTTCACCTTCAATAATTCCCTCTAAAACTTCTAAGGATTTAATTACTAAATTATCCTCACCGTAGGTCTGAGGCAGTTCTTCATTTGAAAGCACATCAATGTACCCCTTTAATTCTTTACGCATCAACTCAGCGGCAGTTAGTTCTTTATCATTAATCAATGAAGCGAAATGAGATTTTTTACTTCTATTAATTATTTTCTTAAATCTGGAAACAACACTGGTTTGAAGGATTATTGGTTCTGCTTTTTCGAGTTCACTCACCTTAAGAAAGAGCGGTTCTAGATTTTTATGCTTTGTTTCAATTAAAATAATCTCGTCTTTCTTCCATAATTTATGTTCTGAATCAATTTCATCTAAATGAGCTTCTGAGCTAAAAGCAAATTTTGTATTATCAATGTGCTCTGTGACAAAGAATTTATGAGTGTCTGAATTCATAGTCTTAACATTTTCCATGAGAAATGCTTTTGGCATTATTTCTTGTATTGCCCTTACAAACTCTTTAATAAGCTGGTTATTGCCTGAAATCAAATAATTTTTCTGCCTATTTGCATTAGAGAATCCCTGGCATGGCGGCCCGCCAATTACTATAAGATTTTCAGGATCTAAGTCTCTCTCTCTAATAACTTCATTGAAATTTATTTGTGTAATATCACTAATATTATTCACTTTTGACTTAATAATAATATCCTCATTATTATTGTGGTTCTTTATGAAGGTGTTAGCTGCTGCAGTGTTCAATTCAACTGCTCCAACTACTTCAAAACGGCCAGTTTGTTCAAATCCATTGCTTAAACCTCCAGCACCCGCGAACAAGTCAATTACTTTAATTTTGGAATTTGAACTCATAATAACATCTCCTATAAGAACGAACGCTTGTTCCTATTATTATAACATATCTTATATTTCTTATCATTTTAAATTTATTATTTCATGTAAAATAATAGTATAAGATAAACTTGTGGAAATTAAAATGCAATATTTTTAACACTTTTTCTTTTATACTCTACTAAGTCTCTAAAAATTAGGTGAAAATCATAGATAGTTATATTATTAAATCACAGTGAATATTGTTAATGTTCCCAGGATCGTTAAAAGTAACGAATGAAGAATTAAAAAGTGTAAAGGGAGATGATGAACTTGGAAATAGTACAAAAAAGAATAGTAAACGCCATACAAACCCACAACACCATCATCATCCACCGCCACATCTACCCAGACCTCGACGCCATCGGATCCCAGGCAGGATTGCAGAGAACGCTTAAAAATTCTTTCGCTGACAAAACCGTCTACGCCGCAGGCGACGACGAAACAAGTCTTCTCTTCATCAACAAAATGGACCTCATCCCAGATGAAGCATACAAAGAATCTTTAGTCATCGTGTGTGACACAGCAGATACTTCGCGTATATGCGACCAGCGATTTTCAAAAGGAGCGACGCTAATAAAAATCGACCATCACCCTGACCATGAACCATACGGCGATCTCTCATGGGTCGACCCTTCCTACAGCTCGGCTAGTGAGATGCTGGTTGATTTGTTTTTGGAGTATCCAGAGGTTTTTCGGATGAATAAAGAGGCAGCCGGGGCTTTGTATGCCGGAATTATTGGGGATACTGGACGTATGCTGAACGGGACTGTTTCGCCGCGTACTTTGAGGGCTGTTAAGGCATTGCGGAAGTTTCCTTTTCAGCCTGAACGGATTCATAATGAGCTGAATAAGAAAAGCAGCGGTGTTGCTCGGTTACGCGAGGCGATTTTAAGGACTTTTAAGGTGACGGAGCAAGGGGTTGCCTATATTTATTTAACGGAGGAGAAATTGGCTGCTTACGGGGTAAATCACGCGGAGGCGGCAAATCTTGTGAATGTCCTGTCTTCGATGGCACGGGTTAGAATCTGGATCTTCTTTATTGAATATCCGAATGAGATCCGCGTTAGAATTCGTTCAAGGAATATTCCGATTGATGACATCGCCCGCAGGTTTGGCGGCGGAGGGCACTCTTTTGCGGCAGGCGCTTCGATTGGATCATGGGAAATAGCGGATGAAGTGATTGAAGCTTTGAATGGTAAAACTTAAACCGAATATTGGAACTATTTTCGGTTTTTACATAAGGCCTGGTGTTTGTGGTAGTGTAGTACTAATACGCTTAAAAGAAAAGCGGAATCGCCCGTTTAGCTCCGACAGACATAAAAGGATCCGCCAGTAAAGGCGCTTTTTGCCAATACTTTCGGATCCGTTCTGGCCGAGGAGTTGGGCGATGGAGCTAGACACCGAAGCGCATAATTTAATGGTTTCTTAATAATAAATAAACACGCTGCAATTCAGCGTTCAATTATAATGGAGTGATCGTATGGGTAAAGCTAAAGCAAAAACGAAGAGCAGTAAAGGCGGGACAGGCGGCGGAACAGGCAAAAAGGGCTGGAATCGCTGGCAGGCTGGTGCCAATAAAAAGAAGAGTTTTAAGCCTTATACAAGTAAGGGCACGAAACAGCAAAACGAAGAAAAAAGCTCAAAAGAATAAAATGAATGACAGCGCATGGATCCTTTTTGGGTCTTTTTTTATTTATTGATAAAAAAAAAGGACGTTATCTTAAACAAAATTTATCCCGATTAATTATTACCTGAAACCTTACTCAAGAAGAGATATGAATAATAATATAAGGCAGATCCTTATGATCTGCCTTTTCACCTATAACCGCTCCCCTTCACGATCAAAACAAGAATCACTGCAAGCAATAACCCGCCAATAATAAACGGACCAAGACCCGAGCTGTAGACGAGATAGACTTTCACATGCCTAATTGTATTGACTATTGCATAAAAGAAAAAAATCAGACTCAATCCTGCAATCAGCGGAACATAGGGATTTCGCTTCAAACTGATCAGCCCTTTTCAGAAGCTTTTACTTATCCCTATGCATGCGACAATTTGTTTCATGTTACAAAGAAAAGCGGCGTCGCCTTTGTCTTACATCCCTCTTCCCTCATGATGTGCTTTTTTCGGGAATATGGTGTAGCTGAAGCTGATAAGAAAATCAATTCCAAGGACAAGGGTCCAAAGCTGAAGCGTTTTAAGCAGCTGTTCTGTCTGCTGTCCGTTGTTGATGTAGAGAATAATGGCCCCGAGAAAAGATGCTCCAATGATCCAGGCAAGGAGATGGCGGAACCATCCTTCTCTTTCACGTCGTGCATGCTCGGTTCCGTATTTGATTTTTTTCGGCGGTTTTTCGCCACTTGCAAACCGGTAGGCAAAATGCTGATCTGCCCATTTGATCATTCCATGGCCGAAAGCAATGCTTATCCCAATATAGATAGCTGCGATTCCATGTACCATTGTCGCTGTCGCCCCGTTTTTTAAATCGAGCACGGTTGCCGCAAGCAGCACTAAATCCACAACAGGTGTACAAATCAGCAGAAACACTCCAAGTTTTTTCTTTTTCAATATATATCTTGCGACTAAACCTGCTAGAACAAAGACCCAAAATCCAATTTCACACCCTATAATTAACCAGCCAATCACTTCGGAAACCCCCTTATTTAATACAACTGTACTATTTAATACTAGCAAAATGTTTTAAATAATACAACTGTGTTATAATAAAAATATGCCAAAAGTGATTGATCATGAAAAACGTAAAATCCAACTTGCTGAAGCAACTTGGAAGATAATTGCCAAGGAAGGTATTGAGCAGGCAACTGTAAGGAAAATTGCCAGTGCTGCCGGGCTTTCGGTTGGCGCTTTACGGCATTACTTTTCCACGCAGTCTGAGCTGCTTTCCTATTCCATGGAACTTGTGTCAGAACGGGTAAGGCATCGTGCCTTAGCTAAAACTTATAAAGTGAATCCGCTTGATATTGTAAAAGAATCGATTTCTGAGCTGCTTCCTGCAGATGACGAGAGAAAAATTGAAATGGAGGTGTGGCTGGCTTTTTCCGTAAAAATGCTCGTCGATACTAAGCTCCGGCCTTTAAGTGAAAATGTCTACCAAGAAATGCATGATGGTTTGGGACAGGTCCTGCAGCTGCTGAGCAAACTGGGGATGTTAAAGGATGAACTGGATATGGAAGCTGAAATAAACCGTCTTCATTCACTAGTGGACGGACTAGCCCTGCATCACCTTCTTCATCCATCTGTCTTTACGTATGAGAAGATGATGAAAACCCTGGACTATCATTTGAGGTCAATTTGTCTTCCAGAAAGCAAAAACAAAGAACAGTGAGATATTCGCTGTTCTTTGTTTTTTATACTTGAGTGCCATCAGCTTAGCACAGCTTTTCCGCTCCTCGGACGCTTCACAAGCTCTCCCCCGCAGTTTGGGCAGACAAATTCCATTTCTTCTGTGCAGGTATGACAAAACGTGCATTCATAAGTGCAGATGTATGCTTCTGATTTGTTATGAAGGTTTGCAGAACATTTTTCACATTCTGTTCTCATTTCTAGTGCCATATTGAGTTTCATCTCCTAATCTTTGATAAAAAACAGAGGGCACACTCAAAAGTCTGCACCTCTGCGTTCATTTACTCCTAAATCCCAACATCCTCTGCAACATCTTTTTTCCTCTTCCTTCTTCTCCCCATTTTCGCAAGCAATTCATACATAACCGGTACAACTACGAGTGTAAGCGCAGTTGAAACAATTAAGCCCCCAATTACGACTACGGCCAGGCTTCTGGAAACCATACTGGCTGCTTCTGTAGCGCTGAAAACCATTGGTGTTAAGGCTACAATGGTTGTTACGGCAGTCATGATAATCGGGCGCAGGCGAGTGGATCCCGCTTCCAGCAGAGCCTCTCTAGCGTCGAGTCCTTTTTCGCGGTTTTGCTGGACACGTTCGATTAGAACAATCGCGTTTGTCACGACGATTCCGATCAGCATTAGAGCTCCAAGCAGCGCATTGATGTCAACCGGAGTCTGCGAGATGACGAGTCCCAGTATACCTCCCACTGCAGCAAGCGGCAGCGAGAACAGAATCGCAAATGGCGCTCTTGCCTGACCGAAGGTGATGACCATGATGAGGTAGACGACTAATACGGCGATGCCCATCATTTTAAAGAGATCGGCGAAATCGTCCTGCATCGATTCAGTCGCACCCGAGATGGAGACAGCTGCACCTTCCGGGAGATCGATTTCTTTTGTCATTTGATCGATTTTCATTCCTGCTGTTTTTAAGTCCTCGGCACTGATTTCACCTGAAATTTGAATGGTTTCTTTTCCATCCTGATGATAGACCTGAGTTTTGATGTCCCGTTCTTCGATCTTAGCCACTTGTTTTAGTTGGACAGGTCCCGCAACTGGAGAAGTGACATAAGTATTCAGTACTTGTTTTGTTGTAGAAAGATCGATATCTTCGTATTCAATGACGGCTTGCAGCTGCTCTTCGCCGACTTTGATTTGGCCAAGCGGCGTTTTATTCAGCATGGCGCGGATCTGCTGGCCGATTTGTACGGGACTTAAGCCTAGTGCCCCCGCTTTTTCCTGATCTACATTGACAATCCATTCGTTTTTCAAGTCTTCGTAATTGCTTTTGACTTTTTCAATTCCTTCGATTTTCTCAAGTTCTTCTGCTGCAAGCTTTCCTGCTTCTGCAAGGTTTTCTTCATTTGAAGCAGTCACATTCAGCTGAATGCCATTTCCTCCGCCAAAGCTTCCAAATGAGAATTGAGACCCTTCAATCTTTCCTGGTGCATACTCTTCACTTATTTCCTTGAGCATATCGAGGAATGCTTCAACATCTTTCCCTTTTTCAAAAATCACCGAGTAATTCGCTTGTTTTTCAGATAACACCTGCCCGTATTTTGCATCTTCTGCTGTAGAGCCCATCTGGAAAAACAAATCCTTGAGCTTATTTTCTTTTAATAATTCCTGCTCCAATTCCCCTGCTTTTTCCTTGGCATCTTCTAGATCGTAATCAGCCGGATACGTTAATGAGACATTCACAAACGATTCAGACTGACTGTTTACACTTGCCTGCGGAATTGCATTGAAAGTGAATATGGAACCCACAAATAGGAGCAGTGCGGCGACCAATACAATCCATTTATGATTCAGCGACCATTTTAAAATTGATAAATACTTGGCAGACGGCTGATACTCCTTCTGCTTCACCTGCTTCAAAAGGACGAAGCTTAACAGCGGTACTACCGTTAATGCGACAAGCAGGGATGCAAGAATCGAATAGACAACCGATAAAATCAGCGGAGTCATGATTTCTCCAATCGAACCTCCAACAAGGACTATCGGCAGGAAAACCGCGATTGTTGTGAGCGTTGAAGACGTAATCGCAGTGGACACCTCTTTCGTCCCGCTCAGAATGACTTCTTTTGACAAGCCTTCCGACTGTATGCGGCGGTAAATATTTTCAATGACCACGATGCTGTCATCCACTAAACGTCCCACCGCAACCGCTAGCCCTCCAAGGGTTAAAATATTTAACGTAATGTTGGATTGATCAAGTAAAAACAAGGTAATTAAAATCGACAGCGGTATACTGACGACCGCAATCAAGGTCGTTCGGATGTTTCTCAAAAACAGCAGAATGATGAGCGTTGCAGCGATTGCCCCAATGGCTACTTCCTTTGCCATGCCAAGCACAGCTCCTTCAACATCCTCTGCTGTATTTTGAACCGTGCGGATCGAAAAGTCATCTTTATAAATAGCATGTAATTCTTCGGCTTTCCGGTCCACTTCTTTTCCAATTTCAACGGCGTTTTTGCTTGCTTCTTTAAAAATAACTAAGACAAGTGCTTCTTTTCCATTTAATCTTGCATCTGCTTCATAAAACTGGCGAATAGAAACATCCGCAATATCTTTTATTTTCGTATCAGGTGCGAGTATGGCATTCTCAATTTGCTTTTCATCTGTTACTTCCCCGAGCACCCTAATGGCATTTGCTTTTCCATCGACAGCAATTTCCCCTGCAGGGACAGATGCATTCTGAGATTGCAGAGCCATCATCAGCTGATCGGCGGACACTTTCTTTTCTTTCATTTTTTTCGGATCGATTTTCACAGACAGCTCCGAAATGGACTTTCCGTAAAACGTGACACTTGATACACCATCTATGTCTTCAAATTTCGTTTTTATTTCTTCTTCAATGCGATCCTCATCTGCTTTCGAAAAACCTTCATCAGATTCAAGTGCCACCTGGGCAAGCGGAATCATGGAGAAGTTAAGCTGGGACACAACAGGCTTTCCTGTGTTTTGCGGCAGTTGAACTTGATTAATCAGCTTTTCAGCCTCAGAAGCAGCCTCTTTCATGTCAGCTTCTGATGTGTAATTCAGCGTAATCATGGAGATTCCTTCACTTGTTGATGATGTCATGCTGTCCAGGTACGTGCCATTTTTCAATTGACGTTCGAGCGGTTCCGTTATCTCTTCGGTTACCGTCTCAGCATCCATTCCTTCACCAAATGTAGTGACCGTGATCATCGGTGCATCCACGCTCGGAAGCAGCTCCATCGGCAGGCGTGAACCTGAATAAACGCCGAGCACTGTCACCAGAAACACCATAATCACAATGGCTGCCCGATTTTTCAGCGAGAACTTTGTTAAAATAGACATTTGCTTATCCCCCAGAGAAATGAAATAGACATACTCCATAAATATACAACAATATTTGGAAATTAGGTGTAAATTTTTGTTAACAATTGGTTAAAATTTCACACTCAAACCTGTTACTATCTGTCTATATCAGAAGAAAGAA
Source organism: Metabacillus idriensis (assembly GCF_009674765.1). GTDB lineage: Bacteria > Bacillota > Bacilli > Bacillales > Bacillaceae > Bacillus_P > Bacillus_P idriensis. Next base: position 670,934 of record NZ_WKKF01000001.1, on the reverse strand, counting down.
ATGCTTTCCAGAAAAATAAACCAAAATTATTTTTAAATTAGGGGTAGACGGTTTGATTAAACTTGTTATAATAGGTGAAAGTTAAAGATCATTATGAAAAAAAAGGCGGGACAAAATGAAAAATAATTCGTGCAGATATGTCATTAACGCGAGCGGAAAAGGCGGAGAAACGTACATGACCCACTGCCAGGATAAGCATGAATTAAATCAATGGATTGCTGAACGAAAAGACAAACTTTTGATGAATGAAATAAAAATAACCGACAAGAAAAACCCGTTTTTTAAGTGGTTTTCTTTTATGAAATAAACGCGATTCCTTGTGGATGGCGTTTTTATTTTTTTATAATGGCTCTTTTCGTAAATATTGTTGCTATTAGACTAAATGTTAAAAATCTTGAGTGGATTGCAGCGGATAAACTTGACTCCTGCGGGAAATAGAGCAAATTGGGAGACCCCACAGGCAGGCGCCGAGGAGGCTCCCATGCTCCCCGCGGAAAGGAACGGACAACATTTATCATGAAAAACAACAATCTATGCGAAAACAGCCTTTATAATCGATCCACTATTTGCCTTAGTATTTTGAATAAAGCGCTAATTCTCTACAGCAGTCCACATTTTTTACCCTTTATTCATTGAAATCTAATATAATGGAGGAAATATAAAAAAGTGGGGTGAATACGCTTGAAAAGCCAATTGAATCAGTTATTTGAGGATAAAAGCGGTGTTCATGTGCTGTATTCCTATAATGGAATGGAAAATTACATGGATCAGGTTTTGAATTATATTCAAGACGGTATCGACGCGGGTGATTACGTGATTCTTATTGAAAATGAACGTATTTACCGTATGATTCAAAAAGAGCTGAGCACAAGGCTGACGAAAGAACAAAAGGAATTTGTCCACTTTGTAAACAACTTCGATTTCTATTATTCAAGCGGCAGTTATCATCCACCTGCAATCGTTGAATACTTTAATAAAACAATACAGTCATATGTTGAAAATAAAATTTCCTTCCGTTCATGGGCACATGTAGAGTGGGCCACTATGGAAGAACCGCTGCATATAATAGGAGATTTAGAAAAAGTAGTAGATGAAGCTGTAAATCAGCTGTCTTTCCCATTAATTTGTGCATACGAAGCAGAGAAAATGCCAGACTATCTCAAAACGGTTTTAATGGAAACACATCCCTATGTGTTAATGGAAGATGATGTCATCATCTCCAATCAATACAAGCCTAAGTTTGAGGCAAGATAAATTTTTCACAGGAACTTTAAATTGTAATTGGATAAATAGATATCCAATTAATGAAATATATCTGTGATAATAGCAGCTAGTAAATACGAATCTCATTAGAACAAAGGACGCATTTCACAGCTTGTGAGATGCGTCTTTTTGTTCCATGACAATGCCGCTGAAACTGGGTTTATCCTTTATAAATGACTTCACCAGTCCCAACTGATTCTTTCAACCCATAAACATGAAATATCAGCTATGTTCAGATCCATCATGATACTCTCCAACCGCTTTTTCAATATCAGATGCTGTCCAATTTTCTTCATGGGAGAACGTCATTTCACTTAAAGGACCTTTTTTCCCTTTGTCCCTCACCAAATTGGTTATAAAGACATATATTGCAAAGGATCATTTGTAAGAAAGGGGAAGAGCCTTTTAATGAATAATTTCATTTCCATGCTATTTGAATCTCAATTTATATACGTCCTTGGAGTGCTAGATGTCGTCATATTGCTTTTATTCGGTTTAGGTTATTTAGTCGGAAAACTTGGATCTGTTTTATTAAATCGAGCCGTGACGTTTCGCCAGGGACTTACATTCGTTATGCTTATTTTAATAAGCGTCATACTGATACTTTTTGGTTTTCAACTAACGACCCTATTCTTTTAAGACGCTTAATGCGTTTACAAATTCTATAAACAGATAAAAAAAGCCGAAATCGATAGAGATTTCGGCTAAAATCGTTCTTCCGGAAAAGTTGAATGATCGATTCCCGGCAAAATTTATTAGACTTTCAACTAAAAACAGTCTTCATAGAAACTCTGCTGATAAGATATATTTACAATTAAAAATCAAAATTGTCAGGATCCGGTCCTACTCGTTCATTGCGATTCAATCCATCAATAAGAGCCATGTCCCCTTCAGTTAACTCAAAATCAAAAATCGCAGCATTCTGGATGATCCGTTCTTCCTTTGTTGATTTAGGAATGGTGATGACTCCGTTTTGCAGGTCCCAGCGCAGAATGATTTGAGCAATTGTTTTCTTGTATTTATTAGCGATGTCCATAAGCTGCGGATGGTCCAATAATTGCCCCTGCATGAGCGGTGACCATGCTTCAAGCTGAATACCATGCTCCTTGCAGAATGATAGCAGATTTTTTTGAGTCAGACGCGGATGGAATTCCACCTGGTTAATCATAGGTTTGATTTCTGCATCTTCCATCAGGCTTTCCAAATGGTGAATCTGAAAATTGCTTACACCGATTGCTTTTATTTTTCCATTTTTATAAAGCGTTTCAAGGGCTCTCCAAGCTTCCTTATATTTGCTTTCTACCGGCCAGTGAATCAGGTACAAATCCAAGTAATCCAATCCTAGTTTAGCTAAGCTTGTTTCATATGCTTTGATCGTTTGATCGTATCCTAAATCCGCATTCCAGACCTTCGATGTAACAAATAGATCTTCTCTCCGGATACCAGCTTCCGCTATTCCTTCGCGTATTCCTTGTCCGACGCCTTCTTCGTTTCCATAAATAGCCGCTGTATCAATACTGCGGTACCCATTTTTTATCGCTGCTTTTACAGCACTTACAAGCTCTGGTCCTTCTTCTACTTTAAAAACGCCAAGCCCGAACCATGGCATTTCCACTCCATTATGCAAGGTTGTTGTACTTTGTAAATTGTTCATCTTTTTATTTCCTCCTCTAATTTCATAACGTTATCCAGCAAGCTTTTGTCCTTCTATTTTCTGATCCTTCTGTTCTAAAGCACGGCTCCATCCAGTAAGAATGACGGCGCCAAGAACCATGAATCCGCCGATCCAGGCAGTATGAATGAGACCGATTGAGTCTGTAATGATTCCTCCAAGGAATGCCCCGATTGCAATTCCTGCATTAAACGCAGCAATATTGATGGCAGATGCTACATCAACGGCACTTGGCACAAAGCGTTCAGCAAGCATCACGACGTAAACCTGCAAACCAGGCACGTTCATAAAAGCAAATAATCCCATCAATAAAATCGTGAGTAAACCTGCGATTTTAAATGGAGCGGTAAAGGCTAAGATAAAGAGTACGATTGCCTGCACAATAAACATATAGAATAAAGCTTTAATCGGATTATGGTTCGAAAGCTTTCCGCCAATCATATTTCCGATGGCAATGGCAATTCCGTAAACAAGTAAAATGATGGCTACCGTTCCTTCTTTAAAGCCAGTTACAGTTTGAAGCAGCGGTGATAGGTACGTAAAGACAACGAATGTTCCGCCGTATCCCAAAGCTGTGATCATAAAGACAAGCAGCAGACGGCCGTTCTTTACAAGCTTCAGCTGATCGCCAAACGTTGTGCGATTGCCCTTTTTCAGATCAGAAGGCACTAGAATGCTGTTGGCAATAAGAGCAATTAAGCCAATAATAATAATGACAATAAATGCGAGTCTCCAGCCAAATTGCTGGCCTATAAATGTTCCGAATGGAACTCCTGTAACCGTTGCGACTGTCAAACCCGTAAACATGATGGAAATGGCACTTGCGCGGCGATTCTCAGGCACAAGATCCGCAGCAATCGTTGAACCGATGGACATAAACACACCATGTGAAAGAGCTGCGATAATACGTCCGGCTAATAATACCCCAATACTTGTAGCTCCTGCAGAAAGACTATTACCGATAAGGAAAACAATCATAATCCAAAGCAATAACGTTTTGCGGGACATATTTGATGTGAGGGATGTCAGAATCGGCGCTCCGAACATGACCCCCACTGCATATAAAGAAACGGTTAATCCTGCTGTTGTAACAGGAATAGCTAAATCCTCAGCAATCATCGGCAGCAGGCCAACGCTGATAAATTCTGTTGTACCTATGGCAAAAGCACTGACTGCTAACGCGAGCAGCGCAAGTGTACTTCTTTTTTTATCTAAAGTCATCTTTTCTCCTCCTAAAAAATTGAATATTTATTAAAATAAAGTGTATGGTAAAGATCAGCCGGCAAATGTTATTATGAAACATATCGGATATAATGAAAAGTACGTACTTTAAAGTGCTGTAGGCACTTTTTGGTGCCTGTCAAATAGGAGGAGTTCTATGCAAAAGAAGTATAATATCCCTGTTGAAGCAACACTTGAGATCATTGGCGGCAAGTGGAAATGCGTCATTCTTTGCCATTTGACTCACGGTAAAAAACGCACAAACGAACTGAAGCGCCTGATGCCAAACATCACACAAAAAATGCTGACTCAGCAATTGCGGGAGCTTGAAGATGATGGCGTGATTAACCGGATCGTCCATCAGCAGATACCTCCAAAAGTTGAATACGAACTCAGTGAATACGGCTGGAGCCTGCAGACAATTCTGGATTCACTCTGTGCCTGGGGAGAAGGACATATTACGAAGGTGTATGGGGATAAATCAGCGGTGCTTGAAGAGAGTATCCTGAATAAATAAAGAAAAACATCGAAATGCCATGAATGGATTTCGATGTTTTTGTGTTCAAAAATAATGTTCAAATTGAGAATCTGAAGGTGATATACTAATTAAGTTGTCATCATATATAAACTGAGAGAGGAGGAATTACACATGCAATGGTACCTACATGCATTAAAGAATTATGCTGTTTTTCAAGGACGGGCAAAACGGAAGGAATACTGGATGTGATCGCAGTAAATGTTATTACTATTGCTAAAGCATACGTTTTAGAGTTTTTCATCAAATCTTAACCTCCTTCCAAAACTAAGACTGAACATGCAAGGGAGATTGCTCCATTAAACTCCCTGTACCTTAATAAGAAGAGGCGACACTTTGTTAAGCAATCGCCCTGATTGTTGAATAGTAGTTAGAATATGCTTTTAATTAATCGAAATATCATTCTTGGAATAAGAGTTATGATGTTCCATATCAATTCAAATAATAAATCACTTCTTATTTCCCTGAATATACCTCTAAAAAATCTCCTGTAGCTACTTTTGCTCATTTTCATACTTTCTCCTATTTATTCGTCTTTTTAGATGTCAGAAAGCAATCGCAGTGTGCAACAAAAGCCCCTTTTAATTTAATAATTTTCAAGTTCTGTTTCTAAATCTTTAATGATTACATCTATACTTACAACAGCTGTATTAACTTCTGTAGGGAAAATTGATGGTTTAATTCCATCTTTTTTCATACCTGTAAGCCACTTCTCTATAAATTCATCTAATCCAAGAAGCTTAGCTTCATATGCTGCCCACTCTTTTTCAGCACAGTTTTCTGCAAATACCTTTTTTGGAAAGAATGGAATCAGTAAATTGTCTTCTTCGTCCTTGGCAGTTGCCCAACCATCATTGTACAAGCCCCAGACTTCTTCATAATCTACAACCTTTTTAATAAAATAATCATACCTAATATTTGGTGGTTGTTTAATAATTGCATCAAATTCTTTTTTATCCATTTCTCTCATTCCTTACCGACTATATGTGTAAAATTTCTAATATTAGTTATTCCATTAAACTGCCCGATAATGGAATAACTAGGAAGCTGCTATTAACTGGCTTTAAACTCAATCGAGACTCGGTTTTAACAGCCAGGTTGTTTTCTTTGTATGATTATTTATGGACTGGAACTTCAGCTAGATATGGTTATAAGTTATTACTTTTTAACAAATCATCTAAATTGTCAACCAAATCATTTATGTCAGATAATAGTGTTAGGGTATTGTTGCTAAGAATCATGTTTATGTTTTCTTCCATCTTATCTGGGAGATAGTTGCATGTTTTTTGTGCGATCTTAATTAACTTCTTTTCTCCAGGGTGTGGCACCTCGTTAATCGCAAATATGATATCGAAGTAACTTGCAAGCAATGCAGCAACCCTATGATTGACACTTATGTAGTCTTTTCTTTTTAGAGCTTTCTCGATTTGCCAATAGTAGGATGTAACACTGTCACGTAATAAAGGGTAATTTTTGTTAAGGATATTTTCTTTTAATTCTTTTGGAAAGGCTACGTTAATTTTATCCTGCAGTTTTTTTAATTGACCATTTTGATCATATAGTATTTTGGAATTTAAATAATTACTCCAAAAGCATGTAGTGTAACCGACCTGAGCCTGGAAATTCACTACCGTTTTCATAAGTTCATTTTCAATCCAAGCAAAATTTCTATATATAATTTCTATTCCAATATTGGGTTCATTTAGCATTCCATCATCTTCTGTTTCCCAATACTGGTTATTAATCTCCATATAATCCGAAAACGGTTCTAACAATTTTTTGCGAGTGCTGGAAGGGATTTCTTGATCACTATAAATATACAAATCTATATCAGAATGTTCATCTTGGGTATTTGTTGAAAGAGAGCCAGAGAGTACAACACCTTCCACTTCTTCTAACTGTGAAAATACAGACGAAATCTTCATAATTATGTCATTAATAGGATTCATTTTGGCTTTCTTCCCATCTATTTTTTATTTTTCGTTCTTCAACTTTTGCCTAGCAGCCTAACGAAATAATGTGTCTACCTTTTAGGGATCACTTCAAATGCAGTTCTTTTTAATTTACTGAAAAATCAACATAATTGTTTTATCTAAAAAAATTTCATATCGTTACTCAATAATCCTGCTTTTTTAACTGATATTACCATTTTATCATAAATATCCAAGATTCTGCCTTTAATCATTCAACGAGAAAAGCACACCATTTTCAAGTGAAATGGTGTGTTTATTTAATCCGATTTTATTGTTTTTTACCTCTGAACCGAACTCACCTATCGTTCTAGAGACTCCCCCGCCATTGCTCTTATTACAATAAGTCAGTCGCAATTAGGTAATTGGAAGTGATTTTCCACAACTTCATGAAAAGAGTCATTTTAGATAATCAAGGTGGATACAGATAAGGAAAAGTTTTCTTTATATAAGGCTGTGTTCGCATTGATTATTGCTTTGCGTATAGATAATTCACACGGATCAAGTTCTCGTTCGTGCTCTTTTCTTCAAATTTGAAGATATAGGGCTATTTTAGACAGCATAAGGAGTGTAAAAAATCCAGAACCCGATTTTTCACTGAATGGCTAAAGCAACTATGTTACCAGGATGGACAGAAACATGAGGAGGCTTTTCCATGGCAATAAAGATTCTGTTATTTGGAGATATCGGCATTGATGACATTGTTGCCCTAATCTACGGAGCTTTACATGATGAAATTGAGATTGTGGGAGTTGTAGCTGATTACGGAAATATTTCCAGGGAAAATGCGATGGCAAGCGTCCAATATTTGCACGGTTTATTTAACCAATCTGATCAAATCCCCATTTTTGAAGGGGCAGAGCTTCCAATGACAGGCGAAAATCCTACCTATTATCCAGAAATCCACGGAGAGTATGGGCTGGGTCCCATCGTTCCAGAGCAGGAGTATTCGGGTGAGGGAGAAAATTTTTTGGAAATCGCAAAGGTGATCGAAGCTCACGGAAATGACCTGACCATTGTCAGCATCGGAAGGCTTACATCGCTCGCAACCATGTTTATTCACTACAAATCCTTAATGAACAGCGTAAAAGCTTTTTACGTAATGGGCGGAGCTTTTTGGGTGCCTGGAAATGTTACTCCTGTTTCGGAAGCCAATTTCCATGCAGATCCTGTTGCAGCCAAAGTGGTTGTGACTCACGCACGGAATTTGACAATCATCCCCTTGAATGTAACCGAGCGTGCCATTGTCAATCAGGAAATGGTCGACTACATTGCAGGCATTGGGAAAGTAAAGATTTTAAAGCCTCTGCTTGACTACTATTATGCTTTTTACAAAAAAAGAAATCCTGCTGCACCCGGAAGTCCCGTTCACGACGCCTTAACCATCATGGCTCCGCTTCATCCTGAAATGCTGACATATAAATCACTGCCTGTCTATATCGTCCAGGCAAAAGACGGAATGGAGAGAGGCCACAGTATTGCCGATATTAGACCCTATACGACATTCGGTGAAACAGAGAAAAAACACCGGATCGCATTTGATCTGGATTATCGTCTATTCTTTTCTAATTTCATGTCCACCATGACAGGGGAACGATTTTAATTCATGAAAAAGAGAGCCGATCCAATAAGTAACGGGTTCGGTTGAATGGTGCAAACGCATGAATAAACCCTGGAAATAAAATTGGAATTAGCTTAACACCCCCGGTTCGTATTAAAAGGTCAATCCGTTTATTCTGGTTGACCATTTTTAAATGGTTATTATTTATCATTCATTATTTAATGGATCAAGGAAAAAAGCTGCCTTTATGACAGCTCAAGTTTACCAATAGAGAGAAATCCGTTAGTTTCTTAATGCTTTTCTGACACTCTTTGCAAAAACTAATGGATCAGCTACAGCTTCGATATTAACGTAAATCAAATTCGGATGATCAAAAAGCCACTCATTGTGTATGGACGAAACGATTATGCCTTTTTTAAGAATGGAAGCAGCAAAATTTTCAACTTCATTTTGCAAGAGTGCCACCCTGCCTAAGCACAATGCTAGTCCAGTCTTCTTATCCCTTGATTCAAATGAGAAGGAAGAGGTTACTCTAAAACGTTTTCCTAAGATGCTTGCTTTTATTTCGTCCCGACTGATCGTTGCCACGCATTTCCCGCCCGCAAATCCTTCTTGTCCTCCGATAATTTCAGCAAACTTCTGACAAATCAATTCATCTTTAGACGCCATTTATTCATCTCCTCCCTAGTATTAATAGGATATGAATAAATGAATAGCCCCGAAACGGATACACATCTATTTTGAAATATAAATGACGATGTTAAACGAACGAAAACAATCATTTAAAACAAAAAGCCGCCAATAATGGCAGCCCCTGATCATCTCTTTCTCGTTATATTTTCTGTTCCCCGTTTACACCATTAATGGAATACCCTGCAGATATCTCCGCATTGAGCGATTGTGAAACCGAACAATATTTGTCCTTCGACAGATGAATGGCTCTGATTACCTTGTCTTCAGGCAGATCTCCTTCCAATACGTACTGAATATGGATCGCGGTGAAGCGTTTTGGATGATCTTCAGCACGTGTTCCGCTTACTTCCATGTGAAAAGAGACAGGACTCAGCCTCATTTTTTGCAGGATGGAAATGATGTCAATCCCTGTACAGCCTGCAACTGCATTCAATAGCAGCTCCGTCGGTCTTGCGCCTGTATTTTCTCCGCCAAAGTCTTCTGCTGCATCCATTTTCACTTCATGGCCTGATGGCGTTGTTCCGGAGAAACTCATTTTTCCGTTCCATTTGATTGATGTGTTCACTATTCCCAGCTCCTTTTGACTTGATATGGTTAGCTATTCCCTGATCTGTCCATTTCCATATATAAAGTGTTTGCTTGATGTAAGAGCAGGCAGCCCCATCGGTCCCCTTGCATGCAATTTTTGCGTGCTGATGCCGATCTCTGCTCCATATCCGAACTCAAAGCCATCTGTAAATCGCGTTGACGCATTATGATAAACTGCTGCAGCATCTACCCGTGTTTGAAACTGAGCTGCGTTTGCAGCGTCTTTTGTAATGATGGACTCGGAGTGTTTCGTTCCGTATTGATTGATATGCTGAATGGCTTCTCCCACACTCTTTACTGCTTTGATGCTTACGGTAAGCGCCAAGTATTCCGTGCCCCAGTCTTCTTCAGCGGCTGGTTTTGCTTTTGAAAAAAGAGACCGGATTTGCTCATCTCCAAAGATTTCAACAGAGTGCTCATGAAGCTGCTTTAATAGAGTTTCTCCGCTTTCTTGAAGCCAATTTTCATGGATCAATATCGTTTCAATCGCGTTGCACACTGATGGGCGCTGTGTTTTTCCATTTAGAACAATTCGTTCAGCCATGAGCGGATCTGCTGATTCATCGATGTAAATATGACAGTTGCCAGCGCCTGTTTCAAGGACCGGAACAGTTGATTCTTTAACGACTGTATCGATTAATTTTTTTCCGCCGCGGGGGATTAATACATCCAGGTATTCATTGAGAGTGAAAAGCTCTTTCGCCGTTTCGCGTCTGGTGTCTTCAATTAGCTGAACAGCATCCTGCGGAATGCCGGTTTGTTCGAGAGCGCGATGGATGACAGCTACCAGCGCTTTATTTGAATGGATGGAGGATGAACTCCCTCTTAAAATGACGGCATTTCCTGTTTTTAAGGATAGAGTTGCGGCATCAATGGTGACGTTTGGCCTCGCTTCGTAAATCATGCCGATCACTCCAAGCGGAACACGCTTTTTCTGGATATGAAGTCCGTTTTCTTTTTCGATCGTTTCAAGGGTCTCGCCAATTGGGTCTTGGAGTTCGATCAAGAGACGGATGGCATGTGCCATGTCTTCAATGCGCTTTTTATTCAGCAGCATGCGGTCCAGGATAGAGTCTGATACGCCATTTGCTTTTCCAAACTGGAGATCCTTTTGATTTTCTGCGATGAGATAGGCTTGTTCCATTTCTAATTGCTGGGCAATTTTTTCTAATGCGGTGTTTTTCTCTTCCGTCGTTTTTTCGATTAATTGATAGCTTACAGCTTTGGCTGCCTTGCCTTTTCTTAGCACTTCACTCATGTTTTTCCCCTCCGTTTCAGGCTTTGACCCAGCGGTCGCGGTGAATCACTTCAATAGAGATGATTTCGTCTGTTAATTCGTGGCTTCGTTTCCCCATTACTTGTTTCAGGCTTTCTGATGAATAGAGCACTTCTCCTTTTCCAAGCAGACCGTTTGTTCCGAAAACTTCTACTACGTCACCTGCTTCAAATGTTCCGGTAATGTCGTAAATGCCCGCCGGCAAAAGACTTCTGCCGTTTGCGGTCAATGCAAGCTCGGCGCCTTGATCAACAAAGATTGTTCCTCTGACGAGAGAATGCAGAGCGATCCATTGCTTGCTGCTGTTGATGAAGGAGCGGCTGTCTCCGCCTATGTAAGTTCCATCGCCTTTTCCTTCAAGAATTTCAATGAATTTTCCTGCTCCAATTCCTACTCCGATAAAAATTTTCACGCCTAAAGTCAGCGCCGTTTTTGAAGCAATGAGCTTCGATTTCATGCCGCCTGTTCCAACGAGTGATCCAGCACCCTCAGCTCCCTGCATCATTTCATCTGTGATTTCCTGAAGCTGTTCGTATTTTTTGGCTTCTGGATTTTCACGCGGATTGGAGTCATACAATCCGTTAATATCCGTTAAAATGATCAGCTGATCTGCTTGTACAAGACCGCTGACAAGAGCTGAAAGCATGTCATTGTCGCCAAACGTTAATTCTTCAACTGAGACAGTGTCGTTTTCATTGATGATCGGCAGAATGCCGCGGTCCAGAAGCTCGCGAATGGTAGCATAGGCATTTTTATAGCGTTCCTTTTTTGAGAAATCGTTCCGGGTGAGGAGAATTTGTGCAGGATTAATGCCATAACTGCCAAGCTGCTCCATGTATGATTGAATCAGGAGACTTTGACCTACCGCAGCTGCTGCCTGCTTTCCTTTTAGCGTAACAGGTCTTGCCGGATAGCCCAGTTTTCTGAAGCCTGCAGCTACTGCTCCCGATGAGACGAGAAGCACTTCATGGCCTTCTTTTCTTAAGGCAGCGATTGCAGCGATATGATCCGTAAACTTCTCCTGATCAATTTCTCCTTTGCGGTTTGTTAAGGAGCTGCTGCCGATTTTGACGACAATTCGTTTTTTCATGGGATTGGACCTCCTAATTTAAATGAATACTTGTTACATGCAATTTCTATTTTCGAGAGCGGATCATTTATTTGCAAAAACTTGCTTTTTTCCAGCCGATTTTGACGATTTATTAGCGGAAAACAGGAATCATTTAGCCGAACCGATTTAAACGATAAACACAAAAAAGCCCTTCTCATCCTTATAGAAAGGACGAAAAGGGCTTGGCTTTTCCGTGGTACCACCTTAGTTGGATGCACGCAGCATCCCGCTTTGCCTGATAACGCCAGGTTGATGGCGCCTATGTTTTTGACATAGGACTCTGAGGGCAGGTTCTGCGGCTTTGCTGCGGCAGGGTCTTCCAGCTGATAAACCCCGCTCTCTGTCACATAAAGACCCGCATACTAGTCCCTCTTCAACGTTCATTGATTTTTATATATTATGCGGAGTAAATGTCTTTATGTCAAGAACTTCCTCTGTTATTTTTTCCACTCAAAACCGTTCGAAACGCAACCGATGCTGAGAATTAAGACCAGAACATAAAATGTGTTGTTCAGCCATTTTGGCATGATGCATCATCCTTTATTTTATTTTTGCTTCTTCGTAATACTTTGCAAGCTCAATAATCATAGCACCCATTCTCTCAAGATCAGGTGCAAGTGGATTTCGGACGCCTTCTTCCGTTAAAGCTTCTGCCGTAATTTTTCCAACTGCAACAGGCAGTACATCAGTATTAAATGCATGAAGAATTTCCTGCAGGCACTCATTTTTTTTCACATAGGTAAAAAATTCGCGCACCTGTATTGCGGCTGTAAAACAAACAGCATCTACTTGACGGTTCTGCATTTCTTCACAAAGCAGGCTGACTGCCTTCTCATCGGGAGATATATGCTGATAAGGCAAAACCTGCAGAACAGAAGCGCCTTTATCTTTAAGAAATTTGATCAGCGCTGGAGCGGTTTCTCCGTGCAGCTGAACCATGACCTTCTTACCGTTCAAATCCTCGTTTTCTAATGCGCGCACAAGCCCTCTTGTCGTCCCGTCATCATCTTTTGCAGCGGGTGCTAAATCAAGCTTTTTGAGAGCAGCAAACGTTTTGTACCCTCTGGATGCGATTTTCGCCTGATGAATTCTTTTCAAATAAGCTTCTTCTTCCCCAAGTTTCCGGGCAAGATTTAAAAGCGTTTCCGTTCCTATACCCGTTGTAAAGATAACCCAATCGGCACCCTCTTGAATAAAATTTCTCAGATCGGGTTCAACCTGTTCCTCTGCCAAAAAGACGGTTCCCTGCAGAGAACGCACGAACGGAATTCCGCCCTGCTTTTCAATTAGCGTGCTGATTTCATCTGTTTTGCGTGAACCTGCGATGACAATCCGTTTTCCTTCTAAGCCTTTTCCCATGTTATATCCCCATTTCCACTGACTGAATTAAAGAAAAGCCCAATTCCGATTTTTCTTATAACTAAAGGTATCATTCTACAATCAATGTATCAATCCTATCTTATTAACTATCAATGTGTTTTTTTTCACAAAGTGTTCAAACTTTATGTAATCGCTTTCACAATCTTGTAGTATAATAGGAATATACTCACAGAAACCCAATTTTTAGAGACTAATTAACTTTAAATATAACAACATGTGAAAGGAGAAATCATCATGATCTTAAAAGCATTGAGACGAAACAAATTAGTAACGGTGAACTACTACATCGACGGTGCGATTCAAACATTAAAGGGCCGCGTCCATAACCTGGACCTGAGCGATCAGACGCTTTCTCTGGAAGACGAGAACAAGAATATTTTCTCAATCAGGCTTGCGGGGATCAAAGATATTTATTGACACAGGAAAGAGCATCATGCCGAGATGATGCTCTTTTTATTATTCTTATAAACCTTCCTAATTCGTTCACAATAATAAGAACAGCCGATTTAATGTTCTTCTCTCATCTATTCTCTAAAACTCTGAAGAACCGTTCCCTTCCCATTCTCCACCGTTACTTCCGCATAAGCCCCGTTAATCAACGTGATTTGCGGAGGCTGATGACCGCAATCGATGTCATAAATGACCGGAATGTTCAGTTCCTCATTCAAATCTTTGTATACATCGAGCACTGTATAATCATCGACTGGATGATTTGCCGCACTTCTTCCGAACATAATGCCTGAGCAGTTTTCAAACCATCCTGCCAGTTTCAGCTGAACAAGGGATCTGCGCAAATCGGCTGTTGAAAGCTCGCAGTTCTCGAAGTACCAAAGAATAGGTTCGTTCGGGATATGCTGTTCTCTGAACGTTTTGACATCCCCAAACGGTGTTCCGGCCAGATGTCTGATCACATCGATGCATCCTCCGAGCAGCCTGCCTTCTGCTTTTTCAGACCGATTGGACACCGCCTTCCATTCTGCAGCTTGAGTTAAATGAAAAATGTGCGGAGTCGGATTGTTGTGCTGCCACTCTTTTTGGTAATGGCTTGAGGAGGATTGAAGAGTTGATTCCCCGCTTTTTGTCTTCAGAACGTTTTCCCACATTGCTGTAGTTGGATCAGATTTCTCGCCTCTTAAATCCACAAGATTCGTTCCATGAGCTGTCGCCATTCCTGTCTTTAATGTAATAGCAAGTAATAACACACTAATATCCGAATAGCCAAGAATCCATTTCTGCTTGATTGATTCATAGTTTACATATTCAAGCATTTCGATCAAAAGCTCGCCTCCCCACGGAGGGATGATCAGATCGATTTCATCGTCCTGCATCATGCGGTTAAATTCTTCAGCCCTTGTTTTAATAGGAGCTGATTTTGCTTTTTCCTGCGTCCAGGCTGTTTCTCCGCTGATCACTTTATAGCCTTTCGATTCCATGCGGGTGCAGGCTTGGGTAAGAATATCGTGTAGTTCAGATGGTACTCCCGATGAAGGTGCGGTTACTCCGATTGTTGCATCATTTTTTAAGATAGGATAGGTAATCATAGATTTCCTCCTGAACGTTTTAGGTGATTTTTTTAGGCTGTTTTCGCATAGATTGTTTTTTTATAGTAAATGTTGTCCGTTCCTTTCCGCTCCAGGAACTTGCTTTCCGCGGGGAGCATGGGAGCCTCCTCGGCGTTGCCTGTGGGTCTCCCAATTTGCTCTATTTCCCGCAGGAGTCAAGTTCCTTCCGCTACAATCCACTTAAGGCTTTTAACATTTAATCTCTTAGCAACATTTTTTACGAAAATAGCCTTTTTTTTTAGAAAAGAGAATCCTTCAAGATTTTTTTGTTCATACTTTCCATTTTCTTAATTAACTGTCCGATCGATTCGATTTACTTTCCAATTTCTTTATTTACTGTCCGATTCAGCAAAATTACTTTCTAAAATGAATCATTTACTTGCTATTTTCCATTCCACTCCCAGCCTCGCGGACCTGCTCCCTAAACTCCTTAGGCGAAATCCCTTCTATTTCACGAAACACGCGCGCAAATTGTTTAGGGTTTTTGTAGCCGACCTTTTCGCTGATTTCAAATACTTTCAGATCTGATTCACGCAGCCATTTTTTGCTGTTAAGGATACGGATTTGTTTCAAATAATCAACAAAGTTTTGGCCTGTACTCTCTTTAAAAACATGGCTGAAATAAGAGTAGTTCAGAGAAATGTGATTGGATACGACAGCAAGGTTTAAATCTTTATAATAGTTCTCCTGAATAAACTGCATGGCCTGCTCCAGGTGGTTTTGCTCAGAAGAGATGGATTTTGTTTGTTTCATATATTCGTGCAGTCTCATGAGCAAATTCTGTGTTTCGTGCAGGTAGTGATAAAAATCACGGAAGCTGTAAAGACACCCCGTTTTTGAAATGAGTTTAAACGTTTCCGCAGATTCCTCTCCAAATCTTGCAAAGAAACTGTCAAAGATCAGCCTGTTCATTTCTCTGTTGACTTCTTCAAGGTAGCTGATTGAATAAGTCGTTATTTTTTCATAATCCAATATCTTTAAGAGGAGAGATTTGATTTCCTGCTCCCGAACAGTGCCAAGCATGTTCTTTATTTTTTTGATTTCCTCGATCGGAGGCAGCACATTTTCTTCTCTGAATTGAATATCGTTATAATCAATCAGCTGGTTTCTTGGATAGAGAAATCCATATTTCACCGCTTCAGCCGCTTCCAGATATGAGGCCTTTAAGTGCCTGAAGCCGGTTTTCCCCTCACTGAACCCGATCGAAACGGAGCCTAGCTGTTCTTTTAAAAACGGGAAGATGTTTTTGTCTTCTGAAAGAATGACGGCCCGCTCTTTTTGATCCAAAAAGCAATAAGACTTCATACCGCTTTTTTCCAGATGTTTTTTAACGTTTTCGATTCCATTTTTACTGTCAATCACCCCGGTATAATAGCTTTCAGAAGAAAGGTCGAGCTGGATTTTCCCGCATATTTCTTTTATTTGTTCTTCCGTAATCAACGGATTCAGCAGGATGTATTGCAGCTGGCTGCTTTGCACCTCTTCAAGTTCACGCTGTGTGATCGTCTCTGTTTTCTTAAAATCATCGAGTGTGCTGCGGATCGTTTGAAAAAGCTCATGCCGATTAACAGGCTTCAGCAAATAATCTTTCACCCTGCATTTGATTGCAGCTTTCGTATATTCAAAATCATCATAGCCGCTCAAAATAATGAGAACGGGGATCTGATCCTTTTCCTGAAGGGATTGAATCAGCTCCACTCCATTCATGCGCGGCATTTTGATATCCGTTACTAAAATATCAATCTTTTCATTATTTAATCGTTCAGATGCTTCCAATCCTTCTCCTGCAAGAAGAGTTTCGATTTCTCCTGAAAACTCCCGCTCGATCATGGCTTGGATTCCGCGCCTGATATTGCTTTCATCGTCAGCGATTAAGAGCTTGTACAACAAGATTCTCCTCCTTTGCAATGAAACTTGGCACATGAAAGGCCACTTTCGTGTATTCGCCTTCTTTGCTCTGTACCTCAAGTCCGTATTCTTCTCCATAATGGAGCTGCATTCTCTCGTACACATTAACTAATCCGATTCCCGTTCCTCTACTCGATTCGGCATCCAAACCGGAACTGATTTTTTCATTCAGGTTCAGAGCGTCTTCAGCCGTCATGCCAATGCCATTATCGGTAATTTCAATCACAATATCCGTTTCATTCCGGTACGCATGAAGCCTAATCTCTCCCTGTTTTTCATACAGAACAGGGGTCAGCCCATGCTTGACCGCATTTTCAACAATCGGCTGCAGCGACATTTTGAGCACTTCGGTCGCCATCAGCTCATCCGGAACATTAATTATAAGCGTCAAACGGCCTTCAAGCCGCAAATTCATAATGTCAACATAGTTTTTAATATGCGATAGCTCTTCCTGCAAAAGAACAAAGTCATTTTTCCATCTGAGATTGTATCGCATCATCGACCCAAGGGAAGTGACAGCATCAGACGTTTCGTAATCTCCCTTGATTTCAGCCATCATTTTGATATTTTCAAGGGTGTTAAAAAGAAAATGAGAATCGATTTGCGTTTTTAGTGCTCTGAGCTCGGCTTCTTTTGTCACGGCGTTTTTGTTGACTGCATCTGCAATTAAGCGGTTGATTTTAGACAGCATGCTTTTAAAATGATAGGCAAGCTGACCAATTTCACTGTAGCCATCCACGTCAACTTTTACCCCAAAATCACCGCTTTCCGCCTCTTTCATCGTATTCATCAGCTTATACATTTCTTTCAGCAGATAAGAGATGATCCGATAAGTGAGATAAGAAAGGATCAGCACAAGAAAAATAATGCCGCCAAGCACAAGGTCCCTGGTGCTCTCCGTCTCTGCAAAAATCGTTTCCAGAGAAACAATGTTCAGCATATAAGAATCAATGCCTTCCAAATAGATCGCTCCGACTAAAATCGGGGTTTCTTTGTTCATATACTGAAAGGAAAAAGTCCCTTTTTTCTTCTTGTTCTCAAATTGTTTGGTCAGGCTTTTCATATCAATCTGATTGTTTTTGAGAAAGCTGTTTTCCGGGTTGATGATGTAGTTATTGTTTTTGTCGACAACTACGATCGAAGAATCGACCGAATCAACGGTACTGAACATTTTCGGGAAAAAGTTTTTCTGCAGCATGCTGATTTCGATGATGCCCAGATGTTCATCCTTAGGATAATCAAGCTCCCTCAGCACGGAAATTTTAGCGTTTGCACGGTACGGATAGCGTCCCAAAATATCATAACCCTGCTGTTCAAACCACCAGAACTCCATGCCGTTTCTGGCAATCGTCTCCTGTTTCCATGGCTTGCCTTTGATTCTGTCTTCACTGAAGAGAATTGGCCACATTTCGTTCACGTAAGGATTATTCGTATAAAGATGAATGTTTTCAATCGTCGGGTTATTCACTTGGAGACGGGAGACATTTGAGAACGCATTCATTTTAAAATTCAGCAAATCATTCACATTCGTTTCATCTCTAGTTTTGACAAAATCGATAAACTCATTGTCAGATACAACCATCTGTGCCGTCCGCCGCATGGATTCGATGTTATTTTCAATATGAACCTTCTCAATTTCAAGCAGGTATTCATTTTTATTGGTAATATCCTTGATGGCACTGTCATCGACTTGCCTTGTGTAAATGAGCGTGAAGGTGATGACGGGAATCATAATAATAAAAATATATAATGCTATGAATTTTTTTTGCAAAGAGAGTCTGAGGAAATACTCATATATAGAGGTTTTAATTTTATTAAAAGAAAACATGTCCGCACCTGCTGTCTGTAAGTAGTCATTTCAGTATAAACCATACGGCTGTACTGTGGCAGGTCCAATATAATAAGAAAAGCGCAGGCACCCGTTTAGCCTAGGCATAATAGATAAGAATCCGCCTGGAAAGGCGCTTTTTGCCTTAACTGGCGGATCCGCTCTGGCCGAGGAGTTAGGCGATTTCGCTCGCCATCGAAGCGCAACGGTACGATTCGGGCGCTTTCGTACCCCGTTAAATCGATAAACAGGATTTCAAGGGAC
Organism: Metabacillus idriensis; assembly: GCF_009674765.1. Lineage (GTDB taxonomy): Bacteria > Bacillota > Bacilli > Bacillales > Bacillaceae > Bacillus_P > Bacillus_P idriensis. The sequence continues at coordinate 652,102 of NZ_WKKF01000001.1, read as the reverse complement.
GATTCACGCGCTTTCTTACCCTTTAAAATCGATAAACAGGATTTCAGGGGACGATTCACGCGCTTTCTTAACCTGTAAAATAGATATACAGGATCCCCCAATGGCCCCGAAATGGCATTTTAGAAGAAAAAGGCTGCCGGAAGCAGCCCTTTTCTTATTTCTTATTCTCCAGCACTTAGCTTTTTCTTATTTTCTTTGTACATTTTCTCTTGGTATTTCTGCACTTTTTCATAGCCAAGGTCTTCGCGTTTTTCTAAGTACCCCTTCATAATCTTGTCAAATTCCTTATCGGATTTGGCAAGCAGGAGCTTAGGAAGCGTTTTTCCCCATTCCTGGCTGATTTTCGTGCTGGAAATCGCTTCAGAAGATGTGCCTGTTGGATTCAAGCCATCAAATTCTGCAAAGCTCTTTGTTTTTCCTTTTGTCCAATCTTCCATTTGCTTAAACGGTTCAGCCGTTGGCGGGTTCCATGGAAGACTCATGTTTGTATCCATCAGCATCCAGTGCTTGTATGATGCTCCGTACTGCTGATCAAAGGCTGTGCGATCTGAGCTTAGAAGCTTTAACACTTCAGGTTTAAATTCAGGTTTTCCGTCTTTTTCTTCATACGTTACGCCTTTTTCTCCAAAGAAGAAATCTTTTTGTCCTTCTTCACTGATCAAGTAGCTTAAGAATGCAATCGCACGGTCTTTATCTTTTACATCTTTAGAAATCAATGTTACTGTCCATCCTGAAATGCTGTCTCCTGCAAGTGTTGGCTGATCTCCAGCAGAGTTCGCAGGACCATCAACAGCAATGTATACGGAATTTGGATCTTTTGCAAAAAGAGCCTGCTGCTGTGCAGCCATGTCACTGCGCTGATACAGCATCGCGAAATAACGGCCCTGTGCAATTTTTTCTTCCATTTGCGGACGTTTGTCTACGAAAATATCTTTTGCCAGAAGTCCTTCTTCATTTGCTTCTCTGAACGTTTTAAGCCATTTTACGTATTCAGGTTCTTCTGTACGGTCATACAGCTTTCCGTCTTTCTCCATTGGAATCGCAAGGAAGTTTTGAAGATATCCTTCAAGTGATCCGTTTCCAACGTCGGTAAACTCATTAAATCCGATTGGAATCAGTGGAGCGCCATTTACTTCAGGGAATTTTTCCTGAGCTGCTTTAAGAGTGGAAACAAATCCTTCAGGCGTGCTCATATCCGGGCTTCCTAATGCTTCATACATATCTTTTCTTACTAAAAATGTTTGATTAGAAGGCTTTAAATCTTTGTATTTTTCAAAGTCTTTAGGTGAAGAGGAAGCATTTGGATAACCATACACATTTCCATTTTCCTGCTTATACCATTCAAGCTTTGCATTGTCTGCCACTTTAAAGAAGTATGGATCATATTCTTCTGCCAGCTCATTTAATGGAAGAACAAGCTCGCCTTCTTGCATTTTCTTCACAGCATCTTCCCACCAGCCAAGCGTGATAAAGTCAGGAAGCTTGCCTGATGCAATCATTGTATTCATTTTCTCTGCTTCATTTCCTGCTGGAGAAATATAGTTGATTGAAACACCTGTTTTATCTGTTACATATTTGGAAACAGCGTCTTCTCCCCATTTGGAAGCGAACCACGAAAAGTTCATGTACCAGTCAAATGTGATTGGTGAAGTATCTGCTTTCCAGGCAGGTTCATCCGCAGAAACAGGCTTCTTGTTTTCTTTCTCATCTGAGGAAGCGGTTTCATTATTGCATGCCGCGAGCATGGAAATAAGGAGGATCGAAATAAGGAAAATCGAAAAGCTTTTTAACTTTTTCATAGTAAACCCCTCTCTAGTACTTGATTATAATAGACTTTCTTTCTCTATGCATCAGCCTTTTACAGAGCCGATTAACATACCTTTGACAAAATACTTCTGCAGGAATGGATATACAAGCACGATTGGCAGCGTTGTAATAACCATTGTTGCGAGTTTTATAGACTGGGATGTGACGGTTTTCGTCGTAATGCTTCCCGGTGCGTTCATCATCATCTGATTGGAGCTTGATTCTGCGACTACTTTATAAAGATAAGTCTGAATCGGCTGCAGATCTGGATTGTTGACGAAAATGACCCCTGCAAAGTAGTCATTCCATTGATACACTCCCTGAAATAAAGCGATTGTCGCAATAACAGGCATTGATAATGGAACAATTATCTTAATGAAAATAGCGAAATCATTCGCTCCATCAATCTTTGCTGCCTCTTCAAGCGATGGCGGCAGCTCCCGGAAAAAGGAGACAAAGATAATCAGATGGAAAAAGTTAAACATTGTTGGAATGATATACACAAGAAAGTTATCAAACAAGCCAAGGTCTCTGATTAAGAGGAAGTAAGGAATCAATCCTCCGCTGAAAAACATCGTGATGATGCCGATCATCATGTACAGCTTTCTGCCATATAAATCTCTGCGTGAAATCGCATAAGCGACCATTGCTGTGAAAAAGACATGAGTAATCGTTCCAATGACGGTTTTGGCAATCGTTACTCCAAAGGAAGTCAAAATACCTGAATTCGCGAATACCGCTTCATAATTTTGCAGGGTAAACTCGCGCGGCCAGAAGTAGATTCCGCCATTCATGGCATCGGCACCTTCATTTAAGGAGTTGACGATCACATACCAAATGGGATAAAGCGTAATCGCACAGATGATAAACATGACGACAACATTGATATTGTCAAAAATGTATTCACTTTTTGTTCTGCGATTCAGTTTGAACAGTTTCAGCACGTTTCTTTCGCCTCCTTAAAATAAAGATGTGCCATCTAATTTTTTCGTAATTTTATTTGCAGCAAACAGCAGGATAAATGCAATAATCGCTTTTAACAAACCAACTGCAGTTGCATAAGAGTATCTTGCATTCTGCACACCCATTTGATAGACATAAATATCAATTACGTTGCTAGCGCTTTCATTTAAAGCATTACGCAGCACAAGAATTTGATCAAAGTTGGAATTCAGCACACCGCTGACTGCAAGAATGAATAAAATCGTGATCGTTGGACGAATGGAAGGCAGTGTCACGTGCCACATTTTCTGAAAGCGATTCGCTCCGTCAATCGTTGATGATTCGTAAAGTTCTGTTGATACTCCGGCAATCGCTGCGAGATAAATAATCGCCGACCAGCCGATTTCCTTCCAAATATCTGAGATAATCACAATTCCCCAGAAGTACTGCGGTTCAGCAAGAAAGCTGATGCGTTTATCAATCACGCCAAGATTTAATAAAATTTCATTTATAATGCCAATATCTGAAAGCCACGTTGTCAGGATTCCTCCTAAAACAACCCAAGAAAGAAAATGAGGCAAATACGTAATCGTCTGCACCGTCTTTTTGAACTTTAGTGATGTCAGCTCATTCAGCAAAAGAGCAAAAATAATCGGCAGCGGAAACCCGATGATGAGCTTGATCAAGCTGATCCCAAGGGTATTTTTGAGAACCGTGATAAAATTCTCATCCTGCAGAAATTCCTTGAACTGCATCAAGCCGACCCAAGGCGCCTCCCTGATCGTGCTGATAATACTAAATTCTTTAAACGCAATAATCAGCCCGTACATCGGCACATAGTTGAAAATAAACATCCAGACCATACCAAGCAGCGCCATGATCTGCAAATACTTCTGTGAATTCATTCTTCTCCAATTGCGCTGCATTTTCTCTTTGCGTGTACGGGCCGCGATCACTTGCTCCTCTGCCTGTACAATCTTCGCTTCCATTTCTTCACCACCCCAATTTCATGATGTTCTCTATCTGTCTTCATTGTAAGAAAACCTGACCGCAAAGATAAGTTAGGAAATTTCATTTATGGTATCAGAATTTTGGATTTGGATTGAGAAAGGGGATTTTATCTATTAAAGATCTCTTATTTAGAGGGTCCAACGATGATAAGCAGCAAGTTAAGCGATGGAAGCATCGGGAATCAAATAAATAAGGAAAAACAGTCTCTCCTGACCGTTTTCCCTTATCAGAACTGATGTATTTGTGTTTCAGCCGGGGTAACGGAAGAAATTCTTGCGATCTCCTTTTCATCAGCTACCTCAATAATGAATTCAGTTGCCCAATGTTCGCTTGAAAAATGATCGGCAAAGACAGAAAACCATTTAAACTTCCCTTCACCATCTTGAAAACGATTCAACAGAAAATCGGCAGCTTCATCTGACATATCACCTTTGAATATCGTCATATTCTCTTCAGCTTCCACTTTAAAAGCTCCTAATTCTTTCAACTCATCGATTACTTGCCTTTCAGAATTCCAGCAATGAATTTCAATCAGCCCGGATTGTTTTAGATAATGTGCAGCTAATGGAGGCCAATAATTATATTCTTCCGGAATAGGAAAAGTTGGATCGCTTTCTAAATTTGAAGCAGTGGGTATGTGAATGTGCAGGTTCATTTTCTTCCTCCCTTTTTTTCTATATATATCCCGTTAAACTTTGTTCTAGAAAAGCGCCCTATTATTGAGCAGGCTCCTTTTTTATTTTAGACTCCTTTCGTAAACTTTGTTGCTTTGAGACTAAATGTTGTAAACCTTAGTGGATTGTGGCGGATAAACTTGACTCCTGCGGGAAAATAGAGTGAAATGGAAGACCCCGCAGGCTCGCCGAGGAGGCTTCCACGCTCCCCGCGGAAAGCAAGTTCCTGTAGCGGAAAGGAACGGACAGCATTAATAATCAAAAACAACAATCTATGCGAAAACAGCCTTTTAAAATTAATGCACCTATTAGCTGTTAGCACAGTTTATAGCAGGAGGTTCATGGTATAATTATGATAGAAAACCGCTTACAAAAACATTAAACTTGAAGATTAAATCTCTTAAGGGGCCGAGGAAAGTTGACAATTGATAGTAAAGAATTAACTATTTTTAATCACATTGGAAATAAAATCATAGCAGAAGATAGAGAGATTAACATAATTGCCAGATTAGAAGAACCGTTAATCGTCATTTTAGGAAATGTTTTGAGTGACGAAGAATGTGATGAACTTATTAGATTGTCAAAAGACAAAATGAACCGTTCTAAAATTGGAGTTACACATGAAATAAATCAGATAAGAACAAGCAGCAGCATGTTTTTTCAAGAAAATGAAAATGACACCATTACTAAAATTGAAAAAAGGATATCAGCTTTAATGAACATACCCACTGAACATGGGGATGGCATTCAAATTCTTAAATATAGCCCTGGTCAAGAGTATAAACCTCATTTTGATTTTTTCACATCTACAAATAAAGGAATAAAAAATAATAGAATCAGCACACTGGTCATGTACTTAAATGATGTAGAGCATGGGGGAGAAACTTTTTTTCCTAAACTGAATTTTTCTGTATCCCCACAAAAAGGGATGGCGGTGTATTTCGAATATTTCTATAACGATAAAAACGTAAATGAATTAACTTTACATGGTGGAGCCCCTGTTACAGCTGGAGAAAAATGGGTTGCAACACAATGGATGAGAAGACAAAAACAGTCTGAATCTTGAGGGATGTTCCATGTTAAAAACGATATATTAGAAGATTTAATAATGTAAATAACCCTATTCAAGAATATTCCTTTCAACAAAAAACCACATCAGTCGTTAAATGATGTGGTTTTTCTATTTAACTTTTATGCACCTTGGAACCTAACCGCCTAACGAAAAAGCAGCTTCTATCAAACTCCCGAATAAGCCGAAAATCCTCCATCCACCGGAATCACGGTTCCAGTCACAAACCTGGATGCTTCATTGCTCACAAGCCAGAGCAGCGTGCCATTTAGATCCTCAGGATCTCCAAATCTCTCGAGCGGTGTCTGGTTAAGAATTTTTTTCGCCCGATCGGTGTAGCTGCCGTCGCTATTCGTTAGTAAATTTCGATTTTGCTCTGTTAAGAAAAAGCCCGGTGCAATGGCATTGACTCTTATACCTTCCTTTGACATATGGACTGCCAGCCATTGAGTAAAGTTGCTGACGGCCGCTTTAGCCCCGCTGTAGGCAGGGATTTTTGTCAATGGAGTGTAAGCATTCATTGAAGAAACATTAATGATGACATCCCCTTCAATCATATCTCTGCCAAATACCTGAGTCGTCTGCAGGGTTCCGAGAAAGTTCAAATCAAAGACGGAACGGACTCCTTCTGAATCCAAATCAAAAAACGTATTGATTTCAGAGTTGTTCAAGTCCTCATTGAAGTAGTATTCTTTATCTGTATTTCCTTTAGGATGATTGCCGCCTGCGCCATTTATCAGAATGCTGCATGGTCCAAGCTTTTCATTCACTACTGCTTTTGCCTGCTCAAGGCTTGTTTTATCAAGCACGTCAGCAGATAGAGCTATAGCCGTCCCGCCTTCTGCACGGATTTCTTCCGCAACACGTTCTACTGATTCCTGCCGCCTGCTGATGACAGCCACTTTTGCTCCGCATGCAGCAAGTGCTTTGGCAAATTGACTGCATAGAACACCGCTTCCGCCAGTAACAACAGCGACCTTTCCATCTAAATTAATCTGAAAAGGAATTTTCATATTTATTCCCCTTTTCCGCTTGTCTGTTTTTGTCCTTTGTTGCCGCTTCCCACAAGCCATTTAAATAGGTTGCACCAAGAGCACGGTCATACAATCCATAACCTGGTTTCCCCGTTTCTCCCCAAATCATTCTGCCATGATCCGGTCTAGCTGGTCCTGAAAAATCAACTTCTCTTAAGGCGCGTACAATTTCGTACATATCTAATGATCCATCCGTTGAAAGATGGGCAGATTCCTGAAAGGATTTTTCACCGGTCCATTTTATATTTCTTAAATGAACGAAATTGATTTTTCCTTTCCTGCCAAAATAGCGGACAAATTCAGGGAAATCATGCTCGGGATTTGCCCCAAGCGAACCGCTGCATAAACAAAGTCCGTTGTATGGGCTATCGTATAGATTAACGAATCTGTCTAAGTTCTCTTTACTGTTAATGATTCTCGGCAATCCGAAGATGGACCATGGCGGATCATCCGGATGAATGGCCATTTTAACGTCTTCTTCCTCTGCAACGGGGATGATTTCTTTAATAAAATATGACAGGTTCGTCCACAATTTCTCTTCAGATACATTTTGATAGTGGTTCATAAGACTTTTTAATTGCTCCGGTTCATAGCTTGTATCCCAGCCCGGAAGCTTTAAATCTCCGTTTATAGGATTCATCTGCTTCACTTTCTCTTCCTCATAGATTAAGGCCGTCGAACCGTCCGGCAATTCGTAATCAAGGGATGAGCGTGTCCAGTCAAAGACAGGCATAAAGTTATAGCAAACAATTTTTATTCCAGCCCTGGATAAATTCCGAATCGTCGTTTTGTAGTTTTCTATATACCGGTCTCTTGATGGAAGTCCAAGCTTTATGTCCTCATGCACTGGGACGCTCTCTATTACACTTAAATGTAACCCGCTCTCTTCAACCTTCTTTTTAAGCTCAATAATTTTATCGTAAGTCCAGGCTTCTCCGACCGGGATATCGTAAATAGCGGATACAATTCCAGTCATACCGGGAATCTGGCGAATATTTTGTAAGGTAACAGGATCATTGTCCCCATACCAGCGAAAGGTCATTTGCATAAACGTTTTCCCTCCATCTGATTATCTAGTAATCTCAAAATAGTTTTTGGCATTGTTATAGCAAATATCCTGGACCATTTGACCGAGTAATTCATAATCATCTGGTGCTTCCCCTTTGTGAACCCAGCCGCCGATTAAGTTGCATAGAATGCGGCGGAAGTATTCATGTCTTGTATAGGAAAGAAAACTGCGGGAATCCGTCACCATGCCTACAAAATTGCTGATCAGGCCTATACTTGCAAGGTCTGTCATTTGGCGGATCATTCCTTCTTTTTGATCGTTAAACCACCAGCCTGTTCCAAATTGAAGCTTCCCTCTTGCTTCTTCATTTTGAAAATTTCCGGCGGCTGAAGCAATGATCGGATTATGTGCGGGATTGAGGTTATAGAGAATCGTCTTTGGCAGCTCATTCTCTTTATCAAGATGATTCAGAAACTGATTCAGCGGCTTTGCCAGTTCAAAATCGTTCATTGAATCAAATCCTGCATCAGGACCTATTTTCTTAAACATTTTCATATTGTTATTGCGAGTCGCTCCAATGTGAAGCTGCATCACCCAGCCATGAGAATGATACAATTTCCCAAGATGAAGCAGCGTAAAGGTCTTATACTTATTTTCTTCAGATAAAGTGATGGAGTGACCATGAATAGCCTTATCAAAAATCGCTGAAACTTCTGAGAGCGTTGCCTCTTCATAGAAAAGATGTTCGAATCCATGGTCTGAGACTCTGCACCCAGCTTCATGAAAGTAAGCAACACGATCTTCAAAAGTCTCTAATAAATCCTGATAGCTGGTAATTTCAATGTTTGCTGCTTTAGATAGAGTTTCTACATAATCCTTAAAACCATGCTGTGCAATTTCAATGCCTTTATCTGGACGGAAAGCAGGCAGCACAGCTGTCTCTATGCTTTCATTTGCTAGAATTTCCTTATGATAAGCAAGCGAATCTGCCGGGTCATCTGTTGTACAAATCAAGTGAACATTCGATTTTTTTATAATCTCCTGAGCAGAAAAATCCTTCTGCTGAAGCAGCTGATTGCAGCGTTCCCAGATTTCGTCTCCCGTTTTTTCACTCAGCGGCAAATCAATGTTGAAATATCGCTTTAGCTCCAAGTGAGTCCAATGATAAAGTGGATTGCCGATACAGGACGGCATTGTTTTTGCCCAGGCATCAAACTTCTCCTTATCACTTGCACTGCCTGTAATCAACTCTTCACTGATGCCGTTTGCACGCATAGCACGCCATTTGTAGTGATCACCATTCAGCCAGATTTCCGTCAAGTTTCGAAACTGCTTATTTCCTGCAATTTCCTCAGGGCTCAAATGGCAGTGGTAATCATAAATCGGCATATCTTTTGCATACTCATGGTACAGAATTTTAGAGGTTTCGTAATCTAATAGAAAATCGTCATCCATAAATTTTTTCACTTCAGATTTCCTCCTGTTTCAAATAGATTTGATCTCCGCTTTTATACTCTGCACCGTCTATAATCAGCTTTCTTTTTTCACCCTGCGGCAAAATAAATGCTGCTGTGTCATAGGGAAGAGTGAAATTCCCCTCTAGTTCAGCGTTTATATGAATCTCTGTTTCTGTTGTATTCATTTTGACAGCCACATAAGCGAAGTCTTCTTTGTATTGTGCTGTCACGCCGTCATCTTCATATAATCTGTACACGGATTCACTGCTGCCCTTTTCAGGGAATAACAGAAACCCTCTTTCATCTTTATGTTTATCAGCAAATGAAACGTCCGCCAGATTAACAGGAAGGATGCTTCCTCCTTTTACAAGCAGGGGAACATAATGAAGAGGTGCGGGAATGGTAACCGTCTGTCCGCCTTCAAACCATGTTCCTTCATGGAAGTCATACCAGCCCCCGTGGTGCTGCGGCAAATAGACGTCCCGCTGTTTTTTCCCTTTTTCTACAACAGATGCGACTAACAGGTGATCTCCGAGCATAAAATCATCGTTTTCTTCAAATGTCATTTCATCATGCTCAAATTCATAAAAAGTTGGCCGGATAATCGGCTTGTAGTTGGCATGCGCTTCGTACAGCGCTGTGTATAGATATGGCGTAAGTTTTGTTCTGAATTTGATAAGGTCTCTGACAACAGGCAGCACCTCTGGATACATCCATGGTTCGTTGACCGTTTGATCGTCATTCCAAGAGTGAATCGTAAATCTCGGATGCATGATTCCATTTTGAATCCATCTTACGAACAGCTCAGGTTCTGGTGCAGGGCCAGAAAATCCGCCGACATCGTGACCAAAATTATAAAGGCCGGACAAGCTCATTCCAATTCCCATCTTGATGTTGAACTTCAGCGTTTTCCAGCTTGTCCGGTTGTCCCCTGTCCATGTTTGAACGTAGCGGTGCATACCCGGACTGCCGGATCTTGAAATTAAATAAGGACGAAGCTGTGGATTGTATTCCCGCTGTGCTTCATACGAAGCTTTCATCATGAGCAGAGGATGCAATGCACGAATCGCATCAAAGCTGATTTTTTCTCCAAATCCATGACATTCCGCTTCTTTGCTCCATATCTCAAACTCATTGTTGTCATTCCAGGTTGAATCAATCCCGTAGTCAAGCAGCTTTTCTTTTACTTGTGATTTCCACCAGCTGTAGGTTTCCTTGTTTGTAAAATCCAGATAAGCCCCTGTCTCATCCCAGAACTGGGCCATCTCTGCATCCTTGGTTTCACGGTTTTCAATAAACATTTTTTTCTCTTCCAGTTCATGGAATAAGGGATGATCTTTTAACAGGCAAGGCTTGATATTTGCACACAGTTTAAGACCATCTTCATGGTAGTCGTTCACTAATTCCTTTGGATTTGGAAATTTGTCGTTATTCCAGGTGAAGACATATCGTTTATCGCCAATGGACGTATATCCGGATGAAAGCTGAAACGAGTCACACAATATGTCATGTTCGCGGCAAAGTTCAAGAAACTGCTTCAGCTGATTCTGCGCATCAGGTGCATCTGTATAGCTCATGGTCGAACCGGAATAGCCAAGGCTCCATTTTGGCGGAAGGATGGTTTTTCCCGTCATCCATGCGAATGCTTCAGTCACATCCTGAACTTTTGGTCCTGCTATCACGTAGTAATCAAGATCCCCGTCCTTCGCCTGAAAATAGCGGTACAAACCATGATAGTTATCAAGCTCAGAGCCCATTTCAAAAACAGAGCTTGATAGATTGTCATAAAATAAGCCGAAGGATACGCCCGTTTTTTTATTTCTTGTTATGTAAAACGGCATGTGCTTGTAAAGGGGATCCGTGTACTCTGCATCATAGCCCATGGCATCAATTGTCTGCATGCGGTATCGTTTGCCATGTTTATCTACAGCACCTGTTTTTTCTCCAAAACCGAAATACTGCTCTTCTAAGTCACGCTGGAGATAATGGGCAGGTCTTCCGCCTGATGCATATTCAAAATGATAGGCCTGTGTCGCCCGGTCTTTCGCCATTTCGATCCAGCTATTTTCAATTCTTGTATACCAGGTTACTTTAAACCCGTTCAGCTGAATGTCCATCTTCAATGCATCTGTCTCGATGTATACTGCGTCTTCATCCTGCTTGATCTGATAGCCGGGCAATGAAAATCCCGCCGTCTCAAATCTGTTTCTTCCTTCAAATGGAACGTCTTCCATTCCGGGTGCGATACTCCATGTTTGCTTTAGTTTCAGTGAATTTCCTTCCGTAAAAAGAACGCGTACAATGTTCGTTTCAAGAACAAACACATAAGCTTTTACCGTTCCGTTTTCAAGCTGAAATTCAACGATATTGTTTTCTTCTTTTTTTAATGTGAATGGATATTTTTCTTTAATGCTCATGAATGAAACCCTTCTCTCTGCTGTATTTTATAAGCCAAACAGTTTTGGCAGGCTGAGGCTGATTTCCGGAATAAATGTAACTGCCAGAAGCACCACGATAATGGCTCCGTAAAATGGCAGCAGCGGTTTAATGACCTGCTCCATTTTCACTTTTCCAATGCTGCAGCCTACAAACAGAGCACTGCCGACAGGAGGTGTAATGTTCCCGATGCACAGGTTAAAAGCCATCATGATGCCAAAGTGAACTGGATCCATGCCGAATGCTGTAACAACCGGAAGAAAGATTGGTGTAAAGATTAATACGGCAGGTGTAATGTCTATAAATGTTCCAATAATCAGTAAAATCACGTTCATAAGCAGCAGGATAATAATTGGACTGTCCGTTAAACTGAGCAGACCGCTGCTGATTGCCTCTGGAATACCAGTGAAAGACATGACCAGAGATAAAATCGTGGAAGTACCAATCAATAACATAATTACGGCTGTCATCTCCACCGTTTCAAGCAGCATTTTCGGCAGCTTCTTAAAGCTGAACGTTCGATAAATAATGGACAGAATCAGTGAGTAAGCAACGGCAATCGCTGCGCCTTCAGTTGCTGTAAAAACCCCTGCTATGATCCCGCCGAGGACAACCACAATCAGCAGAAGACTTGGAATAGCATCAAGGAATACCTTCAGTCCCTGGCTAAACGGAATCCGGGGTGCAATTGGGTAGTTCTTCTTTTTTGCAATAAAGAAAGCAACAAGCATTGTAGCAAGGCCCCATAAAATGCCTGGAACATATCCGGCTATAAACAAAGCAGCAACTGACGTCCCGCCGCTGACAAGCGAGTAGATAATCAGCAGGCTGCTTGGAGGAATCAGGAGACCAGTCGGAGCTGAAGCAATGTTAACTGCTGCTGAATAGGTCCGTTCATATCCTTCTTTATCCTGAAGCGGAGACATGACTCCTCCGATTGCCGCAGCAGAAGCGACAGAGGATCCTGATATCGATCCGAAAAGCATATTTCCGAGCACGTTTGTGTGAGCTAAAGAACCTGGCATGCGGCCAGCCAGCAGTTTTGCAAGATTGATCAAACGGATGGCAATTCCGCCATTGTTCATAATGATCCCAGACAGCACGAAAAATGGAACTGCCAGAAGAGCAAAGCTGTCGAGGCCGGTAACCATTTTCTGAGCAGAGGTAAATACCGCAACATCAAACGGGAACAAAATCAGCATGGTAGCGATGGATGCACCTGCAATACTGATGGCAATCGGCACTCCCACTATTAAAAGGACAAAAAACACACTCAGTAAGATGAGTCCTGCAGTTAAGGTCAATTTCAATCACTCCTTTGTTTTAGCCTTCAATCCTAGTTTTTGAGACGGCTTCCAAATCATCTGAATATAACTCTACTTTTCTCTTAACAACAGCTTCGTAGATACTCATCAGACTATATCCGATGATAAGAATGCCGCTCACTGGCAGAGATAAATAAATGTATCCCATCGGAACGCCAAGTGCCGCTGAAGACTGGGCCATCGTAATCGCTACCGTTCTGGATCCTCCTATCACCATAACGAGAACAGCAAATGATAGGACAAGCACTTCAATGAGAACGCTGACAGGAAGAGCTTTGTTTTTAGGCAGCTTTTCTGCAAGCAGTTCAATCGCAATATGCTTCTTCTGCCCAAATGCATAAGCTGCACCAAGCATGGATACCCAAATCAGTGAATATCTTAAAATCTCTTCAGATACAATGCTTGGCGAGTTCAGTACATACCTTGTGAAAACCTGCCATACCGCCACAAGCACCATAAATGCAAGCATGGTACATGTAATAAACGCTATGGTCTGATCGGCTGTTTTTCTTATTTTCTGCATCTCAGTTCCTCCCCCTGTTTATTCCTTATCAGCAGCTTCACGGATCTTTTTGTAGTACTCAGCTGTAGACTCTTTTTCGGCAAATTCTTTATGGAGCGGCCGAACCGCCTTTTGAAAGGGTTCCTTATCAGGCGTACTGAATGTCACGCCTTTTTCCTTGGCATCTTTTATCGATTTTTCAATCGCTTCTTCCCAAACAACTTTATGAAAAGCAGACGATTCGCGGGCAGCCTCATTGATGGCCTTTTTCTGTTCTGCATTCAATTCGTCCCACTTCGCCTGGTTCATAATCAGAATGTCCGGAACCATGGCATGCTCGCTGTAGGAATATTCTTTTGCCACTTCTCCATGGTTGTTATCCGTTAAAGCGGTTTCATTATTTTCCGAACCGTCAATTACTCCCTGCTGCAGAGCGGTGTAGACTTCGCCGAAAGACATCGGAGTAGGAGAACCTCCCATCAGCTCAATCATCCTGATGGCTGTTGCACTTGGCTGTACCCGTATTTTCATGCCATTCAGATCGTCTGGATGCATGATCGGTTTATTTTTCGTATAAAAGTTCCTTGAACCCCCGTCATAGAAAGTAAGTCCCCTGAACCCGATCTCTTCCGTAGATTCGTAGATGCCATTAACCGTGCTGCTGTTCATCACTTTGTAATAATGATCTCGTCCGTCAAACAAATACGGCAGACTGAAAAGAGAGTAGACTTCTGAAAAACTCTCCAGAGCACTTGCACTGACCTTTGATAAATCTACAGCTCCGGTCTGGGTCAGTTCAATGACTTCCCGCTCCGCCCCAAGCTGTCCATTCGGATAAAGATCGATCTTTACTTCACCGTTTGTCTTCTCTTCTGTTAATCTCGCAAACTCAGTCAGCGATTTATGCACAGGATGTGTCTCACTTTGGTTATGTGCAAGCCTCATTGTAATCGTTCCATCACTTGATGACTGTGTGCCGCATGCAGACAATACGCCGGCTGCAAGCAGGCAGATCACCATAAATGCCATCCATTTTTTCAATTCCCATCCCTCCTGAAAGTATACTGCCCCTTTGTTAACGGTTACATTTTTAATTAAGGCTGTTTCGCATAGAATGTTGTTTTTGATGATACAATGTTGTCCGTTCCTTTCCGCTCCAGGAACTTGCTTTCCGCGGTCCGGCTTTGCCTGTGGGGTCTCCCATTTCCCTCTATTTTCCCACAGGAGTCAAGTTCCTTCCGCTGCAATCCACTCATGGTTTTAAATATCTACATTTAAAGCAACAAAAATTACGAAAAGAGTTTTAATTAACAACGTTGTTATTTTTATCCACAAAATAACAACGTTGATATTTTTCATCAAAAAGCATGTTATTCTTCAGCTTTTTATACTATACTACAAGTAACAACGTTGTTATTTTTCAGTATAATATGTATTCCGAAAATTTTCAACAATTCCTTTTGGAGGATTTAAAATGAGTGTGACGATTAAAGATATCGCAAGGGAGTCTGGAGTCAGTTATTCAACTGTCTCAAAGGCGCTTAATAACAGCCCGCTTGTTAAGCCTGAAACGAAGAAAAAAGTCCTTGAAACAGCAAGTATGCTCGGATATACGCCTAACTTTGCCGCTAAAAACCTTGTCTCTAAAAAAAGCAGAACGATTGGACTTGTGTGGCCTGCAATTGACCGGATTGCTCTAACAGCCCTTGTTTCAAAGATAAATGAACTTGTAACAGCTGAAAATTATTTTATGATTCTCTCAGTGGATGAAGCAGATAAGGCCATTGGGATGTTCAAAGGATTCCAAGTGGACGGTGTCATGATTTTTGAAGAAGGCAGAGAAACCATGCTCCATTCAGATGTCTTCTCTTCTATCCCGATCCTTTCATACGGTGTATCAGGGGATCATGTTTACCCGATCATTGACGTAAATCATAAAAAAGCCATTCACCTGGCAGTCAGCCACTTGATAGAATTGGGACATACGAGTCTTTCCTATATTGGGGATGCCACTCCCGGAGATAAGCGGCAAACTGAGAAGCTGAATGGGTTCTATGAAGCTATGGAAAATGCCGGTCTGACTGTTCATGAAAATAGCATCGGCAATACTAAAGGACTGAGCTGGTATGATGGGTATCTTGCAGCAAAAGAATTGCTTAAAACAAGCAAGCCAACAGCCCTGATCAGCGGAAGCTATGATATCAGCGTCGGGGTTCTGCGTGCTGCCAAAGAACTCAAAATCAGAATTCCTGAAGACCTTTCTGTTATCTCCTATGATAATATTCCGCAGATGGCAAGCCTTGAAACAGAGCTTACAAGTGTTGGTGTCCCGATCGAACAATTAGCTGAGAAAATGGTCACATCATTACTTTCTCTAATTGAACACCCAGATTCTATCAATCTTACTCAGCTGATGGAGCCGAAGCTGGCACTTAGAAAATCAACAAAATCTCTGCAAAAACACCTCTGATCAAATATTAAGGGGTTCCGTTTTGGGAAGGAAAACCTGAAAATACACGGTATTTAGCACCGTGAATAGCATTAGAATTAGCACGCTAATTCGCACCGCTTTTAGCGGTGCTTTTTTGCTTAATAAAACTCAGTTCTTTATTGATCTGAGTTGTTAGGTTATTCCATTAAAGCCCCTTTACTTTAAGTACAGGACTTCACAATCTTTTTTTACACCTCATTAAACTCAATCCCTAAATGTGTTGTACATGCAAAAAGACGCCTTCTTATTTAAGAAAAGCGCCCGACTGTTGAACAATGAAATATGAGAAAGATCGCTCTGCAATAGTTCTAATTTATTTGACTAACACACCCGTTTAGCCATAAAATCAACCGCTTCACCAGAAAGAATGAAAAGGGCTTCACACCGTCAATACTGATTTTACGGCTGGACGAGGAAGGTCGCTGAATTATGGTGCTTTAGGACCAATCAACGCCACCCCAAGAGGATTGCAGCTTTCGCAATAGAACAATTTGACCGAGATGATATGTATCGTGCATCATGACATTGCTGAGTAAACGCTCAATAGAGTACCTGTTAGCTGCATACGGAGCTTTTAACTTTTCGTCGTCCAGGTCTGCAATGACCGTTTTTAATTTATTCATGACTTCATTAAGGCGCTGCACTGTCTGGGTCCACCCAATTTCGTCTTCTGGATCCCACGGTTTCCCAAAGGTTTCTTCATTGGTTTCTGGCTTATGCGGATTCTCTGTGCCCTTAATTCGATGGATCACGTCTTCATTCCAAAATATCAAGTGGTTGACAATCTGCCAAATTGAATTGCTGCCCGGACTTGTCCATGCTGCCTCAGCTGCGATGACTCCATGAAGCGCCTGATCCATGGATGCAAACCACTCATTCTCATTGTAATGCATGTCGAGTTGTTCTAAAAACATGTTGGCTACAACTTGCATAAAACCAATCTCCTCACTGTTTAGTGTATTTTTCAAAGTTAAAAGACAAGAAAAAATCCGACTATAGTATAAATTAATCGGACCTAAAAAGGTAAAAACCAAAACCAAGTGGTCCCTTCCATATTGGACATACCTTTCTCTCCAGCTTCTAATCCTCTCCAACATGGCAGGATAATCCGAAATTTCCGGGTGACGATAACAATAATCCTCAATCAATTTCAAAAAAGCCATTCATACGCATAAAATAACTTTCATTTTCGACTGTCGGCCATATAACGAAAAAAACTACTCCAATCATTTATTTTGAAAATACAGAAAAACCAACATCACTATGATTTATTCGACTCATCCAGTTTTTATTCCTTCATCATGACAAATAAAGTACCCTATAGGGCAGACCTTTTTCTAAGAGTCTACTCTATAGGGTACATTTTATTTTTCAGGTTGCCTGTTGACTAAACCGCATACCTCACCTTTAATTTTATAAGTGGCTTAATTGATATAATGCTTTGGCATAGATGGCTGTCGCTTTAATTAAATTCATCGATTTCTATAAATTCATCAATTTGGTGAGAGCTATCTACCTTTCCAGGGAAAAGCGCACCGAAAGCCACTGCATTTTTCATTAGCGCTGCATACGTTCCCCCGCCCGATGTAACCTTCTTCAAGTAACCTACCCAATCGATTAAGGTAAACCTTTACTATCTCGATTGCATTCTAAATAAACTAATATTGGTATTGTTCACTTTCCTCCACAATCTGGCCCTTATGTAGAAGAACTGTTTTATGTAGTATCTTTTTACTGTAAGACTATTAATTTTAGATTTTTTTATTCCGAGTGAGACATTACCAACGGTTTGTTGAGAATGAAAATTTTGGCAGAATATCATATTGTCCTACTTTAGACTAAAAAATATAGAGATTGATTAGAATAGAGTTCGCTTATACCGGGGTTTTTGATTGTTTCCCTATTTTTTCAGCTGGCTTATAATATTATTCCATGTAAAAAATTGGTAATATAGTCTATGAATAAAATGATTATTTTGAATCTTCAAGAAAAAATAGGGATCTATTATATTTAAATTGTATTAAATTTATGAATAGGGAGTGGTTAAATTGAAAAAGATTTACAGTCTTGTCTTAGCTGTTTCTCTTTGTTTATTGTCCATTTTCTCCTTTTCTAATGTGACTGCTGCGGCCGGAAACACACAGACGAATGATTATATGATTAAATCGTTCCACTATTTAAACGTTGATGGAAAAGATGTGAACTCCGCAGAAATGAATGACAAAACCGCAAATGAAGACATAAAAATCACCATGGTTTTGCCTAAACAGAATAAAAATGGCGATTGGCTGGCGTATGGATTTACAAGCAGGGAAACCTTGGAGGCCTTTATCGAAAAAGATAAACAGCGACTTGAAAACAAAGCCGGGATCATGGGCACCGGACCATGCTGTACCGATTTCTATGATTATAAAAATAAAGGCGGCGCGTATATTTATTGGAGAGACGGCTTTAAAAATCTGCCTTCTAGCTGGAATGACAGAATTTCCTCCTTAAGCACAGCTTCACCTTCTTCAAGTTATTCAACGACTCTGTGGGAGCATACTTCATCTCAAGGCTACGGCAGAGGAGTGCTTTTTAGACATTCCGATTGGTATGGCAAAACCGCTAATATGGCTTCGGATTGGAACAACAAGGCTTCTGCAATTGAAATTAAGTAACAAGCTAGCTCTAATGAAAAAGATATTATAAACGAACAAAAAAGCTGCAGGCATTAATGCTTGCAGCTTTTTTAAATACAGTTCTATTCTGCGATTTTTCTGATCGCTTTGATCTGAAGGGGATCGATAGGGATACTATAATTCGATTCAAAACGGATTCCCGAACCAAAGTGAACTTCTCTCACGTTCACTTTTTCTAAGAATGCAGATAAGTTTTGAGGGGTTAACCCTGATCCTGCCATAATTGAAAGACCCGTTCCGGCTGATAGATCTGCTAGCTGACTCAGCTCTTCTATTGCTTCTGTAGCTTTATCTTTGCTGCCTGATGTGAGTACTCTAGATATGGCAGGGTACTTTTGAAGAACACCTAAAGCAGTGACCTGATAATCGACCTCGTCAAACACGCGGTGAAAGGTAATATTTGATGCGCGAATCATCACATTCACCGGAATCGTTAATCCGCTGCAGACACTTCTAATTAATCCATAGCTAGGCGTAAGCCCGCCTTCCATTAATCCAGTGACGTTTTACACTTCCTCTTTTTCCTTTATTAATTCCCGGATCGCCTTCCTTGTCTCCTCTAAAATCTCATCCCATTTTTCTGTAAGCATGTCGCTCAGACCTATATGAAAATCAATTTGATAAGGTTCCACACCTATTAGAAATCCCTTTATCGTTTTTCTTTGCTGATACAGCACTTCAAATAAATGAAGGTTGTGCGGAGAGATATCAAGTGTCCTGTGTTCATGTAATGCTGCCAGAGGATAGATTGATAATTGTCCGGCTTGTTTGCCGGAGGATACAGCATCGAGAATTATCACAAACGATGCTCCGTCAATCACTTCGATACAATAATCAATATCTGATTCACCTATTCTATAATCGATGCTTGGATCATGATCAAGCTTCGACAGCTCTTCTGTAAGATAGATTCCAGCTCCATCGTCCATCATTAATTGATTTCCAATCCCCAATACGATGATTTTTTCCATTAAAACACCTTAATGGTTTTAACTTGTTTTCCAGGAATGTATACATGTGTCGCACAAGACATACATGGATCAAAGGAACGAAGGATTCTTCCAATCTCAGCTGGATTATCAAGATTCTCAATTGGTGTGCCGATTAACGCTTCTTCTGCAACGCCTCTGTACCCCTTTTCATCTCTGGTGGAAAAATCCCATGTTGATGGGGTGATAATTTGATAGTATGATAATTTTTTATCATCTATTTTAAGCCAATGCCCTAAAGCGCCTCTTGTTGTATCGACAAGCCCTTTTCCTGATGCAGTTTGCGGAAGCTCATATTTTTTTTGAACATCTACATCCGGGATAAGCTTTTTTAATAATATTTTCATAATTTCTGTTATTTTTTTCGCTTCAAGTGCCCTGGCAATTGTCCGGTCCATGGCTGATATTCCATTGCTGTATGAACCGCTTAAGATTAATCTCGCCAGCGGGCCAACTTCAAAGGGAAGATTATTGTACCTTGGCGCTTTTACCCAGGAGTATGCTTTCTCTTTATCCATGTCAGGCTCAGGCACCTCTGCATCAGGCCCGTATGTGCTTTCTTTTGCTGTGTAATAGGAGTAATCAATTTTTTCCGTGATTTTGTTCTCATTAAAAGCTTCTACAGTACCGAGAACAGATACCAGAGGATTGACATATAACGTTCCCAGCTCTTTATAATCATTAAAGGCACCATAGGTCAAAAGATTGCCGTATCCACCGCCTAATCGGAAGTACTCCGGATAATACCTGGCAATCTCATATACATCAGGTATCATTTTTTCATCTATAAATAAGATGATCTCCTCAAGAATGGAGTCAATATGAACGACTTTTTCTGCTGTTGCCTGCGCCGTAATACCTCCAATAAATACGCCATGATTATGTGGAGCCTTCCCCCCTAATACCGCCAGCATTTGATGTGCTGACCGGCTTATCGCAAGTGAATCGAAGTAATGGTTTGAAATCCTGTCATTTATTGCTTTGGGCAGTCTAAAATCGCCATGGTCTGATAGAAAAAGAGAATTTTGTTCAATTTTCACATAATCCGGAACCGTATATTGATAAAAATGGCGAATGTGATTCTGCAGAAACTCACAGCAATGAATGATATCTCTAAGATACCTTCCTTGTTCCATCGGTTCTATGTTTAGTGCATCTTCTAATGCCAATGATGAGGCCATCGAATGTGCTGCTGAGCAAATTCCGCATATTCGCTGTGTGAAATAAACTGCATCAAACGGATTTCTCCCTACTAACATTTGCTCAAATCCCCGAAATAAATTCCCTTTTGTTTTGGCATCTGCCACTTTATTATTTTCCACGAGAACATCAATTTCCATAAAACCGCTTATTCGCGTCAAAGGATTAATAACAATTCTTTTACTCATCATCCACCACCCTTGTCGTGTCAAAGCTTATGAATGGAGCCATTGCATCCGGAAACCCAAACTGTGCACAGCCTATGCATGGCGTGTTATCTCCGATCGGCCAGTTCACGTGTCCGTTCCATTGTCTCGTTGGACAATCTACCCTTGTTACAGGACCTCTGCATCCGAGCTTAAAAAGACATGTTTTATCCCCTAATTTTTCTGCGAAAATACCGCGGTCAAAAAATGGCCGTCTTGGGCAGCGGTCATGGATAAGCGTGCTGTAAAACATCAGCGGACGACCTAGCTTATCTGTATCAGGTTCGCCGTATAAAAGGAGATGAGCTAATGTCCCCAAAAACCAGTCTGGATGAACGGGGCAACCCGGCAGTTTGATCATTTTTTCATCAGGAAGGACGGTTTGAAGGCCGACAGATTCAGATGGATTTGGTTTAGCAGCAGAGACTCCCCCGTGTGTGGCGCATGCGCCTACTGCTAAAATATGTGATGCCTTCGCTCCAAGCATTGTTGCTGCCTGTAGACCGGTGAGCGGTTTTCCCTGCCAGCTTCCGATGATATTGTATAAGCCATTGTTTTTTAAAGCAACAGCGCCTTCAACGGCTAGGATATAGTCTCCCTCATCCAGAGCCTTCATCAGTTTCTCAACAGCCCGCTCTCCTTCTGATGCCATTAAACTATTACTATAGCGAAGGTTAACCATTGAATTTAAGGTATACTCAAAATCTGGATTTTGTCCGTTCAGCAACGAAATGATATTTCCCGAACACCCATTCAGCTCTAAATAAACTAGATTTTTCTTCTTGATTAGCCCCTTATTGATGCTGTTCATTGCTGTATTGGTTAATCTTGCGGCTATGGCTTCGTTCGTTAATGGCTCCGGCGGCAATATGTGCTGTTTCATGATGATAACCTCCCCACGGCTGGAAGCGTGCTTAATATTGCTTCTTGCCCGGCATGACAAGAGGCAAATTCTGCTGAATATTCTTTACCTGCAGTTAAAGCAAAGTGAGTGCCAGCTGCCCATGCTCTGTTGTTCGTGACATCATAAACGGTGCCATTAACGGCGACATAGGCAGGCTTGCCGTTTTTCCCGTCATTGACTGCTAATTCTCCAATTGTAAAAGTACGCTGCCGTGATTTTGAGATGGATGGATTAGGGTAAGGTGCCTGATTTGACATTAGAAAGCGATTATTCGTCATACATTGATTTGCCATCTGGTTACTGTGGAAGGAAATCATTGAAAGTGTATTCCATAATCGCTGAAGATGTTGCTGATTCGCTGTTGGATTCCGCAAGTTCGACATGGTATAGATGTCATAACGCGCCTGAGCAATAAGGTCATTCAGCTGCATTCTGAGCAATTCGGTGTTTTGCATGATGTTCTCTCCTTAAGGCACATTTTCATCCTCTCTAATGCATATGATTCAGCTTCCCTAACATATTCTAGGTAAAATCATGCCCGCGAGCCGATGCAGGCGTCTTGTTGTGCCTATAGGGGTTTTCAGGAGTAGTTTACCGCCTTGATTCTGACAGGATGTGACCTGGCCAATCACACATGCATTTTGACCATTTTCATGGTTCTTTAAAATAGTCAGTACTTTTTGCTTCTGATTTTCATCAACTATTATCACGACTTTTCCCTCATTTGCCAGATAAAGAGGATCAAAGCCCAAAATATCACATGCACCTCTAACATCTTTACGAATCGGAACTGCGATTTCATCTAACTCAACAGTAAAGTGAAAGTCTTCACACAGTTCTACTAGAGTTGTCGCCAATCCGCCGCGGGTAGGATCCCGCATGATCCGAATGCCGTCGATTTCCTTCATGAGTTCATGAATAAGCTGGTTTAACGAGGTACAATCACTTTTCACGTCTGTCAACAACCCAAGTTCTTGGCGTGCACTGAGTATAGAGATCCCGTGATCCCCAATGGTTCCATTGATGATCACACAATCTCCCTCACGGATTTCTTCAGATTTTAGCCGATGATCCCGTATCTCCCCGATTCCAGCTGTATTTATGAATAAACCATCTGCACTTCCCTTTTCAACTACTTTCGTATCGCCTGCAACAATTTTCACTCCGGCTTTTAGAGCTTCTGCTGCCATACTCTTTACAATCTTTTTTAAGTCATTGAGAGGAAAGCCTTCTTCAATAATAAAACCCGCTGTCATAAAAAGAGGTATTGCCCCTGAAACAGCTAAGTCGTTAACTGTTCCTGTTACGGCTAACCTCCCTATGTTTCCTCCGGGAAAAAATAGGGGATTTACTACGAAGCTATCCGTTGTGACTGCGATTGTTTGCGAGGGAAAGGCAAGAACAGCAGAATCAAGCTGTGTTTGCTCTGAATGGCCGAATAATTGAATAAATACATCTTGTATGAGGTGATGAGTCAGTTCCCCGCCTTCTCCGTGAGCCAAACTGATTCGCTGAACCATGTCTATTCCTCCCTCATGTATTGGTAATGAGCAGCGCAGGTTCCTTCTGCAGATACCATGCAAGGTCCAATTGGATTGGATGGTGAGCAGCTTTTCCCAAAAAGCACGCACTCTTCCGGTGTGATTAATCCCCGAATGATTTCACCGCAGCGGCATTTTGTTTTTCTTGGTTCCCCTGTTGAAACCGTAAATTTCTTTTTCGCATCAAATTGGGCATATTTTTCTTTAAGCACTAATCCGCTTTTTGGTATCGCGCTCATCCCCCGCCATATTTCATCAAAGGGTTCAAAATACTTCTCCATTAAACGCTGAGCTGCAGGATTGCCATGATCTTTTACCAAATAGGTGTAATCATTCAGTATATCGGTCTTATTCTCAAGCAAAAGCTGCAGCAATTTATAGATGCCGCTGAGTAATTGAACAGGTTCAAATCCAGTAATTACGCCTGAAATATTATACTCTTCTGATAAATAACTGTAGTTCTGCTTTCCTAAAACGACGGATACATGCCCGGGCAAAAGAAACCCGTCCAATTTGACATCACCAGAATCAAGGAGCGCTCTCAATACAGGTTCTACTAGCTTAGTTGTCATCCACATGGAGTAATTCTTTAGCTTTTTCAGCTCTGCCTCGCGAATGGCAAGAGCGAGAATCGGAATCGTCGTTTCAAAACCTATTCCTAAAAAGATGATTTCTTTATCGGGATTTTCTTCCGCAATTTTCACACTATCAAGCGGAGAGTATACAACCCTGATATCCTTGCCTGCTGTTTTAGCTTTCATCAGGGTAAATTTAGACCCAGGCACGCGCATCATATCACCAAAGGTACATAGAATTCTCCCGGTTCCTTCAGATAGCTGAATCATGGCATCGATCGATTTTTGATCTGTCACACATACCGGACAGCCTGGACCGGCAATCAGCTTCACACAGTCTTTTAATCCAGTTTTAATTCCTGTCTTGGCAAATGCCATTGTATGTGATCCGCATACTTCCATAAAGACCGGCATTCTTCCTGTTTCTTCTTTAAACTTGCCTGCTAACTCTTTAACAGCTTCAAGCGAATGACGAGTCAAGAGTGGATCAGAAAAGATGTCCATGGTTTCCATCTAATACATTCCTCCATTCCTCAATACTTTCTTTGGCATATTCCTCATCAACAATAGTCATTGCCTGCCCTGCATGCAGCAGAACATAATCATCTTCCTTGACCTCAGGAACAAATAAGATTCCGACATGCATTCTAGACCCCATAACATCTACCAGCGCTGACTCATCTCTTATTTGGATGACTTTTGCAGGTACTCCTATACACATATGAATTCACCGCCTTTGATTTCTTTCAGCCACTGAAGCGATTATCAATTGTCCTAAAGCTAAACCGCCATCGTGGCATGGAACTTTTCGATGGGAATAAACATGAAAGCTTTCCTTTTGAAGACAACTGGCTATCTCTTTAACTAGAAACCTATTTTGAAAGGAACCTCCCGAGAGAACCACACTTCTATTTAATTCCGATCTCTTTTTTGCAAGTGTGAGAACCATTTGGACACAGCTTTTAACAATCGTTTGATGAAAGATTTGGATGATTTTTTCAAGCGGGACAGCATTTTGCCGGTCTTGAATGATTTTTTTGATCATGGGAGATAAATCAAGCTGAAGCAGGTTATCCTTGTTCGCCTTAAGATGAAAAGGATATGATTCGTCCGTCTTTTCCCTTAGGGGTCCATTCATATAATCCGATAATTTAATGGCTGCTTCACCTTCATATGTGGATGTTAAACAAATGCCGAGGATGGCACTCACTGCATCAAAAATCCGGCCGCACGTTCCTGCCATTGGAGTATTGATTTGTTTTTTAATCATCTGTTCGATGACGGCAATTTCGTTTGACTTGCCCGGGAATAGATTCACTGCTAAATCTTTGCCTTCTTCCGGCCAGTAATAAAGCAGCATTCCCGCAGCATTTCTCCATGGTTCCTTAACAGCTTTTTCTCCTCCAGACAGCGGGGTATAGTGCAGATGAGCCAGACGTTCAAAAGAATCAGCATTTCCATACAAGCACTCGAAACCCCAAATTTGACCATCTTCTCCGTAACCTGTTCCGTCCAAAATCAGGCCAAAGCATGGCTCCACAAGTCCGTTATCTTCCATACAGGACACATGATGGGCATGATGATGCTGGACAGGTACCAATTGACCTTTTAGTTTGTCAGCCATTCGATGAGCTGCATAATGAGGGTGTTTATCGACAGCTATAGACGTCTCATTCATGCCAAGCCAATCTTTAAAATGATCAAGCTGTGTTTCAAAGAAGTGAATCATTTCTTCATTATCTAAATCGCCTATATGCGGGCTCAATAAAATATGATCTTGCTTTCCGAGAGCAAACGTATTTTTTTGATTTCCGCCGAGGGCAATGATTCCATCAACTTTCGAATTCGTTTTGATGGGATCAGGAACAAATCCTCTGGCACGCCGTAAATACATCAGCTTTTCCCCATCACATTGAACAACAGAATCATCGATTGGAAGATAGATTTGTCTATTATGTGTTAATAAGTAATCACACATCTCCTCTAAACAATTTAATGAACTTTCTCTATAAATTATGGGAAGACCTGATGGATTAGCACTTGTCATGACAAGATATTCCAGCCTGTTTTTTTCAAACAGAAGATGATGTAAAGGCGTGTAAGGCAGCATGATTCCTAAAGTAGATAAACCAGGTGAAAGATTTTCGGGTAATACGCACGTTTTTTTCTTCTGCAGGACAACAATTGGCATTGCTGGATCTGTAAGCAATTCTGCTTCTCGGTTTGATACATGACACAGCTCTCTTGCTGCCTCGATAGACTTTACCATGATGGCAAGCGGACGCTGCGGCCGTTTTTTTCTGAACCTGATTTGATTAACGGGCCCCTCTTGAGTGGCATCACATGCTAAATGGTAGCCGCCGATTCCTTTTATACCAATGATCGATCCGCTTTTTAAAAGATCGATTGTTTGACTGACTGCGAGCTGGTTTTCAGCCAGAATATCTGTCTGCTGATTCTGCAAAATAAGCGCAGGTCCACACTCTGAACAGCAAATCGGCTGTGCATGATGACGCCGATTTAACGGATTTTCGTATTCTTTCCGGCATTCCTCGCACATTTTAAATGTGCTCATCGTAGTTTGGGGACGGTCATAGGGCAAGTCCTTAATAATCGTGTATCGCGGCCCGCATTGAGTACAATTTATAAATGGATACTGAAACCGGCGATTTGACGGCTCTTTCATTTCTTCTAAACACTGTCTGCAAATACCCGCATCCGCTGCTATCCATGGGAGAGAGGAATGGCTGTTTATTTGACTTGCAGCTATCGAAAATTTTTTATAGTCAGAATGGGGAACTTGATGAATCGACATCTCTTTCACTCTTGATAATGGAGGCGGAGACATTTTCAAATCATCTACCGCTTTTTTTAATGAAATTTCTTGTCCTTGAAAAATAATGATGACATGATCAACGTTGTTTTGGACGGTTCCTGTAAGCTGATACTTTTTAGATAGTGAATAGATGAAGGGGCGGAAGCCGACCCCTTGTACCCTCCCCTTAACAATGATCTTTATTGTTTGATGCATTGGAAATGAGCGTCCTTTATCCAATTTATCCAGTCATCCATACCTTCTCCAGACTTTGCGGAAACAGCTTTAAACAGCGCCTGGGGATTGATTGCTTCTAAATCCCGCCTTGCTTCTTCAAGATTGAAAGAGACATAGGGCAGGAGATCCACTTTATTAATGATAGTGAGATCTGTCCGCCTGAACATCACTGGATACTTTGGGATTTTATCATTGCCTTCTGGCACACTCAGGACAACTACTTTATAATGCTGTCCTAGATCATAGCCTGACGGGCAAACGAGGTTGCCGATATTTTCAATAAACAGAAGGTCAAACTGATCAAGCCCTTCAAATTCCGGCAGCGTTTTAGCAATCATTCTTGCATCAAGATGACACCCGCCCACAGTATTGATTTGAACCGTTTTGATTCCAAGCAGCCGCAGGCGCTCTGCATCCCGGTCTGTGGCTAAATCGCCTTCAATCACTGCAATAGAATAGTCATCTTTTAATGCTTTAACCGTTTCTTCAAGTAAAGTCGTTTTGCCGGCACCAGGGGAGCTCATTATGTTTATTACAAGCGTTTTGCTGTTTTCAAAGAGTTCCCTATTAAATTCAGCTGCTGTATGATGATCTTTCAGCACATCTTCTCCAATCTTAATTTTCATGCTCCTCACTCCCTTCATAAGCATCAACCCTGAACGTTTCCCCAGAAATGAGCAGACAATCTGGAATGCCGCACCTTGGGCATCGTGCTAATTGATAGTCTGGTTCAAACTCAAGATGACAGGTCTGACATTTTGACAGCGCAGGTTCCCGGATAATATGTAATTCGGTCTTTTCATTAATAGGAAAGCTGACAGGATCTTTCCTCAGATGAAAAAACGCAAGCTCAAGAGCATCCGGAAGCACATTCGATAAATCTCCGACTATGACTTCTATTTGCGTCACGTTGCAGAACCCATGTAAAACAGCATCTTGGGAAACAATCTTTAGAATTTCTGACATGAGCGACATCTCATGCATGGAAAACACCTGCCATTATTAAGCGTTACTAAAGTTTATGCTTGGATTTATTAATGAGACCTGATGAAAATTTATGAATCAAAGATTTGTGGTTGAAAATATCCTTATTCGATGATGATTAAAGTTTTGTTACTAAAAGAATTGTAAAAATCCCCTGATTTGATTTCAGATGTTTTGTTATACCAAAACGATCAGAAACAAAAAAACTGCAGACATTTAAAAAATGGCTGCAGCTTTCTATTTGTATTCGTCATGTTACGATTTTTCTGATCGCTTTTATTTGAATGGGATCGATAGGATTACTATAATTTGATTCATAACGGATTCCCGAACCAAAGTGAACTTCTCTCACGTTCACTTTTTCTAAGAAGGCAGGTAAGTTTTGAGGTGTTAACCCTGATCCTGCCATAATGGAAAGACCCGTTCCGGCTGATAGATCTGCTAGCTGACTCAGCTCTTCTATTGCTTCTGTAGCTTTTTCTTTGCTGCCTGATGTGAGTACTCTAGTTATCTCAGGGTACTTCTGAAGCACGCCTAGAGCTGTTGCGAGATGATTGGCCTCGTCAAACGCGCGGTGAAAGGTAATATCTAACCCTTTTGAAGCTTGTATTAACTTAGTAAGCTTCTCTTCATCTATTTTTTTCTCATTTGTAAGAACACCAAATACAACTCCAGCTGCACCTAATTTCCTGCAGATTTCAATATCTTCTAACATAATATTCAAGTCTTCATCAGAATAACAAAAGCTCCGGCTATGCGGCTGAAAAACTCTCCAGAGCACTTGCACTGACCTTTGATAGATCTACAGCTCGGTCTGGGTAAAAGAGTTATTCAGCTATCGGTGGCTATCATAACCAACTTTCGAAGTTAGTGCGCCAAAACCGATCTTGCAAAGCGAATTCACAACAGAAACAACAATCTATGAGAAAAAAGCCATATTAAATTGATATATGGACATTTGTTAATTGAAGCACTATTCCATTAAA
The DNA here is from genome assembly GCF_009674765.1 of Metabacillus idriensis. Classification (GTDB taxonomy): domain Bacteria; phylum Bacillota; class Bacilli; order Bacillales; family Bacillaceae; genus Bacillus_P; species Bacillus_P idriensis. The sequence continues at coordinate 623,228 of NZ_WKKF01000001.1, read as the reverse complement.
AGGAACTTTAATGGAGTAACTTTTTAAAATGCAGTACATTCAGTTCAAATTACGACTGAGTTTTTTGTGCAAAAAAAACACCGCAAAAGCGGTGCAATTTAATGTGCGAATCTGCGTTAACTCTAGTGTGATATTGGGATTTCCCTCACAAAAGGGAACCCAATAATTATGATTTCAGGTGTTTTTTCTGCTTTTTGTTCTAACGCAGGATATTCAATGAAGATCCCTCTATCGAAAGAGGCTTCATCATTCGTTCCCTTTTTTCAAAAGTAACGATTTCTTTTACCCCTTTATTAATCAGCATCTCTATGTTTTCATCTAGGAAAGCACCTATGTCTTCTGGAAAATGGGCATCAGAGGATAGGAGCAATGGTATCTTATTTTCAATTAATAGATCAAGAAATGGTTCATTCGGGCACATTTCCTTTACCGGGAATCGATAATATAAACCCGCGTTAACCTCTGTTGCTGCATCCATATCCCTTAAAGCTTTTACTATCCTTTTATAAAGGGTAAGCAAAAGATCATCATTTGGGCGGTAGCCAAAGACTTTAATATTATCCAGGTGCGAAATATAGTCAAATAAGCCGCTTCTGATTGCCTTTTCCACGATTCTAAAGAAGGTTTCATATAAGAAATTTACATCATACTTTTCAAACTCATCAGTTGTTTTTGGATTATCAAATCCCCATCCATTGACAAAATGAACAGAGCCATTAATAAAATCCCAATCATGCTTGGAAAGCAATTCGGATAAATCCTCTTCCTCATCTTCAAAGTAGTCTGCTTCTATTCCTATCTTTAATTGAACACCTTGCTTTGCCCATTTTTCTTTATTTCTTGTAATAGATTCCGCAAAATGATCTAAGCTTTCTGTCATGACCAGGTCTAACCATCGCTTTTGTACGCGGCCAATCGGACTTTCATCAAGCATCATATTTTTTTCGAAATATATCCGGCAATCTGTAAATCGATATAAATGATCAACAATCCCGACTTCTTTGATCCCTTTTCTTTTCGCATTTTCAAGATATAAATCAAGCCAGATCGGATCATAAGCACCTTTTGTCAACCTTTCAGATAACTTTTGCACAGATTGGGCAGCCCATTGTTTCGAGGTTTTTTCTTCTGGCGAATGCTGTCCCATTAAAAGGTTTTGATAGGTTTTTTTCAGCCAATTCGATGTATACGGACCTTCTTCCAGATGAACATGATAATCAACTCTCATTGGCGTCACCTACAGTTATCCAATCTACATCACCAAAAACTTGATCTTTAGACCAATCAACCGGCATTTTTTGATCAGTAATCAGACAGTCAATTGCAGAGAACGGCCCTATATGGAAAAGAGCCCTTTGATTCAGTTTAGAAGAATCAGCTGCAACAATTGTTTGTCTTGATCTCTTCATCATAATAGAAGAAGCCGTTGCTTCCTCTACATTGAAATCACAAATTCCATCCTTGTTTATTCCCCCGCATGAAATAAAGGCTTTGTCAAAATAAAATTGCTCCAATAACTTATTGGTTATGGACCCGCTGATTGAACGCTGCAGAGGATTGGCAGTACCTCCAAGGACAATGACTTTTCCATCAAATAACCTGTTTTCAATCCGGCTATTTAATAGTTCAGCTGCTGCCAGAGAATTAGTCACGATGGTTACATTTTTGACGTCTTTAATAGCACTTGCAATTTGAAAAATTGTAGTGCCGACATCAAGTGCTACTAAATCTCCATCCATAATAAAAGTCGCCGCAGCTTCTCCAATCATTTTTTTCTGAGGATGAAAGATCCCGACTTTCTTATTAAAATGAGGCTCTTTAATCACACCAAGATATTGGATGGCTCCCCCATGAATTCTGCGCAATTTCTTTTTCTCTTCGAGTGAACTCAAGTCTTTTCTGATTGTTTCAGGCGTCACGTTTAATTTTATAGCTATATCTGCTACGCCAATTTTATTTTTCATTTCCAGTTCTCTGATTATCGCTTTATATCTTTCATTCATTTTCATTTCCTTCCCCCATTTTGTTTTGGTTTGTTTTGGATTAACCCATTATAAGAAAGGAATATAAATAATAGACTGTAAAAATATTAACTTTTGTAAAATTAATCAAAAATGAAAACGAATTCAAAAGTCTATTCTTGCGATTCATCAGGCTTTTATCTCATAAAAAATTCTAATAAACTTCTTTTTAATGCGAAACAAGCCATTTATTTTTGTTTTTTTGTTTTTTGTTTTGTTTTATTTACTTACATTGCTGTTTTGTTTAATAATCTATCAATATTTCTATCTTATGATGAATAGGTAGCTAACGGGGATTGTGGCGCCATCTCCATTTACGTAGTGAATGCTTGCAGCATTACATAAATGATTCTCCATTACTATTGCTCTTTTCAATTGTTATGCTAATCAATCTATTAAAAAATTGGAGGTTTTTTTATGGGTAATCAAGATCAGCAAAAGGGATTAGACAGAAGGAGTTTTATAAAAATAGGCGGAATGAGTACACTCGCTTTAACACTTGCGACTACGGGGCTTCCCGGGAATTTATTGACGAACACTGTACATGCTGAAAAAAAACCAAATGCTAAGCTTCACTTCAACTCAAATGGAAAGTTTAAGGTCGTTCAATTTAACGATACTCAGGATGATGAGCGAATTGATCGCAGGACACTTGAACTGATGGAAAAAGTCCTTGATTCTGAAAAACCTGATTTTGTAGTACTGAACGGTGACAATATTTCATCAGGCTGTGATTCAGAACTAGAAATGAAGCAAGCCCTGAATAATGTTGCTCAACCGATGGAAAAAAGAGGAATTAAGTGGGCGGTTACGTTTGGAAACCATGATGAAGATTCCACTCCAAAGAGCGGAATGGACGAAAAAGCGATGCTTCAATTTTATATGACTTACAAATATAATATGAACGAGCCAGGTGAAAAAGGCCTAACTGGTACAGGTAACATGAACCTCGTCATTAGACATTCAAAAGGCAATAAAGCTGCATTCAACCTATGGCTGCTTGACAGCGGCAGATATGCTCCATCACAAATCGCCGGGCAAGATTTTAAGGGATATCCGACTTGGGACTGGCTCCGTTTTAATCAGGTGAACTGGTATTATGAACAATCTAAAAAACTTGAAAGGCAGTACGGTTATAAAGTACCTTCACTTGTGTTCATACATATTCCTTTATGGGAGCATCGTTTTATGTGGCATGGAGGCGTAGATGTAAGAACACAAGCAAGCCATGAGCTTGCAGTGGCAAAACACCAAATTGTTGGAGAACGAAATGAAGATGAATGTCCTGGACCAGTAAACGGCGGTTTATTTTCAGCCATGCTAGAGCGTGGAGACGTTAAAGGAGTTTTCTGCGGACATGATCATGTGAACACATACTGCGGCAATTATTATGGAATTCTGCTTGGATACGCCGGAAACACAGGCTTTGGCACTTACGGACTTTCAGGTGCTCAAAGAAATAGACTTCGCGGAGCTCGAGTATTCAATTTAGATGAAAACAAAGAAGGCGTACTTGTTGAAACACATATGGTTTTCGCTAAGGACTATGGAATTGATTTAACTGCGAATGATCAAAGTATGAATCCTCTGCCTTTAGATACGGAAGAGAAGGAAAAAATGCCGAACAGCTAATTCTTATAAAAAGGCTGTTTTCGAAAAGATTGTCGTTTTCCGTATTGATATTGTTTACGTATAGAAGTCCTGTCGTGCTCTTTTCCGAAGATTGGCTGATACGGTTATTAATATAGATACGATGAATACTGTAAAAAATCCAAAACCCGATTTTTTACTGACTGCTAAAAAGCAGCATACCTTACGAAAAGAGCCAGAAAAAAATTGAAAAAAATGGAGGAATTATCTTGCTGCAAAATATAGGTGTCCCTGGTCTAATCCTTATTCTGATTATCGCTCTTATCGTATTTGGACCATCTAAGCTACCGGAAATCGGCCGTGCATTCGGAAATACATTAAGAGAATTTAAGAACTCAGCAAAGGATATCATGTCAGACGAAAAAGAAGATAACAGCCAAACTAAGTAAAAATTCCGGAAGATGTAAACACAAAGTTTGCATCTTCCTCTTATTTCAAAAAAGGGAGAAGCTTATATGAATAATAATGAGTTATCTTTTGTTAATCACCTTGGAGAGCTAAGAAAACGAATAATTTTTGTCTTCGTGTTTTTTACCATTCTATTATTCGGTTCATTTCTTTATGTACAGGAAATATACGAATGGCTGGTTCGGGATCTAGGCCATGACTTAGCTGTTTTAGGACCAAGTGAAATCCTGTGGGTCTATTTTATGATTTCAGGGATCATTGCCATCGCACTCACCATTCCGCTTGCTGCTTATCAAACTTGGCTGTTTGTAAAACCTGCATTAACTGTAAAGGAACGGAAAACGGCGTTAGCCTACATTCCAGGGTTGTTTACTTTATTTATTGCGGGTCTGTCATTCGGGTATTTTGTCGTCTATCCGCTTGTCCTAAGTTTTTTACTTTCCTTATCAGCAGGGCAATTTGAAACCATGTTTACTGCAGAAAAATATTTCAAGTTTATGATCAACCTAACACTGCCATTTGGTTTGCTTTTTGAAATACCCTTAATAGCTATGTTTCTTACCTCAATTGGTGTCATTAACCCGATGCTGCTCACTAAAGCAAGAAAGATCTCTTACTTTTTACTTACACTGATTGCTATTTTCATCACTCCCCCTGATCTTATTTCAGATATTCTAGTAATCGTACCTCTATTCGTCTTATATGAAATCAGCGTGACCTTATCCAAATTCGTATATCGAAAAAAACATCCGAAGCAGCCTGAGACCGTGATTCCAATGAAAAAAACATCATAAACGAACAGAAGACTGCAGTCATTTAGGAATGTCTGCAGTCTTTTTGTTCCTGTTAGAACGTTAGATTGAGGATTGTATTCCTCACTTTAAATGTCTCTAAAATCAGGAAAAAGCGAATTCTGATGGACATACTATTTCCACTCTTTTTTTATGAAACAATTTTCTTGATTGCTTTTAATTTATTTGGATCAATTGGATTCATATAGCTTGATTCAAAACGGATACCCGAACCAAAGTGAACTTCTCTCACGTTCACTTTTTCTAAGAATGCAGGTAAGTTTTGAGGGGTTAACCCTGATCCTGCCATAATTGAAAGACCCGTTCCGGCTGATAGATCTGCTAGCTGACTCAGCTCTTCTATTGCTTCTGTAGCTTTATCTTTGCTGCCAGATGTGAGTACTCTAGTTATCTCAGGGTACTTCTGAAGCACTCCTAAAGCTGTTGCCAGATGATTGGCCTCGTCAAACGCGCGGTGAAAGGTAATATCTAACCCTTTTGAAGCTTGTATTAACTTAGTAAGCTTTTCTTCATCTATTTTTTTCTCATTTGTAAGAACACCAAATACAACTCCAGCTGCACCTAATTTCCGGCAGATTTCAATATCTTCTAACATAATATTCAAGTCTTCATCAGAATAACAAAAGCTCCGGCTATGCGGGCGAATCATCACATTCACGGGAATCGTTAATCCGCTGCAGACACTTCTAATCAAGCCATAACTAGGAGTCAGCCCTCCTTCCATCAATCCAGTGACTAATTCGATTCGATCGGCACCCGCTGATTGTGCAATTTTTGCATCTTCAAGTGAATCTGATATAGCTTCAATAATCATATTTATGCCCTCCTATCATTTTTCCTCAAATAAATACAAACCCGCCAGCGAAAACGTCAGCAGGTTCCTTCTTTTCCTTTTACAGCAGCTTTCATTCTAAGTAAAGCTTCCGTTAAGACCTCACGAGGACATGCAATATTTATACGTTCAAACCCATACCCGCCTTTACCGAATTTCATTCCTTCATCAAGGCGGACTCTTGCATGTTCTAAAAAGAAATGATGCAACTCTTCATGCGGAATACCCAGATCACGGCAATCCAGCCAAATCAAATGGGTCGCTTCAGGTTTCACCACTTTAATGGACGGTATATTATCTTCTAAAAAGGAACATACGTACTGGAGATTACATTCTAAATAACTTCTTACATCTTGAAGCCAAGGCAACCCTTTATAGTAGGCGGCAATCGTTCCTTCCACAGCAAAAGCATTTGGACGCATTAATCCGTATCCCATTAAAAGCGTTTCATATTTTTCTTTCACTACTTTATTCGGAATAATAAAGATAGAGCTTTGCATTCCTGCAATATTAAATGTTTTGCTGGGGGCTGCACATGTAATCGAAAACATTAAATGGCCGGGATGAACTGTTGCAAAAGGTGTATGTTTATATCCAGAGTAAGTTAAATCTCCATGCATTTCATCTGAAATAACATAAACATCATGTTTCTCGCAAATTTCTCCAATCTTTCGCAATTCCTCCTTGGTCCAAACTCTTCCAACTGGATTGTGAGGGCTGCACAAAATAAATATTTTCGTATTGGGGCGGGATGCTTTTTCCTCAAAGTCTTCAAAATTCATTGTATATGTACCATTAGAATAGATAAGAGAATTACTTAATAATGTACAACCTTGTGTTTCAATCGTTGAAAAGAAAGGATAATATACTGGATCCTGCACGATCACAGCATCACCTGGCTTTGTTAAAGCTTGTAATAATAAATTTATTCCAGGAATAATACCCGGGCTAAAAGAAATCCACTCGCGTTTTAACTCCCAATCGTACTGTGTTTTCCACCAATATTGAACAGCATCATAATAACGTTCACAAAATGTACTATACCCATATATTCCGTGCGCTGCTTTTTGACTTATAGCATTGACTATTTCTTCTGAAACTTGAAAATCCATATCTGCAATGCATAATGGAATCATATCTTGATCCTCTATGTACCATTTAACAGAATGTGTTTTTCTGCGGTCAATCAATTTTTCTAACGGCATCTCTTTTTCTCCTAACTTTCATCTCCTAATGATATTTCATCCATATTATACAAGAATTAAAGAGCTTTTATCCTTTATAACTTGAACTTCTTTATTTTTAAGTCAAAGTAAAAAATCCTAATTCCATCTGCTCCAGAATTTGAGATCAATAACAAAAAAACCACCTCACACAAAATGCGAAGTGGTTTTTCTCTTTAGTATGACCTGTGAGCAGCATTCTGGTCCAGACGGTGAATGAGTCTAAAGTTACCGTTTGTGACTGGTGCATCTCGTCTTTACTGAGTTTCTGAAATTCATGAGCAAAACCAATGCGTGTGCCGTGTGTAAAGCTGGGGATAACGTGCTAACCTTTTTTCAATCCCTGGCATCCAGTTGAATATCATGGCTAAGTCATGTTGATCATAGATGTCACGAAGTTGCTCTAAGTGTTGCAGTTTCAGTCGATCGATTTCATTCACTATAATTAATTGAATCCTTTCGCTGTACAAGTTATAAATTTAATGGTTTAAAGTTATAGAGCATTTCTTTGAATGAGGAATGCTTTTTATTTTTGCTTAACAAAATCTACAATAAATATATTATCCAAATGAATAAAAATTTATTGTAAAACAATAAAATATATATTAAAATCAAAATCAGAATAAATAAGTGAGGTGCTTTTTATGGAAAAAGTAACAACGTTGTTTTTAAAATTAGCTGTTATTCTTTTAGGAGTCCCAGTTCTTGCTCTGTGCATCTTTTTGGTGCCTGAGATGGCGAATCTTGCAGCAAAATTGCTTCCAGAGTTTGCTTTTATAAAATATCTCGTTTTCATCGCTTTTGATGCATCGGCGATACCTTTTTACTTTGCTTTGTATCAAGCTTTCAAACTCTTACGCTATATTGACAAAAATAAAGCTTTCTCCGATTTATCTGTAAAAGCTTTAAAGAAAATCAAATACTGTGCCATCACAATCAGTATTTTGCATGTGCTAGTTTGGCCGCTCTTCTATATCTTTGCGGAAGTAGACGACGCACCAGGAGTTATCTTTGTCGGATTGGTTGTTCCTTTTGCTTCGATGATTATCGCAGTCTTTGCGGCTGTTCTCCAAAAACTTTTACAAGAAGCAATTACTATCAAATCAGAAAATGATTTAACGGTCTGAGGTGAATAACAATGGCAATTATAATCAATATTGATGTGATGTTAGCAAAAAGGAAAATGAGCGTAACAGAACTTTCGGAAAAGGTTGGAATAACAATGGCGAACCTTTCTATATTGAAAAATGGAAAGGCAAAAGCGATTCGATTATCCACTTTAGAGGCAATTTGTAAGGCTTTAGAATGTCAGCCTGGAGATATTTTAGAATACAAAAGTGACGAAGACAGTTAAATGAATCAAGGAAAATTAATATAACAATTATTAGGGGAGGTATAACTATGGACATTAACACTTTGATTATTGAAAATATTGCTAACCCTCATGAGCTGGAGAGAATGTATAGAAAAGACCCGAAAACTTTTAAAAAGGCATTCTCACACGCATGGGAACAAAATCCTGATTCTCAGGTTCTTGGCGTATGGTATGAAAGATTGCATTTCAAGGAGACGGCAAATACAGAAAAATCTTCCTTGCTTCAAAAAGGTTTCTTATTCATGGGCATTTTAGCCATTCTGGCCGGGATTAGCACCAGGATCATTTTCCATTTTGTCGAACAGGAAGCAATTGCTCCAATTAACCTGGCTTATGGAATAATTCCCTTTATTGCTGCCTATTTTGTTTACAATAATACTCCGAAAAAAAGTGTTATTTATTCCCTTGCAGCGTTGTTCCTAATTTCCGGGTTTTATCTTAATATGCTGCCATTAAATTATAAAGACAGTATTATCCTTGCTTATTTACACCTTCCCATATTCTTATGGGTATTGGTAGGGCTTGCATTTACAGGAAATGAATATTCAAAAGGCAGTACAAGATTAGCCTATATTAAATTTAATTTGGAATATTGTATTCTCTATGCCAGCATGGCAGTTAGCGGAATGGTACTAGCAGCATTAACCATGCAGTTATTTAGCTTTGTTGGCTTGAATATTGAAGTCTTCTATTTTAGTAATGTCGTTTTATTTGGTGCTGCCGCTCTCGCTATTGTGGCTGCATACCTGGTATCAATGAATCTTAAACTTGCTAAGAATATTACACCATATATAGCTAAAATTTTTAGTCCTCTTGTCCTGGTCACATTGGTGGTCTATCTTATAACAGTTATATGGGTCGGAAAAAATCCATTCTTGGACCGCAATTTCCTGATAGCCTTCAACGGAATACTCCTTGGCGTATTGGCCGTTACCATATTTTCCATTACCGAGAGCGACTCAGACGAGAAAAAGAACATTTCAGATTATATAAATTTTGCCTTAATTGTTCTTGCGCTTATCATTGACAGTGTGGCTTTGTCAGCTATCATGTTCAGGCTTTCTTCTTATGGGATTACGCCTAATAGACTTGCTGTTTTAGGAGTAAACATACTTATCTGGGCAAATCTAATTTGGATTATGCTCTCCTATATGCGTTTTCTACAAAACAAATCCGGACCTTCAACTATCCAAGATGCCGTTACTAAGTATTTGCCGGTCTACGGACTTTGGGCAGCTTTCGTTACATTTACTTTTCCTATAATTTTTAATTAGAAAGGCTCTGTTAATGTAACGAAAAGCTAATCTTCAATAACGTATAAAATCCTTAGAGCCGATATTATGCAGCTTTTTATACAGAGTTGCATAATATCGGCTTATTTTTCTGCCAGACCTATTTTTTTATATTCCTGGATCAATTTTGACTCTTGCTTCCGTGCGTCCTGTACGTTGTCATATTAACCACAAATCGAAAAGTAACTTTCTAGATTCATCAGTTTTAACAAGCTTTAAGTGATAACTCCCCCTTAAACTTTCCAAATAAATACATCGCATAGACTCCAAAAAACACCCATCCCATAGACTTTCTTGTCTAAGGGACGAGTGCTTAAAACCTGCGGTACCACCCTAGTTACTGATTAAAAGTAGCAGTCTCTTTAAAACCTGTAACGGGGTTTAATCGGCAAGTTTTGGCTTACTCTAAGAAGGAGCTTCGGAACAATCTTCTTCGAAAGACCCTCTCAATCGGTGGAGTCTTTTCCCTGTGCCAGGAATTTATCGTTCGTACTTATTTTCGTTATCAATCTATTATTTGATTAATTACTTTATTTTAGCTTTCTTAAAAAGTCTATTTAATACCTTTATAATTTTTTTTAGAAAGATTCTTTTTTTATCGCTAACGCAGACTTTTAATTTAGGTGACTTTCTATTATTCTCATTGGTCTTAAACTGTCTTCGTAGATATCGCTTGTTATAGTGATGACTGTTTCGCTCTGAGGGACAATGATAATATATTGACCACCGAAACCCAATGCGAAATAGAAGGTGTTCTCTTTTGAAAAGTCCTTATTTCTATCTAGTTTGTTGACCCACCAATGCATACCGTAATAACCGATGTAGTCATATGTCATGAGGTTGGGTTTCGTTGATTGTGAAATCCACTCTGAAGTTACAATCCGTTTTTCATTATACATCCCCTTTTGCAGCATCAACTGTCCGATTTTCTGCATGTCCCCGATTTTCAGGACCAATCCATCTGCACCTTTATGGATGTTCATCTTGTCTTTGTACCATTGATATTCTTTAATGCCTAAAGGAGCAAAGAGGTGTTTTATTGCAAACTCCTCGGTTGTCATGCCTGTCACCTGTTTTATGATGGCAGATAAAATATGGGAGCAGCCGGAGTTATAGTTCATATGAGTTCCGATTTCATGGATTAAGGGGCGGTCTATGACGAACTTTACGATATCACTGTGATAAATCATGGGGGCGAAGCAATTCCATTCCCCGAACTCTGGAAAGTCTAAGCCATCCGTCATGGTAATGATATCTCGCATGGTGAGATACATTTTCCGCTTATCGGGTTGCTGCTCAAAAATTTCAGGGAAGAAATGGTATAAAGGTTCATCAAGGGATGAAAGGTATCCTTTATCAAGTGCAATTCCGATAAGAATGGACATGATGCTTTTAGTACAAGAGTTCAATTTATGAAGTTTATCTTGTTGTTTTCTATTTTTATAATATTCAAAAATTACACTTGAGTTTTGAGAAAATACAACGGCGTTGATTTTTTCTTTTCGTAATTCTTTTTCAAGGATTGAAAAATCCATTAAAATTCCTCCTTTGTTCTTATTTTAACAAATATTGGATATATCCTTTATAATTAATCAAAAATTCAATAAAGAATCCATTCGTGCGTTGGGTGTTTGGAACATTTCCACCAAACCGTTTTACCAGCACCAGCCACAACTTGTTCAGGTGTTACATCGCTATTCTGCTGCAAGCTTAGGGTTTAAGACAGCAAGGTTATTAACATTGGATACCTTTTTATTTATACAACAAGGGCATTTAGCACCTTTGTTGCGAAATCTAATCTCGGCTGTCCAACGATGTTCGGCGTTGTTAGAACAAATCCAACTAGCATTATAATGAGAACCTGGGACATAATCTGTAGACTCTTTTGCGTTTCTCTCATAATCCCATTCTTTTTAAATTTCTGTATTCCAAGTCAAAATCTCCTTTTTCGTTAATGCATTTTCCCCCATATAATAGATTTAGTTACTTGAATAAGAAAAGCATTCATTCGTTATTGAAGTATCGCACCAGTTATTCTTCAAGGTTAGTGTAGTCTATTCCAACTTAGGCTTTATTCTCTGTTCATATTCATCTTTAGAAATGTCCCAGACTTCATAATCTTCACCAAACTTATCTCGAACATCATCTATTGTCACTCTGTTATTTCGCAATCTAATTATGTTGCTATTTAATATGTTAAAAGTTAATAATTATTGTTATATCAATGATTAGAAAAGACCCATTCTTATACGAATTGGTCTGCTAAATTAGTATGCTATTTATGGTGTTTTCCATAAAAACGGAACTACTTACCCAATAAGGATATCCTTCTTCTTATTATTTTCTTATACGATATCATCCTTAATTAATTTTCCGTTTAGCAATATCATCCTCTGGAACATGAAAAGAATAGCATTTCTCTTTGCGTGACCAATTCGTGACCATTACGGAAATTCGAAGCAATTCATTAATAATCACAAAAAAATAAAAAAGCTATAAACCCTTGCATATCAAGGTTTATAGCTTAACTTTACGGATGACCTGTGAGGGATTCGAACCCCCGACCCCTTCCCTGTCAAGGAACGAATAGTCATAATACTTATGTATTCAAAGGGTTAAACACGCTTAAAACGTATAACCACTTCACAATTAACTTTTATTATTTTCATTATAAAGTGGTTGTTATTAAATGTAAAGTAGTCTCTCATTATCACATAATTCTTATTTAGCTTCTTAGAATCTCAAAATCTATATATACCGTTCCGTTCGAGTTCTTCAGACTCGATTGCCCAACGAACAAGTTCTTTTTTCAGACTTGTTATGTCTTTGCTATTATTATCATTCATACAATATTCCGTAATGTAATCCGCTGCAAATTCATCGTTCTGTTCAAATTCAAGGTATTGTAAAAGTGTTTTCATGAAAAAATCACCACTATCTCGGTTTAATAATTCATTACTCATAATATTACCTAAATCATATAGACACTCATTACAGCATTCAGATTTTTCAGGTTCCCACTCTTTGTTATCATGGACATAGTCAGATACATTCTTGTCAATAATATTGTCCAATGACCACAGTAACTCAATTGATTTTATTAAGGTTACTGGAAGTATTTCTTTGTCCAAATCATTAATTTTCCTTATTTGTTTTTCAGATTTACTATTCATTTCATCCCCTCCATAAATAATTATAAGTGTTAAAGGTATAAACTATTTTGCTTAGTTTTTATAATGAGTAAAACAAAAAAAGCCCTTGCAACAATCCAATAAAGGAAAGCTACAAGGGCTAGCATTTTGATTTGACATAACAGTGTGCTGACGTACCATTTAATCCGGGATTACCTACTGTGCAAAACATCATTATATATATTTTTGTTTCTTTCCTTCTTCTACTATTGAAAACAGTTCATAAGGTATCTTATCACCAGTCATAACACCGCTGACCAATGTTTCAGGAATCGCAATGTCTTCAACTGTTAAAGGAACATCTTCAGTTTGCATAGAAAGTTTGTCAGACATAGTTTTTGTGTAGCTTATACCTGCATCTTTCAAGTGTTTAAAAATCAAATCATCTGCATACATCAGTTCTGCATAGTCCCCACGAAGTTTAGTCAACAGTTGCAGCTGCTGATGTTTCAACTGCTGAAGTTGATACGCCTTTACCTTCACTTCTTCTGCCTTTTCCTGAACGTATGAATCTGTCAGTGAATCCATTTTGCCAACTATTCGTAAAATCTCTTCTTTTTTGTAAGTTCGCAAGGTATCAAGTTCATGCCCTAAATCTCTGACCGAATCTTCTAATGGCATCAACTTTTCCTTTTCATCCTTCAGCACAATTTCCGTAACCATTTTGTTTCTGTACCTTGTCTGCACTTCAGAAACTTTGCTGTACGCCTTCTCATAAAGAAGGACTGCACGTTTGTACTCAGCTTCTGTATTGGTAATCTTGGCATCGTATGCCTGTACAGTTTCAATTAGTTCAAGCTTCAAGGTTTCCATGCGGTTGATAGGCTTCTTTTCATCTTTATTTGATAAATTGAACAACCAAGTTAAAACACGCCCAATATGATGCATAGTTTCACTTCCCCAAAATTGATAAAAAAAATAGCTGACACGATAAAAGTGCCAGCCAAATGTATCAAGCTTCAATTGCTTCAAGTAAATCCTTTGGAATATGCCCACGCTGATAAGCCGCAAGCACTTCTTCCTGTGATACATTAATGAACTTTCTTCCTATACTTCCTTCAGGTGCAAGAAAGAGACCATCAGCACCCGGAACCATCCGAAGGTTATAGTATGTTAATCCAAGTTCTTGTTCTAAAGACCCATGAAATAAGTGGTACTGCGTAATAGGCTTCACTTCTTCAGCAACTTCAGTTATTGCCTTCAGGTAATCAACCTTCAACTGCCTTAATTTTTTGTTTTGCTTAATAAATTCAACAAAGCATTCTTTTTCATAATCATCTGCAATTATTTTCACTTCCTGCAAAAGCTTATGAATTTCTTGCGTTTCAAGCAAATCAATATCAGTGACCTTTTTTTCAGCAACTGATAGGATTGATTTTTTATCATCAAAAATTTTCTTTTCAGCCTGATAAGCTTCAAGACTTACAATGTTGAGTACATAGGACTTGTAAGTTTCCTTCAGATTTTCTTCACCTTCAGCAATTTCTGCTTTCAACTTAATAACTTCCCCTTCTGCACGTTCCAATGCTTCTGCATAATCAGCTTTAATGTCCTGGTGTTTCTTGTGAAGGGTTGCCATTTGTTCAACTGCTGTTTTCTTCTTCGCCATTACTGATTGCCACCTTTCCCATCAAATCTTTCTGTTAACTGCAAAACTGCCGAAGCAAGCATTTCAATATGCTTCTCCATTTGTTCAGGTGTCATAGCTTCCTGCTTACCACCACGAATATCAATGTTCTGCACGTTGCCAGCTTCAGCCTGTTTGGCTGCTTCCTTTGCCTGACGTTCAGCAGCTTGTTTTTTTACGCCTTCTAAAATATTTAAGATTGCACTTGCCATAGTAATCATTTCCCCTTTAACTTCGTAGTCTCGCAAGTAATGCGGCTTTTTTCTCTTCAACAGTTCTATGAGTATCGGTTGAAGTAGTACCTTCTTTATTCAGTCCAAGCTTTTCGGCTTGCAGCCTAGCGTCAGCGGCAAAAACGTAGCCAAAAACTTCAGTAAACATTTTCATTTCTGATGTTGAAACACTTGCTTTATCAGCAAAGGAAAGAATTTTTTTCTTCATTTTCTTGACAGCTGCAAGTTCATCTTGCGGTATCAAAACATCAGCCATTTCGTTAACAAATGTATTAAATTCAGGTTTTTCAAGCCATTCGTACCAAGTCTTGCTGCTGATACTATGTTTTTGAAACAAACTATTCAGTGTAAAACCTTCTGAAAGTCTGTTAGTCACGTAGTCTTTTGCAATTGTCACTTGCCTAGCATCAATACCCGCGGGAACCGGTATATCATGAATTGTTTTTTCCTTTTCCATTTTCATCTTCCGTCCTTTCAACTGACAAATAGCTTTTCGTAGGTAACAGTATTGTTACGCAATGGCCGCCACTGGTCTATTTTTGTTTTTGTGTAATCCTGATACAGATTTGTGTTCATTATGGAACTGACAATCTGTAATGAACGGTTCACATTTGGTTGTCTTCTTCCTAGTTCCCGCTGCAATTCTTCAAGGTCAGCGATTAGTTTGGCCTTATACTGTTTACCACACTTCTTATACGTCACTATATGGCTGTGGTCTTTGATGCTGGTAAAAGGTACTTGAAAGGTAAACACTTCAGTTCTCCCCAGTTCAATAGTTTCTGAAAGAAGTACATTCAGCATTGCTTTGTTTTCCTGAAATGTTGAATTGACCAAACACCGTTCAACATACTGAATGTTAGAAAGTATTTTTTTCATTGGCCCGCCCCTTTCCTAGTTCATGAAGTATGACCATATCTGTTTCAGTCACCCCTTCTGAATGGAAAGCACGTTTGATGTCCATTTCCACTTCCTTCTTTAAAGGAATGCTGCCAGCTTCAAGCAATGCTATATACGCTTGCGTTTTCCCGATTCTTTCCGCAATTTCAGCCTGCTTCAAACCGAATACAAGACGAATCTTTTTAATTAAATTCTTGTCCACTTTTTTACCCCTATCTTTTTAATAAAATATAAATAGTTAGTAAAAGAAAAAGGACACCGGAAAAATCCAGTGCCCCATTCATACCCATCCTTCTATGCCCCGTCAGGCTTAAACCAAAAGTCCAAAACGTCCAACCATGAAACCATACAATTTAGAAATAATTTTTATTTGCAAGTCAGTCTGATATCCAAACTAAACTTGTCTATATATAGGGTATCTCGAATCACCCAAAAGTAAGACAAAATATTAATTCACTGATAAGGAGGACTAGCTATAATCACATCAAACCTTACTTGCAAAACACAAAAAATAATCGCATAATGGAATTAACATAAGTAAACTTATAACATACAAAAAGGACTTAAAGTGTCGGCAAACACCTTAAATCCTTCTGCAATTATTGAACCAAATTGATTATGCAAATAACGACAGTAAGCAAAGCACACACTGCAATGACAGTATCCTTGTCCAATTTTCTCACCACCATTCACAATCAAGAAAGTCTGTGTACTCGGCAAAGTGCATAGGCTTTTTTGGTATAAATCTATTATAAAACATTGTTGGACAAGATACATGGGGTAGCCCATCATTTTTTCATCAAAAAAGGGGTGTATTTATGGCTGAAGAAGAGAAAATTCATGATTCATTACTAGAAATTGAAAAGGAATTGAAGGAACTTTCTGCACTGATGCATGAAGGTTTTTCAAGGGTTGAAGCCCGGTTTGATAGGATTGAATGCACCCTGTCCAGAATAGAAAAAAGTTTAAAAACAACTGTAGAGTTAGTGGACAAAAATATTTCATGTGATTAATCTGGTCACGTTCTTTTTGAGTTTTGACCATCAAAATCGGATGTTACCCTTGCTGATACCACTGAAAAATGCAGGCAGGCAAAATTAAAGTATGTATTATCAAAGGGCTTAATTGCAGGGATTTAAGGGGCAGCCCACCCGTATGGTGCTTAATCCCTTATTTGAACAACAATTGAATATTAATATTCAAAAATAAACTATTTCCGTTTCTTCTTACACAATTACTGCATCTTCAATGGTAAATGTCACTTCGTATAAATCAGTCACTCACTTCATTCAATCATTCATTCACCGTAACCACAATTCAAGCTGTAATGCTTCACGTTCTTCTATGTAATTCTTTAACCTTCTGGGATATAGATTGACCAATCATAAATCAGTAGCTGAAACTATCATAGAAGCTATCTGAATAAGTACAGTTATTCTCTCCAATGTTCCATGTGGAACAAATGTTCCGTTCGGATGATGACATATTCCATCATTTACACACTTTGAACACACTAATAACTGATGATAAATAGATACCACTTGTATGCTTCCAGCTTCCCCTGTATTATCCTGTACATAGCCAGGATTACCACAAACTATTCCCTGCTGCTTATTCAGCACCCTGCCCGCTTTATGTGAAGGATATCACCCCTGTTATTTAAATAGTACCCCGCCCTTTCGATTCTATGTGGCGGGTAGTGAGTAATTTTTCTTATGCACATTCGTGTATTGAATATTCAAATACAGTTGACATAATCAAGCTTATGGGTAGTTGTTATCTATGCACATGCTGAATAAATCTAGTAATACCAACGGTTTGACAACCCCCTATTTACTGTACGTTATTATAAGATATACAGTATTTTATACATTGCTGATATATCAACGTTTCTAATACTTTTTAGAAATGTTTCATCAGTGTAGAATGAATAAACTGACAATTCACGAAACTTAGTTTGCATAAATCAGTCAACCACTAAAGTTACCTTAAGTATATTGATGATACAGGAATTGAAAAGGCATCGTATTGACACTACCGTCAAGTAAAATTACTTTACACTTTTTCCTTTCCCGTACACCAGCTTCATTATGTACCCATTCTGACCGTTCCCCGCTGCTATAAAACCCATTATCTCGTCACAATTCTGTCACATTTATCCACTAGTAGTACAAATTAACCATTTCTTAACATCAACTACATACCTACTTTTCATTTGAAAATTACCATTATATGTATCGAAAGGAGGTGTTACGGTGTTTATTCTACAATTCATCAACTCTCACAACCAACAAGTAATAAAAGAAGTCAGATACGAATCACAAAAGCAATGTCTATGGATGATAACTGATTTTGAAGCAAGTAAAGGTGAAGAATGCTTTATCTTTGATGATGAACATAGAACAATTTCAGCTGTATATGAATCAAATGAAATGACAGTTGAAGGAAATGATACGTTCTACAAGCTATTCTTCAAAGCAAGTTTAGCAGAAAAGCAAGTGCCTATACGGTACCCCAAATAATACATATGGTGAACTGGCTAATGTGCTGGTTCGCTTTTTTACTTAAATCCGGTCTTCAAGCTTCGCTGCTTCTCGAACCTGACGGTTCTCCAAGCCACTTCAAAAACAACCCTTCCATTCTGAAAATAATTCTGACACACACCTTTTCAGCATTATTTATAAATCCTTTTGGTTTTCTTCTTAATAGTGCGTGTTTAAAAAAGTCGTGGTTTTCGGCTTTTTTAGACCGCAAATCTTTTGTCCTTGTCTTTTGCCTTATTACTTTTCAGCGTGTCTTTCTATTAATGTCTATGATATTAATAGGTGGAGTGTAAAAATAAAAAGCCTGAATAATTCATAATACTCCTATTCCCTTCAATATACTTCGTTTTACTCCGTTTTTCAAACGTTGTAGGTTGCACTCAAAAAGGCACCAAGTACCCCGTTTTTGCACTCAAAAAGGCACCATGACATTTAGCATGACATTGTCTTACTTTGATATCCAATGAAGACCTTCTATTGATACCTGGATTTAATCACGTTTTTACGGTCTGTAACAGCTTAAAAAACTGTTTAAGGTGTGTAAGGACTTTTTAAATCATACAAACAGAAAGAAGGTATTCAAAATGGTGGAGAATAACGTTTTAAGAATGGTCAATGGTGATGGAGAAGTTACTAGGGAATTTAATCCTGATACTCATTACATACGAAGCAAGAAGCAAGATGAATTTGTGAAGAAGAAAGAACAAGCAAAAGCCGAATTTGATGAATTCAATGAAGCAGCGGGTAAATTCATATGGTCATATCCTGAAAAAATTCAGCAACTTATTAAGTCTGAAGAATTTACAAAAGCCGATTTAACAATGATTTTCTATCTTGCAACATATGTAAACGGTGCTGGCTACTTGGTACATGATAATAACAACGTGAAGTTGACCAAAAAACAGATTCAGGAAAAGTTATCAGTGGGCCGAAACCTTTTCAGCAAATTCTTCAAAAAGTTGATTGACCACAAAATTGTGATTCCTGAAGGCAACCATTTCAAATGGAGTGTTACTTTCAACTTCTATGGCACAACAGTAGGGAAGGCGAAACCAACAATGCTGGTGCGTACATACGTAACACAAATTCGTCACCTGTATGAAGCCGTTAATGATGAAGGGAAAAAAGCATATTCAGCAATCAATCTTTATCCAGTGTTTGCCCTGGTCCCATACTTGCATCATTCCAGCAATATCGTTTGTAAGAATCCTGATGTGAAGGAAATTGAAGACATTGAGTATTTCAACCTGAAAGAAATTACAGAATTACTGGATTTAAACCAAACCAAGAAGGTTTCATCAGGACTTTCTTCTTTGCTGCTGGATGGACAAACCACCTTTGTTAAATCTGAAAGTAAAGGTGAAATCTATTTCAAACTAAATCCAAGAATCTTTTGGCGTGGTACAGTTGCACCTGACAAAAAGATGGTTGCCGAATTTGATATGGTTGATAAAAACCGTTCCAAACGGAAAAAGAAATAAGCGGACGAAGATATGTATGCCCTATCAGAACTCATTCAGTGGATATGGCGAGGTCAGATACGTACAGGTAAACCAATCAATCTGTACATTCCTAGTAAGCGTATGCGTACTATTTTGCAGGTTTATTTGGATAGTGACCTGTAATGTCATACATTCACCTTCAGCCAAGCACAAAAGTAGGACAGGAAGTTCCATGACTAACTTCCTTTCATTCCTGTTCTTAACGATTGGTACGTGTATTCTTCTAGTATAACCTTCCTTTTTAACATGGTTGGCTTTTCAGCTGCCAGTTCGGTATCTTCCCATTGAGGCCTGTTTCATTTTTGGCTTTAATGGGACTTTTTTTATGCAAATTTAAGTATTTCCTCAACCTCAAACTTCCATATACTGCTATAATATACCTAAAATATCATATCAAGAGGTGATTTCTTGGGTATATTTGATGTAATTATTGATTCGGACTATACAGAAGACAGTAGTCTTCCTTTAATGAAGCATTTAAGTAACTGTATTTCAGCATCAGAAAGAGTACTTAGAATATGTGTTGGAAAAAAAGACCCCCTAACACACGATATGGTCATAATTTCACTCTTTCGGAAGGTGATTGAACAAGCAGATGGGGTGTATATTCTCCTTGACCACGAATCTAATAGTGCATTAACTTCTAGTTTCAGAAGTTTATATGAAACCTTTGTGGGTCTGCAATTTATACTTCAAGGTGGTACATCACTTGAAAAGCGGGCACTCTCGTACTACGTTTCATACCTTCATGATTTAATTATTTTCATTCAAAAATCGCTTGAAAACAAGGGTTTAGAAACAATATATACCGTAGAAGAAATGAAAGATGTTATTAAAAAACAGGAAAATACGCTAACAAAAGAGAACTTGGTTCCGGTAAACAAAGTATGGTTAAAAAAGAAAATGCAATTAGAGGAAAAAGGTAAGTATTTTGCACCAAAATGGTACAGCCTTTGTAGTAATGCTACAACGTTTAACCAACTTTCACGGAAAATTAAAGGCACAGACCCTATGTTATATGCTGCCTATTCTCTTGAGAGTCATGGTTACAACGCACTTGATAGTATCCTTTTTGATGAAACTTCCCAAAAGCATATCTTAATCCCCATTCGATATGAAAACCAAAAAAATAATACTCTTTCAAATCAAACAATATCAATGCTTCTTCTATGCACAGTCTTAATGGTAAAACGTTATTGTCCTGAATATACTTCAGACTTTTTAAAATTCCACCGAGTTGTAAGACCTGAGTTCTCAAACTTTTTTGAAGAAGAATATGTCTGATTTTAAACCTTCCGTTGTTTAAGGGTTGTAAATAACAAATTAAAAAAACTTAAACGAGAAAAGGAAGGTATAATAAAATGAAAAAAGTATTTAATGTGGATTCAGAAAAACATGTGCAGCTAGTAAAAAAGGTGATTGAAAGTGCCTTTAAAGGATTAACAACGGAAGAAGCGGTAAAACTAAAAAAACTATATAAAGAATGCGAATATGAGTACTACACAAGTCTAAAACTAAAGTACGTTCTTCCGTTGGGTATGTTGAAGTTGGAATACCATTTACCAAAAGAAGTTGAAGATTATGTAACTTATTCGGTACACACCCTAATTCAACAGCTGCCTACGCACTATGAAGCGGGTGATGAAATCAGCATAGAGTTCGGTTAATAAAAAAAAGGCACCCTGAATATATCAAGGTGCTTTTTCTCTACATCCATAACCTTCACTTCATCAGATGCCTTTTATTGCGTTCTTAATTCCTGTACTAATGGTTAAAAAATATTTTTATACTTCTTCTGATGACGTATTAATTTCCAGCATAACAGAACCACTTTGGTGCATCTTTAGCTTCTCCCAAAAACTTTTCATTGATTTAACATATTTTTCGAAAGATATTCGTTCCACACATAATACTTCTTCCATATTGGTTGTACGATACAAATTCATAAGCTTAGTATCACTTGAAATTACTGTTTCAAAGTATTCAGGATGCAGCTTGTATAATTCCTTAGCAGATTTACCACTACCATGTTTAAAAGTATTTGATATTAAATTACATTCACGAATTGTTTTCCAAATTTCTGTTTCTACAATAGGAACTTCAATTCCGTTCTCTTCAACATCACCAAATAATTCAGCCCACTCTGTTACAGAAGATGGAATTGTAAAAGTTAGATTCATTTCTTTTAAAACATTTTGTAACTGTTCAAACTTACTATAAAAATACCCATAATCTTTTTCTTCGTCATTAAGAACAAACTCAATTTGATTAATGTATTGGTTATGTCTATGGGTCATTTCCTCAAATAACCATTTTCTTAACTGCTGTTCAAATACTTGATACAAATTACTCAATGACATTAATTCAAACTGATAATGCATTAACGATTGTTCTTGCATACGTTCAACCACATATTCTTCTAATTGTTCATAATAGGAACTTGGGTCAGCATCTTCAGAATAATAATTGTTAGAAATAGCAGATTTTGCGTCTTTAAGGTAATTACCATAAACTAATTGTGGATTTTCCTTAATTTCTTTATAAATTGCTTCATATGTACGATTATGCGTTTCCAATAACACATCATATATACGTGTATAATTATCTTTAATATAAGGGTTAAAATACAATTCAAAGGTCACGTTAAGTGATTGGGTATTCTTTTTATTTTTACGCTTCTTTACCATTCACTTACACCTCCAAAGCCTTTTTATAGCAGTTAGTACATTGTTTTCGCCACTGATTATCAGCTTTTAACCAACGTTTTCTTCCACAAGTTACACAAGGAACCATGACCTTATCCAATACATATTTTGTTGTATTAACATCTATCTTAAACTTTTTTTCACCATTGGAAGGATTAGGAATTTCATTTACAAGTCTCTTTTCAAGGCAACCCAAACAAAGGGTTTTGTCCTTCCATTCTCTATATTGAATTATTTTAAGACCAGCTTCAGAATTTTTGATTCCACATTCAGCACATGATTTTTCATTCAATTTGTATTCATTAATGTGTACATCTATCTTTTCATAGTAAGGAACATCAGTCATATGATGACCACATTTAAAACAATCGATTTCAGAAGTTTCTTCTTTTCGTTCCTGGAAGTCATAACTGAAAAGCCCTTTTCTATCTGTACTACCGCCACCATAACCTATTTCATAAGAAACGGTTGTCTTAAAACCGCAAGAATTGCAGGGAATGCTGAAGGTCTTGGTACGACAATCAATACAAGTACACGGTTTACCCCAATCACAATTTGGCATATTTTATAAACCTTCCTTTCTTTCCACACTTCCATTTATAGCTTCAACCAATCACGAATTTTCTTTATATTTTGGTAAGTTTCACCAAACATTTTTTTAGTAATTTTCAGACTTTAATTATAATTATAAACCATATTTTTCTATGTTGTAAGCACTATTACTCGTTAGAGTACATTAGTTTGCTGTACCACTTTCCCACCAAGAATTCAACATTCGTTTAAGGTAAACACTTCTAAATTTCTTATTCAAAATGCCCCAATAGAAGCCATAAGTGCTTGTTACGGTGCTGAACTTCACCTTTCGTACCAAAGCCTTAAACGCCTTTATAGCGGTGTCCGTGATGTCTTCTGTGACTTTATGTTTAAGTGCTGATATAGTTACAAGCTTCCAAAATTCTTCAATCACTTTCGCATCATTGTAGAAACACTTCGCAAAGTTAGTAAAAGCAGCGGGAACAGTTTCGCTTACAAAAGTTGCATCTAAAATCAATTCTTCCTTTTGCGAAGTATGCAGTTCGTCCTTACGTAAATCTTTAATATCTTGTTTGTTAGTTTCAAAAAGGTTGTCTGTTTGTGGGTGGTTCAATTTTTCAACATTGGATGGTTCAGAAGCTGGTTGTGAAGAAGCCTGATATCGATTAAAAGAGTATACGTTGCTTGATTTACTGCCGTTTTTTCGTACAGTTTCATGTACAACTAATAAGCCTAAATCCTTTGCTTTAGTCACCATTCGTTTAAAACTGCTACGGCTTATACCAGCACCGTCTAATTCGTGTGTAGCTTTAGTAATTGTTCCTATCTTTGCATTGCAAACACCAGCAACCTTTGCTGAATACCTTGCAAGGCGTTTAAGGGCAATTGTTTCAGCCTTTGTGAATTGTACTTTAATTTCAGTCATCCACTGTTCAAAATGGTTGTTAAATTCCTTTATATCTCTGAAGTTAGATAGTTCTTTAAAGTTGGCTATGTTCCCTGATTGCACGATTGCTTTCCCCTGTCTATGTACAGAACAACCGCACATTACCCTTTCAGAAAAAAGGCATCACTGAATAGAACTTTTAATTCTCCAAATTTTTTGGTAAACTAAAAATTGTACGGTTATTCGTTTATTTTGTATGGTTATTTGTCTATTGCTTTACAGTTTGTACGGTTGTACATCTAGTGTTGTTGTACTACTGTTCAGCTTTCTGTAACTGTACGGTTAAACGTATAATCTTGATATGTAAGTTTTGGGGTGCGTGCTGCGAACACACACCTTTTTTCTTTGCCTTAAAACTGTTGCCTGATAACGTTACATTTCTCATTTAGCTGGTGTTTCCAATCAAGCAATGCTTCCTTGTATTCTTCTGAATACGTTCCAGCCACTCTATGCTTCGTGCTGTACACTTCGTTTATCTCTTTCAAGTACCACAAGATTGCATCTTCAGCTTTCATTTCAGTAATGTTTGGTAGTTGAGTATGCACCATTTCAAAACATCCTTTCTGATATATTTACAATCCACAAAAACATATAACTATATATCTATTGAATTAAGCGGGTTAAACCTATCATTCTGTTCCTTCAGGTCATTTCCCCACATAGCTGCGTAACGTTCAGTAACTACTATTGAGGAGTGTCTCATTAGACGTTGAACTGCAAATGTACTCATGCCAGACTGAATACACCTTTGGCAGAATGTGTGTCTGAATGTATGGCTAGACAAACGCACATCACGGAAGTTCATTATCTTTGAAAGTCGTTTGAACACGTTTTGAACTGCGTTTGGTGTCAATGTTTGATTATCTTTGTTGGTAAAGACAAATTCACTCAATTTGCCGTTAAACACTTGTTGGCAATAAACCTTATAAGCAGCTAGTTCTTTCATGCATTTTTCAGTTACTGGTATTGTTTCTCTTTTACGGTTTTTACCGAAGATTGACATGGTTTGTTGTTCAAAGTTAATATCAGACCATTTCAAGGAACATAATTCTGATAATCTCAAACCTGTCCCTATCAGCGTCACTATTATTTGATAGTCCCTGTACGCATAGAAAGCTTTCTCACGTTGTTTGATTCTCCTATAATAGTTCAGCATTTGCTTGATGTGATAATCGGTGAATACATCTATACGTGTATCTTCTCTTGCCTTTTGAATCTTCTTGGCAGGATTTTTCTCGATAACTTCACATTCCACCATGTAATTTAACAAGGCCCGTATACGTTGAAGCTTTGAATTAGTAGTGGTAGCATTATTCCCACGTTTCTGACAGTAGATAATGTATTTTTTAATAGTGTTAGCAGTAATATCTTCCACGTTCAATAATTCTTGCGAAGAACAGTATTCTTCAAACTGCTTCAACATAATACGGTAACCTTCAAGGGTGCTAGCTGTTACATTCTTGTATTCCCTATCATCAATAAAGTCTTGAACTGCAAATTTCAACAACAAAAAAACCACCTCCCAATAATTTGAGAAGTGGTTTAAAAATAGTCATGACGGTAAAGCACCGACCACAACATTTTATACGATTTCAAAACGCTTGAAACCCTTGATACAACTAGCATTATGACCTGTGAGGGATTCGAACCCCCGACCCCTTCCCTGTCAAGGAAGTGCTCTCCCACTGAGCTAACAAGTCGCATTATGTAGGTGTATTGCTGACAAACTCTATTATATGAGGCTGCGTGCGCAAAGTCAACAAAATTATTCAGGCTCAAAGAGTTTTTGTAAAGAATCATTTAAAACAGGAAAAGCAGAGCCTGAATGGGTACTAAAAACAGCAGAAATAAGTAAATAGTGTAATCATAGATCCTTATATGATTCCTAAAAACAGCACTGCTCCAAAATAAATGGAGCTCATTCCTATAAAAGAGAATGCAAATACAATAATCGGTTTAGGGAGTCTTCCTCTTATGTTTACTAGGGCAATGCCTATTATTATATGTATGACTAAAAAAAGAAAGTAAATCATTAGATTCAGCCCTTTCTATTCAATTCCTCAAGATGATTCTGGATAAATTCTATTAACTCTTCTTTAATCATTTCTGCAGATTCATCAAGTAGTTCACCAACTAACCTACTTCCTGCAATCTTTGATGAAACCTGTAAACCCAGGAAACGGCAGTTACATTCCCAAATCGGCACTGTATGTAAATTGACTATTTCTCCATATTCATCAATGATTCCAACAGATATTGCAGAACGATAACCCGGTTTGAAAGGATGAGTACCCTCATGCTCAAAATCCCCGTCAATCTTAAGGGTATCTTTAAAAATAGGCTTATATTCTTTCATCAAGTCTTCTATGTGTTTTTTCAATTTCTGCTCAATAGATGTAATCCTGTTTAATAGATTTTGGTTAAAGTCTTTTTGAGTATACTTCATTGGATTCCCTCCAGCCGAGCTGATTTTATTCTCTTTTCAGCGCCAGTTTCACTGAGAGCTGAATCTCTTCATTAAACAGACCATCCGAATTCAGTTTAAGCAGTTCCCCCTTTAAATCCTCTTCAAAAGCATCTGAACTGAAGCCAAGAAATTTCTTAGAACCGTAAGAAGTGGAGTAAATGTTGCCTATAATTGAGTCCACTGTCCAAACATACTGGTATGCAGGCAGATTATGGACTTCGAGATAAAATTTAGAGCTTTCTATGCTTCAGCGTATTAGGTGATCAGGATTCCAATCAGAATGACAATAACATCTACTGAAAAGAACCCAATAAAAAATAACCGAAATACCTGAGCGGCTTAGGCATCTTTTTCATTTCCATATTCGCTTCGGGAGGAAATCCTTCCATGTTATTCAAATGCTTCAACGCATCATTTATGCACTTTTTTTCTAATATCCTCTTATCACCTTCAGGATGCATAGAATATTTTACGATAACAGTAGAATCCCATTCGACTCATTTCCCGGACAATAATCGACTTAATGACGAGCTTTCGTTAGGTTGTATGGATTAAAAAAAGCATGAAAATCAGGATGATTTTCACGCTTTTTCCAGTCTGTTATGCCTGCTGTGGTAAATTTTGATCTTTATCTTTTTTCATAAATAACTGGATTGCGAATAAGCCTGCAAAAAGAATTAAGCCGATCGTATCCGAAATCCCCTCTGGATAGATAAGCAGCAAGCCTGCTGCGATGGCGAGAAGCCGTTCAATCCAGTGCAGCTTTCTCATCCAGAAACCAATCATTCCAGCTCCAATAGCGATCATACCAGAAACTGCCGTGAAGACAACCCAGGCGATTTCGGGCAGCGTGGTATCGATTAACAGCATTTGCGGCTGCAGAACGAATATATACGGAATAATAAAGGCTGCAATGGCGAGCTTTGCAGAGATAACTCCTGTTTTGATTGGTTCTCCGCCAGATACCCCGGCCGCAGCAATCGCTGCAAGAGCAACAGGAGGTGTGATGTCGGCTATTATTCCAAAATAGAATACGAATAAATGAGCCGCCAAATCCGGATAGCCAAGGAAAATAATAGCGGGTGCAGCTATTGTTGAAGTGATTACATAGTTTGCTGTGGTCGGTGAACCCATCCCCAGAATGAGAGCGGCAATCATAGTAAGGAACAAAGTTGGAATAATTGCTCCTCCCGCCAAATCGATTAAACCATTCGCAAGAGTTAAACCGAGACCTGTTTTTGTGACAATCCCTACAATAATTCCAGCGGCAGCTGTTGCAGCTGCAACGGACAGTGCTGATCTCGCACCATCAACAAGTGCCAAAACAATCGCTTTTGGCCCCATGCGTGTTTCCTTATTAATAAAGCCTGCTCCTATGGCTATTAAAATAGAATACAGCGCTGCATGCATAACAGGTACTCCTGTCATTAACAACACCACGATTGCAACAATCGGAAGCAGCAAATAGATTTTCTTTAAAACTTCCTTGCGATTTGGCATTTCTTCTTCTTTTAAGCCCCGAAGACCCAGTCTCTTTGCTTCAAAGTGAGTCATAATCCAGATACCCGTAAAATACAGAACTGCCGGAATCGCTGCAGCTTTGGCAATATCCCAATATGTGATGCCGTTTCCGATAAATTCAACCATCAGGAATGCTGCGGCGCCCATGATTGGGGGCATCAGCTGTCCGCCTGTAGATGCTGCCGCTTCAACTGCGCCTGCAAATTCACGCTTATATCCTAATTTTTTCATCATCGGTATGGTAAAAGCACCTGACGTAACAACGTTTGCAACGGAACTTCCGCTGATTGTTCCTTGCAGTGCGCTTGAGAAGATCGCGACTTTAGCGGGTCCCCCTACTCGTTTTCCTGCAATCGCAGCAGAAAGATCGTTGAAGTATTGTCCAACTCCCGTTTGGATAAGAAACGATCCAAACAGCAAGAACAAAAAGATAAACGTTGCAGATACCCCAAGAGGAGTTCCAAGAATTCCTTCAGTAGTAAAGAACATGGTTTGAACCAGGCGCTCTAAGCTCAGTCCCCCATGCTGCAAAAATCCCGGCATGTATTGGCCAAATAACCCATATAGCATGAAAACTACTGCAATAATGGTAATCGGCAGACCCACTGCACGTCTTGTTGCTTCTAATACTAATAAAATCGCAATTAATCCGATCGCAAAATCAGTTGTTGTTAAAATGCCGACCCTCATGGCGATATCTTCCATAAAAAGAGGCCAGTAAGCTCCTACAGCAATACTGAGCAGGGCCAGGATAATATCAAGCGGACTGACCTGCCATTTCCCGGTTTTCTTCTTATTTTTTGTTATCGGGAATAAGAGGAAAATAAGGGATAAAGCGAAACCTAAGTGAACAGAACGCTGAATTTGCGCAGTAAATACGGAGACGATGGCAGTGTATAGCTGAAAGAGTGAAAAAGCAAGCAAGCCAAAAAAGACAATCCAGGCAAAAACACCTGTCAGTTTTCTTGTTGCGGATTCAGGGTCATATTTTTCAAGAATGGCTTGCTGTTCTTCTGCTGATAACGTTTTGTTCTCTTCACTCATTGATTTTCACTCCTTTCAAAAGCTGAAAAAGATTCATGGTTTCATAGCTGACTCTGACCCATGTACCTGGTTTTATGTAATTTTTCAATTCATATTCTTTTCCTTTGTAAACTACTCTGTGATTGGAAACTACCTGTCCTATGCTTAGGTCGAAAAAAGGAAATGTCCGATTCATATTTGAAATGATATAACGGCCATCCTTTCTTTCAAAAATCTCCTCCCCTTCAGGTCCAGAGGGCATGCCTACTGCAAACGTCTCATATGAAAGCTCTTTTTGTTTGATTTTTTTGTTCGAAAGCTCATATGTTTCAATCACATCTGTAAGATGAATGGAATGAGTATACTTAATTTGAAAAGTATCCATTTCTTTAACAGAAATGTAAGCCAATAGCCTGTTTGTGTCTTCAAAATGAAAAGCTGCGGTTTTTTTAAACGGGATAAAAAAGATGAGAATGACCAAGATGAAAAGCATAAGAACGTATAATAGCTTTTTCTTCATCCCTGTTTCCTCCAAAATCAAGAGATAGACCGCAGTTTCTCTGCGGCCTATCTCTCAAACCATTATTTCAGTACGCCTTTTTCTTTAAAGTATTTCTCAGCACCAGGATGCAGCTTTAAGTCGCCGATTCCTTCAAGTGCCGTTTCTGCTTTGATTAGTTTTCCTTTTGCATGAGCAATTTTATCTGTGTTTTCAAAGATTGATTTTGTGATGTCGTATACGAGGTCTTCATCAAGTTCATCCTGAACCACAAGCATCGCTTTAACAGCAACTGTGTTCACGTCTTCACCAATCTTATATGTGCCGCTTGGAACAACATCCTCAGAGTAGAAAGGATATTTTTCAATAAGCTCTTTCACTTTGTCAGCTTCAAGAGGAACAACTACCACCTTGTTTTGAGCTGAAAGAGTTTCAACTGCAGCTGTCGGAGTTCCTGCTGTAACGAATGCTGCATCAATGCTGCCGCCTTGAATTCCTTCAGTTGATTCATCAAACGAAAGGTTTTGAGCCTGAATATCATCCACTGTTAAACCGTGTACTTCCAGGACCTGTGTAGCATTTAAGTAAGCTCCCGAACCGATTGCCCCAACGGAAACTTTCTTGCCTTTTAAATCTTCAACTGATTTAATGCCGCTCTTGTCAGTTGTGATTAGTTGAACCGTTTCGTTATATAACGTACCAAGTCCCAGTACATTATCAATCTTGTTATCTTTAAACATACTCTCTCCGCTTAAAGCATATGTCGCGATATCGGTTTGAGAAAATGCAATCTCAGCATCTCCGCTTTTTAATGTCTGCATGTTTTCAACAGATGCACCTGAAGACTGTACAGTTGCCTTATAATCAGTGCTATCAGAAATGATATCGCCGAATGATCCGCCAAGAGGGTAATATGTACCACCCGTTCCGCCTGTAAGAATACGCAGCGTTTTCGGCTTAGAATCTCCTGAGCCTCCCCCGGAACCAGATGCAGCATCATTTCCGCCACAGGCCGAAATGATCATCACAACAGCAAGAAGCATGACCATAAATAAACTTTTACGCATTTTCACTAGTAAATTTCCCCCTCTTTGTAATTTAATTGTAACAATACCACATTTTTATATTACCATATGTTTGAAGAAAATTGTCAATCTATTCTTGAAATTCAAATATTCAATATTTTCCCTCAAAATAAACTATCTTTCTATTAAACTGTTTTCTCATTGATTTGTTGGTTGCTTCTTTTTCGAGAAGCTGGAGAATTTGGTTTTGTTAATCTTTTATAAATTTTCATTTTTCTCTCACCTTATTGCTTCAAATTTAAAATATAATTTAGTATAATTATAAATTGAGAATGATTATTTTATATTGAATTATCACAATCATTAGTATATTCATCATTTTTCACTAAACAATCAAATAGGAGGGGAATTGAAAATGAACGATAACAATAGCCACGATCAAAAAAGCCATACAGCAGCTGGTGCAGGTCAGTGCCCTATAACTGGTGCAGGCGGAGGTCATAAAGAGAGCGCCATTACGACTTCAAAAAAACCTGGAGGCACAACAAACAAGGACTGGTGGCCGAACATGCTGAATCTTGGCATCCTGCGCCAGCATGATAAAAAATCAAATCCGTTTGGAGAAGACTTCAACTATAAAGAAGAGTTCTCAAAACTGGACTATGATGCATTGAAAAATGATCTTCATAACCTGATGACAGACAGCAAGGATTGGTGGCCGGCAGATTACGGTCATTACGGTCCTTTCTTCATTCGCATGTCCTGGCACGCAGCCGGTACATACCGTACAGCTGACGGACGCGGAGGCGGTGCCTTTGGCTCACAGCGTTTCGCACCCCTGAACAGCTGGCCGGACAACGTAAACTTAGATAAAGCGCGCCGTTTGCTTTGGCCAATCAAGCAAAAGTACGGAAATAAAATTTCCTGGGCAGACTTGCTTGTTTTAACAGGCAATGCAGCGCTTGAGTCTATGGGTCTGAAAACATTTGGCTTCGGTGCAGGACGTGAAGACATCTGGCACCCGGAAGAAGACGTCTATTGGGGAAATGAAAAAGAGTGGTTAGCCGACAACCGTTATTCAGGCGACCGTGAACTTGAAAACCCTCTTGCTGCGGTTCAAATGGGGCTTATCTATGTTAACCCTGAAGGACCAAACGGCAAGCCGGATCCTCTGGGAAGCGCACGGGACATCCGCGATACGTTCTACCGTATGGGAATGAATGATGAAGAAACCGTTGCTTTAATTGCCGGCGGACATACTTTTGGCAAAGCACACGGTGCAGGCGACCCATCTCTTGTAGGTGATGACCCGGAAGCAGCAACTCTGGAAACTCAAGGCTTAGGATGGCTGAGCAAACATGGCAAAGGAAAAGGCCGTGACACAATCTCAAGCGGAGTCGAAGGTGCCTGGACAGCAAACCCGACGAAATGGGACAACGGCTACTTCGAACAGTTATTAGGCTACGAGTGGGAACTGACAAAGAGCTCAGCTGGTGCATACCAGTGGCAGGCCGTTGACCTTCCAGAAGATCACATGGCGCCAGACGCTGAGGATGCATCCATCAAAGTGAAAACAATGATGACAACGGCAGATATGGCATTGCGTGCTGATCCTGCGTACGAGAAGATTTCCCGCCGTTTTTACGAAAACCCAGAAGAGTTTGAGGATGCGTTCGCGCGTGCATGGTTCAAACTTCTTCACCGCGACATGGGTCCAAAAGTGCGCTACTGGGGTCCGGAAGTGCCGCAGGAAGAACTGGTTTGGCAGGATCCAATCCCAGCAGTGGATTACACCTTATCAGACGCTGAAGTCGACGATTTAAAAGAAAAAATCCTAAACTCTGGCCTGTCTGTGAGCCAGCTTGTGAAAACAGCCTGGGCATCTGCAAGCACATACCGCGGTTCTGATATGCGCGGCGGTGCAAACGGTGCACGAATAAGGTTAGCTCCTCAAAAAGACTGGGAAGCAAATGAGCCTGCTGAACTTGTAAGAGTTCTGGATGTCTACGAAAGCATTCAAAGCCAGTTTGATAAAAAAATCAGCCTTGCTGATTTGATCGTCCTTGGAGGAAGTGCTGCCGTTGAAAAATCTGCGAAAGACGCAGGCTTTGACGTAACCGTTCCATTCACGCAAGGCCGAGGTGATGCAACAGCAGAACAGACAGATGCCGAAAGCTTCGACGTTTTAGAACCTGTATCTGACGGATTCCGCAACTACCAAAAAGCGGAATACTCCATCAGCCCTGAAGAAATGCTCGTCGATAAAGCTCAGTTACTGGGATTGACAGCACCGGAGATGACGGTTCTTCTTGGCGGAATGCGTGTCCTTGGGACAAACCATGGCGGTACAAAACATGGTGTGTTCACAGACCGCACAGGCCAATTGACAAATGATTTCTTTGTAAATCTTTTAGATATGGGCATTGAGTGGAAACCGGCTGGCTTCAACCATTACGAAGGTCATGACCGTAAAACGGGAGAAGTGGTGCGCACTGCATCACGTTTCGACTTGGTCTTCGGCTCAAACTCCATTCTTCGTGCACTTGCAGAAGTGTATGCACAAGATGACAACAATGAAAAGTTTGTGCATGACTTCGCGGCTGCCTGGGTGAAAGTGATGGATGCGGACCGTTTTGATGTAAAACATTAAGTGAAGGGATTAAGCCGCTCTATGATTAAGAGCGGCTTTATTCTTTGAGTAAGCTGTTCCTGATCATGCACACATTTCTTCTCCTAAAATACCGTCTATCTATCCCCCTACAAAATAACCCTCCTCCAAAAGTCTCATTTTTCCATTTCGCCCATTATTTATAGTTCAAAAGGGTATAACAACAATATCACATTTTAGGAGGCTGTAAAGATGAAAGCTGTGACGTTTCAGGGCACAAAGGAAATGGAAGTAAAAGAGGTCCCGGATGCGGTGCTTCAAAAAAAAGACGATATCATTGTCCGCATCACATCAACCGCTATATGCGGCTCTGACCTTCACATCTACCAGGGAGCACTGCCTGCTGAGAAAGATTACGTTGTCGGGCATGAGCCTATGGGAATTGTAGAGGAAGTTGGACCAGAAGTAACAAAGGTTAAAAAAGGCGACAGAGTAGTTATCCCCTTCAACATTTCGTGCGGAAGCTGCTACTATTGTAAACACGACCTTGAAAGCCAGTGTGATAACTCAAATCCCAATCCTGAAATTGATACAGGCGGCTACTTTGGATTTACAGAGCGTTACGGGAATCATCCGGGCGGACAGGCTGAATATTTAAGAGTGCCATTTGGAAACTTTATGCCGTTTGTGATTCCGGAATCCGTCGAGCTTGAAGATGAAGCCCTGCTGTTTATGTCAGATGTCCTGCCTACTGCGTATTGGAGCATTGAAAATGCCGGTGTGAAAAGTGATGATACCGTAGTAGTTCTCGGATGCGGACCAGTCGGTCTCATGGCTCAGAAGTTCGCGTGGATGAAGGGCGCTAAACGGGTCATTGCCGTTGATAACCTGCCCTACAGATTAGACCGGGCGAAAAGAATGAACAACGTAGAAATCATTAATTTTGATGACTTTAAAGATACTGGATCTCACATTAAAGAGCTGACAAGCGGGGGAGCAGATGCTGTCATCGATTGTGTAGGAATGGACGGGAAAAAGACAGCACTTGAAGAAATTGGGCAAAAACTGAAGCTGCAAGGCGGAACCCTCAGCCCGTTTGAAATTGCGATGAACTCTGTCAGAAAGTTTGGTACGATTCAGCTGACTGGTGTTTATGGATCAAAATACAACATGTTCCCGCTCGGAAATATATTTGAACGAAACATCAACCTAAAAATGGGACAGGCTCCTGTCATTCATTACATGCCAATGCTGTTCGATATGATTACCTCAGGGAAATTGGATCCAACTGAAATCGTCTCCCATAAAGTGCCTTTAAGCAAGGCAAGCGAAGCGTACAAAATCTTTAATGATCATGAAGATGAGTGTGTGAAGGTAATATTGAAGCCTTAAATTCATATAGAAAAAGCATGTGGCGTGTTGCCGCATGCTTTTTTGTATTCCTGCTATTATCTCACGTCTCTGCGATCTCTATCTTTTCTTCTAAGCCCCAGCAGCCCTGCTAATCCTAATAAACCAATCCAGCCAATATCCATATCATCGTCATCATCAGCTGCTGCCGCAGTTTCGGTATTTACATTTCTTGTGCTGATGTTATCGTCTCTATCATTGTAATTATTTTCTGCTTGAACGTTTACACCAGACATCATAACGGCTAGAACCATTGTACATAAGATCATCATTATATTCTTCTTCAAAAAAACCCCTCCATTTTTATGATTAGTACGTTAGTTATAATCCTCAAACAGGAATTTTTTATTCTTTACGTTTTTTTTTTTTAAAAGTATTAATTAAATCTTCTTGTGCAAAATAGAATGTGTCTTTTAAAAATATGAAATGGAGTGATCAATTTGGGTATTCTCAGCGGAAATCCGACGGATGAACCAATGCATTATGGAGAGGTATTTGGAGTTTGGAGTGCATTATCAGTTGCTAAAGCATCTCATGCAGCTTATCAAGTTTATTACAATCACACTGGTGATGCCGATTTGAAAAAATTAATTGATCAAATCATTAAAAATAATATTTTGCCTTCTATTGAAGAACTTGAAGCGTTATTAAAAAAGAATGAGGTCGGCTTGCCGCCAACACCTCCTGAAAGACCAAATGCCCGACTAGAAGAAATTCCTGCGGGTGCCCGTATTTCAGATCCGGAAGTGGCAATGAGCATCTCTAAAGACCTTGCTCAAGGATTAGTGGCTGACAGCACGATGATCGGACAATGCATTAGAGAAGATATTGCTCTGCTGTTTACTCAGCATCATGCAAAAAAAGTACAATACGGAGGTAAAATTCTTCAGTTAAATAAAGAAAAAGGCTGGTTAATTCCCCCTCCTTTGCATTTAGATAAATAATAAAAGCAGTTCTATCTGCTGCCTATAAGGAGTCTGCTATGTATTTTTACAAAGAAGATTTAATCAATATGATCGTTCCCGATAAGCCGGATCCTGCTGCTGCAAAAGTTTTGCAGGAAGCACTCGGCGGTCAGTTCGGTGAAATGCGCACAATGATGCAATACTCCTTTCAAAGTGCCAACTTCAGAGGAAAAGATAAACAGTACCGTGATTTAATCAGAGGCGTTTTTCTTGAAGAAATCAGCCATGTAGAACTTGTTCAAACAACGATTAATCAGCTTTTAAATGGTTCTGGCGAAGTGAATGATGCCGGAAATTCAGGTCCTAGTCAAGCACCTCTTGCAGATCCGGTCATGCACGGAAATCCTCATCATTATATTATGGGAGCTCAAGCTTCACTTCCTGTTGATGCTGGAGGGAATCCATGGAACGGGTCATGGGTTTACAGTCACGGAAATTTAATTAGCGACTTGCTGAATAACGTGATTCTCGAATCAACCGGCGTTCTTCAAAAATCGCGAATTTATGAAATGAGCTCTAATAAAACGTTTAGAGAAACCATTGCGTTTTTAATTGTACGGGACAATGCCCATCAAAATGCATTTGCCAAAGCACTTGAAACACTGGGAGTTAACTGGGGCAAAGTTTTCCCGATTCCAAATTATGATATTAACAAATATCCTGAATGCAGAAAATATGTTGAAATGGGTTATCACAATGCCCAGTTTAACTTCCGATTGGATTCAACTCGTATTGGTGAAATTTTCACAGGTGAATCTCCAAGCAGAGACAGCGGAGATTTACAGGTCACTGATCCGCCTAAAGGATTTCCTGTTCCAGATCTTCCCGAGATGCCGAATGAACACAGTCCAGGCTTAAACGATTTGAATCAATAAATTTGAAAACGGCCTTTTATAAAGGCTGTTTTTCTTTTCTCTCATTTTAAGCAGACTTTTGGAAACAATAAGAAGAATGATTTTCTATGAGGTGACTTATGACAAGGGCTATCGAATCCATTTCAGCTATTATTAAAAACTTTATTGATAAAGATCCTAAACCTCCGCTCCATGTGGGGGAAGTGATGGATTTATGGACAATTTTCACTGCGTTTCATGAAGCACATTCCCTTTACCAAGTAGCACTGAACTCAACAATCGATCCCGATTTGCAGCATGTTGTTCAGAATGCCTTGGAAGGCAGTAAAAAAGATACTCAGGATATTGAAGATTTTTTGTTAAAGGAAGGCGTGCCTCTGCCGCTGGTCAATCCTAAAAAACCCCTTTCAAACGCAGCTGCAGTTCCAGAAGGTGTTAAACTATCTGATGATGAAATTGCCAATTTAATTGCTGTCAAAATAGCATCCTCCATCACGTTTTGCGCGCAGGCCATGTCTAAAACGGTTCGGACAGATGTAGGAATTCTGTTTTTTGAAATACAGGTTGAACTGATGAAATTTGCTGCTCCGCTTAAAAACCTGATGAAAGAAAGAGGGTGGCTTCGTGTCCCGCCAAAATACAGCCCGCCGGGTAGACCTGAGTAGGGTAAATCCAGCAGATTGGAGCAAACATACAGATGGGGAAAAAATTCGAAAAAAAGGTATTAAGATTCTTACTTTCATTTGGGATATTAGCACTTATCGTCTTGCTTAAAAAACCGCCTGTTAAAGACTGGCTGATCATTTTTCTTGTTAAAAGTTATTTTTCATCATTAGTAGATAATTACTTAGTTAAGATGGGGTATATTTCGTATCCGGCCAACCTCTTTAAAAAATACTTTAATATAAGTGTAATTTTTGATTATCTAATCTTCCCGATCACCTGTGTTTTTTATAATCAATTGACAGTCAATTCATCAATCTTAGGTATTTCTGCTAAAGTTCTTTTTTTCAGTGTTCCAATGACACTAGTCGAATATTGGCTTGAAAAAAACACACAATTAATTAAGTATCATAAAGGCTGGAGTTCAAAAATAAGTTTTCTTTCAATCACTTTCACCTTTTTATTTGCTCGATTCTTTATTGGGTTTGTACGGAAAATTTCAAATCAATCCGTTTTAGAAAAAGGGTCGCGTTAACCGTTTTTGGTTTAAATCAATTTCAAACAAAAAAAGACCTCTCCAGCGCGGGAGGTCTTTTAGATACACGGATTAATTAGAAAGATTTTTCGATTGAGCGGGAGCATAAGAATTAACCATCTGCTGCATATCACCTGCTGGCAGCTGCGGCACCTGATAATAATGATGCTTATTTTGATAGATCGAAATCTCATAGGCCATTTCAATGCAATTTGGAATCGTATCAGCCAAAACCCGTCTGACAACCGGGTTTGAAACTTCTGTGGTTGCCATACCCTTTAATGACGCATTTGATTTTACGGATCCAAGCATCAGGTCTGAAATAACCTGATCATTAATTTCCTCTGGCATCATCATCGGTTTCATCGGCGGCGTTTGTTTCAGGCCGAACACAAAGTCATTTCCTTGCTTCATGTTATAGACTTCAGTTGATACGGAAGGCTTCATTCCCGTTTGGAAACACTCAACAATCGTATTGTATTCGGTTATCATAAATTGCTCATGGCGGTTCATCATATCCAGAAGTTCCGGATCCTTAACGTGCGGTTTTAAAATGGTGTATAAGTTTAATGCATTAATAGCACCCGATAAAATTTCGGATACATCAAACATTTCATGTCCGCCATGACTTAATTGGGGAGGCACAGCTCCAGTCTGCATATTTTCAGAGCCTGCATTGTTCATTAATTGATCCACATTAACCATTCCTCTCTCATTCATTAAAGATATACATACCTATTCTGCATCATAGGGAGGAATCTATTCGTCTTATTCTCATTCCATAATCCCAGCCTGAATCAGATGAACATTAGCATCTACCTCGAAATGAACAGATCCATACTGCTTTTTCCAATCTTTATAGCCTTCCTGTCTCAGCTCTTCCTTAATGCCAAGTGGATCGACATCTAATTTCTGCAGTTTTTCAAGCAATACTAAAGCTTCTTTTTCCAGCATTTCCTCTGATTTCTTTTCAATTTTTTCGATATTCTTTTTTTGTGTAAGATCTAATCCTCCGCCTTCCATGACTCTTCCATCCATTTTAATCCTCACGTTAAACGTATAGCCGTTTGCTGTTTTTTCAGGTTTAAACTTTGTGTTTGAAGAAAGATTTTGTATGCTGACCTGCTTGTCTTCTTTTATATCGACTTCAATGATGCCTTTTCGGATTTTTTCATAAAGGACTTTTAATATATAACCTTCTTTCAGGTCGATGGTCTCGGCTAAATGATCCCCTTTAAAAAGAGCTACACCCGAGACTTGAATGAGATCCCCCTTTTTCTCAATTAAAGGCAAAAATGGATCAAACCCCAGGCCGCGGTAATGAAACAGAAAATGATGCAGATTGATGCTTGGAATTGTCCTCTCCATATTTTGTTTGACGATATCAATGACAAATTGTGAAACAGATTCATGCTGTTCGGATTCTGTTGAAAGGATTTCGTTTGATTTTCCTTTTGATACAACTAAACTGATGTCTCTCCCTATATTTGGGTCTCTTTGAAGATTGTCAACGAGATCATCGATTCCGCTTCTCGCCAGTTCCTCATCGAACAAAATCACTCCCACCCTGCCTATTTCAATTGGTCTTGGAGACTGTGCCTGAATTTCCTGTCTTATCTGTTTGCTTGTCCGGCCTACAGCGGTTAATGCTACATTTTGCGGTTTGGATTGAATGCCAGGCGGTGTATACGTGGCACCGGCAGTCACTTGAAATTCTTTTTCATTTACATAGTCATAGCCAATTGCCTGAATCAGCTGAACATCTTCCAGTACTTTTGAAACAGGAATACAGCCGCTTAACAAACACATGCATAGCAGGATTGCAAAAACTTTATAACCATTCATTTTTTATTCCTCACCTTCATGATGATGAGCTGCAATATAAACAGCAGAGGAATATATCCGTAAATCGTATAGAAGCCAATCTCAGACATGTTGTTATTGAGCAAATCAATTTGTTCTCTGTCTTTTAAAAAGACAGCAGCGATAAATATGATAAGACATATGATTCTAAGCGCATTCCTTTGATTCATGGAAAAAAGACGGTGCATTCCCCTGCTAGCGCTCCATAGTCCAATACACATGTTAGGCAAAACCACAAAGAACCATAAAGAAATACCTACATATTCAAAACGTTCAATAATGGTCAAGTCTACTATTTTCCAGAGAGTGAGCGTTGCCCAAATGGTTGTTTTCAGCTGATTCTGATCAAAATAAGCAAACGAAACCAATGCAGTCAGCAAGTATATAAACATACTGAATAAAACAGCATAATGAGCCCACTTCTGAGACTTAGGCGGATCTTTTATAAACGGATAAAACATAAACAGAACTTCAAATCCCAGGTAATTCAGCGTCATTCCTTTTGAAGCCGACAAGAGCTCCTTAAACGAGAGATCAAAAACAGGAAGAAGGCTGCCTAAATAAGACTCCCTTATCGGAAAATATTTGACAAATAATAGCGGTATTCCATAGATGACTCCAAGAAAAGCAATTCCGGTGACAATTCTGAATCCCCCTGTGACATATGAATAACAAATTAAAATAATAATGGCGATGAATACCCAATGGTAGACATCCGGAAAAACCCACACCTGAATGACCTCTACATACGTACGAATCAGAACAAGGACAAACATGGCGTAATAAATAATAAAATAAAAACTGAAAATCCCTCCAATCCATTTGCCGAAAATCTGATGATGGATGGCTACGATATCATTTTTTCCTCTATTTAAAATTAGGTACGATATCCAGATCAAAACAAGAATCGTTATGCCAGAAGTAATGATAGCAATCCAGGAGCTGTGGCCCGCAGACTTCGCGATATACCTCTCAAATCCTAAGATCCCCACACCAATTTGCATGGTATGAATCAAATAAAACACAAAGTAATTGGATACTTTTTTATCATCTTTAGGCAATGGGAACATGGGAACACCTCCTTTACTCCTCAATATCCCGTTTCACTTTTTTATGAGCTTTTGGCTGAAAACGATCAGGCGCAGGTGATCTCATTTGAAGAGGTCTTTTATTTTGCACATACATCGGCAGCCTGAAAATGGAATCCTTTAAATCTTTAAGCCTTAGAGGATATACTGGTGCAAGATATGGACGTCCTAAGGAGGACAGCTTAAGCAAATGCCCAAGAAAATAAGCAAAACAAAAAGCAATCCCGATTAGACCAAAAAGCTGTGCAGCAAAGATAAAAGGAAAACGGATTAAACGGATGACGTTGCCCATTTGATAAACGGGAGTAGTAAAAGATGCGAGTGCAGCAAGGGCCACAATGATCAGCAGTACATTGCTCGTAAGTCCGGCTTGAACCGCCGCTGTTCCAATTACAATCCCGCCTACGATACCAATTGTCTGGCCAATCTTAGTCGGCAATCTGGCTCCTGCTTCTCTCAGGAGCTCAATTGTCAGTTCAAGAATAATCGCCTCTAATATCGGCGGAAAAGGAACACCGCTTCTGGATGCTACCAGCGGATTCAGCAGGTTTTGCGGAATCATTTCGTAATGATAGGTAAGAACGCCAACATACATGGCAGTAGATATAACGGAAAAGAAAACGGCAAATAACCGGACAAGCCTGAAAATGGAGGCAATCGGCCAGGATAAAAAATAATCCTCAAAGGCAGAGAAAAATTCAACCAGCGTTGTCGGACCAGTCAGCGCATGAGGAGAACCGTCAACTAAAACGGTAATTTTCCCTTCAGACAAAACACCCGCTACCCTGTCAGGCCGCTCTGTATCAATCATTTGGGGAAATGGGGAATTGTTATTATCTGAAATAATCTGTGCAATCATTGAACTATCCAAAATCGAGTCATAATCGATGTCTTTTATTCTTTGCACGACCGTTTGAATGTTATCTTCATTTGCAATACCTTTAATATATAAAACAGCGATTCTTGTTTTAGAAAGCCTTCCTGCCCTCATCTCTTCAACAACAAGTTCAGGAATAGGAAGTCTTTTTCGAATTAAGTTCAGATTAGCATCCAGAGATTCAACAAAGGCTTCTTTAGGTCCGACAACACTGTATTCAACCTCAGGCAGGCTGACCGCTCTTTTCTCAAGTGAAACCGCAGACAGCAAGAGTACTTCATTTAAATTTGTTTCAGATTGAACGGCAACATAACCAGACATTAACCTTTCCTGAATTTTGAGCACATTGCTGATAATTTCTGTATTATCAATCGGAAGAATTTCCTGCAGTTCAAATAAACTCGTATTGCTCTGTCCTTCGGTTAGGAAAGGCAGAATATGCTTATGTAAAACATTTACATCTACTAAAGTTTTATAGTAATGAATATAATATGGACTGCTTTGTGAATAGCGATACGAGGTAAAATCAGCTGACAGCTTGCATTGCTTCAGCAGATCTTCAAGCTTTACATCTTCGTTTTTCTCCCCAGCTGTTTTCTGCTGAGGAAAAGCTGGTTCTTTCTTAAAAAAAGGAAACAAGCTCTCTCCTCCTCTAACCTGAGGAATTTTCACATCAAAAAACAAGACATTCTTAAGGTGCCTTGTTTTTTATAAAATATGAATAAATTTTCATAGGAGGATTTCAGCTACATTAAAAGATAAAAAAAGCAAGAAATCCATTTAGGATTCTTGCTCTGTTTATTATTTTCCGCCAAAACTCATATGTTCATAACGTCCGCGAATGACTTCATAAATGCCATAAAGCATTAGTCCTGCAGCTGCAATTCCAAGCAGCCACTGTCCGTAAGGCTTTGAAGCGAGTTCTGCAAGTGCTCCGTCAATGCCTTTTGATTGTTCAGGGTTAGCCGTAATAGCTGTCTGAATAAAGAAATAACCGATCATAGCAAGAACTGCTCCTCGAGCTATCAGCCCCATTTTCCCTGATTTTCTGGCAATCTTTTTCTCATGCTGATTCATTTCACTGACTCTGAATTTATTCATAAATCGTTCTGTGTAACCATTATACAGTTCATAAACTCCGTAGCCGATGATGATCATGCCTACGAGTCCGATGATCCATTGTCCAAAAGGCTGTGCCAATAGCTTAGCAGAGATTGTTTTTTCAGAACCGCCTCCG
Source organism: Metabacillus idriensis (assembly GCF_009674765.1). GTDB lineage: Bacteria > Bacillota > Bacilli > Bacillales > Bacillaceae > Bacillus_P > Bacillus_P idriensis. The sequence continues at coordinate 580,802 of NZ_WKKF01000001.1, read as the reverse complement.
CCTCCTGAACTTGCATGCATGGCGATTGAGATGGCTTTAAACGCGATACCTCCATAAATAATTGCACTTACTCCGTAGCCAGCTCTAGTCAATAAACCTTTAGCATCCGTTCCTTTATTCTCCGGATCGAGGATTGTCTTAATCACTTCCCAAATCACATATCCGATTAAGCCAATTCCGATCAGCCAAAGAAGAATTTCTCCGAAAGGCTTGCCTGCAACCGTCTCAAGCATCCCGCTTGTTCCTGTCATTTTGCCTCCAAGGCCAAGCGCTGCCATTAAAGCAAGAAGCCCGATTAAGAAATAAACGGTTCCTTTTGCCATATATCCAAATCTGCCCAAACGCCTGATCCAGGGCTTCGTTTCATTTCCTGCCTGATTTGTTTTTTGCTTAGCACCTGCTTTTGCAGAATACTCCATACCAATCGCTCCCTTAAATATAATGCCTGCTGAGTGTTAATTTCCCATTGTTAAGAGAAAAGAAACCTGTTGGAAAATGTTTCTTGATACAAACATCATTGAGTAAACTAAAGAAAGGAATACAGCTCTCCAAATCAGAAGATTAATGAAAGGATTTCTTTTTGAATTGCCATTATTTACTTGAGGGGGATTGAAAATGGTATTTGAAAAATCCAAATTAATAGACCTGATTTACTCTGACCAGGATGCATTTTTTCCTTTAGTGATTATGATGTGCGGTGTAGCAGGTTCAGGAAAAACCACTTTTGCACAACAATTAGAGAAAGCAGGTTTTAAGAGACTTTCAATTGATGAGGAAATCTGGACTGTTCATGGCCGTTATGGAATTGATTATCCTGCTGAAAAATATGAACATTACAAGGAAGAAGCTGAAAAGAAGCTGCGTAAACGAATGGTCAAGTTCATTCAGAATCAAGAAAATGCAGTTGTAGACTTCAGCTTTTGGCAGCGTGCACGGCGGAACCAATATAAACAGATTATTGAAGCAGCGGGAGGAAAGTGGAAACTTATCTATTTGAAAGTACATCCAGATGAGCTGCGGAAACGATTAAAAATCCGGAGTCAGCGATTTGATGCAAATGCCGCTTTTCCCATTACTGAAGAAATCTTACTTTCTTTTCTTAATGGTTTTGAAGAACCCATAGGTGAGGGAGAAATTGTCATTGAAAATTAAAGTCTCCAAAAAAGAGAAAGGGGCTGTCCATAAAGTAAATTTACGGAAATAATGTTGTTCTCAATAATTAATGTTGTCCGTTCCTTTCCGCTGCAATCCACTCAAGATTTTTAACATGTAGTCTAAAAACTACAAAGTTTATGAATAGAGTCTACATAAAAAAGCAGGGAGGAAATAACATTTGTTTTTCCTGCCTGCTTCATTTTAGAGACTTATTGGATAATCCCTTTTTACATTTCCTGTACAAAAACCGGTCCTTTCTCGTATACTAATAGAAATACATGATTAGGAGTGTTAAAGCATGAGTCAATCTAAAGCAAAAAAACAGCGATTGAAGAAAATGCGCGAAGGAGAAAGGAATCCGGAAGCAGGCAGAAGCCCATTTGTCTTTCAGGACTTGCGGACTAGACATATAAAAACCAAAAAAGAGCAGCTGTATAAGCAAAAGTACAAGAACCATTTCCAGGGAGAAGGAAAAGATGGTTCTTTTTATTTTGCCTCTTAACGGCTCTTCACATAATAATTGGTAATGGCCAAATATTCTCTTGTATAGGATTTTAGGATGGCTGCTGCTGGTGTTTTGGCTGCCAGTCCTTTTGCACCCAGACCAAGATCTTTTGCAATCATACATGAGCGGTAGATGTGAAAATCGTTTGTTACAATGAGACCTTTTTTCGCGCTTGGCGGCAGCAATGCTTTAGAGAAGGTCAGATTTTCAATTGTACTTGTAGACTTTGATTCTTTTATGATCCGGGATTCCTCTATCCCATGATCCTGCAGAATCCGGCTTATCGCCTCCGCTTCCGTTATCTCCTCACCGGGACCCTGACCTCCTGAGGCAACCACAATCGTATTTGGATTGTCTTTTAAATAATCTGCTGCTGCATCCGCCCTGTATTGCAGGGCAAGCGAAGGAACCGTTCCATTCACCTTCGCCCCGAGTACGATTAAGTAATCAGCGTCTTCTATCGCTTTTTCTGAGCTGTACCGGTGGATGTTGTAATGCAATAAGCCTGTATAAATTAAGCCTATTGCAAAAAGTGTGGTCATAATTATCAAGATTCTTTTTTTCATCGAAGTTCATCCGTTTCATTTTTAAATCGTTCTATCATTAATATAAATTATAATATATGGATAAACTAGTATTTTTTAGGAGTTCAGCCGCTGATTATGATTGGCTGTAGGTGTCTGTGCAAGCCTCTCCTGCTTCTTAATCTAAATCCCCTAGATCCCATTTCAACTCTACCTAAAAAATAAACGATATCTCCCCTGCCAGCTTCCCAGCAAAAAAGATACCGATTTACTTTTATGCATTCTTTCCTTCAATTATAGGTGTTTCTTCCTTTTTCTCTTTTGACAAAACCCATCCCGCTAATGCGATACCAACAAGAACGACATAGAATGTGATTTTCCATGCTGGAGACTTAGCGAATCCTTCTGACAATATGGCGAGCTCCGGGTGTGACAGCGTGTAGACCGAGAGCTTCACACCAACCCATCCAACAATCGCGAATGCGGCAATTTCAAGACCAGGTCTTTTATGAAGCAAGTCAACAAAGAAGTTAGCCGCAAATCGCATAATCACAAGTCCGATGATTCCTCCAGCAAAAATGACGAGAAACTTGCCGCCATCCAATCCCCCAATTTGAGGAAGACTTGTATTTGGAAGTGTAACAGCAAGCGCTACGGCTGCAAGAATCGAATCAACCGCAAACGCAATATCCGCGAGCTCAATTTTAAGCACCGTTGGCCAAAATCCTGACTTCTTCTTTTCATCCTGCTTTTCTTCTTCTTTTTTCTTAAACACTAGCTTTCTTAAAATATGATTTGCTGCAATGAACAACAGGTAAAGAGCACCGATTGCCTGAACCTGCCATACATCAACGAGATAAGAAATCGCAAACAGGGAGCCAAAGCGGAAAACAAACGCGCCGGCCAGACCGTAAAATAAGGCTTTCTTTCTCTGCTCTTCAGGAAGATGCTTCACCATGATGGCTAACACAAGAGCATTATCTGCTGCGAGCAGTCCTTCGATTGCAATTAACAGAAGCAGTACCCATCCATATTCCATTAACATCGTCAGTTCCATCTAATTAGTCCCCCTTTACCGTAATAAAATCCTGATCTTTGCTGATCACACCTTCATTAAACACAAGTCTTGTATTAAAGTAATACGACCTCTCCTCTGTTGAATCCGCTAAATCTTCAGGCAAGCTGAATCTAAAATCGATCCTGTTCTGCTCCTCTGACTGAATCTGTTTAGATGTTAAAATATTGGCTGTTTCGATGACCTTTTCTGTTCCTGATGACAAATCAGCCATGACTAAATCACAATCAATCCGCTTCAGCTGCTGCTCAATGACACCGCCTTTGATTAAGAAATAACCTTTGATGCATTCACCAGGCTGAAATTCTTCCTTAGGCAAAATTAGATCAATCTGCGCTGAACCGATTCCTAAAATCGACATATATTTTCTGAGTATCATTGGACATTCCTCCTGTTATGAATTTACTTTTGAATATTTATCATCAATGCGTTTTTCAATTTTTTCGAGCTGGCGTTTATCCTTCAGCAGCTCTTCTTTGTTTTCTTTAATAAGCTTTTCAATTGAACCTCTGACTTTTTTCATTTTTCATCTCACCTTTCAGGACATTTTTCGAATAAAAAAAACCTTTGCCTGTGATCCGGCAAAGGTTTTTTATCTGAAAAAATATAAAGACCTTTACCGTTATAGGTAAAGGTCTTGCTAACAACGTAATGGTTGCCAATAGGGCCGGAAGCAAATGCTTCGAAATGACGACTCTATTGTAAAAGCTACTCCCCTTTAGGAGAAACTATTCGATTTGTATACTCTTATCTTAAAGGCAATTCTAATCTGTGTCAACATAAAATCATAAGAATTTTGAAAATTAGGCCGAGATCACACATTTGTAAAAGCAGGCGGATATTTCACAACTCCAGCTGCTTCATCAAGCGAACCTGACTTTAACTCAATCAGCATAAACACATCATCCGGAACTTTAAACGGCGGTTTAATTCCTTTGCTGCTTGCTTGCACAAAACCAAACTTTGGGTAAAACTCCGGATGTCCAAGGACAATGACTGAATCATAATCAAGTTCTCTGCAGCGATTCAGTCCCGCGCGTACAAGCTGTGATCCAATTCCCTCTTTCTGAAATTCCGGCTTAACCGCCATAGGCGCTAAAGCGAGTGAAGGAAACTCTATGCCGTTTTCCGTTTCGATTGTTATTTTACTGAACAAAATATGTCCGACAATTTCTTCGTTTTCTGCAACAAGAGAAAGTTCTGGCACAAAGGACGGAGATTTTCTGATTGTATGAATTAAATTTGCCTCATTTTCCTGACCAAATGCTGCATCATTTACTTTTTTTATGGCTGAGATATCTGAAGGGGCTTCTTGTCTGATTTTTATCATTTATTTATTCCTTTCGATGGGTGACTTCATTAAGAACAGTTTACCTCATCTTCCCATAAAATTTCTATCAATTAAATATAGGAATGTACGGTCCCGGAAAAACATAAAGTGAAAGTAAAAAGGAGTGAAGAAATGCTTATTAAATTGAGTGTAGCAGGAGCATCAGGCGCTTTTATTTTTCTTGCTGTCAATCTGGTCGGGACATTAAAAAAAGGGATGGTCACACTTGATGAAACAAACAAGACACTTGCTGAGGTCAGAAACGCGGTTAACAGCCTGACAGAAGAAGCAGAGCAGCTGATACATACAGCTAATCAGATTACCGTTGACGTAAAAGGAAAAATCAAAACGGTCGATCCCCTGCTTGAATCTGCACAGGATGTGGGAGAAATGATACACAATGTCACAAGCTCGATTAAACAGGTAGGTGCCGTCTTCGGGGGAAAACGGCCGCCGCGCACCGAAATTTCAGTAAACGAACCTCCAGTCCGGATCAAAGGGCCTGTTCATATTAATGTGAAGTAAAAAAAGAGCGATTTGCTGCGGGCAAATCGTTCTTTTTGCATTTACTTTCCATTAGGATGGAATTACTATCCCTTTGCGGCTTGAAAATCAACAAAAATTTTACAATCCTCAGGTTTCACTTTAGGTAAATTATGGTATGATATCTAAGTCATTACCTACATAACTTTACTATCAGGGAGGTCATAAATATGCAAAAGTACAGAAGAAGAAACACGCCGGCATTCACCTTTTTAGCCTATTTCACTTTTTTTGCAGGTGTCGCATTATTTTGTATCGGTCTTTACAACGCAGACAATCTTCAGCTGAATGAAAAAGGATACTACATTGCCGTTATGATGCTCGTTGCAGTCGGAGCCATTCTTACTCAGAAAGTAACAAGAGATAACGCCGAAGATGACGAATTGATCGCTGAGCAGGAACGGAAGCAGAATATCGGAAAATCGCTGGATTAATAGACTGGCAATTTGGAAGGTGCAGGAGTGTGCCTTCTTTTTTATGCTAAAGTAAGCATCAGAATTTCCCAATTAATTTGACTGTCTAATTTTAAAAATGCTGATGCCATTTCGCTATGTATTCCTCTTAAATAATGTTATTTTGTTTAAAATGAAAAATTTGTTCTATACTATACCCTAATTGCTGCAGGAGTTCGTCCGTATGTTCTCCATATAATGGAGGGTATTTATTCATAGTTACCGGAGTTTTAGATAGTTTTAAAGGAGATCCTGTTAATTTAAGATCTTCAATGAGAGGATGTTTCATCTTCACCACCATCTCCCTCGCTTTCATTTGAGGATCCTCAAACATTTCTTTTACTGAATTGATTGGACCGTTTGGTATTCCGCTGCTATTAAACAGTTCCTTCCATTCTTTTCTGGTTTTTCTCTTTAAAATATCCTCACAAATCGTAATTAAACGATCCTTATTTTGAATTCTTGCTTCATTCGTACAAAACTCTTTCATGTCTGCTAAATCAGGCACTCCCAACTGACTTGTAAACCTTCGAAATTGATCATCGTTTCCAACTGCAACGACGAAATCCCCATCCAGCGCTGAGAATACTTGATAAGGTGCAATGTTTGGATGCTGATTTCCCAGCCTGACAGGTTCAATTCCGCTGCATAAAAAATTACTGGCCACATTGATTAATGAAGCAACTTGACAGTCCATTAATGAAATATCAATTTCCTGACCCTCTCCTGTTCTTTCTCGGTGATACAAAGCTGTCATAATTCCAATGCATGTGTATAAACCTGTTAAAACATCTGCAATTGCAACCCCGACTTTCACCGGCTTTCCTTCTGATTCACCTGTGATGCTCATTAATCCGCTCATTGCCTGAATGATATAATCGTAGCCAGGCAAATCTTTATAAGGTCCATTTAATCCAAACCCTGTAATCGAAGCCATGATGAGTGATGGATTACTCCTTTTTAATTGTTCGTAGCCTAAATCCATTTTTTCTAATGTCCCTGTTTTAAAATTTTGAACCACAACATCTCCAGAAGAGACAAGATGATGAAAAATTTCTTTTCCTTTTTCTGATTTAAGATTAAGAGTGATGCTTTTTTTATTTCTGTTCGCGCATAAATAATATGCACTTTCCCCATTAATAAACGGCGGCCCCCAAGCTCTTGTTTCATCACCAGATTCGTGATGCTCAATTTTAATAATCTCTGCCCCTAAATCTCCAAGAACCATGGTGCAAAAGGGGCCGGCTAACACACGGGATAAATCTATTATTTTTACTCCTTCTAATGCTCTTCCCATTTTATCTGCCTCTTTTCTTTGGATTTATACATAAAAAAGAGCCAGTAAAACAAGCAATGTGCAAACATTGCAGTTTCACTGGCTCTTAACTCAAGGCTCGTCTTCCTGCAAAAGAAGATCAAATGAATAAGGTGCCATTTTTATTTAGTACTCATGCTACGCATTATTCCGGCTATGCAGCAAGGTTTTTGCTGTCATCGGATTGGTAATGTCATTATAGCTGAATGTTCTGAATTTTTCAATCTGCTATTCTGTTATTAATTAAGTGCACACATTAAAAAAAGCAGCTTCCACATAAAGCTGCTTTCCCACTTACAAACCCTTAAGCTCTGACACCGTTACAAGTTCATACCCTTCCTGATCCAGAAAAGTCAAAACCTGATCCAGGGAGTCTGCGGTCGATTGATGAATATCATGCATTAAGATGATGGATCCGTCTCTCGTATTCTCTTTTACTTGCTTCAGGATGTCGCCTGCATTCTTTGTTTTCCAATCCAGTGTATCAACTGTCCACAAAATACTTGGAAGTCCGATCACTTCCTTGACTGTCTCGTTTTGGGCGCCATATGGAGGGCGGACGGTGTTTGGCGCTGCTCCGGCCGCTTTTTCAATTGCCTCATTCGTTTGCTTGATTTCTTCACGAATGAACTCAGGGGATAATCTTGTGAGATCTTTATGGCTCCATGAATGATTTCCGACTTCATTTCCCTGTTCGGCTATTTGTTTCACAAGGTCGGGATAAAAGTCTACTCTGCTTCCAAGCACATAAAACGTTGCTTTGGCGTTGTGCTTTTTCAACGTATTCAAAACCATCTGCGTGTAGCGCGGATGTGGACCGTCATCAAAAGTAAGCGCTACTTGTTTTTTATTTTCAGAGGCTTCATTGTTTTCTTCGGGCTGAACCTCAGGCATTTCTTGATCTTCATTTTCAGCGTTTTCATCTTCAGCCTCTGTCTCTTCCTTCAGCTCAAGGTTTTTTTTCCACTTATCATTCAAAACTCGCCCCGTCTCACCGAATGGAATGACAATCTCGGGCATTCCCGCAACTCCGGCTGTGACTTCGTACTCGCTGAATTTGAAGACTAAGGAATCTTCTCTTAAATAAACATGATCGAATGTATTGTCCGGATCATAGACCCAGCTTCTAAGTTCCTCTTGAAAAAAATAAGGACTGTAATCCTCAGAAGTTTCAAAGGCATTCTTTAAATATGAATACAAAAAATCCCTTGATTCTTTATTATCCTTTAACACTTGGTTTCCTTTAATAAACTCGCTGTCATTTAGATTCACCATATAGACTTTGGCTATCTGATTCCCATTGGCTCCGCCCGTATAGCTTTCTTCTGAAAAGACAAACGAATACACCTCATCATCCACTTTATAAACGTCAAATGTCAGTGAAAGATAAGCTGGGTTATTTTTAAAATGCTTTTGCCCTGTCAGATGGACTGATTCTCTGAACTCCGACTTTACCCTCTGAACATAGGATTCTATTTCTTTATTAAGTTCAATATCCTTAAATGATGGATAATGAACGGCAGTATGGAAGTAGCTTTCGTCTTCAATTTTCGAGATGATTTCAACTCCGGGGTATGCTGCTTTTTCCTTCGTCTCATTACTTGGTTCTATTTTGCTTTGTTCAAGCCCTCTGGTTTCAGACAAAATAAAAATTCCTCCCGCAGTAATGAAGAAGAAAAGCAGAAAATAAGTTAGTTTAGTTGGTTTCACGTGTTAACACTCTTTCTTTTTCGATAATTAATTGAAGCTTCCACCATTATAAAAGAAAGAAAAGAGAGCAACCATTAATTCCAGCTTAAATGATTGGAAGAACAGATAAATGGAAGATATAATAGAAACCAGAATCATCAATAAGGAGGCAGCTCAATGAGACTATTACTAGTAGGTGCAAGCGGAACAATCGGAAATGCGATTGTAAAAGAATTTGGTACAGATCATGAAATCATTCGAGCAGGCCGTAACGGCGCTGATGTGGAAGTAGATTTCACTTCTCCCGAAAGCATAAAAAAGATGTATGAAGCTGTGGGCAAAGTAGACGCAGTTGTCAGCGCTGCCGGAAGAGCACAATTCGCACCCCTTGAAGAGCTTACGCCTGAATTAAATGAAACAGGAATCATGAGCAAACTAAAAGGTCAGGTCAACCTCGTCTTACTCGGCATTCCTTTTGTAAACGACGGAGGCAGCTTTACTCTCACAAGCGGAGTCATGATGGATGATCCGATTCTTAAAGGAGCTTCCGCAGCCATGGCGAACGGCGGAATTCAGTCGTTTGTCAGAGCATCATCCATCGAAATGCCGCGCCGTATCAGAATCAATAACGTAAGTCCCAATGTCCTGATTGAATCCATGGATAAGTATGCTGAATTTTTTCAGGGCTTTAAACCGGTTGCTGCAGCGGATGTAGCACTTGCTTATAAAAAGAGTGTCCTTGGCGCTCAAACGGGGCAAACGTATAAGGTGTATTAAAAGGAAAACGGCAGCTCACAGGCTGCCGTTTTTGTTAAAAGCTTGAGATGCCGCTCCATTCCTGAAAGCGGTACAAGAAGCGAAGTCCGAGCGAATCATCTGCAAAGACCTCATAATCTTCTGTATAAATACCTGACTTGTTATTCCAAATCGTATAAAAATATTCTTCAATATCCGCCATTATACCAGTGTCAGCTGGACCCGTTATTTTCAAATCCGTTTCTAGGTTAAAATCACCCAGATTCCGTTTTGTAAAATTGGCAGAGCCGCCAATCACTGTGTCCTCTTGATTTCTCTCAAATAAGACAAGCTTCGTATGATACTGTTCCCCATTCGTTTTGTACCAGCGGACTTGAATCTTTTGATCCGATTCCGTTACTAGTTCATGAGCGACAGGTCTGTTTGGAACACCATTCTTCTCGCGTCCGAATGCATCTTTGTTGGCATCAAGAATAAGCTTGATCTCAGCTCCTCTTTTAGAAGCTGCAAGCAATTCTGTGACAATATCCCGGTCTGATAAATAAAACGCTCCAACAGTCACTTTCTCTTGTTTCTTCGTCTTTTTCAGTTCATCAAGAAGATGCTTTTTTATTTTACCTTCTGTCAAAAGCTGAACATCGTAATCACCAGTTTCTCCCTGCTCAAAGACAGCTGCACTTTCGTTAAGGTTTACATCTGCTCCCGACATATTTGCAACAGCCTTTTCTGTTTGAACAAGTTCTCTCAATATCTCTCCTTTGACAACAAATGCCATGTTGGAATGCAGGGAGCTGCCGTCATGCGGATTGGCGGAAGTTACAAGACCCTCTTTCTCATTGACCACTACTTTGCGATGGTTGGCTTTAAAGTTTAGAAGATCGAGATAGGATCTAAGCGTTACATCAGGAGAGTCGGGACTGAAAGCATTCGGAATCCAACCGCTGCCTGAGGTCCCGAACCATTGAAGAAACGTTCTATGACCTCCAGAATAAAAAGGATTCGAATCTCTCAGGGGTTTAAGATCTGTAAAGACAACCTTTATTCCCTGTTCTTCGAGTTCTTCTGCAATTTCAGACGGATATGAACCGTAAAAGGTATTGATGCGGTCTGTAATAACGGTTATCTCCACTTCTTGGTCCTGCTTTTTTTTATCTATTAAAGCTTCCATTAAACTCCGTGATAAAGCAGGATAGCTCGCTGATCGGTCATATTCATCATTAAACAGGAACATATCCATTAGGATAAAATCGTCAGCTTCGTCAATCATGTTCTCAATTTGATCAAAAATAACCTGATTATGAGTGACGTTTCCTTCGTTTTCATACGTTAAATCATATAAAAACTCAACCTGACCGGAAGAATGAATGTCTCCTTCGTGTGAGATGCCTGCAGGAAGCGGTTTTAAATAATGATAAACAGCAACACTTACTGACAGCAGCATGAGCAGCAAAATGGTGCCAAGAATCACCTTTCTCTTCTGTTTTTTACGGACAACGGAATGCTCATTTATGACTGGTTTGGGCATGTTGACTCTCCTTACCTTAGGTGGATAAATGACTATATTCTCTTAAAAGCAGCAGAACCCTCTTCCATTTTCATACATTTTTATCCTTTCACTATATAACGCTCGAGGATCGTTTCAGCCCACTGTGAAAAATTTTTCCCTGCTCCCCAATCAAATTTGAACATACTTTCAGAGCTTCCCGCAGAAATACATCTCACTCTATTGGAACCGTAAAGATTTTCGAGAATGACCGTTAATGAGGCCCGGCTGCTGGTGCGCAAATAATATCTGTCAAAAACCATTGTACAAATCTGCTTTCCGTCGCAAAGTTCGTGATATTCCTCGTGCACAAGGTTCTGTCCCGTATAAGATTGCTGCCGCAGAATCTTCGCACATTCAGATGGAGAGATCTTTGTAGTAAATTCCAGCATGAGAATCAATCCTTTTTCTAAAAGTGAGTTTCGTATGACTTATATACGCTGATTTTGGCTGAAAAGTTTCAGGTAAAAGACATGACAAAATGAAAGTCACTTGCTTTCGCGTCAGTTAGTGCAAAAAAACCGATCTCTTGTATCAGATCGGTTTTTAAAAAAAATATTTATTTTACGGCTGCGATTTCAGAAGGCTTTGATTCCTGCCCATAAGCATCAATGGCGGTTACATAATAAGTGTGATCTGCGGCGTTTTCATCAGTAAAGCTTTTTCGTTCATGTGCCGAGATGCTTCCGGCTTTTTCAAACCTGCTGCCATTTTTATCTCCTCTGTAAATTCGGTAACCTACGATATTTTCTTTTCGTACCGCGTGCCATGTAATAAACGTGCCATTTATCTCTACATTTTCAGGTGAAGCAGGAGGTGCTTCTTTCTTGATTTCTTTTTCTTTTTTTAATTCAGTAAACACGACAAGTCTTTCTTCATGTGTACCATCTGATCGGTTGAATGTGCCTGAGCATGTAATCAGGTTTAGATTTTGTCCTTCTTCCGTTTGAAAGATTTCATCAATAGGAGCAGATCCCCGCGGATAGCTCTCTTGATTTTTCACAATAAAAGTCAGGGACGTTCCTTTTTCATCTGTCACGATTATTTCATCACCCTGCTTTAAGTCTTTTAAGTTGAAGAAGATGGCAGGTCCTGTTTTGCTGTCCACGTGTCCAGCTAGAACAGCGCTTCCTCGGCTTCCAGGTTTTACCCCCGGTTCAAACCAGCCGACATCATTGATTTCCTGAGGGACTCCCATCTGTCCGTTTTCTAAAATACCTACCTGCTCAATGTTCGCTTTTGCATTTATTGAAGGGATTTCTACTTTAACAGGAGTTATGCCTTTCATTCGAGCCGATTGTCTTGCTTGTGCATCTGTCAGCTTTTTAACTTCGGATTTTAATAGAGTAAACTCATTTGTTAATGGGCTTTCCGCGTTTTCAGATTCAGCGGCTGCATTCTCAGTCTGAACTTTCGTTTGCTCTGCTGTTTTAGGGGACTGTTTTTGGTAGGATTGCTGATTTGGAAAAATACCATAGTTGTAGCCTGCGAGGATAAAACAGATAAGACTGCTGATTGTAAGAAAGATGATTTTTTTCATAGGACCGATACACCTCTTTTATTGAAGAAGAAGAGAGGTCTCCCTCTCTCCACTTTATATTTATTATTGTTGATTAGCTGATTTTCTTCGAACCAAAAACAGTGCTGTAAGAGCAAGGAGTGAACCAAGACCTGCAAATGTCATAGCAGAAGCAGATAATGCTTCGCTTGCTCCGCCCATTCCTGTTTTCGGCATATCTTCAGGCATTTCTGAAGCTGCAAATTTGTCGGGCATTTGCGTTACTATTGCATTTCCCAATGTTTGTCCTACGCCAAACATGAATTTGTATCCTTCGCGGAATGATTGGTAAGAAGCATCGTAGTCTCCAGCAACGTACTGGTCAAATGTTTGAGTGACAAGTGCTTCATGCGCTTTTATGGCACTTTCTGCATCTTTGGCAGGAAGGTTTTCACCAGTAGCTGCATCAAGGAATGCACCAAAATCCATTGCAAACTGATCAAGCTTAGCTTTTGCTTCGTTTACTTTTGCTTCATCGCCTTCAAGAGTGGCTGTTACAATTTCAGCCTGTGCATTGATATGGTTGCCCTGCCATACTTTTTCAAATTGTGCTGCGCCTTCCTCGCCGTAGATAGAGCCGATTGCCGCTTTGAAGTCTGCCGTGTTTGCATCTTCAGACCAGCTGACGAAGTCGTAATCTTCTTTTTGGTCAAAACCTTTTTGCATGCCTGTAGCTGCCAATGCGAAATGTTCAGCTGCAAGACTGCTTAATGTTGAACGAAGATCTGCTGCAGGAGTATCTGATTTTGTGTTTTCAAATTTTTCAGGCATTTGAGTCGTGATAGCTCCTGCTATTGCGTCACTGATGACGTACATGTGCTTGTACCCTTCGCGGAACGTTTCATTCGCTTCTTTATAGTCACCTTCTACGTAGTTATCAAATACTTCAAGAACTTGTGCTTCGTGAACTTTTACCGCTTCTTCAGCTGCTTCTTTTGGAAGCTTGCCTTCAGTTGCTGTTCCTAAGAAAGCAGAGAATTCTTCTGCAAATTCCGCAACTTCTTTTTCAGCTTCTGCACGGGCATTTTCATCTTTATCTTTTGCTGCGTTTACTAGATCTGCTGTGTAATCATTGTGGCCTCTGAAGATTCTCTCAAATTCAGCTGCGCCTTCTTCTCCATATACCGAAGCAATTGCCGGCGTCATGTCAGCAGCGTTTTGATCAAGTGCTTTATTTGCGGCTTCTGCAGCTTTTGCACCATCATACGATTTTGTCATGGCCGATACGGCTAAAACGAAGTGTTCAGATAAGAGATAGTCTAAATCTGCTCTAAGTTGAGCGGCCGGCGTACCAACTGTCGGCTTCATTTCTTCTGCTTTGGCTGTTCCAAAAGCTGGGACTAGTAATGATAAGCTAAGTGCTGGTACTAATAACTTCTTAATTTTCATGATTCCACTCTCCTCAATTTTTTGAGCTCTTTTTGAACTTCTTGTTAAGGATAACGAGAGGGTTTTCCATATGGATCACTTTTTTTGTTTATTTTCTTTTATTCCTATAAAATGACTTGAGAGAATAGTTTTCGAATGATTAGAACAGCGGGGGAACTCAATATGAATGAACCGACGATTTTGATAATAGACGATGAAGAACCGATGAGATCATTGATTAAGACATTTTTAAACAAAGATGGCTATACCGTTTTGGAAGCTTCCAATGGCCTGGAAGCTCTCGAACTGATTTCAAAAAAAGAACCAGACCTTATTCTTGTGGATGTCATGATGCCCTTTATGGATGGATTTGCTTTTGCAGAAGAATTAAAGAAGTCTTATCACATCCCGCTTATTTTTTTATCTGCTAAAGGAGAGGAATGGGATAAAATTCACGGTCTTAACCTTGGCGGGGATGATTACATAGTCAAGCCGTTTCATCCCGGAGAGCTGCTCGCGCGAATTGAATCCGTTTTAAGAAGAGCCAACTACTCTGCCAAACAGACTTCAGAATTATCTATAGGCCCGCTCGTTCTGGATTCCATGGCCTACCGTGCATATATCCATGGCAAGCCGCTTTCCTTAACCCTTAAAGAATTTGACATGCTGTCCCTGCTCGCTAAAAATAAAGGAACCGTTTTTTCACGCGATCAGCTGCTTCAGGCTGTATGGGGAGACGATTACAAAGGCACCGGCAGAACAGTCGATACCCATATCAAAACCCTGCGGCTAAAATTAAAGGATGAGGCAAAGCTGATTCAGACTGTATGGAGCGTAGGCTATAAGTTTGAAATCGAGAATTGAGCAGCTAAATCATAGCTTGAGATGGCTGAGGTAATCTTTCCAACCATGCCGGGAAATGGGTCAAATCCAATCACATCCATGTCTAAAGCAATCGCATCGTTCGCTATAAGGGCACCAATTGCACCAAATCCAATTATACCAAGAGTCTTACCCTTAATTTCTTTTCCTGCAAATTGTTTTATTCCTGCTTCCACAAGCTGTGGAACTTGTTCCCCTTCATTCTCTAAGGTCTTTGTCCATGAAACACCGGCAAAAAGGTTTCGTGAAGAAGCCATTTAAGAGGTTAATACCGTTTTTTTCCATAGTACAGTTCACTCAGCAAGGTATGGGCAGAATATTCTAAATCAAGATTAACTGCTGATACAAAAAAGAACACGATCTCTGATGTTCATGCTCTAATTCTAAAATTATCGTGTTCTTCTTTTGTTAGGTCAGCAGGCTACTTTCCTAAAAACCCTTAGTATTCATTTTCATCTTAGGTTCTGGCGCAAACCGAGCTTCATACAAAATAAATGGTATTTATTTATGCATATCGGAGTCTCAGGGAACGTTAGCTAACTAACGTGACGGGTACTTCCCCTATCTATTTGAATATGAAAGTTTCGGCGAACCCCCCTGGTTTATAGTTCGTTTCTGAACATGTTTTAGTAACAACGCGCACCTTGTTACAACATGACTGCAGCACTTTTATAATCCCTGCAATTTGCAAGAAACAAATTTATTTGCTAATCCACCAATTGCTGCGCTTCTATATAGAGCGATTGAATGAATTTTTTCATGTTGATTCGGCTTTGATTGGTGCTTCGTTCACTTTTATCTTCAAGCTCCAACATTTTCTTTCGGACTTCCGAGAAATCGAAAAATGTGGATGAATATGCTTCGAATTTTGGATTCGTGTAATCTGTTAATCCTAAAGAGGCAATATAGTTTAGCGCCTGGTAAATAGCTCTGCGAACCCGTTGTTCGGAGGCTTTCATTTCTTTTTGTACTTCCGCCTCGGCAGCCTGTTCTCCAAGCTTTTTTTGGGCATTTCCATAAAATATTTCCTTTAGAGGCGGAAAGATGTAGGAAGATCCATTCTTTTGTTTATCAGCCTGCAGGAATTCTAAAATTTTCATCAAGTCTTCACTGCCGCTTTCTCCGATCATCCCCAAATCCGAAATCAATGAACGGCCTGCTTCGATTATATTTTTTGTATGAGAAGAGCTGGATGGCGGCGACTGATGACCTGTAAATAATGTTAACGATTCTTGAATGCCCCGAATTGATTTTTCCAAAATCACCCGCTCGTTTACCTTTTTTAACACTCCTGCTATTTCAAGGCGGTTTAACGGCTTTGTGATGTAGTATTCTGCTCCTAAACTATATGCTTCCCCTATGAGCTCCTTTGCCTCCATTTGAGAAATCATCACAAATTTCCCCTGGAATTCAGAAGAAAGGACACGAATTGTTTCTATTCCATCCCTCTTTGGCATCAGTAAATCCATGAGCACCACGTCTACTTTTTTAAGCGCAAGCTTCCCATTGTCCACCAATGATCCGTCTTCTGCTTCACCCACCACTTTGCCTAAATCCTCATCCTCAATCATGTCTGTCAGCATTGCTCTAATAGCTGGATCATCGTCTATAATGAAGTAATTCATTTGACCTGTCCTTTCTGTATCATCGCATCAATCGGAAGCCCGATGACAAATATGGTTTCTTTATGACTATCTATTAGCTTAATATGTCCGCCAAGCTTGTCAACGGTTTGTTTCACATACGAAAGTCCAATGCCTGTAGAAGGATTGCCCCAAGCATCATACTTCGTTGTAAACCCCTCTTTAAAAATGACTTCTTTCAGCTTTTGCTCAATGCCTGGTCCATTATCACAAACTTGAAATTCTACCATCCGGTCTCTTCGAATGACATACAACGATACATGTCCCTCTTGTTCAATGGCTTCTAACGCATTTCCGATCAAGTTATTTATCAATGATAATACCATGTTTACTTGATATGGCGGATGTTCCCCTTCTACATGCAGAGAAAACGAAACGTGTTTATTCAATAACTCTGCATACCTTCTATTTGAAACAAACATAATGTTACTCAGCTGCTCAATGCTCATGTAGTCCTCTAGCTTTTCAGAGTTCATCAACTTTGATAGTCCCGCATAAATTCGCTGATTATCTTTTTTCATTTCATGCACGAGACCTGCGATTTGCAATGCTGTTTGAGCCTCATGACCATGGGAATCTCCCGATTTCAACCTGCGATAAAAATCATAACATTTGTGGGTGATTTCTTCTGCATTTTGCATCGTTTTCTTAAGCTGAACAGATTCCTCATACAAATTCGAAATGAAAAGCAGCATTTGCTCGTTTTGTCTGCGCTGCTCTTCCTCTGCCAATTTTGCTTCTCTCAGTTTAATAATGTTAAAAAAACCAAGTACAAAAAAACTTCGAATAAACGCGATAAAGATAATCTGTTTGATTGCGTGAAATGAAATGATCTGATCCGCTAACGAGGATCGAATCGCCATTTCCGACAAGCTTGCACAAAATTCAATGACCACGCCTAGTAATCCAATCATAAACGGCTTGTTATGCTGCTCATTCAGTTTTGTAATATGAAAAATGAAAGCGTACATGGCGTAATAAAGCAATACCGGAAGATGACGGTAGATTGCCTCTTCAACCGGTATGTCACTGATAATGACCGAAAGCAAAAACCGAAACACAAACACACTTGTCCCAGTCAAGACCCCTGCAATATACGGGTGAATGCCCCTGTTCCATAACAAAAACAAGAAAAATGCCGGTGTCCCCAGGCTGACGCGGAATGCATCATTGAACGGATAGAATTTAAACTCTCCAGCGAGCGGTACGGCAATCATCATCAATAAAACGGCTAAAATTCGTTCCTTCAGTTCGGACACCTCCATACCAAATAATGTACAAACATTACACATTGTACTCAAACCTTTGGAAAGTTGAAACAGTTATGAGAAATTTTTTTTATTTTTTTATAAGTATTTGTAGGTTTTCGTATGATTCAGTAGGTTATTGTAGGTAACCGCTTACACTCATATTGGTAATAGACTTGAAGGGGTGGATGGGATGAAAAAACTAAAACTTGGTTTAGCTTGGCAGATTGTAATTGGTCTCATTTTAGGAATCGCGGTTGGAGCTGCCTTTTATGGAAATCCAAATATTGAAGGATTCCTCCAGCCGATTGGAGATATTTTTATTCGCTTAATTAAAATGATTGTCGTGCCGATTGTCGTCGCAACATTAATTGTCGGTGTTGCCGGCGTGGGTGATATAAAAAAGCTTGGAAAACTTGGCGGCAAAACGATTCTATACTTTGAAGTCATCACAACCCTTGCGATTATCGTCGGGTTGCTGGCTGCAAACATTGTACAGCCTGGTGCAGGCATTCAAATGGATGAGTTAGGTACGGCCAGCATCGATCAATATGTCGATTCAGCCAACGAACAAAATAGTCATGGAATTGCCGATACTTTCGTTAACATCGTACCTTCGAACATATTTGAGTCCTTAATGAAGGGCGATATGCTTGCGATTATTTTCTTTTCAGTATTGTTTGGTCTTGGGGTAGCATCACTCGGTGAAAGAGGGAAGCCAGTTTTGACCTTCTTTGAGGGTGTTGCCGAGTCCATGTTTTGGGTGACAAATCAAGTAATGAAGTTTGCACCGTTTGGGGTATTTGCCCTAATCGGCGTCACGGTTTCAAAATTTGGACTTGCGTCCCTTATTCCGCTTGGCAAGCTTGTAATAGTGGTATACGGTGCCATGATCTTCTTCGTATTGATTGTACTAGGATTAATTGCAAGATGGTGCGGCACCCATATCTTTACGATCATGAAAATCTTGAAAGATGAAATGGTACTCGCTTTTTCTACCGCAAGTTCAGAGGCGGTGCTGCCAAAACTAATGGAAAAAATGGAGCGCTTCGGTTGTCCAAAAGCTATAACGTCTTTTGTCATTCCGACAGGGTATTCTTTTAATTTGGACGGCTCGACGATTTATCAAGCGATTGGAGCTTTATTTATCGCACAAATGTATGGAATTGACATGTCTATTCCAGAACAGCTGACCCTTGTGTTAGTTCTGATGGTAACTTCAAAGGGAATGGCTGGCGTACCTGGTGCCTCATTTGTCGTGCTCTTGGCTACGCTCGGCGCAATGGGACTTCCGATGGAAGGATTAGCTTTTATCGCAGGTGTGGATCGTGTATTAGATATGGCACGAACAGTGGTCAATGTGATAGGAAACTCTCTTGCGGCCATTGTCATGTCTAAATGGGAAGGTCAATT
Source organism: Metabacillus idriensis (assembly GCF_009674765.1). Lineage (GTDB taxonomy): Bacteria > Bacillota > Bacilli > Bacillales > Bacillaceae > Bacillus_P > Bacillus_P idriensis. The sequence continues at coordinate 561,804 of NZ_WKKF01000001.1, read as the reverse complement.
CAATGAACAAAAAGCGCAAGATTATATCAAATCACTTGAAGCCAGTAATCAAACAAATGCAGCATAATCTTTCTTAACATCATAAGTGAGCAAGATATAGATGGGGGAGTTCAACTTGAAAAACGAACATGTACGAAAAGAAAAAGATTTTTTGGGTGAAAGAGAATTGCCTATTAATGCCTATTACGGTGTACAAACATTAAGGGCTGTGGAAAACTTTCCGATTACAGGCTATCGCATTCACGAGGAATTAATTAGAGCATTGGCAATCGTCAAAAAAGCGGCTGCGCTCGCGAATATGGATGTGAAACGTTTATATAAAGGCCTTGGAGATGCGATTGTTCAGGCAGCAGACGAAATCATTGAAGGAAAATGGCATGACCAGTTTATCGTAGATCCGATCCAAGGCGGTGCCGGTACATCCATGAATATGAATGCAAACGAAGTTATTACGAACCGTGCACTTGAGCTGCTCAGCAAAGAAAAAGGGGCCTATGTTGAGTTGAGCCCAAACAGCCATGTCAATATGTCACAATCAACGAATGATGTGTTTCCAACCGCAATTCATATTGCAACACTTAATTTAGTTGGAAAGTTGTTAGACACAATGCAATATATGCAGGAAGTGTTTAAAAAAAAGGCGAAGCAATTCGATCATGTCATTAAAATGGGCCGTACACATCTCCAAGACGCGGTACCGATCCGACTTGGCCAAGAGTTTGAAGCTTACAGCCGTGTATTAGAGCGCGATATCAAACGCATTCAACAATCACGCCAGCATCTGTATGAAGTAAATATGGGGGCAACAGCCGTTGGCACAGGCTTAAATGCAGACCCTCGCTATATCAAAAATGTGGTCAAGCATTTAGCGGACATCAGCGGTCTTCCTCTCGTAGGTGCAGAGCATCTTGTTGATGCAACACAAAATACGGATGCCTACACAGAAGTCTCTGCCGCCCTAAAAGTATGTATGATGAACATGTCGAAAATTGCCAACGACCTGCGTTTAATGGCATCAGGCCCTCGCGCGGGATTTGGGGAGATCTTCTTGCCGGCTCGACAGCCAGGCTCATCGATTATGCCGGGAAAAGTAAATCCGGTTATGCCGGAAATGATTAACCAAGTGGCATTTCAGGTAATTGGCAACGACCATACAATCTGTTTGGCTTCTGAAGCAGGTCAACTTGAACTAAACGTGATGGAACCTGTGCTTGTATTCAACTTACTACAATCAATCAGTATAATGAACAATGCATTTCGTTCATTCACCGATTACTGCCTTGCAGGCATTGAAGCAAACGAAGACCGGTTAAAAGAATATGTAGAAAAAAGCGCAGGAATTATTACAGCTGTAAATCCGCATATTGGATACGAAGTGGCTGCACGCATCGCACGAGAAGCCATTTTAAATGGAAAATCTGTACGCGAGCTATGCCTTCAATATGATGTATTAACAGCAGAAGAGCTTGATCTCATTTTAAATCCTTACGAGATGACAAACCCGGGGATTGCAGGTGCTGCCCTTTTTGAAAGAGAGTAGCCGCTGTTTAAATCCGAATAAATCATTGGACATGGATTAAAACATCTATGTCAATGATTTCGTATTAGCGGATGTCAATCTCCCCAGCGGGTTCTTGTTAAGTGCTTTTATGAAAACCTTTATGAGCTTATACAAGATGTAAGAACGGAAAAGCCTAAATGCGATAAAAAACAATTATGATCATACGAGATTAAGAGAGATATAGAAGGCCTGAAGAAATACCCTTTCTTCAGCCTTCCCCCCTTTTCAGCCAATATGCGAGAGGAGAAACAAAAAGATGAACAGTCTACGTGAAAAAGCGCTGCAGATGCATAAAGAAAATAAAGGAAAACTTGGTGTTCACTCGAAAGTTCCGGTGCGTGACGCCTATGATTTAAGTCTTGCTTACTCCCCTGGCGTTGCAGAACCGTGCATGGAGATACATCATGATGAATCAAAAGTATATGACTATACCATGAAAGGCAATCTTGTGGCGGTCGTATCAGACGGTACGGCTGTGCTTGGGTTAGGAAACATCGGACCGCGTGCTGCAATGCCTGTAATGGAAGGAAAAGCCCTTCTCTTTAAATCATTTGCCGATGTGGATGCCTTCCCTCTTTGCCTCAATACGACTGATCCTAAAAAAATAGTGGAATTCGTTAAATTGATAGAGCCTACCTTTGGAGGCGTTAACTTGGAGGATATTGCAGCACCGCAATGCTTTGAGATTGAAGAACAATTACGAAAAGCTTGCAACATCCCTATATTTCATGACGACCAGCATGGAACAGCGATTGTAACAGCAGCTGGGTTGATTAACGCCCTTAAGCTTGCAGGTAAGAAGTTGGAAGAAATTTGTGTTGTTGTCAATGGAGCAGGTGCAGCCGGTGTAGCGATTGTGAAGCTTTTACTGCAAATGGGTGTAAAAGATGTGATTTTATGTGACACAAAAGGAATTATCTATAAAGGTCGCCCTCTCGGCATGAATCCTTTTAAAGAAGAAATGGCACTTATCACGAATTTAGAGCAGAAACAAGGCACATTAATAGATGCGATGGCTGGATCCGATGTCTTTGTTGGTGTATCGGCTGCCGGTGCTATCAATGAAGAAATGGTTCTGTCCATGAATCATGATCCAATCATTTTTGCACTCGCTAATCCAATCCCGGAAATTATGCCTCAAGAAGCAAAAGATTTGGGTGCTAAAGTAGTCGGTACAGGTCGGTCCGACTTTCCGAACCAGGTCAACAATGTTCTTGCCTTCCCTGGAATTTTCCGCGGTGCGCTGGACGTAAACGCAACAGAAATCAATGAAAAAATGAAGTTAGCAGCAGTTTATGCTATTGCCGAACTCATTCCAGATCAAGAGCTTCATTCAGACTATGTCATTCCAGATCCATTTGATCGCAGAGTTGCGGCTCACGTTGCAGCAGCTGTAGCTCAGGCGGCAATAGACAGTGGAGTGGCACGAACAACTATCAACCCAGAAGACATTAAAAAACACTTATTATCCCTAAATGATTAATACACTCTTATTATATTTAAATCGAAAAATAGATAGCGACTAAGCAGACTGAATAAGATAGATGCTGCTCATTGCAAACTGCAAAATTCTTATTTCATAGGCAAGCTGAATATGACTATAATAGGCATTTTCTATGCAATTAAAGATATGAGTGTTGCGAGATAGATAAAAAAAAGCAATTTAGAAACATTAGTTGATATATTTATTCTTAATAAGAATATCGTTTTTATGAATCTGTCAAAGGAATGTAAGATGAAGAAACAAAAAAAGTCGATGCCTTGTTCAAACTTTAAAATAAAAAAAACGGGTACTAAATTGCTGTGCACTTTAGTACCCGTTTTCTTCTGTATTTTTCTTCTTTCTGCCGTTATTAACCTAAATCCACATTATGATAAACCTGCTGAACATCTTCTAAATCTTCCAGGGCATCAATCATTTTTTCGAATTGTGACTGTGCATCTTCAGGAAGCTCCATGTCATTTTGTGCAAGCATCGTCAGCTCTGCAACTGAAAACTCTGTAATACCGGCATCTTTAAATGCTTTTTGAACAGCATGGAACTGATCAGGTTCTGCGTAAACAATGACTGAATCCTCTTCTTCCATAATATCGCGCACGTCCAGGTCTGCTTCCATTAACAGCTCAAGCACATCATCCGCTGTTTTGCCTTCAATGCCAATAACAGCTGTTGCGTCAAACATATAGGCAACAGATCCATTCACTCCCATGTTGCCGCCGTTTTTGCCAAAAGCAGCACGAACATCTGATGCTGTACGGTTTACGTTGTTAGTCAAGGCATCCACAATAACCATTGATCCATTTGGTCCAAACCCTTCGTAACGGAGTTCATCATAGCTTTCTTCTGAACCGCCTTTAGCTTTTTCAATCGCGCGGTCGATAATCGCTTTTGGGACACTGTATGTTTTTGCACGCTCAAGGACTACTTTCAAAGCCTGATTTGATTCTGGATCCGGCTCGCCCTGCTTTGCTGCTACATAAATCTCACGCCCGAACTTTGCATAAATCCGGCTTGTGTTTGCATCTTTTGACGCTTTTTTCTCTTTAATGTTATTCCACTTGCGACCCATATTCTTTCACTCTCTTTCCATTCATATAAAAGGCCATTTCGATGCCTATAAAAAGTTGGCTGCACAATTAAAACTAGTTATTTACTTCATTCAATCTATTATATCAAATTCATGCGATTTTTCACGAGTTACTTGCTGAAAAAAGAAGTGCCGCTGCTCTTTTGAAGAATCTGCCAGAACAATCTCTTGTTTACCCAGTTACTAGAGCGGGTATCTCTAACCTATGGAGGCGATACAAATGAAACCGAAATTCAAAGTATTCCACGATGACGAGCAATTAAGCAAATCGATTGATACACTAAGACATGATGGAATCAGAGATGACGACATCTATATTCTGTCACATGACAATGACCATGTGAGACGAGACCGCAAAGAAACAGATGCCAACAAAATTGGAGTAGGCGTAACCGGCGTCGGAACTGCCCTAAAAAATGTGTTCCGCAGCAAAGGCGATAAACTCCGCGTGAAAATGGAAGAGATCGGCTTTGAAAAAGAAATGGCTGAAAAGCTTGAAGAAGAATTGGATAAAGGAAAGACACTTTTAGTTGTTAGGAATCAGGACGAAGTGACATTTTGATTTATCTTCTTGATAAATTAAATAATTTTAAAATGCTCTAGCAAAAAAATTTGCTAGAGCATTTTTGTTTGTTAATGAGTTTAAGAATGTTTTTAAACCCCTTCTGATTCTAACTCTGTAAACAAATGTTCATAAACACATAATATCCCCTTTACTTTAGCTTAATAACATTTTAGTAAAGTGAAGTAGACACAACACTAAGGGAGGAAATGATGAAGAAACCACTATTTCAATCTCAGAAAAAAGGATTAATAAGGATTTCTCAAATAACTTTCACAGCATTATTTTTGCTTTCAGCTCCATCTCTTACCGATGCTTACAATCTTCAAACGAAAACTGTAAAAGCAGAAACTCAATCACCATTTATGAAGTATGAAACAAAAGAATCACAAAAATTACAGGACGGGGCAACATTTTCTAGACTTGTTTACGGAAAAGATAATCATAAAGATGCTTTTATGGTAAATGTGGATTTCCTTACTTCAAACAAAGAAGCAATAAAACTCAAAGAAAAGTTGGCTTCAGAAGGCTATGATTCATTTATTCATACAATCAATGAAAGAGCACAAGATGATCAGAAACGAGAACCGCTTGGATATTTAGTGAGAATCGGTCCATATCAAGCAGAGTCTCAAGCAAAGATATTAAAAGAGGAACTGGCATCAAACGGTTACAAAGATTCTAAGATTGTTTTTTCTGGAGAAGATGGAGATGCGACCACAGGACCATGGGTTGTTCATGTTCTTGAGATAAACCCCAAAATGTTTACAGGCCATATATCGCCTGTTATAGCGAATGACCAAGTCCCGGGTAAAGAAAAGCTGACTAGTATGTCAAAGAGGTTGAATGCATTAGGCGGCATTAACGGCGGATATTTTGTAATGGGACCTGAAGATGGAACTGAAGGTGACCTTGCAGGTATTTCTATGGTAGATGGCAAGCTGATCAGCGAGGCTGTAAATGGCAGAACTAGCCTTATTTTGAACGAGAAAAATCGTGCCTCCATTTCTGCGGTAAATACAAAATTCAGCATAAAATCTATTGATGGTGACATAAAGGAAATAGATGGCCTTAACCGCGTCCCAGGGCTTATTCGCGGATGCGGCGGAGTCGGTGATAAAGAAACCAATCAACCAAAACACGACTATACATGTACAGATTCAAGCGAATTGATTCAGTATTCTTCACACTTTGGAACAAATACTCCTTCTGGCGCCGGTGCTGAAGCCGTCATCAACAGCAAAGGGATCGTGACAGAAATCAGAGATGTCCGCGGAGGCAAAATTCCTGAAGGAAGTACCGTTTTATCAGGCACGGCTGAAAATGCACAGTGGATTCAAGCTCATCTGGAAGATGGAGAAAAGGTGAAGATCAAGAAAAAGATGTTTACAGAAGAAGGCTCCATTCCTTCAAGAGAAGGAATTGGAATCATCAATGGCGGGCCAAGGCTCATACGTGATAAAAAGATAGACATTCCTTCAACTGCAGAAGGATTTCACCAGCCTGATAACCCAGAGTTCTTTTATCAGTTCGGCCAGAGACGTCATCCCCGGACCGCAGCTGGAGTTAAAGCTGATGGTACGATTCTTTTAGTAACCATTGATGGAAGAAAACCAGGTTATAGCGTTGGAGCTAACTTCAAAGAAAGTGCACAACTACTAAAATCTTTAGGTGCCGTAAACGCCCTAAATCTTGACGGCGGCGGCTCCACAACCATGACAGTTAATCAGAAGTTGGTAAGTACACCTTCTGATACTTCTGGTGAACGTCCAGTCGGTGATGGGATTTTACTGTTACCTCGTTAACTGCGAGAGGACAGGAAAAGAAACTTTGATATGCGGGGAAAGATAGACTGCCAAGCAAATTTTCGTATAAAAAAGGAATAAAATTTTGAATGGTTCTATATCCAGCAAAATTAAAAACAGTGGATATCTTGTTAGATTCCACTGTTTTATCTATCATGCTCTTTTATCGAACTTGTCTTAATATGAATATCTGACTATTGTTTGCTTACTACCTGACTAACGATCTCAGTTACAGCAGTTCTGCTCATTTTTTCCTTTCCCTCGATCAAAGCATCAAGTGTTCCATGTGCGAGAGCTATCGGGATTTTGCAAAAATTAAGGATTGGACCAGGGTTTATTTTCTCCAAGTAAATGTCCGCAAGAGCCAGGTTTCGCCGGGCATAATTAAACATATCTTCTAGCTCCCAGCCATCAGGAAAAAAATCTACCCCTCTCTCTAAATCCTCTGACCGGTTACGAAGGATATTGACGGACTGTAAGCCGCGGCCAAAGGCTATAGCTAGTGATTTATCTGATTCTGTTGCATCATGCCACTTCCAAATATCCGAGAGCATGACTCCAACCAAACCAGCCACGTAGAATGTGTATTGATCCAAATCCTCCTCATCCTTTATCCGCCACTCTTTTAAAACCCAGTCAGCCATCCCTTTCGCCATCGTGGATGTTGCATTTAATATGTTCTCTGCAATTGTTGGCGGACAAAGCTTGATCCAGTCACCAAGACGTAATGTAACATCCGGAAGAAGAGATTTATATGGATGTAAAATTTCTATTAACTCGTTATTATTAAAGGGTTTTTGCAAGAGTTGGCTGATTGAACGCAATAGATTACTTTTTGTTTCGGCATGGAGCTCTTGATGATCTTCAATTTCGTCAATAGCTCTCATGCATAAATAAGCGGATGTAACAGTTTCTCTTAATCCAGGTGATAAAAGGCTTATAGGAATAAAGAAGGTCCGGCTTGTTGCCATCAACATGTCTCTAGCGTCGCTATGTAAATTTGCTGTTTCACTCATATTTGTACTATCTCCTTTTTTTGTCCCTTTATTTCAAGCTGTATTAGTAGTTTCTTTATTAGGAGTCTAACATGTATTTATTCATTATTACAAAAAATCTCTCAAATACCATTAAAACAGCATCTTATTACCTAACTCTTATATGCAGCTAGTCTTCCTTCTTTTTCAATTTATACCTTGTAAAAAGCCAGACAGTGAAAAGTTGCAAAAAGAGGGTAACTATCTGTAATCCTTCTTTCTGATATATTTGAACAGTAAAATAAAAAAACCACCTATGGCAAATTAACAGGTTCCGTTTTGGAGGAGAAAAATGCAAATTGCAGTGAAAAATGCAAATGAATTCGCAGAGAAATTCACACACTATTTAGCAGTTAAAATGGTGTTTTTTTGGTATATATTTGAGTCAGGATATTGGACAATTATGTTAAAATGGAAATATCAGTTATTCAATTAAATGGCAGGATTGTTGAAGAAGGAGCTTTAGAAAAATATTAAAATGAAAACTGAAGTTTAAGGAGTTGATAGATATTTTAAAACGAATTGGAGAACGACAAATTCAAATTAATATTTGGGAAGATAAAGATCTTGAACTACTTGTTAAAATAAATGCCCCAGAAATGATGGAACATCTGGGAGGCTCGGAAAGTAATCAACAGATTTTAAAACGGCACAAACGGTATCTTGAACTTGGTGATAAAGGGAAAATGTTTAGCATTTCCCGATCTCCTGATTTTGAAGCGGTTGGTTCTGTTGGTTATTGGCAAACAATTTGGAACGATGAAAGTGTTTATGAAATTGGATGGAGCGTACTACCAAAGTTTCAAGTTAGAGGGATAGCAACTATTGCAGTTAAGCTGGCAATTGATGAAGCAATTAGAGAGAAGAGATATAAATCCATACACGCTTTCCCTTCAGTTGAAAATCCTGCTTCAAATGCTATTTGTCGAAAGCTCAACTTTTCATTTATTTCAGATTGCGAATTTGAGTACCCACCAGGTAACTTAATGCATTGCAATAATTGGCGTATGAAAATAAATTCAAATTGAAAGCTTTATAATATTTGTTGGTGCTATTCATCAAAAAGACTTTTCAACAACCGGGGGCGATTGCTTAACAAAGTGTCGTCTCTTATTATTGAAGTAAAGGGCAGTTTAATTGAACAAGAATTTGCATGACACCTTAATTAGTGAACTATCTACAAAACGCCGCAAATGAAATTTGACCAAAGGGATTAAATTGGAGGGAATAGAAAATGAATGTAAAGACACTTTTGTTACAGCAATGGGCAAGCTGCTTAGATGAAGAAGACTGGTTTCCACCACTTGAAAAAGTGCTAGAGGATATTACTTTTGAACAGGCAATTTGGAAACCAGCTGATGGGGCAATGAATTCCATTTGGGAATTAGTTTGTCATTTACTTTTCTATGAAAAGAGATTTCTGATGCGATTTCTTGGTGAAACAGCGAATGAACCTCAGGCAGAAAATAATGAATCTACATTTCGATTACCAACTGAGACGTTAGAAAATTGGAAGGAAACAAAACAAGAATACTTTTATGTTCATCGTAAACTTGGAAAAATACTAGCAAAATCAGAACATGAAGATTTGTATAGACAGATCCCGGGAGAAGATAATTCATTAGTGCTTGAACTGAAGAGTTTAGCAATGCACGACGCATATCATATTGGACAAATTGTATTCCTTAGTAAACTACAAGGAGCTTGGCCAGGGAAACGCAGCTTTTAAAGATATTATTATTTAGACATTTGAAGCATGGGTGTAAAACTATTAAAGTACGGACTCTGATCCTGTCTGGCAGCAATAACTGACATCCCCTCATGGAAGGTTGGACGAAGGAATTTTGAAGCATAGACTCTGTGAGACATGGGAGGGTTGACCTCCATGAGACATGTGGACATCCACCAGTGCAACCATACTTTTACTAGGTAACCACTTTTTGGTTAGGAGTGGTTAGATAGTTAAAGACTTTGCCTCTAACACTGCAAAAATATCTTTGTTTTCAACTAAATCGATAACTTTGATGTTTAATTAAAATAAATCTAGATGAAATCTTAAGAAAAAGCTAGAAATCCAGAGTTATTCCTTTCTTAGAGGGATTTAGTTGAATAAATACATCCTTCATAGTTAACTGCTCCTTTCGTGTGTAGCTCTACACTTGTTTTTTTAGTTTATGACTAACGGGTGTATTTACAGAGAAGAAAACGATTCTTTTATAATCTGAGCAAGAAAGCGATAATTACATGGAAATATGTCCCCTGCTATTTCGATTTCGACCGAAAAAAGCGATTTGGAATTAGTTCAAATCGACTTTTTAATATTATTCCTTTTTAGGTTTCTTATTTAATATAAAGCGTAGTTCACTGATATCATCATCAGATAGGGTATCTTCCTGAATGAATTGGACAAGCATGGATTTCAGGGTACCTCCATAGATACGGTTGATAAATGATTCGGTCTCGGCACGCTGGCACTCTTCCTGTGTATAGAGCGGGTAAAATGTGTAAACTCTTAGATTTTTATTAACACCTACTACATCTTTTTGAACCAATCGATCGAGAAGAGTGCGTATGGTTTTCGGCTTCCAATCGGTACTCTCCTGTAAGGAAAATATGATGTCATTCGCTGTTTGAGGGGCTTTATCCCAAAGCACGTTCATGATTTCCCATTCTGATTCTGATATATTAGGAATGTTTTTCTCCATATTTCTCCCCTCCATTTTCTTTATAGATTCCTAAATCTTTTAAAATTGATAAAGTAATTTCTCCTGCCTTGCTTCCAGATGCATCATCTTCATTTTGTAAATTGGCAGCAAAGAAATAAGTATTGTTCTTCGTCTCTACATATCCGATAAACCAACCATTGATGTTTTTTCCATTCACTGCTCCTGTACCTGTTTTTCCTGATAGGCGAGCTTCTTCATTCTTTTCTAAGAGTAGTGCTTCCTTCACAGCTTGGATATTCATTTCCTTATATCCAAATTGATTGTAATAAAAGGCTTGCAGCAGTTGGACTTGCTCGACTGGAGAAATTTTTAATGAGGATTCGAGCCAGAATTCACCAAATCCCCCAGATACATCGGAATTTCCATAGTTTATCTCTTGTAGATTGGATTGTATTGTTTCAAATCCTGTTCTACGATCTAATTCTTGGAAATACCAGTTTACAGATTTTTGTAAAGCAGATGAGACATCCTGATCCATATTCCAAGCGTCATAGGGTTGCTCCGTCCCATCCCATGAAAGGGTGGATTCTTCGGGTGATATCACATTTGATTCTAGTGCAAATAAGGCACTATAGATTTTGTATGTGGAATCAGGTGATACCCGCAACGTACTTTTCTCTTCATTATAAATGCGATATTGCTGTGCGTTATGATCATATAAAACAAAGCTTCCTTCATCCCCTTTAAAGAATTGGTGTAAATCCTCATAAACTACTCCGTCATTATTAAAATTGTATCGGTCGTTTTCCGTCGCAAATGCGGAAACGAAAGGTAATTGGATTGTCAAAATGAAACTGGCCAACACATAAATAAAGACGCTTTTTCTTATTGATTTTTTTACAGAATGCTTATAGGCAGAAATGTGTTCAATTCGTTTTTTGATTTGAAGCTTCGAACCTTTTAATTGTGTCACTAACTGTAGCTTACTTGACCGTTTTGAAAGATCCAAAAAATTTATGATTGTATTTCCATATTCACTAAATGAATTATCATCTAGTAACTGTAAAACAGATGTATCACATGCGATTTCCCGATCCAATCTCATTTCTCTAAAAGCAAGCCAGACAAGGGGATTAAACCAATAAATGATTTGATAGAACAATATCACGTAATTTGTCAGCAAATCCTTGTTTTTATAGTGATTCAGTTCATGAAGAAAGATATACTCGTAATTTTTCAAGCTAAGCCAGTTTTCATGCTGAGAAGGTAAGACGATATATGTTTGAAAAAGTCCGAATATCATTGGAGATTGGACTCTTTTCGAAATAACAATCTTTATTGATTTTTTAATCTGTAGTCTTTTCTTGCATTCTTCGAAAAGCACGAGAACTTCTTGATTGGAATACGCAGAAGAATAATTCTTTATCCTTCTAAGTCGGAGCCATCCACGAACCATAGTAAAGGTAAATAAAAGCATCCCTGACATCCATAAACCCATCACTCCCATATTAAGTAAGGCCAGGTTCATCCGATTGACCGATACAGAAAAGTCTTGTATTAGGTGTAGGCCCTGTATCATATCGTTTCCAGTTGTTTCAGTATTAGAGCTGGGTGCATTAGTCTGATATGTATCCACACTGCTAAATAGAGAACTAAAATTATATAAATCAGTAGGTATGAATGGAAGTGCTAAAGCCATAAAAAGAAACATCCACAAATGATAGGACCATTTTGCTGTTAATTGTCTTCCAAACCATTTTCGTATAAGTAGAATAACAGTAACGGAAAATGAAGACACCAATAGACCTATTATAAAATGAGTTAAAAACATGTTCTTCAACACCAACTCTCTTGATTTTTTAATTTTGAAAAACAGGTATATAGCATATTTATAGTGGTTTGATGGTAAAAAAATAAAAAATTGACTTTACTTGATTACATATGTAATACTGTACTACAGATGTAATAAGACTACAAATGTAATCCATCGAAATATCTTGCATGAGTCTGTTTTTTCAATTCGTACATAAGAGTCTACTCAAATAATTAGGAGGTCTGCTTTATGAATAAAAGATAGGGTGCAAGAGTTAAAGATCCGGCTGCTATCCCAGGAGAATACAATAAATATTTTTTAGAAAGAGGTTGAATTTTAATGAATTCATTGAGCAGCATTTTTAGTACTTCTACATTCAGAAAAATTGTGCCTGTGCTATTTCTTTCATGTGCAACGCTTGTAGGTTGTTCAAACAATAACGTTCATGCTGAATTAACTAAACCCCAAAAACAAGAAACTGCCAATAATCATGATTTTGATAAGCTTGAAGAAAAATTTGATGCTAAACTTGGTGTCTTTGCGTTGGATACTGGTACAAACCAAACAGTAACCTATCATCCAGATGAGCGTTTTGCTTATGCATCTACTCATAAGGCTCTAGCTGTAGGAGCACTTTTACAACAGAAATCAATAGAAGACCTTAATCAAAGAATTACCTATACACGTGAGGATCTTGTTAATTATAATCCGATTACAGAAAAGCATGTTGATACGGGGATGACTCTTAAGGAGCTTTCCGATGCTTCTATTAGATACAGTGACAATACTGCGGCGAACCTCATACTTAAGCAACTGGGGGGACCTACTGGATTTAAGAAAGCACTGGAGGAAATTGGTGATAATGTTACCAATCCTGAGAGATATGAGCCAGATTTAAACGAAGTTAATCCAGGTGAAACTCATGATACGAGTACACCAAGAGCACTTGCTGCTAGTCTTCAGGCTTTTACACTGGGAGATGCACTCCCAACTGAGAAACGTGAACTTTTAATAGATTGGATGAAAAGAAATACTACTGGAGATGCGTTAATTCGTGCTGGAGTGCCGAAAGGTTGGGAAGTGGCTGATAAGACTGGAGCAGGATCATATGGTACGAGAAATGACATTGCGATCATTTGGCCACCAAAAGGAGATCCTATTGTTCTTTCTGTACTTTCAAGTCGTGATAAAAAAGATGCTGATTATAATGATGAGCTTATTGCTGAGGCAACAAAAGAAGTAATTAAGGCCCTTAAAGTCAAAAATAACAATAGAAAATGATTGTACTAAAAAAGGCTGCGTTAAGTAGCCTTTTTTAGTACATTAATTCCTATAGCGATTGTTATGGTGAATTCTTCAACTCCCATGAAAGAACGAAAGTCTTTCATTATCTTTGGTGCTATGAAGTGCAGCATGGTTGGCTAACAGGTCAGTTCTAGGCTTCAACATTCAATTTTTCATGTACACTTTTTGGGTAATGTACTATTTCTAAAAGTAAGAAATCCAGAAAAGTTCATTAAATTTTATACAATGATTACGGTGTGAAAGTGTAAAAATGACAGGCGGCTTTTCTTCTTCAACTGACGGGCAGGTTGAAGATCTACCTGTGTAATATATTGAAGGAAAAAATCAGCTGTTTAATAGCAGCTGATTTTTTATTGCATAAAACATACGATACTGCCCCTATTGATCTTTAAGGTTTAAAGCGGTATGTGCATCCTGCAGTCTCACATTTAATTGGTCTCCTAAATGATTAGGGTGATAATATCCATTGTCAATCATATAATCTGTTATTTTGGCATGTGTATCCACTGCATTTCTTAATTGCTCGCGAAGAGCCGATTTCAGTTCAGGTGTAGCTGTTTCCGTAATTGCAAATGCAAGATTTCTGACACCGGATTTAGATGAAATCAGAAAATCCGAGGCGATTGCCCGTTCTGTCAATCCTCCCATTCCAGCCATATTTTGCAGGATATTAGACATTGTGAGTCTCCTCCCGGTTTGTAATAAAGGTCTGAAGTTGCTCCAGGCCATGACTTCCTGATTCTAAATCACCAGTAAGAATCGTTTTAAGATCTCCATCAGGAAGCAATTTGCACATAGTTGCAGCTTTTGTTAAACATACTGTTTTAAATGCCATTAACTCGAGTATCTCCAGTGTTTCATGAAGTCCTAAATATTTTGTCAAGAGTATCGCTCCAATCTTTAAAAACTTCTCTTATCTTGCTTCAGTCTGGAGATACACATCCCACCCAAAATATCCCAATAACCAGTAGTGTTTTATTGAATAATATTCACATATTAAGGGATTTTAACTTTAGGAGGTGAAGTCATGGAGAAGAAAAGCTTGGCTTATCATGAAACAATGGAAACACATGAGGTATTAAACCTGCAAACTGTATGCTTATTGAAATCAAAGCTTATGCAGGGCCTTTGTTTCGATAATGATTTAAAAGCACTGATGGAAAAAAATGTTCAACAATCAATTGCAGCATTAAATGAACTTAAAGAATTTTATAAAGGGGCAAGAACCAATTATATAGAATGAGGTGAAAAAAATGGAAATGGATTATTTGGATCCCCAAGGAGCTGAACATATGCCAGAAATGGCAGATTCGGGCATTGCATTGGAGTTTCTTCTTTCAGTTAAAACGGGCATTCATACATATGCCATTGCGTTAACTGAAACAGCGAGCCTGGAGTTAAGAGAGGCATTATACAGGCAAATGGAACTATCTATTGATTTACACACCGAGATATCTGAATTGATGATAAGCAAGGGCTGGTTATATCCAAACGATGTTGGCAAGCAAGTTGAGTTGGATCTTAAATCTGCCGACAATGCTTTAATGATTGCCGGGATGAACTTATTCCCAAATGATACGGATAGACTTGGAATGTTCGCAACGCCTAATAAATAAGGGAGGTTAGAGAAAAATGAAAGCTGTCACGTACCAGGGGAATAAAAATGTCCAGGTTAAAGAAGTAAAAGACCCAAAAATTAAAAATGGCGATGATATCATTGTAAAAATAACATCTTCTGCGATATGCGGATCAGATTTACATTTGATTCATCAAATGATTCCCAATATGCCAACTGATTACGTAATTGGCCATGAACCGATGGGGGTAGTCGAAGAAGTAGGACCGGAAGTAACAAAACTAAAAAAAGGGGATCGGGTAATTATTCCCTTTAATGTAAGCTGCGGGCACTGCTGGTACTGTAACCATGACATAACCAGCCAATGTGATAATTCAAACCCTCATGGTGAAATGGGCGGTTTCTTTGGATATTCAGAAACAACCGGTGGATTTGCTGGCGGACAAGCTGAATATATGCGAGTTCCATATGGAAACTTTACTCCCTTCAAAATACCGGAGAATTGCGAAGTAGAAGATGAAAAGTTAGTGTTACTTGCAGATGCAGCCTCAACAGCTTATTGGAGTGTAGATCACTCTGGTGTCAAAGCTGGTGATACTGTCATCGTTTTAGGATGTGGTCCAGTAGGTCTCCTTGCTCAAAAATTTGCCTGGTTTAAAGGTGCTGAGCGAGTTATTGCGGTCGATTACCTCAATTACCGGCTTGAGCATGCGAAACGAACCAATAAAGTGGAGACTGTAAATTTTGAAGAACATGAAAACGTTGGCGAATATTTAAGAGAGATAACGCAAGGTGGAGCAGATATCGTTATTGATTGTTCAGGTATGAGCGGCAAGATGACGCCACTTGAATATCTTGCATCTGGAATGAAGCTTCATGGCGGTGCAATGGGCGGGCTTGTCATTGCGTCACAGGCTGTACGCAAAGCTGGGACCATCCAAATTACCGGTGTTTATGGAGGACGTTATAACGGTTTCCCATTAGGAGACATTTTCCAAAGAAATGTTGACATTAAAACGGGTCAGGCCCCAGTTATTCCGTATATGCCTTTTCTTTACAATCTTATATCTGAAGGAAAGGTTGATATTGGTGATGTAATTACACATGTTCTTCCATTAGACCAGGCAAAGCATGGTTATGAAGTTTTTGACACTAGGACCGATAATTGTATAAAAGTCATTCTAAAACCTTAAAAATTGACTAAATCTAAGATGTATTCCACTATATTGCCTTAGAAATGGAGGTTATTATTTTGAATAACAAGGACTCATTATTAGGCATAGCAATTTTTGGCATACTATTAACAACTATCTACACCGCAATACTTGCATCACAACTAATGGCCACAAAACATAAGGTTGATTACCTTTTTTTCAAAAATAAATTTACAGAAAGATAAAAACATTTAAGGCGGTGATCATCCATCGTCTTTTTTGTTGAATCAATTATTTCTTAATTACAAATAATCATAATGGTTATAGGTATTGTTGAATTATCATTGATTTCTTAAAGGACAGAAGAGCAAATTTGTAAAATTATTCACCATAAGGAATTTTGTGAAACATTGCACTTAAACTATAGAAGTGCGTTAGTTCAAGAGGAACTAATCTATTTCTTATTATAATGTTGTAGTTCTGATCTTCAGCAATCGGTCGCAATTCACAAATAGTGGATTGTGTTCTTTATTCCACAATCGGGCGCTATTCTTCGATAAGGCAACATTAATGAACTTCAACAATCGGGGGCTATTGCGGAGTAACCATCTTTATTATTATTGGCCGGAGTACAAACTCTGAGCCTTTTTTGTTTTCCAAGGCTTTGCTCTGGGATAAGTTGCAGGACAAATTACATAGCAATTTGCAGCTCATTTTACAGGGTATACATTAAGTGATTCCACCTCTACAAAACAGCATATAATTCCCACTGCTAAATATGGTGCAAGGCAGCTTTAAAACCCGTCATATCAACAAAAATACGGGTACAAATTGCTGTGCAATTTAGTACCCATTTTCTACTGCATTTTGTCGGTTTCTCCTTCAAAACGGAACCCGTTAATGGCAAATGGGTCGATATAAAGATCACCTTTCTCTCCGTACACGGCATATTTAGATACTCAGATTTCATAGAAAATACCCTTTCATTTCTTCTGCATTCAAGCGATGAAATCTTTAAGTTACTTAGTGATAAGAACTGCCTGTGTGGCCTCTGATAATACTTTTTGACTGACGCTGCCTAAGACCCACTTCTTTATTCCGCTTAGTCCCCTGCTTCCCATTACGATAAGATCAATGTTGTTCTTTTCAGAATACCCGCAAATGGATGCTGATGGGTCACCACCTAATAAGGCTGCAGAAACCTTAATATCAGGAGATATTTCTTCTTTAGCTTTTCTTAAAATTTCTTCACCTTTTTCTATCTCACCTTTTTCAGCTCTCTCTACTTCTTCCTGAATAATTTGAGTGCCGCCTGCACTTACGGGATATACTCCGCCATAAAGTGGAAGATGAGCCTCGTTCTTAACATGAACCAAAATCAATTCTGCCCCATTATTCCGTGCCAGCTCATTTGCATGCTGCAACGCTTGCTTACTTCCCTCTGAACCATCCATCGCTACCAATATCCTCTTATAAATCATATCAACCTCTCCTTGATTTGAAGTATAGAGATATAGAGACGTATTATTTATTTCTTTATTATTTATTTCATTATTATTAAATTATTTACCCTATCTCTTCAGACCTAACACATATAATTTTATCTGGTGGAAAATGAAACATAAGTAACCTTCTCATTAATGAAAGAAATCCTGACTAATTAGCATGTTTTTTCAAAACGGGCTTTCCGGCTTCAATTAATACTTTGTTTCTTCCTAAAAAGATTGCAAGGATTAAAATGAGTAACCCTGTTCCAATAAGCAGCCATTCAATCTTTATGAAATCTGCAAGTGGACCGAAAATAAGCATCCCAAGCGGCATCATCGATGTCGATATCATGCCAAATACACCAAAAATTCTCCCTAGATAATTTTCATCGATTCTCTCCTGTAATAAAACCATAGTTGGCGTATTAAAAATTGGAATTGCAACTCCAAATACAGCCATACAAATTAAATAAATCCAAAAGACAGGAACAATCCCGAGAGCAAACGTACAGGCTCCCATTAAAAGACTTGCAAATGTCATCGTATAAACTTTGTTTTGAAAACCTCCCCAAGAAGCAATCATTGCTCCGCCCGCCATCATCCCAATTGAAAAAGCGATTTCGATGGCTGTTAACCTCCACACACCGTCGCCGAAACTGCGAGTAACTTGCAATGGAGTTAAAAATGCAGCAGGTGCCATTAAGACAAAGAAAAACGCGAAAAACAGAAAGAATTTCTTAAGGAAATCGTGATTATTTATATACGTTAATCCTTTTTTAAAATCATCGAAGTAGCTCGTAGTTTGTTTTTCGGATGCTTTCTCATGCACCGGAATATTAAAAAATGCAAGTAACGTCAGAATCGCAATAGCTGCAGTAATGACATCGATCATAAAAATCATTTCGATGGAAGCCATTGTTAACAGAGCTGCACTGACGATTGGAGACACGAACATAATAATTGCTTGAAGACTCCCGTTTGTTCCGTTCACTTTCGTCAGCTTATCCTTTGGAACGATTTGAGGTAAAATGGCTCCGACTGCCGGTGTTTGAATGCCTGTCCCGATTGCACGAACGGCAGCCATAACAAAGAGCAGCCAAATCGCATCATACCCCATAAAAAATACAATAGCGAGGATAAGTGTTGAAATCGCAATCAGTCCATCTGATAAAATAATCAGCATTTTCCGATTGTAGCGGTCCGCCCATACACCCGCAATGGGAGATAAAATAAAAGTAGGTATGAATCCGCAGATGATAAACAGCGTCATCATTAGACCTGATTCCGTTGTAAGTGTGATATACCACATAATCGCATATTGAACTAAGGACGAACCAAAAAGTGATATCGTCTGACTGCTTAAAAAGAGAATAATATTTTTTTTCCAATCTTTCATTAAATCTTCATTTGCTGAGTTCACCTTAATCACGACCTTCTCTATTCTTGCATATATCATTTTTCATAAAGAAAGAGCACAATAATAACTTCTTATTGTCCTCATTAGCTTATCAATATTAACTAAAAATTTCCAGCTGCTGGTCTTATTTTTTTCTTTGTAAATAACTCGATTAGCAGGGCAAGCCGTCCTCATCAAGAGAACGGCTTGAATCTTAACCTATTCAGTTCGAAATCCTCTTAAATGGCCACCAATTCCCCTGCCCAAAACTCTTCACCATTACTGGAATAAACAGCGGCAGAATCACT
Source organism: Metabacillus idriensis (assembly GCF_009674765.1). Taxonomy (GTDB): domain Bacteria; phylum Bacillota; class Bacilli; order Bacillales; family Bacillaceae; genus Bacillus_P; species Bacillus_P idriensis. The sequence continues at coordinate 542,549 of NZ_WKKF01000001.1, read as the reverse complement.
AGCGCATATAAGAACAAACCTATTAATATAATTGATGCAATCTGCAGCAATGACAGCATTCCCGACGGCATCATCGCCGCAAAGGTTCCGCCAAGAATAACCGCAGCTGAAATAATGACAGTTCCCATTTTCTTCATAGCCATCAGCATCGCTTCTCCTACTGAAAGATCGCGGTATTCGTTAAATCTATCCATAAGGAAGATGCTGTAATCAACTCCAAGAGCGACTAAAATGACAAATCCAAAGAATGGCACTGCCCAGCTGATGCCCGCATACTGCAGAATGTTTACAAAGATTACTTCGTTAATAGCCATAGATGTAAAATAAGCCAAGACTAAGGATCCGATAATATAGATTGGCATAATAATAGATCGGAACATGAAGATAAGAATAATTGAGATTCCGACAAGCATCAGGACAACCGTTCTGGAATAGTCCTGTGCCGAAACAGTGCTTAAGTCTGCATTCGTGCTGGTAATTCCGCCGACTGCGACTACTGCATTTTCAAGTTTCGTATCTTTCACAGCTCTTTCTACTGCCTCTTTAATTTCAGGCACTTGTTCAATTGCTTCATTTGAATAAGGACTAGCCTCCATGACAACATCAAGAGTCATTGTTTTGCGGTCCTCTGACATGTAGGCACCCAGCGCCTGTTCAAATTCTTTGCTCTCTAACACTTCCTGAGGCAAGTAAAAACCATTTGTATCCGATGTCTTTGATAAGCCTGACAGGTAATCCTGGGCAGAACCAAGTCCCTCTGATACTTGATTCAGACCGTCCGCACTCTGATTCAAACCATCTGTTAGCTCTCCTAATTGACCTCCAAGATCTCCAAATCCGTCAAGCAGCTGTTTTTGCCCGGAGTTGATTCCGCTAAGTCCATCAGTAAACTTCGGCATGTTATCTATGATTTGTCCTTGACCGTCAGCGAGCTGACCCAGTCCTGCAAGCTGCTGATCGATGCCTTTTATGAGTGCATCAAGACCTCCGGAAATTCCACCCTGGCCTGTATTCGCTTCAGCAAAGCCTGCGTTTGCCTGGCCCATGCCTGCGGTCAATTGAGATAAACCGGAGTTCAGCTCTGTTAATACAGCTGAAATCTTAGGCAGCTCCTGCTGGGCAGCGCCCACCGTTCCCTTTATGTTTTGATACTGTGCTTCATCCTCTATACCTGCATATTTATTTTCAAGATAGGCAAAATCCTCCTTCTGGATTTGAACCATGGCATCATTTAAAGCTGACAGGCCATTTTGAACCTGTGCATATTGAGTACTCAAGTTTTTCAAATTTCCTTCAATATCCTCGTACCCTCTCAAAAGTTCCTTATAGCCTGCAAGCAATTCCTCACTGCCCGCTTTAGCCTGTTCAAGGCCTTTCTTAATTTCTCCTGATCCTGCTGACCCCTGACGAATTCCATTTTCGATTTTTGCTAAATTCGCCTGAACTTCAGTCAGTCCGGATTGGAGCTCAGAAGTACCGGAAATTAAGCCGTTTATGCCTTCTGCTGCATCATTCAGCTCCGGCTCAGACTTAGAAAGCTCGCTGCCTGCTTCATTAAGACCTTTGCTGATCTCATCGAGTCCTTCTTTCCCATCTCCAATTCCCTCTCCAAGGCTTTCCGCCTGTTTGGCGACAAAGAAATCTTCGATTGGTTCTCCTGCTGGACGGGTAACAGAGCGAACGTTATCGACCAGGTCCACTTTTTCGAGCTCCTGGCTGATTTTCTCTGCAAGTGCTGCATATTCTGCAGAATCCATTTTTTCATCATTTTTCATGACAATCTGAGTCGGCATCGATTCCCCCGGACCAAAGCTGTCTGCGATCGCATTGAATGCTTTAATCGACTCTACATCTCCGCTGACCTCTTCAAGTGAATCAAATGATAATTCTCCGTCATAGACTGCTAGAAATGGGACGCATATCACAGCTACTATCAAAAGGGACAGTAATGGACGTGCCAGCGAAAACCTTCCTAATACTCCCCAAAGCTTGCTTTCCCCGTGCTCTGCTTTGCTTTTGGACGGCCAGAAAATCTTTCCGCCTAAAACCGCCATGAAAAAAGGAACAATCGTAAACAAAGCCACTAGTAAAATAGCAACCCCTACCGCAACCGCTGAAGCAGATTGATAGAGTTTAAACTGTGAAAAACCGATTGCCGCAAAACCGATCATAACGGCAACACCGCTGAAAAACACGGTGCGTCCTGCATTTCGGTAAGTTGCCACAATAGCTTCCGGCACAGTTTCATGAGCAGATAATTCTTCTTTAAACCTGCTTAAAATTAAAATACAGTAGTCTGTTCCGATTCCAAACAGGACCGCAACTAAAAAGATTTGAGTATAATTTGAAATCGGAAAATGAAATGAATCGACTAAAAATGACACAATCGACTGCGAAGCCAAATAACTGAATCCAACTGCCAGCAGCGGAATAAGCGGGGCGACAATCGATCTGAAAACCAAGAGCAAAACCCCTAAAATAAAGACAACTGTAATGCCTTCTGTCTTTTTCAGGCCCTCTTCTGAGCTTTTCATCAAATCTTCATTAATCATCCAGTTCCCCGTATAATCGTGATCAACTTTTACATCTTCGATCGCACCGTATAAGGCTTCTCTTACCTCACTCGGCTCTCTGTCATTCCAGGCCACATTAACGGATGCCAAAATCGCTTTTCCATCCTTCGATACAAGCTGCTCTTTTAAGCTTTCTTCGTTAAAATGTGTGAGAATTTCAGTAATGCCAAGTTTATCTTCCTTTTTCTCAAGCAGCCTGATCGCTTTTTCAGCTTCGGCAATTTCTGTTTTCGTCAGTTTTTTTTCACTGTAAAAAACAAGTGCAACGCTGCTTTCATCTCCGCCGCCTTCATCCTTCTGCACTTCGTCTAAAATCTCAGAGGCATATGATGAGGAATATCCTTTTGGCACATCAATCTGTCCTTTTTCCCGGACTAAATCCGCCATATTCGGGGCCGCAAACAATAACCCTGCCACAACAGCAATCCAGGCAATCAGTACAAGCCATTTGCTTTTAATAATTGTCTTCATGGTTTTCCCCCAGTTATTCTTCTTTGCTTTCGATTAATACTTGGTTGAGCTTTTCATAGGTTTCAATAAATTGTTTAATTTCCATTGGATCGAACTTATTAATAAAGGATTCCACAAGCTTATGAATGCGGTCTTCAGCTTTTTCAAACAGGTCATTTCCTTTTTCAGTCAGCGTCAGATAAACGACGCGGCGGTCATTTTCATCACGCGTCCGCTCAATCAGCCCTTTTTCAAACATTCTTGTGATAATCGCGGTTATCGCGCTTTTTTTCACATTAAACACTTCTGCCAACTCAGAAGATGTACATGAGTTCGCCTGATTGATATATCTGAGCATGTAGTGCTGGTCATTTGTCAGATCGCTCCCAATCTGCTCTTTGACCAGAGTCTCTGCAATGCTTGTAACGGAAAAAGAAACCGTTATGTACCGATCGACCAGTTCTTTTATGTTTTCTCCTGACATTTCTTCACCTCATTTCAACGATTGTTCTATTGTTTAATTGTTCACTTGTTTAACTATTAACAGATTTAACTATATGATGATGCATTGGAAAAGTCAATATGGAGAATTTGAAGAATGAATTTTGGTCTTTTATGCAAACTAATGATGGAACATTTTACAAAAAAACAATAAGGAGATGATCTGTGTGAAAAAACATTTAATAATTGCTGGCCTGGCAATAATGACGTTAGCTTTTACCCTGTCGCCTGCAGCACCAGATGCAAAAGCAGAATCCAGGGAACAAACGGAGTGCATAACTAAAGAAGCTCTTGCTCTAAAGGAGGGCATGAGAAGGCTCTGGATCGATCATGCGATTTGGACAAAAAGCTATATTGTCAGCTCCATTAATGGACTTGAAAATCAAAAAGAACTGCTTGCAAGACTTTTGAAAAATCAGGATGACATCGGCAATGCCATTAAGCCTTACTACGGGGAAGAAGCAGGAAACAAACTTGCGGAACTATTAAGAGATCACATTCTGATTGCAGGAAAATTAACGGCAGCTGCAAAAAGCGGCAATCAATCAGACTTTAAGAAGTTTAATACAGAATGGTATAAGAATGCCGATGACATTGCGAAGTTCTTGAGCAGCGCCAACCCGAATTGGTCTGAAAAAGAGCTAAAGGAAGCATTATATATGCATCTGCAATTCATTACAGATGATGTAACGGCAAGACTTAAGAAGGATTGGAACGCCAGTATACTGGCATTTGATAAAGGGTTAGACCATCTGCTGATGATGGCCGATGTTCTTTCTGCAGGAATCATGAAGCAATTTCCGGATAAATTTTAGAGGCACGATCGAAGGCAATCAATGAAAATTCGGATTCTATCAGTGGAAAATCGCGTTTAATCAGGATAAATCTACTTTCAATCAGTATTAAGGGAAGACCCGAAAAGGATCTTCCCTTTTATTAACCATATCACTCAATATTTTTTAATTTCTTCAGAGAACGCAATACTTGCTTTTCTTCTCGCTTTTCTGATCAGAGAGCGCTCCTCTGCTGATTCGAATAAATATTTCTCCTCATCTGTTTCAGGGTAAACTCCTGGAACTTCTTTCGGCTTTCCCTGCTCATTCAGTGAAACAAAAGTGATAAAGCTTGTCGCTGCGACTCTTGATTCACCACTTACTAAATCTTCTGCCGTAACTTTAACAAATATCTCCATCGATGATCTTCCTGTGTATGTAACAAAAGATTCAAGGTGCACCGCATCAGTCGGACGAATCGGATGCAGAAAATCAACCGAATCCATTGATGCCGTGACGCATTCTGAACGGCAATGCTTTGCGGCTGAAATGGAGGCTACAACATCTATTGAAGCCATTAATTTTCCTCCGAACAACGTGTGATGATTGTTCGTGTCAGGCGGCAGTACACGGTTTGTTTGAAAAACTCTTGATTCTGAACAAGGTTTGCTGTTTGGTGTCTGTGTCATGGTAATCTCCTTTTTATTTCTCTCTCTTGGTCTTCGCCAAGCTGGGACTTCTTCTCTGCTTCGTATGCTGTTCATATGAGTAGCCAAGCTTGATTAAAAGCCCCTCACTAAACGCAGATGCCGCTAAAGTAATCCCAAAAGGCCTGCCGTTTTCCATATATCCTGCAGGCAGGGCAATTGATGGGTAACCAGCTTTTGCACAGATTGTTGAACCAATATACGAAGGAAAAAGGATGGCGTCCAGCTTATCTTTTTTCAATGCATAATCTATACCTTCCTGCTGTGAAAAGTATATATCTTCTATTTTTGCTTGTATATATTCAGGTGCTCTCAATGAATATGGCAGCTTTGCTCTGCTTTCAAGTTTATCTTGACCATATTTCAGCGTTTGTTCTTTGTGATTTTCATTGAATTTGATCAGCTCAGATAAAGAATGTACCGGCAGTTGCGGAGGAAGCTTAGCGAGATAGTTGTCCAGGCTGTGCTTCAGTTCATAAAATAAAACATTCCAGCTCCACTTTCTATGAAAGGATGGAATGACGATATCTTCAATAACTTCTGCCCCAAGATCCTTAAAGCCCAAAACAGCATCTTTGAATAAGCCTTCATCATATTCACCAGATTGAAAATAGTCTTCATCAGCATCCTTAAAGACTCCAATTCTTGCACCTTTTAACCCTTCTGAATCTAAGAAAACCGAATAATCCTTTTTCCCATCGCTTTTTAAGGTGGCCGGATCTGATGGATCCGGCCCAGCAAGTGCTGAAAGCAGCAAGGCAGCATCTTCCACAGTTCTTGCAATTGGTCCTGCTGTGTCCTGTGAATATGTAAACGGAATCATTCCAGTACGGCTAATAAGGCCTACTGTGGGCTTAATTCCAACGACAGAATTTTGAATGGCTGGGCTTAAAATAGAAGCATCCGTTTCAGTTCCGACAGCCAATACCGCCAAATTAGAAGCAACTGCAGCCGCAGCTCCCGAGCTTGATCCCCCTACAAAGAAATCCCCATATGGATTTACCACCTGTCCGCCTCTCGAACTATAACCCGCCCACATTTCAGATGACATCCCATTCGCAAGCTCTGTCATATTTGTTTTTCCTAAAATAATGGCACCTGACTGCCTCAGCAAGTTTACGAGATATGCATCTTTTTCAGGCAGATAGTTTTCCAAAGCAAGCGTACCTGCGCTTGTATGCATAGCATCATTTGTTTCTATATTATCTTTAAGCAGCACTGGTATTCCATGAAGCGGTCCTCTTGGCCCCTTGGTGTTTCTTTCATGATCTAATGCCTCAGCTATGAAAAAAGCAGCAGGGTTTACTTCAAGAATGGAATTGATGGCTGGACCTGCCTGATCATATTTCGCGATCCGGTACATGTAATACATTACAAGTTCTTTTGCTGTAAGTTGACCCGCATTCATTGCGTTTTGCAGGGCAGCTGCCGTTAATTCTTCCTTTAAAACCGGATTCCATTTGATATCCATAAGATTCTCCAGTAATTGATGTATTTGATACCCATATTCTAACATATTTTTATATTGCTATTAACTGATTTTAAACGTTTCAATCCTGTTACAATTCTTCAGATCGGCCGCATAAGGTTTCTTTTTCACTGAATTTCCTTTATAATGCGCACTAGATGATTTTTTTTCAAAAGAAAAATTATACTTCTAGCTTGAAGGAAGGAGATCGATTATGAAAAAAGTGATGTTACCATTAATAACCGGTCTGATGGCCGTTGTTTTAGCAGCATGCGGAGGAAATGAAGAAAGCAAAGAAGCGAAAAATGATGATAAAGCAAAAACAGCCGAAACTGATGAGCAGAAGGATCAGCAAAAGCAAATGGAAGAAATGCAAAAGAAACTAGAAAAGCAGCAAGTGGATGAAAAGAAAACTGTTGCTCTTGTAAATGATGAAAAAATCCTTGGTGCCGACTACAACAGCGTCCTTCAATCAACTCAGGGCCAAATGCAGCAAATGGGACAAGACCCTACTTCTAAAGAAGCTGCAGAGCAAGTTAAAAAACAAACACTGGACAGCTTAGTCGGACAAACCCTGCTTCTTCAAGAGGCAGATAAAAAAGGCTATAAAGCATCTGATGAAGACGTAAAAAAACAGCTTGATGAAACGAAAAAACAGTTTAAAACAGAAAAAGAATTCGAAGCCGCTCTTAAAAAATCAGGCATGGACATGAAAACACTTGAAGCTCAAATTGCTGATGATATTAAATTCAGACAGTATATTGAAAAAGAAGTGCCTGCAGGCGAGATCTCAAATGAAGAAATTCAAAAAACGTATGATCAATACGCAGAGCAAGGAAAAAGCAGCGGACAGGAAGTTCCAAAGCTTGAAGAAGTAAAACCTCAGATTGAACAATCTCTTCAGCAGCAAAAACAGCAGGAGAAGCTTGCACAAAAAGTAGAAGAACTAAAGAAAAGCGCGAAGATTGATCTTAAGATATAATGAAATGACCCCCGTTGCCGTTTGGCTGCGGGGGTTTTTTCATATAGCTCTGTTTAGCTGCTTTGTGATTTAAAGGTACAAACCCTTAGTGGATTGCAGCAGAAACAATGGTTGATTCCACCCTGAAGCTGCCATTCCGGATTTTTGTCCTCATACGGTGTAGTTGATTCCACTTTGAAGCTGCCATTCTGGATTTTTGTCCTCATACGGTGTGGTTGATTCCAGCTTGAAGCTGTTATTCTGTTTTTTTGTCCTCATACGACGCGGTTGATTCCACCTTGCAGCTGCTATTCTGTTTTTTTGTCCTCACAACAAACACGAAAGCCGAGAACATCCCCGGCAAGATCGCTGACAATATTTATAATCAAGGCTCTTTTCGTAAATATTGTTGCTATTAGACTAGATTCTTTCAACTCTAAGTGGATTGCAGCGGATAAACTTGACTCCTGCGGGAAATAGAGCAAAATGGGATACCCCACAGGCAGGCGCCGAGGAGGCTCCCAGCCGGATCGCGGAAAGCAAGTTCCTGGACCGGAAAGGAACGGACAACATCATTTATCATGAAAAACAACAATCCATGCAAAAACAGCCTTTAAAAAACATCCTCAATGAATCTGCTTTTCAAACAGCACATACCGGTCATTATACTTCGTTATTCTTTGCAGCAAAATGGCGTTCACAATCAGAATACCGAGCGCAATCAGCAGGGTAATTTGCGCGCCAACCAAAAACAAGCCGCTAGCCTGGCCGGCCATCATTCCCACAACGGGCAGAATAATCAGTCCTCCAATGTTCTGTGCTTCCTGATACGTTTTAACCCGGGAGGAGATAAAAACGTTCAGCAAGACTGTCATGAGAGACACCATCGGGGAAAGACACAAGATCAGCGCCAGCCAATTGGCCGATGGAAAGATCATTTGTCCAAACAGCTGATATCCCAGTAAATTAATGATCACACCGCTAAGCAGAAAGCTCAGCCAAGAAACAAGCAGCGAGGGAATAAACGATCCTAGGATTTTACTCACAAAAAGAGTTTTAATCGGAACAGGAGAAAAAAGCAGACTCTCAAGTGTACGCCGTTCCTTCTCCCCTACAAAACTATTGGCGGCGACAACACTGGCCGTAATAATCGGCACCAGCAAAAATAAGGACGGAAGCATGTAGTTGATAAATAAATAAACAAATTGCTTTTCGGTCGTTTCAAGAGCAAGGTCTTCACTTTTCAGCTGAGTCAGGAAGCTGCTGATCATCTTTTGTGCATCATTGCCCGCCAGCTCTTCGATATCGAAAAAGAGAGCACTGCCAAGAATAGCTGCAGGTATGACCGCTGAAAAAAGAATTGGAATGATAATTAGCGTAGCAAATAAGTTTTTACTGCGGAAAATATCCCATAAATCTTTTTTTATGATTGCTTTCATCATGGTCCTATTCATTATGCTTCTCCCTTACTTTAAAATAAATGGATTCCAGATCATTATTTATTATCTCAGCGGAATAGACATGATGGTTTTTTAAAATCCCTTTCAGCAAGAAAGGAATATCTTCTTTTCCAGGCAGATTGAAAATCATTTCTCCTTCTCCCCATTGTTCACAAGGAAACGCCATATATTCTTTTCCCTGAAGTTTCAGATTCGTGTTTACTTTTATCTTTATTTCTTTTAAATATTTTTTCTCAAGTTCAGCTTTTGTTCCTTGTTCAACAATGGTTTGATTCTCAAGAAAAGCGAAGGTATCACAAACGGGTTCCAGCTGATGCAATACGTGAGAACAGATGATCATCGTTGTGCCGGTTTCCTCGTTGTATTTTTTCAAATAAGCGAGCACCATTTTGATGCCGTCCGGATCGAGGCCATTGGTCGGCTCATCCAGAAACAGCAATTTTGGACTGTGCAAAAGCGCCTTTGCGAGAGCAAGTCTCTTTTTCATGCCTGTGCTGTATGTGCCGGCAGGTTTATCTTTATGATCTTCCAAATCAAACAGCTCCAGCAGCTGACGAATTCTGGCTTTATTCTTGACCCCATATAAATCTGCAAAAAATGCTAAGTTTTCCTCGCCGCTTAATTGATGATACAAACCTGCCCCTTCTGTGACAATGCCTGATATTTTTCTGATTTCATCACCATTTTTCAATGGATCATGATTCAGGATCGAAATCATTCCGCTGTCCGCTTTTATGACCCCGTTTAATATTCGGATAAATGTTGTTTTTCCAGCTCCATTCGGTCCAAGGAGCCCTACAATCTTTCCTTCTTCAGCTTTAAAATTGACGTTCTTCAGCACCGTCTGGCTGCCGAACTTTTTTGAAACATCCGCGACTTCAATCATCTGTTCTCAAGCTCCCTTTTTAATAGAATAATGGAATAAACACCAGCTGCATGGAAATATGGGCAAACATATGTGAAACAATGGCATATTCAAACCCTTTTTTCCAATACAGATAGCCGAAAAAGATGGCTCCGATTCCGTTCAGCAAAAAGCAGCGGAAAATAATCAAGTCTGTAAGCCCGCCAAAAAGCAGGTTTGTAAAAGGCAAATGGGCCAAAGCAAATAATAGAGCGGCAATGATGATAGCTGCCCAGTAAAAGGTGCTGTTCTCTCTTTTTAAAATTTTGATAAATACCCATACGAGCAGACTGACAAAGAATAAACGCAGCATGGTTTCTTCGAAGACGCCCCCGTATAAAGCGCCTGCAAGTAACCCTATCCAAGAAAATTCCGGATTCATTGCTTCAATTTGAGGAATATGCTTTTCAAAATAAAAACGATCGCCGCCGGCAATGATGAATCCGGTCCCTGTACCGAGAAGGACAGCTAGCAGCAGAGACTTTGCACGAAACCATTTCTTTGGTCCCTTTTCAACCAATGACTGAAGAATCTCAAACGAAAAGCCCGTTTTGCGTGCCATTTTGAAACCGATCCATGAAAGAATAAAACTCGTAAAAAATAGTTGAATCGATGTCACCATTGATAGAAATCCAACCGAAATTTTACCAGTCATCTTCTCCAATTCACTCGCAGGCAGTGCAGATGTCAATGCATTCATTTGATACGGCACGAGGAGGAATCCTGCTCCGAAACAGATCACTCCTATGAGCAATGCCAATTTCAAATCCGTTTTTTTCATATCTCTTCCCCCTAAGGCTTTTTATCAGGAATCACAATCGTTGCAATGTTTCTTCCTTTCCGTTCAGGCGAAGGTTCATTTAGCATGGCGTTTTGGAGCAGTTCAGCGATCCCCTTTACCAGTTCCATAAATTCTGAATCTGATAAATGGACGTTTGCTACAGCGTAACTTACTCCATCTTTCACCAAATCCGCTTCGTCATTTTGTAGATAACTCTCATACATCCCCATCAGCTGTGTTGTAAAATTCATAAAAAGTTCTAAATGTTCTTCACTTGTTAACTTTAAGAAGTCTTCCTGCGACTGAACGGATGGTTCATTGAGCGCATAAACCTTTTCAATCGTGCCTCTAATCTGGTTTTCTTTTACCACTTGAATAATCTTGGCTTCAAGAAGTTTATTAAGATGTCTGTAAAGTGTCGCCTGTGGAACATCTTTCGTCCTCTCCCCTAATTGCTGAACGGTCATCTCTTTGCCGTTCAGCAGAGATTGCACAATCTTTATTCTCACAGGATGCAAGATCAGGTTCATCTTTGATTTATTCAAATCATTTTCCTCCATTATATTCATTGCTGTGTTTTGTTATCACTTATGATAATAATATATATTTTGATAATAATCAATTGTTTTTTTCCAAATTTTATCTTTTAATCACCATCTAAAACCCTTATTCTTTATAGAGGGGGAGGATTTTTTATGAACCAGATTTTCCAGCAGAGTTATGAAGACAACCCGTTTGCTGCCTTTTCAAAAGTTCACTTATTAAGTATATTCCTGCTGTTCCTGACTGTATTGGTCCTTTTCTTATTCCGAAAAAAACTGCTGAATGAAAATAGGAATAGAGCAGCAAGATGGATTCTGGCAGGGACCGGTTTAGTTTGCGAGCTCTCCTATCACCTATGGCTGACTTTAAACGGAACGTGGAATGCTGCCTACACGCTTCCGCTGGAATTGTGCAGCATCAGTCTATTCTTATGTATTGTTCTGCTGCTCACAAAAAGCAGGCGGGTATTTGAAGTTGTGTATTTTATCGGCCTTGCCGGAGCTTTCTTCGCATTACTAACGCCTGAACTGAACTATAACTTTCCGCACCTGCGTTTTCTTCACTTTTTTATAACGCATTCGGTAATCATCTTAACCTGCTTCTTCTTTGTATGGGTTGAAAAGTACAAAGTAACCTTTAGATCTGTATTAAAAACAATGGGATTTCTGAATGCAGCAGCTGTTCTTATTTACTTCATCAATCAAACGGCCGGCGGTAATTATATGTTTTTATCACGTAAACCAGTGAATCCGACTCCGCTTGATTTTTTAGGGCCGTATCCTTGGTATATTCTTTCCTTGGAAATAGTGGCATTCTTGCTCTTTCTGCTTTTGTTTGTTCCTTTTTCATCAACTAAAAAGAAAACGGGCATTAGTAAGAGCGTTTAATCAAAAGGCTGTGTTCGCATAGATTGTTGTATTCGATTATAAATGTTGTCCGTTCCTTTCCGCTCCAGGAACTTGCTTTCCGCGGGGAGGGTTGGAGCCTCCTCGGCTTTGCCTGCGGGGTCTCCAACTTCCCTCTATTTCCCGCAGGAGTCAAGTGCCTTCCGCTGCAATCCACTTATCGTTTTAAACATATCTAGTCTAACAGCAAAAAATTCACGAAAAGATCCAATAAAAAAAACAGGAAGCGCACACTATACGCTTCCTCCCTTCTTTAAACATGAACATGCTGTTTTATCATTGTCCCTTTGACCTTTTTCTCCATTTCTTTTTTTACCAGCAGCAGCACCGGCAGACCGCTTAATGTGATAATCATCAGACAGCCGAATAAGATGGACGGATCACTGACACCGTAAGAATCCAAAAGCAGCCCGCCAATCCACGGACCGAGTACATTCCCGAGCTGGGTAAAGCCCATTGCGCCAAAATAAGTTCCCTTCATATCAGGATTGGAAATGGCATCTATCAAAACATCCATCATCGAAAAGAGCAAAACTTCTCCAACCGTAAAGAAAATGACAACCAGGCCGATCATCCAAATGCTTTCCACAAAAGCAAAGGTGAAAAGACTCGAGCCGACAAAAACATTTCCAAGCATGATCGATCTAATCGGCGAATAGTTCCTCGCTATTCGGACGACCGGGTACTGAATGATAAGAACGACTACCGCATTAAGCGACAGCAGAATGGAAAACGTTTTGGCCCCGTCTTTTATTTGAGGAGACATGGCGAAGTATTGCGGTAATGTAGAAGTAAGCTGTGAAAATCCCGTAATGCAAAGGATAATGCCGACTAAAGTTAACAGAAGCAGCTTATCTTTTCTCGTGACTTGAAAAGCCTCCCGAAAGGCAATACGTGCTGTTTCGGCCGCTTCCCTTTCAAGTTCCGATTTCATAAATGTCAGCAGCAGCGATATGCCGTAAAGAGTATAAATCGCAGCTGCAATGTAAAAGGGAAACGTCGTTTTGGCTGACCCCAAAAAGATGCCAAGTATTGGTCCGAATACAACCCCGACATTGATGGCCGCATACCTCAAATTAAAAATCAGCAGCTTATTTTTCTGATCTGTAATATCGGACAGGAGCGCTCTCGAGGTTGGTTCAAAAACCGATCTGCACACCCCGTTCAGCGCATTCATGATAAAAAATGAAAGCACACTGTCTGCCACCCCAAAACCGATAAACACAAGCACCCAAAGAAAGATGGATGTCAGCAGCACTTTTTTCCTTCCAAGTTTGTCAGACAGATAGCCCCCATAAAAGCTTGACAAGATGCCGGCAAGTGAGCTGACGGCAATAATCGTTCCTGTCATGGACCCTGAGACACCTTTTACTTGAGTTAAATAAATCGCCAGAAAGGGAATGCTCATCGATGTTGCCATTCTGCCAAAAATCGTGCCGATTAAGATGTTCCACCCAAGCGGATGAATCTGTTTAAGCTGTTTCATGAATATACCCTCCACCTTGTAATAAAAGAAAGTTTACCACAATTTCTCATTTTCCGAATCCTAAAATAGATCGATGAATCTCAACCTTTAGTAGGAGATTGCAAGTTTTATAGCGAATGGTAAAACGTTGACGTTTTTAAATAATCGGCAGGAGGTTTTGTTAAATGTCAGAAAGATATCCGGTAGTCGAAGGAGCAGAACCCTTTTATTTTGAAGGGAATTCAGTTGGCATTCTCGTATCACACGGGTTCACGGGCTCAACGCAAAGCATGCGCCCGCTTGGAGAAGCCTACGCAAAAGCTGGATACACCGTGTGCGGACCGCGGCTTAAAGGCCACGGAACTCACTATGAGGAAATGGAAGGAACCACTTATGAGGATTGGACTGCTTCTGTTGAAGAAGGGTACCAATGGCTTGCAGAGCGCTGCAGCACCATTTTTGTTACAGGCCTCTCAATGGGCGGCACGCTGACTCTCTATCTCGCCCAGCATCATCCTGAAATCAAAGCGATCATCCCAATTAATGCCGCAATCGATATCCCGACAATGGCAGGCGCCCAGCAAATTCAGGCAAGATTTCTGGACGCAATTGGATCTGACATTAAAAATCCTGCGGTTACTGAGCTTGCTTATGAAAAAACACCTGTTCAATCATTAAAAGAAATTAATAAACTTATGGCCATAGTGAAAAACAAGCTGGACGAGATCACATGTCCTGCGCTTATTTTTGTATCCTCAGTGGACAACGTGGTGCCGCCGGACAACTCACGGGTTATTTATGAAGAGATATCTTCGAAGGATAAAAACCTGATCACGCTTAAAAACAGCTACCATGTCGCTACGCTTGACCATGACCAGCAGCTGATCATTGACAAGACACTGGAATTCATTGAAAAAGTACTGAATCAGACAGCAGTTTGAGCTTAAATATAACAAATGAAACCGATAAGAGCATGAAATCTCATAGATTTCATGCTCTATTTATTGCTCTTGAAGATTGCCAATCTTGAAGAACAGCAGGTACAATTTAAAGGTTCAAAGTAACTGCTGCTAAAAGCGGAAAAGGAGTTTACCATTGGCAGAAAGCATCCTGTATTATTTGATAGAAATTTTCATCGCTGTTTATTTGTTTATTAAAGCACCGCTCTATAACAAAAATAAATGGCTATGGGCCATTTTAGGGTTTTTCTTTGGAATTTTCACACTATGCATCTTCTTTATTAGAACAGAGCAAAAAAAGCTTGGATGGATTCTCCTCATCTGCATCCTGGTTTTAGGATTAATAGGACTCTTATTGATAGTTGGCATCTTTTATTTCTTCGCCATGTTAAAAGGATAGAAGCTCAGATGAAAGAATTTGTCTGAGCTTTTTTCTTCTCTATAATCCGCCTTTGTTTACCATCACTATAAATGCTGCACCGCCTTTATCAAACCTCGCAGCCTCTACAAATCCTGCTTTCTGATAAACGCGTGCAGCCCTTTTATTAAAAGAAGCAACGGTCAAACGAAGCGGCATGTTCGGAAATCCTATCCGAACATGATAAACAATATAGGAAAAGAATTCACTTCCCGCTCCTTTACCCGTAAAATGCGGATTCATTCCCAGTCCAATATCAATCATATTTTCTAAATAGACTTCCTGCATGGGACCATCTGGAACTTGAGCCGGTTTTCCCAGACAAAAAAAGCCCATCAATCTCCCCTTATCATCGACGACCGCATAATAAGAGTTTGAAAGCATTCCAATTATATTGCCTTCTGTAAGCTCCATGTTGTAAAAATCATAGGGCGGCTCGTAGGTCCACTTCAGAATGTCAGCAGCCATTTTTCTATTCATCTTTTTTATTAATAAGTGCATAACTGCTATAGTTTCCTTTTCTTCAATTCTTCTCTTATATCCTTTAAGACTTCATTTCTTTCTTTTGTTAATTTAAGAAAATAGATGATCGCAAAGATTCCAAGGAAAATAGTTCCTGCATAAAGCAAAAGCGGGAGCAGCATCAGCAGGGCAGAGTCCATTCAATCAGCTCCTTTCATTCTATCCGCATACAGTTATACAGTTACAAAGTTTAACTGTGTTCAAACAGGGAAAACCGTCCTCTATAAACAGAAATACCTGTTTATCATTCTTATCAAAGCGAGGTTATGAAAATGTCTAACATTGAAAATAAAGTTGTGATTTTAACAGGAGCTTCAAGCGGAATCGGAGAAGCAACTGCAAAAGAGCTTTCTGCCAAAGGAGCCAAGCTTGTTCTTGCTGCAAGACGTGAAGACCGTCTTCAGGGCCTTCAGGAAGAACTGCAGGCAAAAGGCGGAAAAGCCATCTATAAAGTAACGGACGTCACCTCTCATTCTGAAATGGAGGAGCTTGCTCAATATGCCCACGCAGAATTCGGTCAAATAGATGTGATCATCAACAACGCCGGCATTATGCCGCTGTCACTCTTAAACAATCGAAAAGTCGATGAATGGGATAAAATGATCGACGTCAATATTAAAGGTGTTCTTTATGGCATCTCGGCCGTTCTCCCATACATGAGAGAACGAAAGCAAGGCCATGTCATCAACATTTCTTCTGTTGCAGGACATGCCATTGCACCAGGAAGCTCAGTCTACAGCTCAACAAAATTTGCCGTGCGCGCCATTACGGAAGGGCTTAGAATGGAAGAATCAACAAACAGCAACATCCGCGCTACCATCATTTCACCCGGGGCAGTAACAACCGAATTAACAGAATCCATTACGGATCAGGATGTAAAATCAGGAATTGAAGATGTCTACAAAGGCGCCATCAGCGCAGACAGCATCGCCCGCACAATCTGTTTTGCAATCGAACAGCCGGAAGACGTAGCGGTAAACGAGATTATCGTGAGGCCTACTACTCAGGAATGGTGATCAGAAAAGCGGAATTGCCCGTTTAGCTCAGGCATGACAGAAAGCTGTGTCCAAGTGACACAGCTTTTTCTACTTATCCTTTTACACCACTGTCTTTAACTATCACAGGTGCTTCCTGCTTCTTAATCACCAAAACGAACAGACTCGCCACTAAACAGAATAGACCTGATATAAGAAAAGCCCACGTATAAGAGCTGAGAACCTTATAAATCATTCCCCCTCCGAAAGCTGCTGCAGCAGCGCCAGCCTGATGTGCAGCAAAAATCCATCCATAAATAATGCCGCTTTTTTCAAGGCCGAAGACTTGCCGGGATATCCCGATTGTTGGCGGTACTGTCGCAATCCAGTCCAAACCGTAAAAAATAGAAAATATCACCAATAGAGATGTAGAGCCTTCAAATAATGCATATGGCAATAACAGCAATGACAGGCCTCTAAGCCCGTAATACCAAAACAAAAGCCAGCGATTATCAAACCGGTCTGAAAGCCAGCCTGATGCCGTTGTCCCAATTAAATCAAAGATGCCCATAAAGGACAGCAAGCCCGCTGCTGTTACTGCCGGGATCCCAAAGCTGATGCAAACAGGAATAAAATGAGTCCCGATTAACCCGCTCGTTGACAGTCCGCAAATAAAAAAGCTTCCGGCAAGGAGCCAAAATTCCTTAGCTTTTATTGCTTCGACTAAGCCTTGAAATGCCATTATAATCGGATTTTTCTTTTGACCCGCGCTTTCGCTTGCTTCTTCCAGCACCGAACCATAAGGCAGTATGCCGATTTCCTCTGGGGAATTTTTCATAAAGATCAGGATGATCACAAACATTCCAAGACAAAGAAATAAAATGAGTCCAATGGCTTCCCGCCATGAATAAGCTTCCGTGATCCAGGCTAAAACCGGCAGTAAAATCAATTGTCCGGTTGCCGTGCTTGCAGTCAGAATTCCAACCGCAAGCCCTCTTCTTTTAACAAACCAGCGATTTGCAACATAAGGGCTCAGTACAGTCAAAAACAGACCAGATCCAAGACCAATAATAACTCCCCATATGAGGATGAGCTGCCAGGAATCCTGCATGAAAAAAGTAAGCACAATCCCTGACAGCAAAATGGTCATTGCAAGAATCATCATTCTTTTAATGCCAAGTACTTCAATGAGGGCAGCCATAAATGGGCCAGATAATCCGTATAGAAACAGACTGATCGCAAAGGCGAGCGAGATGACGGGGCGATCCCAGCCAAATTCCTTCTCAAAAGGCACGATAAATACTCCCGAGGAGGATCTGATAATACCTGCAACAATAATGGCAAAAAAAGTGACGGATAAAATAATCCAGCTATAGTGAATACGTTTCATATATGTACCTTCATTCATTCTGTTTTTTTCTAGAGTAATCGTTCACAGCTGTGATCTTCAAACATTAACCAGCTGAAAATTCCTTCGCTCCCAAATATCTTTCTTTAAGGATTTTCCGATGATGAAGTTCATGGCCTGCAATAATACACGCTATCGCCCTTACGGTAACATCCAATTGATTTGCCGTTCCCCATCTCAGCCAGTCTTTTTCTTTTAAACTCTTAAGCAGGAGCAGCGTTCCCTCCCGGACAACGAACATGTTCTGAAGCAGGTCTTCCATCTTCTCTCCATCGAAATTCGCTTGAGCTACGTATGCATTTTCATCATAGCCAGGAAGCTGTACCGCATCTCCCCTTGCAATAGATAAAAGACGGTAAGCCATGATTCTTTCCGTATCCACAACATGGCCGATCACTTCTTTGATGCTCCATTTCCCTTCTGCGTATCTGAATTCTCCTGCTGTCTCAGAAAGATGGTTAAGCAAATACAGGGTATCCTTTACTTGCTCCTTTAAAATTTGTTCAAGGTTCCCTTCAGGTATCATGCGGATATAGCCTTCATAATACGATGCATATTCATTTTGTTCCGGGCGTTTGTTCATGCTCCTCATCCTTTATCACATATTATCTTTTTTTAAACTCTTATCCTTCATTCCAAGTCCATTTTCCATCCAACAGCAACTTTTCCAAACAGGTCAATAGCCTGAAATCAGTTTTATTAACAGCACCTATGTTTTCAGTAAGGTTCCATAAACGAATCTCAGATGTTTCTTTATTCACGTTAAATGGCATTAAATCCTTTGCAGAAGCGAAAAAAATGGGACTGTATTTTATTTTTCCAGTGCGTTTCTTTCTTTTTTTCAGCAAACCGGCAAATTCAAGTTCCGGAACAAATTGCCCGGTTTCCTCAAATAATTCTCTTATCGCACATTCTTTCGGAGATTCTCCTAATTTCCTTCTCCCGCCTGGAAGCTCCCACTTCTTATTTTTTATACTGAAACAAACCAGAAATTTCACCCTGCATCTTAAAATAACAAAAGATCCTGCCAATGGCTGAAATGAAACCAGCTCAGATTCATCTATGATTAAAAAATCTACAAATTCTGATCCGCTTCTGATAGTCTTTTCCTCCCTGAATTCTGTGAACAGAATGATGCTTGGTCATTTGATATGAGTATGCTCTGCTTTTCATATCTGACACCATTCATCTATAAAATGATGAAAAGCACCTAAAGTCAAACAGGCGTCATCAAATGAAATGATAACGCCCTTCAGGGGAAAATGCTCCTATTTAATTCTGCAGCACATAATAATCCTGCACATGAAACGACCTGAATCCGCATGATTCATATAGTTTAAGAGCATGAGCATTTTTAGCCTCAACCTCAAGGAAGATCGGATACCCGGCTATATTTTCCTTCGCAATGACTTTTTGCAAAGCATTTCTTCCGATTCCTCTGCCCTGGTAATCAGGCAGTACCGCAAAGCCGTAGATCCAGGCTTCTCCGCCCGTATGAGAAACACGCATTTTCCCGACTGCTTTGGTTTCAAATTCAATGATGATAAAATCCTGATCATCTTCCCTTTTCATGGAATGATTGTAATCGGATGCATCTTGTTCCAAATAGCCAAAGCAGCTTACATCCAGCTGAATCTCAAGTTTACGATCAGCAGGTTCAGATTTTCTTAGAGTAACTCTGCTGTCCTTAACTGGAGACTCGTTATCGGTCCATTTCATTTGATATTCAGAGAAACCATATTCACACGAGATGGTTTTTAGAAAATCCTTTGCAGCAGGGGACTTTGCAGGAGCATTTAAAAGAACTTCCCTGAACTTTCTCTCTGTGCAGGCTGATAAAACCTGCTTCATAAGCTTAGAGAAAATTCCTTTTCTTCTGTACTCTGGTTTGACCATACCGCACAGTTCTGCTTTTTTTCCAAAGCTGTATATTCCCAAGAATGCCGCAAGCTTTCCATCTTCATAATGAAGAAAATCATTCTTTTCATTTCCAGAACGATTTTTAAGCATATCCCAGTTCAGTTTTAATTGTATTTGATCGAACGCTTCGCATTCATGCTGAAGCACCTCAATCTCATTTAGCTGTATCTCAGTTAACATCTTGTTCCTCCAGAACCTTTAAAGTTTGAACCATCAAAGTATTATTCTTTAAGACAAATCGAAAATCCTTTTAAAAAAAATCAAAATAGGAGGAAAACGGGGTATAGAAACGAATAAACCTTGTAAAGGAGTGATTTTTTTCATGGAACAAACTATTATGCAGCACATGGAGATTGTGAGAGGCATTACAGAAAACACACTCAGCAGAATACCTGAGGAAAGAGCGGACATCATTCCTGCAGGTTACAACAATAACATCCGCTGGAACTTTGGCCATATTGCCTACATACAGGAAAAGCTTGTTTTCGAACTATCTGGCGCGGAATCAGGAGTACCCGGGAATTATAAAGAGCTTTTCAGCGCCGGCACTAAGCCTTCTGATTGGATGGGCACACCGCCCTCATTTGCTGAGATTTCAGAAGTGCTGAATCATCAAAAGGTTAGATTAAAAGAATACATTCCCGGCCACTTTCATCAAAAGCTGAAAGAACCATTTACAAACCGGGCAGGCATTACATTCCATACTGCAGGTGAGACATTTTTATTCAGCTTCTATCATGAAGCCATGCATATTGAAACAATCAAGCGGATCTATCGGGCGGTAAAATCATAATAAAGAAGGATGCAAATTGTTTTTGCATCCTTCCTTTTGTTTTTTCCCCATGCTCGCATCGCTTGAAGGACTTTTTGGAAGTCTGCCTTCTTTTCAGAAAGGGAAATACTTTCCTAATAAAGACTATTACTTTCCAATATGATGAAGATACTTTCTGATATTAATAAAATACTGACCAATCAGCCTGAAATACTTTCTTTTTTCCAACATACTCCTAATTCTGTCATACAAAAAAACCTCAATTCAGTGTACTCCACTTTATCAAGGTTTGCAGCGATTTATTTAAACCAGCCCTTTTCCTTTGACTGGGAAATAGCCTCTATTCGGTTTTTCACTTCCAGCTTTTCAAAGATGGTTGAGATATAGTTCCGGACGGTTCCTGCTTTTATGCTTAGTTCTTCGGCTATTTCTTTTGTGTTCATGCCGTCTGCAACAAGTTCAAGCACTTCTTTTTCCCGTTCGGTTAAAGGATTTTCTTCACTGTAGACATCATCCATGAGTTCAGGTGCATAGATTCGTCTGCCTTCCATTACGCTCCGGATGGAGCTTGCAAGCTCCTCGCTCGGGCTGTCTTTTAACAAGTAGCCACTTACGCCGGCTTTTACCGCACGCTGAAAGTATCCAGAACGTGAGAACGTTGTTAAGATAATCACTTTACATCCTTCTGCCTTTAGCTGCTCGGCCGCTTCAAGTCCATTCATTCCAGGCATTTCAATGTCAGTGATGCATACATCCGGTTTGAATTTTTTTACAAGGGCAACAGCTTCTTCTCCGTTATGAGCCTTCCCTACAACTTCCATATCATCTTCCAAATTCAGCAGTGATCCTAATGCGCCCAAAAGCATTTGCTGATCCTCTGCAATTACGATTCGGATCATATGAGATCCTCCTTATCTTTTTGTTTTACATCATTCGGTACTTTTATGATGAGCGTGGTTCCTTTTTCTGACCTGATATCGAGACTTCCATTTACAAATTCCAGGCGTTCTTTCATGCCGTTCAGCCCGTTGCCTTTTGTAAAATCACCCTCAGTAATGCAGCCGGTCCCATCATCACGGACCGTCATCACGATTCCGTCCCACGTCTGTTCAACCCGGAAATAACAGGTTTTTGCCTTGCTGTGCCTCACAACATTGTTTACCGCTTCTTTTAAACACATGCTCAATATATTTTCAGTAAGCAAGGAAACATTAGAAAGTGCAGCATCCTGCTCAAGGACAAACTCGATTTCTGCTGCTTTTAAAATTTGTCTGACGCGGACCATTTCTTCTTTAAGCCTGATGCCCCGCATTTGTGAGACCATTTTTCTCACTTCGTTTAAGGCTGTCCTTGCTGTAGCCTGAACATCCTTTAATTCTTCACGTGCTTTTTCAGGATCTTTATAAATTAATTTTCTGGCCAAATCACTTTTCAGACCAATCAGCGATAACTTTTGTCCTAACGTATCATGCAGATCACGGGCAATTCTCTGACGCTCTTCAAGCTTTACAAACTCCGAAATTTTCTTGTTCGCATCTTCAAGCTTTTCTTCAAGCTGTCCTCTCTCCTTCTTATTATAGATATTAAAAGGCAGAAGAATGACACTGATGCACGTGATAATAATAAATGGGAGCTGTTCTAAAAAAGATGCTTCCTGAAAAATAATACTGAAATTTATGGCAGCCGTAGTCACGACTAAATGGATGACATAAAGGGTTAGAAAAGCGATCCGGTCTCTCACATTTCCAATCAAGTAAGCAATATAAAATGCAAAGTAGATATAAGTGAATAAATACATCGATGTAAAGGAAATACCGATTAACAGACACGTCCATAGATAGACCGGCCATCCCTTTGAAATAAAAGCGAACCTGAAAATAATGAAAAATAAAATCGTTAAAGAGATGCCAATGATAATTTCAGCCGTTGAGGAGGATTGAAGAATAAAATAAAATGGCAGAATGCTGAGTACAGCCCATATATAAGGAGAAATTCCGTTATTAAAATATCGTTTAAACATGATGGAACCTCCTTTTTTACTGACTATTTTATCATAATAAAACACATGCAGCCTATAAAGACTGCATGTATTTTCCAATTATTCTTATACTTGATGGCTGCTTCTCATTTTAGAGAGAGCTCTTATTTCTTTATAACCCACAAACTTTTTGCTTCTTTCATCCCATAGACGGAATTTAAGCGACTGCAAGCTTGTTGCAAGTGTAATCGTCGGAATGTTTTGAAGAGGTGCCGTGTTATTGTGTGCTTCTTCCAGACGGTAGTTCGGCACCCTCGGGCTCAAGTGATGAACATGATGATAGCCGATATTGCCTGTAAGCCATTGAAGCGGCTTTGGAAGTTTATAGAATGAACTTCCTTCTACAGCTGCTTTTACATAATCCCAGTTTTCATCTTCTTCAAAATAAGAATCCTCAAATGTATGCTGTACATAGAAAAGCCATACACCCATAGATCCGGAGATTAAGAAAATTGGGGCCTGTACTAAAAGAAACGCTTCCCATCCAATAGTGAGACACAGAGCAGCCGCTGCTGCAGCAATTAATGCATTCGTAAGGTAAGTGTTCATTTTCTCGCCTTTTTTTGCACCTTTTTTATTAAAACGGTTCTTGAAAAGAAAAACGTAGGTTGGTCCAATTCCGAACATCACAAGCGGATTGCGGTATAAACGGTACGCAATTCTGCGCCACATCGGCTCTGCCAAATATTCATCAACTGTCAGAACCCAAATATCGCCTGTTCCGCGTTTATCTAAATTACTGCTTGTTGCATGATGGATTGAGTGATCATGCTGCCATTGGCTGTAAGGAAACAGGGTTAAAACACCTGTAATTGTACCAATGATTTTATTTGCTTTTCGGTTCTTAAAGAATGAGTGATGACAGCAATCATGAAAAATAATGAAAATTCTTGTTAAAAATCCGGCAGCAAGGACAGCGAATCCAAGCGTCAGGAAGTATGAAATCGACAGACTCTGATACGCAAGCGCCCAAAGGATAAAGAAGGGCCCTAAGGTATTGACTATCTGCATAATGCTTGCTTTCGTATTTGCTTTTTCATATGGAGCTACTTGTTTTCGTAAGTTTCTTTGCAATTCTTTGCTCATAGTTTTTGATTCCCTTCGTAATAAGGTAATTCAAATTATAGACGCTTTCCATTCCGCTGTGCAGACATAGGTGTCATGTTAGATACATGATAAATGTCATATAGGGAATGGAGATGATTTCCACATTCATTTTCTGCAGGTTGAAAATATTCTATACGTGTTTTTTCAGATTAAAAAATCGTTTCTATTTTAAGAAGGAAATGAGGTTTATATGGAGAATTGAATAAATGAACAGTACGTATGTTCTTGTAAATTAAAATCGGATGGGAGCTAATCACATGTATTTAACTGTACAGAGCTTTATCAGCGACTACAAAAATGAAGCAGCTGTCACACAAAAATTGCTGAATTCATTAACAGATGCTTCATTAAAGCAAGAAATTG
The DNA here is from genome assembly GCF_009674765.1 of Metabacillus idriensis. GTDB lineage: Bacteria > Bacillota > Bacilli > Bacillales > Bacillaceae > Bacillus_P > Bacillus_P idriensis. The sequence continues at coordinate 518,577 of NZ_WKKF01000001.1, read as the reverse complement.
CACCCGGGCACCGCTCTCTTGGTGAACTAGCATGGCATTTAGTGCCTACTGGAGGTATGCTTGAACCAATGGGTGTTAAGATTCAGGCTCCTGCAAACAATGAAGTCCCTGCTGCAGCTGCAAAAATTGCGGAGCAGTACCGCGTCACGGTTCAATCGCTTCTCGATGGCATAAGTGACTGGGATGATGAGAAAATGCAGGAAACGAAAGAAGTGTTTGGTTTTCAGTGGAAAAACGGGATGACATTATCTCTTTTCGTTAAACATGAAATCCACCATCGCGGACAGCTGACTGTCTTAATGCGTCAGGCAGGACTTCCAGTAACCGGCGCTTATGGACCTTCAAAAGAAGAATGGTCTGATATGGGAGCTCCGACGTCTTAAGAACAAAAGCGCAGGCGCCAAGACCCGCTCAGACAGGCAGATAAGAATCCGACAGAAAAGTCCGGTTTATACTTTTTTGTCGGATTTGTTCTGACCGAGGATCTAGGCGCTGGAGCTGGACGTAGATAACCTAATTTTATTATCCACAACCTATTTCCTTTTATAATTTCCTTTACAATTAGAAAAGTGCAAACGCCTTGATCAGCTAGAAAAGGAACCGGCAGATAAAGCGATTTTCGCCTTTATTGACGGATCCGTTCTGTCTAGTTTCAGGTGCTGAAACTAGACAGAACTACTAGAAATTAATATCCTTTCAATCCCCTCTGGCCCGTCTTATCATTAATGAGCTGCTGCATGAGGTTGTTTCGTTTTTTTCAGCCCTTGATTTCGTTTCCAATAGTTTTTAATATATGGAAGGACAAATCGGTCAGCCCCGTAAAACCAAGTGACTGTGCCGGCTGCCATTAATAACATAGCTGCGGTATAAAGGATCGGGTTTGTGCTGGTTGTTCCTGCCAGCATAAAGTTCAGATTCATAAATGCACCTGCTAAAAGGGCCGGCAGTGTTGCAAGTCCAACGATTAATGCGATTCCGACAAGTGCTTCACCCCATGGAATCAGAACATTAATCAGCTCAGCATTAGGCAAAGCTGCATGTTTCAGAAAAGCCGCATACCAGCCTTGGACGGCAGGATGATCTCCGCCACCTTTTGCAATTGATCCCTGAAGATACCCTGTTGCATCAAAACCTCCAGTAATTTTTCCAATGCCTGCTTCCAACCATTGTATACCAAGCCATATCCGCAATACCGTCCAAACAACTGCCATCTTTGTTCCTCTAAACCATGCCATTTTAAACATCTCCTTTGTGAATCATTTCACATAATCAGTTAAAAAAAGGAAAAGAATTTGACAAGCCAGCTTGTGTCAAGAAAGTTTGTGAATGTTTTCACTAACTTTCTATACCCTTACTATACTCTGATTTATTAAGGAAAACAATCGCTTTCACAAAATGTTCATGGAATTTTTTTCTATGCGGTTTGTATTGATTCTTACTTATTTAACAACCGTTTTAGCAGCAGTAATCCGGGTCTAACAATATAAATTCTGGTTCCTTGATACGAATTTTAGTGAATCTTTGGAACATCTTTTTCAGCCGTCATCTGGTTTTGGTGCTTCATCGCTCTATCAGTATAAATCCAGGTTTTATCAATGAAAACGCCATTTTATCAATGGAAAATCGAGTTCTATCAGTGCAAATCCTGCATTATTCAGTATTTACAAAAAAAACAGCCTTACTGGCGTCGCCAATAAGACTGTATCATGTATTTATATTTTTAAGACAATCCGGTTTCCAGATGGATCTGCTGTGATAAAGTTTCCGTTTTCTTCTTGAACGTCTGCACCTAAAAGTTTCAGCTGCTGAATAGCTTTATTTCTAGCTTCTTCATCAGCATAGACGAGTGTAAACCACTTTAACCCAACGCTATTTTCGGACGGAGCGTGAGCACCTTCTCCTGCCCAAGTGTTTAAACCGATATGGTGATGATAGCCGCCTGTTGACATGAAGAGAGCTTGTCTGCCATAACGGGTGACAACTTCAAATCCCAAGCCTTTGCCATAAAACTCTTCTGTATCCTTCAAATGTGAAACGTGCAGATGGATATGTCCCATTACAGTCTTTTCAGGAAGAACAGTCCAAGGTTCCCCTTTCCCTTCAGCTAAGACACTTTGTGCGTCAAGCGGTTCGGTCGCCATTGACACTTGACCATCTTGCCAAGTCCACTCAGATGCTGCCCGGTCTGCATAAATTTCAATGCCGTTTCCGTCAGGATCATTTAAATAAAGAGCTTCACTTACATAATGATCGGATGCGCCAATCGGATAGCTGATCTGAACCAAATGCTGCAGCACTCTTCCTAAGTCTGAGCGCTTTGGAAGCAGCAACGCAAAATGATATAGCCCCGTTGTTTGTGGCTGTTTAGCTGAAATATTTTCCGGCTGTTCAAGTGACAGAAGAACCGTCTTGCCGTCAGCTGTCAAATTGGCATGCCGTTCAGTTTGATCAAGGATCTTAAAACCGATCACATCCTGATAAAACGTTAAGGCCCTGTCTAAATCCTGAACTTTAATGCTGACTTGGCCAACATAGGTATGCGGATGCTGATGAAACTCCATAAATGAATCCCCCTTTAATATTCTTCGAATTCAACTTACTTTATGTAAGTAATTATATTTTCGTAACCAAAATAAGTCAAGCAATTTTAAAAGGAAGGTGCACAACATACCGACAAAATGACAATTATAATAGCTAATTTGCGATTATATACGGCCGCTTTTCAACATCTTACGGTCAAATTCGCATCTCTACGGTCAAACCATTATTTTTCATACAGCAGATCATGCCAGTTAACAGCCTGTATCTTTAATCAGCCGGATTTCTGATTAATTATCCTTTTGATCTTATCCGTCTGACATCTAAGACGGTCAAGACTGTCTTATTTTATAAAAAAGCCTGGAGTGTCAACCCCAAGCCTTCTACCATTCCATCGGTACTTCTCCATATTTTTCCCATAGCTTTGGAAATCTATTTTGCAGTTCTTCCTCGTCATCCTCTTCCCAGTCCAATTCCATTTCAGGCTGTGACTCAAATCCTTCAAGTTTGTCAAACAGCTCGTAATAATCCTCATCATCCCGGCCTGTTTTTTCTTCAAAAGCCATGCAGGCTGCTGATAAAAGCTCTTCAAGCTGAGGAAATTCCCCCTCATCTTCCATCTTCACCAGCAGTGGTATCAGCACTTCTGGATTAGATATGGCGGCTTCGTATGTCTCTTTACCTTGAAAAATAAGCCATGCTCTAAAGTAATCAAAACAATCATCCGAGCATCCTCCCATAATAATATAGGCGGCAGCCCATAAATTTGAAGAATATGATTCGTTCATATACTTCTGAAGGATGTAATCGAAGCGCACAAGATCCTTAATAGGCATTTTTGATAAAGCATAGGTCAGCACCTCAATTTGTTCCTCACTGTCGGCTGCCTTCTTCTTGGCTGTTTGCAATAGATTCCAGAATGCATGCTCAGTCATAGAGCTTTCTTTCATAATTCCTTCTTTTTTTTCAGCTGGGGAATAGCCTTTTTTCATTTTTGCTTTAATCAGCTTTTCTGCTTCCTTCCTGCATTCTTCCTCTGAATCCAATACTTTTGTCTTGACCGCTCCGCTTGTCCCTATTTTTCCGTATGTAATCGTAAAAGAGGTATGATCCGTCTGTATTTTCCAAAATTTATTCGATGATCCATCTTTGTAAACCAAAAGTGTTTCCAACTCTTTCAGCCTCCCTTTCTATCTATTTTACTTTGATATAAATCCCTTTTATAGGTGAAAAATAGAAAAAAAGCAAAACAAAAAGCATCACCGATTAAAGTCATGCCATCCATTTTCCCGCTATTCTGATATTTATCTTTATACCAGGCTGTAATCCCGCATCTCCATGTACCTTTCGAGTTTTCTCTTTACCCGCTGGAGTGCATTGTCTATTGATTTAACGTGCTTATTCAGCTCTTCAGAGATTTCAACGTATGATTGTCCGTCCATGTAAAGGGCCAATACTTTTCTTTCCAAATCACTCAGCATTTCAGCCATTTTCATTTCAATATCCAGCGCTTTTTCCTTGTTGATGATCAAGGTGGCCGGATCCATGGTTTTTGTTCCAGGAATCACATCGAGCAGCGTGTGGTTATCATCTTCAAAAAGAGGCTTGTACAAAGAGACATAGGAATTAAGGGGGGTGTGCTTTTGACGGGTAGCTGTTTTAATGGCCGTTATTATCTGCCTGGTAATGCATAATTCTGCAAACGCCTTAAATGAAGCCTGCTTGTCCACTTTGAAGTCTCGAATGGCTTTATATAGGCCAATCATTCCTTCTTGCACGATATCTTCCCTTTCTCCGCCAATGAGAAAATACCTGCTCGCTTTTGCCCGGACAAAATTACGATATTTGCTGATTAAAAAGTCGGTCGATCCTGAATCTCCTTTTTGAACGAGTTCAAGCAAAACTTCATCTGTTAAATCAGCATAACTTACAATCTTCCTCACTTCTAATGTAACACTCATACAGATCCCTCCGCAGATTTCATGATGATGATGGTCCCTCTCCAAAAACTAGCAACTAGGAAGTATGTTTATATTACACCAGATAGAACCTGAAAGATATTCAAAAATATCGACTCTTGTTTACAGCGGAAGCCATAAAATAAGAAAACATTGCAAGAATAGATATGAAATTTGTCGAATGGTGAAGATTTTTCGTTTATCTTGTCAGTATTTAGTTTAAAAAATAGGTTTTAAATGCAGGAAATTTGAATATGGAAGAAGAAAAAGAGGAACGTAATTGGAAGAGGTGATAATGTGCCAGTATATATACTGCTTCTTATTGGCCCGACCATCATGATTGCTCTAGGACTGCACGCTATGAACAGTGTCCCCTTAACTTTTATTCTGTTTTACGGCTGGCTTCTGCTGTTCTCAGCTTCAAGCATCCGACAAAGCCTTCAATCTGATAAAAACAAAGCATTCTCTAATAAAGGGGACTTAACAGGTTTCGCTACTGGAATCCTTTTTTTAATCCTGATCTTCGGTACCGTTTCAGCTTTCTCTGACTCTTTTTTTGATGCAGGAAAGCTTCAGCAGCAGTTAATAGACTGGAACTTTACTGGCGGGCATCTCATCTGGCTTATTCTGATCCTGCTGATCGTCAATCCTTTATTGGAAGAATACTATTGGCGGGAATTTATGTACGCTAAGCTGATGCAAAAACTGAGTGTTTTAAATACAATCCTGATTACATCCTTTTTCTACAGCCTTTATCACCTGCTGTCGTTTAACTTCCTGTTTAACTGGCCAATCAATCTTCTTGCAGTCATTCCTGTCTTCCTGGCGGGAATGATTTGGGGGTATTTTCGTCATCGCTTCCGCTCACTTGTCCCTGCCATTCTGTGTCACATGCTTTCAGATTTAGGTATCATGCTTATTTACTTTAAATTTTTATACGTCTAATGCTTCACCTATTCTTCCTGGCCTTCTTATATGACATAGTCCCGCTCTTTCTGACTTTTGCAGGCGCAGCGGGTTTTCGATGAGGAAAAAAGAACCAATAGACATGCTTTGAAATTGCGTTTATACCGTGGTAAACAAGCCCTCCCAACAGGACAAAAAGAATAAAAACGGAAAGAGCAATGAAATCCTCTCCAGCTCCCCCATCGAAGTTGTTTTTCTCCATAAGCATGCCTAAAAAATACATGCAAAATAGAAGCATTACTATGTACACCGCCCAGAATGGAATCATAAATCATAAAACCAGAAAAAATGATGCCTGCAAGGAGGACGAATAGAAAGATCAGCTGTGCCAAACCGAGAAAAAAACGGCTTATTTTTTTAACTATAAAACTCCTTATCTCTTAAAATTGACTTTTGTTCAGCTGGAATAGGTCTTGCAGACAAGTAGACCCCCGCTATGACAGATAGGCCCCCTGCAAGCTGATACCACATTAATGTTTCACCAATAAATAAAACAGCAAAGATGACGGCAAAGACAGGAATTAAGTTCAGGAAAATTCCCGCTTTATTTGCACCAACTTTAACTACAGCCGTATTCCAGGAGATAAATGCAACAATCGATGCAAATACCCCAGTATAAAAAATGGTGAAAATCGCAGAAGTTGACCAAACAACTGGGATCTTTAAAATGAAAGTCTCGTAATAGGCCAGCGGAGACAGAACGAGAATTCCGACAGCCATACAAACGAGAAATGTGCTGTATCCGGGCAAAATCCCTGTATACCGCTTTATTAGTATCGAATAAATGCTCCAGCAGACTACAGCGGCAAGTACAATAAAATCACCAGAATCAAACGAGAAATTGACAAGAACAGCAAGCGATCCTTTTGAAAGAATAAAAATTAGCCCTGCAAGTGAAAGAACGGTTCCGATCATCTGATTTCTGTTCAAGCTCTCTCTTAGAATGAAAAAGGAGAGAATATAAATCATGATTGGAGTTGACGTATTCACTAACGAAGCATTAATGGATGTTGTATAATGCAGCGCAAGATAAAGAAGGCTGTTAAAGCCCGCAATACCTGTTATAGACATCAGAATCAGGATGTGCCAGTTCTTTTTTAACAGGGCATGCTCTTTTTTCAAGTGTGGCCACGCAAATGGCAGAAAGATGATGAAAGCTGTACACCACCTGAGCACGGAGAGGGTAAATGGCGGCATGCTGTCCGTTGCCGCACGGCCGATGACAAAATTCCCTCCCCATAAAATCGTCGCAAGAACTAGAAGAAAATAAGGGTTCCGTTTATTCAAAGCCATTCATTCCTTATCTGGATTTAACTTAAGCTTTTAGACTTCTGTGCAAAGGTCTGACTATCCTTCTTTTGAACGAAAGAATTATCTTTTAAGAGGTGTGACATCTTCCAGATTTAAAAGAATACAAAATAATTCCTCCAAGTTAGCCAAGAATTTTTTTCATTCACGATCAAAAAAATACTTCTTATTCCTAAAGCTGATACTGAATACAAGCCCCAGCGCAAGCATGTTGCTGATCATTGAACTGCCTCCATAGCTAATGAATGGAAGAGGAATTCCAGTGATAGGCAGCAATCCAATTGTCATTCCTGCATTTTGAAATACGTGGAAAGCAATCATAGAGATTACTCCTGTACATATGTAAGAAGAAAATGGGTCCTTTACATCAAGTGAAAGACTGATAATTCGATAGATCAAAAGAAAATACAGACTGATGACAAAGCTCGCTCCGACAAAACCGTATTTTTCTCCAATTACGCTGAAAATGAAATCAGTATGCCCCTCCGGTAAATGGACATTTCCTAAGGCTGCTTCTTTTCCCGTAATTAAGCCAGATCCTATCGCCAGCATGGATTGATAGAGGTGGTACCCGTCCCCTTCTTTGAATTCTTCCGGACTTAGCCACGCGTAAATTCTCCCCAGCTGATATTGCTTGACCCCGATGACACTGAGAACATCCGGCTGAAACACAATGAGGTAAATAAGCAGACCTCCAACCGAGCTCATGAAAAGAAAGATTGGCACAATCACTTTCCATGAAATGCCCGAAACTAAAATCAGTCCGCTGAAGATAGCAATGAGCACAAGTGACGTCCCTAAATCAGGCTGCTGCATAATGATCGCAATCAGAGCAAATGTGGCCAGCCCCATTTTGGTCAACAGGAAAAAATCTGATTTCAAATCTCTAAATTCATATAGTTCATGATGCTTTGATATAAGATGACTGAGTGTAAGAATGAGGGCGATTTTGGAAAGTTCAGATGGCTGCAGCGAGCCGATTCCGGGTATTTGAAACCAGCTTTTTGCTCCATTTACAGGCCTTGCAATCGAATCAGGCGCCAGAATAAGAAAGATGAGCAGCAGCATCGCAAATCCATAGGCAAACCACCCAATTCTCTCAATTTGCTCCATATCAAAATACATGACTGCTACTATTATTCCACAGCCTACGATATACCAGGCAATCTGCATCCCTAGAAAATTCCGATTATATTGTCCAAACTCTTGTGCTGTGCTGATGGACAAAAAACTGATGATCGAAAATAAAAACACAATGAAAACCAGACTAAAGTCAAATGGATGTTCGTTTTTCTCCATTTTTCACAATTCCTTTCAAGACTGTATAAGCTAAAAAAAAGACTGCTGATTGCAGTCGTTATGTACTTGCTATACAAATAAGCTTACTGCCTCGTCCCGCAGCCGCCGCATGTTACTGTCAAAGATGCATTCACCAAATTCCCTGTCTGAGATATGTTGCGCCCGCATACATGACAGATAATTGGCTTCAGATCATAAACCTGATTCATCACTTTTTTTCCAAAATAAAACAAGATAATTGCAGGTACTAATAATGTTAAAAGCATGACCCAAAATGGAAGCATATTGTTTTCCCCTCTTATAAGTAAATACGATAGATTTAAAGAAAAGGTTTCAGAAAACAATAAATTATTTTTGCCTCTATTTTCTATTCATCTTCTCTTCAATCAATTCTAAAACTCTCACATAATAAGCATCTTCATGAGGTACGAATCTCGTTTTATCTACTTCCGTTTGTATAATTCTTATAGTTTCATCATGGTCAACCTCAAAACCTTCCACAAGAAGACTGCTTCTTCTGCCTGAAATAAGCTCTCTAAATGAATGTAAATCTGCCCGAACCATTCCGGATACTTCTTCTTTTTGCAAGGTGAACGCCTCAAATGACTGATTGTATGGATAGAAAAACACATGGGCAATTTCATTATCGATTAGGTCTGTTTGAGATACGCAATACTTAATGACATCCAGCAGGACCAGCTCTGAGAAGGAAACCTGAATGCCGATTTCTTCTTCTACTTCCCGTGTTCCATCCTCAATCGTTTCATTAGCCAGTATATGACCTGCAGCGGTTATATCAAATAGATTTGGATAATCCTTTTTCTCTTTGCTCCGCAGCTGGAAATAGAGGTAGACCCTGCCGTTTTCTATTCCGGCAAACCAGCAGTGAAACGTTTCATGCCAGTAGCCTGTTTTATGAACATCAGACCGGGATGCTTTTCCAATTGGATTGTGATTTTCATCAAAAATACGCAATAATTCATATTCCATCTTTTACAGACCTCTCATTCAATTCTTTCATTGCTTCAACTATCTTCTCATCTTTTTATAAATCATCAACGTCTCCAAGAGGAAAGCTCGATCAAACGCCGTTTTCTGATGAATACGATCAGCCCATTCTTCTAAGCTCTCTGCATCCGGATCGTCATACAATCCGCTGTTGGTGCTTAAGAAGCTTTTCCAATTATAAAATTCCCAATGCGCTGTTTCTTCCCCAAGTCGGATTCTTTTTTCTAAAAGCGGCTCCCGCTTGATTATATTTTGAGATTGTTCGGCAGCTGCCAGAAACAGCGTTCTTTCAATAGGCGCAGTCTGATAGATTTGTGCGGACGACTTTCCATTCTGACGATAATAAGTAACCTTCACATCATTACCGCTCGGTTCCACCTTTATTTCTGCAGCAGGAAAAAATCCGCTTAGTTTATCCGTCATGAAATCCTCTGCTTTATCTATCAATATCGGATTCAGCCACTGATCTCCTAAGTCGCACAAATACCTTCTGCCCCTTTCATCCAGCGCTATGACAGCTGCGTGATCTTCTCCAATCGGGTAAGCATCGATTCCTGCTTTTGCAAACTCATCCAGCAGCCAGATCGATAAATCAAAACAATTGCCTGTTATGCCATACTGATCCTTGTGTTCTTTCATTAACGAAAGCTCTCTCTGTTTTTTTGAACCAGATTTTACGTAATACCATGCCTTAGTGAAGGTTTCCATCGGAAATTCATCAAATTTCTTCCATACTGACAGGATTTCATCTGATGCTTTCATTTCTATCACCTCTCCTTAGTTAAAAAGATAGACACTGACAGCAAATAGCAGCTGTGCCAGAAAATAAGTGCTCATCACCATATAGTCCCTGTATTTTAAAGAACGCCTGAACCGGTCCCAAGCGAGCACTGCATCTGATAGGTAAAAGAATAATGCTGCTGCGATGATCAGAACTTGTCCGCTGATAAAAGACATTCCGGTCATCATGGTAATGACCGTTATATAAAGTGAAACAGCTGCGATCATAGCAGTCCCGCCTTTTTCTTTTACTCCTTTAAAAAGCAGGCGGAAAAAGAGGAACGCAATCAGAATCAACACAACCCATATTAGGGAATGACTCTCAACATCACCCCATTCAAAGATAAAAGCCGCAGTGTATAGGACATGCGCTATAAAAAAAGTAATTAACCCCTGCAAAAAACGATCAGCAGGCAGCATGAGAAAGACATCGCCGGCAAGGGAAAAGAGTAATCCGCAGACAACCAGGATGCCAAACACTCCGGCGCCATTCAGATTCATACAGGCTATTCCAATGATCAAAAGCATCGTTCCTGGTTTCAGCACATAAATCCATGTTTCTTTTTTATAATAAATAGCTGCCATGTAAGACGCAGCAGATGCAAAAACACACATAAATAATAGGATTGTAAACATTTTCCACCCCTTTTTCCCCCTAAAAAAGAACCAGGTCCCCCCTGGTCTCCATTTGAAGCTATTTGTCAGTTTACAAACTTCTCTTTTTCCTTCCAGAATTCCTTCCGCAGATGAACTTTTTGAATTTTGCCTGAAGCCGTTTTAGGCAGCTCATCTGTAAAGATCACTTTCGTCGGCGCTTTAAAATGAGCAAGCTTGCTGCGCGCGAAGGCGATCAGTTCTTCTTCGCTTGTCAGCAGTCCGTCTTTTATGACAACTATAGCCTGCGGCGTTTCTCCCCATTTTTCATGCGGCACAGAAATGACAGCGACCTCCTGCACGGCAGGATGATCGTACAGTACGCCTTCCACTTCAATTGAAGAGATGTTTTCTCCTCCGCTGATAATAATATCTTTTTTCCGATCAGCAATTTCAATGTTTCCATCCTCATCCACAACAGCCATGTCCCCTGTATAGTACCAGCCGCCGCGAATGACTTCATCTGATCCTTCCTGGTTGTTCCAATAGCCTTCCATTACGCCGTTTCCACGCACAGCAATTTCTCCGATTTCCTGACTGTTGTGCTTAACTTCCTCTCCAAGTTCATTAAAAACTCTTACGTCGCTTCCAATGAACGGATAGCCAGCTTTTGCTTTTAAGCGATATTTTTCCTCAGGCTGAAGATACTGCTGTGTATCACGGATGATGGATGTTGTAATGAGGGGAGATGCTTCTGTCATGCCATAGACTTGGATAAACTCCCACTTCAATTCCTCTTCCACCCGCTTCACAAATGCAGGAGGCGGGGCAGAGCCAGCAATTACAATTCGAATATCCTGCGGCTGCTTCGAACAGCCGTTCACTTCCGCGTATTGCAGAAGACTGTTTAAAACCGTTGGAGCCATGTGCATGACAGTCACGCCATAGTCATTGATCTTTCTGAAAATATCAGCCGGCTGCACTTTTCGAAGACAGACCTGTGTTGCGCCATTTGCGGTGTAATAAAATGGAGAACCCCATCCATTCACATGGAACATCGGCAGCACGTGAAGAAGAATATCACGGTCTGAAACCCGAAGATGATGCATGGATGCAAGCGCATGCAAATAGTTGCTCCGGTGGGTCAGCATAACCCCTTTAGGCTTGCCGGTCGTTCCGCTCGTATAAAGGAGAGTGGCCAAATCATCCTCCTCCATTTCAGGTCGTACAATTTCATCTTTTTCATATTGACTCAGCCATTGCTCATAAGCGATCGGACCATCTCCGCTGATTTCAAGACCGTGGACAATAATTGTTTGAATCGTTCTTAATTGATCTGCGACAGGCTCAATTTGTGCATAAAGCTCATGATCAACAAATAATACTTTCGTTTCACTGTGATTTAAGATATAGACATAATCTTCTGGAATCAGCCTCGTATTCAGCGGAACGATAACCGCTCCAAGCTGAAGAACGCCATAAAATCCCTCGTACATTTCAGATGAGTTTGGTGCAAGATAAGCAACTCGGTCCCCTTTTTCAATCCCTAAATCCATTAGCCCCCGTGAAAGCTGATTCACTCTTTCATTTACTTCTGCATATGTAAATTCTTTTAACTCATCAATCACAGCTGTTTTATTCCTGTATAGCTTCACAGCCCGATCCAAAAACTGAGGCAGCAGCAAAGGCACCTTCATTTTCCCATCCCCTTTAGTTTAAATATTCAATTATTTTCAAAATCATTATAGCATATCTGAGAGAAGGTGTTATATAACAATTGTGATGTATACGCAAAGAAACCGGCACAGACCTGCACCGGATTCTTTTTATTAATTAACAGTTTTAGTTCTTAGTCTCAATTCCAGCCGTCTTCTAAAAGCAAACACAGCTGAACCGAGGAGAAATAATGCTGACACTGCAAATACAGTCTGGACATTTGTCTGCTCTGTCCAATAGCCAAAGAGCAGGGATGCGAGTCCGAATGTTAAAGAAAGCATGGCACCCTGTGCTGCATAAACCTTTGGAAGTTGATCAGCTGATGCATTGCTTTGCAGCAGGGTCTGCATAGCTATGGACTTCAGCTGTTCCAGCACTCCGAAGGCAAAGGAGAGGAAAAGAGCAAGCATTGGTATGGTCGTGAACCCAAAAGAAAAGTACAAAGGCTCAACCCAAATCCTGCAGCCATAATGATGCTGCTGAGTTTTCCACGTATAAAAGCAGATGCTTTTATACCAATGAATCCGCCGAGGATCAACCCAATAAAAAAACTTGCATTGATATAGCCCCACCATTCCTCTTCCATCTGCAGCTGTTCTTTAACATAGATATAGATAATCGCTGCTATCCAGACGACAAAGGCAATGGATTCAATAAAAGCAATAATGGTGAGCGTTTTTAGGGATGGATTTTTCCAAATGAAGATCCAGCCTTCTTTTAAGGAGATCCATTTCCTTTTTGCAGGTTCGCTGTGGTCTACAGCAGGATGGAGCTCTTTAATTTGCATCATCATGATGGTTGAGATGACGAATAATGCACATGTCATCCAGATAACATTGCTTCCCCCAATTGAAGCAGCCAGTATTCCTCCTATTGCCCAGCCTCCAAGCTGAACAGACTGATCCAAAATAGAAACCAGGCTGTTTGCTTTCACAAGTTCATTTGACGGAACCAATCGCGGCAGCATTGCGCTTACAGCTGGAGCTGCCCACCCATCCAGAAAAGAGATGGCAAATACGAAAATAAAAAGCAGATATACAGGCCCTGATTGTCCAGTGAACTCATTAAACAGCGCCAGCATGAAGAGGATTCCCGTCTTTCCCGACTGCGAAATAACAAGCAATGTTTTAAGCGAATATTTATCAATCAGGATCGGGGCTAAAAACCCGCTGATGAAGCGCCCCATTGTGACAGTAAAAGGAACAGCCGCTATTATGACGGCAGAACCTGTATAAAAGTAAAGCAGTGTAATCAGACCGACTATGTAAAAAACATCTCCGCCACCGGCTATTGATTGACCGAGCCAAAGAAAGCGAAACGATTTATTTTTCATGTAAACTACCCCTCTTTCTTTATATATAGGGCAGATTCTTACATTGGACTTCCCCTCCACGATAAATTTCAGGCTATACAGCTGAGAATGTTAAGTAATTTGTAGGCTATCCGATAATTAGAATGGATGCCTTTTTTTCCATTCTCTTACTTCTATCCTACTTTACCGGCAAAGATTTTTGAATATTTTTTTAAAATCCGCTTTCAAGAGGTTATTTCATTATAGTTTTTGGGTACATCTACTATGTTGTACACCAATATAATAGAGGAGCCACATCATGTTCATCAGAATTCTTAAATCCTACGACTATACGTTAATAGCAGCGATTTTCTTATTAAGCACATTCGGGCTTCTTATGGTTTACAGCTCAAGCATGATCACATCCATTCTAAGATATGATGTGACGAGCAGCTATTTTTTCAAAAAGCAGAGTATTTCTCTGCTAATAGGTTTCATTTCGTTTGCCGCACTTTCATTTTTCCCATATAAAATCTTTCTTCAGAAAAAAATGATTAAGCTCTTATTTTACATATCGATTGGCTCTTTATTGTTTGTCATGATTTTTGGGCACACAGCCGGAAACGCTCAAAGCTGGGTAAAATTAGGCGGAGCAGCGATTCAGCCCGCAGAATTTGCGAAGATGTGGGTTATTATCTATTTATCAGCACTGCTTGCAAAAAAACAGAGATATATGGATGATTTCTACAATGCCATTCTGCCGCCAGTTATATTTGTTGTTCTAATTTTCATTTTAATTTTGCTGCAGCCCGACTTTGGAACAGCACTCATAATTTTATTGAATGCAGCGATCATCATTCTTTGTTCAGGGATTACGCTTAAAAGCTTTATCAAATTATCAGCCTTTACAGCGATGGCCGTTTCAATCGGGCTTATGCTTTTATTTATTACAAATAAATTAGCTGACGTCTTCTCATCCGAGAGAATTTCAAGATTTACTGGTTTTTTGGATCCCTTTCAAAATATCGCCGATTCAGGCTATCAGCTTGTCAGCTCTTATTATGCAATAAACAGCGGCGGCATGCTCGGGCTTGGCCTTGGAAACAGCATTCAAAAATATGGATATCTGCCAGAAAGCCATACGGATTTTATTATGGCGGTCATCAGTGAAGAGCTTGGACTGTTCGGGGTGCTCTTTGTCATCGGGCTGATTGCGTTTATCGTGTTAAAAGGCTTTGCCATCAGCAAAGCTTGTCCGGATCCTTTCGGCTCGCTTCTTGCCATTGGTATTTCCTCCATGATTGGAATTCAGGCCATCATCAATCTTGGTGCGGTAGCCGGTCTGCTTCCAATTACGGGTGTTACCCTTCCATTTGTAAGCTACGGAGGATCATCACTGATTCTGCTCTTCATCTCAGCTGGAATGCTGGTGAATATTTCGATGATGAATACCTTTAAGCAGACCTACAGCAAGCCACAGGCTATATAGAAAGCGGAAGCGCCATGTTAGCGCAGGCATCAGGAGTTGGGCGATGGAGCTGGACATAAATCACAAAATTTAATACTTTCTAAGCTCATAAAAAAGGACCCAATCATTTTTCAGATTGGGTCTTTTTTCACATCAAATTAATGTGTACTCTTCGTTTGCCTTTTTCGAATAAACCAGATAATAAACACAACTGCTGCTGCTCCGAGTACTGCATAAATGACCGAAGAATAGACGCCGACATACTCATTGATTTTAGGCCAGGCTTCACCGAGTGATGCCCCAAGCATAACAAGTGCAATGTTCCAGATCAGGGTACCAAAGGTAGTAAATAGAACAAATTTCAGGAAATTCATATTGGACATGCCTGCCGGTATCGAGATGAGACTGCGGAGCAGAGGGACCATACGGCAGAAAAAAACGGTCCAAATGCCGTATTTATCAAACCATGCATCTGCACGGTGTACATCTTTCTTTTTAACTCTCAGGATATGGCCCCATTTATCAATGATTTTTTCGAGCCGTTCAACATCCAGCTGCAGTCCGATCCAGAATAAAATGATCGCGCCGACAACAGATCCTGCTGTAGCGGCGAGAATGACTCCAATGACATTCATGTCTGAATTGGTCGTCATGAACCCTCCGAATGGCAGCACAACTTCTGAAGGAATAGGAGGGAATATGTTTTCTAAGGCAATCATCAGAAAGATGCCAAAGTACCCGTATTGTTCCATAAAATCCGTAATCCAGTTCTCCAAATACCTCACTCCTTCACTGCGTCCTTTTCTTTTCTAAAAATCATTTCCCTATGCTGGAACTTTTAAAACGCATGCACCCTAAGAAAAGCGGAAGCGCCCGTTTAGCTCCGACAGACAGATAAGGATCCGACAGAAAAGGCGCTTTTTGCCTTTACTGGCGGAGCCGTTCTAGCCGAGGAGTTGGGCGTTGGAGCTAGACATCGAAGCGCAAAATTTTAGTTTATTTATCCCCTTTTAAAAAACACGGCACCTCCTAAAAGAGATACCGCGTCAGGTTATACTAAATTCTTTTGTTCAAATCCAATAAATTTTAAGGCAAGGTGCAGACTGGAAAATGATTTGGTCTCTTTAAAATCAAGACCAAGGCTAATCATGGTCTGTGCAATTTCAGGGCGGATTCCGCTCAATTTTGTTTCTACGCCCAGAAGCTGCAAAGCATCAAGCACTTTGAAAATTTGGTTTGCTACCATCGTGTCAATGACAGGTACGCCTGATAAGTCAATGATTAAATATTCATATGCACATTCTGCACTTTTTGTTAAAGCAACATCCATTAATATTTGTGCACGCTGTGTATCAAGGTCTCCGATTAAAGGAAGAACCCCAATTTTTTCTGAAACATTTACAATTGGCACAGATAGCTCATCAACAGCATTTTTGGCAGATTGAATGTTAGTTGAGTATTTTTTCATATAAAAAACACTGATCAAATGGATAGCGTGATCTACCACATGATCAAAAGATGAAAGAAGCTCATAAAACTCATCCAGGGATAAGGTGTCAGCCTTTGCCTGGTCTTTAATGATGTCACCAATCACATCACGGTAAAATTTGATTTCCTCAATGGCCAGGTCAAGCGGAAATTGAATGACAATCAGCAAATCTGCCGTTTCTCTTCCCCAGTTGTTCAGAAGAACAATCGATTCCTCCTTCTTGAGCAAAATGGCTTCAGCATAAACGTTCACCAATCTTTCTCTCCAATTAGAAAGCTCCTGGCTGTTTGACTGGATAAGGTTCGGGTATTTTATGCTCTTTTCTACTTTTATAGTTTGGATCAATTCTTGTTTTTGATCTATAATCACTTCATTAATTTTTTTGAGGGTTGTGTGTAAATTGTTTTTAGTCTGCATGGTTCTCCTTTCCAAAACGAAGTTCTATCTATAAGGATAGTACTATACATTTAGAATCTCAAACCCTTTTTGTGGTAGTTAACAAAAAAATTTTCCATTTGGTATTTAAACATCTTTTTCAGCCTGAATAAGTCTAATAAACAGGAATGTAAATTTTCATCTTCATTTTTTCCGGATAGCTTGATCCCAGTACATCCGTTACCTCAAAATCCGGTCCCTCTCTCCGTTCGAAATTAGATTGCGGCAGCCATGTGCCGTAAATGTACTTGCGATTATTCTGAACCAAGTCTGCAGAGCCATTCACTTTGAATTCGGCATATTTACCTTCAGGAATTTTCATCTGAATCAGTGGAGCATCTAATTTTGCATCACATGCTTTTGATTCCTCTCCAATGACAAAAGTAAATCCTCCATCATCTTCAAAGGTGCAGGCTATCCCGTAGGACATGCCAGGTGCAAGTTTGCCAGGAATTTTCATAAAGTATTCATTCATGCCAAAATCATGATAGAATCCTGGGATGTCTTCAAAATAGGCATCATTATTTAAATTTGTTTTGTATTCGCAGCCTATAATTTGAATAGGCGGAAGGTTCACAATCTGTGGCTTGTTCATATGAATTTCTCCTTTCAAATTATGCTGAAAAGCCAAAAAATTAATCTTAGGCTGCAGCTTTAGCGCAGCTTGTGATTTACGGTACTTGGATGGCGTTATTCCTGAGAATGCAGAGAATGACCTTGTGAACGATTCTTGTGAGCCATATTGGCAATCGAGCGCAATTTGTATTATAGGAATATCTTTTTTCAGGAGAACAGCTGCTTCAGACAGCCTTCTGTTACGAATGTATTCCTGTACAGTGAAACCTGAAATCGCCTGAAACATTCTCTGAAAGTGAAACGGAGAGAAATAAGACTGAGCTGCCACATTTTGAATCTTTAATTCTTCAAATAGTTTAGTTTCAATATACTCAATTGACTTTTGAATCCGATGATATGTATCCATGCCTTCACACCCTTCTTTGACATCTTCATAACCAAATTTTACAAGATATCAGCATTGGAATTTTGATTTTTTGTGCTGTATTTCTGACAAGTATTCAATTTTCTCAATTGCTTTCATCCTCAGGTCAGCAATCTTTCAGATCCAACAAAAAAATCCCGCTGTTTTTTGCCCCAGCAGAATCTATTCTTCAATCTTCTTATAATAATACTCACTCAAAGCCTCATGCAGGAGCAATTCCTTTTTCCCGGTTTCATTCAGGGAATACGTCCCCCTTTTCACCCTCTCAAACCAGCCGTAGTAATTCTTGTTAAGAATCGAGAGCGTTTTATCGCCGGTTCCCATGGCACGGAGAATTTTAGGACTGAGCGGCCCCTTCCTTTCGAGACAGCAGGCAATGTGAATGCATCTTTCCTTGTAAGCTGTCATGATTTTCGTTTTGTTCACGCCGCCAATATTATGATCCCCGCTTCTCCCGGCCATTTCAGCCAGTATTCTGTCTCTTCTTTTCTTGCTCTGTTTCATGCTTTTGACTCGATCAAATGAAGAAGGCGCAAGCTTAATTTCAGCTTGAGCTCTTCCCTGACGAAACGAGACGATAATCAATCCAAGTTCCAGCCGCTTCACCAAGTAGCAAAGATCCTTCCATTTTTTCGAGCGCAGGCTGTATGAGGGCTTGGGGATGGCAATATAAACATGTTCTGTATAACGCTGTCTTTTTGCCGCCTGAATCAGCAGTTCAACGTTCAGCCTGAGCTTCAGTTCAACGATAATCAGCTCTTCCCCCTTAACGGCAGCCAGATCACAGTCATTTACTTCTCCGTACACTTCAAAGCCTTGTTTTAGAAAATATCTTTGTATCGGCAAATATAAATCCTTTTCTAAAATCTTGTCCTGTTTCATTTCTAATACCCCGCGTTTTCCATTATTCCTAACCCTATCATAACCGTTTTCAGAAAAAAAGGCTGACTGAAAGTGTACAAGAATATAATCCGGAGCTATCACATGACATTTGAATCTGACAAGTTATGAGACAAGCAGGGGCTGTCCAGAAAGTCTGTTTTCGCATAATTATTGTTTTCGATTATAAATGTTGTCCGTTCCTTTCCGCTGCAATCCACTTAAAGTTTTTAGCATGGAGTCTAAAAACAACAAAGTTTATGAAAAGAGCTGCAGAAAAAAGCAGACAGGAAATTACATTTGTTTTTCCTGCCTGCTTCATTTTAGAGACTTATTGAACAATCCCTTGTGCTGTATATCTTTATGCTTTAACAGGAATCCAAATCTCAGAATAATAGTCTGAACTATATGGATCATCATTTGTATACACTTCTAAATCAGGTGTGCCGGCATGCTCATATCCGCTCGTCGGGAACCATTCTGAGATAATTTGCTTCCATGCATTTTGCATCGCATGAGGCATTGGGCCATGAACTTCAAACTCAACCCATTTTAATGCTGGAATTGTGAGTTTTGAGAAACCTTGAGGCAGTTCGCCATTATATTCTGCAGCTACCCAATAATCCATCATTTTGCTGCTGCCTGCTACGCATATTCCCATCACGCCTTTAATTTCTCCGTTGTTCAGTTTCATCAGCAAATCATTGGTCCCATCCTGATTGACTTCATTCCAGAGCTTTGGAATACCGATCAGATTTTCCTCATTCTCACATGAAAACTCACGTTTAATTCCGACTGCTTCAAACCCTTTACGTTCCACCACATTGTATTTCATTGGATCTGCTCCTTTCAAACTCACCTGAATGGCCAGGCGGCTGTAGAATTTCAGTTTACAATTGCTTTTCCTCGCTTCACTCGGCGAAATCCCGTGCTGCCTTCTGAAAGCCTTTGTAAACGATTCGGGAGTTTCATAGCCATACTTATAGGCAAGATCAATCACTTTTCTGCGGCTGTTTGCGAGCTCCTGGGCGGCTAATGTTAAACGTCTGCGCCGAAGATATTCTAAAGCAGAAATGTCTGTTAAGATCGTAAATGTCCGCTGAAAATGAAAGGCTGAAGCATTTGCCTTTTTTGCAATCTGTTCAATCGAAATGTCTTCAAGCAAATGTTCTTCCATATAGTCGATCGCCTTCTGTATTGACTCTATCCATGACATATTACTCACTCCCAAGTCCAATCTTACCAATGCAGATTCTTTAAATCCTGTCATTTTATGCTTTGCGGTGACTGCTTTTACAGATGCCTTGTACAATTATACAAATCGCAGTCCCATCCCTTTTCTCCTTTTACAATTGTCGAGATTGACGTATTTCTCAGTCCATCCTTCATTTCTAAATTAGGAACCACATGTCTTAAAAAATGTGAGATAAACATTCCGTGGCTGACAATTAAAATGTTTTTTTCAGGATGATTCTTGATTAATTCATCGAAAAATAACTGCCCTCTTTTGATAACGGCCTCTGTCTTTTCAATTCCAAGATCTAGCTCCCGCCACTGTTCTCCCCATTTCTTTAATCTTTCTGCTTCTGTCGTTCCTTCAATTTGTCCGCCATCCACCTCTTTAAGTCTTTCATCAAATTGAATAGGAAGATTCCCAAGCTTTGCTGCTATGTATTCGGCTGTCTGTTTTGCCCTGGCTAATGGACTTGCGTAAATCACATCCCATTCTTCAGAACTTAACCTTTCCGCAAGCTTCACCGCTTCGATGATTCCATTCTCATCAAGTGGAATATCTGAGCTTCCCTGTGCTCTTCTCTCTACATTCCAGGCAGTGCGCCCATGGCGGATAATCCCTATTTTCGTCATATTCAGAACCATTCCTTTCAATTAATTTCTATCATTCTCTAATTCTTCCATCTAAGATTATGATACTCTAAAAGAGGGGTGAATACGATGAAAAGAAAACCAATTTATGTTGAAATTTTGGTCAGATCAGACATGGAAAAACTGTGGAGTGCAACACAAACTCCAGACTTGCATTCAAGCTGGGATCTCCGTTTTTCATCCATTACCTATCTTCCAAAAAAAGAAAACGAACCTCAGCACTTTTTATATAAAACAAATATTGGCTTCGGACAAAGCATACAGGGATGGGGAAAAAGCGTCGGGACCTTTCATGCTGAGGATGGACCCAGAACTTCATCCCTTCATTTCGGAACAGATCAAAAAATATCCCTAATCAAAGAAGGCAAGGGATACTGGAAGTACATACAAAAACAGGACGCACTCACTTTTCTGACACAATACGATTATAAAGTGAACTTTGGCAGGTTAGGTGCGTTCTTTGATGCAATCATATTCAGGCCATTAATCGGCTGGGCAACTGCTTTAAGTTTTGATGTCCTGAAAAGATGGCTTGAAAAGGGAGAAGCGCCAGCCTCTCAGTATTTGCGCTTTTTTAGTACATGGCTTATTACCTTTCTTTTCTTTTTTATCTGGACCTATCACGGCGCAGTGCCAAAAGTTCTTTTCAACCATCCAGATGAAGTATCTATGACGAAAAACTTGCTGCCTATTTCCATGAATCAGGCTTCCTCCATCGTTTCTGCTGTTGGCATAGCAGAGATTCTATTCGGACTGCTGTGGATTTTGCCGTTTAATAAAAGAAGGTTATTTGGTCTGCAGATTATAGTGTTTCCGCTTCTTTCCCTGTCAGCTGTTTTGGCAGAGCCTGCAAACCTGATTCATCCCTTCAGTCCCATTACTTTTAATGCCGCTTTATTCATTCTTTCGATCATTGGATTCTTCCAAAGCAGGGACCTGCCGACAGCGGGCAGCTGCAAAAGAAAGAGATAAGGAGATTCAGATGTCTATTTATAGAAGTGTATTAGGTGATCAATTTCAGCGCCTCCACCCAAAGCTTCAAAAAAGGTACGAGTTTCCCTTTAAAGCTAAAGGAGTGATGAAAACAATAAATGGCGGTCCAAAATGGCTGTACCCCTTCTTTTTAGCAGGAGTCCGCTTTAAATTCCTATTTCCGGAGTATGGAAAAGAGATTCCGTTTGTTATCATAAATACTCCGCGCACTGGCGCTGACGGGGAAGAACAGGTTCACTGGGAACGGATCTTTTATTTTAAAAAGAAAAAAAGGTATTTCAATGCGTTAATGAGTCTGGATTCTCAAAGGAACTTGATTAAAGATTACCTGGGTGAGCCGAAACTGTTCTATTCAGATTTATCCTTTCATGTGAATGACAGCGGACAATTAAAAATAGAGTCCAGAAGTCAGCGCCTTGTTCTTGGAAAGCTTGAGATTCCTATGCCGGGATTGTTTCAGGGACTGGCTTTTGTAACAGAATCCTACGACGAGGACAGGGATGTTTTTTTAATAGAAGTAAAAGTAGTAAACCGTGTCATCGGCACCGTTTTCTCCTATGAAGGAGCGTTTACAGCAGATGAAATTTAACAGCTTTGTCATCATTCACAGCATCATCTTCCTCCTTTCCGTGCTTTTAAATGAGGGGCCATGGTACTTTTTATTGCTTACGGCAGCACAGCTTGTCTATGTTCCGCTCGTATTGCACCTTATCATGAAAAAAGGGGATTGGTTTTATAGGCTTTATCCCTATGTTTCCATTCCTGCTTATACATCTGTATTTCTCCTGCAAGTAACAGGAGAATCCTCATTTGATGTCTTTTTTGCAGGTGTCTACTTGTGCTTTACAATTCTTGTCGCAGCATATGGATGTTCACGTTTTTTAAGCCGGGGTTTTATTCAATTTGAAGAATTTGCAGTGGATATGGGCCTTTTATCGCTAATGATCGGCGGAGCATGGTTTTTTGCACATATAGATGATATTGAGACTGGTTTTCCTCCTATTATCAGGTGGCTGACTGGCATTCACTTTCACTATTCTTCCTTTTTGCTGCCGATTTTTGCAGGGTTCTTAGGGAGAATTTCAAAACCTCCATTTTACCGGCTCTCGGCCTCGATCCTGATCGTATCGCCAATTATTGTAGCGCTGGGAATTACCTATTCAGTCTGGCTTGAACTGTTATCCGTCCTTTTTTATATTGCTGGGATATATGGTTTGATCTATCTCTCATTTAAAGTACCGCTTCATCAAGCGAAATGGCTGATCAGACTGTCCTTTTCAGCTCTTGGGATCACGATTCTTTTTTCTTTGGCTTATGCCCTGGGAAATGGTTGGGGAGTTTTCACCGTATCGATTGACTTTATGCTGAAATTTCATGGCATCCTAAATTGCGGCATATTTGCTTTATTGGGTGTGATTGGCTGGTCTATTTTCACCCCTTCTTCTGCTCACGGCCCGGCCTTTCCCATCAGTAAAGTCAGGGGAAAACGGGCAATTGGCGAGAAAATACTGGATGAGATCGCAGACAGAAGCTCTGAATACCAGGGACTAGTAGATAATATGGACATCTATGAACCTGATATTTCTTTGAATAACCTGTCTAAAGAGATTATCAGCTTTTATGAAAATACCAATCAATACCGGCTGTTTGCAGAAGTAAATTGGCACAGCTGGTTCAAACCATTCGCCTTCGTTTACCGATTGTTCAGCAGGCAAGTCAAACAAATCAATCTTCCGTTCTCAAGCAAGCAGGGTGAAATGACCGGAAGGATCTATCCGCTAAAAAAAGAACACGATGACAGAGAATCCGTCCGGGCATGGGTTCGGAAAATGAATGGTGAAACTGTATTTGTTGCCCTCTACTCTTATCACAGCACAAATGAAAAAACCTATATGAATATTGGGCTTCCACTTCCCGGTTCAGCGATGATTGGGATACTTGCGCTTAAGCAGAAAGGAAGAGACCTTCAGCTTTCAAGCAAAAAAGAGAAGCAGGATTCAGATGCCGGTGTTTATCTGGCTTTCCGGCAAAACCTTTTCAAACTTCCAATTGAAGAAGTTTTTCATGTCAGGGAATCAGCTGGGGGAAGGCTGACCGCAAAGCATAAAATGTGGATTTTTCGGATTCCCTTTTTAACCATTCATTATTCTATTGTTAAAAGACAAAAAAACTCCTTCTAATGAAGGAGTTTTTTTGAACTGAATGATAATGAAGCATGAGAAATAAAAAGAAGACCGAATTCGGTCTTCTTTTTATTTCATCAAGCAATCTCAGATTCTTTCGAGTGCACTTTTCTCATAAAGTCGTTTACGTCAGAAGGAACTTTGCGGTCAAGCTTCGAGACGATGTAAACAGACAGGAATCCGATTGGAACGGTAATCAGTCCTGGTACTCTGAACTGAAGGAATTCAGGCAAAGTCGCCGGCAGAAAAATCATGTACATGGAGGAAAGGAGCCCAAGGACAAGTCCCGCAATTGCCCCTTTTTCTGTCATGCCTCTCCACCAGATTCCAAGAATGAAGATGGGTGTAAATGTACTTGCTGCCACCGTAAAGGCGAGTGCAACAAGATGACCGATCGATGCTTCTTTTACAAGAAGTCCAAGCGCTCCATAAAGGACACCTAAAACCAGAATCGAGACTTTCCCCGCAATAACACGTTCTTTTTGAGTGATATTTTTCCTTAAGAAAGTGGCATAAAGATCATGTGCCAAAGCACCAGAACTTGCGATAAATAAACCGGACAAGTTCGAGAAGACTGCTGCAAATGCACCTGCAATGACAAGTCCAAGCAGCCATTCTCCGCCAAGAGCCTGTGCAGTAGAAGGAATAACCATATTGTTTCCTCCGGCTACAAGATCTTTCATAACCTGTGGATCCGCTGAGCCGCTTAGGAAAATAGATCTTCCGACTGCTCCTAGGTAAACAGCGAAGAAAAAGAAAACGCTTGCAATTAAGATTGCCATAAGAGCTGATTTACGAGCGGCCTTTGCACTCGGGTTTGTGTAAAAGCGAAGCAGAATATGCGGAAGACCGATCGTACCCAGCGCAAGCCCGATTGTCATTGAAATGGTCTGCCAGAAGGACGGGAAGTAGTTTCCTGTGCCAATCCAGGTTTGACCGTCATGAACAACGTCTTTTCCATCAGGAGCAAACGTCGCAGTTCCGGCAATGCTTCCTGTAAATTCAGTGACAGAAGCTAGGATTCTTTCATAATATAAACCGCCGTAAATCGCCGCTACTACCATCAAAATAAATGCGCCGAGACGAATCCATAATTCCAGCGCCTGATTTAAAGTAGTCCCTTTCATTCCTCCGATTCCAACATAGAAAATCATGACACTGCACGTAAAAATAATGCCAAATTCATAACTTGTCCCAAAGAACATACTTAAGATTTGTGCTGCTCCCAATAATTGCGGTGCTGCATAGAAACCCGAAATCGCCAATACGACCGCAACCGCTGCAAGTCTTGCCCGTTTACTGTGAAAACGGTAGCCAAGAAAATCCGCAACTGTATAAGCGCCAAATCTGCGAAGCGGTCCCGCTACAAAGATCGCAAGGAGAGTCAGTCCGATCGAGAAACAAAATGCATAATAAGCTCCATCATAACCAAGCTGAAAAGTCAGTCCTGCAATCCCGAGGAATGTGGCAGCACTCAAGTAATCTCCGCCGATGGCCGATCCATTAGTAAACCAGCCAAAGCTCCGGCCACCTACAAAAAAGTCAGATGCCGTTGCATTCCGTTTTGATAGATACGTAATGTAGACAATCGTTCCCATCAAGAAAATCGTGAGCAGCATTTTAGGTTCAAACAAAGCAGCCATCAGTTGACACTCCTTCCATTAGAAGGACGAATGGAGCTGTCTGTCATATGGCTCTTTTTCAATCTCTTCTCATATAACGCAGTATGAATATAAGCAATAATAAAGGCCATTCCCATTGCAACAATCCCTGTAAAGAACCAGGCATACGTCATTCCGCCGTAGAAATTTGAAAACATAAACTCAGGTGCAAACCAATTCAGGATCGGCATCGCAAAAATAAAGGCAAAATAAAACAATGTCAGTTTCGAGCCTGTACTAAATTCACTTTTCATCAAATGGCTTGTCTGCTGATCAAGCGGTTCAAGCTCTCGGACGTCAACCGTCCCTGCCTCTACATAATCATATTCTTTAAACTCAGCGGCCAAAATCCGTTCCCCCTTTGTTTTTATCTATTTCACTGCATGCTTGTATTTTACAATAGAAGGAAACGGCATACCTTACAATAAATTATCAGAAATGTATAAATATTTAATATATTATCCATTTCATGTATACTAGTACTAGAGTCATACTGTAAAGGAACGGGGAATTAAGCGTGTACAACGTTACATTCATAGTGGAAGAAGCAGCTGAAAAAGAAAAAATGACAACATGGATACATGAAGAACTTGAGGATGCCCTGCACGTGGATGAGGAAAACATAAACACCTCACTAAAAATAGCTGTCGTCGAAATTAGAAAGTTATTTGACTGGGTCAAAATTCACCGTCTGCAAAAAAAGCACCATGACTGCATCATCTTCCCGCTACTAGAACCATCTATGCTGAAAACTTCTCCCATTGCTATCGAACTGCAGCTGCAGACCATGCTTGTAAAGCCCGTTAAAAAACATACCTTCATCAAAAGTTTAAGAAAAGTCATGACGTCAAATAAAAATGAAAGCGCAGTCATCACAAACTATGGTTCAATGGTGCAGCAGCTGGCACAGGACCGCGGAACAGAGGCACGCCTTCTTCCTTTTCAAGAAGCTTTTCTTCGGAGACTGCTCCGCGCCGAAGTGAAATCAGAAGAAGAGCTGTTTGCAGCGCGTTCCTATCTTTCTGATGAAACAGTTCCAAACGCGGTTTGCTTCATACAGGGATTTATTCACAATCAAAGCAGGGAAAAAGCAGAATCGGCGCCTCTTCTCATTCAGTCAGTCTTTAAACAGCTCTTTTCACAAGTGAATCAGCAGCCGTCTTTTCTCGCTTACAAAAAACATTTGCTCATGCTTATCCAAGTTCCGCATGGCTTATCTTCCATTAGGAATTGGCAGGAAGGCGAAAGCAAATTGCTCCAGGCGATTGAGGATCTGAAAAATAAACATGGCATTCATTTATACATTGGAGTCGGTTCCATTTACAGAGAGCCCCTGCTTTTATCCCATTCTTACCGGGAAGCACGCAAAGCAAGACGCACCCCTCATTACAACCGGCTCTCGCTTCGATATTTTGAAGAAATAACCACTAATCCGCAAATCAATACGTGCACAAGCTATATTGCTCTTAACTGCCAAAAAGAACTGACGACTAAAATCGTCGCTGAACAAATCAACATCAGCGTTCCGTATTTCTGCAAACTCTTCAAAAAAGAAACCGGCCGCAGCTTTGTTGAATATGTCACCTTCGTCAGACTTCAGCGCGCTGTCTGGATGCTCAGGCATACGGACCAAACAATTGAGCAAATTGCAGATGAACTCGGCTTTAATACCCCGAACTATTTCAGCACTACCTTCAAAAAATACGTGAGCATTACCCCGAGTGAATATCGGCTGACGGATGAGATTCTATTTGTATAGAGAAAAGCGGAACCGCCCGTTTAGCTCCGACAGACAGATAAGGATCCGACAGTAAAGGCGCTTTTTGCCTTTGCTGTCGGATTTGTTCTGGCCGAGGAGTTGGGCGGTGGAGCTGGACAACAAGAAAAGCGGAGCCGACTGGTCATGGACTAGGTCCCCGTTCTTCTGTGAGACCATACCGGATTATCACACGGTTTTTTCTGCATAAACTTCGAGTGAAAAATCAAACTAGTCATCATATCTAATCGATAAGCAGCTGATTGCTTGAGCTGAGCCAATAACTTCAGTACCGGCAAGTTACAAAATTGTCGGTATTGAAATGAATTGATGGGGTTTCCAATTTAATTGGAGGGGTTTTGGAATTAATTCATGGGGTTTTCGAATTAATTGGAAGGGTTTCCGAATTAATTGGAGATTTTGTTCCGGCCGAGGGACCAGGAGGTGGAGCTGGACAGCACCGAAAAGCAAAAGGGACAGCTCTACGGCGAGTGATCCCATTATTTATTATTAAAGAAAAAAGCAGGCAGGAAAAACAATCGTTTTTCCTGCCTGCTTCATTTTAAGAAACTATTGGGCAGCCCTTTTTTCAGGCATTCTCATAATGATTCTGTACAAATTCCCCATACTTACTGCTGCTTTTAAGCTTGAGTTTGATCTCAGGATTCCTAGTCTTAAACAGCGGGATACCGTCGCCTAAAATAATCGGGGCAGTCGTGATGATGTACTCATCGACCAAGTTTTTTTTCATAAAACTGTCCAATATCTCTGATCCCCCGACAAGCCAGATATCCCTGCCATGCTGTGATTTTAATTTTTCAGCAAACGCTGCAGGGTCTTCCATTGTAAAATGAAGATCTGAACTCGTGCTGCTTTCTTTTCTTGTAAATATATAGCTTGTTTTTCCTTTATACGGATACTGATTATTGGTTAAAAGAAGAACATGGTCATACGTTTTTTTTCCCATCACGACCGTATCGATGGATTCAATAAATTCACTATAGCCATTGTCCCCAACACCCTGGACCTCATTGAGCCAGCTGATATCACCATCCAGACGGGCTATATATCCATCAAGGCTTATTGCAATAAATAAAACGATCTTTCTGCTCATATTCATGTCTCCTTTAGTAGAAATGATTGACTTTCGCTTTTAAGTTAACAGATAATGACGACAGAAATAGTCATGATCAGGAAGGAAAAAACATGTCAAAATTTCAGCGATTATTCAGTATCCTGTTTTATATCAACCGGAACAGAAAAGTAACGGCAGGCGAATTGTCTAATGAGTTTGGAGTATCTATCCGCACGATCCAGCGTGATTTAGCCGAGCTTGAAGAATGGGGCTTGCCTCTATATAGTGAACAGGGACCTCACGGGGGATACACTGTTTTGAAAAATAATATCCTTCCTCCGCTCTTCTTCACTGAAGACGAGGGACTTGCCCTGTATTTTTCATACGAGTACCTGATGCACTACCAGACCCTTCCCTTTCAAATGGAAATTAAGGCCGCATCCGATAAACTCTACTTATCATTCAATGAAACAATCAAAAAGAAAATAGATGAAATGAAAAATCACATTTCCTTTTTAGCGCCGCCCCAAAAAATTTATGCCCCTTTATTAAATGACATTCTCGACAGAGCGGTCAGCCGTTCGAAAATCGAGATAGAATATGAGGGAAAGAAAGGGAAAGCTATTCGCAGCATTTTTCCTTATGGCATTTATGCATCTAATGGATTATGGTATTGTCCAGCCTACGACTACAGTTCTCAAGATCACCGGTTATTCAGAGTGGACCGAATCTGCAGCGTGAAGTTAATAGATGCAGAAGAATCTATAAAAACGAACCTATCTGGATGGATTTCTAAAATGGAACAACGGGATCAGATTCCTTTAAAAGTCCAATTGACGAAAAATGGAGTGAGGGAATGCAAGAGCCTTCCATACCTTGCAGATTATATAACTCAGCATCATGATGGCACAGGGACAATTTCTGCCAAAATTCCAATTGATGAAATCAGCTTTATGGCCAGGAACTTTTATTTGCTTGGAGGAGACGCTATCGTTGAAGAACCGCAGGAACTGATTGATGTTATTATATTGCATGCCAAAGCTATTCAGGATCAGTATAAGAACTAAAAAAATTCCCCTATGCGGGGAATTTTTATTTCAGCTTAATCTTCACTTCGCGGTTTGGCGCCTTTTCGTTTTTAACTGGCGGAAGTCCATATCCATATCCGGTTGCCGCCTGTTTTACGGTGTTAGTCACACTGTGAATGACCTCTCCCATATCCTGTGCAGATTCAAGTAATGGTTCTACTGTTTTCATTTTGCTTTTTACATCAACCGTGATTTGATTGGCCGAGTGAATCAGATCCTCAGCCTCTCCCGACAAATCATGAACAGCCTTTCTTACTTCAACAAGGGTCTCATTTGTTTCTTCTAGGGTAACCATTCCGCGTCTTAGCGTTTGGATCAAATACCCTACAAGACAAATAAAGGCTAACGCAGCTCCGACAGCACTTAGTTCGATTAACATGTTCCACCTCCGCGGCCGATTTTGTACAAGACAGGCTGTACATTGGTAAATTATATGATTGTGCCGCGCAGAGTAGAAGCTTATAGTTTCAGCATTTCGCCTTTTCGGAGCAGGGGTGCTTCAGCACGAACCGTTTCCGGATATTTAATTCCCTGCCCTGTATTCAGGCAGACCACGGTTTCATCTTCCTTAATCCAGTTTCTTTCTCTTAAAAGACGGGCTGCTGCAAAAGTCGCCGCCCCCTCCGGACAAATAAAACAGCCCTCTAATTTGGCAGCTTGTGACTGCTCTGCATGAATCTCTTTTTCAGAAACAGCAATGGCACAGCCATTCGTATCATAAATCCCCTGAAGAACAAGAAAATCACCGATCGCTTTCGGCACATTGATGCCAAACGCATCCGTCTGTGAGTTTTCCCAGAACTCTGATTCCATTTTTCCTTCTTCAAATGCTTTTACAATCGGAGCGCACCCTTCCGCCTGAACAGCAACCAGGCGGGGAAGCTTGTCCTTGCTGATCCAGCCAAGCTCCTGCAATTCTAGAAGAGCTTTATAGATTCCGATTATGCCCACACCCCCGCCAGTCGGGTATAAAATGACATCAGGCACGGTCCAGTTCAGCTGCTCCGCAATTTCATACCCCATCGTCTTTTTCCCTTCAATGCGGTATGGCTCTTTTAGCGTGGATGCATCATAAAAACCTTCTTCGCCGACAAGCTGCGCTACAACTTTTCCGGCATCGCTGATCAACCCATCAATCAAATGCAAATTCGCACCGGAAATTGCCGTTTCTTTTCTAGTAATAAGAGGTGCGTCCAAAGGCATGATAATATACGGCACTATTCCCGCTCTTGCTGCATAAAGTGACCACGCGGCACCTGCATTGCCGTTTGTCGGCATCGCAAATGTTTTCACACCCAGCTCCTTCGCTTTCGAAATGCCGACAGCAGCGCCCCGCGCCTTAAAAGAACCCGTTGGAATCAGACCTTCATCTTTCATAAGAAGATGCCCAATACCCAATTTTCTGCCGATTCTGTCCGTCTTAAGCAGCGGCGTCATGCCCTCTCCCATTGATACAATATTGTCCGGATTTTCCACCGGAAGCAGCTCATGATATTTCCAAAGGCTGTTTTCTCTTTGACTTACCTCTTCTTTCGTCAACACCGATTTCACTAGATCCAAATGATAGTTTACCAATAACGGCGATCCGCACGTGCAAAGCTGCTGAATCGTCTCCGCTGAATACTCCGTCCCGCATTTTGGGCAACTTAAATGTGACAGATAACTATAATTCATGAACAAATCCCTCCATAATAGAAAAGGCCCCTAACAAATAAATGTTAAGGGCCTTCGGTTTTTCCGATCAGCTTATGTATAGAAAGATAGCGTATCTTTTTTGAATAGTCAAACTAAAAGGAGGATAACACGATTCCCTCTGATACTGAATTCGAACGGTTTTGGAGGCTATCAGAAAGCAGACTGTAGGCTGCTATTTTCTTTTTGAACCGTTTTACTACATAAACGCGATCTTTGTAACTGTATATAAAGATTCTAACATCCTTTTTTCCTCTTTTAGTATCAATGATAATTGGCGTCCCGCCGTTCTCCGGATGTAAAAATAAATTCTCGCTCCCTGGATAAATATAATATTTTTTTAAAAAAACAGCTTCGTTAAAATCATTAATTACTTGTATTTTGCCTTCACCTTTCAAGGATTTCCCATCAATGGTTACTGTAGAATTTGAGTCACTGAGTTTTGAATGAATCTCAAATTTGCTGATAAGCCAATCGACACTAAAAGTTGGAAGACAGGTCATTAGTATTTTTATAGCACTCATTAGAATTAAAGAAATTAAAACTGCCAAAGTCATATTTTCATCACCTTTACTTTATTAACTTATCTATTCCATCCTAGGGGTCCGACAATATTATACAATTAAGAACACATGTAATAACCGTCCAATTTGGAATAATTTTGACCATCCATTTTATAGTTGTCTTTCGAAATGAATCCCCTGCAAAAAAAAAACGATCCCCAAATGGAATCGTCCTTAACTCTATCAAGCTCTCAACTTATTATGCGCATGCGCAGGCAGCTTTGCCAAGGCCTGCTTAAAATCTTTGATCAAGTCGTCTGCATCTTCAAGGCCGACGCTGATGCGCAGTAAACCATCCGTGATCCCGCGCCGCTCCCGCTCTTCTTTTGGCATAGCGGCATGCGACATTCTTGCCGGGTATGAAAGAATGGATTCCACAGCGCCGAGGCTGACTGCGAATACTGGGAGCTCCACATTTTTGACAAGTGTGCGGACCGCATCTTCATCAGCCAGTGTGAACGATAGCACGGCACCCGGTCCGTCCGCCTGGTAGCGCTGAATGGAGTGGCCAGGATGGAACGTTAGTCCAGGATAATACACGTGACGGACAGCTTTATGCTTCGACAAGTATTCTGCGAGCTTCCGAGCCGATGCGGATGATTGCTGAAGTCTGACGTTCAGCGTTTTGATTCCGCGGAGAACAAGCCAGCTGTCCTGCACGCCGAGTACCGCACCGAACGCATTTTGCAGTTTTCCAACCTGTGCAGCGAGCTCAGCATCCTTTACAACTGCAAGACCGGCAAGGACGTCACTGTGTCCGGCCAAAAACTTGGTTGCGCTGTGAAGCACGATATCGACTCCGAGCTCGAGCGGACGCTGCAGGACAGGTGTTAAAAATGTATTGTCTAAAAAGGTTAAACAGTTATTTGCTTTTGCAAGTTTCGTAATGCCCTGGATGTCGGTAATTTTCAAAAGCGGATTAGACGGTGTCTCCACGTAGATTACTTTTGTATTTGGCTTGATGTGCGATGCCACTTCGTGCAAATCAGTCATGTCGACAAAGCTGTATTCAATGCCGAATCTGCTCAATACATCTGTGATGATCCGGTATGTTCCGCCGTATACATCTTCCGTGATTAAAACGTGGTCGCCTTTAGACAGCAATAAAAAACAGGTTGAAATGGCCGCCATTCCAGAAGCAAAGGCAAATCCTTTTGTGCCGCCTTCAAGTTCAGCAATGGTTTCTTCTAATGCCTCGCGCGTCGGGTTTCCGGATCTGCTGTAATCAAATTTGCCGTAGTCATCAAAGTCAAATTGGTGAAAAGTAGAGGAATGATGAATCGGCACGCTTACCGCTCCTGTTTCCTTTTGCACCTTTTGACGATTGTGGAGCAGTTTCGTCTCGAATTTCCAATCACCGTTGCTCAACTTTCTCCGCCTCCTTCATCAGTTCAAATGCCTGTGTTAAGTCCAGTTCCAAATCTCCTGCGTATTCAATGCCGACAGAAAAGCGCAAAAGCCTGTTGCACACGCCATTTGCCGCGCGAATCTCTTCAGGAATATCCATATGTGTCTGCGTCGCCGGATATGTGATAAAGCTTTCCACTCCGCCTAAGCTTTCTGCAAATGTAATCGTCTTTAAGGCTTTTAAAAATGGATTCACCCATTCTTCCTTCTGCAGCCTGAATGAAAGCATTCCGCCTTTTCCGGGATAAAGTACATCTGTCACCTCTGCCTGTTTTTCAAGAAATTCTGCGAGGTGGGCCGCATTTCTCTCATGCTGGTTCATCCGCAGTGCCAAAGTTTTCATTCCGCGGATCAGGAGCCAGGAATCAAAAGGAGAGAGCACCCCTCCGATTGCGTTGTGATGCTGGGCAAGCTCCTCGCAGAGCTCCGTTCCCTTCGCAACAACCAAACCGGCAAGCACATCATTGTGACCGCCTAAATATTTGGTGGCACTATGGATCACGATGTGGGCTCCGTCTAAAATCGGTGTTTGCAGAATCGGCGTATAAAACGTGTTGTCGACAATCAGCAGCAAATTGTTTTCTCGGGCAATTTTCGCAATCCTGCTGACCTCTGTTTCATGCATCAAAGGATTTGTCGGGGTCTCAAGAAAAATGGCCTTTGTGCGTTCATTGATCAGCTGCTGCGTACAGTCCTCGTCTTTAAAATCTGCGTAGTGAAAAACAAGTCCATATTTTCTCCATTCCCGTTCGAATAATCGGTAGGTACCTCCATATAAATCAGAGGATACAATGAGCTCGTCTCCGCTTTTAAATAAAGCCATCAGCGTCTGAATTGCTGCCATCCCTGAACTGAAGGCATAGCCCTGATCTCCATGCTCAAGCTCTGCAATGGCCTTTTCAAGAATCTGCCGCGTCGGGTTTCCGGTGCGGACGTAATCAAATCCAGTAGACTCCCCAATTCCATTGTGCCTGTATGCTGTAGAAAAATAGACGGGCGGATTCACGGTTCCCGTTGCGTTTTCACTTCGATTTCCAATTTGAGCTAAGATTGTTTCAATGCGTTCTGACATTTCCAACACCGTCCCATAATAGTTTCTGCAAGTTTTTCTCCATTTGTGTGCTTAAAACTAATGACTGCTATTCCATCTGATCCAGCAAGAAGGCTGCATCCCAATAATATAAAAATAAAAAACGTCTTCCTCATTTAAGAAGAAGACGTTGATATCAAATGATTGCTTCTCCTTATCTCCCAAGCTTATTACCTGCGCTTGCTGGATTTAGCACCTTGGTTCGAACAGAAAGATTCTCCGTTCTTTTCCGGTTGCTGAGATTTCACAGGGCCAGAACCCTCCATCTCTCTGGATAAGAATAAATAGTATGAACTTTTTGAATTGATTGTTTTTATAACCTTATCTCATTATCAAATATTTTGCAAGGTATTTTTATGAATATTTACGGTTTACAATCATCACCCCGGCAATAATCAGAAGACCTCCGGCCACGCTTGCCTTCAAAATTGGTTCATGCAGCAATATGACTGCTGCAATGACAGTTGCAAGGGGTTCAAAGTACAGAAAAGATGACACTTTAGTTGCCTCCATGACTTCGAGCGCTTTGCCCCAAAACCAGTATGCGACTGCGGAGACAAAAATTCCGAGAAACAGCAAATGAGTCCAGTTTTCCGGTGTCAGGTAAGCCATCTGAACCAAGCCTTTATTTCTTAAAAAGTAAGGCAGTGTCATGATAAAGCCGAAGAAGCATGTATAAAAAGTAACTGTCAGCGCGGGATATGGGATCTTCAGTTTTTTTATCAGAATCGAATAAACCGCCCAATTCAATGTACTTAAAATCATCAGCACGTAACCGATGTTAGCATGGAAAGTCAAAGAGCCACCTTGTCCAAATGAAGTTATTAAAAGAACGCCCAGTACAGCAATTGTCATGCCTGCTGCTTTAAATAACGTAAATGTTTCATTCAAAAAGAGAGTGGCCAGAACAGCTGTGAAAATCGGGGAAAAAGAGATGATCCATCCCGCTTGCGATGCCTGAATAGACTGAAGGGCTGCTGCTTGAATCACCTGATGGACAAAGATGCCAAGCACAGAAAGGATAAAAATGGACGGAAGATGATCCACCTTCAATTTAAATGGCTGACGAAGGAGCAAAAGAAGGAAAAATAAAAAGACCGCTGCAATAAAAAAGCGAAAAGCAAGCAATGTAAAAGGTTCTAGCTGACTTAAAACAGCTTTCGTTGAAACAAAGGATATTCCCCAAAAAGAAATAGAAACGGCTGCATAGATACTTGCTGTCACATGAACGGCTTTCCTCATTTTCAGGCATTTCCCTCCCTCACATCAGGCTTGTCTTCATATAAGGAATATGTGCTGAAGAATGGAATTATGCCGCGTCCTGAATCTGTCAAAAACAGTTCAAATCAACTGTCTTTTTTTTACATATTTTCATGATATATTTATTCTATAAGTGAAAGGTGGCGATACGAATGACACATTCATTAACAAAGCCAAAATGGGGTCTTTTTGCAGCCCTGGTTCTTCTCATTGCCGGATCGAATGCCGCGATCTACCGTTTTCCATTCATGCAGCCTGTTCCACAGGGAGCAGCTCTAGGATCTCTGCTTGATTTCCTGGTTGTGATACCGCTTTTAACCTATTTGTTTATTTTAAGAAAAAGGTACTCTCTTACCTATCTGCTTCCTGTCATCCTTGCCGGTTATGGATTTGCCCGCTTTCTCATCCCCGCTCAGCAAGTGGAGGCTTACTCCTTTATACCGTGGCTGCTTTTTGCTTGTGAAGCTCTTGTTTTACTCGCGGAGATTTTTATCCTTATTCTCTTTTTTAAGAAACTTCCGCGAATCATTGGAGATTACAAGTTGAATATTGATCTCCCCTTCTTTTTTCCTAAAGCTAAAGCCGTATTTGAAAAGCATGTGCCTTCAAACCGCCTGATGGATATCCTTTTTACGGAGATTTCCATTTTCTACTATGCTTTCTTCAATTGGCGGAAAAAAGCTCCACAGCATGCAGGTGTTTATTTCACCGCTCATCATCAAACAAGTGTTATTGCCCTAAACATCATGCTGATTCACGCAATTGTCATTGAAACAGCTGGATTTCATTTTCTTCTTCATTCGTTTAGTCCCGTTCTTTCATGGGTATTGCTTATTTTAAACAGCTATGGAGTTCTCTTTATTCTGGCAGATCTTCAAGCTATAAGGCTGACTCCGTACAGACTGACGGAGCATAGCTTATACCTTCAGGCTGGAATCTCTAAACGGATCATTATTCCGCTTCACTTAATAAAAGAGATAATAGACAATGATTTCCCTAAAAAATTAACGAGAGAACAAGAAAAAACCGTTCTGGATTTGAGTCTGCCTGATTTCATAAAAGAAAAACCAGCCATTAAAATCGTTTTAAAAGAAGCTGTAACTGCAGAGCTCATGTATGGATTCAAAAAGAAAGCAGATGTCATTCTACTAAATGCCGATGAAGCCCGCCGTTTTATCTCAGAGGTTTCGGCAAAAATCAATCGCGTGTGAAGCAAGAATTTTGCCGCAATTCATGCTAAAATGAATGGAAGCGTTTTTAATAATGGATGTGATTCGTCCATCATCTTTGGGGGTATCGTGATGACAGCAAAAGCAGGAATTGTAAAAGAGACGCTGCTTTATTCAAAGGAATTAGAAGAAGAAGTAACGCTCCTGATTTATTTGCCGAAGAATTATTCGCCTCTTTATAAGTACAGCCTGATCATTGCACAGGACGGTCAGGATTACTTCAGGCTCGGGCGCATCCCAAGGCAGACAGAGGAGCTGTTAAGCAGGAAAGAAATTGAAAATGTGATCATCGTCGGAATTCCATATCGTGACGTGCAAGACCGCCGTGATAAATATCATCCTGAAGGGCCGAAGCAAAAAGCCTATATTCGCTTTTTAGCTCATGAAGTTGTTCCGTTTTTGGACAAAGAGTTTCCAACCTATCAAATGGGGGCTGGACGGGCTCTGATTGGAGATTCACTTGCTGGAACTGTATCTTTTATGACTGCTCTTACTTATCCGAATACGTTTGGAAAAGTCATGATGCAATCACCTTATGCAAATGAAGCTGTTCTGCAGATGGTGAAGGATTTTTCTTCCCCTGCCTTATTATCGATTTATCATCAAATCGGCACGAAAGAAACAGAAGTAAAAACGACAGATGGCGCCGTTTTGGACTTCCTGACTCCAAACAGGGAACTGCACGCAGCCATTGAAGCAAAAGGAATTCCATCCGTTTATGAAGAGTTTGAAGGCGATCATAAATGGACATACTGGCAGCCGTCTTTGAAAAAGATTTTAAAAACAATGTTCTAATGGTCTCATATGCTTCAATCCTTAAATTTTGATATACTATGAATACATATATATACATGGGAGGGAACCCTTATGAAGTACGGAATTGCCATTTTTCCATCAAAAAAACTGCAGGATTCAGCTAACTCTTACCGAAAGCGCTATGATCCCAATTATGCATTGATTCCTCCTCACTTAACGCTTAAACAGCCATTTGAAGCGACAGATGAGCAAGTAAGGGACATTTCAAGAGAGCTGCGCCAGATTGCACAAAGAATGCAGCCGCTCTCACTCTCAATTAGAAAATTCAGCTCCTTTTCACCAGTAAACAATGTCATTTATCTTAAAGTGGAGCCGACAGAAGAAATCTTGAATCTGTATGATGCGCTGCACGGCGAATATTTCTCAAATTTCGAGCCAGAATATGCCTTTGTTCCGCATATAACGATTGGTCAAAAGCTGTCTGACGATGAACATTCAGATGTGCTTGGCCGCCTGAAAATGACAGATTTTCAGCACGAAGAAACCGTTGACCGCTTTCATCTCCTTTATCAGCTGGAAAATGGATCTTGGACGGTTTATGAAACATTTCTGCTTGGAAAGGAAGGTCTGTAAGTGATCGCAAGAATTGTAAAGTCAGATGAAGAATTGCAGGACGCCTATGACGTCCGCACAAAAGTGTTCGTAGAAGAACAGCAAGTTCCTGAAGAAGAGGAAATCGATCAATTTGAAAGAGAAGCCTCTCACGTTGTTTTATATGACGGCGACAAGCCAGTCGGCGCAGGACGTTTCCGCATCCTGAACGGCATCGGCAAAATTGAACGCATTTGCGTGCTTCCTGATTACCGATCTAAAGGTGCAGGCAAAATCATCATGGAAAAGCTTGAAGAGATTGCTGCTTCAAAAGAAATGCAGACGTTAAAACTGAATGCACAAACTCATGCAGAGCCTTTCTATGAGAAGCTTGGCTATAACACCATTTCAAAAGAAACATTTTT
Source organism: Metabacillus idriensis (assembly GCF_009674765.1). GTDB lineage: Bacteria > Bacillota > Bacilli > Bacillales > Bacillaceae > Bacillus_P > Bacillus_P idriensis. The sequence continues at coordinate 480,195 of NZ_WKKF01000001.1, read as the reverse complement.
GGATGCAGGCATTCCGCATGTAACGATGGTTAAAGAAATAAAATTCTAAAAGCAGCGATTTCCGCTGCTTTTTATTTTTCCTTCTTTTTCTTTCTCAATAAAAACACCCTAAGCTGCACATGCTAAATTCATCTAACATGAGACAAGGTGACGTTATGGAATTTGTATATACAGGTCTTGATTTAATCATCGGTTTTTTCGGTTTATTTTTCTTAACGAGAATATTAGGTAAAACGCAAATTACCCAAATTACAACATTTGATTTCATTTCTGCTCTAGTACTTGGAGAGCTTGTAGGAAATGCCGTTTTTGATGATGATACCGGCATACTTAAAATACTCTTCGCCATCACTGTATGGGGAACACTTATTTATCTACTTGAAATCATTACACAAAAGTGGAAAAAAACGAGAGCATTTCTAGAAGGAAGACCGACTATTATTATTCATCATGGGGAGATATTACGTGAAGCTTTAAAGGGATCTAAACTAGACATCAATCAGCTTCAGCATTTAGTAAGGGCAAGAGGCGCATTCTCCCTGAGAGAGGTAGCTTTTGCTGTTCTGGAAACTGACGGGACAGTAAATATTTTGAAAAAGCCAAAGTATGATACCCCGACTCGGCACGACTTTCAAATGGAGCCAAAAAGAGCGATTCTGCCTTTTTCCATGATTCTGGATGGGGAAGTCTTGCTTGATAATGTGAAAGAAGCAGGATTTTCGGAAGAATGGCTTCAGGCAGAGCTCAGAAAACAAAATATAAAGACCTACAGAGAGGTCTTATACGCTGAATGGCTTGAAGGAGACGGACTTTTTCTGCAAAAAATGAACTAGCACTTCAAATAAAGAATGGCATCCTCAATCACCATTTGAGCTTGTTGATCTTTCACGAGCTTAGTGGCGTATGCCGTGATTGCCGTTCGATACAGCAGCCATGATGAAAGTGACGGGGGATTCACGTCAAATTGCCGGCACATTTTTTGAATGATCTGCTCATGAGTATGGGGACCGCTTAAAAGAAAGCTATAAAGCACATCGAGAACATGCTGATGATATGCTATATTTTGCTTGACCGTTTCTCGAAATCCTTCCTCATAGCTTCCATGTCCCGGTACCGCTCCAAGACATTCTATTGTTAACAGTTTTTCTAAAGATTGAAGCGTATCTTCCGCATCTATTATGTAGGGAATCTTATGTTTTTTCAGCTGTTCTGTCCCAAAATAGGCATCTGCAGCAAATAAGATGCCATCCGCCTTTACGCCAAGCTGCATAAGACTGTGACCTGGGAATGCGATGCATTCAAATAAAACATCGCCAAATTGGTGCTCTCCTTCCGCTGCCTCTTCATCGATAATAATAGGAGCACCTTCAAGGAACTTATTCCGAAGCTCTGGCAATGGCTTATTGCCCTGAAATAAGTAAAGCGGTTCCAATATTGGATTCGTTAAAATGGCTGCCTCTTCTTTTGAAGCGAATGTATAAACGTGATGCTTTTCTTGAATATATGCTGCACCGCCGTAATGGTCGGCATGTGCATGGGTGATAAATAAATGGGTTAAAGGAAAGCTCTGGTCTGTTAATTGTCTGCAGACTTTTTTTGCTGCTTGAGCATCCAGACCTGCATCAATAAGCATTCCGGAATTGCCGCTCTTGATATAGCCGATATTGACAGCCCCTTGAAAATAAAAGCATTTATCCGATAGTTGAATCAATTTCATGACATACCTCTTTCAAATAGGCTTTTTTCGCATAGATTGTTGTTTTCAAACATAAATGTTGTCCGTTACTTTCCGCTCCAGGAACTTGCTTTCGGCGGGGAGCGTGGGAGCCTCCTCGGCCAGCCTGTGGGGTCTCCCATTTCGCTCTAATTCCCGCAGGAGTCAAGTTCCTTCCGCTACAATCCACTTATGGTTTTATATATCTAGTTTAAAAGCAATAATGTTTACGAAAAGAGTCTTCAAATAATCTTCTTAAACAGATTCGTTAAACAGACGTCCATTCCCTGTCATTTTTTTGAAATACATCTCCCTGACCTGTTTTGTTCTTTTTGCCTGACCATGCATACTGGCAAATTTCTTTTCTTCTTCAGCTGATCTGGTGTTAAGCTGGGTTCGCGTGACACTAGATAATTCTGCATAATCCTGCTTGTGCCTTACCATCCGGTTGGCATACTGCACATACTGATCTATTTGAATTGGTGCTACGTAACTCATCTTCATCACCCCTGTCAGAATCTATTCCCATTATTTCGTGCTCTAAAACGAATCTTCCTTCCCCTTTTTTGTTTTGCTTCCTTTTGATAAGATAGAGTTTGTGTCTTTATCCATAAAGATACGCATTTTACTGTGAAATTATGGGAGGACTTTCGTTGATTTGCGGAAAATTTAAAAATGAATTTATACAGCTCCCTTATTTGGCCAGAGAACGGTTTCAGCAAATCTATGAAGCAAGCCTTCATGGAAAAGTGACATGCGCATGCTGCAATCATCCATTAAAGCTATACTTGGGCATCAAACAAAAACCTTATTTTTATCATGCTGATCATGCGGTACATGAGCAATGTGAACAATACAGCGAAACAATCCAGCAGGCGGCTGCCTCAAAGGAAATTGTTTATAAAGAAACGAACGGTTTTCGTATGCCGTCACAAAGAGCCATTGGAGAAGATCAGCCTAAAAAAGAATCGGCCTGGAAGCCATATCAGCTTGCAAAACTTGGGGCTGCTCCGCTCCTTGTAAAAGAAAAAACGGCTGCAAAAAGTATTTTGGAAGTAAAGCTTGATGATACACAGCTTGAAGCTGTTACTACGATTGACGGTCCGCTTCTTGTTCTCGCGGGCGCTGGGAGCGGCAAGACACGTGTTTTAACCACACGCGCTCTTTATATGATGGAGGAACAGCAAATAAATCCCGGCTCCATCATGCTTGTCACCTTCACTTCAAAGGCAGCTCAGGAAATGAAGCACCGCCTGAATGAATATTCGACTTCGCAAGCTTCAGGCAGACTTGTGTGCGGAACGTTTCACAGCATTTTTTATAAGATTCTGCTGCATAGTGATCAGGAAAGGTGGAACGGGCAGCACTTGATTAAATGGGACTGGCAGAAAGAGCAGTACATAAAATCAGCCGGACGCGAGCTTGGTCTGGATGAAAAGGAGTTTCCATACGATCAGGCCCTGCAGCAGATCAGCTTCTGGAAAAATACATTTCTTTCTAAGCGCGACATTAAGCCTGAAACAGAATGGGAAGAACAAGCCTTATTTCTTTACGAAAAATATGAAGAAATGAAGAGCGCTCAGAATCAGTTTGATTTTGATGATATGCTGATTAAATGCTACGAGTTATTACTCGAAAATCCCGATCTGCTTGCTCAATATCAAAAGCGGTTCCGCTATTTTCTAGTGGATGAATTCCAGGACATTAATCCTGTTCAGTATGAGCTTTTAAAAATGCTGTCATCCCAGACCAATCAGCTTTGTGTTGTCGGTGATGATGATCAATCTATTTACGCATTCAGGGGCAGTGATCCTTCTTTTATTCTGAATTTTAAAAGTGATTTTCCTGACGCGAAAATTGTGACACTTGCAGAGAATTACCGGTCAAGCCACGAAATTGTTTCAAGCGCCAATTCGGTTATTTCTAAAAATAAACAGCGCCATCAAAAAGCCATGAACGCACAATATCAAAACGAAGCACCTCCCCTCTTCTTTTTTCCTCATGATGAAGAAGAGGAAGCCACGCTTGTTGTGAATGACATGAAGGAAAAACTTGAAAACGGAGCAAAACCAGGTGAGTTTGCCGTCCTGTACCGTACTCATACGGCAGGCCGTGCCATTTTCGAACGGCTCGCTCAATCGAGCATCCCCTTTACGATTGAACAGGAAGGCCTCTCTTTTTACGAAAGAAGAATGGTTAAGGGGCTGCTTGCATACTTAAGACTCGGTATGAACCCGGACGATTCTGCAGCCATCGTCCATGTGATGAGCGCTCTTTTTATAAAACAGAGTGCCCTGAACGACTTGAAGGCTTTTTCCATCACACACGATTGCACATTCGTTGAGGCGCTGACTAAACTTGAGTCCCTTCAGCCGTTTCAAAAGGCAAAAATCAAGCGGATTGTGCCGATGTTTGCAAAGCTGAAAACACTAAAGCCTGCAGCTGCCATTGATATGATTGAAAAAGACATGGGGTTCTCCGACTTTTTGAAAAAGCGGGGCAATGAAGGGAACGCCATTGAAAAAGGCTCGGACGATCTGAAGGATTTAAGAGTGCTTGCCAATAAATTTGATACGGTCGCAGAACTTCTGGAGCATGTCGAGCATATGACAGCCAAATCGAAGGAATGGAAACAAAAGCGGGACCCGCGTGCTGTTCAGCTGATGACTGTTCACCGGGCGAAGGGTTTAGAATATGAACATGTCTATATTTTAGGGGCAGTAGACGGAGGCCTGCCGCATGATTTCGCGCTGGACTCCTTCAGAAAGGGCGATGAAAAGCCAATCGAAGAAGAACGCCGCTTAATGTATGTCGCTATGACACGTGCGAAATCTTCTCTATCTGTATCAGTTCCTCAGTTCAGACGGGGACGAAAAGCCATTCCGTCACGCTTTATCAGAGGATTGATGGTTTAAGGAATCAGCCAAGTTCAGTCCAAACCCATAAATGGCCTCTCCAAATCTGGAGAGGCCATTTTCTTATTTCTTATTAATCATCTTAGAAATGGTTCCAAAGTCCAGCTTCTCTTTTCCATTTACAATGCTGTTTACGATTTTGTCTTCCATTTCTTTATTAACAGGCTTATTGGCAATTTGAGAGACGCGGCGAATGACTCCGCGGACGGTTTGTTCATCTTTGAAATTGGCATTTTGAAGGGAGTTTGCAAGATCTAATACTTCCTTCATATTTACGCCTGTTTTCTTTTCAAGATTTTTAAAGAAGTGATTATCCATGTTTGTTGCCTCCTTTATGATGATATATCCTATGAAGCTCTGGATCTGTTGTGCCTATCTTATTTTAAAAAATCCTTAAAAAAGCTTTAAAAAAAGGAAAGTACGGACAAAAAATGCCCGTACTTCCTATTCATTCGATTTCGTTATGCTTAGTTATAGAAAGAAGCACCTACGATGATCAATAAGATGAACAATACTACGATTAATACGAATGTTGAACCGTAGTAGCCGCCGCCTTGGTAACCGCCGCCATATCCACAATATCCGTAACCCATATCCTAGCCACCTCCTTCTGCATTTCGTCTATACATCTTATGTCAGATGTACCTGTTTGTTTGGACAGATTGAGTAGGTAAAGTGCGGAAATTTAAAATTTTTGATGTTTTTCCTTTGCTGTCATCCATCTCTCCGCTTCATTTGCCATCTGCTCCATCCGTCCTTCAAATTTGCCTGCTGAGATGTCCAGTGAATCTAAGTCCTTTTCTTTTTCGTTCATCCATTTCGAATGCTTTTCCTGAATCTCATCATGGCGGCCATAAAGCCCATCAAGAAACTTTTCGAATTCCCCGCTAAGCTTTCCCAAATCACTCACCTCTCCAAATAACTTATTCAATAAGAAAGCATTTTGCCTGTTTAAAGCTGGAAAAATAAAAAATCCCCTGTGGCAACAGAGGATTTTTTATTTTATTTAATGTACAACCCTATTCTTTAACAATCTTCTTTTTCTTGCCGCACCCGCAGCCAGCCTTCAGTGTATTGCCGGATGACTGCTTATATTGGGAAGAGCCAAACACCACGACTGAATTTGAACTGGCGGATTTTGTTGATTTTTTGTATTGCATGCTAATCCTCCCTTTCTGTTACTACTCATACAGTATGTTTATAAACAAAGCTTTGACTTCAGCGAAAGAACTAATTACAAAAGCGGAGGTGCCTGGTTAGCTCCGACAGACAGATAAGGATCCGTCAGTAAAGGCGCTTTTTGCCTTTACTGACGGATCCGTTCTGGCCGAGGAGTTAGGCGCCGCAGCTGGACGTGGATAACCTTAAAACTTTTTATACAATTTATATTATTTCGATTTCTCTACAGCATTACAAAAGCGGAGGTGCCTGGTTAGCGCAGGCAGACAGATAAGGATCCGGCAGTAAAGGCGCTTTTTGCCTTTACTGACGGATCCGTTCTGGCCGAGGAGTTAGGCGCCGCAGCTGGACACCGCGAAATGCGGAACCGACTGTTTAGACCCGACAGACAGATAAGAATTCACCTGAAAAGTCCGGTTTTGACTTTTTAGGGGAATTTGTTCTGGCCGAGGGGCTAGGAGGTGGAGCTGGACAGCGCGAAATGCGGAATCGCCCGTTTAGCTCCGACAGACAGTTTAGGATCGGGCAGATAATTAAATCTACATATAATACAAAATAAAGAAAACAGAAGTTACTCCTTCTGCCCCCCATTATCTTTTGAAGCTTGACTTTTCAAGTTGCTCATAAACCATGAGTCAAACTTCTCTGCTGTTTCGTGATCATCTTTATCTTTTTCAGTGTTGTTTTTCGTGAGCAATTCAAATAGAACGAGATTTTCTCCTTCTAGACTCTTAAGCTTTTCTTTGAGAATGCTATTTTCCTTTCTAAGTTCATTGAATGTACCATTCTCCTCATAATCGAGCAGCTGTGCTTTTGTATGCGAAAGCTCCCGCTGCAAATAGGCCATTCTTGCTTTAAGAGTCTTTACACTTTCCGTTTGCTGATTCGTCACTCTTTTCCTCTCCCTCCATATACTTAAATTATTCCCTTACTAATAAGAAATTCAGACTTCCGTGCATTTATGCAGGAAACTGACATTCACCTAAAATTCCGCTCTTATCACGGCACACAAATTGGGAAAAAACATACTATACATTAGTCCCGACACCTAATGTATCTGTTCATTAAAATGGACGGGAGAAATTAAGATAGGAGGAAAACAACAGTGAGTCAACATTCTCGTAAAGAAAAAGTTTGTATTAAGACGCGTAAAGTGTACGACTGGGTTACTCGTCCGGTAGATCTGCCATTAATCAGCGTTAATGACAAAGAATTAGATAAATTATTCGACTGCGGAGAAAAACATGATAAACATGATGATCTTTGTAAATTCTTAAAACACAAGGTGAGATCAGGCGATTTAACAGTCAATTGTTTCCTGAGTGATAAGGATGGCCGTAAAATTGATCCTAATTCAGACAGCAGATCATTCCTTTGCCAGGAAATTTCGCCTTCTGATAAAAGAACAGATGTAAAAGTAAATCTTCCACACGGCGATGAAGTTACATTGCAAAAAGTGAAAGTTCTTGTAAAAGGATTCGTGACAGTTGAAGTTTTAGATGCAAACGACAACGTTCTATGTGAATCAAAGCCTATTCCATTCGCTACGGCACAAACTTTTATTCTTTGTGCACCAGAAGGCACAGAGCTTGATTGTCATATTAACTTCTTTGAATGCGACGCAACTTTAGTCTGCACAGACGTGTTCTCACAATTAGATGTATCCATTACATTCTGCTTAGATGTTCAAATGGAAGCTAATGTGAAACTTGAAGTGGAAGCTAAAATCTGCAGACCGCGTGATGAGCTAACAGAAGCAATCAACGCATGCGACAATAACAAATTCCCGCCGCAATGCCCGGATATCTTCCCAGTACACTAATACCATTAAGATGGCTGCTGTAACAAGCAGCCTCTTATTTTTTGTTTTTTTATAAAAACCATTTGAAATGATTTTCTGTTGTTTCTCATACATATGCTTTAGAGAGTTCAGAAAGGAGCGGCAAAAGATGAAAAAGCAAGAAGGTCCTCATTCTGCAGAACGTTTCATTCAGCTTCAGCAGCAGATTCTGCATTACCGTTCTGAACTAAGCCGCATGCAGAAGCTTGTAAGTGATGCAGAAAATCAGGTAAAAAAAGAAATCATCCGCAACCAGTATTTGCAGGAAAAACTAAATGAAGCTCTTCATACTCATACTGAACAATACGAAAAAGAAGTTTTTCAGCTTGAAAAAAAAGTACTTAAACTTGAAGTGGCTCTTGAAGAAGAAAAAAGAAGAACAGCTGATATCCGAAAAAAAATGCTGATGCAGGAAGAACAAGCAAAGCCAGCTGTTATTGAACCTGTTTTTCAAGTTCATTCCTATTTCCAGGCATCTCTTTTCCTTCCTCAATCAGAAGATGACAATCTGTCTGTATTTGGAGATTTTATTATAAAAAATACAGGGAATCAGCCACTTCAGCAGCCGATTATCTGTATTCAAATTTCCCCGCTTCAATTCGGATCATTAAGCGGAAAAATCATTATGCAGCGTAAAATGGATGACACCAAAATCTATGAGGATGCCACAAGCAATCATTGGAAGCATGTTCATGAAAATTGGAGAGAGCGAATTCGCAGCGAAAATCAATACTGGCTTCAGCCAATAACCGAAACTCAAATCAATCCAAATGATGATCTTATTTTTTCAGGTTTCGAAATTTCCTTCCCTATACCCGGCAAACAGCCAATATCGGTAAAAGGATTTGTTTATACGAAGGAACTCCCTAAGGGTGTTTCTTCGCTCAATCATCTTTCCATCCAATAACATTCAGAAAGAAATGCCAGGTGCAGCGATCAAGAGATTCAACAAAAAATGGGCTGTCCAGAAAGTCTATTTACAGAAAAAATGTTGTTCTCAATAATTAATGTTGTCCGTTCCTTGCAGCGAGAGGAACTTGCTTTCCGCGGTCCGGGTTGGAGCCTCCTCGGCATGCCTGAGGGGTCTCCAACTTCCCTCTAATTCCCGCAGGAGTCAAGTTCCTTCCGCTGCAATCCACTCAAGATTTTTAACATGTAGTCTAAAAACAACAAAGTTTATGAATAGAGTCTACATAAAAAAGCAGGGAGGAAATAACATTTGTTTTTCCTCCCTGCTTCATTTTAGAGACTTATTGGACAATCTCTTTAAAATGTTAATTTTTCAATGATAGACTCCAGGATCGCCGCACATCCTGCAATGGCCAATATGAGTATGAGAGGAGCTGCCTGATCTGTCATATATATAAAGATAAAATACAAAAAGGCAGATGTCCAAATTCCCGTGCACCAGTAACAGCTGAGCAATTCACCAATCCATTTCTGCAGCCCCGTGCCCTTTATTTCAATGTAGGAAAGTTTACTTCCATCCGGCAATACTTCTTCCGCTTCCCTGTGGAAGGGCCTTCTGATAAATGCGGTTATTCTATCATAAACAAGCAATCTGGTAAGTCGGAAGCTCGCCAAAAACAGCAGGATAAAATCGATCCATCCAATCATACAGGTCCCCTTCTTTGCTTGAGATAATGATACATTTTATGAAAGCATTCAGCGTTTATGACCGAAGTTAACGTTTACTGGGTAAATATCCATACTTTCTGGGGAGATGCAACATATACTGGTTAGTAAATCAAATTGAAGGAGGATCTTATGAGTAAATTACAATTTTCTGGTGAAGGCGGATCCACGCAGGCTGTCCAAGAGATACTGATCCAATTAACAGAAGGTACAGAAGTCAATGTACATGCCGGTGAGAAAATTTATTATGAAGCCTCTTTAATTTCTATAGATATTGAAGGTGAATGCGCCCACTTTATGATTGACCGTTTTTACGAGCACGGCGGATCACAAAAGTCTTTTTCTTTCAATGAAATTACAGGACTGGATCTGCCTGTATCTGAAAAGAACATTGAAGGGGAGGATGAATAAAGAGCGGATGTTAAAAGCTTTTTCTGGATGACAGGGGGAATGGATGCTTGTCAAAAATAGAAATCGTGCCAGTTCAATATTTAAGGACATTAGAAGGCAAATATGCTCATCTGTTTTTATTCAATGATAATCAGAAGTATGTTGTAAAATTTCATCATGTTCGAAAATACCGCAAACGCGAAGTTGTAAATGAATGGCTTGCAGTTAAGCTTGCACGGCTTCTTGATCTGCCTGTATTAAACATGAGAATTGTTGACATGCCAATAGATTCCCTTGCAAATCTGCCTGCTTACCGTCACGCATCCTATAAATCTGGAAAACAGATTGCAATCCCGTTTCTTGAAAATGCTGTCTCTTACGCTGAACTCAGTGAACTTCCGCATAAAGAAAATCTAGTAAACTTTAATAACCTCACAGGTATGCTCGTGTTCGATCAGTGGATAAACAACAATGACCGAAGCCGGACAAATCTCCTGTTCGAAAAAAATATTTGCGGGAGTTACCATTTCTGGATGATTGACCATGGCAGATGCTTTCCTGGAATGTATGAATGGAACGAAGAAACACTCATTCAGGATCCATTGTACCGGGTTAAAATGCCTGTATATAAATGGGCAAGTTCAATTGTTCGAGATCCCTCTCTGCTGTTTGCTTTCAGTGAAAAAATCATGAACCTTAAGCAAGATCATATTTGGAATGTACTCAAAGAAATACCTTCTGAATGGGATGTATCTGAGACGGAAAAAGAAAAATTGTATACCTTCTTAAATAGAGAACAGCTGCATGAGCTGCCAAAACTGGTTATTGAAGCAAACAGCGAGTATTTCAGCACCTTGTGAGGTGTTTTTTTGTTGGGGCTCTTTTTGTAAACTTCACTGGTTCCATGCCTTCTCTGCAGCAAACATAAAAAACGCAGCCATCACTCTGCGTTTCTGTACTCTAATTCTATTTGATTTTTTACAAATCTTTCATACAGCTCATGCAGCCTTCTCAGCTGCTTTTTTAATTCGAATCTTTCCTCTATAACGCATCTTGCAGCCTTTGAGTACTCACTCCAAGCTTCCGGTGAACGAATAAATGATTCAATGCCGTCAACAAGCTGCTGAATATTCCGTTCTTCTATTAAATAACCTGTGCGCAGATGAGTAATCAGCTCAGGTATACCTGCATGTCTAGTTGATATGACCGGTAGTCCGATGGCCATCGCTTCTTTTAAAGCATTCGGAATTCCCTCAACATCTCCATTTTGTGCCGTTTCGCTTGGCAAGCAAAAGAGATGTGCTTTTTGAAGTTCAGCAGCTATTTCAAACAAGCTCATTTTCCCTAATAAAGAAACGGATTTTGTTAACTCAAGTTCTTCAATCAGCTTTTGAAGAACAGCCCTCTCTTTGCCGCCTCCGATAATTTTCAGCTTGATTTCAGGATGATTTTTTTGAACAGTTTTAAATGCATGAATAAGGGTTTCATGCCCTTTTTTTTGAACAAGCCTGCCGACTGAAATAATGACGATTTCCCCATCACACGGTTTGCGGCGTTCTTGGAAAGGAAACAGATCAAGGTCAATTCCCCCGTATAGAACATTTATCTTGTCACTCGGAACACCAAGCTTCAGCAGCTCATTTCCCAGATACTCACAGACAGGAACGAATAAGCTGTCATAATTCACTATCGACCGGTACCGGGAAAAATTTTTATTATAAAGCACTTCGCTTTGTGCTGAACCATCAGAACCGCGGATGCTCACTATAAAAGGAAGATTGTGCTGCATGGCAAGCGGAAAAACATCAACGGCATGTTTTCCGTGATGTGCATGGATGGCGACTACCTTTTGTTCTTTAAAAAACGCATCCAGATCTGAAATCTCATTAATATTATAAAAAAATTCAATTGGAAAATCAGTGTCCTGTTTTCTTGGAAAAGGACCGATTACAATCGACCGATACAGCCCCTGATAAACCATTTGATTATATATAAAGCGCTGATTGATTTTCACGTCTTCCATTAAATAATGGGCAATTGTTTCCATCTGAGAAGATTCACTCCTCTGCTCATGGTAAAGATATGGATTCTTATCCTCCACTCGCTCTTCATTTTTTTATGTTCTAGCCTATTCACAAGTTGCCTGGAAGGCAATTTGTCCTTCTTAAAAGCTTCTTTAATGAGTTTTTTCTCAGATGCTGTAACCTTTCAGGCTTGTTTCATAATAGGCTATGGGAGATGGTGTTTAGAAAGGGGTTTCCACTATGAATGTTTGCGTGATTGGCGCTGGCTATGTTGGCTTAACAACTGCAGCAGTTCTCTCAGATATTGGTCATCACGTTACATGCATCGATCAAGACACTAAAAAGATTGCATCGTTGCAGAACGGCTCTATTCCAATTTTTGAACCTGATTTAGAAGATTGCGTCCAGAAAAATAAAAGCAGGCTCCGCTTTACTGACGATCTTCCTTCATGCATAAACCATGCAGAAATCATTATTATGGCAGTCGGTACACCGTCCCTTCCGGATGGCAGCACAAACTTAAGCTTTTTATATAAAGCGATGATTGATGTCATGGAACATCTTGATTCCTATAAAATAATCATGATAAAAAGTACGGTTCCCCCGGGGACTAATGCAGCTATCCTGCACCTTCTGAAAGATAAGGGGTATCAGCCGGATCTTTTTGACCTTGTATCAAATCCTGAATTTTTAAGAGAAGGATCGGCACTTCATGATATGAAGTTTCCTGATCGGATTGTTTATGGCTTAGCAAAAGAAAACGAGGATTTGCTTGGTCAACTGAAAGAATTATACCGCGGGATTGAAGCTCCCGTTATTGTCACAAATTATGCTGGAGCAGAATTAATCAAATATGCTTCTAATGCTTTTCTGGCTGCTAAAATCAGTTTTATAAATGAAATCGCCCGGTTTTGTGAACAATTTGGCGCTGATGTGACGCATGTTGCTAAAGGTATTGGCTTAGATGCGCGCATTGGCCCCTCATTTTTGCAGGCAGGCATCGGCTACGGCGGTTCCTGTTTTCCAAAAGACTTAAAATCGTTAAGTTTTACAGCTAAAAATAACGGACTTCAGCCTCTCATATTGGATGCTGTTCAATCTGTAAATGCTTCTCAGATTAACATCTATTTAGAGAAAATAAGAGCCATGTTTCAGGATCTGTCCTCTATGAAAATTGCCGTACTTGGTATTGCCTTTAAACCGAATACAGATGATATCCGCGAATCTCCTGCTGTTGCATTCATCAAAAAACTGCATGAGTATGGGTGTACAGTTTCTGCATATGATCCAAAAGCATCTCTGCCGGATGAACTAAGAATGATTGTGCAGACTGAGACTCCGGAAGATGCCATGCTAGACGCAGATCTAACTGTTGTGGCAACAGATTGGAAACAATTTATTGGACTCGACTGGAAGCAGGCACGGAGTAAAATGAAAGGCAGATCAGTAATTGATGCAAGAAATTGCCTGGACCCTGACATCATCAGGGCAGCTGATTTAGATTATATTGGAGTTGGCCGCATATGAGAATTATTGTAACAGGCTGTGCTGGATTTATTGGCTCTCACTTATGCGAAAAGCTTTTGGAGCAGGAAGAAAACACACTTATCGGCATCGATTGCTTTATTGGTCCGACACCCTCTTCTTTAAAAGATTTAAATATATATAGTTTGCTGCAGCACCCGCGCTTTCAGCTTATTAAAGACTCAATCATGAATATTGATTGTGAGGAGCTTTTGCAAAAGGCAGATGTTGTCTATCATCTGGCAGGCATTCCAGGGGTAAGAGCAAGCTGGGGCAAGGATTTTTTTCCGTATACAGAAAATAATATCCTCGCCTCCCAGCGTTTATTGGAGGCGGCTAAATCTGTCAATCTGAAAAAATTCATCTATGCTTCCACCTCGTCTATTTATGGATACAAACACGGCATGGTGGCTGAGGATGCCATGCCCGAACCGCTCTCGCCTTACGGGGTAACAAAGCTTGCAGGCGAGCACTTATGCTCTGTTTATCATCAGAACTTTGAAGTTCCTGTTACGATTTTGCGTTATTTTACCGTGTATGGGCCAAGACAGCGGCCAGATATGGCTTTTCACCGTTTTTTCAAACAAATTCTAACGGATCAGCCGCTCACATTATTCGGAGACGGCACTCAATCCCGTGATTTTACTTACATTGATGATTGCGTAAAAGGAACAGCGGCTGTGATGAATGCAGAGAATACGATCGGAAAAATTTTTAACATCGGCGGAAAAGAAAGAGCTGCCATTTATGAAATTATTAATGAAATGGAAAAAATCACAGGCAAAAAGGCTGTTATCCGCTATTTAGATGCAGCGACCGGCGAACCGAAACACACCCATGCAGATATCTCCCATGCATCCAAAGAATTAGGCTATTCACCTGATATTTCTTTGCGCGAAGGACTGATCAAAGAATTTGAATATATGAAAGTCATCCTAAAAGGAGAATCAATATGAATCTCGCTTTTATCTGCACAGAAAAACTGCCTGCACCTGCTGTTAAAGGAGGCGCCATTCAGCTTATGCTTGATGGAATCTCTCCTTATTTCAGCAAGAATTATAGGGTAACGGTTTATTCTATTACCGATCCGCTTTTGCCGGAGAGAAACAGTGAGAACGGAATAACCTACATCCGCTTTCCCAGACTTGGATTTTCAGAGAATGTCGCAATGGATTTAAAAGAAAAATCATTCACTCACATTCATATTTTTAATCGCCCAAGTGAAGTTTGCAGATATAAAAAAGCTTCACCCGACAGCAAAATCATTTTAAGTCTTCATAATGATATGTTTACGACGAGAAAGCTGAGCCGCGAGGAAGCCTGTGAAGTAATTGATCACTGCGATAGCATCACAACAGTAAGTGAATACATTAAACGCACCGTCACCGTCCGGTATCCTCAAGCTGAACCAAAAACTCATGTAGTATATTCTGGAGTTGATATTACAAAATTCCACCCAGTCTGGTCTGTAAAGGGACAGGAAATAAGAGCTGAGTGGAAGAAAAAGTATGGCTTGGAGCAGCATCATAAAGTCATTCTTTTCATAGGCAGATTAAGCAAAACGAAAGGTCCTGACCTGCTTATTAAATCCATGTACGAGATTATCAGACACGAACCAGATGCCGTTCTTGTCATCGTCGGCGGAAAATGGTTCAGTGAAAACGGACTGAACGATTATGTCAGACACCTTCACGAAATAGCCGAACCTATTAAACATAAGGTACTATTCACAAAATATATACCAGCACCTGATATTCCAAACATCCTCCTGATAGGGGACCTCCTTGTTTGCAGTTCGCAATGGCACGAGCCTCTTGCCAGAATTCATTACGAAGCAATGGCAGCTGGTCTGCCTATACTTACGACCGATCGGGGAGGCAATGCTGAAGTCATATTTAATGATGTAAATGGCTATGTTATCAGAGAATATGATCAGAAAGAGGCGTTCATTTCATTTATAACACGCCTTTTACAAGACACCAGCCTCTCTGAATATTTTGCGAAAAACGGAAGAAATATGGCCGAAGAAAAATTCTCATTTATAAATACAGCCAAAAAGCTTGAGCAAATCTATTCAAAATCTTAAAAGAACCAGCCGTTATGGCTGGTTCTTTCATCTTTATTATCCTGCTTTTGTGATCCGCCAAAGTAAATCCAAGCATCCCATGCTGTGGCTCTGATTAGATAAAAATAACACGATTCGTTCTTCTGGAAGAATAGGTTTTTGATTTTCTCTTGCCGATTCCAATAAAAAAACCGTCGTCTTGAATATTGTAAAAATCAGGATCTTCATCAATCAATTGCTCCACTAATTGATCGTAATTAAAGGTATCTTGATCATCCTGAACCGCTTCCATGATTGCAGGCTCAAAGACATCCGTTTTGACTGGAACAGCTGACGTGGCTATCTTTTCCTTAGAAACAGCTTCCTTTTTTACAGGAGCGGCTTCCTTTTTTACAGGAGCGAATGCAGTTTGATTCATTGCAGAATTCCGCCGGTTTCTTACAGGAAGCTCTACAAGCATAATATTCTCATTCTGAGGTTCAGGATGCTTTATTTTATACTGGGACAAAAACATTTCAGGATCTGCAAGCATGCTTTCATACTCTGCAGAGCTCCAGCCCATTGGACCAGGCGGAGAAAAGGAAAAATCACCCAATTTTACTATTGGTATTTCATTGTGATCTTTTTTTGCCTCACTCATCTTATACTCCCTCCTTTATGCTTTTATTTTGGAATAAAATTCATCAAAATCTGATAGAAATTTTTGTTTTGATTGTTCAACTGCGATAATATTCTGAATAGCCCAAATGTATTTTTCATCTGACCATGACGTTTTTTGGCCCAAAAAATATTTGTGAACAATGGAACAGTATAAATGCGGAAATTTCAAATCTGTCCATAACACTCGGTATTGATCTTTTGTGAGGGGATTCGTTTTGTCATACGTTCTTAAGAGGTCGATAACAAGATCATTATCCCACACTGACATTTTTTTCATGACTTTATTTAAAATAACTCTTAGATCCCTGGATGGCAGATCAGCTGTAATGGAATGAAGCTCTTTCATGGCAAGCCCCTCATCCAGCTCGATAAAACGGGCAAGAGTAAAGTCCTGCTGGCAAAACATTCTGGATTCCAGGCATTGCAGCGACCACTTCTCATAATGTCCCTCATCGAGCTCTGCCAAAGCCTGTTTTCCGCGGAGGATCATTTCATCTATTGATTCAATCACCATTTTTGAAAATTGATCCGTCATCCACGTTTGTTCCATTTCAGGATCAATCACAGCTGGTGCCGGAAGGTTATTTTCAAGGTCTGATTTTATGGCAAGCATTTTATTTCCTTCCAGTTCCTGCAGCTTCCAGCGGAATAACTTGTGCCATTTGCCAAGACGGCTTCTTTTTTTACTGGTTTCATGCGGCATGTATCCGGTTGATGCTTGATGAAACTTTCCTATAAACTCCATGATTTGCAGCATTTGGCGTTTGTCATAATATAGCACTTCTTTTCCTTCTTGCAGATCATAAAGAACGTATGCTGAGTTTTCGGCGCCTACGCAAATCGCTCCAGCTTTGGTGCGGTGAATAGCTGCAATTTGGAGACCATTTTCCTGTAAATGCTCATGTCCTTCTGCGATAAGCAGCATTCTCGCAGGCTTCATCACAACTCTTTTTAATATTTTAGTCCCCTGCTCAGTTTCCACTCGCCAAGTCGTTCTTCCGCTTTTGTTCGTTAATAGGGTTATTGACTGCACATCAAAAGGGTACAAGCTTAATATATTCATTTGAAGTTCATGCCGGCTTAGTTCTGTATCCACGATGTTCCACCCTTTCTATCTTCCATTTTCATAAACTCTCAATAAGTTTCCTGAAACTGTGTTCCAGCTGAATTCACGCTCTGCTTTTGATCTGCCGTACCTGCCCATTTCTTCTCTTTTTCCAGAGCTGTCAAGCATCGAGTTGATGGCCTCAGCATATGCCATTGGATCTTCAAAATTTTTGATGACCTTACCGTTTCTGCCCTCATCAATAACCTCCGGATTTCCGCCTCGATTGCTTGTGATGATCGGAAGTCCGCAAGCCATTGCTTCGTAATGAACACGTGCAAGCGGTTCTTGCCATTGCGATGAACAGACGAAAATGTCGGACATGGCATAGAGCGTTGGAATATTTTTCGGCTGGACAAATTGAATGAACTGAACGTTTTCAGGATACATCGCGCCGAGAGTGTATAAATGTCTGACGTAGTTGTTGACTTCATTGTCGCCAAACCATTTTGAGCCAATAAAAACCATGACCGTATCGGGATGCCTTTTGATAATTTCAGGCATTGCCTGCAAGAGAATGTGAGGTCCTTTTACTTTGCTTAATCGCCCTACAAATAAAATAACCTTCTGATTTCTCAACTTCAGTTCAGAACGTACCCGTTCTTTTAGCCTTCTGCCTTCAGACGTCCAGTCAGGAAAATAGGTTTGAAGGTCAACACCTGAATAAACGGTTCTCACCTTGCCTTTTGCCTCAGGAAATCTGTCTGTAATCGTTTTTCCGATATAATCGCTTACCGTTACAATCTGAGCGACAGCTGCAATGCAAGCCCTGCCCTCTTCATCCGTCATTTTATCATTGGCGAACATCTCATTGTGAACACTTAAAATCCACCTTGAACTTGGTGACTCTGCATACAGGAGCGGAATCCATGCGGGCCTGTTGCAAAGGTGTATCACATCATACTTCGTATTTTTTACATGCTCAGCAAGCAGAGAAAGATAATCGCTTTCTGCAAACCGAATATAATGAACAGCATTACGCGTTTCAGTCTCAGGAAGATCTGGATGCTGAATCGAGAGGATTGTCACATCATGCTTTTGTGCAAGCAGAGGAGCAATAGAATCAAGATAGATTTGGATCGCCCCTCCTTTAATTGCGGGAACAGGCAGTTTTTCTGTTGCTATTAATGCAATCTTCATACGTTACCTCCATTCGTCTATAAAACCCTTATCTTAAAATACGGAAATAAGCGGAATGGTGTGCTTTCCCCAGAGAAACTATTTAAAAAAAAGGCGAATTCATCACTTTTCAGCGGAATATTGTGTGTTATCATCCTGTGCGGAGAATACTGCTGTAAAAATCAAAACAACAAAATAAGTTTACGAAAAGAGCCTAGGACAAAAAACGCACTATTTTCATAACCTATGAAGTAAAAGGATGGGATGGTGACGATATTGGCCGGAAAAATACTCTTTAATTACTTCGATTATGAAGAAGAGATGGAATCAGAACTTGCACAATCACCTGCGCGTGCGGATCAGAAAACAACGAATAAATATGATTTTCCAAAAGAAAAAAAGCAAAAGGAAAAAAAAGAAGAGAAAGAGGAAGCAGAAGAGATTGGGTTTGTCCTGACACCTGAAGAAGAAGCTAAGCTTGTAAAGCTTGCTGAATATATTATTGGAAGCTGGGATATCTCTGTTGACCGGATTGAGGTCATTCAAGGCGGGCAAATGGCACTCGTCTGGAAAATCCACACGAGCAGCGGACCCGTCTGTTTAAAGCGGATACACCGCCCTGAAAAGAAAGCATTATTCTCCATTAATGCTCAAAATTACTTAGCAGAAAAAGGCGCAAGAGTACCAGGAATTATCCGGAACAACCAAAATCAATTATTTACTAAACAAGGGCCATATTTATTCGTTCTATATGATTGGATTGAAGGTGGCGTTTTCGATTTAGCCGTTGATCCTGATCTGGAATTTGTCATGAAAGGACTGGCTGAATTCCACTTGTGGTCAGAGGGATACCATCCGCCGGAAGGCATTCCAGTGTTTAAAAAACTTGGACGCTGGCCGAATCACTACATCAAAAGGTGTCAGCAGATGGAATCATGGAAGCATATAGCCAGAACCATGCCCGATAACCCGTTTTCCCAATTGTATTTACAGGAGATCGATTATTTTATAGATCAAGGAAGACAAACACTTGACCGCCTGATGAATTCTAAATATGTCCCTTGGATTACAGAACAAGCAGCAAACCCTACCCTTTGCCACCAGGATTACGGCGCTGGAAATACCGTACTTGGGAATGACGGCAAGATCTGGGTCATCGACCTCGACACAGTCTCATACGACCTGCCGATCCGTGACCTCCGGAAGATGATCATTCCATTGCTTGATACAACAGGCGTGTGGGATGAAGCAAGATTCCAATTAATGATGAATGCTTATGAAAGCGTCAATCCGTTAACGTCTGAACAAAAAGAAGTGATGTATATTGACATGCTTTTCCCTTATGAAATGTACGATATCGCACGGGAAAAGTTCGTCAGAAAAACAGATATGTTTCCAGAAGAGCTGGCTCAGGCATTCGAATATGAAAGAATCAAAGAAGCACAATTAAATTCAATGATTAAATCGAATTAAAGATCGAGAAAACTCATACGTTGTGTATGAGTTTTTTTGATCCACTGCTGAATGACCTGAAGTTAATCAAGGGGTTTGCCAGTTCATTGGCGTGCTTTTAATTTAATTCACGGGCTTTCCAAATTAATTCGCGCGCATTGAGATTTAATTCGACTTAAATGTGAACAAAATCAGTTTGCTTATCCAAACTGATCTGGTATCTCCTCAACTGCACCTTAGGGGACTGTATTTATTCAAATGAAATACAAAAAAAGTGCCCATTCACGGACACTTCTTATAAACCTTTTAAATGAATGGCCTGTATTTCTTCCAGCGGAACTTTTTCACCGTTAATCGTCACACAGTTATCCTTGTATTCTGTTACTTTGCCTATGTGGGTTTTAATGTTCGTTGAGATGCTGCAGTTCAGGCTTGAGAGACGGTCAGGCAAATGAAGAAGCAGCTGAATTTTATCCGGGATCGACAAGTCATTGAAGGAATGAAGAGGCTTTGTCAATTTGCCTTCTTTTTGGACAGCTGCCTCAGGCTTCACTTCCTCGCTTAAAACAGCCTCCTCAGGTGCAGCTGCGGTTTCGGCCGGCAGCTCTCTTTTTACGACATATGTTTTTTGCATTGATGTTAACACAGGTTCAAATTCCGGCTGAACGATATACAGCAGCGGAGGATTCTTAACAGATTGGTGCTTTTTCACAGACGTCCCTCCTCATGTTCGTGTTCTACAAAGAAGTATATGCGGAGAGATTTGTTTTATGAGAGAGTATTAAAGAGATATTTTCATAAATTTGCTGACGTCTTTGAACCCCATTTGTTCGTATAGTTTCATTGCTTTCTGGTTATGAGCATACACATTCAGTCTTACATCACTGTACCCGTTTTTTTTGAATTCCTTTAATGCTTCCTCCATCAATAGCTTGGAGTAGCCCTTGCCTCTGTATGATACTTTTACATATAAATCATTAATCCAGCCAATTTCATCGCCTGTCAGGAAATCGAATGCTTTATCAATCATAATCCATCCAATCAATGTGCTCCCGTCCATCAGGCACACAAAATAAGCCTGATATTTAGCGGAGTGTTCATAGGCTTCAATCATTTTTTCCTTATTATCGTCTGAAACATGATTTGTTGCTTCCCTGCGGTTTTCTCCTGCTAATTCATATATTTCTTCTAATTCGTCTGATTCAGCCAGTTTAAATGTTACTCCCATCATTGGTCACTGTCCTTTTTTATCATCTGCATCCTTAGCTTCAAACGCTTTTTTCAAGTGCTGAAGATGATCTCCGTCTTCTTTTTTCATAATCTTCACAAATACCGGCTTAATGAGTTTCATTGTGAATTTTTTCGCATTGATTTCACATTCGAAACGGATTGTTGTCTGATTGCCTGATGATGAAAACGTGTAATGATAAATGGCTTCCATCCCGTTCATTTCACTTTTAACGGAATACTTTGCGCTCGGAACAAATTCTATAAACTCAATAATCGCTGATGCTTCTCTTCCTCTTATTTCACGGGTTTCCCTGTATTTCGTGCCTGCTTGGACAGGACCATCCGTCAGCTTTTCGACTTTCTTCACATTTTGCATAAACAAAGGGGCATTTTCAATGTCTGCCGCAAATTTGAATACTTGGTCAAGCGGTGCATCGACAGTAACTTGATCTTGAAATTCACTCATGAAAAAACCAATCCTCCTTATGATTAGGATTTCAATCCTTATCCATATTTTATCAGAAGAGGAGTGGTCACATGGACAAGCAGCAAACTTATTTTTTTCCGGAATAAAAAATAGACTTTGGAGGGTATTTGATTCTTTGGAATATGCTTTATTCTGAGGTTGGGGAATCATACAGGGTTTTATATCCACTTTTCACGCTCTTTCATGAAATTGGGGAGTCATACAAGGGCTTTGAGTACACTTTTCACGATCTTTCATGAAATTGAGGAATCATACAGGGGCTTTGAGTACACTTTTCACGCTCCTTCATGAAATTGAGGAATCATACAGGGGCTTTAAGTCCATTTTTCACGCGCCTTCATGAAATTGAGGAATCATACAGGGGCTTTGAGTCCATTTTTCACGCTCTTTCATGAAATTGAGGAATCATACAGGGGCTTTGAGTACACTTTTCATGCTCTTTCATGAAATTGGATCTATCTTTGAGTCCACTAAACACTCTCAATCATATGGATAGGGAATCATAGCTTAGCCAATATTCACCCCTAATAACAAAAAAACGGGCACAAATTGCTCTGCAATTCATTACCCGTTTTCTACTGTATTTTAATGTTCAGGCTTAGATTAACCTAAAATATGATAGCCAGAGTCAACGTGAAGATTTTCGCCAGTCATGCCTCTTGCAAGGTCGCTGAATAAGAATAAGGCTGTATCTCCAACTTCTTCTGGTGTTGTTGTGCGGCGCAGCGGCGCGCGTTCTTCGATATCTTTCAGGATGGAGTTGAAATCGCTGATTCCTTTTGCAGAAAGCGTACGGATTGGGCCGGCAGAAATGGAATTCACGCGGATGCCGTCTTTTCCTAAATCGCTTGCCAGGTATCTCACACTTGCATCCAGTGATGCCTTTGCAACTCCCATCACGTTGTAGTTAGGAAGGACTCTTTCTCCGCCGAGATATGTGAGTGTCACGATGCTTCCGCCCTCTGTCATTAAGCCTCTTGCAGCTTTTGCGACAGCTGTCAGAGAATAAGAACTGATATTGTGAGCAAGCAAAAATCCTTCGCGCGTTGTATTCATGTACTCTCCGCTCAGTTCTTCCTTATGCGCAAACGCGATGCAATGGGCGATTCCGTGAATAACGCCGACTTCTTTTTTAATCGCTTCAAAACATGTGTCAATTTCAGCATCATTCGTTACATCACATGGGAGAACAATCGAATCATTGCGGTCAAGTGTTTCAACTAGATCACGCACTGATTTTTCAAGGCGTTCACCTGCATATGTAAAGATAAGACGCGCTCCCGCCGTGTGAAGAGAACGGGCAATTCCCCAGGCAATGCTTCGTTTGTTTGCGACGCCCATTACGACTACATTGCGTCCAGCTAATGATAAATTCATTTGGAATCCTCCTAATTAATACATGTTATTAGTACCTGGTTATAATTATATCATGCTATTTCCTTATTTTCTAGACCACTGCTGGATTTCATGGACGAACCTGAATCATTTCAGCTAATTAAAAGAGCATTTTTAGTCCCGTTAAAATAATTCCGATGAAAAATCCGCACACTGCACCGTTCACTCGAATCCACTGTAAATCTTTCCCGACATTATTTTCAATCATATCAATTAATGTCTCATCATCAAGCTTGTTTAAATTCTCTTCGACCAGTTTGCCGATTTTTGAATGGTTTTTTTCTATAAATAGAGTGATTTGTTCTTGTATTTTACTCTCGATAGCATCTATTTTTTCTTTATCTGCACTGATTCTTCCGATTAATTGATCAGCAAAAGGCATAAGATGATCGTCCATAAATGTACCTTCTTCAATAAAAGCTATTGTTTTTAATTGCGTTTTCTTTAAGATTGTCAGCAGTTTTTCAGAATGGTCCCACTCAGAAATCACGCGGTCAATTTCCTCTAGCAAAGCAGAGTTTTCCTGAATGCTGAGCAATTCTTTTCGAACGCGATCAAGGATGGACTGCCGGTATTCACTTTCAGGATTCCTCAAACCGCCAATTACATTCAGAATAATATCCTGGAGAATCTTTCCGAGTTTTTCTTCGTTTACAATATTCCGGAAGGATTTTATGGCAAATTGCAAAAACCCATCGGCCTGTCCATTATCAATGGCCCTCATCGCAAATCGTCCAAACTCCTCACGCTGATCGCGTCTTGACGCCCACTCCTCAGATTTCATAAGGAAATAATCCAGGCTCTTTTCATCATATTTCCGTTCAAGCACCTGATGAATGAGAGCTTTAAGGAGGTTCAATACTTCATCAGATGTTAAATATCCTTTCAGCTGCTTCTGGATAAGGGGAGCAAGCTTTTCGAGATCCACACTTTCAATCATTTGGATCATAAGCGATTTCATTGTTTTTTTGAAAGAATCCGAATGAACCTCTTTCTCAAGGATAGGCAGCAGCTTTTCTGTGAGATTTATTTGAGATAATTTTGTCTGAATGCTGTCCTTTGACAGCCAGTCATTTTCGATTGTGTTAACAAGTCCCCTGATCATCCTGTTGCGATTCTTCGGCAATAATGCGGTGTGTGGGATAGGCAAGCCGAATGGGTGTCTGAATAACGCTGTAACAGCAAACCAGTCTGCTAACCCGCCGACAAGCCCGGCTTCAAATCCTCCCTGAAGAAATTCTCCAGCACCTGATCCCTGAAAAGGGATTGTTGCGGCAAACCCCGCTCCCATGACAGCAAGTGATATTCCAGCCAAATTCTTAGATTTATTAGACATGTTCTACCTTCAATCTTTATAAAATAATTGATAAGTCCATGCTAGTCTAAAATAAGAAAGAAATCCAATAAATCTATGTCATCATACAGAAAAAACTGGCCAGCATAGGCCAGTTTTGTTTCATGAATTCTTATAAACTTGTTATCCTAAATAGCGCTGATAAATTTTCCTTGCTTCCGCTAGATCTTTTGTTCCATGAATCAGTGCACGGCCGTCACGGAAGACCACGATTCTGTGATGCTCCGTCTGAAATGAGAGCAAATAAGGATTTGCCGTGATTTCTGCTGCAGCTCTGCCAAGTGTTTTTGCAAGCTCCTTAAAGTTCATTTCTTTAGAGACTGAAGGTCTTATTTGAACCGTATCTCTGCCGCATAGAACCGACATTTTCACACTATTATTGCGTGATAAAAATGGATAAACGGCAGATTCGCCGCAGGATGGACAAGCTGAATCTTTCAGTGCATGGACTTTTATTTGCGAAAATTGATTTCTCCAAACATCAAACGACAGCAATTCTTTTCTCACCTGATCGGCTGCGCCTGTTAACAATTTCAGCACTTCCCCTGTTTGATAAGAGGCAACCATTTGGACAGCAGGACTGATAATCCCCACTGTATCACACGTTTGTCCTTCCATTGGAATTTGCTTCAAAAGGCAGTTCAGACAAGGCGAAAGCCCGGGCAAGATCGCATAAGTCAGGCCATAGCTTCCGACACATGCCCCGTAGATCCAAGGAATGCCCTGCTTAAGAGCTGCATCATTGATCACAAGCCGCGTTTCAAAATTATCAGTTGCATCAACAATAACATCTGCATCCTGACTAAATTCAAAAATATTTTCAGCCGTCACATCTTCAATGACCGCCCTGACTTCTACTTCATGATTAATCTGGGATAGTCTTTGTTTTGCAGCAGCTGCTTTAGGAAGACGCAAAACCGCATCTTCTTCTGTATAGAGCTGCTGCCGCTGCAAGTTGCTCCATTCAACGTAGTCCCGGTCCACAATCGTCAGTTTGCCGACACCCGCACGTACAAGCATTTCTGCATTTGCCGTCCCAAGAGCCCCCGCACCGATAATGAGCACATGACCATTTCGAATGTTCTTCTGCCCTGCTTCTCCTATTGGAGAAAATAAGATTTGCCTAGAGTACCGTTCCATTTAGGATGTCATCATTCCTTCGATCGGGCTGCTTGCAGATGCATAGGTTTTTACCGGTATTCTGCCTGCTTCAAAGCTTAATCTTCCTGCTTCAATGGCAAGCTTCATAGCCGCTGCCATTTTGACCGGATTGCCTGCAGCAGAAACGGCGGTGTTTAACAAAACGCCATCCGCTCCAAGCTCCATCGCTTTTGCTGCATCAGCAGCTGATCCTATACCTGCATCCACAATAACCGGCAGATTCGTTTGTTCAATAATAAAAGATAGATTCAGAGGGTTGATAATTCCCTGACCTGAACCAATTGGTGACGCGCCTGGCATAATGGCATGAACACCTGTTTCTTCAAGTCTTCTTGCAAGCACGACATCATCAGACGTGTAAGGAAGCACTATAAACCCTTCCTTTACAAGCTCCTCACTTGCTTTTAAGGTTTCTACAGGATCGGGCAGCAGTGTCTTCGCACACCCGATGACTTCTACTTTTATCATATCACATAACCCTGATGCCTTAGCGAGCTTGGCAATTCTGACTGCTTCTTCCGCCGTTTTCGCACCAGCTGTGTTCGGCAGCAGCGTGTAGCGTGAAAGATCAAGCTGCTCCAGAAAATTAGGCTGAGACGGTTCAAAAAGATTCATTCTCCTAACCGCAAACGTTAAAATATCAGTTTCAGCCGCTTGTACTGCTTCTTTTTGAATGTCAAAAGACGGATACTTTCCCGTTCCAAGCAGCAATCTCGATTGAAACGTTTTTCCTGCGATTGTCAGCATCAATTATCCTCCTCCTACAAAATGAACAATTTCAAGAACATCCCCATCATTGATAACCGTTTTTGCGTATTCTTCTTTGGCTATGATTTCTGAATTATGTTCAACGATGACGATTTTATTACTTACCTCATAAAAAGCCAGCAAATCTTGAACCGTGCGCACAGAAGACTGCAGATCGATCATGCTCCCATTCACTTTTAAGGTCATAATCTCACCTCTAGTGCACGGTCCATTCTAAATGCATGAACGTATTCTTCATTTACATTTCTATTAAAAAATAAATCTCGGATCATTTCACCAGTTTTCGGAGCAAGCAGGATGCCATTCCTGAAATGACCTGTTGTCACAAAAAGGTTCGGTATGCCCTGATGCTTGAAAATAAATGGCTTCCCGTCTGCTGTTTTAGGTCTTAATCCAGCCCATGCGTGATGAAAACTGGCTTTTTCAATCGCCGGCATCATTTTAACCGCTTTATTCATGAGAGCAGCGATTCCTTGTACGGAAGGCTCTGTATTCCAGGTATCTTCTTTCATCGTTGCGCCAATAACAATTCTCCCGTCAAGCTTTGGCACAAGATAACAGCTTTCATGAAAAACAGTAGATGATAGGTTTCCCTCTTTCAATGTCACAGACAAACACTCGCCCTTAACGGGATAAACAGATATATTCCGGACGAAATCCTTTATGTATCTGCTGCTCCATGTACCATTTGCAAGAATAAGAGCTTCGCAAAAAAAGCGATCTTGAGGCGTTTCGATTTCATAATGGGAGTGTTCAATTCTGCTGATTTTATAGACTGGTGTGTTTTCAAAAATCTTTCCATTCATGAGCTGAATGGCTTTTGTAAAAGCTTTGCAAAGAGCAGCAGGATTAACCTGGCCATCCTTTTCAATTTTAAGAGCTCCATAGATGGCATCTGATATGCCTTCCTCATTCCTTAGAACTTTTTCTTTAGAATGCCATTCAACATCCTTTTCTGTTTCTGCTCTTTTTTTCAAAGCATCTGCTTCTTCTGCTGATATTGCCAGTTTGTACATTCCATTGTACTGCAGCTGTATATCGATTCCGCTCTCCAGCAGCAAATCATGAGCTAATCCCGGATAAAGCGCCTGGCTTTCTTTCGCAAACCTGAAAAAAGCATCATCCTTTTCCGTTTCAGTATGGGCGCCAAGCATTCCGGCCGCAGCACTTGATGCGCCGCTGCCTGTTTTCCCGCTTTCAAACACCGCAACGCGGATACCTGCTTTCGCTAAAAAATAGGCAGAGGCAAGCCCGATGACGCCTCCGCCGATAATACCGGCATCAAATAAAGGTTTCAATCGCCCATTCCCCCTTTTAATTGTTCTGCAATCTCAAGTGCAGCATGATACGGATGATCTGATGAAAAAACGCAGGACATCACGGCTGCTCCTTCAATTTTTAAATCTCTTATTTCAGGAATGGCAGCGGGAACGATTCCTCCAATTGCAATGACAGGAATGCTGACAGATTCCGCTATTTCCTTTAATGCGCCAATCCCTCTTGCTTTTAAACCTTCTTTGGATGATGTCTGAAATACATGGCCGAAAAGGAGCCGGTCTGCCCCATTTTCAGCACAATATATTGCTTCAGCAACAGAGTGGACAGAACAGCCTGCCACAAGGTGCGGGAACCTCTGTTTCACCACTTTCACATCAAAGCTATGTGATGGAAGCTGAACCTGATGCAAACCAGAAAGAACAGCTGCGTCCACACGGTCATTCATGACAAGCTTTGATTTCGGCACCCCATTTTGATGGAGAGCTTCAACCAGCTCTATAAGTTCCCCAGCCGATTTATTCTTTTCTCTAATATGAAAGGCATCGGCAGCTGTATGTATGTCTGTGATGATTTTTATGAGCTCTGCTATATTGCGACGGCCGTCTGTCACAAGATGCAATTTCACTTTTGCATCAGCACAGTTTCTGACTCATCCCACGCTTCCATTTTTTCAGCCATGTCCCAGAAACGATATTCATACATCGAACTGATGAGGAAATTTTCTTTCATCATTTGTCTCTCGTGATCGCTTGCACGCAGAGCAAGATCGTCAAATCGTGCAACCTGTTCAAGAACCAGCTCTTTAAACCAATCACCGTGATAAGTCGCGATCCATTTTTCATAGACATCATCACCAGGCTTGCAATCTTTCAGATTCTCCCCGACTTCATAATAGAGCCAGTAACAAGGAAGTAATGCGGCAATGATTTCTCCAAGATTTCCTGTCGCAACGGAACGGTACATATGGGAGGTGTAAGCATACGCAGTTGGAGATGGCTTAAATTCTTCCCTTTCCCTGTCTGTAATGCCAAGCAGGACAGAAAATTGCTGATGCAGAGAGAGCTCTGCCTCATACGTTCCCTGGGAATGAACGGACATCCGGTAAGTAGTATGCAAATCAGGCGCCATCGCCCCTGCAAAAGCCTGCACTTTTGCAAAATGCGTTAAGTAATATGAATCCTGCATCACATAATATTTAAATTTATCCTTTGAAAGGGTGCCATCGCCAATTCCTTTTACGAAAGGATGTTCAAAGCTTCCTTCCCACCATTTATTTGCATACTCTCGGCATTCTTTTGAAAATGACATGTTTTGTTCCTCCTCATTTTTTAGGTGCGAAAACAGCAAAAAACCACTTTTCGCATAGAAAAGTGGTGTATGAATAGACCTTTACACCACTTCCCTACGCTGGTTTTAGCCAGATCAGGTTCTGAGGGTCTTGAAGGCAAACTTCAATCTCAGCCCTTCTAACAGGGCTCCCCTAGCGGTCGTTCATATATGATTTTAGAAATATTTACATGTACATCATATCATGCTGAAAGAAACTTTCAAGTCAAAACTTTCAGCTTTTATGGAATTCAAGCTCTTGTCTGAGCTCATCCACATATTCAGCTGATCCAGTCAGAATCAGCAGATCTCCGCGTTTCAGCTCTGTATCGCCATGCGGCACAATCGATTCATTTTCCCTGAAAATACGGACAAAAATAACGTCGCCTGTAAAGGGAAAGCTGCGAAGCACCATGCCATCGTAGCTTCTGTTGTTCATTTTTATCTGATACAGCGCCGAATCGTTATGAGTCAGAATTTTCATGATGCCAGGAGCTTCAATAAGAGCTCTGAGCAGAGTTTTTGTAGATAACAGGACAGAGAAAACATCGATTCCCTTTGCTCTAAGCTGTTCATCCAATAATGGTGACGAAATGCTTGCTATTACCCGGTCAACTTCAAGCTCTTTCGCAAATAAGGAAATTTCCGCATTCGCATCTTCATCTCCCGTAGCGGCAATCAGGATATCTGCACTGAAAACATCTTTTGACTGAAGCGTTTCAATCGAATAATCTTCAAGGTCCTCAATCTGAAAAAGTGATTCAGCGATCTGCTGTTCATTTTTATCAATATGAGTATGATACACCGTTGTATCATACAGCTTCGGATTTAACTCGCGCGTTACTGGAAGTGTCATCTGATTGGCCCCAATGAAAGCTACCTTCAGCTTCTTTTTCTCAGACAGCTGTACAGGGAAAAGCTTCTTAAACCCGATTGGAGTAAATATACTCGTCAGGACCGCTGTTAAAATGAGCGCCCCGGACATTTGCGCATCAATCACATTCACCCTTTCTCCAATAGTAGCTGCCGCAATAACAAGGGACAGTGTTGACGTCAGCAAAAAGCCTGATGCCAGAGTTGTCTTTGTGTCATACCATCTCTTCAGTAAATAGATCGGCACAATTTTAGAGATCAGCAGAGCGGTAAACAGCAAGGGTATCAGCATTAGAATCTTAGAATCTTTAAACAGCGACCATATGTCAAGTTCGACACCAACCATGACAAAGAAAATTGGGATCAAAAAGCCGTATCCGAAGGAATCCATTTTATGAACCATTTCTTTGTTCGGTGAAAGCAGGGAGACAAGAACCCCCGCTAAGAAAGCTCCTAATATATTTTCAGCCCCGATTGTTTCTGATAGAGCAACAAGGACAACAATCAGGGTGAAAATCGCTCTTGTCCCAATTTGAATCGTGCCTTTTGACAGAGTTTCAATAAACGACCTGCTTTGAAAGGTTTTGCCGAGGAAATATAAAGCAATTCCAGCGCCAAATAACACTAATAGCAGCCACGTATTCGTATTTTCTCCGCCATAAATCGATGCAAAGACGGCAAGCAGAATCATCGTCACTAAGTCGGCGATGACGGCAACAAGCAAAATAATTTGTCCAATGTTGGATTTCATAATGCCCGCATCCTTCAGTGTAGGAACGACCACACCGAGCGATATCGTAGAAATGATCAGTGTCATCAAGAAGGCATTTTCGATAAAACCAAGGAAAACAAACAGATACGATAAGAACAGAGACAAAATAAAGATGCCTACAAAAACAAGGAAAGAAACGGCAAACGTATTTGGCGCTTCTTTTCCGCCCGGCAGCTTTTCTTTTTTCCGGCCGCCGATAAAAGCGGTGAAATCAATTTCAAGTCCGCTCAAAAACATAAGAAAAATAAATCCGAGCATGGATAGTGTTTCAAGCCACATATCCTCCTGAACCAGATTAAATCCGCTTTGACCGATAATAATCCCCATGATAATCTCGGCTACTACAACAGGCATGACTTTAATTTTAAAGCGATGCAGCAAGAGAGGGGTTATAAAAGCGGCTAATAGTACGATAACAAGTGATGAAAAGGAAGCTCCATGCACAGTATTTCCCTCCTAACCTGAAACTAGATTAAATATTGCATGAACAAAGTTGCCATGCCAAAATAAATAAGAATGGAAATAATATCATTAATCGTTGTAATAAAAGGGCCCGATGCCACCGCAGGGTCAACCTTCAGCCGGTGCATCACAAGCGGGACAAACGCCCCGGCGATTGTCGCAACAGTCAAGGTTGCAAGAATGGAGATGCCTACCAGAAGTCCTAAAAAGAAATCATGCTTCCAGAAATAAACGACTCCAATGACAAGAAAACCGCACACGGCGCCATTTATAATCCCTGTACCAGCTTCTCTGGCGATAATTTTTAAATTGCCGCCCTCTTCAAGATCACCCATTGCAATTCTTCTGACGGCAACTGCAAGTGCCTGAGTTCCAGTATTCCCTGCCATTCCCGCAATCAGCGGAATAAATACAGCTAGAATGGCTACTTTATCAAGCGTTTCTTCAAATTGGCCTATTAAATTTGCGGTTAACATTCCGAGGAATAATAGAATGACCAGCCAAGGCAATCTTTTTTTAGCCGCTGACAGCGGCCCCCTGTCTATAGAATCCACATCTGATACCGCTGCAAGCTTTGAATAGTCGTCAGATGCTTCTTCATCGATAACATCGACGATATCATCAACCGTTATGATTCCCAAAAGATGATTCTGAAAATCAACTACAGGCAGAGCAAGGAAATTATAGTCTCTCATTTTTCTTGCTACATCTTCTTGATCTTCGCCGACGGATACAGAAAATACCCGTTCACTCATAATTTCGCCAATCATGAGATCATCGTCGCTGACGATTAAATCCCGCAGTGAGATTACGCCTACAAGATGCTTATCTTCATCGATGACATAAAGATAGTAAATGGTCTCTGCGTCTGGTGCTTCATGCTTTAAAATATGCATGGCAGATTTAACCGTTTGATTGGCAATTATGGCGATGAATTCAGTCGTCATGATACTTCCTGCTGTGAATTCTTCGTAATGCAGGAGTTCACGGATTTCCTGTGCAGCTTCATCATCCATTATGGTCAGATAGCTTGCTACCTGATCTTTATTTAATTCATTAAGTACATCTACCGCATCATCCGCGTACATGTGCTCAAGCATTTGGGATGCAAAGCGCGGATCCATTTCGGATAGGTACATTTCGTAATTGTACTCTTCGTCTTCTATATTCTCAAAAAGAGCAGCCATTTCTTCTGGAGACAGGTAATGATAAAGCTTTGTCCGCTCCTCCTGCTCAAGCTTTACAAAAATTTTCGCCTGATCATATGGATGCTGCTCCAAAAACATGGAGCGAAACCCTTCAAAGTCTTCATTCTCCAAAGCTGTTACTAATTTCGCTGCTTCAATCTCCAGTTTTTCTCTTTCATCTGACATCAAGAGTCTCCTCCTTCCCCAACACGTTCCTATATTAAAGCCAAGACATCAAAATGTCATCAAATTGTGATACATTTTATGCACCTGCATAAAACATGCACGGCACTAGCGTTTGCGCTCTGTACAGTCGTTTTTTCCTTGTGATAAGGTAGCATGTTTTGCGATGTTTTACAAATGAATCCTTTGCAAATTCATCAATTTTCGCTAAGATTGATAAAGTGAAACTTCAATCAGAGGGTGTTTCTTCTCCGCTGTTTGTTTGTTCAAAATTAAAAAAAGATTTTATTCCATTATTAGTTTTTTTATAGAAAGGGATCCATTATGAACACAGATAAATCCCCACAGCAGCAGTTAGACTACACACTTATTTTTATCATGTTTTTAATGGCGCTGACCAGTGCCATTGCGATAAGCAGCGCCCAACCTACTCTACCCGAAAAATTGCAGAATATAAACTTTGCCTTTCTTCAGCTTAGATGGTACATCATCGGTATTATCGCAGTCATTGGAACAATGGTCATTGATTTTGACCGGTTCAAACAGCTCTCATGGTATTTATATGGATTTGGGATGGTTTTGCTATTGGGGCTTGAAGTCCTGCCGCCGCCGCTTGTAGAGCCGATTAAAGGCGCAAGAAGCTGGTACACTCTCCCTGGTATAGGCAATTTCCAGCCCTCAGAACTTATGAAAATATTTATGATTATTGTCCTGAGCAAAATTATCACAGATCATCGCGAAAAATACGCCACCAACACGGTCAGAGATGACTTGCTCCTGTTAGGTAAAGTATTTGCAGCAGCGGCACCTCCCATACTTCTGCTGATGAGACAGCCGGATACTGGGATGACAATGGTCTTTTGCGCCATTATCGGATCGTTAATTATTGTTTCGGGTGTTAAATGGAAACTCATTTTCAGTTTCATTTTATCCGGTGCCGGAATTGCCGCTATAGGCGTATTCATTTTTTTCACCTTTCCGGATTTCTTCAACAAGTACATTTTAGACACCAATTCTTACAAACTGGATCGTATTTATGGCTGGCTTAATCCATATGAATATTCAAGCGACATTGGATTTCAGCTGATCAAATCCCTTCTTGCCATCGGATCGGGTGAGCTTTACGGAAAAGGCTATCAGCAGCTTGAGGTTTATTTGCCTGAGGGACACACAGATTTCATTTTCGCGATTATTTCTGAACAATTCGGATTTATCGGCGGCAGCATTGTGATTTCTCTTTTCTTCCTTCTAATCTACCGGATGATTCACATTGCACTTGAGAGCAACGATCCATTCGGAAGCTTCCTCTGCACAGGAGTCATTGGCATGATAACGTTTCAGGTGTTCCAAAACGTCGGCATGACTGTCGGCCTCCTGCCAATTACAGGACTGCCGCTTCCTTTTATCAGCTATGGGGGAAGTTCACTTGCAACCTATATGATTGCCATTGGCATTGTGTTAAATGTCAGATCACGGACGAGAAAGTATATGTTTGATTAAGAAAAGCGGAACCCAGAGTATTTGTTCTGGCCGAGGTGCTAGGAGGTGCAGCTAGACATCATTGCACAAATCTCCACACTTTCCATCATCATAAAGAAACCCGTTATTATAACGGGTTTTTTCTATTATCCTGAATTCTTTTGTTTCATTATTGGAACGATGAAAGTATAGGATATTTTTGATTCTTTAAAGATATCTGCTATCATCTTAGAAAAAGAGACAAATGAGGACGGGTATAGATGAAAATTGATATTATCGGTGACATTCATGGCTGTTTTGATGAGTTTTACGAACTTACGGAAAAGCTCGGATATGCTTGGAAAAACGGGTATCCTGTGCACAGCAGCAGAAAACTTGCTTTTGTAGGAGATCTTGCTGACCGGGGACCACAATCTATAAAAGTAATTGAGACCGTTATTAAAATTACAGAAAATCAAGCAGGATACTACGTGCCAGGCAACCACTGCAACAAACTGTACCGCTACATGCTCGGAAACAAAGTCCAGGTTGCACATGGTTTAGAAACAACTGCCGCAGAACTTGAAGCGCTGGAAGAAGATGAGCGTAAACATATCTATCAAAGCTTCATGAAGCTCTATGAGCAATCACCTCTCTATCAGGTTCTGGATGAAGGCAGACTTGTCATTGCCCATGCAGGAATCCGGGCAGACTACATAGGAAAAACGCACAAAAAGGTAAAAGAATTTGTCCTTTACGGGGACATAACCGGCCAGACAAACCCTGACGGCACTCCTGTAAGGAGAGACTGGGCGAAGCTGTACAAAGGAAAACCGTTTATTGTCTACGGTCATACACCTGTGCGCGAAGCAAGATTTGTCGGCGATACAGTGAACATTGATACTGGAGCGGTATTTGGAGGCTATTTAACAGCACTCAGGTATCCTGAAAAAGAGGTTGTCTCAGTCAAATCATCCTTGCCTTATGACGAATCGAGGTTTCGGGAGATAGATGGAGGAGCATGATTTGTAGCGCGAGAGTCGATCTATTTGCGATATCATTGGATATGTTTGTGGAAAATCTAATTTGTTTGCAAAATCATCGATTTCTTTAAGGAAAATTCATTTGCGAAAACACCGGATTTTTTCGCAGAAAACTAATTTGTTGGCAGAGCTGCCGATTTCTCTATGAGTACCTAGAAACAGGGATTTTCACTGTTTTTGGGTGTCATTCGGACTCAAAGCCTCTGTATGATACCTCACTTTCATGAAAGAGCGTGATTTGTGGAATCAAAGATCCTTTATGATTCCTCATTTCCATGAAAGAGCGTATTTGTGGAATCAAAGATCCTTGATGATTCCTCCTTTCCATGAAAGAGCGTGATTTGTGGAATCAAAACCCCTGTATGATTCCTCCTTTCCATGAAAGAGCGTGATTTGTGGAATCAAAAGACCCTTTATGATTCCTCCTTTCCATGAAAGAGCGTAACTAGTGGAATCAAAGAACCTTTATGATTCCTCCTTTCCATGAAAGAGCGTAACTAGTGGAATCAAAGAACCTTTATGATTCCTCCTTTCCATGAAAGAGCGAAAATAGTGGACTCTTTAAGTACATTAAACCCGGATTTCACCCCTCTATAGATACCCTACCGCCTGATTTTCGTGTCATTAACGCACTTTTTCTGTTTCATGGAGTACTCCAAATCTTGGTCAGTCCTTATATAAAAACTAGTATATACCATCATTTCTTTGCGAAAAGCCACTATATTCATATCGAAAAAACTCATGCTGAAATCAGCATGAGTTTTTTCCGTTTATCACCGATTGGAAATCATCTGGCAAATCAATCTTGAAGTTCATTTCTTGTTCCAAAAAAGGGTGAAAGAATGATAGCTCGGCACTGTGCAGAGCCTGCCTTGGAATAAATCGATGACTGCCCCCATATAGGCTGTCGCCGCATAGCGGATGGCCGATGTGCGCCATATGAACTCTTATTTGATGAGTTCTTCCCGTTTCAAGCTTCAGGGAAATGAGAGTATTGCATTCTGAATACGCAATAACCTGGTAATGGGTTACAGCGTGCTGGCCATCATCTCTCACGGTCCGTTCAATAATGCTGTCCTCTTTCCTGCCGATCCGAGCAGAAATGGTGCTCTGTTTCTCCTTCACTTCCCCTTCAACCAATGCAAAATAGCTCCGTTTGATTCCCCCCTGCTTTTGCTGGGATGAAAACAAGGAATGGGCAAAGCGGTGCTTAGCAACAAGCATTAACCCTGAAGTATCCTTATCAAGCCGGTTGACTACATGAATAGTTGCAGCGATCTCTTTTTCCCTGTAATAAAAAAGCAGCCCATTTGCGAGCGTCCCTCCAGGATGCTCACGCGAGGGAATGGTAGGAAGGTAAGGCGGCTTATTGATGACAAGACACCATTCATCTTCGTACACAATCTCAAAATCAACTTTTTCAGGAAGCATGCCTGCACTTGGCTTTTCTACGGGAAAAATGACCTTGAGGACATCCCCTGCCCTAAGCTTTAAACGGACGGTTGCATGTTCATCATTGACTAAAATGCTTCCGCCTCCGAACTTAATATCAGTTAAAGCACGCTTTGAAATATTCTTTTCCTTAAGATAATCCCTTATGAGCATGCCATCTTCAGCAGCAGGGATTGTCCATGTTAATTGAAACGCGTTCACCACGATCTTCCTTTCAGAATCCTATTCCGAAATAAATGAGTCACGGACTCTCTTCCAGAATGGAAACGGCCTGAATCTCGCAAACCTGATTTTTTCATTGGCAACGCGGCATTGAATCGATTTTACATCTTTATGCAGAAGCGTCAAATGATCAATCGTGATTTGAAAATCAACATCATTTACAGGCTTTAATAAACAAGTATGATGGTCCGGCAAAATAAGAGGCGAGCCGACCGTTCTGAATACCCGGTTATTGATTGAGGCCATCTCAGCGACTTGAATAGCAGGAATGGATGGGTGCAAAATAGCGCCGCCAAGAGCCTTATTATATGCTGTACTGCCTGATGGTGTAGACATGCAGAGACCGTCGCCGCGGAAAGTTTCAAAAATCTGGCCCTTGATTTCAACATCCATGACAAGTGAGCCTTCAATCGCTTTGACAGTACATTCATTTAAAGCAAGGTAGCGGGCTTCCCGTCCGCCGTCATTATGTCTGATGATGACTTCAAGCAGCGGGTATTCAACAACCTGATAAGGTGTTTTCGCAATCGCAATAACAAGCTTCTCAATTTCATCCGGAACCCAGTCGGCGTAAAAACCAAGATGACCAGTATGTACACCAACAAATGCCGTTTTATCAAGCCTGCTGCGGTAACGGTGAAAAGCATATAAAAGCGTGCCGTCTCCTCCGACTGAAATCACAATATCAGGCTTGTCCTCATCGTATTCAAGATGAAAATCCATTAAATAGGCTTTCATTTTATGCATTAGTGTATTTGAAACGGTATCTCCTTTAGATGTGACCGCAAATTTCATAACAGCATGCCCCTTTATACATCATTTATCTTTCGTTTCTGTTTTCCTTGAAAAAATGACTTGTGCATCTCTTATTTCTCCGCGAATCTTTGACATCTCTTCATCTAAAAGAAAAGCTGCTTCCGCTGATCTTTTCAGCCTGATTTTAATGTCTTCGGGGAAATTCCCGCTGTATTTGTAGTTAAGAGAATGTTCAACTGTTGCCCAAAAATTCATCGCAAGCGTTCTGATTTGAATCTCCACCAGAATACATTTTTCACCTGATACCGTTTGAACAGGATATTTGGCAACTACATGATAGGAGCGGTATCCGCTTGCTTTTTTCTGTGAAATATAATCACGTTCCTCAATAATTTCAAAATCATTCCGCTGTCTGAGCATGTCGACGACAAGTTTTATATCATCTACAAACTGGCACATCATACGGATGCCCGCTATATCCTGCATTTCATTCTCAAGTGCATCTAGGGCAATATTTTTGCGCCTTGCTTTATCAAGAATACTTGCAATCGGCTTTACTCTTCCTGTTACAAATTCAATCGGAGAATGGCTGCCTTCTAGTTCATATTGCGATCTTGTCCCTCTGAGCTTTACTTTCAGCTCATCAACCGCCTGGTGATACGGTGCTAAAAAAACTTCCCATTTTCTGCCGATCATAGCCTTCCCCCTCGTCATAAGAAAAGCGCAAGCGCCCGTTTAGCTCCCACAAACAGATAGGAATCCTGCAAAAAAGTCCGTGTCCTGAATTTATTGCGGATTTGTTCTTGCTCTTGCCTGGGAATCGGGCAGCTCCGCTTGCCATCAATACTCAAACTTTTTTTATAAATAAACAACATTCTTTTATGTATTAGTCATTTAAGCCAAATGTCTCAACGACTTTCTTTTCCATTTCTTCTCCGTAGTTTGCATTATCTTTGATATTTTCAAGCAGATAGGATAATTCTTCATGGAGATCAGTCAGTTCAATCGTTAAACCATTTACATTAAGATCTACAGGAATTTCGCTGTCTAATGCCGTTTTCAGCTGCGGCCAAACCGCTGCAGGCAAGTTGGTGTAAATAAAGTCTTCATGATGATCCATTATGTAAATAAACGCTAATTGATCGGAGTCAACCAGCACTTGGCCCGTTGCAGTCAAACCGCTTAAATCATTCTTTTCAAAGGGCAGCGCTTTTAGTATCATTCTTTCTTGATCAAGTACTGCTTCATTCACTTCAATTCTTCGTTTCATAAAAATCTCCTTCCAAATCAATTCCACGTCTATTTTATCATATTCCCCTTATGCATGATAAACATTGAAAACCGGATTTTTTATTGCCATAATAATAGAAAAGCGGAATCGCCCCGTTTAGATCCGACAGACAGATAAGAATCCGACAGAAAAGGCGCTTTTTGCCTTTGCCGGCGGATCCGTTCTGGCCGAGGATCTGGGCGATGGAGCTAGACAATGTGTGAAGCTGAAATCCCCCATCAGCTCCGACAGACAGATAAGAATCCGGCAGAATATTGTACGATGGAGCTGAACATAGAATACGCAATCGTTTGTACTTTTTTATCTGATAACCGAAAGGAATTTCATAACATGACCCAGGAAATTGAAATTGAATATAAGAATCTGCTTACAAAAGAAGAGTTTTTCCGGCTGGCTGATTTTTTTCAAATCGCAGATCATGACTTCAAACACCAGGACAATCACTATTTTGATACGCCTGAATTTCATCTTAAAGAGCGCGGAGCTGCCCTTCGCATTCGCTTTAAAAACGGCCGGTACGTCCTTACATTAAAAGAACCTGCACCTGTCGGCCTGCTTGAAACTCACCAGGAAATCACGGCAGAACATGCGTCAGAGCTTATTTCACCAGCTTCTTCACTTCCAAAAGGAAAAGTTTTAGAACAGATTCACTCACTCGGAATTCATTCTGAAAACATTTCTTTCTTTGGAACTTTATCCACAAATCGAGCAGAGAAAACCTATAAAAATGGGTTAATTGTTCTTGATCACAGCCGATATATAAATAAAGAGGATTATGAAATTGAATATGAAGTCCTGGATGCAGAAGAAGGACTTCTTGCTTTCCGCGAACTGCTCGCTTCCCTGCAGATTCCTATGCGAAAAACACCAAACAAAATTAAACGTTTTTATGATCATAAACGTGAGATCGAAAATGAGAAGGAGCTTTAAGAGTGGAAATTAACCATATGAAAGCTATGATGCAGCTTCAGGCTTTACGCAGCCTGTCCCAAACGGATAAGAATGAAGATGCTGAGTCCTCTTCTGTCTCTATGTTCAAAGAGATTTTCCAGTCTTATGTTGATGGACAGACTGATGATGCCCTGCCCCCAATTAAGCAAGCAGCCGTTCCTTTGTCAATGCCGCCGGCAAACGTAAATGTCCGAATTACCTCTTCTGGAGTGCGAGACAGCAAAGAAATTGACAGCATCATTTCTGAAATGGCAGCTAAATACAGCGTGGATGAAAAACTGATAAGAGCTGTCATTTCCCAAGAGTCCAGCTTTAACCCTAATGCACGGAGTGCAGCGGGGGCTGCGGGACTTATGCAGCTGATGCCAAAAACGGCTCAGTCTCTTGGTGTCATGGATTCTTTTGATCCCGCTCAGAATATAGAAGGCGGAACAAAGTATTTAAAGCAGATGCTGACGAAATACAACGGCGAAATACCACTTGCACTTGCAGCCTATAACGCAGGGCCGGGAAATGTAGATAAGTACGGCGGTATTCCACCGTTTAAAGAAACCCAAAACTATGTAGAGAAAATTACTGCTTCTTATTTTGCTTAAAAAAAGAGCTGATTCAAAAGCCGTTGCCGCTTTGAATCAGCTCTTTTTTCATTTCATAGAACACATGTCAGGACATATACTAAGAAAAGTGCAAGCACCGTTTAGCGCAGGCATGACAGATAAGGATTCCGCCAGTAAAGGCGCTTTTTGCCAATACTTTCGGATCCGTTCTGGCCGAGAAGCCTGAGCGACTCCGCTTGCCATCAAAGCGCAAAATTTTATACTTTCTTATCTTATAAAAAAGCACCTATCGCCTAAATTCAGTTTGGCTTATATAATAAGAACATACTGATCGAGGATATCTTTTCAAAGCAGTTTGTTTGAGCAATGGCAGGTCAATTGTTACAATAAGCTTATCTTATCAATAAAGGAGATCACAGGCATGGCTGATCAATTTGCAACACCATATGAAGCGATTGGGGAAGATGCACTTTCGCAGCTGGTTGATGCCTTCTATCATAGAGTGCACAAGCATCCTCTGCTCTCTCCGATTTTTCCTGATGATTTGTCGGAAACAGCTAGAAAACAAAAACAATTTTTAACGCAATACTTAGGCGGACCGTCTTTATATACAGAAGAACATGGACATCCTATGCTTCGGGCAAGACATTTGCCTTTTCAAATTACGCAAGCAAGAGCCAAGGCTTGGCTATCCTGCATGGAAGAAGCGATGGATGATTTAGAGCTTGATGAACGATTTCGGGTATGGTTTTTTGAACGGCTGGAACTGACAGCCCAGCACATGGTGAACACCCCAGATGAAAAATCTGAGGGAGCTCCGCAATGATGATTCAGCACAGTGAGAATCAAAAATCCGCTCCATTTTTCTCTCACTGTCAAGGCAATTCAAAAAAACCGCTCGAAATCTATATGTTCATTGATCCTCTCTGCCCTGACTGCTGGGCACTTGAACCGATCATCAAAAAACTGCTGATTGAATATGGAAGATTTTTCACCTTAAAACCTATCATCAGCGGACGAATTAAAACGCTCAACCAGATGAAACGGAAAAATCCGGCTAATCTTGCACAGGCATGGGAAAAAACAGCCAGTTTAACAGGGATGTCCTGTGATGGAATCCTCAAGTCTGAAAGTTCAATTTCATCTCCATTTGCAGCTTCGCTTGCGATAAAATCGGCAGAGCTGCAAGGGCGAAAAGCAGGAATACGCTACTTGCGCAAGCTTCAGGAAGTCTTATTTCTTCAAACGAAGAATATTGCAGAAGAAAAAGTTCTTGTCGAAATAGCAAAAGAAGTCGGCCTTGATACAGAGGAGTTTGTAAAGGATCTTCATTCCGCCAGTGCTGCCAAAGCGCTGCAATGCGATTTGAAAATTTCTGCTGAAATGGACGTTCAGGAAAACCCTACACTCACTTTCTTTAATCAGAATGTCGACCAGGAAGGACTGAAAATCAGCGGATATTATCCATATGAAATGTATGTAGGCATCTTATCAGAAATGCTTGGCGACGTTCCAAAGCCATCGCAGGCTCCGCCGCTTGAAATCTTTTTAAGCTATTTTCAATTTGTTGCTACAGCAGAGATTGCATCCGTTTATAATTTAACGGCAGAAGATGCTGAAAAAGAAATGAAAAAGTATTTGCTTGCTCAAAAGGTTGAGCGCGTACCGGTGAAGCATGGTACGTTCTGGAGATACATTGGATAAAAGAAAGAGATCCAGTACAGGGAATTGTACCGGATCTCTTTCTTTTTAATTGAAAACGTTTACTTTCTTATTCTTAAAAAGACTCCGCACGGGTAATACGGAGTCTTCTGTATGTCTTAACGACAACAAAGGGGATGGGAGAAATTTTTCACGGTCAAACAAAGGGGTAAATGTTTGTTTGTGATTAATTTCACATCTATAATATATCAGATATTGTCGACTTATGACAACCCATAGGAATTCATTTCACAAATTTGTCACAAACATAAATACAGGATGTCTTTCATATTTTTTAGAAAGGACAAACAAGGAGGATCTTACATTGAAAAGCAGCCTTCCCCTGATTATCAGTACCGTTATGCTGATTATTAGTTTCTTTCTTAATATACTCGGATTAATGGAGATGTTTCCATTGCTGATATCTTCTCCGCTATTGTTTATAGCGATTTTCGTGACGCTTTATTTGGTGAATCACCGGAAAACATTTAAGGGGTTTTAGCCGGTACGCTGAAGCTAGTTTAATTAAAGGCTGTTTCGCATAGATACTTTCCGCGGTCCGTCTGGGGGCCTCCTCGGCTTTGCCTGTGGGGTCTCCCATTTCCCTCTAATTTCCCGCAGGAGTCAAGTACCTTCCGCTACAATCCACTATTGGTTTTAAACATTTATTCTAAAAGCAACAAAGTTTATAAAAAGAGCGTAATTAAATTAAATAAGAGCAACAGCATAGCAGTTGCCTGAACTTTTAATCAGCTCTTTCTAGCGGAATTCGATGATTTTTTAGCCGATTTTTCACTTTTTCTAGCCGAACCGTTTTTATGTTCTGACTGACAGCATTCATTTATAGCACTATAACTGCTTATTTATCTTCATTTCGCTTTTTTATTCTCGCAATCCTCCACGCTTTCCTCCTATGAAGAAACAAAAGAAGAATGCAGCCCTGCATGGCTGCATTCTTCTTATTTACTCTGACAAAAGCTGTTCCATCTCATTCAGCTTCTCTTCAAATACCTTCAATGCTTCTTCGATTGGCTGCGGTGATGTCATATCCACGCCGGCTTTTTTCAATACTTCAATCGGATAATCCGAGCTTCCTGATTTCAGGAACTCCAGATAGCGGTCGACCGCAGGCTTTCCTTCTTCAAGGATCTGCTTGCTGAGAGCAGTTGCCGCACTGAAACCAGTAGCATACTGGTACACGTAATAGTTGTAGTAGAAGTGAGGAATTCTTGCCCATTCCAGGCCAATTTCCTCGTCGACTGCCAAGTGTTCTCCGAAGTATTTTTTGTTCAGATCATAATATAGCTTCGTTAATAGATCCGGCGTCAGCGGTTCGCCTTCCTGCGCTTTTTTATGAATAGTATGTTCGTACTCAGCAAACATTGTTTGACGGAACACTGTGCCTCTGAATCCTTCTAGATAATGATTCAAGAGATACAGCTGTTTTTTCTTATCATCGATCGTTTTCAGCAGATAGTCATTCAGCAATGCTTCGTTGCATGTAGAAGCTACCTCTGCTACAAAGATTGAATAATGTCCATACTGATAAGGCTGAGATTTTCTTGTGTAATAGCTGTGCACGGAGTGGCCGAATTCGTGAGCCAGTGTAAAGAGATTATTCACATTATCCTGCCAGTTCATGAGGATATAAGGATTTGTGCCGTATGTTCCTGATGAATAGGCACCGCTTCTTTTTCCTTTGTTTTCATGAACATCGACCCAGCGGTTTTCAAAGCCTTCATTTAAAATTGCCAAGTAATCTTCGCCAAGCGGAGCAAGCCCTTTAAGCAAATAGTCTTTTGCTTCAGCATAAGGGATTTTCATTTTCACGTCTTTAACGAGCGGTGTGAAAAGATCGTACATATGGAGTTCCTCAAGGCCGAGCACTTTTTTGCGGAGCTCAATGTACTTATGAAGGAGGTGGAGATTATCGTTGACCGTTTTAACGAGATTCTCATACACTTCTTCAGGAATATTATTATTGCCGAGAGCGGCTTCGCGTGCTGATTGATAATTTCTTACGGCTGCATAGAAGTTATCTTTTTTAACTGCCCCGCTAAGCGTGCTTGCAAATGTGTTCTTGTATTTATCATACGTGCTGTATACAGCTTTAAATGCATCCTGTCTTACTCTGCGGTCTTCGCTTTCTAAAAAGCGGATATAGCGGCCGTGGGTTACTTCTACCTCTTCGCCGTCCTCATCTTTTATAGAAGGAAATTCAAGATCTGCATTATTCAGCATGCCGAATGTATTGCTTGATGATCCCAATACATCTGAAGCCTGCGCAAGCAGGGCTTCCTGCTCTGCAGATAATACGTGCGGGCGCTGGCGGTTAATTTCATCCAGCGTATGACCGTATACCTTAAGCTCTTCTTTTTCATTTAAGAAGCTTTTGATTTTTGCTTCATCCATGGATAAAATCTCAGGAATGATGTAGGATGAAACACTGCTTGCCTGTGTGTACAGATTTGAAGCACGGTCATTTAAACCCTGGTAGTGGGAATTACCTGTGTCCTGGTCGTATCTCATGTGGGCATATGTATAAAGCTTTCCTAACCTCTCCATCACAGCATCCTGATATGTAAGTGCTTCTAAAAATGCATCTGCTGATTCTCCGAGCTTGTCCTTGAATTCTCCAATTTTGGGCAAGGCAGCTTTCACTTCTTTAAACTCTGCTTCCCAGGCTTCATCATTTTTAAAAATATCTTCTAGTCTCCATGTATCTTCAACAGCGATATCACTTCGTTTAGGCAATGTTTTTACAGCTGTTTGTTCTGCCATAGTAATCTAAATCCCCCTTTAAACATGATTACCCCAATAATATTCTATATTTTCTTGCAAATCAATCTAAGAGTCTTGCTATTTTCCCTGCATATCAGACAAGTCCTGACGGCTGTCGACATCCTTCTCACCATTTTCGCGCATTGACTTTGTCATCAGCCATGCAATGGCACCTGTGCTGACAGCTGTCAAAGTATAATCAAACAGATTGCTTTTCCGTCTTTTTTTATAAAACATCTTCTTTCCTCCATTCGTAATCTCTCTTCCATAGGTTGCTTCGTCCTTCCGCTGTTCATACAAATCATTTAGATTGAGCAAATAGCTTTATAACCATTTCATCTCT
This sequence comes from Metabacillus idriensis, assembly GCF_009674765.1. GTDB lineage: Bacteria > Bacillota > Bacilli > Bacillales > Bacillaceae > Bacillus_P > Bacillus_P idriensis. The sequence goes on along the minus strand of NZ_WKKF01000001.1, from coordinate 435,542 downwards.
CTTTAATAAGTCAGCAGATGCACTCTGCCATGTGATTTCTCTCTGTTTGACATATTTGTTTTTATGAACACGCTGAAGCATTCCCATGTGTGATAATGTTTCTAAATATTCAAGAATAGGTGCACCAATTGGAATCATTTTTAAATGAGAAAGTTCACGTACATTAATGGATGAGTCCGTCCTTATTTCCCGGGTCACTTCTTCAAGAGTAAAAATCGTATGTTTCTGAATTTGATCTATGAACAATAGAATCTTGGTTTGCCAAAAGTAGATGCGGGAATCAAACAGATAGCCCGTATCGATTGGAAGAAAAGCTTCAGGAGGAAGGTGGGATAGTGGAATATGCTTTTTTTCATAAAGTTCTTTCTGAAGCAATATCAGCTCAGGCGGAAGATGGAAAGCCGGTTTTAAGCGGTGTGATTTGATGAGGTGAATCCATTTTGAAAGATGAGGTTTAATGGAGTTTGTTTTTGGACATTGAAGATCAGAAATAGAAGTTTGATTTAGCGGCAAATACCTTGGAATGACGAAGAAGATTTGTTTTGAAAAAGGAATGAGATGTTCAAGTATGAGGAATGCCTGCATTTCAGAGCAGTAAGTATAGATAGATGGCGGATCAAGCGGAGTTTCGCCTGTTCTTGTAAACAGCCATTGAAAAGGAGAGATGCGAAAGGTGTGACTGCTTAATCTTGCAGTTTTTCTAGCGCCTAATATCCACATAGCCTCAATACCCGCTTGTTTATATCGGCTGGTCCGTTTTGAAAAAAGAGCAGCAGGAATGACTGAGCATTGATATTCAATAGCTGTGTATCTATTTCTATTTTTAAAGAGGACATCGGGACGCTGTGTGATATTTGGCAGGTACTGCTCAAGCTTGGCACTTAGTACACTTTGTCCCTGCAGCCATTTATACAGCTGGAGTTTTCCATTCAGGTGGTACTCGCTTTCAGGCTCCGTTTCTATGGTGCACGCTTTATTTTTTTGGTGTGCAAAATGAGGAACTTTAATGCTGCCAATCTTTAAATCAAGCGGATTATCACACACAGGACAGTAAAATGTTTCTTCCCTTCTTACTTGCATGAGAATCGTTGCATCCCATTGCTTGTCCCAAAGATTCATCATCGTTCCTTTGGTGTTTTTAGCAACTAACATAGCTTTGCATCAGCTCCTATTTTATGATTCTCTTCTTCATTATATAAAATTTTTCCTTAATAAGGAATAAAAAAGACACGCCGCGTTCTCTCATCGGCATGTCTTTTCTTATTAAAGCAGAGGTGAAAGAAGCCTGGACATTGATTCATAAAGCTTCTGCCTGAAAGGACGCTTGTTGAATTCATCCATGATGATTTCATGGGATACTTTAAGGTCACGTTCATACTCATCGACAAGCTTTTGCGTGCTTCTTGTCCGGTAAAGAAAGGCATTTACTTCAAAATTCAAATGGAAGCTTCTCATATCCATATTTGCTGTTCCAATAGATGCCAGTTCATAATCAACAATCACAATTTTGCTGTGCATAAAGCCTTCTTCATACTCGTAAATTTTCACACCCGCCTCAAGCAGTTCCAGGAAGTAAGACCTTGAAGCATAAAAGACGATCTTTTTATCCGGCCGCTTTGGAACGAGAAGCCTCACGTCCACGCCGCTTAATGAAGCTACCTTTAAGGCTGAAAGAATATCTTCATCGGGAACGAAATAAGGTGAGGCAATCCAGATGGAATCTTTGGCAGATGTAATCATCGAGAAGAACAGATTTTTAATGACTTCCCATTTGTTGTCAGGTCCTCCTGCGATGATCTGTACACCGCCTTCATGCTCTTCAAGCTGTACAGAGGGAGTCTTATATTCCTTCTTCACAATATTTTCACCGGTCATGTAATACCAATCCTGGAGAAAAATCATTTGCAGTGTGCGGACAGCTTCTCCCCACACCATTAAATGAGTGTCACGCCAAAATCCGAAATATTCATTCTTGCCCAAGTATTCATCACCAACATTCAAACCGCCGACAAACCCGACTGTTCCATCGATGACAATGATTTTTCTATGATTGCGGAAATTGACTTTGTTATTCAAAAAGGGCATTTTCACTGGTAAGAATGAAACAACATCAATGCCTGCCTGCTGCATTTCTTTAATGTACGACTTTGATAATTTCCAGCTTCCGACCGAATCAAATAAAAAGCGAACCTCTACGCCTTCTTTTGCTTTCTTAATCAAAGCATCTTTTAATTTGCTGCCGACTTCATCGTGTCTGACTATATAATATTCAAGGTGAATGTGATGCTTAGCCTTCTCTATTTCGCCGAAAATGTGACCAAAAGTCTCATTGCCATTCGTTAATGCTTTCGTTCTTGTAGCGAAAGAGATAGGGGTATGTCCAAGGCGGTGGGCAAGATTAAAAAGCATTTGCTGATGGTCGCCCATTAAATCAATTCTATCCTCATAAGTCGATTGATTGCCTTCAATTTCAAACATGATTTTTTCATCGACCAGCGCTTTTCGGTCAAATAACTTCTTCTTTCTCACATTGCGGCCAAATACAAGATAAAACAAAAAGCCGATCAGCGGAAAACTTCCAAGAACAACAAGCCATGTAATGGTTTGAGATGGTTTGCGGTTTTCAAGAAATATGACAAATCCAATAAAAATAATTGAAAAAGTAAAAAGAACAGTAGTAGCAGTGATCATCCATTCACTTGAGATACTGCCCGTGAAATTTTGAATGATGTAGATGGAAAAACCAATAATAATGGCAAATAAGAGCACTCGAACCGTATTTTTCATGTTTTACCCCTGACTTTTATAAAGGTTCTGTCGTAAAATTAATGCTTAAAAAAGCCGACTTCAACTGCATGAAATCGGCATTTTTTTCCTGTTTAGCTAAAATGTTTCTTAACAACGTCAAGAGCTTCATCCGCAATAATTTCCTTGCCGTATTCGGTGACGCGGTGAATCGTCATGCGCGATTCTTGTCCATACTCGAGTATAATACTAAGCATATTCTCAATGTCTTCATCTGAGTGCTGCTCATCAAACTCTACAAACAGATAGTAGTTTTTATCCAGTGAGTACAGTGAATTGATAAAGCCGCTCACAGGAACTTGGGCTAAAGCAATAATATGTTCAAAATCATTAAATTTTATCAGGAATTGCAGCTGCTGCTCTTCTTCCTCAGCGGAACCGTCCGATTTGTCGTCAAGATCATCATTAAAGTGCTGATCAAGAATAGACTCGATGTTCTCATCAACCGGCAGCTCCTTCATTTTATCCTCTGACAATGGAAGCTCAATCTTCTGACCGTCTTTTGAAAGCTGAGCTCTTGTGACAATGACTTCTAAACCCTTATCAAGAGCTTGAACCTGAATCCACAGCGGCCCTTCCACCATGAAGTCTTCCTCATCGTGGACTTCATCCATCATTTCCCAAAAAAGCTCTTCACTTCTTTCGCGGTTGTACCAGATTTCATCTCTGTCAAAACCGCGTTCTTCTATATCAAGATATGAAATATAAAACTTTACGGTATATTCATTAATACGTTCTATCTCCATCTTTACAACCTTCCCTTCTATATATGATGTTGAAGGGACAACTAAACCCCTAAATAAGTTGCACTTTTCTACACTTTACCCAAATCAGCAGCTATTTAATCGTCAGCGCAACGCATCATTAGCTTATAAAACTTGTCTTGAAAATGAGACTTGCCTTTCAAGATTCTTGTACTCCTATTTTATGATAAAACAGCTCCGAATGAAATAAAAAAACCTTGAATTTACAAAAACAGTTATTTACCTATATAGAATGGCTCATAAATCAAAGTTCTCTTCATATATATGGTACGAGCAGTCTATAACAGGGAAAGAGGTACTTAAATGGAACAGGAATTTCTCATGTCTTTGATTATGATTATCGGCATTGATTTGCTCCTTGGAGGAGACAACGCGATCGTTATTGCAATGGCAAGCCGAAATCTTCCTCCTAAACAGCGGAAAAAAGCAGTTATTTTAGGAACGGTCTTCGCAATCGGAGTTCGCATCATGCTTACTTCCGTAGCTGTCTACTTGTTCCAGATTCCTTTTGTACAGCTGATTGGCGGAATCCTGCTCCTCTACATCGCGTATCATTTAATTGTAGGAACGCAGGAGAAGGAAGGAGAAATTAAGAGTCATCATTCATTGAGAAAGGCCGTTCAGACTATTGTACTTGCTGATATGCTGATGGGAATGGATAATGTCATTGCAGTTGCGGGGGCGGCTAACGGCCAGACGGTTCTGGTCGTCATCGGACTTTTAATCTCAATTCCGATTATGATTTGGGGCAGCAATCTTATTCTGAAAATTTTGGACAAATATCCTGCCCTCATTTATATCGGAGGAGGAATGCTTGCTTATACTGCAGGAAAAATGATTATCCATGAACACAAGCTCGCACCAATCTTCCATACCCATCCAAGCATGGGTGTTATGCTCCCTTATTTGCTCATTTTATTTTTAATCCTGTCAGGCATGATTTATCAGCGCATCGAAAAAAACGAAAACCTTCCTTAATTGATAAGGAAGGTTTTCTATGGGTTATGATTCATTAACTGAAATTCACTAAACGCTGTGCTTCACGCAGCTGATATGTGCGGACTTTTCTTGGCAAGAAGCGTCTGATTTCATCTTCATTGTACCCGACCTGCAATCGCTTTTCATCAATGATGATAGGGCGTCTGAGTAGGCCTGGGTGCTCCTGAATGAGATCATATAGATCTTGAAGAGGCATTGTTTCAACGTTCACATTCAATTTTTGAAAGATCTTTGAACGAGTTGAAATAATTTCATCAGTTCCATCTTCAGTCATGCGCAAGATTTCTTTAATCTCATCAACTGACAATGGCTCAGAAAAAATGTTGCGTTCTGTATATGCTATTTCATGTTCTTCTAACCATGCTTTTGCTTTACGACAAGAAGTACAGCTTGGTGATGTATATAACGTTACCATAAACCTTTCACTCCTTTTTGTGTAAAATGAGCAGACTGCTTATATTAGTAATTAGAATTACTCTGTGTTTAAATTGAAATAACTACAATTAAGTAATATCTATAACGAATTATACTATAGAAAAGTAAGTAAGTATACACTTTTTAAATACAAATGTTTGACAAAACAGTTACAATTCCGTAAAAAATCGACGGATAATATTTACTTTTTAATCAAACTTGCTCTAAAATCCTGTTCTTTCAGGTTCATCCATCACTCAGGATGAGGCTATCTGATTCTCAATTAATCCAGGCTATCGAAAATATCTTTCTGCTTATCCTGATCCTGCATGGATAATACTTCCTGGACATCCTGATATTCTTTTCCGTAGATTTCTTTATCTTTGTAAGTATGAATCATTAAGTATGTTTTTTTCATGGCTTCATATATTAATTCTTCAGAAGCATCTTCAGGGGACCAATAAAGAATTTCCATTGCATTCACTTCGTTTGTAGCAAGCGACTTTCTTCTGTATCCAATTGATTTTGCATGCTGAAACCCTTCTCGCTGATAGAACTTTAAGCGCTTGCCCGTATCAAGAATATCTTCATCCACGGGTTCCACCTCTAGAATAATCGGTTTTCCAATCTCTTTTAAATTTGAAATCAGCTTATGGCCAAGACCTTGTCCTCTCGCTTTTTTCGATACAAACAAGTAGTCAATAAAGATGAAATCTTCTAATTCGGCATACATAAGAACATGATGTTCTCCTTCATCTTTATGATAAATATCACCCCGCTCTTTTAAAAGAGTTTCGATATGTTCTTTAGACTTCATTTCCTCAATAGGAAAATATTGATTTAACTTCTCATACCAGTTCATTGACCCGCTCCTTGCACGTTTTTAACGTTCATTTCTTTCTAAATTAGATATACCCTCTTTTCTTAGTGTTAAACATAAGCTACTATAAAATTATAAGTAAATAATGGGATGGTGAAGATTTTGTTTGAATATGCGTTCGATTTTCTGCTTGTTGCTGCTTTGGTTATTGGAATAACAGCTTTAATGGGAGTCATAACGAATGGAATCGGCGAAACCATCTTCAGCGGAAAAAAGAAAAATGAAAACGTTGAGCATACTTTAAAAACGCAGGCAGGATGGCGAAAAGTCGGCGGCAGGCGGAGATAGTATTTTAATGAAGGAAACCGGTCTTGATGACCGGTTTTTTTGTTTTGAATTTCATGTGAAACACTCTTAATCCACTGAAGGATCGTTAATTTTTGGGGATCATATAGTGCAGTTGATTCTGAAGAGGCTACGTTGTGTTCTGAGGGAAACATTGAAGGCGTTTGTGTCTCCAAAACAGGACTGTAAATGAGGTTTGAGGAATAATAGACGGTCTTTGAGGACACTTTTCTCGCTGGAGCACGATATTGTGGAATCATAGACACCCTTTGAGGACACTTTTCACGCTGAATCACGGTTTTGGGGAATCATAGATACCTTTGAGGACACTTTTCACGCTGAAGCACGGTTTTGGGGAATCATAGAAAAAACGGGTACTAAATTGCTGTGCAATTTAGTACCCGTTTCCTCTTATATCTTGCATCACTCTCTTATAGGCTTATAAATCAAGGCGTGTAATCTACGCCTTTTGTATAGTTATTTCCGGCATTCCAAAGAAGGTACTCTTCTATCCCCTGATCATTCAATGCCTTGATTTGGGCTTCTACATCTTCTTTTCCGTACTTTTTGTAGTTTCCGCTGCCAAGCCATGAGGCTGTGAAATCCTGAAGCCATGGCCGCGATACGGGTCTTGTTTTCAGCTCATCCAGCTTTTTATTTTCAAGCTTGGCATATTCAGTAATGAGTTCGTAAGGTTTTAAGTCAGGCTTCGCAATGCCGAAATAGGCCGTCCAGTGACTTGGATAAATCATGGATGAGATGACATCAACATGGTCTGAGATCTTGGTGAAGTTTTGGCCGATTCCTGGTGCTTCAGGCAATGTCGCTGTATATCCAAAGATATCAACCGACGTTTTAACGCCGTAAGGCTTCAATTTTTCTCTTGCGTATTCAACAAAATCCGTTACAGCTGTTACGCGTTTTTGAACATTATCTTGTTTTGAATCTGTATAATCCCCGTGGCTGTATTTTAGCGTGGCATCTTTATTTTCAAACCCTTCAGGGAAACGGACGTAATCAAATTGAATTTCCTGAAAACCGAGCTTTGCGGCTTCAATAGCAATCTGAACATTGTAATCCCATACTTCTTTTACAAATGGGTTTACAAAAGATTCTCCGCGCCCGTTTTTCCAGACACTGTTTCCGTCTTTATATGACCATTCCGGTTTTTTATTTGCAAGAACCGAATCCTTAAAAACAACAACTCTCGCAATCGGATAGATTTTCTTTTTCTCAAGCTCTTTCAGCATGGCCCGCGGATCTTTTATGTATTGTTGACTAATATCGTAATAAGGAGACGCGGGGTCCGGGCGATAAGTCAAATTCCCGTAATCATCTTTCACATCAATGACCATTGCGTTTAAATCCGTTGTATCCATAAGCTTTGTCAGCTGTTCAAACTTGCTTCCTCCGGCAGAATGGCCTGTTACATAGATTCCTCTGATTGCATCTGGATATTCAAACTTCAATCCTGAATCAAATACAAAACGGGGCATCGAATCCGGCAATTCTTTCTTTTGATATACAAGTTCTTTACTATCGTGTGCAGCAGCAACTAAGCCTGTGTCTGCCTGCACCTGATAGCCTGCTCCAGCTGCAGCAATAGACCCTGCTATCAGGAATGCAGGTACAATCTTTTGAAAAAAAGCCACGTTTAACACCCTCCATTTGCTGATCTCTCCTCATTATAAATGAAAATTCAGGATGTTCATACATGTATTGGGACTTATTTTGACAATTTTCTACAGCTTTCCGCTTTCATTCCTCATTCTTTTTACACAGAACAAAAGCGCAGGCCCCAAGGCCCGCTCCGTTCTGACCGAGGAGTTAGGCGCCGGAGCTTACCGGAGATATCCTAATTGCAATATCCACACTCAATAACTTTTATTATTTCCTAAACAGTAAAAAAAGTGATCTCAGTCCATGAGATCACTTTGCATTACTTCGCATATAAAGTTTTGTACTGCTTGTATTCAGCTTCTGAACACATAACGAAATGGCCTGGTTTTACTTCACGGAACTGCGGCTCATCTCCTTCTGTATACTGATGCTGGGCCGGGTCGTATTTCTTTCTGACACGAGTGCGCTCATAATCAGGATCTGGAAGAGGAATAGCAGAAAGCAACGCTTGTGTATAAGGATGAATCGGATTTTTGTATAGCTCTTCTGCATCTGCAAGTTCAACAAGCTTGCCGAAATACATAACACCGATGCGGTCGCTGATGTATTTTACCATTGAAAGGTCATGGGCAATAAATAGATACGTAAGGCCTTTTTCTTTTTGCAGTTTCTTCATTAAGTTTACTACCTGTGCCTGAATTGACACATCAAGTGCAGAGATTGGCTCATCTGCAATAATGAAGTCAGGATCTACTGCAAGTGCACGCGCGATTCCGATACGCTGACGCTGCCCGCCGCTGAATTCATGCGGAAAACGGTTAGCATGCTCCCGGTTCAGACCTACTGTTTCAAGAAGCTCGTACACTCTTTCCATCCGCTCTTTATCTGATTTTGCCAAACCATGAATATCAATTCCCTCGGCAATAACGTCAGATACTTTCATTCGCGGGTTTAAGGAAGCGTATGGATCCTGGAAAATCATCTGCATTTTGCGGTTAAAGATTTTCAGCTCGCTTTTTGATTTTTTACCGTGAACGTTTACGCCATTAAATTTCACTTCACCGTCTGTAGCATCGTATAAACGGATAATTGAACGGCCGGTTGTAGACTTTCCGCAGCCTGACTCACCAACAAGTCCAAGGGTTTCACCTTTATAGATATCAAATGAAATATTATCAACTGCTTTTACTTCATTTGCTTTACCTACATTAAAATGCTGTTTTAAATTTTTGACCTCAAGTAGTTTTTCTCTTTCCATCACTTACTTTCCCTCCTTCATTTCAGGGAACTTGCGCTGACGAAGCTTTACCGCTGCAGGCGGTTCAACTTTTGGTGCATCAGGATGAAGCAGCCATGTAGCAGCGTAATGTGTATCCGAAACTTTAAACATTGGCGGCTGCTGTTCTAAATCAATTTGCATGGCATATTCGTTACGCGGTGCAAAAGCATCGCCTTTTGGAGGATGCAATAAATTTGGAGGCGTTCCAGGTATTGCATACAGCTCCTGATCTTGCGAATCAAGGCTAGGCATTGAACTGATAAGGCCCCAAGTATACGGATGCTGCGGATTGTAGAAAATCTCATCTACCGTTCCAATCTCAATGATTTTTCCTACGTACATAACCGCTACACGATCAGCAACATTTGCTACTACTCCAAGATCATGTGTAATGAAAATGATCGAGGTGTCAATTTTCTTTTGCAGATCCTTCATCAGTTCCAGAATCTGAGCTTGAATCGTAACATCAAGAGCGGTAGTAGGCTCGTCCGCAATTAACACTTTCGGATTACAAGCAAGCGCGATGGCAATAACAACCCTCTGTCTCATACCGCCCGAGAACTGATGGGGATATTGTTTGAAGCGCAGCTCAGGTTTTGGAATTCCAACAAGACGCAAAAGGTCAATCGCTCTTTCCTTTGCCTGTGCTTTGCTCATATTCTGGTGCTTTACAATCGGCTCCATGATTTGCTTTCCAACAATCATTGTAGGATTCAATGAAGTCATTGGATCCTGAAAAATCATAGAGATATCTTTACCGCGGATTTTCTGCATTTGTTTATCAGACAGTTCCGCCAAGTTCTTTCCATTAAAGAGAATTTCACCTTGTTTGATTTCAGAGTTGCTCTCAGGCAATAATCTCATGATGGATTTTGTTGTAACAGATTTACCGGAGCCTGATTCTCCTACAATCGCCAGTGTTTCCCCTTTTTTCAAGTCAAAGTCCACACCGCGAATGGCTTGTACTTCTCCTGCAAACGTGTGGAACGAAATATGCAAATCTTTTACTTCTAATATTTTTTCCATCTTAGGTCACCTGCCTTTTTCTAGTCTCTCATCTTAGGATCCAGCGCATCGCGCAGTCCGTCTGCAATCATGTTAAATGCAATCATAATGACACTGATTACGATCGCCGGGTAAATCATTTGATAAGGGAATGCTCTCATTGATTTAAACCCTTCATCAATTAACGTTCCTAGAGAGGCAAGAGGATCCTGTAATCCAAGTCCGATGAAGCTTAAGAACGCCTCGAAGAAAATAGCATTCGGGATGGTAAACATTGTATTAATGATAATAACCCCAACTAAGTTAGGAATCATATGCTTAAAGATAATTTTCGCATGGCTTGCACCAAGTGTTCTCGATGCCAAAACAAATTCCTGATTCTTCATTTTAAGTACTTGAGCGCGAACAACCCTTGCCATTCCAACCCATCCAGTGATTGTTAACGCAACTGTAATTGAAATAATACCAGGCTTTAATATCAAAATCATTAAGATAACGACAACTAAGTTTGGTATACCCATCAGCACTTCAATGATACGCTGCATGACATTGTCAAGGCGTCCGCCGAAATATCCGGAAATTGCACCGTAAGCAACACCGATCACCATGTCGATGAATGCTGCTAAAAATGCGATGTATAGTGAGATTTGTGTCCCTTTCCAGATGCGGGTAAACTGATCACGGCCCAGGTTATCTGTTCCAAGCCAGTAGTATTCTTTAATTTGTTTTTGCTCATAAACCTTTACTTCTTCTCCATTATTAAGAGTTCTTGTTCCATCAAAAGGAAGCCATTCGATGTTTTCAAGTCCTTGAATACGCGGAGGCAAGTTTGCATGTGTTGCTTTTTGGCGGGCTGAATCGTATCCGCTGACAGCAGGACCGATAAAAGCTAAAAGTGCAAGCAGAACAATAACAACCATGCTGAACACGGCAGCTTTATTTTTCTTAACCCGAAGCCAAGCATCCTGCCAATAATTCAGACTCGGCTTATTGATTTCCTCACTTTTTGCAGAATCTAACTTAGCGGGTTCGAATAATTCTTTGCTGATTTCTTTTTGTGACATTATTTTTTACCTCCCGCTAAACGAATTCGTGGGTCAATGATGCCGTATAAAATATCGACAACAAGAATAATTAAAACAAATAGGAAAGCAAATAAAAGGGTAGTACCCATGATGACAGGGTAGTCGTTTACTGTAATCGATTTAACGAACTGCTCTCCAATTCCAGGTACGGAGAAAATTTTCTCAATAACAAGGGATCCGGTCATAAGTCCAACAGCAAGCGGTCCTAAAACCGTTACAACTGGAATTAAAGCATTACGCAGTGCATGTTTAAAGGCGATTTCAAAGTAGCTTGCGCCTTTGGCTTTTGCTAGTGTAATGTAATCTGAATTTAAAACATCAATCATTTCTGTTCTCATAAAACGTGCAGCAATCGCAATTGGGAACATAGCAAGAGCTATTGTAGGCAAAATGCTGTATTCTGGTCCGCGCCAGAAGGCAACCGGAAGCCATCCGAGCTTTACACCGATGTAATATTGCATTAATCCGGCAAAAACAAACGATGGAATGGATTTACCGATAACAGCAAAGAATGTTGCACCGTAATCCACCCATGTATTCTGACGCAGTGCTCCGAGAATACCAAGAAATATTCCTAATATCGTTCCTACAAACATTGCCTGAAATCCGAGGATGGCAGATGGGGCTATACGAGCAGCAAGCAGCTCAGTTACCGGAGTGTTGTTAAATTGGAAAGATACTCCCAAGTCACCTTTAGCAAGGTTTGTCATATAGGTAAAGTACTGAACAGGTACAGGCTCATCTAATCCATATTTTTCTTTCATGATCTCTACCTGTGCATCTGACAGCTTGTTGTTTTTAAATGGAGTACCGGGGATCACTTTCATAAGGAAAAATGTAAATGAAGCAATTAATATAAGTGTGATAAGCATGTAAATCATACGTTGGCCAAAATATTTAACCATGTGTGCACCTCCTAGAACTATATGAAAAATTCAGAATCATCTACATATTTCGACAATTCTTTAGCAGGTAAAAAGAGAGTATATAGCATATACTCTCTTTTTATTCTTTTTGATTATAATCATTCGACTTGAATTGGTAAATGGTTATTACTCAGCGTCAGTGATTTTAATCCACTTGTAGCTGTATTCAGGACCAACAAGGTGATATGTGAATCCTTCAACTTTTTTGTTGATTAATAGATTAGATGCACGTTGGTAAATTGGTGCGATACCAGCATCTTCTTCTAACACAACTTTCTCAGCTTCTTGAAGAGCTTCAAAACGTTTAGCTGGATCGTTAGCTAAAGTTGTTTGAGCGTCTTTTAATAACTTGTCATATTTTTCGTTAGAATATGCCATTCTGTTATTTCCGCCATCTGTAATCCATAGATCAGAGAAAGAAATCGGATCTAGGTAGTCAGGACCCCAGCCAGCTGCCTGGATATCATAATCCATTGTTTTGTCGCGGTCTAAACGAACGCTGAAAGGAACACTTTGTACATCGATTGTTAAGCCTTCAAGATTGTTTTGAAGCTGATCTTTCATGTAAGAATCGATTGTTTTTGACGTTTCAGTGTCTCCGCCAAGGTATACTAATTTCACTTCTTTTTGGCCGATTTCTTCTAAGCCTTTAGCCCAAAGCTTTTTAGCTTCTTCTACGTTGTAAGTTAATAGGTCTCCATTAGCTTCGCGGAAGTCTTCGCCAGTTTCTGGGTTTGTAACGAATTCTTTCGGTACAGCATAGTTAGCTGGAATAGATCCATTGTTTAAGATTTCGTTTGTTAAATCTTCTTTATTAAATGCCATCGCGATTGCTTTACGGATGTTTACGTTAGCAAGAGCTTCGTTCTTCTGGTTTAATTTAAGCCAGAAAATTGTAGGCTCTAACCATCTTAACAAACGGTCATCACCTTCATATTGAGCGATAACAGCCGGTGTTGAAAGTTTAGGAGTAACATCTGCTTCTCCAGCTTCAAATGCATTTGCTGCAGCCTGAGGATCTTTTGAAACGTTGAATGTAATTTTATCAAGGCTTACATTTTTTGCATCCCAGTATTCAGAATTTTTCTCTAAAGTCCACTCAGTATCAGCAGGTCCTTCCCATCCTTGGATCGTGAAAGGTCCGTTGAACACTAAATTTTCTGATTTTTTACCGAAGTTTGCAGCCTGTTCTTCAACAAACTTTTGGTTTTGAGGATAGAAAGTCGGGAAAGCCATCAATGATTTAAAGAAAGGAATTGGTTTTTCAAGAGTTACCACCAATGTTTTTTCATCTTTAGCTTTAACGCCTAATTCTTCAGGTTTAGCTTTACCATTATATAATGCTTCTGCATTTTTAATTTTACCCATCATCATGTATGGTCCATATGCAGATCCTGTTTCAGGGTTAAGAGCGCGCTGCCAAGCAAACACGAAGTCGTTTGCTGTAACCTGCTCACCGTTAGACCATTTAGCATCTTCTTTAATTTTAATTGTATATTCTGTGCCCTCTTCATTTGCTTCAGGCTCACCATCAGCCATTCCAGGAACTGGCTCTTGGTTTTCATCAATACGGTATAAACCCTCATTCGTATTGTTCAATTGAGATAAGCTGATTGTATCTTCAGCTAATACAGAGTCCATTGAAGGAATCTCAGATGATTCTAGAACTTTAAGCTCCTGTGCCACATTTGTTTCTTCTTTAGAGTCTTTCTCTTTGTCTCCTCCGTCAGAAGAACTTGAATTGCCTCCGCCGTAGCAAGCCGTTAAGAAAACGCTTAATACAAGCGAAAGAACTAAAAGCAATGAAAATTTTGACTTTTTCATTAATAACCCTCCCTTTTATTTTTAAAAAATTCTTACAAACACTATTATACAAGCTTTCGAATTTTTGTACATTCATTTTTTTAATAAAATTTACACAAATGCAATAAAATTAAGACTATTTTTAACGAAAAATAGTTCTTTATACCTATAAATTATGCTGTATTCTGTCCTGATATTTCAGTTAATTTACACAGGAAATACCAAATGCTTAGTCTTTGTAAAGAATTTAAATAGTGTGTAAAATATAAAATGTATACAATATACAACAATAGTTAATAAACTATTTTGCGGGCATAATGAAAAGATTCTGACTAGTTTTACTTTTCGTGCTATAATATCTTTCGTATATTTCGATACAAAATTACTATTTGAACGGTTTACATTTTAGTATAATTAGTTAAAAAAAGAGGGTATTTATGAAACGAAAATTATTTTTATCAACGTTTTCCGTGTCGTTTGTTCTAGTCTTTATGCTCTCCCTTCTATTCTATGGAGAGATCACGCTTCTTCACTATATCAATATTTCTTTTTACATATCTGGAATTCTGCTCTTCATTTCGCTGTTCCTGCTTGTAGCGGAAGGTGGATTTTTTGATGGAATTACACAAGGTTTTAGAAGAACCTTTCAATCAAAAGGCAGCAATTTAGAAAAGGAAGAAGTGGAGGAAATGAGGCTGTTTTCTGAGCTGCTGAGCATTGAATACATGCCATTTTTATTAGCAGGCCTGCTCCTTGCTGCCACTATGCTTGCTGGGTTAATGCTCTATTACCTGTAAAGCAGTTGATTATCTGCTCATAAGCTTTTATAATGAAAAAAAATACTTATTTATGAAGCGATGATAAAGAGTAGTACATAGTGACTTCATTTTTAGAGAGCCTGCTGCTGCTGGAATGCAGGCAATGAAAGCTATGGAATGGACTTTTGAGCAGCTGGCCGAACATTAGTAGGATCAGCCGTTTCGTCTTGCGTTAAAAGACGTTAAGTGATTTCTTTTAGAAATAATTAGGGTGGCACCGCGGTCCATTCGTCCCTGTTCAGCAGGACACGAATGGGCTTTTTTGTATGTAAATTAAAACAGGAGTGATAAAATGAAAACTATTTTTTCGGGCATACAGCCCACAGGATCCGTTACACTCGGAAATTATATCGGGGCAATGAAGCAATTTGTTGATCTTCAGCATGATTACGATTGCTACTTTTGCATCGTAGATCAGCACGCAATCACTGTCCCGCAGGATCGTCTTCAGCTGCGCAAAAGTATTCGCAGTCTTGCAGCCCTTTACCTTGCAATCGGCATCGATCCTGAAAAAGCAACATTATTTGTTCAGTCTGAAGTTCCCGCGCATGCTCAGGCAGGATGGATGCTTCAATGTGTCGCCTATATCGGAGAGCTTGAAAGAATGACGCAATTTAAGGATAAATCTACAGGAAAAGAAGCTGTTTCTGCAGGGTTATTAACTTATCCTCCACTAATGGCTGCCGACATTCTACTATATAAAACGGACATCGTTCCTGTCGGTGAAGACCAAAAACAGCATTTAGAGCTGACACGTGATCTGGCAGAGCGATTTAACAAAAAGTATAACGACATTTTTACAATCCCTGAGGTCAGCATTCCAAAAGTCGGCGCAAGAGTCATGTCACTTGCAGATCCTTTGAAAAAGATGAGCAAATCAGATCCAAATTTAAAATCGTTTATTACTTTATTAGACGAACCAAAGACGATCGAAAAGAAAATCAAGAGCGCAGTAACGGATTCAGAAGGAATCGTAAAATTCGATAAAGAAAACAAACCGGGTGTCTCTAATCTGCTCTCTATCTACTCCATCCTTTCTGGTGAGTCCATTGATGATTTAGAGAAAAAATATGAAGGCAAAGGATACGGTGATTTTAAAAGCGATACCGCGGCTTCCGTGATTGAAGTGCTGAAGCCAATTCAAGATAAGTACCATGCTTTATTAGAGTCAGAAGAATTGGATCATATTTTAGACCGCGGTGCAGAAAGAGCAAATGCTGCGGCAAACAAAATGATTAAAAAAATGGAAAACGCAATGGGACTTGGCAGAAAAAGAAGATAGATAATGAATTATATAAAAAGAGAGCATCGCATCCGATGCTCTTTTTATATTTGCTGTTCAAACTCCATTCCTTTTTGACTCATTAAATATTGAAGAGCTGTTCTGAAAGTCAAAAACGACTGAATTTCATTAAAGTTTGTCAGTCCGGAAGTGACAAGCAGCTGGGTTAAAGCAGGCCCAAAGCCCACATACAGAATCTGAATGCCCATCAGCCTGATTGCTGACGTCATATTATGAATATAAGATCCAAACAGATCGAGTTCCCATATTTCTTTTTCTGAGATCGCTGAAAAATCAACAATTACAGTAGAAATTTCATCTGAATGAGAAACTTCTAAAATTTTTGAGATAATTTGATCAAATCTTTCAGACGAAAGTCTTCCGGTAATCGGGACAAGAATGGTATCAGGAATAATGGACGGGATAATCGGAACAGAAATTTCTTTTATAATCTCAGCACTTGCTGCTAATTGCTTTTTAAGTTCAAGAATTTCCGCCTGTAATTCTTCAATTTGTTCTTTTTCGCTGCTCATATGAACCCTCGCTAATCGTTTATAATTGCATACCGCTCTATTTTACCATTCATTTTCACTTAATACCGTTTTTTTGCCATAAAAAAGAAACCATATTCTATGAATTGGTTTCTTTTATTTGAGCTTGTCCTAGTTCACTTTTGATTCATGTTCCATTTCCCACAGCTTCTCAAAGAATGGCTGTCCCTTTATCAGATGTTCACATAGCGTCATATGCTTAGGACTCCAGCCATTTAGCGTTTCATCGTAAAGCTTTCTCCATACATCTTCAAAGCTCAGGTCCTGAATCATTTCATACATCGTTGGATTCCATTCGGTGTACCAATACTTAACCTCAGCCGCATTTTTTGTTGACTGCAGCTGATCAAGGGCCATGAAAAGCAGCTGCTTTAATTGCCGTTCTTTTCTTGTCAAACCGCTCATATGTGATGGACTTGGCGACAGGATATGAAATTCCTTTTCCATGGATTCTGCTTCAAACAAATACTCTTCTGCTTCCACATCTTTAATCATTTCATAAACCAGCTGTTCCTGGCGCGGAATTAACCGGCTTTTGCGGACTGGAATGCTGTAGCCGATCGTATCGACTGCCAGTATCCCCTGTCCGTCTGTTATGACGAAACAGTAATCAAGCTGTATTCGCTCGTGATTTTTGCGAATGTATGCTTTTTGGAAGGCATCTTTTAACAGTCCCTGCGGCAGCTCCGACAAATCATTCTCAATATAATGGTATAAGACCGAGTTAACTTTAAATAGCGGAACCTGGTCCAGAAGCTCAACACTGTCATCTTTTCTCCATTCATGAAAATGACATACATTATACCCGTTTTCTTCTCCTTCAAACCAGTTCACCCATACATCATGAAGAAACAACATTTAATACCCCTCACTTCCGATGCTTTTGTCTTTCAGTATAGGCAGGGAGAAGAAAATATATTCCAATTCGTTCATTTTATGGATGTTTTCGTTCGACAATTTTTGAGCATGTTCTTTTGGAGAACATTTATACATATGTGAAGTTTTGGGTTTAATCAGTGAGAATTGTCATTCTATCAGCGGAAATTTGCGTTTTATCAGTGTAAAATGCCATTCTATCGGTAATATTGTTGAATTATCTCAATATGGATTGCAGTTCTATCAGTATAAATCCGCATTCTATCATTATAACTCTAACTCACCAGACCATAAAAAATAGTCAAGAATAAATTCTTGACTACGCTGTCTTATTCATTCACTTTTGGATCGAGTGCGTCGCGCAGCCCGTCTCCAACAAAGTTAAAGGCAAGAACGGTAAAGAGAATCAATAAGCCTGGGAACAGCGGGTACCATGGTGCAGTCAGCAGGATAGTAAAGTTCTGTGCATCCTGAAGCATGTTGCCCCAGCTTGCTACAGGAGGCTGAATGCCTAGACCCAAATAACTTAAAGTTGATTCAGCAAGGATGACTCCGCCTACAGATAATGTTGCAGAAACAATGATCGGTCCAATCGCATTCGGAAGGATATGCGAGAAAATAATCTTAAAGCTTTTCGTTCCGATTGTTTTAGAAGCTAACACAAACTCCCGCGTACGAAGAGACAAAAACTCTCCGCGCACAAGACGTGCTGTTGTTGTCCATCCGAGGACAGCAAAGATAATAATAAGCTTGTCTACACCTGGTTTAAAGATAGTTACAAGAGTGATCAGCAAGAAAATTTGCGGAATAGATAAGACGATATCAACAAAGCGCATTAATATTGCATCAATGATTCCTCCAAAGTAGCCTGCGATTGCTCCAATGATCGTTCCGATTGTAATTGATCCAAGAACAGATGCAAATCCAACCAGCAGAGAGACTTGAGCGCCATACAATAAACGTGTAAGCAGATCCCTTCCGAAACGGTCTGTTCCGAGAATATTCTCGCCGCCTGGAGGCACCAATTTTTTCATTAAATCCTGGCTCTCAGGAGAATATGGTGCAATGACAGGTGCGAAAATAGCAGCCGTAATGACCAGGAATAGAAAAATTGCTCCAATGACGGCCAGTTTATTTTTATAAAATTTCCTGAAAAATATTTTCGTTAACGTATCAGGGTTCGCTTTTAAATTCCCATGAACTGCCAGCTGATTAGAAGTTTCAGGTGTTAGGTTTGTTTGTGCCATTTTGCTCCCCCTTCCTAATACTCAATTCTCGGATCAAAAATTGCATAAAGAATGTCTGCAATTAAGTTTCCGATAACTACAAATACAGCAGAGATAACGGTTAAAGCCATAATGACAGGATAATCGCGCTGGAATGCTGAATCGATGAACAACAGTCCGATGCCAGGCCATGAGAAAATTTTCTCAACGACAACAGCTCCGCCAATGAATGAAGGAATCATTAATCCGAAAATCGTAATGATCGGGATTAATCCGTTGCGGACACCGTGTTTGATAATTACTTTTGATTCACGGAATCCTTTTGCACGCGCTGTTCTCATGTAATCCTGTTTAAGAACATCAAACATGCTCGACCTTGAATACCTGGTCAGCCCGGCCATATCGGCTGAGGCCAGCACAAATGCAGGCAGCATGAGATGGTGAATCCTGTCCCATATGCTGAATTCGGCATTCAAGGTGGAGGTCCCTCCTGTCGGGAACCAATTAAGCTGAACGGAAAATACCATAATTAAAATTAAACCGAGCCAGAAGTTAGGAGTGGCAAGCCCCAAAAAGGAAGTGACAGAAACAGTATAGTCAACTTTTGTGTACGGTCTTGCAGCTGAAATGATTCCAAACGGAATGGCGACCACCAATGCAAGGATTGTAGATACGACCATTAAAAGAAGTGTGTTTGGCAAACGATTCATAATCATTTCACTTACAGGTACACCTTTTCGAATTAATGATGTTCCAAAATCACCCTGAACCATGCTTCCGAGCCATTTTAAATATTGGATATGTACAGGATCATTTAATCCGTATTTCTCCATAAACTTCGCTTTATCAGCAGGACTTATTGATGGATCCATTAATAATGTTGTTGGATCTCCAGGAGCTAAGCGTATGATCGCAAAAGAGATAATGGTGATGCCTAATAATAAGGGAATAGCCATTAACGTACGGCGGATTATATAAGTAAGCACAGCTAGTTCTCCCCTTTCCTTCTCATTTTTCTATAAATAAAAACATGTCCAGAATTCTCAGCAGACTCGTTCAATTTTCAAATTCATAAAAATAAGGGAAGGGAATATTCCCTTCCCTCTGCAAGTTTCCCTGAAGTGTTGCAGCAATCAATGAATGATTACTGTTTTAACCACCATTTGTGGATGTTGTAGAATTCGCTCTTAGCGTTGAACTCATAGCCTTGTAAGTTCTCAGGCATTACGCGGTGAACGTTAGGGTAGTACAAGAATGTGTATGGCTGATCTTCAGTAATAATTTTGTAGATGTCAGCGTGTTTTGCAGCATACTCATCTTGATCAAGAATTTGTTTCGCTTCTTCCATTAACTTATCTGCTTCTTCGTTTTTATAATCAATCATGTTTAAGCCTTCAGCAATTTGGCTTGAGTGGAAAATGTCATATTGATCAGGGAATGTAGACAAGCTCCATCCTAAGATCATTGCATCAAAATCCCAGTTTGGTGCAGAAACTTGCTCGATGAAAGCAGAGAATTCAATGATCTCAGGCTTTACTTCGATGCCGATTTCTTTTAATTGCTGCTGAACAACTACAGCGATGTCTTCACGGATTTTATTGCCTTGGTTCGTTTTTAAAGAGAATGAGAATTTTTTGCCGTCTTTGTCTAAGATTTTGTCGCCGTCAGTATCTTCCCAGCCAGCTTCTTTTAATAGAGATTTAGCTTTTTCTGCGTCATAAGAGAACTTTGTTACATCGTCGCTGTAAGCGAAAGAAAGCGGGCTTTCAGGTACGTGTGCAACTTCTCCGTCGCCGTTCATTACAGAAGAAACCATTGATTCTCTGTCAAGTGCCATTGTTAAAGCTTGACGTACTTTCACGTCTTTAAATAGGTCGTTCTTTTGGTTCCAGCCGATGTAAGTGTAAGAAAGACCAAGGCCAGATTCCACTTTCACGCCGCTGAACGTGCTTTTTACAGTTTCGATGTCAGTTCCTGGAACTTCAGTAAAATCAACATCGCCAGCTTGAAGCTGTGCTAATAATGCATCCTGATCAGGAACGATTTTGTAAGTGATTGAATCTAAGTATGGCTCGCCCAAGAAATAATCAGGGTTTTTCTCAACTTTTACATACTCTCCATCTTTCCACTCAACAAATTTGAAAGGACCAGAACCGATTGGAGATTTTGTGTTGAATTCGTTCTCGCCAAGCTCACCAACTGGAACTTTGCCAAGGATGTGCTCAGGAAGGATTCCGTAGCTAAGAGCTACAGGGTAGAAAGAAGCATCTTTCTTAGAAAGCTTGAATTCTACTTCATAGTCGCCTTTTTTCGTTACAGACTCTAAAGATTCAAAAGAAGAACCGCGCTCACCAACATAGTCAGGGCTCTTAGGGATGCCGTATGTAAATACTACGTCATCAGCATTTAATTCTTCACCATCGTGGAATTTAACGCCTTCTTTAATTTTAACTGTGTACGTTAATCCGTCTTCAGACGTTTGGATATCTTCTGCCAAGTGTAAAGTCGGGTTGAACTCTGTGTCAGAACTTACAAGACCGTCAAAAATGAAACCTTCGATATCTGAGCTTGAAGCATCTGTTGAATACATTGGGTTGAATAATGTTGGTCCGCCAATCGTTCCAACAACTAAATCTCCGCCCATTTGCGGTTCGCCTGCATATTCAGCCGGTTTTTCATCTTTCCCGCCAGAACCTGAAGCAGGTGTTTTTTCGCCTGCGCCGCTGTTACAAGCAGCTAAGAACAAAGAGAAAACTAACAATAAGCTAAGTAATGTTAATAAACTTTTACGTTGTTTCACTTCGCATTTCCCCCTTAAAAATTTGAATTTTTAGTTTTCTTAACATGCATATTATTGTTGGTCCATCTCCTCCCTTCAAGGTCTTGAATATATGCTGATCCTGCCATCAGTATAGATGGCAGGCAACAAAATGATTTTTCTTTACTTCTTTAAATTGGGGCACAGCTTCGCGGCAAGCGCTTGTCGCAGCAGGGCATCTAGTATGGAAAACACAGCCCTGAGGCGGATTGGCCGGACTTGGCAGCTCTCCTTTTAATACAATGCGCTCTCTTCTTGCCTGGCCTGCTTTTCTTGGGACAGGCACAGCGGATAAAAGAGCTTGAGTATAAGGATGAAGCGGCTCTGCGTAGAGACTGTGCTTATCAGCAAGCTCCATCATTTTCCCAAGGTACATAACGCCCACGCGGTCGCTTATATGGCGGACTACACTTAAATCATGCGAGATGAACATATAAGTTAAGTTAAACTCGTCCTGAAGATCTTCAAGCAGGTTAATGATTTGAGCCTGAATCGAAACATCCAGCGCAGAAACCGCTTCATCAGCAATAACCATTTGCGGATTAAGTGCGATCGCTCTGGCTATTCCAATTCTCTGCCGCTGTCCTCCGGAAAACTCGTGCGGGTAGCGGTTAATGAAAGAGGCGTTTAATCCTACTTTTTCAAGGAGCTCTTCGACTCGTTCTGTCCGCTCTCTTCCTCTATATAAACCATGTGTATCCATTGGTTCTTTAATAATAGAACCGAGTGTTTTCCGGGGATTCAGCGATGCAAATGGATCCTGAAACACCATCTGAATATTTTTCCGGACGGTTTTGCGGAGTTCACTTTCGGGTAAATGTGAGATATCCTGCCCGTCAAAAATAATCTTGCCGCCGGTCGGTTCATATAAGCGGATAATGGTTCGCCCAGCTGTAGACTTTCCGCAGCCTGATTCTCCTACTATACCGATGGTTTCACCTTTTTTTACGGTTAAATTAATGCCGTCTACTGCTTTTACATGTCCGGCAGTCCGCTGCAGAAAACCTGATTTGATCGGAAAGTGCTTCTGGACATCTATCAGCTGAAGGATCGTTTCATCCTGTTTCAGCAGCGGTGATTTTACTTCTGCGTCTACTACTTTCATTGAACAGCGGCCTCCTCATCATCGTATAAAAAGCAGCGGACAGAGCGATGAGCTGATTTTTCCGTGAGCGCGGGAAGTGAACTGAAACATTTGTCAAATGCTTTCGGGCATCTCGGTGCAAACCTGCAGCCTGCCGGGAGATTATCGGGAGTCGGAACGTTCCCGGGAATTGAATTAAGCTTTTCTATGTCTCCATCAATCGAAGGAATAGACTCCATTAATCCTTGTGTATATGGATGAAGCGGCTCATTGAACAAGTCATCCACAGAAGCTTCTTCTACCACCTGACCGCAGTACATAACAACAACCCGCTCTGCAATTTCAGATACAACACCAAGATCATGAGTGATTAATAGAATGCTAGTGTCAAATTTTTGACTGACATCCTTCATCAAATCAAGAATTTGTGCCTGAATTGTTACATCCAGTGCTGTTGTAGGCTCATCTGCTATCAGCAGTTTCGGATTGCAGCTCATGGCGATGGCAATCATGACACGCTGGCGCATACCGCCTGATAATCTATGGGGATAGTCATTGATGATTTCATCAGCACGCGAGAAACCTACTAATCTAAGTAATTCAATTGCTTTTTTTACAGCTTGATTTTTTGGAAGCTTTTGATGATACATCAGCACTTCTGTAATCTGATCTCCGATTGTAAGCACCGGATTTAAAGATGTCATCGGCTCCTGAAAGATCATCGATATGTCGTTTCCGCGGACTTTACACAAATCTTTTTCAGGTAACTTCACCAAATCTTTGCCGTTTAATAAGATCTCTCCATCAACAATTTTGCCGCCCGGGCTAGGAACAAGCCCCATAATCGATAAAGAAGTGATACTTTTACCTGAACCAGATTCTCCTACTAGTGCAACCGTCTCGCCTTTATGTATCTTTAAGTCAACACCGTCCACAGCCGGAACAGCCTGCTTCTTTTTGTAGAAATAGGTTTTTAGATTTTTTACTTCCAACAGTACTGACAATACCCTTCACCGCCCTATGATGTAAAAGATAAACCGCTTGAAATACTTAATTTTGTAAATCATCTTAACTTTCTTTATAAATAGAATAGTCAGAAAATATATATTTGTATAGTATTACAAAAGTTTTACAAAATCAAGCTAATTTTTAAAATAATGTAACTTAATATTAAAAATACAATCATTACTAGGAAAAAATACCAATAAAAAAACCCTTATTTGGGTTTAATCGATGACTTTTTCACTATTTCTTCTGAAGAAACAGAGAATAACTCTTTAATATTAGCTTTTGTCATCTCCATGTAACATTGCACAATATGATAACCCGCTGCATAGCCAAGCATTTTGGGATAAAAGCCGGTTCCAAACATCAGTTGAGAGAACTTGCGCGAGTCTCTTTTTATACTCTGATTAGGCTCAATGATTGTCTGATAGAATTGAGTCAGCTGCTCTTTTGAATAATATTTCGTCCATGAACCCGTAAATTCCACGCCCATTCGCTCACGCACGGCATTCTCGGCGAGTCCTTCAAGAATTACAGCGTCAATCAGCGTGTAGTCTTTTTCTTTTTTTGGATCTTTTGCAAGTCTGCAAACATGATGATACTCATGTGTAAGAATGGTCTGAATCTCTTTTTTGCTGTTATCCGATAAAAACAAGAAAAGTTTATCGTGAAAGGCAAGACCTGATTTTCCGCCATATTCATTTCTCATTTTCCGGTTCCCTGCATCTGCAGGCAAAATAAAAATCGGCACGTCCGGTCCGCCCCATTCTTTTTTCAATGCAGCTTCATCCTTTTTTACAAATTCCCAAACGCTGTTCTTCTTTAAATCCTTATACAGGCTCTCACCAGTCTGTTCTCCTTTGAACATCCCGAATGAATGAAGATATTTGCTGATTTCCTCTGGATTGCTTTTATGAAAGTAAGGTTTCAGACGCTCGCAAATTTTTATATGATCTGCAGAGTGTTCAAGCCACTCATTTGTTTTAATGACAGTCATGGAATCTTCACTCCCTCCTGCCGTATCTTATGAAGGTGTGTTTGAGGAAGTGAAAGGATTCATCAACTAAGAAAAGCGCAAAATACTTAAAACTAAAAAAAGCCAGCTAAGCTGACTTTTCCGTTTTACTGCTCGTATTTTTTAAAGATAATTGTTGCGTTGTGTCCGCCAAATCCGAGCGAATTGCTGAGTGCCACATTCACTTCGGCTTTTCTCGCTTCATTCGGAACATAGTCCAGATCGCACTCAGGATCTTTTTCGCTGTAATTAATGGTTGGAGGGATGATGCCTTCTTTGATTGCAAGAATCGAAAGTATCGCTTCAACTCCGCCTGCAGCACCGAGCAAATGGCCAGTCATTGATTTCGTAGATGAAACAGCAAGTTTATAAGCATGCTCTCCAAATACTTCCTTGATGGCAAGCGTCTCAAACTTGTCGTTGTAGGAAGTGCTTGTTCCGTGTGCATTCACATAATCAACGTCCTCAGGTGACAGTCCGCCGTTTTCCATCGCCATTCTCATCGCACGGACACCGCCTTCGCCGCCTGGTGCGGGAGCTGTAATGTGATGGGCATCGCCTGTTGCGCCGTAGCCAACGATTTCTGCATAAATTTCTGCACCTCGGGCTAGCGCATGCTCAAGTTCTTCAAGGACTAAAATGCCTGCTCCTTCTCCCATAACAAATCCATCTCGATTTGCATCGAATGGTCTGCTTGCTGTAGCAGGATCCGGATTCGTAGACAGAGCTTTGCTTGCACAGAAGCCTGCAAATGCCATCCTTGTAATCGGCGCCTCTGTTCCTCCGGAAATCATGACATCTGCATCGCCCCGCTCAATGACTTTAAAAGCATCCCCAATGGAGTTTGTGCCGGTTGCACATGCTGTCACTGTACAGGAATTAAAGCCTTTCGCGCCCAAAGCGATGGAAACCTGGCCTGCTGCCATATCAGGAATCATCATAGGGACGAAAAATGGGCTTACACGTCTTGCGCCTTTTGTAAGAAGTGTTTCGAACTGATTTTCAAACGTTTCCATTCCACCGATTCCAGAACCGATCCACACACCTGTGCGGGGAGCGATTTCATCTGTAATTTCAAGGTTCGCATCGCGAACTGCCATAAAAGATGCAGCAACCGCATACTGAGTAAAGCGGTCCATTTTTCTTGCTTCCTTCTTATCCATGTATGTCTCAACATCAAAATCTTTTATTTCAGCAGCTACCTTAGCCGGATAATCATTTGAATCAATGCGTGTAAGCGGACCAACGCCGGACTTTCCAGTTACTGCGCTTTCCCATGTTGATGCAACATCATTTCCTATTGGAGTAATTGCTCCCATACCCGTAATGACAACTCGCCTCTTGCTCATATAAAAACACCATACCTTTCACTAGCTGTAATATTTATTATCTGCCCCATCTCATGGCAATGGCTCCCCAGGTTAAACCTCCGCCAAAACCAACCATTACAAGGACATCTCCGTCTTTTATCGTTCCTGCTTCCAGTTCTTCAACAAGCGAAATCGGAATCGATGCCGCAGAAGTATTGCCATACTTGTGAACCGTTTTTGACATTTTTTCCACCGGCAGCTCTAAACGTTCTCTGGCGGCTTCCATGATCCGGATGTTTGCCTGATGCGGAATCAAGTAATCCACATCTTCCTTTTTAAGTCCTGCCTTCTCAATCACATTTACGCTCGATTCACCCATTTGTCTGACTGCAAATTTAAAGACTTCGCGGCCATTCATTATAAGCTTTTCGTCCTGATATAGGTGCTTTCCGCCAGAACCGTCCGATCCAAGTTCAAACGCAAGGAATCCTTTTCCAGTTGTAACTGAACTGACAACTGCCGCACCAGCTCCATCTCCAAAAAGAACAGCTGTATTCCGGTCATCCCAGTCTGTAATTTTTGAAAGTTTTTCTACACCTACAACAAGAACATTTTTATAGGCGCCTGTTTCAATAAATTGCTGAGCTGTAATCAATCCGTACATGAAGCCCGCGCATGCAGCACTCAAATCCATGGCAGCCACTTTCTTTGCACCCAGTTTCTCCTGAAGCATACACGCTACTGATGGGAAAGGCTGATCAGGCGTGACAGTAGCCACCAAAATCATATCTATATCTTCAGCAGTCAGGCCTGCATTCTCAATCGCTTTTTGGGCGGCATAATAGGCCATATCAGAAGTATCTGTTTCATCGTCTGCAAGTCTTCGCTCTTCAATCCCAGTCCGTGTGCGTATCCACTCATCTGACGTATCCATTATTTTCTCCAAATCCGCATTTGTTACAACACGATCTGGATTATACCGTCCGATTCCAATTATCCCTGCACTCATATACGCAGCTCCTTTTATCCTATATTTAGAATCAATTATTATTACCTGGTACTAATTTTATCCTATCTTTTTTAAAATTTCAATCAAAAATCTGTGCAAATGCCCCGTACAAGTTATAAAAGAAAACATACAGTACTAATAAAGAAGGATAAGCGAGGTGTTTATGTTGAGCGAAAAAAGACAATATGAAGAGTCCGGAGATTTCTTCTCATCCTTCATGTTTGGAGATAAAAGAGAGCGTAGCATAGAGCAGAAGGAAGCAGAAAGAACCCCCGCTCCAGATGAGCAGGAACCTCAGTCAGAGACAGATTTTTTTCAGCTTTTCATGCAGATTGATAATATTATGGACTCTTTAAAAGAATTAAAGCCAGTAGTAAAAGAGTTTTCTCCAATTTTGGACTATTTCAAACAAAAGTTAAAATAGGCTGAAGTTCGATGAGATAGAATTTTTTGTTTATGAGAAGTGACCAAGATTTGGAGAATTCCATGGAAGAGAATAATGTACGTGTATGACTCCTTTAATCTGGAAAGTTACGGGAGTTGTCATAAATAAAGGCTCTTTTCGTAAATATTGTTGCTGCCAGACTAAATGTTAAAAACACTAAGTGGATTGTAGCGGATAAACTTGACTCCTGCGGGAAATAGAGCAAAATGGAAGACCCCACTTGCAAAGCCGAGGAGGCTTACATGCTCCCCGCGGAAAGCAAGTTCCTCTCGCTGCAAGGAACGGACAACTTTTATCATGTAAAACAGCCTAAATAAAAAATCCACAGTTTCATGTAAACTGTGGACTTTTCAGGTTTATTTACCTGCTTCATTTTTTCCTAATTCATAAGCATCATTCATTACTTTTGTGAGCAGCTCCATCATAGGCTGAAGATGATCAGCCGTAATTTCTATGCCTGCTTCATCAAGCTTTGCTTTTGCTTCTGGAAGATATTTCATGGCGATTTGCATAAATTCTAACGTTTTCGGTTCATGGCTCATATGTATTCCCCTTTTCATATTTGATTAGGCAGCTTATCTGTCTGCCTGTATGTTTCAATATGTTCCTGTATTTTGTTTTGAAAGGCTTTGTCCACACTCGGACTGTATTTGCCGAGTTCAATGACATCGTCCTGAAAATCAAAATACAGATTTCCGCTTTTCAGATCACCATCTGAATATTTTTCGGCAACAAGTTCATATAAACGGTCCACATGCTGAATGGTGCTTGTGAGGACAGTTGTTTCGCCAAGATCTGACTGGTCGGAAACATAACCAATTGCGTACAGACCATTTTCTTTTATGCGTTCAATGACAGGTACATTATACCCATCGCCTGCAGGATATACAACATCTATGCCTTCTGCAATCATTTCATCTGTATAATTAAGGGCGGTTTTTACATCATTCCAGCTTTGCACATACTGAATATCAACTTCGACATCAGGATTCTGATAGTTCGCACCTTCATAAAAGCCGTCAATTTCAGGCTGCCATTCATATGCTGCCACTATCCCGACTTTATTTGTCCTTGTCATTTCACCGGCAATCATTCCCCCGAAAAAACCCATGGCATTCGAATCAAAGTTAAGGCTCGTCATATTGTCCCCATCTGCCTCGCCATTAAAAAAAACAAAATGGATATCTTCATATTCTTCATTCAATTCTTCAAAGAACATTTCATATTCACTGCCGTGACCGAAAATCAGATTGACGCCTTTTCCCGAAAACTCTTTTACTGCTTCTCTGACTACTTCCTGATTATTCATGCCTTCTTTATAAAAAACATCAACACCGTACCGTGATTGTATTTTCAATAATCCTTTGTATCCCTTTGTGCCCCATACTTGATCACTGATTGTATCCGGGACAAGCAAACCCACTTTTTCAAGTTCATTCTGCCTGGGTTGTCCGCATCCTGTCAGAAAAAAAAGGCACATGGCGAAAAGAATACTTTTCTTCAGCATTCCAAGCAACTCCTTTTAGCTTGTGCATGTCATGATTCCTCCTATATTTTAGACTGTAACCAATTCATCGCACAAGGATATATTTCCCAATAACGATTAAAACTTGAATTTTATCTGAAATTATTGGTATATATACAGGTTTTGCTTGATCCATTCTGTTTGAATCTGTATGCCTCTTTCTAAAGAAACACTGGTTTCAACCGGACAGATGATATCCTTCGATAACTTATAAGAAAGATTACGATCTGACTTTTCCGAAAATAATTGAGAGATTTTGCTCCACTGTCCTTCTTTCATAGACGAGAGATGAACAATAGATTCTTTATAAGGATGTGCCTCTGCAATTTCCAATAGAGTGCTGACTGCATCATCAATAAAAAGAATATCTCTTTTTTCTTCTTTTGCTTCAACATCCGATTTTTTTCCCGTCAAGTCTGAAATAATCCATTGATGAATGAAGCTTGTTTGCGGCTGCCACGGTCCAAAAAGACCGGGGAATCTGACAATCTTATACAGCTCCGATCCGCCAAAGAGCTCGCGTATTTCTGACTCCTGCTGCAGATGGGCCTTGCCGTTTTCTGTTGAAGGATGGGGAACCGTATCCTTTTCAATCTTGTCTTGAGCTTCACTGAAAACTTCAGCAGATGATATGAGAATAAATGGAATTTTTTGTTTTATAGAAAGATCTGCACAATCCCTTAATAAAGTTGAATCGTGTCTATTCTGCTTATCAGTTGGATCTTGAATGCAATAAAAAATCACATCATTTTCTTTAGCGTCTGTGATTGAAGAAATTTTTTCAAACAAAGCGTTTCTGCCAATCAGCATCATTTTTTCATCGGCAATTTTTTGTTCCTGATCATCTTTATAGGTATTCATATATCCGTCAACCCCGATGCCATCCTCAAGCAGGCGGCTGCATAGAGCAAAACCGACAAATTGCCCAAAGCCTGCGATCAATGCTTTTTTCATCATCCTTCTCCTCCTTTTAGGAAGCGTTATAGTATGGTATGCAGCATTTGAGCACAAAAGAATCGTCCCGGGTACCATCAGGACGATTCCGCTTATAAATTTTTTTCATTTTCTTTGAAGAATTTCACTACAGAATGATTCAGCCTGTATTGGTTGTCTGCCAGATGAAAGGTTAAGTCGATAGGGGAGCCTTCTTTGCTTCTGAAGTCTTCATAGATTTTACTGTGATCCTGATAAGGATATGTGATGCTGTTCATTCTTTGCCATATATGAACAGGAATGCTGGTGCTGTCAAAACTTGTTTGAAAAAGGTGGTCTTTTACTTTCTTTGAATCCATTTCATATGCATGCGCAATTTCTTTTATCAGCCTTTTATAAAAAAACATGTTTTCTCTTTCTTTTTCAAGGTGGGCTTGAAGGTTCAGGCATGGATTAAACATTGCGACAGAACGGATTTTTTCATTAGAAAGCTTCATAAATTCTTTGGCTATCAGCGCCCCCATCCCTTCACAAAGAATATGAACCCGCTCATTCAGGATTTCTTTTTTCATGATTATATGATAAATCTTCTGTGCAAGACTCAGTGCTTTCGGACTTCCCCAGTTTGCACCGTAAAGGTTAGAAGTGAAAACGGTATAACCTGCGTCAAGCAAAATTGAAAGCAGCAGGTTTCTTCCGTAGTGCTGCTGCCAAAAGCTCGTTTCCCCATCGACGAAATGTGTTTTGTCACCAAAGATAAAGACACCGAATCCATTTGGTTTATAAGGATAATGGATGATGTTCCATTCTGATTCCAGCTGAAATAATCGCTTTGTAATTCCCATCATTTGCCCACCACCTTTCTTTCGTACTTAGAGCACTTTATATAAGATATGTTCGTTCATGTGAAAGCGAATGGATATTCGCCTAATTATTCAGCAATGAACGTTCATGAAATAGTCAACTTTCAGTGTAAATAAAGCTTTTATTCCACAATCTATGTATGATAATATGGACATAGAATTGTTTGAAGAATGAGGTGAACAGATTGCGCTATTTTTGGACATTTTTTTGGACGTTTTTATTAATGCAAATGATGGCTTACGTCGTTTCTTCAATGACAGGTGTTGCATATAACTTTGTTACTGCTTCTATTCTTGCTGTTGTTGCAACCGTTCTCATCCTGATCCTCGGGGAAGTTGTACCTGACCGATCTGCAGAGGGACATCATTAATACCTAATTTTCGACTCTGCACACAAAAAACCCTACTATAAATAGTAGGGTTTTTTTTCGGGTTTCACGATTATGGTTTTCTTTGATACGTCCAGTGGCGGTCATCATTAGACGTTTCAGGGAAATGATCTCCTGCCTGAAGCTTTATTTTTTGAGGATTTTTGACCATTGAGCCTGTTTCCCCAACTTCTACGTAGATGCCATTATTAGGTGCTTTTTGACCTGATTTAAAGCGATGCTGCTGCCCCAAAATAAGATCCCTCCTTAAAGTTCCTTCATTATGTAGTATGGCAAATCTTTTTGAAATACATGTAAAGCTGAATAGAAATTTATCCTTTACACGTTTTCTTCTCTATAGTTTAATGGTAATGACCTCAGAAGGATCGGAGGAAAAAGATGGACGAAGTTTATTTAATTTTAAAATATTTTCTGCTCGGTTTATTTCAGGGGTTTACAGAGCCAATCCCTGTTTCCTCAAGCGGACATCTTGTATTCGCCCAGCACTTTTTGGGTGTCAAGATTGAGGGATTAAGCTTTGAACTCCTTGTGAATGCGGCCTCTCTGATTGCCGTACTTTTGATTTACCGTGAGGATTTAATTCGCTTAGCTGTTAACGGAGCGAATTATGCAGTTAAAAAGGACCCCTCAGCCAAAAAAGACTTTATGTTTATTGTTTATTTACTCATTGCGACGATCCCCGCAGCTGTGCTTGGAATCTTATTTAAAGATGTTCTTTCAAGCAAAAATGTTCAGCTTGCCGCAGGGTCCCTGATCGTAACAGGTATTGCGCTGTACCTTATCCGCAATCTTCGCGGCAGCAAAAAAGATGGAGATTTAACGGTAAAGGATGCGCTAATTATTGGCTTTGCCCAAGCAGTTGCCTTAATTCCCGGCATCAGCCGTTCAGGAGCTACGATCGTTGCTGCAATGGCACTTGGAACAAAGCAGGAAACAGCTTTGAGATTTTCTTTCCTTTTATTTATTCCAGTCAGTGCAGGAGGAATGGTTCTCGGTATAAGCGATCTGATTTCTGATGAATATTTCAGCGAGCTTTTATTGCCTTATACAGCAGGGTTTATCGGTTCCTTGATCATGTCTTACTTCTCACTAAAATGGTTTATGGGCATTATGGAAAAAGGGAATTTGAAGTACTTTGCTTTTTATTGCTTCATTATCGGACCGCTTGTTTTATTTTTCGCTTAGAAAAAGCATGGATCTGTAACTGGATCCATGCTTTATTTCATATGCTTTTGAAATTTTCTCAGATGTGATTTTAACCAACCAGAAGTTCCTTCAGCAGGGCTTTTTGAACGTGGAGACGGTTTTCCGCCTGCTGAAAAACGGCTGATTGATTTCCGTCAATGACTTCTGCTGTTACTTCCTCGCCGCGATGTGCGGGCAGACAATGAAGAAAATGACTGTCTTTTTTTGCACCGCTCATTAGCTCTTCGTTGATTTGATAAGCGTTAAATGCAGTAAGGCGGATTTCGTTTTCTTTTTCCTGCCCCATACTCGTCCATACATCTGAATACACAATATCTGCCTGATGAACAGCTTCTTGCGGATTCGTTGTGGCAGAGATGACAGCTCCTGTCTGTTTGCAGATCTCATCGATTTTCCCCATTACAAACGGATCTGGCCCGTACCCTTCCGGATGAGCGATGACCGCATCCATACCAACCTTTGCACACGCAATTAATAAAGAGTGCGCAACATTATTTCCATCGCCGACGTATGCAACCTTGATGCCCTTAAACGTTTTTTTCAGCTGGAAGATTGTCATTAAATCTGCAAGTGCCTGGCATGGATGAAATGTGTCTGTCAACCCATTAATAACTGGAATGGAAGCATGAAGGGCCAGCTCCTCTACTTTTTCATGCTCAAATGTCCGGATCATAATAGCATCTACATACCCTGACAGGACTTTGGCTGTATCACCAATGCTTTCCCCGCGGCCTAATTGAAGATCCTGACTGCTTAAAAAGAGCGCGCTCCCCCCAAGCTGCTGCATTCCCGCTTCAAACGAAACACGTGTCCGAGTTGAGGATTTTTCAAAAATCATTGCCAATATTTTTCCGGACAAAACCGATTGAATGGGAAATTTCTTCATATGGATTCCTTCTTCAACAAGATGCAGGATTTCCTCAGTCGTATAATCAAGCAGGGTCAAACAATCTTTTCCTAATAATGCGGATGATTTAGTCTGTGCCAATTTTATCGAACTCATATCATGTTCACTCCCGTTCTTGTTAGTTCTCTAATTGAATAAACCTCATAGTCAGGTGCCGCTTTTAAATAAGCCATAAAAGACGCGGAATCTGAAAAAACTTTGATTCCTTTTTCAGCAGCAAGCAGCCGCTTTTCTTTCGATTCTCCATTTTTTAAACTGACAAACACACCGTTCTCTACCGTTTCAGCCCATTTCAGAAAGCATTCCGTTTCAGTTTTCAATCCAGCTGCTTCTGCTTTTTGAAGCAGGGCATAATCGATTTCATCCATAAAAACACTGACGCTGCTCTTATCGCGATCTTCATCAAATACCTTTCCGAGTGCTTCCTTTAATGTAGGTGCAAGGCACATGCCTTCCCCCGTTGATCTCATTTCAGGACTTAGCTTAAGGTCTACATTTTGAAGAGCGTGACTAGAAAAAACGGGATATTTCACAGCCGTATATGGTCTTTCTTCTTCTATATAATGATATGTGAGTTTTTCTCCATTCAGCATCCCTGCCGCAAGTTCAATCATAGGGACGTCCATCACTTTGCTGACAATCGGAGCCGTCCGGCTTGCCCGCGGATTGACTTCCAGAACGTACAGCGTTTCGTTTTGAATCAGAAACTGGATATTCATGATTCCTTTAAAATTAAGCTGCTTCACTATCTTCTGAGCCGCCTGGTGCATGTCTTGCTTCATCTTGTCACTTATATTCTTGGAAGGAATAATCGCCATGCTGTCTCCTGAATGCACACCAGCCGGTTCAATGTGCTCCATCACCGCTGGTATGAGGATGCTTTCGCCATCTGCAACGAGATCAATTTCTGCTTCCTGGCCTGTGACATAGCGATCGATTAAGATTGGAAAGACCTGAGTGCCGCCTTTTTGAACCTGCATCTCAAGCTGCTCTCTATTTTCAAGCACAATCATCCCTTTTCCCCCAATGACGTAAGACGGTCTGATTAAAACAGGATAGCCGATATTTTCCGCTTCCTTGATGGCGTCATCTGCGTTATGAGCGGTTGTTCCGGGAAGATGAGCGACTTCTATTTTATCTAACAGGTGATAAAATTTCTCCCGTTCCTCAAGGATATCAAGGGTTTCTGAATCTGTTCCGAGAAGGAGTGCTCCGTTTTCTTCAAGTGCGGCTGCAAGATTGATAGCGGTTTGGCCGCCAAATTGCACAATCGTTACATCTATCTGTTCAGCTTCAATTACATTCAGAACGTGTTCGGCTGTCAGCGGTTCAAAGTACAGACGGTCCCCTGTTTCAAAATCCGTGCTGACTGTTTCAGGATTATTGTTGATCATAATTGCTTCAAATCCTAGCTTTTGCAAGGCTTGAATTCCTTGCACAGCGCTGTAGTCGAACTCAACTCCCTGACCAATGCGGATTGGGCCTGATCCAAGTACCAGCGCTTTTTTTCTTGGATTTGCAGCTTTTTCAAGCTCGCATTCTCCGAAATAAGTTGAATAATAATAGTTGGTTCTCGCTTCAAATTCCGCAGCACATGTATCTACCAGCTTAAATTTAGCTGTGATGCCGAGTGATTTTCTAAGCGTTCTTACAGCAGATTCTTCTTCATTAAAACAATGTGCAATGTACAGATCAGAACATCCTTTTTCCTTTGCATAGGATAGGAAGTCTTTTGTGATTTCATGCAAGGTTATGGATTTAAGCTCTTTTTCCAATGTGACAAGTGAGAGAAAGCTGTTTAGAAAATAATAATCAATCCCTGTTTCCTCATGAATCACATTTAGGCTTTCTCCTCTTCTTAATAACTCAATAATGGCGAAAAATCGCTGATCTGTAGCTTTTTTTATGATGTTTAAGAGATGAAGATCTGACAGCTGTGATATCTCTTCAAAGTAAATTCCGATATTTCCGAGTTCAAGTGATGATACTGCTTTTTGGATGGCCGCTTCGAGATTTCTTTCAATCGCCATCACTTCACCGGTCGCCTTCATTTTAGTACCAAGCGTGCGGGCGGCGTCTTTGAATTTATCAAATGGCCATCTCGGAAACTTCACGACCACATAATCAAGAGCAGGCTCAAAGCTTGCAAAGGTTGACTGTGTCAAAGGATTTTTCAGCTCGCTTAATGTATAGCCAACTGCAAGCTTTGCAGCGATTTTAGCGATTGGGTAGCCCGTCGCTTTTGATGCAAGAGCTGAAGAACGGCTGACACGCGGATTGACCTCTATAACGTAATATTGCTTGCTTTCCGGATCCAGAGCAAACTGGATGTTGCAGCCGCCAACCACATTCAAAGCTGAAATGATGGTTAACGAAGCACTCCGGAGCATTTGATATTCATGATCAGTCAACGTTTGTGAAGGTGCTACTACGATTGAATCCCCTGTATGAATCCCCACAGGATCGATGTTTTCCATATTGCAAACAGTGATACACGTATTGGCTGCATCCCTCATAACCTCATATTCAACCTCTTTAAATCCGGCAATGCTTTTTTCAACAAGACATTGATGAATCGGGCTTGCACTTAATCCGCTTTTCATCAAGTCGATTAATGACTTTTCATCATCAGCAATCCCGCCTCCCTTACCGCCTAGTGTGTAAGCTGGGCGAACGATGATGGGGTAGCCGATTTCCTTTGCAAATGCCAGTGCTTGATCTGCACCAGTTACAATTTCGCTTGCAGGTACAGGCTGTTTCAGGTCATACATCAGCTTTCTGAACTTTTCTCTGTCTTCTCCCATTTGAATCGACTGAACGGATGTCCCCAGAACTTGCACATTATGTTTTTGCAGAACTCCGGCTTCATGAAGTTTCACAGCCAAATTGAGTCCGGTTTGACCGCCAAGAGTTGCAAGCAGGCCATCCGGTTTTTCTTTTTCAATAATTTTCGTGAGGCTTTTAATCGTTAGCGGTTCAAAGTAGACCTCATCTGCGTATTGATGATCCGTCATTATCGTTGCCGGATTGTTGTTCACAAGAATGACCTTGTATCCTTCTTCTTTCAAGGCAATGCAGCCCTGAGTCCCGGAATAATCAAATTCTGCAGCCTGGCCAATGATAATTGGACCAGATCCGATTACTAGGATGCTTTTAATATCATGACGTTTAGGCATAAACCATTTCTCTCCTTGTGTTTAGAACCATTTCCAGAAATTCATCGAAGATATATTCACTTTCTGCAGGTCCTGGATGGGCTTCTGGATGAAATTGTACGGACAGAATAGGAAGTGTCTGATGAAACATTCCCTCAACCGACTGATCATTCACATTAATAAATCTGACGCCAAACTCTTTATGATGAGCTGACGTCACCACATAGCTGTGATTTTGAGAAGTCATAAAGACCTTTCCTTTTTTCTGATCCACAACAGGATGATTCGCTCCTCTATGTCCAAACGGCAGCTTCATCGTATCTCCTCCATAAGCCAGGGCAATAAGCTGATGCCCAAGACAGATGCCGAGCGTTGGATAGCTGTCCGCAATCTTTTTTATAGCCGGCAAATAGGTTTCAAGTTCTTTTGGATCGCCAGGCCCGTTTGACAGAACAACTGCATCAGGCTGAAAATGTGCAAGCTGACCCAGTTCTGTATATGGAATAATCGTTACTTTGCAGTTTCTCTTCAGAAACGATTGCAAAATTGATTTTTTGAATCCGAAATCAAGCAAGGCAACGTGAATAGATCCTTCTCCAAGAGCAGTGATCCCCTTTTGGGTTTCAGGCAATTTTTTTGTTATACTTTTACTTTGTTCTATTTCATTACAATCAGCTGAAAGCTGTGCCTTCATCGTTCCATTTTTGCGGATCTGCTTGACGATGGACCTTGTATCAACATGACTGATATATGGAATGTTCCATTTGCCCAAGTATTCTTTGACACTATAAGCGGCCTCATAATGAGAGAAATGTTCACAGCATTCATAAAATACGGCACCTTTTACTTGCGGTCTCTCACTTTCAAAGTCAACTGCATTTATGCCGTAATTCCCGATCAAAGGATAAGTAAACACGATGATCTGATTCTGATACGATGGGTCTGTCAGCACCTCTTGATAGCCTGTCATGCCCGTGTAAAAGACGATTTCGCCTTCACTGTCTTCGCCGTTCAAATTTCCTTTGTAGCTGGTGCCATCCTCAAGAAGCAGGTAACCGCTCATTTTCATTCACCTCGTAATGAATTTTTATTTATGTTTAAGTATATTTATACATTTAGTTTTAAAAAAATTTATGTTACTTGCTGACTGTCACCGCTGCGTGTTTGATCGTTTTTTCTATGATCCCAACCGCTTCACTTATTTCATCCGCTGTTACTGTGAGCGGAGGAAGCAGGCGAATGACGTCAGAACCTGCAGGAAGTGTTAATAATCCATTGCTTCGCAATTCCGTAATAATGGGGGCTGCTTCATGATTTAATTGAATGCCGATCATGAAACCTTTTCCTCTAATCTCTGTTACAGCAGGCGCATCAAGCAATGCAGATTTAAGCATATCAGCCATTTCCTCTGATTTTTGAGCGGCTTCCTGTAAGAATTGGGGCTGAAAGATCTTTGTGAGCGTTGCTTTAGCTGCTGCCATCGCGAGCGGATTCCCTCCAAATGTCGTTCCATGTGAACCCGCCTGAAACGATGCAATCAGCTCTTTTTTTCCAATCATGGCTCCAACAGGAAATCCGCTGCCGAGTCCTTTGGCTGCAGTAATAATATCAGGCTCTATTTGAAAATGCTGATAAGCAAATGGCAGACCCGTCCGTCCAATGCCTGTTTGAACTTCATCAATAATCAGCAGTGAGCCGAGTCGTTCACAGGTTTCTTTTACCTTTTCTAAAAATGCAGCTTCTGCCGGTACAACTCCGCCCTCTCCCTGAATAACTTCAAGCATAATAGCAGCATAGCCATCTCCCTCTAATTGGGCAAGAGACTCTGTATCGTTGAAAGGCAAGTATTCGAACTGCGGCAATAACGGTCCAAAGCCATCATGGATTTTTGCCTGGCCAGTAGCAGACATCGTTGCAAATGTTCTTCCATGAAACGATTGCTGAAAAGTAACAATCTTCGTTTTGCCCGTGTGCTTTCTCGCAAGCTTTATCGCAGCTTCATTCGCTTCTGCCCCGCTGTTGCAAAAAAACACCGCATCACAGCAGCAGTTGGCTGTAAGAATCTCAGCTGTTTCCTCCTGCAATGGATGCTGAAAAAGATTCGAAACGTGCCAGACTTTATCAAGCTGATCTTGAACCGCCTGCTTCACATCCTTGTCTCCGTGGCCTAAATTACAAACCGCAATTCCTGAGATAAAATCAAGATAAGTTTTGCCGTTTTGATCGGTGGCGACCGAACCGTTCGCTTCCTTTATCTCCAAATCCCAGCGTGCATATGTAGGAAATACATGACTCATTTAAATGCAGCCTCCTTTTTCATGGTAATTTTTGTTCCCAAGATGGATTGTTCTGCAACAAACATTGACTGACCGCTGACAATCATCACTTCTTTTAAAGATTGAGACAATGACTTGATCGCAGCCTGCACTTTCGGAATCATCCCGCCGTTAATGATTCCTGCGCCAATCATCTCTTCAATTTCATCGGGCGTTGTATGATTGATCACTTGTTTTTCCTTTAAAATTCCTGGTACATCTGTGACAAACAGCAGTTTTTTGGCACCAAGTGCACTTGCTATAGCAGCAGCTGCTGTATCTGCGTTGACATTAAGAGTTTGATGATCCTCTGTTCTCGCAATCGGAGCAATGACAGGTATGTAATCACCATCAAGCAGTGTTTTAATCAGGTGAATTTGGACGTTTGAAATTTGTCCTACATATCCAAGTTCTTCCTCATTTAAAAAATCAGCTGTCAGTATTCCGCCATCAGAACCTGCAATTCCAGCAGAAGTGAGGTTATTTTGTTCCAGAGCTCTTACAATTTGTTTATTGATTTGGCCTGCGAGCACCATTTCAGCGATATCCAGGACCTGCTTTGTTGTCTTTCTCTGCCCGTTAATAAACTGCGTCTGAACGTTCATGCTTTGGAGAACGCTATTGATTGCAGGACCGCCTCCGTGGACAATGACGACTTTATATCCTTGTTTTTTCAGCTCGTGCAGGCTTCCGAAAAATGGTTCTGACAGTTCATCAACTATACTTCCTCCGCATTTCAACACGACAACTTTGCTCATGGTCCTCTCCTTACGTTCTGTAGCTTGCGTTAATTTTGACATAATCATATGTCAGATCGCAGCCCCAGGCTTTTCCCTCTCCGTTTCCGATCCGGAGGTCGATATGAATATTCACTGTGTTTTTTTCCAGGACTTCTTTTGCCTTATCTTCAGAGAAATTCTGAGGCTGCCCATTATGATACAGGCATTGATCACCTAAAAAGATGCCGATTTTATCAGGATTCACCTCTGCGCTGCTGTGTCCAATTGCACCGATAATTCTTCCC
This sequence comes from Metabacillus idriensis, assembly GCF_009674765.1. GTDB lineage: Bacteria > Bacillota > Bacilli > Bacillales > Bacillaceae > Bacillus_P > Bacillus_P idriensis. The sequence goes on along the minus strand of NZ_WKKF01000001.1, from coordinate 395,921 downwards.
CAGTTGGCATCAGCACCATAAATGGCTGTTTTGACAAGGCTTGATCCGACCACTTTTTTTGCCGTAATTCTTGCTTCCTCATCAGTTGCTGCTCCTTCGACTGTCACTTCAATCAGCTTCGTAGCGCCTTCACCGTCGCGTGCTATGCTCTTTGCAAGATCTTCGCATACAAGTTTAAGGCCCTGCTTGAAGATATCCCAATCATCATGCTGGGAAGTCAGAGGTTCATTATTCGCTAATCCATTTGCCATCACTAAAACCATATCGTTCGTTGAGGTTTCGCCGTCAACTGTAATTTGATTAAATGAAACATCCGTCAATTCACTGAGCGCCTGCTGCAGAACACTGCTTTCGACAGCGGCATCTGTTGTAACAAATGCAAGCATTGTCGCCATGTTTGGATGGATCATCCCGGAGCCTTTAGCGCAGCCGCCGATTGTTACTTTTTTTCCGTCAATCATCATTTCATAGCATGTTTTCTTTGTCACTGTATCCGTCGTTAAAATCGCTTCTTGGAAGGACGGTGACCCGTCTTTTGAAGGAGAAATATCCCCCACACCATTCCGAATGCAGTCCATTTTTAAATATTCACCGATAACACCTGTCGAGGCTACTGCCACATGCTCTTCTTTCAAACCAAAAGAATTCGCACACAATGCTCTCATCTCATAGGCATCTTTTAATCCCTGCTCGCCTGTACACGCATTTGCAATCGCACTGTTCACTATTAGCGCCTGCAGTTTGTGATCCATTTCAATACTTTCTTGAGTTATTTTCAGCGGAGCTGCCTGAAAATGACTTTGAGTGTAAACGGCCGCACAGCTTGCCGGAACTTCGCTTATTAAAACGCCTAAATCTTTTTTTGCATATCGCAGTCCGGTATGTACGCCATCTGCTGTAAATCCAGCTGGTGATGTAACCGATCCTTCATCTATTTTGAGGAGCCCGATGGACTCTTTTACTTTCAGCATAATTCAGCCTCCTATGGATATAGCGGTGTGAGCTCAAGTCCCATTGTTTCTTCAAATCCATTCATCATATTAAAGTTTTGCACGGCCTGGCCTGCAGCACCCTTCATTAAGTTATCAATCACCGAAACGATCGTGACTCTTCCTGTCCGCTCATCATAAGAAAGGCCGATGTCACAAAAATTTGAACCGTATACCTCTTTCGTCGATGGAAATTCTCCAAGCGGCCTGACTCTGACAAAATAGGAATCTCTGTAAAAAGCCTGATAGCATGCAAGTAATTCCTCTGAACTCATTTCTCCTTTTGCATCCGCGTAGATGGTTGCCATGATTCCCCTTGTCATTGGAACCAAATGTGTTTGAAAGGTAATGGCCGAAATGTTTTCATTCATTAGGTGAAGCGCTTGTTCAATTTCAGGAATATGCTGATGACCATTCACTTTGTAGATTTTCAGATTTTCATTTACTTCTGAGTAATGAACACCGATGCCGGCTTTTCGCCCTGCACCCGAGACTCCTGTTTTTGCATCAATAATAATGGAAGATTCATTGATCAGATCATTAGAGACAGCCGGCGCAAGGCCTAGTATTGAAGCTGTCGGAAAGCAGCCTGGATTTGAAAGAATGGATGCATTCATAATGGATGGTTTATTCAGTTCAGAAAGACCATAAACCGCTGCATCAACAATCTTCTGGTCTGCAGCCTTTCGTTTATACCATTTTTCATATAAAGCAGAATCTTTTAATCTCAAATCTCCTGACAGATCAATGACCTTTACTTGTTCTAAGTTGATTTGCGGCAAAATCTCTGCCGCAGCTCCAGGCGGTGAGGCCATAAACAGGACATCAACATCTTTGTCGATTGAGGCGCTGTCTATGCTGACCAGTAATTCATCGCTTATGCCGGTTAAATGAGGATAAGATTCCCTGTATGCCTTTCCGGCTTCAGAAGATGTATATAAAATACATTTATCCACCTTTGGATGTTTTGTGAGAAGGCGGTATAACTCATTGCCCCCATAGCCCGTTGCACCTATAATACCTACATTCAATTGGATCACCCTTTAATTTATATCGTTCTTTTATTTGAATTAGTACCCATTATAATACTGCATAAAAATAAAATCAATTGTATATTTAGAAATTTTATAGATTAATTGATTGTGCCCGGATGATCTGTAAGCTGATAGAGTTACCGTGCCTGATCATGACGGGGCTTTATTGGGTGTCATTCAATCTAAGAGGACACTTTTTTTGGTTTTGTGCGGGATTAGGGAATCATTCGGACTCTTTGAGGACACTTTTTTGAAACTTGTGCGGGATTAAGGAATCATTCAGACTCTTTGAGGACACTTTTTTGGAATTTGTGCGGGATTAGGGAATCATTCAGACTCTTTGAGGACACTTTTTTGGAATTTGTGCGGGATTAAGGAATCATTCAGACTCTTTGAGGACACTTTTTTGGAATTTGTGCGGGATTAGGGAATCATTCAGACCCTTTGAGGACACTTTTTTGGGTTTTGAGCGGTTTAGTGTTGTTATTTCTGATTTGAACGGTTACTGGCCTTCATTCAATAGAGCACTTTATTTTTCAATTAGCGCATGGCAAGGGCTGGTTTTTACTGCATCTATCCTGTTAATATTCCATCAAAAAATCCCGGTTCCTTTAAGAACCGGGATCTCATTATTTCACTGTACGCCTAATGCAATTTTTGCTATTCGGCTCATTCGGTCTTTTGTCCATGGCGGATTCCAGACGATATTTACTTCTGTTTCTTTAATTTCGGGAATATCACGCAAGGCTGTTTTTACTTGATCGATGATTGTGCCTGCAAGCGGGCAGCCCATTGAAGTCAGTGTCATTGTCACAAGCGCAGTGCCGTTCTCGTCAAGCTCCACATCATAAACAAGTCCCAGATTAACAATGTCAACACCAAGCTCAGGGTCAACGACAAGCTCAAGCGCTCCATAAATATTTTCTTTAAGTGCTTCATCCATAATAATCACTCCTCATAGCAAAGTATATCGAAACAAAGCAGCAACCTGAAATTATTTGCTTTCAGTCAAAAAATCGGCAAACCAGTCGACGGTAGCAATCAGCCCTTCGCGTGAAACTTTATGATCTGCATTGGTATCCGCAATAAATTTCAGATATTCAGGCTTTTCCTCATAGGACGATTTGATTTCCTCAAAGAAGGTGTAGGTCGGATCAAAAGGTACAACCTGATCCTTTTTGCCGTGCCAAAATAATAATGGACGGGCTGCGAGCTTTTCTGTATGTATACTCAAATCATAAGCCTGCAGACTTAAGAAGTGCTTTTCAAGCTCTTCATCCGTGAGCGGAACTTTAATGCCCATCTTTTGTATATATTGTATTTGCTGACGGGAAAACTGTTCATAATAAGGACTTCCCATTAAGCTTGCAGCTGCTTTGATCCATTCGTATTGCGTTAAAGCTCCAAGTGTCACAATTCCGCCCATGGAAGTTCCAGCTACACCGATTTGACCTGGATCAATCAGCTCTTCTTTTTCAAAATAATCTTTAATCGTCTGCAATTCATTGATTTCATTTATTACAATGCTCCAAAATTGCATATTTAACTCAAGTCCTGCAAGATTTTCGTTTCTTTCTCCGTGATGCAGGGCGTCCGGCAGTACAACACGAATACCTTTTTCAGCAAGCAGGTAGGCATAGTGCAGGTTATGTTCCTTCGCGCTTGTAAATCCGTGGACAAAAATGACAAATGGTGTTTTTTCATTTTTGACAGAATCCTTTACAACATGAAGTAAAGGAATACCGGCTGCATTCATTTTTTCAACAGCGATCATGTTTTATGCCTCCCTCTTTTTCATTATCTTAAGTGTAACATGTAGACAATAATCTTGGAAAAAAGATACACTGATAGTGGGACTTGTTTTTTAATTCAAAGAATAAAGGAGCTTCTATGACAACAAAACCTTATTTAATTGCACTTGATTTAGATGGTACTTTATTAAAAGATGATAAAACGATTTCTGCCTATTCAAAAGAAATCATTAAAAAAGCAAAAGAAGCAGGACATGTTGTCTGCATTTCAACAGGACGCCCGTATCGTGCAAGTTCGATGTATTATGAGGAGCTTGAGCTGGATACGCCGATTGTCAACTTCAACGGAGCATTTGTCCATCATCCAAAAGATGATCAGTGGGGAGCGTATCACACGACTCTATCTGTTGATGTAGTAAAGCAAATCGTTGAAGTGTGCGAGAAACACAACGTTAATAACATCCTTGCGGAAGTAATGGATCATGTTTATTTCCATTATCACGATGAAAAGCTTCTTGATATTTTCACAATGAACTCATCAGACATCACGGTTGGAGATTTGCGGAAAAATCTTGGGGATGATGTAACAAGTATTCTTATTCATGCAGCTGAGGAAGAAGTGGACAATATCCGCAGCTACTTATCCGATGTTCATGCTGAGCTTGTTGATCACAGGCGATGGGCTGCACCTTGGCACGTAATCGAAATTATCAAGCACGGAATGAATAAAGCAGTGGGATTAAAGAAAATTGCTGATTCGTACAACATTCCCGCTGAAAGAATCATTGCATTCGGCGATGAAGACAATGACCTTGAAATGCTTAAATACGCAGGTCAGGGTGTTGCGATGGGCAATGCCATTCCTGAACTCAAGAAAGCCGCTAACAGAGAAACGAAAACAAATGAAGAGGATGGCATTGCCATTTACTTAAAGGACGCCTTATCACTATAAGGGCGTCTTTTTTAGTGAAGATTACCATCCATAGAACCATGAAAGTTGAGACAAAATAGTAAGGACGCATCAGCAGCGTCAGCAAACATTCATTTAGGGGGAATTTCGCATGAGCAGTAATAAATCTAAACGCTTTGTACAGCAAGGTAAAGATTCCGTTTCGAAACATGATGAACGTTTCCCTTATCACACAACAATGGCTGAGTCAGAAGAGCGCAAAGCTCAAATGGCAGACAAATCCTCTTTAGGAGGCTTTTAAGATGGGCAATCAACTATTTCAAGCAGCAAGAAAAGCAGTTGAAAAAGCAGGCGAGGTTTTAAGCGGCAAGATGAATGACGATCATAACAAACATGATCATAATCATCAGCAAAACCAATACAGCGGGCACGATGACAGTCAGCATCAGTATTCAAGCAAGCATCAGGGCCATAATGGCGCACAGCAAAGCCACCAAGGCGCAGATGCAGATGCAAAAGCAAAAGCAGAAGGTGCACTCATGTCCGCCTTTGCAAATGCTTCTCCTGAAGAACAAAAGCAGCTGAGCGAGCTTCAGGACGAACTGAAGAATATGTAGCGAAATCGAAATCCCCGAAAATTCATTTTCGGGGGTTTTGTTTTGATATGGTTCGACCGCTGGCCGCTAGGCTCTAGTTTGTTAATGTTAAAACATTTACTTCCATAAGAAAAGCGCAAGCGCCTTGGTCAAATCCGATAGGCAGATTAGAATCCATGGAAAAGTCCTCGTCCCGCCTTTTAATGTGAAAACAGGTTTAGGAATCTGGATGGTGAAAGATAATTGCTGCACTTCACTGAAGCGGGAAACGGGAGGTATTTTTATATTTTGGAGAGGTTATCCGAGGCATTCTTACCTTCCTATATCGTTATTCGATTTTGCAGGGTACGATTCGGGTGCTTCCTTACCCTCCCACATCGTTTTTCGGTTTAGCGTGGTACGATTCGCTCGCTTCCTTACCCTCCCATATCGTTTTTCGGTTTTGCGGGGTACGATTCGCTCGCTTCCTTACCCTCCCATATCGTTATTCGATTTTGCAGGGTACGATTCGCTCGCTTCCTTACCCTCCCATATCGTTATTCGATTTTGCAGGGTACGATTCTGCCGTTTCCTTACCCTCCAATACCTTTATTCGGTTTAGCGGGACGTTTCCGCTTGCCATTGAAGCATAACAAATATAAATTCTGATACAATAAAAAAACTGCGGTTTTACCCGCAGCTTTTCCCGCTATTCAGATACTGAAAATTTTTGTTTTTGCTCAAGCCGTTTAACGCCCTCTGCTTTTCCGGCAAACATTACATTCACTGTGTATTCACCTGCTTCAAGCTCTGTACCAGCGCTTTTCATATCCCACGTTTCCTGATAGGTTTGACTCTCGCCAGGGGGCAGGGTCAGATACTGCAGAGCCTGTGTAAACATTCTGCCCTTGGAATACTTGTACACTTCTGCGCCATTTGGATCTGTGATGATGATTTCATACTTCTGGCCGGATGAGAATTCGAAGTTTTTTTCTTCATCTGTGTGATTTTTCACCGTCATGTTAATTTGGACAATTCCATCATCCTCTTTTGCCTCTACAGATAACTGTACACCTTTTGTCTCCACGTCACCGGACACCTCTTCCGCTTCATCCTTTTTTTCAGCAGTTTGACCGCAGCCGACAAGAAATAATAAGCCCAGCATAATAAATACAAGCTTTTTCATATCCTGCACGTCTCCTATTCTTTGCGGAAGAAACCAAAGATTCCTGTTGTTTGAATGATATTTGTAAATGCCTTTGGATCAACTTCCTTAATGATTTTTTCTAAATCATAAAGCTCATAGCGCGTGATCACAATCATCAGCATGTCCTTTTGCTCATTTGTAAAAGCTCCTTTAGCAGGAACCATTGTAATACCTCTTACCATTTTAGCATGAATCGCCTTTTTTAAATCATCCGCTTTTTTTGTAATGATCATGGCTGTCAATTTTTCATGGCGGGTATGGATGGCATCAATAACCCTTGTTGATGCGTACAGAGTTACAAGAGTATAAAGCGCTTTTTCCCAGCCATAAAGCAATCCGGCTGTAAAAATGATAATTCCGTTTAAAATAAAGAAATAAGTGCCTACCGGTTTATCCTTCATTCTTGAAAGGATCATCGCTACAATATCAAGTCCGCCTGTTGATGCACCGTATTTAAGCGTAATACCTACTCCGATAGCAACAATGACGCCTCCAAAAACGGCATTGAGCAATATATCCTCTGATAATGGATATAAAGGGACAATCGATAAAAATAATGTGGTCGCTGCTACACTAAGAACACTGTACAGAGTGAACGACTTCCCGACTTTCTGCCATCCCAGAATCGCTACCGGAATGTTAAGCAAGAGCAGCAGGACCCCAGTTGATATGTATAAAGGTGAATATTCTTTAATTACACTAGATAAGAGCTGGGCGATTCCGGTAAAACCGCTCGCATATACATCAGCAGGAATCATGAATAAATTCAGGCCGACAGCATTCAGCAGCGCTCCAAAAATAACGACAACCGCTTTTTTTACTTCTTCAAAAACCATTTGCAGAAAATCCTCCCGGGCTATAAGATAATGATAGTATTTCTGATTTACCCCTATTTCTTGCAGATCAATACAAATATTGTCTATTTAGGGCAAACTAACTTTCTTTACTTCTTTTTGGCTAAGTGCTAATTTAGAACTATATATGAGGCTAAAATCCCCTATTACGGGTAAAACCAGATGAATTGAGGTGTCAAAATGACTGTACATATCGTCGCCGACAGCGCAAGCGATCTGCCGCTTGAATTTTATGAGGAACACGGCGTTAGGCTTCTCCCTTTAGGTGTGCATATAGAGGAAAACGACTATCGCGATTTAGTCACGATTTCCCCTAAAGAAGTATACGACGCGATGCGTGAAGGGAAAATAGCTAAAACGACTCAAATCTCTCCTCTTGATGTAAAAGAGACATTTACTGAACTTGCGAAAAAACAAGTACCTGCATTATATGTTGCTTTTTCATCCGAACTCTCCGGAACCTATCAGACAGCTGTCATGATCGGGAATGAAGTCAAAGAGGAATATCCTGACTTTGAGCTTTCCATCGTTGATTCCAAATGCGCTTCCCTTGGGCTTGGACTTGCAATTAAACATGCAGTTGAGCTTGCCAGTAAAGGAAACACTCTACATGAAATTGAAGCGTCTGTAAAGGATTTTTGTGAGCATACAGAACACATTTTCACTGTCGATAACCTTGAATATTTAGCAAGAGGGGGCAGAATCAGCAAAGCATCTGCATTCGTAGGCGGTCTTCTCAACATTAAACCTCTGCTTCATGTTGAAGACGGCAAGCTGATTCCTCTTGAAAAACTAAGAGGCAAGAAAAAAGTTTACCGCCGGGTAATTGAACTTATGAAAGAACGCGGCTCAGATCTTGAAAACCAGACAATCGCCATCAGTCACGGGGATGATATGGGCTCTGCGAGCGAAATAAAAGCAATGATTGAATCGGAATTTCACCCGAAAGAAGTATATATCAACACAGTCGGCTGTTCAGTTGGAGCGCATTCAGGACCTGGCACAATCGCCATTTTCTTTTTAAACAAACCGATCTCATAATATTATTCTTACAGGGCAACATAAACTTATCTTTAAATAAGGGAGTTTTTATGATGCCGCATACGAGCGATAACGACAAAAAAGCAAAAGACAATAATGCCAAAGAACACGAAAGAAACATGATGCGTGAGAAAAACCGCCAAAAAGGCGAAAGACAATATTCTAAAAAGACAGATCATTTATAAAAAACAGCAGCGAAATCGCTGCTGTTTTCGTTTTATTGAAGCTTAAACTTTGAAAGCGTCTGATTTAAATCATCTGTAAGCTGTCTTAGTTCAACCACTTTTTCTACCATTTTTTCAAAGGCCAGGAGCTGTTCAGTTGTCGAAGCAGATATTTGCTCGCTTCCAGCTGCTGTCTCTTCTACCACGGCACTGATGCTTTCTACATTTTGCAGCACTTGTTCTCCAAGATCCTTTGAATTCAACATTCCTGTTTTTAACTCATTTAATTCTGATGTAATTCCTTTTACTTTAAGATCGATATCTTCAAAAGCACTTGTTGTGTGATCCATTCCGTTTTGCTGCTTTTGAGCAATTGAAACCCCATTTACGACAGATTCTGAAATACTGGCTATTCCTGATTGAATTAAACTTACCATTTCAAATATTTGGGATGTTGCACCCGTTGATTCTTCTGCAAGCTTTCTCACTTCAGCTGCAACAACGGCAAAGCCTTTGCCTGCCTCACCGGCACGTGCAGCTTCAATGGCAGCATTTAATGCAAGCAAATTCGTCTGATTTGCAATATTTGAAACAACCTTAGCCATATCTTCTATTTTCGTCATATACCCAATAAATGTTTTTGTTGATTCTTCAATTTGCCTAGTTGTATTCATGTTTTCCGTAATGAGCAGCCGCTGCGCTTTAATGGCGTTCTGCCCTGATGCAATGGCGTTAACCGTTTCTTTTCCGTATTGAACGGATTGCTCAGACCGGTTTACATTTTCGCTGAAATCAAAATCCATTCTCTCAATCAAAGTTACCGCATCTTGAAGGTCAGAGGAAATCGATTGAGATCCTGCAGATAATTCATCTGTAGATACAGCTACCTGATTGCTGATTTCAGTTAATGTCCTGTTCTCTCCCTCAAGATCTTTTGCAAAACCTTCTACTTCTTTGCTTACGCTGTCGATTGAGAATAGAAGTCCTTTAAGCTGATGAGTCATTGCAGTGAAAGAATCATTCAGTGCTGCTATCTCATCTTTTCCTTTGTAAGTAATCATGTTCACTGCCAAATTGCCATTTGCAATTTCATTCGCCTGATGGGAAAGCCCCTTTAGCGGCTTTGTAATGGCATTGGTCATGCGAATGACAATATAAGAAGATAGGGAAATTAAAAGAATTGTACCGATTATTGCAGATAAAATAACGAATTCGATTTGTTTTTTCAAATTCTCCTGAAGCATCTCATATCGTTCATTCGCATAAATGTTCATTAAGTGCACATCATTTGAAACTCCATCAACTCGGACAGACTGCCGCTTCGCTTCTGCCTGATTTTTTTCATTAAGTGCCTGTCCTGTTTCTTCTTTTAAAGCTGTAAATTTATTTGAAGCCTTTTGCAGAGCTTGTTTCGTATTTTTATCCTTCACGATTTGATTTAATTCTTCTAAAAGCTTTTCATTTCTCTGCAGTGCTTGAAAGGTTTCTTCTTTTTGGGCATCTGTCAATGAAAAGGCGAAGTTGTTCAGGCTTTGCTTTGTTACAGTAAGCTCTCCCTGCAATTTTTCAATATTTAAAAGGACTGGAACTTCATTTTGATTAGATGATTGAATGGACAGCATATTTACAATAATAAAACCAATCATCAAGGTAGCCATAATTATGATGCTGAGTGAATTCAGCAAAAGCTTTTTCTTAAGTGACACAAGTAATCCCCCTAGTTGCCTTCTGCTAATTTTTTCTGCCATTCATCAAGGGTTTTCTGCTGATCTTCCGTAAGCGAAATAACACGGATTGGCGCCAGCTGAACGCCATTGTCTTTTAAACCTAATTCAATATGACCATCAGGAACTTCTTTTTTCCTTACATACTCTTTAAGCAGCTTGTAGATTCCTACGTCTACATTTTTGAGCATAGAAGTTATCACTGATTTTTCTGCGTAAAAATACTGATCGCTGTCAACCCCAATTGCGAAAACACCGTTATCTTGAGCTGCTTTTAGTGCACCTACTCCGGTAAAACCAGCGGCAGCATATAAAACATCAGCCTGATTGCCAATCATTTTTTCCGCTATTTCACTGCCAAGTTTATCGTCGCCGAAATCATTGGCATATTCCGTTATTATTTTTATATCCGGATTAATTGCCTTTGCGCCTTCTGAAAATCCATCGGCAAACTTATTGATAAGCGGAACATCAGCTCCGCCAATAAATCCGACTGTACTCGATTTTGATGTCATGGCAGCAGCAGCTCCTGCTAAGAAGCTGCCCTCATCCTCTTTAAACGTAATCGACGTGATGTTATCCAGCTCTGAAACGGCATCAATTAATATAAATTTCTGTTTAGGATATTTTTTCGCTGTTTTCTCAAGATCCTCCTGAACCATAAAACCAAGTCCGATAACTAAGTCATTGCCTTCTTTAACTAATTCAGTTAATCCCTTTTCATAGGTCCCGGTATCTTTAATTTCTCTGTAATCGAATAAAACTCCAAGCTCATCACGTGATTTCATTAGTCCTGCAAATGCTGAATCACTAAATGACTGATCGCCAAGTCCGACATCAGACAACATAATGCCCACCTTTATCTTTTCTTCTGCCTTACTAACAGATTCGGATTTTCCGCAGCCTGAAAGCAGCATCATGAGGCAAAACGAAAGCAGTATCGCTCTATGATTTCTTTTCATTAATGGTTTCTCTCCCTTTAAAAGTATCTCCTCATGTCATATCGACTGATTTTCGGAAATCTTTATTGTTGGAAGGGTTTTGCGTGTAAATTTTTTATGAGATAACTGAACCTCAGAATTATATCAGCCAATTTTTTTTGATTACTATCCGCCGCCACCTGAGTTTTCATCTACCAAACTTGTAATTGCTCAAAAAAAAAGGCTGGCGTATAGTTTGTTGTTATTCATTATAAATGTTGCCCGCTCCTTGCAGCGAGAGGAACTTGCTTTCCGCGGTCCGCCTGGGAGCCTCCTCGGCGTTGCCTGTGGGGTCTCCCAATTTGCTCTATTTCCCGCAGGAGTCAAGTTTATCCGCTGCAATCCACTAAGGGTTTTTAACATTTAGTCTAATAGCAACAATGTTTACTAAAAGAGCCAAAAAAAAAAACAGCAAGCGATCAACTCGCTTACTGTTCCTTTTTGAAATATGTCCAGCCATCTTCCTGATAAACTTTCCCGGCTTTCATCAATGATCCGATTGCACGCTTGAACGCGCCTTTGCTCATGTTAAAGCGTTCTTTAATATCTTCGGGATCGCTTTTATCGAAGAATGGCATCGCTCCGCCTCTTGATTCCATGTAATCATAAAGCTGCTGTGCGTCTGCATCCAATGCTTCATGCTTTCTTGGAAGAAGGGATACATTGATTGTTCCATCTTCTTTTACATCAATTACTCGTCCTGTTACAAGCTCGCCAAGACGCGGCTCTCTTTTACGCTGCGAAGAGTGAATGAATCCTTTGTAGCCTTCTTCGGTGATCATGTATGAGCCGGCAATTATCATTCTGTACACTCGGCCTGTCACGGTTTGATTGTTGGCTGCACCTTCCGCTGAGACTATATTCTCCTGCATGACATCTTCCGTTGCAAGCTTCGTGAAAAACCTGCCATTTTTCGTTACCTTCAATGAACAATAAAGCATGTCCCCTTCTTCAGGCCAGACCTCAATAAATGCGGGAAGAATATCGTTTGCCACCAGCGCATCCTTGGATAAGCCGATGTCAACAAATGCTCCCATATCTTCTCTTACACTTACAACCTCTACCCAGTCATAATGATCCTCAGTAATTTTCGGTCTTTTCATTGTTGCAGCAAGACGATCCTCATGATCGACAATTATATAAACCTCAACTTCTTCTTTGTCTTCGATCGGCTCCGTGATTTCGGTTTTGTGAAGCAGCACACGGTTTTCTCCGTCTGTTAAATAATAGCCATAATCTACTTTTTCATCTATTGAAAGTGTCATAAACGTTCCTGGATTCATCAGTGATTTTCGTTCCTTTCTTTTGCAGGTTGCATCTGCTGTTATTGTTAAGCTGTATCCGACATTTATATATGTATGTTGTCGGCTTTTCATCTCTAAATGGATTTGGGCTATAAAAATGAGGCGTATTATGAACTGATTCGGCGGGCAGACTGTGAACTTTGTCTTGTCCGGCTCCATCGCCTAGCTCCTCGGCCAGAACGGCTCCGCCAGTAAAGGCAAAGAGCTAAACAGGCGATTCCGCACTTCATGTGTTGTTATCCCCTGTACATTCTACTATAATCTAATGATAATACAAAGTTCTTGGAGGGATTTTTATGGCGAAGGATAGTTCTTTTGATATTGTGTCGAAGGTGGATATGCCTGAGGTGACGAATGCGATTACGATGACAATGAAGGAAATCGGCACGCGCTATGATTTTAAAGGGAGCAAAAGCAGCATTTCTCTTGAAAAAGAAGAGATTATTTTAGTCTCAGATGATGAGTTTAAAATGGATCAGTTAAAGGATGTTTTTATTACCAAACTGATTAAGCGCAATGTGGCGACCAGAAATATTGATTACGGCAAAATTGAAGGCGCATCAGGAGGTACGATTCGCCAGCGTGCTAAGCTGATTCAGGGTATTGATAAGGATAATGCCAAAAAGATAAATGCCATTATTAAAAATTCTGGCTTAAAAGTAAAAACACAGGTTCAGGATGATCAGGTCCGCGTAACCGGCAAAAATAAGGACGACCTCCAGCAGGTGATTGCAGCCGTTCGCGGTGCAGACTTGCCGATTGACGTCCAGTTTCTTAATTTCAGATAATGTGAACGAACACTCGGGCTCTTTTCAGCCGGGTGTTCGTTTTGCTGTTCGGCAGGTTTTCCCATTGAACTATCCTCAATAAATTCCCCGTCTATTCAGAAAACTTTTACTTTTGTATTGAATCTATCCGAAAAAACATGTAAATTAGATATAATATCTTTTTGCTAATTTCATATTTCACCATTCTTATCTAGAGAAGCTGAGGGACTGGCCCTTTGAAGCTTCAGCAACCTGGCATAATGAAACCATCTGTATTCAGCAGAGCTTTCATTCCAAGGTGCTAATTCCAGCGATGCATCCATCGAACGATAAGAAGAAGTCCTGAACGTTCAAAAGTCTTCTTCTTGGAAGGCTTTTTTTGTTTTTCTTTACTTGCATGGAGGAGGTTTGGAGTTTGACACTTTTAAACGATTTACAGAACAAGATCCTGATTGGCGACGGAGCAATGGGAACACTGCTTTATTCTCATGGAGTGGACCGATGTTTCGAAGAATTGAATTTATCAAAGCCTGACGAAATCTTGAATGTCCATAAGGCTTATATTGCAGCCGGTGCTGATGTCATTCAGACAAATACGTACGGAGCCAATTATATTAAGCTTTCAAGATACGGATTAGAAGATGAAGTAAGAGCGATCAACCGTACTGCTGTTCAAATTGCCAAAAAAGCAGCAGCCGGCAATGACACTTATGTTCTCGGCACAATTGGAGGCATCCGAGCTTTCAAAAAAAACGCCTATTCTCTTGAAGACATTAAAAGAAATTTCAGGGAACAGCTTTACCTTTTGCTCAGTGAAGAGGTCGACGGGCTTCTGCTTGAAACCTACTACGATCTCGAAGAAATAAAAACAGTATTAGAGATAGCAAGAAAAGAAACGAATATCCCGATTATTACAAACATCTCCCTGCACGAAATCGGGGTGCTGCAGGACGGAACACCCCTGCATGAAGGTCTTTCTCAGCTTGAAGCAATTGGTGCTGATGTTGTCGGGCTGAATTGCAGACTGGGACCTTATCATATGCTTTCATCACTTGAAGAAATTCCACTGCCTGATAAAGCGTACTTATCTGTTTATCCAAACAGCAGCTTGCCTACCCTTGAAGAAGGCAGACTTGTGTATGGCTCAGGAGAAAAATATTTTGCAGAAAGTGCTCTTGCCTTCAGAAACCAGGGAGCAAGGCTGATTGGAGGGTGCTGCGGCACAACGCCATTGCACATTAAAGCAATGGCGGCAGCGCTTAAAGGACTGCCTCCAGTTACAGAGAAGAAAGTGAAAATCAGAAAGCAAGAGATTTCTGTCACGTCAGCAGCGGAAAGAAAGTACCCTCCCCTGCAGGAAATAGTGAGCGAGAAACGTTCCCTGATTGTAGAACTCGATCCTCCTAAAAAACTTGGAATCGACAAATTTCTAAAAGGGGCAAAAGCACTGCAGACAGCTGGAATCGATGCCTTAACACTTGCAGATAACTCGCTTGCGTCACCGCGGATTAGCAATGTTGCTGTTGGATCCATCGTTCAGCAAACACTTGGGCTCAGGTCATTAATTCATATTACATGCCGCGACCGGAACTTAATTGGCCTTCAATCTCATTTGATGGGTCTTCATACACTTGGACTTACAGACGTCTTAGCAATCACGGGCGATCCATCAAAAATCGGGGATTTTCCGGGAGCCACATCCGTTTATGATCTTTCATCTTTTGATTTAATCAGCTTAATCAAGCAATTTAACGACGGTCTTTCTTATTCAGGTAAACCGCTTGGGGAAAAAACCAATTTCTCGGTAGCTGCCGCGTTTAATCCTAATGTCAAATATCTTGATAAAGCGGTAAAAAGGCTTGAGAAAAAAATTGCCTGCGGTGCAGATTATTTCATCTCGCAGCCCATTTACTCAGAAAAACAGCTGATTGATGTGTATGAGGAAACGAGGCATTTAACCGTTCCGATTTATATAGGCATTATGCCGCTCACAAGCAGCCGCAACGCAGAGTTTATTCATAACGAAATACCGGGCATTACTCTTTCTGACAGTATCCGGGAACGAATGGCTAAAGCGGGTGATAATCGCGAGAAAGCCTATCAGGAAGGATTGGCTATAGCTAAAAGATTGATTGATGCTGCCTTTGACTTATTTAATGGAATCTACTTAATTACACCATTTTTAAACTATGAATTAACCGTTGAACTGACAAACTACATTCATAAGAAACAAACTGAGGTCGATGAAAGGAAGATTACGCATGTCTGATATAAAAACACAGCTTGAGAAAAAAATCCTCGTTCTGGACGGAGCGATGGGCACCATGATTCAGGATGCAAATCTTTCAGCAGCTGATTTCGGCGGAGAAGAATACGAGGGCTGCAATGAATATTTAACGATTACTGCACCAGAAGTCATTGAATCCATTCATGATGCTTACTTGAGGGCAAAAGCAGATATTATTGAAACCAACACATTTGGCGCAACTAAAATAGTCCTTGATGAATATGATCTTGGTCACCTCGCTTTTGAATTAAATAAAAAAGCGGCGGAGATTGCAAAGAAGGCAGCTGAAAAGTTTTCAACTCCTGAATGGCCCCGTTATGTTGCAGGCTCAATGGGACCTACGACAAAAACACTGTCAGTCACAGGCGGAGCAACGTTTGATGAGCTTATTCAAAATTATGAGGAGCAGACACTTGGCCTGCTCGCAGGCGGCGCTGATTTGCTGCTGCTTGAAACGAGCCAGGATTTATTAAATGTGAAAGCAGGCTTTCTTGGTATTAAACGCGCTTTTGAACAAGCAGGCAAAGAAATTCCGCTGATGATTTCAGGAACGATTGAACCTATGGGAACGACGCTTGCAGGCCAGGATATTGAAGCCTTTTTCATCTCGCTTGAGCACATGAAACCTTTATCTGTAGGTCTTAACTGTGCAACAGGACCTGAATTTATGACCGACCATATCCGAACACTGTCAGGAATGGCTCACACGGCTGTCAGCTGCTATCCTAATGCGGGATTGCCTGATGAGGAAGGGAATTATCATGAATCACCCCGTTCTCTTGCTCAAAAAGTGAAAGGATTTGCAGAGCAGGGCTGGCTGAACATAGTCGGCGGCTGCTGCGGAACGACACCTGCACATATTACTGCCATTGCTGACGCTGTAGGTGAACTCTCCCCCCGCTCAGTTCCGGGACGCGATCCAGCCCATACTGTATCAGGCATCGATCCGCTGATTTATGATGATTCGATGAGACCGCTATTCGTAGGAGAACGGACTAATGTTATTGGCTCGAGAAAGTTTAAACGATTAATCGCGGAGGGGAAATTTGAAGAAGCAGCTGAAATTGCACGTGCGCAAGTGAAAAACGGAGCACACGTTATTGATATCTGTCTTGCTGATCCAGACCGTGAGGAATTAGAAGATATGGAAGCATTTATGCAGGAAATTACGAAAAAAGTAAAAGCACCGCTTGTCATCGATTCAACCGATGAGAAAGTGATTGAAAAAGCACTCTCCTATTCTCAAGGGAAAGTGATTATCAATTCAATCAACTTAGAAGACGGTGAAGAAAGATTTGACGCTGTCGTCCCTCTCATTCACAAATATGGTGCAGCTGTTGTCGTGGGAACGATTGATGAAAAAGGAATGGCGCTTACGGCTGAGCAAAAGCTTGATATCGCTGTTCGTTCATTCGAACTTCTGACAGAAAAACACGGACTAAATCCATCAGATATCATTTTTGATCCACTCGTTTTCCCTGTAGGAACGGGAGATGAGCAATACATCGGCTCAGCTGAAGAAACGATAAAGGGCATACGTTTAATAAAAGAGCGTTTGCCGCAATGCCTGACTATCCTTGGCGTAAGCAATGTATCATTCGGACTCCCTCCTGTTGGACGCGAAGTGCTGAATGCGGTCTATTTGTATCACTGTACTCAGGCAGGACTGGACTACGCAATCGTCAATACAGAGAAACTTGAACGATTTGCGTCCATCCCAAAAGAGGAAATTGAAATGGCAGAAACTCTGCTTTTCAACACAAATGACGAAACATTGGCTGTCTTCACAAACCATTATAGAGGGAAAAAGAAAACGGCAAAAAAACCGGGTCAGTCTCTTCCTCTGGAGGAACGTCTTGCTCAATATGTGGTCGAGGGCACGAAAGAAGGACTTCTTGCAGATCTTGAGATTGCATTAAAAGAGTACGCAGCACCGCTTGATATTATCAACGGCCCTCTAATGAAAGGCATGGCTGAGGTTGGAGAGCTGTTTAATACAAACCAGCTTATTGTTGCTGAAGTACTGCAAAGCGCAGAGGTCATGAAAGCATCCGTCTCCTTTTTAGAGCCTCACATGGAAAAAAAGGATGACAGCGGAAAAGGCAAAATTCTGCTGGCAACAGTCAAAGGTGACGTACATGATATCGGGAAAAATTTAGTCGATATCATCTTAAGCAACAATGGCTACAAGGTTGTGGATTTAGGCATAAAAGTAACGCCCCAGGATTTGATTCTTGCGGTCAAAAAAGAAAATCCTGATATTGTAGGACTATCAGGACTTCTCGTAAAGTCTGCGCAGCAAATGGTTTTGACTGCACAGGATTTAAAAGAAGCTGACATTTCTGTGCCAATCATGGTTGGCGGCGCTGCTTTATCCAGAAAATTTGCCGACGGAAAAATTGCACCTCAATACAGCGGTCCTGTCATTTATGCTAAGGACGCTATGGATGGACTTTCCCTTGCAAACAGGATCAGAGTGGATCCCGCTCAATTTAAGAAAAAAGAAGCCGTTCCAGAAAGATTTGCTGAAAAGAAAGCAACTCCGGCTGTAACTGAATTGCTGGAAAAAAGAGCAGAGCTCACACCATCTCCTTATTTTCAGCCAGAAGACTGCAAACGGCACATTATTAAAGATATTGAACTGTCACATCTGATTCCCTACATTAACATGCAAATGCTGATCGGCCATCATCTTGGCCTAAAAGGAAAAGTAAAGGAAATGCTTAAAAATAAAGATCCAAAAGCGGTTGCCTTAAAAGAAACAATAGACGAACTTCTTAAACAGGGCTACGAAGAAAAATGGTTTCAGCCTGCAGCTGTCTATCAATTTTTCCCGGCAGAATCTGATGGCAACAGTCTGCACATTCTTGATCCTGAAACAGAAAAAACACTGCAGACATTTGAATTCCCAAGGCAATCGAAGCTCCCGCACCGCTGTATATCCGATTATATCCGTCCAAAAGAAGATGGCAAACAAAGAGATTATGTCTCCTTCTTTGCCGTAACGGCCGGTAAAAAAGTGAGGGAAATTGCCAACCGCTTTAAAGAGCAGGGTGATTACCTGAAAAGCCATGTGGTACAGGCACTGGCACTTGAGCTTGCTGAAGGTTTAGCAGAACGGACTCACCAGCTGATCCGCGATCAATGGGGTTTTCCTGATCCTCCTGATTTCACTATGGACCAGCGCTTTTCTGCCAAATATCAAGGTCAGCGTTTTTCCTTTGGATACCCTGCCTGTCCGAATCTGGATGACCAGGCGAAATTATTTGACCTTATTGCTCCTGAAGATATAGGCGTGAATTTGACGGAAGGCTTTATGATGGAGCCGGAAGCTTCTGTAACGGCAATTGTTGTCGCTCATCCTGAAGCAAGATATTTCAATGTATTGAACTAAAACCTCGGTTTTAGTTCTTTTTTAGGCTCTTTTAGTAAATATTGTTGCAATTAGACTAAATGTTAAAAACCATAAGTGGATTTCAGCGGATAAACTTGACTCCTGCGGGAAATAGAGCAAATTGGGAGACCCCACAGGCAACGCCGAGGAGGCTCCTAATTTGCTCCCCGCGGAAAGCAAGTTCCTGGAGCGGAAAGGAACGGGCAATATTTATAATGAAAAACAACAATCTATGCGAAAACAGCCTTTTTTTATAGAAGATTTCACGTTTCATCTCATTCAATCAGGGAATATATTCTAAATAACAGCTACATATTCAACAACCTTTTCACCATACTAATCAAGATTAAACCTTGGAGGGATTTGAATGAGTCAAGATAGTCAAAACAAAAAAACGATGCCGGCACAGCATCAGGATGTTCAGCCGGGGCATGAGAACTTAATGAAACCGCAGCCTGAGTTTGATGCACTTCAATATAAGGGCAGTGAGAAGCTGCTTGATAAGGTGGCTATTATTACAGGAGGAGATTCAGGTATTGGACGGGCAGTTGCTGTCCATTATGCAAAGGAAGGCGCTGATGTCGTCATTTCTTATTTGGACGAGCATGAGGATGCTAATGAAACAAAACGGCTTGTTGAACAGGAAGGCCGCAAATGCATTCTGATGCCGGGAGATATTGGAGAAGAATCATTCTGCGGACAAATCGTATCTGAAACCGTGGGTCAGCTTGGAAAAATTGATATTCTTGTTAATAACGCAGCAGAACAGCATCCCAAGGCAGGCATTGAGGAGATCTCAAAAGAACAGCTTGAACGGACGTTTAAAACAAACATATTCTCTTTCTTTTACATGACAAAAGCTGCCCTTCCGCATATGAAACAAGGCAGCAGCATTATCAATACATCTTCTATTACAGCCTATGCAGGAAACGACCAGCTGATCGATTATTCATCAACGAAAGGCGCTATTACAGCCTTTACCCGATCTCTTTCCGCGTCTCTTGTTAAAAAAGGCATTCGGGTAAACGGAGTAGCTCCAGGTCCAATCTGGACTCCGCTGATTCCATCTACCTTCGATGCAGAGAAAGTTTCAGAATTTGGAGCAGACACGCCTATGGGACGTCCCGGTCAGCCAGACGAACTTGCACCAAGCTACGTTTTCCTTGCAAGCAATGATTCAACGTATATTACAGGCCAGATGATTCATGTAAATGGCGGAAAAATCATTAACGGATAAACCTATTTTCAAAACGTCCTGAATTTGCGGATTCATGGCGTTTTTTTTGTGTAAAATTTTATTTTTCGCTTCATATAAATGTGTGAATGACCGCTACTTTTTTGAAAGCGCATACATATAATGTATCAGAAAGGGGTGAAAATCATGGATCGATTAATTTTCTTGTTCTTGGCTGCTATTCTTGCCGGCTTTGCTTTACTTGAACTGTCATTACCTGCATTCTTAGCTTTCTTAGCGCCTTTTATCACTTTCGTTGGCACTTTAGCCATTTTAGTATTTTCTTTTGTACTAATCTTTAAAGCATTCAAAGCTTTATTTAAAAAATAGCAGGGAACCGGCAAGATTATTTGCCGGTTTTTTTAGTCTGTATTTCACTTTAAGCTGCCGCAGGCCATAAATAGGCTAACATAATTCTTCCTCCGGCATACCTTAACTTTGAGACATGAAAATGCTCATCAACAAGATTTAACAATAGGAGGAATTTTTAATGGGTAAAGACGGAGGAAATTGCGGCGGCGGCTATAATAGCGGTTTCGCATTAATTATCGTATTGTTTATTTTATTGATTATCATCGGTGCTTCTTTTGTAGGCGGCGCTGGATACGGCGGACACGGCTACTGCTAATGACAGATGAACGGCTTGCTTCATAGGCAAGCCGTTTCTAAATACATAAAAAACGCATGAATTCATTAGAATCCATGCGTTTAAACTTAAACTTGTGCACTTGTTAAAATGTCCGTAATAACAGGTACGATTTGTTTTTTGCGGGAAACTACGCCTTTTAAAACAGCTGTGTTGTCCACAAGTTTCACATCATATGCCTGTTCTACAGCACGTGTTTCGCGTCCAAGGGCCAATGCTACCGAATCATTGATTAAAATATCCGTTACGACAAAAATGAATAAATCTAATTCTTTTTCAGCGATAACAGCGGAAATCAAGGCTTCAATTTCCTCTTTATGAACTAGTACATCGTTTGGATCTACAGCGTTTACTTGCGCAATTTCAACTTTATAGTTGCCCATAGAAAATTCCTTAGCATCAAGTGAAATAAGCTCACCCACTGTTTTGTCGCTTAAGTCAGCACCTGCTTTAAGCATTTCAAGGCCGTAGACCTCGGAATCAACTCCTGCAATTTCAGCTAATTCGCGCGCAGCTGCTACATCCTGATCTGTGCATGTAGGTGATTTAAACAATAGTGAATCTGAAATAATCGCAGAGAGCATTAATCCTGCAATTTCTTTAGGAATGCTGACACCATTTTCTTTGTACAATTTGTTTAAAATGGTAGCTGTGCAGCCTACTGGCTCTGCACGATAATACAACGGATCGCTTGTTTCAAAATTGGCAATGCGATGGTGATCAATCACTTCAAGTACTCGAACATCGTCAATGTCACTCACACTTTGCTGACGCTCGTTATGGTCGACTAAAATAACCTGGCTAACTTCATTTGACACTGTTTCTACAAAGCGGGGAGTTTCGATCCCAAAAGTAGTTAAAGCGAACTGAGTTTCACCGTTTATTTCGCCTAAGCGCACAGGCTCAGCATTTAAACCAAGCTTTGTTTTAAGATCAGCATACGCAATGGCAGAGCATATTGTATCTGTATCGGGATTTTTATGACCAAAGATTAATACTTTTTCCATCTAAAAAAACTCCTTTGCTGTTAATACTCTAGAATTTTTGCCGCATCAAGGGGCGTATATTTTCTTATTTTAACAGAAAATTGTGCCGTTCACTGTCTAATTTTTAAAAGTTTATTAAAGATACACCTTATTATTAACCGTTTTGCTTACTTTTTCAAGTACGACCTTATGATTGCATGCAGTTTCTGCTTTTCATGAGGCGGAATGGATTCTGAAAGTCTGGCAGCAGCTAATGGCAGCTCCCACTCATAAAGCTCATCAGCAGTGAAGGAACGATATTTTTTATACTCTCGAATATACAGCTTGCACATCCATTTTCGGATGAACCCCATAATTGCATCATTAGTCTTCAATCCGCCAAACCTCAAAATTAGAATAGTCCGAGCAAGGTCAGCCATAGGATGCCCGCACACCGCATCAGCCCAATCAATCACTACAGGATTACCGTCAGAGATTAAAATATTATCAGGGTGAAAATCCCCGTGACAAAGCTGTTTTCCTGAGGAAAGACAAACTAAATGGTCTAATATCGCTGTCTTTTCTGCATCTGAAAGACTTGAAGCATGGATTTTCATTTCAATAGAACTCTTCTGGGTTTTTAGAGATTCTGCCGATTTTTCATGGATACTTGCATGAAGCCTTGCCATCATCTTTAAACGTCGAATGGCAGCTGAAGGATTTTTCATCATTTCAGATGTTAATGGATTGCCTGCTGCTTTTTCAAAGACAATCCCTTCTTTACCGTCAATGGTCACAATCCCATAAGCTTTTGGAACGCTTATTCCGCATTCAGTCAAGTACCTATTCACTTCAAATTCGTAATGAATATTTGCTGAATCATATCTATACATTTTAACAGCCTTATCTTTTCCGTAAGAATACGTAATGGCTGTCGAGCCTTCGCCGATTATATCCATCTCATTCAATATTATCGTTTCAGCAGCGGATTCTTCGGAAAATATCCCGCTTCTTTCAACGATTCTAAATCTTCGTCATCCTCTGCCATCTCAGTGAAAACAAATTCCGCGTCAAGCTCATAAAGAGCTTTCAGCTGCCCGGCAGATTCTTTGTACCTGCCCAAAGCTGAAAGATAACAAGCCCTGTTATACAAACTGATTAAATCCCCGGGCTCTATTGAGACAGCTTTCTCAACTGCTTCAAGTGCTGGTTTTAGTTTATTTTGATGTCGATAAATCAGTCCGAGCTGATTATAATTGTCATGATTATCCGGATTTAGAGTGATTGCATGTTGGATCGCTTCTTCTGCTTTGCTGTACTGTTCTATAGCTTCATAGACTCTGGCCAAGTGGAAGTATCCTTTTTCAACAGCAGGCTCAATTTTCACTGCACGCATGAGAGCTTGTTCTGATTCTTCAAATTCTTCAAGTTCAAGCAAGGCCATACCAAGAACAACGAGATAATCGGGATC
The DNA here is from genome assembly GCF_009674765.1 of Metabacillus idriensis. Classification (GTDB taxonomy): domain Bacteria; phylum Bacillota; class Bacilli; order Bacillales; family Bacillaceae; genus Bacillus_P; species Bacillus_P idriensis. The sequence goes on along the minus strand of NZ_WKKF01000001.1, from coordinate 372,624 downwards.
CTCGTTTTCTTCAAGTAGTGTTTCAATAAGGCTGCATGCCCCTGACAAGTACTTAACAGCTTTTTTCTCTGGGACATTTCCGAATTCATTTATATAAAGAACAGCTAGCCTATAGGCAACGTCAGGCTCCCACTGATAGCGGAGCCACTGCTCCAGAATTTTAATCGCATCTTCCGCCAATCCTGCATCCAAATGAAATTCGACATACCACATAACAGCTGTAACATTCTCTCGGTCATGTTTCAATGCCTCTTCATACAGGCCAATCAGTGTTCCAAATTTCAGGCTCATCTTCGAAAAATTCGTGAACCGCTTCAGCCATCCTTTATGTTCTTCCATCTCTTCGTGCGCATCACGCATGGATTGCATTTGCCGTTCATATGCAGCAGCTGCGTTCATGAAGACAATGCTTTTTTCTTCATCAGAAAGCTTCATTTTTTTAATTTCATTTTCAAGTTTATGCATGGACTTTGTACCAAGCATCACTTCAATCCACGTTTCATATAGTTGCTTATTCTCTTGGTTTTCCATAATCAGTGTGAGGAGCTGGGATTTTGCTTGTTTCATTTTTCCCTGCTTCATCCAGAGCTTGACTTGATGATGAAGGATTTGAAATTGAGCTGGCGCAAGTTCAAATGCTTTGTTCAAATTTTCTTCTTCTTCTTTCAGATTTCCAAGCTTTCCATGAATATGGGCAAGGGCATCAAAGAGGAAGGCCTTCTCAACATTTGCACTCATTAGAAGTTCTTTAAATGCTTCAATTTCCGGCTGGAATTCAAGAACCTCGAGCAGATCTTCGACAGAAACACAATAAGGGTCCACTTTAAATGCAGACATCAGGTATTTCTTTTCTGATTTCCTGTCCTCTCTGGCATTTGCGACACCCGCAAGGTCAAGCATCGCCTGCTCATGTGCAGGATCAAGCTCAAGCACCCGTTTGTACTGTTTTTCTGCCTCGCCATAATCTTCGTGTTTAAAAGCAATCTCCCCAAGCCGGTAAAACGGAAGAATATCATCCTTCTTTAAGGCAATGGCCTGTTTTAAATACTGCTTGGCCTTTTCCAAAAGACCCTGGGACTCATATAAACAGCCGATATAGCTGATCAGAAGAAATTCGTCTATTTCTCCTGCTCTTATGCTTTCTAAAAATTCAAGTCCGCGGCGTGAGTATGGCGTTTCTGATACGAGATCAACATAAATCTCGATTGCTTCCCCAATATTAGCATCCGCATATAAAATTCCTTTTTCTACATAAGAAAGCGCGAGATCCATATGTGAGTCTTTTTCTTTCATTTCTGCACTTGCGGCGAACATCAGCTTTCCTGCGTTGATAAGAAATTCACTGTCTTCTTGAAATTGTTCAAAATAGCGGTGAATTGCCTTGAAAAATTGATCTGTTTTTCCTTCCTCTTTATAAAGAGCGGCAAGGGAAATACGTGCATACACATCTTTCGGATCGAACGCTTCAGCCTGCATATAAAATTGCCTTGCTTGTTCAAGTTCCCCAGCACGTTCAGATAAATCTCCCGCTTCATGGAGGAGCAGCTGTTTGTCTTCGGCAGCTGCAATCCCCTGTTCAAGAATCTGTTTCGCTTTAGAAACATCCTCGTAAACGATTTCGTAAAGTCTTGAAAGCTCTTTATATGCAAGCGGCACTTTCGGTTCGAGTGCTATTGCAGTCTGAAATCCTCTTCTTGCAAGCTTATATCTACCTAATTCTTTATCGCACCTTGCCCGCTGATACCATACATACCCGTCCTCCTTCTCAATTTTCAAGAATGAGTGGAAGAGATTTCTGGCTTTGTCATACTCGTTTATTTCCATTAAAATAATTCCATGGTTAATCAGTGAAAAAGCATCATCTTCATTGATATCCATCGCAATCTCTGAATATCTCAAAGCTTCCTGAGCGCGGTCTCGATTGAGTTCAGTCAGCGCGAGGTATCCCCATAGGATATGATCATCCGGTTCCGATTTCAAGGCTTCCGCAAATGCCTCAAATGCACCGTCATAATCATCCTTGTTATAACTTAATCTGCCTTTTGCATACAAATAAGTCGCCAAATACTGTTTAAAAGTAAGCTGCTCCAAGTACTCCATGGCGCGTTCATTGTTTTTCACGCTGAAATAAGCCATGGCAGCTGAAAGACTGCGGTATTCAGATTCCTTAGAATGCTCAAAAACATACATGGCAGCTGCATCCAGAATTTCTTCTGCCACTATTCCAGGAAGATATTTAATGACGTAGGCTGAGACAGCCATAAGGTGAAGATTTTCTTTCAGAAAGGCTTGTTCAGCATCACTCAGCTGCTTGTTCGAGACCTCGGTCATTGAAAAAAGCTTAACTGCTAATTCGTGTTCATTTATAGATAATACATGCAATTTCCCAGCATCTTTTTCAGGAAGAACTGCTAAAGATAAGACTCCATTGTTCCCATATTCCTGCTCAAAGTCCTCATACATGACTTCATGGGTGGTTCTGAGATTTGGATCCTGAACGTGGAAAACATTCAAATTATCATCATAGCCCGCAAGCAATTGAACATGGGAGGTTGTTGGATAGTCGATATTGATCATAACGGCCGCATCAAGATCAATCAGCGTTTTTAAAATGTCGGGATTTCCAAAAAAGTACCTGCTTGTAAACTCTTTTTCTTCGAAGTACTCAATCATTTTAGATAACTTTGAACCGGAAACCTGAAAGACAGATTCTGCAATTTCATCTTGTTTATACGTCTTGCCGAACATACTGAAAATCATTTCTGCACATGCAGGAACACAATAATTATATTTTTGCACGACCGGCTTAAAGTTCACCATTTTAGAAGCATGGTCTGCCCGGCCAGTAAAGTTTTTATAATGGGATTCTTTTTTAAATTCAGTGTGCTCTGCTAAAAATACTTCAAGCTTCCCAAATTCTTTCTGCTCATATAAGGAATCAGCCGTGTAATACTCGGCCATTCTCTTATATTCATGAAAAGGGTTAAGCGAATGTAAGTCTGAGATCGCTTTCTCCATATCCGTCCAGCGCTTCTGTTTATAGCACAGCCTAATCTTTTCAACAATCAGTTTTGGAAAATCAGGATAAAGGGTTAAACCTTCTTCTAAAATGATTCTGGCTTGTTCAGCATCCCCCTGAAGCGCATGATGCTGAACAAGCAGCACATAGGCGGTCAAACCGTCTTTTTCATCTTTCTTGCTGACCTCTAAGCATTTCAAAGCCTTGTCCCATTCTCCGCTTTGCAAATAGTAATAAGCCCAGCGCGTCTCCACCGGATCACTGGAAGCTTCTTCACATTTTTTCATGTATTTAAACGCAGCCTTTAATCGCCGCATCCCAATAAGTGCACTTGCCATTGTGAAATAAAGCTTTTCTCTCCATTCATCAGTGAGTTCCTGCTTTTCTATTTCTTTTAAAAGTTCTTCAGCCTCAATCAGCTTGTTCTCATCAATAAGCTGCTGGCAATACCAAATAGCCGTCAAAGGAGATTTTAACCTCCGGCAGCTGTCTCTAATAATGATTCCGCCAAGCTGCTCCATTAATGATGCATCTATAACCTGAAGCAAATATTTCAATTGGCTTTCATCTGTGTAAGATCGGATAAACCCTCGAAAACGTGAAAGCTTTTTCTCCTCCGCAACTTCCCTGTACTCTTCTAAAAAGTGCTTTATAGCTTCTGAATAGTCATGTTTTTTCAGCGTTTCTTCTATGTATGATAGATTCATATTTACCCCTCGCCGGATTATTCAAAATATTTATATCTTCTTTTTTAAATATACTTTGTTTTATGTGATTTGTAAGCCATTTTCTAACAGAAAACCTGCACGTTTTTATGCAGGTTTTCAAACTTTGATTATTGGAGAGGTGAAGACATTACTTTAATAAAATCAGCAAGGAAGTCCTGATATTGAAAATGAAGGGCAATGGTATGCCTGGCACCCGGGGGCACCTGGTTATTGCGGAAATCGGCATAGCTGAGTCCTCTTGCGTCATCTAAGACGGAAACCTCGACATTGTTGGTAACAGAATAGATTTTGTCTTTGTTTAGCATATAGTACAAAGTAAAAACATCGTGTATGGATGCTCCACTTCTTCCTGGCCTAAGCTTTGCATAAGCATCAGAATAATACTTCGTAATGGCAGGAATAAGCTCCTTATAGGGATTTGAGGAGATAGAGTATATATATCCTGCAATTTCACTCGTGATAATGGCATTGTTGGTCACATTCAGAGGGGTTATATATACTTTTTTCGCATACTTAAGCACAACGTTTACTGCTATTGGATCACCATGGAAGTTAGCTTCTGCGAGCGGAGTTACATTTCCCGGGACAAAAAATGCTCCTCCCATTAAATAAATTTCAGGAACCCCCTGCATGACTTCAAGATTAAAATTAAAAGCATTTGCAAGGGAGGTCATTCTGCCTGTATCAACAATAACAAGTTCATCTCCGTGTTCTTCAATCAATGTAAAAATATGACTGAATGGCTTAATATTAATCTCTATATTCTCTGGGGGCCTTATCGGTCCAAGCCCTTCCTGCCCATGAATTTCAGGATAATAGACCGAAACCTCGCCGCTTAATGGAAAGGTCGCCCCCTCTATAACAGGAATGTCCTCTCTTCCTGCAAGCTTGAGCAAATAGGCTGCATTTTCCGTTGCCTGCTGTTTAGACACATTCCCATAGCTTGTAACAATACCTAAAAGCTCAATATCGGGACTTAATAAAGCGTAAATTATAGCCAGGGAATCATCTATTCCGGGATCAGCAAACAGTAAAATTTTTTTCATTAATAATCCACCTATTTTCTAATGTCAGATGGTTATATATATGGAATTGGAAAAGATTGAATGCTACGTTTCTCTCTTTTTTGAATGGCTCTTTTCGTAAATATTGTTGCTATTAGACTAAATGTTAAGAAACTTGAGTGGATTGCAGCGGAAGGAACTTGACTCCTGCGGGAAATAGAGCAAATTGGGAGACCCCACAGGCAACGCCGAGGAGGCTCCCATGCTCCCCGCGGAAAGCAAGTTCCTCTCGCTGCAAGGAACAGACAACATTTATCATGAAAAACAACAATCTATGCGAAAACAGCCTTTTGAATAGATAAATAGTCACTTGCCTCTAAAATTTTTTCAGTACACAGGATTTTCAAAAATTGAGTGTAATATATTCAGTTAACTAAAAGTTGGAGTGTGAGGATCATGGAAGCTAAGGCAGAACGCAGATTAGTACCCCGGAGACGGAGAGGTCTATGGATTGGAGCTTTCGCCATTCTCTTTCTTCTAATCGGAGTATTCATTTATGTAAACCTTTTCGCCGAGAAAAGTCTTCCCAAATTAAATGGAGAAGTAATCGTCAGAGGAATGACCGATGCAGCCCAAGTTACGAGGGATAAAAACGGGGTACCTCATATTAGGGCGAAATCAGACAAAGATTTATACATCGCACAAGGATATGTACAGGCTCAGGATCGCCTCTTCCAGATGGATTTAAGCAGAAGACAGGCATCCGGAATGCTGAGTGATGTGGTCGGCGTGGCAACAGTTGATAAGGACAAATTTTTCAGAACGCTCGGTTTGAGAAGAGCAGCTGAAGCGTCTTATCCAGAGTATAATCAATCTTCAAAAGATGCAATGCAGTGGTTTGCAGATGGTGTAAATGCCTTTATGAAAGACGCAAAAGAACAAGGAACACTGCCTCTTGAATTCAGCCTGCTGAAATACGAGCCGGCAGAATGGACACCAATCGATTCCCTCACCATCGGCAAATACATGGCTTTCGATTTAGGAGGCCATTGGTCAGGGCAGGCGTTCCGTTACTGGGCGCTTGATACGTTTCCAAAAGAGAAAGCATATGACTTATTTCCTTCCTATCCAAAGGATGCCCCTGAAATTCTGTCTGCTTATGAAGAAGTGAAAATGAACATGGAGAAAAGCTTTGCAAGTGCCATCATTCCACCCGAATTTAATGGAAGCAACAACTGGGTTGTGAGCGGTGAAAAAAGCGAAAGCGGGAAACCTCTGCTTGCAGACGACCCCCACCTCTCCCTTGCCACCCCATCAATCTGGTATCAAATGCATCTGCAAAGTGACAGCATGAATGTCAGCGGTGTAATTTTTGCCGGGGTCCCTGGAATCATTCTTGGACACAATGATTATATTGCCTGGGGTGTAACGAATACGGGGCCAGATGTACAGGATTTATACATTGAAAAACGCAATCCTGATAATCCGCGGCAATTTTTATACAACGACAAATGGGAAGATGCAAAGGTGTTTAAAGAGCCTATCGCGGTGAAGGATGAAAGGGCCATCGATTATGAGGTGATCGAAACAAGGCACGGCCCTGTCATGTCCGAATTTGCATTTGATAAAAAGCAGGATACAGCTCTCGCAATGAAATGGACAGCTCTTATGCCTTCAACCGAATTCCAGGCAGTGCTTTCAATGAATAAAGCGAAAGACTGGAACGAATTCGAACAGGCTCTTGAAGATTTTCATGTCCCAACCCAAAATTTTGTTTTTGCCGGGGCGGATGGAACAATTGCTTATAAGGCAAACGGAAAAATTCCAATCCGGAAAAAAGGTGACGGCCTGATTCCTGTACCTGGCTGGACTGATGAATATGAATGGGAGGGATTCATTCCTTATGATGAGCTTCCCCGCGCTGTCAACCCTAAGGAAGGATTTGTTGCTACGGCAAACAATAAGGTGATTGATGGTTCGTACCCCTACCATATTAGTCATCATTGGGCGCAGCCTTATCGGTATATGAGAATTAAAGAGGTTTTAGAGACAGAGGATAAGCTCACTTTAAATGATATGAAAAAACTGCAGATGGATCAGCGAAATTTATATGCTGAGGAATTTTTGCCATCTATTCTTAAAAGAATCAGCGAGGGTGGTTTAAATGAGACTGAAAAAGCATCTGCCAAATTGCTTGCAAAATGGAACATGGAAGATGATAAAGATATGGGAGCTCCGCTTCTCTTTCACTTGCTGATGAAAGAAATTCCCGTCACTCTTTTTAACGACGCTGTTCCAAAAGAAATGGATGACTTATTTGAAGGAAAACAGGGAATCGTTGATGAACTGCTCAGACGCGCTTTTAACGGGGATGAGTCTGAATGGATCTCAGATAAGGGAGGCCTTGATAAAGTTTTGCTCTCTTCATTTGGGAATGTCGTTGCCTCTCTTCAAGAAGAATACGGCGATAACCCAGAGGATTGGAAATGGGGCGATTACCATCAGCTTTATTTCGGCCACCCTCTTTCTTCAGCCTCACCTGTTCTAAAATGGCTGTTTAATAACGAGAAACCTCAGCCTGTCGGCGGCAGTCAAATTACAGTCGCCGCCGCAAACTATAATCCTGAAGGAATCGTAAATCACGGTGCTTCCTGGCGCTTTGTCATCGATGCGGCTGAAATGACAAAAGGACACCATATTGTCGGACCTGGCCAATCCGGCCATGTGAAAAGCGATTGGTATCAAGATCAGATTGATGATTGGATGAACGGAACCTATCATCTGACTGATTTAAACGCGGAGCAGAAGGAAGAAAGCTTAACTTTATTGCCGGAGAAATGACCGGTTAGTGAACAGGTCTGTCCAAAAAGTCAGTTATCACTGACTTTCATGCTAGTCCTTTCTTTTGGTACCTTGTCCAATCAAGAGGGTTACCACTACGGAGACCGAATAACGGTATTGGAAGGTAAGGAAGCGGCCCAATTGAACCCCGCTAAACCGAATAACAGTATTGGAGGGTAAGGAAGTGCCGGAATCGTACCCTGCTAAACCGAATAACAGTATTGGAGGGTAAGGAAGTGCCGGAATCGTACCCCGTTAAACCGAATAACGGTATTTCAGGTTATGGAAGCGGCCGAATCGTACCCCGCTATACCGAATAACGGTATTTCAGGGTATGGAAGCGAATGATGCCACTTTTCATGTTTGCACCGTTAAAAGCGGCAGCACTACTGGAACTGACACCACTATTATTTTCACAGAAAAGCAGGCAGGAAAAACAGAAATTTTTCCTGCCTGCTTTGTTTTAGGGACTTATCGGACTGGCCCGTTTTTTAATGGAGTTGGTTAGCCATCAGTTCATTGATGCAGTCTCTATTACTTAAATAGTAATTAAAGGCTGTTTTCGCATTAATAGTTGCTTTACGTATAGTTATTTCAACGCAAAAAGTTTTCGGTCGTGCTCTTTTCCTCAAGATACGTGGCTATTTTAGGGCGGACTGTATTATTGACTAGCTAAAGCAACAATATTTACGAAAAGAGCCTAATTAAAACAATATAAAAAGCCGCCCTGATTCCTCCGGGCAGCCTCTTTTTGAATCATGCATGATGCAGCTTTTCTTCTTGTAAATATCCCTTGCATGACTGCCTTTTCATTAGCTTATGCGGGATAATGATCCGTTTAATTGGATCATTAGGATCTTCCACCAGCTGAATCACATGCTTGGCAGCTTCATAGCCTAATTGAAAAATATTAATATCCACAGTAGTAAGCGGCGGTCTTGAAACTTCTGACAGCATCACATTATTAAACGATACAACTGATACGTCATTAGGTACATTTATGCCCATATCATCAAGCATATTCAGAACTCCGAGCGCCATTAAATCATCGGCTACGACAAGCGCAGTCGGCGGCTCATTCAATTTAAACAATTCCTGAACAGCTGCCTGCCCGCCTTCTTTTAGAAATTGAGCATGCACAATGTAGTCATCGCGGTATTCAAGTCCTGCATTTCGAATCGCTTTCTCATAACCTAAAAGGCGTTCAACTGTTACCACAAGCTTAAGATTACCTCCAATAAAAGCAACTCGGTCGTGTCCAAGTTCAATCAAATGTTCTGTTACTTCTTTTGCTGCCCGGTAATTATCGTTGTCTACGTGAGTAATTAACTCAACATCCTTAAATGGTTTTCCAACGATTACAAACGGGAAGTTTTTCATAAGCAGGTATTTTGTCAGTTTATCATCTACTTGTGAATATAAGAGAATAATGCCGTCCACTCGTTTTCCTTCAACCATCTGAACGACGCCTTCCATAATTTCAGCATCGGTTTCACCAGTGGACATATGCAGGGCATAATGTTTTTGGTGAGCTCCTTTACTGATGCCGCGGATCACTTCCGGAAAGAAGGGGTTTAAAAAGGCTTTATCGGCAGAACCCGGAATCACGATCCCAATTGCCTGAGTCGATTGATTTGCAAGACTTCTGGCTATGAAATTCGGATGATACCCAAGCTCCGTCATGGCTTCTCTTACTCGCTCTTTTGTTTTTTCACTTATACGCGGGTTATTAGCAATCACTCTCGATACGGTTGATGGAGCTACATTTGCTAACTTTGCGACATCTTTTATTGTTGCCACAATCCCATCCCTCTCTTACTTTCAACATGTTTGGAGCAGTTTTTTCTCTCCAAATTGAAAAGTCTAATTTAACATACTCTTTTTAAAATAACCACTTTGTAAACGCATTCACTATGAAGCCTTTATAACCAAAGAGAAATCATCTCATTTCTCTTTGGTTCACTGGCATTAAGATGCCTGCTTCTTTCTTCTGTTCATGTATAAGAATCCTGCAAATACTGCCGGAACTGCCACGAACACACTGATTAACGGCAAGTTTGGGCCAGTTTTTTCCCCAACCTCAAAGATCTCAGCTGTTTCACGGTCGAGAATAAATTCATACTCTCCGTTCTTTTCTTCGGTCATATCACCTGTAAGCAGTCCGCGCAATTCTTTATTTTCTTCAAGCGTTTTAGCCGGTATAACGGCGTTTCTTGATTCATCGGAATTATTTAACGCAATAACGGTCATTTCACTCTTATATGTTCTTTTAAGAATGGTCATTCCTTTTTCATCATATAAAACGTCCATTTCTCCGCGTCTTAAAGAAGGAAATTCAGAGCGGATTTTCCCAAGCTTTGACACATACTTGATGAGATCATCTTTGGCACGGAAGTTCATCATCCGGCGATTGTCCGGATCATTGCCGCCGTCCATCGCAATTTCTGTGCCATAGTACACGATTGGCATGCCAGGTGCAGAATACATATATGCAAGAGCCATCTTCAGCCGGGTAACCGGATTTTGATTATTCGCAATGGCTTTCCGTGTAAAACGTTCATTATCATGATTATCTATAAAATTGCCTAAAATATAAGGATCTTTATAAAGAATTTGATTGCGTTTAAACACGTTGGCAAGCATCCCTGGCGATCCCCCTGCATTCGAAAACACTTTGGATGCATCATTATAAAAAGGATAATCAACGACAGAATCAAGGCCAGCTTCCGTATAACCCGATACGTAGCGAGGATCTTTATCCCAAACTTCGCCCATCAAAAAGAAATCTTTCTTCACTGATTTTACTTCTTTCGAAAATTCTTCCCAAAAGGCTTTAGGAACGTGGCGAACGGTGTCCAGTCTATAACCGTCGATGTCTGTTTCCGTGATCCACCATTTTGCAGCATCCATTAAATACGCTTTCGTTTCAGGATTTTCGGTATTTAAATCCGGCAAGCCAAACAGCCAGCCATTTTCTACTTCCTCTTGATTTTGCCAGTTGGCAATATCCTTCTTTTCATGAAACCAGTCTTTCTTTTCAGAATCATTCAGCCATGGATGTTTATAGCCCGTATGATTGACAACGAAATCAAGCATGACCTTCATATCCCGTTTGTGAGCTTCTTTTACAAGCGTTTTAAAGTCCTCAAGTGTTCCAAAGTTCTCATCCACGTTTTTAAAATCACGAATCCAATAACCGTGATAGCCGCCTTCTTCATTATCAAAGACCGGAGTCAGCCAAATAGATGTAAACCCCATTTCCTGAATGTAATCCAGTTTATCGATAATCCCTTGAAGATCTCCGCCGTGATATGCCTTCGGATCTTTGGGATTTGCTTCAAAATCGTTGCTTGTATCGCCATTATTGAAGCGGTCAATCATAATAAAATACATGCTTTCATCTTGCCACGATCGTTCTTCCTTCTCTTCTGCCCAAACAGGGTTCACTGAAAAACCTGAGAGAAGGAAAAAAGGGATGATCAGTACTTGCAGTATACGTTTAAACATCCCTCTGCCCCCCTTACTGCGTAATAGCTGTCCCGTCCCCATATAAGCGGATTCAAGACAGCTTTACGTATAAGACTATTAAACTATGTCTGTTAATTCAATATGAAATCGATTTCCGAATCTTATCCTTTATTCGCTCCAGCCGTTAATCCTTCAACAATATACTTTTGGAAAAGCAAGAATAGAATGGTGATTGGAACTGCTACTAGAACCGCTCCGGCTGCGAACGTTGTAAATTGAGTGCTCGTTCTGCCCGTTACGAATTCAAATAAACCAACTGCAAGTGTTTTGTTATCATTTGAACGAAGGATTAGACGGGCGAAAATGAAGTCCATCCAAGGTCCGATAAAGTTATTTACAGCAATAAATACTAAGATAGGCTTTGACAATGGCATCATGATTTTAAAGAAAATCGTAGTATGACTGGCACCGTCTATTTTTGCTGCTTCTTCTAAGCTTCTTGGAAGACCATCAAAGTATCCTTTAACAAGCCATGCCCCAAACGGAATCGATCCGCCTGCATACACTAAGATAAGACCCCAGTGATTGTCCAATAATCCGATTTGAAGAAGTAAAATGTAGATCGCAATCATTCCCATGAAGCTTGGGAACATTTGCAGAACAAGCATCGCCATTAAACCCTGTTTGCGGCCCGGAAAACGGAAGCGTGAAAACGCATATGCTGCTGTTACAACAAGGAATGTTGAAATAACCATGTTGAAGAATGCAATTTTAAACGTGTTTTTGTACCATGTTAAATATTTTGTTTCCTCAAATAAGTAACGGTAGTGATCAAGACTTAAAGCTTCTGGAATAAGCTTTGTTGCAAACAGTGAGTCGCCTGGATTTAATGATCCAATCAGGATGAAATAGACAGGATACAGTACAAGAATCGCTGTTATGATCAATATGGCGTATATAAAGCCAACGACGAGTTTATCAGTTAATTTTTTATTCATCATGACATCATATCCTCTTCCTTGAATGCTTTTGTTTTTCTGAAGTTCCAGATAGAAAGAGTTGCTACTACGATAAAGATTAAGATCGATACGACAGAAGCTGTAGCAAATTGACTTTGTTCAAGCGTCATTTTATAAATCCAGCTGATCAGGATATCCGTTGATCCGGCATAGCTGTAATTCACGTTAACAGGATTACCTTGAGTTAATAGGTAGATAATGTTGAAGTTATTGAAGTTCCCTGCAAAGCTCATGATAAGGAGCGGAGCGGTTGAGAACATAACGATCGGCATAGTAATCTTCCAGAACTTGCTCCAAGGCGTTGCTCCGTCAACATCTGCCGCTTCAAACATTTCTTTATCAATTGTCGTCATAACACCGCTCATAAGAACCATCCAGAACGGGAATCCAAACCACATATTTACTGTTACAAGCGTAACTTTTGCCCACATTGGATCTGACAGCCAAGGAATAGCTTCAAGGCCAAGTGCTTTAATATATTGATTCAGCGGCCCAAATTCTCCGTTGAAAATATTTCTGAAAATCAAAATGCTGACAAATTGCGGAATCGCCCATGGAAGAATGTAGATGCTGCGCCATAAACGCTTAAGTTTAATGCCTTTATGATTGATCAGAACGGCAAAGATCAATCCAAGGAAGAACGTAGTCGCTGTTGATAAAATCGCCCATAAGACCGTCCAGCCAAAAACTCCGTAGAACGTTGTGCTCCATGTTTTTAATTGGAAAAGGTTTAAGAACGTATCAAATCCTACCCAATCCACCAAAGCCTTTGGCGGCAGATGATTTGGACCTGAATAATTTGTAAATGCAATCATAACTCCAAATAGCAGAGGAAGAATCGTTAAAAACATTGTAAATAGAATAGATGGTGTTAAAAGGATGTAAGGGAACCCATTTTCCCATACATTTATCAGGGTTTGTTTTGCTGTATTAGGCTTAATGCCGCGCTCGCGCATTTTGCCTACTTTGTATGCATCACGAACGTTTAAGTAGTAAACCCAGATGAAAAGCAGGAAGGAGATTAAGAAAATGATCCCTTCGATCATTAAGAATATGGAGTGATCGCCTTGCACGACTGTAAATCCATTTCTTGTCTGCGGGGTGTCGCCCAGTGTTGTTAAGCCCCACATTGCATATCTGAACGGCAAAGACCAGAATACCAAAAGGTAAACTTCTAAAAGAATAAATAAAATCCCTTTAAGATATTGACGGTGGTAGATCTGTCCAAGCCCCATTAGTAAAAACGATAGTAATGCACCTATTCTAGCTGGTCCGCGCATTATGCCAGGCCTCCTCACGTTGATTGAAAGTTGTATCTCCCTAGAGAAAATTTTTCTTGCTTATTACCCCATTGTCCCTTTGCTGTCCCCATTTACGGGCAGTTAGCCTGCACCTCTGTCCCATGCATTCTATCCGCATAGAGGTAGAGGCTGCTGCCTGCCAATAAAGGATAAAAGTTGAGCCAATACCAAAGGTATCGGCTCAGACTGACTATTACTTCGTTTGTGAAGAGATAGCATCCTCAATTTGCTGAAGTGCTGCGTCAAGTGCCTTTTTAGGTTCAGTTCCGTCGTTCCACATTGTTGTATAAGCAGTTTCCATTGGTCCCCATACAGATTGCATTTCAGGGATGTTTGGCATTGGAAGTGCTGATTCAGCCTGTTCAAGGAATGCAGAAGCAACTTCGTCGTTTTGGATAGCATCGCTTTCAATCAATTCTGTTTGAGGAGGAAGCTGTCCAGTCATTTCAAAACGTTTTTCAAGCATTTCTGTGCTTGTAGCGAATTGTGCTAATAGAGTAGCAGCTTTAGGATACTTAGAGTAAGAGTTTACATAGTAAGCTTTGATTCCAGAGAAACTTTTTGGGGTTTCGCCGTTATCTAATTTAGGAAGCGGAGCAATACCGAAGTTGATGCCTGCTTCTTCATGGTTTTTGATATCCCATGGACCAGAGATTCGGTACATTAATTTGTTATCGTTAAAGAAAGAACTGATTAAGTCACCAGTAATATCTTCTTTTTTCAATGGAAGAAGTTCTTTGTTCATGCGCTGCATGAATTCACCTGAAGCAACAGCGCCTTCATTGTTAATGCCTAGATCAGATGCATCTGTGTTGTCATTTCCGAAGATATAACCGCCGTATCCAGCGAAGAATGCATGTGCAAAGTAGAAGTTTGCAGGCTCCATCATGAAGCCGTATTTGCCGTCTCCAGCAAATCCTTTAGATTGCTCAAAAATTTCGTCAAACGTTTCTGCAGGCTTGTCTACTAAATCTTTGTTGTAATAAAGTGCGTATGTTTCAATTGCCATAGGGAATCCGTAAAGAGTGGATTCACCGCCTTCTTCAGTGTAAGAAGTACCGCTGATTGCAGCTGGCAGGAATTTTTCTTTATATTCGTCAGCTAAAACGTTTTCATAAATAAGACCAGCTTTTACCATGTTTCCTACGTGGTCATGAGGTGCGTGGAATACGTCAGCTCCAAGTCCAGCAGGTCCGTCAACTTCAAGCTTTCCAGCAGCGTCAACGTGGTTTACTTCTTGTACTTCAACTGGGATATCGTATTTCTTTGTGAATTCTTCTGCTACATAAGATGCCCATTCAGCTTCTGAATCCGCATTATCCCAAAGTACTAATTTTGCGCCTTCTTCAGGTTCTAAATCTACTGCTTCTTCTGTCTTTTTATCGCCCTCTTTGTCGCCGCCTTCTGTTTTTGCCGGCTCTGAGCTGCTAGGCTTGCTGCATGCAACCATAACAAACATCAGTAATGCAATTAGAGATAAAGATAAAATCTTCCTCATAATTTCCCCACCTTTTATTTTGTTGTAATCTATTTCAATGTACTTAGTGCCCAGAGGCAATCCGCACAACTGAAACCAAAGACTCATAGTATAAAAGTGAAAACGCTTCCTATCATTCTCAAAAAAAAGGGTGAGTGATTTGTGAGAACAGTTGTGCAAACGTTTTCCCTATTAACTAATTTTTATTTTAAGTTTGCCAGAAATAAAAGTCAATATATTTTTATAATTATATGCAAACGTTTTCCTGATGTTTTATAATGAGTTCATATTCAATAATTTGGCGATTCAAGGTGATCAATAGAATAGGATGATAGTCACACCTTCTGTATCAGCTTTAGTCCTGCCGATTTCGCCGTTATACACAATTCAGCTAATGAAAGAGAGTGAACAACTTGTTAAAAGAAGCAATCTATCACCGCCCCAAAAATCAATTCGCCTATGCTTATGATGAAAAAACCATGCACCTCAGGCTTCGCACAAAAAAGAATGATGCTGACGCTGTCATTCTGATTTATGGCGATCCATATGAATGGAGCGAAAAAGGCTGGCACTTCAAACTTGAACCGATGCATAAAAGCGGTTCGGACGAGCTGTTTGATTACTGGTTTGCCGCTGTTGAACCAGAATACCGCCGGATGCGGTACGGATTTGAGCTGTCTTCCGGAGACGAAAAACTTATTTATACGGAAAAAGGGTTTATGAATGAAATCACAGTTGATGACACTGCCCCCTATTTTGCGTTTCCTTTTTTGAACAAGGCCGATGTTTTTAAAGCACCTGAATGGGTCAAGGATACAGTCTGGTATCAAATTTTCCCTGAAAGATTTGCAAACGGAGATTCTTCTATTAATCCAGAAGGCACTTTGGAGTGGGGCAGCACGGAGCCGACGAGCGGCAATTTCTTTGGCGGGGATTTTGAAGGCGTCATCAAAAATATCGATTATCTGAAAGAATTAGGTGTAAGCGGTCTTTATTTCACACCCGTTTTTAAAGCGTATTCCAATCACAAATATGACACAATCGATTACATGGAGCTTGATCCTCAATTTGGCGATAAAGAGACGTTTAAACGGCTTGTGCAAACGTGTCATGAAAACGGAATTAAAATCATGCTTGATGCGGTTTTCAATCACAGCGGCTATTACTTCCCTCAATTTCAGGATGTACTCGAACATGGAATGGATTCCAAGTATAAAGACTGGTTCCATATTCATCAGTTCCCGCTTAAAAATGAAGATGATACATTAAACTATGATGCATTCGCTTTCGTTGAGAGCATGCCTAAACTGAATACGGAGCATCCTGAAGTGAAGGAATACTTGCTTGAAGTAGGGCGTTACTGGGTTCGCGAGTTTGACATTGACGGATGGAGACTGGATGTTGCAAATGAAGTAGATCATCAATTCTGGCGTGAATTCAGACAGGCTGTCCGCGCAGAAAAAGAAGATGTTTATATCTTAGGTGAAATCTGGCATGATTCGATGCCATGGCTTTTGGGAGATCAGTTTGATGCCGTTATGAACTATCCGTTTACAACAGGGACAATGAATTTTATTGCTGGTGATAAAGTACGGGCTCAGGAGTTCGTGAATATTATGGAAAGCGTGCTCCACTCTTATCCGAAAAACGTAAATGAAGTGGCTTTCAATTTACTCGGAAGCCATGATACACCGCGCATCTTAAATACAGCGAATCACTCCAAGGCAAAACTGAAGCTGCTGTTTGCCTATCAGTTAAGCTTTATCGGCTCGCCCTGCATTTATTATGGAGATGAAATCGGCATGGACGGGGAACAGGATCCAGGCTGCCGCAAATGCATGATCTGGGATGAGGCCAAGCAGGATCGTGAGCTTTTCAATTATGTGAAAAAGCTGATTGGCCTCCGCAAGCAATATCCTGTATTCGGTAATGGAGGAGATATTACATTTGTCGAAGCTAACGATGAAACCAATCATGTTATTTTTACAAAACAGAACGAAGCACAAAAAATGATTGCAGTCCTTAATAATTCAGAAACCGAGTTAACGGCAGCACTTCCTTTTGATTTAGAAGATAAAAAATTAATTGACTTACTGACAGGCAAAGAATATGCCGCACACTCTAAGAATCTCACTGTAACAGTGAAGCCATTTGAGATGGCATTCTATTTAATTGGAAAATAAGTGAATAAAAAAACAGCCCCGGAACGATCTCCAGGGCTGTTTTTTCACTCTTCAGGGCGCGGACCCGCATCAATGCCCCTGCTCTCGACTGTCATAATCGGCCTGCAGGTGATGTCGCCGCTCACGCGGATTTGGCAAGATAACCGCAAATGGTCCTCAACACCTTTTTCAGCAAAAGCATTTTTCTCTGCATTTGTAACATCTTCAAAATCACCTTCGAGGATTTCGACCCGGCAGGATGTGCATTTTGCTTTTCCCCCGCAGCGGTGCAGAATATCAATTCCGTTATCCTCAAGTGCAAGTACCAGTTTTCTTCCCAATTCGGCCTCAAACGACCCTTTTCCCGGAACGTGTATTGTCGGCATTTCGATCTCCTCCATTCAATTGTAGTATCATCCTGACCTATTACCCGCAATTCTAATCCAAGCTTTATTTCTTTCTTGATACTATCTTTCGATACTCAAGCGGCGATACCCCCTCCAAACGTTTAAATACTTTTGTAAAGTAAGCAGCATCAAAAATTCCGACTTCTTTTGCAAT
The DNA here is from genome assembly GCF_009674765.1 of Metabacillus idriensis. GTDB lineage: Bacteria > Bacillota > Bacilli > Bacillales > Bacillaceae > Bacillus_P > Bacillus_P idriensis. The sequence continues at coordinate 355,044 of NZ_WKKF01000001.1, read as the reverse complement.
CGATGAAATTTTGTGGTCAGCCGTTCGGAGCAGCCGCTTAGCCTGCTCCATCCGGTATTGATTTAAGTACTGAACAGGTGTCACTCCCATCGTTTTCTGCATGCACCGGGTAATGTAATCGGGGTGAAAGTGCAATTCTCTTGCAAAGTCCTCCATTTTAATTTCTTCTTTGTAATGCTTTCTTAAAAACCTGAGTGTCTCCTCCACTACTTTTTCGGCAGCGCTTGGAATTTGCAGCGACTCTTTTTGCAAATGAAGAATCAATTCTTCAAAGTAAATTTGCTGTCTTAACGGATAATCAGGAGTCTGGTGATACATGCTGACCAGATTATCAAAGATTTTTTCGACAAAATCCTTATGTATGCATTCCCCAAAAGCAGGAATTTTAAAATGGAATCTGGACGGCTCTACGAAATCTCCATCAACAGTCTGCACCTCGGACCAGTTTTCGTTTCCTTGATCATGAAGGGAAAAAGCTCCGGCCATTTTAAAATGAGTCCAGAAAACCCTTGTATCTTTTCCGCAGCTTTTATGGCCATAATGCTCAAAACCAGGGATTAAAATCAGATATTGTCCCTCTCTAATCGTAAATGAACGTTCATGCTCAGTCATATAAAGCTCTCCTGACTGAACATAGATAAGGTCAAACACAGTGAAAACACGTTTAAAATGTTTGGTTCCTTTATTAAAAATCGCATCCCCTCCTTTAATAAAAACAGGAAATGGAGGAATATCAAAACCGATGTATGTCATACTGTCCTCCTTTTTTCAGGTCGTATATTTACAAAAATGATCGTAATCATCTCTTTTTATTATATAAGATCCTCTGTAAACTAGTAATGATTTTATATGTGTTTTACAGAAGGGAATGTCCGGTTTGACTCAAAAATTAAAAGATCGAAAATTGACATTATTTGCTCTTACATGGCCGATTTTCATAGAATTATTTTTACATATGCTGATGGGAAATGCCGATACCCTTATGCTCAGCCAATACTCCGATGAATCTGTAGCTGCAGTAGGCGTTGCCAATCAGATATTGAATGTGCTCATTGTGATGTTCGGCTTCATTGCAACTGGAACTATTGTGCTGATCACACAAAATGTCGGGGCAGGCAACCGCAAGAGCGCGCTTGAGATTTCTCAAGTATCCATTGCAGCCAATCTGATCCTCGGGATTGTCATCGGCCTGATTGTCATTGTGTTCAGCGAAGCCATGCTCAATATGATGAACCTTCCAGCCTCACTCCTTCCGGAAGCGGATTTATACCTTCGTTTAGTAGGAGGCTTATGCTTTATCCAGGCTTTGATCATGACAATCGGAGCGATCTTAAAAAGCTACGGCTTCACAAAAGATACGATGTACATCACGATCGGGATGAATATACTGAATGTCATCGGCAACTACATTTTTATCTTTGGTCCATTCGGATTGCCGGTACTGGGCGTTGAAGGTGTTGCCATCTCTACTGTCACATCCAGATTCATCGGACTGATCGCCATTTCATATTTGCTTATAAAAAGGATTTCTTTTGAAACAAAATTGAAGGATGTATTTAAACTGCCTGCTGCACATCTTAAAAACCTGCTGAAAATCGGTGTTCCTTCAGCTGGCGAACATTTATCGTACAATGGATCTCAAATCGTCATCACAGTCTTCATTACAATGCTTGGCGCTGAAGCACTGACAACAAAAGTTTACGCTCAGAACCTGATGATGTTCATCTTCCTCTTCAGTTTAGCCATCAGCCAGGGAAATCAAATCCTTATCGGACAAATGGCAGGTGCGAGAGAATACAGCAAAGCCTATGAACGGTGCTTGAAATCTTTATACTGGGGAATTGGAATGTCAGCTGTTATCGCAATCATATTCAGCATTTTCACAGATAGCTTGTTTGGCATTTTCACAGACAATCAGGAAATTCTGCAAATCGGTGCATCCCTCATGCTGCTGACGATTATTCTTGAACCAGGCAGAGCTTTTAACCTGATTATTATCAGCGCTCTGAGAGCAGCAGGCGATGTTAAGTTTCCAGTCTATATGGGTATTTTATCCATGTGGGGCATCAGCGTCCCGCTCGCTTATCTATTAGGCATTCACTTTGAACTTGGTCTTGCCGGAATTTGGATGGCTTTTATCGCAGATGAGTGGCTAAGGGGAGTCTTGATGCTGATTCGCTGGAAGTCAAAAGTGTGGGTGAACAAAGGATTTATTTTACAATCAAATGCTGTTTCCTAAACCTGGCTTACACAGTCAGGTTTTTTATGTAAGATAAATTAACACAAAAAGAAAGCGCTTCATTTATTTGTAGTCTGTTAGTCCTAAATTTTTTATTTAAATTTTCAGAAAAATACTTGATTTCTGCATATTCATGCCATATGATAATAAACATAACAACAAGTGTTATATTACCTAACATCGTTTTCGGATTTTCTGTCTTTGGTCTTATTTATTCTTATTTGCCAACTAAAAAGAAGGAGCGTGTTTTTATGGATGCTGTCGTGTTAATGGACAATTTGTGGGTCATTATTGCAGGTATACTGGTATTGCTTATGCAAGGAGGCTTTATATTACTTGAAGCCGGTTCAACCCGAATGAAAAATGCCGGCCACATCGCCGGCAAGACAATCTTCACAATCGGAATTGCTTCTCTCGTCTTCTGGGCTGTCGGCTATGGGTTTATTTATGGAGATGGAAATAAATTTATCGGACTATCAAGTTTCTTTTATGGTGACGCATCACCTGCTGACGGCGGATTAACGACATCCGTTGATTTCTTTTTCCAGCTGGCATTTGCAGCCATTGCATTGACCATTGCCTTTGGAGGCTTTGCAGAACGTGCTAAATTGTCTGCCTACGTTATCTTTGCGGTTCTATTTTCAGCTCTTGTTTATCCTGTCGTCGCCCACTGGATCTGGGGCGCCGGCTGGCTGAAGGATTTAGGCAAGCAAGACTTTGCAGGCTCGACTGTTGTTCATTTAACTGGTGCTATGGCAGCACTTGCAGCAACAATTGTCTTAAAACCAAGGCTTGGAAAATACGGGAAAGACGGAACTATGAATCAATTGTCTGGCCACAACCAAGTGTACACAGCTTTAGGTGTTTTGATTCTATGGGTTGGATGGTTTGGTTTTAATGCTGGAAGCACATTCGGCGTGTCTGACGGATTCTTCGGCTATGTAGCATTAAACACTCAGCTTGCCGCTGCTGCTGGTGCAGTTGCTGCAATGATTGTGGTTCGCATCATGACAGGAAAAGCAGATATTCCAACAACCTTGAATGGTGCACTTGCTGGTCTTGTAGCCATTACAGCGTCTTGTGCGTTTGTTGCTCCGTGGGCAGCAGTTGTTATTGGATTAGTAGGAGGAATCATTGTCTACTTCAGCATGAAGCTATTTGATAAAGCCAAAATTGATGATCCGATTTTCGCCCTGTCTGTTCATGGTGCTGCTGGAGTCTGGGGAACTTTATCAACCGGATTCTTTGCAACTCCAGAGCTTGCAGAACGAAACGGCGGTTTAGCTGGATTATTCTACGGCGGAGGCTTCACTCAGCTTGGGGTTCAAGCGATTGGCATCCTGTCATGCGCTGCTTATGCCTTTGTCATCTCCTACGTCATCTTGAAAGTGATGAAGCAAGTAATGGGCACAATCCGCGTAACGGAAGAAGAAGAAATGATCGGACTGGATATGAGTGAGCACGGAAGCTACGGCTATCCAGAATCATTCTCAGCTGCAGAAGAGAGCAGTTCAAATAAAAAAACCACAGCCTAAAAGGTAAATCAGAATAGTCCGTTTTGACTGAAAGTAAGCAGGCAAAAGAGTCCGGTTGTGACTTTATTGCCTGTTTCTTATTGTTTAAATTAAAGGCACAGCGCATGTATTCTTGTGAATCATATCCCTGTCTCCTATAATCAAGGGAGAGAGAGGTGCGAAAAAAATGAAACTCGATCAATCAATTTATTATTTTTTTCTTTTTTGGTATGCATGCGGGGTTATTTTGCTTAGCTTTGATATTCTTCCGCCTGTCCTTGAATGGGCAAATGTCGTCTTTTTAATTGCAGCGGGGATCATCGGCGGCATTTATTTTATCCGCTCCTACGGCCGGACGAAAGGACTTTTCATATCGGCACTAATCGTGTTTTTTTCCATTTTTGCTGAACATCTTGGGGTAGAGTACGGAATTCTTTTCGGAGATTATTATTATACTCAGGATTTTGGTCCAAAGCTGATTGGCGTACCAATTGCGATTGGATTTGCATGGCTGATGGTTATTGCTTCGTCGCATGCGCTGGCAAAAGTCATTGCTTACAATCAAAATGTCATCCTATACGTGCTGACGGGCTCATTTCTTGCAGTCCTGATGGATTTAATCATTGATCCAGTAGCATATGAAGTGAAAGAATATTGGGTCTGGCAGGCTGAAAGCTTCTATTATAATATTCCATTTTCAAATTTTGCAGGCTGGTTTATCGTGGCATTCATTCTTCACTTTGCCATCTACTTTATCGTACATAAAGAAATTTCAACCTATAATCTTTGGCACAGCAGAATGATTCTTGTTTTCGGATTGATTCAGGCTATGTTTATCCTGCTTGCGCTGATCAATCAGCTTTGGCTTGCCGTCATTATGACAGCTTCGCTTACAGCCATTGCTTTGGCAGGCTATTATCTTTCACTGAAGAGGTTTACACATGATCGAAGCATCTAAAAAACCATACTTTGAAAAACTCTTTTTCATCTATAATCGCATGCTGTTTAAACGACATTTTAACGGGATCTATACGGACAGCTGTGCAAACATTCCCGAGCAGGCCGTCATTTGCATGAATCACAGCACATGGTGGGACGGATTGCTGCTTTTTCATTGCAATCAGGCTAAGCTTAAACACGACATTTATATTATGATGCATGAAAAGGGACTCATCCAGTTCCCATTCTTTAAAAAATTGGGTGCTTTTTCAGTAAACCGCGATAAACCAAAAGACATTGTTCTTTCTCTTCAGTATGCAAAAGCCAAGCTGGGTGAAAACAAGTCTGTTTGTCTGTTTCCGCAGGGCAATGAATTGCACCTTGAGAAAAGGCCGCTTGGATTCTTGCCTGGCGCCATTTCCCTGCTTGAGAAAAATAAAGAGGTCCCCATCTTGCCTGTGCTGTTTTACTACTCATTTGGCAATCAAAAAAAACAGGATATTTTCGTCCGAATATTACCTCCTCTGTTTTATGATCAGCTTGAAGGAAACACTCGCAAGGAAAAAAACGAACGTTTCGAATGTTTCTTTACAAAAGAACTGGATGCTTTAAAACAGCAGATCATAGATCAAGATACAAAGAACTTCGTTAATATTTTATAGTTTTCAGTGTCAGAAAGGACGTTACGTATGAAAAAAGCGGTCGTTATAGGAGCGGGCTTAGGCGGATTATCCGCTGCAATCACACTTGCAAGCCGCGGATTCAAGGTAGATGTATTTGAAAAAAACAGTCACGCCGGCGGAAAATTGATGCCGGTAGATCTTGGAGACTATCATTTCGATTTCGGCCCAAATACGATTACAATGCCGCAAGTGTTTGAGCGTGTTTTTTCGATTGCCGGCGAAAAGATGCAGGACTATATTGAAATGATAAAGCTTGATGTTCATACACGGAATGTGTTCGAAAACGGCGCCGTATTTGATTTTACAAGCCGGGCGGCAGCCATGAAAAAACAGCTTGAGTCCTCAGATCCATTTGCTTCAGAACACTATGATTCGTTTTTAGAAGAGATTACAAGACTCTACAAATTGTCAGAAACCCATTTTTTCCCTAAGATGTTCGAATCCTTTACAGACTATTTGTCTCCTTCTCTTGGAACTGCTCTTCTCAAGGTAAGACCGCTTGAATCCATGCACCATTTTTTCAGCCGCTATTTTAAGAATCCTGACATCATAAAAGCATTTGACCGTTATGCGACATACATTGGCTCCTCACCCTATATTTCACCTGCCACATTCGCTATGATTGCCTATTTGGAGCTATTACAGGGAGTATTTTATGTCAAAGGGGGCAATGTGAAAATTGCTGAAGCTTATTTGACAATAGCTGAGAAACTCGGGGTTCAGTTTCATTTTAACAGTGAAGTTATGAAAATAGATGTTGAGAACAAGCGCGCGAGCTGCGCAATGCTTTCAGACGGACAGCGAATTGCGGCAGATGAATTTGTTATGAATGCTGACTTGCTTGAAGCTTATCCAAATCTCGTCCGCGAACAGGATCGGCCAAATTTTAACACAGCTAAACGCGACCGTTACCAGCCGTCCATCTCAGCATTCGTCATTTTAGCAGGATTAACGATTCGCAATCCGCAATTACTGCACCATAATGTCTTTTTTTCAGAAGACTATGAAACAGAGTTCCGTGAATTGTTTTCAGATCATCAATACAGCGATACTCCTACCATCTATATCAGCAATTCTTCCTATAGTGACCGGACTGTTTCCCCGCATGGTGACAACTTGTTTATCCTTGTCAATGCTCCTGCGCTGACTAAAAAAGGCAGGCTTGTTATTAACGAAGAAGAGTACAAAGAACGGATTTACGATCTATTGGAAAAAAAAGGCGTGAAAATTCGCGGCCATCTTGCATGTGAGCGCATTATCACTCCGCTTGAGATATCAAAAACGTTTGGGGCCTACCGCGGGGCATTGTATGGCATATCTGCCAACAGGAAAATAGATGCTTTCCTCCGTCCAAGCAACTTTGCAAAGGATATTAAAAATCTCTCCTTCGTCGGCGGAAGCACGCATCCCGGAGGCGGATCGCCTATGGTGACGTTAAGCGGCATCAATGTAGGAGAGGCTTTAGCAAAAAGAGCATGAGCAGAAAAACCCACTTCGCATGAAGTGGGTTTTCATCTATTATTTTTTCTCCATCCATTCAGGCTTTCCAAAGCCTGCAAAATCTTTATCAATCGCTTTTTCAAACCCTTCAGATTCAACAACTTCCTTAATATCTTCAGCAATCTCTGAATCTGCATCTTTCGTATTCATCACGACACGGTTGCGGTGCACATCATTCATTTCCTCCAGCTGAACTGCGTCTGCAAGATTCATTTTCGCAGCTAAAGCAAAATTTCCCGGTACTGCAGACAAATCTGTATCCTCCACTGCTCTTGGCAATTGGGCAGCTTCTACAGGAACGAATGTTAGTTTTTTAGGATTTTTGGTCACATCTTTTTCAGATACCTGGATCGGATTCACAGCTTCATTCAGCTCGACTAATCCGCCATCTTTCAAAATCTTGAGAGCGCGCGCTGCGTTGGTTGGGTCATTCGGAATGGCGACAGTCGCCCCTTCCTTCACTTCACTGAGGGATTTGATTTTGTCAGAATAAATTCCCATAGGTGCAGTAGGCACAGTAATCACTTCAGATAAATCCAATTTGCTTTGTTTTGCGAAGGTTTCCATATAGATTTTATGCTGAAACAGATTGGCATCAAGCTCATCATTGCCGAGCGCCTGATTTGGCTGAATGTAATCATTGAATTGAACAACCTCAACTTCGTAGCCTTTTTGCTCAAGGCCCGGTTTGATCGCCAGTTCAACCATATCTGTGTAAGGACCTGCTGAAGCTCCAATTTTAATCCTTTTCTTTTCTCCATCTGCTCCTTCTGCACCGCAAGCAGATAAGACTCCCATAACAAGTACAATAAGTGCTAAAACTAATTTTTTCATTCTTTCTCCTCCTATTTATTCACACAAAAAAATTCCCCTTTCATTCAGAAAGAGGAATCGTATGTATGACGACTTATCTTCCAGAATGAACAATCATTCTGCAGGATTTAGCACCGTTCCATTTAAGGAGGTTGCCGGACTTCACAGGGCCTGTTCCCTCAGTCTCTCTTGATAAGCAAGCTATGAATTTTTTGAATAACTGTATATTATACTTACAGCTTCGTTCTGTCAATCATTATTTTAGAATAATCAAAAAAGTGAGATTAAAAACCGCCAAAAACCACCGTCCCGATGAAGACGGTGGTTCAGCTATCACGTCAGGTCACCTGTTTTTACTGCACTTTACCCTTTTTATGCTGCTGCTGATCGCGTATATAGCACCAGCCTCATAAATTCTGGCTGCCGCAGTGCCAATTCAGAATCAGATCTGCGACAGTATGGCATGTTTTTCTTCACTCGACACAAAGTTCCGCTCACCGAACACATCGTAGTCATTCAAACGGATTTTGTTGAGTATAGCTCTGTAAAAGTGTCCGGCAGCTTTTACCGGTGCACGGGCATGGATAGGATATTCATTCATTGTCAGCATCGCTGTATCATACTGTTTCTCCGCTTCAGCGGCAAGATGCTCCCATACTCTGATGAATTCTGGAGTAACGGTCTGCTTCTGCAGATCCCGCTCTGTCAGGTGATGCTTTTGCATAATATCTTTTGGGACATAAATCCGGTCTCGCCCAAGATCCTCACCGATGTCACGGAGGATATTCGTCAGCTGCATGCCAAGTCCAAGTGCAATCGCCCCTTCTCTAAGAACCGCTTTCTTTTTAGGCGCCAAAATAGGCAGAAGCATTAGACCGACAGTGCTTGCTACATGATAAGAATAGTCCAGCACTTCGTCCATAGAGTGATAGCGGATTTTCACAAGGTCCATTCCCTGTCCTTTTATCATATCCTGAAAGGCCTGAATATCCATTTCATAATGTTTGAATGTGTCATGAAGGGCAACCCACATAAAGTTTTCATGAGAAAAACTGCCTTTTAGAAAACCCTCGAATTCTTCCTGAAATTTCCTGAGCTCTTCTTTAGGCTTTTTTCCTTCATCAACGATATCATCTGCGATTCTGCAAAAAGCGTATACTGCCCAAACAGCTTTCCTCTTTTTAGAAGGAAGGAGGGAAAAAGCTTTATAGAAAGTTTTAGAATGATGCTGAATGACTTCTTCACATTGTTTATAGGCAAGGTTTAAATTAACCACTCAAACTCACTCCTTCACTCTCTTTGTTCTTATGATCTGACAGGATGGCTGATACCATCAATTTCGCCCCCTGCATCACAATCGGGACCCCGCCTCCCGGATGAATGGATGCTCCCACTGCATATACATTTGAAAGCTTCGAAGGCTTTACCTGGGGTCTGAATACGCCTGATTGGAATAAGGAAGGCGCAATGCCAAAGCTTCCTCCCTGAAAAAGACCTTCCATCTCTTTATCTTCAGGTGTACGGACCTTCATCCACTGAATGGATTTTCTGAGTCCAGGGAACCCCCGCTCCTCAAGCTGATCGATCATTTTCTCGATAAAGCCATTTTGCTCCTTCCAATTGACGCTGCTTCCGGAAGGAACGGGAATTAATGAATAGAGCACTCCATGCCCCTCAGGCGCAAGCGATGAATCGATTACAGAAGGATGAAAAGCATAAAAGGACGGATCTGACGGCACTTCTTTAGTAACAAAAATTTCCTTCATATGCTGATTAAAATCTGAACCCATAAAAAACTGATGAACAAGTGCTTCCTTGTATACTTTGTTTAAGCCGAAATAAAGCATGACGCAGCTTGATGACGGCGTATAGTTTCGGGTCGGCATTGATTCTTGTGAAATCAGCTTGGATGCTCCAGGAAAATCTCCATTTAAAACAAAGGAATCTGCTTTTATCACATTGCCGTTAACAATCAGTCCCTCCGCTTTTTCGCCGTCTGACAAAACTCTTTCAACATTCGCGTCCGTAACAACTTCTACACCCTGTTTTAAAAGTTCGTTTTCTAAAACGGTGACAAGACTTGCATAACCGCCTTTTAAATAATAGATTCCATGCTGATGCTCGCTGAATGAGATGAGTGAGTACAGAGCCGGAGAATCAAGAGGATTGCCGCCTATATACAGCGTCTGCAGAGAGTAAGCCTGCCTGATCTTTTCATCCTGAAAATAAGCTTTGAGTGAGTTATTCACAGATTTATAAGCCTTCAGCTGCATAAGTGTCTGCAGATTATGCCGAGTCCAGAATGTGCGCTTGTCATGAAATGACTTCTCAAGAAATTTTGACTTTCCAAGCTGAAACCGAATCTCCATATCTTTCATAAACGTTCGGAACCCGTCTTCATTTCCGGGAAAATTTTCGCTTATTTCCTGGAGCTGGCGTTCTACAGAATTGTATTTTGTATAAGACGCACCATCTTTAAACTGCAGTTTATACAAGGGATTAATTTTGATTAATTCGTACTGATCATCTGATACACCTGCCTCTTGCAGAATCGCCCTCAGCATTTCAGGCAAAAGGACAATCGTCGGCCCTTCATCGATCCTGTAACCTTTTTCCTCTACAAAAGCTAACCTGCCGCCAAGCTTGTTCCTTTTTTCAAAGATCGTGACATCATATCCGTGTTTCCTGAGCATCAGCGCTGATATCAGACCGCCGATCCCTCCGCCCGCAATCGCTATTTTCATAGTGCATTCCCCAATTTCTTTTCAGATTTTAAAGGTACAGGATGACTCGTTTCCTTCATGAGGGCATTGGTTGTGATCCGTGCTGATTCCAATATGGTGGGAAGCCCGCTGCCGGGATGCGTCCCTCCGCCCACCAGCCAGCAATGATTCAGCTCTTCAAACTTGTTGTGCGGTCTAAGAACCATCATTTGCGTCAGCTGATGGCCTAAATTAAACGTTGCACCTTTGTATACGAGAATGTCTTGCTCCCAATTTTTTGGAGTAATGATTTTTTCTGTTTCAATATGCGCTCTTAAGTTTTTAAACTGCGTCTTTTTTTCTATCGTTTCAAACACCAAATCTCTAAACGAATCCTGATATTTTTCCCAGTCAATTCCGCTGAAATTATTAGGAACCGGGGCAAGTATGTAAAGGGCAGACTTGCCTTCGGGTGCAAGTGTGTCATCAGTCACGCTGGCGTTTTGGATGTAGATGGATGGATCCCCTGACAACTTGAGCGTTTTTGTAATTTCTTCCACATTATTTTTATAGTCTTCTGAAAAAATAATGGAATGGTGAGGAAGATCATATTTCTTATCAAGTCCAAGATAGATCATGAAAGTTGAGCAGGAATATTTTTTCTTTTCCAGTTTCTCTTTCGAAAACTTTCTCAAGATGCCTGGGTCCACTAAATTCGACATTACATGGGCAAAATCGCCATTAATAACGACTTCGTCCGCATGGACTGCTGTTCCGTCCTCTAAAATAATTCCTTTTACATCCTTTTTCTCGACCCATAGTTTTTTAACTCCTTTGCCGAGATGAAGCCTCCCGCCGTATTCTTCAAGCACCTTTCCCATCGCTTTTGACAGCTGATTTACTCCGCCTCTTGGATGGAATATTCCATATTCATGCTCCATGAAGGATAGAATCGAAAATGCTCCGGGGCAATCCCACGGCGACATGCCAAGATACTTCGACTGAAAGGTAAAGGCGTATTTGACTCTTTCATCCTGAAAGTAATTAGAGAGTACATCGTATAAAGATTTCGTAACCGTAAGCTGCGGAAGCGCCTTAATGACCTTCCAGCTCATATAGTGGTGAAAACGGTCCATCTTGCTTTGAAGAATCGGCGTCAGGGCAGCCATTTTTTTTCGTGTATCATTCATAAATCTGAAGTAGCCCTTCCCGTCTCCAGGTGAAAACTCTTCTAATCTCTTGACCATTTCATCTGAATTTCTCGTCATTTTTAAAGATCGATCGTCAAAGATCAATTCATACATTTCTTCTAGTTCAATCATGTCCATATAATCATGAAGGTTTCTGCCCGCTGACTCAAAAATCTCTTCAGCAATATGAATCATGCTCAGAAAGGTTGGCCCCATATCAAATGTGAATCCGTCCATTTCAATAGAGGCGTTTCGTCCTCCCACATATGGCTGTTTTTCATAAACGTCTACTTGGTACCCCTGACTGGCCAAGTTCATGGCAGCTGCCAAGCCGCCAGGTCCTGCACCGATGACTATGATTTTTTTAGCCATGTTTACTCCTCCTAAACACTATACAATAGTTATACAAATATTATACAACCCACTTTATTAAAACACAATTAATATGGTGCTCCGAGTAGTAAATATCTTTCCCAAAAGAAAACGAACTCAATAGCTTTTCAGATCAATTGATTTTTAAATATGTCGAAAGACGAAACATCCTGGAGCCAGAACAAAAACGCAAGCGCCAAGGTCCGCTCAGGCATGGCAGATAAAAATCCGACAGAAAAGTCCGGTTCCCGGCTTTTTTGGCGGATTCGTTCTGACCGAGGATCTAGGCGCTGGAGCTTGCCGTAGATAACTTTATGTATATATCCACAACCTTTTAACTTTTATAATTTCCTAAACAATAAAAAAAGACCGGCTCATTTCGCCGGACTTGCGTCAACCATATTGACTGCAGCCTCAAACTGCAAAATTTCGGTTTCCCAGATTGCATTCCCTTTGATCACCTGATCTTTAAGACCCTCCGGAATGACAAATGTCCCGTTAACAGGTTCAAGCTGTTTGATCTGTTCTCCGTCAAGATAATAAATTTCATATTCAGGCTCTGCAATTCTGTTAGAAGCACTAAGACTGAACGTGTTTGCGTAATAAATGTCGATAGCCTCACCTTTAAAATCGCTTATGTAATATGGCTCTTTATCCCTGGTACAGTCTTTTCTTTTAAATTTGCAGTATTCAGGTTTAATATGGCTAAGTGTTGTCTCATTCCATTCAACCGAAATAACCGGCGGCTTACTGAGATCGACTGTCTCCTCCATCTCCGCACTGTCATCAGCAGAAAGGAGATAAATCGGAGCTGCCGCACAGGCAATAATACCTGCAGCAGCTGCGGCCTTCCAGACTCTGAACCTTCCGCTCTTAAGACCCTTCCTGTACAAAAACCATTCATCCCCAAGAAAAAACAGAAAGCCTGAGAGAACAGTTATCATAACCAGCAGAAATATTTCATGAAAAAAAATCAGGCCAGCAGCTGTTGAAGAAAGCATATGAATAGAAAAATTCAAGGTTCTTCTGCTTTCGCCCTTATTTCGGACAATGTAATAGGCAAGAATACTGACAGGAGTGCCAATCGCGATAATAAATGAACTAATATAGAACAGCAAGAAAGCGATGTCCTCCAGACTTGGACTAGAGGTGAAATCTCCTGTGATAAATCCTGTGATAAGCGCCGTTATATAGATAAGAAAATTGACACCAATGGAAGCCAAAGCTGCAATTCCAATTTTTTTATAAATCACACCTGTCACCTCAATTCCAATTTTAACATAAAGAGGAATTTTGAGAGTTTTTCAATGCAAAAAAACCGGCATAGCCGGCTTTTAAGATTCGTCAATATCAATTCTGTACTTCTCAAACCATACGTGAATTTGGGCCAGATGGGCGAGCAGCTGCGGACCTGTCATCAGCTGTCCGTACCATGGCGCCTGAAATGCATTTCCTTCTGATTCAATAATATCGTTCAGCGCTTTTTTATCAAAGAATACGTGTAGGGCTGAGTCTTTATTTTGAGTTAACGACTGAAGCCACGTTTTAACGGCTTTTGTATAGTGAGGATTATGCGTTTTTGGATACGGGCTTTTTTTGCGGTAAAGCACTTCATCTGGAAGCACGCCTTCTAATGCTTTGCGGAGAATGCCTTTTTCCCTGTCTCCATGCATTTTCATATCCCACGGAATGTTCCACACATATTCAACAAGACGATGATCAGCAAACGGAACGCGGACCTCAAGACTTGCTCCCATGCTCATGCGGTCTTTCCGGTCGAGCAAGGTCGTCATGAACCAAAGAATATTGAGATAAAACAGCTGTCTGCGTTTAGATTCTGTTTCAGTCTCACCAGCAAGAAGAGGTGTCTCCTTCAATGTTTCCTGATATCTTGTTTTTACGTACTCTTTTAAGTTCAGTTTGCTTTGCCAATCTGTACGAAGCAGATTCATCCTTGCATCCGTCGATCTCATCCATGGAAATGCATCTTCCGATAAATCCTGCGGGCGGTGGAACCACGGATAACCCCCGAATATTTCATCTGCACATTCTCCTGAGAGGCCTACAACAAAATCTTTCTTAATTTCTTTGCAGAACCACAGAAGAGAAGAATCAATATCCGCCATACCTGGAAGGTCCCTCACTTCAACAGCTTCCGTTAAGTAATCAACAAGCTGCTGCTGTGTGATGATTGACCGGTGGTGAACGGTTTGAAAAGTCTCTGTCATTTTATCGATCCAAGGAGCGTCTGAGTTTGGCTGAAATTCATTTGCTTTAAAAAACTTATCATTATCCTCGTAATCTATCGAAAACGTGTGCAAAGGACCCTTTCCTTCTTTTTCAAACGCTTTTGCAGCAATTGCGGTAATTGCACTTGAATCGAGTCCTCCTGAAAGAAATGTGCACACAGGAACATCGGATACAAGCTGGCGTGTCACCGCATCATTGACTAAAAATCCAACCCGGCTGACCGTTTCGTCAAATGTATCAAGATGCTTTCTGCTTTGTACATTCCAGTATCTCCAAACCTTCAGTCCTTCTTTTGAGAACGTCATAGCGTGAGCTGGACGGAGCTCTTTTACACCTTTAAAGACACCGATTCCAGGTGTTCTGGAAGGCCCGAGTCCAAATACCTCACTTAACCCTTCCCTGTCTAGAACGGCCTTTTGATCGGGATGGGCAAGAATCGCCTTCAGTTCTGAGCCAAAGATAATCGATGCATTCTGTTCAGAATAAAAAAGCGGTTTTACCCCCAATCTGTCTCTTGCAATGAACAGTTTTTCATTACTTGAGTCCCAGACCGCAAAGGCAAAAATACCATTTAAATGATGCACACATTCTTCCTTCCACTCCATGTACGCGCTGAGGAGGACCTCTGTGTCAGAATGGCCTGCAAATGTATACCCCCGCTTCAGTAATTCAACGCGGATATCTTCTGTATTATAAAGCTCGCCATTGTAGCAAATCGTAAATATATTTTCTTCCTTTTTGCGGGTCATCGGCTGTCTTCCGCCTTCAGGATCAACAACTACAAGACGTTTATGGCCAAAAAGAATGTGCTGCTCTCCCCACACATTCGTATCATCCGGTCCTCTTTTTGATAAGCATTCCGCCATATTTGCCATGACATTTTTATGCTGCTGCAGGTTTTTCTGATAATGAACCCACCCTGTTATTCCACACATCTGCCTACCATCTCCCCCATTTAAACAGCCTGATTTTTACTCAGACAGTAAAAGATGTACCTATCCTATGCATAACTTATGAAGTGTTGATTTGTCCGTATCACGTTTTTCTTTGTTTTAGGATGCTTTTGCAAAGTTCAGCTGAATGTTTGCGATAAATAAAATAAAACCGCCTTGCTTTAAAATGAATAAAACTTCCTCTAAATGGAAAAAACGAACGATAACGAGTCTATTTATGGGAGGTTCATTCCATGCTTTCTAACCAAAAACACCGCCTGCTCGAACGGCAGGAACGGGCACACGCAACAGGTTCTATTGATATCGGCGAAGATCAGGAATTCTTATTTTACGATGATGTAAACGAAGAAGTCTCCATCCTCCAACTTAAACCGGACGAAACAATTGAGATTTTGCTGAATGACTGCTGGTATACAGGCACCTATTTAACAGATGGACAGCTTTCTGTACCGATGGGCATCCATCAATTAAAAACAAATGATATGCTGCGCATTCAAAAAAAGGTGCCTTTCGCATTAGAATATATGCTCAAGGAATTCAGTGATGATTCTTTTCTTGCTTTCACAGCTAAGCTGAACGCGTTATCTTTCTCCATCCATGATTGTATCTACTGCTATAATCATATGGTATTTCAGGAAGGTAAAAACGATAAACAAGGGGTTTCTTTCTTTCAATTCGACAACGAGGAGGCCATTTGCGGAGTGCAGCATCATTTTTCAAGAGGCAGCAAGAACGAAGACCGGTTTGAATTTACAACCTGTACAGGAAAAAGAGCACTATTAACACAGATTCAGCAATAAAAAAGAACCTCTGCTTCCCGCAGAGGTTCTTTACATTAAAAGAATTTCAAACCGATCGGCAAACGCAAGCCAAGCAGAATGACGACAATCAGCACGATGACGAACTGAATCCAGAAAATGCGTGTCGGCTTTTTCTTTTTAGCGCGGACGAGAATCATTTCCATCATCGCAATAACATAGACGCCAAGAATCGCTTTTCCAATATATTCTCCGCTGATGGAAGCTAGACTTAACAGCAGCTGAATTCCTGAACCGATGATCAGTAAATAGAAAAGTCTTAAAGTCATGTGTACAATTTTAAATGGTTTTTCTTTACCAGACTTAAAGAGCGAGTTCGCGACAAAAAATAGAATAAGTGCGACAACCCAAGTCGTGATATGTAAGTGTGTAGTCAATGTAAATCCTCCTCTTTTTCATAACATCCCATCCATATAGTATCATGAATGCCTATAAAAAATGAAATGTAAGCGCATCGACTCTCCTATTGTTTTCTTTAAAAAGGTAGGCTATTGTAGAACATGAGGGAATGCTAGATTCCCGTAATTCCAGACTTAATCGCATACGGAGGGGATATTGTGTCAAAATCAGTACAAATCATCGACCTGACTGAAAAATATGGAGCAAACAATTATCATCCGCTGCCAATCGTCATCTCAAAGGCAGAAGGAGTTTGGGTAGAAGATCCTGAAGGAAACAAATATATGGATATGCTCAGTGCCTATTCTGCTGTAAATCAAGGGCACCGTCATCCAAAAATCATTGCTGCACTGAAGGAACAGGCAGATAAAATCACTTTAACATCAAGAGCCTTCCACAATGACCAGCTTGGACCGTGGTATGAAAAGGTTTCTAAACTTACAGGAAAAGAAATGGTTCTGCCAATGAATACAGGTGCAGAAGCAGTCGAAACGGCCGTTAAAACCGTTCGCCGCTGGGCTTATGATGTAAAGGGCGTTCCGGCAGATCAAGCAGAGATTATTGTGTGCGAGGAGAATTTCCACGGCCGTACAATGACAGCGGTCTCAATGAGCTCAAGCGAAGAATACAAACGCGGTTTCGGCCCTATGCTGCCTGGCATTAAAGTGATTCCATTCGGCAATTTGGAAGCACTGAAACAAGCGATTACACCAAATACAGCCGCTTTCATCTTTGAACCAATTCAAGGTGAAGCTGGCATTCACATTCCTGAAGATGGATTCCTGAAGGCTGCGTATGACATCTGTAAAGAAAACAATGTGCTTTATGTGGCAGACGAAATCCAGGCAGGACTTGGCCGCTCAGGAAAATTGTTTGCCTGTGACTGGGAAGACGTAAAACCGGATATGTACATTCTTGGAAAAGCACTTGGCGGAGGTGTTTTCCCAATCTCCTGTGTAGCTGCAGATAAAGATGTCCTTGGTGTTTTTGAGCCTGGCTCACACGGTTCAACATTTGGCGGAAACCCGCTTGCATGTGCCGTTTCCATTGCAGCCTTGGATGTGCTTGTTGATGAAAAGCTGTCTGACCGCTCATTGGAGCTTGGAAGCTATATGCAGGACCGCCTGCGTGAAATCGACAATCCGGTTATTAAAGAAGTACGAGGCAAAGGTTTATTTATTGGTTTAGAACTTACTGAATCAGCACGCCCTTATTGTGAAAAACTCAAAGAAGAAGGACTTCTCTGCAAAGAAACGCATGAAACCGTCATTCGCTTTGCACCGCCGCTCGTCATTTCGAAAGAAGATCTTGACTGGGCGATTGAGAAAGTGAAAAAAGTTCTCTCATAAAATTCAGTTTTAACAGTGTTAATCCTTTGCGGATTAACACTTTTTTAGTTTCAGCTCATGGCTCTATCAGTCTTTTAAAATGATCATCTGATCAAAATGTTGCCATATAACAATTTCACTTATGCTGCTGTGTCCTAATGGCTTTAATGGTTTTAAAGCCATTTTTTAAAAATCAAACCCAGCTCTATTGCCGGGTTTGATCCTCTTCTATCTCAGGTACAGCCATACTAAATATCTTAACTGCCCATTCCTGATCCGTTTCAGCTCCAGCTTTTTCACCTAATTGACGGTGAAGTCTAGTAAACTCAGGTATCATCTTTTTCATGACGGCATAAATCCCTTCAGGCTCTCTCCTGCAATGAAAGCTAGCCAGCAAATCAAGCTGCTCTTTTTTCAATCGGCTCCGCGGCCCCTTATCTTAGCCCAATCCCCAAATGAATTTGGCTGTATTCCGCGCTCCATATACCACCCCGCAGCTAATGATTGCCTCATGCTGTCGATGCAGTGCATCGCATAATAAAGTTCACCGCGCATCATTCTTCTATAAGCTTCGTGAAAATAGGCGAAAAATTTTGTTCTCCAAAACTCAAATTCTGGCTTTGAAATTTTATAGGAAAGCTTATCAGATTCATTTTTTATTGCAGTCATAAATCCATTGTCATCGCGGACAATCTGAATGTTTTTCAGCCATACAGAAGGAGAGATATTCTCTTTTCTGTAATAAAAGACATCCGCCTTAATGAATGAATCGTAGTGGGCAATGGTGTAGCTTGCACCAGGGAAGTCTTCGTAAAATAAAACGTTCCCCCATTTACCAGGCCTGATTTTCTTGTTCAAAATGAAATCTTCCCACTTATCTGGATTCACTACAATTCTTAAGTCTATATCTGAATACAAATCTGTATTCCCGTTGCCGATTGAACCGCCATAAAAATAAGCTTCTATGTGTTGATCATGAAGAAGATCGTTATCAATAGCAGCCAATAACTCTTGTCTCTTCTCAGGAATTCCTTCGTCTCTCACTTTATGATTCCATTCAAATCCCGCACATACCGGTATTCCCCCTGTTAAAAACACACCAGCTGTTCCACTGGTGTGCTTGAATTATTCTTC
This sequence comes from Metabacillus idriensis, assembly GCF_009674765.1. GTDB lineage: Bacteria > Bacillota > Bacilli > Bacillales > Bacillaceae > Bacillus_P > Bacillus_P idriensis. The sequence continues at coordinate 336,210 of NZ_WKKF01000001.1, read as the reverse complement.
AATTGTATTGCTGAGCGTTCCTATTCCGTCAATCGTTATCTCTACTACATCACCGGGCATTAAATATTTAGCAGGCTTGAATCCTTTGCCGACTCCTGCCGGTGTACCCGTAGCAATAATATCTCCCGGTTCAAGTGTTGTGCCCTGTGAGATCGTAGAGATCACCTTTTCAATGGAAAAAATCATATCTTTCGTATGTCCATCCTGCCTTACTTCCCCGTTCACTTTTGTCACCAAATTCAGCTCATATGGATCCGGCACAGCAGACTTATGTACAATGTAAGGACCCATCGGACATGATGTATCAAGGCTTTTTCCCAGCAAAAATTGTTTATGCTTTGATTGCAGGTCTCTCGCCGTAATATCATTAATAATGGTATAGCCATACACATAATCCATGGCTTCCTCTTCAGTGATGAGTTTTCCTTTTTTCCCGATAATGACCGCAAGTTCCCCTTCATAATCGAGTTCCTTTGTGAGATGCAAATGCGGATCAACCGCTTCTTCATGTCCAATCACGGTCGTTGGTGCTTTAGAAAAAAGCATCACGTGTTCAGGAATATCCGCTTCGCTTCCAAGCTCCACCGCATGTTCACGATAATTTTTTCCGACGCAAAAAATATTCTTGCGGGGGTTCAGGATGGGCGCGAGCCATTTAACTTCCGAAAAGGAGTATAAGTATGATTCGGTTTCTTCTGACTTTTTCACCCAAGTTTCAAGCTGTTTTATATGATTGAAGAACTTTTCTCCCATTTCAATGCATTCAATCACCGTATGAGGGGCTGAAGACATATCAAACAATTTTTTCTCTGCCCTTTGAATATCAAGAATTTTATTTTCTTCCATAATCAGTCCGATGAATGTTCGACCGTGTAGCTGTGCAGTAGCAAGTTTCATAGTTTTCCCCCATTTTGCCTTTAATAGAACATTTAATAATCCCTTGCCTTCTCTTATGTAAAATATTCGCTAAACAATGACATATTTCCTCTATAAAAACGGATGAAGTTTCAAATTCCATAAGAAGTTTCCTCTTAGAAATAAGCAGATTCAAGAGGTGAAATCAGTCGCTCTCAGCCATCCGCAAACAGCCGCTGTTTGTAGAAATCTGTAATGTTTTTTGTTATTTTAGCGAATGTAAACCATTTTGTACAACCCTGTGTATAATAAGCTTATTACCTATACAGAGATGCTTTATCAGGAATCAATTTCACAATTTCAATACACTTTCCGCCTGAATCCAGGACATATTAAACCGAAAGTTGGAGAAAAGATCATGGCACTGAACGAAATTGAAAACTACAGACAAAAACTTTTCGAAGCTGCAAAAGAATACGGCATGAACTCATCAGAAACCGTTCGCCGCAGCCAAGAACTTGATTTATTGATTATTGAACAAATTAAACAGCAGCTTAAACAGCACAGACCTCTTCAGTCTGCCGTCAATTAATGCCGCGGCGAAAAGTAAATCCACTTCCGCAGCAGCCATTCAGCTGGCCCAAATCCATAGCGCTTAAACCACAGGTGACTAAATATTACCTGCATCCCGTAAATAATGAAAACTAGCATGAACCCCGTCCATTCAGAAATTTCACCATAGAATCCAAGACCATAAGAATAAAAGATAAGTGTGCATACAATCGATTGCAGAAGATAATTGCTCAGTGATCCCCTTCCCACAGCTCTTATTGGCTCAAGCCTGAACTTGAATTTATTTAAAAACATCAGGACAAGTGATACATAACAGAGGGTTAAAGCAGGCCCGCCAAGTGATAATTGCAAATGCTGGGTAAGGATACTTTCATCCCAATAGTATGGCATGCCTTTAAAAACAGCAGCCACAGCAGCTGTAATGATTGCCGTGCGTTTCCATTCTTTTATCATCGGCTGATGAAACCAGCCTCTTTTATAAGCTGCCGCACCAAGCATAAACAGCGGAAGTATTGATAAGATCAGGAAAATGGCATTCTCCGCATTGTTTACATACGCCCAATCCGTCAGGCGCTGCTGGGTGATTTCAATAAAACTTCCTGTCGAATAAACATCCAATGATTGCTGAATGGCTTCCTGTGATCCATATTTTTCAGGATCAAGACTTAATGGTTCCCCTAAATATGCCGCCATCAAAGCAAGCGTAATCAGGAGATTCGGCAGGATCAGAATCCACAGTGCCCACTTCACGAGGCGCCCCGCACTCCATTTAAGAAAAATCATAAAGATGAACCCGATGATCGCGTAATTTGTCAGGATGTCTCCGTGCCAAATCAAAGCGGCATGAAGCATACCGATAATAAAAAGCCCAATCAGCCTCTTTGAATAATATCGCCCAAACGAATGTCCTTTTTTCTTTGCCCTCTCATAAAAAATCACACTTCCCGCACCGAAAAGAAATGAAAAAAGCGGATAAAAACTCGCTTGTGCAAACAAATTAATGAATTGTTCGATCAGCCTGTCCGGTGCTGCCGTGCTGCTGACAAAACTGCTTTTGTACAACGCGGGCTCATGGAACGATTTCATATTTACCAATAGAATCCCAAGCAGAGATAGACCCCTTAAAATATCAAGTGAATGAAGCCTGTCTTTGTTATGTATTGCGTGTAATGGCTCCATTGTATCCTCCAATTTCTTCTAGTTAAGAAATATAATATCACATTGCTTAACCTCTCTTTTCCTATTCTTTCGCTTTTTTTCCTTCTAGGTTTATCATGTCTTTTTCTTTTCGATATTTTTTGCGCGGAATGTCTGATCATTATATCGAATTCCCTTTTCTCAAGGAATGAGCTGCTGCAGAAATCGTTCCAAGCGGCTCGGCAATTCGGCCTGCTGCAAACCAGCCGATGACGGCGAAAATAAAGGCAGATGTGATGCCGAGAAGCATGATAAATTGCTGCAGCTCAGATGCAGAAGCAAAGGCCGTATCCTCTGCCTGCCTTGCTATAACGGTCCATCCAAGGCCTGAATTGTCTTTGTAGCCATTGCTGATGGCATATCCTGTTACATATGATTTTCCATTCGGCCAGGTTTCAATCTGCCAATCATTTTCCTTTTCCCTGGCTTTTTTTATGCTGTCTAAAGGTAAAGATTTGCCCACCATGCTGTCAGGTCCAAGGAGAACGGTCTGATCTTTTGCACTGACAATAAAAATTTCAACATTCTCTCTTTTTCCTTTTACGGCTTCAGCAGGGTTTCTTTTATTTCGTTTGACCATTCCCAGCTAAGGTGAGCTGCAAGAACCCCTTTAAACTCTGAATTTGAGCCTTTGACAGGTGTACTGATATCCACAAATTGAAGCGGCTCACCACCTGGATTCGGAAGGATTTTAGAAAGCAGAACCGCATCGTGAACATCCCCGATAAACGGTTTGGTGAGAGCGTGTATAAACACTGGCAGATCTGAAATATCTGTTCCTTTCCCCAGTTCATATTCTCTCTTATAAATCAGACAAAAGTCCCGGGATTTAATTGGATTAAGAGAACGAAAATTCTATTTTCCCTTCTTTAAGAACAAGGCTTGCATCAAAAGGTTTCTTCCCTTTAAAACCTTTCAGCTTATTCGTTTTCCCTTTAAGACACAGCTGTTTAATTTGCGCCGCTGAAATCGATTTGCCCAAAAGCTTTTTAGGAAACGTCTGCTTGCAGCCTGTTTTGTAATCTGTGCATCCGTAAAAAGTCTTGCGGTCCATGATGCTGCCCTTTTTACAGGCAGGGCAAACACAAATGGCTTCTCTTGTATCTACAGTCGGCGATGCAGTCACTTCTAACTTCTCCATGCTCACACTAGCCTGATCAAGCAATGTGAAACAGAATTTTTTCGCTGTATCAATGAAGACGTCTTTTGACTTTTCCCCGCTGCCGATGCCTTTCAGATAAACCTCCCATTTAGCCGTCATTTCAGGCTTGGAAAGGAGTGTGCCCTCAACAGCTTCACAGAGAATTTCGCCTTTTCCTGTAACGAATACCTCGTTCTTTTTGACTTCAATGAATTTTCTCATCAGCAATGTATCAATAATTCCAGAGCGTGTTGCCTCAGTTCCAAGTCCTTCGGTGCTGTTCAGGGCTTCTCTCATTTCTTTGTCTTCAACATGCTTGCCTGCCGTTTTCATAAGGGTAATCAGCTGGCCTTGAGTATAAGGTTTTGGCGGTTGCGTCATGCCATCCTTTACTTTTACAGAAGCATCAGCTGCTTCCCCATTTGTAACTTTCGGAAGCATCTGATCTTCTTTTTTTTCATCCGCTTCCACGGGGTCTTTTTGATACAGTGACTTCCACCCCGGATTCTTCATCGTTTTGCCTTTACTGATGAAATCATTTTTTCCAATAGAAGTCACAATGGTTGTTTCATCATACACATAGTCCTCCATGAACATTCCAAGTGCTGTTTTTATGACCTCTTCATAGACGGATTTTTGTTCATAGCTAAAAGAGTTGAAAACAGCAGAACTGACCTTCTTTTCAGTCGGTACGATAGCATAGTGATCACTGACACGTTTAGAATCTACGTATCTCTTTGTTGGATGCAGCCGCACAGGATTAATAGACAGGGAGAGTGCCTGCTGATACTGGCTGATATTTGCTTTAATGTAACTGAACTCTTCATCTGTAATATATTGCGAATCTGTCCGGGGATAGGAGATGTATCCTTTTTCATATAATGATTGAGCCGTTTTCAGCACCTGGCTCGGACTCATTTTCCTTTGTTTATTCAGCTTTGCCTGCAGAGTGGATAAGCTGTGAAGCTTTGGTGAAGGCACACGTTTTTCAGCAACTTCTGTACTTTTAACTCTTGCATCATACGCTTTCTTATCAGCCGTAATATCAGGTCCTACTGCTGCAAACAATTCTTCAGATGTTTTAAATCGGCCTTTCAGCTTGCCTGTATATTCCCCGTTCTCGACCTTGAAGGCTGCCTGCATCTCGAAGAAAGGTTCTGGTTTGAAATTTCCGATCTCTTTTTGCCGGTCATAAATTAATTTTAATACAGGGGTTTGCACTCGGCCGACACTGAACACATCGCGGATCCCCTTTTTTTGAAGATGCAGGGTATAGAGCCTGCTTGCATTTAACCCGACAAGCCAGTCCGATATTTGCCGGGCTTGCGCTTCGTGGAACAAATGAATCGTTTTGCTGCCGTCATACAGCTCATTAAAGCCTTTTATAATCGCGTTCTCCGTTAATGAAGAAGTCCAGAGACGTTTTATCGGCTTTTGGTTTGCTCCAGCCATCATGATCAGCAGGCGCGCGATGTTTTCTCCTTCACGGGCCGGATCTGTTCCGATAATAATTTCATCCGCTTCTTTTAATAGCTCTTTAACAATCTTAAATTGCTTAGCTTTTCCTTTACTCACTTTATACAAAAACTGGTCTGGAATAATCGGCAGCGTCTCAAGCCTCCACTTTTTCCATTCATCTTTATATTCATCAGGATTTTTAAGCTCAACTAAATGGCCGATTGCCCAGGTGACCTTCGCACCATTTGGAAAGACAGGGCACGCCCCAATCTCCAAGTATCCCTCTCTTTTTACAAAAGGAAACGGAGCAGCGAGTTTACGCCCCTGATCAGGTTTTTCTGCCAGTATAAGAACTCTCGACATACTTTCTTGAACCTCTTTTCAAACATTTAATTAAGAGACACTATGAATCTGCTGTCCTCTCATTCTATCTACAGTATGAAACATCTTCTCTGAAAAAGAAATACATGACACGATGCCGCCAGATACTAAAATTGAATTCCCCTTAAGATTTCGGCTCTAATATCCGGTAAAAACTAATTTCACACTAGACAAACGAAAGACGGGAATGGACTGAATCCTCAAAGATTCCTTCCACTCCCGCCTCATATTTCTTTAAACCGCAGCTGCGGCTTACACTTTCTTTTCTCCAATCGATTCGCCTTCTACCAAGGTCACATAAATCCGTTCATTTTCTACAGGCACATCTTTGATCAGCTTCAATAATTGTTCTGCAGCAACCGCACCCCACCTGCGTTTTGAATAGTCAATCGTAGATAGCCGGGGCTTGGTGTGATGTGAAACCTCCAGGTTGTCAAATCCGATGATATGAATGTGCTCTCCTGCATTGTACTCTGTATTAGCCAAGTAATTGTACATGCCAATCGCCATTTCATCATTTAAGCAAAAGGCAGCGGCAATTTGATCATATTCATCAATGATTTGCTCTGCGGCCCGCTCTCCCGCTTCTTTAGTAAAATCCCCTGGAATTTCTGAATATTCAATATGAGGATACCTTTGTGCGGCCTGTCTTACTGCATTCAATCTCTGCATCGAATCGAATGAATCTTCCGGACCTGTGACCACATACAGTTTTGTATGCCCTTTTTCAACGATATGATCAATGGCAAGTGTGGCGCCCGCTTTATTATCCAATAAAACCTGATTAATATTGGGATGTTCGATTTGCCGGTCTAGTATCACTATTTTATGTCCCCGCTCTGCATACATCAAAAGTTCACCGCTTGAAAACGTCGAATCGAGAATAATCGCACCATCAATCATGCGCTCAGGCAAATACCGATGAGAATGCTCCCCGCTGCAGACAATCAGTCCATAGTCATTTCTGCTGAGAGATTCCAATATCCCCTGAAGCAATTGGCCATAAAATGCTCCGCTGAAATCAGTCAAATAGACACCGATCACTTTCGTCTCTCTCTTTTTAAGGTTACGGGCCGCAGCATTAGGAATATAATTTAATTCTTTGGCAATGGCTAAAATTTTCGCAGAGGTTTCTTCTGTTACTTTAGGGCTGCCGTTTAGTGCGTAGGATACCGTTGAAATGGAAACTCCTGCTTTTTTAGCGATATCTTTAATACTGACCAAGAAACTCTCTCCTATCTCTTCCCTTAACATTACAGCTATTATACAATACGGCGGTCAATCATGACCGCCTGCTGTTCATTACATGAAAATTTCAATCTCAGCTGTATGGTGTTCAAGCCTTTTTTCCAGTTCAGCTCTTGGAATGCGAATGCCGCTCTCGCGATATTGATTCTTCAGGATTTCCCCTTCAATCTCATTCCCGTTAATTAGAACATGGCTTAGTTTTTCACCTTTTATGCGGTAAGTAAACGTAATTTGGTGTCCCATATACTCAAATTGAAATTTAAGGCCATCTAATCTTTTAGGAACCACGGGATCTATGACTAAGTCGCCTTGAACTTGCCGGATTCCAAGACAATTGGAAATCAATTGATTCATATAAATGCCAGGACCGCTTGAATAGATTCTCCATCCCCCTTTAACAGGGACTGTGCCATCGCGCAATTCGTTAAATCTTTCCTGTGCCGCGTAGCGGTTATTGAATTTCCCGTCCGAGCTGCTGAAGTATGCATTGCTTTGGCGGTGTTCAGCGTTCGGAACGGTCTGACTAATGCCAACTGGATTAATTATGGAAAGCCCGTCCCAAACCTCATCCACTTTTCCGAGCTTAGCCATCGCTTCTACATAACGGATATGTGCATGAACATATTGAAGTCCTACCTCACGGCCAAAATTGGCTGCTTGTTCCGCCCGTTTAAAATGAGTGCTTACCCCTCCTGCGTACTTTGCAGGACGGTTCATTAAGCGGACGCCATCCGGGCAATAAAGTTCCTGTTTAATAAGCTGATAATGTGTTTCAGCCTGTTCAGGCGTAAGCAGTTCGCTGATCATGCTCCGTGTCATCGGCAATAGGCGATAGCTGATGCCTGTCTTAGTATCTTCTGGGTGAAGCATAAGCTCTTCCTCGCCCATTTTTTCCATGTAAATAAATCCAGGAATTACATCCGTTTGAAGCATATATTTATTGAAATCAGCTTTAATTCCTGCAGCAAGTTTTTCGAGACTGTCAGCCTCTTTTTCATCTACTTCCCCAAGAACTTGTGAAAACTGGCTGATCACCTGATATGTCAAGGCCACTGTCCAGCTGCTGACCATATATTTTTTCAGGCTGGCATTTGCAGGCTGCAGAGTATCGTCCCAATCTCCGTCACCATAGGAAGACAGATAAGTGTCATGCAGAAAGTGCTGTTTAATATAGTCAATTTCCTTGTTTGCATGATCTAAAATTGTTTTTTCTACGTCCGTATATTGAAAGGATCCGCGGATCGTATAAGGCACTTTTTCAGTTAAAATACTGTAGTCCTTTGTAACAGCAAGATAATCACCCAGTATTTTAAGCGGCCAGACGATAATGTCACCGTGGCTTTCTCCATGCTGGATTTTAGAATAGTTGTCAAACATAAACCATTGCGGCCAGTTTCCATCATCCTCATATTGATGGGAGTATACGGTCTTGATAATTTCACGGACGGAATCATATTTTTGTGTCGCCATGAAATATTCAGCTGGCCCCTGGCACACATCCCGTGTACCCCATGCAGCCCCTCCGTATTGTTCAAGACCGTGGGGAACTGAATAATGGACAAGCATATTGTGAGTGTACCACCAGGCAAGGTCGTTCACTTTTTCAACTTCTTCGGAATTCCCGTCAGGCAATGACAAACGGAATCCATTCATGACCTCTTGATAAAATTTGCGGTAACGTTCGATTTCCTGTTCTGCATCAAGAAATGACGCTGACCTTTCTTCCCCGTGAAGATGTCCTGTGAAGACTATGTTCCATTCACTCGATGCAGATAACTCCATCACAACTAATGAAGCAGAAAGCGGCTCAGCATTTTCGGCAAGCGCCTGCTCATCTTTGATCACCGGATCTGTGCCTTCTACCTGAAGACGATACATCAATTCCGGATAAACTCCAGCACTGTCTGATGCAGCATCTGCATGAAAAGTAAGGGTTTGACCATCTTTCTCCATTTTGAACGATGTTTCATATTCATTATTGTTCATTGAAACTTGGTTTGTGACAAGATAGCGATATGCGCTGCCACTTAGAGAACGGACATGCAAATGAACTTCCGGCGAATCAACTGTCGTGAAATTTGTAATAATCAGCATATCCTTTTCAAGCTTATAGTACCAGCGGGCGTAATTGAATCCCATTTCAAACATAGATGGCATCGTTAAAAGCTGATAACCTCCATCTATTTCCGCATATATGCGCTGTCCTGACGTTTTCATTACATTCAGCGCATTTCGGGTGTTAGTCAGCATTTTATTAAAGGAAGTATTTCCGATCACAAGCTGCGAATTGAACACACCATACATAAAGGACGACGTCGTAATAATTTGATCAGAGAGCCTGTCATTGTTCCCTGTCATCAGAATATGACCATGAGGACGTTCGACAAGCATTTCCTTTTCCTTTAAAACAATATGCTCATGTGTATCTGTAAAGAAGGAAAGCAGGGTATCTCCGTCCCATTCTTCCTGATGTCTGTCCGGAAAATACTGATCCACTTCTTCTAAGGTCATAGAAGTTGTCTGCAGAGGCGTTCCTATGTCAGAAGAGGGTGAAATCTTTCCAATAGATTGAAAGTCTTCCTTGCTTTCTGTCTTGTATTCATTCCATGCATCCTCTGCCTCATTTGCATATTCCAGTGCAGCAACTGCTTCAGGATGATTTTCTTTGAATAGGCCATAAAAAACAACCTGTGCTTTCCCTGCTAATTTCACTCGTTCCGATTGAAGAGCTGTATAGGCAAATTCATATTGGTACACTTCATTTGCCAGATTTTCTTTAGTTAATGCTTCTGGAATGTTTGTTTCTTTATAAGATAAGCCATAAAACTGATATCCGTCCGTTGAATAACCGGCAGCTTTTGTCAGGGCACCCTGCTGAATATAAGGAAATCCAGAGCTCTGAGGCTGATTTTGGCGGGAGCACACCACATAGCCAAAACGATCATGTTCAAAGACCCGATGATCAATATATTGGGAAAGGTATGCTTCGTTTGTACGGACTGCCCCTTTGTTTGCAATTCCCAGATCTTGACCGTAAATTACGTCTGCAATCACGTCATGCCCTTCTAGCTCGATATTCCAATACCAAACGCCTCTTTCTGTTAATTGAAACGTCACTTGATAGGATACTTGGTCAGCTTTTCCTTCCCAAATAACCTCAGAATCTGTAAAGGATACTGTGCTGCCAGACTGTACGCCAATCAAAGGAAAAAACTGAATCTCACTTTCTTTATGCAAGCGCAAATACAGATTATTTAATGATCCGTCTATCGGATTTGAGATCCACTGATTAATCATTGTATCTTTATGGGTGGCTAGTCTTAGATCCCCGCTGTTTAAAAAGCTGAAACAAATATCTCCTGCTTTGATTTCAATTGTTGAACCAGTCATTGTTGTCATGTTTTTATCCCTCATTTTCTTTCAATAATTCGAATGGCAGAGCAATAACATCCGTACTGTTTGCACCTATATAAATATGAAACTTGCCCGGATCACTTTTGTATGTCAGGTCTGAATGATGATAGCGAAGCTTTGCTTCGGATAATTCAAACGTCACTTCTTTTGTTTCCCCAGGGTGCAGAAGAATTTTCCCGAAATCTTTCAGTTCTTTTATAGGACGGACAACTTCTCCTGCCAGATCTTGAACGTATAATTGAACGGTTTCTTCTCCGGATGCTTCACCTGTATTTGTCACTTTCACAGATACTTGCAAAGTCTCTTTTTCTGTAATGGCATCCCTAGAGAGTCTTGCTTCGCTATAAGCAAAATTTGTGTAGCTTAGACCGAATCCAAACGGAAGAAGCGGTTCATTAGGGATATCCAAATATTTCGAAACATACTCATCCTGTGCATGTTCAGGCGGGCGGCCGGTGTTGAAGCAATTGTAGTAGACTGGCACTTGTCCGACAGAGTGTGGAAATGACATGGATAAACGGCCTGATGGATTAACATCTCCATATAATAAATCTGCTATAGCTGCACCGCCCTCTGTCCCTGGGTACCACGCTTCAAGTAAAGCATCCGATTGATCGATCACACCGTGCAAATCCAGAGGACGGCCATTAAAGAGAACCGTTACAATCGGTTTATCCAAGTGCTTCATCGCTTTGATTAATTCAATTTGTATTTCAGGAAGACGGATATTTGATCTGCTTTTTGCTTCCCCGCTCATACCAGAATGCTCGCCTAAAGCAAGCACGATTACATCCGCTTTTTTTGCTGCCTCTAGAGCTTCCACAAGCTGACTTTTATTCCCCTCTTCAATCTCACAGCCTCTGGCAGTATGGAGCTTTGAAGATTCCAGTTTCATTTTAAACCCGTCTGCGAGCTTTACAGCTTCATCTTGTGAACCGAGCCATGACCATGGCCCTAAAAGATCGCCGCTTTCAGCAAACGGTCCAATTAGAGCTACATTCTGGCTTGTGTTTAAAGGAAGAACGCTTTCATTTTTTAATAGAACACAAGATTTTGCTGCAAGTTCTCTCGCTGTCTGGCGGTGTTCCGCGCTAAGAACAACTTCTTTTTCAAGCTGCACATCTGCCCCCCGATACGGATTATCGAATAATCCTAATTTTTGCTTCAGCTCCAAAATCCTTAAGACTGCTTCATCAACAAGCTTTTCATCAAGCAAATCCGCTTCTATTAAACTCTTTAAATGGTTGACGTAACAGGCAGTCATCATTTCAATATCAACTCCTGCCTGAAAAGCTTTAAGTGCTGCTTCTGATTCATCAGCGGCGACGCCATGGGGAATCATCTCTTTGACTGCTCCCCAATCAGAAATAAGTACTCCGTCAAATCCCCATTCCGCTCTCAGTACATCCCGCATCAGCTTCTTATTTCCAGTTGCAGGAATGCCATCTACTGTATTAAAAGCCGTCATAACCATCTCACAGCCTGCATCAAGCGCTGCCTTATATGAAGGTAGATAATATTCACGCAGCGCACGCTCTGACACATCAACGGTATTGTAATCACGTCCGCCTTCAGCAGCACCATATGCCGCAAAGTGCTTCACACATGCCGCAACACGATTCAGATCGGATGTTAAATCTGTCCCTTGAAAACCGCGGACAAACGCTTCTGAAAATCGGCTATTAAGATATGGATCTTCTCCCGTTGATTCCATCACTCGTCCCCATCTCGGATCACGCACTAAATCAACCATAGGTGCAAACGTAACATGCACACCGGACACAGCAGATTCTTTAGCCGCAATCTCCGCACTTTTTTCAGCTAATTCAGTGTCCCATGAGCATCCGATTGCAAGCGGTACTGGAAAAATAGTCTTATATCCGTGAACCACATCCGCCATGAATAAAAGCGGAATTCCTAATCGGTTTTCTTTCATATGGGCAGTTTGAATTTCCATGGTTTCTTGCGCTCCTGATGCACCTAAAACAGATCCGCTATTTTGAATAACATCCTTTGTGATTCCCATTTCTGCCATGGGGCCAGTTATTTGCCCTTCACTGCTGGCTCCTTTATAAAAAGGAGTTGCCAGCTGCATAAACTGAGCAATCTTTTCATCTAGTGTCATCTTCTGGATCATAGAGTTCAGTTTCTGTTTCACTATTTTTCATCCCCCATATATTGATAACTTTTTAAAAGTATGTAATAAAAACGTTTCGATTTACTATTTAATTGGATTATAAACGCTTTCATTTTATGAGTCAAACAATATCGAAACGTTTTTAACGGTGTAAAATCACTTTATTTCTTATTTATTAACGAATAAATAATAGAATTCTGTTGAAAAAATGATTTAAATCCAAAATTTTTATGTTGAAAACGATTACACACTCGATTATAATAACCCTATCGAAACGTTTCTACGATTCGTTTTATTCCTTGGTTTAATTATACAAAGGAGTAAAGCCGCTGCATTCAGTTAATCTATATTTTTTTCTTTTTAATAGAAACGTTTCACTGAAGGAGGATGGGTTAAATCTTTCAATCTTAGACATTGCATACTTTCTTAATGCCAGGCTGTTTTCGGTAGATTGTTGTTTTCGATTATAAATGTTGTCCGTTACTTTCCGCTACAGGAACTTGCTTTCCGCGGTCCGGGCGGGAGCCGCCTCGGCTATGCCTGCGGGGTCTCCCGTTTCATCTATTTTCCCGCAGGAGTCAAGTACCTGCAGCGTAGATCCACTTAGGGTATAAACATTTTATCTAAAAGCAACAAAGTTTACGAAAAGAGCCTAAAGCTAAGAGCTTACACCATTGATTCAAATCAATGAATTACATGAACTGGGGGAAATAAAATGAAGAAATCTGCAAGATTTAAGAGCAAAAAATGGATAAGTGCTGCAGTATTAGGAACATTGCTTGTTTCTGGTGTGATGGCAGGCTGTTCAAGTAATTCAGCATCATCCGATAAAACGACCATCACTGTCTGGGGCATGGGCGAGGAAGCAAAATCCCTTCCTAAAATTGCTGATGAATTTGAAAAGGAAAACCCGAAAATTGAAGTGAAGGTTCAGGCAATTCCCTGGGATACAGCGCATGATAAATTATTAACCGCTGTTGCTTCAAAAAAAGGCCCGGATGTTCTGCAGATGGGGACAACCTGGATTCCTGAATTTGCTTCTGCAAATGCATTAATGGATTTAACACCCCACATAAAAGATTATCCGGAACTTGATCCTGCCAAGTATTATGAAGGATCCGTAGAAACAACTAAATTTGAAGATAAAACGGTAGGAGTGCCTTGGTACATTGATACGCGAGTTCTCTATTACCGTACAGATTTGCTGAAAGAAGCAGGCTATAACGAAGCTCCAAAGACATGGGATGAACTTCAGGACGCTGCAAAAAAATTATCTGAACGCGGAAAAGGCAAGTATGGAATAAGCCTTGATACAAAAGAACAAAGCTTGGCATTCATGTTCGCAAGACAAAATGGTTCAACCCTGCTTGATGACCAAAATAAGCCACTGTTCAACGAACCGGAATTTATTGAAGCTGTTGAGTACTTAAACGGATTTTTCAAGAATGGTTCAGCACCTAAAGATGAACTGGGAATTGATATCATCCAAGGCTTCCGGGATGACGGAATTCTTCCAATGTTCATCAGCGGTCCATGGATGATTAAACTGATTAATGACCAGGCTCCAGAGCTTGAAGGAAAATGGGCTACTGCTGTTCTTCCGGCAAAAGAAAATAACATCTCGGCACTTGGCGGATCAAATCTATCGATCTTTGAACATACAAAAAATAAAGATGCATCACTAAAATTCTTAGCGTACATGAATAAACCTGAAACACAGCTTAAGTGGATGGAAATGACAAATTCACTGCCATCAACAAAAGCAGCTTGGGAAGATGAATCCTTAAAAGAAAACCCGCTTTACAAAACGTTTGGAGAGCAAATGGAGCACTCACAATCAATGCCTGTAATGAAAGAATGGGAAAAAATTGCCCAAACTTACTTAAGCACGTTTGAGAAGATTTACCGCGGCGGTGCAGATGTAGAAAAAGAATTAGATCAATTCAACAAGAAGTCGGAAGAAATTTTAAACAAATAAAGTGACAGTATTGAGCTGACAGGCAGAATTCTCTGTCTGTCAGCCATCATCAATTATTGGCTAACGTGAAAGAAGGGATTCCCTTGAAAAGCATCATTAACAACAAAACACCATATTTCTTCATAGCGCCTGCGATTATCTTGTTGTTCTTGTTTTCATTGCTGCCAATCTTTGTGGCTCTGATTATCAGTTTCACAGATATTGATTTAGCAGGCTTAGCAGATTGGTCTACCATAAACTTTATTGGATTGCAGAATTATACGGATGTTTTAAGCGATGAGATCTTCATTAAATCTATCCTAAACACCCTTTTTTACGTAATCTTTGGGGTTCCGCTAGTCATTATCTGTTCCCTTGGAATCGCTCTGCTTATTAACTATGGAAAAGCACGTATTTTCAAAGCCTTCAGAGCTGTATTTTATATGCCTTCAATCACTAATGTTGTAGCAGTTGCCGTTGTATGGAGTTATTTATATAACCCTCAATTCGGTTTGTTCAACTACATATTGGAGCTGCTTCACATCCCTCCCGTCCCTTGGCTGCAGCACCCTGTAATGGCAAAGGTATCATTAATTGCTTTAGCTTTATGGCGTGCAATCGGGATCAATATGATCATTTTTTTAGCAGCACTTCAAGGTATTCCCAAAACGTATTACGAGGCGGCTCAGCTTGACGGTGCAAGTGATTGGAAACAGTTAACAAAAATCACCATTCCTCTGCTCCGCTATGCGATTTTCTTTGTCTCCATTACTACGATGATCGGCTGGCTGCAATTTTTCGAGGAGCCATTTATTATGACAAAGGGCGGACCGCTGGACAGCACAACCTCCGTCGCATTATTTATCTACCGCAATGGATTTCAGCTCAGCAACTTCGGCTATGCTGCTGCTGGCTCGTTTATCTTGTTTATCGCCATCATCATTGTGACAATGATTCAATTCAGATTACAGAAAAAAGATGTTGATTATTGAGGATGAAGAGGTGAGTACGATGAAAATAAAGACAATGAAACAGCCGGTGTATTTAACTGAACACGAGCGTTATAAACAGTGGACACTTGGCATCATTTTAACAATAGGCGGCTTTCTTATCTCCATCCCATTCATATGGATGATTCTCTCGGCTTTTAAAACTGAGAGTGAAGTCATGCAAATACCGCCAACCCTATGGCCAAGTGAATTTACCCTTGAAAATTTTGTTAATCTTTTCGTCAACATGAATTTTGCCGTTTACTTAAAGAACACGATTATCGTAGTGCTTTTTTCTTTTGCTGGATTGTTTCTAAATGCGATGGCGGGATATGCATTTGCAAAATTCAATTTTAAAGGAAGAGAAAAGATTTTTTATGTGGTGCTTGCTACTATGATGATTCCTGGACAAGTCACGATGATTCCTGTTTATTTAATTCTAAACCAATTGCAGCTGACAAATACAATGACTGGAATTGTCTTGCCTGGACTTGTTGGAGCATTCAGCATTTTTCTGTTCAGGCAATTTATGTCCACTATACCGGATGAATTACTTGAGGCGGCAAGGCTGGATGGGGCAAGCGAATTTCGCGTCTTCATACAGGTCGTCCTGCCGATCTCCAAGCCGATTCTTGCTGTTCAGGGAATCCTTACCTTTATTGCAGGATGGAACAGCTTCCTATGGCCATTAATTATCGCAAATGACGAGGCACTGTATACTCTCTCAGTTGGTTTGTCTTTATTAAAAGGCCAGTATGGAGGAAACTTTGCCCTGCAAATGGCAGGATCAACCTTTATGGTCGTTCCGATCATCATCATTTTCATCTTATTTCAGAAGCACATTATTGAAGGATATACAATATCAGGAATGAAGTAACTGAAAAAGGAAAACTTCTGTTGAGAGGGCCTGCATTTATGCGGGTCCTTTTTTATATCAGCAGTTTTCTCACTTGCCTATATCCGCTAAATAACTCCGCACCTATCACAAGTTTGCCTATTTTTCATACGATATTTTACAGGTGCAATACTTTACCTCAAAGCAAAGGATGTCGGAATATGCCAGCCATAGTAGGAGCATTTAAAGTAAATGCCGTTGGTACGAGCAGCATTGTTCATATCGGGGATGTGATTACCATCTCGCCATACAGCGAAGTCAAAACCTTTGCAGGGGCTGGATCTTTCAATACGGGAGACGGTTTGAGCATTAACAATCAAAATAGTGTCACGAATGCATACGATAATGACACGATTGACCAGCCAATAGCGGGAAATGCATAAAAGAGGTGAAAACATGAATTTTTACATTAACCAGACGATCCAAATTAATTACTTGAAAGTTGATGCTGTCAGCAACTCTTCCGTCCTTCAAATTGGCAGCGCAGGTATTATTAAACCGCTCGCAAACCTTTATAATACAGGAGCATTTACTGCACCTGCCCCGCCTGCTGAACCTCCGGGAGGCCAGACTCAAACAGAAGGTCCTTTCGTTCCGCTGGCCCCAAGTTAATCCGGCATAGGCATTCACCCATTTTCAATCCCCTGCATATAATTGAACCTAGATATTGTGTACGTGATTTTATAAGCGGGGTGAATGAAATTGTACTATGATCAATCAATGATGCAGTGTATCCAGCATTTATACGGAATCGTTCAGGCTCAGGATGAGAAAATCAAAAAACTTGAATCCGCTGTTTCCGCCATGATGGACGAAATAGAAGAATTAAAAAAACGCCCCAGCACAACCATTGAAAAAATAGAATATAAATTTGATCAATTAAAAGTTGAAACTCTTGAGGGAACATTGAACATAGGGCTCAATCCAACTGTCCCTGATCAAATTGAAAACTTTGAGGTGGATCAGAAGGGACTTCAAGTGAACCAGGGAAACAGCACGAAGCGCGAGGAAGAAATATTTGAAGCTGTTCAGGCAAGGCTGGTCGCTTTTCTGAACGAGGACTGCGTCAAATACATTGAACAGCTCGCAGCACAAAATAATTATGAGCTTGATGATGCGCATAAAGAATTTATTATTGACGATATACGCAAGCAAATTGACAGCCGGATCAGATTCTACTTAAAACAGGGAACCTATGATGAATCCGTGCCTGTCAGCGCGCAGATTGAAGATATTACATCTAAAGTAAAGCAGGATGTGGAACGGTCCATTACGTACTTTATCCAAGCCCTGCCTCAAGAAGGAGCTGACAGCAACACATGAATTTCAGCGTTGTGAATAAAGAGCTTTCAGTTGGAGCCATTCGGGTGACTGCTGTAGCAAGTTCCAGTGTCTTCCTAATTGGCGATGCCAACTGCATTACACTGTCATCCGTTTTTGATACGCCGCCTGAATCACTGATTATCGGTCCATTTGTCCCTCTTGCACCGACTTAAGCCGCGATGATCAATCGATTATCGATCGTTAACAAGGCGTATGTTGACTCAATCGGACTCAGTTCAATTTTCCAAATCGGGGACAGTGTAGATATCGTTCCCCGAGTTAAAGTATACGCAGTGCAAAGGGAAGCAGAAATCGAACTCGGCAGCGAGGGTGACTTAAAACAATACAATATTTACTCAGAGCTTTTGCCAAAGCCTCTGATCACAGAGAATATTCAGACAGCTTTTTTTCATGAAAATCCAACCATTAAAGTTGGGGCTGTAAAAGTAACATCTATTTCTTCATCCAGTGTTGTTCATTTCGGTTCCTCGAACACCATCTCAGCTGAATCACGCGTGAAGCACATCAGACAATTGCTAAGCCGGAATGAACGTAAACAGCCTTAATGCATAGACTGTGAATATGACAGAAAGCCAAAGGATGTTCATTCATGCCAGCTATTATAGGTCCAATCTGCATTAACTCCGTTGGCGGCGGTGTTGTAAACTTCGGTGACTCATTTTATCTTTCGCCTAAGAGTTCATCAAAGTCAGCATCTGGTTCCGGCGGAGGAAATACCGGGGACTTTATCATTGTCAACAATATTGTAAGTGCTACAAATTCAATCGATCCTGATGTAAATGATCAAAATATTGTTGGGAATAATTAAAATGACGTGCCTGTGTGACAGCACGTCATTTTAATGTCAGGTTATTTTCTTTTCTTCCGCTCGTTTGATTTTTTTGTCCGGACAAGTCTAGAAGAAGGCTGCTTGCGGATCCACTTTACATAGCTTGCAAGTTTAGGATCATTCCTCAGTTCTGTTATCGTATTCAGACGGATCGCAAGCTCATCATTTGTATATAAAGCATGAATTTGCTTGTGGCAAGGTATGCAGAGCTGTGCTGTCGGCAAAAAGGTCCCGCCTTTTTCTTTTGGAGTTAAATGGTGCTCCGTCGTTTCTACTTCCTGCCGTCTGCATAGCTCGCACGTTCCCGACCCTTTTTTCGCCATTTACATCCATCCTTTTTTATACCTACATCACTTCAAGCAATACGCTCGTTCCATTTCCTGTCGGCTCAGCAGGCATGACAATAAGCTTCCTCGGCAATCTGGCACGAAGCTCCTGAACATGGCTGATGACGCCTACAGCAAGATTGTCAGACTGCAGCTTTTCAAGGGCCGAAATAACCGTTTCAAGCAGCTCCCCATCAAGGGTCCCGAATCCTTCATCCAAGAAGAAGAACTGAAGCGGATATTCCCCTCTCAGCTGAATTTGCGAGGATAAAGACAGGGCCAGGGCCAGGGAAGTCAAGAACGTTTCTCCACCAGATAAGCTTGAGACAGGACGTCTCACTCCCCCATTTGCATCATCTCTCATAATAAATCCGCCGCCGGAATCTACTTCAATCGCATAACGCTGCCTCGTCAATTGCCCTAAACGTTCGGAGGCATCCTCTGCGATCAGGTGCAGCTGTTCTTCTGCCAAAAATTCCACAAAGCCGTTGCCCTTAAAGACAGATTGAAGTTTTTCAAGACGCGCAGCAAGGCTGTCAAGTTCCACACGTTTTTCTTCAATTTCCATAAATCGTTTATGCTTCACCAAAAGAAGCTGCAATGCTTTCGAAGCAGCTCCTTTTTCTTGCGCTGCAAGGTCAATCAGCGCCTTGCTTTCAGACTTAAGCTGCTTAATATCTGTCCATTTTTCAAGGCTGACAGATCTGTGATTCAATTTTGCCTCTACACGTTTTAAGTCTGCCAACACTTGTTTCTTTTTATCCTGATAGGCATCAATTTCTTCTTTCATCTTCTGCTTATCTGCCGGTGCTGCGATGGCTGTCACCGCAGCTTCAAGATCTGCAAACAGGGTCTCTTGCTTGACCTGCTCCCATTTTGTTTTGGCTTGTTTCAGACGCGCTTCTGCCTGTTCATAAGCCTTCTCTGCTGCATGGCTCCTGCTTTCAGCCTTTTGAACATCCTGCAGGGCAGTCTGCCACTCGTTATACAAACTCTTCTCCGTTTGAACAAGCTCTTCTAATTTTCTGTCCGTTTCCCTGAGCAAAGAGGCAATGTCACTGCCAACTGTCACTTGACCCAGCCTTTTCTGTTTCTCGTCAGCTGCCTGCTGTTTATTTTGAATCGCAGCAGCAAGCTCAATCTGACTGTTCTTGATTAGCTGAGCTTCGTGCTCCAGCTGCTTGATTTGTTTCTCTTTTTCTTCAATAAATTGAACGCTAATTTGCACTCTTGTTTTCAGTTCTTCAAGAACAGCATCTTTTTCACTGATCTGACGCTGCTTTTCTTCTGCCTGTTTAAAGGAAATCCCGCCAAACTCATGATTCCACTTTTCTAGTCCAGCAAGATATTCGGCCTCCGTTTGATCATGCTTTTCATAAATTTCTTTTAAATCTTCTTCACTGTTCTTTTGAGTATAAAGGTGCTGATTGATTTTCTCCTGCCATTCTCTTTCGCTCACTTGAAGCTTTTGGAATCGTTCTTTCGTTTGCAGAAAATCCTGATTCAGCGCTTTATACTCTGTACGGGGATCCATCTCCTCTTTTTCCTCTTCATTCAATGAAACAACCAGTTCCGATAAAAAGGGATAGGCCGAGACCATTTCTCTTGATAGTTCTTCCCATTTTTCTTTTAAGTGCTGAAGATGTGCACTGAGGGCTGCATCTTCAGCTGTTTTCTCTTCAAGCTCCTCTATCAGTGAGCCTGATGTTTCTAAAGCACCCGTCTCTTTGGCTGGTTCTGGATGATGAGCCGATCCGCATACTGGACAGGGATCATCTTGTGTAAGGTGTTTTGCAAGATGAACCGCCATTTTGTGCTCGCGCTGTTGCTCGGCTTTGTTCTTTTCATCCAATAGACGCAGCTTGCGGGTTTCAGTTTGTTGCTGATGAGTGTTAAGCAGCTTGCAGCTTCTATGATAAAATTGCTGAACACTGCCGAAGGAATCCTTGATTTTCGCGCCGCCCGCCTCGTGCTTCTGTCTTGTGTCCTTCAGCTGATCTTCTGCACGCTTTACAAAAATCTCTTTTTTATCCGCTGTCTTCTTCCACTCAGCTAAGGATGCTTCAAGATTAGCAAGGTGAAACCTTTGCTCAGACGCCTTCCGTATTTGTTCTCTCTCTTGAACAGTTACAGTGTTCTGATCCATTTGCTCTTTTAGTGCCTTTTGCTTTTCAAGCGCTTTTTTCAATAATTGATTTGCCCGCTCTGCTGCTTCTTGCCGCTGACTCAGATCTTCCGCTGACGCGTTAGCCTTTTCCGTCAATTCCCTTATAACAGTTAACTCTTCTTTAAGAACTTTCTCCAATTCCCTAAGCTGCAATAGCTGTTCTTTTTTCGTCACTAAAACGGGTTCTTCTGCAGCTTTCTTTTCACGTATCTGCTCATAGGCGCTGACGGTTTTGGCGTAATGCTCCTTATGCTGCTTTAGGACTTGCTGCAGCTCTTTCATTTGCCGGCTGCTGCTGTTTTTTTCTTTATCAGCTGATTGAAGCGCCTCTGCATAAGGCTTGACGTAGTCCGCTTTCTCCGCAGCTTCCAGACGTACCGCAAGCCTTTCCATGTCATCTTTTTGCTGCTCAAGACGCGACTGCAGGTTTTCATAATCGCCTTTTTCAAGCTGAAGCTGCCACACTTCTTCGTACTCATCATATTGTTTGACGGTTTGATCGTATTCTTTTTGTCTTTTTTCAAAGAGCAGATTTGCCCCTTCAAGCTCTTGTTCAGCAAGCTTAACTGCTTCACTTGAAGCATCTCCGAGCCCTGCCTGTTCAGCTGTCAGTTCATTTTGCTTTCCCTTGGCAAGCAGCAGTTTTTTTCTGAGCTTTTTAACGAGCTCATCTCCGTACTGCTCTAAATGGAACAAACGCTGAAGCATCTGCCTTCTTTCCGCTCCCTTTAATGATAGGAATTCAGCAAATTTCCCTTGAGGAAGAACGACCGCCCTTGTGAAATCATCAATTGTCAGACCGAGGAGAGCATACACTTTTTCATTTACTTCTGCTGCTTTGTCAGCGAGAACTAAGGTCTCTTCAGTATGCTCCATGATGCGGCAAAGCGAAGTTTTAACGCGCTGCTCATCTGTGCGCTTAAACATTCGTTCTACGGAATACCGCTTGGAACTGTTTGCATTCTCAAGTTCAAACGTAAATGAGACGTGAAGGACATTCTCTGCATGATTTAAGATTCCCTGAGTGTTATTGGCTGCCCGCTCTACTTTTCCGTACAAAGCAAGAGTCATCGCATCAAGAATAGAGGATTTTCCGCTTCCTGTCGGGCCAAATATGCCAAACACTCCGCCTTCGCAAAGAGAACTGAAGTCAATAACCTGCTTTTCTCTGAAACTATGCAAACCTGAAATAGTAAGGGATATTGGCTTCATTCCTTGTCCTCCTCTTCTTCCGGCTCGTCGTGAATCATATCCAGAAAGAGCTTCATTGTTTCCTGATCAGGCTGTGCCCCGCCGGTCTGCTGCTCATAAAATTTGGCGAAAAGCTCATCTATCGGAAGATTTGCTCTGCTTTCCCGGCTTTGGTCATTTATGCTTTTTTCAAAGACAGGACGGATATGCACAAACCCAGGATGAGAATTTCGCAGTCTATGAATCTCTTCAAGGGAAAGGGTATCTTTTAAATGGACCTCTAAATCAATCCAGGCATTTTGGTCTTTCCCATCGTCCAGCCACTGATGAACCTGCTGCAATCCTTCTTGGGCTCTCCATTTTACTAATGGCTTTCCGCTTGAGAGCAAGACTTCAGAAACTTGAGCCTGTCCGCCTGGCACAATATCGACAATGGAAACTGATTTTGCGTAGCCTGATTCTGAAAAACTGTAGGCAAGAGGCGAACCCGAGTATCTTGCCATTGTGCCGGCCCGCTTCAAAGTCTGGGGGCGATGAAGATGCCCAAGCGCCACATACTGCGCTTTTTCAGGAAGACTTGAAGCGGCTACTGTATATGCACCTCCTACTTCTATTGGACGTTCAGAATCAGTGGAGCTTCCCCCGGCTACATAAATATGGCTCATCGCAAGATTAACCGTGTCATCTCTGAACTGCTCTGCCATATAGGCAAATAAATCCCGAATTCGTTCATCATAAGAATTGCGCAAAAGAATTTCATCATGACTGTCTGAGAGCACTTCTTTTAATCTTGCTTCTGAAGGGTAAGCAAGCGCCGCCATCATCATTGATTGATCGGCAGCCGGCACATCAACGGTTAAAATACCTGATGAAGGGTATCCAATCAGGTGAATTCCCTGTGTGTCTGCAAGCGGTGAAGCAGCCTGCAGACGTTCAGGGTTGTCATGGTTGCCCGCTATCACAATAACAGGACGGCGGCCTTTATCAGAAAGCCTCGAGATGCTTTCATAAAAGAGCTGTTCCGCTGCTGCCGGAGGATTCACCGTATCAAAAGCATCGCCTGCCATTATGACAGCATCCGCTTTTTCATCAATGACAATCTGCGAAAGCTCGTCTAAAAATTGAGCCTGCTCGAGAAGACGGCTTCTCCCTTCAAGCGTTCGGCCTAAATGCCAGTCTGCTGTGTGTAGAATCCGCATAGAGATTTCCCCAACCTTTCTTATTAGAAAAGCGCAAGCGGCCCGGTTAGCTCCGAAAGACAGATAAGGATCCGCCAGAAAAGGCGCTTTTTGCCAATACTTTCGGATCCGTTCTGGCCGAGGAGTTGGGCGATGGAGCTAGACACCTCGAAAAGCGGAACCGACTGTTCAGCCCCGACAGGCAGATAAGAATTCACCCATAAAGTCCGGTTCCCGCCTTTTTGGGTGAATTTGTTCTGACCGAGGGGCTAGGAGGTGGAGCTAGACACCAATGCGCAATTCATTCTTACTTATGTTCTAAAAAAAGAAGAAGTAAATACTTCTTCTCATGTCTTACACTTCTAGTACATGTCCTCCATCAAAGAAATAAAGAACTTTTGATGAAAGAGGTTTCTTCGTTATTTTTTCAATCGCTTTTCCGTAAAGATCAAGCTGAACACTGTAGCGTTTAGCTAAAACAGGACGTGCCTGCTGAAATCCTCCCGGAAACTTTCCTTCAATGGCATCTGTTTTATAATCAAGCAAAACGACACCTTCTTTATCTTCAAATAAACAGTCGATGACACCTTGAATCAGTACATGTTCACCCTTCGCTTCTTCATAAAGTTCATCGGCGGGCAAGGCATAACTGAAGGGAACCTCTCTCTCGGTGCGGTCTGCTTTCTGAAGTCTTTTCCCGATATCCGTCTGGAAAAAGCGAGCAATGGAGTCAATGTCAATGCTGTCCGCCTGCTCTTTTGTCAGAATTTCTTTTGTGATAAGCTCTTGTACTTTTCGGCGGGTAGTTTCGGCCGTTACCGGTTGGCTCAGATTAAGCTGCTGCATAACTGCATGCATAGCTGTCCCTTTTTCTGCAGCTGTGAGCGATTTTTTCTGCATGAATTTTGGACGGTCATACATAAAGGTGTCTTTCTGAGTGCGCAGAATGGTTTCATCACTATATTCATCTCTGAATTCCTGCTGCCTTTTCACTTCCGATACAGATTGCTTTGAACGGAATATGGCGGCAAACTGATGCTCATACGTCCATGATAACCGGGCTTTTATTTGTTCCTGATAATCTGACTGCTCAGCTACTGGTTCAAGGTTCTTCAAAGCACTGAGCATTTCCTGATCGTACTTTTTCTCCTCTTTTTGACTGTCATACAGTTCCTCTTCATTCATTACGTTAATTTCCCACCGCGATGGATGATGAAGAATGGACGGACTTGTTTCTTCGCTATTTTCCCTGAGTCTTTCCGCATTCTCGTGGCGGACTAATGCTGGACCGATCCAGTCAAGATAGGATTTAGCCTGTGCCCGTTCAAAATCCGGAAGCAGCCAATCCTCCTGAGTCATTGAATTTTGCCAGTCAGACAGCGTTTTTCCGGCGTCTTTCAATGTTCCAACCAAGAAAAGTTTCTCTTTTGCGCGAGTTAACGCTACATACAGAACGCGGAGCTCTTCTGACAGCAATTCAATTTTCATCTTTTTCTTCATGGCCGCAAGCGGCAAGGTTGGATAGCTGATTCGAAGAGACGGCTGGATCAGCTTCGTAGCGAATCCGAGCTCCTTATCAAGCAAGTATTTTTTATTCATATCCATCATATTAAACTGTCGTGCAAGCCCGGCAACGAATACGACCGGAAACTCCAGACCTTTGCTGCTGTGAATGGTCATCAGCCGGACCACATCTTCCTGCTCGCCGAGAGCTCTTGCAGCACCAAGGTCATCTCCCCGTTCCTGCATGCGCTCTATGAAGCGAAGGAAACGGAAAAGTCCTCTGAAGGTTGTGGCCTCATACTGACGTGCTCTGTCATAGAGCGCCCGTAAATTGGCCTGCCGCTGCTTGCCGCCAGGCATTCCGCCGACATAATTGAAAAATTTCGTATCCCGGTACAGCTGCCAGATTAGTTCTGAAACGGAGCCCATGCGAGCAAGTTCTCTCCATGTTTGCAGCTGATCATAAAACGATTGCAGTCTTCTGCTGAGGGCTGCATCTTCCCGGGATGCTTCTGATAAGAAAACTTTTAATGCTTCAAAGTACGTGCCTTTTTTTGAATATGTCCGGATGATGGCCAGTTCATTTGTATTCAGTCCGACAACAGGCGACCTTAGAACGGATGCTAGTGGAACATCCTGGTACGGGTTATCAATCACTTTGAGAAGCGACATCATAATGGCGACTTCCGTTGCTTCAAAATAACCGCCTGAGAGGTTTGCATACACAGGAATGCCCTCTTGTTTAAACTCCTCAATAATTTGCGGCGCCCATGGCATAGAGCGCAGCAGAATTACTACATCTCTGTATGTGATATTCCGGGTCCCGCGGATTTTGCGGTCATAAATCTGAAATTTATCCTGAATCATCCCGCGGATTTTCTTAGCCATGACTCTTGCTTCAAGCTGAACAGTCTGAAGTTCTTCAGGATGGAATGAAGCTTCTTCCAAAGAACCGTCCTCTTCCTCATCCTTTCCGCGATTTACAAGCAGGAGTTCAGCCCGCATCTGTTCGGAATCCGGATAAGATGCCCCAAGCTTCAGCTCAGCATCAAGATCATAGGCAACTTCCCCCACCTTCTCTCCCATCAGCTGCTTGAAGAGAAAGTTCGTGCCGTCGATGACTTCTGAACGGCTTCTGAAGTTTTTCGATAAATCGATGCGGAGACCGCTGTGCTGCCCATCTTTTGAGAAGGTTTTATATTTGCTTAAAAACAAAAACGGTTCAGCAAGACGGAATCTGTAAATCGATTGTTTTACATCGCCTACCATAAACAGGTTTCCCCGTCCGTTTTTTGTAACCAGCTTAATAATGGTTTCCTGTACAAGATTTGTATCCTGATACTCATCGACAAGAACTTCTTCAAATTGATTTTGATAATCAACAGCTGCTTCACTTGCATGCAATTGCCCATGCTCATCGGCTGTTCCCAAAATTTGAAGGCAGAAGTGCTCAAGGTCTGCGAAATCTACAATTCCTTTTTGCTTTTTCATTTCATCAAAACGTTCTCCAAACAGTTTCACAAGTCCTGTAAGTGTTTCGATGACAGGTTTTAAATCCCGCAAATCCTGCAGATGGCTTTCATAAGATCGTGCAAACAGCTCTTCCTGAAGCTGTTCGATTTGTTTTTTGGCTGAATTGCGCAGCGCCGTAGTCTGTTCTAGCAATTCCTTGCTGTATTCAGACCCCCTGCATGCTTTAGCCCGCGAAAATGACATTAGTGCCATTTTTCCCGCCAGTTCCTGCCATGAATCCTTCGCTTTAATCAATTCCTGAACCTGCCTGATATCATCTGTCAGATTTTCCGCACGCGGAGCTGGGCCACCCGGTTTTTCAGTCAGCGCAAGGGCACGCTGGAGTTTTTCAAGACTGCTTGTAAGCTGCATGGAAATATCTGCAGCAAGGTATGGGAAAAACGGCAAGTTTTCAAGCCGTTCTTCCTCGCCATACATGCCGGCAAGCTCATCAAGCCACTTGGACGGGTTCGGATGCGAACGGGAAAATTGATAGAGCGCACGGATCAGCGTCTGCAAGTCAGCATCACTTCTATCTGTTGTATAGCGGTCTACCAGATCAAAAAAAGCATCAT
This sequence comes from Metabacillus idriensis, assembly GCF_009674765.1. Lineage (GTDB taxonomy): Bacteria > Bacillota > Bacilli > Bacillales > Bacillaceae > Bacillus_P > Bacillus_P idriensis. The sequence goes on along the minus strand of NZ_WKKF01000001.1, from coordinate 309,340 downwards.
TATCTGCCAGGCTGTATTGTTCTTCAAAAATTTCATCCAGTACCTCATCAATCAGAAGCTGCCCCTCTGTTTGATCTGCAATCCGGAAACCAGGGTCCAAATCGATTAAGTAATAATACTTTCTCACCACATTCAAGCAGAAGGAATGAAGCGTGGAAATCGCTGCCCGGTTCAAAAGGGACAGCTGCCTTCTCAAATGAAGGGAAGAGGGGTTTTCCTTCAATGCTTTTTCAAGCGCTTCGCCGATCCGGTTTCTCATTTCTGCTGCTGATGCATTGGTGAAAGTTGCGACTAATAAGCGGTCCACATCGACCGGATTTTCTTTTGAAATGATTTTGCGGATGATTCTCTCAACGAGCACCGCGGTTTTTCCTGATCCAGCGGCGGCTGCCACAAGAATATCCTGCCCGCCTGAGACGATCGCTTTCCATTGATCATCTGTCCACTGGCTGTCACTTGGTTTCTGTATCATTCTCTTCCCCCCCTGCTTCGTTCCGCAATCTTGTGAGAATGACATCATTTTTGTCATCCTTCAGCATGCGGTATTGATTTTCTTCTAATGATTGATCAAATTGACAGACGGACTTAAAGGAGCAAAACGTGCATGGTACTTTTTCCTTCATTTTGTAAGGAGCGATATCGACTACCCCGTTTGTAATATCCGTTCCTATGCTTTGAAAAATAGAACGGACATGACCGCGGAGCAAATCAAATTCCCCTTCGCTTGCAATTGCAGAGTCAGATCTGAAGCCGCCATCCTTTTTAAGGCCGGCAGATACAATTTTCGAAAGGCCGCTGTCTAATGTCTGATCCATTAAACGCACAGCTTCCTCATCTCCAAGCAATAACCCCTTCATTTTAAACTTCTTGAAAATTTCCTCTTCAATTTTATCAAGCGGGAGCTGTGATGCTGTCTGAATCATCGGATCGTGCACATGGAAGTAAAGCACGCCTGCAGGAGTCGCCTCCACTCCAAGCCAGCTTTTGGAATGAGTAATAATAACGTCTAAATACGTCAGCATCTGCAGGGCAAGTCCGTAATATACCTCTGACAAATTAAGAGCTTTATCACTTGATTTAAAATCCACGATTCGGAGGAGAACTCCTTTTGAACTTTCCGCCTTATCCACGCGGTCAATCCGGCCGATCAATTCCATCGTGCAGCCATTATCCAGCTGAAAACGGATAGGGGGCAGCGGACCGCCTTTGCCAAAACCGAGCTCAAGTCCGGCCGGTGCAAATCCGCTTGCCTTCGCATGCTCGCTTAAAATAGACGAAGCTCTCGCGATAATGCTGACAAGCTTTCTTTTTAAATAGTGATGACGGTTTGAACTTAATAGAATTTCCCTCTGAAGTCTTGGCGCAAGTGTTTCAACTGCATCATGCGAAAGGCGTGCACACTGGTCCTTTGATAAATCCTTCCAATCGAGCTTTAATTGCTGCATTCTGTCTGCAATCAGCTTTAAAGCAGAGTGAAACATCTGGCCGATATCCGGAGCCTCAAGACGGAAATATTGCCGTTCTTTAAGCTTTAATCCGTGTGTTGCATAATGGGAAAACGCACAGGCCTTAAACATTTCCATCCGCGAAACACTGCCTTGAATGTGCTCGCCGTAAAGCTCTCTGCTGATGTCTGACTGCAGCGTTTCTGCTTCGTTTCGGTAAAAAAGGCTCCCGACAACTTTTGATAACGTCTCCTTCTGATCCTGCTGGGTAAAATACGTGTACGTATCCCACCAAATGGAACTGATTGGATAGCTCCGCTTCCAGGCCTGCAGCTGAGAAGTAAGATAGGAAATGGTAACATCTTCATTCACAATATAGGACAGCTGTTCCTCTTCAGGCAGCTCCTCAGGCTCATTTATAAAAATTTCCGTTCGAATGGCTGGAAATAAGTCCTTCAGCCGCTTAATGATCATGGACGGAAGCAAAGCTTTCCCTTCCTCGTCTGCAAGCGGATAGGAGATATACAGCTCATGAGATGCGCCTGCAAGTGCTAAATAAATGATAAAACTCTCATCTAAAAGCTGCTCTCTCGCAGTTGGTGCAAGTTCAATCCCCTGATGGTGCAGAGACATCCGGTCTTCCTCTGTCAGCACCCCTTTTTCCATCGGCCTTGCAGGAAGAACACCATCATTAGCGCCAACCACAAATGAAATCTTGACGTTAAGCAGCCTTGATCGTTCCAAGCTTGCGATGACAACCTGATCAATTGCAGGCGGAACAAGCGCAAACTTCATCGCTTCAAGACCCGTTTCGATCATTTCGGAAAATAGCTTGCGGGAAATGGCATGTTCATTCATCATTTCAGCAAACTCATCCAGCATTCCTGTTACAGCACTCCATACTTGAGCATGTTCTCTAGCCTCGATCAGTCTTCCCGCTTCCTCGGCATCCACTCTCAGCTGCTCAAGCTTAAGCGGAATATCCAGCTCTTCAAGAAACAGGTACAGAGCCTCGGCCATGCCGATGCTGCTTTTAGCCCTTTTCATTCTCTCAGCAAGTCCGTTCAGCGGCCGGACAACGAGATCTCTGAGCTGATTGATCATTTCTTCCATTTCATTTTCTTCATCTGTTCTGACATACTCATCGTCCAGTGAATAGTATCTGCGATAGACAAAGCGTTCTTCCTTCGTCCATTTGCTTCCCTGAATCCCGTATGATAGCACGTAGTTCTCAAACTGATCCATTTTCTCCCGCATTTCCTGTTTGTCGGCGCCAAAAGGCAGAAGAAGTTCTGTTTTGATGCAGCGGAACACAGCTTCATAACGCCAGTTGCCATTTAAGACTTCAAGGGCGGACCTGATCAGTTCAATCACAGGGTGATTCAGCATCGAACGCTTTTGATCGATGAAAAAAGGAATCTCATAATCTCTGAACACTTGTTCAATCAAGTCCTGATAATCTCCAATATTTCGAATTAAAACGGCAAGATCCTTGTAGCGGTAATCATCATCCATGACAAAACCGCGGATTTTTCTGGCGATCCCTTCTATCTCTGAGCGGCGGGACGAGGCCTCTGCAATAACGGCGTTTGTTTCTCCTTCGTACGGCTTTACAGGCCTTGATTCAAGATATCTCTCTAAATGGGCAAGTGACGGACGTTCTATGAATCTCGGCATTTCATTTAATACGAGAACCTCATCCACTTCCATCCTCGATTCTTCTGCAAGCATTGAGAGCTTATGATAAGTCATTCCAGTCATTCTGAATAGATGCAGCTCATGCGGAAGGTGCTCATGAAACGGCTTGTCCGCTGTAAGTGCAATGGTTACGCTTTTCGCATGATTCATGAATGCTGCGATGACTTCATACTCCTTTGGTGTAAAACTGTGAAATCCATCTATATAAATATCCGCATTTTGAATATATGATGATTCTGCAATTTTCTCTGCCAAGAGCTTAAGATAATCCTCTGAATCAACGTACGTTCCGCCGAGTTCAATCTCGAGCTGTTTATAGAGCAGGACAACATCATGAAGCTTATCAGCCAGCGCCTTTTCCTGACGGGTAGCATTTACTGACATTTTCTCAAGCTTATCTTCCATATCCCGGGGCGTGAGACAATAGCGTTTCAGTTCTGTAATCATTGTTTCAATATGCTCGATAAATCCGCTTTTGCTGCTTGCTTTTGCAAAAATTTTAAACTCCTGCTTATGCTGTTCAACAAGCTTCCGAAGCATCATTTGAATCCCTGTTCCGGATATATGATAGCGGCTGATTCCTCCTGTTTCCTGCAGAATTCTCCATGCCAGACGGCTGAAGCTGAATGTTTGCGCCCTCATCATCCCGCCTAAATCAGGCGTTTTAATCAGCTCATATTCAATGCCAAACGTCATTTGATCAGGCACCAAATAAACGATTGGGTCTCCTTCCGGCTGTTCAAAAAGATCCATGCGGATTTCATTTAACAGCCGGTGTGTTTTCCCGCTTCCAGATCTCCCTAAAACAAACTTTACTCCCACATTCAGGACCCCTTTCTATAAAAAAGCGCAAGCACATTGATACTCACATGCAGCTTACTATCTATAAAATTCTAAATTAATTTCTTATCGTCAATGAATAAAAAGGCATACCAATATGCCTTTTTCATTCTTTAAGCTATCTATTATTTCATTTGTAATCTCTACATCTATTTTACTTGAAAAAACAGGGGAATACCATTCCCGCACCCTTTCCAAGTTTTGCAGAATCATGGGAGAACGGCCTGATTGGCTGATGCATAGGCTATAAGAAAAGTGAAAGCGCCAAGGTTTTGGCAGAGCCATTCTGAGAAAGAATCCGAGTACTTGCGCTGGACATAGATACTGGATGCTATCTGAATTTTGATATGGATGAAAAGGAGGCAGGAAAATGAATAAGATTAATCTGCTCTCATTCTTTTTTTTAATCACAGCTATCATGGTCGCAAGCAGCATCTATATTCTTATTCCGATTTATCTCGAAACAGCAGAAGGCATTGGAATTTCATTTGATGAAGCTGTACTCGGAAGCACTTTTTTCACCTTCTTCTATGCAGCCGGGCTCCTTGTATTTGGGCCGCTAACAGAGATGGCCGGGAAGAAAAAAATTCTCATTGCCGGATTTGGCTGCTCCATCATTGCCACGGTTCTCTTAGCCTTTGCGGCACCTTCAACCTTTCTCCCGCTGCGCTCCTTACAAGGATTCTTTTTGGGCTGCTTCGCGCCTGTCGCTTATGCCTATTGCTTTGAAGCTTTTGATGAGAAAATAAGGACACGGCTGATTTCCCTCATCAATATGGGGTTTTTGATGTCGGGCATCATAGGTCAGCTGATCAGCTCAGCGATTGAAGCCGCTTTCAATTGGGCTGCGGTGTTTTATTTTTTTGCATGCATGTATGCTTTTGTAATGGCTGGGATGGTCTTTTTAATTGAGGAAAAAAAGAGGGGAACTGCCCGGAAAAATTTCTTCTCTTCTTTAAGCTCTATTCTTAAAAACAAAAAATTGCTGTTGTGTTATCTTCTTGCCTTTGCGATGCTAATGTCTTTTGTTGCTTACTATGAAGGTTTTCACAGAGAATACGGGAGAACGGTTTCAAGTGAAGCTTTATTCTGGGCCAAAGCTGTGGGATTAACGGGGGTATTTTTCTCACTGATGAGTGTGAAGTGGATTATCAGGTATGGTAAGCTGACTGCCGTCAGATATGCCATGATCGGAATAATCCTTTCATTTCTTCTATCATTTTTAAGCACGAACCTTTACATGTCAGCAGGATTTTCTGTGTTATACACAGCATCGCTCTCCATTTGCATACCCGCAGTCATTTCGCTTATCGGCGAATACGGAGGCCGTGACAGGGCAACTGCAGTGTCCCTTTATTCATTCCTGCTTTTAGCCGGAGCAAGCATAGGCCCTTTAATAGCGGGCATCTTTTCCTTTCATGGAATTCTGTTTTTGTTCTCAGTGTTTTACAGCATAGCTGTTCTTTTTACAATCAGAAAATAGTTTCATTCTTTCACTTTTCCGATCACTTCATCCTGGCTGATCAAGCCAAATTGCCGGCTGTCATGGCTTACGAGACGATTATCCCCTAAAACAAACAGATAGCCCTCTGGAATTGTATTTCTACCGGTAATTTCTTTTAAGGTAAAGCTGCCTGTTACTCTTCCGAAAGGAGTCCCTTTTTTCAGCGTTTTCAAATAAGGCTCTTTCATTGCCTTGCCATTTACAAACAGTTTATCATTTTTATATTCGAGTTCATCCCCCGGCAAACCGATCACTCTTTTGATGTAAGCATCTTCTCCGCCCGGTGCTTTAAACACAACGATGTCAAAGCGTTTGAAATCAAACAGGCGGTGATTGACCTTATTTATGGACAGCAGATGTCCGGCTGTCAGAGTGGGCTGCATGGAAACACCCTCAACCTTGTAATCAACGAAAACGAGATTTTTTATGGTAATAATGAGCAAGAATGTGATGACAGTTGAAAAAAACCAGTATCTTTTTCTCATCTTAACTCCCCCGTAAATTTAATGATCTCTTTTCTTTTCAAGCATTTTGACATTGAGCCGCTTTTCGAGCTGCTTGCCGATGAACCACAATAAAAAAATTACAGCCACGGCAATGACCGTTCTTGAAGGCTGCGTAATCAAGGCACGCAAATCATATCCGATGAAACTGACTAAAAAGATCATCACAAACTTTCCGGACAGCACAGCCAAACTGAATTGCCAGATACTCACCTTGGACAGCCCCGCTACGATATTAACGGCTGCAGATGGCGTAAATGGAAAGCAAAGCAGCAAAAACAAAGGACCAAACCCGTGCCTCTCAAGCCACCCCATCATTCTCTGCACAGTTGCATTCCGGCTGAAAACCCTGAAGAACCTCTCCTGTCCGTACTTTCGAACGATCATAAAAAGAATTAGGGCACCAAGACAGCTTCCGATCCATGAATAAATAAAACCGAACCACAGGCCAAATGAATTGGCATTCGCTACAAGAAAAACGACTAACGGCAAAAATGGCAGAAACGCTTCAAGCAAAGGCAGCCCTATGCCCAGCAGCGGGCCAAACGAACGGTAATCTTTAAAAAATTCCATCATTCTTTCAATAGTAAAATAATCCAGAAACGCCTCGAGTTCCATGCGGTAAGCTCCTTACATCTTTATCTATGCTATTATTTTACACGTTTGTGTAAAGACTTTAAACATAGAGGGTAGTTTACTGTGCGGAGCATGCATAAAACAGACTTGCATTTCATAGGCTGATAAAGTAAAATAAAATCGAACATACGTTCTTTTTATAATTTTGAAGCGAGGTTTTTTTGATGACGAGAATTCCCTCAGACCTTCGAGATGCAATTGAAATGTCCATTTACCTTCCGATGACTATTTCCATATTCAACCGGGACTTATCCATCATTGAGCAAAGTCCATTCAAGCTTAAACAGCCCTACCTGAACATCATCGAAGAATCACTCAAACTTGCACAAAAGGATCTGACAGTCGTACGCCATGAACTGAAAAAAAACAGCATAAAGGTCAGCCAGGTGCAAAGAGATGAAGCATTTACGATGTATTCATTCATCTTTAAAGGCTACGAGGAGCAGCACAATTATTTTAATCCCCGAATACGCAATAAAGTATGCGAACTGATGGAGGATTATTTATTTAAAGTCATAAAAAAGTAATTAGTGCTTGTTCAGCTCGCGAATGATTTGTTCGTAAATGAGATTTGTCTGCTTTTCCTTTGTAAACAGTACCAAGTTCATCTTACGGTGCTCTTCCTCAATTCGTGCTGTAATGATCGTACGCAGCTGAGCCGTCCGGAATAATTGGTTCTCAAAAGAGGTTGAAGAGACTGAAATTGTCACACTGCTCTCATTTGCAAAGAAAATGTCTGTATTATCAAAATCAGCTGCTGTATATTGAAGAATGTGTGCATGCGAAATCCATGCGCATTGCCTTCTTGATGAAGAAGACGTTGGAAAGAAATACATATGATTTCCCGGATCAATGACAATCGGAGGTTTATGTGTAATTCCCATTAAATCCCTGGTGGCTGCTTTGCGTCCTTCGTAGCTGGACCCGAAATAAGAACAGCTGCGGTTAATAATATCCTGAGGACTGAGCTTCACAAAAACCTCTTGCTCTGCCTCAATGACTCTAGAAAACAAACTTCCTCTGTGCGCCTCAGGCAAGATTGCCATCGTAAATCGATTTGCTACGTAATGATCTAAATACTCTGCTAGCTCGTTTTCCAAAATTTTCACCTCTAGTTATATAGGAGTATAGAACTAGTTTTAATCTAGCATATTCATTTCTCTTTTTCTACAATTTTACAATATTTTAACAATGCGAGGAAATAAATATGGAGAGTTACAAGTTTATGTTGAAACTTGATGCTCCCTTTTATATTTTCTTGATTTCTGGTAAGCTGCGCTTTCTGCAACAGATATAATACCTCCAATAAAAAGCAAAATGGACGACATGATAAAGACGGTCCTAAGGTCCGTTTGTCTGGCAATATAGCCTGCTGCTATCGGCCCTGCAACAATTCCGATTGAATAGATGGACTGATAGAATCCCATTGCCGTTTTGGATCCCGCTTTATGGTTTGTTTTGCTGACTTGGTCCAAGAGAACAGGAAAGATAAAGCCAAGGGACAAACCTAATATAGTGTGCAAAAAACAGTAAACAGCCCAATTGTTTGTGCCTCCCATCAGTAATAGGGATAAAGCTCCTATTACAAAGCAAATGAACATTATGAAAAAGGGGTTAGTAAAGGATCCTTTTTTCAAAGCAAGCACAACAGGAGCAAGGACGTGCGGTACCATAAAAGCGATGACAAGCAGAAGGATGGCTGCAGCATGATCATTCAGCTCATTAAAATAGACAGATGAAAAACCAAAAATAGTTGTAAAGAGAACAGCGTGGGACAAGAGGGATAAAAGACTTAGTGACCACAATTTCCGATTTTTCACCACATGCTTGACAATTGATTCACCCTGTTTAACTTCCCCTGTTTTGTCTTCTGCCTCCACCGTGTCAGCACTAGACAGGGATAGGACAAGGATGAGTCCGATTAAAGCAAAAATCCCACCGATCCAGAATAAGCTTGTAAAGCCCAGAACATCAGCAATCCAGCTGCTGATTGCCATGCTGATCAATTGAGAGGCTACAGTCATTGATTGTAATATGCCCATTGCTTTTAGTGACCGGCTTTCATCAAAAGAAGAACTATACCAAATGGTCAGGACTACCCACATGGCAGCTGTAACACCCGCAAGAAACCGTCCGAAAAAGATTGGCATAAAGTCGTTCGTCAAGGCCAGCAGGATTGCGCTAATGAATGAAACGGCAAACCCGAAGGCCACCAATACCTTGCTGCTGATTTTATATTTATCCGCCGCGATGCCTAATGGGAATCTGATGATTATTTGCATGATCCCATAGCTGCCCATGATTATTCCTGAGGCATAATATCCCATATCTAATACGTCCAAATAAATACTGAATGTTGGGATATAAATATACATCGAAAACCAAAAGCAAAAAACAATACTGAGAAAAACGATATGGAAATTCTGAGGCTGCCGCATTTTATCATTGATCACCCTAAAACACCGTCCTTCTTCCCCTATTCCATCCCTTGGAACTTCCATGCGGTAAAGCTGATATGTCTGTTTAATGTCAAAAGTCAGAAAAACCTGCACGCTTTTTGAATGCATGCAGGCGAGGAGTATTTATTTTTCCGGCCAGATTTTTGCATCGGGCTCAAGCAGCCATTTATGTTCCTCTTCCATGATTCGTTCTGTCCATGGACTGTTTTCCAGATGGCGAATCATCCAGCAGAAATACATGGCATATCCCGGAGCAGTCGCTTGAGGGTGATCAAGATCACCTGGAATCGTAATAAAACTGTTGTGCTCAACGCGGTATGCTTCCGGTCCGACCATTGCACATCCAAAGCCTTGAGGTTTATCAAAACGGTAATAGTACACTTCTGGCTGAGCATGATGGTGAGGCGGATAGCTAGACCACCTGCCTGGATAGGAAATGACTTCTCCTATAACAAGATTCGAATAAGGAGCACTATTATAATCAAAAATAGTCCGGATGACACGTTCTGCCGTTCCGTTCCAGACGCCTTCTCCGGCGATCGCGCTCTTGCAATCCTTCGGCGTATATAATTTCGCTTCAAATATACGGTCATTGTCTGTTTTTTGGACTAGCACTTCGCTTGCTGAAAGCGCCGTAATGGTCACATCTACACCTTTAGGAACATGAAGACACCAAGGATCTTCTTCAAAAACGCTATCACGCTTCATTTCCTGTGTTTTCCCGCTCCATTCTATTTGAACGGCACCTTCAAGAAGCAGTATCGCTGTTTCTTGAATACTGTCGCTTAGCGTTTCCGATTTACCAGCCTGCATGGCATAAATACCGATATCCTGCATCATATCGCTGTGTTTGCCGTCGCCTTTTGTCATTTCCGTATATCCTTCTGTTAATTCACCTAATTTTTCATACATGGACAGTTCCTCCTTCAATTTAGGGCACGCCCTGCACTTTGAAACATGCGCATATGACGCTTCACATTCTCAGCAGCCGCCTCTATCATGCGTTCATGATAAGGAAAGTAATTACGGAAAGGTGCTTCCCCGTTCACTATTTCAATCACATGGTTAAATGAAGTGTGGAATGCTTCAAACGTACTTCCGCAATTTGCAAAACTTTAAATCCCGCTCATTTCACGAATATACTGGCGTGCTTTCACTGCATATTCAAAAGGATTGGCAACTGCTGGGTCCTGCTCAGCCTCAACGACAAACCAGCCTTTATATTCAGCTGCACTCAACGCTTCAAACACTGGCTTGAAGTCGATTAAACCATCTCCCGGCACTGTAAATACGCCAGCTTTGACAGCCTGTAAAAAGCTCAGCTTTTCTTCACGCACTTTTTTAACAATATCGGCTCGTACATCTTTTAAGTGAACATGATGAATGCGATCCATATAGGTGCTTAACACGGCAAGATGGTCTTCCCCTGAGAAAACAAGGTGCCCTGTATCGTATAGGAGCGAAACCTTTTCAGGATCCGTTCCAGTCATTAACCGGGCAATTTCTTCTGTCGTCTGAATACCAGTACCCATGTGATGATGGTAGACAATTTTCATTCCTTTTTCCGCTGCGAGATCTCCAAGATGATGCAAACCTTCCAATAGCAGCGTCCATTCGTTTTCTGTGAAGACTGGCTTATGATCAAACAGCGATGTCTCCATTTGTCCTTGGATGCTGTTGCCTTGTTCAGATACCACAATCACTTTTGCACCCATCTCAAACAAAAAATCACGGTGTTCTTTAAACGCACCCGCTGTTTCTTCAAATGGTTTTGATGTTAAAAAGGAACTGAACCATGCGCTGGCAATTTCTAATCCGCGTAAAGACAATGCCTTTTTTAGTACCTTTGTGTCACGCGGATATTTATTTCCCACTTCACTTCCTGTAAATCCGGATAGCGCCATTTCACTAATACATTGCTCGAATGTCACTTCCCCGCCAAGCTCAGGCATATCATCATTTGTCCAGCCGATTGGTGCAATAGCTAATTTCACTTGATTGGTTTTAAACATTGCTGTCCCCTCCGTCAGTACGCACGCGCTTTTTCCAGATTGGTTTCCTTCTTTTCAAATGCACTCTTGATGCTTTCTTTTTCAGAAACTTGAGCTAAGCCAACATGCCACCATGAATCGTAGCCGTGTGTCATCGTTTTTGGAAGCACTTTAATGTCTATCAGTGTACTTACAGTTTGCTTTTTCGAGTCAATGACGGCTGCGTGAAGTTCATCCATCGTTCTGACGGAGTATGTTTTAACACCATAGCCTTCTGCGACTTTTGCATAATCAATAGCCATGACCGGACCATCCATTTTTCCCGTTTCAGGGTTTCTTTTTCGAAATTCTGTACCAAAGCTGCCCATTCCGTTTTCCATCTGCAAATTGTTAATGCAGCCAAAACCTGAATTATCAAACAGGACAACATTAATTTTCTTCCCTTCCTGCAGGGATGTGACGAGCTCACTATGAAGCATCAAATAGCTGCCATCGCCGGTCATCGCGTATACTTCCCGGTCCGGCTCGGCAAGCTTAACTCCTAGAGCTCCAGCTATTTCGTAGCCCATGCATGAGTAGCCATATTCCATGTGATAGGTGTTGCGTGTTCTCGAAACCCACATACGCTGCATGTCGCCTGGCAGACTGCCGGCTGCCCCAACCACAATCGCATTATCAGCCACCATTTCATTTATTGCTCCAAGCACGCTTGTCTGTGTCAATTCAGTGCCAAGCGCTTCTTTATATTCAGGCAGCTTTTCATCGAGGTGACCAGCTATTTCGGGTGTGAAGCGATCGCCATAAGCAACGTCGTATAATCGGTTTAATTCACTTTGCCAGCCTTGCTTCACATCTTCAATTTCATTTTCATAAGCAGAACGATAGTCTCCTAGTTTAGCTGAAATGGCTTCAAGTCCGGCTTTTGCATCGGCGACTACTTTTACTGCATCAAGTTTTGCTGCGTGGAATTCCGAAACGTTTATCGTAAGCACGTCAGCCTTTCCAAACAACTGCTTAGACGCTGTTGTAAAATCAGTAAAACGTGTACCGACCCCAATTATCAGGTCTGCTTCTTTTGCCAGTGTGTTAGCAGCCGAGTTGCCCGTTACGCCGAGTCCGCCCAAATTGAGCGGATGATTACTTTCCACACCGCTTTTGCCAGCCTGGGTTTCACCAAATGGGATATTAAACGTTTCTGCAAATTTCACTAAAGAGTCAGCTGCTTCAGAATAACGGACGCCTCCGCCAAAAATCAACAAAGGTTTTTTCTTTACCTGAATAAGTTTCACTGCATCCTGTACACTTTCAGCTGATGGAAGCCTGCGGTCAATCCGGTGAATCCGTTTTTCGAAAAAGCTTTGAGGGAAATCCCATGCTTCACCCTGTACATCCTGTGGAAGTGCAATCGTGACAGCGCCTGTATCTGCTGCATTCGTCAATACACGCATCGCATTCAGCATCGCAGACATAAGCTGTTCTGGCCGGCTGACGCGATCCCAATATTTACTTACAGTCCGGAATGCATCATTTGTTGAAATGGATAGATCGTGGGTTTGTTCGATCTGCTGAAGCACTGGATCCGGCTGGCGTGTTGCGAACACATCACCGGGTAATAATAGAACAGGAATGTTATTCGCTGTAGCAGCAGCGGCAGAAGTGACCATGTTTGCTGCTCCAGGTCCAACAGATGAGGTGCATGCCATGATCTGTTTCCGATGTTTCTGTTTAGCAAACGCCATCGCAGCATTAGCCATTCCCTGCTCATTTCGTCCCTGATAGACTTCCAATTCTCCTGGATTTTCTTCTAGTGCCTGGCCAAGTCCAAGCACATTCCCGTGACCGAAAATAGTAAAAATCCCTTTAATAAAACGTTCCTGTTTTCCATCAAATTCTATATACTGCTCATTTAAAAATTTCACAAGTGCCTGTGCAGTTGTCATTTGTATCGTACCCACTGATAACTCTCCTCTCTCATTAAGAAACACACATGATTTGTCTGAAAAAGAATATTTCCTGAAGTCTTCCTAGTGCAAAATGAAAAAGGGAAGCAGCACTCCGTCCCGCCACTTCCCTTTTTAATCCTTACTTCACGAAACGAGCTGTAACCATTTTCTTTCTTGTGTAAAATTCAACACCATCAGTACCATTTGCATGAAGATCGCCGTAGAATGAATCTTTATTTCCTGAGAATGGAAAAAATGCCATTGGTGCTGGAACACCAACATTAACACCTAACATGCCTGCATCAATTGTTTCACGGAACTGGCGGATAGCATATGCACTGTCTGTATAGATGCATGCCCCATTTGCAAATGGTGAAGCATTTGCTACTTCAATCGCTTCTGTTAAATCTTTTACGCGCACGATCGAAAGAACTGGCGCAAATACTTCATCCTGCCAAATTTTCATCTCTTGTGTAACATGATCGAAAATTGTAGGTCCAACAAAGTAACCTTTACCGTTTGCCGCTTCGTCGCCTCGACCATCACGGACAAGCGTTGCTCCTTGCTTGACACCAGATTCGATATAGCCAAGTGTACGTTCTTTATGAGATTCACGGATAACCGGTCCTAAGAATACGCCTTCATCCAGTCCATTTCCGATTGTAATCTCATCAGCAGCTTTATTAAGCTTTTCAATCAGCTCATCAGCGATTTGCTCTTCGACTGCTACAACAGCCGCTGCCATACAGCGTTCACCTGCTGATCCAAAAGCGGCACTTGTAATTTGTGTTACTGCTGCATCAATGTTTGCATCTTTTAATACAATTGAATGGTTTTTAGCTCCTGCCAATGCTTGAACACGTTTTAAGTTTGCAGTGCCTGTTTTATAGACGTATTCTGCAACAGGCTGTGAACCGACAAACGAAATAGCTTTTACATGCTTGTGCTCTAAAATGCCGTTAACTACGTCATGTGCACCATTCACGATATTTAATACACCTTTAGGAAGGCCTGCTTCTTCAAATAATTCTGCAAGACGTACCGCAAGAAGCGGAGTTCGTTCAGACGGCTTCAAAACGAATGTATTGCCGCAAGCAATTGCAAGCGGGAACATCCAGCAAGGAACCATCATTGGAAAGTTGAATGGTGTGATTCCGCCGACTACACCGATTGGGTAGCGATACATACCAGATTCGATGTTTGTCGCAATATCAGGAAGCTGTTTACCCATCATTAACGTAGGTGCGCCTGCAGCAAATTCAACACACTCAATGCCGCGAAGCACCTCTCCGTGTGCTTCTTGAAAGCTTTTTCCGTTTTCAATTGTTATAAGCTTTGCAAGCTCATCCCACTTTTCTACAAGGAGCTGCTGATATTTAAAAAGAATACGCGCGCGTTTTGGAACGGATGTCTGGGACCATGTTTTAAACGTTTCATTCGCTGCTTGCACAGCACGGTCCACATCTTCTTTTGTAGAAAGAGGTACTATAGCAAGCTCTTCACCTGTTGCCGGGTTATAGACAATTTCTGTTTTTTCAGAAGCTGACTCTACCCATTCACCGCCAATATAGTTTTTTAACGTTTTTACTGTTGTTTGTGTCATTTTATATTCTCCCTTTCTATACTTGAACTGGTTCGTAAACTGCTGTTTCCATTTGATTGATCAGCTCTTCCTTTGTCGGCATGGCATCTGAACAGCTGTGGCGGGAAATAACAATGGATGCCGAGGCACTGCCCATCTTCATCGCTTCCGACACGTCTTTTCCATTCATTAGGCCGTAAATGAAAGCAGATGCATAAGAGTCGCCTGCACCGAACGTTTTCAGAACATTCGTCTTGAAGATTCCGCTTCTATGTGATTCATTGTCTTTTGTATAGGCAATGGATCCTGCACCGCCATGTTTAATGACAACAAGATCTGCACGGTATGAGAACCAGCGGGACGCTGTATAATGGTCATCTGATTCATCGATATTCAACAATTTTTCCATCATATTGAACTCTTCGCGAGTCCCGATAATAACGTCGCATTTTTCTGCAGCCAAGTTGTAATATACAGCCGTTTCAGATTCGTCAGTCCATGTATACGGGCGGTAATCAAGGTCAAAGAAAACTGTTACTTTATGTTTAATCGCATATTCAAGCGCCAAAAAGACCGCTTCCCGAGATGGGCTTTTCGCTAGAGCTGTTCCTGAAATTAAAAGAGCTTTTGATTGTTTAATATAATCCTCTTCTACCTCAGAAGGATGCAGCTTCAAGTCAGCGACGTTGTCACGGTACAGCAAAATACTGCATTCAGCCGGACTTTTTATTTCAGTAAAAGCAAGACCTGTGACCGCACCTGATTGATCAACTGTTACGCCCTTTGTATCGATGTTGTTTTTCTTTAAATAATTTGTGATAAAACGGCCCATTTGGTCATCAGCAACTTTGCCGATAAATCCCGTTTTTTGACCTAATCTAGCAGAACCAATTGCAATATTGGCCGGGGAACCGCCGACATATTTGGTAAATGTGTTCGTTTCTTCCATTGGGCGATTTGTTTCATTGGAGTTTAAGTCAATACAAAGCCTGCCGACAGCAATAATATCAAGGGGTCTATCCTTTACAAATTTGAGCGGGTTCATATGATCCTTCCTTCCGTACAATTAATTTGCTGCAGTTTGGGCAGCCGGCTTTAATTGAACTGGGGCCCCCGTTTCAAGTGATTGTCTTGCTGCTCTGGCAATACGTTCAGCTTGTAAGCCATCAAAGCCATTGCAGCTCACTTCATAGTTTTTAAGGACTGCAGCAGCAAACTCAGTTACTTCATCGATATATGCTTGAGTGTAACGTTCAAGAAAAAAGTAAACCGGCTTCTCTTTCATTACATTTTCAATGGTTGAAACTTCAACGGTTGTTGCCCGATTGTTATTTACCTCCGCTGCACCCTTATCACCAAAGATTTCAAGACGTTGGTCATAACCGTAAACTGCACGCCGGCTATTATCGATTACACCAAGAGCGCCATTTGCAAATTTCAAGGTAATAATAGCTGTATCAATATCGCCTGCTTCCCCAATCACCGGATCAACAAGCACAGCACCTTTCGCGAAAACTTCCACCACTTCACTGCCCATAATGTAGCGCGCCATATCAAAGTCATGTATGGACATATCCATGAACAGCCCGCCTGATGATTTAATATAATCAACACCTGGCGGCTCTGGATCGCGTGAGGTGATTCTCAAAATGTGAGGTGTTCCGATTTCCCCCTTTTGAACGAGTGTACGAATTTTTCGAAAATTAGGATCGAAACGGCGGTTAAAACCAACCTGCAGCTTTACACCGGCTTTTTCAACAGCAGCGAGTGCTTCCTCTGTTTCTTCCACCGAGAAGCTGACTGGCTTTTCACAGAAAATATGTTTTCCAGCAGCTGCTGCTTCTTTAATAATGTCTGCATGAGTATTTGTTGGCGAACAGATAAAGATTGCTTGTATAACAGGATCATTCAGTAATTCATGATAATTTGTTGTTAATACTTCAATCTGCTTTTCTTCTGCCCATGTTTCAAGATGTTGGGCAGCAACATCCGATACACTTTTAATCCGAATGTGCGGAATCAACCTCAAATTATCAACATGCAATCTTCCGATACGTCCAGCTCCAATAATTCCCACAGTCAATGTCATCGACCGATTCCCCCTAAATCGTTAATTTTAATTTTTTATAGGTTCGATTAAGCGCTTTCCTGTTGACTTGAAAAAAATTCCGGCCCAAGCCGGCAAGTTAAATCCTTATCTCTTAGCCTCAACTTTCATTCAAATCTCTGACAGAATGACGTTCAATCAGCTCTGGTGCAAGCATAATTCTGTGTCCTGGCATATCTGGATTTCCAATTGACAGCAGCAGCTTTTGAATAGCATAATGTGCCAATTCCTCAATAGGCTGTGCGATTGTAGTTAAACCTGGATCAGCTAACTCCGCATGAATCGTATTATCAAAACCAATCACTGATATATCATGTGGAATAGCCACATTCGCTTTTCTTGCTTCATTAATGAATATTGCAGCGATTAGATCCGTAGAAGCAAATACTGCAGTGGGTTTAACCTCTAATTTCAAGATTTGCCGGGCAGCCGCTTTCGCTTCTTCTATTTTTGATTTTGAATGTACAACATAGTTTTCATCTAAATGAATTCTCTCATCAGCAAGAGAATGTTTAAAGCCCTGCAAACGCAGCACCCCGCTCGCCCGGTTTAATTCTGCAATCACAGCAATTTTCGTGTGACCTTTATCCAGCAAGTAACGGCCTGCCAGATATCCGCCGCGAACATCATCAGTCGTAACAACGTGAGAAGCAAAAGATGGGTGATCAATAGAAAACATCAAGAGAGGGATACTCTTGCTTTGGAGTTTTTTAAAAACCTTCCAATCCTTTGGTTCTGTTGCAATAATAATTCCATCAACTTGTTTTTTTAAAAGCAACTCTAAATAATCTTGTTCACGTTCTCGCTGATAATCTGTGCTGCATAATATGATGGCATAGCCCGTTTCCCGTGCGCTGTTTTCCAAAGCCCGGGCTACCTCAGCAAAAAAGGGGTTGGCAATATCAGGAACAAGCACTCCAATTGTAAAAGTTTTCTTACCTGTCAGCGCTGCTGCTACACTGCTTGGCTGGTATTCAAGTTCTTGCATGATTTCCATTACTCTATTCCTTGTTTTATTGCTGATCCGTCCTGTATTATTCAGCACCTTGGAAACCGTAGCAATTGAGACTCCCGCCTTTTCTGCTACATCATAGATTGTGAGCTTCATGTATTTTCAAACTCCTCCGAATTGTCTTTTTCATTAGTTTAGCATGAAGGAAATTTGCTGTACCAAATTTAGACCTTATTTAGAAATACTCTTTAAAAATTCTAATTTTTCTTCTGCGTTTTCAGTTGTAATGATGTCTATTCCGCTGTCTATACGCTCTTTGACCTTTTCCCCTTTAATTGCTTTCAATGCGTTTTCGACACCTTGATAGCCCATGTTGTAAGGACTTTGTGCAATTGTACCAGCAAGCTTCCCATCTAAAATAGATTCAACTGCTTCTTCTGTTCCATCTGTGCCGATTACTTTAATATCGTTTCCTTTAGCTTCGACTGCACGCAATACACCCAGCGCCATATCATCATTGGCTGCGAAAACACCTTTTACATCCCCATTTTTCTGAAGAATATTTTCCATAACAGACATAGCTTTTGTTTTATCACTATCTCCAGGTTGTTCAGCGACAACTTCGAGACCTGCTTCTTCAAGTGCTTCTTTCGCACCTTTAATTCGGTCATCTGTAGCAGGATTACCTAGCGCTCCCGAAATTAAGACCACTTTATCTCCCTTTTGAAGCATAGAAGCGAGCAATTTTCCGCCTTCTATACCTGCTGTATGGTTTTCTGTACCAATAAAGCTTGTTTTTCCTGCAAACTCAGCATCTGAATCTATTAGAAGAACTGGTAAATCCGATTGAGATGCAGTTTCTAATACTGGAACAACTGTTTCTGGCTGAGATGGAGCGACTACAATAGCACCAGGTGACTGACTTATTTGATCTTCGAGCATATTTACTTGCTGGATCACTTCCGATTCTGCAGATGGTCCAACTACCGTTACATCTACTCCAAGATCTTTCCCGGCAGCTTTAGCTCCTGCCTCTACATATTTCCAGTAAGGGCTTGATAACGTTTTTAATACGACTGCAACGCTTTCGTTCCCGTTGCCGCTTGCTTCTTTATCTGCACCGCTGCAGCCTGCAGCAAATGCTATACATGATACTGCCAATGCCGTTCCAATCAATTTAAGTTTTTTCATTTCATTTCCCCCTTTTTTATTTTTAGTAAAGCGCTTTACCAAAGTAGATAAGTTTACCCTTTCTTACTTTTGCGCTGACGAAGAACGTCTACATATACGGCTGCGATAATAACAAATCCGATTACTGCCATTTGAAAATCAGCAGGAACGTTTAAAAGGTTTAGGCCATTACGCAGGACAGCGATAATCATAGCTCCGATTAATGTACCCCAAACAGTCCCAACGCCTCCCATAAAGCTAGCGCCGCCAATAATAACTGCCGCAATTGCGTCAAGTTCGTATGAAAGTCCAGCAAGAGGAAAAGCAGAGTTAACTCGGCCAACTGTTACAAGACCTGCAAGCCCCGCCATTAAACCACTGATTGTATACACAATAATTAACACGCGATCGACATTAATACCTGACAGACGAGCAGCTTCCTTGTTACCGCCAATGGCGTAAATATAACGCCCTGTCTGTGTTCTGGTTAGGAAAATATGAAAGATGATATATACAACTATAACAAGAAGGAAACTAACTGGAATAGGACCTACAAATTCACGGCCTATAAATTGAATTAAATATGGGAAACCAGCAATCGGAGCTGCAGCAGTTAAAATTAGCGCAATCCCACGTGCGATGTTCATTGTACCAAGTGTAGAAATAAACGGATGCGGCAAACGTAATTTTGTTAATAACAACCCGTTTATTAAACCAAATCCAGCACCGACGGCAAGACATACAATAATACCTAGGATTGGACTCAAGCCCATGTTAACTGAGACAATTCCCATAACCATAATGGAGACTGCAAGAATGGATCCAACAGACAAATCAATCCCTGCTGTTAATATTGGAAGAAGCATCCCCATTGCAAGAATCGCATTGATAGAAGATTGTCGGGCAATGTTCATTATATTATTCAATGTTAAAAACTTGTCCGATAAAAATGTGAGCACTGTAGTTAAAAGGACAAGACCGATAAGCGGTCCAAATTTACTTAAGTAACTCTTTAGCGTTCTGCTTTGTTTTGGTGCATCATTGTCTGTTTTTTTCAAAACTGCTTCACTCATTATATTAACCTCCCGTTGCCGCTTTCATAATTCTCTCTTGAGAAGCCTCTTCTATCTCTATGTCAGCGGTTATTTTTCCTTCACTCATCACTAGGACTCGATCGCACATACCAAGAATTTCTGGAAGGTCTGAAGAAATCACCAACACTATGGCACCGCTTTCAACTAACTGATTCATTAAGCGGTATACTTCAACTTTAGCTCCAACGTCAATGCCTCTTGTCGGTTCATCAAAGATATATACCTTTGCTTGTGTGCATAGCCATTTGGCAATAACAACCTTTTGCTGATTGCCTCCACTTAAATTTCGGGCATGAAGGTCAATGTTATCAGGGCGCACCTTCAATTCTTTAATATAATTTTTTGCTTCTTCACGGATACCTTTTAAATCAACTAATCTAGATTTATTTGTAAATTTTTTCATATTAGCCATAGCAATGTTGAAATCGAGCGGCTGATCAAGCAAGAGACCTTCACTTTTCCTGTCCTCTGTAATAAAGGCAATGCCGGCATCAATTGCATCCCGAGGTGACTTAATTTGAACTTCCTCACCATTTATGAAGACTTTTCCGCCTTCATGTGAATCTGCGCTGAAAATGGCTCGTGCCAGTTCTGTACGGCCTGCGCCGACTAGTCCGGAAATGCCAACAATTTCACCGTAACGGATGGAAAATCCAACTGGTTCTGAAGTTCCAGTTACCATTATGTTTTCAACCCGAAATCCTTCGTCTCCAAGCATAAACGATTGCTTAGGATACTTTTCATCAAGCGCACGTCCAACCATTAGCTCAATCCAGTAATCAGTTTCGGTAGTCTTAACCTGCAGTGTATCTATTTTAAATCCGTCTCGAAGAATGGTTAACCGATCGCCCATCCTTCTGATTTCTTCCAAGCGGTGGGAAATGAATACAATCGCGATTCCTTTTTCCGTAAGCTGTTCAACACAGTTATATAACTGTTCTACTTCTGTTCCACTAAGGCTGGATGTTGGCTCGTCCATTATAATCAATTTAGCATCCAGGGCAAGCGCTTTCGCAATTTCAACAAGTTGTTGCTGCCCAATTCCGAGCTCCCCAAGCTGCTTATCTGCCAGTGCAGGGCTCTGGCCCAGCATCTCCAAACAGCGTTCTGCTTCCTTGCGCATTTCTTTTTGGTTAAGAAGTGACAACTTTCCGGCACGCTTTAATTCTCTTCCAAGGAAAATATTTTCATAAACCTTTAATTCAGGAATGACATTTAATTCTTGATAAATGGTAGCAATGCCTAGATTCATAGCCTCAACAGGTGTATTAAGTTCGACCCGCTTGCCTTCCCAATAAATTTCTCCGTCATCCTTTTCGTAAGCGCCTGTTAAAATTTTTATGAGAGTCGATTTACCTGCACCGTTTTCACCAAGTAAAACATGAACTTCACCGGCTATTACATCTAAATCAATCCCTTTTAAAACATGGTTTTGACCAAAGCTCTTTTTAATTCCTTTTATTTCGAGGAGGCTTCCTGCATGAGTAACCATGTACAGACCCCTTTCTATTCATTCCATCATTTATGAATTTTTAAGAAAGCGCTTTCCTAATATGAAGTATAATGACTTCGCATCTTAATTTCAACATATTTTGAATATTTATTTTTTTCAAAAAACAGCACTCTTTTATTCTTCAACTCTACTTAACACTCACTGCTAGTTGCGAAAGCTCAAATTTTTGTCCAGTCTGATAGGATTCCCGTGCTGCCAAAGCAATTTCGAGTGCCTTTACGCCATCGTCTATTGTGACACGCGGTGTTCCATTCTCAGCTACAATCCGGAAAAAATCTGAGAGTTCCAAATTGTAGGCATCCGTAAAACGAGATGGAAAATCCGGTAATATATCGTGCGTGTTACCCGCTTTAGTTAATATCTGAATGTTATGCTCCCGAAGATTTCCAATAAAAATCGAGCCTTCTGTCCCCATGATCTCTGCCCGTATATCGTAGCCATAATAAGCGTTACGGCTTGCTTCTGCATCTCCTGCAGCACCAGAAGCAAAATCTATATAAGTAAGGGATTGATCGACATCCCCATACTTTTCCAAAAAAGGATATTTCAAAACACGGCCATGAGCGCTCACATAAGTGACCTCAGACTTCATCAAATAACGGGCAATATCATAATCATGGATGGACACATCTACAAACATCCCGCCGCTATGCTTGATGAATGCATCATGAGGCGCATGGGGATCACGGGAAATTCCGCGGAAGTATATGGGATCACCGATATCACCTGCATCAATTCGTTTTTTTGCTGCATCATAAGCAGGGTCAAATCGGCGCATAAAACCAACCTGGCAGATTGAATTGTTTTTTTCTATCATGCCTTTAATTTCATTTGCTTCTTTTAAATCAATTGTCAGCGGTTTTTCAACAAAAATAGCTTTACCTGATTCTGATGCTCTTTTCAATAAATCAAAATGAGTGCTCGTTGGAGAGGCAATGATTACGGCTTCAATTGTATCATCTTGAAAAATATCATCAGGATTTGCCGTAAATACCGGCGCCT
Source organism: Metabacillus idriensis (assembly GCF_009674765.1). GTDB lineage: Bacteria > Bacillota > Bacilli > Bacillales > Bacillaceae > Bacillus_P > Bacillus_P idriensis. The sequence goes on along the minus strand of NZ_WKKF01000001.1, from coordinate 286,901 downwards.
CAAGTTCTTCTGCAACCCGTTTGGCCGTCTCAATGTTCATATCACATACAGCCACAAGTTCTGCATTTCGCATTTTAGCCACGTTTACTGCATGCCAATACCCAAGCCTTCCTAATCCAAATACAGCCGAGCGAATTTTTTTTGTCATTGTATTTAATCTCCTTTTATTAAACAGGTAAGCGCTTTCTCAAACTAGTTTAGCTTACTCTTTTTAAAAATTCAATTACTATTTTCAAAATATTGCATATTATTCTATTCTTTCTGTAAATTAAGATTATTTAAAGTGGCGTAATTAAATAAGTAGTACCTCTAATGGTACTTATTAGATCCATTTACTTTTTTTCCATATTAATTGACTACTTTCCAAGCCGTTTTAGGAGTTGATGTTATATAGCCGTCCCATGCTTAAAAAGAAAAATCCCAATTTTTTAACGGGCAGAAAAAAAGCTTGTATGAACGAAATCAATGTCGGAAAAAGTTAACAATCAAAACAAAAGGAAACAGTCTCTCTCAAATCATTCAATTCTTATAGAATTCACATCAAAAAAGGGATTTCGATAAGTATTATATTTACAGCGAACTACAATTATGAATCTGGTTAATTTTCAATTTAACATTCTGCAGAAATTGGAGAAATAAGTTTTCTAAAAATTATAAATATTTAGTTGATTTCCGTGCCTATTATCCATATAATTAAAAAAAGGCATCAGGGGTGATCTTTCGTGAAAAACAGGAAAACGTATACCGAGATCATGAAGTCCCGTAACACATTCAAGATGGAAAAGAAACAGGAAACCGTACTTGATATTTACATTCAAATGGTGTTGGATGAAGCTGTGTTAACCCGGAAACTGTCCCTCCTTTCGGAAAAGATCGATGAGTCCTTGGACCGTAATGACAAACCGCTATTTTTAAAGTTATCCAAAGAATATGCAGAGCTGCGATTAATCATTTAAAAGCAAGCCCCGAAGCGGGGCTTGCTTTTATGTTGCAGGTGGAGAATTCGCAGGGAAGCATACAATCTCTTTGAATACCTTTGTTTAAGCTTTCTGGGTTTTGTGGCATCATTCACCTCCTATGAGTACCTAAGTTTACGATTTTCCCGGTTTTAGTACTTCATTACAGCCTCTTTGAGTACCTTCGCAAAAGATCTTCTCGTTTCCAAGGCATCTTACAACATCTTAGATCTCAAAAAAGCAAAAATAATCCAGTACACAAAAAGAAAGCTGCCGCACCAAAATGATGCGGCAGCTTTTTCTGTCCTGCTTAAGATTGATTAGCCGTGAACTGCTCTGCTTCTGTTGAACCTTTTAACGCAGTTGTAGAAGAAGTTCCGCCTGTGATGGTTTGTGATACTTCATCAAAGTAGCCTGTTCCGACTTCGCGCTGATGTCTTGTTGCTGTGTAGCCGTATTGCTCGCTTGCAAATTCAGCCTGCTGAAGCTCAGAGTAAGCAGCCATGCCGTGATCACGGTATTTTCTTGCAAGTTCAAACATGCCGTAGTTTAGAGCATGGAAACCGGCAAGAGTAACAAATTGGAATTTGTAGCCCATTTTAGCAATTTCTTTTTGGAACTGGGCAATTGTCTCTTCGTCTAATTTTTTCTTCCAGTTGAAAGATGGCGAACAGTTGTAGGCAAGCAGCTTGCCTGGGAATTTTGCATGAATGGCATCAGCGAACTTTTGCGCTTGCTCTAAGTTCGGCTCTGATGTTTCACACCAGACTAAGTCAGCATATGGAGCGTAAGCGAGTCCACGTGCGATTGCCTGATCAATGCCGGCAGCTGTGCGGAAGAAGCCTTCCGGTGTACGCTCACCTGTAATAAATGCCTGATCTTCAGGATCTACATCACTTGTGATTAAGTCAGCTGCATCTGCATCTGTTCTTGCAATAATTAATGTTGGAACGCCCATAACGTCAGCTGCCAAACGTGCTGAAATTAAATTCTTTACTGCTGTTTGTGTCGGCAGCAATACTTTTCCGCCGAGGTGACCGCATTTTTTCTCAGATGATAGTTGATCTTCGAAATGAACCGCCGCTGCTCCAGCTTCAATCATTCCTTTCATTAATTCAAATACGTTCAGCTGTCCGCCGAATCCGGCTTCTGCATCGGCAATAATCGGAGCGAACCAGTCGATGTTTCCTTCTCCCTCAAGATGCTGAATTTGATCGGCACGCTGAAGGGCCTGATTGATCCGTTTTACAACAGACGGCACACTGTTTGCCGGATATAAACTTTGATCAGGATACATGTGTCCTGAAAGGTTTGCATCAGCAGCTACCTGCCAGCCGCTTAAATAAATCGCTTTCAATCCTGCCTTTACTTGCTGAACAGCCTGATTTCCTGTAAGTGCGCCCAGTGCATGTACATAATCTTCCGTCTGCAGCAGGTTCCAGAACTTTTCAGCGCCCCTGCGTGCAAGTGTATGTTCGATATCAATTGATCCGCGAAGGCGAATAACCTCTTCCGCTGTATATGGTCTTTCTACTCCGTTCCATCTTGCATCCATTGCCCAATTTTCCTGTAATTTCTGTGCTCTTTCATTTGTCATTTCCTGATCCCTCCAGTAGGTTGTTTGTATTGTTATAATACAGTTATTAATTTATATTATTAATATATAACAGAATAATTAAAAATGGAATCTTTTTCTTTAAAATTTTTTGAATTTTTTATTTTTGGAGTTTAATTGATTAATAGGAAGGGAGGATCGAGGCTTTATAAAGGGGGTGACATTGCTCAGCAAAAATAAAAAAGCGCTGCTCCTTTAAGAGACAGCGCTGCTGCTATTTTTATTTTTCAGGTTTACCGTTGCCCCATTCCTCAAGATACGTAATCCGCTCAAGTATCGTAGGATGGCTGTATCTGAAAATTTTCACCAGGCCGGGCGGATTCACCTCACTCAGTCCAGCTTTAGTCAATTCCTGGAATGTATTGACGGCTGCTTCCGGATTTTCAGTCATTTCAATGGCGTATAAATCAGCATCTTTTTCCTGATGGCGTGAAATGATGTTGGAAAATGGATCTGAGGCAAAAGTGAGCATCCCCAGAAGCATCAGAAATAACGGCAAGGAAGCAAGCTGCTGTTTTTCGGTGATATTGAGAATATGCCCGAACCGCCTGATCGAAAAATTCATTAACCGGTTGATCAAATATAAACCGATCAGTGTCAAAACAAGGTAGCCTGCAATTCCGACGTAAATATGCTTCATGACGTAATGTCCCATTTCATGTGCCATGATAAATAGAATTTCTTCTTCGCTTAATTTATTTAAAGTAGTATCCCAGAGCACAATTCTCGAATTGTCTCCAATTCCGGTCACATACGCGTTTAAAGCATTTGTTTTTTCCGACATGTTCACTTCAAACACATGCTCTGCCGGGATATCCGCTTTTTCTGCTATAGCAAGGATTTTCGTTTCAAGCTCTTTGTTTTTAAGCGGGGTAAACTCATTGTAAAGCGGATCAATTAGAACGGGCTGGATAAACATTAAAAACAGACTGAACGGAATCGACAGCACCCAGGCAAACAGCCACCACTTCCTGGAAAACTTGCGGATAAGCCCATACAGCACAGCAACAATTAAAATCATAAACGCATAATTCACCCAGAAATCAATCAATTGATCTTTCATCCATCCAGCAAAGGATTGAGTTGTGATGTGGTAAGAAAGCGAGATTTTATAGCGCATCCATTCGATTGGAAACGCACAAAGTGTCACAATAAAAGAAAGCCAGAACACATATACCGCTGTCTGAATCACAAAGAAACGTGAAATCCCTTCTGACCAATGCTGAATTTTCCTTGAAAACCCAATAACTAGAATAACGAAAAAGATAAACCATTCAAATGGCGCTGTTATGAAATAGAGAAAATCCCTAAGCCTGGAATATTCGCCTGACAGCACCAGTTCACGGCTGTTCATAAACGTATTCGGGTCAGCTGAACCTCCCTGAAACTGGGTTGGCAGGGCGGAATCTGCACCCATATAGATATACCAATAAACAAACAGGCCATACAAGAAGTAAATCAGGACTGAAACAGTCAGCCATTTGCGCATGATGATGCCCCCTCGAACAAGCTCTTTGTAATAGTGTAGTTTACGACAAAGAGAGTTAGAACTTAAAATTCGGGTTAAAACACGAGCCCGTATACAATCAGCGTCAGGATGGAGCTCATCACAACGACGATGACATTAACACCCAGATAAGCAACGGCAAAAGCTGCAATCGCCCCAGTGATTCCAAACCAGATATCCTCTTGAATAAGAAAAACACCAGGAACGATCAATGCTCCGAGGGTTGCATAAGGAACGTTTCTTAATACATTCTGAACAAAAGGAGGCAGCTCGATACCGCTTAGAGCTACCAGAGGAATCATCCTCGGCAAATAGGTGACAACTGCCATGCCGATAATCATCATCATGACATTACTGATCATTTTGCCTCTCCTCCTTTGAATAGATTAGCTCGATTAGAACAGCTGAAAGCAGCGTAGATACAACAATAGCCCATCCAGTTGACATGAGCCCTGTCAGATAAATGAAAGAATGAATAACCGCAGCAGCTGATGCCAGTAAAACAACTTTCCTCTGCTTTTTCATAGAAGGAACTAAAAGCCCGATAAACATCGCGTATAGCGCAACCGACATGCTTTCCTGCAGTGTTTCCGGCAAGCTTTCGCCTATCAGATGTCCAACACCTGAAAACACTACCCAGCTCGAATAGGAAATGAAAATAAGCCCAAACATATAACCGGCTGAAACATGCCCTTCTTTCACAGAAGCAACCGAAAACGTTTCGTCTGTAATCCCAAATGAATACAGCGCTTTTTTCCACAAGCTGTCTTCCTCAACCTTTTCATTTAAAGAAGCTGACATCAAAAAATGCCTGATATTCACAATAAAAGTAGTAAAAATAATTTCAAATACTCCGGTGCCGGCTGCAATCAGGCTCAGTGATATGTATTGTGCAGCTCCCGCAAAAACGAAAATACTCATTAAAACGGTTTCGGATAGAGTAAGCCCTGTATCACTTGCAAGCAGTCCGAATGTTATAGCAACAGGCATATAGCCAATTGCAATGCTGAGACCGGCTGTTATTCCTTCAGAAAAATGGGTCTGCTTTCTCAAAAATGCTGTTGTTGCCATCCTTCTCCCCCTCCTCTTTACGGATAATAGATCAGCAGAAAACAGTTTGCGGCCACATCTGCTTTATTTTCATAGACATGCTCCCGATTAGCAGTAAATTTGATGGAGTCTCCTTTTTTCAGCTCATAATGTACCTCTCCAATAGAAACGGACATTTCTCCTTCACTTACAAACAGATACTCTTCAACTCCGCTTAAATGCTGCTCTGATACATGCTTGCATCCCGGCAGCAGCTCAAGCAGAAAAATTTCAAACTTCTTATGCTGATCATAAGGAAAATAGGAAAAGACATTGTATAATTCATTTAAATCCTGAACGGCTGTTTTATCAGCTCTGCGTACAACCGCAACACTCGTCTGCTCTTCTTCTACTAGAGACGAAAATGATACACCAAGTCCGTTCGCAATTTTCCAGAGCGTATTAACGGTCGGACTTGACTGGCCCTTTTCAATCTGTGCAAGCATTCCTTTACTCACACCCGTAACGGCTGAAAGCTGATCCAAACTGTACTGCCGCATTTTGCGCACATTCTTTAAGTTGATTCCAATTTGTTCCTGCAGTGATTTCATAAGTTCTCCCTTTTGATTTGTTTTATATAGTATACATTCGTATTATATTTTGAACAATATAGAAATAGTAATATTCTGATTTTTGAGACTAAAGTCCATGAAAATCTCTATCTGACTGCTGATTCTTTAAACCTGATTACACCCTATTCTTAAAAAAAAGGAGCTGATAACGGTGATGATACATTCTCATATATTAGTGGTTGGTGGAACTGGCATGCTTGCAGATGCTGCTGTCTGGCTTGAACAGCATGCAGAAACAGTAACGGTTATAGGGAGAAAGCAGCACAGACACTATAAGCTGCAGACAAGAATGAAAAAAGTAAACAGTTTGATTGTGGATTATGCTGATAATGGAGAATTAAGAAAGCAAATAAAAAAAGCGATTGAGCGATTTGGTCCAATCACACTTGTTGTCAGCTGGATTCATTCTTATGCAGCTGATGCTCTAGTCATCATTTCGGAGGAAGTTTCAAAATCGGCAGAAAAATGGCGGCTATTTCATATTCAAGGAAGCAGCAGTCACTTAGAGAAAAAAACAGTTAATGTCATGCCCAACTGTTTATATCGTTCAATCCTTCTTGGATTTATTTTAGAAGCAGATGGTTCAAGATGGCTGACAAATAAAGAAATTTGCGAAGGAGTCATAAAATGTGTTGAAGAGGATAACAAAGATATGGTGATCGGCATCTTGGAACCATGGGAAAAAAGACCATAGAAAAAGCAGCCAATTACTTGGCCGCTTCCTTCTTATTTCCCTTTAAAAACGGGTTTTCGTTTTTCGCTGAAAGCCGCTAAAGCTTCAAGACGGTCTTCGGTAGGAATCGTTATTTCATAAGCCTTGCGCTCAATATGCAAGCCTGTCTGAAGATCTGCATTCATCCCCTGTTTAATGGAAAATTTAGCCTGCTGCAGAGCAATAGGTCCATTTTTGAGCATTTCTTCTGCAAGCTCGATTGCCGCAGCCATGACATCTGGAGCTGTCTTTGAAACAAGACCATATTCCAGTGCTTGCACTGACGTAATTTTGCGCGCAGTTAAAATAAGCTCGAGCGCTTTAGCCTCGCCGATAATGCGCGGAAGGCGCTGCGTTCCCCCAGCACCGGGAATGATGCCAAGGCCTGTTTCTGTCAGTCCGACTGACGTGCCTTCTGCAATCAGCCTGAAATCACATGACAGGGCAAGCTCCATACCCCCGCCGAATGCATAACCGTTGATGGCTGCAATTGTGGGCTGAGGAAGGGCATCAATCTTTGTGAATACCTCGCCAATTTTATATAGATTCCGTTTTACCTGCTGATCTGTCAGAGTCTTTCTCTCTTTCAGATCGGCGCCTGCACAAAATGCCTTTTCCCCTGCACCTGTAAAAATCACTGCCCTGACTTCAGGATTCGTGCGGATATCTTCAACTGCTGCCTCAAGCTCAAGCAGTGTTTCATAGTTGAAGCAGTTGAATACCTCCGGGCGATTTAACATGACAACGGCCAGGTGCTTTTCTACTGTGTATAAAATGTTGGTCAAAACAGACTTCCTCCTGACTATTTTTGCAGAACTTGATCTTTAAGCGCCCTGCGCAAAATTTTCCCCGTTGTATTTTTAGGAAGTTCTTCTAAAAACTCAATGGAACTTGGAACCTTATACTTAGCTAAATGTTCGCGGCAGTATGCTTTTAATCCTTCTTCTGTCAGTGATTGATCTTTTAATACAACAAAACATTTTACTGCTTCTCCCTGGTTTGGATCAGGAACACCGACAACGGCTACTTCCACTACTCCAGGATGATTGTAAAGGACTTCCTCAACCTCGCGCGGATATACATTGTATCCGCCGACTATCACCATATCTTTTTTGCGGTCGACAATGGTAAAGTAGCCTTCTTCATCCATTGTGGCAAGATCTCCGGTATAGAGCCAGCCATTCCGAATCGTATGGGCTGTTTCTTCAGGCATTTTATAGTACCCCTTCATCACGTTTGGACCTTTAACAATCAGCTCTCCAACTTGTCCATGAGGCACTTCTTCTCCTAATTCATTGACTACTTTATTTTCGACATTCAGAATGTTCGTGCCGATTGAGCCTGCTTTTCGCGGACGGTCAAGCGGATTAAAGCACGTAACTGGAGAAGCCTCAGATAACCCATAGCCTTCAGAAATCACGACCTTAAACTTCTGCTCAAATCCTTTTAATAGCGCAACCGGCATAGATGCCCCGCCTGAAATGCAGAGTCTGAGAGACTGCAGATCGTCTGCATCCCCCGCCGCGTGCTGCAAAAGGAAATTATACATTGTCGGCACACCTGCAAAAACAGTAGCTTCATAGGTTTTAATCAGCTGGAAAATTTCAGCAGGACTGAAGCGCGGCACAATTAACAGTGTTGCCCCGCTGATTAACGGCGCATTAAGTGATACCGTCAAACAGAAAACGTGGAACATCGGTAAAGTAGCAACCACCTTGTCACCATCATTCATTTTCAAATAAGAACCTACATCTTTTGCATTGCTGTAAAGGTTCTTGTGAGTGAGCATTGCCCCCTTAGGCTTTCCTGTGGTGCCTGATGTATATAAGATGACGGCAACATCTTCTTCTGAGAGAATGACCTCTTCTGGCTCTGAAACAGATGAAGCGATTAAACTTGTAAACGATTTCAATTTAGTGCTGATTGAAAGTGCTGAAACATCCAATCCTGATTTTGCATCAGATGGAGGAGTTTCGCATGAAATGATATTCTCAAGGATTGGCAAAACAGGATTCATTTTTTCAAATAAAGGCAGCAGAACATCAAGAGTAACAATTGTTTTTACATCACCATTGTTTAAAATATACCCGATTTCATCTGGTGTGTAGATTGGATTGATTGGAATGACTGTAGCGCCAGCCCTCATTGCTCCATATAGCGATATAACAAAATATGGTGAATTTCCAAGCACTAGAGCGAGATGATCCCCTTTTTTCACTCCGAGCTTCTGCAGGCCATCTGCAAATTTGCTGATTAAAACATCCAGTTCCCCATAGGATGTTTCTTTTCCCTCAAAGATAAATGCCGGTTTGTCTCTATACGTTTTTGCGGATAAAGACAGCTGTGATGATAAATTCATTCTCCCACCCCTTGTAAAAATGAATGAATAACCATTCATTTTCTAAAAATTTTAAACTATAAGTCTATTATATTTTATGGAAGAGAAATACTCAACAAACTGCTTGTTAAAATTATTTCAAAAAAAAGATGCCCGATTTACGGACATCCCTTACTTGTATTAATACAGCAGATCGATAAACTGATCTTTCTCCACGTTTCCAAAATAGTGTTTGATATCAACGTCCCTGAGAGCAAGTTCAATTGAGGAACGATCATATTGCATACCTTTTAAAGTGTTTTCTATTTCTTCAACATCTCTGACTCCGAAGAAATCGCCAAAAATTTTGCAGTTTTCAATTTGGCCTTTCTTCACTTCCAGACGAACATCGATCTGGCCGATTGGAAAACGGTGTGAGTGCTGAAGATTAAAGGTTGGCGATTTGCCGTAATTCCAGTTCCAATTCTGATAACGTTCTTTTGAGAGTTCATTGATTTTTTCCCAGTCTGATTCTGTCAGTTTGTATTGCGGAATTTCGCCATCTGTATCAAAGATATAACGGAGAATGATCTCTCTGAATTGTTCAATCGTGATCTTTTCTTCCAGAAATTCGCTGATGTTTGCTACCCGGCTGCGAATCGATTTTATGCCCTTTGACTCAATCTTGTCTTTTTTTACCACTAGCGCGGAAACAACATTCTCCATCTCTGAATCAAACAGGAGAGTGCCATGGCTGAACATTCTGCCTCTAGTTGAGAACTGTGCATTGCCTGAAATTTTTCTGCCTTCAGCTAAAATATCATTTCTGCCGCTTAGCTCAGCATCTACGCCCAGACGCTTCAACGCACGTGTCACAGGTTCAGTGAATTTCTTGAAATTGTGAAAGCTGTCTCCATCATCTTTCGTGATAAAGCTGAAATTCAAGTTTCCAAGATCGTGGTATACCGCTCCGCCGCCTGATAATCTGCGGACCACGTGCAGCCCTTGATCTTCTACATATTTCGTATTAATTTCTTCTATTGTATTTTGATTCTTCCCGATGATGATGGAAGGTTCATTGATATAGAAAAGCAGATAAGTTTGTTCAGGATCTAAGTTTTTCAGGCAATACTCCTCTATGGCCAGATTTATTCTTGGATCCGTAATCCCCTGATTATCGATAAATAGCATGTTTTGTTCCTCCTAATTTTCGTGTGTCCATTTTAAGCCGGCAGCGGCAAGGCGGACAGGACCTTGATAGATGGTCTGAGCTTCCGAGATTAACTCCTGATGATTCCCGAAATGCGGCAAATGTGTAAGCATTAATTCCTTTACGGATGCGCGATTTGCCAGTTTTGCTGCATCGTAACTATTCATATGGCCTGCACCTGACCCATCCATCTCTCCATAAAAATTACACTCGCAAAGAAGCAGATCTGCATGTTTTGAAAAGGGAGTAAATTCTTCGATGAAGCTTGAGTCAGCTGTATAAACAACTTCTGCAGCACCGTCAGAAATCCTCATTGCAAAGCAGTCTACCGGATGCTTCGTTTTTAAGAAACGAATGGTAAAAGGTCCGATTTGAATCTGTTCATTTGGATTATAGGCCCTCCCTATTGTCACGTCTTTATATGTAAGTCTTGCAAATTCCAGCTGATCAGCGGCATGTCCATAAATCGGCAGTGCCCTGCTGTTCTTGTTTAAGTACTTTGCAATCAGTCTTGCAAATTGCAGCGGTCCCACATCTGAAATATGGTCATGGTGATAATGGGAAAGGATGACCGCATCAAGCTCTTCAGGCATCACATAATTCTGCAGCTGTGATAATACAGCACTTCCGCAGTCTACAAGGAGCCGAAATCCGTCAGATTCAAAAAGATATCCCGATGATGCCTCATTTACAGCTGGATACCCGCCCCAGAAACCAACTACTGTTACCTTCATGACAATCCTCCTTTATTTTTATTCCTACCTCTCAATATACCCATTTTTATAAAAAATTGCATGTTTTATGATATTGTTACAAAACAGTTGTTGACATACCTCCATCTGTTATAATACAATGACATTAACAACAACTTGGAGGGGATACCAATGTTAGTTAAAATGACTGAATTTTTCAAAAACCTGCCTGCTAAGAAGTGCTTGGAGTGCGGGGATAAAATTGAAGAACAGCATGAGTGTTACGGCAATACATGCGATAAATGCATGAAAATCAACCACATTTAACCTTTGTTCATCCTAACAATACCTATATTTTGGAGAAAGAACCTTGCGTTCTTTCTCTTTTTTTATGCAATAAAAAAAGACACTGAGAAATCAGTGCCTTTTCTTCTCCTATTAAACTTCTCTGTCCCAATGACGATGCTCGGCGGCTGCTGCAATAAATGCATCAGAGAAAGTCGCCGCTTTTTCTGCTTCTTCAGCAACTACGACGCCAGAACCATTGCCAATTCCCGCTGATTCAAGAATTTCAGCCGCTTCATAAGCTGCTCCGATTGCTTTAAAGTGGCTGAAGCCTTCTTTCAAGAAAGCAGCAGCTTCTTTCTTCTGCAGCAAGAGATCTCTGCTTTTCGTTCCTCCGGCAACGAAAATGGCGTCAAATAAGACGGAATCACTAGTAAGGAAAGTATGGTCCACTTCAAGTTGATGGCCGTCATCACTTTTAAGCGGGCTCAGTGTATGACTGACCACCTCTGGCGTCATGCCTGCTTCTTCCAAAGAACTTAGGAATGGATTTAGCTGAGCTGCATTGTACCCGTCCTCAGCGAGAACAGCTACTTTACGTGTATCAGGCACTTTGATTGTTTTTTCCTGACTGAGTGCAGGAGACGAGTTCGTTACACCTGACTCTGCTGTCTCCTTATTGACCGATGCCCCAATGCCTGCTGCCACTTCTTCTGCAAGCTTCATGTCTATGGCACTGATCATATCAACAACCTGCTGCTGAACATCTTTGCTTTTTACTTTTCCAAGTTCAAAGCGGAAAGCTGTAGTGATATGCTGCTTTTCAATTTCTGTCATACTGTTCCAGAACAGCTTAGCCTGTGAAAAATGATCCTTAAAGCTTTCACTGCGCTGTCGGATCTTACTTCCCTCTACCTTTTCCTGATAATGAACATAGCCGCCTTCTTCCTCAGCAGCCGGACGAGGGTCATTTTGAGCAAGTGAGTTTTTATGATAAGCGGTCTGACCGCGATTAATTGTCATCCGGTGCATGCCGTCTCTTTGATTGTTATGGAACGGACAGACGGGACGATTGATCGGAAGCTCATGAAAGTTTGGACCGCCAAGTCTCGAGAGCTGTGTATCTGTATATGAAAATAAACGGCCCTGAAGCAATGGATCATTTGAAAAATCAATGCCTGGCACTACACTTCCAGGATGGAACGCAACCTGCTCTGTTTCTGCAAATACATTGTCCTGATTGCGGTCCAGCGTCATTTTTCCAATCAATTTTACAGGAACGATTTCCTCCGGCCATAGCTTTGTCGGATCTAGAATGTCAAAGTCAAAGTTAAACTCATCCTCTTCTTCTATGATTTGAACGCCTAGCTCATATTCTGGATAATCTCCATTTTCAATCGCTTCAAAGAGATCTCTTCTATGAAAATCCGGATCTTTTCCTGCAAGCTTTTGAGCTTCATCCCACACAAGAGAATGAACGCCAAGCTTCGGCTTCCAGTGGAATTTCACAAAACGGCCCTTTCCTTCCTCATTTACAAATCTGAAGGTATGGACGCCAAATCCTTCCATCATCCGGTAGCTTCTCGGGATCGCCCTGTCTGACATTGCCCACATAATCATATGTGCTGATTCCTGATTGTTTGCAATAAAATCCCAGAACGTATCATGAGCGGAAGAAGCCTGAGGCATTTCATTATGCGGTTCTGGTTTTAAAGCATGAACCAGATCCGGAAACTTGATCGCATCCTGAATGAAGAAAACCGGAATATTATTTCCGACTAGATCATAATTTCCTTCCTCGGTATAAAACTTGGTTGCAAATCCCCTTACATCCCTTACCGTATCACCTGAACCCCTTGAACCCGCAACTGTTGAAAACCGGACAAATACAGGCGTTTTAACAGAGGGATCCTGAAGAAATTTAGCCTTCGTGAATTCTTTCATCGGCTCGTAGACCTGAAAATAACCATGAGCCCCATAGCCCATAGCATGCACAATACGCTCAGGAATGCGCTCATGATCAAAATGAGTCATCTTTTCCCTGAAATGAAAATCTTCCATCAGAGTAGGTCCACGTACACCCGCTTTTAAAGAATGCTCATCATCTGAAACACGCAGACCCTGATTCGTGGTCATTTTCTTTCCCGTATCATCTACCCGGTACGCTTCTAACTGTTCATCCTTGCTGTTTTTAGAATGCTTGTCCAATTGATTCATTCCTTCCGTCCTATTATATGTACTCTATTGAATTACCACATAATTTCGACAATGAAACCCGAATTTCTTAGATTCCTTGCATCAAAAAGACACTGCCATTAAAACAGTGTCCTTAGCTCTCTATTCTTTGACTAATTTCTCATCTAAACTTTCACAATCTCCCTGCTCACAGTCGAATCCCTCACAATTAGCTTCAGAGGAAACTGGTAAATTTCAAGGGAATGATAGATTTTCCTGTTAATTTTATCAATCATCACATCCATTGCTTTTTTAGCCATTTCGCAGACAGGCTGGTGAACGGTTGTAATCATTGGATCAAGCAATTCCGTAATCGCCTGGTTATCAAAGCCCACGACGGCAAGCTCATCCGGCACGTTCCAGCCATGCTTTCTAGCTTCAGAAATGATTCCTGCTGCTACTTCATCAGCACCAGTGAAAACAGCTGTTGGTTTCTCATTCAGCTCTTTTAATTCGCGGAAAACTCTCTTTCCATCTTCAATATTAAATGCGTCCCTGAACGCTGCATTTTCGTCAAAAGGCAGTCCTGCTTCTGCTAAGGCTTGTTTAAATCCTCTTTCCCGCTCTTTGGCAACATTGCTTCTGTTTCCTCCGCAGCAATAAGCGATATGTTTGTGTCCTTGCTCAATTAAGTGCTTTGTCGCTATGTAGCCTCCAAATGCCTGATCTAATCTGATCATAGGAACTTTTGCATTTTCTTCGAACTCATTGCACAATACGATTGGACCATACTCCATATACGGTTCGATTTTGCTCCAGTCATTTTCAAGGGATGCAAGGATAACGCCATCAACCTGCTTTGTTTTAAGCAGGTTTAAATATTTAAGTTCTTTGGTTTTAGAGTATTGTGTCTGGCATACGATCAGCTGATAGTTTCTCTCAGACGAAGCAATCTCCAATGACTCAATGAACTGGCTGAAAAAAGGATTGAGAACTCTTGGAATGAACACTGCTATAATTTCTGTTTTTTGATTGCGGAGACTTCTGGCGGATGAATTAGGTACATAACCCAGTTCTTCCATTGCTTCTAATACAACCCTTTTTTTTGATTCAGATACATATGGATGGTTGTTGATGACTCGTGATACTGTGGTTCTGGACAATCCTGCAAGTCTGGCAACATCCTCAATTGTAGACACTTGCTTTCCCCCTCATCTCGCGAACGATTGGTGTCTATATAGAAATGAAATCGTTCTCATTTTCCATTATATTTCAAAATGTAAGGGCTTTCAATATATAAAACTATTGAATCTTTTCTCTGTCAGTTCACTCCTGGATCTTTCAGAACAAAAAACGCCTAAAGCATATCGCTTTAGACGTTTTTTCTTTATGCAGCTAATTCTTCTGATTCATCTCTTTTATTCTTTCTTAAAGCGAAGAAGAAATAAGCAATTGTGCCAATCATCATAGCAGCGATAAAGATCGCCAAAATGCCTGCCTGCTGCCACATGAAGGCAAAGTCACCAGATGAGATGACTGCTTTGAACCCAGAAACTGAATAAGTCATAGGCAGCCATGCGTTAAAGATTTGCAGCGCATTTGGAATCAGTTCAAGCGGGAATGTTCCTGCGCTTGTTGTAAGCTGTAAAATCAGGATGATAATTGCAACAAATCTGCCCGGATCGCCTAATGTTGTCACTAAGAATTGTACCAGTGTAATAAAAGTCAGACTCGTAATGATGCTGAATAAAATGAAATATGGAACACTTTGTACTTCAATGTTTAATCCATATAATAAGACTGCATCTGCAAGCAATGCCTGAATGACGCCAATGACTGCGAGAATGCCGAACTTGCTCATAAACCACCCGATTGCACTTTTAGGAACGCCAGCCGCCTGTCTCAATGGGAAGACAATTGAAAGCAGCAATGCCCCAACAAATAAACCAAGTGACAAGAAGTAAGGTGCAAAGCCCGTTCCATAGTTAGGAACCGCATTTACTTTTTCATCTTTTACTTTAACAGGTTCGGAAATCATGTCGTATGTCTTATCTGAACCGCCTGTGTCTTTTGTTTCTTCTGCGGCTTCTCCAAGTTTAGAAGATAGTTCGCCTGTTCCATCTGAAAGTTTGCCTACACCTTCATCTACTTTTCCCGCACCGTCAGCAAGCTGATTTGTACCGTCTTGAAGAGCAGATGAACCGTCTGCAAGCTTAGAAATTCCTGAATTGAGTTCACCGCTGCCGGCTGCAAGTTTTGCAGATCCAGCTTTTGCTTCAGCGAATTTCTGATTATATGTTTCTAATCCGTTTGTAAGCTTCTGCTGACCGGTTAAAAGCTTGCCTGAACCGTCGTATAAAGCTTCTTGACCTGCAACAAGCTGATCTAAAGCAGTTTCAACTTGTTTTTGACCGGCTGCAAGCTGGCCGGATTTTTCTGAAAGGGTAGCAGCACCAGTTTGAAGCTTGGTTGCTCCTGCTGATAGCTCGCCGGATTTTTCAGATAGTGTTGCAACACCTGTTTGAAGCTTGGTTGCTCCTGCTGATAGCTGGCCGGATTTTTCAGATAGTGTTGCCGCACCTGATTGAAGCTTGTTTGCTCCTGCTGATAGCTCTCCAAGACTGCTTTCAAGCTTCTTGCTTCCTTGGGATAATTGATTGACACCTTTTGCTGCCTCAATTAACTTTTGTTTCTCCGCTTCCGGCAATGGCATTTTTTCAATTTGAGGAATCATAGCAGCCATCTGATCATTTAATGAAGATAATCCTGCAGATAACTCCGCAGCCCCTGCTTGTGCAGCCTGATTACCATCAGAAAGACGATTTAAGCCTCCTGAAAGTTCTCCTGCACCGGCTGATAATGCTTTACTGCCGTCTGTAAGCTGGTTTAAACCGCTTGATAATTCTCCTGCACCGGCTGATAATGCTTTATTGCCTTCAGCCAGCTGATTTAAACCGCCTGACAGCTCTCCCGCACCTGCACTGAGCTTAGCTGAACCGTCTGTTAACTGCGGAGCTGATTCCTGCAGCTTTTTCATTCCCGCAAGAGATGTACCCAATCCTTCGTTCAGCTTAACAGTCCCTGCTTCTGCTTCAGAAGAACCGCTCTGAAGCTGCTTTCCGCCGTCCTGCAGCTGACCAAGCCCGCTGTCCAAGCTTTTAATGCCGTTTGACAATTCTTTAGAACCGGCAGATGCACTATTCAATCCATCTTTGAAGGTGATTGATTTCTCAGCCAAAAGTTGAAGATTTTCCTTCAGTTTGCCAGATCCGTCTTTCAATTCGCCAACACCGTTATTTATCTCGCTGGCACCGTCACTTGCCTGGCCTATGCCGTCTGCAAGCTTATCAATGTTTTCGAAAATACTTTCTGCATAGGTTTTCGTAATCGTATTTGAGACTTCTTCTTTTATTTGAGCAACAGCTGTTCCGCCAATCTGCCCTGATAAGAAGTTAAAGCCTTCATTCGGAACGTATTTTAATTCCAGCGACTGAGGATTTTTATCCATTAGAGTTGTAGCGTTTTTCGAAAAATCCTCAGGTATTTCAATCATCATGTAATATTGTTCATTTTCAAGGCCTCTTACTGCTTCATCCTTTGAGACAAAATCCCATTTGAACTTTGGATTATCCCGCAAATTATCAACCAGATCTGACCCAATCTTCAAATCGGTTCCTTCGTAATCTGCCCCGGTGTCTTCATTAACTACTGCAACCGGCAGCTGACCTAATTGTTCATATGGATCCCAAAACGCCCATAGAAACATTCCGGCGTACATTAGCGGAATAAATAAAACAGCGAGTACTGGAATAAGAACTTTTTTGTTGGAAACTAATGCTTTCCATTCTTTCGCTATTAAGCTCATTCAAAAATCTCCTCCTATAAATATACATATTGACCAATTTGTTCATTTGGTCATTTCAGTTTAAAAAATAGAGGACCATCTATTTTGACAATCCTTTTAATAAGTAAAGCTGAAAAAGATCTGCTATTTCCGCTTTTTCAAGCGGCTGATGATGTTTTTCCCAATCAAAAATAAGGGAAATGTAAAGCTTCACCATCACAAATGCCGTTACTTCAGGATTGCATTCCCGAAGCTCGCCTTTTGAAACGGCAGCTTCAATTTTTGAAGCAATAAACTGCAGAATCATTTTCTCTAGGCGCTGCACAACTTCCTGCACAGCCGGAGTGCCAACATCTGTGCTTTCCTGAAAGATTTTGATTGTGAACTGATGTTTTTTCCGAAATTCAAGCAGACTGTATAGGGCACGATGTACATTTTCGAAAAAAGGCAGATCATCATCCATTGCTATTTCTGCTTCCATTCTCATTTCAGCAAGAAGCGTGGATACAATCTCATCAAAGAGTTCTTCCTTGTTTTTAAAAAAAGTGTAGATGGTCCCTTTGCCAACGTTGGCAAGCTTCGCAACAGAGTCCATTGTTGTAGCTTTGTAGCCAAATTGTGTAAACGACCTCTTTGCAGCCTCCACAATTAAATGTTTTCGATCAATGCTCAATCGGCTAACCTCCATTAAAATGACCGAATGACAAATATGGTCAATTAGTACAGAACTTAATATATCACAGGAATTCCCCATAATCAAGATAAAACATTTAAAAAGCGGAAGTGCCTTGGTCAGATCCGTTCTGACCGAGGATCTAGGCGCTGGAGCTAGACATAGACCCAAAAGACTATATAAATTCTGATACTAAAAAAACAACTCTCTTTTAAAGAGTTGCCTTTTTGAGATACTCCAATGCATTAGCTGCAGCCATTTTTCCCTGATCAATACAATCAGGAATCCCTACGCCGGAATAGGAAGCGCCTGCTAAAAACATACCAGGATAAGAATTCATAATTTTTGTTTTTACTTCAAGAATTTCTTCCTGATGACCGACATTATATTGCGGCATCGCTTCTTTCCATCTTGAAACGACAGTGAATTCAGGTTTCTTATCTATTTTCATGATTTTGTTTAAATCCTCTAAAACAGCACTGATAATTTCATGATCAGGCTGTTCCACAATCGCCTGATCACCTGCTTTTCCTACATATGCCCGGATCAGAGCTTTTCCTGCCGGAACGGTATGAGGCCATTTCCGATGTGTCCATGTGCAGGCAGTAATCGTGTAATCGCCATTTCTGGAAATGACAAATCCTGTGCCGTTTCCTTCAATGTCAACGGCTTCTTCCGGAAAAGCCATAGCGACAGTCGCAACTGATGTTGAAGGCATTTCCTGCATATACTGATAATTTTCTTTGTCAGGCAGCATGTTTGCCGTCTGCTGATGAGGAGTTGTGATGATAACGGAATCCGCTTCAATCATCTCCCCATTACTTAGCCTCAGAATATATCCAGCGTTTTTTTTCACAATACTTTCCACTTTGACGCCTTTTAATATCTTCGTATCGTCAAGCTTGCTTTCAGCGGCATCCACCAAACTCTGCAGTCCGCCTTTTACCGTTTGAAAAATACCTTTTTTACGTGCAGGTTCATGTTTCTGGTTCGATGCGGGCAATCCTTTTTTCATTCCAAGTATCAAGCTGCGGTGATCCTGCTCTACTTTATGAAATTGCGGAAACGTCGACATTAAACTCAGTTTGTCGATATCTCCTGCATAAATTCCTGAAAGAAGAGGTTCAATCAGATTTTCGACAACTTCATTCCCCAAACGCCTTCTGAAAAAATGACCAAGTGATTGATCACCTGTATCCCTTTTCGCAGGAAGGATAAAATCACCGGCAGCTCTTGCTTTCCCCAAAATGGAAAATAACCCTGTTGTAACAAAAGGAAGGATTTGTGTAGGGATGCCCATTACAGCACCTGCCGGAATCGGATGCAGCCGATCTCCTACAAGCACATATGATCTTCCTGTTGCATTGTTTACGAGCTCTGACGCAAGTCCAACATCTTTGACAAACTGCGGTGCACTCACTTTTCTTTCAAGAAAAGAGTCTGGTCCGCGTTCTATGATAAATCCATCCTTATGGACAGTCTGGATCTTCCCCCCGAGTCTCGGACTTGCTTCGATCAAGAATGACTCTGCCTGCAGGTTGTTTTCCTGTATTTCTTTTTGCAAGTAAAATGCCGCGGATAATCCAGTTATCCCTCCGCCAATGATGACAACTTTCTTTTTCTTGTCAGTCATTGTTTATCGCCTTCTTTTTTGTTTACTTTTTCATAGATAATTCTTTTAAGACAACCGTTGACAGACAGTCGATGAATTCGTCCTTGGCATTCGGCATTTCAGGTCTGTAATACTTCGCGCCAAGTTCGTCTGTAACAACTTTACATTCATAATCATTATCAAATAAAACCTCTAGATGATCTGCAACAAAGCCGACTGGAATATAGACAAACGTACGATATCCCTTTTGTTCATATAGATCCCTGGTTAAGTCCTGTACGTCTGGCCCAAGCCACGGTTCAGGCGTATTGCCTGCACTTTGCCAGCCGATCTCATAGTTTTCAATGCCGGCAGCTCCTGCAATCAAATCTGCTGTTTCCTGAAGCTGGCCAGGATATGGATCTCCCGCTGCTATAATTTTTTCAGGCAGGCTGTGGGCAGATACGATTAAGACGGCCTTTTCTCGTTCTTCTGAAGTCATCGATGAATAGGTTTCTTTCACTTTTTTCGTCCAGTAATCAATAAATTTAGGCTCTTTATACCAGCTCTCAACAGATATAATCTTCAGTCCGCCAAGATTTTCTGCTTCCTGTTTTGCCCGTCCGTTATATGATTTGACGCTGAAAGTGGAGAAATGAGGGGCAAGCACGATGCTGACTGCTTCCTCAATGCCATCTTCCTTCATTTGCTTTACGGCATCTTCTACGAAAGGTTCAATATGTTTAAGTCCCAGATACATTTTAAATTGCACTTCATTCTGAACAGCATTTAAATGTTCTTCAAGGGATTTAGCTTGATCCAAAGTGATTTTGGCAAGAGGAGATATGCCGCCAATTGCTTCGTAGCGGTCCTTTAAATCCTGAAGCATTTCAGGAGCAGGCGGACGGCCGTGTCTAATATGTGTGTAATAGCGTTCAATGTCTTCCTCTTTATATGGAGTTCCGTATGCCATAACGAGCAGACCCATTGTTTTCTTTGTCATTTTTCCCTACACCTCTTTGGTTAGTTATAAGATCTAGTCTTATTTTGCCATTACTAAGGGCAAGATTCCAAATCAGATGCTCTTCGCACGCTTGGCAGTTTTTGTATAATCATGAATGAAACCTGTTAATTTTCTGAGAACATCCGGATTAACAGAAGGAAATACACCATGTCCAAGGTTGAAAATATAACCGTCCTGCTTCATTCCCTGATCAAGAATATTTTTAGCCCGCTCCTCAATTACTTCCCAAGGGGCTAGAAGGATCGCAGGATCAAGGTTTCCCATTAATGTTTTTGTAAGTCCCATAGAGCGGGCCTGATCTACTTGCAGTCTCCAATCAAGTCCGACTACATCAAGCGGCAGGTCATGCCATTCATGTGCAAGGTGGCTTGCACCCACGCCGAACATAATCATCGGAACATTTTCTTCTTTCATCGAGGTAAAAATGCGTTCCATTACAGGTTTAATAAAGTAACGATAATCTGATTCATTTAAAGCACCGACCCATGAATCAAAAATTTGAATCGCTTTTGCCCCTGCTTTTATTTGAGCCTTCAAGTAAATAATGGTCATGTCTGCAAGCTTGTCCATAAGCGTAAACCATGCTTTCGGCTCAGCGTACATAAATGCCTTTGTTTTGTTGTAGTTTTTAGACGGTCCGCCTTCAATCATGTAGCTTGCCATAGTAAATGGAGCTCCGGCAAATCCGATTAAAGGAACATTCAATTGCTCTGTTGTCAGCAATTTAATCGTATCAAGCACATATGGAATGTCGCTTTCAGGGTCGATTTCGCCAAGCTTTTCAACGTCTGACAGCGACCTGATTGGATTATCAATAACAGGGCCAATGCCTGACTTGATTTCAACATCTACCCCAATTGATGGAAGCGGTGTCATGATATCCTTATATAAAATAGCCGCGTCTACACCATACTGCTCTACCGGCAATCTTGTGACATATGCACACAGCTCGGGCTGATGTGTAATCTCAAACAGACTGTATTTTTCTTTAATAGCACGGTACTCCGGCTGCGATCTTCCTGCCTGCCTCATATACCATACAGGAACATGATCTGTTTTTTCACCTCTGCACGCCTTAAGGAATGTATCATTAAACTGCTTTGTATCCGTCATAAATCCTCAAATCCACCTTTCTATGTAAAACAAACACGCTATTCCTTGTTTTTTGCTTCTTACACTATAACTGTTTCATTCATGCTTGTATAGATTTCACAAATAAATGTCAATAAATTGACACTGAAACACGAAAAGCGGAGCCGACTGTTCAGACCCGACAGACAGATAAGAATTCACCCGAAAAGTCCGGTTTTGACTTTTTGGGGGAATTTGTTCTGGCCGAGGGACTAGGAGGCGGAGCTAGACACCACCGAAAAGCGGAACCGACTGTTCAGATCCGACAGACGGATCCGTTCTGGCCGAGGAGCTAGGAGGTGGAGCTGGACACCACGAAAAGCGGAGCCGACTGTTCAGGCTCAGGCAGACAGATAAGAATTCACCCGAAAAGTCCGGTTCCCGCCTTTCCTGAGGGAATTTGTTCTGGCCAAGGGACTAGGAGGCTGAGCTAGACATCACCGAAAAGCGGAATCGCCTGGTTAGCGCAGGCAGACAGAAAAGGATCCCGCAGAAAAGTCCAGTTTTGACTTAACTGCCAGATCCGTCCTGATCAATAGGAAAGCTGCTGGAACCAGCTAGTAAGGAGTCGATGTGAATAGTTTCGGTTTAACAGATTTTGAGCCTTTGCCTTCCTGATCGGTTTGCTCATTATAAGGAACAATTTTATAGGCAGCTTCTGAAAAAAGGTTGGAATAAGGAATTTCATAAGAATCCTTTCCTTTCACAAAACCGACAAGCTTGTCCTCATTTCCGCTTGTTTCATAAATTCTGTAGATGACGCGGTCATCCTTTTGAGCTTCCCAGTTCAGTGTGACTGTAAATAAACCGAGCGGCTTAAATGTATACTTTGCTTCAACCGCACCAAGGTTTTTCAGCCTGATAGGTTCTTCCAAATCCTCTACACCTTTTGGGAGGCTGAACGCAACATCCTGGTCGATCGAAGTATTTCTTAAAATATCTTTAAATAGTCTCGTTGGAAAGGAACTGCCATGAGTAAGATGCTGCTCATTGTTTGTCTTATCGTAGCCCATCCAGAGGGCACCTGAGACTTTCGGGGTGTAGCCTACAAACCATGCATCTTTTACTGCACCCTTTTTATTTACATAAGAGGTTGTTCCTGTTTTTCCTGCAAGCTCACCATCGTACGTCCCTGTCCGTCCTGTTCCGTCTTCAACAACTTCTTGCAGCATGCGCGTCATATTCCATGCAGTCTGCGATGAAAAGATGCGCTTCTTCTCTTGTTTCACTTCGCCAATTTTTTTTGACTCACGGTCCTCTATCTTTTGGATTACATACGGCTCACTATAAACGCCATACTGGGCGAATGATCTGTAGGCATTTGCCAGCTGCAGCGGTGAAACTCCGTCCTTTAATCCGCCGAGTGCAATGGATAGACCGTTATCTTCTATTGAAAGACCAGACTTCTCGAGGTACTTCTTGCTATTAGATATTCCGATTTCATTCAATGCCCATACAGCAGGCGCATTTTTAGAGGCAGCAATGGCATCATACATGGTTACTTCTTCATCGTATTGCTGATCATTATTTCTAGGCTGATACCCGTTATATGAGACAGGTTTATCCTCCAGCAGTGAATAAGGGCCGAATTCGTCTTCTTCCATTGCAGGACCATATACCGCAAGCGGTTTAAAGGTTGAACCCGGCTGCCTTTTGGTATTGACGCGATTAAACCCTTTCTGAGTATAATTTCTGCCCCCAATCGCAGCCAGAACTCCGCCGGTTTTATTATCAAGAAGGACAAATGCTCCTTCTGCATGCTGATTTGTTCCCGGAAAGTATTCTTCTTTTTTGAAAAGCTGGTAGGCAGTTTCCTGCATTTCCGCATCTATAGGAACTGTTACGGTATAGCCTCCCCTCATTAATTCCTCATTAGATAATGCATACCGTTCTTTTGCTTCGTCCATCACCATATCAATATAAGTTGTAAGCCAAGGCGTTTCCGATTCTTCAGAGATGTTTAAACCGAGCGTTTTCCCTTGCGAGCGGACAACTTCTTCAGGTGTGAGATAATCCTGATCGCCCATAAGGCTCAGAATTGTATCACGGCGCTCTTTGCTTCTTTCAGGATGAAGAACCGGAGAATAATTGGACGGTGCTTTTGGGAGACCGGCAAGCATCGCTCCTTCTTCGACCGTCAGATCCTTTGCATCTTTATTGAAATAGTAAAGCGCAGCGCTTTGAATGCCATACGCCCCATGACCGAAATAAACTTGATTCAAATACAGTTCAAGCAATTTATTTTTGCTGTATTTGTTTTCAAGGCTCATCGCGATGGCAGCTTCTTTGGTTTTTCTTAGAAGAGACTTTTCAGTAGAGAGAAACGTATTTTTAGCAAGCTGCTGGGTGATTGTGCTGCCGCCTTCCACTTTCTGGCCGGCAAGCAAATCTTTATACAAAGCCCTCGTTATGGCCTTCATATCGATTCCATTGTGTTCATAAAACCGTTTATCTTCTACAGCAATAAATGCATTGCGGACATGCTCCGGAATTTCTTTAATCGTTACGGGCTCGCGGTTCTGCAAATACAGCTCCGAAACCTTATCGCCTTTTAAATCCACTAAAGTGGTAGTCGAATCCATGACAAGCTTTTTCTCATCTATAGAATAATCGCCGATCACTAAAATAAGCAGGTAGACTGCAAAAGCAATTACAGCTGTCGATAGTGCAACACTGGCAGAGAGGATGATTTTTTTCCGCATGTCATCACCTACAATTCGTTAAATTTAGATACCCTTATTATTGTTAAATAAAGGAATGAATATGTACACTGAAGGCTGAAAATAGCAATAATTATAGAATAATTGTTATAATGAAACAAAAAGAGGTGAATGTAAAATGAATTTTTATGTCACATTTGGAACGGCAGACTATTTAGCTAAAACAGCATCTGAAAATCAGAATGAAAAAATGCTTCTTATGCAAAATGAGGATAAAGCGATTCTCTTACATGAAAGCGATGATCCTTCCCTTTTTAAGGAGCCAAAAAAATATGAGGTTCTTGATGGTGTAGGTGATTTCCAAAAAGGAAGCTATGCTGTCCTGAACAACATTCCTGTATCTGATGAAGGGAAGCCTCTCTTTGAACAGCGCTTCAAAGAACGGGCACGAATGATTGAAGGCGAGCCAGGATTTGTCGCGATTCGCGTCCTTAGACCTGTAAATGATGATACTTATGTCATTCTTACTCTATGGGAAGATGAACCGTCCTTTAATAACTGGCAGCAATCCAAATCTTATGAAAAGGCCCATAAAAAAAGAGGGACAAGCGAAGGTGTAGACCAAAAACCGATTTTCCCAAGACCTTCTTACGTAACAACCTATCATGCTGTAACCGAATAAAAGAATGTACGAACTGAACCTTCGCATTTTGCGGGGGTTTTTTCATTTGTGCCTGTCGGAGCACTTATGAACAGCCGGTTCCGCTTCTAATTTTGTCCAGCTCCACGCCCAACTCCTCGGCCAGAACTGCTCCGCCAGTGAAGGGAAAAAGCGCCTTGTCTGTCGGAGGTAAACGGACGATTCCGCTTTTCGATGATGTCTAGCTCAGCCTCCTTGGCCTTCGGTCAGAACAACTTCCCTCAGAAAAGTCAAAACCGGACTTTCCGGGTGAATTCTTATCTGTCTGTCGGGCCTAAACAGTCGGCTCCGCTTTTCGGTGGTGTCTAGCTCCGCCTCCTAGGCCCTCGGCCAGAACAAATTCCCCCAAAAAGTCAAAACCGGACTTTCCGGGTGAATTCTTATCTGTCTGTCGGGCCTAAACAGTCGGCTCCGCTTTTCGGGATACGGTGACAATATTTCCTTGGAAATGACAGCATTCTACTAAAATAGTACCCCCTATTCCATTAAAAATAACTATCACAACCTAGTATGCCGGACATAACCTGTATAACAGGAATTTAGGCATATATACAGGAGTGGAGTGATCATTATGGGGGCTGAGTTAACTCTCATACATTGGTTTTATGTGTTTTTCATTATAAGTATTATAGGATTCATGCTTTTCAGACGGGATACAACCGTTGTCAGTATTATTGGGATTATTGTCATTTCTTTTGTTGCGAGCCATTCTATAAGTCATTCAATTACAAGTGTTTTCAACAGCTTTATATTTGCTATCACTGAGCTGCTGCCGACGATCCTTGTGATTTCCATCATTGTTTCAATGAGCAAGATT
This sequence comes from Metabacillus idriensis, assembly GCF_009674765.1. GTDB lineage: Bacteria > Bacillota > Bacilli > Bacillales > Bacillaceae > Bacillus_P > Bacillus_P idriensis. The sequence continues at coordinate 261,331 of NZ_WKKF01000001.1, read as the reverse complement.
TTAGAAGTAACCGGAATAAATGAATCAATGGTTTCGCCATTCACAAAAATCATTCGCAATCCAACACTTGCTTTCTGGACAATTGGGCTATTAATGATGACCATTTCCTGGTTTTTCTGGCCTTCACCCGCTGTTGCCCTGATTGGCGCTGTTCTGCTGCCAGTCGCCATAAAAACAGGTCTCCCGGCATTAGGCGCAGCAATGGCCATGAACTTATTCGGTCATGGAATTGCTCTTTCAGGCGACTTTGTCATTCAGGCTGCTCCAAAACTTACGTCAGATGCAGCTGGTCTTCCGATTGGCGATGTAATCAGTGCATCCATTCCGCTCGTTATTGTGATGGGGATTGTTACAACCATAACAGCTTATTTCCTCTTAATGAGAGATATGAAGCTGGGTAAGTCATTCCCGTCTCTTACAATGCCAATCTCAGCTGATAAAAAAACGCAGCTGCTGACTGGCAGGATGAAACTGTTCATGGCCTTGTTTATTCCAATATTATTTGCGATTGATATCCTGCTGATGGTTAAGCTTAACTTGCAGGGCGGAGATGCAACAGCTTTAATCGGAGGAACTGCACTGGTCATTCTGCTTGCTGTTTGTCTGCTCGCTCACAAAAATGCAAGTCTTGAAAAAACGACAGGATACATGATTGAAGGGTTTCAATTTGGGTTTAAGGTGTTTGGTCCTGTTATTCCGATTGCAGCTTTCTTTTATCTGGGAGATGCCGGATTTATTAAAATTGTAGGAAACTTTTTACCAAAAACTTCACAGGGAATTGTAAACGACCTTGGATTGGCCCTCGCATCTGTTGTTCCTTTAACTAAAGAAATCGCAGCTATTACACTAACTGGTGTCGGCGTGCTTACTGGTCTTGATGGCTCTGGATTTTCAGGGATATCACTTGCAGGCTCAATTGCCAGCTTGTTTTCCACAGCTGTAGGTACAGGAGCTGCTACATTAACAGCCTTAGGCCAAATCACAGCCATCTGGGTAGGCGGAGGGACTATCATTCCATGGGCGCTTATTCCTGCTGCTGCCATATGCGGGGTCGATCCATTTGAACTTGCAAGACGAAATATCCTCCCTGTGACAATTGGTTTGATTGTGACCACGATTGTGGCTATGTTTTTAATGTAAAGAGAAAGGAAAATACGGTCTCTGTTAAGATCCAGCTTCTGTTATCGACCAAACTAACATAATAAGCACAAAAACAGGCACTCGTAAAAGAGTGCCTGTTTTATATACCATATTAGATGATTCGTCAAACAGAAACGCCGCTCTTTTTGCTTCTTGCGGCAGTAAGAACATCATTCACTTTATCATAGACCGCAATTACAAGGATTAAACAAATCAGACCAATGAGATATCCGCCAACCACATCAGATAAAAAATGAGCATTCGTGGCAACTCTGTTCATGCCAATCAGCAGCATCAGCATGCATACAGCAGCGTAAAGCCATCTTCTTACAGCTGCTGACGCTATTTTCCCTGCCAGCAAATAGATTAAAAATCCATAAAAAAGAACACCGACCATCGCATGCCCGCTCGGAAAACTGAAGCCTTCTTCAATATGCAGCGGTTCAAGAGGCCTTTCACGCCCAAAAAAGTTTTTTAGAGCTTTGTTCAGGAGGTCTCCAAAATAAACGGCCAGTACAATCATAAGCGGCTGAAGAATATGCTTATATAAAAGTGCGAGTAAGATAATGGCAAGAGCCAGTAAGCTTATGATCCCTGTTTTAGAAGCCAGGAAACCTATCCCATCCACAATAGAGAGCAGAAAATCTGAATGATGAACCCATGATACTGCCTCCCGCGCAGCTGCATCTGCCCGCTTTGTAAATTCAGAATCCATTGAGAAGATAATACCTATTGTAAAAATTAAAAAACAAGCAATCAAATACCCTTTTTTCATCTTTTAGCCCCTTTCAAACTTTATTCTTGTAATCTTCAAACAATTTCTCTAGAATTTATTGTAATATCTGCATTTATTTTATCTTATTAATGATTTGGTGAATAGAAGCCTTCAAAAAAGAAAGGATGAAAAATTTTGTATACTGACATATGTTCAGATTTAGATGCGAGTTTTGAAGAAATGGTGAAGATCAGACGCTACCTTCATATGCATCCGGAGGTTTCATTCCAGGAATTCAAAACGGCAGCCTACATCGCTGAGTTTTACCATAAGCTTGGCGTCGAGGCAAAAACAAGTGTCGGCGGTAACGGGGTGGTTGCTGTTATTAAAGGAGATTTGCCCGGAAAGACCATTGCTCTTCGCGCCGATTTTGACGCATTGCCTATCGGGGATGAAAAAGATGTTCCTTATAAATCGACTGTTCCGGGTGTGGCTCATGCCTGCGGCCACGATGGCCACACTGCCACATTGCTTGTACTGGCCAAGGTATTACATAAACATCGCAGTACGCTTGAAGGCAGCGTAGTATTTATTCACCAGCATGCTGAAGAATATGCACCGGGCGGAGCGGTTTCCATGATTGAAGATGGCTGCTTAGACGGTGTTGATGTCATTTTCGGGACTCATTTATGGGCCGGCGAACCAGCAGGAAAGATTCAGTACCGGGTCGGCCCGATCATGGCTGCCGCCGACCGATTCCAGATTACCATTAATGGAAAGGGCGGACACGGTGCACAGCCTCACAAAACGAAAGATGCAGTCGTCATCGGCTCTCAGCTTGTCATGAACCTGCAGCAGATTGTGAGCAGAAAAATAGATCCTGTTCATTCTGCAGTCGTATCTGTAGGATCTTTTGTGGCTGAAAATCCGTTTAATGTCATTGCAGATTCAGCTGTGCTGATTGGAACAGTCCGGACATTTGATGAAGAAGTGCGCACTTTGATTGAGGAAGAAATTGAACGTGTGGTCAAGGCTTCCTGTGCCCTTTATGACGCTGACTACGAATATCAGTTCGTGAGAGGCTACCCGGCTGTTGTTAATCACCGCGAGGAAACAGAGCAGCTTGCTGAGCTTGCATCAAAGGTTCCCGGTGTCCAAATTGTTGAAGAAAGTCCAATGCAAATGGGCGGCGAAGACTTTGCTTATTATCTGCAGCATGTTAAAGGCACGTTCTTTTTCACCGGGGCAAAGCCTGCTTACTCTGAAACAGCTTATCCTCACCATCATCCTAAATTTGATATCGATGAAAAAGCGATGCTGATTGCCGCAAAAACACTCAGTTTGGCATTATTGACCTATCAGTCTGAACACAATGCTGTTGCAGTTGAGAAATAAGGATAAGGACAGAAAAAGAGTGCGATTCTAAAAAATCGCACTCTTTTTATTTATTCATAATACGAAGCCGGTAACAATTCATTGCCGTTTCCCCTAAATGCCGGACAAGGTGATAGTTAGCTACACCGCCGACAACTGCGCCGATTCCAGGCATGATCTGCAGCAGTTTGACAAGGTCAATGTGATCTCTGTATTCCTGCTGAAAGGTTTGCCAGTCAATTTCTTTAAGATCATCTTTTCTTAGGTCCCAGTTTTCAATCAGTTCGAACGTATTTCTTCGATGTTCGTCACTGGAATAAGCCAATTGAAAGACATAGAGCAAAAACAGTCTCTCCTCATATTGCTTAGGGTCAAATCCATATAACGCGGATATTTCAAATAAGCATTTCATTTTAATGCCCAGCAGCAAAGGAAAGTCAGCAGCCGATCCGAAAATACCGCCGGCCCCGGTCCCTGCTCCTTCTACAGCCGCTGTTTTTTGAAAGGTGCCGATCGTTTGCCTGACTTTCTTTTCTTTTTCTTCAAGTGTCAGTCCATCAAGCTTCTTTTCGTTTGTTGTGAGGTTTGACCCCGCAAGTGTTGCCTGCACCATTTTTTTAATGCTCTCGGTAATGATTGCATGGACTTTTTCCGGAATGCGCTCGTTAATCTTTGTTTGTGTTTTTTTAGAAACACGTTCAAACCTAGAGGATTTTCTAAGCAATTTCTTTTTCCACTGAAAAAGATCTTCTTCCAGCTGTTTTTCATAAATCATTTGTATCAGCTGCCTTTACCCTAGAATATGCTGGCATCCATTTTAACCAGCCTTGATTTCACGTAGAGATAAACAAACACATAGGCAAAAATAAATCCTGCTGCAAAAAGAATCAGGGCCGGGATGATATTTCCCGAAAGCAGAGCAATCAGAGTTAATATGATATGCTGGCTTAAAACCATGATAAACAGCAGTTTAAGGAATTTTGCCTTTTTATACTGCGGCTGAACCGGATATAAGTCCGGCAGAGCGAGCATATCATAGTGCTTATAAAGCCCGATCATTTGAATCCCGGTCAAATAGAGAACAAGGATGGCGATTGCGAGCACACTAAACTGATTTGTCGGGATAATATAAAGAACGATTCCTCCGATAATTGTCAGCCTCAAAAAGATGCCCAGATAATCATTTGATCGGAAAAATGCTCTTGTATACAAATAACTGTAGATGCTTTCCTGTCTGTACTTAACAAACGCAAGGAACCCATCTAAATACTTTCTGCGCTTTGCTTTTTTCGTAAGCTTTGGGACATCCGTAAAGAGGTTTGCAATCCTGTAGAAGGATTGTTTTTTCTCAAGCTCCAGGTCAATCAGCTTCTCCCACTTGACTCCTTTTGCCTTTGTGGCTTTTTGAAAATAGATGTAAAGCACCGCCATCACACCGTACATTATAAATACATATATATAGGCTTTTGAAAGCAAGAAGAAAATGGTTAACGTATTTATAGCAAGGCGGACAATGAAATCATATATCTTCGCTGAAGGCTCAGTATAGAAAGATATTCTGAAATTCAGCATTAAATTCCATCCTTTTACAAGAAGGATTTGAATACAAATGACCAGATAATCTGTGCCACTCAAGTTCTCAGCCCTGAACAGCATAGGGGAGAGTACTAATGCTGCTATCAAAAACACATACAGCTGGCTGAAGAAACTGTACACAAGGGCTTTTTGAAAGTAGCCGGCTATTTTTTCTTCCAGCGGCAAAAGAAAAACCAAATCAGGTTCTTTTAAAAGTGTCCGAACACTCGATGCTGTAATGATCAGCGCAAATACAGCCGTTAAGATCGCCAGTGCAGGAAAGTCATCAGGCATTGTTTTCAGCCATTCCTGATAAGATAAAGCACCGCCTGCTCCCAAAAATACAAGAACAAAAATTAAATGGTCATTGAACATATATTTTGTATAAGACTGCACTTCTTTCATGTGAGCCTCTAACCGTGTTCTCCAAATTTGATCAATGCTGCTCATTTTGATCTTCCTTCGTCAGCTGAATATACAAATCATCAAGTGTTGCGCCCATCATTCCAAACTCCGAACGCAGCTCCTCAAGCGTCCCTTTTGCTCTGATTTTTCCGTTATGTAAAATGATAAATGCATCACAGTAGCGTTCTGCTGTTGCTAAAATATGCGTAGACATCAAAATTCCCGCTCCGTTTTTCTTTGCTTTGTTCATCATTTCAAGCAGCGCATTTATTGCCAGCGGATCTAATCCTACAAATGGCTCGTCAATGATGTAGAGCTCAGGTTCAACTAAAAAAGCACACATAATCATAACTTTTTGCTTCATGCCTTTTGAAAAATGACTTGGGAACCATTTTAGTCTTTTTTCCATTCTGAATTCAGACAGCAATGGCTGAAGACGCTGTTTAAATGTTTCCTGACTTAGTCCATACGCCATCGCGGTAAGCTCCAAGTGCTCATAAAGCGTTAATTCCTCATAAAGAATCGGTGTTTCAGGAATAAATGTAAATTGGCTGCGGTATTCAGTCGGCTGCTTCTGAAAGGAAATGCCGTTAATGGCAATTTCGCCTTTATGCGGTTCCATTAACCCGATCACATGGCGGATGGTTGTGCTTTTTCCCGCGCCATTTAACCCAATCAGACCGACAATTTGATGCTTTTCAATTTCAAACGATATATCTTTTAAGACGGGATTACGCGTGTATCCGCCAGTCAGGTGATTTACTTTTAATAAGCTCATGTTTACGTCCCTTCACCGTTTTCTTTTATTTTAACAAATCATTTGATACTTTTGCTAATTTGCGATGCATAATCAATTCTTTTCCGGACATCATAATGAGTGTAGAGGAAAGCAGCTGTCACAGACATTCATTTCAAATGAGGTGTGTGTTAAAGACAGTTTATTTTAAGGAATCCATGAGTAAGTTAACATTGAAAAAAATGATGATCCATTACCATTTCGAGATGAGGTGTCTACGGGCCGTTACTTTTTGTAATAGATGCTCCTATATAAATTCATTTTTGAATGAGGTGTTCGTCAAAGACCGTTTACTGATTTGTTAAGAGTTTATCCTTTATGTGATTTTCTTAACTAGGAGATGGTTGCTTTGTACAATGTTAGTCAATTCACTCTTTTTTAACCTTCATTTCCAAGCAAATGAGGGAGATGACAAAGAGTTTTGCGAGCCTTATCTTTAAGCTGCGCCAGTTTGCTTTCCTCTTCAGGACAGGATGATCCTTGTGATCATCCTGTTTCTTTTTAAATGACTGTTTTCGCATAGATGTTGTTTTTGATTATAAATGTTGTCCGTTCATTTCCGCTCCAGGAACTTGCTTTCCGCGGGGAGCATGGGAGCCTCCTCGGCTTTGCCTGTGGGGTCTCCCATTTTGCTCTATTTCCCGCAGGAGTCAAGTTCCTTCCGCTGCAATCCACTTAAGTTTTTTTACATTTAGTCTTACGAAAAGGACCGCCCATTGATGTCTTGCTCCGGCAATTTAATCCTCCGTTTATTTATGGTAAAATACGGTTAAGATTCAGTTTAAATTGAGAAAGGGATGAAACATGATGAGCGGATGTATTTTCTGTAAAATTGTGAACGGTGAGATTCCAAGCGCTAAGGTTTTTGAAAACGAACATGTGGTAGCTTTTCTGGATATCAGTCAAGTGACAAAAGGACATACACTGGTTATTCCGAAAGTACATAAAGAAAATATTTACGAACTTACACCTGACATTGCCCGCAATGTTTTTGAAGTTGTTCCAAAAATCGCAAATTCGATAAAAAAACAATTCGAGCCAATCGGCATGAATATTCTTAATAATAACGGCGAAAAAGCCGGTCAATCAGTGTTTCACTATCATATTCACCTGATTCCGCGCTACGGAAAAGGCGATGGATTTGGGGCTGTATGGAAAACACATACAGAAGAATATACACCTGAAGACTTAAAGCAAATCTCATCTTCCATTCAAGAAGGCTTGCTCTAATCCCGCATTTTGCGGGTTTTTTTGTTGTTTTTACTATTTTTAAAAAATTCCGACTCTAAATCTCCTTTTCATGTTAGGATAATGAAATAGAAATTTAATCATTCAGCGCAACAAAGTAAGGAGTGTTAATTTCCCATGAAAAGAACGTATAACTTTAACGCAGGACCAGCTGCAATACCTCTTGCCGTTTTGGAGAAAGCGCAAAGCGAATTAGTTAATTTTAACGGAACAGGCATGTCAGTCATGGAGCTAAGTCACAGAAGCAAACCTTACGAAGAAGTTCACAGCCGCGCAGCTTCTTTATTAAAAGAGCTGATGGATATTCCAGAAGGGTATGAGGTGCTGTTCCTTCAAGGCGGTGCGAGCCTGCAGTTTGCCATGATTCCAATGAATTTTTTAAAAAGCGATTCTCCCGCCCATTTCATAATGAGCGGAGTATGGTCTGAAAAAGCACAATCAGAAGCAGGAAAAATAGGCAAAACGGCAATTATTGCCTCAACTAAAGAAGGTCGTTATACATATATTCCGAAAAGTTTTGAAGATCCAGCAGAAGGAAGCTATGTACACTTAACCTCAAATAATACAATATACGGCACGCAGTGGAAAACCTTCCCTACAACAAAACTGCCATTAATTGCTGACATGTCAAGCGACATCATGAGCAGGGAAATTGACGTCAGCCGTTTCTCGCTTATTTATGCAGGTGCTCAAAAAAACCTCGGCCCTTCAGGTGTAACTGTCGTAATTGTCAAAAGAGAAATGCTTGAGAATGCAAATGAGGGAATTCCTGCTATTTTAAAATACAGCACTCATTCAAAGCAGAAATCACTATACAATACACCTCCGACATTTGCGATTTACATGCTTTCCCTTGTACTGGAATGGATCAAGGAAACTGGCGGTTTAAAAGCAATGGAAGAACTGAATGACAAGAAAGCGAGCCTGCTTTATTCTTGCATCGATCAAAGCGGCGGATTTTATAAAGGGCATGCTGAAAAGGATAGCCGATCAGCAATGAATGTGACTTTCACTCTAAAAAATGAAGAGTTAACAAAGGCTTTTCTAAAAGAATCCATTGAAAAAGGCTTTTCAGGGCTAGCCGGACACCGGTCAATTGGCGGATGCAGGGCTTCCATTTATAATGCAGTGCCGCTCGAAGCGTGCGAGGCACTTGCTGAATTTATGACTGAATTTCAGAAAAAGCACGCATAATTTTTTTTACAAGGTCAGAAATACCTGTTATACTATTTTGTAAGTTCTCCTGCAATAAGACATAGGTCATTATTGGGGAGTTCCAAAAATAAGAGCTTAGTCTGAGGAGAGTTGAGAAATGAATACAAAAGTATTAGTTGTTTTATCTTTGTTTGTCGCAATGGGGCTTGCTTTACACGGAATTATCCCGCCATTTTTTAATGGGATGAAGCCGGATATGATGCTCACTATGATGTTCTTAGGCATCCTGCTGTTCCCTCACATTCGCAATGTGTTTTTACTTGGAGCGGTTACGGGCGTGCTGTCCGGAATAACTACCAGTTTTCCAGGCGGTCTTCTGCCAAATGTCATTGATAAATTTGTGACTGCATTTGTTTTTTATCTTTTAGTCATTGTAATTAAGAAATTTGCTGCATCAACTGCAGGAGCAGGAATCCTGACAGCGGTCGGCACACTGATTTCCGGTACTGTTTTTCTGACAGCCGCACTATTCATTGTCGGACTTCCAGGCGGTGCAGGTTTTACGGCGTTATTTATAGCAGTTGTTTTACCGGCAACAGCCCTTAATACCATCGCAATGGTTTTCATTTATCCGATCGTACAGACAATTATGAAGCGTTCAAACATTGTTGCTCAATAAAATAGAAAAAACCCGATCCTAGCCGGTCGGGTTTTTTGTGAAAATCTATGAAAAGGAAGCCTATTGGAAAGAATAGAATAAAATGCCGATCAGCAGTGCAAGTGTTCCGCCTCCTGCAAGCACAGCAGCTTTTTGGTGAACAACATGCTTAGGCGGATAGGATGCTGATTGCTGCGCTAGTTTGAGGTAATGAAAAGCACCTATAAAAAAAAGCAAGCTTATAATAAAAAATAGAAAGATGACGCCAGCCAAGCTCCTCCCCCCTTTTACTCATATCTATGCAAAGGCATCATAACCTATGAATAAAACAGCGTTTATCTATCCTCACAGGGGGTACTTATATAAGAAGGACTTTCCTGTTTATTGCTTTTAAAAAGTACATATAATTATTCTCAAATGGAGTGATACCTATGGCAAAAGGAAAATCATTAATGACTGGTCTTTTAGTCGGGAGCGTTATTGGAGGTCTAGCAACAATCCTCTCCGCCCCATCTTCCGGAAAAGATTTGCGCAGCCAGTTAAAACAAAATAAACAAAAATTAGAAGATATTTTAGTTCAGCTGAAAGATGACAGTGTCTCACTTAAAGATCAAGTGGTTAAAACCGCTCAAGAAAGTGCTGTAGTTTTAAAAGATGTAACATCAGATCTTCAAAAATCCATTCAGACCTGGCAGGAAGAAATTGAGCCTCATAAAAATGAGCTTCAAAAAGAAATTAATGAAATCGAACAGAAAATCAAAGAATTAGAACAAACTCTTAACAAATAGAATATTTTTGTAGACAAAGCAATTCACTTGTACGAGCGGCAGATTATCTCACATGCCGCTCTTTTTTTTTATCCAAAAAAACAACGCTTTTCCTATGCTTTTAAGATTTATTTAAAAATTTTGTAAATTTAATCTTTATTAATCTTTATTTTATTGGCATAATAGAATATAAGAGCAAAAGAGAAAAAGTAGGTGACTGGGGATGAAACGTAACGAACAGGATTATTCTATAAAAGAAGCGCTTTTATTCAGCCAGAGAATCGCGCAGCTCAGCAAAGCTTTGTGGAAATCCATCGAAAAAGACTGGCAGCAATGGATAAAGCCCTATGATTTGAATATCAATGAGCATCACATCTTATGGATTGCTTATCATTTAAAGGGTGCTTCGATTTCAGAGATTGCTAAATTTGGAGTGATGCATGTATCAACTGCATTCAACTTTTCAAAGAAGCTTGAAGAGAGAGGCTACCTCGAGTTTTCGAAAAAGCAGAATGACAAACGCAATACGTACATTCAGCTGACGGAACAGGGCGAAGAAATTTTGCTGAAGCTTTTAGAAGACTATGATCCAAGCAGAAACGCTGTGTTTAAAGGCGCTCTGCCGCTTCAAAATTTGTATGGGAAATTCCCTGAAATTATGGAAATGATGTGTATCATACGAAACATATACGGAGATGACTTTATGGAGATCTTCGAACATTCCTTTACGAATATTGAGAAGGAATTTGTTGAGGAAAACCGGAAGCTTAAAAAACGGGAAGAACCTGCTGCTGAAACGGCTTCAGCTATTTCCGAATAATTTTTTTGAATTCTGTCATCAGCGGCACATACATTCCCTGCTTATGCAAGGCAAGAATCGTATCATTAACTGGAAGCTTATGGTTCAGCTGTCCGGCGAAAAGAGTAAGGAGACTCATGTAATCGAGGAGTCCTTGCTCTTTTTGTTCTGCAAGCATTTTCTCAAGCTCTGCGCAAATGCGGTGAATGTCCTCAATTTCTTCAGCAGATAAACCTGTATTCATGACAGACAGATAAAAAGGGTATTGATCCGCGTCGGCCATCTTTACAAGCAACCTCTGGTAGTACTCCAAATTTGCTATTCGTTTTTCCAAGGATTCCACTAAGGTTCACTTCTTTCATTCTTCTTCGTTTATTTATTTTAAATCATTCTTCCCTTTTTCGAAAGTTTCTTATTTTGTAAAACTTTACTTATTTCATTTTAACCGTTTACACGTGAAATTTCATATTGCTTTTTCCAACTGAACATCGTAAAGTATGTAAGGACTTGACCAATCATGCATCTGCATGAACATTTATAACTTTCGGACGGTGATTGAAATGAATTGCTGGAAAACCATTAATCTTTCAAAAGATTATGGATTCCATAGACTTTTTATAGTCTCTGTATTAACGATGATGATTACCTTTATTACCATATATTTACCGCTTGTGGTCGTTTTTCCTTCTATCCATTTGAAAGAAGATCATTTTTTCTTATTGCTTCTGTTTATCATATGCATCGTGCCATGTCACAAACTGCTTCATGCTATGCCTTTATGGATGTATGGTTACCGCGTTTCCCTTAAACTGAAGTTCCAGTCATACATGCCGATTCTTTTTTTGAAAACAAACTGCAATGTAAGCAAAGCAAGTATGACGCTTTCGCTTCTTACACCTTTTATTATTGTCACGGCGGTCATGACCGCAGGACTCATGCATTTCCCTGCATATTTGCACTACTTTTGCCTGGGAATCGCCTTTCATACCGGCTTATGTGTGACTGATTTTATTTTTTTGAGCCAGCTTTCCAAAGCGCCGAAAGCATGTTTTATTGAAGAAGCCGATGAAAGCTTTGAAATTCTGTTTCAAAAGTATTAGAAAAAATACTGTGCATATTGCATGGGTGCTGATTCATAATGAATATGATAAACTACTATAAATTAGAAAAGCGCAAGCGCCCGTTTAGCGCAGGCATGACAGATAAGGATCCGACAAAAAAGGCGCTTTTTGCCAATACTTTCGGATCCGTTCTGGCCGAGGAGCCTGAGCGATTCCGCTCGCCATCGAAGCACAAAATTTTATACTTTGTTATCTTTTAAGAAAAGTCTCTCATTCAGGAGAAGCTTTTCTTTTGCTATTTATTAGGAGTCATTGCTATCTTTTTCATCATTTTTTTGGTAATGTAATATGTATCAGTGAGGAGAGGGGGAATCTCATATGATAGCTTTTTTCATTTTGTTTGCCGTGTTCATTTTGTTCTATATAAATAAATTGACCAATACGCTGTGCCTGGTGCGAGAGATTCCTGAAGACCGTCAAACAAAAGTATTCCGGACAATCAACGTCCTGATTACCATTTTATTAGTTTCTTCATACATAGAAATCTTATTTACGTAGATTTCACCATTATAAAAGCTGCGTGCAAACATCCGCACACAGCTTATACAATCAAAGCTGACAGGTTTACCTGTCAGCTATGTTTATTTTTGCCTATAGCCAAGCAGCACCAACAATGATCAATAAGATGAACAAAACAACGATTAACGCGAAGCCTCCAGCGTATCCTCCCATAATGACACCTCCTTTTATGCGTCGGTAAGTTATTGTATGCACGATCATCATGTAACGAATAGGCATTTATCATTTGTCTAAAGCATTCTTTTTTATAATCTTAGCCCTCATTGCTCCCTAACAAATGTAAGAAGCACCAATAATGATCAACAAAATAAACAGCACAACTAGTAATGCAAAACCGTTTGAGTATCCTCCACTCATGTTAAAACCTCCCTTATCGGCGTTCCATACATCATATGGACGCTTTCTCATTTTGACCTAGACGAATGCCCTGATTACCCTAGTCCTATTGCAAAACTTTTTAGTTCATGGCACAATGTGGTATAGTGTTCCAATTATTAGGCAGTCTTTAAATTAAACAGAAGTAGGAGTTGTATCAGATGAAAAGATTTGCTCTTGCATTAGCAGCAGCATCAAGTGTTTTGGCGCTAGGCGCATGCAGCAATAATGACAGCGGTTCCGAGGTCATTGCTGAAACGAAAGCAGGCAATGTAACAAAAGACGAATTTTATGAAGCAATGAAAGACCGCTTCGGAAAAGATGTTTTAACAGAGCTTGTACATGAAAGAGTTTTAAGCAAAGAGTACAAAGTTTCTGACGAAGAAGTTAACAAAGAAATTGACAACTTAACTCAGCAATACGGGCCTCAATTTGAAGCAGTCATTCAGCAGCAAGGTGAAAAGACTGTTAAAGATATGGTAAAAGTCGATCTGCTTCGCAAAAAAGCAGCTGAAAAAGAAGTGAAAGTTACAGAAGAAGATACAAAACAATACTACGAAAGCCTAAAAGGCAAAGTACAGGCAAGCCACATCCTTGTTGAAGATGAAAAAACAGCAAAAGAAATTAAAGCCCGACTTGATAAAGGTGAAAAGTTTGAGGATTTAGCAAAGGAAGCTTCTAAAGATCCATCAGGACAAAACGGCGGAGATTTAGGCTGGTTCGGCGAGGGACAAATGGTTCCTGAATTCGAAAAAGCAGCATTTGCTCTTAAAGAAGGCGAAGTAAGCGAGCCTGTAAAATCTGAATTCGGCTATCACATCATTAAAGTAACAAAAACAGTGAAGCCGTATGAAGAAATGAAAAAAGAACTTGAAGCAGATGTTAAAAAACAAAAGACAAGCCAGCCTGATGCTGTTCAGGGAGCATTGGACAAAGCTCTTAAAGAAGCAGATGTAAAGGTGAAAGACAAAGAATTAGAAGATACTTTCAAAGCGCCAGCAGCTCCTGCAGCTCCTGCTGAAGGACAATAAACAGCAAAACTCCCCCATTTTTATTTAAATGGGGGAGTTTTTTACATTTCATCATCTTGATTTTTTCTGCGGATCTCACGTTCTTTAAGCATTCTTTCAATATAAACATTGCCCTCTTTTTCTATATACGCCTCCTCAACAATCTTCTCTTTCCTTGTTGTTGAAAAAGCCATGTAACCGCTGTATAAAATCCCAAGTATGCAGAGGTAAACCCACCACGGCAGCAAGATCATTCCCGCTTCCCCCTTTTCATTGACAAGCCCTTTACTGCACTATATGAGCTTGTTTCATGATTTATACATCTAATTTTGAGATCTTAAACAGCCAATTTAAGCATTTTACTATAAGTCTCTTTTTGTAAAGTTTGTTGCTTTTAGAATATATATATCTATAGTGATTACAGCGGAAGGCACTTGACTCCTGCGGCCAGCGGAAAGCAAGTGCCTGCTGCGGAGATCCACGGATGTATGGATAACCAAAAACAACAATCAATTCGAAAAAAGCCTTCCATTTCAAAATGGAAGACTTCAATATTATTGATGAAACGCAGGTTTATAAAACGATCGATTATCCAGTGCAAAAACACGTTCCGTATACTCGCCCGGCTTCACTCGCTCTAGAGCACGGTCAAGCATGTTCATTTTCGCATCGAGATTATCAATATAATGCAAGATTTCGGCTTCTTTGATCAGCGGAGGCTTAGGGCTTCCCCACTCTGCTTTTCCATGATGACTGAGGACTAGGTGCTGAAGAATAACGATTTCTTCACCCTCAATACCTAAATGTTCGGCTGCTTTGGCAATTTCATTTACCATGATGGAAATATGGCCGATCAGGTTTCCTTCTACTGTATAAGTAGTACCGATAGGTCCTGAGAGTTCAGTTACCTTCCCAAGATCGTGCAGAATGACTCCTGCATAAAGCAAATCCGTATCAAGACTTGGATATAAAGCTGAAATGGACTTTGCTAAATCAAGCATGGAAACAACATGATAAGCTAATCCGGAAACAAATTCGTGATGATTTTTTGTTGCAGCCGGATATTCAAGGAATTCACTTTGATGCTTTTTCATGAGATACCTTGTTACGCGCTGAATGTTTGGGTTTTTCATTTCGAAAATATATTGTGTGACTTTTTCCATCATTTCTTCTTGTCCGATCGGAGCTGTTTCAAGAAAATCAGAAATTTTCACGTTATCTGTGCTCGAGGCAGTTCGGATATTGCGGATTTTAAGCTGATTACGTCCGCGGTAATGATGAATATCACCATATATCTTAACAATGCTTTGTGAACTGTAGGATACCTCATCTTCTGGACCCGCATCCCATAGCTTTGCTTCAATCTCACCTGATTGATCCTGAAGAATTAATGTTAAAAATGGTTTTCCGTTACTGGCTATACCCTTAGTCGATGATTTCACCAGCAGAAAAACATCTGCTTGCTCGCCTACCTCGTAATGATTAATTCCTTTTGTCATCATTAAAACGGTCCCTCCCAAATTGCCTCATTATCCTGAGTATAGCATAATTTCCATCTATTTTTCCTGCCTTCAGCTATGCTGACACATCTGCATAGTGTCTCCTTGAAATCCACACCTTCGTTGAAATCAGTGCAGAAAGCATGACCGCTGCACCAATATAATAAGGAAGGTTGATTTGATATTCAAAAACGTAACCCGCCAAAATGGGGCCTGCTACATTTCCAAGACTCATAAAAGAATTATTAAGCCCCATTACCATACCTTGCTTGCTTCCTGCTAATTTTGAGATAAACGTATTTAAAGAAGGTCTCAAAATAGAATTTCCTAAAAAGAAGATAGAGGTTGTCAATAAAACTGTGGCGAAAGAATTCGCAAATGTCATGATGACAAACCCAAATGAACTCAGCAAAAGAGCAGAGGTCACAACCCGTTCATCCCCGAATTTAGCCACAAGCCTTCCAACAACAGCTCCTTGTGTAATCGTTCCTACAATCCCTGTTATAAGAATGATCAGACCGACTTGCTGCGGCCCGTAACCAAAGCGCTCTAACGTATAGAAACCAAAGATCGCCTGAAAAATGGTTAGTGCAAAACTCATCATAAAGACAAGGATCAGCAAAAAGCCAACAGGACTTTGAAGAGCTTTTTTGATTAAGACAAATTGATTTTCACGTTTTTCATTTTCAGCAATGGTTTTCTCCATCGCTTCTTTTGACAAGGACTCCGGCAAAACGAAGACCGATACAATTCCAGCCAGTGATGCTGCAATACCAGCAAATAGAAATGGGAAAGAAAGACTAAATTCAGCTAGCCAGCCGCCGATTCCCGGGCCAACTACAATGCCGAGGCCCATTGCAGCCCCTAAATAACCCATCCCTTGCCCGCGTTTTTCAGGTGTGGTTACATCAGAAACGTATGCCATTGCGCTAGGCATAATCGCAGCACCGAATATACCTGCAATCATCCTTGATAAAAACAGCATCCATAAATCCGTTGCAAAAGCGAAAATAAATTCAGCTATCGCAAAACCAAACAGCCCAAGCGTTATCAGCGGTTTCCTGCCAATTCTGTCAGATAACCGCCCCCATATCGGAGCGAAAAAAAACTGCATGAATGCAAATACAGCTACCAGAAATCCAAGTGTTGCTGCATCTGCTCCGAATTTTTCAACATAAAACGGCAGAATCGGGATGACTAAGCCGATACCCACCATAATTATAAATAAGTTAAAGCTCAGTAAAAAGAGCGGTTTGCCAAGCGGCTTTTTCTCATGTGTCGTTTGCTGCATGCCTTACTTCCTTTCAGGTACCTTTCGTCAGTTCATTTTACAATAATCTCTGTCCAATAGATACTTGTTTTGCAGCTTGCTCCTTAGCTTTTAAATCAAGAATTTGTTCTTCTTTAAACAGCGGCAGAAGATGCTCCTGGCAAGTAAAGAAAATAATTTGATGCTGCTTTGAAAATTCATCAAGCAATGACAGCACTTGTTTCGTCCGGTCAAAATCAAAATTCACAAAACCATCATCAATAATAATCGGCAGGCCCTGTTCAGTGCTCAAATGACGGGCAAGAGACAGCCTCAGTGAAATATATAATTGTTCTGCTGTTGCCTGAGAAAGCTCATTTGCTGCAAACCGGTTTCCATCAGCTCTTTCTGCAAGTAATGTTTGTTCTGAATCAGGCAGAAAGATTTTTCTGTATTGATGATTCGTCATGATCGAAAAAAAGTGCTCAGCTTCCTCCAATACTTTTGGAAGTCTGACCGATCGGTTAAATTCCACCGTTTTATTGAGCATGTTTTTCGCGGCTGCGAGCACGGCCCACTTGTGCGCAAGCTGCTTTACTGCACCTTTTTCAAGCTCATACTTCTGTTTTAGTTCTGAGTAAAGTCCAGATCCCTCAATATTTTGAAGTGCAGCCGCAAGCTCTGAGAGCCTCCTTTGCATGCTGCTTTCCTGTTCAATTTCCGCTTTAAGCTCTTTATCACATAAAAGCTTTTCTTCTTTATAATCAATCAGAAAATCCAGCTTTCCATCTTTGAGCAAATGCTTTTTAGCCTGGAGCTGCTGCTGAATCCATTTTAATTTTTGCTCTAATGATCTTCTGTTGTTCGCTTCCTCTGCCTTATTACGGAACTCTTCGGCATCAGCTGAATTGGATAAATGGAAAAGCTCTTTTTTCTTCTCAGAAAGAAGGCTGAGATCTGCTTCAATTTTTCCTAATCGATGTTCGGCATCGGCGATTTTTTCTAAAAACATAAGCTGCCTGCTCTTCTTTTCCATTGAATCTTGGAAAGCAGCAGACAAATTCCTCATTCCTTCATTCAAATCAGTCTTTTGGTCAAATCCGCATTTTTCACATACACGTTCAAGCTGTTTTTCATAAGCAGAAAGTGCCGAAGTAAGCTCTGCAAGTTTCGCTTCAATTTGAGAGCACTCTCGAATATCTTTCTGGAGCTGAAACAATGTTTGCAGAAGATCAGGCAGGGCGAGAGGCGAGAATTCACTGCTCATCCTTAAATCACTGTACGCTTTTTTAGCTTTTCGGTTTAATTGATAAAGGTCCTCTTCCCATTCATCAAAACCGCTGACTGTGCGGTGATAAGCTCTTTCATTCTGTGTAAATGTCACTTGCTCAAGCTCATGAGATCTCATCAGCTGTTCATCCTTCCACAGGATGCCCCTGAGCTCTTCTGTATCTGTATAACCTTGACCTCTTGACTGTTCAAGCTGACGTTTTAATTCATCCTGTTTGTCACGTAAATGAATCAGAAATGCGTCTTCTCCTTTATCATTTTGGAAAATAAAAAAGAAAACGAGGACAATCAAGCCTAATAGAAACAGCAAGATGAGCCATTGCTGCTCATAGATAATCCAGCCGGAACACAAAATAAGCAGAACAGCCGCAGCTGCTTTCATTATGTTCATTTGATTCTTTTTTGATTGGTTCGTCTTGATTTGTTCGTTTATTTTCTTTTCATTGCTCCGATATTCATCTTCTGCTCTTTTTTCATCCAGCACTTGCTGCTGCATGGCTTCCTGCTGTTTTAGCTTTTCTTCTAGAAGCTTTCTTTCTTCTGCACCAAGCAGCCCTTTTGCGTAATCTGTTAATCTGTTTTCGCTTTCCTCCAGATTTTCTTTCGCCCGTTCAAACTGCTGATCGAGGAGCTGCTTTCTTTGCTGCAGCTGCTGATAGTCCGACACGATTTCTCTTATTTCTTCTTTGGCTGTTATAGAGGTGTTTATTGAAAGGACAGACTCATCATCTAAATCTACCGCAAAAAGCCGCTCTTTTTCTTCTGAAATTTTTCTTGAAAGTGCCCCGTACTTCAAACTGTACTGCTGATGCTGATCTTTTTTCGCATGATAGGCGGAGTTTGTCTCCCTGAGATGCTCGATTTCAGCTTGATGCGAAAGAATCGATTCATTGACACTCATTTGATGTATTGCTTGCTGATGATCTTCTAGCGATCTTACTAGAGACCGCTTTTCAGATAGCAATGGCTCTTCCTTCGCTTCAATCTCATCCATGCGCTTTAATCCATCTGCAGGAAATGACTGGTTTGTCTTTGTTAATTCAGAAAGGATCGACTCTTCTTCAATCCATAATGGTAGAGCATCGATGATTTCAGCAAGCCTTCTTGATTTTGCTTCAAGCCAAGACTTGCTTTCTGCTTTTGCCATTAGCTGTCGTTCAATCATTTCTTTTTCCTTCATAAGTTCCGCGTAAGGCTGAATCTGTTCTTTTGCTTTCAGCATGTCAGAATGAAGGGTCTTCAGTCTGCTTAGTGCTGCATTGATTTCTGGTTTTTTTCCGTTAGGCTTATAGAGCAGTTCTTGTTTTTTCAAAAGTTGATTTTCCGTCTGCAAGAGAGCATCTGTCCCAAGCAATCCCGATGACAATAAAAACTTTCCGAGTTCATCAGCACTAACTTTGCTTACCTGCTGTATACCGTGGATATCAAATGAAAAAATAGACTTATACATCGATTTATCAAAGTGAGACAGCATTTGATCAAGAATTTCCCGGCTGCCTGTTTCTCCATTTTCAAAGTACAGCGTAACCTCACCTGTTGCTTTTCCCGGCAATCTCTCAATTTTGACCTTTCCATATTGTTCGGTATCAACAATCAGAGCTCCGCCGTATGTTTTCACTTGCTTTGGTTCATACCTGTTTTCATGTTGAATTTTTGCAGGAAATCCAAATAGGATACTTTGAATGAATGACATAATCGTAGATTTCCCTGCTTCATTTTTCCCGTAAATCACTTGAAAGGCATGGGGATTAAGGGTGAAATTCATGTGATTAAATTGTCCATACCCATAGATATTCAGTTCAATGATTTTCATTTTTTCACCTCACAATCTTCTATGCTTCAAAAGTTCCTGAAACAGCAGGTATTCAGCTTCTCTTTCTATCTGCTGCTGTTCATCTGCATCAAAGGCAGGTATGTGTTTCCTGTATAATGCGTTCTGCTTTAGGGGCAAAACGGTGCCCTCAAAATCATCAAAGCTTTTGATAATCTCTGTTAAATCAGCTAAAAAATGAGAATCAAGCTGCAGTGATTCTTTGTTGATCTCAGGCATTGATTCATTGATGATTGAGGAGATCCATACAAAATTCTCACGCCCTGTCTCATCTTCATTCCATTGATCTATTAAATCTTCAAGCACATTTTCTTCCTGAAGCGAATCATACAGTTCACTTGTACCGCTTATACGAATTGTAACTACACGCGGCTCGTCACCTCTAAGCTGCTGAAGCTGAAGATGCAGGCTGTCTATCCATTCCTCAAAACTTTCTTTAATCTGGGTTAAAAGTTCTTCCCATTTCACATCATGGAGAGGCTTAAACGTGTAAGACACGATACTTTCAGACATGGCAACGAGATAGCATCCTTTATCTCCCGTTTCTTTTCTGTTTCTGCCCTGAATATTGCCTGAATACAGAATCGGCGGCTCACTTTCATGAAGTTGCATCCGTTTATGTATATGGCCAAGCGCCCAATAGTCAAACTGTTTTTCAAGCAGGTCACTGATCAGGAAAGGGGAATAAGCATCATGGTCGGTATTGCCCGCAATCGACCCATGAAGCAGTCCAATGGTAAAATCCGCCTCACCTTGTTTCTTATAGAAAGGGGTCATATTCTGGGTAACAGCTCGCTTCGGATAGCTGTATCCATATAAATTGACGGTAGTATTTCCGTTTTTCCAGAAAGTTTTACACTCTACTTCTTTGTCTGAAAAAATATGAACATTTTGCGGCCAGCTAAGTTCCAGCCATTTCCCGCTCATGTGATCATGATTACCGTGTATGACATATACATGAATCCCGTGCAGCTCAAGCTGTTCAAATGCTTTTTTTAACTTCAGCTGTGCTTTTAAGCTCCTGTCCTCGCCGTCGAATAGATCCCCCGCTATCAATATAAAATCAACCTGTTCGCTGATAGCTAGCTTGATCAAATTGTCCAGAGCAGCAAATGTGCTTTCCTTCAGCCTTTCAAAAATCGTTTCCGGCAGCTGCTGCATTCCGGCAAACGGGCTGTCTATATGTAAATCCGCTGCATGAATAAATCGAATAGGTTCCATCCTTATTTCCTTCCTTTACTTCTCTCTTATTCTATATTGTACCACCTCAGAAATACGAATGCACGTTCTATCAAGAAATGCGGAACCGACTGTTTAGCTCCGACAGACAGATAAGGATCCGGCTGAAAAGGCGCTTTTTGCCTTTACAGACGGAACCGTTCTGGCCGAGGAGCTAGGAGGCGGAGCTAGACACACACAAGAAATGCGGAATCGCCCGGTTAGCGCAGGCAGACAGATAAGGATCAGCCAGTGAAGGCGCTTTTTGCCTTTGCTGGCTGATTCCGTTCTGGCCGAGGAGTTGGGCGATGGAGCTGGACAGCACAAAATACCAAAATCGCCAGCCAGAATTATATAGAATAACAGTTTTTCCACCTTTTATTTATTTGCTCATTCCGCCTATTTTCTTTTCTATCCGCTGAAATATCCTTTTTCAGCCGAAACAGCCATAAGATCTGCTGCAAATCTTCATTCAAAACAAAAAAACAGAGCCGCACCGACTCTGCTTCCTTCTTCTTATTAATCCTTTGACATTTGCAAGGCTTTCTTGACATCCTTAAAAGATGAGGATTTGCCGTACATGAGCACGCCGCCTTTATATACTTTAGCACCTAATACCGCAAGAGCGATTATGGTTATAACTAAAATGCCGATTGATAGTCCAATTTCCCATGCCGGAACACTCAGCATGCCGACTCTCAAGAACATAATCATTGGTGAGAAAAGCGGGATAAAGGATGTAACCGTGATGAACGTCGCTTCAGGGTTTCCAAGACCGAACATCGCGATAATGAAAGCACCTACAATAATATACGTCATCGGTGCAATCATCTGCTGAACATCTTCAATTCTGCTGACAAGCGATCCTAAAAAAGCTGCCAGAGTCGCAAAGATAAAGTACCCAAGAATAAAGAAAACAACGGCGTAAACCAATGTTGCGACAGGCACTTCTGTGAAACTGAAGAATCCATCACCCATCAATGCTGTATTTTCCATATTTCCTTTAATCGAGCTGTATCCGACCAGTACAATAAGGCCGAACTGTGTTAAGCTCACTAGTCCAATCCCAAGCAGCTTTGCAAACATTTGCTTAATTGGTGAAACAGAACTGATGAGAATTTCCATCACCCGTGATGATTTTTCTACAGCTACCTCCATCGCAATCATACTTGCATATAAGATCACTGAAAAATAAATAATGAACAGCAGAACGTAGACCAGCCCTCTTGCCTGATCCAGCTCTTCTTCTGATTTTGCATTTTTCAACAGGGCCGTTTTCTTAAGTTCTGAAGGAGCAAACAACTGACTCAGCTGTTCACTTTTCAATCCAAGATTTGCAGTACCTGCTGCTATTTTCGTTTGCTGCAAGGCCTGCTCAATTGTCTCTGAAACACTTGAGTTTGCAATGGACCTTGCATAATAGGAGCCCTGCGGCAAGCCATCTTGGTCAAGACTCAAAATTAAATATCCTTCCATTTTTTCATCAAGGACATCCTTTTTCAGCTGTTCCTCTGACTTCTCTGCGCTTTTCAGCTGCAGTTTCTTATCCATAGCTGAAGCATTCTGCTCAAACACAGGATAAATAGTTTCATTTTCCGTTTGATCAATAACTGCCACCTTAACAGCATCTTTTTCCCCATCATTAAAAAAATCAATCACATTTTGCAGGTTTGTCAGCCCAAAGATCAGCAGCAGTGTTATGCCGGTTGTAATCAAAAATGATTTTGTCTTTAATTTGCTTGTATATGTATGCCAAAAGATGATCCAAAATTTATTCATACGCGGCACCAACCTTTTCAATGAAAATATCATTCAAAGAGGGCTCTGCGAGTTCAAATTTCCGGACAAATCCTTTGCCCTGCAAAGAAGCCATGATTTTCTGAGAGACCTCTTCACCTGTAACCTGCAGGTCCATTCCTTCAAACGTTTTCTTAGATTTAGTAACACCTTCAAAGTTCTGTAAATACTCCAAGTCAAAATCAGCATGAACAATCACATTTTTTCTTCCAAAGGAACGCTTAATATCCTTTAATGCCCCGTGAACGACAGGCTTTCCTTTATGCATGATGCACAAATGCTGACACAGTTCTTCTACATGCTCCATTCTGTGACTTGAAAAGACGATCGATGTTCCGCGGTTTTTCAAATCCAATACGGCAGTTTTAAGCAGTTCTACATTTACTGGATCTAGACCGCTGAACGGTTCATCGAGAATCAGCAGCTTCGGACGATGCAGGACTGCTGTAATGAATTGAATCTTTTGCTGATTTCCTTTTGAAAGGTCCTCTACTTTCTTGTTTGCATATTCCGGAATCTTAAAGCGTTCAAGCCATTCATTCATTTCTGCCAGCGCAGTCTGTTTATTCATCCCTTTTAACCGCCCTAAATAAACAAGCTGATCACGCACTTTCACTTTAGGATAAAGCCCTCTTTCTTCCGGAAGATAGCCAATTTCATCACTCGCATCGTATCCGATTGGCTTCCCGTCCCATACAATTTGCCCTGCTGATGGATTTAATAAGCCTAAAATCATCCGGAAAGTTGTCGTTTTTCCAGCACCATTCGCCCCCAGCAAGCCAAACATTTCACTCTCTGGAATCGTTAATGAAAGCTGATCTACGGCTGTGTGTGACCCAAATCGTTTCGTAATTCCATCCAATTGTAATGTCATCCTGATTCCTCCTGTCTATCATATGTACGAAACTCATCAAACAAATGTTTCATTTTTTGCAGGAAAAAGTGAAGATGATGAGAATTATAGTTATAAGCCTATTAAATTTTTAAACTTCATATGCAAAGGGGGCTATTAAATGGGCATGTACTACTTAACGGCATTTAATAAAGACGGGGAAAAATTAATGGATGAAGGCTTTGAAGCTGCCAATGACCAGGAAGCAAAAAAAGTCGGCGAGCAAAAGCTTGAAGAAAAAAACTTTCTAAAAAAAACGCACCGCTGCACATCGGCAAGCGGTAAATTGATTTTATTTGAAAGGTGACAACATAAGCGCAGGCGCCTTGGTCAGATCCGACATGCAGATAAGAATCCGACAGAAAAGTCCGGGTCCCGCCTTTTTTGGCGGATTCGTTCTGACCGAGGATCTAGGCGCTGGAGCTGGACGGAGATAACTTAATTTCATTATCCACAACCTATTTCCTTTTATAATTTCCTAAACGACAATAAAAGCGGAACCGACTGGTCAGACTAAGGCAGACAGATAAGGATCCGGCTGAAAAGGCGCTTTTTGCCGGAGCCGTTCTGGCCGAGGGGCTAGGAGGTGGAGCTAGACACCAATGCGCAAATATTTATACGTTCTTATCTTTTCAAAAAGGACATCCATTTAAGGACGTCCTTTTTAATATTGAAGCGGTTATAAACTGGTAACCGCTTTTTCTTTATTTACCTGTAAACTGAGGTTTTCTTTTTTCTAAAAACGCATTAATGCCTTCTTGATGATCCTGAGATTGTCTCATGTTATATTGTGTTTCTTTTTCAAGTGAAAGGATGTTTTCGAGCTCTGGTTTCTTTACAGCAGAATAAATATTTTTGCTCGCAATCATCGCTTTTACAGGTTTCTGCAGCCATTCGCTGACAAGAGATTGTACGGCATCTTTTAAGTCAACGTCGCATACTAAGTCAACTAAACCAAGTTTGTACGCCTCATCTGCACTTAACTTTTCCCCGCTCCAGATTAATTGCTTGGCCTTCGCTTCGCCTAAGCGTTTTTCCATGAAGTAATGTCCGCCTCCGTCAGGTACAAGCCCGATGCCGATAAAATTCATCGCAAGAACTGAGCTTGAATGCGCGACAACATAGTCTGCTGCTAAAGCAAGACTGAATCCTAAACCTGCTGCCGGTCCGTGAATGGCGCTCACCGTTACCTTAGGCAGTGTATATAGCGTCGTGATGACCTCAGAGATTAAATCCATTACCCCTGAAAAGCCCGAGTTATCAATTGAATTCAGCATCGTTTTAATGTCCCCTCCAGCTGAAAAACCTCTACCGCTGCCAGATAAAACCACGATATCCGCTTCACTTTCACAAGCAAGCTTCAATGCCTGAAGAAGCTCTCTCAGCATTTGTTCATTCATGGCATTTAAAACATCAGGCCTGTTCATTTCAATTGTTGCATATCTTCCATGTACCGCATATGTAACAGTTTCCATACCCATCCCCCTAAATTGAATTTCCATCCTCACTAATTATTATAGCTCGTTCTGAAAATAATTGATATTATTTTCAGATAATTTAAACTCTCTCAACGATTGTCGCTGTCGCCATTCCGTGTCCAATGCATATAGTCAGCAGTCCATAGCGTGCATTCCTGCGTTCAAGCTCATTAACGAGACTCGTCATCAGCTTTGCACCAGTTGCACCAAGTGGATGACCAAGAGCAATGGCACCACCGTTTACATTCACTTTTTCAGGATCTGCCCCAATCATTTTCTGCCAGGCAAGGACAACAGGAGCAAATGCTTCATTGATTTCGAAAAGATCAATATCGTTTACAGTCAGCCCGCTTTTCTCCAGTACCTTCTGAGTTGCAGGGATGACTCCTTCAAGCATATAGGTTGGATCAGAGCCTACCACGGCTTGTGACACAATTCTTGCCTTTGGTTTTAATCCAAGCTCCCGTGCTTTGGAGCCTTCCATTAACAGGACTGCAGCCGCCCCGTCGCTCATTTGACTTGCGTTTCCTGCCGTTACCACGCCATCTTCTTTGAACACCGTTTTTAAATTTGCCAAAGCTTCAAGAGAGGTATCAGCGCGCGGACCCTCATCCTGATCAAAGACAATTTCTTCTCCTTCTTTATTCAGTCCTTTAAGCGGCAGAATTTCAGATTGATAAATTCCTTTTTGAATGGCTTCTAAAGCCCGCTTATGGCTTCGCAGCGAGTATTCATCAAGCTCCTGTCTTGTAATCTGATGTTTTTCTGCAATCATTTCGGCTGAAATGCCCTGATGAACAAAGTTATATTTTTCATGCAGGCTTGAAGGGATCGTTTCGTCGTTTCCATCGCTTAAGATAGGAACCTTTGTCATGCTCTCTACACCCGCTGCAATGACAATGTCCATATCACCGGACCTGATTTCCTGACAGGCAAAATGAATGGCCTGCTGGCCTGATCCGCACATGCGGTTTATTTGAACGGCAGGCACGCTTACAGGAAATCCTGCTTCAAGAACCGCAAGTCTTCCAATATTAAAGCCTTGTTCTGCAATTGGGGATACGCAGCCCATAACCACATCCTCAACCTGCTCTTTCGGCAGACCTGCCCTTATGACAACCTCATTTAAAACAGCTGCGGCAAGGTGAACGGGATGTGCTTCTCTGAAGGCACCCTTCCTTTTTCCAACAGCCGTTCTTACCGCTTCAACAATTACTACTTCCCGTGTCATTTTCTCTCTCCTTCGTATGTGTAAAATCCTTTACCTGTTTTTCGTCCGTGATGTCCTGCTTCAACTAATTTTCTTAACAGCTGCGGAGGCAAAAAGCGGTCACCGTATGCATCCGCCATCCCATTGCTGACAAACAGCATCGTATCAAGACCGACTAAGTCTGCAAGCTCAAGCGGCCCCATCGGATAATTCAGCCCAAGCTTGACCGCTTTGTCGATATCTTCCGCACTTGCAATTCCTTCTTCGTAAATCCGGATGCATTCAAGCATATGGGCAGACAGCGCTCTTGTTGTGACAAAGCCCTGTGCATCTTTTACTAATACCGTTTCTTTCCCGATTTCCTGTGATAATTTCCTGATTGCTTCTATTGTCTGATCAGATGTATCAATTCCCTTTACAATTTCAATCAGCTTCATAACAGGGGCCGGATTAAACCAGTGCATGCCAATGACCTGGTCCGGTCTTTTTGTTGCAGCCGCAATGGATGTAACACTTAGTTCTGACGTATTTGTTGCCAGGATAACCCCTTTTTCCGTTAATTCATCAAGTTCTTTGAAGATCGCTTTTTTAAGCTCCAGATTTTCGGGAACTGCTTCAACAACCAGCTCTGCAGCATTTACTGCATCTGCAAGCACAGTAAAAGAACGGATTTTTTCTAACGCTGCGGACTTATCAGATTCTGAAAGATGTCCTGCTTTAACGAACCTTGATAAGCTTTTATCAATTCCAGTTTGTGCTTTTTCCAGGGCTTTCTCTGAAACATCATATAAGTAAACTGTTTTTCCTGCTGCCGCAAAGGATTGGGCAATCCCGCTCCCCATTAATCCTGATCCAATAACAGCTATTTTCTGTATGCTCATGGAAGTGAATCCCCCTTGATTTTTTGCTGAATGGTTTAAGCAAGATCTAAATTTTTCACGATGATGGTTTTCATGATTTCATTTGTGCCTGCGTAAATGGCCGAAACAGGTATATCCCGATATCGTCTGGCAATCTCGTATTCTTCCATATAACCGTATCCGCCATGAAGCTGCATAACCTCTGACGCCACTTTTTTAGCCATGTCCGTAATCCAGTACTTAGCCATGGAAACACGTGTAACCGCATTTTTCCCTGCCAGATGTTCTTCAATGACAGAATCTAAAAAGGTACGTCCAATTTCAATTTCTGTTGCCATTTCTGCCAGCCGGAACTGTACAGTCTGAAAATCGCTGATTGATTTTCCAAACGCTTTTCTTTGCTTCGTATACTGCTTGGCAATAGCAAGCATTCTCTCAGCAGAAGTCTGCGCTCCGATTGCTACAAGGAGACGCTCCTGCTGCAGCTTATCCATTAAATAATAGAAGCCTTTGCCTTCTTCTCCTAAAAGGTTCGCCGCAGGCACTTTTGCATCCTCAAAAATGAGTTCTGCAGTATCCTGTGCGTGCAAGCCTACTTTTTCAAGCTTTCTGCCTCTTTTAAAGCCAGGTGTATCTCTTTCAACGACCAGAAGGCTGATGCCTTTATGTGCAGGCACCGCCTTTGGGTCCGTTTTGCAGACGACAACAATTAAATCCGCACAGATTCCATTTGTAATGAATGTCTTCTCCCCATTTAATACATAGTAGTCCCCTTGTTTAATAGCTGTCGTTTTTACAGCTGAGAGATCTGAACCTGCGCCTGGCTCTGTCATCGCAATCGCCGTAATGGTTTCTCCCGTCACACAAGTCGGCAGGAACCTTTGCTTCAGTTTTTCCGTTCCGTAAGAATCAAAATACGGCACGACGATATCGTTATGAAGGCTGATGCCGATCAGGCTGGATCCCACTTTTTCAAGCTCTTCGTTTATAATGACGGAATAGGCAAAATCTACGCCGGATCCTCCGTACTTCTCATCCGTCCAGGGACACAAAAAACCTTGCTCTCCCATTTTGATCCAAAGTTCACGCGGGACCATTCCTGCTTTTTCCCACTGATCATAGTAGGGCACTGCTTCTTTTTGAAGGAATTTTCTTAGTGCTTCCCGGAATATTTGATGCTCTTTTTGCAAGTATGCTGCCGGCATTTCACTCAGCCCCCCTGTTTTATGCGCTTGGCTGTTCTGCGAGCTTCTCCCTTAAAAGAAATTTTTGGATTTTGCCGCTCGCGTTTCTAGGCAGCGCCTCTACAAAGTGATATTTGCGCGGTCTTTTATATGGCGCAAGCTTATCGCTCGATTTGCAGAATTCCTCAAGCTCCTGTTCTGTTAGATTCATATCTTTTCTGACAATAAAGGCTGTTACACATTCTCCCCATTTCTCGTGCGGCTCTCCTAAAACAGCTGCATCGAGTACGCCTTTATGCTCAAATAAAACATCCTCAACTTCTCGCGGATACACATTTTCCCCGCCACTTATAATCATGTCGTCTACTCGGTCAGCCACATATAAAAACCCGTCACGATCCAAATATCCTAAATCGCCTGAATGATACCAGCCCTTATACAGCGCTTTTTCTGATGCTTCTTGCATATTGAAATAACCTGCCATCATACAAGGTCCCTTTACAATAATTTCACCAACCTGTCCCGGCTGAAGAATATCTTCAGGTTCTGATGAACCATTCTCATTCGGCTTTACAATCCGCAGCTCATGTCCGAAGCAGACTTTTCCCGCTGAGCCTACTTTAGTCAGCTGCTCATCTTCTGACAGGAAAGTGACTGCAGGTCCCATTTCTGTCATGCCATAAGCCTGAATAAGGTCGGTGCCCAGCTTTTCCTTGCAGAGCTTGACTAGAGCCGGTGCCATCGGAGCTGCCCCGTACAAGCCAAGTCGCAGGGATGTCAGATTGTACGTTTCAATATTCTCCTGAAGCATCATGTTCCACATCGTTGGCGCTCCAAAAAAGACGGTGATTTTCTCTTCTTCGATCAGCTGAAGCACAAGCTCCGGCTCAAAATGATGCAAAATCACGTTGCTTCCTCCAACCTGTACTCGCGGGAGGAAACAGCAGTGGAGCTCTGCACAGTGAAACATCGGTGCAGCCACTAATCCGCGGTCATCCTTTGTCAGCCTTTTCGCAGCAATACAAACATGATTCTGCTCAATCATATCCCGGTGACGATGAAGAACTCCTTTCGGGCGCCCAGTTGTCCCGCTCGTATACATGATGGCATACAGATCATTTTCAGTAATTTCCATGTCAATGAGCCTGTCGCTTGTATGCTTAACTTTCTCATGGTAGCTTGAAGCATATGACGGCGGTTCACCGTCGATGAACCAGAAGGAGATCTCGTCAAACTGCGATTGAATGTCGCTGATTTGCTGCTCAAGCGCCCGTTCAAACAGAATTAAGGAAGGCTTTGCATCGTTTAAGATGTAGGCCACCTCCTGGGCTTTCAGCCTGAAGTTGATTGGATTGATAACCGCACCGATTTTAGCACTGGCAAAATAAGCCGTTGCAAGCTCAATCGTATTAAATAAATACGTCGAGATCCGGTCACCTTTCTTAACGCCTGCCTCCAAAAACGCATTCGCAAGCTTATTCACTTCTTTTTGCCACTCGGCATACGTCCACCTGATGCCTCTCCGGACATCATAAATGGCTTCCTTTGCAGGGTACTTCTCAGCAGTCAAATCAAATACTCGTCCAATCGTTGAATACATAGAAACTCCTCCTTTAGATAGAAAGCGTTTACAATAAGGGCAGCAATACTTCATTATTTAATCCCTTTATTAACATTCATCTTTTTTCAGAAAATTCCTTCATTCTATTTGAATTCTTTCATTAGAAGGTTTTATATCTATGAAAATTCGTTCTTTTATAGAGGCTTTTTAATCATCTGCAAATAAAAAAGGCTCGAGAAATTCCTCCGAACCCTAAGATGATTATTCCGTAATATAAAAGCCGCCCTAAGCTGACAGCTGGTATTAAACATTGGATTGATAAACTTGAATTGGTAAA
Organism: Metabacillus idriensis; assembly: GCF_009674765.1. Taxonomy (GTDB): domain Bacteria; phylum Bacillota; class Bacilli; order Bacillales; family Bacillaceae; genus Bacillus_P; species Bacillus_P idriensis. Next base: position 231,268 of record NZ_WKKF01000001.1, on the reverse strand, counting down.
TAAATCTCTACCTCTTCCTCACCATTTTCCATTGGATGATAAGTCTCAACAATATGAGATTCTAAGTCTCTTTTATAACTATGATCATCTGCCCATTGTACTAAATTGTGATGCAGGCTGCCGATATTATTCATTTTTCCTCTAATCGTGACATAGGTTTGAGACAATTCGATATAATCCATCCCGTCTGGAACGGCTTCAAGAGACTCATGAACAATTAATCCTACATAATAGTGACCTCTCAAATGGTTAACATCCCTTTTGGGTTCAAAAAGAGCGATTTCAGTACCCGAACGGTTTTCTAGTTCATCTAAACGAGTTAGAAATTGCCGGGCAAGACTTGGAACATCGATGCCAAAATTGTCAAAAGCTCCACTGCCCTTGATCCCTACCACTTTAAAAGTTCTCTTAACCTTCTTACAATCCATTATTATCCCTCCTGCCACTTATTTTTCCACTATATTACAATTTCGTTATACCTAAATGAATTCCTTCCAAAAAAAAATAACCAGCCATTTTTTAGGTAGACTGGTTATTTTGTACTTTATTTCTTTTTGAAAGAAGTCATAAATTTAGTACTCTTTTTCAAGAGTAACATCGTTCTCTTCTGCCAGCATTTCTAACTCATCACTGAATTCTCTGATCATTTTACGTGCTGTCGCAAGCTTATCATTCGCCTCGATAATTTTCCCCCTGTCCTGTTCTTCAAGCCCTGAAATGATCAAAATAAAAGCACTATGCTGAATATTGGCTGCTTTAATGTAATTTTCATGCAAGGCCTTTATTTTTTCCGATTCGACCTGAACGTCTTCTAAATCAGCAATAAAGGAATTGTACGTTGGCGAAACTTCATCTACCATCACTGAATACATGACTTCATCACTAGTGTAATTGTCGCCGGACACACTGTCATATGCGCTGATGGCAGCTGTTTCTTTTACCGTAACCTCAGGCAGGATTTCATTCACATAGGTCAGCAATTCCTCCTGTACAGAATCCTCCGAACATCCCGAAAGCAAAAACAGAAACATAAACAGACAGGTGCCCAGTAGTTTTTTCATTTCTCCCACCTCCTCACTCCCCTAGGCTATTCAGCCATGAGCTGTCTCATGTTGGGGGATGCTTGGATTATTTAAGTGGTTGAATAGCGCAGGAAGACATGTGAGCTTATTACGAAAAACATAAAAAAGAAGCTCCCCCTTTTCTGGGAAAGCCTCTCTGACCAATATCACACAAACATTTCTTCCAGAATCTTAATTTTCGCTTCTGTATAATGCTCAAAGCTGTCGTTATAAGATTTGGGATCCTTTGGATTCGCAAATTGCGTAATCTTCCCTGTTTCAGGATGTATGAATTTGCTGGCAGCGCCGCATCCGATGCCAATGATGGATTGCTGCTCCTCCATGATCATAATGTTATAAATGCTGTCCTGGCCCTCAAGCGCGTAGCCGACATTTTCCAGATTGCCAAGAATGTTTTTTTGACGGTACAAGTAGTATGGAGTATAGCCGTGTTCATCTGTCCATTTGACAGCATGGTCCATCATTTCTTCGATTTCTTCGCGTCCTGCCACTTTGTATTTTTGTTTATTTCTTGTCATCTCTGATGCACGTTTAAAGGACAGCGTATGAACCGTTAAGGATTCAGGCATCAGTTTTTCTGTTTCAGATAGAGTATAATCAAATTCTTTTATTCCTTCACCTGGCAATCCAATAATCAAGTCCATATTAATATTGTTCATGCCCATGGAGCGTGCTAAATGGAATTTATCAATGGTTTCCTGAACGGAGTGATGACGGCCGATGGCTTTTAATGTTTCATCAATATAAGATTGAGGATTGATGCTGATTCGGTCGATATTCCATTTTTTCAACACGTTCAGTTTGTCCTCTGTAATCGTATCCGGACGGCCTGCTTCTACTGTAAGCTCGCGGATTTTATCTACACCCGGGAATGATGCGTTCATTTCTTCGTACAGCATATCCATTTCTTCTGCAGTAATGCTTGTAGGAGTGCCTCCGCCGTAATAAACAGTCGTGATTTTTATGTTTTTCTCTTTCAGCCATTTTCCCATCTCACGGATTTCATAGTGCAGCCCGCCGAGAAACGAATCGACAGATCCCTGTCTACCGCCGATTGCATAAGCAGGGAACGTGCAGTACGCACATTTAGTCGGACAGAACGGGATGCCAATATAAATGCTCACTTCTTTTGAAAGATCATACAGATCGGGAACAACGCTCAGCTGCCTGTCGACGATCCGCTGCATCAGCTGAATTTTTTCGTCTGAAATTAAATATTCTTCCTTCAGCATCTGATGCGCTTCTTCTTTTGACATGCCCTCACGCAATTTTTTATGAAGAAGCTTTGTCGGACGGATGCCTGTTAAGATCCCCCACTGCTGAATCATGCCTGTGTAATCCTGAAGCAGGTTCAGATGCACGTATACGAGTGTATGTTTAACCGCTTTAAATACTTCTTTTTCACTCAGGTCATCTGAAATACCTTTTTCGTGCGCAGCCGACTTCTCATATCCATTTTGATCAGACAAAGTTCCGCGGACGCTAATGCTTCCATTCTTTTCTTCTATTTGAAAAACGATGCTGATATCCGCTTCTGTTTCTTCAAACATCAGCTTTGTTTCTTCGTAAAACAAATTTGAAATTAACTGCAGCGGACGATGAAATCGTTCATCGTTTATGCCATTTATAGTAAAACGCAAGATTCTCACCTTATCTTCTTTTAGTTTCAAAACTTCCTTAAGTGTACAAAACCTAGAGCATATGGTCAATTTAGAAAAGCAGAGACGCTCGGTCAGTTCAGGGAGACAGATTCGTGATCTGAAACCTGCAAATAATTGTGAGTCTGTCTCAAACGCGGTTAGCAGCAGCACGTAATTCAGTAAAAATAACGCTTTTATTAGCGAAAATATAATTTTTTATAGCGGTTTTTCAAGTTCATTTAGCCGTTTTGAAGAATTCAGCAATTGGAATTTTTTATTCGCCGATCTTTCACTTATTTAATCAGTTATTCTTGTTATTTACAGGAATCACGATTCAATTCACGGAAACACTCTTCCAACTCTCAACAGCCGATTTTTCGAAAAAAATATAAAAACAGATGGCGAAAACGCCATCTGCTTCTATTTACAGCACATATTTTTTAATTGCTTCAGCAACCCCGTCTTCATCATTGGACAAAGTGACCCAGTCTGCTGCTTCTTTGACGATGTCCTGAGCATTCCCCATTGCAACACCAACACCGGCTTCTTTAATCATCGCCAGGTCATTCATGCTGTCGCCGCAGGCAAGCACGTTTTCCATTGTAATGCCGAGCAGTCCGCATACCTTCTCAATGCCCTTGGCTTTATTAATTCCAATTGCATTCACCTCAAGGTTTGTAGGACTTGAATTTGTGATTTCAAACTCGCCTCTGCTGCGGAGCTCATTTAAAATGGTTTCACGGGCTTTATCATCTTCAATTTCAAATCCGAACTTCAGCCACTGAAATGTGCTTAAATCCTCCGGCATTTCATTAAAGAAGACTCTTTCTGTGCTTGTTGCCCAGTAACCTGTTTTATGTGTTTTAGATAAATCATACATCCAAGTCATCAAATCATTATGGACAATATTTCTATCCACGAGTTCACCTTGCTCGTCCCAGATTTCGCTGCCATTTACAGTGACCAAATAAGAAGATAAGCTCAGTGACTTAGCTAGATCCCTCAGGGTTGCCATGCTTCTGCCAGTGCTGATGACGACGTGAATGCCCCGGGCTTCAGCGTCTCTGATTGCTTTTCTGTTTCCTTCTGAAATTTCTTTTTTTTCGTTTAGAAGTGTTCCATCCATATCAAGTGCAATAAGTTTAATCTCCATGTAAAAATCCTCCTATACCTTCTCGGCTCTTTACATAGGATATCATTTTACAGGCTGATAAACCAAATCGATGCCTCATGCTACTCATAAAAAAAGTCTTTTATTTATTAAACATTCGCCGATTCCATTGCAAAGTACTCTTTAATCGAATAGCTGAATAACTGGCGTTTAATTCTCCCTTTATCGCCAATTAGCCTGTACCAGCTTTGCCCGACATAAAAGTGATTTGAAAGCAGGATCTCCAGAACATAGGAAATCCGGTCATCGGCTTCTTCAGTTTCAATTTTCACTTTGCTTGAAAAAGCTAAAACAAAGTATGGTTTTTCATAATCCAGCTCCAGAACTTGCAGATGATAACTATCTCCGTGTTTGCGGTTAAAGTCTTCAAGCACTTTTTCGAGGCCCATTCCTATTTCTATATCGAATTTGCCCGCTTCACTCCAAGTTGTGATGAGTGAATCATAAAGTGACAGTGTAAGGATATAGTGCGATTGATACTCGCCTGGATTAAATTCTCGATTTGCATTTTGATCTTCGAGCGGCACAATAATGTACTTTTCGTAATTTGAGAAGAAGTCCCCTTTCATCTCTTTACCTTCTTTCTTTAGTTATTGACCCAGGAATGTTGTGAGTGATCCGTGCATTTCTGAAAAAATAGTTATACCTTATTAGTTCTAAATAAAATCGGAAATACCTTCTCATTCTTTACAAGAAAAGCGCAAGAGTCCGTTTAGCACAGGCATGACAGATAAATATCCTCAATTCTTGGCGCTTTTTCCAATACTGGCGGTTCCGTTCTTGACGAGGAGCCTGAGCGATTCCGCTCGCCATCGAAGCTCAAACTTTCTTATCACTGAACAAAAAAAAAGAGCTATATCTTTCAGCTCTTTTCATTGCCTGTTAATGAATCTGCCATTTCTGCGTCTGTCGCTAAAATAAAATCTGTATGAACGTAGTGCGATCCAAACATTTCATGAAGGTCTTCTATTTTCAGCGATTTCACTTTTACGATATCATCATTCTCTTTATAAACATAAATAGTAAAATACTGATTTAGGTACTCAAAAAAGGAATTCGGATCTACTCCCGATTTTTCAAAATAGTCACTGTTGAACTCGATAAAACCTAGAACAGAGCGGCTGTTTTCAAATAATTGCCTCATTCCCTTTAAAACGAAAGCTTCATATCCTTCGACATCAATTTTAAAAAGAACCGCTTTATTTTCCATGCTTTTATTAAATAACGAATCAACAGTAATTGATTGTACGGAAACCTCGTCGACCATGTGATGCGCCGGCATATAAGATGCCGAAGAGGTTCCTGACCAGTGGTTATCTATGAAAAACCGTTTTTCTTCTCCGTCTGAATCAGAAGCAAAGGCATGAACAATCTTGATTTGTGATTGATTCGGATGAGCATCCCGGGATTGGCTGATATATGTAAGCAGGTTTCGGTTAGCTTCAATTCCGTAAATCTTTGTATGTTTCGGATAGATCATTGAGAAAATACATTCTCCATAGTTGACGCCTATATCAATAATATAGTCCGGCTTCACTGCTTCAACAGCCTGCTGCCAAAAAGAAAGCAGCCTCTTTTGCGTCACGCCCCCTCTGATCAGCAATGCTCTGCCCCGATTCTCTTTTGAATCAACATAAAGTACGGTTGAAGACGGCAGTACGATTTTATCCGGAAGTTTGCTGATATCCAATGTTCTGTATTTCATCAGTATCCCAAAATCAATTAACCCTTTCCAAAGCTTAGGGTACTGCTCCCACATTTTCATAAGAAACGGCTTTCTTACAGCTGCTTTGTTAATCATGATGGTCCTCCTTTTTAAGCATTCTTATATCTTCTTATTAACCTATAAAAATCCTTTTGAATTGGATATAGATTAACATAGAATTTACAATTGGCTAAAAAAGGAGATTTCCGGTTTTTTAAACGATTCAGCTTATCCTGTTCTTGATTCCTCTTTACGAGCCATCTCGGCGCTTTGAGGAATCATAGCGGGTCTTCTTTTCCACTTTTCGTGCCATCTCAGCGTTTTGAGGAATCATAGCGAGTCTTTGTTTCCACTTTTCACACCATTTCCACGTTTTGAGGAATCATAGCAGGGCTTTGGTTCCTCTTTTCGTGCCATCTCGGTGCTTTGAGGAATCATAGCGGGGCTTTGGTTCCTCTTTTCACACCATCTCGGCGCTTTGAGGAATCATAGCAGTTCTTTAATCACCTGAAACAACAAAAAAACGGATACAAATTGGCTTGCAATTTAGTACCCGTTTTATTCTGTATTTTGCTGCTCCAGTGGTCCTCTGTTATCGGTCAACCTTCAGTTTATCTAAGAACTCAATGCGATGCTGTTTTCTGAAGTGTTCTTTAACCATATATGAAACACCCTGGTCATCGTTATTTCTTGTAATCCAGTCAGCCGCTTTTTTCACATGATTAGGGGCGTTCCCCATCGCTACTCCAAGTCCTGCCATTTCAATCATTTCTTTGTCATCATCAGCGTCTCCAATAGCGACCATTTCTTCAGGCAAAATATTTAAATGCTGACCAAGCAGCCTTAAGCCGTTCACCTTTGATACACCTTTTGCAGTAATTTCGAGCACTGTTGGGTTTTTGACCCTTATGGTAATGCCTTCGAACGCATCAGAAAGCACTTTTTCAACCTCTTGGCATTCGTGCTCTTCTGAAAAGTACACTTCCATTTTGGGGGCTGAGAGCGGTTCATCTCTTAAGTTTTCTCCAAGCGAATCGACAAACTGTACTGGATAAAACAACGGATCCGTTGGGCTTAACAATGTTTTCCCCACGATATTTGAGGATACTTTCTTCCTGTTTCCGAGCGAAAAACGTTCATGCACGATTCGGACGTTGCAATCAAATGTTTCGAGCACCTGAACGAGGTTAAATGTTTTTTCCTCTGATATTCTGTTTTCATAGAAAGACCTGTCAACTTTATCAGAAATAAACGCACCGCTGTGCGTAATCAAAATATTGTTTATCTTAAGCGCTTTTGCAAGTTTTTTGGCCGTCTGAAAATGCCGGCTTGTAACGAGAGTAACGTATACTCCCTTTTTTTGAACATAATGGATCGCTTCCCTTGTAGAAGGTTGAAGTCGACCGTTGGAACGAAGCAATGTTCCGTCAATGTTTAATGCTAGTAGTCGGTAGATCACTGTGAATCCCCCTTCAGCTGATGTCTGATTTCTAATATGAGGATATGTCCTTTCATCCTGAAATAGAACGAAATGCACCGCAGCCTGTTTCCATGATTTTCGAATCAAAACGAAAACAGCTCTGTGATTTTTGCCACAGAGCTGTTTTTATAATTGTAAAACCCCAGTATTTAACTTTCTCCCAATAAACGTGCCGGAAAACTGTTACCCGCAGCTTCCGATGACAGAATGGTTCAGGCGATCATCCCCATAATCGCAGAGCAGACCATAAAATAAGTGAAATAAAAACGCTTACATTTATTATTGCAAGTTATTTTAAATTTGACAAGGGGTTTTCTTAAAAAAATGAAAGCGTTTTATTATTTGATTTATTCTGAATTCGCAAGATAAATTTAAGCCTTAAGGATTCACTGAAGTATTAAACTGATTTCTTTGCGAAAACCTTCAGTTTATTAGCGGTATTTTCATTATTTTTAGCGGATTAATGCAATTTAAAAGCGAACTGATTTTTTCTTTATCCTTTTGCTTATCATCTGAAATTGCCTTTGATTAGCCAAAATCATTTATTACTGGCCGGAGCCGTCAATTCCATGCCACGCAAAAAAAAAAGGCTGTTTTCGCACACATTGTTGTTTTCGATTATAAATGTTGTCCGTTGCTTTCCGCGGTCCGGCTGGGAGCCTCATCAGATATGCCTGCAGGGGTATTTAACATGTAGTCTAAAAGCAACAATGTTTACGAAAAGAGCAAAAAACGGAGCATTTCGTCCTCGCTCCGTTTTTCCTTTATTATTGCTGAAGACTGCCGTATAGCTCTTCAAGCGGCTTCATGATGATTTTATTTAATTCTGCAATCGTCATGCTCATGCGCTGTTCAGCTTCCATCAGCTTTGAAATTTTATCGTGCTGCTGTACAAGTGCCACTGATTTCTGTGCCTGTTCGATTTCTTCTGGAGAAATTTCCTGGCCTGACATTTGCTTCTGCTGAAGGTTTAATTGAATATCTCTGAAGCTTTCAAACAAAGTGCGTGCTGAATCATCAGCGTTCACTTCATCATAAAGACTCTTTAGTGTTTTGAAATCATCACTGTCTCTAAGTGCTTTCTCAAGATCGTATCCTAAATCATAAACATTCGCTGCCATAAGTATTCCTCCTAACATCTTTTCACGCTGTGCCTTTAAAGCACCCTACAACTATAACAAACTATTCAACAAATTTCATTTCGTGCCCATTTTTCTATCTGATCAGCATCACGACTATCGCCTGGAAGCCTCCAATGATACCTCCGAGCAATGCACCTAAATAAGTAATCATGGTAAACTCCCTTCTCGAAATGCCAAGGACCATTTCTTCGAGCCTTGAGACAGAGAAAGATTGAACCTGCTCTTTAACAATCTCCTGAAGGTGAAGCTGCTCCAGCATCTTTTCCATATGGTTTTGGAGGTATTGGACAGCAAGTTTTACTATTTTGGGGATAAAGTCATCTGTAATCCATTCGGAATAAGGCAGCAGATAGTCAGAAACAGGAGCATTGAGCCTGTCTTTGATCGCCATTTCTTTTAAAATTGCCTGCTTTGACAGTGACAAGAGTTCATCAAGGCTGAATTTTTCTTCAAGGTCTCCAAGTTTAAGGTCTTCTATTCTCTTCCACTCTTTTTCAATTAAGGAAGTGAGCAGCCGTTTGGTTTCACTATTTCGAAGGAATTTCAGCACTTCTGGCTGCACCTTCTCAAACACGCTTGTATTTCCTAAAAACATTTGAAGCATTTGGCCGAGCATGCCTCTTTCTGCCAGAAAGTCATCAATCATTCTTCTGAGGCGCTGCTTGCCCTCATCACTCTGAAAATAATCAATGCCCTTTTGAATAACAAATTCTGATGCTGCAGGCAGTGAGCGCTCTATTTTCCCGTGCAGGTGTGCGGGAATTGCTTCTTTAACAGTCAGGACCCGATATTGTTCAACTTTCTCTTTCATTTTATAATCGATCATTTCACTGAGCTTTGTTTCTATTTTCCCGTCCAAATTTTCGATGCCGATGTCAGCAGCAAATGCTGTTACCGTTTTTTCACTGTTTATGAAACGTTTCGCTTCATTATTTACCCACGATGTAACGGTTTTATGAAAATCGTCATTTGCTAGCTTTCTTCGAATGCCTTCTGGTGTAAGCAAATGTCCGACAACCATTTTTCCCATTTGATCAGCAAGTTCCACGCGCCGTTTTGGAATAAGTCCGGGTGTAAAGGGAACTTTCTTTCCGAATAAATACTTCGCATTATGCGGTTTGAAGAGCATCTTAATGGCAAGGTGGTTTGTGATTCCGCCAATTACCGCTCCAATTGCAATCATAAATAAAATTAATGTCAATCCAGTCATATCCATCTACCTTCCAAATCTCACCTATTCACTGATTTATTCATACGATGCTTATATCAGCGTCTGCCTATAAACATATTATAGTGCTTGTTAGAACAGTCAGCAAATGAGGGTTTCCTATGAATATAGAAAAAATAGTTGTATCCCCGCGCCTTACCTCTCATGGCAGCAAAAGCATCCAAATCAGTTATTCTTTGAGAGCAAAACTAAGTTTGCCATTTTCATCTGGCCTTGTGAAAGTATTGTGCGGAAGGAATAGTATTTTCGCAAAAATCGTATGTATGAATGAAGAACATACTCATGTTTCTATTCACCAGGAACTGCTTAGAGAGCTTTCGCTTCCTGCTTATCCTTTTAAGATCAGTATAAAATATGATTCTCAGAAAAGATGGCTTGAGCTTGGACCTGTTGTGGCTGTCTTAACCGAAATTGACGTCGGTGAAAAGCCGGTCTCCCTTGGAAGCATAGATTCCTTTTGCAGAGAGCTCGCTTCATGCAGCGAAGAAAAGGGAATCTTCTTTTATGTTTTTTCCATGTCTGATTATGTTCAAGAAAAGATGAATGGCTATACACTCAATCAGAATGAATGGCAGGAATGTTCTGTTCCTCATCCGAGCGTTGTCCATAATCGCATTCATTCCCGGACCCTGGAACAGTCACAGGATTTTTTAAGGATGACGGCAGATTTCATCCAGCATAAAGTTCCCTATTTTAATGACAGATTTCTAAATAAATGGGAAGTTCATCAGATTTTAAATGCAAATCCCCATCTCACCCCCTTCCTGCCGAAAACTGAACTGCTTTCATCAAAAACGGTTCTCGAAACGATGGTACACCTGTACCCTGTTGTATTCCTCAAGCCTATTAACGGCAGCCAGGGAAAGCGGATCTTTAGAATATGTCATACAGATGAAGGGTTTGAACTTGATTATTCTACTTTCTCAGGGCATTTGCTGCGGGATTATCTTTCCTTTGACGATCTTTTTCAAAGTCTTCTTCCAAGAATTAAGAAAGAAGCCTTTATCGTTCAAGAAGGAATCGAGCTGCTGACTTATGAGAAAAAGCCAATGGATTTCAGGATACTGTGCCATAAAAGAAATTATTCGCAATGGAAAATCTCTTCCGGTGTTGCCCGCGTTTCTGCGGAGAATCAATTTGTGGCCAATATAGCCCTCGGCGGCTCTCTGTACAAAATCAGAGAGGCCCTATCTGCTTCTTTTGAGTTGTCAGAAGCTGCTCATATCAGCAAACTCTTAAATGAACTTTCACTTGAGATTGCCGAGGCATTGGGTAAATATGCAGGAGGTCTTTACGGCGAATTCGGCATGGATCTGGCCGTCGATTCACAAGGGCATCCATGGATTATTGAAGTAAACACAAAGCCTTCCAAAAATGCAGAAGAGCGCAAATCACTGGCAGCAAGGCCTTCAGCGAGGTCCATTATTGATTATTGTTTATTTTTGAGCGAATCTCATCAGGATGAAGCTCATTAAGCTTTTTTAAACTATGCAGGAGGTGTTTTATGAATCCTTCTTACAGCCTTGCGGCAACATTCACTGATGCAAAAAAATTGATCCTTCCGGCTTCCGTCAGACATGAAACGAATGAGAATATCACAGAGGTTGTTTTTGGAACCGCAGCATCTCCATGCTTTGTTGAATTTCAGGAGCTGAATGGTGCTATTAAGATATCAAAGGACTTACTGGATCAGCTCCGTCTTCCTCTTGGAAAAACGCAATTGATTCTTCACCAGAACTCTGTATACCTGGGACCGCTGATAGGTATATTTACTGCTGGATTTACTGGCTCCATTCTGCGCCCTATTGGTAATCGTTCGTTATTTTTCGCAAAATACTTAACAGCTCAAAAAGCAGCCGGATTGTTTGCCTATGTTTTTGGGGCTCACCTCATTGACTGGGAAACCGGCTTTGTAAATGGTTATACTTTTGATGATGATGGCTGGAGGCAAATGAAAATCCCGCTTCCGAACGTTGTATATGACCGGTTGCCAAATCGGGAAACCGAAGATCATCATGCGATGAAAATGGTCAAAAAACGGCTTAAAACGGAGTATGGGATACCATGGTTTAATCCGGGGTTCTTTGATAAATGGACGATTCACGAGCTCCTCCTTCCCTACGCTGAAACAGCCGTGTATTTGCCGGAAACGATGCTTGATCCTTCATACGGGCAAATAGAAAAAATGCTCCACCGTTATAAAAGCGTGTATTTAAAACCGCGAAATGGAAGTCTTGGACTTGGTGTTTTTCAATTAATTTATGAGCCCGATGAGCATATCTACTATTGCAGGTACCGTTCACAGGAAGATAATATCCTGCGCAAATACAAATCGCTGGATCAATTTTTCAAGTTTTCATTTGGAAGCAGAAAGATGGAAGATTACCTCCTCCAAGAGCGGATAAAACTAATTCGGATCGATCAGCAGCAAGTTGACTTCCGTGTCCATACAAATAAGGATTCAAAGGGCCGATTTCACGTTACCGCCATTGCCGCCAAAATTGCCGGTAAGGGCAGTGTTACTACACATGTAGATAATGGAGGCATTGTCAAAACACTTGAAGAGCTATTTGATCAGAAAGATGAACGCAATCAGGCTTTTCGTTCGCTCACTTCTGCCGCTCTCATCCTGAGCGAGAAGATTGATCAGGGCATTGAAGGCTTTATTGGAGAGATCGGCTTTGATTTGGGCATAGACACCAGCAGCAATGTGTGGCTGTTTGAGGCAAATTCAAAACCGGGCAGATCCATCTTTTCTCATCCTTCACTAAAAGAAGAGGATTTGCACTCAAGAAAGCTGTCACTTCAGTATGCATTGTATTTATCTAAAAAAGCGATTGAAGAACCAGAGGTCCTTTACGAATGAGCCTGCCCCGCTGCTGGCCAATCGTCGGCATCCTGACAGGAGAAGGCGGAAAGGGAAAAATCTTTCATGGAGATGGCACCTACTTTAAAAACCTTCAGCGCAAGATGAAAGCTGCTGGCGGTTTTTGCTATGTATTTACTCTAAACGGTGTAAAAGAAAAATATATTGAAGGATTTGCCTTCAGCAGAAAAAAACAGCAATGGGCTAAAATGGCATGCCCTTATCCGAATGTGATCTACAATCGGATCGCTTCACGGGACGCTGAAAGCTCGGAATGCTTTCTGTTGTTTAAAAAAGAAATGATTTCTGCCCAAATCCCATTTTTTAATTCTTTCTTTTTTAATAAGTGGGATGTGCATCAAATCCTGTCTAAATCTTTGCTGTCCTATCTCCCCCCTGCAGAAAAAGTACATTCCGCAGAGGATATTCACTCTTTTCTCTCAGCCTGTTCAGGTGCATATTTGAAGCCATTACAGAGCAGTCAGGGCCAGGGAATTTACCGGATACGCTCTGAGGAACATCATTATGAGGTAACATCGATTGATGGTTCAAGTGAATTATGTGATAAAACGTTTTTTGCTGAAAAAAAATACCCTTTCTATGAGGGCTATCTCATTCAAGAAGAAATAGCCTCAGATACCTTTCAAAACAAAAAATATGACCTTCGGGTGCTCACACTGTTAGGCAAAGATGATTATCACATCTGCGGCATTGGCGTACGTTCCGCTGCAAATCGTCAGACACTGACGACACACGTTCCAAATGGAGGATCGATTTTACCATTTGAATCTGTTTCAGATAGAGTCAGCATGGAGGAGCTTGAAATGATTGTAAGAACTGCTGGCAGGGAGTTAGCCTCCCATTATGGCCAAATTGGAGAATTTTCAATGGATATAGGAGTAACGGAAACAGGTCCGGTCATTTACGAAGTAAACAGCAAGCCTATGCCCTTTGATGAGCCTCATATTCAAACACACCGCATCAACAAGCTTGCCGATTTATTTATGTTCCTTTCTGCAGGTACATCTTCACTTCGCTCCCGATTTCCTTTAAGATGAAATCATAAGGAGCGATGAATGAGATGATTACACATTTTCAATGGAAGCCTTTGTTTAAACAAACAAATCTGCCTGGCTGGCGTGTCTCTTTTTACTTTAAAGGGATTCACTACGATGTCATTTACCATAAAAATGGAGAAATCGAGTGGGGAACGTCCAAACCTGCATTAGAGGACGCAGAACAAATTCGTTCCCGCATTCACGAGCTAATGCTGTTTCATGTTTATGACGGTTAATTTCCGCCTTTTCTTCGCAAAATAAAAGCATACAGCGAAGGAGGGTTCACTTTGAAAAACAAAGCAAATGAGCAAAAAGATACGGAGTATGAGGGCAGAGATAAAGCCTATTTGGATATTGACCGAATGATCAACGAAGGATTATCAGGCGGTTCTGTGCATATGCGGGATAAGTACACGAATATTGAAGAAGCACGCGACCTCGAACAAGAAGAACCTCCCGCTCAAAATGAGAGCTAGGCTATCGCCAGGCTCTCTTTTTTTTATATAATAGAAAGGCAGGGAAAGGAGATATCATGATGATTGATAAATTAGCATCCCACTACAAAGAAGCCTTCTCTCTTGCCTATTCGCATGAAAAAAAGGGCTACAAATGGTACAAATCAGAAGATGGCCAGGTATTCGGCATCTTAAAAGAAGCCTTATCTGAACAGGAAGAAAGCCTGCTTTCGACTTTATATATATCTTATGATTCGGGTTTTGGAGAACACAGTGAGCGTTCTGAAAAATGGCTGCACTATCTGTACGGTGAAAACAGCCCTCCTTTCGTTCCATCGGCAAACGGCATCAGGTGCTATTACTTCTTCAGCAAGCAGCCGGTCTCTGACAGGCAGAGCTTTGAAGAAGCGATGCAGGGATCGATTCCAGCTTCAACTATTCTCTGGATCAGCCGCCATAAAGGCATTATCTTTGAAGAAAGCCCTGAACCAGTCATTGATAAAGAAAGCTTCGATCAATGGATTGACACATTTACAAGCGATTTTTTCATCGAACTGCACATCTATATTGGCCAGCTTCATAAAATGTCAGTTGAATTAAAAGCAAGAATTTTATCTGAGCAGGCAAGCTTCGAAGTGATTTACAATTTGTTCAGGATGAAAAAGTGCGTAACATTTTCAGAGGCTCTGCCCGTGCTCTTCCTTAACGGAAGCGTCAGCGGACAGCTCATATCTGAATTACTGAGAGAATCTTTAGAGGACAGCGAGCTGGTGCAAACATTGAATGTTTACTTTGAATGCAATCTGAACGTGTCCCTTACAGCAAAAAAAATGTACATGCACAGAAACAGCGTACAATACCGGATTGACAAGTTCATTGAAAAAACAGGGCTCGATATCAGGCATTTTCACGAAGCAGCTGCTTTTTCTTTAATGATGAAGTACTTGGAGCAACTTGCAGAATAACTCAGCTGTTCACCCTGCACGAAAACCCTTACATTTTTTTGTGCAACCTGTCCATAGGCTTATCTTCAGAAATGAATTACACTGAATCTATAAATAAAACGTTTTCATTTTCTGAGGAGGATTCAAATGGCTGAACTTAAATTAAACAATATTTATAAAATGTATGATAACAAGGTAACGGCAGTTGAAGATTTTAATCTACACATTCAAGATAAAGAATTCATCGTTTTCGTCGGCCCATCCGGCTGCGGTAAATCAACGACTCTTCGTATGATTGCAGGCCTTGAAGAAATTTCTAAAGGCGACTTCTCAATCGACGGCAAACGCATGAATGACGTTGCGCCGAAAGACCGCGACATCGCGATGGTTTTCCAGAACTACGCACTTTATCCGCATATGTCTGTTTATGACAACATGGCATTTGGACTTAAGCTCCGCAAATTCCCTAAAGAAGAAATCGATCGCCGTGTGAAAGATGCTTCACGCATTTTGGGTCTTGATCAATATTTAGACCGCAAGCCTAAAGCATTGTCAGGCGGTCAGCGTCAGCGTGTTGCACTTGGACGTGCTATCGTTCGTGACGCAAAAGTATTCTTAATGGATGAGCCTTTATCAAACTTGGATGCTAAATTGCGTGTGCAAATGCGTGCTGAAATTTCTAAGCTTCATCACCGCCTGCAAACAACAACAATTTACGTAACACATGACCAAACAGAAGCAATGACAATGGCAACACGCCTTGTTGTTATGAAAGACGGCATCATCCAGCAAGTCGGCGCTCCTAAAGAAGTATATGAAAAGCCTGAAAACCTTTTTGTTGGCGGATTTATCGGTTCACCATCTATGAACTTCTTTACTGGTCAATTAACAGACGGCAAGTTCTCTATCGGAACTCAATCCATTGTTGTTCCTGAAGGCAAAATGAAATATCTTCGCGAGCAAGGCTACGTTGGCAAAGAATTGATCATGGGCGTGCGTCCTGAAGATATCCATGATGAGCCAGTGTTCATCGAATCTTCTCACGGATCAAAAGTAGATGCCAAAATCGAAGTATCTGAGCTTATGGGTGCTGAAACGATGCTTTACTCTAAAATCGACGGCCAGGACTTCATTGCACGTGTAGATTCACGTACAGACGTAAGACCAGACCAAATCATCCAGCTTGCTCTTGATATGAACAAAGCTCACTTCTTTGATAAAGAGACAGAGGTTCGTATTCGTCCGGCAAGTGAACAATAATAAACACCTAATCAGCCTGAGACTCTCTCAGGCTGATTTTTTTCATTTCCTCGCCTTCCCCTCACATTCTACTCCCTAATGTGTTTTGCCTCTTCATGAAGACAATTGCTGCAAGAAAACAAATGGATGCACTGATGTGATTCAAGGGAATCCATGACCCCATCGAATAGCTTCATTGTGTCAATTTCCATATATGCGCTGTATTCATCTAAATAATCGGTTATTTTCCCATGATCCGTCATGCTGATTTTGCAATTCGGACAGACTGCTGCTTCCATTTCACTGTTAAACCCATTACAAAGCGGGCACATGTTCATTTTTATCACCTGCAGCTTCATATACTTGATTCCTCTTTATATATTCCCTAACTCTCTTTCACTTTATGTAACACCTATATTTCCATAATAATTACCATTTTCGCATGTGCATATATTTTCACGGTAAATACATAATACGTAATAACAACAGTTGAACAACCCGCTGCACCCTCACATGATGGGTTAGCCGAGAAGGCCATGAATCATTACGACTCATGCACTGGTGCAACTCCAGCTTACCCAAAAACTATATTATTTCAAGGAGTGTATTTACATGGCACAATCACGCAGCAATTCTTCAAATCAACTAGTTGTACCTGGTGCACAACAAGCAATCGATCAAATGAAGTACGAAATCGCTTCTGAGTTCGGAGTGAACTTAGGTGCAGAAACAACTTCTCGTGCTAACGGATCTGTTGGCGGAGAAATCACAAAGCGTTTAGTTTCATATGCTCAATCAAACATGGGCGGAAAATTCTAATAAGACAACCAAATAACATGGCTTAAAGGACCCTGGCATTCCGCCGGGGTCTTTTCCAGTTTCCATATTTCTTATCAGCCCTTAGTATCAAACAAGTTCCCTTCTCCATATACATGAAGAAAACATTCAGAAGGAGAATGCTCCATGTTTGAAACCATTGATTGGAGAGCTGTTACATTCATTTGCGCAAGCCTCGCACATGAAATGATTGTTCACTTTAACATGCCCAGAGTGTATTATTTTGAACAGGAAAAAAAGCAGCTGCTGAATGATGTTAAATCTGTAAAGCTGTAAATTTCATTTAGAAAATCCTCCATAAAAAAAGAGCAGGCTGCATAATTGCTGGCGCCTACTCTTCAAGTTTTCTAAGGAAACGTTTTGTCCGTTCTTCTTTTGGATGATCAAATACTTCACCTGGTGCACCGCGTTCTACGATGACCCCATTATCCATGAAGATCACTTCATCTGCCACATCTTTTGCAAACCGCATTTCATGAGTGACGACTACCATGGTCATTCCTTCTGCGGCTAAATCTTTCATCACATTCAGTACGTCGCCGATAAGTTCGGGATCAAGGGCTGAAGTAGGCTCGTCAAACAGCATGACCTTAGGCTCCATTGCAAGTGCTCTTGCTATGCCTACGCGCTGCTGCTGCCCGCCTGAGAGCTGAAAAGGATAGAAATCCATTTTATCCCCAAGGCCTACTTTTTCAAGCAGGGCACTTGCTTTTTTCACGGCTGTTTCTTTGTTTTCTCTCTTCACGATTACTGGCCCTTCAATTACATTTTCAAGAGCTGTTTTGTGCGGGAAAAGATTATAGCTTTGAAAAACCATGCCGGTATTGCTTCTAAACTCTGTTATTGTTTTTTTAGCCACATTCCCTGAGAAATCAAGTGTTTGCTGATCAAGCTGAATGATTCCCATTGTCGGTACTTCCAGTACGTTCAGGCATCTTAGGAATGTTGTTTTTCCAGACCCGGATGGTCCAATCACAACAACTACTTTCCCCTTTTCAATCTCCAAATCAATGCCTTTTAGAACTTCTAATTCACCAAAGCTTTTATGCAATCCTTTTATTGAAATCATTTGAATGCTCCTTTACTACCTTGCAACATAGCGATCCAGTTTTGCTTCCATGCGCTGCTGGATGACCGATAAGATAAAACAGATGATCCAATATAATAGACCAGCCAGAGAATACATCAACAGAAATTCATAGTTGGTTGAAGCAATTTCCTGTGCTTTTCTGAACATCTCTGTTACAAGAATCAATGATGCAAGGGATGTATCCTTAACTAAACTGATAAATGTGTTGGACAGCGGTGGTATCGATACACGCGTAGCCTGCGGCAATATAATTCTTTTTAGCGTCTGTGAGTAGCTCATTCCGATTGAATATCCCGCTTCCCATTGTCCTTTAGGTGTAGATAGTATAGCAGCTCTGATTATTTCCGATGCATATGCGCCGACATTCAGCGAGAAGCCAATAACTGCAGAAATAAACGGACTGATTGTAACCCCGACACTTGGAAGGCCGTAGAAAATAATAAATAATTGAACAAGTAAAGGTGTTCCTCTAATAATTGATACATAGATTCTTGCTATTATTTGAAATGGCTTTATAGTTGAAATTCGTGCCAAAGCAGTAAGAACAGCTAAAATAAGTCCAATGACAAACGTAATCAGTGTTAATGGAAGAGTATAATACAAAGCTCCCTTCACCAAAGGGAGAAGGGAACTTTGTGCAATATTGGCCAAACGTTCTAACCGTTCAGGGTCTGCAAAAATATTATTCAGATACATCTTCGCCAAACCATTTCTCGGAGATTTTCTTGTACGTGCCGTCTTCTTTCATTTCTGCTAATGCTTTATTTACTTCTTCCACTAACTTGCCGCTGTCTTTGCGGAACATTAATCCGCTTTGTGCAGCATCTTTACTTTCATCAACAATTTGAATTGGTGCGTTGCCGCGCTGATTCTTGAAATCAAGGACAGAAAGCTTATCATTGATCGTTGCATCTGCACGTTTAGAATTAATGAGATCGATTGCTTGAGTAAATCCTTCTACACCAACAAGCTCAGCACCGTTTTCTTTGGCAATTTCACCGTAGTTGCTTGTTAAAGATTGTGCTGCTTTTTTCCCTTTTAAATCTTTAAATGATTGAATGTCTTTGTTATCTTTGTGTGTAACAAGTACAGCGGCAGATGAAATATATGGATCAGAGAAATCATATTTTTCCGTGCGCTCAGGCTTGATGCCGACTTGGTTGGCAATCATATCAAAACGTTTAGCATCAAGACCAGCGAACATCGCATCCCACTGTGTTTCTTTAAACTCAGCCTTCACGCCAAGACGCTTTGCAACCTCTTGTGCGATTTCTACATCAAAGCCGGTTAATTTATCTTTTTCATCATGGAATGTGAAAGGCGGATATGTACCTTCTGTTCCAATGACAAGCACACCCTCTTCTTTTACTTTGTCAAACAGTTCAGCATCAGTTCCTGCCTGATCTCCTTCTTTCTTTTTATCGCCGCCTGTTCCGCAAGCAGACAAAATCAGCACAAACACTGATAAAAGTGCAAATAGACTAAAAAATCTTTTCATGTTTAAACCCCCACTAATCTTATCGGATTTTAATAAAGTACGTTAGAATATTACCTCCAAGACCGCCTTCTGTCAATTCATTTGTTTTAATTTTTATTAGTGTAACCAGATCAGTTCATAGTATGTTTTTCTCTTCTTCAGTAAATGAAGTAAAATGGAAGAAAACCGACAGGAGAGTTTGTTATGATAATCGCATTGTTTGGCGGAACAGGAAGAGTTGGCAAAGCATTTTTAGAACAGGCCCTAAATGAAGGGCACAATGTCCGAATGCTTGTCAGAGATCCTTCAAAAATAGAGAACATAGATAAAAATGCTGAAATGATTAAAGGAAATGCCCGGGATATTCAAAACATCGAGAAAACAGTTTCAGGCTGTGATGCAGTTGTAAGCTGCCTTGGCACAGATGGAGATGATACTCTTACAGTTGCGGTGCCGCTGATTGTTGAAGCCATGAGAAATCGCATTAACAGAGTGATCACGATTGGAACAGCAGGCATATTACAGGCAAGGTCCAATCCTGACCTGTACAGATTTCAATCAAATGAGTCGAAACGGACTTTGACAAGAGCAGCGAACGAACATTTAAATGCCTATCTGACATTAAAAGAGTCCAATCTCCAATGGACAATCGTCTGTCCCACTTACCTGCCGGATGGAGAATTAACAAAGAAGTTCAGATTTGAAGAAGATTATCTTCCGGAAGACGGAAAGCAAATATCTGCTGAGGATACAGGGTATTTCACTTATCAGGTTCTGATTGAGAAGTCCTTTATCCGTAAACGGGTCGGACTGGCTTACTAATGCCTTACTATCTTTTTAAAAAACAAAAAACCAAGTGCCTTACTAAATCAGGCACTTGGTTTTCTTATCCTGCAAGGGTATTCTGTTTTCCCTGCTGCAGTTCATACATTTGATAGTACTTTCCTTTTTGTTTCATTAATTCATCGTGATTGCCCCGCTCCGCTATTTCACCCCGGTCAAGGACAAGAATTTGATCTGCATTTTTAATAGTAGAAAGCCGATGGGCAATGATAAATGTTGTTCTGCCTTTTTTCAGAACTTCAAGTGCATCCTGTATGACAGCTTCTGTTTCTGTATCAATGCTTGCCGTAGCTTCGTCTAATATGAGAATGGCCGGATCATAAGCGAGCGCTCTAGCAAATGAGATCAGCTGGCGCTGTCCCGATGAGAGCGTGCTTCCTTTTTCGATAACAGGCTCATCAAATCCAAGAGGCAGATGTTTCAGCAATTGATCTGCGCCAACATCTTTTAATGCTTTTTCTACTTGTTCTCTGGTGATATCCGGATTATCAAGGCTTACATTCGAAGCAATCGTTCCTGTGAACAAAAATGGATCTTGAAGCACAATCCCCATATGCTCTCTGACTGCTTGGCGCGGCATGGATAAAATATCTTTGCCGTCAATTGTGATTTTGCCTTCTTTTATGTCGTAAAAACGGAACAGCAAATTCATAATCGAACTTTTTCCTGAGCCGGTGTGCCCGACTAATGCTACGGTTTCACCCTGCTTCGCTTCAAAATCAATATTTTTTAAAACATACTCGCCTTCTTTATAGCCGAACCACACATTTTCAAATGCCACATTTCCATTATAGCGAGGTTCTTTTTTCTCGCTGACATCCGTTCCTTTTTCATCAAGCAGGCTAAACACTCTCTCAGACGCAACACGCGCTGTTTCAAGCTGTGCGAATTGATTCACAATCCCGGTGATTGGCTGAAAAAGCCTGTTTAAATAATCAACGAACGCATACAGAACTCCTATTGAAACCATCGAACCAACGCCTAAAGAGGCTCCTCCAAAATACCAGATAAGGGCTACGAACGCACAGTTCCGCATAAAACCTACCATATTATGCGACAGCAGAGAGTTCAGGCTCAGCAGTTTATTTTGATAGTGAAAATGGGATGCGTTTAATTCTTCAAATTCCGCTTTCGTTTCTTCCTGTCTGCGGAAAGCCTGAATAATCGTCATACCCTGTATTGATTCATTGATTGTTCCGTTAATATCGCTGACAAGGGAACGAATCTTATGATTGTAAGTTGAAGCGTATTTACGGTATACGATGCTCCAGACGACTAGGATCGGCAGGATGACCGTACAGATTAATGCAAGTTTTGCATCAAGCAGGAATAAGGCAATGAATATACCTGTTATATAGATGGCACTTGTAAAGAATGTTGAAAGCACAGCTACAAACAGTTCTCTGATTGCTTCCGTATCATTTGTAATTCTTGCCACAACTTTCCCTGCCGGAAGATTATCAAAATAAACAACCGGCAAGCGCTGTATATGCTCAAATACATCCTGGCGCATCTTTTGAATAATGCGGTTTGATGTAATTTGCAGAAAATACCGCTGTCCATAGTGAAAGAATGAAGCAAAGACTAGTAAACCAAAATAAATGGCAATCAAAGTGATAAGCCCTTTAATTTCAGGCTGATAAAACGTAAACAGCTGTTCAGAAGTAAGTCTGCTGCCTGTATAAGAAGCGGAATCTGTCCCGCGTTCAATAATGACCGAATTGCCGGCCGCTCTTCTGTCTCCATCAAACTGAATTTTACCAGGTATGAAATAATAATCTCGCTGCACTTGCAGAATGTGAACTTCTTTGCCTTTTTCTTCACCTGGTTCAAAGTAATCCTCCCGTTTATACCAGGATCCTTTGTAGGCTACAGCATTTTCTCCTTCTGCTGTTTCATGCCACTTCTTCTCAATTCCCAATATGTGGTCATCGATCATTTTTTTTGCGATAAATGGTCCTGTAAGCTCAGCCCCCACTGCAACAGCAAGCATGATTAAAGCAAGTATTAATGTTCTTTTATAAAGGGCAGCATAGCGGATCAGTCTTTTTCCTGTGCTCATGCTCCCACCCCGCCTTCGTTTTCAGCTTCAATTTGCTGGCGTTCATATTGCTCTTTGTACCAGCCGTTATTCGCAAGCAGCGATTGATGCCTGCCTTCTTCAATGATTTTTCCTTCATCAAGCACTAGTATCCAGTCTGCGTGTTCGACAGCAGATAGACGGTGTGTCGTAATAAATGTTGTCTTCCCGGCACGCTCACTTCTAATATTTGAAATGATGGCTGTTTCCGTTTTTGCATCAACAGCTGACAGGGAATCATCTAAAATCAGAATTTCCGGATTGACCAGAAGTGCACGTGCAATGGAGATCCGCTGTTTTTGACCTCCAGATAATGCAACTCCCTTTTCCCCTACTAATGTATTCAATCCATCAGGCAGCATTTCAAGATCTTTTCTGAAAAAAGCAAGATCGATTGCTTTATTCAGCTCTGCGTCTGATCCTTCTTTCTTTCCAAATAAAATATTCTCTCTCACTGTTCTTGAAAACAGCACGTGATCCTGAGGAACATATCCAATAAAGCGCTGCAATGTTTCAAGGGGAATTTTCTCAATCGGAACCCCGGACATTGTGATTTCCCCGCTTCCAGCAGGGTATTGTCTGAGCAGCTGTTTAACGATTGTTGTTTTACCGCTGCCGGTTTTGCCGACAATGCCGATTGTGTCCCCTCTATTTACTGTAAAGCTGACATGCTTTAAGTTCTCTACTTCAGAAGAAGGATACTGAAACGATACATCTTTAAATTCAATCTTTTTAGGTGAAACAATATCTTCCGGCTGATCATGATTTTTCACATCTGCTTCATAAGATAGTGTTTCGTTGATCCGGTCAAGTGATGCATTACCGCGCTGCATGATATTGATCAGTTCACCAATGGCAAACATCGGCCAGATCATCATTCCAAGGTAAACGTTAAAAGACACCAGCTCACCAAGGGTAATTTCGTTATGAAATACTAAGTAGGCGCCATAACCAAGTCCAATTAAATAACTGATCCCGACAAGCAATTTCATTGTTGGTTCAAATAATGCGTCAATTTTTGCTACACTGACATTTTTCTTAAAAACATCATCTGTTAACGTGTTAAACCGGTTTACATCCGCTTTTTCCTGAACGTAAGCACGAATCACACGCACGCCTGCTACTGACTCAAGCACCTGGTCATTCATATCGCCGAATGAGTCCTGAGCTGCCATGAACCTCGCATGAATTTTTTTACCGTAGATTCCCATCGAAACCGCCATAATCGGCAGAGGCAGTATCGCGGCAAATGTAAGCTTCCAGCTGATAAGTATTCCCATTGTCAACAGAATCGTCAGCATGAACATGCTTGAGTCAACCAATGTCAAGATCCCAAATCCGGCAGTCGTCGAGATGGCCTTCAAATCATTTGTGGCCCTGGCCATTAGATCTCCCGTTCTGTTTTTCTCATAAAAGCGCGGTGTCATCACTAAGAATTGCCCCATCAGTTTTGATCTTAGGATTCTTTCAGCCAAATGTGCGCCGCCAAATAAATTGTACATCCAAAAATAAGATAGAATATAAACTAGAACACCCAATCCAAGAAATAAGACAATATATTGAACGAGCAGCTCACTCGAAAATTGCCCAACCTGAATATCATCTATCGCATTCCCAAGCAGTTTAGGGGGGATAATTTCAAGAACATTTACAATTAAAAGCAATACGATTGCAGCCGTGTACCGCTTCCAATACTTTTTAAAAAACCAGCCTAACTTCACTAACACCGAGAACATCTGATCATCTCCTTTGTCTTTCTAACCTTTTCCTGCTAACCGCTGTCTGGATCTCCTTTTTTCATCAATTTCTCTTTTTTCATCATCATTACAAACATACTTGCTTCCTCCTCTTAGATTTAAATTATATAAAAAAGGCAAACCTCCGCATGCCGGGGGTCTGCCTTTTTACAATCAAACGTAAAAAGGCACAGAAGTATACAATGCAGCATACCCCTGTGCCTTTTCCTTTTTATATTCAGAGACTGATCTCTCTAAACGATATAAAGGTATGGCGGGGCTGCACAAGAAAGAACGCTTCGATCATACGCAATCACAATTAATTTTTTCATGTCAAACCCCTCCTTTACCAAATTTTTATTTTAATCCTTAGATAGATTACCATCTTTTTCATTATTTTGTCAATTGGGATTTTTCCTTATTTTCTGGTTAACCTGCAATTATTATTCTTCAATGAACACAGCCGTTCCATATGCAATAATTTCAGACGCATTCTGCATAACAGCAGAGCTTTGCAGTCTCATCCCTATAATCGCATTCGCCCCTTTATTTCTTGCATCCTCAGCCATCCGTCCGATAGCCTTTTGCCTTGCTTCCTCCATCATCTCTGTATATTCAGAAATTTCTCCACCAACAATCGTTTTCAGACCCGCCATTAAATCTTTTCCAATATGTTTCGTTTGCACGGTTGCTCCTCTGACAAACCCTTTAAGTTCTTTGATTTCTTTTCCAGGAACGAAGTCAGTAGTTACGATAATCACGTTCATCATCCTCCTTTTTTTCTTTCAGCCTGGCCTTTATCAGCAGACTAAATAATAAACACATTGATAATAGGTGAATCAAAAATAAGATAACAGCCAGTTTCATATTAAAACACAGAAAAATAAGTGCAGCAGTTTGAGCTGCGAAGGTAAGGAGTATTAAGATGAATTTCATGAATTTCGCCTTCCTCCTGTATCTTTACAACTGGATTTGCGAAAATGACCCCCACAAAAAAACAGGTTTATAGGTACATATCACTATTTTCACCTTCAAGATGTTTCAAAAAACAAAAAACAAGGTAAAGAACTGTAACAAACAACAGAAGATAAGGAAAATTGAAGGAGGAAAACAATGAGCCAGTTAGTTTCCACTAGCCTATGTACCCAGGATCAATTCAGAATGGATCAAATTATCAGTCTAAATCAGCTCGCAAAAAACTATTCAGGAAAGGTGTACTTCTTAGCTGGAAAACGAAGCATCGTAGATGTCTCAAAGTTTCCTTCTTTGATTACTTTCTTTCTGATGACATCTGGATCCAATCAGATTAAAGTGCTCATTGATGGGGATAACCCGAGTGAGATCTTAGCTGAAATGGACACCATTTGTTCAACTGAATCAAGATTTACAACGAATTTCTTAAACACAGCTGAAAAAGTAAAGGTATAAAATCAGTGATCCCTTACAAATGATAAAGGGAGTATGGCTTACTTACATTACAACAGAGAAAAGGAGATTATGACTTATGATCAGAACTATTTTAATCGTTATTGGAGCAATCGTTGTTATTGGCTGGCTGCTTAATGTAGTTATGTAATTTAAAGATAAACAAGGGAGAGGAACCTTATGTCTGAACATAAACAAGTGAATGTTGAGAGAAAAGAAGAGCATAAAACGAATAACAGTCTTCTTGGAGCTACTTTTATTAAATATGCAGCATATTTGGTTATATTCTTCGGTATTATCTGGTTTTTAATTACTTATATTTTACCCATGTTTCAATAAGCATTTGAACTAATATTTTTCTCAGCACCCTGCGTTGCAGGGTGTGTTTTTGTTTTTATAATAAAGCTGTTCCGTGCCTATAGAGGAAAGAAATAGACAATAATCCCGTTTTGCAGCTCCAAATCGCACCTTGAACCCAAAGTTCGTGCGGCATTACTGATTTTGCACCTCCAAATCACAACTCGTACCCAAAGTTCGTGCGTCAAAACTGTTTTGCACCTCCAAATCACAACTCGTACCCAAAGTTCGTGCGGCAAACCGATTTTGCAGCCCGAATTCGCAACTTCCGCATCTCCCAAATTTGACGCTTGTCCCAAAAGCAATGCAAATGATTATACTGAAAAAGCTGAACGAGAATAATCTCGTTCAGCTTTTTGTTAATTACCTGATGCATCCCCGGCATCAGATCCACCATCCGCTGGCGGTTCTGCCGGCTGCTCTGGATCTGCAGGCGGCTCTGTCGGTTCTGCCGGCGGTTCTGGTTCTGCTGGCGGCTCTGCTGGTTCTTCAGGTTCGGCTGGTTTTTGCTCTTCTTCTTTCTTTCGTTCTTCTTCTTTTTTGCGTTCTTCTTCTTTTCTGCGTTCTTCTTCTTTTTTAGCTTCTTCCTCTTCTTTTCTTGCCTGTTCTTCTTCTTTTTTAGCCTGCTCTTCTTTGCGTTTTTGCTCTTCAGCCTTTTGCTTTTCAGCATCAGCTTTTGCTTTTTCTTCCTGCTTTAGACGTTCCTGTTCTTCCATTCTTGCCTGTTCTTCTCGTTTAGCCAATTCATCAGCTTCTTGCTTTCTTTTTTCTTCTTGTTTCTTTTTACTCTCTTCATTAGAAGTGTCTGTTTTCTTTTTCTTTGGCTTGCTTTCCGTTTTCTTGAGAGGAGGAAGATTAAAATCCTCCGGTTTCTCATTTTTCAGGGCTGCATCCATAATTACTTTAAATAACGGTGCAGCTGTCGCACTGCTTGAGGTATTCAGATAATGGTTTTGATCTGTTTGATCATAGCCAAGCCACATTGCTCCAACTACGTTTGGAGTATATCCGACAAACCATTGATCTTTTACTCCATCAATTCCATCAATACCAAGCTGGGTGGAGCCGGTTTTCCCAGCCAGCTCATGATTTTCAAGCTGTGCTTTTTTCCCTGTTCCTTCTTTCACTACGCCAAGCATCATATGGGTCATTTTTTGCGCGATTTCCTTTGTTGTAACGTTTGTTTCTTTCTTTTTCCATTCTGCTATCGTATTTCCCTGAACATCTACAATTTTCGTAATCGCATGGGCCTCTACGCGGGTTCCTTCATTTGGAAAAGCCGTGTAAGCTTCTGCCATATTCAGCGGTGCCACACCTCTATCAAGGCCCCCAAGACCTAAACTCAAGTTACGGTCATTCTCAGTAATTGGCAGGCCAAAGCGTTTAGAAGCGTCAACGCCGGCTTGTACGCCAATTTCATTCAGCGCCCATACAGTCGGTACGTTGTATGACTTAATTAAGGCTTCATACAGGGTAACCTCGCCACGATAGCTGCCATCAAAGTTTTTAGGTGAATATCCGTTAATATCGAGCGGTTCATCTTTCAGCTTCGTATCAACGTCCATCCCGTTTTCTAATGCAGGTGTATAAACAGCTATTGGTTTCATCGTCGAACCAGGCTGTCTTTTCAGCTGAGTTGCTCTGTTAAACTGTCTGAATGAATGCTCTCCTCTTCCTCCAACAAGCGCCTGTACTCCTCCTGTTTTAGGATTGACGAGAACTGCTCCGCTTTGAACGAGCTGATCGCTCTGACTTTCAGGAAAATTAGCATCGTCTTTATATACCTCTTCTATAGAGGACTGCATATCCTGACGCATCTCGGTATGAATCTCAAAGCCCCCCGCTAATATTTCATTTTGCGTCAGACCGTATTTTTTAATGGCTTCTTCAATGACATGATCTACATAGAAAGGATAGCGTCCTTTATATTCATCTAGTTCCTTTCGTTCAAGCACAACTTTTTCATTTTTTGCTTCTTTCATTTGTGCTTCCGTTATGAACTTCTCTTTTTTCATTAAACTTAAAACAACATCCCTGCGGTCTAATGATTTTTCAAGGTTTTTAACAGGAGAGTAATTTGTCGGCGCTTTAATAAGTCCTACTAAAATGGCAGATTCATTAATTGTTAGATCAGCTGCTTCTTTTCCAAAATAAACTTTAGCTGCTCTTTTCAGCCCCCATGCTCCCTCTCCAAAATAAATCTTATTCACATAGAGTTCTAATATTTCTTCTTTTGAATATTCTTCATCTATTTTTTTCGCAATGAAGTACTCATCAAACTTCCGTTTAAATGTTTGATCATGAGTAAGCAGCGTGTTTTTAGCAAGCTGCTGAGTCAGGGTGCTTCCTCCCTCAACTACGCCTCCTGCTGCTACATTCTTAAACATTGCGCGGATAATTCCTAAATAATCTATTCCGCTGTGTTTGTAGAAATTTTGATCTTCTGTCGCTTGAAGAGCTTCGTAGAAATGATCCGGTACATCCTCATAATCTACCCACTCATTTTTTGAGGTTGAAATTTTGCTCGCAATCTCGCCATTTTGATCATAAATAATAGTCGGCGCATTTGCTCTTTCTTCTAATTTGCTGACATCCTGTGATGCAATGACTACATTATGTACCATAAACATAAGGATGATGGCCAGCAGAACGAAAATCAAAAGCTTCGTAAATACACCCTTAATTGAGAATAATGACTTTATCATTAGTAACCCCCTGAAATTAGAAAAATTAGTGCTTCTACTTATTACCCTAATTATCAAAGGTGTACGCCTATTTTGGAAAATATGTGGCTGTCAAATCCAAAAATCTTTATGTAATCGATTTCTTTAAGCGAATTGATTATTTTTTCTGAAAAAGGGTAACTATTTATAAACACATTTTCCCTAGAGAGGATATGATTAAGATGAATACGTTTAAACATATAGTCGTTGCCTATGATGGACTTGATGAAAGTCAGGCAGCTTTAAAAACAGGAATTGATCTGAGCAAACAATTAGAATCTAAGCTGACAGTCGTGCACGTTTTCCAGGAAGAACACGCGATGCACACCAAAGGAGTTCAGCCTGTTATTCCGAGTGCTCCTGCTAATGGCTATTTGACAGACAATCTTCAAAACTACCCGGTTGCGCCTCCTCCTTCTCAGGAGCTTGATCAAACTCATACTCAGCATGATTACTTTGATAACGCAGATGAAATTGTTTCAAGAATTAGAATGAAAATGGATGAGAATCAGGCGATTGGAGAGGTTGAAATCTTATCAGGCTCTCCCTCGGATGCGATCTTGAAATATGCAGAAGAAAAAAATGCCGATTTAATCGTAATGGGCAGCAGAGATTCAGGCGGCCTGAAAAAATTGCTGTTTGGCGGAGTAAGCGATAAAGTGTCCCATAACTCAGCCATTTCAGTACTTATTGCAAAATAACCTTTTAGACGAATGCTCTTGCATTCGTTTTTTTTTGTTCTCATTAATCTTTTTCAGGTTTATCCGATAATAAAACAAGAGTCGATATCAATCTAAAAGGAGCCTTATAATGGGACTGTTCAAACGCAAAAAAGAGATAAATAATCGTATTTTTTTAAATAATATCAGTAAAGAGAATACAAAGCTTGATGTATCATATAGTGCTGATTTAACAAAACAGATAGAGATGATTTCTCTTACGGAGAAGGATTTAGGTATTTTATTTGTATTAAAACCACTAATAGACCAAAACATTTCTGAAATAGTTGAAGACTTTTACCGGGTCATTTCATTAGAAAAAAGTTTGATTCAAATCATTAATCGCTACAGCTCAATTGATAAATTGAAGGAAACGCTGAAGATCCATATTAGTTCAATGTTCAGGGGTATTCTGGACAAGAACAGAGTTGAAAGCATTCAGCGTATAGCCCATATTCACGTCAAAATCGGTCTTGAAGCAAAATGGTATATGTCTGCCCTGCAGACTTTATCAAAATCACTGATAGATTGTGCCGGTTTGAAAGCTGAAAACAGTGAAGATTTAATGTTGATTGTTCAAGCCATCAGCAAAATGATCAGTTTTGAACAGCAGCTTGTTCTTGAAGCATATGACAAAGAATATGGGGAAATCCGTATGAAAGCAGAGAGAGAAAAGGAGGCAATCCGAATCGAGCTCAGCGAAACAGCCCAAATGCTTTCTGGCATCACCGAAAACACAAATGCCTCAGTTCAGGAAATCAATGCTCAATCCAAAGAAATCTCCTTGTTTGCAAGTGGAAGCTTTGAAGTGGCTTCTTCAGCAGAAACAGAAGCATCTTATGGCAAAAAAGACCTTGAAAAACAACATGAACTGATGACCTTCATCGAGACAAGCACTGAAAATATCTCGATTAAAATGAAAGCCTTAGAGAATACATCTGAAAAGATAAATCAAGTCGTAGCAATTGTTACATCAATAGCAGATCAAACAAATCTTCTTGCATTAAATGCAGCTATAGAATCTGCGCGTGCAGGAGAATACGGTAAAGGGTTTGCTGTCGTAGCAAGTGAAGTGCGAAAGCTTGCAGAGGAAACAAAAAATTCGGTCCAGGGTGTATCAAGTTTAATTTCAGAGATTCACTCTCAAATAGACAGCATTGCCGGCTCTGTAAATGAGGTGGCACGCCTTACTTCAAAAGGTGCAGAGCAGGCAAATAATATGAACGAATTTTTTAATTCTGTCGTTCATCTTATGAATAACAATAAAAATCAAAGTGAAAAAACCAAGAAGGAATTAACTAACTTTACCGCAGTTATCGGTGAATTGACATCTTCCATCTCTCAAATCAATGATACTGCCGAAAGCCTCAGACTGCTTTCAAGGAATATTTAAACAGAGCCGCTATTACCATTTCAGTACTGATTGCAAAATAACCTTTTATACGAATGCATTCCTGCATTCGTTTTTTTGATTAATTCATCTTTTTCAGGTTTATGCACGAACAAATAACCTTTTCAGAAAATACCAATAAATGAGCTGTATGCCACCCTTCTATTATGGATATAAATAAATTATCTATATTCAGGAGGTACAGCAGCATATGAGTAATTTAAATACTGTTTTATATGATATTCATGAATACTTTATCCTTAATCCAAACCTTCTTCGTGCTTATATTGAAGATACGCAGTCGTCCGAAAATGTAAGCGGCAATTTTTCTATAACTAACAAAGCGTTAAAGCTTCATTTTAGAGATGTGCATGAAGAAGAGTATCACAGCACGCTTATTCCTGTGTTAAATGGGAATGGCCACAACATCCAATTTCACTATGGCGAGGATCATACATTGTATATATACAAAAAAGAAGAGCAGGCCAGTTAATGCCTGCTCTTCTTTTTATTTGACTGTTGTACCTCTTTAGTTAGGAGATATATGAAAAAAAGACAGTGTTTCTTTCAGGCTGACAAGTATTTGTCCCGTTCCCGCAAGTAAAAGACCATATTAGGCCATGTAAAAGAGATATCTGATTGAACAGGGGACTATATGCTTACTAATTTCTCCAGTTGACATAAGTTAATAGATTGATATAATACTTTTATGCACAAAAGCATAAAAGCGTTCAAGTATAAAAGGAAGGAATTACAAGTTATGAACCATTTCAAAACCGTTCCATTTGGAGCTGCAGTCATGATTTTCCTATCGATGATTGTCATCATCTTTATCAGTCTATTTTACTTAAAAACAGAACCGCACCTGCCGCTGATGCTGTGTCTCGTTTTATTAAGCGGAGTTGCTTTTATTTATAAATATTCATGGAAAGAGATTGAAGCCGGGTTAGTAAAAGGAATCCAAAATGGCGTTCAGCCTATCATTATCCTTGCATTAATCGGTATTCTGATCGGTGCGTGGATGTTCAGCGGCACCATTCCTACTGTGATGATAGCTGCATTGAATCTTATCGACCCAGGTTCACTTCTCATTCTTACACTGATTTGCTGTACGATCATTTCTTCTTTAGTGGGAAGCAGTTTCACAACAGTGAGTACAGTTGGAGTGGCTCTTATGGGAGTTGCGATTGCAGCAGGTGTTCCGGCCCAGTGGGCTGCAGGAGCTGTTATTTGCGGTGCATGTTTTGGAGATAAGATGTCTCCGATGTCTGATACGACTAACTTTGCATCAGGAGTAGCATCCGTAAATATTTTCACACATATTAAGCATATGTCGAATACAACTATCCCTGCCTTCTTAATTACGGCATTCCTTTTTTGGTACTTGGGGACGACTTTAACGGTAAACGATGCAACACTTGAAAATATTCAGGAAATTATCTCTGTCATGGAACAGCATGTACAGATTAGCGGCTGGACGTTAATTTCTCCTCTGATTGTGATTGCCCTTGCCATCACAAGAATTCCCGTAATCCCCGCTCTTGCTGCCGGGATTGTGACAGCAGGCGCTACAGGAATCCTGCTTCAGGACGGCGCTTCTTTTGCACAGTTTTTGAATGTCCTGCAAAATGGCACAGCTTTTGAGATTGAACAGGAAACGGTTCAGAAAATGCTGAACCGCGGCGGACTTCAATCGATGATGTGGTCGATTTCATTAATCATGATTGCTTTTGCTTTAGGAGGATTAATGGATACATTGCAGCTGATTCAAACCCTTCTAAAAGGACTGATCATGCGGATCAAAGTCAAAGGACAGTTGATTCTTGCAACGGTTTCTTCTTCTATAGGAGTAAATTTGGTGACAGGCGAGCAATACCTTTCGATATTAATTCCTGGTCAATCGTTCAAAGATGCCTATGAAAAAATGAACATTGATAAGAAATATTTATCAAGATCCTTGGAGGATGGGGGTACACTCATCAATCCATTAATTCCATGGGGAGTAAGCGGAGCCTTTTTCGCCCAGACACTTGGTGTTGACGTGATAGCGTACCTTCCATTCGCTTTCTTCCTCTACTTGTCTCCTTTATTCAGTGTTTTATTTAGTTTTTTGCCAGGGAGAAAGAAGCCTGCGGAGCAATTAGCTGCATAAGGAAGAGGCTGGGACAAATGGTTTTCAGCCAAAGAAAAATCCGAATTATTATGTGAAATTCCAACTTGAATTTCGTTTTAGTTCGGATTTTTTTCTTTGGCTCTTTTCATAAATATTGTTGCTACAGTACTAAATGTTAGAAACCTTAAGTGGATTGCAGCGGATAAACTTGACTCCTGCGGGAAATAGAGCAAAATGGGAGACCCCACAGGCAACGCCGAGGAGGCTCCCAGCCGGACCGCGGAAAGCAAGTTCCTCTCGCTGCAAGGAACGGACATTATTTATCATGAAAAACAACAATTTATGCGAAAATTGCTCTTTCTTTTAATGGTTTTCGCACTATTCAATGTTCGGCTTTCATTCAGGAGATGATCGTTACGTCCCAGTCTCTCTTCTTGTTTTGATACATGTACCTTATCCAATAACCTTTTCTTCGTTGTGAATCATTTCTTCAAACAACCGCTGAAGCTCTCTCGTAACTGGTCCGGGCACCCCTTTCCCAACCTTCATGGAATCAATCTCCGTGACAGGTATGACCTCACTTGTCGTAGAAGTAATAAACGCTTCATCAAGTGTTTTGAGGCCGTCTACTTTCAACATCTCTTCTGCCAGCGTTAACCCGTTTTTTCTGCAAAGATCAGCCACTTTCATGCGAGTTACACCATTTAAAATCAAATGATTCGCAGGGTGTGTATAAATGGTCCCATTCTTTACACCGTAAAAATTAGACGAAGACCCCTCCGTTATATGCTCACCGCGATGAAGCAGAGCCTCGTATGCTTTATTTTCGTAAGCCTCCTGTTTGGCGAGAACATTCCCAAGCAAATTCAGGCTTTTGATATCACATCTCAGCCAGCGGATATCTTCCATAAGATACAGCTTAATGCCTTTTTCCTGCTCTTTAACAGGCTTTGAGCAAGGAATTGGATAGGCTACTATCTGAGGAGTGACGTCTTTTCCCGGAAAAAGATGCTTCCTTCCTGTGACCCCGCGTGTGACTTGCATATAAACGGCACCATCATGCACTTGATTTTTCTGGATGAGTTCATTCAGCATCCCTGTTAATTCTTCTGCTGAATGCATAAGCACAATCTTAATCTCTTTTGCACTTCTGACAAATCGCTCCATGTGCTCTTTCATCGCAAAATATGAGCCATTATATACTCTGATTACCTCGTACACGCCATCCCCAAATTGATATCCTCTATCTTCAAAATCAATGGATACTTCGTTTTTCTGCTTAAATTCACCGTTTAAAAGTATGTACATATGAAGGCTCCTTTGGTTAGATTGAAGGCTGTTTTCTGAAATAAATCGATTTTATTACAAGAGATTGAATGAAAAACTTCCTCTCTCTATGTTATGATGAAACACGCTGGTCTGTAAAATGTTTCATCTTTTTATTTGATTTTTTTACAGATTTCAGTTGAAATTTATTTTCCTGTCCATTATGATGAAATTAACTAAAAACACAACATATTGACAAAAAACCAAAATCACAATACTACATATTGAAAAAACAACAGCAAGCAAAGGTGCCAATTTATTGGCTTAAAAGGGAATCCGGTGCAAATCCGGAACTGTCCCCGCAACTGTAAGTGTGACGAACTGGGAATACCACTGTACGAGATTGAAGTATGGGAAGGACTCAGCGCAGAATGATCACAAGTCAGGAGACCTGCCATTTGATTGCGATAGTTTCGAATTCTTCGGGGACTGAGGAGATGAAACGATGGTTAATAACAGGACTGCTTGTATCCTTTTATTCTATCGTTTGATCCGCTCATGATCCCATGAGCGGATTTTTTTTAGGCGTAAACATTCAGCTCCCCGATCACTACCAAGAGCTGACTAAAGTCTTTGCGCTTTATTATTTTTTAGGAGGATGTCAAATGGCAACCAAAATGGCAACAATTATTTTTAATGAACTGACACTTGAAAAAGCCCCATTTTCAGAAAAACGGATAAGAGACTTCATAGATGAAATCGGACACGGCTTCAAAGAGCTTGACATGGATGCTTACAGCACAAGAATCGTACAAAGCATTGAAGGCCGCAGTGAATATACAACATCCCAAATCTCCAATCTCCTTATTCTCGAAGGCCTCTCCAATATTAGTGAGCTTGAACCTCAATGGACTTACTTTTGTGCACGCATTTATCTAAGAAAGCTATATAAGGAAGCTGCGTTCAACCGCAATCAGCCAAATGGATATGATTCGTTTCTGAACTTACTTAAAACACTGACTGATAAGGGCATATACAGTCCGCATTTGCTGAACGCATATTCAGAAGAAGAAATAGAAAGCCTTTCATCAATCATTCAGCCGGAAAAAGACAAGCTGTTTACATACATTGGACTCCGCACCTTGTCGGACCGCTATTTAGCAAGAGATTTTGATAAAAAAACATTTGAACTGCCGCAGGAACGTTATCTTGTCATTGCCATGACGCTTATGGCCAATGAAAAAACAGAGCATCGCCTTCAGCTTGTAAAAGAAGCTTACTGGGCACTCAGCAATCTTTATATGACCGTTGCTACTCCGACATTATCAAATGCAGGGAAGCCTGTGGGCCAGCTGTCGAGCTGTTTTATAGATACTGTTGATGATAGTCTGCAAGGCATCTTTGACAGCAATACAGATATTGCAAATCTTTCAAAATCTGGCGGAGGCATCGGGGTTTATTTAGGCAAAATCCGCAGCCGCGGCAGTGACATTAAAGGCTTTAAAGGAGTCTCATCCGGTGTGATCCCGTGGATGAAGCAGCTGAACAATACAGCAGTGAGTGTAGATCAGCTTGGCCAAAGAAAAGGAGCCATCGCCGTCTATCTGGATGTGTGGCATAAGGATATCTTTTCATTCCTGGATTCTAAACTGAATAATGGCGATGAGCGCTTAAGAACTCATGATCTATTTACAGGCGTCTGCTTGCCTGATCTATTTATGGAACAGGCGGAAAACCGCGGTGACTGGCATTTATTTGATCCGCATGAAGTCCGTAAAATGATGGGGTACTCCTTAGAGGATTTTTACGACGAAGGAAAGGGCTTCGGCTCATTCCGCGATAAATATTGGGAGTGCGTCAATCATCCGGATCTGACTAGACAAACCGTACCTGCGATTGAAATTATGAAAGGCATCATGAAAGGCCAGCTGGAATCAGGCACCCCCTTCATGTTCTATCGTGATGAAGTGAACCGCAGCAATCCGAATTCTCATAAAGGCATGGTCTATTGCAGCAATTTATGTACAGAGATCACTCAAAACCAGAGCGCTACGACGATGGATGAACAATATACAGAAGACGGCAAAATCATCACCGTTAAAACTCCGGGGGACTTTGTTGTCTGCAATCTGTCATCTATTAATCTGGCAAGAGCTGCCGGTGATGAAGTGCTTGAGCGCCTTATTGCCATTCAGGTCAGAATGCTGGATAACGTGATCGATTTGAATGACATACCTGTGGTGCAGGCTAAACTCACCAATCAGAAATACCGTGCAGTCGGTCTTGGAACATTCGGCTGGCATCACCTGCTTGCTTTAAAACGCCTGAAATGGGAAGACGAAGAAGCTGTACAGTATGCTGACAAATTATATGAAGAGATTGCCTTTTACACGATCCAGGCAAGCATGAAGCTTGCTGCTGAAAAAGGAGCCTACCCAGTGTTTGAAGGATCAAAATGGCATACCGGAGAGTATTTCGAAAGCAGAAATTACACATCAGGACATTTACCATGGGATGAATTAAAACAGCAAGTCATGGAAAAGGGGCTTCGCAACGGCTACTTAATGGCGGTGGCGCCTAATGCTTCCACCTCCATTCTGGCAGGCAGTACAGCAAGCATCGATCCGATTTTCCAAAAAATGTACTCTGAAGAGAAAAAGGATTATAAAATACCTGTTACTGCTCCTGATTTAAATCCGGAAACCACATGGTATTATAAGTCGGCTTATTTCATTGATCAGATGTGGAGCATCAGGCAAAATGCCGCAAGACAAAAGCACATTGATCAATCCATTTCGTTTAACTTTTATGTGCATAACACAATAAAAGCGAAAGAATTGCTGAACCTGCACCTGTCAGCCTGGAAAGCCGGCTTAAAGACCACTTATTATGTGAGGTCTACTTCAAGTGCCATAGAAGATTGTGAATCTTGCGCGAGCTAAAAGGAGAGACAAATCATGACACATTCATTAAAAACAAGGTCCATTATGGATTCGGGAGCACCGAACCGGTCCACGGCCATTATTAACGGCAGCAGCTCTAATGTATTGAACTGGGACGATGTAACGTACCCCTGGGCCTATGCAAAATACAAAAAAATGCTGGCTAACTTCTGGACACCGTTTGAAATTAATATGTCCGGAGATATTAAGCAGTTCCCGCAATTATCAAAAGATGAGCAGGATGCTTTTCTGAAAATCATCGGGCTTCTTGCCCTGCTTGACAGCATTCAGACAGACTATGCGGGAAAAGTTGCAGACTATATAACAGATTCAAGCGTTAACGCACTGATGATTATGCTCGCCCAGCAGGAAGTGATCCATAACCATTCATACTCGTATGTTCTCTCAAGCATTGTTCCAAAGCACGTTCAGGATGAAGTATTTGAATATTGGAGAAGCGAGCCTATTTTAAGAAAACGGAACGAGTTTGTCACGAACGGCTATCAGGCCTTTGCAGAGGAACCGAATGTCAGCAATCTGCTCAAATCCATTGTGTATGATGTCATTCTTGAAGGTCTGTTTTTTTACTCGGGATTTGCTTATTTCTACAATCTTGCCCGTAATCAAAAAATGGTCGCTACAAGCACGATGATTAATTACATTAACCGGGACGAACAAATACATGTAGATTTGTTTGTGAAAATCTTTAAAGAAGTGCTGCGCGAGTATCCGGAATATCAGACAGAGGAACTCGCAGCTTTTGTAAAAGAAACCTTTATGGAAGCTGCAGCTCTTGAAATTGAGTGGGGCCGCTTTATCATTGGCAATAAAATCGACGGCATTCATATGAAAGACGTTGAGGATTATATTAAATTTTATGCAAATGTCAGATGCAATCAGCTTGGATTTGACCGCCCCTTTGAAGAAAACCGGACGAATCCTCTGAAGTGGATCAAAGCCTATGAAGAGGTCGATCTTGGAAAGTCTGATTTCTTTGAACAAAAATCGCGCCAGTATACGAAAGTCAACTCCATTGATAACGGATTTGATGACCTATAAAATGAAATGGACCGTCTATTATTAGACGGTTATTTTTTAACATTTTTTCTATAAAAAGTGATACAAAAACATCTTTATTTCGTTATTCTATATACAAAGAAAGATTATCCTTCAAAGTTTCAAATAGCGACAATTAATGATATCCTTTAATTTATGAAAGTCTGATCAAATTAGAGGAGATTGGGAGATGACAGTAAACGACGACGCTTTATTGTACGAAAGAATCCGCAATAAAGATAAAGATGCCCTTGAAATCATGTACGATCGTTATGAAAAACTGCTTTTTTCATTTGCCTGCCGCATCACTCATGATCAATCTCTTGCTGAAGAAGTTCTGCAGGACGTATTTATGAAGCTATGGCATGGGAACCGTGTGTATGACAGCAGCAAAGGAAAGTTTACTTCCTGGCTTTTAACCATCACAAGAAATCAGGCAATCGATCTGATTCGCAAACATAAAAAAATCGATACCGTTGAAATCATGGAAAAAGACTCTGTATCAAGTTCCGAACAGTCTGTCGAGAATGAAGTAGAGTGGCTTGAGCAGGGTGAAATATTGAGAGAGGCTGTTTCCAAGCTGAAAACGGAACAGCAGCAAATGATTGAGCTCTTTTATTTTAAAGGCTTTACTCAGCAGAAAATTTCAGATGAATATCAAATTCCGCTCGGCACCGTCAAAGGAAGAATACGGCTCGCACTGAAGCATTTAAGGAGCACGCTGGGCAAGGAAGGGAGGGTCATAGATGAATAGCCAAATGTGCGATAAACTATTCGATTATTTTAATGAGACGATGACAGCTGAAGAGAAAAGAGAATTTGAAGCTCATTTGGAGTCTTGTTCTGACTGTTCGGCAGAACTTCAAGAATTGACTGCTTTAACAGAAGACCTTCCTTATCTTTCTGAGCCTGTAGAGCCTCCTAAAGAAATGAAGCAGCGTATTTTAGGAAGCATCCTGAATGGGGATTCTGCAAATCACTCGCCTGAGCCTGTTTATGTCAAAGAAAAAGAAGTTCACTCTGCAGAAAATAAAGACAAAATTGTTCCAATCAAAGCAGAAAAAAGGCCCAATAGGTTTCTTCTTCCTTCCGTAGCTGCCTTGCTTTTTGCATCACTTCTCGGAAATGGCTATTTCTTAACACAAATGGCTGATGAGCCTCCTAAAGATGCAGCATTCAGCAATGAAGATTTGAAAAAACAAGTTGCGCTTGCCCCCGTTGATGAGCAAATGAATAATGTAACGGCGATGGCTTCACTGATGAAAAACGATTCTAAAGAAATGGTTGTCCTTCAGGCTGAACAGCTGAAGCAGCTGAAAGACGGCGAAGTGTATCAAATCTGGCTGATTGAGAATGAAAAGCCAGTCGCAGCAGGTTCATTCGTTCCAGATTCATCCGGACATGGTGCCGTCATGTACGAAATGAACCTGGAAGGCGAGCTGAATTGGGATACGATAGCCATAACGATTGAACCAAAAGCAGGAAACAAAGCTCCTGAAGGTGCTGTGGTTCTTGCTTCACAGCTATAGTCAACTCAAGAAGGTACGGTAAACCGTACCCTCTTTTTTATTTGATCAAACTCTTTATCTGAATTTTCTTTCTTTAAGCTCAGGAAGAGACTACCCGCTTGGATAGTCTCCCTATTTATTGTCCATGAAAGTTGTTCATATCCCGATTGTCATTATGAATTTGCTGTTCTGCTCTCATTGCTTCAGCTTTAGGATCTGAGTGTTAAACATTTAACTCTCTTCTTCGTTTTGTCCTTAAATCGCTGATCCAGCCAAGCAGGACTAAAACAAGAAAACCAACTAGCAGCCAAGTCTGGCATATCACGTACCTCGATTCATAAGAATCGCTACGCTGTCTATACCTGTATACTGGTTAATCTGCAGTCATGCCTTTTTTCACCAGAGACAAAATTATCAAGGATTCACACGGTGTCTTTAAACGGCTGATTGTTACTTTACCTCTTCTTCTTCCGTCTTTTCAATTAAAGTCGCTTCGTACATTTCTTCGTCCGTCTGCACTTTAATGCTTTCTTCCACACGAATTCTTCCTTTACCCATTTTATCTCCTCCTTTATTGATATCATAATTAAACTGAAAATTTAGTAAATAATGATATATCCCTATTTATTTGACTTTTTTTTGAATAGAGTCAAAGGTAATGACAAAATTCATCGTTCTTTTAAGGGAGATTTTCGACTCCCACATTTGAAAAAGCCAAGCGTGACACGATTTAACAATCATCCGAAAATAAGGGTCTTTTTACTTAGCTGACCTTGTAAATTTTTTTGTTATCCTGCTGTATTTTTAAAGAATATGTCATTTAATGGATGCTCTTCTTTTTAAAGCGGCCTCCTCTTACTTCCGTTATATTCGCTACGGCTAAAAAAGCAGAAGGATCCAATTCCTCTACGATTGATTTTAACTTTGCTTCTTCAAGTCTTGTAATTACACAAAATATAACCTTCTTATTATCGCCCGTATATGCTCCTTCACCGTTCAAGTATGTTACTCCGCGGCCAAGGCGATCCAGAATTGCCTGACCAACCTCATCCGGGTTCTCACTTATGATCCACGCTGATTTTGACTCATCAAGACCCTGAACGACCACGTCAATCGTTTTATAAGCGATGAAATAAGCGATCAGGGAATACATCGCCCGGTCCCAGCCGAATACAAAACCGGCACTCCCTAAAATAAACAGGTTAAAAAACATGATAATCTCCCCGACTGAAAAAGGAGATTGCTTATTAAATAGAATCGCCAGAACTTCTGTCCCGTCAAGCGACCCGCCATACCTGATAACCAGGCCGACTCCAATGCCGAGGATAATTCCGCCAAATACAGATGCGAGCAAGAGATCCTCCGTCAGTACAGGAACAGGGTGCAGCAAAACCGTCGCAGCCGACATAATTCCAACACCGAACAAGGTGGAAAGCGCAAACGTCTTTCCAATCTGGTTGTAGCCAATAAAGAAAAAAGGCACATTCAGAAAAAACAAGTATATACCAAGCTTCACTTTCGTCAGATGAGAAAGGATAATGGAAATTCCCACAATCCCCCCATCTATCACACGATTAGGAACGAGGAAAATTTCCAGACCTATTGCCATCAAGACTGCACCGAAACAAATCAGCACCATGCGTTTGCCAATTTCAGCCTTTGGCAGCTTTTTATGCTGTTTGATGACGGACATTTGATGGGGCTCCATTTATCCTCCTCCTTTTAGTCACTCTTTGTCATTTCAGTTATATATTAAAATATAGATGCAGAAGACCGCTTAAATGACTGATTTCAAAAAAAAACACCCCTGTTCAGGGTGTTTAATAGTAACTTTAAGCGGAAAATCTGTGATAAAATAAATAGTAAGAAAATTCAGACGGTGATGCGAATGAAAATGATTAATATTTGTGTAAAATGCAGCGGAAAAGGAAAGGTCCGATCAAAGCTTCCATTTTTCAAAAAAGCATGTCCTGCATGCAACGGGACGGGAAAGCGCGAAACAACCATTAAAAATTCGAAACGCGCTTGACCCCTCCCTCCTTTTTTATTCTATTCCAGCCCTTTGCTCATGGCTTTTTTATTTGCAGCAATGACTGCATGTTTAATTAAGTCGTCAAATCCGCCTTCTTTAAGGACTTTTATTCCCTCAGCAGTAGCTCCACCTGGTGTTGTCACTTGCTCTCGAAGTTCTTTTGGAGCAAGCTTCTCCTTCAGCATGGAAGATGAGCCGGAAAGCATCTGCGAGACAAGCCTGACGGCTGTTTCATGAGAGACTCCGTAGGACTCCGCCTGATCGATTAAACTCTCTGAAAATGCATAAAGAAAAGCCGGGGCGCTTCCTGTGATTGCAGTTAATTGATGAACCTGATTTTCTGTGCACTCCTCAGCCTCGCCAATGGCATCAAGCACTTGCTTCAGCATGCTTTTATGATTTTGAAGCACAGCTTTCCCGTATGCGACAAGCGACATCGACTCGCCTATTTCCGATGCTGTATTCGGCATCACCCATGCAGCCGGGGTATTCTCAGGCAGATGCTCTTCCAAGAAAGAAGGACCGATTCCAGCAGCTATCGTTACAACGAAATGATTATGTATGAATGGTTTCATTTCATGCAATAAATTCAAATGCACTTCAGGTGGCATTGCAAGAACAACCATATCCGATTTTCCAATATCTTCCTTCCAATTGAAAGAAGGGATGATTTGATATTTCTCCTGCAGGTAAATCAGTTTCTCTTTATTCTTATGATTGGATACATAAATGTCTTTTACGTTTGGAGATTGAACAAGCCCGGATAAAATGGATTCTGCCATTCGCCCTGCTCCAATAAATAAAATCGTGCTTTTTTTCAAAAAACTACTTCCTCTCTTTATCGACTATCGTTATTTTATCAAACTTGAGAGCAGACAGAAAAGTCCGGTTTTGACTTTGCTGTTTCATTCTCCACAACCTATTACCAATTATAATTTCTTAAACGAAAAAAAACCGGTGTCAAAACACCGGATTCTAGCTGTACTGCTTTGTTTTTTCTAATGCATCCTGCTTAGCGCCTTCCACATAAATGGTGCGGCTCGGGAATGCAAAACCTACACCCTCTTCTTCAAGAATCCCCATGATCTTATAATTAATATCCTGCTTCACACTTAAATGATCAGCATAGGCTGTTGTTTTGGTGAAGAAGTTTAAGAAAATGTTCAGGCTGCTGTCGCCAAAAGCATTAAAGATCACATTGATTGTGTCATCATGAATGCCATCGTGCTCTGACAGCATGTGTTCAATTCTTCTCACACACGTTTTCAGCTGAGATTCTGATGTATTGTAGGTTACTCCAATAGTGAATTGAATCTGTCTTTTTCCCATTTTCGTCCAGTTCGTAATAGGCTCATTAGCAAGTGTTGAGTTTGGAACCGTTACAAGTGCTTGAGCAAATGTCCGGATTCTCGTGCTTCTGAAAGAGATATCCTCTACAACCCCTTCTACACTCGGCGTCTTAATCCAGTCTCCGAGCGTAAACGGCTTTTCTGTAATGATGATGATTCCGCCAAAAAAGTTGCCGATTGTTTCTTTCGCTGCAAGGGCAAATGCAAGACCTCCAAGTCCGAGCCCTGCCACAAAACCATTTACATCATAATGGAATTCCTGCGCAATGATGCTGAATGTCAGCGCAAGAATAAGAAAGCGCATAACCTTTGATAAAAAGGGGCCAAGAATATCATCCATCTCAAGTTCAAAACGCTGATTCACTTTGTCAAATAAGAGCGATGAAGATGCCGTCAGATTGTAAAGCCCCCATGCTATCGTCATCACGATGGAAGATCGATAAAATTGACTCAGCACATCCCTTTGGTTTTCAAAAAATGGCGAATACAGAACGGCCAAATATAGACCGATCAGGATAAAAAACATGCGCAGCGGTTTTTCATAAGCAACCAGAACATTCCTGAAAATATCAGTCGGCGTTTTGTTGCTGAACTTCAATATCATTTTGAATACGTATTTCGTGAAAAGTTTGCGAAGGACCATAAATAGCACGAAAATCCCGATGCTTACGGCAATTTGAATCAAACTTTCCGTTGTCATATATTTTTCAATCATGAACTTCTCTCCTTACTCTGCATACCTAATGTATTCACAAAATACTATTATACTAAACTCTTCGAAAACCTCATCGTCTTTTGGTCCCTATTATTTTTAAAAAACTGGTAACTTTGAGGTTTATTCCTGCGTCTTTCTTGTAACATAACAAAATGAAGGGCGGCAGAAACATGCATCACAACGTTATTTACCGTAATGAAGCCTACACTCTTTTTCACAAATATAAAAGCGGATATTGTGAAATTTTAAAAACAAAGGGCTATTCGATGGTTATTCTTGTACATGAATCTGAGCTCCTTTATGAAGATAAGATATAAAGTCAGTTTGTCAGTTCAACTTTCTGGATTTTTACAGGAGATTCTGATACCGTTATCATTAAATCAATCCTGGAAGAGGTCTTAAATATGTCACTTAATACATGGTTTGCTAAAGGGTTAACTGTACAGGAATACATCGAAAAAATGAATGTCAATAAAGAAGAAATGAACACCATCTATCAGCAGTTTACACTTG
The DNA here is from genome assembly GCF_009674765.1 of Metabacillus idriensis. Classification (GTDB taxonomy): domain Bacteria; phylum Bacillota; class Bacilli; order Bacillales; family Bacillaceae; genus Bacillus_P; species Bacillus_P idriensis. The sequence continues at coordinate 187,087 of NZ_WKKF01000001.1, read as the reverse complement.
ATGAAGACGACGTATCTATTCTTGAGAGCATCCGCAATCAATCTCTTCGCGTCATTGTTCTCACAGAGGACTGGTGCGGAGATGCGATGCTGAATAACCCCATTCTATTAAAAATTGCTGAAGAAGCAGGAATGGATGTCCGCTTTTTGCCGCGTGACTCGAACTTGGAGCTCATGGATCAATATTTAACCAATGGTACATCACGTGCGATTCCCATCTTCATTTTCATCGATCAAGAAGGAAACGAAAAAGCCGTCTGGGGACCCCGCGCTCCTAAAATTCAGCAGCTCGTTGACCGTATGAGAAAACCGCTTCCGGATAAAGAGCACCCGGATTTCAAAACAAAGCAATCAGAAATGATTCAAACATTAACGGCATCCTATAAAGAAGACGAATCACTTTGGAAAGAAGTTTCATATAGCATTATTACCACGCTCAAAAAGAAGAGATTGCACGTTTAATCAGCAAAGATAATAATTACTTTTAGAACAGCCTATCAAACTAATTTGCTTTGGCTCTTTACAGAAAAAGAAGTCACCTCAGCCGGTGACTTCTTTTTTACATATATTCACTTCAAGACCCATTTCAACGTTCCCTTGAATCGCACGGCTGATCATACAGGAGCTCTCCGCCCGCTCAGCAAGCTTTCTTGCAAGCTCTTCATCTTTTGCAGATGCTGTACTTTTTAACACAATGACAGGCCGATGAATGATTTTTTTATAGGTAATGACACCATTTGTAACATCGACGATTCCCTCTGATGTCATGGTAAGGTCTTCTTTTTCTAATCGGCTGCGCTCCATCATTGCTGCAAGTGTGATGATATAGCAGGTTGCTGCAGCGCCAAGGAGCATTTCGTCAGGGTTAGTTCCGATACCCGGACCGTCCATTTCCGGCGGAATCGACACCTGTGTTTTTAAATTCCCGCTTTCGATTTCCCCAACGTCGTTTCTAAGGCCTGGCCAATGTGCTTTTAAATGAAAAGAATGTTCCGGCATGGGAATCCCTCCTTGTATTTAAGTATAAGGCTAGTGCAATGTCTTTTAATCAGCCTGCTGATTAGCTGACAGCAACATTCGCCATGAAAGCAAGATAAGCAGATACTATGAATAAAACCGCAAATGCACATGCTAAATATGCATTTCTTTTTTTTATAAAGCTGATCACCATCATGCCAATAAAAAGGGCTGCAAAAACAAAGAGCAGAATTCCATTCCATGTAAAAGCAAATCCGATCTCAATTGGCGCCTCAATTTTCAGTCCTTTACTAAATTCAAATAAAGTCGAAGCCCCGTCAGAACGAAGTGTTGTGTTGACATCATGAGGAGGAGCCTGTGTGCCAAGTACGCCTGTTAAGAAAAAAACAATCATGACGACAATACTCTCAGCTCTTACCCAGGCAAGAGCCTGAAAATGACCGGCTCTTTTGCCTGCAAAGCCATTTAAAAAAGCAAAAACAAGCAAAGGGACTATACTGATATGTTTTAATAGAATCACTTGCCCGTACGATAAACTCCAGGCAGCAGCATAATCATTCAGATCAACGACAAATGTCATAACGATTAACCCGCTTGCCGTCAACACCGTCATACATACGAGAGCAAACGGTGTAAACCAGTTCAGGAAAGCCTGCCAATTCTCCGCTTTTTTTGAAAACCAAGCTGCATGAAGCAAAACACCCGTCCACAGTGTGACGGAAAGAAAATGAATGCTGTGAGAGGCGATTCCGGGCCAGAAGGATAATGATGCAGCATGGCTTGCATATCCTAAAGCTATGATCATGAAGAGCAGCAACAGCCCCTGAATATATTTTGGACCATCCAAATAAATCACAATCCATAAACAGACGGCGCCAGCTGCTGTCATCAACCACGATTGGCCAGCCTTAAAATCAGCCAATACCGATTGTATCGTTTGACTGAGCCCTGCTATTTGATAGAAATTCAGGATAATGTTTAAAACAGGAAAAAAAGAAAAAAGAACGATTAACAAAACCGATAACAGCAAAAATACTTTTGGAAGCCGTATATCAGGTTTCTTGTCTTTTTTGACAAACTGCAGGGCAACATGCCCAATTAAGAAAGAGAAGAGAACATACGTGATCCCTTCTCCAATCGGTATAAGATAAGCCATGCTGATCAGCCTTTCTTTTTCATTAAGAAAACAATACCAATCACGGCAATAACACCAATTGCAACAAGAATAATCGTCATGACCGGGCTGTTCTCAGACTGCTCTGACTCCGCGTTTTCAGCCTGTTCATCTGTTTGTGCTGTCTTTTCATTTTCCGCATTTTGATCATCCTCATCCACTGCTGATTCTTCTTCAGTTGATGGCTGAGGCTCTTCTTCCTTGACCTCTCGCTGAACGGTAAAGGCAAGAGTGCCTTCCATCTCATGGCCGTCTTCACCGATGATTTTCCAATCTGCCGTGTATGATCCATTTTCAAGTTCACTTGACGAAATTCCTTTAAGTGTTTCTCCTTCAGCCTTCACTTCCAGAGGAACGGCAGCGCCGTCTCTAGTTAAGGTCATCGTACTTAGTGACTCTACCGGTGTATCAAAGGTTAACTCAATTTCTTTAACCGGTCCTGTTACAGTCGAACCTTCTTCAGGATTTGATGAGGTCATATGAGTATGTGCAAAAGCTGTATTCGGTAAAATAAGCAGAACGAGCATTCCAAATAGAGAAAGTATTTTTTTCATATGTATCTTCCTTTCTAGAGTTAAATTCTAATTTTCATTCTAACATGATGTGTCAGCTTCCCATTCGCCGAAATTCGACAGTTTTCTAAACACTGTCCCTCTTCTTAAAGGTTTGTTTAAAAAGCTAACGGTATACTCATCTTTTTGGATGTTCACTTCTAAGTACAAAAGCGCAAGCGCCTTGGTCAGATCCGACAGGCAGATAAGAATCCGACAGAAAAGTCCGGGTCCCGCCTTTGTTGGCGATTTCGTTCTGACCGAGGATCTAGGCGCTTCCGCTTGCCGTAGATAACTTTATTTACTTATCCACAACCTTTTACAATTTATAATTTCCTAAACAACAAGAAAAGCGCAAGCACCCGTTTAGCGCAGGCACGACAGATAAGGAACCCCCAGTGAAGGCGCTTTTTGCCAATACTTTCGGATCCGTTCTGGCCGAGGAGCCTGAGCGCTTGCGCTGGACAAAGAAGCGCATAACATATATCAAAAAACCCGGGAATGTTATCACCCGAGTTTTTCTGCCGCTATCTGCAATTGTTTCATATCGTCCAGCAATAGCTGCTTATCTGCATCTTTCTCTATTTGATTGCTTGCATGATGTGCTTTTTCGAAGTATAGATTGAAGTTTTCCAGATGCTCTGCTATTAAATAGGCCCTTGCAAGCCCCTCATATGCATATGCTAAATCAAAATCACCAATTTGATTGGATAGACAGATTTCCAGATTGCGGGCTGCATGATAGAGGGCAGGCTCAGATCTGCCGGAAATCGCATACACCCTTGCTATTTGCCATTCTCCGCGCGAAAGATTAACCGCTGTGCCAACCTGCTCCCAATGATATCGTGATGCATGTGCCATATGAATCATTGCATCTGTTTCAGCTGGTGTGCGGTCCTGTTTTTCCATCAAGTCCCACACTCCATTGAATAAAGACACCGCACATTTTTTATGAAAATCGTTCATCGCCTTAACTGCTGTTTCACTATTCACTTTAATCCCCCTTGTTAACGTGACCTCATTTTTTTCCGGCGATAATACCTAATAAAGATAATTGATAGAAAAAGCAGACATCCAATCCCAATAAAAAACGGACCAAATCTAGTAAGATACCCGTTTACTGCATCGATTGAAGAGCCGAATTTATTGCCCAGGCAAAAAAAGAGAATGGCCCATAAAAATGCTGATCCATATGCCAGCAGAGCGAATTTCCAAAACTTTAATTTATTCATGCCGGCGAGTACTGGGCCAAGATGCCGCAGCAGCGGGAAAAAATAGGTCATACCAAGTGTATAATCGCCATGTCTTGCAAATAACTGCTGAAATTTAATAAATCGGCGTTTTGCTCTTTCTCTTCTTACTAAAAAAGACAGAGCCAGTTCCCCAAAACTTTTTCCAACAAAAAACCAAAAGGTTAGTGCCGTCATAATGCCTAAATAAGAGGAAAAAAAGGCAGGCACAGGGTGCAGAATCCCATGAGAAGAAGCAAACCCGCCCATCATGACAATCACTTCGTTAGGAAGCGGGATAAAAAAGGTACCGGCAGACAGCATCACAAACAGAGCCAAATATCCATACTCCTCTATAAAAATAAGAATCTCAGAAATCTCCATTATCTCACTGCCTTCATCTTTATCTATCTTCTATTATACTAAGATAATAAGAGTTAGAGTATAAAGACGCCTCAATCAATTTTACCTTCCTTCTGCAAGATGGAGATCAATGTATTCACGATCTCTTGATCAAAATGGATTCCGCTCCATTTTTTCAGTTCACTCACAGCTTCATCTGCACGAAGGGCATTGCGGTAAACCTGATCCTGCGTCATCGCATCATAGGTGTCGCTTACTGTTACGATTTTAGATTCCAACAGGATTTCTTCTGATTTCAGTCCAAAAGGATAACCTGTACCATGCTAGTAAACTTCTTTATTTCATCGCTTAAATTATCAAAAGCCGGTTCTGTAATAAACCAAAGCAGTTCTACATCGGTTAATGCTTTAAAAAAGATTGGCTTTTTCAAATCCTGAACATCCTGAATTTTTACTGATTAATCACAATTTTTTAACTTTTCATTGCTATTATATATCAAGGCTGACAATATGTAGTAAAAAAGATCGAATTTTGTAAAAAAAGCATGATAAATATTTTTGCAGGAGTATGATTATGCAAATTTCGCCAGTGATGATCACAGGAATTTGTTTCGTATGGGTACCTGGATTTCGCTTTGTCCGTTTTGGGGTTCATTTTCACAAAAAAAATGATGCAGCATAGCCTGCATCATTTCTCTATCTATTTATTCAAAGTTACTCGCGCTCTCTACGTTTTCACCCTGAAATATAGTCTTGATTTTTTCCCGGTTTTTCTTTGAGACAAGAATATATAAGGTATCCCCTGAAAAGATGTTGGTATCCCCTCTTGGAGTATGAAGCTTTTCATTTCTTATAACAGCCGTTATTAAAGCATCATTCGGCAGCTCAATGTCCTTTAATTCTTTTCCTGAAACACTTGCGCCTTCTCCAACCTCAAGCTCAATCATCTCATTATTGGTTTTGCCGATTGAGATTAATTCAAGGGTATGAGGCACTGAATTTTTCTTGCTTTCTGAAAGCTTCAGCTTATTGGCAAGAGGTGTAAGCGTCGCACCTTGAAGCAGAGCCGAAGTCAGAACAACGAAGAAAACGACGTTAAAGATCAGCTGACTGTTTTCAAGCCCTGCAAGCATCGGATAAGTAGCCAGAACAATCGGAACCGCTCCCCTTAGTCCCGCCCAGGAAATAAACAGCTTTTCTTTTATGGAAAACTTAGAAACAATCATACTGATGAATACCCCTATTGGACGCGCCACTATCATTAAAATAACCGACAGGAGCAAACCTTCCCAAATGATATCCAACAGCTGATTTGGAAACACTAGCAAGCCGAGCAAAATAAACATTAATATCTGCATCATCCACGCCAAACCTTCATTAAAACGGATGATGGAATGACGGAAGGTCAGATCTGAATTTCCGACTATTACAGCCATTACATAAACAGCAAGTAGTCCGCTTGCGTTTGCGAACGTGGTTAAACTGTAAGTTAAAATGGCAAAGGCAAGCGATAAAACTGGATAAAGTCCGGACGAGTCTAAATTTATTTTGTTAATGGTCCAAACCGTAAGTTTCCCGAAAAGCAATCCTGCTGCAAGGCCAAATCCCATTTCCCAGAAAAACCTTAATATGAGGCCAATAAAACTCGTATCTGGCTGCCCAATCAGATGAATGATCGTTACTGTCAGAAATACGGCCATTGGATCATTCGTACCAGATTCAGCCTCCAGAGTAGACGTCAATCTCTTTCTGATGTTCTTGTTGCCAAGAACAGCAAAAACCGCTGCAGCATCCGTTGACCCAACGATCGCGCCAAATAATAACCCCTCAAGCCAAGTTAAATCGAGAATGAATTTTGCAAATACGCCGATAATAATCGTCGTGATAAAAACACCGATTGTAGCAAGCATGGATGATGGCACAAGAATTTTTCTGACATCCACCCATTTTGTTTGTAATCCGCCATCAAAAATAATAATGATCAGGGCGATAATACCAAAAAGCTGGGCAAGCTTGGCATTATCAAAATAAATATAATGACTGAGCACCATACCGACAACGATAAAAAATACCAGGGAAGGCAATCCAAGTCGAGAGGAAAACTTTGCGGTCATAACACCGATTGTAAGAAGAACAGCTAAAATTAGAATGATATTATCAACAGAAAACGACAATACTGCATCACCTCATAGTTTGATTTTTGTAAAACGTTTTGAAGAGATTTAATAGGGGAATAAGTCTATTTTATCGCAACAATCAGCCTAACGTCTAGAAATTGGCCTTGGGAAAAAGATTTTCCGATTTTAATCTATGGGTGTTTCTTCCTCCGATATAATGGTCTACTTATGTTAAAATGATTGTGATGAAATAATGATACTTCAGCTAATAGATTCAGAGGTGACTTATATGGAAAAAGACACGGCAGCTTTTACACGATTGCTTTTAGATGGCAATCAAAACCGGGCATGGCAGATGGTTGAAGCAAGGCATGCAGATGGTGCAGAACCTATTACAATCTTTCAAGAGCTGCTGACACCGGCTATGGCACATATAGGGATACTCTGGGAAGAGGATCAAATATCAGTTGCCGATGAGCACTTAGCGACGACAACTTGTGATTTTGTCCTCTCCAGATACCAGCAGCACATTCTGACAGAACCGAAGCAAACGGAATCCAACAAGAAAGCCATGTTTTTATGCATAGAGGATGAACTTCATCACCTTGGTCTTAAGATGGTTTCTATTTTGTTTGAACTATACGGATATAAAACAAAGCTTTTTGGAGCAAATCTCCCATTGGAATATGCCCTGATAACAGCAGCTGACTGGCAGCCGGACGTAATCGGCCTTTCTTTTTCCCTGCGAAAGCACGCAAACCGCCTGAATCACTACATTCAGGAGCTTGAACAAATAGAACACTCTCCCGTAGTTATCGTTGGAGGCCGGATTGTCTCAACTATAAATAAAGCTGAGTACTGTTCTGATAAAACGCGACTATTTCATGCATTGTCTGATCTCCATGAATGGCTCAGTAATACAGAAGAAAAGGAAAATTCCCATGTTTGACAGCAAAATGCTTCCTCTTCCTTTTTTCAAATTAAATCACAGCTTCCGCATAGAGCAACAATCTCTTGCAGCATTAAAATTGTTCGAAGAAACGGATAGCTTTATTGACTTAATTGACGAAGACAGCAGAACAAAAGCAGAAAAAGTTCTGAAATCAGATAAACAAGAGACAGAGCTGGTTCTAAAAACATTCAGCTCTCCTCTCGCCTTATTTAAAGTAAACATCAGCAGGGATGATGATTTTCTTTATCTTCTGTTAACAGAGCAAAACTCACGCATGGAAGCTCTCGTCCATCAAGTAGAGCTTCACCGCAGAAGACTGGCAGAAACAGATCTTCAGCTCCTAGCAAAAAAAGAAGAAGCCGAAGAGGCATACAATAGAATCGTTGAACTATCCAGCCCGTTTATCATGCTGACCAAAAAAGCTGTGCTCATTCCGCTGTTCGGACCGCTGACACAAGATCTGATTTTTAAAAATACAAGCCGATTGTTAAATCTTTTGGCGGATTCAGGAGCTGAACAGATCTTTATTGATTTTCATGGTGTAGGCGAGATCACTGAAGCTGGAATACAGGACCTTTCAAATCTCGTTCAGGAATTCAGCCTAATGGGAGCAGCAGCATTTTTTGCAAGTTTGACGCCCGCACAGGCAAAAGATGTATACAAAATTCATTCAAACATAAATGTCACTTATGTTCAGAATTTGAATACTGCCCTTGAAACCTATCTTTTATGATAGGTTTTTCTTTTTCACAAATTCGACTAAAATCCTTACAGGACTTTCCAGATCCATCAAGAAGTTATCCATATTAGATCTATTGGAGGGATTTTCTTGAAAAAGAGCAATGATGACTTATCTAACAGAGATTTAATGAGCTCTATTTATAAGGATTATGAAAAAAAAGGCGGTGCTGAAAAATTGCCGGGTATGGGCAAGCCTCTTCCAAAAGGCGCTCTGGAAGGAGATATTTTCACAAAAATCGTCAAAAACGCAAACTACCTGCCTGCATGGATTAAATTGCAGAAAGAGATTAAGCATCGCATAGAAAACCTGATGAAGCTGAGTGATGATGAAAAACGGACAGCAGAAGCGGAACTGATTAATAAAGAAATTATGAAATACAACCGCTCTTGTCCCGCAGCCCTGCAAAAAAACTTGATTTCTCTTGGTGAGCTTGAAAAACATTATAAACTTTGGGAATAACAAATAATGATAAACTTATGCCCATTCAAAAAATAGGCTTCGCCGCTGCACCGAGAAATGGTGCTGGCATGCTATAATGAAAACAATTTTGTTTCACCTTATCTCCTTATGGGAAAAGCTACATATGGCAAATCTCCGCAAACTCATGGAAGTGAGAAATACATCAAAAGGTGGTGCATGTCATTTGCCGAAGGACAAAATTTTTAAAATTGGATATGGAATCATTATTTTTTTAACGATTATTCTGCTGTCGACTAAAGTGGATTTCATTTTCAGACCGCTTGAAATCATATTCACGACCCTGTTTTTCCCCTTTTTGGTTTCAGGGATCATCTTTTATTTGCTTCGCCCAATCGTACGATTTTTAGGAAGAAAAGGTGTTCCGAATACCATTTCGATCATCATTATTTATTTGCTGGTTATTGGTCTTGGAACCTTGCTTGTGTTCTTGATCGGGCCGGTTATTCAGAAACAATTTCAAGAACTGATCAAAAACTTTCCTCAGATTGTGCAAACCCTTCAGGATAATCTTCTCGCTCTAAGAGAAAATAAATGGTTCGCCCGATTTGAACAGAATGATATTTTGACATTTGAAAAGATGACAGCCTCTGTTACAGACTATTTCCAGTCGAATGTCAGCAATATCGGCAGCCGTGTTTCTAATTTCATTGGAATTCTGACAAGCATTGCAACTATCTTTGTAACGGTGCCGTTTATTGTTTTTTATTTGCTGAAAGATGGTGAATATGCGCCAAAACAGGTTTTGCGCTTTTTGCCCTATACAAAAGCAAACGAAGCCAAGCTTATTTTAAAAGATATGGATCATGCACTAAGCTCGTACATTCAAGGACAGGCACTTGTCAGTCTTGTGGTTGGTGTGATGATGTACATAGGTTATTTAATCATTGGACTTGATTATTCCATCCTCCTTGCCATGTTTGCGATGCTGACAAACGTCATCCCTTTCCTTGGACCGTTTATCGCAGTGATTCCTGCCGTCATTGTCGGCTTCCTGGATTCACCGTTTATGGTTATACAAGTGCTCATCGTTGTTATTGTCGTGCAGCAAATCGACGGGAATGTTTCCTCGCCGCTGATCATGGGCAAGAGACTTGATATTCATCCATTGACCATCATCCTGCTGCTGATTGTTGCAGGAAGCATGGGAGGATTGCTTGGAATGCTTCTTGCCGTTCCGACCTACGCTATATTGAAGGTCATTTGCAGCCATTCTTACAGACTTTACCTTCTCCGGAAAGAACGGCTTGATCCAATCCGGAACACGAATATTGACATTGAAATTGAGTAATTTCTGCTAGTTTGAAGGATAGTAACTATAGAAAAATAATCATGATTTGGCAGGTGGGCATATGACGTTTTTTCAGCTACTTAAAAAAGGGAATAAATCTTCAGGCATTGCAGCTCTCGGAAATACGGCATTAACCATTATTAAAGGAATTGCTGCTTTTATTAGCGGCAATGGAACGATGTTCGCCACTACTTTGCATTCAGCGGCCGATGCCATCAACCAGGGTTTTGTGTTTGTCGGAAGCGCTCTTGCTGAAAAAGCTCCGACAAAACGTTTTCCGACAGGATTCGGACGGGTCGTAAATCTCTTCGTTCTGATAGCGGTAATTGTGATTTCCATTATGGCTTATGAAACACTCCATAAGGGCTGGGAACTGATTCAGCACCCTAAGGCAACCACAAACATCCTGTTAAATGCAAGCATTCTTGTCATCGCCGTTATTATTGATGGGCTCATTCTAATAAAAGCAATGAAAGAAATTGCCCATGAGACCAGAACGGAAGCAAAAGGATTTGCCATTGCAGCAAATGCATTCAAAAATGTAAGCCTTGCTTCTCCGCCGACGAGACTTGTTTTCTACGAAGACATCATTGCTACATTTGGTGCATTATTAGCTCTTGTATCAATCGTAGTGTCTTATTTCACCGGCTTGTATGTTTTAGATGGTGTAGGTACTCTGCTGATTGGAGTACTGCTGATAGGCATTGCCGTTAAAATCGGGTATGAAAATACAATTGGATTAATCGGAGTTGCTGCGCCTAAAGATGTCGAGGACCGGATTGCAGAAATGATTCTCGCTGATCCTGATGTAGAAGACATTAAAAATCTCCGCATTCTTCAGGAGGGCCGCAAATATCATGTTGAAAGCTATCTGGAACTAAAACCCGGGTTATCACTTGCCGTAGCAGATGATATAAAAATCCGGGTGAGAGATCACTTATATACCGATCCTGATATTGCCGATGTCACCCTTGGTATTTTTGAGTCAGACGGAGTCAAAACATGGGGATTGAATGAAACAACTGAATAAAAGCTTAGATAAAAGGACCATTAATAAGTGGTCCTTTTATCTTTGTCATTCTCTTATGACGCGTTTCAAATTGGATGATAAAGGGAAAAGTTTAAATGTTTTCCAAATATGTTCAGGAGGTAATGGGAAAAAAGTGAAACTTTATAAGGTTTTAATCGTTTAAGAAAGTGTACACCTTGAATCACCAAAATGGAGAGGAGCTCGTTTATTTTGAAAAAAACAGGATGGATTGTCAGTTTATTGTTTGCATTGCTTTTAGCTGGATGCGGTCAAAATACCGCTGCTGATGAAGAAAAAGATAATAAAGGAACTGAAACAGCTGAAACGGAAGCTGAAAGCAAAGAAACAAGTGAAACAGACAAGAAAGCAACTTCTCAGGAAGTATTGGCAGCAGCCAGTGAAAAATCTGCTGAGCTTAAAAATTTTGCCATGGACGGCACACTGAATATGGTCATGAAATCTGGAGAAGAAACGATGGAAACAAATGCTGATATGCAGACGAAAACAAATGTAGATCCGCTCGTCATGCAGCAGACGATGCAAATGGAAGCTGAAGGCCAAACGAATACCATTGATATGTATATGGATGAGGAATTCATTTACATAAAAGATCTGCAGTCAGGCGGATGGGTGAAAATGAAGCAGGCTGGACCAGGTATGGGCGAAATGATGAATCAGCAAAAAACGATGACTCCTGCTGATCAAATCAAACAGCTGGAGCAAATGGCAGATGATATTCAGATGGAAGAAACCGAAAGTGAATATATCTTAAATGTGAAAGGCAATGGTGAAAAATTGATGAGCCTTACAGGTAGTATGATGGGCTCAGATCCTGCAATGCAGGCAGCACTGGAGCAAATGGACATTGAACAAATTGATTATACGTACACACTGGACAAAGAAACCTATTTTCCTAAATCATTAAACATGGACATCAAAATGTTTATAACTGAAAATGATCAGAAGATCGAAATGCAGCAAACCATCACCTCTCAATTCTCTGAAATGAATGAGCTTGAGAACTTCTCCATTCCTGAAGAAGTTTTAAATGAAGCAGTTGAGGTTGACCCAGCGGCATAGAAAAGCTAAACCGTCCGTTTAGCTCATGCAAACCATAAAAACAGGAGATCTTCTTAGTGAAGATCTCCTGTTTTCTTACCAGCCCATTCTATCTCTAAGGCTCTCTATATGTGCAATATGATGATTGCCATGCCATGCATAAACACCAAAAGTTTCTGCAAGTGTAGCTGATGTTTTATTTTCAGGATGAAAAAATGTCCTGTTTAAATCCGATTCAGATAGAGTTGCCGCAAGCTGGATCAATCGCTTATGAAGAGATTCCAGCAGCACGAGTGACACGCCAATTTCCCCATGCTTTGAATCAGCCAATTCTGCCCATTCCTTTTCCTCATACGGACGAATAACCGGGTTTTCTTCTGTTAAGCCTAGTTTTATTCTTATATAGGCGTTCATATGACTGTCTGCTACATGATGAACCACTTGGCGAACGCTCCACCCTCCTTCGCGGTAAGGCGTATCCAGCTGTGAATCTGATAAATCCAATACGGCTGCTTTTAATCTTGATGGCGCTGCAGATAGTTCATGGAGCCAGCTTTCCAAATGGACCGGTTCTATTTTTTCTGGACCATGAAAAAAACCAATAGGATATTTTAAATCTTTCATTTATCATCCCCCCTTACAAATCTATTCATTACCCTATATATTGAATCACAATTCCCCCAAGTGCTGCTGCCAGTACCACAAGCCAAGGCGGCAGCTTCCAATAGACAAGAAGGGCAAAGGCTATTAGAGCGAGGGCAAAGTCACCGGTCGATTTTATGGAACTAGTCCATACTGGATTGTATAGGGCTGCAAGCAGAATGCCGACAACTGCAGCATTCACTCCCATTAATGCTGCTTGGACACTGCTCTTTTCTCTTAGCATATTCCAAAACGGGAGCATGGCAACTACAAGCAGAAACGATGGTAAAAACATTGCTGCTGTCGCAACAATTGCACCTGAGAAACCATTCATCGATGCACCAAGATAACTTGCAAAAGTAAACAGCGGTCCCGGAACTGCCTGTGCAGCTCCATAACCGGCAAGGAAAATCTCTTCGCTAATCCATCCTTGCGGCACGACTTCCCGTTCAATCATCGGAAGCACAACATGTCCGCCGCCAAATACGATGGAACCAACCCGGTAAAAAGTATCAAACATAGCTGTCCAAATCGAAGGAAACACTTGCCTGATTACTGGAAGAAGAATCAGCAGTCCAAAGAATAAGATCCAGGCAAGTATACCTGTCTTCTTGTTAATGGATAAATTCAGTTTTTCTGCCTTTGGAACCTCTTTATTTTTATACATCCAATAGCCTGCAGCACCTGCAATTAATATAATGGCGATTTGCCCAAGTGCGGTTGGAAAGAAAAGAGCGGAGACAGCTGCAATGACCGCAATTGTAATTCTTGGCCTGTCTGGAGTGAGATTCTTTCCCATCCCTAAAATGGCCTGAGCAACTACTGCCACGGCAACAATCTTCAGACCATTGATCCAGCCAGCATCTTCTGCTTGAAAGCCTGTTACAAAATAAGCAAATAAGATGAGGGCAATGACAGATGGCATCGTAAAGCCAAACCATGATAAAAATCCTCCTACCATGCCGCCCCGGACTATTCCAATCGAAATTCCGACCTGACTGCTCGCCGGACCCGGAAGGAACTGACACAAAGCCACTAAATCAGCATAGCTCCGTTCGTCAAGCCACTTCCGCTTCTTTACATATTCATCTCTGAAATACCCCAAATGTGCAACCGGACCTCCAAATGAAGTCAGCCCAAGCTTCGTAGACACAAGCAGGATTTCAATCCACGTTTTAAGCATTTTTACAATTCCTCCTTTAATACTTCTCTGGCAAGCTCTCTCAGCATCGCTTTTGATTTTTCCAATGCATCCTCCCCTTCTTTTGTAATGCTGTAGTACTTTCGGATCCGGCCATTTTCTTTTTTATCTTCCCTAGTAAGAAACCCTGCCTTCTCAAGGTTGTGCAGGTATGGGTAAAGAGTCCCCGGTCCAATTTCATAGCCGTGGCTGCGTAATTCCTCAATCATGAATGAGCCGTAAACCGGCTCAATTTTTGCATGATACAGAATGTGAATTTTTATAGCTCCCAGAATGAATTCACGCATTTTTAAGATGCGCCTCCTTAATATCGGATTTCAATATTGTTTAGCGATATTGTAACAAATAATTATTAATTTTATGTAAAAATTTAATGAGTATTGTGAGGATGCCCTTGGTTAGCCTTCTTTTCATCTTTTTAAGAAAACAAAAAAGACCAGGGGATAAACCCTGACCTGTTAGTGATGACTGTGGTCATCTCCTGCATTTTCTGTCTTTTCATGTTCATCTGCTTTTACAGATTCTTCTTCAGAAACTTTTCCTACCGTGAATTCTTTTTTAGGCATAACGTGAAGATCACGGGCAGTCACATGAGTCTGAACAAAATACGCGCCATCTTCACTGAATGTTTTTTTGATTTCATAGATGCCTTTGCCTTTATGTACCGCCTTGATCATTTCACTGTCTTCTTTGCTCTCAGCTTTCCATATTTCAAATTGCACGTCAGATGCATCATCTACAGCTTCATCGCCTTGTGTTACTGCGACAGAGAGCGTTTCCTCTTTATTCTTGCTGATTTCAGCTGGCAGTCTTATATCTGCGTTTACCATTAATGACCCTTCAGCTGTGTTATCGCCAGAATCTGCTGCGCAAGCAGTGATAGACAGAACACATGCCAGTAAAAATAAAGCTGTTAGTATACGTTTCATTTCATAATCCCTCTCCTATTAAGAAGCAAGTCTATACACGATACCTATTGTAACCGCTTTACCCATTAACAGTCAAAAATCTCCAGGCAATCACAAATTCACTATTACGTTTTAAACCTGAGCCTTAAAAATATGTCTTTATGCTTCAAATACGATATTGCCTTTAAATAAAACAGCTTTACGTTTTGACCTTCTAGCTACAGCTTCTGCTGAACAGGAGGCTTCCGCAAGGACAAAGCTAGCCTCATCTCCAACCTTGGGCCATACTTGTTTACCGTCTGTTGAAAGCGGCGTAATTCCTTTTGTGATATAGCCAAGCGCCTGACTTAAGCTGCGCTCGTCCTTCCAGCGATTTAACTGAGCAAGTGTATTTGCCTTCTCAAGCATATCTCCTGTGCCAAATGGATCCCAGTGGTCTGTAATACTGTCTGTGCCCAAATACACATCCACCCCTTGTGACTTCATTAATGAAAGCGGCATTTGAAAATCAAGCGGAGCAGTTGACGCTATATTGACTCCTGCTTCTGAAAATCTGACTGCAAGCTCCCGCGCTTCCCCTTCAGCTAAAGCAGCAAGTCCAAAACCGTGGCTGATCGTTATTTGTTTAGTAAGTTTTGCCTCTTCAATCATACTGACTAAGCGCTTCATAGTGTAAATTCCCAAGTGCCCTCTGTCATGCAGATGAAGATCGATTCCGGCATCAAATTCTGCGGCAATGTCCACCATTGCAGACAATGATTTTTCTATATCTTCATCAACTGTTGCAGGATCAACTCCCCCAACTAGATTGGCGCCATTTCTCATCGCTTCTTTCACAAGCTGCACACTGCCGCTTCGAAGCAAGCCGTGCTGAGGGAATGCGACAATCTCACCTTCTATTTTATCTTTATAGGTATGAAATGCCTGATGAAGAAATTCGAGATGCTGTAATCCGATTACTTGATCAACGTTGCAATGTGATCTCACAAATGTCGTTCCATTCATAAGCTCAAGCTGCAGAATTCTTTCTGCCCGCTCTTTAACAAACGGAAGCTGCTCAAGCAGCAGGGTCTGCTCTTCCTCGATGCGGGAAAAAATGTTTTTAGCTTTAACTGGAGCTTTCCATCTTCCTCCATAATAGGTTTTATCGAGGTGGATGTGCATTTCTGAAAACGCCGGTAAAGCTAGTGCCTCTTTTGCATCATAGATCTCACATTCACCCTCAATCCCATTTCCGGCAGGCGCTATTTCTTTAATTCTTCCATCTTCTATGCATAAATTAAAAACCATTGTTTCTGTTTCGATATAATTTTCGTCAAATTTATAACCCGTTTCTAAAACAACATTTCTCACCCATAGTTTCTTCATATCTTTACCCCTCCGTATGTATAGCCTTATTACCCTTCGTGTATAAGTTCAATGAAGTTTTGAGCTGTTTTTGGCAAATAATGATTTTTTAGAGAAATTACCCCTGATTCCCCGAGTTTTTCTGTGTCTTCAACTAGATAAACATGTAAATCTTTCAGTGAATTTAGTTTCACAACTGTTTCCGGCACAATCGTAGAGCCAAAACTCGAGGAAACCAAATCAAAAAGAATGGAAATATCAGAGCACTCACACATAATGTCTGGAATAAGTCCTCTGCTCGAAAAAGCTGAAGAAATTTTGTTATATAAACCAAGCCCTTCTGTACTTGGGATAATGAGTGGAACACCAGTAAGATCTTCAAACGAAACAGAAGATGACATCGTATGAGCTGAATCCGCAGTTACAAAATAAAAAGGCTCGGGTTTAAGCGAAATCACATCAAAATCATCAACTTCAAGCGGCAATCTCACTATTGCAAGATCAATGACTCTTTCTTTAAGAAGCTTGCAAAGCTGAGCGGATTCATTCTGTTGAATTTTATATGATACATCAGGATACCTTTTCTGAAATGTTCTCAAAAATCTCGGCAAGTCATAACTAGATAACGTATTTACGCCGATTGAAAGCTTTCCTGTTTTACCTGTTCCAGTTTCTTTGACTTCGAGCATAGCTTCTTCCATGGCATCTGTTATTTTCAGGGCATGCTGATACAGCTTATGTCCAGCATCCGTCAGCTCAAGTGATTTCCCCTTTCTTTCCGCCAATTGTAAACCAAGCTCTGTTTCCATTGCTTTCAGCTGCTGGCTGAGCGGCGGCTGTGCCATTCTTAAACGATTGGCCGCAGCCGTTATTTGGCCTTCTTCCGCAATGGCGATAAAATACTTCATTTGCCTGATATCCATATGTAACCTGCCTTCTTCGTATACTGAAAAGATATAGTTTATTCATTATATAAATATTTTTCATATATTTAACTGTATGATAGCATAATAGGAAACGAAAAAAAATGGAGAGAAAAACCATTGCTGCATAGATCATTATTATTTACTGTTATCCTTTTTATCATCATGCTTCTTGTGGTCTTCGGCTTTCATGAGGAGGAGCTCAAAGTAGACAGCGAGCCGCTCACAGACGGGGAATTAGTTGGTTAACTAAAAATGGTTTATTATAATCATAGATCATGTAAAAAGATACGTCTTTAAGATTCCAATCTTATTCTCATTCTGTTCTTAGATATAAAAGAAAAAGGGGAAAGAATATGACACTATCAAAATTAACAACGCCGCTTGCCTCGATACAGTGGCTCTTCTTTATTTTTGCCAATACGATTGTTGTTCCTATCTCAGTAGGAGCTGCATTTGAACTTACACCGGATCAAATTGCCATAACCCTCAGAAGCTCTCTGATTTTCACAGGTCTGGCATGCTTTCTGCAAGGGTGGATTGGCCACAAATACCCTTTAATGGAGGGTCACTCAGGAATTATTTGGGGGCTGATTTTAAATCTCGGCATGTCAGCTTCTGTACTCGGCATGAGCTTTGCCCAAATTGGCGGAGGAATTGCTACAGGCATACTGCTTGCCGGAATTACAACGATTATTCTGGCTGCGTTAAACCTCACTTCTGCGGTGCAGAAGATTTTCACACCTATGGTTGCCAGTGTGTATCTTTTTCTGCTGGCTTTTCAATTAATATTGACCTTCTTCAAAGGAATGCTGAAAATAGAACCGGACGGAACATTAAATGCTGCTGTAAGTTTATTTTCGATTGCCCTAGTTTTTTTCGTCAGCTTTTTAAAAATAAAAGGGAATGCTTTTCTGGGCAATTTCTCTATACTGCTCGGAATTGTTGTTGGGTGGATTCTCTATCTGATATTATTTCCTTCGGAAGGATCCATACAAGCCGTTACCGGGCAGGGCTCCATCTTCTTTCCGCTCGGAAAACCGAATCTTGAATGGGGAATTATCCTGATAGCCTTTCTTGGCGGCATGATGAACCTCAGCAATACAATTGCCTCCATTCAGGCTGCTGCAAAGCTTTATAAGGACGTTCCAGACTCTGCTTCATACAGAAGATCGTTTTTTTTAACAGGTACTTATTCCGCAGGTGCCTCCCTGCTTGGCCTTGTTTCATATGCACCCTTTACATCGACGATCGGATTTTTAGAAAGCACTCAACTATTCAAACGCAAACCCTTTTTCATTGGCGGGGCACTCATTACCCTTTTAGGCATATTCCCGCCGCTCGTAGCCATTCTCATTACACTTCCAATAACAGTCGGAAACGCTGTCCTTTTCGTTGCGTATCTGCAGCTTTTCGGCACAGCACTTAAAAGCATTCAAGGAACAAGCTTTGACTCAAAAACCATTTTCCGGATTGCAGCGCCGCTATTGCTCGGCGTAAGCATCATGAACACAGATCCCGCAGTCTTCCAGAACCTATCAGTCTATATTTCCCCCCTCCTATCAAACGGTCTTATGATGGGAATTCTGCTGTCTATTGTATTAGAGGCTTTTGTGAAGTGGGAATAAAGAAAAGCGGAAGCGCCCGTTTAGCTCCGACAGACAGATAAGGATCAGCGAGTAAAGGCGCTTTTTGCCTTTACTCGCTGATCCGTTCTGGCCGAGGAGTTGGGCGGTGGAACTGGACAATGTGTTAAACAGACCTACCTGTTCAGACTCGGGCAGACAGAAAAGAATTCACCCGAAAAGTCCGGGTCCCGCCTTTCCTGAGGGAATTTGTTCTGGCCGAGGGGCTAGGAGATGGAGCTGGACAAAGCCGAAAAGCGGAAGCGGCTGTTAACCTATCAGACGTCCATACCCAACACAAAAACCATTTATCTTCATGATAAACGGTTTTTATTTTATAATAGACTCTATTTAATCACTTCTATTGATAAAATATTGTCAAACCGTTTCAGAGCGAATATACTTTAATCCTCGATGAAAGGTGATGAATATGGAACAAACATATAAAAAAGAACCCTTTGCACTCTATGAAAAAAAATTTAAAGCGCTGGCTGATCAGAAACGGCTGGAAATTCTTCATCTCATATGCCGTCGCCAGACAGTGTGTGTAGGAGATTTAAGTGAAATGATAGATATGCCTCAATCTAAATTATCCTACCATCTTAAGATTTTATTGGACGCAGAGTTGATTTTGAAAGAAACCAAAGGCACCTGGAGTTATTATTCTTTTAATAAAAAAGAAATGAATCAGCTTCTTTCTGAAGAATTATGCGGACTGTTCACATCAAGGTGCTCAGAGGAAAAGTGATGCTCAGGAATTACTTTTTTATCATTTTTTCTGTTTTAAAGCAAAAAAAAAATAGCTTTCACTATTTTGGGCAGAGCTTAAGATATTTTCTTGGTCATCAGCATTTCATTAGCCTGATTTTCCGTACAGCCTTTAATTAAAACAAGTTCACTGACAAAGATGTTCTTTGCATTGTTCAGCATTTGTTTTTCACTTGTATTTAGGGCTTTTTCAATGCTTTTTCGCATGAGGTCTCTTACTACTTCAGCCCCCTGCTGGATTTCACCTGATTTTATTTTATCCATATTGGTTTTATATCGTTCTTTCCAAGGCAGCAGCTCATCTGATTCTCCGTCATGAAAAACAACTAATACTTCTTCTAGTTTTATTTGATTTTCTACAGGACGAATTCCGAGCTTGCCAAGTTTTTGCAGAGGGATCATAATCTGCATATTTCCGATGGACAGCTGAATCACAAAGTAATCCTGTTTCTTTCCTTGAATCTCCATCTCTTTTACAGATTCTATGATTCCTGCTCCGTGCATTGGGTACATAATTTTGTCGCCTATTTTGAACAAAAAAACACCTCCATATGGTATCTATTTACAGTATACCATACAGAGGTAAATATATCAAATTTTTAATTTTAACATCATTTATTATTTAATGTCAATAGTTATTTTTTTTTTGTTTCTGCGGCTGCCGTCCCTGGCAACACGACTTAAACACATTTCTTCCCGTTCCTCTCACAAACCTTAATGGCATTGATTTCTCCGCCGATCAAAATGGCAAATCCGGATAAATAAAGCCAGGTTATAAGAACGATGACACCGCCAAGACTGCCGTATGTAGCATTAAAATTCCCAAACTGAGAAACATAAAATGCAAACCCAAGCGATACGAGCTGCCATAAGATGGTTGCGATGATTGCCCCGAAGTAGACACCTTTTAAAGTCATCTCTTCATTCGGTGCCAAATAATACAAAACCATCAGCACGGCACACATCATCAGAAAAGAGATTAAAAACCTCATCACATTTAAAATAATTTCATTGTCACTAACAAATGAAAAATAATTTCCAACAAATCCGATAATGGCACTACCAAACACAGGCAATACAAGTGTAAGGGCAAACGTAATGACAAGGCCGATCGTCATAATGACTGCGTGAAGACGAATTTTCCAGAATGGACGTGTCTCTTCCACAATAAACGCTTTATTTAACGACCTGATAAGGGCATTTGTTGCATTAGATGCTGACCAGATCGTTGCCAAAATACCAAATGACAGCAAGCCTCCGTTAGGTTCATTAATTAACCCTTCTAAATGGTCAGAAAGCATCCCCCCTGCTTCTGCAGGCGCATATTGGTTTATAATATCAACCATCCTGCTCGTTTCAATATTGAAGTAAGGAAGCAATGCAACCAGGAAAATAAGAAGCGGAAATAAGGATAGCAAAAAGAAATGGGACAGCACCGCTGCCTGATCTCCCGTTTCATGCAGCTGAATTCGTTTAATAAGTTCTTTGATCAACCTGAGACACCTCCAATTGTAATATTCTTTTTCCTTAAATCACGTTCTTAAAACCTGAAACCATCATGAATGTTTGCCGAATGATCAAAAGAGGTATTTTGATAATTAAATACGGTAAGGAGTTTTGCAATGAAGAATGATGCACAAGAAAGAATGTCAAAGACATTTATTATGTATTCCATCCTCCTTATTGGAGCTTTCAGTTTTATTTTCATAGAATTTGCAGATGAAGTCATTGAGATGGAACTTAAATCATTTGATAACCCAATCATCCAATACATACATGGAATGCGCACCCCTATGCTTGGTCAAATCATGGCAGGCATTACTTCCCTGGGATCAGTAACCGGCATCATGATTGGAATGTCCATCGCACTCATTGTACTGTTCATCAACCGGCAATGGTGGGAAGGGCTGTTTTTAATTGTGGCAGTATCCGGTTCATCTCTTTTAAATTATTATCTGAAATGGATGTTTAAGCGGGACCGTCCCACATTTAACCCTCTTATTACAGAAGACGGATATAGTTTTCCGAGCGGACATTCGATGGTTTCCTTCTCATTTATTGGTATTCTCGCCTATTTAATAACTTTAATGGTCAAAAAGAAGAGTCTTAAGGTACTGATTATGGCATCTTTCTTTTTCATCGTTTTTTTAATCGGCTTCAGCAGAATCTATCTTGGCGTGCATTACCCAAGTGATGTCATTGCGGGGTTTGCTGCGGGAGGCGCGTGGCTCGTCATTTGTATTGTGGCTCTGAAGTTTAAAGCAAAAATATAGAAGAGCCCGGAGAATTGTCTCCTGGGCTCTTTTCACTTTAAATCCATCCGCGGAAGCGGGAAGCTTCCGCCATTTTCCTGCTTCCGATCATATACGCCGCAAGTCTCATGTCTACATTATGGACAAGTGCGGTTTGAAATGTATTCTCGAAAGAATCAACCATCACTTTTTGAAGTCTTTCCGCTACTTCTTCTTCTGACCAATAATATCCCTGATTATTTTGGACCCATTCGAAGTATGATACTGTCACACCGCCTGCACTGGCCAGCACATCCGGCACGAGAAGAACCCCCCGCTCCGTCAAGATTCTAGTGGCTTCGATGGTTGTCGGTCCATTTGCAGCCTCGACCACGATAGATGCTTTGATTTGATGCGCATTTTCAGCTGTAATCTGATTGGAAATGGCAGCCGGTACAAGGATGTCGCAATCAAGTGCAAGCAGTTCTTTGTTTGTAATGGTATTCGTAAAAAGTGTTGTTACTGTTCCAAAGCTGTCACGGCGGTCCAGCAAATAGTCGATATCCAAGCCATCTTCATCGTAGAGTGCACCGTATGCATCTGAGATGCCGATTACTTTTGCACCTGCGTCATGCATGAACTTCGAAAGGAAGCTTCCTGCGTTGCCGAAGCCTTGAATGACTACGCGAGCACCTGCAAGGCTTATGCCTTTTTTCTTAGCTGCTTCTTCTATGCAGATGGTCACGCCGCGGGCTGTTGCTGTTTCTCTTCCGTGTGAACCGCCGAGGACAAGCGGTTTGCCTGTAATGAAGCCCGGCGAATCAAACTCGCGCAGCCTGCTGTATTCATCCATCATCCACGCCATGATTTGAGAGTTTGTAAACACATCCGGGGCAGGGATATCTTTAGTGGGACCTACAATTTGGCTGACTGCCCGGACGTATCCGCGGCTCAGTCTTTCCAGCTCTTTAAGTGACATTTCTCTCGGATCGCAGATGATTCCGCCTTTTCCCCCGCCATACGGCAGATTCACAATGCCGCATTTTAAGCTCATCCAAATGGACAGTGCCTTTACCTCATCTTCGCTTACTTCAGGATGAAAGCGCACTCCTCCCTTAGTCGGTCCGACAGCATCGTTGTGCTGTGAGCGGTACCCCGTAAAGACTTTTACCGAGCCATCGTCCATCTGAATCGGAATACGAACTGTAAGCATTCTGACAGGTTCCTTCAGAAGCTCAAAAAATTCTTCTGAGTAGCCTAATTTGTTCAATGCCTCTTTAATAATTGTCTGCGTCGACTGAAATAAATTTAAGCTTTCTTTTTCTTTATCTGCCTGTACGTCCTTAATAATCCCCATGATTCCACCCCATTGATATGAATAGTAGCATTTATTTTTATTAGTTATTCTGATAACACGCGCGTAATTTTTTCGATTGCCCACTCAAGATCTTCTTCTGAAATCACAAGCGGCGGTGCAAAGCGAATCACTGTTTCATGTGTTTCTTTGCAGAGCAGCCCTTCATCCTTCAGTTTTTCGCAATAAGGACGGGCAGGTACAGTAAGCTCTACCCCAATAAACAAGCCTCTTCCGCGCACTTCTTTGATCAAAGGATTGTTGATTTCCGCAAGCTTTTCTTTAAAATAAGCACCGAGCTTTAGCGACCGCTCTGAAAGTTTTTCTTCTTCGAGAACCTGAAGGGCTGCAACAGAAACAGCACAAGCAAGCGGATTGCCTCCGAATGTTGAACCGTGAGACCCTGGGTTGAAAACACCGAGAATGTCTTTGTTTGCAGCAACGCAGGAAATCGGGAAAACACCGCCTCCAAGAGCTTTGCCTAAAATGTACATATCAGGCTTCACATCTTCCCAGTCACAGGCAAAAGTTTTTCCTGATCTGCCGAGCCCTGACTGAATTTCGTCAGCGATAAAAATGACGTTGTTCTCTTTGCACACTTGAGCTGCCTGCTTCAAGAATCCCTGAGGAGGAATGACGATGCCTGCTTCTCCCTGAATCGGCTCGATTAAAAAGGCTGCTGTATTTGGTGTAATGGCTGCTTCCAATGCTGCTAGATCACCATAAGGAATCAGTTTAATTCCAGGGAGCATCGGACCAAAACCACGCTTGTATTCTTCTTCTGAGGAAAGCGACACAGCTGACATTGTGCGGCCGTGAAAGTTTCCGATGCACGCGATGATTTCAGCGCTGTTTTCAGCAGCGCCCTTCACGTCGTAAGCCCATCTTCGTGCAGCTTTGATGGCTGTTTCCACTGCTTCTGCTCCTGTGTTCATCGGGAGCACCATTTCTTTTTCTGTCAATGCAGCAACAGACTCATAGAAAGGTCCAAGCTGATCGTTATGAAATGCGCGTGATGTGAGCGTAATTTTATCTGCCTGATCCTTAAGCGCCTGAATGATCTTCGGATGTCTGTGCCCCTGATTGACAGCTGAATAAGCACTAAGCATATCCATATACTGGCTGCCTTCAGGATCTCTCACCCAAACGCCTTCAGCCTCAGAAATCACAATTGGAAGCGGGTGATAGTTGTTTGCTCCGTATTGGGATGTTTGCTGAATGAGTTCTTGAGATTTTGTCAAAGTTGTCATATCTGTTCCTCCTTAAAATGTCTCTGAAGTTGTTTTTGCCTGCATGTGAAGCAGCAAATAGTCAGGTCCGCCGGCTTTAGAATCTGTGCCTGACATGTTAAATCC
Organism: Metabacillus idriensis; assembly: GCF_009674765.1. Lineage (GTDB taxonomy): Bacteria > Bacillota > Bacilli > Bacillales > Bacillaceae > Bacillus_P > Bacillus_P idriensis. Next base: position 162,772 of record NZ_WKKF01000001.1, on the reverse strand, counting down.
GCCAAACGGCTGATAGCCGACAATGGCTCCTGTACAGCCTCTGTTAAAATATAAGTTTCCAACGTGAAACTCTTCTTTAGCGCGTTCAATGTGATCGCGGTTGTTTGAGATGAGAGCACCTGTTAATCCATAATCTGTGTTGTTGGCAATCTCAAGAATGTGGTTAAAATCCTTTGCCTTGCAGAAGGCTGCGACTGGTCCAAAAATCTCTTCCTGCATAAGGCGGTCTTTTTCGCCTATATCAGCAAAAATAGTAGGCTGGATGAAGAAGCCGTCTGTATCGTCTCCCTCCCCTCCTGTCATGAGTCTGCCTTCTACTTTGCCTATTTCTATATAACTCATAATCTTGTTGTAGGAATTCTGGTCGATGACCGGTCCCATACAAGAGCCCGCGTCCTCAGGATTTCCGACTGTCAGCTCTTTTGTAAGTGCTACTGCCTTTTCAAGAACTTCATCGTATACATCCTGATGAACAACCGCACGCGATCCTGCCGAACACTTTTGTCCTGAAAAGCCAAAAGCTGAGGCAACAATGGCAGATGCAGCCAAGTCCAAATCCGCGTCTTTATCAACGGCAACAGTATCTTTGCCGCCCATTTCAGCGATGACCCGCTTCAGCCATTTTTGTCCGCTGTGAACTTTTGCGGCACGTTCATAAATTCTGCAGCCAACTTCACGCGAACCTGTAAACGAAATAAATCGTGTTTTCGGGTGATCAACCAAGTAATCTCCTACTTCAGCACCGCTTCCCGGAATGTAATTCAGTACACCTGCTGGAAGTCCAGCTTCTAAAAGAAGCTCCGCAAATTTCGCTGCCACAACAGGCGTTGAGTTAGCAGGTTTTAAAAGGATCGTGTTTCCCGCAACAATAGCCGCTGCTGCCGTTCCCGCCATGATGGCAAGCGGAAAATTAAACGGAGAAATAACGATTCCTACTCCAAGTGGAATATAGCTGAACGAGTTCTGCTCTCCTTCTCTGCTCTGCACAGGAACGCCGTCCTTCAGCTTCAGCATTTGACGTGCATAATACTCAAGAAAATCAATGGCTTCTGCCGTATCTGCATCTGCTTCACTCCAAGGCTTTCCTGCTTCTTTTATGAGGTAAGCTGAAAATTCATGCTTTCTGCGGCGAAGAATGGCTGCTGCACGTATCAGGATGGCTGCACGCGCTTCGGGTTTTCTTAGTTTCCATGTTTCAAAAGCTTCCAGCGCCTGCTCCATGGCTTTTTCGGCTAATTCCTTTGTCGCTTTGGAAACGACTCCAACCACTTCTGCTTTGTTGGCAGGATTAACAGACGTTATTTTTTCTGATGTCGTGATTCGCTCTCCCCCGATGATAAGCGGATACTCCTTATTCAGATGAGAGTTCACGAATACCAGCGCTTCTTTAATTGCCTGAATGTTTTCATTTTTACTGAAATCTGTAAACGGTTCATGCTTGTATGTGACGGTCATGGCCATTCCTCCTGAGTTTGATTCTTCAATAAAGATAGAATGCAAGTTCCATGCCAACCTGTTATCACAGCAGTGAAAGGATTCTTAGTGCAAAATAATATGGCAGTGCAGAATTTTTTTGCACCAGAAGCGCAAAATTATTTTGCCTAAAATGCATATGAGAGGATAAAATGGAAGAAAAGTACGATAAAGGGGGGGTAACTATGAATCTAAAAAAAGAAAATCTGCATTTGTTTATGGAATCCATCATTGATGAAATTGATGTGGGTCTTCATGTGATTGATAAAAAAGGACACACCATTCTCTACAATAAAAAGATGATGCAAATTGAATCAATGGACAGCCGGGATGTCATGAACAAAAATCTCCTGGACGTTTTCATGTTTTCTAAAGACGGAGACAGCACGCTCGTGCAGGCTCTTCAGAACGGCACAGAAACGAATAATATTAAACAAACCTATTTCAACAACAAAGGAAAAGAAATCACAACCGTCAACAACACTTTTCCAATCAGAGATGGCGATGAAATCATCGGCGCTGTTGAAATTGCAAAAGATATTACAAAGATCGAGAGGCTGATAAAGGACAATATTAAAAGAAAGGGAGGGACACGTTATACCTTTGAAAGTATTATTGGGGAAGGTCCTGCTATAAAAGAAGTCATTGAAAGTGCCAAGCGTGCGACACGCACAGCGTCATCTGTCCTGATTGTCGGTGAAACCGGTACAGGAAAAGAGCTTTTTGCACAAAGCATCCATAACGGAAGCAGCCGTTCAGCAGCTCCTTTTATCTCTCAGAACTGTGCGGCACTGCCAGACAGTCTGATTGAAAGTTTGTTGTTCGGCACCAAAAAAGGAGCTTTTTCAGGAGCGATTGATCATCCCGGTTTGTTTGAACAAGCAGAGGGAGGCACGCTGCTGCTTGATGAAATTAACTCTTTGAATCCTTATTTGCAGTCCAAGCTGCTGAGGGCTTTGCAGGAGAGAACGATCAGGCGGATTGGCGATACGAAAGATACACCAATTGATGTAAGAATCATAGCGACAATCAATGAAGATCCGATTGAAGCGATAACCAATGAACGCATGAGAAAGGATCTATACTACCGTCTGAGTGTAGTGACTGTTTTTGTTCCTCCGCTGAGAGACAGAACTGAAGATATCCCTCTTCTTATCAGGCAATTTATCCGAAAATATAATGAGCTTTTTCAAATGGATGTTCAGCGTGTTGATCAGGAGGTCATGGATAATCTTCTTTCTTACGAATGGCCGGGCAACGTGCGGGAGCTTCAGCACACGATTGAAGGAGCGATGAATTTCATTGCAGATGAGGAAACGATCCGACTTAACCATCTGCCTCTGCATTTCCGCTCAAAATCAAAGACGCGGACAACTGCTTCCTCCCAAGTACAGGTTTATGAAGAAAAAAGTGAGTCCCTGAAGCTGAAAGAACACTTGGACCGTTCAGAAGCCAACTATATCAAAGCCTTGCTGAAAAAGAACGGATATAACATTTCAAAAGCAGCAGAAGAAGCGGGTTTAAGCCGCCAGAGCCTGCAATATAGAATGAAAAAACTTCATATCGAAGCAAAAAAAAGCTTCTGAGGGAATATTTCCCCAGAAGCTTTTTTTCGTTATGCTGCTTCTTTAAGATCGCTGTTTTTACGAATATCAGAAACCGTTTTGATCTTATAATTTTTAAACACAATCGATCCAAGCAGACCGAATACACCACCGGCAACAGCACAAAGCGCGGCTGTTATCGTAACGGTTAATGGGTCATTAAATCCGTACATGACAGCTAAACCTGCGATGGGAGTTGCCGTTCCTGTTGCGTTGTTTACAAGTCCGAATAAGGCAACGACTACACCGGCTGCAGCTCCGCCGAAAAAGTTCGTCACATACACCGGAATCGGATTTGCCGTAATAATGTCTGCTTGAGTTAGAGGCTCAATCGCTACGGCAATAGTTGTTCGTCTGTCGCCAAATTTAAGACGGCTGAAGAGAACATAGTTCATGAAGGAAGATCCGAATACAGCCAAAGCACCAATCGCCATAGGCAGTCCAGTTAAACCAAGCATGGCTGTTAGAGCCATGGAGCTTAATGGCGCTGTAGCTACAACTGTAATCACTCCTCCAAGGATAATCCCCATTAGAATCGGGTTGCTGTTGGCTGTTTCAGTAATAATGCCGCCAATGTTCAGAAGTGTAGCATCCACTACTGGAGTTAGGGCGTTTCCTATTAATCTCACAAGCGGAGCCGCAACAAGAATCGTCACCAGCAAATCAAGACCTGCAGGTGTTTTTTTCTCAATCAGTTTTACCAGGAAAGCAACAAGATAGCCTGCAAAAAAACCAGGAAGCAAACCCAGTCCGGCACATGATACGCCAAGCATCAGGGCGTAAACCGGGGACACACCGAGTGCAAGCGCCACAAGAGCAGCAGCCGCTACTCCCCCCATGCTTCCTGCGGCATCGCCAACTTCTCCGAGAAATTCAACCTTCAGAAGATCTCCTCCAACATATCGCTGAAAGGCTTCAACAAGAAAGGCAGCAACGGCTGCATTTGCAAGCGCCCCCATCGCTTTCATGCCCTTTGGAGCTTTATAGCTGAATAATGAAAATAACCCAAGTACTAGTAATAATAGCGCTGTTCCTTTTACCAATTCCATCTGTCTCTCTCCTCTGGCTGTTAAGAATGTAAACATCAGCTGGCATTCATTCTTTTATAATCATCAAAAAGCTCTTATTCTTTCACACCTTCAGCCGCAAGACAGAAGGTATGAAAGAATAAGAGCCTGCATGCGGAATCATTGTTCAATACGATTTTCAAAGATTAGCCTCAGAGGATAATCAAAGATTAGCATATCACACAATTCACATCTTCTCATCTTTGTTGTTCATACCTTCTTGTAGTCTGGCATTTTAGCGGCTGCCAGGTAGAAACGATCAGACCATCTTGACTGAAATTATACAAGAATATAAAAGTTTAAATAATAGTAAGAAGTATATAGGAATTGGTTCCACCAGACAATGGATATTGAAAAGTTCGGAATAATCAATATACAAATTACATAATCTGCTGAATATCCCACAACTCGCAGGATCCATACTCCAGTCGGAAAAAACCCATAATATTATCCTTTTTCCAGCTAAAAATCGATCGATCTTCAAAAATACCTTTGATAAGCAGACCGCCTGTTTGTCCAAGTTCTGAACTACCAACAAAATAGTTTACTCGCCCAAACCGCCTTCCAACGCAGGATTCACGTTCGAACTCGCGAGCTCCATTTCCTGGTCAAGATTTGTTAGCCGCCATAAAAAAAAGAACCAAACCGCATTCGGCTTGGTTCCCCGGTCTCACTTCACTTTTACAGACACAGGAGTAATATCAAGAACAGCATTAACTACTGAATAATCATCTTTGCCGCCATCTTTATAGCCCCAGAATCCATCTGTTTCTTTCGTTTTTCTGAATGTAAGTTCGACACCTTTTCCTTGGTCAAAAGCGTAGCTTTTTACTTCTTTTTCACCACTGTTGTCAATCAGGTTATAGGAGAGGAACTTGCTTAGTGTTCCGTGAGCAGTCAGAACGCCTGAGTGCGGTGATGCTTTGTAATCTCCGTACTCGTAGCCAACTGTACTGACTTTGTGTTCGCTGATGTCGAATTGTTTTGTTTGAAGATCAACGGAGTCACCCGCTGCAATTGTTGAAAGAAGAATGTTCTTATACTCACTCTGTGTTTTCGGATTTGTTTTTACTTTAGATAAGTCAACCACTGTCACTCCTGCGCGGCCGACTACTTCAATTTTCTTTTCAGCATTGTTCACGACCATGGCTGTATCTTCATCTATTCCATAAGAAAGCTGATTGTTTTCTCCTTTTTCATAGGCTGTCGCAATCAGTCTGCCAAGGCGGGCTTTGTTGTCAAAGTGCTGATCGATGATGCCGTATTGGAAGAAACCAAGTCCGCGTTCAAGATAGCCTGATCCGCCTTCCTGCTGCTGCATGCCGTCATATGTGTCAGTAAAGCCTTTTGCAAGAGTATCAAGGCTGCCGCCGCCTGCAAGCATTACATCGCTCATGATTGCTGCACCGGCACTTGTTCCGCCGAGAACTGCCCCGTTTTTATAAATGTCCCAGATCGCAGTCAAGGCTTTGGATTCTGATTGATCTGAGTTAAAAAGAGCTTTCGTGATCTTCGTCTGATCGCCGCCTACAAACCAGATGGCATCAAGCTCTTTTATGCTTGCAGCTGCTTCTTCGCTGTTTTTGTTCTTTTCCCACTCTGCTGCATCGTTTTCAGGAGTCTCTTTGTAGTTTGTCGTTGAAATCGGCAGGATCTGAATATTTTCTTCTTTAACTCCGTATTTCACAAGATCTTTTTTAAACGCTTTGGATGAGTTCAACGATCCGCTCGCTGCCGGAACAATCCCAAACTTCGCGTCTGTTTTTCCTTCAGCAAGGTCTATAAACGCTTTATATACGGCTTCGTTTGTTGATCCAAGAGCACCGCCTGCGATTACAAGGTTTCCTTTAATGTCGCCGCGATCGGTTTCTTCAGGAATTTCAAAATTAGAAGGTTTATAGTTTTTGAATGCCTTATCATCTTTTTTGAACTTAATAGAAACCGGTGTAACATCCATTTTTACGTTTGTGATTGAATAGTCATCTTTTTGGCCATCCTGATATCCCCAGTAACCATTCGTTTCATCTGTTTTACTGAACGTTAATGCAAAGCCTTTTCCTTTGCTGTCATATAAATAGCTTTTTACTGATTTGGTCGACGAGTTATCAATCAGCGAGTAAGAAAGATATGGTTTGAGTCTTCCGTAAGAGGTAAGAATTCCAGTCGCTTCAAGCGGTTTAAACGAATAATACTCGTAGCCTTTTGTTTCATCTTTGTCCGGATTCACCGAAATAGCTTTAGTCTTCAAGTCAATTTTGTCACCAGGAGATAAGAAGCTGATCGAGACATTATTGACTGGGTGCAGCTTCTTGCTTGCAGGTTTTGCCTTGCCGGCATCTACAACTGTGACACCGCCGCGGCCTGCAATTTCCGCTGTTTTCGCCTTATTGTCAACGATTAAGGCTGTATCTTCATCAATTCCGTATGAATGAAATTTCTCTTTTTGTTTTTCATATTTCACAGCTGCTGCTGCCAGTCGGCCCAGTCTTGCTCTTTCATCGAAGTGCTGATCCACAATGCCGTATTGGAAAAAACCCAGTCCTTTTTCAATGTAAACAGGTGCATATTCTTTGTTCGCAGGTGCTTTATCCACCTCTGTGAATTCACCTTTTAACCCTCCAAGGCTGTCGCCTCCTGTAATCATAACGTCACTCATGATCGCAGCTCCGGCGCTTGTCCCGCCCAGAACAGCTCCATCCCTGTAGATGTCCCAGATCGCATCTAGCGCTTTTGTATTTTTTCCTTTTTCATCAAAAAGAGTGTCCGTAATTTTCAGCTGATCTCCGCCGACGAACCAGACAGCGGAAAGGTCTTCAATCTGATTGATGATCTCTTTTTCACTTACGTTGTTTTTCCACTTACTCTCATCAAAATCAGTATCACTGAAATCATGATTTGAGATTGGAAGAATATCTACATTTTCGGCTCTCACTCCGTATTTAACGAGGTCTGCTTTAAACTCATTGGAAGACTTCAGCTTTCCGCTCGCAGCAGGAATAATCCCGATTCTGGCATTTTCCTTTCCGCCTGCGCGGTCAATAAAAGATTCGTAGACTGCTTGATTGCTGCTCCCCAAAGACCCTCCTGCAATAACAAGACTGCCTTTAATTTCTTCCTTGCTTCCTGCAGAAGCAGGCATGCTGAAACTTGATGCAAGCAGACAGGCTGCCGCAAGCATACTGAATGGTTTCTTCACTCCAATTCCCCCTCAAAATTAGATATTCTCTTGTTAAAGCAGACTGACATTCATTTATGCTTCAAAGGTTCCCTTGATAGTTGGGACCCCTCCTTCAACCATTACTTTTCCCTTTGCGATAACTGTGTCAATTTCGAGTGTTTCTTTATCAAGCATGACGAGGTCCGCATCGTTTTCTGCACGGATTTCCCCTTTTTTCTTCAACTTTAATATGCGGGCTGGATTCGATGTAATGACTTGAAGAGCAGCCTCGAGAGAAACTACCTCATTAAGAACAGATGAACGGACCTCTTCAAAAAGGGAAGATACTTTCCCAACTTGAAGCCCTGCAAAATCACCGTCTGAATTAAAATATGGAAGGCTTGCCTGACCGTCAGATGAAAACGTAATTTGTGCAGCTGGAATCCCCCTTTCAAGCATCAGGCGCAAGCCTCTGCTGCACTTTACTTCGCCCTCCTCGAGAAATTGAGGAATGGTGCTTGTGGTCAAATCTACATAACCGCCAAGTTCCGCATATTTGATTCCCTCTTCAAACAGCTCAGCGTTTCGGTTAATATGGGTCGGATGGAAGTGATGGATAGGGATGTCCGTTTTTTCTGCGATTTCAAATAAAAGATCAAGTTTGCGGTCACTATCTCCGACATGAATTTCAAGCACTCCGGCTTTCCCGGTAATCAAACCGCCATTTCTGGCGGCAGCTGCAATTTTGGCCAGCTCTTCAAACGTCGGTTCAGATGAACGATGATCAGAGATCGCAATCTCTCCAACACCGATGATCTTGTCAATAAATATCAGATCCTCTTCAATTTTACCGGTCAGTGTTTTCACCGGAATCTGGTAAGACCCTGTGTGAAGATAAGCTGTGATGCCTTCTTCATCAAGTGCATGTGCTTTTGCAAGCAGACTCTCAATTCTTCTTGTTGTTCCGTCCGTTCCGAGTACTCCTATAACGGTAGTAATCCCGGCAGTTGTAGCATCCGTTAAATTCAGCTCAGGGGTGCGTGTTTTAAAACCGCCTTCGCCTCCGCCGCCAATCAGGTGAACATGAGCATCAATAAAACCCGGCACTAAAAGCTTGCCTGTTCCGTCGATCACCAGCACATCAAGTGATGCCGCATCCAAATCAATGCGGTCTTTGATATAGCCGATTTTATCTGCTGTAAGGAGCACGTCCTTTTTGCCTAAATAATGAGGCGCGTATACTTCTGTATTTTTTATAAGAGTAAGCAATGTTTGACCTCCTGTGTTTATCTATGATGACCAGTCTTTTAAAACGGCCCGTAATTCATCAAGTGAGCAATAACAACTGCTGCAAGTCCGATGAGATATTGAATGAAAACAAGCGGCAGCACCCATTTAGCCCACTTCGTCCAAGGTATACCCGCGATTGCAAGACCGGCCATTAGTGTACCTGCTGTCGGGAAGATGATGTTTCCGATTCCATCTGCAAATGAGAAGGATAGGACAGCTGTTTGACGAGTAATATCAAGCAAATCTGCAAGAGGCGTCATGATTGGCATTGTCAGCATCGCATGTCCGCTTCCTGAAGCAAGGATAAAATGGATAATAGCCTGGAAATTGTACATTCCGATAACACTCCAAAAAGCAGGAATATTCTCAAGTGCGCCTGAAACTCCGTAAAGCATAGGATCAATAATATGCCCTTCATTTAATACGACCAGCGTCGCTCTCGATACCCCGATAATGAGTGCTCCGCCAATTAACAGGGAGGAACCTTCTACAAACGATTTGGCAATTTGATCTGCAGAAAGTCTGCCGATGATTCCGATGACAATCGTTAATACTACAAAAAGAGCAGCAATCTCAGTGATATACCATTGAAATTTTATGACTCCAAATGCAAGAACTACGTAATTCAGCAAAAAGGCGCCTAAAATCAATTTATGTTTTGTCTCTAATTTTTCATTCGAATTCAACAGGACATCCGCTTCTTCTCTGCTGTATTTTCCGAAAAAGCCTTTTGATGGATCTTTCTTCACTTTCATTGCATGACGGTAAACAAAAATAACCGATACTGCATAAACAATGACGAATAATACAAGTCTGTACCCCATGCCGGAGAACATCGGAAGCTCAGCAATCCCCTGTGCCACCCCGACTGTAAATGGGTTCATGACAGCTGTTGTAAAACCTGCCGCAGCCCCAAGAATGACGATCGCCGTACCAGTCAGCACATCAAATCCCAATGCGAGCGCAAGCGGAATCAATAATGGAATATAAGCAAGTGTTTCCTCTGCCATCCCCATAAGAGATCCTCCGATGGCAAAAAACAGCATCATCGCAGGAATCAAAAGTTTTTCACGAGTTGCAAGCCTCTTAGCAAGCGTAGTAATCAATAGGTTAATCGTACCCGTTGCCGTTAACACTCCAAAAAATCCGCCGATGATCAAAACAAAGAAGATAATGTTTGCAGCTTCTACCATTCCGGTATGAAGTGCTTTTACCATTCCAAACGGGCTGACGGGTGTTTGTTCAGCGGACTGAAACGTATCCGGATCAATTTCTGTTCTTCCGTCAACCTCTACCCTTGCATAATCTCCTGCAGGCAATACGTAAGTTAATAGTGTTGCAACAACCAATACACCGAGTAAAAGTGCAAAAACATTAATCTTGCGTTCTTTCTTTTCCTTCCCCTTTGGTTGATAAGCTGTTTCAGCTTGAGCCATTAGTTCTTCTCCCCTTCTTCATGTTTTCTTTAGATAGCAAACGACATCTCCCTTGGAAATGCCTCTCCTCTCGGAAATTGTCATTTGCAAGTATATAATGCAATTTTTGTGCCAACATGAAATGAGAGGGGCTTTTTTATTTTAGGCTCTTTTCGTAAATATTGTTGCTATTAGACTAAATGATAAAAACATGAGTGGATTGCAGCGGAAGGAACTTGACTCCTGCGGGATATAGAGCAAAATGGGAGACCCCACAGGCAAAGCCGAGGAGGCTCCCATGCTCCCCGCGGAAAGCAAGTTCCTGGAGCGGAAAGGAACGGACAACATTTATCATGAAAAACAACAATTTATGCGAAAACAGCCTTATTTTATATCGTCCACCTCACAGCTTGTCCTTTAGTAAGTATAGTCCAAAAATAAAATTGACCCAACTCTAATATTCATCATATTGCATAAAGTATTATTATCTAAAATTTCTAATAATCATTGTCTTTTTGGTCTAAATTGGTTTATTTTTATGATATTATATAACCAATAGAACCAAAAGGAGTGAGAAAATGAAACCTTCCATTATTCTCCTGACAGGCGGTATAAAAACAAAAAAAACGCTTCATACCCAACTCAACCAGCTATTGGGAGATTATCTTTCCATTAAGAGCTATGCTGTAGATGATGGTCTTCCGACTGACCTTAAGGCAGACATTATTCTCTATTCCTCAGAATCCCTTAAAGAAGAACTAAGTCATTTAAAGAATATAGATGCAAAAGTACTAATAACCGGCCAGAGGACTGTTCATCACGAATACTTAGACAAGCTGCTGAACCTTCCGGCGGGTTCAAACGTGCTTGTAGTAAATGATGAATACAACGTCACGATGGAGCTGATTCAGTCCCTTTATCAGCTGGGAATTAACCACGTCCGTTTTATTCCGTTCAAGAAAAATCACTCTTATCAAGAAAATATAGATGCTGCAGTTTCACCCGGTGAAATCGAGCTTGTCCCTTCATATGTTCCGCTTATATTGGATATTGGCGTCCGCCTCTTTGATATGACCACTATCCTGAAAATAGCTGATTACTGCAGCCTGCCTGAGAATGCCACACTGCAGATCTCCGAAAGGTACATCCGCAGCATCATCCTGCTTCAGCAGAAACTGATGCTTGCCGAAAAGCAGACAAAAGAGGTCTATCAGCACATTCAGAATGTAGTTAACACAGTGGACGATGGAATTTTAGCCATGAATGAAAGAAATGAGATTACCGTTTTTAATGAAAAACTTGAAGCGCTTTTTCAAGTAAAATCAGCAGAAATAATGAATTTCCCCATCCAGACTGCCAGTTTTGAAAAAGAAGTTGTGGAATTTATTATGGAAGGATCGGAAGAAAGTCATTTATTCACCATTCACGGGGTGGATGTCGTCGTATTCCGCTACTCAATGACAGGAGAACAAACAACTGTTGCTGTTTTTAAAAGTGTGCGCCAAGCCTTTGAAATTGAAAAAACAGCACAGCGAAAGCTAAAGGAAAAAGGATTTTATGCTAAATACAGCTTCGATGACATCATTTGTGAAAACTCAAAAATGAAGAAGCTTAAACAAATTGCAAAGAAGCTTGCATTATCTGAACACCCGATTTTAATTCAGGGAGAATCAGGAATCGGCAAAGAATTATTTGCCCATGCGATCCACCGGCATTCCATGAGAAAGAACGGCCCATTTTTGCCGGTGAATTGCAGTGCCCTGTCAGAAAGCCTGCTTGAAAGCGAGCTTTTCGGATATGAAGAGGGAACTTTTACTGGAGCACAGCGCGGCGGCAAGAAGGGATTGTTTGAACTTGCAGATAACGGCACCATTTTCCTTGATGAAATTGGAGATATCAGCCTCTCCATGCAGTCCAGGCTGCTTAGGGTTCTTCAGGAAAAGGAAATTAGAAGAATCGGAGGAACCAAAATTATTCCGATCAACGTAAGGATTATTTCAGCAACAAATAAAAGAATTGAGGAACAAATGAAAACTCAAACATTCAGAAATGATTTGTTTCACCGTTTAAACGTGCTGAATCTTTCCATCCCTTCTTTAAATCAAAGGAAAGAAGATATTCCGCTCCTGACTCACCACTTTATTACGAAGAATGGAAAATGGCTGAAGGTCGATCCTATACTGATGGAAAAGCTGACAGCAGCTGAATGGAACGGCAACATCAGAGAGCTTAAAAATACAGTGGATTACATGATTACGGTTTGTGAAGGGGCCATCCTGACAATAAAAGATCTCCCTCATTCTTTTTCAGCAGCTCTGGAGACAGAACCGTCTCATCAAAACATGCTTGAACAAACAGAACATGACACAATCCTGCAGATTGTAAAAGAATGCAATAATTCAGGAAAAGCTGCAAGCAGGGACTATATTTCAGAAAAAACAAAAGAACGGAGCATCCCGCTGCCAATGTCTCCGCAGCAGGTGAGAAGGCGTTTGGATGACCTTGAGGAAAAAGGAATGATTATCAAACGCAAAGGACGCGGAGGCACAAGGATAACTGAAACCGGCTTAAACTATTTAGAGCGATTCCTTCCATAAAAAACCGGACTCATCATCTGAGCCCGGTTTTTGCATTTATTCTCTATTCTGCGCAAAGATCATGATAAATTTCAGCAATTCAAACAGCGAGATTAAAGCGGCGGCTACATACGTGAGGGCAGCTGCCCCCAGCACTTTGTTCACTCCGCGTTCTTCTTCATTGCGGATGATGCCTTCTGCAATCATAAAGTCCTTCGCTCTTCTGCTTGCATTAAATTCAACCGGCAGTGTGACAAGCTGAAAGGCAACTGCTGCGGAAAAGAAGATAATTCCGAGCCCGATCAGATTCAGCGAACCGAGCAAAAATCCTCCAATCAGCAAAAACGGAGCAATGCCGGAAGAAATACTGACAACACGGAACATTTTATGCCTGAGCGTTAATGCACCATACGCCTCTTTATGCTGAACCGCATGGCCTACTTCATGAGCTGCAACTGAAATAGCCGCAATGGACTGCCCGCCGTAAACAGGCTCAGACAGCCTGACTGTTTTCTTAGTCGGATCATAATGATCTGAAAGTGTGCCTCTTACAGGTTCAACGGGCACATGATGAAGTCCGTGATGATCAAGAATTCTGCGGGCAACCTCCATTCCAGTTAACCCGGAAGAAGCCTGAACTTTTGACCATTTATTAAAATTGCTTTTCACTTTAGCCTGAGCCCAAAGTGCAAGGCCAAATGCTGCAAAGACCAAAATATCCATGGGATGAAAAAACATACAGCGCCTCCTGAATCAGATTCTTACTGTTATATTTCCTCTAACAGCTTCTAATAAACAGAGAAGTGCTAACATGATGTGCCCGGAATGTAGTAAAATAATGGTATACTCCAATGGAAACGGATGTGAACACATGTCTATAAAACAGGAACAGGATACCCTTCAAGAATTACAGGAAGCTGAAAAGCATTATTCAGAAACAAAATTCTGGGATAAATTAAAGAAATTCGGAAAAAAAGCGGGCTCATCCGTGGTCTATGCCGTATTGCTTTTGTATTTTACGCTGCAGAAACCTGAAGTGCCGAAAAAAACAAAAGCCATCATTATCGGGGCATTAGGCTATTTCATTTTGCCGCTCGATCTAATCCCGGACCTTGCAGCCGGAGTCGGCTACACCGACGATTTGGGTGCACTGGGCCTAGCCCTTCTGCAGGTAGCTATGTATATTGATGACGATATTAAAAATCAGGCGAAGGAAAAGCTGACAGAGTGGTTTGGCCAGTCAGTGGATACTTCTGATATTGATGCGAAAATCAAATAAAATACAATAAAAATGTCTATTCCGCTTTGGATAGACATTTTTGTTGTATTTTATTGCCTGGGAGCAAACAGCATAACTGAAACTCCAACCAGACAGATTACTGAGCCCGCCCAATCATAAATATCAGGCGTTTTCCGGTCCACTCCCCATCCCCACAGAACGGAAAGAATAATAAATATACCGCCGTAAGCCGCATAGACCCTCCCAAAGGAAGGGAAAGTCTGCATAGCTGCAATCATTCCATATAAAGCTAAAGAGATTCCGCCAAAAACACCCCAATAAACCGGCTTGCCTTCCCGGAGCCAAAGCCAAATTAAGTATCCTCCGCCAATTTCTGCGAGCCCGGCCAGCAGGAATAGGAAAATTGTGTAAACCAACAGGCACCCTCCTTGTGTATCATTTTTATTAAATTTCTTTCTTCATCAGCTGAAGATCAATATACAATTGAATCCTTGTATGAAAATCATCAAAATCAATGGATGTGAGCTCGCTGATTTGATTAATTCTGTATTTGAGCGTGTTTGTATGCACATACAGCTGCTCGGCAGTCGGCTTGATTTTGCAGTTGTTGAACAAATAAATCTCAAGTGTATGTATCAGCTTTGTCTGGCTTTCTTCATCCTTCTTCTTCAATATTTGCAGGCTTTTATTGTTGTAGCCGGTTATACTGTGATGCTTTGAAATGGTTTCGAGATAGCGGAATATCCCGAGTTTGCTGTAAGTGAAGGGAAGCTTTTCAGGAGAGCCGATAAATTTGGCTGCATTAATGACTTCCAGTGCTTCAAAGTACGATTTTCTCAACTGCAAAATGGAAGAATAAGCATTGCCGATTCCAGCATAAATTTTATGGCTGTCCAATTGCGACAGGACGGTTGATGTCAGCTCTGATGCACTTGCCCCAAGCTGGTCAGCAACCTTTGCATTGCTCCCAATAATGACGATTACCTTCAGCTGATCTGTAAACACATGAGCAAAATGATTCAGCGCGTTTGCAAATAAGCGAACCGTTTCTGTCAGGTCATCCAGCTGTTCCTCTTCACTTTGAGAAACAGTAAAAATATTGACGATAAACGTTTCCGGGATGAGAATGCTGTGATTTGCCGCTTCCCATTTAATTTGATTTTCCGTTTGAAAGACTTCTCCAATAATCTTTTTATAAAACTCGTTTTTTTCTTCGTTTTCTCTTAGATTTATCTGATTTTTTTGATACAGAAGCTTGCCTATATGGCGGGATACTTCATGCAGAAAATCCAGCTCATTCTCTGACATAGGCTCTGTCTCCTGAACCCAGATATAGCCAAAAACTTGATCTTTGTAGATGGCGCTTACAACAACCCGCTGATTTAAGCCGATTTCTTTTATCTGTTTTACCCGAAAAGGATGAGTAATTGTTTTAAGCTGATCCACAATGCCTTCATCCATGAATTTCTCAAGAATGGGAATCGGCCAGTGCTTTGTAAAAATGGTCTGCTGATTGGCTTGATCGAAATGGCCTATGTAATAAGAGCTGTATGCCAGCAAAGAGAATTGATCATTTTCAATGACGACTGGTTTTTTTAAGTAAGTGCTGACCATATCTGTAATATCGTTAATGTTTGTAATCGTCTGTATCTTTTCCAGGATCATATAGATGGACCCCCGCTTCTCAAGTAAATGATGAACCTAATTATAATACTTTTGAGCGGCTAAAGGGAATAGAGAAAAGCGTGCCAGGCTATTCAGCTCCAACAGACAAATAAATAAACGGCCAGCATATTCTCATGCAGGCCGCTTTTCTCCTAGATGAATCTTACAATACTGCCGGAGCCCATCATTCCGACTCTTAAAATACCCATCGCTCATTTCCCTTCAGAAATTACTTTGTTTACTCTTACAGGACTGCTGTAAGAACTTTGGATCTCATAATGCTTGCCGAGGGAAGCAGACTCATGAAAACCATGCATAATTTCAAGTACATGATAAGCCAGATCGCCCGTTGCATGATGCTGACGTCTATTCAATATAGCATCTGCCATGTCTTCAATCCCTAAGCCACGCAGGTTCTCAACTGCATCTGAAACAAGCTCTTGCTCCACCCACTGATCCGTTCCTTTACGGTGGTTAAGCTTTACCGGCCCGGCAAACGTGTTCGGATCAGGAACAGAAATTGAGCCTTCTGTTCCGTAGATTTCAATAAACGGCGTTTGAGTGGCCTGCACATCAAAGCTTGTGATGATAGTGCCGATTGCTCCGCTCTCGAACTCCACAGTTCCGGAAATGTGGGTAGGTGTCTGAACAGGAATTTTCTTTCCTGCATTCTCTCCTGTCATTATGGTTCTTTCTAAAAAAGGAAAGCCGGAAGAAGCACTAACCCGCTTAACCGAGCCCATAAGAGAAATAAATGCCGTTAAGTAATATGGGCCCATGTCATACATCGGACCGCCGCCGACCTGGTAAAAGAATGCAGGATCCGGATGCCAGTGCTCCGGTCCGCTCTTAAGCATAAAAGCCGTAGCTGCAACTGGCTGGCCGATTGCACCATTCTCAATGAGTGCACGGCATGTCTGCAGCCCCGCTCCAAGGAACGTGTCTGGGGCTGCACCAATCAAAAGTCCGTTCTTTTTTGCCGCAGCCAATAGCTCTTTCCCTTCTTGGAGAGAAATGCTGAGCGGTTTTTCCACATAGACATGCTTCCCGGCGTTTAAGGCCTGCAGACACAATGCATAATGACCGCCAGGAGGTGTTAAATTCAGCACAATATCAACGTCTTCATGGTTGATTAATTCATCAACCGAAAGAACAAAAGGAATGCCATGCTCCTTCGACTTCTCTTCTGCTCTGCCGCGGTCCAAATCAGCAACCGCAATGATGGTTAAATGCTCAAAATGACTGCAGTTTTTTAAATATATATCACTGATTACACCACAGCCAATCAGTCCAATGTTTATTTTTTTCAAGATGTCCTCTCCTATCTATTACTCTTTTACAGCTCCTCCAGCCAATCCTTTCACTACTTTTTCCTGCGAAAAAATATAAATGACAAGGATCGGCAGACTTGCTAGTGTAAGGGCGGCCATTAAGCCCGGAATATTGACTGAAAATTCCCCTTTAAAATCCTGCAAACCAAGCGGCAAGGTCATGTTTTCCGGACTGGAAATCAGAACAAGAGCAAATATGAATTCATTCCATAAATGAATAAAGTTATAAATTAATACGGTCATCAACGCAGGTGTCAGCATCGGCAGGATGACACGCCAGAAAATACCGAAGTGATTACAGCCGTCAATTTTTGCCGCTTCTTCCAGGGAAACTGGAATCTCTTGCATGAATTGGGTCAGAATAAAGATTGATATTGGAAGACTAAAGGCAATATACGGACCGAGCAATGCCCAGATTGTATCGTACATCCCCATACTTTGTGAAAGCTTAAAAACAGGAATTAAGGTTGCATGGATCGGAAGCATCATCCCCGCAATAAAAAGCAGAAACACGACACGATTGAACTTAAACTTCATCCTGCTTAATGGATAACTCGCCAATGCAGCGATGAGCATTACTGCAAATACAGCCACTACTGATACGAGTATGCTGTTCAAAAAATAGCGGGACAGTCCCATTTCAAATACACTCTTAAAGTTTTCAAGGGTAAAGGAAGAAAAAAGTGAATAAGGCTGTTCAAAGAACTCTGTCCGGCTTTTTAAACTAGTTGAAATCATATAAAGAAAAGGAAAGCCTGTAAAAACAAGCAGAATAATGGCAATCATGTACAGAGGGATCTTTTTTATCGCTAGATTCATGCATAGGCTCCTTTCTTTTTCCGATAAAAGTCAAGCGCCTGAATGATGACCGTCACTATCAATGCAAGGAAAAACATTACAAACGCAATGGCACTGGCATATCCCATGTTAAAGTTTATAAATGCCTGCTTAAACATATAGGTTCCAAGCAGTTCAGTTCCGTGGTTTGGTCCGCCGCCCGTCATCACATAGAAAATATCAAACGCCTTAAGAGATCCGACAATCGCAAGGATGGATGAACTGACAATCGTAGGCATTAACAGCGGAAAAGTGATACGGAAAAACTTCGTGAACGCATTAGCACCATCGATTTCTGCAGCTTCATAAAGCTCTTCCGGAATTCCAACAATTGCTGCTTTAAACAGAATCATATAAAAAGGAGAAAACTGCCAGATGATAACAAGCAAAACCGCAAACATCGCAGTATGCGATTGGCTAAGCCATTCCACATTTTCAAATCCGAACAAACTTACAAGCTGGTTGATGATGCCGTTCAAAGGATCGAGCATGAGCATCCATAATAGTCCAACTGCTACAGTAGAAATTAAAAATGGAAAAAAGTATACACCGCTGAACAGCCTAATGCCCCTGATTGGCGCAAGCAGCATAAGCGCCATGATCAGTCCCAGAGGAATCTGTACAAAAACCGAAGTAAGCACAACCCAAGTATTATTCCTCATTGAAGTCCAAAAAATGCTGTCATTCAATAGATTCGCATAGTTCTGCAGTCCAACATATGTGCCCGCACCCACACCATCCCAATCGTAAAAACTGTAGAGCAATGTGGAGAAAATTGGGTACAGCACATAAATGATATAAATGATAATGGCAGGGGCTAGAAACAGACTGATGGTGACAAATTTGTTCAGTGATTTCCTTTTTGGTCTCACAGCAGGCTGAACTGCCGTCTTGCTCGTTCGTATTCCTTTTAATTGCGTTTCCATGTCATCCCTCCTAGGCGTATTTCAACTGCAAGGAACAAAGGGGCATAGCCCCTTTGACACAGCTCTATTTACTCCTTCTTCAGATCTTCCTTGGCTTTTTGCTCCATCTTTTTTGCCGCTTCTTCCGGTGTCATATCAAGACCGAAAACAGCTTGGGTAGTATCTTTATGCAGCTCTGCAAGCTCTGGTGGAAGTGTCTGGTCATATGGCATCTGAAGGTGAGTCGCATTTTTCACCACATCGTAAAAACGTTTTGTGAATGGATCTTTTGGAACAACATTGTCCACAGCCGTTAACGAGCCTGTGCGGTCTACATACTGCTGAGCGGTTTCCGTACTGCTCAGTTCCTTGGCAAGCTCGGTTGCAAGCTTCTGGTTTTTGCTGTTTTTTGCAACGGACCATACCGGACTCGCTGATGCGCCAAGGTGGGTTTGATCGCCCTGTCCTCCATCCACTTTCGGGAATACAAAGAAATCAAGCTTACTTTCAAATTCAGGAGCTTCTTCTTTCATATTGTTCACAAATGAAATGGTCATATCGGTCATCGCAGCCTTACCTGAATACATGAGCTGGCGTCCTTGTCCTTCATCATAAGGAACACCATTAAATCCTGAGTTAAAAGCTTTCATTTTTACCATTTCCTGAATGTGTTCCCCGGCTTTTACATAGGCCTGATCGTCAAAGCCTTTTCCAGTCCGGTGAAAAGCGCTGTCGAATAGCTCTGGACCGCCAATACGGCTAGCGAAGTTCATTAAATAGTAAGCACCTGGCCACTTAGTTTTATTGGCAAGCGCAATTGGAATGATGTCATTTTGGTTAAGGGTATCTATAATCTTCAGCCATTCATCATATGTTTCTGGAGGAGTTAACCCGTATTTCTCAAAAATGTCCTTGTTATAGAATACAACGTCAATGGATAAGCCTAGAGGTAATCCAAACACTTTGTCATCATACGTTGAATTATCCAGTGCCAGTTTGTTGAAATGATCTTTATCTGTTTCTGAAGTAATATCAAGTACCTTATCTTGTTCTACAAAATTCTTCAGCCAGCCTCCTCCCCAGCTTACAAAAACGTCCGGAGCACTGTCGCCGGACATGGCAACGGAAAGCTTCTGCTTGTAAGCATCATTTGGAATCTGGAGCATTTTCACATCAACATCCGGATGTTTTTCCTCAAACCGCTCCACAGCTTCCTGGTACACTTTTTCCTTCTCTCCCGGATCAATTTGCCAGAACTCCAATGTTTGTTTTCCCTTGGAATTTGATTCATCAGCCGACGACTCTTTCGCCCCTCCGCCATTTAAACCGCATGCAGATAACAACATTGCTACTGAGATACTTAACGTCAACACTACTCTTTTCACAGCTATTCCCTCTTTTCATTTAAATGGTAGTTACGCTGTTATGTAGTTCTTGGTGAGGTATTGAAAACTGATTTCAATGCTTTCAAGCGGTGAACGCCTGCTCTGATCTTGCTCTACAATCCACCAATTCACTTTGGAGGATTCCCCTATGTTTAAGATTGCTTCAAGATTTACCCCGCCTGTACCAAGTTCCGCAAAAAACTGATCTCCATCTGTGGTCATGTCTTTTAAATGAACAAGTGGAGTTCTTCCCTGATATTTTTCCAGCCACTTCACCGGATCCTCTCCTGCTTTTGTCAGCCAGTACACATCAAACTCCGCTTTTACCCAATCATGATTTGTTTCTTCGAGCAGCAGTTCAAGAGGCTTTCTGCCATCAGACAACGGCTGAAGTTCAAAATCATGGTTATGGTAAGCGAATGACAATCCTTCTTTATGACAAGTTTCACCAACGGAATTAAGGATAGAAATAAGCTCACGGTAATCCTGCTCACTTCGCCGCTCTGCTGGGAGGAATGGACAGACAATGTGTTTATTTCCGATGACGTGCTGATATTCTATGACAGAACTCAATTCCAGCTCCAATGCCGCCAGGGGAATATGGCTTGACGCTGCCTTAAGCCCAAAATCATCCAGAGTCTTTTTCAGTTCTGTTGCTTCCAGTCCGCCATATCCGGCGAACTCAACGCCTTCATATCCGATATTAGCAACCTTTTTCAGCGTTCCGATAAAATCTTTTTCTGCTTCGTTGCGCAGGGTATACATTTGCAGGGCTACTGGTATGCGTTTTGACATTTCAGCCTCTCCTTTTCTATAAATCTGGATTTATCAAATGTAATCGGTTTCATTTTTTATTAACTTTATAGCCTTTATTTTCTAAGCCTTTTAGTTTCACATAATGAAACCGATTACAATTTTAATTATCTTTAAGAAGTTTTGCACCGCATGAATCACGAATAATCAATTCGTTCTCCAGCACATATTGCCTTTTTGTCATTTCAACTCCATTAATCTGCTCAAGCAACAGCTCCATTGCTTTTTTGCCCATCTCAAACATAGGCTGTGCAATGGTGGTTATACCAGGATCATAAATAGCTGAAAGCTTAATATTATCAAATCCCACAACTGCAAGATCCTCAGGAACCGAAAGTCCGTAATCCTTCGCAGCCTTTATCACGCCTGTTGCCATTTCATCATTCGCAGAAAATACAGCAGTCGGCGGATGTTCCAGCGCCAGCAGCTTGGTCATCTGGTTATAGCCGGATTCATAGGAGAAATCGCCTTCCTGAATCAAGATGTTGTCAACATCCAGGTTATTTTGCAAAAGTGCCTGACGATAGCCTTTCAGCCGGTCCTGACTCAACAGAAGGTGAAGCGGGCCTGTGATATGAGCGACCCTGGAGTGTCCAAGCTTTATGAGATGCTCTGTTGCCGTTCGGGCGCTGCTCACGTTATCTATGGAAACGGTTGGAATGGCGATGCCTTCGAGGTAGTCCGCCGTAAGTACGACCGGATACTGTCTCATCACTTCGCCTAAAACACCTTTATCCATTCTGGCAGACAGCAATATCATTCCATCCACCTGACGCTGTTTTAGATGATCAAGGTATTCATATTCTTTTTCTACCTGTTTATTCGTGTTTGCAAGCAGCACCCGGTACCCTTTCTCGCAAGCAGCATGCTCAATCCCGCCGAGAATATGGGAAAATACCGTATTCATTATATTCGGAACAACTACCAGAATCGTGTTGGTTTCACTTCTTCTGAAATGACGGGCCAAAATATTCGGCTGATAATTCAGCTGCTCAATGATTGCCAAAACCTTCTCCCGCGTATCCTTCTTCACTGTTTCTGGATTTCTGAGCACTCTGGAAACCGTAGCCTTTGAAACATTTGCTTTCTCTGCAACATCGTTCATCTTTACCATTGGTGCATCCCCTATACTACTGAAATTGAATCTATTAATGTAACCGGTTACATTGAGTATATCACGATATGTCAGAATTAAAAGATTATTTATTGGAAAATATTAAAATAGATCGTTTTTCCTGTATTTCCCTATAAAAACTTAATAGAGTTTAAGAGAGATAAAAATAAGTAAGTCTGTTTTTAAACATTCAAGTGCCATTTCGTTTTTAAAAAAGCCTCTTTTCGTAAATATTGTTGCTATTAGACTTAATGTTAAAAACTCTAAGTGGATTGCAGCGGATAAACTTGACTCCTGCGGGAAATAGAGCAAAGTGGGAGACCCCACAGGCAACGCCGAGGAGGCTCCCATGCTCCCCGCGGAAAGCAAGTTCCTCTCGCTGCAAGGAACGGGCAACATAAAAACAACAATCTATGCGATAACAGCCTTAAAAAAGAGCAATAAAAAAACAGAAAGCTCCCGTAAAGGGTTCTTCCTGTTTTGTAAAACCTACTGCTTTAAAATTCTTTCAAATTCATCAAAATGCTCTTCCGCTTCTTTAGGAGGCTTAGGTGTCATTAAGCTGACCGCAACAATTGCAATTAAGCTTAATCCAAAACCTGGGATCATTTCATAAAGAGTGTCTGATAATCCTGCCATCGACCAGAAGATAACCGTTGCGGCACCGACGACCATCCCTGCCAGTGCTCCCCACTTCGTCATTCTCTTCCAGAAGAGACTGAGCAGAATCAGCGGTCCAAAAGAAGAACCAAATCCAGCCCATGCATAGCCGACAAGTCCAAGTATAGTGTCGTTTTTCTCCCAAGAAAGAATAAGGGCAATGACCGAGATAAGCAGAACGGATAATCTGCCTAAAAAGACCAGCTCTTTATCTGAAGCTGAACGTCTGAAGAACGTTTTGTATATATCCTCAGTTAAGGAACTTGCCGTTACAAGCAGCTGAGAAGAAATCGTGCTCATAACAGCTGCAAGAATAGCTGAAATCAAGAATCCTGTAATAAATGGGTGGAACAGCACTTCCCCTAAAACGATGAATACCGTCTCTGGATCATCAAGCTTCATGTCATTTTGAGAAAAATAAGTGATGCCGATGAATCCTGTCAGCATCGCACCGATACTTGAAAAGATCATCCATCCCATCCCGATATTGCGGGCTTTTTTGATTTCTTTTACAGAATTAATGGCCATAAAGCGGACAATGATATGCGGCTGGCCAAAATACCCAAGGCCCCATGCAAATAATGAAATAACTCCCAACAGGCTCGTTCCAGTAAAAATATTTAAAAGTGCCGGGTCAATTGAACGAGCTGTGTCAATAGAAGGCCCAAACCCACCGACATGGATCAGTGTAACAATTGGTACGAGTATCAAAGCAATAAACATGATAATCCCCTGAACAAAATCGGTCCAGCTTACCGCCAGGAATCCGCCAAACAATGTATAGGCTACTACAACGCCGGTTAAAATCCATAATCCAGTATGATAATCAAGGCCAAATGTGCTTTGGAATAAAACACCGCCCGATACCATTCCAGATGAAACGTAAAAAGTAAAGAATATTAAGATAACTAAAGCTGAAATAAGTCTCAGAATCCGTGATTCATCAGCAAAGCGATTTTCAAGGAATGCTGGAATGGTGATGGAGTTATTCGCTACTTCTGTATACGTTCTTAATCTAGGAGCAACATAAAGCCAGTTGGCATAAGCACCAAGCGTTAAACCGATGACAATCCACATGGAACTGAGTCCTGTCGCAAACATAGCGCCCGGCAGTCCCATCAAAAGCCATCCGCTCATATCTGCCGCACCGGCGCTTAACGCCGTAACAGCTGGTCCGAGTCCGCGGTCTCCGAGCATGTAATCATTTAAATTAGACGTTCGTTTGTAAGCAAAATACCCGATCAGGAGCATGCCTGCCATGTAAATGCCTATGGATGTAATCAATGCGTAGTCAATCATAGATGAACCCCTTTCCCTCCAAATACTCTCTATTTTTATAGCTGCTAATTTCAACAATTGCTGCAGAAAACCGCCTTTTGAGCGAAATTAGCTTTTAAAAAGAGGAAGCAACCTGTTATGTTACTTCCCCCACCTATTAACCCCAATCTGTTATCTATGAATCTGCAGATTAAAATGTTTCAGATGTTGTTTTAGCCTGCATGTGAAGCTGAAGGTAATCAGGACCGCCTGCTTTAGAATCTGTTCCTGACATGTTGAAGCCTCCGAATGGCTGGTAGCCTACGATTGCGCCAGTACATCCGCGGTTGAAGTAAAGGTTTCCTACATGGAAGTCTTCACGTGCTTTTTCCATGTTAGCGCGGTTTGTCGTAATGACTGCACCTGTTAAACCATACTCTGTGTTGTTCGCAATTTCAAGCGCTTCATCAAAGTCTTTCGCTTTTGCAAAAGCAACAACCGGTCCAAAGATTTCTTCCTGCATTAAGCGTGCTTTTGGATCAACATCTGCAATGATTGTCGGCTGAACAAAGTAGCCTTTAGAGCTGTCACCTTCTCCGCCTGTAAGAATACGTCCTTCTTCTTTTCCGATTTCTGCATAGCTCATGATTTTATCAAAAGCAGCCTGATCAATAACCGGTCCCATGAAATGGTTTTCTGTCGGATTGCCGACTGTTAACTGCTTTGTTAATTCTACAGCGCGGTTCAACACTTGATCGTAAACATCTTCTACGATTACCGCACGAGAACATGCAGAGCATTTTTGTCCTGAGAAGCCAAATGCTGATTTTACAATCGATTGAGCAGCAAGCTCAAGGTCAGCCTCTTTATCTACTACAATTGTATCTTTACCTCCCATTTCAGCGATTACACGCTTCAGCCAAATTTGGCCGTCGTTAAGCTGAGACGCACGGTTGAAGATGCGAAGACCTACATCGCGTGAGCCAGTGAAAGAGATAAAGCGGGTTTTCGGATGGTCAACAAGGTAGTCCCCGACTTCTGCACCGCTTCCTGGAACAAAGTTCAGAACGCCTGAAGGAAGTCCGGCTTCCATCATAACTTCTACAAATTTAGCAGCTACAATAGGTGTAGTTGAAGCTGGTTTTAATAGAATCGTGTTTCCAGTTACGATTGCAGCTACCGCTGTGCCTGCCATGATCGCAAACGGGAAGTTCCAAGGTGAAATGATGATGCCGACACCTAATGGAATATAGTCATAGCGGTTGTATTCTCCCGGACGGCTTTCAACAGGAACTCCATCTTTAAGCTTCAGCATTTGACGGGCATAAAACTCAAGGAAGTCAATAGCTTCAGCTGTATCAGCATCAGCTTCGTTCCATGGCTTTCCTGCTTCTTTTGTTAAAAGGGCTGAAAACTCATGCTTGCGGCGGCGGATGATGGCTGCTGCTTTGAAAAGAACATCTGCACGGATTTCAGGCTTTACTTTTTTCCAGCTTTCAAAAGCAGCAGAAGCTTCCTTCATCGCTTTTTCTGCATGGTCACGGCTTGCCTTTGACACGCGGCCGATTACTTCTTCTTTATCAGCAGGGTTATAAGACACGATTTTTTCATCTGTCGTTACTTTTTCTGCACCGATGTATAAAGGATAATCCTGTCCTAAATAGCCTTCCACTTTTTGAAGAGCTTCCTGGTAGGCTTTTTTGTTTTCCTCGTTTGTGAAATCAGTAAATGGTTCGTGTTTGTATGGAATCATTAGAAATCGCTCCTTAAGAATAATTTAGTTTAACCCTTAACTTTTCACCATGCCTTTAAAGGCAAAAGCAATATTGGATGGCCGCTCGGCAAGTCTTCTCATGAAGTAGCCGTACCAGTCAAGACCATATGGTACATAGACGCGCATTTTGTAGCCTTGTTTGACAAGCTCCAATTGCGTTTTGCTTCTCATCCCGTAAAGCATTTGGAATTCAAACATAGAGTTTGGAATGTTATGCTTTTTGGCGAGCATTTTTGTGTACTCGATGATCTGGTCATCATGAGAGGCAATAGCTGTATAGTTGCCGTTAAGCAGACTTTGCTCAATCAGCTTTTTATAGTTTTCATCAACATCTGCCTTTTCAGGAAAGGCCACCTCAGGTGACTCTTTATATGCTCCCTTTACGAGACGCAGAAACGGTTTATACTGCGCGAGATCGCTTAAATCCTTCTCTGTACGATATAAGTAAGCTTGTAAGACCGTGCTGATGCAGCTGTACTTTTCTTTGAACTGTTTGAAAATATCAAGAGTAGCTTGACAGCGCACTTCATCTTCCATGTCGATCGTCACCATGACATTGAGTTTTTCCGCTGTATCAAGGATTTTTGTCATATTTTCGATGACCAGCTTGTGATCAATATCAAGACCGAGGGATGTCATCTTTAATGATACTTGTGAATCCAGCTTTTCCCTGCTGATCATTTCGATTGTTTCGATGCATTCTGCCGTTCTTTCTCTTGTGACTTCCTCTGAATCTACGAATTCTCCAAGATGATCGACTGTTACCAGCAGGCCGCTTTCATTCAGCTGTTTAATGAATTTGATGGAACTTTGAAAATCTGTTCCACCGATAATTTTCCCTGCCGCAAAACTGCCGCCGCGCTTCTTTGCAATATTATTAAGTAAGTTATTTTTGGATAAGAATAAGAAAAAATCTCTTGTAATCGCTTCCATCGTTAACGTACACCTCCTGTAGAAGTTGTAATCACAAGATAATCTTACTTTTTTTCGACAATTTTCACAACGTTCTAAAAATACAAGAATTAAGCGCTTTATTTGTTGTTTTTGGACAATGGGAAATGATTTTAAAGCTTCAAAGCAGATTTATTGAAACCAAAAAAGCAGCCGAGGCTGCTTTTTGGTTTCCTATTTAACAATCATCACAGGACAGTTTGCTCGTTTTGCCACTTTATGACTCACGCTTCCTAGCACCATCTCCTGAAGTCTGTTCAGGCCTCTGCTTCCTACAATGACTAAATCAAACTGATTCTCATTTGCGTAGCTTGCAATCGTTGGGCCTGGCTCCCCTTTTTTAATTTGAAGATCGATTTCAATGCCCTTTTCTTTTAAAAGAGTTTCTGCCGGGTATATTCGCTGCTTTCTGTGCTCATCTCTCATGGCTCTGTCCCCTTCAGACAAAACCTCTGATTTTGATGAGGCGGCATCTACTACAATACAGGATGGTTACAATGGATTTTTCTAAAGATGCAATGTGGCCTGCTTTTTCTGCAGCTCTTAACGCATTTTTTGATCCATCAACTGCCAACAATACCTTTTTAAACATATTAACCCCCCCAATGATCTATTTTGATGTAAAATCCTGGACGATTTAATAAAAATTGCATAGAAAAATTGAACTTATTGCAAGATGCGTCTTAAATGGAAGAAAAAAAGAGATAAAAGGAGTTATAAATCAATGTTTACGCTTACATTGTACTATATATTTTCCGGTTATGATGATATAATTTCCGGGTTATCAACGGCCACGGCTTTCATGAGAGTTGAAAGTCACAACAAAATAAGATAAAAGAGGTGTTTTTTGATTGAACGTAAAGACAATTAAACAAGAGTGGTTCGGCAATATCCGGGGAGACATTTTGGCGGGTATCGTCGTTGCTTTGGCCCTTATTCCAGAAGCAATAGCCTTCTCCATTATTGCAGGAGTTGACCCGATGGTCGGATTATACGCATCCTTCTGTATTGCAGTGGTGATTTCATTTGTAGGCGGCAGACCTGGAATGATTTCGGCAGCTACAGGAGCCATGGCATTGCTGATGGTGACGCTTGTTGCTGATCACGGCCTGCAATATTTATTGGCGGCAACCGTACTGACAGGTGTGATTCAATTTGGTATGGGTGTATTAAAGCTCGGAAAAGTAATGAAATTCATTCCAAGATCGGTTATGGTTGGATTTGTAAATTCATTGGCTATTCTGATCTTTACGGCTCAGCTTCCGCATTTCGCCGGTGAAACGTGGATCATGTACACTATGGTAGCAGGTGCTTTAGCAATTATTTATATCCTGCCTAGATTCACTACAGCCGTCCCTTCTCCGCTGGTGGCAATCATTGTGATTTCCATTATTTCAGTTATGACAGGAGCAGGTGTAAGAACGGTCGGAGATATGGGCGAATTAACACAGGCACTGCCTTTCTTCTTGATCCCTGATATTCCATTAAACTTTGAAACTCTTCAGATCATTTTCCCTTACTCATTCGCTTTAGCCATTGTCGGATTATTGGAATCCTTGCTGACAGCGCAAATCGTAGATGATATGACGGATACGGAAAGTGATAAAAATAAGGAAGCAAAAGGCCAGGGCATTGCCAATATTATCAATGGATTTTTTGGCGGTATGGCAGGCTGTGCGATGATCGGCCAATCTGTTATTAATGTTAAATCCGGCGGAAGAGGAAGATTATCGACTTTCGTTGCCGGTGTATTTTTAATGGTGCTGATCTTATTGTTAAACGACCTGCTGATTCAAATTCCAATGGCAGCTCTTGTCGGTGTGATGATTATGGTATCCATCGGAACATTTGACTGGTCTTCTTTAACAAAGCTGCATATTATGCCAAAAACAGACGCAGCGGTCATGATTGTGACAGTTGTGACAGTAGTTGCTACACATGATTTATCAAAAGGTGTGCTTGCAGGAGTTCTTTTAAGTGCGCTGTTCTTTGCAGCAAAAATTTCTAAAGTTCATGCAGAAACATTTGTTAGCGAGAACAAATTAATGAAAACCTATAAAATCAGCGGTCAGGTCTTTTTTGCTTCAGTTGAAGATTTGCTTTCAAAATTCAATTTCAAAGAAAAAATTGATACTATCACGGTTGACTTAACCAATGCCCATCTTTGGGACGATTCAGCTGTAGGAGCAATTGATAAGATTATCCTTAAGTACAGACAAAATGGCACTGAAGTCAGAATAATGGGGCTGAACAAAGACAGTACCACTCTTTTAAATAAATTGGCCGTATATGACAAACCGAATACTAAAGCAGCAAACCATTAATTCTTAAGAGATGCATTCGTGCGTCTCTTTTTTGTTTTATGCGGTGGCGTAAATCAAAAAGAATGATGAATGAAAAAAGAGGAAACCTTAAACAGGAATTCCTTTTCAAACTTCCCTCCCAATCAGCTAAAAAGGCAGGTGTCTGTTTTGACCAATTCCGAAAAAATAATCCGTCCTCTTGGCAAAAACACGAGATGGGCCATCTCCTCCCTGCTTAGCAGTCTGATTATTTTAAATTACTTTGACCGAGTTGCAGTAGCTGCAGCAGCACCTGAACTGCAGAAGGCTTTTTCTCTCAGTGCATTTGAAATGGGGCTTGTTTTCACTATTTACAACTATGCTTATACCGTAATGCAGCTTCCTATTGGAGGGATGCTCGACAAATGGGGAGTCGGTTGGGTAACGAGAATCGGCATGATCCTTTGGACTCTTTTAACCATCAGTATAGTGTTTGTTCAAGGAACCCTGCTCTTATATATTCTGCGTTTTTTAACCGGCATTACGAGCGCATCCGCTTTTCCTGCAGCAGCAAAAGCTACAGCCAACTGGTTCCCCTTTCATGAACGGGGATTCGCAAACGCTCTTTTTGATTCCTCAGCAAAACTGTCCAATGTAATCGGAGGACCACTGGTAGCAATTTTAATTACTCTTTATGATTGGAGAATTGCCTTTTTAACAATTGGAGTCATAAATGTTATTTTTACGGTTATCTTCTGGAAATATTATGATGAACCCCGTTCTCATAAGAGCATTTCAAAAGAAGAAATCAATTACATTCAAAAGTATGGGGATCTTTCCAATATGCCTTCCTACAAAGTTCTTCTCGTTTTAAAGACCTTCTTTAAAAATCGAAAAGTATGGGGGCTCATGATCGGCTTCACAGGATATGGCTACACCTTTAATTTGCTTCTGCTCTGGCTTCCGACTTTTTTCAGAGAGCAGTTTAAACTTGATTTACTTTCCTCCTCCCTTTATACGGCCATTCCCTGGCTGATTGCCGCTATATCAGGTATTATCGCAGGAGGCTGGCTGGTTGACTTTCTGATAGGAAAAGGTCGTGCCTCAAACAAAGTTTATAAAGGAATCATCGTCATTGGAATGACAGTCGGCCTGACATTTCTGGGCTCTATTTTTACGGAAAATCCAATCATGTCCATGCTTTTTATTTCTATTGGCCTCGCTGGTATTTCCGCTACTGCCCCGGTCGGATGGACGATTGCAGCAAAGCTTTCACCGCCTGGGACAACTGCTGTTCTCAGTTCAATGGTTAACTTTTCGAACAATTTATTTGGGGGAATCATTGCCACTTTCCTGACAGGGTACATTGTTGATAAGACAGGTTCATTCAACATGGCATTTGTTCTTGCTGCTGCTGTTTTGGTTATTGGATTATTCTTTTATACAGCCGTTTTAGGCAAGATTGAACAAATTCCGATTGAGAAGACATAAAAAGAGGCTGGGACGTAACGATCAATTCCTGAATGAAAGCCGAACATTTAATAGTGCGAAAACCTTTAAAAGAAAGGGGTATTTTCGCATAGATTGTTGTTTTTCATGATAAATAATGTCCGTTCCTTTCCGCTCCACTTATGGTTTCTATCATTTAGCCTGCAGCAACAATATTTATGAAAAGAGCCAAAGAAAAAAATCCGAACTAAAACGAAATTCAAGTTGGAATTTCACATAATAGTTCGGATTATTCTTTGGCTGAAACCTATTGTCCTAGCCTTGTGTGTTACTTTTCTTTTTTCACATCAATCACCTTTACAACGACGATAGGCGATCTTTTAAGTCTTTTATAAATAAAGTCGGATATCACTGAATTTAAATGTTTCTCGATATCCCCTTCAACTTTATCTTCCCTGATGACAGCAGCAGCAAGTGCTTCTATTTCCACAATGAAGTCATTGGACTCTCTTAAGTAAACAAAGCCTCTTGAAATGATCTGCGGTTTGCGGATGATTTCTTCTCCGTTTTTAAAAATCAGAATCGAAATGATTCCGCTGTCTGCAAGCTGCTTCCGCTCGCCAAGCAAGGATGTTCCTACATCACCGATTCCATTTCCATCAACATAGACAGAACGGGCAGGCACTTTCCCTGCCTGATACGCCTTGTCACTGGAAACATTCAATACATGCCCATTATCCAAAATGAAAATATCTTCTTCTGGAATAAAGCATTCCATTGCAAGAGTCTGATGCATTTTCTGCATGCGGTATTCGCCGTGAATCGGCACCAGGAATTTTGGATTCAGCAGCTTCAGCATAAGCTTCAGCTCTTCTTGACCGCCATGCCCTGACGTATGAATGTCATAGAGCTTATTGTCAATTACATCTGCTCCGGCTTTCATCAGCTTGTTGATAATTCTGTTTACACTAAGAACATTTCCCGGTATTGGGGAAGAAGAAAAAATAATGGTATCGCCTTCCTCAATATGGATGTGGCGGTGTTTTCCTTCAGCAATTCTTGAGAGAGCAGCAAAAGGTTCCCCCTGGCTGCCTGTACACAAGATAGTCAGTTCGTTGTTTTTATAAGAACTGATTTCATCCGGATCTATAAACGTACCGCTTGGCGCTTCAATGTAGCCCAGCTCAAGGCCGATAGATATCGCTCTTTCCATGCTTCTTCCCGTGTAGGCCACCTTCCTGCCGCAGGCTACAGATGCTTTTATAACCTGCTGAAGGCGAAAAACATTTGATGCAAATAAAGCCACAATAATACGGCCGGACTGTCTTCTGACCAAATCTAAAATGTTTTGCCCAATCTTTTTTTCTGATACTGAAAAGCCGGGTACTTCACTGTTTGTGCTATCTGACAGCAAGCAGAGCACACCTTCTTGTCCAACCCTTGCAACCCTCGATAAGTCCTGCTCCGGTCCTGTGGGTGTCAGGTCAAATTTAAAATCTCCTGTGTGAACAATGTTTCCTATTGGCGAATGGATGACCACGCCAAATGAATCCGGAATACTGTGAGTTGTCCGGAAGAACGTGACATCCAGGTTTTCCAAATTAATCGTGCTTTCTTCTGTAATTTCATGCAGTACTGCATCTCTGAGCAGGTTGTGCTCCTCAAGCTTGCTTCTGATAAAACCCATAGCAAGTCTTCCTGCAAATACAGGAACATTCAGCTTTTTCAATAAGAAAGGCACACCGCCAATATGATCTTCATGTCCATGAGTGATAAAAAGCCCTTTTACTTTATGGGCATTTTTCACCAAGTATGTATAATCAGGGATGATGTAATCAACGCCTCTTAATTCTTCGTCAGGGAATTTGACTCCTGAATCGACAATCACAATCTCATCTTCATATTCAACGAGGTACATATTTTTCCCGATTTCACCCATTCCGCCAAGCGGAATAATCTTTACATTTTTCTCTATTGTCATGTTTAGTCTCCTAGCACTGTTGATCACTTTCAATTTCCGAGTCTTTATTTTTACAGCTATTATTTCATTGTATCATACCTTTTGCCTCAGAAAGGCCATTAATAAAACA
This sequence comes from Metabacillus idriensis, assembly GCF_009674765.1. Lineage (GTDB taxonomy): Bacteria > Bacillota > Bacilli > Bacillales > Bacillaceae > Bacillus_P > Bacillus_P idriensis. The sequence continues at coordinate 130,437 of NZ_WKKF01000001.1, read as the reverse complement.
GCAAGAAAAAAGACTGAGACAAAAGCACGTGATGTGCCTTTATCTCAGCCTGTCTTTCTAATTAAACCCTCGTTTTTCCTCTCTTTACAAAAAAGTTATAAAGAAAAACAATCACTGCAAGAACAAGAAGAACGTGAATAATTCCGCCTACTACATTAAATACAAGACCAAGCACCCAGAATAAAAGTAAAAGTCCAATAATCGTCCATAACATCGCATTTTCCTTCTTTCTCTCTTTATTTTATTTCATTAAAGATTATCTTCCCTCCATTTTTAAAAATTAAACTTTTACATAGATGATCCATTTGTCTCTTAATGATGTTTTCCTGACATGTCAGCTGATTTTTCTTTTTCACCAGCTTCCTCAGCAGCTTTCAACTCATCTTCAGTTACATTTCCGACGGCAAATTGCTGCTTTGGCATGACATGCATATCCCGGGCTGTGACATGTGTTTGGATAAAATACACGCCTTCAGCTTCTAAGCTGCTCCGGGCTTTGTAGATTCCATTTTTATCATGTGAGGCTTCAATCAAGACAGCCTTTTCTTTTTCATTCGCTTTCCATATTTCAAACGTGACCTCATCCGCATCTTCAACAGAATCATTGCCCTGTGTCAATTTCACTTTAAAAATAATTTCTTGATTGGAAGCGAGTGTTTCTGGCAGTTTTATGTCTGCTTTTACAATTTCGGGTGTTTCTTTTCCATTGGCTGCACAGCCGGTTAAACAGAATATAAGAATGATCATCCACGTATTAAATGATTTTCTATTCACGATTTTCATCCTATCCACGCTTTCAGCGGTTTGATTCTCACGAAAACAAATCGGTCCAGTAAATAGACTGCTATGATTGAAATTCCGACTAACGGCATAATCACCCCAAAAATCATCATAATGAAGAAAACTCCCCTTGCCGCCTTTTTATTCATTGACCCAGCGGGAGCTCCTGATTTCCCTTCAGGTTTTCTCTTTCTCCACATAATGAAAGAGCTGACAACCAAGCCGATCAACCCTAGACAAACAATCAACCCGATAATTTGATTGGCGAGGCCAAATAATGTGCCCTCATGGAGGGAAATGCCAAGGGATATTGCTTTAGCCATGATTCCGTAGTCACTGAACCTCACGTCACTTAAGATAGTCCCGCTGTACTGATCGAGGTGCAATGTTGCATCATCACTCGGATTGGGATTCGAAGCGGAAATGGTATAAACACCCTTCTCACCTTGAGGGAAAGAAATTGTATATGGCTTCGCAACTTTTTCATTTTCAGATATAGATTGAACATCTTCAAGCGAAATAGGTACATATTTTGCACCGGATGATGGTGGAACTGGAAGGTTTTCCGTTGCCCATGGCACCTCTTCTGCAACATCCCGCGTTTTGATGTCAGACTCAGGCTTTTCACCCCAGCTGTAGGCAAATGGCGGGGCTCCCGTATTTGTGGATGTGGCCACTTTATTAATTTTCTCCCCCATTACCCCTGACCACGGAAGACCTGTTGCAATTAACACTAAGATTGCAGCCGAAAACCAAAAAGCAGGCACAGCATGCATATCACGCCAAAACGTTCTGCCTTTTTTTGTGAACCTCGGTAAAATAGTGCCCCAGATGGAAGCTTTATTTCTTGGAAACCAAATATATAATCCTGTGATCAAGAGGATTACCGCCCAGCAGGCTGCAAGCTCGACAAGTCTATTTGCGACTGTACCGCCGACAAGCAATTCACTGTGAATCTTTTTAAAAATTTCCGTGAATTTTTCTTCTGTTTTTAAGCTTCCCTGAATGTCTCCGTTATAAGGATTTACATATACGGAAATCATTTTTTCATTCTGCAGCAATCCAAGCTCTGACGTCCGCATCGGATCATCATAAAATTTGATAGAGGTTACGGTTCCATCAGGATATTTCTCCTGAACATTTGACACTTGAGCGGTAGGTGAAAGTGTACTTGATCCTTCTTCCTGGACATAGTAAATATCCTTATATATGAAGTTTTCTATCTGCGGTTTAAAAAGGTAGACACCTCCGCTGAATGCCAGAATAATCAAAAAAGGCGAAAAGATTATTCCTGCATAAAAGTGCCACCTCCAGACAACTTGATAAATAGATGGTTTTGTTTTGTTTTTTGAAGGTTTTACTGGTGCTTGTTCTGCGTTTTCCCATTGATAGTTTATCTCGCTTTTAATCATGTTCGTTCTCCTTTTACATTTGTTTCTTCACATCAGCAATGAGTTTTTTGAAATTATTTCCATGTGTAAAGCTATAATCGTTTACAATTTCACCATTCTTGTTGATTAAGTAAAAATTTGTTCCATGTATCACTTGATCAGATGCTTCAGGTTTTTGAACAAGAGTTTGAAATTCATCTCTTGCAAATTTCTCTACCTCCTCCTGGGAATACCCCGTAAGCATATTCCAGTTTGAATCATCTTTTGTAAACTTTTGCATAAATGCTTTAAGCTTTTCCGGAGTATCCACAGATGGGTCTACGCTAATTGAAACCAGTTCCACAGGCAGCTCTTCTGCCTTCAATTCTGTCTGCAGGGCTGCCATGTTTGCAGTCATGGGCGGGCACACGGTCTCACAGCTTGTGAAAATGAAATCGGCAATCCATACCTTACCTTTTAAATCATTGGTGCCAAAAGCCTGTTCATTTTGGTTTGTATAGGTAAACGGTTTCATTTGATACGGTCTTTCTTCGTTAAATTGACAGGCGCTTTGAATAACACAGCTGAGAATCAGTATAAACAGGACTGTTTTGTTCAATGTTCCACCTCATTTTTTCAGTTGATTACCTTAAGAGTACATAATGATTGTGAACTTACTGTGAGAAAAGAATAAAGATTTTTCAACAAAATGAAGAAAAGCAATTGAGCCGGGTGGATACATATTTTTCCCTCGGTCTGAAATTTAGAGGACTCACGCAACAACCAAAAACCGCCCGAAAAATCGAGCGGTTCAAAATAAATTTATAATAGGCCTGGCAGGATAACAGTAACAGTGGTTCCATTTAATGAATCACTGCTGATTAAAAATTCCCCTTCATGCAGCCTGACTATTTCTTTCACAATGGAAATACCAAGACCTGTTCCGCCTGTCATTCGGCTCCGTGCTTTATCCGAACGGAAAAAACGTTCCCCTATATGGGTGAGATCTTCTTCTGATATCTCATTTCCCTTGTTGTTAAGACGTAACAATAGCTGCTTGTTTTCTTCAATGAGAGTTATTTTTATCTTACTTTCTTCATCTGCATATTTGATTGCATTATCCAAAAGATTGTAGAAAACTTGCTGCAGCCGTTTAGGATCTCCTATAACGACAAGATCTTCATAAATATCCAGTTCTGTTTTTAACTTTTTTTCATTGATTCTGATATCAAATAATGCAAGCGTATCTAAAAACAGTTGAACAATGGCGATGGGTTCAGCGTTAAGTGTATACATATTTTCCTGAAGGTGATCAAGATCGATTAAATCGGTGATCAGCTTATTCAGGCGATTCGTTTCTCTTTCAATCGTCATTAAATAGTGCTCCGCTTCTTCAGGCGATGCATACATTCGGCGGTTAAGAGCCTGACTGTACCCGCCAATATAAGTAAGCGGCGTTCTCAGCTCATGCACAACATTTGCAAGAAACTCTTTTTTCCTCGCTTCCTGCTCCTCAAGCGACTGGCTCATGGAATTGAATGCGTGAGCAAGCTGTCCAATTTCGTCATGATTGTTATGGACAAGACGATTCGAGTAATTGCCCTTTGATACCTCTTTAGAGAATTCCTGAAAATCATTCAGAGGCTTAAAAAGCGATCGCCGAATCTGATTGACCGCTAAAAAGAGAATCATAAAAAACAGAGATCCGACAAGCAGAAGAATAGGCAGGCTTCCTTCGAATACTTCTTGAAGATCTGCTAAAGGAACATAGATATAGATGAATCCTATAAGCCCTTTATCTCCCATAATCGGGAAAACTGCGCCTATGATTTCACGGTTAAACTCTTTTACATAGCCATCCTTCACGATGTAATCCCCATTTTCAAGGATTTCGCGGTCTTCACTTGTAATCAGAGCTTCATAGTTCACTTCATATGGAAAATACGAACTTAAATCTTCAATATCATCCAGTACAATCACTTCATACTCAGACACGACATTGTACCAGTGAATTTTTTCAATGATTTCATCGCTTAGAGAGCCGTAGTGATAATGCGCAGCTGTTCTCTCGCCCTGATAAATGACAGACTCTTTGATGCTGTTAAAATAAAGTTCTTTGTATAAAAAATGCAGAAAAAAGAAAGAAAATAAAATGCTGAATACAATGCAAATGCCAATCAGCATCAGTACTTTCTGGCTTAAGTTCAGACGTTTCAATAGTTACACCTCAAATTTATACCCGACACCCCATGCTGTTTGAATGAGATATGCATAATCCTTCAATTTCAATCTAAGTGTTTTAATATGAGTATCTACCGTTCGGCCTGTACCAATGTAATTTAATCCCCAAACCGATTCAAGAAGCTGTTCTCTCGTAAAGACCGTCCCTTTATTTTTTGCAAGCAGGGACAGAATCTCAAATTCTTTTAATGTTAAGGATAAAGGCTGATTTTTTATCATCGCTTTATAGCCAGATGCATCAAGAACAAGCGGACCAACAGTTATCCGATTACTTAAAATGCTGCTCTGCCTCACTCTTCTTAAAACAGATTCAATCCTTGCAAGCAGTTCTCCCTGGTGAAACGGCTTTACAATATAATCATCCCCGCCAAGTTTGAGGCCCTGGATTTTATCCCATTCCTCCCCTTTCGCAGATAAAAAAATAAGGGGGATATGATGGTTTTTTTTCAATTCTTCTGCAAATGTAAAGCCGTCCATATAAGGCATCATAACGTCCGCAACTATTAAATCAGGCGCATCAATATTTATCCGTTCAAGAGCGTCCATGCCATTAGAAGCTTCAATGACTGAATAGCCCTCACTAATTAAAAATGTTTTTATCAGTGCTCTCATTGCTTCTTCATCATCAATGATCATAATAGTTACTGTGTTCACTATTCAAACCCCGCTTTAAAGTTCTATATTAGAGTATAATCTTTATTTTATAATAATGATGTGAAGTTTTTATGAAACGGATGTCTTAAAGACAAAATCTTTTAAAAAATGAGGTTCGGTTTTTTTCTCATATAGGAGGTTATACAAGATGAACTATGTAATGATCGGAGCCGGAGGAATCATTGGCAGTTTGCTCAGGTATTCTTTAGGTGTGCTCACCCACCCTTGGCTCAGCAATGGTTTTCCTCTAGGAACCCTTCTTGCGAACCTGATTGGCTGCTTTATACTCGGATGGTTTACAACTGGCATTTTGAGGCTGAAGCTCTTTCATCCTCATATTTTAGCCGGGCTTGGAACAGGTCTTGTCGGGTCATTCACAACCTTTTCCACTTTCAGCGTTGAAACAGTCCTGCTGCTTCGGAGCGGTTCAATTCTCATGGCGCTTATCTATGTGATCCTCAGTCTTGCTGGAGGACTTTTTATGTCATGGTATGGGTACTTCCTGGGACTCCGCATGTTTAAGGGAAGAGGCGAGGCTGCATCATGAACTTATTATTAATTGCTGCTGGCGGGTGTTTAGGGGCCATTGCCCGTTTTATCATCAGTTCACGGTTGAATAACAAAAGTCAGACTGGATTTCCAATCGGCACACTCGCGGTTAATTTAGCCGGCTCTTTTCTGCTCGGGTGGATGACCGGAAAAGGGCTGCCGGAAAGCTTTTATTTCCTATTCGGCATTGGCTTTATGGGAGCTTTCACAACGTTTTCCACTTTTAAGCTTGAGAATATCCAGCTTAGAGAAAAGAAAAATTATCCTGTTTTAATCAAATATCTCCTCTTCTCGTATGCCGGCGGGATTCTGCTCGCATTTATTGGATTAATGACTGGAATGGGCAAACAGTGATTGCCGCATAAAAATAAACAGCGTAAAATCTTCACATCCAAGACATCCTACTAATGGAGGGATGTATAGTGGAAAAAGACTTACAGCTATTGAAACAATTAACCGAAACTGCAGGCCCATCAGGTTTTGAAGCACGAATTCATAAAGTCCTTGAAGAAAACATAAGTCAAATAACGCCTGAGATTATAAAAGATCATCTTGGAAGCATCGTTGGAATTACGGGAAAAAAAGGCCCGAAAATTTTAATCGCCGGTCACATGGATGAAGTCGGTCTTATGGTTAAAGCCATCACGAATGACGGTTTCCTGAAATTCCAGACATTAGGCGGCTGGTGGGGGCATGTCATGCTTGCCCAGCGCGTAAAAGTCCTGACGAAAAATGGAGATTTGACTGGTGTCATAGGTTCAAAGGCACCTCATGTTCTGTCCATAGAAGAACGAAAAAATGTGCTGAAGCCTGAAAATATGTTTATTGATATTGGAGCTTCCAGCAAAGAAGAAGCAGAGAGTTTTGGAGTTCAGGTCGGAGATCCGATCGCGACTGTTTGTCCATTCGAAGTACTTCCAAATCCCAAGTTTCTGCTTGCCCGGAATTGGGATAACCGCGCAGGCTGCTATGTAGCCCTGAAAACATTAGAGAAAGTCGCTGCAGATAAAAAATCTTCTAATGTCTTATATGCAGGAGCCACAGTTCAAGAAGAAGTGGGTCTAAGAGGCGCTCAGACTTTAGTCAATAAAGTCAATCCGGATATATCGTTTGCACTTGATGTTGGTGTGGCTGGGGATACACCAGGAATGAAAGAAAAAGAAGGACACACAGAACTCGGGAAAGGTCCTTTGCTCGGTTTTTTCGATGCAAGCATGATCCCGCATCCAAAACTCCGTGATTTTGTCGTCGGTGTGGCAAAAGAACTTTCAATCCCTTACCAAGTAGACATCATGCCTGGCGGAGGCACAGATGGAGGGAAATTCCATCTTGGTTATCAGGGTGTTCCTACTTTGGTTGTAAGCGTTCCGGCAAGATATATTCACAGCCACGTTTCCATCGTGCACAAGGACGATCTGGATCATTCAGTCGAGCTGCTCTACCAAGTCATCAAGCGCCTTGATGAAAAAACGCTCAAGCTAATTACAGAAATGAACGGAGAAATTCATTAAAATTTATAAAGGCTTTTTTCTCATTTCGTGTTGCAAGATCCGGTTTGATGCTCGAAATTCGGCTTCGGCGAGCGATTTCGTGTTGCAAAATCCGGTTTGGCGCACGAACTTCGGCTTCAGGAGGTCATTTCGTGTTGCAAAATCCAGTTTGACGCTCCAACTTCGGCTTCGGAGGACAATTTCCTGTTGGACAAAATTTCCACCGAAAACAGCCTTTATAAAAAACGAAGAGCAAAAACTCTTCGTTTTTCTATTTTCTATTAAATCCTCCCACTTCGTCTTTCCAATAGGGCTACGTCTCTCCATCCCCCATTCATTTTGCCGATTCGTTCTCTTATCCCAACTTCTCTAAAACCGGCTTTCTTATGTAATTTTAAACTTGAGATGTTTTCAGGGAAAATTCCAGCCTGAAGCGTCCAAAATCCTTCTTTTTCGCTTAATTCAATAAGGGAGCGCAGCAGGGCAGTTCCGATCCCCCCACCCTTATATGATTTTCCGATATAGATGCTGACATCTGCTACCCCTGCGTAAACGCATCTTCCTGAGACAGCACTCAGAGCGGCCCAGCCAAGAATTTTATTTCCTTCTTTAGCGACAAGCCGGCATGTTTTAGAATGACTTTCATTCCAGCTCTCAAAAGAAGGGGCATCCGTTTCAAACGTAGCATTGCCAGTTGCAATGCCTTCTAGATAAATAGCTCTAACCTGATCCCAATCACTGTCTGTCATTTTTTTTATCTGATAATCCAACCTATACACCCTCTCAAAGTTATCTCGCTTAATTTATTATAAAATTCAGCTTTTTTGATGAAAAGAAAAAAGCCTCATTTCTGAGACTTTTACGATTAACAGCATTCACTTCCGCCAATCAATACGAAACCAGTTCCATCAGCCGTGTTCTCTTTATCCAGTGTTATATGTTCAACTGAAGAGGAAATTTGAGGATCTATTGCAACCTTAATGCCATTTACTTCTTGAACGATGTCCGCATCCATTGGTGCATCAAGCGATAAACCGATTTGCGGACCGCAGCACCCCGAACCTAAAGAATAGACTCTTATTCCTTCAGCATTTCGTTCTTGAAAAATGGTTTCTAATAATTGTTTCGCATTCTCTGTTATTTTCAATTTCTCCATCTCCCTCAATCTAAGTTAAGCGTTTGGGTATAATCGTTTTAACGTTTCGTGCATTTCAGGCTTTACATTGATTTTTGGGCGAGCTGTTTTAGCAATGTTCTCCGCTTCTTCTATCGTTTTTGCTTGTTCAAGTTCTAATAATGTACCGATTGCTACTGTACCGGTACGGTTACTCCCACCTTGACAATGGAAATATATTTTTTTCCCTTCGTTGTATGCTTTGACGACGTGATCAATGGATTCCTTTACTGATTCATCCTGCTGATCAGCATCATCTACGATAGGGCTGTGAACACGATGATAATTTGGGCTGTTTTCAGGTGCTTCTGCTCTTAAATCAAATACGATATCTGCTTTTTCATTTGCCATCATATCTTGTGCATCGTCTGCACCGCCAATATAAATGCGATCCTTGATTAATTCGTGATAATTTTTCGTTGTCATGCTGTATTCCACCTTGTCCATTTAAGTTAAGCTCAAGCATCAAGCTTTTTTAGTTCATCGTTAAATAATCCTTTAATTTTTCATAACCAAGTTTTTCTTCTTTCATCCATGGAATAATCGCGGTTTGAGGAGAATAGCCGGATGTTATTTTTTCAATCCAAGCCTTTTCTGATGTCGCTCTTCCTTTTAATATAGGGTCTTTTGTATTTGTTGCATATAAACTCTGGTTAATGACCCACCATTTTGGATGAATTTGTGCCCGGTTCAAGTCTTTCTGCAGCCTGCCTGCTTCAAGAACCGGTGTTGCTTCTGCAAGTGTGACAATGACCACTTCAGTCTCATCAGAATTTCTGAGACGGGGAAGCAGCTTTTTAACACTCTCTGGAACTTCGCCGTTCGCCCGGGTCATTTCTTTGTGATAAGCCTCCGCTGAATCAAGCAATAACAAGGTGTGCCCTGTCGGAGCCGTATCAATGACAACTATTTCATCCTCAGAACGCTCCACAACATCTGCAAAAGCTCTAAACACCGCAATTTCTTCTGTGCAAGGCGAGTTTAAATCCTCCTGCAAGTAAGCTAGCCCTTCTTCATCCAGCTCTTTCCCTGCATGTAAAAGAACTTCACGTTTGTATTTTTCGACTTCTTCAACAGGGTTTATACTGCTGATAGAAAGATTATTTTTCTTGATGCTTTGCTCAAATATGTATTCTAAATGTGCTGCCGGATCAGTTGTAGTTAAATGAACGTTATGTCCCTTTTCTGCTAAACCAACAGCTATGGCCGATGCAACTGTTGTTTTGCCGACTCCGCCTTTTCCCATTGTGAAAATAAGCCGTGTCCCGCCGTTTGATAAGCTGTCAACGACTTGGTGCAAGCCTGGTAATGCTATAGAACCTTCTGTAAAATCTTTTATCTCTGCAATAGGCAATGTGTATTGTTTAAATAAGTATCTTAGATTTTGAATGCCTGTAAGTGAATAAGAAACATAGGGAAGTGTATAAGAAATCACTTGTTTCAGTGCTTCTGGCATTTCTTCTAAGGCATCGCGCTGGCGCTGATAAAAAGCTGTTGACACTTCATCTTCTGCTAGATGAGTTTGCAGAAGTCCATTGATCAGAAGAATTTGATGGTTAATGCCAATTTCTTTTAACTCCTGTGACGCACGATTTGCTTCATATAATGAGGAAGCATCTGGCCTAGAAACAAGAACTAATGTCGTTTGATCAGGATTCGAAAGAGCTTCGACCGTTTTAGCATATAAATCTTTTTTATCCCCAAGGCCAGACATAGGTCCAAGACAAGAAGCACCATGAGTGCTTTCCTCTAAAAACCCGCTCCAGGCTGTTGGAAGCTGCAGAAGTCTGAGCGTATGTCCGGTTGGAGCAGTATCAAAAATAATGTGATCATAAGCATCCACAACTGAAGCATCACCAAGCAGCTTTGTGAATTCATCAAATGCAGCAATTTCTACCGTGCACGCTCCTGATAATTGTTCCTCCATGGTCGCCACAACTGTTTCTGGAAGCTTTCCGCGATATGGGCCAACTACTTTTTCCCGGTAAGCACTTGCCGCTTCTTCTGGATCAAGATTACATGCATGCAAACGTTCAACTGAAGGGACTGGTACGACTTGATTGGTCAGCTCCAGTTCAAGGACATCCTGAAGATTTGATGCAGGATCTGTACTGACTAATAAAACCGTTTTACCCTGATCTGCCAGGGCAACTGCTGTCGCACAAGCTGTGGATGTCTTGCCGACCCCGCCTTTCCCAGTGAAAAATAAGAAAGGAGTTTTTATTCCATTTTTCGGATTATAAGGCTCGTACATTTCCGTTCACCTGCTTTTCCTTACAATTGGTTAAGATTGATGGACAATCTAGCTTTAGGTTTTTGTTTTAACTCATCCTGGTTTACATGGAACCATTCCGCAAATTCTTCTGTTGAAGGGTACGATTCCTCTTTTACGACTTCACCATCAAAAAGAGTGATTGGCAGAACATCTGGTCCTTTTTCATGAAGCTTTTGATTGATGAGATTGTTTTTGGTGAATTCACCGGGATCATTTGCAAGATTGTATCTCGTGATTTCATATCCCTTTTGAGTTAACGAATAAACCGCAGATGCAACCCGGGTTAATTCCGGATCCACACTCGGACCGCAAACTCCGGTTGAACAGCACATAGCCGGATCAAAAATCTCTACTTTTTTCATATAAGCAAGCTCCTTCATTAAAATATAATGATTTACTTATGCATGATATAGAAAGAAAGCCGGGAGATCATCTCACGGCTTTTCTATTTTTATTATTCGCCAGTCTTGGCAAAACGCTCAATTCTTTCGCCAATCTCATCACGCACACGCTGGAAGAACGCCCATTTCTCTTCTTCCGTGCCTTTGCTTTCGCAGGATCGTCAAATCCCCAATGCACACGTTTAATGTGCGGCGGGGTAACAGGGCAATTGTCAGCTGCATGCCCGCATAATGTAACAATTAGGTCTGCATTGTTTAAGATTTCCTGATCAATCACATCTGAAGTTTGGTTTGAAATATCAATTCCTGTTTCTTTCATTGCTTTAACAGCGTTTGGATTTAAACCATGCGCTTCAAGTCCTGCACTTTTTACATCCCACTCTTCGCCAAGATGTTTTTTCGCCCAGCCTTCAGCCATTTGGCTTCTGCAAGAGTTACCAGTACATAAGAAGTAGATCGTTTTTTTAGACATAGGTGTAGTCTCCTTTTAAGTTGAGTTTGATGTTTTTAGATAATGAGCAGCCATAGATAAAGTCCAACAAGTGTGATAAACAAGGTTGGAATCGTTAAAATGATACCTGTTTTAAAATAAGTGCCCCAGGATATTTTGACGCCTTTTAATCTTAAAACATGGAGCCATAGAAGTGTGGCAAGAGAACCAATCGGCGTAATTTTAGGCCCTAAGTCAGAACCAATTACATTTGCATAAATCAATGCTTCCCTTAAAGTGCCCGCTGTATCTGTATCGGCAATGGCTAAAGCATCAATCATGACTGTCGGCATGTTGTTCATGACCGAAGACAAGATGGCTGCAATGAAGCCCATTGAAATCGTTGCGATAAATAATCCCTGATCAGCTGCCATTTGAATTACATCAGCTAAAACAGCCGTTAATCCGGCATTTCTGAGACCATAAACGACGACATACATCCCAATGGAGAAGAATACAATCGCCCATGGAGCCCCTTTTAACACCTTTTTAGTATGAACAGCCGGGCTTCTTCTCGCCATAGCCAAGAAGAAAATGGCGACGACACCAGCAACAAAGGATACTGGGATATGCAAGAACTCACTGATAAAGTATCCAATGAGGAGAACCCCCAGTACGATCCATGATAGGCGGAACATCTTCTCATCCTTGATGGCTTCTTTAGGTGTTTTTAAATCTTTAAGATCATACTTCCCTGGTATGCTTTTACGGAAGAACAAGTATAAAACGAGAATACTTGCACCTAAAGCAAAGAAGTTAGGAACAATCATCCGCGTGGCATATTCAATAAATCCAATGTCAAAGTAATCAGCAGAAACGATATTCACCAAATTGCTGACTACTAACGGCAATGACGTAGTGTCGGCTATGAACCCGCTCGCCATGATAAATGGAAAAACCATTTTCTCTTCAAAATTCAGGTTGCGGACCATGGCAAGTACAATGGGAGTTAAGATAAGAGCTGCACCGTCATTCGCGAAGAACGCAGCGACCAATGCTCCTAAAATCGAGACATACACAAACATTCTTACACCGTTTCCTCTTGCTGCTCTTGCCATATGCAGAGCAGACCATTCGAAGAAACCAATCTCATCTAAAATCAGAGAAATAATAATAATGGCAATAAATGCAAGGGTTGCATTCCAAACAATTGAAGTTACATCAATAACGTCACCAAAATCAACTACTCCAACTAATAAAGCAACTATAGCTCCACCGCATGCTGACCAGCCGATGGAAAGGTTTTTAGGCTGCCATATTACTAAGATGAGAGTTAAAAGAAAAATCAATGAAGCTAATATGACTGAAGTCAATCTTTCTTCCCCTCTCTATTCACAGGTAATGCGTAATCCTTGTGTTTCTAATTCTGTTAATAAGTTATCTTGTGCAGGTAAATACTCTAATAATCCTTTTATGAATGGATAATATTCACTTTCTTTATTCATTGAATAAAAAATCCATTGCCCTTTGCGTTTTTCTTTTACCAATTCTGCATCACGAAGTTTCCGCAGATGCTGACTGATTGCAGGCTGGCTTGTTTTGAAAATCGCAGTAAATTCACAGACACAGCAATCATTTGTCTCAAGCATTTTCATCATCGTGAGACGCGTTTTATCACCAAGCAATTTAAGTATTTGAGAAACTTTCTGAATATCAAGCGTTGAAGTCACTTCCAAATTGCCAACACCTCCATGTCGGAATCATTATATAACATTCCACTTATATAATAAAGTGCTTATATATAAAAACTTTGTAAATTTACTGTAAGCATCATAGTTTTTTCGGACAAAAAAACTTGGATTTAAACTCCAAGTTTTTCATCAACTATGCAAGTTATTTTTTATTCGAATTGAACCAGATGTCTTTTCATTAAGAAAAAGGATAAACCATAGGAGTCCTAAAGCTATAAACACACAGGCTCCTCCCCAATACAAATAGAGGAATCCGTTATTAAGCTCGATGAGCATGTAGCTGAGGAATGGCCCCAATGCTGCTCCTACATCCTGAACAATTGAGTAGATTGTAAGGAAAGAAACAACATTTGCACTCTTTGCTGCATCGATCGCAATAGCGTCCGTAAGCGTAGATATCGCTGTCGCTCCGACCATGACTGCAAGTGCAGAAAAAATCCACAATCCTAATGGCAGGGAACTTGAGATCATTCCAAACGACACAGCTGAAAAGAAAAGAGATAAAAAATAGATAGGAACCCTCCCGCTGATTCCGTCCGACCAGATGCCAATTCTTCTTGCTAAAAAAGGTTCCCACATCCACCTTGCCGACTGGATTAGTCCGGATAAAAAAGTAACGCCTATAATAAGTCCAAAGAGACTGATTTTCTGGCCATAATGATGTTCAATGATGGAACTTAAAGTTGAGGTCAGGACTCCTTGAACGAACAAAGTGATTAAAAAACCGCTTATAATGACAAGCAGTTTCCGCTTAAAAACAAATGCAAAATGAATGGATGATGAGTTTATTTTCTTTTCTGTCTGTGATTGTGAATCTGCGGCAAAGAAATAGATAATTAGAGGAAGGCCAAGCAATGTCAAAAAGCCAAATGCTAAAGAGACAAAACTAAGTCCCAGCCACGGCACTAATAGGCCGCCAAGGAGCATACCGAACAAACTCCCTAAACGGTAAATGCCATTATATAATCCCATCGCCGCGCCGCGATGGTTTTCATCTGCATAAAATGCCACACTTGAAAGTCCGCCGATCCGAAAAAAAGACCATGCAATCCCCCATAATCCGCGAAGGATAATCCAAGCAATAAACCCCTTAAACAAACCATATCCCAGTGTGGTGAATGCTCCAATAATGATTGCAAAGATCAGCCCGGTTTTTAATGAGATCTTTTTATAAATCCACCCTGCGATTGGACCAAAAGGCAGACGAATAAACCGATTGATGGAAAGAAGAATTCCCACCTGCCAAATAGAGTCAAGGCCTGCTTCTCTCCAGAAGATGGGCAAGGCAATATAAAGCATGGAATCTCCAAGTAAGCTTAGGGCAGTAATGATGGCAACCATGGTAATCACTTTTTGATTATGGGGTTTGCTTATTATTTCCTCCATGCAGCCTGTCACCTCATTCAAAATTACTATTCTTTTATTTCTTCATATGCCTCTAGGAACACTTTATAGCTTTGATTTCCTAAATAATCTTCTTTTGAACGAAAGAGGCGTTCAAATGTCAAATTGCGTGCCTGTTGGGCTGAACATTCAAATGCATTCATAAGCAATTTCATATAGGCAATGAAGTACTCTTTTCTTAAAGCGCCGGCGTGATTAATCACCATATCGTTCACTCCATGTTTCTAAGTTTATTTTCATAGCTGAAAGGGAGAGCAGCATTCTCCCTACTCTACTTAACAGCAAGAACTCGTTTCGTCACATGAGGATTTCGAATTAAGGTTCAAACTGCATACACCTGTCTCAGGAAGATCTAATTCCACTTTTTCAGCTGCCATCTGATCACCGCTTAGATGGGCGACTACAGATCTTACTTGCTCATATCCAGTTGCCATCAAGAATGTAGGAGCACGGCCATAACTCTTGGCACCGACAATATAAAAATTCTTTTCCGGCTGACGGAGTTCCTTCTCCCCGTGGGGACGTACAGTTCCACAGTTGTGAAAATTAGGATCAATGAGAGGGGCTAAAGCTTCTGTACTCTCGGTTGAAGGATCGATTGATGTACGCAGTTCACTGACCATTGTAAAATCTGGACGGCTGCCTGTATTGACAATGACTTCATCTATTCCTGAAAGAGTCCGAATTTCCCCATTTTGTGTACCAATCATATCTATACCGTTTTCAGACCTTTTAAGGTTCTGAATCAAAAATGGCGTTTCTACTTTTATCATCTTTTGATCAACTAGCTGATGGATACGGCTGCCGAGTTCACCTCTTGCTGCCAGCGCATCTTTTTCTTCCCCGCCATAGGCATCTTCAACCCTTTTCCTTCTCATCACCCATATGATTTCTGTATCAGGATGAGATTCTTTCAGTTTTGCAAGTTCCAATAAAGCATTAATGGCTGAATGGCCCCCGCCAACAACTGCTGCTCTTTTATTTGCATACCGCTCTTTTTCTTTTCCAAGAATATCAGGAATGCCGTAAAAAATGTGATGGCGAAGGGATTTTTCATCATTCAGCCATATACCATTTGAAGTTGATGGATTTGGGTTGCCCCATGTTCCTGTTGCATCCAATACCGCTCTTGCCTCAAACGTTTGAAACTCGCCATTTTTTTCTGAGTAAATGATAAACGGGACCTTTTCACGATTTGTCGTTTTCATTTTATCGGCATCTTTTTTGCCGATGGATAAAACCTTTGTATTCAAATGGAAAAATGGCTGAATTTCAGGAAGGTTTGAGAGCGGCTGCAAATATTGTTCCACGAGATCCTTTCCGGTTGGCAGAGCAGCTGGATCAGGCTGAATCCAGTCATGTTTTTCAAGTAATGCTAAAGCCGCTTTATCAATGTTATATTGCCATGGTGAAAATAAGCGAACGTGTTCCCAGGTTAAAATATTTTCTCCGGCCTGCTGACCCGCTTCCAATAAGATAAAGGATTCTCCCCTGCTGACTAAATGAGCAGCTGCCGCAAGGCCTACAGGACCAGCTCCAATAATGGCGACTGGTAGTTTAGAGAGTGAATTCCCCTCAAGTTTTGCCGGAGTACAGCACTCGTTTACTTTCAGTGAAAACGTTAAATTTTTCATTAAAAATCCTCCTCAATAAATAATTATTTTAAAATTACTTGCATTATGCAAGTATTAATCAAAAAGAAATCACCCCATCGGAGTGCAGCATACGCTCGATTTTGCCATGGATGCGTTCAATAGCTTGATTGAGCGAATGACTGTTTCTTTTTCAAACTCATTCATGTGTGAAAAGACCTCATCCAAATAAGCATTCATCTGATGATCAATCGTTGCAGCAGCAAATTTCCCTTCAGTCGTAAGTGAAAGCACATGAACTCTTCGATCATCAGGATGCGGTGTCTTTTTAATTAAGTTCATCTTCACCAAAGATTGGATTTGACGGCTGAAAGTCGTTATATCTGTACCGAGAACGTCAGCTACTTGCTGAACGGACGGCTGATGCAGATGTTCAATTTCATAAAGAATGTGGCTCTGTATTAAAGAAATATCAATTCCCCCTGCAGTGCAGCAGTTTTTATTCAGTAAGCCAAAGCGGCGGGTCATGATCTGAAATAGTTCTCGAGTGTTTTCCATCTAATCACCTCATACTTTAGTTATACGCTTATTATTTGTAATTTGCAACTAATTTATTTGATATTTTTCAGTTTTTTTAAAAAATAATAAAGGCTACCCTTTCAAGGTTAACTTCATATAGACGGCGAGTTTCCATAGTTGATGAATATATGGAAGCACTTTTCGACATGGTTATATAACCTTATCGGAGTACTAAATAGCAATAATAACAATAAAATGTGCAGAATTCGTGCAGAATTAATAAGGTTTTTCAATAGTCCCATTTTTAAGTTTTATATAATTTTGAAAGGGAAAATAGTTTGCGTAAACAAATTTAAAGGAGATGGTTATATGCAAAAACACTATGAATGTATTAAAGCCTGTTTAGAATGTGTAGAAGCCTGTAACGTTTGTTTTGACAAGTGCCTATCAGAAGAAGATGTAAATATGATGAAAGAGTGCATTCGTCTAGATCGTGAGTGTGCAGACATTTGTGCTTTTGCAGCCCAAGCTATGATGCGAAACAGTCAATTCGCTCAGCAAATATGTCAATTGTGTGCAGATATATGTGAATCATGCGGAAATGAATGTCAGAAACATGATCATGATCATTGTCAAAAATGTGCAGAAGCATGTTTTAAATGTGCTGATGAATGCCGGAGAATGGCAGCATAATAATAACACCTATCAACTTTTTAGGGAGCGAGAGAATGTTTCATTATACTAAAACATTAAATGGCAGTGTCAATGATAATGTAAATGCGATTACTGAGCTGTTAGCAGATGAAGGCTTTGGAGTGTTGTGGAAGCTTGATTTAAAAGACAAGTTAAACGATAAAGGAGTTAATTTTTCTGAGGAAATTGCCATCTTAGAGGTTTGTAATCCTTTTGAAGCTAAAAAGGTATTAGAGGAAACGATACTGGCAAGTTATTTTCTGCCGTGTAAATTAATTGTTTATAGTGATGAAGGTTCTACAAAGATCGGAATGCCAAAGCCTACTTCACTTATTCAGCTGTTAGAGGATAAGAACCTTGAAGAGATAGCTTCAGATATCGAAGTGCGGTTAATTAAATGTATAGATCAGCTTTCTTAAGATCTGAACTTCTGCAGGTTCTCTTCTTATATCCAACCGTATGACACGCTGATTTAATTAGAAAAGACAAAAAGCTGCAAATATGCAGCTTTTATCTTTTCTAAAATACCAATGTATAGTAGATTGATTATGTTTTTTACTTAGGTTCTTTTCGTAAACTTTGTTGCTTTTAGACTAAATGATTAAAACCTAAAGTGGATTGTAGTGGAAGGCACTTGACCCCTGCGGGAAATAGAGGGAAATGGGAGACCCCACAGGCAGAGCCGTGGAGGCTCCCACCCTCCCCGCGGAAAGCAAGTGACTGGAACGGAAAGGAACGGACCACATTTACAATTAAAAAACAACAATCTATGCGAAAACAGACTTTACTTATTAGGATCTGAAAATAATCTTAAGGTCTTTGGCATTTCATATAGTCAAAAAAATGATATGCCATGATTTGTTTTTTCTAATGAATCCAAAACTGTGCATGAAAAAAAAAGCAGCGAAAGGCTGCTTTTTTTTACAAATACTTACGGTGAATCGCCTTCCCATCATAAGTAAACAAAACAGGCTTCCCTTCTAGAATCGACTCCATGTGCACGGTGCGTCCCCACAGCTGATGAATATACGGCAGCACTTTTTCAAGATATTTCAAATCCAGTTCAATATCTTCATACCAGTGCTTCAAGTACAATTCATTGTTTTTCAGGTAATCCCCATCATTCACTGTAATGTAAGGGAATCCTCCGTTTACACGCATATTGATTAACTGGTCACGGACATGTTCCCACTCTTTATCCACAACCTTGTAATCTCTTCCCTGCTTTTGGAACAGATACATGTCTTCTCTAGTAACGAGATCCTTCGTCATATAATTTCGGATGAACGATAAGTCAGATTCCACTTCACGCACTTCAAACATTTTTTCCCGGCCCGAGTTAGGCTCTACGCCGCGTCTTATCATGTCTTCTGTGGGATTGTTGTAGCGTTCTTCGATGTCTTCAAAGATTTTAAGTCCTAAATAATAAGGATTAATGCCGGTTCGTGACGGCTGCACTACACCTGCATTCAGCTTGGCAAATTCTATCGATTCATCTGTGGTGAGGTCAAGCTCTCTCAGGATGCGCTGATGCCAGAAGGATGCCCAGCCTTCGTTCATGATTTTTGTTTCGAGCTGCGGCCAGAAATAGAGCATTTCCTCGCGCATCATAGTTAAGATATCGCGCTGCCAGTCTTCCAGGTCTCTGCTGTATTCTTCTATAAACAGCAGGATGTCCTTTTCGGGGGATGGCGGAAACTTCTTATTCTTTTTTGGAGGAGCCCCTTTTGGTTTTTCCTTATCATCCAGTTTCCATAAATCATCATACGGAGAAGCCTTTTTAACATCCTCTTCCTCAGCATCTCCCATTGTCCAGGAAAGCTTTGGCCGCATGAGGGATGGATCAATATGCTCCTGAATCGCAAGCACGGCATCCAAGAATGTCTCTACCTCTGCCCTGCCATGATCAATTTCATATTGCTTAATCCGGTCGGCTGTGGCGGCCATGCTTTCTACCATATCGCGCTTCGTATTTTGAAACCGGCTGTTATTTTTGAAGAAATCACAGTGGGCCAGCACGTGGGCAACAATTAATTTATTTTGAATAAGAGAGTTGGTATCGAGCAAAAAAGCGTAGCATGGATCCGAATTGATGACCAATTCGTAGATTTTGCTTAATCCAAGGTCATAGTGAAGCTTCATTTTAAAGAATTGTTTTCCGAAGCTCCAGTGTGAAAAACGGGTTGGCATTCCGTAAGCACCAAATGTATAAATGATATCTGCAGGACAAATTTCATACCGCATCGGATAATAATCAAGTCCAAATCCATCGGCAATTTCCGTGATTTCCGCAATCGCATATTCCAGTGATTTCCGGTAAGCTTCGTTCACGCGTTTTCCCCCTATCTCGTCTTTAAGACAATGTATGAATGGCAGGCGGAAAAGATGAAGGAAATCCGTTCGGAAAGAGATGTTATCAATTTAATTTCCTGCAAAATAAAAAGGCATTCATAATCTTTGTAGCATTTAGATGGATCTGCGCTGCAGGCAATTGACTTCTGCGGGAAGATAGAGGGAAATGGAAGACCATGCAGGCATAGCGGAGGAGGATCCCAGCCGGACCGCGGAAAGCAAGTGACTGGAGCGGAAAGGAACGGGTACCCCAAAAAAACAACTATGCTAAAAAAAACATAAAAAAACATGAATCCTTATGCTGGATTCATGCTTTTCCTTCTATATTAAACCTGTTCAGGCTTCACATACATATTTTGTTTCAGCGTGCGTTTTTGCCAAATGATCGTCATAACAAACGTCACAACAAGAAAAGCAAGCCCGAGCACAAAAGGATACGTGATTTGTACATCATAAAGCATACCGGCAAGCGTTGGTCCAAGTATATTTCCGATGCTCATATAAGCATTATTCATTCCCATTGCAAATCCCTGTTCGTCTCCCGCCATTTTTGAGATCAGCGTATTAAGGACAGGACGCAGGATTGACGTTGCAAGGAAAATAAGCAGTGTAACACCAAAGAATAGAACATAGCTTGAAGCAAACAGCGAAAGGAAAAAACCAATTGCTGCTACGGCAAGGAATATGTTCAGAACCATTCCTTCACCAAATCGTCTTACAACACGATCTACTACAAATAGCTGGACAATCACACTGATGATGCCCGTAGATGTAATCATAAGAGCAATTTCCTGAGGCGTTGCATCGAATTGATTGTCTACAAAAAGGCCGAGCACTGATTCGTAAGCCATCAGGCCGAAGCTCATGACAAGAGTAATCACAAGAGGTACAAAATACGGCATGCGCACTGAGCGCACCATTTTCTTAGCCATTGATTCAGTATCTTCCGGCATAGCCACAGATGCATCCTTTGTTTCGCTTTCTTCAAGCACAACGATCGAGAAAATCACAGCTGCCAATGATACGATTGCTGAGATTAAAAACGGCATTTTCAGGCCGAAGTCTGCAAGAAATCCGCCGATTCCCGGGCCAATAACAATCCCGAGTGACATGGCGGCAGAAACAAAGCTGTTTCCTTTAGCCCGCTGATCCATCGATGTAATATCTGCTACATATGCAAAGATTGCTGGAACCAGCAAGGCTGCCCCAATTCCGCCAATCACACGGGAAGCATAAAGCCACCAAATCGAATCAACCGCGTAAAAAACAAACATGGACAGGGTTAATCCAATTAACCCGTAAATGATCATTTTTCTGCGGCCGTATTGATCTGCCCATTTTCCGGCTATTGGGGAAAAAATAAGCTGTGCTCCCGCAAAAATAGCGATCATTAATCCCGCTGCAGTACCGCCCTGATTAATGGATTCCAGGTAGGCCGGCAGAATGGGAATAATTATCCCAAAGCTTCCAATCGCAATAAACATGTTGATCATCAAAATAAACATTTTTTTCTTTTGTTCTGCTGACAAAATGACAGCCCCTCTTTCTATGGTTAACTATTGCGTGATTATATTTTTCAAATACTTAACCATGTTAAGTTGTTTGGCATCATTCTGTCAACGAGAAAGGATTGGAACTTTTTATGAACTTAAGAAACGGTTTGAGCGTCTGTTTTTAAGTCCATTGCCGGCCCAAAGAATTCATAATGAATCTTTTCTTTTTCCACTCCGAGAGAAAGCAGATTCTGAATCATGGCTTTCATGAACAGAACGGGTCCGCATACATAGAAATCTCCTTCTTTGTTCTCCAGAATACGATCCAAATCATCCTTTGAGATTAAGCCTTCTTTATAAAAACTTTGATCCGTGCAGTCCTGATTTGACGGGCTGCTGTAGAAGACAAACATTCTGCAGTTAGGCAGCTTCGCACATAATGAGGCTGTTTCTTTTACAAATGCATGTGTGCTGCTGTTTTGTGTTGCATGAATAAACGTTACTTCCCGCTCTGTCTGCTGGGTTGTAATCGTGCGCAGCATGCTCATAAATGGAGTGAGTCCTACTCCTCCGCTAATAAATGTGACAGGTGTTTGGGCAGCCTCATTTAATGTAAATTCACCGGCAGGAGCACTGATTTCGATCATATCTCCGACTGATAAATGATCATGAAGGTAGTTTGAGACCTTTCCTGCTTCCGTTTCGGGTCCGCGTTCCCGTTTTACTGAAATTCTTAGATGAGGCATCTCTTTGCTGCCTGACAAACTATATTGTCTGTTCATCGTATACTTTTCTCCAGGAATATTGACTCTTACGGAAATGTACTGGCCCGGTTTAAAAGCTGGAATTCCTTCAGGCGACTCTAAATAGAAAGAAGAAATCAATTCACTTTCCTTTTCAATGCGGACGACTTTGAAAGGCTTGAATCCAGTCCAATCTGCGCCATCATATAATTCTTTTTCCGCTTCGATAAATACTTCTGCAATGACGCCGTATGCTTCTGCCCAGGCATTTATGATTTCAGGCGTTGCGGCCTCTCCAAGAACTTGTTTGATGGCCTGAAGCAGATGTTCTCCAACGATTGGATAGTGTTCCGCTTTTACACCTAGACTTCTATGCTTATGAGCAATTTGTTTCACTGCCGGCAGAATCATATGAAGCTGATGAATGTGTTTTGCTGCTGCATATACCGTATTTGCAAGCGCCGTCTGCTGTCTTCCTTTTTTCTGATTGGCATGATTGAAAATATTAAGCAGCTCTGGATGGCTTTCAAATAGATTTTTGTAAAAACGCGATGTGATTTCTACACCTTTTTCTTCTAAAACTGGAACAGTAGATTGAATAATTTCGATTGTTTTTTGAGTAAGCATTTGGATGCTCCCCTTCTTTTTTAAAGTAGTATTTTAAATACATCTTTATCTTAAATCCAAAAATACTTTAAAGCAATATTTCAAATACATCTTTAAGAAATCTGACACAATTGAAATTTAACTTTTATTAAAATTTCAATTGCTGTGGTAAGATAGACGTACTTCATGTAGTGGGGCGATGGACGTTTATGAGATTAACCAACTATACAGATTATTCTTTGCGGGTGCTGATCTATCTGGCAACAAAGGAAAAAGATAATCTATCCAATATAAAAGAAATAGCAGAAGCCTATCAAATCTCAAAAAATCATTTAATGAAAGTAACTTATGAGCTTGGCAAGTTAAATGTAATCGAAACAATAAGAGGCCGGGGCGGCGGCATTCGGCTTGCGAAAGATCCTGCTGAGATCAACATCGGGTTCATTGTCCGGCAGACCGAAGACGACTTCAATCTTGTTGAATGCTTCGATCCAAAGAGCAATGCATGCACGATATCCCCTGCCTGTACATTAAAAGGGGTGCTGCACAAAGCGCTGCAGGCCTACTTTGAAGTGCTTGACTGCTATACGCTTGCAGATCTGGTTAAAAACAAATCGATGCTTGCCAGATTATTAAATAACACCTGAAGTGGGGCTGTCCATAAAGTCATTTTTTCTGACTTATTGGCAGCCCTTTCTTTTGGGACCTTGCCACATCAAAAGTGGCAGCACTACTGGGATTGACGCCAATGTTTAAGCTTTGGACCGTCAAAAGTGGTAGTACAACTGGGACTGACGCCACTTGTTAAGCTTTGAACCGTTAAAAGTGGTAGCACTCATAGGAATGACCCCACTTGTTAAGCTTTGAACCGTTAAAAGTGGTAGCACTCTTGGGAATGACGCCACTTTTTATGCTTCGAACCGTTAATAGTGGTAGCACTCATGGGAATGACGCCACTTGTTATTCTGTGAACCGTTAATAGTGGTAGCACTCATGGGAATGACGCCACTTGTTATTCTGTGAACCGTTAAAAGTGGTAGCACTCATGGGATTGACGCCACTTTTTAAGCTTTGAACCGTTAATAGTGGTAGTACTCATGGGGATGACGCCACTTGTTAATCTTTAAACCGTTAAAAGTGGTAGCACTCATGGGACTTACACCACTTTTTAAGCTTTGAACCGTTAATAGTGGTAGCACTCATGGGATTGACGCCACTTTTTAAGCTTTGGACCGTTTAAAGTGGTAGCACTTATGGGACTTACACCATTAGTTATTTTCACAGTAAAAACTGGCATAAAAAACATCTTTTTTATGCTTCATTTTAGAGATTTATTGAACAGCCCTTTTGTTGCAAAAGGAGTCTGAAGTCCGCCTTCTTTTTTTTCGGAATAGTTTGTAAATATATCCAGTATCTTATATGATCAAATCAGGAGAATTTAAATATGCTATAAAACGAGGAATATTTCAAAAGGAGGATCCAAAGTGGGGAACAAAAAAGTATGGCTTGTGCTTCTTTTTGTCTTTTTTTTGGTCAGCTTAACAAATCCCTCTTTCACTTCAGCCAAAAAGCCGCATGAGCCAGCAAGCAAAACAGCAGTAGAAATGATTACTTCAAAAGCATTATTAAAAGATCAGCGGCCAAAGCACCATAAGCTCACCTATAAGGTTTATCTTCCAAAAGGATATGATAAAAAACGGACAGAAGGATACCCGGTCGTTTATCTTCTGCATGGCAGCGGAGGAAATGAAAACAGCTGGGATGATTTTTTTGGAAAGCTTGACGAAATGATAGAAAATAAAGAAATCGAGCCGCTTATTGCCGTTGTCCCTGCAGCAGGCAATTCCTATTGGGTGAACTCTAAAAAGTACGGTCATTATGAAAGCGCTGTTATCAAGGACTTGATTCCGCATATCGATAAAAAATACAATTCTATCGC
The DNA here is from genome assembly GCF_009674765.1 of Metabacillus idriensis. Classification (GTDB taxonomy): domain Bacteria; phylum Bacillota; class Bacilli; order Bacillales; family Bacillaceae; genus Bacillus_P; species Bacillus_P idriensis. The sequence continues at coordinate 105,981 of NZ_WKKF01000001.1, read as the reverse complement.
TGAACGCAGCGGAAGGTTCATTTCAGGCTATTCAATGGGCGGATACGGGGCCCTCAGATATTCAATGGTTTACCCTGATCTGTTTTCTGCAGCAACTCTATTAAGTCCGGCCATTCAAAACGCAGAGCCTCCCGCTACATCCGGGGCGGTTGAAAGAGGAAGTTTCGGAGAACCCTATGATCCTGCGCTATGGAATGCCAACAATTACCCTACGGCAATCAATAGTTATGTCAAACAGCCGTACCGTGTTCCAGTCTATATTGTAACAGGTGATGATGACTGGAATCATTTGAGTGAAAAGGAAGATCTGCCTCCTGATGCTTATAAATACAATATGGAGGTTCAGGCTGTTCAGCTCTATCAGGAGCTTCACAGAAAAAACCTTTTTGGCTTGGATTTTCCCAAGTGGGAAGATGTTCCTTCAAGTCCTGCTGAACTCAGGATCATTAACGGCGGCCATGGACTTGAGGTATGGCTGAAAGGATTTCAAGAAGGCTTAAAATATATGTTCGGAAAAGCTGAAAGCCCTGAATTTTCTCCAATTTATGATCCAGCAAGCTACAGCTCTGAAAAAAAAGGAACTGTGAATACTTATTCGTTTAATGCTCCTAGCCTTATTCAAGATGAAACGCCAGGTAATGATGAACTGAAGTATGTCGTTTATTTGCCTGAAGAATATGACCCGCATGCTGAAAAAAAATATCCCGTCCTCTACTTGCTGCACGGTTCTTTTGGAGATGAAAAAAGCTGGAACAAATTCTTTCCAATTTTAGATAAAATGATTGAGGAAAAAAAGATTGAACCCATCATTGCGGTTGCTCCAGTAACAGGCAACAGCTATTGGGTTGATTCGCTCAAGTATGGGAACATGGAATCGGCCGTCATCAACGATTTGATTCAAAAAATAGATCGTGATTTCCATACGATTTCTGACCGGAATGGCCGCGGGCTCGTTGGCTATTCAATGGGAGGATATGGAGCGCTGCGCTACTCGCTCGTTTACCCTCATCTGTTCGCCGGAACGTCGCTGTTAAGTCCGGCTTTACAGGCATTCGAGGCTCCTGAAACATCGGGTGCTGTGGAACGGGGTTCATTTGGAGATCCTTTTGAACCGGCCATTTGGAATTCGTTAAACTATCCTCAAGCTCTTGAATCATACGGACAGCAGCCTTTCGAGGTACCAATGTTTATTATGACCGGAGACGATGACTGGAATCATTTAAGTGAAAAAGAGGATCTTCCGGAGGACGCCTACAAATACAATATGGAAGTGCAGGCAGTCACCTCTTATCAATTTCTGCACAGATCGAATGTCTTTAATCGCCCTTTTGAGAAATGGGAACCAGTTCCGGGAAGCCCTGCTGAACTCAGAATATTAAACGGCGGCCACGGCATGTCTGTCTGGGCTGCAGGATTTGAACAGGGTTTGATCTATATGTTTGAAAATGGACTTCGAGCACAATAGTAAAAAGAACTGGCCTCACAGCCGAAATTAAACACGCTGATTGTCGATTTTTCGGGAGTATACAAGGTCGGGTGAGATGGTGGTGGACAGTTTGGAAAAGCTGATCCTTTCATTGGGTCTGATTGGAGTTAAACCCATTCTGACAGGGCTGAGAGCAGAGATGAGTTTAAGCATCATCAATGCGGGAGCGGCGATGGATAAAGTGGAAATTAGATCTACAGTCGAACACGTTTTAAGCTAATTTTATGTACGCTTGGCAACTGCCAAGCTTTTTTGCCGTGCACATTACATCACAGAAGCGGTATGATTCATCGGCTTTCCTTCAATCTTCTCGTAGAGGTTTTTCACTCTCATGGCAATGTCATCACAAAGTTCCTGATAATAGGCAAATTCTTCTTCGTCACTTTCGAATGTATACATGGACAAGTTTGGCAAATTCCATGAAAGAACATTGTTTCCTTCTTGTTGAACTGGCGGTGTTTTTTCCTGTTTATAATCATACATTTGAACAACAACTGATGCTCTATCTAAAAGCTCAAGGTCAATTTCATCCGATTCAAGGTCTTCAATGGACATATTCACTTCTTTCATGGCCTTCACGCAAGCAGGGTCAACTTCTGATGTGACAAGACCGGCACTTTCGATTTGCCATTTACTGGAGAACAGTTTTTTTGCCCAGGCTTCTGCTATTAAGCTCCTGCATGAGTTAAAATATGACAGAAAGTAAATGGTAGGTTTTCTCATCGCTGTACCTCTTTCCTTAGGTTTGTACTAATCTTTACCCCGTCTACATATAAACTACACATTTATTTACATCCATTTAGTGGATAACCCCCATAAAATTGGAACTGCCTAAGAATATTCAGCCGCAGCAAGCTTTCCGGCTGCGGCAATTTTATTACAAACCCATTCTTTTTATCCTCTTTTCAAAATAAGCTTTGTCATGTTTAATGATTGTCATGACCGTTTCATAAACTGTTTTTGATAAATCCTGGAACGATCGTTTATTAACAGCATCAAGTTCCTCCATAAGATCTTCAGGCAATGAGGATTTACCATTCAATGCTCCTGCGATCGCTCCGCCCATGCTTGCAATCGAATCTGAATCATGCCCATAATTCACACCTCCGATGATCGTCTTCATCGTATTTCCACCCGCTACCAAAAATAAAGCAAGAGCAATCGGCAATTCTTCAATAGAATGAATTCTGCTAGGGGTGTTTGCATTTCCTTTGCCCTGTTTTTTGCGGTCAGAAAAGGTTTTCACTGTATCGAAAGGCTCAATCGCACGTCTTAAATCCTCTCTTGCTTCGAGAACATCTAAATGGACAGCTGCAGCATCCAGCACCGATTCAATGGCAAGCTTTGTACCATCTTTAGCCAGGGTCCGGGAGACATTCAGGATACTTTGCACTGACGCATTTTCGCTCATGGCTTCAGCGACAGCTGCTGCCATTACACCCGCAGCTTCTCTGCCATAGCTTGTTTGATGGGCGCCGGCAAGATCAATCGCTTCTTGATAGGCACGTTCAGGATCTCCTGCGTTCATCATTCCGACCGGACTCATATACATGGCTGCCCCGCAGTTCACCATATTTCCGATGCCCGCTTCACGCGGATCTACATTGGCAAGCCTGTGCCTGAGAAAAAGATATTGTTCTGGATAATAAAGTCTTGTGATAACAGGAGCTTCCTTTCTCAGCTCAGGAATGTAGACCGTCTTCTCAGCTATTTCCTCCACTAATTCTTCCGCAATATCATAAGCAGTTAAATGTCTTTGCTTTCTTTCATATATCTTCAGCAGGGCTTCTACCATTAAAGTATCATCCGTTATGTGCCCGTTGCCCTTTTCAAGCGGCCTCATGTTGCCTGGTTCCTTCCATGCATCACTTGCCGGTTCACGAAATGCTGTGACAACCCCGAATTTTTTCCTGATCACTTCAGGAAGCAGCCCCTCCGTCGGAGAACCCATCGCATCCCCAATAGCGCCTCCATATAGAACACCTTCTATTTTCTCAAGCATCCGCTTCGTCATTGTCCCTCTCCTTCCCTCTTGTTTTCCCCTTAAAGCCAAGCGTAGAAGCTCTTGCCTGCAGTTTTAATTCAAGCTTCATTAAAAAATCATTCTCTTCTGCTTTTCCTTCAATCAATTGAATAAGCTTGTCTGCAGCAGCTACCCCTATTTCATAAACAGGCTGCTCAATCGTTGTGATCTCAGGCTCAACAAGCTTCGTGAGATCAATACCGTCAAACCCTGCAATCGCAATCTCATCAGGAATTTTTTTCCGAAGCGACTTCAGTATTTTTAAACAGCCGATCGCCATTAAATCATTTCCGAGAAAAAAACCATCTGCATCAGGGTGCTCTGTTATCGCTTCCCCAGTCAGCTTCTTCCCGCTTTCAAGACTGAAATCACCTTCATAATGAATCACAGGATGCTCTGGGGAAAACTGTTTTAAACTGTCTGTGTAGCCTCTCAGCCTTTCTTTAGATGGAATCAGCTGTTTCGGGCCTCCTATGTGGATAATCTTTCTGCATCCGACCTCAAACAGGTGGCAGACTGCAAGCTTTGCACCTTTATAATGATCAACTGCCACTGAATTTGTGGATGTCACATCGGCGGCACGGTCTACAATCACAAACGGAATCTTCTTTTCTTTCAGAAGCTTTATTGATTTCCCCTTGAGCTGATAGGGAGCGAAAATAAACCCGTCAATGTACATATTTTCAAAGCTTTCCCACATGGAAACACCCGTCATTTCATTAGAACTGGCAGGCACCAGAATCATTTTGTAGCCTTTGCGCCCTGCTTCTTTTTCAATGGCTTGAACTAACTGGGGAAAGAAAGGGTTGCTGATATCTGGAATGAATAAAGCAATTGTATTTGTTTTTTGTCTCGCAAGACCCCGTGCGATTTCATTTGGTTTATAGTCCAGCTCTTCCATGACAGACTGAATTCTTTTTTCTGTTACGTGACTGACGTATCCTTTTTTATTCAGATATCTGGAAATGGTGGCAACAGAAACATCCGCTTCCCTTGCCACATCCCGAATAGTTGCTTTCTTCTCCCTCAAGTGATTTCCCCCTGAATATCCTATAGTTCCTTCACTTCAATATCTGACAGAAGCGCTTCGCCTTTTCCGAGGACGGAAAATCCAAACATTCCCCGCTTAAAGCGATCATCTTCCGCCTGAAAAATCCGTATGCCGTTAATAAAAAACGTAATGACAATTCCTTTGCAGCACATCTCAAACCGGTACTCCACGCCCGAGGTCCACTTATATGGCACTTCGATCAATCTTTTTATTCCAAAATCAGTTAAAACCAATGAAACCTTATTTTCCCCATCAAATCCAGCTTTGTAATGACGGCAGATTCCTTCCGCTCTGAAAATCATCATGTGCTGATCACCGCTCATCGGCTGTACAGTTGCTGCAACCTTGTAGTCTTCGGAATAATAATTTCCTGTAAAAGAAGAGCACTCATCCTCAGACCTGCAACGCATTTTCCCTTGTTCCAGGCTTGCTTCACCTCTGTGATGGGCAAATGGTGTCACAGATTGAAACTCGAATGCCTGTTTGCTGAAATCAATTTTATAATTTGCCTTCCCTGATATGTGAAACTCATCAATGAACAGCTTTCCAAATGCCCGGTTCAGCAAGTGAGATGGACTTTCAATAATGACACCGACCTCATCGATGATCGCTCCATCTGTGTCAGGAAGAATAAACTCTATTTCGTTCCACTCTTGATTGATCAGCCGGAGTGGTTCAAGCTTAATGTCTTCATCGTTAAACGTGTTTCTGACATACGGAGTGACAAAGAAATCCTCACCCTGCCACTTGTCACAATAAATCTGCATGCTGACCTGCTGGCCGCTGCAGGCTTTAGGGGCAAAAGTCGGTTTGTATTTCTCATCATGAAAGTCTTTTCTCCTGTGAAAAGGTTTATAGAATACCTTGCTTGCATCGCCTTCTATCATCCGGTCAATGAATATCTCCAATGAACCCTTGGTTTCATAACCGGTTTGACTGCTATGTTTTATAAATGTCTTGAAAGGAAAATTCGTTTGAAATCCGTGCGTAGATCCTGGAAGGGTAAAGTCGAAATAGATTTGACCTTCTTTGAAGCTTTTCAGCAATCGGCTTGGAGCCGTCTGCTTTGAAACCCTATAGCCGAGCAGAGCAAGTTCTTTTGCAAATGTAGGAATATCCATGATGTTCAAATAGCCTGAGACACTTGACAGCACAATAAAGTCATTGATCGGCTTCCTGTAATGCTGCGGTATTTTCCAGATTCCATTCCATACTCCCGCAATCGTCCCGATCTTGCCTGCATTGCAATCTGTATCCCAGCCGCACATGGCGGCAATTTCAATCGTTCTATCAAAACTTCCATTTCCATATAAAAGCGCAAGAATGCAAACACCTGCGTTAGGGATGATATGACAGACCCCTGGATATTTATCGTACCCCCAATTTTCCTCTAAAAATGTTCTGCAGGCTCTGAAATCTTCAGGATGCTCCCAATGAAAATCCATCACCTCGTTTACGACTTTGGCGTAGGTGCTGTCATCAGGAATTGTTTTTAGCGCATTTGCTATTATTGCCGGGATGCTCTCTGCATGAAAGGCTTCCGCAATGCATGCAGCAATGAATCTGGCTCCGTAAATCCCATTTTTGTCATGCGAAACACTCGCGGCCTTTGCTGCATAATCAGCCGCCTTCGCTGGGTTTCCCGGAAAAAGAAGCCCCCATGTATCGACAAAGATCTGTCCGCCAATCTGTTCCGCAAGCGTTAAGCCATTTTGACCAGCAGATCCAGAACGCGGCGGCATAATTCCTTTTTTCAAATTCAGATAGGCTGTATGCTCTGTGCTGATGCCTTCTCCGCCCCACCAGAACATGCCGATTCCTTCGCGGGTGTAGTTCAGCCATGCGCGTCCGACATCTTCGGCCCTAAGCTCACGGTCAGCAGCATCATCATAAAGAGCCCTGATAAAAAATGCGGGTCCGTTCGCATCATCATCAGCTGAGAAGACTTTATAGTCTTTAAGATATCCCTTTATATCTCCAAACACATCTTGAATTCTCTCAAAAGTCCATTCAAGAGGCTCAACAGGCGCTCCAAGCCTTATTCCAATATTCATTCCAAGAAACCCTGCATACACACGCTCAAGATAATCTTCAGGAATCAACCGCCATTCCCCTCTCCCATTTCAGTTTCGCTGCAATTCCTGCTGTTCTTTCTAACTTACGTGGGGGGACAGGCTATCATTCTATCTTTTTATTAGAAAAGCGGAATCGGCCGTTTAGCTCCGACAGACAGATAAGTCTCAGACAGTGAAGGCGCTTTTTGCCTTTGCTGGCTGAGACGTTCTGGCCGAGGAGTTGGGCGATGGAGCTGGACATTAATGCGGAAACGATATCCTTCTCTGTTTAAACAAAGAGAGATCCCGAATTCAGAATCTCTCTCTTTTATCTATTTCAATTGCTTGTTTGCGTATTCTGTAATCTCTTTTCCGCCTGCAGCATTCCATTCTTTCACGAATGCATCAAAATCCTCAAGCGGGCGCTTTCCTGTAATGATATCTGTTGCATATTCTTTATACAGGTTCTCCATTGCATCCCAATTGGCAATATACTCTTCAGGCAAAATAAAGAGGTTATCTTCCTGGTAGAATTCATTGACCATTTTCAAAGATTCTTCTGCAGCTCCTCCGAGAAGCGGCTTTTCAAGGGGCATTTCAGGTTTAAACTCAGATGGCTCCCAGAATCTCGCAAACCATTGCTCATAGTACGTGTTTGTAAGATCGATCTTTCCGTCTTCTACTTTATAGTGCTCCCCTTCAAAACCAAGGCGGTCAATCATCTGTCCTTTTGGGCTTGCCAGGTAATCAAGGATTTTAAAAGCGAGCTTCTTTTTATCTGATTGCGAGGAAATGGCTACCCCTCTTGCTTCTTTTGTAACATCTGTTGCGCCAAATCCCTGTCCTTCTCCTTTAGCAGGCGGCAGGACCTTGACTCCTGTGTTTTCACCATTTGTCTGCATCATTTTCCCATTGTAAATATCAATGACTTTGCCGGCTGTACCGACAATCACGCCTGCTTCTCCGTCATAAAAAGCTTTTTCCTTTGTATCCCATTCTTTCGTGATATAGCCTGGGTCAAGAAGACCTTCTTTGTATAATTTTTGATAGAATGCAAGCTTCTCTTTTTCCTGATTCGATATTTTATAGTACTCATATTTGCCGCCGCTGTTTAACCATGATGAAGTAATGCCAAACGACATATTGAAAATAGCATTCAGCTCTTCAAGATCTCCTGCTGCCGTAAAAGCATAAGCAGGTTTTCCCTCTCCGCCCGGAGGATTCGTTTTTAATTCTTTAAAGAAATTGTAGTAATTATCAATTGTCGGATCAGCAACCAGTGCTTTTGATGTTTCCATTTTTTCAAACCAGTCGCCTCTGATTACTGGTGTTTTCTGAGAAAGAGGCTTCACCCACAATAAGTACGGATAATTTTCAAGCCTCTTTTTGTTCCACGGTTCAAGACTGTCCTTTAAATACTTCGATTTTTCAAGATGAGGCGTTAAATCTTCAAGCAAATCCTGATCTGCAATTTGCTGGTCTCCTCCCTGAAAATAAATCATGTCGGGAATATCGCCGCTCAGAAGCAGCAAATTCAATTTTTCAGCATAATTTCCCTGAGGCATTTCAACAAGCTCAAATTTCACATTCAGCTTCTCATCATTCTTCAGCCCCTTTTCAAGCGCTTCAAAATAAGCAACTGAAGCAGGATTCGATGGGTTTTCATCCTTCATCACAATGCGGATCGTTGTAGAGCCATCCTCATTTTTCTCTGACGTTTCCGTTTTTTCCGAGCAGCCTGCAGCAAATGCAAATAGACTTGCAAGCATAATCAGCATAAGTTTCTTCATTGCCATTCTCCTTTTTATAATGAATTTGCCTTAATCCTTTACTCCGCCCTCTAATGCACCCTTTGCATAAAACTTCAGAATGAAGGGATACATAATTAAAAGGGGAACGATGGCAAGCATAATCGTGCCTGCCTGAAGAGATCCAAAATCAAGATTGGCCACACTTTTGTACTCTAAAAGTGTTTGTACTCCGACCAGTGAGGCATTATCCCGTTCAACTACGAATTGTCTGAGCACGAGCTGCAGAGGCCATTTTCCCGGGTCTGTCAAATAAATGGACGCCCGGAAAAATTCGTTCCAATGAAAGACGGCGTAAAATAAACCAAGTGTTGCAAGTGCAGGCTTTGACAGCGGCAGCATAATTCTGAAAAAAATATTCAAGTGACCTGCACCGTCGATTCTTGCTGCTTCAAGAATACTTTCAGGTACATCTTCAAAAAATCGCATCATAATAAACAAGTAATAGACATTGATGGCTTTATAGAGAATAAGAGATAAATAGGAATCAAGCAGACCAAGATCCTTTACCACTAAATATTCAGGTATCAGTCCAGGCTCAAACACCATGATCAAAATCAGGATTACCATAAAAAACTTTCTGCCGACAAGTCTTTTTCTTGTTAAAACATAGGCGGCGAGTGCAGTAAGAAGCAGATTCAGCAAAGTTCCCGCCACGGTGATAAAAATAGAATTGAACAAACTTTTTACAATAAGCGGATTTGAAAGCAGAATTTGATAATTGATCAGCGAAAACCCTTTCGGAATCAGCGACAGCCCCGTCATTTTATGAGCATTTTCTGGCGCTGTGAGGGACAAGGCAAGCAGATTCACAATCGGAATAATCATTGTAAGGGTGATTAAAAATAGACTTGAGTAAAGCAGGATTTTGGACAGTTTAAATTTTTTCATAGAATCCCTCACCAGACCCCTTTCCCGGTCAGCCGTTTCGCAAGGAAATGAGTGCCGAATATAAGAACGACCCCGATCGCTCCTTTAAATAGACTCGCAGCTGTAGCGTAGGCATACTGACCGTTCAGAATTCCAATTCTGTATACATATGTATCCAGAATATCAACAACGCTGATGACGGAATCATTCATAAAGTTAATCACCTGATCAAAGCCTGCATTCATAAAGAAGCCTAAATTCAGAATAAATACCGTTATAATCGTATTGCTCATTTCAGGCAGGGTAATATACCTCATTTGCTGAAGACTTGATGCTCCGTCCATCCTTGCTGCTTCATAAAGAGAAGGACTGATTTTCATAATTGCCGCTAAATAGATAATCGAATCCCAGCCTGCGCTTCTCCACATTTCAGAAAAAACAAGCACCCAGCGGATTTGATCCTTACTTGTCATGTAGTCAAGCGACGGCATCTGAAAGAAATTCCGGATCACGTTCACTCCGCCGTCTACAGGACTCAGCAGACTGATCCAGACACCGGCAATAACGACCCATGACAGAAAATGGGGCAAATAAACGATCGACTGAACATATTTCCTGTAAGGCATATTTCTGACTTCATTGATGAGAAGAGATAGAATAATCGGAATCGGAAAAACAAAAATGATTTTCATCGTGCTGATGATGATTGTATTTTTCAGAACAGAAAAAAACGCCGGTGAATCAAACAGGACATGAAAATGCTTCATGCCGACCCACACATTGTCTCCAATAATCCTGTAGTCCTGAAAGGCAAGCTTCATGCCGATCAAGGGCACAATATGGAAAACGGCAAAGTACAGGAGAGCAGGGAAAATCATGATGTATAGAACCCAGTCTTTGCGCATGAGCCCTAATTTTTGCTTAATCATCACTAGAAACCCTGCTGCAATATTCCTGCACCTCTGCTGCAGTCGGCATCCCGCTCTGAGCCCCTCTCTTTTCAACGCTCAAGCCTGCAGCAATTGCTGCAAATTGAATGCATTCTTTAAGCGGCTTTCTTTGTGAAATGGCGAAAGAAAATGCGCCTGCAAACGTATCTCCTGCACCTGTTGAGTCAACTGGATTGACTTTGATGGCCGGAACGGTTTCTATTTCCTGACCGGTAAAGTAGGTGATGCCTTGTTCTCCTTTTGTTATCAGGAGTTTATTAGCGTGCTTTTTTAAAGCCTCTGCTTCTTCATACTTGCCGTTAAAAATAATTTCTGCTTCATGTTCATTTGGCAGTAAGTAGGTGCAATGGGTGATTACCTCTTCAGATAAAGGCACTGCCGGGGCAGGATTGAGAATGATCTTTTTTCCGTACTTGGCAAGCTCTTTAACGATGTATTCAATTGCGTCCATCGGAATCTCCATTGAAATTAAGATAACTTCTGCTTCTAAGAGATTATTTATCTTTCCCTGCAAATAACCTTCATCCGTTTTTGAATTTGCACCTGGAACAACGATAATTCTGTTTTGTGCATCGCAGATTTCAATCATTGCACAGCCTGTTGACGCTTCGGATTGCTTCTGAATGTTTGAAATACCTACATCATTAATTGATAATCGATCCAGAAGAAAATTTCCGTGCTGATCGTCTCCCACTGTTCCAAACAGGTTGACTGAGCCGCCTAACCTTGCAGCTGCAGTTGCCTGATTTGAGCCTTTTCCGCCGGGGAAAATGTTAAACTCCTTGCCCATAACGGTTTCTCCCATTTTTGGAGAGATATCTGTTACGGCGACCAGGTCGATATTTAAACTGCCAATGACCGCTATTTTATTCATAAACAAATCTCCTAATCTATTTCAAGGTTCATTAAAGGGGCATGCTGCTGCGCGCCATACACATCCCGGTCGAATACAGATCCAGACGAATGGCTTCTATAAAAGGTAATTTTAAATCCCAGCGCCTGATCAAAAAATACGATATGCTTCAGCTGCTCTTCTTTGAGACGATAGAGCATGCAAATAGCGGCCTCCGTGATTTTGTTTGAATGCTTTACATGAAAATAATCTTCACTTTTGCTGAATAAAACATCCAGGGTAATTTCAAATGGTCCGGAGTTTTTGCTTCTGAGCACCTTTGAGTATTCTCCTAATGTTGTCATAGAACCTCCAGCTGAAACGGCATCTCGCTTTTTTTCAGTTTCATAAGATGATAGATTGAAAATTCATAAACAGGACCAAACTCAATATCGCTCGGAGCAAAAGGAAAGGCCAGATTTCCAGCTGTGGACTTTCTTCCCTCATAGCCGTAATGCAAAAATGTGGAGCGCAGCGTTGCACAAATGCTGCTTGCAGCTTCTTGCGTGTCTGCGACAACCTCAAATACAAGACCTATTTCGTGGCCTGAAAAGGGTTCACTCTCATTCTCTCCCAAAACGGCATTTTTGCCATAATGGTAGAAGTTGATTTGATAAGAATGTTCAGGGATATCTTTGTAATGACCGGTTACTTCTTCTTTTACAGCAGCTTCAATTTTTTCGATATTTTTAATCAAAATCGGATCGCGAATACCTGCAAGGACAAATGTTCTGTATGCTTTCACTCTCGCACCTTCAAGCTTCACATGATAATCTTTTGTAAGAACATATTTGCTGCCTGATACTTCAACTGAGCCCTCTCCTGCGTCTTTAAATTTACACTGAGATAAGTCCAGTAAAAATCCAGGTCCATGGAGTATATAGGGGTGATCTTTTTCATAAAAGGTATGAGCTGCCACGCTTGTTGTACTGCATTTTCGGATTGGATTTAAAGCCTGAACAGTAAATGAGCTCTCTTTAATCGTACCGAGAATACAATCCTTCGTCGTTCCAGGCTCTGCGCATAAAGCGCCGCACTCCAATATTTTTCCTAAATGATAGGAAAGACCAGCATCCATACCGTTAAAAATACCAACAGCAGCAAAAGGAGATGGATCAAACGCTCTTCCGCAGACGACAAGATCACACTTCTGATGAAGAGCTTCTAAAATCGGTTCATGTCCCATCTGGGCGACAATTGAATGAGTTTCAGCTAAAGAATGAGGTGTTAAATCCGGAACATTCGGACTCATTTTCCCGATTCTTCCCTCATTTAAAGCCTGACTGATGTACGCGTTATCAAAATCTGCCCAAATGACCCCAACTTTAGGCTTCGCTTTCCTATTCGACAGGATTTCATCGATTATATCCAACGTCCATTCAACATGAGGCTTTGCACCTGCTCCTCCCGCCGAACCGATGATAAGCGGAATGTGAGTCTCCAAAGCGGCGGAAATGAGGATCTCCAAATCTTTTTTGGCAGCCCTCTTCGAAACGATGCCGACACCTGCCCCTAATTTATGAGGACCTGCATCTGTTGAACCGGCATCCACAACAATCGCATGAGGCTTCTTTTTCATGCCATTCTTGAAGCTCTCAATCGGAAAGCCGTATCCAAGCATGCCGCATGGCGACAAAATCCGGATTTCTTTGCTCATGCCATCCCCCTTAAAATCAATTTTTTCATGCACTACCAAATATATGTAACCGGTTACATATTATTAGTAAAACCTAATGGATTTTTATGGGTATGTCAATGTTTTTTCTAAATTTTGTCTATTATTTAGGCTCATTTCGTAATGATTGTTGCTTTCGACTAAATGTTAAAACAATAAGTGGATTGTGGCGGATAAACTTGACTCCTGCGGGAAAATAGAGGGAAATGGGAGACACCGCAGGCATGCCGAGGAGGCTCCCAGCCGGACCGCGGAAAGGAACGGACAACATTTATAATTGGAAATAATTTATGCGCAACAGCCTTTATTAAACCTATTTTTAAGGAGATCTTATGAATAAAGAAACACCCTCAGGCTGCCTTGCTGATCAAGTGTACCGAGCAGAATTTCATTCACTTTTTTCTGATGAACAATTTTCAGTTCAGAAACCAGCCATTCTTCATTTTTTCCCAAACGAAGAAGTTCATTTTTATTTATGCTGCCTTCTCTGATAATGGTGGCAGGAAGATCAAAGGGTGATGGAGTTAAATTTAAATCAAGATTCGTAACCGTTTGATGATCCGCTTTTAAAAAACAGGAAATCCTGCCGTCTGATTCGAAAAGGGCTTTTGCAACCTTTTCAGGATCTTCAATTTGCTGCTTTCTAAGCTCAGAAAGCAAATCTTCAATGGTTAATCTTGCTTTTTTTAAGCCTCTGTAAGAGATCTTGCCATTTGTGATTAAAGGAAAAGCAGGCGGATCAAGAAAGATGCGAAACGCATGCCACTTCAGGCTGATTAAAACGCCCGCTGAATACAAACTAATTAAAACGGCCATCGTGATCATTGAACCTTTTAAACCAAGTCCTTCGTCAGAAAGCGGATGTGCCATGATATTGCCAATGATAAGGGCAATCACGAAATCAAGCAGCCTAAGCTGGGCAATCGATCTCTGACCCATGACTTTAGCAGACAAAGCTAAAAAGAAAAAAGCAATCACAGCTCTCAGAATCCATTGGATGGATGTAAGCGTTTCCTGACCGTGAAAAAAATCCATTCTTTCCACTTCCCAATAAGGTGATTAATCATTATTCTTCTCCTTATCAAGGATGTTTATGAGCCGATCAGAGAACAATTATCCCGGGGAAACACTTCCAAGCCGATAAATAAAGGCCCTCCAACTTTTACACAGAAAATCATCGCTCATTTCACACAAAATAAACGTATCTCCTTCAAGGGAGGAATGTTTGTGGAGACAGTCGATTACGACAAAGCATTGTATTATACACACCGATCACAGTGGGATAACCTGCTGATTCTGATGGTGCGCACAAAAGATGATCTGCTCTCAAAACGAATTGAGCAGTTCCTGCACGCTTATAATTTTGAAAATAACTACGGAGAAGTCGAAAAGAAATTATACTCACTCCTTCGATATATCGATCACGCAGTAGAAACAGGCCATGAGCTGGAAGATGCAGAGTATGCGTATCTGACTTAGAAGTGCCGTTTTCAAAAGCAAGAAAATGGAGCGGGATCTCATCCCCTCCATTTTACTTTTGCTTTTGCATATAAAATTCTACATACATTTTAAGTTCCTCGACCAGCTGGCCAACAAGCACTGCTGAGTCTTCAAGCAGTTTTTTGTTTTCATAATCAAAGCAGATTGGATCAAGGGCAAGCTGTTTTGGAATGGCATTAGCATATACGCCTCTCATCACAGTCCTCATATTGTTCAGAGCATTGATTCCGCCTTTTCCGCCGCCGGCAACAGCAATCAAGCCAACCGGTTTATGTGCAAAATGGGAACTTCCTAAATAATCCAGGGCATTTTTTAATGCACCGCTCATGCCGCTGTGATATTCAGGTGATAATAAAATGATGCCGTCAGCTGCTTTTACCTTGTTTTTCAATTCCTGAACAGCTTCAATCTTTTCCTGTTCTTCCTCTCCATCAAATATAGGGAGATTCAGTACACTTATATCGATATACTCTGCTCCGTATTTTTCAGCAATAAATGCTGAGGCGAGCCGGGTTCTGCCTTTTTTCCTCGGGCTTCCGTTAATAACAAGCAAGTTCATTTTCATTCTTCCTCTCTTATTTGTCCAAGCCATTCTTCACTGCATACAGGGCAGCTTGTGTCCGGTCAGCAAGGGACAGCTTGGATAGAATATTTGACACATGTGTTTTGACGGTCTTTTCTGTGATATATAGTGAAGCGGCAATTTCCTTATTGCTTTTGCCTTTTGCAATCTCCTTCAATACATCATTTTCCCGATTCGTAAGCGGTGTCAACAGCTTTTCATCTTTTTGATTCCTTTGCATCAAATGGGACATGACGTGAGATGTGACTTTAGGATGAAGCTTGCTTTCTCCTTTCAGAACCTCCCTGACCATATGAACTAGTTCATCAGGTTCGACATCCTTGAGCTGATAGCCTGATGCTCCAGCCTGAATAGCCGGAATCACATGGTCCTGATCGGCGTAGCTCGTTAAAATAATAATTTTTATCTGTTCGTTGAATGTCCGGATTTCCTTCGTTGCATCTACTCCGTTCATGATTGGCATAGAGAGGTCCATTAATATCACGTCCGGCATCAGCGTGCGGACCATCTTCACAGCCTCTTCGCCATTTTCTGCTTCTCCGACAATCTCAATATCTTTTTGGGTAGAAAGGAAAAAATGAAGGCCTCTTCGGACCACTTTATGATCGTCGGCAATTAACAGGCGGATCCCCATGTTCTTGTCCCCCTTTTAAATTGGTATTTTCACTTCGATTTCGGTGCCTTTATTTAATCCGGCAGTTATCTGGAATGTACCATTTAATTTTTTCGCCCGATTTTTCATTCCCTGAAGCCCTAAAGAAGGCAGAGGAACTTTTTCATTGTAGGAAAACCCTGCTCCCTGATCTCTAATCGACATGGTTACCTCATTTTTCGATCTGTGTATACGGATGGCTGCAGATTTGGTTTGTGCATGCTTTTTGCAATTGTTTAACGCTTCCTGACCGATTCTCCACAGCGCTTCCTCTGTGTCACACGGCAGCGTTTGAACGCCCTGAATATCCGTCTCAAGCTCAAGGCCCAGTATTTTTGCGTAATTCAGCAGTGCTGATGCAATCCCATTTTCCAGTCCCTGCGGCCTTAGCTGCCAGATTAAAGCCCTCATTTCGGCAAGAGCCTCCTGTGAAAGATCTTGAACATACGTCAGCATTTCTTTCATCTTTTGATCTTCTGTCATTTCCTTTGACCCTCTTGCCGTCAGCATAATGGAAAAGAGGAGCTGATTGACGGAATCATGCAGATCCTGCGCCAGCCGGTTACGCTCTGCAATGAGAGCCAGATGCTGTTCGTTTTCGACAAGTTTCATGCGTTTCATAGCAGTACCTATTTGAAAGGCAACAGCCTCAAGCAGGGCAAGCTCTTCTGTTGTGAAATGAGTTTTATTTGGAGAAGCTACATTTAGTAAGCCGATCTTTTCGTTCCCTGTTCGGAGCGGAACAGTAGCATGATGGGTAATCTCATTTGTTTCACCCCAATCAAATTGCTCCGCGTCTTCTAATCGTTTGCAGTTGATAATATTCGCCGCCTTGTTTAAACGGCCGTCTGCAAATTTATCGATGCACCAGCAATCTCCTCTGCACATTGCTTTTTTACAATCTCTTTCCAGGGCAGGCGGAAGCTTGTGGTCTGCAGCCAGTCGATACTCCTTATCTGCATCAATGAGAAAAATCCATCCTGTTTCCAGTCCAGTTACGTGAAGAAGCTTCTTCAAAACGTCATCAAGCATTTGATCCAGATCATTAGACTGATTCAGCGTTTCTGCGATCGTCTTCAGTGTCTGCAGTTCCAAAATGCGCTTTTCATCATTAGCCATATTTTTCTCCCTCACCATGTTTATATTGATAGTATATCAGCGTTTCTCCTTTTGCTGCCTTCTCAATGTGACTGATTTTTTCTCATACTTTAGATGGAGATTTTTTTCAAATCGCATTTTAAGCAATAAAACCGATAAAATGCCTGAATATCTTGAATGCGCGTGCTCCACATTTCCACACCGAAAAAAAACCGCTGAATAAGCGGCTTTTATATAATCGGATATTGCTGATTCCCTTTACGATGCCTCTTGATGCATTAAAAAAGCTGAAAAAGGTTCGCCTTTTTCAGCTGCATTTTATCTATTAGATTAATTCGTTTACTTTTTTCATAAGAGCAGAAGTAAGAGCTTCAAGCTTTTGTTCGCTGTCCGCAAGTGTTTCGCCTTTTACCCCAAAGTAGAATTTCGCTTTCGGCTCTGTTCCGGATGGACGCAGGCAGAACCAAGATCCATCTTCTAAATAGTACTTCAGAACGTTGGATGGCGGCAGCGTGATTTCTTCTGTCGTTTTAGCTTCTGCGTCGAAGCGGGTTCCTGCTTTGTAGTCCTCAATCGTAACAACTTTTTTATCTCCCATCATCTCAGGAGGATTGCTGCGGAATGAAGCTAAAATGCTTTGAATCTGTTCTGCACCGTCTTTCCCTTTAAGGGTCAATGATTCAAGACCTTCACGGTAATAGCCATATTGTTCAAAAATTTCGAGTAATCCTTCATAAAGCGTTTTGCCTTGTTTTTTATAATAAGCTGCTACTTCAACAGCTAAAATTGCTGCTTGTACAGCATCTTTATCACGGGCGAAGTCTCCAATCAGATAGCCGTAGCTCTCTTCATAGCCAAATTGGAAGGTATACTGGCCAGTGCGCTCATATTCATTGATTTTTTCCCCGATGAACTTAAAACCTGTCAGTGTATCGATTGTATCTAAACCGAAAGAAGCTGCTACATCTCTTCCGATTTCTGACGTTACAATTGTTTTCAGGACCACACCATTATCAGGCAGAATGCCCTTATCTTTTTTCTGCGAAAGTAAATAGTGAAGAAGAATGGCACCTGTTTGGTTGCCCGTTAAAACGACATATTCCCCTTCTAAATTCTTCACGGCGATTCCAAGACGGTCTGCATCAGGATCTGTTGCAATCAATAAGTCCGCATTGGTTTTCTTTCCGTCACGGATCGCGTATTCAAATGCAGCATGCTCCTCAGGGTTAGGAGACTTGACTGTGCTGAAGTTTGGATCAGGCAGCTCCTGCTCTGATACAACGGTTACATTTTTATAGCCAAGTGCTTCAAATCCGCGGCGAACAGGTTTATTTGCTGTACCGTGAAGAGGAGTAAAGACTATATTCAAATCAACTTCTTTAGATAGTTCCGGATTCACAGAGATCGTGACAAGCTTGTCTGTATAAGCAGTGTCGATTTCTTCCCCGATCATTTTAATAAGACCTGCAGCTTTTAATTCTGCTTCATCCTTTACCTGGATACTTAGTTCATCCTCAATTGCGTTTACTTTGGCGATGACTTCATCTGCTGCTGCAGGAGGCAATTGACCGCCGTCTTCGCCGTATACTTTATAGCCGTTATATTCAGGAGGATTGTGGCTTGCTGTGACGACAATGCCAGAGAAAGCATTTAAATACCGTACTGCAAACGACAGTTCTGGTGTCGGGCGCAATTCTTCAAAGACATATGTTTGAATGCCATGGCTTGCAAGGGTTTTTGCCGCTTCCATTGCAAATTCGGGTGATTTGTGGCGGGAATCATACGCAATCGCCACTCCGCGTTTTTTCGCATCTTCACCGAAGGAATCAATATAAAGCGCCAGGCCTTCAGATGCTTTTCGGACAGTATACAAGTTCATGCGGTTAATTCCAGGTCCAATTTCGCCGCGCATGCCGCCTGTTCCAAATTCTAAGTTTTTGTAAACGCAATCCTCGCGCGCTTTATCATTATCTTCTAAATCTGATAAAAGAAGTCTTAATTCTGAATCTAAATCTGTTTTGCTGGTCCAGCGCTGATAGCTTTTTTCAAAACTCATAACGTACCTCCAATAATTTTAGATTATAAGTGTTACTTATTCATTTCTTCATTTTTTAGACAATTCCTGCCTAAATTCGTATGTAAATAATAGAAATCAGTCGATTCCATGGCTTATTTTAACACATATTGGGACTTGCTGATATTTTAATTTTGTTAAAAAAAATCAATTTCAAAATAATAAAATCCAAAGAAAAACGGCAGCCAATTTTGCTTTCAAATCGGCTGCCGTACTCGATTCTTTTATCAGTTTGCTTTTCTTACCTCATCAGGCACAACTGCGTCATGCAGATGCGTTTGAAGCTTATCAACGTGCTGCTGCTTTTGTTCAGGAGTCCATTTAAATTTTTCAGCCATATAATTTGTGACTCCTTCCTGGTACGTTCTTGCCCAGTTAATATCAAAGTACACTGCACCCGTTCTTCTGACAAAGAAGTCTGAAGGAGCAGCTGTCATTTCCTCTGTCATTGCATAGTCAATCTCAGCAAGGATGTAAACGGGCAATCCATATCTTTGTGCAAGCGGTTTTAACATCTCCACTCTCTCAAACAGCGCATCTGCATTTGATCCGTATCGTCTTGATAAATGTTTCGCCTGCATTTCAGTCAGTCCAAGAGACATGCCTTGTTCTGTTTTTGTTTTGACAAACGTTTTAAGACTTGCTGAACCGCCTACATGACCGCCTGAAATTGGCATGTTTCTTGTTTTGCATGCACCAAAATCCTTTAGTCCGGCTTCTTTGAAATCTTTTACAATGAAATCAATAATGTGCTCGGCCATTTTTCTGTAGCCTGTCAGTTTTCCGCCTGCAATCGTGATGAGCCCGGTTTCTGATGTCCAGATCTCATCTTTCCTTGAGATTTCAGAAGGATCTTTGCCGTCTTCATGAATAAGCGGACGAATACCGGCCCAGCTTGATTCAGCATCCTCTGCACGGATAGAGAGATCCGGGAACATATAGTTGATGGATTCGATCACATAGTCTCTGTCTTTTACAGTCATTCGCGGATTTTTCGGATCTTCCTTATAGACTGTATCTGTAGTGCCAACATAGGTTTTGCCGTCGCGAGGTATAGCAAATACCATCCGTTTATCAGGCGTATCAAAATATATGGCTTGTTTTAACGGGAACTTGCTTTGATCAAAGACTAAATGAATTCCTTTTGTCATCTGCAGGGATTTTCCATTTTTGGACTTATCCATTTCTCTAAGCTGATCGACCCAAGGACCTGCTGCATTGATGATTTTCTTAGCATACACATCATATTTTTTTCCGGAAATCGTATCTACGATATGAACACCGATGACTTTGCCTTTTTCGTAAATAAACCCGTCCGCTTTTGCGTAGTTGACTGCGTCAGCACCGAAGCGTACAGCTTCTTTCATGACTTCGATTGTCAGTCTTGCATCATCAGTTCTGTATTCCACATAATACCCGCCGCCTTTAAGTCCCTGTTTTTTCACTAGCGGCTCTTTCGCAAGTGTTTCTTTGGCGCTTAGCATCTTTCTTCTTTCACCGCGTTTAACAGCTGCAAGAAAATCATAGACACGAAGGCCGATGGATGTTGAAAATGGTCCGAATGTGCCACCTTTATGCATTGGGAGCAGCATCCACTCTGGAGTTGTTACATGGGGTCCGTTTTCATATACAATGGCTCTTTCTTTTCCGACCTCTGCCACCATTTTAACTTCAAATTGCTTGAGGTAGCGCAGTCCGCCGTGCACAAGCTTAGTCGATCTGCTTGAAGTTCCCGCTGCAAAGTCCTGCATTTCAACAAGACCGATTTTCATTCCTCTAGAAGCAGCATCAAGCGCGATGCCAGATCCTGTAATTCCTCCGCCAATAACAAATACATCGTACGTTTCACGGGTCATTTTATTTAAGATATCGTGTCTTTTATCGCTAGAAAAAGTCATTAGATATTCCTCCTAATATTTTCCAGAAGGGATTAAAAAAGAGACCACAACAAGCTAGTGCAGCAATAAATGCCTGCCCTAGTGTTGTGGCCTCTCCCAATCTCCAACCGTTCTATTAACTTGATGTTAGTATATCACAAGTAGTGTTTATTTAAAAGCCTGAGCTGCTTTTACCGCTTTTTTCCATCCGCCGTATAATTCATCGCGGACTGCATCTTCCATTTCTGGTTCAAACTGCTTGTCTAATTTCCATTGCTTTGTAATATTCGATTTATCTTCCCAGAAGCCTACAGCAAGACCTGCAAGATAGGCTGCACCAAGGGCAGTTGTTTCATTTACTTCAGGACGCTCAACCGGCACTCCCAGCATGTTGCTCTGGAAATCCATGAGGAAATTATTTTTAACAGCTCCGCCGTCAACGCGAAGAGTTTTTAACGAAATGCCTGAATCAGCTTCCATAGCTGTCAGAACATCCTTCGTTTGATAAGCAAGTGATTCAAGTGTAGCACGGACAAAGTGCTCTTTTGACGTGCCGCGTGTTAAACCGAAAACAGCTCCCCTCACGTCACTGTCCCAGTAAGGTGTACCGAGCCCTACAAATGCAGGTACAACATAGACGCCGTCCGTTGACTCAACACGATCAGCATATCGCTCGCTGTCCTTCGCATCTTTAAACATGCGGAGTCCGTCACGCAGCCACTGAATCGCTGAACCCGCTACGAAAATACTTCCTTCAAGCGCATACTCGACTTTGCCGTCAACACCCCACGCAATTGTCGTTAACAGGCCATTTTCAGAATGGATTGCCTTTTCGCCTGTATTCATCAGCATGAAGCAGCCTGTGCCATACGTATTTTTAGCCATTCCTTCTTCAAAGCATGCTTGTCCAAATAATGCTGACTGCTGATCTCCTGCAGCCCCTGCAATAGGCACAGAATGACCGAAGAAGTGATACTCAATTGTATTTGCATACACTTCTGATGAAGGCTTAACTTCTGGAAGCATTGATTTTGGAACGGTTAAATAGTCTAATAGCTCCTCGTCCCACTTTAATTCATGAATGTTATACATTAATGTGCGGGAAGCATTTGAATAATCGGTTACATGCGCTTTTCCGCCTGAAAGCTTCCAGATCAGCCACGTATCAATCGTTCCAAATAAAAGATCGCCTTTTTCAGCTTTTTCTCTTGCCCCGTCGACATTATCTAAAATCCATTTCACTTTTGTGCCGGAGAAATAAGCATCAATTAATAAGCCTGTCTTTTCTCTGAACGTATCGTTGTAGCCTTTTTCTTTCAATTCTTCGCAAATGCCGGCCGTTTGTCTTGATTGCCATACAATTGCATTGTATACAGGCTGTGATGTGTTCTTATCCCAGACAACGGCTGTCTCACGCTGATTCGTGATTCCGATGCCGGCGATTTGCTCTGGTTTTACATTCGTTTCTGATAAACAAGTAGCGATTACAGCTAAAATAGATCCCCAGATTTCATTTGCATTATGCTCTACCCAGCCTGGCTTAGGGAAATACTGTTTAAATTCTTTTTGAGCAATGTGAACAATTTCACCTTGTTTGTTAAATAAAATGGCTCTTGAACTAGTCGTTCCTTGATCTAACGATAAAATGTACTTTTCCATGATAAGTCCCCCTAAGAATTAATAGACTGCTGATTTAATAGGCTGCTGATCTTTGTGTTGATTGTTTTTTAGTCATTGCAAAGACAAGTGAAAGCATGAAGACTAATGCTGCTGCTACATACCAAAAGGAATTATTCATAGTACCTTTAAACACGTAATTGTAAAAGACTGCGGCAAACGAGCCTCCCGCTAACGGCGCAACAACTGGTATCCATGCATATTTCCAGTTCGAACTCCCTTTTCCTGCTATCGGAAGCACAAAATGTGCAAGTCTCGGTCCAAGGTCACGAGCCGGGTTAATGGCATATCCAGTTGTACCTCCAAGCGATAAACCGATTGCAACAACAAGGAAACCTACGATAAGCGGATTTAAGCCTTCTGTAAATGTGTTCGCTCCGATTGCAAGCAATGTGAGCACAAAAATAAATGTTCCTAATGCTTCACTGATAAAGTTGGCAAAGTAATTTGGAATGGCAGGGCTTGTTGAAAAAACACTGAGCTTTGCCCCTTGATCTTCTGTTTCTTTCCAGTGCGGCAAGTACTGCAAGTATACCAGTACTGCTCCAAGGAATGCTCCAAGCATCTGGGCAACAATGTATCCTGGCACTAGGCTCCATTCAAAAGATCCTGAAAAGGCAAGCGCAAAGGTTACTGCAGGATTCAAATGCGCACCGCTTATTCCGCCGACTGCATAAACAGCCATTGCAACGCCGAATCCCCATCCCATCGTGATAACAATCCAGCCTGACTGATGAGCAAATGACTTTTTCAAGCTGACGCCGGCACAGACGCCTCCTCCAAAAACAATCAATATCATTGTACCTATTACTTCTCCCCAAAAAGCCGTCATGTTTATTTCCTCCATTCTTATAAATGTGAGATAGGTTTTAAGAATAAAAAAATCCACAGCAAATGACTTTACACAAAAGTAAAGAACTGCTGTGGATCTCCGTTTCTCCATCACATTTATTAACTTGCCTTTATGGTACATGCTAATGAAAGCGGTGTCAACAGAAAAATATTATATTTTTTGATAATTTTTCCATAAATCCATTTCTGATGATGTAACGGCTGTAGCTCCTGCCTGAATGGCTTTATGCACCTCTTCTGATGTTTTCACAAACCCGCCGGCAAAGATTGGAATACCTGTTTTCTTTTTTATCTCTTCGATTAAACTTGGGACAAGTCCCGGAAGAACCTCAATATAGTCAGGCTGTGTCCTTTTAATCAAATCAAGGCTTTTTTCCAGTGCACTCGAATCAAGCAGAAACAGCCTCTGAATCGCATAGATTCCGCGCTGCTTTGCTTTTGCGATCACATTGGACCGTGTCGAAATTAATCCTGCAGGCTTTACCTCCTGGCAAATAAACTCGGCTGCATATTCATCGTGCTTCAGTCCCTGAATCAGATCGACGTGGATCAGCATTTTCTTGTTTGAAGAATTAGCAAGCCGGACAATATTCCGCACCTGGCCGAGGTGCGTATCAAGAAGCACGCCGTATGTATAAGGACTTTCGAGAAAACGTTCAAACTGCTTCATATTGCGGATTGCAGGAAGTATCTGCTGGCCTTCAAAACTCATAAATAATCCTCCTTCCATTTATTAGTTAATTTTATAGATAAATGCATACAAGGAATGTACTATATACAGGATGACAACTCAAGAAGAATTCTATAGTTAATGGATGTTGGGGCTCGAATTTCCGATGGAAAAGTCTATTTTGAGCCGGATAATCCGTTTGGGTGCGGGACCTTTAGATAGAGGGGGGACACTTTCGCGTTGCTATCTCCAGTTAATTACATTGCTTTTTATATTAATCAAAAAAAAGAGACAAAGAACAGTCTTTGTCTCCGTATGCGGATCGATTAGTCTTAAAATCTGAATTTACGATAAGTAGTTCTGCTTTTTCGATATAAAATACCCAAAAACCGACAAAAAATCTCTTATTTTCGATAAGAACCTTAATGCTTTCTATATCGAATTCCATACACGTCATGTCTGCGGTCTTTCAGCTGTCTGACCGTTCCGGACTGGCGCTGCCTGCGGAGAATTTCAAGGTCCACATCTCCGATTACAACCATTTCGATGTTGGGATTGCACTCGCCGACGATGCCGTCTCTTGCAAATTCAAAATCCGACGGTGCAAAGATAGCAGATTGCGCGTACTGAATATCCATATTTTCTGTTTGAGGGAGATTCCCGACTGTGCCTGAAATGACCGTATAAATCTGATTCTCCACCGCACGCGCCTGTGAGCAATAGCGGACACGCAGATAGCCCTGGCGATCTTCTGTACAAAATGGCGTAAAAATAATTTTAGCGCCTTTCTCAGTAGCAATGCGTGCAAGCTCGGGGAATTCAATGTCATAGCAGATTTGAATCGCAACCTTGCCGCAGTCTGTATCAAAGACTTTAACATCATCCCCTCTGCTGATTCCCCACCATTTGCGTTCATTTGGCGTGATATGAATTTTATATTGCTTTTCAATTGTGCCGTCTCTGCGGAAAAGATAAGCAACGTTAAAGATTTTTCCGTTATCTTCCTCTACAAAGTGAGATCCGCCAACGATATTGACATTGTATTTCACTGCAAGCTCTGTAAAAAGACTAATGTACTCTTCTGTATACTCAGTCAGCCTGCGGATCGCTCTGCTTGGTGATTTCTCATCCAAAAAGGACA
Source organism: Metabacillus idriensis (assembly GCF_009674765.1). Classification (GTDB taxonomy): domain Bacteria; phylum Bacillota; class Bacilli; order Bacillales; family Bacillaceae; genus Bacillus_P; species Bacillus_P idriensis. The sequence continues at coordinate 81,048 of NZ_WKKF01000001.1, read as the reverse complement.
TTAACTGAGTTGTGAGCAATTCCGGGAATACAGCAAAATCAGCAGATGCATCTGATGCAACGTCTGTATAATATTCCACCTGATTCGCAAACTCTTCAAACGAATTAATTTGCTTCATTTGATATTGAACAACACATATCCGCACCGGTAAAGCCGTCTTGTAGTAGCGTTTCGTATTTGGCAGATAGTCGACATTGTTCCATTCCATCAGCGTGGCATATTTGCCTGAAGCACGGTCATCGGGTAAATAGTTTGGATTGATCCTCATAAGCGTAAATCCGTTCAGCAGCTGAAACGAAAGAACGGGATCGTAAATTTTGTGATGGATGACCTCCTGCACATACTGTCGCGGAGACATTTCATTTTCGAACTTATGATAATTAGGGATTCTCCCCCCGATAATGATGCTTTTAAGATTTAGGCGTCTCGCAAGATCCTTTCTTGCTTCATAAAGCCTGTGGCCGATTTTCATCCGGCGGTATTCAGGATGGACCATCACTTCAATTCCGTACATATTGTAGCCGTCAGGATTATGGTTTGATATATAGCCATTATCCGTAATATCATCCCAAGTGTGACGGTCATCATATTCATCAAAGTTTATGATCAGACTTGAACATGAACCAATAATCTTTCCTTCGAATTCAGCACAGAACTGGCCTTCCTGAAAATGCTCCAAATGACTTTCAAGATGCTCTCTTTCCCATGGAGCCATGCCAGGGAAGCATAAAGCCTGCATCGCCAGTATTTCATCTATGTCTTTCTCTTCAATATTTCTGATAATCATTTTTTTCTCGAATTTGGATAAATCAATTGTATCAGTCAAAAGAATCGCTCCTTTATGTAGTAACAGCAATTTATTCCCTCAATAGACTTCTCTGAAACATTTTCAGTTTCTTGACTCAATTATCGAGATGACTTTTTCAAGCTCCATTTCCGCCATCGATTCTAAACGGTGATCAGTTTCCCCAAACTCTAAATGAACAGTTACACTGTTTGGAACAATGGTGCAGTACATGCCTGCTTTTTTAGCGGCAAGTGCTCCGTTTGCGGAATCTTCAAAAGCGAGACACTCGCTTGGCTTAACACCGAGGCATTTAGCTGCTTCTATGTACAATGCAGGATCCGGTTTAACGAATTCAACATGATTGGAGGTGCGGATACACTCAAAATAATCAATTAAATCCAAGCTTTTTAAATAGGATGATACCCATTCATAGCTTGAACTTGATGCCAGGCCGATTTTCAGACCCAATTCCTTTGCAGCCATTAAATAATCCTCTACACCCGGTCTTGCCGCTTCAGCTGATATTCTCTTTTCAAACTTCTCTTTTTGAAGGCGTGTTAAATGATCATGATCGATTGATCTTCCAGTTTGTTCTTCCAAGTAAACAAATGGGTTGAAATCAGATGACGTTCCTATCACTTTACCCCATACTGACATGGGCAATTCACTGCCCTGTTCTTTAAAAATTTCCTGGAGAACTTCATATTCATGCGTTTCGGTGTCAAGAATCAATCCGTCAAAATCAAAGATAATCGCTTTAATCATGCATCTTCCCCCTGTCATTATTATGTTCATTATATAACGGAAAAAGAAAACAAGAAAAGCGCAAGCGCCCGTTTAGCAGAGGCATGACAGATAAGGATCCGAAAGTATTGGATTTTTTTTCCGATGCTATCGAATCCTTTCTGGCCGAGTAGCATAAGCGATTCCGCTCGCCATCGAAGCGCAAAATTTTATACTTTCTTATCTTTTAAAAAGGCTCTTTTTGTAAACTTTGTTGCTAGGATATGTTTTAAACCATAAGTGGATTGCAGCGGATAAACTTGACTCCCGCGGGAAACAGAGGGAAATGGTTGATTCCATTTTGCAGCACGTCTTTCTGGGTTTTTGTCTCATACAGCACGGTTGACTCCATTTTGCAGCCTGCATTCTGGATTTCTGTCCTCATACTGCGTGGTTGATTCCTTTTTGCAGCCGCCTTTCTGGGTTTTTGTCCTCATACAGCGCATTTGATTCCATTTTGCAGCCGCCTTTCTGGGTTTTTGTCCTCATACTGCTTGGTTGATTCCATTTTGCAGCCGTCTTTCTGGATTTTTGTCCTCATACAGCGTGGTTGATTCCTTTTTGCAGCCTGCATTCTGGATTTTTGTCCCCATACAGCGCGGTTGACTCCATTTTGGAGCCGCCTTTCTGGATTTCTGTCCTCATCATACAGGGCATTTGACTCCATTTTGCAGCCTGCATTCTGGATTTCTGTCCTCATACAACCCGCATGCAAGCGGGGAGGCTCCCAGCAGGGCCGCAGAAAGCAAGTTCCTGCAACGGAAAGTAACGGACAACATTTATACTCGAAAACAACAATCTATGCGAAAACAGCCTTTAAAAAAGAAAGCACCTGCTCGTTATCGCAGGTGCCTCCCTTATTAGTGCTGTTCAGAAATGTTAGTCAGCGCTTGGCCTGCAGCTTCATTAGACATTTGATCAGTTGCAAGGTCACCCAGTGCAACATAACCCACAAGCTGATTATTTTCAACGATCGGCAAGCGGCGGATCTGATTTGATGACATCAGCTGCGCTGCTTCTTCGCTGCTCATGTCAGGTGTTCCCGTCACAAGGTTTGAAGACATAACATCTGCCACTTTTGTATCATTGGACATACCGTGTGCTGTTGAACGGAGCGTGATATCACGATCTGTAATGACTCCTTTTACCTGTCCTCCATCCACAACTGGAATGGAACCAATATTTTGGCTGCTCATCAATTCTGCAGCCTCCTGAATGCTTTGTGAAGAGGAAATCGTAACAAGATCTTTCGTCATACTTTCTCTAATAGATGAATTCAACTTAAAACAGCTCCTTTCAGCTAATAGTATGTGCAGGAAGACCGCTTTTTCTCTTAGAAAATGTGACCTTTTTACACATTTAAAACCATGTTCTGAAGCAGTCGGATTTGTTATTTGTATTCACCCCTCTTTTTCATTAAGATAAGGAAGAGGTGTTCTGAATGAACGGTTTTGAAAGACGAAAGCAGACTAAAATGGAGCAAATTCAAAAAGCGGCGTTTCAGCTTTTTTCACAATATGGAATAAATAAAGTAAACATACAGGAAATCGCAGCGGCTGCGAATGTTTCCCAGGTAACCATCTATAATTATTTCGGCAGCAAAGATGCGTTAGCGATACAGGTCATTAAAAGTTTTTTTCAGGAACAGATTGATTTCTATACGGACTTATTTAAAATGAACATTCCTTTTCAGGAAAAAATGGAAAAGCTCGTTGAACAAAAAATTGCCCATTCAAAGGCAATCGGTCCTGAACTTTTAGAATATATGATGGCTGACGAAGGAGAAATAAAGCAAATCATGACGGACTTTACGGTCAATCAATCCATGCCTCTTTTCAAAAGCTTTATTGAAAGCGGAAAAAAAGAAGGGCATATCAGAGATGAACTTTCATTTGAAACGATTATGTTTTACTTTAATATGTTTGCTTCAGAGGTATATAAACACCCGGAATTTATTTTGGACCATAAAGACAGAAATAAAATGACGAAAGAATTTCTGCATTTATTTTTTTATGGTCTAACAGGAAAATAAACATGGAAGGAGCTGCAAATAGCGGGCTTCTTTTTTCGATTTTGTGCTGTCTGAATGTTTGATTTTACAAGACTCTGATCGAGGACTATAATATGTAGTGTAAACTCATGAATGGAGAGGCGATAGTGTGTCAGAGAAACTCAAAAAAGACATAGAGAATCAATTATTTATTGCATGGGCGGCTTCATTCATCTCGATGCTTGGGAGCTTATATTTCTCAGAAATCATGAAATTCATTCCTTGTGAGCTCTGCTGGTATCAGCGGATCTTAATGTATCCGCTAGTCGTCATTCTTGGAATTGCGATCTATAAAAAAGATTACCAAATTGCGTTTTATTCCATGATTTTGTCAGCGATTGGCGGCACGATTTCCATTTATCATTATGCCGTTCAAAAAATTGACTTTGTAGGCGAAAATTCGGCATCCTGCGGCATTGTTCCCTGCACAGGAGAATACATCAACTGGCTCGGATTTATTACGATTCCATTTCTCGCACTGATCGGCTTTACCGTTATTTTTGCAGCAAGCTTGAATATTTACAGAAAAATGAAAGTAGGTCGTTAATATGAAAAAGCTTTTAATATTTGCAGGTATTTTTATCGTATTGTTTGGCGGTCTGGCATTTGTAACGAACTATCAGCAAACAGAAAAGGCGGAAGGCAATCCATACGGCAAGGACAAGCTGAATCCTGCTACCGTTGACCAGCTTGATGATCCAAATTATCAAAACATCATTCTTCCTGAAGAAGTAGATGAAAAGATGGATAAAAAAGAGGATTTTGTCGTTTACTACTTCAGCCCAACTTGTGAACACTGCAAAAGAACAACTCCTGAATTAATGCCTGCTGCAGAAGAAACAGGAGTAGAAATCGGTCAATTCAACCTGCTTGAATTTGAAGACGGCTGGCAGCAGTATGGAATCGAAGCTACGCCAACACTTGTACGCTACCAGGATGGAAAAGAAGTCGATCGTGTAGAAGGATATAATGATGGAGCTTATTTTAAAGATTTGCTGAGTAAATGGAAATAAGAAAAGCGAATCTGTGTTTTGGACAGGCAGATCTGCTCGAAGCAGCGATAAATCCAGGTTTTATCGGTAAAAATCACGCTTTAATCAACGAAATCCATGTTCTATCAACATTAATAAAAAGAAGGGTACACAGCCGTGCACCCTTCTTTTTATACGATCCACTTATTTGCCGGCTTCCCGTACTTGCTGACTTCTTCAGCCTTCTCTTTTGAAGAAAGAAAATGATCAAATGTAAGGGGAAATTGATAGCCGTACTGTTTTAAGATATTGATGTTCCGGTCATAAAGATTCCTGTGTTCCTCTTCTGATTGCTGATCCAAATGATTGAGCAATGCCGTCAGCGCTTGAAGACTGGACATGATCTGAAAGGCTTCTTTTAGTGTGCCATTATACTGCATTTCTTCTGTTTGAGGCTTTAGGACTGAAAGCTCATCCAGCTGATCAATGGTTTCATCTGAAAAGTACTGCGGGAACACTTCTTCATACATATTTTCAATCAGTTCTTCAATGTACTGCTCCTGCTCTTCGGTTGAAGCAAAAACAATTCTCAAATTAATTCACCTCTTTGCTGCGTTCGGGCTTTTCTCTTACTGCTAGAATAACATAGCTCTATTGCCCGAAGGAGAGGTAAGTGTTTCCGTTTCTAGCTTGGACATCCAATTAGCATCTTTAGTATACTTGGAGGACTACTGATAGATAGGGGATTGCAATGAAAATTAGAGGAGAATGGATGGAATTTCCGGTAAAGAAAGATTGGGCAGGAATTTCCCTCCAGCAAATGCTGAGAGAAAAAATGAAGGCGCCAAAGACACTTGTTCATAAGTGGCGTATGGACCGCGAAGTAAAAGTGAATGATGCAGATCCAAACTGGACGTCGCCATTAATCGAAAAAGACTCCGTTATGATTCGTTTATTTCAGGATGAAGAATTTGATATCACTCCCGAATACATGGAGCTTGATTTATTATTCGAGGACGAACATTTTCTTATTATCAATAAACCTGCCGGAATGGATACACATCCGAATGACCCCGGTCAAACTGGCACGCTCGCTAATGGAATCGCCTTTCATTTTCAGATGCAGGGAATGTCCAGAAAAATAAGGCATATTCACAGATTGGATCACGATACCTCTGGTGCGATTGTTTTTGCCAAACATGCCTTATCACATGCTATCCTGGACCGCCTCCTTGAAGAAAGGCTGATCAAAAGGACTTATACGGCCATCGTACAAGGGAAAATGAAGCAGAAAAAAGGACAGATTGACCAGCCAATCGGAAAAGACCGCCATCATCCGGTCCGCCGCAGAGTATCCCCGGGCGGCCAGCCTGCACTAACTCATTTTAAAACGGAAGATTATAATACCCGATTTGATGTATCTCTTGTCAAGCTTCAGCTCGACACAGGCCGCACCCATCAGATTCGTGTCCATTTGAGCCATATTGGCTATCCGATTTCGGGGGATGACTTATATGGCGGGAACAAAAACCTGATTGACCGCCAAGCTCTGCATGCATCAGAAATAACAGTTATGCATCCTTTTACAGATGAAAAAGTGACTGTAAGCGCGGACTTCCCTGATGATATGAAAAGATTAATAATTAAGCTGGAGTTTTAATGGGCCAAATTCTGAGGTTTGTGAAAATACTTTCCACATCACCAGATTTACTTGCCGAAAAAGAACCATTACTTTCCAAAATAGAAGATTTACTTGAGGAATCGATCACTTTACTATCTTTTTCCAAATGTCTCCTAATACAAAGAAAATGCCTCGAAAAATCCGGGGCATTCTTTTATAATTTCTTATTGAACACATGACTGACGCGCTCAAAACCCATCTTTTCTTCATAAAAACGGTGTGCATCAATCCGCTGATTTCCTGAGCTCAGCGTAATTATGCCGCAGCCGGCTTCTTTCGCAAGTTTTTCCACATAGTTTAACAGCTGTTCGCCAAACCCGCGTGACCGAGATTCTCCGTCTGTCACTAAATCATACACATAAATATGCTTATCGTTATAGAAATTTGTCAGTTCGATAATACCTGCTAATGCCTTAACCTGTTCATCTTCATAAAGTCCGATTAATCGGTATCCCTGCTTCCTCATTGGTTCGAGCAGCTTAAGGTACTCTTCCTCGCTGAGCTGTGTACGCAATTGAGACATAACCGGATAAGCTTTTTTAAAGTTTTCTTCCCCTGCAATCTCCCGAATGTCAATCATGGAAAAATCTCCTCCCGCTGCTAATTTACTTTTTCAGCATAAATAATGTAGCGCTCAGGCGCATTTCCGACAAAACTAAAAGGATAGCATGTCGTTAAGATCAGCTCTTCTTTTTCATTTTGCAGCGTGATCACACTCATGTCATCTGCATCGACAATTTTAGTCGACTTTATTTTGTACTCAAATTCCCCATAGGGCAGGAGTATGGTTAATGGATCGCCAATTTCCAGGTCTCCCGCTTTACGGAACACAGTATCTCTGTGCCCTGACAGGACAATCTGGCCGCTTTCATTCGGATAGTAGCTTCCCTTGTAGTGACCTACTCCCTTTTCCAGATCATCCGGGTCGGTTCCTTCTACAATCGGAAGCTCTGCGTCCAGGCGATCAATCTTAAGAATTCCTACTGCATTCCCAATCTCAGGCTCATACCTCTTCTCGGGTGTTGGAGAAGGCATTTTCTTTTCATCTGCTGACCTTATCGCAGCTTGAGCATCCGCCAATGACTGGTTTGTTTTAACATTGGTTTGAACAATCTGCCATACACCATAACCTGTAAAAAGAAGGCCAGCAACTATTAACAAAAGCGAAAAGAATTTGAATGCATTCATAGATCAGGCATTTCTCCTTTTTAAAAATAATCCGTACAATTTATCACTCTGATTATACCAAATATAACAAAATTGCACAGCTGAATTTTCCAGAAACAGACAAAGCAAAAAAACAGGCTATCCTTAGAGGACAGCCTGTTTTATGACTTACTCTCAATTAAAAATCAAAATTATCCGGATCTGGACCTACACGTTCGTCGCGGTTTAATCCATCGATTTGCTCCATCTCTTCTTGTGATAGTTCAAAGTCGAAGATTGAAGCATTATCGTAGATGCGGTGCTCTTTTACAGACTTGGGAATCGTAACAACTTCATTCTGCAGATCCCAGCGCAAGATGACTTGAGCTACAGATTTCCCGTGCTTTTCAGCAATTTCTGTTAATGTTTCGTCATCAAGAAGTTTTCCCTGCATAAGCGGTGACCAAGCTTCAAGCTGAATGCTGTGCTGCTTGCAGAAAGCCTGAAGTTCTTTTTGAGTTAAACGCGGGTGATATTCCACTTGGTTAACCATCGGTACAATCTCAGCATCCTTGATTACGTCTTCAAGATGGTGAATTTGGAAATTGCTCACACCGATTGCTTTTACTTTTCCTTCTTTGTAAAGCGTCTCAAGCGCTCTCCATGTATCTTTATACTTGCCTTCTACCGGCCAGTGAACAAGATATAAATCCAAGTATTCCAAGCCAAGCTTCTTCATGCTCTCATCGAAAGCTTTTAATGTTGACTCATATCCTTGGTCTGCGTTCCACACTTTCGTTGTAATGAAAAGCTCTTCACGTGGAACGCCGCTTTCTTTAATTCCTTGGCCTACACCTTCTTCATTTCCGTAGACAGCAGCAGTATCAATGCTTTTATAGCCTGCTTCAATTGCCCATTTCACAGAATTGACAACCTCAGATCCTTCTTCTACTTTAAATACGCCAAGGCCGAACCAGGGCATTTTAACGCCATTATGTAACACAGTTGTGTCCTGAAGATTTTTCGCCATGATAGTTTCCCCTTTCTGCTTATCAGATTACCTTCATTATCTGATAAAATTCTGTAAAATCCAAAAAATATGCCTCATTTTTTCTATTCCCATGTTCTTTTGCTAAAATATAAGAAGATTGTCATGTGAAAGGGTGCGGTTTGTGAAATGGAAACGAAAGAGGAGCTCCTCAGTCAATTAAAGGAAATTGAAAAATGGGAAGATGATCAGAAGGGCTTATTTTTCTGGGAAAAAATCAGCCGGATTCCCTTTAAATTATTAGATAAGCTTACACCTGCTTTTATTCAGAAGAAAATCGGTGTTCTGCTTGATGAACTCGGAAGCTTCATTCAAAGCGGCGGCAAGTATTTAACGCAGAAAAACGGCATTTTGAAAAAAGTTCAGCTCCTCGTTCCTAGTGAGAAGGTAAGTACAATCGATGATATGAAACGTGTGCCCATAAAAGTCATGAACCTTGTAAGCGGAGATCTAAGGACAAATCGCGGGAATGTCGCTACAGTTCAAGGTGCGACAACAGGATTCGGAGGAATTTTCACACTCGCAGTCGACATCCCAGTGCTGCTTGGACTTTCCTTAAAAACGCTGCAGGAGATTGCCATTGCTTATGGATATGATCCTGAAGACAAGGAAGAGCGGATTTTTATCGTTAAGTGCCTGCAGTTTGCATCAGCAGATATTGTCGGCAAACAAGCGATATTAAATGAATTGTCAGGCTATTATAACCGCAGCATGGAGTCTGCCGAAATGATGTCAAAGCTACAGGGCTGGCGTGAAGTGGTTTATACGTACCGCGACCATTTCGGGCTGAAAAAACTGCTGCAAATGGTGCCCGTTGCCGGCATGCTGTTCGGTGCGTATACAAATCGTTCGATGGTAAAGGATATTGCTGAAACGGGGATTATGTTATATCAGAAAAGAAGAATTCTTGAGAGGCTGGAGACTGATCCAGTCATGATCATAGAAGAAAAAGGAACTCAGCGATGAGTTCCTTTTTTAGATTAAAAGAATAATGCATCAAGTGAATAAGCGCCTGCACCTGTTAAAGCTACGCCTATGGCTACAGCAAGCAAAGTCAGGTTGAATTCATATCCATTTTGAGCAGCCCAGAAACCGTTCGGGGCATGAACTTTCACGATCGCTACAAGCATTGTGCCGGCTAATGCAGCTCCTGCAAGCGGAGTAAGAAAGCCTGCGGCAAAAAACGCTCCGCCGGCAAACTCAGCAAGCCCTGCGAGGACAGCCATTGCTACTCCAGGCTTGATGCCAATCGATTCAAAGAATCCCCCTGTGCCTTTAATGCCATGACCTCCAAATGAACCAAACAGTTTTTGAGCTCCATGAGCCATGAACGAAAGTCCAATCACTAAACGAATAAGTAAAAGTCCTAAATCTAATAACATTGTCATCATCCTTCTTTCAATTATTTTTAATTCGAGATATATCCTTAAAAAAATTTACTCTTTCATATATATGCAGTCTCCTACGAGAAAATACTTTTAATTAAAATATCTTGAATTCAAAGTAATTATATTCTTATTTTCACTTTCTGTCAACCTCTTATTTTTATAATCTTTCGTTCTGAAAATAGAACAAATTTGGATATCTGAAGAGATACAGTTCAAACAAATGGGAAACAACGTAACATTTTCTCTCCCTTTTCTGAAATATTGGAGCATGGTTGTCATTGAATATTAGAGAAGAGCAGGCGTTATGAACGAGCAGTGTTGCGCTTCCGCTTGCCGTCAGTGTACCTATAAATTAAAACGAGCCGATTCTGCATGAAGCGGCTCGTTTTATATGTTCTATTGTACTACTGCAAAAGAGAAATCCTGAGTGCCTGACGGAACGTTGTAAGCCTGTACTTCAATCGTATAAGCCCCAGCTTCCGCATTTGGCAAAATAACCGTTTCTACATTGTTTCTTCCATCCCATTCGCTGTTGTAAGGAGAAGTAAAATCATTTCCTGTGTACGTTTTTCCGCTAGGTGATTTTATGACAAGATCCAAATCATTGACGAGTGAAACAGATGCGGATGGATTTCCCGGATAATCTGTCCAGGCCAGCGCAATTCTAAGCGGCTTGCCGCTTGCAGCATTAAATGTATAAGCGGCTTTTTCATTTGTTCTCAGTGCTTTTGATTCGTTTGTAAATGCAGCATTGACTGATTTGTCTAGAGTTACTCTGCCCCATCCCTGATTTCCGCTTGGATAGCCTAGCCCAAGGTCCTTTGCACCTGCAATCAGAACGGCTTTAATAAGGGAAGGCTTAGGTGTAATTCCTTTATTTTTTATAAAGTGCTCACGCAATAGTGCAACATTTCCCGCTACAAGGGGAGTCGCCATTGACGTTCCGCCCATATAAGCATATTTGCTGTTATAATTCGCCCAGAAAGATGAATCTGGCGCCAATGAAGATCGGGTCGATAATATAAATGTTCCAGGTGCGACGATATCAGGCTTCACCCTCCCATCCGAAGTAAGTCCTCTTGATGAAAAAGCAGCGATTTGATTACTATTATCCGCATATGTTCCGAAAGACGGACGGTTATTTTCAGAAGCCCCGACAGTAATCGCATTTTTAGCTGTTCCAGGCGTGTTCAGTGTTTTGGCATTCGGTCCTTCATTGCCTGCTGCAAACAGCACGGTCATATCATCGTTATTATAAACATATTCATCCACTTGCTTTGATTCTGTTGTATACGCACCTGCAACTGGCGCACCCCAGGAATTCGTATGGACTCTCGCCCCTGCATTGTATGCCTGTGAGAAAAGAGTATTAAGATTGCTTGGCAATCCTCCAAGGCCTCCGCCTGCATCCATAATCGACTGAAATACGAGTCCGGCTTTAGGAGCCATCCCCTTGAACTGTGCGTCTCCAAGCACAGAGCCTGCCACATGAGTTCCATGACCGTTAGGATCACTTGCGTTGTTTGTCCGTCCTAATGCATATAGAGCTTTGATCTTTCCGCCCTGGAATGCCTCGTGCATAGAAGCATCGTTTCTGCCTGTATCAAGCCCTGTGTCTGCAACCGCAACTGTCTGGCCTGCACCTGAAAGTCCAAATGTGCTGCTCGCTGTATTTACCTTCATGATGCCGGCAGCCACATCATTGTTAAGCTGGAACGTATTTTCTTTTGCTATAAAAAGTGTATCTTCATGAGAAGCATATTCGATGATTTCTGTAAGATTTTTCTTCACTGCTTTTTTCTTCGATTTGTCGACGTGTTTTAATTCAACATCAAAGAGCTTGCTGTATCCAGATTCAAAAAGAGCCGGATCTAATTTATATAAAGGCAGGTATGCTTTTACAGACGCAATTCCCTTTCCCTTTTTTAAAGAACGAACGGTTTTTGGATCCGCCTTCACCACAAATGCATAATCAGGTACATACTCAATGATTTTAGCACCTGCTCCTGTGATGGATAAACGGTCTGCTTCCGTTACTGGACCGCTTAACTGCACGACATAAAGCGTGTTTTTAGAACTTGTCTGCTCAAGCTTCTTCAGCACATTCTTGGGAATCTTGCTGATATAGCTCTCCATTTTGAACATGGCTTTTCCTCCGGACCGATTATGTCCGCTGAATGATGCTTGTCCAGCTTCCGTCAGTTTCAGTTCCTGAAGCTGCTGCGGGGCAGCATCCGCCTGAACATTCGGCATAAATACAACACATCCAGCTATACAAAGTGTCGTCATAAAAGCGGTCAACTTAACGCCTTTTCCCAAACCCACCAGCTCCTCAAGGTTCCATGATTAGAAGATTTTTCACTTTCTTCTATACTCTACTAATCTATCACACTAGTATAGATTGTTGTATTGGGAAAAAGACCTCTAAATATCTAAATGATCACTGCACTTTGAAAAGGTTTTCTCACATATGAAATCAAACTCCTGCCACTGTTGAATGAATATCTCATTAGCCTTTAGGTAGATCACCTTTTCAGTTTCTGAGGCTGTCTTCTCATAGATTGTTGTTTTTGTTATAATTTCGCGCAGCAAAATCGGTTTGACACTCGAACTTCGGGATCCTTGTCCGTTTCTTTACGCTGCAGGCACATGCTTTCCGCGTGAGGAGCCTCCTCGGCTTCTGGCTTCGCCTGCTGTGTCTGCCCTCCTCTCTTTTTCCTGGAGGAGTCAAGTGCCTTCCCCTTCTAAAGCAACAACTTTACGAGACCTTTTTTTTTGAACTTTGTGTCCGCCGAAAGCTCTATAAGTTCACATAAAAAAGATCTTCCCATCACTGCAGGAAGATCTTTTTTCATTGTGTTTTTCCAATCATTTCAACAACTTCTCTTACTTCTTGCAGTATCATTTGCCGGGTTTCTTCATCAACATATTGCACAGAATATATGAACTTATGTGCAAGCGTTTCGATTCCGCAAAAATTCATGATGCCAATATCAAACGCAGTCTGCATTGCCATGGTCAATTGCGGCGGCTTTAACAATTTTTCAGGCTGCCCCGTAGTCTGGAAAATCAGCGCCTGTTTTTCTTTCAGCAAGCCCTCAGGCCCTTCATCAGCATATCGAAAAGCAAAACCGTTGGTGAATACTCTGTCAAAATACCCTTTTAAAATAGCAGGCATCCCTATCCACCATGTCGGAAAAACAAAGACCAGAATATCTGCCCATATGATTTCTCTCTGTTCCGCCTGAATATCAGCCGGAATTTTATCCTGATAAAAGGATGTATAATCGTCCTCTGTCAGAATCGGATCAAACTTCATTTGATACAGATCCCTTTTTCTAACCTGAAATTCTTTGCTTATAAATTCTTTTTCCACTGCATCACATATCGCTGCATTAAAGCTTTCGGGATTAGGATGAGCATAAATTATCAATACATTCATTTCATTCTCCTAAAATCGCTTTTTTATTATTGTTTGCGGAGAATGGAAATATTATGATTTTTCATGGTATTTTTATGTAAAGCAGTTAACGTATTTGTTATTATTTCATGCTATATTCTGAAATTTCCACTATAATATCGATACTATTTGCCAGTAGAGGAGTGTACAAACCATGATTGAAAAATTCAAAGTAATCATCACAACACTTGGACGTGAAAGACAAATTACCGTCTATTTGCCTGAAAACTACGCAATCAGTTCTAAAGCTTATCCGGTCCTCTATATGCACGATGGACAAAATTTATTTGAAGACAGAGATGCAAGTTTTGGTGTCAGCTGGGGCATAAAGGATTACCTTGAGCAGAGCGGCCTGGAGCTGATTGTCGTTGGCATTGACTGTAATCATTCAGGATACAATCGATTTAACGAATATGGTCCGTGGATCAACAAAGACCTTGCAGGGGACCTGGCTGGACAGGACGTTAACCTTGGAGGTGAAGGTGAAGCGTACATCGACTTCATCGCCTGGGAACTAAAACCGCTGATTGACAGCAAGTATCGAACACTCCCTGGTGGAACTTCGATGGCAGGCAGTTCAATGGGCGGTTTAATTTCTACATATGCAGCATGCAAATATCCTCATATCTTCAAAAAAATTGCTTCTCTTTCATCTGCTTACTGGTTTAACCAGCATGAGATTGAAACACTGATAAAAGACAGTGATTTGTCAGCAATTAAAAAGTTTTATATGGATGTCGGCACAAAAGAAATAACGGCATCCATTCATCATCAGGATTATATTGATTCCAGTGACGATGTGTATGCGATTCTTAAAGGAAAAATTGGCGATTGCCGCTATGAAGTAATCGAAGATGCCGAACACAATGAAGTAGCCTGGAGAAAGAGAGTGCCGGAGATTTTTACGTATTTGTACTCATAATTTTAGGCTCTTTTTGGTAAATTTTCTTGCTTGAGCTAGTCCGTTAAAAATCAAGAAGGCCCTCACGCAGTAAGGAAGTGCCCCAAAACCGAGTTTGCAGCACCAAGAAGGCCCTCCCCCAGTATGGAAGTGCGCCAAAACCGAGTTTGCAGCACCAAGAAGGCCCTTCCCCAGTATGGAAGTGCGCCAAAACCGAGTTTGCAGCACAAGAAGTCTTACGCCATCTAAAATAGCGCTGTATCTCAAAATTCGAAGAAAAGAGCACGACCGAAAACTTGATGTGTGTCCAATCACACAAGGCAAAGCAACAATCAATGAGAACATTGCCTACAATAAAAACGCATGGACATAGAATCCATGCGTTTTTATTGTAGGCAATCTTGATTAGATTATTTTCGAAACTCCGGATTTGTTTGCGAAATCATATAAATTATTAGCGAAACTGCACTCCTATGATTATTCTGCTTATAACAACAATAATCGACATTCTTTATTGTCCGAAATAACGACATTCCTCTTAAAATGAAGTCAGTTTTTCCAATGCATTGGTCCGCTTTCTATCTTTCACATGCTGAGCAGGATCAAAATAGCCAAGCTGCAGAATGCCGATGATTTTTTCGCCATTTTGAACTCCGATGGCACGGCGGAATTTCGGATCATATATGTAATTTGGCGTCTTCCAGACCATCCCTAGTTCTTTTTCCCAGCCAAGCAGCTGCAAATTTTGAATAAGACTGCTTATTGCAGCAAAATCCTCTTCCCAAATTTTCTGGCGGGGATCTTCAGGCATAATGGCAACTAAAAATGCAGGAACATCTGCAAGTTTTGATCTCACTTTTTCATGTGTTTTTGCTTCGCAGCAAGCAAGAACAGTCTGAATCAAAGCTTCCCGCCGCTCTTCGCTTACAAATAAGAACCTCCAAGGCTCTCTAAGCCCATGATTAGGCGCCCAGACAGCGTTATTAAGCAGGGTGACAACATCTTCTTCCTTGACCTCGAGAGGCAGGTAATTTGATTTGATTGAAATTCTTTCCCGTATTACAGCCGAAATGGATTGTTGCTGAATCATCTTTCATCCTCCAATTGATAACGATTTTCACTATCATCTACAAGCAATAGTATCACTCCGAGTTTTTTTCGTCAATTAATTGAAGAAGAGAAATGGTCTTCATTTTGCTAGGTATGTTGATGTTCTATCATGCGCTCTCTGAGCGTTTAATGAAACTATAATTTCCCAAATTAAAAACCCTTCAATTAAGAAGGGCTTGATCATTAAAAGAACAGATTTAAAATAAAATAGGAAATCGCTGCTAATGTAGCAGAAATCGGCAAGGTGATGAACCATGTGATGATCATCGTTTTAGCCGTTCCCCATTTTACACCTTTAATTCGGTGGGCAGAGCCTACACCAAGGATTGAAGATGAAATAACGTGTGTTGTACTTACTGGCAAATGAATAATAGAAGCGCCAAAGATAACCGCTGCTCCTGTTAAATCAGCTGCTACACCGTTAACTGGGCGAATCTTCATGATCTTTCCGCCAACGGTTTTAATGATTTTCCAGCCGCCGACACTCGTTCCAAGTCCCATTGCAAGGGCACATGAGAATTGAACCCACCATTGAATATCTGTAGAATCTTGAAGATTCCCTGCAATCAGAGCCATTGTGATGATCCCCATCGCTTTTTGAGCATCATTCGTACCGTGAGTGTAAGATTGCAAAGCAGCAGTTGCTACTTGAATCGCACGGAAATTTCTGTTTGTTTTTGTAAGATTATTGTTTTTAAAAACGACTTTAAAAATGCTGTAAACAATATAACCGATTATAAATGCCAAGATCGGTGAAATGATAAGGGCCTGAAGGATTTTCAAGAATCCTGAATAGTTTAATGAACTAAATCCTGCCGCTGCAATCGCAGCACCAGCGATTGAACCAATAATTGCATGGGAAGAACTGCTTGGAATCCCATAATACCAAGTAATCAAATTCCACGTGATAGCTGCAATCAGTGCAGCTAAGATAACAACAGATCCATTTTGCAGGGTAAATGGATCAACAATATCCTTTGTAATTGTCTTTGCCACGCCTGTGAATGTCATGGCACCGACGAAGTTCATGACAGATGCAAGGATAATTGCCTGTCTTGGTTTAAGGGCTTTCGTTGATACGGATGTTGCAATCGCATTCGCTGTATCATGAAATCCGTTAATAAAGTCAAATGCCAAGGCAAAAATAACAATAAGAATGGTAAGAATTAATATAGTATCCATAATATCGCCTCTTACGCGTTCTTCATGATGATAGTCTCAAGTGTGTTGGCAACACCCTGACAGCTATCAGCAATTTCTTCAAGTGTTTCATAGATCTCTTTATATTGAATAATTTTAATTGGGTCTTTTTCGATTGCAAATAAATTTTTCACAGCTGTACGCAAGTAATTATCACAGTTTGACTCAAGTTCTTTTAAACGGATTGCATGAGTGCGGATATCGCTCAGCTTTTTATTAGAAAGCAGCTCAATTGATTTAGCGATTTCGATTGTACACTCATTAATTGTGTCAACGAACTTTACCATGTAGTCAGTCGGCTGTGTAACAGAATACATTTCAAACAGTGCCGCAGAATGTTCGATGCCATCTAAAACATCGTCCATGATCATTGCGAGCTGAAGAATGTCTTCGCGCTCAATCGGAGTAATGAATGCTTTGTTCAGTTCCATGATGATGGTATGAACAAACGTGTCACCCTTTGACTCATAATCCTTAATTGTCTCTGAGAAAACTTTCAGATCGTTGGCATTTTTGATTTTGAAATCAACAAAATACTGCCCAGTTTCTTTTAAGTTCTCAGATATTTGACTTAACATTTCAGAAAACTTATCTTTTCTTCTTTTGATAGCCATTGCTTATTCCTCCAAGGAGCCATATATTTTTTATTTTCTCTCTTTATTTGCAACTTAAAAAGTATATACGTTAATGTCGAATCCGAAAAGACTTTGTCGTTAATTTTAACAATTTCTTTACAAAGTATTAATATTAGTAAAATATTTCTATGGTATTGATTTCTATATAAATTTACACAATCTTAAAAAAACATAAAAAAAAGCGGAAACTCCGCTTTTTTTACTTAGCAATTGAGATTTTTGCAGGTTCTGCATGTTCAGCAGGAGGATGAAACTCATCTTCCATTTTAGATACAACAACCGTTGCCACACCATTTCCAATCAGATTTGTGATCGCACGGGCTTCAGACATAAAACGATCCACTCCGAGCAGTAAGGCGATGCCTTCAACCGGAATCATCGGGAATGCAGCAAGCGTGGCTGCCAATGTAATAAATCCGGATCCGGTTACTCCTGCCGCCCCTTTAGATGTAAGCATCAGAATGCCAAGAAGGGTCAGCTGCTGCCAAATACTGAGGTCTACTCCGTATGCCTGTGCAATAAACATCGCTGCCATGGATAAATAGATTGAAGTGCCATCCAAGTTAAAGGAGTAGCCTGTCGGAATAACAAGTCCAACAACAGATTTAGAACATCCGTATTTCTCCATTTTCTCCATCATCTTCGGAAGTGCGGATTCTGATGAAGAAGTTCCGAGAACAAGCAAGATCTCTTCTTTAATATATGCGATAAATTTGATGATGCTGAATCCATAATATTTTGCAATCGCTCCTAAAATAAAAATGATAAATAGGAACATCGTGATATAAACAGAACCCATTAATTTACCGAGAGCAACAAGCGAGCCGAGTCCAAATTGCCCAATTGTGTAAGCCATCGCGCCGAATGCCGCAAATGGAGAAACTTTCATGATCATGTTGACAACACCGAAGAAGATATCTGTCAGCCTTTCAAACAAAACGACAACCGGTTTTGCTTTTTCGCCAACCGCTGCCATTGAAATACCAAACAGAACGGCAAAGAATAAGATTGGGAGCAGTTCTCCCTCAGCCATCGCACCTACAACATTCTCAGGAATAATGCCGACAATAAAGTCAACGAATCCGTGACTTGTTTCCTCAGCCTGCTCTGTATACTGGGATACATCTCCACCCTCAACTTTATCTGTGTTGAAGCCGTCACCAGGCTTTACAATTCCTACTACGATAATTCCGATTGCAAGTGCAAAGGTCGTCACAATTTCAAAATACAGAAGAGCCTTGCCTCCGATTCTTCCAACCTTTTTCAAGTCACCCATGCTTCCAATACCAATAACAACCGTAAAAAAGATAATTGGCGCAATCACCATTTTAATCATTTTGATAAAAACATCTGCTAATACCTTCAGCTCAATTCCGAAGCTTGGAAACAAAAAGCCGACTGCAATCCCTAAAATAATCCCGATAATTACCTGAACCGTCAAATTCTTAAAATTAATTTTCATAGTATCCTCCGTCCTATTATTGATAGCGCTTTCAAGAATACCTTTATATTAACTGATAATTTCGACACCACTCCGTTTTGGTATTATTGTTCTTTTTGGTCTTTTTGGTCACTAGAAAAGCGGAGGCGCTACGTCTCTCTGAATACCTCATTAATAGAAAAACCGCTGCACCAATGCAGCGGCCAATTTTTATCGCTCGTTTCGAATGTCATCAATCCAATTGTCCCCATATTCAGAGGAATACGCCTCATAAAGCGGCATAAAAACTTCCTGCCATTTATCTTTTTCAGCTTCACTTAGCTCATGTATTTTCATCTTGGAATTTTGTTTCATTCTTCTCAGCTGTGAGTCATTCATGTTTTTTGATTCCTCAAGCATCCACTCTGTCGTTTCATTCATGGCTTTTTGAATTTGAGTTTGCAGTTCGGGTTCCAGGCTGTTCCAGAACTCTTCATTCATTAAAACCGAATAGCCTAAATAGCCGTGGTTTGAAACCGTCATGTCTTTTTGCAGACGATAAAATCCTTTTGAATAAATATTTGAAATTGTGTTTTCCTGTCCATCAAATTCATTGCCTTCCAATGCGATGTATACATCATTGAAGGAAGCAGCTTTTGGAATGGCACGGAGAAGTTCAAACTGTTTAGCAATTGTATCACTTGGCATAATTCTAAAGCGCTGTCCTGAAAAATCCTCAGGAGCAATCAATGCGCCGCTGCTGCTTGTCATTTGCTTAAAGCCATTCCCCCACAAAGCAAGGCCCTTAATATTTTCACGTTCAAGTTTGCCGAGCATCCGTTCTCCAACTTCTCCTGTATAAACGTTTTTTACATGCTGCTCATCCTGAAAAATAAAAGGCAAATCAAGCACCTGCCATTCAGGGATGACCTCCGTCATTTTTGAATAAGAAGGAGCAATCATTTGGACGTCGCCCTTTTTCAATGCCTGCAGTTCTTTTTCATCTGAATACATAATTTCATTTGGAAAAACTTCCACTTTTATTTTTCCATCTGTCCGGTTCGCGATAATCTCAGCAAATTTTTCTGCCGCCAGTCCCTTAGGTGTATTTTCAGCTACCACATGACTGAACTTAATCACAATTTGGTCATTCAAACCAGTCTGTTCATCGTCATCTTCAATTTCGTGCATGGGATCATGTGAAAAAACTGCCACTAAAATGAGCACAGTTAATAGACTTGCACTAATAAACCATTTCATACTATCCACCGTTTCAATCAATTTTTTAGTAGATTCATTGTATCATGAGATTTTGGCGCATGTTACAATGAAAGATATTTTATTTTTCAGAATAATGAGGAACTATATGAGACGTATATCAATCTTATGGAAAATTGCAGGCTTAATCTTTTTTATATTGGGTTTTTCTCTTTTTCTGGCAGGAATTGTTTTAATCGGCAATTACATAAGCGGAAAAGAAGAAGAATTAAAGGCGCGCTCTTTCGTTACAGCCCAGACGATCGCTGAACTTCCTGAAGTGAAGGAAGCCCTTGAAAGCAGGGAGAATGATCTTAACAAAGTGATTGACCGCCTAAGAATCATCAACAACGCAAATTATATTGTCGTCTTAAATATGGATCGCGAACGGCTGACACATCCCGTACATGACAGGATAGGAACCCGCTCACAGGGGAACGATGAAGGGCCTGCCTTTGCAGAACACTCCTATACCTCTAAAGCAAATGGAGAAATCGGGACGGTCATGCGTGCATTTGTCCCTGTAATGAACGATGAACATGAGCAAATTGGAGTCGTTCTTGCCGGATACAAACTTCCGGTCTTTCTTGAAGTGCTGCAAAGCCTTGCGTTTGAAATTTTCATCACAGCAAGTCTCTCTTTGCTGTTTGGAGGCTGGGGCGCCTGGATACTGGCCAGTCAAATAAAAAGGCAGATGTTTCACCTCGAGCCGCATGAAATTGCAAGGCTGCTGGTAGAACGCACCGAAACCTTCAATGCCATGCACGAAGGTGTAATAGCTATAGATACAAATGAAAAGATTACGATTTTTAATAATAAAGCCATGAAAATGATGCGGATTAACGGTGATGTGATTGGCAAATCCATTAGAGAAGTCATCCCTGATACGGCCTTGCCTGAAATTCTCAAGCTTGATCATGCGATTTACAGCAAAGAACTTAATGTCGGCAACCTCAACATTTTGAGCAACCGGGTTCCAATTAAAGTAAGCGGCGAGACGGTGGGAGCAGTGGCCATCTTTCAGGACCGGACTGAAGTGAAGAAAATGGCAGAAGAATTAACAGGCGTTCGAGCCTTTGTAAACGCTTTACGTGTTCAAAATCATGAATACAATAATAAACTCCATACAATCGCAGGTCTGATACAGCTGGGAAACCACGAAAAAGCGCTGCAATTTGTCTTTCAAACGACTGAAGAGCAAGAAGAGCTGATACAATTTTTGAGTAAAAACATCAGAGATGAGAGTCTTGCCGGCCTGCTGCTCAGTAAAATACGCCGCGGAACAGAACTTGGAATCAGTGTGGAAATTGACCGCAACAGCCAGTTTAAAAGATTTCCAGCCAATCTTGATCATCATGATTTTGTTCTGATTCTCGGAAACTTGATTGAAAATGCGTTTGATTCTTTTAAACACCATCAAGGTCCCTTCCCTCATATTTTTATCAGCATCGAACAGGATGCAGAAATACTGACACTTTTAGTTGAGGATAATGGAAGCGGAATAAAAGAAGGCGACCGCCCTCGTATTTTTGAACAGGGCTTTTCTACAAAGGGAGGCAGTGACCGGGGAATAGGGCTGCATTTAGTCAATCAGCTTATTCAGCAGGCAAAGGGCACAATCCTAGTGGAGTCTGAAGAAGGAGCAGGAACAAGCTTTACAGTTACTTTTTTTATGGAGGAGATATGATGCCGGTCAAACCAGTTTCCGTACTTCTGATTGAAGATGATTTAATGGTTCAGGAGGTGAATCGGGAGTTTTTAGAGAGAGTGGAAGGCTTTGAGGTTATTGGCATTGCATCAAATGGCGCTGATGGCCTTGAGCTTGTGAGAAAGCTTGCTCCTGATCTGATTTTGATTGATATGTACATGCCCAAGATGAATGGACTTGAGACTATTCAAGCCATTCGGGCTGAAGGCCATTCGGCTGATATTATTGCGATAACCGCAGCAAGCGATATGGAAACAGTCCGAAATGTTCTGCTCCACGGGGCCGTTGATTATTTAATGAAGCCATTTAAATTCGAGCGGCTGAAGCAGTCACTTGAAAACTATTCCGCCTACCGCAGCAAACTGAAAGATAAAACACAGCTGACACAAAAAGAATTGGATTCGATCAGGTTTCAAAAAGAAGATCTTGATGAGAGAAAGGATTTGCCAAAAGGCTTGCATGAGGTGACTCTCCATAAAATTCTCACCTTTCTCAAAGATCAAAGCGCTCCTGTTTCAGCTGAGAATGTAGCATCAAGCGTCGGAATCGCCAGAGTAACAGCGCGGCGATATCTTGAACACCTTGAACGGGAAGGCAAATTAGAGATGGATATCCATTATGGCGGAATCGGAAGACCTGTTAACAAGTATCTTATCTCAGGAAGAGCATAGTTACCCTTGGGCACTCAAAACAGGGTTTCTTGGACGGTTTTAAGGACTCATGGCTGCTCTGTTAGAGTACTCATAGGTGGCGGTAAATCCTCCCCTTCCCAAAAGCATTGAGCTCGGAAGCGCTAGAATCGTACCACGTTATACCGTTTTTCGATTTCATAGGGTCCCATTTCATCAAAATAACCAAAAAAGGGTACGAAATTGCTGTGCAATTTCGTACCCTTTTTCATTATGATTTAACAGTAATTTTCTCAAGCGGCTGAGCATTTCCGTAAACCGGATATTCGCGTTTTGTCGGCGCAGCCCATTTTGCTGCATTGACTAATACTTTTTGAATTTCTTTGTTGTGGTAAGTCGGGTATGTTTCGTGTCCTGGGCGGAAGTAGAAAATCTTTCCGTTGCCTCTTTGATATGTGCAGCCTGAACGGAATACTTCTCCGCCTTCAAACCAGCTGACAAATACTAATTGATCAGGAGCCGGGATATCAAAGTGCTCTCCGTACATTTCTTCTTTTTCAATTTCGATGTATTCGCCGATTCCTTCAGTAATTGGATGAGAAGGATCAACAACCCATAGACGCTCTTTGTCGTCAGCTTCGCGCCATTTAAGGTCGCAAGATGTACCCATCAGCTTTTTGAAGATTTTTGAGAAGTGGCCTGAGTGAAGAACAACTAAGCCCATTCCTTCAAGTACACGTTTTTGAACACGTTCAACGATTTCGTCAGAAACCTCATCATGTGCCAGATGGCCCCACCAGAAAAGAACATCTGTCTCGCTTAATACTTCTTCTGTTAACCCGTGCTCAGGCTGATCCAATGTAGCAGTCGCAGCATCAATGCCGTTTTCTTTTAAGAAGTTAGCTATAGCGCCGTGGATGCCTTCAGGATAAATTTCTGCAACTACCGGATTTTTTTGTTCATGGCGGTTTTCGTTCCAAACTGTAATTTTCATTGTAAAATCTCCCTATAGTAAATTATTTTTAATATTTAAGCTAATCTTTCTATTTCAATATACAATAATCCAGCCTATTAATTAAGCCATATTATTTAATTGACCCTTTCATGACCCCGCTGATGATCCATTTTTGTGCAAAAACATAGACAATAATCATCGGAATCAGTGCAAGCAGATACGAGGCAAATGCCAGGTTATAATCTGTGCTGAACTGTGATTGGAAAATATACTGCACAAGCGGCAATGTTGCCATGTCGCTGTCGCTCAGTACGACGAGCGGCAAGAGAAAATCGTTCCATGCTCCTAGGCATGTAAGAATGGCGACTGTTGCATTCATTGGTGCAAGCAGCGGGAAAATGACCTTCCAGAACACTCCCCATGTTGTTGCGCCATCTACGATTGCAGCTTCTTCCAATTCTTTTGGAATGGATCTGATATATCCTACATAGATAAAGATGTTGAAAGATAGATTGTAAACAATGTACAAAATCACTAACCCCACTAGATTATCCATGCCCCACAATGCTGTTTGTCTTACAATTGGAAGCATGATGATCGGAAAAGGAATGAACATCGCACTTACAAAATAGTAAAAGGTGAATTTATAAAACTTCTTATGCATGTTGCGTGCAATCGCATAAGCGACCATCGAATTCGTCAGGACCGTAAAGATTACTACAAATACAGTGACGAATACGCTGTTTTTTAATGCATTGAAGAAATTCGTCATTTCGATTGCTTTAGTAAAGTTATCAAAAGACCATGACTGCGGCAGGGCAAGCAAGTTTCCCGCAAGCTCCTGCGGTGTTTTAAAGGCAATGGTAACGGTTAAGTAAAGCGGCAGGATAATGAACATGGCCCCTAAAATTAAGAGAATGGTGACAGGCCAGTTTGTCTTTTTGCTGATCATCAGTTCCCCACCTCTCTTTTTTCAAGAATCTTAAGCTGAAAGATAGAAAAGATCACAATCACAATAAAGTAAATGACTGCATTTGCAGACTGATAGGCAAATTCTCCTCCTTGGAAGCCGCCTCTATAGATCAGAAGTGAAATCGATTCTGTTGATTGACCCGGTCCTCCGCCTGTAAGGGCAACAATCTGGTCAAACACCATCAGAAAGCCTTTCATTGATAAAATCATATTGATGGTAAAAAATGGAGCAATCAGCGGAAACGTGATTTTCCAGAACTTTGTCCAAATTCCAGCACCGTCAATGCTTGCCGCTTCATATAAATCCTCTGTAATGGTAACAAGACCTGCAAGGTACAAGATTGTATT
Organism: Metabacillus idriensis; assembly: GCF_009674765.1. GTDB lineage: Bacteria > Bacillota > Bacilli > Bacillales > Bacillaceae > Bacillus_P > Bacillus_P idriensis. Next base: position 56,599 of record NZ_WKKF01000001.1, on the reverse strand, counting down.
GAACGCGATTGCCTGCCAAACAGCTACGATCACGATACCAACCCAGGCAAGGTTCGGGTCGCCAAGAATATTTTTCGATAATGCCTCAATTCCAAGGCTTCCTGCGATATCAGGCAGAAAATGCGTGAAAATGAAGTTGAAGATAAAACCAACGATCAGAATACTTAAGATATAAGGCATGAAATACACAGCCCGAAGTGTTTTCTGAAACTTAATCTTCGCATTAAGCCCCATTGCCACAAGCAAGCTGAAAAAATTCACGAGAATCGTTGAGATGATTGCGAATTTAAACGTAAAACCATATGCATCTAGTGCTCTTTCGTCTTTAAAGACATTCAGATAATTTTTAAATCCTACAAAGTTCCATTCCCCGTACCCTCTCCAGTCCGTAAAACTGTAGAATATCCCCTGAAGCGCAGGATAGGTATGAAAGATAAAGAACAGGATAACGGCAGGAATGGTCATGATCAGAAATACTCTGTTTTTAGTGTTCATCGATTCATCTCCTTTACTAGAAATGCGGAACGTCCCGTTTAGAAACGGCAGACAGATAAGGATACACCGTAAAAGTCCGGTTTTGACTTTTCGGGGAATCTGTTCTGACCGCGGCGGGCTGTGCGGCTGGAAAAAATGAAATGTTGAATCGCCCGATCAGCGATCCTCTACTTTCTCCCACTCTCTATCCATTTTCTTTAAGAATGCGCTTTTCTTTTTCTCAATCAGAAATTCCTGAAGAATGTTTTCTGCACCCATTCCCGCTGGATAATAGTGATCTTGGAAGCTTGTAATCTTTCCTTTTTCAAAGTTTTCTTTTATTCCTTCGAAAACCGGGTCCTCTTGATAAACACCTTCTATTGCAGAGAAAGCTTTTTGCTCATCAATATAACGTTTTGCTGTCTCTTTCTCAAGCATAAATTCGAGGAATTTTCCAGCTTCTTTTTTGTGCTCGCTGTCCTTGCTGATAGTAAGCAGAACATCAACACCTGAAACAAGTTTGTTTTGCTCTGGGTCGTTCGTTACAGGCATCGGGAAAACGCCAAGCTCTGCTTCAGGATTTGCTTTTAAGATCTCAGGAATCGCCCAGTTCCCTTGAATATACATGACACCCTCGCCTGCGGCGAACGCATTGTTGCCATCGCCGTAGGCAATCCCAAAGTTGTCTTTGTGTCCATATTCAGTCAGGGTCAGCATCTTGTCAGCGACTTCATCGTAGCTCTTTACAAAAGATGTCTTTCCGGAGCTTTTCTTTTCTGCAAATTCTTCGCCAGCCAGATTACCTCCAAGCGAGTTCAAGGAAATCATGCCGGTCCAAGCATCCTTAAGAGTTAAATAGATTGGTATTTCGCCTGCAGCTTTTGCTTTTTCCAAAACGGCGATAAATTCATCCCACGTTTTCGGAACTTCAAGACCAAGCTCTTCAAACTTCTGTTTGTTGTAAATAACCGTGTTTGCGTTTGTAGCATAAGGCAGCCCGTAGACCCCATCTTTTTCAGGTCCTACTAAGCGGTCAATCATGTCAAGATAGGAAGGCTGAATCGAGTTAATCAGTTCTGAGTCAGCAAAATCCTCAAGCACTCCTGCCCTGCCCAATTCTCCGTATGTAGCGTTTCCTGCAATCAGCATGACGTCAGGAATGTCATTCTTTATAAGCTTTGTCCGCAGCACAGTCTCTGCTTCCGGGGGAGAATCAAATTTAATTCTGATATCTGGATTCTCTGCTTCAAACTCTTCTATCAGACCTTTATACGTATTGATGTTTTCAGATTTGTTGGAGAAAAGATTCAGAGTTACTTTCCCGTCTTTCTCATCTCCCGAAGAGCATCCTGCCAATACCGACGCGCCAAGTAAAACGCCTGCGGCGATTGCGGTTAACTTTTTGATCATTCATTTCGCCTCCCAATTCAGTATAAGTAAACGTTTACTCTTTTCTTCAAAAAAAGAACCATTTTTCCACTTTCTCAGCGTAAACGTTTACGTAATGGTCAAAAAAGAAGAAAGCTATTCCTCTTTTTCTGCCACACTGCTTCTTTCCATGATCGAATGCGGCATAATCCGGCTTTCTACGAGCTGTTCGCCGTTTATCATATCAAATATCATGTTTGCAGCCTTTTCTCCCATTTCATAGAAGGGCTGAGCAAGTGATGTTAAAGGCGGTATCGACATTTCAGCAATGCTTAAGTTATCATAGCCGATAATCGATAATTCTTCGGGTATCCTTATGCCCTGCTGATAAGCCGCTGAAATCGCGCCAAATGCAATTTCATCGCTTGCAGCAAAGATTGCCGTCACTTCAGCTGCCTGCTGTCTCATTTTCTTTAATCCTTTTATTCCGTCTGCAAAGGTAAATCCTTCGCTGCAGACAATCCGGCTGTCATCAACGGACAAACCATGATCCATTAACGCATCCTTGAAGCCGTCAATTCTCGGTTTACCAGCGATAAGATCGTTTTGATTTCCGCTGATCATGCCGATGCGAGTGTGCCCTTTTTTGATTAAGTACTGTGCGGCAGAATACGCGGCATGCCTGTCATCCACTTTGACGTAAGGCACTGAATAAGCACGTGATTCAGTTGATAAAAGTACGAGGGGAATATTCATTTTCTGAATAAATTCGTAGTATTCTTCTTTTAGAATCTCACTCGTAAAAATAATTCCGTCAACACGCTTTTCATTGAGCAATTGCAGATATTTCATTGTTTTCGAACCATTGGACTCTGTATGGCAGACAATCACGCTAGATCCAAGCTGATGCGCTGCTTTTTCTATTCCGGCTAACAGTTCCGTCACGAGCATACTTGAAAGTGCCGGAAATAATACACCAATCGTCGACGTTTTTTTATTGATCAGTCCTCTTGCAATCGCATTTGGATGATAGTCCAATTCTTCGATGGCTTCAAGAACTTTCCGTTTCGTCTTCTCAGAGTAACCCTTCTGATTATTGAGAATTCTTGAAACAGTTGCTATCGAAACATTGGCCTTTTTTGCTACATCTTTGATGGTATAATTCATTTCCCACCTTCTCCCCGCTCGCACGTAAACGTTTTCGTAAATTTATAGTACCACCTAATGAAAGCATTTACAATATGAAAATAATTAAATTTTTCTAATCAGTTAAAGCAGCAATGTTAGAACATACATATGATCATAGTCTAGGCTGCCTGATCTATTTTATATTTAATGAAAAAAAGCTCTTTTCTTAATAACAGGTTCGGTTCAGATGTGCAAAACATCAAAACAACATAAATAAATATACATTAAATAACACACCAATTAGCAGCATAATTGGTGTGTTTTATCTTGCAAATATACTCATCTTCAAAGGTGTATTTGTGATAAAATGGTAATATCAGTTATTCAGCAATCGGGCAGTTTTACGGAGTAAGCGGATTCCGAAGTTCTTCTCCAAAAGGGCCAGGTTGTGGAGCAACTTCTTTAAAGAAAATTAGATTTCTAAGCTGAATTTTAAAGGAGATTGTGAAATTATGTACTTAAAGTAACGGGGCAGAATAGTTTTAGAAAAAAATGTAAAGAAGTAAAAATAAATGATATGATAAATAATAAGTTATATTATGGAGGTGTTATTGTGATTTGGTTATATTTATTGATACCTGTCGTTATTATAGGTGGTATTGCTGTTTATCTTGATAAAAAATCTGGAATGACTCCACCCGATGAAAATATACAAGATGAAAAGTTAGGGGAAATTTTTAATCAAAATGGCATCAATTCTAATGGAACAGGAACAGATTATTTTAACTAACGGGTAGCTTTTGTTTAAGAAGAATTGTGAATTGAGTGAACAATTTTAGGACTGAATCCAAGTTGTAGTAATTCCATTAAACCAGCTAATAGCTTGTCAAGAATTATCAATAATAAGTGGTTCTCCGCTGCAGGAACTTGACTCCTGCGGGAAATAGGAATTGGGAGACCCCCGCAGGCATACCGAAGAAGCTCCCACCCGGACCGCGGAAAGGAAGTTCCTGCAGCGGAAAGGAACGGACAACATTTATAATCAAAACAACAATTTATGCGAAACAGCAAAAAAAAAGCCCGCTTTGGACTCTTTCTTTATCTACTTCCACAAAAACCTGCCGACTTCCTCGTCGACTTCCTTATTTTCATGAAGGCCATTATGAGTAGCTTTCTTGGATACAATAACTTGCTCACGGTAATGATCTGAAGCAACTACCTTTTTTAGGGATGTTGCACTTTGAACGGAGACCAAACCGTCTCCATCTTCTTTTTTACTGATTTTCCCAGCGATTGAGTACACTTGTATATTTGGATCGAAGTTCTCTTTTTCTGCATATAATTCCTGAATTGCCTGTGAATCTGCAATTAAATCATGCTTTTTTTCATGATATCTTTTTTCAAATACTTCTCTCTTAATGCCTTTAAATGGAGAACCGATTGTAATAAGCTTTTCAACTTTAGGAAACTCTTTTTCCTGTCTAGTTTCCTGAATATAATTGACTGAAACAAGGCCTCCCATGGAATGGGCAACGATATTGATTTTATCGTATCCATATTTTTCTTTTAAAAGCTTTAAGATATTGCCAAGTTCTATGCTTGTCTTTTCAAAATTCGAATCGTTGTCTTCGAAATAAACTTGTATAAGAGGGTTTTTCACTTTTTCCTCTGTCAGGGCACTACATTCAGCTACTCTATTATCCGATGTACAAACAAGTTTTTTTTCTCCCCATTCGTAATCAGACTGAAATCTCTCCATCATGCCTTCGAACGAATTCAGCGAGCCTCTGTAGCCGTGTACGAAAACAGTCGGCGTTCCTTCATGCTCTACCTCACTGGCTCCATTTGAAATCTCAGGCTTTACAGTCTGAACGATAAAAACGATAGCTAATAAACTAATAGCTGCAATAAGTGCAATATTCTTTTTTGATTTCATTATGGAATCCTCTCATCTTCTGCGATTTTCTTGTCGTAAGATTTATTAATACCCTTTTCTTCTTCCCTTTAAACGAGTACTCTAGCATACTGCTCCCTATCTATTTTGATTGCGAATTGTATCCCTTTTCTTGTGAGTGGAACTGGAATTCCTGCGAGTTGGAGCCAGGTTCCAGCTAATTAAAATGCGATTTATGCGAGTTGAAGCTTCGGTATCGTGTTTCTTCTTTTCAATATCCTGCAGACGACTCTCTATCCTTTGCTTCTTTCCCCCTTTTTAGGCGATAATAAGAGAGAGATTTGGAACAGGAAGGGATCTGCTATGAAGAAATTGAAATTAAGTCTTTTGTTTGTTGCTGTCGCTGCATTTATTCTTTCTGGATGCAACCGCCCGCAGCTTCAGAACGAAGATTACAGTATGCAGGGCATCTATAATGGAACTTGGGTAGACCGGGTTAAGGTGAAAGAAGAAGGCAATTTTGCCATTGTCAATTTCCCTGAAGATGGACAAGTTGCTGAGCTGACACTTGGACTGAAGTCGAAGGACAACAAGATTCTGAAGGAACACAAAACAAAAACGACCATCCGCGGAAATGGAGATGGCCCTTTTACAATAGAAGATTCTGCAATTGAAAAACCTGTTGAAGGAACGATTTCCCTGCGGGGTGACGAAATTGTAATCAGTATTAACGGTCTTAATGAAGAGCAGGAAAAAAAGCTTGGGCTTCATAACGGAACGAGGCTTTACAGCAAAGTCGATTATCATTTGAAGTGACATCAGGCATCAGCGATGAAAATGCCCTCACCTATTCTGCATTAAATAATACAGGAACCATACGGCATGATTCTGTTCATCTGCTGATGCTCTTTTAAATTGTTTTCGAATATAGGGGCTGCTTGCATTCTCAGCAATATCAAGATAAAAATCCACAGTCTCCTGCTCGTCTTTAAAAGCCGCTGTCAGCGCAACATAATAATCCCCAGGGCATTCTTCCGTTTGTTTCGGATTGTACTGCATCCCGGACAGACTCTGATAAATAGCAGCGAATGTCTGATAGTGTTTTATTTCATCATTTCTAATCTCCATGATTTGCTTTTTCTCTTCCTCATTCTTCGCCATATTGGCCATCTGTTCATAGCATTGAATCGCATTATATTCTCCTGCAAGTGCTTTTGCAATTTGATCTATTTCATTTTGATTTGCCCTATAGTAGCTATACATTATTTTTTCTCCCCTTTTATATGAAGGCTGTTTTTGCATGGATTGTTGTTTTGAAGATGAATGTGGACCGTTCCTTTCCGCTCCAGTCACTTGCTTTCCGCGGTCCGGGTGGGAGCCTCCTCGGCCTGCCTGCGGGGTCTCCCATTTCCCTCTATTTTCCCGCAGGAGTCAAGTGCCTTCCGCTGCAATCCACTATGGCTTTCAACATTTAGTCTAAAAGCAACAAAGTTTACGAAAAGAGCCTAAATGAATCATTGTTAAAAATATATTTAAAAAAAGAGAGAGTATGCCTATTATTGCTGATTCTGGACTTTGATCAAGTAAAAAATCATTAAACTAAGCCATATTGACATTGAAAAATAATCATCTAGTTTAAGCGTGCCGAAATAAAATTTTGCTTCTTTAAAAAAAACACTCCATTCCATTCCCTGTATCAGGTCTATTCCGACCGCAAGACCAAATAATGAAATAAAACTTATCGCCCCAAAACCAATTCCCTTTACCATTTTACCCCTCCTATTGCTTAAGCGGCATTTTCCTTTGCTTCGCCAAATATGACTTTACTGTAAGAGTTAAAAATAAGAGTACAGGCAAGACAATCTGGAAGGGAATATGAAGCAAGTACGGAACGACTTCAATTCCTTCTTTGATATGTTCAATGTAATCTGGAGCCATCAGCACTGCTAAAAGAATGACGAAAATACCGAAAGCAACAGAGATTTGTTTGACCGGCACTCCCGATACCTCTTCTGCCATTCTGGTTGCTCCGTAGAAGAAAATATAAACTTTCATAAAGCCTGTGACAATCATCAATATAACAATAAAGGCATCAAGTCTTTCAATAAAATCTGAAATGCTGACGAGAGAAACGGTGGTTAAAATAGGAAACATGGACCTTTCGACCATATCGGCACCTAAAATGGCAACATGCAGAAACGCTGTTGTCGTTAATACAAATGTCGCCATAATCAGTGCTGTGAATGTTACCTTTAATGCCTTCTTTTTCTCATCCAGCAGTGGGAAAATCATTAAAAATACGACCATTTCTCCAAATGGAAAGGTCAGGATTGTTGGAAAGATCGTTTTTAATACTGGCCCCCATCCGTTTCCAAGGATGGGCTTAACATACTCCAAATGAACAAGCTGCGAGAGAATTTCAAACATAATAATGACAAAGAACGGAACGATAATTAAAACAAATAATAGAACACTGAGCTTTGCAACAACCTGAAAGGACTTTAGCGAAAAATAGATAACGCAGAGAATCATGAAGCTATTGATCACAATCATGGACGTATCCTTATACGCAGAAATGATCAGCAGCTCTCCAAAATCTCTTAATACTCGTGCACTTATGTAGAGAAAATAAATCATATAAGCAAAGCAGAGCAGGAGACCTATTTTCTTTCCAAATCCTTTCATTAATTGACCTGTAAGAGTTAGTTCCGGATTTTTCCGGTAGAGAGAAAGATATAATAAAATCAGCGGAATAGCCGCAGCAAAACCAAGCAGGACTGCAATCCATGCATCCTGTCTCGCCCCTTTAGCTGCATCAAGCAAAATGGCGCTTCCTATTTCAAATATAAAAATGGTAAACAGCAATTGGTTTGATGTAATGGAAGGAATTTGCATAGCATCTGTCCCTTAATTTGAATTTGTGATATTGCCAGTTCTCTTAATCTCCGCTTCCGCATGTACATCCACATCCGCACCGGAAAATAACTCTTCCCATTGGTCCTTCAGCTTTTTCCACTGCTCCGGATTTTGACGGTAAATCGTTTCGCCAAATCCATAGATATCGGTTTGACGATCTTGGGCTTCTTTAATTGACGCCAGTATTTCTTGTTCAATGAGCCCTTCCAGCTCTTTCTCAAAGTCTGTAATCGTCCTTTTTTTAATCATTTTTTGATTCTCACAGCCTAAGCCGTCTATTTCAGCCTCCGCTTTAATCTTGGCGCTAAGTTTAATGTGATCACCTGTCATACTGGCTTTCTTTTTAACTTTTGCGTACGTCACCTTAATTGTTGTTGAATTTTCATCGTCACAGGGCAACGTGATGAATGTCTGCTGTATCCTATTTTCCAGAAAAAGAACACTTCTCTTTTGCTCCTCTTCCAGCCAATAAAGAAATTTCCCTTCTTGATCAAAAACAGCCAATCCTGACACAAGACTTGATTTTGGAGCTGCCTGTTCAAGGTTCACTTTTTGACTCGTCTTTTCCGTATAATCTGGAGTTTTTACCCCGCTGACAATAGGATATCCTTCTTCGGAATCTTTCTTTATGAGGAATTCTTTAATAGACACCGTCATCGTATTACCGAAGCTCTCCTCATTCATTTTCAGCTTGCCTTTGATGGAGAAAGCCGGAAGTTTATTGATCATGGTCAAAGAGTTAAGAACCTGAAATGCTGAAGCCTGATTCCCTATCACAATCGGAATGTTTTCCCTGATTTCAGGCTCCCTTTCTAAAATATCAAGAAGCGGAAAGATCCCCCGTTCAGCTAAATCCTGCCCGATGACAATTAAGGCAACATGAGTGTAAAAGGTGCTTCGGGATACTTGCTTTGCCGCATCCTCCAGAGCCTCAATAAAAGTCGGACCAATACCTGTATAGTTGACAATTGGAATGGAAGTTGTTCCGCTTGTAGCACCGGTAATGGAAATAATTTCGCTCGGATCAGCAATTTGAAGGGTGACCTGATAGCCGCTGCCACCGTGAACATCCACTCCAAGCGACAAAATTAATGCAAGCTCATTTAACTCTTTTTGAGTGCCGCAGCCGCTCATAAATAAGACAAAACAGATCATCATCGCGATTTTCTTCATGTTGAACTCTTCCTATCTTTTTCGCCTGAATCTTTATAGGTGAAATAAGGCATATTGAGTGATTTTAAACTCATTAAATGTCCCATCAAAATTAGCATTGCGAGAAGGAGACCGTAAAACCCGAGAAAATAAGAAACGAACATAAAGATAAACCGGAGCATCCTTGCGGTTGTAGCCAAGCTGTAGTTGGGTGTCGTGAAGCTTGATATTGCCGTAATTGAGACCACTATCACAACTGCTGTGGATACAAGGCCCGCCTCTACTGCCGTTTGTCCAATGACTAATGCGCCAACAATGGATACCGCCTGTCCGATTGCTCTCGGCATGCGGATTCCTGCTTCCCTTAAAATTTCAAAAGTTGTCTCCATAATAAGAGCCTCAATTAATGAAGGGAATGGAATTCCTTCCCTTTGAGCATAGAGACTCAGCAGGAGACTGTTTGGAATCATTGCCTGATGGTGTGTCACCAGACCAATATAGATAGAAGGGGCAAATAAGGATAGGAAAAAAGCAAAATATCTTAGGCCCTGCATGAATTTATCAATGCTGAACTGCTGAAAATAATCCTCCGTTGTCTGGAAAAAAGTACGGAATTCGATTGGGCAATAGAGGACAAAAGGTGTTCCGTCAATAAAGATGGCGATTCTTCCCTCATACAGGTTACTGACAATCTCATCAGGTCTTTCTGTATGATTAATCACGGGAAATGGAGTAATCTGATCGTTTTGAACGATTTTTTCGATATAGGCAGATTCCATGATAATATTCGGATGTTTATTCAAAAGCTTTTCTTTTATTGCTTCAAGAGCTTTCTCATTCACCTTATCTTTTAAATACATCAATTCAACTTTTGTATGGGAGTATTGGCCTTCCTCAAGCTTTTCCACACAAAGACCAGGACATTTCAGACGTCTTCTGACGAGTGAAGTATTCACTCTGATATCTTCTATAAAACTATCCTTTGGCCCGCGGATAACCGTTTGGGATGTAGGCTCTGAAATTGGTCTTTTTTCCCCGCCAGATGTTCCTACAATTAAAGCAAATCCTATTTGATTGAAAAGGAGAATTGTATTTCCCTCTAGCAGCTCTTTCGTGATGTTCTCCCACTTATTTTCCATTTTAATGTCATCGATTGCGATGATCGTATCTTTTAATTCTTTTAAATATTCGGGGGATGCATACTGCTTTTTTTCAGCAAGCGATTCGATGAGAGGCTTTAAGGTAAATTCAAACACTTTTGTATCATCTGATATTCCGTCAATCCTTGTCATAATTCCTTTAATGTTTGAATGGCTGAATGATTGTATTTGGTGAACAATCATGTCAGCGCTTCCGCCTGTAATTTCTTTAATCCGCTCACAGTTCAGTGTTAAATCGGACGAGATTTTGCCATCAGTTATGGTCATTTAACCACCGCAATTGTTTTTGATTAGTATGTGTCCTGCATTCTTATATATGTATTTTTATCCTATTTTTAACAATTAAGCTGCTTTTAAGGTCTCGATAACCATGTGTAAAGCTAATGCTGCTAGACTAGGGATAGTGAAGAAAAAGGAGCTGATTAAATGAAGGCAATTTTCAGATTTACCGCAACGGCTGCGTGTCTTTTGATGATTTCAAGACATTTTGGAGTATCATTCGCATCCCAGTATTACTGGTGGCTTGCTGCTCTATTTTTGGGCAGTCTAACCGGAAATATGATTTGTCACCTGATTGAAAAAAACAAATTGAAACATACAGGAACCTCTTAACAAATGCGCGGATTTGAATTAAGGTTATGAAAGACAGAAAGGGGAAGATTTCCTTGATTCATACTTGCAAAATTCTATTAGTGGACGATGAAGAAGCGATTATTAAGCTCGTCCGCACGGTGCTGCAAAAAGAAGGCTTTTTACATATAGATGAATGCTTGACAGGATCAAACGCTCTTAAAGCAATAGAGAGAAAACAATATGATTTAATCGTGCTCGACATCATGCTTCCTGATATAAGCGGATTTGACCTTTGCCCGCTTATCAAACAAAAAACAGACGCGCCAATCATCTTTTTAAGCGCAAAAAGCAGTGATCTCGACAAATTATCAGGCTTTGCATATGGCGCCGATGACTATATTACAAAGCCTTTTAATCCTCTCGAAGTGGCTGCACGCGCAAAAGCCCTGTTAAAACGCACGATGCCTCAAACCAATCAAAAGACTGCTCTAGAAGAGCGGTATGAGTACGATCGCTTCACACTAAATGTTTCTTCAGCGGAATTGACCGTAGGCAATCAGACGGTTGACTGTTCTGCACAGCTTTTTCAGCTGCTGATTTTCTTCTGCAAGCATCCAAATCGCGTATTTACCAAACATCAGCTTTATGAAAACGTCTGGAATGAGCATTACATGGTTGATGACAATACGGTTATGGTCCACATCAGAAAGCTCCGCGAGAAAATTGAAGAAAATCCAAGTCAGCCGCGCTACATTAAAACAATCAGGGGCCTTGGCTATAAATTTGTAGATCACAGGGTCAAACCATGAACTTAAAAAGAAAGCTTACGCGTTTTTTCATTTTTCATATGATTGTCTGGTTTATTTTGTTTTTAACCATTACCGGAGTATCACTTGCGATCTTGATGACACAGGATTTCAATAACATGCTTGAAAAAGAAGTGAAACGAATTGACCCGCTGTATATTGGAGATATCTTTCATTTTTCAGAGGATGATGCCATCTCGCTTGACGAGTCAGCCAGAGATGCAATCAAAAAGCAGAATGGCTGGCTGCAGGTCATTGATGAGGAAGGACGCGTTGTCTTTTCATACTTGACACCTTCTTCCATTCCGAAGAAGTATGCACTGACTCACTTTTTTGCAGATGCCGAAAAAGCATTCCATTATGATCAGACATATTGGATGCTTCACCAGGAAGAAGAGTCCTATATCGTCCTCTATGGAAAACATTCTGCTAATACGGACCTAATGACATCACTTATAGAAAAAGGCCTTGCTTTTAATAAGAAGCCCGTGCTTTCAAAAGAAATGAAGGCTGATTTTACAAAACAAAAAGCCTGGCTTGCAATCTATGATTCTGAGTACTCTCTAATTTACTCTTTTAATAAAGATAATAAAAATCTGCCTAAATACTTTGAAATGATGTCTTATAAAAAAGAACCCTGGAACCATAAAGTGTCGATTTCCACTTACGACGATCCGGAAACTGGAAAAAAATACATTATAGGGTCGCCAAATAAGGAATACTTCCCCGACGATCAATTTGACAACAGTCTCATGGTCTCCTTATTCAAATGGATTATCGTTTTCGTTCTTTTCACTGGAATCTTATTTTTCATTATCTCTATCTGGTATTCAAATAAACTTGGAAAGCCGCTGCTTCATATGATTCTATGGCTTGAAAATCTTGCGACAGGAAGATATGAGGAACCTCTTTCTAAAAAAGGCGTCCGGGCAAGCTCACGGCAAAACGGAAAATTGAAAAATTCGTTTAGAATCTACCATGATATTATTTACTCACTTAATGTGCTTACCTCAAATTTAATTCAAAAAGATAAGGACCGAGCTATGATGGATGAAAGAAGAGAAGACTGGATTACAGGCCTGTCTCATGATTTGAAGACGCCTTTAAGCTCTCTGTACGGCTATGCATACATGCTGGAGTCCAATCAATATGACTGGACAAAGGAAGAGGTTCAGGAGTTCGCATGCATTATGAAAGACAAAGCAAGCTATATGACGTCTTTGATTGAAGACTTCAATTTGACTTATCGCCTGAAAAATAATGCTCTTCCGCTTCAGATTGAGACAGAGGAAATGAACGAAACAATCAGAAGATCCATCGTGCATGTTTTAAATGATCCGCAATATCAAGAACGGGAAATAGATTTTCACCCTTCGGATGATGAAATCTATTTCCCTATCGATAAAAGGTGGTTTCACCGTATTATTGAAAACCTTGTCGCTAATGCGTTCAAGCATAATCCTTCTTCAACAGAAGTTGGAATTTCTCTGAAGAAAGAAGAAACATTCTTCTCTGTCCTGATTAATGACACCGGAAACGGGATGGACGAGGCAACAAAGGATAATCTGTTTGACCGTTATTTCAGAGGAACTAATACAGAAGAATCGACAAAAGGGACAGGACTCGGACTTGCCATTGCAAAGCAGCTGATTCTTGCTCATAATGGCGAGATCGCTGTCTGGAGCGAGCTTGGCAAAGGTACAGTCATTACACTTAAATTCCCGCTTTAATTTTTTTGGAACAGATCTGTTCCATCTTATTAGAAAATAAGAACAGTGCTAAAGCTGAAAAAACGTCCGTCTGATGTAAACCAGACGGACGTTTTTTTAATGATTAAAGCTATATTTGTAAATAATAATACAATTCTCAATCAAGGTAAAAGATGATATCGAAGGGGGTAAAAAATGGAGAGAAATTATGCAATAGACTTTATTAAATTTTTTGCAATATTTGCTGTAGTAGTGATACATACATTTCCATTAGACAGTCAGATTGAATTGTTTATTCTTGATAACCTTTTTAGATTCGCTGTTCCTTTTTTCTTTGTTGCTTCTGGTTATTTGTTTGGAAATAAAATCATAAATACCCGAGAGTCTGTTGAATATTTCAAAAGGTATGTTATAAAAATCATTAAAATCTACGTATGCTGGCTCATTTTTTATACAATATATGATGTTCTCGTCATATATCTAAGTGATTCTAATGTACTTCAGAAATTAATGAAGTATTTTGATGAATTCACAATGCTGAATCTATTCTATTTTGGCAAAGGAACCAGCGGATATCAATTATGGTTTTTAACATCCTTAATTTGGAGTATCATCATTTTATATATTATTTATAGACTAAAAAAAATAAATTTCCTATTAACCCTAAGTTTCATTTTGAACATCATTGGCCTTTTTGGACAATCCTATTCAATGTTTTTTAAACTTCCGATAAGTACCAGAGATGCTGTATTCTTCGGTTTATTTTATACAACGTTAGGATTTTTCTTTGCTTTACATTCACAAAAGATTAAATCTCTGAAGATAAACGCAACTATTTATTTATATTTATTTGTTGTCTTTTCATTTCTCCAAGTGATGGAGGGCTACATTTTAGAAAAGAAATTATCAAGCAGTCACGGAGAATATTTTATATCCACCATTTTTCTAACCGTGTTTTTATTTTCCTTTGCACTGAATTTCAGCCAGTTAGGAAAAGGTATGCTTATAACAAAAATCGGCAGTAACGCTCTTGGTATTTATATTATCCATGTTTTTTTCATAAAAATAATGGACATGGGAATAAATATTTTGGGACTGAAAAGCATGACAGAAAATTTAATTTGGCCACAGCTATATTCTCTGTTTATTTTTGTCATTTCGTATCTTGCATATAATGGTATCCAATCTTTAAAATTGGCATTCAAGGGGCAGGAATGAATCAAAAAGGCTGTTTTCGCATATTTTTGAATATAAATGCTGTCCGTTTCTTTCCGCTCCAGGAACTTAAGGTTTTTATCAAGTAATCTTAATGCAACAATTGCGGTTCCCCTTAAAGTGATATTAGGCATTGAAATACATAGACCCTATAGCGATTTGCTCTCTTTCAGGAAGCTTATGCTATAAACGCCGAGCTGCCATTAATATAGACAGTTCATTGCTTCTCTGCAAACAATAGGAAGAACCCTTTATTAGAGCTTCGTCAATATACGCAGGGTGGCACATTACTTCAACACTGATATCCCCTTGATAGTTCTCTTTTAAAGCAGTAAAATAATCCGGGTTTAAATTATCTCCGTAAAAATCAAACAAAAACACATCTGAAAGCGCCTCGATCCCCTCTTTTTCCCCTTCCCAAAAGCGTCTGACCGGAAGCTCATACTTATTTGAGAGCTTTTTAATGACTGGTTCAAGAACAGCCCAGGAATGAACGTGATGATGGCTGTCCAAATGAGATGGCGTTAAACCAAAAGACAAAAACTGCTGAATTTGACTCTCCCATTCTAACTCCACTTCATCCGCGTTCAAATATTGGTTTTGGCTTTGGTTATTTTTTATTCTAAAAAAACCGTTATCATCGATCAATGATGGAACTTGAGTGCTTACAGCCTTCCCGCAAGTCAGGGTTAGATGGATACCCGTCTTAAGCTCGGGATATTTTTTAGCAAGCGATGCTGCGTGAAGAGCGCCTGGCATGTTCGCCATCATTGTCGCTGAATTCACAATCCCGTTTGCATGGGCATCAATAATCCCGTAGTTCACTCCTCTGGAATAGCCAAAATCATCTGCATTGATTATAAATTGAGGCATGTTCTTCCCCCTCTGTCATGAACGTTTTAATCCTTCTTTGAAAAATTGCGGCTTCATTTTGTCCTTCCAATCTAAATATACACTTCATTCGAATATCATATGATTCAATCCTGCAAAATCAATATTCTTCCGCTTAAACTTTGAGAATACAAAAAACCTAATTTCTCCGGGATTCATGAGAGAAATTAGGCTTTCGTTTCTTTTACTTATTTGTATGCCAGAAAGGGAAATACTTTCTATAAATTCCCGATTGAAATAAATTTTGTTTCTAAATATGGCTCAATGCCTTCTGTTCCGCCTTCTCGTCCCAAGCCGCTTTCTTTCATTCCGCCAAACGGCACGTGAGCAGCAGAAGGAGCGCCATCATTCCAGCCTATAATACCAAAGTCTAAATGTTCACTTAAATAGGTTCCGATTTTGTAATCATTGGTAAAGAAATACGCAGCAAGTCCGTAAGGCGTACTGTTCGCGATTTCTGCAGCTTCTTCAATATCTTTAAAGCTCATAATCGGCGCAACAGGACCAAATGTCTCTTCCTGCATGATTTTCATGTCTTCATGAACATTTTGCAAGACGGTAGGATAGACAAAGAAATAGCCCTGTTCCTTGCTTGCGTGGAATTGATTACCAGTCAGTACTTTCGCCCCTTTATCTAGAGCATCATTGATTTGTTCAACAATCTTGTTAAATCCTTTTTCATTGATAATAGGACCTATTTGAGTATCCTCTTCAAGACCGTTGCCTACTTTTAATTCTTTCACTTTCTCTGTCAGTTTTTGAGAAAATTCTTCAATAATATTTTCATGAACGATAATACGGTTAGCACATACGCATGTTTGTCCTGCGTTTCTGAATTTAGAGGCGATGGTTTGCTGAACAGCGAAATCAAGATCTGCATCCTCCGCAATGATGAGAGGAGCATGTCCGCCTAATTCCATTGTGACATGCTTGACCGTATCGGCACTGTTTTTGATGAGGGACTTTCCTACAGGAGTCGAACCTGTAAACGTAATTTTTCTTACAAATTCACTTGAAGTAAATAAGTGTCCCACTTCTTTGCCGTCACCTATCACGTATTGAATGGCATCCTTTGGGATCCCTGCTTCATGTGCGAGTTCAATTATCTTTATAGCAGTTAAAGGCGTATCTTCTGCAGGTTTCACAATAAAGGTACAGCCGGCTGCAAGGGCCGGGGCTGCTTTTCTGGTCATCATTGCGGCCGGGAAATTCCACGGTGTAATCGCGGCGACTAACCCTATCGGCTGTTTGCTTACGATAATTCGTTTTGATTCTGAAGACGCCGGAATGGTGCGGCCATAGATGCGTTTGGCTTCTTCAGCATACCAGTCGATATAGCTTGCAGCGTAATCGACTTCACCTAGTGATTCCTTTAAAGGTTTCCCGTTCTCTAATGTCATGACTTCAGCAATTTCGCTTTTATTTTCCTGTATTTTTCGGGACCATTCTTTTAACAGTCTTGATCGTTCGTGAGCGTTTATTTTAGACCAGCTTTTAAAGCTTTCATGTCCTTTTTTTAGCGATTGTTTAATTTCCTCTTCAGAATGAATGCATACTTCTGCAATCATCTTCCCTGTAGCAGGGTTATTTACTTTGAACGATTCCGGCATTCGTATTCATCTCTTTTCTATTTTCTTTTGGACTTGTGAAATATAAAGCAGCTCCTATTAAACACCAAACAGCAAGGATGATCCATTCCATCGGCCAGACAAGTGCGGAAGGCATGCCGGGCAAATAGAAACTTAAGAAGACGATGCTTAATATGATAGCAAGAGTTCCTGTTGTTTTCCAGTATTTCACTTTATACGGACGTTCTAAATCCGGCTCTGTTTTCCGAAGTTTTAAAAAAGCAATAGACACGATCAAATAGCCGACGACGATTCCAACCCCGCCTGCATCCACAATCCAAACGAGAGCCGGTCTGCCTAAGAAAGGAGCGATGAAGGCAAGCAGCCCCAGAAAGAGAATGGCGTTTGTCGGAGTTTTATATTTTGGATGGATATGAGCAAACCATTTAGGGATCATATCCCGAATGGCCATCGCATAGAGAATCCGGCTGCCCCCGATAATAAAGGCGTTCCAGCTTGTGACGATTCCCGCTACGCCGCCCAGGACAAGAATGGTGCCAAACAATTGATTCCCGAATAAATTGACCATGGCATCAGCAGTAGCTAGTTGGGAACTATTAATCTGTGACTCTGTTAACCCTGTTGTAACCCCAAATACGATAAATAAATAAAACACGACAGACGTGATAATTGAAATAATCAAAATCCGGCCAATAATCTTCGGTGGAGCGTTAATTTCAGAAGCTACCTGCGGAATAACATCAAAGCCAACGAATAAGAATGGAATCATAACCAAGACGGCCATCGTTCCTCCGGCTCCGTTTTTAAAAAGAGGCTCAAGGTTAGCTGTATTCCCATTTTTAATGGCTCCAAATACTAACAGGAGGCCAACCGCGACAATGGCAACTGTGAAAACAGACTGGAAAATGGCTGCCGGTTTTATCCCAAAGTAATTTAAAGCTGTTAAAAGAACGGCGCCAACAGATCCGATCAGGGCCCAGGTTAAGTAAACATCCCATCCCCCCAATGTCCAAAGAAAGACTTGATGCTGCACA
Organism: Metabacillus idriensis; assembly: GCF_009674765.1. GTDB lineage: Bacteria > Bacillota > Bacilli > Bacillales > Bacillaceae > Bacillus_P > Bacillus_P idriensis. The sequence goes on along the minus strand of NZ_WKKF01000001.1, from coordinate 38,690 downwards.
GGATAAATATAATCTAAAACGGTAGGAAGCGCGACGGCTTCGAAGGTGATAACAGAAACATATCCAAATAAAACGGCCCAGGCTGCTACAAATGAACTCCGTTTCCCAAAAGCACGCAAGACGAAAACCAGTCCCCCGCCTGTTTCCGGAATAGCTGCTGCAAGCTCTGCATAGGTTAAGCCAATGAAAATAACCAATAGTCCGCCAATCAAAAAGGCGATGATGCTTCCTAAAAATCCTGCTTTAGATACCCATTCACCTGACAGAACAACCCATCCCCACCCCAGCATGGCACCCATGGCTAAAAATAAGACATCTACCTTCGACATTGATTTCGAAAAATTTTTCTCCATCTAATCCCCCCCCTTGTCATTTAGAAATTATTGAAACGCATTTTTCAAAATAGCCAGTCCTTTTGCCAATTCCTCATCCGTAATCACAAGCGGCATAAGGAAACGAATAACATTGCCTTTTAAACCGGCAGAGAGGAGCAATAATCCATTTTCATTTGCGTACTTCACAATTTCTGCTGTTTTCTTTTTGTTAGGCAGCTTACTTATGCGGTCTTCTACAATTTCAACTGCGACCATAGAACCTAAACGGCGAATATCTCCCATGTAATCATGTTTTTCATATAGTTCATTTAAAACGTCTTCCATTTTTTGTCCAAGCACTTCTGCCTTTTCCGCCAGTTTTTCTTCTTCCATAATATCAATTACTGCCAATGCTGCAGCACATGCCACCGGACTTCCTGCATATGTGCCTCCGAGTTCTCCCGGATCAGCTACATTTAACATTTCCGTTTTCCCGACAACACCGCTTAATGGCAAACCGGCTGCCAATGACTTTGATACTGTTATCAGATCAGGGGCTACATTAAAATGCTCAATCGCAAATAACTTGCCTGTTCTTCCAAACCCTGTTTGAATTTCGTCCGCTACGAAAACAATCCCGTTCTCCTGGCAAAAATCATATACGGCTTGTACAAATTTAACAGGAGGAATAATAAATCCGCCCTCACCCTGTACAGGCTCCATGACAACACAAGCAACTGTTTCCGGAGCAACTGTAGCAATGAAGAACTCCTTAAATTCTTCAATTTTCATGTTTACATAGGATTCTTCCGTCATTTCATTTGGTTTTTGATAGAGATATGGAAAAGGAGCCTGATAGATTTCCGGAGCAAACGGCCCAAATCCAAATTTATATGGTTTTACTTTACTGGTCATCGTCATTGTCAAATTCGTTCTGCCATGATAACCGCGGACAAAGGAAACGACAGCTTGTCTTCCTGTATAGCGCCGGGCTATTTTGATTGCATTTTCCACAGCTTCAGCACCTGAATTAAATAAAATAGCCTGCTTGTCAAAGCTGCCTGGAGTGATGCGGCATAATTTTTCTGCCAGATTAATATAGCCTTCATACATCATGACATTAAATCCAGGATGCAAAAATTTATCGACTTGCTCTTTCACTGCCTGGGTTACTTTTGGATGAGTGTGCCCTACATTTAAAGTGCCGATCGCACCTGCAAAATCTATCCATTCATTCTGATCAATATCTGTAACTGTTGCACCGGAAGCATATTGCGCAATGTTCAAATTTCCATTGCTCACACCTTTCGGGACATACTTCCTTCTTTTCTCTTGTAATTCTTTAGTAGTTGAATGTGCAGTTATCATAATAATCCTCCTTATCAGAATTTATTCATAATTATGATAACTATCTGGTATAATGAAAAGTACCAAATAGAAAATATTTTAGGTACCAGATGAAGAGGGATAAACATGATTAACTTTTCAATTAATAAAAAAATGGATTCCCATTTTATTTATCAGCAAATTTATAAGGGGATTAAGGCCAATATTCTAGAAGGAAGAATAAAGCCGGATGATAAGCTCCCGTCTAAACGAATATTGGCAAAACAATTAGAGGTCAGTGTCAATTCAGTGATGAATGCCTATGATCAATTATTGGCTGAAGGATATATTTATCCCCTTGAAAGAAAAGGGTATTATGTCGAAAATATTACTCAGTTTATTGATCAAAGAGAATCAGTGAAAAATACATTGCCGGCTGATTTAAGGGAAACTATTTCAGGCAGCGAAGATGAAAGACTGTCCCTCTCTCATATGACCTCAAGCTTATCGTTATTTCCATTTAAAGAGTGGATGAGATGTCAGGAAAAAGCCATAAAGAATCACTCAAGAGAGCTTTCGGAAATGCCCCATCCTCAGGGGCCTTACTCAGTAAGGAAATCGATTTGCCATTTGATCGCTTTAACACGAGGGGTCATATGTGAGCCAGAACAAATTGTGATTGGGGCAGGGACAAAAACATTAGTCCGCCAATTAATGGAACTTCATAAAAAAGAGACCATCATTGCCATGGAAGATCCCGGATATTCAAGACTCTATCATTTACTGAAAAAGATGGAATTTGACATCCGTCCCGTTAACATGGATAAAAAAGGGATTAATATAAATGAAGTGGAACGCTCCAAGGCAAATTTTGCAGTCGTGACACCCTCACACCAATTTCCAACCGGTAAAATTATGCCGATTTCCAGACGAATCGAACTATTAAACTGGTCGATTTCTTCTCATGACCGGTACATTATCGAAGATGATTATGACAGTGAATTTAAATATGAAACGGATCATATTCCCTCTTTGCAAAGCTTAGATCGAAATCAGCGCGTCATCTATACAGGCACTTTTTCAAAAACGATGTTTCCTGGACTGCGGATCAGTTATATGGTGCTTCCGCCCAATTTATTAAGGGAACATCGCGAGTATTATGCTGATTTAATTCAATCCAGCAACACACTGAGCCTATTTACGATGCATTACTTTATAGAAAGCGGCGAATACATCCGGCATGTTAAACGGATGAATCACCAGTATGAAATCAAAAGAAAAACGTTAATCAAAGAGCTGCAGCACCGATTTAAACATAAAGTCTCTATAGAAAATGTCCCCGCCGGGCTTCATTTTCTTGCTCATTTTAAAACGCAGCTGGATTATGGAGAAATTGAAAAAAGAGCAATCAAAGAAAATCTGGAAATTTATACAATGAGGCGTTTCATGCTAAAACACAGCATAATAGAAGAAAATAGAATCAGTCTTGTTCTCGGATTTGCCAATATTCAAGAGGAAAAAATAAAAGAAGCAGTGAATCGGCTGTATTTGATATTTTCTTAGATAATGTTCATGTAAGCTATAACAAAAAAGTCCAAATCAGATGCGATTTGGACTTTATTTGCTCAATTATAAACCAATATACATTTTATCTAGGACGAAGTTCCTGATAAGACTGTACAGCAGGCAAATGCCCAGATGCCACTTGCACACGCGGCGGATTTTTGACTTCTAAGGTTAAAATACTGAGAACAAACAGAATCACGAGTACAATAAATGTAAGTGATATGTGCAGTCTCCTTCAACAATCAAGATCCAACTAAAACCGTTTCTCCTTTTATGTTAGATTTAAATAAAAACATAGAAGAACGATTTACTTACACGGTGTATCTCCCTTTCAACTGTAAATTATCAAAATTATATCATTTTCTATAAAAATTGCAATCTACTTGTTTAGCAGAGCAGTAATTTCCGGCACCTTTATTTCCTCTGCAATCGAGCGGGCCGTTTCATCTTCACTTGTGGCATAATCAGGATCCGCCCCTGCATTCAACAGCAGTTCGACCATTTTTACATCTTCTTCATATACCGCAGCAGTAAGGGCTGTTTGCCCGTAGCCGTCTTCGAGATTGATATCGGCATTCTTTTCAATAAGCAGTTCAGCTAAATCAAGATCACCTGAATAGATGATATCTACCGTAGCCACGTCTCCATTATCTGATACGATATTCGGATCTGCCCCATTTTTAAGGAGCAGCTCCACCATTTCAGCATTGATGATCAACTCTTCTTCGTACTCATCTGCCGGCGGATAACTTGCGTACATAAGCGGAGTCATGCCCATGGCATCCATGGCATTTACATCTTCCCCGCTTTCTATAAGCTCTTCTGCACGTTCTAAATCATTCTCTGAAGCTGCAAGCATAAGCTGGGTTGTTTCCTCACTGTCCAGTACAAAGTCACTGTAAAGACTTGTTTTAGCAAGCATTTGAACTAAAAAGACGCTGCCAGCTCCGAGGATGAAGATCAAGGCAAATGCTCCTGCTAATCCCGCTTTAAACAAAGCAGTTGTCTTAAATGAGATGGATGGATCAGACTCGCCAAATTTCACATTTAGGTGATGAATCCTCTTTGGCAGTATAGGGTGAGTAGATAATTTTTCACTAAACCAGACAAATAGGTTCTTCTCACGGCTGCTTTCCTGAAGATAGTCCGTTTCATTAACATGTTTATAAAGCACTGGACCAATCGCAAGGACAGTCAATGCCCGTTTTGAGGCATCCAGGTCTTCCGTATAATAATGAGCCAGAGCATCACAAGTATATTCGCAGGCTCTTGAATAGGCGCTGCCAAGGAACGGCACCCAGTTTCCAAACAGAACAAAGAGATTTTTTAATAGATGATTTCTTTTAATATGGGCAAGCTCATGTGCAATGACAAAATCAAGTTCTTCTTTTCCGCCCTTTACGTATAGTTCGGCTAATCCCGAATAAAGGACAACCATGTTTCTCCCTAAAAATCTTGTCGCAAACGCATTCAGCATGCCTTCTGATTCAATGATAAAAATATCGGGAAGCTTCTTCATTTCCATTTTAACGGCAAGATCATTCACCTTGGCATAAATCTCAGGAAACTGAGAAGGGGTAACCTTCACTCCATTGCCCCGGATCATGCCGATGGAAAGCAAATGAGCAATAAGCGGGATCAGGATAAATGGAATTAAGATGAAAAGTCCGACTCCTGTGAAAATAAATAATAAGTACATTGGAATACTGATTAAAAGCAGGATAATGAAATAAATATGTTCTTTTCTGTGTATATGCTCTGACATTTGTTCCTCCGGATTATGTAATTTTTATGTGTGATATGAACTATCCTATTTTACCTATTTTTCCGCTTGATTGGAAGGTAATTTATTCATAGAAAAATAGAAAAAGAGGACGATGTTTCGTCCTCTTTTTCTATGCATACATCTGCTCTTCATCTTTCCGGAAAAATCCTTTCATCGCGTGAAACACATCGACTTTTTGCTTGAGGATATAATGGCGGAATCTTTCATCAGAGATATTCTTATAAGCGGACATTAGAGTAGAATGGCGGTTGTACTGATTAACTTCCCCGTATCCAAACATGTTGGAAACCTTCATCAGTTCTCCCACAAGCTTCACGCAGCGGGCGTTGTCAGATGTTAAATTATCACCATCTGAAAAATGGAAAGGATAAATATTATAGCGGCTCGGGTGGTACTTTTCTTCAATGATTTCCAGTGCTTTCCGGTAGGCAGATGAACAGATCGTTCCTCCGCTTTCCCCTTTTGAAAAGAAATCTTCTTCCGAGACGACTTTTGCTTCTGTATGGTGGGCAATGAACTCAATTTCAACTTTTTCATACTTGGAGCGCAAAAATCTTGTCATCCAAAAGAAAAAGCTTCTAGCCATATACTTCTCCCAAATACCCATGGATCCGCTTGTATCCATCATCGCTAAAACAACTGCGCGTGATTCAGGCTTCACCACTTCATTCCATGTTTTAAATTTTAAATCCTCAGGATAGATCGGATGAAACTTCGGTGCCCCTGATATCGCATTGCGCTTATAGGCAGAAAGCATCGTTCGTTTTTTATCAATATTTCCCATCAAACCTGTTTTTCTAATATCATTGAATTCAATATTTTCTACAACAATCTGGTCCAGCTCTTTTCTCTTAAGGTTTGGCAGCTCAAGCTCTTTGAACAGCGCTTCCTCAAGCTCCATCAGCGAAACCTCTGCTTCGTAATAATCCTCGCCCGCCTGATCGCCTGCGCCCTGCCCTTTTCCGGGACCATTTGCATTTGACTGAGAACCATCTCTTGCTACAACATCGCCGACTTTGCTGTCTCCATCTCCCTGACCAACATGTTTATTTTTATCATAATTGTATCTGATTTTATATTCATCCAGTGACCTGATCGGAATCTTAACAACATCTTTACCGTTTGACATCACAATATTTTCTTCTGTAATTAAATCTGGCAAATTGCTTTTGATAGCTTCCTGAACCTTCTCCTGGTGACGTTTTTGATCGTCGTGGCCTTTGCGATGGAGGGACCAATCTTCATTCGAAATGACAAAGTTGCGCCCATTTCCTTCTATCATCTTATTTTCTCCCCCTCCAAAAATAATTTTGGAATAGATTCACCAAACTGCACCTATATACATAAAATAGCTTTGGGTCTAGATTCGGTTTTGTTTAGATTACTCTATCCTATGCTGAAAAAAGAGATAATTGACAAATAATTTAGAAAATTAGGCTGGTCCTCATAAAAAATAGACAAGTTTCATTGTGCATAATTATTTAACGTACATACAGGTTTATTCAACAAAGAGCTTTCATCTTGCACAGATGAAGGAAGCCGTTTTCATACATATGCATTCTCATTTAATCAAGCATTGTCTTGGTTTCAAAAAGGACAGAAAAAAACTCTCTGACAGCATATCAGAGAGTTTTATTTTTTATCTTCATGCTGAGCAGGATCAGGTTTTTTGCCGCTTTTTTTCACTTCCTGATTGGTTTTCATATGCTCCATGATCTTCGAATGCTCTACTAAATCCTTCATATTGCGCACCATTGAGCCATTTTCTGTTTCTGTTTCATTTCTTTTTGTCATGGCAAGCACCTCCAGTCTTATTTTTACTTTTCCCGATATTATCCAAATTGAAACCTTGTGCAGGCTGGACTCTGCATTAAGATGGGGACACAGCCTTTGTTGATTCAGCCTCCACATTTCCGCGTCAAAAAGCCGGGCACAATCACCCGGCTTTCGTTTACCGATTTAACAGACTGCCCACGTAACGCAGCAGGTCATTTGCAGATGTTGAGTTATATCCGTGCTCATCAATGAGTCTTTTTACAACCTCATTGATTTTCTTCAGCTGCAGCTCATCAGGTGTTTTCGAGGATGTTGTAATTTTCACTACATCCTTCAGATCAGCGAAGAGTTTTTTCTGAATGGCTTCGCGAAGACGCTCATGAGAGTTGTAATCAAATCGTTTTCCTTTACGGGCATATGCAGAGATTCGGATAAGAATTTCTTCCCTGAACGCTTTTTTCGCATTTTCAGAGATTCCAATTTGCTCTTCAATGGAGCGCATCAATTTGTCGTCCGGATTCATTTCTTCCCCAGTCAGCGGATCGCGGATCTTGTTCTTATTGCAGTAAGCTTCCACATTATCCAGGTAGTTATCCATAAGCGTTTTGGCAGACTCCTCGTATGAGTATACGAATGCCTTTTGTACTTCTTTTTTCGCAAGATCATCGTATTCTTTTCTCGCAACGGAGATAAAGTTCAAGTAGCGCTCGCGGTCTTCATTTGAGATGGATGCGTGCTGATCCAATCCTTCTTTTAAAGATCTGAGGACATCCAGGGCATTAATAGAAGGAATTTCTTTTCTGATGATGGTCGAAGAAATCCGGTTGATGACATATCTCGGATCAATCCCGCTCATTCCCTCATCCACATGCTCCTTTTGCAGCTCTTCTACATCGACGTTATTGTAGCCTTCAACATTTTCACCATCATACAGACGCATCTTTTTGACGAGGTCAATGTCTCCGCGCTTAGGATCTTTTAATCTGGTCAAAATAGTAAACATGGCTGCAACCCGCATCGTGTGAGGGGCAATATGAACATTTGCTACATCACTCTCACTGATCATCTTCTCATAAATTCTTTCTTCCTCAGAAACTCTTAAATTATATGGAACAGGCATAACGATAATTCTGGAATGCAAGGCTTCATTTTTCTTATTCGAAATAAACGAACGATACTCCGTTTCATTCGTATGGGCAACAATCAGTTCATCCGCTGAAATTAATGCGAATCTGCCTGCTTTAAAATTGCCTTCCTGGGTGAGCGATAATAAGTGCCATAAGAATTTTTCATCACATTTCAGCATTTCCTGAAACTCCATCATTCCGCGATTTGCCTTATTCAGCTCTCCGTCAAAACGATAGGCCCTTGGATCCGACTCTGAACCAAACTCTGCGATCGTTGAAAAATCAATGCTTCCTGTTAAGTCTGCAATATCCTGTGATTTCGGATCTGACGGGCTGAACGTTCCGATGCCGGTCCGTTTATCTTCTGAGAAAAAGATCCGCTCAATTAACATATCTTCTATTCTGCCTCCGTACTCCTGCTCAAGTCTCATCAGGTTTAGAGGCGAAAGATTCCCCTCAATGCGAATACCATATTCCTGAAAGAAATCTTCTCTTAGATGATGGGGAATTAAATGCAAAGGATCCTCATGCATCGGGCAGCCTTTAATCGCATATACTGCACCGCGATCCGTCAGAGAATATGTTTCAAGACCCCTTTTCAGCATAGTCACAAGCGTTGATTTACCCCCGCTGACAGGGCCCATAAGCAGCAAAATCCGTTTCCGGACATCAAGCCGCTTAGCTGCCGGGTGGAAGTACTCCTCTACAAGTCGTTCCAGTGATTCTTCAAGTCCAAACAGCTTATGATCAAAGAATTTGTAGCGCTTTGATCCATTTTCTTCCTCTATACCGGCATCTTTGATCATATTGTAAACTCGTGAGTGAGCCGATTGTGCAACCCATGGTTTCTCTTTTAACATCTCTAAATACTCAACGAAGGTTCCTTCCCACTTCAGTCGCTGTTCATCTTCTCTGTACTTTTCAATTTTTTTTAAGATATCCATAAGGACCTCCTCCATCATTGGTGATACTTGAGCGCGATTAATACACTTTATGCAAGGATGTCCTTTAACATTCTTGTTTAATTTAGAAATGCGGAACCGACTGTTCAGACCTGACAGACAGATAAGGATTTGGCAGAAAAGGCGCTTTTTGCCTTTACTGCCGAATCCGTTCTGGCCGAGGGGCTAGGAGGTGGAGCTGGACAATGAGAAATGCGGAACCGACTGTTCAGACCCGACAGACAGATAAGGATTTGGCAGAAAAGGCGCTTTTTGCCTTTACTGACGAATCCGTTCTGGCCGAGGGGCTAGGAGGTGGAGCTGGACAATGTGAAAAGCGGAATCACTAGTTCTAGAAGAGAAAATCAATCTTTGCGATTGAAAATCTGATTTCTCGCTCTTATTAAATAGAACGGGTTAAATCAAAATTTGCAAAATCCAATAAACCTACTGGGCTTGCTGCTGCAAAAAGGACTAGGCAGCAAAATGGCCTTCCGGTTAGTAAAGAACGCTTTACAACCTTTTATAGATCAAACAAAAAAGATAATTCAGGAAATGTTCCCATTTTTATTCACATGATATTAGGGATAAGATATAATAGGACTAGCTATGTAAGGGTCATCATTTACATATAAGGGAGGAATCAGCACGATGAAATTGGCATTAATCTTAGGGGTATGCATCACTTTTCTAGTTTCGATATTCACTGCTGGGTACAACGATAAGCCGGGCGTGAAAAAATAAACATAAAAAAAACGGCCTGAGAAGCAATTCTCAGGTCGTTTTTTTGAGTAATCCGGGATAGTTCTGCTGTCTTAATGCTTCGTAGATTAAAATCGCAGCTGTGTTCGATAAATTGAGGGATCTCACATTTCCTGTCATCGGCAAACGGAGACATCTTTCCAGATTTTCAGCAATTAATTCTTTCGGAAGTCCTGTCGTTTCTTTCCCGAAAACAAAGAAGGTATCTTCCTCATGATTGCTGTAATCAAATGTTGTATGCGGTTTTTCTCCGAATTTCGTTATATAGTAGAATTCCCCTTGCGGATAGGCTTCAAAAAGCTCATCTAAGGAATCGTGATAAACAACATTTACAAATTCCCAATAATCAAGCCCTGCACGCTTCAGCATTTTGTCATCCGTTCTGAATCCAAGAGGACGGATTAAGTGCAGCGTGGTGTTGGTTGCAGCGCAAGTCCGCGCAATATTTCCTGTGTTTGCCGGAATTTCCGGCTGATAGAGTACGACATGTAATGCCACTTTCTTCACCTCATCTAAATCTGTTACCCGTATTATACCACTTATTATTTTTTAGAACCTGAATCATCATCGATATGAAAAAATCTATACTTAATGTTCGGCGTGTAAGCTGTCGAGTCTTCATAATCCCAATAACGCATTCGGCTGTTGTACGTATTTGCATTCACAAGAGGCATGTTCGCCTGATCCTTAGCTACAACAATCGTTGTATGATCAAACCTGCCGTCCCCTTGAAAATCATAGCAGATGACATCCCCCGGCATTAACGCTTCAGGTGCACGGACAGCTGTCGCCCTCAAGCCAGTTTTTGAATTTCCGAGATGCAGGGTGAGGGAATGGGCAACCGTCCAGCTGTAACTCCATATATTGTTCTGCATCCACCATCCGTTTGATCGCCCCGGGTATCCTCTCATTGGAGCGCCGCCTGCATGAAGACACTGGGAAACATAGTTCGTGCAGTTTACATCGAAGTTTTTAAACTTAGGATTGTTGGTGTTCCACCATCTCTCAGCATATTGAACGGCAGCGAGCCTGTCATAAAAGAAAGATACTCTTTCATTAGGAGTATCGTCGCTTTCTGCAAAAGGTTCATCATACTCATGCTCGACCTTATAGTCCCTTATGATTGTATTATTTTGAAACACAGCCATGCGGTTTTCCGTTTTTTCTTCGAGATAAAAGGACTCCTTATCTTTATGAAAATATTTATAGTGGCACCGGTAGAGAACATGCTGCTCACGTTCAGATACGTTCTCAAGCGCAAGCAATTGAACAGAGGCATTTCCTTTTAAAATCTCGACATCCCGGTCTTCCAGAATCTTTTTTTTCCGCAGCATCGCTTTGCTGTCTTCTATTATATCAAGCTCTTTAGCACGCCGATTATTGATAAGAAGCTCTAACTTCGCCTTTATTGCAGCTGAAAGATTATTTTTCATCCATGCCTCACCGCCATATTTGTCGTTAGTAAGACCATATGAAAAGAGATTGGCAAGTATGAAACTTACGCTTCTATTAGCGATATTCCTTTTTCGATTTCATTCCGGACTTCTTCGTCTTCTTCAAGCTGAAGGGCTTTTTGCAAGTCGTTCAAACTTTCTTTCTCACCAATTGAGCCAATTGCCCAAGCCGCAGTTCCGCGAATAACCGGACGCGGATCTTTATGCATCAGCTGAATTAGTTCAGGGATAGCGGTTTGATCTTTAAAGTGAGCGAGCGCAATAATCGCATTTCTCTGAATCGGTTTTTTCCCTCTCCATGACCCAGATACATGTCCAAACTTTTCTTTAAACTCTCTGTTGCTCATGGTAAGCAGGGGCTTAAGCTTTGGCTTTGCAATCTCTGGATCCGGCTCCATTTCTGCATGTAGATGAAAATCCTTGCCTTTGTTTTCGGGGCAAACGGTTTGGCACGTATCACAGCCATATAAACGGTTGCCTAGCTTCTTTCTGTATTTATCCGCTAAAAAGCCTTTCGTCTGTGTTAAAAAGGCGATGCATTTATTTGAATCAAGCTGGCCGCCCTGTACAAGTGCTCCTGTTGGACACGCATCCACACAGATATTGCAGCTGCCGCAACGGTCTTCCATTGGTGTATCCGGTGAAAATGGAATATTTGTAACGATTTCGCCCAAGTATACATACGATCCAAATTCCGGAGTGATGATCGCACAGTTTTTCCCGCTCCAGCCAATGCCCGCTCTTTCTGCCACAGCCCGGTCTGACAATTCGCCTGTATCAACCATTGATTTAAACTCAGCATTCGGAACCCGCTCCCGTATATATACCTCGAGCTTATTCAGACGATCTCTTAACACATGGTGATAGTCCTGTCCCCAGGAAGCTCTGCAAAAGATACCTCTTCTATCTTCCTTCGTGCTTCTGGGTGCATCCTTCAGCTTGGATGGATAAGCAAGCGCAATAGAGATAATCGATTTTGCCCCCGGCAGGAGGACATCTGGATTTGTCCGCTTTTCAAGATCAGGCTCTTCAAAACCAGACTGATATCCATTTTGTTCGTGAACAATCAGCCGCTGCTTCAGTTCATCGAAAACAGATGCCTGTGCAAATCCGATTTTATCAATGCCGATGCTCTTGCTGAATGAAAGAATATCCTGCTTAAGTTTTTCATAATTCATGTCCTGCACCTCCCTTCGGTTCATATTTTCGAAAAGACATTATCTTATATGGTAAAATAAGTTCATAAAAAAGTGGAGGATAAAATGATGGAAATTTCCATAAACCCTGAAATCAAACAGCATTTCCCTGATTTCAAATTGGGCGTTATTAAGTATACATCAATAAGTGTATCGGAATCCCCGCAAATGCTTAAAGGAAGAATGCGGCTCTTCCAGGAATCAATCTTCTTTGAAATGGAAAACAAAAAAGTACAGGATCTAAAACCGATTGGAGAATGGCGGAGCATTTTTAAAACGCTTGGCACAGATCCTGGGCGGTATCGACCTTCAAGCGAAGCGCTGTACCGCAGAATTCAAAAGCAGCAGTACCTTGAACCTATCCATTCAGCAGTCGATTTAAATAACTTTTTCTCCCTGCAGCACCAAATTCCATTCGGGATTTACGATGCAGATAAATTGTCAGGAAATATTGAAATCAGGGTTGGAAAAGAAGCGGATGTTTATATGGCCATTAACGGACGGGATGTATCCATGAATGGAAAACTGCTTTCATCAGATGATACTGGTCCCTTTGGAAGCCCTTATGTGGATTCAAAGCGGACCGCTGTTACTGAAGAAACGACAAACGCGCTTCACTTGATCTATCTCCAGCCAAGTATGGATGATGAAAATGCAGAGGAAATGTTATCATCATTAACGAAAATGTTCATTCAGATTCATGGCGGGGATGGAAAGCACAGGTTAGTAAAGTAATTCATCGGACACAGCATTTCCTCTCTGTTTTCAGGGAGGGATTTTTTCTTTTTAAAATGAAAAAACGCAATGCCCCGTTTGTCAAAAAACGAAACACTGCGTTGTATATGTATTGGAGCGGGTGATGGGAATCGAACCCACGACATTAGCTTGGAAGGCTAGAGTTTTACCATTAAACTACACCCGCAAGAGGTAATAAAAATATTATAGCAAAAAATGAACCCTTCTTCAACCGGAAATATCACATTTTGTCGAAATAAGGATAAAGAAAAAACAGGAATCCTGTTTTTTCTCCATCGTCTATTACGATTTAGAAGTCAGGGAATGCCGGTATTCATTTGGTGTAAGACCAATATGTTTTTTAAATACCTTACTGAAGTACTTTTCATTTTGATAGCCTACCCCATAGGCCACTTCATATATTTTCAAATATGGATTCTCAAGCAGATTTTTAGCTTTCTCCATGCGGATATTTGTCAGGTAATCCGTAAGTGTTGCATGATAATCCTGTTTAAATTTCCTCGAAATGTATTCGCGGCTCAGAAAAAACCGGTCGGCAATATCCTGGAGATTGATATCCTCCTGATAATGCTGCTGCAGGTATTCTTCAATTTGCTGCATGTTATTTTTTTCTTTCTGATACTTCACATTGGAAAGAAGCTTAATAAGCTCGCTGAATTCCTTTTTCTTTTCTTCCTTAAATTTTTCAAAAGAAAAAGAACCGTCTTCCTTCCAATAATCCGTGCCCTGATAAAAAACAGGATGGTGATGAACCTCATATTCTTTCATCCAGTTGTTTCTCAGCAAATCAAATTGATTTTCCCAGAGTTCAATCTGCTCTAATGAAAGTGTATGTTCATTAACCAGCTTAATGAAAATCTGCTCCAGCTGTTTTTCTGCCTGTGCCATACTTCCAGATTTAATCGACCACTTCAGTTCGTTTGAGTAATCAAACAGATGCAATAGCGGCTTTATATCAGTCTCTTTACCCGTCACAATCCTTTTCTGACTCAATAAATGATGTTTTATATATACTTGCTCAGCAGATGTGTAAGCCTCGCTTAAGTCATTCGATTTCTTTCCGAGTGCAAGAATACAATTAATTTTATGAGATTGATAGATGAATGAGCTGATCTCCTCTGCGAGGTACATCACATTCTTATTCTTCCAAAAAAGAAGAACAAGCTCTTCTTCCTTGTTGATGTTCCGAAAACAAACACCGTCATTCTGCTTTCTTACTAATTCGTTGCAGATGTTCGTCAGGGTCGAATAGGCAAGCTCATAATCACCTCGGAATGATTTCATGACAATTGATTTTAAAGGAAGAATGGCAACCGTTTTTTCCGCAAGCGACATGGAAATGCCAAATTCTTTTTCAATTTTCTTTTCCGCTGATTCGGCTCTTTCTTTTTTTGCACAGAGACCTGACAACAGCCGGTCCCAATAGAGCGGCTTCACTTCGTTCATGACAAGGCTTTCCTCAGCCTGAGAGGATCTTGACCTGGCCTGCTCTTTCCATTCTGCAACGGCCCGTTCCAAAGTTTCATTTAAAACATCAGGTTCAATCGGCTTAAGAATATAATCAAAGCTTTTATACGCAATCGCATTTCGCATATAATCAAAATCATCATACCCGCTCACGACAATCGTTTTGCTGCCAAAATCAGAGGAATGAAGCCATTTTAACAGACTTATTCCATCTCTTCTGGGCATTCTCATATCTGTAAAAATAATTTCCGGCCTGTGCTCGGTGATAAGCGCAGCTGCTTCTTCGCCGTCTTCTGCTTCAATAATGGTATCAATTCCATGCTTTTCCCAGTCAGCGAGCAGCATGAGCCCTTCACGCACATGCTTTTCATCATCAATTATGATAGCCTTCATTTCTCTCACCTTCCAGCTGGACCGGCAGCCTCATGGTGACCATGAATCCGCCCTCCTCTTTATTTTCAAGAAAAAGCTTTGCTTTGTGATCATAATAAAGCTTCAGCCGCGAATAGACGTTTTTCAGTCCGATATTTGTCTTCGGACCTTTTTTATTCAGCGCATCCGCTCTAAAGTGCTCGTAAATCTCATTCAGTCTTTGCGGTGTCACACCAAAGCCGTTGTCGGATATCCTCAGCACAAGCTCATCTTCCTCCCTGTAACACTTCAACTCTATACTACCAATGCCTTCACGGATATCAAATCCATGCTTAAAATAGTTTTCAATGATAGGCTGCAGAATCATTTTAGGGACAGGAATTTGCTGAACGTTTTGCTCAACCTCGACATGATAATGCAGATGGTCGCCAAACCGCTCTTTTTGCAAAAGAAGATAAGCATTTGTGTAGGTAATTTCTTTACTCAGCGGAACGAGATCTTCCTCCATATTCATCCCATATCTCATAATCTTGGAGAGATGAGTAATCAATGAATAGATTTGCGGAACTTTGTTTTTTAAAGCAACCGTCCCGATGGACTGCAGGGCATTATAAAGAAAATGCGGATTGATCTGCGACTGCAGCACTTTGATCTGATTTGTCTTGTTTTCCAGCTCAAGCTTGTATTCCCTTGTAATCAGCTGATTAATCCGCTCGATCATCTGCTGAAAACGGAAGCCGAGTATGCCGATTTCATCCGATCCAAAAGACTGGGAGGCAATCTTCATATTCCCTTTTTCGACCTGTTCGATATTCTGCAGAAGAATTCGGATCGGAGACGTAATTTTAAACGAAACAAACAAAACAGCCAGCACGACGAGCGACAACCCGAGGACACCAAAAAGAATGTTAATTTTCGCTACGCTGTATGCGCTGTCATATAGAATATGAAATGGTACTCGTTTTACTAGAATCCAGCCTCCAGAGGAATCAGATAACCTGTCATACATCATCACGCCATTAAACGAATCCTCTTTCCACTCCAGAGTGCCTGATGTGCTGTCTGCTTTCATTACGCTGTAAATCCACCTCTGATCATTCTGAAGGTCCGCAATCTCTTCATTTGAACTGTAGATCATCTCCCCTTCTGATGAAAGCAGAAAAAACTCCTCTGCTTCGCGATTGTACAAGTTTCTGCTCATATCAATAATCGTATCCGGAGAAATTCCAAGGGTAATGTAGCCGAGAACGTCGCTTCCGGGAACGTTTGTGAGAGCCCGGTGCATCATGATAATGTCTCTGCCTCTTCTCGCACTGTTTTCATGACTTGCATATATAGGCTCGATATACATGTTGTAGGGACTGCGCTCAGCGCTGTTGAAAGCCTCATTCTTTTCGTCTTCAATGCTGGTTGAAAATACAACAGTCGATCGTTTCGTTGCGGAAATCACCCTGTCATCTTTTGCAAAGGAGATTTTCACCTCGTTGATCGTATCCCCTGTATAAAGAATCGTCTGCATTACATTTTTCACAATTCCCACATTTTGATAGTCATTATTTTCATCAGGCGATCTCAAATAATTAATGAAATCCGGGTTGTTGTATAGTGAGAGGGTCAGCCCGTTGAGTTCATTCAAGTAGCTTTCCAGGTTGATTTTCCCCTGGTACAGCAGGTTGCTGCTTTCTTTGACAACCTGGTCTTCAAGCGACCCTTTCGTATATAAGTACGTTATTAAAATGGAACTGCCGAATGGCACGATGGTTGTAATCATCAATAAAACAATCAGTTTATTGCGGATGCTTCTTTTCAGCATGGGGTCTGACCTCCAGGGACTCGCTTATTCTTTAGTATATAACTAGGTTCATAGGCTTAAAAGAACTTTTTGGAATCTTCCTGCAAATACCTTCGGAGTAGATAGGGGGATTTTTGTGGATGGCGTTAAATTGCAGTCTTAAAATGATATGTATTTGCAAGCAAATTTTTATAGTTAGCGTTGCATAATGCCTTTTGATGCGCCAATCGGCAATCACACACTCCCGTTCGCGTTGCTAACTCTTTTTTACAACACCTAATCGCTCTTGAACACTCCAGTTCGCGGTGCTAACTCCAATTTAATGCGCCAGCCAGGACGGAACCTATTTGTTCGTGCATAAATTAAGTCAGCCTATATGAAAAGAAAGCACACCCATAACAGGTGTGCTTTCAATCAGTCTATTACTTCAAATTATCCCATGAAGATTGGAATCTCTCAAGCAATGTATCATAATCAATTTTGCCTGCAGCGTATTCCTGAATAGCAGCTGCGAATTCTTTATTTGCTCCATCCGGCCATTTGAACCAAGTCCAAGGAATTGTTTTCTCTTCCTTAGAGTAATCAAGAATTGACGTTCCTAGATCGCCAAGACCTGCTGGCTCAATGTTATCAAATGCTGGAATGAATGCAAATTCTTCTGTGATGTAGCGTTTACCAGTTTCAGAAGAAACCATCCAGTCTAAGAATAATTTAGCTTCTTCAAGATGTTCTGAGTTTTTATTCAATACCCAGTTATTTGGAACGCCTACAGGAAGGTTTCCTGCACTTTCATCATTGCTGATTGGAATTGGAAGGAAGCCCATGTTGATTTCAGGATTGATTTCAGTGATCATGTTCTCAGTCCAGTTTCCTTGTTGCAGCATTGCTGTTTCACCAGAAGCAAATAATGTTACTTGTGTATTGTAATCTGTTGTTAATGGGTTATCATTTGCATATTTAAGCTCTGTATCAAGTACTTCTTTGAATTCTTTAAATTGCTTGTTGCCCACGATTTTCTCAGATCCATCATATAATCCAGCGATAAATGCTTCTGGATCTTCCTGCTGAGCAAATGGAATGTTAAGTAAATGCTGTCCAATTACCCACCACTCGCCATAACCTGCAGAGAATGGAGTGATCTTTTTAGCTTCAAGCTTTTTCGCAGCTTCTTTTAACTCGTCAATCGTTTTAGGCGGCTCTGTAATACCCGCTTTTTCAAATAAATCTTTGTTGTAAACAAATCCGTATCCTTCAAGGTTTACAGGCATACCATATAGCTTGCCGTCTGCATCTGTCATTGGAACTTTACCGATTGGAAGAACATGCTCAACCCATGGCTCGCCTGATAGATCAGCTAACTTTTCTTTCCAAAGCTCTAATTCTTTAAATCCGCCGTTGTTGAAAATGTCCGGCTCTTCACCTGAAGCAAATTTTGCTTTAAGCGCTGCACCGTAATCGGCACCCCCGCCCACTGTTTCAAGCTTAACTTTAATATTTGGATGCTCCGCTTCGAATTCTTTAATCATCGCTTGAAGCTGATCCGCAATTTCAACTTTGAACTGGAAGAAATTAAGCGTTACTACTTCATCACCAGACTTAGAATCTCCGCCTGACTCACCATCTTTAGCCGTTTCTTTAGAAGAACAGCCAGCCATAATACCAAATACGAATACTAAAGACATACATAATAACAGAAAGCGTTTCATGAATGGTTTGACCTCCTTGATAACTATAATATTATATAATTTTCTGCATCCATTACACCCAATGAATGCAGAAACTTTATATCTACTTGATTGAGCCTGAAGCAATTCCCTTGATAATGTGCTTTTGTAAGAATAAGAAGAAGATTACTACCGGTGTAATACCGAGCACTAAAGCTGCTAGACCCATATCCCACTGCTTCGTATACTGAGCAAAGAATGAGCTTGCTGCAAGCGGGATCGTCCGCAGCTCTGCATCCTGAAGCACAAGCAATGGAAGCAGATAATCATTCCAGATCCATAGCGTGTTCAAAATAACGACTGTAACAGTAATCGGTTTTAGAAGAGGGAAAACGATTCTCCAAAACACTCCGAACTCGCTGCACCCGTCAATTTTCGCTGATTCTTCAATCTCCACAGGAACTGTCTTTACGAAGCCGTGATATAAGAACAGCGACAGCGGAACACCAAATCCAAAATACATCATGATTAAGCCTGGAATACTATTTGTGATTCCGAGCGTGCCGCCAAGCTTCATAAGCGGAATCATGACCGTCTGGAACGGGATGACCATGGCAGCGACGAAAAGAATGAATAATATCTTGCTGAACTTCCCTGGCGTGCGGACCATTTTCCACGCAGCCATTGAGCTGATGATAACTAAACCAATATTACTGAAAACGGTAATCACAAAGGAGTTCCAGAAAGCGCGCGGGAAGTTAATGATCTCCCACACCTTGGCATAGTTAGAGAACATGAATTCCTTCGGCCAAGCTGCAGCATCAATGAGGATTGCTGCAAACGGCTTGACTGAGTTGACCAGCACGAAGTAAAACGGGATAAGGAAAATGAGCGCGACGGCAATCGCTATCAGCTCTAATATAAACGTTCTGCTTGTATACCGGCTGCCCATTATGCCTCAACCTCCCTCTTCTTCGTCATCATAACCTGAACTGTAGTAAAGATTGCCACTACTACAAAGAACAGAATGGACTTCGCTGTACCTAATCCATAACGATTGTTCTGGAAGGCTTCCTGATAAATATTAATCGCTACAGACTGAGTTGAATTAAATGGCCCTCCGCCTGTAAGGGAAATATTCAGATCAAAGATCTTGAATGCCATCGAAATCGTTAAGAACAGACAAATCGTAAATGCCGGTAAAATTAACGGAATAATGATTTTTGTTAAAAGTGTAAAGCTTGATGCCCCATCCATTTTAGCAGCCTCAAGCAATGAATTATCTACTCCCTGTAGCGCTGCAATATAGATGACCATCATATAACCGCTGGTCTGCCATGCAAACACGATGACAATCCCCCAGAACGCTGTCGTTTCATCCCCAAGCCACGGCATTTTGAAAAATTCGATGCCCGTCATGTTCCCGATCGAAGCAAACCCTTTTACAAAAATGAACTGCCAGATAAACCCGAGCAGCAATCCGCCGATAACATTAGGAATAAAAAATACGGTCCTCAATATGTTCTTGGTTTTAAGCGCAGCATTTAAAATCAATGCAAACGCAAAACCTATTAAGTTACTAATAATAACAGCCGCAAACATAAATTTCGTCGTAAACATAAAGGAATTAAAAAAGGCCGGATCGTTCGTAAAGATCTTCTTATAATTCTCAATGCCAACCCACTCAACAGCCGAGCTGACTCCATTCCATGAAGTAAATGAATAATAAAGACCCATTAAGAACGGAAGAATCTGAATAACTAAGAAAAATAAAAGTGCCGGTCCAACAAAGGCAGCGTATGTTAGTAAGCTCTTAAACTTAAATTTCTTTTTAGGTACTGCCTCCAAATGAGATTTCGTGCTTACCGGATTCGTTTGAATTTTCGTTTCCAACCGTATCACCACCCCTTTTATTGTAATCGCTTTCTTTTATTATAATGGTAGCGTTTACTTATATAGGGAGACTAAATTGACGAAGAAGGTGCACTATTTTGACTAGATTCTGGTGCAAAATCTTGTCCTATTGGAAAAAGACCGCTTTGGGGGTCTTTGGAATCCTATAAAACAGAAAAAGCTTTAAATTGGTTTCGTTTACGTTCTAAAAAATGTAGGAGCTTTTCTGTGAGGTTTACACGCCATTCAGGATGATCAGCGGCTACATGAAGGATCCACAGAGCGCATAATTCCGGCCAAAGGAATGAGATTCCCCATCCACTTATAAAATTGCTCCAATGATAGATTCTCTACTACAGCATGAAGATAGGTAATCCTCTATTATTTCTCTAATATAATCACACATTTTTATTTTTTTTATTAATTGTCCAAGAGATTTTAATAGAGAATCATAAATTATTATATGTTTTTATGAAAGGGGATACATCAATATGCCTACAAGACAAGCAGAGGCTTTTCTTAAAATTTCTCAGATCAGAGCAACCCGTGCACAAAGAGAACTCTTGGTAGCTGAACAGCTTATTGAAAGAGCTAGAGCTTCAGATCCTACTTTAATTAACAATGCGGATGTAGCATTTGCATTAGATACATTTAGAGAGGCGAGACTTGTACAAATTGAAGCTGGAAAATCAGCGGTTCAAGCTGTAATAGATGAGGAAGAACCTCAAGAGAGCTAACTAACACTTCAAGACATGAAATAAAATGGTTAGGAGGTAGGGTATCTAATAGTTGCCCTGCCTTTTTGTATTGCCGATAAGAATGGTTATGCAAACTAACTATGAATCTTATATTCATAATACTCTATTACCAGAAATGCATAAAAGATTGTAATCTTGCCAGTTCTTATTAATAGATAGATGCTGTTCACCCAAAACTATCTCTATTAATATAAAATATTCTTTTACATGTCTCTTAACAACTTAATTTATCAATTAGCTTATTTACAAATTGAAAATTTTAATAGGATCTAAGAGCTCGGATACTTGTTATCTTAATGAGTTGTTTGCTTGTCTTCTTCTACTCACATCAACCTCCTACGCACACGATTTTTTTTTATTTATGTAGTGTTAGAAAACAAAAAAAGACCTCAACATAGTTGTTGAAGTCTTGATTTCTATAGATCTTAGATACCGGTGGTCGGGGTCGAACCGACACTCCAGAGGAACACGATTTTGAGTCGGAAAGTTCCAGTATCTTTATTTTATAGTACTTTTATTTACAGTGATATTAGGTAATTCTACAGGTAATTGTTGTTTGTTATTATATAGCTGTTCACACGACTTAATAATATTTTTCATTATAGTGAACTTTATCTACAATTGCAATATTTAATATTATTAAGTTATTAAATTATCGGTGATTGTTCTAAGTAATTTCCATAATACAGTGCCATATAAACACTATAGTATCGATTCAAACCTTCGCTTGATTTTATAAGAAGATAATCCAATTCCTCGTATACTTTGCCATTGTTAGATATATAAATACCATTTCTCCCTTGGAATATTTGATTAAATATCGTTTATTGGGTTTGAAAGAAATTGTAAGTATCTTTTAGTTTCATTTAAAAGTTTTATATAATCAGCCAAGCCAGATCCTTTAGTATTAGGTATTGATCCAAGTTTTTGCTTATAATCAATAGCTATAGCTTCATCAAAAAGGTCTATAGCTTCAATAATTTCCAATATTTCATTTTTTATATTTTCCTCGGCCTTATTTATAATATAAAAGACAGGTGATATAAATTCACTTACATTTAATATTTTTCCATCTTTAATTATTTTTTCTTTAGCTTTCAATTTTTCTAATTCCTCAATTTGGTCGGGCTTTAAATATTGAGTTAATTCTTTTAGAAAATCCCAATTTTCAAAATCAAATATAGAGTTAGAATCTGCTGGTTTATCATTCAAAATATTTAATATAGCTTCTTTGCGAATGTTATTTAAATCTGTTGATAATTCTTCAAAAGTTTCTTGATCTATTTTTACTTTATTATAAAAAATAGCATCTTGAATAAATGTATCAAGCCTATAGATTAGTATATCTTCATTAGTAAGTTCGTAAAACTCTTTTAAAAGATGTGGTTGGGGACGTAGGATTCTATTCCTTTTTTTCACCCACCAATCCGTTTTATTGTCTTCAGTTATAAATATAATAGGTTTTTTTTCAGTTGAGTTTCTTACTCTATCTATAATATGACGCCATAAAATAAAGTCGCCAAATTTTTGATTATACTGATATTCTCCGAATGTACGAATAGCATCTTTTTTATTACTTCCTTGTCCATCTTCCCAGCCTGGAGGTATTTTTTGTTTATATCTTTCTTCAGCTGTCTTTTCAATTTGTGATAACTCTTCCTTTGAGTAAGGTTCGCCAATCGAGTTCTTTAATAAATTTAATAAATTAAATTGAATCTCATCTGTAGATTTTAATTTTAAAAGTTCTTGTTCCTTAATGTTTTCGAGTTTTTCTTGAATAGAAGCAATATCATGATTTATAGGATTAAAATTATTTAATATTAAATATGGATGTGTTTTTTTATAATCCTCATGAATACGAGTTATGTTAGAAGATAAATTGTTTATCTCATCTCTTATTTGCTTAGAAAAATTATGAATACCTTGTTTTTGTAAATCAACTACATTGTCGCAGTTGAAAAAATATTCTAAAGCAACTTGATATGGAATATATAAACGGTTTTGTTCCTTAAAACTTTTTAATATATCAAATATTGCGGAATAGCTACGTTTGGTAGAATAACGATAAAAATTCAACAGCACATTGGTATCTAATATAAGAATTGCATCTTTCCAAATTGCTGATAGTTCGTTCTCAGTGTATGGGATTAAGCCATAAAATTTATTTTTCAAAATAATTCCTCCTTATACATAAATATCTATTAAATGTTTTATTTGTATTTAATTATATATGATCTAAAGGAAATTTACGCGGGAATTATAATAGTAATGAATGGACAATGAAAGAAATGAAAGAGATTGAAGCAGGAAGGGAACAGTCTATATCAACATTATGTTTACATGCGGAAAAATGGACATCAGTTTGAAAAGACTTTATGGAATTATATGGTACTATAAATGAAAAAAGGGGGTTAACAAATGAAAAGAAAATTTAATACCATACTTTGTATCATTATTGTCCTTCTAGGCGTCCTGCATTTTTTTGTGAAATCTCCAATAATAGTAACAGCTGTAGGGGTGCTTTTTGCTATTTTAATCGGTAGTGCATTTTTTGAAGCAGTAAAGGAAAAGGAAAAATGGCGTACTTTTTGCCTCATTGGTTTTACAATAGTTTTTGGTTTTATCATTCTTAATTACTTAAAAGTAATTTAAAGTTGCTGAGGGCGTCTGTGTTGCATTTATCTTTTGCTTTATGAGAGGTTATACTATTACATTAGATTAGAGGTGATTCAGATTGAACCAAACTTATGATGATTATAATGAAAAGATAGAACAAATAGAAAAAGCATTAGAAAATCTATTAGAATCATTTGCAGACTGTAAGAACACTATGAGGTCAGGGTTCGATGAAATTCATACAAGGCTGGACAGAATGTTGGATAAGGAAGAATAACCGTGGAAAATAAATGTACTTATTGCTGGCAGAAATCAGATGACTTGAGGCCATTACCCACAGAATTAAAAGGTGATGATAGAGAAAGGTTTTGTTCTAAATGTTACCCATCAGTATTAAAATCTGTAAAAAACCTGCCTTGGAACTAGTAGAACCCGCCTAACTCGTTGCAACTGAGGACGTTTTATAAGAAAACGTAGTTATCTAAACGTCATTGATAGAGGAGTATATCTTTATGGCATGGGAGAGAGTGAATGGTTTTCCTGACTATTATATAAACGAAGAAGGGCGGCTTTCACACAAAGACAGTGAAGAAATTCGTTCCTATTTCAGACTTATGTTTAATTTTCTAACAGAAGATGAACTAAGTTGGATAAGAGGTGTTTTGAGTGATTATGAACCTGGCCAAGTATCTCCATCATATATTCATAAAAAGAAAACGGAATATGAACGAAATAGAAACAAAGATATTGTGAGAAAAGTGTTAGATGATCTAAGGGGAAAAATGATGAAAGTTACTCCACAAGAGTTGCTTAAACTTAGAGACAAAAATGAAAGAGAACAACAAGGGATTGTTAATTTCTCTGGTATTTATATCATACATAATTGTGTAGAAGATATTTATTATGTCGGACAAGCAGAAAGAGTATTCGACAGGGCTTATGTGCACTTTGTTATAGATAAAGGAAATCCTGTAGTATATAAGGATTATAGTTTAGGAGATAAAATAATTATTAGTTTAATACCATTAGAGAATACGTCATATGATTCGCTAAATGAGTTAGAGGATAATGCAATAAGGGCTTATGATTCATTTCAAAATGGATATAATAGAATGCCGGGTAATATTTTGGATAAACCTATTTTCAGAAATGATGACTATCGGAAGGTTTCGGATTTTATCTTAGATAGGATAATAGGAACAGAATTGTTCTCGACCCTTACTACTAACAATAAAAGATTGAGTTTCATTGGACAATTATCCAGAGAATTTGAATTACCAAACAACCCAGATTTTCATCGTAATTTTCATACGGCTATAAAGAATTACCAAAAGGTTAACAAAAAGAAGAAAAAATAATTTTACACAGTCTAACATATTAAATATATATAACTGTCCTAAAATCCGTTTTGATTGCAAGTACGTAAATGAATACAAAAACAAAACGAAAAGGACGGATGAAAAATGACTACAACAAACCCATCAAAAACAATGTTAGAGAATCTAGAAGAAATAATTGAAAATTACGATTTAGATATTGACCATTTAGAGGTGCTACGTGTTGTTCTCGATGAAAATCTTATAGATGATAAATTATTTTGTATGCATGACCTTAAACGGTTTGCCTTTACGGATATCTACAAGCCAACAAATTATGACGACGCTGTAAAATGGGTTAACCTTATGAAGTCTGAGTACGAAAATTATACTAAATATATTAAGGAATTAAGTGATTATGGACTATTAGTTCGTATTGAAGGTTTCGATTTAAACCATCAGGAAACATACTATTTTGTAGTTGATGAAAGACTTTTCAACAATAAGTTTATGGAGGCATTAGAGAATAAAATGAATTTTATGTATTGTGGGGAATAGAAGAATTTAGAGGGTGTTACTGTTAATTCAGTAGCATCTTTTTTTTATTTAAAAAAAGGAGAGGCAAGGTCATTAAAACCCTGCTTTACTTAATCGATTGATCACTGTCTGACGTGTGACACCGTATATTTTAGCTATCATAGTTTTTGTCATTCCTTGTTCAGCTAGTGCAACCATTTCCATAGTATCGGCTTCCGTAAGTCTTTTCTTCTTAGGTGTAGCTACTACTTTGTTATGTGAATGTTTTAGGCTGGTGTAGCACACATGAGGTTGTTTTTTCTCATTCAATAACCATTCAGGCCTGCTGTAAAAATTAGCACTACATTCAGTACAGTGATGAAGCAATGTACTTTTATGATTTAAGAAACGTTCGATAACTACGACAGTGCCAGCATAAACAGCGTCAAGTTCCTTCTGATACTCGGTATTAGCTTCACTGTACTTGCCTAAGTACAAATCCATTCTTGGAAGGGTACGGCCTGAATCTATTATCACAGGGTTAAGCCATGTTTTAATGAAGGGTGTTTCTTCCGATTCTACAATAGCAGCCATTCCTGCAGCCGTCTTGGCCACTCGTTTCATTAGCTGTTTCTTCTGTCTTTTCTTACTTGCTTTATTACGTTTGGCCATGTGCTTTATCTCCTTTTACTTGGTCGTTTTTAAGGGTGTGGGCTATGCTAGTATTACTTTCGTAAAAAACGACATTATTAAATCGCTGGAACCATTGGTATCATTGACTTTCTAAATCTAATAAAGTCGTTGTTTTAGTCACGTTTCCCATTGTATTTTCTATGCTTCTGTTTTTTCATACTGTGGGAACAATCCTCACAATAGACCTTGTTCTTTGCGTCTGTTTTGAAATGAGTTTCACACCGTTTGCAGGTCTTTAAATACTTACCTACTTGATAGACCGCTTTACCGTTGTCAGGGTATGCCTTTACTACGGCCTCACGTTCAGCTAAAATTTCATCTACAATAGAGTTAAGAACTTCTTCTCTATGAGGGTTTTCCAGCTTGTTTATGTCCTTAGTAAAACCACTTTCTATATGACTACACTTAATGTCCTCAGGATCAAAATTGTATCGGTCATGTTTGGCCAATAAAGGACAGTGTGCGTCTTTCAATAAACACCAATTAGACTCACCGTTATGTTCTTTTACTAGGTTGGCACAATCTTCGACCTTAACTGTTCTTGTTAGAAGTGAGTAGCCACCGCCTGTGTATTGTTTTACCTGAAATTTATATTCTGTCATTCTCATTTCCTCCAATAGAAAAAGCCCGCCGATTTCTCAGCAGGGCTAGTGTATTTATTTAAGTGCTATTCTTCATTATCAGTTTTAAATCTTGTAATTGATACTAATGTAGCTATAGGTGCATTTTTTGCTTTCATATAGTTTCCCATTGCTTCATTATTAAATTGGTAAGCCTCATTCTTTACAATAGGTTCAGCTAGTCCGGCTTTCAGCATGTCTAATGGATTGTTAGTATTTTCAGCCATCTTATTTCACGTCCTTAGGTGTTGCTAAGTGTTGCGGAAGGTTTCCACGTACAGCTGCAAACAACTCATTTTTTGAAACTACTGATTTATCAAACCAACTTAGTCCAGGTTTAAATTGGTCTGCATGGAAAGAGTATTCTAATCGTGGGTTGGCTTCTTTTACAGCCGGATCTTCAAAGATTTCCATAACGTCAGGTGCAATAGCATGATACTGGCCTTGCATTTCCTTTCCAATCTCAGCTATTTCAGTAAGAAGTAAGTAACGGTATTTAATGGCCAACTCAGTAACATCATATTGACTTAAAATCATTCGGTCTTTCCTTAGTGCCTCTTGAAGAATAGGCGTGAATTTAAGTTTTAATTCAGTGTGTTCATTCTCCAATTCCTCTAATAGCGAACCAATGACCTCACTTTTTTGGATAATTCCTTTGCTTTCAATCTTTAAATAAACTCGTTCAGAAACACTTGCATTCTCTTGGGCAATTAAATTTGCTGTATGCTGTTCTTGTAGTGCCTCTAGTTCAGCCTTTAATTCTCGTCCCTGTTCGTCTAGCTGGAACGCTTCTTCCTGATATTCAGCCACAACTATTTTAGTTTCAAAAAATAAGTCTGCCACTTTACCTTTTTTCATTTCTTATTTCCCCCTGTATGGTATTGAATTATAAATTCTCGCTTCTCTTTGTCATCATTTAAGGTATTAGCCAATGCAATAACGCCTTGACGTTCAATTTCTTTCTTTAGTTGCTTGTGTAGGACATGCCTTTCCATACGCTGTTCAATCCACGTTTTAAGTGAGTTCAGTGCAGATTTCACGTTCTATTTCCCCTTTAGCAGCCACTTTGTTTTTAAATACGATAAACCCCTTTAACAGCACCGCCAATGCAATAGTAATCATTATTTGTAGCCTCTCTGTTCTTTCATTTCAATAATCTTACGGATCGAAGCAAGTTCTACGTTCGACACTCGTAAACGCTTGATGGCCATTTTGAACTTTTCCTCATAGTACGGCGTAAACTCTAAGTCTCCTCTTTCCAGCTTCGCGATAGTGCTGTAATCAACGCCCATAAATTCTTCCATCTGTCTTAGCGTTTTATTTCTGGCCATTCTGACTGGCTTAATGAAACGATTGTCATATTGTTGGTTGTACGGTAAGCGTGTATTGGTTGTTAACATTGTGTTTGTCACCTCTCTGATAGTGTTTTGTAGTTCTAATTATTGGAACATGCGGTAAATAAAAAAGAGGAAAGCTGTTAGGCCTTCCCCTTCAAAGGAAAATTTCAATATTCACCGTAGGAAGTCGCATGTACTTCCCTTTAAACTATTGTTCATCAAACCACCATGAGATACAGGTCAGGAATAGAGGTTTTTAAAATAAATCTACAGCCAGCCCTTTTCCTTGAATACTTTCCGCAACGCTTCATTAACTAAATCCGACCTATTGCCTTTCCTAGCCCCTGTTAATCTCACTTCAATGATATCCTCAGTATGGTTGTAAGTGCTTCTAAATGCTACTTTTGACTTATATTAAACAACTGATCCATAACCTCATTTGCTATTTCATTATCATCTAGCAGCATACCTATTCTTAAAATGGCCCGACTTGTGAAAATGCCATTTGTATAGCCATCCTCAGCTAGTTCATTCAGGTTTCTAAAAACAACCTTTTCAATAACCTTCTTATCGACTTGGTAAAACCATGCTACTTGTTGAGTATTTGCAGTTTCATCACTAGGGAACAATAATATGGTTTTCACTCGTTCCAAAACCTCCATACGCCCCTTGAGGTATTCATAAAATTCCTCACGTAGCTTTTCGTCCTTCATAATAGTTTCTGGGCTTAGGTTAGCGAATTTTGAATAGTTCATTGTCCAATACCTCCATGTAATTTTGTGATTCATTTATGTACTTGCAATCAGATCGAATTTTAGGACATACTACTAAAAAAACATTAAATGTAAAAATAGATACTCTTTAATTTTGTTACATCACTGGATACAAGTAAAAAATAAACAATACATTGAAAAACCCACTAGCCAATTTTAGCTAGTGGGTTTACTTTATTTACCATGACAATATTTAAATTTTAATCCACTATCACATGGACAAGGTTCATTTCTTCCTATTTTCCTTTCAGTCATCACAGGTGGTGTATGTACTTCTAGTGTAGAAGCAAATTGTTTAAGGGTTTCTTCTATTTTAATGTCTTCAATAATTTCTGTTTTAGGGTTTATTTCAATATGAGGTTTTATCTCTATGTTCCCACCAGTTAATCCATTGATTATTGCACCTATCCCATATAGATAAGCACTTAATTCTTTTGCATTCTTCGGTAAATATCTAGCTAAGAAAGATAACTTAGGTACTTCTTTTTGAATTTCTTGTTTTACATCCTGAGGCAGTGTTTCTAACTTAGAGGCATTTTGAATAATCATGTACAGTTTTTGAAGATCTTTTACAGTTTCTTCAGTACCTTGTAATACTTCTATAGCGTTGTTATAAAAGTTAAAAACACCCTCGGGTATTCTAGCCCATTGTTTACAGCTTGGACACCTTGACTTACTACGTGTAAGAGTTACATTAAAAGAAGCACCTTGAAAAACCATCCCTGACGGAAAGATATTTCCGCAATTATCACAAAAAGCTGGTACATGAACCATTTCAACACCTCTTTTTTTTCTAATCATACCATAATTTATCATTTATTTGGATAATAATAGGTATTCTATATGAAAAAAGTATTACTTGTACTATACTTTTAAATAAGTAAATGATTGGATTTTACTAGATTGGTACAATAAGCAGAAATGGGGGAAGTTTAGTGAACATTTTGCTAACAATTTTACAAATAGCTATATTATTAGGTGGATGGTTTATATACACCTATTTAAAGAAATTACCTGATCAAGTACACGCAAAAAACTTAAAAGCTTTTGAGTATGATTTAAATAAACAATTAGAGGAATTTAGAAATCAATTAACCACTGATTTGGAGTTAATGAAAATCAATGAATCACAGTTACATATTCATAAAACTCAAGAATTTTCAAAATTAGTTGAAGTTCTAATCATCAATTTGACGGATAGGGACTATGTTAGAAGGCTGGGAACAAATCAAGCTACTCAAAAAGAACACAATAAGAAAATGTTAGATTTAGGTACCAAATTATTTTTCTTCGCATCGGATGAAACGGTAAAGAAATTTGTTGAATGGCGAAAATACTCTCTAACTGTAGATTCACCTAACTATGAATCAAAACAGGTAATAATATTGTTGGCTGAAATAATGGTTTTAATAAGAAGAGACTTAGGCTACAGTGAAACTGAATGCACTAAGGATGACTTTCTTCATATAATGCTTAAGGATTGGGCTAACTATGAAAATACTTAAGGGTAACTCCAAAAGTTACCCTTTTGCCCTTAAAAAGGTTTTAAAAATTTGGTGTGTATTTTGTAAACACCAGACCACGTGTATATCCCCCCCCTCCCCCCTGGGTATACCCTTCCCTACTTGTTATGATTTCTTTTAGATAAACTCGTCAAGTCCCATTGATCTAACATTCATAAGTGTATTTCATTTATCAACTCTTTCAATCTGTTTCATTCATTCTTTTCTCTTTTTGTAATTACCTTGCTGCGTTGCCTTGAGAGTTGTATTTATCACTTTCCTATTCACCTTTTATAGTGTCCTTACTGCCTACTTAGTGCTTTTCTATGTCTATTGGTATTCTCTATTCTCTTGCCTCTATCATTGCTGTATGCCTTCTATATGCCCATAGCGTTGCTGTATTGAGTGTAGTTCATGCCCCTCTATTATGTATCTGTTGAAGTAGTGAGTATCCCCTTATCTATTACTCCCCTAAGCCCTTCTTTTTTGTAACACTTATCACACCATAGTCTGAAAAGGTACACCTAAATCGACTATAAAAAAACAGCTAAAAAGATGTACATTAAATACATAAAATAAACCTTTATAAACGTCTATAAAATAATTGACCTTATAAGACATATGATGTATGTTAAGACTATCAAATAAAAGAATCGGTGGTTTTATCAATGGGAATCAATTTCGGCTATATGCGTGTTTCATCAAAGGAACAGAATCTAGACAGACAATATGAGGCTTTAAAGGGCTTTGTAACGGACGTGAAATATATATACAGTGATAAAGCTAGTGGTAAGGATATGGAACGTGAGGGCTTTCAGAACTTGTTAAAAGCTATTAGGTTAGATGACACTCTTTTCATTAAATCTATTGACCGTCTAGGACGTAATAAACAGCAAATCAAAAGCTATTTAGAACAGTTCAAGAATGAAGGCATTCGAGTAAAGATCATTGACCTTCCTACCACTATGCAAGACGTTCCTGAGGGTCAAGAATGGGTCATAGATATGATTAACAATATAATCATAGAGGTTTACACTTCAATGGCTGAACAAGAAAGAGAAACGATTAAACAGCGTCAATCTGAGGGAATAGCTGTAGCTAAAGCTAAAGGTAAGCATTTAGGTAGACCAGTGTTAGAACTTCCTAAAGAGTGGGGCAAGCTTTACAAGGAATGGAAAGCTGGAAAGATTACAGCTGTAGCATTTATGAATGAAGTAGATATGAAGAAAGCGACTTTTTATAAGAAAGTGAAAGAATACGAGGCGAAACTTTAATCGGTGACGTCTTTTTTGTGCATTTTTTATTTCTGGGGCAGACCGTGTAATACAAGCGTAAAAGCGATATTTGCACTAAATTCCACAGACAAAATTCTTTACAAACCTATATGTACCAACGATTTATGAATTGTGCATGTCGGTAGGAAAAATGCTTGTCTGCTAACCTGCTGCTTAACATTGTAAGTTAGTATAGAAAATATACTCTACGTGTGCAGCTGGGCATAAAAAAAGCACCAAATTAGGTGCCACTACTTTTATCTTTATCATTAGTTAAGAATATCCAACCAGCATTCCTGCCTTTTTGATTATCAATAGGGTAATAAAAAAGATTGAATTTTTTTACACTGTATGAAATTTTAACAATGGTTTCATTGTTCTCGATTTTTCTGCGTGTACTTTTATAAAGCATTTTTTCTCCTGCTTGGGTTCTATACTTCATTTCAATTTCCTCTATGAAAAATTCAATTTCATACATATCTAATCTATCCATAGGTATAAATATTTCTTCATTTTGTTCAAGGATTGGCAAAGAAATATCTAATTTCCAGCTTTCTTTTTTATCTACACTCCTTAATGTTACACTAATTGAACTGCCTGTAATGATGCCGTTCCCGAAGGGTTTTACGTGTAAATAAGCTAACTGGATCTTAGATGGATTTATAGATTTGTTTCTAATTCTATTTTCAATTTCCTTTTCTAAGCTTATAAATTGATTTGGAATAATAAGTTTAGTTCCATTTTTTAGATTAGGCATATTTTTTAATTTATAATTAGCTGTTACCTCGTCCACATCAAAGAAAGTGCGATACTCTAACTTCCTATCCGTAATGTTCCCTAACCTTCCTAAAAAGAATGTTATAAAAGGTGCAATTAGTACTGCGGGCAATATCCTCCAAAAAGCTTCCATTAAAGTTATACCTGTCATTTATTATCCACTCACTTTCATCTACTCAATACGCCAAGAGTAAAATATATCCTGCATGACATCTTCTTTTAACAGATTCTCTTACCACCTAGACAAACTGAGATCATAAAAAAGCACCCTCATTTGGATGCCTTTACTTAATCAAATACTATTTCAACTGCAATTAAGTCCTGAAA
The DNA here is from genome assembly GCF_009674765.1 of Metabacillus idriensis. Lineage (GTDB taxonomy): Bacteria > Bacillota > Bacilli > Bacillales > Bacillaceae > Bacillus_P > Bacillus_P idriensis. The sequence continues at coordinate 5,989 of NZ_WKKF01000001.1, read as the reverse complement.
GTTTCTTTCGCCTACACCTTCTAGAACTATAGGTCTATTATTCTCATAGTTACTTTTCAATAACTCTAAAAAGTCACCTTCATAATCCATAAAGGTTTCTTTAGCAATTCGTACCCTAGTACCATCTTTAAACTTTAAACGAAAATACATCGTTATCACTTCCCTTCATCTATTTCAATTCGACAAAAGGATATTTTTTCCTTCTATGCTTCTTAAGCATTATTTTATTATAGGCAACTATTGTATTCGGTTTTCAAAATCATTCTATTTAATTCCATTATCCCAGTTTTGATTTCTTTATGTTTTTCTTCTAACTCTTTGACTCTATTTTTCAACTTGCAATTTTCACTCTTTAAATGACCTACTTCTTCAACCATTTCTTTAAAGTCATGAAAAGTTTCATATGTGTGATTAACACATACTTTTAGTCCATCATTGATACTAACATCCCCTATTGATTCTCCATTAAAAAATTCAAGTAATTCAGATAGTCTATTCCATTCTTCTTGTCCAAATCGTCCACTTACGGGATAGCGTTTCTCCAATATAATTCACTCCACTTTTTCTATGATACTTTTAATTTAGCACACAAAAGTAAAAAAGTAAAAAAAATATTGACTTACAATCTAAAGTGTGTTAGTTAATCTAATTTAATGTACTTCAAGGTAAGTTACGTTAACTTAGTTGATTTGTTAATACCTCGGCTAAAGCCTCGTGTTCGGGTATGCACCCTCACCACTATAGATTCTGTTATTAGTATTTTTTACAATTCTTCTATTACAGCCAAATTAACATGGAAAGGGGTAGCCTTTTTTTGGCTATCCCTAGAAGTGTTATTTGGTAGGGTTTCTTTAACATGTTAATAATTATATTTATCTTTCTTATAAGGGAATACTCAGAAAACCTAGAGTTATCAGGGCTTCCAACGTTTATTTACTAGGCTGTGTCTAGTAAGGTTTATTAGTAATAATAACTAAATTTCATTATCCAAATATTGTTCTAACAGTGTTCTCATTCTTTTAGAAGGAATATAAACATTTATAGATTGTTCATTACGAATCCGGCTGCGGAACAACCATTGAAGTAGTTCTGACAATGCGAATAAATCCATATCAACTTCTACTTGATGTTTACTAAAGAAGTTTTTCACGACAGGATTAGTATATATATTTGCTATATAGATACATGTGCTTTTATGTTGGTAATCATTAGTTGCACGTGCATTTACACTGACAAAGTGATCTTTTAATCCACTTGGAGTAATCTTATTTTCAAAATCTTTAAAGGTAGTCCACATAACTTCCTCAGTAGATACTTTACATTTATTGCGATAAAAATTATAAGCACAGTTTCGTATAACCCGTTTTGTTTCAGTGTTCATAGTCTTTTTCTTTAAATCAGAGACACTAAATGAAGAATGTTTACTTCCAATTTTATTCATGTCCTTCTTATCTTTGGGTAATGGGTAATAAATGTTTATTAGCTTCTTTAAATGTGAACGAATCTCATCCTGATAGGGGATGTATGAAGAAAGTTTATATTCCTCATTTGTGTTTATTACAGATTTATAATTGTAATTGAGACCAAATAGATCAAAGTAAGCCCGTTGAATTTGTCCATTAAACATATAAGTTAGGATAAAAACTTCCTCAAAGCATTTAAAGGTCTCAACTGGAAACGTCCAGTAAATCGCTATAGGTTCGCTAGCATCATCCTCATACATCATGAGGTTGCCCGAATTAGCTAGATTACGGATCTTTTCGAAGTAACCCTGCTGATAGTCAACTTGTTCCCATGACACGATACCTTTTTTATCCACTTCAATAACCTTATTCTGTATAAGCATCTTCAAATCATCTCTTGAAATTTTCACCTGTTCAATAACATCCATAACTTCATCCAAAATCAAAACGTAATTTTCCATATCTAATAGATCAATGACTTCACTATCTACACGTTTGAATAATGAGTGAGTGGATACTATGTTTTCCCCGTCAGCGATAAGTCGTTTAATATCCTCTAGCTTTGTTTCACCAGTACTATCACCATCTGGCTGCTTAAATTCACGGTTAACAGAAGATAAGACCCGTTCCACTTCAGTTTTAAAAGGTGTGATGTAAATGAATTTTTGGTAAGTAGGTGCTTCATTCATATACTGGATAGCCCAACTTGTTTTACCACTACCCATTATTGAATCAATGATGTTAATTCTAGTTTTCGTTGGTCTTTGATATAGCATTTTGATCGTCCCTTTCTTCATGTGCCTGTAAAATGACACTTACATAATTCACATGAATTAGGACAGTAAGAAATAAATTTACAGCAATAAATCTTCTCCCATCATTCTTCATGCGTTTCATTTATGTACTTGCAATCGAACATGAGAAAAGGACGTAAAAATCATTTTATTTCTTGACTCTTGGATTTGATTTTCACTGAATTAACAAGATTGATTAGGAAACATTGGACAAAAGAATGATTACCTATACTGTACTAAAAAAATATATAGTACTGTAAAAGCAGTCATTCTTTAATACGATTCCTGAATTGAACTGAGTTGATGAGGTGTCCACCGTATCACCTTGTTTGAACGCTTGAATTTCTTCAACAACGAACTTTCTACACATATAGCTAGTCCTTTGTGCGATTGTCTATTCGTTGCTACCCGTACCGCAGCACGCCTAGCTACCAAACCGAACCTTTAATGGTCGTTCTCACCTAGTAATCACCAGCAAACAAGGAAAGCTGTTGATGTGATTACGGCTGTATTTTCTGCATTGGCTACAACCAGTACCTTTCAAGTTTTATTTAACAACGTGTTAGTAGGTTTCCACGTTGGAAAGACCGTAATAAAAATGACATCACTAAAGACAACTTGCATCCATTTACTTTTTTCGATAAGATAAATACAAGAATTACGATTTTCGTATTAAATTATATTGGTTTTGGGTCACCTACTGTGAATAGGTGGCTTTCTTTTTGTTCTAATATAATTAGATTCTTTTATTCAGCACTTTAATTGGTGAAAATTCCTTGTGCCTATCTCTAACATCATTACCGAACAGATTTACATAAGTCTTCACTATTTCCATGCTGGTATGTCCTAGAATAGTTTGAATTTCAAAGATATTAGCACCTTGCTGTACACTAAGCTTTGCAAATGTATGCCTAAAAGTATGACAGCTACATCTAACATCTTTAAGATTAGCCATCTCACCATATTTAGTAATCCTTTGTTGTATCCCTCTCTTTGACAGTCTTTCACCATCGATTGTAATAAATAAAGCATCACATTCTCCATAACTGCGGATAGTTATATATTTTTCCAATTGATGTTTCATATCTTTTTGAATTGGAACTAATCTCTCTCTATAGCTTTTCGCATTTCGGATTACGACCATAGAATCTTCCCACCGTATATCTTTTAAAGATAATCCTGCTAACTCATTTACTCTAATACCGGTTTCAAGCATTAGCATCATTACCGTATAATCACGTACTCCAGTGAATGTTCTTAAATCTGGCTGTTTAAATAACTTGTTTAACTGATCTTTTGTAAATGTTGCAATAACCGTTTTTCTATCTTTAAGCAGCTTGATATTCTCCATCGGATTATTTGTAATGAGTTTTTGTTTATAAAGGAAGTTGTAAAAAGCCCTTAAAGCACGTAACCTCGTGTTAATGGTAACTACTCTGCTACCCTTAAAATTACGCATATAGAGAATCACATTGTTTTTAATATGTTCTTCAGTTAGGTTAGATGGTTTCAATAAAGTAATATCAATACCCTGATCTTTAAGTTGATTTAAGAATGCTTGTATTTCATTCAAGTAATATTGAATTGTATGAGGTCTTAAATTTCGAAGTTCGCAATCCTGAATGAACAATTGGGTAGCATCTTTAAATGTCTCTACATAAGCTTTAACTTTCTTTTGAATAACAGCCAATTCATCATCATTTAAAACATTCTTACGCCTGGTCATAATAATTCCTCCTTTCAACGGTGCACACGATTAAGGAACACGATTTCATTTATGTATGTCGTGTGAAAAAAAAATAAAAAAACAACAAAAAAACGCCTCTACAATAACTGTAGAGACGTCTTTAAACGTTGATATTACTTAATTCACTTGTAATTGAAAGTAATAAAATCTTAGATACCGGTGGTCGGGGTCGAACCGACACTCCAGAGGAACACGATTTTGAGTCGTGCGCGTCTGCCAATTCCGCCACACCGGCAAATGAAATTGTGATGGATATGGTGCCGAGGACCGGAATCGAACCGGTACGGTAGTCACCTACCGCAGGATTTTAAGTCCTGTGCGTCTGCCAGTTCCGCCACCCCGGCAAGGGTGATAAATAAAAATTGGAGGCGACACCCGGATTTGAACCGGGGATAAAGGTTTTGCAGACCTCTGCCTTACCACTTGGCTATGCCGCCTCAACTATTGGAGCGGAAGACGGGATTCGAACCCGCGACCCCCACCTTGGCAAGGTGGTGTTCTACCACTGAACTACTTCCGCAAATCGCTGTGTAATGTATTTTATGCAATAGCTGCACAAAGATGACTCTTAATGAAAAATGGCTGGGCTAGCTGGATTCGAACCAGCGCATGACGGAGTCAAAGTCCGTTGCCTTACCGCTTGGCTATAGCCCAAAACAAAAATAAAAACCCTATTAAGTAAAAAAAAGGGGCGACTGATGGGAATCGAACCCACGAATGCCAGAGCCACAATCTGGTGCGTTAACCACTTCGCCACAACCGCCATTATACTATATAAGATTAATTAAATTGGCAGGGGTAGTAGGACTCGAACCCACACCGGAGGTTTTGGAGACCTCTGTTCTACCTTTAAACTATACCCCTATATTCTTTTTATGAAAATGGTGGAGGGGGACGGATTCGAACCGCCGAACCCGGAGGGAGCGGATTTACAGTCCGCCGCGTTTAGCCACTTCGCTACCCCTCCACACTGTAAGTGGTGCCGGCAAGAGGACTTGAACCCCCAACCTACTGATTACAAGTCAGTTGCTCTACCAATTGAGCTACACCGGCATTTAAGTGTAAATGGTGGCTTGGGACGGAATCGAACCGCCGACACAAGGATTTTCAGTCCTTTGCTCTACCGACTGAGCTACCAAGCCATTTATTTATGATGTCAAACTGTTAATTATCAGCAGCTTATTCAAGCAGCTTGTTTAATTAAAATGGCGGTCCCGACCGGGATCGAACCGGCGATCTCCTGCGTGACAGGCAGGCATGTTAACCGCTACACCACGGGACCATTTGGTTGCGGGGACAGGATTTGAACCTGCGACCTTCGGGTTATGAGCCCGACGAGCTACCAGACTGCTCCACCCCGCGACAATAATAAATGAAGTTTTTGTGCTGCTGTATTCAGTAAAGATGGTGGAGGATGACGGGCTCGAACCGCCGACCCTCTGCTTGTAAGGCAGATGCTCTCCCAGCTGAGCTAATCCTCCGCAGTGAAAATGATGTTGGTGACCCGTACGGGATTCGAACCCGTGTTACCGCCGTGAAAGGGCGGTGTCTTAACCGCTTGACCAACGGGCCATTTATATAAATAGTGGCGGAGAGCAAGGGATTCGAACCCTTGAGACGGGTTACCGCCTACACGATTTCCAATCGTGCTCCTTCGGCCACTCGGACAGCTCTCCAAAATGGCTCCGCAGGTAGGACTCGAACCTACGACCGATCGGTTAACAGCCGATAGCTCTACCACTGAGCTACTGCGGAATAATATTTTCACTAGCCTGGCAACGTCCTACTCTCACAGGGGGAAACCCCCAACTACCATCGGCGCTAAAGAGCTTAACTTCCGTGTTCGGCATGGGAACGGGTGTGACCTCTTTGCCATCATCACCAGACATAGTGACAAAAATTATTATACTATGAAATCCGAAGATTTCAAGCTTTTTTTTCGAAAGAAGTTATTCTTTCAAAACTAAATAACGTATGATAACAAG